>NZ_JAQQEY010000003.1:0-348087 GCF_046026675.1 Paraburkholderia sediminicola | reverse complement strand
GGCATGCGCGATATCACCGCAATACCAGCCAGCCACGCAGCAGGCGACGAACGCTGCAATTCCCAGCCACATGTGCGGATCGTGGACTTTACTGGCAGCCATCTGGATCAATTCAGTCATACGCCCTCCGCTTTATGCACCGGCGCACGACGCGTCGCGCCATGAACACCGATGCATGACCCATCTTCGCATCTGGCAGGCAAAGTCAAGTCACCACTCAGTAGTACCCCGCGAATTCGTCGGCGAGCATTTGTGTGTCGTGCGAGCCAGACTGTTCCTCGTTGGTAACAGGTTGTCGATTTATATCCAGGCCAGGATCGGCCGAGCGGGAAGCTATTGGCGTCGGCCGTTCACTCGCGATCGGATGTGACGCCACGACGCCCATATCCGGCAACCTGACAGAGACGTTGTCGGGATGAAAGACGACACCGCTGCTCGCCGACCGGAGCGCCGATTCTGCCAGAGAGCGGAGCAGCGCAGCACGCTCCCGGGGAGATCGCGTCGCGCTCAGCCGGGCGTGCAGCAGTGGCGTGGTCACCTCGTCAATGACCAGCTTCATGTCAAATTTCTCGCTCATGCTTTAGCAGTCGATCGCTCCCGCGCGAGACCCGCCTCGCCGACAATCAGGAACCCCTTGGGGTTCGCGAGACACGGCGCATCGATCATCTCCAGAGTTACACGCGGGAAAGCCTTTCGGATCGCAGACGCGTACAGTGGTGCTCCGCCACCGGCGAGGATGATCGACCGGGCATTCGTGAGCTGGCCGACGTTGTTCTGCATTTCCTTGACGACCCCAGCAATCAACGGTTGCGACTTCTCAAGATACGGATCGAGATCGATGTCGGAGCCATAGTAGAAGAAGGGCTTGCGCTCGCGCAACGCCTTGTCGATGCGCTCGAGGTCATCGACCTGCTCGTCCTGATCCCGAGCGAGGAGGCCCGCGATGCGCTGATAGATCTGCGAAGCGCCGCCGGGCATGCCACCGCTGCGCTTGTCGTCCATTGTGAAACCGTTTGCGTACACCCAGTCGGTGGTGAAGTAGCCGACGTCGATGACCAGGTGCGCGCTGTCGCGACCGAATTCTTTTTGCCGATTGCTGGAGGCCCATACAAGTGAGCCGAGCGGTTGGGGGATAACGACGACCTTGTCGACCCGGACCCGCGCCAGACCGAACTCAAGATCGCCAGAGAAGCGCTGCTTCAGTGCGTCTGAATACCTGTGCATGTTGTGGACAGGCAGGCCGAGGACAAGCCGTTCGATATGTGTGACGCCAGCGAAGTGCATCGCGCCGGCGAGCAGTGCGGCGTAGTTGTCGGAGAGCACGAAATCGTTCGTCAGTGCGCGGCCGGTATTGCCGTATGCCGCAGTGAGCGCGACGTCAGGACCGACTTCATACTCGATTTCATCGATCACAATAGTGGCTACCCTGCGCGATGCGAGCACGCTATCGCCGTAGCCCGAAAGCGAGCGACTCGCGGAGAGCGGTGCGAGCGAAGGAAACATATCCGCCGCGATTGTGCCGCTGGCCGCGCGGTATGCGTACTTGGTGTTGCCATAGCCGACATCGACAGCAAAGACGGAAGTTTTCAAGTTGACTCCAAAGATAAGGTAATGGCTTCGCGCCGAAGTGTCAGATAACTGATACTTAAGTGTCAGTTTGTCGGTCCCCCTCGACGTCCGAAGCAGCGAACTGACACTTTTCTGTCAGTTCTGCCTGGTTTCCAGTCTAGCCAGCGCGCAGCAAAGTCAAGTTAACGAAAGCCATCAGGTTCCGGGCAGCTTTCAACAGCTGGTGCGGGACGAAACCACCTATTCTTGGTTCTACCTACCGCGTCCACGGACGCATCGAAACGGAGTGCAAGGCACCCGTTCGTCTTTTCCCCAGCCCGCAACGGGCAAGTAACACCCGAGTGACCAGGCCGCACAGTGAGGCGGCCTTTTTCTGAATCAGATCAAGTCCAGAGTGGTCCACAGTGAGGACCCCCGGACAGTGCGATACCCATACGATCAGCGGCGGTTTGTCGCGATGTGCACGGATGAGGACATGTGGATGCGGACAGTTGGACAGTTCGCGTCGCAACTCATACGTGATGTACACGCCCTTTCAGCACACGAAGCTGGGTGCACTCAGGAAGCCCGACACACGGCGGCGGACATGAGTGTGCTTTGGGGCGGGGGAAGTCTTGCGAGCCGGGTAGAACCGAAGCACTCGCGATTCCCTGTACGGAAGACAGAACGGTAGGCGCAGCCGTAACCAGAATGCGCAACGGATTTGCCCGGCATCAGCCCGGAGCCGTCACCGCCACACGGCGGGCGGCCCCAGACGCGTGAGCGTCAGGCTGGCAGGGTGGCCACGAAGCTGCACCGTGCGGGAGTTATCCGCGCAGCGCGACGGCAGTGATGCCACGCGAACATGCCAGCGAGAGATTGCGCGAAGCGCGATCCCCGCTGGCGCCGCAGCAGGTTGGACAGTCGGACTGCATGCTCTTCCCATGCAACGGGCTGATCAGATGGAATCGCTAAAGGACAGGAAGGCAGGAACCCCGCGCCGGGGAGATACGGCGAAGCCGCAGCAGGAGCGGCGCACGCAGGCCCGCGCAGGTCGGGAAACGGCATCAGGTAGGGATGCTGCGACCGGGCGTGGCTCGAACCGAACAACGAGGAAGCGGATCTCGCGAAGCGATGCCGCATGGGGTATTGGAATGGCAGCGATATTGAATGTCCGCGCGATCGTTCGCGGCTATGGCTTGGCGCCCGAATTTCGGGACGCTTTGCTCAAGCTGCTCGACCAGCATGTTGCGGAGATACACAGCACGACGCGCATCAGCCGCAAGGCTCTTTCGATCAAGACGCAGGAAAAGCGTGCGACGGTTTTGTGCAAGGCCTTCATGGAGTTGAAGGCGGGGGGCTACGCATTGCAGAGCCCGTGGTCATTGAAGGGTAAGCACGTGGCCTATCTCGTGCGCGCGTGGGTTGCAAAAGGACAGCGCGGCGGGACGATTGAAAACAAGCTGACCTACCTGCGCGCGATCGCGCAGTGGATGGGTAAGACGAATCTGGTAGGCACGCTTGCCGACTACGTCGACCGGCGGGAGCACGGTCTCGTGCGCAGCTACGTGGCGACCGAAGACAAGTCATGGGAGGCGCATGGCATTGACGCGGCCGCGAAGATCGATGCGATAGCGCAGACGTGTCCATATACGGCCGTTCAGTTGAAGCTGCAGGCGGCGTTTGGACTTCGCGTCGAAGAGAGCTTCATGATGCGGCCTGTCGAAGCTGTTAGAAACCCGCAGACGCTGGCGGTTACGCGCGGGACGAAGGGCGGCCGTCCGCGTGAAGTGCCGATCGAGCGGAAGCTGGCGATCCTCGAGGAGGCCGCTCGACTTAGTAACGGGATGACCGGATCGACGGTTCCAGCGGATCGCACGTTGAAGCAGTGGCGTGACTGGTACTACTACGTGCTCGCCAAGCATGGGGTGACAAAAAGCGGGCTGGGTGTGACGAGCCACGGTCTACGTCACGGTTATCTGCAGACGCTCTACGAGCAGGAAAGTGGCGTGCCGGCACCAGTCAAACGGGCTGGTGTACGTCCAGATCCGCAGGTGCATCAGGAGGCGATGCGGCGGGTCGTGGAAGCGGCGGGACATAGTCGCGTCACCAAGGCCAACGCATACCTGTCCACCTTTGCGACTCAGGAGCGGCTCCAAAAGACGTTGCCCACGGTAGAGGCGGTGCGCGACGCACTGGTCGCCGCCTCTGGCAATAAGAGCCATGCCGCGAAAGCGTTGGGTATATCACGGCAAGCGCTGTATCGAATCCTTGGTGCGGTGGTTGAATCAGCGTAGCGTGCGTCGGACCCCGGAATGGATGTCAATACAGCGCGCGTTATGCCCCAGTTATCGAGCCTATATCCGCGCACAATGGAATCTCTCTCAGGTTCTAGCGGCGGCCCTCGGAAAACGCTAGAACACTTCAAGCCGGCGCAACTGCCGGCTTTTTTTTCGGCTGCGAAACGAGCAACATCGTGCGCCGCGCAATGCAATGACCTGGCGTCGCTTGAGTTCACCAGCGATTCCGGTCTGGCATCGCGTCAACCGCTATCGCGATGCGATCCTCGAACAGAAAGTTCGTATGCTCAGGCGGCGTTGGGATTCTCGGGAACGACACATACCGTTCGCCGTCGATATCGACCCATTTTGCGAGTTGGACCAGCTTCCGATATCGTGCCGCATCCTTGAGTACGGGGTCGATCGGCCAGCTATCGATTGTCACGATTGCCGCGTCAATCAGACGTTGGGCGAGCATTTTGAGTATCGGACCTCGCTCTTCCCATTCGCCTTCGTTGCGGGCCAGCAGATCTATTACGAGCTGGCTGTCGCAGGCGCCGAGTTCTTTTTCTACCAGCTCGCGCAAGTCGCCGCTCTCTACGGGCGGGCGGCTCAGTCGTTTGTTCCAGATCAATCCGCACTCTGTCATCGCAGCGTGGTCATCGTTGTTTTTCACAGCGACCCACGGGGTTTGCATGCCACAGCTGCCGCAGTGAACGCAGACCAGTCGTTCAGTCTGCGGTGCTCCAAGAGGCCTACGTATCGTGTCGCCCATCACAGGTGGTCCGGATTCCCGTCCGAATCTGCCGTAGTCAAAGCCGGACTCGCCTATCTGCGCGACTACCCTCTGCGAGTAGCCAAGGGTCGGGCGACCGCCGCAGTGGTCACAGGGATAGAGCTGCTCAATCATTTTTTCGGCGTGGCGCGATATGAATATCGGGATTATTGTCGCAGGCGTTGAAATCGCCAAGCCAGATTTAATGGGGATTGAAAGGTTTACGCGCCGCTTGCGTGGGCTACCGCACCTTCAGACCGGGAAAGTCGTTATGTAGTCGGCCATCCAGCATCCGGCCAGCGGCCTGTTTGCCGACGCGGCGCATCAGGGCGTCATCCGATCGGAAATCGCCATGGTTGTCGTTACACGACTTCACGATACGTACGAGGCCGCGGCGCATATCTCTCCCAAGGTCCCGGCCCGTGGCCGCGTCGATCTCGACCCACTCGCCGTGCTGTTTGAAAAAGAAGTGGATGCCCGCGGCGGCACACTGATTTCGCAACGACCGAGTCCACGCTGGATGCATTGGCCGTGCGTCTGGACCGCTCTCGCCCCCGACAATGACCCAGGCGATCTGGGTCAATAGCGCGACAGGGAGGGTGACCTCGCCGAGCAAAGGCTCCATTGAAAGAAACCGGACCCGCGCCGGCAGCTGGATCAGTTTCGGAATGTCGCGATCTGCCTCTTTCTGGTTGACCACGGTGGCACCGATCCAGACGTTCGCTGGCCAGCTGTTCGGCGTAAGCCATGCAGCCGGAACCATCCGCGCCACGTTACCGACACGTTTCGTGAGCAGGAGGTGATCGAGATTCGGCGTGCGCGAGACATATTCCCAGTGGCGTTCGCGCACCCCGGCGGGGGCAAACCTGTCGAAGAGGTCAGACATGCTGTTCGTGAAGACCCGCCGACGGACCCCTTCCTTCGCCGCTTTTCCGTCCCAGCGAAGCAGTTCGTTCCAGTGTTGTTCATTGAACTCGCGTTTGGGGGCGTCGTCACCCCAGCTATAGCCGAAGCGGTTGGCAAGCGCTTCCGCATAGCACCGGTCACAGGCGGGACTGATCTTGCTACACCCCCAGTGAGTGTTGAACGTGTGATCAGTCCATTCGATAGTTGAGTTTTCGCTCACGCAGCCTCCGTCATTGGCGAGCCAGCGTGAGAGTTCGCCGCGACCGGCGGTTTGCCTGCGGCGATGACGTCGATGAAGCCACGCGCACGTCTTTCGGCAGCGTCGAGCAGGGCAAAAAACCGAAGGGTATCGCCACATTCGCCGGTGGCCACATTGAGAGCGACGCCGAGAACTGGCTCATCCTCGGCGATCCGGAGCGCACGCAGTTCTGCTTCGGTGCTGACGACCCAGAAGTTCCAACGACGGACGAAGTACCACCATGTTTTCGCGCGCTCGAGCTCGTCCCAGGTCGCGCTAAAGTCGAGCACCGATCCGTGGTTGCTGAAGAAAACGCAACGCACGCCCGTGGAACTGGTTGTGGCAGCAACGATCTGGCGGCCGTGTGACATCGAGTCGGGAATCTGGCTGGACGCGCTAAGCGCTGGAAACCGACATTGCCAGTCGCGCGTCCTGGAAATGAGACGCTCCATAAAAAGAGTTTTGCCCTGCATGGGGACCTCGCGTTGATTGCGTGCGAAGAGCCGCACGTCTTGAGAACAGGTTGCCTGAGTTCTGGCGATGTCAAGGAACCGGTGCGCCGGCTGCTGGCGATGCACGGCCGGGACATGGTCTATGCTGGACTGACGCGTCGCGCGGAAAAGGAGGGGGCTATGTGGGAGTGCATCAGGTGCCATCTGCTGATCGACTTCAGCGCTGTCGAACCTGCGATCGACAGCTTCGGTATCTACTTCATCTGTCCGGTTTGCCGGCGCCGCAACAAGCTCATCAACGTTGGCAGGCGGGGGCGGATTGCGCTCCAGCAGACGGTGACCTGAGCGCGGCGATCGCGCAATCCGGGAGACGCTCTCCACTTACGTCAATGGCGAAGACACTGACCGCGGCGGGTCCGAAGTGCGAATGGGTAATTGTGCGCAGGACATAGCCGCGCCACGGCAGCAGTTGCTGTCGCGCAAAGTCGTCTGCGCGCGGATACCCGCGCGTCAGCAGCACGAAGTCGTAGTGGCGACCGACGAGACGCTTGCGCCAGTAGTCACTGGCCAGCCGGAACTCTTCCGGCTTTCGTCCCGCGCGTATCTTGTCGAAGTAGAACGCTTTCAGTGGCAGGAATAGAATCGTCGCGCTCACGGCGTTCCTTTCGCTGATACGGGTTGTGCCGATGCCCGTGCGATCCCGGTTCGCAGACCGTCTTTCCACGCGTCGCCTAGCGCAATGACCGTGTCGCTCGGTAAATTGGGGTGCGTGCGACGCAGCCATTGGCCGAACAGGCGCTGCTCATCATCGGACCATCGGCCGTCGTCTGATACGGCTGTGGGGCTTGTCTCCAGGTCGAGATCGATGCTCGCGAGCAGGCCGAGCACAAGGGCGCGCAGCCCATTGAGCCAGGCGGGGTCCGCAGACACGCGACCTTCTACGATGGCAGGGTTAGCCGCGTAACGGGCAATGTCGAGCGATTCGCGCAGGGTGCGCAGTGTGGTTACGGGCATACCGGTTCCTTGTTGATTGCGGGCAAGACCCATCTTGCCCAACCGTTCCGCAAGTCAAGCTTCGTTACCTGGCCCCTCCCCGCCACCGCTTCGTCTATTTCCGACGCCGTTTGATCTGACCGATCGTTTCGAGAAGCAGATCCGTGCTATCCGTGACGTCGATGAAATCGTTCGGGATATTTAGTGCGTCGCGCACGAGCGCAAGTTGGCGGCTGACGTTCTGAAATGCCGTCCGGTATTCGTCGAGCTCAGAGGCGTGGTCGAGCAGTTCCTCGGCCGCCTCGTAGACGCCGTCAGGGAGGCCGGGCAACGGCATGCGGGTGTGCACGCCGTGGCGCATGAAAATGTCGTGGATAGCGACGCGATTGATAGCCAGATATCGATGCGGCCGCACGGGTGCCAGGCCTTTGAGGAAATCGTCGGCGGCATAGCACCATTCGCGATTGCGTTCGTCGCGCGGCGCAAGCGATCGCAGCGCAGTCAATGCGAGGCGCTGGAACTGCTCGTCCGTCGTCGCGGGAGCGCCGTCAGGTCGCTGCACGCGCAGTCGCTGGCCGTCACGCCAGGCTTTCCGCAGAGCAGCTTGCATTTCGTCCGATTCGTTGGGATAGTTTTTGGTTACCCAGTCGTGACTCAGGATACGTTCTTCGTTCGTCCAGCCTTCGCAACCGTCCGCGCCGTCGCGATCGAGCGAAGCCAGCGCCGCGGTCGTTTTCTCCGTCAGAGCGGCCAGTCGGTCGCGCAGCGCTTCGAGCCACTGGCGAACCGAATCGGGGCGACCGTTCAGGACAAACGGAGCTGCCGCATAGCGTGTGAAGTTGAGCGTGTCCTGAAGGATCTCGGCAAGTCGAGGCAGCATGAAAACTCCAGTAAGACTTTGGGATGACATCGCGATCACGGTAGACCGCGCACCGCATAGTCAAGTCGTGGCGACACGTTTCGCGCCTACGCGTGGAAGCCGGATTGCACTGAGTGCCTCCCGGTCGACATCCCATTCGATCGCGGGAATCCGACGGGCGAGTCGCAGCGAGCGCTTCTGTTCCTTTCGCGCCTCGTAGGAGGCGAGGCCATTCATCCCGTAGACCTCGATATGGGTCGGCGTGTCGGTGTTGCGCATGACAAAGTCGGGCAACATCGAGTCATCCGGCGCCATGCGGAGAGGTTTGAGGAAATCCCGATGCTCGGCGACGAGGCGGTTGGCCATCGCCACCTCATGAATGGAATCGCACGGAATGAAGGTCGACGAGCAGAGCATGGCGGCCAGGTCGATCAGCTTCAGATGGCCCTTGGGTGTGCGTTCAACGAGAAGAAGGGCAACGACGCGTGCGGCGCGATCGCCGAGGGCGCCCCATGCATACCGGTAGGCGCGCGACGCATGGTCGATGAGGTTCGAGCTGGCGTAGTATATCCGCGAGCTCTGCCGCAGACTCAGGGCGTGGCCGTACTGCGTCGGCGCGATTTCGTTGATTTCTCCGATCACGAGGCCGCGATGGGTCGCGCCCTTATCGCCAATTGTGAGTCGCGCGATGAAAGAATCAAACTCCGCATTGATCGCAGCGCGATCGGCTTCGTCAAAGCGGCGCATGATGTGCAGTACCTTCTGCGCGTCTGCGCCGTTGATCAGTGCAGTGCCGGCCTCAGCGAGCAGCATTGCGTTGCATAGCCCCCAGTGACGCGCTGTGCCCAGACCCGTCCAATGGTTGAGGCCTGCCTCGGACCACAGCGTCTGAAGGAATGCGAGAAGGCTGGCCGACCTGCGGCTGGTACGGTCTGATGACTGTGCTGGCGAGCCGCGTGAGCCGGACGTCGTCTCGCGCAGGGTGAGCGAGACATCCAGCTTCACGTTCAGCCCTGTAGGCGTTGCCATGATCGCCGCCGTGCTGTCGCCGCCGCCAGGTGGCTTCGACGCGTTTAGGTCCTTGTGAAAAGCGCAACCGCGCTTGTGACGATGGCCGTCGTCTGGCCATCCGGCCAGGTGAAGCAGCGAGCCGTAGCGGCGAATCACGAGTTGCAGCGGAGGGATGTCGGTCTCGCAGAGGCAGACAGCGTAGCCGGGTGTGACCTTCGCCCGCTCAAGGCGTCTGACGTAGCGCGCCGGGTTTTCCTGGACGTCGCTCAGCGCAAACGTGTCGCCATCGAAAGATACGTTGAACATGTGAAAGCACCATAGGAAATGGCCGCGCATGACGGCCATGGTTCAATATGACAGGCTGGCCAGGATCATCGACCGGTGTCGCTCTGCTATGTGTCTGGCTTGTCCTGTGCCGGCTGCAGCGTAGCCGCAGCGGTGCCCGCATCCCTCGTCTTGCCAAACTTGAACGAGTGCGCCGGACCGTCGTCCGGTTCGAACTCGCGGCCCGTAGCCCTGTCAGTCAGAAACCACTCGCCGCTGGACAGTCTAAGAACGTGACAGCCCGGGTAGCGCTGCTCCATCACGGACAGTTCCCTGCGTTCGCGTCTCATACGAACTTCATCGATGACGCCCCGGATCACAGCGAGGATGGCGAGCGTCGCGATTGCGGCGGCGATGCAGGCAATCGGTGCCCACGACGGCCAATGCTGGGCCAGCGCCACGCTACCCAGCACGCGCCAGATGGCGGTAAGGAGAAGGGCGCCTGCGATCGTGGGGACGATCACGAATTCTAGGATCATCGGCTGCTCCACGCCGGCTTTGTCGCCGCGTTCGCATCTGTAGTCGATTGCAACGACAGCGTGCCGTCGCTTGCGCAATTGACGCTGCGGCGAATCCGGCGATGCACGTCGCGCCGGAAGACGTTAGCCAGACCGAGGTCAAATCCGAAACTGAAGCTGGCGCCCATCACCAGAATAAACACGGTCTGAGAGAGCACGATGAGCGTTGTGGCCGCGCGTGGGATATCGCCGGTTTGCAGGTGCGCGATAGCCGACATCGTCGCCTCGAAAGGTGCGGGTGCGATCGACGCACTGATTACCGACGCCCAGAACAGAACGAGTGGCACTAGCACGAGCGACACGGCCGCGCTGCGAAGGGCAAAACCGATGACATTGTGGAGCTGCGCCGCGTAGTTGTGTGGATCGCGGAGTGCATCGAGTTTGAGGCCAATGAGGTCTGTCCCGGTTATCTCGCCGACCCGCGCGCCATTGACAACGACGGCAAGCAGCGAGCCTGCACTCGACGCGTTAAGCTCGTTGACAAGCTTACGGATAACGTTGCGACGGGCCGCCTCGACGCATACACCGGCCAATATCGCCAGGAAGGCTGGCTGGAGATACCCGCCTTCATGGCAGAAGGGAAGTAGGAATGCGAAGACGCAAGCCGCGACGGCAGATGTGAAGGCGATGCTGCCGGGGGTGTTGACTGGGTAGTTCACGCTGGCCATATTTGGTCCCAATTCAGTTGTAGAAGAAAACGCGCGTTCAGACGATCACTTCGACTTCGGAATCGGACCCGCGCCAGAACGAACCGTCGACGACATCGAGCACGATCACGGTACGAGTCGCCCGATCATGACGGGTGACGAAGCCCTCGCCGAACCCGGAATTTTCTGCCGGATATCGCACGCGACGCTTCCACAGCGACGTGTCGTCGTGTGGCAGTGGCGGGGCGTGAAGCATTGGCTCGGGTCTCCGGAATCGTCCCCGCGCGCGGGTGTAATCCATTGTCGTTCCGGACGCAACCGCGATCGGGCGCAAAAGACGCAAGGTTTGCAGCCGCTTTTGCGAATCTCGCGTCAACGATGAAGAGAGCTTGGCGGCAGAACCGGGATTTTTATTCCGTTGCGCGAGTCGGATGCAGCGTCAGCTTGTATTGATCGCGCAGCGAGACGGTTACCGAATCGCCCAAAGTGATCTTTACGGTTGTGCTGTCGCTCCAGCCATGCGAGAGCGGGCGCTGCGTCGCGAAGCCATCGTTCTGAATCGTTTGCATGCCGTCCAGCGTCTGGCGATTCACCCACGCGGCGAGCGAGACGGCTTCAGGCGTTGTGTCGGCGAGCGCTAGCTGCAGCGTATTGCCGATGTCCTCGGTTTCGATGCGGCACTTCGGTTCATCAGTGACGATTCCTGAGTCCGGCCGGCACGACGCGACGTAGCTGACCCGGACGTAGCTGGTGCTCATATCCACCGGATTTCGTTTGGACAGGGCTACGCGCCCACTCGCGGCAACGTTTCCGGACGCGTCGACGAGCCGGTATTCAAGCGTATAGACGATCGGAGGCGCGTCGGCGGCTGCGGCCGTCGTGCCAGAAAGGATGATCGGTGCGGCGAGACAAACCAGCAGTTTCTTGAGCATGAGGGTTTTCAAATGGGTGAGTGTCAGAGGGCGGTTCGTGCCCACACCCATTTTGAATTCGCGCTTTCGAAGTCAAGGTCTCGAAAGGGCGGTCAGAGCATGCGTCTTTTCCAGTTGTCCCGTTGCGGCCAGATCGTTCGTCGGCCAGGTCGAAAGCCATACGTTTTCGTGAAGCATTCCGGCTTAAACCCGTCAACCGGTTGACGGTACGCAGGCGCTGCCAGCGCAATGAAAACGCCGGGGTGCACACATTGAGGCTCTGCAGGAGCGGTCTATCCACAGGGTTATGAACAGAATCTGTGGATAAGTCCGGTTGGCCGGTCGATAAAAGCTGCGTTGTTTGCGCGCCCATATTCGATCCGCGTGTGGCATCCGTGCCGTTACGATTGTCCGATCTTCCGCGTCTCAGACGCATCGACCCACGCCCCGCTATGCGGGTGCTTTCAACTACCCCGACGGGCATGCACGCCCGTCCTGGGTGTGTTCCCGTCTTTCCAGATACGGGAGCACCATGGCTCGCGAACGCATCCTCCGCTTCGCAATGATGTTGTATCAACTGTACGGTCTGTCGAATAGCGAGCTCGTACGTATCGCCAAGGCGAAAAGACGTTACTCGACGCACCACCGTGCAGCCGCACTGCGCCATCTAGTCATCGACGCACCGCTCGCGGTGACCGGCGGCCAACCGTTCGCGGAACGGCGTCGCCGCGTGCGCAAGCATTACGGCATCTGATCACTCGCTGTCCACACATCTTCATTTCCCTTTGGGGCATCAGCCCTAAGGGGCATGCCTCGTTCATTTCAGGAGTCGGGCATGTACAACCACTTCATCAATACTTTCATCGACGCGCAGACAGCAGCACACCGCCATTACAGCGCCGTCGCTGCAACAGAACGGCGCCTCTTCGGCGCGAGTGGTGACCAGGCGGTCAAAGTGCCTGGCACTCGCGAGGTTGTTGCCGAGCTGCGCCACGCGTATGAGACGCTGGCTGCGAGGATCATTGCGAAAGCGAGGCGTCAATTTTCGCGGGGTGAAGCGCAACCTGTCGTCAACCGGCAAGGGGTTTTCTCGCGGGCCGGGTTCGACATCGAACGCTCACTCACGCTGGGTGAGGTGCCGGACTTCGACCGCCTCTGGGCCGTCCTCGAGGCGCAACTCGGTGGCATCGGCGCCGCGGCCGGAGAGGAGCAATGAGCCGTCGCCAGCGGGTCGAGCGCGCGGCAATGGGCGGCGATCCATACAAGACCGCAATCATCAAGTCGATGCGAGAGTTTTCGCATTCGCATGATCCTTACTCCGTCTTCTCGGACTTCGTTGAAATCTGTGCGCTTGCGATCAGCAACCGTGTAGATAGCACGCAGGTCGAGCCACGCGAGAAGCGGTATCTGGAGATCGTCGGGAAGTACAAGCCCGAGGAGGTCCAGCGTTTTGCCGCGATGTTTGCGCAACTGCAACTGTGCTATCGCTCGCGCGTCGACGCCATCGGAGACCCTGGTGGCGCTTGGGTGCCGGATAACGGACTGGGCGACGTGCTTGGCGAGCTTTTTATGGCGCTCGAGCTGGGCAACGATCGTGCGGGTCAGTTCTTCACGCCTTACAGCGTGTCCCTGTTGATGGCAATGATGACGGCGGGCGACGGCGCCGATGTACGCGATAAGGGCTTCGTCACTCTGCAGGAGCCGGCATGCGGCTCGGCTGGCATGGTGGTGGCGACCGCGCAGACGATGCATCAGGCCGGTCTGAACTATCCCGAGACTCTGCACGCAACCTGCGTCGACATCGACCAACGTTGCGTTCATATGGCGTATGTGCAGCTGTCGTTGCTAGGTATCCCCGCGGTCGTGGTTCACGGCAATGCGTTGTCACTCGAGGTCTGGGGTGTCTGGTACACGCCGGCGCATGTCCTTGTCGGCTGGAATCGCAAGCTCCGGAGACGCCGTGAGGAGGAAACAGACGCAGCCTTGCGGCGCCGGCAAGAGGACGAAGCGGCGACGCCCCGTCCTGTGATGTCAGACCTGCCGATATCGAACGCGCCACAGCCGACGCCGGCGGCTTGCCTGGAACATCAGGAAGTTGCTTGCGAAGAAGACGACGGCGACGTTGCTGTCGCGGTCCGCAGCGAATGCGGAGTCCATGCAGCCGGTACTTGTGAGTCGGTCGTAGACCTCTTCGACCAGTTGACTGAAAACGCTCGCGCCGCTCATGGCGAGGTTACGATCTTTGATCGTATTGGGCAGATGACATTGTTCTAGTGGTTGGCTAATCTCTGGCGGCTATCCACGTGAGGAGCATTCACGAGAACGCGAAGTGTGTTTAGAGCCCGGTCTGACGACCGGGTTTTTTTTCGACTGTAGCGGGTCAAAGACGCTATGTTTTCCGCGTCTTTCCGCCGTATCACCGGTGTTTGCTGAAGGTATCTTTGCTGTACCTACCGCGTCTCTGACGCATCGATCCGCCGGCATGCCCGGCAAGACGCTGTTAAACCCCATCGGGAACCACTCCCGAACGGGAGCAGGTTCCCTCTCTGGAGAACCTGCAATGCAACAACCTACCCATCCTGTTGGACGTATCAAACGCGCGCACAATCCGCGGAAGTATTTCGATCCAGCCGAAATGGCCGAAATGCGAGCTTCGGTAAGAGCGGTCGGCGTTCTTCAGCCCGTCGTCGTTAGACCCCTTGACGAGCCTGGCTTTGATTTTGAACTGATCATCGGTGGCCGTCGTCACTGGGCCGCCAGCGAGGAGCTCGGGCCGGAATACGACATGCCCATCGTTGTTAAAGACGTGGGTGATGCCGAGGCACGCGCGATGGCGCTCATCGAGAACATTCAGCGCGCCAACATGGCGCCGTCTGAAGAAGCCGTCGAAGCAGCCGAACTGGTCGGAATCTACAAGGGCGATCGGGACGAAGTGGCTCGCATCTTCGGATGGAACCGCGCGACGCTTGATGCACGCCTCGCGTTGATGAACTGCAGCGCGGGCGTTCTCGATGCCCTGAACACGCGTCAGATCCTGCTTGGTCACGCTGAGCTACTCGCGGCGTTGTCCAAGGAAAATCAGGATCGGCTGCTGCCAGTGGTTGTCGCAGAAAAGCGATCGGTCGCAGACGTGAAGAAGGTGATCGAAAGCGCGTCCTGCTCCCTTGTATCCGCCATTTTTGACAAAGCAGACTGCGCGGCGTGTCCACATAACTCCACCACTCAGTCGGAGATGTTCGGAGAGTCGATTGCCACCGGCAATTGCACAAACCGGACCTGCTTCAACGAGAAGACGGAGAGGCAGCTTGAAGCGATCGCGGTGCCGTTGCGCGATGAGTTTCAGGTCGTGCGTGTCGTACGCGCTGGCGATAACAACACCCGCGTTCAACTCGCAGTCGACGGACCGAAGGGCGTTGGGCTGGAGCAGGCGAAGGCCTGCCATGCCTGCTCGAACTACGGTGCTGCGGTTAGCGGTTTGCCTGACGCCATGGGGAAGGTCTATCGAGGACAGTGCTTCGATACGGTCTGCAACATGAAGAAGGTCGGCGCTCGGATTCAGGCTGAAAAAGCTGCAACGGCACCGCAAAAGACTGCCGCTGACAAGGGCAAACCGGCGACGAAAGGGACGGGTGCTGCATCTGCCAAGACGGCGCCCGCGACTAACCCGCCTGCGACGGTCGTGGCCGAGTCCGAGAAGGTCAAGTCCTATCGTGTGAAGCTGTGGCGCAAGGCGCTGCGTGCCGACATTGGCATGAATCATGATCTGGCGCGCCAGTATCTGATCGCCGTGGTGCTCAGTGGTCATGCCCGACAGATTGACGATGCCGTCTATCGCAAGCTGTTCGAGCGGATCACTGGCACAGACGCGCCCGTTGCCAACCTGCCCAAGGCCGTCGAAGTCGTGCAGGCGGCAAGCGCCGATGCTCAGGCGAACCTGATGATCGGGATGCTGTTCTCCGCGATCGACGGACTCGATGTGACTTACCTGACGCAACTTTGCAAAACCCACGAGCTGGACCTGAAAAAGCACTGGAAGCTCGACAAGGAGTTTCTTGAGTTGATTACCAAGTCCGAAATGATGGTCGTGGCCGACGAGTTAGGCATTTGTGCCGCGCTTGGCGACAACTTCAAGAAGGTTTTCTCAAAATCGAAACCAGAGGTCATTGAGGCTCTGCTTGCCGTCGAAGGCTTCGACTACGCGAGCAAGGTGCTGAAGGTTCTCAAGTTCTGACGTGCGCCCGGGTCTACCGAAGCGCTTTCCCATTCAACGCCGCCATTGCGCGGCGTTTCTTTTTTCCGGAGTTTCCATGTTTCAGGCAATTGAAGCGCTGGTCCGTACGACCGGCAAGCTGGTGCTGTCGCTATCAATGGATGGCGACAGGATGGTTGTGTTTCTGACGCCTCAGGGCGACTCGAAAGAGGCTGTTCTGCGTCAACCGTTGATTCTGACGGCGACCGCAGCGGAGCTCGATGAGGGTTTCCTCGCCGCGGTTCGGTCGTATTCGAGTGCGCATAAGTCGCTCGATGAGCAGGTCGCGGCGACAACGGCGATCCTGCAGCAGGCTGAGAAGTCCCAGGCGGGGAAGGCGCAGAAAGCGCTGTCGAAGAAGGCGACGCCGGCATTGCCGGCGCCGGCTTCGGATAACGACGATGACGAGGAGTCTGATTCGGGCGAAACGTCAAAACCGGGCAGCGAAGCATCGATGCCGCAAGCGGCTGACAAGCCGGCCGGTACCGACCTTGCGCAACTTCTTCTGTGAGGTAAGCCATGTCTATCAGCATTGCAGCGCTGCTTCGCGAGTTTGCCTATAACGGCATGACTCTTCTGGACCCCGGGCCGTCGTTCTCGCCCGATCAGGTACGCGATCTGTACACCGCCCAGTATCCTGAACTGACGACCGCAGCGGTCGACGGTCCAGAAATGGCAGGTGAGGTCGCCCGCTACAAGTTTGTGCGCGCTGCCGGGGCTAAGGGCTCCGATGCGTAAATCCACCCTGCTCAAAGCCCTGTCCGATCCGGACTCTGGCTTCAACTCCAAGGAACCGCCCGAAAGGGCGGTTTTTTTATATGACGAGGATGTCAAAACATGCTGCTCGATTCTTCATCGGTTGATCGAAGCGTCGCTGCGTGCACCGGCGCGACATGGCAATCGTCACGCGTTGCCGCTCCCGGACGTCGACTTGCCACTGATTTTCTAACCCTTCCAGACCTTGATGACGGCATCCCGCCGTTAGCCAGGGTCAGCCACCGCGAGGAAGCGCCTTTCGTGGATCTCGTCATTGCCCAGTTCCAACACGGCCCGTTGCGTGCAGGTGATGTCAATGACCCGGTCGACGTGGGCGATGCGTTCCAGCAGGCCTTCTATGCCTGGGTGCAGCGGCAACTCCCTAAAACGCAGCGTCTCTGTTTCGGAGCTGAGCTAATGGACTCGAACGCGGTACGAGACGCAATCGAGCACCAGTACGAACGGAATGAGTTCACTCCGACCTCGCCGTTGCATCTGGCCATGAAGCTGCCCGAAGAACATCTCTATGTCATCGGGGCAAGGGGAGACGAGCTTGGTGGTGTCCACCCATTGTTGCTGCCCAGTGTGCTCCGGCTTATCGATCGGGCGTCGTGGAAGACGCTGTTTGTCCGGACGCCGGGCTGGTTTCTCAATGAGTTTTCCTGCTGGCATTGGGAAGGCGACGAAAACGCGTCCGACGATGAGGTGCGGGAACTCATTGCGGACTATCGCGGACTCGAAGGCGAAGATGCCGACCGTTATTTGCCGTCAGCGGTGAAGCCGGAGTTTTATCCGGATGAGCTGCGCCAGCCCGCCCGTATCGCTGGGAGGCGTCGAAAAAGCCCGCTGCTGAGCGAGTGCGAGCTCCTCAAACTGCGTACCCGTTGCCGCGGAATGGCCCGGCGAGTGTGTACTGAACTGATCGCTCTCACCCGCTTGCTTCGGCACGCCGGCAGGAGAGATCTGTTTCAGGGTGCTCACGACGGAAGTCCTGCCTATGCCGCCTGCAGCATCGCGTTGACCGACAGCGAGCGTATCGGCGAGCTGCTCGACGATCACTTCGAGCAGGAATCGCAGAGTGGGGAGTACACCCTCTACTCGGGCTTCAGTCCCTTTGCTTCGACTCGAGGCGCTATCCGTCGGCAGTACGCCGACTGGGCGCTCGCGTTCCAGATCGTTACCCATCTTGATCGCCTTCTGGCGCTCGTCACTCTTTGAAGGAAGATCCCATGACTGGTATTGCAAAAGGCAACACCGGCAGCGAAGTTCACCTGTCGTATGCCATTCTTTTTTATTCCGGACAGACGGGCGATCAGTTTGCGACCGTCCATCCTGTGTCCCACGACCCGAAGACTTCCCGCCCGCTGATTGGGGCTGGCCGTCCGCTGGATCGCAACGCGTTGCTGGACACGCTGCGCAATCTCGACAGAAATGCGGTGCCGAAGGCTGCGTTTCTGCCCGCGACGGTGCTCGCCGTATTGCCTGACGCGATCACATGGTGGTGTGCTCCTGCATCCCGCCGCGTGTTCGTCGACTGCAAGGAGCTCGGCAAGCGTAGCGCCGTTGTGCCGCATCCGGGTCTGGTCTTTCGGGCTGCGGCAAACGGCTTTAGCGTGTTTGCGCTGAAAGGCGCGGGGCGCCCTGCCCCAGAGTCGGAGCTCTTCGAGCCACCGTATTTCAACACCTGGGATAAGGGCCAAATCTGCATTGGCTCGGCGCACGTTCCGCGCCGTATCGATGTGGCGTCGATAGATGGTTGGGAGTCAGGTTTCTTCAATTCGGCTTTCACGCATCCGAATGTGGGCGGCAAGCGCGTCGACTACGAAGCGGGCTTCTTTGCGTTCTGGCGCGACATGCTCGATGGCAGGTTCGAAGGCGGGTATCCACTGGACGTCCTGGTTCCGGTCAAGTCGACGCTGGCTGACCTGATCAGCGGCAAGATCGGGAGCCAGCGATGAATCCGGTCGATCTGGTCCTTCAGCGTTCGTTCCCGTCGGTGATGGTGCCGGCGCGAGAACCGCTGGCCGCTATGGCGGGGCCCGGCGAGCGGCTGCTTGTCGCGGCCGACGGCGTGTATCTGGAAGTCATGCGGGCGTGGATTCACATCGTCAGGCGCATTGCGCGCTACGAAGTGGTTACTGCGATACCGTACGGCGCCGTCGAGCAGAAAACGCAGCTGCTCTGTGGACCGGTGCCCCCGGCTCTCGTTGGCGAATTTCTGCGGATGGCTCGCAGAACGCTTCCCAACGAGGCGGGAGCCTGGATCGTGTGGAACGCGGTGACGCTCGAGTTTCGACTCGTCGCGCTGCCGTCGCTCTCACACGGGCCAGGTTACCTCGTCTATGAGCGGCCGCCACTGGCGGACGGTGATTGTGTGGTCGTGGATTGTCATTCGCACGGAAGGGGGGAAGCCTTCTTCTCGCGTACCGACAATCAGGATGACCAGCACGACGTGAAGTTTGCGCTTGTGCTCGGTGAATGCCATCGGGAACCGTCGACGGCGCTGCGGCTATGCGCCAAGGGGATTTTCGAAAAGATAGCGACGATCCCCGAGCCGTGGGCAAACGCGCTTTCAGCGGAGGTGATGCGATGAGTCAGCCGATCACGCATACCATTCCGCAGGTGATGATCCAGCGGGCCTGGAAAGTCGTTGTTGTCGGGGCGGGTGGTACCGGAAGCGCATTTCTTCCGAGTCTCGCGCGTCTGCATCATGCGATGGTCGAACTGGGGCATCCGGGCGGTATCGAATGCACCGTGTTCGACGACGACACAGTGAGTGAAACGAACGTCGGACGGCAGGGGTTCTATCCGAACGACGTCGGCCAGCACAAGGCCCTTCTGATGGTCAATCGCCTGAACAACCTCATGGGGACCCGCTGGAATGCGGAGCCGCGGAGGGTGGATTCGAGCGTCAGGTTAGATGCGGATCTGGTCGTTGGATGCGTCGATTCACGTCGCGCGCGTCACGCGATTGTTCAGGCGGCGAAGCGGGGGCGTTGTTCGTATTACCTCGATTGTGGCAACGAGACGGATCGCGGCCAGGTCATTCTGGGCGAATTCGGCAAGGCACGGCATGACAGGTTGCCCCATCTGGGTGATCTGTTTCCGGACCTGCTGAACGCGAAGAATGACAAGGGCGACGACACTCCGTCATGCAGCATGGCGGACGCGCTGCGCAAACAGTCGCTCGTCATCAATCAGGCGATCTCGGTGCAGGCGTTCAATCTGCTGTGGACCCTGTTTCGCACCGGGTCGCTGACCTACTCGGCCGTTTTCGTGAACCTAGCAACGGGGCGAACGAATCCGATCCCGATTGACCCAGCGGCATGGGCGCGCTTCGGATACGAAGCGCCGCCCGCTCCGGTACCGAAGGCTCGCAAGAGCCGAAAGTCGAAGGCAAAAAGCTGAAAAATGTCGCCTCCACAAGGAGCGGCACTCCCTTTAAACAGCGCCGCCCCGTCAAACGGGCGGCGCTTTTTTGCTTTCTGGCGTGGCGTTTTCTCCGCGCGGAATGACGCCTGTTGGGTCTTCACTCGTAGTTATCCGATCGAACAGCCCGAAGCGTGGCGGACCGTATGTTTGTTTTGCGACGCCGTGGCAAGGATCGTTGAGGCGCGTAAGCTGGTGCTCGAGGACATCGCGCAGAGCGACGTTCACGTTGATAAGGCGGCTATCGGACCTGGTACTCCCCGGCACCACACCGATTCGTTTCCATGTCACGGCCGATCTGGTGTCCAGCGTCGTCGGAGTCACCTGCCCGACGTCTTGACGAAAACCGAAAGGTATCGCCATTTGGCGATGATTCCGGCTATCGGTAGGGAAGCGGGACCTTAGACTGTTCTCATTCCTCGCGCTTTTGCGCATCGACTTCACCGCACCGGCGCAGCTGGTGTGTCAGTTCTCTCCGCCGATCACTCGGTACGTTTGCGGGCGAATCATCGCTCGCGCTCTTCTTCCCCGTCAGGGCAACCTCCCTGGCGGGTCGGTTGCCCTTCATTTTTTAGAGGCAACCATGACGAATATTCAGACGCAACCGATCAAAGCAACCGTCTCTTCGGCTGCTGCTTACAGTAAGTCGCGCGAATTGCTGGATTTGGTGTACAGCCAGGGTTTCGACCAGGCAAAAACGGCGTATGCCTTTGATGCTTTCCTCGTTGATATTGGCAATGAATTTCCTGACGCCACCCAGGCAGAAGGGCGCATTGCCGGGACCGACGAACAGGTCTTCTGGATGGCAAACGGTCAGATTGTTGCGATCTGGAATCCGGAACTGGCTGTCGGCGTGAGCGGTTATACCAATCAGGTGCGCGTTGCTCCTGTCGTTCACTAAAACGCTTCATTTCAATCAGGTTCACCTTTCCGGGTGAGCCCGTCGCATCGTAGCAATACACCTTCCCCTGTCAGGGCAACCCCCTGACGGGCGGTTGCCGATTTTCTTCGAGGCAACCATGTTCAAGCTCATCACCAGCATCGTTCTTCTTTCCCTTCTGACGGCATGTGCCGGTACCGACTTCGGTTCACCGAATACGTATCAGCGCTACGACGTCCAGCGCGCAGGCACTCTCGAAGAGGGCACCGTCGTTCGCGTGCGCAGCATCACGATCGAGGCCAGTTCGGATAACTCCGGGCTGACTTCTCTCCTGAGCGCGGGGGTTGGTGCCTTTCTTGGCACTCGCACCATCGGCAGTGGTAACGGTCGTTACATCGCTGGTGCCATTACCGGTGCTGCTTCCGGCTTCATCACGCAGAAGATTTCGTCGGTCCTGTCGCATCACGCGGGGCTCGAGATCATCGTGCGCACGAACGCTGGTCGCACGCTGGTCGTCGCGCAACCCGACGATCAGGCGTTCGCTCCGGGTGACCACGTGCTTCTCGTGTCGTCCAACTCGGGACTGCGCGTCACGCATTAACGCAATTCACCACGCCGGCAACCGCTGGACATCACATGCATAGCGAGGTCTTCCGAAAGGGAGCCTCGCTTTTTTTCTTTTCGCGAGTCACTCATGCTGAAAATCCCCAAGGTGTTCTACGCCGATCGCCGCAGTGCGGGCGTGTCGACAGACGCCGTCATCACCGATCACGCTACGCGCATGTTGCGCCGCGTGGCGCGCGATCTTCGCCTTCGCTCCGGCGAGCACGAAATCGTCGCCGAGTCGGCACGCCGCGGTCGCGGCTGTCGCGTTACCCTCCGTACCCCCGCTGTCATGCTGGAACTCGCTGACTCGCCCACACGGCAATCAGTAGCGATGTCGTTCCGCACACGTCGCGGCCGCGCCGATCTGTCGGGTGGCGGCGACAACGCGGTACCGCTCGAGCAGCTGTCCTCTCGCGACGGTTACGATTCGTTGCTGGGCGGCCTGCGGCTCGCCGCTGGTCTCGACGCGGAACGCCGATAGGAGACGCCATGGAAATCGTGGATATCTTCGTCGAATACCCGTCGGGTATGAGCATCGCCGACCGTGCGACGTTCATTCAGCAACTCGAAACTGTGACGCCGTCCGAACGGCTCGCGGCGATTCTGCGCGAGTTGGCTACGTCCGAAGCACCGCCGGCAGTGACGGCGGTGATCGGTGGCGTCTCGGTGCGGCTCGATGCCCGGGTGGACGGCACGTTTTCTGTGTCGCGCGAGAGCGCTTCATCGAAAGAGTCTCGTTCCGGGTTTCGTCTGTTCAACCTCGGGCGTTCGTGGAGCAAGGACCAACGCCAGCAGTTTGGGCGCTTTGCTCATACGTTGTCAGCGGCCTCCGCCGTGGGCGCCATCGGCTACGGGCATTCGACAACGGTCTGGACGCTGGCTGCCGTGTTTAACGCTTCGGCGCTCGTCGTCCTGTTTGTGGTACTGTTTTTAATAGGCATGGATTCCATGAACGGAGAATGAACATGGGTTTAGGACTTTTTGCATTGGCCATTGGCCTGGCGGTATGTGCGTATGGCTCGTACATGACCAACCGGGGCCGCAAGGCAGATCGCGAGCGCAGTCATTCTCGTGTTTCCCACTAGACCAAAAACTGACTTTGGGCTGCGCTACGCAGCCCGCCAACAATCAAAGGCCACACCTTCGGGTGTGGCCTTTTTTCATTCTGGAACCCAACCATGTCTCAACTGATGGATTTACCCGTCGAGCTTGCCGCGGCGCCATTCGATCCGGTCGGAAAATCGGTGATCGATGTCGTCCGTCAAGTCGAACGGGCTCTTGCCCGCACGGAGATTGAGCCGGAATGGGTCTCGGTGGCTAACACCGTCGATGATCCCAAAGAAGAACAGTACGGGCTACGGTCCGCGACTGAATGGCCAGATACCTTCGCCCGACGCCGCCGGCTGAGCCTTTCCGTTGAGCGCGGGACGTCCGAAGGCTGGATCATCCAGGCAGACTTCGTCCGTTTCTTTGAAGATGGCGCAGGTAGCGGCCGTTGGCAGAGCTTCCCGCTGATGCGCATCAAATCGCTGTCGCGCTCGCAAGCCTGGACGGTTGCGGCGGTCGTCGCACGGCTGCTCGATATCGACTGAGCACCACCAGTTTCATCCTTTCCCATATGGGGCAATCGCCCCGCGGGGTGATTGCCTCTCCATTTTTCCGCAGGAGGCAAGCATGTACACCCTGACCACACCGATTTCCCAGTTCACACTTCAGACGTTGATCGAAGTGTTCCAGTTATTCCAGAGCGAACCGACTTTCAAGACGGTGGCCACGGCCGACGTCCAGCTTTATCGCGACGGGTGGCCGGTGAACGTGACCCGCTTCAATGGGGCGCTGACAATCCGTCAAACGCTATCGGCATCGGATTTCGCGACGGCACTCGTCGACGAGGTCGCGACGGCCTGGTTTGTCCGTGGCAACGAGATAGCCGCACCCTGGCAGGTACGCCCGCACCACTGGGAGAGCTTCCAGGCGCTGTTCGGCCTGGACAAGGATGTCCGGCTGCTGTTCTCGTCGAGCCAGATCGAGGCCGAGAAGGCAGCCGCAAAGTCTCGCGGCGAACACTTCCAGTTTTCAAACTGCGTCGGCAGGGCCGCGATGGAGCGCCTGGGGTTCGGGTTCAACGGCCCCCTTGAACCGGTTAGCCGTCAGATGAACGGCCGGCACGAGGTGCACGTCGCTTACGCGCTAGTGAGCAATCGACCGGTTCCAGAATCGGTCATCGCCGATTACCGCACGATGGACGACACGTTCAAATATGGCCTGGAATGGGCACGGCCGCTGCTCGATCTGCCGGAACTTCGTGGTGCATTGCACCCACGCAAGTGGGCGGCGCTGGCGCAAGTGCTCCGGCACGAGAAGATCACGCTCACCAGCGAGACCGTGCCCGTGTATGTCGACGCTGTGAGGTCACTGCCGGACGACGTCGATCCGCTCGCCGTCGACGATCGGCTCTATGAGGTCGGTTTGCTGCAATCACTGCCATTGCCAGACCGGTTCATGTCTCCGGTCGACGTCGGCACGCCGGTGTCGGAGCTCGCCGCGCGCTTGCGTGGACTGGCGGCCGATAACCGACGAACTGTTGATCTGAAGCGGGCCGAGGAGGAGCTTGCGAAAGGCCGCATTAGCAAACGGCTGTTCGAGCTACAGCGTCAGATGGTGCTTCTCGATCACGGCCGTTCGACTTATGAGTGGCCGAATCGGTTAGCGACGGGGGTCGCCGAGCGGAACGTTGGGTACCTGCTGTCGGTGCTCGATACGGCAGACGATCGCAACCGGATCAGCAAGCAGGCAGTGCGTGAGGTGCTTGGCGTGAAACTCCGCGGTCTGAAGCCAGCCGATCGGCGTCGGGCGGTCTTCGCACTTTGCGGCTTCGATGAAACGGCCCAGTCTGCATGGGAGGCCGCGGAGGCAGTCCGGCGCGAGGCGGAACAGCACGCGGAGGACGCGAGGCGGGCGAGAGAGGCGGCCGAGGGCTCGAAGTACCGACGTCCTGATGGCTCCCTCGTGAGCGGTGCGGCCCACGTCGACGAGTCGATCGCTGCGGGCGTTGTGGAAATTCGCGACTGGCGCAAAGGTGCGAGCAGGGAGTATGTGCTCGTGAACCCTGTCAGCAAGGAAGGTCGCGCGCTGCGCGCGAAAGACGGCACCCTGGCGTACGCCAGGACCGTGCTGGATGCGCGGCTCGCGGCCTGATCCTTTCGGTTACCGTTTCAGGAGCGAATTATGAAAGACATCATTGTTGATTGTCTTGGGCGGTTCGGCTGGCAAAAAGACCGGATTGTCGATGCTTTCAGTAAGACATTCGAGACCGTTGTCGCGCCGAAGCGGGCCAGCATCTGGTTGAGTTTCGATCAGGAGGGCAATCGGTGGTGGCTCACCAGGGGCGACTTCACCAGTGCCGGCGAAAATGTACTAGCTGCCAGCTACGCGATTTTTCCCGACGGCATGCTTCGGAGCGAAATCGAGCAGACCGTCGCGGCGCTTGTGGTCGAGATGGAGTGCAAGATCGCAGGAGCGTATTCGGTTCGTCTGTTAGGAAAATAAGCTGTAAAAACACCACCCCAAGAAGTATTCGTCGTCGTTTCTCAGCCCTCCGCGCGCAACTGCGTCTGGAGGGCTTTTTTATACCCGATTCCAGCGCCTTTTGTCGGCGCTGCTTTTAACTGGAGACCGATATGCGTTTTGACCGCAGACCGCGTGTCGAAGGCCTGACGTGGACCGCACGAAGGGAAGCTGCCTACCTGCGACGGCACAAGCGGGCTCAGGAGAAGATTGACCGCGAGTATCCGCTGTTCGCGCATCAGTTTGCACCGGCACCGATGAATGACGTCGACGCCGAGAAAGAGCGTCGCGAACGGATGGCGCTTGCAGGTGACCAGCGTATGCGCAACCTCGAGGCGAAGCACTGGCGTGAGGGCAGGGCCGCGGACTTCGCGTGTGAGCCGAGCGTTCGCGGGCAGATCATCGCCGAGTGGACAGGTTGGCGAGGTCCGGCGAGAGCCGGCTATCTCATCTACGTCGTCGAAAAGCACAGCGGGGCTGCTGACGAAAGAGCGCGGCAGTATCGCGCCAGAGTCGCGAAGTTGCGCGCACAGATCGAGAAGCAGCTCGATGCTGAGTGTTCCCTGGCGCTTTTCTAATAATCGTTTGAACGGGCCGGCGCTTACGCACCGGCTTTTTTTTTGAGCTACAGGTTTGCTCGCCTGCCCAAAGCTGGGTCGAAAATCGAACCTTTCTGCAGAGTGCTATCACGGGAGGGGCCTAGACTTCAGTAATCACCTGCGTCCATGACGCATCGATCCGCCGGTCTCCGGCATCCATTTGCCCCGTCGGGAACACGTCCCTTCGGGCGTTGTTCGTGGGGCTCACGAAGAGGTACCCCATGAACCAGCAACCCGCACGACCTGAAGAGCCGCACGTGACGATCGTTGACGTTGAGAATGCGATCAACGTCTGGCGTAACCGGTCGCCATCGCCAGTAAGCGACGACGAGCCATTGATCCTTTGCACCCAGGCACGCACTCTTGCGGACCTCTACGGGCGCATGATCGTGGAACGGCGCACGAGCGTGCCGATAGCGAAAATCTCCACCGCGCAGAAAACTGCGTTGGAACAGGCGAAACCGTAGTACTGCATTTTTCCGCGTCAATTGACGCATCGATCTGCCGCTTCGCGGCATTCCATCTTCCCCACAGGGACCACGTCCCTGCGGGGCGTCGTTCGTGTGGGGTTTTCTTTTTCAGGCAAACCCATGAACGCACCTGCATCCCCGGTCGCCACGCGACCCATAGTCAACCCATCCCAACTCATCGAACTCCTCACGGCCTATGTGCCGGCGCGTCTTCCAACACTCATCACCGGCATTCCGGGCATCGGCAAGAGCGACATCGTCGAGCAGGTTGCGAATGCGACTGGTCACGACTTGCTCATCAGCCATCCCGTTGTCGAGGACCCGACCGACTCCAAAGGCCTGCCGTTCCCCTCGGCTGACGGAAAAAGCGCGGCGCATCTGCCGTTCGGCGATCTGGAACTCGCCATGAATAGCAAAGCACCGCTTATCTGGTTTCTGGACGACCTCGGCCAGGCGTCGCAGGCCGTTCAGGCGGCGAAGATGCAACTGCTGCTTGCCCGGCGTGTTGGTAGCCATAAGCTCCCGCCGCATGTGACGTTCGTCGCCGCCACCAATCGCCGTACCGACAACGCAGGGGTGACAGGGATTCTCGATCCAGTCATTTCCCGTTTCGCGACGGTTGTCGAGTTGCAGACGTCGGTCAACGACTGGACGGTGTGGGCGGTTCGCAACGATGTGCCGGTCGAGCTGATCGCCTTCCTGCGTTTCCGTCCGGATCTGCTCGTGCTCCCGAAAAAGAGCCGCGATATCGAGAGCTCGCCGAGTCCGCGAAGCTGGGGGTTTTTGGGAAAGACGATGCCGGTCGTGCCCAGGGGATTGGAACTGCTCTCCTACTCAGGGACAGTTGGGTCAGAGGCTGCGTCCGAGTTCATGAGTTTTCTCGGAATCTACCGGCAGCTTCCATCGCCGGATTCAATCCTGCTCAATCCCGATACAGCCCCGATCCCGGAAAACACCTCCGCGCTCTATGCGGTGACCGCGGCTCTCGCCGCGTATTCCAACGAAGGCAACTTCGATCGCGTGCTGACGTACACGGACCGAATCATCAGTGGTGGGGGCCGCGAGTTCGGGGCTCTGCTCGTGCGCGATGCGCTTCGTCGCACCGCCACGCTCGCAAACACCGACGCATTCGTTCGTGCGCAGGGCGGCGAGATCGGCAAGATCATTCAAGGCAACTGATCCATTCTGTATTTCTGTTGTTTCTGGCTACGACCTGCACCCGCACGTCGTGGCCTTTTTCTTTCTGCTTCATCCATCTCTTACTTTTCTGGAGTTATCCATGAACATCACCGATATCAAATCGAAGGTCATGCTGTCGTCGGTCACGATCTCCGCGTGGCACGCCCGTTGTTTCGACGGGAAGGTTACTGAGGAGGTCGAGAAGTCGCATCAGGCCAAAGGCATCGGGCGCTTTAACAAGCGGCTTATGCCGGAGCATGCGCCGAGCTACAAGGAAGCGGTGTCGATCGGGAACCGCATCCGCGCGTACTACTACGATCATTCGCTGGACTACGACCAGCTGGGCGTACGCCTCCTGCCGACGATGATCTACATGGACTTCGCCGACCACATGCGCAAGCTGAAGGATGAGTTCGATCTGGCCGTTTCGGTTTTCCTGACGGACTACCTCGACCTGAAGGAACAGGCGCGCGCTGAGTTGAACGGACTGTTCAACGAAGCGGACTATCCGAGCCTCGCGCAGATGTCCGGCAAGTTCGGCATCAAGATGGCTGTGCTGCCATTTCCAGACGCAAGCCAGTTCGGTATTGATCTGCCGGAGAACGTACTCTCGTCGCTGCAGGGCGAGATCGATCAGCACGTGCTGGCCAGCATTTCGACGGCTAACAACGATCTGGTTGGCCGTCTGTACGAGGCTACCTCGAAGCTGGCTGACCGGCTGTACGCGGAAGGCAACGTCCGGCTGGACGTGACCAACCAGGTGCGCGAACTTTGTGAGCTGCTGCCGAAGCTGAATTTCAGCAACGATCCGAAGCTCACGCATATTCTCGATCAGGCGACGAAGCACCTTGCCGTTCATACCGGCGCGGATCTGAAAGATTCGCGCGTGCTGCGCTCACAGGTCGCTGCAAAAGCCCAGGAAATCGAAGGGCTGATGGCGGCGTTTATGGGCGGCACGCCGGAGCCGATGCAAGATCAGGCGCCGGCGCTGGAAGATCAGACGCCGCTTCTGCGACTCGTTGCCTGAGGTACGCATGGATCCGCGAATCTCAAAGCAGCGCACCGCGCTTGTTCTGGATCAGCCATTCTTCGGTGCGCTGGCGCTTCGTCTGACCGTCGTGGAGGATCCGTCCTGCGAGACGTTCTGGACTGACTCGGAGCGGGTAGGTTACAACCCGGCGTATCTGGCGAGTGTGAACGATCTCGAAGTTCGGGGCGTGCTGGCGCACGAAGTACTGCACGTGGCCAACGGTCACTGCTGGCGTATGGGCGATCGTGACCCGGACCTCTGGAACGACGCCTGCGATCATGCGATCAACCCGATCCTGAAATCGGCGGGATTCATTCTGCCGGCCGGGGCTCTGATCGATCCGCGTTTTTCCGGAATGGCGGCCGAAGAGATTTACTCGATCCTCGCGCAGGAGGCGCGGAAGAGGGAGAAGGGGAAGAAGGAGGGTGGCAAAACGGGCGGGAAGCCAGGCGACGAGTCAGGTGGACAATCCGGGGGCAATGCCCCGCCGCAATCCGCGAACGGCGCGAACACTCCGGACGCAACCCCGAGCCCCAAATCCGCGCCTTCATGCGGCGAGGTGCGTCAGTACAAGGGTGACGACAAGCCGGTGAAGGAAGCCGAATGGAAGGTTGCCGTGCTTCAGGCTGCGAAAGCGGCCCAGATGCGCGGTGGTCTGCCTGGCGGGCTGCAGGCGATGGTCGGGCAGGCAGTTGAGCCGATTGTCGACTGGCGCTCGATCCTGCACCGGTTTGCGCAGCAGGCGTCGCCGACTGATTACAGCTTCGCGATGCCTAACCGGCGCTATCTGCATCTGGGGCTGTACCTGCCGGCACTTCATGAACCGGCTGTGGGTGACGCGGTGTTTGTGCGCGATTCCAGTGGCTCGGTTTTCGACGAAACGCAGGCCCAGTTTGACGCGGAGATTCTCGCCGTGAACGACAGCCTGCGGCCGCGGCGCCTCATCGTGATGGATTGCGATGTGCGCGTCACCCAGGTGCAGATTTTCGAGCGGGGCGATCCGATCGAGCTTCTTCCAGTGCGAGGTGGTGGTGGCACGGCGTTCGTCGATCCGTTCACGCGCGTCGCGGAAGATGGGATTAATCCGGCGTTTCTCGTCTATCTGACGGATATGGAGGGACGGTTCCCGGATGAGGCGCCCGGGTTTCCCGTCCTGTGGGCATCGACCACACCGCTGCGGCGCGCGAAACAGGCACCGTTCGGCGAGACGATGGAAGTGATCTGTTGAGTGGGCTTGTTGCTGCTGCCCGTTTCCCTGACCCAAGCCCGGCTATCCAGCCGGGCTTTTTGTATGGACGCACGCTATTCGAAGAGGTCGGCCTGCCTGTAGACCGCGTTTGGCCTGTGCTTTTGCTTGTCCATCGGCTTTTCTTCGATACGGAAGAAGTCAGGATCCACGCCCGCGTGTTTGGCGGCCGCAAGCCAGTCGGGCATCGGACCGACCCCGTTCCAGTCGTTGCCTCGCGCATCACGATAAATCGGCGGGTGTGCGAGATCTTCTTCTATCGACGCGCCCAGCGCTTCGAATGTGATGCCGAACTCTGCCATGCGGCGGCGGATCCAGATGATGAGGCGGTCGCGCGCCTCGCCGTCAGCTATTTTCCCTTTCATTCTGAGATACCGGTTTGAGTTGCCGGATTATAACGAGAGGCAGAAAAAAGCCCGCCTCAAGGGCGGGCTGAATCCATATCGGAGGAGACATGGAGGAGACGGGATTAAGTATAAACCCGAATCCGGAAAGCTGCATGCATCGCCCGAACAACACTGAATTGCAAAACTGGCACTCAGGCGCGCTTGCGTGCGACCTGTTCGAAGGATTCGCCTGCCCGGAAGCGGTCAAGTCGGTCGCTGGCATCAGCGATTACCGATAACGGCGCGCGCTGCAACTGGTAATCGTAAGTGGTTGCGATGGTCGCAAACTGCGCGAATCCATCCTCGTCGAGTATCCAGACACCGGTGTCACGGCCGCGATCAAATGCCGCCGAAATGACGCTTTCCGCGCTCTGCATCTGATCGAATGTCGCCGCGCCATATCCAGCCTCGGCCAGCAGACCGGTGAGAATCATTGCCTGGGTCATCGTTTGCGCAGCCTGTACGTTGCCGCAGCCGCGCCTGAGCGCGTCCAGCGCGATGTGAACCTGCAGCGAAAACTCGTCGGCCGATGCGCGGGGCATCGGCAGCAACAGGGTCTTCGCGCGGCGCGCGCGGGCCGCCTGCGGGTTTCGGTTGAACGGAATCGTTTTTGCCATCGTTGAAAGTGGTTAAGTCTGGTCGTCGTCCGACGTCGAACGGCGCGCGGCCTTGAACGCCTCGACATAGCGTAGCGCCTGTTCGCATTGGTCAAGAGTGAGCGCGTGGATGGAGGCCGGCACCGGATCAAAGCCTGATTCGGTTGCAACCCAGCGGATCGCTTTCGCTCGGGCTTCGAACGCGTTCACACCGTCACGGCGGACTTTGCCCGCGACGAGCGGCTCGAGCGCATCGTGCAGTCGGCTCTTCGCATCCCGCAACGATGCATTCGCCAGTCGCCCAAGCGGCACGTTACGCGTGCTACGCGCATGGATACCGATCCATGCCTGACAAGCGGTGCAGATCCACACGGGCCCATGGTCATCGCGATAGGGATAAGTGTCATCATCGCAACGGGTGAGCGCGGCGCGCCCACCGCAGTAGTCACACAACGGTTGCGGCAAGGCCTTGACGGGTTTGCCTACGCGCACTTTGGCGCCTCCACGGCAGCTTCAGGGTGATTCATGACAGTAAGCGGATTATCGAAATGGGGCAAAAGCTATACGATTTTCGTGAGCTTACCGGGTTAAGCCCGTCAACCGGTTGACGACCCGGGGCTATGCCGACGATCAACGAACTGTGATCGGGCGCGGATTCGACGACGTTGAATAGGGAGACTCATGTTGGCGCGCCGCTGTGTCGCGTTGCTGGCAAAAGCTCCCTTATTTGGTCGCTCTTTCGGTCTGCTTCGGGCTTTGCCAGCCTGAACAATAGCAGCATGACTGAATCTGCCGAAAATCCCCTGCTCAAGCTGCGCCCGCTCGAAGAGAGCGCGGTCAGGATGTTTTTCGAATCGTTGATGCCGCTGCGAGAGCATTTCGAGGCGCCGGACGTTGCCGAAATCATGATTAACAATTTCGACAACGTGTTCGTCGAGCGGCGTGGGCAGATGCATCGGCTCGATCTTCGACTGAATCAGGCGACCCTCAACGGGGCCGTTCTCTCGCTTGCGGCGTCCGTCGATAAATCGGCGCGCGCCGGAACGTCACAGGGGATCATCAACGCCGGCCACAAGGGCTTGCGGATCGCAGCCGTGATGCATCCGACTGCGATTGACGGCAACGCCCTGTCGATCCGCAAACACCACGACAAGCACCTATCGCTTCCCGACTACGTTGCGATGGGCGCGTTCTCGCGGGTTCATGCGCTTCACGACCGCACGGACGAGAATCCCTTTTTTCCGGGCATCGAGAACGAATCGCTGATGGCCGCGGTGAGCGAGCTGATCCTCCAGCGCAAAAACATTCTTGTCGCTGGCGGCACGTCGACCGGCAAGACCACGTTCCTGAACGCGTTGGCCACGCAGATTCCTGCGGATCAGCGTGTCATTACCATCGAGGACACGATGGAGCTGAAGTTGCGCGTGCCCAACCTCGTGCGCTTCCTTTCAAACCCCGAGAAGGGCGTCACGACACAGGCGTTAGTCGCGCTGTGTCTGCGGTTCCGGCCCGACCGGATCGTCGTTGGTGAAGTTCGCGGGGGCGAGGCATTCGACTTCATCCAGGCGCTGAGCACCGGGCACGACGGCGGCCTCGGCTCGATTCACGCGAACAACGCGCGCGGTGGTCTGAGCCGTCTGGAAAGTCTCGCGATGCTCGGCATCCCGACTGGCAGCCGATGGGACCTTGCCGACATGCGCAAGTCGATAGCCGACTGTTTCAACTACGTCATCCATCTGCGCCGCACCGGCGAGATGCGCCACGTCTCCGAGATCGTTGAGATCAAGGGTTTCAAGGATGGGGATTATGTCCTCAATCGTGTTTTCTAACTGATTGGAGCTTTGCAATGAAGTATCTCGACTCAACCCGTACCCGACTGCGTGCGCTCGCCGCTGGCACGTTCCAGCGCTTTCTCAGCCGCCGGGAGATCCGCTCCACGCTTGTCGCCGGAGCGCTTGCCTTCTTCGCCCCGTTTGCCTCCGCGGTCAGCATGACGGACCTGGGGCCGGCCACGGATGTGATCTGCCTGATTCAGGCCTACATCAGCGGGCCGTGGCTGTATGGGATCGGCATCGTCCTCATCATCGTCGGCGCCGTAGCAATCGCGAACTCCGAAAGCACGATCGGCAAGATCATCTCATCCGTTTTCGTCGGGCTGGGTCTGGCGGCTTGCGCGGTGAACATCGTCAAGAACCATCTCGGCATCACATTCGCCTGTGCGTAATCCGACCAAGGTCAGTCGAGGTCTTTCGCTGCCGCGCCAGATGGGTGGGGCAGACCGCGGCCTCGCCATTGCCAACGGCACGATGACGGTGTTGCTCTGCTATTCGAGCATGACGCCGACCTTCCTCGTCGTTGGCATTGCCGTGCACTGGCTGCTGCGTTGGAAAAGCTCGAAAGACCCGTGGTGGAAGCAGGTGATGACGGTCTATAACCGCTACGCGGACGTTTATCAGCCGATGCCGACCACGAAGTTCTCGGCGCGTTTCAAGCGCCCCTACGGTTTCGATCAGGATCTTCAATGCTGAAGAAGAAGCTTCTGGCCCGCTCGATCCAGGAGATCGCGCCCTGGGCAACGATGGTCACGCCTGAACTTGTCCTGAATAAGGACGGGTCGTTGCTGACCGCCTTTACGTTCGGCGGGATCGACGCCGACAGCCCGAATACGGCGGACATATCGGCAGCGCGTGACAACCTCGACCGCGCGTGCAAGAACTTCGATCATCGCGTTACTGCGTGGTGGCGGCTGGCGCACCGCCGTGTCAAGGGCGAAATCGAGGGCGAATTCGCCGCGGACATCGACGAGCGTATCGACTCGATAAACCGCAAGCACGTGGGCAGCGGGAAGTATTTCCGCAACACGCATTCGCTCGCGCTTGCCTATACGCCCGAGACGGGCGTCAACAAGATTTTCGACAAGATTGCCTATCACATGACGGTGGGCGGCAAGTCGATGTTCTCGGCGATGCTCGAGGCGGCGAAGGATTCGATCCTGGCCCGTAGCGCGTTCGTGTTCGATATCGAACGGCTGACCACCGACATCAAGCGGTTCGAATCGGTGCTCGATGCCTTCAAGGGGAGCGTAACTCGCCTGAGGATGACGCGCCTGCTGCTACAGGATTCGCTCGCCTTCCTGCACCAGAGCGCCAATCCTTCCGTTCCGCCGCGCCGTGTCCGGTATCCGGTGACGATGCTCGACTCGCACCTGACCGAGAGCGAGATTACGGTTGGTGCGGACACACTCATGTTCGACTCCGCATACGGCAGGCGCTACGCCAGGATTGTTGCCGTCAAGGAATGGATGGGCTTTCAGGAGGCTGCGCTCGACGTTCTCGCCGAAGTCGATGCCGAGCTCGATGTATGCGTGATGTTCCGTTTCCTCGATACCGCGAAGGCAACCGGCTATATCGAAAAGATCCGGAAGTTCTACAAGATCGCCGCCTTCAATCCGTGGTCGATCCTCAAGGCGTATTTCTCGAAGGAAGAACAGAAGAACGACAAGGGACGCGAGCGCCTGGCTGACGAGGCGGAAGACGCGCTTGAGAAGCTGGTTGCCGACGGTCAGCAGTACGGATTCGCGAACGTCTCCGTCATCGTTTATGGCGACACATTCAAGGAATGCGAAGATGCTACCCGAGACGTCGTCGGAAAAATCGGTAGCGCAGGCTTCGGTGTGATTGTGGAGCGCGACAACCTCTTCGCAGCCTGGTCGTCGACACTGCCCGGACGCTGGGACCAGCAGCGTCGCCTGCAGTTTGTCGAGACAGCCGCGGCGTCCGACATAGCGCCCGTGCGTAGTGTCTCCGAGGGTAGCACGGTGAATGCGTGGCTCACTCAGCAGTCCGGCCAGAAGACCGGCCCGCTCACCATGCTGCCGACCCGTCACAAGACGCTTCAACGCGTCAACCTGCACCGACCCGGTGGCGCATCGCACCTGCTCGTCCTCGGGCCGATCGGCATGGGTAAATCGATCATGCTGAATTTCCTGATGTCGCAGACGGGGCGGCACGGCGCGCGCCGCGTCCGGTTCGACAAGGATCGCTCGACGCGGATTCCGACGGTGCTCGCAGGTGGCCGTTTCATCGACGCGACGGGCCGGTTTGAAGCCGCAACGTCGGTCAATCCGCTGTCCCTGCTGCACGATGAGAAGCACTATCCGTACGTCGCCGAGTGGGTGCAGATGGCCATCGAGGACGACCAGTTCCGGTGCACCAAGCCTCAGGAACGGACGATCTTCGAGGCCGTCAAGACGCTCGGCGACGGTTACGGTCCAGAGCTATGGACCCTGTCGTACCTGAACACGTTCCTGCCCGACGAGCTCCGTGAGCGGCTCGCCGTGTGGACGCAGGGGGAAAAGAACGGGCGCTTCTTCGATCACGCAGAAGACGCCTTTGCGCTGTCGGACGACATTTCGATCGAAATGGGTGACCTGTTCCTGAACTTTCCGGTCGCGGCGGCGCTGTTCATGGATTACGCGTTCTATCGGATTGCGCAATGGCTCGACGGCAAGCGCTACACGGTCATTGAGGTAGAGGAGGCCGGGTTCTTCTTCCAGAACGAGCGCTTCTACAAGCGCCTGGAAGTCTGGGCGGTCACAATCCGCAAGCTCAATGCCACGTTGATGATGGCGACCCAATCGCTCGCGCAGGTGGCGCGAATTGCAGACTTCGAGGTGCTCAAGGAGAACATCCCGAACATCCTCTACCTGCCCAACCCGGATGCAAAAAACAACCTGCACCTCTATCAGGACAAGTTCGGCCTGACGCTCGATCAGATCGCCATGATTTCTGACGCGGTCCCTAACCGCGACTACCTGTGGGTCACGCCTGACCAGACCCGGATGTTGCAGGCGAGCTTCCCAAAAGAAACGCTCGCCGTGCTGCGCTCGGACGGTCGCGCGCAAGCCGTGCTCGACAAGCACTACACGTCAGGTGCACCTGGCTGGCGCGAAGCGTATCTGCGCGAAATGATGACCCTCGACTGATAGCGGAGCCGACGATGAATCGCAGCGTTTTCCGTTTGCGGCGGCCCGCACTCATGTTGGCGGTCCGTCAGCACAGCCGCGCGCACTGGAGGCAGCGGCCGCCAATCCGCGTGCTCCGGTCACGAAAGAAATCACTATCCGCGTCACGCGGTCAATCCTTTGGAGGTGGACAACGATGAAGAAGACATTTATTCGGCTCGCAGTAGCGACGGGCCTGACGTTCGGCGCAGTGCAGGGAGCGTTTGCTCAGTGGGTCGTCATTGACCCCTCAAACCTCGCGCAGAACATGATCACCGCGATGAAGGCCGTGAAGACTGAGGTCTATCAGGACAGCAATATCGCCTACCAGTACCAGATGATGGCTAACCAGTTGCTGCAGGCGACGAATCTCGACCCGACGGCGATGAAAGCCCAGTACACCCAGATTACGGGTGACATCGACAAGTACAAGCAGCTTGCTGGCACGCTTACCGATATGTATGGCGATCTGCAGGACGGCAGCCAGTGGATTACCCACGTGCAGACGCTCATCTCGCGTTCCGGCAAGTCGAACGAGCAGTGGTTTGCGGATATGGGGACCCTCTATAACCAGAGAGACAAACAGGCGACCGCACTGTTCCAGATGGGCAACAACGTGATGAAGCATGCGGAAGATCTCGGCAAGCGTCGCCAGGATCTGCAGTCGCAGCTGTCCCTCACGCCGACTGCACAGGCGACCGCCGAACTGACCACTCACTACCTTGACATGGTCTCGAGCCAGATGAGCGATCTGCTTCAGATGACGGCTGGCAAACAGCAGCGCGATGCGCAGCAGCAGTCGGTCGCCAACGAGGACGATAAGGCGAAAGCCGCGGCCGCGAAGAGCTTCGTCGATCAACAGACTGCCGAACGCGCAGCGTACGGCTTCTGAGCAACGGGACACAGCAAACCATGCTTCGACGCATCAGGATTCTCATTGCTGCCGCGCTCGTCTCATTGATGCTCGGGCCGGCCACTTCGCCGACGGCATTTGCGCAGGCGACGACACCGGACGGCATCCCGCTGCCGGCAAACACACCGCCTGCAACGGCCACTGTGAACGTTGGGGACCTCATCAAGCCCGGCGAAATTGGCAAGGGCAACCAGAATGCGATCACCAAGATCTCTGGCATGTTCTCGTCGGTCATCGATGCGGCGGTTTCAGTAAGTGCATTGATCAAGCCGGAGGCCGACAAGTTCGCGAGCGGTCTCGCGGTGATTACGATCGTGCTCGCAGCTGTGAGGTACGCCGCGACACGCGATCCGGTGATGGCATGGGTCGTCCTGTTCGAAGAACTCGGAATACTGGGTATCTTTGCGGCGTTCTATGTTGGGTTTGCATCCTGGGCGCCCGGCTTCTATCAATGGTTCCTTGGGATGGCAAATACAATCGGTGGCGCCAACATGAGCAGCGCGCTCAGCATCATGGGTAATGCCGCGGGGCAGATCTTCGATGCATTCATCGGCGCGCTCAAAACAGCGAGCTGGACCCAATATATCGCGGTGCTGATGGCGGTCGGTCCATTGTTTTTTGCCTGGCTTGTGTTGTCGGTCACGTCGATCGTGTTCGTCTTCTTCATCAACCTCGGCCAGTTACAGTTCGCCGTCGGAACAGTAATGGGTCAGATCGCATTCGCACTTGGTTTCTCAACCTTTACGCGTGGCTATTTCAAGACGTGGCTGGATTACATGATCAGTGCGGGCATGTATGTGGTTGTGGCCGCAATTCTCGTGCGCCTCGTAACGCACACGTTGACCGATGCAATCCAGACGTCGGTGTCCGTGGGGCTTTCGACGCCCGGAGCAGCCGCCTATGTGTTCGACCTGTCGCTCTTTGTGTTCCTCGTGTCGTTCGAGATTCCTAAAATGGCAGGGATGTTCGGCGGCGGTGCAAATGCGAGCGGCTCGATCATTGGCAAAGTCAGCAAGGCGGCCACGGCGGGGATCGTATGACCGTGCTGCATTCCCCAATCGAAGCGGCGACGCTGGTTGCCGATCATCAGCGCCGTGTCGACCTGATCGAGCAGTGCGCCAACGAAGCGGGCAGGGCGGAGTTCCAGCGGAAGTGGCTGACCGTCCTCCAGCGTTGCGCGGACTGGTTTTCGTCAATGCCGCTGAACCCTGAGATCTATCGCGAACCGGGCGGCGCGTTCCGCTGCACCGTTGAGACGGCGTTCTACGCGATGCGACTCGCAGGCGGCCAGAAGTTCGGCACCAACCTGCCTTCCGAAAAGCGTCGCCGGATCGAGCCGCAATACAACTATGCAGTGTTCCTCGCGGCGGTCTGCTCGCGTCTGGACGAGCCCTACCGGCATTTCACAATCGAGCGCGAAAGCGATCGCTCGGCGTGGAATCCGTCGGTCAACGGCCCGGCCGGCCCGTGGCTGGGCAGCGCCCCGTATCGCGTCGCGCGTCGCTCCGCGCCGTTGCCGATCGAGCGGATGCGGACCGGCATGCTCGCCCAGATGCTGATCGGCTCAGAGCTGCTCACTGGCCTTGACGCTGAAGTGCTGTCGGAGTTGTTTGGCGCGATCAACCCGAGCACGAAGCCGCTTGAGGCCGAATCCCTGCTGCACAAGGTCATCCGGCAGGCGGTGGACACGGCCGTCGAGTTCGACCGCAAGGCACAGCGCGCCGTTTTCGAGCCAGTGCAGTTTTCCGTGCCGTCAGCCATTCACGTGGCCGCGCAATTGCAGCCGGCCGCCGCTGCGTCGCCTGCAGCAGCGGTATCGGCCGTAGCACCCGCGTCTACGCCGCCGGCGCCACCTGCCGCGGCTTCACCGGCCCAGGCAGTCCCTCTGGCACAGGCTCCGTCGGCATCGGTCGCCGCATCGGCGGGGGAGTCCGGAACAGGGCTCGGCGATCTGCAGTCCGGCCCGCCGGCAAGCGCTGCCGTGTCGCCGGCCGCGCCCGCCGCACAGATGTCCCTCCCGTTGTCGCAATCAGAACCGCGAACCCTGCTTGGAGCAATCGGCTGTGCGACAGACAACGACACTGCGCATCGACAGCACGTGGCCGCGGTCAATCCGGCCGCCATGCGCACATCGCCAGTGCCAACAGACAACACGGCCGGCACGGAGCCGACCGAGCTCTTTGACGAGGTCCTCAAAGGCACGCCAAACATGATCAGGGAGCTCTTCAAGGCGCTGCGCGAAGACGTCGCGGCGGGCACCGCAAAGGTCTCATGGAACGACAAAGGACTCGCCATTCCGAAGCGTCTGATTGGTAGCTATGGAGTCGCGAGCGACACGCTCGTTGAACACCTGCGCAAACGCAGTCTGCTCGTGGGCAATGACCAGGGCGAAATAACGCTCGGGCCACGTGCTGGCCAACTCATCATGGACAAACCCGCATGATCAGTTACATCAATCATTTTCGTCCGATCTACGAGGTCAGGTCGGCCGCTTTCTGGCTGTGCGCGATCTTCCTTATCCCATTGTCGGGCATGCCATACGGATGGGCGTTTGCGTTATTCGGGCTGCTCGTGCTGACGGTTCGCTCGTTGCAGATATGGAAGGCGCTGAAATTTCGCATGGCGATTTCGACGAAATGGCTAACCACGCTGCAGGTCCCGAAGCTGCTCGCCATCCAGGCGCGGATGCGAAAGGAAGTGAACTCGATGTATCTGGGCATCGGATACGAGTGGACGCAGAAGCACTGCCAGATCGCGCATGACATCATTCGGATGCCGACGACCGATATTCCGGGCTTGCCACGCTGGCTTGGGAAAACCGACACCGGTCGCAAATTTGAGGAGATGATCGAATCGATCTTCGCTCCCAAGGACAGCATCCGTGACCGGATGCCGCAGGGCTCCTCGTGGATCCACGGCATGGAGCCAAAGAAGGGGCTCGTACCGTTCCACTATAAGGCGATGGGGGGGCATACTGCTGTCGGCGGCACCACAGGTTCAGGAAAAACCCGGACCTATGAGGTGATCTCGACGCAGGTGATTCACACGCCTTCCGATGTGTTGCTGTGCATCGATCCGAAGAACGATGCCGATTGGCGAAAGCGCGTTGAAACAGAGTGCAAACGCACCGGCCGGAAGTTCCTTTACTTCAATCAGGCGAAGCCATCGGAGTCGATCCGGCTGAACCCGATCGAGAACTGGTCGCAGCCGTCCGAAATTCCCAGCCGCATCGCGCAGCTGATGGACGAAGGCCCGTTCCGCGACTTTGCGTTCCTGTTCATCGATCGCGCGGTAAAGGGCGAGTTGTACATCGGCGACAAGCCGAACCTCCGATCGATCCTGAAATATGCTCAATCGGGGATCACCACGCTGCTCGAGAAGAGCCTGAAACGCTTCTTCCGGGAAAGTGGCCTTCTCGACTGGGAGACACTCGTCGCTCAGGACACGGTCAAGATGGCCAACAAACCCGGTGTCTCAATCGTGGACGGTATGGTCGCGCTGTACAACGCGCGCTTTGTTGCCCTCGACAAGGGACACGAAACTCTCGACGGGCTGGTCGCCACGCATACCCACGACAAGGAGCACTACATGCGGATCATCGCGTCCGCGCTGCCTTTGCTGCAGATGCTGGCGACCGGTGAAACCGGCTTGATGCTCGCGCCGAAGGCGGACGATTTCGAAGACGAGCGCGAGATCTGGGACATCGACAAGATCATCAAGCAGAAGGCTGTGTTGTATATGGGCCTCGACTCGCTGTCTAACAACATCGTCCAGAAGGCTATCGCGTCGATGGTCCTCGCCGACGTCGCGGCAGTATGCGGTTCGATCTACAACTTCTACGATTCTCCGCCTGAAGTCGTGCTGATCATCGACGAGGTGGGTGAGGCTATCAACGAGCAGGTGATTCAGGTGCTCAACAAGGGGCGCGGCGCCGGCTTCAAGGCATTCGTCGCATTCCAGGCTCGAGCCGATCTTGAAGCGCGCCTCGGAAACGCCGCGAAAATGCTGCAGGTTTTGGGCAATCTGAACAACCAGATCATCTTACGCTTGGAAGACACCGACACAGCGCAGTGGTTCTCTGACAAGGTCGGGGAAACCGCGATCCGCAACCTCGTGATGACCGGAAGCACCAGCACGGGAAGCGAAGCGCACGTCGGCGAATTTACCGGCTCCGTTTCACGCTCGCTTCAGATGGAAAAGGTTCCTTTGATTCCTACTCGCCTGATTCATAGCCTGCCGAACCTGCAGTACTTCATGCGGATTTCGGGCGCTGCCGTGTATCAGGGCCGTATTCCAATCCTTCAAGGCTGAAACCTACGCATGTCTGCCGTATATAAAAAAATCATCCGCGACTACAAGCTGTCCTCCCGCCTGATCCCGGTCTTCACGCTGGCGCCGGAGCTTGAACTCGCCTGCGCGCGCGTGGCCGATTTCATCGGGGAGAAGTTCATGGGCGAGAGCGAGCCACTGGTCAAGGAGATGCTCGACAACGGGCTGGCCGCGTACAAGCGCACGCGCAAGACTGGCGAGCCGCACGTTGCGTTCATGCAGGGCCTGTTCGAGCATGCGCACCTGCTCTACTCACGACGCTACGTAGCACGCGACGGCGAGCGCTATCACGTGTGGCCCCCGATGCTCGAGTCGATCCCGGCCTTCGAGGCTCGACACGACGGACTGGAAACGGGCATGGTCGATGAGCGTTGCCCTGAAAGCATTACCCAACGCTCGGCGGCATTCCAGCTGGCCGCTCGCGCGCTGACCGGTGAAAACTTCCGTCTCTATTTCGAGGACTACGATGTCGCTCACGCGTTTTCTGATAGCGAAGCTCTCGCGGGTTGATGACGACTTTGCGCGGCGCGCGATGTCGACCGCGCAGGCCCAGGACGAGATCGACGCAACGCCTCCGCGGGAATTCTCGCGAGGTTCCGGGGCGATGGCCTATGCGCTTGCGCTCTTCATCAATCGCCGGCCGGTGCACTTCTATCTGGGGCTGACGGGCCTGATCGTGTTTACGTTGTACATGCTGGGACGTGTCGCAACGTTTCTTCTAGAGTGGGGAGTCCATCTCTATGGCAGGTAGCCGTTTCGTCTCGCACATAAAGTGGTGGTTCTTCTTCGTACCGCTGCTTGCCCTGTTCCTGATACCCGCCATTCCCGATCCGTCGCTCTTTTCCATTGCTCCGGAGGAGGCTGATTCGGTCGCGGCGATCGTCGGCGTGGAACGCGCCGAGGAGGCGGTAACGGCTACCAATGAGCGGTTCAAGCGATGGTTCGTACAGACGGGTCTTGTGCGTGCGACGATTGACGCGACCGGCAGCGGCGACATCGGCGATGGTGGCGTCTCCGACTTCGCGCACACATGGGTCCACAATTTTTGGCTCGAGGTTTATCGAGCCGTGTACCGTGCCACGGTCATGAAACTGTGGATTCTGGGCACGCTGGCATTCTGTGTGGCGGCGTTTGTCGATGGCTCGGTGCGTCGGAAGATCAAGGCGTCTGCCGCAGGCTTTGCGAGCCCCCTTTCGTTCCATCTGGCAGGGCACGGCATCCTTATGGTGTTTGGTTTGGCGTTTGCCGTGCTGGTTGCGCCGGTTCCATTGTTCGCCCAGGTCTGGGTCGTGATGGCGGCCGTCCTAGGCGCGCTCCTCTGGAAGGCATCTTCTTCCTATCAGTAGTGAAAGGTTGTCCCCGGAAAGCTGCGGCAAAACCACCACCTTTCCGGGTTAGGACCGTCAACCGGTTGACGGGCGTGTGGATTGCCTTCGTACCCTCGCGCTTGCCGGAAAGACGTCACGCAGGTCAGGTCGGCACGAATGCTCGCCGCGTACGATCACTCATCGCGGAGACGTCCGACTGCACCCGGCCACGAACGGCCAGTCGACATTGCGACCTGAATTGTTGACAATTAGCATTAGGCTGTCGAAGTTCACATTTCACTGGTACGGTTGCTGATGGAAAAAATAACCGTGAGAGAAGCAAGTAAGGACAGACAACGCAAGGGCGCAGACGAGGAAATTGAGTCGATCAACCAGTTGCCTTTTCTGCAACATTGTCTCGGGACCTTTGCCGCTATCTCACTCGCATTGATCTTTGGCTTCGGGGCTTACGACGACCTCCAGATCGCGCAGGCATTTGAGAAGGACTCAGTTATCGTCACAGGACGAGTGATACGGTTCGAACAGGGGCAAAATGGAAACGTTAGTCCAGTTCTCTCATACTCGTTTCAGGGCCGAGCCTATGAGCATCGCGTTCCAACGAAGGACGGACGTTACAACATGAACGAGCTTCGTGCCGGACATTTTGAAGTGCGCCTTGTTCGATCAAACCCGCAGGTCGCCTTGGTCAATACTTGGGAGCAACCACCCGTTTTCTTGCCATGGATTTTTATGGCAGGCGCTGCCGCTTTTATTTCAGTGGGCCTTTTAGCCAGTTTGATCGGGCGAATGGTCCGGCGGCAGTTTTAGGTCATGGGCGACTCAATACGACGTCCAATGACCATTTTGACGATCCTCGATGGCCCGACGGGGGTCGAGCTGAACAGACCGAATTAGGCAGAGGTCGGCCACAACCGGCCGTTCGACGTCAGCATCTGAATCGTTGGCAATCGATGCGCGGGCATACACTACGCATGACTTCGAGCAGCACAAGATTTGAAACATGACCACGAAACGAACCAAATCTCGGCTAGCCGGTGAACTCGGTCGCTTCGTACAGCAGTCCGCCCGCAAGGCTCAAGCCTCGGATCCGAACGACCGGCAATACGATCGCAAGCTCGAAAGGAAAATGAAGCGGCTTTCCCCGCCTGAGCTATCTGACCTTCTCTCCCAAGACGAGCAAGAGCCGGACGAGTCCGAGCGTGAGAAACGTTGAGGACGGCCAGTTTGGGCGGTCGACACCGTCCACCAATTGGGAACAACTCTTAGACCTGTAGCCTCCTACAAGCCAGTCGTGTACCCAAGGCAACCCATTACGCTAAAGAGCCCAATTGCCGTCAGGAATAAGCCCAACCAGAGGTGAACGAGGAGAAACTGGATGGGCGATTTGGACTTGTATACGACGCCGCCGCGAGTGTGCGCTTTCTCTTCTGTCAGATAAGCAGATATTGTTGCGAGTACTCCTGCAGCCGATGCAAGCAAGGTTCCAAGCCAGCCAAAGTGAATGGAACTGGATACGTATGCATAGCAGATCCCCCATGAAATCACGGCGAGCATGAGAAGAATCCAAACCAATTTTTTCATTAAAATTGCGGACGCGTGTATCCGAGCCGCGCGAGTGTAGGCACATGCGGCATCCTATCAAACACACAACCGTGCTGGAATGGCTGCTCTCGGGAGGTTTGAAAGACCGTTGTGGGTCGAGGACGGTCGGTCACGGCAAACCGGCGCCACGGCGTCGCGGACAACGTCGGACGAGTCCCTGTATCGCGGCGCAATCTCCGGGTTTTCTTCTTCGATCGTAAGTGCGGACAGCGCCTCGCCGCGATTCATGCGCACGGCGGCTCCATTCAACGCCGACTCTTCACGACCGTCTGAGCGTCCGACGGGAGGCCGGCGACCGACGCCGCGACAAGTGCTCCCATCCTGGGGCTGTAAAAGACAGGCGAAATCGCCTATGTTTTACCCCGATTGTCCCGCCCAACCTCGCAACAATAGGTTGCATGCCGCGCGCGTGCGCGAGCTCTCACCACAGGGACATATATGAGCACCATCAACGAAGAGACGAATCTCGCAGACGCCGAGGGAACGAGCGCTCACGGCGCCGCCCCCGATCCCAGCCGCGCGGTGACGGGCGCGGTCGGTGCAGCCGGTTTGAGCGTGCCGCCCACGACGGATGGCGCGGACGACGGCGAGATCGAGCGTGAGCTTCAGCAGATGGAAGACGCCGCGACCACCCTCCAGAAGGAAGGGATGATTAGCGAGTCCGAAGCTACCGAAAAACGCGATCAGGTCGCACGCACCCGCAAGCTGTTCCGCGATCTATCTTCGGCAGAACGCGCCGCGATTGTCCAGCGCCGCCGCGAAATCGGTCGTGAACTTATGAGCCGCCAGCTTTCCGGCGCTGCGGTAGTTCCTGCCGCAGTCCGTCTGAACCATACGCGTCTAAAGCCTCTCTTCGAGCAATGGTGGCCGTACCTGAACCGTATGAGTATCAATATGCAGCGCTTCGGGCGCTCGACATTCGGGGCGGAGGATCAGTCTGTCGTGACGGACTGGTTCGAAAAGCAGATAGGCGATCTGGAAGCATACGTGGACGAGCAATTGACGGTGGCGCAAGGCTTCCGCGACAAGACAGACTCGAAGATGCGCGCCCAGGGCGATATCGTGTTCACGCCGAGCGTCACCAAGCCTTCACTGGACATTGAGGTTGAGGCGTATTCACGGTTTTCGATGCGCCTGCTGTCGGTGATGCTGAAATTCGACAAGGTCATGGATAGCTTCGACTTCCTCGTCTGGAATGGCGTGCGCGATCAATCGGACGTCGACGAAGAAACTTCGCGCTTCCTGCGCAAGTTCCATCCGGTCGGCGTGCGTGGCTACATGACCCACCTGCGTCTGATGACTACGGTACGCGGCCGGTAATCCCGGGTCGATGCCATGCTCGATGAGCTGAATCCGCAACAGCGCGAGGTGGCGCAGTTGCGCCGCCATTGCGTTGCGATCGCATGCCCCGGAGCGGGCAAAACCAAAACCATTGCGTCTAAGGCCGCGCTGCTGCTCGCCGATCCATCGGCGATCGTCGGCGCCGTTACCTTCAGCAAGGATGCCGCGGTCGAGTTGCGCGACCGGATTCTCGCGCTGTCCGGGCCGGACGCAAAACGCCGACTCATCGCAGGCACATTTCACTCCTTGGCGTTCAGGCAGTTGACGCCACCCGGTGGAAGCAAGCGTGACATTGCGTCGGACGGAGACCGCATGGGACTACTCGGGCGGGTCATAGCCGAGCTCGGTCTCGCATGGAAGCCAGAAGAAGTCGTGCCGGTTATCGAGCGCATCAAGACGAATTTTGGTCGCGTGGAGGCGGGCACCGCCGATGCGCAGCTTTACGACGCCTACCAGGAAGCGCTCTCGCGAAACGGCAAGATCGATTTCCAGGACATGCTCCGACTGTCCGTCGCCGGCATGGAGAGAGGCGAGATTCAGCCGTACGGACTTACCGATCTGCTCGTCGACGAGTTCCAGGATACCGATCCGCTCCAGTATCGCTGGGTTGAACTCCATGCGAAGGCCGGCACGCACGTTACAGTCGTTGGCGACGACGATCAGAGCATCTACGGATTCCGGGCGGCGCTCGGCTTTCGCGGGATGGAAAGTTTCGCGGCTTCGTTCGATGCACAACGGGTCGTGCTCGGGAGTAACTACCGGTGCCGGAGTGAAATCCTGTCGGCAGCCGACAAGGTCATACGGAATAACGTCGATCGTATCCCCAAGGCGCTGCACGCAGAACGGGGGGCCGGCGGTAGCGTATCCACGCGCCGATCCGACGACGAGTACGCTGACGCGCTGGCAGCCCTCGAAATGCTTCAGCCGCTGCTGGCGGCGGGACGCTCTTGCGCAATCCTCGCGCGTACAAACCGCATACTTGATCCGATCGAGTCGGTCTGCCGGTCGCACGGCGTTGCGTATTACCGTGCCTCGGGCAGTTCGGTCCTGAATCGGCCGCAGGGCGCATTGATGTGCAACCTGCTGCAGATCGTCGAAGGGAGAAAGCGCAACGGTCTTGATGCCGTGCTTGGCTATACGGGCATGAGTTCGAGCGACCTCGGGGCGTTGCACCGCGACATGGGTCCTGAGCTGAAACAACGCCTGAAGAAGGATCTTGTCGCCCTCGGTATCGGCGAAGACACATCGACGGCATACCGCAGCTTCATGAAGCGCCTCGCCGAGTGGCAGGCGCTGTGCGAGCGCCGGTTTTACTCATTGGCACTTGAAGGCGTGCTGGAACTGATGATGACCTACGCGAAAGGCGATCAGGCTATCCGCGCAATTCGCGGCACCTACGACGTTATCTCGCGGCTGAACGGGTCGTTTGCCGAACGCATTGAATTCCTCAAGCGCGACAACAACAAGCCCGCTGACGGCGCACTCGTGCTCACGACGATGCACAGTTCAAAGGGCCTCGAGTGGGATCACGTCTGGATCACGCGCGCCGAAGAGGGCGTGGTGCCGGATGAGAAAAGCGGGGAGTCGGAGGAGCGACGGCTGTTCTATGTTGCCATGACGCGGGCGCGCGACGGCCTGGTCATTGCAACGATCAAAAAGAATCCAGTTTCACGCTTCGTTATCGAATCCGAAGTGCAATAAATCCGTGGAGTTTTCGATGCTCAACCGCCTGTTGGGGATACTTGGCTATCAGGCGCTTTTCTATCGGGCGTCGCAAGGCATCTAATCCGCGGCACTCCCTACGTAAATGTCGTTGCTGGAAAAAATTGGCCGGGACGTCGCTTACGACGTGCCCGGCCTTCTTTTCTGCAAGACCGATCAATTCATTTCTGGACTCATCGTGAGAATCAGACTGTAGCGGGCGCCGGCGAGTGCAGTTGATGTGGCGGTAACAGCGACACGAGGCGCCGCAGCGAGAAATTTCAGTGTGGTCATGGGTTTCATCATCAGGTTACTGAATGTTGGGCGCGGCGACTGCTGAATCGGCTGCCGTGGGCCAGGGGCGAGGAAAGCCTTTGCCGTTGTCGTCCGGAAGTGCCGGGAACTGTCCATCGCTTATTGGCACCGCTTCCGCAAGCCTGCACAGAAAGTCGTCATTCGCCTGCAGCCAGTCGAGAACCCATGGTTGTCGACCGAGAAACGCTGGCGCCTGATCGCGCAGCAACTCAGCGAGTTCGCGATTCTCGTCAATTCGTTTGTAGACGCCCCCGCTGCGCCAGCCGAGGATGTGACGCACCTTGTTGAGGGCGGGATGCGCTCTGTAAAACACGTTGCGCAGGGCGAGCGCGAGATTCCGCTGGATGCTCATCTCAGGATCCACTCGCCGATCGCGGGATCTGCTGAACGTTGCTCGCGGCGTTCTCGATGGTCAGTTCGCTGGCCTTGCGTTTGATCTGCCCTTCGAGCGAGGCCCGCTGGCCGAGGCGGATCGTGCCGCAGTAGAAGACGTTGCCCTTGACCCGACCGTTGATTTCGAGAATGCCGCGGGCGTGCACGTCGCCCTCAACGATGCCGTCTATGCGCACGTGTTCGCCTTCGACCTGACCTTTGACCATCCCGCCCTGGCCCACATGCAGTAACCCGGCATTCGAAATGAGATTGCCGTCGATGATCCCGAACGTGCTAACGCCGTGATCGAGAATCATGTCGCCGTGGATCGACACGCCGGCCGCGAGCAGAGTGACGCTAAGAGGTTGAGTTTTCATCGGTGCCTATCAGAAAAGTTGAACGTCGCCGCCCTTTGCTACCGGGGCTTTGGCGGGCGCGGTCTGTGTCGGCGCAGCAGGCGTCGCCGGCGGCTCGCTCGTATTGATGGTCGCGTGATGGGAGCTCAGATGCCGGATCGGACGCAATACGGGCCTGGCGGCTGGCGCTTCGGCGGCGCTGGCAGTGCGCTCGCTCGCGGGCGCAGGGGCTGGAACCACCGCTTGTTGCGCCTCAGCCGTTGCCGTTGGCCGGACAGGTGCCGACGGGGCGACTGCAACGTCTTGAGCGACTGGCTGCACAAGAACGGCTTGCGTTGGCGTCGCGGGGCGCTGTGCGTGGATCGACGATGCTGCGGCCTGCGCGAGCGTCCTGCTAGTGGGGTTGTCGGCGGCATTGCCGCCCGTAGACGCCGCCGTCTCCGGATGAATCGTAAGGGAGCGCGGGTCCACGCTCGCGAGGGCAGGAGCGGCTACCGGCTGCTGCCCGAAGTCCGACGCGGTCAGCGGTCGGGCCGGCGCAGCGTTGATTGCCGACTCGCTGGTCACGGATGCCTGTGCCGGAGCGGTTGTGGCTTGCTCGACCAGGTGGACTGGCGCCGCAGCGCTATCGTGCATGACGCGCCAGATTTTTGCCGCGCTCATGCCGCCACCGCCCGCGATGGCCGCGATCGCCAGACAGAGCAGGGCCGGTCGGCCAGCCTTTCTGAGTGTCGCGGACAGTCCGCTGAAGTTCCATCCACGCCCGGTGCCGAGACTGGATCCGCGTTCCGGCGCCGGCAGCGCTGGCATGGCCGACGCGTGGCCAGCGATGTCAATGACGACCGGGTGTGGCGAGTATTGCGCGTGGAGCGCCTGAATTTGCCGTATATCCATTGTTCGTCTCCAGAGTGAGAAGTCGAGCGTACTCATCCGGACAGGAAGTCAATCCTGCCAGGCGAAAAGTATCGGGTTGTGGCAATGCCGGTTACTGCTCGCGGCGCTCGCCGTCGAAGTCGTACTGGTCGTTATCCGGCATGCACACCTGGACGATGTGTTTGATCCGTTTCTCGGCGTTCGTGAGAATGTTGGCGCGATCGCTCGTCGAGATTTTTTCGGCGAGGAGCGCCTCAAGTGTTCCGACGAAGACCCGGTCGAACTGGGTGAGGCATCGCACCAGCAAGCCAGCCAGTGGGCGCGTGATGATCAGCTCGATGGCTTCGTGCGGCAGTTCAATTGCGCGTGCGTCGTGGCGGGAGATCCATTCGTTGGTTTTGCGAAACCAGTTGGCAGCGTCGCGCAGTGAGGACTCCAGCGCCCGGACCTTGCCCCCGCGTGCAACTGCGATCTTCGCCGCGCAGAAGTTGTAGTCGGAACGGATGAAATCACGCGCAAACTGCGAGCTATATAGCAGCACAGTGACGGCGTCAGATTCGGGAACGATGCGCGTGACGCGCGAGTCGCTTGTCAGACGCGCGATAGGCTTCAGCCCGCTGGACGCGGGAGGTGCTGGGGGCACCGGCGCCGCGCTCGATGCTGCGAGCGCAAGTGCGGGGCGTGCGTCGTCAGAGTCTGCCGGACGGTCCGGGTCTGACGGAAGTTCAAGAACGGCGGCCATGTGGTTTTCGGGTGGTCTCTCTCACCGGTCATTGTGCTCGCGTTTCGTCTGATGATTCCGGGCAAAAGCTGCGCTGATTTCATCATCTTTCCGGGCTTCGCAGGGACGTTTTTCGGCAATACTGACTCTACTTCTCGCGTCTCTGACGCATCGACCCTGACCCGGCTAGCCCGGAGTCCATCCTCTGTATAAGCCGTGCCCTTGAGCATGCTCCGACCAGTTGGCTTCTGGTGTGGAAACTTCTGTTGATGAGCGCCTCGCCCGCGCTCCCTATCTTTCAGTCATAAAACTCGTCACCGGCCGCCTGCATTTGCGCCGCGACATCGTTCGGACCCGGATACCGGGTGTTCTCTCTCCAGAGCCCATCTGGGTAGAACGATCGTAGTCGACTGATCCGTGATCCTGCGGCGGAATGAACTTTCCGAAAATGGGCTGTTGCGCAGCGTGACCATGCTGCGCGGGAACGACCTAACGTTCCCGACTGTGAGCCTCCCGGCTCCCTGGACACCACATCCCCGGAAGGGATGTGGTGTCTGGGTCATTTACCACTGAATCCGAAGCGCGTTCCTCTTACCGGGGAGCGCGCTTTTTTTTCGTCCCTTGACCACCGGAGGTGTCTTGCTGCTTCCTGACCGTCTCAACGCGCGTATTGCCGAAACGATCCGCAACACGATCGACGAGGAGCGTGCTTCTGCTGATACCGCCTCGCCAGTCTGGCAACAGCGGTGCGAGGTAGCCCGGATCGCAACGTATAGCGACCCCGAGCGCCGTATCTTTCTTTCCCACATTGCCGAAGTCCGCGGAGAAGCGTCTGCAACGAACCTGGAGCATTCAGCCAGGGAGTTGCGCACGTCGGCGATATTCTTTCTTGCGAGAAAACCATCATGAACGCTGTTCTCAGTTTGACCGGCGCTCCTCCCCGGAGCATCGTTGAAGAAAGAGCGCTTCGACCGCCCACGATCGGAAAGATCCGGCCCGGCATCAGGGTGCTCAAGCAGGCGATCGCCAGCGCGAATCCGAACGCGGTTGCGGCGTACGACGAGATGGTCGCTGCTGGCGACTCGTTCGAGGCGATCGAGAAGGTGCTCGAATCGCGGTTCCGTCTCAAAAACGCGTTGGTCCCGCGAAACTCTCCGTACTTCACGTGTCGGCGTTCCGACTTCACGAATCCCGATGTGGCGACCGAAATCCTTCGCCTGTACGGTGAGGATCGCGGGCAGGGGGTAAAGCTTTACCGTTTCCCGGTGCTATTCGCGTTCAACGACTGGATGGGCAACCTGCCAAACCAGATGACCGCGTGGGGTGCTACTGGCCGCAAGTTCTTTTCCGAGTACGGAAACGATGGTCAGCGGTACTGCAAGACCTACGCGAAGGTCGAGCGTGATCCCCGGGCGCAACGGGCAACGCGTACGTTTGGTGGCCGCCACATCATCTTCCGTCAGGACGATGCAATCCCCGACGGCATTTGCGATCCCGAGCGCTGCCCCCAGTATCAGACGCGCCAGTGCAACCTCTCGGCGAGCTTTATCTTCGCGGTCCCCGATATCAAGGGACTCGGACTGATCGAGCTGCCGACGAACAGTATCTACGTGCTGCAGAAAGCCTACTCGGCCATGCAGACCGTAGTACTCGCGCGCGGCAGACTGACTGGCACACGCTTCTGGATATCGAAGCGGGAATTCGATATCACGCGTATCGGTGACAACGGCGAAGCGATGCGGGCAAAGCAGATGCTCACGGTGCTGGACGCGGAGATCGACATTGGCTCCCTGCTGGACGGCGCCGACGATACCGAGCCGGCGCTGGAAGCAGCTAACCGCGCAGTCGCACTCGTCGAAGCGGGCGGCAACGTTCTTCCGCTGCGTGTTGACGGGAGCATCGAAACTGGTCACGCGGATGCTCTCGGCTCGATTCAGGGAGAGCCGGCGGCGCCTCAAGTCCTGTCTCAAGCCTCGTCAACCTCGCTGCAGGGGGCTGGTCAGTCTGACGCAGGGTCTCAGGTTCAGTCGCCAGCTTCCGGTTCGCTGCTAGAGCACGTAATGGGTCGAGCTGGTGAGGACCCAGGCCGCACCGCAGGCAACGAGCCGATCGAGGAAAAGCGGGACCGGATGTCGGATCTGCTCAAGCGGTTGGGTCTGGGCGCGGAAGACCGCAAACACGATTTCAAAGTGTTTGCCCATGCCCGTTTCGGGCGTGGCTGGGTTGAGCGCGCGCAGGATGTCGACGCTATGAACGAGCGGCTGGAACAGGCGCTTTCCGCTCCCGCGCTGCTCGATCAGGAAATCGCAGACGCCCGGCAACAGTCGTTGCTGATCTGATCGTCTTTCCATCACCTTTTGCCAGCCCTTCGGGGCTGGTTTCTCTTCTTCCACGAGAACATTTCAGCAAGCAGGCTTGCTCAAGTGCTTTCGACAGCGCATCCCGCGCATCGAAACAGTCCGCTCCGGCGGCCATCTATTGAACGACGGAGCGACCCATGCCCGACACAAATCGCTTTCGCGTATCGCTCGACGTACGCGTGCTTGATCAACAGGCGTTGTATGACGCTGCTTTACGCTATGCCAACGAGCCGGGAACTCTCCTGAGCGCGGTGGACACGGTGAATCTGCTCACGGACAACGGAGGTATTGACGTTCGGGCATGTCTTGCGACGCTCCTGGACCCCTGCGCTCCGCCTGCCGGAACCGAGATCCAGAACGCAACGATTGAACCGTTCTGAGTCTCGCGGTTTCCACCGGCCTTACGTTCTTCCCTTCTTTTCTTACCCGCGTCGTTTTCTGACGCCGACGCATTGAGGCTGCCCACGGGCGGCCTTTTTGCATTTACGGAGGCGAAATTGAAAGTCGCACATTTTTCTGATCTGCATTACTCACCGGACAACCTTGCGGAATCCGATCGCTGCTTCGCGTTCGCCGTTGGCGACGCGATCGATCGCAAGGCTGAGGTCGCGGTGATCTCCGGGGACGCAACCGATCACCGGCTCGATGCACATGCACCGTCCCTGCACGCGCTGGCTACTCAGGTTCACCGGTTGGCCAACGCGATGCCGGTCCTGATGCTTCAAGGCACGTTCTCGCACGAACCTCCGGGCACGCTCGATAACTTCGCGTTGATGGGTGGCGCGCACCATGTGCACATCGCTGATCGGGTGTCGCAGGTCGCGTTGATCGACGGAAAGTTCTGGGCATCGGAGGGGCCAGTTTTTTCCCCTGAGTCGTTGCGCGAGATTATCGGCGTGAAGCCTGAAGCGGTATTCACCTGCCTTCCTACGGTCAACAAGGGCCAGCTTGCTGTGAGCGTTGGCGCGCTCGCCGCAGGTACGGAACTGGGCGAAGTGCTTGCCGCATATCTGGCGGCGGCAGGCCGGGTGAATGCAGAGCTTCGCGAGGCGGGAATCCCGACGATTGGCGTGTCGCACGGCACCGTGAACGGTTGTACGACCGAGCACGGTGTGACGATGGCGGGGTTCGACCATGAGTTCTCGCTCAGCGCGCTTTTCGAGGCGCAATGCAGCGCGTTCATGCTCGGGCATATCCACAAGGAGCAGTTCTGGACGCGAGCGGGCCGGCGGATCGCCTACCCGGGATCAATCGGGCGGTTTCACTACGGCGAGGAGGGCGAGAAAGGTTATCTCCTATGGGGCGTGTATCCGGAAGAAGCGGACTCGCTGCTGATCCCGACGCCATCGAGGCAAACGATTAGCGTTGAGTTCGACGGACCTCCGGACATGAAAAAGCTGCAGGAGATCGCAGATAGCGCTGGCGACAAGTTCGTCCGCGTTCGCTGGCAGATCGACGAGGAGCATCGTCAACTGGTCGACCGTGATGCGATCGCAGCGATGTTTACTGGGGCTGCGGGTCTGAAGGTCGAAGGTCGTGTGTTGCCTGTGGTTCGTAGCCGTGCCCAGGGCATCAGCCTGGAAACGACTGTTGAAGCCAAGCTCACCCGTTGGTGCGAGCTCACGAATATCGAGCCCGCACCGGTTGTGGAGTGTCTTCAGCTGCTCGAGACCGGGGACGCGGAAGCGATCGCGGCCGGGGTACTCGCCGGCATCGACGCTTCACCTGTCGCACCGTCGCTCAGTCTGGTCGGCGCAACGCTGGTGCTGGCGGAGTCGCAGGAACCGGACGGCGGGCTGGCGGTCGGTATGCCGCAGGCGCCAAAACCATCCGAACCGACGACGTTGTCGTGGCTGACAGATGACCTGTTTGCGGCGTAGTGCCGCCTTTTCGTGGGAGTGGCCAGTACGGCGCTCCCGCGCGGACACAGCCGTGTTCCGATAGCCATCACGGGCTATCGAAACGAGGTTTCACCCGCGTCATCGACGCATCGATCGCAGTTCGCTGCATCCATTTTCTTTTAGACCCTGGCGGGGAGCGATCCCTACCGGGAGCACTCCGCCGTTTTTCTGTGGAGTGTGACTATGTTTGGACTGTATCCCGCTGGCTCCAACTGGGTCCGGCACTACAACGCAACCGCGACTGCCCGTTTGCTGCAGCAGGATCTTGTGAATCACGCACGATTTACTGCAGGCATTTTCCATCAACCCTTTGGCGCTGAACGCGGCGCCGTACTCGCTCAACGCGATAGCTGTCTTGTGCTGACGGATTCAACCGACTCCGATCAGCCCGAACTGGTCGTCGTACCCGACGTCGAGATGCAAAACCTCCTGTGGTCGTTCAACTCGGGGTATGCCAACCAGTGGGGCAGCCGGGAACTCAAGGTTCTGACGGGTTGCGACAACTGGGACAGCGTCCTCAAGCATGCGGCTGCGCAATTTGCGAAAGTCTGCGATGACGTCCAGAGGGCCGCTGACGGGACACTCGTAAAGCCGGCACCTGCCGAGGTCGCTTCGGTCGCTGCAAGGCCGGATCCAGTCCTGTCAGCTTCGTTCTCTAACGATGACGACGTGCCCTGGTTACCGTCAGATTACCTCTTCGATTCGCCCATTCCGGAGGGAGCGACATGCGACCTCTGAAACTGACGCTCGAAGGGTTCTACGGTGTTCGCGATGGAATGAAGCGCGAAAGCCTGACGCTCGATCTCGAATCGCTGCCGACGGGCCTCATTGCGTTGACAGGCGAGAACGGCGCCGGCAAGTCCACGATCATGGACAACCTGCATCCGTACCGGATCATGCCGTCGCGCGCGACGAAGCTGTCCGTCGACGCGTTCTCGTACTGGGACAACATTTCCGGTACCCAGGCCCTGAAAGAGTTCGAATGGGAGCACGACGGTATCCGTTACCGCTCGTCGTTCGCTTTTCGCAAGCCGGGAAAGGTCGGCAAGGCCGAGTACTACCTTGCCTGGCTCGCGTCAGACGGCACGTGGACACCGTTCACGCTGCCTGACGGCACCGTTTCCGACGGCAAGGGCGAAACCTACGACCGCTGTGTTGAGGCGATCTGCGGTTCGCTGGAGTCGTTCTTCACCAGCGTGTTCTCTGCGCAGAACCGGCGTCCGCTTGCGTCTTACGGCGCGAGCGAGATCAAGGGGCTGCTTGCCGAGTTGCTGAAGATCGATCACCTGCGCGCGCTGTCGGCGAAAGCTGGCGACGTGGCGAAGGTGCTCGGACGGACGCTCGCGGCGGTGCAACAGGAGCTCGTTGCATTGTCTGGCAAGCGCGCACGGATGGCAGAGACCGAACGCACAATCGTGACTGATGGTGAGACGCTGGCGGTTGCCCGGAAGGAGCGGGAAACGTTGCACTCGAGCGCCGCGAACCTCACTACGCAGCGTGCTTCCCTTGTTGCGAAACAGGGAGAGAGCGCTTCTGTCGAGACGCGGTTACGTGAATTGGCCGCCCGACGCAACGAGCTATCCGGCTCGCTGAAGACGGTCGCGGGTGAGCAGAGTGCTGCAACGCAGGGCGCGAACCGGCGTCGCACGACCATCCAGCAGACCATCGCTGGACATGAGGCCACGCTGCGGCAGCGCGACGCGATCCTCGGCGCAGCTACCGCGCGTGATGATGCCCAGTTGCGGATCGGCCGCGAGGAATCGCGCGTCGAGCCGCTGCAGGTAGCCATCGCAGAACTTGAAGCGAAGCGGCTGTCGCTGACCTCCCTGACGACAAGTCTTACCGGGCTCCAGTCGCAGGGAACATCGCAGGCGGCTCTGCTTAAGACACTGCAGCAACAGGCCGCGGTGATCAGCGAGGTGCCTTGCGCCGGACACGAGATGCACTCGACGTGTCCGCTGCTCGCGCAAGCGCGCAACGCCTCGTCGCAAGCGGCCGAGCAGGTCATCTCGTTGACAAAGCTTCGTGAAAGCTTCCGGCAGCAACGGGAGCAATCGGAGCTGCTGACGCCTCAGGTCGCCCAACTCGCGGCAAAGCAGGCTGAACTGCGTACTGTCAACGCCGCGCTTGCGGCGGCGCGCCTGGACTTCCAGAAAGCGACGGAGCTTGCGGCGCGTAAGCCGTTGCTTGATGCGGCTGTCACTGGCCTCGACGCTGCCCGGCAGGAACTGGCGGCTCTCGAGACCGGACAGCAGGAAGGGTTGATACGCCGGGAGGCGGAAACAACCCGTCTGAATGCCTTGCTGCTTGAGATTGATTCGGAAACTGCGCGCCTCGCGGCCGTTGATGTTACGGGCGCGATCGCGGAGCTTGACCGTCAGCTGACGGCCAACCGCGAAGCGCTTGTGGCGATCGATGCGCGGATCGAAGCATTGATCCGCGCGCAGGCAACGCGTGAAGCTGAACGCGATGCGATGGCGAAGGAGTTGCACGGTTTCGACGCAACGCAGTCACGCGCCGACCGGATATCCGACGATATTGCACGCTGGAAGCTGACTGCTAAAGGCCTCGGCAACGAAGGGGTCATCGCGCTGACGATTGACGACGCAGGCCCTGCACTCACGCAGACGGTCAACGACCTTTTGCTTGCGTGTTACGGCATGCGCTTTACCGTCGAGATTCAGACCCAGCGGGAGCTGACCAGTGGCGAATTGCGTGAGGGATTTGAAATCCTCGTTCACGACGCCGACAACGACAACACCAAGGCGGTATCCGTGATGTCGGGTGGCCAGAAGGTCTGGATCAACGAGTGTCTGACGCGTGGCATCGCACTGTACCTCGCACGCAACGCCGGGCAGCCGTATCAGACGCTGTTCAGCGACGAGTCCGATGGTCCGCTCGATCCGAAGCGAAAGGTGCAGTTCATGCGCATGAAGCGTGAAGTGCTGAAGCAGGGCGGGTACGAGCGGGAGTTCTTCATCTCGCAAACACCCGAACTGATTTCGGAAGCTGACGCTGTTATCGACGTCGAAGCGCTCGCAGCCTGAGCGTCAGATGTCGTTCTTCTTTAACCCTGTGGGGAATGCTCCCCACAGGGGCATTCCTCGGTCTTTTTTCAACGAGGAATGCCATGAATTCGAAACTGAACCTGTATGAGCGCACGTCGGCCATCACGGTTTCGACGCGCCCGGCACAACAGGGCATCGGCATGAACCACACGTACGAGCTGAACGGCACGCTCATGCATGACGTTCTGGAAAACGGCAAGTGGATCACGAAACGCGCTGTACCTGCCGGCGACGCGCAAAAACGCGCTGCATAAGCGTGCTCTCTATATGTACGCCCTTCGGGGCGTGCCTCACCTCTTTCCATCATGTCCAACTTTCTGATGCTGTTGCTCGCTGCTGCGGGCTCGTCGTCGTTGTGCGCCTGCTCGGCCAACGTTCCTCTCACCAAACCGGCCGCCCGTCCGGCGATCGTAATTCGACAGCCGAAAGGCGAGCAGGGTGATTTCGTGCTCTGCAACGATGGTCGCGTGCTCGTGTTTGCCGTATCCCATCCTGAAACCTGTTCCTGACGCGCGCCGCGCGTTCAACCATGTTCGGCCCCGCTTTCGGCGGGGCTTTTTTCCGTATACGCAAAAGGAGAAGTCGAAATGAAAAAGCAGATCCTCGCGGCAGCAATCGCCGCCTCGCTTGTAGCGGCAGGGTGTCTCTCGATAGTGTCGCCGGCGGTCGCCGCGGACCACGCAACGGTAGAGGTCGCGTTCTCACCGGACGGTGGCGCGGAGCGTCTGGTCCTACGGACCATCGATCGCGCGCAGCAGTCGATCCGTGTGATGGCGTACACCTTTACCTCGCCGGCGGTGGTGCGCTCGCTGATCCTGGCGAAGCGCCGGGGAGTTGATGTGCAGGTGACTGTCGACTATCGCAGCAACATTGAGGAAGATCGTAGCGGTCGTTCTCATGCCGCGCTCGGTGCGCTGGCCTACGCTGGGGTGCCTGTTCGTGTCGTGCGGGTCTTCCCCATACTTCATAGCAAATTTATTTGGACAGAGTCGGCGGTCGAGACGGGCAGTTTCAATTTCACGCAGCAAGCCGCACGTTTCAATTCTGAGAACGCAATCGTCGTCACAGGCGATAGCGAGACGAATCGGGCATATCTCGTCAACTGGAATCAGGTGAGCGCGCTTGGCGAGCCGTATCGCGCCGACTAGCGTGATCTCCTCCTAGACGTTCATCTACGAATTCTTTCTATCCCGAGCAGGGCAGCACGCCCCTGCTCGGGAGCGTCGTCCCGCTCGCACATCTATGTGGAGATTTGAATGACCTATTCCTGTAGCGATTTTGTCAGTGATGTCCAGAGGTGTCTCGTCGAATCCGGCGCGCTTGCTGCTGAAGCGGTTACTGTCGGGGACATCGGAGAGCAGGCGGACGCGTGCATTTCCGCTGTTGTCTCGCTCGGTAGACACGCGGCTGCCGGCAGGTTTTCGCGTGAACTGCTTGACTCGGTCGAGTCGTTGGGCGCGCTTGCCGAGCAGTTCGGCAACGAGGCCCTGGTGACGCTCTTCTACCTGCAAGCGGCAATCCTGAACGGCGCCTATGTCGAACTGGACCAACGCAACGCAGACATTGCAGCCCTGTTGCTGACGTTGCCGTCCGCAGCGGACTGGACGAAACACATCCAGATGATTGACGTATAAGCGGCACGGGTATCGACTCGCGCTCGCATCTAACTCTGGCGGGAGCCACGCGATCGGCAATCAGTTCCGTCGTTCCGCTAACAACTGACTTAGCAGGACGACTCCTTGACACCGCCCGCGCGTTCATACGAACCGCGGGCACTTGTTTTTGAGATACTGGTATGCGCGAAACACCGGCTCGAGTATGGGGGCGTTTCAGGAAACGGAAAATAAAGCACGTTAGTGGCGGCCGATCGTCGCAAAACGACCCACTGCGGTCGGTCGCACTGTCAGGGGTTCAACGGCAGATAACGGAGTGGTCCGGTCATCCAAGCCGCCTTCTCAGGGACAGCAGTTCGGCCTTTGCTGACGTTGAGGCCGGCTTGGTTCTACGTCAGCAATGTGACGGATTGCTGACGGTCAGGGCACCACACAGCGGAACGGCAGCTTTCTCCATCGGCGAACTCACATTTCCGACCCGTTCCGGTCTTTCAACTTTCAACGATGGTGGCCGGTCCCTAGCCGCTGTCTAGTCGCATATCGTTCAGCGGAACCCGCTCCTATCGCGGGACTGCGATGGGAGCGAAATTCGTTTTCTGTGGATTTCTAGCTAAAAGCGTGAGGTACCCGAATGAATGTTGATTGGCCCCTGCTTTCGCTGAAAGCAGGGGCTATCTATCTTGTCACTTCAGCGAGACACCAAGTCGAGGCTTCGTCGATTGGTCTTCGGACCAAACACGCCGATGGTAATCATCACGATGATCATGACGGCCGTGATCAGGGCGAAGACACCGGACGTGCCAAAACTGCGAAGCGTGAAAGCGATAAAGAAGCCGGAAAACATCGCGGACAACCGCGACAGGGAATAGACGAAACCTACTGCGCGAGCTCTGATACGGGTCGGATAGAGTTCGGCCTGATACGCATGATAGCCCGCCGACAGCAGCGTATTGCAAAGCGTCAGCAGCACGCCGAGCGAGATCAGAAACACACCGGACTGCACAACCGCACACATCCCGCCGAACAGTGCAACGCCAGCTGCCGACAACACAATCAAGGTCTTGCGTTCTATCCGGTCGGCAATGGCGAGTCCAATCAGCGGCCCGATAGGATTGGCGAATGCAATGATGAACGAGTACAGCAGACTGTGGGTCACTGTGATGCCTTTCGCCACCAACAATGTCGGCACCCACGAAGCGAAGCCATAGAAGCCGATCGACTGGATCAGGTGAAACGTCAGCAGGACAAGCGTTCTTCTAAGGTACGGCGGCTGCCAGATCTCGCTGAAACGGGACGGTTCCGGCACGTATTCGACATGGGCGTCAGACGCGTTTCCGTTGTCCTTCACCGGTATGCCAATTTTCGCTTCGAGCGCATCGAGAATCTGTCCGGCTTCGGCAAACCTCCCATGCTGCGCGAGCCAACGGGGACTTTCCGGAACCCGACGACGAATCGTCCAAACGGCGATCGCGCCCAACGCACCGAGTGCAGCGGTCAAACGCCAGCTCTCGATGCCACCGACAGGATGCTGTTCAAACCACCACGCAAAAAACGCGACCGAGGGAACCGCCGTGTACTGCACAAGGTGGACGAACGCGAACGCCCTTCCACGAAAGTGCGCCGGGACCAGCTCACTTACATAGGTATCGATCACGACGAGTTCGACACCAACGCCGATTCCCGCGATGAGCCGCCAGAGATTGATCGCCTGGGCGGAATCCTGAAACGCCATGACAAGCGTCGCCACCGAATACCATAGCAACGAAGCTGTAAATACAGTCCGGCGCCCGAACCGATCGGCAAGACCGGTCAACAGAAATGTTCCGACGAACAAACCTGCAAATGATGCCGCCACGAACGCGCCCAGCCCGGTGAAACCGAAAAACGACGCTGTAGTCACCGAATACATTCCGCTCTGGACCAGACCCGGTCCGACGTAGGCGGTCATGAAAAGGTCGTAAAACTCGAACCAGCCTCCGATCGAAACCAGCAGTACCAGCATCCACACGGGCCGCGTGGCGGGAAGCTGATCGAGACGCTGGTTGATCCGCGAAGCAGATTCGCCCGCATGGCCAGACCTCACCTGAGCGTCCGTCATTGCCTGAGACGATATTGCATGCATCAATGCTCCTCCTGGCGCTTTGGCATGGCGCCGAGTTTAGGGTGATCGTCACCCGGATTTGGTTTTGTAAGTGCAGTCGCGCGACGACGGCAACGCGTCGAGCCGACATCTGCTGTAACGATTCGTCGGATTACGCTGAAGCTATGCGCGATTCGCTGTTTATCGCTGCGCCCTGATTCGGACCGAGGCTTTCGGTCCAACCGCCCCAGCCAAGCAGTTCAGCATCTCCATTCCACTTGCCTACCAACTGGATGCCGAGTGGCAAACCATGACGGGACCGCCCGAAGGGAATATGCAAACATGGCCAACCGAGTACCGACCAGACCACGTTGAATGCAGCGGAACCCGTAGCCGCAAGTCCGAGCGGTGCTTCGCCCGGCACGCTAGGAGTGAGAATCAGATCGGCGTCGCCGAAGTGCATACTCCACGTATTTCTTAACGAAGACTGAAGGTCCTTCATCCCACGATACTGACTGCGTGAGATCGCAAGGCCCCGCCGAACACAAGTCAGCAATACTTCACTGAGCCCGCCGAGTGCCACGCTAGCGACTGGCGCCAGACTGCGCGCAAACTCGTACTGCATGATGGTTCGATGTGCTTGTGCCAACAGTGTGAATTCACGTGGAAAGGCAATCCGAGTACAGGTTGCACCGTGATCAATCAGCGCGCGTTCGGCGGTCACGAGTACCTCTCTTGCATCGACGTCCAGAGCATGCAGCGACGTGCCACATATCATCGCGACTCGCGGACGTCTCGTCGGCGATTGCAACACGCGCTCGTCAGACAGCAGCACGTCGGCAATAGCACCAATGTCGGTGACAGACGTTCCGTACCATCCGATCACATCCAGTGATTCGCACGACACCTTCATGCCGTCTCGCGGTACAACACCGAATGAAGGTTTGAAACCGGTCACGCCGCAGAATGCCGCGGGCCGGATGATGGAACCACCTGTCTGCGTGCCGATAGCCACTGGCACCATGCCGGCAGCAACCGCTGCGGCCGAACCACTGGACGAACCCCCCGGCGTGCGCTGGAGGTCGTGGGGGTTACGCGTCGGTCCCGGGTGTTTATAGGCAAATTCGGCTGTGACGGTCTTACCGATCGGCACTGCGCCTGCGGCACGCAACATGCCCACGCATGCGGCATCGAACTCCTCGGCGCGACGCTCGGAAAGCTGCGCACCGAACGCGGTTGGCATACCGGCAACATGTAGCACGTCCTTGACGCCGATGGGCACGCCGGCGAGCGGTGCTGTCGTATCTACTGCACTTGCTGCTTCAATTATGTTCGGACGTGGTGCGACGCAAGCCCACGCATGTATTTGCGAATCCAGCGCTTCGATCGATGACAACGACTGGCGAACAAAGGAGTCTCTCGGTATCTCTTTTCGTCGAACCTGTCCTACGATCTCCCGCACGCCTGGATGTCGGATTTCACCTTCCATGTTTCCGTTCCTAGGTTATCTCGCACCACCTCTTGTGATGCTGTCCCAAAGCGTATATAACCAATTATTCATAGTCCAATTCATAATGCAGACGCATTTATGTCGAAATTTGAATTAATGGCAGCGGGCGTCGACGCGAAACTCGTCGCGGCATTCTGCGTAGTGGCCGAGGAATTGCATTTCGCGCGGGCGGCGGAGCGCCTTTTTATGAGCCAGCCGGCACTGAGCCACCAGATCAGACGGCTCGAGGAAACCGTCGATGCGGAGTTGTTTATCCGTACCACGCGTTCGGTCCAACTGACGCCGGCAGGCGTCGTGATGCTCGAGCATGCAAGGGAGCTTCTGAGGGACATGGAACGCATGGTGCGTCGTGTCAGGCAAGCGGCGCGCGGAGAAACGGGTAGGCTATCGGTCGGACTGACACCTACAGCGGCATGCTCTCCGCTCGCGGAGGCACTGCATCAGTACCGACTGGCAAACCCAGGAATTGAACTGGACCTGCATGAGCTGAACTCCGTCGAGATGCAGAGTGCGTTGAGACTGAGAACAATCGACGTCGCGCTGATGCGGCCCACCGCAGTGGACGCAGACATGCGTGTCGAAGTGATCTATCGTGAGCCGTTGTATGTGGCGATGCGCTCTGACCATCCGTTGTCGGCAAAATCCCGTGTCGATCTGGCAGATATTGGTAGCTATCCGCTCGTCGGATACCGGGCCGATGCCTCGCCCTATTTCCGACATCTCATTCACTCGGCCTTCTCGATTGCACGCGTAATCCCTTCGTTTCTCCAGGATAGCGTATTGCCGACGTTGCTAACGCTAGTCGAAGCAGGCGTCGGCCTTGGCGTCGTGCCGGAGTCGGTCATCAGCGCGCGCGGCGGCAATCTGGTCTATCGCAAGTTGCCCAAGCGCGAAGAATTGACCGCGAAGATCGTGGTGACTGAATGCGAAGCGCAGCCGAATCCCGCAGCACGACCATTCATCCTTTCCATTGCAAATCGGACACACAAACCGATACCAAGGAAGAGCACACAAGTTGAATAATCAGGCGTTATGACGACCTCAGCGAATCTCCCGTATCGTGGACGGCAGAGCTGGGCCTTGCGCGTGCCTCCCTCGACGGGCTCACGTCGACATCCCGCTACATCGAGTCCACTCTCCACACACCCGTTGCTAGGGTTACCCCGATGAGAACGACCGCTTTAAGTTCGTCTTTGGCCGCTCGCGTCCCCTTTGTCGAGCGTCCCTTGATGGCCCAGACTGTGTCAAAACGCATTTTTGGAGCGTTAAAATTTTCCATCCGATAGCGGGGGGATGAGCAAGATGAAACGCTTCGTTCAAGGCGACAATCGTACGCAAAGCTTTCTCCTGCCAGAAGCGCTTGATGACTACGTGACGGACACGAATCCTGTGCGCGTAGTTGATGTCTTTGTAGATGAGCTTGATCTTCATAAACTCGGGTTTGAAGGTGTCGAACCAGCGTTGACCGGTCGGCCGTCGTATCACCCCGAGGTGATGCTTAAGATCTATATCTATGGTTACCTGAACCGTATTCAATCGAGCCGTCGCCTTGAACGCGAGGCTCAGCGCAACGTCGAACTGATGTGGCTCACGGGCCGCCTGGCGCCGGACTTCAAGACCATTGCGCGGTTCCGTAAAGACAACGGCAAAGCGATCCGCAGCGTCTGCCGTCAGTTCGTCGTGCTATGCCAGCGTCTGGACCTCTTCGCCGAAGCGCTCGTTGCGATCGACGGCAGCAAGTTCAAGGCGGTGAACCATCGCGACCGCAACTTCACCAGTGCCAAGCTCGAACGACGCATGCGCGACATCGAGTCAAGTATCGCTCGCTATCTCGCGGCGATGGACACAGCGGATCGTCAGGAGCCTGCAATCGCGAAGGTCAGGACAGAGCGACTGCAAGACAAGATTGCGGCCTTGAAGGAACAGATGCGAAGCCTCAAGCAGATCGAGGTCCAACTCACCGCGGCGCCTGACGCACAGGTATCGCTCACAGATTCGGATGCCCGTTCGATGAAGACACGAGGAACGGGAGTCGTCGGCTACAACGTCCAGACGGCGGTTGACGCGAAGCACCATCTGATCGTCGCGCACGTCGTTACCAATGACGGCATTGATCGTGATCAGTTGACATCGATGGCGAAGCTTGCCCATACAGAGATGGGTGTCGACAAGCTCACCGCAGTTGCAGATCGCGGCTACTACAAGAGCGAAGAGATACTCGCATGCCATGAGGCTGGAATCACCGTATTTGTACCGAAGACAGTGACATCAAGCGCGACAGCCCATGGCCGCTTCGGCAAGGACGATTTCATTTACGACCCACAGACGAACGAATATCGCTGTCCGGCAGGCGAGCGGCTCATCCGGCGATTCTCGACCGTTGAGCGCGGCCTGAAACTCAGTAAGTATTGGAGTTCGAATTGCCAGCAGTGCTCGTTAAAAGATGCCTGCACGCCAGGTCCTCAACGCCGGGTGACACGCTGGGAGCACGAAGCCGTACTCGAAGAGATGCAGGCGCGACTTGATCACGCCCCTGAGATGATGCGAATCCGGCGGCAGACTGTCGAGCATCCATTCGGCACGATCAAGGCATGGATGGGCGCAACCCATTTCTTGACAAGAACCATCGAGCGTGTGAGCACGGAGATGAGCTTGCACGTGCTCGCGTACAACATGAAGCGGGTGATCAAGCTACTCGGTTCAGAAACGCTTATGAAGGCGATGCGGGCGTAGCGCCCGCATCGGGTTGCTGAGCCTGGGAAAAATGCGTGGTTGTGATTTGACGTTTGTGTTCCCGCACTTCACCTGCCGCGACCTGCGCCGCGACAGACTTCGTCAATTCCCAGCGGCTAAGCGTTTTGACACAATCTGGGCCGATTGTGCTCGTTCAGGCTTTGCGCACCCGGGCCGTTCATCCTGCGCCAGGGAGGCGAACTGCAACAGCCACCGAACTCACATCGACCGCCATCTGGATAGTTCGATTCGGATACCAATACTGCCTGGACGGACGTGGCGAACAAAATAGTGGATGACAATGTAGCTCCCATCAACTTAATGGGAGTCTGTCATGGGAAGCAATCAAAGTCGTGAGCCCTGGAATAAAGACAAGTTGATCGGTCAGAAGCCGCCGCTGAAGCCGAAAGATGTCTGGGCGATCCGAATTCACCTTCAGAATGCGCACGCGATCCGCGATTTGGCGTTGTTCAATCTTGCGATCGACAGCAAGCTGCGCGGGTGCGACCTCGTCAACCTGCACGTTCACGACGTAACTCACGGCAATCAAGTACTGCCGCGCGCGCTGGTTATGCAGCGAAAGACCAAACGACCCGTGCAGTTCGAAGTTACAGAGCCCGCTCGTACTGCGGTCGCAGCATGGATCGAGACGGCCAAGCTAAGGTCCGATGCGTATCTCTTCCCGAGCCGTCTTTCTCGGTCACCGCACATCTCAACACGACAATACGCCCGAATGGTACATCGGTGGGTCGCCGCGATCGGCCTTGATCCGACAGCCTACGGAACACACACGATGCGCCGGACGAAGGCTACCTTGATTTATAAGCGGACGAAGAACCTCAGAGCGGTTCAACTGCTGCTTGGCCATAGCAAACTTGAAAGCACCGTTCGGTACCTTGGCATAGAGGTTGATGACGCGCTCGAGATCTCCGAGCAAACGGAGATCTAACAACAAGCTGCGGCCGTAGGACGGCAGTTTTTTCTGCGGCCGCATTCGCGCGTCGAGCGACACCGCCCCCTTTCGTTTAGGGTTGTTCAACGCCTGCCAGCGAAGCGCGGTGGCACATTCACATTCCTGCGGACCATGGCAGCCACCGAACGCCCCTAGACAGCCGTACGCGTTCGTACAAACCGCCGGAAAGCTGCCATTGAGAATTCCGATGGGCTCTCGGAGGCACCTTCATCGTACAGGTGCTATCGGCCAGTTCGAGACGTTCGAAGACAGTTTCCGATCGTCCGCTCCTAGGTGAACAGGTGACTCGTTAAAACGACCCGCCGTTATCCTCGTCGTTCTCAATCTGAGGATCATTGCTGTCGCGGTAAATTGCGAATTGAGGCTCACCTGCCGCGAGCGGCTGACTCCATGCGAGTCAGCCGCAGCGCCCAAGTGCTTACTTACACCCAAGCGACTGGAATGCGGCCGTCGTCGTGTACGAAATGGTGGGTAGATACGGACCTATAACAGTGGCTTCATCTCCCGGGGTTTTGGTGTTCTGGATGGCGTTTGAGAAATCCGCGCTAGCTAGCATGTTGCGCATGATTAAGAAACCGTCGTCTGTATGGCCCATCCCATCGCCGGCGTTCGACCACGCGATGAAACCGCGCCCGCACGCCGCTGTCGCGTTTGACGGCCGGTCGGCAGAGCGGCTCACAACGATCGTGTAGTTTCCGTTTGAGTCGACAGGAATCTGTTCGTCATACAGACAGGCAGTTCCCTTCTGGCTGTAGAACTCGTTTGTGCAGATCGACCAGTAACGCACCTGTCCAGTTGTCATGGTGGGGGCGTTATTGAACGTTTTCGGCGCATTGGGCACACGCCCCTGCAGAACAACAACTGCGCCGAAAGCACGATTGAGCAAGGCGGTAACGTACGCATTATCGAGGTTGGCGAAGAAAGAAACCTGGCGAACCGGATTGCCGCCGCATTTGCCTAGAAACATACACTGCAAGCCGTATTGGGTGTTGTACTGAGTCATCCAGACACCGGGATTAAAGGCCGGGAAGCCGGCCGGTTTGCCCGTCTGGTCGCGCAGAGACGTATAGGTTGCGGCTGGTATCAACGGCGAAGCAACCACGGTCTGCGACGGCGAGAGTGCATTGCACGCGTTTGCACCGGTGAGCACCGTGCCGTCCGCCTGCTGTACCTCCAACTCTGGAAGTCCAACGCCGCCCGTGGCATCGGCGCCTTTGTCCGGGACATAGACCCGATACCATACAGTGATTGTCTGGCCATAGTCGCTATCCGCATACAGCGTATTGGGCGCAGGAGTTCCGGCCTCGGACGTCGGTACTACCTCGACCGTAAAGTTGCGATTTGTCGCGTACCGGGCAGCGCCTCCGATGAACGGATTCGTTGAACCAGCATCAGGCGCTATCTGGTAGTCAGTCAACGCGACGGCCGGCGAATTGTCGGTTCGGTAGCTATTAAAGGAAACATACCGCGAATAGGTGAACTGCCCTTTCAGAAACACGCGTGCTCCTGATGGTATCTTGAACTGGGCAGCCCAGTATTGTGCACCGGCATCCGGATAGGCTTCGTTGACGTCCGTCGGCGCGGTGCCAACCGGTCCTTGCCACAAGCAGGTGGACATTGCGTGCGACGCGGAAAAGCTGGCGGGAAGCGGATGTGCGACATCGACACTATCGCCACCGCAACCTGACAGCAAGACGGTGCTGACCAGTATCGATCCACTAAGTACAACTGATTTTATCAGTGAAGATGCAGATGTTGTTTTTTCCATAGATTCTTGTCTCCCAGTTTGTTGTGCTAACTCCCGCTTTATCCGCGCTTGCTGCTGAAACGGATGCCACCCTCGATATAGTCGAGTAGATACCGGTCAAGCCGGTCGATACTTGTCGTTTCCAATGGCCAATAGGCCTCGAGTCCGACGTCGACGACCACATTCAGCGCGGTATTGAACGCAAACAGCGCTTTGACGCCAGCAGCCTCGCGCCCGTTTTCTGGCACTGCGCGAAACACCAGATCGTTCACGCGTTCCGCCACGCTGCGCCACTCGCGCGCAATTATTTCCTTTCCGCGCGGGCCGGACCCACCGATCATCCGGGCGAGAAACTGCAGACTGGCCATGCCATCGGGCGAGCTCGAGATGTGAACGATTGGACGCACGATTGCTTCCACCACGATCGACAGCGAAATCGGTTCGCTCTCTTCAGTTCCGGTTCGCGCGGCGTCGAGCAAAGTGCGCACACCGTCAAGGTACCGGTTGAGCGAATGCTGGATGGCGGCATCCACAAGGCCCCACATATCGCCGAAATAGTGATACACGGCGTTCTGGCTGCTTACCCCAGCGGCCTTGTTGAGCGTGCGAATGGACACCCCTTCAATACCGTGGTGCGCAAACAGTGGAATCGCCTCTTGCACCAGGCGGGCTTTCGGGCCGGCTTCCGGGTCAGCGCGCTGAGCGCGTGCGTCTTGTTTCGTCGTCATCCAAGGTCGATAAGGTGCGTGTCAGGGGGCAGTCTGGTACGTTTGTACGGGTACGATCGTACCAACAGCGACTACTCTTGACGCCAGGTACTTTCCCGATGGCGTGTTCGCCACGGATTTTGGGCCGCCGAGCGGCATTATTGAAGCAAAGCGCATTAACCGGGAGTCGAAGTGAGGGAACTGTCGAAAACTGACGCTGGAGATTTCCCGCGAAGTTAAATAACCGGTATCGTCTTAATCGAAAACGGCTTCACGAAGCTTGTCCGGGCACCCGGGGCACATAAAGCGCAATGTCCACGCCCGTTGCCCGTCGATGATGAAAGGCATGTCCGGCACGCTCATGCGACGCAACAGAACGATGACTACTGTCTGGAGCTTGAATGAATCGCCTTCCGCAAGTCTGGTCCTGTCTCACTATTTCCCTTGCGTTGTCAAGCACGTACGCGCTTGCAGCACCACCGACGTACAAGATGACCACGCCAATCCCGCCGGAAATCACCACACCCGACCGCGTTGAAACGCGGATTGGACAACTCGATTTTATCGACGGTGTGCCCACGCCGGAGACAGCGCAGAAGGTCTATGACAACCTCGACTTCACGCGCGGTGTCGAGGCGTTTCTCAACGGCATCCCCGGGGCGTCTCTCGTCGCGCTTCGAGCTGGCTTGAGGGAAGCCGGCGCAGTAGGCAACACGATCGGGGTGTTCGCGTCCCTGATGGACTCGAAATCGTTGTTTCTGACGGCAAACACCGAGACAGTCTATTTCTGGAACTGGATGGATTTGAAGGACGGTCCAGTTGTGGTCGAAACGCCTCCTAATATTCTGGGCGTCGTCGACGATTTCTGGTTCCGTTATGTCACTGACCTGGGCAATGCGGGGCCAGATAAGGGCAAGGGAGGCAAGTTCCTATTCGTGCCACCCGGCTACAAAGGCGAATTGCCAAAGAGTGGCTATTACATCATCAAGTCTCCGACCTTCGGCAATCTGCTATTTGGCAGAGCGTTCATGAAGAACGGCGATCCGGGTCCCGGCGTTGCCAGCCTGAAGGCACATCTACGTGTCTACCCGTTATCGCAAGCAAGCGCGCCCATGCCGACCAATTTTGTGAATCTTTCTGGCCGCGTGATGAACACGGTTCACGCCAACAACATCAAGTTCTACGACGAGGTTAACCAGATCATTCAGGAGGAGCCGGCGGGCGCATATGGTCCCGACATGACCGGACTCTTTGCCTCGATCGGAATGGAGAAGGGTAAAGCCTTTGCACCGGACGCGAGAATGACGAAGATTCTCACGGATGCCGTAGCCGTGGGTAACGCAACCGCACGCGCGATCGACTTTTCGAATCGCGACAAAGCGGTGCTGATCTATCCGGATCGCCACTGGAACACACCGTTCGTTGGCGGAAGTTATGAGTGGTTGAACCATGGCGCGCGCAACTTCGATGCGCGGACAATGTTCTTCTATGCAGCAACCGTTGATACCCCCGCAATGGCCGTTGCGATGCCGGGCATCGGCTCGCAATATGCCGCCGCCAATTTTGACGCAGCGGGCAAGCCGTTCGACGGAGGCAGGGACTACACCCTTCGCGTCCCCCCGAACGTGCCGGCGAAGGATTTCTGGTCCGTCGTCCTTTATGACACCCAGACGCGGTCCATGCTGCAAACCGACCAACAGTTTCCAAGTTTATCCAGTGAAAAAGGACTCCTGAAAAACTCGGACGGTTCAGTGGATTTGTATTTCGGTCCGAAAGCGCCGACCGGCAAAGAGAGCAATTGGGTTCAAACCATTCCAGGAAAAAGCTGGCTAACAATTTTCCGGCTTTATGGTCCGCTCGGTCCGTGGTTTGACAAGAGCTGGAAGCTCAACGACATCACCGAGACTTCGTATTAAGTTGGAAGGGGCGACTTGCTAAAGATTGCGAGTCGCCGCCATCGCTGCATGACGGCTCGATCCCAATAGACAAACAGACTATTCATGAAAAATGCACTGATTACCGCCTGCGTTGCGGGCGTTGTTCTCGCGGCTGTTGGCACTGCTCTGTCACAAACCGTCGCGGCTCAGCCATCAGGCGCGACGGTTCCAGTTACCGTGGACAACTTTGTTCGCGCGGAATCAGACATGTATGTCGTTGCATTGGCAAACAGGGGGGGGCTGGGAAAGCTGCTCCATCGCCGGGAGCCCGTATCGATCGAGCATCAGACTGTCATCAGGCTGAATCGTGACACGCTCTACTCGTCCGGTGTCTTCGACCTCGATGCCGGGCCAGTGACGATCAAGATGCCTGATCCAGGCAAGCGCTTCATGGCGATGCAGATCATCAACGAGGATCACTATGTACCGAACGTATTCTACGGTGAGGGAACGCATACGCTTACCCGAGAGAATGTAGGTACGCGTTACGTCGTCGTCGCGATACGAACGCTTGTCGATCCGAATAGCCCGGACGACGTCAAGCAGGTCCACACCCTTCAGGACGCGATCACGGTCAGCCAGAACGCGCCGGGCAAGCTGGAGATGCCCAACTGGGATGCTGCGAGCCAAAAGAAGGTTCGCGACGCGCTTCTGGTTCTTGCTTCCACGATTCCGGATTTCAAGCGAGCGTTCGGCACCAAGGAGGAGGTCGACCCTGTACGACGCCTGGTCGGCGCTGCGGCAGCATGGGGCGGCAACCCGGACAAGGACGCAACCTACCTCAACTTCACGCCGGCAAAGAACGACGGAAAGACCGTCTATCGGCTCTCGGTCAGGGACGTTCCCGTCGATGCCTTCTGGTCGGTGAGCGTCTACAACGCCAAAGGGTACTTTGAGAAAAACCCGGCAAACGCGTACTCGATCAACAACCTCACCGCGAAGAAAGGTAGCGACGGTTCGATTACGATGCAGTTTGGTGGCTGCGATGGACAGGTGGCCAATTGCCTGCCCGTTGTCGCCGGCTGGAACTACACGGTGCGACTGTACCGCCCACGCGCCGAAATTCTCAGCGGCGCCTGGACTTTTCCAGAGCCTCAGCCGGTCAATTGATCTAGCTAGGTGACCGCGGTGGCGGAGCGCATTCGGTTTAGACGCAAAAAGGCAGCGGCCGTACCCGTGCTCAACTTGCGCCGGCGGGTTCGTCCCGTCCGCAAGCCGTCAAATGAATAGTCTGTCGGTCGGTCGTGAGATTGGTGGCGGTGAGACCTCGCAACCGACGCATTGACTTCTCAGGATCTATCAGCCAGAACGCGGCAACGCTCGCTGCAAGAAGGATGGACCCAAGAATCAGGAAGCCGTGCTCAAAGCCGATTGCGCGGCCATGCGCGGCGCCGACAAAGCGGCCCATCAGCGCGGGTGCGATCAGACCGGCGAGGGTCGCGACTGAATTGTTGATTGCGAGCCATGCGCCGCGCTGCCGGGAAGGCGTGACTTCACCGATCATCAACGGGCCGAACAGAAAAATAAGTTGCCCAAGGCCAGCTCCAGTGGTTAGGCATACGATCTTCATCGTGGCACTCACATCAGTCGTCGTGCCGAGAAACGCAAGCCCCGTTAGCGCAATGGAACCACTCGCCATGAACCCGCGCGAGATGCGCGACGACACGCCTTTGCTGAAAAGGTATTGAGAAAACCACGACATCGCGAACGACGCCGGTATCGAAGCGCCGACGATAATTGAAAACAGCCAGCCAGCTTCGGTTGCCGAATAACCCAGGCCGAGCCGCAGGTAGGCGGGGAACCAGGTGAAGCAGAGCGAAAGGACAAGAAATCCGACGAACGAAAGAACGAATGTTCCTAGCAGCGTCCGATCCGCGATAAGCGTCCGATAGGGTACGCGTGAGCTGTCCAGCGCAGGCGCACCGGCGGATTGCTCAAGGGGATGCTCATCGACCGTGCCTTCGGCACCGAACACAAACCAGAAGACCGCCCAGATCACACCAACGACACCCAGCGCGAGGAACGCGCTATGCCAGTCATAGTGGATCATCAGCCACGTGAGGCAAGGTCCCGCCACGAGCATGCCGGTGTTGGCGCCTTGCTGAACGATGGCAGTCGGGATATTGCGCTTACTGTTACCAAACCACTTGTACGTAGCGTGAATGGCCAATGCGAAGGCCGGCCCTTCGCCAGCGCCCAGTACGATGCGGCACGCAATCAGTAGCGGAAACGACACGGTACCGACCAGTGGAAATTGCACCGCGGCCCATACGAGCGAAAGCAGCATCAGCAGCCATTTCGTTTTGATCCGGTTGGCAGCAAAGCCGAACAGGATGCCGGAGACCGAAAACAGAACAAAAAAGCTGCTGCCGACGAGGCCCAATTGTTCGGGCGACAGTCCCAGGTCATGCATCATCGGCACGGCCGCAAGGCCAATCACAGCCTTGTCGGCGAAATTGATCAGCATGAACAGGAACATCATGACGACCACGACCCATGCGCGCCATGGGCTTGTTGACTGGAACATGTCTCCTCCTTGGTTTTATTCCTGAACGCCGGTCCGGTCTCAACTCGCCATGCTGTTCTGGTCAGTGCCCGCGTCGCCTTCCTGAGGTTGCACGCGGCGAATCGGCGGATAGGGAAAACGTTGTTCGAGATGGGCTGCGCTCGGTATGTAGATACGAAGCATGATGTAAAAGAATCCGTTCGGCGCGGGTAGCCAGTTGGATTGCGTCGATGCGTCAGCCGGTGGCGTCGCCGATAAGCGCAATGACAGCCCATGCTGGTCGTAGCGCAATTGGGGTGAGCGGTCACCGATCGAATATCGGTCGATCATGTTGTCCACCAGCATGCATGATGCTTTGTCGTACATCGTAATCGACCAGAATGCCTGTGACTGCGGAAGTCCGTCAGGCGGGAACGACAGTTCGTACGTATAGCGTCCGTCGAGCGGCCGCCCTTCGCTGTCGCAGTCGGCAGCGACGTACATGGCTTCCTCCACGCCGAGCGCACCGATGTAGTTCCGGCTGACGCGCGCGCGCGTCAAGTAGTCGTCGCCGAACGAGGCGCGAACTTCCACCGGCAGGAACCATCCACCGCCGAGCGCCGACGGCTGTAGCACGCCCAGTTCACCGATCACCTGGTCGAGTGCGCTGCCGAGTGCTGCAAGCGTGGGCGCCTCCAGCGTCGCTGCGTCGATGTCCGCACCGATGCCGACAGCGGCATAGCGTGCAACTAAGGTAGATTCCGCTGCAGGCGGAGGATTGCGCGCGAGCGCTGCGTTGACTACGGCAGCATAAAGGCGCGGATCGCTGACAGCTGCCTGCCGCGCCACACCGACGTCGAAACGCCGCTGCGCGGGTTGGCCGCCGAGCGTCGACAACACGAAGCGGTCCTGCAGCGCGTGAACGGCCGCCAGATCGTCCGCTCCGTCGACCAGTATGCGACCTATCAGCCAGACGTCTGGCGTGGGACAGACGATGGGCGTGAGATCGTCGTCGGCGAGCGGCGCAACATCGCCGTAGTGCAAAAGAAAGCGCCGCGCGCCGTTGCCGGTCGTGCGCGTGCCAATGGATTCGAACGGGTTGGTGTAGAAGTCCAGCAGACCGAGCACGTAGTAGCGACCCGCCGTGTCGGGAATCTCCAGTACGAGCGGTTCGTCCCGGATGTCCAGCCACGTACTGAGGTATAGCGTGTCATTGTTGGGCGTCACGACCTGACGGTGCTGCGGACCCAGCAACTGGCGCCCGCGCACCAGCTGATTGACCCAGCCGATTGTCGAATCCGGACTGTCGCCGGCAAATTGGCCGCTGTCGTCGCGGCGCGGGCACATCGCAGCGCGCGCTCGCGCCATTTCGAATAGTGGCAGCGTATAGAGCACCGCATCGCGGGCGAGTGCGGTGATGTTTTCTGTTGCAGGACAAGACATGGATGCCGCTCCGGCTATGGACGGGAAGGAGTCGGGTCAAGCCTACCGGGACAGCCAGATAACGGAATTAGGGTTTCGCTATGTTAAACACAAGCGAGGCGCCCGCTGCCTATACTTTGCGCTCCGCAGGCTTGTAAAGGGATCCCGAAATCCCGCGCCTCCCCGTGCGCTCCCGCGCACGCAAGCAGATTCTCATGGAGTTTCTCGAATGACCATTGGCAATGCACAGCAGGAATGGGCTTACGTCGCAGGCGTTCAGGCATTCGTATACGGTTATCCACTTGTCGAGATCGTGCGCACGTGCGCGCTCATGACCGCAGTCGACGAGCCGCAGAACAATGGTCGCGCACCGATCAACCAGTTCTCGCATTGCTCGCGGCCGTGGACACACGAGGACCGCGATGTGGTCACGCCGGCCAATGATCTGCTCTACTCGATGGCCTGGCTGAATCTCGCTGACGGCCCCGTCATGCTGACGACGCCGGCGCAGACCGGGCGTTACTTCGTGATGGAATTCGTCGATGCATACAGCAATAACTTTCACAACCTCGGCCCACGTGTGATGGGGCCGTCGGCGGCGACCTTCGCGATCGTCGGGCCCAACTGGTCGAGATCGCTTCCTCCCGGCTCGGTCGAAATCCGCTGCCCGACCAACCTCGTGTGGGTGCTGGGACGCGTGCTGATCGACGGTGTCGAAGACATGGAGGAAGCGCGCGCTTTCCAGGCAGGCTTCACCCTCAGCGCGACGGCGCCATGCCGCTTGCCGCGTGCGGTTACAGGCTACCGGGCCTGGGCTGAGTCCGGCGTGGAGTTCTACGCGAACCTGGCGAGAGCGATGGCCGACAATCCAGCGCCTGCGGTGGACACGGGACTCGTCGCGCAGTTTTCGCGCATTGGCATCGCACCGCATCGGGAGTTCGACGCCGGTGCGCTCGGAGAGGCGCATGGGGCAGCCTTGCGAAGGGCGGTTGCGGCAGGTATCGAAATCGTCGAACGTCACACCCGTAGCCGTCGCGCCCGCCCATGGTCGATCAACTATGCGGGCGGCCGTTTGGGCACAGACTATCTGGCGCGAGCATGTACTGCGATGAAAGGTCTCGGCGCGCTCGCGAGCGAGGAGGCGCTCTATGCGCTGGGCGACTTCGACAGAAGCGGCGAGCAGCTCAACGGCGAGCATTGCTATGTCCTGCACTTTCCTGCTGGCAGGCTGCCCCCTGTGGATGCCTTCTGGTCAGTATCGATTTACGGCAGTGATTTCTGTTTCGTGGACAACCCGATCCGGCGCTATGCGATCGGTGATCGCTCGCGTGATTTGCGCTACGGCCCGGACGGCTCGCTCGACATCCTGATCCGGCACGCAGAGCCGCGGCAGGGTATTTCGAACTGGCTGCCTGCACCCACCGGCCGGTTCTATCTGATCCTGCGCCTATACCATCCGCGCGAAGCCATCCTGTCGAAGGACTATACGATTCCACCGGTAGAGCGGGTCGACGAGGATGCACACCGGTGATCTGAAATGCAGCCTGTCCGCCGGCGGGCAGGCTGCGCTGTCGAACGGCGCCGTTATGTCCGCCGCTACATCGTTATGCTGCTTCTTCATGCCCGGAGGTCGTTGCAGAAAGGTCGTCGCGAACGCCATCAGCGCGTGCGTGAAACTGCTGCAAACGGCGCACCGACCGTTCCGGATTAAGTAGCCAGATGCCGAGCAACCCGCACGGAACCAGGATGCAGCCCAGTACGGCGAAACCATGGCTGAAGCCCTCAGTGATACCCTGCGTGTCGCCGACGAAGTGCCCCATCAGCGCCGGCGTGATCAGGCCCGCTAGCGTACCGAGCGATGCATTGATGCCGAGCCAGGCGGCGCGCTGTCTGGTCGGTGTGACTTCGCCGATCATTAACGGACCGAAGAAAAAGATCAGCTGGCTCAGCACATTTGCCGCGCTCAGGCACAGTACCTTGAGTCCCGAACCGATCGGGAGCGTGGTGCCTAATAGGGCGAGACCTGCAAGCGCGACTGACACGCTTGTCATGACGCCGCGCGATAGACGCGAACTCACGCCTTTGCCCGCGAGCCATTGGGAAAAGAAAGACATCGCGAGTGTGGCCGGAATGCCGGTGCCGACAATCAGCGAGAAGATCCATCCCGCTTCGGCAGCCGGATAACCGAGCGCGAGCCGCAGGTAGGCCGGAAACCAGGTGAACCCTACCGACAGCACTGAATAGCCGACGAAGGTCAGCAGAATGCAGCCCACCAGCGTCGGATCGACGATAAGCCGCCGGTAGGGAACGTGTCGGTACGACTGCGGAGCCGGATCGGATGACGCTGGATCAACTCGCTCGTCGATCGTGCCTTCGGCGCCCAACATCAGCCACAGCACCGTCCACAGACATCCGGCGATGCCGAGTACGAGAAACGCCCGATGCCAGTCGTAGTGAATGATCAGAAAGGTCAGACTCGGTCCGGCCAGTAGCATGCCCGTATTGGCGCCTTGCAGCACGATCGCACTCGGTATGCTGCGCTTACTGTTATCGAACCATTTATAGGTCGCGTGAATGGCGAGCGGATAGGCCGGCCCCTCGCCCGCACCGAGCAGAATCCGGCAGACGATCAGCAAAGGAAACGAAACCGTGCCGACGAGCGGAAACTGCACTAACGCCCATGTGAGAGCGAGCACCGCCAAGAGCCATTTCGTCTTGATGCGGTTGGCGGCAAACCCAAACAGCACACCGGCCGTCGAGAACAGCAGAAAAAAGCTGCTGCCGACGAGGCCTAATTGCTGAGGCGTCAGCCCGAGATCATGCATCATCGGTACTGCGGCGAGACCGATGATGGCCTTGTCGGCGAAATTGATCATCATGAACAGGAACATCATGGCGACTACGATCCATGCGCGTGATCGAGTGCTTATGTGGAACATGTCTTCTCCCTGGATCTGATTGCTGCGAACACGCAGTGCAACGACCACGCGCCCGGATGGTGACCGGTTATCGGCTCCCTGCTTGAAGCGTAACCAGCGGACTCAGAATCGCTGCTGCAAAGCGAGGCGAACTCCGATCTGATGGTTCGTGGCAGACGGACTGAAGCCGCTGATCGAGGCGACTGCGGGTTGTCCGAGCGAGTCGCGGCCGCTGGCCCGCTGAAGCACGGTCAGCAGATAGACGCTGGTTCGTTTCGACAGGTTATAGATCGTGCCGAGGTCCAGCTGCAGATATTTGGCGCCGCCGTCTCCGTTCACCGAGTTGCGATCGGTGTAATGGATTGCGCTGGCGAGTAGAAGCGCAGGCGTGACCTGCGATCTCACGCTGAATTCCAGACTCGTGAATACCGCCGTGCCCGTATATTTCAACGGATTGGGGCCGGCCGCCGAGCCCAGATCTTCGAAACGTGTATTCGTTATCACAAAGCCGAGTGTGACCGGGCTGAACGCATACTGCACACCCGCTCCGGCGAGCTGGGTCGTTCTGGCCGACGCATAGCCGGCGTCAACAGGATAGGACTCAGGCGCGGTGGGCGAACCGAATGAGCCAATATTGTTCGAGGTGGCGGGACCTTTATTGGGCGTCGTGCCGTACAAGGAAAGATTTGGATCGCGCGCATTGAGATAGCCGGCTGCCAGCGACATGGAGCCTACGCTGTAGCTTGCGCCGAGCGACCACAACTGATTCTGTGTGACGCTTCCTGCAACGCCGCCGAGGCTGTACAGACCAGCGGCCGCGAAGCCGCGATAATCCGGCGTCCTGAATTTGATGGCGTTGTTAACCCGGCTTGTGTTCCCCAGGCTATCGACATCGTCGGGTTGCGCCCCCATGTAGCCCGCCCATTGCCCCCCCGCAGTCAATGGCTGCAAGAAATCGGTGTACGTATCGTATTGCCGGCCCAGCGTGAGTTTGCCGAAGCCGCCCGAGACGCCCACGTAGGCCTGCCGTCCGAACTCGGCGCCGCCCTGGGCCAAAGCTCCGTTATTCAGCGTGAAGCCGTTTTCAAGCACGAAGAGCGCTTGCAGACCGCCGCCGAGGTTCTCGACGCCGCGCAATCCCCAGCGGCTTCCGGCCACGCCGTTCGCACTGCCATCGCTCAGCGCGAACTGGGATGCACCGCGCGGGCCCGCTGCGGGTCGAGCGGTTTGCGCGTTGTTCACGTAGGTGAGTCCGACGTCGATGATACCGTATAGCGTGACGCTGCTCTGTGCACGCGCGCTGAGGACGAGGGTGCCCAGCACCCAGGCGAGATGACGAGTTTTCATTGACGAGTCTCCATGGTTCGATTTTGTGTTTGTGTGGGTGAAGCGAACCCGAACTGCACGGTGTCGCGCGTCTCACCGCATGCTGTGGCATGAAACCGGACGCGCGGTTCTTCCGCTCTAATCAGACCGTTCAGCTCGGCGATCGCGCGTATTGTTTGAGTACGCGTTGCGCAATGGCGGAGCGATGAACTTCGGACGCGCCGTCAAAGATGCGGAACGGGCGCACCTCGCGATACAGCACCGAGAGCACGCTGTCGCTGGAAATGCCGAATGCACCGGTCATCTGCACCGCGCGGTCGACCACCCGGCCAACGGCTTCGGACACGAAGACCTTCGCCATCGAAGACTCCTGTTTGACGGAGACGCCTGCATCCAAACGGGTCGCCACGTCGAAGGTCATGGTTCGGGCGGCGTACAGATCGATGTGCGAGTCGGCGATCAGCGTCTGCACATTCTGATGCTGGCCAAGCGGCTTGCCGAACGATTCGCGCTTGCTCACGTAGCGCTCTGCGATTTCGAGCGCCCGTCGAGCCGCGCCGATGAACCGCATGCAATGCGTCAGACGGGCGGGTTCAAGCCGAAATTGAGCATGTGCGAAGCCGTCGCCCACTTTGCCAAGCACTGCGTCGTCGCTAACCACGCAGGATTCGAAACTTAATTCGCAATGCGAGCTGAGGAAGCCGTCGAGTGCGTCGATGACGCGGACCATCCTGTATCCAGGCGTGTCCGTATCGACGATAAACATCGTGGGTCCCGAGTCGGTCTGCGCCATCACGATGGCGAAGCCCGCGCCGAGCGCGCCGCTGATGAACCATTTACGGCCGTCGATAACCCATTTGCCGTTGCGCCGCACGGCGCGGGTCTGCAGCATCGCTGGGTCCGATCCCGCGCCCGGCGGCGGCTCGGTCATCGCGAAACATGATCTGGTCGAACCTGCTGCCAGCGGCTCCAGATAACGCATCCGTTGAGCGCTGGAGCAAAGGCGGTCGAGCATGAGGATATTGGTTTCATCCGGTGGGCCAGCCTGTAATGCATGCGGACCAAGCACGCTGCGACCAGACTCTTCGAGAATGACTGCACGGTCGCGGAATGACAGCCCGAGTCCGCCGAGTTCGCGTGGGATTCCCGGCCCGAGTACACCCACCTCGCGCGCCTTTTTCCGTAACGTGTGGATGAGTTGGTTTTGCGCCGCGAAGTCGTGCGTGAGCGACGCGTCTTCGCGCGTGATCACTTCTTCGTTGATGAAAGCGCGAGTGCGCTGGCGGAGGGTTTCGAGCGTGGCAGAGGTCGCGTTCATGCGTGCGCCTCCAGATCGAGTGTTGCGGAAGCCCGACTGACCATGAGCGCATCGACCGCGCACGAAGCCTGGCCTTTGGGCCGCACGATGAACGGATTGATATCGATCGACTCTATGCTGGTGGTGTTGGCCGCGGCGAAGCGCGACAGCGTGGCCAGGGTTTCGGCGAGCGCGTCGATATCGACTGCGGGTTGGCCCCGTACGCCGCACAGCACCGGCCACGCGCGAATCTCGCGAATCATCCGGTGTGCCTCCGCGACGTCGAACGGGGCCTGCCTGAATGTCACGTCCTTGAGTACCTCGACGAGAATGCCACCCAGCCCGAACATGACGACCGGGCCGAACACGGGATCGCGTGTTACGCCGAGAATGCATTCGGCGCCGTCCTGGATCATCGGCGCGACGAGCACGCCTTCGATATGCGCGTCCGGCACGGTGCGCGACACGCTCTCCATGATGCGTGCGAATGCGGCCCGTACCGCCTGCGAATCGGCGAGCCGCAGCGCGACCCCGCCCACATCAGATTTGTGCGCGATGTCGGCGGACAACACCTTCAGCACCACCGGAAATCCGAGCGCGGCGGCCTCGCTTGCTGCTTCGTCAGCGGTCCTCGCCACGCGGCTCGACACGACCGGGATGCCGGCGTCGGCCAGCAGGTGGAGTGCATCGGCTTCGTCGAAAGGCAGACGGTCGGTGACGATAGGTTCAGGTAGCACGATCGGCGCCGCTTGCCGCTCGAAGTTCCGGCTAAAGGCGTGCAGCGCGGCGATCGCGCGCACGGCCACGGCGGGTTCTTCGAAGGTCAGACAGCGGTGCTTCTCGAGAAAATCGCGGTTCTGCTCGTCGAAGAGGGATACGACCGCAACGGTCAATGCCGGATGGGCGGCGCGCACACGTGCCCACAACTCAGTCACGAGCGGTCTGTGTTGCGGCGAAATGCCTGTGACGGCCTGGAACGACACCATCGCGCCGTAGTGGCCATGCTCCAGCATAGTGTCGACCGCGTCGCCTAGCAGCGCGGGCTCGTTGAGTATCTGGCCGGTGATATCGACCGGATTCACCGCGGACGCGAACGGTACGCGCTTGAGAATCGCCTGTCGTCCAGCTTCCGCCAGCGGGGGAACGCGGAGTCCGAGCCGGTCGGCTTCATCGACCATCAATACGCCGGCACCGCCGGAAATCGACACGATGCCGAGCGCGTCGGATTCGGGTAAGGGCGCGACTGAACACGCATAGCCGATGTCGAAAAGCTCGTGAATGTCTTGCGCACGATACACGCCGTATTGGCGCAGCACGGCGTCGTAGATTTCGTCGCAACCGGCAAGCGACGCGGTGTGCGACGCCGCGGCTGCGGCCCCTTGCGTAGTGCGGCCGACCTTGCACATCACGACAGGTTTGCGCCGGGCGCGCGCCAGTTCGAGCGCGGCGCATAGTTTCTGGCCGTCGCGCGCGCCTTCGAGGTAGCACAGGATCACCGATGTCGCGGGGTCGAGCGCCTGCCACGCGAGCGCATCGGCGAGTTCGATGTCCGCTTCATTGCCCGTCGATACGAAATGACTGATGCCGAGACCGCGACGCTGTGCAAGCATCAACGCGAAGATACCAAACGCACCGCTCTGACTGATCAGCCCGATATTGCCACGCAGCGGCGCGGCGATTTTCAGCGCGGGGGTGAACGTCGCGTACACGTTCTGATGATTGTTGACGAAGCCGAGGCAGTTCGGTCCAAGTAACCGGATCCCGCTTTCTTTGACGAGCGCGCGTAGATCGTTCTGCGCGCGCACACCGTCTGCGCCGGTCTCAGCGAAACCGGAGGAAAACATCACGATCGAACGTACACCGGCCGCCGCCGCGTCCTCTACGGCGGACATGACGCCCGATGCAGGCACCGCGCAGATGGCCATGTCGATCGGCGCGCCAATGTCGCGCAGCGTAGGATAAGCCTGCAGGCCCTGAATACACTCCTGCTTCGGGTTGACCGGATAAATCGCGCCGGGATATCGCTGGTTCAGCAGGTATTCGACCGGCAGGCCACCGATTTTGGCAGGATTCGACGAGGCACCGACGACGGCAATTGATTGGGGATTGAACAGCGGCCCGAGCGCCGCCTGCTGGCAAGATGATAAAGGCATTGATACCACTCCATTGGAACTTTAGGGGTGGGTCGAGCCTAACAACCTGACAAGATGCCGATACTAGGGTTTCGCTATGTTAAACACTCATGGAGGCCGGACGGCGAATGTGTTGCAATGGGTGCAAGCGCGCTTCGCGCGCATTTTCCGTGCGAAATGATGGCTCCGAGTCCAGTCCGTAATCCTCAGTTCGCCACGACCCTCGCTCATGGCCTCGCGTTGTTGAATAGCTTCAAGGTGGGCGATGCGATTCTCAGCAACAAAGACTTCGCCGAGCGCACTGGTCTCTCGAAGGCTACGGTGTCGCGGCTGACGTACACGCTCGCCATGCTCGGCTTTCTGCGCTATGACAACACCGTGCGCAAATATCGGCTGGGCTCTGCGGTCGTGTCGGTGGGTTATCCTTTTCTGCTGGGTCTGCGTATCCGCGAACTGGCGCGACCACTGATGAAGGAGCTTGCCGATGCGGCGCGCGGTTCGGTTTCGCTCGGCATTCGTGACCGCTCGCATATGGTGTATGTCGAGACTTCGCGCGGCCACGATTCGCCGGCGTTTCGTCCGGATACCGGTGCTTCGCTGCCCATTCTCGCTTCCGCGATGGGCCGGGCCTGGCTGGGCCACGCCGAGCCCGAGCAACGCGCTGCAGTGCTCGAACAGGTTCACGTCCGGGATCCAGCGCAATGGGACGCTTACCACGCCGGCCTGGAGGGTGGCCTGCGTACATTTAATGAGTGTGGCTTTGCTCTCAGCGAAGGCGATATCGAGCGTGAAATACATGCGGTCGCTGTACCGATGCGCGAACCGATCAATTCTGAAACTTTTGTTTTCAATTGCGGCGTGCCGCACCTGCAACTGACCAGCAGGACACTCGTCGACGAGATCGCTCCGCGCCTTGCGGCGATGGTGGACGCACTCGACCGGCAGCTTGCGTCGCAGCACGCGGTCGGTGACGAAGCACGAACCTCATTCAATCCGTCGGCTGAGCAGGCGTCCATGATCTCATTTCCCGACGACGACGATCGACAATTTGCGTTTACACTCGCGCGCGGTCTGGAAATCCTGCGCTGTTTTCTACCCGGTGAAACTGCGCTCGGCAACAAGGATTTTGTCGCGCGTACGGGTTTGTCGAAAGCAACAGTGTCCCGGCTTGCTTATACTCTGACCGAACTTGGCTACCTGCGTCATGACGAAGTGGCGCGCAACTATCGGCTCGGTGGCGGCGTGCTTTCGATGGGTTATCCGCTGCTCGCCAGCATGCGCATTCGCCAGATCGCGCGGCCGTTCATGCGCGAGCTTGCACTCCAGGTGCGCGGGTCCGTTTCGCTTGGCATGCGGGACCAGTCGAACATGGTCTACATCGAGTGTTGTCCGCGTGATAAGCGAATCCATGCGCGGCCCGACGTCGGTGCGGTGCGTCCGATTCTGCGGATGGCGATGGGACGGGCATGGCTCGCGGCTGTGGCGCCGCAGGAACGCGACGTGGCGCTGAACCGGCTACGCATAGCCGTGCCCGACCAGTGGCAACAGTACGGCGCGCAGGTGCAGCAGGCGCTTCACGATTACCATGAAACCGGCGTTTGCTTCTCCTATGGTGATATGCAGAAGAACGCCTACGGCGTCGCTGCGCCGTTGTGTGCGCCGGTCGACGCCGAGACGCTGGTGTTCAATTGCGCGGTGCCGGCACAATCCGCGCAGGGACGCCGGCTGATCGACGATATCGCGCCACGACTCGTGACGATGGTCTCAAACGTCGAGATCGCGGCTGGCCTGCGGTAGGGCATGCGGCGGGCGTCTGTTTATGCCGAAGGGAGCGCCACCGCGCCTCGGGCCGTTTTGCACCGGATGACCGCTTGCCGCGAACACCACTTCTGTTTGTCGAGTGAAGTTCGATCGCAGATTTCGCGCGAATTGCATTCGTGAGTGGCCGGTACCGACTTCCGAGCAGACCGTCATGGATGCTTGCCCATCGGCTCAATTGGGTCGCAAGTACGCATCCGCTTGCGGTGCGACCGGTCACTCGCGACCGCCGACCTGCGAATGTCAGGAAAGCGACCCGTAGCCGCCTGACCAACGCCGATAATCGAATGACGGCTCCGGCCGATAACACGACGAACAAGATCGTGGGCTGAACGTCCCTTAACGGAGGATACTGTTGAAAAAGTCGTAGCGCGTCGCCCGAACACCACGAGCGAAAAATTCGACCTCTCAGATCGCCCCACAAACCGCTCGCGAGCATCGGTTAAGGGTAAAGCGACCCATGAAAACCGGGTTAGAACGACCGTCACCGACTTTTTCAACAGTATCGGAGTGAAGCGGCCGTTCTAACGTCCGCCTCAGTATGCGGTCGACCGGCCGTTCATGGCCGGGTACTGCCTCATGCGATTGGCATGGACTGCTCGCATCTCATGTCGCCGCGATCGGCAGCACGCGACCCATTGCGGCCGGTCATGCTATTTTGGGGCCATCGGCAAGTAACTGAATAGTACGGTCATCCGTGCTGGCTTCCCGTCGACCGTTCGGCCGAAGCGCATGTGTTGAATGTTCATGGAACGGGACTGTGATTCGAGGAGCGACCAGTCCTATTGGATATCGGTAACACATGTGTCTGCAGCTACCAGTGTTCGCGACGATCCATCTCCTTTCGAATACGGCACCGGCGGCTGCACGGAGCCGCCGGTAGAGCCTGATTTATTTAAGCGCGTCAGCGATATCGGGCGATACCGGCTCGGGCGCTGCATGAGCCGTGCTGACGAGCGCGCTACCCGCGATCACGGCTTGCGACTGAATCGAGATGCTCTCCCGCAGCGTGCCACCCGCAGTGGCCACATGCGAAGAGGTGAAGGGATTGCCGCGCGCGATGTAGTCGTCGATATCAACTTCGATTGCAAATATGCCGCTTGCGCCATTGCTTTCGACAACCAGCCGGACAAAATTGACGGGGACGCCCTTGAGGTCATCGTCCAGTATCCGGTTGAGGATCTGGTCACGAACGATTGACGAGCTTGCGGGACTCTGGTCGGCCTGGATGGTATTGCGAATATGGACTATGGCAAGGCGGTCCGGTGTGTCGGCAAAGGCGATTCGATACTGAATCGCGCTTGGCCGGCCAGATTCGTCCGGATAGACGAGTTCCAGAAACGGCGTTTGATAAGGCATGCGAAACTCCACGAGAATGGTTCTACCGGTTCGGTCGAACGGGCAGAACCACCCTACGGATCGCATCTGGAAGTCAAGTTGCTAACGCACTTACCTCAATGGTTGCTCGCAGACGCGTGACCGTGCGCTGACTGGTCAGCCCGAGAAACCGGCTCACTTCTTCGTTGGTACGCCCGGCTAGGAGTAGGCGGCGCGCAAAGGTATTGCGCAGCACGCGCGGACTCATGTCAGGCGCAGTGAAACCGATCGCGTCGAGCGCGTCGCGCACGATGCCGCCCAGAAGAACATCGTTGATTGGTCTGTCGGTGGTGCGCGGTGCTGGAAAGAGCAGCGTTTCGTCCGGAGCTGGGTGATATCGCTGCCAGGCAAGCAGCGCCGGCGTGCTGAAATCGGGGAGCGCTACGATGCGATCGAGGCGGGGACCGCGCTTTGGAACACACAGATGCGGCCGCACGCCGTCGAGGGTTATGTGACTTGCGCGAGTAGCCCGCAGTTCCGCGGCGGTGATACCCACACCGAGCAGAAGGGCGACAACGGCCCGGTTCCGGGTCATGCGAGCGTCATCGCTCGCATCGGCCTGGACATACGACTGGAGCGCCGCGTCTGCGGCGGGATCGAGAAAGAGCGGTTGCGGTTCGTCATCCGGCCACGCAGCGGCCGCCAGGAAAATCGCCGCCGGGTTGCTCTCGCGTACGCCGACGACGGCAAGATGCCGGCACAGCCTGTCGATGAGTTTGGTGTAGCGCAGGCGCGTGGTGGTGCCGGGTGCGCAGCGATTGTCGACGTCGCTGAAGAACGACTCGAGGTGCTCTGCGCCGAACGTGGCCAGCGTCGTGTTCCGGAGGGAAAGGTGCCGCACAAAGCGGTCGAACATCGCCTTGTGCTGGACGATCGAGCGCCCGGAGAAGGGACGGCGGTCCGCCCCTGCGGCTTCGGTCGCCTGCCAGGCGAGATACGCAGCGTGCGGGTCGGTATTCCACCAGATCGGGATATCCATAAGCCTTGTACCTTATATACTGGATTGGCGTCCCCCCCAACCAGGCGAATCTGCGATTCGCCATCCTGTCTATAGGGAGAAGGGGTACTCCCGCTCCCGTAAACGCTCACCATCGCCTGCAGGCATTCTCTTGGTCCGCCTTGCACGATCCGCACGGCACACGACACCATGAGATTGACCGGAAGCTCGAAATCCTCAACGAGAGAGCCGCGCCCGCACACCGAACCCGCAGCTGTCCCGATTGACGGCACGCGATGGAGCAAGGGAGCAAGGGAGTCAGATGGTCGCGATAGCCCCAGATGTCTTTCCCAAGCGCCGCTGCGAAGCCAGTCTCAAAAGCGGTGCCGCAGTCCGGTTCGCCGGTGCCGCGAAAGTCGGCGACGTTTGCCATCACTACATCCGCACGCCGGATTGCCGCAAGATTCGCGCGATATATCCACCTCGCTTTCGCCACGGGCGACAATCCAACCGGCGCGACCGAGTCTAGCGGAAAAATGCCCTCGAAGCCAAAGCTGGCGCACAGGCGTTGCAACGAGCGACCGTATTCAGCTGCGTCAACCCTGAAAACATCGAAGCCCGCAAGGTAGATCCGCTTGCGGTCCGCCGCATTCGTACCCGCCGTCACTCTTTGATGCGGAAGAGTTCGAGGTCCTTGCCCTTCAACCACAGCGGTGCGCGGCCGCGGCCGCTCCAGGTGTCGCCCGTTTCCGGATTCCGGTACTTTGCTGCAATAGCCTGGCCGCTGCCTTTGCGTCGTTTGCCGAAGATGTCCTCCGGGGTGAAGCCGAAGTCAGCGACCGTCTTGCGCACGTCCTCCAGAGCGGCCGCTGCCTCAGCTCGTCGGGCCTCCTCGATCTGCTTTTCCAGCATGTGTTTCTGCGCCAGCAATTCCTTGTATCGGACCATCGTGCGAATCTCCGTTCGTGGGTAGTGGCCGGATTTTACCTGGCTTTGCATCATGTCAAGCCGGTACCGTCGTTAGCGGAAGATCTCTCTGCAACAGCGGCGCGCGTATTGGACGGTTGGCTAGTTGTCGGGCGCCACCATTCCTGAAAAGTCCACCCTTGAATTTAAGACGTTTTTTCGAGAAGAATGGCACCGGCGGATCAGCACATGCCACGGAACGTGAAATATCCCTCGAGCTCTGCCGCCTTAAATAAAAGAACCCAACGCACGCGAGCGAAATCCACAAGGCCTCGTTGTCGCAGATGGATTCGCTGTCAGACGGCCGCGACTGATCCCTTGTCGCCGGTCAGCGACAGGCAAAAATCGGCCAACTACGGCCGGTGGTTCATTGTGCTCGGACGACCGCTCGCATAGCAGCTTCGGACCGTGACGATCGGTTCGGAACTCCACTGATGCGTTCTTTGCACCAGCGAGATTGCCCGCAGCCTGTTCCTCGGGGCCGCCTTATTGTCGGGATCGCCCCCCCGGTTTTCGCGATCGGCGCAGCACGACTTGAAAAGCCGACCGCCAGCATCTAACGTTCTTCGCAGGCTCCCGAGGTGACGGCCATGGCAAGAATCGAAGCAAAGCTGGTGGAGATGGGACTGACGTTGCCGCAGACGCTACAGATGCCTGCAAACGTAAATATGTCATTACCATTTGCATGGGTGCGCGTGAGCGGCACACGGGCTTTTGTCTCAGGACACGTGCCGCTCAACCTCGATGGGACGATTGCGCAACCGGTCGGTAAGGTCGGAGCCGAAGTTTCTTCAGACGAAGGCTACGCAGCAGCACGCCTTGTGGCGCTTGCACAGTTGGCGAGTCTTCAGAAGGCGCTCGGGGATCTGGATCGCATTACGGCCTGGGTACGCGTCTTTGCAATGATCAACACAGCGCCCGGTTTCGACCAGATGCCACGGATCGCAAATGGCTTCTCGGATTTGATCCTTGAACTGTTCGGGCCGGATATCGGTATGCATGCTCGGTCAGCCGTCGGCGTCGCGCTCCCTCTAAACGTGCCCGTCGAATGCGAAGCGGAAGTTGAGATTGACGGACTGCGCCTGTAATCCAGGATTGCCGCCGAGAGCCGGTCTCATAAGCACGTGTAGGAACCATCGTCTCGGGTCGATCCAAGAACAGACAGTCAGGGACAGCATCTGGGTGACTCAGAAGGGTCGTTCAGCGACGGTCGCGCAGCCGGCCGAGTCCTCGCAGGAGGTGTCGGCCGCCCGGATTTTTTCACGAACTGTGTAAGTAGTTTTTCACTTACCTGGCACAGATTTCACTTTGTGTGGCACCCGGCATCAGCGGAGATGCGCACGGCCTATGCTTGTCGATGTGGCGCTCCGGGGCGCCGCGGAACGATTCCCGGCGGCGACGGGTATAGGGCGGTCCCTGGCGAAAGACATCCCCCGATGATCGCCCACGTCCTCAGACCGCCTTGCTCGCCGGTGGACTGCGACCAACCGAGTTGTTACGACTCGAAAGGCGGCGCCTCTTTGAGCCACTCCTTCAGTTCGACCCGCTCTGAAAACCTGGGAGCGGCAAGCCACGCCGTCAGTTCGACGCTCCAGTTTTCCCACGCGTTTTCGTCGAGTTCGAAGTCCTCGTCGAGCCGGTCGCCGCCGTCCTCCCGCAAATACAAGCCGACGACGTGGCGGCCATCCCAATAGGCGACCGCGAAATCGGTTAGCTCGGCAGTCGTGCCCCTCGGGAGGTCTCGGAGGAACATGCCTAACTGCGCCACGAACGTGTGATAGGTTGCTTGCGTCATATTTTCCTCCCTACATCAACGCACCGGCTCCACTTCTGCCTAAGCATACGTCCGGACCGCCACCTGGTCGCCCCTTTGCACCTGCTCGACGGCGGAGATCTAGGGGCTTCGACTAGCGTGCACCGCTGTGCCGTAGCATAGAACCTCGGATATGCCCCTTGCGATTTCCGTTGCATCGTAGCGCATGCCGACGATCGCGTTTGCGCCTAGAACCTCGGCCTCCGCTACCATGCGTTCGTAAGCGTCCCGCCTCGCCCGCTCGCACAGCGACGTGTACAGCGTGATATTGCCGCCGAATATAGTCTGAAGAGACGCGCCAACGGCCCCCACAACGGATCGCGACCGAACGACGATTCCCCGGACGATGCCAAATGAGCCTTCTATCCGGTACGACGGGATTTCCAGTGTAGTAGAAACCAGGTGCCGTTCAATCACCGCTTTCTCCTCGTCGGGCGTGTCTTTCCGTTCGCATGTCAGTCAACCTTGACGACTTCGAGCTCGTACTCTGGCATCCAGTCGGAGCCAGCGCCACCGTCGCTGGTCACGACGCCGTTATCGAGTTGGTCGCGGATCTGTTCCTCAAATTCTTCGAGCGAGGCGCAGTCCATTTCTTCGAGTTCCGCATCCGAAACTTCAATCCTGATGATCACGTGTCTCTCCTTTGCGCCGGACCCACCGGCTTTTCCTAGCTGTCCGACAAACACGCTCGATGGAACAACGCGCCTAAGCCGTTGAGTTCGATGAACCAAAAGTCGAAGCCGGCTCCCTTCGCGCCTTTGAACTCGTTATTCCACGGCTCGTTGGTGTACGAAGCGATGCCCAAAGACACCAAATGCTCAATGTAGGTGTACACCAAGTCGGGTTGCGCAAGTTCTTCGGGGCGAACAGCAACGGCTTCAAGGTGTTGCTTTTGATTATCCGACAGGCCCGAAGTGTTAATTAACGCTGCCCTCTCGTCTTTGAGCAGGACGGCTACGGCCTTCTGTGGCGGTCGCATGTAGGCCGATGTTTGAGCAGCGGCGATTTGCTGGATCAACACGGCTTCGTCTGGCGCGAGCTGGCTAACGATTTGTACGAATGCAGGATGAGCCTCGCCGACTCGCTCTCGATCCATCGCACGAGCCAGAAGGCTAACGAACATATCTCCGACGATGCTTTCCTCGTCGTGGAATCTAAGCTGCTCCGCAATCGGCAACGCCAGCGACTCAATCGGGGCGATTCGCCGATCTTCTGGTACGCGATCAATAGATTTGCGGAGATGTTTCGACAGCCTGTCTTGAAGGGCCGCAGTGTATTGCAGCGGGAAGAGCACTAAGCGAAGCGTCTTCACTAGGTCCTGGCCTATCTTTCCCGTTTCCTTCAAAGCGCCCGATACGGTGTCGTCATAGGCTGCCTTAGCGACCTCTGGCGGGATCGCCTTAATAAAGTCGAGTTCATCCATGTGTGTTCCTGTCGCTGTTTTCCATGCTGCGCGGCCGTAACCGCCTTTCCCTGTTACCTGCCATCGCGAGAAGGAAGACGTGTGACGCCGCGCAGCAGAAGACCGCCCCAAACGCCTGCGGCGATGCAAGCGAGGATCACGTACTTTGTTGGGAGACCATAGCGAAATTCCATCACTGGGTAGTACGCTCTACACCACGTACTGCCTGGCTCGTAGTCGCAGGGGAACGTGGGGATGTATAGCACCTCCATGAACCGGGTCCAGAAACCCAGATCACCGGACCAGCCGGCGGAAAAAAAGAACGCAGCTATGCCGAACACGAAAGCGCCCGCGATAACCCATGCTCCTACCTGCCTGTTCCGGTCCATGATTGCCCCTTAGTTACTCGTCGGCTTTTCCTAGCCAGTAGCGGCTCTTAGTGTCCGGTACGATTGTTTCTGTTAATCCGTGGCGGCCAGTTTCGCCGGACCCACAGAGGTCAGCGATTGGTAACGCTGGTCTTGTGTCATCGGCGGTTCATCTGGATGAGTCGCTTCTTCATCCGTGAAGAGGAACGTGCCCGAGAGAATATGACTCGCAATGTCATACGCGACCGTCTTGTCGCGAGTGTGCAGATATGTCGCTATTCCGGGGTAGTCACGATCGTACATGCCGACCAGATACGGCTTGTGATCCGAATGACTGATGAAGCTGCGTTCCATCATGAAACGCACCCGCAGATCGTTACTGCCGTGAAAACGCACGACCTTGGCGTAACGATGCAGGAGAGACGTACCGCCATGCTTGTGGCCAAAGTCGCCGTGCGTACGGAAATGCACAGCGTCATAGGTCGAACCCGATTCCAGCCGGTAGGTCAGCACACGTTCCCATTCCCGATAGCCCGTGTTGAGTATCGAGTTGTTGGAGCTATGTGCCAGTCCCAGCAGAATGCGACCGATCTCATCGACTCGGAGATCGGTCAACGAATCCCAAGGTTGGAACTCCAACCCCAAGCTTTCTTCGATAAAGTGTTCTTGCTTCGGGTACTTTTGATCAGGGATATTAGTCAAATCCATGGTTTTTCCTTTGAAATAAAATCGTCCCTCACAGTTCTACGACCTTGGCGAGACCACGCGCGGCACGAGCCCGCGGCCAAGGCTCCCACTTGAGGCTACGGAAGTCGATCGGCAGGTCGCTCGTCGACGCGTAACGCACCGGATTACTGCCACGCGGCGTCCACACGCCCGGCTTGTTCACTCTAGCGAAGCGCGTCACGCCGACGACGATGCGCTTTTCGTAACCAGGCTCCTGGAGCATGTAGATGCCTCCGCCGATTTCCCCGACGAAGAACGCTGCCCCGTGCTCCTCGTTCCCCTCGGGCGGATCTTGGTGATCGTTGCGATTGCGTGTGGCGATTACATATTTGCATCCACTCACTCGCCCGGCGTTGGCGACCCAGTATGCAACGCCTCCGCGGCGGACAATTTCGTTAATGGAGTTGGCGGTCAACACCACGAATGCATTTTCACTTGTCTTTGCCATCGTTTTCCTTGGTACGCGACTGGGGCCGCTTTTCCTGGTAGCCACCGGCCATCACCGCGCTCAGCAAAGCAGCGCACGTGAGGGGCAAGACCGTCAGACGCCATTTGCGTAGGCTGATGCCACATGCGCTCACCGCAATGAGGCCGACGACTTCAACGGCACGAATGATGTTCAAGGTGGTCGCAACCCTTTTCCTAGTCGGTCCGTTTGTTCAACCGCGAAACCAATTCAGCGATCATCGGATCTCGATCATCGATCGTCAGGTCGATGCCCTCAGACTCACCAACGGCACTAGACACCATGCGCAGAACCCGGCTGTGCGGCACGATCGCCAGAATAGGATTTCGAATGACGTGCCACGACTTCATGCGCTCATAGGCTGGCGGTATTCCAAGTTCACGCATAGCGAGCGACATCAGCAAAAGCTCCTGTACTTCGCTCAGGTTAAGCCTCGTGAGGCCTCCGCGTAAGTCCTGACAGATTGCTAGAGCGCGACCGACAACCTTGGACTGTGTGGCATTGTCCAGCTGGCCGAAGGTTAGCTTTGCAACCACAGCATTGTTCGCAGCCTTGATCGTCCTTCCCAAGCGAACATACCATCTCAAGACGCTGAGAATGGCGATAGCAACTAGAACGAAGATCAAGGTACGTATCTGCCAATCCTTTAAGTGTTGCGACTTTTCCTAGATGGGGTCATTGGGCAGCCACATCAGCGCTCCATCGCTCTCGTTGCCGGCGATGGTCGTCCAGGTGCGCCCTTGCTCGTCGACCGCTACACAGCCGGGTTGCCAGTGCTCCGGATTGCGCAGCTCGTTGACCCAGCTTTGCACCTTGCCATCAAACAGCACGATCACGCCACCTCGCCCGACATACCCGTTTTCCTCTCGCCAGCGGCGCGCTACTTCGATCAGTGTCATAGGGCTTTTCCGAATCCTTAATGAGCTTCCATTGTAGGATCACCATGATAGCTGCCTAGGAGCTTCGAATACTTCTTTGCCAATCCTTCTCTTTGGAGCAGAAGAAGGCCGACAAACATCCGCGCCGTCTGGTCCGTGATGACCTGAGCGCCGGTCGCGATGCGCTTCACGCTGACGTCCGACAAGCCCAGCGCGGCGGCTGTTTGGGCGTGGGTCCATCCCAAGTCTGCCTGGATTTCCTTGAACTGTGCTGGCGTCACTGACTACCTCAATCTATCGCGAGCTATGGGTATCATGATGATGCGGAAGATCGTTGCGAAAATCCACCGACGAAGTATCACAGTGATAACGACAGTCCCGGCTAATTCTTGAGGCCACACAACAGCTTGGCCCACACGCGGCACCTCCAGTAGCGTCTTTTCGAGATCGGAATGAGTGCGTTTTGCTGCCTGTTACGAGACGGTTTGTCGCTTACGAGGTTGAAACGGGTCGCAACGGGCCATGGTTCGGGCGTTCCTCGGAAAACGCGCCGCGCGTCGCGCCGCTTCTTTGGAGCGCTGACGCGCAACCTGAGGAGCATAGCTCTGCAGGGCCGAGCGGATCCCGTGGCACAGCCGACGCTTGCCCGCTCATTCTTCTACATGGGCGCGACTGCGGAGTCTCCGAGCAATCCCGCCAAGGTTTTTGCGTTGCGTTGTCCCTGGTCCTCGAAATTGTTGTTCAGCACCACGTGCGTGCGCGCCGCAAGCGCGGATATCCTGTTGATCTGATCGGCGAGTTCCGCAAGCTCCTCGTCGCTGTAGTCGTAATTGAAACGATCGCTCGCAGCGCTGGCGTCCTTGATGTTCCAGGTCTCGTGATTGCGGCCATGCAGTCGCACGAGCGCCAGTTGATCGTTCGTGACTTCCCACACGGACGGGATGCTGTTGCCAGAGCCTTGCGGCTCGTCGACGATCACGTTCACCAGACCGCGCTCGCGTTCAAAGGCGAGGGTGGACGCCGTGTGTTTTTCGTCGAACCAGGATTTATTGCGGAACTCGACGGCCATCGTGTAGCCGGCCATGACATCAGCGCAGTGCGCGACGTGCTCCATGTCCTTCGGCGCGCTCGTCACCCACGGGGCGAACTGGAAATGCACCGCGCCAAGCTTCCCCGCTGCACGTAGCGGCTGGATCGCTTCCAGATAGCGGCGCCACAGTTCGGCCCGAATGTCGTCGGGCACGTCCTTGTAATACAGGTTCTTCTTGCCGTTCTGGGGCAGTGCGGGCTGCATGTCCTTCGGGAACATGTCGCGGGCCGTCTGGTGGCCCGTGAAAAGACGAAAAGCTTTGATATTGAACACGAAGTCTGCGGGCGTGCGCTCGACCCACAGAACGGAGTTTGAACCGCTGGGCATCGCGTAATAGCTTGAGTCGACCTCGACTATCGGAAACTGGCTCGCGTAAAAGCGCAAGCGCGCCTCGGCGCTTGTGCATCCAGGCGGATAGAAGCGCTTGCTTTTGATCAGCGTCGGATCGGTCCAGCTGGCGGTGCCTACACGTATGTTCATGCCAGGTCTCCTCTAGCGGCTTCAGCAGAAGTTGCGGCTTACGGTGTGAAGTTCGCCCAACAGGTCAGATACATCAACCAACCGGTGAGCGACCAGGTGTCTGACCTCGCCCTGGCGTTGCCACACGCCATACACGGCGAGCAGCGACGCACCGAGAGCCTCGCGGCGGAATTTCTCAAGCACCGACTCCCACACGATGACATTCACCGAGCCGGTCTCGTCCTCGAGCGTCATGAACATCACCCCGTTCGCGGTACCGGGTCGCTGCCGCACGGTGACGATGCCGCAAGCACGCGCGAGCTGCCCATTACGATATCGCATCAGCGCGTCGGCCGGCACCAGACGATTTTCCAACAGCCGCGGTCGCAGGAGGGCGAGGGGATGGCGGTTGAGCGTCAGACCAGTGGACCGGTAATCACCGATGATATCTTCACCTTCGGTGGGCGTCGTGAGTTCCGCCGCCTCTTCCTCGCGCGCGGTACCGCGCAGAAGGTCGCGATCCGGCACGGCGGCCACAGCACTCCACAATGCCTGCCGGCGATTGCCCGCAAGCCCCGCTAGTGCGTTTGCGTCGGCGAGCACCTGCAGATCGTGCCGGTCGAGTTGCGCGCGATTTGCCAGATCGGTAACCGTGTCAAAAGCGCGGACAGCTCGTGCGACTTCAATGCGCGCGGCAGCCTCAGCCCGCATTCCACGTACAAGCGAAAGTCCGAGACGCACCGGTGCCATTGACTCATTGCCCTCGAGCGATGAGTCCCAGTTGCTCACCGTAACGTCGACGGGAAGCACGCGGACCTTATGCCGCTTTGCATCCTGCACCAGTTGCGATGGCGGATAGAAGCCCATCGGCTGGCTGTTGAGCATCGCACACAGGAAAGCTGCTGGCTCATGCCGTTTGAGCCACGAACTCGCGTATACGAGCAGCGCGAAACTCGCGGCATGACTCTCTGGAAACCCGTACTCACCGAAGCCTTGAATCTGCGCAAAGATCGACTCCGCGAACTCCCGATCGTAGCCGCGCTCGAGCATGCCGTTCACGATCCGGTCGTAGTAGTGCTGCAGACCGCCCTTGCGCTTCCAGGCGGCCATCGCGCGGCGCAACTGGTCGGCTTCGCCAGCGGAAAAGCCGGCAGCGAGCATGGCGACCTGCATGACCTGCTCCTGGAAAATCGGCACGCCGAGGGTACGGGCGAGCGCCTTCTCCACGTCCGGGCTCGGAAACGAGACGGGTTCGAGCCCCTGCCGCCGACGCAAATAAGGATGCACCATGCCACCCTGCACCGGGCCCGGCCGCACGATCGCGACCTCGATCACGAGGTCGTAGAAGACACGCGGCCGCAGTCGCGGCAGCATGCTCATCTGAGCACGCGATTCGATCTGGAATACGCCGACCGTGTCAGCACGGCAAATCATTTCATATGTCGCCGGATCTTCCGGCGGTATGTCCTGCAACTCGAAGGGTTCGCCTCGTTGCTGCGCGACAAGATCCAACGTTCGGCGGATCGCGGATAGCATACCGAGCGCGAGAATATCGATCTTCAGCAGCCCAAGCGCTTCGAGATCGTCCTTGTCCCACTGGATCACGCTTCGATCCGGCATCGACGCATTCTCAATCGGCACGAGGCGCGACAGCTTGCCTCGCGCGATCACGAAGCCTCCGCTGTGCTGCGACAGGTGCCTCGGAAAGCCGAGCAACTGCATGGCGAGCGTCGCCCATTGCTGAACCATCGACGTTTCCGGGTCCAAGCCGCTTTCGGCAAAACGCTTGAGCAGGTCCTGACTCGAATCGAACCAGTGATGCGCTTTTGCTACACGGTCGACGATATAGGGGTCGACACCTAGCGCCTTGCCCGATTCGCGGATCGCGCTGCGCGGCCGGTAGGTCGTGACGGCAGCTGCGATCGCCGCGCGCGTGCGCGTGTACTTCGCGTAGATGTACTGGATGACCTCCTCACGTCGCTGATGTTCGAAGTCGACGTCTATGTCCGGCGGCTCGCCGCGCTCTTTGCTGATGAATCGCTCAAACAGCATGCTGCTGCGCGCGGGATCGACTTCGGTTACCCCAAGGCAATAGCAGACTGCGGAGTTGGCGGCCGAGCCACGCCCCTGGCAAAGAATCCCCGCGTTGCGGGCGAAACGGACGATGTCGAAGACGGTGAGGAAGTACGGTTCGTACTTCAGGTCGGCGATCAGTGCGAGCTCATGCTCGATCTGTTCCTGCACGCTGTGCGGGACGCCTGCGGGGAAGCGCCGGTGCGCACCGACATACGTTTCCTGCCGCAGATAAGCGGTTGGCGTCGTTCCGTCCGGCACCAGCTCGTCCGGGTATTCGTATCGCAGTTCATCGAGCACAAAGGAACATCGACCCGCAACGTTCAGCGTTTCTGCGAGTGCATGGCGTGGATAAAGATTCGCCAGCCGCAACCGCGAGCGAAGATGCTGTTCCGCGTTCGGCGCGAGATCAAATCCACACTCGGCGACCGGTCGTCCAACGCGAATCGCCGTGAGTGTGTCCTGCAAAGGCTTGCGCGAGCGGACGTGCATCAGAACGTTGCCGGTCGCGACCACGGGCACCTCATGATGTCCGGCGACAGTTTCTACGACGTCGCGGTGAATATCATCCATTGCGCGCGCGAGGAGCGTCAGCGCGACCCACGTGCGCCCAGGAAAAGTCACCGATGCCCACTCCACCTGAGCCTCGAGCCTCGCCGCAGTCGCCGGAAAATCCGGGACTACTATCACGAGACAGTCGGACAGGCCGCGAAGGTGAGGGTAGGGTGGTTCACCGTGATCGAGATCACGCGGTGTCAGCAGATATGATCCCTTCGCGGTGCGCGTCCGTGCGAGCGTAATCAGTTCGGACAGGTTGCCGTAACCCTCCCGGTTCTGCGCAATGACAATCAGATTGATCGCAGGCGACCCGTCGGCATTGGTCAAGCAAAACCGAGCGCCAACCAGCAGTTTGATGCCGGCCTCTTTCGCGGCGACATGCGCACGCACGATACCGGCGAGCGAACATTCGTCGGTGACCGCAATCGCTTCGTATCCGAGTTGCGCCGCGCGCACCGACAGTTCTTCCGCATGCGAAGCGCCGTGCAGAAACGAGAAGTTGGAGGAGCACTGCAACTCGGCATAGCCAGGCAGGCCGAACAACGAGGTATCCATGGATAGTCAGCCAAATAGCCCATGCAGATACCAGCGTGCTTCTTCATCGTCACGACTGCCGACACGCTCCCGATAGATCCAGTAGCAGACGGCATCGTCAGATTCAGCCACGAAGTAATCGCGAGTGACGAGTTCGCCACCGAACCACCCGGCCTCGACTCGCTCGCCAGGGGAGACCATGCGTAACGGCGTTCCGTAGAACGGGCGATGCGCGCGCATCAGCAGCTTCACCGGCTTCTCAAGCAACCAGAGCGGCCGCGGCATATCGCCGGGCGGCGGTGCCCATTTCGTCCGGTCTGATAGCGGCACCCAGCGTGCGGCCTCTTCCGGCCGGTGATCAGCTGCCGGTGCTGGTCGCAGGACATTCTCCGCGCCCAGACGGGCGACGAGCAGCTCCATCAGCCGCGCATGATCCGCCGACGAGCCGCCTGGATCAGGAAACAGGGAATCAGAGGCGGGCGCCGCGGCCTGAACGTCGCGCGTCTCAATGCTTATCGCGATCACGGCGGCGGCCAGATCGACGCGCGACAGCCGCTCGCGCAGCAGCCGTACGAGGTGATCCTCGCGCCAGGTCGGCTCGGCCAATGCTATGTCGATGGTCGTTGGTTCGATCGCCGCGCGGCCGCGTTCATGCTCAAGCACAACGAAAAACCTGACGATCGCCAGTTGCTGGTTCACCAGCCAGCCAGTCATCTGCACGATCAGTCGACGCGCAGCAAACAGACAGGCCTCGGCGTGTTCGATGCGATCCGGCATCTCGATGCGCGTCGCGAAGGTCGGCGGCAGTTCAAGCCACTCGTGCACCTCGGGCGCGGTGCCCGTCGCACGATCCAGCAGATCAACCAATGCGGTGCCGCAACGCTTCCTGAGCCCCGCGCGTGGAAGCCGCATCAGTTCTCCGAGCGTCTGGCACCCGATCCCGGTGAACCAGTCGGCGTATTTTCGGGCGGGTGGCAGCAACAGGATGGGCAGGGCTGACAACACCCGCGAGAGTGAGCGCAGCGAGAGGGCGCGACCGCCGCCGTTTCGGGCGAGCAGCCACGCGCCTTCGCCGGTTGGCGCCACGCCGAATGATGCGGTGACGCCAATGGTCTCGGCGACACGCTTCATCGCCTGTAGGAGCGCACGCACTCCTCCGAAGAGTCGCAGACTTGCGGAGACGTCGACCAGCACAGTGTTTTCAGACGCGGGCGCAACCTGTGGCGAAAATTGCAGAAGCCCTGTGGCCAGCGCAACGGTCGTGTCGTGCTCGCGTCCTGGATCGCGCTCGCACAAGCGCGCATGCGGCGCCAAGGTCAGCACCCCTCCTTTGCGCATCCCCGGCCGCACGCCCGCGGCACGTGCGCCGCCATCGAGCGCGACGACCCGCTCGCGATCGAGCACGACCACGCCTGCGCCCGTGTCAGGCGACCACTTCGGCCGGAACACTTCGAGGTACAGCAACGGGAGATGGACGCCGATCCACACTTGCATTTCGATTTACATTCAGGATGGGCGAGGGGGAGAGTGGTGCAAAGAGTGGATCATCGCGCCGTGGCCCACGCCGCTTGACGAACTCCAGGTTCACGCCATCGCGCGCCGGACGAATAGCGAGTCTCAGTGGCGCCGGCGACGCGTCACTCGCCGTTGCTAGCGGACGCATCATAAAAAACAACGTGTCGGACGCTTGTGCGGCAAGATGCAGCCTTCGAAGTGACTCCGGCCGGACGTGGGTTTGCCAGAAAATCAATGCGGCACACGTCCCGGCACGCAGAACCTGTTCAGCCGCCCACAGTGCATCAGCTGTCTTTTCAGCGCGCAACACCCGCACATGTTCGGCGGACAGACCCCACCACGCCAACGCGGCAGGCTGCACGCGATGCGGCGGTTGCAAAAGAATCACAGGTCGCCCCGCGACTGCGGCGAGTGCGGACCGAAGAAGGCGAATTTCACCGCATCCCGTCTGCTGGATGAGGAGATCCGTTAGCGTCCCCTGGGGCCAGCCACCTCCTGGCAGTTCCGCCGCTAATTGCATGTGGCCGCATGCGACTACGCGTGTGTGGCCGCCTCCGAGTTGGGAGGCTCGCCACAAAGCCGGATGAAGGCTTTCCGGTGAGATCAGTGCCGAACGCATCGCACACCCCGAGTACTGTATAAAAACACAGTATAGCGCGTAGCAAATCAAATTGATCGACCATCACCAGATGGCTTCCACGCCTTGGCAATGGCGACAGCTTATGCATTGGCGTATCCAATGACTATTGGGGCCAAATCTGTCGCGTGGTCGCTCCCATAACCGTTGCGCGTACGGACACGTGTTAAATTCTCGTTCAAATCACCTGACAATTTGCCATTTGCCCGCCTCTATGTCCTCAAAGAAAGCTCTCATCGCCATCGGCGCGGCCCTTTGCCTCGCAGGTTGTTCAAGTAAATCGGACCTGAACGAAACAAATTTAGCCGCTGCTGTCAGCAGGCACTTGAGCTCAGCACCGCCGCGCTGTATCGCGAACGTCGATTGGCCATTGCTGACAGCACACAATGCAAAGGACCCGTTCAGCATGGTCACGCAAGGAAGGGCATTAGCCACGATCGGACTTGTCACCGAAAACCCCACGCCAAGCTCCCCGGGTTACGTTTTGTTTTCGTTGACTGACGAAGGCAAGAAACTCCTCACCAAACAGGAGATTCAGCCGGACCCTGAACATTTTGTGCACGGTGCTTTTTGCTACGGGCGGCCCACACTCGGCAAAGTGAGTGGCTGGGAGCCTCTAGTTAAAGTTGCTGACTATGAGGGCACAACGGCGCACTACACATACACCGTGAGTAATGCGCCCGCGTGGGCAAAGCGACCGGAGATTCAAAAGGCGTTTCCACAGCTTGCGAATGATTTGAGCGGGAATGGACAGGAAAAGTGGCCCGTCCAGCTTGTAAATGGGCAGTGGGAGCCGCAGTCGATGTGAGCAGTTCCGGATTCCTGTTGAACGATTGAATACGGGGTCGTCTCAAGATTCGGAGATTTGCGCACGCGTGCGACGTGGAGTCGCGCCGGTTATTGTCTCGGCCCGCAAGGAATGGTGAAACCCATTGTTCCCTCGGCGATAGCCGCCCGAACAAATGCAAACCGCGGCCGCAGGCAGGCCATCGGCGCACGTACCCGGTTCGCCGTCCAGCGTCACCGCCTCGGCCAGCACGGGCCGCGAAATCGCCCTCGCGGTCGCTGCATTGACAACGCCGTGCGCGAGTGCGTCGCCATGACTTGCCACCAATGCACGCTCGTCTGATTGAATTCTTTTGCGATCCGGCACCCACCTTAATATTCAATTCGCATTAAATCAATTTCCGATTTTGCAATTCCTCATAATTATCTGATTGCTTTGGCAGTATCGTCATACGTAAAATCGCGCGAGAAAGCAGAAATAATCAGATAGAGAGGCGGTATGAGCACGCAGGACGTAATCGGGGCAATAACTGGCGGACTGTCGCAACAGGGCCGTCTTCTAAAACTGGATACTCCGGCTGGCAACAACGTATTGTTGCCCCACCGTGTCGCCGGGCGCTCACGGATCGGCCGCGATTATTTCTTCCTGCTCGACTGCGTATCTACCTCGGGCGACGTTCAGCTCAAAACGCTGATCTCCCAAGCCGTTACCCTCTGGATCCAACAGACTGATGGGTCTTATCTGCCACATCACGGCTATGTGCACACGGCTCGCCGGCTGGGAGCAGACGGAAATCTTACAAGCTACCAGTTGGGCTTTTCCTCGTGGATGCACTTCCTGAAGTTCCGGCGCGACCAGCGACACTGGCAGGACAAGGCAGCAGACGAAATCATCTCGGACGTGTTCAACCAGCACCCGCAGGCAAAGGGGATGTACCGTTTCGCGCTGTCGAAACCGCTGCCGGCGCGCTCATATTGCCGGCAGGACGAGACTGACTGGAACTTCGTGCACCGACTCCTGGAGTCTGAAGGCCTCTATGGAATCTGGCAGCAGGCAGCCGACGGCAAATCGCACACACTGGTCATCACTGATCGCCTCGAAACACTCGAAACTCTCTCGCCGGCGACGGTCGGGTTTTATCGTGCAGGCGTGAGCAGTGAGGCCGACGCGCTCACCCAGTGGTCAGGCACGCGGACGCTTCAATCCGTGCTGCTGTCGACGCGCACCTTCGACTACAAAAGCCCGTCTACGCCCTCCAGTCCCAAAGGTACGTCGGTGCCGACGATGGCGAATCAGGGTGCGCTGCCCGCGCAAACCGAAGTCTACGAATATACCGGTGGCTATACGTACCCGGAACAGGACCGTGGCGATCAGTTGTCGAAGATTCGCATGGAGGAATGGGAGTCGCAGGCCAAGCGCTTTCACGGCGTGGGTAGCCTGCGCGCGATGGACGCGGGCCGGCGCTTCACACTGACCGGTCATCCCGAGCATGACCACGACGCCGCGGACCAAAACGAATTCGCGAGCATCGAAGTCGAGTGGGTCATCGAGAACAATCTTCCGCTCGCCGGACACGAAGCGAACTACCCGCACAGCCTGAATCATCAGCTCGCGCAGGCCCGCACCGACGATCCTGGCCAGAACTTCAGTGTGAATCACGTGGACGGCTCCACCGGGTTCTACCGGGTCGCCATTGAAGCGCAGCGTACAACGGTGCCGTATCGTAGCCCGTTCGAACATCGCAAGCCCGAAGCGAAACTGGAATCGGCGATTGTGGCCGGGCCGAAGGGACAGGAGTGCTACACCGATGAACTGAACCGGGTGAAGGTGCTATTCATCTGGGACCGACAAAACGAAGGCGACGAACGTGCATCGTGCTGGGTGCGTGTGGCGCAGTCCGATACCGGCGATGGATATGGTGGCGTGCACATGCCGCGCGCGGGCGAAGAACTGCTGATCGGCCACATCGGCAATGACATTGACCGCCCGATTGCGCTTCATCGCGTCTACAACGGCGCAAAGAAACCGCAATGGCATTCGAACGGTCTGCTTTCCGGCTATCAGTCCCAGGAATACGGCGGAGGCGGTGGCTATAACCAGCACGTCATGGATGACTCTACGGGTCAGCCACGGATGCGGGTCATGAGTAGCCACGGCATGAGTGGTCTCCATCTCGGCTACCAGATCGTCCAGGACGGCAATTCACGTGGCGCGTACACGGGCAGCGGGTTCACCCTGCGCACCGACAATGCAGGTGCCGTCCACGCGGGCGAGGGACTGTATTTCAGCACGCATCAAATCAGCGCCGACGGTCAGCCGCTCGATACCACCGCGCCGCGCGAAATCCTGGCGCGTGCGGATCTACTCGTCGAGTCGTTGTCCTCCGCGAGTTCTACCGCCAAGGCCGAGGATATGAAGCCTGGCCGCGAAGCGCTTTCACAGTTCGCGAAGGCGACCCAGCACAGCAAGGCGGGCGTGGCCAAAGGCGGTAATACGGCAGGCGGCGGGACAGGAAACGCAAATGCCTTTGCCAAACCTGTCATGCTCGGATCGAGTCCAGAGAGCATGGGTTTTACCACGCACGCGTCGGCGCAGATGGTCGCGGACGAGCATCTGAATTTCGTCAGCGGCAAGGACACGTACTGGGCCGTGGGCAAATCGCTGGTTGCGAGCGTCGCAGAAAAAATCAGCGTGTTCGTCCAGCGTGCCGGTATGAAACTGATCGCCGGAAACGGTGCGATCGACATCCAGGCGCTCACCGATCAGCTGCGATTACTCTCCGAACTCGGCCTGACGCTCAAGAGCAATAACGGCAGCATCGAGATCGACGCGAAGACCGAGTTGATGCTCAAGTGCGGGGGCTCATACATCCGTATTACCCCCGAAGGAATTGAGGACGGCACGCGCGGTGCACGCACAATCAAGTCGGCGTCGTTCAGCCGGCAGGGTCCGAGTTCGGTGGCCGAGCATATGAATAGCCTCGAGAAGCCGGCGTTCAACGATAAGTATCTCTTGCGCGACCGGATCACCGGCGACCCGCTCAAGAACCACCCTTACGAGATCGTGCGTGGGGATGGCACACGCCTGAGCGGAGTCACGGACGAGCTGGGCCATACGGTCGAGCAGAAAAGCACCGATATCGAAACCGTGGTGATCCGGGCGCTGCGGCCCAGCACGAGCAAAGCATAAGCGAGAATCCATGAGCGAAAATCAGCCCGACAATTCGGGTACGCAGGGGCAGCCGTCCGGCGACGACGATGCCGAACAGGAAGTCGTCCGCCTCGCGTCGCAGACCGATGAGGACGGCCACTCTTCCGCCCAGGCGCCCTTGACGCCGGCCGACGACACCCGCGCCAAGGAGACCTTGCACGATCTGCGCCCCATCATTCCCGTGATTTTCATACCGGGCGTGATGGGCTCGCCACTTGCCGCCAGGGACAGTGGCGACGCGGCATGGTCCGCACCAAATACCGACACGATAGGTGCATCACTCGGCGCGTTGTGTTCGCTCATCGCGGGATGGTTTCGCAGCGCGTCGTCGCGCGAAACACTTTTCGATCCCGAGAGTGTCATGGTGACGCCGCTCGGTCCGATCGTCGACCTTGGGGAGAAAGACCCGATTACCGAGAAGGAGGCGCGACGCCGCGGCTGGGGTTCGGTCTATAGGACCGGCTATCAACCTGTCCTGCTTTGGCTCGAGCAACAGTTGAACAACCCGATGCTGCTCGGCAAGCCAGAAGGCGCGTGGATCGACCCCGATCCCGAGGGCGAGAAATGGGCACTCCATCCCGTGCTGGGCACCGATCCGAAGACCTACGGCGCCATTGCTGCAGCAGGAAAAGGCCAGGTGATCGCACCGGACTCCGCGGAATTCAAGAAATTCGCCAAGTTTCGCTATCGCGTATATGCGATTGGATACAACTGGCTGCAGTCGAACGACCTTTCGGGGCGTGACGTGGTGAATGGTCAGGACGTCCCCGATCCGCAGACAAGGAAGACGACACGGCTGATGGGCGTTACCGAGATCTGCAAGGAAAACGATACGGGCAAGGCCATTATTCTGACGCACTCGATGGGTGGGCTGGTGGCCCGCTTCGCGGTGTTAAACCATGGGCTCGAAGGTCTTGCGCACGGCGTATTTCATGGATGTCAACCGGCCACCGGTGCTCCTCTGGCGGCAAAGCGTTTCAAGACAGGCGGCAGTCCCGAAGGCGGTATGAATGGTTTCATCAATGGCAGTCTGCTGGGGCGCGATGCGGACGAGTTCATGGCGGTAATGGCGAACGCACCGGGACCGATGGAGCTGACGCCGATGCCGGATTATCACAATGGCGCGCCGTGGTGGATTTTTGCGCGGCCCGACGGACAGGTGGTCATGCAGTTCCCGGAGCACGGCGATCCGTATAACGATTTGTATGTGAATCCCAAGTGGTACGGTTTGCAGCCGCCCGACAAACAGCTCGATCCCGCTGGGATCGTCAAGACGCGGCTCAATGCAGGCGGGCTTCAGACAAGCCTATCGGATTATTATCGATCGACTATGGAGACCGTTGTAAAGAACCAGAGCCATTTGAAGAATCATTACCATGGCAAGACATATGTTGCCTACGGCGAGGGCGGTCTCGACTTTAGGCCACCACAGTCGAGCGCGACGACAGAGGCCAGCGACACGAGCAAGCCTGGCATCGAAAAAGGAGACCCGACGAAGAATCTGTTGACGTGGGGTAACGCAATCTGGACCGGAGATGTGCCATCGGACGTGCAGGCGCCTGAACTTCAGGCCGCAGTGTTGCTGCACGACTCGGGCAAGGGCGAGATCCGCGTGCTTCTGGAGCAACGCAAACTGAGCATCACGTTCACCGTCCAGAAGACGAACACGTTGCCGGACGTGAATGCCAAGACTGACTGGTCGCAGGTGGCAACGAAGACAGGAATCATCCGCGGCGACGGTACGGTGCCGGTGTGGTCGGCCGATGCGCAGGCGCGCGGGTTGAAGCCTGAGGTGCCTGGCGATCCGGCCAAAGGAGTTCAGATGGCGTTCGTGCAGGGCGGATACGAGCACATGACCAGCTACGCGCACCCATGGACTCACTGGGCGATACTTTACAGTGTGGTCCAGATCGTCAACGACATCTAGGTGCCGGGAACATGTTAATGGTTCGCCTCTTTCGCCCCCTCATTCTGCTGGCAGGTCTTTGCGCCTGCTCTCTTGCGCTTTCCGTGGAACCAACGATGAACAATCCGCTGCTGTCCAAAGTGCGCCCGTGGTGCATCGGCCGCCTCGTATTCGACCGGCCCGCGTCGAGCGAGATTTCGAATCAACATTACGCGTACAGGGGAGACAAACTCGAAACAACTCACAATGTCTCACTTGATGTCTATCGCACCAAAGTCGAGGCGCGGGAGAACGAACTGCGTACGAAGCAACGCTATAACCCCGTCAACCTGGATGAGAAAACCGGGAAGGCCTGGCTGGAGAAGGCATTTTCGCCGGTCAACGATTCGCGGTTTTTTATCTACCAGGAAGGCGTGGCGAAAGTCGAGATGCCTTTCAGAACGGATGGTTACCTCTTTGCGGACCACACACTCTTTCATACCGCCGGCCTCATGGGAGCGTCGGCTCTTGGTAACTCCGAGAATATCTACAGCGACACCTACAGGCGCATCAAGGCGCGAGACAACTGGACAGTGCCGACGGAGTCGGGGTTTTGCTTCGACGGCGGGATCGTCACCGGATCGTCGACCTACACGGAAGAAGTCAGCCAGTCGTTTGCGCTGCTGCCGGGCCGACCTGCACTGCTCCTGATCAAGATGCGAGATGCGGTCGAGCAGGATCAAGGTCAACCGCTCACCAAGAATCTGTCCGAGCTTCGCGCACAACTCGATCGAATGCCTGGCAGCTATCGCATCCTGCGCAAGGGCAAGCGCGTGGTGGCCGGCATGGACGCCGAAGAGGTCCTGTTTGCGCTTCAGGACGGCCCGATTACGGTCTACCGTTTCTATCTGCTGGCACCGGGCAATCCTGCCACGCTTGCGCAACCGCATACCTCGATTGAACTGCTGCTGGGCACGTCTTCACGGAGCGACCTGCCGCCTGATCAGGCAACGTCGCCGGTCGATGAGGCGGGAGCTCTGCAGATATGGGACGCCCTGCTGAATAGCCTCCGGCCGCGACCGGGTGCAGTGTAGGAGCGTAAGATGCGGCGTTACGACATTGTGAAAGGCGACAAAACGACGGTGGGTGGCGTCGTGCAGGGTGGTGACGGTAACGACCTGCTCGGCGGGCGCGAGCAGGCCTACGAAACCGATCCCGTCCTGTGCCCGGTCTGCAAGACCGTTGGGTTGATCAAGTGCGAGGGCGCGCGCATTTCCACGACAGGACCAGACGGCCGGCAGGCGGCACTGAGCGATGATCTGTGTGTCTGTCAGTGCACACCGCATCCGCGTCTTGTGCCGTCGCAAACGACGTCTTACGTTGATGTGTAGGCGCAGCTGCACGCTGACCCAGCGAACCGATAACGACTACCAAGGAAGGTGACGTGATAATGAAGCGCATATTCAGTCTTATGATGCTGCTGGCGATCGTGGCAACCATGGCGGGTTGCGCGTCGCTAAAATGCATTCCGACGTGCTGACGTGCTGACGTGCTGACGTGCTGACGTGCTGACGTGCTGACGCCGTAGACCGTATTAGAACTGTCGCTGTTGGGCCGATAAATTTGTTCAGCGAAGTGGGATCTCAAACTTAGCTTAATATTTTTTCCCGGGAATCCTGCATTGGTGCTCCAGGCCGTTCGCCGTTACGTGAAGCACGACACCTATGCCGACGGATCTTTGGCCTGCAGCTCCGCACGTTCACGTGCTCGTTGCTCCGGCGATTTGTCGATCGCGATCGGCATGATCGGCAGCGCGACGATGTAGTCACCGGTGATCGACCTTTGGACGGGTGCCTTGGCGCGGGATGAGGTTGGTACCTTTGGGAGAGCGGCGGCGGTCACCCAGGAAGGAGTAGTTGAGGGCGCTGGTTTTGGCATCGCTGAACTCGCGGCCGTCGCCGGAGCCGATCTCGGGCTCGCCGGCACTGCCATTGCCTGCGCGGCAGGAGGTGCAGTCGATGGTTCAATCGCGTCGAGTGCTTCCTGGCGCTCGGACGCAGCGGCGCGGTATGCCGGCGATTTTGCCGCATGGTCGTCCAGCCATCCTTTGACGACGAACGCAACCCCGGCCGCGAGCAATCCTCCACCGAACAGCACGCCGATGAACGTGGCGTTATTCAGGAAGCCCAGACCGACGAACGACACGAGACAGCACCAGCCCCACACTTTTATGTACGAGGGACCAACCCCGACAGCGAGTCGCGGCTCAAACCTCGTCTCGACCTCACGACGCAGCGCGGCTCTGCGGTCCTCCTCAGCGACCGCTTTGCATCGGGCTTCTGCCGCCGTACCGGCCTCAGCCAGAAACGCCTCCCGACGTTTTTCCTCTTCGACCCGCGAGAACTCATCCTTCGCAACCCCGCTGGCGGATCGTTTGACTGCGGCTATCGCAACCTCACGGGAGCAGCGGAACCACTCCTTGCCTTCCCGGTGGGCGCGCAGACGCAGGTGGGCTTCGTGTTCGACGGCGCGAGGGTCGGGCACCCGGATGAAGTATTCGACGTCGACCGGGTGTGGGGAGTGCGTCCCGTTGAGCCGTGCAGCGCGTTCTGCCGGCGTGCGGGTGGTGTACCCGACCTTCACCAGCCCGGGCATAGCCTTGTTGGACATCACGTAGACGTAGCCTTCCATGTCGCCCTCGGTCAATGCATATCCGCCGCCGACTTCCAGATACCGGCCAGCTTCTTGTCGCCGTCGGATTTCGCCGAGGCAGCGCTGGCGAGCGCCTGGTGGAGCGCCGCCACGTTCGCCCGGTAAGCCCGGACGGCGTTGACCAACGTCTTGCAGGACCCCTGATCTGGAACAACGTCGCCGACCTTCACGGTGGCCCCATCGCCGAGGCATGTGCCTTGATACTTGGCAATGTGAGCGTCCAGCGTCGCCTCCCGTTCCTGCGACTTTCGGGTCGCGTTCGTGATCCCGCCGTCGACGGTCTGCACCTTCCCTTGGTCGAACTGCATCTGGCCTTGGAGGAACTGGGCCTGCCCCTGCTCGTAAGTCGACCCCCGCATGAGGCGCTGGGCACGCTCCAGCTTCTCCGTTTCCGCGGTGACCGCGGTGGGGTAATAGTTGACGATGGTCGGGGTGTTGGCTATGACTTGGTGAGCGCCGGTCATGAATGCCACCAAGTCCTGCAGGAGCGAGTTCACGTCGACGTTCATAGCCTGAACGCGCCGCTCCCGGTCCCGTTGAGCGATCACAGGAGCCCCGGCCGCGTTCAACTGAGTGACCACTGCGTTGAAGTCCGCGGTCTCGCCTTTCACGAAATGCTCAACCGCCGTCTGGGCGCCCTGCGCTACGGTCAGGTCGATGCCGTCGCTGGTGACGGTGCCGCCGAAGTTCTGGCCGACCGGGAACGGGGTGGCCTGCACGGTCAGGGTGAGGTTGGTCCCATCGACCGAGCCGGCGATGTTGGCAGTGCTCGTCGCAAGCGTCCCGTCGTTGTTCAAGGAAACGTTGCGGGTGGTACCGGTGAAGTGGTGGTCGGGCGTTTCGGTGATTTGAAGCAACGTAGCGCTTTTCGCGGTGCGCGACACGTACGTGCCCGACACCGAGCGCTCTCCGCACCCGGCGAGGAGCAGGGTGGCGCCGGTGATCGCTGACAGGCATACAGCCACGCATGCCCGCTGGTCTATTCGTTGGTCTCTCATCCCGCCCCGGTGGTCTGTTCTTTTGTACGACAAGTATAGCCACTCCCCGGGACGCGGAAGAATGCGGAGAGGGCGCGTACCTCGTTCATCCCCCGCATTCAGCTCACGACTCGACGCGAAAAGAGATGCGGTTCCGCCTTGATCTCAGCCCCGCATGATGCGTATGCTACGACAGACCGTCGAGCATCCCTTCGGCGCAGTCAAGGCCTTAATCGGTCCCCCAGTGTCAACCGGCCCGCAGAAATGTCGAAGTCGATACGCATTTCAGATGCGTCACCTACGCCTCGCGTAGTCCGATGAACGACCACGTCAAGACGCAAACACGGTTGATCATGGACGGGGACATTGGCACAAAGAATACAGGGGCGCGACTGCTCAAATACAATGGATTTTCGTGAGAAGACGGGGATTTCATTCGGTCCCACCGAGGCTTACGCGCGACGTCATCTGCGTATCGCGCCCATTACCGGCACGTCGATTCGACTATCATTACAGGAGGCACGCACAACGCCCACTTCGCCGTCTCCGTTGCGGTCATTAATTGACGGCGCGACTCTGAGCCTCGAGGAACTGCGCGGCCTCCTGCCTTCCCTGCATTCCGTGACGTGGTCATTCGGAACGAGCGACGGTTCCGCGGCCCACGAGCTGACAACGGTTTCCGACGGGATTTGCGTCGCGCTGACCGTCGATGGCCCGTCAGATGCGCTAAGCCGACTTGCTCTGGAGGGCACTCTACGCGGAATTGCTGCTCGCTTGGTCGTCGCGCTTGAGTATGGTTTGTAGCAGATCTCTGGCGAGACCGATCACGAGTTGAAACGCCCGACACCGCGCGAAATCCGCAGGCGCTCGCGGCGTCGATCAACGAACGGGTCAGGCTCCTGTAAATGCAGCAGGAAACCGTTGCCGCAGCACCGGAAGGTTGCTTCGCTGCTCGGCGAGCAGCGATTCAAACCACGTCCGAACGTCTGCGATCCCGACGGCCCTAAACAGGTCGCAGACCGCAGCGGTAGCACTGTTTGACGCAGGAAGTAGCAGAATCGCGGTGCCGGTGGCCAATACGCCGGGGATCGGTAGGCTATATGCGCTCCCCAGAACAGCGGCGCATTGTCGACGAAGCTTTAACACAAGTCCTTCTGGAACCGCGAGTGGAACGAACAAAGCAAGCAACCAGTCGATAACACCTTCATTGAGTTCGATCACCTCCAGCCTCGCGCGCAAGGGGACCGGTCGCTGCAGCTGTCCCGCAATATATGCAGCGCCCGCGAAATGGTGCGAGCCACCGGCGTTGTAGAGGAAAAGCCTGCCGTCCCACAACCGCATCCCGAGCCTGTCCGTCGTCCGCGGTTGCACGATCCTGACCTCGTGGTGATCGAGCATCTGGTGTAACCCTGCTTCATCAACAGAGGCCTTTTTATAGGTTGAGAAATCGAGGCCAAAATCTTTCACTGACGCGAAGTAACGATGTTCGGACCTGCTGTTTGATATGCCGTCGATGTCGGTTATATCGAAGGCGAAATCGGCCACCGTCCGGCTGTTGGCGATGCTGCCGGCCGGGCAGGTCACTATCCGGCTACGCAAGCCTGTGGGCGTCAGCCAAAGACCTTCGAGGCTAAGTCCGGTCTCATCGTATTCGCGGACGAAGTCAGCCCGGCGCAGCGACCCACCCCATATCCAGGGACCACGCACGTCGAGTGCGACAGGCAGCGTTGCCGGGTCGAGCAACCGCAGCTCATCTTGCAGAGCGAGCCAGGCCAACATTCGTGCTTTGTGGTCAATCGAGGGCCGTTCGACCGTGCGGCGCCACCATGTCCAGTTTTCACGTTGCGCAACGGCGCAAGGGACTGTGGCCAAAGCTTCCTTTGAAAGCATCACTGGCGAATCGGAGTATTCGAACATTCGTCAAGAACCTTTCACAGCGGCCCGAAGAGCCGCTCCAGCACAGCGTGCAATGATGCGAGCCGCACGAATGCACGGCGAGGAATGTCTCTCTGCCCGGGGCGCTCCACCTTGACGCCCGTGGCATTGGCCTTCGTGTGACTTGCGGTTTTCATCTCTCGGATATCCGGCAATGATTCTCCCGGCTCGTTCCCGTACCAAAGGAACGAGCGAAATTCCAAATCTTCGGCAACCACAATCCAGAGAATGCAACCGCTCGGCTTTTCCATCAGCTTGAGGCTTGCGGTAACACTGGCTCTCTTCCCGCCTTCCACCGAGACTTTGAGTTGAATGTGCCGCACAATGGCGCGGTGGCTCATAACTAGGTCGTAGCCGCCGGCATCAAACTCGGAGCGCAATAACTCGACGTCGGTGATATTGCGCCTCCACAGCGTACGAAGGGTTTCGCCGACAAACATGTGCTCGACGATCCGTTCACGCAGCACCGAATGCACGTAATGCCGCTCACTGACAGCGTTTGCGTTTGCGTTTGCGTTTGCCTTGGCCATTGGCCTATCCATAGCCGACACGTCCTTTTCAGCCACTTCTCGCACTGGCACGCGATCCGTGGTTCAACCTAGATCGTACGACGTCGCTTCTACCACCGTCCGAAGTTCGCTATCTCTTCTCGAAGTTCTGTCCTTAAAGGCTCCTCGAACCGCTCGACGTCGCCCTTGAGCGCAACGAAATAATCGCGCCCCCCCCATTGTTTTACGAGCCGTCTCAGAATTTCGCCTGACTCGCCCGCGTAGTGGGCGGCGAGCAGAAGATCGCCAGGCGGCCACTGGGACGTCATGAATGCGCGCACCAAGTCGCGCCGCAGCGTCTTGCAGCGGTCCCAGTCACCGAAAAAGAAAGTTGACGCAAACCACGGTGGATCGTTCCCTCGACGTAACTCCTCATACACGACCGGGAAGGAGGTCACGACCAGCGGACTGGCAGGTGCGCCCGGAAACCGAAATGCGTACTCCAGCGCTGTCCAGGTTGCGGAAAGATGCGCCTTATAGTTCACCAACTTCGCATCATCAATCATCGACGCCCAGATTCTTGTCGCTGAATTGTTCAGCGACGCAACGGGTAATCGTGCGAGGTGGCCACTTAGATTATCTATCTGCGCTAACACCTGATCCCTTGAATCACCCGACAGGGCCGCCAGCACGGCCAGATTTTCGCCGACGGACCGACGGCCTTTGAACGGCTGTCTCGCAAACTCCACCACCGTAGGCATCTCAACTATGCCGGCGTTCACCACCTGAACAATCGTTGGGTTCAGCTCGGCGCTCGACTCGGCGAGAGCTCGCTGCACCAGCGATCTTGCCAGGTCATACTGCAATGGACTTCCGACGATACTTAGAATTCGCGATCCGACTGATATGGCATCCTCAATTTCCAGTTTTGCCGCAAGCAGTATCCGCCCGACCTGCGGAGCGTGTTGCTCCGCAAACGACCGCACAACGCCCAATGCTGTCGCTGCAGTCGATTCCTCCTGCAGTGTCCGACGAAGGTCGGAATCGTCGGCCGCGTCTACCATTGCCGCTAGCAGTAGCGCTGCGCGGCCGGCGCTCAAGGTGTCGTTATTGGCGACCCACTCGATGTCGCTGCTGGTCAAGGACAGTGACTGGCTGAGGAATCTGGTGGACGAGGGCGTTTCCGTTAACCGTGCGGTGAAGTTGTGCAGGTCGCGTCGCGTGACCTCGTCTCCCACCGCATCCAACAGAGGGGCGTCGAACTCCGGAATGCCAAGACCCGTCGTCGCCCCGACCGTGGCCACCGACCAAAGAACGGCATCGTGGTCTGCGCCTCGCATTACACAGCGCAATATTGTTGAGTGATGCGGTCGGACGAGGAGTGGCACTATCCGCTGTCGCAGTCGTTTCTGGACATGCGACTCGCAAAACTCAAATGCGCGAAAGACGATGTTGATCTGTTCGCGCCATTCATCATGGTCGCACAGTGCGACGAGCTTACTCGCAAAGCGTCGGCTGCACGCGCCAACTTGCAGCACAAGCTGTGGAACCGCGACCTGCGCCCCTTCGCTCTGGTCACTCAAAATGCCAACAGCCTCAAGTCCGTCACCAAGTCCAGCAAGGGTCAATGCAGATGCCGTTGCGTGATTCTCGCGGCGTTGTAACAGGTACCGCAGTGCCTCCTTGGGCGCGGAAACAGCGAGCTCGGCAACGGTGCGACGGGCGCAAGCGGCAATACGGTGCGGTAAGCGCACCTGCGCGAACTTGCCCAACAGTGTGTCGATGAACTGAAGCGCATCGAATACCTGGTGCGTGGATGGCGTCATCTCAATCGATCGAACTACGACGGGGCTTAGCTGCCCGATTGTTTCCGACAAGAGATTTCGTGACGTCAACACATCCAGAAGCCCCAATGTCGCCGACGGCGACTCAGCCTTTTGTGCCCAAAGCTCACTCCAAAGAAGCGCTACGCGCAGTTCAGCTTCCTCTTCTATCCTGTCAAGCTGAATCAAACTGACAGTCGATGGATCGAACAGACTCGGCCTCGGGGCGCGGAAGAGTCGCTCGACCAGAGGTTGCGTCCACCGATGCCGAACGGGTCGCGGTACGACATCAATCCGCCGACCCGAAAAGTTAGAAAAGCGTTGACGCGCAGTGATTGGAGCGAACGACAGATCAAAGTCTTTGCCGTCCAAAAGCCGTGGCGCGGTGCAGAACGTCGATAGACTGAATTTCCGTTTTAGCGAAGGAAAAAAAGAAACCAGCAGCCGTTCGGCAACAACCTCTGCATCTGCAGCGTCGAACATGACAATCGGGCGCCGCGTTTCGAGAAACAGCGCTTCAACCAGGTCGCCGAGTCTGGGGTCGCTAGCCGTCGGCAGCCGTTTCGAAGAGGTGGGCAGAAAAGACACGTCCACCTTTGAGACACCACGATCAAACGGAACTAGCAGCGCCAGAAAAGAAGCGAGCGACTGCGCCGTCGACCAGACGGAGATAGGAATGAACACGCTTCTCGTAAGCACGCATCCTGCCCTAGGAGCAGACAGATCCTGCCACGTCCTCGCAAGAACGTAGTGGCTACCGCTCGGTAGCGGATACGCCGTCAGGTACGGCTCGAAGGTCTCGCCGGGGCCGAGCGGACCGGATATATCAGATAGCTGATCGACGGCGTCCTGATCCTCTCTGACCAGCTCCATAGAGGAGGCCAGCAACTCGTGTCCTCGCCGGTAACCATGCAATTGCTGACTAATCAATTCTTCGTTCATTATGACCATCAGCCTGCAACAAGCCATGCGACCGGCAACGTTATGTCATCCGAACGTTCGCGGTTACCCTGGCCATCGCTGACCACGTATCCGGACTTCAACAAATCGCCGTCGACGAAGCTCTGGCGAAACGCTTCATCGTCAGTAAGATCGCCGCCCACAATGCTAACGCCAAAGACACGCACCTCCAGCCGTTCCGTATCCAGAATGCGCCCGGCAAAGAGCGGGTATTGCTTCCTCAGATATTCGCCCGGACCGCCAGCACTGGTGTCGGCGTCAAGCAGGTCCCACGCGGTAACGACAACCGCGACACGAGGACGCTGAGAGGGGGGCGGTTTGATAAGCGTATGCTCGAGAAAGCGAACGAGTTCGCAGAGAAATACCTGTGTAGGTATCTTGGCGGCGTCGCCCTCGTCGCCATGCAACTCAAGGATCCTCTGCGCTGTTACCCAATCCATCGGCGCGACGTTTTGATCTGAATGAATGCGGACAAAGAGCAATGCGCCAGTGGACGCCTGCAGTTTGCTCATCCAGTGCTCACGAATCTCGAGCGTTTCGACCGCGTTCTTCCATAATTCGCCGAGCACGTCGGGTACGGTCAGTTCAATTTCTTCGGATGTCGCGGAATCCGCGAGGGTCAGAGAAACCGAAAAATTGGTTCGCCGCGTCTCAAGGTTCTTATCGGAGCGCGGTGCGAACCCGCCTTGAAGCAGGTGGCTTAATATTTCCTCAACATATTCGATGTCGCCGGGAGCCCGAGCCGCCCGCAGTCGCCCTTTGCCTGCATTCACAGCGGCCCATAAACGCCCAAGATAATTGGTCTTGCCTGAATCCGGACCGCCAACGAGCACCACGGCTTGGGATGTCATTTGCTCTGCTCTCCATTACGATAGCGCAGTGCCCACCGCAGCGGGGTCGAGGCCTTCGCGTCGGGCCACGTTTTGACGGCCTGTGCCGCACCACAAACCGATGTCCTGACCAAATCTTCGATCCCATGTCCGGCGGCGACCCCGTTGCCATGCCCGAACGACGCAATCTCCACGATCTCCAGCGGAACTCCCGATTGCGCGGCTGTCTCAATCACGTGCTCGATAGCCCCCGAATCGATCGCTCCCATGTCGCGCCGGGTAATGACGAGTTTGACCGGCGGAATATGTGGGCGCAGATATTCGGAGAGACGACGAATCAGCAGCGATGTTCGGTGTGCGGTGAGCCGTTGTTTCCCTGCATCGCGCAACTGGCGGCCGTCAACCATGACCCAGATGCAATCCGCAGCCTGAAGAAACGCGAACCTGTCAATTCGGTTTGTATCAATGAGGGAATTTGACCATTCGCCCGGGAGGTCTGGCAGGAGCATGTCGATGCAGGTTCGATCGCGCTTGTCCCGCAACCGCACGTGCAGGAATCCAGCGGCGCGGCCATCCGCTTGAACGGTATGGGAGGTCATCTGATCCGGCGGCTCCCCAGAATTCCAGCGGCGTGCCCCCCGGCTGATTTCGTCGAAGGCCATCAGGCTTCGGCTGTCGGCAAATTCGAAATCCCTCAGTTTTGCGCTTGCCAGTAGCAGATAGAGGCTAACGAGCGATGCGGTCTTCCCGGCGTCCGGCGAGCCCAAGATTCCGATAACGTGACAATACTTTCGCCTCATCAGCGCCGCAGCGTCGTCGAACGTCATTGCAAGAGCTGCAGGAAACCGTGCGCTTGTCGTTAGATCAGGCAGAACTTGCAGCTGATCCGTGAGCGATGCAGTCGCACTAGTTGCCCCTTGATCAAGCCGCTCCGGACAAGCGTCCGGCCTGTTATTCAAAAGGCAAATGCCCGTTTCGGCGACCGTGCAATTCTCCTTGCCGCAATTCGTGCCCATTCCTAAACCCCGGGGTGAGGATCTTCTGTTAGCTCGAGAACTGCGGTCTCGAGCAACGCTCTCGCGCACCAGTCCGACAATGGGCGTGTTGTTTCGGCGCCAGTTGTCGCATTGCCTTTGCCCGTCGCGATCGCGCAAGTAAGCGGAAAAACCAGTGAATTCTGCTTTGCACGTGTCAACGGGTTTCCCGTCAACGAGAGTCGGGAGCGAACCGGTGCGATCTCCGTGAGCAGCTCTTCCAGAGACAACGCTCGATCCTCTCGTACGTGCCGAAGCGCCAGGTGTTTGTGCGCGTCGGCCGGCGGTCTGCGAACGATACGCCCGATTTCGATACCCGCAGCGACCGCCGTCTGGACTGTCGACGCAGTCGACAGACTCTGTCCAAGCAAGCTACTCCGGTCGCCCAAGGCCCACCAAAGGATGTCGAGTTCTTCGCGATCCAGAATCGCGTTTTTCCGTAACGCGTCGATCGCGCCGCGCATTCCTTCGTTTATGGCTTCCTCAATCTTGGGAGCCTCAGCCGGGTTGGGCCATCCGACCGCGATCGCCGGCACTTCCGAACGGCGACGAGCGCTCTCCGCCACCGCAGCGACATGTCGCATCGCGATGTCTCGCACCTCGGCGCACAATAGCTCCAGCTTCGGCTCATTATTTGCCGGGAGGAATGACAGCGGTGACCATAAGCCGACGGCGAGTACGACGGTGGAGGTATACCAGTTCTCCCCGACGCTGGCCGCATCCACGGCTTGACCGGCCGCAAGTAATGCGCAAACCAACGCTTCCAATTCGTTCCCTTCGAGGACAAAGGCCGAACTTTCGTCCTTGATCGCCGCCTCGATTTCCTTTGCGAACGCCTCCGGCAACGACGGAGACGTCGCCCCGACCGCAATTGAATTGCCTATCGCAAATAGTTCACCGAGCTTCGTCGCGGCGGAGAATTTTTTGGCGAGCACAGCGATCGCGGCTTTCCGCTTGTTGACTAGATCGTCAGTGGGATTGGTGTCGAAGATTCGGACGTGCTTCGCGATGTCGAGCATTTTCGGTCCCTTCCGTTGATTATCGATTTTCTAGGACTTCATTTATGGCGTGCTCGAGTTCGTCGAGCCGTCCGCTATCCCGAAATGTTTCCAGGGCGCGCTTTTCGATCGGATGCGTCAGCATCTCACTCCAGTCGTCTGGCAGCGCGCGCAACTTCACAAGTACGGCAATACGATTGCCTGGACTCAGATCCCGGAAGAATCGCAGCCGTAGCACCGCGAAATGGTCGCTCACGTGGTCCACTCCTTCGCGCGCGTCTTCCGCGGCGGCTTCAGGCCTGTGCGCCGGCGGCCCGTCCGGAACGGTAATGGCGCGTGCGACACTTGTAACTTCGGACTCCATCGGGGCAGCAAGAGGGTGCCTCCTGAAATTCGGGCATCCAAGGTTGAACGTTAGCTGCTCGCCACCGGCGCGCTGAACATCGGCCCGAAACATTTTGTCGTCATCCGACCATGCGCGTGGGTTCACTATCACCCGTAATCCGTCGGCGGCGGCATCCCACTCGAACTGAAGAACGCTGAACGCATAGTTATAGTTGTCCGTGGCCTCCGGCGGCACCGTCGCGCCGGCGGCCAACACCAGCAGATCAGAACCGTCGCGGCCGCCCTCAACTCGAACAGACGGATTGTGTTCATGACCGGTGATAAGAACCCGCGCCCGGTTGCGTACATACCGTGCGGCGTCATTGGAATCTTGCAGCCAGTCGAGTGGATGGTGGGCAATCAGCACCACTTCTTCCCCCGGGTTCATTGGCACGATCCGCTGGCGTGCACCCAGTAACAGCTTACCCTTCTCGTTCTTGAGGGCGCCGCAGATTAACGCCGTGTTCAGACCAATGAACCGGAGCAAGCGATTTGGGGCAACCTCTGCTATCCGTGCGCCGGCGTTACCGCCCTCGAAATCCAGCGGGCACCCATACGCCTCAGCGAAAGGGCGATACGCCTCGAAGCGGCCATAAAGCATCTCACGGTCGAGGGGCTGGCCCAGGATCAAGTCAAGCTCGGCCTCCCCCTTTGTCGCAATCTCCTCGAGCGCCCGCCTGGTCATATGCGTGATCTTCACGCGGTCGATGTCATGGTTGCCGGGAACAACCTGAATTGCGGTGCTCAGGCATCCTGCTGCCGCCGCGACGCGGTCGAGCCAGATTGCCGCTTCGTCATACTCGTCCGGCTTGCCAGCGTAAACAATATCGCCCGACACGATTATCCCGTCGGCGCGCTGGCCAGGCAGGCCCCGCACGAAATCACGGACATCGTCGATCAATCTTTCCTTGACATCGTTGTGGACAAAAACGGTGCCGCCCACTTCTTGCCCGAAATGGATGTCGGACAGATGAATATAGGAAAGACTCATCCGTGATCCCCTAGCTCTAGTTCGACATTGATTTTCGAGGGCCACGATAGCAGATTCTGGCCACCGTGTTTGTACCCCCGACATGCATAGACCAAGGATATGGACGCCCTCGCGCTGCCGCAGCGGCGCTCAGACGTCTCCATCCCCGTGTCGTTGTCAAACCGCGGGCGCCTCATCTGCCGGTGGCTGCACCCGAAGGCGGTCATCGAGCAAGCGAGCGAAATCCGGGTGTCTGGCAAACGGCGTCTCGGTTCGCGCTACGCCGCCACGCAGTTCCGGCAAGACACGAGAGGAAATAGCTAACGCGGTGTGGCCCCTGTGGCGTCGCGACGGATACACAAACCCATCCGGTCGTATCGTTTCGTCGACCGACTGCATCGCAACATCCATGTAGTACCCAAGCCACTGGCACCAGTCATAGTCAGGGCTCGAAAGGTCGTCGTAAATGCCGAGACGACTGGCAACAGAGCCATTGAGATTCCAGAGCCGGAGCGGCCGCGGAAAGCTCAGTTCAGCGATGATGCCGTGCTGTACTGCGAACGGGTCCATATAGAACGTTCCCGGTCGTGTCACGTCATTCTTGCAGAACTGCGCCTCCCAGATCGCCGTTTCGACCATGTGCGCCATGTACAACCACCAGAACGGCATCTCAATGCCGCCCGCATACAGTTCAGGCGGCGGCCCGAAGCGGTACGCTCGCGCCACGCTCGTCGGCAGGACACTCTCAGGTAGATACGCAGCGCGGTATAGCTGCGCCTCACCTCCGACCGCAAAAGGTTCGTTGGTGAGGCACTCCTTCAATTGCACTGGCGACGGCAAGCGCTCGCGCAGGTACGACGGTGGTTCAACGGATGGTTTTATGTTGTCGCTCATTGGATAGCCGTTCAGGCGGCCATGCTTGCTCCCGGCCCGCTGATCAGCGCAAGGACCTTACGCTGACGTTCGTTTGCAGGCAGTTGCAAGAGTCTTTGCTGGCTCGGGTGCAAGGACGCGCGCGTCTCGAACGGGACACCAGCCAATACCTCTGCTGGCGCCAGTTCGTTCAGCGCGTCCTGCGCCGTAACCAGGAAAGCATGGACCTCAGTTCTCAACGCCCCCCGAAGGGCGAGAAGCACGGGCGACAACAGTTCAGGAACCGGTCCAGCGAATTGCCACGCGGGAAATTCGCGACCGTTACTCTGGCCTGACGGCACGACGCAATAGAACTTGTTCGCTTCTACATAGCGATACAGGCTCGCGAGCGACATACGCACCCTGCGCTGCTCGATCACCTCCGAAGGTTTCAGGTTGACAACAGGCAACGAGGAAGACCGCGCTTCGGATCCGTCGGTGTCACCGGACGCCAGAATCGTCGAGAAGCGCAGTTCCAGAACGTGTCGCAGCAGATCCCGGATTGAACTGTCCGCAAGCTCGGGGACTTTCACACGCAGCGTCCCCTCGATATCAGATGCGAACGACTCCGCTACATCCCGGACCAATTGGCGGGCATCACCCGCATAATTACCCGTGAGTGCGGCCCGGATCTTGAGATCCGATGCTTTGCTCCGTTCTTTCGTTACCTGTGTCATGAAAGCCTCCTTCAGGCAAGTTGCGGGGGCGCGCCGAGTGGATTCAAGCGTTTCGCAATGGCAGCTGAACTACCTGTCTCGGTTGTCGGCTTAATAAGTCGCTGCAGTAGGGACAACCGGACAGCCGCGAGCCGTTGTGCCAGCCGACGCGCGTGGGCAACAAGCGAGTTCAACTGCTCAAGCCAATATTCCCGCGCGAGCCAACGGCTTGAGAGACAGATCCCGGCGGCCGTGAGGTAGTCGGCTTCGTAGCGTAGTCGCGAGCCGAACAACTTTTCGATAGCACGTACGACCGGCGACTTTGTGCGTTTTTCGACCTTTAATCTGAACAGGTTGGACCAGAACTCGTAGACGTTTGCGAATCGACTTAACGTGGCCACCTCACCGTCGGAGCTGAGCTCGCTGTCGTAGTCCGGATCGATGGGATCAACCCATTCGTGAAGCGCAAACCGTCCCGGCGGAGCCTCGCGCAATGCGTATTCGCCCGGGAGAGGCTTGGCCCTGAGGCAATAGCCAGTCGCAGACGCGTCGCTCGCCAACTGTGAGTTGAGCAGGTTGAAGTTCAGTAACACGGCAGCTATCTCCCGAAAGCGGATGAACCCATTATAGATGTTTTCTCATTTTTCGCAATATTATTGTTTTTCGCAACATGCGTCCCGCAACGCGCCTCCGTCATCGGCGCCGGCCGGTGCGCCTGGGTACATTCCCGAGCCTTATCCTCCGCGTGTCCGTGGGAGAACATCCTTATGCCGAGCGACGGTTTGCCGTCGTGGAAGAAAGTTGTCACTTCGCTCGCGGAACGAGGGTGTCAATGCTCTAATGCGAACACCCTCTGCGCGGGGCAACTCGGCTGCTGGAGCGCTGGAGTTTCCCAGCTAAGTTCAGACCACTTCCGAGTGCATTCGGCCGGTACCCAGCCTGCACAGTCTCCGGGCGCATATGCCCAAGTAGCGGGACAGGCGGCGTCGCTCGCTTCGTGTCGGTTTCTCGATTAGTCACCGGCCACTCACCCGCCGATCATGCACGTCATGTGTTCGTCCATACGGGGAAAACTTGATCGCACGCACTGCGAGCGCATAAAAAAATATCATTGTCCTCCGGACGAAAGATGCGAGTGAGGCGTTTTGCTAACCGTTTCCTTTCTATCTCATAAATGAATCTTTAATTCGCAGTTTTCGAAGTAAGACAACAGTTCACCTCTAATTGAGAACCGCCACCAAGCTAATTGTGAGCGCAGTGGAATGCTCTTGCAATTGTGGATCAGCGTACTAAGCTGCACCAAAGTGATGTTGATCGACGCTGTAATAATCAATAAGTACTTAAAAGAGGTGGCGAGATGCTAACGCGTCGACAAATCAATTCAGCGGTGGTCGCGGCACCATTTTTTGAGCCGGCTGCGTTGTTTGCACGCACCAACAAGTTTTTTGGTGTTCCAACAAAGGACATTCAATATCCGAAAATAATCGCAGCACCTACCGAGCATATTCAGGGAATTTATCCAGCGCAACCTTCAGACGAATCTGAAGCCGCAAATATCCTCCTGGCTACTCCTTCCGGGCCGACCGCTTTCGACGTCGCCAGCTACTTCGTGAGTGGAAAAGTACCTGCGGATTACTTAGAGCAGCGACCCTACTCGGCGTCCTGGAATCCGTTGATATTGGACTTCTTTACCGCTACGAACCTCCGGGCATCCAACGACCTGGTCCCGTGGTGTGCTGCTTTCGTTCGTTGGTGCTTGTACCGTGCCAATAAGAAACACGGCGACAGTCCAGGTTCGCAGTCATTTCTGAATGACGGCTTTCCCCCAGCATCTCAGCCAAACATTGGAGACATCGTCGTCTTCACCTGTCATCGAAAAGACACAGGCGCAGATACGGGATTGGGGCACGTCGGGTTTCTTGCGAGTATCCCCAAAAGCGGTGCTTTTAATGTCCTCGGCGGGAATCAGTCAAAAGCGGGTAATTCAAGCTGTATTTGCATTTCCTCTTTCAAGTCTGATTATCCGATGACTCGCTGCTTATCGGTTTACTCAAACGGAAAATGTAGTGAGCCGCGAGTGGAGGTCAATCTCAAATTGAATCGCTTCCTCAAAATTCCGTAAAAGATCCTTTGTTGAATTATTTTAGCCAAAAACTCCGCGAACGCGTCACACTCTGGAGGACCAGCCAGGTCGAAATGCGGTGCACGTGGAGAGGAAAATACCTAAAAAAGAGGACAAAATGATTTCTCGCCGCACGGTTATCATTATTTCCCCATTGTTCCTGGTGGGTTGCTCCACGATGAGAGCGACCGTTTCTGCACCGCCGCTCAGCGATACGTTGATCAATGATGCTCAACTTGACGCTAACAATAATCTTAGCTACATCGGCAAAGTGGTTCTCGATTCTGAACAGAAATGCAATCAATTCATGGCGGACTTGAGTGCTGCAGAAAATAGCAGTAATGCCGGACTTGATATGGCCACTACTGTTTTCAGCGCGTTGGCAACGGCGTTTACCCCTATTTCGACTATCCACGCGCTCACGGCGAGCGCGACGATCACAAGCGGTTGGAAGACGGCAATCAACACCGACATCTATGCGAAAGCGGGGATCGCAACCTACGCACAAGCTATTCAGGCTTCCTACTATAAAAACTTAGCCGACTATGTGAGTAAGTTGCCGACTGACCCTAATGCGCCAATTGTCGCGTCCTTGGAAGTGTCGAAAATTCAATCGATTCACCAGCAATGTAGCCTTGGTTCCGCACAGATGACGGTTAGCGCGACGATCGGAGCTGCAGCCGCGCAGGCACCGACACCCACACCCACGCCCATACCAGCGCCGACACCCACGCCGACACCCACGCCGACACCGACACCCACACCCACACCCACACCCACACCCGCAGCGACAACGGGGGCAGTTTCAAATGCAAGGCAGATTGTGGTCAAAGGCCCGTTTTCGATGGGTGAGGTCGCTGTTATCACGGCGACATCAGCTCAAATTAACCAATCCCCAGCTAGTGTTCGATATCTGGTCACAGACAAAACATCCGTAACGGACGTTGCCAAGGGGATAGCTCAAGCGATCACCAGTTTTCCTTCGCTAAAAGCAGCGAACGTTAGCGCAAACGCCGTAACCAGCGGGGCAATCACATCGATCCAATTGAACTATCCCAACGGGACCGCAATCGTATGGAACCCTGACCCGCCGACGCAATTTCAGCTAATTGCCCCAATTGCGCCGACAAATCAGATCACTAGGACTCCGATGTATATTCCCGGCGCGAGTCTACTTTCGAAATGAGTCACACACGAAAGGCGCTCAGTTAAGGGGTGACTCTGGCCAACACATGGTCAACTTGACAGCACAATTCGATACAGTGGCATTGAAGTCAGCGACGCACTTGAGATGGCGAACAGACCGAAGTCCGCGAGGGATGCGGCCGGACAGTAATGCTCGCTGTCCGCAAGCTAAGGTCGTTCGCACCACCCCGCTGGCGGTCACGGGAACGCCGGTTTCGCCGAGACAACTACCGTTCGCGCTGTAACGATCTGACCGCGACTGTTCTTGACAGCGTGCTGATATCGAAGCGTTGAACGCGGTGCGTTGAATTCACGCGCCGTTGTGGTGACGCTGATCGACAACGACCATTGCCGGGACGCTCGGCGGTGCGAGCCGCGACGTGGCGCAGGTAACTTTCTGTGGCGGGGCCATTCAGTTTGGTGGCAGCCGCCAGGATGCAAATTGCAGCGCTGCGCTCGCCATCGGAGTCGACGTGCAGGATGTTCGGTGAAGCAACGAATGGAAGCAGCTAACCGCGCAATGAGCCCGACCAAGTCGGTTTCGCCGGTACACAACGACGTGGGCAGCGGACACAGCTTATGGCCTCGGCGCAATCCCGCGCTACTTGTCGGCTAACTTGGCGAGAACGATCGTCGCACAGTTCCCTTTCACGAGGATACTGCGCCAGATCGAGAACTCCCCGAACGAAAGGGGACGACTAGGGCCCTTATCAGACTCCAGATCGGTCAGTAGCTTGCCCCAGCCCGGCCTTTCAGGGAGGCTTTTGGGCTCCGCTCGAGCTATCAATGAAGTCTCTCAAGCCCGGCACATCGCGGTAGTGCACCCCGCCACTGCGAATCTTCGATGAACTTTGCGGCTTCGCTGCGGATCAGGTCCTTCGTCAGCGGCCATTGGCCACGAATCCTATGTGCCGTGCCCGGAAAGACTAGCGTTGTAGCAGGATCATTCGCCGAAATGCTCCAGGCGCTAAGTTCGGCCAAAAGCGCACGCGAGGCCTCGCCGATCTTGTTCGACGGGCCACTGTCCCCTACGACGGCATACGCAACATGTCCATGCCACGCCACGACTGCGAGATCGCCGGCTGCCCAGGTCGCCTTCATGGGCAGCTTTAATCCACCCGGCATTACGATAAACGGGACCTGTGTGGCGTCCGCGTAGTCCGACTGCACATTAGAGTTGTAGGGTGCCCCGGGTCGCATCAGCGTGTTTGTCGTCAAGTAGAATCCCGTCTCCTTCCCGTTCGCATCAACCTGCTTGACCGGCACTCCGCAACCCATATCCTTGGAGTAGTTGTAGCCACACGATCGTAAAGGGCTTACTGCTACGCCGTACCAGCGCATGCAAAGATGATCCGGCCCGCACGGCGGAAAACCCGCATCCCGGATCGTAATGTAGTCATGCTTGCACAAAGCGGTCTCGCTCGTTTTGCCATCTGACGAGACGCCGGACAGCTTGCCCTCACTTCCGCCCTTGGCATATCGGTTATATAGCTGCCTGTCATTTTCATGGAATTCCAAAACGTCACCGCCATCACAAATGGCGTCCATACCTGGGTCACGACCGCCATCAGCCATGCCAACATGGTATGCCTTTGGGGCACCGTCCTCATCGCGCTCAACCCCCGACATAAATAGCACAGCAGCAGGAGACTGACTGATCAGGACGCCATGGCCATCCAGAAAGCGCGGCAATGAGGACGATTCCGGCGCTGAAAGAGGACAGGTTTGGGAGTACGCGTCCGATAGGACCAGCATATTCACGGCTAGGATGCCTACGATACAACCTAGATTCCTGATCATGGCAATTGACTCCGTCAGTCGGCGAAATGTCGCGGGGGCAGCGTCCAACTACTGATCCGAACCTAACGTGGCCGCCAAGGCGTCTCAACCCCGCCAATAGCAGCCGCTTGAATGTTAGATACACCTACCGGCCTTTTGGCCTCCATGCCCAACGTTCACTCAGCAGGTGGACCCTCGAAGTTGGCGCGAGTCACCGCTGATCAAGTTGCTAATATGACCAAGCATTCCTCTTGCCGTGGCGTTAGCGTATTGCCCGCGACTCTACAGCGGATGTCCGGTCAAGCCCGGCACCTGCCGTTGCTAGCACTGCGCCGCGCAGGACCGTTCAAGCTTGGCAGGGAGCGTTCGCCCCACCCGACATCCTCAGGCTGGACGTTGAAATGCCAGCACCGCTGATGGACGCCCGAACCTGCCCTCACGCTGACGCTTGGCCATGAGGCATGCGGCATCCATCGAACCTGGGTCTGACGGATGCCATCCCGGCTTGTCGCAGATAAGCCAGTCCGCGCGATCGGCATAGCGACTGTCATGTTCTCTTATTTCGGCACTGTCGTATTGAAAAGAAAGGCGAGCAGTGGATCAGATTCAACCCAAGCACCGCCAAGGTACGGGCGATGCTGGCATCCGAGCAGACAGCCAGAGCTTGCATGCGCCCGACGCGCCCATGAGTCATTTCGGCGTCGAGCACGATCGCGCGGACGCGGCCGGCTAAACGTGTCAGAACGAGCGCGCCCAGAGGTGCGCGCTCATCGATGCGACGCAACGCCGGCCCACGCGTCCCGTGTCCAAGTTTCGGCGGTTCTCTGACTCAGGCGCTGCACCTTGTCCACAATCTCAGGCAACTTCGCAGCCCAGTAGGCCCGCTCTCGCTCAAGGACTAGGTGCCGCGCCGATTGGACCATTTTCGTTAATGCGCGATCCATTCGATCAAGCCACAACGTGAGATCGGATTCGAACACATTGCCCGCGTTCTCTGGCCGCCAATCCGCAAGGGGAGTGAAGTCAAGGTTCAAAAAAAGCGTTTCACCGAGAGCCTTGCTGAGGCGCGAGCAGTCCACAACGAGGTCGCGCAATGCGCTAACACGATCTGCACTGTCGACCGGCATGTGAGGATCTCTCCGGTAGTTGAGCTTGTGGAAGTGATGGAACGCGCTTTGGAAGCTGAGCAACTCGCCAATCGCAGCATCCCGTCGCTCAAGGTTCTCCTCAGCTAAAACATCCAGATAGAAGGAAGGGTCGGCTCGATCCAAAACCTGAAACTGCTTATCGAGGCGGAAAGGGACTGGCCTCTCCTCCATCAGCGTCTCATAGTGAGCACGGATATACGATTTTGCGGAAACATAAAAGGCGCTTCGTTCGCTGACATCCGCAACAACCAACATCACGGCATTGTTCTGCCGGAGCCAGTAATGTGTGCTCGAAACCTTGACGCACCGATAGGTCAATCGCCCGTCCAGCGTCCAAGGGATCGCATGCAGGCCCTTGACTTGAATCAGGGCCTTCGGGCCAGTCACGAGGCCCTGTTTCGAATACTCAATCTCGAAGTCGAGTCCGTAGTCCCGTTCGATTTTTCGTTGAATCCACTCGGGAACGAGCAGGGTCCGAAACACGAGTTCGGCCTGTTGATCGGTGACATGCGCATCCGGAAACTGAGGAAGAGGAATGTCGTCGGGCTCGAACGGATCTGTGGAAACCATAGCGGTAAAGGGTGGCTTTTAGTCTGTTGGCGAGGATCTAGTGTCCCGTTCCGCTGATTCGCGAACAAAGTCTGTGTAGCTTTTCGAGGATGGAATCAGCGGAAGCGGTCCACATGAATGGTTTGCAGTTTTCGTTGTAGTGGGAAACGAACTGATCGATACGCGTGATCAGTTGTTTGACCGAGCCAAACGAGCCTCTGCGGATGGCCTTGTCGGTGATCAGCGCAAAGAAGCGTTCGACCTGATTGAGCCACGAACTGTAGGTAGGGATGAAATGCATGTGCCAGCGGGGCTTTGCTGCGAGCCACGCCTTGACCTTGGGATGCTTGTGACTGCCATAGTTGTCCACGATGCAGTGCACGTCGAGTTCAGCCGGTACGGCCTTGTCGATTTCGCGCAGAAACGACAGGAACTCCTGATGCCGATGGCGCGGCTTGCAGGTGGCGAGCACTGCGCCATTGAGTACGTTCAGGGCGGCGAACAGTGTCGTGGTGCCGTGACGAACGTAGTCGTGGGTAACACCTTCGACGTAGCCGAAGCCCATCGGCAGCATGGGTTGCGTGCGTTCGAGCGCCTGGCATTGGCTCTTCTCGTCCACGCACAGTACCAGTGCGTTCTCCGGTGGGCTCAGGTACAGGCCGACCACGTCGCGCAGTTTCTCGATGAAGAATTGATCGGTCGAGAGCTTGAAGCTTTCGCTGCGATGCGGTTGCAGGCCCAGCAGCTTGAAGTAACGGTGCACACTCGTGGGCGAGATAGCCGTTTCGGCGGCGATCGTGCGCACGCTCCAGTGCGTGGAGCCATCCGCTGGCTTGGTGTGCAGGGTCTTGTGAATCAGTTGAGCCAGCCGCTCATCGTCAATCGTGCGCGGCTTGCCGGGGCGCACTTCGTCATACAGCCCGTTGATGCGATGCTCCAGGAACCGGATACGCCACTTGCCCACCGTCGCACGCGTGAGCTGAAGACGCTGGGCAATGGCGCTGTTGGGCTCCCCGGCAGCAGCAGCCAGCACGATGCGCGCACGCGTCACCAGCGCCGCCGAAATCGAGCGCGAACGCGCTATCGAAGTCAGTTGCGAGCGCTCATCTTCACTCAACACCAGTTCGGCCTTCGGCCGTCCCATCGACATGCTGGTATCTCCCGTTCCGTTGATACCAGCATGCTACGTGAACATAGATTAGTTAACAACAGAACGGCACACTAGCTGCGCGTTTCCTTCGGCGCGGACGTGCACTTTCTGTCTCAGACTGGAGCAGTGTATCGCGGCACACGTTCGGACAACGAGCCGATTCTGCCACACCCTCCTGTCGGCGAGCCGCGGCCAGCCATCGCACGCGGGCTCCGTCCCGCCTCAGCGCGATCGCGACCCGTCCGCCCCCGTCATGACCGCAGCAAACGAGCTTTTCGAGAGAGGCGGACGCGAACCCAGGCCCGCCGTCGACGTGAATGCAGGCAGCGCCGTTATGCGCGAGTAACGCCAGACCCAAACAGCGCTCGCCAGCGAGAACCGTTCGGCCGCGACCGATTAGACACCTGATGAAGGCGCCGTCATGCTTCCCTGGCGGACAAATGTGACTGTCCATAACGACACGATCCCGATTTGTCACCATGCGAAGATTCGCATACGCTGATGATTTCTGTCCGGCGGCCGCCGACGTATGAGGAGGCTTTATGTCCAAGCGAGCACGTTGTCGAGTCCTTACGTTGGATGGCGGTGGCATCAACGGCGCGTTCACGGCAGGCGTCCTTGCGCAGTTCGAAGAAACATTGGGGCGGCGGGTAGTTGATCACTTTGATTTAATCGTTGGTACATCAACTGGAGGCATACTGGCGATTGGTCTCGGGATGGGAATTCCCGCGAAAGAAATCGAGAAAATGTACTGCGAGCGGGGTCGCGAAATCTTTGGGGCCGATGGCTATCTTGAACGCAGCACGGCGGTATTACGTCATTTTTTCCGGCCAAAACATCAACAGGAAAATCTCCGCAAGGTTTTATTAGACGTGCTTGGAGAAAGGAAGCTCGGCGACTCGTTGGTCAGGCTGGTGATACCCACCTTCGATAGCTCGAAGGGGACAGCATGTACGTTCAAGACCGCTCACCACGAACGGCTTCGATATGAATACGACAAACCCGCAGTCGATATTGCTATCGCCACAGCGTCGGCCCCGACGTATTTCTCGGCGGCCTCCATAAGGGATCGGCAGGGAATTGATTACATTGATGGTGGAGTCTGGGCTAACGATCCGGTGCTCGTCGGCATTGTGGAGGCAGTTCACTTCCTGGGACGGCCTTTGTCGGAAATTGACGTATTGAGTGTCGGCACTACCAATGAGTTGATTTATTTTTCTCAGAACCGTCATGCTGGATTGTTTGGTTGGAGCAAGTATCTAATAAATGTGCTAATGGCGGGCCAAGCGACAGCTGCTCAAGCGCAGGCTCGGCTTTTGGTCGGAGATCGCCTCCAGCGTATCAACTTGCCCGTACCAGAAAAGATTCCGATGGATCGTGCGAGTAATGCACAGTCCCTCGCCGGACGCGGTCGAAGTGTGGCTAGGGCGGAAGGCCAATTGAAAGTAGCTCGCGAGCGATTTTTAAACGGAATACACGTTGAGCCATTTGTTTCGATCTACCGATGAGATAAGGGCTGAACTGGCAGTCATTCGAATCGGCCATGATGCAGGCGATGGGTACCCGTTGGCTGGCTGATCAATTAACGATCTAGCAGCTATTTCCCCATTCAAAACGAGGAAAAATGCTTTCAGAGCTTTTCTTCGCTCAGCCCGTAGCGATGTGTCAGCGGCGAGAGACGCCAAAGCTTTCCCGTATTCATTTTCCGGTCGCCCACGAGCGAACCGCTCTTGGGCTTGCGCAGATCCGAAAGGCGCGAGCCCGTTCGGCGTTGCGGTCGTCCAGCGCCGCGGGGCACGATAGCGGTCCAGCCATGGAGCACCCGTCCTGCTTCCGGTCTTACCCCATGTGCCGCTCAACCGGCGTACAGTGCCAGTTTCGCAATTCTCCACGCGCAACCTGCCGTTAGCCACCATTCATGCGCAATTCATATGCATCCTTTCAAAATTAAGCGCGTCTCCCGCGTGCGCCATGCGTCGGCTTCGACCCAACCGCCTACCGGTCAGCAAACTCCGGCACCCCTCCGCACCATCCTTGACGTCGTGGACGAGCTGTTGCCGCGCGGCACACGAACGGGCGTGCCGGTCGGGTCGGGGGCCAATCCGATGCTTGACCGGATGGCACGACTCGGACTCTGTCCGCAATGGCCTGCTGATGTCTTCGCCGTTGCGGCGACGTTGATGGACCTGACTGGCTGTTACGCCGAGGCGTCGCTGGTGGACGGCGACTTCCGGCGTCATGGCAGTTATCTTGTCGAGGTGATCGACGCGGCGAAGGCATGGAGAAAATCCGGTGATTGCCCGGCTGTGGTGGAAAAGTGGTGGGAAGATCTGCTGGTTGTTCACGGTTCCAAGGGGCTGGGCAGTATCGGTGCGCCGGAAACCGGCTTCTGCCCTGTCGTGTCGCTTCTGATGCGCCTGCTCGCTGTGGCGGACGAAGCGTCGGAGGGTGTGGGCTGGTTACCCCGGGCCGGCGTGAGCGGCGAACTGTCAGTTGTCGTGGAGCGCGCTGCAGCATCTTTTATCGATCGGGCAGTCGTCGCACCCGATCCGGTGGCGACGCTACCGCATGTACCGCTGTCTCTCTGCGAAATGGTCCCGCCCGACAAGGCGACGGTCCTGCCAAAATCGCTCACTCCATCGGTCGGCTGCACCATCCGTTCGATGAGTCACTACCTTGCGCTGCTGCCGCCCGCATCGGTCGTGGAATCGCAATGGGTTCTGCCCGACAATGGGCCCTCGACCGATACGATGCGGCTGCTGGTAATTCCCTACCCGTTTCGCGTTGACGACGAAAGCTTTGTCGCATCGGGTCCGCAACGGGACCTCGGCAGCAAGGCCACGATGCAGCCGTACTTTGCGCTCTCGCCGACCTGGCTTGAGCAGCCCAAGCCTGTGACCGCGGACATGCTCCGTAATGATCTGATCGCTCCGCTGGTGGCAGCGGCTGAGAAGAAATTTGGCGCGCGCACGATCGACGGCGTGCTTTTCCCGGAGTGCGCGCTGAGTGCCGGGCTGGCGGAAGAACTCCTCGCGGTCCTCGCGGCGCGGCCAATTCCAGGGCTAAAGTTCCTGATCACCGGGACGGTCTTGGCTGGAGCCCCCGGCAGCGACGTCGCCGACGGCCAACCGGGACGCAATCTGGCCAAGACGATGCTGTTTGCGGATGGACCGGCGAGCGGCGAGGAAGCGGTGGTGTGGGATGACTCGCACTCCAAGCATCACCGGTGGGCGCTTGATGATGCCCAGGTCAAGCGGTACGGCCTGACCGGCATTAGCGCACCCGACAAGGCGAAGGTGTGGGAGCACATCGCCGTCGGCCAGCGCAAACTGCCGTTTCTCGCGCTGCGCGATGACCTTTGCATGACCGTGCTCATCTGTGAAGATCTGGCCCGCGCCGACCCGGCAATGCCGGTGGTAAGGGCGGTGGGGCCGAACCTCGTGGTTGCGCTCCTGATGGACGGCCCACAACTCTCGAGCCGCTGGCCCGGCCGGTATGCCACGGTGCTCGCCGAGGATCCCGGCTCATCGGTGCTGTCGATTACATCTGCGGGAATGGTCGACCGGTCGAACCTCACCGAGCGATCGCCCGCGCGCGCGGTTGGACTCTGGCGCCACGAGCGGGGCTACAATACGGAGTTGTACCTTCCGTCGGGGCATCATGGCTTGGTGCTAACGGTAAGGGCGGACAAAGATGAACAGTTTTCGTTGGACCACCGCAGCGACCAGAAGGCAACCCGGCGCTGGACGCTTGATTCGGTGACACCGCTTGCAGTCAAGGCCGACTGGTTCTAATGTGAAGGTACGGTTGAACGTAATAAGGGAGCGCAAATGGACAACGCACGACTGAGCAAGGCTGAGCGTGGCGTTTGGGGTCGCCCGGCCACCGAAGAGGAACGCGAGCGGCTGCAGCATTTTGTCGTGATATTCCGCCGGCAGGCGGCGGAACGTCGACCGAGCGACGTAGAAAAGCTTCGCTCGATTGTCCGTCGCTACGCGGTCACGCACGGTATTTCGCCCGAGATCGTCGAACAGGTCGTCACAGCCAAGGCGCCGCGTCGTATCGGGCCGGTGAGCGTAACCGGGCGTCGACCGGCGAAATATGCGTCGGCGAAGCGAATGCAGGCGAAAAAACGGCGCGCCAAGCTGGATCTGGCGTCGCTGGGCATGTAGGAAAGACCGCTGGTTCGCCAGCGGTTTTTTTCGCCGGGTCTAATCCTGATAATTGCCATTTATCAGGATTGCGCGATGAAAAGAGGGCGCGACCGGAATCACGCCAGCGAATATCGAGCGGCTGCAGTAACGGGCTGAATTTCCAGCCGAATTTGGTAGCTACTTGGTAGCCTTTTGTTATCTATTGGCGACCATATTGAACGGGAAATTCCGGAGGCAAAACCGGTCGGCTGGACATGTAGTCGGCAGGTTGCATAGATCTGTTCGTGTCCGCGCCGGTCAGGAGAGTTCCATATTTTTAGACGGGAAATTTGACTGCGCAAGCGATCGCCAATCGTCACGATGTTGAGTACGAGGAGATGTTTCCGCAAAACGCGGGAACAATTTTATGCAGGCCAATGCCGCCGTCGGTTTGCATAAATTTGCTTCAGCGTGCCGCAAGTGGGACTGGGGCCCGCGGGGGCGCTGGGAACAAGTTTGCTTCAAGAGATTTTGCACAAAACTGTTCCTCCGATGAGCGTTTGAGGCAATTTTGCAACTTTCCCGACGCCCCACGCAGGCTATCGAATTTTAATTCCGACGAAAGCACTCCCGCTTGTGGTTGCCTATGCGGCGAGGGGAGGTCGAGCTTTTGGTATCGAGCGGCGCTTGTTCCACGTCTAGAGGCTAGGAACAAATTTCCGCAAGAACCGGGAACAGTTTTATGCAAACCAACGCGCGCCGGCGATAGGCTGTAAGGATTACTAAATTTTACATAAAAAGAATGATCAATTTTTATGAACTGACTAGTCCAAATTGTGCACTATTAGGTGTGGACCGCTTGTCGATTGGTTCCGCCACTTGAACACGTGGGACCTCCGACCAATGCGCTGTCTGGCCTGCGACGGATGAAGCGGGCGAAGCAGGGCAGGGCGACGCATTCATGGTGACCAATGCCGCAGCGTATTTTATCGGCGGGCAAATCACGCCTCCTGGCGACAGATCACAAGGCTGCTGGCTGAGTCAGGACTTTGCACAAGACTGAATTTGGTCTATATTCGGTCTGTAAGGGTGACGAACGGAGGATCAGACATGCGCCTGGCAGACCACGTAAAGCCAATCAGCTACCTGAAAAGCGACGCAGCGCAGATCGTCAAGGATTTGACGGCTTCTGGCGAGCCGCTGCTCATTACGCAGAATGGCGAGGCGAAGCTCGTCGTGCAGGACGTGCAGAGCTACGAAGACACCCAGCAAACGCTGGCGTTGCTCAAGATCCTGGCCTTGGGCCAGAAGGACATCGAGCAGGGAAAATTCAAGGATGCTGATGAGTTTCTTGCCGAGCTCGACGACCTTGATAGGAAGGAGAAAATCCGCTGATGGGGCAGGCGAAGCTGAAGCTCCTGATTCTCGACAAGGCGCAGGAGGATACGAAGGATTTGCGCCGCTACATCCTCAAAAGCTTCGGTCCCGAGACGTGGAAGCAGACGTCCGCGGAATTGACCGTCACGTTTAGCAATATCAGGCAGTTCCCACAGAGCGGTTATGTCCCGGCTGAGCTTGCAGATTTCGGTGGTCTGAATTTCCGGGAAGCCTTGAGCGGACAGAACCGGGTTATCTATGAGGTGCGCGACGACACGATTTACATTCACGTCGTCACCGATACGCGCCGCGATCTACGAACGCTTCTCCAGAAACGACTATTGCGTTCTCGCTGATAAATTCAGCTTTATAGGTGGGAGTCTTCAAGCTGTAGTGCCGAGCCACTCGCCAGATGGTGGTACACGCGCACTCCCGAAAAAGCTCACCATAGCGGAGACTGTTGATTTCCAATACGCAACTAACGGTCGGTGTCAATTGCATACACGTCAAAGCACAAACCCGCCTGCAGCACGTCAGCCGTCTGAAGAAATGACGAGCACGCACGTCGCCGGCAGTTATCGATAATGGATGCCTGGTGAAGCTGAACCGTTGCGTTATTGACGATTGCGCTGCTTTCGACTTCTGGTAGATTAATCGCTGAGCGGTGCAGTACAAATACAAAGACCGCGAATGATATTGTCGAGGTACGCCATGGAAGTTCTTGATCGCGCGCCCGCCGTCTCGCAGGACGGACGCGTCGTGGTTTTCATGCTGTCGATCCGCGGCCGCGAAGTCGAAGGCGCAATTGCGCGTGACGCACTCGAAGAGCATTTCTGGCTGCCGCGTAGCGCCGACGTGACGCGCACGCTCAAAACATTTGAAAACGGCCGCAACCGCATTGTCGCGGTCGCACAAAGAAAGTTACTTGCGCGGCCCGACGAGCCGCTGTGGCTGACCGTCAACGACTTCGTGGCCCGGTGACCGACCGTGGACTGACGATGACCGTTGTGTCGATGCGTGTCTGATGAGTACACAAAAAAAGCACGACCGTTCAATTGTGGATAAATTATGTTATGTCAAATTAAAGTTCTCTAACTTGCTCATCCCGGACTACCGTCGGTTTGCAAAAAACTGTTCCCGCTTTTTGCAGAAATCTGTTTCTAGCCTTTAGGCGTGAAACAAGTGCCGCGTGATACCGCGGGCCCAGTCTCCCCTTCATCGCACGGGGTAATCTCAAGCATGAGCGCTTTCGTCGGAATTCAAATTCGGCAGCCTGCGGGAGGCGTCGGGAAGGTTACAAAATTGCCCCAAACGCTCGTAGGAGGAACAATTCTCTGCGAAGCTTCCTGGAGCAAATTTGTTCCCGGCGCCTCTGCTAGCCCCGATTCGACTGGCCGAACGCAGCAACAAAGTTACGCGAACCAACGGCCGCTCTGTTAGCCTACTCGGCTCGCAGTCGAGCGATTGGATGCAGCGATCCGGTGGACCGAAGCCTGGTCCGGTAAAATGACTGGCGCGTATAGCGTACCCTGACGTCCGGTAGGGTTTTTGGAGCCGCACAAACAGGTGGGGACTAAAAGTGACCGTACGAACGGCTTTGATAGCCGCCGTAAGCGCCGCTGGCCTCGCGTTGCGAGTCAAACGTAGAGATCCACGACCAAGAACATGAACTTAATCCAATCGGTTGAACGAGAACGACATCACGTAGTCGTGGACACTTTCACGCCAACGTGGAACGAATTAATCACGCAGTATCGATCGGGCGACGTCGAGATTGACCCTGCATATCAGCGCGCATTTCGTTGGAGCTATGACCAACAGACTACTTACATTGAGTCACTGCTCTTAAATATTCCGACTCCACCAGTTTTCCTAGCTGAGAAGCCGAATGGAACGTTCGAAGTCATCGACGGGCTACAACGGTTCAGCACCATGGTTAAGTTCTTCGCGGCGGAAATCTTTGATGACGAAGCGACCCCAAGTGAAGATGCGTCAGTTGAGAACAACATTAGAGTCCCCTCGATTCTCGCAGACGCGCCAATACTCGGGGGACTTCAGGGAATTTCTCGCGCGACGCTTCCCGATACTTTAGTTCGCACGCTGCGATATTCCCGAGTGCAGGTGATCCTCCTTAAAAAAGAATCAAGCAGTATCGCACGGTACAACGTATTCACTCGCTTGAATCGAGCTGGCACAACGCTCTCGAATCAAGAAATCCGAAACTGCTCAGCTCGTCTTTTCGAAAGCAATTTCGCAGACAGGCTCAACGCAATTGGAAACGATTCTGTCGTGAGGACAGCTCTCGGACTTTCATCGAAGGAAGCTAGTTCTATGGGGGCGCAAGAGAATGTTCTACGGCTGATAGCGTTCGGCAACTTCTCACCGCCCACAAAAAGTATCGAAGACTTTCTCGACGAGGTGATGTATCAAGCTGCCGGCGGAGATTTTGACTTCTCCGAAGATATGGAGACAAAGATTAGGAAGACATTCGAACTTCTGGCTGAGGCTTGTCCCCGCGGAGAGGCCTTCAAGTTCTATCGAGGTGATCGGTTTCAAGGAGCTTTCAGCCCTAATCTATTTGATATTGTCGCCTGCGGGGTGTTCAAAAACTTGGCCAAATGTAAGAAAAAAGGGACTGAGGCAGTGCGAATGCGCATAGAACAATTGCATGGTCAGGCCAAAACCTTGGAGTTGACTGGAGCTGGTTCGAATACCCGCGCCAAGATGATGGGACGAGTCGCGTTCGGAAAAAGCTGGTTTTCTTTTTAATCGAATATGCCACGTCATTTACAACTTACTTCGGCGCGTCAGGAGATTAAAAGTGCGCGGATTCGACACAAAAAAATGCTGGATGATATTCGCTTGCATTGCATCAACAATAACACGGAGAAGGATTCGTTTTTATTCCTGATGGCGGTTCCGGTCATATATGCGGCGTGGGAAGGTTATTTTAGATTGACGTGCGCTATCTGCTTGCGACGGCAGTGCCACGTTGGACAGAAGGCGAAAAGGTACAGTGGGAAATATGCGGCGCTCTGGTTGCAAAAAGAGGGATTCTTCGATTCCTTCTTGCAAGGGTTGTTCAATGCGATGCAATTTGGACGTGTGTCAAAGAGGGTGAATGCCGGAAAATTCTTAGCCGTATCTGAGTTCTCCGGAAAAATGAAAGAATGGTTTGACACGCCCATCAGTCATCTATCTAATTTTGATGAACTTGTAATGACATACTCGAATGTCAACAAGGAAGTGGCGACACTAAACTGCGACATAATCGGATTGGATGTCACAAATGTCGACTTTTCGAAGTTGAACGAGCTGCTCAATCGGCGTAACGAGATCGCCCACGGCGGTCTCTTAGACTACCCTCGTGAAAATACAATATCCGACCTGCTGGATTACACATCTAGCTTAATCGATTCGTTTCACGCGTCGGTAGAGACTTGGCTTGCTAATAGTTGACGAAATCAGAGCGGATATGTCTGCTCCGACGGAAACGACAGCACTTGCGGATTTACTATGTCTTGACGACCAACGACTGCAGACATCCATACTTCTTGCGAAGTGTGCACAACCTTTCAATATCGGCGAGGAAAAACCTGTCTGCCAATTCCCACTAACGCGCGACTAGCCTTCACAGTCCCTGAACGTGAGAAATATTCTTCTCGACCAAGGCAATAGCGCGTTGTCGATACCTTCTCGTAAGGATCCGAGCTTGTTGCCGCGCTCCTGCCTTCGAACGCCGGCCATGAACGCTTGGAGCAACGATGGGCCTATACCTGCAAATTTTTGCGGCGAACTGCAACTTAATTATTGTATAATTTGCCTAATTAGCCCATTTTGCCTAGAGGAGGACATGTCATGAATGCCCTGAAGCAGGCGCGTCCGGCCAGAGCCGCTCTGGCGAAGGCGATCGAGAGCAAGGTCGAGCGCATGGACATGGCAAGCCTGTTAAGCCTTGCGGCCGCATTGAACGTCTCGGTACCGGCATCGGCTAAGGCCAGTCGCGGACGCGAGCGAAAAATTGCGACGCGGTCGTCCACGCCGACGGGCAAGGTTCTACGAGGTAGTGGCATAGGCCCTGTCGTCTCGGCCGCGGAAGGTGTCCGGCTGCTCAATGCGATCACGGTCGATGACGAGGCCGCGGACTGGGTCGAGAGCGACGTCGTCGGCGCTGGAGAGTTGGTCAACCGATTACAAATCTCGCGCGGGACGCTCGATAACTGGCGAAAGGCAAACAAAATACTCGCCTTCCGCAAGGGCCTTCGCAACTTTCTCTACCCGCTTCGACAGTTCGAGCGACGGAGGCCTGTTGACGGTCTCGACGTCATCACGCCACTGTTCGCGTCACCCGAAGAAACGTGGGAATGGCTGGTTACTCCCAACCGCATGACCGACGGCAAGCCGCCGATCGACAAGCTTCGCGAAGGCGATGTCCTAATGGTAAAAAGCGCGGCGGAAGGCGCGTTTGACTATACGTGAAGATCGTCACCTCTAAGCTGCGAGCGCGGGTAGTCGAAGCCAGCATCGACAACTGGCCGCGCATTTTGCCAAGCCGGCATCGCTCTACGCCCGCGAACACGGGCTTCGGATCGAGCCGCTTCTCAAGCCCTTCAGGAGCGTTCCGAGTGCTTTATGCTGCTGACAATTTTCCGACTGCATTCGCGGAGGCAGTTGTGCGCGACCGTTTCGAAGGCAAAACGAGGCGCTTCCTCTATCGCCCGCACCTGGAACAAATGTGCGTGACGTCGATCAGTTCGAGCCGAGAATTGGCCCTGCTCGATCTGCGAGGTGCCGCGCCCTACGAAGTTGGGATCGATACGGACGCCAATCGCGCACGCACTCACGCTTCTGGGCAAGCTCTGTCAGAAACAGTGCATGCTGACATGAACGATATCGACGGCATTCTCTTCAACTCGCGCTTGACCACCGGCGACTGCGTGGCGATTTACGATCGTGCCTTCGCGGCGCTCTCGGGCACCCCGCCGGTCGCGTTGGTTCAAGCAGCGCTGTTGCCGGCTGAGCTAATCCGGCTCGGCATTACGGTTCGCCGGGAACGCGGATACGTGACTCCATGATGCTGATAATTTCGATGCACGCCAGTGCAAGGGGCTACTGATGGCGCCAAAGCTTCGCATTCTCTCACCCAAGCGCAACAAGCGGCTGCAGACTGGCTGGGAGGGTTTCTTTCCCTATTACGCCGGCTTCCCAGAATTGTTCGCGCGCGAGTTGCTGCAAAGTGCCAAGCTTCAGAGCGGCGCGGTCATTCTCGACCCCTGGAATGGCAGTGGTACCACCACATACGCAGCGAGCAGTCTCGGGCTGACCTCGGTCGGTATCGATCTAAACCCGGCGATGATTATCGTCGCGCGCGCGCGGCTGCTGCCGCCAAGCGAGGCCGACCATCTTCAGCCACTGGCTGCAACCATCGTGTCGCACGCCCATTCCGCGCTGCCGACTCTGCACCCGAACGATGCCTTACTCTGCTGGTTCAAACCCTCCGCGGCTTCATTCATCCGCGGCATCGAGCAGAATATCCGCCGCAGCCTAGTCGGCAGCATGACCAAATCGCCTGAGGGTGTCCATCTCGATAGGATTTCCGGCACGGCAGCGACGCTCTATGTTGCGCTGTTCGCCGTTTGCCGTAAGCTTGTCGCACCGTTCCGCTCATCAAACCCGACTTGGCTTCGCATACCGAAGCAGACCGAAGCGCGCATTGCGGTGTCCCGGCAGACAGTTGCACGCTGCTTTGAGGAGAATGTAAGGGACATGTCGGCAGCGTTGGCATCGAAATTTGATGCAGACACGCCGCGTGCCGGAGAGTGCGAAATCAACCTCTCCGACACGGTCTCGATGAAACTGGATCCAGGCAGCGTCGATTTCGTTCTGACCTCTCCGCCCTATTGCACCCGAATCGACTATACCGCGGCAACGCGAATCGAACTTGCCGTGCTGGGGCCGCTGCTCAGCACGGACGCGAGAGCGCTCGGCAAACAGATGATCGGCTCGACCCAGGTGCCGGGCATCTCCATAGATATCGATGAAAAATGGGGGAAAACATGCGCCCGCTTCCTCGAAACGCTGCAGAAGCACCCGTCGAAGGCCTCAGGCGGATATTACTATCGTACTCACCTTGACTATTTCGACAAGATGTCGCGGTCAATCGGACGCATGTCGGAGGCGCTGAAGCCTGGCAGTCGCGCAGTCCTCGTCGTGCAGGATTCCTACTACAAGGACGTGCATAACGATCTGCCAAAAATCATTTCTGAAATTGCGGGGCGACATGGTCTGAGTCTCAAGCGGCGTGAGGATTTTCATCTGCGCTCCATGTCCGACATCAACCCGGGCCGCCAGTCGTACAAGCGCCCATCGGGCGCGACCGAGTCAGTCCTCTGCTTCGCCAAATAGCGTTGATATGGCCTTAAATTTCCGAGGCCATGGACAAATCGCTGAGTAATCAATGGCTTGGACGCGCATAAGCGAAGACAAGCATGGTATTGCATGGAAGAGCGTGGAAGACTATACTGGGTGTATGTCCCGTGCCCTATCCCTTGCTGATCAACTCTCGCGCAATGCCAAGCGGCAACAGGACGCCTATGCCGAGCTGACCAAGGCGCTGGGAGCAAGGGATCAGACAGGTCGAGAGCGGGCGCAAGCGAAGATCACCGAGCTGACGGCCGAATATCAGCGTCTCTCCGATGCGCTTCGCTTCAGTGAACTCGAAGCGCGCGAAATCGCGACGCCCCGCGCGCGCAAGCCCGGCAAGCCGCTTCGCGAACTCGCGCTCGATGCCCTTGACGACCTGGGTGCCCCGGCTCCGCCAGCCCTCATCGCCGACCTGACCGCCGCGCTCACCGGCGATCGGCCTTCGCCGTCGCGCTTTGCTAGCCTCAGGCGGGACGAAGAAAATGCAGCGCGCCGCAATCTAGCCGCGCGACCAGCATGGATCGTTCCAGCGATCAGCGCCGCCGAGCTTGCCGCCATTCCCAGGTTGCTCACGAGTTCCACTTGGAGCTTGGAGCGCCGCATCATCGGCTCGCGCAGCATGCGCACTGACAATTTGCGGATCGCGACCAGCCTCGCTCGCCGGCTCGCCCACCTTCACGAGATTGGAGCGGCAGAGGCAAAGAGCGTCGAGCGACTGCTGTTCCCGTTCGCGCGGTCGATCCCGGGTGCCAATGACACAGGTCAGCCGATCGATCCCAAGCGCGTGACCGAGGCTGCCCAAGCCGAACTGACAATGCTTGAAGAGGCTGACCTCTCCGAACGACGAGCTGCTGCAGCCCGGCTTTTGTCGAGTAGTACCTTCTTCAAATTCTGGGGGCGCCCCGTCATGGTTGATACCAAGGCGGCCGAGAGGGCGATCCGGTGACGCCCGCCAACGCGCGCCTTGCCCGCCTTCGCGGTGGCATTCCGGCCGTCGAGGTCGGTGCGCGCGGAATCGAGAGCGTGGCACGCAACGCCGGCTGTACCCGGCTCCGTGCCATCGTCATCTCGGGTCTCACACCGACCGAGGTTATCAAGCACGTCTTCAATGCCGAGCCCGACATCATGTCGCCGTTCGCGATGACCCTGAGCCAAGCCTATGAGCGCCGTTTGCTGGAATATGGCGGGGCTTCGCTTCTGACCGCCTACCGTGAGAAGGGGCATTTGGCTCCAAGCGAGGTGAAGATCTCGTCGGTCGCGGATCACGCTCCAGGTGACGGCGCGCTCGCCCGCCAGCGGCGTGAACTGGAAACCCAGCGGCTGCTGGACATGAAGCACGCGGGTAACCCGCTCGCGCCGAATCTCATTCTCAATCCTCGCCTGCCGCTGGCACTGGTCGGCGTCACACACGCGATCGAACTCGACTATATGGTCGCGAGCGATGACGCGCGCTCCTATCGGGTTGGCGTCATCAAGTCCTACGCCGATCGTGGAGGCAAAACCGACAAGGCGGACATTCGTGCGGCCTGCCGGGAAGCGGCGGTGGGAACGCTCGCTTTGCGCCAGCATCTCGATAGCCGCGGCCATGATCCCGATCTCGCCGGTGACCGCATCGATATGGTGCTTCGCGCGCCGGGGTCATTCGTGCCACGACTATTTGCGTCGATGCGAGCCGAGTCCGAAATCGCTTCGCTCGTGCGGGCGTTGTCGGCCGCGCCCGCCGACCTCGACGAAGTCGAGCAATTAGTACCTGCCGGCGCGAGCTTTGCCGATCGACACGTGATTGATCAGATCCCTAACAATTACCAGTCGAACTGCAAGGAGCATTGCGCTTTGTGGGAGCGCTGTCGCGCACAGGCGCTCGCCACCGGGCAGCCGATCATTCTTGGTGACGCTGCCGCCGAACAGCTGGCTGCAGCGGGCTCGATTACACGAGCGCTCGACTTGCTCGACGGCCGCGGCCGGCCACCCGATAACCGTGCCGAGGCCGCTCTCGCGACAGAACTCCGCGCTGCGGCCTTGCTGCTCGATAGGATCTCCAATGGCTGACCTTGTCCACGTCGCAGCACGTTTGCGGGCGCTTCAGCGCGGCCAGGCCGTGCCGATCGTTTCGCAGCGCCAATTGGTGATACAGCCCCACGCGCGCATCCTGACGTTGCTCGCGATGGCGGGTGAAGATACTTCCGTGCATGCCGCAGCGCTTGGTCGATTCGGCCATCCGCCCGAAATCAATGTTGTCGCCGATCCGCGTCGCCGTGACGATCAATATGCCCTGCTGCGTTGGCTGCTGCCCTTCTTCGAACAATACTACGCCGAATGCTTGGCCGGCGGCACCTTCCCGCAGATCTGGGTATCCTCTGCTGGCGCACTGGGTCATCTCGACACGCTCGCCGACCGCCTTCGCTTCACCGACGAGGACGATATCAAGCGGCTCGGCACCTTGTGGACCTATGCTGGCGAGCGTTCGCCGGTGGCCGGGCAGCAGGCCCTCATCGGCGCGACGACAGCACTCAGGGCGCACTATGCGACAGGGCAGCAGGAAGCTGAGGATGAGCACCTCGGATCGCTGTTGACTTGGATCGAGCCGCCCGCCGGGCGCGATATCTTCGCTGCTGTAGCTACCGCCGAAACACAGCCAATGGCAGTGAAGACCGACCCGCGGTTCGATCGAAACACGCTGCAGCCGGCGATTGAAGATTATAATCGCGCCCGCTCCGCCGGCGAGCATGAGTCCGCGATCGCGTTCCACCATACACGCATCCAGCATATGCTCGAAGGCGTGATCCGTCCGGTCTATGCTGGCACCCAGCGGGCAATCTCGCTGCTGACTGCACCCCGCTGGCAGCCGAATCCCGCGCTCGATGCGCTGGCCGATCAGGAAGCGCGGGAGTTCGCGCGTTTCATGGAAGCGCGTGAGGCAGGCTTTCATCTGCCGTATCACGACAGACCGAAGGCGGGCGCCATGAAAATGGTCTCACGAGAGCGTGCTGTGTCCAACCTGGAAGCAGGCATGCTTCGCCATGACCGCGCCGCGCGTGAAAAGGGCGTTGTCAGTGGAAGCGTGCTCCGCGCGCAGGTGGTCGACATCGGGGAAGAAAAGATCCGCCCCCGCATGTTTGAATATGAGCTTGTGCTGTCCAGCCATCAGGACAGCCTTCACCTTCGTACCGGCGATGAGCTGTGGACGCTGGATGACCCAAAGATATCACTGCGCATCGACGATGTGGAACGGCGTGGCCCCTTCACGTGGGTCACCGGCACGGTGCTCCACGGCAAGAATGCGGTGAAACGCATGTCGTCAGGCATCACGCTCGATTTCGGACCGGAGGCACCCCACTGGAAAGGCATTGGCAATGAGCTGAACCAGATGAGTGCGCGACTGACCAACGAGCCCTGGACGCATGGCGATACGACGCCGGCACCGACCCCGGTCAACCGGCCCATGCCAGCAAATCTGGTCGCCGCGGTGGAAAGCCTCGCATGACCGAGCCCTTCGATCCACAGGCCGCGGCCGATGCGGCTCTTGAGCGAGTCCTCGCCAGCCAGTGGCACGGTATGCCCGCAGTGGTGCTGCGCTCACCTCCCGGCGCCGGCAAGACCGGCGTCGCGCAGCGCGTCGCTCTTCAGAGCGCCACCATGCTCGATCAGCGCTGCATGGTCGTCACCCAGACCAACGAGCAGGCGTTCGATTTGACGCGCCGGCTCGCCGGCAACGCGCAATCGCTGCCTATCCATCTGTTTGCCCGGCGCGGCCTCACTCTGCCGGCGGACGTCGCAAGTCTCCCCAATCTGGTGGTCGTGCATGACGTACCGAGCCTGCCGCAGCAGCCGTCAATCACGATCGGAAACGCCGCGAAATGGTCATGGATACAGACGGCCGAGTCCTGCTTCGATGTCCAGATCGTCGATGAGGCGTTCCAGCTTCCGGACTATCGTTTCCAGCTAATCTCGAACCTTGCGCCACGGCACGTGCTGATCGGCGACCCGGGCCAGATCGATCCCTTCGTCAATTGCGAGATAGAGCGCTGGCGCTGTGACCCGGCAGGCCCACAGGTCTCATGCCCAGCAGCGCTCGTGAAGCGCCATCCATCGGTACTTCAGCTCGACCTGCCGGTCTCACGCCGCCTCAACGCCGATACCGTCAGCCTCGTTCAGCCAGCCTTCTACCCGGACATGCCATTCCGGGCGATGAGTCAGGATCGATCGGTGCATTTCTCGGTCGCCGGGATCATGCCATTCGACGCCGCGCTCGACTCGGTTGCGGCCGGGTCATCGATCGTCATGGTCGAACTGCCCGCGCAGATCACCGGAGAGGCGGATGGTGAGCTTGCACAAGAGCTTGTCGATTCGATTGCGAGGCTGCTGCGCCGGCGCGCCTGGATGAGCGATGACGGTCAGGTCTTGGAAGTGACGCCCGACAAGATCGGGGTTGTCTGCGCGCATGTGAGCCAAGTCAATGCCCTGCGCGAACGGCTGAGGCCTGAAATGGCAGGCGTGTTCGTCGAGACCGCCAATCGCTTCCAGGGGATCGAGCGTTCATTCATGTTCGTGCATCATCCCCTGTCGGGAAGGGCTGATGCAACCGCGTTCCACCTCGACGCGGGCCGTCTGTGCGTCATGCTATCAAGGCACCGCATCGGGTGCTGGGTTTTCGGCCGACAAGGCATCGACCAACAGCTGATTCGCTTCTCGCCGGCGGGTGACCGTGCGCTCGGTATCGATGACGATCCCGAATATCGCGGTTGGAGGGCCCACCTGACGTTCATGGCCGCGCTTGCTCGTGCCGGGCGCGTATTTCCCGCAGTAAACGGGCTGGTTCCGTTGCCATCCTATTAGGCAAATTTGTTCCCGTTTGTCAGATGTGTCATTTGAAGGATTGTTTACCGTCACTGCGGGTCATCTTGAGTAGTTGGCGTCTGTGATCGCAAATTTAGCTGGCGTGGTTGCCAACCATTGCTCAGGATTGGCGCGAACGCGCTAGCGATCTACTGCGCCCGTTTCACCTCATTGCTGCGCAAATTTATCGACGTGGATGACTCTGTAGCGCGCCCAAGTTTGTTGCGCATCACGGTGAGTTCGGCGCCGCTCGATAGCGCGAGTCGCAAGTGTGTGACGCATCCTGTCCATACCCAAAGACATTCAAGCTCCACGCAGGTCGTGCGCACCGTTAGCAACTCCGCGCCGCACAGCGGGCCGCGGTGTACGGCGCATGAATGTGGCATCAAAGTCATGCTCTCCCGCCGTAGCTGTCAGCAAGCTGCGGACCGATCGACATACACTGCGGGAGATTCATCCAAACGTTATTACGACCTTGGAAACAGCGGCTTCCAAGGTCGCTCCTGTACTGACCCGCCGCTCCAAAAGATAGGCAAAGTGTTGTTCGGCGTGGCATTGTGAAAGACAACCAAAGCACCCATGGAGCCATGGCCAAGAGGAGCACTTGGAGAAAGTTCTCTACCAATCTGCTGCAACACGTCTTTCGCAAAGTTCCGATCGCCCTCCGCCTCGAAAATCCCCGCCTCGTCATCGCAGGCCCTAAGGTCGTCGCCCAATACCGTTGCGGCAGAGACTTCAATTCCAGGAAACTCAGCACGAACTGCTTCAAGAGCCTCTGGAAACGCAAACATAACATAGAGGCAAATACGGCCATCGGTTACGTAATGATCCCAAACGTCTTTCGAGACACTCGATTGAAACTTGTGCATGCCCTTGACCAAAGTTCCGCCGGTCCCGGCGAAGTCGTCTACGATTGTCACCAGTGCGTCGGCGTCGGCATGCGAACGCATCCATCCGTCCAGTTCGACAGCCGGTGTACATTTTCCCGGGCGCAACATACTCTTGGCTTCTCTCGCCATGGTAGCGCCACTCTTGTGTTCAGCGTCGACATAGCCTATCGCGAGGTTATCGCGCCGCGCCTTGATAATAGTCCATGTGCCGTTACCAATATTTCGGCGCTTGGCGATAACCATTTCCTCAATCTTGGCCATTCCTCGAGCACGCATTCCTTCATTGATGAAGCCACGCTCTGCGACTCGTTGAAGCAGTAAAAAGGCAGTTTCGATGCGACTGTCGTCGTCGAACTGGCGCAGCCACGACTTGATCTCGGCGACATCTTTTTGCTTGCCGCAATAGATCAGCCGTTGTGCCACTACCAGCATGTCGTCTTCGTTTATCGGGAATGCGCTGTCGGCAGGCTCAAGCTTAATCGCCTCCGTTGGCTCGCTATCTTCGGCCTTGCGCTGGGCATCCTTGTAGGTAGTCCAGACTGGTATCAGTTTGGATCGCGCATTTTCGCCGAGCCACTCTCGAAATATTTGCAAAGAAATTACTTGGCCGTCGCCATCTTTCAGCTGCTGAAGTACGCTGCGTTGTAATAGCCGCGCGCACGCCCGGCGTAGTTCGGTCGCGGTTGCGCGATCTTCGGCGGCAATCGGCAATGCTTCTTGCACTTCCATGAGTTCATCAAGTGCCTCGTATCTGCCGCCAAGGGCTGAAACACAGCACAATGCAACGCAGTTTTCAGCACTCTCCCTGCGCTTTTCTTCGATCTCAAGAACAGGGTTGTCTTCCCAAAGATGCGAGAAATTCGTCGCCCCGAGAGACCTTAAGAGTTGATGCCTCACCGCGGATGTGTCGTTCGCATCAACGAATGTGCGGTGTTCCTGCAAGCATCGCTCGAAGAGTTGAAAACAAAAATTATGAATATAAAATGGATTGCCGGCAGTGTAGCCTGTAATGAAGCTGACAGCTTCAGCATCGAATTCGATAACTCCTTTCACCGGTTCTTCAATCAACGCACGACAATCGGAAGGGTTGTCAATCCGGTCGAGGCGTACATTCGTCCATTTATTCAAATCGGTTTGATGACGCGAGTAGATGGCGTCCATTCTCTCGCTGCCAACAAAGAAAAACGTCAAACCGGCCTCCGAGGCTGATCGAAGGCCCTTCATAAACTGTCTACCGCGTTCGCCGGTATAAAAGGCTGAGTCGAGATCATCAAACTCGTCAATGATAACGACAAACTTGTGCGCGGGCATTGAGGCAGACAGATGCTCAACGAAAGGCACCAAAAGATTGATGCCTGCACCGAACTCCGCTTCAGACGGCACGTCTACTCCAGCCTCCGCCTTGTCAACGAGGCGACGGGCGATTCGATGGGCAAGCTGACCTTCGTGCAGCGATGCCAACTCCCCCATACGAAGCAGTATGCAGGTCGTGTCTGCACGTGCCGACAGCTTTGCAGAAAGCACCTGGAGCAGAGAGGTCTTGCCTATTCTTTTCTGGCCCCAGACAAATGTGGATGTTCCTGCCATCGCGGCTAGCTGCAACTTCCCTAGAGCTGAGCTGCGACCGTACAGTCGGTCGGGTCGGCGGATAGGATTGAGCGTATACGGTGGATCCGCCAGTAGCGCCTCCCAGTCGGGTTCCGTGACTTGTTGCGCGATAAGTAACTCGTCCTTCGCTACGGCTGCCTTCCCCATACTTGTTACGCAGGCCCATTGGATCAAAATACGAAGTTCACTGCGCGGCTCCGACAAGACCAGACGGAATCGTACAAGCTGTTCGCCCCCGGGTGGCACATCGAAGGGTCCCATCGGCTCGTTGACCGTCAATTCGAAAATGGCCCCGTCCCCGTTCGCCACTGGTTGCAATGACACGTCGCGGGCGTGTCCCTTGCCCTGATTCCGAAGTGAGAACGATAGGTAGATGTCGGATCCGATGGCCCTAAGATCCGCCTTAGTGCTTGGATTTCTCAACGATAAGGCTGGTGCCAGCGCAACTTCGCCGCGAGATGTCGCTTCCTCAACGAGGGTCGTCAAATGATCCAAGACGGGCTGCACCAAAGCCAGCCAAATCCGGCTGCCGAGGCGAGGGTCGGGCGAGATCGGACGATGAATTTTTATATTTTCGAGGTACTCTGGCGCCCGCCGGATGACCTCTGAATCTTCATTGCGCTCATATGCCTCACAGAGTTTGCGAAAGGCAGGCCCAATCAAAATATCCAAGTCACTTAAGAACTCTCGTTCGGCGGCCACAAGCATCGGCTGGAGACGATGTGCCAAACGCAAAAGATCGATGGACGCAACCTTTGCCGTCGCCGGCGTCGTTCGCAGAAAGCGGGTCACGGATGCGCTTCCCTTGGCAAGCAATTCCTCTAACTTGGCAAGCGCGGCCTTGCATACTTCGGTAGGAGATCGTTTTCCTATGTCGTATACCGCGGCGATGTCGTCTTTCAGCTTGAATACAAAATCCCGCTCTGCCTCATTTAATTCTGGGTCCGCTGCATCGATGCGATGTATTGCATTTACAAATGCGGTTGCAAGATTGTTTCTCGAGAACGAGTCGAAACGCTCAGTCAACTCTGCGAGCGAAGCTGGTTCGAGGAATAGCCCTCGCGGAGCGGCCCATGCGCTGACGATTCGAGCAAGGATGCCCTCTTCTTGCCCATCAGCCGCACTGGGGAACTGCTGCGCGAGCAGTTCACCGACTGTGAAGCCATCCCCACGGTCCTTGGCCGCAGCTAGCGACTCTACCAACGCATCCTTCGCCTGGTCGGGTTCCAAAGACGTCTCTGCCGCTACGGATATGCTCGATGCCTTCGGATTCAGGCGAGAAAAAAACTCATGGAGGCGCTGCCGGACTCGAAGAGCAAGTTCGCGGTTCCAAGGCAGTTGCAGTTGACTCGGAAGATAAGTCGTAGCAAGCCCAAGTTCCTGCCATCGCTGCGAGCTTGCAAGTTCACCGCCCTGCAGTTCAGCGCGGTGCTCAGTCAGGAAGGTGCGGCGCCATTCGCCGAGTTCTACTGAGGTCAGAGTGGGCATAACCGGCAATTCCTCACCCCCTTTCGACGATCTCGCGAGCCCCCGACGCTCGTCCCAAACGTAGGTTTGAGCGCTCGTGTAGTCCATCACTGCTGTCCAAAGGTCATCCCGTATACGACCGTTGCGCCTTAGCATCTGTTCGGGAGTTTGGTCTACTGGGCGCTTCGTCGTGAACCGTTTGCTAGTGAAAGCTGTCGTGCTGCCCTCGCTTTGCTTAGACGAACCAATGAACTTGACCTCCCTGTGCATCGTATCTTCGCTAAGTACGACGTCAGGCTCAAGCATGGCAACAAAGGAGCGCATGTCTGTTGCGCCGAATTCCTTCGGATCGAATCTGCGGTCCGTCACTTGCAAAAGACGGTTTTTCAATACCGCCAAAGACATCGTTGTCGTGCCTGCGCCCATCTTACGTTGGGCCTGCACGAACGCAACTCTGACTAGCTCAAGCGCTTCATCCTTTGTTTTCAACGTCCTCTCCCATCACCGCGTTTTTTAACTTGGCCAAGCTTTCCGCTAGGACCCTCAAGGGTCTTGATTCAGTCGGCGCAACGGAATCATATTATGAATGCTTCGCGCGTCCGCTGGGATTATCATCCGAAAGAAATAGCCCGCGTTTGCTGGCTCGCTCTGTCCCGCGGAACGGCGCGCATACAGCCTTGGCAAAGATTCGCGGCAAACACGCTCCAGAGTCACACGCTGGTGATGCGCGCCACACCGTCTTCGACGAGACTCGCGATCAACGGTTTGTCCGGGCGCCAGCGGCTGGGCGTCACGGGTAGCCGGCGATCGAGAAGATGGCGCGAGCGCCGTGCGGGCTAGTGGCGGCAAAGCGACTCTGGCCGCCTTGCGCCCTTTCCCGATAACCACTGAACCGGTGGTCGCCGCGCGCATCCGTCTCGACATCGCCGAGCGTCGCGCCAACCAGTTCGCTCGCACGCAGACCCACTGCATAGCCGAACGTCCAGGACAAAGCACAGCCGCTGGGCCGCGGTGGGCGGCCGGCCTTAGGACCACTCAAGCCCGTTGACGATCGCGAGGATCAGCGGCCACTCCCCGTCAGTAAAGACATGCGACGTGTTGAGCACGCCAGCGCGGGCGCTGCCCCGCACCTTCACGCCGGCAAACGGATTCGCAAGCAGGCACTGCTGCTCGATGAGCCACCGGAACGGCGCGCCCAGCGCGGACAGGGCGTAGGCGGCCGAGCGGGCCGACAGGCCGCCCGAGGACGAGCGCCAGCCGAGTGCACTGCGTGGCCGGACCGGTCCCACCCATCCTTCCCGCGGCGTCGGTCGACTCAGGAATGCGCGATAGGCAACCGCGTCCTCTGTCGCGAGCGACAACCACGCCTGCACCGCCTAGCAATCGCTGTCCGCGTCGAGTGTGCAGGTCGCGTGCGGCGCACAATAGGTGCCGGCCGAACCGTCGGCCTCGCGCGGCAATCACAGCTGCTCCCACGGCACGATGCCTCTGGCCGACCAGAGGGCATTGAACGCCCTCGCTCGCTCTGTCAACACCGGTGTGCGGCGAAGAACGCCTCGATGCGTAGCGCACTGGTGGGACCGAGCCCGGAATGGCTTTCCACCGTTGCCAACGGTGGAGGATGCGTACGATGAGGTCCGCCAGTGTTGCAATGCCGTACGCGCGCAGGGTGGCGACCGCGCGTGCTAGCAGCCAGATACTCGCAAACGCTCACGCATACGAATGCGTCGCGGGTTGCCCCCCGGGCAAGAAAATCTGAATGGTCTACGGTCGGTGGCTCATTGCGGTAGATTGACTGAGTCACTGAAGTGCCCGGCACAGGCATAGAAGCCCTGCTTCAATGCCAACACAGTCGAATAGCCATCTGCGCCAAGTTGCTGCGCCGAACCGACATTGACGCAACGGCATGCATGCCTAGCAAGCGCCGGTTCGCGGGAGAAGCAAGGTCAATAGCGATCTGGATACGGTATCGGATTCGAGTATAGAGTGGTGCCGCCCGTGAACCGGGTCAACGTTTCCGCCGGAATCCCTTTCTCGATTAAAGCATTCGTAACCGCATTGTTTCTCGTCGTTGAGCATAGAAAAGAAAGCAATCTATAGAATCCGAACAACGACACGTGTCCCCACTCGTATTGAGAGCCTTCAAACGCCAAGTAAGGAAAATTCTTCGGTATAAGGCATCCAGTCAGCTCACAACTGTTACTTCTGCTTTTAGAAAAAGTTAGACGTGGCAACCTCACCGTTTCGTGATACAACCTTCCCGTTATGTGCCCGAGCGCAATTGCTACGGCCTCGATTTCCTTGTATGTTCCACCAAACAACGAACAGGTAAGGTCCATATCCTCGTCACGCGTACCGGTCGCGAGGACGCCAAAGTACGAATTCGTTGCTGCCGGTAAGAGGAGATATCGGTCCTCCAGTACGCGATAGTATGTCTCGCTATCGAGGAAGCGCGACATTGTCAACGCTCCATGCCTGAGTTCGACGAAGCGACGCGCTTCGCGCCCGCGCGCATCTCGAAGCGCGACGAGTGGAGAGTAGTACGGTAAGTCGTGTGGCTGCTCGTCGCGTCTATAGCCGAGAATGCAACGAACATTGCCGACCAGGTCAACCGCAAGCGTTTCCGTAGACCACTTTGAAAGGTCGATATCGGAACCCTTAACATATCCTTCTGGTATGTCAATTTCTTGTTTTTTTTGATGCCTCATCGTGTCTGTCCAGTGGTAGAAAATAACCGGATATGTCGATACCAATCAAGAACACCAAGTCGGCCGCACAACCAATCGGCGGACAAGCCCTGTAATTATCGAGCCGCCATGCTCCATGTTGCTATCTTGGCAGAAACGTTCCTGGATATCATAACGTCGACAGCTATAGCTCGCACAAGATCCGTGCACGATAAGCGGAATGCGATTCTGATTGACTGCAGCCCACTTCAAGTCGCGCCACGATCACGGCTACCCCATCTCAAATTCAGAGGAGATTCTCGTGGTCCATCGGTATCCCCGACGTCACTTCACGGCCGTACTTCTTCGAGTTTGCAGCCGCCTAGACAACCGCGACGCAGCGAAAATTGAGTGGAGCACGCGGTTTCCCTTTGATCAGCGTCAGTGCCAGTTGGTCAGAGTTCAGAGGATATGGGCGTTCGGTTCCTACGCGCGTGGGGCAATGGACTGTGGAGACCTTGACTTGATCGTAGAGGTGAAAGCTGAACAGGAGCCGCCGGCATCAGCGGTCTACCGCACCTTCTTCGGAAGCACCCCAGACGTGCGAATATATCTAGGCACGCCAAAAGCTAACCGTTCGGGCCTCGAAGTACCGCAAGCGATACTCATCTGGGACGGACCAGGACACGATTGGAGGGCGTCGATTGACCGGATAGTGGAGGATCCTGACGCAACCCGCTTCAACAGGCCGCTCGACAACCTCCCATTCCGCGCGGAACAGTTGGGTGTTCCTCCCGACGTACTTGAAGAGATCGTAGCGGCCGAGAAGTGCGGAATTGTCAAATGGGCAATGTCGCCCCTTCCCACTCGGCTCGATGCGGATCAGCTAGGACGCTCTGGGGAACGGTTCATGCGTCGTGTGAACCTTGCCGGAAAGAAAACTCAACAAGTTGCGGCCCATGTGCTTGCCTTTATGCGGCCGCGAGAACACTGGTTCGGCTCGGCGCCAGCTTGGGATGGCAATAACATCACTTGGGGCGGTTGCAAGATTCTGATGGGTTATCCCTACGTACCACTTCACTGGCTCGATCGACTGGGAGTGTTTGAACTCGTCATTGCGCCGCATATCAGTCGAAGAGGTCCTAACGGAATATGGAGTATCGCCAGAGGGGAAAATCACCCACTCGTTGAACGGTTAAGAGGTGTCGAATTCTTCATTTTTGGCTGGGGCGGTGGCGTGCCACCTCAGCATCTGATATACGTTACGGATAGCGATAGTTTCGACAGCTCCTATCTGGTCGAACTCTTCCGAACTGAGGAAGCGGCAAACGGTGTGGATATTGATTGGGGAAACGAGGAACCAATGACTGTCCAGAAAGTCTCCGGTGACAACTTGCTGGCGTTGCTCGCGACGGCCGACGTCGTCTCTATCGACGGACACGAATATGCGAGATCGTTACGCGGGAAGGCGGCCTGCGAATTAGACGAAGTCACGGCGGATGAAGCTTTACTAGACCTCATTGCGGTGGCGCCGCAACCGAAGGCCGAGCCATGAACGTGGGACCGTGTGGCCGGTCCGCAGTGAAATCGCCACTATTGTGGAGAGCAAAAGGCAGTGATTTCATTCGGCTCTCCTAAGTCGTTGCGCTCGAAAGTGAACACGTTTGCTAACGTATTGATTCTCGCCTGACCTGAGTAATCGTTCGTCATTTCAGGTTGGTGGCCGTCCAACAGGTCGCAGAACGTGGTCGATCCTGCGTATTCTTGGCGATGACGATCAGTCTACGAGCTGAGCTCCAGCTACATGACCGCGCGCGACCTTCGACAACCGTCGGTGAATTCCGCCGAGGACGCCGCGGGCCGACTGCCCTGCCCCAATGCGGTCCGGCAGGTAGCGTTCCACGGCTTTGCGGACCGGCATGCCGGCGTACCAGGCGCGCAGCATGGTCAGTTCATCGGCATCGGGGAAGTCCGTAGGGCGAGGTTCGGGTAAAGGTGTCTGGCGCGTTTTCATAGGTACCAGTTTGGCACAACAGTGATGCTATTGTGATAGGAATACTTATTTTAATAGACCGATTTTTGATGACAATATTTTTTGAGCATCACCAAGGATAGATCCACATACCGCTCCATAAGCAGGCCTTAATGTTTTGAAGTCGTAAGAACGAAACATTTTATCCATGACGTGCAGACCACCAAAGTGGCCACCGGGCGAGTACTTTTTGCGCGCGTGTTCGTCGAAAAATCCGCAGGTGCTACGGCAAAATAATATGTTTAACTTAGCAGTTGTCGCGCGTGCACGCCCAGCGCCGAACGTTCGCCCGTTCATCGCGAGTCGGTTCAGCACTGGGCCATCTCACTGCGCCCGAACTTCGATGGAGACCCGCCTGTCCGGTTGCAGGCAAGCGATGACTGCCCTGCTCCCGCCGTCCGGACATTGGGTTGTTGAGTCACGCGACCCCACTCCCGCCACATGAATCACCTCACCGTCGAGCCCATGATTGATCATGTATTCCCGTACCGTCTGTGCACGCGCCAGTGACAACGGCTGGTTGACCGTGTCTGGCCCGAGGCGGTCGGTATGGCCGACGACCGAAATGGACTGAACACCCCTTCGCTGCTTGATACGCGCGATGACCTGCTCGAGGTTGGCCGCCCCGCCCGGCAATATCGAAGTCAGGCTGGACTGCCCGAAAGCAAACAGGGTATCGGTTTGCAGCACGAATTGATCAACCGTTTGCGCCACAGGTGCGACCGGCTGCGAGGCCGCTGCAGCCGGGGTATCCGGCGCGTCACCGCACGCGAAGGTAAGCCGCCGCGTGACATCGGCTTCGTCGTTATCCGGCTGGAGGCGCCCAATCTTCTGCACCGCCCGAACCGGTTCTCCGTGGCATATCTGCCGGGCCACCTTCATACATGTGGCGGGTCCTTCGAAGATCCCATGACATTCGACCTGATGGAGCCTGGAACCATCCGCGGTTGTGACCGTATAAGCGTTAAACGTTGGCCCGGAAGCACTCGAACATCCCGCAAGAAAAACCAGGCTCAGCAATAAACTCCATCCAGAAAGCTGCTTCATTATGTTCTCCATACTGTTTTTTCGTACGTCCGGTTCGGCGCACGATCACGTTGTCCGCATTTGAACAAAGGCCTCTGCGCTCTACCATTGCATCGCCGCGCCCATCCCGAAGGTCGTGCCGCCAGGGCTCATACCAACGCCTGCTTTCATCTTGATGTTTTCGGTGATACGAGCGGTTCCCCCCAGCGCGACGGCCTGATAGCCGCGGAAGCCCGCCGTGCCGATGCCAAATGACAACGTTTTGTCCTTGTCGACCTCCGGAATCATCGTCAATGCCGTCGCCGCGGCGATGCCGGAATAGGCATTGCGCGCGACGGAGTTGATTCCCGATTGCAACTGATCCACCCGTTGATCGGTATAGGCATTGGCCTGCGCGAGCCCCGCATTGAGCTGGTCCACGTTGACTGCGTCCGTTCCCTGCGTTCCCGCAGCTACATTCGCCACCTGCCGCGTATCGTTAAGTGAGCCGACGGATACCACGTTGCTTCGGCCTCCGTCCGTGCTACCTGAACCCAGCGCCACCGAGTTATTCCCACTCGCGGCCGCGCCGACGCCTACCGCGGTCGCGCCATTCGCGCTGGCTTGCGAACTGTTGCCGACCGCCGTGCTATTCGAGCCGGAAGCTACCGAGCCCTGCCCGCCCGCCGAAGAATTCGATCCGGTGGACGCGGGTGAAGAACCAGGAGTGGACGCGAAGGGGGCACCGCCGCCCCCGTTTTGATTGTTGATCAGCGTGGTCAACTGCGTGGTGACTGCGGCAAGCTGGCTTACGTTCACCGCGTCGGTTCCGGCCTTGCCTGCTGCCACACCGGTGATCTGCCGATTGCCGATATTGACCTCACCCGCGGATGACTGCGGACTGCTCAATCCGTACGCGATGTAGTTGCTCAACGCGCCAACTGTCGTCACCGATCCCGCGCCCAGCGCAACGCTGTTGGCCATCGACGCGCTCGCGCCAGAGCCCATCGCGACCGCATCGATGGCGCTGCTTTGCGCCCCCGAACCGATAGCAATGCCGCCTGCATTCGCAGACTTTGCGTTCGCCCCTTGTGCGATCGACTGGGCGCCACTTGCGATGGAGCCGCTGCCGAGCGCAATCGCGTCGGCCTGTGCCGCATTCGAGCTTTCGCCGATCGCGACGCCTCCCGGCGCTGTTGAATCGACGATGGCGCCGTTGCCGATACCCACGCCGTTGTCACCGTTGACCACCGTCGTCGGTCCGACCGCAATCGACTGCGCGCCGACCGCCAGCGAATCCGCCGCCGTCGAATTCGCGTGAAAGTACATCTGTCCGGACACGGCGAACGACGATAGCGCGCCCGCAAGCTGTCTGATCGTGACCGCATCTTGTGCCTGCGTGCCGTCCGCGACGTTGGTCAACTGGCGATAGGTGGTGCCGGCGGCGCTGCCGAAAGACACTGCGCCGAGCAGCGTTTGATCCGACGTGTTGAAGGGAATCGCATGGGTGCCATTCGCAATTGAACCGATACCAGACAGGACCGCGCGATTGGACACCGATCCCGAGCCGATCGCGACTCCGCCCGCCACCGATGCGCTCGACAGGGCACCCAGCGCAAGCGCGTTGTCCGCCTGCGCGGCAGCGCCGTTGCCGCCGGCGAAGCTGCTCACGCCGCTTGCGATTGCCCCCACGCCCGCCGCCAGCGCATTGGTGCCGGTGGCACCATCGTTGTTGTAGTTGCCGCCCTGCGTGCCGCCATCGTTGACGCTGTAGTAGTGCGTCTTGCTGGCCGTCACTACGCTGGCGAGGCTGCCGACCGCCTGATCCGTCGCGTACAGCTGCGAGCCGTTCACCGCGTCGGTACTGCTCGCGTTCACCCGGCCTGCCGCCACGTTCGTCACCGTACGCTCGTTACCCGCGCTGCCCACGCTCACCGTGCTCGTCGGTGCAGTCCCCGCGTACGTGTAGGCCGTGCCGTTGATCGTGTCGCCGGTCGTTGCCACTGTCGCAGCCGTGGTCGAACCGCTGCCCAGCGCAACGGCATTGGCGTTATTGGCCGTCGCGCCCTGACCCAGGGCCGTGCTGTTGGCGCCGGCCGCGGTGGCGGCCACGCCCGCCGCAAGCGCGTTGGTGCCGGTCGCGCCGTCGTCGGCGTAGTTGGCACTCTGGGTACCGCCGTCGTTGACGCTGTAGTAGTGCGTCTTGCTGGCCGTCACTACGCTGGCGAGGCTGCCGACCGCCTGATCAGTCGCGTACAGCTGCGAGCCGTTCACCGCGTCGGTACTGCTCGCGTTCACCCGGCCTGCCGCCACGTTCGTCACCGTACGCTCGTTACCCGGGCTGCCCACGCTCACCGTGCTCGTCGGGGCAGTCCCGGCGTATGTGTAGGCTGTGCCGTTGATCGTGACACCTGGCGTTACCACCGCCGCGGCTGTTGTCGATGCGCTGCCCAGCGCCACGCTATTGGCGAACGTCGAGCTCGCCCCGGCGCCAAGCGCTACGGCGTCCGTGGCGCTACTCTGCGCGCCTGAGCCCACAGCAACACCGCCCTGGTTGGCGGCATTCGCGTTGGCACCTTGCGCGATCGACTGCGCACCGCTCGCGACCGCACCGCTGCCGAGCGCCATTGCGTCGGCCGCGGCCGAATGCGATTGCTGGCCGATCGCGACGCCGCCGGGCGCCGTCGCATCGACCACCGCCCCGTTGCCGACACCAACGCCGTTGTCTCCGTTGACGACGGTCGTCGGTCCAACTGCAATCGACTGTGCGCCCACGGCCAGCGAATCGGCCGCCGTTGAATTCGCGTGAAAATAGTTCGTGCCCGTCACCGAGAACGATGACAATGCGCCCGCGAGTTGCCTGACGGTGACTGCGTCTTGCGCCTGCGTGCCGTCGGCGACGTTGGTCAACTGTCGGTAGGCGGTGCTACTGCCGACGGACACCGCACCCAGCAAAGTCTCGTCGGAGGTATTGAACGGAATCGCATGGGAACCGTTGGCGATCGATCCAACCCCGGGCAGAACCGTGCGATCTGAAACCGATCCCGACCCGATCGCCACGCCGCCGACGATCGAAGCCGTCGCTTGCAGTCCGAATGCGGTTGCGTTGTTCGCCAGCGCCTGGGCACCGTTGCCCAACGCCGTGCTGCTTGTCCCCGAAGCCAGAGCGCCGACACCTGCAGCCAGGGCGTTGACGCCGGTGGCGCCATCGTCGGCATAGTTGGCGCCCTGCGTGCCGCCGTCGTTGACGCTGTAGTAATGCGTCTTGTTGGCGGTTACCGTCGAGGACAGCGTGTCGACTGCCTGATCAGTTGCATACAACTGCGAGCCGTTCACCGCGTCGGTACTGGTCGAGCTCAGCCGGCCGGCAGCAACGTTCGTCACGGTGCGTTCCGCGCCCACCGTGCCGACACTCACCGTACTCGCCGGCGTGGTGCCGGCAAACGTATACGCCGTGCCGTTGATCGTCGCGCCTGGCGTCCCCACCGCTGCGGCTGTCGTGCTTCCTGCACCCAAGGCCACCGCGCCGGCATTGGTGACCGTGGCGCCGGAGCCGATCGCGACGCCGTGCGTCGCCGCGGCCGACACCGTTGCAGCGTCGCCGAACGCGACGGAACCGGCATTGTTCGCTTGCGATGCGTTGCCCAGCGCGACGGCGCCCTGGCCTGTCGCTGTATTGGTATTGCCGAGCGCCACCGCGCCCTGGCCATTGGACGTATTGTTCGCGCCCATGGTTATCGCACCGGTCCCGGTTGCCGAGTTCGGATCGCCGATGGCGACCGCGCCATTGCCGCTGGCCGTATTGCCCACGCCGATCGACACGGCCTTGCCGCCTGTAGCGGTTGCCGTCTGACCAATCGCTATGGCACCGGCAGAATTGGCTATCGCCGTATTGCCAAGAGCGATGGCATTCGCTGCCGAGGCATTTGCGTTCGTGCCGCTCGCAAAGGAATTGCCGCCGGTCGCTTTCGTACCGTTGCCGATTGATACATCGTTTTGGTCCGTTGGCGACCCGGAAGCACCCGCCGTACTATTTTGACCGATGGCAATACTGCTATCGCCATATGCATTTGAACCGGTCATCGCAGCAAGAGCAAACGATCCGGCAGCCACGGAATTTGATCCAAGCGCCGCTGAATTGTTGCCCGAAGCCAGCGCGTTCACGCCTACGGCAGTACTGGACACGCCAGATGCCGTCGAAATCTCTCCGAGGGACGTCGAACCGTTCCCGGAAGCTCGTGCCGAAAAACCCAAAGCCGCACTGTATAAACCCGTCGCAGTCGCGCTATCGCCAAGGGCAATCGTACTTTGGTTTGTCGCTTGAGTCTGTTTGCCCACCGCTGTACTGCTCACCCCCGAAGCCAGGGCACCCACGCCCGCAGCCAGGGCGTTGGCGCCGGTGGCGCCGTTGTTGTTAAAGTTGGCTCCCTGCGTGCCGCCGTCGTTGACGCTGTAGTAGTGCGTCTTGTTGGCCGTCACCGTGGTGGACAGGGTATTGATTGCCTGGTCCGTCGCGAAAAGTTGAGAGCCGTTCACCGCATCCGTGCTCGTGGCGCTCAGTTGCCCCGCCGCCACATTCGTGATCTGACGCTCGGCCCCTGTTTTGCCCACGCTCACTACACCTGCCGGCGCACCGCCGGCAAATGTGTAGGCCGTGCCGCCAATGGTCGCACCTGTAGTGGGGACGGCGCCGGTTGTCACCGTGCTGCCCTGGCCCAGCGCAACATTGCTGCCCGCAGTGCCCGTCGCAATGCTTGCACCCTGGCCCAATACCGTCGCATTGGCATTACCGTTGTCGGTAGACTGGTTGCCCAGCACCGTGGAGGATGCCCCCGTCGCGCTTGCCCCGAAACCACCGGCACTGGCATTGGCTCCGCCCGATACCGGTTGCACTGCTGTCACGCTGTTGTTCGATACAAACGGACCAGACTGGCCGTTGACGATTGACGTCACATTCTGGTTCGTTGCAAACAACTGCGACCCGTTCACCGCGTCCGTGCTCGTTGCGTTCAATGCCGCCGGCGCCATGTTGGTGATCGTCACCGGCGCTCCGGCACCCGCTCCGCCCGTCGCACCCAGGGTGATCTTGGTGCCGCCCGCCGCGTCATACTTGACCGCGATGTTCGCCGTGTTATCGACATTCGCATTCAGTGCCGTCAAAGCACCTGAAACGGTCGTCTGCGCTGTGGGTCCCGTCACGGCCCCGGTGTTGCTGACACTGTTGACGGGCTGGCTGAAGCCGGTGATATTGCCAGTGCCGGGACTGTAGCTCGCACCTCCGCCCAGCGTGCTCGCAGTGGTCGTGCCGAGATCGTTGACACCGGCTACCACCGAGTTCAGCTGCGAGCCGTTGATTGCGTCGGTGCTGGTGACTGAGATCACGCCCGCCGCCACGTTCTGCAGTTGCCGCTCCTGACCCGCGGCACCGACCGAGACGATGCCATTGGCCGCGCTGGCAATGCCTGCCGCCGTGCCACCATAAAGCGCAGTGGTGCCTGTATGGGGCGCCGCCGTCGTGCTGCCGGCGCCCAGCGCCACGCTATTCGCATTGCTAACTGTCGCGCCCGAACCAATCGCCACGCCCCTGGATGCCGTCGCCTGCACGACAGCGCTATCGCCTAACGCGATCGAACCCGCGTTGTTCGCCTGGGACGTGTTGCCAAGCGCCACAGAACCCTGTCCGATGGACACATTGGTATTGCCAAGCGCCACCGCACCCTGACCGTTCGCCGTATTGTTCGCTCCCATCGCCACTGCGCCGGTGCCGGTGGCGACGTTCGGATCGCCGATGGCCACCGCGCCATTGCCGGTTGCCGTGTTGCCGACGCCGATCGACACCGCCTTGCCGCCCGTCGCGGTGGCTGTCTGGCCAATCGCCACCGCCCCAGCCGAGTTGGCCGTCGCTGTGTCGCCGATGGCAACGGTCGAGGCTGCCGATGCCGTTGCGGCATTGCCACCCGCGTAGGAATTGCCACCGGTTGCTTTCGCGCCGGCACCGATCGCCGTGTCGTCGGTTACCGTACCGCCCGAGACGCCTGCAACCGCCGACACACCGACCGCTGTCGATCCAGGATTGAAAGCGTTGGCCGCACTGCCCGCGGCAGTGGAATTGACCCCTGCCGCGTTCGTGTCGCTGCCGATGGCGGTGCCATGACTACCGCCCGCCTTGCTGGCAATCCCTATTGCGACGGCGTTCTGGCCACCGGCGGAGGTGACAGCAGCCCCCCCATACGCCGAACCAATTGCAATCGCTCCGATACCGGCTGCGTTGGCACTGGTACCCACCGCAATACCTGCCTGGCCGCCTGCGTTGGCATTGAAGCCCGCGGCAAAGCTGCTTTGACCAACCGCCTGTGCCTGCAGCCCGAACGCCGAAGCCCATTGCCCCGCACTTGCGCCCATGCCGAAGGCAGTGCCTCCGTCACCGGTCACCGTGGTAAAGGCGCCATACAACGTGACACCAAGGTGAGAGCCGCCATCCGCCGAACATCCCGCAACCGTCGAGTAATAGCCGTTCCCGTCAATCTGGGCGCGGTTGGTGTAAGTGGCCACGCCGTCAGGTCCTGTTCCCGTGCCCCCGATACCTCCACAGGCGGAGCCGCCCGTGAAGGCGATCGTACCTGCCATTGCAGGCAATGGCCCTATGAGGATGAACGATGTGGCAATGACGGAGAGCGCCAGGACTCTGATTCCCGCCCGCCAACTGGATGCGCCGTTCGCCCTGTCGGCTGCACACGACACCGCTGACGCAACAATCTTATGCCGTGCAGACTTGCACCGCTTCCTGGGCGAAGCAGTCTCAGGAACTGCTGTCCAGGCACCGATAGAATCGTTCCACACACTTCGATATACCTTATTCATTTTGGATACCTAAATTATTTATTCACCAGAATACGGCGTCATAGTGCCTCCTTCGCCGGCCGGGTTTTCTATCTGGCTGGGCAAAAAGTAGAACGAGAAACCGTAACGCCTCCCAAAACGGTCTAACCCAACTCGACTACTACCAGATCGTTTGAAACAGCAACACCAATCAAGCTGTCGCGCCCTCAAGATGGTGAGCGCCACGGCCATTCGCCAGTGACATCTATCAAATTAGCCATACTAATTAATGCATTAAATCGAAAACCCCCTGATACTGTGCGTCGCGTTATTCACTTGAGTTGCACGGTCGTCGTGATGACGACTGCTTTTAAGAGATGATCACGGCATTCAATACGAAGGAACGTTCTGATAAGTCGAACGCACCCAATCGCCTTGATTTAAAAGCGAAGTCGAATGACGGGCTTTCCGTTTCCCCCTTTCCCTATGACCAGCCGTCTTCAGCTGCTGCGCTTGAACAATCGCTTTCCTGCTAATTAGCGGATCGTCTCCAAAGCGTGTCTTCGTTTTAATTCATTTTTTCTTTTTACTCCATATTCACGAGACGTCTGAACGACTGCCGTGAATAACTGCCTACCGGATGCATATGCGTGGCATGGCACTTGTTCGATCTCTGACTCCTTCTGCCCTTCTCCTCCATACATAGCGCAACGCGGCGACGAGTATCTGACATGACACGCACCGGCCGGCTGAGTGCCGCTTATATTGGCTTATTCTCTGGTTTTAATTTGCCGTTTTACCCATATTCTGGGACATATTTACTAGTGACCTCTTTGCCGCTAACCAGAATCAACACAATAGTTTTCAACGCGGCTGTCAGACGGACGAAATGTTGCATTCACTTACAAGATGTTTCACACAATAGGATAGAACTGCTCATTTGTCGAGAAATGTCTAATGAAAATTGGTGACGCTTGTCCTACGCGCAGGCTGCGCGAGATCTTGGCCTTTCCGTGTCTGGCCGACTTGCATTTGCCGCGAAGATCCGCTCGGCCCGTAGCCGAGCAATGAAAAGTGAAGTCAATGAAGAACGCAATCGCCAGGAGGCATCACAGCGGACGGCATTGTCAGGTTGCGTGACCCGTGGGATAAGATGGCGCGATGAAGAAATCGAAATCGCTCTATCACGGTCACCGTTTCCCGGTTAGTGTCATCAGCTGTGCTGTTCGATGGTATTTCCGCTTCCAGTTGAGCTTGCGCGACATCGAGGAACTGCTTTTCGAGCGCGGCGTGATCGTGACATACGAGACGATCCGATGCTGGTGTGAATGGAATGAACGGCCCCCGCCAATCGGTGAGGATATCCAGGAGGTGCCTCCTCACTCACAGGCCGACGGTATCGAAGTGCCAAAGCAGGAGGATCATAAGGATCTTCCCAGGCAAACCGGAGTGGCGATCATGAAACGTACGATCGTGGGTGTGGATATCGCGAAGAACGTGATGCAGGTTCATTGGGTTGTTCGTCAAAGCTGCGGCCCGACTGAACAACCGCGCAGAGAACAGTCATCAACCGACGCGCGAACCCGAGCGTCGCATGCGAGGCTTTCGCGACCCGAAACGCACGCAGGCTTTCCTTTCGAGCTTCGGTCCGATCCGTCAGCACTTCGCACTGAAACGGCATCTACTGCGCGCTTCTCTCTATCGCAAACAACTCGCGGCGCGATTCGCTGCGTGGTGCGACATCACCGAAGTCGCCCAAAAATCCGTCCTACGCCTTCTGAGGACGCTCTTTCCCGTCGTCTTTTCTCCTCAGCCTCGACAGGTTGACAAAGCCGTCTAAACGAATGAAGCCTGATCCAACGCTCACAGTTTCGCCAGTGGCGGACAAATTGGTCTCACTCACCGCCAAAATTCCGCTGGGCCGCCTCTTGCGTGAATACGTATTCACAATATACTCGTTGTACTGATTACAAGCCTTCCTCGAGGAAACAGTGAAATCACGCGGCCAGAAGCGAACAGTAACGAGTCATGACATCGCGCGTCTGGCCGGCGTCTCGCAGCCAACGGTATCGCGTGTGCTCACGGGCAACGACCGCGTGAATCAGGAGGCCCGCAACCGCGTTCTAGCGGCCGCCCGCGAACTTAAATACCGTCCGAACGGCAATGCGCGTGCCATGCGTACTAGCCGAACCGGCAATGTTGGAGTTCTAGTTTCTCGTCTCACCAACCCGCTTTACCCGGAAATGCTCGAGGCCATAGGGCGACGACTGAGTGCTCACGCTCTGCGCATGGTTATGTGGAGTACGGAGGAAATCGACGAGAAACTCGCGATGGATGCGATCCATGAAAGCCTGGTCGACGGCGTGATCATGACGACGGCGACCGATGCAAGTTCCCGCCTTTACGAAACGCTTGAACTTAATGCCCCGGTAGTGCTGATCAACCGGTCGGTGGAACGCTGGGCTTGCGATCAGGTCACGAGCGACAACCTCGAGGGCGGCGCCATGGTCGCGCGCTACTTCTCCGACGCGGGACGCTGTCGCATTGGTCTGCTGGGCGGCCCAGCGGCGGCATCGACGATCCGCGAACGGCAGACCGGCTTCCGGCTACAACTTGCCGGAAAGAACTCAATCCTGCCAGCGGCACATTGCATAGACGTCGAAACCTTCTCGTATCAACAAGGCTATGCCGCAGCGAAGGAACTCCTGAGGCGAACGAGCCAACGTCTGGACGCACTTTTCTGCGTCAACGATATCCTGGCCATCGGCGCGATAGACGCGGCGCGTTCGCTCGGCATGTTGGTTCCGGACAATCTGTGGATTGTCGGTTATGACGATATTGAACAGGCATCGTGGGACGCCTTCGATTTGACCACGGTGCGCCAGCCGCTCGGTGCCATGGCGGATCAGACGATCGAATTCCTGCTCGGTCGAATGGCAGGGCACGCAGGCCCTCCACGCCGTCAGAGCGTGGCTAACGAATTGATTGTGCGAAGCTCCACTGCATCATGGCAATCAAATACGTCACGCTTGAAGCAATGACCGGGTAAGCATATTCGAGCACGCCTGACCCAAGCGGGACGTGGCGGGCTTGATTTGAATCTTCAACGCTTTAAATTCGCAATCCTAATTATGAATGAAAGGTCCAATATAGTTCCGCCTATCCGCCAAGCGCAGGACTTCGTGTCGGAACCGGCCCGCAACATTCCGGTCCGCTATCGTCCCGATGTACTGGTGGTGGGTGGTGGCCCCGCCGGCATTGCCGCCGCCACGGCGGCCGCCCGCTCCGGGGCGTCCGTCCTGATCGCCGACCGCAACGGGTATCTCGGCGGTGCACTGACCATGGTGACGCTCGGCAGCATCTGTGGTTTGTACGCAGTGTCGCCCGAGCGCATCACGCCGGTAGTTGGCGGTATCGGCATGGAGATCGCGGAGCGGCTGCAAACATCCGGTGGCAGCAACGGCCCGCTGCGCTGGCTGGAGACCGCATCCCTGCCCTACGATCCAAGTACCTTCAAACTGATCGCCGATGACCTGATCGCCGGATCAGGTGCCCAGGTCGCGTTCCACTGCAGTGGTGTGGCGGTCGTAAAGGAAGGCGCCCGGGTAACGGGTGTCGTCTTCGAAGGTGTCGATGGCCGATGGGCTTGCATGGCTGCGGCGATTGTCGACTGCACGGGCGACGGTACCATCGCGGCGCTTGCAGGCGCTGATTTCGAACATGATGTTGTGAACGGGCAGGCACCCACCACCATGTTCCGTTTCGGCGGTGTCGATGTTGCGCGCGCCAGACAGATCTCGCGCCCCGAACTGCACGCGTGTCTCGAACGAGCGGTGGCGAGCGGCCTGACTCTACCTCGCACCGCTGGCGGCGCATTCAGCAACCAGCCGTATGCGATGCATCTGAACATTACGCGGATTCTGCGCGAGGGCGTGCCTCCCAATACTCTCGACACGCAGGAAATAAGCGCCGCGGAGGTAGAGGGACGGCGGCAGTTACGTGCCTATCTGCGCGCTTTCCGCGAGTTCGTGCCGGGTTATGAGGAATGCTTTATTGCCGACATTGGCGCGTCAATCGGTGTGCGCGAGAGCCGCCGCGTCGCGGGCGACTATCGGCTCACGCTCGACGATGTCCTGAAGGAAGGTCGCTTTGAAGACGCCATTGCCTGCAGCGCCTGGCCAGTGGAGGAGCATGGCGCAGGGCGCGGCACTCGCTGGGTTTTTCTCGCGCCGGACACCTACTACCAGATTCCGCTTCGCGCACTGCTCCCCTCGGGCCTCGATGGCCTGCTGGTGGCCGGCCGTTGCGCGTCGGCTTCTCACGACGCGCACGCGTCGATGCGTGTAGCCGGCGTGTGTTTCGCCATGGGCGAAGCGGCCGGCGTGGTCGCGGCGATGGCGTCGACTGCACAAATCCCTGTGCGCGGCGTCGAGTTCGCCGGCGTACGCGCCGAGCTGATTCGCCGCGGTGCTTTCCTTGGCGACGACAGCGTCGCTCACACGGCCTGACTTCCATCTCATTTCACACATAAACGCTCTGCCTGATGAACACAACCTATCGATCCAATTTCGCACCCGGCACCACTCGCTGGGCCATCCGTCGCGCACAATGGCGTGCCCTCGGCATTTCCGATGCCGACATGGAAAAGCCGAAGATCGCTGTGATCAACACGTCGTCCGAGTTATCGATATGTTTCAGCCATCTCGACGAAGTCGCCCGGATCGTCAAGCAGGCGATCCGCGATGCCGGTGGTCTGCCGTTCGAAATCGGCACCACCGCGCCCAGCGATTTCATTACCGGTGCGGGACGTAGCGGCCGCTATCTAATGCCGTCGCGTGATCTGATTGTCAACGACATCGAGGCATCGGTTGAGGGGGCAATGCTCGACGGCATGGTGTGTCTGAGTAGTTGCGACAAAACCGCGCCTGCACATCTGATGGCTGCTGCGCGGCTGAACATTCCTACGGTGCTGGTAATCGGCGGCTACCAGGGCTGCGGCCGGATCAATGGCGAAAAAGTCGATATCGAGGACGTATTCGAATCCGCAGGTGAACTGGCGATGGGCCACAAGACGATCAGTCAGGTCGAGCAGATGTGCGAAGTCGCGATCCAGGGGCCCGGTGTGTGCGCCGGAATGGGTACGGCCAACACGATGCACATTATGGCGGAATCGATCGGCATGACCTTGCCGGGAAGCGCCCCAGTGCCCGCAGGCAGTCCGAAGATGCTCGACCTCGCAGCGCAGGCCGGACGCCGGATCGTCGCGATGGTCGAAGAAAACCTGCGCCCGCGCGACATCATGACACCGGCTGCATTTCGCAACGCCATCACGGTCGGTCTCGCCGTCAGCGGCTCGATCAATATGCTGCGTCATTTACAAGGCGTGGCCGCCGAAGGCGAAGTCAATGTGAACGTGTACCAGTTGGTGCGGGAACTCGACGGCGCGGTGCCGTTACTGTGCGCAATCAAGCCGAACGGTCCGGGCCGGATCGAAGACCTTGACACCGCCGGCGGCTCCGCCGCCGTCATGACCCAACTAGGCGAGCTGCTCGATACGAGCGTGCTGACTGTTACCGGAAAGTCCCTCGCCGACAATCTAGTACCGCACCGGGTGCTTCGGCCGGACGTCATCGGCAGTATCAAAGAGCCGGCGGCCAGGGGACCTTCGATCGTCATCCTGATCGGCTCACTTGCACCCAAGGGCTCAATCATGAAGCTCGGTCTTGGCGATAAAGCCGATCGCTTCAGCGGGCCGTGCCGCGTGTTCGAAAGCCAGGAAGCAGCACTCGATGCACTCGACGCGGGCCATATCCAGGGCGGTGAGGTTGTCGTTTTACGCCGGCTAGGGGCACGCGGTGGCCCGGGCGTTGCCTCCGCTTCGTGGTTCGTCGCGGCAGTCAACGGCGCGCAGCTCGGTTCGGAGATCGCTGTGATTACCGACGGTCAGTTATCGGGCTTGAACCGCGGCTTCACAATCGGTCAGGTGATGCCCGAAGCCGCGGACGGCGGCCCGATCGCCTACGTGCAGGAAGGCGACATCGTCACGATCGATGTGACGCGCCGCTCGGTCGACCTCGACGTGTCCGCCGAGGAGCTGGCCAAGCGAAAGGCCTCAGCCGTCCCGCCTAGGACGCCCGCGCCGCGCGGCTGGCTGCGGATCTATCAGCACCTGGTCCATCCGTTGTCGGAGGGTGGTTCATTGGTGCCCCGTGACTAAGCGCATTTAGCGCGATATCGACACCGCGCGCATCGCACCGATCACGTAGCACTGGCGTTGAAACCCCAACGCCACCTGACCCGCACAAAAAATAAACGGAGACTCTTACATGCATCAATCGATGATCATCATGGCGATCGTAGTAACGTACATCGCGCTCACTACGTTCGTCGGCACACTTTCGGCGAAATACACCACCGACACCTCGTCCTTCATGAGCGCAAAAAACATGATGGGGCCCTTCGTGGTCGGGATACTTCTGATGTCGGAATTTGTCGCCACAGGCTCGACGCTCGGCACGGCGGAATCGGCGTATTCGCATGGTCTTGCCGCGTCCTGGAACGTCATTTCCCTCGGTATAGCCTTTGTACTGTACGGATTCCTGCTAGCCCCGAAATTCCAGAAGACCGGTGAATACACGATTTCCGGCGCGTTGGCGCAAGCATACGGTCAGCGCACGCGAACTGTCGTGTCGCTCATCATGGTCTATGCGCTCGTGGTCGTGAACGTCGCGGCATTCACGGGCGGCGGCGTGATTTTTGCGGCCATTCTAGGCATCTCCGTGCAAGCCGGGGTATCCATCATCGGGGTAGCATCCATCGTGAACGTGACGCTCGGCGGAATCCGCGGCGTGGGTGTCTCCAATCTGATTCACATGTTTTTCAAATTCGTGAGTCTGTTCGTGCTGGCTGGTTTCGCCTACGCGACGTTGCGACACGATCCCCTGGCGCTCGCTCGCATTCCCGATAGTCTTTATTCGCTGCACGGTATTGCCCCTAACACGCTGCTTTCGTGGACCGTATCGAATATCGGTGCAATTTTCGCGACCCAATACGTGATCCAATGCATCAGCTCTCTAGGAAGTGCGGCTCAAGCGCGCCGAGCCAGCTTTATCGCGGCGACATTCTTCATTCCCGCCGGCCTGCTGGCTGCCTTTATCGGCATCGCCGCACGTGGCATTTTCCCCGGCATCCCTGCCGTCCAGGCACTGCCCGCCTTTTTCGCGGTGATGCCGCCCTGGCTTGCGGGCGTCGGCGTCATGGGCATTGTGGCGGTCACCTTCGTGACCATTCTGGCGTGCCAGGTCGGGACCACTGCGCTGATCATGTCGGACTTCGTTATCCCGTTGACCCAACCGCGTGAGGAACGGAAGCTGGCTGCTACGCGTGCGGTCTCCATTGCTGTTGGATTACTGCCCATTCCCTTTGCGCTGTTCGTACCCGGTCTGCTTCACACCATCTTTTTCGCCCGGGCGTTACGCTCCAGCATTGCAGTAGTAGCCGTGTTCATGTTTTATCTGCCGGCATGCAGAAATGACCGGACGGCGTCCGCGGGACTGATCTGCAGCGTCGTCGCGACCTCTATCTGGTTCGCGCTCGGCGACCCCTGGTTCGACGACATTTATATCGCGATTCTTGTACCCGCCTCCTTTCTGCTGGGCGGCAAGCTGCTAGGACGCCGATCGGCACGAACAGTCTGAGGGGACGCGCACATGGCACGCCACGCTCAAACCTGAACGAGAAGCGGGTAGCGAGGAGTCGGGGGCCTAGAGCAGGGTTATCTGGTCAGCCGCCCGCTTAACTCGGAGGCCTTTGCCGAATTCATGCTGCGTTTTTGATAGCGCCAAACGGAAATTAGGTTCGCGCGCTGTTGACGCGGTGAGCACCGACTCAAACCCTCGACACACCCCGACCTCGGATCAGGATCGATCGCCCTCTCACGCTACGTCTTACGCGCTAAACAACCTGCAGGCGGCCGCCATGGAGCTCAAGCCCTTCACGTGACCAAACGGCTTGACAAACAAGTCCCCATAGACCTCTGTTCACTCGCGGACAGTCTATCGTGGCGCGCATCGAGATCGCTCTTGCAAACGGGTCGGCGTCTGTCGCATGTTCTGCGTGTCGCGTTATCGCTCGGTCAGGACGAGGCTCGCACTCCTGCTGCGCGAGCGCGTCTGCGCTCAGTGTCATCGAGATGGAGCTGCATTGCGCGGGACGCGCCTGACGCATCACCAGCGACAATGGCTTCGAGAATGGCGCCATGCAGCGGCAAGGAAACCCGCCGGTTTTCTTCGGGCATTTGATTGGTGATCCTGATCGAGGCAGCAAGTGTCGTCCGAATCGCTTGCACGATAGGTAGCAAAAACTGGTTCCCGCTCGCCTCGAGAATAGCCGTATGAAACTCGAGATCCGCAGCGGCGAACGCCTCGACGTCACCCTGTGACGATTCCATCCCCGCGTAAGCCCCACTAATTCGCTCACGCTCCGCTGACCCCGCGCGTTGCGCCGCTGATGCCGCCGCTGCCGGCTCGACGATCCGCCGCACTTCCATCAACTGCTGCAGCGCCACGTCGGCCACATTGGATTCGCCGTGCCATTCGAGCAGGCTGTGGTCGAGCTGGTTCCATTCCGAGCGGGGCAGCACGGTGGTCCCGCGTCGCTGCCGCGGATCGACGAGCCCCTTCGCCGACAGCACTTGCAGTGCTTCTCGCAGCACGGTTCGGCTGACCTGGTAGTGCGCCAGCAACTCGCCCTCCGTAGGAAGGACGTCCCCAGGCTTCAGGTCGCCGCATACGACGCCGCGACCCAGATCGTGGACCAGTTGATCGCGCAGATTGCGCTTCAGATGAGGACGTTGCGTGCCCATGTCTGATATGTGACAGGCGACGCGGAGGGACAGCGTTGTTTCCTTCAAGACATTCCTGCGTCGCCCCATGCGTTTCCCACTTCAACATGCCAGGCGGGGCGGCACGCTAAGCATATCGCAAGCGGCGAATGCAACCCGAATAAGTCCAGTGGTTTCGCGGCACACCAAGAGCTTCGGTCAGCTTCGCTTTGACATGATTCGCGTCGCTGGATGTATGCTCCTGTGGCGGAGAGGAAATGCCTCGGCTCAAATCCGGCAGCGCGCTCAGCGCATCAATGGCTTGAGCGTGGAGACCTTAAGAGCGGGCGACTGGCCATTCATGCCGGTACGGATGACAACCCCCTCAGCTGCAACTTCAGTGTTCTGCAGCCGACTGGCGTCTTCACGCGCGACCCCCTCCAGCTCCCAAGACCCCGTCGTGTCGTACACCACAGGCACCGTGAACGGGTCATTGCCGCGAAGAACCAGTTTTCCAGACACTACGAGATGCTGCCCGACAGCAGGCTGTGCAGCGCACGCGCAAGTCAGCAGGGGAAGCAGCAACGCAGGGATTAGGCGTTTTAGCATCGGATTCGATATCGAAAGCGTCGCAGGAAAGAACTGCTCCCCTGTGTAGGGGCGTAGCGATTAAATCATGTTCGACGCGGTCAGTCGACAACAACAGTCAGCGTTGTGCCCGGAGGAACGCGCACCGTCTCCTGGTAGGTGCCCGAAACGCTTGAACGTTGGACCGGGAAGCTTGCTAGACCTTGCAGGACGCCCGGCACAGCTGCCGAAATGTTGCGGGCCAACGCGCTCGGGTCGATTTGCGATAGCGTAAAGCCACCTTCTGCACGTTGCCCGAAGCTGTAATCAGGGAAACCTGCCGACAACGGAATCTGGCCTTCGACCGTGGCGGTCATATGGCGCAGTTCAAGCGCAACAGTCATACCCGGGCTGAACTGGTTAAGAACATCGTTGAGGATGTCCATCGACGCAGTCTTGTTTTTGTTCGTCAGCAAAGCCTTGTAGAAATTCAGGCCCAGCTGGCGATTCAGGAATCCGCCGAAAGTGCCAGCAACCGAGTAGCTGTCGCAGTCGGTTCCCATCGGTGTCCAGACGTTCAACGAGCAGTTGTACGAACCCTGACCTTGCCACCCCACATAGGAGAGGTATCGGCCATCACGAACCGCGTTGTGCGTGTTGTCGATGTTAAAGCTCACCCAATCTTCCATCATCATCGCCGACATTTCTTCCAACCACGTTTCGTAGGCATACTGCGAGCCCATCAGAATCGCGCGACGATAAAAGTTCTGCATGTGTGTGCTTTCATGAGCCATCGTCGTCTGCATTGCCTGCAGCCCGGCCGCGGCTCCCAGATACAGCGTTTCCGAATCCAAATACTGCGAAATGGACTCGTTACTGTATGCAGCTTGACCTGAACCTTTCTTGAAATTGTTAAGCCCGTGGAAGTACCCAACCATCCCGTAAGGCTTAGAATCGGGGTTAAAGTTGAACACCACGAGGTCGATAGGCTGGTTCGTGCCATCAATCATAACCGAGCTATCGTTGGGACCATACAGCTTCCCACCAACGCTGGTCACCATGTCGTACACACCACCTGCCGAAGCGTACTTGGAGAGCAGATTGTCCACAATCGCCTGGGTCATCTTCCCTGTGCCCCATTCGCTCGACTCGACCCACACATTAACGGTCGTACCGTCAGCTGTCTTTGCCGTGGCGCGCAGGTTCGTCAACCGCTGCGAGTAGTCGCTGTCATAGAAGGAGCGCGTATCGCCCATGTTGTAGGTCACTACCGAGCGCAACGGAGCAGCGGATGCTGCCACTAGCGCCGAGTTCCAAGGACCGCGCCACTGGCTTGCAGCGAGGTCTGCCCAGCCCTTTGCGTTGAACTGCGCGATGGCTGAAACCTTCGGGTCTTCGCCAGGACGCGTCGCGGAAGCTGGCAAGAGTGATGCCGATACGGCGCTCATCTCACTGCTGCTCGCGCGAATTGCCGGCATCGCCTGATTGCCGCCTTCGTTTGTGAAGACGTACGTCAGTTTGTTACCCGACAGTCCGCTGATCGCCACTGGAACATCGACGGGGGCTGTGCCCGCGTTGATTGCTTGCCACAGCCCAGTGCCGCTGCCCGAGTATGCTGAATCGCTGCTTGCGCCGCAGTTGCTGCACGCTGCATGGAGCTTGCCATCTGCCGATGGTGAAACGGTCGTCGAAGGGCCGCCTGAGCCCGAGCCACCGCCCGTGCTACTGCCACCTCCGCTACTGCCACCGCCACCACCCCCACATCCAGCGACACTCAAAACGACAGCAATAGCTGCCACATACCCCAAAAACGACTTCAAGCGCGAAGTGCGCATTCTTCTTCTCCATGGTGGTAAGCCGGTGCTGATGTCCGAGGCCTGGGAGCCGTAACCTGTTGTCCCAGCTCCGGGTGGGTACGTTCCAAAAAAGCACCGCACCGTGGTTATCGACAACTTCCGGGCCATACTTGAGGCGGAATACCGTAGCCGCGTCGCTTCGGATTTTTGCAGCCCTCCCAAATGCCTAGCTACGATGTTCAGGCTTAGTGCCTATGTGGCCGAAACCAACTGTGCCTATAGCCAGCCGGGATGCCGGGGCATGACGGGAAGCAGGTACTGATGGCGCGGCAGTGTGACCAAGCACGTCAAAGTGCTGATTTAGGGTTCTGGCCGTGCCGGCTACGCCGCTGGAGTCTGCCTTACGGGCGAATCTTTTCCCGCTGCTTCTGACAGGCGTTGCACAAGCGATGCAGACGGGCTTATCGCGCAACACCGTGCATCGCTATGTCAGGGATGGACAGGCGAGACGGTACGCCGCGTAGTCGTCCCACATGATCGTTGCCGGAGTGCGCCCCTGACCTCTGATCGCCTTCGAGAAGAAAACCTTTGCCGCAACCACATCGCTCCTGGCGCTAAGCCGGAAATCGACCGTCTTGCCCGCCCGGTCACCGGCGCGGTAAAGATAGGCCCATTTGCCACGGATCTTCACGTAGGTCTCGTCAACTCGCCACAACTGCCCGGCTGTCATGGCCTGGCGATTCCAGCGTTTGACGAACAGACGGTACACAGTCCGTTGAGCGAGGGGTCAACCGCCATGTATGAGGGGGCAGTGCGGAAAGCTGAGATGCCATAGAGGGAGCTTGTAGCCCTATCGGGCAATCAAATTACTTCCAGAGTCGCACCTTTCTTCCGCGCACGGAACTCCCGCCAGCTTCAAGGAACGTCGCCAAAAGGCTAAGAACCATCGTCCGTCCGTAGAAAAAACCCTGCCCAAACTCAGTTCCGGACCGATTGACTTCGGTGTGGTGAATGGCGCTCTCGACTCCCTCGGCAACCGCAATCGAGCCCAGTTCCCGCGCGGCATAAACAAGAGTTGCCAGCCGTTGCCGTCGCTCGCCGTCATCAAGAGCCAGTACGCTCCTATCAATCTTCAACAGATCAAATTGAAACGCCTTGTGAAAGGTCCAGTACGCGCCGACATTGGTTACCCCGGACATCGCTAACCTCACCCCCTTGGCTCTCAACGTGGTGACCGCATCAAGGACGCCTTCTGTTGGCGTCGCACAGTGTTCTTCGGGCATTTGCAACACCAGATGGGAGAGGATCGATCCTGCCGACCCGATCACATCTGAAACGAAGGTTGGACTTTCGACATGCCTGGCTGCAACCTTGATTCCGATGTGCAGCGACTTGGAAGCCACTAACGGCCCGAGTTCGCGAACCGCGGTCGAAAGAATGAAACGAGTGAGGGGGCGAATAAATGGCTTCTTCTCGATACAACTCATGTAGTGACTCGGGCCCAACCGCCCGTATTCCACGTTGTCCCATCGGATCAACGCATCGACCCCCACGCACCGTCCTTCGCGCAGACTAACCAATGGCTGATATTCCACGCGGAACTCCCCCTTTCTGAGGCCTGCCTTGGCGGCACGAACAAGCTTGGCATCGGGTGTTAGGTATCGCTGATAGACCGCCCGGAAGCAAAGCATAAGCAGGCATGTAAGCGCCAGCCACGAAACCAGCCACGCTGCAATCCCCACCAACACCCGTCGACTCACGCGTGTGCTGACATTTACAGCCGGACGAACAGTCGGCTCAAGCTTTGGCTGCGCCGATTCGGGCGCGCTGCCAGGCGCTGCTGCCACGGCGCCTCGATCGCAAGCGTGATCGTGCTCGCATCCGATAGATTCAGCCCCAGCCTCCTCGCCTTCAGGTGGTGAAGGATTGACAAATTCCGGGACGAGACCAGTGAACCTGGAACCAGAGGCCTGCGCCGGCGAACCGCTGGTATCGGACGCATTAGTATCAATGAAGGCCGTCGAGAGATCCGTGAGCGGCTGCGGAGCATCGGTTAGCGCATGACTTGATGGCGAACGTCGAACGCCAGCTTCGCGCTGCGGCGCGCTTATGAAAGAGTTGCACGTTGACCCGGCGAAATCGACGAGCTTCATTGGAGGTGCAGTTGCTCCACCCAATGTCGCTGGGATAAGAAGCACTTGATGATTTACGCAATCGGTGCCAGATTTCGAAGGTTCTGCGGCCTGCGATGAGGCAACAGGGTCGGACACAAACTCTCGACGTTCCTGTGCATAAGCGCTTGATATATTTAGGAATGCATTTAAAACGATGGCAAGCAGGCACTGCTTGCGCCCCCGCTGAAGCTTAGAGACAGACGCCTCGTCAAACCTCGACGATGGTAACTCCGGTTCTGCTTTCATGGTACAGCTTGACCCTTCCTGGTTGGTTGTTGTGTATCGCATCCGTGCCAGTTCGCATCTCCCAAGCAATGAATTTTTGCGATACCTCGCAATCGTTTGCCCGATGGTCAAGAGCATGTCAACTCGATAAACTGGCACGCCGGTTTATTGCCCTGCGACTCGAATGTCCTTGGGGTCGAGGTAGTATCTGCGAACAGGGAAGCGCAGCCGGTTAGCTAGCCGTCTGCCATGAATCGTGAGTCGAAAGCGTAAACGCACGGCCTTTGAGGCCTCTGCGTCGGCCGCCTGTAGACAACGCGGTCGGCCAGCCACATCGGGCGTAGCACAGCGCGTCCCATCCGACCGACAGCCACGTTGCTTTACATGCGTAACTTACCTCTCGTCTCCTCACCCCCCGGTAGCGAGGCGTTAATCTGCGTCGACCAGCCCGAAACCACCGGTCCGCATGCTGGTCCGGACCTGTCCAATGAAGCGGCCGTTTTCCACGCCGAGCGCGAACGTTGAACTTCGATCGTCCGTCGGACTAACTCGTCCGTGGAAAATCCGGACACTTCGTCGACGGCTGGGCAACCTCGACTAATCCCGCCGTCCGACTCGCGAAACATGGTCACACTCGGCGACCATGCTCGCGGCACCTTCAGCAACCGCCGCAATAATGTCGCGGCCAAATTCCTCCATCGCAGCTTGCCAATCTGTGGTGCCTACCAGGAAGTCGCGAGGGTCTTTACTTCGTTGTGCTTTTCGTATCGTCATCACGGATACAGCGATGGCGCGAGCCGTAGCGTAAAGAGACCTATCGCAGATAAACATCAAACGCTTTCCATATTTGAATGAGTCTTTTCCGGCAACTAGTGCAGCTTGGAGAAGTGACGCCCCCGTCACCCGGACCGCACATACGATCCATACAGCCTGATAGCTCGATCAATCGAGACGCGCGCCTCTGAAGTCGGTTTGGCTCCGTTCCCCTACGATTCTTCATGGCAATCGAAATCGTCATATTTGTGGCAGGCCGATTCATCGCTGCCGCGACGGTTATGGATCGGGGCCTCACTATAGAACTCCTCTTGCTCGACTTCACTCAACGAATTCAGCAGGCTCACAGTTCGCTCGTGGACCAACAGCCCGATCATCCCGGCCAAGGTACGACCGTAATGACTTGCTAACCGCTCAAGCTGGCGCTTCGTAGCTATAGGAATTACCGCGGTCAATCTCTCGAAGTTGCCACCAGGTCCGAGATTGCGCGCCCTAAATCGGCGCTGTTTTTCAGCGTTCGATATACCCATAGGCTCCTCAGGCCGTGGATCCAATTTCCTGCAAACCCGTGGCGGTGTTCAGGCACGTTCCCTTGCTACAACTATCGGCAGCACATGACTTTCCTGAAGGTGAACGGAACGGTTACACCGTAACCATCTCGATTGCCCGCTATTAAAGGTTCTGCTGCAGTAGCAGAGGCCGGTATGCTGCGGGACCGTACAGAATGATGTGAAATGAAAGCGCGGAGTCCGGCGGTAGCCAAAGTGCTGAAGCGGTTGCACTGTCCGCTCGAAATAATGTTGGTGTGCGTGCATTGGTAAGTGGCCTGCCCGCTGAGCCTGCGCAATCTCGGGGCGATGATGGCCGCACGCGGGATCGCGGTCGATCATTCGACCGTGCACCGGTGGGCCAACAAGCTTCTGCCGGTGCTTGAAAAGGCGTTCCGCCGCTACAGGCGCCCGGTCGACAAGAGCTGGCGGATGGACGAAACCTATGTGAAGGTCAGGGGCACGCCGGTGCGCTCGCATGCATCGTAGGCTAACGAAGTCCCGCGATGCTGACTTTAGAAACGATGCCGCAATGACAGCTTGACAGCGGTCTGCGTCGGAGTCGACGACTGACCCAAGGTGCTGATGGCCGCGACCGCCGCACGTCCTGTCGAATCGACACCTGACGCGTGCTGCCACACGCCAACCAGATTGATGTCAGTACGCTTGGAGAGCGAGTAGTTCGGACCGAAGTCGATCTGTGCGTATTTTGCCCGGGCCGCTTTCGTGTAGTCGAACGACGCACCGATCAGCAATGCGGGCGTAACGTAATAGCGGCCATTGATCTCATAACTGTTGAAACTCGCGTTTCCGGTGTTCGACGTCGACACAGTCCGCCGGATGTCCTGGAACCGCGCGTTCGTATAAACGAGTCCAATGCTGCCCTGACCAATCTTGTAAGAAGCCGCCGCGCCGAAAATCTGCCACACGTTTGCCGAAGCGAAGCCGTTGAACACGGGGGTTCTGCTCGGACTCACGTAGCCTGCCTGACCAGGCGAAAGCGCGCTGTCGAGTACGGATACCGAAGGATTGTTGATGTTGTCGTACGCGAGCGCAGCGCTCAGCGGACCATTCACGTACTTGAGTCCGAGCGCGTAGACGCGCCCCGATGCGAAATTGCCCGCTACCCCTCCGGGCGCGAACATGCCGCCCGCTTGCAGCCCGTGGAACTTCGGCGATTGATACTTCAGCGCGTTGTTCACGCGAAAGGTCGAGTTGAGATTGTCGAAATCGCCCGGATGCGTACCAAGCCATGCCCACATCGAAGTCGCGGCAATCGCGCCGATGAGCTCGGTCATCGGGTCATATTGGCGGCCGAGCGTCACCGCACCCCACGTGTTGCTGCTGAGGCCGACGAATGCCTGGCGGCCGAACTCACGGCCACCTTGCAGGAGCTTGCCGTTCGACGTGTCGAAGCCGTTTTCCAGCGTAAAGATCGCTTTCAGGCCACCGCCGAGATTTTCGCTGCCGCGCAGGCCCCAGCGGCTGCCGTTCGTCGGTCCGTTGACCATTTGCACATTCGAGTGCCCGGACTGGTTGTTCACATATACGAGTCCGGCATCGACGAAGCCGTACAGCGTGACTGAACTTTGGGCGTGGGCCGCGCCCGCGAGAAGCGGCAGGGTCAACAAGGCGATTCTGGTCTTTTTCATAAAGTCTCCGACATGACGAATCCACGCTTACTCGCGGGAGAGCGAGAAAGCGGAGGACATCGCTGGGTTTTCTAGATGGTTATTTCGACAGGGGTACTTCGATGCACCAGCCGGCAAGCGCAAGGACTCCCGGCTGAAACTGCTCTCCGGCCTAGTGCGTGGCGCCCGCCTCGACAACGACCGGACGGGAACCGTAGATACGGCCCATCACGTACACGCCGATACCGGCGACAAGCACGGGCCATGCCGAGAAACGGAAGATTTCCGCAGGCGTCCAATGCGCCGAATAGAGCATGCCCGCGACCAGCGGCCCCGCGATGCCGCCGAGCCTGCCGATGCCGAGCGCCCAGCCCACCCCTGTCGAGCGCAGGTTGAGCGGGTAGTAGACAGCCGCGAGTGCGATCACGCTTTTCTGTCCGCCGCTGATGCAGAAACCGGCGCAAAAGATCATCACCATCAGCCAGGCGACGCTGCCCGAGAACGCGTCACCCACCAGCCACATGAATACGCAGCCCGCGAGGTACATCACGGTCAGCGTCACATACGGGCCGACGCGGTCCATCGCAAGGCCAAGCGGCACTGCCGACAGCACGCCCGCTATCGTTGGCAGCGCCGTAACCCAGACAATCGTCGCGGGGGAATACTCCAGCCCCGTCAGCATGGTGGGCAACCAGCTCTGCATGAAGTAGAACTCGGCCAGATTCAGGAAGAAAATCAGCCACAGCAGCACCGTGCCCGCCGACGTGCGCCCTCTGACCAGCGCCGCGACGCTCGCATGCGCCTCGCCCTGATCTTCGAGTTGGAACGTGCTGCCGACCGGCACGTCGACACGGGGGAAAAGCCGCCGCAACACGGCACGCATTCGCTCATTGCCTTGCGGGCGCCGTTGCAGGAATGAAAGCGATTCTGGCAGCAGCCATGCGAGCGGCACCGTTAGCGCGAGCGGCGCGAACGCACCGACCAGCATCAGCGATTTCCAGCCGTACGTAGGAATGAGCATACCGGCGATGAGCCCGGCCACGACGAAGCCCAGTGAGAAGCCGCAATACACGAGCAGTACGAAGGTGGCGCGCAGCCGCTTCGGTGCGAATTCACAGGTCAACGCCACAGCGCTCGGCGCGGCTGCACCCAGGCCGATACCCGTCAGAAGGCGCAAACCGATTAGTTCGGTGACGTTGGTCGCGAACACGGTCAGCATGGTGAACACCGCGAACAGCACGGTGCTCATCAACATCATGCGTTTGTGGCCGAAGCGTGCCGACAGCGGCGCGATGGCAAGATAGCCGACCATCAGACCGACCAGCGCAGCGGAAAAAATCGAGCCGAGAATTTCGCGCGACAGATGCCAGTCTCGCGAAAGCACCGGCACGATGTAGCTGATCGCCTGCGTGTCGAAGCCGTCGAGGAACATCAACAGCGCGCACAGCAGTACCACGAGGCACTGCCCTGCGCCGACCTTCTGGCGTTCAATGACCTCGACTACGTCGATGAGGGGGGATGCCACGATATTTGTCTCCTGGTTATTGTGTGGAAAGAGTCAAGCTTTCTTTAAGAGCGGATATCCGTGTGAACGAAAGCGTCGCTAAAAAAATCATCCTCGGGCAGACCCGCTTCAATGAACGTGTCATGCGCGGCGCTCGTCATGGCCGGGTTGCCGCAGGCGTAGGCCTGATATCCGGCGAGCGAGCCGAAGTCTTCGAGCACCGTCTCGTGCACGAAGCCGCAGCGGCCAGTCCAGCCATCGTGCGGCTCGGAGAGCACTGGAACGAACGTCAGCATGCCGCGCGTGTGCCACTTCTGCGCCAGTTCGGCCAGGTACAGGTCTTCGAGGCGGCGCGCGCCCCAATACAAATAGAGAGGACGGTCGAGCTTGCGTTTGATCGCGTCCTCGACGATCGACTTGACCGGTGCGAAGCCCGTTCCGGTCGCCAGCAAGATCGCCGGGCTGGTCGAGTCGTCCTGTAGCGAGAATTCGCCGAACGGCAGTTCGACGCGCAGTTTGTGCCCTTTCTCAAGCCCACGCAGCATGCCGTCGGAAAACTTGCCGCCCGGCACGTGACGCACGTGCAGCTGGACCGTGTCGCTTTCGTGAGGTGGATTTGCCATCGAGTAATTGCGGCGGCTGCCGTCTTCGAGCTCGACCTGCAGATACTGGCCGGCGCGAAACTTCGCGCGCACACCGGCGGGCAGGCGCAGTTGCACAACACTCACGTCGGCAGCGGGCTGCGTGACGCGATACACGGACATGTCGAGCGTCTTGCGTACGACCGGCTCGCGCTTTTCAATCTTGCGCGGCGCGATCGTCATGTCCGAGGACGGCCGCAAGCAGCACAGCAGGACGCGCTCGGCGGGCCCTTGCAGATCGCCCTGCACGGACGAACGGCCGGCGCCGTCGACCACCCCGCCCTCGCAGGTCGAGCACACGCCTTTACGGCACGAATACGGCACGCTGTAACCCGCGCGCTCGGCGGCGTCGAGCAGGGTTTCGCCCGCCTCGCAGCGGAACGCGACATCGCTTTCCGCGATGGAAATCCGGTAATCCAAAATTTGACCTCGGTGATCGGTTAACATGTTTCAGTCGACCCGTGCGGAGAGCACGGTCCCGGTCGTCACAAGACGGATCGCGCTGAGCAGCGGCGCGGCATCGGCGCGCAACGTGCCAGCGATGTCGAAACCGCTGCCGTGTCCGACGCTCGAGAACACCACGCCCGCGCCGATCGACAGCGCCGCGGAATGACGGCCCGCGCGTAGCTTGACGGGAATGTGCCCCTGGTCGTGATACATCGCGACGAACACGTCGACATCGGAATTCGTCAGCAGCAGATCCGCGCCTTGGGGCCCGACTACGGCGATGCCTTCGTCGCGCAACTTCCGCGCGGCGGGTTCGGTGATCTCGATGTCCTCCCGTCCGAACAGCCCACCTTCGCCCGCATGCGGATTGATGCCCATTAGCCCGACCACTGGCCGTTCGACGCCCATCAATTGCAACGCCTCCACGGCGGCTCGCGCGGCGCGTTCGACGTGTCGCTGGTCGAGCCGCGCGAGCGCCGATGCGATGCCTTCGTGCAAGGTCGCATGAACGATGCGCAGGCCGCCGCCGATCAGCAGCAGGTACACGTCATCGGCCAGCATGCCCATTTCCCGGGCGACGAAACCCGGATAACCCGCGAAGCGCACACCGGACGCATTGATCGCCGTCTCTGAATGCGGACATGCGATCACGGCGTCAACGCTGCCCGCCCGCGCCGCGCGAAGCGCAGCGCAGACATAGGCGAGCGTTGCGGTGCCGGCCGCGGCGGTGACTTCGCCCGGCACGAACGCCGCAGCGGCCAGCGATGCGACGTCGACCATGTCGATCACGCCGGCTTCGGCGGTCGGCAAATCGTCCGCTGATACCTTCCGAAGCGTGAGTTCGGGACAGCAGCGCTGCGCATACCAGCGAATGACGAAGGCATCGCCGAACAGCACGACACTTGACGACGGATACGTCGCGGCCATCTCTCGAGCGCGCTGGGCGGCTGCCTTGACCGCGATTTCGGGGCCGATGCCGTTGGGGTCGCCGATCGCCAGCGCGACTCTCATGGCGCGGGACACTGCGTGCGTCATAGCGGCAGCGCCAGCAGTGTGTCGATACGCGAGCTGTCGCACACGACGATCCGTTCGCGCAGCTTCACGCCGCCCTCTGCCACCACGTACACATCGCAGTAACGGCCGGTGGCAAAAAGGCTCGTCGTGCCGTCACGCATGATGCGAGCCACCATGAACGAGGTTTCGCTGTGCGCTTCCTGCTCGTTCGCGCTTACGACGTAAGGTTGCCCGAGGAGATGCCGATAACTGTGGCGCTCGTAGATGTTGGCGTCGCGCAGCGAAGCAACGCGGTCGATCAGCATGCCGCGGGAGGCCGCATAGATCATGCTGCCCGCGAGGCCACGTTTGTAATTGTCGGCGGTGGTGACCTTGTATACGCATGCCTCGGTAAAGAAGTCAGGCCATTGCGCGAGATCGCCGTCGTCGATGCAGCGCGCGTATTCGGCCTGCGCGCGGGCAATCAGTTGCTGGATGTCTTGCGCCATTTTTCAATACCCCATTGCGTTGCGGTAGGCCTTCCAGAAGCCGCGAATCGACGCTTCCGTCACGCGGCTCTCGCTGCTTTCGGCGCTATCGCCGCCCATTTCGAGCACCGAGCGGCTCTCGCTCGCGCCGTCGATGCCGCGTTGCACGAAACCCCCGACGCATCCGTCTTCCATCGACACGTAGCCTGCCGGCCCCACCAGATTCGACTGGCGCAGGCGCATTTCGCGCAATTCCGGGGTGTCGTTTTCGAAGCCGAGGTAGGTCCAGTTCAGTTCGGTCTGCTGCGTACCGCGCGGCAGAATCTGGCGCACCGCGATCGCGTTCTGGATCTGCTGAAGCACAAAACCGGGAAACACCGAAAGAATCTGCAGCGTGACGCCGTCGCCGAATTCGTCCGTGCCTGCCAGCACCGAGGTGTCCTCGAGGTGGTGTTCGCTTTCGGAGCGGATCTTCTGCTCCGAGTAATCGCTGACGGCTTTTGCTTGCGCCGCAGCCTCCGCGGCATGATCGACGGCCGAGTAGCTGACGTGATGCCCGCCGCTGGGGTCGACGATGATGCCGCCGCGCTGCGACAGCCGGTTCAGCTGGAACGTCGTGAAAAACAGATGCAGGATGCTCGCGTGATACGAGTCCTTGACGTTCTCGAAGTAAAGCTTCCAGTTGTTCGGCAGCATCTGCGTGAAACGACCGAGCACGACCGGCGTGCGGTTTTCGAGCACACGCGCGATGCGCTCGACGATTTCCTCACCGAGATATTCATCGAGCGGCGCAACGTCGTCGGAAAAGCTGCCGAACACGAGGCCATGCAGCGTCGCAACGCGCAGCTTGCGCAGGCCGTGGTCGCCCTCGCAGAAGTCGGGCTTCATGCCGCCCTTGCCGTTGATGCCGTCCTTGAACGCGACACCCAGCAGATCGCCTTGCAGGTTGTATGTCCACGCGTGATAAACGCAGCTGAAATCTTTGGCGTTGCCCTGATCTTCAAGGCACACCATCGCGCCGCGATGCGCGCACCGGTTCTCGAACGCATACAGTTCGCCGTCGGTGTCACGCGTTACGACAACAGGCGAATCGCCGACGAAAGTACTGCGGAAGTCACCCGGATTCACCAACTCCGCTTCGAGACACAGGTAGCTCCAGTTCGGGCCGCGGAAAATCGCGTCCTGCTCGTCTGCGTACACGTCTTCATCCTGGAACAACGTGTAGGGAACGCGCGTGAGGCCTTCGGGCGGCCAAATGATGCTGGCGCGCCGTGCCGGCTTGATGGGGATGATGTTCAAGTTGCTCGCTCCATGTATTGCAAGGGCTCCGTTTAATGGTGCCGGTCTTCGTTAAAGACGGTCCGGTGAAAGTTGACAGCCTCGATTTAATGTGTTCGAATATCGTACATTATTCGATATTCGATTTAATATGACATCCGTCAACGAACCTGTCAACGGGCAGGAGGGCGAGTCGTCGCCCGAAGAAGACATCGAGTCAAGCGGCAAGGTGCGAGCGAAGGAAGGCATGGCGGGCCTTGCCAAGGGGCTGGCGATCATCGAGGCGTTCGGAGCGTCAACCACCCGCATGACCGTCTCGGATGCCGCCCATCTTGCGGATCTGAGCAGGCCCACGGCGCGCCGGTGCCTGCTCACACTCGTCGATCTCGGCTATCTGGCGCATGACGGTAAATTTTTTACGCCGCTGCCGCGCATGCTGAGGCTGGGCAGTGCGTACCTCAGCACGTCGTCGCTGACGCAGATCGCGCAACCGCTACTCGCGAATGCACGCGACGAGTTGCAGGAATCGGTATCGCTGGCGGTCATGGACGAGGGTTACTCGGTGTTCATCGCGCGCGCGGAAGCGGTCAGAATCGTCTCGACGGGGGTGAAGCTAGGCGGAAGATTGCCGGCCTATTGCTCGGCGACCGGACGCGTTCTGCTGTCCGGTCTGACGGAAGAGGAAATCCGCCGGCACCTCGCCAGTGTGCCGATGAAACGGTTGACCGATCGCACGCTCGCGAACAGCCAAGCCGTGTTGCGGGCCGTGAAGCGCGCAGCGGAAGACGGCTACGCAATAAGCAACGAGGAACTCGAGATCGGTATGTCGGCTATGGCCGTGCCGGTTAGAAACCGCAGCGGCGGGATCGAGGCCGCAGTTAGCGCGAGCGTGTTTTCGGGACGCGTCGACGTGGCAACCCTGAAGGAGAAGTTTCTTCCTGTTTTGAGAGCCGTTGCGGCGCGCCTGGAGCGCGCGCTTTAAGCGAGGAGCGTCGAGGCCATGGTCCGTTTTACTGCTCAGAAGCAGTTCAGCATTGCGAGATTTCAATGGTCGTCCGTGAATGTCTCAACTGTGCCAAGGCGGTCGTTCAGCGTCGGATCTGATTGCTGCGTGTCGAATGCCTGCGCAGGAAAAAAGCAAAGCACCGAAGTCGACCGTGAGAGACGGTCGGATAAATTGTGCGACGGGCCGCCTTCGCGCTCACATCAGACAGTCGGCCGTTACGCGCTGATTCGCCGCATCCTGGTCTTGCCACACGCCCGCGGACGCGGGTAAAGGTCGACCGGCGCCGCGGCGTGGGTGTCCACTTATGGCAGGCGGCAGGGCCACCCCCGCCCGGCCCGCAGCTCTTTCGATCGAGTCTGGCCACCGTCTCGCGGTGAGAGCGCCGACAGTCAATGTCACTCCGGGAATCCCTCCGCTTCAACCTGATCATCGCGCTGACGCATGAGCCAATAGACCCCACCCAGTGCCAGAAGTGCGACGGCCAGCGCGCCAATCCGGGAAGGATCAGTGTTCGGATCAAGAATGATGAATTTGCGCGCGATCGCGAGCAAAGCGATCAGTACGACCGTTTTCACCTGCACGATATGGTCGCGTCGAAGCATCACGCGAATGATGGAGTGCTTGAACTCCATTGCAATCAGCAACGTCATGATCATGCCGAAGACCGTCTGGAACACAGCATGATCCAGCGGGTTCAGCGCTTCCCACACGAGCAATACGACTACCGCGCGGATGAGTTGCCACAGTGATATGGCGATGATTACGGAAATGACGCCGCTCAGGATATGCGCGACTGCCTGTTCGAAGCGCTCGTAAAAGCCAAGGACGCGCGGCTCCAACCGCAGTGCGTTCATCACTCTGCTGGCCACATTCATGTTCTCATTCATGGTGAACTTCCAGGTTGTTCATGGTTGCTGTCGTAGGCGGGTCATTTCCAGCTATACCTGTGTGGGTCAAGGTTTTCTTCCTCGTTGAAGCGTGTTTGCGAACCTCTTTTGAGCGTGTCGTATGCGCGCCGTTAGCGGTGTCGGTCCCGCAGTGCCGCCGGGTGGCGTGGCGAATGATTGCCACGCCACCCGGGCACGCTACCGATCGACCGTACACGCCGAAGAACTTACTTGATCTCGATCTTCCTGACCGCGGAGCGCGCGGAAGCCGTTTTCGGCAAACGAAGCGTCAGGACGCCCTTGTCAAACTTCGCATCCACCTTGTCGACGTCGACCCCTTCGGGCAGCGGAATCGTGCGAGTGAATGAGCCGTATGACCGTTCCAGCCGGTAGCAGCCGTTTTCCTCGCTCCTCGTGTCCTGCTTCTTCTCGCCACGCAGAACGAGGACGCCGTCTTCGATGGACGTCTGCAAGTTCTCGCGATCCATGCCCGGCAACTCAGCGGTGATGCGCAGCGCGTCGCCGTCGTCGACGACATCGATGCGTGGCTGGAACCGCGACGAACTGAAGTCGCCGAACCATCGGTCAAGACCACCGACGCCTGCGAACGGATCGTGCAGCAACTCGCCCATCACCCGCCACGGGTCCGATGAGAAGAGCCGGGACACATCGGGCCACTCGGCCAGCCAGTGCTTCGACGTTGGTGCACTGGGCGACGATTGCTCGCCGTTTTTTTCGGTTTGCGTTTTGCGCAGGAATTTGAACGGCTTCCATTTGCCTAGATCAGTGTTCATTTCATCCTCCTACAAATTGCAAGATGATTGACGTACGGTGCACGTGGAAAAGTCCGACCTCGCTCAAACGTGCTACACGGCCAAACCCAACGCTTGCACCGATTCACCCCATACACCGCGATTGATCAGTTGAACGGCGTATTGCATCGCTTCGCGCTCAGCTTCCTGCTGACTGCGCCACCGTTCGCCGTAACGCGGCAGGTGCCAGTCGGCCAGCACGTCGCCGTTCATGCAGATCTGCACGATCGCCACATAGCCGTCAGGGGCGGATGCCGGCGTGTGAATGTATCGAACCGGCACGGTACGGATGTTGATCTGATGCCCTTTCCAGGACTCTTGTGTGACGCTTTCCATTGCAAACTCCCAGAAATGCAATGGTGGCGCCCAGCGGCGCGCCACCAGGTTTCCTCATTGTCGTAATGGTGTGCTCCGGGTTACCCGACCCTGACCTCGATGCGACGAGGCTGAGCCTTTTCGCTGCGCGGAATGCGCAGCTTCAGCACGCCGTCCTGCAGGTTCGCTTCGATCTTTGCCGTGTCGAAGTCCGGACTCAGCGTGAAGGCCCGGAAGTAGCTGGGCGCCGGCATTTCGGCATGCCGCAGCCGCAAGCCGTCGGGTGTAGGCACGCGTGCCTCGGCCTCGATCACGAGGTTGCCGTCCTGCACCTTCACATCGAGTCGGTCCTTCGAAACGCCGGGTAGATCGGCCGCAACCGTGATGCCCGTTTGGTCCTCGAAGACATCGACGGCCGGCACGATGGTTGCCCTGCGTTCCACGGACTTCGGCTGCGTGCCCGGCGTCACACTGGTTTGCTGTTCGCGTTCGATAACTTGAGTGGTATCGCTCATGGCTCTCTCCTCAAATCATTGGACCGTAATCGACCGCGGCTTCGACGACTCGTGCTTGCTCACCGTCACGCACAGACAGCCGTCCACATAACGCGCCTGCACCTTGTCAGGGTTAGCGTTCTGCGGTAGTTCGATGAGCCGCCTGAAGGTGCCGGCGAAGCGCTCCCCGGCGTAGACCTTCCGGTCGCTGTCGCCGTCGGGCGTTGCTGACTTGCGCTCGCCGCTGATCGTCAACAGGCCCTTGTCGATCGAAACATCGAGTTCGTCCGGCTTCATGCCGGGCGCGAATGCGACGATCTCGATGGTGTCGTCGGTGACGCCGAGGTTGACTTGCGGGAACGCACCGCGCCTGACGGAGCGGATGCTGGACGGGAAGCCTCCGAAGAGTTCATCGATCTGCCGCTGCAAGCGGTTGAACTCGCTGAAGAGGTCGCTCCCGAAGTAGAGATCACTCATGGTCGTATCCTCCTTTTCAAACACGAAAGGAAGGCGAACGGGCGTACGCGCTCCAGTTCGCCTGCCAAGCCTCTGACAAACAAATCGAAACACGCAGCGCGATAACGCGACTGCCTGAGCGAGATCCAGAATAGGAACGCCCGCGCAAAATTTCAAGGGAATGTGCTGGATCGTCGCAGGGTCACGTCGCGCGATCCTTGAAATCCGCTCTGTCGCCCCTATTCTCGGCGCATTGCGTTTTTTCACAAGGAGGCGAGTATCGATTTCGACGTGGAATGGCTGACGCTGGGCAAACACCGGGTCAGGCTGCGCTCGACGCGAGGTTTTCCGACGGAGACGTTGCGCACGGTCGCCGACGTGGCGCGTCTCGCGATTGAAAACAACATGAGCGCGCGTGCGCGGCTCGTGGAAGTCGTGTTTCGGGATCAGGACAACGCGTATGACGTCGTCGGCACCATCGTGGCGGAAGACCGCCTTTGCGCCGCACAGTTAGAGGTGGCGCTGGCTACCGTGCTCGGCTTGCTGCCCGAGCAGCTGACGCTGATGGTGAACACGGTTGCGCAGGACGAGGTCGAGCTGAATTTTGGTGTCTATGAACGCCTGCTCGCACAAAAACTCGGCTCGGTGCCGCCGATTCAGTGAGCGAAACTCGCGGCGTCCCGACGGCCTTCGCGCTCCTGCGACCATCCGGCGCACCCCCTTGAAATTTCGCGGGGGCGTTCCTATTCTGGGTTTCGCTCAGGCAGTCGCGTTAGCGCGCTGCGCGTTTCGATTTGTTTGCCCGAGGCTTGGCAGGCGAACTGGAGCGCGTACGCCCGTTCGCCTCTTTTCAGCGTCTTGAAGGAGGATACGACCATGAGTGACCTGAGGTCCGGCCGCCGGGCGGATTCTTTCTATGGGTGGAACTTCCAGAAGGAGTCGAGGCAGTGCAGTTGTTCGAGATGGCGAAAGCGCACGAAATTGCGATAGCACCCGGTGCAATCTTTTCATGCAGCTGCGAATTTCGCCGTCACATCCGGCTTAACTATGGCCGTCCGTGGACCCCGGACGTTGAAAAGGCGATGCACACTTTGGGCATGTTGGCGAGGCGAGCAATGGCTCAGCAAGGGGCAGCCCGGCATGCTGGGCGCGAAGGAGCGGAATAAATAGCGCACGTTGGCCTGCGCTTTCAGGCCGACGTTCGAACGGCAGCTCTTCGATTTCGCGCAGGCTTAACTGGAACCTGAAGTACCACCGAACAGCGCAATTGATGGCGACTGCGGAAAGCGATGGCCGTGGTAGTGTGATTTCGTCTTTTCCATCGACACATCTTATGCGCTCAGCCCACCAACGTGACAATGCCGCGGATAGTGCAAACGCTTGAGCGCCTTCGCCACAACCGGATTCAGGTTCTGCTTCATCGATCAGATCGTTCGTTCCCGGGGCTTCAGCATAGCAGGTCCCTTATTGCGAAAAAGCCACTGAAGCTCCTTATGGACGACGCGCCAGCGGCTCGCGTGCGGTGCGCGGCGCATCCCTGCGCGTGCCGAACAGCGTGTCGCAGATGGGAAACGTCAGGTTGAAGTTTTGCGTCGCCATCAGTTCGGGATCGTGGTGCGTGACGTGCAAGCGCCGCACGGTATTGACGAACGGAACGCGGTCGAGCAACGGGCTGTCGGTGACGTGCGACAGTGTGTGCAGCCCCTCGTACATCAGGTAGTACGCCGCCATCGTGAGCAGCGCGATATATCCTGCGTTGCGCGAAAACACATAACCAATGAAGAGTGCGAACGGCACTGCGGCCAGCACAAACGCGACCGGCGCAAACGGCGGAAACAATAAGGCGCGCCAGTGCCGCTGGCCCTTGTATTCGAGCGTGACGTGCGTGAAGAACCTGTGATGGACCGCGCAGTGCCGCTTGTAAATCATGCTGAAGTACTTCGTCGGGCGATGCAGCACGTAGCGATGCGCGGCCCACTCCGCCCAGTTGCCGAACAGAAAGAGCGGAATGACCGCCAGCCATTCGGCAAGCGTGGGAGCATGAAGCCGCGTGAAACAATACGCGATCACTCCACCCGTGAAAAGCAGCGTGAAGCCAAGGTGCATTTCACCGCGATACCAGGGTGGCGTGGCCGCCACATAATCGTCGCGAAACTGGTATGAACGCGCGCGAACGTCCTCGTCGTATTTCATATATGTCTCCTGTATCTGAGCGATGCGGGCGCGCTTTTGCGCCCGCTGGAATGCACTAGGCGGTCTCGCAAGCTGTGCCGTTATCGAGCTTGCCGCGGGTCTCCGGCACGATGAACGCCCCGACCAGGAAAATTACGCTGATCGCCCCGGCGAAGATCGCAAGCGTCATCGGCAACTGGCTGGCGTCTTTTGCCACCAGCGAGACGGCGGTCGGCATCATCCCGCCGATCGCGAACCCGATGTTCCATGACAGCCCCGTGCCAGTGGCGCGAATCGCGGTCGGAAAGCGTTCGTTCAGGAAGATCAGAATCGACGCGTAGCCGGCGCTGCCGAGCGCGCTCAGAATCACCGCGTAGACGCCGACCATCGTGATGCTTTGCGCTGTGGGCAGCAGCAGGAATAGCGCAGGCAGCGCGATCAGGCGAATCAGGCCGATCCAGACGAACGCGCTTTTGCGTCCGATGAAGGTGCTCAGATGTCCCGCCGCGATGGACGCGATGACCACCGCGACGCTGGAGATCATCAGAATCGCGGCCGCGGCGCCGTTCGGTGCGTGACTCACCACCTTGAGGAAGGTCGGCAGGTAGCCGGACGTGAGGTAATAGCCGCTACCGCCGCCGATCGTCAGCAGCAGATTGACTAACAGAATCGAGCGATAGTCGCGTGAAAACAGCGTGCGGATCGGCGAGCGTACGACCTCGACCGGTGCGGCCGTGTTCTGCATTGCGGCCTTGGCGGCCTTCTCGGCGGCCAGCTTCTTCCACAGCGGCGACTCTTCCAGACGGCTCTGTCAGGTTGATGATGAGGCGGCGGTAGAATGAAGTGATGAAGAAAACGAAATCTCTTTATCACGGTCATCGCTTCCCTGCCGTCGTCATCAGCTGCGCGGTTCGCTGGTATTTCCGGTTCAGCCTGAGCCTGCGCGACATCGAGGAGTTGTTGCTCGAGCGTGGTGTCGTGGTCACATACGAAACGATCCGTTGCTGGTGCGACAAATTCGGAGCTGGATTCGCCCATTGCGCCAAAGCGGCGCGGCGCAAGCCGGGCAGCACATGGCATCTGGACGAGATGTTCGTGACGCTGCGCGGCGAGCCGTATCTGTTGTGGCGAGCGGTCGGCGAACATGGTGCCGAACTCGACGTGCTGGTGCAAAAGCAGCGCGACAAGGCTGCGGCAAAGCGCTTCTTCCGAAGAGTGCTGCGTTCAAACCCGGTGCCGCGCAAGATCGTTACCGACCAGCTGCGCAGCTATCCGGCGGCGAAGGCTGACATTCCCGAGCTCGCTCATGTGAAGCACGTTTTCGTCAAGGCGGCTGCACGTGTGAACAACCGTGCCGAGAACAGCCACCAGCCGACCCGCAGGCGCGAACGCCAGATGTGCGGCTTTCGCGATGCGCGTCGCACGCAAGCGTTTCTCTCAAGTTTTGGCCCGATCCGGCAGCACTTCGCGTTGCCCAGGCATCAGATGAACGCGGCACGCCATCGTGCCGTACTCCGGGAACGCTTCGCCGCATGGCATGGTTGGACCGTTACTGGTACAGTCGAGAAAGTTATCTGATAAGGATAACTACTCTTGACGTAGACAAGTAGCCTGCGACCGCCAACTTGACAGAGCCATTGGCAGGCAAGTCCGCACCCGGGCCAAATGCGATCCGCGTCTGGCCGGCCATGGATACGAAGCACGCCGGTGATTGCCCCTCCTGCGGCATGTTGAGGGCGCCTTATTCGAGCTGGAACACCGCCACGGCGGTGCGCAGCTTGCCGCCCTGGTCTTCGAGCGATTGAGCCGCTGCAGCCGCCTCTTCCACCAGCGCCGCGTTCTGCTGCGTCACTTCGTCCATCTGCGAGACCGCGCGCGCCACCTGGTCGATATCGTTGCTCTGCTCCTCGGAGGCTGCCGCAATCTCGCCCATGATGCCGCTGACGCGCTGCACCGCACTAATGATCTCCGTCATCGTGCGGCCCGCCTGGTCAACCAGCGCCGAGCCGGACTGCACTCGCTCCACCGAGGTATCGATCAATACCTTGATTTCCTTGGCCGCCGCCGACGAGCGCTGCGCGAGACTGCGCACCTCTGCCGCCACCACCGCGAAGCCGCGGCCCTCTTCGCCGGCGCGGGCCGCTTCGACCGCGGCATTGAGCGCCAGAATGTTGGTCTGGAAGGCAATCCCCTCGATGATAGTAATGATGTCGGCGATCTTCGCGGAACTCTGATTGATGTCACCCATCGTCCCGACCACCTGCCCGACCACCGCGTTGCCGCGGTTAGCGATCTCCGACGCATTGGCGGCCAGCGAACTTGCCTGGCGAGCGCCTTCGGCGTTGTGCTTCACGGTGCCGGTCAACTGTTCCATGCTCGATGCGGTTTCCTGCAAGGCCGACGCCTGCTCTTCCGTGCGGGACGACAGGTCGAGGTTACCCGCGGCGATCTGGCGCGTGGCTGTCGCGATCGATTCGCTGCCGACGCGCACGGAGCGCACCGTTTCGGTCAGGCTACGCTGCATCTTTGCGATACCCGAGAGCAGGAGACCCATTTCGTCACGCGAGCGCACCTCAACGGGGCGGCGCAGATCACCCGCCGCGATCGCGTCAAAATGCTCAAGCGCTTCGGCCAGCGGTTGGGTAATCGCCCGGCGCAGCGTCACATACGAGAACAGCGCCGCTGCCAGTCCCAGCACGAGCTCACCGAAGCTTACGAAACGGAATGCTCCGAAAGCGCTTTGCGCCGCGCGGTACCCCTCGTGGGCCCCGGTAAACTGAAACTTGCGAAGCCCGTCGTCGGCCGCCGTCATATCGCTATAGGCGGCTTGCACCTGTCTCACGCCGTCTCCGAGCTTCGGTTTGTCGTTCGCCAAGACGCTGGACGCGAACGCATCCATCGACCGATGCAACGCATCGCGTTTGCCCACGACGTCCTGCGCGAGCCGATCTTCGTCCGCGCTGCGCGGAAGATCGAGATACTCCTTCCACCACATGTCCGACCTGACGCGCATCGCGCGTGCCCGTTCGAGCACGGCGGCCACGTCTGGGGTCCCGCTTAGGATGGCTCCCTGATCGAGCGCGAAACGTTCGTGCGCCGCGAAAATCTCGGCGTTGGCGATGGCGACAGCGCTTGGCATCTGAGTGGTCAACGTCTCGTTATAGGCGGCGTTCGAGCGACTCATGCCGAGCAGACCGAGAACACTGGTGACCACCAGCAGCGCTGCGAGAAACGCCATTGTCAGGCCGATCCGTGCTTTTATCGTGATGCCCTTGTTCAGCATACTTGCTCCTGTGACTTATCTGGCGGGCGGTGATTGGATTCGATGTCGTCGTCGCCAAACAGGTGCGCCAGCACGCACCATGCAAGCTGGCGCAAGCCGATAGGCTCAAAAGAAATGGTGCACACCCACGCGAAACGCAGTCTGGTTCGGCCCGCTTGCGGCCGCCAGAAGTGGCATCGCTGCATTGCCCGCGCCGTCCGCACGCTGATACGTGACCTGGGCGTAGATGATTGTGCGATTGGAAAGCGAATACACGTCTCCTACGCCCACTTCGTCATACCGTGTTTCCCCGAGCCACGATACATATCCGCCCATCGTCACGGTATTCGCGAAGTTGGTGTTGTAGTCAGCACCCAGTTCGACCGTGCGCATTCGCACGGAGTCGGCCGCGGTCGCGAGGTTCACCTGCGTGAGCACGCCATGAACCTGGAGCTTGTCCGTCGCCTTGTATAACGCAGAAAGACCCGCGATGTCCTGACGCTGCGCGGTAAAGAGTGCACCGTTGGCAAGTGATTCGCCAAGGAAACTCGTTTCGCCCAGACCAGAGACGAGATTGATCACATGGTTTCGCCAACTGCTATACACCGCGGACACGCGGAACGGCCCCCTGGAATAGACAAGGTCCGCACTGTAGACCCTGCCGGGCTGTGTACTCGAATCGTCGAAGCCGTAAATGCCGCTCGCGTTGAACCCGTCAATCGTCGGCGTCGTGTATTTCACCGAGTTGTTGATCGAATCACCGGTGATGCCCAGATTGTCGAGATTGGCGGGGTGAAAGAGATAAAAACTGTATTGCACACTCCCGTTCGAATTGACCCGCAGCGCATCGGTCGCCAGATCAAGTTGGCGACCGAGCGTGAGCGTCCCGTAATGAGGACTTGATAGCCCGACCCACGCGAACTGGCTGAATGCATTGCTGGCAATCGTCCCCTGACCAGTGTTGGATTTAAAGCCATTTTGCAGGGCAAAGACGGCACTCAACTGATTGCCGAGGTCTTCCGTCCCGCGAAAGCCATAGAAGTCAGGCACAGCAACCGGCCCCACCGTCGCGGTTCCACTGCCTTTTGCGTTCGAGTTGTAGGTGATGCCTTCGTCAATGCTTCCGTATAGCGTGACGCTGCTTTGCGCGTGGGCTCCGGTAGTCAAAGTCGCAAGCAGAAGTGCCAGCAGCGCTTTTCTCATTTGGTTGGTCTCCTCGTTATTTAGATTCGGATTGCGTGTCGGCGTGTTGGCATGTTCGTGTGCAAGGACAGATGAGACATTCCTTTTATTTCGGTTACCTAATTTATTTAATCTGTCGCCCGTCTGCAGGTTGATGATTTACTTATTGCGCGGCGCTGGAAGGTCTCGAAACGCTTCGCAAGACACCGCAACTTCCGCAATCCGGCCGGTCAATGCATCCGGTAGGCCGCGAAGGCGGCGATCACTACGACCAGCCCGATTGCAACAAGCCATATGCGGCCACCGCTCGTCGTCCCCTTTGCAACGGCCTGCCGCGCCGGCGCCGTGTGCGGCCGCGTCTCGACGGGCGGGTGCATTGACGCCGAGTCCGGTTGCGCCTCAGCCGGTCCCGTGATCGCCGCGGTGAAATGACGGAAGAAGTCTTCGGCCATCTTTCTCGCGACGCCATCAATCAAACGCGCCCCTACCTGCGCGAGCCGGCCGCCCACCTGAGCGTGTGCACGATAAACTAGCCGCGTACCGTCGCCCTCGGCCTGAAGATTCACATGCGCGCCTCCCTTGCCAAACCCCGCCGCGCCGCCGGAACCTTCGAAAGTCAGCGAATACGACTCGGGAGCCTGCAGATCCGTCAACGTCAGTTTGCCGTTGAAACGCGCCTTCACGGGGCCGACCGCCGCCGCCATCACCACCTTGTAGTGGTTATCTTCGACACGCTCCAGCGACTCGCATCCCGGCACGCAGACGCGCAGTATTTCTGGATCGTTCAGCGCTTCCCATACGCGTTCACGCGGCAACTGCAAGATTTGTTCGCCCGTCAATTCCATGCTGGTCTCCTTTTGCTACGGACAACGCGCGCGGCTTGCTCGCCAGGGGCGACATCAGCGCTACGGTTGAGCCGTGAGTTGGGTGCCATCTCGCCCGGACCGCGTCCTGTACTTCCATACTGCGTTCGGGAAGCCAGGAGCGTCGTCGAGACGGCTGGTTGGCTGCGTTCGTGCTCGCCACGCATCGATGCGGAACAATGACGCACCGGAAAATTGCTCGCAAGCGATGCTCTTTCATGCGCAGGATGAGTTTCTTTCATGCCCGCCCGGGAAACCGTTGGCGCACATGCGTCAGGTCCTCGAGCGTGCGTACTTGAACGTGCCTTGAGCCGTCGCGATCAGTATCCTGTCGTCTATCCACGCCTCGCCGCGGGCGAAGAAAATCGACCTGCCTTTGCGTTCCAGAAAGCCCTTGGCGGTAGCGGTATGGCCGAGGCCCTTGTCGAGGAAATTCAGCGTCAGCGAGAGCGTGACGCCGTGGACCGGCCGGTCCCGCTCTGCGCTATATAGGCCGGAATAGCCGCATGCGGCATCGAGCAGCGTGGCAATCACGCCGCCCTGCAACACTTCCTGCCGGTTCAGCAGCCTGGGCTTTACCTGCAGCCGGAACTCGGCATAGCCCTCGTGCCACGCGGTGCGCACAACACCCAGCGTTTCAAGGAACGGATTGTCAACCACGTCGCTATCCAAGATAGTTCTCCGAGCGAACCATCGTGTCGAGTGGGGGACCGCTGACGGAGCGTTCGCTGCGCCGCATCATGTGAGCCCGGATTTCAGGTTCGCCGCCGCATGCCGCACGAATGCCTCGGCACTCACCGATGGATAAGCCGCACCAATCAACGACGCCAGATCGCACGTCATCGTGCCTGCCTCGATCAGGTCGACGCAGGTCCGCTCGAGCGCAACTGCAAAATTCATCACATCGGGGGTACCGTCGAGCCGGCCCCGATGCCAGAGCGCTCGCGTCCATGCAAAGATGGTGGCAAGCGGATTCGTCGACGTCGGCTCACCGCGCTGGTGCCGCCGGTAATGGCGTACCGCTGTGCCGTGCGCAGTTTCCGTTTCAACGCACCTTCCGTCGGGCGACATCAGCAGCGAGGTCATCAGCCCTGCCGACCCGTATCCCTGGGCAATGTAATCCGACTGCACGTCGCCATCGTAGTTTTTGCAGGCCCACAGATAGCCGCCAGGGGACTTCAGACTGAATGCGACCATATCGTCGATCAGACGCGGCTCATAGACGAGGGCCGCCTGCGCATACGCCTCGGCAAACTCGCTGAACACTTCGTTGAATATCTCCTTGAACCGCCCGTCGTATTGCTTGAGCACGGTGCCTTTGTGCGAGAAATAGACCGGGTATCCGCGCTGCAAACCGAAGTTGAGGCACGCTCGCGCAAAGCCGCGGATCGAGTCGTCCACGTTGAAGAGGCCGAGCGCCACGCCAGCGCCGCGGAATTCGTGCAGCGTGTGGGTCACCGGCGCGGCGCCGTCAGCCGGCTCATACACGAGCTTCACGAGGCCGGGACCGGTCACGACGAGTTCCTGTGCCCGATACTGCTCGCCAAACGCGTGGCGTGCGACGATGACCGGCTTCGACCAATGCGGCACCAGCCGCGGCACGTTCCGGCAAATCACCGGCTCACGGAAGATCGTGCCGTCGAGCACATTGCGGATCGTGCCGTTCGGCGACGCATAGAGGCGCGTTAGCCCGAACTCCTGCTGGCGCGTGCGATCCGGGGTAATGGTCGAGCATTTCAGCGAAACGCCGTACTCCTTCGCGGCATTGGCGGCGTCGAGGGTAACGCGGTCAGCGGTACGCTCGCGGTTCTGGATTGACAGGTCGAACTGTTTCAATTGCACGTCGACAAATGGCAGGATCAACTGGTCGCGAACCCATTGCCACAGGATGCGCGCCATTTCGTCGCCTTCCATTTCGACTATAGGGTTGTTTACTTTTACCTTGGCCATGGGGAGTCACTGCGGTGGGGAACTCGACAGGGGTGAAGAGTGCATGACCGCTTTGCTCCCGCGCAAACTAAGATTTCTCATGTTCCACATGAAAAAATTTCATTTCCGCCGTGCAGGCGGAGCGCCGATCATCGCGTCTTCGACGATGCGCGGCTCCGCTGCCTTTTCCTTTGGCACGGCACGCCGAAGCCCCGACGTACCCTAAGAAAGACGACTACAATCAGCCACCTAACCACTCTGCCCGTTTCGGACGCCGAATGAGACCGTACATTCCCTCCTTGCAAAGCCTGCTCGCTTTCGAGGCTGCATCGCGGCACCTCAGCTTTACACGTGCCGCCCAGGAGCTCGAACTCACTCAAACCGCTATCAGTCACCAGATCAAGACGCTCGAGGAGCGGCTAGGCATCAAACTGTTTACGCGGCGGCGCAACGTGCTGTCCGTCACGCCGGCGGCACTCGAATATCTGCAATCCGTGCATGAGGCAATCAACCTGCTGTCACTCGCGACGGCCCAGGCGCGGAAGAAAAAGTCGAACACCGTGCTGACCGTCACCTGCCTGCCGACCTATGCGGTGCAATGCCTGATTCCCGCACTGCCGGATTTCCAGCGCGCGTACCCAGATATCACCGTGCATGTCGCAACGAGTGCGACTTTCGACGAGTTCGAACGCAACAGCTACGACGTGGCGATTCGCTACGGCTCCGGACGCTGGGCTTCGGTCCGGGCGGATCGCCTCCACGGCGAGGAATTCTTTCCGGTATGCGCGCCAACCGTGCTACAGGAGGCCGGCGAATTCACGTCGATCGCCGGGGGACTCTCACGCTTCCGGCAGATCCGCACGTATTTCTACTCGATGTATCAGGACGACTGGCCTGCATGGCTCGAAGCCGCGGTTCATGAGCCGGTCGAATTTGCTGGCGAAGCGGTGTTTCACTTGCAACTGACGTCGCTTGCCGCCGCAGTCCATGGCGTGGGCCTCGTGATCGGACGGACTCCGCTCATCGACGCCGATCTCGCAAGCGGCCGGCTCGTCGAGCCATTCAGGCTGCGCGTGCCGTCGAGTTCGGCCTATTACGTCGCTTCGCCGATCGACAAGGCGAAGCTGAAAAAGGTCGAACTGTTCCGTGAATGGGCGCTCGGTGCGCTAGGCGACGGCACAAGCGGTATCGACACTGGTGAAGGGCAAGCAGCGCCCTCTGTGACGTCCCTTGACTGGCGGACAGGCTCATGCGCATCATCCGCAGCGCGGTAGTGAGTCCGCGCTTCCGCAGCGTCGGCGCACTGCTCGATGAGTATCGCCGCCGCACGCCTGACAAGGCGGCCCTCATCGACGTCGAACGAGACCTCACGATTCGTTTCGGCGAACTGGCCATCCTCGTCGATGTCGTGGCCAGCCAGTTGCAGCGGCACGGCGCGTGCAAGGGATCGCGCATCGTCCTCGCAGGCAGCGAGGGGTTGGAAAAGCTGCTGCTATGGCTCGGCATCTGGCGCATCGGCGCCGTGGCTTGTCCGCTCGACATTGCCTTCATCGCCCCAGCCGCCGCGACGCATACCCTGAGGGTGCTCGATCCGTCGCTGATCCTGCTATCCACGCAAGCCGACGCAACCACGCTTCCCCCCACGAATGCGAAGCTCGTGCGGTATGGCTCATGGCCCGCTAATGACCGGCATGAAGCCGCCGACGCGGTGCGCTTCGATGCCGACGAGGCCCGCGGTCCAGAGCCCCTGCCTGAAAGCGGCTCGATAGGCGACGTGGCGTCGATGTGCTGCACGTCGGGCACTACGGGCATGCCGAAAGTCGTGGTCTACGATCACGCCTGCTATTGGCTCAACGGGCTCGACAGCATCGATCTGCTCGGCCTTGACCCCAACGACCGCGCCCTCGAATTTCGCTCATTCGACTGGTACTCCGCCCAGATCCTCAGTTTGATGCCGTTTCTGCAGATTGGCTCGACGCTGTGCGTCGCGCGCCGGTTCTCGCGCAGCCAGTTTTCCGGCTGGCTAGACCGGCACCGCGTCACGGTCTGCGCAGGCGTGCCGACCGTCTTGAACCTGTTGTTGGAGGCTCCCGTCGATTTCAACAGCGCGAGCCTTGCGTCGCTGCGTGTGATGACGTGCAGCACCGCACCACTGTCGCTGGTGCAGTGGAGCAGCTTCGAGGAAAGATACGGCATCCACGTGATCAACCTGTACGGCTCGTCGGAAGCCGGCTGGATGTGCGGCAACCGCGCGCATCGCCGCAAGCTGGGCACGGTCGGTTATCCTGCAGCCCATATCGGGTTTCAGATCGTCGACACGAATGGTGTGCCATGCCTGCCGGAGCAGGAGGGCCAGGTGGTGGTGAACGGGCCGAAGCTCGCACTCGGCGTGCGACGCGCGGATGGCACGCTGGACGCGATCCGCGGTGCCGCGCTGCGTACACGCGACATGGCCACGCAAGACAAAGATGGCTTCGTACGGGTGTCCGGCCGCATGGACGATCTCATCATCCGCGGCGGGGTGAAGATCGTGCCGCGGGAAATCGAGGATGTGGTGTTCACGCATCCCCTGGTAAAGGACGCCGCCGCGCTTGGTGTGCCGGACCCGATCTACGGACAGGAATCCGTCTGCTTCATCGTGCCGCATCCGGGCGTAACGCTCGAAGCCGCCGAAATTCTGACGCATTGCCGCGCGCTTCTGCCGCGTGAGAAGCTCCCCAAGCATATCTATATTGTCGAAGCGCTGCCGCGAAGCGCGCGCGGCAAGATTCTGCGTGACGCGCTGCGCCGCGAGTGGTGGACCGCCGCGCACGCGCAAGACAAGTAGCCACGCGAACTTCGCCGTACCGTACCATCCACGGCAACCCTTGACTCGTTATGCTGGGTCAGGCAGCGTCGGCAAGCACTGGACACACCTGGCTCTCATCCGCCGCGCCTTTCGCCTGTTCGACGCTGAGCGCCGCCGGCAGCATCACGCCATTGCGCGCCGCAGTCATTTCAGCGGCGATCGATACCGCGATTTCCGGCGGCGTCCTGCTGCCGATAAAAATGCCTGCCGGCCCGCGCAAGCGTGCAAGCTGCATATCGTTCACATCGAACAGCTTGAGGCGCTCGCGCCGTTTGTCGCTGTTCGCGCGTGAGCCGATTGCCGCCACATAGAAGGCGTCGGTCTTCAAGGCGTCCATGAGCGCCAGATCGTCGAGCTTCGGGTCGTGCGTGAGTGCGACCACTGCGCTGTGCGCATCGAGCCGCATATTCTGCACAGTGTCGTCCGGCATCGTATGCACGATTGTCACGCCGGGCAGATCCCACTCTTCCAAGTAAGCGTCGCGCGGATCGCACACCGTCACCTGGTAACCCAGACCGCTGGCGATCGCGGCCAGAAAACGCGACAGGTCTCCCGCGCCGATCAGCAACAGGCGATAGCGCGGTCCATGGATGGTCACGAGCGTCTTGCCGTCGAAGCGCAACTGTTCGTCAGCCAACGCGCACCGCAAACGCGTTCGTCCGCTGACAAGATCCAGTTCGCGTGCAATCAGCTCGCCGCCGTCTACCCGCCGGGCCAGATCGGCGAGGGCCGACGAGCCGGATAGCGGTTCGAGCACCAACTGCATGCCGCCGCCGCAGGGCAAGCCGAAACGACGCGCCTCGTCCGCGCTCACGCCGTACGTGACCACCTCCGGACGGTCGCTCCTGAACAACCCCTGACGCGTCCGCTCGATCAGGTCGTCCTCGATGCAGCCGCCCGACACCGACCCGCACACCACACCGTCATCGCGCAATACGAGGGTAGAGCCGACCGGCCGCGGGCTCGATCCCCACGTGCGGGTCACGGTGGCGAGCACCACCAGCCGTCCGGCCCGCAGCCAGTCGATGCTGTGCTCGAGTACCGCAAGGTCGACGCTATCCATCTTTTATCTCCTGCCTGTCCGATTCCGCACCTGCGGCCTCGCCCGACTTCACGCGCCGGTGTGGGCAACCATCTGCAACTCGACGAGAAAGCCGTGATGCAATTCAGGGACCGGCACGACGGCGCGCGCCGGCCGGTGCTCGCCGAAGTACGCTGCGTACAGGCGGTTGAAGTGCGGCCAGTTCTCGATGCCCACAATGTACGCTGTGCATTGGACCACGTCAGTGAGCGCACAGCCCGCGGCGCACAGCACGCGCTCGCAATGTTGCAGTGTGGCGAGCACCTCACGCTCGAAATTGTCCGGACCGTCTGTCGACACGCCGGGACCCGGCAGCATCCCGGACACGAACGTAAAGCCGCCGGCCTGGACAGCCTGTGAGTAATGCCCGCCGGGTGCCGGCGCATCGGGAGTGAAAATGAAATTCATCGCTTAGATATTCTCCGGCAGGGGTTTGCCGCGTGTTTCCGGCAGGAACGGCACCAACACGAGGCCGACGAGATAAATGAATCCGACCGTGACCGCCGCATGCCCGTATCCGCCGAAGCGCGAAATGAGCGTGCCGGCAACGAGCGGACCGGACCATGCGAGAAAGCGCGGTACGTTGAAACAGAATGCGATCGCGGTTCCCCGGATGCGTGTCGGATACAGCTCGGGCAGCCAGGTGGGCATCCACGTGTACTGACCGAGACTGAAGAAGCCCGTCACACACGCTACCGCGAGCAACAGCCCGATGTCATGGGTCCACATGAAGAGAACCGGCGTCAGCAGGAAGGCCATGGCGAAGAACAGGAACGTGACGCGCTTGCGGCCGTATGCGTCGGCCAGAAAGCCGAGGCCGATATAGCCGGCGATCGCTCCGGCGTTATACGCCATACCCGCAAAGCTAGCCCATCTCGACGCGGACAGTCCCGCGTGCAACGCAACCGAACCGATGTAAGGCGGCACCCAGGTCGAAATGCCCCACCAGCCGAGTGTCGTGCTGAGCGACATCAGCACGGCGATAACGGTGCGTCGGCGCAGCTCGGGTACCGCGAACAGGTCGACCAGCGTAAAGCGCGTGAGCGCCTGTTCGTGTTCGTCGAGCGCGACACCTGAACGCTTGCGGGCCAGTGTCTCGCGGCGATCCTTGTCGACGCGTTGCCATTGTTCGGATTCCGGAATTCCTGCACGCATCCACAGCGTGGCCAGACCGGGCAGAACGCCGATCAGATACATGTAGCGCCATGCGTGTTGGCCCACGCCACTCATGAAAAGCCAGACGAGCGAGGCGATGAAAAAGCCCGTGCCGAGGCCGCATTGCATCAGGCCCGCGCCCTTGCCGCGGTGACGGTCTGGCCAGATTTCGGCCGTCATCGCGGTGCCCGTCGCCCATTCCGAACCCATCGCCAGGCCGACGATGAAGCGCAGCGCAGCAAATGACTCCCAGTTCCACGAGAAGGCGCTCAGGCCAGTGGTCAGCGAGTAGGCGAGAATAGCTACCATCATCATGCGCTTGCGGCCGATATAGTCGGTCAGCACCCCACCGATCAGACCGCCGAGACCCCATCCCAGCAGAGTCAACGCGATTACCAGACCTGCATAGAACGGAATTTGCGCATGCATGGCCGGATCGAGCAACTGGCTGAGCGCGCCGCCGACCGTCAGGATGAGCGCATAGGTTTCATAGCCATCGAAAAACCAGCCGAGATTGGAGGCGAGCAGCGCGCTCCATTGCTGCCTGTTGATGGACCGGTACCAGACGACGCCCGGTTCGGCACGGTGCGGCGCCTGGCCAGACACCGGGCGCATTTCAGGTGCACCGCCACCAGGACGCTCTACAGGTTGTTGCATCGACAGTCTCCTTCATTCTTGTTATGCCGCTTTCGCGCCAGATACCGCATGGGACACCCCGCCCTTACGCGAGTGTCTGTTTGCGCATCTGTGCAGCCAGTTTTACTGCCTCGATAATTTCCGGATACGCTGCGCAACGACACAGGTTGCCGGACAGGTAGTGGCGAATTTCCGCTTCGCTGGGATCGGGATTGCGGTCCAGCAACTGGCGACTCATCAGAATGAACCCCGACGTACAGAAACCACACTGAAACGCTCCGCATTCGATAAACGCCTGCTGCACCGGATCGAGTTGCCCCGCGGAATCGAGATGTTCGACGGTGACGACCTCGCCGCCGTCGGCCATGGCCGCGAGAAAGAGGCATCCGGAGACGCTCTCGCCATTCACCAGCACCGTGCAGCAGCCGCACAACCCCTGACCGCAGCTCTCCCGGGCGCCGTACAGTGCGAAACGCTGCCGCAACACTTCGAGGATCGTGTGGTGCGGCTCGATTTCTGCGCTGACGCGCTCGCCGTTCAAGACAAAATGAATCGTAATGGATGTGGCACTCATGTCTTATTCCTCTGGCATCGGCTCGTGCTTCGCCGCGCACAGCGCGCGATACACCGCTTCCGGGGTCAACGGCAACGACTTCAGCCGCACGCCGACCGCGTCTTCGATCGCCTCGGCAATCGCGGAGGCGACGCCGAACGTGGAGCTCTCGCCGACGCCCTTTGCACCGAACGGCCCGTTATGCTGATATGAATCGACCGTCTCGCGGCCGATCGTAGACGGAATGTCGTGGATGCCGGGAATCTTGTACTCGGCAAACGACGCGTTGCGCAACTGGCCAACTTCGTCGAACTCCATGCGCTCGAACATCGTGATGCCCAGTTGCATGATCGCCGCGCCCGATATCTGGGTGTCGACCACCTTCGGGTTGATAGGCGTTCCGCAATCCACGACGTTTTCGAAGCGGATCAGCCTGAAGTGGCCGGTCTCCGTGTCGACTTCCACTTCGACGCCGCAACCGCCCACCATCCAGTTCGGCGTGATGTTCTCCGACTGGCCAGTCTCATGTTCCGGCTTCGTATAGCTCGGAATAAAACTGCCGACGCCGACGATATTGCCCGCCTGCATCCCGTACTTGCGCCGCAGCAGCTCGCCGGCGGCTAGCGGCGCATCGGCCGGCATGCCCAGTTCGTCCGCGAGTCCGCGCAACTTCACAAGCGCGTCCTCGGCCGCGAGCCGCACCGCGTGGCCCATATGGAAAGTCGAGCGCGAACCCAGCGTCGCCATGTCGTATGGCGTGACGTCCGTGTCCGGGCGGATGACCTTGATCTTTTCCGCTGCAATGCCGAGCACATCGCCGGCCATCAGGGCAATCGCGGTGTCCGACGCCTGGCCCATGTCGACGGTGCTCGAATAAACCGTGCAACTGCCGTCGCCCGCGAGGCTTACCATCGCCACCGAGGTGGTCGGCGCCACCAGCGCCTTGAAGCCGATGCCGATGCCGCGTCCGCGGCGCAACGTACCGGCGCCGCGCTCGAATGGTGCGGTCCAGTTCATGCGCGCGGCCACGCGCTCCAGCACGAGATCGAGCGCCGCATCGCGCATCGGCGTGCCGGTGGCGTGCGGGCGGCCTTCGCGCAGGATGTTGCGGCGGCGAAACTCGACCGGGTCGATCTTCAGCGCACGGGCGATCATGTCCGCGTGACTCTCGTACGCCCACACCATCTGCGGAATGCCAAAGCCGCGGAACGCGCCGGCTGGCGGCAGGTTCGTATAGACCGCATACGAATCGATCGATACGTTCTCGATGTCGTACGGCCCTGAGGCCGTAAAACCAGACTTCTGCGTCACGCGCGGGCCGATGTCCGCGTAGGCGCCGCCGTTCCACCAGACGTCGCATTTGCGCCCAGTGATGCGGCCGCCGGCGGACACCGCTGTCTTCATGCGAAAGGTGGTGGCGTGCTTGGTGATCGTGAAGAACTGCTCCTCCATCGTCAGCGCGACTTTAACGGGGCGGCGCGCGAGCAACGCCAACGCCGTCACCAATGCTTCGAGCTTAATATAAAGCTTGGCGCCAAAGCCGCCGCCGAGCAGCGCTGTCCTCACTCGCACGCGATTTTCCGCCCAGCCGAGCAGACGTGCGATCTCGATGCGCACGAACGACGGGCTTTGCGACGCGGTGTGAATGGTGATCGTGCCGTCGCCCGGTTCGGCCAGCGACACCATCGGCTCGAGCGGCGTGTGCATCACCTGCTGCGTGGTGAAGGTGTCCTCGAACACGTGCTCGGCCGCCGCGAACGCCGCTTCGACGTCGCCGCTCCTCAACTGGAAATCGAGGGCCACGTTGGTGCCCTTGCGGCCCACGAGATGCTTCAGGTCCGGGAAAGTGCCGGCAGGCTTCAACATGTCGTGAACCAGCACATCCGAGCTCGCCGCTTCGACTTCGTTGAACACGGCGGGCAGCTCTTCGTATTCCGCGACGATCAAATGCGTCGCTTCCTCGGCTATGTGCGGGTCCGCCGCCAGCACCACCGCGACCGGCTCGCCGACATAGCGCACCTTGTCGAGCGCGAGGATCGGCTGATCGTGAAAGGCCGGCCCGAAGTACGGGTCCGGAATGACGCGCAGGATGTCCTGCGCCGTATAGACGCCGTACACGCCTTCCATGTCGCGCGCAGCGCTGACATCGATAGACACGATGCGGCCATGCGCAAGCGTGCTGCGAAATATCTTGCCATACAGCATGCGGGGCAGGACGAGGTTGTGAATGTACTCGGCGCGGCCCGTGACTTTGGCGCGCGCCTCGAGCCGGTTCAACGACCGGCCTACCTGCCTCGACACCTGCGGCGTGATTTCGGTTGTGGTCATGCGTGATCCCTTCTGGCAGATGCGTCGAGTGCGGTGCGTACCGCGCGTCCGAGATAAACCGTCAGCAAATGCTTCTTATAGCTGGCCGAGCCGTGCGGGTCTCCGACGATATCCAGCTCCGCCGCGCCAGCCTCGCCCGCCCGGCGTAGCGTGGCGTCATCGAGTACCGCGCCTTTGAGAACCGCTTCGGCGCCGCACAGTCGGGTGGGCTTATCAGTGGCGGCGCCGACGATGACACTCGCCGTCCTGACCTGCTGGCCCTGCATGTCGAGCACGACCGCGACGCCGAGCGCAGGCCAGTCGTGAGCCGCACGCGTCGTGACTTTCATGTAGGCCGCCGGCCGGTTCGCCTGCGGCGGCACGATCACTTGCGAAATCAGTTCGTCGCGCGCGAGCACGGTCTCGTAGTAGCCGGTGCAAAGCTGCTCGACCGGGAAGGTCCGCTCGCCTTGTGGGCCCGTCACCGTCACACGTGCGCCGAGCGCGGTCAGCACCGGCGGCAAATCCATATGCGGATCGGCATGACCGAGATTGCCGCCGATGGTCGCCACGTTACGCACGCGCACATTCGACAGCGTGCGCAACGTGCGGGTCAGCAGCGGCCAGCCCTCCTTGACCAAAGACGAATGCTCGAGTGTCGCAAGGCGCGTCAGACCGCCAATCTGCAACTCACCGTTCGTGCCGACGCTCACCTGCGAATAGACCGGTTCGATGCCACGCAGGCTGACTAGCCGGGTGGGCCGCAGCACACCCGCCTTCATCATCAGCATCACGGCGGTACCGCCGCCGACCGGCCGGATGTCCGGGTCCTCGGGGTCGAGCAGCCCGATCGCCTGCTGCAGCGAACTGGGCGTGGCGAGTTCAAAAGGCGCCATTAAAAGCACTCCTGTCTGATTACGCGCGCTGCCGGAGCAGCCACGCTGGAATTGGTCGAAAGCACGCGAGGGCCGGAGCTGACGCTAAAGCGGGATCGCGGGTATCGCGCGGGCATGTCAGGTGCGAGCCGTTCGTTCGAGCAGGCGGAGTAATTCGCCGGCGACCAGATCCGGGGTTTCGAGCGGCGTGAGGTGACGCGCGCCCGTCACGAGGGTGTAGGTCGAACCAGGGATGCCCGCATGCAATGCCTGCGCCATGGGAGGCGGCGCGGCATAGTCTTCCTCGCCGACGATCACGCAGGCGGGCACAGTGACCTGCGGCAGCAGCGCACGTCCGTCGAAGGCGCCCAGCATGCGGCCGGTGGCGGCAAATGACGCCACGTCGTTACGCAAGAAGGTGTCGACGCAGCGCGCGACAACCTCGGGATGCGCCGCGCGGAACGCGTCGCTGAACCAGCGCGTGGTCTGGAAATCGACGAGTGGCGCGAGTCCTTCGCGCTCTGCCTTCTCGGCGCGCACGTTCCAGTCTTGCGGGGCGCTTGGGCCGTACCACGCAGTCGTGTCGATCAGCCCGAGGGCGCGTGTCGCGTCGGGATAGGTCGCCGCGAATTGCAGCGAGACGCAACCGCCCATGGACGCGCCTGCGATCATGACGCCGTTGAAATTCAGCGAGCCGATGACATCGTGGACATCCTGGGCGAAAATTTCGACCGTGTAAGGACCGACCGGTTTGTCCGAGGCGCCGTGGCCACGGCAGTCGATGGTGAGAACCGACGCCTGCGGCGTCAGCTGCTCGACCACCGGACGCCAGAAATCGCGGTCCATGGCCAGCGAATGAAGCAGGACCGCGCGCGGCTGGCGGCCGGCATCTCCGTGAAGGCTATAGGCGATGCGGGTGCCGTCGCGTACCGTAACGTAGGCTGACTCGACATCGCCGCTAGGTAGGGTTTTCATCGCGTGCTTTGCAGTTCCGTGAAATGCGGACACATTGCCCGCTAGCCGGATATTGCTAGCACGCCCCGACCGGGGCAAACGACGATCTTTCATGCGGGACATGAAAACGATTCATCGGCGTCGGAACTGCCGCTGGGGATGTCCTGGTTGCCGCTGAAGCTGGTTTAAAGCCTGGTCGCGCGCGGTCGGCCACGGCCAGGCGGATCGCATCGATCAATGCGCGCGCCGCGGCAGAGGGCGTACGTTCTTCCCGCACCGTTAAACCAATATGGCGCTGACGCAATTCGTTCAACGCGCGTCCCACAACAAGGAATCTGCAGCCGTCGTGCGATGAGCAGGTAGGGCGGCAACGGCCCTCCCACAAGGACACGGCGGCGAGCCTGCCTAAGTAAGCACCATAGCGCCAGCTCACCGATTACGACAAACACTCTCTCACAACGTTTAAGCACGGCGCGCGCCGCAAGCGTAGGCGTAGGCAGCATGCAGGCGCATCTTGCGCTCGAAGGGCGGTTCACGGAGGGCTGCTTCGAGCTCCTTGCCGGCGCAGCTTGAGGTGATTTGAAGCCAACTCCTGCAAGCTGACTTCGAGGCGTGCGCCCTCATCTTCAATAAAGCGTTGCTCACGCATCCCCCTGCGCTTGCATTCGTAGCACACGATGGAGCCCTCCCGCTCTGACATGACAGGAACGGTTCGCAGCTTTATATCCGTACATGGACTGCCGCCTATGAGCAAGAGTGGTTTGCATTTGAAAAGTCTCGACTGCGTCCGTACATTCGGCTTTGGGGTATTCGTCCTTTTCGTGCTAAATCTGGCGGTTTACCCAATTTTTACTTTAAAAATCAAAGGCGTATGCGGTCGTCGATTTTTCCGAAGGTCGGCCCTTAGCGCAAAATCTGGCGGTTTCATCGGGCCGTGCGGCGAACGCGGGATCGAAGTTGACAAGCAAATCCGCACCATGAGCCCGCTGTTCGCGTCCCCGCTTTGCCTCAGCGCGCGGTTTCGGCGACGAGACGTGCGTTGCCCAAGTTGAACTGCCTGATCTCTCTCTGCGAGACAACGAGTTCAGTATCGATGTTCGTCGTCGCTCCTTTTCAGACCCTCTTCACGATCCGGCCATGCGTCGCCAAGGCGCGGCATCCAGTAGCATGCCGCGATAACGCTCGATCGGAAAGCTCAACGTTCCGCGGAAATTGACGTGCGCGAAGTGCGCCGGCCCCAGCCGCCGCAACCAGTCGTCGTCAATCCCCTGCCCTTTGCGTTGCCAGTCATCAAGAGTGGTCTGCATGCGCTGCGTATTCCACGCAATCACCAGGTTCGTCAGCAACGTCAACGAGCCGGATATGGCAATCATTTCGTCGCGGCGCCGTCCGCGCTCAGGCGCGATCTTGCCTGTGTAGATCGCGCGCTGCAGCTGATGAACGGATTCGCCGCGGTTAAGCAACGTATGCATTTCGCACCGAAACTCCACGTTGCTGAAGTAATCGCACAGGAATAGCGTACGCAGCAGCCTGCCAAGGTGGTCCGCCGCGCGGTACACGGGGTCACCCTGCGCCGCGCTGCCGAACCGCTGTAAAACGACACTTGCGCTCACGCGTCCCGAGTGAATCGACGCGACGAGGCGCAGCAGTTCCTCCCAGCCATCACGGATCGCCTTGATGGATATCTCGTAGGCAAGGACCGATGCCAACCCGTCGGGAGCGGCCACTCGTCTCGGCAAATACAGTTTCCGTTCCGAGAGGTTGCGCAGCCGCGGGCAGAGATCGAAACCGAGCAACTTCGACACCGCCATTCCTACATTTGTGTACCCGTGCGTGTCTACCGAAAGTCGCAACACCCCGCCGTCGTCACGGTTCTAGTTGTGACGGATAACGCCCTCGATCGCCACTCCAGCCTGACGCTCGTTCAGCACGATCGGCTGGTTATAGACAATGCTATGCTGATCCAGCACGTGCGTGTACATGCCCACCGCATGAGTGCGACGTCGCGGATCGACCCGCGCATAAAAGAGATGCCGCGAGGTATCCAGACTCATTGAGTCGCTCGATGCCTGCCGCCCGGTGCCCCAGAGTTCCGTAATCGGATGCGTGCGCTGGAATTCCACCACGCGGTCGTTTGCACGTGGTAGCCGACCGGGCATCTCAAGGAGGCGCATTGCCGTCGAAATGTGCGCTGGGTCCAGTTGCGGGATCATCGCGGCGACATTCTTCGCGTCCATTTCCGTGCCGTGAGCGATCAATGCAGCGTACAGCGAGACGAGTTCGTTCGCATCGCGCGCCTTGCGTGACCGGAGCACTTCACTGAAGCCCGTGTGCGCATCCATCTCCATGAGCATGTCGGCGAACTGCACGGTTCCGATCTCCTTGAATATCAGATCCCGCGTGCGTTTCGGCATGCCATCGGTCGGCAATGCTTCAATCGCTGACAGGTGCAGCACGCCGTCGGCGCCGATCGTCACGCGGCCTGCCTCGCGCGCCTCCTCCAGCGCAGCCAGGCCTGCCTTCAGGTGTTCCGTCAGCCGTTCAAGAAACGGCTCTGCGGTTCCCCGCAACCCGAGCGACGACAGATAGCGGTCGCGATCGCTTTCCCATTGCGCGGGTGGAATCAGCAACTGATCGCGCTCCCGGAACGACAGGCTGTGGTTGACCCAGACCGAGCCGCGGCGAAGCCCCTTGCGCAGCCCCGTGATTGCCGATGCTTCCAGTGCCCGCAACGCGCGCACCCGATCTTCACCCTTGATGAGATCGCGCCAGGCGGCGCTGACCGGCACGTCACTGTCGGGCGGCAATTCGGTCGCGCCGCTGTCATGCAGTGTGCCGATAAGTTCGAACTGTCGCAGGCTTGGTTCCGCTTCTCTGCCCACGAAGCCTACCTCGCGTAACGGCCACAGCAGATTGCGGATGCGGTGATGATCGTCAGTGAGCGTTTCGCGTACGCTGGCTGCGTGACTTGCCGGTGGCTTGTCTACGAGGCCCTCAAGAAGCTTGCCAATGTCGTCGAGACGTTCTTGCGCCGTACGCTTGCTGTCCTGAATCAGCGCTTTGATCGCAACCAGTTGCTGCCGGTATTCGACAGCCGACCGTGCCTGCCTGACCGTCGTACGGTCGTAAGCCTGCCGCACGAGGTCCGAGACCCGGCGCCCTGTTTGATAGAGTAGCGCGTCCGTCAACTCGAGCAGCATGACGCGCAGGAAAAAGATCAGCTCGATGGTGCGGGTCGACTCCTTGAGTTCGCGGACCTTCGCAGGACGGCGCGCCTGGATGCGCTGCGCGTACGCACGCTGCTTTTCGATTGGCACGGCGTCGAGTACCCACGTATGCGCACCGAGTTCCTTGAGGAACCGGACCTTCACAAGGGTTTCGGTGAGCGTCGAGGGACTGTGTCGCGCTGGTGGCGTCTTCAACCATTCGAGAACTCTCATGCCAGAAGTCCCATACTGGGCGGAGAGGACAGAATCGGCATGAACCAACTGTGTTTTCGTGACTGTTGCCTTGATAAGGGCGAGCAGACCACGCTCAACATCCGACCAGATCGAACGGCCGAGATCCCGCAGTTTCCGTTCGGCGGGTATCAGGATGCGACGCTCATACAGCCAGCAATGGGCGTGCTGGAGCAACTCGTCAAGGGTAAGGGATTCGATGGCATCCTGTCGCATCCACGCTTCCAGTCCTGCCCAGTGGCTCGGTCCGATCGACGTCAGGCCGAGATATTCGCAGATCCAGACCTGATGCTCGTACAGCGTCTTATAGCGCTGATAAAGTGTGCGAAGGGACGCGATAGTCGGGGTGGGTAGGCCGAGCCGCTCGCCAATGTAGCGCAGTAACTGGCGCGGGAGTGTGCCGACATGATCGAGGGTGTGGCCACTGGCCCGCAGAAAGACCAGTTGGATGGCAACGCCGGCAAGGCGATCGCGCCGAAAGCGATCGTTGATTGCTGCAATGTCGCTGTCAGTCAACGCGAAGTAGCGCTCCACGTCGAATTCCGATAATCGGGCGGGCAGGCGATCCTGTCCCACATAACGAAATTCCAGGCCTGGCATCTCCTGCCTCCCGTCAAGGTGACGCGATCTGCAATCGCGGGCAGGTATGTTATCGCAGACGCTTTTTGGGCCCCCGGATAAAAGTCGGAGCCTCATGGCAGCTCATAAATTATGGTGCTGCCAGAGAAAACCGCCAGATTTAGCACGAAAAGGACGAATACCCCTCTTCGCGGTCGGCGAGTCGTCGGGGCCGACGTTCAAGGCATCTGCTTATACGGGAGTCTTGCGCCCGCGGCTCGGAAAGCCTAGATCAGGTGATCAATACCATTCGATCAGTTCGATCACGGCGTCAAGATCCCGCGTTCCTTCGTTGGTCAGCGGTCATCGGTCATTTGGTTCCCAACACAAAGTCATCGATGCCCCCAGGTGGCGTCATCAGTCGCGGCGTTTGCCTGCCTTGGGTCAGCACGGGTACACGATCCGAGACCCACGCATCCAGGTTCTTGTAGGTAACCCGACCCGTAGCGCGCGGGTCGGCCTGCCACTGCGCGCCAAGCCCCTCAATCAGCGCCTCGGTGAACGCTCCATGCTGGAACTCGGGCTCTTCCCAGGAGGACTGGTCACCCTTGCTACTGGCGAAAACCAGCACCTGGTTCTCGGTGCGGGTCAGCTCCGCTGCCAGCACATCGCCATTGCTGGCCTTGACCGCCGCATTCAGTGTGGCGCCGGTCGCATTACCTGCGTGGCAGGTATCGATGAAGAACACCGCTCTGGTGCCGTCGCCCCTCAGGTTAAAGTCGATCAGCGCGTCCTGAATGGCCTTGTAGGGAACGCCCGTGTCAGTCAGTCTCTTGAGATCCACATCCACGGTGCCGTAGTAGTAGCGCCGGTCAGTGGCCATCGTGAAGCCGTGGCCGGCCAGAAACACCATCCCCACATCTCCCGCTGCCACCTGCGATTTGATCCAGTCCAGCCCGGCCAACACATTGGCACGCGTGGCCTGGGCATCGGTGAGCACCCTGGTTTCCACGTCACGGTAGGCCTTCCCCTGCTGAGCCTTGAGCACGGCGGCGAACGCCTCAGCATCGGCGTCCGCATAACTAAGGTGCGCCACGCTCGGATCGCTGTAGGCGGACACACCCACGGCGAGCACCCAGAGCTTGGGCTTCTGAGCCTTGGCCGTGCCCTGCTTGCCGACGGCGAACACCTTGCTGCCTCCTGCCCACTGCAAGGTCAGTGTCTTCGGCAAACTTGTTGAATTTTTGTTGTCGGCGTAGATTTTCACCTCGCTGTCCTTGGGCGGAAGCACCAGAGTCAGTTCCTGCGAACCATCGGCGTCCACAAGTTGGGCCGCCCGTGGACTGGGCATAATTTCGCCGTTGACCAGCACGCGCAGCCGGGTGACCGGCGCATCATCCGGCGCTCTCACCTGGATACGTATCGGTACGGTTGTGTCGGCAAAGCGCTCCGGTGCTGAGACGATCTCAACCACGGGCGGCAAGATCTTTGCGACCGAAATGGTAGGCTCGCGCCGGCCAGCCGCGGCGTTGGCCTGTGCCACGGCAGTGGCCTCGTTCAAGTTAACGAGAACACGGTCAATGACGTCAGGACGGTTGAACCGGTCGCGGAACTGGCTGGCGGGGAAAAAGTCTGCAGTCTGATCCTTGCCCCGATTGACATGCCACCCAATCAGCTCTTCAGCGCCAGGACTGGCGTGGTAATAGCCAGACGGCGTCCACATCACCCAGCGCCTTTTGTCGGGGTCCGGGTAAAAGGCCAGTTGCTCCGCGCCATCCGAAGCGCGGTGCCACCGTATCGTACCGTCACCATAGGCCGCTACCACCCATCTCCCGTCCTGCGAGACGTTCACCGCGAGTACCCCGCTAAGCGCAGGTTGTTCCCATTGTTCCCTGCCCCTGCGATCATAGGTACGCAAGAAAAACCCCGTTCCTAAAACAAAACCATCGCCGCCCGGCAACAGAGCGAGTCCGTTCGACATCTCGTTTGGCTTTAGCGTAAGTGGTGAGCCGTTGAGCGTCGGGGCAGAATACGAGGTACCGTTCCACCCCGCCACATCCAAACCGGGGGCCGCGATCTGAGCTGGGTTGAGTCCAGTGGTGTCCAACGGCAAAAAGGAACCGTTCAGGCTGTCGAATATAGCGGGAGATTTGCCTCCTTGTTCGTAACAGAATCGTACCCGTGTCCCATCGGCAGACAAGGCAAAGCCGCTTTGGATATTGCGAAAATTCGCCACCGCAGGAGCGTGGAAGATCTGGCGCGTGCCATTCGCGTTGACCACCCCCCAGGACGAGTCCCCGCTAGCAAATGCCAGACGCCCGTCAGGCAGTGCGACGAGATACGTGACGGCCCCCTGCGTAACAGGCCAATCTTGCGCCGGACCCGCACCGCTTCGGCTCCAGCGCCGGATGTATTGCCGCTCCTGTCCGTTAAAAGTTTTCTTCGCATCCCCCCCTGCATAGAGGCTCGCACCGTCGCTCGACCATGCGATGCCAATCAATCCAGCAACGGTCCCCATACTTATCCCCACCGTATTGGGCGCATAGCTGAAGGACAAATCGCGGCCGTCAAGCACGTTAACGGCAATGGTGTCGAGAAAACCCACTGCGATGTGCGAGCCATCCGGCGAAAAGCGCGCGGCGGCAGGTTGCTTGCCGCCGGGCGCGGGGCGTTTGGCAATTAATGTCAGGTGTACCCCATCGAAGCGATACAAGCGCAGCAGGCCGTCAGAGCTGGTCGTCACCAACTGTCCGCCAGCACCGAAATCGACGGAATAGCTTGGAGCGTGATAATCATCGTCTTCGCCGATCAGCCGCCCATCAGCGACGGAGAACACGCGCAGTCCCCTCCTGGCAAGTGTTGCCGCCACGCTGCGCCCATCCGGAGAAAAAGCGAGGTGGATGATGTTGCCGGGTAACCCCGTCAGACGGCGTAGCAACCGACCACTGGCTCGGTCGAAAAGGTAAATAGACATACCGTCGCTAGCTACCTGGTCTAATCCGCGGTTGAACTGCGTAATTCCCCCCAATGCCACCGTCTGGCCATCTGGCGAGAGGGCTACGGCATCGAGCTGGCCCTCGTTGCCGCTACCGATCGGGATGCGCAACGTTGCCACCAGGTGTCCGTCGCGTGCATCCCACACTCGCGACGTCTTATCTTGTGACGCAGTGACCAACCAACGTCCAGCGCCGTCGGTAGCTATGTCTCGAATCACCCCCGTATGTTCACCGGGGTTGATGCGCAATATCGGTTCAGTGGGTGGCTCACCCGCATGGACTGCAAATGACGAAGCGAGAGCAACGCTTGCGATGACTCGCAGAAATTTTAAACATGAAAGAGAGTGCATGACCTACCCAATATTTTTCGTGGACGTTGTTGAATTGCGGGTATTGCAATTTCTCGGCTTCCTCAAATTGGATGAATCAATAAATTGACTAGAACGAATTCCTGAAACCCTATTTCTGTCCACCTCCATATCGCTTAAGCCAATCAGTCGATGCGGGCGTTGCGGGCCTGATCGCTACGGCGCGCTGCATCGCTTCAAATGCCCATCGGCCGTCCCCTTGTCCCTCGAGGTAATACACGTATAGCAACTCAGCCTCAGCTTGATTCAACTTGGCAGTTTTCAATGTAGAAGGTGGAGGCGGCAACTCTGACGGGTCAACCACAAACAGGTTGTCCTCACGCAGTTCTGGTGGCGATCCATCAGCGGGGGTGTTGAACACTGAGAGGCTGTACTGACCCGGTTGAAGATTCAACTCAGGCGTTCGAGCGTTGTTAGCCTCGATATTGGCCACTCTGGCAATGGTTTCTCCGTTGCTGGCGTTTCTTAGCTCCAGCCGGAACGGAGGCGTACCGCCAGTCCACGCAATGTAAAATGACCTTTTCCCAGATGCCACGAGGTTTGAGCGCTCGCTACTAAGAATAGGCAAGCCGAACTTATCGCCACGAGAAAGGGTTGCCACGGAATACGTCGCCCGATCCCCGCCGGAAATATCTTTCCACAGCTCAATTGCCATGTCGGTGAGTCCGACCTTTTCGCACGAAATCTCTGCCGAAGGGTGGGTTGCATCAAGCTGGATATTCTTTCCACCCTGCACTGTGGTAATCAATACCCTCTTCACCTTGGCGTTAGCTGCAAGGAAAGTTATTTTGTCGCAAGGTTGCAATGGCGAAGTCGGGTCGATAGTCTTTTCGCCGCGCTGGATTTTGATGGCCTCGAATGGTGGAGTCGATGTGGCGGGATCGGGCTGGACGAACGCCGCGAAAGGCGCTGCACTACTACCTTCCGATACAAGCAACATGATCACCGACACGAGAAGATTGAGCTGGCGGCTCCTGTTTGAAATGTCAACGTGCTTCAAAATGCCTCCCAACACAAAAATAGACCGTTGCTCACAATCCGCAAAAATCAGTTATGCTTATCATAAGATTTGGTCAGGCGGTTGAGCTCCCGCCGTTCCTTGATAGACTCTATCCATCGCTCAATCTGGATACCGATGATCGGTGCCGAAAAGTCGAGCCAGACGCCGTGTGAAAAGAACAGGAAACTGACGCCTCCGGACACAACAATCACGACTAGAGTCGCAACTGTGGTAGCGATAAGTGGGTTGACCGTTGCTGATATAAAGCTCACCACGAAAATCGTCAAGATTGAAAATAAGACGACATACGTGTTGGGCTCCCTCATGAGCTGGTTCTCGGTCATCGAATCAATCGCGTTGGCCAGCACCAGTGCGCCCGGCATGCGCCCGAGCGGCGTATAGTATTTGTCGCCCGCTTCCTCGAATGTTTGCCCGATGACAACCACTCGACCGTGAACCTGATCCCGCCACTGCTGCATGAACTCGGCGGAGAAATTCAGGAGTGGCAGCGCCGGCAGAATATCCATCTTGTCAGGCGGGTAGCGAAACATAATTCGGTTCCCTACCTCCCCGGCGTCCGGCAATTCGCCTATGGGGGCGCCCGCTGCACTGAACGCCTCACGTATCTGTTCCCAGTAATGCTTTTTCAGGCCAATGGAACTGTCGCCATGCCCGGCTCGTCCGCAGGCTCCACCGGCTTCCGACTGACCGTCTAGAGTCTGCTTTAATTCGCAGGAACGTTGCGCAAGGTCTGATGCAGTCAATCGGCTTGCACTAAGCGCCGGAAACGGCGCGCAAGGAAGCACGCCAGCTGGCTCGACGACATCGCTCCGAATGTTCAGAGCGTTCGCGCGCGTGAGCAGTTGCACCGAGGGCACTACTCGCAATCTCCCTTGAACCGTTGAACCTGACTCTCGTTCGCAAACGACTCTGAACAAATCCCATTCGCGCAAAACTTGATCAGAGTTGACCTCGAAATAAGGAGCCGCAGCGACGATTCGGCCACCAGAGCGGGCAATGAGACGATCTATCGATTTTGATTGCCTCAACTCAGGAAGAAAGGCGTCTGCATCTTGAGCCAATGGCTGGCGTTCTGAGCGAACAACAATCAATTTGCGATCTTGGTAATTCGGCTCGAAATAAGGTTTCGTCAGTAACTCGCTTAGGCTACTCGCAAAGCGGCCATCTTCCTGGCGGTCCAGATCAGAAGGATCGCCACGACCGGATGAGGTCGTCTCGATGGAGCCCCTGTCCTCTACCGCAATGTCGACGACCACTTGCCGCGCACCGAGCTGAAACGCGTGGTCCACAAGCGTGCCCAGTTCCGCTTGCGGCGCGCGATTGGGTTCGCCGCCGCCCCAAGCTGGGTTTCGCCACGTTTCGTCATCAATTCTCACCAGCATCGGACGATTTTCGACAGCCTTGGATTCAGGACAAGTGCCAAGTATCGAGCAGTGGCGAACGTTCAAGCGGTTCACAACATCCAGGCCCCAATTTTGGGCTGCAACTATGGGACCAAACTGATACGTGTGTCCGGCAACGTGAATCACCGCCTCGATTGCACACCCTAAAGCAAAGCCGATGATCCAGCGTCTCACCCACCTGGGAAGTGTGCGCCCTCTTTTCCTGGTGTGTTTCCAGCGCGGTCGTGAGACAGAACGGGCAGCAGTCAATCGTGCCTTGATGTCGCGGCGCTTTGCCTTCCGGACGACATGTTGTTCATTGGTTGGGTCTGTCATCTGATTCCCAGCGCAAAGTCATCGAGGACCAGAGGGGGCATCTCGTCAGTCGCGAAGTTTGCCTGTCGTGCATGGTCACGGGAACGCGATTCGAAATCCATGCGTCCAGGTTCTTTGTAGGTGGCCCAACTGGTAGCTTCGGGGGTACCTGTCACTGGCCGCCGAGTCCCTTCGATCAGCCCCTCGGTGACCGCCCACCTCGGACCTCGGGCTCTTCCAAGGACGAATTGTCGCGCTCGCTACTGACGAGGAGGGTCTGCATCCGAACGCAATGCGTGCACACCATGCATGCACGTTCGATGCCATGCCACGCGGGTAGGACCTGCACGATCAGTGCTGAGTGCCAATTGGCAGAAAATGTTTCAGGAACGAAACGTTAGGCGCAAGTTTTGTCGGCTTCCCGAGTTTCCGGGCAATCACCCGGCATCACGATAGCAATCCAGTCGACTTAATTGACGGAATCTGCGCATGATTGTCAGATTCCACTGGCGTTTGTCGGAAGGGTACCGGCACCGGTGGGGGGGATCGAAGGGGGCGCCGCCGAACGCATCGGTCGCGGCTGCGTGCACCGTCTCGGGAGGCTCGCGCACGAGTTCGAGCGTTGCTTCTCTCCTAGTCTTCACTGCAATGGGCGAGGGAAGCTCCTTCAGAATGCGAATTTCACAGGAAGGCCGCTTCCGGGGCGATTTCAAGTCATTCGCCAGACACGAGGTCTGGCCGGGATTCCGCAATATCAGAAGCTTCGGGTATTAATGAATCCCGGCCGCCCCTCCTGTACTCAAAACCTCGCCAAGGAGATAACAAAGGCACAACTACGACACTTCTACTTTGCTGCCGCTACGACACTTCAGAATGGCCTCGACAAGTGGTACGTGGAAGAGCGTTGCGGATTTCCCGTTCCTTTCACGAATTCGACGCAACAGCTTCGTACCATTTGGTACCTGATCACTGTTGCGTGAATCCATGGCATTTCTACAGCTATCGGATCCGCTGGTGCCGCCGCATCTCAGAAGTCCCACACTGGTGAGCGAAGCTGGCGTTCCGCGATACTGGGCGAACATCTGGTCGATTGTTTCGATGGGTCATCTGGCCGCATCGACCCAGACGGGCAAGCTTCGGTACATTGAAGATCTGTATCAGCATGCGGACCGGTTGCTAGGACCGAGCGGTCTCGATGACGCGCTGGCCGATGCGCTCGAATCGTGGTTTGTCTCGATCAGGAACCGGCCACGCATCACGCGAGCCGACGAGCTGCGCTGGCATGCGAAAGGTACCTTTGGTCGCGGAGACGACGCAGCACCCCTCAGCGAGGTCGACCGTTTCCCTCGCGCGAACGATCTGCATGTGCAGATTTGTGCACGTTGAAACGAACGGTGGCGGAGCTGATCTGGTTCAGCCGTTGCCGCCGCCGCTTCGATAGCGTTTGGTGACTATGGCGGATCATCGAGTCGATAAGCGTCGCGATGAGCGCCTTCAGACGCTTGCCGCAGATCTGGTCGGCGGTATCCCCAAGCGGGACCTCAGCTTGAGTTCTAAGCTTCTTCGGGTGCCCGACCGATGATGCCTGCGTCGTAACCCAGCCGCTCCGATGCGAGCGCGGCGCAATCGAGCAACGATTTGATATGCGTCGACTCTCCTGAAAGCCCCAGATCGTTGTCCCGTCCAAGCGCACCGATCACGACAGTGACCTTACCCTTGTGATCGTAGATAGGGGCGGCGATGGCACTTACGCCGGGTATGCTCAGCCCGGCGATTGCAGCGTAACCGTTTGAGCGTACTTCTCCATAGAGTTCGCGCAGTTGTGCCGGCGTGAACTTTTGCCCGGAAACCGAAAGCGTGTGCTCCTGAAGCTTGGCGGCCCTCTTCACGCTCTCCTCGGGCAAATGGGCTGCGAATACCCGTCCTGTCGCGCTAAGGTGAATAGACAGTTGCGCTCCGACGCGGATGTTCATGTAAATGGGGCTATCGGCTTCCTCCAGCAAACAGACGACCGGACCCATATCGGTCCAGATCGCACCGAAAGTGGTATCTCGCGTGGCGTCCCTCAACTGTGCGATTGCACGGGCCGCTTCCTTGACCGGCGAGCATGCCCATAGTCCGGAGAGTCCTATCGCGATCGAGCTCTTGCCAACTCCGTAGTAGCCACTGGCCGTGTCCTGTTCGACGAGTCCCGCTCGCGTGAGGCTCACCAAATAGCGGTGCACCTTTCCGACGGGCATGCCGCATTTCGCCGCAAGTGATCGCAAGGGAGCGGGCCGTCCAAAAGTCGCAAGTGCTCTGAGAATTTCTGCCCCGATTTCGACCGACTGAATGCCGGGACGCTGGTCGTCGACCTGATCATCCTGCTCGGCTTTCGTTTCTACGTTCATCGCCTTCCTTTCATGGATTGGTGCAAAGGGTATCAGCGGCATCACTTACCTTCAAGGTGCGCCGTCCTCGCTGCGGTGCCGAACCTTCGCGACGTGTGCGCTTGACAAGCGATATTTCGTCTTATATTGTATGATTCATAGTACATTATACGATGTCAAATAAACCCAAAAAGGAGAAGGAGATGGCCATGGAGCTTGATCATGCTGAGGTGCGCGCCCAACTCTCGAGCGATGCATCCGCGCTGAATCTCGTGGAGTTCTGGGAGCAGCGTATGGAGATCGAAGTTGAGGAGCCGCGGGTGGCTGCTGTGCCGCATCACTGGAAGTGGTCGGACATCAGCCCGCGGCTCGCGGTGGCCGCCAGGACCGTGCCGATCGAGGAGTGCGAGCGACGGGCTCTGGTGTTCGCCAATCCCGGGCTATCTGGCAAGCCCTACATTACGCAGACACTGTTTGCTGCCTATTCGCTTTACAACCCGGGGGAGCAGGCGCCGGTGCATCGGCATACGCCGAATGCGAGCCGCTTCGTGCTGGAAGGCAACGGCGGGTTTACGGTGGTGAATGGCGAGAAGATTCAAATGTTGCGCGGCGATCTCGTGCTGACGCCTAACGGCTGCTGGCATGATCACGGAAACGAAGGGACGGAACCGGTCATCTGGGTTGACGTTCTCGACGTTCCGCTGGTCGAGTCACTCAATTCAACGATGTTCGAGTTCGACTACGTCGAAGACAAGCAGCGGAAGACGACCCAGTCGATCGCCGCGCCGTCGGGATATTCCACACAGCTGTACTCGCGCGGGGGTCTCACGCCGAACTTCGTTGACCACCGTAGGGGTCGCGTCGATCACTCCCCGATGTTCGTATATCGATGGAAGGACACGCGGGCAGCGCTCGATGCAATGTCCGGCCTACCTGGCAGTCCATACGACGCGATCACGGTCGAATATACAAACCCGGTTAGCGGTGACCCTGTGATGTCTACCATGTCTTTTAGAAGCACGTTGCTGCGCGCAGGCGAACGCACGCTGCCACAAAGGCGAACCTCTTCCTCAGCGTTTGTCGTGCTGGAAGGCACCGGAAAAACCGAAATCAACGGGAAAACTTTTGAGTGGAAACCCAACGATGTCTTCTGCGCGCCCCCTTGGTCGTGGTATCAGCATGAATCGACCGGCGGCGAGGCGGTGCTCTATTCGGTGACTGACGAGCCCGCCCTCAAGAAACTCGGCTTGATGCGCAAACAGGCGCGTAGCGGTGACGGAACCATCTCTGAACTGGAGGCAGCATGAACACAGCACAATTCCCGTCCGGCTGGCAGACGGTTTCTCAGCAAGAAGACATCGAAGCGTTCTGCGTCGGCCCCGCCCAAGGCGAGAACGATGCGCCGCGAGGCACCGTTCTGTTGCTTCAGGAAATCTTCGGCGTGAACCAGGCGATCCGACACGTTGCGACGCAACTAGCCGAGAAGGGATTCAGGGTGGTGTGCGCAGACGTTTTCGATCATGTCGAGCGCCGGGTCGATCTCGGCTATAGCGAGGCCGACCGAAAACATGGCTTCTCGCTGCTCCAGGCCTTCAATCCGGAAACGGCCCTGGTGCACTGCAACGCCATTTCGGAATGGGCGCGTCACCTGCCCGGCTCCAATGGCAAGCTGGCCGTAGTCGGGTTCTGCATTGGCGGCCTGCTCGCCCTGAAGTACGCCGCCCGTTTCCATTGCGATGCCGCGGTTTCCTTCTACGGGGTGAAGGTTCACGAGAATCTGTCGGAGCTGCGCACTATCGAATGTCCGGTGCAGTATCACGTTGGCAAGGAAGATACCCACATACAGCCGGAGCATGTAAAAGCTGTTGAGGAAGTCGTCAGCAGCATGCCGAACGCAACCGTCTACGCCTACGAAGGCGCGAAACACGGATTCTTCAATCCGCTGCGCGAAGAGGCTTTCAACCGGGAGGCGTTCCTCACGGCAGATCACCGCATGCTCGAACTGTTGACGGAGCGGCTCCAATGATTCCACCGTTCCAGTTCGAATGCCACTCGCCGACAGTCCTGTTCGGTGCCGGCCGCGTCTCTGACTCTTACGCGATCTAGGGGACAGGAGCGGTCTGTGATGCAAGCGCGATAGGGGTCATCACACTATCCACCTGCCATTGGCGGTTTCGCACTGAGGCCGCTAGCGGCCGCCATGTATCTCATGGCCTGGACGATATCCGCCGTCTGATCTTGGAAGGACCAAAGGATCAGGTCTGCCATAGACTGGGGAAGAAATTCAGACCGAGCGCGCCGTGACAGCGCGTTGCGTGGGGGCCGCTTCTATAAAAAGGAAGGAGACACCGTATGTCTGGCCTAACAGTGGGCATTGGCGCATCGATTGACGAGGCACCATTTGGCGGGACGCAGCAACTCATCGGCACGTTGTGCTCGCGCAGCACCTCGAGCAGATTGGCTCCCGGCGATACGGCCAGCATGCGATTGAGCGGACGGACAACCAGTTCCATGAGATTCGTTCTACTCGGAAATCTTGCGTGGACGAATTCTACGAACTGCTCTAACATTGGTAGACGCGATATCGTGAATTATCAACATTTACCTTGTGAATGAGATGACGGAACTGAATGACATCGACCTGAACCTGCTGGTCGTTTTCAACGAACTGCTCATCGAGCGTCGTGTAGCCAGGGTGGCTGATAAGCTTGGTTTGACGCAGCCGTCCGTGAGCAACGCGCTCAGCCGGTTGCGCAAACTTCTTCAGGATGAGCTTTTTATTCGCACGTCGAAGGGCATGGAGCCGACCCTCTACGCGAGTCAGCTTGCAGAGCCAATCGGTTCCGCGTTAAACACGATTCGAAGCTCGTTGAACCAGCAAACTGAGTTTTCCCCCGCCACGAGCACACGAAAATTCACCATTGGCATGGCCGATGTTGGGGAAATCTATTTTTTGCCCAAGCTAATGGACAAGCTGGCGCACGTTGCCTCCGGGGTTTCTGTTAGCACGCTGCGCAACACCGCGGTGAATCTGAGGGACGCGATGGAAGCGGGACAGGTCGATCTTGCAATGGGCTTACTGCCACAACTGAAGGCTGGATTCTTGCAGCGTAGTCTGTTCCAGCAGGCTTATGTATGCATGTTTCGCCAAGGTCATCCGCTGCAAGGGAAAAAAATTTCCGTCAAGCAGTTCACTGAGGCTGACCACGTCGTTGTCGTTTCCCCTGGAACAGGACATGCAAAAGTGGACGACATGATCGAGCGAAAAGGCATTCGCAGAAACGTTCGGCTTACCGTGCCACATTTCGTCGCAGTCGGGCACATCCTTTCGAATACGGATATGATCGCCACGGTTCCGGAGCGTTACGCGATGGAGTGTCTGGCGCCATTCAAGCTCGCGTACGTCAAGCATCCGGTCGAATTGCCAAGTATCGGCATCAACATTTTCTGGCATGCGAAAGTTCACAAAGAGCCGGGCAGCCAATGGCTGCGCAATTTGATTGCCGCTACGTTCTCGGATGCCGGGCGAGGGTAAGGATTGTGTCCGTCACGAAGGTAGCGCCCAGCATTTTCCGACGAGGGTGCGGGGAGGACTACGGGCCGATTGTTTCCGCGACGCCGGTCGTATCAGCAAGCTTGAATGACGAAACGACAATATTTAGTCTGGATGCCTGGTCCTCGAGCGACTGGGCCACTGCTGCCACCTGCTCGACCAGCGCCGCATTCTGCTGCGTCACCAGGTCAATCTGATTGACGGCCTGGTTGACCTGTTCTATGCCACGACTTTGCTCTTCCGATGCAACGGCAATGTCACGGACGATTTCGGAAACACGCCTGATAGCATCTTTGATCCCGCCCATCGCACTGCTAACTTCGATGGCCTGTTGCGAGCCATCCTGAATCGTTGCTACAGATGAGGCAATCAGTTCCTTGATTTCCTTTGCCGCAGACGCAGCTCGCTGAGCCAGACCCCGAACTTCACTGGCCACAACCGCAAAGCCTCTTCCTTGTTCGCCAGCTCGAGCCGCTTCCACAGCGGCATTGAGCGCAAGGATGTTGGTCTGGAACGAAATGCCTCAATCACGCCCGTGATTTCGGAGATCCTGTTCGAGCTACCGCTGATTTTCTCAACCGTGGTAACCATGGCCTGAACGACATCGCTGCCTGCACCAGCGATCTCTGCTGCACTTGTGGCCAGTGCATTCGCCTGGCGCGCATTGTCGGCGTTCTGCTTCACCGACTCGGTCAATTGCATCATTCTGGATGCAGTTTCCTCCAGCGACGCGGCTTGTTCTTCCGTGCGAGCAGAAAGATCAAGGTTTCCCGCGGCAATTTCGCGAGTAGACTTGGCAACTGAATCAGTCGACAAATGCACGGCAGACATGGTCTCTTCCATGCGGCGCATCAACTTGTCGAACACGGCGGCTGAGCGACAGAACTCGCCCATGCGCGGACTCGAAGACCGCATTGATAAGTCAAGCGTTGTCGCAATCGCCTCAAACCTCATAGCCACGCGGTTCAACCCACCGCATACGACACGGTGTAGATGGAAGCCACAGTAGATGGCGACGGCACAGGCGCTGTCACGTTGGGCGGGGTGTTCGCGTAACATGATGCGATGACTAAAACGAAATCGCTTTGTCACGGCCACCGGTTCCCGGCGACAATCATCAGCCATGCGGTGCGGTGGTACTTTCGGTTCCAGCTCAGCCTGCGCGACATTGAAGAGCTGCTGTTCGAGCGCGGCGTGACGGTCAGCTACGAGACGATTCGCCGCTGGTGCGAGAAGTTCGGCGCGGGCTTTGCCCATCGGGTGAAAGCGGCGCGCCGCAAGCCGGGTAGCACGTGGCACATCAATGAGATGTTCGTCACCCTGCGTGGCGAACCGCACCTGCTTTGGCGGGCAGTCGACGAGCACGGCGCCGAACTCGACATCCTGCTGCAAAAGCGGCGCGACAAGGTCGCCGCCAAACGTTTCTTCAAGCGTGTGCTGCGCTCAAACCCGGCGCCACGCAAGATCGTTACCGATCAATTGCGCAGCTATCCGGCAGCGAAAGCCGACATCCCGGAGTTGGTAAACGTGAAGCATGTGTTCGTCAAGGCTGCGGCCCGTGTCAACAATCGTGCAGAGAACAGCCATCAGCCCACGCGGGAGCGCGAGCGGCGTATGCGAGGCTTTCGCGACCCGAAGCGCACGCAGGCTTTCCTGTCGAGCTTTGCTCCGATCCGACAGCACTTCGCACTGAAACGACATCTGCTGCGCGCTTCGCTTTATCCCAAACACCTCGCGGCCCGGTTCGCCGCATGGCGCGAATTTACCAATGTCACCCAAACTCCGTCGAATGCTTTCTGAGCTACTGGGCCTCATCCATCAACACCGACGAAGTCCCGCAAGTTGACAGTGCCCGCTTTTCAGTTGCGGCTGCAAGCCTATGACCAGATCGACCTGCCCAGTCTCCACCGCGTCATTTAGATTCACAGCGGTGTTGCGCAAGGTACTCACGGAAACACCTGGGACAACGCGCGCCAACCTGCCCATCGGCTTGGGCAGAAAATAGATCTCGCCCACATCGGCCATACTAACAGTGAATTTTCGCGAGCTAGACGCCGGAGAAAATTCGCCCTGCCGATTCAATGAAGTTCGAATTGTGTTCCTAAAGCGGAACTGATTGGTTCTGCAAGCTCGGTCGCGTAGACAGTGGGCTCCATTCCTCTCTGCGTACGAATAAACAGTTCATCCTGAAGAATATTTCGCAGCCGACTGAGCGTTACTCACGGATGGCTGAGTCAACCCAAGCTTGTCAGCCACCCTGGCGACGCGACGCTCGATCAGCGGCTCGCTGAAGACCACCAGCAGATTCAGGTCAATTTCGTTCAGTTCCATGATTCCATTCACAACGTGAATGTCAAAGATTCACGACATGGCGTTTACCAATGGTAAAGCCGCTCCTAGAATTCGGCCTATAAGGATTTCCGAGTGAACCGAATCTCATGAATCTTGTTGTCCATCCGCTTGCTCGCACGATCACCGTTTCGCCGGGCGCCAATCTGCTAGAGGTGCTGCGCGAACATAACGTGCCAATTTCTTACAGCTGTACGGCCGGGCGATGTGGCACGTGTCGCTGCAAGGTCACGCGTGGCCATGTTCTCGAATCTGCTTCGAATGAGCAGCCTATCCGGGTGAATGAGGATCAGTATGCTCTGGCGTGCATGAGTACTTTGACGGAGAACTGCGAAATCGAAGTGCCTGAGCCGGACGAAATCGTCGTCCACCCGGCGAAAGTACTGAAGGCCACAGTGGTGTCGATCGAGGAGATGACGCACGACATCAAGCGCATCAGACTCCGACCAAGATAACGCTGGTCGACCATCCATTCAGGTGGCGTCTGGATCGCTGCCAACCTCCCCTCACTCAACCGGGCCAATGTAGAGAGTTGATTCAGCAGTGATGCGGAGACGGGAGGAAATAATATCCACCCCGCTTTTCCAAGGTTCGGCAGTTCCAGCCCCGTGCTTGTTTCCCACAACATGCCCACGCTGATCTGGTAACACGTCGCGACTCGACCTAGCCAGCTGCCAAATGCCTCTTCGAAAAACGGCCTTGGAGCAACAGGCCATGGCTTCACAGGATCAGGCATGTTCGCGAGCGACACGCTCGAGATGCGAGATACCGATAAACTCGTCTCCGTTTTGGATAGAAAGCTCCGCTGCGTCGTTCAGGATTGTCGAAATGGCGCCGGTCAGCCCACCGCTCGCTTCCAGCACGTACTGGACAATCTCGCGCCGTGAAAGATCGGACGGTTTCCTCAGCGGCAGCACCCTTTCGAAGGCGGCGAGAAGCCGCCGAAGGCTATCGCTCTCCCTCCACCGGGGTATCTCGAATGGCCTGTAACGGCTCACCATCTGCGGATCGGTTTGAAGCGCAAGAACTGCGTCGCGCGTGCCCACCAGGACCATGCTGATCTGCAGGTCATTTGCAAGGTATTTCAGCAGATTCAGAGAAGCACGCTGCTCCCGATACGTTCCTGCAAGCAGGTGATGTACCTCATCCACGATCAGCATTTGCGGCGACATCCGTTTCAGGATGTCCCGCGCCAGCCGTTCGAGAGAAGCCAGTCCCGCGGCAGCGTTATGTGGAGCACCGAGTTCGAATAACAGCGCGGAATAAAACCTATGCTGATCTGGAGTCGGGGGCATCTGGACGGAAACAACCGGACACCGCTCTACACCTCGTCTCTCATCAAATTCGTTGGGATGGGCGCGTCTGAACTTCGCCGTAATCTTGGTTTTACCAATGTTCGAATCGCCGTGCAATAAGAGGCATGGCATACGGTCGCGTGGTGGTGTCTCATAGAGCCTCTGAAGCACCTGTAACGCTTCAGTCGCGCGTGGATAATCGATCCAGCGATCACGAAGGAGACCTTTTACACGATCTTCGCTTCCCAACTGCGCCTGCTCTCTGGCAGCCGGATGTAAGTGCGCCAGTCCATCGTGCTTCATGTCGGCCCCTTACCACTGTTCGACGTTGTACGCCGTCACAGGTAAGTCATAATCCACCTGTTCCGCGTCCCGCTGTTCAGGTTGCTGCTCGGCGCCCTGCCGGCCTAGCCTTCCCACAGGAGGAATGCTCTGTGATCTGGAACGCCGACGCTTCCGTGTGGCTCGCGTCGCATTCATGATCACGCTCCGTTGCTCCATGATCGTCTCAAAAATTCCTCTTTCTGAGATCGTTCGCTGTCCTCTCTCCCTGATTGCTTTCAAGGCTGCCCGCTGTTCGAAGAGCGAGATGGGGGGCCGTCGCAAATCCGCGTAACGCACCTCTATGTAGCTCTTCTTTCCCGCACTTACGAATACCCTGGACAGGTCTTCGGGATGGTAACGAACAGTCACAGCACGGCGCGTCTCCCGCCATGCGGCGAACAACGGGTGCCAGTACCGAATCCGAAATATGTTGAGGCCGTCCGCCTGTATTGTTCGTAGCTCGACTGGCAGAAACCTTATCAAAAATTGAAGTTCTGCATCCGGTGCATTCGGCAGATATCGGGCCTCGGCCGAACTGGAAAGCTCGCGCCACTTTTCGGCAGGAGGAAGCTCAGACAAGCCGCGATGAGGGCTTTGGTGATATCGTCTTCCGATTTCGATCGTCATCCATTGTTCGAAGTCCCTTAATGTCAGGCTGGCGGTTTTCTCGGCCTGGCGAGCCTTGCGTCCTTTTGCGGACGATCCCGTCGCTCCTGGCAACCCACGCACGCGCTCCATCAACGTCCGGTTCAACCGTTCAATATGGCCACCAAAATGAGGCTTACCGACTGGACGATACATGAGGTCAATGCCGTATTCACGGCACCCGCTGCGGAGCGCCCTGCTCTTGAACTCAGCTGCGTTATCGAGATGCAGGACACGCGGAATGCCTCGCATGGGCCAGTCTGCTTCTACGCCTATCTTGGCAAGCCACGACGCTTTCGGCAACGCCACCCGCGTGAGAAGCAAGCCAACCGTGGCCGCACCGGGCCGCTCCATTCCTAAGTAGAAGCCCAGCACGCACCTCGATGCAACGTCAAGTGCGAGGGACAGCCAAGGTCGGCCAATGACCTGCCCGTCCAACTCGCTCACCAGCAGTATGTCGGCTTGCGTATGGTCGATCTGGACGATGTCAAGCGGATACCGGACCCCGAACGTGCCGGGTGCAACCATCGATTCTGGAAGTGCAGCTCGTGCCAATGCGTCCTGCTGGCGATATGCTGTCCATCGGCGAGCCACCGTAGACCGACTCGGAGAATCCAGGCCCACAACCGCACATCGACGTTTTATTTCAAGCACCAGATCGGTTGCTGGATGGGCTAGTTGCCGTTGCGCGGGTAACCACTCATGCACGACATCGTCGATGACAGTCTCAACCGCGGCGTCCAGTCGGCCGCCGGGTATGCGACCGCAAGGCGACGGCTGCAAAGTGCTCGTCACAGGATTCGCGAGAAAGCGGCGACGCAAGCGATAGACAGTCGCCCAGTGAACGTTGAGCAATTGCGCCGCTCGTTTCGCCTGCTCCCGGGAAAGCACGCCGTTTCCAAGCGGTCTAAGCAGTGACGCTATCTTCGCTGCCCGAGCTTCAATCTCTTCTGAGGAAGCCATGTCTACCCCCAATACGCAGGAAGGACGCGCTAGCAGCATTAAAGAACATGAAATCGACGCTAGCAACGTTAGTGGACAACGTGTCACTCAGTCGTTGTATCGCTACAACAACGCAAAATCGTTGGATTTTCCACTTTTCGGTCGGTATGTATGACGTTTTACGACAAATTCGGCGCTAGCAGTTTCGTTGACACGGCTAGCGGCAATTGTGAGCACCAACAGCGGCACACCGGCACGCGTATTGCGCCCGGAGTTCCTCGTCCGAAGGATCGGCGATGGCCAGCAGATATTCAATGAACAGTTCCTCGCCCGCCCCGATCGGCCTCAGCGTATGAATGAAAATCCGTCCCTGATCCTCGCTGGTCTCGCAGTTCGGCGCGCACGCGTGGTTGAGCCAGCGTGCACTGTTGCCACCGCGGCTCCCATCGATCACGGTCCCGTCCGACAGTCCGAACAGAAACGTATGTCCATCAACGCCTTCGCGCTGGTGACGGAGCACGGCATTGCGCCATGACGTGATTTCACCTTTGTACTGCAGCACGCGCTCGCCTGCCGCGAGCGGACGAATGGCGAACACGCCCCTGCCGTGAACTGACGATCGCCGGACGATCACGCGCCTCATGGTGTTCCCTCGATTGACATGCGCGCCAGTATAAAAGAGGCCGGATTTCGCATCTACAGCGATCACGCGGCTGACCCGTTTGGGAGTTTCCGCGCAGAGAGTTGCGTGGGTCCGACCGTCGAGCTTTGCGCAGGTCGCCGAACGTTGTTGACCGCACCATGGCGGGGTGCCGGACTAGAACAGTTGGGCGCCGAGTTCGCGCAGGCTGACCCACTTCACCGTGCTCACAAAGGTCCTGCCGGTGGTGTCGAGCGATTCGATCATCGCGCGCTGCCCACGCGCTTCTGCAATCACGCGCACGATGCGCGTCCGGTAGCGCAGTAACGCACCGATCGTTGGGCACGAGATTTCGCGCCCGCTCCGCGACCGTTTCTTTTCCATATGGGTATCTATAGACATGCAGCGAATCGCAGGGCCGCAGCACGTCGCGGCATCTCGCCACCAATGCTACCAGGCGGACTCGCCCAGGTCCAGGCTCTTTGCCCAATCACGTCCACTCCCTGTCGCCGGCCAACGATAGGGGCGATGTGGCCGGAGGGGTACGGCCGGGAAGAACCCGGCCGACGGCTTGTGCCTGGTCTCAGCCGCCGTTCACCGCATGCTTGAATGCCTTGCCCGACGTGAACTTGACGGTTTTCGCCGCAGGGATCTGGATCTCGGCGCCGGTAGCCGGGTTGCGACCGAGCCGCGCGGCACGCGCGCCCGTGGAAAACGAACCAAAGCCGATCAGTTGCACCGTCTTTCCCTTCGTCAGCTCACCGGTGATGGCCGCGATCACCGCGTCAATCGTCTCGCCCGTCGCAACCTTGCCGTCGCCGGTCTTTGCGGCGACTGCATCCACCAGTTCCTGCTTGTTCATTGTTTTTTCCTCGTTGAGTGAATGATGATGCCGTCACCCTACCCGATCGGCACGCTTTCGCGCAAACGGCACGCAGCTGCACGTGCTTCTCGATACCCGCCCCTTGTCGGCGCCTCGTCTTCTGTCGGATCGGATGCCCAGCGATTGGCGTTGCCTAAAGAACTTTGCACGCACGTGCAACATCCGAGGCGCCGCTATTGAAGGTCAATGGCCAGAGTTCCGCGCCGTGACCCGGCATTCCCCGAGGATTGATCGGCGCGGACCGTCGACCCTTTCCCTGCCTTTGCCATGTCTACTGTTGCTGGTGTCCGCACGCTTCGCGGCACAGTCGCACCACCCCAATCCGACGCTCGCGCCCCCGGGCCTCCCGCCGGTGCTCGGCACTGATACGCCAGGCGCCATCCGGCGACGTCATCCGGTTCCTACAAGGGCCAGTGTCCTGAAACGAAGGGTATGATAGCTCTGACTATCATACCCTTCACTTTTGAGCGCATTCCGGCTATATTTTCTTTCGCGTCTGTCCGGAGCCCTGCCACGCAAGGCTCTCCAGCCGGTCCCCGGTCATGGCGCCGACGCGCCCCGATCACTGGCTGGTGCGTTCGCTCCCGTTGCAACGTACTGAACGCTACGGTTTCCGTATCTCCTACTGGCGCCGCGCATGCAGCTGACGTCCGACGAAGTAAAAGTAAGAGCGTTTTCGAAGTAAGAGTAGTAGCGGCGGCGGTCGCGCCCGTATTCGTGCATTGCTTTGCGCGCGACTCTTCGCTGCAAACCGTTCATCGTTCCGGGTTTATATCTCAGCGGTTCCGCGATCAGCGCTGAAGGCAGCACGCTAAAACCTCATTTTTCCGGCTTGGCCCGCAACCGCAGCCGCGCTGCCTCGATGGACTGGTGAAGTTTGGCCTGCAAGGTCTCGCGGGAAGGCAGTACGGTCAGGTATTCAGCGACGTGGATGCCGCTCCTGTCCAGTTCGAGCAGTTCGATCTGCTCCTGTTTCTTGCCGGCGCAAAGGATAATGCCAAGTGGCGGCAGCTCGTCAGGTTCCTGTTCGTGTTTCGCCAGCCAGCGTAGATACAGTTCCATCTGGCTCTTGTATTCAGCCTTGAATGAGCCAAGCTTCAGTTCGATTGCCACGAGCCGCCTGAGCTTGCGGTTGTAGAAAAGCAGATCGATGTAGAAATCATCGTTATCGATCTGCAGCCGCTTCTGGCGGGCCACAAATGTGAAGCCAGCGCCGAGCTCAAGCAGGAATTGCTGCATCTCGCGCAGGATGGCGTCTTCGAGATCCTTTTCGAGGTAGTGATCGTTCAGGCCGAGGAAGTCCAGCACATACGGGTCTTTCAACAGCACGTCCGGCTGTACGCGCCGCTCCTGCCGTATTTGCGCCAGATCATGCCGGATCGCGTCTGCGGATTTCCGCGAAATCGCACTGCGCTCGAAGAGCATCGAATCCATGCGCTCCTGCAATTGCCGGGATGACCAGCGTTCGAGCCGACAGAGCTCAAGGTAAAACTCGCGCTTTAGCGGGTCGTCGACATACATGAGCGTCTTGATGTGCGTCCAGCTCAATTCTCTCCGCACTGCGGAGAGAATCGCCTCGTCCTGGAAAATCTCTGCGGCCCGCAGGCAGTGCCGCAACTGCTGCTCACTCCAGCCGCGGCCGTACTCAGCGGTGAGTGCTCCCGCAAGCGATGCGATCACCCGCCGGCCATACTCCGCACGTGCACCGCCCAGCACCTCTGCCCGGATGCGGTGTCCAATCCGCCAGTACAGCAGCGACAGTTCGGCATTGACGGCCGCCGCCGCGCGCTCACGCGCCGAATCAATCAGTTCCCGGACTTCATTCAGTAGCGGTATGGGCGTGAGTGCACTCATGCTGGCTGGAACTCCCACTTCAGGAAACAGCGCCAGTTCCGGTCACGCGCCATTGACCGCGTCCTTGAACGCCTTGCCCGCCGTGAATTTGACCGTCTTTGCCGCAGCGATCTGCATTTCGGCTCCGGTGGCGGGATTACGGCCAACCCGGGCCGCGCGCGCACCGGTGGCAAACGTACCGAACCCGATCAGCTGCACCGCTTCGCCGTTCGCGACCGCGCCCGTCACTGCGCCGATGATCGCATCGACGGCGGCCGCCACGGCCACCTTGCTGTTGCCGGTTGCTGTCGCGACCGTATCAACGAGTTCCTGTTTGTTCATGATTTTCCTTTCTGTCGAAGAGCGCGCGTCAATCGCCCCACCGGAGTGGGTCAGCCTGACACCTTACCGGACGCCACCCATCCCGGCAAACCAGTCGCCGTAAGGCCGCGCAGGATCTGGCCAGCAAAACTCTCCGCGTCGCGGAGACAATTACCCGACTCGTGCGGACGCCTGGCGTGTCATGTTTCAGAACAGCTGCCCGGTCAGGGCCAGCAGGTTCGTCCATTTCACGTGACTGCGAAAAATCCGCCCGTCGTCGCCGACCGACTCGATGATGGCGCGCTGCCCGCCCGCCTCGGCGACGACCCGCACGGTCCGCTCGCCATATTGCATCAACGCACCGATCGGCGGGCAGACCGCAGGCCTGCGCCTTCCGGGCGCCTTCTTCATGTCGCCGCCCCCTTCGACGCACGTCGCTTGCGACCGGGTGACCCGGCCTTCCGGACCGTGCCTTCTGACTGCGGCGCGCTCCGGCGCGCCCCGGTTTCCGGGCGTGATGCGGGCGCAGTGAGCGGCTGGCGCCGCAGGATCTCGAGTTCCTGCGCGTACGCGCTGTTGGCCGCCCGGATTGCATCGAGGTGTCCCTGCAGCACGCCCGCCTGATGACGCGCGTCGCCCAGCTGCGCCTGCATGGTTTCAGACGCGCGGCGATGATCGGCGTCCTTCTGCTCCGCACGGCGCACGGCTTCGTCCAGCGCTTTCTGCAGTTTCGCTGCAGCACTGCGCTCGCGATCGATCTCCAGCAGGGCACGCCTTTCAGAGGCACGGAACCGTTCCTCCGCGCGTTCCGTTGCGTCCCGCTGCTTCCCGAGATCGCGTGAGAATCCCTCACGCACCTCCCCGAACTCGCGATCGCGCGAGGCCAGCGCCTCCCTCATTCGCTCAAGCTCTGCCTGCAGCGCCTGTCGCTGTGCGCGGCCTTCGGCCTGCGCCTTGTCCAGCTCCCGTATCTCGACCTGCGCGGCGAGCAGTGCGGCGGTGCGCTGCTCGAGCGCACTCTCGACGCGACCCAGTTCGTCCCGGGCCGCGACGACAGCCTGTCGCGCCTCCGCCCGCTGCGCTTCGATTTCAGTGCGCAGCGCGTCGAGTGCGGCCTGCGCCGCGGTGCTGGAGCGGGTCCACAGCGTCGCAACCAGTTCGCCTGCTGCCGCCTGCAGATCAGCCGGCAGGTCCGGATGATCGATCCGGACCCGGCTCTTCTCGCGCAGGTCCGTCCAGAACTCGCCGAGTACGGCGGTCGGGGTGCCCATGCTGCCGCGCCTGACGAGCTGATAGAGCCGGTTCGCGGTCGGCGTGATGCCGAAGCGGAAGAACAGCAGCGCGCAGACCTCGCGATACAGCTCACGCGTCTTCGGGAATGCCACTTTCAGGCGCTCGATCTCGGCGGCCAGCGCCGCGTCGGGGGACAGGAGGTCACTCATCAGATTCTCGCCGTTGAATTTCCTTGTATATTACTACGTAAACCATTTCATCTCTAACGCCCTTTTTCACAAATCTTGACATTAATCCTATAATGTTGAAATTTTATGTCGCTTGTGCGACGATCGCTGCGTGACACTCCGCACACCGTCCCCAGTCCGTCCATCGCCCATGAAAACCGCCCTGATTGCGCCACGTCCCCTCGACGTGCTCGAACTGCCCCTCGACCTTGATGGCCGCGACGGCACCAACCGGGCACATGGACACTCGCAGATCGCCGCCCGCGACGACCTCAATGCAGTGCGCGCGTGGCTTGCGCGCGTCGCGGACAAAAAGACGACGTTCGAAAACTACCGTAAGGAAGCTGAACGACTGCTGCTATGGGCGATCGTCCAGCTCGGCAAGCCGCTGTCCTCGCTCACACACGAAGACCTGCTGCTATTCCGGCAATTCCTCAAGGATCCACAGCCGCACGCGCGCTGGGTCGCCGACGATGGCCGCAAATTCCCGCGCCACGACACGCGCTGGCGTCCGTTCTACGGCGCGCTTGCTATCAGCAGCCAGCGTCAGGCGATGGTGATCATCAATGCGCTGTTCGCATGGCTGGTCGAAGCCGGCTATCTGGCCGGCAATCCGCTGTCGCTATCCCGCCAGCGCACCCGCCAGTCAAAACCGCGCATCACGCGCTATCTCGAGCGTGAATTGTGGCAGGAAGTGAAGCTCCATATCGACAGTTTGCCGAAGGACACGCCGCGCGAGCGGGAGCGCTACCTGCGCGCACGGTGGCTGTTCACCCTGTTCTATCTCGGCGGTCTGCGTATCTCGGAGGTCAGCAGCAACACGATGGGACGCTTCTTCTGCCGGCGCGACGCCGACGGCCACGAGCGCTGGTGGCTCGAGGTGCTGGGCAAGGGCGACAAGGAGGGGCTCGTGCCAGCCTCCACAGAAATGATGGTGGAGCTCGGGCGCTACCGGCGCGAGCGCGGCCTGTCCGCCCTCCCCGCCCGGCACGAGGACACGCCGCTCGTGCTGCCGCTGGGCAAATCGATGAAGCCGCTCACGCGTGCGGCGCTGCACACGATTGTCAAGGGCATCTTTGCCGGTGCGGCCGGGCGGCTCCGGCAGCGCGGCGACGGGTGCGCGGGGCAGGCCGATCTGCTGGAACAGGCCTCCGCGCACTGGCTGCGTCACACCGCGGGTTCACACATGGCCGATGGCGGCGCCGACCTGCGTACCGTGCGCGACAACCTGCGTCACGCCTCGCTGACGAGCACCAATCCGTACCTGCACACGCCCGACGAACAGCGTCACCGCGAAACCGAGGAAAAGCATCGCATCGACTGGTAGTCCTCCCTTCTAGCGTCAGTTACGGTAACCGCGGGTGGAAACATCGAATCGCGCATGAACCAGGGTCCTCCGACACTCGCTCGAGCGGAGCTCGGCAAATGTCGTTCCACCGGTTCGTTCACCACGCAACGCGAACTTTTGGGAAGCGCTTGCTGGAGTCTGACCACGGCACCCGGATGGGCGGATCATCCACCGCCGCGGGCACGAGGACCGCCTCCAGTCTGCCACTCCGCAAATCGTCGACCACGAACCGAGTACCCAGATAGGCGATCCCTGTGTGGCAGCGCCGCCGCTTCACGAAGTACATCACCATGATCGTGTGCGCCACTTTGATCCCGATACTCATCGGTCTGCTATCGGCACAAGCTTCGCGCGATAGCTCGATGATACGGCCGATACCCGCACCGGTGCGTTAACATCCCCAGCGGAGCATTGACATTGTGGATTGCTCAGGTGGAGAACGCAGACATCCAAGCTGGGTAAGCCGTTTCTCGTGAGAGCAACGGTCGAGCGGCGTTGAAGTGTTCGGGATGCGGCGGTTCGCCCTTGCGTTCAGCGCACAGTCATCGTGGTGTCCCCCACAGTGCATCAGGCGTGCCCGCCTTTGCTGACAGAAAGTCATTTATGAACCGACCAGTAACCCCCTTAATCCAGTCGCGTTTCCGGCCTAATATTGTTGCTCGACGGGGCCTTCGAGTGTGGAAGAAGGCCATTCCCTGCATCCGGCAACGGTCTGCGATGCCTAGCCCTAAGAGGACACGTCATGACCGCTTTTCGCTGTTTGCGGTGTGATCTTCGGTGATAAATGGCGGGTTTCTCCAGCGCTATTTGTCGGGCAAGCAGGCGCTACTTCGGCGAGAGGGTCGGGCCACTGCTGCGATCGCCCCTCAATTGGGAAAGAAGGAACAGCGACCACGAGCCTCCGTACCCCCTGCTTGCCGGTTGCGCCTGTACCCAGCAATAGTAGGATTCCCCTGTTATCCAGTGCGACGTTTTCGAGCCTGACGCCGTCCGCCAAACCGGCGACCAGCCCGAACGGTCTGCCTATTGGAGTAATGCCTTGACTACTGACAACCGTCTCACCGTAGTCTGCCAATCGCCAGCCTACTGGCGCATTGTCATCAACAATCCTCCGTTGAACCTCTTTGACCCGAAGATGTTCGCGGAATTGAATGTCCTCATGGATGACATTGAGAAAGCCGAAAATCTCAAGGTCGTCGTGTTCGAGAGCGGGAACGAAGAATTCTTCATGAACCACCACGATGTCGAGAACCGCACTACGGTTCCGGATCAGCTGGGTGCGGCGCCGTTTTTTGGTAACTGGCCGAAGTTCGTGACCCGCCTTGCACAGTCTTCCGTCATCAGCATCGCGAAGGTGCGGGGTCGTGCCAGAGCGCAGGGCTTCGAATTCGCTCTGGCGTGCGATATGCGTTTCGCGTCCAGGGAACGGGCAAAGTTCGCGCTGATCGAGGTCGGCGGCTCATCGATCCCGGGCGGCGGGAGCATTGAGTGGCTCGCCGCGCTGGTGGGACGCTCGCGGTCGCTCGAAATCGTCTGCGGCGCCGATGATTTTGATGCGGATATTGCGGAAAGGTACGGCTTCATCAACCGATCCATCCCCGACGCCGAACTCGACGCCTTCGTCGATGCCTTCGCCCAGCGCATAGGACGTTTCGAAAAGCGCGCGCTGGAGACCGGCAAGAAAATGGTCAACGCGCGTGCCGGCGTTCCGTCGGAAGGGGATCTCTGGTTGTCGAACCACATTCTCCATGGGGTAGACACATGGCCCGAAGCGCAGAAAGCGTTTACAAAGCTGACAGCCCTTGGCTTCGGACAGGTTGGCGATTTCGAGCTGAACATGGGCGAGCGCCTCGGAGCTCTTCCGTCCGCCTGAATGAGACTTGATCGCCGGATTGTCGCCACTCTGCAAAGGAAAAGCCATGAGCGCTTATGTTGTGTACGTCCGGGATCGGATCACTGATCCCGCGGAGTTTAAAAAATACGAGGAAAGTACCCCCGCAGCAGCAGTCGGGCATCCCATTACCCCGCTTGCGTTCTATGGTGCGGTCGAAACCCTAGAAGGAGACCCGGTGGACGGCGCGGTCATCCTTGAGTTCCCGACGGTCGCAGATGCCAAAGCATCGTATAACAGTCCTCTGTATCAGGAAGCCCTCAAGCACCGGCTAAAGGGAGCCGAGTATCGCGTGTTCATCATTGAGGGCGTAGCGGGCTAAAAGACGCTCCTGCCGCATTCGGGGCGCATAGCGTGGAAGGAACGGCCGGCCTCTGTCCGGCCGGCCAGCGATGGTTTGTTGAACAACGAGGGATTGCACCTCGTTGACTCAACGCGGCCCTTAGCGGCCGCGGCATACTCAAATGCTTTGTCCGTGATCCTCAGCGATAAATGGCGGGAAAATTCCAGCGCTATTTGGGGGATCAGCCAGAAATGGACTTCAAGTGCCTCGCGTGTGACTGCACACTCGGCGAAGCCAAGCCGTTCGGACAGCATCGCGTCGCCAAATGCACTTCCAAGCCGGTCAGTCAGAGACCCCTCCACATCCCGCCCAGCCTGCACGATCAGCCGTTTGAGCAACCGATCGTGGGCGATCAGATGGAGATGCTCGTAGAGCCAGCGTTTCAACTCGTACAGTAATTTTCCGCGCTCAGGCCGGCCTGCCAAGCGTTCCTTGAACCATCCGCACTACGTACCGGCTCGGTATTCGGCCATCGGCCGAATACCGAGCGCCTGATATGGAGGACCCGATGATCGATGAGCGTGCGGGCCCGGGTTTCATAGAGCGAGCGTAACGAGCCGAGATCGGGCGGATCGGCCCTTAATTGCGCGCCAAGGTGATACCAGTACATGGTTATAAGCGTCGAGCTTGCGGCCGCTCATCCGGATGAAACCAATGTGTAGCGCGAGGGCGTGCCGGTACAGGTCACTGCGACGTGCCTCGATCGGTGCGCCCTCCTTCGCTGAAAAGGTGAAGAATGTTGTCAGGGCGAACTCAGTGACCTCGCGAGGGACTTGCCGCATGCCAAGATAGGTGACTTGCCAGTGTTCCATCGCGCTAACCTCAAAGCGGAAGATAGACCGACAAGGCGGGCGATGACAAATTAGCGGAGTAACCGACTGTTGCCGGCGTTTCGCCTCGGCAAGCATGCCCAGTTTAGTCCACGGCGACGGAAGCGGGCACCCACAGCAAGCGATTGATTACGTTTGGGCTTTCAATGGGGACATTTCGCAAGTCCTCGTGAGGCCTGAACCACCCTACCGTCGCAAATAACACCGAAACTAAGGGGACGAATGGTAGCGTGCACCACTCGATAATACTCGACCGGCTCCCGGCACCGTACTTTCAGTCGTCTTCACCGTGCCCGAGCAAATTGCGGCGATCGCCTTCCAGAACAAGCGGCTCGCCTACGACATCCTGTTCCAGGCGACCGCCGAACGCTGCAGTCCATCGGTAAGCGCTCCATCATGGACGTCCTTGCTCTGAGCCGGTGATGCCGCCAGGACGGTGTCCACCTACGGGATAACCCATTTTCTGGTGCGACCAAAAGGTGTGAATCTTCTAGCGGACGATTTCCAGTAGTTCGCCGATGTCTGGGATGCGCTCAACCTCCGCGATCGCGGTAGCGAGTTGGGTAGCCCGCGAGCGGCCGAGCACTGGCTCCGCCAGCGCAACAAACTTCTGATTCAACCGGTCACCTTGCTCGGCGAGGTCGTTTGCGGGCGTTCCGGTGTCGTAACTCGCCTTGAGCAGACGGCCGTCGGTCAGTTCGATGTCGACTTCAGTCAGGGTCACTGGCCAACCGCTCGGCATCACACGCACGACGACCCGGTCGCGCAGCGAGCAAAGGTCCTTGCGCTGCGTCAGGGCATCGGTGTAGGTCGCCGGCAAGGCCGTGTCCTCACCAGCCAGCGCCAGCGCGGCGTTGAAGCGCAGGCTGAACTTGGCCTGTAGTCCCGTGCTCGGCGCCGCGACGTTGCACATTGAATCCGAGCTGGGCTCCACACGGAGCTCGATGCGCCGGATCTGTTCGGCAACAAGCTTGTGTTCGCGGCGAAGCTGGCGAGCCGCGATGATGGCGCCATGCGTGCCGTAGCATGAGGCGCTGAACTTGAACAGGTTGTCGGCGATGTGCGCACTGGCGCGCGCAGGAACGAGCGCGGCGTCAGCATCGCCCCCGGGGCTCTGCGTGGCTCCAAAGCCCTGGACGCATTCGAGGATGTCCAAGCGACCCGTGAAGCCGCGGCGCGCTAACTGCGCACCGAAGAGTCCGTTCTCGTTCGCTTTGCCTGCATGCAACGGCTTGCACATGGTGCCAAATTGCGCTTTGAGTCCTGCCGCCTGTGTCCCTGCAATACCGAGGGCTCTCGCGCATGTTTCGGAATCGAGGTCCATTAACAAGGCACTGGCTGACGCTGCCCCGTACACACCGATCGTCGCAGTGGCGTGAAATCCGTGGTCGTAGTGTTCCCGCCCCACAAAGCGCCCCACCATCACGGCCGCTTCGTAGCCTGCGACGAAGGCACTGAGCAACTGTGCGCCGCTCCTACCGTGCACCTCGGCCATGGCGATGGCCGCCGGCAGGACGGCCGCCGTCATGTGGCCGTGCCCGGCCACGTTCACGTCGTCGTAGTCCATCGCGTGCCCCATGGCACCATTGATCAATGCGGCCTGGCGCGCACTGAACTTGGCGCTGCTGCCCAGCACCGTAGCCACCGGGGTGCACCCCTCTTCTTCGGCCTGCCCGATCAGCATGCGGACCAGCGGTTCATGCGATCCTGCAAGTGCCACCGCGAACCAATCGAGCATGCATTGCCTGCCCACCGTCCGGACATTGTCAGGTAGCTCGCTCGCGGCCAGGCGCCGGGTTCTGTCGACGACCGCCGCAGTGACGCCGATGGGATCAAGCGCGACTGGCGAGGCGGGTCCGTTAGAAAGTAGTGTCAACGCTTTCTCCTAAGTTGCAAACAATTTAAATACGGCATATGTCTGGCCCGCTGGCCTCGGAACGCCGATCGCCAAAATATAATTTATATTGACTCAGAAAACTTGCCGGGTTTTCCCTGATCTCGTGACGAGACTGTTAAAAAGCGTGGGGTTTTCGGCAGCGCGAGCGTCGAATTTCGCCTGCGCCTACGTCGATGTCCGCGATGAAAATTGTCGTTTGCGTCGAACTGGTTACCGACTGAGGTGTTGTAAATAGAAGTCGGCGCTGCAAAAAATTCAGGTGCGTGACTAGCGAAGACAATGGCGCTGTCCGCCGGTGAGCGCGAGTAAGCCCGTCAGAAGTCGTCGCAATGAGAGAGGAGTGGATGCGGCGTGACATTGACGCGTCAATTCACCAACGTCAGGATAAAGAAAACGGACCTCAGGCCCGGACGGACGATTGCACACAGCAACGAGCGCAGGTTGTCGCCGGCAGCACACAGCACCGCGTGTAGCGCATCACCGGTTTGCGTTTAAGCCAGCGTGGGCATTGGCCCTCAGCCATACCCGACGACCTTGTTCAAGGCTTTGACATCGATCCGATGACCGTTTTTTCAAACCGGTCAGCACAACCAATATCGCCTTCACTTCGGCATACAGGCGCGAGCTGTGCAGCGAGCCACCCTTATGGCCGGGAATTAGCGCCGCATGCTCGTAGGGACTAGCTCGCGATGGCAGGCCGCGCAGTTGCTGGTACGCCTTCAGGATTGACACGCCGAGGCAGGCATTGGAATCGCACGGGCCTTGCGACCCTTGCGGAGCATTTGCTGATCAGTATCTCTAAGCATGTCTACTGCCACCGGAGTCGTTTTTGGCAACAATAGTTGCATGCGCCAGACACACGCGAAGCGTGGCCACTGGCCAAGTGTAGCCGCTGGCCGACCGGCACGAATCGGCCGTTGTTGGATCTTCAGCAGATCGCCAACCAGGTGAGGACTGCCGCCACGCGCACGGATTAGTCCCGCCTCTGTCCGGTTGCACTTGTCACGAGGTCCATCCCGAACCTTTCGACAACGAAGTCCACGAACTCTCTCACCTTCGGGGTCATGCGCTTACTGCTAGGCCACAGGATGTGAAAGACAACCGAGCGGGTCATGTACGAGTCCAGCACAGATTCAAGGCGTCCCTCGGCCAAGGCATCCTTGACGGCAAAGTCAGGCACGCAAGCGATACCGCGGCCGTCCTGCACAAGGTGAAGCAATGCGATCAGGCTGCTGGCGACCATCGTCATGGGTAGCGCCACAGTGGCGCCGCCCGAGCGCGACTGCCGCATGGGCCACTCCTCCAGCTTGCCAGATGTCGGGTACCGATAGTGGAGACAGGCGTGATTCGCCAAATCGCTCGGTTTGGCCGGAGTTCCCCGTGTGCTGAGATAGCGCGGCGTTGCCACCAGGCACACCCGGTAAGAGCCCAGCCGTTTCGACACCAGGCGTGAGTCGCTCAACTCGCCGCCCCGAATGACAACATCCAGACCCTCATGGATGACGTCCGCGACACGGTCGGTGAAGTCGAGGTCCAGCTCGATTTCCGGATAACGCTCCATGAAGCTGGAGATCACGGGCAGCGGAAGTCCAGCTGCGAGCGGGAGCCCAACTTTCAGCCGCCCGCGGGGCCGCTGGTTCATCGCCGTCAGTTCGTTCTCGGCCGCCTCGACTTCTTCCATGATGCGGTGGCACCGCTCCAGAAAGACCTGGCCCTCCGAAGTCAGGCGAACCGACCGCGTACTGCGCTGGAAGAGCCGTACGGCCACACGATCCTCAAGGCGGGAAATGCTTTTGCTTACTGCGGACGCCGAGATCCCTAATGCGCGGCCTGCGGCCACAAAACTCTCCCTCTCAGCCGTTTGCACGAACACTTCCAGCCCACTCAACCTGTCCATTCGATCACCTCTATTCAGGACAAATTGTCGCTGATGCCATGATCATCACCCATCTTAATCGGATGAGTCAATCGGCCTAGTATCCTTCGAATGGACGCACACAGCGATTTGCTGGAGAGTTCCATATCGCTGCCGCACACGCTCGCTCATAGAGCGGTCGCGACGCCGCCGGCGCATCCAATCCATTCACGAATTCAGTAAAAGGAATCACCATGCGTAGCAAAATTCGCGTCGGAATCATCGGCTCTGGTGGCTGGGCGAGGTACGGCCATATCCCCGCACTTCAATCATTGGATGGTTTTGAGGTCGTTGCGCTGTCAGGTCGCAACAAGGAAAAGGTGCAGAAGTATGCGGACGAATTCAACATCGGACATGCCTTCGATAACGCCGACGAGCTAGTGGCTCACCCGGATATCGACCTGGTTGTGGTCTTGGCTCCGACCCCCGAGCACGGTCGTCTCACCAAAGTGGCGATCGCCGCCGGCAAGGATGTCTACACCGAATGGCCACTCTCCACCACCACGGCAGAATCCGATGAGATTCTGGCCCTGGCCGAGGCGAAGGGCGTCAAGCACGTCGTCGGACTTCAGCGCCGGTTTTCGCCAAGCTCCAGGTACTGGCATGATCTGGTCCAACAGGGATATGTGGGGAAAATCAGGGCCGTCCGCATGTCGGTCGGCGTGGACGCCTTCGGTGAAGTCATGCCGGAATTCGCAAAGTGGGCTCTCGATGCTGCCAACTTCACCGACGTCCTCTCGATTTACGGCGGCCATTTTCAGGACATGCTTTTCCACGGCGTCGGCTTTCCCGCAAAGCTCACCGCCGCCATGGAAAATCAATTCCCGCTGACCACCATCGCAGAGACCGGCGAAAAGATCGGCTATACCAGTCCGAATGAGGTCATGGTGATTGGGACGTTGCCAGGCGGGGGACTTTTTTCCGTTCAACTTGAAGGCGGGCAAGTGCACCGTACGGGCCTCCAGATTGACATTACCGGTACTGAGGGCGCTTTGCGGATTACCAACGCGCGCGGCTTCCAGAACACAGAGGACAACGAGATTGCGGGCATGAATAAGGACGGTGACACCTTCGTGGCTTTGCCTATCCCTGCCAGATACGCGTCGCTGCCGGTTTCGCACCTCGATGCGAGCGCCCAGGACGTAGCCTACCTCTATGCCGCGTACGCCCGCGACAAGGAAACCGGCTCGGCCGACGCCACCAGCTTTGAGGACGCTCTTCGGCAGCATCGGCTGATCGACCAGATCGCTCAAACCTCCGAGAGTTTCTTCAAGTAAAAAGATCTCCCGCCGCGGCATCGATGAGTCGCTCGTGGAACCGCCTGACAGGGGCATCCGTCAACGCAACTGGATCAATGAGGCATGACAAGGTACGCCGTCCGCACCGTCCCGCTGCTGCAGGAAAGCAGAATCGCCGGGCACTGTTGACATGGCGCATCTCGCGGACGTTTTCGATCACGCTTCCGACGCGCGCATCGTTCGACATTGAATGGCTGGCGCGCGCCGCGCTCGGTGCCCCTTCGCCGTGGTTTCGCATGTTGCTGGCATGCCGCGATGCGTTGGTGGCACCATTCGGCGCCAAGTGGTCGACCTGATTACGCGAAGAGTACGTGGGAAGTCCGCAGCGCATGTCGATTTTTCGCTGTATTTTCTCTCGACGCCGCCGCACTGGTGATGGGGGACGATGACGGCTATCTCGACTTCAGGATTCCGGGACTGCGCAGCGTGGCGCGAGGACGGCAAAAGAAAGTCATCGTGACGTCGGTCGTGCAATGCCGCAATCGATTTGACCACAGCATCGCGTTGACACTTTGGCCGGCAACATCCGGGGCGTGTAGGCGACAGCTAATCCCGTCCTGGCGTTGGTTCGCTCTGCGCCGGTCCGCCCGGCTCGAACCATCTCGGGTAGTAGTTGCGCACGACGTCGCCGGTCGCAGCAAGGGCGTGGCAGCGGTTTAACTGGAACGGGCGAACGGTCGCTTGCATTTCGCGCGCGCGGCGATTCGCGATGGTCTGGAACGCGAGCGTCCCGAGAATCCCTACGAGGTCCGTCACGTGCGTGCAACCGCGTGTACCACCGAGCAGTTCTCTCGCCTTCGACGTGAACCCAGGCGCGATCATTAGCCCGACCAGACGCCCATAGTCCGGCGCGATACGCTCGCAGTGTCCCTCGTAGGGCACAGCGTCAAACGATGCTTCGGCGCCCATGATGGTCAGGCTCACGTCGACCGTGATGCGCAGCCACATCCCGTGGATCGGATCGCCCGCGCGTCTCGTGCCCGCGGGACCGACTTTATCGTGCGTCTTCACGTCAACTAATTGAGCTTCCAGGTCGTAGAGACCGTCATCTCTCGCATAGCCCTTCGCTTCGATGGTCCGCGTGTGAAGCAGCGTGCGGTTGGGTACAGGTGTCAGCGGCATGGTTGGTCGGCAGGGTTTTGCAATTTAGAAGCGCTCGCGGCGGGTGCAATACACCGTGCACGATCGCGCACAAAAGGGTCCGAAAATTCAATTTAGTATAAGCACGTACCGCCTCGGGCGTGAGAGCGAGCGCAAGTGGTCATCGGCATGCGAGCCGGGCGGGCGTTGCGGCGGACCTTCGAGCCACGGCGACGGCCAAGCTGCGCAGACCGCCGCCTGCAGGATGAGATCGGATCAACGCGCATTGTCCATACTCCAAGCGCCCGAAAAGCGAGCTTGACGTTATCGCACGGCGGATGCAATCGACTTGAGCTTAACCACTCTCGCAAAGAGCCGCCCGCCGGGCTCTAGCAACAGTACCTGCGAGCACACATGGTCCCGCGAGGTCGCCGCGCTTGCGGGCTTGGGACCGGAAGCGTCCGACATCGGGGAAATCACCCGCTTGCAACCCTCAACAATATAAATTATATTTTACATCAACCAGATCGTGGAGCACAAGCACATTGGCCGGACAGCGAGAGGCGCGCGCCCGCGTGATAGCCCTTTTCCCCTTCGAAGTTCTTGCGGTTCGAATACAACGAGGTGTTGAGTCGGCCGAGACCGCTCGCTCGTTGCGAAGCTGCAAGTGTCGAGTGCAGCGCGAGGATCGACTAAACGGCAACGGCCTTGATGGAGGCGACGATGAATATCGCGGAAAGTTCGTTACCTCTGCTGGTCGATAAATGGCTTGCGCCGACCCTTTCGACGCCGGTTCGCGTGACTCAATTCAGTCGCACGCGTTCGAATCAGGGACGCTATGTATTTGTCGAGGTGCTGCGAGCTGCCGGTCCGGTTGGACTTTTTTTCTTCCGTCACGATAACGGTAGGTGGTGCGTATTCCCACCTGAGACCGAGCGCTTGGCGATGCGCGCTTACGGGCGGGCGGCTTGATGTGGCTACCGATGGCGTGCGCATGGGCATGCGGATGCGCGCCGTCTTCGAGGGTGTAACGGCCGTTATATCGCGCGTGCGCTTCGCACCGGTGTAAAGCGCCGCACCTCGAGGCGGCCTCGACCCACGCATGTTGGCATCATCGATGGTGACTGGCGTCCTAGCGCTCTCCGACGTTACCGTCGCGAGCATCTGCACAGCGATCCCTGCCGACGAAAGCGAGGATCGTGCTTGCTTTAGGTCGCAAACCTGTGACGCCACCGTCAAGGCCTGGAAAGACGCGGTACATCGGTACGTGGAGAGCTTGTTTCATGGTCTGAAAGACCGACTCCGATACGGCAAGACGATTCGGGACCGCCCGTCCGGGCAGGAGATGAGGGCAAACCCGGATAGCTGCCCTATATATATAAATTATATTTTTTCATCGGTTCCGAAAGCATTGAGTCCGGTCTCAATGTCCGGCAGAACGGGAATAGTTGCGGTCCAGCATCGACCAGCCTCTCGGCCTGTCGGCTGATCGCCAAATCAGGGAGACAATTTTATGGGTGTTTTCGCAAGCCAGCGTCCGGAGGGACGTGCGCAATTCGGTCGCATCTTCCCCCCCAGCCCCGAGTGGCTGGGCAAGCAGCCCGTCGAGCCGGTGCTAGAACCGGAGTTGCCGATCGTGGATACGCACCACCATCTTTGGGACGTCCCCAACAACCGCTACCTGATTGACGACCTCGTTGCCGATCTAAGCGGCGGCCACAACGTCGTGGCGACGGTCTTCCTCGAATGTCTTGCGATGTACCGCGCGTCGGGCCCGACGGAGATGCGGCCCGTGGGGGAAACCGAGTTTGTCAGCGGTATTGCTGCGATGAGCGCGAGCGGCCTTTATGGACCGACGCGGATCGCTGCCGGGATTGTCGGGTTTGCCGATCTCACGCTGGGCGCCGGCGTCGAGCCGGTCCTCCAGGCCCACATTGCCGCCGGCGGCGGCCGCTTCCGCGGGATTCGGCATAGCGCGGCATGGGACGCCAACCCCATCATCGGCAACAGCGCCACGGTCCAGGGGCCCGGACTGTTTCGCGAGCCCACCTTCCGCGCCGGCATCTCCCGCCTGCAGGCCCTCGGCCTCTCGTTCGACGCGTGGGTGTTCCATCCGCAACTGGCGGACGTAGCCGACCTCGCACAGGCCTTTCCCGAGCTCAGCATCACGCTCGGACATGCGGGCGGCGTCCTGGGGTATGGCCCCTACACAGGCAAGCGCGATGAAGTCTTCTCGGCATGGAGGGCTTCGATGGCGGACATCGCGATGCATGCCAATGTATCGGTCAAACTCGGTGGCCTAGTCAAGCGGCTCGCTGCCTTCGACTATCTTGCGCTCGAGGCACCCCCCGACTCGGACGCACTGGCTACTTACTGGCGGCCGTATATTGAAACCTGCATTGAGCTCTTTGGCGTGGAGCGCTGCATGTTCGAGAGCAACTTTCCGGTCGACAAGCTGGGGACCGGCTACACCACCCTATGGAATGCCTTCAAGCGTATCACCGCAAGCGCCAGCGCCGGCGAGAAGGCGGCCCTCTACAGCGGAACGGCTCGGCGCGTCTATCGGCTAGGGCGGGACTGATGAAGCATTTCCTCCCCCGCGGCGACTCTATGGCAGTCGTCGAGATTCGTGAGCCCGGCAATGCTGACGTGCTGGTGCCCGGGCGCCGACCGATACCGATCCCGCAGGTCGGTGAAGTTCTTATCAAGGTCAGTGCCGCCGGAGTCAATCGCGCCGATGTGATGCAGCGTCAAGGCACGTATCCGATGCCACCAGGTGCGCCCGCCGAGGTACCAGGCCTGGAAGTATCGGGCACCGTCGTCGCCGTGGGCGAAGGGGTTCAACGCTGGAAGTCCGGCGATTTTGTCTGTGCACTACTAATCGGCGCGGGCTATGCGGAGTATGCTGTCGCTCCGGAAGCGCAGTGCATGGCCCTACCGCCCAGCGTATCGCTGATCGACGCAGCAGGCCTGCCCGAGACGTTCTGCACAGTGTGGACGAACGTCATTGAACGGGCGCATCTGGAGGCGGGGGAAGTGCTACTTGTGCAAGGTGGCTCCAGCGGCATCGGCGTCACGACGATCATGTTGGCCAAGGCCTTTGGCGCCACCGTGCTGGCGACGGCCGGCAGCGACGCCAAGTGCGCCGCGTGCCTGTCGCTGGGTGCGGACCGCGCGATCAACTACCGCACCGAGGACTTCCATGACGCCGCGCTTGCATTCACCGGTGGCCAGGGCGTCGACGTCATTCTCGATCTCGTCGGCCGGCCGTACGTCGAGCGCGAGCTCAAGCTGCTCAAACGGTCGGGACGTTTGGTGTTCGTCGGGCTGGTTGGCGGCAGCAATGCAGAGGTCGACCTTACGCAGGTTTTGCTTAAGCGCCTCACCGTCACCGGTTCCAGCCTGCGCTCGTCCTCCATCGAGGAGAAGGGGGGGCTGTGCCGGGCACTCGAGACCAAGGTGTGGCCACTGTTCGGAACCGGCCAGCTTCGCGCCGTGACCCACACTACCTTCACGTTTGCACAGGCGCCGCAAGCCCACGCGCTTCTAGAAAGCAGCGCGCACATCGGAAAGATCCTGCTGATACCTTGAGGACAGCGCGCGGACGGCAGGCTCGTGCCTCGTCGTTCGTCGCCATATTGACGCCTTCGCCGTGCGGTTTCGCGCATTTCAGCGACACTGTCGCTGCGCTTCACTTAGACTCAGTTCACCACCTTGGACGCCGACCGTGTCATCTGCTTTTTCATCGGTACTGTCGTGCGGCGTTGCTGCAAGTGGCGAATCGACTCGCTGATGCGTGCGTACACTCCGCGAACGGCGACGATTTGAGAAAGGGTGTTATCCAGCAACAGGGGCTTGTGAAACGAACAGACGATCCATACCAGGGCGACGATCTCGGGGTCGGCTCCGCACTGGGTTGGCGCGCCGAAGCGATCCGGGAGCGCGTCGAGCATCCGTTTGCGAGGCGTACCAGCAGCCATCCTCCTGAGTTGGCGGCGCCACATCGCCGCATGCGATTTTGCCGGGTGCGTCATCTCCTCGCGCTTTTGAGCCCACTGTTGCCCGCATCGCCGACGGCCGCTTCTTCATCACCGTGCAACAGCGCATGCGTCTGCGAGATATCCGACTCGCGCACCGGCTATCTCATCAGCCGTCGAACGTCGCAGGGACAGCAGGCCGTTTGCGGTAACCAGGGTAAGGGCGGTACGAGGGGCCTCCGTTGCGGATTCCGCTACGGGTCCGCGGCTAGTCGCTATTCTTCTCGCGCAGATAGTCGATCAGCTTGGCGAAGACAGAGCCGAACAGCAGCTCGTAGCCTTTCTTCTCGACATATCCGATATGCGGTGAACACACGCACCGCTCCGAGCTCAGCAGCGGATCATCTTGCGGCAGCGGCTCCGTGTCGTAGACGTCGAGCGCCGCCATCCCGGGACGACCCCGCTCCAGGGCACGAGCGAGCGCGCCGGGCGCGACCAAACCCGCACGACTGGTGTTCACAAAAAGACTCGTGGGCTTCATGCGGGAGAGGTCCTCGAAGGTCACGATGGCGAGCGTCGAATCGCGTTGTCGCAGGTTCACGGACAATACATCCGACCGCTCGAAAAATGCCTCACGCGAGTCCGCCGCTTCATACCGGTCGGCGAGGGCTGCCGCACGCGAGCGCTCGCTGCCCCACACCAGAACTTTCATGCCAAAAGCGGTACCATAGCGTGCGAGTATCGTGCCAATACGCCCGTATCCCCAGATGCCCAGCGTGTCGCCGTGCAGCGAAACGCCAATGCCGAAGTTCGCAGGGAAAGAGCCACCCTCAAGGCCGGTGCATTGCCAGCGGCCGTGTTGCAGATGTCGAACGTACTGAGGCAGCCGCCGACGCGCCGCGAGGACGAGCGCCCATGTCAGTTCGGCGGCTGAAATGGACTCGCCCTCGCCTTCGAGGATCGCGATGCCGCGCGCCTCACACGCCCCGACGTCAACATGCGCGGTGGAATCGCGGGCAACGAACCCCGTTTGCACGATCACGCGCAATCGCGGCAGGCGCTCGATCACTTCGCGCTCGATCCGCGAGCGCTCGCGGATCAACACGACGACGTCGGCATCCGCTAGACGCGCAACCAGCGCGTCCACGGATTGGGCCGAATCGCGGTATATGACAATGTCGGCGTCTGGCAAACTCTCCTGCAGCCTGGCGAACGCATCGAGATGACGCACCGCGTCCTGAAAGTCATCTAGTACAACTATTTTCATGGTGGTGTCCAAGGCAGTCATAGATTGGATCGAAAAAAGGTAGAGACGGCCGCTATATTCTGACGGCCGGGAGGCGAGCATGCGCAACGCGCGCGTGCTGTCTGTCGGGAACACGAACGTCGAGATAGTCTATTGCGTAGATCGCCGACGACGTTCGAACTCGAAATGTACCTTCGCAAGCAGGAGCTTCTTGCCCCGCTGCCCGCTGACGATTCGGGCGTGACGAACGTCGTTCCGGGGGACCTTTCCGGCGATTCTTCGGAGATCGCCGGTACCCGCGTGCTGCCCTCTCGCCCAACGGCGGCTGAGCGCGGAAGCGTGCGTAGTTAAACGCCTCAAAACACTTTGAGATTTGCTCGTCCATTCGATGATCCTTTGTCTCACTGGGCATCGGCAATTGACGTCCCTGCCTGTTATCAACCCCCCGGTTTCTCAACGGCGGGCTGCGTCGAGGCGACGCCTCTCACCTGAACTCTCGACCGCGTCCTATTAACGGGCCACGGCAAGGTCGAGACGCAAATGGCAGCGACCAGAGCAGCAAAGGCAATCGCAAACAAACCGTATATCGGGTCGCCCATCGCCTGGGATACTTGAGCGCGCAGGTTCGGTGCGATGAACGCACCAACAATCCCGAGAGAGCTTGCAAACCCCAGGCCGCGCGCAGCCGCTGCTCCCGTCAGATACCTGGGGAGGAAGCTCCAGTAGATCGGACCCACAGTCACGAGCGAAGCGACCGCGATACAAAGCAAGATCATGCGCATCAATGGACTGCCATACGCTGAGAGAGCAAGCGACAGGCCGGCCATTGAAAGCAGGGTCACTGACATGACACGATGGCGGTTGATCCTGTCCGCAAGGGCCGGCAACCAGATGCACGCGGCGCATCCGAGGGCCCAGGGAATAGCAGAAACCAGGCCGACCTCCAGCCCCATCTTTTTGCCAAGCAATGCAGAGACCTGGGACGGCAGATAGAACAAGGTGCCGAAGATGGCGATTACCGCAAAAAATTGGATGGCCGTTGCCCGCCACACCTTCGAGTCGCCAAGGATCTCCGTCCAGTTTCCTGCCGTACTCTCCCCTTTCTTTGAGGATGCCTCAAACGCGAGATGATTGACTAGCGCGGAGCGCTCTTCCTCGGACAGCCAGCGCGCCTCGGCCGGAGTGTCATCCATATACCAATATGCCCAGACCCCAACCACACAGGCTGCCAGACCTTCGATCAAGAACATCCATTGCCAGCCTGCGAGCGAAAGAAACCCGTCCAGACCTAGCAATAGCCCTGATAGTGGTCCCCCGACGACGAGGCCCAGAGGCCCGGCAATTCCCAGAAAATAGCCCAGCGCCTTTCCGCGGGACTCATCCGGAAACCAGCGGCCCATGTAATAGATCGCTGCAGGGAACAGTCCGGCTTCGGCCGCTCCCAGCAAAAGCCGGAAACCGTAGAAAGACAGCGGGCCTTTGGTGAACATCAGCGCGGCGCTTGCCAGTCCCCAGGTCACCATGATCCGCGAAATCCAGAATCGTGCTCCCATCTTGTGCATCATCATCGTGCTCGGCACTTCGAGCAGCGCGTAGGTAATAAAAAAGAGGCCCGCGCCGAGAGCAAACGCGCTCTCGGATATTCCTGCGTAGGTTTGCAGATCCACCTTTACAAATGCGACATTCGCCCTGTCCAGAAAGGCCACGAGGTAAATGAGCATGAGGAACGGTATGAGCCGGCGTTCGACCTTGGCAGTCGCGCGCGACAGCGCTGGGTTAGTCACGGTATGTCTCCAATAATTGTTGTCTGTCGATGCCGAATGGCTCCAGCGGGCAATGCGGTGTTGCCCCCTAGTGTCGGGTGACCGCGCTTATCTTCGCCAGATATGTCGCCCAAAGCGAATCGACGCAGCCGCTCCGCCATGGTCGGCCCTACCGGAAATCTGTCGTGATCGTTGCATATCGGAAATCCTTGAGATCGCCCTCGTTGGGACTACTGCGCAGCTTCGTGCTCTGCGGCAAAAGCCGTGTCCGGTCATATGCGCCTCATGGGCGGTCCGCAGTCAAAATATAATTTATATTTGCTGTGGCGACAATGACACATGCTATGGGACAAACCCTGTATCCCGCTTGCTCATACAGTTGCCACATTGTTGGCAGGTGCGGTTTGCTTCCAACCGACCAGCGTGAGCGATAGTCCGGGATGGAAGATATGGCGACGCACGTCGACGGCCCTGGTTACATGGACGGGAGGGTGGCGTTCACTACGAAAAATGTCCCTTACCCCGGCTACATCTTTGACATCCGCCTCGCGTTTCGATGACAATTAGGTGCAGGCACGGCTTCAGGCCTTCCAAGCAAATTGGGGAGACAAGCAGATGAATCGGCGACACGCCCTGGGCGTGCATAGAAAGCCAACCGTCGACGAGATCGGCCGCATTGCGTGGCTGCGGGCAGTGGAACCCCATCTCCTCGACAAAGCGACGAGCGCGCTTCAGTCTTTCGATATCGGGCCCAGTGGCCTGATTTGCGAATTGGGCGAGCCAGTAAGGCACTGGATCGGCGTGATCAACGGATTGGTTAAGATGTCCAATACAGATCGCAACGGACACACCGTGACGTTTGCCGGCTTGCCGCCGGGAGGGTGGTTCGGCGAAGGAACCGTACTGAAACGCGAAACCTATCGATACAGCGTGCGAGCACTGCGTCAAAGCGTTGTCGCAGCGTTGCCCATCGAAATATTTTTCGATCTCCTAAACAACTCAATTGGATTCAACCGTTTCGTGATGGACCAGTTGAACGAAAGGCTCTCGCAATTTATGGGCTCGCATGAAAGTGATCGCCTGAACGGTCCTGATGAGAACGTCGCGCGATGTCTGTCACAGCTTTTCAATCCGAGGCTGTTTCCCGGCAGCGGTGACGGACTGCGCATTACGCAGCAGGAGCTCGCTTATATAGTTGGTCTATCCAGGCAGCGTGTGAATCAGGCGCTCATTTTGCTCGAACAGGAAAAATTGATCTCGATCGAATATGGGGGTCTTAAAGTGTTAGACGTAAATGCGCTGGCCCGTTTTGAACGCACGTGCCCGGGTCCACGGTCACTCCGGTCTGTAAATACATCAGACTCCTAAGTGACGTAGGTCGGTAGATCGGCAAGGTTACGGGATTAGCGATGGCCAAAATGCGCTACAGTTGGCCCCTTCGAACCAATTCATCTCGCTCTCGTTGCGAACGTGCTCGAACGCAAAAGTCGCTTCAAATGTATAGTGATTACGCTCTGCTTGTTCTTCCGCGCGGCGTGTGAACGAACCCCGTTTGACGGACTCAGGCCTCATCAAATGCGGCAGTCGAACACGCGTTGAGCGACACCCACAGGCCTTCCAGAACATATTGTGCGAAATCGACATGCCGTCCGTCGCCGGTGCCAAGAAGCCCATGGGATCGTGTGCTCTCAGAATGTTCCGGGGTAGGCCCCGCCGTCGATCAACAAATTCTGACCGGTGATGTAGCCGGCGTGGGCGCTGACCAGAAATGCGCAGGCAGCGCCGAATTCCGCGGGGTCGCCAAAGCGCCCGGCCGGCGTCGCCTCCATTTCCGCCTGCCGCGTCTCCGCGGGCGACGCATGGCGCGCCCGAGCGCGCGCCTCGATGAACGCGGAGAAACGGTCGGTATCGAAGTAGCCGGGCAACAGGTTGTTGATGGTCACGTTGTGCCGCACGGTTTTGCGCGCCAGGCCGGCGACGAATCCCGTCAGACCCATGCGCGCCCCGTTGGATAGTCCAAGCACGTCGATGGGAGCCTTCACCGCCGCCGAGGTGATGTTTACGATCCGCCCGAAGCGCCGCTCGATCATCCCGTCCACCGTCGCGCGCATCAGCTCAATGGGCGATAGCATGTTGGCCTCAAGCGCCGCGATCCAGTCTTCGCGCGTCCACTGCCGGAAGTCACCCGGGGCCGGACCGCCTGCATTGGTGATCACGATGTCCGGCGCGGACAGCGCCGTCAGCGCCCGCTCGCGCCCTGCGGCCGTGGTGATGTCGCATGCCACCGCCTGCACCTTCGCGCCGGTGCACTCGGCAATATCCTCGGCCGTCGCGCGCAGGGCGGCCTCGCCGCGGGCGACCATCGTTACCTCCACGCCCGCCTCCGCCAGTGCCAACGCACAGGCACGGCCCAGACCTTTGCTGGCGCCGCAAACTAGCGCCCGGCGCCCCCTCAGACCAAGTTCCATTCAGCCTCCTCCTGATGCAATTGTCCGTCAAAGTTGTCCTGCCAGACCGAACGCAGCGGTGTCGATGCTTAAGCCAAGCGGAGTCTGCCGAGGGGCAGACATGGCATTTACGCGGCGAGGGCGTACACCCTCGCCCTGACATTTAGACGACCGGCATTTCGACGCGAATCATTGCGCACTGTCGTCAGGGCGTGGACGCGGCTCCCTGGTATCACTCGGGAGATACTAGTGGCCTACTCCATTGCGGCATGCCCGACCGTGTCGTCTTCCGTACTTTTCGCCGGTCGTATCAACAGCACTAGTGGAACGACCAGGAACGTCGCAGCAAACATTAACTTAAAGTCGTCCAGATAGGCGATCATCGAAGCTTGCTGCGTGATCGACTGATTGAGCAGTGCGAAGTCGTAGGTCGACCCGCTCGCGAGTATCGGTTGCATTGACGGGTTGAAGACGTTCACATTGGCGGCGAGATCAGCGTGCGCAACCTGCGTGTTGCGCGTGATCAACGTCTGCATAATCGAAATGCCAATACTGCTGCCCATATTGCGCATCAGGGCATAGGCTGCAGTGCCGTCAGCTCGCAATGCCGGGGCGAGAGTGGAGAATGTCAGGGCACTAAGCGGTACAAAGACAAGTCCAAGGCCGAAACCTTGGATCACGCCGGGCCATACGATATCCGACACTGACAGCGTGATCGTATAATGCATCATTTGCCAAAGCGCAAACGCTGAGGTCAGAAAGCCTGCAACGAGCAAAAATCGGGCGTCGATCCGGTTCAGCAACCGACCAGCGAACAGCAAGGCTACCATTGTGCCGACCCCGCTTGGCGCAGTTACAAGCCCGGTCGTCGCCACGGGATAACCCATCAGGTTCTGCAGCATCGGTGGAAGCAGCGCACGCGTCGCATACATCACCCCCCCGACAACGAATATGAAACACGCGCCGGTGGCGAAGTTCGCATTTTTGAACAATTGATATCGAAAGAACGACTTTGGCCCTGCGGTAGCGGTGTGCGCCAGGAAAAAAACGAAGCTCAGCACCGCAAGCAGCGCTTCGATACGAATTTCCAGCGAGTCGAACCAGTCCAGTTGCTCGCCGCGATCAAGCATTGCCTGGAACGCACCGATTGCAATGCTAAGCATCACGAATCCGAAGGCGTCAAAGCGAGTTTCGAGTTTGCGCGCCTGCCTTGGTAGAAAGGTCAACACACCAAAGAGCGCGAACGCGCCGATTGGCAAGTTGATAAAAAATACCCATCGCCAGTTGTAACTGTCGGTCAACCAGCCGCCAAGCGTCGGGCCTAGGATCGGACCCACCATCACCCCCATGCCCCATACCGCCATCGCCTGCCCCTGCTTTTCGCGTGGATTTATGTCGAGCAAAATTGATTGCGAAAGCGGCACGAGCGACGCGCCGAAGAGGCCCTGCAGCAAACGTGAGGCAACGATCTGACTCAAAGTTTCAGATAGTCCACAAAATGCTGAAGCCACCGTGAATCCCGTGATCGATATAGCGAGGACACGCTTGATACTCAGACGCTCAGAGAGCCAGCCCGTGAGAGGCATAGCAATCGCCGCAGCCACAATATAGGAGGTCAGCACCCATGTGATCTCATCTTGGGACGCCGACAAACTTCCCTGCATATGCGGCAACGCGACGTTCGCAATGGTGCTGTCGAGCGTCTGCATTAGCGTCGCAAGCATGATCGAAACGGTGAGCATGCCACGATTTACCGGAACCGCCGCGCGACAGGGCATTACCTCAACGGCCATAGATAGGAGCCTTTTATATCAAGCGTGCAAAGAGTAATCGCAAGACCGAAGGCCTGACCTTCGGCGCAATCAAGGAAAAGATTTCGGCGACGTTTTTGATCAATAGTCCTTTTAGATCGAAAATTCCTTCACGGCGTCTTCATTCCAGGCCATCCCCAGTCCCGGCCCCCGGGCCGTAACCATGCCATCAACGGGTAAGAGACGCTCCTGCAGTATTCCGCCTGCAAAGTCGAGGTATTCCAGCCAGTGGAACGTGGGGCTAACCGCAAGTACATGGGCGCTGGCTTCCACGAAGAGATGACTCGAAAGCGGCAATGAAGCAGCCTCTGCCAGTGCGGCCGCCTGCATCCAGCCGGTGACACCGCCGATTTTCATGATGTCGGGCATGGCGAAGTCAGATGCGCCGGCGCTGATGGCTTGCTGCATGCCGCGCGGGAACCACCAGTTCTCTCCAGTTTGAATCCTTGCGTGGCCGGCACGCCGCACCTCGGCATGACCGATGACATCCTCGGCTGGAACGGGTTCTTCCACCCAGTGCAAATCAAACTCTCGCAAACATTCGATTCGACGCTTCGCCTCTGCTGGGTCAAGACTCTGGTTGTAATCCACCATTAGCGCGACGTCCGCCCCAATCAGATCGCGGACACCTCGAACCACCTGATAGTCGCGGGCCAATTCCTCATAGCCGATCTTGATCTTGACGCCGCGAAATCCGCGTTTGCAGGAGTTCAGTAGCGCCTGCCCGTCCGCTTCCAGGTCGACCATCCCATAGCTGTCGTATGCACGGAGCGGTGTCGGCCTGCCCCCAAGCAGGTTGACTACTGGCATGTTCGCCGCTTTGCCTAGCGCGTCCCAGAACGCCATGTCTAGCCCCGAGATCACCATGCCGGCGAGCCCTTGACAACCCAGCAATCTGAGCTTGGCGTGGAACTCTCGCATGCGCTCATACGGAACGACAGCTTTCCCGACTAACTCGTTTCCAAATTGCTCGACAATTGTGACCAGTGGTTCGAGCGCGAAAGGGGTGTAGCCAAACAGATAGGAGCTGCCGACGATTCCCTCTCGGGTGTGCACGTCAATCAGGACCAGCGGCGCCGCCGGCACATCCCCGACGGCCGTTCGAACCGGTCGAGCAATTGGTACCACTACGGCTCGCGCTCGCACTCTTTCGATCGTTAGGTTAAATCCGCTCATGCTTGTCTCCAGTCGTCATTGATTGCGTGGCCAGCTAAGTTTTGACCGCGCTCCCTTGCGATCCGGAAGCGTGGGTGCAAGGAGTCGCAATTCGGCACTCCCGGCATGCCGTGACGCACCTGACATGCCTCCAAGGTGCTTCTAAGGCTGAGAGCCGACCTCGCTCCCCGGGCCACGTCAAAGTCTCAAAAATAGCGCTTCGCTTAGCGACTTTTCGTCAGTCCGGCGTTCCTCAAGTCTGCAATGGTTGGATAACCATCAATCGCCATAAGGAGGTCAGCCTCAGCGAGGATTGACTTAAGAAAGTGGACGACGCCCTCTGTACCTCCCACGGCTAGCGCATACGCGTACGGGCGGCCAATCCCGACGCTTGTAGCACCCATTGCTAGCGCTTTCACTACGTCGCTTCCGCTACGCACCCCCGAATCAAAGAGTACCGGTGTTCCTTGCGCAGCCTTGACAACGTCTTCCAGCATTCCAAGCGCTGACAGCCCGCCGTTCGCCTGCCGTCCACCATGGTTCGAACACTGAATTGCGTTGACACCATGATCGACGGCTCGGCGAGCGTCGTCCGGATGGCAGATTCCTTTGACAATCAGCGGAAGTCGCGTGTTTTCACGTAACCACCGAATGTCATCCCAAGTCAGATGAGCACCGAATACATTTATCCATTCATGGGCGGCTGCAACCAAGTCTTCCTCAGGTGGCTGCTTCAGTCGCCGGATAAAATGTTCATCCGTGAAGTAGTTGGCGAGACAATGCCCCCGCAACTGAGGGAAATTTGCGAAATTCAGATCCCGCGGTCGCCATCCGGTTACCCAGGTATCGAGCGTGACTGATATTGCGTCGAACCCCGCGCGCTCTGCACGTCGAATAAAGCTCAATGCCAACTCGCGATCCTTCGGGAAATACAATTGGAAGTACTTCGGAGTCGTCCCAAGCGTCCGTGCGATGTCTTCCATTGGATCCATCGTCAGGGTTGATACCATCATGGGGATATCGGTTTGCACGCAAGCTTCGGCAGTACGCAAGTCCCCATGGAAATCTTGAGAACAAATACCGAGCACACCAATCGGACAAAGAAATATAGGCGCTCGCAACTGACGGCCAAACAACGAAACACTCAAATCTCTGTTGGGTCCTCCGTTCAGCATTCGCGGAACCAATCCGAAATTTTGAAACGCCTCCACATTCTTGCGCTGGGTGAATTCGTCGCCGCAGCCGCCCGCAACGTAACTGTAGATCCATGGTGGCAAGATCACGCCGGCTTGACGTTCGAGGCTGGCGAAGTCAACTGGAAAACGAGGAACTATCCCCCGCAATCCGGCTTTATAGATGTCAACCTGAAAATCTCCGAAGTGTTGGTTTCCGTTGCCCATGTCTACTCCACTCAATGTTGAATTTTTTGCCACAGAAAATTTGGAATGCGGATATTCAACGCTTTCAAACCCCTGGCTAGTGAGACAAGCCCACCGGGTATCAGTGAATCGTTGAGCCGTACTTTCACACCAGAACGTCTCCGGCAAGCCCCATACCCGACCGCTGATGCCGTGCGATCCAGAAAACCTTTACTACGCCCTATCTCCCCAGGAGACCCATCAAACCGCGCGATTTGCCTTTCTTAACTGGACAGGAGGTGAGCCAAGTCATTCCTGCCTGGACCAATGCATGGCCCACCTCATCGACAGGATTGCGGCGACGGCACTTCCTTCGTGGTTTACCTGTTAGGCCTATTCTGGACGTTTCCATAATCACCGCGTTCCTAATGCCAATTCATCGCTTACCTTCTGCCATAAGCTTGCCTGAGCTCCTCACCGCGGTCCTTCCAGCCCCGGATACATGCGCCCTGCGGACGCCCCCTTAAAACTTGTGTCGCAGAGAGATGGTCGCTGCAACCTGGTTACTCGTCGAAGACGGCGACAAAGTGAAGACCTGGGCGACGGCCGCCTTGCCCGTTGAGTCACGTCCGGACGCGTGCTGTCCGAAGACAACGGCATAGACATCCGTACGCTTAGACAAGAAATAGTCAACACCAAGGTGCAATTGATGATAATTGACACCGCCAGCATTGCCGCTCGTCACGTCCGATCCCCGCGTGTAGGCGTATGACACACCCACCAGAATGTCCGGACGGGGAAGCACGTTAAAATTCGCTTCCCATGTGTTGAAGATTGCCTTCCCTCGCAGCCCCTGCGGATTTAGCGTGGCGCCAGGTTGGAAATTCTGGAACTGAACATTCGTGTATAAGATTTGGGCGGTCGCCGTGCCGAACGTATATCCGCCGGCTGCGCCGACGATCTGTAGCGTTTGGGCGGACGCATAGCCCGAAAAGGCGACAACAGATGACAGATTGTTTCCGGTAGCACTGGAACTCGGGTTGTTGCTGTAATACGAAAAGTTAGGGTTGCGCGCAACCAAGTAGGCCGCGCCAAGCTGGAGCGGTCCTTGTTTATATCCGGCACCCACCGAGTAAACACGATTTTGTGCGAAATTGCCGGCGACTCCGCCCGGGCTAAACACACCACTGAAACTCAGACCGTTAAAGCTGGGACTCACATACTTGACGGAGTTGTTGACGCGATAGTCGTTTCCTGTGTTGTCCAGGTCGCCCGGATGATTTGCGTATCCGCCTGCGGTCGTGCCTCCAGCTTTCATCGGGACCACGTAGTCGACTATTGAGTCATATTGCCGGCCCAGGGTTACCGTGCCCATAGGACTGGACAGACCGACAAAAGCCTGACGTCCGAATTCCGCGCCACCTTGCGCCAGCGCGCCGGTGTTTACAAAAAAACCATTCTCGAGAGTAAAGATGGCTTTGAGTCCGCCGCCCAAATCTTCGCTTCCCTTGAGTCCCCAACGGTTGCCTTGAAGGCCCGCCGGGGCCTCTGACCATTGCTTCCCTCCCTTAGCGTTGTTGACGTACAAAATCCCAACGTCAATGACACCGTAAAGGGTTACGGAATTTTGTGCTGCGGCGATACCAGAAAACGTCGCAAGACCAAGGGCGACAGCAAGCGATTTCTTCATCTTTATCTCCATGAAATTATTTTTTTGTAGTACTAAATGAACGTATACATATGCTCGAGTCCGACCAAGATCGCGTGTGCGATAACGCCTTCTACAAATCCCTACAGAAGCGTGCACCGAGGCCACGACCGAAACGCGATGCATAAGCACGATCGCTGCTGACGCAGTGTGATCCGTCGCTTTCTTCGTACGATATGCATCTGGTAACTTCCCAGCGCAACAAAAGCACGCCCAAAATATAATTTATATTTCTTCGCTTCGCAATACAGCGCCCTGTGGGAGAAACCCTCGGTTTGCTGCGGGTACCGGCGACAAGCTCCTCTGTGGCCGGAGCCAAGCTCGTGCTCGAACACCGAGCCGCGATGGTTCAGAAAGCCAAGTTTAGCTGGAGGACTGACGGATCAGTCGCGGAGGGTTGGAAGGCGCCTCGTTGCCGCCTCCGTTTGACGCCAAAGCTGCGCCTGGGCCAGACGAAGGTGCGAGCGCTATCGCGCCGAGTCACATTCAGGGCCGACAAAAATGCAGCCGCCTTCGACTTCGGCGCTGTTCCGATGCTCTCGAAAGCGTATGTGATAACGTTGGTGACCGAGTCTCGCGAAAGGCGCTGCATTATCGTGTTTTGGCCTTTCGAGTGGCCGGACAAGCCACTCTGGAATCGCGCTCGGCATTGCGCGGATCAACAGCCCTTTCGGGCGCAACGCAAAAAATCATGCCCAGAGGTACGGGGCTGCGCGTCAGGGTCGCGAAATTTGTCCACTTCGGCGTCACAGTCACCACGCGCGATGACTTGTGTTAGTAAGAAAGAATCAGGCCGGATTAACATGCAGCTCTAGCCGATCGGGATCGGTACGACATACAAAGCCTTTGTTGCGACACCCAATCAGTCGCCCTCGCGCAGAAACGCCGCCGACCCGGAATGCGACAGCCCGGTGGCCCCGATCGACCAGCTTGTTCACCGTTCAACGATCTTCAAACTGACCGTTTTCGTCCCGCCGTCGAGCTGAACCTAGCGACCGTCGCGCCCTGTGGTCACGAAAGCCCCCTGATCAACCGACAGGGTGGTAGGAGACTCCAGACGGTCCCCTTGATTCTAGCCGGCTTGAGCCCTCTCCCAGCCATGCTTGATATGGTCGCACATGGTAGCAACGGCGGAATCGATATCTCCTGCTTCTGCATGCGTTAAAAATTCGTCGTGTTCGCTCTTGATTTGCTTCAATCCGAGCGTCTGCTGCTCCTGATAGTTGAATGGATACTTCGCCCACAGTACACGTACGAATTGCAGCGTCTGGGGCCGCTGCGCCATCTCATAAAGTTTGAAATGGAATCGGACATTTCCTGCCCGAAGGGCGAAGATATTCTTCCCTTTCATCAGTCGGACGAGCTCTGCTTGAGCAGCCTTCAGCTCTTTCATGCCCTCTGGGGTCAGCTTGCGTAGCGCCTCCCGAGTTAGTTCGCTTTCGAGCAAAAGCCGTAACGAGAAAATCTCCGCCGCCTGATTGAAGTCAAGCTCCGGCACGCACAGGCCGCGATGAGGCTGGCTAACGATATACCCTTCCATCTCGAGTACTTTTAGCGCTTCACGAACGGGAGTTACTGATACGCCGAGCTGTTCAGCGATATCCACCTGCTTCAATTTTTCCCCGCGCGCATACTCGCCGGCAAGGATTTGCTCCCGGATTTTCTCCGCCACCTGGTCAAGCTTCGTCAGAAATGCCATTTCTTATATCCACCGTTGACCGCCCACTTCGCCCGGGCTTTTTTCGCCGATGCGCCCTTTTTCGAAAAGCAAAACGCCACCCCGCATCGACGGGATGGCGCTAATTATATAATGTATATGTCGCCTCGCGGGGGCTTGTTTTTTACCACATCGTGGTTTAGGCCTGCAGGTAGACGACGTGCGTGTGCATGAATTCGTAAAGCCCGTGTTTGCCATCTGCCCCACCGATACCTGATTTCCGAACTCCGGCGTGGAAGCCCTGCATCGCCTCGAAGTGTTCCCGGTTGATGTAGGTTTCCCCAAAATCAAGTTCGCGGCACGCTTTCATCGCGGCAGATAGGTCACGCGTGTAGAGTGAGGACGTCAAGCCATAGCTCGTGTTGTTTGCGAGGGCAATTCCTTCGTCGAGGTCGTCAATGATCTGGATAGGCAGGACCGGAGCGAACATCTCGTCTCGCATCACCGACATGTTGCCGTCGCAGTTTGCGATGACCGTCGGCAAATAGTGAAATCCAGGTCCATCAGAAAAAACTGCTCCACCGGTGATCACTTCTGCGCCCTGCTTGGCCGCCGATTGAACCATCGCGTCAACCCTGTTGACGCCTGCACGGTTGATAAGTGGCCCCATTTCAATGTTCTCATCGAGCAACGGATTGCCGAAGCGGGTGGCTTTCATCGCAGAGGCGATCTTGTCGGTAAATTCGGCCGCGACTGAGCGATGAACGTAAACCCGTTCCGCGCTGTTGCAAACTTGACCACTGTTGAGGATCCGCGAGCTGCGAATGGCCGACACAGCGACCTCGAGATCGGCGTCCGCCAGAACGATCGCCGGAGCTTTCCCACCCAGTTCCAGATTCACCTTTGTCACATTCGAGGCCGCTGCCGACATTATTCTGGAGCCTGTCGAGACACTGCCCGTGAAGCTGATGAAGTCGACATCCGGGTGACTCGACAACGCGGCACCCGTCTCGCCGCAGCCGCCTACCACGTTGAATACGCCTTCTGGGAGATCCGTCTCCGCGACAAGGCGCGCAAACTCAAAACAGTTGATCGGCGTCTCTTCGCTAGGCTTGATCACGATCGTGTTGCCCGTGACGAGTGCCGGCGCCATCTTTCTTGCGATCATGAACAATGGAAAATTCCAAGGCAAGATACCGGCCACAACGCCCAGAGGCTTCCGGAACATAAAGATCTGTTCACCGGGCCGGTCACTGGTGATGACTTCTCCTTCGATCCGGCGAGCCCATTCTGCCATATAGTCCATATAGTCTGCTGCGAAAGCCACTTCGACATTCGCAAGCCCGAGCGTCTTGCCCTGCTCCTCGCTGATAATTCGGGCGAGGCGGTCTCCATTCGAACGGATCTTGCCAGCGATTCTTCGCAGATAGCCAGCACGCTCGATTGCGGGCTTCTTCGCCCACGACGGCTGAGCAGCCTTCGCTGCAGCGACCGCCTCCTGAACGACGGCCGCAGATGCGACCGGCGACCGGGTTATAAACTCTTCGGAAGCCGGGTTAATGACATCAATGAAGCTTTCAGCATTGTGAAAACTTCCACCGATGTAGTGCTGGTAGGTGATAACTTTCGATTCCATTGTTGCTCCGATGCATACGATATGTGGAAGAGGATGCTGCCCTGCGGCTTACTGCCCTCACACAGTGCGGTTCCGTTCGGCGCCTTTTGGTGAGACAGGAGCTTCGCTGTCCAGGAACAATGCCTCTTCGGTGGACAGGCGTCGTTACGTTGCGGTAATACCGCGCGTGCCGGTAACTCCCTAGTAGCTGACCGCGCGAAACGCCTTTGGCATTGTTTTCTCGATTTGGATCGATCAAAACGTCTCACCGGATATCAGCGATTTGACGCCATTGCTGGCCGTTATCATTCTCCCAACTGCTCGAGGGCGGCCCGCGTCGAGGCACCGCCATTCACCTGAACTCTGGAGCGTTGCACGTTGACGGGCCACGGCAAAGTCGAGACGCAAATCGCACCCACCAGAGCGACAAGGGCAATCGCGAACAAACCGTACGTGGGGCCGCCCATTGCCTGGGAAACAAGCGCGCGCAGGTTCGGTGCGATGAAAGCACCAATGATGCCAAGAGAGCTCGCAAAGCCGATGCCGCGGGCAGCGGCTTCCCCCGTGAGATACCGTGGCAAAAAGGTCCAATAAATAGGACACACTGTTATGACCGCAGCGCACGAGATGCACATGAACAGCATGCGCATCACTGGACTGCCATACGCGGTAAGAGCAAGCGACAGGCCGCCCACTGTGAACAGGATTACCGACATGGCACGATGGCGGTTGATCCTGTCAGCAAGGGTGGGCAACCAGATGCACGCGGCGCCCGCGACGGCCCATGGAATAGCGGAAACCAGGCCCACCTCCAGCCCCATCTTTTTGCCAAGCAATGCAGAAACCTGGGCCGGCAGATAGAACACGACGCCATAGGACGCGACTTGCCCAAAAAAATGGACAGCCGTCGCCCGCCACACCTTCGAGTCAGCAAGAATCTGTCTCCAGCTTGGGGGGGCTTTTTCTCCCGCCTTGGAGGACGCCTCAAGCGCAAGGCGATCAACTAGCGCAGACCGCTCTTCATCGGACAGCCAGCGCGCCTTGGCAGGCGTGTCGTCCATATACCAGTACGCCCAGAACCCAACAACACAGGCTGCCAGACCTTCAATTAAAAACATCCATTGCCAACCCGCGAGCGAGAAAAAGCCGTTGAGTCCCAGCAATAGCCCGGAAACCGGTCCGCCGACGACAAGGGCGATAGGCGCCGCAACAAAGAAATATCCTATTGCCTTTCCGCGCGATTTATCCGGAAACCAGCAGCCCATGTAGTAGATCGCGGCAGGAAACAATCCCGCTTCCGCCGCTCCTAGAAGAAGCCGCAAGGCGTAGAAAGACAGTGGACCTTTGGTGAACATTAGCGCGGCGCTTGCCAGTCCCCAGGTCACCATAATCCGCGACATCCAGAATCTCGCCCCCATCTTGTGCATCATCATGGTGCTCGGTACTTCGAGCAGCGCGTAGGTAATAAAAAAGAGGCCCGCACCAAGTGCGAAGACGCTGTCCGAGATTCCTACGTATATTTGCAGATCCCCCTTCGCAAATCCGACGTTTGCCCTGTCGAGAAAGGCCACGAGGAAAATCAGCATGAGGAACGGTATGAGTCGGCGTTCGACTTTGGCAGTCGCGCGCGACAGCACTGGGTTGGTCACGGCATGTCTCCATTCTTTGTTGTCTGTCGGTTTCGAAGGGGTCCTGTACTACCCGTCGATCAGCTTGAACCGAGGCAACACCGTGTCGTCTCCCAGTGTCGTGTAGACCAGACTTACCTTCGCGCCGATTGCGCATGCGCTGTCGTCGATAGTGTCAAGATTTGAAATCATGATCGGACCTTCGGCTAATCTCACCGCGATCACTTTGTACGGCGCCGGATAATTATCGAGGTAGGTCCGTTCAAAGCGAATCCATGAAATGACTTCGCCTTGCCCTGAGATGGGTTTCCAGACCAGCGCACTGCTCAGGCAGCGCGGACACGCAGGGCCCGGCGGATAGTGAAAGTGGTTGCAGTCCGAACAGCACTGCAACGCCATCGCTCCCTTCTTGATGCTTGTCCACATCGGGACGTCATAGTGGCCTAGTACCGCGCCCGCGGGAAATTGATTGTGGTCGTCAACCATGGGATGACCTCCTAGATGCCATAGATGATGGAAACAGCCTTTCCTGCCACGTCGGAGGTGTAATGAGCGAATCTCGCGCCATCCACTTGTCGCTCACCACACTGCCCGCGCAATTGCCTGACGCATTCGATCTGATGTGCCCAGCCTTGCATGTAGCTCTCGGAGAGATGGCCCCCGCTGGTATTAGTTGGCAATGCCCCCCCGGGGCCAATACCCTTGTCACGAAGGAAGCCCGCTGCGTCGCCCACCGCGCAGTATCCGTAACCTTCCAGAGCAAGCGGAACGTGAACAGAAAAACTGTCGTAAACCTGAAACAGATCGACATCGGACGGCCCGATTCCAGCGACCTCAAAAGCCTGCCGGGCGCAGTCTTGCTGTGCAGGCAAATAGAACTCGGTCAATCGTGGCTCGAGGCTCGTTGCACCCGCATTCAGATCCCGGCGCCCGACCGCTTCGATAAATACAGGCTTTTGCTTGGCTGTGAGAGCCCTTTCTCGGCTCGTAATGATCAGCGCGACACCACCATCATTAATCATGCAGTAGTCGTACAGTCTGAGCGGTGCACAGATATGCCTCGCTGCCATATAGTCGTCCAGCGTGATGGGCTTACGCATGACGGCATTGGGATTGAGAGACGCCCATTGGCGCTGAGCAACCGCAACGCGCCCGAGGTCGGCGTCCGCGAATCCTCGCGCTTCTTTGTATGCCTGAAAGGTGAGCGCATAGAGCGCGCCCTGCGAGGTCATGCCCCACGGTGCGTGATACACGTAGGAGAGGATTGCATCGCCACCCATTGCTTGCGGACCGCCGTACTGGATCTTGGCCGTTCTCTGGTCGTTGCCATAGACCAGCGCGACAGTTTCGGCTAAACCGCATTCGATTGCAGAGACAGCCTGTGCGACGGAAAGCACCGCATCGGCCTGATCGCCCCAACGAGGGTCGATTCCCAGGACCTCCGACATGCGCTCGTAGGCGGTTGTGGGACCGACGATCAAGCCGTCGATATCGTCCTTCGAGATGCCGGCATCATCGAGCGCTGCGCGCAACGCGGTAACCGCGTATCCGTAACTGTCCGCAGGTTTCTCGCCTTGCCGCGACCGCTCCCAGTCGGACCGCCAGTCCGTGTGGCCGACACCAATCACGGCGGCAGCCCGCCGCATACGTGTCGCTCCAGCTGAAGTTCCTGCAGTCATTTCAACGCTCCCAGCTCTTCGAGCGTGCGGATCTGGTCCGCAGATAGTCCAAGGTCCTCCTGTAGAACGGAGTGCGTATGTTCGCCGAATAGCGGCGGCGGCTCGAGTGCAACGCGTGCGCCATCAAGAAGGAAGGGTGGCGAACTGATCAGCGTCGGACCGACCTCGGGGTGCGGTACGTACTGCCAGTAATTTCGGGCGAGAAGTTGCTTATCGGTCTCAATGAGATCACGTGAGCAGGCTACAGAGGCCACCGGCACTCCGGCGGCCCGGAGCGTATCTACGACCTCACCCGCTCGCTTGTGAGATGTCCACTGGGAAAGAGCGGATTCAATTCTTTCGATGTTCGCGCGTCGCCCTTTCGCCGTGCGCAGATCCGGGTCCTGGGCCAGATCCGCTTGATCGATAACGTTCGCGAGCGCGCGCCACTGCTCGTCCTCCAGGACGGTGATGGCGACCCACGCGTCCTCTCCCTCACAACGGAAAATGTTGTGAGGCGCATGCGCACGATGCCGGTTCCCGACCGTCGGTGGCTCCGCACCGGTATGAGCCGCCTCGACGAGCATCGGACCCATGAAATTCACCGTGGATTCGACTTGCGAGAGGTCAATCCTAGCGCCGAACCCGGTCTTGCGACGGTGGCGTAGCGCTGCGAGCACGGAGAAAGCGGCATGGTATGGGTTGGCAGCATGATCCGGGTAATGTGTTCCCGGGCCGACCGGATGGGATGCGTCGTACGCCGTGTGCATCATGATCCCGCTCACGGCACTAATGGTCATGCCAACACCGAGAAGTTGCGCACGAGGCCCATCCTGACCATACATAGGCATCGACAGGTAGATCAAGTCTGGCTTGATCTCCTTCAGCGCCTCATATCCGAGGCCTAGGCGGTCCATTACCCCGGGTCCGAAGTTGTTTGTCACGACATCCGACTTCGCGATCAGTTCGAGAACGATCTTCTTTCCGGCGTCCGTCTTCAGATCAATCGCGACGCTTTTCTTTCCGGTGTTGCGAGAAGCAAAATAGCCACTGCGGTTGGTACCGGCAATGCCATCCTTGAATGGACCAGCCGTGCGTACGGTGTCGGGCCGCGTCATGCTTTCAATTTTGATCACTTCAGCCCCAAAATCCGAAAATACTTTAGTGCCGAACGGACCTGCGCCTGCCCAAGTGAGGTCAGTGAAACGAATGCCTCGAAGAATATCCTGTCTCATTGTTGAATCTCCTCTGCACCGAACGACCGTTTATCGATAGCCGGCGCTGCGGCCACACTCCACATGTCTTGTGAGAACCGATACGGAGCGCCAGGCATCGTGATGCCGGTGCCCAGCAACGCACTTGTGTCAAGACGCTTGAAGTAACCGGTATATGCCAGTTGCGGGTCGTCCAGAACGTCTTGAAGGGTTGAAGCCGGAGCGAGCACGATTTTTCGCTTTAAGCCCTGCTGTGTGATCTCTGCTTTCGTAAAATTGATAAGGAACGGCTCAATGGTTTGTCGAAATAGGTCTTTTGCCTCACGGGTGAGACGCCACTTGCGATCCGCCCAGCGCTCCTGCTCGAACTCCTGCGACGCAGGGTGGCCCACCTCTGCGATCCAAGACATCAACGAGTTCCAGGAAACCCCCAAAGTGCGCGGCGCGGCGAGGAAGATATGCCCGTCCTTGCAGGCGAGCACGTTCTCGCTTGCATCGCGTGTTCCCTCACCACCTCTCATGGAAACACGCCGTTCAAAGTCGTAAACCTGTATCGAGTTTTGGAGCGAATGCGCGATTGCCTCTTGTGCCGACAAGTCGATCACGTGCCCAGAGCCGCTTGCTTCCGTATCTAGGAGGGCCACAGACATAGCGACGGCAAGGTAGACACCGGCAACCATCGTAGCCTGAGAACCTGGCAGCCGAAGCGGTGCATCCTCCACCCTACCGGACAGCCACGCGATACCCCCTGCCGCCTGCAGAACCAGATCACTCGCAGGCGCGTCCGCCAACGGACCCGTGCGCCCAAATGGCGATACTGACGCGACAACGGTCCGTGGCGAAGCATCCCTCAGCCATTCGATCTTGTCGTAAAGCGGGCCCCCTCGCTCGAGTACCACGGCGTCGGCGCCGACCGCGAGTTCACGAAAGGTTTCTAATCCCTCAGCCGTGCACAAATCGAGGGAGATTGCCGATTTGCTGGCGTTGAAAAACTCGAATTCGTACTTCGCGCCTGCGTCGTCATCGCTTATCGCAGCGATACGATCCATTGCGCCCTCCGGGGGTTCGACGCGCACAACCTTTGCGCCAAGGTCCGCAAAAAGCCGCGTTGCGTATCGCCCGAGATCGTACGTCAGGTCCAGAATGGTTACGCCGTCGTATGGTCCGGCCATAGATGCCTCACAAAGTAGTCAGTGAGAGAAATATAATTTATATTTTGTATGTAGGCAATGTGGCGGGCGGTGGGACTAACCCTGAGTTCTCGAAACATCAGGAATGCGGTATGGGCGACCCAGATGATTGAAAGTCGTCACTCTTCGAATCATCGTAAGAACCATCCGGTTCGTCGCGCACTACTTCGTGCGGATATCAGTCATGACGGCCGGCAAATTAGGCGGTTCGGATCTGGAGATGAAAATCATCCCGCAAGTGCCGATGCTTGCTGGGCAGGCGCCTCGAGCAAGTCGGTTGCGAACTCGGCGGCGTGCGCCCGCGTTTGTCGCCGAGCCGGCGACCTAGGACGCGTTGACGGCGGCGAAATCGACCAGAGTGTGCTGAGCATTGATGCGTGGATTTCTGGAATGGTGAAAACTCGGCTACGCGATCACCGGAACTCGAGCGGAATCGTGGGGACCAGCCCGACACCATCCTTTCGCAGCGCGTGGCGCACGCTGATGGAAGGCCTCGTCCCCGTGCCCCAAGTGGGGTCTAGCCTTATCTGCAACGCACTTCGAACATGCAGACCGCCGCGCAGGTCGCCATGCCCATCGCTTTTCACGCCGCCGACTATGTCTTTGATCGGTCCGAGGCGGTGGTCTTTCCGATTGCACCGCGCGGCGGCCATTCAGAAACGCGTCGCACCGCTCGACTTCGCGATTCGCGCGCGCTTGACACCTGATCAAATGGCCATCAGCTTGTCGGCAGTCGGCCCAGTGTGGTACGCACCGATCGCGCACAACACCCGCACTTCGCAGTCGCCCGGCTTGATCGAGCGGGCATCGAGAGCTGTACGGGGTTCGAATCGAAGTGTTCGCGATCCACGGTCTGCGCGCGATGCAGCAGATAGCTAAACGGCAACGCGTATAGCGCGACCACGTCCGAGACGCGCCAGCGCACGGTCGTTTGAGTCTGCGTTTGCGCGCGCTCGGCGGCCAGCATGAGTTCTTCATCGTCGGGGATATACGGCTACATCATGTAACGGCCGTACCGATCGGCGCGAGGAAAGCTCCTGTTTCAGGGATGTTTCGAAGAAGCTCATCCGCAATGTGAGGGCCTGGGCGGAATCTTCGATCAGCGCATCGAACGCATGATCGGTCCGCGCCCGCGCCGACTGCACGACCCGATGAGAGACCAAAGGCTTTCAACGCTGCGGGTAGCGCGGACGATGTTCGTTGGTTCTCGTCGAACACATCCACGCTCTCAAACAGATCCAGCGTGGCAAGTGGCGCGCGGGACGCGAGCGGATTGCCGGTCTACAAATGGGAGTGCAGGGAACCGGGGGTCATGTCGTCGTCGTAGCGGGCGGCGTCGATTTCTTCGCACGTGATCACGATGGACGGCAGAGATATCCGGCCCTGATTACCTTCGACAAGCACACGAGGTCCGGCCGCATACGAAGAAAGTGGTGGTGTGCGTCCGCGGTCGACGGAGATTTCATCGGCAATCGGATGCCGTCGAATTCGCCGAATAGCGCTCGAAGTCTCGCCAGTACAACGCGTCGTGAATCGACGTGCCGGCCGCGCATTGCACGAGCCGACACGGCACAGTATTGTTTTGACGCTCGGTGTCATTAGCGAACCTGCCGCGCGGAGCTTCGTCAGGAAGGCATTAATTCGGACACGGGTCACTACCTCCGGCACCAACGAAGCCCTCCTGCCTGCAAGATGCCTCTAAGTAAAGCCGGCGCTATCAGACGTGACGAATACGTAGCGTATCGATTCGGTGGACGAGTGCAGTTTTTCGTTCGACGCCCGTCGAGGTCTGTTGAAATCTTGGCGCGTTTACGCAATTGAACAGTTGGTGGACAATGCTGCCGTAGAAAGTCTCCGCTTCGCGCACGAATATCAGATCTACTTGGCGCTGCACGCGTTACAAATCGAGCTTGTGCAGGTCTCGCCTGAGAACTTTTCCGGTACTTGTCTTTGGCAGATCATCGACAATCTGGTACAGACGCGGCACCTTGTAAGCCGCTAGCCGCTCACGACAATGACGATCCAGCTCATCGACAGTTAGCGCGACTCCTGCTCTCGGCACCACATAGGCTTTGGCCAGTTCGCCCTTGGTTTCATCGGCGACCCGGCCTACCGCGACCATCGCGACGCCCGGATGCTCGGCAAGCACCCGCTCGAGTTCCGCCGGATAGATATTGAATCCGCCGGTGATGATCAGGTCTTTCGAGCGGTCGACGATGAACACGAAGCCATCCTCATCCATCCAGCCCAGGTCGCCCGAGCGCAGCCATCCACCCGCGAGCAGGGTCTCGGCCGTCGCGTCCGGATTGCCGACATAGCCCTGCATGGTGATGGGACCGCGAAGCTGCAATTCCCCCACCTCTCCGACAGGCAATTGCGTTTCGCCATCTTCGTTACTGACAATACGAATCTGTTGGTGTGGCAACGCCACACCAATCGAACCATGCTTCCGGGGACCATAAAGCGTATGAGTGGCGCCCAGACCACCAAGCTCCGTCATGCCCCACAGTTCTAGCAGCGGGCAGCCGAACATCTCCTCGACCGCGCGCATCTTCGCTTCCGGCATGGTTTGGCCGCCGACGGTCGCGCGCGTGAGCGTCGAGATATTGAAATTACCCAGGTGAGGTGAATTCAGCAGATACATGTACATCGTCGGCACACCTTCGAGCAGGGTCGCCCGATGCGCTTCGATGCTTCGCAGCACCCTTTCGGCATCGAAACTCCGGTGGAGGACCAGGGTGCCGCCATAGGCGATCATCGTATGCATCACGATGTTGCCGTACACATGCGTGCACGGCAGCGCGCTGACGACGACGTCCGCCGCGGTGCGCACGTGCATGACGGCTGTCATGGCGGTATTCATCACGATCGCACGGTGTGTGAGTAACGCGCCCTTCGGGTGGCCCGTCGTGCCCGATGTATAGCCGATACTGCAAGGGTCGTCGAGGCCGATTGTCTCATCGGGGAAACAGTCTGTTTCAGATGGGGAAGCCGCCAGCAGGTCATCGAACGCGAATGCGCCATCTGGTAACCCAGCACCGAATGCAATGCGCCATTCCAGCGGCGCCTTATGCAGAACGCCTGCCATCGCAGCAATTTTCTCCGACGAGCCTATCACCGCGCGTGCCTTGCAATCGTTCATCGCATAAGCGGCTTCCTCGGAGGTAAGCATCGAATTCAGTGGATTGACGATAGCTCCAAGGTTCACTACCGCGTAGTACGCAATGATCCATTCCGGGCAGTTATGTGAATAGAGCGATACGCAGTCTCCCCGGACAATGCCCAGCCTTTTGAGACTCGCCGCAAGCGCCGAGGAACGCTGATGCAGGTCCGCGAACGACCAGCGCTGGTCCTCGAAAATCACCGCAATCTTCTCGGGATGTTGCCGGGCCTGCTGGGCGATAAATTCGCCAACCGAGTTGTGCATGGAAGCTCCTGGTGCGGCATCAGTGACAGACAATTGACCTTCACTCTAATCACACGTTTGAGATCCATTTGTCGCTTCAATGACAATCAAGGGAACTCCCGACGTCGGACTTTCCCTGGTAGGAAGAAAGGGAATATCTATGCTCACGCCCCATAAGGAGCGCGGCAATATGGGTATCGTTGCTCTTTTCTCTCTCCATCGGGAAACCGCGGCGGCACCGGTAGCGCAGTCTGCGGATCGTGCGCCGGTGCCGCGCGGTGGACAATCGAACGCGCTAGCCCCGCGCGGGTTCCCGCACGATCGGATTACGCAGCGGGACGAAGCCTTCCACCGTGACTTCGCAGACATCCCCCGGCTTCATCAGCAGCTTCGGCTCGCGCGCCCAGCCGACGCCGGACGGCGTGCCCGTCACGATGACGTCGCCAGCTTCGAGCGTGATCGCCTCGCTGATGGTCGATATCAGCGTTTCGATATCGAACACCATGGTGTCGGTGGAGGCGGACTGCACGATCTCGCCATTCAGGCGCGTTTCGAGTAGCAAGCCGCGCGCGCCGTGCGGGACTTCATCCGGCGTGACGAGTTCAGGACCAAACGCGCCCGTGCCGTCGAAGTTTTTGCCGATGGTCCATTGTGGTGTCTTGAACTGATAGTCGCGCACGGAGCCATCATTGAAGAGTGCGTAGCCCGCCACATGCGAGAGCGCGTCGGCCTTCGCGATGTACCGGCCGCCGCTCTTCAGCACCACCGCCAGTTCACCTTCGAAATCGAGCGCATTCGATACAAGCGGATGAACGATCGGTTCGTTGTGCGCGACGAGGCTGGTGTTTACGCGCATGAACAGCGTCGGATAGTCTGGCTGTTCGAAGTTGCTTTCTTGCGTATGGGCGTTGTAGTTCAGACCGACGCAGATCACCTTGCCAGAGCGCGTAAGCGGCGGCAAAAACTTCAAGTCGCCCATAGACCGCTCGCCGCTAACTTCCGCACCGGCTGCGTAGGATACGAGATCGACGTTCCTCGCAAGCAGGTCGTCGAGCGATGCTGGACCGAGTACCTTGACCTTGCCGTCTTTCGCCAAACCCAGCGTGCGCTGGCCGCCTTCTTCAAACTGCACGAATCGCATGTCATCCTCCTCAAGTGTTGCGTTGAATATTGCCTGGTTTTTGGTGTTGCGCTGCACGCGTTACAAATCGAGCTTGTGCAGGTCTCGCCTGAGAACTTTTCCGGTACTTGTCTTTGGCAGATCATCGACAATCTGGTACAGACGCGGCACCTTGTAAGCCGCTAGCCGCTCACGACAATGACGATCCAGCTCATCGACAGTTAGCGCGACTCCTGCTCTCGGCACCACATAGGCTTTGGCCAGTTCGCCCTTGGTTTCATCGGCGACCCGGCCTACCGCGACCATCGCGACGCCCGGATGCTCGGCAAGCACCCGCTCGAGTTCCGCCGGATAGATATTGAATCCGCCGGTGATGATCAGGTCTTTCGAGCGGTCGACGATGAACACGAAGCCATCCTCATCCATCCAGCCCAGGTCGCCCGAGCGCAGCCATCCACCCGCGAGCAGGGTCTCGGCCGTCGCGTCCGGATTGCCGACATAGCCCTGCATGGTGATGGGACCGCGAAGCTGCAATTCCCCCACCTCTCCGACAGGCAATTGCGTTTCGCCATCTTCGTTACTGACAATACGAATCTGTTGGTGTGGCAACGCCACACCAATCGAACCATGCTTCCGGGGACCATAAAGCGTATGAGTGGCGCCCAGACCACCAAGCTCCGTCATGCCCCACAGTTCTAGCAGCGGGCAGCCGAACATCTCCTCGACCGCGCGCATCTTCGCTTCCGGCATGGTTTGGCCGCCGACGGTCGCGCGCGTGAGCGTCGAGATATTGAAATTACCCAGGTGAGGTGAATTCAGCAGATACATGTACATCGTCGGCACACCTTCGAGCAGGGTCGCCCGATGCGCTTCGATGCTTCGCAGCACCCTTTCGGCATCGAAACTCCGGTGGAGGACCAGGGTGCCGCCATAGGCGATCATCGTATGCATCACGATGTTGCCGTACACATGCGTGCACGGCAGCGCGCTGACGACGACGTCCGCCGCGGTGCGCACGTGCATGACGGCTGTCATGGCGGTATTCATCACGATCGCACGGTGTGTGAGTAACGCGCCCTTCGGGTGGCCCGTCGTGCCCGATGTATAGCCGATACTGCAAGGGTCGTCGAGGCCGATTGTCTCATCGGGGAAACAGTCTGTTTCAGATGGGGAAGCCGCCAGCAGGTCATCGAACGCGAATGCGCCATCTGGTAACCCAGCACCGAATGCAATGCGCCATTCCAGCGGCGCCTTATGCAGAACGCCTGCCATCGCAGCAATTTTCTCCGACGAGCCTATCACCGCGCGTGCCTTGCAATCGTTCATCGCATAAGCGGCTTCCTCGGAGGTAAGCATCGAATTCAGTGGATTGACGATAGCTCCAAGGTTCACTACCGCGTAGTACGCAATGATCCATTCCGGGCAGTTATGTGAATAGAGCGATACGCAGTCTCCCCGGACAATGCCCAGCCTTTTGAGACTCGCCGCAAGCGCCGAGGAACGCTGATGCAGGTCCGCGAACGACCAGCGCTGATCCTCGAAAATAACCGCAACCTTGTCGGGATTTCGCCGGGCCTGCTGTGAGATAAATTCGCCAACTGAGTTGTGCATGGAAGCTCCTGGTGCGGCATCTGTGACAAATATGTACTGCAAGGCCGACTGTCGAATGGGGGCCACCGCTTATGCGCCGGCGGATGTGGAACGTCTTGCCGCGCCCGCTCCTTCCCTTTTGCCCCGGACCGGCGTGCTGACAGAGGTCGGCCAAAACGGCACCTGATCAACCGGAGGCAAAAATCTTCAGTGATGTCGTATGGGCGGCCTTCCTTCAACTCGACATTGGCGGGCGCCGAAATTGGTGCGCAATCATGCTGGGTGGACCGCGACGCTTCGTTGTGGGGGTGCGTTTTTCACTGTTACTCACATGCCGCCCGTGCGGCCCGTATGGCTTTGTCGAAGGATTGTTCGGTCGCCACATGCTTGTGGTCAACGCTGACGAGCCAGCGTGTTCCAGTGAAACACCACCGTATCCTCCTTTCCTCGAGGAGTTCCGAAAACCATCGCCAGTTGGAAGCATCTTCTGCATTCGCAGCGTCGGCTGCCTGACGTCTGGCTCGCTGCATCTCGTACGCCATTGTCATCCCCGACGTTTCGACCATTCGCCACTCAACCCGCGTGGTTCAAGTCGGCGACCAACTCCGGGACCACGGCGAACAGGTCACCCACCAGACCATAATCGGCGACGCTGAAAATCGGCGCTTCCGCATCCTTATTGATCGCAACGATCACCTTCGAGTCCTTCATGCCGGCCAGATGCTGGATCGCGCCCGAGATGCCGACAGCGATGTACAGTTGCGGCGCGACGATCTTGCCGGTCTGGCCGACCTGATAGTCGTTCGGCACGAACCCCGCATCGACGGCTGCGCGCGAGGCGCCCAGCGCCGCGTTCAGCCTGTCGGCCAGCGGTTCCAGAACCTTCGTGTAGTTCTCGCCGTTGCCCAGACCGCGGCCACCCGAGACGATGATCTTCGCCGAGGTCAGTTCCGGACGGTCCAGCTTCGTCACTTCACGGCTCACGAATTGCGAGAGACCCGTGTCGGCTGCGGCTTCGATCTTCTCGACCGTTGCGCTGCCGCCTTCTGCTGCGACCGGGTCGAAACCCGTCGTGCGGACCGTGATGACCTTGATCGGATCCTGAGACTGAACCGTTGCAATAGCATTGCCTGCGTAGATCGGACGCTCGAACGTGTCAGCGCTGTCTACAGCCGTGATGTCGCTGATCTGCGCGACATCGAGCTTCGCGGCGATGCGCGGCGCGATGTTCTTGCCGTAAGCAGTCGCCGGCGTGAGGATGTGCGAATAGTCCTTCGCGATGTTCAGCACCGTCGCTTCGATGTTTTCTGCGATGCCCGCTTCGAGTTGCGGCGCGTCGGCCAGCAACACCTTGCTCACGCCTGCGATCTTCGCTGCAGCATCGGCCGCGGCTTGCGCGTTGTGACCTGCCACCAGCACGTGAATATCACCACCGATCTTTTGCGCGGCTGCAATCGTGTTCAGCGTCGCGGCCTTGATCGATGCGTTATCGTGTTCTGCTATTACAAGATTCACCAGATTCGTCATTTCGTCCGTCTCCGCGTTTTACTTAAAGCACCTTGGCTTCGGCCTTAAGCTTCTCGACCAGCGTTTTCACGTCCGGCACCTTCACACCGGCTGAGCGCTTCGGCGGCTCGACAACCTTCAGCGTCTTCAGGCGTGGTGTCACATCAACGCCGAGGTCTTCCGGCCTGATGACTTCCAACGGCTTCTTCTTCGCCTTCATGATGTTCGGCAGCGTCACATAGCGCGGCTCGTTCAGGCGCAGGTCGGTCGTGATCACACCCGGCAGGCTCAGCGACAGCGTTTCCGCACCGCCGTCGACTTCGCGCGACACCGTAGCCTTGCCGTCAGCGACCACAACCTTCGACGCGAACGTTGCTTGCGGCAGATTCGCCAGCGCAGCCAGCATCTGGCCGGTCTGGTTCGAATCGTCGTCGATGGCCTGCTTGCCCAGAATGACCAACCCAGGCTGTTCCTTGTCGACCAACGCCTTCAGGATCTTCGCGACTGCAAGTGGCTCCAGGCTGTCTTTCGACTCGACGAGAATTGCGCGGTCCGCGCCGATCGCGAGCGCCGTGCGCAGCGTTTCCTGCGCTTGTGCCACGCCGACCGACACGGCGATCACTTCGGTTGCCACGCCTGCTTCGCGCAGACGAACGGCTTCCTCAACCGCGATTTCGTCGAATGGATTCATCGACATCTTCACGCTGGCGAGCTCGACACCCGATTGATCGGATTTCACGCTGACCTTCACGTTTGCGTCGACCACTCTCTTGACTGGCACCAGGATCTTCACATCCACTCCTTATCTCATCACGCTTACAGGGAACCACGGGTCTTGACGGCCTTCATGTCCAACATGGCTTTCGACGCGGCGCCTGTCTGCGCTTCGCCGATGCTTTCCAGCGAGAGCCCGGTCGACTTCGGACCAAAAACTGCCACGATCGCCCCCCCGATCAGAAAGCAGGTCACGATATACATGAACACGCTGTAGTAGCCGAACGCACCGTAGAGGCCACTTACAATGAACGGACCAATGATGTTGGCCATGCGCCCGACGCCGTAGATTAGACCGGTGGCTCCGGAGCGGATGTCGGTCGGAAAGCTCTCGGACTCAAAGGTCCAGAAGGCGACGGTAATGGCTTGCAGCCCGATCATCACGGCCGCCCCGAAGGCGACGATCAGGACAGGATTCGTGGTCCATCCGTACATCGACACCAGCACCGCAATAAACAGCGCGGCCCCCGCGATCATGTATTTGCGTTCTACCTTTTCGATCATTGTCATTGCGATCAGGGCGCCGAGCGGATTGCAGATCGCCATCAGGCTTGAGTAGCTGAGGGATTTCACCACGGAGAAACCGTGCTCGACCAGCAGGGACGGCACCCATGCAATGAAACCGTAAAAGCCCAGCGTACTAAAGATCGAGGTCAGCATGAAGACGATCAGTCTTGGGCGATACTCGCTGCCGAAGATCTGTGCGTGAGATACCTTCGGCGGGACGTAGAGCTGCTGATCCGCACGAAATGGCGGCAGTTCCCCATGACGTGCGATGGCGGCTGTCTCCAATCGCGCCACGATGCGTTGCGCGCGCTCGGTCTCGCCCCGGCGCTCAAGCCATCGTGGTGATTCGTTTAACTTCACGATTGCTGCTGGCACGACCAGTATGCCCAGTGCGCCCCAGATGAAGATGTAACGCCAGCCCTCCGGGCCGGTAGTCACAAGTCCACGGGCAACCCATGCGGTGATCGGGATACCCACAAGCGAGAATGCGATGATCAGGGAGAGTATTCGCCCACGCGTCTGAGCCGGAAAAAACTCGATGGTATAAGTGCTCGCGACAACAGTCATTGCAGACAAGCCCAGCCCGGTTATCAGTCGGAACGCGGCAAGCGACCAGATATCCCAGGCAAACCCGTTGAGGAAGGAAGCGACGGTGTAGACGAGTACGGACAGGACAAACACCGTCTTGCGCCCAAACCGGTCGCCAAGCACTCCGCCCACCAGCGCGCCCACAAACATGCCCCCGAAGCTCGCCGAGGTGATAAGCGCGATAGCGTGCAGATGAATGCCCCAGTTCTTGATGAGCTGGGGAGCGGCATAGGCGAAGGTGCTGAGATCAGATAGCTCGAAGAAATAGGCGAACATGAAAATGCCGATCACCCACTTGTGGGACCCGACAATCGGCAGACGGTCCAATCTCTGGTTTATGTCGTTCACGCGCTCCTCCATCTCATTGTAGATATGTGCCTTGCTCAAGGCATCGGACTATCGCCGGCGTGACTGACATCGATGCATCACGGTTGCGCGCGCCGGTTACTGCATTCGCGCGGCCAGATTGAAACCCGCCAGCTCCTGCTAACCGGTGGCCTGGGTCTCTTCGACTGTCCTTGCAGCGGTGATCTCTTCATTCGAAGGCGCCACGAAGGGATAGGGGACGGCTGGACCGCCGCGGTACGGCAGCGCGATGGTCGCCGAGCCTGGCGTAGATTCCTGGCCGTCCTGGTTGCGGATGCCAAGTTTCACTTCCACCAGCCCGTAACGCTCCAGCTTCAACAGGCCAGTTACTTCGCCCCAGACGACTAACGTACTGCCCACCACGTCCATGGCGCGAAACTGGAAGTTCACCTTCCATGGCCAACCGTGGTGGGTCGCCCACTCCTTGACAATCTGCACGAGGAAGTTCTGTTTGAGCGAGCCGTTCACGAGCAGATCGGGCAGCCTGTCGTGCTCCTGAGTGAAGGTTCTGTCATAGTGGATCTTGTGCCAGTTCTCGATGGCGGAGGACCAGCGCATCAGGTGCGTAGTTGTAAGCGGGCCTTTCGTTAATTCCGGAAGACGGTCGGCAATTCGAACGTCGTCGAAATAGCGCGGCTCGATGCGTGTCTCGGCGAGAAAAGCGGACGAGTTCATATATGTCATCTCCGGATCGTGGTCAGCTTGACACGCGCCACGAGGTTGCTTTGTTCGTCGAGGTAGTCCGTAGTCGTCACGACGAAAACCATCAATCCCTTCGAGGTTCGCCGCTCGAAGATGTCCGCGTAGCGACTCGTCGAATACAGCGTCTCTCCGTGTCGCATGTAGCGATACAGTTCGATTTCCGATCCGCCATTGAGCAACGCCAGTGAGTCGAGCGGCAGCGGCGGGAGCGAAGTGGGCCTGGCGTCTGCATCGGACGTTCGCGCCAGCGCAATCTCGTTTCGCGTGCCGTCGTAGTCGGGATCCGAGGCATGCTGCGATACGACATCGGGGACGCCAAACGGCAAACGGTGCTGGGTCAACGGAAACAGGGGCGGCGCAACAGGACCGCCGTATCGCGGTTGCGCGTCCGCGTCCATGAAGACAGGATCGGCATCCATGATGGCCTGCGCGAAACGTCGTACCGCGCCCCGTTCCACCGGATCAAACGCAGGCACCGGTTGCGTCTCCATGCCGATATACGAACGGACTTCGGCCGTGAGATAGGTTTCTGGTTCACTCATTGGCTTTCACCTTGCGTCGGCTCGGGCCCGCCATGCGCCGCCCGGCTGTTAGTCGATATGCGCGCACTCCTGCTCGCGCGATTGCTGTGACTCGCGAGCTTCATGAGCGCACGCTCGTGAGTTGTCGCGCCGAGATGGTTTCGAGGGACATCAATCTGTCGAAGAGCAACGCCGCATCGGTCTTCGCACCCACCGAATCGAGACACAGTTCGAACTTTTCGTAGAGGTCGTCGTTGGAGAACGGCAAGTCGGCATGGCCTCGCGCCCGGCGAACCTGTGAACCCTCCAACACCCTGCCGTTTTTCAGCTGCACGCGGACCTGGTCGTAGGGCGCACCGTCGGGGTTGCTGCTGTCGTACTCGCTGCCCGTCTCGATCCGCACACGCCGCATGAGCGACTGGACGTCGGCGCGGTTGACGAAGTCGTCGGTCAGTTCACCGAGCCCTACGCGCCCCGCTGTCAGCGTGGCGGCCATCGCAAACTCCATGCTGAACTTGGCCTCAAGTCCGGTCTTTGGCCGATGATTGCGCAGGATCGTCGCGTAGCGATCGCTGATGACAGCGGTAATGCTTTCGACATCCTGCGCTGTGCATCCGCTCTCTCTGACGAGCGCGAGAAGACCGTCGATGCACCGATGCGTGCAGTAGCAAAGCGGATACTGCTTGATGTTCAGGCCTTCGCGCACGATGTGCCAGCGCGTGCCCGTATCAGGCGCCGCCTCGCGGTCCGTGTTGCCGTGCTGAGAGACTGCGCACAACAGGCCCTGCGGATGCTCGAGCGCGTCGGTTGATGCAGTGAACCCCGCCTCGGCAAGCCGGGCCGCGACGACGCCTGCATGAGCCGAGCGCCCCGCGTGAAACGGTTTGGTCATGGTGCCGAAATTGGCAAGAAGCCCGGCGCTTTGCGACGCGCCGAGCGCGAGCGCGACGCTCGTGCTTTCGGCGCTCAGCCGTCGCAACGAGGAACACGCCGCTGCCGCCGCTACTGCGCCCCAGATGCCGGTAGGATGCCAGCCCTTCGAATGCACCGAGTCTTTTTCGCGAAGCGCCAGTTCGGCCCATGTCTCGTAGCCGGCCACATACGCTGTCAGCATGCTGGCGCCGCTCGCGTCCAGGTGTTCGGCCTCGGCGAGGATAGCGGGCACGAGCACCGTGCTGGGGTGGCCACGCACCGCCATATCGTCGAAATCTAGCGCATGCGCGGCGGTCCCGTTGATCCATGCCGCCTCAGGTGCGCTCACCTGCGACTGCGTAAAACCCAGCGTCGCCGCGCCCCGTCCGGGTGCCAGTACGCGCTGCAGGATACGCGGCGCGTCGGATTCGCGACCGGCGATCATGACGCCAATGCAGTCGACAAAGCCCGCCCGCGCGGTCTGCGTGGCCTTTTCCGGTATCGCCGCGAAGTCAAGGGCGGCCACGAATGCGCCGATTTTCTTCGTAAGTGACTGGGTCATGGCTCAGGCCGCCCGTAGACGATCGCGCAACACTTTCAGGCTGCCGCCAGTCTTTACAGTTCCCGGCAATGGGTGCCCGACGATATCTTCCGCAAGCCGTCCGACTTCAAGCAGTTTGTCCAGATCGATGCCCGTCTGAATGCCCATTTCATTCAGCATAAAGACCAGATCTTCGGTACACACATTGCCTGCCCCGCCGGCATGCGCCGCGAAAGGACAACCGCCCAGGCCTGCGACAGTGCTGTCGAAAGAGTCCACGCCCATCTGCAGTCCAGCGAAAGCGTTGGCGATGCCCATACCGCGTGTATCGTGCAGATGCAGCGAAAGCCGCAGGTCAGGGAATCGCTCGCGGACCGCTCCTACCACCCTGTAGATGCTCTGTGGCGTCGCCCATGCCATCGTGTCGGCAAGCGATACCACCTTGATTTCGACGCCAGTCTGCTTACCGAGATCAATGATCTGGGCCACCATCTCGACGATAGTTCCAACCGGAATGTCGCCCTGGAAGTTGCACCCGAATGCCGCCATGATGCTGCCGCGTTCAACCGGAATGTTGTGCTGCTTGAAGACAGTGATCATATGGCGCTGCTCGTCGAGATTTTCCGCGAGCGTGCGTTGCTGATTGCGCTGCAGAAATTTCTCCGACGCAGTTAGCGATATCAACCCCTTCATGAACAGCTTTTCGGTCGCGATCGCTCGCATCAAGCCCTTTTCGTTAAGCCACAGCCCTGTGTAGCGGATGCCCGGCTTTGCATGAAAGCGCTTGACCACTTCCTCGGCGTCGGCCCAGCCCGGCACGCGGGCAGGATTCACGAAGGACACCGTCTGGATCTCGCTAAGTCCTGTCTCTGACAAGGCGTCGATCAATTCGACCTTCCGATCGGTGGGGATCGTGCCCTTCTCGATCTGGAAACCTTCGCGAGGGCCTTCCTCGTTGATCTGAACTCTTTTAGGCAAATCGGGCATTGTCTTTCCTTTATCCGTGAATGCGGCCATCCGGGCTGGCCCGGTCAAAGCTTAGTAGAACCACCTATCGTCGCTGACGCGGCTTGAGATTGCGGCGTGGTTTGTTTGAACCGGCCCATCCCGGCCTACGATTCTTACTATTCGCTGTGCGAATTGTCATTTCGCACTTTCAGAATAGCAGCCTGTTTGCAAAGAGGTCAAGGGATCGCGGGAAAGCACCAGGTAGCGCGCCATTTTCGTCAGCACGAACAGGGTTTGCACTATGGTGGAATCGTTTGACGACGACAGATGAAGCTCGTAGCATCCCCACTAAAGAATTGATAATTCGCACCGCGAATATTGCCAGCTTCCGGCGCCGAGCCAAGCAACCGTCGGATTTCGCTTAGCCACGAGCGGGAAACGACGCAAACTCAATGTTTCCGTGTTCATTGCGCGACCTCGTGCCGGATGTACTGATCGAAGACAAGATTGAAGTGGCTTGCGAGCACGACGTGCTGCGCCCGGCGAGAAAGACCGGACCGCTGACGAGGGAGCTCTATTGGCAGATCGGCGAGTGTGGCTGGCTCGGCAGCGCCTATCCGAAGGAGTATGGCGGCCAGCTCTCGAAGTTCATTGCGGAGGAGGAATTCATACGCGCCGGCGTCAGCATCGATTTGGGGGTTAGCGGCGCCCGCCATTCTTGCGGCGGGGACAGACGAGCAGAGGCAATGCTTCGTCCCCAGACTGGTCAACCGCGACGTCTGGTTATGCCCGGATTTTCTGAGCCTCATGCGGGGACGGGTCTCTCCAGCCTGCATGGCCGGGCCATACCGACCGCGGAGGGCTACGTCATCAACGGGCAAGATTTACGCCAAACGCGCATTGGCCCACGCACATCTATTTGATGGCGCGACCTGACCCGCCGTGCCGAAGCACGAGGGCATCGCCATCTGCCTGATCTGAGCAGAGACATCGGTTAGCGGGCGGGGTCAGGCGAGCTTGCGATTTCAAGCCGCATCGGTGGCCGGTTTTCGGTCTTCATTTTCCGCCTGCAGCGGCGAACGCACCCGTTTCTTCGATCACGGCTGCGACGCATCGCGCCAGACACGCCGAGGATCAGGCGAGCAGCGGCATCTGCCCGGTCGCCCTGGTGGCGATGCCACCCCGGAAGAAGGGTGGTGCCGCAATGCGTCCATGGATCAGTTCACACAGGGATGGGCTGCCGAAGACGTCGATGCTGTCGATGGCTGGCTCGCTTTGGGGGCGATCGCCATGTTGGGGGACGCGGCCCCAGCACTGTCAAATGCAAGGGACTTGCCTGGTGCTCTCTTTGGTTGCGATCAGGGCCAGGTGGCCAACGGTAGGCATAGGCCGGCCGCGGCCGATTCGCGCCCCGACGCCGGACGGGAGGCTCCCCGTCCCATCCCAAAACTGTTACCGAAAGGCCATCCGTCAGCAGGGCTCACGCTAGACGGAGGCCGCGCGCTCGCCCCTCCCTAGTTGAGGTATTCCGTGCCCAAGGCCTCGACGAAGGCGACCTGCGACTGTGTCGTTTCCTTCCGCAGCCTCAGCAGCGGCGCGTACTCTTTGCTTTCATAGAACCGCCGCGCCGCATCCATGGAGGCAAACTCGAGCATGATCATACGCTGGAGGGCGAGCTCGCCCTCCAGGGGATGCACCGCACCGGCACGAACCACATATTGCCCGTTGTACTGTGCAATGACCGCCGGCACCTTTTCGCGGTATTCGGCGAACCGCCCCGGGTCGGTGACGATAACGTTCGCAACCAGATAGCACTTCATCATCTACCTCACTTGCATGGATTGAAAATCGGATCGTAGGGACCGACGCAAAGGCAGGCTCGGCCGCGAACTTTGGTTCAGGTCTGCCGTCAACCGCCGGCCTACCCAGCTCGCTGCGACCTCGCGTCGACATGGCTGCACGTCCTGCAACCGTCGCAGACCACATGAGACCGGATCAGAGCGTGTGGGCCCAGGGCTCCGGGAGGAGGCGGTACGAACCGTCTGTGCGGGACAGTCGGGCGAAGCCTGGGAAATGCAGATGCGCCCCGGCCACCACCAGGTTGTCACGCAGCAAGATGTCGAAAATGGCCTGGCGTGAAAATGCCGCCCGGGCCTGATCGACGTCGTACCGCACAGTAATGTCCGGCCGCGGCACCTGCAATTCCGGCACGTGCACTGTGTCGCCCCAGAACAGCATGTCCTCTCCAGCCGAAGAGATGCGATAGGCGACATGGCCCGGGGTATGGCCATGACTGGGCAAGCCGACGATGCCCGGTAGCACCTCGCCCGCAGTGAACGTGCGGATGCGGTCACGATAGGGTGCCAGGCAAAAGCGCGCGGCGGCAAAATAGCGCGAGCGCGCACGCTCGTCTGCCAGGGCCATGACGGCGTCGTCGAGCCAATAGGCGATTTCTGCTTCATGGACGATCACCTCGGCGTTCGCGAAAACCGCTTCGCCGTCGGCGGTCGTCAGACCGTTGGAGTGGTCGGGATGGATATGAGTGAGCAGGACAGCATGCACACTATCCAACGCAATACCGGCTTTGGCGAGGTTGTCGCATAGCCTGCCGCAGGTTGTTCCCAACGTGCTGCCACATCCGGCATCCACTAGCACAGTCCGATCTTCTGAGCGGATGGCAAATACGTTAATAGAAGCCCGAATGGTTGGATAACCTTGCCCAGCGACCATCATCTGGACAGTCTCGGCCTCGCTGATCCCCTGCACAATATCGACAGGGGGGTACAGGTAGCCGTCACAGACGGCAGTCACTGTCAGGTCGCCAACCCGGCGATGGTAGACACCCGGGATTTGCTCGGACGGAAGACGGAACATTGCATATTCCTCACGCTGTAAGTGATGGGTGGAAAGCATTGGCCAGGGAGACTGTCGCCCCTTGCCAGTTCGAATGGCATCTGGGGAAATGCGGTTGCGCCTGCTTTTCCAGCCAGTTGCCTTAGGAGGGCGGAGTCAGGCATCGCGTTATCGAGCCCGATGCGCTCGCGGGCCATAGCGTGCGACGGACGCCAGGTCGTTTGCTGGCTGGGCGCGGCGCACCAACGCGGACTTAACATTGCACAATCGCGTGACCCGTCCTGCCCGTTTCGCCGGATGGTTCGCTTGTGCGCAGGCAACATTCGGCGTTTCACCCGCGTCGGCGGTCTATGCGCCGGTCCGACGCCTGCGGGAGTGCGGGCGACAATGATGTCACCCGGCTTCAGCGCGACCGCTTCGCTGAGCGTCGACGCAGGAATAGCGATGCCGACGACCCGGCCATGGGTCGCGGCGCTCCGCTCCACGTTGCGGTTTGGCGGGATCTGCGGCCGCAATCCTCGGCGGCCACGCGGTATCTCTTCAGCAGCGACAGGAAAGGCCCCGAGGGCGCCGGTGTGGTCGGCGTCCTTGCCGACCGTCCACTGTTGAGGCTCGGGTTGGCAGTCTCGAATCGATGGGTCGCTAAAAAAGGAATAAGCGATGACTTGCTCGCGCGGCCGCACCTTTCCGATTTCGCGATCGCCGCATCCGATGAATGCTGAGAACTCACCTTCGAATTCCAAACGCTGGGGGACGCGAGCCCGAACGACGGCCGCACCCTCTCCGACGAAACTCAAGCCGGTGTGGCTGAAAGCGGCGGAATAACCAGGCACGGCGAACGCCCTTTCGGGGCAGCGTTCTGCGTAAGCAAGACCAATGCAGAAAATCCCGGGCGGCGCCCGCAACGGCACGACCGGGTCGAAGTCAATTTCCTCGCCCTCCTGCAGGGCGCGGCCGGCTGCTAACCCACGTTCATTGTCCCCGGAGCATAGGTGACCCAGATAGCTGGCATACCTAACGTTCCTGATGGCGCATACACGGAAGGAAGATTCGGCTCTGGCGGCCGCAGAACTCCCGATCCCATTCTCCCGGTATGCCGCAAAACACATGCACTCTCCTCAGGGGCTGATTCAAACCTATTATTCGCTGTGCGAATTTGCATTTCGTTGACCTAGAATATCAACCAGTTAGCCGACAGGTCAATGGATCAGGGGAAAACACCAGGTTTCTGGCTCAACATGAAAAACCGTCGAGGGTTTGTACTACGACGGAATCGTTTGACGACCGCAAACGAAGGCCGTAGCATCGTAATTATGAATTGTTAATTTGCATAGCGAATTACGCCGAGATTTTGACCAGGAGACGCACAGACAATGGACTTCGCTTATACCCCCGAGCAGGAAGCGCTCCGACGCGACGTTCGCGCGTTCATCGAGCACAACGTGACGCCCGCCGTACTTGCCGACGACAACATCAAGGTGGCCGCCGAGGATGGCGAGATGCGCCCGACCGGCAGGACCGGGCCGTTGATGAAAGAGCTCTACAGGAGGATCGGCGAACGTGGCTGGCTCGGCATCGCCTACCCGAAGGAATATGGCGGCCAGGGCGGCGATCAGCTCTCGCAGTTCATCGTTGAAGAGGAATTCATGCGTGCCGGCGTCAGCATCGATTTGGGCGGTAGCGGCGCCCCGGCCATTCTTGCGGCCGGGACAGAGGAACAGAAGCAGTACTTCATCCCCAGACTGATCAACCGCGAAGTCTCGTTCTGCCTCGGATTCTCTGAGCCTCATGCGGGTGCGGATCTCGCCAACCTGCGCTGCCGGGCCGTACCGACCGCGGATGGCTACGTCATCAACGGCCAGAAGATTTACACCACAGCAGCGCACTGGGCGACCCACATCTACCTGATGGCGCGAACTGACCCATCCGCACCGAAGCACGACGGCATCTCCATCTTCCTCATCCCCATGGATACGCCCGGTATTACGGTGCGCCCGCTATGGACCATACAGAATTCACCGGGCGCACCGCACGGCACAACCTACGGCGAAGCCCGCACCAACGAAACCTTTTTCGACGATCTGCGCGTGCCGAAGACAGCGTTGCTCGGCGAAGAGAACAAGGGCTGGGGTATCGGCGCCGCAGCGCTGAACCTCGACCGGGTGGGCGCATGGCGGTACCTGATGTCGATCCGGCGCGACGAGGACATCGTCAACTGGCTCAAGGAGAACCGGCACGGACCCGAAGCACTTGCCAACAACGCAGCGATTCGCGACAAGGTGGCGGAGTTGTGGACCGAGGCGCAGGTCTGCCGGCTCATGACAATGCGCAGCATGTCGATCGTGCAGCGCGGCGGCAAGTTTACCTACGAAGGTTCAGCCGAGAAGGTGTGGGCGCCCGAGCATGGCGTCAAGACGACGGAAGCCATCACCCAGATGCTTGGGCCCTATGCCCAGCTGCTCAGTACTTCCCCGCATGCGATTGAGGAAGGGGTCTTCGCACATAACGTGATGGGCGCTTTCCAGTCGGGAGTGAATCACGGCAGCGTGCAGATCATGCGTGACCAGATCGCCCGGCGTGGCCTGAACCTGCCTTCGTCACGGAAATCTCGCAAACCTCAGTGAAGAACCATTGGCTCGCCGGCTATCGGCATGCACGGCGTGAGCAATCAACGGAGATCGATGTGCAAGTCCTACTAGATGATGAACAAGAGATGATCCGCGACGCGGCCCGCGCTTTCCTCCAAGGAGAATGCTCGACCAAGCTCGTGAGAGAAATGGAGCGCGATCCCAAGGGCTATCCGCCGGCGCTCTGGCACAAGGCCGCCGAGCTCGGCTGGCAGGGCTTGTGCCTGCCCGAAACCTATGGCGGCTCGGCCATGCCTTTGGTCTATCTCGGGCTCGTGCTTCAGGAAATCGGCCGTGCCGTGGCGCCGTTGCCGCTGCTGAGCACGGTAGTCGCGGCACTGACCATCGCGCGCGACGGATCAGACTCGCAGCGCGACGCGATACTGCCCGCCGTAGCTCGCGGCGAGAAGCTTTTGACGTGGGCTGTCGTGGAAAACGGAGCGTACTGCTCCCCCACTGCCGTGCATACCACGGCGCGTCGCGAGGGCGATGACTTCGTGATCAACGGCAGCAAGCTCTTTGTGGACAACTTCGTAAGCGCCGATGCATGTCTCGTTGCGTGCCGCACTTCCGGCGACGCGTCGCGCGGCGCAGAAGGTCTTTCCCTCTTTCTGGTCGACACTGCCAGCGCGGGCATTACGCACCGTGCGCTCGTCACTACCGCGAAGGACCAGCAGAGCGAAGTCGTATTCAAGGACGTGCGCGTTCCGGTCGGCCAATGCATTGGAGCGCTAGACCAGGGCTGGCCAGTCGTCGAAGCGATGCTCGATGTCGCAACGGCGCTGCTGTGCGCCCAGATGCTCGGCGCGGCCCGCAAGGACGCCGAAATGGCCATCGAATACGCAAAGATGCGCGAGGCCTTCGGCCAGCCGATCGGCGCGTTTCAGTCTGTGCAACACATGTGCGCGGACATGATCATCTGGATCGACGGGGGCGAACTGTTAACGTACGAAGCCCTGTGGAAGATGGATCAGGGCCTGCCACATACCGTCGAGGTATCGCAAGCGAAGGCCTTCTGCAATGAGAAATGCGAGGCCGTCGTCCGTAACGCTCAGGTGATTCACGGCGGCATCGGCTTCATGATGGAATTCGATCTGCACCTCTGGTTCCGACGCGTGTCGGCGTGGACCATGCGTCTTGGAACGACGCATGAGCATCGCGCCAGAATCGCCCACGCGCTGCTCGACCTCCCTGGCCACGTGGTGCTCGGACGGCCGGTACCCGTCCTTACGGACGAGCACCCGTCCGACGCGCACCGGCAGCCTGCCGAGTTCGCGCACTGAGCAGTCACAGCAGAAACCATGCGATGACGGCTCTCCGGCGCCCCTATCGCAGCAACACTGCAGGAGACACATAACATGGCTGGTCCATTGGACGGAATGAAGGTGGTAGAGATCGGCGTCGCTATGGCGGGGCCGTTCTGCTCCATGACACTCGGTGACTACGGCGCGCAGGTTATCAAGGTGGAACGCATCGGAGTGGGAGACGACAGCCGATATTGGGGCGAGGGCTTCCACGGCGTTCTCGCCGGCTACTACGCATGTACCAACCGCAACAAACGCGGCATTGCGGTTGACCTGAAAAATCCCGAGGGAGCGGCTCTTGTGCGACGCCTCGTGGACCAGGCCGACGTGCTGGTCGACAATTACCGGGTCGGCGCGCTGGCGCGCGCCGGCCTCGACTACGAGCAACTTCGCGAAACAAATCCCCGGCTCATCTACTGCTCCATCAGCGGCTTCGGCGCGACCGGTCCGCTGAGCAAGCGGCCCGCCAATGATCTTTTCATGCAGGCGTATACGGGCGGCATGAGCTTGACCGGCGAGCCTGATGGTGGGCCGGTCAAGATGGGGCCATCGGTATGCGACGTCACAGCGGGCATGATGGCCACGATCGGTGTCCTGCTCGCGGTGGAGGCGCGTCACCGCACCGGGCGCGGCCAGCGTGTCGACACGTCGCTGCTTGAAGGGCAAATCTCGATGCTAGGCCAGCATCTCACGCGTTTATTCGCTACCGGCGAGCCGCCGACGCGGACCGGCAGCGCGGGACTCGGCGGCAACCCTACCTATCGGGCGTTCGAGGCATGCGACGGCTGGCTCGTCATTGCATGCTTCAACGACCGCATGTTCAGGGATCTGTGCACGGTGCTCGACCAACAATCCTGGGTCACGGACGAGCGCTTTCAGAGCAACAGCAGCCGCACCGAGCACAGGGACTTCCTCGCCGCAGCGATCGCGCAGATCATCGCGAAGCAACCAACCGCGCATTGGCTTGAGCATTTCGAAGCCGCAGGCGTACCGTGCTCACCGATCAACACCCTGGATCGCCTCGTTCGGGAAGAACAGTTGCAGGCACGCGAATGTCTCGTCGATATCGACCTGCCAGGGCTTGGTTCCATGCGCATGGGCGGCTTACCGGTGAAATTAAGCGAAACACCCGGCAGCGTCGCTCTGCATCCGCCACGCCTCGGCCAGCACACTGAAGTCGTATTGCGAGAGATTGGACTATCCGCGAGCGACATTGCCAACCTTGCCGAGCGCGGCGTGGTCGCGACAGACGCCGGCTGGTCAGCCCCGAATGTACCCGCTAACGCCTCCCATTGAAAGTCTGTCCACGCTGGCAAGTGCGCACCGGAAGCGCAACTCACCACGCGGCGGGGCAGCAGGCCATTGATCACAACACAGACAGCGGCACGCCATGAAACTCATCTACTTCGACGACTTCCAGCTCGGCGTACTCAAGGGCGAGCGGGTCGTCAACATCACGTCCGTGCTGAGTGATATCGCACATCGCGATCGGCAGGATTTGATGACCGGGCTCATTGCAGGATTCGACGCCTACCGCCCGCGCATCGAATCGCAGCTGGCAACGGAACAAGGAATGCCGCTCGCCTCCGTGACGCTGCGCGCGCCGCTGCCGCGGCCGCGGCAGATCAGTTGCATGGCGGTGAACTACATGGAGAACGGAACGCTCGATGCGCGGCCGCCCATTAACGCGTTTCACAAGTCTCCTGGCGCAATCATCGGACCGGGCGAGACCATGCTCCTGCCCGATGTGCCCGCGAGCGTATTCGAGGGCGAGGCAGAACTCGGCGTCGTGATCGGTAGGCGCGCGTCCAACGTACCCGCGGCGCAAGCGCTGTCCTACGTCTTCGGCTACGTCAATTTCATAGACGGTTCGGCGCGCGGCCTACCGCCCGCCCACAACGTCTTCTTTCAGGCCAAGTCACGCGACACCTTTGCGCCTGTTGGGCCATACATTGTGACGGCAGACGAGATTGCCGACCCGCAGAAACTTCAAGTCCAGCTGTGGGTGAACGAAATGCTCAAGCAGGACTTCAACACGGATGATATGGCGCACGACATCGCGCGCTGCATCGAGTGGGTCAGCGCCATCCATGCCCTCGAACCCGGAGACATCGTCGCGACCGGCACAAACCATCGAGGCTTGAGCGCCCTCCACGACGGCGACCGGGTCGAACTCGAAATCGAGGGGCTGGGGCGTCTGCGAATTCACGTCCGGGACGATCTGAAGCGCACCTGGTCCAGAGACACGCGGCTCGAATGCAGCATGAAGTACGTCGCCGAGACGGGCCAGAAGGCGCCGCCTACCGGCGTCATCGCGAGGCAACTGAGTGGCAGGTATGCGCAGACCTGATCCGGCGCCCGAGACAAGCACGTCGGTCGACGGTCGGGGGTCTTACTCATCAACACCGCGCAGTGTAATATCTCCACCCTGTGGTCCGGACGGCCTGACATCCCAGCTGGCTCCCGGGGCTATGGTGCAAATCCCGGCTCGCAGCCATTCACGCCGGAAATCCCGTACATGACGTACCCAGCAATTTGCGGCACTGCCAGATGTCAGAACTCTATTCCGATTTTTCAGATCCGCACGAGGTGAATGGTTGACAGACAATGACCGCCATTTTGTCACGGCGCTGGCGCGGGGCCTGGCAGTGTTACGCTGCTTCACTACCGCCAAGCGGGAACTGGGAACCTCGGAGATCGCCAGGCTTTTGAAGTTGCCGCAGCCTACCGTCTGGCGTCTTTGCAGAACGCTGCAGGACGAAGGGTATTTGCTAACTGGCCAGAACGGCGACAAACTGCAGTTGAGTCCATCGGTGCTAGGCTTGGGCTATAGCGCGCTCGCGGCAGCACCGCTGTCCGATATCGCCAGGCCCGCGATGCAGGAAATCGCCAATCGCTTTGGCGCCGCGTGCAGCATGGGCATGCGCCATGGGCTGCAAATCGTCCTGACACAACGCTGCCAGGGGCAATCGGAGCTTGTCCTCAATCTTCACGTCGGTTCGCAGCTTCCTCTGGCGAACACTGCGATGGGCGCGGCCCACATTGCTCGCATGCGTGAAGAGGATCGCACGATGCTGCTCGAGCAGATACGCGTAGCCGATCCGGACAACTGGCCAGCACGCGAAGCCGTGATTTCCGGAGCACTCAGGCAGTTTGCGGAACAAGGGTTCATAGTCGACTCTGGAGACTTCCATCCTCGCATCAATGCGGCTGCCATCGCATTCGTCGCAAGCGACGGACAGATCTATTCGCTCAGTTGCGGCGCGCCATCGGAACAGATCAAAGTGGACACGCTGCGCAATGAGATTGGACCGGCTCTGGCAGTGCTTGCGAAAGCTCTCTCTCCACAGCGTTAAGAAGTGCCCTCCACCGCATTGACGTAGGCCGCAGCCAAGTTATCAATCTGCTGACACCCGCGAAAGCCCCGTGGTGGCGGAAGCGTCTCGTCTGCGCTCATTTCCATAACTCCGCGACGGCGATCTGGTATTTCACTTGCGGCGGGGCCCCATGAGCTTCGAGGTGCCTCTTCGTAAAATGAGCCTACGGTACCCTTCGCCGGTTCGCCCGGCTTGCGGAGGATCCGCGCGACGCGTCCAGCACGTGCATCGACGTCGGCCAGCAGGACGACGTCCATATTCGAAGTGCTGCGGAAAAAAATGGGCCTCCAGTCGGCGCCGCAGACTAGGACCAGTTACCGGTCGGCTAACCTGAATTACAATGAACGCGCGCCTTCTGCGCCGAACGTATGCGAGTTACGGGCGTTGCCCCACTGATTGTTTGGCCGTCTGTCACGCCTCGACGGTAATCTCCATCGAGTTCAAAGAATGCTCCCGGGCATTGATCCTGGCACGTCCGAACTGCACGTCCCGCTGCTCTCCAGCGAAGGCCTTATTGTCGGGACCGCAAGTCATCCGTTGGACATATCCAGGCCAGGAGCCGATTGTCTGAAAAGGATCGAGCGAATTGGTGACGAGCCATGCGTACTGCGCTATCGGCGCTGCGTGAGAAATGGTCCGACAGGCCATTGGCCCCTCCGCTCAGACGCACGACGCTGTTCTCCTTGGTGCCATTCACCGGCCGCTGCGCCCCCCGCAATTGTGTGGAACGACATGCGTAGCGTCAGCGAGTGCGATGAACTAACCGCGCGGGCGTCCAGGCTCTGCGTTTGCGTAGGCCGTATTTAATTTGTCCCTATTGCAAGGGTAAATCACCCGCGCGCTATGCATGACCCGGTTCGTCGCTAAACCTTGTCCAGTAGGCTTCTGGAACCGGGCGAAATGAACTGGTCACAAGCGGGACGGACGGTCAACTATGTTCACCGTACACGCCTCTCGGGGTTTTCCCCTTCAGAAATCATCTTGACAGCGTTCCTACCGTATTCGATCATTTGCTCAATTAAAGATCAAATGATCTAACTCTGAAGGTTCGCTCATTTTTTCAACGGAAGCGGCAGAAATAGAGAAAGGCATAAAACCGCTGCAAAGGCGCAATTATCACGGGAACCGGGCTCCGGCAGCAGTATGCGACGCATCCGATATGGGAACGGCGCACAGATGGTGATCGGTAGATGATCATCGTTTCGACTCCGTTCGGCAGGTTGCATCCAGGATCAGTTCCGGCAAGAACGGCCAACCAGGAAGGACAGAGAACATGGCACGAGAATTGGAAGGCAAGGTTGCCGTTGTAACCGGGGCTGCGTCGGGCATTGGGCTGGCCAGCACCGAGGCGCTGCTGACGGCCGGCGCTCGCGTGGTTCTGGTCGACCGCGACGACGCAGCGCTGGCGGCAATTTGCAGCGGACGCGGCGATGGAGCGATTCCGCTGGTCATCGATCTGCTCGACCCGAAAGCCTGCGCGACGCTTGCGCCGCGCGTCCTGGAGATGGCGGGGCAGATCGACATCCTGCATGCCAATGCGGGCGCTTACGTCGGCGGTGATCTGGTCGATGCCGACACCGCGGCGATTGACCGGATGCTGAACCTCAATGTCAACGTCGTAATGAAGAATGTTCACGACGTTTTGCCGCACATGATCGGAAGACGGACCGGGGACATTATCGTGACCAGTTCCCTGGCTGCTCACTTTCCGACGCCCTGGGAGCCGGTCTATGCGTCGTCCAAATGGGCGATTAACTGCTTTGTTCAGACGGTGCGGCGCCAGGTTTTCAAACACGGAATTCGCGTCGGCTCCGTCTCGCCTGGCCCGGTCATTAGCGCACTGCTCGCTGACTGGCCAGAGGAGAAACTGAGAGAGGCCAAGGAGTCGGGAAGTCTGCTAGAAGCTAGCCAGGTAGCCGAGGTGATAATGTTCATGTTGACGAGGCAACGCGGCATGACCATTCGCGACGTGGTCCTGATGCCCACCAATTTCGACCTCTAGACCGGGAAGATCGGATCCGTCGGCTTCCTCATGAACGGTCGAAACGGGAAGGACGTCCCGTTGGGCGCGCCCAGGAGTTCCGGACGCAGGCGAAAGGGAGTATCCGATAAGCGCGCTCTTCGGGCATGGAATTGCGCTGCGTGCCGTACTGCGTACTTTGCCACACGCAATCACCGATGAGCCCGAACGCAGGATCGTCACCAGCGGCTGCCTTCGCGTGGCCGCTTCATTGAGATGACTTTCGGGTCGTGACCGACGCCTTCGATGCGAGCAATGCGTCGGGACGAGTCCGACCTGAACTAAAATGCCCTCTGACTTCAAGACGCGCGCCCTATCCGAAATGACCGCTGCTGCGTCACGGGTGGTTGCCACAATCCCCAGGCTTCATCGAGTTTGAAGAATGTTTCTTGGCATTGATCTTGGCACGTCCGAACTGAAAGTCCTGTTGCTGGCCAGCGACGGACTTGTTGTCGGGACCGTGCGCCATCCGTTGGACACATCCAGGCCGAGGCCTCGATGGTCTGAGCAGGATCCAGAGGATTGGTGGCGAGCCACGCGGATTGCTCTATCAACGCTGCGTAAGCATTATCCCGACGCGTTCGCACGTATCCAGTCCGTTGGCCTCTCTGGCCAGATGCACGGGGCTGTTCTCCTCGATGCCAACGACAGGCCGCTGCGCCCCGCAATTCTGTGGAACGATATGCGCAGCGTCATCGAATGCGATGAACTAACGGCGCGCGCACCAAGGCTGCATGAAGTCGCAGGCAATTGCGCGATGCCGGGGCTCACCGCGCCAAAGCTGTTATGGGTTGCACGACACGAACCGGAGCACTTCCGGAAGCTGGCGTGCGTCCTGCTGCCGAAAGACTATTTACGTCTGCGATTGACCGGCGTAAAGCTCACCGATCCATCAGATGCGTCAGGAACCCTCTGGCTCGACATTGCGCGCCGCGTGTGGTCTGACGAGCTTTTGCAGGCTTGCGCCATCACACGCGCGCAGGTGCCCCCGATTGCAGAAGGGAGTCGAGCGGCCGGCGTTGTTCGTCGTAGCGTCGCGAGCGAACTTGGCCTGCCTGCAAATGTAATCGTCGCTGCGGGCGGGGGCGACACCGCGACGAGCGCGTTGGGCGTCGGAGCAGCGGAGGCCGGGGATGGATTCCTGTCGCTCGGTACGTCGGGAGTGCTATCCGTCGTCACAGATCAGTTTCGGCCGAGCCCACACCCGGGGATTCACGCGCTGTGCCACGCGATTCCGAACAGGTGGCACCGAACGAGCGTAGTGCTGTCTGCGGCCAGTTGCGTTCGTTGGCTATGCAATCTCACTTCGACCGACGAAACAAGTTTGCTGGGTGAGGTCGCGAGTGTCAGTGCCGACCGCCGCGCGAAAGCGCCACTTTTCCTGCCATACCTTTCCGGCGTGCGAACACCGCACAATGATCCGTACGCCCAGGGAGTGTTTTGTGGACTTGTCGATTCGACCAATCGCGCGACACTCGCCTATTCGGTGCTCGAGGGCGTCACGTTTGCGGTGTGGGACGGTTTCGACGCCCTGTATGCGGACGGTACACGTGAAACCGCACTCGCTCTTATTGGTGGAGGCGCACGCAGTGCGCACTGGGCACAGTTGGTCGCTGATGCCCTCGGGATAACGATACGGCGGCAGCCAGATTCACAGTCCGTCGCTGCGCTTGGAGCCGCACGCCTCGGCTGGCTCGCGGCCGGCGGCGATTTTTCGGTTGTAGTCCGTCCCCCCCGGGTACTGGAGGAATTCTTTCCTGACGCTGAGCGGCATTCGATACTGTCGGAGCGACTGGCATCGTTCCAGGCCTTGTACAGGCAGTTACGCCCGCTTTTCCCGCAATCGTAGACAGGATTAACTCCGTTACCTCGTGCGATCCGACTGTCCCGTGGATCTCGAGCCGTCCCAGACAAACGTTTGAGCGGTGCGAACCAGATTTCATCACAGACCGCGTCAGTAGGGGTGCGCGGTCCGGTGGCCACGGCAGCAGCCGACCCAAGGAAAGTAATATAACCACGCCAACCTGCCCACCGACATGTGCGCGTCAAATATCGCAGGCGTCGAAAAAAATCTGACCGCAATCTTGACTCTCGGGGGCCCATGGCAAACACAATTGGCCATAATGCGTCATTCGGTTACAGCGTCACCGGTGCATTCCAACGCCGGTTTGCGGTCAGATAACGGACCTCGACGGATCTGACGAGTTATATATCCAGATTCGCAGGACGGTCAGGAGCGCTTGCTGAAGTTTCGTAGAGGAGAACTACAACCGAAGGTGGCTGCATTCGTCGTTCGGCTACATACATTTGCCCGAGTCATCCGAAGTCTGCGCCGAATGTGGCGCTTCGATGAAGCTTCGTGGCGAGAACGTCTCCGAATAACTCGAGTATGGGCCGGCGAGTTTCCGGGCCCTGCCCTCTGCCACATTCGTCCGGGTTTTGCCTATTCATGTCGTGGACCACATCGCTCAGGCAGCCGCGCCCAGCCAGTCCATCGAACGTGGATCCAGCGACGCATTGAACCGTTACGCCCGATCACCAGCCGCACAAGTCACGCTGACTCGTCCTCGACGTGACCATACGGGCGACGGAGATTCGACCGAGGTCGGCACCGCGTCTGCGTAAGTGTCGCTTATGAAGCCGTGCGATTGCGCCCTGAGGTTCTCGTCAATTCCAGAATCTGAGGAAGGCCAGCGCACACAAAATTGTACCCATCCCGCCAATCCGGGTGGCGATCTGCGCGAACGGCATCAAGGTCATGCGGTTGGCAGCGGTCAGGATCGCGACATCACCGCCGCCACCGAGCCCGCTATGGCACGCATTGATGATCGCGGCCTCGACGGGATACATGCCGAGCCAACGGCCGCAAAAAAAACCCACCACAACAAGCGTGATGACGGTAGCTACGATCGTCGCGATGTTCGCCAGGGTAATCGCCGCCATCAGTTTGTCCCACGGCGTCCAGAATGCGCCGATCGCGAAAAGCAGTGGGAATGTGGTCATCCGCACAAAGAAACGATGCAACTGATGGGCGCCCGTATGCAGCGTCCCGGACACCCCGTTGAGCAGCTTGAGGGCAAGCGCCAGCAACAGCATTGCCACCGCGCCTGGAAAATCGGTCCACCGCTGGATCAGCATGCCGACGAGATAGAGCGCGATAGCCGTATAGCCTGCGTAACAGAGGCTGCGAATATCGAAGGTGTCGGTTTCCATCTTTGCTGACGTCGGGGGTTCTTCCGCCGAAGAGGCATCGATCCGCCCGTTACCCGTTAGATGAGGTCGCTTCTTCGCATACGCATTGAGCAATCCGCAGCAGATGATTGCACACAGATTCGCGAGCATGATCACGGGGATGACTCTTGAAAGCACCTCAGCTTGCGTAGTGTGCATGAGCAATGCATAGCCGATCGAAAGCGGAATTGCACCTTCGCCGAGACCGCCAGCCATAATCGGCACGGCGATGAAGAAAATAATTTCGTGAGCATTCAGGCCAAGGGCCAATCCGACGGCAAGCGCGGCAAGTGTGGCGACGATGGAGCCGAGCAGCAGCGGCGCGAAAATCTTCCCAAACCCTTTGATCAGTTGTTGCCGATTCATGCTCAGAATGCTGCCGACCACCACCGCCAGCACGAAAAGCGAAAGAGGATTGTCATTCTTCCAGAACGCCGCGATGGGAGCCACGAGCGGCTCCGGTATGAGCTTGTGATAGACGAGATAGGAGGGAACAAATCCAGCGAGAAGGACTGGACCACCGAGCATGCGCAATAGCGGAATTCGCGATCCCAATTCCGCAAGCAGGAACCCGAATACCGAAAGGACGGCAATCACGGTGGTCAGATCGCGTGGTAGCGATTTCGCATAAACGCCAATCAGCAACGCCGCGACGATGGCGATAAACGCTGGCACCGGTACAAGCCCGATCGACGCGCCGAACATGCCTGACAACAACTGTGGCGATTTGCGCCGACGAGCCCTGGTCTCCAGGGAAGCCCCCTCCCCGGGCTTGCACACCTTGGCGTTCAACATGATGTCTCCATGAATATTTATGTTCTGGCTTTGAATCCTGACTCTTCAACTGGCAAGAACGCTGTCCACATAACGCCGCGCTCTTGCCACGATGGGGGCGTCGATCATCAGCCCATCCACCTTCGTCACCGCGTCCCCTACCTCGGTAGCGCTGCGATGCGCCTCTATAACCCGCTGGGCCCACGCTAGCTGGTCGGCGCTCGGACTGAATCCGGCATTCAGAATTGCTATCTGGTTGGGATGAATGGCGACGCTGCCCGCAAACCCCAGCGCGCGCGACGCACGCACAACCTCCCTGTAAGCCTCGACGTCTGCAAATCCCGCAACGCTTCCGGCGAGACCAATTGCTGGCAATCCATACGCGCTCGCTGCGATCACCAGTTGCTGCGCAGGCCATCGCAATGCCTCAGTTGTAGGCTCAATACCCATTGCGGCACCGAAGTCCTCCGACCCGAAAGCGATGGCTGCGAGATTGTTCGAAGACTGCGCAATCTTCGCCACCGAAAGCAGCCCTTTGGGCGTTTCGATCGTGGGTATAAATTTCACGCCGCGCAGATCGGATGACACTCGCCTCCGCCAAAGCAATTCTGCATATCGCACGTCTTCGCCAGCTTCCACTTTTGGGAGCATGATGCCGGCGACCGCCTGCACAGGAATCGACGCGATATCGAGTTCGAGCAGATCGCGAGGCGCGTTGACCCGCACGATGACCGACGCACCCTGATCGCTGAGCGCGCGCGCGGTTCTGGCGGCAAGATGGCGAGCCTCTTCCTTGCGCTCCGGCGCGACCGAATCCTCCAGGTCAAGAATCAATGCGTCAGCGCCACGTTCCACGGCTTTGACGAAATATCGCCCGCCCGTAGCGGGCAAGAAAAGCAGGGATCGAAGCCGGCTTAGCGACATTCGACGATCCCCTCGCGAATAAGCGCGTCAATTGCTTCGTCACCGACGCCAGCCGCAAGCAGAATCTCACGGGAGTGCTCCCCCAGCTTCGGTGCCACATGTCGGATCGCGCCAGGCGTGCGGCTCATCCTCGGCGTAGGTTGATGCATCAAGACGGTCCCGTCAGTCCCGCCATCCTTTTTCACGAAAACTTGACGCTCGACGATATGAGCGTCTGCCACCAGCCCGTCGACGTCGTAGATTGGACCGACCGTGATACCGCTACTCCTGAAGTAGGTCAGACAGTCGTCCTGCGACCGCTTCGACACGAAGGCGTTGATGTGGGCGTCGATCTCCGCATCGCGTTCCAGCCGCCCTGCATTCGAACGCAGGCCAGGGTCCGACTCATAAAGATCGCCGCGTCCGATCGCAACGAATATGCGTTCAGCCATCTTTTCCGTCGAACCCGACAGCGAAATCCATTTCCCGTCGCCGCACCGGAACACGCCCCGGGGCGACGCGATCTTGGTGCGCGGGTCAGGCAGCGCGCCCGTTCTCGCCCATGTCGTTACCTGGGGCCCCATGACAGCGAGCATCGGCTCGAGCAAGGAAAGATCGATGACCTGACCGCGACCATCGCCCTGCTCGACCTGCCGCAGCGCCGCCATGGTCGCGAACGCTCCGGTCAAGCCGGCGACCATGTCGGCAAGTGCCATATTGGGCAGTGTCGGCGTGCCGTCCACCGCTCTGTGGCTGTTTGCGAAACCGCACATGCCTTCGATGAGACTGCCGAAGCCGGGCAGTCCGCGATAGGGTCCGGTCTGCCCCCATCCGGATACGCGGACGACCACGAGCCGGTCATATCGATCCAGCAGGTCGCAAGGCTCCAGCCCCATGCTTTCGAGCGTGCCCGGCTTGAAGCTCTCCACCAGCACGTCAGCATGGTCGAGCAGCGCCAGAAGAATCTCGCGCGCAGAGTCGGAGCGCAAGTTCAGGGACAGGCTTCGCTTGTTGCGACCGTAGACCTGCCACCACGAGTCGAATGCCTCATCGCTGCCGGGCGCACGTGAGAGCCAATGGCGCAGCGGATCGCCAGCGCCGAGCGCCTCAACCTTGATAACTTCAGCACCGAAATCCGCCAACTGAAGCGTCAGCATGTTGCCAGCCACCAGCCGACTCAGGTCAAGGACCCGAAGACCGGCCAGCGGTGCCTGCGTGTCGCGGGGCTTTGTCTCATTCATTGATATTGTCGCTTCTCGCATTCCAGGGCCACTCTCGTGTCGACTGCTTCCTGCAGCCGAACTGGCTTTCTCGCCTCGACCTATCGTTTCGCCGATACAATGAATCCGGAAACAACGATATGGCTCGCTGCGCCACCAGAAGACCCCGGCGTCACCAGCCGTTGCAGGATAGATCGAAACAATTTGCTACGTCAAATTATTTTATTTGCTATGACAAACACGATGGAAGAATCCGTGCCGGTCGCGGAGGTAATCCCCGACGACCTTCTCACGTTCCGGGTTTCGGTGCTTTCGCAGTTGCTCGCGCGTGTCGTCGAGGCATCGGTGTCGGAAAAGCTCGGCCTGTCGGCACGCCAGTGGCGTTTTCTGATGACGCTCAATCGCATCGGAAAGTCGACCTCAGGGGAAATCGCGCAATTCTCCCATCTTGACTACAGCCAGGTCAGCCGGGCCGGCGCCGAACTGGTCGAAAAGGAACTGGTCGTGTATGCGGTCGACGCCAAGGACAAACGCAAGTCATACGTCAGTCTGAGCGCCAAAGGCAAACGGGCTGTCGCGAAAGGTCTGGGCCGTGCGCTGGAGCGTCAGGCGCGACTCAAGGGCGCACTAACGGCGGACGAATATCAGCTACTCGGCTCTATCCTCACCAAGCTTACAACTGAGGCCCGGCAGATGCTGACGAACGAGAAATCCGAAATGAAATGAGGCCGTGCGCTGTCAGCTAGGAATGAGGGTAGATAGCTGAGGAAGCATTGGTCCGAGGCAGCCGTTGCCACACAAGCGTCCCTCTTGGCCGAACACTCCTAGTTCGTCCTTCTGAAATGGCAGGAAACCTTGACCATCCGCGCAATTTCTTCGGCCACGGCGGTGGCACCGTCCGCTCGATGCAGGACGTAATAGTCGACCGATGGCGGCGCAGGTTCCGTCTTGACGACCTGCAGCGTTCCTCGTGAGATGTCCTGTTTGAAATAGTCGAGCGGCAGCGCGCTGATACCTAACCCTGCTGCGGTCAACTGACCGATGACGGGCAGACTGTTGGTCCGAAGCGCCTCTTTCGTCGAAACACCATGTTCTCTTAGCCAGTCCTCGTGGAGTTTCGAAACGGCAGACGTTGGAGACTGCATCAATAGCGGGTACGCCGCTAACGCGGCCACCTTCTGGATGCCGCGCGGCATGCCGATCAGGGGACTCGCCATCCAGACAATCTTCAGATTCGAGAGGAACGTCGCCCGGTACCGCTTGTGCCAGTTGCCGCTACCCGGCACAACAATCAGATCAAGAGAGCCATCTTCGAGTCGATCCGTCAGGTTACCGCTCGCGTCGACGTCCGGATCGAGCACGAGGCGCGGAAATTGCGCTCTCACGTTTGCTACGAACTGCGGCAGCCACGTGAGCGCACAGAGCTCCGTTACCCCAATGTGAAAGCGTCCAACGAACGGATCGCCTTTATCGATCTGCGTGCCCATCCGCTCGACAACATCAAGCATCTCTGCCGCCGTTTCAACTAACGCCCGCCCCTGAACAGTCAGCACCGGTCGCTTCTGACTGCGATCGAACAACATAACCGCAAGCGCGCCTTCCAGTTCGATCACCCGCTTGGACACCGCAGATTGAGTGGTATGCAAATGCGCTGATGCCGCGCTGAAACTACCGAGTTTCGCGGTCCAGTAGAACGCTTCCACCTGCTTGAATGTCACGTTCATCGTACATGCTCCGTCAGGATTATTCTTCGTAGATATCTCCGAAAATATATCGCTTTTTGGCGTTTTTGTGGCGACCTAGACTCCGAATCATCGACTTGCCCCATTCCCGGTCTCGAGCCGGAAAGAACCAACGGAGTTCGCCATGCTTCAAGCTGGAATACGAAATTTGCACCGCGTGGAAGGAACCTCTCAGGCACTCCGCGAGCGCCTCGCCGGCCTCCCCACCGCGATCCTGAGCGACAGTATGTTCAGATCATTCGGCACCGCCCATCTGATCGCAATTCATTCGGCTGGAAAACTCGTGGGTAACGCCGTGACGGTCAGAACCCGTCCGGGCGACAATCTGATAATCCACAAAGCCTTCGACTCACTCGAAGCAGGCGACGTACTGGTCGTGGACGCAGGTGGATCGTTGGACAACGCCATCATCGGCGAATTGATCATGCAGATGGCCATCGAGAAAGGTGTGAAGGGCATTGTCGTCGATGGCGCCGTGCGTGACGTCGCGGCTTTCCGTGCCGCTGGATTCCCGTGCTATGCGCGTGGCGTGACGCATAAAGGACCGTACAAGGACGGACCTGGTGAAGTGAACGTCCCCGTTGCAATCGACGGCATGGTTGTTCACCCTGGCGACGTGATCATCGGCGACGAAGACGGTCTCCTCGCGATCCGCCCTGACGATGCAGAAAGCGTCCTGACCAAGGCATTGACCCTGATCGAGAAAGAGAGAGAAATCATGACACGTATCCGCGCCAACTCACTCGATCGTCAGTGGATCGAACCATTACTTCAACAGCGTGGCTATAAGGTCTGAGATGTCCGTTATGTTCCTTACCCCCTCCGATCGACTCAGCCGCATCAAGCCCTCGCCCAGTTCAGTTGCCCGCGCTCGCGTTCTGGAACTCATGCAACAGGGACGCCAGATACTCGACCTGACAATCGGCGAGCCTGACTTCGATACACCAGGCCACGTAAAGGCTGCGGGCATTTCAGCGATAGAACGAGGCGACACAAAATACACGGGGGCGGCCGGCACAATCGAACTCCGTCGTGCCATCGCCGGTAAATTGGAGCGTGAAAATGGTCTTCGCTTCGAGCCCGCGCAAATTTTTGTCGGCGCCGGCGCGAAGCAGGTTCTGCACAATGCATTCGCAGCAACGCTCAATGCCGGCGACGAAGTCATCATCCCCGCGCCCTACTGGGTGTCCTATCCCGACATGGTTCTGCTCAGCGACGGCGTACCCGTCGTGGTGCCGACGAGCGTCGACAACAGCTACAAGTTGACACCCTCTGAGTTGGAAGCCGCGATCACACCACGCACACGCTGGGTGATTCTGAATTCACCGAACAATCCAACCGGTGTGTCATACACGCGCGCCGAACGACGGGCTCTTGCCGACGTTATCCTGCGCCACGATGGCGTATGGTTAATCACCGACGATATCTACGAGCACTTTCACTACGACAGCGGCAGATCCATCTCGCCCGTCGAGGCCGCGCCTGAACTTATAGACCGTACGCTGATCGTGAATGGCGTATCGAAGTCGTATGCAATGACTGGCTGGCGAATCGGTTACGGCGCAGGCCCCGCGGCACTGATCAATTTGATGGTGACGTTGCAGTCGCAAACAACCTCCTGCGTATCGTCGATCAGCCAGGCTGCCGCTGTGCAGGCCCTCAATGGCCCGCAGGACTTCGTCGCTCAGTGTGTCGCCGAGTTCAAGGAGAGGCGGGACCTAGCGATGTCGATTCTCAACACAGTGCATCTGCTTCGCTGCGTGACGCCGAGCGGCGCCTTCTACATTTTCCCCTCATGCGCAGGCGTGATCGGGAAAAGAACGCCTGCAGGCCGTGTTATCGAAACCGACTTCGATTTCTCGATGTATCTGCTGGAGGAAGTAAGTGTGGCCGTACTGGATGGTGCCGCGTATGGCATGTCGCCTTCCATCCGGCTGTCGTTCGCGACCAGCATCGATATTGTCAAGACGGCCTGCCTGCGCATCAAGGAAGCGTGCGAAGCCTTAACCTGAATCGCTCACTGGATTGCTACGAACCATGAAGAAGATACTCTCTGTACTATGCGTCACAGTGCCAATGAGCGTGCTGACTGCAAGCCCGTCTCACGCCGACGAACTGAGCACGATCAAGGAACGCGGAACGCTGGTGTGCGGCACGCTCGGCACCGTCGATCCGTTCAGCTTTCTGGACCCAGGCACACGTGAGACGGTCGGCTACGACGTTGACATGTGCCGAGCGATCGCCAACGCGCTAAAGGTCAAGCTTCAGATCAAGTTGATCTCGGTCGATGCGCGAGTTCCGGAACTGGCGCAAGGCCGAGTCGATATTCTGGCCGCCAATCTCGGCTACACAAAGCAGCGCGCGGAACAGATCGATTACAGCGACGCGTACTTCGTCGGACCTTCCAAACTGCTCGTGCGCAAAGACTCGGGTATCACGACGTTTGAACAGCTGGCCGGCAAACGCATTGCCGTCGTCAAGGGTTCATCCGCCGAGCCAATCGTCAGAAAGATGTTCCCTTCGGCATCAATCATCAGCTTTCCCGAGCCGACGAGTGGCTTTCTCGCCGTTGTTCAGGGTAAAGCCGACGCACTGTGTGCGTCCGAACTCGCTCTGATCAAGATGCAGAGGCAGGCAGCCAGTGCGACTCCATTGAGCATTATTGCTAATCCGGTCTACGTCGAGTCATGGGGTCTGGGCATCCGCAAAGGCGAACCCGCGTTCAGGAAAACCGTGAACGACGCACTCACAGACCTTGAACGTTCCGGGCGCGCGACGACGATCTTCAACACCTGGCTTGGTGACGGCAGCCCGTACAAGATCAAGCGCAGTTTCACCATTGAACCCATCCGTGACTAGCGCCGCGTCGGCGCAAAAAAATATCAGGAACGGGAGGAGACCCAATGCACTACCGATTCGATTTCGGCGCTGTACTGCAAGGCCAATATCTTGACTGGCTGCTAAGTGGACTCGGTGTGACTGTGGAGCTCTTCGTGCTCGCATGGGCATTGAGCTTTCTGCTCGCGGTGGTTCTCGCCGTTCTGCGCCTCACGGGATTCCGGCCAGCCGAATGGCTGGTTGGTGCATATGTCGAATATCACCGCAACGTCCCACTGCTGGTCCAGTTGCTCTTCTGGTATTTTGCAGCGCCTGAACTTTTCCCGGCACCGGTTCGGGAGTTTCTCCGGCTTCACGGCAGCGAGTTCCCACTTGCACTCGTCGCACTGGTGTTGTGTGCGGCGGCTTATGTTTCAGAAGATCTCCGCAGCGGCGTCCGGGCTATCCCCCGCACACAGGTCGAGGCTGGACGCGCGCTAGGGCTGTCCTACCTGCAGGCGGCTCGTCTCATTGTTATTCCTCAGGCCGTACGGATCTCGGCGCCGTCGCTCATCAATCAGGCCTTACTGCTGTTCAAGAACACGAGCCTGGCCATGGCCATCGGTGTTGCCGAGTTAACTTACCAGGCCAAAGAAGTCGACAGTAATACCTTCAAAACATTCGAAGCATTTGGCGTCGCCACCGTCGCGTACTTGCTGGTCTCGTTTTCAATCATGTACGCGGGCAGCTTTGCCTCGAAACGGTTCGCGGTTGCGGGAGCGAGGAAATGATCGACATCATTCGTACCTATTGGCAAACGCTCCTGGTCGGCCAATATCCGCAGGGGCCGCTCGGTGGCGTTGCATTGACGATTCTGATGGCGGTCGTATGCATTGCCGTGTCTTTACCACTCGCGCTTGTGCTGGCGCTATGCCGCACCAGTATGTACCGTCTTTTGCGCTGGCCGGCTTTCGCCGTCATCCAGTTCGTGCGCGGCCTGCCCCTGATCATGTTTATCTTCTGGGCCTACTTCCTCCTGCCTGCGCTCATTCACCTGACTGTTTCAGGCGTCACAACACTTCTGTGCGCATTAGTCGTCTACCAGTCGGCCTATCTCGCCGAGGTCCTCCGATCCGGAATCGAAGCCATTCCGCATGGGCAGATTCAAGCGGCCCGTTCCCTTGGGCTCGGCTACTTTCGCACGATGCGTTTCGTGGTGATCCCTCAGGCGCTATTCAACGTCATGCCTAGCATTCTGAGTGAGTTCATTTCGACCATCAAGGAAACGTCGCTCGGCTATGTGGTCGGTGTTCAGGAATTGTCGTTCGCCGCCAATCAGGTCAACAACATGCTGATGGTCAAACCGGTGGAGGTCTACACGCTACTCGCCGGAATCTATTTTGTTGTGTGCTTTTGCCTGACACGCGCCGCACGACTCGTTGAGCGCAGCGTCAATCAGCGCAGGTCGGGACAAGGTCCAGTGACGACGAACCGTTTTATCAAATTGGCGAGCGTGCAAAATGATCAAGCTTGAAAACGTGGACAAGTGGTACGGCAGTTATCACGCACTGGTCGCAGTGACGGAGACCGTCAGGAGTGGCGAAGTCGTTGTGATCTGCGGCCCTTCCGGATCTGGAAAATCGACCCTTATCCGCACCGTCAACGGGCTGGACAATATCGACCGCGGATCGATCAGCCTGAACGGGCAAGCTGTCCATGCGAAGCAAACCAATCTGAATGCGCTACGCGCTCAGGTGGGTTTCGTATTCCAGCAGTTCAATCTTTTTCCTCACATGACGGTACTCAACAATCTTCTGCTTGCACCGACGACGCTGCGCAAAATGTCGCGTAAAGAGGCCGAAGCACATGCACACGGCCTCCTGGGCAAGGTCGGCCTCGGACACAAGGCAAATGTTTTTCCGGGCACGTTATCCGGCGGCCAGCAACAACGTGTGGCGATCGCGCGTGCATTGATGATGCGACCCAAAGTCATGTTGTTCGATGAACCGACCAGCGCACTGGATCCGGAAATGGTGGGCGGAGTGTTGCAGGTGATGAAGGGGCTGGCAAAGGAAGGGATGACAATGATGTGCGTCACTCACGAAATGGGCTTCGCGCGCGAGGTCGCGGATCGCGTCATTTTCATGGATGCGGGAGAAATACTCGAACGAGCATCGCCCCATGCTTTTTTCTCTTCGCCACAGCATCCACGCGCAAAGCGGTTTTTACAGGATGTTGCCGCGCATTGACCATCTCATACGCCGAGAATCGTCACGCGGGCGGCGTCCAAAGAAGATTCTCTGCACGACGGTGTATCGAGTCTACAAAATGCACCCGGCATCGGATTGCATTCGACCGTAATACACGGGTCCACCTGCGGGTGGAGCGTGACGCTGCATACCGTGCTGTCGTCGCCCCGCGAATTTCCGGGCGGCCAGGACGGTTTGTGCAGCGGGCTCGACGCGGGACAACCGTATTTGATTCTTGTGCGTGCGGGCTTCGAGGTCAATCGCCGGCATCCGAGTTCAGACGGCTGAACCGATCAGACGCAGAGCGCGGCAGCGTCAAGATTCGCATTCGGCTTCGCGTCTACGTCGACGACAGAATCGGACAGGATAATTATCAATTCCTGTCAATCAGGATAACGCACGCAGAAGTCCGGCGGCATGACGTCGTCGCGCGGGCGCAGTGGTTGCCGTCACTTCGGACACGGACAAATGCCGCATCTCAGTCGCTGTTCCATCGACGTTCAACGAGGCACCAAGCGGAAACAAAATTGCCAGATCCTCTATTCCGAATCCGATGCTGCGAAGACCGCAAGCACCATCGCCGTCACACCGACGCTTCCTTTGCGATCCACGAACAACGGGTCAGTCGATTTACGGGCGACTTGTAAATTCGTCGCGCGTCTGCGCCCTGCGGGCACCGCCAGCCACTCTGTCGGAGCTACATTCAGATTCAGGATATTCGAATGCTGCTCGTAATGTTTCTCACAGACCTTTAGTTTTCCTGTTCTTACAGTCAGGCAGACTGGAGCCGGGGCAATCACAAGCCGAAGCCAGTTTTCTTCCGGATGCCCAGCCAGCACCACCCATTCACGTTCCGGAAAGTCCACCACCGGAAAGGGCATCCATACCGGTCCCGATAAGGATGTCGCATCCGCGGCCTCGTTCAGAAAGCAGGCAAAGCTGTCGAGACACGCCTGAGCGAAGACGTGCAGAATCACCCAGCGGTCCGTCGCCCTGCTCCACTGGGGCAGGCCAACTGGCGCGAACAGCGAAAGCCAGACAAGGACGCCGAGGAATCCATGGTCGCCTTTGACCAGCAGATGGGAAGGGACGCCGATCCCCTCCCATTTGGACCGCCACCGAAGCAGGGCCTGCGCTGCCGGACAGAAAGGGGGCGTTGAGCGTGCATCGAGCCGCCACGTTAGATAACGGGCCGCTGTGACCACACAGGCGCGATGCCGGTTTCCGATGTGGTGCATGACATATCGTTTGATAGCCTTGTAACACGCGACGGCATCCGTCAGTATTTCGTCGGCGGTTTTTACCCGGGACGCGTGGATCCACGCCGCAGTGTCGGTTCGTAATTCGTCATCCGGTCGCTGAACTGCCCAGCTACGGTCACGGTGGCGAATCGACGCGTACTGATCGGCCTCAGTATGTCCCCGCACGATGCGGTGACAGAATGCGTCTGCCGCATCAGTGTCGCTTCCGCGGCGCGGTGCCGAAGCCAACCATGCACCGTGATCAGCGGTCCGGTCGAACGGACGCAGAAGTCGCCCCACGTTGGGAGGTCTGCGCCCAAACCAGCCACGGGCAAGAGATTGCGCCACGCTATACCGGTAGGTGGGGGACAGCCGCAATGCGCGATCATCGATGCTGCGAAGCGCTGGCGCCCAGTCATGCCCGCATGCCGGACAACTGAACGGCGACCGGAAAATGCTCGCCCGCAGGCGATAGCCGACCATCGTCCGGCCACATTGCGCACAGCGGTCGCGAAGCCTGCAACCGTGAACCGGACACGTGTCGCAGCCTGCAAACTGGAATGCGGTAAGGTGAACGCCTCGCGCCGCACACTGCGGGCACCAGCGTAGCGTCGGATCGCTTTCGACTTCAGACAGATCCCACCGTGCCAGAAAGGCGGCGGCGACATCGGGCAGCGACATGCGCAGGAGGTACGTCATGCGGAGCAGGTCGAACTGCCGCGCGTCGCGTAAGTCGATGTCCCGCCGTAATGCCCACGGACCTGGCTTGCGCAGGAATATCTCCGCCAGCGCGGTACACGAAAGAGCATTGAGTTGCTGGAACTTGGCAAGCAGCATGAACGCTGATTGCCCAGGTACATTCCAGTCGTCGCGCCAGCAGGATTCACTCTGCGGTAAGTCGTCATCCAGAGGAAGCAGGATTTCGAAGCGGCGTTTCATGATCCGGCAGGCAAGTCGTCGACAAAGACGATACGCAGATCTTCGAGCGCCGCGACGTAATCCGATTCCTCCACCGCCTGCGCCCACAATGCCGGGCTGAGCTCGAATCCCGGTGCATCATGCTTCATGTTCTCACCCAACGCGATTTCCACCGCGCGAGCCGCGTATTCCATCGGAATCTCCATCGTGAAGTCAAAGCGCGCCCGTCGATGAACCTGGCTGAATGCGTTCCAGACCAGCTCATTCTGCTGGCCGAGCCGGAATCCTGCGTCGTATGCCCGCTGGAAGAAGAAGCGCGTAAAGGTCCAGTCGCTTCCTTCCGGAAATACCGACTCGTCGTACGCGCTAAGCGATATCTCCAGATCCGCTGCAGACCGGAAACCCTCGAAGCGCATTTCCTCAATCATGAACCGCGACACGATCTGCGAGGTGTCGATGCTTTGTCTGAACGACGTCTTGCGGTTCAGGATGCCCGGTTGACCGACCAGAAACGTATACATCCGGACGCCGCGACGTTCCATCTCGTCCTGCACATCGCGCAGCCATTCATAGTGTTCGAGCTCGAGACGCTGTGCTTCATCGACAAACACGATCAGCGATTTTCCAGACGCGCGCTCCACCATCTCCGCCAGCCTGTTATACAGACGGAAGCGCCTCTGCAAGGCCGAGCCGCTATCGGGCCGATCATGCCTCGCGGCTGCCAGCAGCATGCCGAAGAAGAGGCTTTCCGAGCGGGACGGATTTTGCGGCATGCCGAGGTGAAGGATGGCGGTACGGGGCAGTTCCTCCCGGAGCAGGCGAACGCAATAGCGGATCGCGTACGTCTTCCCCCAGCGCGTATGACCATAGATGATCGCCCCTGATACGCCGCGCCGGACGCACCGGAGAACCCGCATGTACATCGCGCCAATCGAGGGTGTGGGCACCATGTACCCCTTGTTCAGCAGGGGATGGGTATCAGGCGCCAGCGGACGCGTCATCGAGCGGAGCATCGCGTCAGGAAAACGTGAAGATCCGCGTCAGCCGGATCGACGGCCGCGGACTGCGTGGTTGCGCCCCGGTCTCGGCCGCGGGTTGTGATTGCGCTTGGGGTGACATCCGTCCGGGTACCGCGGGTGGGCTCTCGTGGGACTTCGCCCGATCCGTCAGCATGCGGGCGAGATCGTTCGCACTACGCTGGTGTCTCGCGGCTTCGGACTTCTTGTACGCAAACCATGCCTCGACCGGATCTTCGCCGTCCCGATACGTAATCTTGCGCTGGTGAATGAGTCTGAAGATCTCCTGCCGCACCCGCAATGAGTGCTGGGAAAAACACCACGGCCGTACGGCGGTCAGCACGCCGAGTTCACAGCCATCCATCAAAAAGCCATGCACGTGCCGGATGTCCTTGACATTGAAGTAGAGGCGCAGCTGCTGGCCAATCAGCGACGCGTTGCTCGACAGGATGCGGCTGGTGTACCGCACATATTCGAAGTTGATGTGGGGCCGCACACCGCGTTTTACGCTGCCGCGTACTGTCACCACCCGCGCCTCCTGCAACAGGCACAATGTGCCGCGTCGCGCGGCGGGCAGTGTCCGGATGAGACTCGACTCGCGCGCAAGGAGAAAGTGCATCGCTTCGAGTGGGGTGCGCCCGCCCAGTCCAGTATGCGGTTCACCGTTGTAATCGGCGAGCACCACGTCAACCACGTCTTCAAGCTCATCGAGGGTCATCAGCAGCGATAGATTTCCACCCACATCGTTGAGCGTGCGTTCCACTGCCTGCGGCGCACGGCCTGTCGTCCCGGGCAGGCGATGGGCAAAGTGCGCGGCGAGCTGGTCAAAGAACCTTTCGATGAACGCCCGTTCATTTTTTTCACACAGCGGTCCGTTATCGGCCCAGCAGCCGACGATGCCGGTCAGGCGCTCGAGCGTTGCCTTCGCGAAGTGCGCCTTTGCGGCGTCGAAGCGCAGCGTATTCCAGCACGCCCACGCGGTCTCCGGTATGACCTCTGACGGGAACCCGCCGCCCGAACGCACGCGCAGTCCGGGAATCCGGAAAGCGCGCGGCGCGTGCGGCGTCAGTGCCGCCTGTAATGCTTCAGCGATGTCGTCCTTGTTGTATTCCCGGCCCAAAGCCAGGCGGTAGCCGATCACTGCGCGCGTCGCAACATCCAGCAGCACCAGTATCCAGATCCGGTGCAGCGCGAGCAGCGTTTCGAAGCCAAGCGGATCGTCGACCCTGAGCGTGACGCGCAGATCGATCTTGTGACCGTCGAACTCGATGACGTCAAATGGATCGACGGCAGGCTTGCGGACATGTCCGCCGGCGTCTTCCCACGCGTGAGCGATTTGCGTGGCCCCGGCCGCCTGCGCCGCCGCATCAAAGTGCCGGTTTGCAAGATGGCGCACATGCGTCGCCAGCGACCGTTCACCCAGATGCTGCTGGTTGAACGGATAGTCGTGCGCCTCGACGCCGGCCCGCCGGCATTGTTCGAGGAAGTCGCGATGCAGGCGTCGCAGGCCGCGCAATACCTCACGTTCTCCGCCGTTTTTTCGCCGCCGTTCGTCAACCTTTCGTTCGATCCAGTGCGCGATCTCGGGGTAGCGGCGCAGAAGCTGGGTGAACGCACCGCTTGTCCCACCCTTGACGCCGTCACGGGAAAGCGTGACGGCAGCGCTACGACGATACGCGCGCGTATGCCTGTACGGTATCAGCGCACGCACGCCGAAGATCCGACCGTCATCGTGCATCGTGACGCACCGCTCGAACAGCCTGTACAGATCGTTGAGCCGCAGTCCTGTCACGCGACCGATTTCGCGCAAGGAGGTGTGTCCGTCAACAAACAGCGCCATGGCCTGAATACGTCGCTGCAACACATCACGAGCCTCGCCCGACAACGCACCGTCATCGGCGGCCGGCCAGCTAGCGACATCGCGCAGTTCGGCCGGAATCGATTTCCGGTCGAACCGGAGGTCGCCGAAGGCCATCATCTTCATGCGCACACCAGTTGGGTCTGTCGGCTGAGTGGCTCGCGGGCAAGTGTCGGACACCGCAGGCTGCCTTCCAGCACCAGCATGAAGGCGGCAGACCGGACCAGAGTCCCGTCCACGGGCAATAACCGGCTTTCGAGTTCGCCCACCGTTGCGCCCTCCCCGCATGCGGCCAGCGCGCGTTGCTTGATTTCGTCGGTTACGAAAGTGTGATCGGCTGCAACGTGGTGAATTATGGTCGCCTGATTCCGCTGCAGGATATCCACTGGCGCACGTTCGTCCGCACCAATCACGCAAACCTGTATCCCGGTTTTCCGTGCCCACGCGTCGAATGCCGCGAATCGCAGAGGTTGCGCCGCGGGCGACTGCAGTTCGGAACCGCGCAATACGATCAGAAAGTGTTCGCTGTCACGCCCGCGCACCCAGAAATCGACCATCCGGGCGGGCCGGATGTCGGGAACGCGAAGCGGGCGTTCGCAGTATGCGACGACATCGGGATTGAACTCGAGCTGCAGCCAGGCGTTCAAAGCCCGATAACCGAACAGGGTGAGCCGCCGGTCGACTTTGGGTCCATAGACATCGTAACGATGCGTCCCATAAGGGCGCACATCGTCAATCGCACGGACAAACCGCAGGTGGGCCATTGCCGCCCTCAGTTTTCCAACACAATTACCCAGTTGTAGTACAAAAACGAAAGAAACGACGCGGACAGTGACCAGGCGGGGGCCGCGCTGTTTCAGCGCCGAGAGAACATGTTGGGCTGGAGCATCCCCAGCCGCCCCCCGCTTGATGCCAAAGCCAGTAATGGGTCCAATCCGCCTCGTAGCGATCAATACGTTTTACGTTTCAATCAATACAAATTCGGTGGCAAGCTCGGTGACCGGCCTGCTGTAGACGAAAAACGCGCTCACCAAACGCGTCTCACCCGCGAAACCCGCGCGTTTTCGTGAAACATTGTCTTTTAAGTTTCCGGAAGTCCATACCACACAAGGACTTCGGGACGAGCCCCGTTCGACGCCAGATGTTTCACGGTCGTCTGGCCTCCTGCGCCAGTGCAGGCCGTTGCCAAGGCTCGAATCCAGAACTCGCAGCATGACGGCGGATCCGCCATCACCGAAGTTTCCAACATTCTGTTCAGTTCTCCGAAGTTTCAAACTTTCACTTCCTGGAGGCCGGAAGTGAATCTGGAAGCGGCCGGGCGGCGGAGCCCGAGAACTCAGGGAGTTGCGTCTCCGGCGGTGCTATCACTTTTCCTTCACTCGACGGCTGACCCATGATGTTGAAGACGTCGAGTTCCACGATCTGCCGGACACACCGGTCCAGCCGGCTGGCGCGCTGACCGGCACCCGAAGCCGGTCGCGGCGCGCCCGGCGCACACAGGCTCACGCACGCCGGATCGGGCTGCAACACCTTGCGTTCTTTCGCGGCTATATCGAAGGACTGGACCTCGGGGATCTCGCCGACCAGTACCTCGAGTTCGGCCGCGACGCGCGCAAGGCGGCGGCCGCGCGCACCTGGCTGGTCACGGCGTTCGTCGCCGCCGCGCGCAAGCGTCAGGACTTCGCGACCGCGCGGCTGCTCGCAATCCGCCCGGCGGCGCTCGCCACCCCGGCCACGGCGGAAACGGCTGCCGTCGCCGCGCCGTCGCTGGAGGAGTTCGCCGCCGAGCACGACCCGGACGGCTTCCATACGGAAAAGGACCTGCTCGAGCTGTTCACCGCGCACCACGCCAGCCCGGGCCCGGACGCCACTGCGACGCTGCGCCGACAGCAGCGCAACGCGCGCCTGCGGGTCCGGCAGATGGCGGCGCTCGACGCGCTGGCCCGCCTTGTGGTTGAGGATCCGAAACCTGAGCATCACGTGCTCGGCTGGTTCGACACTGCCGTGGCGCTGCGGCTGTCCGATGTCGGGATCACCACGATCGGCAGGCTGGTCGGGACCATCAACGCCGTTGGCTACCGCTGGTACCGGGACGTGCCGCGGCTGGGCGAGACCGGCGCCCGGCGCATCGCGGCGTGGCTGGAGCATTATCGTGACGTCGACGGCCTCCGGCTCACGGTCGACGCACAGGTACACCCATCGGCGCGCACCCTGCCGGTCCCACAGCTGCGCCGCGAGCCGGTAACGGGCATCGTGCCGCTGGAGTATTTCCTTATCCCGCCGGACCTTGACGGTTCGAGCGGTGCAAATCGCAATCTGATCAAGAACAACAGCAACGCCCGGAACGACAAACAGGCGATCGAATTCTGGCTGGCCGACTACGAGAATCCGAATACGCGCGAGAAGTACCGCGCCGAAGCCGAACGGTTGCTGCTGTGGGCGATCCTGGCGAAGGGCAAGCCGCTATCCAGCCTCGATATCAACGACGCGCGCGAGTACGTGAACCTCTTCCTCGTTGATCCCCAGCCGGCCGCGCGATGGGTGAAGGAAGGGCCGGTGCCGCGCAGCGACCCGTCCTGGCGGCCGTTTCGCGGCCCGCTGTCAGTCAAGAGCCGCCAGGACGCGCTCGCTGCGCTGAAGAAATGCTTCGGCGATCTCGTCAATGCGCAGTACCTGGACCACAACGCGTTCGCGAAGATCAGGGTGTTCCTGGGCAGCGAAACTGACGAGGCCGGCAATGAGCGGCGGGTCGCTGCAAAGCCGCGCGTTCAGGTGGAGCGAAGCCTGACGAAAGAGGCGTGGGTGTTCGCGATGCGCGTGCTAGGAGCCCAGCCCGACTCGGCTTCGGCCGCCAGAATGCGTTTTGTGCTCGCCTTCGCGTACAGCACCGGCTTGCGCCGTTCAGAACTATGCGGCGCTTTTACCGACGACATCACCGTACGCTATGCCGATGCGGACCTCGGCTCGATCCACCAGCTGCGGGTCGTGGGGAAAGGCGCGAAGGAACGCTTCATTCCGCTCGTGCCGGCCGTGCTCGAGGCGCTCGGCGACTATCTCCTAGCGCGCGGCTTGCCGCGCGATCCACTCGCCTGCCCGGTCGGCACCGCGCTCATTCCGGCCCTGCCCGACAACCGCGACATTGGCCGTGTGCGCCGCGAAGCGGCTGGGAACGGCACCGACGCGGATGAGGTAACCGCGGCGCTGGCCGCCCTCGCCCGCCAGGCGAAACCGATCCATCACGATCAGCTATACAAGGCCGTGAAACGCTTTTTCGCGACGGCGACCGCCGCGGCGTTGCGCGAGGACTCCCCCCACGCGCGAGCTTTCAGCGCGGTCAGCCCCCACTGGCTGCGGCACACGTTTGTGTCGCATGCGCTCGCCAACGGCATGAGCCTCGAAAGCGCACGGAATTTTGCGGGCCACGACTCGCTCGATACCACGTCCATCTATGCGACAGCGGAACTGGGCCGTCAGTACCGGGAAGCCGAACTGTTCCTGCGGCAGGCGGGCGCATAAGAAAGGTTCGGGAGTCGCGCTAGGCAACTGGCGGCCGCTGGCGACACTTAATCGCGACGTTCGCTGTCAGATAGCGTGCGTCGGTCCGTCAGCGGAGAGGTTCGGCGGCTGTGACGCGGCGGCCTGAGCGGTCAGCGTCGAGACCGACACGAGTCCCGCACCCACGAGAAACTCGTCGACCGGCATGGACACCACGGGTACGCCCCCTTTCAACCCGACCACGCTGTCGTTAAACCCGCGCCCTCTTCCGAGCCCCTTGCCAGCCTTGGCCACTACGACTTCCCCCGCGTACGCCTTGAAGGCCAGGTAATCGACGCCGATCTTTCTGCACATCGATTTATTCAGCGCCAAGGCGGCCGGGTGCGGTTGGTCGGGACCGGCTTTGTCGTCCGGCGCGTCGTTCGCCCAACTCCAATACTTTCGGCCTTCCAGGCTCAGCAGCGAGCCATCCGCTTTTAATTTTCCAAAGACGAGGACATGAGGCGCCTTTTCACGTCCCATCAACTCGTCAAATTTCAGCTTCGCCTGCCGGATGGTGCCGTCGCTCACTCCGTTTTCTTTCAGGTACTTCGTTCGTTCAGGGCTTGTGCTCGGGTATTTTTTCTTCTCGCCTGGACCAATGTCGTGCTCCGTCGCCTTAAACTCGATCAGCAGCCATTGGTCCGCGGCCTTCGCCATCGCATCGCCCCACTCCTCCGCCGTGCCGGCTAGAGGCGCGGCAAAATCCCACTCTGGCAGACAAGTCTGAACGAATGCCCATTCAACGGTTTTTTCGAAATGTCTCGGACCGGGGGGCGGCGATGATGATTCCGAACGGGGTTTGCTTTCGATTTTTCCGGCAACCTCCGCCGAAAGATCGATAAGCGCTTTAAGAGCAGCTATTGATGCCCTCGGTGATACGACCACTCGCTTCAGGGTGACCGGTGATCGGTCGTCGTGCGCAAGCTTGTTGACGTCGATACTGGTCGGGCGTTTGATTTCGTTCTTCATATGTTGTGACGCTCTTTCTTGGTTTCGCGATCTGACATCGCTCTGAGTGCGCCCGCCTGCGTTTGGGTTCGCAACTTCCCGTGCTACGCCCCTGCCTAGAAGCAACTGCCGCGCGGAGCGCGGCATCGGTAGAGAATGCTCAAATTCAGTATATAAGGTCCGACTTGCATCGCGGGAAGCCGCCCGCGCAACGGCAAGCTGAATCGGATCTTGGAGACTTCGTACAACGACAAGCGCGCAATGTTAAAGGAAATCGGCACCGAAGTTCGGTTGCTTCGGCGCGAGAAAAGGCTCACTAACTTTCAGGACAGCACACACCATCAGATAGCTACCAGCTACCTGATCGGTACCATTCGGTTGCTCGGCGAGATAGGAAAAATTCTGACCGCCGCATTGCATTGTGATTGCCTAGCAGCACGGTCGGGCAGGTGCACACCCGTACGCTTACGAGCCGACCTGACCGCGTCGACCTCTCCGATTGTTTAGCGTCCTGAATCAATGCAGACGCTCTCAGCATGGCATCGAGTAGCTACTGGATACCAAATTGATAGCTACCATCTAAATTCCGCCGCCGTGCCCTCTTCTACAGGCAGAAAGTAAGCTCGGCGTTTCTCGTTGTTACTCCCGAGCTATCTGATAGCTACCATGTCGCCGTTTTGGGAGCCTGCGAACATCAGCCGTTGGGGATCAATCTCGTTTGCAAGTAGCTATCTGGTAGCTACGGCGCTAGCTTTCTGATAGCTGCGAAGCCCAATGGCGGACGCCCCCTCAGTTTCCTCACGTGGCCGATCCAGAGACCTCCGCGCTGTCATGAATAGATAGCTACTGAATAGCGCTCTAGTAGCTATCCAGTAGCTACTCGTATAGGTTGCGATTGTGCGTCACGCGACCTCGCCCTGCGCGGCTGCGGGTTGCAACTAGATAGCTTTCTTGTTAGCTACCAGATAGCTATCCGGCAGCCATTAACATGGCACCAACCGATCCCCGTGCCCTAAGCGGCGGATAGCTCCAAATGGCGATTCGGTAGCTATCCAGTAGCTACCAGTTCGAGTCAAATTTCCGTACCACCCCGTGCCGTTCCAAGCGGTCCGACGGACGAAATCAACTAGCAGGCTAGCTTTGTCGATAGCTATCTAGTAGCTATTGAGTAGCGCCCAGATAGCTACCTGAGGTAAAGTCGCAACAAATGGCTGCAATGTCTTGGCTACTATGTAGCTATCCGGTATCCTCGCGTAGCTGATAGCTTCCTGGTATCCGATAGCTACCCTCAACATATCGCGAGATAGTTTCTCTGTCTCGCTCACGACGGAGACTTGCATGCCAACAATCGTTTTTGTGAGCCCGAAGGGTGGGGCGGGGAAAACAACTTCCGCGCTCGTACTCGCAGAACAACTTGCCCGAAGCGCCGATGTGACGGTTGTAGACGCCGACCCGAATCACCCGATCCATACATGGGCGAGCGGTGAGAATACGCCGAAGAGACTGCGAGTTGTGTCCGATGCGGACGAAGAAAACATGATCGAGATCATCGAAGAGGCTGCCGCCCAGACTCCGTTCGTGATCGTCGATCTCGAAGGCACTGCGGCGAAGATCGTTCTGCTCGCCGTGAGCCAGGCCGATCTCGTCATCGTACCTACCCAAGGATCGCAACTGGATGCGAAACAAGCATCTCGTGCGCTGCGAGTGATTAAGCAACAAGAGAAGATGTCTCGGCGGCCAGTGCCCTACGGCGTCTTACTCACCCGTACAAGTCCGATCATTCGAACGCGGACCATGGCTCACATCAATACAGCTTTCGCTGACGCCGGAATCACGGTCTTTGCAACCGAACTCAACGAGCGGGAAGCTTTCAAAGCGATGTTCTCCTTCGGGGAGCCACTCGCGCACCTGGATCCCCGTGAAGTTTCCAATCTTGACAAGGCAATCGGAAATGCAGAGGCCTTCGCTACAGAGGTAGTTTCGACGCTGCGGCAGAACAAGGCGGCCTCAGCTACGGAGGCGGCATAACATGACCCGAGTAAACCCCCTTGACGATCTTGCCGATTTCGCTCCAAAGACTTCGGGGGAGCGTCAGAGTAAAGCTCTCCGGCCAGATGTTATTGACAGAATCGCCGCGGACAACAACTTTCCAAGTCGCCAACCGGTTGCACCAGTTCCTCGTGGGAAGCAACCCCGTCGGTACGTGACAGGTCGGAACCAGCAGATCAACATCAAGGCGACTGCAGAGACGATCGCCAAGCTTTATCAAGTTGCAGATGATCTTGGCGTGCCACTGGGTGAGGTATTGGCTCGAGCGTTAGAGGCGCTAGAGCAGAACGAACGAACCTAACTGGTAGCTATCAGTTAGCCAATAGCTACCAGCTTAAACGGCGATTGCCCAGTCGGCGCCGCCGTTCGTTCCTCGCAGCCCCCGCGCGAGCGCGCATCGAACCTCAGTTCACTTGATCAGATCCGGATCGCCTGGTTTCGACGGCCGCGATGCGACCGCGATTGCTTCGTAATACGTCGCGGGCATTAGCCGCCAGACGGGTGCACGACGTAACTTCTATTGGGAGAACAACAACAGGGTTGTTGTTGTGTTTAGAGAAACAACATCTTTAAAACCTTTAGCTGTCAGAAACCCGTGCTGCGTAAGGGCTACAGCCAAGCACGGTCAGGGTTTATGGGGCGATCGGTCAGGGTTTATGGGGCGCGAGCGGGCCCAGAAGTCAGGGTCTGTGGGGTAAGGTCAGGGTCCATGGGGGAACCTGATCTAAAGAACTAAAAATGCGCCGCAACGGACTGATTTATATGAGATTTATAATCTGAGCCGGACCCCGTCAGCGATACAAAGTCGTAGTTTATGGGGCGAAAAGTCAGGGTCTGTGGGGAACGTACAGCCGGTACGGCTGGCAGAGCGTTAGGATCTCCCCACACACCCTGACTTTTCCGTTCAACTACCATTGGAAGTGAGTACTTGCATACCCATAACGCCAGCTAAATTGCGCCTTTCATCCGTGTGGTCGACCGTTTCCGTGCCGTATCTAGCCGCAAAAGCGCCCCAGCAAGCAGGATGCAGAGGAAAGGTCAGGGTTTGTGGGGCTGCGGGAGCATTGAACTACCGCTTCGTCGGGAAGTGGCTTTTGCAGCGAAAGGTCAGGGTCTATGGGGCGAGTGCTCCAAGCGCTTACGACGAAAGGTCATGGTTTATGGGGCGCTTTCTCGACGCCAAGCGGGGAAAGGTCAGGGTTTGTGGGGCGGGTTTGGAAAAGCGGCTTGCGTAAGGTCATGGTTTATGGGGAGCTTTTGGATTACCCGTGGAAGAAAGAGAGGATCTTTCGTCGCGGTATCTCAGCGCAGTCGTGCAAAAGTCATGGTTTGTGGGGAGGCCTTCCAGGGTCGTTCAAGTCAAGATCGTCCTGTAGTGACCGGAAAGGTCATGGTCTATGGGGCGCGCCTAGCTAAAGTCATGCTGCTCGGGTTGAAAATATGACTTTTAGCTTCTACAATCGTCTCCAATCTCGGAGACTGAATGCCGAATATCAAACCCGTTCTCCCTGCAAGCGAACTGCGAAAACACGTTGCAACTGTGCACGTGAGCGGCGAACTCTCGCTCCTCGAGCGCAAGATTGTTAACGTCTTGTTGCTCAACGCTTTCGACGAACTCCTGACGAAGAAGACGCACAAGCTACCGGTCGGCATCTTATGTACGATGCTTGGGTTCGACAGCAAGAACACCGATGCGCTGAAGCGGGCACTTCTCAAGGTAATGTCAACCCCCATCTCCTTCGACCTTCTGCACGAAGGTGGCAAGTCAGACTGGGATGCTTCTCCGTTGATCGGCTATGCGGGCATCAAGAACGGCGTCTGCTCGTATGAGTACAGCGATTGGTTGGCCCAAAAGTTAGCGAACCCCGACATCTATACGCTCATCAACATCAACGTCCAGCGACAGTTCAGCGGCGGCTATGCCCTCGCGCTTTACGAGAACTGTTTGCGCTTTAAGCGTACCGGTTCAACGGGGTGGATTTCGGTGGATACCTGGCGTCGGCTCTTAGGTGCAGACGCAAGCATGTATGACGAGTTCAAGCACTTTTCGAGCGAAGTCATAAAAAAGGCTGTGCAGGAGATCAATCAGGTTTCAAATATCATTGTTACTCCAGAATACAAACGCGAAGCTCGGCGGGTAGTACAGATTCGTTTTCTTGTTGAGGACAATGCACAGCGGTCCGTGTACGACGGCACTGAAGATGAAGACCAGAGGATAATTCGAGAGTCCGATGCATTTACGCGCCTGACTGCGTTAGGCATAGGCGACCGACTGGCGATAAGTTGGATTCAGCAGGAGCCCGAGCGGGCTCTGAAAACCGCGATCTACGTCGAGGAACGTGCTCGAAAGAAGCAGATCAAGGGCAGCGCGGGCGGTTACGCGCGGACTGTATTCGAGAAGGGCAGCGACATTGACATGGCCCAGGTTAATGGCGAGCAAGCGCAGAAGAAGAAAGAGGCATCAGCCGAGCGCGAGAAGGAGAGGGCGCGCGAAGACGCAGCGGATGCACGAGCCAAGCAGACGACGGCCGCCATCAAAGCGCTTTCCCAGGACGAGCGGCGGGAATTGGCGGAGGCATACCTCGCTGATGGGGGGAAGGGCAAGACCTATCAGAAAGAAACCGCGACGTTCAAAGACGCAGTCGAGCGCACGGCATTCACGGGCTGGTTGCGCGCTACGATTTCAGGCCGGGTGAACGCGAAGGCGTGACGACGAAGTGCCCAGTCGGCGATCGGCTGGTGAGGCGCGTTTGCTTCGATGCAGACTAGGGCAATGGTTTGCCCTGACCGAGACCGTCCAACCTAGTCCGTCCCCAGCACAACCCGGACGGCGGTGCTGACAAACCTTTCGAGCCGGGCGATGTGTGGGAACAGCCGCCGAATTTCCGGCGATTCGAGACCAATGTGTACAGACCGCTCGTCTGCTATCGATCGTACTGGCGGCGTGCCACCGTCTTTGCGCGCGTCGATTAGAGCCGATATAAAAGCGTCCACGGTCACCTTTCGCGGTCTTAGAGCCCGGCCATTCGTACGGCGAGTTTTAAAGCAGTCTCGATCTCGTGCAAGCGAAAAATCATCTCTGCGATGTCAGGCGACTCGATCCGAATGTACCGTCCCCCTCGACCGACAGACATTCTGATTGATCTCGGTACGAAGTCTGGTCGTTCTCCGCGGACTAAGGAATCTAAAATCTGTGCGACAGGCAGGTCCGATCGCTCACCGAGTTGCTCCGCATGCTTGACCAATCTTTCAGCACCCATAACCGCGGTCAACTCGTCGAGGGCTTCGACTACTCGAAACGATACACGTCGCTCCGATCCGAACGTACGAACGACCTCGATCGGTAGACGCGCAGCTTTGATAGCCTTCGACACGTGACCCTTCGAAACGGACAGTCCGGCCGACAACTCCAACTGCGTTGACCACACGCGCGATTCAAGCAAGCGCTGATAGAAACGACCATATGTGAGGGCAGACGCCTTCTGACCTCGCAATTGAATCTGATGCTCGAGTGCGTGTTTGCGTAGTTGCACCGAGTTCCTTTCTACAACGCTCATCGTTCACCTCCTGCTCTTTCATAACACGGCCCCTCTAGGCCGACATTTGCATTGTCTGTCTGGCGCGCCGTTGTCAAGTAAGTGGCACGCGCAACTATGAATGTTATTGGTAACAAAGATAGTGTTGTGCGCCATCTACCTAGAGGATTGTCTCATTGATTGCAATAAGACCGTCAACCGGTTGACGGTCTAAATCTGCTAATTCTTAGGTAACTAACTGATTATAAAGAGAACGTTTTCATGGTTTCGATTGCGAAAATGTGAAACTATGAAACCACTTGGCGCGGATAGTAGCGTGAATCGGACGTTGATTTGCCCTAAAAGCTACCGATTTAACGCAGCATTCCGCCGTGAGCCCGTCAACCGGTTGTCGGGGTTGCCGAGTCAAAAGCCAGCAAAAAGCTAGTGACCGAAAAGCCCCCAAAAATCACGGTCCTTTTGCATGACTGGCTTCCCATGCGGGCTGATTCAATTGAGTCGGCCCAATTGGATCAACCGTCATGCGTCTTTTCAGAAGCAAAAAGCAGATTGCCCTTGCCGTCGCCCCTGGCGGCTATTCCGAAGACGATCCCGAAAAGATCATCTTCGATAACGGCGCTCGTCTGCGCGTCGAGGCGAACCACTGGAAAACATTCTGCTTCATCCTGGCATTTATCGCGGGCGGGGCGGTGTACACGCGTAATCCTCCCCCCTCAGAGGTCAAGTCATATGGCGTGTCATCTGACGCAAATGGGCATCCCGTCGTGACCCAATTGACTGCCTACAAGCCCGATGACCAGGCGATCCGTACTGCTTTGCGCGAAACCGTAGAGCGCTGGTTCACGATTGAGCCAGTGCTGACCGATGACATCCAGAAGTCGCGCATGGCCCGGAATATCAATGGCGTCAAGGGCATGATGGTTGGGAACGCGCGCAACCAGTTTGGCGACTGGGTCAAGGGCGACGCGCCGTTTCAGGCGATCACGCTTAATCCAAAACTGGTCCGTGAGCCGAAGGTGACCAACGTTGCCCTGCTCGAGGATTCGACTGCCGTTGTGGAGTTCTCGACGAGCACCACGCAGTCGCCTACAGACAAGCCGGTGGTGCAGAAATACGCGCTGACGTTCCGGTACCAGATTGTTCCCCCGGCCTCCGAAGACGCACTCGGCGCGAACCCGTTCGGCCTCTTCTACCCGCTGTTCTCCATCCAGAAGACCCAATGATGATCGACTCCCGCACGTTCGCCCTGTGGGTGGCCGCCATCGCGTGCGTCGCCGCCTGTCAGCCCGCAGTTGCCGCGAAGAAGGGCGCGCCCGTGTCGGCCGCTTCGTTCGATCTGGCGAGCGCGATCAGCGATCCGATGAGTCCGGTCAATCCGTACAACGCCGGCACTGATCCGATCACGATGCCAGGCGACGCCCGTATGGCCGTATTCCCGTACAGCCGTGACCAGATCTACCGGGTCATGACGGCACCGCTCAAAACCACGACCATCGAGCTCGCGCGTGGCGAGGCGCTGGCGACGGAGCCCGCGCTCGGCGACTCAATCCAGTGGGTGGTCGATACCGATGGTGCGAACCACATCTTCATCAAGCCGATCAAGCCGGGCCTCGTCAACACGCTGCACCTGACGACCAACCAGCGCGAGTACGACATGACGCTCGTCTCGTCGCCGATAGGTGGCCTGTTCTACCAGACCGTGCGATTTAACTACCCCGGTGCGCTGATGGCCAAGGTCCGCGCGCGTGAAGATCGCACGGGTGCGGGCGGCGATACGGGCGAGGGCGCGTCACCAACTAACTCGGGGCCGATCGGCGTATCGCCGGACAAGCTCAATTTTGATTACACCGTGTCGGGCTCCGCACCGTTCCGTCCGGAGACGGTCTTCGATGACGGCAAATCGGTGTGGCTACGGTTGCCAGTCGATGCACCGTTCGCCGTGCCGATCGTCAAGGACCACGGCGACATCGTCACGCCGAACTTCATCCGCCGTGGGCAATACATCGTGGTGCAGGAGATGGCCAGCGAGATCGTTCTGCGCGCTGCAGACGACAAGGTCACCATCAAACGCGATCGACCTGGCCTGTTCGGTTTCTGAGCGCACGCTTCATGGCCCAGCAAAACAATCAACCGACCAGCGATCAGGCCGCGATCGTCAAAGGCAAATCACCGCGTAACGCGCTCATCAGCGCGGGTGTCGTGGCGGCCGTAGTTATTGCAGCGCTCGGCTTCTACTACCAGGTCAAGGAAAGCGCAAAGATCGAAGAAGAAGCGCAGCTGCAGAAAAAGGCCAGGGCCGCCGAGGTCGTCGACAAATCCAACAGCACGCAGGACGTTGACAAGATCATCGAGGATCAGCAGTCGGCAGCGCGCCGCATGGCCGCCTCAGAAGCGCGGGCTGCGGCGGCACCGAACGCGACGTCGACGCCGTCCGCGACGCCAGGTCTTACTGCGGACAACTTTGCATCCGACCAGCGGGTGCGCGAATTGAAGACGCAGGCGGATACCGATTCCGTCTATGCCTCGCCGATTTTCCGGGCGGGTCTGAAGGTCAAGGACCAGCAACCGCAGCAAATCGGTCAACTGGCAGGCGTCCTGACGCCGCAACAGATCGCCGCCCAGCAGGCCGCAGCGCAGCAGGCGGCAATGGGGTCCGCCAATGCGCAGGCTGCAGCCGCAATGGCAACTGCTGGTCTTGGCCAGCAGCCGGGACGCGCGAGCGGACTGAATACACAGGACCAGGACACCGCCTTTATCAAAAACGTCGCTGCCCAGTCGAGCAACGGGCAGGACTTCGCGCGCGCCGGCTTCGTTGGTCAGGCGCGTGGCTGTGTGCTGTCGCCGCCGCACCACATTCCGGTGCTGTCGGCTGAAGGGTTGAATTCCGATCGTCCCGGAACGGCTTCGCTCATGGTCGAGAAGGACGTGTACGACAGCATCCGTGGCGACTGCCTGATGATTCCCAAGGGCGCGATGATTACCGCGCCCTACAGCTCGGATATCAAGCCGGGACAGGAAACCATCCTCGTTGCCGCGACTGAGCTGCGTCTGCCGAACGGAAAACACGTCCCGCTTTTTGGTGGTGAGGGCGCAGATGCCGACGGCGCTGCGGGATTCTCGGGGGACGTCAACAACCATTTCCTGAAGATATTCGGCACATCGTTTCTCACCGCGATTCTCCTGCGCAAGTTCAGCGGCGGTGACGAGTCGACCACGACCGGCCCGCTCGGCGTCACCCAGGTCGGCAGCACGGGTGGACAGGTCGCAGCACAGACGGCCCAGTCGGTGCTGGACCGTTACAAGAACATCCCGCCGACCATCTCGAGCGGGCCGGGCGAGCGTCGCTTCATGATCAAGGTGAATCGCGACATCTACATGGAGCCGTATCGCGGTGATTAAGCGAGTGCTCCTCACCCTGTCGCTCGCTGCGTCCGTTTGTAGCGCTCAGGCCGCGACCATTGAAGACGTCATCAGTCCGACGAGCTTTGTGCTCGCGAGCGCCGGCACGCGCAACGTTGCGACGTTCGACGGCAAGCCGGTGTTTTATTGCGGGCTGAAGGCGTTCACGACATGGGCAACGCCGCTTGTGGGCCAACCGATCGGCAGTAGTCCCGATGCCGGGATCACCGTCTCTGTCGATGCGCACGACGTGTCGCTTGAGCGACTGCTTGTGAGCAAAGGGTGGTTGCAGCCCGCAGTCCTCGACGATGAAGCGCAGGCGGCGATTACTGAAGGCCGCGGAGGCTGGGCATGTGCGAGTGCCGCAGCGCCGTTCGAGCTGATGCATACGAGCGTCGATCCCAAGGTCCTCGCCGGCATCGCGCTCAACGAGTCGGGCCTGAACGGTCGCGCCTGGCCGTGGACACTGAACGTTGCGGGGCAGGGCTTGTTCTTCAGGACACGCACGGATGCGTTTCGCGCGATCCAGTCGCTGATCCGCGCAGGCCGAAGCGACTTCGATGTGGGGCTGATGCAGATTAACTGGCGGTACCACGCACAGCGCTTTGCTTCGCCGTGGGACGCGCTTCGGCCGTCGACGAATATCCGTGTCGCCGAAGCCATTCTCAACGAGAACTACAGCAAGACTCATTCGGTGGCAAAAGCGATTGCCTCGTACCACAGCGCCAACCCGGCACCGGGACAGGCGTACCTCGCGCGTTTCGCGCGGCACCTCAACCAGATTCAAGCAGGCCTATGAAGCGCACAGTCTCCCGAATTGCTCTTGCCTGTATCGCTGCCTTAGGTTCGATGGCGTCGCAGGCAGCGAACACGGACCCGTTCGATTTTGACTACGAGATCGCGGGCGGTATCGCCGAGCGGCCGGCCCTCATCTTCAACGATGGATCGAAGACCTATATCCAGCCGCGCGCAGGACAGGTTATCACTGCCGTCGGCGGTCATCCAGAAGGCCCGTATGTCGTCGTGGATGGCACGCCGGAGACGATCACCTATACGGTTGCGGGTCGCGCCGCGACCGCACACTGGACGAAAGCAAACTCGTTCGTCGGCGGCCGCGGCGCGCTTGCATCACTGCGCGACGATCAGCCCGCGACATTCGATGGTTTCACCAATCGCCTCATCCTAATCGGTTCGCACGGAGCACTCGAACCCGTTCGCGGCCTGAAGGCTACGATGCCTGTCGCCAATCTGGTCAAGGCACTCGTGCCGCAGGGATGGACCGGGTCTGCACAGAAGGATGTGGATCTCAACGACCAGGCGGGCTTCGCAACACGCACGGGCGAGAACTGGTTGCAGGCGCTTGACCAGTTGATGGCGCAGTCAGGGCTGTACGCCGACGTCGATTTCGGTGGGCGGCATGTGCGTCTGCACCGTGATGCGCCGAAGTCAGCCGCGCTGAACTATGCGGCGGGCGAGCAGAACACCGCCTCAACGGCGGTTCTGAAGATCGCGGCTGTTGCGCCTCAGCCGTCGTTGCTCGCACAGAACTTTGGCGCACAGGCGATTCGCGATGGAGACGACACCCATACGCAGATCCGCTTTGCAGCGAAGCCTCCGAAGGAGTTGACGTTCCGCAGCATGGACGGTCAGTCGCTGCGTCCGAAGTGGGAAGACGCGACCAACGTCATGACGATCGAGCGGGCATCGCGCTTCGTCGTATCGGACGGGGCGTCAGGTGTCGAAGTGGAACGCACTGCGGCCACTGTCTATGACTTTGACGCAACGAGTCCGGCGCACCTCGAAGCAGTGTTCGACAAGGACGGCGAGACGTACTTCAAGTTCGCAGACTCTGTCGTCCAGGTGACGGTCGCGGACGTGCATCACCTCGGTTCCGGCGCGCAGAAAGGGCGGTACTACCAGTTCAAGGGCACGTCCGAACAGTTCATCGTCACGGCCGATGGCAACACCGTCAATGTGACGCGTCGGCATGACGTGAAGTATGTAGAGCACGCGACGACCAGCAATGCGCTGGCGGCAACGGGAGAGCGCTCATGACGCGCCTGATGCCTGTCGTGCTGCTCGCGGGCGCCGCAACCGCTATTCCGTGCCACGCCGACTGCCTGGACGACGCGGCTGCATACCGTCACATCAGCACGCAACTCGTGCGCGCGATCGCGCAACACGAATCGGGCATGCGTGCGAACGCGGTGAACGTGAACGGTGATGGCTCCGAGGACATCGGCCTCATGCAGATCAATTCCTCGTGGCTGCCAAAGCTCGCGCGCTACGGTATCCGGCGCGAACATCTTTTCGATGCCTGCGTGAACGCTTACGTCGGCACGTGGATTCTCGCCTCGAACATCAAAGAGTTTGGACCTACCTGGAAAGCGGTCGGCGCTTATAACGCGCGCTCGACCAGCAAGCAGCTTGTCTACGCCAACGCAATCTACCGACGCCTGCAGCGGGCAGAGCACTGAAGAACCATGGACATGAACCTGACGATTCCAACATACCGTCGCGTGGGCGTTGTCGCGAAGGTCCTCGCGGCACTCGCGCTCGCGGGCTTCGCGACCTGGTGCTCCGCCGCGAACGAGACCGGCCAGCAAAAGGGTGCCGACGACTGGCAGATCCTCTCAGGCGCGACAGCCGTGCCGACTTCGGCATCACATGTCCCGGTGTCGTCGATGACGGCGTTGCAGAGCCCCCCGCTGAGCGGTGCTCCGACGCAGTCGCTCGCGGTCGCGCCCGTGGTATTGCCGGGGGTACCGTCCGCTCCCTCAGGGGACCTGGCGCTGGCCATCACACCTCAGGACGTCAACCTGCGCAATGCGCTTGACCGCTGGCTGCAAACGCAGGGGTGGCAACTGGCCTGGAAGATCGACGACGACCTGCCGCTTGAGTTCAATGCGACTTTCACCGGGGACTTCACCTCGGTCCTGACCCAGGTCATGCAGGCGACCAACCACATGCGCACGCCGACCCGCGTGTGCCGCCATACCAACAAGGTCATCCGCGTCGTCGCCCGCGCGGCCAACTGCAAGGACTAACACCATGTGTCATCTTCCGATGCGGCTCGCTGTGGCCGTCGCCGCAACCCTGACGATCGCGGGCTGTGCCGTAAGCCAGTCCGATGTGAATAGCGCCTATGACGCCGCGAACCGCACCATGACCGGGGCGGTGGGCGATGGCCCGCAATCGATGCCGCTGGTTGAAGACGTGCCGACTGCCTTCCTCGGCGACCGCCTTGTTCCCGTCGCCTACGAGGCGAGTCTGCCCGCCGTGTTTCGCGACAAGGTTGTGACGTTCCCGGCAAATCTTTCGATCCGGAAAATCGCGACGCTGGTTTCCAGCGCCACCGGATACCCGGTTCACCTGAGCCCTGATGTGTTTGTTCCTCGCGACTCCCTGATTCCTCGCGAAGCGTCGGGTGATGGCAAGTCGGCAACGACTGGCGGTCTCGCCGGGCCCGGTGCGAAGACCTCGGAAGAACCAGTCTATGCGCAGCCGTACAACGGTCGCGTGGGTCAGTATCTGCGCGGCGTCTCGGATGACCTTGGGCTTGACTGGTCGTTCGATGGGTCGTCTATCAACATCTCGCGGTTTGTTACCCGGATGTACCAGATCGCGGCGATCCCCGGCAAGGTGTCGATCAAGTCAGACATGTCGAAGGGAATGGATACGTCAACCGGGAACCAGTCCGGCGGGAGTTCCGGTGGCTCGGGCGGCAACACCGGTTCGTTTTCCGCTACGACTTCGACCGGGCGGACGGGCGACTTCGACCAGATGCAGATCATCGCGGATGAGTTGAATCGCGTCCGCTCGCCGATGGGCCGCGTGGTCGTCAATCCGCAGAGTCGTCTCGTAATGGTCTACGACACGAAGGAAGCGGCCGATCGAATGGGGGACATTCTCAAGCATGAAAACGCGATCTCGACGCGTCAGGTTGCGATCCGGGTGCGCACGCTGCAGATCGCGCTTAACAGGGGCAGCCAGGCCGGGATGAACGCGGATGTCGTGTTCACCAGCATCCAGGGCGGCCTCGCGAAATATGCGGTCAGCTTCGTTTCGCCGACGTCTCTGGCCTCGGGTGGTGGCTCGGTTGGCGTGTCGGTGTTGCGTCCCGACGCGCCGTTCTCGGGCACGAACGCTGTCGTGAATGCGCTGAACCAGTATGGCCGCACCGTGCAGGACAACACGGTCACGAAGATGACGCTCAACGGGCTGCCCGTTTCGATCGCGTCGTTCCAGAGTGACGACTACCTGCGATCTACGTCGCCTTCTGCTGGCTCGCTCACCGCGACTTCGGGTGGCGTTCCGGGCCTGACACCTGGCACGGTGACAACGGGGGACTTCGTGAACGTCCTGCCATCGGTCAATGACCACAACCAGATTGTGCTCGCCTACTGGAGCGACAGCTCGAAGCTTAACGGCCAGTTCACGTCGGCAACTGTCGGTTCCGGCCAGACACAGCAGCAGATCCAGCTGGCGCACACGGTGGGCCAGAAGGATGACCAGATCGTTGCGCTCGCCGACGGCCAGACGATTGTGCTGTACGGCGCGATGACCGATCAGGCGGATAGCTCGACGAATACGGGCATCGCGGGCCTCACCGGCAACTGGAGCAAGGCGCGCACGTTCCAGGTGGTCATGCTTACGGCCACCGTTGTGCCATCGATGTGAGCGCCGGCATGCACATTACAGAGTCGTTACCCGGGAACAGTAAAGCGAGGCTGATCTTCGGCCTTGACTGGCGCGCGTATCCCGTCAAGGGAGCCCGGGCCGAGCGCCGTCGATATGCTGACGATTTCGGCGCGACGCACTACGTCGAGTACAAGGTCGGCAACGAAATGATCGGCGGCTTTGCGGCGCCGGAATCGGCCGACTATCCGGGTTCGAAGCTGTTCTCGGGTGCCGCGCGCATTGCGCAGCACGCGCGCATCAAGGCGTTGCCCGCTGCCCTCGTGCTCCTGCAGGATGATGCGCAGCGCGTGCACGCGATATTTGTCGTGCGCGGTGCGGTACGTACCGATGAAGTGCTCACGCCCGCTGACGTAATCGACCGACGCGTCGCCGTCGAGCAGGAATGCCTGAAGCAGAACCTGCCGCTCGTCACGCTCGGGACTGGCGCCAACATCGGTGACGTTGACGAAAGCTTCACGGCCCTGGCGTTGCTGGCCGATAAAAAGACCGGCCGCGTCAGGAAGATGCCGCTTGCCGTTCCCACGCTCGTGCCTGTCACGGTCATCGTCGTGGCCGTGGTGCTCATCATGATGGAGATGCTCGACGCGTTCTCCCCGCCGCCGCCTCCGCCGCACCAGGAGACCCTGCAGGAGAAGTATGCGAAGGCGGTCGCACAGACGTTTTTACTTCAGGCGCCGCTCGCGTCCCGGCTTGCGCCGCTCTTGTTGTCTCAGGTCGGAGGGAACGAGAGTGTTGTGGAGGGCTGGCTTGTCGAACGAGTGCTGTGCCCTGCGACTGGATACTGTGCGAATACCTACACACGTGTGGGTGGCACCTTCGCCGGTTTCGATGCGGCGGCCCCCGCATCTATGCGCCCTATCGCTTTCGATGCGGATGGCAAGCATCTCAGCACTCGGGGAGCAGCAGTGCCAAAAGTCGCGGCAGTCCGGATCGATGCGGCGAAGCTGTGGCCGTCGGAGCAGGCACTCATCGACATGCTGCAGACCCCGGCACAGAAGTTGTCGGTCAAACCCTTCGATCTCGACAGCCACGGGTACGAGGTCAGGCTTCAGCCGGCTCACCCGCTCGTTGCAGCATCGCCCGGCACGCCAGGTGCCGGCGGTATCCCTCACATGATCCGCGAGGGTACATGGCAGATCGATGGGTATCGCTGGCAGGCGGTTCTGCTCTCCAGGCTCCCGCCGAGCATGTCGCTCGAGAGCCTCACCGTCGAGTTGCGCACCAAAGGCGAAGTCGGCATCCATTTCACTGCGAAGGGTAAATATTATGTTCAGGACTAGACATCTTGTCGGCCTCGCCTGCGCACTTGGCATCGTCACCGCACACGCTGAGACGCCCCATCTGACGCTGGACGATATCGATCAGCTGTCGCGCGACAAGGTCGTGCGCAATCTCAAGGGCGAGGGTGACGGGTCTGCGCAGGGAGCGGGCGTATCGAATCTCTCGTTGCCGGTACCGGGCCCCGTCGGAGCGGCTGCAAAACCGGTTGTCGTGCCCGCGGTCCGGGCGGAGCCCGCCCGACACGCCGAGCGCGTCTGTTTTCTTGGCGCGTACCGCGACGGGAGCGGCATGCACGTCCTCTACGAATTCCGCAACGCGATCTACCCGGCCCTCGTCGGGTCGGATCTGCTCAACGGCTGGAAGGTCACGAAGGTTGATGGCTACCTCGTCACCGTCAGCGAAGGCAAAGGGAAGCCGTGGACCGAGCCGATTGCAGGGAGCAGTGCCAGTCCAGAATCCTCATCTTCCCCCGCGCTGAGAGCACTCAGTGACCTCAGCGGCCCGTTGCCGCCCAGCGCGGCGTTTACACCAGTATCTATGCCAAGACCGGGGCAATGACATGTCGCTCTTTTCGAACTACGAAAACGCCGAGCCGGAAAGCCGCGGCATCCTTGGCCGCCTGAAGGGTTGGCGTAGCAGCTTTAGCGAGTCCAGCGCGTCATCGGTCGACAGCATGCCGATCGCGGGCGGGCACGCGCCAGTCCAGGGTGAAGAGCCACGCTTCAAAACGACGAGCAAGCCAGTCAAACCGGTGCAACCGCAGCATGTGACTCTGGGTATGCGCCTGCGTGACGGAGACATCACGGACGTCGAGGCGCGTGATGCGGCCGCACCTGAAGCCGCATCTGCATCGGTGCGCGCTGAATCGTACGAGAGTCGGTTCGCTAACGACCGGCAGGACGTCGATCAGCACGTTGAGGCTGCTACTGGTGCAGCCTCAGCAGTCGCCCCGGCTGAACCCGTTCATGTCGACGCGACGTACCACGCCGGACCGACGAGGTCTGTCGAAGGCGCCCGCGCTGACGCGACTGCTGGCCATCGGGCCACTGTCCCGGAAGAACTGGTGGCGGAACTCGCGGCGCACGACCTCGACGTTATCCCCGTTGGCCTTCCGCAACTCGTCTCATCTGAATCGCTCACGTTCAAGCGCATCCTGTGCGAACGCGGTCCGGACGCTGCCCTTCGTATCACTGATGCCGCTCGCCGTGAGTTCGTGGCCGTGGATCTGCAGGCTGGCGTTGCCATTGTTGTCGCGACCCGGGCGTTTCGCGAAATGGCGCTGTATTCGACCTATCTGAAAGATCTCGCACGCGCGGACATCGCCGTACGGGAAGAAATGGTCGCCACCGAAGACGTTATCGCCGCGATATACGGCACCGACAAAAACCGGTCCGCCGCCGTGATTCCGGAGGCATCGCGAGCAATCGGCACATTCCGCGATGTGATTGAAGCGGCCCACGGATATGGCGCGAGCGATGCCCATATCGAGTACCGCGACTTCAAGGACGAAGTCGAAATCCGCTTTCGCGTGCACGGCGACCTGTATACCTATCGTCACATGCCCAAGGCCCTGGTGCGTCGTGCGCTGTCAGCCTCCTACCAGGATCTCGTGCAGCGCAATACCAATTCAGCGGAGACGTTCCAGCCGAGCGCGCCGCAGTCCGCGATGATTCCGCTCGTTGTGCAGACCGACGTGGTCAATCTGCGTTGGCAGAGCTCGCCGCTGGTCGGGGGATTCGACGTTGGCCTGCGTCTGCTGGACGGCAATTTCAGGCACTACAAGGTGCTGATGCCAGAGCAGATGGGGCTTGAAACGAGCCAGCTGCGCATCGTGCAGGCGCTCGGCAATGTAAGCGGCGGCGTCACGATCCTCAGTGGTGAAACGGGGTCGGCCAAGTCGACGCTGCTGCGCGCGCTGTCGTACATGATGGTTTCGCGCGATCTGCGCAAGCAGTTCGCGGTCAGCGAGCCAGCGGAGTATCCGAACCCGTGGTTGTCGGAAATTTCCATTCCGCGCCGTCCGGACGAGTCCGACGCTGATGCGAGCCGCAAGGCCGCTGAAGTGATCCGCACGCTCATGCGCATGGATCCGGATGACCTGACCGTTAACGAAATTCGCGACGCCGTAATGGCGTCGCTGGTGACAGAACTTGCCCTTACAGGCCACCCGGTACGCACGACCCTCCATGCGGATAGCGCGATTGGTGTGTTCATGCGCCTTGGGGGAGGGCGGCTTCAACTGCCGATGGACGAAGTGTCGTCCGAGAAATACGTCAATGCGGTGGGTAACCAGAAGTTGATTCCACTGCTGTGTCCGCACTGCAAGGTCCCGGCGCGCGACGTGATGAGCGAGTCGGATCTCCGGTTGCTGGAGACCAGGTTTGGCCTCGATACGTCGGCGATGGCCTGCCGCGATGAAGCGGGTTGCGAGCACTGTCGCCTGAAGGGGCTTTTCACCCGCGCAGGCAAGGTCGCCGGCGGCACGAAGGGGCAGACGCTCGCTATGGAGCTGTTCCGCCCAAGCCCGGAATTCCTTGAGCACATTGCCGTGCGCGACTGGCGCGGCGCGGAAAAGGTCTGGCGCGCCACGCGTGTAACCGGCTTTGGCGACGCCGACATGACGGGAAAAACGATCTATGAGCACGCGCTGTACAAGGCATCGATCGGGATCATCGACCCGCGCTTTATCAACGATGCGATGCGCCCGTTCGAGGACTACCGGATTCTCGCCGATCGCGACGGGAGGATGCCGTCGTGATGAAGTCGCTTGTCTACCCAATTTACATGATGTTGCCGCACCGCGAGCGGCTGCGGATCGCAACACTCAGTTTCCGCAAGATGCGCGAGTCCTTTTATCGCGAGACACGCCTTGATGTCGTTGCTTCAAAAGGTTTGCGCAACCGCGAGACCCTGCTTGAGCGGCTGACCGTCCTCGAAAAACGGCATCGCGGGCGCAAGGCGTTCGCCTGGCCGGTGTTTCACGCAATCGCGAGAAGCCTGCAGCGGGGCGACGACTTCGCTGCGGCGACGAGGCCGTTCATTCCCAACGACGAGTACGCGCTGCTTGAACTCGCCGCAGCGGCGACACACAAGGATGCGGCGGTGCGCGGTCTGGAGCTTGCCGAGATGGCGGCCAACGCCAAGCGGATTCTGTCCAGCACGACGTCGACGCAGATGGCGTACCCGGCGTTCGTCATCGTCTACCTGTACGGCTTCTGCATGATGTTCGGCGGCGAGATATTCCCGTCAGTCCTGGACGTCAAGCCGCTCGATCAGTGGCTGCCGTTTGGCCGGTTTCTCTACGCTGTCGACACCTTCTGCTACCAGTACTGGTGGCTGACCGGCGCCGTCGCCGCGGGCGCTGTCTTCGGCTACTTCTGGACGATGCGTCGCTGGACTGGCGAGTTGCGCAACCGCCTCGACAGTGCCCCACTCATGTGGCGCAACCGCCGCGATCTGCGTGCGGCGTTACTGATCGTTTCGCTTTCGGGCCTGTTTGACTCGGGGCTGACGCTGCGGGCCGCGCTTGACCGTCTCACGAAGTCCGCTGATCCGTGGATGAAGTGGCACCTCAACCGGATGAGCCGGCGCCTGACCGTTTCACCGCATGAACCGATGCGCGCACTGAATACCGGGATCTTTTCTGACGAAGTGATCGACACGATCGCGGATGCGGCCGGGCGAGACCAGTTCATTCAGGCAATCAAGGATCTTGGTCGCGACTCCCTCTCGCGCGTCGTTGAAGCGGTGCGACGCAAGGCCAAGATCACCCATTACGTCCTGCTCGGCATCGCGGCCGCAGGGTTTCTGATTTTCGGCATCGGTTCCTACGTGGCGACCGGTGCTGCCAGCTTTGACACAACCGGCACGTCCGCCGTCCGATAGAAGGGGCCTTTTATGCAAAAGAACACACCGGGTCGCAGCAAGGCGACACTCATTCAGATGGCACGTCGTCGGCGGCAGTCTGGCGAGCTGTCCATTATCGAAGGCGCGGCGGTCATGGCGGGTGCGGCACTGCTTGCCCTTGCCGTGTACCAGGGGCGCGGATTTGTGATGGACCGCATCCACGCTTATCAATTCAAGAGCGAGGCACAACTGTTTCGCAGCGGTATCCAGGACGCCTCTTCCAGCGAGGTGGATTTCTCGACTGAGTCGCTGCAGACGCTGGCGACCAACCACGCGTTCGATTCGGCCGGGTCCCGGGTGAACAAGACAACAGGCACCCTCATTGGGATTTTTGGTGGGTCGGTCACCGCGGCATCAGGGATGGTGTCGACGGCCAATGACGCGATGGTCATGACGTATCCAGTGCCTGCAACGGTCTGCTCGCTGTCCGTTGGCGCGGTGGCGGGGGCATACACAATGGTCACCGTGAACGGCACGACCATTTCGGGGCCGTCGACGCAGTTCAGCGATGCGACGGCGGGGCAGGCGTGCGCGTCGGCCGGCCCGACAGCGAGCATCGGCATGTACGCGACCCACAACAACTGAAGGCTGGCATATGGGCAGCATCATCGAGATGGTGGTCGTGCTGGTCGCATCCGCGCTGCTCACTATTCAGGGCATCAAGGAGGACGTCGCGCACCGGCGCGCGACATTGCTCGCGGCAGAAGGTCAGAACGAGGCAACCATCAACCAGGCGCTCGCGTCGTGGGTGACGGACAACTATGCGGCATTGCTGGCGCAGTACAACCCCGCGAATCCGCAACCGCTGACTCCGCCCACGATCGATGCGCTTTTTACGAGTGGCAACCTGAAACAGCCGCATAGCAACGGCCCGTTCTGGGGCGGTGTGTACACCATCCAGATGACGATGGTGCCGGCGAACTGTTCGCCGAGCGCCGGTAACTGCCACGTCTCGTACGTCCTTTATCCCTCGCAGCCGATCACCCGCAACGGTCAGCCGGACGTGATCGGAGCGTCGCAGATCGCTCAGGCGGGTGGGGCAGCGTTTGGTTTTTCGAAGACCCAGAACTCAGGGACGATCACCGGTTTGAACGGCGCATGGACAGCCGCCAACCCGCTTGCCGGTTCGCCTGCTGCGGCAATCGTTGCGACCAACGCAAACGCCACGGACGGCAACTCGGTGTACATCCGGCGAGACGGCAGCCTGACATGGACGGGCAGCCAGAACGTGAACGGCGTCGACCTGCATAACGTCGGCAACATCGATGCGACCGGGACGATTGCCGGGCCGATGGTGGCCGCGTCGAATGTAGCCGTCAACAATGCGGTTCGTTCGCCGGCGACGCTGTATGTGCAGAACCAGAATGGAACAGCTCCGGCGCCGATCGACAGCGGCGCTGCCACGATCCACGGGAACGCGGTCGTCACCGGCACTATGACGTTAGGGAACATTGCGGTGGCAGGAACCGGCTGCGCTGGAACCGGTATCGCGGGCAATAGCGACGGCTCGGGCCAGGTGCTGTCCTGCCAGTTCAACGTATGGCTGCCGATTGGTGGGCGGATTCAGGGGTATGCCTATTACACGGTGCAGAGCGGGCAAGGTGTGCCCGCCCCAGTTTGCTCAAGCGGGGGTACCCCGCAAATTCTTGTTAATCCGCGGAGCATCTACGTGGACACGACCGCTACGGTTAATTACGGATTCGCTGGCACGGGACCGTGGATTGTCTACATCCTGGACGGGACAGGCACACCCATACCTGGTCAGGTTTCCGCATCAACCTATTGCGCGTATTGAGGAAACAGAATGAGATTTCTGAAAGTGTGGTTCAAAGTCGTACTGCTGGCCGGGATTCTGTCGTCTGGTCACGTGGCGTTTGCGGCCCCCGTCACATGTTCCTACGGCTACCAGGATTCGACTTGTGGGACGAACCTTTATAACGCGCCACAAGTCGCGCCAACATGCCCGGGATCCGCTGGATGGACGACGGCGGTAGCAGCCCGGTGGATTGGGTCGGGGTATTCGGCTCCGCAATGCAGTTATCAGGCCCCCCCGACGTGTCCTGCTGGGTACAACCAGACGGCAGCCCCTGCCTGGACTGGATCTGGGTGGACCGCACCAGGATGTACGCCACCGGTACCGCCGCCGTCGATTCCCGACCCGAGTACCTTCCCCGCTATGTGCATGGCGGCGCTGTCGCCGGACTATTTCCAAAGCCAAGGTGTGACCGCCGGAAATTGGACTTTCGTGCCCGTTACAACTTGGGCTGCACATGACATTCAAATTGTGCAAGCCATAACGGGTGTTAATTACGCCGGCGACTCGGTATATTCCAATCTAAGCCTCGGCCCAACGTATGCAAACGCATGTAGCTACGCTAACTCATACGAAAACCTCTGCTTTGTGAACGCAAATGGATCGGTGGACAGCGTTTTTAACCTGGCCACCGGAGGCACAAGCAGCGGCCAGTGCAATCACTGAGGAATCTGTAGAAGCAATAGAAAAAGCGCCCAAAGTGGGCGCTTGTTTTCGTCAGGAGTGGGCTTAGTTTGCGCCCGTCGTGTAAGGCCAGCTTTTGCTGATCGGCGAGCCGTCACGCGCACCACTAAACGAGGCCGTGTACGTCGTATTCGCAGTCAGGGGCGCCAGCGGGACCAGGAACGCGACGCCGCTGGGCAACTCGTTATTCACGTCAGCAGTTGCGGCTGACGTCGATCCGGTCAGCGCGGCGCGTGGCACGATGATGCGAGCGGGAACCACACTACCGTTGGCGGCCGTGAGGGTAAAGCTGGTCACGGTAAGAACGTCGCCGGGCTTGTCCGCCCTCACACGAACAAAGACGGGGCGGCCTGGAGCCGCAACGTCAGGCACTGCATTCGGGCTTTCCGCGCGCAGTGTCAACGCAACGCCAGTTTCGTTGGCAAGCGGCGAAGTGGCAATTGCGGTGGTTGGCATTTGCTGGCCCGCAGCCTGGTCCAGCCCGTTTCCTTGGGGCGTACCGCTTACGCCGCTAACCTGGCCGTAGTCCAGCACGCACGTGTAGTTCACGTAGTTGGCAGTGCTCTGCGTGAAGCCGATACCCACCGTTTCCTGGCTGCTGGTTGCGCCCTCCAAGTGATAGACCGAGTTGAGATACTGCCCGATGCAATCCGATGCATACGCGGTTGCGTTCGCCTGCGGATTGCCGGCCGCGGCTTCCTCGCCGATCCATTCCGTTACGGGAGCGCCGGCTTTCTGCGCGCGCGACAGCGGCGTTGCTTCGTAGTAGTTCGACAGGGTGGAGACCTCGTTGTGCGAGAGCGCCGTGACGGAGCCGTTGCCCAGGTTCGCATCGAGATAAAGGGCATGCGCCTGTGCTGCCGAGTCGAGAATCGTATCCTGCTTCAACTCGCCGACGCCCATCGCAAGGCGGTAAGCATTCAACTGCGAGAACGCTGCGGACTGCATAGTCGTGGCCGCGTAAGTCGAAGCAGGCACGCTCGTTTGCGGAGCGATCGCAGTGCCAACGACCGGCGTGCTGGCACCACTTGCTGGCGCTGCTGCGCCAGTGTTGCTGCTACCACCACCGCCGCCGCCGCACGCAGCAAGCATCATCGTCGCAGCAAGCGACAAAGCGGTAAGGGTGATCTTTTGGTTCTTCATTTTTATTTTCCTCGAATTTCTATTAGTGGCCGCGCCCTTTGCACGACCTTGATTTCATCTTACTGATCCGCTTCCGAAGTCAAGCTTTGGCTAGAGCTAGATTCTCGGGACTGATTTCGCATAAATTCTCAATTACAGCGCGTCGGCATTTTAGTAATAACGGAAAGATTCCGTAACTCTTGAGAGCTGCGCCCGATTTCAACAAAAAACCCGTCTGGCGACGGGTCGTGGCTGCTGCTCTGGTTCGGATGCATTCCGGTTATTTTCGCTTGCGACGTCGCCAGTGAAAAACGCGCAGGCCAACAAAGGCAACGGCAAGCATCGCGCCGGTCGCAACCGGCAACTTGCCGGCAAGAGCGGGTACGAGGCGAGATCCCATATAGACGCTGAAGAAGGCGACTGCAACCTGACCAAACCACGGGCCGCTAATTAAAGACAGCATCAGCGCAGGTTGACGGCTCGCCCATTCTCCATAGCCTTCGTTGGTCTTTTCCAGATCAAACTTCTCGGCCTGTTGCGCCCGTTCTTGATGGTAGAAGCGTTCGTACCGCTCAAACCGTCCGTCTCCACGACCATCGAGCCATGCCGCGTTGCTATCGGTTGCGAGGTAGTCGAAATCTTCCATTGAACGTCCTATCTGATCAATGAGCGCGGCCGGCGTGCCAGTCCACCGCGCCGATGGCGTTGACTATGACGCTTCCGTCAGCCTCGGCGTAAAGCTCACCAGTTTCGGGATTGCGCCATCCGAACTGAGCACGGCCGTCGGCGCTGAACACAATCAGCCCCGCAGGGAGATCCCGTTCGACGTTAGCTGGCTGCTTCATTCACTTTCCTCCGGGTGGCACGCTTTTTGGGACCGAGCTGCTGCTGACATGCCGGGCACGTGAAGCGGTTATGCATCTCGATTTTCGTATCGTTGTTCGACACGACATAGTGCGTGCTGCATTGCCGGCACGGGGCCACCGTCAGGCGCGTGTCAGCCGCCATCGAACGTGTCAGGTTCCAGCCGCGATCTGCAGAAATGAGCCGCTTGCCGCCGAACAGACGATCGTAAATGTCGTTCGTTGCAATCAGGGCCTCTGGAGCGTTGGCGCCCATCGCGATCGCCGAGCGATACAACCAGATATAGGTGGTCGCGTGGAGGCGGTTCTGCGGGGTCTCAACGAACCATGGCAGCGACGTCGGGACATTGCCGCAGGGCGAACTCTCGTCGTGAATCTTCACGTAGAGCATCCGCATGGCGTTCTGGTTCAGCCGGAAAAGCGTTGACGCCGTCGACGCACGCAGGCCGTGAGCCATCATCGCAGCCGCGTAGATTTCGTTGCGGGCGCGCTCGAGTCGCAGTTCACTCCAGCCAGCGATCAGCGGCAGGTCGCCGGATCTGATCGGGGAGGTCAGCATGATCTGATGCGCGATGGTTTCATCGGTCAACGAACTGGCCACGAACTCATACCAGAAGGTCTGGCTATTGAAGCGCCAGCGGAACAGCGGCAAGCCCTTCATCCGGCCGAGCGCAAAATGCAGTTTCCACGGCGGAATGGATGCAAGATACTGCGCCAGTTCGTTCGTGATGCCGAGGAGCGGTGCGCACAGCACGCTCATGTGGATTACCTGCGTGACGAGCGAGAGGAATAGCCTGTTCGAATTGCCGACCGCAAAGTTCCCCAGTGAATCAAGCTGGGGCGTTTTCCGTCGCAGGACATCGACCGTCAGCGTCGTGGGCGTATCGTCGACGAAGCAGCGCCAGTCTTCGACGCGCTGGAGCGTCGGCTCCACCATCAGGAACGGGGTGCGCAGCAGGTTGCGTAGCGACGACTGATTTTGTTTGAGATGCTCGATTTCCTTGCGTTCAACCTGGAACACTTCGTTGAACCGGCCGTCCTGCTGAAGCATCAGTTTCATATGGTCGACGAGCTCGAAGTTCGTGACCTGGATCTGATCAAGAAGCCAGTCCTGGATATACAGCCGCTCGACCGAGCGATATTCGTTCTTATTGTCCATCTGTTCTTTTTCTCTCTTAGCGTGTGGGGCGGCCGCCCTGATCAGGCCGCGCGTGTGGCTGCAAGCAGTTCGGTGTGAAACTTGCCCACGAGGTCCGCGAGTGCGCTGAAAAGATTCACGAAGCGGGCGGGAGAGCCGCCGGCCGTCACCATCAACTGCGCGCTGTGATACTCCTGGACGAAGGTGCCGAATCGCTGGACGAGCCCGCTCATGGTCGTTTCAAGCGTTTGACTGGCCTCGATCGCTTCGTTCTGGGCGGCAACCTGCTCTTCCAGTCGCGCCAGTTCCGCGCGCTTCTCTTCGAGTGCGCTGGTGGTCGACTTAAGCTGGGCAAGCTCAGCCTCCATTGCTTCCTGGAGGTTCTTGTATCCCTCCGGCACGGTAGGTACGTGCACTTCCTTCGTCTCTACCTTGCTCGACGCCTCGAGCAACTGGCGGCTCCGGGTTTCAAGATCGCGCTCGCGATTTGCCAGTTCCTGCTGCAACACGCTAACCTGCCGATTGACGTCGGCCAGATCGACCAGCGTGCTTTTGGCGTTTTCCTTGTCGCGCTCGATGTGCTGGCGAAGACGCTCCGCTTCCTCTGCGAGCCGCTGGTTGTCGAGTTGCGCCTGATCGAGTTGCCCCACGATATTCGCGAGCTCGTTGCTGACCAGTTCGATACGGGTGTCTTTCTCCGCAATCTGCTCGCGCGCCTGACGCATATCCTTGATCAGCTTTTCCACATCGCGCTTGCTCATGTCGGGATTGTCCCGCTTGGCCTCAATCACCGCGTCGACGATGTCATCGCCAATGTCATTGCCGACCAGCAGCGACATGTCGCTATGCGAGAGCATGGCGACTGCACCGCTGTTGGTGCTGAACTTTTCATAGCAGCGAATGTACAGCCTTACCGACGACCGCTTTCGGCGGAAAAGTCGTTCCAGAAAGTCGTACACCAGTTCCTTCGCGCGATTGCGTACCGTAGGCAAGTCGCCGAGATCTCCAACCTTCTGGTTGATTACCCGCGTCATCATGTGAGCGAAGTTCCCGCCGATACGCATGTGCTCCTGAAGGATCTTGCGCGTGGAATGCGCGACCTCTTCACTCTCCGCAACGATCGTCTTGATCAGAGCTTCGGGCAATTCTGACCCGAACATGCTGCGCGCCATCGAGCTGATTTCCCGTTCGGACGGGATGTGCGCGAATGTGGGGGGAAGTGACTCTTCGACCGCGCCATCGTCCGGCGCCGCGCCCTCCAGACGGGTCGGATCAAACAGTTCGTCAGAATTCTTCTTCAAATCTTTTTTATTGCTCATGCTACGAACTCCATTCGGTTTTTGCGTGCCCTTGGCCGCGGGCTTGTCATGAGGAAGCAATTACAGAAGGCTGACGCCGAATGGTCTAATTTCGGCTATCGCAGCCCAGAATACGCTCCGTTTCCGTCGCGGCAGGCGTAAAAGGTGCATGAAAACATGCTGCTTTCATGTAAATGCAGGAAAATATTGCAGGCGCAACCGTTTACCCATCGGCAAAATCGCGTGTAACTTTAGGAAATATTCCCCTAAAAACTAGGGTTAGCCCGGACTAGCGCGCGGTGTCTCGCCAGTGCATTTCCGTCCGGATCGACTGCGCTGACCGACTGGATCGACTGGCGGGCAGCATTGATGTTGATGTCCTTATGCCCTCGCGCGTCGTGACGGGCCTTCCTTTCCCGCAGCCATTGACCCAGGTCGGAACGGCGAATCAGGCTCGACGGCAAGGCAGCTGAAAGTGCGCAGGCGTCGTTGGCAAATACACCGACGCCTTCGACTGCCCAGATGCCCGGGAGCACCGTCCGCAGGAAGGTCACCTTCGAGCGGTTTTGCCGCAGGGGTGAGCGACGTTCTTCACGTCGACCGTCCGCGCCGATACGGATGATCGAATCAGCATCGCAGCCGGGCTCAATCACGCCCGTCCAGTTTTTGGTTTCGATGACGAAGATGCCGAAGGGCGTAATCGCGAGATGGTCCACCTCAGCGGTCGGATAGGACGTGCCTGGGGCATGGTTGAGCAGAAGCGCCGTCGGAGACAGATAGAAGTTCGTGCCACAGAGCCAGGTCAACACTCGGCGAAGCTCGTCCTGAACGAGCGCTTCGCCGGCGTCGCCCTGCAACTGGCTGCGTGCAACGGGCATTGAACTTGATACGGTCGGCTTGCGACGGCGCTGCATGCCCCGATAAACGAAAAAAGCGAGCGTCAGCAGAATCAGTAGGGTGGTCATGGTGGTCACTTCGTCGTTGAGGTGAGTCCAGTCTGACGTGCTCTACGCAAAGTCAAGTCGCGCCAATCTGTTTCCGGATGCGGTGACTTTGGGGATCGGATGGTCGGGGAGCCGTGATCGCCGGGAATGCTTACCACACGCTTTCGATGAACCTGAGAAAGCTATATGTTTTGGTGGAGCATTTCGGGTTAAGACCGTCAACCGGTTGACGGGGTAACCTCGGACTGGGGTCGCGTTGGCCGCGCGGCGGTTCTTCAAAGCTGCACGCGTTTGTTGAGCATTCAGTCTGCAAGAGCGTTGTGCCAGCGTTAACCTTTGGCTATCCCGGCGTCGTTCTGACGCATCGACTACACGTGACGAATCGCGTCACGCCATCTCGCGGTGCCAGCCGCTCATTTCTCTCACCAGCCGCGCAAAGCATTCCCGTACGTGCCCACACGGACATGAACGAAAGCGCTTCGCGCCGGCTTTCCCTGCTCTTCTGAGCATCGAAACCCCCGGACATCGTCCGGACATTCCCTTGTGCGTGAATTTTTCTGGAGAGAAAAATGCTGAAAGTCCTGTTGAAAGATGCGATCAAGGTGCCGGGCAAGCTGCTCGCCCTGTGCCTCGTGATGTATCTCGCCAGTCTGTCGCTGTTCGTTGCCGGTTTCCTGCTGCTGCTGGCTGCACGCTGGCTTCACAAAGCCATGCAACAGAAGGCCAAGGCGATTGAAGCTGCCGAGGCTGAAGCTGAAGTCGCACGCGTTGAAGCTGAAAGGCTCGCCGCTGCGTCAAGGGCTGCCGAGGCCGCAAAGGCAACCGTCGCGACCGCATCAGTTGCTTCGGCAGCGAGTGCGGCGAACGATACGACCGCTGCCGCACCGACGTCCACCAGGCGCTATGCCAAGTCGGCCGTCGTTATTCCGTTCAAGACCGGCACCCTGTAACAGGGTCGCCGTCAGTTCTACCGTCTCCGTGGATTTCCATGGAGACGGCCCTCTACCCCAGCCGGGAATCCATTCCCGGTCACGGGCTATGAGATTGCCGGCGTTCCCGGAGCAATCTCATGGAACCACATGTGGCTGCCTGGCAGCTCGACATGTTTGGCGACTCGTCGCCAGTCTTCAAACCCGTCATCAAACCCGACCCCCTGCCTGACCCCCATCTCTGGAGCGAGACCGTTCGCGACAAGATGGTTGACGCGTTGATCTCGCTCGCGAGAGATAGTCGCCGCGGCGACAAGATGCCGGAATCGCTGATGGACTGTGCGTACATGATTTCCGACCGTCTTCGCAACCGGAAGCTTGATGTCGAGGACTATCGCGCGACGCTCGGCTGGATCATGGGCTACTGGGATGGGGCGCTCCCGTACCAGCATGTGTGCGAGGTAAGTGGGACCGACCCGGAGTTCCTTCGCGACTTCATCCTGAACACGCCGCTGCTCGCCTGTGATCTAAGCGAACTTCAGCGCATGTCTTTCGGTACGTTGCTCTAGGAGCTTTCATGGCACGTAATGCAGCTTTCTTTTCTCGCGTCCTTGCGGACATTTTCCCCGGCAAGCCTGCCGCGCCAACTTCCACTCCAACCCCCGCGACATCATCGACTCAGTCGACGGTCCCCGCTGATGCACCAGCCGCAGATCCCTCTCCCCGTGTGATCGGACAGGGTGCTGCCGATGAAACCCTCATCACGATCGCGGACGAGCCGAATCTCTTCGTGGAGGAAGCTAGATGCGTCGTCCAGTTCAAACCCGCTTTCGACGAGCAGGCCAGTCAGACGCAGTTCGGGCTGAAGATCCTCCCGGAACTCGCCCCTCACTGGTCGCAGTTTCATATCCATCGCTGTTCGCTGAAAGAAGCGATCGCGACGGCGATACGATCCGCCGGAAAGCCGCTCCCAACGGGCCCGGCTGCTGCACCAGCGGCGTCCGATTCGATGGAAGTCTCGCAACCGCTACCGATCGATAGCTCGTCGGACGGCTCCACAGCGCGCCGGGCGCCACCTCGTCGTGAACACACTTATGACATGGCTGCAGTCGAGGGGCGTGTCGTGTCGTGGGGCGAGGAAAAATTCCCTGATCGGAAGTCAGTCGGAGCGTCGCGCTTCTACACGTCGTTTGCAATGCATATCGACACCGTAGCGGGCGAGCGCACGCTGCAGGGCGAAGGTCTGAAGGAGGCCATCGCCGAGTCAGGCTGCATGGTTGGCGATTACGTATCGGTGCGTCGCCTGAGAAAGATCAAGGTGCCCGCTATCCGACGCGACGGCAGCCCGAAGATTGTCGATGGAAAGCAGGTCATGTGGGACAAGTGGCTCTGGTCAATTTCTAAATAAGGAGTTTTTTATGGCATCTGTGAACAAGGTCATCCTCGTCGGCAATCTCGGCGCAGACCCCGAAGTGCGTTATTTGCCCAGCGGCGATGCTTTAGCCAACATCCGCCTCGCCACAACCGACCGCTACAAGGACAAGGCGTCGGGCGAAATGAAAGAAGCAACCGAATGGCATCGCGTGACGTTCTTTGGTCGGCTTGCGGAGATCGTTTCGGAATATCTGAAGAAAGGCTCGTCGGTGTACATCGAAGGCCGTATCCGCACGCGCAAGTGGCAGGCGCAAGACGGTACCGATCGTTACTCGACGGAGATCGTTGCTGAGCAGATGCAGATGCTTGGCGGACGCGGTGGCAATAGTCAACGCGAGCAGTCCGACGATGATGGCGGGTTTGAACAGCAAGGTCGAAGTCGCGCTCCTGCACAACAGGCGGGTGCACGGCAAGCCCCTCCTCGCACCGCGAATCAGCCGGTGTCGACGCCGCAAGGCAGCTATGCCGGCGGCGGTGCGCCGCGCGGTGGTGGTTTCGATGACATTGACGAAGATATACCGTTCCATGGCTTTCACACGCGCGCAGCGTGGTCGATCATCTGATCCCGTAAAGCCTCACCTCAATGATTTTCTTCCTCCTGTAAAGACTCACCTTGATGCCACGACACACCGCCCGGTGTGTCGTGCGGCATCTTCCTTGCATCAACCGCCTCTTTCCGACGACTCAACTGCCTGCTGAAACAAGCTGCCCGCCATCGCCGCGCGGACCGCTTTTTTGAGCACGCGTTTTCGCGCCTGACTCAGGCATCGACCACAACCCACTTCCATATAGGAGAGTGACCCATGAATGTGAAGGACCTAAAGCTCACGCCGGCACAGTGGCTCTCGCTGCTCCAGCGTTATGGAGTGCCCGAGAGCGCGCTGACCGGACAGGCTGCACCGTGTCCAATATGCGGCGGTACCGACCGCTTCACCTATGACAACAAACGCGGCCGAGGCGACTGGGTGTGCCGTAAGTGTGATAACGGCGACCCGATGGCTGGAGACGGCCTGAAACTGATCTGCGGTGTAACTGGCATGTCGTTCTGCGAACTGATGGTCGAACTCGAAGGAGGATCGCTCAACGACGCCCGGGCCGCGGCGCACAAGGTTCGTGCTGCTGCACCTGCCGCGAGGCGTAAGGCAGATCCGGTGTTCGTGGAGCGACGACTAACCTCGATGTGGGGGAGCGCTCTCGAACAGACGGACGGTGACCTCACGAGGCGATACCTGCAGGCGCGAGTACCCGGCCTCACAGCACCGCCGTCTAAAGCGTTGCGCCTCGGCATGCTCGAGTACCGGCATGAAAAGAAGGTGATCGGCACCTGGCCGGGCATCCTTGCGCGGTTCGAGTTACCTGACGGGCGACTGGGGACCCTGCATCGGACCTTCCTCGAACGATCGAGGCCTGAGAAGGCAAAGATCATTTCGGTGGCCGGCGAGATTCTTGATAACAAGCTGAACGATATGACGCTCAATCCTCTCCGTGGTGGAGCGGTGCGCCTGATGAATCCGGTCAACGGTGAAATTGGCGTTGCGGAAGGGCTGGAGTCCGCATACGGCGGGTACATGGAGTCTGGTGTCCCGGTATGGAATTGCCTGAACCGGATTCTGCTTAGCCAGTTTGTCGTTCCGGAAGGTCTTGGCATCCGCGTCGTGCACATCTTCGTCGACTTCGACCAGGTCGATCCCAAAACTGGCAAATCGCCGGGTGTCGCAGCGGGGGTTGAGTTGGCTAGTCGTTTGAAGAAAGAAGGCTACGTGGTTTTCCTACATCGTCCGAAGGTGCGCGGTACGGATTTCTGTAATCAGTGGTTCGACCGATTCGTCTCGGGCGGCGGTTCGGGAATCGTTCCGCGTAAATCCGCGGGCGGAGTGAGGCAGGCGCTGGCAGCCTGATTTGAATAGGCTGCAACGACGGCTTGCCGTTTTCTTTAATTCGCCCGGTGGGGATATATCCCCACCGGGAATATCGCATCGGGCTTTTTTCATTGGAGATGGAAATGAGCTCTTTCCGTGTACTCGTCGGTGATTTTGCGATCGTTGGCACTACCGGTGCTGCAGGTGGCAGGCAGCCGGCGATGAAGTCCGATGCGGTGGCCTATGACGTGATCGACCGGACGTCGGCGGGCAACAAGCAGTACGCGTGCCGCGACCAGACCTTTGACGCGGCGTGGGATTTCTGCACGCGTCGCATAGCAATCGTTGCAGCCAGCCGGCCGCATTGATACCCCTGAAAAGACAGCGGCACCCGAAAGGGTGCCGTTTTTTTTCGTCCATCGAATTCGCGTCTCAGTAAAAAATTCGCAGGCAAATGACAAGAACGACAGCGATTGGCTTCCAGAGCCGCCACGCTCCAGTAGCCCAAACAATGCCCACCTGCGAGGTCAGGAGGAAGATGAAGGCGAGATTCTCAGAGTGGGGCAGCAGCTTTACGCCGACAACGAAGCAGGCTAGGAACATCGCGATCAGCGCCGTGCGTTGGACGACAAACGGCAGCGCGTTGAATTTCCGGTAGTACGGCACGAGCCGATCGAGTATGTCCATCGCTCACTCTCCTTTCAGTTTTTCAGATAC
>NZ_JAQQEY010000002.1:0-4148853 GCF_046026675.1 Paraburkholderia sediminicola | reverse complement strand
GCGTCTGGTCGAGGAGGGATTTGGCGAGAGCATACCGGCTGTGGTGATACGCGTCTATAGCACGAGTCTCACCGTTCCCGGTGAAGTGAGTTTACGAAGCTCAACTCACCTCGAGCCACTCCCGAAAACCCTCACCTCACCCGTTTCGCGCCAGGTTCAGGGCATCCTTACAGGTCGCGGCCTCCAGAAAACTGACCTATTTTTTAACCTGCCGCGAACGGGAGCCATTCGATCCCGAATCTTCTCACCTCAAAAAAATTTTCGTGAATTTTGGCTGCACGCACGTTGCGAGCAAAGCGCTCTCGCACTCAATCATTGGCACGGACGCGCTTCTGTCGATTCCAGCGGATAGGGGAGGGGAGAAACCCGGCAAGCGCGCCGAGCCTCCTCCCTAGGAAGCGCCAGGCCGAAGCTCGTCGGCACGCACACGCCTCGATTGAGGCCATGTGGCCTTCGCCGCACAGATGTACACGGCAATCGCGGCGTGTCCAATTGAGCAAATGGCTGCCGAACCTGGCAGCAAGACACCTCATTCACGCGAGAGTGAGATCCGAGTCGCGAGAACCTCCCCTGAAAAAGCTCACCTTAACGCTAGCTGAGCGCTTGGAATGACGCGGCCTCCAGACCTGGGAGGCAGAAAAAACACCGATAAATGGTCCCGAAAAGCCTCACCTATGGGCCAGGAACTGGCCTGCGCAGCGCATGAAAAAGCCCCCCCGAAAAACCTCACCTTTGCGCAGCGCACAAAAATTATCCAATGATTTCATTGACTTATTGGATCGCCATTCACCGCGCCATGACCACACGCTCCCGTATATCCTCACCTTTAACAGCGTTTCAGTGAAATCCGACGTTTCCGGTCGCAACTCAAGGGGCCCCGAAAAACCTCACCTTAAGATTTCAATAGCCGCAAAACCGGAATGGCTCTGACAGCGTCCGTAGGGCTTTTCCGGCCCGTTGTGGCGATTTCGGTCCCGTATTTCCTCACCTTAGCGATCACAAACGTCCCAAAAGGCTCCCGAAAAACCTCACCTCGGGCCCAAAACGGGCATTTTGACGAGCCGGCTATCGCCTCGATCCAGGTCTCCCGAATTCGCTCACCTTTCCGCAAGGGGTGATCGACGACCCCATCGACGCACCCAACCGAATTTCGGTCGAAATCAGGTTCGGCTCCCGCAAACACTCACCTTAAGTACCCGAATGCACAAAATTGAGGCAAAAATGACGCCCTGCCCCGGAAAGTCTCACCTTCAGTTCGCGTTTTCTCCTGTCTTGACTCACCAATGGGGTTAACGAGGCCAGAATAAGGTCAAAAATTGGCGGCCGCGGTGGTCCCGAAAGCGCTCACCTTAAGGCCCGTCGCGCTCCGCACCTACTTTTGAGTACTGCCGGGCAATCCCGGACGCTCAGGTCCCGCAAAATCTCACCTTTAACGAAACCGCACTTTTGGGGCAACTCCTGAACCCGCTCACGTTCTGTCCCGGACCCGCTCACCGAGGCTCCCGAACCTCATCACTCAACACTCCCGCAAGACCTCACCACCTCTCCCGTAAAGCTTCACCTTGCCGGCCGGGAACGCCTGCCTGATAAGGGTTTGCCATGGCGTTAACGTTTTTAACATGGGTTCAAAGGTGTTTACTTTTATTACTCTCTAGACTTTCCCCGCGCGTCCTTCGGACAAGGCCTCTCCACCCCACCGCTCCCATAACGCCTTCGTGAAACAGTGAGCGATCAAAAAGAAACTGCTGAAAACTCTTTATTTACAACAGCTTATTGGCTAGTCTTCGTTTTGTTTCACGGAAAAACCACGCTTGCTCCGATCTTCGGAGCTACCAGCAACCTCAAAACACTTCAACTGGCGAAATAACACTCGTCCTCAACAAATACGTAGCAAACAATACGTAAATTGTTATGATTCATCCAATTCGAGCGATATCGAGGTATACATGAATCTGGACCAGGAACGGCAAGCCATCCGTGACGAGCTTGAATCGTTGAGGGCTAGCGGAGCACGACGGCAAGAACTGTCACTGCATGCTTGCAAGCGACTTTTCTTCGATTTGGGCATTCGCCCGTCCATGGCAGCCGTTCGCGATCTGACTCAAACAGGCAGCGCAAGCGACATCCCGAAGGACATCGACCACTTCTGGGAGCGGATCCGAACGGTGTCGCGCGTAAAAGTCGGCGCCGGCGCTATCCCGAAAGCACTGGAAGATCGCGCCGGAGAATTATTGGGCGCCCTTTTCGAAGAAGCCGTCGTACATGCCCGCACCACCCTCGACAGCGAACGCGAGGAAATTCGCGCGCAAGTCACCGCCGCGGACCAACGCGCACGAGAAGCGGAAATTCGCCGCGATGTGTCGGAAGAAGCGATCAAGCGCAGCGAACTCAGAGCAGAAGCCGCCTGGGAACGTGTTCGCGCGCTCGAGACTGAGCTATCCAGCGCCACCACACATGGGACTGCTCACCAGGAAGGCTTGCAGGCTACGGTGCGTCGACTCGAGGGCGAAAACGAAACGTTGCGCCAACGCCTCGATACCGAACAGGCAACCAACGCGGCGCTCCGCGACCGGATCGATGCGCTGCATGTCGAATTGCGCCAAAGCACCGAGCACTATGCACAACAGATCAAGGACGCCGTCGCCGAAGCTGAGCGCCGTGTGAAGCCAATGCTGGTCGAGCTCGATTCCTTGCGCAGCATGGCGGCCACCTACCAATCGGGGGTGCGTGACGCCAGTCGCAAGGAATTCGAGTTTATTCAGCAACTCGCTGCGGCCAAGGCGCGCGGCGACCGGCTCGACGCGCAACTGCGCGAGCAGTCGAACGAAGTGGACGTTTTGACGAAAGAAATTGCGACGCTGCGCGGGCAGCAGGACATCGATCCCGCCGTCGCGAACCTGCTGTGTTCGCTGGTCGAAGCGGGCAGGCTCACGACCGACGAGCTGGCGATGATCGGTACCGCGGCGGACGGCCATGTCAAGCTGCCGCTGCGCTGCCCAAAATGTGAGGAAGGTGAGCCCGAGTTGTCGCAAGTGGATCACCGCTTCGAGCTGCAGTGTCCGGAATGTGATCACTCATCAGGTCCCGGAGAGTCAAGGCTGGAAGCGGTTAGCCGGTTTTTGTCGAGCGGGTCGATTGCAGCGTCGGCATGACCGCCGGCGCGGGTGTCATAACGGATAAATCGCCAAAGGTGAGGAAATTCGGGACCCGAAGGGTGAGCATTTTCAGGATCAGTCCACTCACCCTTTCCTCGTCAAACGCCCGTCGCGCCTAGGCGTGGGTAATGGCGGAGCGGCTGGATCCGGTTCATCGACGACTGGCGATTCCTGCTGATCCATCCACCTTTGCCATGCCCGATACAAACGGTTGGCAGACACGGCCTGGACAAATCCCAGCCATTGTCCGACCTGTTCAGCCTCAACTCCGCTCTCGAATAGATCTGCCGCGAAGGTGTTGCGCAAAGTTTGCGGACTGGCGCGTGAGGCTCGTGACGCGGCAATGCCTGCCGCGTCGATCAACGCGTCGACGCCGCGTAGCATGGTCGCCTTGTGCATTGGGCGTCCTGACGGCGAAGCGGGAAAGATCAGATTGCCGGCCAGTTCGGAAAGGCGCCGTTCGGCAAGCCATGCGTCGAGAACGGCGGCCGCGAAGGGCGCGAGCCGGGTTCGCCGCGTCAGCATCGGATTCGCGGACTCGATCGTGACCCACGGTGAGCCGACGTTCACGCAACTAACTGTAAGTGCGGCTGCCTCCCCGGTCTTGATGCCACCGCCGAGAAACACAGCGATCAATGCACGGTCACGTCGCTCTCGCCAGCGTTGCGCCACGGATAAAACCGGCAACGGCGAAAACAGATGTGCAATGAGCGCGGCGCGTTCTGCATGATTGAGAAACCCGGTCGGCTCGTTATCGCGTGCGTTCCGCCATGCTGCCTCGCCATCCTGAGCAATGAAGCGTGCAGGATTGGTCGAGGCAGATTCGATTTCGCGTACGTGGTCCAGCACCCGTTCAATGAGCCGCAAATATCTCACACGTTGCGGTTTTCGGATTGCAAGTCCGCCCACGAATTCGGCGATGGTTTGCGTATCGACCGTGACCAGACTCTTTTGGCGAACCGCAAGCCAGTCGAGGAAAAGCCCCCACTGCGCTTGATAAACTTCAGCGGAAGAGCGCCTGAAATGTTGCTTGGCAAGCCACGCGTCGAACGCGATTTGCGGATCGCGGCGCCAGTCTTCCCGTTCCTGATCGAAGAGATCGGTTGACGGTGCAGGGCGTGGAACCGGGTCGGACAGATTAGGAGGTGACATAGGCTATCCTTCCGTTAGTTGCGCATATTGTAGGTGGCAACCAATGAAAGTACAGCGCCTAACTCAGTCGCCCCACGCCCGCGCGTGCTTTAGATGCGCGCTTTTAGATGCAGGTTGTGCGGCGCGGCGTGCCGCCTCTTCATAGGCCGAGACGGCAAAGGCAAACACTGCCGGCAATGCGGTGGATGTGCCGAAGTCCACCGCCTCGTCCGTTTCCGGATAGGGCAACTCGGACGGGCGCTGGAACAGCCCGAGCATGATCGCGTCGTGCCGGCTGGCAAACCCGAGGTCCGCCAACGCTTCGGCTTCGATTGCATGAAGCAGGCGCCACGAGAGCGGCACCTGTTGGACGATGTAGCGCGCGGCGATGTTGCGCACGATGTGTTCAAGATCGCGCGCCGCAGTTTGATAGCGCAGCGCGGCCAGAGCATGCTCGGCTTGTTCGGTGGTCAGGTCGTTCATTATCGGCTCCAGTCGACACCCTGTACTGTACAAATATACAGTGTCTCGCGCAACCTTAGCCAACCGACCAACTCAGCCCATTTCCGCCAACAGCCAGCAAAGGTGCGCCTGTCCCTCAGCCGTGAATCACCACCAGCAGCGCTTTCGCCTCGCCCTTTCCCGCGTTGCGGATCGCGTGCGGCTCGTCGGCGACATAGCGCGCGGTGTCCGCGGCCTTGAGCCGCTTCGTCGCGCCCGCCGCCTCGATCTCGATCGATCCCTGCAGCACCGTCAGATGCTCACGCGTGCCGGGTTCGTGCGCGTTCGACACCAGCGCCCCACCCGGCTGCAACGTCAGCTCGTACCACTCGAACTTGCCGGCCAATTCGATTGGACCCCAGACACGCAACTGATACTTGGCCTCGTGCCCGCTCAAAGTCGGGATGTCGTGCGGACCCGACACGGCAATCGCCTCCGGCGCCTTCTGCGGCGCGAACAGCGAATCGAGGCTGACGCCGAGGGCGTTCGTCAGACGCCACGCGACCGCGATCGTCGGATTGGCCTTGTCGCGTTCAATTTCCGAGAGCATCGATTTCGACACACCGGCCGCACGCGACAAGTCGTCGAGCGTCATGCGCCGTTCGGCGCGCAGACGCTGAATCTGCTCGCCGACGCGAGGCGGCGCCGCGATCGCCGGGACCGGACTCGCGCCTGAAATGGGTGCCGCGTTGGCTGCTGCGCGGCGAATTCCCGAACTTGCCATTTACTGACCTATCGTTTAGAGTTGTTCGGCATACCGGATTTTAGTTCGGAAAAACGAAAATATCCGATAAAACTGACAGCCGACTATAACAGCCCGCCTCGACGTCGAACATGCCGCACGTGCCGAGCATGTCGCGCGTGGGCGCACCACCCTTTCAGGAGTCCGGTTCATGCGTGACCTTTACCTCGCCCATCTGCGCGGCACACTCGAGCAGATCCGCGCTGACGGTTTTTACAAGAACGAGCGCGTGATTGCCAGCCCCCAGTCGGCTGACGTGCGTCTTGCGAACGGCGCGAAAGTGCTGAATTTCTGCGCGAACAACTATCTTGGTCTGGCTAACGACGAACGATTGATCGAGGCCGCCAAGCTTGGCCTGGATAACGACGGCTTTGGCATGGCGTCGGTACGCTTTATTTGCGGCACGCAAACGGTGCACAAAGACCTCGAAAAGGCGCTGGCCGCATTTCTGCAAACCGATGATTGCATCCTCTACTCCAGCTGCTTCGATGCGAACGGCGGTTTGTTCGAAACCCTGCTCGACGACAACGACGCCATCATCAGCGATGAGTTGAACCACGCGAGCATCATCGACGGTGTGCGGCTTTCGAAGGCAAAGCGCTTTCGTTACAAGAACAATGACCTCGTGGATCTCGAAGCCAGGCTGAAAGAAGCCGATGCTGCCGGCGCACGCTTCAAGCTGATCGCTACCGACGGCGTCTTCTCGATGGACGGCATCATCGCCGACCTCGCCGGCATTTGCGATCTGGCCGACCGCTATGGCGCACTCGTAATGGTCGACGATTCGCACGCGGTCGGTTTCGTCGGCGAACATGGGCGCGGCACGCCGGAACATTGCGGTGTGCTGTCGCGCGTCGACATCATTACCGGGACGCTCGGCAAAGCACTGGGCGGCGCATCGGGCGGCTACGTTGCTGCGCGCCAGGAAGTCATCGATCTGCTGCGTCAACGCTCACGTCCCTATCTGTTCTCGAACACGCTGACGCCGAGCATCGCTGCCGCCTCGCTGAAAGTACTCGAATTGCTCGCCAGCGACGAAGGCGCGCAACTGCGCGCGCGCGTGCGCGAAAACGGCGCGCATTTCCGCCGTGCGATGAGCGCGCTCGGCTTCACGCTCGTGCCCGGCGAACACCCGATCATTCCGGTCATGCTCGGCGACGCGCAACTCGCTTCGAACATGGCCGACGCCTTGTTGAAGGAAGGCGTATACGTGATCGGCTTCTCGTTCCCCGTGGTGCCCAAAGGCCGCGCGCGAATCCGCACGCAAATGAGCGCCGCGCACACGCCGGAACAAATCGATCGAGCTGTCGACGCATTTGCGCGCGTCGGCCGTCAACTCGGCATCATCTGAAGCGGAGGCGCACATGAAAGCATTGGCAAAACTCGAACGCGCACCGGGTCTCACGCTGACGGATGTGAAGAAGCCCGAAGTCGGTCACAACGACGTGATGATCCGTATCACGCGCACTGCGATCTGCGGTACCGACATCCACATCTGGAAATGGGACGACTGGGCGCAAAAGACGATTCCGGTACCGATGCATGTCGGCCACGAATACGTCGGCGAAATTGTCGAGATGGGGCAGGAAGTGCGCGGCTTTGCGATCGGCGATCGCGTGTCGGGCGAAGGACATATCACCTGCGGCTTCTGTCGAAACTGTCGTGCGGGACGCCGGCATTTGTGCCGCAATACGGTGGGCGTTGGCGTGAATCGCGAAGGCGCATTCGCCGAATACCTCGTGATTCCCGCGTTCAACGCGTTCAAGATCCCGCCTGAAATCTCCGATGATCTCGCCGCGATTTTCGATCCGTTCGGCAATGCCACGCATACCGCGCTGTCGTTCAACCTGGTCGGCGAAGACGTGCTGATCACGGGCGCCGGGCCGATCGGCATCATGGCGGTGGCGATTGCGAAGCACGTCGGCGCACGCAATGTGGTGATCACCGACGTCAACGACTATCGTCTCGAACTCGCGCGCAAGATGGGCGCAACGCGTGCGGTGAACGTCTCACGTGAATCGTTACGCGACGTGATGGCCGATCTGCACATGGCCGAAGGTTTCGATGTCGGGCTGGAAATGTCAGGTGTACCGAGCGCTTTCACCAGCATGCTTGAAGCGATGAACCACGGTGGCAAGATTGCGCTGCTCGGCATTCCGCCCGCGCAGACTGCAATCGACTGGACCCAGGTGATCTTCAAAGGCCTCGAAATCAAGGGCATTTACGGCCGCGAGATGTTCGAGACCTGGTACAAGATGGTCGCGATGCTGCAAAGCGGGTTGGATCTCTCGCCGATCCTCACGCACCACTTCAAGGTCGACGATTATCAGGAAGCGTTTGCCACGATGCTCTCGGGTGAGAGCGGCAAGGTGATTCTTGACTGGACCGCTGCGTGATTTGAAACAGCGCTGCACTCAAGCGCAACTGCTGAAACAATACGCCCGCACCGCGCTCACGCGCCTGCGGGCGTTTTTTCGAACTCAGCCTGAACACGCACATGAATATCGTCGCCGACAGCCGGATACCACGTCGACAAACCGAACTTCGCGCGGCTGAAATGACCGTCCGCGGAAAATCCGAGCGTGTCTTTTTTCGTGAGCGGATCGGGCGCGAAGCCGTTGAAGGTCACATCGAGTGTCACGGGTTGCGTAACGCCGTGAATCGTCAGATCGCCGGTCAACGTGCCGCGCGATTCGCCGGTGCGCTCAAAGTGCGTGCTGGTGAAACGCAGCTCCGGATAGCGTGCGACGTCGAGCATGCTGTCACTCTTCACCATCTTGTCGAGTAGCGGCACATTCGTATCGATGCTCGCGGCGTCGATCGTAATCGCCACGCTACTCTTGTCCATCCCGCCTTCGTTCCAGTCGAGTTGCCCCTGCCTGCGATCGAAGCGCATCGTAAAGCGCGAGTACTTGAAGTGATCGATGTCGAAGGTGATGCTGCAATGGTCCCGATCGAGATCGTAGCGGCCGGGCGGCACACGTGCTTCGTTCTGGCTGACCGTATGGGTGAGCACTTGCAAAGGCGTGCAGGCCATCGAAGTCAGCAGCAATGCGCTGAGCAACGCACGTACCAGTGTTGTGCGCACAGGAGAGCGACTCATGAGATTCATTCCAGTTGATCGATCCTCATCACAATAGCAGCAAGCGCAGCAATCCGCCGAAGCACACAAAAACTTGACGAAGGAGAATGATCGTTCTACCCTTCGCATATGGCTACTCAAACCCCAACTGAATCGGCTGCGTCCGGCAGCGCGCGTGAAAGGCTGCTCGACGCCGCTGAAGCGTTGATCTACGCCGGCGGCATCCACGCCACCGGTGTCGATGCGATCGTCAAGCAATCCGGTACTGCGCGCAAAAGCTTCTACACGCACTTCGAATCGAAAGACGCGCTTGTCGCCGCCGCGCTGGAGCGGCGCGACGAACGCTGGATGAACTGGTTTATCGCGGGCACGTTGCAGCACGGCAAGACTGCGCGCGCACACCTGCTCGGCATGTTCGACGTGCTGCGCGAATGGTTTGCGTCGGAGGACTTTCACGGTTGCGCGTTTCTGAACGCGGCCGGCGAAATCGCTTCCGCGGAGGATCCGATCCGGATCGTCGCGCGTGAACACAAGGAACGCCTGCTCGTGTTCGTGCGGACCCAGTGCGATGACTACGCGGCCGAATCGGGCATGGACGCTCGCCGCGCCGCGCGCTTGTCGCGCCAATGGCTGATCCTGCTCGACGGCGCCATCGCCGTGGCGCTGGTGAGTGGTGAGGCCGACGCCGCACTAGACGCGCGAGCCGTCGCTGAAGCTTTGCTCAATACAGAGTCTGCAAGCGAATCGAACCCACTCGCAGGTAAGTCCGCGAGCAAGTCCCCAAGTGAAGCCCGACGCAAACGACCGCCATCCCGGCGTACAGAAACCTGACTGAGGAAACACACACCATGGCCGACCCGATCGAAACCCGCCCGCCACTACCCCCGTTCACACGCGAAACCGCGATCCAGAAGGTGCGCGCGGCGGAAGATGGCTGGAATACCCGCGACCCCGAACGCGTGTCGCTCGCGTACACACCGGATAGCGTCTGGCGCAACCGTGCCGAGTTCACGCATGGCCGCGCGGAGATCGTCGGCCTGTTGCGTCGCAAATGGGCAAAGGAACTCGACTACCGCCTGATCAAGGAACTATGGGCATTCACGGGTAACCGCATCGCTGTGCGCTTTGCCTACGAGTGGCACGACGACTCGAACAACTGGTTCCGCTCATACGGCAACGAGAATTGGGAGTTCGATGAACACGGGCTGATGGCGCGCCGTCATGCCAGCATCAACGATCTGCCGATCCGCGAGGCCGACCGTCTTTATCATTGGCCGCTGGGTCGCCGTGCCGACGATCATCCGGGCCTGTCCGACCTCGGCCTCTAGGCCCCTCAGAGGTTGAAGGTGGACACCTGCCGGGTGTTCACCGCTCTGCCATCGGTTCTCCGTTATCGTTGCATCTGCGCCGTGGGGCATGTCTCGTGCCCGCGCGCCCGAGCGTGTCCTCCACATCGCCAGTGCGGGTTGAGGTACAGTGCGCGACGGACGACAAGCAAGAATACCTGGAACATAGATGACACCGGCATTCGATCGGTGGCGGAGAATACATGCATTTTCGTCAGACAAAAAAGCAGATTCGACACGCGGCCGTAGCGCTCGTCGCGAGCCTCGCCGCAGCGTCCGCTGCGCATGCGGGCAATTGGTGCGACGGCGGCGTATGGGTCGACGCCATGCTCGGCTCGTATCACATCAATCCCGATCCCAATACCCACTTCGAGCAGTTCAATCCTGGCCTTGGCGTCGAATGCTGGCTCAACAATCAATGGGCGCTGACTGCCGGCGGCTTTCGCAACTCGCTGCGGCGGCCTTCGTACTATGGCGGCGGCGTCTGGGCGCCGGAGTTCGCGCACTGGGGGATCGTGCGGATTGCGGCGATGGGCGGGATCATCTCGGGCTATAACTACGGAAACTGGGGCCTCGGCCGTAACCACACGATCGGGCCAGTGGTCGCGCCGATCGTAATGGTCGACTACAAGCGCGTCGGCGCTAACTTCATTGTGATTCCGCCGATCCCCTCGGACAATCTTCCGTTCACGATCGGGTTTCAGGTGAAGGTGAAGTTCTAGTCTGCAAGGGTGAGCGATTCCAGGATGGTGAGGAATTCCAGGAGACGGCGTCATCGTAGTCAAAGGTGAGGAGCGCCATGAAATATCGTCAACGCCGCCAAAGGTGAGGAATTCCAGGAGACCCAACCACCTCGACGAAAGGTGAGCTGTTCCAGGGAGCACGACATCACGTCTGTGAGAGGTGAGCCGTTCCAGGAGATCGCTCGCCAAAGGTGAGCGATTCCAGGAGGTGAGAAATCGCCGCGTTGAGTACGCACCTGAAATAAGGTGAGGATTTCCAGGGAGTCGTTGTCTTAGCCGCCCACGGAGCTAACAGAGCTCCACGACACTAGGTACTCTCCCGCTCGATCAGACTGAACCCCACATCGACGATTGGCTCACCGCCAGCACGATTCTCAATCCGATCAACCAGCATGGTTGCCGCAAGCGTTCCAATTCTCGTGCCGTCGACTCTCATGGTCGACAACGGTGGCGTGGTGTCCTTCGCAAAATTCAGATCACCGTAACCAATCACACGCAGTTTCTCTGGCACTGCGATATCCCGGTACTCCGCTTCCATCAACACGCCCAGTGCCAGAATATCCGCGCCACAAAAAACGGCGTCGATATCGGCGTGCGTGTCGAGCAAGCCTTTCAGCGCCCGTCGCCCGTCGCCCAGATTCGCGGGTGACTCGACCGTCACCACAGGGATCGCGGAGATGGTTTTGCCGTTTCCGAACGCTTTGAGGAACGCTTTGGTGCGGGCCTGCGCCCGCCTGTCGCTGGGTGTGACGACAGCGGGCCGCCGCACGCCACGCGTCTTCAGAAAATCCGCAGCAGCCTTCCCAACGTTCTCATGAGAGAAGCCGACCAGCATGTCGATGGGCTCGCGTGTCAGGTCCCAGGTCTCGACGACAGGAATGCCGCACGCGCGCAGCTTTTGCCTCGCACTATGGGAATGAATGACGCCGGTCAGTACGATGCCGGCGGGCCGTCGGCCGATCACCGCATCAAGCAGGGCGTCCTCGCGCGACTCGTCGTATCCGCTTTGTCCAATCAGCAACTGGTAGCCCGCAGCGGCAAGCTCGGTCGTCAGGGCGCCGACGGTTTCCTGAAACACGCTCCCCGCCATCGCCGGAATCAACGCGACGATGAGACGGCTGCGAGTCGACGCCAGCGAACCGGCGATGAGGTCGGGCGTATACCCGGTTTGCCGGACGGCCGCCTGGACGCGCTCCAGCGTATCGACCGAAACCAGCTCCGGCGTGTTCAGTGCGCGTGAGACGGTCACCTTCGTCACGCCGACGAGCGTCGCGAGATCGCTCAGCGTCACGCGGCCGGAGTTCTTGCGGGCGCGCCGGGAGGCGCTGCGTTCGACAGGGGCAAGCAGGGTAGTAGGCGGTTTGCTCACGACGTTGATCACTCAGGCCCAAAAAAAGTTGCTGGCGATTATGGCAAAACCATACTACCATGCGTCGTATGTTACCGGTTACATGAACCGGTAACATTAATCAGAAAAAAGGCGATTGGCGCGAACCGAGTGCGTGCGCCCAGGACTTGAGAGACAGGGAGAGCATCATGTCGCAGGCTGGTACGGTGTTGAGCGAGCCGCTGATCCGGCTTAACGCCGCGGACAATGTACTGATCGCGCGAGAATCGCTGTCGATCGGGCAGCAACTATGCATCGGAGATGCGACGATCCGCATACGCGCGCAAGTCACCGCGGGCCACAAAGTCGCCGCCTGTCACGTCCCCCGTGGTGAGCCGATCCGTAAATACGACACGGTCATTGGCCTCGCGGCTCGCGACATCGAGGCGGGTGATCACGTCCACACTCACAACGTCGAACTGATTGATTTCGAGCGCGATCCGGGCTTCTGTCTCGATGTGCGTCCGGTCGAGTACGTGGCGGAAGCTGAACGGGCCACATTTAACGGTATCGTTCGGCCCGACGAGCGGGTCGCGACGCGCAACTTCATCGGGATTCTGGCATCAGTCAACTGTTCGTCGACCGTTATCAAGAATATCGCCGCCTGGTTTACGCCGGAGCGGCTTGCGGCTTATCCCAATGTCGATGGCGTGGTCGCGTTCGCGCAGACCAGCGGCTGCGGGATGTCCTCACCCAGCGAGCACTTCGACGTGCTGCGCCGCACGCTCGCCGGCTATGCGCGTCATCCCAATCTTGCCGGGGTGCTGATCGTCGGGTTAGGTTGCGAGCGCAATCAGGTGGGCGACCTGCTCGATTCACAAGGGCTCCATGTCGGTACGTCGGTCCATGCGTTGGTGATGCAGGACGAAGGTGGCACCCGGGCAACGATCGATGCGGGGATCGCTGCCATACAGAAGATGCTGCCGTTGGCGAACGATATCGAGCGTCGCCCGGTGTCGGCGAGCCACATCAAAATCGGTCTGGAATGTGGCGGCTCCGATGGCTTTTCGGGCATCACGGCCAATCCGGCCCTAGGCGCGGCCATGGATATTCTGGTGCGACATGGTGGTACGGCCATTCTTTCCGAAACCCCCGAGATTCACGGCGTTGAATACATGCTGACGCGCCGTGCGGTAACACCGGAGGTCGGCCAGAAACTGCTCGACCGGCTTGCGTGGTGGGAGCGCTATACGCGCGGCCACAACGGACAATTCAACGGTGTCGTCGGGCCGGGTAATCAGAAGGGTGGACTCGCCAACATCTTCGAAAAGTCGCTCGGATCGGCGATGAAAGGCGGCACGACGCCGCTGCAGGCTGTCTATGAATACGCCGAGCCGATCGATCGGGCCGGCTTTGTCTTCATGGATTCGCCCGGCTACGATCCCGTTGCGGTGACCGGGCAGATTGCAAGTGGCGCAAACCTGATCTGTTTCACGACCGGCCGCGGCTCCATGTTCGGCTCGAAGCCCGCGCCCACGCTCAAGCTCGCGAGCAACACGCCGATGTTCAAGCGGTTGCGCGACGATATGGACATCAATTGCGGACTTGTCCTTGATGGAGAGCGGTCGGTCGAGGAGATGGGGAAGGATATCTTCGAGCACATCCTTCGAGCTGCGTCGGGCGAGCGCACCCGTAGTGAATTGCTCGGGCTGGGCGATCACGAATTTGTGCCCTGGCATATGGGCATCGTGAGCTGAAACGCCACCTCATTCCTACAAAAAAGCGGAGACAGAGATTGAACCAAGCCTTGCAACAGGCGCCACGCAGCAAAGTGCGCTGGCTGGTGGCCGGTCTGATGTGGTCGGCCATTGCCATCAACTATATCGACCGGACGGTGCTGTCCGCCGCGGCCCCTCATCTTCAGGCGGAGTTCCATCTCAGCGCGATGGAGATGGGCATCGTGATGTCGGCGTTCTTCTGGTCGTATGCGTTGCTGCAATTGCCTGCGGGCATGCTCGCCGATCGCTTCGGACAGAAGATCGTGCTGGGTGCGTCGGTGTTCTGGTGGTCGCTTGCGACGGCCGTAACCGGACTCGCCACCGGCTTCAAGTCCCTCGTGCTCCTGCGGGTCATGCTGGGCATCGGCGAAGCCGGCGCCTACCCCAGTAACGCGGGCATCGCCTCGCGATGGTTTCCGCGCAAGGAACGCGCGACGGTGGCGGGCATCTTCGATAGCGGATCGAAGCTTGGAGGAGCGGTGGCGCTGCCGCTGATCGCCTGGCTGCTGGCGACGTTCGACTGGAAGGTCACTTTTGCGATCACCGGTGTGCTGGGTCTCATCTGGTGCGTCGTCTGGGTGTTCGTGTTCAGGGACTCGCCGGCGGATCACCGACGCGTGAATGCGGCCGAGCTTGCCCATATCCGCAATGACGAAGCGGTGTCGCGCTGCGACGGCGTGGGCGCGACCGCCGATGTCCCCTGGCATAGGCTGTTTGCACATCGGAACATCTGGGCCATGTGTATCGGCTTCTTCATGATCAACTACAACTCCTACTTCTTCATCACCTGGCTGCCGACGTATCTCGTCAAGGAGCGCGGCATGAGCCTGATGGAGATGGGCTTCATGGCTTCGTTGCCGCTCGTACTTTCGATGATCGTCGAGGTATTCGCGGGCTGGGCCTCCGATCGTGTGTATGCCTCCGGACGGCTGTCGCTCACCGCGACCCGCAAACTGTTTCTCGTCGTCGGCCTGGTGATGGCGTCAAGCATCGGACTCGCAGCGTTCGCGACTTCTCCGCTCGTGGCCGTCGCATTGCTCTGCGTGGCGAAGTCGGGCACGACCGTTGCCGCATCCCAGGTCTGGGCACTACCGGGTGATGTCGCGCCGGGGAATATGGTGTCGCGGGTGGCGGGCATCCAGAACACCGTCTCGAACATGGGTGGCGTGGTCGGTCCGATCGTCACCGGCGCGATCGTCGGTGCAACCGGCTCTTTCATTCCCGCGCTGCTGTTCTCGTCGGCGCTGATCGTGATCGCGATCCTCAATTACCTGTTCCTGCTCGGAAAGGTGGAGCCCATTCAATTCAATCAAGTCCCCGCGGAGGCTAGAAATCGTGATGAACGCAACGTCGATGTCAGCGCTTAACCCATTCAAGGCGGCGCTTGCAAATGGTCAACGACAGATCGGTTTCTGGCTTTCGATGGCCGATGCTTACCTGGCCGAAGTCAGCGCGACTGCCGGCTTCGAGTGGCTGTTGATCGACGCCGAGCACGCCCCGAACGACGTGCGCAGCATTCTTGCGCAATTGCAGTCGGTCGCGCCGTATTCCGCCGAAGCCGTCGTGCGACCCGTGAACGGTGATCCGGCGTTGCTCAAGCGCTTACTCGATATCGGCGCACGTAACCTCCTCGTTCCGATGATCGATACCGCGGATCAGGCCCGCGCGTGCGTGGCCGCCGTACGCTATCCGCCCCATGGAATTCGTGGTGTGGGCAGTGCGGTGGGACGTGCGTCGCGCTGGAGCTTGCGTACTGACTATCTGGATATCGCGGACAGTGAGATCTGCCTGCTCGTGCAGGCGGAGACGGTCACATCGCTCGACAATCTCGAGGCGATATGCGCGGTTGACGGCGTTGATGGCGTCTTTATCGGGCCTGCGGATCTGGCCGCGTCGATGGGCCATCGCGGCAAGCCCGGGCATCCGGAGGTGCAGAACGCGATCGAAGCGGCGATGCGCACCATCATCGCTTCCGGCAAGGCGGCCGGCACGTTGACCTCGGACCCGGTGCTCGCGCGTCGCTATCTCGAGCTTGGATGCACATTCGTCGCGACCGGCGTGGACATCCTCATGTTTGCGAACGCAGCACGCAAGCTCGCCCGGGAGTTCATCGAGCAGTGAAGAATGGTGAGGAATTCCAGGAGATGGCGCCACCTCGATCAACGGTGAGGAATTCCAGGAGACGGTGTCATCTCCGTCAGAGGTGAGTCATTCCATGAGTCAAACAGCACCTTGGGAGCATGCAAAGACGCGCTAAGGTGAGGAATTCCAGGAGATGATCTGCAAAGGTGAGTGATTCCAGGAGGTGAGCAATTACCTTGCTGAACGCGCACCTGAAATAAGGTGAGGATTTCCAGGGAGTCCTCGTCATGGTCGCCGACGGTGATGCGGCGAGCGGTCCAAACCTCACCCTGGTGCGCCCCGGAGCAAGACCGATACCGCCAATCTCCTTACATCCTCTTCCATATACAAACAAAGCGTGTGCGCGACACCTTGCGCCGTCCCACGCCGCAAAAGCCGTGTCACCTGCGCCGCACGGCGACGCACACCTCCGCGTTTGCGTGGCAGAAACGGCTCCGCCTCGTCATCTTGTAACGACGCCGTAAAACATGAACTCTCGCTGATTGATAAGTTGCGGATAACGCGCGTCGTCGCCACTCAAGCAACGACTTTGCGTGACCGTAGATCAATCGAAGGAGAAAGCATGAAGAAGTTATTGGCAATCGCGGCGCTGGCCGCACTGAGCGCAACCTTGAGCGGATGCTGGTGGGGGCCGCCTCCGGGTTGGGGCGGCGGAGGCCCGGCTGGTGGTGGACCCGGCGGCCCCGGCGGCGGACCGCACAGCGCGATCGTCGTTCCTGACAGTACCGCTCAAGGCTGAGCAGTAAACCAAGCCGAAACTAAGTCGATAGCGAAGCCGATAACGAAGCCGACAACTAAGCGGGAAACGTAAGCGTCACCACGAAACCGCCATCTGCGGCGTTATCGGCATGAAAAACGCCGCCGTTATATCGCACGAGACGCCGCACGATCGCGAGCCCGAGCCCGCAGTGCGCATCGCCGCTACGCGCTTCATCGAGTCGCACGAACGGTTGCAGCGCACGATCCAGTTGACCGCTGGGAATGCCGCCGCCGTGATCGCGCACCTCGAGCGTGTACTGGCCATCGCGGCGGGACGTCGAAATTTCCACCGGCGGCTCGCCGTAAGTGAGCGCGTTCTCGATCAGATTGGTCAGAATCCGGTCGAGGTCGACAAGCGGCAACCCAAAACCATCTCCGGCTTGTAGATCGAGGCGCACGAGCGCATCGTCCGCGAGACTGTCGCCGTAATGCCGGCGACAGTGGGCGTCGACGCTGGTGCTTGGTGAGGTATCCGCCGTCTCACGTGCGAAGTCGAGAAACTGCGTGACGATGCGCGACAACGATTCCGAGTCCCGCAAGAAGCCGCGGCGGTTCGCTTCGTCCGGCAGCAGATCCGCACGCACCTGCATGCGCGTGATCGGCGCGCGCAGATCGTGCGCCACGCCGGCCAGCATCACCGCGCGCTCCTGCTCGGCTTGCGCAAGTTCATGCACCATCTGATTGAAGTCGCCAATCAGTTCTTTCAGCTCGCGCGGGCCGCTCGCCTCCACAACCGGCGCGCGATGGCCGATGCGGAACTCGCGCGCTGCGAGTGCCAGCCGATGCAATGGCCGTTGCAATTGCCACGCGCCGAGCAACGCGATGATCACCGCCAGCACCAGCATCATCGCCGATGCGCCCAGGAAGCGACGCGCCGGCAGCGTCGAGTTTTGCATTTCGAGCCAGCCTGGATTGCCGGCGTAATGGACCCAGACTGTGCCGTTCTCGCCGTCGGCTACGACCTGGCTGCCTGCTGGCAACTTCTCGCGCAAGTCGTGTTCGAACGGACCCGAGGTGTTTTCACACGGCGCGGGACAGCCATACCGGATCGCGTCTTGCGCGCTCACATAAGACACACCGAGCGTTGCCGCGACATGGGAAGCGGTGAGCGTGCCGTCCTGCCTGGCCTCTACCGCGAGAAGCAAAGCGCGCTGCGCATGACCGGCGTCGATCTGGCCGCGCTCGCGGTCCACGAGGACGATTCCGATGATGTGCACCAGCACGATCAGGCTCACCGTCATCAATGAGAGCCGGCCGAACAGTGTGTTAAAGGGATTCTTCATCGTCATTGCCGCCGGGCACGAACATATAGCCGATGCCGCGTATTGTCTGGATCCGGCGCGGATTGGCCGGGTCGTCTTCAAGCAGACGGCGCAGGCGCCACACCGGCACGTCGATACCGCGTTCGGTCACTTCCGAGTGCGGTCCATGCAGCAGATCGACGAGCTTGGAGCGCGACAGCGTTTCCATTGGATGCGCGGCGAGCACTTCGAGCAGCGCATATTCGCCGCCGGTCAGCTTGAGCGCTTCGTCATCGCGAAACAGGGTGCGCCTCGCGAAGTCGAGCCGGAAGCGGCCGAAGCGCAGCGCTTCACGCTTTTCGAGCGCCGTAGCCGTGGACCCCGATGGCTGCGCATGACGGCGCAACACCGCATGAATACGCGCGAGCAGCTCCTGCGGCATGAACGGCTTGCCGAGATAGTCGTCGGCGCCGAGTTCCAGACCTATTATGCGATCCACGCCATCCGCGCGCGCTGTCAGCATGATCACGGGAATCGTGTCGCCATTCGCACGCAATTGCCTGAGCGCGCTGAGTCCGTCGACGCCCGGCATCATCAGATCGAGCACGATGATCGAGGGTCGCTCGCGTTCCAGCCGGCGTGCCAGATGGTTCGCGTCGTGCAACACGGACATCTCGATGCCGCGTTGTTGAAAGAAGGTTCTGAGCAGGTCACGAAGGTCGGCGTCGTCGTCGACCAGTAAAACCTGGATGGGCGTGTCTGACATGGCTGGGCCCTGATCGATGAGGACAATTGACGGACGGCGCGGCCGCGCGCCTGTCGCACGTCGCAATATAGCGAATCGCGCGATGGCAGCGGTTTCGGGTTCTTATCTGCGCTTACAGTTTATTACGGTAGCTGCCTTCGGTTCTGTCTGGCTGCGTGAAGCAACCAGTACCGGTCAACGTCACGCCGTCCGATTCATCGCCACACCACGCGCCTCGTTACAACTCGTAATCCTCGCCTAAGCCACCGTAAGACGCCGCTCACTATGCTGGGCCACCTCTCGCCGCTGGTGGCGTTACGCGGTTTCCTCAGAGACGCATGCCAGACGGCCCTTTGTCGATTGAGTCGAAGGATGCCCACAGCATGCCGAATAACCCTACCGCGTCCGGACCTTCCTCGCGCGTACCGAGATTCACCTATCTTGCCGCTGCAGTCGCCGCCGCCACGTTTTGGCTGGCGGGTTGCGGCGAGCAGGCACCGCATGGACCACCACAGTCCGTTCCTGAAGTTGGCGTCCAGACGATCGCGCCGCACACCGTGGTGTCGAGTACCGAATTGTCCGGGCGACTGTCGGCGATCCGTATCGCCGAGGTCAGGCCGCAGGTCGAAGGCATCGTCAGAAAGCGCCTCTTCACTGAAGGCGCGTTGGTCGCAGTCGGCGCGGTGCTTTACCAGATCGACCCGTCCAGCTACCAGGCAACTTACGACCAGGCCGTCGGTACGCTCGCCAAAGCCGAGGCGACAGCGAGCGCCGCGCAGACCAAGGCCACCCGCTACGCCGAACTGTCGAAGATCGAAGGCGTGAGCAAGCAGGACTACGACGACGCCGTCGCCTCCCTGGAGGAAGCGAAGGCCGACGTGGTCTCCGACCGTGCCGCATTGAAGACTGCTGCGATCAATCTCGGTTATACGAAAGTCGTTGCGCCCATCGCAGGACGCATCGGCAAATCGAGCGTGACTGAAGGCGCGCTCGTCACCGCGGAGCAGACCACCGCGCTCGCGACGGTCCAGGCGACGACCGAGATGTATCTCGACGTCACGCGCTCTTCCGCCGACTGGTTGCGGCTGCAGAAAGAATTTGCCAGTGGCCAGTTGCAACAGGCGGGCCCGGACGGCGCGGTTGTTCATCTCGTGATGGAAGACGGAAGCACGTACACGCAGCCAGGCAAGCTGCTGTTTTCCGATATCACCGTCGACGCCACCACTGGCTCAGTCACCTTGCGTTGCGTGTTCCCGAATCCGGACGGCGTGTTGCTGCCCGGCATGTTCGTGCGCGCGCGGCTTGAAGAGGGCGTGAGCCAGCAGGCGATCACGGTGCCGCAACTCGCGGTCTCGCGTGCATCCGACGGCTCGGCGAGCGTGCTGACGGTCGACGCCGACAACAAGGTCACGCAGACGCCCGTCACGGCTGACACCGCTTCAGGCGCCGACTGGCTCGTCACGCGCGGCCTCAAGGCGGGCGATCGTGTGATCGTCGCCGGATCGCAGAAAGCGCGTGCGGGTGGTGTTGTGAAGCCGGTCGAATCGCCCGCCATCTCGGGTGCGCCCGCCACCGCGGACACCACGTCGGCCGCACATAGCTAAAGCGAGACACTCATGGCAGGTTTCTTTATCAACCGACCGATCCTCGCGTGGGTCATCGCTATCGTCATCATGATGATTGGCGGCGCCTCCATCGGGACGCTTCCGGTCGAACAGTATCCGAGCGTGGCACCGGTTTCCGTGCAGATCACGGCGACGTATCCGGGCGCCTCGGCCGAAACCGTGGCGACCACCGTCACGCAGGTGATCGAGCAGAAACTGAGCGGCATTGACCATCTGCTCTACATGTCGTCCACCAGCAGTTCGGCCGGACAGGCCACCATCACGCTCACGTTTCAGCAGGGCACCAATGCCGACATTGCCCAGGTGCAGGTGCAGAACAAGGTCGAGCAGGCCAGTTCGTCGCTGCCGCAGACGGTTCAGGACCAGGGCGTGCAGGTCGCGAAGGCAGCCAATGCGTTTCTGATGATTGTGTCGCTCTCGTCCGCCGACGGCAGTATGAATTCCATCGACCTCGGCAACATCATCGCAACGCAGATCGAAGACCCGCTCACGCAGATCGACGGCGTCGGCGACGTGACACTGTTCGGCGCGCAGCACGCCATGCGTATCTGGCTCGATCCGGTAAAGCTGCAGGCCGTCGGTCTGACTGCCGGCGATGCCACCACCGCGATCACGAATCAGAACGTGCAACTCTCGGTCGGCCAGATCGGCGGCTCGCCTTCCACGAAGACGCAGGCGCTCAACGCGACCATCTCGGCTTCGAGTTTGCTCACCACGCCCGCGCAGTTCGGCGCAATCCTGCTGCGCGTGAATAGCGATGGCTCGAAGGTCATGCTGAAGGACGTCGCGCGCGTCGAGGTCGGCGGCGACGATTACAGCACGGACTCGCGTCTGAACGGCAAGCCGGCGGCCTCGCTCGCGGTCAAGCTGGCGAGCGGCGCGAACGCGATGAGCGTGGCCAAAGCGGTGCGCGCCAAGCTCAACGAACTGAGCGGGCAATTGCCGCACAACGTGGTGGTCGACTATCCGTACGACACCACGCCGTTCGTGCGCATCTCGATCGAAGAGGTGGTGAAGACACTGATCGAAGCGGTGATGCTGGTCTTCGTCGTGATGTACGTGTTTCTGCAAAACCTGCGCGCTACGTTGATTCCGACCATCGTCGTGCCGGTCGCGTTGCTCGGCACGTTTGCCGTGATGTCGGCGGTGGGCTTTTCGATTAACGTGCTTTCGATGTTCGGGCTCGTGCTTGCGATCGGGCTGCTGGTGGACGATGCGATCGTGGTCGTTGAAAACGTCGAGCGGCTGATCGCGGAAGAGGGACTATCGCCCGTCGAAGCCACCCGCAAGGCGATGAAGCAGATCACCGGCGCGCTGGTCGGCATTACGACCGTGCTGATTGCCGTGTTCATTCCAATGGCGTTTTTCTCGGGGTCAACGGGCGCGATTTACCGGCAGTTCTCGATCACCATCGTCGCGGCGATGCTGCTCTCCGTATTCCTCGCATTGACGCTGACACCGGCGCTGTGCGCGACCATGCTGCGGCGCACGGACGTCGAGCACCACACGAAGCGCGGCGTGCTCGGCTGGTTCAACCGTGTGCTGGCGCGTGGAACCGATCGTTACGATTCGACGGTCGCGCGTGTGATCGGCAAGCCGATGCGCTATATGGTGATCTACGTGCTGATTGGGGGCGTGGTTGCTCTGCTCTTCATGAAGCTGCCGTCGTCCTACCTGCCGGACGAGGATCAGGGGATCATCATCACGTCGATTTCAGCGCCCGCCGGCACGCCCGCCGCGCAGACGCTGGAAGTCGTGAAAAAGGTCGAGGCGTATTACCTCGGCCTGCCGCAGGTGGACAAGATCATCGCGCTGACCGGCTTCAGCTTCAACGGCTCGGGGCAGAACAATGGCCTCGCCTTCGTCAAGCTCAAGGACTGGAGCACGCGGCGTGGCAGCGACGGTTCGGCGGCGGCGATCATCCAGCGCGCCAACATGCACTTCGCCGCCTCGCGCGACGCGCAGATTTTCGCGCTCAATCCGCCGGCCATTCAGGAGCTCGGTACGCAGAGCGGTCTCGACTTCGAACTGGAAGATCGCGCCGGGCAGGGCCACGACAAGCTGATGGCCGCGCGCCAGCAATTGATCGCGCTCGCGGCGCAGGACAGCGCGCTATCCGGCATGCGTCCCGGCGGCCTCGACGATACACCGCAGTTCCATGTCGATATCGATCGCGAGAAGGCGAGTGCGCTCGGACTGTCCATAGCCGACGTGAACGACACCTTGCAGACTGCGTTCGGCTCGACTTACGTGAACAACTACGTCGATACGGGACGCATCCAGAAGGTCTACGTGCAAGCCGATGCGCCTTACCGGATGATGCCGTCGGATATCGGACGGTGGTACGTGAAGTCCAGCACGACGAGTAGTTCGAGCACGAGTACCAGCGCGAGCACTTCAAGCAGCAGTTCGACTACAAGCACTAGCAGTACGACCACTGCAGGCTACGACGGCCAGATGGTCCCGTTCTCCGCGTTCGCCACCGGCAAATGGACCTTCGGGCCGCCGCAGATCGAGCGCTTCAACCGCACGCTGGCGATGGAAATCACCGCGCAAACCGGCGCGAACACCAGCACGGGCCAGGCGATGGCGGCCGTCGACGCGCTCGTGAAGAAGCTGCCTGCCGGCTTCGGCATCGACTGGACCGGACAATCGTACCAGGAGCGCCTTGCCGGATCGCAGGCGATCTACCTGTACGCGATCTCGCTGGTCGTGGTGTTTCTCTGTCTGGCCGGTCTGTACGAAAGCTGGTCCATTCCGATCGCGGTGATTCTGGTCGTGCCGCTCGGGGTGCTCGGCGCAGTGCTGGGCGCGCATATCCGCGGGCTGTCCGACGACATCTACTTCAAGGTCGGCTTGCTCGCAACCATCGGGCTCTCCACCAAGAACGCAATCCTGATTGTCGAATTCGCCAAGGACCTGCAAGCGCAGGGCCGCAGCCTGATCGACGCCACGCTGGAAGCGGCGCGACTGCGTCTGCGGCCGATTCTGATGACATCGCTCGCTTTCGTGTTCGGCGTACTGCCGCTGGTCATCAGCACAGGCGCTGGTTCCGCGAGCCGGCATGCAATCGGCACCGGCGTGATGGGCGGCATGATCGCCGCGACGCTGCTCGCCATCTTTTTCGTGCCGGTGTTCTTTGTTGTCGTGCGCCGCCTGTTCGGCGAACACGGCGATGCCACGCAACAGGAAGGTGTTGAATGATGAGACTCAAATTGGGTGCATGCATGGTGGCGTTTGCCATTGCCATGCTGACGGGTTGCACGCTGGACCCGCACTATGAACGGCCTGCGGCACCCGTCGCGGTGGCCTATCCAAAAGGCGAGGCGTACGAGAGCGCGAGCGTGACCCCAGCCGCGGTAGCTTCGGAAACGGCTGCGGCTGCCACGGTGACTACCGCCCCGCCGCTCGGCGCCGACTTGGCCTGGCGCAGCTTCTTTCGCGACGAACGTCTGCAACGGCTGATCGAGATCGCGCTCGACAACAACCGCGACTTGCGCGTCGCCGCGTTAAACGTGGCCGAGTACGAAGCGCAATACCGGATCACGCGTGCCGCGCTCGCACCGTCGATCAGCGCGAGCGGCAGCCTGACTCGCGAGCGCACCTCGGGCGTGACGACCAGTTCCAGCGACGTGAGCGTCGGCACCACGTCATGGGAGATCGACTTCTTCGGACGCTTGCGCAGCCTCAAGCGTCAGGCCCTGGAAAACTATCTCGTAACGGATGCCTCGCGGCAGAGCACGCAGATCAGCCTGATCGCGACGGTAGCGACCGACTACCTGACCTTGCTGTCCGACGAACGTCTCCTGCAGATCACCGAAGACACGGTCAAGGCGGACCAGTCGACGTACGACGTGACCAGGCGCATCCAGGAACTGGGTAATTCGTCGATGCTCGACGTGCAGCAGGCGCAAAACTCGTTGGCGAGCGCAAAGGCCAGCCTTGCGTCCTACCGGCGCGCCGTAGCGCAGGACCGCAACAACCTGGTCGCCGTGCTCGGCGCGCCGATCCCCGACGACCTTCCACCCGCTCGTGAATTCGACGACGAGTCGATGTTCGCCGACATCGGTGCGGGCGTGCCTTCGTTGCTGCTCACCCGTCGACCCGACATCGTGCAGGCGGAACATGCGCTGAAGGCGGCGAATGCGAACATCGGCGCCGCGCGCGCTGCGTTCTTTCCGAAGATCGAGCTGACGGCGTCAGCCGGTACGTCGAGTTCGACGCTTTCAAGTTTGTTCAAGGCGGGCACGGGCGCCTGGGCATTCGCGCCGAGCGTGTCAGTGCCGATCTTCGATTACGGCAGCAACAAGGCATCGCTCGACGTCGCCAGGATCGAGAAGCAGATCGAAGTGGCTGACTACGAAAGCACCATTCAGACAGCGTTCAAAGAAGTGGCGAACGCACTGACCGCGCGCGCAACTTACGTCGATCAGGTGGAGGCGGATCACGACTATGTGACGTCGTCGCAGCGGTACTACACACTCGCTCAGGCGCGCTACAAGGCGGGTACGGACAGTTTCCTCACTTTCCTTGACGCGCAGCGCACGCTCTACACCGCGCAGCAGCAACTGGCGTCGGATAGTCTGTCGCGACAGGCCAATCTTGTGACTTTGTACAAGGTGCTCGGTGGCGGTTGGGAGGGAAGCTGAAAGCCGAAAGGTGAGAACATTCGGGAGCGCGTGAGATGATAATGTTGCTACCTGTCGACGCACTTTCGATTCGACGGTGAGAAGATTCGGGAGGTCTGCCCAAACGCAAACGCAGCCATCCGCGCGTTACTTTCCATTCATATGGAGCACTTCCCCAATGACGCCTGACGCTTTCCGTGAAGAAATCAAGGCAGCGCTGGCTCCGCACGCGGATGCCGGGCGTGCCGTCGCGATGCGCGCCTACATGCGCGACCAGTTCGAATACATTGGGGTGCCGACGCCACTGCGGCGCAAAGCGATATTGCCGATCTTCAAGCGGCTGCCTGTAGAAAACGCCGAACATCTGCTCGCGTGTGCACACGTCTTATGGGCGATGCCGCAGCGCGAATATCAATACGCTGCTACCGATCTGCTGGCACGCAAGTGGAAGATGCTGGCGATCGCGGACATCGAGCATCTGCTGACAATCGCTCAGCGCAGCGCGTGGTGGGATTCGATCGATCCACTGGCAGGCGTGGTTGGCGACATTCTGAAGTCGGCTCGCGGGCAGACGCCGCACGCGCAGGCATGCATGGACGCGGCGCTCGAGCACGAATCGTTGTGGGTTCGCCGTATCGCGATGATTCACCAACTCGGCTGGCGTGACGATACGGATGAGACGCGTTTGTTCGGTTATGCGCGCTCGCTCGCCGCGGAGCCGGACTTCTTTATCCGCAAGGCAATCGGCTGGGCCTTGCGGGACTATGCGTGGCATGCGCCTCACGCGGTCAGCGGTTTCCTGATGACCGCGCGCGACATCCTGTCACCGCTCACGCTGCGTGAGGCGTCGAAGCACCTGCCGCCGATCCGCTGACACGTTGAGCACAAAGCAGCAGCTGTTTACGGCGTCGAAACGAAAAACTTTAGAAGAATATTTAATCCCTTTGGCGTGGCCAAACGCTCTGTAGTCATCGCTTGGTAACATGCGCCAGCAATACTCGGCAGCGCTGCAAGCTTGACTCAAATTAGCAAATAACGCGCTGCCCCGATCGAGGGCGGACGCGAAGGCCATACCCCCGGGGGGTTCACATGACTATCCGTCATCGCATCACGCTATTGGTTGTCTTGATGTTCGTCGCCTTGTCGGCAATCGGTGGCTACGCCGTGTACCAAACGCGCGGCAGCGCAGGCGAAGTGCGCAAGGTGACCGAGGGCGTCGTCCCCAGTGCGCTGGCTTCCGCTGACCTCGTCTCCCAAGTCAAAGACGTACAGCTCGCGACCATGACCTTGGTCTACGCGCCGGACGCCAACATGGTCGCCCAGGCACAAGACGAACTGAAGAAGAAAAAGACCTCGTTGCAACAGGCGCTCGCGCTGCAAGGCAAAGATGCCGCGAGCCATGCCCAGCAAGGCCTTGTTTCCCAGGCTAACGACAGTCTCGGGAACTATTTCTCTGCGATCGCTGAGACGGCGAAAATGAAGGCCGACGGCAAGAACGAACTCGCGCAAGCGTATTTGTTCGCCAACGTCGCACAGTATCGCGACGAACTCGAAGGCATTGTCGAAACTCTGCGTGTTGAGAAGAACCGCCAGAAAGACGATGCGATCACCACACTGAACGTCACGCTTTCCACTACCACGACGGCCATCGCCATCGTGACCGGTATTGCGATCATTCTGCTGACTTTCATCGGCACGCTGCTCTACCGTCAGATCACCCGCCCGCTCAGCCGCATGCAGGCCATGATGAGCGAGATCGCGTCGAGCCAGGATTTCACGCGCCGCGTGCCGGTGGGCCGGCTGGATGAGATCGGCCATTCGATAGTCGCCTTCAACGGCATGATCGAAAAGATCCAGGAAAGCTCGGCGCAACTCAAGCAGAAAACCGCCGACATCCAGGCGATGTTGCAGAACATGCAGCAAGGTATCTTGACGGTGGTCGACGGCGCCGTGATCCACTCGGAGTACTCGGCGTATCTGGAAGACATCTTCGAAACGAAAGACATCGCCGGGCGCGGTCTGATGGATCTGGTGTTCTCGGATACCGATCTCGGCTCGGATGTGCTCTCGCAAGTCGATGCAGCCACGCATGCATGCCTCGGCGAAGATTGCATCAACTTCGCGTTCAATCAGCATCTGCTGGTCGGTGAAATTTCGAAGCGCATGCCCGATGGCCGCATGAAGATTCTTGACCTCAGCTGGTCGGCGATCACCGACGAAAACGACGTTGTCGTGCGTTTGATGCTGTGCGTGCGCGACGTTACCGAATTGCGCAAGCTCGCTGCGGAAGCCAGCGAACAGCGCCGCCGTCTCGACATGATCGGCGAGATTCTCGCCGTGAGCGAAGAGAAGTTCCATCACTTCATCGAAAGCTCCGCGGGTTTCGTCAGCGAGAACGAGCGCATTATTCGCAAGCATTCGGCGGCGGACCATGCGGCGATCGCCGAGCTGTTCCGCAACATGCACACCATCAAGGGCAATGCGCGGACCTATAACCTGGCGCACCTGACTAACGTCGTCCATGAAACCGAGCAGAGCTATCACGAACTGCGCCAACCGGACGCGGACCGCTCGTGGGACCAGGAACACCTGATGCAGGAACTGACGCGCGTGCGCGAAGCGATCGAGAGCTACGCGAAGATCAACGAGCATAGCCTCGGCCGCAAGGCTAAAACCGGCGCGAACAACGCCGGCAATGCGGGCCGCTACGTGATGGTCGAGAAGGACCAGATTCAGCAGACTCTGAGCATGCTGGACAAGACGAACGCCGGCGAACTCCACGAATTGCAGTCGATGCGCGATGCGATGCGCCAGACCTTGCGCGCCTTGGGCAGCGAAAGCGTGCACGATGCGCTGTCCGGCGTGCTGGACTCGCTGCCTTCGTTGGCACAGGAACTGGGCAAGCCGGCGCCGGCCGTGCGCATCGACGACAACGGCTACCGTCTGCGCGGCCAGGCGAGCGGTACGTTAAACAACGTGTTCATGCATCTGCTGCGCAATTCGATGGACCACGGCATCGAAACCGCCGAGGCGCGCAGCGCACACGGCAAGAAGCTCGCCGGCACCATCGATATCGACGTAGGCGTGGACAGCGGCGCGCTGCAGATCACGCTCAGCGACGACGGCCGCGGCCTCGCACTCGAACGGATTCGCGGCATTGCCGTCGAGCGCGGCTGGACCGGCAGCGACGAACACTTGAGCGACGAAGCCATCGCCGAATTCATTTTCCGTCCGGGCTTCTCGACCGCCGCAACGGTGACGGAAGTGTCGGGCCGCGGCGTTGGCATGGACGCGGTGCGCGACTTCCTCAAGCGCGAGAACGGTCGCATCGAACTGCGCTTCACCGACGATCATAAGGGCGCTTCGTTCCGTCAGTTCCAGACGATCGTCTGCCTGCCGGATAGCTTCGCGGTCGACACGCTAGGTGTGGCAGCGCGCGGCGATGCCGGTGAACTGCAACTCGACGCGATGGCGGATTGAATGTTGGTCGAACGCTGATTGACGCGCTTCGCGACGGACTTCGGAAGGATAGGTTGTGATTCAACAGTACGTATTGGCGGCGGTGGCAGGCAGCGCGGTAACCGCGCTGCTGGCCTTTGTCGCGCACAAGTTGCAAAGCACGAAGCTGACGGCACGGCTCTCCGCCGAAGCCGATGTCCGGATCAGAGCGCTGTTGGCGGCGCAGGCGGACCACGGCGAAGCGATCCGCGTGCGCGAACAGGCCGCGCAGGAGATGGAAGCCTTGGCCGCAAAGTTGCGCGAGGAGCTGAGGCAGCAATCGGCCAGCGTCGACGAGCTGCGCGCAACGTTGAAAGCAGCGACTGACGAGAAGGATCTGTGGGCACATCAGGCGCAACAGATCGCAGACGAAGCCGCGCGTCTGAAGAGCCTCGGTGCGACATTCGAACGTTGGCACGAGCAGATGATCTCGCTGATGACGCAGAACCACGACATGCACGCGAAGAATCAGGAGCTGTCGTCGATCGTCCGGCATGTGGTGATCGTGTCGCTGAATGCGTCGATCGAGGCCGCGCGCGCGGGTCCGGCGGGACGCGGCTTCGCGGTGGTGGCGAGCGAGGTCCGGGCGCTCGCCGCGCGTTCTGAGGAGTTGTCGAAGAGCTATCGCGACAGCCTGCACCGCAACGATCTGACCACCACCTCCACGTTCCAGGACATCCAGGCGGGCGGCAAGATGATCGCGGCGTCGCTCTCTAGTGTCGAATCGCTTGCCAATCAATTCCACTCGAAACTGCACCAGGTGCCGGCGTGATCACGAGCCAGGCGAAGGACAGCTTCGAACGCATTTTCCGCAAGGCGGCAGAGGCGCGCTTGCCGAGGGATTCCGGCGACACGTGCGAGATCGCGCCGCTCGCCGAGGCCGGCGCGGGCGCAACGAAGGACACCCAGGTGGTCGTGCTGACCATCTCGTCGATTGTGTTCAGACTGCTGCTGATCTTGCACTTCGACGAAAACGACAGCACCCGCAGCTACTACCTGAAAGAAGCCGACGAGCGGCCGTTTCAGGAAGCTTTTCTGGAAATCTGCAATCTGTGTTGCGGCGCGATGAATCAGGAACTGCAGCGTTATTTCCCGGACCTCGGCATGTCGACGCCTTATGTATTGAGCGCGCGTTGTCTCGGGCATTTGCCGGCATTGAAGCCGGGTTTGCTGTCGTCGTATTCGGTCACGCTCAACGGTTCCGTGCAGCTTGCCGCGACGGTATGTGTGTGCGCCCATGCGCCGATCGACTTCGTGGCCGACACGAGCGCAATCGAAGAATCCAGCGGCGAGCTGGAGTTGTTTTGAGTGTTGTCACAGGAAAAAACATGTCGAAAATTCTGGTGGTAGATGATTCGAGCACCGTGCGCGACGAAGTGGCCGGCTTTCTGAAGAAGAACGGCCTGGACGTCGACACGGCGGTGGACGGCAAGGACGGCCTCGCGAAACTGAAGGCCAGCCCGGGCATCAAGCTGGTGATCAGCGACGTCAACATGCCGAATATGGACGGCCTGACGATGGTCGAAAAGATTCGCGGCGAACTCGCGAACACGACAGTCAACGTCATCATGCTGACAACCGAGAGCAGCCCGGCGATGAAAGAGCGCGGTAAGGCGGCGGGCGTGAAAGGCTGGATCGTCAAGCCGTTCAAGGGCGACGCGGTGCTGGAAACGTTCCGCAAGCTGGCGAGCTAGACGCCGCACGCACGGCGGGCCGGCCAAAGGTGAGGGTTTTCGGGAGCCCGCGCGCCGATGATTTGCAAAGCATGATTCGCTATAACGGCGGCGGTTGAAACACGCTAGTCTGCGGACATGTGCCAACTGCTCGCCCTCAGCTGCGCCGAACCCACCGACGTCAGTTTCTCGCTGACGGGTTTTGCTGCACGCGGCGGCCTCACCGACCATCATGTGGACGGCTGGGGGGTGGCGTTCTACGAGGACCGCGCTTGCCGCGTGTTCGTCGATGAAAAGCCCGCGTATCAGTCGCCGGTGGCCGAATTTCTGAAGTGCCATCCGATCAAGTCGCGCAATGTCGTCGCGCATGTTCGCAAGGCGACTCAAGGCGGCGCGCGCGTGGAGAACTGCCACCCGTTCATGCGCGAGTTACGCGGCCAGCAATGGGTGTTCGCGCATAACGGCGACCTGCAACCGCTTGGTGAACCGGAGCAAGGTCCATATGCACCAGTCGGCACGACCGACAGCGAAGCGGCGTTCTGCTTCATCATGAATCGCCTCTACACGCATTTCGCCAATCATGCAGACACGGATGACATCGACGCCGTCTTCGACGTCATCGAGCAGGCGACGCACGCACTGAACCCGTATGGCATTTTTAACTTCGTGCTTTCGAATGGCACGGCACAATTCGCGTACTGCTCGACGCGCCTATCGTACGTGATACGTCACTGGCCGTTTTCGAGCGCGCGTCTCGTTGATGGCGACCTCTCAGTTGATTTCGCCGAGCGTGGCACGCCGGCGGATCGCACGGCAGTGATCGCCACCACCCCACTCACCGATGAAGTCTGGACCACCTGCGAACCGGGCGATCTGCTGATGTTCCGCAGCGGCGCACTATTGCGGCGCGCGCATGTACCCGTTCCCGCCGAAGTCCTCGCCACCGCGAAATACGCACCTTCCGAACTGTCCGCCATTCCGGCGTGACTTCAAGCCAACGCGTGGCCTTAGAAGCGCCCACGCTACCGGCACTTTCATATCCATCGAAGAATTCGTTAGTTTGCCGACACAAATTCCTCTCGTATCGTTTCGCCAGATTTAAACAAATACAACATTGATACGGGAACTCCAAAAATGAAACGTCTTTCTCTCCTCGCATTGCCCGCAGGTCTTTTGCTTGCTGCCGGCGCTCAGGCACAGAGCAGTGTCACGCTTTACGGCATTGTCGATGCCGGTATCGCCTATGTTCACAACGCACAAAACGCGAGCGGTCAGAATCAGTCGACGCTCGTGAAGTTCAGCAGTGGCAACCTGTCTGGCAGCCGTTGGGGCCTCAAGGGTACCGAAGACCTGGGCGGTGGCCTCGCTGCTGTGTTCCAACTCGAGAATGGTTTCAACATCGGTACGGGCGCGCTTGGGCAGGGCAGCCGCGAATTCGGCCGCAAGGCGGTGGTCGGCTTGTCGAGCGGCACGTGGGGAACGGTCACCCTCGGACGTCAATACGACCCGGTGGTCGATCTGGTTCAAGGCCTCACGGAAGACAACTACTTCGGCGGCGTATTCGGCACGCCCGGCGATCTGGACAACTACGACAACAGCCTGCGCGTGGGCAACTCGGTCAAGTACGTGAGCCCTCTGTTTGCAGGCTTCCAGGTCGAGGCACTGTACGGCGTGGGTGGTGTTGCGGGTGCGACCGGCAGCGGCCAGACGTATAGCTTCGGCGCGGCCTATGCAAACGGGCCGTTGTCGCTCGGCGCGGGTTACTTCTACGCGAACGGCGGCAACACCACGACGACTGCGAATGTGCGGACGTGGACCAGCAGTTCCGATTCGCTGTTCAACACCGTCATCAACGCCGGCTTTGCAACGGCGAAGTCGATTCAGATCGTGCGGGTTGGTGGACAGTATGTGATCGGTGCGGCGACGATCGGCGCGGCCTACTCGAACACGCAGTACGCGAACGATGCGTTCTCCGCTTTCAGCAGCACGGCCAAGTTCAACAACGGCTCGGTGTTCTTCAACTATCAGATCACCCCGGCGTTGCGTACGGGCGTCGGCTATAACTACACGTCGTTGACGGGCCCGAGTTCGGCACACTACAACCAGGTCAACCTCGGTGCGGACTTCGCGTTGTCGAAGCGCACCGAACTTTACGCACTGGCGGGCTACCAGAAGGCAAGCGGTAATACCTTGAACGCGAGCGGCAAGGTGGTGAGCGCCCAGGCATCGATCGGTGATTACGGCGTGAATTCAGGGACCAACAGCCAGGAAGTGGCGGTGGTGGGGATTCGTCACAAGTTCTGATTGCCTGGTTGAATGAGCCGGCTGCCTTGATGGCGGCCGGCGTTCCGAATGTTCCCACAAAACTCAAAGGTGAGAATATTCGGGAGCGTGATGCGTCAGCGCACACGTGAGCCGTACCTCATCACCCGGCCTCACCATCCAGCTATTCCGTCGACGACTCCCGCCAGCATTTTCTGAGCAGATCCGCCACCGGTGCGGAACGCGAGTGCCTGACACACATCGCCTCTTACCTGGGTATGCAGATTACTCGACCCCTTCCAAAGGTGAGGGTTTGCGGGAGTAGCCGGTTCCGAACCATCGGTGGCCCGCCCAGCATGCCTTTGCGGCCTGCCCCCAAGCTCGAAAGGTGAGCGTTTTCGGGAGCACTCGGATGTGCACTTCACGCCTGGGCCCACTCGCTCCGTACCAAAGGTGAGATTTTTCGGGAGCTGATGCGCGCGTCGCAGGGTGACTTTGCGAGCCTTCCCATATCACGTTCTGCGTTGAAAGAGTTGGGAAGAAATTGCCAACCTTGGGGGCTGTTCCGCGTTTTGAGAATGGCGGCATACAGGGAAGATGGCGACGCGGACGACAAGCGGTCAGCGGATTGCTATTCCTGCAAGCCATCGCCTGTCTCTGAAAACCGATCGTCTCCTGGAATCAGTTGGATGAGTCAGCACATTCTCTTTGTTGGCGCCGATGCCGGCTTAACGGCAGTAGTGGGCGAATCTTTACGCGGGCAGGGCTGCGGCGTGTCCGCACGTCCGCATTGCGCCGGACTGAAGCACGTGGTGGAGACGGAACGGCCGGCGTTGCTGGTGCTCGACGTCTCAACGCCGCACGGCGACGGCCTTGCCGTATTGCGCGACTTGCGCATGAGCGGCAACGACGTGCCGGTGATTTTGCTGTCGGCGAGCAGCAAGGCGATCGATCGCGTGATCGGTCTCGAGCTCGGCGCCGACGATTTCATGAGCAAGCCCGCCGACCCTGCCGAATTGCTCGCCCGTATCCGCGTGCTGCTGCGCCGGCGTGGCGCGCTCGCGCCAGGCGCGCCGGAAACACGGCCGCCGTACCGCTTCGGGCGTTGCGAGCTGAACTTCTCCGCACGCGAATTGCGCCGCGACAACGAGCATTTCGCGCTGCGCAGCTCCGAGTTCGCGTTGCTGAAAATCTTCGTCAATCACGCGATGACCGTGCTCACGCGTGTGCAACTCAACGAGAAACTACGCGGCAATAGCGTGCTGCATCAAGGGCGGAGTCTCGATGTATCGATCTGGCGGCTGCGGCGTCTGATTGAGATCGATCCTTCCGAGCCGCGCTATGTGCAGACGGTGTGGGGACGCGGCTATGTGTTCGTGCCGCACGGCGAGATTGGAGCGGCCGAGCGCGGCGCGATGGTCGCGCCCGGCGTGTGAGTCTCGACGTTTCAGTCGAAAGGTGAGGTTTTACGGGAGCGTGAAGCTCGCGTATCAGGCCTGCTTCGCAACCTCGCGAATGTCGGCCACCGGCGTTTGCCCGAATGCATCGCTGAAGGCGTAGTCGAGCAGCTGGGTGGCGCATTGTTCGGGCGTCGAAAGCTGACCATTGCGCTTGAGGTCTTCGAATTTTTCGCGCATCGGAAACTGTTCCTCGCCGCTGCTGCGAATTTCCGCCTGCATATTCGTATCGATAACGCCCGGCGCGAGGCTGCAGATACGCAGCGCGCGATTAGCGTCGAGCGTAACGGCGCGTGCGTGATGATCGAGCGCGGCCTTGGTTGCGCAGTAGATGCTCCAGCCTGGATACGCATTGCGCGCCGCGCCGCTGGAAATATGCATGATGCGCCGGTCGGTCGCGTCGATGCTGGCCGCGGCGAGCGCGCTTGCCAGCATCAGCGGCGTGGCTACGTTCAGGCTCACGGCGGTCGCGATGTGGGTGGCGTTCTGGCCTTCGATCGGACCGATCGGTTGGACCATGCCTGCGTTGTTGATCAACAGTACGCTCTGCGCGCCGCTGACGAAGCTGCGCAGTGCATCGGTTGCGACCCACTGCGCGACGCGCGTGGGATCCGCAAGCTCGAGCTCGATTTCGTCGAGCAGCGCGGGGAAATGCTCTTTGAGTGTGGCGTGACGCGAGCGGGACAAACCGAGTACCGCGACACCGCGCGTCAGCAGTTGTTCAGCAAGGGATGCGCCGAGGCCGCGAGTGTGGCCGGTAACGATCGCACGGATCGGAGAAGAGGGAGACATGTCGTTCCTTGTGATCGGTCGCTTGAGAAGACCGTCATTTTCTCACGCTATGTCTGATGCTTGCAGCGGCGCCGGTCTTCAAGCCGCATTCCGAGGGCGCGCTAACCGCTCTCGAGCCTGGCGTCTATACCGCCGTCATCTCCTCTTCACGTCTCCATTCCATTTCCCTCAGGCAGAGCGAAAGCGCTCGCGATATTGCATCGGCGTGACGCCGATTCGCTTCGTGAAGACAATGCGCATCCGGTCTGCGGTGCCGAAGCCGCAGTCATAGGCAATCGCCTTGAGCGCGGCATCGCTGCTTTCGAGGAACTTGCGCGCCGCATCCACGCGAGCGCGCTCGACGAATTCGTGCGGCGTCACCTTGGTTTCCTGCACGAACACCCGGGCGAAATTCCGTGCGCTCATTCCGGCGACGTCCGCCAGTTGCTTGACCGTGAAGCTTTCGCGAATCCGTTCCATGACGTGCGCCTGCACTTTGGCGACCGGCGAGGTGTCGTCGGCGGGTGCGATCAGGTACGGGCTGAACTGCGATTGACCGCCTTGCCGCTGTGCAAACACCACCAGCCGTTTGGCGACGGCGAGCGCCGTATGCGGCCCGTGATGTTCGGCGACCAACGCAAGCGATAGATCGATGCCCGCCGTGACGCCCGCTGACGTGACCAGGTTGCCGTCACGCAGATAGATCCGGTCGAGATCGACATGGGCTCGCGGAAACTGCTCGGCGAGTTGCGCCGCGTGCTGCCAGTGCGTCGTGACGTTGCGTGCATCGAGCAGCCCCGCGTGGCCGAGTGCGAACGCGCCGGTGCAGATCGAGCCGAAACGTTCGCATTGTGTAGCGACTTGCGACAACCATTCCAGTAAACGCGTGTCGGGCGTGGCATCTCCCGGCAGCGCAGGGCCGCCGGCAACCAACGCAAGGTCAAATGGTCGGCGTGCCTGGTCGAACGTGGCATCGGCGACGAGCGTCATGCTGTTCGAGGCACGCAGTGGACCCGGCTCCGCGCTGAGCAGTGTGACCTCATAGCGATCCTGCGGCGCGATGAAGCGATTGGCTTCGGAGAACACATCGACCGGACCGGCGACGTCGAGCGCCTGCACGCCGGGAAAGATCGCGATCGCGACGGTGGGCATTGAACGACCTCCTTTGACGATGGATGGGAATCCGCTGCCCGCGGCAGTCATCGCGGTGCGTTTGGCAGTGTTCAACGGTCCGCGACGATTGCCCGCGACAGCGTGCTGACCAATACTGAGCTTCATCGGACGCGCTGCTCGACGGGTCAAATAAGCAGTCAGAGAAAGCATCGCGGACCAGCATACCAAACGCGCTATCGACTCACAAAGACTGCGCGTCCGGTTCATTCAAGTCTTCATGGAGCACTTCACATGACCACGATCGCAGGCATTCAGATTCCCGACAGCATGATGGCACGCGAAGCCACGCAGCTCGTGCGCGACACCGAAACCGAGTTGCTCTATCACCATTCGCGGCGCGTGTTCCTGTTCGGCTCGCTCGCCGGCGCGCGCAAGCAACTCAAGTACGACTCCGAGTTGCTGTACATCGGCGCGATGTTTCACGACATGGGACTCGTCGCGCCGTATAGCAGCGAGCATGATCGCTTCGAGGTGGACGGCGCGAACGCGGCGCGTGACTTTCTGCAGCGCCACGGCATCGGTGAAGACGATATCGAGCAGGTGTGGAATTCGATTGCGCTGCACACCACGCCTGGGATTCCGCAATATATGAAGCCGGTGGTCGCACTGGTGACGGCGGGTGTGGAGATGGATGTGCTGGGCCTCGCCTATGACGAATTCACCGACCGCCAGCGCCATGAGGTGATCCATGCCCACCCGCGCGGCGCACATTTCAAGGAAGGCATCATCGACGCCTTCGCGCACGGCACGATCCACAAGCCGGAGACGACCTTCGGCAACGTAAAGGCAGACGTGCTGGCGCTCAAAGACCCGCATTACCATCGGGAGAATTTCTGCACGATGATTCTGGGGTCGGCCTGGAAGGATTAATTAGTCGGCGTGCCGCGGCGAAAGTGACAGCCGCACAGAAGAAATATCGTCGGCACAATTTTCGTCCAGCATGTCATTTCCAGTAAGCGTTTGCGACTAAACCCATGAAACACCCGGTCGATCGTGTGCAGCGGCCAGCGCCGGGTGTTGCATTCCCAGACTCGTCATGTGCAGCGGATCGACCGCGGCCTGTCTGTCTGAGCGTTTGAACGTCGCCTATGTAGCCGATTTTGAAACCCGGCTACTCACTTGAGACTGGAGATGACATGAAATCGATTCGAGCTGTAATGATGTGTAGCCTGTTGCCACTCGCGCTTTTAGCGGGCTCCGTACAGGCACAGGGAATAGGGCGCGCCGGCACGTATCTGATGCCGCCGAACTACGGCATGATGATGGACAAGCTGACACCTGAACAGCGTACTCAGGCCATCGGTATCGAGCAGAAAATGATGCAGATGGAAATGGAGTATCAGGACACGATGGCGCAGATGGAGATGAAGCATGCGCATGAAATGATGCAAATGCAAAATCAGCTGCTGGATATTTTCAAAGGCCATTGACGCTCACCGCAGTTCGACCGGTTCGCGTGTCGACTCACGTCAGACGCGGCCCGGTCATCCTCTGCCGTGCAACGCGGCGATCTCCTGCAAATCGAGATCCCGCTCCAGTTCGGTTAGCAGTTCATCATGAATCATCCCTGACCGATGCATCCGCAACAACTCGCTGCGACCGGCCGCCACGGCGGCGAGCACAACGTCGTAATGTGCGGCGCGAACATCGGCGGGATATTCCGTCACATGCTGGTAGGTTTCCGTCATCTGCGCTCGATAGCTATATTGCTCCAGCAGGCGCGGATGAATCACTTGTCCCTGGGCGTCGTGCACAAGCGGTTGGATCGCGGCAAATTGAGCCGCTTCGAGCCTCGCCCACGCCTGAGGCTCGGTCAAATGCTGCTCGTTGCGCTCTTTCACGCTATCCAGTTTGACCCAGCGAATCAGCGCGCCGATCGTGGTCCCTTGCCCGAGCACGGTCACGAGAATCACCGCGAACGACGCGACCAGAATCAGATCCCGCCCCGGCATCGCCTCGGGCAACGAGAGCGCGATCGCCAGCGTCACCACGCCACGCATGCCGGCCCAACTTGTCACCGCTGACGAGCGCCAGTCGAGCGCAATGTTTGCGCGCCGCATCAGCTTGCACACGAATCCCTTCAACCATTCGACGGCGAACACCCACACGAAGCGTGACAGCACGACGGCTGCGATCACTGCGCCGACAGCGGGTGCAAACGCGGTCAACGCTTCGCCGACGCCGCCCAGCCGCACGATCACACCGCGCAGCGACAGTCCGATCAGAAGGAACACGAGCGCCTCCATCAGGAAGATCAGGACTTGCCAGAAAGCCGTGCCGCGCATGCGCACCGAGGCAGAGAAAACTTCATGCTGATGCCAGCCAAGCACCATCCCGCAACTGACGGTCGCGATGACGCCCGAGACGTCCAGCATGTCGCCTGCGATGTAGCTGATCCACGGGGAGAGTGCGGATGCGGTGATGATGAGGTAGGCGTCGTCGAGGTAGCGCAGCAGCTTGACGACCACGAAGCCGATCGCGATGCCCACCGCCACGCCACCCAGGCCGAGCACCGCAAACTGCCCGATCGCGTGTGGAGCGCTGAACGTGCCGGTCAGCGCGGCCGCGACGGCGAAGCGGAACAGCACGATGCCGGCGGCGTCGTTGAGCAGGCTTTCGCCTTCGAGGAGCACCATCAACTGGCGCGGCAGCGCGACGCGTTCCAGTACGGCCTTCGCGGCGATGGCGTCGGGCGGCGAGACGACCGCGCCCAGCGCGAAGCACGCGCTCCACGGTAGGGCCGGCACGACCCAATGCACGACCAGACCGACCGCGAGGGTCGTGAAGGCGACGGCGCCGATCGCGAGCAGCAGGATGCCGCCGAGATTGCGCTTGAATTCGTCCCATACGGAGAAGTACGCACCGTCCATGAGGAGCGGCGGCAGGAACACGACCAGGACCAGTTCGGGATCGAGGTTGATGCGAGGGAGTCCAGGCACGAAGGCCATTGCGGCGCCGCCGACCAGAAGCGCCGCGGCCGGTGGGAGTCGTAGCCGCTTGGCGAGCAGTTGGAGACCGATCATCGCGCCGAGCGACAGCAGGACGAGTTTGAAGCCCATGACGGAGGACATGCGGGAGCCTCGGCGGGTGGCTGGGGATTACTTTTTATCACAGAGTACGGTTGTTGCCTGCGGTTGAGCAGACGGACGATACACCTATCGCATCAAGTACTTGAGTCGACTGTGCGCAGGTTGTCCACAGCCTTGCGAACAAAAACTGGGGATAACTTTAGTGCGTCGGCTAGCGGTCGTCTGAGCGCGCTCTCCCGCAATTCCCCATGCGCGTCCGCTACTCCTGTTATTGCTGTTGGCAAGTGTTGATGACTGACAGGCGCTTGCGTGGTGTCCTACGAACTGTTGTGAACTCCAATGAATGCATATTTGTGAATATGCAGTGAGATCGTAATTTTAGGAATTGTCGGATAGTGGAGGTGGAATGCTCCTTATAGGGTGCTTAGGCTTCAACCAAGTACAACTAATAAGGAAGACTATGAAAAACAACAGAGTTACTGGTAATCCAGCAGGCATGGAGGCCCGCCTGCTGGCCGCATTCATGTTGCTTATGGTCGCGTTTGGCGCCAACGCGGCTGATTGCAACGCGGTGTGGACCGCAACCGGCGCAAAACCGGGCTCGCCCACCTGCCGGTGGGATGCGTACGCCGGCGTACCAGGCGGCATGCAGTACTACAACTGCGTTAGTTTGCCGCTTATCGACGCGTGGTGCGCGACACCAACTACGGAAGAACCAGAAGCGAGTTGTCCCGTCGCTGATCCCGTGTACCCGGGAAATGGTGCTGTCACCTTGACTGAGGCAGACTTTGTCAGTGGCGACGACATTCCGATGCTGTTCACGCGGACCTACCGATCCAGGTCACTAGGTACTTCCGCCACGGCGATGGGACCGGTCTGGTTCCATCGCTGGCAACGCAACCTGGGGCTCGCGAGCGCTAATAGCGGTAGCTCGTCCAAAGTGCTTGCGTATCGCGAGAACAGTGAACCTGTCACATTCCACTGGTCAGCGGGCACTTGGCGTACGGCGGGCTTTACCGGCCTGGCGCTCGCACAGAACGACTCCGGATGGACACTGACCGATCTCAAGACCGATACCGTTGAATCGTATTCGGCCCAAGGCGTGCTGCTTTCGGAGAGCCTGAAGACAGGATTTATCCGAACGCTGACCTATGACGGCTCAGGGTTGCTGACCACGATCACGCAGCATGCAGCAGGCACGGATGCGAACAATGACATCACGCTTCGCCTCGACTATGACGACAAGAACCGTCTATCACGCCTGAACGACCCTTTGGGTCGCATGACGCAGTACGGGTATGACGCGAATGGCAATCTTGTTTCGGTTACCTGGCCTGATGGCTATGCGCGCCTCTATGTCTACGACGACACCCGCTTCAAGAATGCGCTGACGGGCGAAATCGACGAGGCGGGCAACCGCGTTGCGACGTGGAGCTATGACGCCCAGGGACGTGCAGTGGGGGTTAGCCATCCTAATGCCACACAGAACGTGCAGTTCGCCTACAACACTGGCTCGACCGTTATCACCGGTAGCAAAGGTGCGACCACGCTGAGTATGTCGTCGGTTGGCGGGCTACTGCGACCTACCGGGACTACCTCCGCTGCGGGCAACAGCAGTTCGACGTGGGATGCGTCTGGCAATCTCTTGAAAGACGTAGACGCAAGCGGCGGCACTACTGAGTACAACTACGACGACACTGGTCGGCCGGTTCGGGCGGCAGTAAAAAATGCGTCAGGCACATCGATCTCCACGATCCGCTACGCCGATGCAACCAGTTTGCGGCCGTCGATGATTGCATCGCCGAATTTGATCCAGTCGTTCGTCTACGACGCACGCGGCAATACGACGGGGATCGGTGAGACTCCGACCCGTGACGCGACCGGCGCAAGCGGCTTTGATGCGCCGAAGAGCGACGGCGTAACGATGGCGTACGGGATGACATACGACGCGACCAATCGGCTTGCGTTTGTTCAGCAAATGGCTGATGGGAAAGTGGTGGGGCGGTGGCAAGTCACTCGCGATGCTACGGGAAACGTGTTCTCAATCTACCCGATAGAAGAGAACGTTGCCAGCGAAGCAATTTCGCGCGACGCCGCGCACCGTATTGAGTATGGCTATAACCCGACCGGTGACTTTGCCCTGCGTTACGACCGGCGTGGACGTATCGATCTCTTCAAGTTCCAGGAGTATGCGAGTCCGGCGAATGGCGGTATCCGGCGAGTATTCAAGGTCAGGTTCGGGTATTCACCGGACGGCCAGGTCGTGTCACTTACAGGCACGGTCGCAAAGAATGGCAGTCTGCTTGACCTGAACGACGGTACTGACATTCCAATCAGCAGTGAAGAAATTAACCAGTGGATTGACAACTACAACTATGGCGATTCGCCGGTAGGACCGCCGGCCAATTTCCAGGGCGCACGTCAGCTTCTTGGTGATTCTCTTCTTGCTACGTCGACTGTGTGCAGTAGCTGCCATTTTTCTGTGGGGTTGATTGACGGCGCCGCGCGGGGTATTTATTTTGTCTGGCGACTCATCCAAAACCCGGCGGTCAGATACGGTATTGGTCAGGGTGCGAGGAAGGCCGCAGAAAACTGGGAGCGCATCAAGGAGATGTGCAAACCTGCCGCGGAGACGGAGATTGATGGGATTCCGCCGGGGCGGATCAAGTCTGAGTACAAGGACATTACAGTAGGCGACAGCGTCCGTAACATTGAGACTGACGTGGGCAAGGCCGAATTCGAGGCGAACTTACGTAATGATGGCTGGACACAGTCGCTCAGCAAGGATGGCAAGATGGATATCTTCACAAAGGATGGGAACCGCTATGGTGTCCGGGATCAGTCAAATCAGGGCCAGCCTACGGCAGACTATTTTCCTGCCGGCTCGAAAGGGGCAACGGTAAAAATCCGCTTGGGTGGCCAATGACAAATATTGATTTCATCCACGACCGCGAAATCTTCACGTCGCTTTGGCAGCGCGCGTGTGAGTGCGTGCGAACACTTGCAACGATTCCGGCTTCGGACTTGCTTCACTTTGATTCTTCAAACATTGGCACGCAGGTTTTTCAGAGCTTTATTCGAGACGTCGCGAACTTGAAGGGAGCGGGTGAATTTGCTGTGATCGTTTTGAACCCTGATCCGTTCAGCTACTTTCATTTCCATTTTGGCAAGTATCCGGGATTCATTGTTACGGCGCACCACAGCGATGACGACTTTATCGACATACTGATGATGGACCCCGGAGATAGTCCGGCCGACGCGATTGGCTTCTATTCAGAGCGGTATGTCGTCTTGCCGATTTCGGGCGAATGGTTCATGTATGCCGATCGGGCATGGGATGGAGGCACTGGTGTCCTGACAGGTCCGCCTGACGTGATGACGTTCGCCAAGGAGTCTTTCGCGTTCTACGAGAATCCAGACTAGGCTTCAGCGCCAGACGGTTTACTCCAGATAGAGGGCGGCTTCAGCCGGTTGCCAGGCAGGCTGACGGATGCATCGAGTCGGCAGAATGCATTTGCATCAATGCCTTGGCACGGTTGTGGGCGTGTTATCCACAGCCTTGATCACAAATTATGTGGACAACTGGGGGCGGGGTGTCCCGCCTGCGACGGCGGGTTCGCTATTCCAGCTTTTTTCGTGGCCGGCGGCGAGGTGATGAGTGATGCTTACTCATCAACCGGGACTGGATATTCCCGCTGCTTCAGCTACTTGGCTGGGATGTGCGGCGGTTGTCCACAGGCTTGCCAACATTTTATGGGGACAAGTTTTTTGCGCGCGGCGCCACGGTTCTGTGTGCCTACGACGTTGGAAAACAGAAGAAGCCCAACGCCGCAAGCGCGCAACTCATGTCGTCGCCGAAGGCAAAAGACTCCTTAAGCCTTCAACACCGAAGCCGCCACATCTTCCCTCGACTGCACCTGCAAAACTGCATCCCGCTTGTCCAGCAAGTGCTGCCGAAGAATCGCGCTCAACTTCTTCCCATCCCGTGCCTCGAGCGCCTTCAACATTTCATCATGATCATGAATCGCGCTATCCCACTTGGGGATCTGAAAATTCGACCGGAACCGCAACGCCTGCAGGCGTCGATTAACAGCGACATAAGTCTGCCGCAGTGCTGAATTCCTCGCCGCCTCATTGATCTTGTCGTGAATCGCCTGATTGCGGCTGTAATACCCGGCCAGGTCGTTCTGCGTCCGGCAAGCCAGCATCGCGTAATGCAATGCCTTGATCTCGGCGAGCTCTGCAGCCGTCATCCGCTCCGCCGCCAGTTCGCCGGAAAAAGCTTCAAGACCACTCATCAGTTCGAAGGTCTCGCGCAACTCCGCTTCCGACATCTTCGACACCGACGCACCGCGATTCGGCGAAATCTCGATCAGCCCTTCCGCAGCCAATACCTTCAGCGCTTCCCGCAGCGGCGTGCGTGAAATCCCAAGCGTCTCGCACAACTCGCGCTCGTTCAGTTTCTTGCCCGGCTCGAGCACCCCCTCGACGATAAAGCGGCGGATGTGCTCCACCACCGTGTCGTGCAAACGCTGACGTTCAACCCTCGGCATCAGCGGAGAAGCGGCCACACCCGCATCGAAATTCGAATTTTGCATACAAAAGCCCTCAACACTGTGTTACGCGTGATTTTATCGGAAGCATGCAGATTAGTTAATAGCACGGGTAAACACCGGTGTCAGAGGCCAATTTTCGCCTTGGGATCATCGCGGATCATCTGATATAGTTTTTTGCATGCAAAATTCAATCGGAGGAGCCCAATGCTCAAGCTAGACTTTCATCCCGCTGGCCGCCACTTTCTACAGATCCCGGGTCCGAGCCCGGTGCCCGATCGCATTCTCCGTGCGATGAGCTACCCGACCATCGATCACCGCGGCCCCGAGTTCGGCGAACTCGGTCTGAAGGTGCTCGAAGGCATCAAGAAAATTTTCAAGACGCAGCAGCCGGTGGTGATCTATCCGGCCTCCGGCACCGGCGCGTGGGAAGCGGCGCTGTCGAACACGCTGAGCCCCGGCGACAGCGTGCTGATGTTCGAAACCGGTCACTTCGCGACGCTGTGGAAAAAGATGGCGGAAAGCCTCGGGCTGAAGCCGGAGTTCCTCGGCCTGCCTGGTATTGAAGGCTGGCGGCGCGGGGTTCAGCCGGACATGATCGAAGAGCGTCTGCGTGCCGACACGCAACACACGATCAAGGCGGTGTGCGTCGTGCATAACGAAACTTCCACGGGCGTCACCTCGGACATCGCCGCCGTGCGCCGCGCAATCGACGCCGCCGGTCACCCGGCGCTGCTGCTGGTCGATACGATTTCGGGCCTCGCCTGCGCCGACTACCGCCATGACGAATGGGGCGTCGACGTCACCGTGTCGGGCTCGCAAAAGGGTTTGATGCTGCCGCCTGGCATCAGCTTCAACGCGATCTCGCCCAAGGCATTGGCCGCCAGCAAGCAGGCCAAGCTGCCGCGCAGCTTCTGGGACTGGACCGACATCGTCGAGATGAACAAGACCGGCTACTGGCCGTACACGCCGAATACGAACCTGCTGTATGGGCTTCACGAGGCGCTGGAGATGATCCTCGGCGAAGGGCTCGACAACGTGTTCGCCCGTCACGAGCGTCTCGCCGAAGCCACTCGCCGCGCGGTCCGCGCGTGGGGTCTGGAGATTCAGTGCGCGGATCCCGCTGTGTATAGCCCGGTGCTCACCGGCGTGATGATGCCCGAAGGCATCGATGCCGACGCCGTGCGCAAGCTCATCTACGAACGCTTCGACATGTCGCTTGGTACGGGCCTCGGCAAGATGAAAGGCCGCATGTTCCGCATCGGCCACCTTGGCGACTGCAACGACCTGATGCTGCTGGCGACGCTGGCCGGTTGCGAAATGGGCCTGCGGCTTGCGGGTGTGCCGCTCAAGGAAAGTGGCTTGCCTGCCGCTATGGAGTGGTTGAGCCAGCCGACCAAGGCCGCGGGGCTGAAAGCGGCGGCTTAAGCGACGGGGTGCCACGCGCATCGGTGCTCGCCGCATCGGTGCGCCAGCGCATCTGCGCAGCAGGCAGCAAGTAACAGGCATCTCGCAGCAAAGGAAGGCGGGGAGCACTTCCCTCAAGAAGCCGCGCGTAGAACGCGGCCCCTGAACAAGATGCGATGTTCCCGCAGCGTAAGTCGCTGACGGGCGACGAAGCAGCGCGCCATTCCAGGCGCGCTGCCGATAGACTGCAATGGAGAGAGACGATGAAGCGGTTTCGTGTGAGCAGTGCGACCAGTATCGTTCTAGTGATGCTATGCATCATGTACTTCATCACTTACCTGGACCGCGTCAACGTCAGCACCGCGGCCGCAGGTTTCGGCAAGGAGTTCGGCCTCTCCCATACGGAAGTGGGCCTCGTGTTCTCTGCCTTCGCTTATCCGTATCTGATTTTCCAGATCATCGGTGGCTGGGTCAGTGACCGCTTCGGCGCGAAACGCACGCTGATTTTCTGCGGCGCTATCTGGGGCGTCGCGACTTTGCTGACCGGCCTCGCCGGTGGCCTGGTTTCATTGCTGGCTGCACGCGTGTTGCTCGGTTTCGGCGAAGGCGCCACGTTTCCCGCTGCTACCTCTGCAATGGCGCGCTGGGTCGCGAAAGAAAAGCGCGGCTTTGCGCAAGGTATCACCCACGCAGCATCGCGTATCGGTAATGCGGTTGCGCCAGGGTTGATCGTGCTGGTGATGGCTACCTGGGGCTGGCGCGAATCGTTCTATATCTGCGGCGTGTTCAGCTTGCTGTGGGTCGCGGTATGGTCGTTCACGTTCACCGAACATCCGAAAGATCATCCGCGTATCACGAGCGAAGAACTCGAAGTCCTGCCCGCGCCGAAGCCGAAAGCGGCCGGCGTGCCGTGGGGCAAACTGTTTCGCCGCATGTGGCCGGTCACGATCGTGTACTTCTGCTACGGCTGGACCTTGTGGCTGTTCCTCAGCTGGATTCCGCAGTACTTCCTGCACAGCTATCACCTGCAACTGCAAAAGTCGGCGATCTTCGCATCGGTCGTGTTCTTTGCCGGCGTACTCGGCGACACGCTCGGCGGCATCGTAACCGACTGGATCTTCACGCGGACCCGCAGCCTGAGGCGTGCCCGGAGCTGGATGGTATCGGTGTGCATGCTGTTCTGTCTGCTCTCCCTCATTCCGCTGATGTTCACGCACAGCCTGTATCTGTCGATGGCGTGTCTCGCCTCAGGCTTCTTCTTCGCCGAAATGACGATCGGCCCGATGTGGGCGATTCCGATGGACATCGCGCCGGAATACTCGGGCACCGCGAGCGGCATGATGAACACCGGCTCGGCATTGGCCGCGATCATCTCGCCGGTGGTCGGCGGATTTCTGATCGACTACTTCGGCAGCTGGGAGTTGCCGTTCGTCGGCAGCATGCTGTTGATGGCGATCGGCGTGGTGCTCGCGTTCCGCATGCAGCCGGAAAGCAAGTTCGAGCTTAACGCGGCCGATGAAGCGCACGCTACGACCGGCGTGGGTGCGTAAGCAGACTCCGCACGGTTCCCTCTCTTCGCCTTTAAAGCAATGACAACATTACTGACTCAACGTCTCGCCGACGCGCGCCGCAATCACCTGATGCTCGATACGCTGCCGTCGGAGCAAGCGCCCGCCGACAGCGCTGCCGCCTACGCGATCCAGCACGAGACCCTGCGCCTACTGGACGCGCCGATCGGCGGCTGGAAGATCGGTGCGAAGTCCGACAGCGGCCCGATCCAGGGCGCACCGTTGCCGGCAAACGATCTGCATGCCGACGGCGCACGGTTGCCGCGTGAAGCCTTCGCCCCGCTGGGACTCGAACTGGAGATCGCATTCCGCTTCGGTCGCCGCTTCGAGCCGTCGACAACGCCCTATAGCGAAGCCGACGTGCACGCAGGTATCGGCTCGATCGGCGCGACCATCGAGATCGTGGCGAGCCGTTACGCTGACTGGCCCAAGGTTGACAAGCTCTCCCAACTCGCGGATTTGCAGAATCACGGCGTGCTGATCGTCGGCGAATTTACGCCGTATCGCGAGGACTTTCCATTTGTGACGCCGTCGCTGCATTTCAGCTTTGAAGGGCGTGACGTGGTAGCGACGACGCCCGCCAATCCTGCCGGTGATCCGCGGCGCCTGCTGACATGGCTCGTCAATCACGCCACGTCGCGCGGTATTGCGGTCACACCGGAGATGGTCGTCACCACCGGTTCGTACACCGGCATGTTTTTCCCGCAGAGCGCGGGCACAGCGAGCGGGCGTGTTGAAGGGCTCGCGCCGATCAGCCTGACGCTGTACTAGCCCGCTTTCCTATAGGCCGACGATATGACGAACCCCACTTCCGCTTTACTCGTCAAGCCGATCCATCTGGTGCCCTCCGCGGCACGGCTGATGTCGCCGCTCGCGCAGCATCTGCGCAAGTCGTTGCGCGGCGACGTGTTGTTCGATGCGGCGAGCCGCGGCCGTTATTCGACCGATGCGTCGATCTATCAGATCACGCCGATCGGCGTGGTGGTGCCGCGCGATCAGGACGATCTGCGCATCGCGCTGGAGATCGCACGCAGCGAGAAAGTACCGTTGCTCGCGCGTGGTGCAGGCACAAGCCAATGCGGCCAGACTGTCGGCGAGGCATTGGTGATCGACACCAGCAAGTGGCTGAACAACATCGTCGTATTCGATGCCGACGCGCGTACGGTGACGGTCGAGCCGGGCGTCGTGCTGGACCATCTGAACGCATGGTTGAAGCCGCATGGCCTGTGGTTTCCGGTCGACGTCTCGACGGCAGCGCAATGCACGATCGGCGGAATGGCGGGCAACAACTCGTGCGGCTCGCGCTCGATCGAATACGGCAATATGGTGCACAACGTCGAAGCGATCGACGCCATTCTCGCCGACGGCAGCGAAGCACGTTTCGCCTCGTTGCGCGAGGCGCCGCAAGGTGCGCGCTTGCAGCAGATAGTCGAAGGCGTGAAGCGGATTGCTGAGCGAGAGCATGCTGAAATCGTCGAACGCGTGCCGAAAGTTTTGCGTCGCGTCGCGGGCTACAACATCGACGTGTTCGATTGCCAGAACCCGCGCGCTTATACCGACGACGGCATCGCGAATCTCGCGCATCTGCTGGTCGGTTCCGAAGGCACGCTCGCGTTCAGCCGGCAACTGACGCTGAAGCTCGCGCCGCTGCCGACGCATAAGACGCTTGGCGTGGTCAACTTCCCGACCTTCTGGCAGTCGATGGATCTCACGCAGCACATCGTCAAGCTGAAGCCGGTGGCTGTGGAACTGGTCGATCGCACGATGATCGATCTGGCGATGAGCAATCCCGCTTTCCGTCCGGTGGTCGAGAAAGCACTGGTCGGCGAGCCGCAAGCCATCCTGCTGGTGGAATTCGCAGGCGAGGATCGCGACCAGCAACTCGCGTCGCTCAAACAACTCACCGAACTGATGGCCGATCTGGGCTTGCCCGATTCGGTCGTCGAGATGCCTGCCGCGAACGAACAGAAGGCGCTGTGGGAAGTCCGCAAAGCCGGGCTGAACATCATGATGAGCATGAAGGGCGACGGCAAACCGGTCTCCTTCATCGAAGATTGCGCGGTGCCGCTCGAACATCTGGCGGAATACACGAGCCGTTTGACCGAAGTGTTCCACCGGCACGGCACGGAAGGCACCTGGTATGCGCATGCGAGTGTTGGCACGCTGCACGTGCGGCCGATTCTCGATATGCGGCGCGACGGCGCAGTGAAGATGCGCGCGATCGCGGAGGAAGCAGCGGCGTTGGTGCGCGAATACAAGGGCGCATATTCCGGCGAGCACGGCGACGGTTTGTGCCGCGGTGAATGGGTCGCGTGGCAATACGGGCCGCGGCTGAACCAGGCGTTCACCGAGATCAAGGCGCTGTTCGATCCGGACAACCGCTTCAATCCCGACAAGATCGTGCGTCCGCCGAAGATGGACGACGCACGCAATTTCCGCTTTGCGCCGGGCTACGAAGCGCAGCGGATTGATACCGCACTCGACTGGTCCGCGTGGAACGTTGAACGCGATCCGCTGACGGGGCGGGAGACGCTGCCGGGCAGTGGCAACGATCTGTCGGGCGGTCTCGCGAAGGCCGTCGAGATGTGCAACAACAACGGCCATTGCCGCAAGTTCGACGCGGGCACCATGTGCCCGAGTTATCGCGTGACGAAAGATGAGCAACATGTGACGCGAGGACGTGCGAACACGCTGCGTCTCGCGATCTCGGGGCAACTCGGCGAAGCAGGACTCGCCAGCGACGATGTCAAGGACACGCTCGACCTGTGTGTCTCGTGCAAGGGCTGCAAGCGCGATTGCCCGACGGGTGTCGACATGGCGAAGTTCAAGATCGAGGCGCGGGCGGCGCGTGTCAAACGGCATGGACTGCGTCTGCGCGACAAGCTGGTGGCCTTCATGCCGCGCTATGCCGCAACGGCGAGTCGCGTGCCGGGCTTGATGGCATTGGCCGACAACGTGCCAGTGTTGTCGGCGTGGTTCAAACGCTCGGTGGGTTTTGCGCCTGAACGTACCTTGCCGCGGTTCAAGAAATCGTTCCTGGCGAGCGCGTCGGCGGCCAAACCGCCTCAAGGCGGTGCGCTGAAAGAAGTGCTGTTGTTCGTCGACACATTCAACAACAACATGGAGCCGGAAAACGCGCGCGCCGCGCTGCAGGTGCTGGAGGCTGCGGGCTACACGGTGCACTTCAATACGCGCCACGGCGAGCGCCCGGTGTGTTGCGGCCGCACTTTCCTCGCGGCGGGTTTGGTCGATGAAGCGAAGCAGGAAGCGCGGCGCATGCTCGATCTGTTCAAGCCGTTTGTGGAACGTGGCGTGCCGATCGTCGGGTTGGAGCCGTCGTGTTTGCTGTCGTTGCGCGACGAGTTTCTGCACTATGGTTTCGGCGAAGAAGCGCAACGTCTTTCGAAGCAGGCGTTTCTATTCGAAGAGTTTCTGGTGCGCGAGGAAAAGGCCGGGCGCTTGCAGCTTGCGTTGAAGCCGTTGGCGAAGGAGCAGGCGCTCGTACATGGCCACTGCCATCAAAAGGCCTTCGACGCGTTCACTCCCGTGCAAACCGTACTGAACTGGATTCCTGAATTGAAGGTGTCGACGGTCGAGTCGTCGTGCTGTGGGATGGCGGGCAGTTTCGGTTACGAAGCCGAGCACTACGCGACATCGCAGGCAATGGCGGAACTCTCACTGCTACCCGCGGTGCGCAAGATCGACGGCAATACGGTAATGGTCGCGGACGGCACGAGTTGCCGACATCAGATTCATGATGGCGCAGGTGTCGACGCAATCCATGTGGCGCGCGTATTGGCGATGGCTTTGCAGTGAGCGCGGTTGGCCCCGGTTGGCCCTTATGCCGCGCCCACCACCTGCCGATACGCCGTCGGCGCCACGCCGACGCTTTCACGAAAACGATGGCTGAAATGGCTGGCGTTTGCATAACCGCATTGTTCGGCGACTTGCGCGAGCGGCAGTCTCGTGGTGCGCAGTAGCGTGCGTGCGCGTTCGAGCCGTTGCTGCGCGATCCACGCAGCAGGCGGTAGTCCGAACGACGTGCGGAACATGCGCGCCAGATGAAATTCCGAGAGCGCCGCGACACCGGCAAGCTCGCCGAGCGTGAGCGTTTGCTCGAGATGGTTCTCGATGTAGTCGCGCAAGCGCCGCCGGGTCGCAACCGGCAGCCCACCCTTGAGCGACATATCCGTGCGACGCACGCCTTGTGCGCGCAGCAGCAGACTCAACACCTCGTGCGCGGTTTCATTGGTCCGCAGCAGGCCATCAGGATCCTGCCAGTCTTCATTCGCGAGTGACTGACACAGGTACGCGATGCGGGCGTCTTCGAAATAAGTGCGATCGGCCAGCGTCAGTTCGCGTGGCTCGCGATCGAGTTCCTGCACAGCGCGCTGCGTGAAGTGTTCGGGCAGGAAGTAGAGATGCATGAAATGCATATGGCCGCGCACCCACCAGCGCGACTCATGCTCGCCGGGCAACGCGCAGAGCCGCGACGGCGCGCCGTAACGCCCGGGCATTTTCTGACGCTCGGTGCGATAGCCGCCGTCCAGATAGCACGACAGCGTGTGATGGCCGGGTCGGTCATAGACGGTCTCGGCTTCCTCAGTGTCGCGGGTCCAGACGGCAATGGCGAGTCGGTCGCCGAGCCACGCGAAGCGTTCGAGATTCGCGTTGGCGCTCTGCAGCGTGTGACAGACCGACTGAAGGCCGAACGGCGTTTCGGTGGATTCGATCACGGTGGCGGGCGGTCTGGCGTTCACGGAACGAGCGGGATGCATTCGATGACAGGATAAGCGTCAGTATAGGGCGAGCGATTGCCGGCCGCTCAGGCCTCCGAAAAAGTGCGCAATCCTGGACAAGTGCGGCCGCCGGCGCTGCAGCATAGTTGGGTTTCCGCTTTTTGCTGCTGCAGCCACTGCCATGAACCTTTCGCTTTATGCCGTCACCGTGCTGATCTGGGGCACCACGTGGATCGCCATCAAATGGCAACTGGGCGCGGTGCCGCCGCCAGTGTCGATTGCGTGGCGTTTCTGGATCGCAGCGCTGGTGCTGTTCGCGCTGCTGCGCATCATGCGCCGGCCGATCTGGCCGCCGCGCGCCGCGTGGCGCTTCCTCGCTGCGCAAGGCCTGGCGCTCTTCTGTCTGAATTTTCTGTGCTTCTACTATGCCGAGCAGGTGGTGCCGAGTGGCCTCGTTGCGGTGGTGTTCTCCACCGCGCCGCTGCTGAATTCGATCAACGGCCGGCTTTTCATGGGCCGTCCTTTGCAACCGTCGGCGATTGCCGGGGCGGCGTTGGGGCTCGTCGGCATCGTGTGCCTGTTTGTCCAGCAGATGGCAGGACACCTGGGCGACCACACGGTGTGGTTGGGACTCGCTATCGCGTTCCTTGGCACCTTGTGCTTTTCGGCGGGTAATCTGCTGTCGAGCCGGATGCAATCGATGGGCTTGCACCCGTTCGCCACCAATAGCTGGGCCATGCTGATCGGCGCCGGCGTCTTGACGGTGGGGAGCGCGCTGGCCGGCTTTTCTTTCTCGATCGAGCCTGATGCGCGTTATCTCGGCGCGCTCGCTTATCTGGCGATCTTCGGCTCGGTGATCGGCTTTACCGCGTACCTGATGCTGGTGGGGCGCATCGGACCGGAGCGGGCCGCCTACTGCACCGTGCTGTTTCCGATTGTGGCGCTGGCGGCGTCGACGGTGTTCGAAGGCTACCGATGGTCCGCGTTGGCGGTGCTCGGGCTCCTGCTGGTGGTGGCGGGGAATCTGGTGGCGTTCGATCTCACGCGGCGCATTTTTGTGCGGCGGGTGAGGACTTCCTGAGGGCGCGGTGCTTGGCGTCCAACTGCGCTTCCTTGGGCGGCTCCGCGAATGCCGGCGCTTTGAGGCCGGCGCCTTAATCCGCGGCCGCCCACTCCGGCCGCTTTCCCGTGCTGTCGAACAGTTCGAGTATCGTCGCCTTGACCTTCTGCACGGCATTGCTGAGTAGGGCTGTGTCGCGCCAGCAGAGTGACAGATCGCGCGAGAACAGCCGGTGATCGACCTTGGCAAGCTTGAGCTTGTGCTCATCGAGTTCGACGTGAGCGGCCGTCCACGGCAGGATCGTCACGCCTAGCGTGGCCATCACCGCCGCGAATAGCAACGCGGTAGAACTGGCCTCGAACAGAATCTCGCACGGTAGCCCGGCTTCGCGTAGCGCCCACTCGACGCGGCTGCGAATCGTATTCGGCGCGCTCGGCAGGATCAGCGGCATGCGCGCGAGTTCGGCGACCGACACCGGCTCGCGCGGCATCTGAAATTCCGGCCACGCAATCAGATAGAGCGCCTCGGTGAGCAGCCTTTGCGCGGCGACCCCGCGCGTTTCGACCGCGTCCACCACGACGGCCAGATCCACCCGCCCGCGACCGATCAGACTGCCGAGCTCCGCGCTCGGTGCTTCGAGCAACTCCAGCGCGATGCCGGGGTAACGGTCGCGGATCGTCCGTGCAAGCGGAATCGCCATCATCCGCGCGGTGCTCGACGGCATCGCGACCGACACTCGGCCCTGCGGCAGTTCGGCGTCCTGGCGCAGCAGCTCGCGCGTGCTGTCGGCCTGCCGCAGCAACTCGATCGCATGCCTGTAAAGCGTTTGCCCGGCTGCGGTGGGCGCCACGCCCTGCACGCTGCGCTCGAGCAATTGCATCCCCAGATCGCGCTCCAGATTGCGCATCTGCTGGCTGATCGCGGGCTGCGCGATATGCAGCGCCTCGCTCGCGCGAGTGACGTTGCCGCACTCCACCACTTTGACGAAATACCGCAGTTGCCGCAGGTCCATGCGCGTCGCTCGCTCCTTCATCCCATAACGAAATCCGATTGAGCTAGAGAAATATCATATTTTTCCATTATCGAGCGCGTTCTTATACTCAAGCCACAAAAAACCGAAGCGTGCCCAGCCGTGAGCTGTCCGGCGTCGCTTCAAAACGGCCGGCATCTGTCGGCTAGGAGATGAGCATGTCCAAAGCGATCGCTGCATCGGCGGCCGGGCTGAAGCCCCGGCGCACACCTCTCACCCGCGAGCAGATCGGCGGCTTCTGGGCGGTTTACTCGGGATGGGTGCTGGATGGGGTGGATTCGGTGATCTACGCGCTGGTGCTGATTCCGGCGCTCACCGAGTTGCTGCCCGTCTCGGGCATTGCCGCGACGCCCAGCAATCTCGGCATGTACGGCTCGATCCTGTTCGCGCTGTTTCTGATCGGCTGGGGGTTGTCGTTCATCTGGGGGCCGCTCGCCGACCGCTTCGGGCGGGTCAAGACGCTGGCAGCGAGCATTCTCATCTACTCGGTGTTCACCGGCGCCGCGGCGTTCGCGCACAACGTCTGGGAGCTGGCCGCGTTCCGATTGATTGCCGGCATCGGCGTGGGTGGCGAATGGGCGCTGGCGGGTACCTATGTTGCCGAGAGCTGGCCGGAAGATCGCCGCAAGATGGGCGCGGGCTATCTGCAGACCGGTTACTACGTCGGATTCTTCCTTGCCGCCTTGTTGAACTATACGGTCGGCGCGACGTATGGCTGGCGCGCGATGTTCCTGTGCGGTCTGGCGCCGGCGTTACTCGCGATTTTTACGGTGCTCAGGGTGAAGGAGCCGGGCCAGTGGCGCAAGGCCACGCATGGCGTCGGGCAGACGAACGCAGCGGCGGTGGCGAAGCGCCGGCCGCTGATGGAGATATTCGCGCCGGCTTATCGGCGTCGTACGTTGACGAGTGCGAGTCTCGTGGGCGTCGCGATTATCGGCTTGTGGGCCGGGTCGGTCTACGAAGCGAGCGCGGTCGTGACGCTGGCGACGCGCGCCGGTATCGACCGCGTCGGCGCTGTGCATCTCGCCTCGATCGGAGCGGCGTTGCTGTCGGTCGGGACGATCCTCGGGTGTCTCGTCGCACCGTGGCTGGCGGAAAGACTGGGGCGGCGCACGGCGCTCGGGGTGTACTTCGCCGGTATGGCCATGTCGATCGTATTCGCCTTCGGCTGGGTCTTCTATCTGCCGAACGGACTCAACCTGTTCATGGTGTCGCTGCTGTTCCTCGGCTTTTTCGGCGGCAACTTCGCGATCTTCTCGCTGTGGCTGCCGGAGCAATACCCGACGCGGATACGCGCTACCGCGTTTGCCTTCAATGCGTCGGTGGGCCGCCTGCTTGGCGCCGGTGTGAACTTCCTGCTGGCTGCCGCGATTCATTGGCAAGGTTCGCTCGGGCTGCCGATTGCGTGGACAGCGGCGGCCTTTGTGATCGGCCTGCTGATCTTGCCGTTCGCTGTCGAGACCCGTCATCAGACGTTGCCGGAATAGCGCCTTGTTGAGCGCATTGCTCGTGCTATCCGCGTCGGTCCTCGGACACTGCGGGGATAGCGCAAGTGCATCACTCGGGCTATCCGCAACCGTCATCAATTCGTTGGAGAACTGAATGCAAGCGTTACAGGGAATCAAGGTTGCCGAACTGAGCCGTGCGCTGTCGGGGCCGTTCTGCTCGATGGTGCTGGCCGATCTCGGCGCGGACGTCATCAAGGTCGAACCGGGTCCTGGCGGCGACATGAGCCGAACCTGGGGCCCGTTCGACCGGGGCGTAAGTACCTACTATCTCTCCTGCAACCGCAACAAGCGCGGCGTGTGCATCGACTTTCGCAACCCGGAAGGACTAGCCACGATTCACCGGCTGATCGACGACGCCGACGTGGTGATCGAGAACTTCAAGCCTGGCACCATCGAGAGCATGGGGCTCGGTTACGACGTGCTCAGCGCGCGCAATCCGCGGCTGGTGATGGGCAGCATCAACGCGTTCGGCTCCGATGGTCCGATGAGCAGCTGGCCGGGCTTCGACCAGATCGCGCAAGGCTATTCCGGCCTGATGAGCCTGACCGGTTTCGCCGACGGCGACCCCACGCGCACCGGCACTGCGATCGGCGACCTAAGTTCGGGCATGTGGCTCGCGATGGCGATACTGTCGGCGTTATTGGAGCGTGAGCGAACCGGACGTGGCCAGCATGTGAGCACGTCGTTGCTCGCGAGTCTGGTGGGCCTGCTGAGCGTACATGGTCAGCGCTATCTGAGCCTTGGCGACATTCCACACCGTACGGGCAACGCGCATTCGGTGATCGCGCCTTATGGTGTATTCGAAACCGCCGACGGCCCGCTCAACATTGCGCCGATTACGTCCGACATGTGGTTGCGCTTGTGCCAATTGCTCGATTTGCCTGCGTTGCCGGACGATCCGCGCTTCGCGACCAATGAGGCGCGCGTCGCGCATCGCGATGAATTGAAGGCTGCGTTGGAAGTGCGGTTGAAGACGCGTGGCAAACGGGAGTGGACAGAATTGTTTATCGGCGTGGGATTGCCTGCCGGCCCGATCCATACCTTGGACGAAGTGTTCGACGATCCGCAAGTGCGGCATTGCCGGTTGGTGGAAACGGTCGGGCATCCGACGCTCGGCGCGTTGCGCCAGGTCGTGACGCCGGTGTCGAGTTCAGCGGTGACGGGCGAATCTTCGCGTCAGGTCAGCCGGCATGCGCCGCCGGGCTTGGGCGAGCACACTGTCGATGTATTGCGCGAGGCGGGTTTCGATGAGGGTTCGATTGAGGCATTGATTGCCACTAAAGCGGTGCACCAACAGGGCGAATATTTGCCGCCGGAAAAGGCTCGGGAACGCGCGGCTGGCGTTGCGCTATGAGCGCCGACACAAAACTCGAAACGTGGATACGGGGAGCGCGCACCAAGCACGCCGCGAAACTTGGAGTACGGAGCGGGAATTGTCCAATGAGCGGGCCACAAACTTTGGAACATGCAGCAGAGGTCACACGATGAACACACCGAACGCATCGCCGTTTGCGGTAACGGTCGATATAGTGGATGAACGGATTGCACGCTTGACGTTCAGTCATCCTACCCGCCGGAATGCCCTCAGCGCGGAGTTGTTGCACGCGCTCGACTCACACCTTGTCAATCTCGCGACACAGCGCATACCGGTCGTGATACTTGGCAGCGGCGTCGGGCAGGACGTCTGGAGCGCGGGCCACGATCTTGGAGAGTTGGCGGATGACCGTGATCCGATTGCCTACGGCAAGCCGTTGGAACAGGCGTTGCGCCGCGTGCGCGCTTACCCCGGCGCAGTGATCGCGATGGTGTCGGGCTCAGCATGGGGCGGCGCCGTCGATCTGGCGATGAGTTGCGACCTGGTTGTTGCCGACGAAAGCGCGCGGTTTTCGATGACGCCGGCGAACATTGGCTTGCCCTATACGACGAGCGGCCTGCTGCGTTTCTTCAACAATCTACCGATTCATGTGCTGAAGGAAATGTTCTTCAGCGCGCAGCCACTCGATGCAGCGCGTGCCGAGCGTTTTGGCGTGGTAAATCGTCTGGTCGACAGCGACAAACTTGAAGCAACGGCGCTTGAAATGGCGCGCGGAATCGCAAGCAAGGCACCCTTGGCGATCCAGGCCGTGAAGGAACAACTGCGGATACTTGAAGACATGCAACCGATGCCCGTGCAGGCGATGGAACAGATTGCCGAGCTACGCCGGCAAGCATGCGAAAGCGCAGATTTCAGCGAAGGGCTAGCAGCGTTTTCAGAAAGACGGTCACCGACGTTCAGGGGCAAATGAATAAGACGTTCGCCAGAGCGAAAGACGTTGGTTGAGCGGAGCGTTTCAAGCAACGGTGATGTTCAGAACGATCGCGCCTGCACCGCCAGCACCAAAGGTGAGTCTTTCCGGGAGCAAAAAATAAGCGGAAGACGTCATCGGTGAGCTTTTTCGGGAGCGAGAAAAGCGCGAAGCGCGCAACCTCAAGCATTTCGCCGGCAACCGACATGCGCCAAAACGTAGCGGGTGGTTTTTGTGAAGTACTCTTCGGCGCGCGCAGCGCCGCCGGAAGAATGACGCCCTTGTCACCATCGCATGCAGGGGCACGAACCCAGATTCCAGATGCACCACTACCCGCAGCAGACCACGGTGCCCACTTAGAATTAGCGGTTTAAGCCGCTTTCTTTTGCCTACTTTTCTTTGCGGCAAGCAAAGAAAAGTAGGTGCCGCCCCGCACAGGGGCAACGCTAATAGACCACAAACAAAACAAGGAAAGGCACCAAAGCCAGAAGCACGGACAGCAAGCGCCGCGCAGGCAAACAACTCAAGAAAAGCCCAAAAATCCAGATCAAAGAAAAGCTCAACGCCGCGGACGCACAGCCACAACCACAGGTGCACACGCCGCCAGCCCCGCCGCACCGGCATAAGTCACCAACCCCATACCAGCCACCCACCACAACGCCACCGCCACATGCGGCGCCAAAATCGTCGCCGCCCCCGCCATCGCGACCCCGACAAGCCCTCCCGCCTGCCGCAACGCGTTCAACAATCCCGAGGCCACACCAGCCAACTCACCAGGCACCTGTTCCAGCACGGTCGAAATCATCGGCGGCACCGACAACGCTGTCCCACCACCGAACATCACCATCGCCGCATAAGTAAAAAACCAAGGCGCGCGCCATTCCAGGCTCATTGCCATCGCCGGCACCGCAACAGCAGCCAGCACGAGCCCAGTAGTCATGAACTGCGTCGCAGTAAACCGCCCATGCAACCTACCCACCACCACATTACCGATCGACAAACTCCCCGCAAGCGGCAAAAGCGTAAGCCCAATCTGCCGCGCATTGAACCCAAACTCGCCATGCAGATAAAGGCTCAACTCAAACAACAATCCAAAGTAGCCAACATAAACAAGCGTCCCCATCGCATTCATGGTCACGAACATCCGATTGCGAAACCACTCAACCGGCACCATCGGATGCCGCGCACGCCGCTCGACAACAACAAGTGTCAACGCTGCCAGTACGGCGAGCAACGCCGCCCCCCACACCTCTCGCGCAGCAATCCCACGCGACGGCAACTCAATCGCCGCATAGCAGAGCGCGCCCAGTGCGACGATGCTCGCCAACTGCCCGCCCCAATCGAAATGGCGGCCGACGCTGCGCGTCGAATGACGCACTACGACCCATGCGCCCGCGAACGCAACCAGCCCGGTCGGCACATTGATCAGAAACGCACTGCGCCAGCCGAACCCTTGCACAAGGAGCCCACCCAACACCGGTCCAATCGCCGCCGCGACCGATGCAATCCCAGCCCATGCAGCAATGGCGCGCCCACGTTCAACGGGGTCCTCAAAGGTGCTGCGCACGATGGCGAGCGATGCCGGCAGAAACAACGCCGCACCGCTGCCCTGCACGAAGCGCGCGACTACCAGTGCGCCGACGTTCGGCGCCAGCCCGCAAGCCGCCGAGGCCGCGACGAACAACGCGAGGCCCCACAGATACACCGCCTTCGCGCCGAAACGATCGGACGCGACGCCGCCTGCGAGAATCAGCGCGGCAAAGCTCAGTGTGTAAGCATCGACGATCCACGCGAGACCGCCCACGGATGCGCCCAGGCTAACGTGCATCGCGGGCAGCGCGACGTTGACGATGGTGGTGTCGAGCACCGCCATGAACATGCCGCTCGCCACCAGCGCGAGCGTCAGGCGCGGACGCCTGGCGGCCCGCTCCGTGTCGGCAAGCTCGGTGGGCAGCGATTGTTCAGCGGCGCATTCAGTCATTACACATCCTCGGGCTGGACTGCAATTGAATCGATCGACGAAGTCTAGTCACATACACGCATGCAATAAAGCAGTGATTGCGCATGTGTATGATGCAAATATGCACGACAGACAGCGCAGCCAATGATCAACTGGGACAACGCACGTTTTTTTCTCGCCGTGGCGCGCACGGGCACGTTGCGCGGCGCGGCGGCACAACTCGATGTCGATCAGGCGACGGTCGGCCGGCGGATCGCCGCGCTCGAAGAAACGCTTTCGGCGACGCTGTTTCTGCGCACCCCTGCCTTGTTTGTGCTGACGCCGGCCGGCGAAGCCCTGCTCGGGGCGGCCGAGACGATGGAGCAGGCCGCCTTGTCGATCGAACGGCGAATTGCAGGACTCGACGATCAACTGGCCGGCACGCTCCGCGTCGCCACGACGGATTCGCTCGGCAAACGCTTCGTGGTGCCGGCCATCGCCAAAGTACGGCGTGCGCATCCGGGCATCGAGATCGTCTGCGTGACGTCCGCGCAGATCGCCAATCTGACGCGGCGCGAAGCGGACGTGGCAATCCGCACGCTGCGGCCCGATGCACCCGACCTGATCGCGCGCAAGCTCGCGCAACTGGACGTCGGTATTTACGCGTCGCGCGAATACATTGCCGCACGCGGCGAGCCGCGCGAAGGCGAGGCGTTCGATGGGCACGATCTGGTGATGTATCAACAGCCGGCCTCGCCGTCGATGCGGGCGGCGTTGTGCGGCGAGCCGAGTTCGCGTGGGCGTCTCGTGTTCCAGACGCAATCCACCGCGATGCTGTTCGAGGCAGCCCTGGCCGGCTTCGGTATCGCCGAGCTGCCATGTTTTCGCGCTGATTACGAACCGGAACTGGTGCGCGTGATGCCGCATCGCGCGGAGCCGTTCGATGTCTGGGTAGTCGCGCACGCCGATCTATACAAGACCGCGCGGATGCAGGTGCTGATTGCGGCGGTGGCAGAAGAATTCGCGCAGGCGAGTTGAGGCACGCTAGCGCACTTCAAGTCGTATTCGCACGTCGATGCGTTTAGTGCGACGCAGTATTGAGTTCGTTTAGACGCTGCGAATCCAGCACCGGCCACAACGGCGGATCGGCCAGCGGCGGCGCTGCCTTGATCATTCCCGGCGCGTTCTCGAACACCTCGGCGAGCCAGTCGACAAAGGCTCGCACGCGCGGCGAAATCTGCCGGCTTTTCACATACGTCACCGAGACGGCGACCGGCGTCGGCTTGCATTTCGGCAGGACCTCGATCAACTGTCCGGATGCAAGATACGGCGCAGCGGCGGCGCGTCCAGGCTGAATCAGTCCCAGGCCTTCGAGCCCGCACGCGAGGTACGTGTGTTCGTCGTTCACCTGAATGAAGCCGTCTACTTTGACCTTGCTCGTCCGCGCCGCCAGGCTGAAGTCGAAGTCCACGCGCCGCCCGGTCTGCGTCGACAGCCAGTTCACCGCGACGTGATCAGCGAGATCGTCCAGATGACGCGGCTCGCCGTACCGTGCGAGATACGCCGGGCTCGCGCAGGTGACGCGTTCGAGCAGCCCGAGGCGGCGCGCAAGCAGCCGGGAATCGGGTAACTCGCCCAGTTCGATGCTGCAATCCACGCTTTCGCCAATCAGATCGAGCGTGCGCTGACCCACGCCGAGCGCCAGCTCGACATGCGGATGCAACGCACGAAACGAGGCCAGAGCGGGCACCACGATCGACGCGGCGATCATGCCCGGCATTGCGACGCGCAAGCGGCCGCGCAGATTCTCCGGGCGGTTGAACAGGCCCGACTCGACTTCTTCAATCGCGGCGAGAATCTGTGCGCAGCGTTCATAATACGCGGCGCCCTCCGTGGTCAGCGTGACCTTGCGCGTCGTGCGCACCAGCAATTGCACGCCGAGCAGGGACTCAAGCGCCTGCACGGTGGTGGTTGCAGTGGCGCGCGGAATCTCAAGCGATTCGGCAGCGCGCGTGAAGCTGCTGGCATCGACGATCCGCACGAAGATGCGCATGGCCTGCACTCGATCTATCACGATGCTTCTCCGGTAAGGCGCGGGGTGTGGCGAGTCAGCCAGGCAGCGAGCAGGGGCGCGAGCGCGAATGTCGCGAACAGCCAGAGCGCAGTGTGTTGCGCGCCGGATAGCGGGGCGAGGGTCGTGAGACCAGCGCCGTTCGCAACGAGACCCGCGAGCGCCGAGCCGAACGCCATCGCGAACAGTTGAATGGTGGTGATCGAGAGGGACGCCAGATTCTCTTCGCCCGGCTGCGCGGCAGTAAACACACGAGTTAGCAGATGCGGCCAGCCGATCCCGACACCCAGCCCGACACTTACGAGCGCCGCGCACAATGCGGTGGTACCCGGCAAGCCATCGAACAAACCTGCTATCGGCATCAGCCATGCAAGCGCGGCGAGTCCGAGTGCCGCGACCACCGGACCGGCGCGGCTCAAGCGCTGAGCAGCGATGGCGGAGCATCCGGCGCTGAACATTGAGCCGACCGACCAGCCGGCCGCCATCAATGCGGTCAGATAACCGGCGGCCAGCGGCGAACGTCCGTGGATCGTCTGCAAGAAATACGGCACAAAGATTTCACTGGTCACGCCGATGCCGAGCAGACTCATGCAGGCGTAGATGCGGCCGATCCGCGTGCGAATCGAAAACGAACCGCTCGGCAACAAGCGCGTGTGGGCGTCGCTGCGTTCGAGTCTCGCAAGCAGCCAGACGAAGCCAAGGCCGGCGATAACGCCGAGCGCGTTCCAGCGCATGTCGTCGGTTAATGCGGCGAGCGAAATCACCAGCACTGAGGCGCCGAGCAAGCTGACCTTGAGCAACGGGATTGGTTGAGCCGCTTCACCGTGGGCGCGTTTGTCATCGACCTCGCGATGCACGATCACGGCGAGCAGCAGCACGACCGGCAGCAACACCCAGAACGCCAGCCGCCAGTCGCCGAGCTGCGCGAAGATGCCGCCGACCGCCGGCCCGCATAGCGTCGCAACCCCCCACATACCCGACACCAGTCCCATCGCGCGCGGCCACAGGCGCTCTTCGAACACCACGCGAATCAGCGCGTAACTGAGAGCGAGCAGAATGCCGCCGCCGAAACCTTGCAGCGTGCGGCCGGCGAGCATCCATAGCATCGACGGTGCAGTCGCGCACACGACGGTGCCGAGCGCGAACACCGCCAGCGCGCTGAAGTACGTGGAGCGCGCGCCGAGCACCGCGAGCAGGCGTACCGACAGCACCGAGCCGAGAATCGACGCGACCACAAACAAGGTGGTGTTCCACGCATACAGTTCGAGCCCACCGATGTCGTGCACGACCGACGGCAGGATCGTCGTTGCCACATACACATTGGTGGCATGCAGCGCGACGCCACCCGCGAGACCCAACGCCCGCCAGCCGTTACTGCCGCTGAGCAGGTCGCTCCACGCCGGCACATCCGATTGCAGATTTTTCATGTCATGGACAGCCGTGCGAGGCTGGCTTATTATGCAAGTATTGGCTTGGATAATAATGCGCTCCAATGAGATATGCAAATGAAAGCTTGGAAAATTCACCGGCCGTTACGCAAGCCGCGTCAGCGGCTGCGCCGGTGGATCGCATCCTGAATCTGTTGAAGACACAGGGGTCTTTGTCGACGGCATCTATCGCGGGCGAACTCGGCATCACGGTCGAAGCCGCGCGGCAGCAGATCCAGAAGCTGCTGACAGGCGGCTTGATCGAAGGGCGCCAGGCGTCGCAGGCGGGGCCAGGGCGGCCGAGTCAAAGCTGGGGTTTGACGGAAGCGGGCAACGCACGCTTTCCAGATACGCATCCGCAATTGACCGTGCAGCTGCTCGGCTCGATCCGTCAGCTATTTGGCGAAGAGGGCCTCGACAAATTGATCGATCAGCGTGCAGTCGAAACGCGCGCGAACTATCTCGCGGCGCTCAAGCCGATCAAGGGCCTCAAGGCGCGGCTGACCAGGCTCGCTGAAATTCGCAGCGCCGAAGGCTATATGGCCGAGTTGCAGAAAGACGGGCGCGACTGGCTGCTGCTCGAGAACCACTGCCCGATCTGCGCGGCGGCGCGCACCTGCCAGGGTTTTTGCCGCACGGAGTTGCAGTTGTTTGCGGAGATCGTCGGCGAGGAGGGATCGATTGAGCGCGAGGAGCATGTGCTGGCCGGCGCGCGACGATGTACCTATCGCGTGAAGCTCAAGAGCAAATAGCACTGCATTTCAGCGCATGTTTATGCGCTTCGGATTGTTTAGACGATCAACTGCTTACCGCGAATTTTTTGCGAATAAATTTCCGCTTTTTCCATGCGAGGATAAAACGCCAACAACGTTCACGTATGTGCGATAGCTAGTCGATCCGCATACACGCGATAGCGCGCCGGACACGCCAGCCGTGTGCGCTTCGTCTCTCGCAAGGAAAACCCGTCGTGAAATTCTCCTCTCGCCTTGGCGTGGCAGTTCTTGTCGTCCATAGTCTGCTTCCTCTCAGCGCATCCGCGCAATCGCAACTCACCTACACCACGTCGTGGATCGGCAATAGCTTTGGTTTCGGTGATGGCAAGTGGATGCAGCAGGACATTCAGGCGATCAGCGTCGGCGCCGATGGCACCGTTTATACCAACGCCCCCTGGGATGAAAGCGGTAGCGAAATCGCCGCGTACCGTGCGGGCGACAAGATCGCCGTGGCCGGTTCGACGCATGGCTGGGGCGCTGCCGGCGGCGATGCGGTCGCGACGAACCGTACCTACCTGTACGCGGCAATGTCGATCGGCAATGAGAACAATGGACTGATCGGCGCGGACTATCCGCCGGCCAACCAGACATGGTTCGGCGTGACGCGTCGCACGCTTGCCAATCTGGCGACCGGCGCGCCTTTCACGGGCGGCATCGGCAATAGCGCCAACGCGACGAAGAACAGCTTCCTGCTGCTTGACACGGTGACGGCCGGCACCGATGCGGGCATTCGCGGCATGGCGGCCACCGATACCGAACTGTATGTCGCGGATACCATCAACAGCCGGATCCTCGTGTTCGACGCGGCCTCGATGCAGCGTTTGCGATCGTGGAACGTGCCTTCACCGGGACGCATTGCAATCGACACGGATTCGACGCTGTGGGTGATGAGCGGTGTTTCGTCCGGAAACCTAAGCATCCTTCACTACGCCGCCAATGGCACGGCGCTCTCCGGCACCTTGACCTTGCCCGCCGGCGTAGTGCCGACCGACATTGCGATTACGCCGTCCGGACAAATCCTTGTCGCCGACAACGGACCGTCGCAGCAGATCCTCGTCTACAACAAGGACGCCTACGGTCAGCCGCAAGCTGCCGCGCCGATCGGCACGCGTAACGGCATCTTCCATGTGGTCAAGGGCGTGCCGGGCAACTGGCGCTTCAACGGCATCACGGGTATCGGTCTTGATCCGGCCGGCAATCTGTATGTCGCGCAGAACGGCGAAGGGCCGCGGCCGCTCGGCTCGGCATCGGTTGGTCAAGGTGCGGTGCTCGAGAGCTATGGTTACAGCACGCATGCACTCAACTGGCGTCTGTACGGGCTGACTTTCGTCGATAGCGCCGCGTTCGATCCGGCAACGCCGAATTCCGTCTACACGGGCTCGAAGCGTTTCACGCTCGACTACAGCCAACCGGTTGGCCACGAATGGTCGTATGCCGGCTTCACGCTCGACCGCTTCGATTATCCCGACGACCCGGCCTTTCACGAGCCGCGCGGTGTGCGCGGCGAGCCGATGGTGCGGCGAATCAACGGTCAGCCGTTTCTCTATACGCTCGATCCTGGCGCGCATTATCTGAACGTCTATCGCTTCGATGCGGCGCATGGAGAAATGGCGGTTCCGTCCGGCTTGCTGGCGCAAAATCCGCTGCCGGGCACGTGGCCCGCAGCGCAGCCCACCTACGGCGAATGGTTATGGCGCGACAGCAATGGCAACGGCACCGTCGACGCCAGCGAGATCAGCAGCAATCCATCGACGGGCAGCACGGTTGGCAACGGCTTCTGGTGGGTCGATACGCCCGGCAACGTGTGGCTTGCCACGCCGACGAGCGGCATCCGCGAGATGCCGCTGCAAGGTCTCGACTCGGCCGGCAATCCGATCTACACGTACGCGAGCTCGAAGATGTTCGCGATGCCGCAACCGTTCACGCGGATCGCGCGGATCGTCTACGTCGCCGAGACCGACACGATGTACATATCGGGCTTTACGAGCGCGATCCCGTGGGATTCGACGCACTGGAAAGAGGCGGGCCCGGTGCTCGCGCGCTATGACAACTGGAGTTCCGGCACACCGACGCAGCAATACACGGTCTCCTTGCCATGGAACACGCAAACCAGTCCGCAGACGACAACGGTCGGCATTGCCGTGGCGGGCAATTACGTCTTCATCGCCGAGCTGTACACCGCGAAGGTGGACGTGTATGACGCGCGCACGGGCCAGGCGGTCGGTTATATGACGCCGGGCGCAAGCGTCGGCAACACCAGCGGCTGGGTGGATGTTTATCTCGGCATCAACGCGGTGCAGCGCGCCAATGGCGAATACGTCGTCCTGCTGGAAGATGACGCGCGCGCGAAAATCCTGATGTATCGGTGGACGCCTTGACGTGAATCGCGTGGATCGCGATGAGTCCGAGCACGAATAGACGCCAGCGCACGATCGGTATATAACAACGTGAAAGGATGGCTTTGTTCACTGATGCATCAACCTGAGAGAAGTTTCATCATGACGCAAGACGTAACGCCTAAGCCGCCCTCAGAAGACCGGCCCGACCTGGAACACCTCGATGCCGCGCTCAGTCACGTGGGCCAGCAGGTATCGTCCGGCAGCATTGCTTCGGGCGCCGCAAAGGGCATTCTGTATAGCCTGATCGAAACCCTTGGCGCGTTCGTCGGCGATCCCGATCTGCCAGAGCACGCCCGTTCTGGTTACGAGGGACTGCTGGAAGCCGCTCGCGAATTGCGCGCGAAGCTCGACCACTGAAGGCGAAGAGCGCGCGGCCTGCGGGCGGCGTGGTTCGCATCGCCGTGAGAGTCGGCGTGAGCGCCGACGTGGCGCGGGCGTTTGCTATTGCCATAGCAGCGGCAATTCGGCGAATGCAAACCGCTGGCGCAACTTGTCGGTGCATTTCGCCGTCGCATTAGCTGCCACAATTTGGCGGCTCGGTTCTCTGTGATAAAAAGGCGCATTGTTTCCAACATTGCGCCTTTTTTATGCTTTCCACGTCCGCTATCGCGTTGCTGGCCATCGGCATTATCGTCGTGCTGATTACGCCGGGTCCGACCAATACGCTGCTTGCGGCTGCTGGTTTGCGTCAGGGCGTGCGCCGTTCTTTGCCGCTGATCGCCGCTGAACTCGCCGGCTATCTTCTGTCGATTTCCGTGTGGGGGCATTTTCTCGCGCAAGCCGCGCACGCGCTACCGTGGTTGCCGTCGCTGCTACGCGTGGCGGCCGGTGTGTACATCGCATATCTCGCCGTTGATATGTGGCGTGCGGCGGTGGCTTTGCCCGATTCGACGCAGCGGGCGAGCGGCATGCGCACGCTATTCGTGGCGACGCTGCTCAACCCGAAAGGCTTGTTGTTCGCCGGTACGATCTTTCCCGCCGTCGCGTTCGCGCATGTGCCCGCGTATGCCACGGCGATGTTGATGTTCGCCTGCCTGCTGGTGCCGATCGCGCTTGCGTGGATCGCGTTCGGCGCGGCGCTTGGCAGCGGCAAACTCACCTGGTTGAATCCGGTGAAGATGCAGCGCGGCGCGTCGATCGTGCTGGGCGTGTTTTCCTTGTCGCTTGCGTGGGCGGCGCTGCATTAATTACGCCTCTTGTGCAGCGTGCTTAAGCTTCCATCCTGCTGTCCACGCTCAACGCCTCAAGCCATTCCGGCGGCGCGGAGGTGATGTCCAGTTGCGGTGTGCCGTGCCAGTCCGCACAGCGCTGCAAAGCGCGGCGCAGATCGCCCGCAAGCCTCGCACTCAGGCGCACGCCGGGTTCGATATGCAGCGATTTCAGTTCGAACACGCCGGTGGTCCGATGCGCTTTCGCATCCACGCGACCGACCAGGCGCCCCCGGCTCAAAAGCGGCAGCACGAAGTAGCCGTATTTGCGTTTCGCGGCCGGTGTATAGCATTCGATCGCATAGTCGAAGTCGAAGAGCGCGGCGGCGCGCTTGCGGTCCCACACCACGGGATCGAACGGCGATAGCACCGTGGTGACGGTTGAAGCGAGCTTGCCGTTCGCTGCGTCGTCGATCATCGGCACGAATTCGTGATGGACGAAGGTGTCCTGCTTCCAGCCTTCCACTTGAACCGGGATCAACTCACCGCGATCGGCGAGCGCATGCAGTTCGTCGCGATAGGGGCGGCGCGGCAGCCGGTAGTAATCGGCAACCCAATCGGCGCGCACGACACCGAGCGCGCGGCAGGTGCGGCGCAACGCTTCCTCGGTGACGGTTTCCCGCGGCGGCAGGTCGCGCGCGTCGTCCCAGTCCGGTAACACGCGTTCGGTCAGATCGTAGACGCGATGAAAATTGCGCCGCTCGGCCACCATCAATTGCCCGATCGCGAACAGCACTTCAAGATGGCGTTTCTCCGGCTTCCAGTCCCACCAGCCGTTGCCCTTGCCCGCCTCGCGTGCGAAGTCCGCAGAACGCACGGGGCCTGTTGTGCGGATATGCGCGAGCAGCTTCTCGATCTCTTTGCGGTACTTCTTGTGCCATTCCGCCGCATATTTCCAGCCCATATCGCTCGGGTCGAGCATGCGATGGCGCAGCAGGCCGTAGTCTTCGGTCGGGACGAAACAGGCTTCATGCGACCAGTATTCGAACAGCTTGCCTTCGGCGAGATGCTCGTCGAGCCATTGCTGCGGATAGGCGCCGAGCCGGCTGAACAGCACGAGATACGGACTGCGCGCAACGACGTGGATCGTATCGATCTGCAGTTGCGCCATGCGGCGAATCGCGTCGAGCACGTCGGCTTTGACGGCCTTGCGGCGCGGCGGCGTCAACAAACCTTGCGCGGCTAGATGCAGGGTACGGGCGGCAGATAGCGGAAGAGTCTTCACGCGGGCGTCGGTCACGGGATTAGGAGCGGACGCGAGGTCCGGCCTGGATCAGCAGCCGCTACTTTAGCGCGAATACGGCAGACGAATCGGCGTGGAATGCAACGGGAGCATGGCAGTGCTGGCGGCGCGGTGGACCCAATGACAACGGCGCCGCAACTTCGCAACTCAGCCGAATGGCCGTTACCAGTCGCGCCTGTGGTGCTTATCCCAGCCGCGGTGGCGGCCATGGTCGTGGTGTCCGCGATACCCGCGGTAGTAATCGCCGCGATACCCATAGCCATACGCCGGTTGCACCGGCGCATAAACGACCGGAGGCGGCGCATAAACCACGGGTGGCTGGGCATAAATGGGGCCGGGGGTGTTGACGAACACGCCGACGTCCACCCGGGCCAAGGCAGAGGTCGATGCGCAGACGGCAGCTAGGCTGAAGGCGGCGAAAACGATCGCGCGTTGGATCATGCTTGTCTCCTGTTTCGACCAGAGTTCGCGCTTCAGCGTGTCGACCAGAGTGCGCGCTTTAGCGCGCTACTCCGGTCCCATGCAGAGCACTTACTCTGGTCCCATGCAAGATTGCGGTCGAAAGAGTCAGCCATTCGCTGTCGAATGGCTGACGACAATCTTACGAGACAGAAAGAAAAGCAGGTGCAACCAGTTGAAGGCGTGTGTAACAGCAGATTACCCCGGGAGGCCGCTCAGGCCCCCAAAGCGACCGCTTCCCCCGCTGAAACGGCCAGCAGCTGGTGGATCTGCGCGACCACCGCCGCACCTTCTCCAACCGCCGCCGCGACGCGTTTCGTCGACCCGGCGCGCGCGTCGCCGATCGCATACACGCCTTCGACAGTTGTAGCGAGATCGCAGACTGAGGCGCCGTCCACGCCGGCGCCGGTCAGCACGAAGCCCTTGTCGTCCAGTTCCACGCCGCAGGTGCGCAGCCAGTCGGTATTCGGATCAGCGCCGGTGAACAGGAACAGATGGCGCGTATCGAGGCTTGCAGTGCCGTCCGGTAGCGGCTTCTTCAACACGACCGATGCCAACCCGATGTCGTCTGCCTCGAGCCGGCCGACTTCCGAGTGCGGATGCACGAAGACATTCGGCAGCGAACGGATGCGGTCGATCAGATAGCGCGACATAGTGGCTTCAAAACCGCCCCGGCGGATCAGCACATGGACCTTGGCCGCGTGCGTCGCCAGATAGACGATCGCCTGGCCCGCCGAATTGCCGCCGCCCACCAGTACGATCTCCTGGCGTTTGCATAGCTTGGCCTCGACCGGCGACGCCCAGTAGTAGACGCCACGCCCATCGAAACGGTCGAGCCCTTCGAGCGCGGGGCGCCGATAGACCGCGCCGCTCGCGATCACGATGGTACGAGCCGTGATCTTGCCGCCGCACTTGAGTTCCAGCCGGTACGGCGATTCCGCGCAATGCAGCGCCTTGACGTGGACCGGAATCGCCACGTGCGCGCCGAATTTCTGCGCCTGGACGAACGCGCGGCCCGCCAGTGCCTGGCCGGAGATGCCGGTCGGAAAGCCGAGATAGTTTTCGATCCGCGAACTGGCGCCCGCCTGGCCGCCTGGCGCGCGGCTGTCTAGCACGATGACTGAGAGTCCTTCGGACGCCGCGTACACGGCCGTAGCGAGGCCGGCCGGGCCAGCACCGACGATCGCGACGTCGTACACATGCGAATCGTCGAGATCGGGCAGCAAGCCGAGGCAGGTGGCGAGTTCCGGCATGCTCGGATGACGCAGCACCGAGCCGTCCGGGCAGATCACCAGCGGCATGTCTTCCTTCTGCGCGGCGAATTGCTCGATCAGGCGCAGCGCGTCTTCGTCGCGCTCGTCGATAACCGAGTGAGGATGGCCGTTACGCGACAGGAAGCCTTGCAGCATGACGAGCCGTGCGTCGCTGCTGTTGCCAATCAGGATCGGGCCACCCGCGCCCTTTTCGATTAGCGACACGCGCCGCAGAATCAGCGCCCGCATGATGCGTTCGCCCAGTTCGGCCTCGGCGACGATCAACGCGCGCAGCTTGTCCGGCGGGATCAGCAAAGCGTCGACCGAGGTGACCGCCATGCCGTTGACCAGCGCGGGCCGCCCGGACAGCTGACCGACTTCCGCGAGGAAATGCTTTGCGCCATGCTCCGCAATCAGAACCTCGCGGCCGATGCCATCGCGCTGATACACCTTCACGCGCCCTTCCAGCAGCACGAACATGCCTGGGCCGGTATAGCCGGTCTCGAACAGCAGCTCACCAGCTTCCCAGTGGCCCACTTCGCCGAACCGGCGCAGACGATCGATTTCCGCGCACGTGAGTTCGGGGAACATCTGATGCATGCGCGTCGCAAGCGACGAAAACGGCGCGTCGGCGACGACGGCCTGTTGCCCTTCAACTTCTTGAGTCGACAGCATTGAACCGCTCCTTCTGTGTTCATCCTGAATGATCGACACGGGGGGCGAAGCGGCGCGGGCGCACAAGGGCGCCGATATGAACGCGCTGCTGCGCTACACGGCCTTTGGCGCGATTTCGTCGCCGACCGCCACATCGGGCGGCGGCATACCGGGCAGCGCGTCCACCGCTTTGCCCGAGTCGCGCCAGGCTTCCATACCGCCGCGTAACGGCAGCACGTCGGCGAAGCCGGCTTCGTTCATCTGTTTGGCCATCCATGCCGCGGATATTTCATTCGGGCACGAACAGTAAATCACTACCTTCTGATCGTGCGGGTAGGTTGCGACGATCTCCTCGAGCTGCCGCTCGTCGGCGAATTGCGAACCCGGAATCACGAACGGGTCGAGTGCGCGCTTTTCCTGCGAGCGGATATCGAACAGTACCGGCGTTTTGCCGGACGCGACCAGCGCCGCCAGCTCCTCGATTTCCATCCGCTGGGTCGCGAGCTTGGAAATCAGCTGGCGCCGGCGAATCCAGCGATAGGCCGCATACACCAGCAGCAACGCGACGGCCACCAGCGCGGCCGTGCGCCCCAAGCGACCGGCCATGGCGAACAGCATGTCGATCTGCCGGGCGAACAGCGCGCCGATGATCAAACCGGTACCCGACCACAAGGCGGCGCCGATGCTGTCGTAAGTGAGAAACGTGCGGTAGCGCGTGCCCATCGCGCCGGCCATCGGAATCGACACGATCGACAGGCCCGGCACGAACTTCGCCACCGCCAGCACACGCACACCCCAGCGGCCGAAAAAGCGTTCGGTCTTTTTTACGCAGGTGTCGCGCGACAGCGAAAGACGGCAGATCGTTTTCAGCGTGTTGCCGCCGTACATACGGCCGGCGAGATACCAGGCGCTGTCGCCGATCAGGGTGGCGAAGATCGACAACACCAGGACCGGCATCAGTTGCGTGCCCACGGAGCCGGGATGCATGGCCGCCATCGCCCCGAACAGCACGAGCGACGGCATCGCCGGCACCGGCAGCCCGAGCGAGGCGGCCAGCACGTTGACGAAGACGAGCGCCGGTCCATATTGCTCGACGAGATCATGTAGCATCGGCTTACATCCGCGGCCCTTTCGGGCGCGGCGCAGGTAGGGAAAGCAACGGGGTATGTAAGGATTATGGACGCATTTTCAAGACGTGCAAATGTCCGGAAATGCATGCGGTTATTAGCGTGTTAAAAGCGCGACCGTGGTTTGCCCGCGGGTTAAAGGCGCGGAATAGAAGCGCGAATGGAACAAAACGAACGGATTGAAGCTTTCGCGGCAAGCGAACGATGAATAACGGCCTACGGATGCCCGTAGGCCGTTATTCGGTACGCAAACCAAAGGCGGTGTTGCAGAAACTGCGCACGGCATTCGCGCGTAAGCGTAATACCGTAGGTGGCAGCTTTATTGACGATGGTTGTGCTGTTCGCCCGGCAATTCCGCGCCATGCGCGCGAATGGCCGCAATCAGCTCGGCGGGCGTGATTTCGTAGCGCACTTCGCGGTGAATGCCTGGCTTGCGCTCATCGATCTCGACCAGAAGAATGCCTTTGCCGTCTTCTGTCGATTCGAGGCGCAGCGAGCGGAGTTCGCGCGCCGTTGCGTCGTCGTATTCGGTGAGCAGGGCCATTGACCCGGAGGACCCGGTAGTGCGCATCGAGGTTGTCCTTGTTCCGTTGTTGATCGAACCATTGTACGGGCAGGTTGGCGCGCCGTCTGTCGCACGGCGCTCACACGTGGGAAATCCGCCCGCCACCTATCTGCTTGCCGGAACGCCGCGCTGCGCCGCATTGGCCAATGGCTGGCGAGGCCCGCCGGGCAATGCGAGCCATGACGCCCGACTGTGACAACCAAGTTTAACGCGACTCTCCGCGCCGACGGATGCATTTTTCGTGCCCCGTGACGGTGCAGTCCTTCTCCCCGGCTGTCACGGTGCTGACGCGCGCATCGGTTAGACACCGGCGCAACGAGAGAAACACGCCGCAAAAAAATAGCCCGTCCTTGAAGGGACGGGCTGCTAAACGCCGTTGTTACTCGGGTCAGCCTGCCCTTACAACTAATTGGGCGCTGACGTTTGCATCCTGATGCGTCAATTCTGGACTGTCGAGGTGGGAGTAACGCCGATCTATCAGATCAATGTCAATTCTTCCTGCTCAGGTTCGTGCGCCTCTTGCGCCTCGTGTGCGATTCCGAGCAGGTTTATCTGGCGCTGAGCCGTTAATGCAGGGCTGATTCATGCGTGCCGGGTAGCCCTTGAAAACCGGTGCCAGATGCGTCGCGCGTAGCTTGCAAAAGCGCTACACTGCGCCGTTATCAGGGCTGCAGACGCAATTCGCCCCTCGAAACAGCAGCGGTCTGCCTGCGCGAATCACGCTACTTCAGCGAGCTGATGCAGAAGATCCTCGACCGTACGCAGGAGTCATTGGCCCAAGCGTTCGCTTCGCTCGCGCAGAACGCGAAGCGTCAGCAGCGGGTGTATCTGGCGACCATCGCGTCACTGATGCTGATCGTGGTGATTTTCGCGCTGCTGTTGGCCGTGCTCGCCGCGGACAAACAACTCGACTACCGGCGCGTCCTGGCCACCCAGAACGCCACTGACGTCTCGCTGCTCCTGCATCGGGAAGAGTCGTTCTTGCGGCGCGCGGACTTCACGCTCGACTACTATCACGGCACTGACAACGTGTTGCGCGTGCCTGACGGCGTCGAGCAGTCGATCTTGCTGACGGGTGCCGCGCGCGGCACCGTCGACAGGATCGGCGCGCAATTCGACCTGCTGGTTGGCGAAGCAACGCGTACCGCGTGGGGACCGGAGTTCGGCGCGAAACTATGGCGCCTGTATGAAGCAGCGCAGTCCACGCTGGTGACCCAGCAGGCCTTCGAGGTCCAGCAGCGTGCGCTGCTGCTCGGGTTGAATGAAGACTACGCCGCCATTCTGCCTTCCCTCGCTCACCCGCCTGCCGGAAGCACCGCCAACATCGCGGATACTCCGTCACTGCAGCCGGCGGTCATCAAAACACTGCGCGAGAGCCTCGAACGCGAAATCAAGCGGCAAACTGGCAAGCGCGTGCCGGGCAAGGGCGAGCATATCTGGCTCGGTCCGTATCGCGACCCGCTGCAGGGCATTCCCGTGATCTCGGCTGTGAGTGCCTACTATGCGGGCGACACGCCGGTGACGCTGGTCACCATGAGCATTCCGCTGGACGCGCTTTCCGCGCTTCTCGCCCGGCCCGCTGCCGAGGGCGCGCTGCTGCTGATGACGGTGGACCACCGTGTGATTGTGTCGTCGCCGCCCATCGACGGGCAAACCGCAAAAATGCTGCAAGACGCCGTTGCGCTTACGCCGTCTGATGCGTATCGCTTTACGCGCGGCGGCGCGGTTCTGAGCGAGCCGCTCATACCCGGGTTCGGCACGGCGGTCGGTTATATCTCGTGGCGCTCGCTGGCCGGCGCGCTCAGCGAGCAACTGATCGTGCTTACCTGCCTCACGCTGCTGGTCCTGCTGGCGATCGCGCTGACGGCCCGCTTCTGGGGCTTGCGTCTGTTGCGCAGCAGCTTTGCGGAGACGTCTCGTGCGCTCGAGAGCGAAACCATCAACCACATTCTGGTCAACGCGACGCCGGTTGGTTTATGCATCGCCCGGCAAAGCGACTATTCGATCCTCACAGCCAATGCGCTTGCCGCCGACTTGCTGCAGATCGAATCCGGCAGCGATCGTCTGCCGCCGCACATTGTCAGCGAATTGCTTGCTCAGGCGCCGGACAGACCTTCTGTCACGACGTTTGCGAAGATCGCAGCGTTTGTCGTGGCGGCGCAACCGCCGCAGGGCTTACTGTCTCAACCGCAAAGCGAGGTTCCTGCGCAGGCGGACTCAAGCGCCGCCGCGGGCAATCGGTTTCTCCAGTTCACCTACGCGCCCGCGCGCTACGCAGGAGAGGACGTGCTGTTCTGCGCGATTCTCGACGTGACCGCGCAGCACGCGCTCGAACAGCAACTGCGGCTCGCCCGGCAGGCCGCGGAAACGACGATGCGCGCGCGCTCCAATTTCTTCGCGTCGATGAGCCACGAAATCCGTACGCCGTTGAACGCGTTGCTCGGCAACCTTGAACTGTTCGCGCGAACGCCGGGGCTTGAAGCACACACGCAACGGCTGACCGTGCTAGGCGTGGCGGCTGACGCGTTGCGCCACATCGTCAATGACATCCTCGACTTTTCGAAGATCGATGCCGGTGAGATGAAGCTGCAGATCGAGGCGTTCCGGCCCATCGATGATTTTGAAAATATCGCGCTCTCCTACGTGCCAATGACGACGGATCGCACGATCCGCTTTTATTCGCATCTGGCGCAGACGCTCGACCAGGTGGTGCGTGGCGATCGCACGCGGATCGCGCAGATCGTCAACAACCTGCTGAGCAACGCATTTAAATTCACGACGTGCGGCAAGATCGTGCTGAACGCAGAGGTGCACAACGATCTGCAGGGCCGCCCGGTTCTGATCTGCCGTGTCTACGATTCAGGGATCGGCATGGATCCGGCGCTGGTGGCGCGCATCTTCAATCCGTTCGAGCAGGGCGAGGCGAGTACGTCGAGCCGCTACGGCGGCACGGGCCTCGGTCTGTCGATTTGCGCGCGACTCTGCGAGTTGATGGGCGGCCATATCTCGGTCGAGAGCGTGCTGGGGGTGGGCAGCGCATTCACCGTGTCGATACCGCTTGCGCTGTCGCCCGAAGAGCAGCGCGAGCCGGTTGTCGAACCGGCCCGCCGGGGCACGGTACTGGTGCTGTGTCGGGAGCGCGAATCGGGGCAGTTGCTCGGCGAATGGCTGCGCCGGGCGGGCTGGGTTGACCATGCAGTGATGTCGTTGCGTAGTGGGCAGGCCTGGCTGCGCGTGAACCGGCCGGATGTGATGATGTTTACGGGTGAGTATGGGGTCGATGCTATTGCCGAAATGCGGGCGATACAGCCTGTCAGCTCCGTGTGGATCACGCGGCATGGCCCACATCGTCCGGCTGTGCGCAGCGACGGCGTGTTCGAGGCCAGTGAGTTCAGCCATGTGGCGATTCTGGACGCGGTTGAGCTTGCAGCCGAGGGCGCAGCGGCCGCTGACCGGGCCGCGTCGTCGCCCGCCGACCCCACGCTTCCAGGACCGCTCGCGTCCGATCCAGCGCTGCGGGGTCTGACAGTCCTGGTGGCCGAAGACAACCCGCTGATTCAGACCTTGGTTGCTGAGCAGCTCGGCGTGCTTGGCTGCCTGCCGACGATCGCCGGCGACGGACGGCAAGCGCTGGCGGCATTTGAACAGGGGCACTTTGAGGTTGTGCTCAGCGATATCCACATGCCGGTCATGGATGGATACGCGTTGCTAGCGGCATTGCGCAAAGCGCATGCGGATGTGCCGGTGCTGGCCTTTAGCGCCGTCACCGACAATCAGCAGCAGGCTGGCTGGCGGGAGCGCGGCTTTACCGGTTATATCGCGAAGCCGGCGTCGCTGGGCGAACTGGAGGCAGCCTTGCTCGCGGTGACATCGGCGAGGCCGCAGCCGGCGACGGCGGCAGGAACGACGGCAGCATCAGGTGTGCAGACAGAGCCGGCTCCGGCGACACCGGTTGCGGTCAGCGCAGCCGCGGACCCCGTTGATACGCTCAGCGCGGACGATAAGGCACGTTACACGGCGATGCTCAAGGAGCACTTGCAGAACGATCTGCCGAGGCTGCTGGCGATTGTCGAACAGGAAGACCGGGAGGCATTGGGCGCCTGGGCGCATAGCGCCGGCGGCGCGTTCCTCGTCGTGCAGGAGCGGCAGTTCTCGCAACAATGCCGTGAGCTGCAGCGGCTCTGTGAGAACAGCGCGAGCTGGACAACCGAGATGGACGAACGCGCGATCTCGCTGCACGAGGCGGTATGCGATCGATTCGGGCTGGATGAAGCGTCGATGCATTGACGTGTGCAGCGGCAATTGACGTCAATACAGCCGTCGCCGCGAGATTATTCAGGCCGCTTCGCGATGAAGTCGATTTCGACCAGCGCGTCGCGCGCGAGCGCGGTGACACCGATGCAGGTTCTGGTAGGCAGCGCATCGGCGGGGAAATAGGCGCGGTAAGTCTCGTTCATGGCCGCGTAGTCGCGTTTGAACTCCGTCAGGAAGATGCGTACGGCGACCACGTGTTTCAGCCCCAAGCCGACGCCTTCCAATACGAGCACGAGGTTGTCCATCACCCGTTTAGTCTGCGCAACGACGCCTTCCGGCAGCAGCGCGGCATCGTCGGTGGGCGAGGTCGGCATCTGGCCGGTGAGGAACACCCATCCGTCGGCTTCGGTGGCATGCGAGAACGGTCCGACTGGGGTCGGGGCGGACGGGATCATCCAGAAGGCGGGGGATGGGCTCATGGGGGTAGTCGGCGTGGAGGGTCGGTCGGGCTAGGTTAACCGATCAAAATTTTGACGTCGGCAGTTTGCCCGCACCGCTGCTTGTTTTACCCGCTTGCCGGTACTCAAGTACTCAAGTTTCAGCGGTGAGCCGCGGCCGTCTGTCGGGCCGCGGATGCCATGTGCCGCGCGCCGTTAAACCAGCCCGGTCATGTAATACACCGCGATCACAAAGAACACCGCCATCGTCTTGATGACTGTCACCGCGAAAATATCGCGATACGACTGACGATGCGTCAAACCAGTTACCGCCAGCAGCGTAATCACCGCGCCATTATGCGGCAGCGTGTCCATGCCGCCGCTCGCCATGGCGACGACACGGTGCAACACTTCCATCGGAATATGCGCGGCTTCCGCACCCTTGATGAACGTATCGGACATGGCCGCGAGCGCAATGCTCATACCGCCCGATGCCGAACCCGTGATACCCGCCAGCGAACTCACCGAGACGGCCGCATTCACGAGCGGATTCGGAATGCTTTTCAGCGCGTCGCTGACCACGAGGAAGCCGGGCAAGGCCGCGATCACGCCGCCAAAGCCATATTCCGACGCCGTATTCAACGAAGCCAGCAACGCGCCCGCCACCGCGGCCTTGGTGCCGACCGCAAAACGCTCGCGCACGCGGCCGAACGCCGTCACTACGACCATCACGATACCGAGCAGCAGCGCGCCTTCGACGGCCCAGATCGCGACCACGCTCTTGATCGTCGTCGTGACCGGTGCATGGATGCCCGGCAGGATATCCGGTGCGATGGTGTACGACGCGCCGTACCAGTTCGGGATCCAGCGCGTCAGCAGGAAGTTCGCTACGCCGACCAGAACCAGCGGCGCAACCGCGAGCAACGGATGCGGCAGTTGCTTCGATTCGACGCGCTCCGGCTCATTGACGAGATCCGTGCCATAGCCTTCGCCCGTCGCCATTGCCGCGCGGCGGCGCCATTCCAGATACGTGAGACCGACCACGATGATGAACAGCGAGCCGATCACGCCAAGCGTGGGAGCGGCCCAGGAGGTCGTCTTGAAGAAGGTGGTCGGGATGATGTTCTGGATCTGCGGCGTGCCCGGCAGCGAATCCATCGTGAACGAGAACGCGCCGAGCGCGATCGCACCAGGCATCAGGCGTTTCGGAATATTGCTCTGACGGTACAGCTCGGCCGCGAACGGATACACCGCGAACACCACCACGAACAGCGAGACACCACCATAAGTGAGCAGCGCGCACACCGCGACGATCACCGCATTCGCACGCGAGCGGCCGATATAACGGATGGCCGCGGCCACGATCGACTCCGAGAAACCGGAGAGTTCGATGACCTTACCGAACACCGCGCCCAGCAGAAAGACGGGGAAATAAAGCTTCACGAAGCCGACCATCTTCTCCATGAAGATGCCGGAGAACACCGGCGCGACGGCGCCCGGATCGGTCAGCAGCACCGCGCCGAGGGCGGCGATCGGCGCGAACAGAATGACGCTGTAGCCGCGATACGCGGCAAACATCAGAAACGCCAGCGCGGCGAGGACGATAACAAAGGACATTGAGTCTCCAAAGCTTGGTTGTTCTACGTGTACGCCGTCCCGATGAGTGCGACGGCCCGGCGCCCGCAAATGCAGATTCCATGCCACGCACGCCGCAACGGCCTGTCCGTTGATTTCACAGGCCGAAGTTCGAAACGTGATGCGGCCGATTGTACCCAAACGTCTCTAAAACGGGACGCAAATCCTCCGAACACAGGCTGAATTGAGGTTAAACCCTTATGTGGAAAGCTTCTTATCGATCTCATCGATGAGATATGCTTGTCTACGAAATGAGACAAGCATAAATAAAAACGATAGCCGGAGACAGCGACACCATGATGAACGACTGGGCGGGCCTTCCTGCCACCTACGGTGACGTACTCCGCCGGGCGATGGATTCGCTCTTCCGCACGTTCGAAAACTTCAGCGAAGGCACCTTCATTGTCGACGCCGAGGCGCGCGTCGTCTGGATCAACAAGCGCTACGCGGCGCGCTTCGGTTTTTCGGACCCGGAGCAGGCGATCGGCCGGGACTGCGAGGAGGTGATTCCCAACAGCCTGATGCGCGAGGTCGTGAAAACCGGCAAACCGATTCTGCTCGACATCCTCGAAACGGGCCGCGAGCCGCTTGTCGTGACGCGGCTGCCGTTGAAAGACGACGCGGGTGAAACGGTCGGCGCGGTAGGTTTCGCGTTGTTCGATGAACTGAAGGCGCTCACGCCGCTTTTTTCCCACTATTCGCGCGTGCAGGAAGAGTTGATCGCGACGCGCCAGTCGCTCGCACAGGCAAGACGGGCGAAGTACACGTTCGGCAGTTTTGTCGGCACGAGCGCGGCCAGTCTCGAAGTGAAGCGCCAGGCGCGTCGCGCCGCGCAACTCGAGTCGCCGGTGCTGTTGCTCGGCGAAACCGGCACGGGCAAGGAACTGTTGGCGCATGCCATTCACGGTGGATCGGCGCGGGCGAATTGGCCGCTCGTGACCGTCAACGTGGCGGCGATTCCGGACACCTTGCTCGAAGTCGAATTCTTCGGCGCCGCGCCCGGCGCCTATACCGGCGCCGACCGGAAAGGACGGGTCGGCAAATTCGAACTTGCGAACGGCGGCACACTGTTTCTCGACGAAATCGGCGACATGCCACTGCCTTTGCAGGGCAAACTGTTGCGTGTGCTGCAGGACAAGGAGTTCGAGCCGCTTGGCTCGAACCGGATCGTGCGCGCGGACGTGCGGATCATCGCCGCGACCTCGGCCGATTTGCCGGCGCTGGTCGCGGCGGGACGTTTTCGCGCGGACCTGTTCTATCGGCTGAATGTGTTGACGATCCAGGCGCCGGCACTGCGCGAGCGTTCGTCCGATATCGAAGCGCTTGCTTACGCGATGCTTGAGGACCTGTCGGCGCAAGCGCGCGGCGCCAGTCACTTCGAATTGCAAGACGATGCATTGCGGCTGCTGTGTTCGTACGGGTGGCCCGGCAATGTGCGCGAGCTGCGCAATACGCTGGAGCGGGCAGTGGTGCTCTCGGACAGTGAGCGCATCGATGCGCGTGCGCTGGCGCCGTTCATCGGTCCGGCGCAAAGCGGACATCGTCTGCTTGTATCCACTGGCTCTGAAGCGCACGCTTCAGACGCCACCGCGGAGGCGCCCGAAGCCATGTCGTGGAGCGACGCCATGGCCGCGTTCGAAAAGCGCTTCCTCGGCGACGCCTTGCGCGCCAACGGCGGTCGCGTAATCGAGACGGCCATGCAGATCGGCATGGGCCGCGCGACGCTCTACAAGAAGATCGCGGCATACGGCATCGAGGTGTGACGAAGTCGGCGACATCGCGTGACGCAGTGCAATTGCCGCGTGGCACAATCGCGTGATCGAAAAACAAGACGTGATCGGGGTTTCAAATGAAACGCAGTCTCTCCTCTTTCGCGCGCGGTGCCTGTGCCGCGCTGGCGCTTCCCGCAATCGCCATGCTGAGCAGTTGCAGCAGCAGCGCGCCGCTGTTTCTGTCGGACGGCCGCCCAACTACGCTGGTCCAATGTCCGGCCGGCTCGGACTCCTGCTCGCAGCAGGCAAACGCGGCGTGCGGCGGCGCTTTCGACGTCGTGCGCCAGTCCAGCGACAACGGTACGCTCAGTCTGATTTACGCCTGCCGGGCGAAATGACGCCACGCCGGCCGATGGCTGGCGTGATGCCCGCGATTGACGCTTTCCTTCCTTGATCCCGCCGCTCGGCCATGACGGCGGGCTGTCTTTGTCCCCCTCGCTTCGCATATCTCGTATAACCAGACCAAATCGGCCATGCGGCGAGCGGCGTCATGCAAAAAACATATGACCGTCATAAATATCTGGCTCTAATGTGCATTTGCTGAAACGGTCACGATGCGCAATGAATATTTATCGAACCGCTTCGAGATTATTATTTTTACCGCTTGCGCTGATAAAAAAGCGCTCAATTTCCGCCGTCAAGCCAAGTCGGTGCGGCATCTAACGGAACGCGAAGTTTCGCCGCAGTATCCTCATCTGGCCGGCTCACAATCAAAAACAATTTGCAGGTTTTGCCGGTTTTGCGGCGACCCGAATTATCAGCTTCAGAAAAATTTTCCGTTTCAACGGAGCTTCTGGAGTAATCGGGGCACGCTTTATGCTTTTAAACTGGTTCAATGAGTTATTCCGGGGAAAGCAATGAATCACCTCCAACTCGAAAAAGATATCGAACACCTTGAAAATGTAATCACGCATATTTCCGCTGAAGACCGCATCCCGCTGTCGTACTGGCGCGGCCGCATTAATTCGGTGTCCGGGGCGGCACTGGTGCCGGCGCAGGCTAGTCGCGTCAAACGGCTCAATGCGGCCCTCGCCGCACTGGAGAACCGGCAGAAAGCGTAACTGTTCATGGTGGAGGGTGACGTGTACCGTCTGATCGGGTAACGTTTCCGGCAGAAATTAGGGAACGTAACACCTAAGAATTCAGGAGGAGCATGCAACCAGCAGGACTTTCAGCCACCCGGCTGACGGCGCTCACGAACGCCATGCAAGGCTATGTGGAACGCGGCGAAGTGGCGGGGGTCGTTTCGCTGGTCTGGCGGCGCGGTGAAATCGGCTACTTCGAGCCACTCGGCCTGCGCGATGAAGCGGCGCAATTGCCCATGGAGCGCGACACGCTGTTTCGCATCGCGTCGATGACCAAACCGGTGACGAGTGCGGCGATCCTGATGCTGATCGAAGAGGATCGGCTTGCGCTCGACACGCCAATCTCATTGTGGCTGCCGGAGCTGGCTGCGCCATCCGTGTTGCGCGACCCCACTGGCCCACTCGACGAAACCCATCCGGTCAGAGCGCCACTTACCGTGCTCGATCTGCTTACGCATCGGGCCGGCTTTGCTTATCACTTCACCGCCACCGGACCGTTGGCCGAAGCGTACGCGGCGGCCTTCAACGGCATTGAAGCGCGCGGGGATGCCAGCGCGTGGCTGGGGCGTATAGCCAGCTTGCCGTTGATGTTTCAGCCCGGCTCGCGCTGGCATTACGGCATCGCGACCGACGTCCTCGGCGTGCTGATCGAGCGCGTCAGCGGCATGCGGCTCGGTGACTTCTTCCGGACGCGGATTTTCGAACCGCTCGGCATGCGCGATACGGCGTTCTGGGTGCCTGACGCGCAACTCACGCGTTTGGCGACGGCGTATGGCGTCGAGGCGGGCACGCGGCGGCGCGTGGTCGAAGATCATCCGTCGGCGAGCCGCTGGGCGAATCCCGACCGGTTCCAGAGCGGCGGCGGTGGCCTTGTCTCGACAGCGCAGGACTATCTGCAGTTCGCGCAACTGTTGCTAGGGCGTGGACGCGTCGGCTCGACACGTCTGCTGTCGCATCGCTCGGTCGATTTGATGCGCTCGAATTTTCTGACCCGCGACCAGCGGCGCGTGCCGGCGTTCGGTCATGTGCTGTGGGCCGGCCAGGGCTTCGGCCTCGGCTTGTCCATCGTCGACGACCCGGCGCAGCAGTTGCCGCTCGGCTATCGCTCGATGGGTTCGTTCGGTTGGCCGGGTGCGTATGGCACGAGCTGGTTCGCCGATCCGGTGGAGGACCTGATCGGTCTGATGCTGATTCAGCGGCGTGCTGTCGAACCCTTCCCAATGTCGGTCGATTTCGAGCGCCGCGTGTACGATGCAATTGACGATTGAGTGCGTGGCCTGCAGCAGTTGAGCGGGCGGCCTTGAACGGCGGTCAGTCAGGGTGCACTCTGAGCGGACCGTCGTGCGCGGGCCGCCCTGCGCGGGCCGCTCTATCCGGCACTTTATTCATCTGATAGTGTCCGCACTGCAGTTCGTCAAATCGATCGGAGTACCCGCCATGGCCTCATATAAACAGTTGACTGCTCAGCTCGAAAAGCTCCATAAGGAAGTCGCGGTGGCGCGCGAAAAGGAAATCGCGCAGGCGATTGCCGAGATCAAGCAGAAGGTCGTCGAGTACGATCTGACCGCGGAAGAGCTGGGTTTTACGGGCAAGCGCGCTGCGGTACGCAAAGCGCCTTCGGTAGCCAAGTACCGCAACCCAAAAACCGGCGAGACGTGGAGCGGCCGTGGCCGTTCGCCTGGCTGGCTCGCCGGCAAGAATCGCGAGCGCTTTCTGATCGAAGGCTAAAGTACGTTTCGTACCATGGCGCTTGCGCTCGCAACGTGCCGAATTTTTCTGAAGTGAAGTTGCGTCGGGTTTTTCTCGCACCGCTGAGAGGGTCCCGAAAACGCTCACCTTTCGCGTGAGCTTGCAGCGCGCGCCGTGGGTTTCGCGAGGCGCCTCGCACCAGGATGCGTTGTTTCGGTGACCCTGGTTTTTGTCGGATGACGCACCTTGCGGTGCGATCACCCCGGCTGTCCCTCGTGGTGTCACAACCTTCTCGAAACCCGCACCAGCCTTTGCTGGCGGGCGTTCCCTGGCTATGCGAAGAATCGCGTAGTCCATCGTTCGATTCTCATACGGTCTTTTCCGCGGACTTTGCAACGCTGCTGAACCTCGCGCCGTTGGTGCGTGTGTGGCCTTCTGTGCGTTCACCTTTCGTCTCGATTCGAGGCTCGCCATCGCGAGTCCCGAAAAGTCTCACCTTTGTGCTCGTCCGTGTGCGCGACTCTGCGCGCCATCCAATGTGCTGCCTGATGCGCCCGGGCAAACCCGGAGATGAGTTCGCCTCATACCCCGGATCAAAACTCATCGATACATGGTCGCGAAGACCGCGCAGCACAATCGGTCATCCACTCACCCTCGACGGAAAGACCATGAGCGTATCGACGGACAAACAACTCTTTATCGGCGAAGGATTCGAAGGCCCCGGCGTCAATCTCGCGCATATCAACGTATTGGTCGGCCCGCGCAACGGCCCCGCAGGGCAGGCCTTCGCTACGGCATTGGCGACGCCTTCAGCGGGGCACGCGCCGTTTGTCGTGATCGCGCGACCGGGTGTGCCGACCAAGCCGTTGACGCTCTATGTGAACAAGGCGCAGATCGGCAGCGACTTCCATGGCAACGCGACGTGGGGTGCTTCGCAGGCCGGCATCGCGAGAGCCGTGGCCGAATCGCTGGAGAACGGCACGTTGCCGCCCGAAGCGGAGAACGATTGGGTGGTGGTGTCCGCGAATTGGGTCAATCCGGCCACCGACGATCTCGACGCCGTCTTCGAGAACAACTACCGCGCGTGCAAGAACGCAATTCTCGCGGCTATGAAGGGTCTGCCGCATCGCGATGAAGTGTTCGCCGCCGCGCGCGACGTATCGAATCCGTTCTACACCCCCAAACAACGCTAATCACACGTAACGCAGTTCGCGCGCCGTGAGGGGCGCGCTGCTGCGTGCGCTACTGAACGTGATCAGGAAGGAGACAAGCACTATGGAATATATTCGCCTCGGCCACTCGGGTCTGAAGGTTTCGCGTTTGTGCCTCGGCACGATGAACATGGGCACGCCGCAATGGAAGCCGTGGATCTTCGACGAAGCGCAGAGCGAGCCGATCGTGCGCCACGCGCTGGAAGCCGGCGTCAATTTCATCGACCTCGCCGATTTCTATTCGACCGGCGTGGGTGAAGAAGTGGTGGGCCGCATTCTGAAGCGCATTGCGCGGCGTGAAGAGATTGTCGTGACGACCAAGGTCGGCTACGACATGGGCACGTATCAGAACGCCGGCGGCCATTCACGCAAGCACATCATGGACGGCATCGATGCATCGCTCACGCGCCTGGGTATGGATTACATCGATATCTACATGCTGCATTTTTTCGACGTGAACACGCCGGTCGAAGAAACCATGGGCGCGCTGAACGATATCGTGTGCGCGGGCAAGGCTCGTTATATCGGCGTATCGACGATGTACACGTGGCAGTTCGCGAAGATCATGCAGGTCTGCGAGCGCAACGGCTGGCACAAACCCATCAACATGCAACTGCAGTTGAACCTGGCCTACCGCGAGGAAGAGCGCGAGATGATTCCATATTGCCTGGATCAGGGCGTCGGCGTGTCGGTGTTCAGTCCGCTGGCGCGTGGTCTGCTCACCTGCGATCCGAACTCGACGCGTAACCAGACCGATTTCTTCACTGCGCAAATGTACGGCGATACGGCATCTCGTGAGATTGCTGCTTCGGTGGCGCGCGTGGCGGCGCGGCGTGGCGTGTCGGCTGCGCAGATCGCGCAGGCGTGGGTGCTGAACCATGGCGGCGTTGTCAGCATGCTGGTCGGTGCGGACACACCCGCGCAATTCGATAGCGCGCTTGCCGCGCTCGGCACGAAGCTCAGTGCCGACGAACTGTTCGAACTCGAACGCAACTACACGCCGTGCGATCTGATCAACGACTACACCGCGGGCAAACGCATCGCTCGTGAAGCGCGGCTTGCGCAAGGCACGTTCGTCGAGAACCTGGAGAAGGCAGCATGAACGAGTTTCTTCGAACCGGACATTACATTGGTGGTGAGTGGTACGACAGCGCCAGTACCTACCCCGTGCTGAATCCCGCGACCGGTGAAGTCATTGCACAGGTGGCGAAGGGCGGCGCGGCGGAAACGACGCAGGCCGTCGCCGCAGCCGGGCGGGCCTTTCCCGCGTGGCGCGCGATGACGGCGAAGGAGCGCGGCGCACGTGTAAGGCGCTGGGGCGAGTTGATGCTGGAACACCGGGATGCGCTGGCCGAGTTGCTGACCCTCGAACAAGGCAAGCCGTTGGCTGAAGCGCGTGGCGAGGTCGGCTATGCGGCGAGCTTTTTCGAATGGTTCGCGGAAGAGGCCAAGCGCGGCTATGGCGACGTGATTCCCAGCCCGAACCCGAACGCGAAGATCATTGTGACGCGTGAGCCGGTCGGCGTGGTCGCGGCGATCACACCATGGAATTTTCCGCTCGCGATGATCACGCGCAAGGCCGGGCCCGCTCTCGCGGCAGGCTGCACGATGGTGCTGAAACCCTCGGAGGAGACACCGCTTTCCGCGTTCGCACTCGCCGTGCTGGCGGAGAAGGCCGGCGTTCCGCCCGGCGTATTCAATATTGTCTCCGGCGACGCGGTGGCGATCGGCGGTGTGCTGACTGAGTCGGAAGTCGTGCGCAAGCTGTCGTTCACCGGATCGACGCGAGTGGGCAAGCTACTCGCGAAGCAGTCCGCGGACACGTTGAAGAAGCTGTCGTTGGAACTGGGCGGTAACGCACCGTTCATCGTTTTCGACGATGCCGATATCGACGCGGCTGTCCAAGGCGCCATGGCCTCGAAATTCCGCAACACCGGGCAGACCTGCGTGTGTGTGAATCGCTTCTACGTGCAGGACGGTGTCTACGATGCGTTCACGCAGGCGCTGACCAAAGCCGTGCGAAAAATGCGCGTGGGCAATGCGTTGCAAGGCGAGGTCGAGCAAGGCCCGCTGATCAATGCGGCGGCACTGAAGAAAGTGGAAACGCATGTCGCCGATGCGCTGAAAAGAGGCGCGAAGGTGCTGACCGGCGGCAAGCCGCATGCGCTTGGCTGCACGTTCTATGAACCGACGGTGCTGGTCGATGCATCGAAGTCGATGCTGATTGCCGAGGAGGAAACCTTTGGTCCGGTGGCAGCGTGCTTCCGCTTCAAGACGGAAGACGAAGCCATCGCTGCCGCCAACGACACGCCGTTTGGCCTCTCCGCCTATTTCTATACACGCGATCTCGCACGCGCCTGGCGCGTTGCCGAAGCGCTGGAAAGCGGCATGGTTGGCATCAACGAAGGGATTCTGTCCACCGAAGTCGCGCCGTTCGGTGGCGTCAAGCAATCCGGACTCGGCCGCGAAGGCTCGAAATACGGCCTCGATGAATACACCGAACTGAAATACATGATGATGGGCGGCCTCGGCCGCTAGCCCCCGCATCGAGCGTTTACGCGTCCGCCTCGCGCCGCACGTAGGCGAGGTGGACGATGCAGCCCTGCGCACAAAAAGCCGGTCACACGCCGGTCGCGCAAGGGTTGTCCACACAACGAAGGAGACAGCGTGAGCAATCAGGAACTCCGGGCCGCCCCTCTCGGCCTCGCCCCCACTTTGCCGTCCGCCGCCGCGGCACCGGCGCACGGCCCCATTTCTCTCGACGACGTTCCGCTGAACGCGTTCCACATCAAGATTGCCGGGCTGACGTTCGGCGCGCACTTCACTGAAGGCTTCGCACTCGGCACGATCGGCTATGCGCTGGCGTCGCTGAATCGCCAGATGCCGCTCGACGCGTTCTGGATGGGCATGATCGGCAGTTCCGCGCTGATGGGCATCTTTGTCGGTAGCCTCGTGTTCGGCTGGTTGTCGGATCGTCTGGGACGGCAGAAGATCTTTCTGTTGAGCTTCCTGATCATCACTGCAGCGGCGTTCGCGCAGTTCTACGCGAGTTCGCCGTTCGAGTTGTGTTTGCTGCGGGTGTTGATCGGCTTCGGCATGGGCGGCGATTTCGCGGTTGGACATGCGATCCTCGCCGAATTCTCGCCGCGCAAACATCGCGGCACCTTGCTCGGTTCGTTCAGCGTGGTGTGGACCATCGGCTATGTAGCGGCAAACGTGCTCGGTATGCACTATGCCGATGCGTCACCCGATGCGTGGCGGTGGCTGCTTGCGTCGGCGGGCATTCCGGCGCTGATTGTGCTGGTGTTGCGCATGGGCACGCCGGAGTCGCCGCGTTGGCTGCACGGCAAGGGGCGCGTTGCCGAAGCCAGGGCGATCGTGCTCAAGCATTTCGGCCCGAACGTGACGCTCGATGGCGGCGACGATGAGCATGCGCAAACGCATGGCGGTTTCATGCGCCTGTTCAAGAAGGATCTGATCCGCAGAACGGTTTTCAACTGCGCGTTCTTTGTGTGTCTCGTGATTCCGTACTTTGCGATCTACACATTCCTGCCGACCATTCTGAAGGCGATTCATTTGAATGACGGCTCGGGCGCGGACTTACTGCTGAACAGCTTCCTCGTGCTTGGCGCGCTGATCGGCATCTGGCTCACGATCAAGTTGTCGCGTCGCATGTTTCTGATCGGCTCGTTCGCGGTGACGTGTGCGTCGCTGGTTGCGTTGAGCTTGCTGCCGGAGTCGGCGACGCTCGCGATGATCGTCGCATTCGCGATCTTCACTCTGACGATGTCGGCGTTCTCGAATCTGGTCGGCGTGTTTCCGCCCGAGTGTTTTCCCACGGAAGTGCGCGCGTGCGGTGTTGGGCTTGCGATCGCGTGCAGCCGTCTCGGTTCTGCCGTCGGTACGTTTCTGCTGCCGCTCGGCATCCTCCACCTGGGTTTCCACGCGACGATGATGGTGCTTGCCGTCGTACTGCTGATCGGTATGGTGGTGTCGATCGCCTGGGCGCCCGAGACAAAGCACTTGACGTTGAACGAAGCTAGCGGCGCGTAACGCGTTCCCGCATCTCCATAAAACCCGCCGCACTGGCAACGGTGCGGCGGGTTCTTCTATTTGGGCCCCCCAACCTGAATTCGGTCCCTCTCCAAGATTTTTTCAGAATAGTCCTATTCATTACCTCTGTCCAAAACCCATCCGTCAGAAACATCTCATGTGCTGTAGGGGAAGTCCTACTCAAATCAGAATTGTCCTAGGTACTCGCGCCATCCCGAATCTTAATATTGGTTTGCGCCTGAACGATAGGCCAATGATTCGAAGCAAAGACCGCCATTTTCCCGGCGTAGAACATTGGAGCGCCCAGGGGCAAATGGCGAGTCTTACCGAATATCGATTCGCCGTTGATTCAATCAATTTCTTAACTCACTGGAGCAGCAAACATGAAATCAATCCTCCCCGCAATCGCGATCGCAACCGGCGGACTGTTGGGCCTCGCATCGTTCGGCGCCGAAGCGGCGGACGGCACGATTACCTTCACCGGGACCGTCTCAGACACCACGTGCTCGATCAACGGCACGGCATCGGGTTCGCCCGCTGACCTCGCAGTTGTTCTGCCGACGGTTTCTGCAGGCACGCTGGCCGCGCAAGGCGCAGTTGCCGGTACTTCGAGCCCGACCGACATCACGCTCGCATTGAGCGGCTGCTCGGGTGCGGCTACCAAGGCGATCGCCGCCTTCGAAAACGGCTCGACCGTCGACCAGACCACGGGCTATCTGACGAACCAGGCTGTGTCCGGCCCGGCGTCGAATGTGGAAGTTCGCCTGCTTAACGCTTCGCTGCAACCGATCAACGTCACGACCGGCTTGAACAACGATATGTCGGCCAATAGCGCGACGATCAACGGGGGCAGCGCGAATCTGAAGTACTTCGCGCAGTACTACGCCACGGGCAAGGCAACGCCGGGCGCAGTGAACACGTCTGTGCAATACACGATGCAGTATCAGTAAGCAATAAGCCTGGGCGTTCGCTTCGGCGAACGCCTTTTTGACGGCCATTTTTCGAGATTATTTTCAAAGGTGATTGTGATGAAGTTGCTGAAAAAAATGACGATGGGGATCGGTTTTGCATGTGCGCTACTCGCTGGCAGCGCACATGCAAGCGTGACGATCGGTGGCACGCGAGTGGTGTATCCGCTCGAGCAGCGCGAAGTCACAGTCAAGCTGGATAACGATAGCCACAATCCCTCGCTCGTACAGGTATGGATGGACGACGGCAACGCGGATGCGAAACCCGGCGAGATCAAGGTGCCGTTCGTGATTACGCCGCCGATTTTCCGCATGGACCCGAAGAAAGCGCAGACGCTGCGCGTGATGTACAGCGGCGAAGCATTGCCGCAGGATCGCGAATCGGTTTACTGGCTCAACGTGCTCGACATTCCGCCGAAGGCAAACGGCACGGCCGACGCCAACTCGCTTCAATTGGCCTATCGCACGCGCATCAAGGTGTTTGTGCGTCCGGCCAAATTGCCTGGCAAACCTGAAGATGCACCGGCGCAATTGAGCTGGAAAGTAGTTGCATCGCCGGATGGCAAGGGCGAAGCCGTGAGCGTGTCGAATCCAACGCCGTACTACGTGTCGTTTAGCGAAGTCGATGTCGAAAGCGGTGGCCATACCTTTAAGAACGAACAGGGCGGCATGGTTGCGCCACGCGCATCGGTTGTATTGCCTGTCGCAAAGATGAATGGCGTACCGGCAGGCGCAAAGGTTCACTACACCGCAATCAGTGATTACGGCGGCGCCCTCAACGGCGACGCGACGCTCGGCCAATAGACCGCACCCGCTTGTCGGTCGGGCGACAGCCTCCGCCCATAGCTCAACCCCTTCTCGACCACGGCGTGTGTTGCACAGGCAACGCACGGGGACGACGCACGCCTGTCGCAGACATTGGAAGTCAGTTAGATCATGAAACTCTCACCTCGTCATCAGTCACATGCTCGCACCAGTGAATCCTCTGGTCCGTTCGGCTTGAGCCCCGTCGCCGCGGTTGTACTGTCGGTGTTCGCGGCGCTGGGTGGTGCCCAGTCGGCGAGCGTGGATGCAGCTGAAACCGATAAAACCAATACCGCTGTCCAGTTCGACACGACGTTCTTGCGCACCGACCCGAAGCAAACCGTGGACGTCTCGCGTTTCACTCGCGGCAACATGGTGTCGCCGGGCGTGTATTCCGTCGACCTCTGGGTGAACGATGTTCGTGTGGCACGTCAGGATGTTCGTTTCGTGGCCAGTGGCGAAGACAAAGGCGCGCGTCCGTGCTTCAGTCGACAGATGCTGGAAACACTCGGCGTCGATTTTGCCAAGGTTGGTGCTGTTGCCGGCGCGACAGCGCAGGAACATGCGGCAGCCGCACCGGGCGTCGCAAATGACACACATGATGCCGCGGGCGCAACTACTGATGCGATTGCCACCAAACCGTCCGACCAAGGCGTCGGTGCCAATGCAGACGAATGCGTCGATCTGGCCGCCATGGTGCCGGACTCCAGCGTCGACTTCGACTTTTCCGAACAGAAGCTCACGCTGAGCGTGCCGCAGAAATTCATGCGCAACGCCGCGCGTGGCTATGTGCCGCCCGAGATGTGGCAAGACGGCGTGAACGCGGGTTTCGTGAGCTACAACGCGAATACTTATCGCACCGATGGCTCGGGCATGCACTCGACGCAGAGCTATCTGGGCTTGAACGCTGGCGTGAACATTGGCGCGTGGCATTTCCGGCATCAATCGTCGGTCTCGCAGGCGACGGGCCAAGGCACGCGTTTCGACAATATCGCGACCTATCTGCAACACGACGTTGCCGCGCTGAAATCGCAGGTGACAGTGGGCGACGGCTACACGACGGGCGATGTGTTCGACAGCGTGCAGTTCCGCGGCGCACAGATTGCCACCGACGACCGCATGCTACCCGAATCGCTGCGCGGCTATGCACCGGTGGTGCGTGGCACGGCGGAATCGAATGCGCGTGTGACGGTTCGTCAGAACGGCCAGGTGATCTATGAAACCAGCGTGTCGCCGGGTCCGTTCGAAATCACCGACCTGTATGCGACTGGCTACGGCGGCAACCTCGATGTGACCGTCACTGAAGCCGACGGCCGCACTAGGACCTTTACCGTGCCTTATGCCGCAGTTGCGCAGTCGCTGCGTCCGGGCACCACGCGGTTTTCGGTCACGGCCGGTGAATTGCGTAACTCGACGCTCGACACGAAGCCGAATTTTGCGCAGTTCACGTTGCAGCGCGGTCTCACGAACATGGTGACGGCCTACGGCGGCGGCGTGGCCGCGAACGGCTATGTGGCAGCAGATCTCGGCGCCGCGCTTAACACGAAGGTCGGCGCGTTTTCCGCCGACGTGACGGGCGCGCAGACCCAGGTGCCGAACCAGAGCACGATGCGTGGCACCAGCTTGCGCATCGGCTATAGCAAGTTCATCGATCCGACTGATACGAACATTTCGGTCGCTGCCTACCGTTATTCGACTGCAGGCTTCATGAATCTTGCGGATGCGGCATCCGTGCGCGATCTCGCGATGCACGGCGGCGACACGAATTCGGTCTATCGCCAGCGCAACCGTTTCCAGGTCACGGTCAACCAGAATTTCAAGGAGCACGGCACGGTGTTCCTGAGTGCTTCCGCGCAGCAGTACTGGAATCAGGGCGGCAGCGATACGTTCTATCAAGCCGGTTACACCAACAGTTTCAAGTATGGGACCTACAGCATTACCGCTGGACGCACGCGCAACGCGGACGGATCGATGTCGAACCAGTACATGGTCAGCACGACGCTTCCGCTTGGCCATAGCCAGCATGCACCGCTGCTGTCGACGAACCTCTCGAACTCGAGCGGCAACACGAATCTGCAGGCGAACCTGAGTGGTTCGTTGGGCGAGAACAACCAGTACTCGTACAACGCGTACGGCACTTACGGCGCCGGCAACGGCAACAGTTCTGCAAACACGGGCGTGAGCGGCAGCTACCGCGCGCCGTATGCGCAGATGACGGCATCGGCCAGCGCCGGCTCGAATTCGAGCCAGGCGTCAGCCGGCATTAGCGGGACGGTCGTCGCGCATCCGGGCGGGGTGACGTTCTCGCAGACCGTGGGCGACACGTTCGGCATCGTCGACGCGCCGGGTGCTGTCGGCGCAAACGTGACCAGCGCGCCGGGCGTCAAGGTCAACAGCCGCGGCTATGCGGTTGTGCCTTACCTCACGCCGTATGGCATGAACACTGTCGATATCGATCCGAAGGGCACGTCGACCGACGTCGAATTCGAATCGACTTCGGAGCAGGCGGTGCCGCGTCTCGGCTCGGTGGTGATGCTCAAGTACAAGACGGTGAGCGGGCGCGCCGCGCTGATTCGTGCGCCGCAATTGGGCGACAAGGCGCTGCCGTTTGGTGTGGATGTGTTGGATAGCAGCGGTAAAACTGTTGGCGTTGTTGCGCAGGACAGCCGGATTTTTGCGCGCGGCCTGGAAGACAAGGGCGCGTTGTTCGTGAAGTGGGGTTCGGCTGCTTCGGAGCAGTGTCGGATTGATTATGTGTTGCCGAAATCGACGGGTAAGGCGGGGGCGGCATACATGGCGGTGGAAGGGCATTGCGTAGGTGGTGCGCCAGACCAGTCGATGGACGAGTTAAAGCGAGTAGCAACGGGGATCCATCATGCAAGTTACGAGTAAAGAGGTAATCATGAATTCCACTAAAGCAATGACTACGGGCCGCGAAGATGGCATAAAGCTAATTGGCAAGCGTAGTGTCAAGCATGTTGGCGCGTGGATGCTGCAGACACTATGTGCCGGCTTGCTGATGTTGTGCTCAATCCATGCACAGGCTGACTACGTTCACCTGCCTTACAACAAAGGTTGGACCGCCAACTTCGATAACCTGTCGTTCTCCGCTTCGTTTTCTGCGTCGCGGGATGTGCCCGTAGGCACCGTGTTGCAGAGTGTCAACGCCGACGGCAAGATTAGCTACTCTAACACCTGTCCGGTCACCAAGACGGTGACTGTCTCCGGTACGCCGGTTCCTGGTATGGCAGATACCTACCAGACGAACGTGCCGGGAATTGGCGTGCATTTGTACGTGACAGCAGGGTGGTCCGGCGGTAACTACACCTCTGTACCGTCAACCGAGGTCTTGGGTTTATCCTCGAGCGGACCGACCAATTTTTATACTAGAGCCGACCTGGTGGTGACCGGCCCTATCGGTAACGGTACGCTAACGACGCTGCCAAGTATGACCATAAGCTATAGCGGAACCTGCATCGACGATCCCAACTACATTTCGCCCCATATGCAGGCACTTAATCCCGGCACGACGATCATCGGCCGCACCTGCAGCGTGACCACGCCTTCTGTCGATGTCACCCTGCCGACAGTTTTCCCGAGCAATCTCGCCACGGGGTCTGCTGGTGCGACTCCGTTTAGCCTCGGTGTGAACTGTACGCAAGGAGTTACGGTCAAGGTAACACTGACCGATGCATCAAATGCTGCGAACACGTCGACAACGCTGAGTCTCGCGCCCAACTCTTCGGCAGCGGGCGTGGGTCTGCAGATACTCTCAGGATCGACGCCGATTGCGTACGGGCCTGACTCCGCCGTCGCAGGGAATGTGAACCAGTGGACCGCAGGCACCACGACAGGCGACCCGATGAACATTCCCTTTACGGTCCGGTACATCCGGACGACGGGAGCCATCACGCCCGGCACGGTGAAAGGCGCGGCCACTTTCACGATGTCGTACCAGTGATGTTAGCGGGGGGCGGTGATCTGCCGCTCTCCCACCCAGCTTCCGCAGCGAACCCTCTCGCCGCCTCTGTCCCCCAACTCCGTTTCTCCTACGCCCGTCCCCATGACGTGTATCATTCGCACCTTGCGCTGTTCTGCGCTGGCGATTCCCGTATTGTCGAACGCTCGTTCGTGACCTGTTTCCGGCGCGGTCGAGTTGCCTTGTGATGCGGGTCACCGACCCAGCTCCCGCAGATCGACGCCGCCGCGCCAGACGTGGCAGACCAGAGGCCACAAGCTTCCGAAGACCGCCCGAACCCCTATCCGTGACCGCCAGACCCGATGTCAGTCTCTGAACTCAAACGCCGCCGCACGTTCGCGGTCATTTCCCACCCGGACGCGGGCAAGACTACGCTCACTGAAAAGCTGCTGCTGTTCTCGGGCGCGATCCAGATCGCCGGCACCGTGAAGGGCCGCAAGAGCAATCGCTACGCGACCTCCGACTGGATGGAGATCGAAAAGCAGCGGGGCATTTCGGTGGCCAGCTCGGTGATGCAGTTCGAGTACGGCGACGCCGTGATCAATCTGCTCGACACCCCAGGCCACGAAGACTTCTCCGAAGATACCTACCGTGTGCTAACTGCGGTCGATGCCGCTGTGATGGTGATCGACGGCGCCAACGGTGTCGAAGCACAGACGCTTAAGCTGCTCGAAGTCTGCCGCAGCCGCAAGACGCCGATCGTCACCTTCATCAACAAGCTCGACCGCGAAGTGCGCGAGCCGCTCGAACTGCTCGACGAAATCGAACAGCATCTGGGGGTGGCTGCCGTGCCATTCACGTGGCCGATCGGTATGGGTAAGGACTTCCAGGGCGTCTACGACATACAGCGCGACCAGGTGCGCTTGTTCCGCGCCGGACAGGATAAGGCGGGCGGCGACGTCGAAACGCTGCATGCGCCGAGCGACGAAGAAGGCGAACGCCGCTTCGGTCATGCCTGGGTCAAGGCGAAGGAAGAGATCGACCTGATTACCGGCGCGTCGCCTGATTTCGATCGCGAGCAGTTCCTGGCGGGGCAGCAATCGCCGGTGCTGTTCGGCTCGGCGATCAACAACTTCGGCGTGAAGGAAATTCTCGACGCACTGGTTGACCTGGCGCCGCCGCCGTCGATGCGGATGACGGTTCAACGTCCGGTGCTGCCCGACGAGCCGAAGTTCACCGGCGTCGTGTTCAAAGTGCAGGCGAACATGGACCTGGCGCACCGCGACCGCGTGGCGTTTATTCGCGTGTGTTCGGGGCATTTCGAACGCGGCATGGCCGTGAAGGTGACGCGCACGAACAAGACGTTCCGCGCGAATAACGTGGTGACGTTCCTGTCACAGCGCCGTGAGACGGTCAGCGAGGCGTATCCTGGCGACATCATCGGTATCCCGAATCACGGCACGCTGAGCCTCGGCGATACGTTGACTGAAGGCGAGCTGCTGCAGTTCGTCGGCTTGCCGTTCTTCGCGCCGGAAATTTTCCAGACGGTCGAAGTGGTTGATCCGATGCGCGCAAAGCAGCTCGGCGAAGCGCTGAAGCAACTCGGCGAGGAAGGCGCGATTCAGGTGTTCCGTCCGGAAGTCGGCGGCTTGATGATTCTTGGCGCGGTGGGTCAACTGCAGTTCGAAGTGGTGTCGCACCGCTTGTCGACGGAATACAAGGTCGACGTGCGGATGGCGCCCGCGCGCTATCGCATGTCGCGTTGGGTGACCTGCGACGATGCAGCCGAACTTCGCCGCTTCACCGATTCATACGCCGCGCGGATTGCGCTCGATGCATCGGATGCGCCGACGTATCTGGCGTCGCATGTCTCCGAGATTGAAGTCGCGCAGAAGGCGTGGCCGAAGATTGTCTTTAATGAATTGCGCGAGCACTCGGGTGCGCCGTTCAAGAAGGCGATGTAGGCGCGTATACGTCGCATGGGTGTGGTTGCCCGCCGCGCCGGATAGGATTGCATCAACTTCAAAGCAAAAGGCCGCGTCACGTGACGCGGCCTTTTGCTTTTCGGGCATGCTTGGTCAATCTGTCAGATCCGGCCGACGATGTATCTCTGGCCCCCTTATTTGAAGCGTTTTTGAGCCCTACTGATATGACATCGTGAAAGTGGCCAAACCTTTCACGGTGCCGGGCGCCACGGTGCCCGGCGTACGTACGTATTGGGCAGTCAGCGGAATCGTCATCGGGCCGCCGGCGGCCGTACCAGCCAGCCATTGATTCTGATTTCCCGCGGCCGCGGAGTCAGGGCCATACGCGATCGGTGTCGAGCCGTTGAGAACCTGCAGACCGATACCTGTTGCTGTTGAGCCTGGTGCGAGGCTTAGCGTGGTTGACGTGTTCGAAGCATTGGACGCGTCGGTCAGCGTTACGTTGACCTTGGTACCCTGCGAGCAGTCGAGGGCAAGGTTGAACGGCGTGGCTCCGGTGGTTGCGCCGGTGGTAGACAGCCGACCTGTGTAAGCCTGTGGCAGCATGACGGAAACCGAAGACGTGGTCACGCTGCAAGTCCGTCCAGCAATGGTTGTTCCGGCGTTGAGTGACTGGCTATGCGGCGAATTGTAGGCGGAATCGGTGATGCAGGTCCCGGTGTAGTTCAGCGTCATGCTCGGGAGAGTCGTGAGTGTGCCGTTGCCGACTGGGCCGGTCACCACCAGGTCTGCTCTCGTATAGAAATCGGTCGGTCCGTTCGAGGACGCTGCCAAGGCTTCAGTCGAAGGTACAGAAATATAATTTGCGCCCGACCATCCAGCCGTTACGTAGAAATGGACGCCGACCCCCGGCACGTTGGTCTGATAGGTATCCGTCATGCCAGGAACCGGCGTACCGGTGACCGTTACCGTCCTGGTGACTGGGCACGTGACGTTGTAGCTAATCTTGCCGTTGGCGCTGGCGCTCTGCAACACGGTGCCCACGGGAATATCCCGCGACGGAGAAAACGAAGCGGAAAACGACAGGTTATTGAAGTTGTCTGTCCAACCTTTGTTGTACGGCAGGTGCACATAGTCGGCTTGGACGTGTATGGAGCCGAGCATCAACACGCCAGCGCCCAGCGCACGGGCGAGCCATACTGCGCGACACCTCACAGGTTTCATTAGCCGCGCGTTGTTCGACGTCCGATTCCGTTCTCTACTCATGGTTTTTGCTTCAGTCGTATTCATGTCCATATCTCTCTGTTCTCAGCTTTCGCCATGACTGGCTGGCGACGATCGCAGAATAGGCGGTGAAAATCCGCTTCATCGAAGGACGAATATTGATTTCATCCCATGGGTCGCAGAAGACCGCAATAAATCAAGGCGATTGCATGCCGAATTGGCACATCTCGATATTGATCGGCGGAGATCCGAATGAATATCGGAAAAGTCTTAATTGAGTGGGAAATGTCTTACAGAAGTGCGGAAAACGCTGGCTCAGGTCGAGGCAGCAGGGTACCGTGTATGCATCGATATACCTGCACCGCGCTGCCCGTCATGAAGCTGCAGATTCTTCAAGGCAGCGGTGCCTCACCCCATCTTCAAAACCTCTTCCCGCATCCAACTGGCAAACGCCTGCACGTGCTCAAGGGCTGCTTGGCGTTGCGCCACGTCGAGCCAGTAGCCATACGGCCCGGTTACTTCGATATCGGAAAACCGCGCGAGACTGCCGTCCGCCAGTTCTTCGACGATCATGTTCCGATCGACCACCGCGAGTCCCGCGCCTTTGCGTGCCGCATGAATCGCCTGCTCCAGCGTGGAAAACTCGGTGCCGTTCTCCGCGTAACGCGCCGGCAAGCCGGCCTTGGCCAGCCAATTCGGCCACAGGTCCAGGCGCGTGTCGTTATGCAGCACATGCAGCGCGGGCATATGCTCGAGCAGCATGTCGAGAGACTCACTAAGCAGACGGGGTGCGCCGACCAGTACGTGGCGCTCGGTCATCAGCAACTCGGAATGTGCGCCCGCCAGCGCGTCTCGGCCGAAGCGGATGACGCAGTGACAGTCTTCCGTGGGCGTCGTGCGAACGGACAGTTCGACATCGGGCAATTCGTCTCCCAGCGAACCGAGCCGCGGCGAGAACCACTGTGTCGCAAAGGTGGGCGGCACGGCGACGACGAGACGCCGCCGACCTTTGGCTGCAGTGATCTGACGGAAGCCGCGCTCGATGGTGTCGAAGGCCTCGGAGAGGCAAGGCAGGAATTGGAGTCCGGCCGGTGTCAACCGGATACCCTTGTGATCGCGCTCAAACAACTTCGCGCCGAGCGATTCCTCGAGCAGTTTGATCTGCCGGCTCACCGCGCCTTGGGTGACGCATAGCGCGGTGGCCGCGCGGTTAAAGCTCATGTGCCGGGCTGTCTCTTCAAAGAAGCGCAACGCGATCAGCGATGGCAAGCGCCGCATAAATCACCTTCTGTCTCTTTGTTCGTTCGGAGCAGGCGTGACTGTTGTCGCGTGCCGGCTCGCGGAATCCATGTTCGTGCCGCGCGTTGTCTCCGACGCGCCATGCCGCCATCAATCAGCCCGCACGTTTCAAAGGCAAACGGGCTATAGGGCATCCACAAGATTGTCGCATTCAGGCGTGATATTTTGCCTGATCGCGCTAAAAAAATTCTGGCGTGCGTTGGCGCGGATCAAGCGGCATTTCGTCCACGTCGCGCGGCGTTTTCAGAACCGCCGCCGCGCAAGCCCTCGACTTCGCCTATCCTGACGAAGACGCGCGCCATCTGGCCGCCGTGCCTACTTCACACTCCGTTGGAGCGCCCGTGACCGTTCGCAACCTAGACGCCCTGTTCCGCCCTAAATCCGTCGCCGTGATCGGCGCTTCCGAGCGGCCGGGCAGCACCGGCGCAATGGTGTGGGCGCGCGTGCTGGAAGGCGGTTTCGAGGGCCCCATCTGGCCGGTCAATCCGAAATACGAGACGCTCGGTCGACGCAAGGTCATCTGCGATGTCGGCGATCTGCCGCAAGCGCCTACCGTCGCGCTGATCTGCACGCCACCCGACACGTGGCCCGGCATCATCCACAAGCTCGGCGGCCTGGGTACGCGCGCGGCGATCATCGTCGGCGAGGTGCGGTGCGATGAGGACCGTGTGCAACTCCGGCATGCACTCTCGGCGGCGCGGCCGCATTTGCTGCGCATCGTCGGGCCGGGCAGTCTCGGGGTGGTGTCGCCGGCGTTTCATGCGCATTTCGGTGCGCCTTCGTGCACGGTGAAGGCGGGTGGCGTGGCATGGGTGTCGCAGTCGAATGCCCTGACGAATGCCGTGCTCGGTTGGGCGCATGCGCGCGGCCTTGGTTTTTCGCATGCGGTGGCGCTGGGTGGCGAAGCCGACGTGGATGCCGGTGACGTGCTCGACTATCTGGCGAGCGATCCCGGCACGCGCGCGATTCTTCTGGAGTTGGACACGGTGCGCGCCGCGCGTAAATTCATGTCCGCGGCTCGCGCTGCGGCACGCAACAAACCGGTGCTGGCGTTACGCTCGGGCCGTGCCGATCCGGCCGACGCGTTGTACACCGCTGCATTCCGTCGCGCGGGCATGGTGCGCGTCGATTCGCTCGACGATCTGCTCGATGAAATCGAAACACTCGGCGTGGGTCGGGTGGCGGCGGGAGCGACGGCGACACTGATCACCAGTGACAGTGGCCTCGCCACGCTAGCCTGCGACGCCTTTGCCGCTGCCGGCGACACGCTCGCGCCGTGGCCTGCCGAAGCGGATACGGCGCTAAGCGAAGCGCTGCCTCACGCGGTGGCCGGCAACCCGCTAAGACTCGGCGACGATGCCCGTCCCGAGCATTTCGGCACCGCGCTCAAGCTGCTCGCCGAGCATCGCAGCACCGGCACGGCCTTCGTGGTCCACGCGTCGACGCATGGCGCGCCGGTCGGTGAGGTCGCGCAGGCATTGATCGCGAATCAGCGCTTTGCATATCGCGGGCTGCTTGCGTGCTTTTTCGGCGGCGTGGATGCGGCCACGCGTGATGCCCTACATGCGCAGGGCATTCCTGTTCATACGACGCCGCAGCGGCTTGCGCGCGCCTTTGCGCGTCTGGTCGACTACCGGATGGGCCGCGAATTGCTGATGCAGACGCCCGAAGGTTTGCCAGCACAGATACCCGAAGCAATCGACGCCGCTCAGACGCAAGCACGTGCCGCACTCGCCGCAGGTGAGCACCAACTAACTGGGTCAGCGGCGGCACAGTTTCTTGAGCGATTTGGGCTGAGCGTTGAAACGCAAGGGGGCGACCTGACGAAAGGATCATCGGCGCAAGGCGCTACGGAAGGATCGACGCAAGCGCTAACCCAACAAACCGCGCAGCAATTAGCCACAGCGTCGGCACAAGCAGATTGCGCGGAACTGGTCGCCGCGCAGTCGCTAAAGCCGGTTGTCGAGATCGCCGTAGAACTTCACGACGACGACAATTTCGGCCCTGTTTTCCGCTTCACCGCGCCTTCGGCGGATGGCGTGTCCGAGCCGCTGCGCGTCTACGGCTTACCGCCACTTAATCCGATGCTCGCGCGCGACATGGTCACGCACTCGCGCTACGCGCGCCTGATCGATCCCGAGCCGGCATTAACCGCATTGACGGCACTTTCGCAGGCGGTCTGCGACGTCAAGGAGATCGTCGGGCTCGCGCTGACGCTGCGGGTATTCAAGGACCGCGTGGTAGTGGTCGAGCCAAGCCTCAGCCTCGCATCGAAACGCAGCCGTCTCGCAATCGTTCCATACCCGCGCCGCTTCGAAGAGACGATCGACTGGCAGGGCCTACGTGTGACGGTCCGTCCGATCCGGCCGGAAGACGAAGCCGCGCACCACGATTTCGTCGAGGCGATGACGCCGGAAGATTTGCGTTTGCGCTTTTTCGGCGCGGTCGGCAGCTTCGATCACTCGCAGCTCGCGCGCATGACGCAGATCGACTACGACCGCGAAATGGCACTCATCGCGACGGTCACCAGCGAAGACGGTTTTACGCGCACGCTCGGCGTGGTGCGCGCCGTAGCCGATCCCGACAACGAGACAGCCGAGTTCGCCGCCGCGGTGCGCTCCGACCAGAAAGGCCGTCGCCTTGGACAACTGCTGATGGATCGGATCATCAAGTACGCGCGGGCGCGTGGCACCCATTGGCTGATCGGCGAGGCGTTGCGGGAGAACGCGCCGATGATAGCGCTAGCCAGGTCCTGCGGCTTCACCATTACGCCGACGGAAGATCCCGGCGTGGTCGGCTTCAGGATGGCGCTGGATGAACCGGCGGGGGGCAGTGCGAACGTGGCGAGCGCCAGGAATTGAACCGGGAAGAGGGTAATCAGGAGCGCAATCACTGCCCGCGCCGATGAGGCGGCTGAGGCAGTGATCGGAAAGCAGGAAGCGCTGTCGGCCGCCAGCTTGATTAAGCCGGCAGCTTCGCCGCAGCTTCGTCGACCTGCGTGCGGGTCACGGACAACTCGTCCAGCAACGCTTCAGCGTATACGGCGCCGGTTTCGCGTTCCAGACGCGCGATGGTCGCCGCGCAGCGGTTCGCGTCCTTCAGCGTCGCGATGAACGACTTCACCGATTCGCCCGCCTTGAAGGCATCGAACAGCGGCACGCGAATCTCGTCCGGCAGCGGACGCGCTGTCCATTGATACGGCTTGCCGTTGAACGTGAACTGCGGCGGCAGCACACGCTCTTTCTTCGCCGCCGGAATCAGACCGAAGGTGCGTGCGGCGTCGCCGATCTGCTCGGCCGAAAACAGCTCGTCCGGGCTGATGTCGAATTGCTGAATGAAGGTCTCGATGCTTTGCATCGCTGCTGCGCGGTCGTCACGGCGCTTTTGCGCATGAGCGACGATGTCGCGCAGTTCGTCGGCTTCTTCAGGCGTGATCGTGAAGCTCGACTGCTTCTGCTGGAGTTCGGAAAAACGCTGGAATTCGGAATCGGTCAGAAGTTTCGCCATTGCTTGTCGATGAGCGCGCATGAGGAGACCCCTGCGGCGTGATTTTTGAAAGGGTCGCCATTCTAAACCATGTGCGTTAAACGGCCTCTTCCCGAAACATCGACAGCGCCTGCACCGTCTCGCGCAGCAGTGCTGTTGCCGCCTCCAACGTCGGCGCAACGTATTCATCGATACGTTTCAAGTAAGGGCAAGTAAGCACCGCGATCGCCTGGCCTGACGGCCCCTGGATTGGGAACGTGACGTCGGTCACGCCGAACGTCTGCTGACTGTCCTTCTGTGAAAAACCCGCCGCGCGAATCCGCTCGCACGCCTGTTCCAGCGCATCATGATCGATCGTGACTTCGCCTTTTACCTTGGTGTGTTCGGCCAGCATCTGGTCGCGCTGCTCGACGCTTTGAAACGCGAGCATCACGCGCCCCGAACCCGTATCGATCAGGCCGACCCGGGAGCCGAGCCGCACCGACATGCCCCACGTGCCCGGTCCGTCCACCTGCGCGATCACCAGCAGATTGCCGCGGTCGTACACCACGAGGTGACACGATTGCTCGGCGGCATCGGCGAAACGCTGCATCAGCGGCAGCGCTTCGGAGATCAGGCGGTTCATCGGCGGATGACGATGCGCGAGCGCGTACAGCTTCAGGCTCAGCGAATAACGGTCGCCTGCCGCCGAGCGCACTACGTACTGCCGTGCGACCAGTCGCTCCAGCATCCGGTACATCTCGCTCGCGTTGCGTCCCAGCAGCTTGGTGATTTCGGCGCGCGTCAGCCCTTCTTTCTGCTCGGCGAGCAGTTCAAGGATGTCGAGGCCCTTGTCCAACGCGGGGGCGCGGTAACGGTCGGCGTCGTCTTTGTCGTCTGCGTCCATGGTGAGCAAGGCTCCGTGTGTTGTTCTCATTATCTGGCGCGTGAGTGTAAGTGCGTGGGGAATCTCGTGCGAGGCGGCACGCGCCAGGGGAAACACCGAGGCATGGTGCAGTGCACATCGCTTGACTTCGAAAAGTCCGTATATGAATAATACGTTCATTGGTGAACGAAAACACGCCAATACTTCATAAGAAAGCGCAGGACCAAGTGCCCACCACTCGCATGGCGGGTTCACGCAGTTCCCACAACGCATTGCATGGGGCCGGAGCAGGAGCTTTGCATGGGACCGGAATAAGCGCTGAAGCGCTAACTCCGGTCGACAGCTGAAGCGCTAACTCCGGACCGACATAGGAGACAACCATGTCGTTCGCGAAAGGGCCGCACCCGGCTCGCCGTTTATTCCAGAGTTCGTTGTTCGCCGTTGCGGCGGCAGCTTGCGTCGCCAGCCTCGCTGTCAGTGGTGCGGCACACGCCACTGACGCCGGCAAGGTCGGCCTCGGTCTGCCGCTGCTTACATCGCCGTTCTGGCAGTCGTACAACAACTATCTGCCGAAGTACGCGAAGGACATGGGCATCGATATCTTGGCGCCGGTCAATTCGAACGGCGATCCGGTCCAACAGATCACCGACATGAACAACCTGCTGAATCTCGGTGCGAAAGGCATCGTGGTCGGCCCGCTGGATTCGGCGGCGATCAGTCGCGCGCTCGATGCGGCATCGGCGAAGAACGTGCCGGTGGTCGCCGTAGACGTTGCGCCGACGCAAGGCAAGGTCGCGATGGTGGTGCGCGCCGACAACCACGCCTACGGCGAGAAGGCGTGCAAGTACATCGGCGAGCATGTGAAGTCGGGCAAGGTCGTGCAGATCATGGGCGACCTGGCGTCGGTGAATGGGCGCGACCGGTCTGAAGCGTTCCGCTCGTGTCTGAAGGGCTTCCCGGGTTTGTCGCTGCTGGAAATTCCGGCAAGTTGGAAGGGTGACGTCGCGGCTACCGCGCTCGACAGTCTGCTCACCGCGAATCCTGACGTGAAGGCAATCTATATGCAGGCAGGCGGCGTCTATCTGTCGCCCACGCTGCAAACGTTGCGCCGCAAGCAGATGTTGTTTCCGGCCGGCGATGCGAAGCACGTCGTGATTGTCAGTAACGACGGCATTCCGCAGGAGTTCGAGGCCATCCGTCGCGGTGATATCGACGCGACCATTTCGCAGCCTGCCGATTCCTACGCGAAATACGGTCTCTTCTATATCAAGGCGGCGTTGGCCGGACAGACCTTCAAGCCCGGCCCGACGGATCACGGCAGCAACATCGTCCAGTTGGCGCCGGGCATTCTCGAAGATCAATTGCCCGCACCGCTCGTCACGAAGGCGAATGTCGACGACAAAGCGTTGTGGGGCAATACCGTTAAATGAGCGAGCCGACGCCCTCTGTGCCGGTCGTCGAAGCGTTTGAGGTTACCAAACGCTTCGGTTCCACGGCCGCGCTGAAAGACGTGAGCATCCGCGTGATGCCCGGCGAGTCACATGCGCTCGTCGGGCGCAACGGTGCGGGCAAATCGACGCTGGTGTCGATCCTCACCGGCCTGCGCAAGCCCGATACCGGCGAGGTGCGTTTTGGCGGCGTGGCCGCGCCGTCGATTGCGGATCGCGATGCGTGGCGCGAGCGCGTCGCCTGCGTTTATCAGCATTCGACGATCATTCGCGATCTGAGCGTCGCGGAGAATTTGTTTATCAACCGGCAGCCGTCACGCGGGGGCGTGATCGATTGGCGCGCCATGCGCCGCGATGCGCGTGAGTTGCTCGATCACTGGAAGATCGACGTACGCGAAGATGCGCGTGCCGGCGATCTGAGCGTGGAAGCACGGCAACTCGTGGAGATTGCGCGGGCGCTGTCGTACGGCGCGCGCTTCATCATTCTCGATGAACCGACCGCGCAGCTCGACGGCGACGAAATCAAGCGTCTGTTCCGCCGCATCAGCGAGTTGCAGCGCGAAGGCGTGACGTTCCTCTTTATTTCTCATCACCTGCAGGAGGTCTATGAGATCTGCCAGGCCGTGACGGTGCTGCGCGACGCGCGACATATCGTCAGCGCGCCGGTTTCTTCGCTGCCACGCGAGCAGTTGATCGAAGCGATGACCGGCGAGCGTGGTGGTCTGGCCGTTGCGGATGCGGCGGCGCGCGCCGCGTTGCCGGCGGACACCGCCATTGCGTTGGAAGTCAAAGATCTGGTGGGTTCCGATTACGAAGGCGTGTCGTTCACGGTGAAGCGTGGCGAAGTCGTAGGGCTGACCGGCGCAACGAGCAGCGGCCGCACGAGCGTGGCCGAAGCGATTGCCGGTTTGCGTGCGGCCAAGCGTGGCTCGATCAGCGTGGATGGTGCGACGCTGCCATCTGGCGATGTCCCTGCTGCGCTGGCACACGGCATCGGCTGCGTGCCGAAAGATCGCCATCACGAAGGGCTGGTCCTGACGCAATCGGTTGCCGAAAACGCCTCGATGACGATCACGCGCCTGCTCGGCAAATTCGGCATCGCACCGCCGGCGAAAAAGAACGCCTTCGGTCAGAAGATGATCGACGCGCTCGGCATCGTCGCGCAAGGCCCCGAGCATGTCGTGTCAGGGCTGTCGGGCGGCAATCAGCAGAAGGTCGTGATGGCGCGTGCACTAGCCACCGATCCGAACGTACTTGTATTAATCGACCCTACGGCAGGCGTCGATGTGAAATCGAAAGAAGCGTTGCTGTCAGTCGTGGATCGCGTGCGAGAGGAGGGCAAGGCCGTGCTGGTCGTGTCCGGCGAACTCGACGATCTGCGTACCTGTGACCGTGTGCTGGTCATGTTCCGTGGCCGTGTCGCGGCCGAATTTCCCGCGGGTTGGCAAGACCACGACCTGATCGCATCCGTTGAAGGAGTCAGTCTCCATGAAGAATAGTGTGCCCAGCCCCGCATTCGGCACCCCCCAAGGTCAAGCGCAGCCACAGCCCGTCGCACAGGCGACGCGCGGCAAACGTGCTCGTAGCGAACTCGCCCGGCTGCGCGAACTGGCCTTGCTGCCGGCGCTTGCGTTGTTGCTTGTAATCGGCGCGTTTGTCAGCCCGAGCTTTCTGACGAAGGCGAATCTGATCAGTGTACTGGGGGCGTCCGCGGCATTGGCGTTGGTCGTGCTCGCCGAATCGCTGATCGTGTTGACCGGCAAGTTCGATCTGTCGCTCGAATCGACGGTGGGCATTGCGCCGGCTATCGGCGCGATGCTGGTGATGCCGGCTGCGTCCGCGGGCTTCGGGTTGCAATGGCCGGCGGCGGTGGGTTTGCTGGCGATCCTCGTGGTCGGCGCGGTGATCGGCTTCGTCAACGGTTTCCTGGTGGTGCGTTTGCGGCTGAACGCCTTCATCGTCACACTGGCGATGCTGATCGTGTTGCGCGGCATGCTGGTCGGCGCGACCAAAGGCGGCACGCTGTTCGATATGCCGCCGTCGTTCTTCTCGCTCGCCACCACGATCGTGCTCGGTTTGCCGTTGTCGGTGTGGCTCGCGGCGGCAGCGTTTGCCATTGCTGCGTTCGTGCTGCGCTATCACCGCCTGGGTCGCGCGTTATATGCGATCGGCGGCAATCCGGAAGCGGCGCGCGCGGCGGGGATTCGCGTCGAGCGCATTACGTGGGGCGTATTCGTGCTCGGCAGTATGCTGGCCTCGGTGGGCGGTCTGATCGTGACCGGCTATGTCGGCGCGATCAACGCGAACCAGGGTAACGGCATGATTTTTACGGTGTTCGCGGCGGCGGTGATCGGCGGCATTTCGCTCGACGGCGGCAAGGGCTCGATGCTCGGTGCGCTCACCGGCGTGTTGCTGCTCGGCGTCGTGCAGAACCTGCTGACGCTGGCTCAGGTACCGTCGTTCTGGATTCAGGCGATCTACGGCGCGATCATCCTCGGCTCGCTGATGGTGGCGCGGCTCGCCAGCGGCGAAGGTCAGAACTAATGCACACGCATCACGGAGAACGCACTTGACCAGCCGCAAAACGCAAACCCCACAAACGCCGCAAATGCCCCAAACATTGCAAACCGACCCACGCCTGATCCTGCTCAGCCCCGCGGACAACTGCCTGATCGCGGCGGCGCGTCTCGATGCGGGCACGCAAGTCGAGATCGAAGGCGAGCGCGTGACGCTCACCAAAACCATCGACCTCGGCCACAAGGTAGCGCGCCATGAACTCGCGAAAGACGACAAGGTGCTGCGTTACGGCGCGGTGATCGGTCACGTGACCGAGGCGGTGGCGCGCGGTGCGCATCTGCACACGCACAACCTCGAAAGCGATTACCTGCCCACGTATACGCATGACGCGGGCCACGAGTTCGTCCATCACTGAATTGAGCACATTGACGTGGCCTTGCGCCGCGCTGGAATGATCATGACTGACACTTCCGTAGCATCCGCCGCCGCGCAGCATCAGCCCTTGTTGCAGGGCTATCCGCGCAAGGATGGCCGCAAGGGCATCCGCAATGTGGTTGCGGTGGCGTATCTGGTCGAGTGCGCGCATCACGTCGCGCGTGAGATCGTCACACAGTTTCGCGAACCGCTCGACGCGTTCGACGATCCTTCAGCCGAGCGCGAGCCGCCGGTGCATCTGATCGGCTTTCCCGGGTGCTATCCGAACGGGTACGCCGAAAAGATGCTCGAGCGCCTCACCACGCATCCCAACGTGGGCGCGGTGCTGTTCGTGTCGCTCGGGTGCGAGAGCATGAACAAGCATTATCTCGTCGACGTCGTGCGCGCGAGCGGCCGTCCCGTCGAAGTCCTGACGATTCAGGAAAAAGGCGGCACACGCAGCACGATTCAATACGGCGTCGACTGGATTCGCGACGCACGCAAGCAACTTGCCGCGCAGCAGAAAGTGCCGATGGCGCTGAGCGAACTGGTGATCGGCACGATCTGCGGCGGCTCGGACGGAACCAGCGGCATCACCGCGAACCCGGCCGTGGGCCGTGCGTTCGATCATCTGATCGACGCGGGCGCGACCTGCATTTTCGAAGAAACCGGCGAGTTGGTGGGCTGCGAGTTTCATATGAAAACGCGTGCCGCGAGGCCGGAACTCGGGGATGAAATTGTCGCGTGCGTTGCGAAGGCGGCACGCTACTACTCGATCCTTGGGCATGGCAGTTTTGCCGTCGGCAATGCGGATGGCGGCCTCACCACGCAGGAAGAGAAGTCGTTGGGCGCGTATGCGAAAAGCGGCGCGTCGCCGATTGTCGGCATTATAAAACCCGGCGACGTTCCGCCGACCGGCGGCCTCTATCTCCTCGACGTCGTGCCTGACGGCGAACCGCGCTTCGGCTTTCCGAACATCAGCGACAACGCGGAAATCGGCGAACTGATCGCATGCGGTGCGCATGTGATCCTGTTCACGACCGGACGCGGCTCGGTGGTCGGCTCGGCGATCTCACCCGTCATCAAGGTGTGCGCGAATCCCGCGACGTACCGCAATCTCGCCGGCGATATGGACGTCGATGCAGGACGCATTCTCGAAGGCCGCGGCACGCTCGACGAAGTCGGCCGCGAGGTATTCGAGCAAACGGTGGCGGTGTCGCTCGGTGCGGCATCGAAATCGGAAACGCTCGGTCATCAGGAATTCATCCTGACGTACAAGACTTTCGAACCAGTGGGCCCGGCCTGTTTGCCGTCGAACGCTGCACCGCCGCATCGGGTTGTTGCGATCGAGCCGCACTGAGCGGTCTATTTGCGACGAGTCCGAGGCCACGCAGCGGGCAAACATCGTCGGCACGTGCTAAAACATAAACGGGACCAGAGTAAGCGCTCAAGCGCCAACTCTGGTCGACAGCTTTGCATGGGACCAGAGTAAGCGCTAAAGCGCCAACTCTGGTCGACACAGGAGACGTGGTCCATGGCGGCAAAGATCGGTTCGAAGATCGAACAGCGGCGCAACGTCGGCCGTCGTGCATTGCAGGTGTCCGGATTGGGGCTCGGTACGGCGCCACTGGGCGGCCTCTATCGCGATCTGTCCGAAGAAGAGGCGCACGCGACTATCGCCGCTGCGTGGGACGTCGGCGTGCGTTTTTTCGACACCGCGCCGCATTACGGTCACACGAAAGCCGAGCACCGTCTGGGCGACGCGTTGCGCGGCTACCCGCGCAGTGAATACGTGCTGTCCACCAAAGTCGGGCGCCGCTTCGTACCGCGCACCACGCCCTACGACGGCAGCGAAGGATGGCAAGACCCGCTGCCGTTCCAGGCGATCTTCGACTACACGCACGACGGCATTCTGCGTTCGTTCGAAGACAGCCAGCAGCGTCTCGGCATGGTCGATATCGACATTCTGCTGGTGCACGATATCGGCGTTGTCACGCATGGCGACAAGAACCCCCATTACTGGCGGCAACTCACTGAAGGCGGCGGCTTTCGTGCGCTCGATGATCTGCGCTCCTCGGGCGCGGTCAAAGCGGTTGGACTCGGCGTCAACGAAGGCGCGGCGATACTCGACGTGATGGCCGAATTCGATATCGATTGCGCGTTGCTCGCGGGCCGTTATACGCTGCTCGAACAGACCACGCTCGACGACCTGCTCCCAGCATGTGAACAACGCGGCGTCAGCATTCTGTTAGGCGGCGCGTTCAACTCGGGCATTCTGGCGCGCGGCGTAGCAGGCGATCTGAAATTCAATTACGGCGACGCGCCGAGCGAAATCATCGAACGCGTCGCGCGGCTGGAAGCGGTGTGCCGGGTACATGGCGTGCCGCTTCCAGCCGCAGCTTTGCAGTTTCCGTATGCGCATCCGGCGGTCGCAACCGTGTTGACCGGCGCGCGCAGTGCCGACGAATTGCGCGAGAACGCCGCGTCGTTCGAGCAGTCAATCCCCGCGGAACTGTGGTCCGCGTTGCGTGACAAAGGCTTGCTCGACAGCCGCGCGCCCGCGCCGGAGGATTGATTTGACGATACGTATCGACGCTCACCAGCACTACTGGGACCCCGCTCGCGGCGACTATGAGTGGCTCACGCCGGAACTGAAAATCCTGTATCGGACGTTCGGTCCCGCCGATCTCAAGCCACTGCGAGAAACAGCGGGCGTCGAGCGGACGGTGGTGGTGCAAGCGGCGCCGACTATCGATGAAACGCGCTACCTGCTGGACATCGCGCGGCATGAGCCATCGATTGCCGGTGTAGTCGGTTGGGTGCCGTTGTTGCTGCCCACGGCTCCGGCTGTGATTGGAGCGCTGGCGCGTGAGCCGAAGTTCAAAGGCGTGCGGCCGATGCTGCAGGATCTACCTGACGATACGTGGATTGCGAATCCCGATCTCGCGCCCGCAATCGAAGCACTGATTGTGCACGACCTCGCGTTCGATGCCTTGATTTACGCGCGGCACGTCGAGCCTTTCGAAATGTTCGCGGCGCGTTTCCCCGCGCTGCGCATCGTCGTGGATCACGGTGCGAAGCCGCCGATCCGTTACGGTCGCGCGGGTTGGCAAACATGGGCCGACGCAATCACGCGGCTCGCACAGTTACCGCAAGTGCATTGCAAGCTGTCGGGACTCGTCACCGAAGCGTCGCCTGGCTGGAGCGAAGAAACGCTTCATCCGTATGTCGAGCATCTGCTGAAGTCATTTGGTCCCTCGCGTTTGATGTGGGGCAGCGACTGGCCCGTGCTTGATCTGAACGGCGACTATCTGGTCTGGCACTCGGTGGCGAACACCTTGCTCGCGTCCTTGAGTGACGCCGAGCGTGAGGCGGTTTTCGGCGGCAACGCCGCTGCGTTTTATCGACTTTGATGTGACGAACACGCGTGACGAAGACGAGTTACGAAGACGAGTTACGAAGACGAGTTACGAAGACAAGAGCAAGCCCATTCAACTGGAGTCGTAGATGACACAAAGACTGGCCGGCAAGACGGCCCTGATCACCGCCGCAGGACAAGGTATCGGTCTCGCCACCGCGGAAATGTTCGCGCGCGAAGGCGCGCGCGTGATCGCCACCGATATCCGCGTCGACGGACTCGCCGGCAAGCCGGTCGACGCGCGCAAGCTCGACGTGCGCGACGCTGCAGCGATCAAGGCGCTGGCCGCCGAGCTCGGCGCGATCGACGTGTTGTTCAACTGCGCGGGCTTCGTGCATGCCGGCTCGATTCTCGAATGCAGCGAAGAAGATTGGGACTTCGCCTTCGACCTGAACGCGAAAGCGATGTACCGCATGATCCGCGCGTTTTTGCCGGCGATGCTGGAGAAGGGCGGCGGCTCGATCATCAATATGTCGTCGGCGGCCTCGAGCGTGAAAGGCGTGCCGAACCGCTTTGCCTACAGCGCGTCGAAAGCCGCGGTGATCGGGTTGACCAAGTCCGTCGCTGCAGACTTCATCACACGTGGTGTACGCTGTAACGCGATCTGCCCGGGCACGGTCGCTTCGCCGTCGCTCGAACAGCGGATCGTCGAGCAGGCCAAAGCGCAGGGCGCGACGCTCGACGCCGTGCAGGCGGCCTTTGTCGCGCGTCAGCCGATGGGCCGCATCGGCAAGCCGGAAGAGATCGCCGCGTTGGCGCTGTATCTCGCGTCCGACGAATCGTCGTTCACCACCGGTCACGCGCATGTCATCGACGGCGGCTGGTCGAACTGACGCACACTGATTAACGCTGAAACACGAATCGAATATCACTGAACGGAAAGGGAAGTGCAACGATGAAACTGCTTCGTTATGGGCCGAAAGGCCAGGAAAAGCCGGGCCTGATCGACGCGCAAGGCAAGATTCGCGATCTGTCGAAGATGGTTGGCGATATCGACGGCGCCGCGCTGACCGACGAAGGCCTCGCCAAACTGCGCGCGCTCGATCCGGCTTCGCTGCCGTTGGTCGAAGGCAATCCGCGCATGGGACCGTGCGTCGGCAAGATCGGCAAGTTCATCTGTATCGGGCTGAACTACGCGGACCACGCTGCCGAATCGAATCTGCCGGTGCCGGCGGAACCGGTGATTTTCAACAAGTGGACGAGCGCGATCAGCGGCCCGAACGACGACGTCGAAATTCCGCGCGGCTCGAAGAAGACCGACTGGGAAGTCGAACTCGGCGTGGTGATCGGCAAACCCGCGAAATATATCGACGAAGCCAACGCGCTCGACTACGTCGCCGGCTACTGCGTGATCAACGACGTGTCGGAACGCGAATGGCAGATCGAACGCGGCGGCACGTGGGACAAGGGCAAGGGCTTCGATACCTTTGGCCCGATCGGCCCGTGGGTCGTGACGCGCGACGAAGTCGCCGATCCGCAGAACCTGAGCCTGTGGCTCGAGGTGGACGGCCACCGCTATCAGAATGGCAGCACGAAGACGATGGTGTTCGGCGTCGCGAAGCTGGTGTCGTATGTGTCGCAGTGCATGAGCCTGCAACCGGGCGACGTGATTTCGACCGGCACGCCGCCGGGCGTCGGCATGGGCGTGAAACCGAACCCGGTGTATCTGAAGCCGGGCCAGACGATACGTCTCGGTATTGAAGGCCTCGGCGAACAGACGCAGAAGACTTACGCGGCGGAATAAACGGTGCAACAGACGGTGCAGTAAGCCGCGCAATCGGCACCGCTCAGAATGAAAAACCGCGCCTGCTTCCCAGCAGGCGCGGTTTTTTTATGTACCCCGGTGCGAGCCGTATGACTCGCCCATCCCATCTCTAGTGCACGGTTCCGATCAACCCGCCGGCTCGTGCTCGCCGTTCTCGCTGATGCGATTGATCGTGCCTTGCGCAACGGCGACGAGTTTCTCGCGCTGCCCGTCCATCACATACACGTTGCACTGGCAGGTCGCCTGGTGCCGCCCTGCGTAGACGACCTTTGCCCGCGCGATCAGCGTGCCGTTCATCACCGGCCGCAGATAGTTGATCTTGTACTCGCCGGTCACGACCTTCGGCCCCAGCGACAGCGCGCCGGCGAACGTCAACGCATTGTCGGCGAGATAACTGATGACACCGCCATGCACGAAGCCATGTTGTTGCCGCAACTCGTCGCGGATCGGCAGACACAGCGTCAGTTCGTTGGTGCCGGTGTGCATCAGTTCGGTGCCTAGCAGCATGCTGAACGGCTGGGCATGCAGTGCGCCGCGCGCCCGGTCGAGGATGTCGGTCATCGTGATTCCTTCGGGCGTGGCCCGCAGTGGCATCTGCACCGGCGTGCATTGTGCAGTCCCTACCCACTCTAGGAAGCGCTGACGCATCGCGTCAAGGTGAATCCAAAATATCTGCGGTGCATTGTTGCGAAAAATGAGGGGAATAGCGAAGTTGGCCGATGAAACGGGGGCGTAAGACGATTTTTGACGACATTGATCTCAAGCAAAGTTTGGCCTTGCCGTTAACCCTGACGTAGGTTCCGTCATTCTTTGCTTTAGGTATTCACGATGTTCAGCAAGATCAAGGTCGCATCCGGCCTGTTGTGTGTTCTGGCCGCGTTCTGCGTTTTCCAGCTTGTCACGGTGGGTTTGGGGTTCTGGTCGCTCACGCGCACGCATGACGACGTGGGTGATCTGTCGAATGTCGCCTTGAAGCAGGTGGATGCGGTCAATGAAACGACCCAGCACCTGATGGATGCGCGCATCAACCTGTCGCGCGCCGGTACGCGCATGGTGCGCGGCGGCGCCGAGCCGGCCGACATCGTGCAGCATGCCCGCGAACAGCTGACGGCGGCTGACCAGTCGTTCGGCGCGTTTATGGGCGCGCAGAAGACCAGCGACGAAAACAGCACCCGCGCCGCCGCGCTCGCCGAGCGCTACAAAAAGCTCCACGACGCGCTCGCGGAACTGGTGCAGTTTCTCGACGCGAACAACATCCAGGCCTTCCTCGATCAGCCGACCCAAGGCTTCCAGGATGCCTATCTCGCCGAGTCGCACAACTTCGTGCAATTCGGCGCTGCTGCTAGCCGTGCGTCGCTCGATTCGGTCGATGCCCGCTTGGCGACGTTCCGCACCGTCAGCATCGCGATCCTGCTGGTGCTGGTAGCGGGCACATTCGGCGTGTACGCGGCGCTACGTAAGGGCGTGGTGGCGCCGCTGGAAGAAGCCGGCCGTCACTTCGACCGCATCGCGCAAGGGCGTCTCGACCAGCCGATCGCTTCGCGCGGTACCAATGAGATTGGCCGCCTGTTCTCGGGTCTCGCGAAAATGCAGGCGAGTGTGGCGCGCACAGTGCAAACCGTGCGCGAATCCGCCGACTCGATCCATCTCGGCGCCGACGAAATTGCCACCGGCAACGCTGATCTGTCGGCACGCACGGAAAACCAGGCGGCATCGCTCGAAGAAACCGCGTCGAGCATGGAGGAATTGACCGCCACGGTGCGTCAGAACGCCGATCACGCTCGTGAAGCCAATGCGCTTGCCGAAACCGCGCTCGAGGCGACTTCGCGCGGCAGCGAAGTGGTCAACGAGGTGGTCGACAAGATGCGCGGCATCGCCCAAAGCTCGGACAAGATCGCCGAGATCATTTCGGTGATCGACGGCATCGCGTTCCAGACCAATATCCTTGCGCTGAATGCTGCCGTCGAAGCGGCGCGCGCGGGCGAACAGGGCCGTGGCTTCGCCGTGGTGGCGGGCGAGGTGCGTGGGCTCGCCCAGCGCAGCGCGCAGTCGGCGAAGGAAATCAAGACGCTGATCAGCGAATCGGTCGCCGAGATTCAGGGCGGCTCGGCGCTGGTCGAGCATGCAGGTGAGGCGATGAGCAACGTTTCCGCGTCGATCTCGCGCGTCACGCAGATGATGGCGGAAATCAGCGCGTCGTCGCTCGAGCAGAGCACGGGCATCGAGCAGGTCAATCAGGCGGTGGTGCAGATGGACGAGATGACGCAGCAGAACGCGGCGCTTGTCGAGGAGGCCGCCGCAGCGGCCGCCTCGCTGCATCAGCAGACGCAGCAGTTGAAGGACGCCGTTTCTGTGTTCGAAATTTCTGAGACTGTGTTGCGAATGCAACAAATGGACGACCTGTGCGGGCAAACGGCGGCGTTTGCGCTGTCAGGAATGCGGGCGATCTAGGCCGCGCGCGTGCCCAAAAAGAGGGCATCTGCAATAGAAAATGGCCCGCCAAAGCGGGCCATTTTGCATTAGACGCAAGCGCCTAAGGGTGCCTCAACGTACCTGACGGTACTTAGGCCGGCTGGATGTTCGCAGCTTGCTTGCCCTTCGGGCCTTGCTTGACTTCGAACGTCACTTTCTGGTTTTCCTGCAGGGACTTGAAGCCGCTGCCTTGAACTTCCGAAAAGTGTGCAAACAGGTCTTCGCCGCCGTCGTCCGGGGTGATGAAGCCAAAGCCCTTTGCATCGTTAAACCACTTCACAGTACCTGTTGCCATTTTTAATCCAGTAAATGTTGTGTGTTGCATTCGCGACCGCTATTTCTCAACACGAGATCGAGCGCGAAGTACGAGTTGTATCACGTCTTTATGATGGACGCCAATCAACAAGTATTCGGGTATTCCCCTGATTGGACCCTTTTGAGTCCGAAAACCATTTTCCAGGGGGGGCCAGCCGGTAGGGTAAACTGCTTGTATTACTCTTCCAGGAAAAACATTGACACATTATTTGCAAGATGAACTTACCTCATTCTGGAGTCGTTTGACCCCCTATCTCGCGATATTGGAGTCGAAATCACCTCAAGAAGGCGCCCCGGACCCGGTCGGCCGTATCACGGTCGATACCGAAGAGCACCAGGCTTTCGCCCTTCACATCACCGATAAAAAGCTGCACGGCGACACATCGGATACCCCCACCGGACACAGCGCGACGTACACGCGATTCAAAACTGCCGACGCCGATTGGGGACCTTGGCAACGCGAAGAATATTGATTGACCGGTCAGTCGGCTTTTGACGCCGATGCACGGGAAGACGGCAGCCGGCGCTTAGCCCGGCAAGGCGTCATAGGCGGTCGCGAGGTGATAGGGGGTGGTCGACGGCATGTCGGCACGCACCACGTCACCGGCGGCCGTTTTGCATTCAAACCAGCCTTGCGGGCGCAGGAAGCGTTGCCGGAAGAGCTCGATTTGACGCGGCAGCGCGGCGTGCGCAGCGGGGTCGTCATGGCTCGCCAGTGCGCGCAGATACTCGGTCTGCGCCCAGATCCGCTGGGTGGCGTCCTTGATTCGTCCGGTTTCGTCGAGCGAGGCGTACACACCGCCCGTTTGCGGGTCCACGCCATATTGCTGCGCGAAGTTGAACGCGCGTGTCAGCGATTCGTCGAGACCCGAGGCGTCGAACAACGCACCCGCCTGCTTGACCAGCCAGAACCATTCGAACTGGTGCCCCGGTTCCAGGCGGTTGTCCTCCGCGCCAATCGGCAATTCGGCGACGCAGCCGGTCGGCGCATGCACGAAGTGATGCGCGATGGCGCCGGCAAGACGGCCCAATGCGGCGTCGAAGGCGTTGTCGCGCGTGACGTCGCGGGCGGCCAGCCAGGCTTCGGTCAGATGCATTAGGGGATTCTGGATCGGCGTGCCGGTTACGCTGGCGAAGTCCGCGGTGAGTGCGGCGTTGAACAGATCGCCATCGGCCGCGAAGTGCGACTGGATCAGTGCCGACGTACGATGCACGACTTCCAACGCGTCGCGGTTGCCTGAACGGCCGGCATATTCCGCGCAGGCGAACACGACGAACGCATGCGTGTACAAGTCTTTGGTCGTATCGAGCGGCGCGCCCTGCGTATCCACGCTATAGAACCATCCGCCGTGGCGCGTGTCCTGAAAGGTGTGCATCAGCGAATCGAACAGCACCTTGGCATGGGCCGCATCACCTGCTTGCGAGAACACGAACAATTGTCGCGCGCACGCCATCGCCCGGTAACGTTCCTCGGGCAACGGTTCGGGACTTTCGGCGCTGACCGCTTCGTAGGGCAGCTTCAGCTCGGGGTTGAAACCGGGCCCGCGCCACAGCGGCAGCACCACGTGAGCGAAGTGGTCACGCAGTGTGTTGGCAAGCGGGATCGTCGAAGGGGGGGAAGGGATCATGCTCTGCATAGTTCGGTTGGTCAAACGCGGTCATTCAAAGCGCCTGCGGACTTTGGCTCTCGCCGCAGCGCGGCCGTCGGCAACGTGCGGCTAAGCATAAAGCAAACGGCTGCCGCTGGCACTCCGTCACAGATGCGAAATACGCTTCAAATAATTTCAGATAAGGAGGAAAAACAATGTTGGGGAACCTTGAACTCATTTCCCGTCTGATGCTGGCCGCTGCGCTCGGCAGCGTCATCGGCTTCGAGCGCGAACGGCTGTCATGGGCCGCGGGGTTGCGCACGCATATGCTGGTCTGCGTCGGTTCGACGCTCATCATGATCGTGTCGGCCTATGGTTTTGCCGAAGTGCTGTCGGGCGATCACGTCGTGCTCGATCCGTCGCGGATGGCCGCGCAGGTGGTCTCCGGCATCGGCTTTCTCGGCGCGGGTTCGATCCTGCTGCGCGGCGAAATCGTGCGGGGGCTGACGACGGCGGCCAGTCTCTGGTCGGTCGCGGCGATCGGGCTGGCGGTCGGCGGTGGGCTGTACACGGCGTCGATCGCCGCAACCATCATCATTCTGATCATCCTCGCCGGGATCAAACCGCTCGAGCGCCGTTTCATCACGGTGAAGCAACGGCGCCAGCTGACCATGATCGTCGAGCGCGGCGCCATGACATTCCATTCGCTGCACGACGAGCTCGGCGCCGCGAGCCCGCGCGTCAAGCAGTTCGTGATGCAGCAAAGCGACGACGCGCCGGAGTGCGACGAAGTGATAATCACGTTGCACCGCGTGTCGAATACCGAATATGAAGCGATCTGCGCACGCTTGCGTCAGTTGCACGGCGTCAAGCAGTTCCGGCAGGACGAGACGTCGTCTTAAAAACGGAAAAACCTCGGTGAATGGCTTCGGCAGGGGCGGGCGGCCATGCGACAATGCGGTCTCGAAAAATTCCAATGGCATTGACGAGCGGTGCTCGGCGCCCGCTTTCCGGCGACGACCGCTTTTTTCTCTATGGCAGATTCCGCAGCATCCACGCAGTCCCGGCCTCAGCGCGCCGCTTCGAAGAAGCGGCGGCAGGCCACTGTCTCGATCGAAACTGAAAACAAGCTGGCGCGCGCCGCGCGCTCGGCACAACGTCTCGCGCAACTGAGCGATGCCTCACGCGACGACAGCACGCTCGACCTTTTCCCTGACGATCCCACTCGCGCCACGTTGGAAGCGATGAATATCGACGTCCGGCAAGGCACGTTGCATGGCTTTGAATTACCCGATGTCGTGCTGGCCGCGGTTGGCGCGATCGATGCCGACGGCATGTCGCCGGAGGCAAGGGCGGCGCGCCGCGCGCCTCGCGCTGCGAAATCCGATGAACCGGTGCCGGTGAATGCGCAATTGAGTGGGCTGGAGACGCAGGCCGTGGAGGCCACGGCATCGCTTGTCGGCGAGCTGGCTTTCGGGGATGTGAAGGCGACATCAGAGGCGTCGGCCGAAGAGAAGCCGGTGGCATCGGCACGTGACGCGGTTGCGCCGCTCACGTCTGCGATGGCGGCGGCGACTGTGGCGCGCAGTGTGACTGCGCTGCGCCAGGCTGCTGAGCCGGGCGCAGCGACGGCAGATGTAGCGGCTGCATCGAGCTCGGACGGTGCCAAGCCGCCTGTGCCGCCGCAGCGCTTCGCGGCGACTTTTGCCAAGGCGACGACGGCTTCACGGGAAGCGGTTGGGGCCGAAGCCGCGGATGCGGGAGCGGAGCGTGCTTCGTCTTCGTCTTCTTCCGAGTCTGGGGCTGATTCCGGCGAGGTAGTTGCTGAGCCGAAGCTGGCTGCGAAGCCGTCGGGCAATGTGCCTGAATCCGCGCCCTCATCGGCGTCAGCGCCCGCGCCCGCATCTGCGCCCGTATCAGCATCGGCATCCTCCGCGCACACAAACGCGTCTTTCTCAGCGCCGTCCTTCCGCGAAGCCCAGCGTGCCGAAGCTGCCGCGGCAGCGCTGCGCGCCGCGCCTGAACTCGACCGCGCGCGTGCGACAGCCTTCGCCGATACCGTCGACGCCCTGTACGGTGTGATCGCCGATCAACGCCTCGCCGCGACCGACCATTCGCGCCGCATGAAGTGGATGCTGTCGATCGTGGTGGGCGCGTTGCTGATGACGGTCGCGATCGGCATCACGCAGACCGTGCTCCTGATGCGCCTGACGCGTGAAACTACCGCCCAGCAACACCGCATCGAACAGATGATGCAGAACCAGCAGGCCGCCATGGCCAGCTTGCTCGACACGCACATCGCGATGGTCAACGCAGCGGCGGCCAATGCGGCTTCTGACGCAGCCGCAACTGCGGCGCCTCAGCCAGCCGTGGTCACGCCAGCGCACGGCAAACCCGGCGCGCGCACACCGCACGCGCACAAGCCGAAAGCTGCCAACTCGCACTGATCTTCAGTGACTGCCGCGCTGGCGTTAGCCGGCTGCGGCAGCTTGTTTTGCCAACGCAACAGAACAGCCTGGCGCTTACTTCCACCCCGAGCCCCAGGTCTTCGTTCCACTCTCGCTCCCTGCCTCCCAGGATAGGCGTCGTAAGGCACCACCCCGCCGCCAACGCCTCGCAAGCCAAACTTCACGTTTTAAACTCTCGTTGCTGTTGCGAAGCCGGACCGGATACGCCAGCGCATCTTCTGACGGGAGCCACCATGCCGACCAGCACGCACAAATATTCGATCGAGGAACTGCTAGCCGCGCTTCTGCGCGATCAGGGCATCCACGAAGGACACTGGGCGTTAAACGTCGAGTTTTCGGCGACGGGCGCTTCCGTCAAGCCGCAAGAGAGCCCCGCGCGGACCTTGCCGGGGCTGATCGTCTCCGTCAACAGCGCGACCTGATGCGTGCGGAGAGCACGGCGGAAGGCGCCGTCGATGCCGCCGTAGTGAACCCTCTCAAAACCGTGACGAGCGCGAAACCCACGCGCAGCAGGAAGCCGCAGTCGACCACGCTTCAGTAGAGGGACGCTTTTGGCCCTGAAATATAAAAAACGGGGACGTTGTAATGGTGCAACGCACCATGGATAAAAACCCTGTGACAACACACCACACCCAATAAATTGCTGCATTGCACTAGCTTTTGCCTAGGGAAAACCCTATAATTCTTCTCAAGGGAAAACCCTAGCTAATGCAGTAACCAACCGGGAGTCGCCATGAGCTTCATTTTTGCATTGTTCCAAAAGGTCAGCGACCTCTTTGCGTCGCCCCATCTGCCGCTGGATTCGGACTACTCGTACGCAGCACGTAGCCGCGAAGCAGAGCGCATGCGCAAAGCGCAATCCACATTGTTCGGCATCAAGCTGAGCGACTAAAAAGCAAAGTTGTACGGCCTGAGCGCGGACCACCGCGCATGGGCGCGCACGTCGAGTGCGCCTCGCATCATTGAAGCCACTGCCCGCGAAACGCGTGCCGTGGCTTTTGTTTTGTGCGGTTACCGCGCAACTCCAATTTTTCCGAATATTTCCTTGCCGAAATGAATGTAACCGCGCCTCACACGGCGCCGTCGTGTCATTCAGTTGATTCACCGCGCATGCGCTGTAGATGGGCGGCGACGGTCGAAAAGACGCTCATTCATCGGTCCCTTTCATTGAAATGTGCGCTTACAAGTGCTCACGTCTTCATGCGGTTTGCACCGCTAAAGTTGGTCTCAAGCGTACGGCGTCTGGTCCGAACCCAAAATCGCGGTTCGATGTTGGCCGAACACGAGCGCTGGCTTGATACAAAACTTTGCATGGGAGGTCACTATGAAAACCTTTAACAAGACGTCGCGTTCGATCGTTGCAACCTTGCTGGCGGGCGGCGCGTTGCTCGCAGCCGGCAGTGCTTTCGCCCAGGAACGGGTGATCATCGAAAATGGTCCGGGACCGGCGGTTTACGGTCAGCCGCACATGATGCCGGTAGGCGTGTCGATCAACATCGGCTGGCACGGCGATCGTTACTACGACGGCCACCGCTACTGGGCTCATGACGACTGGATGCGTCATCATCCGCACGACTACGATCCGCATCACCACGACGATCGTCGCCCGCCGCCCCCGCGCTACTAATGCGCGCATGACGTGCCGCGTGACGCGGCCTGAAGTCCGCAAAGCCGGTCCTTCCTCACGGAAGACCGGCTTTGTCGCATTCGGTCTTGGAAAACCGCGCGCTGCGCTATGCTTGAACGCTTTCATCGATGGCAGCAGGAGAGCGGCGTGGACAAGGCAGTCATAGGCGTAGTGGGCACGGGATTGATGGGCGTCGGCATTGCGACGCAAAGCGCGTTGCATGGGCATCGGACGATCGTTCACGACGTCGACCCTGCACGCCTCGCGAGCGTTGCGCCGAAGGCGGAAGCGGTGCTCGACGAACTGATCGACGCCGGACGCATCGACCACGCTGCCAAACAGGCAGCGCTCGCGCGCATCGAGACGCATGCGCAACTCGACGTCATGGCGTCGGCGCAATTCGTGATCGAGGCGATTCCCGAGGTACTCGAACTGAAGCATCGCCTGTATGCCTCGCTGGCTGAGTTGATGGCAGACGACGCGATTCTCGCGAGCAACACCAGCGGTTTTCCGCCCGATCAACTGGTTGCTCCGCTGCGCGCGAAGGAGCGTTTTCTGATCGCGCATTTCTGGAATCCGCCGCACATGATCCCGCTCGTCGAAGTCGTGCCCGGTACCGCGACCGCGCCGGAAGTCACTGAACGTACCGCTGCGTTGATGAGCGCGATCGGCATGGAACCGGTGGTGCTGGCGAAGGCGATTCCGGGATTTGTCGGCAACCGGTTGCAGTTCGCGGTGTTGCGCGAGGCGTTGAACATCGTGCGTTCGGGAGCGGCGACGCCTGATGTGGTCGATCGGGTTATGAAGGCGTCGCTCGGGCGCCGGTGGGGGATCGTCGGACCGCTCGAAGGCGCGGACATGGGCGGCCTCGACACCTTCCTCGACATCGCCACGCATCTGATGCCGGAACTCGCTAAAGACGAAGACGTGCTCGATCTGCTGCGCGCGCAGGTGGACGCGGGGCGTGTCGGCGTGCGTAGCGGTGCTGGTTTCTATGAGTGGGACGACGCTCATTTGGCGCGCGTCAAAGCAGGCCGCAAGCAGGTGATTAGTCGCGGTTAATGACGTTGCACGTACGTAGCGTGAATCGGATTATGCAATCGGAATAATCAGGCATTTGAAATCAACAATATCAGACTCGAATAATTTCAAATTCCTTTCTTAAATAATTAAAATGTAATGTTTGAGCGATAAAAAACTCCTGAATAACCCTAAAGAACTCTCGATCGTCGCCGTTATTGATCATACGAAAGACGCGGTTCCCTAAAGCCGCGCGAGAAAGACCAAACTGATCGAGAGAGCCCGCAACGAAAAGTTGCGTGAAAACAAGAATGTTTCGGAGCGCACGGGGTAGGAGTGCGGGCCGTGGGAAGCCGCGTCCGCATCAGCAACGAGTCAAGCTGATCGTTGTATTGCTGGCCGCCGCGCCTATAGGCGCGAGTGCGGCGGGTATTGCTATTGACGGCGGAACTGCAACAACAGTTTCAACCGCAGCGAATGGTCATCAGACAGTCAATATCGCGCCGACAGTAGCCGGGGTTTCAAATAACACCTATAGCAGTTTCAATGTAAACACAGCCGGCGCTTCACTTAATAACGTCGGTATCAATGCTCGAACGATTGTCAATCAGGTAACAAGCACCAATCCCAGCGTTATTAGCGGGCGAATCGATGTGCTCGGCTCGCGTGCGAACGTGGTATTGGCCAATCCGAACGGCATTACGGTTAATGGCGGTTCATTCGTCAATACAGGCCGTGTCGCACTGACCACCGGGCACGTCAGTTTCAAGGACACCATTCCGGTAGCGGGAATTCCCGAACGCGACATCGTGCTCGACACCAGCACCGGGACGATCGTCGTCGGCCCGCAGGGATTGGCGAGCGCGCTAATCGGGCTCGATCTGATCGCAAAGAATGTGCAGATCAACGGGCCGCTCACCAACGGCTTCACGTCGCAGACCGCCTACGTGCGCGCCGTGGCCGGCAACAGCAATATCACGCTGAACACAGCGGTTTCGCCGAACGACAACAGCAACGACTGGCTCACGCTGAGTCCATCCACCAGCGCGGCCACGGCCAACTCATTCGCCATCGACATCACCGCCGCCGGCAGTCTGACGAGCGGCCGTGTGCAACTGATCGTCACCGACAAAGGCCCGGGCGTACGCAGCGCTGGGCCGATGAACGCGTCGCTCGGCGATTTCACGCTGTCGTCGAACGGGTCGGTGCAGTTCTCCAATACCACGCTGACGGCGCAGAACAACCTCGATCTGCAAGTGCAGGACAGCGTGACGTTGTCGGACACGAAGCTGAAAGCCAACGGTGGTTCGGCGACCTTGAGCGCGAGTGGCGCCGTCAGCCTGACGGGCAGCAGCGTGCTCGCCAATGCCGGCATCGACGTGAGCGGTGCGGGCATCGCGCTGGCGCAGGACGCCACGGCGCAATCGGTGATCGCTTCGGCCACCAGCGGCGTGGTGTTGACCAGCGCCGGCGATATCACCAACGTCGGTTCGCTGATACAAGGCCTGCAGAAGAACACCATCGATATCGCGTCGCTCGGCGCGGTCACGCTGAACGCCAGCGGCAATGTATTGAATCAGTCGACACCCACGGGCCTGCTCAGTGTTGTGTACGGCGCGAACGGCGATGTGTCCGTGACGGCCGGCGGCTCCGTGACGAATCAGAACGCGCGCATTCTGTCGAATCAGAACCTGACGATCACTGCGGGCGGCGACGTCGACAATATCGTCGATCATTCGAGCGGTGTGAATGGCGGCGCGCCGGTCAGCTATTCGGACCGTAGCTGGCGCCTGATTTTCGTCGAACATCGTGACGACGGTTTCAATGTCGACTACGGCGCACTCGCCGATCCGGACAAACTCTCCTACCTGAGCGCCAACGTCGGCAACGTGACGATTGCCGCGCAGAACGTTCACAACATCGGCGGTACGATTCTCGCGCAAATCGACCCGAAAAATCCGGCTGTCGGCGGTTCGATCTCGATCACCGCGCGCGACCAGTTGCTGACGCAGGCGATCTTCACCGGGCAGGCGTCGTTTCATCAAACGTGTTTCATCTTCTGCAGTTCGAGTTCGTCGAGCAACGTGCAGGGTTACGGCGGCGTGATCCAGGCGAACAATGACATCACGCTGAAGGCCGGCACGCAGATCACCAACACGGGCGGCCTCGTATCGGCGGAAGGCACGCTCAAACTCGACGCGCCCAAGACCCTCGCACAAGCCGTACTTGGCTACACCGCGCTCAACCGTACGCACGACCTCAAAGCATGGTTCGGCAACGCGTGGTCGGCGATTTTCGCGGCCGACACGGGCGGCCTGTTCATTGGCGGCAGCGGCCAGGTTGAACTGACCGGCGAGGCGGATATTGAAGGTGGCGCGTTCAACGCGCCTGGCGGCATCAAAGCCGCGGGCGGTGTGAACACGATTAGCGCGCCGTATCGCGCACCGGTCACGATCGGCAATCACAACCACCTCGGCCTCGTGTCGTGGTTCGGGCTATGAAGCAGGCTATGAAGCGCGCCATGACCCGAACCACGAAGCGCCGCGCGCCCCGGCTCGCGCGTTGCACGCTGGCGATACTCGCCGGCGCGGCAGCAGTGCGTGGGTTCGCGCAGACACCGCCGGGCTTGCCGAATGCGGCGGCATTGGGCGGCGTGCCCTTCGGTGCGCCCGTGCGCGCCGAACAGGATCCGGCGCAACGACTCCTGCAGGAGCAACGCGACCGTCAGCGGCGCGACGAAATCCAGCAGCCGCCCCCGCAGATCGAAGTGCAGCAGCCGACGGTGGTCAACCTGCCCGAAGGCGCGGATGTCGAAACGCTGCCCGACGTCGAACCGCTGTTCAAGATTGACCACATCGATTTCATAGGCGACACCGCGCTCGGCGCGAGCGAACTCGACAGGATCGCCGCACCGTTCATCGGCAAGCAGCTCGGCCGCAACCGGATCAACCTGCTGCTGCGCCGCGTGACCGAAGCGTTCATCGCACGCGGCTACATCACGACGCGTGCCTATCTCGGTGCGCAGAATCTCGCCTCCGGTACGCTGAAGATCAACATCGTCGACGGCAAGGTGTCGGCCTTCACGCTGAACGGCAAACCGCTGCGTCCGCGCGATCCGAACGAGCCGTGGTACACGACGCACGGCGGCGGCCTGCTGACCGATGCGGGCACCGCGTGGGCCTTCGGCGACAGCACAGGCGACGTGCTGCGCTTGCCTGATCTCGAACAAGGCGTCGACCAGATCAACCGGCTGCGCCGCAATCAGGCAGAGATCCAGATCATGCCGGGTGAGACGCCGGGCGACTCGGTGGTGGCGGTCACCAATCACTACGGCGACCGTGTTTTCTACGACCTCGGCATCGACAACTACGGCAGCTCGCAAACCGGCACGCTGCGCTATCGCGCGGGTGTCGAAGCGGACAACCTGATTGGTTTGCAGGAGTCTTTGTCGTTCAGCTACGTCGGCACGCAGGACAGCAACGCGGTGGTGTTTTCCGCGGCGGCGCCGTACGGCTATCAGACCTTTAGCTACACGACGTCGCTGTCTGAATACCAGCAGACCATCAGCGATGTCGCGCTGCTCCAGGGCCGCACATTCAGCCAGATTCTCGGCTGGAACGACGTGCTGACGCGCTCGCGCACCGGACGTACCAGCGTCGACATCACGCTCACCAAAATGCGCACGGAACGCAGCCTGAACGGCATCGACCTGGCGCCGCAGGACCTCACGGTGTTGCGAGTCGGCCTGAATGGTTTGCGCCGTTTCGTCGCGCAAGATCAGGCCGCGGCCGCGACGTGGGATGTCGGCGTTTCACAAGGCTTGCCGTGGCTCTCCGCGAGCCATGACGCACCCGATATCGACGAAGTCGATGCGCACAGCCAGTTCACCAAGCTCGATGCGACCGCCACGCTGCAGGTCGCGCTCGGCACGCTGGCCGGCACGCAATGGACCTATCGCGGCACGTTGCGCGGTCAGTACAGCCACGTCGCGATGTTCGGCAACGAGCAGATCTTCCTCGGCGGCATGGATTCCGTGCGCGGCTTTACCGAAGGCGGCATTGCCGGCGACAGCGGCTTCTATCTGCGCAACGAGGCCGCGTGGCAGAACGTGCCGGTCTGGCACGACGCACATCTCGAACCGTACGTCTTTATTGACGGCGGCAAATCGCATCTGGTCGCGCAGGGCGGCTGGCCGACACTCATGGGCACCGGCATCGGCGCACGCGCGCAATGGCGCTACAAAACACAAACCGTCACCAGCGAGGTGCTGCTTGGTCAGGCCTTGCTCCAACCCGCCGCACTTGGGAAAAAAGCCACCGTGCTGCTCGCCACACTCAACTGGTCACTCTGAAGAGGTTCATATGAAACATCGTCCGATCGCAGTCAGGATTCGCAACGCTACGTTGATCGCCACGCTCGGTTTTGCAGCCGGCTTGCTGCCCGCAGCGCATGCGGCCAACAAGCCCACGGCAAAACCTTCGGCCGACAAGGCAGCCGATGCCGCCGGCGGTACGCTGCCCGCCAACGGCGTGGCGCGCGTCAACAACGTCGTGATTACGCAGGACCAACTCGACCAGGCCGTGCATGCGCTGAACGTGCCGGATACGCCTGCGTTGCGTGCGTCGGTAAAGAATCAGTTGATCGCCCGTGAACTGTTCCGCCAGGCTGCCGAGAAGCAGCATTACGAATCGCGTCCGCAAGTCGTGGCCGCCGTCGAACAGGCGAAGACGGCTGCGATGACCGCCGCGTATCTGCGCGATCAGGTCAAGCCCGCAGCCGTCACCGATGCCGATGTGAAGGCGAAATACGACGCGATCGTCGCGACGCTTGGTGACAACGAATACAAACCGAGCGCAATCGCCGTGAAAGATACCGACACCGCGCAAACGGTGCTCACTCAACTGAAGAAGGGTACCGACTTCGCGCAACTCGCGAAGCAGTACAGCCAGGGCCCGGGCGCGGCGCAAGGCGGCGCAATGAACTGGGTTTCGTTCAAGACGCCGATTCAGCCGGGTAACACACAGAACTGGCCGCAGCCCCTCGCCGAAGCGCTCGTCAAGTTGCCGCAAGGCGGCGTGTCGAGTACGCCGGTGCAAATCGGCGACGCGTACTGGATTCTGCGCGTCGACGAAAAGCGCCCGACGCAGATTCCCCAATACGACCAGATCAAGGATGCGCTGCGCAAGCAGCTTGAACAGGTCGCGCTGGAGAAAGCCACGGCACAGGTCGTGGTCGATCTGATGAAGAACGCGCGGATTCAGCAGCAGTAACAACCTCGGTTTTAAAGAGGCGCAGCGGACGGGATGAAACCGCTGCAACGCCGTTTCGGGTGGGTCGCCCGGAACGGCGAAGAAGAAGTGCCGGAAATACAAGAAGAACCAGAAAAAGACGAGAGCACCATGGACGCGTCCACACGCAACGCTTTACGACAACTCGAGCAAAACCGTCAGGCACACGACGAGCGGCACGATCGCGGTATGCAGTCCGCGCGGCAGCGCTGGTCGGTGCCTATGCCTGCGCGTCCGTGTCGCGTGTGGCAGCGCGCGGTGTCGGCGCTGGTCGCGTTGACGCTGTTCGCCGGACCGCTCTCGATCACGTTTGAGCAAAGCCGCGACGCTGCCGGAGTGCTGGCTTCCGGCAGCCATCGTCTGGACGACGAAACATGGCAACGCATCATTGACCTGAGCGCCGTGCGTATCCGCTTTGCGATGCAAATGGTGCAGGCCGCGCCGATTGTCGATCCGACCGCACCGATTACGTTTCAACCGAAGATCACGCAGACTACCGGCGCGGGTGGCGGTGTGCCTGTCGTGAACATCACCGCGCCGAACGCGGCGGGGATTTCGCTCAACAAGTATCAGAGCTTCAACATCGATCCGGTCGGGCTGATTCTGAATAACAGCCTGATGGCCGGCACGTCGCTCACCGGCGGTGATTTGCAGGCGAATCCGAATCTCGTGGGCCGCACGGCGAGCGTGATTGTCAACCAGGTGACGTCGATGGGCGCCGCATATGCGAGCTTGCTCAACGGGCCACTCGAAGTGTTCGGGGCACCCGCAACTGTCATCATCGCGAATCCCAACGGCATTACGACCAACGGCACGGGGTTCACGAATACGATCGGCGTCACTTTGTCGACCGGTACGCCCCAATTTTTGAGCGACCTCAAAGGCACGGTTACCGACTTCGATAACGCGCAAGCGGTCGGTTATAGCGTGACCGGTGGCCATATTCAGATCGAAGGCAATGCGGGCGTGAATGGCCCCGGCGCCGGTATTGAAGGTACGGTCGGCACGATCGATCTGATCGGCGAAACCATCGGCATCAACGCACCTTTGTATGCCGGCTCGCGGATCAACGCGATTGCCGGGCGACAGTTCGTACTGCCGTCTGCGGTGAGCAGTAACGGCACCACGTATGCGATGTCCGCGAACGGTTCGGATAACTCCGCCAACGCGATCAATAGCACCAATGGCCACGCCAATAACGGTCTCGCCATCGACGCCACCGCGTTCGGCGCGATGACTGCCGGCCAGATCCAGGTGATCGGCACCGCAGCCGGCATGGGCGTGCGCACCGATGCGCAAATGGCGGCGAATACCGGCGATTTGCTGCTGTCGTCGAACGGCGATCTGACGGTGAACGGCTCGGCCGCGCAACAACAAGCCACGCTGCAGGCGAGCGGCAATCTGTCGATGACCGGCGCGCACGTCGGCATCAGCGGCTACACGATCAATGCGAACGGCGACGTCACGTCGACCGGCACGATTCAGACCGGCGGCAAGCTCGCGGTGACGGCGGGCGGCAACGTCAACGTGGCGAACGCGCAATCGAACGGCGACACGGCGGTCACGGGTGGCGCGAATGTCACGCTCAGCGACGTGCAGACCGGCGGCGCGCTCGCTGTGGCGGCGCAAGGCAACGACAGCACGGGCGACATCAACCTGAACGGCACCTCCGTGATGAGCGGCGCGACGAGCTTGCAGGCCGCGCGCGACATCAACGTGAACGGACAGACCAACGGCAGTACGTTGCAAGCGACAGCGCAGCGCAACGTCAACGTTAACGGCGCGTTGCAAACCTCGAGCGATCTCGGCTTGACCGCGACGCAAGGCAGCGTGACGAACAACGGAACCGTCAAGAGCGGTAACAATCTCGCGCTGACGTCCGGTCAGGACACGAGTGTGGTTGGGCAGGCCACTGCACAGAAAGCCGTGACGGTGACGGCAGGCCAGGACTTCTCAGTGAACGGATCGCTTGCAAGCGGCACGACGCTCGCTGCCAATGTCGCGCGCGATATCTCGGTAGCGGGTTCGTTGCTCGTTGGCACCGATGCGCAAGTGAGCGCGGGGCGCAACCTCGACGTTCCAGGCGTGGTCATCGTGCAGCAGGATGGCGTGTTCAATGCACAGAACAGTCTTACCGGCAGTGGGTCGGTGGCATTTGGCCAGAACGGCACGTTGACGACAGGACAGGACGTCGCGTTCACCGGCAAGCTGCTCGCCAATGGTCTGCAAGTGACGGCGGGCAACAACGCGAGTCTTGCGGATGTGCAGGCGGGTGGCGCGTTCAACGTCGTGGCGAACGGGATCACCGGCAATCCGGCCGGCGGCGGCGATGTGACGTTCAATGGCAATGCGGCTTCGGTTGGCGCTGCGAACGTGCAGGCGGCACGCGATGTGGTCGTTAATGGCACGCTGGCGGGTGGTTCGCAGGTCACGCTGACGGCACAGCGCAATGTTGCGGTGGCTGCGGCGGGCACCGTGCAGGCGGTTGGCGATCTGTCGGTCGCAGCGGTGAATGGCAGCGTGAATTCGAGCGGCACGTTGAACGGCGCGGCGAACCTCATCGTCAATGGCGCGCAGGATGTCGCATTGACGGGCGCGACGAGCGTAACCGGCGATACGACGCTGACGGCGGGGCATGACCTGACCATCGGCGGCACGCTGGCGGGGCAGGGGGCGGCGACGCTCAGCGCGGGGCACGACGTGATCGCGGGCGGTAGCAGCGGCTTCGTCAAGGATGTGAATGTCACGGCTGTGAACGATCTGTCGGTGACTGGCGCGTTGCAAGGCGCGGGCGTCTCGCTGACTGCAGGTCATTCGGTGGCGTTGAACAACGTGCAGGCGAACTCCGCGTTGCAGGTCGCGGCGAACGGCGGCACGCTGGCGGTCAACGGTCTGGTTGCATCGTTGTCGACGGCGTCGCTGACTTCGAGCGGCGATACGTCGATCAATGGCGCGTTGCAGAGTGCGAACGCATTGAACGTGACGAGCGGCGGCAACACGTTGATCGCCGGCGGCGTCGCATCGAATGGCAACGTTACGCTGACAAATGCGGCGGGCTCGCTGACGAGTACCGGCAACATCCAGTCAGGCGACAACCTGCTGATCAATGCGGCGCAATCGGTCGACCTCGGTACGCAGGGTACTTCCGCGCTTGGCGATCTGACCGTCAACGCCGGCCAGAATCTGACGATGAACGGTTCGGTGGTTGCGCAAGGCAACGGCACGTTGACGGCCGGCGGTGCGATTGCAGGCGCGGCGACCAACGCGTTCGGCCTCGCGGCGAACGTGAGCTCCGGCGGTGATACGAACCTGACCGGTTCGCTGCGCGGCGGCACGGTGCAGACGAATGCGGGCGGCTCTGCAACGTTGCATGACGTGCAGGCGGCGTCGAGCCTCGCGCTTGCGGCGACTCAGGATCTGAACATCACCGGTGCGGTCACTGGCGGTGCAGGGGTTACGGTAAACGCCGGTCAGAACATCGGCATCAGCGGATCGATTCAATCGGCCAACGACACCACGCTGACCGCGCAGAACGGCAATGTCGGTTCGACGGGCACGATCGCGAGCAATGGCGCGTTCAACGTGCAGGCTGGCACCGACATCAACCTTGGCGGCACGACCACCGCTGCACTCGATACGACGCTCAACGCAGCGCGCGACGTCAACGTGACCGGCATGCTTGCCGGGCAGGGGCAAGGCATCGTCACGGCGGGTCGTGACATAGGCGGCGCGGGCACGATGACTCTCACGCAGGCGGCCACGCTGACTGCGGGCCGCGATGTGGCGCAAGGCGGGTTGATTCAGGGCCAGGCGGTTCAGGTGACCGCGGCGGGGAACATCGGCGTCAACAACGTCGAATCCGCCAGCACCGTCACGTTGGACGCGAACGGCACGAATACGGCTAATGGCCCAGGCAATCTCACGGTCAACGGTTCCGTTGCCGCAGCGGGTGCTGTGACGGCGACGGCGCAAAACGATGTGACCGTGGCGGCGACGGGCAAGATCGCCACTGGCACGACCGTCGGCATTAACGCGCAACACGATATCAACGTCGCAGGGGCTGTCGAGTCGGTCGGCGATGCGGGGCTCAATGCGCAGCAAGGCAGTTTGAATGCGACGGGCGGTATCAATAGTGGCGGCAAACTGAACATCACGACGGGTCTCGATCTGTCGCTCGGCGCGAGCACGAGTGCGGTTGGCGACGCAACGTTAAATGCGGGCCGCGATGCGCTGTTGAACGGTTTGCTGATCGGCCAGGCGAACGGCTTTGTGATGGCGGGCCGCGATATCGGCGGTGCCGGCACGCAAGCGTTTACGCAGGCGGCGAACTACACGGCGCAGCGCGACATCGCGCTGACCGGTGGCGTGCAGGCGAACGTTATCAATGCGCTGGGTGGCAATAGCGCCACGCTGCACGACGTCAATTCGGCGACGACCTTGACGCTCACTGCAAACGGCAATGCAGGCGGTGGCGATGCGGCGATCATGGGCACGGCGACTGCGCCCGGTTTGGTCACGTTAAGCGGGGCGCGCGACGTGCTGGTCAGCGGCTCGTTGACTACCGGCGATCCGTTGACGCTTGCTGCACAACGCAACGTGACGGTGAACGGTACGGTACAAACCACTGCGGGGGATCTCACTGCTACGGCGGCGACCGGCAGCATTGCACTGACTGGCACTACGACGACATCGGGCGCATTGAACCTCACGTCCGCGCTCGATACGCAACTCGGCGGCACGATCAACGCGGCCAAGGATGTGACCGTGCAGACGGGCCGCGACATCATGCTGACCGGTGCGCTCGCGGGTCAACTCGGCGGTACCTTGACGGCATCGCACGACATCAACGGTGCGGGCACGGCGGCGTTTGCTCAGGCGGCGACGCTGAATGCTTCGCACGACATGGCATTGACCGGCGCGCTGCAAGGCGCGAGCGTCACGGTGACGGGTGGCAACAACGCGGGCCTGGGCAGCGTGCAGGCGGTGACCGGCAATCTTGCCGTGACCGCAAACGGTAATGCGGGCGGTGGTGACGTGACGCTCGGCGGCACGGCTACGGCACTCAGTACGCTGGTGCTACAGGCGGCACGTGATGTCGGCGTGGGCGGTGCGATCAACACAGGCGGCACGACGACGATCGATGCCGCGCGCAATATCACGCTCGCCGACGTTAACTCGGCGGGTGACCTGGCGCTTACGGCGACCAGCGGCAACGCGAGCGCAGCGAATGTCACAACGCAAGGCAATCTGAATGCGAACGTGGGCCAGACGCTGACGTTCTCCGGCGCGACGACGGTGGGCGGCAATGCGCAACTCACGTCGGGCGGCGACATGACGCTGACGGGCGGCATCGGCGCGCAGAACGTGGGCACGTTGGCGGCCGGCGGTTCGATTAGTGCGGGCTCTGTAGCTTTTGGCCAGCAGGCGACATTGAACGCGGGCGGCAGCATCGGCGTGACCGGCGGTGTATTAACGAACGGCGCATTGAATGCGACGGCGGGCAATGACCTCTCGATGGGTTCAGCGCAAGCCGGCGGCGCGATTGCGTTGCAGGCGCAAGGACACAACGGCGCAGGCGACGTGAATGTGGGTGGCACGCTCGCGTCCGGCTCGGCGGTCAGCGTGACGGCTGCACGCGATGCGACCATCATCGGCAACGCTTCGGCTACTGACAAGCTCACCGTGACGGCGGGCCGTAACCTGACGGCAAGCAGTACTGTCGGTGCGAATTCCGATGTGACGCTGACTGCGACGGGCGGCAACCTGAGCGTCGGCGGTGCGGTGACCAGTCAGGGAAATTTGAAGGCAACTTCGGGCGGCACGCTGGCGCTGAATGGTGAACTCGTCAACGGCGATACGACGCTAACCTCGGGCGGTACCACGACGTTGACCGGCGCGTTCCTCGGCCTCGGTCTCGCGACGATCAACGCGGGCGGTTCGGTGAGCGGTGGCGGTGCGTTGACGTTCGGCAAGGACATCACGATCGGCGCGGGCGCAGGCATCACGCTCGGCGGGATTCAGGGTGCGGGACTGTTTACGGCGACGTCGGTCGGCGATATGTCGCTCGGCGCGACGACGGCGGTGGGTAATGTCACCGCTAGGTCGACGAGCGGCAGTGTGACTTTTGGTGGCGACTTGCAGTCCGGTGGCAACGTTGCGATTCAGGCCGCGCGGGATGCGAAGGTGACGGGCGCGGTGTCGTCGATGGGCACGGTGAATGTCACGGGGATGCAGGGCAACGTCACAGTGGCCGGCGTGTCGTCGAACGGCGATACGACGATGAGCGCAGGACAGACGCTCACGTTGAGCGGCACGAGCACGGTCGCGGGGCAGTTTACGTTGAGCGGCGGCAACGTCACGTTGAGTGGCTCGCAAGGTGGGTCGAAGAACGTCTCGGTGACTGCGCAAGGGACGCTCGACGCGAGTAAGGCGTCGATGGTGTCGACTGGGAACATGCAGTTCAGCGGTACGAATGTGACGCTGGGGACGGCGATTGTCGGTGGGGCGTTGACGGCGACGGCTTCGAATCAGCTGTCGCTGGTTGGGTCGGCGGTGGATGTGGTTGGGGCCGCTACGCTGACTTCGGGGAATGGGTTTTATAACGCGAGCAATGTGTTGGCGGGTGGCAACCTCTTCGTATCGGCGCCCAATGTGACAAACGCGTCAAGCGGAACGCTCGCATCGACCAGCACGACGACCGTCAACGCGACGAACTTCACAAACGCGGGTCTCGTCAACGGCGCGACGACCAACATCAACGTAGCAGGCGGTCTCACGAACGTCGGCGGCACGTTGATGGGGGTGAACGCGCTCAACATCAACACGGGCTCGTTGAATAATCAGAACGGCCTCATATTCGCGGGCAACGTTGGGGCATCGAGCGGACCCGCAACTGGCAATCTGTCTCTGACGGTCAATGGCGGTGACGGAGCGTTCAACAACGCAGGCGGCCAGCTGTTGGCCATACAGAACGCTTCAGTGTCTGCAGTGAATATGTCCTTCGACGGGTCGACGCAGGGTGGCATCAGTGCGGGAAATACGCTTTCATTGACTGTTGGTTCGATGGCGCTTTCGAGTAACTGGAACCTGACTGCAGGCAACGTAAATATCAACGCGCTCCAGGGATTCTCGAACTCGGCTGTAATGAACTCGACCGGCTCGTTGAGTATTTCGAGTAATGGCACCATCAGCAACAATGGTCAGCTCATCAGCGGCGGCGACCTGGGTTTGAACGGCACGCTGTGGAATGCCGCTGGTGCAGTGGCCCATGCCGGCAACAACCTCAATCTGTCGGGAAGCGTGACGAACCGCGGCACGCTCGAAAGCGCGGGCAACCTGAATTTTAACGGCGGTGGTAACTACGACAATCAGTACGGTACGACCCAGGCGAATGGCAGCATCGCACTGAATACGGGTGCGACTGTTTACAACACCGTTGGGACAATTACAGCCGGCGGCAATATCAGCATTAATGCAGGCGCCGTGATTAATGACGCGCTGCAGGGGCCGACGCAAACGTCGACACAACTGGTTGGTGCATCGGCGGACCCAGATCTAGTGACGAAGATCGTTGTGGGAACGTTGAATGGCTGGTACTGCCAGAACAGCCAGGGTGACTGTTATCTGTATCAGTTTTCGGGGACAGCCACGATCGATTCGCTCAAGCCGGACGTCGCCAACGGAGACGTCGATGTTCGCACGGGTGGAAGCATATGCTATGGCGATGCCAGTGCTTGTCAGAACGTAGAGGTTGGCAACACGCAATCGGGCGATCACCAGTATATTTCCCTGCCGGGAATCGATCGGACAACTACCGCACCCGGTTCGGTGTCGCCTGGCGTGATTGCCGCCGGTGGTAACGTCAATATCACAGCGGGCACGCTGTCGAACGCCGGCAGCACAATCTCCGCCGGACTCGACGTTAACCTGAACTTGCAGTCGCTCAACAACGCGCCGGTGAGCAATGCCACCGCGACGATTGTCGATACTGTCGACAAGGCGCAGCTCGATGCATTCATGGCGCAAATGAATGCGATCGGGATGGTCGGGATTTACGGAACCGTAAGCGTCGGCATATCTGGGACAGTGGTGCCGGAGACGACCGTTTCGTTTAACCCGAGTGCGACTGTCCCGCCAAGCGTTACCAGTACGACCACGACGTTCGGTTCGCAAGGGGAGATCGTAGCCGGGCGGAACATGACCTTGTCGGGCGGCAATCTCGTCAACGGTGGATTGCTCTATGCCGGCAACAATTTCAACGCCAGCGGGGCGCAGTCGTTTAGCAACCAGGGCCAATACAATTCGGTCTCGACGACGCAGCCCAGCAACGCCATGCAGGGTGGCAATCCCAACACAACTACCTTCTCATATGCCCAGCAGAGCGCCACGGTGTTCGCAGGCAACGACCTGGTCATTGCCGCCGGTCAGATCAACAACACGTATGGCAGTCTCCTTGCGGGCCACAACATTGTCATCGGCGGGGTAGGAACCACAGCGAGTTCGACTACTCCGGCTGGCAGCCTGAACAACACGTCAGGCAACATCGTCGCGGGCAACGACATCACGCTTAATGTATCGGGCGCAATCACAAATAATCTGCCGCCGCCTGTACCCGTTCACCAGAACTACGGCACAACGGAGCAGTACAACGGCTGCATGACAGCCGGTGGCTACAAGGAAAGCTACTGCGAAGGCTATGTCGATCAGCAAACGGGTAACTCGTCGGTCATTAGCGCCGGCAACAACCTGCAGATCAATGCGGGCAGCCTGACCAACATCGGCAGCCTGATCACAGCCGGCACTAGCGCGTCGATCAACGTTGCCGGCCCGGTGGTGAACGAGGCCCAGACGCTGAATGCCTACTGGCACTCGCACTGGGTGCAGGAGACTGGCGACTTCAGCCCCGATAAGCGTCACGACGTCTGGGCCTGTGGTTCAGTGGCCGAGTGCACCGCGCTCTATGGAAGCGCATATACGAGCGCGGGAGGCACGATCGATCCACCGACGCCGGTGGGCAACATCGCCGCGACGATCCAGGCGCCGAATCTGTCGATTACGTCGAACGGAGAGATTCAGAACGTCGGCAACGTGATCGGCACGTCAGTCTCGTTGACCGGGCAGAAACTCATCAACGGCATAACCACGGCGAACACTTATACGCCGCGTGTGAATGCGCCGTCGCAGGTCATTTCGTTGAGCATGGTGAACCTGCCGGGGTTGAACCTGTCGACGCCGCGCTCGGTCGGCGCGCCGTTGCCCACACCGGTGGCAGGCAAGGCGTCATACGTTACCGGTTCGCTGGATGGTTCGACGTTGGGTTCGATGGGGCCGCAAAGCCTGTTACAAAACCTGCCGCCGAGCCTGCAACCGTCCTCGACGCTGTTCTATTACGACCCGCAGGCGGAAGATCTGATGCTGCAGCAAGCGGCGCTGCAGCAGACCGGGCAGGCGAGCTTCGTGAGCGGGCTGACTTACGACAGCACACATAACCTGTCGGTCACCGATCAGGAAAAGGCGATCCTCTATCAGAACGCCATTGACTACGCAAAGCAAAACAATCTGCAGCTTGGCGACGCGCTCTCGCAAACGCAAATCAATGCACTGACCGAGCCAATGCTGTGGTACGTCCAGCAGTCAGTGCCCGATCCGGGGTGTATCTCGACGGGTGTGGTTACGTGCCCGACCGTTAGCGCGCTGATGCCGCAGGTCTACTTGCCGCCGAACTGGAGTGCGATGGCGGCGGGCGGAAATATCACCGGTCAGAACGTCACGCTCAATTTCAACCAGGATGGGCAGGGAAGCATTCTTAACACCGGCAACATTGCGGCTTCGAACACGCTGACGGTCAATACCGGCACGCTGACCAACCAGGCGAATCAGGTCAACGTGGGAGATATCTGGCAGTACATCGCGGCTACCGGATACGAAAAGACGAGCGGCACTGAGGTCCAGCCGGGCGGGTTCATGAGCGCGGCTGACATGAACCTGAACGTGCAGACGCTCAACCAGATTGGTGGCGCGTTGCAATTGCTGGGTAGCGACACAACGGTCGAGCAGACCGGCACGCAGCAGTTGCTGGCCAGTTTGCAACAGCAACTCGGGACCAACTTCACGCAGACGACGGTTACCGACCACCTCGATACGAGCTTTACCGCAATGGGCGGGTTTGGGGCCGCAGATATCGTAGGAATGGCCTTCGCCGTGGTCGTCTCGATCATGACGGCTGGGGCGGCGAGTGCGGCCATTGGGGCAACGCTCGGCTCAGCTGGCGGTACCTTTGCAGCAGGCACGGCGGCAACCGCAGCAACGACAACAACGGCGGCTGCAGCAGCTACGACAGCGGGACTGGGTAACATCGCGCTGTCGGCTGCTATGGCCGGGTTCACGTCGAGCATCGCCTCGCAGCTGACAATGACCGGCAGCCTGAATTGGGGCAGTGCGTTCGAAGTGGCTGGCGTGGCAGGTATCACGGCAGGATTGACGAATGGCATTACTTACAACTCGGACAATGGATTTGGCTTTACGACGGGACCGTTGACGGTCGGCGGACCGACGAGCTCGCTTGCGAACCTCGCCGGTGTCAATCCATTAGCCGGTACTAATGTAGGCCAGGCGAGTGCTTCTACCGCGACGACGCTTGAAACGCGCGCGCTTGCCATGCTGGGTGAGGCCGGGATCTCGGCGGGGGTGGGTACAGCGATTGAAGGCGGCAGCTTTGGTACTGCGTTCAAGGATGCACTGACGCAGGAAGTGGCGGCGGCGGGGGCCTTTGCGATTGGCGACACGACAACGCCGCTTTCCATTCAGAACATTCTTGAGCACGCGGCGCTGGGGTGCGCAGCTAGTGCGCTGAGTGGGACGGGATGCGCTGGCGGTGCGATTGGGGCCGTAACCAGTGCGGTCGTTTCTCCGCTAGCGATCTTGGCCATGGATCCGACTGGAGCGGCGCTACCTCCTGACCAGGCCGCGGTGGTGACCGCGCTGTCAATTCTGACCGGCGGCGTTGCGGCTGGACTGGCTGGTGCCGACGCGCAAGCCGGCGCAACGTGGGCTGAAAATGAGGCTACTAACAATTCGGAAGACCACACGGCAGAAATAGCCAAGGCTTGTCTGCAGAGCTCGTTCTGTCGCGCGATCTTGCCCATGCCGCTTCAGCTTGCTGTAGCTGCTTACGCGGCAAGTGCTACCGGTGGATCGACTAACGATTCCAAGAGCGATCTTCCCCAGTTGCCCGACAGCCCGAGCGATAACGACGACGATCTAAGCGGTGGATCTCAGGGGCAGCGGGCCGGCGGATTTACGTTTACTAGCGGTGTGCCGGTTCCTATATGCCCCATACCTGGGCAGCCTTGTACTATGGTCGTGATGCCTGTGCCTTCGTTCTCGTTGCCGAACTCTGGCGCGATATTTTCTACAGGAAGCGGGAACGATAGTGGTACGAGCGACAATTCCAGCAAAAATGCAAGTAACGGGACGACAAACGCAGGGGGAAATGGCTCTGTCCAGACGGAAGCCACAAATACCTCAACCGGTCCACAAAATCTCGGGAACAATGTTCAGTTGTATCCCGATGGAAGTCTCAGAACGCCGGATGGAAAGTTTGCGAGTGCCGCAGGAAGCCCACCACCTGGGACAACAGCCGCGTCACAGTTCGCGAATTTCCTGAGCGGCAACGGCATTGATGTGGTGGGGCAGGAGGTGGTGGTCAACGGTCCGCTTGGACCTCGACGTTACGATATTGTTACGCAGGATGCGAATGGCACTTTGCATGGAATCGAAGTAAAAAGCGGTGGCGCGTCCCCCACTACGTACCAACAATTTGTGGATCAGTTCGTAAACCTGTTTGGTGCTACAGGCGCAGGACGATTCGCCGGAAAGAGCGTGAGCAGCGTGACGACAGTGTATGTTCCGTGAGAGGCACAGTGAAATGAAACTGGAAGTAGAAGGAAAGCCGGAGGTTCAGGAGCCGCGTGAATCTCAAGTTTCAAAGGCGATTAAATCTCTGAAGAGTTATGGTCCATCTTCGTATGCGTCGCTGACAGATGCTCGCGGAAATTACGTGCAGGTGGCGGGCGGCGGGGTGACATGCATGGTAGAGCGATATGACGCAATGAGTCGCAAACGACTTCGCGCGTTTCATGATGAGCCGAGTGCTGTACGTCCCGATGGCACCATACTTTCGTTTCGCGCAGGAAATATTCCTATGCGATCCGACGAATGGTTCATGTCTAACCAGGTAGCCGAAGTGTTCGCTGCCTTTTTGAAAGGTGAGACATTTCCTGGTTACGTTCGCTGGAGGGATGCTCCGGGGTTTTAGCCTGTTTCTGTCGTTCCACAAACATCAGCCCCGCCGCGACTGAATCGGATATGGCATCCTTCCGGTCGGGGCAAACTAATTAACTTGGGGGGCCAAGAGATTGCAGCTCAAATCGCCCAGTTGAACAACGGCGCGACGCTCGGAACATTGATCGAGAAAAACGGAATCCAAGTACTAGGGCGGAGTGTGTTGGCGAGACTTAGGCAGTCTGAACTATGAACGTGAACTCACAAATTTCGTTTGAGCAAGCTAGGGAGATTGCAAAATCTGCGGCGGCGAACGATGTAAAGGGGATTCAGGTTGACGACTCTAAAAATCTGCTTAGATGTACATGTTGGCGAGATCCCGCGGTCGGACCCTGCTCGAGAATGGATTCAAGAAAACGTGTCGCGGTACCGTGATATAGAAGTTCAGGTGGTTCCTTTTCGGCGTACTGGAGTCGTACGGTCGATGTCGAATGTCCCTGCAGGGCGCGGATGCGTTGGCCGTCTTCGGAAATGGCGAATCTCTTTTTGTCGTTGGTTGCTACGACAGCTTGAATTGTTGGCCGGTCGAGCGTCCGGGATTGTTTGGCTACCCCGGCAATCAAACAGTCAATATCGGCCCAACCTTCCGCGTCGAGTTGCAAGCCAATAGCCTGCGGCTCATGGCGGAGTATGTAACTTAGAAATTTGCTGATTTCGTCTAGTTGTTTGCTGTCTGTGGGCATTCGGCGATGTTCCATTGGATGCGGTTGGAACACGATCTCTTCGTTTCGGATCGTGCGGGTTAGAACCCGACGCTACCTGCGATGCTTGCTCGCGATCGAGCCGAATAGCGAGTGTGATGTTTGATGGTCCACGCGGAGCCTGCCGGCCAATAGAGACCGATATTTGGGTGCGGGCGTGATCGAGAAAGTGTTGCCGATTGATCGGCCGACCGCAGAAGTGGTCTAACGGAACGGATGGCCGCGCAAAATCGTGCAGCCTATAACTTGTTGCCGGAAAGTCCTATCCCTCGAATTTCGGGGAAAATTTACCAATCAGGGACAGCCGATTTTGCATCCAAGAACCATTGCTATGCTTGACGCGCTCGACAATGTCGAGTGGTTTGTTAACGTCGGCAAGGGTGACTCTGCACGAGCCAACTGCTTGGATACGTGGACGCGGGCTGTGATCAGCTGCCAAGGAAAGAAGTGGAAAGCATTGTGCGAGGATGCTGCAAACCACTACAGGTCGAAGCTGGTCCAGCGAGACCGGGAGCTCTTTCGAGAGTGGAATCTGCTTGTCCGTGAGCTTAAAAATTTGACTATGCCACTAGTTTTACGGAAGACAAGGAATGTCGTCGACCACAACAACCTGCCACAAGGAATTGTCGATGCGGTTCAATGGGATGTCTTGCACTTGGGTATGGAGGCGGAGTACGCAGACGTATTGCCTCCGGGATTTTATGCCGCGCAAGCATACTGGTATATGAAAGGACACTTCCCGTGCGGATGGGACGGTGATTTCCCTTCAGGAAGACCAATAGTGTTTTGAAACGCAATCGGTGCGGTCAACTCGGTAGTCAATGTCAATATTGAGAGAAGTTGCGTGTAAATGCACATGAGGCGTAATCTGCGAATCGGCTCCGCTATTTTCCAATCTCGCCCATCGAGCGAGTTGGCTGTTCTGTGAGTGCGATCGTGTACCAGAGATTCCGAAACGGAAATGATGAAAGTTGACAGCGACACCGACGAAGCAGCGCTTCGGATACGTCACATCCAAGCTCACCTGGAGCACGGTTTCGATGTGAACGGATGTGTTCACAACATAGAAAACAACGTGGGCAGTCCGAAGGGCAGTGCCATGCGCCTATCGTCGCACGCATTGGCAAGCGCAATGTTCAGCTGGTTTTCCAACGATGACCTAGTCGATTGCAAGCGATGGTCCTATGTCGGCGGTAAGCTCAATCAGCTCTGGTACCAGATGCAGGACGAACCACAGAGTCCCGGGACAGCGTTGCTTGATTTGCTTTTGCCACTACTTTCGGATTGCGACGAACTGATCCAGTGGTTTACCGACTACGATCGTATTTTCTACCCTAAACGAATCGACAATCATAAGACGCTAGACTTTTGGGCTTATCAGTCGCGGCTTGCGTTGCGCGGGGAGATGACGCGACTTCGCGAGCGTTGCGAGAGAGCGATTGAAGATCCGCCTACAGCGTCCAACCATAAAAAACACCTTGTCGATTTCCACTTTTACCTGGGACTAGCGAATGGCGACGTTGAGAAAATGGAGTCATCTCTGCGCGAGATGACAACACCGCGAGCGATTTCGGGTCGGAAGAATGAGGAATCAGGCTATACAGAGAACCTTATTTCCACCCCGGCGGTGATTTACGCCAAGATGGCAGCGCGGCTCGGCTATCTACTCAAGTTGGATTCACCGTATATTCCTTCGGAATGGTTGCCTGTGACCCGTCTGGATCATTACGAGAGTCCTTATACGTTTTGAATGATTGAAGGACTGCGCGGTGAGCGGTCTGTGTTGGTGCTCTGCGCCATCTTTGCATCGCGGACGGCTGCGTCATTTGGACTATCCTGCCGACAACCGACTCGACGCCACAACTAGCTTGTCCCTCTGGCTCCCAATTCCACCCAGAATCGATTCCGCCAATCCGTCCGGAAATCCCGAGGGCACCAGCGCATGCACCGCATTGGTCACGTGATCAGTCGCGTCGACCACTTCAGCAATAATGTCTTGCGCCGTCTCGCTTCCCAACCCAACCTGTCGAGCCTGTTCGATCCAGTGCCGCCGTTGAATCTTTTCGATCAGATAGTGATTGGTAGTACCGCGAACAGCCATTGCCATCTTTACCTTCTGACGCGCAATCTGATTTCGCCCGGGGCCAATGATTGGATGCGCGGAGAGCACGTCATAAAGTGGCGTCGACCGGTACAAGCCGCCCGGCAGATGGAAAATACTGAAGTTCTTCGCATGCCCATCCGTTGCTGCCAATAGCCAGAACACAAGTTGAGTTTTGAAGAACTGCCGCCGATCCTGTTCCGCGTTTTCCGAGCCGAGCAACACGTCCATGATCTCTGCGATGCCCGGCCCACCGTCAGCCTGGTACTTCAGATGTGAGGGCCTTCCGGTGGCCTGGCACATGTCTTCCTGCGGAAGGCGCACGATCCAGTTCGCGTCGCTCGACAATCTACGGTCGAAACGCTCGACCACGAGCGCTTTTTGATTCTCGAACGTTGCAATCTCGCAGTTCGCCGCAGGGAGTCCATACGCCGATACGATTTTCGAGCACAGCCATTCGTTCTCGATCGAGGTCCGCATGTCCGCCTGCATGTTCCCAACCAGGCCGAGCGGGAGCTTGAAGATATGCGTGGTCGGTGTGCTGCCAGTCGGGTAGATCCACTGTTCGTCGTGGCGCAGCAGCGCCGTTTTCTCCTGAGCCCCGGCAATCGATAACCTTAAATCCGTACCGCTATCGTATTGGCCGAGCGGCGCCGCTGAGGTGGCATTGCGCAGCAGTAGTGCGATCTGCGGCTCGGATAACGGCGTTCCAGAGATGTCGTAGAGGTCGGTGGGTTGCTCGTCAGGCGGGAGTAGTTGGATTGCACCGACGCAGTCCCGGCCAAGCGCTACCAGCAGATCGAATGCGTTCGTGCTGCCCGTGCGATGCCGTTGAGCCAATCGCCGGCGGATCGCATCGCTATCAGGAAGCAAGTTGTCGAAGAATGCGTTGACCACGTCGCCACGGTACGGTTGGTTCCCGGGCGTGAACGGCATCGATAGGGAAAGGGGACGCCCCTGTTCGTCGTCGATCCACTCGTCGAGATAACTCAGGCGGTCCCCTTCCCGTGCTTTTTCCCAGTAGCCTACGGGCAGCCCGTTCATCCAGATGTTGAGTCGTTGTGTCGGAGAGCGGCGCGCCATGATTACCAGTTTTCCCGTTTCTTTTTGGTCGTGATTGCCCCAAGGGGTTGCTTCGAACTCGACGCCTTCTGGGTCCGGCCTGAGCGGTTGGCGACCGACGGAGATTTCGCTTTTTTGGCGGCGGGGACGTGTTGTTGAAGTTTCGGCGTCTCGGCGTGCGCTGGTTTACTGTCAGGCGCGGACGACGCCTGACTCATACGCAACTCCACGTTCAGCAAACGCATGACCTTAAAAAGCCGCTCGACGCTTGCTGATGCCGGATTGGCTTCCAGTTGCGCGTAGCTTTGCTGCGTGATGCCTAGGAGTTCGGCCACCGCAGCTTGTGTGAGCCCCGCGGACTTGCGGAAGCCCAGCAGAATGGGGCGGAGCTGACTTAGCGTCTTGACAGCGTAATCCATTGGATTTTCTTCAGGCTCGTACAGTCTCTGGACTGTATCACGAAAATACAGTCAATAAGCTGTAAATAAAATATACAGGTTATAGGCTGTATTTGTAATTTACAACTTAAAGCCTGTCAAGACGAAGCGCGAATCCAACCGATGAACAGGAATTCAAGGAAGCGCGAATAGCCGTAGTCCGCTTCACTCCCGCCTCCAGCAGCCCCAACAAGTCTGCGGTATAAATACCTCCCGCCTCACCCGCAAACCCCAACACAACCCATGCCCCACTACTTCTACAACCCCGCCACCGGTCACGGCCTCCCGCACGACCCGTTCAAGGCCATCGTCGCCCCGCGGCTGATCGGCTGGATTTCCTCACGCTCCACCGACGGCACGCTGAACCTCGCGCCCTACAGCTTCTTCGGCGCGTTCGCCAGCTTCCCGCCGATCATCGGCTTTTGCAGCGAAGGCCGTAAAGACAGCATTGCCAACATCGAAGCCACCGGCGAATTCGTCTGGAATCTGTCCAGCAAGCCGCTCGCCGAGCAGATGAACCGCTCCTCCGCACCGGTCCCGTCCCACGTCGACGAATTCGAACTCGCAGGCCTTACACCCGCGCCTGGCCGCAACGTCGCCGTGCCGCACGTCGCCGAATCGCCGGCCGCGCTCGAATGCAAATTGCTGCAAGTGGTGCGGTTGCATACCCTCGACGGCAAGCCGATGGACAACTACCTGTCGCTGGGGCAAGTGGTTGGCGTCCACATCAACGAGGCCTATCTGAAAGATGGTCTGTTCGACACCCACGCCGCGCAGCCGATCATGCGCGCGGGCTACCGCGCCGACTACGCGGAAATCGGCGAGATGTTCCAGATGTTCCGCCCAACCGCATAAGCACCCAAAGCATTTGAATCACCTCGCGCCGTGCGATGCGGCGCGGCGCTCACCTGATCGCCTCCGCAAAACGCAAAGCCAGAGCTCCGCAAACTGGCCCGCTTGATGCTTGCAACCGACGCTCCAACGCGTCGTTTTCAACTGCCGGCTCACTCAAGAGGAGCGCGATCATGTCCACCGAATTCGCTACGCAGTTCAGCCATGTCCGTCCGCAAGACACGTCCTACGTGGATCAGGGCCTACGCGATTTTTTTCTTTACCGCGATTTAGGCATCGCGCAGGCAACGGGCGGCAAGGTGCTCGCGCAACTCGTCAAGGCGAATCACGCACCAGAGCAAGGCACCGGTTGGCACCGTCATGAGGCCGATTTCCACATTGTGATCATGTTGAAGGGCTGGGCGCGCTTCATGTACGGCGACAAGGAGACACTCGTCGCCGCCGGCGATTGCGTGCATCAGGCGCCGGGCATCGTCCACTATTTGTTCGATTACTCCGAAGATATGGAGTACATCGAGATCGTGTCGCCGGCCGATTTCAAATCGATTGAAGTCGAAGGCCCGTGCGAAGTCCCGGCGGTGCAGCCATGGAAGAGCGCCGTGGCCTGACTCACGATTGCGTCGCGGGTGGCCGTCGTCGCGGTGCCCGTGATGCCTGCTGAGTCTTGGCACCGCTGCCGGAGCTAACTCCGTTTGGCGAGTCGGTAACGACCGTCGCCGCCGAACCCACCTCGACATCAACCACCGCAGCAGCAGCCGGAGCTGACGCAATCGTTTCCGAAGCCGCAGCCACCGACACCGGCTGAATCGTCCGCGCCCGCGAACTAACCACCACCGCACGCGGTTCGTTGTCGTAAATCACGGCCCGCACGCGTGGATAAATCTGCCGCTCCCACCGATGTCCATTGAACACGCCGTAGTGCCCCACACCGGTCTGCACATGATGCGTCTTCAGATAAGGCCTCAACTTGTCGCACATATCCTGTGCGGCGAGCGTCTGCCCAACCGCGCAGATATCGTCTTTCTCGCCCTCCACGGTCAGCAGCGCCGTACGTCGAATCTTCGAAGGCTCCACAAGCCGCCCTTCCACTTCGAGTTCATGCAACGGCAGCGCGTGCCGCTGAAAAACCGTGTCGACGGTCTCCAGATAAAAATCGGCCGTCAGGTCCATGGTCGCGAAGTATTCTTCGTAGAAAGTGCGGATCGTATCGGCCTTCGCCGAATCGCCTTTGGCGCGCTCGTAATGCATGGTCTCGAACGAGTCGAGATGGCGGTTAAGGTTCATCGCCATGAACGCGGTCAGTTGCACGAAGCCTGGATACACGCGACGGTGCGCGCCCGCAAAACCGAATGGCACCGCGCTGATCAGGTTCTGCTCGAACCACTCGATCGGCTTGCTTTTGGCCAGCTCGTTGACGCGCGTCGGGTTGATGCGGGTGTCGAGCGGGCCGGCCATCAGCGTCATGCTGGCGGGCTGCGCGGGGTTGTCATCGGCGGCCATCAGCGCGACTGCGGCCAAAGCGGCGACCGTGGGCTGACACACCGCCAGCAGATGCGCGCCCGGCCCGATCGCTTCGATGAAATCGATCACGTGCCGTACGTATTCGTTGAAGCCGAAACGGCCCTGGCTCAGCGGCACGTCACGCGGATTGTGCCAATCGGTGATGTAAACGTCGTGCTCGGCCAGCATCGTGCGCACGGTGCCGCGCAGCAGCGTCGCGAAGTGGCCGGACATGGGCGCGATCACCAGCACGCGCGGTTGCGGATGAGAAGGCGCGGTGGCTTTGCGGAAATGCAACAGCGAACAGAACGGCGTGTGCGCCGCGACTTCCTCGACGATCTGTACGGATTTGCCTTCCGTCACCACGCTATCAATGCCGAACGGTGGCCTGACAGGCGTGAGTCCAGCGAGCGTCAACAATTCGCAGGCCGCGCGTATCGAACGACCATGCGACGTATCGCCAAACGCGGGCCACGCGTCGAGCGAATGATTCACCAGCGCTGCGCTGTGCCGCATCGGCAGCATCATGTCGGCGAAAGCCTGGTATGTGGGATATGCGAACAGGTTCATAACCTTCGCACGAGTGCAGGAAAGGAAGGAACCTGAATAGAGGCAAGTCATGTGCCAATCGTGCAGTCGCGCTGGTACGGCCGTCGATGCACGTTGGCATAGCATTTGCGCCAGTCATGGGAACGGGCCGAATTTGCCGCGCTTTGGTGCGCCCGCGCACGACAACGTGCATGTGCATCGTCAGGCGTCGGACGAACGCCTCATCTGGAGGAGAACCGTATGGCGAATACCACGCTCACCATCAGCAGCAAGAACTATTCGTCGTGGTCGCTGCGCGGTTGGCTGCTGACCAAATTCAGCGGCCTGCCGTTCGAAGAGATCGTGATGCCGATCGACGATCCCGCCGCGCGTGCCGAATTGTTGTTGCTGTCACCGTCGATTCTGGTGCCATGTCTCTTTCACGACGGCATCAAGGTCTGGGACACCCTCGCGATTGCCGAATATCTGAATGAACTCAAACCGGAAGCGGTGCTATTGCCCAAAGACATCCGCGCGCGAGCGCATTGCCGCTCGATCTGCGGCGAAATGCATTCGGGTTTTGGTTCGCTGCGCTCGGCGTTGCCGATGAATCTCAAAGCGCATTTTCCGGGCTTCAAGGTGTGGGCGCGGGCGCAATCGGATATCGACCGCATCGTGACGATCTGGAGCGAGTGCCTGAAGCAGTATGGCGGGCCGTTTCTGTTCGGCGAGCGCAGCGCGGCGGATGCGATGTACGCGCCGGTGGTGACGCGTTTCGTGACCTACGACGTCAAGCTGGATCCGGAGATTGTCGACTATGGGCAGCGCATCATGGCGCTACCCGAGATGCAACAGTGGATCGCGGACGCGCAGCAGGAAGTGGACGAGATCGACGAATTGGACGTGGAGTTTTGATCACGGCGTACGGCGGCGCGGCAACGCGCCGCGCCGTTACGTAGGCAACGCTTCAATCCCGCCCAGCCTCCAGCTTGAACACACTCACCACCTGCGCAAGCCGCGCAGCCTGATCGCGCAACTCAGCCGCCGCGAGTTCAGCCTCGCCGACGATCGTCGCATTCTGTTGAGTCGCCTCGCCAATCTGCGTGACAGCGAGATTGACCTGCTCGATGCCACCCGATTGCTCGCGTGATGCAACGCTGATCTCGGCCATGATCGCGCGCACCTGGCCTACCTGTTGAACGATGCCCTGCATCGTCGAGCTCGCTTCCTCCGCGATCCGGAAACCGCTTTGAACGGTCGCCGTGGAGGCGGCGATCAGTCCGTCGATCTCCTTCACCGAAGCCGCGCTGCGCTGCGCCAGCGCGCGCACTTCCGACGCCACCACCGCAAAGCCCCGGCCGTGCTCGCCGGCGCGCGCCGCTTCCACCGCGGCGTTCAACGCAAGGATATTGGTCTGGAACGCGATGCCTTCGATCACGCTGGTGATCTCGGCGATCTTCTGCGATGAGCGACTGATCTCGCCCATCGTCGAGACCACGCGTTCGACGGCACGGCCGCCCTCGACTGCGGCATCCGCGGCATTCGTGACGAGCGTGTTGGCCTGAGCGGCATGGTCGGCGTTCTGCTGCACGGTCGACGTGATCTGTTCCATGCTGGCCGCCGTTTCTTCAAGGCTGCTAGCCTGCGTGGCAATACGCGCGGCGATGTTGCCGCTGCCGGTGACGATCTTTTCAGTCCCTGCCGACATATCCGTCGACGAATTGCGCACTTGCGAAACAATGCGCGCAAGACCTTCGCCGATGCCGTCGATCGACTGCATCAGGCGGCCGATTTCGTCGGCGCGCGCGTTCGCACCCTTCCCCACGCGCACGCTAAGATCGCCTGATGCGAAGCGCTCGGACGCCTTCGCGGCTTCATCGAGCGGACGGCTCACGAGACGGCGCACGGCGATCAGGAACACGATCGCGAACACGCCCACCAGCGCGAAACCGATCAGCAGGAATTCATCGCGTGTCGCGACGACGTCCTCCATCACCTCGTCGCGCGGTGCGACGCCGCCCACCAGCCATTGCCATTCCGGCACGGTGATGAACGACACGAATTTGTCGCGCGCGTTGCGCTCGCCCAGCGTCGCGTCGGCGGAACTGAATTCGAGCTGGCCTTCTTTCATGTCGAGCATCTGCTGATACGGCGCGTTCGCGTTGTCCGCGTTCTGGCCGACGGCGGCCGGATGCACGATCAGCTTGCCGCGATCCGCGCCCTTCGAGGCATTGACCACAAAGTAGTAGCCGCTGTCGCCGATTTTCAGTTTGCTGATGCCGTCCTGGACCGACTGGATTTCCTTGTCCACGTTCACGCCGACAAACAGCGCGCCGATCACGCGACCGCTCGCGTCCGTAATCGGCCGATATTGCGTGATCAAACGTTTGCCAAACAGCGCGGCAAGTCCCGTATAGGACTTGTTCGCCATGATCAGCCCGTACGCCGGCGCCTTGCGGTCGAGCAACGTGCCGATCGCGCGCGAGCCGTCCTGTTTCTTCAGCGAAGTCGTCACGCGGACGAAGTCGTCACCGCTGCGTGCGAACACGGTGGCCACCGCGCCGCTGCGTTCGAGAAACTGGTCGGGAATCGAGAAGTCCATGTTCAGGACTTTGTCGCCGGCCTTGATGGTCGGGGTGGCGACGCCGTTGATGTCGACTTTCTGGGAGTCGTCGAGCGTGTAGGCGGCGGGCAGGAAGCTCGCGAATAGTGACATCGAGCGATCGACTTCGGCGGACAGCGCCTTGTCGAACAGCGTGATCATTGCAGCGATCGAGCGATCCTTATCGGCGATGCGTTCGAGCACCTGATCGCTGACCTGCTTGCCGGCGCTGCGCGTAAGCGCCCATGTAAAGGCAGCAAAAATCAATGCCACCAGCACGCTCGACAGGACGGCAAGCCGGGCGCCGACGCTGGCGCGACGCAAAGAGAGAAATTCCATGGGCGTTCGGAGTAAAGAGTGACATGAGGTGCGCAAACCACGCGAATAGATGGTTTCACCTATGTCAGAATTACGGCCGAATTGCCGATAACTTTAGTATTTTCGAAAGCCTTACGTAATACTTCTCCTTGCGCGGTCTTTCAGCGCGCTGACGCGCCGCGCCAGGTGCGCAGCAGTAACGCATTGGTGACGACGCTCACACTCGAAAACGCCATCGCCGCGCCGGCCAGCATCGGGTTCAGCAAGCCGAAGGCGGCAAGCGGAATGCCGATCAGGTTATAGACGAACGCCCAGAACAGGTTCTGCTGGATCTTACGCCACGTCCTGCGCGAAATATCGAAGGCGTCGGCCACCAGCGCCGGGTCGCCGCGCATCAGCGTGATGCCGGCCGCCTGCATCGCGACGTCGGTGCCGGTCGCCATCGCGATGCCGATGTCGGCGGCAGCGAGCGCGGGAGCGTCGTTGATGCCGTCGCCCACCATCGCGACGATGCCGGCGCTGCGGATCTTCAGATCGCGGATCACGCGGGCTTTGTCGTCGGGCAGGACTTCCGCGTGGAATTCGTCAATACCGAGCGCCTGGGCGACGCCTGCTGCGCTGCCGTAGTTGTCGCCGGTAACGAGCACGCTTTTGATGCCCATCTGGGCAAGCCGTTCGACGGCCGCGCGGGCGGTCGGCTTGACGGTGTCGCCGAAGGCGATTAAGGCGAACGCGGTGGGTGCAAGCGGCGCACGCTCCATCAGCCAGGAGACTGTGTTGCCGGCAGCTTCGAGCTGTCTCGCGCGCTCGGTGAATTGCGGCGGCAGCTGGATGCCGAGTTCGTTGAGCCAGCGCGTGCTGCCGAGCGCCAAGGTGCGGCCCTCGACGTCCGCTTCCACGCCGCGCCCGGGCACCGCACGAGCGGCGCTGGCCGTGAGTGCCGGAACTTGCGATGCCGCCGCGACCGGCGACGCTGTTTCATACGCCTTCACCACTGCCCGAGCCAACGGATGATCGCTATGCCGCTGCACAGCCGCGGCGAGCGCGAGCGCCTCGTCGCGCCCAATGCCGCCGATCGCCTCGAACGCCGTCACCGACGGTTGCCCAAGCGTCAGCGTGCCGGTTTTATCGAACGCGACGATATTCACTCGATGCGCGGTTTCCAGTGCTTCAGCGTCCTTGATCAGCACGCCGCGCCGTGCAGCGACGCCGGTGCCGGCCATGATGGCTGCGGGCGTCGCCAGGCCGAGCGCGCACGGGCAGGCGATCACCAGCACGGCGACCGCATTCAGAATCGCGGTTTCGCCACCCGCGCCGGCAATCAGCCAACCCACCAGCGTGAGCGCCGCAATCGCCAGAATCGCCGGCACGAAGATCTCGCTGACTCGGTCGACCAGCCTTTGGATCGGCGCCTTTTCAGCCTGCGCGCTTTCCACGAGGCGGATGATTCGCGCGAGGGTGGTCTCCGCGCCGATCGCGGTGGTCGTCACCGCAATCGCGCCTTCGCCGTTGATCGAGCCGGCGGTGACCGGATCGGTTGCCTGCTTCGGCACCGGCAGGCTTTCGCCAGTAATCAGCGATTCGTCGATATGGGTGCGGCCCTCTAGCACCGCGCCGTCGACCGGCACGCGCTCGCCCGGACGCACGATCACCACCGTGCCGACCCGCACTTGCGTGAGCGGTACCTCGCGCTCGTCTGTGCCGACGCGGATCCGCGCGCGGTCGGGGCGCAGTGCGTTGAGCGCGCGGATCGCATCCGTGGTCTGGCGCTTGGCGCGCGCTTCGAGCCATTTGCCGAATCGGACCAGCGTAATCACGACCGCCGAGGCTTCAAAATACAGATGCGTCATGTCGCCCGGATGGGTCGCCAGTTCGTAGACGCTGATCCCATAGGCCGCTGACGTGCCGAGCGCCACTAGCAAGTCCATGTTCCCGGCGCCGGCCCGCACCGCACGGTAGGCCGCGCGATAGAAGCGCGCGCCGAACACGAACTGCACGAGCGAGGCGAGGGCGAATTGCAGCCACGGGGAAAGCATCGTGTGCAAACCGAACCATTCGCCGACCATCGGCAGGACGAGTGGCAGTGTCAGCACAGCGGAGGCGAGCACGGCCGCGAGTTCGCGGCGCGTCTGGTCGCGTTTGCTGTCGGCAGAGGAGGCAAGGGCGGCATTCCCGGCAGCCGATGCCGGTGCGTCCGGCGGCGCGACCAGCGTTGCCTCGTAGCCCGCTTTCTTGACGGCTGCGATCAATGCGCCGGAGGCGGCATTGGCATCCGAGGCCACGCCGCTGAGATTGACGGTTGCCGTTTCGGTCGCCAGATTCACCGACACGCCGGCAACACCTGGCACCTTAGCAAGCGCCTTCTCCACGCGCATCGCGCATGAGGCGCAGGTCATCCCGCCGATGTCGAGTTCGGTGGTTCTGGAAGGTGTAGCGTCTACGGGACGCAGCGGCGGCGTGGCAAGTTCGGTCATGGCAGGCAAGGCTCGTCGCGGCATTGGGCCGCATCATGAACCCAGTATCGACCTTCCCATGATGGGAAGGTCAAGGATGTTTTTGCGGAGCGCCAGGCCGACCAGCCGCGTGCGACCTTATCAGCCGGGCAAGAACCGGCGGGGGATCGACAAAAATCGTCATCGGTACGCTAAATGGTGCCCGCGCGCGCATTGCCAAGCGCTATTCCTGCCTTTGCGCTTGCCTGGTGAGCAAGGATACGATACAACCCGATGTTGTCGGAATCGCGAGCCGCCGCCTGGCTGCGCTGGGCTTAGGGAGGCCACGCAAACTGGTTTCGCTGCGCACCGACGTCTCCCTTAGGACCGCACGTTCTGCCACCTGAACGAATGATAAAAAATCGCCAAGAACTGTTTTCGCTTCACTGGACCTGCGCATCGCTCGCAGGCCTCGCATTTCTGGCCGGTTGTGCGTCGACTCCGTCCACGACGCAAAAAGCCAACAGCTGGATCAAGGACGAAGTCGCTGATTCGTATGTATTCGGCTATCCGCTGGTGCTGATGGGCGTCGCGCGCGACGCGGCGGTCGGCACCGATCCAGGCCAGGCGCCGGTCAATACGCTGCGTCACGCGCAGGCCTTGCCGCCGATAGGCGCGTCCAATCCGCTGCAGCCGAGTCTCGACACGCTCGACTCGACCGGCTGGCTGGACGTCGGCACTGAGCCGGTCATCGTGTCGCTGCCCGACTCGCGCGGCCGCTACGTGGACGCCCGCGTGCTCGACATGTGGACCAACGTGGTGTGGTCGACCAGTTCACAGTTTGCTACCCGTGCCGCAGGCATCAAGGCGCAAACGATTGCTTTCGTCGGCGCGGGCTGGCAGGGCGATCTGCCCAAGGGCGTGACGCGCGTCGACGTGCCGACTCGCAACGCCTGGGTCAGCGTGCGCATCCAGTCGAACGGCACCCGCGACCTGACGGCGGTGCGCAAGCTGCAGCGCGCCATCCGCGTCGCACCGTTGAGCGTCTACGTGGGCGACACGCGCTCGGCATCGATTACGCCGCCTGGCAGCAGTGCCGCCGATGCTGCCGCCGCGGCCGCTTCCGGCACGCCGGCCGCGCAAGTCGCCGCGCTCGACGCGAACGGCTTCTTTAGCCGGCTCGCGCAGGCCTTGCCGGACAACCCGCCGGCGCCGGCCGATCCGCATGCGCTGAAAATCCTTTCGGACCTCGGTGTGACGCCTGGCGATCCGGTGAAGCTGCCGAGTCCACCCGAGGCGATCACCGCGGGCCTGGCCGATGGTCACCAACGTGTCGTCACGCCGCCGTCCAATCTTCTGAGCGGCAACGGCTGGAACTGGTTCGGCGACGGCGTGGGCAATTACGGTCCCGACTATGTAATGCGCGCTTACGCCGCGGCGATCCAACCGGGCATCGGCACGAAGGACGATGAAGTGCGCGCGGTCGTCACCCAGGACAGCGATGGTCATGCCCTCAACGGCGCAAATCGCTACGTGATCCACTTCGCGCCGAACCAGTTGCCGCCAGTGCGCGGCTTCTGGTCGATCACCGCCTACACGAAGGACGGCGCGTTAGGGGAAAGCGCGCCGGCGCGTCTCGCAGTCGGCGATCGCAACGGCGCACGCCGTAATCGCGACGGCTCGCTTGACGTGACGGTGTCGTCAACGCGTGGCAAGAGCGGCAATTGGCTGCCGGCGCCGCGCGCCGATTTGCAACTGATGCTGCGTTTGTACGCACCGAAGCCGCAGGCGACCGATGGCAGCTGGCAACCGCCGGCCGTCGTGCGTCAGTGAAATGCGCCGACGTCGATGAAGTTCGCAAAGGAAATACCTCGGTGAAGTGAGGCAGTGACGTGCTGGTGTGAAGTCCATCAATGTTATGCGTCACTGCTGTGACAGTAAGGTATGAGTGACGCATAAACCGGCGCATGTCCGCCGCTTCGTGCCGGCGGACATGCGCTGCTGTAGCGTGCAACAATGTGTAAGCCACGGCTTACATTTCTATGCCGCGTAAGATTCACCACTTATACTGCCGCTTGCGGGATTTTCGTTTCGCGGCGGGCTTGCCGCCGCATTACCCAAGACCGAGCATGGCAAGCCTCAATAAAGCATCAATCGCCTCTTCCATGCAGACCGTGCGCGATGTCGCGCAGTCACGCCGCACCCGGCGTGTCATCACGGGTCTGCTGATCTTCCTCGTATTGTTCGGTCTGCTGGGCTTTTTCGCGGCGCCGCCGTTGATTCGCCACATTGCCGAGCAGCAACTCAGCAAGCAACTCGACCGGCCTGCTACGATTGGCCGCATCGCACTCAATCCGTACACGCTCAAGCTCGAAGCCGATAGCGTGCATATCGGCGAACGCGGCGGCGCGGGCGATTTTGTCGATATTGCCCGGCTTATCGTGAAGCCGTCATGGAGCTCGCTGTTTCGTGGCGCGCCGATCGTCGATGAAGTGCAACTCGATTCACCACGCTTTCATATCGTTCGCTACGATGCGCAGCGCTTCAATTTCACCGACCTGATCGAGAAATTCTCGAAGCAGCCGGCCAAGCCCGATAGCAAGCCAACGCTGTTCTCGGTGTCGAACATTCGCCTCGAAAACGGCCAGATCACGTTCGACGACAAATTGCTCGGCGCAACGCACGTGATCGATCAATGGAAGCTCGGCATTCCCTTCATCGCTACGCTGCCTTCGAAAACCGACATCTTTGTGGAGCCGTTGCTGCGTGCGCGAATCGACGGCAGTCCGCTTGCGATCGACGGCAAGACCAAGCCGTTTGCCGCGTCGCGCGAATCGGAAGTGTCGCTGCGCTTCGACGGGCTCGACGTGCCGCAGCTCATCTCCTACGCGCCGACCAAGCTGCCGGTGGTTGTGCAGAGCGGCAAGCTGTCCACCGATCTCAAGCTCAACTTCGTGGTCTCTAACGACGCACCCTCGTTACGCGTGGCAGGCACCGTCGACCTGAACGATGTGGACGTGCGCGATCAGAGCAAAGCGCCATTCTTCGCGGCGCGCGCGTTGCATGTGGTGGCCGGGACGCTGGAGCCGTTGAAGAGCCTGTATCGCATCGACGAGATCCGCATCGACGCGCCGAGCGCCAATCTTGCACGTGACAAAGACGGCGTGTTGAGTGTCGAGCGGATGTTCGCGCCTGCGCCTGCGGGGGCTTCCGCATCTGCGGCAGCGTCCGCGCCCGTTGCGGCATCGGGTACCGGTGCCACGGAAAAGGCTGCACAGCCTCTGGATCTGTCGATAAAGCGTTTCGTGCTTAACGACGGCACCGTGAACGTTCACGATGAAGCTGCCTCGCGTCCGGTTGACGCCGGCCTGCAAAAACTGGCCGTCACGCTGACCGATTTCTCGACGCTCGCTACCGCCCCCGCGCATTACACGCTCAATACCGATTTCAAGGACGGCGGCGGCTCGCTCGGCGTGGCCGGCGCGTTCGGCCTTATCGCAAAGACCGCGAGCGCAAAGCTCAATCTGAAGTCATTGAAGTTGCCGTTGCTGCAACCGTATCTCGACACCGCGACCGCCGCGCAAGTGGTGGACGGCGCGTTATCCGCCAACGCGAACGTCGGCGCGAACTGGTCGAAGTCGCCGGTCGCAGTCATGGTCACCGACACACAACTCGATCTGCAATCGCTCAAACTCGCAGCGCGCGGCAGCAAGGAGCCGGTGGTCTCGCTCGCGCAAGGCCAGGTGACGGTCAAACAGGTGGACGTCGCAGGGCGTACTGCCGATATCACCGGCGTCGATACGACAGGCCTGGTGGTCAATGCGCAGCGGCTGAAAGACGGCAGCATCGACCTCGCTGCGCTTGCCGGTCCGCACCAGTCCGAGCAACAGCGCACGGCGATCCACGCGGTGAAGAAGGCGGAGGCAGAAGGGCCCGCGTGGCACTACAAGATCGGCGAACTCAACCTGAAAGACGCGACCGCGAATTTCACCGACAACACGACGCCGAGTCCAGTGAAGCTGAGCGTGACGCCGCTGCAATTGAAGGTGCAGCAGATCAGCGACGATCTGAGTAAGCCGCTACCGGTTGATCTGCAAGCCACGCTCAACAAGAAAGGCACGCTCGGCGTAAAGGGTAATGTCACGGCGACGCCGCTCAAGGTGGCCGTCAAGGTGAGCGCGAACCGCCTGGATGCGGCGGCCTTCGAACCGTACTTTGGCAGCAAGCTGAATGCGCTGATCGCGAGCGCGTTGCTCAATGCGAACGGCGATCTCGCGCTGAGTCAGGCGAAAGCGCTCAAAGCGACGTACCGTGGAGACGTCGCGCTCGTCGACGTGCGGATGATCGACAAGGCGACTTCGGACCCATTCGCAGGATGGAGTTCGCTCGCGCTGACGAACCTCAAGGCCGACTACGACGAACACGGCACCGTGGTCGACGCGGGCCGCGTCACGTTTACGAAGTTCTATGGGCGTGTGTTGCTCGATGCGCAAGGCAAGCTGAATCTCAAGGACGTGGTCGCGCATGAAAGCGGTGCGGCGCAATCGCTGACACGCGACAAGAGCGGCGGCCACGAGCCGGTGCCGTTGACGCCGCAAGCTGCATCGGCGCCTGAGGTGGCTTCCGCGCCGGTACCGGCGTCGTCGGCAACCCCGGCCACCGTCACGGCCGCCACGCCGCCGCAAAGCCCCGTCAAACTGCACTTCGGCCAACTGGTGCTGCAACAGGGCCGCGTGACGTACACCGACAACTTCATCAAGCCGAATTTCACCGCGAACCTGGTCGGCATTCAAGGTACGGTCGGCGCGTTCGGCACGCAGTCGACAACGCCTGCACCTGTCGACATCGCCGCGAAGGTGGCGGCCAATGGTCCGCTGTCGATTCGCGGTACGGTCAATCCGCTGATCGCGAAACCGGCGCTCGATCTGACAGCGAGCGCACACGATATCGAGCTCACCAATCTCACGCCGTATTCAGCGAAATATGCCGGCTATCCAATCACCAAAGGCAAGCTGAACGTCGATCTGCATTACAAGCTCGATAACGATCAGTTGAACGCGAACAATCACATTTTCATCGACCAGCTCACGTTCGGTGACCACGTCGAGAATGATACGGCGACCAAGCTGCCGGTGCGCCTCGCGATTTCACTGCTGAAAAATTCGCGTGGTGAAATCGACGTGAATCTGCCGGTGTCGGGTTCGTTGTCGAATCCGGAGTTCAGCATCGGCGGGCTCATCTGGCATGCGGTGCTCAATCTGCTGCAGAAGGCGGTGACCGCACCGTTCTCGCTGATCGCCAATGCCTTCGGTGGCAGTGGCGAGGAATTGGGCTATGTCGAGTTCGACCCGGGCTCGGCGAAACTGTCCGACGCTGCGGACAAGAAGCTCGACACTATCGTGAAGGCGCTGGCCGACAAGAGTTCGATCCGTATCGATCTGATTGGCCGCGTCGATCCGGCAGTCGACGGACCGGGCCTGCGCGCGCAATACGTCGACCGCCAGGTCAAGCAGCAGAAGATCAAAGACGTGGTGGGCAATGGCGAGAGCGTGGATCTGTCGACCGTTACCGTGGATCCGAAGGAATACGACAAGTACTTGACCAAGGCCTATAAGGCGGCCGACTTCAAGAAGCCGCGCAATTTTGTCGGCTTGACCAAGAGCTTGCCGGACGACGACATGAAGGCGGCGATGGCCGCCAATGCTCCAATCGACGATGCCAGCTTGCGTCAGCTTGCTCAGCAACGGGCGCAAGCCGTGCAGCAGTATTTCGAGGGCAAGATCGACAGCAGCCGAGTGTTTATCGTTGCGCCGAAACTGGACGCTGATGGCATCAAGGACAAGGGTGCCACGACGCGGGTGGACTTCGGACTGAAGTGATACGTTGTGTTGCGATGCGAGCCGGTTAAGCGGCTCGCGTCGGCACCTTCTTCAGCGCCGTTTGCTCGATCACGCGTGCGAGCGTTTCGAATGCCGGACCGATCTTCTCGTTCGGCACGCAGGCGTAGCCCAGCAAGAGTCCGCGTCGCGCAGGCGTCTCGCTGCTGTAATAAGCGGCGAGCGGCCGCACAATCACACCGGCATCGTAAGCCGCTGCCGTGACCGCGCGATCGTTCGCATGATCGGGCAGGCCGAGCACGAGGTGCAGGCCGGCCTCGTCACCCATCACGGGTAGCTCGTTGCCGAAACGCGCGGTGATCGCGTCGATCAGAATCTGCCGGCGCTCGCCGTAAAGCGCACGCATACGGCGAACATGCGATGTGAGATGGCCGTCCATGATGAAGTCGGTCATCACCGCCTGCTGCATCAACTGTCCCTCGCGATACAGCTCTGCTACACCCGTGCGGAATGTATCCACCAGATGTTCCGGCGCGATCATGTAGCCGATTCGCAAACCCGGAAACAGCATCTTCCCCAAACTCCCGACGTAGATCACCTGGCCGGCGTCATCGAGTCCTTGCAACGACGCGAGCGGACGGCTGCCGTAGCGGAACTCGCTGTCGTAGTCGTCCTCGATGATCCAGACGTTGTGCTGGCGTGCGTATTCGAGCAACGTGCGGCGGCGCGCGAGGCTCATCACCATGCCGAGCGGATATTGATGCGAAGGCGTGACGAGCGCCAACCGAGGTGGCTGCTGCAGGTCCTGCTCGCGCGGATTGAGGCCCTCGTCATCCACCGGTACCGGCACTAGCGTAATCCCTGACGATTGCAGCACGCTGCGCGCGCCCCAATAGCATGGCTCCTCTACCCACGCGCGATCGCCGACGTCGGTCAACAAGCGCACGGCCAGATCGATCGACTGATGTATGCCCGTCGTGATGATGATCTGATCGGGCGTGCAATTCACCGAGCGCGCGACGCGCAGGTAATCGGACAGCGCGCGCCTTAATGGCCGGTAGCCGCCGCCAGGCGCATAGGTCAGCAGATCGGGATTGGCTTCCTTCCACAATCTTGCTTGTAAGCGGCTCCATGTACGCGCAGGAAACTCGGCGACGTCGGGCACGCCCGGCATGAACGCGCCCCACTGTTTGGCGGACACGCCTGCCTGATCGATAAGCCTGCGTCCGCGCGTGGAGAGATCGCCTAGATCGCGTTTTGGCGGGTTCAAGGCCTCGGCGGCCTGATCCGCGCCGTCCAGATTGACACTCGCCACTGTCGGCTTCTTGCGTGCATTCACGGCAGCCGTGTCCGGCCGCGTGTCCGCGACATAGGTACCGCTGCCCGTTGTCGAGATCACATAGCCTTCGGCGGTCAACTGATCGTAGACGTGCAGCACCGTGTTGCGCGCGATGCCGAGGTCCTCGGCGAGCGTGCGCGAACTGGGCAGCTTGGTGCCAGGCGGCAGCTGGCCGGTCAGGATGGCCTGCTGCATCAGCCGCAACGTCTGTCTGTAGACCGGTTCGGCGGCGGCGCGGTCGAGTCGCGCAGCAAGCCAATCCGACAAGATCACGGTGTCCAAGTGGTTCTATCCGGAATAATGAAATGGTTCCATATTGTAGAACCGTAAGGGACTATAGTGAGCCACGCAATTAATGCAATCCCCGGTGTTTTGCAGGGGAGCCAGCCGGACCGCAGAGGAGACTAGTGCGATGAAAACCGATGACGTGATCGTCAGCTTTCGAGGTGTGCGCAAGACATACGACGGCGAAACGCTGGTCGTTAAACAACTCGATCTGGATATCTATCAGGGCGAATTCCTGACGCTCCTTGGGCCGTCCGGATCAGGGAAAACCACATGTCTGATGATGCTGGCGGGCTTCGAATTCCCCACCGGCGGCGAGATCTGGCTCGACGGCACACTGCTCAATACCGTGCCGCCGCACAAGCGCAACATCGGCATGGTGTTTCAGAACTACGCGCTGTTTCCGCATCTGACGGTCGAGCAGAACGTCGCGTATCCGCTCACGGTGCGCAAACTCTCGGCGGAAGAGCGTGCGCATCGCACGAATAACGCGCTAAAGATGGTACGAATGGAAAGCTTCGCCAAGCGGTACCCGGCGCAGCTTTCTGGCGGTCAGCAGCAACGCATTGCCTTGGCGCGGGCGCTCGTGTTCGAGCCGAAGCTCGTGCTCATGGACGAGCCGCTCGGCGCACTCGACAAGCAGTTGCGCGAACACATGCAGTACGAACTTAAATCATTGCACGAGAAGCTCGGCGTCACCTTCGTGTACGTCACGCACGATCAGGGCGAAGCGCTGACCATGTCCGACCGCGTCGCCGTGTTCGACAAGGGCATCGTGCAGCAACTCGATACCGTAGACCGTCTTTACGAATCGCCGTGCAATGAGTTCGTTGCGAACTTCATCGGCGACAGCAACAAGCTGCGCGGCACGATCGCCAATGTCGACGGCGAGTACTGCGAGTTTCATCTGATTGACGGCACACGGCTCACAGGACGCAATATTGGCGGTGCGCGGGCGGGCACGCCGGCGGTTGCGTGCATCCGGCCTGAGCGCATGAAACTCGCCAACGGCGTGTCACGGCCTGGCGCCAATGCACTAAGCGGCGAAGCGCGCGGGCTGATCTATTTCGGTGACCACGTGCGGATGCGCTGTGGTCTGCCGGAGCAGGACGAGTGCTTTGTGAAGGTGCCGCTCGGCACCGATGCACTTGAAACCTTCGCACCTGGCGCGCCCGTCGCGCTCGAGTTTGCGCCTGAGCATCTGCGAGTGTTTGCAGGCGCGTGAGCGCGCGCACTGCGTGGGTCGCAGGTCGTTCCGCGCAGACAAAAGAAGCAGTTCACCAAAGCAGCACATAACAAGTCGCACTGTACGTAGCTTGAAGCACACCACCAAAGGAGAGCAACACACCATGAGCAAGATCGGGAAATCGCGCTGCGCCATCGCTGTCGGTGCTGTGGCGCTCGCGCTGGGCGCCGCGCAAGTCAATGCAGCTGAGCTGACGGTCGTCAATTTCGGCGGTGCGAATGGCGACGCGCAAAAGGTCGCATTCAACCAGCCGTTCGAAACGCAAACCAGCAATAAAGTGACCGCCGTTGAATACAACGGTGAGCAGGCCAAAGTGAAGGCGATGGTCGAAGCGAAGCACGTAAATTGGGACGTGGTGGAAGTTGAATCGGGTGACATCGGCCGTGGTTGCGACGAAGGGCTGTATGAGAAGCTCGACTGGTCGAAGATCGGCAAGAAGTCGGATCTGATTCCGGAAGCACCGCAAACCTGCGGCGTGGGCTTCTTCGTGTGGTCGACGGCACTCGCGTATAACGCCGACAAGCTGAAAACCGCGCCGGCCGGCTGGGCCGATTTCTGGGACGTGAAGAAATTCCCGGGCAAGCGCGCGATGCGCAAGGGCGCGCGTTACAACCTCGAATTCGCGCTGATGGCCGACGGCGTGCCGCCGAAGGACGTCTACAAGGTGCTCGCTACCAAGGAAGGCCAGGACCGCGCGTTCAAGAAGCTCGACGAACTGAAGCCGAATATCCAGTGGTGGGAAGCGGGCGCGCAGCCGCCGCAATTCCTGGTCGCGGGTGACGTGGTGATGTCCACTGCGTACAACGGCCGTATCGATGCCGCGCAGAAGGAAGGCAAGAACCTCAAGGTGGTGTGGAACGGCAGCATTTACGACCTCGACTATTGGGCGATTCCGAAGGGCACGCCGAACAAGGCGCTGGCTGAGAAGTACATCGCTTATTCGATCTCGTCGAAGCCGCAACAGGACTACGCGCACAACATCGCGTACGGTCCGGTGAACGTGGCCGCGATCAAGTCGCTCGATGCGAAGACGCTCGCGAATCTGCCGAACTCGCCGGCGAACGGCAAGAACGCGGTGTTGCAGAATCTCGCGTTCTGGACCGACCATGGTGATGAGCTGGAGCAACGTTTTTCGTCGTGGGCTTCGAAGTAATTGGCTAGTTGTGAGAAGGCGCGACTTTTTTGTTACCGAAGTCGCGTTGTATCGATGCAATGAAACGCGCGCGCATATGTGAACGATGTGCGCGCCCGGCCGGATGCATGGGACTGGAGTAAGCGCTAAAGCGCTAACTCCAGTCGACAGCTTTGCATGGGACCGGAGTAAGCGCTAAAGCGCTAACTCCAGTCGACACAGGAGACGGGTGTGACTACGATGACGATCGCCGGCGATTCGACGCCTGAGTCGAGTGCTCGACTCAAACGCGAACTGAAGGCCGCAGAAGCGAAGAAGCGCGCGGTGGCGCTGCTCCTGATTGCCCCGCTCGCCATTTTTCTGCTGCTGATTTTCGTTGTGCCGATCGGTGCTCTGCTGACGCGTGCCGCGCAGAATCCGGAAGTGGTTAACGCCTTGCCGCATACGCTGAATGCGTTGCACGGTTGGGACCGCAAGACGCCGCCTCCGGATGCAGCGTATACCGCATTGGCCGTGGACCTCACTGCTGTCGCCGATAGCGACGGCATGGGTGCGCTGGCGCGCCGCCTGAACGTCGAAATTCCCGGCTACCGCTCTCTGGTAGCGAAATCGGCGCACGCAATGCCGTTCGTCGACGACAACAGCAAGCCGTTAAATCTCACGCCCGCCCAGGTTCGCGCGAAGTTCGTCGAACTCGACGAACGCTGGAATGACATCGCCTACTGGCAGGCGATCGCGAAGAATTCCGGCGCGTATTCGCCGTTCTATCTGCTGGCTTCTTTAGATCATAAGCAGGACGCGTTCGGTCACATCAAGGAGACCGATCCCGACCAACAGATTTATCTCCACGTGTTCAGCCGCACCTTCGTGATCGGCGCGGCCGTGACCTTCTTCGCGCTGCTGCTCGGCTACCCGCTCGCGTACTGGATCTCGACGTTGTCCGATCGTCGCGCGAACCTGGTGATGATTCTGGTGCTGATTCCGTTCTGGACCTCGATCCTCGTGCGCGTCGCCGCGTGGATCGTGATTCTGCAAAGCGAGGGGTTGGTGAACAAGGCGTTGATCGCCAGTGGCTTGCTGCACGATCCATTGTCGCTGCTGTTCAACCGCACCGGCGTGTATATCTCGATGACGCACATTCTGCTGCCGTTCATGATTCTGCCGTTGTACAGCGTGATGAAGTCGATTCCGCCGACCTATCAACGCGCGGCCATTTCGCTCGGCAGTCATCCATTCGCCGCGTTCTGGCGCGTGTATGTGCCGCAGACGTATCCGGGCATCGGTGCGGGCGCATTGTTGGTGTTCATTCTGGCAATCGGCTACTACATCACGCCGGCACTGCTCGGTGGACCGAACGATCAGATGGTCAGCTACTACGTCGCGTACTTCACCAACGTGACGATCAATTGGGGCATGGCGTGTGCGCTTGGCGGCTTGCTGCTCGCAGCGACGCTGGTGCTGTATGTCATCTACGGGCGCTTTACGCGTTCGTCACTGAGCCTCGGCTGAACGCCTGAACGGAGCTGATTCGCGATGAAACTAGCCAAGCCCCTGTTTGCGCCGCATACGTCCTTAACTGAGCGCGTGTGGTATTTCGCGCTGCGCGCACTTGCCGTGCTCACGCTGCTCTATCTGATCCTGCCGGTGCTGGCGATTGTGCCGCTGTCGTTTTCGTCGAGCACGTTTCTGGTGTATCCGATTCCGGGGTGGTCACTGCGCTGGTATCAGAACCTGATCGCGTCCGACGAGTGGCGCATGGCCGCGAAGAACAGCTTTATCGTGGCGCCCTCTGCGACCGTCGTCGCAACCGTACTCGGCACACTTGCTGCGATCGGTCTGACCAAGGCGAACTTCCGCGGCAAGGCGCTGCTGATGGCGATTCTGATTTCGCCGATGATCGTGCCGGTGGTGGTGGTCGGCGTCGGCATGTATCTGTTCTTTGCGCCGCTTGGGTTGGCCAATACGTATATCGGCCTGATTCTCGCGCATGCGTCGCTCGGCGTGCCATTTGTCGTGACGACGGTGGCGGCGACGCTGCAAGGCTTCAATTACAACCTGGTACGCGCCAGTTTGTCGCTGGGCGCGAATCCGGTGAAGACGTTCTTCCGTATCACGTTGCCGGTGATTGCGCCGGGCGTGATTTCGGGTGCGCTGTTCGCGTTCGCAACGTCGTTCGATGAAGTGGTGGTGACGTTGTTTCTTGCCGGCGCGGATCAAACGACACTGCCGCGGCAGATGTTCACCGGCATTCGCGAGAACATCAGCCCGACGATTGCCGCGCTTGCGACGATTCTGATTGTGTTTTCCACCTGTTTGTTGCTCGCGCTCGAGTGGCTGCGGGGAAGGAATGCGGCACGGGCGGTGAAGATCTGAGTGTTAACAACCCGCGAGACGATTGGGCACCCAGCAGGCTTGCCCATCGTTGCCGCAAAATGCCCTGCCGATGTGTCGACGCAGATCACTTGAACGAGATTCTCGATTAGTCGCAGCGGCGTCCCCGCTTGAGTTGAGTCATGCCGGCGCAGCGCAAGAAACGCGAAGTTTCGTTCGAAGTCTTTGACGAAACTGTCCCGAAAGCGTCAACTCTCTGACGTCTTTCTAAGAATCTTCCCATTCCCCGTCCGTCTGCGTCTCTTCATACTCGGAGCCTTCTTAAAGAAGATGCGCTCGACGCAGAAAACCAATGAAATTTCGGCTAACGATTCTCGCGTGCGCGCTGGCCCTATCAGGTTGCGCGGACCATACCGCGCGTGAACGGCTTGGCATCGAAGATGTCACCGTGCTGAAAACGGGCGTCGGCGCCTCGCAAGGCGAGGCCGCCGGCGCGGCCAACGGGCAATGGGTCGACACCTACGCGCCGATCGTCAGCAGCCGTACTGCACTGGCATCGTTGCAACAGCGGCTCGATCAGGTGTCGGGCGACAAGAACAGTTATTTTCACGCGAAGGCGCAATGCTGGTTAGATGCCGGCGAACAGGCCCGGCAGGGTAGCGATCACTGGGGTTTCGTCGAGGAAGCCATTGGCCAGGCGGCGATGATCACGATGAGCCTTGAAAATGGCACGCCGTTATCCGCTGCTAACCCGGCCTTGCGCACCGTGTCTACGGTGCGCCCGGATCTGTGGACGATCGTCAATACCATCAAGGCTGATCCTGCTATCGCTCAATGTCCAGAGGCGCAACGGCCGCTCGCATGTGCCGAGGTCGAACTGATGCAATCCGGGCATGACGCCTGGACGCGTAGTTTCTCCAGCGCTGAAAAGCGCCTGCCTGAGGTGCAGCAGAACTTGCGGAAGTCGGCGGAAACGGCCTTGCAATGCAAGGAGGCGAAGCAGACTGCGGCGCCCGTACCCGCAGCGCAGGCTCCGCAAAAAATTACGTTGCGCGCCGATTCCCTGTTCCGTTTCAACGGCGGTGACGAGGCTGCAATCTTGCCAGCTGGTCGGCAAAATCTCGATGATGTCGCAACTGGCCTGAAGCAGGGTTCCGCTATACGCGAGCTCAGGATCACGGGCTTCGCCGACCGCCTCGGCAGCGATGCCTATAACCAGAGTCTGTCGTTGCGGCGCGCACAGACGGTCCAGCAATATCTGCGCAGCCACGGCGTGACATTGCCGATAACCGCGCAAGGCGAGGGCAGCACTAAACAGGTTGTCGTTTGCACTCAAACGAATCGCGACGAACTAGTGCGATGTCTTGGACCGAATCGGCGTGTCGAGATTGAATTCATGCACGGCGCCTCGTAGCGAGCCCACGTGTCATGGATGACTGTCGGCGTCAGCGAATGCCGACGTCAAAGCCTGTCGATATTTCGACTAGCCCGCGTTATATCCCGGCTCAGCGACGAGCCAATTAATAATAATTCCCTGCAGTTTCCCGCCGCGAGGTGGGAACGCATTTGCGCGCACATCGGATTGGATACGCAATGGTATCCAGCGTCAGCAAGGCAAGGGATGTGTTCATTAGGAATGCAATATATGTCTACGATTCTGGTTATTGACGACCACCCCGCATTTCGACTGGTCATCAAGATGCAGCTCATGCAACTGCTTGGCGTTGAAGAGGTGATCGAGGCCGACAATGGGCAAACCGCTGTCGAATTGGCCCGGCAGCACACGCCGAAGCTGGCGATACTCGATCTCGATATTCCGCGCATCAGCGGGCTCGATGTCATTCCGCGTCTCAAACTCGCCTATCCGTCGATTCGCGTTCTGGTGCTGTCGGGGCAGGACCCGGCTACGTTCGCGCCGCGGGTGATGCGCTCCGGGGTGCACGGTTTCGTTGCAAAGTCGCAGGAGATGAAGGAAATCCTGCGTGGCGTCGAGGCTGTCCTGGCGGGCTATACGGTGTTTCCGGTCACGGCCAACGGCGCCGGCATGTCCCCTTCCGCGAATGTGACGGGTGAAGAAGGCCGGCTGGCGCTGTTATCGGATAAGGAACTCGTGATTCTGCAGATGCTCTCGAAAGGTATGTCAAACAAGGCGATCGGCGACGCGCTGTTTATAAGCGACAAGACGGTGAGCACATACAAGAGTCGCATCCAGGAAAAACTTGGTTTGTCATCGTTGGCCGCGCTAATCGAGTTTGCGTCGCTGCACAGGCTGATCGACTGAGTTTTGCGGGCTATGAATAAAATGGGCCTGCCTGGTTCTTCAGCGGGTGCGCGTCGTCGTACATCGCGCCTCTCTCACACTTTCCCTCGAAATGCGACGGGACTCACTTCGATCCGTTTCGCGACGATGTTGGGTTGTCTCTTTGCATTTGCACTGCTGAGCCTGCTCTCGGTGCGCGCCAACGCGGCGCCGTTAGCCGACGGCACGCCGCGCATGCTGCAAGTCGACGATTCGCGTGCGCACGCAGCGCTGGCCGCGCGCGACGCAGTCGGGCAACTCGGACAACCGACTCGTGAACTCGATTCGCGCGAAGGGACCGCTGGCAGTGGGTCTTTTAAGCTTGGTTCGCCTGATAGCCGCGATGCCACGAGCCAACTGGCGACGGTCGCGCGTCATGCCGCAATCGAGCAGCAAACGTGGCTATTGGCACTCGCCGCACCGGCGGTCGTTGCACTGGCCGGCGCGTGCCTGTCTCGTGCAGCGCTGAGACGTGCTGCGGAAAAACTGCACCATGCAGAAGACAAATGGACACGCCGGTGCGATGCAGCCGAAGCGCGGGAGCAGGCTGCGCGCGCCGCAGCGTCCGTCCAGGCGAGCGCCGCCGCAAAGCAGGAGCGGCTCTGGCTCCTCGGCGCGATGCGCCTCTATGCAGAAGCTCCGCTGACTGCAGTGGCAGGTCTACTTGAGTCTCTCGAAGCGGCAGCAATGCCATCCGCTCAACGCGCACAGATGCCTGTGATCCAGTCGGCAGTGCGTACATGGGGCCAAACGCTTCACGACCTATTGGATGCTTCGCCACTGGAGTCGCGTGCCTTTGTTTTCGACGAAAGCGCGACGAACATGCGTGACCTCGTTGATGGCGTTATCGCGCTGTTGTCCCCGTCCGCGGCTCAGCGCGGCTTGCGCTTGAACTCAAGCATCGATCAAACGGTGGCCGCGTGGATTCTCGCGGATAGTGCCCGGCTTGGTCAGATATTCTTCCACCTGGTTAGCCGCACGATCCAACTCAGCACGCAAGGCCAGATTTTGCTCGTCGTACATGCTGAGTCGTTGAACGCTGGTTCACAGGGGATTTCCATCAGCGTGACGGACACCGGTAAACACACCCAACACGCCGCCCAGTTGCAACTGTTCGGGCCGAGCGCGGCCGAATCGTTGGCAGGCGAGCAGTTTGGCGACATGGATGCTTGCTTGGCGCTCTGCCAGATACTCGCGCAGCGCATGCAGGGCGAACTCTTTATCGCAAGCGGGTCGGATTCTGGCGCTCGCGCACGCTTCGGTGCGCCGTTTGCCGTGCATCAATGGGAGCCGTTCGCGGAATCACCACGCAACGAGCGAGCGCCCCTGATGGGCACTGCCGCGCAACCGCCGGAAGCGTCCGCAGATGCCCTATCTGAACCTTTCGAACTTCGCTATCTCGATGCGTTATCTGAAGAGGGCATCAATCTCCACACGTTTCTGAGCGCCTGGCGCCATTCGATGGACGACGATCTGGAGCGCCTGAGCAGGCTGAATCGCCAAGGCGACATCGCCGGGCAGCGCACGTTGCTGCATAGATTGAGCGGAGCCGTAGGCTTGGTCGGCGCACGCAGTTTGATGGAAGCGCTGCGGCGCGCCAGTGTCGCGCCGCTGGAACACGATGTGGCTTTCATCCACGCACTCATGGCGCGCGCCAGGACCCTGGTCACGCAACTTGACGCAGCGATCGACACACACCGGAGTACCTTACGATGAACCGACCGCTGGCCTTGATCGAAGGCAATCTGGCGATTCCGAAGCCGCGGCCCTTCGATGGCTTGCCGCCCCCGTTCGGTGCGCGGCGACGTGCGGCACAGACCGCAGCGCAACAAGCAATCCAGGATGCCGTGCAGCGTAAGCCCCAGCAGGCTCATCCGAGTCCGTTCCCGCCGGGCGTAAAGCATGTTCTGTTCTACAAGGCGCCACCGCGACGCACGGATTCCCATCGTTTTGATGCGGAGATGGCGGAGGCCAAGCGCTATCTGGAGATGGGCAAGCTTCCTGCGCGTTCGTCGCGTTCGGACTATTTGCTGGCGGCAGGTATTTTTGCCGGTTGCACGATTGCGCTGACCTGGCTGCTCGTCACTTGTGCAATGAAGGACGTGGAGAATACGAACGCGGTAGCAGTTACGCCGGCCGTCGCTGCCTGGCAGCCTGAGATTGCCGCCGAGAAGACACCGGTTCCGCTGGTTGCGGTGGTCGCGAGTGCGGCGCCCGTGGCTCCAGTCAATGCCGACTTGCTGGAACAGCACCGCGACGAGCAGGCTGTACCGGCGCTTCCTCCAGTGTCAACGCAGGCTGCCTTGGCGCCGTCGGCCACGCTTGCGCAAGCCGCGCAGAATGGCGATGGGTCCGCTGCCGTGTCCACGCTCACTGAACGCACGTGGAGCCAGGTCGCGCCGTCGGTACCGTCGTCTAGTGTCGCGTCTAAGCGAGCGGATCAGACCGTAGCCCGCACCAGTGTTACCGCGACGCAGGCGAAGAAAACGGTCAAGCCGGTCGAGGCAACGCGCCTGTCCAAAACGCATGTAGACGAACGTGTGGCGCTAAATCGCACCACTCATCCGGTTAGCAAGCCTGCGGCGTCAAAGCAGCCCGAATGGACCACAAGCGCCGGCGCACCACGTAACGATGCTTCGACAGAGGACGCGTCGTGGATGAACTGGGCTGCCCAGCAACATCGTCCGGCCCCGACCATGCGTGCAAGCGTACCGTCCGATACCAGCTGGAATGCCCGGATGACCCAACGCAGGATCACCGACAACCCCGATGCCTTCAAGTAACAACAGGAGCGCGCGGGGCCATAAAAAAAGCCCGGCCAAAGCCGGGCTTCTAAAGTCAGCTGCGTCCTCCACAGGACGCAGCCCCTGCAAAACAGCGCTTACGCAGATACAGCACGCGTAAGCAAATACCTCAAGCAGCCAGCAACGAACGCAGCACGAATGGCAGAATCCCGCCGTGCTTGTAGTAGTCGACTTCGATCGGCGTGTCGATACGCAGCAGAACCTGCACACGCTTCTCCTTGCCGTCCTTGCCGCGAATCACCAGCGTCACTTCCTGCTGCGGCTTGAAGTCTGAACCCAAGCCTTCCACGTCGTACGTTTCTTCGCCGGTGATGCCGAGCGATTGCACGCTATCCGAGCCCTTGAACTGCAGCGGCAGCACGCCCATGCCGACCAGGTTCGAACGGTGGATCCGCTCGAAGCTGCGAGCAACCACAGCCTTCACGCCCAGCAATTGCGTACCCTTGGCAGCCCAGTCACGCGACGAGCCCGTGCCGTACTCTTCGCCCGCGAACACAACAGTCGGCGTGCCGGCGTCGATATACTTCATCGCTGCGTCATAGATCGACTCCTGTTCGCCGCTCGGCTGGTGAATCGTCAGGCCGCCTTCCACACGCGTGCCGTCTGCCTTTGCCGGGATCATCAGGTTCTTGATCCGGACGTTCGCGAACGTGCCGCGCATCATCACGTCGTGGTTGCCGCGGCGCGAGCCGTAGCTGTTGAAGTCGGCCTTCTGCACGCCGTTTGCCTTCAGCCACTTGCCTGCCGGCGAGTCTTCCTTGATCGAGCCTGCCGGGCTGATGTGGTCGGTCGTGACCGAGTCACCGAAAATGCCCAGTGCGCGCGCGCCCTTGACCGGCGCGATGCTGTCGGCCGGCGTCATCGAGAAGTCCTTGCCGAAGAACGGCGGCTCAGCGATGTAGGTCGACTTCGGCCAGTCGTAGACTTGACCTTCCTCGCCTTCGATCTTGCTCCACAGGTCGCCCTTCTTGGTCAGCGACGCGTAGTTCTTGCGGAACGCGTCTGCGTCCAGCGCGAACTTGAGCAGCGCGTCGACTTCTTCGCTGGTCGGCCAGATGTCGCCCAGGTAGATGTCCTTGCCGCCCTTGCCCTTGCCGACCGGTTCGGTCATCAGGTCGCGCGTGATGTTGCCGGCGATCGCGTAAGCGACAACCAGCGGCGGCGAGGCCAAGAAGTTCGCACGGATGTTCGGGTGAATACGCGCTTCGAAGTTACGGTTGCCCGACAGAACCGCTGCCGCGACGATGTCGTTCTTCGTGATCGCTTCGTTCAGTTCCGGTGTCAGGTCGCCCGCGTTACCGATACAGGTCGTGCAACCGTAAGCGGCCAGCGTGAAACCGAGCTTGTCGAGGTACTTCATCAAGTCGGTCTTCGTCAGGTATTCCGTGACGATACGCGATCCTGGAGCCAGCGAAGTCTTAATGTGCGGAGCGACCGTCAGGCCGGCTTCCACTGCCTTCTTGGCCAGCAAACCAGCCGCCAGCAGCACGCTCGGGTTCGACGTGTTCGTGCACGACGTGATGGCGGCGATCAGGATGTCGCCGTTCTTCACGTCGACGCCGTTGCTCGTCGTGTATTGCGCGTCGAGGTCTTCCGACTTCTTCGCAAAGCCGTTTTCTGCCACCGGCTTCGAGAACAGGTCGCTGAAGGTCGACTTCACATGACCGATTTCGATACGGTCTTGCGGGCGCTTCGGACCTGCCAGCGACGGCGTCACCGTGCCGAGATCCAGCGTGACGACCTTGGTGTAGTCGATCTGGCCAGCCTTCGGAATACCGAACAGACCTTGCGCCTTGAAGTAGTTTTCGAAGGCGGAGATTTCTGCGTCGGTGCGGCCCGTGCCCTTGAAGTAGTCGATGGTTTTTTCGTCGACCGGGAAGAAGCCCATGGTTGCGCCGTATTCCGGCGCCATGTTGCCGATCGTCGCGCGATCCGGCAGCGACAGCGACTTCGTGCCTTCGCCGAAGAACTCGACGAACTTGCCGACAACCTTTTCCTTGCGCAGCAGTTCGGTGACGGTCAGGACCAGGTCGGTCGCCGTCAGGCCTTCGCGCAGTTTGCCCTTCAGTTCAACGCCCACCACGTCTGGCGTCAGGAAGTACACCGGCTGGCCGAGCATACCGGCTTCAGCTTCGATACCGCCCACACCCCAGCCCACCACGCCGATACCGTTGATCATGGTGGTGTGGCTGTCGGTGCCGACCAGCGAATCCGGGTAGTACACGGTGTCCGCGCCTTCGGCCTTCTTGTGCACACCGCGTGCGAGGTATTCCAGGTTCACCTGGTGAACGATACCGACGCCCGGCGGCACGACCTTGAACGTGTCGAATGCCTGCATGCCCCACTTCATGAACTGGTAGCGCTCGTTGTTGCGCTGGAATTCCAGTTTCATGTTCAGATCGAGCGCGTTCTTTTCGCGGAAGTGATCGATCTGCACCGAGTGATCGACCACCAGATCGACCGGGACCAGCGGTTCGATCGACTTCGGATCCTTGCCCATGTGTTTCGCGACACCGCGCATCGCAGCGATATCGGCGAGCAGCGGCACGCCGGTAAAGTCTTGCAGCACGACGCGCGACACGACGAACGGGATTTCGTCGACGCGCGCAGCGGTCGGCTTCCAGTTCGCGAGTTGCGTGATGTGTTCTTCGGCGATCTTCTTGCCGTCGTAGTTACGCAGCACCGATTCCAGCACGATACGGATCGAAACCGGCAGGCGGTCGATCTTGATGTTCAGTGCCTTGCCGAGTTGCGGCAGGGAGTAGAACTTGCCTTTGCCGGAACCGCTGTCGAATTCCTTGAGCGTTTTGTGGAGGTTGTGGGCCATGGTGTTTTCCTTGGTTTGATCGCGGAACTACTGTACTTAACTAGATGACGTACAAATCGACGTATTCATTGACCGGCATGGCTTCGAGCCTTGCCTGATCGAGCGACACGTCGAGAATCGCCAGTTGTTGCCTGACCGGAAAGCGGCGCGCGAGATTGGTCTTGAACTTCTCGACCAGCAACGGAATCCCGTCTTCGCGACGACGTTTGTGACCGATCGGGTATTCGACTACAACTTCGTCGAACGTCGACCCATCGTTGAATTCGACCGTCAGTGCATTGGCGATCGAACGCTTCTCCGGATCGTGGTAATCCTTCGTGAACTGCGCGTCTTCGACACACGCCATCCTGGCGCGCAGCACATCGATACGCGCGTCCTGCGCGATCGAATCTTCATAATCCGCGGCCGTCAGGCGGCCGTGGATCAGCGGCACGGCGATCATGTACTGAATACAGTGATCGCGGTCGGCCGGATTGTTCAGGGGACCTTTCTTGTCGATGATGCGGATCGCGGCTTCGTGCGTGCGAATCGTGATTTTCTTAATGTCTTCCACGCGCTTGCCTGCTGCGGCGAGTTGCGCGTGCAAAGTCATCGCCGCTTCCACCGCCGTCTGAGCGTGGAATTCGGCCGGGAACGAGATTTTAAACAGCACATTTTCCATCACATACGAGCCGTACGGACGCTGGAACTTGAACGCGTTGCCCTTGAAGAGGACATCGTAAAAGCCCCACGTCTTCGCGGTCAGCACCGACGGATAGCCCATCTCGCCGGTCTTCGCGATCAACGCGAGGCGCACGGCGCGCGACGTTGCGTCGCCCGCGGCCCACGATTTGCGCGAACCGGTATTCGGCGCATGACGGTAGGTGCGCAGCGCATGCCCATCGACAAACGCCTGCGATACCGCGTTGATCAACTCATCGCGCGTCAAACCGATCAGTTGGCCGACCACGGCAGTGGAAGCCAGCTTCACCAGCAATACGTGATCGAGTCCGACCTTATTGAACGAGTTTTCGAGCGCGATACAGCCTTGAATTTCGTGCGCCTTGATCATGCCGATCAAGACGTCTTTCATCGTCAGCGGCTGTTTGCCCGCTGCGATGGCACTGCGCGAGAGCCAATCGGCCGTCGCCAGAATCCCGCCGAGGTTATCCGACGGATGACCCCATTCGGCAGCCAGCCAAGTGTCGTTGAAGTCCAGCCAGCGGATCATTGCGCCGATGTTGAAGGCGGCCTGAACCGGGTCCAGCTGGAACGACGTGCCCGGTACCTTGGCGCCATTGGGGACGATCGTGCCCGGCACAATCGGTCCCATCAGCTTGGTGCAGGCAGGATAGGTGAGCGCCTCGAGTCCGCAGCCGAGCGTATCGATCAGGCAGTTACGCGCGGTGTCCAGCGCGAGCGTGCTGTCGATCGGGAATTCCAGTACGTAATCGACGATATCGACCAGGACTGAGTCCGGGTCGGGTCGCACGTTGGAAATCGGAGCGGACATCGGGGAGCTTTCCTGATGTAACTGATTAGTTGCTGGTCTTGTCGATCGCGTTCGATTGCGTCGGAGCCGGTGCGCCTTGTTGCATGGCTGCCGTCTTGCATTCGTCGGCCAGACGCGAGCTGTCCTTATCCGAGAACAGCATTGCCTTCGTCGGGATCACGACCAGGTCCATACCCGATGCGGCGTCGTGGAAGCGGTCTGCGCCCGTGGTGGTGGCTTCGCGCGGCAGATTGTAGTTTTTGTTCGCCCAGTGAACCGTGACGATCTGGTCGCGCTTCATGTCGCCCTTCAGGTCGAATGCCAGACCTTCGTTGCACGACCACTTTTCCGCACCTTCCGGCACCGGATCAACCTTCGCTTCCTTGGCCGGATTGGCCTTGCGCTTGATCAGGCGTTTCGGTTGCGGCTTCTTCGGCACAGCCTTGGCAGCCGGCGTGGTGGTGGTTTGTGCAGCGGCGTCCGTCGCAACGGTCAGCATCGTCGTGGACAAAGCGCCGATTACGGCGGCGATCAACAGCTTATTCATGGAGGAGAACCTTTCTATCTAGTTTCAGTTGAACAGTAGCGGGCTACCGGTCCTGGCAACCGCGAGGGTTGAACTGCACGCGCTTCGAAAGCGCACAGCGACCGCTATTTTCTCCTATTTAGCGGCGCGAACTTCAAATTCTCTGGACCGGTGTAATTCGCACTCGGACGAATGATCTTGTTGTCGATCCGTTGCTCGATGATGTGCGCACTCCAGCCTGCCGTGCGGGCGATCACGAACAGCGGCGTGAACATCGCCGTCGGCACGCCCATCATGTGATACGAAACCGCACTGAACCAGTCGAGATTTGGAAACATCTTTTTCACATCTGCCATCACTGTTTCAAGTCGCTCGGCGATGTTGAACAGCTTCAGGTTGCCCGTGTCCTTCGACAGCTTCTTCGCGATTTCCTTGATGACCTTATTGCGCGGGTCGGAGATCGTGTACACCGGGTGACCGAAACCGATCACCACTTCCTTGTTTTCGACACGCTTGCGGATATCGGCTTCGGCCTCATCCGGCGTCTGATAGCGCGACTGGATCTCGAACGCGACTTCGTTCGCGCCACCGTGCTTCGGGCCGCGCAGTGCGCCGATTGCACCGGTAATCGCCGAGTAGATATCCGAACCCGTGCCCGCGATCACGCGGCCAGTGAACGTCGACGCGTTGAATTCATGCTCGGCGTACAGGTTCAGCGACACATGCATCGCGTCAACCCACGCCTTCGACGGCTCCACGCCGTGCAGCAGGTGCAGGAAGTGGCCGCCAATCGAGTCGTCGTCGGTTTCGACCTCGATGCGCTTGCCGTTGTGCGAGTAGTGGTACCAGTACAGCAGCATCGAACCGAGCGAGGCCATTAGCTTGTCGGCGATGTCGCGTGCGCCCGGCAGGTTGTGGTCGTCTTTCTCGGGCAGCACGGTGCCGAGCACCGACACGCCGGTGCGCATCACGTCCATCGGGTGAGCGGCGGCCGGAATCCACTCCAGCGCGGCTTTGACGTTCGCGGGTAAACCGCGCAGCGCCTTGAGTTTCGTCTTGTAGGCGGTGAGTTCAGCCTGCGTCGGCAGCTTTTCGTGGACCAGCAGATACGCGATCTCTTCGAATTCGCATGCACCGGCGATGTCGAGAATGTCGTAGCCGCGGTAATGCAGGTCGTTGCCGGTCTTGCCGACCGTGCACAGCGCGGTGTTGCCAGCCGTCACGCCGGACAGCGCGACGGATTTCTTCGGTTTGAAACCGCTTTTAGGTTCGTTCTCGCCTTGTGCACCGGCGGTTTGCGTCGTCTCGCTCATCTCCCGCAATCTCCTTTGTGCTCGCTCATTGTTTCCGGTTGAACCACGCATTCGACGTCTGTTTCCTGCCGAGCGAGACGCGGCTCTGATTTGCTTGTACGGCGCCACGCGAGGGCGCCTCCCAGCGCTGCCACGCTGGCCACTGCATCGACCATCGTGCTCATGATGCGGCTTGCCCGTTAGCGCCCACTTTCGTGAAGAGCGGCGCGGCGTCTTGCGGGACGGCGCGACCCGTGGATTGCGCGCGACGCAGCACCGACCAGTAGTAGCGATAGCTTGCCCGGTCGTGCAACGTGTCGCGATGGCGCGTCGGTCCCCATTGCGCCGACTGCGCAGCCAGCAGAATTTCGGCAGCAGTGACGATTTCTTCGTCGCGCGGAGCAAATGCCGCGACGATCGCTTCGATCTGCGCCGGATGGATGCTCCACATGCGCGTGTAGCCGAACTCGTTGCGGGCACGGGCGGCGTCGTTTGCAACCACGCTCATGTCGCGCACTTCGGTGCTGACGTTATGCGACGGCACCTTGCCGAACGCATGGCAGGCCGCCGAAATCTCGAGTTTCGCGCGCCGCACCAGCGGATGATCGAACTGACCGGGCGAGCGCATGGCGGTATCGGGAATCGCGCCGTCGTGCGCGGAAACGAAGTCCATCAGGCCGAAGCTCAACGCCTCGACGCCGGGGAGCGCGGCCAGATCGAACACGCGCGTCAACGCGCCATGCGTTTCGACCAGCAATTGCACCGGAACAGGTTGCGCGATGCCGAGTTCACGCCGCGTCGCCTCGATGAACGCGACCATTTCGGCGGCATCGGGAACATTGCGGATTTTCGGCAGGGTGATGTAAGCGGGCGCTCGCTTTGCAGCGCGAAGAATGAGACGGACGTCGTCACGCCAGTGCGCGTGATCGAAGTCGTGGATCCGCACGCCGACGCGGCCGAAGCGGTCATGCTCGCTGCCCAGCAGCGACGCAACCAACTCCGCGTGTTCCGCTTCGCGGCCAACCTGCGCGCCGTCTTCGCAATCGAGCGTGATGTCGAACACCGGGCCGAGTTGCTGCTGCAATGCCAGTGATTTCAGCATCAGCTTCTCGCTGCCGGCGTAGTGATCGCAGGCAGGCAGCACAGCGGGCGGCACTTCGCCGTCAAACAGCACTTCGGCGGGTGTGAGGGCGCGCATCTTCGGCGTCAGGATTCTGGGTGGTCGGGTGGGTAAATCGGATTCGGACGCGTTCTGCTCGGCGATCAGCCAGTCATGACGCAAAGCGCGTTCGAATCAGAGGCGAATACTGGCACGACAAATTGCGAAGTGAACCGCAATTTCGTGGGACGTACCGGCATTCGCACGTAAAAAACCGGAACCCGCCGCTGTGATGCTTCGGAGTTCCGGTTCGTCTGCATCAGGGCTTAGCCGAGCAGATGTTGAACGCCTTCGCGCTCTTCGAGCAGCTCGTTCAGCGTGCCGTCCATCTTTTCGCGCGAGAACGCGTCGATTGCCAGACCTTCAACGCGCTTGTACTCGCCGTTTTCGCACGTAACCGGCACACCGTAGATGATGTCTTCCGGAATGCCGTACGAACCGTCCGACGGGATACCCATCGTGACCCACTTGCCGTTCGTGCCGAGCACCCAGTCACGCACGTGGTCGATCGCAGCGTTAGCTGCCGACGCTGCCGACGACAGGCCGCGCGCTTCGATGATCGCGGCGCCCCGCTTGCCGACGGTCGGGATGAACGTGTTGCGGTTCCATTCTTCGTCGTTGATCAGCTTGGTCAGGTCTTGACCTTCTGCCGTTGCAACGCGGAAGTCCGGGTACATGGTCGGCGAGTGGTTGCCCCACACAGCCAGTTTTTCGATCGAAGCGACCGGCTTGCCCGACTTGGCGGCCAGTTGCGACAGCGCGCGATTGTGGTCGAGGCGCAGCATGGCGGTGAAGTTCTTCTTCGGCAGATCCGGCGCCGACTTCATGGCGATGTAAGCGTTGGTGTTGGCCGGGTTGCCGACCACCAGCACCTTCACATCGCGGCTGGCGACTTCGTTCAGCGCCTTGCCCTGAACCGTGAAGATTTCGGCGTTTGCCGACAGCAGGTCTTTACGCTCCATGCCTTTCGAACGCGGACGTGCGCCAACCAGCAGGGCAACGTCTGCATCCTTGAATGCAACCTTCGGGTCGTCAGTGATCACGACACCCGACAGCAGCGGGAATGCGCAATCATCCAGTTCCATCACGACGCCTTTGACGGCGCCTTGCGCTTGCGGCAGGTCGAGCAGTTGCAGGATAACCGGCTGGTCCTTACCGAGCAGATCGCCATTGGCGATGCGGAACAGTAGGGAGTAAGCGATTTGACCTGCGGCGCCGGTGACGGCAACGCGCTTTGCGGGCTTAGCCATTGAGAAATCTCCAGGACGATGCGTTAGACGCTAGGGAAAACGCCATTCTATATGCGCGTTCAGCGAAGCGTTGTGAAACACGGCGGAATTCACTGTTCGCGTACGGCCTCGGAATGTGTCGAGGCTGTGCGGCGCGCTGCGGCGAGACCGCCATGCTGGAAACCTGTACTACTAGCGGGGAGCGGGGCATCCTGGCGCCGGGTAGCCGCTGCACGATGCGGGCTCCTGCAAACAGCGCGTTTCGGCAAGCGTCTGACCAACGAATGGCGGCGAATCGAAACCTGGACTGCGTGGGAACAGCATGGCGCAGAGTGGCTGCCGGTGCGCTGCGGCGCTGTATTGCATCGTGCAAAACAGCCGCCGAAACCCCCGCAAACCCTTGCTCGACAAGGAGTGTAGGAGCCGTCAGACACAAAGTCAACATTATCTTATGTCTTATATAAGACATATCTGTTGCGGGGAAAACCCTAGACGCGGCCCGGCCCTTTATGATGAAATGCGCGGATGACTTCGAACCAGGCGAACACCGCGAATCCGAACGGCCATGGGGCCACGGGCGAGGGTGTATCCGCTGCTACGCCCGCTACGTCGCCCACTTTCAGCCCCTTGTATCAGCAGATCAAGGGCTTGATTACGCAGAGCCTCGAAACCGGCGAATGGAAACCTGGCGAGATCATTCCTAGTGAAGTCGAATTGGCGGCCAGATTCAAGGTCAGTCAGGGAACAGTGCGCAAAGCGATCGACGAGCTTGCCGCCGACAACCTGCTGGTGCGCCGCCAGGGCAAGGGTACGTTTGTTGCAACGCACAATGAAGATCGCGCCCAGTTTCGCTTCCTCAGATTACTGGCCGATGACGGCGCGGAACATCCGCACGTCAGCCGCCTGCTTGAATGCCGGCGTTTGCGTGCTTCGGCGGACATCGCCCGGCAACTCGATCTGAAACCCGCCGATCCGGTGGTGTTGATCAAGCGCCTGCTGCAGTTCGACGGTGAAGTCACCGTACTCGACGAAATCTGGTTGCCCGGCGCAGTGTTTCGCGGGCTCACGCTCGAGCGGCTGTCGGAGTATAAAGGTCCCCTCTATGCAATGTTCGAGACGGAATTCGGCACACGCATGATCCGCGCAACGGAGAAGATCCGCGCGGTCGCGGCTGATCCGTCGGTCGCTGATCTGTTGAGTGTGCCCGCGGGTTTCCCGTTGCTTTCGGTCGAGCGCGTCTCCTATACATATGGAGACCGGCCGGTTGAGGTGCGCCGTGGTTGGTATGTCACAACCGGGTATTACTATCAGAACGATCTGAGCTGAATCGGGATGAAAAAGGGCGTCGCGTCCCACACGCGCGCCTGTTTGACGGTGCCTTTATTGCGCACGCTGTAACGGACCTGTAGTGGTTTTCGCTGCAGCGCGATATAAAAAGGCGCTAAAATTGCGGATTAGTGTGACTACATAGTAGGGGTCTAGCATGGCTGAAGCCGTAAAAAAACCGAGGCCGGAATTCCGGAACATCGGTATCGGGCAGATTTTGACGGCATACCGTCTCCCGCTAGCGGGGCGCGTGTCGATCTTGCATCGCTTAAGCGGTGGGCTGCTTTTTGTTTTTCTTCCGTTCCTGCTGTACCTCTTCGATCAGAGCCTGACTTCCGAACTCAGTTTCGAAGTCTTCAAGGGCTTCCTCTCCAACATCATTGTCAAGCTCATCACGCTCGTTCTCGCGTGGGCCTTCCTGTTCCACTTCTGCGCCGGTGTCCGTCACCTGTTCATGGACACGAGCCACGGCCTCACGACTAAAGAGAAGGGTAAGCAAACCTCCATCGTGGTGCTGGTCGTTTCGTCGCTTCTGACGATTGCTTTTGCGCTCAAACTCTTCGGAGCATTCTAAAAAAATGGCAGCTAATAACCGAATCGGTCCGAAGCGTCTCGTCGTCGGCGCACATTACGGTCTGCGCGACTGGCTCGCCCAGCGCATTACCGCCTGCATCATGGCCGTCTACACGGTGATTCTGCTCGCGTGGTTCTTCGGCGCGCGCGATTTCTCGTATGACGGCTGGGCCTCGATCTTTGCAACGCAATGGATGAAGCTCGCCACGTTTGTCACGCTGCTGTCGCTGTTCTATCACGCGTGGGTTGGTATCCGCGACATCTGGATGGACTATGTGAAGCCCGTTGGCACGCGCCTGTTTCTTCAAGCGCTGACGATCGTCTGGCTGCTCGCATGTGCGGGCTACGCTGCGCAGATTCTCTGGAGAGTGTAAAAGAATGGCTGCAATCAAGAATTCTCTGCCGCGTCGCAAGTTTGACGTGGTTATCGTCGGCGCAGGCGGCTCGGGGATGCGCGCTTCGCTGCAACTCGCGCGCGCCGGCCTGTCGGTTTGCGTGCTGTCCAAGGTGTTCCCGACGCGTTCGCACACGGTCGCTGCCCAAGGCGGCATCGGCGCTTCGCTCGGCAACATGAGCGAAGACAATTGGCACTATCACTTCTACGACACGATCAAGGGTTCCGACTGGCTCGGAGACCAGGACGCGATCGAGTTCATGTGCCGTGAAGCACCGAACGCCGTGTATGAGCTCGAACACTTCGGCATGCCGTTCGACCGCAACGCTGACGGCACGATTTACCAACGCCCGTTCGGCGGCCACACCGCCAACTACGGCGAAAAGCCGGTGCAACGCGCTTGCGCGGCCGCTGACCGTACTGGTCACGCGCTGCTGCATACGCTGTACCAGCAAAACGTTGCTGCCAAGACGCAATTCTTCGTCGAATGGATGGCGCTGGATCTGATCCGCGACGCCGACGGAGACGTGCTTGGCGTGACCGCGCTGGAAATGGAAACCGGCGACGTTTATATCCTCGAAGGGAAGACCACGCTGTTCGCTACGGGCGGTGCAGGCCGGATCTTCGCCGCATCCACGAACGCGTTCATCAACACCGGTGACGGCCTGGGTATGGCTGCGCGTTCGGGCATCGCACTGCAAGACATGGAATTCTGGCAATTCCATCCCACCGGCGTGGCCGGCGCGGGCGTGCTGATTACCGAAGGCGTGCGTGGTGAAGGCGGCATTCTGCGTAACTCGAACGGCGAGCGTTTCATGGAACGCTACGCGCCGACGCTGAAGGATCTGGCGCCGCGCGACTTCGTTTCGCGTTCGATGGACCAGGAAATCAAGGAAGGCCGCGGCGTGGGTCCGAACAAGGATCACGTGCTGCTCGACCTGTCGCACATCGGCGCTGAGACGATCATGAAGCGTCTGCCGTCGATCCGCGAAATCGCCATGAAGTTCGCGAACGTCGACTGTATTAAAGAGCCGATTCCGGTTGTGCCGACCATCCACTATCAAATGGGTGGTATCCCGACGAACATCAACGGCCAGGTCGTTGGCACGTCGCGGGATCACAAGGAAGTCGTCAACGGTTTCTACGCAGTGGGCGAATGCTCGTGCGTGTCGGTGCACGGCGCAAACCGTCTCGGCACGAACTCGCTGCTCGACCTGGTGGTGTTCGGCCGCGCGGCCGGCAACCACATCGTCAAGCACGTGAAGGACATCAAGGAGCACAAGCCGCTGCCGGCCGACGCTGCCGATTTCTCACTGGCTCGTCTGAACAAGCTGGACAAGTCCACGTCGGGCGAATACTCGCAAACCGTGGCGGCCGACATTCGTTCCACGATGCAGGCGCACGCCGGCGTGTTCCGCACATCAAAGCTGCTGGCCGAAGGCGTTGAGCGGATTCGTGAAGTGGCTGATCGTGTCGACAACATCTACCTGAAAGACAAGTCGAAGGTGTTCAACACGGCACGTATTGAAGCGCTGGAAGTGGAGAACCTGATCGAAGTGGCCCGCGCCACGATGGTTTCCGCCGAAGCGCGCAAGGAAAGCCGCGGCGCGCACGCGCAAGACGACTTCGAACATCGCGACGACGAAAACTGGCTGCGCCATACGCTGTGGTACAGCGAAGGCGATCGCCTCGACTACAAGCCGGTTCAGATGCAACCGCTGACCGTCGAATCGGTGCCGCCGAAAGCGCGTACCTTCTAAGGCACAAGTCAAAGGAATTCAGAAATGGCCAAGCGTACATTTGAAATTTACCGCTACGATCCGGACAAGGACGCGGCGCCGCGCATGCAAACGTACGAGATCGAAATCGACTCGCACGAACGCATGCTGCTCGACGCGCTGCTCAAGCTGAAAGCGATGGACGAAACCTTGTCGTTCCGTCGTTCGTGCCGTGAAGGCGTGTGCGGTTCGGACGCGATGAACATCAACGGCAAGAACGGTCTGGCCTGCTTGCAGAACATGAACGACCTGCCGCAGAAGATCGTGCTGCGTCCGCTGCCGGGCCTGCCCGTCGTGCGCGACCTGATCTGCGACTTCACGCAGTTCTTCAATCAGTATCACTCGATCAAGCCGTACCTGATCAACGATACGCCGCCGCCGGAAAAGGAACGTCTGCAGTCGCCGGAAGAGCGCGACGAGCTCGACGGCCTGTACGAATGTATTCTGTGCGCTAGCTGCTCCACGTCGTGCCCGAGCTTCTGGTGGAATCCGGACAAGTTCGTCGGCCCGGCTGGCCTGTTGCAAGCCTATCGTTTCATCGCGGATAGCCGCGACGAAGCGACGGGTGAACGCCTCGACAACCTGGAAGATCCGTACCGTCTGTTCCGTTGCCATACGATCATGAATTGCGTCGACGTCTGCCCGAAGGGCCTGAACCCGACCAAGGCGATTGGCAAGATCAAGGAATTGATGGTTCGCCGCGCCGTCTAGGATGAACACCGAAACATCGCATCAGTCCGACCCTCTCCGCCGCGCGCGCCTTCGCTGGCGTGCTCGGCGGGGCCTGCTGGAAAACGATCTGATCTTTGAACGTTTTTTCAGCCGATATGAGCATGACCTCAGCGATGCCGATGTAGGCGCTCTCACGCGTCTGCTCGAGCTGAGCGATAACGACCTGATGGACTTGCTGCTCGTGCGCAAGGAACCGGAAGGCGAACTTGCCGACCCGGATGTGATCCGGGTGCTGGAGCTGCTGCGCAACGCTTGAGCGTCTTGAGCGCCGCTTGTCCGTTGTTCCCAGGCGTGCAAATTATCGAAACCCTGTTTCCATACTTCGATTGAGGATGTGCTATGACCCCGTCAGATGTTAAAGCCACGCTATCGTTCAGCGACAATTCGCCGAGCGTTGAAATGCCGATTTACAAGGGCACTCTCGGCCCGGACGTGATCGACATCCGCAAACTGTACGGCCAGACCGGCAAGTTCACGTACGACCCGGGCTTTATGTCGACGGCGGCGTGCAATTCGGCGATCACGTACATCGACGGTGACAAGGGCGAGCTGCTGTATCGCGGCTACCCGATCGACAACCTCGCGCAAAACGCCGACTTCCTCGAAACCTGCTACCTGCTGCTGAAGGGCGAACTGCCGAACGCAGCGCAGGAGAAGGAATTCGTCGACACCGTCACGAAGCACACGATGGTGCACGAGCAGATGCACTTCTTCTTCCGTGGCTTCCGCCGTGACGCGCACCCGATGGCGATCCTGGTCGCGGCAGTTGGCGCACTGTCGGCGTTCTATCACGACTCGCTCGACATCAATAACCCGCGTCACCGCGACGTATCGGCCATTCGCATGATCGCGAAGCTGCCGACGCTGGTCGCCATGGCCTACAAGTACAGCATCGGCCAGCCGTTTGCGTACCCGAAGAACGACCTGTCGTACAGCGCGAACTTCATGCACATGATGTTCTCGAACCCGTGCGAAGAGTACAAGGTCAACGACGTGCTGGTGCGCGCGCTGGACCGTATTCTGATCCTGCACGCTGACCATGAACAGAATGCCTCGACGTCGACGGTTCGTCTGGCGGGTTCGTCGGGTGCTAACCCGTTCGCGTGTATCGCGGCTGGTATCGCTTGCCTGTGGGGTCCGGCGCACGGCGGTGCGAACGAAGCCGCACTGAACATGCTGGAAGAAATCGGCTCGGTCGACAACATTCCTGAGTTCATCAAGCAGGTGAAGGACAAGAACTCGGGCGTGAAGCTGATGGGCTTCGGTCATCGCGTCTACAAGAACTACGATCCGCGTGCGAAGCTGATGCGCGAAACCTGCCACGAAGTGCTGGAAGAACTGGGCCTGCACGACGACCCGCTGTTCAAGCTGGCCATGGCGCTGGAAAAGATCGCACTGGAAGACGAATACTTCGTGTCGCGCAAGCTGTACCCGAACGTCGACTTCTACTCGGGCATCGTGCAGCGCGCGCTGGGCATCCCGACGTCGATGTTCACGTGTATCTTCGCGATGGCACGTACGGTCGGCTGGATTGCACAGTGGAACGAAATGATCGCCGATCCGGAACAGAAGATTGGCCGTCCGCGTCAGCTGTTCATCGGCGATACGCAACGTGAAGCGAAGCCGATTGCGCAACGCTAAGCGGTAGTCTTTCTGGCGCGTTTTATCGATCGAAGGGCTGTGAAATGCGTGAGGCCGGATGAATGAAGAACGCCCCAACGGGTTGACCGTTGGGGCGTTTTGTTTTGGATATGCAACTGCGCGTCGCAAATGGGGTTCGATTTCAGTCGCTGAGGCTGAGCGCGCGTTGCTGCGCCTCCTGGCGCGTGAAGCGCCAAGTCGCGGTCGCACCTGAGCATGGTTGGTGTTGCATCGTGCACACCATGCAATCCCTTGCCGGGTAACACCCATACAGGTATCGCCACTACCACCCAACTCCCTGTTTTTTATCGGTTTTCTCCGTGATTCATGGACCCTAAGCGGGGTTCTGCGTGGCATAATCGACCGACACAGTCAGCCCGCAGTCATTACTACCCCGCATACCATGGCACAGACTCTCTACGATAAATTGTGGAACACACACGTGGTCCACACGGAAGAAGACGGTACGACGATTCTCTATATCGACCGTCACCTGCTGCACGAAGTCACCAGCCCTCAGGCGTTCGAAGGCCTGAAGCTGGCTGAGCGTCCGGTGTGGCGTATCAGCGCGAATCTGGCGGTGTCGGACCACAACGTCCCCACCACGGATCGCAGCCACGGCATTGCCGATCCGATCTCCAAGCTGCAAGTCGATACGCTCGACACGAACTGCGACGCCTTTGGCATCACGCAGTTCAAGATGAACGACCTGCGTCAGGGCATCGTGCACATCATCGGGCCGGAGCAGGGCGCTACTCTGCCGGGCATGACTATTGTCTGCGGCGACTCGCACACGTCCACGCACGGCGCGTTCGGCGCGCTGGCGCACGGCATCGGCACCTCGGAAGTTGAGCACGTCCTGGCTACGCAAACGCTCTTGCAGAAGAAGAGCAAGAACATGCTGGTGAAGGTCGAAGGCCCGTTGCCGCGCGGCTGTACCGCGAAAGACATCGTGCTCGCGATCATCGGCAAGATCGGCACGGCAGGCGGCACGGGCTATGCGATCGAATTCGGTGGTTCGACGATTCGCGCGCTGTCCATGGAAGGCCGCATGACGGTCTGCAACATGGCGATCGAAGCAGGCGCGCGCGCCGGCATGGTCGCTGTGGACGACACCACCGTCGAATACCTGAAGGGCCGTCCCTTCTCGCCGGCGGGTGTTGAGTGGGATCACGCGGTCGAGTACTGGAAGCAGTTCAAGTCGGACGAAGGCGCGCAATTCGATCGCGTGGTCGAACTGAACGCCGCGGAAATCGTGCCGCAAGTTACATGGGGCACGTCGCCGGAAATGGTCACGGCCGTGGACGGCCGCGTGCCGGATCCGGAACGCGAAAAAGACCCGGTCAAGCGCGACGCAATGGAGCGCGCGTTGAAATACATGGCGCTCGAACCGAATGCGCCGATCGAATCTATCAAGCCGGATAAAATCTTCATCGGGTCGTGCACCAACGCGCGCATTGAAGACATTCGCGCCGCGGCGTACGTCGTGAAGAAGCTCGGCCGCCGCGTCGCACCGAACATCCGTCTGGCCATGGTTGTGCCGGGTTCGGGTCTGGTAAAGGCGCAAGCGGAACGCGAGGGCCTCGACAAGGTCTTTACGGATGCCGGTTTCGAATGGCGTGAGCCCGGTTGCTCGATGTGTCTCGCCATGAACGCCGACCGGTTGGATCCGGGCGAGCGTTGCGCATCCACGTCGAATCGTAATTTCGAAGGTCGTCAGGGCGCCGGTGGCCGTACCCACCTCGTGAGCCCCGCGATGGCTGCCGCAGCGGCGATCGAAGGGCATTTCGTCGATATTCGCAAGCTTGGATAAACACGCATGATGAAGAACATGAATCGCACCACTCTTTTGCGGCGTTTCGCACTCGGTACCCTGGCCGGGCTATTGCTCGGTCTGGCCGGCTGCAACACGGTGCACGGATTTGGCGAGGACATGTCGCACCTCGGCAATTCGATCAGCAATCACGCTGACAAATAAGCGGTTTTTGATTTTTGCCGGCGATGCGGCGGGGCGGCTTTCCGGCCGCCCCGCGCATCGCCCGGTCTTGAAACAGGCGCAAGCGTCATGGATAAATTCATCGTACACACCGGCGTCGTGGCGCCGCTCGATCGCGAGAACGTCGACACGGACGCGATCATTCCGAAGCAATTCCTGAAGTCGATCAAACGCACGGGCTTCGGTCCGAACGCGTTCGACGAATGGCGCTACCTCGACCACGGCGAGCCGGGTCAGGACAACTCGAAGCGTCCGTTGAATCCGGACTTCGTGCTGAATCAGCCGCGTTATCAGGGCGCATCGGTGCTGTTGGCACGCAAGAACTTCGGTTGCGGCAGCTCGCGTGAGCACGCACCGTGGGCGTTGGAGCAGTATGGTTTCCGCGCGATCATCGCGCCGAGCTTCGCCGATATTTTCTACAACAACTGCTTCAAGAATGGCGTGTTGCCGATCGTGCTGACCGAACAGCAAGTCGATCACCTGTTCAACGAAACGTACGCGTTCAACGGCTTCAAGCTGACCGTCGACCTGGAAGCGCAAGTCGTGCGCACGTCGGACGGTAGCGCCGAATATCCGTTCGAAGTGGCAGCGTTCCGCAAGTACTGTCTGCTGAATGGCTTCGACGATATCGGCCTCACGCTGCGTCACGCGGACAAGATTCGCCAGTTCGAAGCCGAGCGGATCGCGAAGCAGCCGTGGCTTGCGCATCGGATTGTCGGTTAAAGGCTTGCAAGCCTGAGAGCCCGACAGCTCGCCCACTCAAGCTCAGAAGTCTCGAAGAAAAATCATCAAGGAAACTCGCATGAAGATCGCAGTCTTGCCGGGCGACGGCATCGGTCCCGAAATCGTCAAGGAGGCCGTCAAGGTCCTGAACGTGCTCGGCGAAAAGTTCGAACTCGAAGAAGCGCCGGTTGGCGGCGCGGGCTACGAAGCGAAGGGCCATCCGCTGCCTGACTCGACTTTGGCACTGGCGAAGGAAGCCGATGCGATCCTGTTCGGTGCCGTTGGCGACTGGAAGTACGACTCGCTCGAACGCGCGCTGCGCCCCGAGCAGGCGATTCTCGGTCTGCGCAAGCACCTGCAACTGTTCGCGAACTTCCGTCCGGCAATCTGCTATCCGCAACTCACGGGCGCTTCGTCGTTGAAGGAAGAGATTGTTTCCGGTCTCGACATCCTGATCGTGCGCGAACTGAACGGTGACATCTACTTCGGCGCGCCGCGCGGCGTGCGTTCGTCGCCGGATGGGCTGTTCGAAGGCGCGAAGGAAGGCTTCGACACGATGCGTTATTCGGAACCCGAAGTGCGCCGCATTGCGCACGTCGCGTTTCAGGCCGCGCAAAAACGTCAGAAGAAACTGACCAGCGTAGACAAGGCCAACGTGCTCGAAACGTCGCAATTCTGGCGCGACGTGATGATCGACGTCTCGAAGGAATACGCTGACGTCGAACTGTCGCATATGTATGTCGACAACGCGGCGATGCAGTTGGTCAAGGCGCCGAAGGCGTTCGACGTGGTTGTCACCGGCAACATGTTCGGCGACATCCTGTCGGATGAAGCCGCCATGCTGACGGGTTCGATCGGCATGCTGCCATCGGCCTCGCTCGACAAGAACAACAAGGGCTTGTACGAGCCGTCGCACGGTTCCGCGCCGGATATCGCCGGCAAGGGCGTGGCGAATCCGTTGGCCACGATCCTGTCGGCCGCGATGATGCTGCGCTATTCGCTGAACAAGGCGGAACAGGCGGATCGAATCGAAAACGCGGTGAAGAAGGTGCTGGAACAGGGCCTTCGCACGGGCGACATTCTGACGCCGGGTTGCAAGCAGGTCGGCACCGTGGCGATGGGCGACGCAGTCGTCGCCGCGTTGTAAGGCGCTTTGAAGCAGGCGGTGGTTAGGTCGCTAAACAGTTGTCAAAGCAGCCTTTAAAACGCGAATCGGCCTCGAAACAGGCCGATTCGCGCGTAATACGGGCGATCGCGGCGTTCGACGACGTCGCCAGATTCCGGTTTTCGTGTATATTGTAGCGATGGCGCACATAGCTCAAATCTCCTCGATTTCGAAACTGCACGGCAAAACGGCCCGTGTGGTTGAGCTCGCCATTACCATCAAAGCGCTCATTAAAACGATTACCCCGAAAACGATCACGAAACGCTGATCGTCCGTCGTGCCCGCTCATCTTCCCCGCGCGGTCACTGCGGGCAAAGATGCGGGGAAGTTTCCATTCGAAGGGTATGAAGTCATGAACGTAGGTCTCGTAGGTTGGCGCGGTATGGTCGGCAGCGTCCTGATGCAACGTATGCAGCAGGAAGGCGATTTCGACTTGATCGAACCGGTGTTTTTCAGCACCAGCAACGCGGGCGGCAACGCGCCGTCGTTCGCCAAAAACGAGACCAAGCTCAAAGATGCAACAAGCATCGAAGACCTGAAGAAGTGCGAAGCGATCATCTCCTGTCAGGGCGGCGATTACACGAATGAAGTGTTCCCGAAGCTGCGCGCAGCGGGCTGGAATGGCTACTGGATCGACGCGGCTTCGTCGCTGCGCATGAAGGATGACGCGGTCATCATTCTCGACCCGGTTAACCTCGACGTGATCAAGAACGCGCTGGTGAAAGGTCAGAAGAATTTTATCGGCGGCAACTGCACGGTCAGCCTGATGCTGATGGCGCTGGGCGGCCTGTTCCGCGAAAACCTCGTCGACTGGATGACGGCCATGACGTATCAGGCGGCTTCGGGCGCGGGTGCGCAGAACATGCGCGAACTGCTGCAGCAAATGGGCACGCTGTACGGCGCGGCCAAGGAAGACCTGGCTGATCCGTCGTCGGCGATTCTCGACATCGACCGCCGCGTGCTGAGCGCGATGAACAGCGATCGTATGCCGACCGACAACTTCGGCGTGCCGCTTGCCGGCTCGCTGATTCCGTGGATCGACAAGGATCTCGGCAACGGCATGTCGAAGGAAGAGTGGAAGGGCGGCGCGGAAACCAACAAGATCCTCGGCAAGCCGGCCATGGGCACGCCGGGTTCGATCCCGGTAGACGGCCTCTGCGTGCGGATCGGCGCAATGCGTTGCCACTCGCAGGCGCTGACCATCAAGCTGAACAAGGACGTGCCGCTGGACGAAGTGAACAGCATCCTCGCGTCAGGTAACGACTGGGTCAAGGTTGTGCCGAACGAACGCGAAGCGTCCATGCGCGATCTGTCCCCGGCCGTGGTCACGGGCACGCTGACGGTGCCGGTTGGCCGTGTGCGCAAACTGGCGATGGGCGGCGAATATCTGTCGGCCTTCACGGTCGGCGATCAGTTGCTGTGGGGCGCGGCAGAACCGCTGCGTCGCATGCTTCGCATTGTGCTCGACAAGTAAAGTAAACTACGCGCTCACGACGCGTAGAAAACTCAAAAAGCGTCGCGCTTGCGCGGCGCTTTTTTCATTGTGTGCTCCGATTATCTTGTCTCTTTTCAACCGCAAAAAAGGGCTGCGCGCTGACGCGCCTGGAGTCCCGATGAACCTTCGACTCTCTTCCCTTCGGGCTATGTCTATGCATCAAGGTACGGGCCGGCTGACGGTCGCAGCCGCTTTGGCGTTCGCGCTGGCGGGCGCGGATGTGAGTAACGCCGTGGCAGCGCCGGGCGACGCCGCGAGCGCGCCCGAGGGCGCTTCCGTTTCTTACGCCGCCGGGAGCCAATATACGGTGCGGCCCGGGCAGTCGTTGAACGACGTGGCGATTGCCGTCACGCAATCGCACGACAAGGGGACGCTCGCACGCGCTTCGCGCGCGCTGTTCGATGCGAATCCGAATGCCTTCATGAGTCATGATCCGAGCCGGATGCGCGTCGGCGCGCTGTTGACGATCCCGGCGCTGGATGCGACCGGCGCTCCGGCAGCTTCTGCGCCGGTTGCGGGGTCTGCGTCTGCCGCGCCATCGGCGGCTACGGCTATGCCTGCTTCCGCGCCGAACGCGGCGACGGTCGGTGCGGCGGTCGGCGCCGCGAGCGGCGTGGCGCAGGTCAACGCTGCCGCAGCGAGTGCGGCAAGTGCTGCGGCTCAGGCTGCCACGCCTGCGGTTTCAGGGACGGCCAGCCCGACGGCTGAAGCCAGCTCGGCACCAGCCCCCGTAGCAGGTTCACAGGCCGCAGGCGCTTTGCCGGCCAGCGGCGCACATGTCTGGTCGGGAGCGATCCAGCCCTCGGCCAGTGAGGCTACCGAAGGGGCGTCGGCGGCTACCACCGCAGCGGCGACGGCCACCGCACAACCGGCATCGCAACCGCGTGCGCAGGTGTCCAGCTTGCAGCAACTGCTTGCGCTGAAAAACCGCGTGCTGATGGAGTTGCAGAAACATGGCATCGGCGGTTCGCCGGCTGCGACGGTCACGCCTGCTACAAACGGTGCGCAACCGGCCGCCGACGTTTCGTCCGCGGCCGCCGTTTCCGGTCATGGCGGCGCGACGATTTCCACTTCGACCGACGCCGGCATCTCGCAGACGAATTTGAGCATAGCGGCGGCGATCGGCGCGGCGTTGGTCGTGTTGCTGGCGGCTTTCCGTCTGCGTCGGCGTAAGCGCGCCGGTGTTGTCGCGGCAGGAGGCTCGCTGGCGGAGGACGCCGCAGCGGCTTCCGCGCGAGCAACTGGGCCGCAGGACGTCGATTCGACGCGCGAAGCGTCGGACGTGAGCGACGAAGCGGCAGCCGGGCATGCGGCGGCGCGGGAAGCGACGGCACGTGAGGCAGCAGAACGAGAAAATGCAGAGCGCGCGGCAACCGAACGCCTGGCGGCGGAACGTGCAGAAGCGGAGCGTGCTGCGGCAGAAAACGCAGAAGCCGAACGCGCGAAGGCGGACCAAGCGGCTGAGCGTGCGGCAGAAGAGCACGACGCGGCAGCAGAACACGAAGCCGCTGCCCACCAAGCGCACACGGGCTCGCCTGCACAAGACCACGATGCGTTCCAACACGCATCGCAGGAAATTCACCCCACGCCCGCACCGTTCGAAGCTGCGCAACCGACCCCGGACACCGAATCGATCGACCAAAGCGGTCCCACATCCGAACCTCTTCCCTCGGCCCATCACGAGAATCTCGACGGGGCAACCACGGCTGCGAGTCTCGCAGCCGCCGCGGAGCTCGGTGCTGAAGCATTGCCGCTGACGCCGCTTGAACCGGTCAACGAGAGCTTCCAGCAAGAGGTGCCGCCGCATCGTCTGCAATGGGACGACGAACCGGCATCGAGCGCGCCGGCGACGCAGTTGGCAGAGCCGACGAATGAGCCGCTTGCAGAGTCGCGGAGCCATCAGGACACCCCGCCGCCGCCGGTCATCGACTTCACGCGGCAACAGGCCGAACCGCACACGACTTCTCCGTTCGGCCAACCGCACGGCGAGACGTCGGCGCATCCGGTGCCCGATACCCTTGCGCCGGCAGTACCCACGGCCCAACTGGACGCGGCCCACGTCGAAGCGACGCATCAACCGTCTCACGAACCGCAACCGCAGTCACATCAACACGCCGAACCCGCGACGTCCGATGGCGCACCGAATTTCGAACCGGCCCCCGCCACGCCAGTTCAACCCGCGCTATCCGTGCCGACCGAGTTCCCGCGCGATGCCCTCGATGCATTCAGCAGTCTGAACATGCCATTGCCGCCGCGCGTCGAATCGACCGACGACGCAGCGGTGAGCGTATCTGGATCGCTGGCAACACCGCCGGTTGCCTCCCCGGAAACCGCCGCACAGGAAGCGGTGGCGCCGCACGATCCGGACGACTTCCCGCATGTCGCTGACGAAATCGCCGCTGGCACTGCAGGCCATGCAGCCGTCGCGGGCCTGGGCGCGGCCGGCTTCGGCGCGCTGAAACTCGATTTCGACCTGGAGTTGCCGCCGAGCCCTGCTCAGCCCTTGCCGGCCTTCACGCGGGCCGATCTCACCCGCATCGCCCGCAACAAGCTCGATCTGGCCGCCGAATATATCGACCTCGGCGATCTGTCGGGCGCGCGCACGCTCATCAACGAAGTGATCGAAGCGAACGATCCGGCCACGCGCACCGAGGCTCGCGCGCTGCTCTCGACGCTCGCGCCGTTGTCGTGAAGCGTATTGCGTTAGGCGTCCAGTACGACGGTTCGGCATTCTGCGGTTGGCAGTCGCAGCCGCACGGCAAGACTGTGCAGGACGAGCTTGAACGGGCGCTGCGCGAATTCGCGCAAACGCCTGTGCAAACCGTTGTGGCTGGCCGTACGGATACCGGTGTACACGGCTTGGGCCAGGTCGTGCACTTCGATACTGAACTCGATCGCACGGACTTTTCGTGGATTCGCGGTACCAACGCTTTCCTGCCGAAGACGATCGCCGTGCAATGGGCCAAGCCGATGCCCGACGAATTCCACGCACGGTTTTCGGCGTTTGAACGGACCTATTACTACGTCCTGTACGTGCATCCGTTCCGTTCGCCAATGCAGGATACGCGCGCCGGCTGGGTACACACGCCGCTCGACGTCGACGCCATGCGGGCCGCGGCCGCCCATCTGATCGGCGAGCACGATTTTTCGGCGTTCCGTTCGTCGCAATGCCAAGCGAAAACGCCGGTCAAACATCTGTATCAGGTCGACATGCGGCAACAGGGCGACTTCGTTCATTTCCGTTTTCGGGCGAACGCGTTTCTGCACCATATGGTTCGCAACCTGATGGGCTGTCTCGTCGATATCGGCCGCGGACGCCATCCGGCCGAATGGATGGTCGAGGTTCTCGCCAGCCGCGATCGCGACTGTGCCGCGCCGACCTTCATGCCTGACGGGCTGTACCTGGCGCAGGTGGGCTATCCTGAGCAATTCGCCGTGCCCGCGCCGCAGACCGGCAGCGTGCCGTGGAGTACCGTATGGACCGAGCAAGCGCAAACATGAAATCAACTGAAAATCTGGCAGCCGAAGCAAACGCCGGCGCGCAACAGCATGCCGCGCCGCATCGCACGCGTATCAAGTTGTGCGGCCTGTCGAAGCCGGAAGATGTGTCGCTGGCTATCGACCTCGGCGCCGACGCGATCGGCCTCGTGTTCTATCCGCCGAGCCCGCGTTCGGTGAGCGTCGCGCAGGCGGTCGAGCTGGTGCACGACGTGCCGCCGTTCGTATCGGTAGTCGGCTTGTTCGTGAACGCAACGCCGGACTGGATTCGCGAAGTCGCCAGCAATGTCGGGCTTACACTGCTGCAGTTCCACGGCGACGAAACCGCGGAGCAGTGCGAATCCCTCGCCAGCGTTGCGGGTTTGCCTTGGTTGCGCGCCTTGCGAGTCGCGGCGGATACTCACCCGGCAGATTTGGTAAAATCAGCGCTTAACTATTCAGCAGCCAGCGGCCTTTTGTTCGACACCCATGTCGAAGGCTATGGCGGCGGCGGGAAGGTTTTCGATTGGTCACTTATTCCAGCAGAGCTCGCGCGTCGGGCCGTTTTGAGTGGTGGGTTGAACGCGCAAAACGTCAGTGATGCGATCCATCGCGTGCGCCCGTACGCGGTCGATGTCTCGAGCGGCATCGAAGTGCAGGGCGCCAAGGGCGTGAAAGATCACGCCCGGATGGCGGCGTTTGTACGCGCAGTGCGCGCAGCGGACGCTGAATGATTCAGGCGGCGCGGTTTTCTCATATGAAAGCCGTGCGCCACACTGAGAAGAGTGATCACCATGTATAACTTGCCTGACGAAAGAGGCCATTTCGGCCAGTATGGCGGCGTGTTCGTCGCCGAAACACTGGTTCACGCACTCGACGAGCTGCGTGCCGCGTACGAGAAATTTCAAAAAGACCCGGAATTCGTCGCCGAATACGAGCGCGAACTGAAACATTTCGTAGGTCGTCCGTCCCCTATTTATCACGCACAACGCTGGAGCGACATGCTCGGTGGCGCGCAGGTTTTCCTCAAGCGCGAAGACCTGAATCACACTGGCGCTCACAAGATCAATAACGTGATCGGTCAGGCGCTACTCGCAAAGCGCATGGGCAAGCCGCGCGTGATCGCGGAAACCGGCGCAGGCCAGCACGGTGTGGCGGCCGCGACCATCGCGGCGCGCTTCGGCATGGAATGCGTGGTCTACATGGGCGAAGAAGACGTGCGCCGCCAAGCGGCCAACGTCTACCGGATGAAGCTGCTCGGCGCGACCGTCGTACCTGTGACGTCCGGCTCGCGCACGTTGAAGGACGCGCTCAATGAAGCGATGCGCGACTGGGTGACCAACGTCGAAAACACGTTCTACATCATCGGCACGGTGGCGGGACCGCATCCGTATCCGATGATGGTGCGTGACTTTCAGCGCGTGATCGGCGACGAGTGCAAGGTGCAGATGCCGGAACTGGTCGGTCGCCAACCCGACGCCGTGATTGCATGCGTTGGCGGCGGTTCGAACGCGATGGGTATCTTTTACCCGTATATTGACGACACTTCGGTGCAACTGATTGGCGTCGAGCCAGCAGGCGACGGGATCGAAACCGGCCGGCACGCCGCCTCGCTGATCGCCGGCACGCCAGGTGTGCTGCATGGTAACCGCACGTATCTCCTGCAAGACGAGAATGGTCAGATCATCGAGACACATTCGATCTCGGCCGGCTTGGATTATCCGGGCGTCGGCCCTGAGCACGCGTGGCTAAAAGACAGCAAGCGCGCGCAATACGTCAGCATCACCGACGAAGAGGCGCTCAAGGGCTTCCACGATTGCTGCCGCATCGAAGGCATTATCCCGGCGCTTGAGTCCAGCCATGCGCTGGCCTACGCCGCGAAGCTCGCGCCGACGCTGCCGAAGGACAAGGTCCTTCTGGTCAATCTGTCGGGCCGCGGCGACAAGGACATGCATACGGTCGCTGAGCGATCGGGCATTCAGTTCTGAGCGCCGCGACGATGCGCGACGAGTTCGACGAGCCGCAACCGGCGCTTGAAACCACGCCGGCCGCCGAAGTCATGGCGACCGAGGCACCTGCGCCCTTGCTGGCGCAGGTGCCCGCCGGCATCCGGCTGTTGAACCGCGATTTTCTGACCGATGTAGCGAACATTCCCGACGGGTCGATCGACCTGGTCCTGTGCGATCCGCCTTATGGGCTCGGCAAGGATTATGGCAACGACTCCGACATGCGCTCTGGCGAGGATTTCCTTGCCTGGACGCGTGGCTGGCTTGAGCTGGCTATTCCGAAGCTCAAGCCGTCGGGTTCGCTGTATATCTTCTGCACCTGGCAGTACGCGCCGGAAATCTTCAGCTTCCTGAAGACAAAACTCACGATGATCAACGAAATCATCTGGGACCGGCGTGTGCCGAGCATGGGGGGGACGGTTCGCCGGTTCACCTCGGTGCATGACAACATCGGCTTTTTCGCGGTGTCGAAAGATTATTTTTTCGATCTCGATCCCGTCCGCATCCCGTACGATGCCGTCACGAAGAAGGCGCGTTCGCGTAAATTGTTCGAAGGCAGTAAATGGCTGGAGCTTGGCTATAATCCGAAGGACGTCTGGTCGGTATCGCGGCTGCATCGGCAACACGCCGAGCGCGTCGATCATCCGACCCAGAAGCCTCTGGAAATCGTCGAGCGGATGGTGCTGGCAAGTTGTCCGAAGGGCGGGCGTGTGCTCGACCCGTTCATGGGCAGCGGCACCACCGCAGTCGCTTGCGCTCGGCAGCAGCGCGAATTCGTCGGCTATGAGATCAATGAAAGTTACTGCGCGATAGCGCGCGAACGCGTTAGCGCGGCCGCGTCGGCGCCCACTGCCGCTCGCAAAACCCGCAAGAATGCGGCCAAGGCTGAGCAGCAAACCGAGGCGCAGTAAGCGCGCAGTAGCTTAAAACTCCGAGATATTCCATGTCCCGTATCAAGAACACGTTTGCCGCGTTGTCCGCCCAGGGTAAGAAAGGCCTGATTCCGTTCATGACGGCCGGCGACCCGGATCCGGCGCGCACGGTCGAATTCATGCACGCACTCGCCGCCGGTGGCGCCGATGTGATCGAACTTGGCGTACCGTTTTCCGACCCGATGGCCGACGGCCCGGTGATCCAGCAGTCGTCCGAACGCGCGCTGGCGCATGGCGTGTCGCTGCGCCACGTGCTGGCCGACGTGAAGCGCTTCCGCGAAACCGACGACAAGACGCCGGTGGTGCTGATGGGCTACGCCAATCCGATCGAGCGCATGGGTACCGAAGCGTTTGCCAAGGCCGCGAAAGAAGCCGGTGTGGACGGCGTGCTGGTTGTCGACTACCCGCCGGAAGAGTGTATTAACTTCGCCGAACAGATGCGATCTGCCTGCATCGACCCAATCTTTTTGCTGGCGCCCACGTCCACGGACGAGCGCATCGCGGAAGTCGGTAAAATCGCCAGTGGTTACGTCTATTATGTGTCACTGAAAGGCGTGACCGGCGCGGCAAATCTGGACGTTTCCAGCATCGCGAGTAAAATCCCGGCCATCAAGTCGCGCGTACCCCTGCCGGTAGGCGTTGGTTTCGGCATCCGTGACGCGCAAACGGCGCGTTCGGTGGCCGAAGTGTCCGATGCCGTCGTGATCGGCAGCCGTATCGTGCAATTGCTCGAACAAGCGGCGCCCGAAGCCGCCGCCGAGACGCTTACGCGCTTCATTGCCGAAGTGCGCGAGGCGCTCGATAGCGTCGCGACTGCCCGATAACAGTTATTTTTTGTCTCCTGTAGTGTGAGCGGCGGGTTCGTCCCGCCGTTTGCGCAACCGGTTGACCCAGAGGGATTCAATATGAGCTGGCTCGATAAGCTGCTGCCGCCGAAAATCAAACAAACCGACCCGAAGAACCGCAAGGGGATTCCGGAAGGCCTGTGGATCAAGTGCCCGTCGTGCGAAGCGGTGCTGTACCGCAATGACGTCGAGGCCAATCTGCACGTTTGCCCGAAGTGCGATCATCACATGCGCATTGGCGCGCGTGAGCGGCTCGACGGCCTGCTCGATCCGGAAGGCCGCTACGAAATCGGCCAGGAAATCGTGCCGGTCGATGCACTCAAGTTCAAGGACAGCCGCAAGTACCCGGACCGCCTGAAAGAGGCGATGGACGACACCGACGAAACCGACGCGATGGTCGTGATGGGCGGCGCTATCCACACGCTGCCGGTGGTGGTCGCATGTTTCGAGTTCTCGTTCATGGGCGGCTCGATGGGTTCGGTGGTCGGCGAACGTTTCGTGCGCGGCGCTCAGAACGCGCTCGAACAGAAGGTGCCGTTTATCTGCTTCACCGCTTCGGGCGGCGCGCGGATGCAGGAAAGCCTGCTTTCGCTGATGCAGATGGCGAAGACCACGGCCATGCTGACCAAGCTTGCCGAAGCTAAGCTGCCGTTTATTTCCGTGCTGACCGATCCGACCATGGGCGGCGTGTCAGCGAGTTTCGCGTTCCTGGGCGACGTGGTGATCGCCGAGCCGAAGGCGCTGATCGGCTTTGCCGGTCCGCGCGTGATCGAACAAACCGTGCGTGAAAAGCTGCCGGAAGGCTTCCAGCGCGCCGAGTTCCTGCTGACGAAAGGCGCGGTCGACATGATCGTCGACCGTCGCAAGCTGCGTGAAGAAATCGCGCAATTGATGGCGCTCTTGAGCCATCAGCCGGCGGACGCAGTCGCGTAAGCCTTCGCATCAATACGGGGCTGCGCCTGAAAGGGCGCCGCAGCCGCCTGAAAACAAGTCAAAAAATAGCGCGCCGCGAGAGTCATCAAGCGGCGCGCTGTCATTTCCGGGATAATCACGATCTCGCAACGCAGCAAAGATTCGCTCGATGACCACATTTCCTACCCTCGACGCGTGGCTCACGCACCTTGAATCCGCGCATCCTGTCGGCATCGACATGGGATTGGGACGCATCTCCCAGGTACGTGACGCGATGCAGTTGTCGTTCGCGTGCCCGATCATCACGGTCGGCGGCACGAACGGCAAGGGTTCGACCTGCGCAATCCTCGAATCGATTTTGCTGCGCGCGGGCTTCACGGTTGGCTGCCACACGTCGCCGCATCTGTTGACCTTCAACGAACGGGCGCGCGTGAACGGCGAAATGGCGAACGACGCTGACCTGCTGCCGCATTTCGAAGCCGTCGAAGCCGCGCGCCTGAGCCTCGCCGAACCGGTCACACTGACCTACTTCGAATTCACGACGCTCGCGATCATGAGCCTGTTCGCCTCGCGCGGGCTGGACGCGGTGATTTTCGAAGTCGGCCTGGGCGGCCGCCTCGACGCGGTCAACATCCTCGATGCGGACTGCGCGATCATCACCAGCATCGATATCGATCACACAGAGTATCTCGGCGACACGCGCGAGAAAATCGCTTTCGAAAAAGCCGGCATTTTCCGCCCCGGCAAGCCGGCGATCTGTGCCGATCCGGTGCCGCCGCAAACGCTGATCGATCACGCCGAAAAGATCGGCTCCGAACTGTGGCTATTCGGCCGCGATTTCCGCTACGAAGGTCAGGCAGGCAGCGAGCGCCAGCAATGGAGCTACGTGGGTCCGACCATGCGCCGTTCCTCGCTCGCCTATCCGGCGTTGCGCGGCGCGAATCAGCTGATCAACACATCGGCGGCACTTGCCGGTCTTGAAGCGCTGCGCGACCGTTTGCCGGTCTCGGCGCAGGACATCCGGCTCGGTCTCGCTAACGTCGAATTGCCGGGGCGCTTCCAGGTGCTGCCCGGCAAGCCGGCCGTCGTGCTCGACGTCGGCCACAATCCGCACGCTGCGGCTGTATTGACGCAAAACCTCGGCAATATGGGCTTTTTCCCGTACACCTACGCTGTGTTCGGCGCGATGCGCGATAAGGACATAGCCGGTGTGCTGACGCACCTGAAAGGCGAAATCGACCACTGGTGTGTGACCGATCTGCCGACCCCGCGTGCCGCTTCGGCGCAAGAACTCGAAGCGGCTTTGCGCGAGCAGGGCGTGAGCGACGGCAATGACAGCAGCGTGACGCGTTATGCAACACCAGCAGAGGCTTTCCAAGACGCGCTAAAACGAGCGTCAGAGAATGATAGAATCGTGGTTTTCGGCAGTTTCTATACGGTAGCAGGCGTAATGGCCTACCGTAAATCGCAGCAACACTGAACGGGCGCCAGGCTCGAACCAAGCGATTCATGGGAATTTTCTCGTTCGGCAAGAAAGACGACGCGCCCACCCGGCGCGGCGCAAACACCAGTTCCACCCGGGCCGCCCGTGGCGAGCGCGTGGAGCGGCGAACCCGCCGCACGGAGCGCACCGTGGATGCCGATGCGATGCTGCTCGACCCTACGTTGCCTGAAAAGCAGCGGGCGCGGCGCAGGCTCGTCGGTGCGGTCGCACTGGTCGTCGCAGCGGTGGTGATCCTGCCCATGGTGCTGGATTCGCATCCAAAGCCCGTCACGGACGACATCTCGATCGACATTCCAAGCCGCCCCGCGCCGAAGGTCGCCACCAAGACCGACGAAGACACGCAGGCTGGCGTAGCACCGGATAACCCAGCGCCTGACGCGGCACTTGCCGCTTCCGGCCTTGCGCCGACAACGGCAGCCACGCAAGGCCAATCCGGCGCCGCGAAACAGCAGAGCGCGGCTGCGAGCGCAGCGCCCGCCGTCAAACCGGCTGCGAAACCACAAGCGCCTGCCGCCGTTGCCACCAATACGGCACCTGCAGCGCCTGTAGCGCAAACGCCTGCCAAACCGGCCAAAGCACCCGCCACGCAAAGCGCGGCGAAAACTCCGGCCCCGAGCGAAGACAGCGCGAATACGGCCGCCGCAAGCGCGGACGCCAATTCCGGCACGCCGGCATCGCCGCCAGGCAGCCGTTTTGCCGTCCAGCTTGGCGCATTTGCGAACGACGCCAATGCCCGTACCTGGGCCACCAAGTTGAAAGCGGCCGGTGTGCCCGCATATACCGAACATCGGAAGCAGGCCGACGGCTCCACGCTCACGCTATTGCGCGCTGGTCCGTTCGCCGACCGTGCCGCGGCTAGCGCCGCGATTGCGAAGGTTCGTGAGGCCGGCTTGACGTCGGGCGCGAACAGCGGCGCTGCACAGTAAGCGAGCGATGTTCACTGCCTTCGACTACGCTGTAATGGCGGTGATCGGTTTGTCGGCCTTGCGCGGCACATGGCGCGGCTTTTTGTCTGAGATATTCGGGCTGATTGGCTGGATCGCGGCGTTTTTCATCGCTTGCCGTTTTGTCGGTTATGTCGTGCCGTTTATCCCTGCCACGTGGCCGGGCGGCGCGCTGACCCAGTGGCTTCTCGCGTTTGCGCTGGTGGCGATCGGCGTGGTACTGGTCGCAAGCGTGCTGAACGCGCTGTTGAGCCGCATCGTGCAGGCAAGCGGCTTGAGCGGCGTGGACCGCTCGCTCGGTTTGATGTTCGGCCTCGTGCGCGGGGTCGTTCTGGTGCTGATTCTGGTCGCCCTTGCAGGCTTGACCGAACTGCCCCAACAGGAATTCTGGCGCAACGCCTTGCTTCGGCCCTATGCGGTCGAGGGCGTGCACGTAATGAAACCGCTGCTTCCCGAGACGCTCGCTGCCTACGTCCGCGTGTGACGATCAGGTGAACGGTTAGAGGAGCGCAGCAGGACTCCGGCGCAATCCGGTGCCTCTACGTAGTCGCGTACCCTCGCGCAGCATCGCAGGCACCGGCCGCCGTTACGAATTTCGTACCTTTGAAGGACATGCCATGTGCGGCATCGTAGGCGTAGTTTCCCATTCTCCGGTCAATCAGCTGATCTATGACAGCCTGCTGCTTCTGCAGCACCGCGGTCAGGACGCCGCCGGCATCGCGACAGCGAACGGCAGCAATTTCCACATGCACAAGGCTAACGGCATGGTGCGCGACGTGTTCCGCACGCGCAACATGCGCAGCCTGCCCGGCACCACTGGTATCGGCCAGGTCCGTTACCCGACCGCCGGTTCTGCATCGAGTGAGGAAGAAGCCCAGCCGTTCTACGTGAACGCGCCGTTCGGCATCATCCTCGCGCACAACGGCAATCTGACCAACTGGCAGCAACTGAAAGATGAGATGTTCCGCATCGATCGCCGCCACATCAATACCAATTCCGACACCGAAGTGATGCTGAACGTGCTCGCGCACGAATTGCAGCTGTCCAGTTCGAGCCTGCAACTCGATCCGGCGGCGCTGTTCAAGGCGGTGTCGGGTGTGCATCGCCGGGTGCGGGGTTCGTACGCGATCGTGTCGCTGATTGCCGGCTACGGTTTGCTTGCTTTCCGCGACCCGTTCGGCATTCGTCCGCTGTGCCTCGGCAAGCAGGAAACGGCGGAAGGCGTCGAGTGGATCCTGGCATCGGAATCGGTCGCGATCGAAGGTATCGGTTTTGAGTTCGTGCGCGATGTGGCGCCGGGCGAAGCGATCTTCATCGACCTCGACGGCAATCTGCACGCCCAGCAATGTGCGACGAATCCGAGCCTGAACCCGTGCATTTTCGAACTCGTGTACCTCGCGCGTCCGGACTCGGTGCTCGACGGCGTGCCGGTCTACAACGTGCGTCTGCGCATGGGCGATTACCTCGCCGAGAAGATCAAGCGCGAATTGCCCGACGTCCCAATCGACGTCGTGATGCCGATTCCCGATTCGTCCCGTCCGGCCGCGATGCAGGTCGCGAAGAAACTGGGTGTGGAGTATCGCGAAGGCTTCTTCAAGAATCGGTACGTGGGCCGCACCTTCATCATGCCGGGCCAGGCGATGCGCAAGAAGTCGGTGCGTCAGAAGCTGAACGCAATGGGCATCGAGTTCAAGGGCAAGAACGTGCTGATCGTCGACGACTCGATCGTGCGCGGCACCACCTCGCACGAAATCGTGCAGATGGCACGCGACGCCGGCGCGAACAAGGTGATCTTCGCTTCGGCGGCGCCGCCGGTGAAGTACCCGAACGTCTACGGTATCGATATGCCCACGCGCGGTGAACTCGTCGCACATGGCCGCACGGACGATGAAGTCGCACGCATGATCGGCGCGGACTATCTCGTTTATCAGGACGTCGACGCCCTGAAGCAGGCAGTGCGCGATATCAACCCGGCGCTGAAGGAATTCGAAGCCTCGTGCTTCGACGGTAACTACGTCACGGGCGATGTCACCACCGAGTACCTCGACCGCATCGAAACCGCGCGTCTCGCGCCGTCCTCGCAATCGGATCGCGACGCCGCGAGCGAAGCGGCCGAGGGCGGCCCGTCGCGTTCGCAACTGCATCTGCAGTTGTCGGTTGGTTGAGTGATAGCGCTTATGGCGTGGCCCGCTGCACGCCACGCCGCGAGCGTGTTAGCATGACGGCTTGCGTCGATTTGATCTCAGCTTGCGGACGCGGGGCAACCCAAAACAGCTAAAGCGAATGGTGGAAAAGCCGCAATCATCCGCCTCCGCTCCAGCTTTCCCCCGCACATGAAGCCCGCTTATGCCGACGCAAAAGCGGGCTTTTTTGTTGCTGCCGTTTGGCGTTGTTGGGCTCGTTTAACGTGAGCCGTAGACGCTGAACCCAGCCATGGAACATTGGAAACCAGAACCAACATGGACGACTCCCTGAACTTCGACACGCTGGCAGTCCGCTCGGGCACAGCGCGCAGCGACTTCAACGAGCATTCGGAAGCGATTTTCTTGACCTCGAGCTTCGTCTTCGCGAGTGCCGCGGACGCCGCCGAAAAATTCAAGAATTCCGAAGACAACTACACCTACTCGCGCTTTACGAATCCGACCGTCTCGATGTTCCAGGACCGTCTGGCCGCGCTTGAAGGCGGCGAAGCGTGCATGGCCACGGCTTCGGGAATGGCCGCGATCATGTCGGTGGTGATGTCGACATTGCAGGCCGGTGACCATCTGGTTAGCTCGCAGGCGCTGTTTGGTTCGACGCTCGGCATGTTCTCGCAGATCTTCAGCAAGTTCGGCATCACGACGACCTTTGTCGATCCGACCAATCTGGAAGCATGGAAAAACGCCGTGCGCCCGGAAACGAAGATGTTCTTCCTCGAAACGCCGTCGAACCCGCTGACCGAAGTCGCCGATATCGAAGCGATCAGTAAGATTGCGAAGGCGGCCAATGCGATCTTCGTGGTCGACAACTGCTTCTGTAGCCCGGCTTTGCAACAGCCGTTGAAGCTCGGCGCCGATGTCGTGATGCATTCGGCCACCAAGTTCCTCGACGGCCAAGGCCGTGTGCTCGGCGGTGCGCTGGTCGGCTCGAAGCAGTTCATCATGGAGAAAGTGTTCCCGTTCGTGCGCAGTGCCGGGCCGACCTTGTCCGCGTTCAACGCATGGGTGCTGCTCAAGGGCATGGAAACGCTGTCGCTGCGCGTCGAAAAGCAGTCGGCGAATGCGCTCGAAATCGCGCGCTGGCTGGAAACGCATCCGGCCGTGAACCGCGTGTTCTACCCGGGGCTCGAATCGCATCCGCAGCACGCGCTGGCCATGCGTCAGCAGAAGGCGGGCGGCGCGATCCTGTCGTTCGAACTGAAGGGCGATACGCCTGAGCAGATGCGCGCGAATGCCTGGCGCGTGATCGACAGCACGAAGATCTGCTCGATCACCGGCAACCTCGGCGATACGCGTACGACCATCACGCATCCGGCGACTACCACGCACGGTCGTGTGACGCCTGAGGCGCGTGCGGCGGCGGGGATCAGCGAAGGCTTGATCCGTCTCGCAGTGGGTCTGGAAAACGCTGGCGATATCCGCGGCGATCTGGAACGCGGTCTGGCGGGTTAATAGCGTCAGGCGAGCGCGGTGGGAGAACAGCAGGAAACGCGGGCTGCCTTTTCAGGCGGCTCGCGCATTGCACAAACTTAATGGCGCAACGCGCGCCATTGGCCGGGCGCCAGCCCGAAACGCCGCGTGAATGCGTGCGTATAAGCGCTCTGATCGCCGAAGCCGATTTCCAACGCGATATCGCTGAGCGACAGGCGTGGATCGGACAGCAAGCCAAGAGAGGTATCGAGCCGCAGGCGCTGCAAATAGCGATGCGGCGTTTCGCCGAAGGCGTCGATAAAAAGCTGATGAAAGCGCCGCATGCCGAAGCCGCAATGGGCGGCCAGGTCAGCGATACGCAGCGGCTCCGACAGATGAGCGCGCAGCCAGCGGTCGATGCGCGCGAAGTCGAGGCCGGCGCCAGATGCCTGTGCCCCGGCCACCGTGCCGGTATTGGCCACCAACGCAGCGCCCAGTCGTGCGGCTGCGTCCCACTGAAAACGCCGGGTATCCAGATCGTCGCCTGGCGCACCGCCTGTGGCGTGCGCCGCAATCCGATGCGCGAGCTGCGTGAGTGAGGCATCCACCGTCACGGCCCGCGCGCGGTCGAACAGACGCTCAGGCACGGCCAGCGAAGTGGCCGGCAGATCCAGCACCAACTGCCGGTTCTCGCCGACGCCCGCATAGTCGTGCCGCGAACCCGCCGGGATGAGCCAGGCGGAGCCGGCGTCGATCTGATGCGCAACGCCGTCTACCGCCATCACCATCGCGCCGTCGAGTCCGAGCACGACCTGGTGAAAGTCGTGCACGTCCGACGCTTCGATCGCGCCGTAGCGGCGCAACGAAACGCTAGGAGCGGTGACGGCGGCGTGACTCATCGGTGAAGCCTGATTACAAAATACAAACTAGCGCAGCGAAAAACTTAGACGCCGAGCAGTTCGACTTCGAACACGAGCGTTGCATTCGGCGGAATCACGCCGCCTGCGCCACGTACGCCGTAGCCGAGTTGCGGCGGAATCGTCAGCTTGCGCGTGCCGCCGACCTTCATGCCTTGCACGCCTTCGTCCCAGCCCTTGATGACCATGCCGCCGCCCAGCACGAACGCGAACGGGTCGTTGCGGTCCTTGCTCGAGTCGAACTTCTGGCCGTCGGTCAGCCAGCCCGTGTAGTGCACGCTGACGGTCTTGCCGGCCACCGCTTCGGCGCCAGTCCCTTCAACGATGTCTTCGTATTTCAGGCCGGATTCGGTAGTCACAGTCGACATGTATTGCTCCTTAGATCAAAAACGTAAAAACCGACATTGTAGGCGTGTTGGGCTCGCATCGCCGAGGATTGCCGTGTGGCATGCGGTTTGCGTTCAGGTTAGCCATCCGGCCAGGCTGGTTGCGCTGGACGGCATGCCTATAATGGGGCTTCTTTTGACATTTGATGCACCGCCTGAGAGGGTTCGATCGTGACAACGCCTTCCACCGGGGCCGCCGGCGCAACGCCGGTTCCTTCCGGCTTCGCCGTATCCGAACGCACCGCACGCCTGCGCGCGGAGACCGCGCTGTTTATGCGCGATCACGTGCTGTCGCTGGTGTCGCATGACCTCCGTGGTCCGCTGAACGCTATCCATAGCTGGGCGTACGTGCTCGAGCGCAAGCTCGATGCCAACGACCCCAATTCGCAACGCGCAGTCACCGGTATTCGTAACGGCGTGGAACAGCAGGTGAAGCTGCTGGAGACGATTGTCGACGCCACGCGCGCCGAGACCAAATCGCTGGCACTGGCTTTCGCCCCGTTTTCACTGCATCCGCTGCTCGATGAAACCGTTGAAGAAGTCCGCTCCGGCCTGGCGCGCGCACGCGGCGTCGAGGTTACGGTCGAGTCGCACCTCGCTACCGAGCAGCTCAACGGCGACCGTGAGCGCCTGGCCGCGGCGTTGTGGCTGATGCTCACATTTGCCGTCGAGGCGAGCACGGAGGGCGCCGCGGTCACGGTAGCCGCACGCGCGGACGCCACCAGGTGGTACGCCACTGTCACCTTCAATCAAAACGTCGCTGCACTGAACGATCCGGCGGCGCCGCATTTGCTGGAAGCCTTTGCCCGCAAACAGGCGTGCGAACCGCGCGAAGCCAAACGGATCGCGTGGGTGTTCGCGCTGTGCAAGCGCGTCGCGGAAGCGCACGGCGGCAGTTTCGAGCAAAGCGATGCATCTGGGAGCGAAGCGGTGACGCTTACGCTGCACGTGCCGCTGAGTGCAACGACAGCAACGTGAGCGACGGCTGTCAGTGCTCGTCCCTGCACGCGATTAACTTTCAGCTTGCTTTCACCCTCTATACTGACAACTTTTGTTGCCGGAGCCCGTCGCTTTGATCCAGGTTGTCGCCCTTATCGGTGCATTGTTTCTCGTTGCCCTCAACGGTTTTTTCGTCGCCGCCGAATTCGGTCTGGTGAAGCTGCGGCAGACGCGTGTGCAAAGCCTCGCGGCCAAACACGGCATGCGTGGGCGTTTGCTGGCGAAGGTGCACGGGCGGCTTGACGCGTATCTGTCCGCCTGTCAGCTCGGCATTACGCTGGCGTCGCTTGGGCTCGGCTGGATCGGTGAGCCGGCGTTCGCTGAACTGCTCACGCCGGTCTTCAGCCTGCTCGGCGTCGAGTCGGAGAAGCTGATCCACGGCATCTCGCTGTTCTTCGCGTTCTCGTGTATTTCGTTCCTGCATATCGTGGTGGGCGAGCTGGCGCCAAAGTCGCTGGCGATTCGCGAGGCGGAGAAGGTTTCGTTGTGGGCCGCCACGCCGCTGTACGGTTTTTACTGGGCGATGTATCCGGCGATCTGGGTGCTCAATACGAGCGCCAACGCGGTGTTGAAGCTCGCGGGCCTCGACGCGGACCATGGCCACGACTCGCACTACTCGACCGACGAACTCAAGCTGATCCTGCGTGGCCGCCGCGCCAACGTCGCGACTGAACTCGGTGCGCCGGATGGCGCATACAGCCAGGACGAATGGAACACGATTGCGCATTCGCTGGATTTTTCGCGCATGACCGTCTCGGATCTGATGCGTCCGTCCTATGAAATGGTCGGCCTGCGGCGCGATCTGCCGTTGCGCGAAAACATGCAGGTCGTCGCGCGGCACCGCTTCAGCCGCTATCCGTTGTTCGAAGACGCGTCCGGCGAGCGCGTGGCCGGCATGATCCATTTGAAGGATTTGCTGCTGGCGCGGCACGCGGGCAGCACGCTCGACGACCTCTCCAAATATGCGCGACCCGTGCAGTATGTGAAGCCGGACATGCCGGCGCTCGAACTGTTTCGCCGCTTCCGCAAGGGCGCGCCGCACTTCGCACTGGTTGGTCACAAGAACTCGAAGCCGATCGGCTTTCTGACGCTGGACAACCTGCTCGGCGCGCTGGTTGGGCAGATCCACGACGAATTCCGTCAGGGCGACGCCGACTGGACGCGCATGGACGACGGCACGTTGATGGGCAAGGGCAGCTTGCCGGTAGTGTCGTTGGAACGCGCGCTCGGAATCGACATTGACGAGGGCAAGGCTGAGTCGGTCGGCGGCCTCGTGATTCAGGCGCTCAACGATTTGCCTACCGAAGGGCAGCGCGTCGAGTTCGATCGCTTCGATGTGGTGGTCAAGAAGATGAAGGGGCCGCGCATCGTGCTCGTGCGCGTTTATCCGAAGACCTACGACGACGAAGGCGGTTGAGCGGCTTCTATGCTGAATCCGCTCCAGGTCCGCTAAAGCATCGCTCGAGTAAAATCATCGTCCATACCACCCGGGGGCGACATGGGATATTTGCTGGTGCTGTGCGTCGGTTTGCTGGCCGGTACGTTGAGCGGCGTGATCGGCACGGGCTCGTCGATGATGCTGATGCCCGTTCTCGTGATGCTGTTCGGTCCGCAGCAGGCGGTGCCGATCATGGCGATCGCCGCGATCATGGGCAATTTCGGCAAAATCCTGGCGTGGTGGCGCGAGATCGACTGGCGGGCTTGCGGCGCTTACTGCGCGACTGCGGTTCCGGCGGCGGCCCTAGGTGTGCGGACACTTCTTGCATTGCCGCCCCATGCGGTCGAACTCGCGTTGGGTTTGTTCTTTGTCGCGATGGTGCCGACGCGGCGCTGGCTGGCCCGACGCGCTATCAAATTCACACTGTGGCAGCTTTCGCTGATCGGCGGCGTGGTGGGTTTTCTCACCGGCATCGTCGTTTCTACCGGGCCGATCACGGTGCCCGTCTTTATGTCGTATGGCCTGGTTAAAGGCGCCTTTCTCGCAACCGAAGCCGCTGGATCACTGGCTGTCTACGGCACCAAAGTCGCGGTGTTCAATCACTTCGGCGCATTGCCATTGCATGTGGTGATCGACGGTTTGATCACCGGCTCGGCACTCATGATCGGGTCCTTTTCCGCGCGGCTGATTGTGGTTCGGATGAGCCCTGCGGTTTTCAAACTTGTCGTTGACGGGTTGATGTTGTCTTCAGGCGTTTCGTTGCTGTGGGCGGCTGGGCGGTAGGGCCTTTTTGCGAAAAGGCATGAGACATCACCCCACCGACGCTTGAAACACCCTCAGGTAGTTCCCTCCAAGAATCGCCCCGACTTCTGCTTGCGAGAATCCGGCCAGCAACAGCGCACTGGCCAGATCGGGCAACTGCTCGTAGCTCCTGAATACCGGGGGAGAAATGAACCCGAGCATATCCGTCCCCAGGCCGACATGTTCCACCCCGATGACATCCGCCATGCGTTTGACGCCTTCAGCCATCGCATGCAAATCGTGAAACGTCCCTGAGCTCGGCCACACGCCAATCACGCCACCCGTGCAGGCGATCACCCGCGCATGGTCCGGCGTGATGAGCCGGCTTCGCGCTCCCGGATGGGTGGCCAATGCCGAATGCGAGAGCACCAGCGGTTTGGTCGACGTATTTGCCGCACGCTTCACCAGATCGTAGGTGCCGTGCGCCACATCCACGACGATTCCCAAGGCGTTGCAGCGCTGCACCACTTGCGCGCCGATGTCCGTGAGGCCGCCATGCACCGGCGGCTCGGTCTGGATATCACCGAGTTCATTCACGCGATAGTGCGTCAGTTGCAGATGCCGCAATTGATGCTTCGTGTACGCCTCATCGACACGATCCACCTGGCCTTCGAGAAAATCCGCACCTTCAGCGGAGATGATCGCGCACGGACCCTGCGCACCCAATGCCGTCAGCGAAGCAATGTTCGTCACCACCCGAATCTGCTCGCGTTCGACCAACTGATGGGCGCGCAGGAATTCGGTCTGGCCGAGCGCATACAGTTCGCCTGGCTGTGGCTCGCGCCATGCTTCGAAACGCTTGCGGTTATCCGCCACACGCGTGACCGTCGTGTCGGTGACGATTGCAAGGCAGATGACGTTCATGCCGCCAGCGCGCATCGGCGTGGCCAGCGGAATAAACGGACGGTTTGCGCCGATCACCGGATTGCGCGACACGATCACACGGCCACCGTGGCTGTGCATGTCGATGGTGAACGTGCCGGCGGGCGCTTGCCATCTCGGCACGGTTTCGGATTGCTTGGATGGCGTTGTTTGCGCCGTTTCGTCACGCGCCTCGGTATAGCCGGCAAAGTGCCCGGGTGCACAAGCCGTCAAGCCCAGCGCCACACCTGATGCCAGAAACGCGCGCCGGCTAAATCGTCGCTGTGAAGCTTGTGGACGATCCAGCGGCATAGCATCGACTAACCGATACCGCCAGCCCGCGGGGTCGTCCAGCAGACATACCAGCCGGCCGCGCAAAGCCAGCACCTCCGCCTGTGGCGCGAGCGGCGCGGCCATCTGCACCTCGATCGACGTCAGCGGATTGCGCGGCACGCAGCCCCCGCAACACGGCTCGTCGGCACTCAGCAAGAAGTAGTCGACCGCGTCGGCTTGCGCGTCCAACGGAATCATCCAGCCCGATATGTCGATGGTCGTGCCGTGCAGCCTGTCGGCATCGCCGGTTCTGATAGTCGACCAGTCGATCTGCATCGGTGCTCCTCTTGGGTGCGTTTATTTGCGCGTAGATGTTACCCGGCTTTTATCTGGTGTCAGCGTTCCGGCCATGCTTTCAACGAGCTTCAACGCTTCGGCTTTCAGGGCGACGGGATCGTCTGCGCCATCGAGCAATTGCGCCGCTTCGCACACCATGCTGCCGATCATGCGGGCGGCGAGGTACGCCTTGGCTTTTTCCTTTTCCTTGCCGGTGGTCTGGTTTGTCAGCGCGCCAATGAGCAGACCGTACACGTGCGCCTCTTCGATCTCGCGGCACCGTGCCTGGCCGAGCACGGCGGGCGCAGTTTCAATGACGAGTTGCCGGTAGGCGGGTTCGGTGCAAACCTCCAGAAATTCGCGAATGCCCGCGCTCATCCGTTTGGCTGGCGGAGCGGCCGCGGCAGCGGATCTGACTTTGGAGGCAGCGTCCGCCTGGAGAGACTCGACCAGGGCGTCGAACAATTCGGCCTTGTCTGCGAAGTGGTGATAGAAGGCGCCGCGGGTCACGCGCGCACTGCGTGCGATGGCCTCTATCCCGACTTGCTGGTAGCCCTCCGAGGTGAATAACTGGCCCGCAGCAGCGATGAGCGCTTGACGGGTCGCGTCCGCGTATTCCTCGCGACGGGATTTTGGGGTTGGACCTGCGGTCGGCATGGGGTGCGTTTTTATTCCTTGATTTTTCACATTCTGATTGTAGTATACATACACTGTGTATGTGAAAATCTCGTTGTATGTTAAATAGAACTTCGGCTGCAGCCTGAATACACAGGCAAACAACACCGTCGGTAAGCAACCCATTCAGGAGCAAACTCACATGACGTCAGCAGAAAAATACCTTCCCCCGACTGCGGAGCAGTTAGCTAATGCCCGGATAGCAGTGCAACGCTTCGCTTCGGAGTGGCAACGCCCCGTCGCCGATAACCTGGAAGCACTCATGCACGAGGACACACGAAACCTGATCCCGCCCATGACCGAACCGGCCGACAGGAAAGGCGTCATTGAACATTTCCGTCAGGTCCTCACCCAACTGCCGGACCTGAAAGTCGACGTCCTTCAATGGGCACCCACTGGCGACGCCGTCATGATCGAATGGCAGGCATCGGCCACCGTAGCCGGGCAGCCGCTGAAGTGGTTGGGTGTCGATCGCTTCAACCTGCGCGGTGACCGGATGTACAAAGGGCAGGTGTATTGGGACACGCGGCGAGTGGCGGAACAGGTAGCCGAGGCAGTCAAACGCGCACAGCAAGGCGGCTCAGCAGGATGATGCATCGCCTTGAATGAGTCGATAAAAAAGCGGTTAAAGCACGTGTGCTTTAACCGCCTTCAACCTTCGACAAATCGCAGATCAACTACGTGGCACGCCGTCCTCCACCAACACCGCAATAGGCATCGCGCCCAACGCATCGCGCAGATAAAGCAAACCGTTTTCGTCGACCTTGGGCGCCGCCGGACTCAGCCAGTCGAACAACGCCCGCGCGGCCAGATCCGCAGGCATTTCGATCGCCGTATCGCCCCATTTGGCCGGATCGACCATTGGCAAATCGCCGCCATCGCCTTCTGCGCCGAGCAACCCGGCAGCAAGCCGGCTCGCCACCACCACAGCCCACGCATTCCCATGCCGCCGTGCAAACGCGATCACATTCGACGCATGCGCACCGCGCACTGCAAGCGGCAGATACGTACCCTGACTCAACAACTCCGGCAAATGTGCGCGCAACGCCAGCACGCGCTGCACCAGCGCGAGCTTTACCCGCCCATCGTGCCAACTCGCCAGAAACTCCGAAGGCGGAGTTTGTGCGAGCCATGCCTCGCGTCTGGCAAAATCGACGGGCCGGCGATTGTCGGGATCGACCAGACTGAAGTCCCACAACTCAGTACCCTGATAAAGATCGGGAATCCCAGGCGACGTCAGCCGCAACACGGTCTGCTGCAAACTGTTGAGCGCACCGGCGCGTCCAATCCGCGCCACGAATGCGGACAACTTGCGCAGGAAACCATTGCGCCGCTGCGGCGCCAGGATATCGAACAGGAAATCGCGGCAGCCGGCCTCATAGGCTTCGTCGGGTGCGAGCCAGTTGGTCTGCAGCTTCGCTTCGCGTAGCGCCTTCAATTGCCATTGCGCGACGCGCTCAGCCAGTTCTTTGACGCCCGCTTCATCGTCCGGCTCTAAATCCGGTGGCCAACTGCCCACCAGGGTCTGATACAGCATCGCCTCGGCGGCGGGGCCTGGCGCCCAATCGTAGCTTGTGTCGTGGCTCACGCTGCTGATCGGCTTACCGTCGAGCGCACGCCGATGTGGCGCGTTCAAGGTCGACCACGCGCGCAAGGTCGCGCTCCAGTCGTGGGAAGTCTCGCTCAATACCGCAAGCCGCGCACGCATGTCTTCGCCACGCTTGTGGTCGTGCGTGGCCGTGGCGAGCATCGCGTGAGGAAAACGCTGCGAACGTTCGAGATTCGCCGCATGAAATTGCGCGACCGATAAAGCAAACTCGCCCGGGTCTGAGCCGACTTCGTTGCGTGATAGCAAACGTCCATAGCGATAGCACGCTGTATCTTCAATCGCCTTCGCAGCGACCGGTGCGGTCAATTGCGAAAACAGCGTCTGCGCAGTGCGCCGCGCGGAGCCTGCATGACTTGGTGGGGCGCCATTCGGGCCCTGCTGTTGCGATTGCGCATTGCCGCGCACATTTGGCACCTCTTCAGCACTGCCGCCAAGCCACGCGTTCACGCGATCGAGCACCACGTAGTCCGCGCGCGAAAGCGTCCCTCTCGCGCCTGCCAGTGCCTGCTCGAAATACACGTTATCGGCGGCACTCCGCAGCCCGTTCTGTGGATAGACCCGGTACACCGGAAAATGCACGACCAGTTCGGTCAGCACGCGCCGCAGCGCAGTGAAGGTGAAGTCGCGCGTCGTCAGCGAATCGCGGGCAATGCGGTGCAGCGCGCGCGCCGCGCGGTCCAGTTCCGCTGAGAGGTTTTCCGCGAGAACCTTGCGGCGCGCGGCCAGGGCTTCATCGGCGAAGCGCGGGCTGCGGCCGGTGAGTTCGGCCCACGTCTGCGCGAGCGGTTCGGCGCCGGCCGGATCGTGCAGCATTGCACCCACGTCGTTCATGAAATCGTAGCCGGTCGTGCCGTCCACGGGCCAATCGTCGCGCAGCGGTTCGCCACGGCCAAGAATTTTTTCGACGACCACATATGGCGCGGTGTCACGCAATTCAGCGAGACGCTGCCGCAGACGCTGGCAGTACTCGCGTGGTTCAGCGAGACCATCCACGTGGTCGATCCGCAAACCCTCCACCACGCCTTCCTGATACAGACGGAAGATCAGCGCGTGCACGGCCTCGAATACTTCGGGCCGCTCCACGCGTACGCCGGCCAGCGTCGAAATATCAAAGAAACGCCGCCAGTTCACTTCATCCGAAGCGGTGCGCCACCATGCGAGGCGGAAGTGCTGCCGTTCGATCAATCGATGCAAACGGTCGCGCGTCACCGGGTCTGTAGGCGAATACGACTCCAGCACCAATTCGATCGCCGAGCCGCCGTTTTGCGCGACGAACTCGCGCAGCATGTCGCGTCCTTCGGCGGCGCGCGGCTGATCGGCCGGCTGCGTCGTCAGGCCATGGAAACGTTCGGCCAGTGCGTTGAGATCGGCGCGATCGGCGCTTTGCAGAATCGCCGGGTAGTCGATTGGGCACACCGGAAACACATGCGGCCCGTAGCCGATATAAAAGCGCCCGCTGTCGGCCGCAAAATGCAGCGCAATCCGGCTGGCCGCGAGTTCCTCACCGTATGGCCCACCGAGTGTTGGCGCCAGTACCTTGCCGCGCAAGGCCGGATCGGGCGAATGCCAGTCGACGTCGAAATGGCGTGCGTACGCGCTGTGTCTGCCCCATTCGAGGATATCGAGCCACCACGCGTTGCTCGAGCCACCGACGCCCATATGGTTCGGCACCACGTCGACGATCAGCCCCATGTTGTGCGCGCGCAGTTTATCGGCGAGGCGTTTCAGGCCCGCCTCGCCCCCACATTCAGCGTTGACCTGGGTGTAGTCGACGGTATCGTAGCCGTGCATCGAGCCCGGCTCCGCAGTGGTGACGGGCGACGCATACACGTGGCTGATGCCGAGCGCGGCGAAGTAGTCGACATGCTTTGCGGCATCGTCGAAGGTAAAACCTCGATGGAACTGGAGGCGAAGCGTGGAGCGCGGGACGGTCATGGCGTATCAGGCTCCGAAGAAACGTTGGAAGCAGCAGGAACGGATGCGCCGCGGCGTGCGCGGTCGACCGCCAGCAGGCGATCGCTGAAGGTGCCGTCCTCGAACAATGCGTCGATGGGCAAGATCACGCGGCGGCGCCAGTTCGGATGCTCGTCGATCGAGCCGGGCAGATTCGGCTGCTCGACCAGTGCGAGCAAATCTTCGAGTGGGAAAGTGACCAGCGGCCCGGGCGTGGCGGCCACGAAGGCGAGCGCTTCATCCACGGGCGCCTTGTCGGGCGGCGGCGCTTGCACGTCCGGCGCGGCGACGCCGGCTTGCTGGAACGCGCGCCATAACAGCGCGCGATCGGCGGCGCGTTCTTCCTGTGCCACTTCCTCCGCGTCCCGGCCATCGGCGCGCGCCATCGTCTGACCGATCCGGTTGCGCCACGTGATGTCGCTGCCGCGCCACCAGCCCGCCACGGTCGGCAGATCATGGGTTGTGGTGGTGCCGACAGCGTTGCGGTCCCACGCTTGTGGTGGCTTGAAACCCTTGCCGCCTTCCGCGCCTTCGAACCACAGCACGCGAATGCCGGCCAGACCGTGCTCGTCGAGCCGCTCGCGAAAACCGGGTGGCACGGTGCCGAGATCTTCGCCGATCACAATCGCGCGATGCCGCCACGATTCGAGCGCGATCAGCCGCAGCAGGTCTTCGAGCGGATAGCGCAGATACGCGCCGTTGCGCGCGCTCTCACCTTCGGGCACGAGCCACAGGCGCCGCAAGCCGAGAATGTGGTCGATGCGGATGCCGCCCGCATGCGCGAACGCAGCGCGCAGCATGTCGATGAATGCGGAGAAGCCCTGCGTGCGCATCGCGCGCGGTGAGAAGGTAGTGAGCCCCCACGCCTGGCCGGCCTGGTTGAACAGATCGGGCGGTGCGCCCACTGAAATGCCTTGCAGCATGTCGTCGCGGTACGACCATGCATGGCTGCCGGCACTATCGCAGCCGACAGCGAGGTCGGCGATCAGGCCGATGGCCATCCCGGCGTCGCTCGCTGCATGCTGCGCGTGCGACAAGCCCTTGGCGGCGAGCCATTGCAGAAACAGATGAAAGTCGACTTCATGCCGATGCGCTTCGGCAAAGGCTTCAACTTCCGGACTGCGTGGATCGCGCAATGCCTCGGGCCAGTTGCGCCAGTGGCCATCGCCGTCTCCTTGCGCCAACTGCACCGCCTGCAGCGCTTCGAAACGCGCGTGGTCTTCGAGCGCTCGGCCGGCACGTTCGCAAAAGCCATGAAATTCGAGCGCACGCGGCGTGTCGTGCGCGCGTTCCTGGGTGCAGAAGTTCTCGTACAGCGCACGCAAAACTTTCAGCTTCAGCACGACCGCGTTCGGCCAGTCGATCAGTGGCAAGTCTTCGAGTGCCGGCCAGGCTTCGGTGGCCTGCGAGGCTTCGACTGCGGCGCGCGCGGCGTCGGCGCCGAACACCGCGGCGGGGTCGATATGCGTGACATTCAGCCACAAACGCGACGACGGCGAATACGGACTGAAGCGATTCGGCTCGGCGCTGAACATCGCGTGCGTCGGACTGACGGCGAGCGCATGCGCGCCACGCTTCGCGCTTTCAATCGCCATTTGCGCGAGGGCCGTATAGTCGCCGATGCCGCCATCGCCCGTGCGGCGCAAGCCGTATAACTGCGCGGCGATACCCCACAGCGGCGGCGGTTGCATCGTGGCGCCGTCGTGCAGCGTGCGCCATGCATCGGCGACGGTATAGCAGCGTGACGGCGCGACGGCCAACGTCACGCGTTGCTCGTTGATGACCAGCGTGTGATAGCCGGGCTCGTCGATCGGCGCGAGCAACGCTTCCTCTCCTTTGGGCGCCGTGAAGCGGCCGTCGATGATCGAGCCGCTTTCCAGTTCGATCCGGTAGTGACTGCCGGATTTGATCGCCGCGACCGGCAGCGCGATGCCGCGTTCGACCTCCGCGGTCATCAGCGGCGGCAGCTTGCGGCCGGACAGTTCGGCTTCGAGCGCGGCCGCGCTGTGCCGGATCTGCGTGGCGTTACCGCACGGCAAGCCCATCCGGTCGAGCAGCACGGCGAGCGTGCTCTCGGGTACATGTTGCGTCGTATGGTGCGCGTCCCGCCACTCGACTTCGAAGCCGGCGCGCGTGGCAAGGGTCACGATCGTATCGTTTGGACGGCGGGTGGCACTCACGCGTGGCGCTCCTGTTGGCCTGCGATGCGGGCATCGTGACCGATGGCATAGTCGCTGACGTCGCCGGTTACCCACGCGACGAATGCGTAGGACGGCAACACCTTGGCGTCGATCTGCTCGCGCACGCGCGGCGGCGTTTCGAAAATCACTTTGCCGGCAGGCAGATCGGGGAACGCCACGTTCTCCTTCGAGAGATTCAACGCAATCGACAAGGTCTCGCCGTCGGCGAGTTTCCAGCGGGCAATCAGCGCATTGGCGTCGCCACCAGTTGTAGCGGTCAACACGGTCGAGCCGCACGCTTTGGCATGTTTCAGGCGCGGCGTGATCAGCTTCGCCCGCACGGCGAGCGCGGATTTATAGAAGTGCATCCAGTCGAGGCGGTCTTTTGCGTTGTCGTCTGCGGCGGGGCCTTGAACAGGCTCAGGCGGTGACGAGGCCGCAAAGGTCTGCACGTCGTTCGGATCGGGAATCTGCGCGCGACGCTTTTCATCGCTGAACGCCGAAAAGCGTGCGAATTCGCGACGCCGCCCTTCGCGCACGGCGTCGGCGAGCTCGCCGGAGTAGTCGGTGAAAAACAGGAACGGCTGGGTCGAGCCGTATTCCTCGTCCATGAACAGCATGGGGATATGCGGCGACAGCAGCAGCAAACCGGTGGCGGCGCGCAAGGCATCGTCCGACGTCAGTTTGCGCAGGCGCTCGCCGAATGCGCGATTGCCGATCTGATCGTGATTCTGCAGGAACATCACGAACGACGTGGGCGACAGATGCTGGCTCGCTTCGCCACGCAGCGCGCCATCGTGAATCGGCGACGGGTCACCCTGATACGCGAAACCTTCCGACAACACGCGCGCGAGGTGACGGATCGGTCGATCCTCGTATGCGTGGTAATAGCCCTCCGTTTCGCCCGTTAGCAGAACGTGCAGCGTGTTGTGCGCGTCGTCGTTCCACTGCGCGTCGAAATGCGTGTCCAGCAGGCTTGCGCTGTTGTGCTCGTTTTCCAGCACCAGATGCACATGGCGGCCGTGTTGTACTTTCGCGCGGATATGGTCGGACAATTCGCGCAGCCACGCATGATTGTCGATGGCATGCACCGCATCGAAACGCAGGCCGTCGAGACGATACTCGTTGATCCAGTAGACAGCGTTGTCGATGAAAAAGTCGCTCACTTCACTGCGTTCGAAATCGATCGCGGGGCCCCAAGGCGTGTGCGTACCTTCGCGGAAAAACGAGCGGGCGTATTGGTGCAGATAATTGCCGTCTGGTCCGAAGTGGTTGTAGACCACGTCGAGAAACACCATCAGGCTGAGACCGTGCGCAGCGTCGATCAGCGCTTTCAGTTCTTCGGGGCGGCCGTACGCGGAATCGGGCGCATACGGCAGCACACCGTCGTAGCCCCAATTGTGCCGGCCGGGAAAGTCGTTCAACGGCATGAGTTCGATGGCCGTCACGCCCAGCGCGACGAGCGCGGGCAGACGTTTCTGCACACCGGCATAGCCGCCCATCGTGCCGACGTGCAACTCGTACAACACCGTTTCTTCCCACGGACGACCGTGCCAGTTCGTATGTTCCCAGCGGTACGCGCGCGGGTCGATCACTTCGCTCGGGCCGTGCACGTCGTGCGGCTGGAAGCGTGATGCAGGATCGGGCACCACATGCTCACCATCGAGCCGGAAGCGATACAGCGTGCCCGCGCCGCTGTCGACGGTCGTTTCGAACCAGCCGTTGCCGGCAGCCGTCATGTCGTGCGCGCCCTGGGCCGATCCGTTTTCGATCTCCACCTGGACCGTCTTGCATGAAGGCGCCCAGAAACGGAACCGCGTGCGCGGCTTCGCGCCCGTCGCGCCCAGCAACTGTGCGCTGAACGGCAGGCAATGCGCGTGATGATGCGCGTGAGGATCAATCGGATTTTCGGACATGATTCATCACCATTCGATATGACTTTCGCCTACGTGGTCGGCGACGTATCGCCGCTCGGCGGATGCGCACCCGGATCCGGCGGTAGCGCAGTCAACAGCCGCGGCCCGTGCTGCGCGCCGGCTTTCCAGCCCGCCTGCCAATCCGCTTCGCCAATCGGCTGCGCCGCCAGCATGACGAGGCTATGCGCGGCCACTTCGACCTCCGGCACTGCCAATCGATGCGGCGCGCTTTCCGGCTCAGCCGTATCTAGCAGCACATGCCATTCCAGGTGTGGCGCGGGCGGTGTGAAACGCCGTGTTTCGCCCGCAGCATTGAGCATCATCAACAATACTTCCGTTTCGTCATTCAAGCCTGGACCCGCGCGCCGCAGCGTGAACGTGCGGCCTTCGGGGTCCTGCCAGGCTTCGATAGTGAGCGGGTCGCCGTGTTCATCGAACCAGCCGACATCAAACAGGCCCGGCAACACTTCGCGATCGCCGAACAGAAAGCGCGTTTCGCGCAGCAGCGGATGCTGTTTGCGCAGCGCGATCACGCGCGCGACGAACGCGGTCATCTGACGGCCGTCGGACGACTCCGCGCGCTCCCAGTCAAGCCATGATAGTTCGTTATCCTGGCAGTACGCATTGTTGTTGCCGTTCTGCGTACGCAGCGATTCGTCGCCTGCCAGCACCATGGGTGTGCCGAGCGCCATCAGCAGCGTGGTGATCAGCGAGCGGGCCACGCGTTTGCGGGTTTCGAGGAGGAGCGGATCATCGGTCGGGCCCTCTACGCCCCAATTGCGGCTGCAGTTTTCGTTGTGGCCGTCGTTGTTGTCTTCGCGATTGGCCTCGTTGTGCTTGTGCTCATACGCGGTGGCATCGGCGAGCGTAAAACCGTCATGCGACGTGACAAAGTTGACCGATGCCCACGGTTTCCTGAAACGCCGGTTGAAGAGATCGGCGGAACCGGTGAGACGCGCGGCGAGATCGGGGCGCAAGCCGGCGTCACCGCGCCAGAAGCGGCGCACCGTGTCGCGAAAGCGGTCGTTCCATTCGGCGAAGCCCGGCGGATGGTTGCCGAGTTGATAACCGCCTGGGCCGATGTCCCATGGCTCGGAAATCAGCTTGCGTTGCGACAGGATCGGGTCCTGGCGCAACGCGTCGAAGAAACCGGAGCCGGGATCGAAACCATGCTGCTCACGGCCGAGCGTCACGCCGAGATCGAAACGGAAGCCGTCGATGTTGAACTTCGTCGACCAGTAGCGCAGCGAATCCATCACCATCTGCAGTACGCGCGGATGCGGCAGGTTCAGGGTATTGCCGCAGCCGGTGTCGTTGATATGGTGGCGTTCGTCGCCAGGAATCAGACGGTAGTAGCTCGCGTTGTCGAGGCCACGCCATGAGACGGTCGGCCCCATCTCGTTGCCTTCGCAGGTGTGGTTGTAGACCACGTCGAGAATCACTTCAATGCCGGCCGCATGCAACTGACGCACGGCAATGCGCATTTCATCGAGCCGGTGTGAACTCAGATACGACGGCTCCGGTGCAAAAAATGCCGCGGTGTTGTAACCCCAGTAGTTGCGCAGGCCGCGTTCCACCAGAAAGCGGTCGTTCAGAAACGCATGCACGGGCAGCAATTCGACGGCGGTCACGCCCAGCCTCAGTAAATGCTCGATGAATTCCGGCGACGCGAGCGCGGCAAACGTGCCACGTTCGTGCTGGCGCAAATCGGGGCGCAACATCGACACGCCGCGCACATGCGCCTCGTAGACGACGGTTTCGCCCCATGGCACGTTCGGGCGCTTGTCGTGCGACCAGTCGAAGGCTTCGTCGATCACAACGCACTTCGGCATGGCCGGCGCCGAGTCGCGGCGGTCGATGGACAGGTCGGCACGATTCGAATGCACACGGTAACCGAACAGCGCGTCGGACCAGCGAAACTGCCCGACCAGTTTGCGCGCATACGGATCGAGCAATAGTTTGTGCGGATTGAAGCGATGCCCATGCTGCGGCTGATACGGCCCATGTGCGCGAAAGCCGTACGCCGTGCCGGGGTGCGCATTGGGTAAATAGCCGTGCCAGATTTCGTCGGTGCATTCGGGCAGCGTGAAGCGCCTGATTTCCTTGCGACCGGTGGGATCGAACAGGCAAAGCTCGATTTTCTGCGCATTCGCCGAGAACACTGCAAAGTTGACGCCGAGGCCATCCCAGCTGGCGCCGAGCGGATAGGGCGAGCCGGGCAAAAGCCGGTCGGGCATTGCATGCGACATGATTCCCCTTCCTTGTTCTGTTTTATGAACGCTATCGTGGGACTTCATGCAACGGGCGCGCGGCCTGGCCGCCGCGCGCCCGTCTTACAACTCTTCTATCAATCTGCGCGCAAAACGATCGTCGCCAAAGGTGGCAGCGTCAGCGCAGCGGAATGCGGCCAGCCGTGGCTCGAGACGTTGTCGGTGTGGATCAGCCCGCCATTGCCCATATTCGAGCCGCCGTACACGCCGGCATCCGTATTCAGCACTTCTGTCCAGCGGCCGCCGCGCGGCATCCCCATCCGGTATCCGACCCGCGGCACCGGCGTCATATTGCAGACCACCACGAGTTCGCGGCCTTCGCCATCGGTGCGGCGGTAGGCGTACACGCTGTTGCCGCTGTCGTCGCCGACTAGCCATTGGAAACCGCCCGGCTCGCTGTCGAGCCGGTGTAGTGCAGGCTCCTCGCTGTACAGATGGTTCAGGTCTCGCACGAGCTTCTGCACGCCGTGATGGTTCGGATCGTCGAGCAGGTGCCAGTGTGGCGACGTGTCGTGGTTGAACTCGGCCAGCTGGCCGAATTCGCCGCCCATGAACAGCAACTTCTTGCCCGGATGCGTCCACATGAAGCCGAAGTACGCGCGCAGGTTGGCGAATTTCTGCCATCTGTCGCCGGGCATCTTGCCGAGCAGCGAGCCTTTGCCGTGCACCACCTCGTCGTGCGAGAGCGGCAGCACGAAGCGCTCGGAATACGCGTACACCATCCCGAAGGTCATCATGTGGTGATGGTATTGGCGGTAGACCGGGTCCTCTTCCATGTAGTGCAGCGTGTCGTGCATCCAGCCCATGTTCCACTTGAACTGGAAGCCGAGGCCGCCGTCTTCGAGGCGTGCGGTCACGCCCGGCCACGCGGTCGATTCCTCGGCGATCGTGATTGCGCCCGGCGCGCCCGGCACATAGCCGACTTCATGATTCAGCCGCTTCAGAAACGCGATCGATTCGAGATTTTCGCGCCCGCCGTAGATGTTCGGCACCCACTCGTCGGCAGCCCGCGAATAGTCGCGGTACAGCATCGAGGCGACCGCGTCCACGCGCAGGCCGTCCACGTGATAGCGCTTCAACCATGCGAGGCCCGATGCCACCAGGAACGCGCTCACCTCGTTGCGGCCGAGGTTGTAGATCATCGTGTTCCAGTCCTGGTGATAGCCTTCGCGCGGGTCAGCGTGCTCGTAGAGCGGCGTGCCGTCGAAGTCGATCAGGCCATGCGCGTCGTTCGGAAAGTGCGCCGGCACCCAGTCGAGAAGCACGCCAAGGCCGGCCGCGTGCGCCTTGTCGACGAACAGGGCGAACTGCTCTGGCTTGCCGAAGCGTGCCGACGGCGCGAACTGTCCGAGCGGCTGATAGCCCCACGAACCGCCGAACGGATGCTCGGCAATCGGCATGAATTCGACGTGCGTGAAGCCCATGCTCTTTACGTACGGAATCAGCCGCTCGGCGAGTTCTTCCCAGGTGAGTCCGCGCTGACCCTCTTCGGCGACGCGCAGCCACGATTCGGCATGCACTTCATAGATCGAGATCGGCGAGCGCGGGGTCTGTTTGGCGGCGCGCGACTGAATCCAGTCGTGATCGGTCCATTCAAACTGCTCGATCTCGTCGACATGCGCGACCACCGACGCAGTGCCTGGCGGCAATTCCGTCTGCATCGCACATGGGTCGGCTTTCAGCGGCAACGGATGGCCGTCACGGGCGAGCAATTCGTACTTGTAGCGCGTGCCCGGGCCGACACGGGGCACAAACAATTCCCACACGCCTGCCTGATGACGCAGCCGCATCGGATGACGGCGACCGTCCCACGAATTGAAGTCACCGACCACCGAGACGCGCCGCGCATTCGGCGCCCAGACGGCGAAGCGCACGCCCGGCACGCCGTCTACTTCCATCGGGCGTGAGCCGAGGCATTCGAGCACCGCGTACGGATCGCCGCCGGCGAGACGGCCCAACGGTTCGTCGCCGAGAACGGGGCCGAACGAATATGTGTCCTCGATTTCCTGCACGGTGCCATGCCAGTCGATGCGCAGGCGATAGGGTGCGGCAGACGTGATGCGGCCGGCAAACAGCCCTGGCCTGAGTTGTTCGAGCTCGCCGAGCGTTGCGCCGTTGGCGCGTGAAATCACGGTGACGTGCCTGGCGTTCGGCAGCAGCGCGCGCACCACCGGACCCGCGTCCGTCCGATGCATGCCGAGCTGCGAGAAAGGATCGGGGTGACGCGCTTCAACGAGCGCGTCGATATCGAGTGGTTGGAGGCCTGCGGCCGGATCATGCTCACTCATAGTCGCCCTCGGCCGGATTAGGCGATGCGGCGGCGTCTGGCGCCTGGGTTGATGGATCGTACTGCGGATTGCCGGTATCACCGAGCAATCGGCTGGTGAGCGAGGCGAGGCCGCGTACCGGCAAACTGAGCCACGTTGGACGGTTAGCCGCTTCGTAACGGATTTCGTAAGCTGCTTTCTCGATCAGGAACAGATCGAGTAAGGCCTGTTCGGCTTCGGGCGCCACCAGCGGCATCGGCGAATCCGCGACGGCGGCGCGGTATTCCTTCAGGAACGTCTCGGTAGCATGCGCACGGAAACGGTCGAAGAGCGCACGCTTGCGATCGGCGGTTTGCTGTGGCGCGCTTTCCATCGTCGACTGCGCCGCGGCGCTCGCATACGACAGCGAGCGCAACAAGCCGGCCACGTCGCGCAACGGGCTCGACTTTTGACGCCGTTCCTCCAGCGTACGCGCGGGTTCGCCTTCGAAGTCGATCAGATACGCGTCGCCCTGCGCGACCAGCACCTGACCCAAATGGAAGTCGCCGTGAATGCGGGTACGCAACGCGCCCGCATCGCCCGACACCAGCTTGCTGACGGCGTCGACCAACGCGGCGCGGCGATCGATCAGGCTTTGCGCCAATGCCTGGGTGTCCGGATCGCTCATCTGCTCGATGCGCGGTGCGAGCAGATCGAGCGCGCTGGCGAGCATGGCTTGCGTGCCGTCGACCCACGCCTTCACCTGCTCGGCGTTGGCGAGTTCCGGCGCGAATGCCGGATCGTCGGAGGGTGACGCAAGCGCCATGTGCAGTTCGCCGAGCCGCTTACCGATGGTACCGGCCAACGCGCTGTAGCCTTCCATGAGAATCGTTTCGTTGTCGCGGTCCGGCGTTTGCGCGTCCGTGTCGACGGCGATGGCGAGCTCGTCCACCGAGCGGCGCAGATAGTCGAGCGACCAGTTCCAGGCATCGCCCTGATTGTCGATATAGCCTTGCAGGATCGCGAGTGTATGCGGCACGCCTTCGGGGTCGACGCGCACCACTTCACCATACAGCGGCGCGGTGTTCGCGTAGCCGAGCTGGGTCAAATAGCGGCTGATTTCCGCTTCCGGATGAATGCCGCTCACCAGACGCCGTACCAGTTTCAACACCGCGGCATCGGCGATGATCAGCGAGCTGTTGCTTTGCTCGGCCGCCAGCCAGCGGATCTCGGGCCGTTCGCCGAGATCATCGAGTTCAGAGAAACGCTCGGTTGGAATGAACTTGATCTCGCTCTTCTGTACGGTTGGCACGACCGCGCGTTCGCGCAGCTTGCGCATCACGCCATGAGCGAAGATGGGTAGCGCGAACGCGTCCGTCAGATGACCGACGTTGCGGCCGCGGCGCACGCGCGCGAGTGCCAGTTGCATGAACAGCGGCGTGGTGGTCTCGCCGCCCCACGTGATTGCAATTGGCACGACGTAGCGTTCGGTGTGATCGCCCACGTCCGCTTCAATTTCGGTGAACGCGAAGCCACCGTTGGGGATCGTGGTCAATGCGGCGAGGCGCACCGCGTGCATCTTCTGATCCTTCGAGGCAAACCAGCGGCGCCGGCTCAGCCAGGACGGCAGCACTTCGGATTCGAGCAGCCGGACGTTTTCCGGCGTCGGGCCGACCTGACCCTCGCGGATCACGATCGTGACGAATTCGGGCAGCGGTTCGGAATGCGCTTGCGCCCATGTCGGACGCTGACCACCCGAGCAGAGCATGAACCACAGGAAACCGTACGGCGGGAAGGTCAGCAGATAAGTGAGCTGGCCGATTGCCGGGAACACGGAATCGGCAGTCATTTCGATCGGCACTGAGCCGTTGAACTCAGATAGATCGAGTTCGACTGCCTGCGGTGCGCGCGACAGGTTGGCTACGCACAAGATTGGCGGCTCGCCTGGCAGTTCGCGCAGATACGCAAGGATCTTGCGGTTTTCCGGCTTCAGGAAACGGATCGTGCCGCGTCCGAAGGTCTGTTTCGCACGGCGCGTGGCGAGCATGCGCCGGGTCCAGTTCAACAGCGAATGCGGATCGCGGCTTTGCGCTTCGACGTTGACGGCATCGAAGCCGTACAACGAACCCATCACCGGCGGCAGCACTAGTTGTTCGGGGTCAGCGCGCGAAAACCCGCCGTTGCGATCCGACGACCATTGCATCGGCGTGCGCACGCCATCGCGGTCGCCGAGGTGGATGTTGTCGCCCATGCCGAGTTCGTCGCCGTAATAGATCACGGGCGTGCCGGGCATCGACAGCAGCAGCGAATTGATCAATTCGATGCGGCGGCGGTCGCGCTCCATGAGCGGTGCGAGGCGGCGACGAATGCCGAGGTTCAGGCGCGCGCGGCGATCGCTCGCGTAGGTGTTCCAGAGGTAGTCACGCTCGGAATCCGTGACCATTTCGAGCGTCAGTTCATCGTGATTGCGCAGAAAAATCGCCCACTGGTTTGTTTCCGCGAGGTCCGGCGTCTGCCGCATGATGTCGGTGATCGGGAAGCGATCCTCGCTCGCAATCGACATATAGATGCGCGGCATCAGCGGGAAGTGGAACGCCATGTGGCATTCGTCTTCGTCGCCGAAATATTCCTTCACGTCTTCCGGCCACTGGTTCGCTTCCGCGAGCAGCATCCGGTTTGGATACTCGGCGTCGATCGTTGCGCGGATCTTCTTCAGCACCGCGTGCGTTTCCGGCAGGTTCTCGTTGTTGGTGCCTTCGCGTTCGACCAGATACGGCACCGCGTCGAGCCGCAACCCGTCGATGCCCATGTCGAGCCAGAAGCGCATGACCTGCAGCACTTCCTTCAGCACGGCCGGATTGTCGAAGTTCAGATCGGGCTGGTGCGAATAGAAACGATGCCAATAGTAAGCGCCCGCGAGCGGATCATGCGTCCAGTTCGACGGCTCCGAATCGATGAAGATGATCCGCGTTTCCGTGTACTTCTGATCGGTCTCGGACCACACGTAGTAGTTGCGATGATTCGACCCCGGCTTCGCGCGACGGGCGCGCTGAAACCACGGGTGTTGATCCGACGTATGGTTGATCACCAACTCTGTAATCACGCGGATGCCGCGTGCGTGCGCTTCCTGAATGAAGCGCTTCACGTCCGATAGTTGGCCGTAGTCCGGATGCACATTGCGGTAATCGGCGATGTCGTAGCCGTCGTCGCGACGCGGCGACGGATAGAACGGCAGCAGCCAGATCGCATTCACGCCGAGTTCGGCGATGTAGTCGAGCTTCGCGATCAGGCCCGGAAAATCACCGACGCCGTCGTTGTTCGCGTCGAAGAACGACTTGATGTGCACCTGATAAATGATCGCGTCTTTGTACCAGAGCGGATCGTCGCTCAGGGCCGCGGGCTTGCCGCGCCGATGCGAGCGCGCTTTGGCGGCGCTGCCGGTGGCTGCGCTCGTATGGGTCTGCGACGTGCTTTGGGCTGGATCTTCACGCTTCATGTCGCACCTTCCGTAGGGGTTGGGTTGCCAGCGTCGTCTGCGTGATAGTCGCTGTCGGTATCATCGGGGCGTTCAGCGGGCAGGCCGCCGAGCGGCGCGATGCGCCAGATCGAAAACGGTTGGCCTGAACCGAGCCGGACGTGTTGCCAGCGGCCGTGCCATTCGAAACGCGCACCGGTCATCTGATCGATCACTTCCAGCGCGCCATGGTCGTGCAGATTCCAGTGGTTGAAAGTGTCCCACGACAATTCGATATCCGCGCCCTGTTCGTTGAACGGGTCGAGATTGATCGCGACCAGGATCACGTTGTCGCGTGCTTCGGTCGCTTTTTCGAAGAACAGGATGTTGTCATTGTGCGCGGTGAGGAACGTGAGGCCGAGATGCGTTTGCAATGCCGGGTTTGCGCGGCGAATCCGGTTCAGCGCAGTGATCTCGCCGACGATGTTGCCAGGCCGGTTCCAGTCCCACGCGCGCAGTTGATACTTTTCGGAGTCGAGATATTCCTCGCTGTTCGGCAACGCGGCGGCCTCGCACAATTCGAAACCGCTATACACGCCCCACAATCCGGCGAGCGTGGAGGCCAACGCGGCCCGAATCAGAAAACCCGAACGCCCTGACGACTGCAAATGCCGCGGGTTGATGTCCGGCGTATTGACGAAGAAATTCGGTCGGTAGAAATCACGCGCACCGGTTTGCGTGAGTTCGGTCATGTACTCGATAAAGTCGCGCTTCGACTCGCGCCACGTGAAATACGTGTACGACTGCGAGAAGCCGATCTTGCCGAGCCGGTTCATCATGCGTGGCCGGGTGAAGGCTTCGGCGAGGAAGATCGTGTCGGGATGGCGCGAGCGCACATCGTCGATCACCCATTCCCAGAACGGCAGCGGCTTGGTGTGCGGATTGTCCACGCGGAAAATCCGCACACCGGCTTCGATCCAGAACAGGAACACGTCGCGCAGCGCGAGCCACAAATCCGGCTTGGCGTCGTGCGCATAGAAGTCGGGGTTGACGATGTCCTGGTACTTCTTCGGCGGATTTTCCGCGTAACGCAGCGTGCCGTCGGGGCGCCAGGCAAACCACGTCGGATGCGCCTTCAGCCATGGGTGATCCGGCGAGCACTGGATCGCGAAGTCGAGCGCGATTTCGAGGCCGTGCGCGTGAGCGGCGGCCAACATCTTCTTGAAGTCGTCGAGCGTGCCGAGTTCGGGATGCACGGCCGTGTGGCCACCTTCGGTCCCACCGATTGCGTACGGGCTGCCGACATCGCCCGGCTGTGCGGTCAGCGTATTGTTGCGGCCTTTGCGATTGGCGACGCCGATCGGGTGGATCGGCGGGAAGTACAGCACGTCGAAACCCATGTCGCGGATACGCGGCAGTTTCGTGACGACATCAGCGAAGGTGCCGTGACGCGATTCGTCGTCGCTCATCGAACGCGGGAAGATCTCGTACCAGCTTGCAAAGCCTGCCGCAGTGCGTTCGGCGTCGATCTTGTAGACGATCGGATCGCGGCTCAGGAACGGGCGGTGGCGCGCGGCGGTCATCGCCTTCGCGGTGGTCGGTGCGAGCAGCAGCGCGAGCTTGGCCTCGGGATCGGCCTTGGTGAAGAGCTTGACGATGTGTTCGAGCGGCTCGGTCACCGCGCCTTCCACGGTTTCCACTTCGGCGAGCACCAGAGCGAACAGATGCGTGGCTTCGTCGAGTTCGAGTTCGACGGTTTGGCCCGCTTTCAGCTTCTTCTGAATATGCTCGACCAGCGACGCAAAATCGTCGCGCCATGCGATCACGGTGAACTCGTGACGGCCCATTCGCTCCAGCGGAATGCGTGCTTTCCAGATATCGAGGCCGGCCGGTTGTGCCGGACTCATCGGCACTTCGTGCCAGGCGGTTTCGTCTGCGGCGCGCCAGACGACGGCGGCGGCGATCTTGTCGTGGCCTTCCGCGAAGATCGCGGCGGTGATTTCGGCGCGCTCGCCCACCGTGCGTTTGGCGGGGAAGCGTCCGTTATCGACCGAGGGTGTCACGCTCTCGATCGCCACGCGCGGCGCGCTGATCGCTTCGAGCACGGTCTTGCGGCCGCTGCGCTTGCTGTTCGCCTTGTCGATCGGCGGCGCGAGACGAATCGGCTGATCGGCGGCCGCGCGGAACAGGCGCACTGCGCCGGGTGCGAGCGTGAACGGCGCCAATGCGGAGGACGTGGCATGCCCGGGCGCGTCAAGCGGGGCGAAGCGCGTGAAGTTGCCCGGTACGCCCGTGAGGAAGCGGGCTGGATCGACGCGCACCGGCGCACCGAGTTCGGGATTGATGGCGATCAGGATCGCTTCGCCGGCGTCGCGCAGATCGGGCGCGTCGGCGCGCAGCAAGACGGCTGCGGGTGCGCCGGGCCCGCTTAGCGGGCGCAATTCGCCGTTGGCGTGCAGTGTTTTCGTGTTGCGCACCACTTCGTTCGCATGGCTGATCCGTTCCGAAAGATCGAATCGCTTCGACCGACAGGCCAGCGCAAACTGCGCAGCGTCGCCGCGTGTCTGTGACATGGGCTCGGCGATGCCGTACTCGAAGCCCATCGGCATCATCCAGCCGGTGCCGGTCGAGGCCGACGCGAATAGCGCGCGCCGGTAGGCCCGCTCGACGATGGCGGCGTCGTGCGCGTCGCTGAGATCGGCGGCGAGGCGGGTGCCGTAAGGCGCTTCGGGAAAGGCAATGGGGGCGGCGATGCGGGCGAGCGCGGCATGCTCTTCCACCATCCAGCTGGCGCGGAAGTCCCACCAGCGCACCGACGAGAACACGCTGTCGAAGCCCGCGCCAGCGAGGCCGAGCAGATCGCCACGCGCGAGACCCGGCGTCGCGGCAAGGAAACGCACTTCAGGATGCCTGGCCCGAACCGCGTCGCCGAGTTGCCGCCAAACCGCGGCCGGCACGCGATGCGGGGAATCGAACCGGAAGCCGCCGACACCCGCGTCGGCCAGCGCCAGCAGTTGCTGCGTCCACCAGCCGACTAGCGCTGCGCTGCCGGCGGCGTCGTTGAAGTTGGCATATGCGACGTTGTCCTCGTGATGCACGTGGCGCGGATCGAGCCGCGCCTCTTCAGACTCGAATGGGTGGAACCAGCCGGCATGTTCGGCGTACAGCGCGCCATCGGCTGCCATCCGGTCGATCACCAGATCGACCAGCAAGGCCAGACCGTTCTGGCGTGCGGCGTGCGCCAGCGTACGGATCGCCTCCGTAGCGGGTTGCTGGGTCTCGAATACCGGATGCAGCCGGCCATGGTTGCCGACCACCTGTGCGTGACCCGCGCGGCCCGGCTCGAAAAGGCCGCCGATCAGCGCGCGATCGAAGCCCAGTCCGGCTGCGTGAGCGAACTGCGCGGGCCATGCATCGAGTGGCCCAACGAGAAGTGAATGAAAAAAGTAAATCCGCGGCGCGTACCCGTTTGGGGATTCCATCGGTCGTTTCCAGATTCGTCCTGCTGCGGTGTGGATGCAATTGACATGCGATCACAGCGCTCATTGGGCTTCCAGAGCCGGATACCGCGCGATGCGTGAAGCGAGGGCGCGTACTGGTCAATGTAGTGCAAAGATCGTCACGCCGCTGGCCAGTAGCGGGTACTTTGACGCCAGGCGTCGATGGCGCGCGGCCGGCCAGAACTATTCGCAAGGCGCAGCAAACGTTGTGCCAGTGCGTTTTGGATTGAAGCGGAAGGGTAGGGAAGTGCGCGCCCTAGGGGGAGGCGCGACGGTCGGCCGGAGTTGGTGGGAGCCCGGCGGCGGGTGGCTCGCGTGTAAAACGGACGGGCGTCGCCCGGGTTTTACACGGGGTGGTGCGACGCGGGCGCTGGGGCCGCCGGGGCCGCAAAGGGCGAAGTGGCGGCCGGCGGACAAGCGTCAGGAGGGAAAAGACTTTCGGGGAAGCACGGTGCGTCAGGAGCCGAGCAGGCCCGCTGCGATGTTCACGCACAAGCCGAGCACGGCGACATTGAAGTAGAACGCCAGGATCGACTGCGCGAGCGCGGCGCGGCGAATCGACCGCGAGCGCAGCACCACGTCTGAGGTTTGCGATGCCACGGCGATGGTGAAGGAGAAGTACAGGAAATCCCAGTAGTTCGGCTGGAGCTTGTGGTCGGGAAACAGCAGGGGGCTCTCCGGTGCATCCGGGTCGTAGTAAAGCCGCGCGTAGTGCGATGTGAAAATGGTCGGGATCATGAACCAGGCGCCGAACATCGTGAGGCCGGTCAGCAGGTAGTGCCATGCAGTCGAGCTGCCAGCCGTGCCCTTCGCCGAGGCCAGTTCGAGCACGATCGCGGCAATACTGGCCACCGTCGCGACGCAGATCACGACCAGTACCACGCCCGCGTTTTCATCGTCGCGCTGCGCGAACTCGCGGACATGGCCTTCGTCGGCGGCGGCCATGTGCACCCACATGAGCAGGAGGTAGATCCACACCGCGGCATCCCAGCCGGCTAGAACACGCACCATGGGGCGCATGTGTTCTGGGAGCAGCAGCGCGGCCACGAGGCCGACGGCGAGGCCGATCAGCATGCGGGGTCGATTGCGAAGAACCTGCGGATAATATTTTATGAGCATGAGATCAAGGGTGAAGGGCCGTCTGTGCCGCGGATTCTACTCGCGCTTCGGGCACCATTTGTCGAATGAGGGAATCACAGGCTATAGTCTTTCGCAACGGCCTTGCACGCCGCTTTCAGTTGAAAGGCGATTGGCAGGGGCGGGTTTTTCGCGGTACGTGCCGCGCAGTCAAGCCGTGTTCACAAGGCTGTCTGCGGCTTGCATCGTCATCATGCAGCCACACAGACCGCTTAAGCGGCGCCAGACCAGGTTTGGGGTAGAGAAATCGACGCAGCGCGCCAACGGCATCACGCCACGGTGGCGTGTCTGTTGAGAACAACTCACGATCAACTCACCATCTGGAGCCCCCATGACAGATGTTCCTGAGAATAAAGATGCGCACCATGGCGTGACGCATCTGGCCAGGTTTCCGTCGTCAACATCACCTTCACTGCATGCATCGTTTTCGGCCTCGCGCAGAGCCTGGGTGCTAGGCGCATGCGCGACGACCGCGGCGCTCGCGTTTGCCGGGGCAGGCCGGTCGCTCTCATGGGTCGCGCCGGCGTTTGCTGACGCCGCGCCCGCCGGCGGCGGACTCGATGCCTTCCTTGCGCTCTCGCAGCGCCTCACCGGTCGCACGGGCTTCGACGCCGTGCTCGGCAAACGTGTCTACGACGCCCTCGCCAAATCAGACAGCCAGTTCTCCCAGAATGTCGCCGCGCTCAACACGTGGCTGCAAGGTCACGGAGGCGTGCCGTCCGATACCGTCACGCAGGCCTTGCAGGCCGATCAGCCGGCGCTCGCGAAATCCGTGAGCGCGATCATGCGCGCGTGGTATCTCGGTCTCGTGGGCGACATGCCGCATGTGGATGTGGTCGCTTATGAAAAAGCGCTGATGTTCGAGCCAGTCAAGGACGTGTTGACGATTCCGTCCTATTGCCGCGACGTGCCGTTCTACTGGACGCAGAAACCGGTGAGCGCCTGAACGATGTTCCTCTCACGCGTGCCTTGTCGTCGTATGGCCTGATTGAGCCGTTCGACGAAACACCGCCACGCGAGATCAGCAAGCAAAGATAAGCCGGCACAACGTGCATGGGACCAGAGTAAGCGCTAAAGCGCCAACTCTGGTCGACATAGAAGAGGACAACAATGGCAAACTCAAATTCCGCCGACATCGTCGTAGTCGGCTCGGGCGTGGCAGGTGGACTGGTCGCGCATCAAATGGCGCTGGCCGGCGCGTCGGTGATTCTGCTCGAAGCCGGGCCGCGTATTCCGCGCTGGCAGATCGTCGAGAATTTCCGCAATTCACCGGCCAAGTCCGACTTCGCGACGCCCTATCCGTCCACGCCTTACGCGCCGCATCCCGAGTACGCGCCCGCCAACAATTATCTGATCCAGAAAGGCGACTATCCGTACAACTCACAGTATGTGCGGCTGGTCGGCGGCACGACGTGGCACTGGGCGGCCGCTGCATGGCGGCTGTTGCCGTCGGACTTCCAGTTGCACAAGCTGTATGGCGTGGGACGTGATTGGCCTTATCCGTATGAAACACTGGAGCCGTGGTATGGGGCGGCTGAAGTGCAATTGGGCGTTTCCGGACCGGACAGCACGATCGATCTCGGTTCGCCGCGCTCCAAGCCCTACCCGATGAGCGCGTTGCCGCTGTCGTACATGGATCAGCGCTTTAGTGACGTGCTCAACGCACAGGGCTTCAAGGTGGTGCCCGAGCCGGTTGCGCGTAACAGTCGTCCGTACGATGCGCGACCCACCTGCTGCGGCAACAACAACTGCATGCCGATCTGCCCGATCGCTGCGATGTACAACGGCGTGGTGCACGCGGAGAAGGCCGAACAGGCCGGCGCGAAGCTGATTGCGGAGGCGGTCGTGTACCGCGTCGAAGCAGACAACAAAGGCCTCGTCACGGCCGTCCACTACAAGGACGCGAACGGCAACAGCACACGCGTGACCGGCAAGCTGTTCGTGCTCGCCGCGAACGGCATCGAAACGCCGAAGCTGATGCTGATGTCGACTTCCGACAAATTTCCGCACGGCGTTGGCAACAGTTCCGACCAGGTGGGTCGCAACCTGATGGACCATCCGGGCACGGGTGTCACCTTCCTCGCCAACGAACCGCTGTGGCCCGGACGCGGGCCGATGGAGATGACGTCGATCGTCAACTTCCGCGATGGCGCGTTTCGCTCCGATTACGCGGCAAAAAAGCTGCATCTGTCGAATGGCGTGCCGACCATGGGCGTGACCGCCGATCTGCTGAAGAAAGGCCTCACCGGCGCCGAGCTCGACCGCCAGATTCGCGACCGCGCCGCGCGGACGCTGAACATCAACAGTTTTCACGAGCATCTGGCGGAGCCGCAGAACCGCGTGGTGCCTTCGGCGGATCACAAGGATGCGCTCGGCATTCCGCAGCCCGAGATCTACTACTCGATCAACGACTACGTGAAGAAGAGCGCGGCGAACACGCATGAACTGTATGCACAGATCGCTTCGCTGTTCGGCGGTGCCGAGGTCTCGTTCGACGATACTTTCGCGCCGAACAATCACATCATGGGTACCACTATCATGGGCAGCGATCCAGGCGATTCGGTTGTCGACGCGGATTGCCGCACACACGATCACTCGAATCTGTTCATCGCCAGCAGCGGCGTGATGCCGACTGCCGCCTCCGTGAATTGCACGCTGACGATCGCCGCCTTGTCGCTGAAACTGGCCGACAAACTCAAGCGCGAAATCTGAGCCCTGAACGGAGAGCCACAATGACGAAGAACACCTCTCGCGTGCGGCCGGCCGATGCGCTTGCCCAGCGTGCGCGTCGTCGGCACTTCCGGGTGGCGACGCTGGCGGCCGTCTTTTCGCTGTTTGCGCTGTATGTCGCCTTGCACGAAGCGTATGGGCCGATCGCACGACATAGCGACGAGCTGCCGATCGCGCAGGCCCACGCGGACGACGCCGCGCAACCGGACAATGCGGCGGCGACACCGACGGCGGCGGCCAGCAGCGATCTCGTGAAGCGCGGTGAATACCTTGCGCGCGCCGGCGATTGCGTTGCCTGCCACACGGCTGACAAAGCACGCCCGTTCGCGGGCGGCCTGCCGATCAACACACCGTTCGGCACGATCGTGACGCCGAACATCACGCCCGACCCGGATACCGGCATCGGCCAATGGAGCGACGCCGATTTTCTGCGCGCGATGCATGAAGGCGTCGGCAAGGCCGGCGAACGGCTCTATCCGGCCTTCCCGTACGCGGAGTACACCAAGGTCACCGATCAGGACGCGCTGGCGATTCGCGCGTATCTGAACACGCTTACGCCGATCCACTACGCGCCGCCGAGCAACAGCCTGAAATTCCCGTTCAACCAGCGCTGGCTGATGGTGTTCTGGAATCTGTTCAATTTCGACGAAGGCCGCTTCGTGCCCGATCCGAAGCAAAGCGCCGAATGGAATCGCGGCGCGTATCTGGTCCAGGGTCTTGCGCATTGCGAGGAATGCCACACGCCGCGCAATTTCACGCAGGGCTTGAAGATGAGTTCGCGCCTCTCCGGTGCGGTGCAGGCCGGCTGGCATGCGTACAACATCACGTCGGACAAGACCAGCGGCGTGGGCAACTGGAGCGATGACGAGCTGGCGGCGTATCTGTCGACCGGCGCAGCGCCGGGCCGCGCCAACGCCGCGGGCCCCATGGCCGAGGTGGTGACCGACAGTACGCAATATCTGACACGCGAGGACATCCGCTCGATCGTCACCTATCTGCGCTCGGTGCCGCCGATCAACGGCGGCGAATCGCGCCCGCGAGATCAGTGGGGCAATCCCGCCGTCGACGACGTCACCGCGCTGCGCGGCACCAGGATCAATGCGGTGAACGGTGCGCAACTGTTCATCGCCAATTGCGCGACGTGCCATAACTGGACCGGTCAGGGTGTCGGCGCCAGCGCGCCGGCCGCGTATCCGTCACTGATTCACAACTCGGCGGTGGGCGCGAGCGACGCCAACAATCTGGCGATGGTGATCCTGCACGGCGTCAGTCGTACGACGAAACAGGCTGACGTATTGATGCCCGCGTTCGGCACCCAGCTTACCGACGACCAGGTGGCGGCTATCACCAATTACGTGACCAAACAGTTCGGCAATCCGCAGTCCACCGTGACGGTGGATCAGGTCGCCAAACTGCGCACCCAGCAATAACAACTGCGCAGACGGCGCGTTTTCCGGTAAATCCTGCCGGAGATGCGCCGTTTTTGCGTCGTTTCTACGTCATCCGAGCGATGCGGGACGTCAGGATAAGATAGGCAACGCGCATACGCACTTGCGGATGCCGCACTATCATGAGCGAATGGATTCCGTACTCGTCAACTCCGTTCAGCATCATCCGGCCAATCGGAGCGGCCGCGACTTTGTCGTCGGCGATTTGCATGGCTGTGTCGATGCGCTGCGCTATCTGCTGCGCGACATCGCGTTCGATCCGGCGCGTGACCGGCTCTTTTCGGTCGGCGATCTGGTGGACCGCGGTGAACATTCCGAGCAGGCTTTGTCCCTTCTGGACAAGCCGTGGTTTCACGCGGTGCTCGGCAATCACGAAGACACCTTGTGCGGCGTCGCCGATGGGCGCTTGCGGCGCCAGTGGTGGTATGGAATCGGCGGGATATGGGCGGCAAGTTTGTCCGACGAACGTTTGCAGCACTACGCCGAACGTCTGCGGCCACTGCCGCTCGTACGCGTGGTCGGCAGCGGGAAGGAGCGCTTCAATATTCTGCATGCCGAATTCTTCGGCACGGACGCCGAACTCGACGCCGGGAATTTTTCCGCCGAAACGCGCCAGCAATTGCTGTGGGGGCGGGATCTGGCCTTGGGCAATGGCGATCCGCAGCGGCAGCATGGGCTTTCGCTGACTTATTGCGGTCATACGCCGATGCGCGACATCCAGCAGATCGGCTCACAGATTTTCATCGACACCGGCGCATTCGGGCCCGGTGGCAAGCTGACCATCGTGGAGCCGCAAGCGTTGCGGCGCTGGTCGATCTCGGTTGAGGCGGCGCGGGAGAGCGGCGCGGCGGCGTTGGCCTTGCCCTGATTGTTTCGACTTTCTTAGCTCTTAGCCCACCTGGTTGAGCTCGAAAACCATATCGATGCTCGTGCCATTCCAGTTGTATTCCAGATATGCCGCGTGATGGCAGTCACGTAGCAGCGTGGTTCTGAACGCGGCGAGGCACTCGCCTTCGTCATCCCGCACCGATGGGTACACGATGCCCGGCGCACCGCCCTTGCGCGTAGCGCGGCCGAGCGATTGTCCGGCGACATAGTCGTCGGGCGACAGCACCGCGAGGTCGAGCGATGCGTCGCCGCGGATGTCGACCACGTTGCCTTGCGCCACGACGGTGTAGAGCCGCATCTGCTGCCGCATGGGGGCCTCGGCGGTCGCCTCCAGAAATTTCCCCGTGTGATAGCGCGTCTCCGCGATCGCAGTGGCACGTGAGCGGGCGCAATAGAACACGCCATACGTGCCGTCCGAGAAGCGGCTGCCGAGTGGATTCAGGTGTGTCAACGCGGCCATGATCGGCCCATAGCCAGGACCGAACCGGCGCTCCTCGCGCGGCACCAGATCGAGTTCGCCGACTTCGGTGCGCAGGCGGTCGTTGGTCATCGCTTCGAGCGCGTAGAGAGCGTCGAAATCTTCCGGCGAGGCGACCCGGTCGAACAGATTGACGGCTGGAAAGCGCGTTGGAATCACGCGATACGCGGGCGACCAGTCGAGCGGCGCGCTGCGCCAGCGGTGCTGCCAATGCGGTTCTGTCACGCCCAGCCGCCTCGCATCGCGTCGAGATACTGGCGCACGGCCACGAGATCGCTAATGTTGCCGGCCAGCATGCGGTCCAACGCGCGGCGGCCGCCGAACGGCGGCGCGCTGTTGGGGCGCTTGATCCAGGTGTCGGCGGCACTGGGCTGCGGCAGCAGGATCTGCAGCGCCTTATAGATGCCGAGCAGCAGCGACAGGCGTTCCAGCGTGTCGCGCCCCAGACGCGCTGTTCCCGGCGCGGATTTCCATTTGAAGTAGGTGGAGCGCCCCGGCGAGCCGAGCAATACGATCTGCTCTTCGGCGCTCAAATCCCAGTCTCGCGCGATGTTGAAGAACGCGCGCAGGCCTGCCGCCGACATTTCCGTGAGCGTGGGTTCCGAAACCGGCCGGCGGATTGGCGGTTCGGGCTGGGTGACGCGGGCGGCGTGAGCCATGATTGGATGAGTCCCTATCTGTACTTATTGTTGATATTAGTCTAAAAATGGATTTTTGCAAGAGAATATAATCCCGGCTCGTTATGAAGTCGAAGATCAGGAGAAGCAGGAGATGTGGGTTCGAGCAGTAGCAACGGCAGTTGCAGTGTGGTGTGTGTCGGGTGCGGCAATGGCCGCTGGTTATGCGGAAGTGTGGAATCCGCCCGAGTCGGCCGGGCATACGGCGAAGCACGCAAAGAAAACGACGGGTGCGGCAAAGGCCAAGTCTACCGCCGGCGTGAAGGCGGGTTCGAAGCACGCGGCGAAAGGACAACATGGGGCGCAGCGAGTTGCGTCAGCGTCGAAGAGTGGTGCCAAACCGGCAGCGCACGGCAGCGTGAAGAAGGTCGCGGCCACGAAGGTTGGCCACAGTGGCCCGGTGAAGGGCGCGGGCAAACCCAAGTCGAAGGCAGCGGTGGTGGCGCAGGTTAAGAAGCCGCACGCAAAACTCGCTCAAGCGAAACCGGCTCAAGGCCGGATCATGCACGCCGACCTGGTTCAAGGCCATGCGGCGCACGCCAAAGTGGTCAATGTGGCGGCGAAAACCAGCGCGGCCAAACCGGCCGTGGTCCACACGACTGCGCCTGCCAAGGCCGCAAACGTAGCGGCGAGTCCCGCGGCAGCCGCGCCCGCTAATCCGGCGACCGCCAGCAGCGGTTCGTTGCCGCCGATCCTCCGCTGACCGTCTGTTCCGTTCAGGCGGCGCGTTTGCGTTTGGCCTTGGCGCCCGGCGGACCCAAGGCCGTGCGGCCGAGTTCGACGATGCGCGCCGAGAGCTTTTCGAGGCGTGGTGACTGGACCTTCCAGGCGTGCCAGTACAACTCGACGTCGGTGGGCTGCTTCGGCGCAAGGTCGACCAGTTCGCCGCGCTCGACGGCATCGCCGAATTCCAGTTCGGGCACCATGCCATAGGCGAGGCCACGCTGGATCGCCATGTAGCGCGGCACCGGCGCGGGTACGTAGTGGCATGGATAAGCTTCCGGCGGCAGGCCGAAGCGCGTCTCGAGAAAGCGCGCCTGCAACGCGTCCTTGCGTGAGGACAGGATCACCGGCGCGCGCCGCGCGCTTTCACGCGTCAAGCCGTTCGGAAACCATCGCTCGACGAACGCCGCCGACGCCACCAGCCGGTAGCGCATTGCGCCGAGCCGTTCAGCGAAACAACCGCGCATCGGCGCTGGTTCGGTGGTGATGCAGCCGATTGCGAGGCCTGAGGCGAGTAGCGCATGGGTGTGATCCTGGTCATCGACGGTCAGATCGAGCAGCACGTTTTCCTGCAGCAGGATCTCGGAGAGCGCGGGGAAAAACCATGTGGACAGCGTGTCCGCGTTGACGGCGGCGGCGACGTTCAGTAGCGCTTCGTTGGCGCCCGCGAGATCGCTGGCGAAGTCGTCTTCGAGCAGGGCGGCGCGCCGTAGAAATTGCAACAGACGTTGGCCCATCTGCGTCGCGCGACACGGGCGCGTGCGCACGATCAGCGGATTGCCGAGGCGCGTTTCGAGCGCCCGCACACGCTGCGATACTGCCGACGACGTGATGTTCAGGCGCACGGCGGCCTGCTCGAAGCTGCCGGTTTCGATGACCGCGCGGACAGCGGCGGTTTGTCGGGGGTCGAGGTCCACTGATCTACTTTTAAGTGAAATGGTTAGTTTTTCAGCTTAAGCGAAAGCCGGCGAACTTTATTCATGGTTTAGGGCGAGAAGTCGTTTTGTCATTGCGTTGCCAACCCATTCGTCACCAACCGCAGCGTTTCCATCGACCGCGTATCCCTCACGCGCGAATGCAGGGTCACGCGTGATTCCGGCAGCGGCGGCAAACCAAGCCGTGCGCCGACATCGACCAATCCACGCGGCGCTACTCTGCGCGCCAGCGGCGACACCGCCAGGCCGGCTGCTACCGCGGCGCCGACCGCCGCCACACCGCCACCGACGAACACTTCCTGCCATGCAAGCCCCGCTTCATTCAGTGTGTGCAGCGCGACATCGCGCACATTACACGGCGGACTCAGCAGCGCCAGCGCTAACGGCTCGCCGACGCGCGGCAACCATTCCGGTGTAGCGAGCCAGCCGAGCGGCTCGCTGAACAGCACCTGTGCGTCGTCACGCGGTGGCTCATCGGCGCCGTAGCGAACGATCACTGCGTCGAGCCGCCGTTCATCGAATTGCGCGAGCAGTGCCGCGGACATGCCCAGATGCAATTCGACCACCAGACCCGGATCGTGCGCGTTGAGCCGCGCGAGCAACTGCGGCAAGTTCGTTCCCGCGACGTGCTCGCTCAGCCCCAGCGTGAGCCGCCGACGCTCCACGGACAACGAACCCAGCGCCCGCTCATGTGCGCTCAGCAGATCGCGGGCCGCGCCAAGGAATGCGTTGCCATCCGCAGAAAGGCGCACGACACGCGGCGTACGTTCCACTAACTGCTTGCCGAGATGCGCCTCCAGCCGTTTCAGCTTCAGGCTGACGGCCGATTGCGTGGTATCGAGCGCGTCGGCAGCCCGCGTGAAACTGTGCAAATCGGCGACCAGCACGAAGGCGCGCACCGCATCGAGATCGAGGACTTTCATTTCAGTTGAATATGGATGAAATAGCCAAAGATGGCTGTTCATTATGACTGAGCGCGCCTAAGCTGTGTTTACCCAATCACTGCAACCAAGGAGTTTCATCATGCCGCTCACACGAATCGCATTGCGCGCCGGCAAGTCAGAGGAGTACCGGAAGGCGTTGACGAACAGCATCCAGCGTTCGCTGGTGGAGACGTGCAATGTGCCGAAAGACGATATCTTCATGCTTATCACTGAGCACGATGCCGGCAATTTTGTGTACGACAAGCAGTATCTGAATATCGAACGCAGCGACGATCTCGTGGTGATTCAGATCACGTTTAACAATACGCGCACGCTCGAACAAAAGAAGGCGCTGTACAAGCGCATGGCGGATGAGCTGGCGGAGTCGCCGGGATTGCGACGAGAGGATGTGTTCATCAATCTCGTCGAAGTGCTGAAGGAGAACTGGTCGTTCGGTAATGGGATCGCGCAGTACGCGCTTTGAGTGACTGACGAACTCAAGCGGCCAGCGCGTAATTGAGGCGGTCGGGAATGAATGCGCGGGGAGCCAGACAGGCAGCAATGCGTCGCTATAATGGTTCGCTGTCCTTTCATAACCCACCGACACTCTGCCGCCATGACATCCGACCGCATCGATCCGTCCCACGAAGCCCTCGAACTTGGCGGCTCCGTCTGGTTTAAGGCAGGCGCGCAAACGCTCGGCGGCGCGTCGCGGATCGCGCTGCTTGCGGCGATCGGCGAAACTGGTTCGATCACCAGCGCGGCGAAAGCCATCGGCATGAGCTACAAAGGCGCGTGGGACGCCGTTGACACGATGAACAATCTCGCCGGCGAGCCGCTCGTCGTGCGCTCGACCGGCGGCAAAGGTGGTGGCGGCACGACGCTCACGCTGCGCGCTGTGAAGCTGATCGATACGTTTCGGGCGGTCGAACGCGAGCATCGGCGTTTTCTCGAACGCGCGGGAGCGGCGATCGAAGGCTTTGCCACGGATTGGGATCTGATCGGCCGCATCGGCGTGAAAACGAGCGCACGCAATCAGCTTTATGGCACGGTGTCGGCCATCACGCGCGGGACGGTCAACGATGAAGTGTCGCTGGCGCTGCCAGGCGGCCATGCGATCGTCGCCGTAGTCACACATGAAAGTACCGAGACGTTGGGCCTCGCGGTGGGGGCGGCGGCGTTTGCGTTGATCAAGGCGTCCTGGGTAGTGCTGCTCGTGGAGAACGAAAGCGGTGCGCCGCTGAAGCTATCCGCACGCAATCAGTTGCGCGGCACGGTGCAGAGCGTGAAGCGTGGGGCGGTCAACGCGGAGGTGTCGCTGCTATTGGACGGCGGCGCGGTGATTACCGCGGTTGTCACGAATCAAAGCGTCGATACGCTCGGCCTTGTGGAAGGCGGGACCGCGGTCGCTGTATTCAAGGCGTCGAGCGTGATTCTTGGCGTGAAGGATTGAGTGAGCCAAGGACGCTGACGTTATGGCACGCTGCGCTCGTACCCAGCAAACGGATGGTTCTCGCGCACACAACCATCGCTGACCTGCACGACCTGATCGCCGAACGCGGCGACATCGTCGGGATCGTGCGTAATCAACACCATCGGAATATCGAGCCGCGTCTGCAGGTCCGACAGCTCGCTCCGCATGCGCTGACGCAGCGCGCTATCGAGTGCGGAAAACGGTTCGTCCAGCAACAGCAAGCGAGGCTCAGCGACCAGCGCCCGCGCCAGCGCCACGCGCTGCTTCTGTCCACCCGAAAGCTGCGCCGGATGATTACCTGCCACGCTTTTCAATTCGAGCGCGTCGAGCCAGTAATCGACTTGCGGGTGCGAGATTCGCGCGCGCGGATTGAGCCAACCCTGCTGCAACCCGAAGCCGATGTTCTGCCGCACGTTCAGATGCGGAAACAGCGCATAGTCCTGAAACAGATATGCAATCTTGCGTGCCTGCGGTTTCTGATCGACGCCGCGCGCGCTGTCGAATAAAGCGTTGCCGTGCAGCGTGATTGTCCCTTCGTCGGGGCGCAACAAGCCGGCGATGGCCTGTAGCGTCAAACTCTTCCCCGCCCCCGACGGCCCGAACAGCACGACGCGCTGCGTGGTTGCCTTGAACGAGACGTCGAGCGTGAAATGGCGCTCGGCGCTCTCGAAGGTCTTGCGGATGTCGACGGCGAGCGGCATATCAGCGGGACGTCAGAAGCGTGTGCTGCGGCACCAGACGGCCCGCGAGCAACAGGATCACGACACACGTCACCGAAGTCACGAGCACGAGAAAATTGGCGGTACTGTCGTCGCCGGCCTGCACGGCTGAATAGACCGCAACCGAAAGCGTCTGCGTGCGTCCGGGCAAGTTGCCCGCGATCATCAGCGTCGCGCCGAATTCGCCGAGCGCCCGCGCAAACGCCAGTAGACCGCCCGCGAGAATGCCGCGCGCGGCGAGCGGCAGTGTCACGCGAAAGAAGACCGCCGTTTCGCTGACGCCGAGTGTGCGCGCGGCCCGCTCGAGTTGCGGATCGACGGATTCGAAGGCGGCGCGCGCTGACTTCAGCACGAGCGGAAACGCCACCACCGTCGACGCGATCACCGCGCCCTGCCAGGTAAACACCAACTGGATATCAAGCTTGTCGAGCCACCCGCCGATCACGCCGCGCCGTCCGAGCAGGACCAGCAGGTAGTAGCCGAGCACGGTGGGCGGCATCACGAGCGGCAGCATGAGCAGCGAATCGATCACATCGCGCGCACCGGAGCGCCAGCGCGACAAACCGAAACCGGCCGCGACGCCGAACACCAGATTGAGCGCGGTGGCCCAGCCCGCCACTTTCAGTGACAGCAGGAGCGGAATCCAGGCCTGTTGCATGTGCGTGCGGTACCCAGGTTAATGCGCAGGCTTGAAGCCGTACTTCGCGAGCACGGCCTGGCCGGCCGGCGAGAGCACAAAGTTCATGAAGGCTTGCGCGTCGGCCGCGTGACGGCTGCCTTCGACTTGCGCGATCGGATAGGTGATCGGCGTTTGCGTCGGCACGTTCATCGCGACCTTGACCTTGTCCGGCATGACTGCGGCATCGGTGCTGAACACGAAGCCGGCGTCGACTTCACCGCGCGACACGTAGTCGAGGCTCTGGCGTACGTTCGATGCCAGCACGGCCTTCGCGCTGACCGCGTCCCACACGCCCGCGGCTTGCAGCGCGCCTTGCGTATAGCGGCCAACCGGTACCGAGGCCGGATCACCGTAAGCCACATGCTTCACATTCGCCGACGTCAGATCGTTCAGCGAGGCCGGCGCGAAATGGCTGTCGGTCGGCACGATCAGTACCAGCGAGTTGGCGGCAAAGTCCTTGCGCGTGGCCGGAACGATCACTTTTTCCGCCGCGGCCTTGTCCATCGCTTTCTGATCGGCGGAGGCGAACACGTCGGCGGGCGCACCCTTGACGATTTGCTGCATCAGCACGTCGGACGCGCCGAAGTTCAACAGCACCTTGGTGCCGGGGTGCTGCTGTTCGAAGACCTCGCTAACCGCTTTGAACGCGTTGGTGAGGCTGGCGGCGGCCGAAACCACCAGTTCGTCGGCACGTGCGTTGGCGCTAACGGCAACGGAGACGGCGCTGGCGATGAACAGCGCATGTTTCACAAGGCGGCGGGACAGTGTCATGAAGGCTGGATGTCCGGCGTGGGCCGGAGCGGCGGGTTAAAACGCCATCGTAATATATGAAAGGTTATAGCGGTACCCATGACGATTATTCAGTTGCGCGCATAACGCGGCCCGCAGGCTGCGGATCGGCAGGTGTGGGCTTCAGTTGCTGAACAGGAAATCGATTGAATGTGCTTCAGACGTCCGGCGAGAGCGGCGGCGTCAGCGTGTTGAGCGTCTGCGATAACGGCGCCGTGGCGGGACGTACGTCGCGCACTGCCCGCCACTTGGCGCGGATAAACGGCCGGTCATGGCCGGACACCTTCAGCGCGATATGCGTGACCCAGCGCTGCGTCGGCACGTGCACACCGTGCATCAGCAGCGCGAGGATCATCAGACTCGCGGCGACGGGCGCCGCTGACAACCGGCCCGGCTCGGCATGCCACGCCATGCGCACGAAGAACAGTGCCGCCAGCGCGCCGACCAGGCAGCCGGTCACGGCTTCAGACGGTGAGTGAGCGCTCAGCACGACGCGCGACAAGCCGACCGCAATGCCCGCGGCCAGGCCCAATAAGACGCCAAGCAGACGAATTGCCGGGCGCGCCGGCAGCAGCATCAGGAACAGCGCGACCGGATAGACGGCGGTAGACAGCATGGCGTGACCGCTGACGCCAGTGAAATCCAGCTCGCGCACGCCGACGCCCCATCCCAGGAAGGCCAGCTTGGTCACGGTCACAACGCCGATGGCCGCGCCAAGCAGCAGCAACCAGCCAGCCGCCATGCGCCACGTGTAGCCGACCGCCAGCCAAAGTGCGATGGCGAACGCGAGCGGCAGCGTCATGCCGGCGCCGCCGAGGCTTGTGATCGAGTACCACAGATGGGCTGGTAAATCGGGCATGGCAAAAGCGCGACCAAGGCCGCGTAGAATCGGGTTGGTAATGGTTTAACGGTTTAACGCGCGAACGGCACGAATCGCCGACGCGACAAAGGCGTCTGCAGACATTATTTACCCGCCAGTATAGACGGGTGCTGCGGGCGGGATTCGCCACGCATCAGGCTTTTTGTGGCGGGCGTTGGCTAGCGAACAAGCTTTGCCATGATTTGACGTTGGTGCTGCTGCAAGGTTCGCCGGGCGGAAAATTCGGTATCCGGCAGAGGCCAAGGCCGTCAGCATCGCATGAGGATTGGTGTTATTGTGCATTGCACAACAAAGCGTCGTTCGATCGAACGGCACCTGTCCCTTTTTGCGAGGTTACCCGCCGATGGCAAAAAGTCTGTCGAAAATCTGGCTGCGCGGTCTTAAGCGGCTGCTCGCGATTCAAACCGAGCACGCTCACGCAACGACCAAGCGCGCCCCCACGAGGCCGGCACGCGCCGCCACCACCAAACCTTCAGCCAAGGTCCGCCCCGTCAAGCCGGTGGCCGCGCTGCGCGCATCCGCGAAACGTGAGGCGCCGCGTGCTGCTCCGCGGGAATCGCGGGTTCGTCCGCGCGCGTCGGCGTGGGCGAGCGGTTCATGGACGCGCTCGTTCCATTCGGCGCCTATCACGCCTGGGCGGCTCGTCAACCACCTTCAGTACGGGCTGTACATCCCGACCGGCCATGCGCACGAGGCGATGCCGCTGGTCGTGATGCTGCACGGCTGCACCCAGTCGATTGACGAATTCGCAGAAGGCACGCGGATGAACGTGCTCGCCGACCGGTTCGGTTTTGCCGTGGTTTATCCGGAACAGTCGAAGCATGTGCATTCCCATCGCTGCTGGCATTGGTACGACGCCAGCGACAGCGCCGGCGGTGCTGAGGCGCGTGCGGTCGTCTCGCTGGTGGATTCGCTGGTTGCCCAGCACGGCTTCGACGGCGAGCGGGTCTATGTCGCCGGGATCTCTGCCGGGGCGGGCCTGACGGCGCTTCTGGCCGCCGACTACCCGGAACGATTCGCGGCGGTCGCGCTGCATTCCGGCCCCGCTTTCGGCGAGGCTCGCTCCGGCATTGCGGCGATGGACGTGATGCGGCGCGGCGCGCGTCGCGAGCCTGCCGAGCTGGTCGACGAACTCGTTAACGTGGCTGAATACCCCGGGATGCCGGCCATCATCCTCCACGGTGACACCGACCATGTGGTCGCGCCGGTCAATGCGGACCAGCTGGCGGTGCAGTTTCTCCGTCTGAACCGGATGGTCGACGAGAGAGGCGCCCGCAAATCCGGCGAAGTGAAGGAAGAACGCAAAGGTGGCGTAGTAATGCGCGACTACCTGCGCGGCGGCCGGCGCGTGGTGCGGCTGTGCCGTGTCCAGGGGCTCGCGCACGCCTGGAGTGGCGGCGATGACGCCGTACCTTTCCATTCCGCCAAAGGTCCGGACGCAAGCGCTATGGTGTGGGAATTTTTCAGGCACCAACGCCGCACCGGCACCGGCCGTATCGCTGAAAGCACCGTCACAGAAGCTTCGGCGGGCGGGCGGTGACATTGGAGCAACACTTCGAAATGAGTGTTGGCGTGTTCCTAGGGTTTTCCCTATAATACGGGTTATCCCTTAGGCATTAACGCCTAAACTCATTGTCGAGGTTGACCATGTACCTGCTTAGCCGCCTGTTTCTGTTCTTGACCAAATCGCCCGATCAACTCGCGAAAGAACGCGCTGACGCCTTCCTCGCAGAGGCAACCGATCTTTACGATCTGGAATTCCGTATGCGCAAGCTGGACCGCGAGTCGACTGCGCGTCATCCGGCGTGGATGAGCCAGCACTAAGCGGTGCGAGTTTGAAGCATCGGCGCGTAATGAAGAACGCCGATGTTTGGGGTAGGGCGCCCAAGCTGTTGTGAGCTATTGGAAGGGCTCAAACACCTTAAACAGCCGGATTCAATTGCACAGCGCGTGATTCAACACCGCGGTAAATGCCACCCAGGCTACCTGGGGCTTGATCAGTTCGCCAGCCCAGCGGTTCCGTTGCCAGAATGCAAGCGTCGGTGCGGCGAGCAGCACTAGAACACGAGCTGCGACCGCAAACGGCGCATCTCTCGGTCTTCGCCAGACGTTCCTGATCAAATCAAAGTGAGCGGGCACTTACTTGCCGAAACGGGCAAGCGTACGCTGCCGCACGTCGGCATGGTCGACGATCGGGGCGGGATAATCCTTGCCCAATATCACATCAAATTCCGCGAGCCGATCCGCACCTGCCAGCCACGGCGCGTGAATCCATTTGGCCGGCAGTTTCGCAAGCTGGGGCAGGTAGCGTCTGATAAAGCGCCCTTCGGCGTCGAACTTTTCGGATTGCGTGATCGGATTGAAGATCCGGAAATACGGTTGCGCGTCGCATCCCGTCGATGCCGCCCATTGCCAGCCGCCGTTATTCGCCGCGAAATCGAAATCGTTCAGTTGTTCGGCGAAGTAGTGCTCGCCGCGTCGCCAGTCGATGCCCAGATCCTTCACCAGAAAACTCGCCGTCACCATCCGCAAGCGGTTGTGCATGTAACCGGTGCGGTTCAGTTGCAGCATCGCGGCGTCGACCAGCGGATAGCCCGTGCGGCCATCGCACCATGCGGCGAACGCCTCGTCTGCTTCCGGGCCTTGCTCCCAGCGCAGCCGGTCATACTCTTCCTTGAACGACGCACCGTCTGCCAGTTTTGGATGATGCGAGAGAATCATGAAGTAAAAATCCCGCCAGATCAGCTCCGACAGCCACGTGGCCGAGCCTTGCCCGTCCGCCCGCAGTGACATTTCGTGTGCGAGCCGCGCGAGCGTGCGGATCGAGACAGTGCCGAAGCGCAGATGCATCGACAGGTAGCTCGGGCCTTTGACTGCGGGAAAGTCGCGCCGGTCCCTATAGCTGTCTATGCGGGTCATGAACTCGTCGAGCAGGCGTTGCGCGCCGTTCATGCCGGTGGGCAAGTTGAGCTCCGCAAGATTGCTCGGTGCGAAGCCGAGGTGATCGAGCGTCGGCAACTGACGGTCCAGCCTGGGCGGCAGTGCTGCGAGATGCTCCGTGTAGGTCTCGACCGGATACGGTTTCAGATCGAAGGCTGTCAGCTGCTTGAGCCATGCGTTCTTATAGGGCGTGAACACTGTGAACGGTTTGTTCTGGCCTGTCAGCACCTCATCGCGCTCGAAAATCACCTGGTCTTTAAACGTCAGCCATTGGCGTCCTGCCTCGACAAGCCTCTCGTGCACCGTCTCGTCACGCTCGATCGCGACCGGCTCGTAATCGTGATTCGTGAATAGCGCATCCACGCTGAGTTCGTTGGCGAGCCTGGGCACGAGATCGACCGGATCGCCGTAGAGCACGATGAGCCCGCCACCTTTGGCGCGCAACGCCTCGTCCAATTCGCGCAATGCAGCAAGAATGAACTCGACGCGGCGGTCCTGTGGCTGCGTGTCCGGATGGCGAGTTTGCCAGGCTTCGCTCAGCGGTTGCAGGATCGTCGTGTCGAATACGAACGCGCACCAGACGCGCGCGCAATGCTTGAGCGCGTAGTAGAGCGCGGCGTTGTCCGTGCTGCGCAGGTCGCGGCGAAACCAGACAAGGCCGGTATCGAAGGTGTCGTTCAGGCGCCGAAGACGTGTCATTGGCAACGTGGGTCGGGTAACGGGCTGCGCGGCCAGGCATCGACCGGCGCAATGATCAGCTGCCAGCGACGATATTACTGAACTGCGCGTTTACTTTCAGAGCTACCGGCGAAGTCGCGTGACGGCAGGTGATCGGTCGGATCGATGCCGCACATTGCGTGCCGCGTCCGCGAATGCATGTTGCGCGGCAAAACGGCACAACGCCCGCCCCTGGTTTGCAGGGTACGGGCGTTGTTCATGACGGCGCGGTTGTGCCGCACGCGTCAACTCATTGGCAATTCGTTCAAGCCGCCGGAGCTTACGCGACTTGCAGGCGCACGGCTACGTTGTTGCGCGTGGCGTTCGAGTACGGGCAGACCTGATGCGCTGCGTCGACCAGTTCCTTGGCTGCATCTGCAGCGAGGCCCGGCAACGAGACGCGCAGATCGATGTCGAGCGCGAAGCCGCCATTGTCGTTCGGGCCGATCCCCACTTCTGCCGTGACTTGCGTGTCAGCCGGCAAAGCCTGCTTGCGCTGACCGGCGATGAACTTCATCGCGCTCAGGAAACACGCCGAGTAGCCGGCTGCAAAGAGTTGTTCCGGGTTGGTACCAGCTGCGCCCGTGCCGCCCAGTTCACGCGGTGCCGCCAGCTTCACGTCCAACGCATTGTCCGACGATACTGCACGGCCGTCACGGCCACCGGTGCTGGTTGCGCTTGCTTTGTAAAGGATGTTCATTGTGCTGCTCCTAAATCTGGGTTGTCAGGATGATTTGCATGCTTGCCGCTGTTTGGCCGCCTTTCTGGCGGAGCGCTATCGAAGCGGCATGTGATAAAGATAGTACACAAATCATTTGTGTGCAAACTAATTTTTGTATCGCTCCGATAGCGTGCCTTTTGAAACAGGCCGGCTAGTGGTCCATGTAATCGTTGAGCGTGGTGCGCAGGCGCGTCAGATCGTCACGCAGACGGAGCAGGAATTCCGGCGTCTGCTGGGTTGCGCAGAAGATTTCCGCCGGCACTTCGCGTGCCTGACGCTTCAGAGCGGTGCCCGCTTTGGTGAGCCGGATATAGACGAGCCGCTCATCTTCGACACCGCGTACCCGTTCCAGGTAGCCCTGCGCCTCGAGGCGCTTGAGCAGGGGCGTGACCGTCGCCGAGTCGAGATTCAGGCGCGCGGCCATGTCTTTCACCGTGACGTCGTCGGCTTCCCATAGCACGAGCATCGTCAGGTATTGCGGGTACGTCAGGCCGAGTTTGTCGAGCAGCGGTTTGTACGCCTTCGTCATCGCAAGCGAAGTCGAGTAGAGGGCGAAGCAGAGTTGCTCGTCGAGCGTGAAGGGCAAAGCGGGGCGCTGGGTCATATTGCATCTCGCGTAAAAAAGGAGCGTGCAAATCGATTGCGCGCAAACCATTGTGCCGCAAGTCGAGGCGAGATGCTGAGCGCGTCCAGGCGAAAGTGGGCAGTGCGCCGGATTGAAACCACACGGGCGCCGAAAAAGCGCCCGTGCTTGACGACAGCCTAGCCGGCGCTCAAGCCGCCGGCGTGGTCGGCAGGTCCGGTGCTTCAGGCGTTTGCACGCCGAAGCAGCCGCGATAGGTCGCATAGAACGAGCAATACAGCATGGTCGTGACGATCATCGTGGCGGGCATCAGGATCGCGAACGCGAAGTCGCCCGCGCCCAGCGCCTGCATCAGCGCGGACAAGCCGAACGAGACGGTGGTCGCCACCGCGAACCACAATGCGCCGAATACGATGAACGCGCCGCGATTGCGCCAGCAACTGACGATGCTGAAGAACATTGCCTTGACGGGTGGCACGTCGTGCCACGCGATAAGAACCGGCGAGAACCAGAAAATCATCGCGACGGGAATGTAGAACGCGAACGCGGCGATCACCGCCAGCGGGATATTGCTGTTGGCGATCGCGTCCTGATCCATCGTAGCCATGCCGAGCATGACTTTCAGCAGCATGCCGCCGTCGGCGAGCGCCGAGCCGGCCAGCACCAGCGCCATCGCGACGACGTACAGCACGCCCAGCGCCAGCAGACGTTTGGCGACCGCGGGGCCGTACGAGTGAAAGCCGTCCACCAGAATGGTCGGGAACACCGGCTTGCCCGCGATGGTGTTGCGGCACGCCGCCATGAAGCCGACGGCGACACCCGGAATGAAGACCAGCGGCAGCACGCCGCCGACGACCGGAATCTGCGCCGCCAGCGTCATGACCAGCAGATAGGTGAAGAACAGCGTCAGAAACGCGAGCGGGTTCTTGCGGAACAGCCAGATACCCTGCCGGAACCAGACATAGCCGGTTTTCGCGGGGACTTCGATCAGTTGCATGAGGTATGAATGCCTGGAAGAGCAACGCCGGACAGGCGTTCGCGCAGAATGCGCTCGAAATGACCGGGATCGTGCGGTTTGAGTAACTCGGCCGCGCGCGGCAAATGAAAATCATACAGGCGCGAGACCCAGAAGCGGTAAGCGCCGGCACGCAGCATATCGCCCCAATGACGATTTTCTTCGATGGTGAACGGGCGCACGGTCTGGTAGGCGCGCAGCATGGCTTCGGTGCGGGCCTCGTCGAGCTTGCCGGTGGCGAGGTCGACGCACCAGTCGTTGACCGTTACCGCGACGTCGAACAGCCACTTGTCGCAGCCGGCGAAATAGAAGTCGAAGAAGCCGCCCAGGCGCACCTCGTGGCCGGTTCCCGGCGCTGCATGCGCGAACAGCGCGTTGTCGCGGAACAGGTCGGCGTGGCAGGGGCCTTCGGGCAACCGGGCGTAATCCGTCGACGCGAAGAAAGCCTCCTGATGCGCCAGTTCGGACGACAGCAGATCGCGCTGCGCGCCGGCGAGAAACGGCAGGACGGTCGGCACAGTTTCCTGCCACCACGGCAGGCTGCGCAGATTCGGCTGATAGCGCGCGTAGTCGCGCCCCGCCAGATGCATGCGCGCGAGCATTTGCCCGACCTCAACGCAGTGCTCGACCTGCGGCGCCAACTCCGGCGCGCCTTCGAGCTTGGTCACAATGGCGGCGGGCTTGCCGTGCAGCGTGCCGAACAGCGCGCCGTCTTCGCGCGGCATGGGATCCGGCACCGGCACGCGGTGCGCGGCCAGATGCTGCATCAGATCGAGATAGAACGGCAGTTGTTCGGCCGTCAGCTTTTCGAAAATCGTGAGGACGTATTCGCCGCGCGTCGTCGTCAGAAAGAAGTTGCTGTTCTCAATACCGGACGGGATGCCGCGAAACTCGACGACTTCGCCGAGATCGTAGTGACGCATCCATTCTGCTAGTTGGGGTTCGGTGACAGCGGTGAAGACAGCCATGCGGGAAACGTCGGATCAGGTTAGTCAGGCTGGCGCGAGGCGACCAGTACGAGATGTGGCAAATGCGTTGCTGAAAGCGCGGTCAAGGTTACGCGGTCAAGGTCAATCAGGCAGCGAATCTTGCCTGCCAATCCTGGCCACCCGTCAGGGTCGCTAGCGCTGTGACAATTCAACGCGGTATCGCCATGCTGCAGGCGGTGCTGAAAATCGGCAAGCAGGCTAAAAGCCCGAGGCGACGCCCGCGGGCCGCGCAGATCCGGGAGCGGCTTACGTCACGCCGCCGCCCCGGCAACCATCAATAAGTCAGATTCACCGACGGCAAACGTGTGCTCGCGCGGCCGTTGTCGCGCACGGTAGGCGACGTGTCCAGCGGTGCGCTCATCTGATAGCGCGTGCCGAGATTCGAATGCACGTTGATTTCAACGGGCTTGCCTTTGTCGCGGTATTCGGTGATTTCGGTGCCGTTGGCGCTGCGTTCGTAGAAGCTCGGCGTGCGCGGGACGTTGATTTCGACCTTCGAGCTGACCTCGGCGGCCGGACGATTGATCTTCTCCAGGTCAGGCAGACCGGCCCGTTCATTGGCGGACTGGGGCGCGCCGGCGGGCGGAGTGTCATCGACAGGCTGGGCAGCCATCGCCGCGTTGCCAAAGGCGAGGGCCAGTGCAACGGCGACGGGAAGGAACGGCTTCATGGTGATTCTCCAATATGGTGCCCCGATTCTAGCAAATCCAGCCTTGCCTACGGGCGCGATCGCCTTATTTTGCGCCGCTTTCGCGCGACGTGCGCGCAATCTTGCGGCCGCTGTTGCGGCAGTTGTGGTAGGCGCGGCGAGGTCATTTGGCGATCGCGGGTTCCGTGGTAATGTCATCTCATCAATAGGGGCGAATGAAGATGAACAACGATACTAATCAACGCGCGGTGCAGACTCCCGCCAACAGCTTCCCAACCGAATCCTTTGACGACGCGACCGAGGCCGTCACGCGTCTGTCGGCGATCTACGAAGCGAACACCTCGTTCCTGCGCGACGCCTTCGCGCGCTATCGCCGGAACGAACTGTTCGAACGCCGGGTGCGTGCCTGCTATCCGTTCGTCAGAGTCCGCACCGAAGTCAACACGCATATCGATTCGCGGCGCTCGTACGGTTTCGTTGCGGGCCCGGGCGTGTTCGAGACCACAGTCACACGGCCGGATCTGTTCGGCAACTACTATCGCGAGCAATTGCGCCTGCTCGCGAAGAACCATCACGTGAAGATCGAAGTTGGTGTATCCGACCACCCGATTCCGATTCACTTTGCCTTCGCCGAAGGCATCCATCTCGAGGGCGATCTGGATCGCGAGCGCCTGTTCCTGATGCGAGACGTGTTCGATACGCCGGACCTCGCGCTGCTCGACGACCGCATCGTCAACGGCACGTATGAGCCGCTGCCGGGCGAGCCGCATCCGCTCGCGCTGTTTACGGCGGCGCGGGTGGATTTCTCGCTGCATCGGCTGAAGCACTACACGGCGACCTCGCCCACGCATTGCCAGAACTACGTGCTGTACACCAACTACCAGTTCTATATCGACGAGTTCGTCAAACTCGGCCGCACGATGATGGCCCATACCGACGACGAAGAACTGCGCGCCTATCGCAGCGAATACACGTCGTTCGTCGAACCGGGCGACGTGATCACGTACAACGAGAATCTCGGCGAGCAGGTGCAGGAAGGCACGGCGCCGCCGCGTCTGCCGCAGATGCCCGCGTACCACCTGAAGCGTGCCGACGGCAGCGGCATCACGATGGTCAACATCGGTGTTGGGCCGTCGAACGCGAAGACGATCACGGACCACGTTGCCGTGCTGCGGCCGCATGCGTGGATCATGCTCGGCCACTGCGCGGGTCTGCGCAATACGCAGCGTTTGGGCGACTATGTGCTGGCGCATGGCTATGTGCGCGAAGATCACGTGCTCGACGACGATTTGCCGCTGTGGGTGCCGATTCCTGCGCTTGCCGAAGTGCAGGTGGCGTTGGAACGCGCGGTCGCGCAGGTCACGCAACTGGACGGCGTCGAGTTGAAGCGCGTGATGCGCACGGGCACGGTGGCGAGTGTCGATAACCGCAACTGGGAGTTGCGCGATCACCGTGAGCCGGTGCAGCGGCTGTCGCAAAGCCGCGCGGTCGCGCTCGATATGGAAAGCGCGACGATCGCCGCCAACGGGTTCCGTTTCCGCGTGCCTTACGGCACCTTGCTATGCGTGTCGGACAAGCCGTTGCATGGCGAATTGAAGCTGCCCGGCATGGCGGATCAGTTCTATCGCGCGCAGGTCGACCAGCATCTGCAGATCGGTGTGAAGGCGATGGAGTTGTTGCGGATGAATGGTTTGCATCGTTTGCATAGCCGTAAGTTGCGCAGCTTTGCGGAAGTGGCGTTTCAGTAATGGGTATGCGTCGGCTTCGCGGAATACGACTGCGAACAGATCGGCCGTATGGAGGAGTGCGTTAGGTCAATCGCATGAAACTCACACGCCGATCAGGCTGTGGCGCGACATCGATCGTTGGCGCGGGCCTTGAGGCGACGCATTTTCAGTTCTGCGCTTGGTCTTGTATCGCGCGTGAGCAGATCCAAGGCGATACGGCACAGATTGGGGAAGCTCTGAGCCGTATTCTCGACTCTCACGCAGCACCGGTTTTCGTCAAAGATCATGTCGAGTACCGAGTGCATGCTGATTTCGGCGCTCGGAAGGAAATCCCATTGGAAGGTCGAACAACTCGGGGATCGCCGTGATCCTGTTGCTTTTGTTTGCCGTGCGTACCTGTCCCAGTACCACGTCCAAGCCATTGCCGTTGGCCGATACCAGGTGACGCACACGCTGCGCCGCGCACCGACTTGCAGTCGAGAGTTACAACCTGATCGGCCGACGCGGGGAGCAAATGCGTGCTCCAGCTTCGCTTCAGCGCATGTCTGGACCGTTACCCCGCTATCGGCGCTCGACAGAATTGCACACAGCGCCACCACCAGCACTTCCGTCAGGTCATGAGCCGGCGTGAGGCTGCGCAGATCGCGCAAATCTCCAGACACCTCTTCGATACTGAACGCGCCATCTTGCGTCATTTCTTCTCGGCCAAAGAAGTCTGAGTACACACGCGTTCAACAGAGCTTACAAGGTGTTTTTTCACCATCTGTAACGTCTCATTCAATCGCTCTGCTATCCATCGCGATAACCGTCATTTTTCGGAATTATCTGATGTCAATCACATCGTCGGTGACGATAGATTTTAAATGTAGTGAAAGCTACATTCACAAACGGCGACACCCACCAAACTAAATAAAACACGATGACTACAAGGCGATTATTTTTGCGAACAAGTGCATTGTCTCTTATTGGCATCACATATCAAATCGCAAAGGCGACCCTACCATCCCCCCCAAATTACAGCCACTTCGCTGCGCGGATATGTGTTAACAAACGGTGCGACTGCACTGAGGCGCGACGACGGGGCGTGGGTATTCTGGGTGCGCATCATAAATTTTGAGGACCCGAATAGTGATATTGCAGCGAGTCTCCAGGTGGCGACGGATAAAGGATTCTCGCAGATTATTGATGTCCTGCCGATCATTCTCACAAAGACAAAATCATTTATCGCCCAGACGGTGTACGTGCCCAAAGCAGGTAATACACAGTTCTATTATCGCTATATTGTCGGATCGAGTCCGTCTGTCGCGCCGTCCGTCAGTTCCTCAGTGAATTCAATTGCCCCGTGGAACACAGAGTCAAAGGCTGAATAAAATGGCAAAAGCAGAAATGGCGTTTCAGTTCATCGAAAACGGTTCAAATTCGATGACTACTTTTCAGACGTTTATGTCCGCAGCAAATAGCTCGAATGACTCGCTGTCAGTGATGCAGAACGGCACCAACGTCGTTGCGACCATAACAAATGTCACTCCGATGTTGAAGCCGATACGTATTCAGGCAAACCTAATGAATGCGACGTCTGCATTAGTAAGGGTTGTGACAGACTGGAAAAATCCGGACAAAAAGGTCCAAACAGGCGATGTGCTGACCATTATCAGTGCCGCTGGAGCAATCGCATTTACTGTGCTTGTTTTGGCTGAAATCGGTCCTGGCGCTGCAGCAATAATCAGCGGACTTGTCCTCGCCGCCGACTTGCAATCCGCCTTTCAACCATATATAAACTCTGCAACAATATGGTTGGGTAATTATATGTCAAACTTGCTGCAAATTTCGCAACCTGTGTCGGTTGCTAGTGCATCGCTGTATTGGTCAAGTCTCCAAACTGGAAGCGGATACATCCTGGCGTCATATGACGAAATATTGACACAAAAGGGGTTGTTCATTTGTCTGAGCGATAAGGGTGTTTCAGGTAAAGGCTTGATGCCTATGGCGACCCCCGTCCCAGGTAGCTTCACGCCAGTCAACGAGGATCAATACAAAGAAAACTACTGCAGATATCTAAGTGTAGAGCAGGGTTGGAGCGATATAGTTAGTGGAATGGATTATTGCAAAAACGTAAAATTCTGATGGCTATGAAAGTAATGCCGCGTTGTATTTGGGTTTTACTTGTTGGATTCTTTCTCGCCTTCCTGTGCGAGGCTTGGGTGGAGATTGGCTTACTTCAATCTGGTTTCTTGCCTTGGGAGGGGTGTCTGGCCGTGTTCGCAAGTCTCGTGGCGAATCCCTTGGCGCTTGTGTATGGAATAAAGAGACGGAGATGGGCTTACGATCTGCTTAAGTGGATCGGGGCCTTTGGTCTTGTATGGGCAATATTTGGCCACCCGTATTTGCAAGCATTGGGATTGTGGGCTATCGTGCTAATTACCCTTAGTGTGTGGCTCCGACTCGGCGCGCTGTTCATATTGCGGCGCAAGGCGGTGAAAGATTGGATCGAAACGACTGCCACCGGCGACGGTTTGCAGTGGCTTTAACGAATGCCGAATAATCGGCCTTTCTATTTTTCCATCACTTATCGCATTGCGCGGTAAGTGATGGAAGAAATTTTCGCCACGGTCATCCAGTGACGTTGAAATTATCCAGGCATTTAGGGTTTCAGCAACCTGAAGACCTTCACCGACCTCCGCCAGGAGAACAGCGACCAGGCGTTTATCGCTAGAACCGCGATAGTCCAAACTACGACTCGCGCACTAGTGTCGCCGCTGTGAGATTCGTTTATCCATTTAAGGTAAAGCAGGGTTGACATCAGGATACCGGCCACAACCCACCAGAAGGAAATCTCGGGAGAATCGACGCCGCAAATCTCGCCCGTGGAGTGGTTTAACCATCCCACCAGTGTTTGCCAGTTATCCGTGTCGCGCAGTACTGCCGTCACGACCATGCCGTTTTCAAGTTGAGGCGCACCGCGCATTTGTACGGCGTACTGACGTTTTCCCGCAACTGTGACATTAAAGGCTGTTCCGATTGTTCTCCTGCCATATTTGTCTTTGTCGACGACTATCCCGCCGATGTTTTCAAGTTTGACAATAATGGCATGGTAGGTCATATGCAGATGGTGCAGTAACTGAATCTATAAGCATAGCTGTCCTCCGTAATCCCGAGACACTGACCGTATGGTTTTTTGCCACTACATTGCTTTTGGTCAATGCGTTTCTCGATCTGCTATGTTTGCAGGAATTCTGTGCGCTAGGCACGTCATCACGCCAATTTGGTGGCGCGTCGAGTGAGGCTGCATTCCGCAGTTTAGCGAGCGACCTATTCTGTCTCCTCGCGCGGTGGCTTGCTGGTCGTTTCCGTGAACGGCTAGACCGCGTGATTCGCATCCTTCAGTCTCCGCTGGAGTCCGAAAGAGGCTTGCTTGCGAGAGTAACGCTGTGGGGTGCCCCCGAGAGGGTTTCAAAACTGCCCAAACCCCGTCAGCCCGATCAAGCTCCCCGCCGCCAGCAGCCACAGCGGATGAATGCGCGTCTTCAACGCCAGCACAGCGGTAAATGCGCAGATTGCCCAAGCAATCACCGTCGGGTTCGACGCTTCGGCGATCAGGGACGCACTCGCCGCGACGATGCCTGCCGTCACCGGCACTAGTCCCATTTGCGCGTAACGCCGCCACGGACGGTCCTTGAACCGATCCCACGCATGCAGCGCAAGAATCGTCACGAGCGACGAAGGTCCGAACTTCGCCACTGAAGTCACCAGCATCCCCGCCCAACCCGCCACGTGCCAACCGACCAGCGTGACAATCATCAGATTGGGTCCCGGCGCCGCTTGCGCGAGCGCGAACAGCGCGCTGAATTCGCTGGCCGGCATCCAGTGATGCACATCCACCACCTGACGCTGCATCTCCGGAAGAATCGTGTTGCCGCCACCGAACGCCAGTAGCGAAAGCTGACTGAAAATGATGGCAAGAGAAATGAGCGTGTCGTTCATCGTGCGGCCCTCGACGCGATGTAGATGCTGAGTGGCGTGAGCACCAGCATCGTAGGCAGAAGCGGCAGGCGCATGATGGCGATCGCGATGAAGCCGAGCGCCGCGATAAGCGCGGCCATCGGTTTATCCCGCAACGGCAGAAGGATTTTTACGGCCATCGAGATCAGCAGACCAGACGCCGCTGCAGCGAGGCCGGCAAACAGATGGCGAACGTGTGGGTCGTTTTGCGTATGTTCGTACAGCACGCCAAGCCCGATCACCACCAGCGACGGCCCCGCGATCAAGCCGAGCAAGCCTGCCAGCGCACCCGGCACGCCGCGAAAGCGCATCCCGATCGCTACTGAAAGATTGATGACATTGCCGCCCGGCAGGAATTGGCACAGGCCCAGCAAGTCGGCGAATTCCGCGCCGGTCAGCCAGCGCCGTTGCTCGACCAGGGCGCGCCGCGCCAGCGGCAGTGCGCCGCCGAACGAGATCAGCCCGAGGCCGAGAAAGCCGCCAAAAATTTCCCGCAATGTGGGCGTGGGCGCCCGGTCGGCCCTGGCTGAGGTGAGATCGTGATCCATATCGTTAAGCTTCCAGTTCAAGCTCTGGAGGTTAGCGCCGAACCAGCGCTGGGCAAAACGATTTTTGAGCGCGCCTTTGTGATCTAGAATCACAAGCATGGCTCGCAATCTTCCTCCTTTTCCGGCGCTACGTGCCTTCGAAGCTGCCGCGCGGCATGAAAGCTTCACCGCTGCGGCGAACGAATTGCATGTGACGCACGGTGCAATTAGCCGGCAAATCGCGGCTTTTGAAACATGGCTCGGCGTGCAGGTGTTTCATCGCCGCGGCAAGCGCGTGCGCCTGACCGACGACGGTCGCCGCTATCTGGCCACCGTCCAGGCCGCGTTCGACAGCATCGCGCTTGCTACGGATCAACTGCGCGATACGGGTGTTGTTCACGTTTTAAGGGTGAATGCGCTGCCGACCTTCGCAATGAAGTGGCTGCTGCCGCGGCTTCATCAATTCCAGCGCAAGGTGCCGAATGTGGAGTTGCGCCTATCGACTTCAAACGCACCGGTCGAAACACTGGACGGCTTCGACGTCGCCGTGCGGCGCGGGCCGGCGCATTGGCCCAACTGCGTGAGCGGCCATTTTCTTGGCGAGAGCGAGATCCCGGTGTGCAGTCCCGCGCTCCTGCAACGCTCACCGATCAACGCGGCCGACGATCTCGCGAAGCACGTGCTGCTGCATTCGGACACGCGGCCCGATGCGTGGGGCAACTGGTTATTGGCGGCAGGCGTCACGGCGACATGCCGGAAGAAGCAGTCGTTCGATCACTTCTATCTGGCCTTGCAGGCTGCGGTGGATGGGCTCGGCGTTGCGCTCGGCCCGTTGCCTTTGCTGGCGGATGAGCTGGCATCGGGACGGCTCGTCGTGCCGTTGGCCGGTCCGCGTATCGATGCACGCGGCTATTGGTGGGTGGCGAGGCGGGAGGTCGCGCAGGCGCAGCTAGTGGCGCAGTTCTGCGAATGGCTGCAAGCGCAGGGCGATCAGACCGATGTAGCGGAAGCGAGCGACCTGGAGGCCGCCCGTTAGAACCCGCGTGCGTTGCTCTGCTCAATACGCATTGAACGTCAGCACGCTGACTTCGCGCACGAGGCGCGAAGATCCAGCATCACAGATAGAACATCCGGTCTTCATCCGACTTGGCCGGATGCGGCTCGGCTTCTTCACGGTCTTCGTAAAACTTCAGCACCGCCTCGAGCACCTGGTCCGGATCGTCGATCACCTGCATCAAGTCCATGTCTGCCGGATTGATCAGGCCCATCGGCGTGAGCGAGTTCTTGAACCACGCAAGCAGGCCTTCCCAGAACTCGCCGCCCACCAGAATGATCGGCACGTGGCGCGACTTCTTGGTTTGAATCAGCGTGAGGACTTCGGCGAGCTCGTCCAGCGTGCCGAAGCCGCCCGGCATGACGATCACCGCATCCGAGTTCTTCACGAACGTGACCTTGCGCGTGAAGAAATGGCGGAAGCGCAGCGAGATGTCCTGCCATTGATTGCCGGATTGCTCGTGCGGCAGTTCGATGTTCAGGCCGACCGAAGGGGCTTTGCCCGCATGGGCGCCCTTGTTGGCCGCTTCCATGATGCCGGGGCCGCCGCCGGAGATGACCGCGAAGCCGGCGTCCGACAGCTTGCGTGCAATCTGCGTGGCGAGTTTGTAATACGGCGAGTTCGGTTTCAGGCGCGCTGAACCATAGATGCTGACAGCCGGACGAATCTCCGAGAGGTACTCGGTCGCCTCGATAAACTCTGCCATAATCGTGAACATCTGCCACGATGCGCGGGCCTTCTTAGCCGTAGCGCGCTCTTGATCTGCGAGTGATCGCAGACTCGGAATCACTTTTCTCTTAGTCATAATGCCTGAAGAACGAAGCCTTGAAGGTAAGACCCTGCTATTGGTCGACGGTTCGAGTTATCTGTACCGGGCCTACCATGCGATGCCTGATCTGCGCGGACCCGGGGGTGGCCCGACGGGTGCGCTCTATGGGATGATCAACATGCTGCGGCGCATGCGCAAGGAAGTTACTGCAGAGTATAGCGCGTGCGTGTTCGACGCCAAGGGCAAAACGTTTCGCGACGACTGGTATGCCGACTATAAGGCGAACCGCCCGTCGATGCCGGAGGATCTCGCGCGTCAGATCGAGCCGATTCACGTCGCCGTGCGCGCACTCGGCTGGCCGCTTCTGATGATCGAAGGCGTCGAAGCTGATGACGTGATCGGCACGCTCAGCACCGCGGCGGAAAAACGCGGCATGAATGTGATCGTGTCGACTGGGGACAAGGATCTGGCGCAGCTTGTGTCGGATCATGTCACCCTCATCAATACGATGACTAATGAGAAGCTCGACCGCGAAGGCGTGATCGCCAAGTTCGGCGTGCCGCCGGAGCGCATTATCGACTACCTGTCGTTGATCGGCGATACCGTCGACAACGTGCCCGGCGTCGAAAAATGCGGGCCGAAAACGGCGATCAAATGGCTGACGCAGTACGAAACCCTCGACGGCATCGTCGCACATGCGGACGAGATCAAAGGTGCGGTAGGAGACAATCTGCGGCGTGCGCTCGATTTTCTGCCGATGGCGAAGAAACTCGTCACCGTCGAGCGCCAATGCGATCTGACCGGCCACATCGTGTCGATCGAAGAAAGCCTGGAAAGCCGGCCGGAATCGCGCGAAGAACTGCGCGACGTGTTCACTCGCAACGGCTTCAAAACCTGGCTGCGTGAGGTGGAAGTCGCAGAAGTCGTGGAAGGTCCCGAGACCGATGTACCGCCGGCGCTCACCGTGGATCACGAACGTCACTACGACACCGTGCAGACTTGGGAGCAGTTCGACGCGTGGCTCGAAAAAATCAACGCAGCCGGGTTGACTGCGTTCGATACCGAAACTACCTCGCTCGATCCGATGACTGCGCAAATCGTGGGCTTGTCGTTCTCGGTCGAGCCTGGCTACGCCGCTTATGTACCGGTCGCACATCGCGGTCCGGACGCACCCGTGCAGCTGCCGCGCGATGAAGTCCTCGCGAAGCTCAAGCCGTGGCTGGAAAGCGCCGACCACAAGAAGGTCGGCCAGCACATGAAGTACGACGAACAGGTGCTGGCGAACTACGGCATCGAAATGCGCGGCGTCGAACACGACACGCTGCTGGAATCGTACGTGCTCGAATCGCACCGAACGCACGATATGGACAGCCTCGCGCTGCGCCATCTCGGCATCAAGACGATCAAGTATGAAGAGGTCGCCGGCAAGGGCGCATCGCAGATCGGCTTCGACGAAGTCGCGCTGGAAACGGCCGCTGAATACGCGGCAGAAGACGCCGACATCACCTTGCGTCTGCATCAGGCCTTGTATCCGCAAGTGGCCGCGGAGAAGACGCTCGACTACGTGTATCGCGACATCGAAGTGCCGACCTCGCGCGTCTTGCGCAAGATGGAGCGCACCGGCGTGCTGATCGACGCCGAAAAGCTGCGCGCGCAAAGCAGTGAAATCGCCACGCGTCTGATTCAGCTGGAAAGCGAAGCGTACGTGCTGGCCGGTGGCGAATTCAATCTTGGTTCACCGAAGCAGATTGGTCAGATCTTCTTCGAGAAGCTCGAATTGCCGGTGGTCAAGAAGACCCCGAGCGGCGCGCCGTCCACCGACGAAGAAGTGCTGCAAAAGCTCGCCGAAGACTATCCGCTGCCGAAGATCCTGCTCGAACATCGCGGTTTGTCGAAGCTGAAATCGACCTACACGGACAAGCTGCCGCGCATGGTCAACGCCCAAACCGGCCGTGTGCATACGAACTATGCGCAGGCGGTGGCGGTCACGGGCCGACTGGCGTCGAACGATCCGAACCTGCAGAACATCCCCGTGCGCACCGGTGAAGGGCGTCGTATCCGCGAGGCGTTTATCGCGCCGCCGGGACACAAGCTCGTCTCTGCGGACTACTCGCAGATCGAATTGCGCATCATGGCGCACATTTCCGGCGACGAATCCCTGCTGCGAGCGTTCTCGCAGGGCGAAGACATCCACCGAGCCACTGCAGCGGAAATTTTCAGTGTCACGCCGCTCGAAGTCTCGAACGATCAGCGGCGTGTGGCGAAGGTCATCAACTTCGGCCTGATCTACGGCATGAGCGCGTTCGGTCTTGCAGCGAACCTCGGCATTACGCGCGACGCGGCCAAGCTGTATATCGACCGCTACTTCGCGCGTTATCCGGGCGTCGCGCGTTATATGGACGAAACGCGTCTGAGCGCGAAGGCCAAGGGCTACGTGGAAACGGCGTTCGGCCGCCGCCTGTGGCTGCCGGAGATCAACGGCGGCAACGGCCCGCGCCGTCAGGCCGCAGAGCGCGCGGCAATCAACGCGCCGATGCAGGGCACGGCCGCCGATCTGATCAAACTGTCGATGATCGCGGTGCAGAAGTGGATCGAAGAATCGAAGGTCGGAACGCGCATGATCATGCAGGTGCACGACGAACTGATCCTCGAAGTGCCGGACGCGGAATTGTCCGATGTACGTAAGCGCTTGCCGGAACTGATGTGCGGTGTCGCCGCGCTGAAAGTGCCGCTGGTTGCCGAAGTGGGCGCCGGCCTGAACTGGGAAGAAGCGCATTGACGTGCATGTGACGGCGCGCACGATAGGCGATATCGTCGCGCGCATGTCACATATGCGTATTGATGGCTTGTGACAAACCGTGCCGCTCGCGGACAATCGCCAGGACAGACTGCGCGCGTTTCATGCTTCATGCGCGCCGTCGCGACGCATAACCCATCGGCAAATACGGAGAGTTCAATGCATCGTTTTATCGTCGTTGGCGGGGGCGCGGGGGGACTGGAACTGGCGACGCGCTTGGGCGACCGCTATGCGCCCCGCAAGAACAAAGGCGGCGTGCACGCGCAAGTGACGCTCGTCGACCGTAATCCAACCCATATCTGGAAGCCGCTGCTGCATGAAGTGGCCGCCGGCAGCATGGACCCGTTCACCCAGGAGCTCGAATATGCGGCGCAGGCGCGCTGGCACGGCTTTGAGTTTCAGCAGGGCGATCTGACGAGTCTGGACCGCGCGAACAAGCGTCTCACGCTCGGTACTGTGCTCGACGACGACGGCGCCGAATTGCTGCCCGCACGCGAACTCGAATACGACACGCTGATCATCGCGATCGGCAGCACCACGGCGTTCTTCGGCGTGAAAGGGGCATCGGAATTCTCCCTTGCGCTCGACACAGTCGGCCAGGCGGAGCGTTTCCGCAAGCGCCTGATCGCGGCCTGTATGCGCGCGGAGCATCAGGTGCATGAGCCTGTCGAGTCGGGCCCGGGCACGTCGTCGACCTCCACTGAGCCGCGTATCCAGGTGGCGATCGTCGGCGGCGGCGCGACGGGTGTCGAACTCTCGGCTGAGTTGCGCAATACGGCCCAGGTGTTGTCCGCGTACGGTTTGCATAAGCTCGATCCGCGGCACGACGTCGGCATCGTGCTGATCGAAGCGGGCCCACGCATTTTGCCGGCCTTGCAGGAGCGCGTGTCGACGGCCACCGCGGAATTGCTCACCAAGCTCGGCGTGAAGCTGATGATCGGCGAGACCGTGGCCGAGGTCGCGCCGGGCATGATCCGCACGGCCAGCGGCAAAACGGTGCGTGCCGATCTGACGGTATGGGCGGCGGGCATCAAGGCGCCCGCGATTCTGAGTGAACTCGACGGACTGCCGGTCAACCGTCTGGGGCAACTCATCGTGCGCCGCACGCTGCAAACCGAAATCGACGACAACATCTTCGCCCTCGGCGATTGCGCCGCTTGCCCATGGCCGGGCAACGAGCGCAACGTGCCGCCGCGTGCGCAAGCGGCTCACCAGCAGGCGAGCTTCCTGTTGAAGGCGCTTGCGGCACGGCTCGAGAATAAACCGCTGCCTGAATTTACCTATCGCGACTTCGGTTCGCTGGTGTCGCTCGGGCACTTCAGCGCGGTCGGCAATCTGATGGGCGGCGTGATCGGCGGCAATATGCTGATCGAAGGGCTGTTCGCGCGCTTCATGTACATGTCGCTGTACCGGCTGCATATCGCGGCGCTGCACGGCTACGCGCGGATGGTGCTCGACACCTTCGCGCACTGGTTGCGGCGCACCACGCTGCCGCGGGTCAAGCTGCACTGAAGGCTGACTGCGTTCGAGAAGGTTGCATCTGCAACAGGATGCGGGTGAAGCGTATCCTGTTGCCTCCAACCTTCACACGAGGAGCGCCGCATGCTGAAACCCGATATCGACAGTCTGGTCCCGCACGTTCCCTTCAATCGACGCACCTTTATCAAAGCCGCGCTCGGCACCGGTTTCGCCGCGGCCGTGATGCCGGTGTCGGCGCAAACCATCCATACGGATAGCGACGGTCTCGAAGCCGGCGAGATTGGCGTGCGGTCGGGCGATACGCTCGTGCCGGCCTATCGCGCGCAGCCGAAGGGCAAGACGCATCTGCCGGTGATCATCGTGATCCATGAGGCGTTCGGCGTGCACGAGCATATTGCCGACGTGTGCCGGCGCTTTGCCAAGCTCGGTTATCTGGCGATCGCGCCGGATCTGTTCGTCCGCGAGGGCGATCCGTCGGTGCTGCCGACCATCCAGCAGATCAGCGATCAGATTCTCAGCAAGGTGCCGGACGAACAGGCGCTGGACGATCTCGACGCCACGGTCGCTTGGGCGGGCGAGCATGGCGGCGATCTGAACCGGCTCGGCGTGAACGGTTTTTGCTGGGGCGGGCGGATTGCGTGGCTGTATGCGGAGCACAATCCCCGGCTGAAGGCGGCAGCGGCATGGTATGGCCGGGTCGGCGGCGATCACAGCGCAACGACGCCGGCGAACCCGCTCGATCGCGTGGCTGATTTGCATGCGCCGGTGCTAGGGCTGTATGGTTTGCAGGATCAGAGCATTCCTCAAGCCTCGCTTGAACAGATGAAGCAGGTCATCGCGCAGGGTCCGCAAGCGGGCCGCGGCTCGCAATTCGTCGTGTACGACGACGCGGGCCACGCGTTTTTCGCGGATTACCGGCCGAGTTACAAGAAGGCTGATGCCGAGGATGGCTGGCGACGTGTGCTGGTGTGGTTCAAGCAGCATGGGGTCGCCTGAGGGCACGCGTTCGATACCTTCGTTCAACGTGCCATAGCGGCGTGCCGATGCGCTCGGCTGGAAGGATGCAAAAAGGCCGTGGCCGCTTTCCCGCGGCCACGGCCTTTTGCTAATCGTCCTGCTTGACGGGCTCCTTAAGCATTCGGACCCGTAGCAACCGGCCGCTTCGGATCAGAACTCCATTCGCTCCACGATCCCGCATAGAGCGCCGCGCCATGCATGCCGGCGATCTCCATCGCGAGCGCGTTCACGCATGCCGTCACGCCCGAGCCGCATTGCAGCACGACGTGTTCCGGCGGCGTGTCGCCCAGCAACGCGTGGAATTCCTCACGCAGCGTGTGTGCCGGCTTGTAGCGGCCGTCGGCGGTGAGGTTGTCCTTGAAGAACCGGTTGAGCGCGCCAGGAATATGGCCGCCGACGCGATCCAGCGTTTCGTTTTCGCCGCGATATCGATCATTCGCGCGCGCATCGACCACGACGCGTTCTTTCGTGCCAAGATTGCGCTCGACGGTTTGCGCGTCGACGGTAACCGAAAGCGGCGCACTCGCTTTGAAGTCGCCGGTGTTTTGTGCCGGGGCGTCCTGCGTCAGCGGCATACCGGCGGCTTGCCAGGCTTGCAGGCCGCCGTCGAGCAGCGCCACCGCATCGTGGCCGAGCCAGCGCAGCAGCCACCATGCGCGCGCGGCGTACATGCCACCCTGTGCGTCATACGCGACCACCTGCTGACCCTGCTTGAGCCCTCGGGACTCCAGCGTCTCCACTAGCCGCGCGCGATCCGGCAACGGATGGCGGCCATTGTGGCCGTTCTTCGGCCCCGACAGATCGCGGTCGAGGTTCAGATAGTGCGCGCCCGGCAAATGCCCGGCCAGATAGGCTTTCTCGCCCGCCTCGGTATCCGCCAGATCGAAACGGCAATCGACGACGAACACACTGCCCGGTGCTGCGGCCAGCCGTTCCGCGAGGTTTGTCGCGGAGATGAGTGTGGTGTAGTGAGTGTGGGGCATGACGTCTCCAGTCCCATGCAAGATGGTTGCGGCGCTTACCCAGCGGCTTGAGGCCGTTAGCGAATGGCCGAACGATACTGATAGTCTAAACAAAAAAAGACGGGCCGAAGCCCGTCTTCCATGTTTTGATGCGGTTCGCGCCAGGATCGGCTCAAACACCGATGCATGCGGATCGCGCGCGAATCAGATCGCGCCGAGTTCACGCCGCAAGAACTCGTGGAAGTGCTGCATGCCATCTTCCATCGGGCTCTGATACGGGCCGACCTGCGATTCGCCGCGTTCCATCAGCGCGCGGCGGCCGGCGTCCATGCGCTCGGCGATCTCGTCGTCTTCGCGGGCCGTTTCCATATAGGCAGCGCGCTCGGCTTCGACAAACTCGCGTTCGAACAGCGCGATTTCCTCAGGGTAATAGAACTCCACCACATTGGTGGTCTTCTGCGGACCGCGCGGAATCAACCATGACACGACCAGCACGTGCGGGTACCACTCGATCATGATGCCGGGGTAGTACACCATCCAGATCGCGCCGAAATCGGGCGGATTGCCGCCGCGGAAGCGCAGCACCTCGTCGTGCCATTTACGGTACGTCGGGCTGCCAGGCTGCTCCAGATCCTTGTGGACGCCGACCGTCTGCACGCTGTACCACTCACCGAATTCCCACGTCAGATCGTCGCAATTGACGAAGCTGCCGAGGCCCGGATGGAACGGTGCGACGTGGTAGTCCTCCAGATAGACCTCGATGAAGGACTTCCAGTTGTAATTGCACTCGTGCACTTCGACGTGATCGAACATGAAGCCCGAAAAATCGAAGTGTTGTTTGGTGCCGAGGCGCGCCAGATCCCGCGCGACGTCGCGCCCCTGCGCTTCGAACAGCAGGCCTTGCCAGTTCTGCAGCGGTGTGGCGCCGAGATTCAGGCAGGGGTTGTCCGCAAAATGAGGTGCACCGAGGAGCTGGCCGTTCAGGTCGTACGTCCAGCGATGCAGGGGGCAGACGATGTTCTCTGCCTGGCCGCGACCGTTGAGCATGATGGCTTGCCGGTGGCGGCACACGTTCGACAGCAGTTCGACTTGCGACTGTTGGTTACGGACGAGCACACGCCCCTCGCTCTCGCTGGGCAAGGCAAAATAATTCCCCGCTTCGGGCACCATGAGATCGTGGCCGATGTAGCGAGGACCTTTCTTGAAAAGGGTGTCGATTTCGCGCGTTAGAAGCGCTTCGTCAAAGTAAGCCGTGACTGGCAGCTGGCTGTGGACAGACCGCAACTGCAATGCATTGCTCAGATTGGACATTCCCACTCCCGTGAAGACGTGAAAGCAGTGAACAACCCAACCATCGATAGATTCGATTTAGGGAGCCCGCGATTATACCCGATTCCCCTTCCTGGGGGCGCTTAAGTGCCTGATTTGGGTCAAAAATGTCAAGGAAGTTCACGGTTTTCGCCGCAGACCAATCGATTTTTTTCTGCGAGACTGAGGGGCGGGCGCGAAGGGCAAAGGCGGGGCGCGGGCTGGCGATGAGATCGGAAATGTCGCTTTTGCCGTAGAATGTCCGACTTGTTTTAATTTTGCGACTATTCATGGCGAAGACCGCGTCGAAAGATACTGCTGCCGCGCCTGCTGAAGGCGTCGATACCACGCCGTTGCCCGAGAATTACGAGGCCGCCCAGGCTGAGCTGGAAGGGTTGGTGGCGCGCATGGAAAGCGGCAATCTCAGCCTCGAGGAATCGCTCACCGCCTACCGGCGCGGTGCGGCGCTCGTCGCGTTTTGCCAGCAGCAGCTCGAGAAGGTCGAGCAACAGGTGCGCGTGCTCGATGGCGAGACGCTGAAGCCGCTGCCTATGAATAGCGCAGGCACAGCCGCTACTGAAAGCGGGGACGACCTATGACATTCGAACAATGGACACGCTCGGTACTCGAGCGCGTCGAATCGGCACTAGAACACTATCTGCCCACGGAAGCGACTGAGCCGGGCAAACTGCATGAAGCCATGCGCTACGCCGTGCTGGGCGGTGGCAAGCGGGTGCGCCCGCTGCTGTGCCACGCGGCCGGCGAACTGACCGGCGCGCGCGCCGAATGCCTGGACGCGGCCGCGGCGGCACTGGAAATGATCCACGTGTACTCGCTCGTGCACGACGATATGCCTTGCATGGACGACGACGCGCTGCGTCGCGGCAAGCCCACGGTACACGTCAAGTATGACGAAGCCACGGCACTGCTGGTCGGCGACGCGCTGCAAGCGCAGGCATTCGTCGCGTTGACGTCGGACGTGCTGGCGCCGTCGCAGCAGGCTGCGCTGGTGCGTGAACTGGCTTTGGCGAGCGGCTCGATCGGTATGTGCGGCGGCCAGGCTATTGATCTCGCGAGCGTCGGCCATACGCTGACGCGCCCGCAACTCGAAACCATGCACCGGATGAAAACCGGCGCCTTGTTGCGTGCCGCGGTGCGCATGGGCGCGCTGGCGGGCGAAACGCCGAACGCGGACGCCATGCGTTCGCTCGACGCGTATGCGGCCGCCGTAGGCCTCGCGTTTCAGGTCGTCGACGATATTCTCGACGTCACGACCGATTCCGCAACGCTTGGCAAGACTGCAGGTAAAGACGCGAAGGACGGTAAGCCGACCTACGTGTCGATTATTGGGCTAGATGCGTCGCGTGCGCTCGCAGCGCAACTGCGCAGCGACGCCCACGCTGCGATTGCGCCGTTTGGTGCGCGCGCGCAGCGTCTTGCCGAATTGGCCGACCTGGTGGTGAACCGGGTCAGCTGAACGCGAAAGCCCGCCGCCGCGCACCTTTGCTACGGGGTGCATGTATGAAGTGCGGGCGCGTAAGTTTTCCTACAATGGAACGACGATGTACGACTTGCTGAAAACTATCGACGACCCGGCAGCTTTGCGCCGCCTCGATCGCCGCCAATTGCAACCGCTTGCCGACGAGTTGCGTGCCTTCGTGCTCGACAGCGTATCGCAGACGGGCGGCCATCTTTCGTCCAACCTCGGCACGGTCGAGTTGACCATTGCTCTGCACTACGTGTTCGACACGCCGCGCGACCGGATCGTGTGGGATGTCGGCCATCAAACCTACCCGCACAAGATCCTGACGGGCCGCCGCGACAAGATGCACACGCTGCGTCAGCTCGGCGGCATCTCGGGCTTCCCGAAGCGCGACGAGTCGGAATACGACACTTTCGGCACCGCGCACTCCAGCACGTCGATCTCGGCCGCACTCGGCATGGCGGTCGCCAGCAAGCTGCAAGGCGAGAACCGCGTGGGCATCGCCGTGATCGGCGACGGCGCGATGACGGCCGGCATGGCCTTCGAGGCGATGAACAACGCCGGCGTCGAAGACGACGTGCCGCTGCTGGTCATCCTGAACGATAACGACATGTCGATTTCGCCGCCGGTCGGCGCGCTGAATCGCCATCTGGCGCGCCTGATGTCGGGCCGTTTCTACGCCGCCGCGCGTGCGGGCGTCGAACGTGTGCTGCGCGTCGCGCCGCCTATGCTCGATCTGGCCCGCAAGCTCGAAGAGCACGCGAAGGGCATGATCGTGCCGGCTACGCTGTTCGAAGAGTTCGGTTTCAACTACATCGGCCCGATCGACGGTCACGACCTCGATTCACTGATCCCGACGCTGCAGAACATCAAGGAACTGCGTGGTCCGCAATTCCTGCACGTGGTTACGAAGAAGGGCCAAGGCTACAAGCTGGCCGAAGCCGATCCGGTGCTGTACCACGGCCCGGGCAAGTTCAATCCGGCTGAGGGGATCAAGCCCGCCACCACGCCGTCGAAAAAGACGTACACGCAGGTGTTCGGCGAATGGCTGTGCGACGCGGCCGAGCTGGACGCGCGCGTGGTCGGCATTACGCCGGCCATGCGTGAAGGCTCGGGCATGGTCGAGTTCGAGAAGCGCTTCCCGGATCGTTACTTCGACGTCGGCATCGCCGAGCAGCACGCAGTGACGTTCGCCGGCGGCCTGGCTGCGGACGGCATGAAGCCGGTGGTCGCGATTTACTCGACGTTCCTGCAACGTGCTTATGATCAGTTGATCCACGACGTCGCACTGCAAAACCTGCCAGTGGTGTTCGCCATCGACCGCGCGGGTCTGGTCGGCGCGGACGGCGCCACGCACGCGGGCGCCTACGATCTGGCGTTCATGCGCTGCATCCCGAACATGACGGTGATGGCCGCATCGGACGAAAACGAATGCCGTCAGATGCTATACACGGCATTGCAGCAGCCGAACCCGACGGCAGTGCGCTATCCGCGCGGCGCCGGCACGGGCGTGGCAACGGTCAAGCAAATGACGGCGTTGCCGCTTGGCAAGGGCGAGATTCGTCGCGAAACGTCGCAACCGGCCGGCAAGCGGATTGCGATTCTTGCATTCGGCACGATGGTTGCACCGTCGCTTGCGGCTGCTGAGCAACTGGACGCCACGGTGGCGAACATGCGCTTCGTGAAGCCGCTGGACGCCGAACTGGTCCGTCAGCTGGCCGAAACGCACGACGCCATCGTCACGGTGGAAGAAGGCTGCGTGATGGGCGGCGCGGGATCGGCTTGCGTCGAAGCCCTGCTTGAGAGTGGGGTTATCCGGCCCGTACTACAATTGGGCCTTCCGGATCGCTTCATCGATCATGGGGATCCGGCCAAGTTGCTCGCCGCCTGCGGTCTGGACGCAGCGGGCATCGCCAAGTCGATTCGCGAACGCTTTCTTTCCAGCGGCGCGGTCGCTGGCCAATCCTCGGTGAAGCGCGTCGCTTAATTGCGGCACTTAACGGCGTCACTCAGTTGCCTCACTTAACTGCGTGGATTGGCTGAGTCGTTCAGCTGCACTGCCGTGCGCTACGCCGCGGCTATAGCGGCCATGGCAATCTTCAACTTGAGTCGATGGACCTTCGGGTCCATCATCCAACGCCGGCAGGGGCCGGCGTTTGCCGTTGCGCGATCTGACGCACGGCCGCTGAGCGCCCTCAAACGTGTCGCTTCGCGACACCCGCTGATGGGGCAATCCTTCCAATCCCTGAAGGGGACTCCCTTCGGTGCGGGGGACTTCCTGCAGAGCGGAAAACATGGGACGGCCCGGCGTCTCCTGAAAGGACAAGAATATGAACCAGATGAATCCCGCCTTTGTGATGCCCGACGTGCAGAGCACGCCCGATACGCGTCAGATTCCGATTCAACGAGTCGGCGTCAAGGCCGTGCGCCATCCGTTGACGGTGCGCACGCAAGGCGGCGAAGTGCAGCCGTCTGTCGGCACGTGGAATCTTGACGTGCATCTGCCCGCCGATCAGAAGGGCACTCACATGTCACGCTTCGTTGCGCTGCTTGAAGAAAACAAGGCGCCACTCGAGGCGGCCACGTTCCGCACCATGCTCGCCGCGATGCTGGAAAAGCTCGAGGCCGAGGCGGGCCGCATCGAAGTGTCGTTCCCGTACTTCGTGAATAAGACCGCGCCGGTGTCGGGCGTGCAAAGTCTGCTCGATTACGAAGTGACGTTGACGGGCGAGACCCGCAACGGCGCGACGCGTCTGTTCCTGAAGGTGCTGGTGCCGGTCACGAGCCTGTGCCCATGCTCGAAGAAGATTTCGCAGTACGGCGCGCACAACCAGCGTTCGCATGTCACGATCAACGCGGAGCTGGTGGGCGACGTGGCGGTGGAGGAACTGGTTCGTATCGCGGAAGAAGAAGCCTCGTGTGAACTGTGGGGCTTGCTCAAGCGTCCGGACGAGAAGTTCGTCACCGAACGTGCTTACGAGAATCCGAAGTTCGTGGAAGACCTGGTGCGAGATGTCGCGCAGCGTCTGAATGCGGACGAGCGCATCGTCGCTTATGTGCTCGAAGCTGAGAACTTCGAATCGATTCACAATCACAGCGCCTATGCGGTGATCGAGCGGGATAAGCGGATAGCGTGATTACGCTTTAGCTTCTTGCTTGCCGCAAATAGAAAAAGCCGCTTTCGAAGCGGCTTTTTTTGGGCGTTGCCATCGTCATCGTGTTGCCCGGTATGCGAAGGGCGCCGCGGGCTCAGCGTGCGAGGGACGTCAAATCCCAGCGCGGCTTCACGGTGAACGCGTAGTCTTTACCCGATTGATCGGGCCAGCGTTGCAATCGCAATGCGCCGGCCAACGCGATCATCGCGCCATTGTCCGTACACAGCGACAAATCCGGGTAGTGCACAAAGAAATTGCGCTTCTTCGCCGCGGCAGAAAGCGCTTCGCGCAGTTGCCGGTTCGCGCCGACGCCGCCTGCCACCACCAGCCGATTGAGCTTGGTCCGTTTGAGCGCGGCCAGCGATTTCGCCGCCAGCACTTCCACGGCTGCATCGACGAAACCGCGCGCCAGATCCGCTTTCGCCTGCTCGCAGATATTCGCGCCACCGAGTTTCTTCGCGTGCGTGAGGACAGCAGTCTTAAGCCCGCTGAAGCTGAAATCGAGGTCGCCGGAATGCAGCATGGGGCGCGGCAGGACCACTGCACCGGGCGTACCGAATTCTGCCATCCGCGACACTTCCGGGCCGCCCGGATAACCGAGGCCCAGCAGCTTGGCGGTTTTGTCGAAGGCTTCGCCGGCGGCGTCGTCCAGCGTTTCGCCGAGCGTCTCGTAGACGCCCACGTCCGTCACGCGCATCAACTGCGTATGGCCGCCCGACACCAGCAGCGCGACGAACGGAAATGGCGGCGGCTCGTCCACCAGCAGCGGCGACAGCAAATGCCCTTCGAGATGGTGAATGCCGATGGTCGGCTTGTCCCACGCCATTGCCAGCGAATTCGCCACGCTCGCGCCGACCAGCAGCGCGCCCGCGAGGCCAGGGCCTTGCGTATAGGCGATCGCGTCAATGTCGCTGCGCACCGTGCCGGCGCGTTCCATCACCTCTTCGAGCAGCGGCAGCGCGCGCCGAATATGGTCGCGCGATGCCAGTTCCGGCACCACGCCACCGTACTCCCGGTGCATCGCAATTTGCGAATGCAACGCGTGCGCGAGCAGGCCGCGCTCTGTGTCGTAGAGCGCGAGACCGGTTTCGTCGCAGGAGCTTTCGATGCCGAGAACGAGCATGATTGGGGGCTTTGAGTGGACGCGAGAGTGAAGCCAGCCCGGCGTCCAAAAGTGAAAAGGCAAGCCTGAAAGTATAGCAGCGCGGGCGGAGGGCCGCAGACGCGCGGGTACAATGCGGCCCCATGGAATCCTTCGATATCGCAGTGATCGGCGCGGGCGCGGCCGGCATGATGTGCGCGGCCGTGGCCGGACAACTCGGCCGCCGTGTGGTGCTGATCGACCACTCGCAGCGCCTCGCGGAGAAAATCCGTATTTCCGGTGGTGGCCGGTGCAACTTCACGAATCTGTACGCCGGACCGGCCAATTACCTGTCGGCCAATCCTCATTTTTGCCGCTCGGCGCTGGCGCGCTATACGCCGCGTGACTTCATGGCGCTGCTCAAGCGCCATCACGTGACGTGGCACGAGAAGCACAAGGGGCAGTTGTTCTGCGACCAGTCGAGCGACGCGGTCATCAACGTACTGAAGAGCGAATGCGACGCGGGCCGCATCGTGTGGCGCACGCCGCTCGCGGTCGAGCAGGTGCGGCATGACGCCGAAGGGCGTTTCATGCTGGACACCCACTCCGGCCCGATCACGGCCCGCGCGCTCGTGGTGGCGACCGGCGGCCTGTCGATCCCCAAAATCGGCGCCACCGATTTCGCCTACCGTCTCGCCAAGCAATTCGGTCATAAGCTGATCGACACCCGCCCCGCGCTGGTTCCGCTGACCTTTGATTCGGCCGATTGGGAGCCGTTTTCGGCGCTCTCCGGTGTGTCGCTCGAGGTCCAACTGGCGACTGGCAACAAGAAGGCCGGCTCCGAGTTCAACGAGGACCTGCTGCTCACGCACCGCGGCCTGTCGGGCCCGGGGGTTCTGCAGATTTCGAGCTACTGGCAGCCCGGCGAGCCGATTCACATCAATTTGCTGCCCGAGCAGGACGCCACCACCGCATTGCTGGAAGCCAAAACCGGCACGAAGCGCCAGATCGCGAATCTGCTTTCGGAATGGGTGCCACAACGGCTCGCCCACGTCTGGCTGGAAACCCATCAGATTCCCGCCGAAGCGCGCGTAGCCGATCTGCCGGACAAGACGCTGCGCCGCATCGGTGAGGCCCTGTCGCGCTGGACGCTCACCCCGAACGGCACCGAAGGCTACCGCAAGGCCGAAGTCACGCGCGGCGGTATCGATACGCGCGAGCTTTCGTCGGCGACGATGATGAGCGCCCGCACGCCGGGTTTGTACTTCATCGGCGAGGCGGTCGACGTCACTGGCTGGCTCGGCGGCTACAATTTCCAGTGGGCGTGGGCCTCCGGCGTGGCGGCCGGCCAGGCGGCCGCGGAGTACGTTCTAGGGGCTTGACGGCGCATTAGCTTTGTGAGAAAGCTCTGCTATACTCCTGAACCTTTACAAAGTTCCGTTATTGAAAAATGACGACCATCCTCGTAAAAGACAACGAGCCGTTTGAAGTTGCCATGCGCGGCTTCAAGCGCACGATGGAGAAAAACGGGCTGCTGACGGAACTTCGCGCCCGGGAGTTTTACGAAAAGCCTACGGCTGAGCGCAAGCGCAAGAAGGCGGCTGCGGTTAAGCGTCATTTCAAGCGTCTGCGTGGCCAGATGCTGCCAAAGAAGTTCTACTGATTCTGGCGTTGCCGCGGTTCCCGTCGAACGGAGCGGCGACATCCAACGGTGACGGCACAGCAGGTGCCATCGCGGAAAACACGGCCCTTCGGGCCAGCCGGCAGGGTCGCATCCACTACGCAAAATTGCGCCAACCCGCTTGAGGAAGCAGTCCCAAGCGGGCGTTTGTGTTGGATGCAGCGTATTGGTACGGTGCATGGGTACCGTAAGCGGCCGGTTTTTAAATTTTCAACGCATTCAGGTGAGTGATGAGCCTCAAGGACCAGATCAACGACGACATGAAAGCTGCCATGCGGGCGCGTGAGGCCGAGCGTCTCGGCACGATCCGCCTGCTGCTCGCCGCGGTCAAGCAACGTGAAGTCGACGAACGTGTCGTCCTTGACGACGCGGCGATCACTGCCGTCATCGACAAGATGATCAAGCAGCGCAAAGACTCGATCAGCCAGTTCGAAGCCGCCGGCCGCACGGATCTGGCCGACAAGGAAAAGGCCGAACTGGCCATCCTGTCCGCCTATATGCCGGCGCAGATGTCCGAAGCGGAGATCGTTGCCGAAGTTCAGGCCGCGGTCGCGCAAACCGGCGCTGCCGGCCCGCAGGACATGGGCAAGGTGATGGGCGTGCTCAAGCCGAAGCTGGCCGGCCGCGCCGACATGACCGCTGTCTCGGCGCAAGTCAAAGCCGCGCTCGCGAAGTAATTCCTGTATTTCCGGTCTGCGCGCGCCGTTGTTCGACGGCGCGCGCAGCCTTGAGCTTTTTAGGTAGCGTCATTCACTGTGATTCCACCGTCATTCCTGCAGGACCTGCTCAACCGCGTCGATATCGTCGACGTGGTCGGCCGGTACGTGCAGTTGAAAAAGGGCGGCGCGAACTTCATGGGGCTGTGCCCGTTTCACAACGAGAAGAGCCCTTCGTTTACGGTTAGTCCAACTAAGCAGTTCTATCACTGCTTCGGTTGCGGCGCGCACGGTACGGCCATTGGCTTCCTGATGGAGCACGTCGGCTCCACGTTTCCAGAGGCGGTCAACGAACTCGCGCAATCGGTCGGGTTGACCGTGCCGAACGAACCTTCGCCGGGATATGGCGGCGGTGGCGGCTCCGGCGGGTATTCGCCAGGTGCGTCCAAGGCGGTGACCACCGCGCTGTCCGATGTCATGCAGACCGCCTGCGATTTCTACCGCAAGCAGCTGCGCGGCGCGCCGGTCGCGATCCAGTATCTGAAGAAACGCGGCCTGACCGGCGAAATCGCCGCCCGTTTCGGCCTCGGCTATGCACCCGACGGCTGGCAGAACCTCGAGCCCGCGTTTCCCAACTATCGAGACGATTCACTGGTCGAGTCGGGTCTTGTGATCGTCAGCGAAAAGTCGGATGGGCAAGGTCAGAACCGCCGGTACGACCGCTTTCGCGAGCGGATCATGTTCCCGATACGCAATGTGAAAGGGCAGGTGATCGGCTTCGGCGGCCGCGTGCTGGACGGCGGCGAACCCAAATATTTGAATTCGCCGGAAACGCCTCTATTTAACAAAGGCAGCGAGCTGTACGGGCTGTTCGAGGCGCGTTTGGCGATTCGCGAACAGCATTATGTGCTGGTGGTCGAAGGCTACATGGACGTGGTTGCGCTGGCCCAATTGGGGTTCCAGAACGCGGTCGCCACGCTTGGCACGGCCTGCACGCCGATTCATGTGCAGAAACTGATGCGCCAGACCGATACGGTCATCTTCAGCTTCGACGGCGATTCGGCGGGGCGCCGCGCCGCGCGCCGGGCGCTGGACGCCTGCCTGCCGCATGCGGCGGACAATCGGACCATCCGGTTCCTGTTTTTGCCGTCCGAGCACGATCCGGACAGCTACGTGCGTGAATTCGGCACGGAAGCGTTCGCTGAGCAGGTCGAGCGCGCCATGCCGCTGTCGCAGTTCATGCTGAACGAGGTGCTGGCCGGCAAGGAGCTGGATCAGCCGGAAGGCCGCGCACGCGCGCTGTTCGACGCGAAGCCGCTGCTGCAGCAACTGCCAGCCAATGCTCTGCGCGCGCAGATCATGCATATGTTCGCCGACCGGCTCGACGTGCCGTTCGAAGAAGTCGCCGCTTTATGCGAAGTCGACGCCCGGATCGCGGCGGCCGCCCGATCGGCGCCGGCCCGCAAAGACCGGCGCAGTGTGACCGGGATCGAAGAAAAAACGCTGCGCAATCTGGTGATGTATCCGCGGACCGTGGCGGTGCTCGACGAGGAAGCCGAACAGGCGCTTCTGAGCGTCACGCGGCACGGCGAGCTGTTCGAAGAAGTGACGACGCATGCACGTGCACTGGGCGATTCGGCGGAGTTTCAGCTGCTGTCCGACCTATTGCGAAACGGCGCAAATGCCCCAACTTTCGAGGAAATCTTTCGCAAAATTCTAGACTATGATGAAAACGTCCGGGATTTGCTGCTGAAGGACCCGGAGGATGCGACCGTCATCGAGGAACGGCGCGAGCAGGAACGGATCGTCGGAGAGGAACTGAAAGCGGCGATTCTGAAGATGCGATACGACGCTTACTGCGATCGCCTCGAGCAGCTTTCGCGGCAATCCCGGCACACGCCGGAGGAGTTTGCGGAGCTGACGGGCCTCAACCAGAAGCGGGCTGAGATGAAGCGCCAGCTCGGGCTGTAAGCGAGATGGCAGAAACCTCGGTGCTATAATAAAAGGTTTCTAGCGGTTTGTTTTTTCAATGGTTTTCCTAGCAAAGGCGAAAAGGCGATTGCGATGGCAAAGACACCAGGCGGAAAAAAAGCAACGGGCACAGGTTCGAATGAGCCGACCAGAAAGGTCACCGAGGCCAAGTTAGCTTCTTCCCCCAGAAAAACGTCTGCCGCAAGCGTCACACCTGCTGCCGGGAAGAAATCCTCGACCACTTCCGCTGCGCGAGCGGAGCTGGTCAGGGCGGCGAAAGCTGTACCACCACCGGCCGCAAAACGGTCGGGTGTCAGAAGCGCAAGGGAAGCGCCTGCCGCGCAGGACGATGCGGTAGAGCGTGAGACTCCAGTATCCACGGTTCAACCGGCTGTTGTCCAACAGCCGCGAGTCGAGACTACAGCCGGTACGACGAACTCCATGACGAAAAAGCTGAACGAAACACCCGTCGATGACGAGGCAACCCAGACCGAAGAAACCCCTGCGGCCGTTCCCGGCAAGGTGGAAAAGGTCAAGGCTCGCGATCGTCGTGCAAAGGAAAAAGCACTGCTGAAGGACGCGTTTGCGTCGTCGCAGCCGGGCACCGTCGAGGAACTCGAAGAGCGCCGCGCCAAACTGCGCGCGTTGATCAAGCTCGGCAAGGAGCGCGGCTTCCTCACGTACGCGGAAATCAACGACCACCTCCCGGATAACTTCACCGAGACCGAGGCGATCGAAGGCATCATCAGCACGTTCAACGACATGGGCGTGGCTGTGTACGAGCAGGCGCCGGATGCTGAAACGCTGCTGTTGAACGACAACGCACCTGCTGCTTCGTCAGACGACGAAGTGGAAGAGGAAGCGGAAGTCGCGCTCTCCACCGTCGACTCCGAATTCGGCCGCACCACCGACCCGGTCCGCATGTACATGCGTGAAATGGGTACGGTCGAACTGCTTACGCGCGAAGGCGAAATCGAAATCGCGAAGCGGATCGAAGACGGCCTCAAACACATGGTGATGGCGATCTCCGCGTGCCCGACCACGATCGCCGACATTCTGGCGATGGCCGAGCGCGTCGCGAACGAGGAAATCCGCATCGACGAACTGGTCGACGGTCTGATCGACGCCAACGCGGAAGATGCAGACGGCTTCTCGGCGCAAGAAGCGGAAGCGATCGAAAGCGAAGACGAGGAAGCCGAGGAAGAGGAATCGGACGACGAGGAAGAAGACGACGGCGCGGCGCAAGCCACGGCCAACGCAGCGCAGATGGAAGCGCTCAAGCGTGCGTCCCTCGAGAAGTTCGCCATGATCAGCGAATGGTTCGACAAGATGCGTCGTGCGTTCGAGAAGGAAGGCTACAAGTCCAAGTCGTATCTGAAGGCGCAGGAAACGATCCAGAACGAGCTGATGACGATCCGGTTTACCGCGCGTACCGTCGAGCGTCTGTGCGACACGTTGCGTGCGCAAGTGGATGAAGTGCGTCAGGTCGAGCGTCAGATTCTGCATACGGTAGTCGACAAGTGCGGCATGCCGCGTGCGGAATTCATCGCGCGTTTCCCGGGCAGCGAAACGGATCTAGAGTGGGCCGATAAGATCGTCGGCGAAGGTCACGCGTATAGCGCGATCCTCACGCGTAACATTCCGGCTATTCGCGAACAGCAGCAACGTCTGCTGGACCTGCAGGCGCGCGTTGTGCTGCCGCTGAAGGACCTGAAGGAAACCAACCGCCAGATGGCGGCCGGCGAATTGAAGGCGCGTCAGGCAAAGCGTGAAATGACCGAGGCGAACTTGCGTCTCGTGATCTCGATCGCGAAGAAGTACACGAACCGTGGTCTGCAGTTCCTCGACCTGATTCAGGAAGGCAACATCGGCCTGATGAAGGCGGTGGACAAGTTCGAATATCGTCGCGGCTACAAGTTCTCCACGTATGCAACGTGGTGGATCCGTCAGGCCATTACGCGTTCGATCGCGGACCAGGCGCGTACGATCCGGATTCCGGTTCACATGATCGAAACGATCAACAAGATGAACCGCATCTCGCGTCAGATCTTGCAGGAAACCGGTCTCGAGCCGGATCCGGCAACGCTGGCCGAGAAGATGGAAATGCCGGAAGACAAGATCCGCAAGATCATGAAGATCGCGAAGGAGCCGATCTCGATGGAAACGCCGATCGGTGACGACGACGATTCGCACCTGGGTGATTTCATCGAAGATACGAACACGGTCGCGCCGGCCGACGCCGCACTGCACGCCAGCATGCGCGATGTCGTGAAGGACGTGCTCGACTCGCTGACGCCGCGCGAAGCGAAGGTGCTGCGCATGCGTTTCGGTATCGAAATGAGCACCGATCACACGCTCGAAGAAGTCGGCAAGCAGTTCGACGTGACGCGTGAGCGGATCCGTCAGATCGAGGCGAAGGCGTTGCGCAAACTGCGTCACCCGAGCCGTTCGGACAAGCTGAAGTCGTTCCTCGAAGGGAATTGATCGAAGCAGGCGGTCGCGGGAAATGATGTAGCGATTTGAGGGGGTCTTCCGGTTGTTTCGCTTAGGCGAGGCGGTTGCGAAGGCCCCTTTTTCGTGTAGTATGTCGGCCAATCAACGAATTGGCCCGGCCTTCATGACCGGGTCTTTTTCTTGGGCCGGACGCCGTGCTGGTTGCAGGCAGCGGACTCATAATCCGCCTCCGAAAGGACACCGTCGGTTCGACTCCGACCCGGCCCACCATAGATGTAAAGAAGGGTTCCGAGTTTTCGGAACCCTTTTTGTTTTGTGGCGAGAGTCCGATATCAGATGCGGCAATATGCCGCTTATAAAGCGGTGCATGTTCCCGCGTCAATATCATGCTTCACTTCGAGATGAAATCGGCGAACCTGGCGCAAGCGCGCTTCGACTCTTAACGCCTAAGCCTAACCGGCTCCACGGCGGGCCATATGGAGGACCGGCAACCGGCGACCGGCGACCGGGAATAAGGGAAACTCCGTGTGAAAAAGTGCACGGCTGTGCCGTTAAATGAATACGGAAGGCTGTTCGATGTATGCCGTCCGTTTTCAGCACGGGTTCTTGTCACGCGGCGGCCGGCGCCGCAGTTCACCTCCGGACAACGCGCCCGTGCTGAAGGCTTCACCTCCTCTCGCCTGACTCCACACTTCACCAAGCCGTTCGACAACTCACAGCCCGCGTTAATCACAGCTAATGCAGATATCTGTTCTTCGGAGCATTCGAGGAATAAATCGACGACTGCATTAATTCAATTAAGTTCCCGCTTTTCCAAAATAAATTTACTCCGCGTTGAATTAGGCCTATCGCAATTGCCTGATTGTCGAGCAATCAGATGACTCTCACTTTTCAAACGTTCCGACCCGATTACGCCACGCATATTAAATGCTGTTGCATTCACACAACTTTAATATTGAGATGTTGCGGATAACTTTTGTCCAGAGCAGACGTACCTTCCTCCACATTTTGCGATAAACGTATGAAAGATAAAGACTTAATGCCTATCTAGATTTGATTGTTGCGGATTCTGAAAAATCCTGTTGCGTAAATTGCGGGCGTCGCTACTAGGGTCTCCCCCTACACTCACGCTTCGTTTAAAGGGTGCCCGGCTGATCCGAACGGTTCGGCGAACAGGGCGGCAGCGAATGATTCATGCGCTGCTGAGGCAGGTCCCGCTCCCCGCGTAAATTTATCGAACTGGAGTCCCACGCATGAAAAAGAGTCTCATCGTCGTTGCGGTTGCCGCATCGTTTGCTTCCGTCGCTCACGCACAAAGCAGCGTGACCCTGTATGGTCTGCTGGACGCAGGCTTGACGTACACCAGCAACGTCAACCACAACGCAAAGTGGGCAGCAGGTAGCGGCGGCATCAACCAAAGCATGTTCGGTCTGCGCGGTTCGGAAGATCTGGGCGGCGGTCTGAAGGCAATCTTCACGTTGGAAAGCGGCTTCAACATCAACAACGGCAAGTTCGCTAACAACAACGGCATGTTCAACCGTCAAGCGTTTGTCGGTCTGTCGAGCGCGCAATTCGGTACGGTCACGCTGGGTCGTCAATACGACGCAGCACAAGACTACTTGGCACCGCTGACCGCAACGGGCAGCTGGGGCGGTACGTACTTCGCTCACCCGTTCAACAACGACAACCTGAGCACGAACGGCGGCTACGCAGTCAACAACTCGATCAAGTACTCGAGCGCTAACTACGCAGGCTTCACGTTCGGCGGCACGTACGGCTTCTCGAACCAGGCTGGCGCATTCGCAAACAACCGCGAATACAGCGTGGGTGCTGCATACCAGTGGCAAGGCCTGCACCTGGGCGCTGCTTACGCACAACAGAACAACCCGGCTGCAAACGTGACGGGCGCTTCGGACGGCGTGCTGGCTAACACCTCGGGTGTCATCTCGGGCAACTTCCGTCAACGTGAGTTCGGCGCAGCTGCTTCGTACTCGTTCGGCCCGGCTACCGTCGGTGCTGCATTTACGCAGTCGCGTATCGACAACCTGGTTGGCGCAGCAGTTGGCCAACGTCAAGGCCGTTCGAACAACTACGAAGTCAACGGTAAGTACAACCTGACGCCGGCTATGGCTCTGGGCGTTGCTTACACGTTCACCGACGCAAAGGGCTACGGTGTCAATGGTGATGGCAACGACATGAAGACCCGCTACCACCAGATCGGCCTGCAAGCTGACTACTCGCTGTCGCGTCGTACGGACGTCTATGCTCAAGCCGTGTACCAGCACGCAATGGGTGACGGCGGTGTAGCTTCGATCTACAGTGGCGACAACACGCAACTGCCGTCGTCGTCGAAGAACCAGACGGCTGCTACGGTCGGTCTGCGTCACCGCTTCTAAGCTTCAGCAGAAGAAGCTAGTTGTTGCAGAAAAGGTGCCGTTCGCGGCACCTTTTTTTATGGGCGCGCCACTCTGATGGTCGGCACCCGGCGTGAATGCCGGATACCGTGCTGCGCCAGGCTGGATCTTGCCGTATCGTGCGGTTCTTAGAAAATCGTACGCAGACCGAGTGCAATGCCGGTTTGATTGTTCTTACCCGGCAATTCGACCGAGGCAGCTCCCGACACCTTGTCGAAATCGACCGTACCGTACACCTCGGTACGCTTTGACAACGCATACTCGGCCAGCGCCACGAACGTATAGCGATTGCCGTTGCCCAACTGACCGTTGCCGATCGCCGCATTGGTCATGTGGTCGTAATACGCTGCACCGGTCAGCATAAGGGTGCGTGTGGCCTGCCACGTCACGCCGGCAAATGGGCCGTTGTCGACGCGACCCGAACCCTTGAAGATATCGACGCCCGGCACGAGCGTTTGCTGCGCCAGCGCGCTATCCACAAAGCCCGTGTCGTCCTTCGAATGCAGATAGCCGGCGTACACCTTCGCAAAGTTGAACGCATAGACCGCGTTCGCGTTGAAGATGGTCTGCTTGTGATTGCTGTTGTCGCTGTTCTGTTGCACGCCGGCGGCGACACTGAGCGGCCCGGCCACATACGACAGCGTGAAGCCGTACATATTGCCCGCGCCGATATGACCCGGCACCTGTCCTGAGAACCCGCCGACGCCCGTCGATTCCGAGTTGGTGCCAAACGAGTACATCGCAGCCATGGTCAGGCCTTTGTACGTGCCGGTGTATTTAACGGCGTTGTCCGCGTAAAGTCCGGCGCCGAGCGCGCCCGGCAGCCATGAATTCTCCGCGTAGTTGCCGACCGTGAGCGGATCGTAGGTGTCGCCGAGCAGATCGAACAACGGCGTCTTCTGACGGCCGAACGTCACCGTGCCATACTGGCTGCTCAGGCCGACATAGGCATTGCGGTTGAAGACCCGCTGGCTGTCCGAGGCCGAGCCGTCCTGCAGGTTGATACCGCTTTCCAGATCGAAGATCACCTTCAGACCGCCGCCCAGATCCTCCGAGCCACGCAGGCCCCAGCGACTGTTGGTGATCGCGCCGTTGGTCATATAGAGCCGCCCGTCGTTCTTCGCATTCGAGTTCGTCAGATAGCGCACGCTCACGTCGGCGACGCCATACAGCGTGATCGAACTCTGCGCCGAGGCCAGCTCGGACGTCAGTGCGAGGGCTGCACCGCTCACGAGTGCGGCGGTCTTGAGGAGTCTTATTTGTCTCACTGGAATTCCTGCGTATGCGGTTATGGATTTTTCATTCAAGGCCGGGACGCGCAGGCTTGCTACGCGCCGGGCGCGCCGATGATAGACCACCACCTCCACCGCGCCATTAATCCATTGGCGCAATAGCATATTGCGATTTCTAACAATTGTGCACACGACTCTGACAATAGTTGACTTTCGCGACAGCGCGCTTGCGGTAGTCTGAAACGATTGAGTTATAGACATTTTTCGCGGCGACGCTAGCACGTGTGCTGCAGGTGCGCGTTCTTACTGCATGGATACTCCCGCTTCAAACCCGCTGGCTCGCTCGCCAGCCATTCAGGATCTCACCGACGAGCAATGGCACCTCATCGTGCCGCTCCTGCCTGAAATGAAAGACCATGGACCTCGGCGCGGTCGTCCCAGCATCGACATCCGTTGCGTGGTGAACAGCGTGCTGTGGGTGCTGCACACGGGCAAGCCATGGCACGCAATGCCCGACCGCTATGCGCCTTATCAGACCGCACATCGCTACTATTTGCGCTGGAAGAATTCAGGCGTGCTGGCCAATATCGCCTTTGCGTTGTTCGATACCGATGCGATGCTGGCGCGGCCTGTCACTCGCAGGGGCTATCCGCGCACGGCGTAATAGGCTCAGAACCGTTTCGGCATAACAAGCTGAAAGGCCGTCATCCGGTAACCGGATGACGGCCTTTCTCAATCCGCTGCTCTAGTCGGTTGCATGAATGCAGCCACTCAATCACGCATGCTGTTCGACCGTGAAGACTGCAACCGCATTTCGCAGACGTTCGGTCTGCTCATCGAGTGAACCGGCCGCAGCCGCTGCCTGTTCGACCAGCGCTGCATTGCGCTGCGTCACATCGTCCATCTGGCGGATCGCGAGATTGACTTCACCGATACCCGAACTCTGTTCTTTCGAGGCCGCCGAGATCTCGTTCATGATCGCCGTCACACGGCGCACGGCGTCGACTACCTCGCTGATCGTGTTGCCGGCTTTGCCTGCCAGCGTCGAGCCTTCGCCGACCTGCGCGACAGATTGATGGATCAGCACCTTGATCTCTTTGGCCGCCGTCGCGCTGCGCTGCGCGAGATTGCGCACTTCGCCCGCGACGACCGCGAAGCCGCGGCCTTCTTCACCGGCGCGCGCCGCTTCTACCGCTGCATTCAGCGCGAGGATATTGGTCTGGAATGCGATGCCTTCGATCACGCTGATAATCTCGCCGATCTTGCGCGAACTATCGGTGATGCCGGCCATTTTCTCGACCACGTCGTTGACGACCTCGCCGCCACGCGCGGCAATGTTCGATGCATCCGCTGCGAGTTCCGACGCGGTCGCGGCATTGTCGGCGTTCTGCGTGACGGTCTTGGTGAGTTCGTCCATGCTGGCGGCGGTCTGCTGCAATGATGCGGCCTGTTCTTCGGTACGGCTCGACAGATCCAGGTTGCCCGCGGCGATCTCTTTCGAGGCGATCGTGATGGTTTCGGCGGACGTCTTGATCCGCGCGACGGTCGCAGCCAGTTGATTGCGCATCTCGCGCAGTGAGAACAACAGGCTCGACGTGTCGTCGCGACGCAGGTCGATATGAGTGGCGAGGTCGCCGCGCGCGATCTGCATGGCAATCGCCGCCGCCGTGGAAGGCTCTCCGCCGATCGAGCGCGATACGTTGCGCACCACGCGCGAAGCCACGAATGACACCAGCACACCCAGCAGCACGAGCATGCCGGCCGAGCGCGCGAGCGTCGCATAGAACTGCGCCTGGATGTCATCCATATAGGCGCCGGCGATAAAGTCCCAATTCCACGGGCCGAAGCGTTTCACATAGCCGATCTTTTCGCTCGGTACCGTCTCGCCGGGTTTCGGCCACCAGTAGCGCAGATAACCTGCGCCGCTCGCCGAGCCGCCTGCCTGCGCGATGTCGTGATACAGCGCATTGCCTTTGGCGTCGCGGAAGCTGCTCATGTCCTTGCCGTTCAGCTTTGGACTCATCGGATGAGCGACCATCACCGAATCGCTGCGCACGATCGTCACGTAGCCCGATGCGCCGTAACGCTGCGCGGTGATGCGGGCGATGGCCTGCTGTTTGGCCTCATCGACCGGAAGCTTGCCCGCGTCGGCCTGCTTCGCATAGTCCGCGACAATCGACACCGCCATGTCGGTGACGTCGGCCAGATCTGCGCGCCGTGCGTCCATTTGAGCGTTTCGTGCATCGAACGCATTCACAACGGTCACGATCAGGAGCGCCGCCCAGCAAAGCAGTATCGGCACCCACAATTTCTGTTTTAGTGTTAGACGGGTCATTATCGGTTTCGACAATACGTTGAACTCGGAATAGGGACGGGCTGCAATCTGCGTTGCATAGGCGGCATAACGGCTATTGCAGTGGATTCTTTATTCCGACGTCCGAAATTGCTGCCTGAAACGTGGATTTCCGGCGCGAGGTGACCGATGAAATACGGGGAAACGTCGAGGAAAATCTGGGAAAGTGGAGTCAAACCCGTAGAAAATCGCGGGAAACTGCAGCGGGCAGCATGGCGCCCGTGCTTACCCTAGATCTGCTCCTGACCAAACGCGGACAGGCGTTCAAGGTCCAGTACATCGATCTGGTTGTACGAGAGGCGCAAAATCTGCAGCCTTTCGAGGTTTTGCAGTGCCTGGTTGATCCGTTGCCGCGACACGCCTGCCAGCAGGCCGACTTCTTCCTGTGAAATGGCCAGCGTGCGCCCGGTATCGGGGTAGAGGTCCGGATTGAACAGTTGCGCGAGCGACTGGGCGACGCGCGCGTCGACATCCAGCAGACGGCTGTTCTGGATAGACGCGATGAATTCGCCCATGCGGTTGTTCAACTGCCGGATCACGAAGCCGGTGAACGGCAGGCTCGATTCGAGCAGCGCATGGAACGTATCCGACGGCACGAACATCACGAGCGAAGGCTGAATGGCGGCCACGTCGTATTTGCGCAATTCGCGCTTGATCACGCTGCCTTCGCCGAACCAGCCGCCGGGCGGCACGCCGGAGAGCGTGCAACTGCGTCCTGAGGCGTTGTAGATGGCGAGTTTGATGAGGCCGGATTGGACGCCGATCCAGTAGTCTGACGGCTCCTGGCGGCGCGCGATCCATGCTCCCCCTTCCAGTCGCTCCGCGTACGCGCTGGCAAGGACCATGGCTTGATGCTCGGCGGCGAGCGCCCTGAACCATGCGCAGGTGCCGAATAGCCGCGGCAGATCGGCGCGCGGGACCCGTTGGGGCCGGTGCTGGTGGGCGTCTGCGACGGCGGCAAAGGGTGCGTCATCCATAAGCAGCGAGCGGGGTGTAGGCGAGTGAAGTCGGTTGAATAGAGCCAGGGCGCGCCGCTCTGTCATTTGAATGACAGACAGTTCACCATGACAATTGCTAGGCTAGCTCATCAATCAGAAAAATCGGCGGCGCAGCCAGCGCCTCAGGAGACAAAGCGATGACGCACATGTTCGAAGAAGGCCTCCAGCGGCGCGAGGCCAATTATGTCCCTCTGACGCCCATCGATTTCATCGTACGCGCAGCGGAAGTCTACGGTGAGCGGCTGGCGATCGTCCATGGGGAGATTCGCCGCAATTGGCGCGAAACCTACGAGCGCGCGCGGCGTCTGGCCAGCGCGTTGCAGCAGACCGGTATCGAACGCGGCGACACGGTTGCCGTATTGCTGCCGAATATTCCTCCGATGATAGAAGCGCATTTCGGTGTGCCGATGGCCGGCGCTGTGCTCAATACGCTGAACACGCGGCTCGACGTGTCGTCGCTGCTGTTCATGTTGCGTCATGGTGCGGCGAAGGCGTTGATCGTCGATACGGAGTACAGCGAATTGGCGCACCGCGCCGCGCTGGAATTCCCGGAGTTGCGCGTGATCAGCGTGGCCGATGCGATGCCCGCCGACGCCAACAAGTTCATCCGCGCAACCGATTACGAAGCATTCCTGCAAACCGGCGACCCCGAGTTCGTCTGGAGCTTGCCCGCCGACGAGTGGGACGCTATCGCGTTGAACTACACCTCGGGTACGACCGGCGATCCTAAAGGCGTGGTCTATCACCATCGCGGCGCGTATCTGAATGCGCTCAGCAATATCCTCGAATGGGATATGCCCAAGCATGCGGTCTACCTGTGGACCTTGCCGCTCTTTCACTGCAACGGCTGGTGTTTCCCATGGACCGTTGCCGCCCGTGCGGGCGTCAACGTCTGTCTACGCAAATTTGACGCGAAGACGGTATTCGAACTGATTCGCCGCGAAGGCATCACGCATTATTGCGGCGCACCGATCGTGCAAAGCGCGCTTGCGAATGCGCCCGCCGAATGGCGTGAGGGCATCACGCATCGCGTGTCGACGATGGTGGCGGGCGCGGCGCCCGCACCGGCGGTCATCGCGAAGATGAAGGAGATCGGCTTCGATCTGACGCACGTGTACGGACTCACCGAGACCTACGGCCCGGCGGCGGTCTGCGCGAAACAGGAAGAATGGGAAACGCTCGACGACAACGCGCTCGCCGAAATGAACGCGCGGCAAGGTGTGCGTTATCACTTGCAGGCAGCCGTAACGGTGCTCGACCCGGACACGCTCGCGCCGGTGCCTGAAGACGGCGAAACGATCGGCGAGATCATGTTCCGCGGCAATATCTGCATGAAGGGGTATCTGAAGAACGAGCGCGCCACGGAAGCGACCTTCCGTGGCGGCTGGTTCCATACCGGGGATCTCGGCGTGCGGATGCCTGACGGCTACATCCGTATCCGCGATCGCAGCAAGGACATCATCATTTCGGGCGGGGAGAACATCTCGAGCATCGAGGTCGAAGACACGCTGTACCGTCACCCTGCGGTGTCAGTTGCCGCCGTGGTGGCGATGGCCGATCCGAAGTGGGGAGAGGTGCCCTGCGCCTTCGTCGAGCTCAAGGAAGGCGCTCAGGTGAGCGCAGAAGAGATCATTGCGCACTGCCGGCTGTTCCTTGCGGGATACAAGTTGCCCAAAGCGGTGCGCTTCGGCGAATTGCCGAAGACGTCGACGGGAAAAATTCAGAAGTTCGAACTGCGCGCGCGGATCAAGGCGGAACAAACAGAATAGACAGCACGCGATGGTCAAGCGCGCCGAATGGCGCGCTATGGGTGCTGAGCGATGCAAGCGCAGGGTTGCGCGCGCATGAGCTTCGATTCGCGCTTAACCGCGCGTGTCGACCCAACGTCGTGCCCAGCGTGCCGAGTGCTGCAGTGCCTGTTCTTCGTTCGGGAAGTAATCGAGCGAATAGAACTGGTAGCGCCCTTCGGTACGCGCGCTGTCAGCGCGTTCGAGCAACAGATTGGATGAGAAGCTACCGTCGGGCAAACGATGCGCCGAGGGTTTGACGGCATAGCCGTTGTAATGATGAATATGTTTGTTTTGCATTTTATATTTTAATAATGTTCGAGTGCGCGCCTGCCGTGCGAGCCGTTATACGGGTCACGCGGACGAGCCGATTCAAGCCATTGCGAGCCGAATCCAAACGCAGTCGGAAAGCTAAAAAGGGCGTTAAAGCCAGAGGGGAGAATGAGGTGCAACGAGGCGTTTGGCGCTTAGGGCTTGCTGCTAAAAAACACATGCAGCTAAAAGCGATCGCGCCAACTGTGGGAGGCAAAGCTCCGCGAGGATGTCGCTGCAGCCCGATGTCCGTTGCCGGACACCGAGCCCTTCAAACTTACATCGGCTTGATGTTAGCCGCTTGCAGACCCTTCGGGCCTTGCTTCGTTTCGAAGCTCACCTTCTGATTTTCAGCCAGCGTCTTGAAGCCGTCGCCGCTGATTTCGGAGAAGTGCGCGAACAGGTCGTCGCCGCCCTTGTCCGGGGTGATGAAGCCAAAGCCTTTGCTGTCGTTGAACCACTTAACGGTACCGGTATCCATGAAGAATCCTTGAGGAAAAAATAGAAAAATTTGCTCGGTTGAGGAGCGCGTGAAGGGTCAAGGAGGGAGAGGACAACGAATACCGCTGAGGAGCGAGACATTGATGAACAGCAATCGAACTTCTTGAACTTCGGGTGCCACAGTAACCGCCGGGCATGTCAGCGTCAACACTTATCTTGTAACTGTTTTGTTATGGGCCCTGCTTGCATACGCTCAGCGCGGCGATGCGGCCCTCGTTACTGTTGTGCCGCGTTGCCCGGCACAACAAGCCACTCGAGCGGAATTACTGTTTCAGATACCCACTTTGTGTGCTGTCAGGATCAGGCGTAATCCGAGCGCGGCAACTGCGCTTGCGGCTACGCGATCGATCCAGGCCTTCCACTGCAGATAGATTTCGCGCGGACGTTTGCTCGAAAAGCACAGCGCGACCACGGTGTACCAGCCGGCTTCAATGGCGAAGATCGCAGGGGGCAACGCAAAGTAGCACCACAGCGGCGGATGTTGCGGAAGCAAGGCCGCGAAGATACTACCGTAGTAGACCGCTGTTTTCGGATTGCTGAGTTGTGTGCTCAAACCGATCCAGAAGGATTTGCGCACGTTAGTAGCGGCAGCTTGCGCTGCATCGAACGCGAGCGGTTTGGCGGCACCGCGCCAGATCTTTGACGCGAGGTAAATCAGATAAAGACCGCCGGCTACTTTGAGGCCGACGTACAGCCATTCCACTGTCGCCAGCAAGGTGTACAAACCGAGCAAGGCGATACCGCTGAAGAACACGCCGCCGATGCCCATGCCGGCCGCTGTCGCGAGGCCGTCGCCGCGCGAGAGTCCGATTGCATTGCGTGCAACGATAACGAAGCTCGGTCCCGGGCTCATTGCACCGAGCAGCAGTGCGGCCAGGATTGTGACGATGGCGGTCGAAGCGGGCATTTTTGTGTGTCTCCTACAGGCGGCGATGCGGATCAGTGAAACATAGCATGGGAGGGCGAGGTTTTGTTTTTGGTCAGCGCCAATAGAACCATTAAAAGAACCAATAAGAATTGAAAAAGCCGGTAACGAATGCCAACCGAACGCCAACCGAATGACAAAGAAAGCTCGTCATCGCACGCAGACAATCAGTTGCTGCGAGCAGCGGAAATTGGATGCTAGAATGCCCTCCCATACGCTAAAGCAGCCTTGGAACACCAAGGCCGATCAGGCGCGATCCGAGCCGTTTGCCGACGAATTCCCCTAAATCCAGGATTTATTGGGCATGATCCCCGATGCGAGTTCTCACGCACCGGGAGAGGCATCGCAAGTTCGATTTGCACTCAACCCATCTGATTTACGCATAGGCTTCGCGTTGTTTTGCGAAGCTTTTTGTTTTTCAAACGCGAGCACTATCAGCCGCGAAACCGGTAAGTTATGAAAGAGCGAGAAGAACAACGGCTGTTCGACCTCGACGGGAATGCGCGTGAGCGCCTGATCGTGTGGATCCGCCGACGCATGGACGAATACGGCATTACGATTGAAGCGCTTGCTGATGCAATCGAAGTCGACAAAGCCGCAGTCCGGGCCGTGATATATCGCGACGCTTACGGAAATACGTGGGACGGTCACGGCGAAAAGCCGGATTGGCTTGCGCGCGCAATCTACGCTGGACAGAACATCGACCATTTCCGCTGTTGAGCGGGCCCTCAGTTTCTTCTGCTAATCGTTTTCCTGCGTGGCTGCGCTATATCGCGTTGTGCCCATTGATTCGGCATGCAAAAAAAAGCCCGCGCGGGGCGGGCTTAACCTACTCGGAGTTTCGCGATCCAGTCGCAAGACGGATCATCTCCAGTGTATGTGAAAGCTTTATGAAAGTATAGAAAATCCGGGTTACAGATCGAAAAACACGGTTTCCTGGTCGCCCTGCATATAGATATCGAACCGGTACACGTTGGCCGTGTTCGGCTCGCGGCGCGCGATCAGCGTGCCACGCCGGTCCGCCGGAACCGCTGTCAGCACGGCATCCCGTTCGTTAGCCTCGGCTTCATCCTCGAAATAGATGCGCGTGAAGGTGTGCAGCAGCATGCCGCGCATCGTCACAATCACATTCAGATGCGGCGCTTCGTCCGGGTTTGCGCGGCCGGGTTTCACCGTTTCAACGACAAAGCGTTGGAGCGGATCGGTGCCCGTACCGACGCGAGCGAAGCCGCGAAAACCGGTCTTCAGGATTTCCTCGCGTGATTCCGGGTAGCGGCCTTGCGCGTCTACCTGCGACACTTCCAGCATCGCATCGCCGATCACCTTGCCGTCGCCGTCGAACACCTGGCCGACGATCGTGATGTGCTCGCCCGCCGCTTCGCGGTCGGCCAGAACTGGCGTAAACAGGCTCTTGAAGGCGAAGTCGTATTGCTGCGGGCACAGACCGTAGGCGAAGTACGGTCCAACCGTTTGCGAAGGCGTTTGCTTGAGGGTCGTCATGGCTTAGCGCTCCATCGGGGTTTCGTTGCGGCCGCGCAGCACGATGTCGAAGTCGTAGCCGAGCGCATAGGCCTCTTGCGTCGTATCGAGCGAGAAGCCTGCAATCAGGCGGTCGCGTGCGTGCTCGGGCGTGCCCTGGAAAATCGGGTCGAAGGCCAGCAGCGGATCGCCGGGGAAATACATCTGCGTGACGAGGCGCGAGCCGAAATGGTCGCCGAACAGCGAGAAGTGAATGTGATTCGGACGCCACGCGTTCGGGTGATTGCCCCAAGGGTAAGCGCCCGGTTTGATCGTCAGAAAGCGATAGCGGCCTTCGTTGTCGGTGATGCAGCGGCCCGCGCCGAGGAAGTTCGGGTCGAGCGGCGCGTCGTGCTGATCGTTCTTGTGCACATAGCGGCCGGCAGCATTGGCTTGCCAGATCTCAACCAGCGTATTGCGCACCGGACGGCCGCCCTCGTCGAGCACGCGGCCCGTCACGATGATGCGCTCTCCGAGCGGCTCGCCGTTGCGCACCGCATTGCGCGTCAGATCGTGATCGAGCGCGCCGAGGTCTTCCGTGCCGTAGACCGGCACGCGCTGGTCGCGCAGCTTTTCCTTCAGCGGAATTAGCGGACGCGTCGGGCCGCGTTTGACCGAAGAACCGTAGCCGGGATAGACGTAGGCGGGGTGGGACGCGAAGTCGCGCGCAGTGAGAAAGGACTCGTCCATCAGTGTCTCCTTCGAGAATTGTGGGATACGGCTTTATGGAGCGACTTTATCTAACCTGAGAGGTTATGAAAAATGACGTTTTCGCCCATTTCGTATAACCTGCCGTTATGCAACGTAGCCTCGCGGACAGCCGCGTCAAATTCCGTCATCTCCAGTGCTTTCTGGCCGTTGCCCAGTTCGGCGGCGTACAGCGGGCCGCCGAAAGCCTGTCCATTACGCAGCCCGCGGTCTCCAAGACGGTTGCTGAACTGGAGGCGATTCTCGGCGTGAAGCTGTTCGAGCGCGGCCGCCACGGCGCCGTGCCGACCCGCGAGGGGCAGCTCTTCATGCCGCATGCGAGCGCCTGTGTCAGCGCGTTGCGACAGGGTGTGGACCTGCTGGCGCGCGCGGAAGGCGCGGCGGCCGCCACGCTGGAAATCGGCATTCTGCCGACCGTCGCGGCTGCGCTGGTGCCGCCGGTGCTGAAGCGGTTCGCCGCGCTTTGGCCGCGTGTGATCGTGCGCCTTGCCACCGGCGCCAACCCCGAATTGCTCGAGCGTTTAAAAGCCGGCACGATCGAATTCGCGATCGGGCGTCTGGCGGACCCGGAACGGATGGTTGGGCTCAGTTTCGAGCAGCTTTTCAGCGAGCCGTTGATTGCCGTGGTCCGCGCCGGGCATCCGTTGGCGCTGGGGGCCGGCTTGCCGGCCACGTCGCTGGAGGATTATCCGGTGGTGCTGCCGCCGTTCGGCACGCTGATCCGGCAATCGGCTGAGAGCCTGTTGAGCGCGTGGGGCGTGCCGCCGTTGTCGGGGTTTGTCGAAGTGCTGTCGGTGTCGACGGGGCGCGCGTTGACGCTGGAGAATGACGCGGTGTGGTTCGTGCCACTGAGCGCCGTCGAATATGAACTGGCGCACGGCATGCTGGTGCGTTTGCCCTTGCAGTTCGCGGGCACCGGTGAGCCTGTGGGGCTGATCCGGCGCTCGGACACGCAGCCGTCGCCGGTGGGACGGGCGTTTATCGATGCCGTACGCGAGGTTGCGCAGTTGCGCATGGCGGCCGCCGCTGGCAAGCCTGCGGCCAAACGTGCGTCCAAACGCAGCCGCGGCGGCATGTCCAGGACCTGATGCTCGCCGCCAGGCGGAACGGGAGATGCGGGAGCCGCAGGGCGATGCACGCTGCGAGGCGATTCGCCACGCGTGAACCATCCAGTACAAAATGAAGGTTGCGAACGCCCTGCTACCCGGTGTACAAACACGGTGCAAAAGCCGTCGCGGGCCGGATTGCTGCGGCACACCACGCATGAGGTGTCACACTGCAGATCACTCCAGGTGAATGACGGCGTGCACCGCACAGCAGAAACATCACGAACACGCGCCACAGCGTACGAAAGACTGCACAAGGAGATTGCCATGCCCAGCGACTTGCCCACTCCAGACGCCGCGCTGCGCGCCGTGTCGGCGCCTGAGCACAATCCGCTCGGCACTGCCGGCCTCGAATTCGTGGAGTTCGCCTCGCGCGAGCCGAAAGCGCTCGGCGAGACCTTCACGAAACTCGGCTTCAAGGCGATTGCGCGCCATATCAGCAAGGACGTCACGCTGTATCGCCAGGGCGAGATGCATTTCCTGATCAACGCGGAGCCGGATTCGTTTGCCGAGCGCTACGCCGAGGAATACGGCGCCGGCATCTGCGCGATCGGCATTCGCGTGGCCAACGCGCAGCGCGCCTTCGACCGTGCGATCGAACTCGGCGCATGGGCGTTCGAAGGCGAACGCCTCGGTGCGGGCGAGTTGCTGATTCCGGCGATTCAGGGCATTGGCGATTCGCACATCTATTTCGTCGACCGGTGGCGTGGCCGTGGCGGCCAGCGCGGCGGCCTCGGCGACATCTCGATCTTCGACATCGACTTCCGTCCAATCGAGATCGATACCGCGCACGCCGATCTGAGTCACGCGGGCACCGGTCTCGTCGCGGTCGATCATCTGACGCAAACGGTCGGTGAGGGCCGGATGCAGGAGTGGCTCGATTTTTACCGCGACCTGCTCAACTTCCGTGAGATTCACGAACTGCACGCGAACTGGCATGTGTCGGCGGAATCGCGCGTGATGGTGTCGCCATGCGGCGCGATCCGTGTGCCTTTGTACGAAGAAGGCACGCGCCGCACGAATCTGATGCACGACTATCTGCCGGATCATCCGGGCGAAGGCGTGCAGCACATCGCGCTCGCCACTGACGATATCTTTGCGTGCGTCGAACAACTCCTCGCGAACGGCGTCGAATTCGTCGAGCCACCGCCGCGCTATTACGAGCAACTGGATGCACGCCTGCCGGGTCACGGGCTCGATGTCGAGCGGCTCAAGCGCACGCATGTTCTGGTGGATGGCGAGATCGGTGCCGATGGCGTGCCACTGCTGTTCTTTCAGACCTTTGTGCGGCGCGGTGCCGGCGAGATCTTCTTTGAGATCGTGCAACGGCAGGGTCACCACGGTTTCGGCGAAGGCAATCTGAGCGCGTTGGCGCAGGCACGCAAGCAAGCCGGTGCTTAACGCTTAGCGTTTGTCGCTTACCGTGGCGCCTTCGCTATTTTTTCGCCGGTTCCGCAGTAGCCGACGTCTGCGGGATGTCGGCGCTGGTTGCCATCCACAACACCTCAGCGTCTTCGTCGCTAGTGGACACTGCTGCGTGGCCGGTACGGCTGTCGAAGTAAAGGCTGTCACCTGCATTCAGATGCGTCGGTGCGTACAACTCGGAATAGAGACACACGCTACCGCTGATCACGTACAGGAATTCTTCGCCCTCGTGACGGCCCCAGTCATCGAAGGCGTCCAGCGTGTGCGCCGAGATGCGGATGCGAAACGGCAACATCGCTTTGTGCGCCAGGTCCGTGGCGAGTAACTCCATCTGATAGCCGCGGTAGGCGTGACGCTGGCCTTCGTTTTTGCGGGTCAACGCGCGGCGGCCGCTGGCGCTGACTTTGGGCGTCGAGCCGAAGAGTTCGCCGATTTCGATCTTCAGGCCAAGCACGATTTTTTGCAGGACGTCGAACGTCGGGGACATGAGACCGTTTTCGACTTTGGAGAGGGTCGAGCGGGAGACGCCGCAGAGGCGGCTCGCGGTTTCGAGCGTCAAGTCCTGCGCCTGGCGGGCGGCGCGGACGCGGCGGCCGAGGTCGGTTGTCGATGGGTCGGCGGGTTTGGTGAGGTGGGTGTCCATGGGGCTGGCTTAAATGCTCGCCTTGCGCGGCGTTCGATGTTTCCGATAATAACATTTGCGAAGGGCGGCTCTGGCTAGCGTCCGGCTCGTGCAACCACCGAGCGACTTTTCCCATCGGAAACGCTACGAAGTATGGCGCCGCCTGTTCCCATCCCGGTACGGGACCGTACCGACGTACCCCTGCCGCTGTACATATCCTGCGAGACATCTCCGTCGTGACGGATCTGCGTTTGAAGTCGTGATTCATTCGGGAGTAGGCAATGAACGATCTGTTGGCGTTCGTCATCGAAGCACATGGTGGTCTGGGGCGCTGGAACGGTTTCACGAAACTCAAAGCGGCCCTGACGGTCGACGGGGCGATCTGGCATTTGAAGCAACAACCGGGGCTGCTCAGCGACAAAATCTTCGAGATCAACACGCACACAGAGCAGTTGACGATCACGCCATTCAGCGCACCCGACATGCGCAGTGTATTCGTACCCGACAGGCTCACGCTGGAGACCTTCGCTGGCGAAGTCGTAGAAAGTCGCGAGAATCCGGAAGCTTCTTTTGCCGGGCAAACTGTCGAGACTCCGTGGGACAGATTTCACGTTGCCTATTTCGCCAGCGAAGCTCTTTGGACCTATTTGACTTCACCGTTTCTCTATACGTACCCCGGTTTCGAAAGCGAAGAGATCGAGCCGTGGCACGAAAACGGCGAAGTGTGGCGGCGCCTGAAAGTCACTTTTCCGGACTATATTGCGAGCCACACGAGAACGCAGGTTACGCATTTCGGGCCCGATGGGCTCATGCGGCGTCACGACTACACGGTCGACATTTTGGGCGGCGCGGCCGGCGCGAATTACACGACTAACTATCGCGAGTTCCAAGGCATCATGATGCCGACCACGCGTCGAATCTACGCCTATGACGAGGCCATGCAGAAGGTGCCGGAGCCACTACTGGTCTCGCTCGACTTCGGCGAGCTCAGTTTCAGCTAAGTGAGCCTTGCTTCACTAGACCCTCACGCCTCATTAACTGCCCAGACCGCCAAACAGCCGATGACGGCGATTCCATTGCCTAGAATCAGGTTACGCGCAGAACGCTTTCGAGCATCTCGATTGCAGCAGCGTTCGCAGTCGAGCCTGCGCGCCCGAATCCCGACTTGTAGTAATCGTAAGGGGAATCGTCATGGCGACTTACGTAGTTCTTGCGCAATTTACTGATCAAGGTATCCGCGCCGTCAAAAACAGCGCACAGCGGGCTGGTCAAGCGGCAGAGATGGCCAGGAGTTTTGGCTGTGAAATGAAGGAGATCTACTGGACGATGGGCCAGTACGACATTGTCACGATCGTGGAAGCACCGGATGAGCAAAGCTTCATGTCATTCGGCCTGGCACTCGGCTCCGCAGGCAATGTCCGCACGCAAACGCTTCGTGCATTAAAGAAAGACGAATTCAGCGCTCTTCTCGGCAAACTCCCATAAAACAGGCCGACACCAGGCTCGTCAACCGCTTCTCTCTGCGATTCTTTTGCTACGCCGGCAAGCGTCACGATGCGCCGCGGCGAGGCGCGCGCATCGCAACGAACCGATCAGCGGTTCACGAGCTTGGCGGAATAGGTCAACGCAAGCGCGCAGCCGACGATCATGCATGCGGCAAAGCCGAATAGACCCGCGCTTTGCGAATGGAACGTATCGCGCAGCCAGCCGATGAAATACGTGCTGCCGAAGCCGCCGAGGTTGGCGATCGAACAGGCGAAGGCGATACCCGCCGCAGCAGCGGGGCCCTTCAGGAAGGTCGAAGGCAGCGACCACACCACGGGCATCGCAGCGGCCGCGCCCGCGTTGATCAGCGAGAACAGAATGACCGTCGCGACTGTGCCGTGGTGACCCGAACCGGCAATAACCAGCGCAACCGCCGCCACCAGGAACGGGACCACGATATGCCAGCGGCGTTCACGCATCCGGTCGGAACTGGCGCCGCAGTAGAGCGTGCTCAACACGGCTAACGCATTCGGAATCGCCATCAGCCAACCGATGTGATACGGATCGGCAACGCCGGTATCGCGCAGGATCGAGGGCAGCCAGAAGCTCGTCGCGTACAGCCCGAGCAGCACGCACAGATCGATGAGACCGAGCGCCCATACCTTGAAATCGACGAATGCGCCGCTCAGTGAATGACTTTTGTTCCCGGACGGCTCCGCGTCGAGATTCGCGCGCAGCGTTTTCTTCTCCGCGGCGCTCAGCCAGCGGGCGGATTCGATGTTATTCGGCAGCCACGCGAGGATCGCAATGCCGAGCGCGATCGACGGCAGCGCTTCGAGCAGGAACAGCCATTGCCACCCGCCCAGGCCGTGCGCGCCGTTGAAGAACGCCATGATCCAGCCGGAAATCGGACTGCCAATCATGCTCGACAGCGGCAAGCCGACCATGAACAGCGCCACGATGCGAGCCCGGCGCGCATCGGGATACCACTGCGTCAGATAGAGCAGCACGCCCGGCAGAAATCCGGCTTCGGCGACGCCGAGCAGGAAGCGCACGATATAGAACTGCATCGGCGTGGTGACGAACAGCGTCGCGCCCGATAGCAGCCCCCAGGTAATCATGATCCGGGCGATCCACAAGCGCGCACCGACCCGCTGCAGAATCAGATTGCTCGGTACTTCGAAGAGGATATAGCCGGCAAAAAACAGACCCGCGCCGAGGCCGTAGACGGTATCGCTGAACTTGAGCGCGTCGAGCATCTGCAGCTTCGCGAGACCAATGTTGATTCGGTCGAGATACGCCGCGAAATAGCACAGACAGAAGAACGTGATGAGACGGATCGTAACCTTGCGATAGAGCTCGCTGTTGTCGGTGCTGCTCGTGTCGAGCACGGCACTGCCCTGATAAACATTCGCCATGACTGCCACTCCCGGAAGGTGGTGCGAAAAAAGGTGGATGTCGTGCGACAGAGATCACTCGCACTTCGCTTGCAGATGTCTGTGTATCACGCTAAAAACATAGCGTATACGCTTCAAAATACGATGCGAAAAAATATCAGTCAAAGCCCATCGAATTTCCTCGATTAGTCGCTAGATTCATCGTAGAAATGCCTGTAATTCGTGCTTTTTCACGAGCTTGTGCGTGCCTGTTGTACAACGAACGCGCATGAAAAATATAAAGCGTACTAGCTACAAATAAGCCATGTGATGCGTGCGCCTGATCCAGTCCGTATCGAGGGCTCTGTTAGAGGGTGTACACTCTTTCTCTTTCGTCTTCAGGCCGCCCGGCCTTGTACCCCTATGGCGCCGCGCAAGGATTCCTACGACTTTCACGATCAGATCGGCCACTTGTTGCGTCGTGCGTATCAACGGCACGTCGCGATTTTTCAGGAAGCGATTCCCGATTCCGATCTGACCGCCGCGCAGTTCGTCGCACTGTGTGCGGTCAAAGAACAGCAACCGTGTTCACTGAACGACATCGTCAAAGCAACTGCGATCGATCAGGCGACGATCCGCGGCGTCGTCGAGCGCCTGAAGGCGCGCGCGCTGATCGAGGTGGGTGCCGACCCGAACGATGGACGCAAGCTCGTCGTGCGTCCCACCACGGCGGGCCTCGCACTGATCGAGCGCACCGTGCCGTTCGCACAGGAGGTCACGGAGCGCACCTACGGCGCGCTGAATGCGGGCGAGCGCGTCGCCATGCTGTTTCTGCTACGCAAAATGATGGAGTCGGACGCGGACGGCGAGTAGGCGAGTCACGCTGTAGTCGTCCCGCCTGGCTCCTAAGTATTCGCCGCCTGTGCCGGTTCAGCCGCCAGCAGCTTTCCGGCGGCGCGCAAACCTTCGCGCACGGTCTCTTGCGTGAACGGCGGCGCGAGCAGGCGCACGCCAGTCGCGTCGTAGATCGCATTCGCGAGCGCGGCGGGTCCAGGCACGGAGGCCGATTCGCCGGCGCCCAGCGGCGGTTCGCCTTGACGCGGCATCAGCACGATATCGACGGCCGGCAACTCCGGAAAAGTCAGGATCGGGTAACTGCCCCATTCGCGGCTCGCCACCTTGCCGTCGACGAATCGCACGCGCTCCTTGAGCGAGCGGCTGAGTACCTGGATCACGTTGCCGTGAATCTGATGACGCACGCCGTCGGGATTGATCATCGTGCCGGTGTCCTGGCCGACGGTGATGCGCTCGACCCGCACCTGCCCAGTCACGCAATCCACAACGAGTTCCACCGCCCATGCCGACCATGCCGCGCCAAAGCCCGGAAAGCGGCTGTGCACGTAGCGCGCGTAAGCGACGCCATGTCCGCGCGCATAGCGCTCGTCGGCCGCTTCACTGCCGCGCTTGCGATGCTTCCACCCGGCGCGCGCGGCAACCGCTTCGAGCAGTTCGGCGGCGCGTGTGTCGTTCAGATGGCGCAACCGAAATTCCAGTGGGTCGCAGCCGGTTAGCGCTGCCATTTCATCGGCGAACGAATCGTGCGCGAACGAGTTGGGCAGCGCCGACACACCGCGAAACCATGACGAGCGCACGAGCGGGGCGAGATCATCGCATGCAAAACGGCGGTGCGGGCTTTCGTACGGTGAGACGGCGGTGCGGTCGCCCATTTCGAAGACGCGCGCTTGTGGGGCGACGGCGCTTGTCAGCAGCGAAGCGAGCAGCGGCGCATCGTTCGACGGATAGCGCGCCACGAAGTCGTAGCCGAGCAGACGGCCGTCATCGCTTACCGTGCCGGTGACGTCCACCACCTGGCCACAGCCTTTCGGCTCCCACGTGTGTTCGTCGGCACGCGAGAGCTGCACGCGTACCGGCGCACCGGCCGCGCGCGAGAGCAGCAGCGCGTCGCCGCAGACGTCGTCCGCACAATTGCGTCCGTAGCAACCCGCCGCCTCCATGCGGACGACGTCGATGTCGGCTTCGTCGCGTCGCAAGAGGGTCGCGAGGTCGCAGCGTAGCGAGACCGGGTTTTGCGTGCCTGACCAGACGGTGATGCGTCCCTTGCCGGGTTCCCGGTAGTCGGCCACCGAACACGATGGACCGATCGAGCCATGCATCTGATAAGGCCATACGTAGGTGCGTGACAGTGTGATCGTACCTGGCAGGCCGCGCACGGATTCGACGTCGCCTTCTTCCAGCAGAGGCCGTCGTTTTGACGGCGCAGCGGAGATCGCTGCGCCCGGGTCATCCAGGGATTCGAGCGGCGGCAGCGGCTTCCATTTGACGCGCAACTCACGCGCGGCGCGAATCGCCTGTTCCTCGCGCTCGGCCACGACGCCCACGAAATCGCCGATCACCACCACGTCTCGTACACCGGCAATATGGGCGACGGATTCACGGTCAACCCGCTCGAAAGATGTGCCGACGAAAGCGCCGCTATCGATGCCGGTATAAGGCGGACGCACCACCCGCCCATGCAGCATGCCGGGCACGCGCATGTCATGCACAAAGGTCAACGCGCCGGTCGCCTTCGCCGGCAGATCGACGCGCGGCGATGAACGCCCGACGAGCCGGTACGTCGATGGATCCTTGACGGGCGTGCCGGTGTCGAGTTCAAGCGTCATGCTGCGGCCAGCGAGAAGTTCGGCAAATGTCACGCGTGCGCCATGCGGGTTGGCCGCGCAGAAAATCTGGGCGTCATCGGTGGCAAGCTGTTCTATGGCGACACCGAGGCGCTGCGCCGCGAGTTCGAAGAGTGCGCCGCGTGCCTGCGCCGCTGCACAACGCAGCGGCACCGCCGAAATCTGGATCGTCGCACTGGCGATCGTGGGACCTTGATTCGGCGTGGCGGCGGTGTCGCCGAGCAACACCGTGACGCGCTTCGCCGGGACGTCGAGTTCTTCCGCGACGATCTGGCCGAGCGATGTGCGTATGCCCGTGCCGAGATCGACGTGACCGTTGAACGCGAGGATCCGTCCGTCATCGAGTATCGCGACGAAGACTTCGGGTACCTCCGGCACGTAGGTCGAGAGGCTGCCGGGCTGTCCGGCGGCGGGCCTGACGGGCGCAGCCGGCCGGCGGATCACGGCAAGGCGGCCGACGCTTGCCAGAAGTTCGGAGCGCTTCACGGGCAGAGTCCTAAGATGTGCACCACGCTCATGCGTCAACGCACGCGCTGCTCGATCGCGACCAGCGCGTCCGTGAGCGGCATCACCGCGGCATACTTCTGCTGCATGTCGAACAGGTTCGCGTCGTGCGGGCCGATTGCCCGATCGCCGACACAGTCGGACAACACCAGCGGCCGGAACCCATACGACATCGCATCGACGACGCTGGCCCGCACGCAACCACTCGTCACCGCGCCGGCCACGAACAGCGTCTGCACGGCGCGCTGCGTGAGCCACGGCGCGAGTTGCGTGCCGAAGAACGCCGACGGCACGGTCTTGCGGACCACCAGTTCGCCTTTCGCGGGTGTCAGTTCCGGCACGATCGCGCTGTCGGGATGGTCTTCGGTGAGCGTCGCCATGCCCGGCACCTTCAGCGAGAACACGTTGTCGTCGCTGCCGTCCTCCGCGTAGACGATGCGGCTGTGCGCGACCGGCCAACCCGCGGCGCGTGCATGTGCAAGCGCCTTCACGGTGCGTGCAATCGCTGGCGCGATATTGCCGCCGCCGAATGTAGACGGATCGGCAAAGCCGACCGCGAAGTCGACGATCAACAGACCGATATTGCCGTGCACGGGCAGTGGTGTGCCGAACCCTTGCTGCTGATAAACATGGGCTTCGGCGTGCGTTTGGGGAGCATTCATCGCATCAGGTCTCAGAGTGTCGATTCAATTACGCGACCGTCGCGCACGACGACATCGTCGTCGAGCAGCACGGTGCAGTGGCGCAGCGGAATATCGATGTGACAGGTCGTCGTGCGGCTGCCGCCGCCTTCGTTGTTCGGGCCGAGCGAGAAGAGGAAATTACCTTCGAACGCGCGCGCATCCATGCCGATGGTCGCTTCGCGATCGTAGAGCCCGAGCGTCGACCAGCGCGCACGCGGCTGCAGCCCCCAGCCGATATGCGAGATCGCATAGCCTTCTGGGTCATTGAAGGTTTCCATGTAGTCGCGCAGTAGCGCTGCATCGACACCCCCTTCGATCTTTGTCGCATAGCCGCCTTCCACGGTCAGCACAATCGGCTCGCTCACATAGCGCTTCTGCGGCAGCAGGATGTCGCCGCGATCGATCACGATCGTGCCGTGCGCGGTGCGATCGTTCGGATAGGTCAGAGCGAAGCCGCTCGGCCAGTGATCCCAGCGGCCCGGTTCGTCGACGAATCCATATTCGGCGGTTGGCCCGAACTCGCCGAGCGGACACACGAGCGACGTGCCTGCCGGGGACGTCACGCGCATTTCACGCGCGGCGGAGATGCGCTTCGCGGCGCCCAACACGCGCGTGCGGTCGGCCTGGGTCGGCACCATGCGCGCGAGCACCTCGGGAGGTTCGACGGCCAGCAGGATTTTCGTGCCGGACTTCAGGATGTCGTGCTGCTCGGGGGAGAACAGCAGGGTCATCAGATCGAGCACGAGATCGCTCGCTTTCAGCGCGGCGATCGCGGGGCCGTTGCCGGTGAGCGGTGTAGTGCCCAGATAGGCGAGCGAATCGCGGCTGAATGCTTTCTCGCCGTTCACCGGCGGCAGATCGAGCCGATTGACGATCGCCCCCATCGATTGCGTCGCGATGAGTGCGCACGACAAGGTCTGCGGATGCGTGGCCGGGCTCGTCAGGATCGTGACGCTCTGGCCGGGTTCGAGGCGGGACAGCGTAAGGACTTCCTTCCACGCTTCGATCAATTGGTAGTCGCTGACTGGCATCGACGGTTCCTTTTTACGGTCAGTAGGCGAGCGGCGCACCGAGGAAATCGCTGAAGGCAGCGTAGAAGCCGGCAGCGTTGTCCCACGGAATCATGTGGCCGGCGTTGGGCACGCGTACGTGCAGCATCGCCGGTGTGGCGCGCTGCAGTTCGGCGACGTCCTCGTCGCGCACCACGTCGCCGTTCTGCGCGGTCATCAGCAGCGAGGGCACGGTAAGACGGGCGGCGTCCGCGTGGAAATCGTCGGTGTGGAAGCCTTCATAGGAGGCGAGGATCGCGCGCTCGTCGCAGGTATGCAGCCATTCGGCGCGCAACTGGCGTTCGGCTTCCGTCCAGGTCGGGCAGAACGCGCGCATGCCTTCGGCGTCGGTGCCGGTGCGCGCGAGCGCCATCGAATCGACGTACCAGGGCAGCTTGCCCGGATAGTCACGGCGGCCGGGCCCGGAAACCGGCGGATCGATCAGCGCCACCGATGCGAGTCCGCGCGGCGCATGCAGCGCCGCACGCGCCGCAATGCGCGCGCCCATGGAATGACCGACCAGGCTGAATTCACCCAGACCGAGCGCCGCGACGAACGCGGCCACGTCGGCGGCTTGCGCGTCGAGGCTGTAGTCAAGGGTCGGCGATGCCGACGACAGGCCGCGGCCGCGCACGTCGAGTACATAGGTGTCGTGCGTGCGGCCCAGCACTTCGCCGACGAAGCCCCACGTGATCGCCGGACTGGTAATGCCCGGAATCAGCACGATAGCGGGGCGTTTCGCGCGTGAACCGTCGGCGCCGCCGTAGCGCAGATAGTGCTGACGGATGCCGTTGGCCGCGACATTCGCGCCGTACAGGAAGGTAGTCATGGTGCGTCCTCTTGCGGCGGCGGTCAGTAAGCGCCCGACAGCAGGGCGCCTGCGCCCGGCACGATCGGTTCGAGATCGAGTTCGCGCAGCATCGCGTAGGTGGTGGCGATCGCGGCTGTAATCACCGGTTTGCCTGTCATGGCCTCGACCTTGGCGACCGCCGGCAGCGACGGCATTTGCACGCAGGCGGACAGCACGATTGCGTCGGCCTGCTCGAAAGGCATGCTTTTGACGATGTCGGGCAAGCGTGCGGGATCGTGGCGGCCCACGTCCAGGTTGTCGGGGATTTCGAGCGCGCGATAGTCGATGACTTCATACCCTTCGTGGCGGATGTAGTCGACCACGAGCTCGGTCAAGGGTTTCATGTACGGTGCCACGACGATGACGCGTTTGGCGCCGATCACACGCAGTGCATCGACGAGCGCGCCGGCGCTCGTCAGGACAGGCGCCTGCCCGCCGTTTTCCGCCGTGCGCTGCGTCAGGCGTGCCTGCGATACGCGGTGATAACCGTGACCCATGGCCATAATCGCGACGAGGCAGGCATAGCCGAGCACGTCGACGCGCGCGTCGGACAACTCGAGCGCGCAGCGGTCCGACTCGGCGTCCATTGCCGCCAGCTCTTCCTTGACGACCTTCTTCATGCGCATCCGGCTCGAATGGAAGGTGAAGCGCTGCGGGCGGATCGTCTCGCGCAGTCGCAGCATGGCCGGAATCTCCGTTTCCATCGTGGTGTTCGAGCTCGGCACGATCTGGCCGATCCGGTATGTCCTGGTCATTGTGATGCTCTCCGATCAATGTGGGTGATGCCCGGCGCCTTGCGACTGCGAACGGCGTCGTACGTTGAAGCAAAGTCTAGTGTGTACATTATAAAAATTCAACAGAATAAAAATACTCCGGAAGGACGACAAGAGGGATTAAAGCGAGTTTGCGCGTATATAGGCGAAAAATTCGGCGTTCGAGTACACAAAAAATTTTTGTTGTCGAAAGAATTTCTAATGTGTACGCTACATTTAATCGAACTCAACCGGACCGTCGAAGCATGTCGCTGGGCGGGCGCACGAACAGGAGAACATCATGAGAAAAACCCGTATCGCCGTTATCGGCGCTGGCCTCGGCGGCACGGCGGCTGCCGCGTTGTTGCAACGCAGCGGTTATGACGTCAGGCTCTACGAACAGGCTCAGGCGTTTTCGCGCCTTGGTGCGGGTATTCACCTGGGGCCGAATGTGATGAAGATCATGCGTCGCATCGGCTGCGAAGACGCTCTGAACGTGATGGGCTCGCATCCCGACTTCTGGTACAGCCGTGACTGGAAAACGGCCGAAGCGATCTCGCAGATTCCGCTCGGCGATCACGCGCTCAAGGCCTATGGCGCGAGCTATCTGACGGTCCATCGTGGCGACTTTCATGCGCTGATGACCGAGGCGGTTGCGCCCGGCACGATCGTTTTCGGCAAATGCCTGAAGTCTGTCGAGGACACCGGCAGCGACGTGCGCATGACCTTCACGGACGGCTCTGTCGAGACGGCCGACATCGTGATTGGCGCGGACGGCGTCAACTCGAAGATCCGCGATCACCTGCTGGGCTCGGAACCGCCGCGTTATACGGGCTATGTTGCGCATCGCGCGGTCTTCCCCGCGTCGCTGCTCGGCCACAAGCCGTATGACATGTGCGTGAAGTGGTGGTCGGAAGACCGTCACATGATGGTCTACTACGTGACCGAGGCGCGTGACGAGTACTACTACGTCACGGGCGTGCCGCAGGCCGAGTGGCCCACCGGGGTGTCGATGATGGAAAGCAGCCGCGAAGAAATGCGCGAGGCGTTCGCGGGTTTTCATCCGGACGTGCAGAATCTGATCGACGTGTCGCCGTACATTACGAAATGGCCGTTACTCGAACGCGATCCGCTGCCGTTGTGGAGCCGTGGCCGTCTGGTGCTGCTTGGCGACGCATGTCATCCGATGAAGCCGCACATGGCGCAGGGTGCGGCGATGGCGATCGAAGACGCGGCCATGTTGACGCGCTGCCTCGATGAAGTGGGCGCAACCGACTACGCGGGGGCTTTCGCGTTGTACGAAGCGAACCGTGCGACGCGCGCCTCCAAGGTGCAACTGGTCTCCCACAACAACACGTGGCTGCGTACGAATGAAGATCCGTCGTGGGTCTTTGGCTACGACGTGTTCAACGTACCGCTCATGTCGCCGACCGCCGAGGTTGCTTCGGCCTGAGTGTGAGTGGCAAGCACGCAATACGGAAGCGCGTGGCGCCGGCGCCATAGCACGCCGCGTGCTTCGGCTGTAAGGTCGTCCTTTTTCATTTGTGAACAGGCTGAGATATGGCGCATTCGAGTCCGCCCGCCGGTCCGCTGACACTCACCGTCAACGGCGTTCGTCGCACCGTTCAGGGTGCCACGCCGGATACGCCACTGCTGTATATCCTGCGCAACGACTTCGAGCTGAATGGGCCGAAGTACGGATGCGGCCTCGGGCAGTGTGGCGCGTGCACGGTGATCGTCGACGACCAGCCGACGCGTTCGTGCGTCGTGCCCGCGAGCATTGCGATCGGGCGCAAAGTCACGACGCTAGAAGGACTAGGGACGGCCGATGCGCTGCACCCGGTGCAGCGCGCATTCATCGACGAACAGGCGGCGCAATGTGGTTACTGCCTGAACGGAATGATCATGAGCGCGAAGGCGCTGCTCGACCGCAACCCGGAGCCTGACGACGACACGATCCGCGACGCGCTGCGCTTCAATCTGTGCCGATGCGGCACGCACTTCGAGATCGTCAACGCGGTGCGCCGCGCTGCGCAATATCTGCGGCATGAAGGTGCGCATGAATCAGAACGGTGACGACCTCGTAGCGGTGCGTGATGATGAACATGGGCTTGAGTCTGTGGGTGCGCAGTCTGTCGGGAACGAAAAGTCCGGTGCAGCGCTGTACCGGTCGGAACGGTATCAATGGCCCGTACGCACGCAAACGGGCGACGCAGCTGCTATGGCCTATGCGGACCTGATGGTCGAGACCGGTCACGAGCGCGACGGCACGATGACAACGTGGCAATACCGTGCGCGGCTGGAGTACAAAGAGGCTTCTGCGCGCGATGACGATATCGAATCTGCTGCGCCTTTGCTGGTCTACCGGCACGCTCAGACGTCCGTGGCGGTCGAAACGTCCGCGGCTCGGACAATTCCTGTTCAGGCGCATGCATTTGCCCGCGAATCATTCATCGACGAACTCGCCCATGCGCTGCAACGCGATCCTGTCGCGTTGCGCCTGCAGCACCTCGACGCGCAGCGTGACGGCGGCGCGCGCGAAACGATCCGCATGGTGACCGAGCGTGCCGCGTGGGGTGGGGTGCTTGCGGCTCGGGTTGAGCCGCCGTCGCCCTGGATGCGCGGACGCGGCTTCGCGTTCGACGGCGAAGCGCTTGAACACAGCGCGCCGCTGTCGTCGGCTGAGAAGGGTAGTTTGCCTGTTCGCGTCACGACGGGAACGCCGAATCCGGGTGCCGATAGCTGGACGGCGTGGGTCGTGGACGTCGACGTGAATCGTGAAACTGGCGATGTCGCCATCAGGCGCGTGGTTGCGGGCCGTGGTTCGGGTGAGCCGGGTGCCGCGCGCGTCTCTGGCTTGCCGTCGTGGCAGGTGGCCGATGCGATCGAGCGCTCCACCGGCGTGCGCTTTCTTGCCCGGTCAGCTCACGATGAAACCGGCTCTGCGAATGGCGATGCCGCGGTGTCGCATGAACTGAGCGTGGCGGGGAGGGCACTCAACGAGTCGACTGCCGGGTTGGCTCGGACCTTGACGAGCGCGGAGGCCGACACGATAGAGCGTGCTGCCGCGCCCGCCGCCGCCGCGATTGCGAACGCCTTGTTCGACGCAACCGGAGTGCGTTTCCGCGCACCTCCGTTCGACGCGGAGCGCATCCGCCGCGCGCTGGCCGACGTACCTTCCGGTATGTTGGACGCGGCGCCTGCGCAAACGCGTCGTCCGTCACGTTGGCGGCGCTGGTTGGCCGGGGGCGGCGTCGGTGGCGTGATGGGCGGTTTGATCGGCCTCGCGTGCTCGGTCCTGCCAGGACCGGCGCCGATCGCACCGATTTCCACCGTCGATACTTCCCTGTGGTCGCCGGCCACGCTCGAACGCGGTCGTCAGATCGCCGCCGCGGGCGATTGCGCGGTCTGCCACACCGTGCCGGGCGGCAAGACCAATGCTGGCGGCTTCGCGCTCGACACGCCGTTCGGCACCGTCTACTCGACCAATCTCACGCCCGATGCGCAGACCGGCATCGGCACCTGGTCATACGAAGCGTTCGCGCGGGCGATGCGCGAAGGTGTTTCGCGCGACGGCTCGCATCTTTATCCGGCGTTTCCGTACACCGCGTTCGCGAGGATGAGCGAGTCCGACATGATGGCGCTCTACGCATATCTGATGTCGCAAGCGCCGGTCAGAAACGCGCCACCGAAAACGAACTTGCCGTTCCCGCTCAATCAAAGACGGCTGGTGGCCGGCTGGAATTGGCTGTTTCATGACATGCGTCCGTTCCTCCCTGACGAGACGCGCTCGGCGCAGTGGAATCGCGGCAAGTATCTGGTCGACGGCGCAGGGCATTGCGGCGCGTGTCATACACCGCGCAATGCGATCGGCGCGGAGAAGGGCGGTTTTGCCTACCTGTCGGGCGGGAGCGCGGAAGGCTGGGACGCGCCGTCGCTGGTGGCTTCGCGTGCGTCGCCGGTGCCGTGGTCCGAGGCAGCGCTATTCGACTATCTGCGTACAGGCTTTTCTGCAGAGCACGGTGTGGCGGCGGGGCCGATGGCACCCGTCGTCGCCGGGCTTGCTACGTTACCGGAGTCCGACGTGCGCGCGATGGCTCACTACGTCGCTTCGTTGTCGCCACCCGTTGACGTGGAGGTGTCCGCCCGTGTTGCGGCCGCGCGTGCAATTGCTACAGACGCAGGCTCGACGACGACACTTGGTTTCGAAAACGGCCGTCGCATTTTCGAAGCATCGTGCGCGGTGTGTCATGCGGAATCGGGCGGCGTCGGCCATTTCGGCGTGCGCCCGTTGATGGGGCTGAACACGAGCGTTGCCCATCCCTCACCGGACAATCTTCTGCATGTGTTGCAACACGGAATCGATCAGCCCGCAACGGAATCGTTGGGTTACATGCCCGGATTCGCAGATGTATTCGACGACAAGCAGATGGCCGAGCTCGCGTCGTATATCCGCGCGCGCTACGCGCCGGGGCAGCCGGCCTGGCGCAACCTCGAATCGGCGTCGGCAAGATTGCGCGCGGGACACTAGCGTCGTCCGAGCAAATACGCGGTAGTCATCTCCACGAGCTCCCGCTTCAGGATCGGCGTTCCTAACGTGCCCCTGTGCGCGGCATCATGAATGACTCCCGAAACGGCAGAGGAAAGGACTTGCGCGGCCACCGCAACTGATTCCCGGCCGCGCCGGTTCCCCGCCGCCGCGACCATCGCGGTATAGCGCCGGAGATACTCCGTCTCGAACTTATCGTGAGCGGCCTTCAAACCTTCAATGTAGGGCGCCTCCTCAAGCAGCATGCGATGCAGTGCCGGATTGATGTTGTGGACTCCGATCATGCCGTGGACTAGTTGCTCGATGCGCCACGCGATTGGCATCGCGTCATCGTCGATCGCGCGCAGTACCGCAAGGACCTCGTCGAAGTGACGCGTCGTGATCGCCACCACCAACACGTTCTTGTTTGGAAAGTACTGATACAGCGAGCCAATGCTCACACCGGCGACTTCGGCGACCTCGTTGGTCGTGAATCGAGCCCAGCCCCAGCGCCCCAAAACCTGAGCATCTGCCGTGAGAATAGCCTCGACCGTGGCGCGCGAACGCGCTTGCCGTGGGGCTTTGCGCATCGTTGCAGCGTGCGTGGGAATGCGAGTAGCCAAATCACCGCCCTCAAGTGAATATGAGCCACATGCTCACATTAATCGATGGGCTTGACAACTGCGTGCGTGCCCGCCGCGCGAGGACACCTGGATGACCGCAATGTCCGAGTTGGCGTATGACGCGGCGGTGCTCCGTGGGACTACACCGATCGTCGAGCAACTCGCCGAGGCCGTGCCTCAAGGCATCGACGTTTTTATCGATAACGTCGGAGGCGAACAGTTGCAGGCTGCCATCGCCAACGCACGCGTTGGTGCGCGTTTTGTGATTCTCGGCGCACTGTCAGGGCAATTGGCGGCTCACGGCCCTGGACGAACCGCACCGGTCGAGCTGGATTCCATGCAGCTTCTTCTGAAGAAGATAACGTTGCGCGGTTACAGCGCCGACGATGACCCTCATATGCACGCAGAGTGGATCAGCCGATTTAACTTGTGGCAGCCTCGGCGCCTTTCTCAATCAATACCTGATTGACCACGTCGAGGAAAGCCTGCACGAGTCGCGCGGCTTTACGCTCGGCGAGGCAGGCGACATGTGCGTGAGTCGATACCTGCTCGCCGTGGATCGTCAGCTTGCGCAGCCGCGAATCGTCGACATGTTCGCGCTCCGATACCGCCGCGATGCCGAGGCCAAATATGACCGCTTCGCGCACCGCCTCCCGGCTGCCCACTTCCAACGCAAAATTTGGCTCGATGCCGTGCTTGCGTAGTGCGTCTTCCAGCGCCTTGCGGGTGGTCGAGCCCGGCTCGCGCATGATCATGGGCTCGTTGCGAAGCTCTTCCAGACGAACGCTGCGCCGGCGCGCCAGTCGATGCGTCGCCGGAACGATGATGACCAATGGGTGCTGACGATAGGGCACATAGTGAAGCAGGGGGTTTGCGCCGTATTGCGCAAGCACCGCGACGTCCGTTTCATACGACAACAGGCCGCGTACGGTTTCCTCCGAGTTGCCGAGCCGGATCGATACGCGCAATCCCGGGTAGCGAAGATGAAACGCCGCGACGATTTCCATTGCATGGAGTGGCCCGACCGCGCCCACGTGGATGATTCCGGTACTGAGGCCTGCCGATTCCTTCAGAAAGTCGATGGCCTCCTGTTCGTTGCCGAACATCCGCTGGGCAATGGCGAACAGGGTTTCCCCGGCTGCGGTCAGGATGATCCGACGGCCGCTGCGGTGAAACAGCTCCACCCCGTAGCTTTCCTCCAGATCCCGCACCTGCGTTGTGACAGTCGGCTGGCTGACGTGCAGCGCCCGCGCGGCGGCCGTCACGCTGCCGTGCTTGCCGACGGCGTAAAACGAGCGCAATTGAGTGAGTCGCATAGATTGGCTGAATACATCGACAGAAATATTTGTATTTTTACTATACATCGATGTTTCCCATAATTCATCCGTAACGCACACACACGAAAAGAGGGGAGACGATGAACGGTGTCTTTTGGAATCCTGTAGAGGTGAATTTCGGCCCCGGTTGTATCGCACGGCTGCCCGAGATTCTTAACGGCCGCCGTGCCGTGGTCGTGACGTTCGCGGAGGCGGCGCAGATCGGTCTCGTGCAACGTGTGCGCGAGTTGTGCGGTGACAGCGTGGTCGCGGTGATCGACGATGTACAGCCGAACCCGGACGTCACTCATATCGCCGGGATGTACCGGGATTTCTGGCGCAGACACGAGGGCTGCCCCGTTGTCGTCGCGATCGGCGGCGGCAGCGTACTCGACACGGCCAAAACGCTGATGGTCGGTACGGAAAGCAATGAGTTCGACGAACTGCTGGCCTTGCTCGATACGGGCAAGCCGTTCACACCGCCGCGCGTGAAGTCGCTGATCACGGTGCCGACTACCGCAGGTACCGGCAGTGAGGTGACACCATGGGCGACGATCTGGGACCGCACGATCAAGCAGCGCAAGTATTCGCTGCAGCTCCCGCAGACGTGGCCGGAGGCCGCGATCGTCGATCCGGATCTCACGCTCTCGCTGCCGCATTCGGTCACGGTGCAGAGCGGTCTCGACGCGCTATCTCATGCACTCGAAGCCATCTGGAACGTCAACGCGAACCCGATCTCCGACGAATTCGCCGTGTCGGCCGCGCGCGACATGCTGGCCACGCTGCCGGCGCTCGTCGCGAATCTGCAGGACCGGACGCTACGCGAACGGGCTTCGCTGGCGGCGCTCAAAGCCGGGCTCGCGTTCTCGAACACGAAAACCGCCCTGGCGCATTCCATTTCGTATGAGATGACGATTCATCACGGTCTTCCTCATGGCATCGCGTGTTCGTTCACGCTGCCGATGGTGCTGGATCTCGCGCTTGGAAAGAACACTGCGCGCGATGCTGTGCTCGCGAAAGTCTTTCCGTGCCCACTGGCCGATGCGCGGGACTACCTGACCAATTTTCTCGAAGCGCTTGGCGTGCGTACATCGTTCTCGAGCTACGGCGTCAGTGTTGAGGAGTCGGACAGGATGATTGCGCACGCACTCAGTGGGCCACGCGGACGCAATTTCATCGCCGCAGCGGCCTGAAGTTTTCGCAGCAGCGAGGCAAGGGGATCAGCATCACGCGACGGTGATAGAGGAGGAAAAGAGACATCCGGTTTCGTACCGGCGTATCTTGCAGCACAACAAAAGCCGCATGAACGGCAAGTGCCGAGGCAGCGGACGTCACACGACGTCACGGGCCCGGCAACTATCAGGAGACAAGCAATGGAAGCAGTGGATATTGCAGGAGGCCCGGCAGTCAGCGTCGACGCCAGGTCTGTGAAGTCGGTTGCCTTGGCCAGTCTGATCGGCACGACGGTCGAATGGTATGACTTTTTCCTCTACGGCACGATCACCGGACTTGTATTCGACAAGCTTTTCTTTCCGACGGGGAACGCTTTCGTCTCCACCATGCTGGCCTATACGGTGTACGCGGTTGGCTTCGTCACCCGGCCGCTCGGAGGTGTGATCTTCGGCCATTTCGGCGACCGGTTCGGGCGCAAGCCATTGCTGGTGCTCACGCTTTCCATCATGGGCGTGTCCACGTTCCTGATCGGGATACTGCCTACCTATGCGTCGATCGGCATCTGGGCGCCGGCCTGTTTGCTGTTGTTGCGGTTGCTGCAGGGCATTGGCCTTGGTGGCGAATGGGGCGGTGCGGTGCTGATGGCTTTCGAGTACGCGCCCCGCAAACACCGCGGCCTGTACGCATCCTATCCACAGATCGGGCTCGCAATCGGCCTGTGCCTGAGCAGTGGCGTGGTGGCCGCACTGACGACCTGGCTGACGCCGGACGCTTTCCTGCAATGGGGATGGCGGGCCGCCTTCATGGCCAGCATCCTGCTCGTTGCCGTGGGCATGTTTATCCGGTTGCGCATCGTCGAGACGCCCGCGTTCACGAAGATTCGCGACACGCATGCGGTCGCGAAAGTACCGGCGCGCGAGGTATTCACCGATTACCGCAAGAACGTGTTCCTGGGTTGGGGCGCGCGCTATATCGACGGTGTGATCTTCAACACGTATGCGGTGTTCGCGCTGAGCTACCTGATCGGCATCCATCACTATGCGAAGTCGGCGATCCTGGTGGCCGTGACGCTTGCCGCACTGGTGCTGATGTTCATGATTCCGCTCGCCTCGCGCCTGTCGGACCGGATCGGCCGCCGCAAAGTGTTCGGCTGGGGTGCACTTGCCTGCGGTCTGAGCGCGTGGCCGGCCCTTGCAGTCTTTCATTACTCGACCAGCCTCACCGCCGTGACCGCGACCATCGTGATTGTGCTCGGCGTGATCTACGCGTTCGTCTACGGTCCCGAGGCCGCGCTGTTCTGCGAACTGTTCGATACGCGGGTGCGTTATAGCGGCATCTCGATCGTGTACCAGGTCTCGGGCATTGTCTCCAGCTCGATCACGCCGCTCGTCGCAACGGCGCTTCTGCACTACGGCAACCTGCAGCCGTGGTGGATTGCGCTCTACATCACATGTGTGGGGCTGCTCAGCTCGGTCTGCACTTACTTCATCCGGCGCACGTTCTGAACCTTCGCCCTACAACGAGGACCTTCGACATGAATCCACGCTCCACCATTGCCGTCAACGGCCGAAGCTATCGCTTGCCACATCGGCCGACGGTTATCGTCTGTGTCGACGGATGCGAATACGACTATCTGAATCGGGCTGCAGAAGCGGGCGCCACGCCGTTCCTGCGCGAGCTGCTCGAAAACGGCACGGCGCTGCACGCGAAATGCGTGATGCCATCCTTCACCAACCCGAACAATCTTTCGATCGTGTGCGGGGCGCCACCGGCCGTGCACGGCATCTGCGGTAACTATTTCTACGACCGCGATGCCGACGAAGGCCGTGGCCGCGAGGTGCTGATGAACGATCCGCGCTATTTGCGGGCCGGCACCCTGCTGGCAGCAGCGGCTGAGGCCGGTTCACGGGTCGCGGTGGTCACGGCGAAAGACAAGCTGCGCGCACTGCTTGGCCATGGCCTGCGCGGAATCTGCCTGTCTGCGGAAAAGGCCGACGAGGCCACCGTCGAAGCAAACGGTATCGATCAGGTGCTGGAGCGCGTCGGCAAGCCGCTGCCCGAGGTATACAGCGCGGACCTCTCCGAATTCGTCTTCGCAACCGGCGTGTGGCTGCTCGAAAACGATCGCGCGGATCTGATGTATCTGTCGACGACCGACTACGTCCAGCACAAGTTTGCCCCTGGCACCGATGGCGCGAACGCGTTTTACGCAATGATGGACCGGTATCTGTCTCGTCTGCACGAACTGGGAGCCGTCATTGGCATCACAGCGGATCACGGGATGAACGCCAAGCACGATCCGAAGACGGGCGAGCCGAACATCATCTATCTGCAGGATCTGCTCGACGACTGGCTCGGGCGCGGCGTCGAAGAAGGCGGTGTACGCGTGATCCTGCCGATCACGGATCCGTATGTCCGCCACCATGGAGCACTTGGCTCGTACGCGACGGTGTATCTGCCGGCCGGTGACGACGGCGTCGAACTGCGCAGGCGGCTGGCTGGATTGCCGCATATCGAGGCGGTGTTGACCCGTGAAGAAGCGTGCGCACGCTTCGAATTGCCACCCGACCGCGTGGGCGACCTCGTCGTCATCAGTGACAAGTCTTATGTGCTCGGCAGCAGCGCTGCGGCGCACGATCTCTCGGGACTGACGGTGCCCTTGCGCTCGCACGGCGGCCTGTCGGAGCAGACCGTGCCGCTGCTGTTCAACCGTTCGCTTGCCGGAGCGCTCGAAGGCCGGACCCTGAGGAATTTCGACGTATTCGATATCGCGTTGAATGCACTTCAGGATCAACCCGCCGTTGCATCGCTTCCGGAGCAACACGCATGAACCCTATCGATCTGAAACCACCGCAGTTTCGCGAAGAGGCGCTGCGCATCGACGGCAAAAAGCTGACGCGCGACCGCGTGATCGAAGTGACCAATCCCTACACCGGGGACGTGGTGGGCACCGTGCCGAAGGCGTCGGTCGACGACGTGCGCCTCGCCTACGATGTCGCGCTCCGATACCGGCCGACGCTGTCGCGCTTTGAGCGCGCATCGATCCTCAACCGCGCTGCGGAACTGCTGCGTGGCCGGACTGAAGAAGCAGCCGCGCTCATTACGCTCGAATCGGGTCTGTGCATGAAAGACTCGCGCTACGAGATCGGGCGCGTGGCCGATGTGTTCAACTTCTCCGCGAGCGAGGCATTGCGCGACGACGGCCAGGTGTTCTCGTGCGATCTCACGCCCCACGGAAAGAAGCGTCGCGTGATTACGCAGCGCGAACCGCTTCTCGGCGTCATTACGGCGATCACGCCGTTCAATCACCCGATGAACCAGGTGGCGCACAAGATCGCGCCGGCAATCGCCACCAACAACCGTACCGTGCTGAAGCCGTCGGAAAAGGTGCCGCTGTCCGCGTACTACCTGGCGGATCTGCTATACGAAGCCGGGCTGCCGCCGCCGATGCTACAGGTCGTGACCGGCGATCCGGCCGAGATTGCCGACGAGCTGATCACAAACCGGAACGTCGCGCTGGTGACGTTCACGGGCGGCGTTGCCATCGGCAAATACATCGCTGCGCGGGCCGGCTATCGACGGGTGGTGCTGGAGCTTGGCGGCAACGATCCGCTGATCGTGATGGACGATGCCGATCTCGAGCGCGCTTCGGACCTTGCGGTGCTCGGTTCGTACAAAAACTCCGGGCAACGCTGCACAGCGATCAAACGGATTCTTGTGCACCGGACGGTGGCTGATCGCTTCACCGAGCTGGTGGTCGAGAAGACCCGGGCGTGGAAGTGCGGTGACCCGGGCGACGCCAACAGCGACATGGGCACGGTCATCGACGAAGCGGCCGCTTCGTTGTTCGAGGCGCGGGTCAATGAAGCGATCGCACAGGGCGCACGCCTATTGATCGGCAACGAGCGTCAGGGTGCGCTCTTTCCGCCGACCGTGCTGGATCGGGTCACGCCCTCGATGGAGCTGGTCGCGCAGGAGACGTTCGGTCCGGTCTCGCCGATCATTGCATTCAACGATCTCGACGACGCTATCCAGATAGCCAACGGCACAGCGTATGGCCTGTCGTCCGGCGTCTGCACGGACAGTCTCGAGAACATCACGCGGTTCGCGAATGAACTCAACGTGGGAACCGTGAACGTTTGGGAAGTGCCCGGCTACCGGATCGAGTTGACGCCGTTCGGCGGTATCAAGGATTCGGGGCTGGGCCATAAAGAAGGGGTCCAGGAAGCGATGAAGAGCTTTACGAACGTGAAGACCTTTACGCTGCCCTGGGGCTGACAAGAAACGAAAAACAAGGAGAGTGTGATGCCGGGGAATATCGAACTGATCGCAAGGCTGCTCTTTGCGGCGGTGCTGGGCGGCGTCATCGGCTTCGAGCGGGAGCGGTTTGCGTTTCCGGCCGGACTGCGCACGCATATGCTGGTGTGCGTGGCGTCCTCCCTCGTGATGATCGTCTCGGCGTTTGGCTTCGAAGACACCCGCTCGATGCCGAACATCGCACTCGATCCATCACGTGTCGCGGCGCAGGTCGTGTCGGGGATCGGATTTCTTGGCGCCGGCGCAATTCTGCTGCGCGGCGAGGTGGTGCGAGGGTTAACAACGGCGGCGAGTGTCTGGGCGGTCGCGGGCATCGGGCTCGCGGCGGGTGGGGGACTCTACGTATTGGCGCTAGCGGCAACGGTGATCATTCTGACGACACTCACCTGGGTCAAGCCGGTTGCGCGCCAGTTGCGCACGAAAGGCAAGCTGCGTCGGGAACTACGCCTCCAGGTCGATCGAGGGGCGATCACGTTGCCGGTGTTGTGCCGCGTGTTCGGTGATGACGGGCCTCGCATCAGACAGATCAGCGTAAGCGCCGACGACGACAACGAACAGCATGAACTGATCACGATTTCGCTGTCGCGCATGTCTGCCGATGAGTTCGTTGCTTATCGCAACATGCTCTGCGGGCTGATCGGCGTGCGCGAGGTCGAGGAGATCGAAGTGCACTGAGAGGAGTGGTTCATGCAGTCCGTTTCAGTTGCCGATCCTCAAGGGACCCAGAATCCTAAACCTGCTTTGCTTGCCCAGTCTTGCCGACAGTAGAGGACTTCCGTTTACGCTCTGCGCCTTCCGGCGGATCGGCTTGATGAAACATATCGTAAATGGCGTCGACCAGCCAGGCGATTCCCGGATCCGCCGAGAACTGGGCGTGACAAAGGACCTGAATTTCAATGGGTGGCAACGAGAAAGGCAACGGAAGGATGCGGAAGGACTTGTTGCGGTTGAAGCGCTGCGCGATGCTCCTGGGGAAAATGACGGCGAGATCGGTATTCTGAACGATCTCGGGCGCAACGACAAAATGAGGCAGGCGCAGCACGATATCCCGGCGCAGATTCAATTCCTCCAGCCATTGCTCGACCATCCGGTGTCCGGTTGCGTTTGTGCTCGCATAGACGTAGCGCAAGCCCGCGAGGTCTTCCTTGCTTGGCTTTAGTTTGCGCAAAGGGTGACCTGCCCGCACAACGCAAACATGTTCGTCGAAGAATAGCGTCCTGCTCACACACCCTGAATCCAGACCCGGAACGTAACCGAGCGCGAGATCGATTTCACCGCTGCGCATCGCGGCGCTCACGGAGTCGACGGAGACATTCGCGATCTCGATCCGGATGCCGCGTGCAGTACGGTCGAGCATCGAGAGCAGCGGCGGCAGGAAAAAGTACTCCGACATATCCGACATCGACACGCGGAATACGCGCGTCGTAGTAGCGGGGTCGAATTTCGCGAGCTGCTGCACGGCCCCGTTGATGATCTCGAACGCCTGCGTGAGTGGTGCGTGCAAACGCAGTGCCGCATCCGTGGGCACCATGCCGCTGGGTGTGCGCACGAAGAGCGGATCGTCGAACAACCCACGCAGCCGGCGCAGCGCGTGGCTCACCGCAGGTTGAGTGAGCCCGAGGCGTTCGCCCGCGGCGGTCAGGCTGCGTAGATCCGAAATGGCCAGGAACACGCGCAGCAGATTCAAATCCGTAATGCCAGAGTGCGACTTTGTCATGACGTTCGGATCGCGGCAGTGAAGGAGTCTGACGATCGCGCTGCGTCAGACCCTGGCTGTTAAAACGGACGCGCAACTTTCGGTGCGACAGTATCCGGTTCGCAGAGCAGGACGTGACAGCGGCCGACCCGTTAGGGCTATCCGCGTCCGGCTTTACGTCCGCTTCAGGTTACCGTAAATGCTGTGCATAGGGAAATGCGCGGCCGGTCCACTATACGGCGGGAATGCGTCGAAATCCTGCTTCATCTGCGCACGTATCGGCGAGGCCAACGCGGCGGCCAGCGCCGCGGGATCGTCGAAGACAACTTTGTTCCGCTGCATGGCGGTTGCTTGCGGAATATCTAAACCGGTTCGATAGTCGACCCGCGTATAGATTTCCAGCTCACGAATACCGGGTAGCTGCGCCATGAGCGGGGGATGATGCTTCAGATAGTGCGTCAGCCACGCATTGAAATTGTGGGCTTCTCCTTCATAGCCGACGAGATACGTGCATTTTTCAGACGGATTACCGGTGTCGAGGACATTCGGCGTAGCGAATTTTCTCACCGCCATGAGTTGCTGCGCGAATGCAGGGCGGTCCTGGGCGGCGTCTATCGCTTGCTCCACGATCGTGTGTGCCGCACCACCGCGTTGAAGCACGGCTTCAACAGGATCGAGATCGTCGAAATACCACTGCAGCACCCAGCGTGGCTTCAAAGCCAGTTCTTTTGACAGAGGATCGTCATCCGCCGACTCGACAGAGCGATGGATCACGAAGCGCCGCAGTCCTTCCGCGTTCTGGGACGCTGCCTGAATAAGCGATATATCGATGTCGCGCGGCTCCCGATGCATGCCATTGCGGTAGCCGAAAAGAAATAGACAGACTTCCACGTTCACCTCGCAGCACTTGCGACGACGGACTGCGCCGTTGCTTCTGGCCGCACAAGGCGGTGGAACTGCCGACCAAAGTAGATCAGTCCGTCGCCCTCCGATCTGATCGAAATATGCCCGACTTCGACAAACATGACCGAATGCGATCCGACACTCTTGAAGTCGACAATCTCGCCTTCGAGACTTGCAATCGCATGCGAGAGGACCGGCGCCGACTGATGCCCGATCGTCCACGCATGACGTGCAAACCGCTCGTCCATCGGACAGGCCGTCATGCCCGCGAAATCACGCGCGACGTCCTGACATTCCGCAGCCAGCACATTGATGCACACGTTCCGGTTGTGATGCAGAACATCGTGTACGTAACTGGCCTGGTTGATACAAACGAGCATTGTCGGCGGCGCATCTGTCACGGAACAGACTGCGCTTGCGGTAATCCCGCAACGTCCGCTCGGGCCATCCGTGGTGATGATGTTGACGGCCGCGGGCAGGCACGCCATCGCATCGCGGAAACGCCGTTTGGTGTCGTCGATAGTCATGATTGTCCTCTCATCAGGGATACGGCGTTACCGGCGCGATGCCGGCAAACAGCGCGCCCGATGCGTCATAGGTGCCTTCTCCAAGGAACGCATGCTGCGTCACGACAATCGAGTCGCGCACCAATCGCTGCAACCGATTCTCGCGGTAGATCGCCGCGATGCCTGCCAACTGATACGCTTGCATCACGACCTCGGCACACAGTTGTGCGGCGTGAGTCGCACTGAGGCGCATCAGATTGGCCTGGTTCTGTGTCACAGGATCGCCGGCGAGGATTGTCTGCCACGCCGATTCGGCGGACTCGTAGAAGAACGCGCGAGCGCTGCGCCAGTTCGCCTCCGCTTTCGCGAGGCCGGAGCGGTAGTAGCCGCGGTCTGCAAGACGCGGGGCACCGGTGGTGGTTTTAGTCGATCCGGACATGTCGGTCAGCAGGTCAAGCGCTGCACGCGCGAGGCCGATGTTGACGGCGGCATGCACTTGCGCCTGGTACGCAACGGCGGGATAGCGGTAGAGCGGTTCGTCGATCAGCGCCTGGCCGCCGCGAACGAATGTCCATTGCGCGTCGACGAATTTGTCGCGAAGTCGCAGATCATGGCTGCCGGTGCCCTGCATGCCGACGACATTCCAGTTCTCGACGATCTCGACCTCGTGCGCAGGGAATACGGCGGTGAACGGTTTTCCTGCGCCAGTGTCACCCGAATTGGCGGGCGTGCCGCCGATCCCTACGCCGATCCAGTCCGCACCCTTGCAGCCGCTTGCAAATCGCCATTGTCCGCTGACCATGAAGCCACCCGGCACTTTGGCGGCCGGCTGCAACGGATAGAGTCCGCCGGCAAATAACTGGTCCGGTCCTTTTGCATAGATATGCTGCTGCGTTTCGATTGGGAGCGACGCAAGATAGGTGTTCGCCGATCCGAACGCGGCGACCCACGCGGTCGACCCGTCGGCGATTGCGATGCGCTCGAGCATGCGTAGAAACTGCGGCGGCGGCAGCGCATCTCCACCGAAGCGGCGCGGCGTACTTGCCCGAAAGATGCCTGCGCGTTTCATCTTTGCGATCATGTCGCGTGGAACATGCGACAACTGATCGAACTCGTCTCTTCGACGTTCTATTTCCTCGATCAGAACATCGAGGGAAAGGGGACCCGCGTATTCCGGATATGGGTCGGCTTGATCGACGACGCGAGGCTCATAAGCATGCGTCGGAAGGCTGGCACTTTGAAGGCTTTGCATGATGGCAGGGTATAGGAATTGAATAGTCGATCCGTCTGGCGCGGCGGCGCCTCAGCGCTGCCGCTTGACGGTGTTAAGCGCTTTCTTTCGCCTGAAGTCTCAAAGCCTTCGGGAAAGTCTCCGGCGCAAGACAGGTCGCCAGCACGGTGATCAGTCCGAGAACAACCAGGTAAATGACGACTGGCGTGGCGCTACGATAGTGAGCGAGCAGTGCGGTCGCGATCATCGGCGACAGGCCGCCGCCGAGTACCGACGACATCTCTCGGCCGATGCCAAGACCCGAGAAACGTAGATGGACCGGCAACAATTCGCTGATGAAAGCAGGCTGAGCGCCTTCGAGGATGCCCAGTGTGATGCTGTTGGCGAGGACGAGCGCCAGGATGACTTTCCATAGCACACCCGAGCCGAGCAACAGGAAGTAGGGGTAGGCGACCAGCACCATTGCAATCGCGCCGGCGAGATAAACCGGCTTGCGGCCGATTTTGTCCGTCACGTGGCCCATTGCGAGCGAAACGGGGATCATCAACAGCATTGATACCGTCAATCCACCCAGAATCCAGCTCGATGGCAGGCCGACAAACCGGCCGTAGGCAATCGAAAAAGCAAAGAAGATGTACGACGCAGCGCCTTCGCCAAAGCGCAGGCCGAAAACAGTCATCACCTGACGCGGACATTGGCGAAGCACTTCGATAATCGGCATGCGGCTGCCGCGGTGCGCGGCCTTGACCTCGGCGAACTCGGCACTTTCATCTACGGAGCGGCGCATCCACAGTCCGAGCGCGACTAACACCGCGCTGCACAGGAACGGCACGCGCCAGCCCCAGCTTAGAAAGTCGGAAGACGACAGCGTCTGGACGAGCAGGAACGCCACAGTGGAGAGAACGAAGCCGAATGCCGCGCCGCAGGGACTCCACGCAGCGAGTGCACCGCGTTTCGATGCGGGCGCGTTCTCATGAATCAGCAAAATGCTGCCGCTCCACTCCCCACCCGCAGCAAGACCCTGCACGATGCGCAGCAGAACCAGCAAGATGGGGGCCGCGATGCCGATTTGCTGATAGGTCGGCAAGAGACCCATGCAGACGGTCGCGCTGCCCATCATCAACAGCGTCAGCATCATGACCGTCTTACGGCCGTACCGATCCCCGATGTGGCCGCAGAGCACGCCGCCAATTGGACGGGCGATGAAGCCGACCGTAAAGCCGCCGAACGCCGCAATCGTCCCAGTCAGTGGGTCGGTGCCTATGGGGAAGAACAGGTGGCCGAACACCAGCGCGGCGGCGGTTCCATAGAGAAAAAAGTCGTACCACTCGAGAATCTGACCGAGCACTGCGGTCGTCACCGCGCGGCGAACCTTGCTGGTCGGACGTAGGTCGGATAGGGGGGCAAGCGTAGCTGTTGCGTCAGGATTCATGGCATTTCGCAGATCACAGTGTTGGAGATCCCGCCTCTCGACAACACGGATCGGCAGGTACGACGATGCGAACGGGGCAGGCATGTCCGCACAATATGGCCGGGATCAACGACGGTCAAATTCAGGACAAAAATGAACGACATGAATGGCGTGCATGACGAGTCATGCAGATGAATGAAGTCATCCAACGCGGCACATCACTTCTTGCTGCTGGCGTCGACGTCGACCAACGTGATGACTTTGTGGCAAGCTTGCTTCCACATCGAGCCGGACGACCACCCCTCGACCGAACCCTTCGTTGCCACCCAACCACCTGATTGCCGTATGCCTCGACAGCCGAATCCATCGCCGCTCAAACCGCGCAGGGCACCCAGCCAACCCCGTTCCGAACGCATGGTCGCCACCTTGCTCGAAGCGGCCGCACAGGTGCTTGAAACGAAGGGACTCGAAGGGTTCAATACGAACGCGGTCGCGGAACGCGCCGGCGTCAGCATTGGTTCGCTGTATCAGTACTTCCCCAGCAAGGATGCGTTGACGATCGCGCTGATGCAGCGTGAAAACGAACGCTTCTATCGGGATGCCCTGGTTGCCCTCGATCACCCCGGCGGACCGGTCGCGCTCACCCATCTGATCGGCGTCTCAGTGCGGCAGCAATTCGCGAGACCCATGCTTGCACGGCTGCTTGACGTCGAGGAGAGCAGGCCGCAACTGCGCATGGCGCTGGCTAGCACCGGATCGGTGCGCAGCGTGCTATTGGAAGTCCTCGTGCGTGACGGTTTGCCTCCACAAGAGGACGTGGCTGTCGCCGCGAGCGATCTGATGGCGATCGTCCGTGGGCTCGTCGACGCCGCCGGCGAGCGCGAGGAGACAGACACGACTGGACTCACTCGCCGCGTGACGGCCGCCGTATTGGGCTATCTGACGATGATGTCGAGTGCGGGACACAATGACGATTCGTCTGCCGCAGATACGCCGCAACCCGTGAGCAAACGCGAGCAGGCTGTACGCAAGGCGGGTTCGCGCGGGCTGAAACGCCCATAGGACGGGGCTGAGCGGCTGTCGATGCGAACTCGGCGACGCGAGTATTGAACGCGAGCTTTTACTCGTAACATTCTCTGTACGGAACGCAACGAGCGATCCAACTCAACGGAGATCGACATGACCCATATCACCACCACCATGAAGCTCAATCACGTGAGCTTCCCCTCGTCCGATGTGAGCGCCACCGCTACTTTCTTCGAGGCTCATCTAGGCTGTACCGTCGCCGGGCGAGGCGCGAGCTGGCTTCTGAAGCGTCCCGGATTCGACATCGTCATCGATGACGCCGCTGATCATCCGGTCACGTGGCCGCATAACTTTCACATCGGCTTTGAACTGGTGACCCTCGACGATGTTCGCACGCTCTATGATGAGCTGGTTGCAGCAGACGTCGTGATGAAAACCGGCGTGTTCAAACATGAACGCGGCTCGCGATTTTTCTGTGAAGTACCGGGCGGCGTTCTCGTTGAAATCAATACCCGGTCAGATGCCGACGAGAAGTATCGAGGCACTTTCTACCTCTAACATTCTGGGCAACGGGATCGCAGACATTTTTCGTCAGCGACGTGCGCTTGCCATCAGCGCCTGTCGCGCATCACTTCCCAGCAATCGCGATGGTCCATCCGGCTGAGTTTCCGCCGCCGCATCATTTCGCGCCAATAGTGAACGGCGACCAGCAGCACGGCAGCGCTCAACCCACACAGCCCCACAACGATTCCTGTCCACGATTCGGCCACGGAACACTCCTTGACTGTGAAACAGATCAAGCGATACGTGTCATTCGTCGTTCAGGATACGAGCGGCAGCCTTCAGAAACATCTGTCCGTCGTGGGTAATGAGAGGGCGCTGTTGCCCGGAAGGGAGGTTCTCCAGCGTGACGAGCTGACGGTCCAGGAGCGCTTCCAGATCGGCACCGTCCAGACTCAGCCAGTCCGGCGCATCCTTGAGCAGCATGAGGGTCGCGAATTCATGCGGACTGAGCATCTCCGTCTCCTGGCCAATCCTGCTTTGCTGGGAACCTGATCCGTTGGCCTCGCTACGCGAGCAGGATCGATTCGGGGATGGCTACTGCAGGCTGTCACCTTGCGTTCGGGTGACATGTCGCGCGCCATGGCATTCATCTTAATGCTGAGTTGTCCAATAGATCAATATTTGGGAAAAAATTTTTCGGGATTTTTACGGCATCTTCGTGAAGCCGTCGCGGCGCAGCATGGCCTGTTGAGCGGCAATCGCGTGCCGCTTCGCACAACGTGTTCGTTAGCGCACAGACGTGATGCGTGTCACACTGATTCTGTGACCATTCTGGCAGCGCTTCCATATGCCCGCCTGCATACTCGAGGTGAATTCCGGATGCCGGGCGCTGCGATCGAAACCTGAAGGAGACAACCGTTGACCACCTTCCTCCTACGTAACGGCGCACTTCTCGACCCTACCCATCCTGATCTGTTAGAAGGCTTCGAAGTCCTTATCGAGGACGGTTTCGTCCGCGAGGTTTCCGACAAGCCGATAAAGAGCGGCAGCGCGCGCGTGATTGATGTCAAACGAAAAACGATCATGCCGGGGCTGATCGATCTGCATGTGCACGTCGTCGCGATCGAGTTCAACCTGCCGCGCGTGGCGACGCTGCCTAACGTGCTGGTTACGCTGCGCGCTGTGCCGATCATGCGTGCAATGCTGCGCCGTGGCTTCACTACCGTGCGCGACGCGGGGGGTGCCGGGTATCCATTCAAGCAGGCGGTCGAGTCAGGGTTGATCGAAGGTCCGCGCCTCTTTGTATCCGGTCGAGCGTTGAGCCAGACCGGTGGTCACGCCGATCCGCGCGCTCGCTCCGACTACATGCCGCCCGATTCGCCCTGCGGATGCTGCGTGCGTGTGGGTGCGCTTGGCCGCGTGGCGGACGGCGTCGATGAAGTGCGGCGGGCCGTGCGCGAGGAACTGCAGATGGGCGCCGACCAGATCAAGATCATGGCTTCGGGCGGCGTGGCTTCACCGACCGATCCGGTGGGCGCATTCGGTTACTCCGAAGATGAGATTCGCGCGATCGTAGCGGAAGCTCAAGGGCGCGGCACCTATGTGCTCGCGCATGCCTATACGGCTGCAGCGATCGCGCGCGCGGTGCGCTGTGGCGTGCGCACGATCGAACACGGCAATCTGATTGACGATGAGACCGCCCGCCTCGTCGCTGAGCGCGGCGCGTATGTCGTGCCAACCCTTGTTACTTACGACGCCCTTGCAAGCGAAGGCGAGAAATATGGTTTGCCGCCGGAAAGCATTGCCAAGGTCGCGGACGTGCACGGCGCCGGCATGCACTCGATAGAAATCATGAAGCGCGCCGGGGTCAAGATGGGTTTTGGCACGGACTTGCTCGGCGAGGCACAGCGTCTGCAAAGCGATGAATTCCGGATCCTGGCCGAGGTTCTCTCACCAGCCGAGGCGATTGTGAGCGCGACTCTCGTTGGCGCGGAAGTGCTCGGTATGCAGGACAAGCTCGGCAGAATCATGCCGGGTGCCCATGCCGATGTGCTGGTGGTCGATGGCAATCCTCTGAAGTCCGTCGATTGCCTGTTGGGTCAGGGTGAGCATATTCCGCTCGTGATGAAGGATGGCCGGCTCTTCGTCAACGAACTCGAAAGATATTGACCGTAGTACGCTCGTCCGCGGTGCCCCACAGTCCCTATCGGAGCCTGTTCATGACGATGATTTCCGCCCGCATCGAGCGCCTGCCGTTTTCAGCTTTTCACCGCCGTCTGCTATTAATGGGCGGCCTCGGCTACACCTTCGATGCGATGGACGCCGCCGTGCTCGCTTTCCTGCTGCCCGTGTTGCGCACGCAATGGGGGCTGACGAGCGTACAGACGGGCGTACTGGGAAGCGGCACATTCATTGGCTATTTCGTCGGCGCGATGCTGGCGGGCATGCTCGGCGATATCATCGGCCGGCGCAAGGTCATGATGTACGCGCTCGTGATTTACTGTGTCGCGTCGCTTGCCAGTGCACTGGCGAACGACTGGGGATTTTTTCTCGCGACGCGGATTGTCGCCGGCTTGGGAACGGGAGCGGAAAGCGCCATCGTCGCGCCGTTTCTCTCGGAGTTCGTCGCGCGGCGGTATCGCGGGAGTTTCACGGGCAGCCTCGCAGGGTTTTTCTCCTTCGGCTTCGTAGCGGCTGCATTGCTCGGCTATCTGGTGATCCCGCTCGCACCCAATGCATGGCGCGCGGTCATGGTCATCACCGCGCTGCCCATTCTGATGCTGCTCTGGTGGCGTCGCGCGTTGCCCGAGTCGCCACGCTGGCTCGAGGCGCGCGACCGGCACGCGGAGGCCGATGCGATCGTGTCGAGGATGGAAGCGGAGGTCACTCAAGCGGGCATCGTGTTGGAGCCGCTGCCCCCGGTGCGCGACGGGGTCGTTCCGCTCGCAGCCGGACGGGCCTCGATTGTCGCGAATGTCAAGGCGTTGTGGGCGACGAAACTCGCGCGCATCACAGCCATGACGTGGCTGATGTGGCTATCCATCACGTTCAGCTATTACGCTTTTTTCACGTGGATTCCCGGCTTGCTGGTTCAGAACGGAATGACGATCACGCGCAGCTTTTCGTATTCGCTCGTGATTTACCTTGCACAGATCCCGGGATATTTTTCAGGCGCGTGGCTCAACGAGAAGATCGGCCGGCAGGCGACGATCGCGTCATACATGATATTGGGCGGCGTATCGGCGCTTGGGCTTGCGTTGACGCGTACGGATGCCGGCATCATGGTGTCGGGAATCCTGCTGTCGTTCTTCATGAACGGCACCTATGCCGGCGTTTACGCCTATACCCCCGAGGTGTTTCCCACCGACGTGCGCGCAACGGGCACCGGGCTCGCTTCGTCAGTTGGCCGATTGGGTGCGATTGCGGCGCCTATCCTCGTCGGGTACGTCTATCCGAAGCTGGGCTTTGGCGGGGTGTTCGGTGCGACAACGCTTGTGCTGCTGACAGGTGCAATGGCCGTGCTACTCATGGGAGTGCCGACGCGCGGAAGATCGCTCGAGGATATTGCAGCGGGGCAAATCGAACAGTAAGGAAAGTAAGCTGCGGACCCAACCTGGCTACCGCCGTCAGGGCACGCTCCGATGACGCCGCTGTGTCACGCGACTTGAATCCATGAAGCCATGGCGCGCGGTTTTGGCGAACAGGCATTCTTATGACATTATCTCCCAGCACGGACGTGGTGAGCGTTGATGAGCGAACTACGTCGCGTAGCCAGGTAATTAACACGCAGCAGGCGTTTCGCAACAGATACAGCTTCGAGCGCCACATTGTTATCGCGTCATTCTCTCAGAGGCAAAGCCATGAAGTTGACAATCGTCGCACCGCTTTTGATCATTTCGTTACTCGGCACGTCCACTGCCGTCTTTGCGCAGCAGCATGACGACAATCACGGCCACGGCCAGCCTTCGCATGACAGACAGAATCCGGGTCACGGGGACCAACATGGACATGGCCACGGGCCGGCGCCGCACGATGCGTCTTTAGGAGGGCCGGGCGGTCCCGTTCCTCACAACGACTGGCACAAGGGTGAGCGGCTTCCGACGGAGTACCGCGACCGTAATTACGTTGTCGACAACTGGCACGAGCACGGCCTGCAAGCGCCGCCGCGCGGGTATCAGTGGGTCGGCGTGAACGGGGACTATGTACTCGCCGCCATCGCAACGGGTGTCATCGCCAATGTCCTGCTAGCCGGGCACTAGCCAATCGAGCTGGACTCGATTAGTGCCAAATGTCGCGTGCTATGCTTGGACCGGCAAGTATCTCCACGCTACCCAGCTCTATCTGTGTCGACGACGAGGTAAGTGCCATCCAGAACGCCGCACCGGTCGGCGCAAAATCTGAGCCGGACACGACCGCGATCGTTGACCATGGACTATCGTCATCTGCAGCAGCGCAAGAGCCTGCACGGCCGCATTGTGCAGGAGCTCGGCATGGATATCGTCGGCGGCAAGCTACAACCGGGCCAGCGATTGCCTGCTGAGGCCAACTTGTGCGAGCGCTATGGCGTTAGCCGCCCCGTGCTGCGCGAGGCCACCCGTGTGCTCGTGGCGAAAGGGCTGGTCGTGTCGAAAACGCGTGTAGGCAGTGTTGTGAAGCCTCGCGCGGAGTGGCACATGCTTGACCCCGATGTCCTGTTCTGGACGATCAACAGCGTTCCGGAAGGCGAGTTCTTCAGCTCGCTCCTGACCGTGCGCCGCGTTATCGAACCCGCGGCAGCGGCACTCGCCGCCACGGCTGCAACAAGCGACGATCTTGCGCGTATTGCATCGGCTTACGATCAGATGGAGCGCGCGGAAACGGCAAGCGCGTTACTGGATCCTGACCTCGAGTTTCACCGCGCCATCATGGCGGCCACTCACAACGACCTGTTGGCCTATATCGGCAACATGCTGTCGCTTGCCCTGACGGAATCGATCAAGCTGACGAGTCGTCATCCCGACACACACGCGCTTTCGTTGCCGCGGCACAAGGCGATTCTCACTGCAATCCAGAGTCGCGACCCGTTGGGCGCGCGGCATGCAAGTCTGGTCCAGCTCGACAATGCGCGCGCGGACGCGGAGCGCGTTCTGGAAACCGGCAGCCAGTTTCAAACAGAACCCTGATACGAGCTTGTCGGCTCAGCCAAACCATTGAGCGAGGCGTTTCGTTCTTCCTGTCTCTTTCCTTCCAGATGCTAACTGGATAGTAATACTATTAAAGTGGCGTATCGTGCAGATCATTTCGACAACGCACGACCTGCGGCTGGCGGGCCAGCCCTTTGCTGTCATCGTGTTGCGCAGCACGGCGGGACGCGAATACAGAGCACCACGCTGCACCGCAAAAATTTAATTAGTCGGACTAGTTAAGGGTATACATCGATTAGTAGGCAAAAGAGCGTGATATAGCATTTTCTGGAGGGTAGTCATGCGTACGCGCGTGCACGTGGGTTTCATGAAAGGAATGATTCCCGGCTCCGGTGCTGTTCTTGCCGGGGCTTTTCCTGCTTGCGCCGTCATGGACATTGAAGTGTTCAACAACTGAGAGACGGGAGACTGAGATGACGCAAGCGAAGGAAGGCAAGGACCAAAAGGACGAACGGGACGAAGTGCAAGGCATGCGTCGCGGATTGCTGCAGGGCGCGGGCCTGTCCGCAGCACTGGCGCTAATGGGTGGAATGATCACGCCGGCGCAGGCGGCTGAAGCCGGATCGTTCCCGGCGCATAAACGGTGGAAGATCGTATTCGTCAACCACGTCACAACGAATCCGTTCTTCGTTCCCACGCAATACGGCATTCAGGATGCGACCGCGTTGCTGGGCATGGACTATCAATGGACCGGCTCGGCCAATGCCGACATCGGCGAAATGGTGAACGCGGTCAACGCGGCGATTGCCGGGAAAGCTGACGCAATCGCTGTACCGATCGTCGATCCCAAGGCGTTCGACAAACCCATCCAGGCCGCGCTCGACGCCGGCATTCCCGTATTCGCCTATAACGCCGATGCGCCCTCGGGTTCGACGAATCCTCGCCTTGCCTATATCGGCCAGGATCTTTATCTGTCTGGCTACCAGATGGGCGAGCGAATCGTAAGCCTCATCGACAGCGGCCTCGTCGCGCTCTTTATCGCCACGCCTGGCCAACTCAACATTCAGCCCCGGCTTGACGGCGCAGCGGCTGCAATCAAGAAATCGGGCAAGAAGATCGACGTGCAGACCATCGCGACGGGAGCGACCGTCAACGAAGAACTATCGAAGATCAAATCCTTCTTTCTCGGCCACCAGGATCTCAAAGGCATGTTTGCTGTGGATGCGGGCAGCACCCAGGGCGTTGCCGAGGTGATGAAAGAATCCAACCTGCCCGGCAAAGGTGTGCACGGCGGCGGCTTTGATCTGTTGCCGCGCACGGTCGATCTGATCCACGAAGGTTTCCTGGACTTCACGATCGACCAGCAACCCTATGTACAGGGTTTTTATACGGTGCTGGAGGCCTTCATCTTTCTTTCGTCCGGCGGACTCGTTGGGCCGGCCAATATCAACACCGGTCTGAAATTCGTCACCAAGGGCACTGTCGATCCTTACCTGAACACCTCGACGCGCTATGAAGGCAAAAGCACGAAAGCCCAGATCGTGCCACGCACAGGCGCGATCAAAGGGTGAGCTCTGCCGTGCCGAATCAACCACCCGCTAAACGTCCGAGGCGCTGGTCAAGCGCGCTCGGGCGTTCCAGCGAGATTCGCATCCTTGCCGTCGCGCTCATCCTTTGCATCTACTTCGAGACAGTCAACCATGACTTCCTGCTGACTGGCGCGAGTCTGCAGAATCTCTCGCAGTTCATCGCCCCGGTGGCGATCATTGCCTTTGGTGAAATCATGCTGATGATCGGGGGGGAGATCGATCTTTCCGCCGGGATGGTTTTTGCGTTTGCGCCTTTCATCATGCATTTTTCTCTCGAGGCAGGCCTGCCGGCATGGCTTGCGATGTTCACCGGCGTTATTGCGGCGGGCCTCGTCGGGCTCATTAACGGGGCAGTGACGGTCTATCTGCGCATCCCATCTTTTGTGACGACGCTCGGTACGTTGTTCTTCGTGAACGGTCTCACGCTGACGATATCGCGGGGCACACCGGTTTCGCCACCGGAGGATTCCGTATTTGCCGCGGTCATGGGGGGATGGGGATACAGCGAGATCATCTGGACGCTTGCCATTGCCGCGATCATGCACGTGCTGCTTCGTCATACACGCTGGGGTTTGCATACGATCGCGTCGGGCGCGAATCCGCTGGGTGCGAGCGAAGCAGGGATACAGGTCAGGCGGCTGAAGCTCGGCAACTTTATTCTTGCCGCGTTACTCGCTGGCTTGACCGGAATTCTGGAGGGTTTTCGTATCACGTCGATCGATCCGCAAGCGGGCGGTAATCAGATCATGTTTCTTGCCGTTGCCGCAGCCGTGATTGGCGGCACGCCGCTCGCCGGTGGGTCGGGCACGATCATCGGTGGGCTGATCGGCGCGGCGGTGCTTGGCATTCTCAACGACGGCTTCACGCTGATCGGCATCAACGCCTTCACCTTCAACATGATTCTCGGCGCGGCGATTCTCGGGGCCATGATCTTCAACATCCACGTGGTTCGTCTCGCGCGCAAAGGGGAGTTGTGATGGCCGAGGTGCTGGAGGCGCTGCGCGGAGAAGATATTGTCAAGCGCTTCGGCGCGGTCACCGCGCTCGACGGCGTGTCGCTGACGCTAAGACAAGGCGAGATCCTTGGCGTGCTGGGCGACAATGGCGCGGGCAAATCGACCTTGATCAAGATTCTGACCGGGTTTCATCAGCAGACCAGCGGCAAGCTTTTTGTAGACGGCGAGGAAACCATGCTTCGCTCGGTCGATCACGCCCGTTCACTCGGCATTGAATGCGTCTACCAGGATCTCGCGCTCGCCAATTCACTGAGCATCTATCACAACATGTTTCTGAATCGGGAAATCATACGTCGAGGCCCGTTTCGGTTGCTGAACAATCGCGCCATGCGTGAGCGCGCCGCGGAGTGTCTTGAAGAGATCGGCGTGCACGTGCCTTCGGTCGACCTGCCTGTCGAGCAGCTTTCCGGCGGGCAGCGGCAGGCTATCGCAGTCGCGCGCGCGGTCAATTCGAATGCCAGGATATTGCTGCTTGACGAGCCGCTCGCTGCAATGGGCGCCCGCGAGGCCGGACTGATCATCGACCTGATCCTTCGACTCAAGAATAAAGGGGACCTGTCCATCATCATGATCATGCACAACTACGCGCAGACGCTCGACATCGCGGACCGCGTGATGCTGATGCAGCGCGGACGTGTCACTTACCAGCGCGAAGCAGCCAGCACGTCCGTCGAGGAGCTGATGGATATCGTGCGACGCGAATATCGGGCGATGCGGGCAGCGACAAACTGACACCGGGCAGCTACGAGTGCGAACGCACGGTATGCCCCTTTGCGCAAAAGTGATTTCGATTTCCGGCACTTCTGAGGCCAGTGGCCCGCACCTATAGTCAGGTCAGCTTTCGGACGCTAACCCCAACTTCATGAGGGGACCCGGACGAAGCCCGCCCACCTAAGGAGCAGACCATGTTGACCAGAACGTCCCCGGCGCTTCTCGCCGAACCCGCTGCTGCGACCCTGGACGCGCAATACTTCGAGTACACGTCGTCCGCCAATCCGATCGGCGCGAAGCTTATCTCGCGCGTGCCTTTTCGTAATTTCCCGCCTTCGCTGTACGCGGATGGCGCAACGCGAGTTGTGCCGCTCGACCTCTCCGCGGAGCTGGGTTGCCCCGGCCCCGCGACCGGCCCCGGCTTGAGCGCCAATTTCCTGCGCATCAACGCAGGCGACGCATTGACGCTTGCCCCGAACGCGACCTCGCAGGTCTGCTACGTCATTAGCGGGACCGGCAGCGTGACGCAGGCCGAGACCTGCTTCCGATTCGCGCAGGGCGATTTCTTCACCCTGCCAGGTGGCGATGCCGCTGTGCTATTCGCCGACGCGACGGCCACGCTCTATTACGTCAACGACGCGCCGCTGCTCACCTATCTCGGCACTACCGGCGCCCGCGCGCGTTTCGCGCCGACGCTCTATCCGGCCGCCCAGGCGCAGGCGGAATTACGCAAGGTTTCGGAAGAGGCCAATGCAGGTCACCGCAACCGCATCAGCGTGCTGATGGGCAACGCCAACTTCCCGCAGACGCGAACGGTCACGCATGTGTTGTGGGCCATGTTCGGCATTGTTCCGCCCAACTCGATCCAGAAGCCGCACCGTCACCAGTCGATTGCACTCGACTTCATCGCCGGGGGCAGCCCAGGCGTCTATACGCTGGTGGGTACTGAACTGGACGAGAACGGCAATATCGCGAATCCGACGCGCGTCGATTGGGAAGCCGGGATGGCGTTTGTTACGCCGCCGGGATACTGGCATGCGCATTTCAATGAAACGAACGAAAACGCTTATGTGATTCCGATCCAGGATGCCGGCTTGCAGACCTGGCTGCGCACGCTGGACATCCGCTTTGCCCGTTAAGGCTTAAGCGCTAATGCGAGGTCGTCGTCCCAGTACGGCGGCTCGCCAAACATCTCGGCGTAGAAATCCACGAACGCGCGTACCTTCGACGATACGATTTTCTTCGGCGGGTAGACGGCCCAGACCGCTGGTTCGGCTCGTCCCGTGCGTGCTTCCCATTCAGGCAGCACGTGCTGCAGGTGCCCTTCGCGCAGGGCCTTAGATGCGAGCCACGTCGGCAGAAGAGCCAGGCCGCAGCCGGCCACAGCGAGTTCCAACACGGCTTCGGAGTCGTCTGCGCGCAAGCGCCCTTGCAATTCCACCTGCACCTGGACCTGTTCCGGCGACGCCTGTGCATCCGCGACGCGCGTGAAAGACCATTTATCGTCCGGCAGCAGGGACAAGCGAAGCGTATCGTGCGCGGTCAGATCTTCAGGGACATGAGGCATCCCGCTGCGCTGGAAATATGCCGGGCTGCCGCAGACGATACGCCGATGCGGCGCAATGCGTTTAGCCATTAACGAAGAGTCGGGCAACACCCCGATACGGATCGCCACATCAATGCCGACTTCGATCATGTTGAGCGTTTCATCGGTCGACACGATATCGAGGTCGATGTCGGGGTATCGCGTCATGAATGCCGGCAGATGCGGCACGATATGCCGGCGCCCGAATGCCGAGGGCATCGTGACGCGCAGCACGCCTTGCGGCGTGAGATTCAGTGATGACGTAACCTGGCGTGCGTCATCGAGCGCCTGCAGGGCAATCATGGCGTGTTCGCGAAACAGTCTGCCGCCTTCTGTCAGGACGAGCCCCCGCGTCGACCGGTTGAACAGGGCAATGCCCAGATCCTTTTCGAGCTCGCTCACGTAGCGCGAGATGGTCGAGGTCTTGACTGCCATTTCATGGGCTGTCTTGCTGAAACTCAGCAGCTCTGCAGCGTTAATGAAGGCCCGTACCGCGGCAAAATAATCCATGGCTATATTTCCTGCATGAAACAACGGACGAGTTGTGGCAAGTACAAAATTCGCGCTCAAAAAAATGCCAGACGACTGATTGTCAACGATCGACGTGCGTGTGTCGCTGTGAGTGTCGAAGGATAACCCCTTAATTTTCTCTCTTGCAGCAAGAAGCGGAGGGCTGCTGAAGCGAACATGACACCAATGTAATGTGAGCGTCAGCGTGCATCCATCTTCGCCGTACAGAATAAGGAACACTCACTCACGTTTTACGAGGTGGTGAGATCGGAGGCTTCAGTCACAGTGGCGTGAAGCTGACCAAACTTAATTTCGGGAGAAATTGCATCATGAAGACCCTTATCTATGCAGCGTTGATTGCCGGCGTATTCGCCGCTCCAGTTGCCTCTTTCGCGCAGGACGCTACGGCTCCGTTGACGCGGGCCGACGTACGCGCGGATCTGATTCGAGTAGAGCAGGCCGGGTACCGGCCGGCCGCCAAAGATGTGCACTACCCAGACGATATCCAGGCAGCAGAGGCGCGTGTTCAAACGCAGAATGTCACGGCGCAAGGGAGCACGGATGTAGGCGGCACGTCGGATGGCTCATCGCAGGCGGGTGCGCCGACGGCGACCGTAAATACTCACTCGATCTATTTCGGTCACTGAAGCTCGCGGGCGTCACAAGCCATCGTTGGTTGCTTCTTTCGGCGTATTGAGTGGACAGCCGTCTGAAAACCCAAACATCGGCGAGATGAGCGAACGCCACGGAATGTTTCAGATTCATTACAGGTATGGCGTTCACTGAATGCAGACCATAAATAAGTTTTACTTTCCGATTTTCTACTGCGCCGCCATTGTGTGAGCCATACAGCCGCATCGATGGGGAATATTGTGATCTGTTCAGATGGACATTTCTTAAGATTCCTTAAGAAATTGCTCGTCGATCGAGAGCGGTGGGAAATTCAAATACTCAGGCCGATCCGTGGACCAACGGTCAGGCCCATAAACGGAAAGGAGACGAATCGATGGAAAAGCGCCAGATGGCCTTGATGTTGCTCGCGGCGGCCGCGTTGACCGGTTGCGGAGGTGGAGATAACGTCAGCGCACCGACACCGCCAAAGCTACTGACGAACATCGCCGTGCCCAATGCTTCGAGTCCGCCATTCAGTTTCGACATCGGCTACGTCGAGGCCGGCAAGTACTTTCTTACCGACCGCAATAACAAAGCAGTCGATGTCGTAGACACCAAATCGAACACGTTGATCGCCCAGATTCCGGGACCGTTCATCGGCGCCGGCGCCACGACAAACGAGTCCGGTCCTGACGGAATCGTAGGTATCACCGGCACGAACACGATTTATGCCGGCGACGTCGATTCAGTCAAGGTGATCGATACGACCGCGCAAAAGACGGTCAACACCATCACTATCAGTAATTCCGGATCGCGCGTCGATGAGGGCTGCTACGATCCTGACGATCATCTCGTGATGTATGCGAGCCCCGGAGACTCGCCGCCGTTCGTCACGTTCATTTCCACGCTGACACAAACGGTGGTCGTAAAGCTGCCTTTCAACGGTTCGTCGGGGCTGGAAGCGTGCACATATGATCATGCCTCGAAGAGCTTTTTGATCAACAACGACGGGACCGCTGCCAATCCCGATGGAGAGCTCGATGTCATCACTGCCAGCTCCGCGGCTGCCGGAAATCCTACTGTTAGCAAGTCGTTTCCGCTAGGGAAATGCGGACCGACGGGCATCGTGCTCGGCCCGAATAACGACGTGCTCATTGGATGCGATCCACCGGCCGGCGATCCCCTCATCACGCTGATCCTCGATCGTACGAGTGGCGCGATTCAAGCCAGCCTGCCATTTGGCGGGGTGGACCAGGTCGGTTACGATCCGGCGTCCAACCGCTATTTCCTGCCGGCCCGGCACTACGTCACGAGCGGTACTGCTGCCGCGTCGGGGTTTAGCCCGCAGATGGGCGTAATCGATGGCGCGTCACGGCAGTTGCTCTTCAAGATTCCGGTGGGCACAGGCGCGCATTCTGTCGCCATCGACAGCTCGCTTGGGCAAGTGTATGTGCCGTTCCAGCCCGGTGCGGCAGGATTCCCCAATGGCGGCATCTCAGTGTTCTCGACCCGCTAGACTTATCACCAACGCCCAGGCCGGCTCAGCTCGCACGATAGGGACGTTCTTCAGGCGAGCGGCGCCTCCTGGTCACCAACAGAACACTGCGGGCTGCGGAGGATGCGGTGGCGGCTGAAGTACGGCAAAGCAAACAGGTAGAGCCCCGAGAGCAACAGAAGGGCCAGCGGCAGCAGCGGCGCGTAGGTGATCCAGGGCGGCGGGGCGCCGCGTCCTTGGGACATGGCGACAAAGTTGGCGATAACCGTCAGCGTGAAGGCGATGGATACCCACCGGTGAGACCGACGAATCCAGGTGCTGGTACTCATGTCGTGCTCCTCGGCGCCTGGATCATCTTCCAGCCATTGCCGGCGGGGTCGCGGAAACCGGCATCGACACTGCCGAAGCGGTCTACCGGCTCCTGGGTGAATTCCACGCCGCTGGCTTTCAGCTTGGCGCAGCTGGCGCGACAGTCGGTCACAGAGAGAACCAGGGGCGGCATGGCCCCCTTGGCGACCATGGCGCGCAAGGTTTGCGCAGTGGCGTCGTCGTGGATGGGCGGTCCCGGTGTGAACAGGCCGAGTTGGAATGAGGGCTGATCCGGATGCTGGACCGTGAGCCAGCGGTAGGGACCGTTGCGCACGTCCGTGTGGACGCGGAATCCGAGCTTGTCGACATAGAACGTGAGCGCTTCGTCCTGGTCATCGACGTACAAGCCCACTACATTTACACCTTGGTTCATGGCACCTCCCTGGTTGATGGTCAGAATGTATCTTTGGCCATGCGGCGGCGCTTCTCCAAAACTGCGATGTTGAGGTCGGGGCGCTGCGCGGCCTTGAGGACGCAGGCGGGCACACGGTCGAGTGGAGGCATGTTGGCCTGAGCCTCGAGGCGCAGGGCGCTGGGGCTTTGGCCGGTGATGTCGCGGAAGATGCGGCCGAAGGTGCCCAGGCTTTCCCAGCCGGTGGCGAAGGCAATTTCCGTGATGCTGAGTTCAGTGTCGCGCAGGAGGGTGATGGCCTGTTCGATGCGCCGTGTCAGCAGATAGCGGTGCGGTGGGAGGCCGAAGGCCCGCTTGAAGGAGCGCGCGAAATGGGCTTCGGAGACGCCGCTGACCTCGGCGAGGCGCTTGACGGGCCAGGCTTCGTGCGAGGCGGCGTCCATGCGGTCCTTGGCGCGTAGCAGGCGGCGCAGCAGGGCCGGGTCCGGCAACGCGTCGGCGCCGACCGGTATGGAGGACGAGGCAAGCGGCTGGGCGTGATGGTCTTCGCGAAGTGGCATGAGTTCCGGGGGGGGCGACGGTATCCGGCTAGTTTAGGCTTAACACGGGTACCCGACACGCGCGTAAGGCTGGGTCGCGGGCGGCGCTGCCGCGACTCGCTGTGCCGGATCGGTCCTGGCGATCGGCTCGCCCGACAGTTTCGCGAATACGGTTGCCGCGGGCATTGTCAGTGCCACGTCTCGCACGCTCCAGGATGGGAGCAGTTTTCCTTTTTTTCAAACCGATATCGTTGCCAACCCGGACAATTCGGGCGGCCCGCTGTTCAACCGTGCCGGCGAGGTGGTCGGCATCGACGTGCAGATTTACGCGGACTCGGACAGGTCCCCCAGCCTGGCCTTTGCCATTCCGATCAACATGGCGGCCAAGGTGCGATCGCAGGTGCAAGCTGCGCAAGCGACCTCTCCTGGCGGTCTTGGCGTGGAGGTGCAGGACGTCGGCCCTGGCCTCGCCGTGGCCTTTGGTCTGCCGCGACCGGCAGGTGCGCTGGTCAATTCCGTCGCGCCCGGCACAACGGCCGCCGCGAGCGGCCTCAAGCCGGGCGACGTGATCGTCCGGATCGGCGACAAGCCGATTGATCGCTCGACCGAACTCGGCGAGGATGCGGCCGCTTTGCCGCCTGGGACGAAAACCACTCTGAAGCTGATCCGCAATCGAAGGCCGATGACACTCACGGTCAGGGTCGGCGCGTCCGCGGAAAGCCCCAAAGCTCGACCAGCCGAAGGCGGCTCAGGGGATCGCCTGCGCTTAAGCATGCATCCGCTGAATGAGGACGAGCGGCGCGCGAGCGACCTGGCTGTTGGTCTGATGGTGGACGGCGTTGACGGGCCGGCGGCAAACGCGGGCATCCAGCCTGGCGATATCGTCCTGTCGCTCAATGACACGCTGGTCGAAACGCAGGCGGACGTCACCGTTCTCGAAGCAAAGGCAGGGAAACAGGTCGCCGTGCTGATCCAGCGCAATCACGCGCGCAGTTTCGTTTCGGTCGCGGTTAGATGATCAGCAGGCTTGCGCCGGCACGCATCCCGACCAGGGTTAACCCATTCGAAACGAGGCGGCAAAGCACATACAGTTCTGACATACCAGCAGGCTTCAGACGCGGGTAGATCTCCGCGCGGGCGTGTCCGGCGGTGTTTCCTTGGTTCCACAAGATCAAAGGAGATGACAGATGGAAATCCGCGATCCTTCCCCCGGCCTCTACAACGAAGATCTCGCGCCCGCCAGACAGCGCAACTGGGGTGCTTTCAGCATCTTCAACGTCTGGACCTCGGACGTGCACAGCCTCTGGGGCTACTACCTCGCAGCCAGCCTGTTCCTGCTGTGCGGCAGCTTTATCAACTTCGTGCTGGCGATCGGGCTCAGTTCGCTGGTGATCTTCGCGCTCATGAACCTGATTGGCTACGCCGGCGAGAAGACCGGCGTGCCTTATCCGGTGCTGGCGCGCGCCTCCTTTGGCGTGTGGGGCGCCAATCTGGCAGCCATGGTGCGCGCCGTGGTGGCCTGCTTCTGGTACGGCGCGCAGACGGCGGCCGCGTCGGGCGCGATGGTCGCGCTGCTGATTCGCAGCGACAGCCTGATGGCTTTCCACAAGGGTACGCAGGTACTTGGCCACTCGGGGCTGGAGGTGATCTGCTACGTGGTCATCTGGGCGTTGCAGTTGCTCATCATCCAGAAGGGCATGGAAACGGTGCGCAAGTTCCAGGATTGGGCTGGCCCGGCGGTGTGGGTCGCGATGCTGATCCTGGCGATCGGTCTGTGCGTGAAAGCCGGCGGCTTCTCATTCACCCATGGCATTCCGATGGACGTGCTGCTCCAGAAGACCGGCGACGCCGGCGTCAGCGGCGAGCCAGGCTCGTTCTGGGCGCTGATGGCCGTTGGCGCGACCTGGATCACCTACTTCGCGGCGCTCTACCTGAATTTCTGCGACTTCTCGCGCTATGCGAAAAATCGCGACGCAGTGAAGAAAGGAAATTTGTGGGGCCTGCCGGTCAACCTGATCGCCTTCTCGCTGGTCGCCGGCGTCACCACCATCGCCGCCTTTAAGGTGTACGGCGAAGTGCTGCTTCACCCCGAACAGATCTCGGCCAAGTTCGACAGCTGGGTGCTGGCGCTCATCGCGGCACTGACCTTCGCGGTCGCCACGTTGGGCATTAACGTCGTGGCCAATTTCGTTTCGGCGGCGTTCGACATCTCCAACACGTTCCCCAAGCGGATCAGCTTCAAGAAGGGTGGCTACATCGCCGCGGCCATCGCGCTGGTGCTCTATCCGTTCGCGCCGTGGGAAGGCAACGCCGCACACTTCGTCAACGCCATCGGCGCGACGATGGGCCCGCTGCTGGGGATCATTCTGGTGGACTACTACCTGGTGGCCAAGGGCAATATCAATGTTGCGGCGCTCTATCAGGAGCACGGCGAGTATCGTTACGAAGGCGGCTGGAATGTCAACGCGCTGGTCTCCGCCGCGGTCGGCAGCGTGTTTTCGACTTTCCTGCCAAATTTCACCAATCTGCTGCCGGTCTGGTGGAATACCTATGGGTGGTTTTTCGGCGTGGTGATCGGCGGCGGCATGTACCTGATCATGGCCACGCTGCGGCCGCGTACGGCGATCGCGCCGACCCGTGCCTGAAGGTTTTCCTGACGCGATGGTAGGGGCGGCGCCCGGCTTCTGGCGCGCGGAACAGGCACGGCAACAATGCTTATGGTTGGACGTCGCCGGGCATGCTAGGATTTCTCGCAAACAACTCCGGAGACTGCTATGCCGTTCATCTGCGAAAACGTTGAATGTCGCGCCGTGCTGGCCCGCGGGCAGGTTAGATCCATTCACGAGGACGCGGGGTGGTGCTTCTACTGCCCAGACTGCAAAGTGAGGAACGCGTTAAAGGATATCGGTGAGCCGGGCGGTCACGTTGAGTTGGTTCAACCGGAGAAATCCGGTCTCCCGCACAAGGTGATTGCAACGGCTCGACCGCTGGAGGACGGCAAGTACGCGGCGCAATTGCGCGTACAAAGGGCACTCGGTATGAAAGGGACTTACGCGGTCGAAGAACACTGGGAACAGCTTGGTGTATTCCCAGACCCGCACGAGGCCGTCGCGCATGCGAAGTCTATTGCGGCAGACTTGCTGGATCGAAAGGCCTAGTCTCGAGCGCAACGCTGGAAGCAGCCGCGCACACCGTGCGCGGCTCCTGACGGCTGGCCCATGACCGTAAATCCGCGCGACGCGACAAAGGGTGCTGATCAGCACCGGTGCCGGCGCCGGGAAGGCCGACATCACTCACGGCGCATCGACGGGAGCGAGCTTGATAAATAGTTTCGCGGCCTCGTTGCCGTGCGACAAGGCGCGCAGTGCGAGGGAGAGCGCTAGCTGTGCGTCGTGTGCGACCGCACTACGGTCCTGATCGAAGAGCTTGACGGCGTGGCGCATATGCTGCGCCGCCTGATCGTGAAGCTCAGCCGCCATTGCGTGCTGTTTTGCGGCGTTTGTGTTGTCTGCGCCAGAGCCGGTCGATGCAGGTGCGGTCGGCGGCGTGTTCGCACTGTGTGCGCCGGCATCGTGTGCCTGATCGATCGCGTGCAACGTATGGCCATGGGCCATCATCGCCTGGTGTGCGGCGTGGGCATAGTCTTTACCCGCCTCGAAATGCCGCGACGCCCCGCGGTGAAATCGCGAGGCCTGCTCGTGATGCGATGCTGCGGCTTCAAGATGTTCTTTTTTGTTGTGCTTCGTGCTCATACCGGCTCCTGTAAGTCCATAAGACCAACGCCGATGGCGACCGATTCGAAGACCAGTGGCGGGTCGAAAACCACTGGGTTCGAATTTACACGCACTTGCACGCCCGGTGACATTTTCGTCGCGCGGAATACTTCAACAACCGGCGGCGTTCAGCCAGATCTGGCCAGGTGAGGGTCGAATACGAATGATCGCGGTAAACGTGGCCGAAGCCATTCGCTATCTATCCCGGTCCCTCAGAATGAGAACGTTGTATTGAGCATCACCAGACGTGCCTCGCCGACCGCAATGATCAGATTGCTGCTGCTTGACGGGTAGTATGTCTTGTCGAAGACGTTCTTCACGTTAAGTTGCACGCGCGTTGGAATCTTGCCGATCTTCGTTTCGAACTTCAACCCGGCTTCGTAGACCCGACCGCGCTCGGGCGCGAGGGGCTCGCTGACCTCCGTGGCGACGTTCGGCACGAACGACTTGCTGAAGTTCGCATAGGCGGACAACGCGGGCGTCAGCTTGTACACCAGCCCGAACTGCGGCAGCCACACTTGTCCGTGCGAGTGATCGGCGATGACGAATGGGCGCCCAACGCCGGAAAGTTGCTGCCAGTTTTCCCAGCGCACACCGCCGACGGCAATCAGGCGATCGGTCAGGTGGACGGTGTCCTGCGTAATCAGCGAGTATGTATGGACCTTCGAGAGGCTGTCGCTTTGCGACGCGCTCGCTGTGCCGCCCGTCGAGAGCGTCCCATAGACCGGGTCGTACAGGTCGAATCCGGACACCGCCTTGCCGCGGATCGTGTCGCCACGGAAGGAGCGCTGGCGTTCGTATTCGCCGCCCACATAGACTTCGTGGCGCATACCCGCGAGGTTCAGGTCGCCGACCGCGCCGATCGTGGCGATCTCGTCGGAATCGTTGCGGCCAAGGTTCGCATCCGATGAGCGGCTCATGATGCCGGTCTTGCTGTTGAATGCCGTTGCGCGGGTTAGATACTGATCGTAGCGGTCGCGGCTGGGAATCGTTATCAATAACGATCAAAAAAATAAGACGCCACGCAGGCGTTGCCATTCAGATCGAATTGTCGACCGATGGACTGACTATGCGCGCCGCTGACGCCAAGTAAAGCGGTGATGGATTGCGACGGTTTTCGCAAAGACACGTGTACGTTAACTTGATCACATGATCATCGTTTGACGCCACGGCCATCCGGCACACGTCATCCCAGCCAGTGACAGCGTCAGGCGAATCTGTTTCAACGTTCGCGGGCCTGCGGACCGTTGCATACGCCGCGCACAGTGCAATCCACAAGCCGGGCAGCAACTGTTCAGCCAACGCGTCAGGCAATTGTGCCAGGAGGATTCGCGCCGCGCGTGTTGCAGTAACCGTGTGAAGCACCGTGAAGTCCGGCGAGCGCCAGTAGGCACTAATCGTCGCCCGCGTCAGGTCGTCGAGTAAGGAGACAGTAACCGGAGGCGCAAGAACGGCCTGCCTGAACCGCACATCGCATGCAACGGCGCGCAAGCGTGATGTGATCGAGTTGCCCTGTACAACCGTGTCGTCTATTGCACGTACGACGTTGTCAAACCCGGCATCGACGTTTTCTGCCGTGCGGGCCTCGTCGAAATGGGCATCAATAGGCAGGTGCGACGAGATTAACGCGGCGAGGCCGGAGGCGATTTCACCGGGATGCGCCACCTCGATGCCGTATGCCAAGCGGATAAGCGCGTGAAAGGCCTGCGTTGCCGGTGCGAACGGCACCTCTTTCAGCACTGCCGCGATGACCGGGACGGAGCCCGTTTCGGCGATCCAATCCAGAAAACACAGGCGCAAAGCGCCGAATGCGGCGGCATTGCCGAGTTGTCGCGACCATTCGTGACGGCTGACGATTGTGCCGACAGGCGGCGCACTCAATGCATATTCGCGCTCCCACATATCGAAGAAATCCTGCAGTCGAGCTGGCGATGCCCCCATCCCGGCCAATGCGACAAGCGCCATCGGACAATGGTTGGTTGTACCTCTAGCCATCAGGTCGAAACGAGCGTTTGCATCCAGAAGCTCATTCAACTTGAGCTTAACGGGGTCCTTGCGCATATTGCCATCTCTCGATCAAAGGAACGAATCCATTGTGAAAGTTCAAGTAGACTTGAAGTCAAGAGAGAATTCGTGGAAACGTCATGAACGAGACGACGATTGCAATTGGTGAACTTGCCAGACGCTCGGGCGTAGCGGCGAGTGCGATTCGTTTCTACGAGGAACAGGGGCTGATCAGCAGTACCCGAACAGAAGGTGGTCACCGGCAGTATCGAAGGGAGGTCCTCCGTCGCGTCGGGTTTATCCGCGCCGCGCAGGCTGTCGGATTGAACCTTTCGGAGATTCGTTCTGCCCTTGAGACGTTGCCCGGGCAACGCACTCCGACCAAGCAGGATTGGCAACGTCTCTCTCGCGCCTGGCAGCCTCTGCTTCAGGAACGCATCGATGGTCTTATTGCATTGCGTGATCAGTTTGCGTCCTGTGTAGGCTGCGGCTGCCTTTCGCTGAAGTCATGTTCTCTCTACAATCCCGACGATGTTGCCCGACGACGGGGAAGCGGTCCGCGATATCTGCTGGGTGACACCTCGCGCGCTGTGTTGGCGGACGACATCGCGGATAAGCAGAAGACGTGAGACGGCGGAAGTGATAACTCACCAATGAAGCGCTCACGCGGCCTCCTTCGTCGCAGACGCCGCTGAACTCAAAAGGAAGCATGAAACGACTATTCCTCGCTGCGCTTGCAGCCACCTCTTTCGCGACTTGCGTTCATGCGCAAAGCAACGAACCGGGCCCACTCGTCACGCCCGCGGGCAAACTGCAGTTCGAGCGCGTCGACCGTGATTTCGTGGGGATGCTCGACAAGGAAATTTTCGATCGCTTCGGTGCGAACACGCTCGCGCACTTCGATGACATCGGCAACGCAAATGACACCGTCACGCGCATGCTCGTGCAAACTGATTCCGGCCCGGTGCTGTACGACTTTCGCCACCATCCGCCGCTTGTACAGCGCCTGGGTGAGCGGATGACGGTCAAGCGCGTATTTTGGCAAAGCGATGAAGTCGTGATGCAAAGCTCGCAAGGCTGGTTCCGATTCAAACGTGGCGTGCTGACGAAGCTGCAGTCGTCTACGACGACGTACCATTGATTACTCCGCACGTCGAACACACGCTTGCTAGCGACGACGTACATCGCCTTCCCCGCACGGCTCAGCCAGCATTGTCCGCGACCGAGATCAGCGCAAGTGCCGCCGGCACGAGCGGCTGCGCTGCCTCCTTGTTTGCCAACTGCCCATAGACGTAGGCACCGTCGATAAGAAGTGCGATCTGGTTGGCCAGATTGTCCGGCCGGGCAACGCCGATTTGCTTCGCTAGCGTACAGAGACGGCGGCGCAACTCCACCTTATGCCTGAGGGCCACCACCCGCGCGGGATGATCCGGCGCCGGAAACTCCGTTGCCACGTTGAGAAAAGGGCAGCCGCGGTATTTCGGTGCGGCGATGTCACGAGCGATCCACTTGAGGTGAGCCGTGAGCTCGTCTCTGGGGGCGTTCCGGTGGCGCGTCGCGGTCTTGTCCCAGTCCGCCCAATAATTTACGTCGTCCCGCTCGAGCACCGCAGCGACAAGATCGTCCTTGGTCGTGAAGTGCCGATAGAGACTGGTCTTCGCAACCCCTGACCGTTCGACGACGAGATCGACCCCGACGGCTCTGACACCCTCCTGATAGAACAACTCAGCCGCCGTATCGAGTATGCGTTCCCGCACGCTGGCGGAACTGGCGGTTCCGCCTTCTTTTGCTGTGGTAGGTGCGCCTCTGCTCATGGCTAGTCCTCTTGAGAGACGGAAACTTTTAGCTTACCGATTACTGTACCAACATATCCCTTGACACGCTACAGATCTGTACTCTACTCTTCATAAAAAGATACAGATCTGTAGCGTTGTTGCCTTGCCAGGCCGCTGTTCCCCCATTCGAAGAAACACCATAACAACTGGAGGTCTGCAATGACGTCGAATCAAACCGTGGCCGTCTTCGGCGCCTATGGCCACACCGGCCGCTTCGTGGTGTCTGAACTGGTCAGGCGCGGCTGGAGACCTATCATTTCCGGACGCGATGCCAGCAAGCTGAACGCCTTGGGCTCCGCTTACCCCGGGCTGGATATTCGGCCCGCGTCGGTAGATGACGCGGATTCTCTCGACCGGGCGCTTGCGGGTGCGGCCGCTGTGATCAATTGCGCCGGCCCCTTCGCGAGTACGTCTGCGCCGGTGATCGAAGCCGCGTTGCGTGCACGGATTCCGTATCTGGACGTCGCGGCGGAGTTGGAGGCCAATCTGGACGCGTTCAAGCATTACGCTGAACGGGCGCGAGAGGCGGGCATCGTGATCGTGCCGGGGATGGCATTCTTTGGCGGCTTGGGCGATCTGCTTGCCACGGCGGCAATGGGCGATTGGACGGCAGCGGACGAAATCTGCATCGCCTATGGGCTCAGCAGCTGGAAGCCGACGCTCGGCACAAGGGCGGCGGGCCAGGTTTCGAGGCAGCGTAGGGCGGGGCGCCGCCTTGTCTTTACGAAAGGGCAGATGGTGTTCCGCACGGACGCAGCGCCGGTTGGCGAATGGCAGTTCCCTGCGCCGCTCGGCACGCAACCGGTCATTGGAGAATTCACGATGGCGGATACGGTGACGATCGCGCGTCATCTGAAGACACCCGAGATTCGCTCGTACATGACGGCTGTGGCGGTTAAAGACCTGTTGGAGCCGGATGCGTCGCCGCCTGTCGCGGTCGACGAAAACGGACGCTCCGCGCAAACCTTCCTGGTCGACGTCGTCGTGCGCTCGGGAGGCAATGAACGTCGCGCATCGGCAAGCGGTCAGGATATCTACGCAATCAGCGCGCCCCTGGTGGTTGAAGCGGTCAGGCGCGTCGTCAAAGGGCTGGTCCACCGGGCAGGCGTCTTCGCCGCCGGCGAAGCCTTCGACGCGCGTGATTTTCTGGAGTCGCTGGGTCAGGAGCATCTGGCATTGGAGATGCCGTGAATGGTGGTCCTGCTTTCAGGCGCTCACTGCGACGCTGCCCGGCTGTCCGGATGCCGCGGATCATGCAGCTGGTCCGCCGACCAGCCGCCGCCCAGATCGCCGAATAGCGACGCCGCGTCCAGCAAGCGCGTCTCCTGAACATTCAGCGCGGTCTGCTGAGTGGCCAACTGTGTGGCCTGCGCGGTCGCCACGGTCGTGTAGTCCACTGTGCCGGCCTGGTACTCGTTGAACGCGATCTCGGCGCCGCGGGTTGCATCTTGCACAGCCGTATCCAGGACGACCGACTGCTCGGCCAGAATTCGCAAGCCGCTCAAATCGTCTTCAACGTTCTGGAACGCCGTCAACACCGTGCCCCGGTAGTTGGCGACGGCCGAGTCGTAGGCGGCCTTCGCAGCGTCGACGTCGGCGCTGCGCAAGCCGCCGTCGAAAAGCGTTTCGGTGGCGCTGCCGCCGAGCGACCAGACATAGTTGGCCACGTTGAACAGACCGGACAATGGCGACTGCGTGAGCCCGGCCAGCCCGGAAAGGGAAATCTCCGGGTAGTACGCCGACACGGCCACGCCGATCGCCGCGTTTTGCGCAGCCATCTTGCGCTCGGCTGCGGCGATGTCCGGCCGGCGTTCGAGCAGCGTCGACGGCACGCCGACGGGCACGCCCGGCAGCACCGGCATCGTAGTGCTGTGCGTAATCGAGAGCTCTTCCGGATTCTTGCCCACCAGCACGGCAATCGCGTGTGCGTCTTGAGCACGCGCCACGCCGAGAGCGATCAGATTGGACTGCGCCGTCTCGAGCTGGGTGCGGGCAGAGATCAAGTCGGACGGCGGAATGGTGCCCGCCTGATCCTGGTCGGACACGACGTCCAGAAAGTGCTGGTAGGCCACGACCGTCTTCTGCAGAAGGTCGATATTGGCGTCGCTGGTGCGCAGTTGGATGATCGCCGTGGCCAGCGCCACCTGCTCGGAGAGCGTCGCATTGGCGAGCGTCGCTTCGCTCGATTGCGCTGTCGCGGCGTTTTCTTCGATCGTGCGCCGCACCTGGCCCCACAGGTCAGGCGCCCAGCTGACGTTGCCTTCCAGCGAGGCCGAGTTGACCACTCGGGCGGCATTGCCGACCGAGCTGCGCGCCTTGGTGCCCGAACCGGTTGCGCCGATGGTCGGGAACAGGCCCGCACGCGCCGCCCGCACTTCTGCCAGCGCTTCCTGATAGTTCGCGTAGTCCGCGCGCACGGTCTGGTTCGACACTGACACCAGCGGTTCGAGCTGATCCATCAGCGGATCGTTGAAGGCCGTCCACCAGTCGCCCTTCGGTTTGTCCGCCGCTGGCTCGGCTTGCGTCCAGCCCGGCAACTCCGAGTAAGTGGCGGCCACGTTGACTGGCGGCCGGTGGTAGTCCGGGCCGACCATGCAGCCGCTGGCCAGCAGGGCCAGCGTCGCGACGGCCAGCGGCCGAAGGTGGCCAAAGCGACCAGGGCGGCCAAAGCGGTTACGGGAAATCTTCATCGTCATGCCCTCGTATCCGGTTGTCCGGGTTGCTGCGCGTCGCGATTCCATGGCAGGTTGGCGGACCATCTGACCAGCTTGAAACGCAAGCGGTCGAGGTAGAGGTAGATCACCGGCGTCGTGTACAAGGTAAAGACCTGACTCAGGATCAGGCCACCCATCACCGTGATACCGAGCGGTTGCCGCAGCGACGCGCCCTGGCCAATGCCGATGGCCAGCGGCACCGCGCCGAGCACGGCCGCGAATGTGGTCATCATGATCGGCCGCAGACGGACCACGGCGGCCGAGTGAATCGCGTCCCTCGCCGGCATGCCTTCGGTGCGCTGCAAATGGATCGCGACGTCGACCATCATGATGCCGTTCTTCTTGACGATACCGATCAGCAGGATGATGCCGATCAACGCGATCACGGAGAACGGTGTGCCGAAGATCAGCAAGGCCAGCGTCGCGCCGATGCCCGCGGACGGCAGCGTCGACAGGATGGTCAACGGATGGATCGAGCTTTCGTACAGCACGCCGAGCACGATATACACCACGCCGAGCGCCGCCAGGATCAGAAGCGGCACCGTCCCCATGGACTGCGAGTAGGCCGCCGCCGCGCCGGCGAACGAGCCGTGGATGCTGGCGGGCATGCCGATCTCGCGGATCGTGTTGTTGATCGCCACGCCCGCCTTGCTCAACGAACCGCCCGCCGGCAGGTTGAACGAAATCGTCGCGGCCACGAGGCCGCTCTGGTGGTTCACCTGTGTTGACGTATGGCTGTTCGAGAACGAAGCCAGCGCCGCCAGCGGCACCATGGTTTCAGCCGACGTGCTGTCCGCACTGCCGGTCGAACTGCCGCCCTTGCTATTGGCAATGCTGTTGGTGGTTGCGTTGGCTTGTGCGTTCGAGTTGAGTGCGTTCGTGGTCGCACTGGCTTCGGTCGCCACGGTCACGCCCGACACCGTGGCACCCGGCATCTGCGTGCCTGCCGTGCCGGTGGCGTTGCCCGACGCCGTGCTGAGGTAAATCTGGTTGAGCGCTTGCGGGTATTGCCAGTAATCCGGCGCCACCTCCATCACCACGAAATACTGGTTGAGCGGGTTGTAGATAGTCGACACCGTGCGCTGGCCGAACGCGTCATACAGCACGCTGTCGACCTGGTTCGGCGCAAAGCCGTAGCGCGCCGCTGTCGAGCGATTAATGGTGACGTAGGTCTGCAGACCGTTTTGCTGCAAGTCCGAGTTCACGTCGAGCAACTGCGCATGCTCCTTGCCGAGCGCGGCGACGAGTAGCGGTGTCCACTTGAACAGCGCGGCGGAGTCGTCGCTGGTGAGCGTGTATTGATACTCGGCAGCGGATTGCCGTCCGCCGATTCGCAGATCCTGCTGTGCCTGGATAAACAGCCGGGCGCCCGAGACCGCATTGAGCTTGGGCCGCAGGCGGTTCACGACCTCGGTGGCCGAGGCGTGGCGTTGCGCCAGCGGCTTGAGTTCGATGAACACGTTCGCCGTATTGAGCGCGCGGCCGCCCGTAAAGCCCGCTACCGAGGCCACGGCCGGATCTTTCTGCACGATCTCCTGCAATTGCGTGAGCTTCTTTTGCATCGCCGGAAAGGAGATGCTCTGGTCGGCGATGATCTGTCCAATCAGGATGCCCGTGTCCTGCTCGGGAAAGAAGGTGGCCGGCACCAGCTTGAACAGGAACACGTTGCCCACCAGTAGACCGATCAACAGCAGGATGACCAGCAGTGCATGGTCCAGTACGGCCGTAAGCGAGCGCGCGTAGGCATTCTTGAAGCGATCGAACTGCTTTTCGACCCATATCGCCCAACGCGCTTTCGAATGCCCGGCGTTGTCGCGGCTCAGCACGTAGGCGCACATGGCCGGCGTGACCGTCAGCGAAATCACCAGCGAGATCAGGATGGCGATGGAGAGCGTGACCGCGAACTCATGGAACAGCAGGCCGACCACACCCGGCATCAGCATGATCGGGAGAAACACCGCGATCAGCGAGAGGCTCATCGAGATCACCGTGAAGCCCACTTCGCCGCTGCCTTTCAAGGCGGCCTCTTTCGGACTGAGCCCCAACTCCATGTGACGCACGATGTTTTCCAGCACTACTACCGCATCGTCGACCACGAAGCCGGTACCGATGGTCAGCGCCATCAGCGAAAGGTTGTCGATGCTGTAGCCGAGCAGGTACATCGGCCCGAAGGTGCCCACGATCGACAGCGGCAGTGCGACGGCCGGCACCAGCGTGGCGCGCGGCGATTGCAGGAAAATGAACACGACGCCCACTACCAGCAGCACGGCGATGAACAGCGTGCGCTCGGTGTCGCCCACCGACGCTCTGACCGACTCCGAACGGTCGATCGCGATGCCCACGTGCACACTGCTCGGCAGCGTCGCCTCGATCGAGGGCAGGACCTTGCGGATCTGTGCGACGGTGCTCACGACATTGCTGCCCGGCATCGGATACACGATCACGAGGATGGCGGACTTGCCGTTGAAGAGCCCGGCATTGCGGATATTTTCGTTCGAATCCCTGACCTGGGCCACGTCGCGCAACTGGACCGGTGAGCCGTTGCGGTAGGCGACCACCAGGTCGCGATACGGGGCGGCGTGCGTGATCTGGTCGTTGGACGTGACCACGTAGCGCTGGTCGCCCTCGTCGAGATGGCCCTTCGCGCTATCGGCGTTGGCGGCGCTGATCGCCGCGCGCACGTCTTCCAGACCGATGCCGTAGCTGTTCAGTTTGCCCGGTTGCAATTCCACACGTACCGAGGGCAGCGCGCCGCCGCCAAGCGTAATCTGACCCACGCCCTGGACTTGCGAGAGTTGCTGCTGGATCACCGAATCCGCGGAGTCGTAGAGCTGTGCCTTGGTGAGCGTGTCCGACGTCAGCGAGAGCACCATGATCGGCGCATCCGCCGGGTTGTACTGGCGATAGCTCGGGTTGCTGCGCAGCGTGGTCGGCAAATCGGCCCGCGCCGCCTGGATGGCCGCTTCGACGTCGCGCGCGGCGCCGTTGATGTCGCGCTTCAGGCCGAACTCGACCACGATCAGCGACGAGCCGACGGAGCTGATCGACGTCAGCTCCTCAACGTCGGCAATCGTGGCGAGCCGCCGCTCGAGCGGCTCGGCCACCGTGGTCCCCATGATGTCCGGGCTCGCGCCCGCCATGTTCGCCTGCACCACGATGACCGGAAAGGCGATGTTCGGCAACGGCGCAACCGGGAGCCGGAAGTAGGCGAGCGCCCCGGAGATCATGATCGCGACGGCCAGAAGCGTGGTCGCGACGGGCCGCCGGATGAATAACGCCGAGATGTTCAAGGCGTTTCCTCCGCACCGCCGCCAGGCGAACTCTCCGGTTTATTGCGGTTGCGCCAGCGTCTCGTACGCTCGGCCATTCTGTCGAAGAACAGATAGATCACGGGCGTGGTGAAGAGCGTCAGCACCTGGCTCAGCGTCAGACCGCCGATGATCGCGAGACCCAGCGGCCGGCGCAATTCCGAACCCGTGCCGCTGCCGAGCAGCATCGGCAGCGCGCCGAGCATGGCGGCGAGGGTGGTCATCAGGATCGGGCGGAAACGCAGCAGCGAAGCCTCGAAGATCGCCTCGCGCGGCGGCTTGCCGTGATTGCGTTCAGCGTCCAGCGCGAAGTCCACCATCATGATGGCGTTCTTCTTGACGATACCAATGAGCAGCACGATACCGATAATGCCGATCACATCCAGGTCGCTGCCGGCGATCATCAGCGCGAGCAGGGCGCCGATACCCGCGGAGGGCAGCGTGGACAGAATCGTTACCGGATGGATAAAGCTCTCATACAGCACGCCGAGCACGATATACACCGCCACCAGCGCCGCGATCAGCAGATAGACTTCGCTCGACAGCGAATCCTCGAATGCTTGGGCCGCGCCTTGCAGCGATGAGGTGATCGACGGCGGCAGGTTCACTGACTGTTCGGCTTGATGGATGGCCTTGACGGCGGTGCTCAACGACGCATCCTTCGCGAGATTGAACGAGATGGTGACCGATGGGAACTGCGCCAGATGGCTGATCACAAGCGGCGACTTGGTGATCTGGATCTTCGCGATGCCCGACAGCGGCACCTGGCCCGTGCTGCTGGTCTGACTCGGCAGATACAGGTTGCCGATCGACTGCACGTTCGGCAACGATTCCGGTTTGGCGACGAGAATCACGCGGTACTGGTTCGACTGCTCGAAGATGGTCGAGACGATCCGCTGGCCGAGCGCGTCGTACAGCGCGTTGTCGATCGTCGCGGGCGTAATGCCGAAGCGCGCCGCCAACTGCCGGTTAACTTCGACGTTCACGCTGAGGCCGTCGGTATTCATGTCGCTTTGCACGTCGGCAAGCGACGGAATCTGCTTCAGCTTCGCTATCAGTTCCGGCACGTACTTCTGGAAAGCCTGCTGGCTTGGTCCGCGCAGCACGAAGCTGTACTGGTTCGGCGAGACCGTCGTGTCGAGCGTCAGATCCTGCTCGGGCTGCATGTAGAGCTTGACGCCCGGCACATTGGCGACTTCCTGTTGCAGACGCCGGGCCACTTCCTGCGCCGTGTCGGAACGCTTGTCGCGGTCGCGAAGATTGATCAGGAAGCGCCCATTGTTCAGCGTCGAGTTCGTGCCGTCGATACCCACGTAGGAAGTCAGCGAGGTGACATCCGGGTCTTTCAGGATCGCATCGGCGAGCGCGCCCTGGCGGTTCACCATCGCGGCGTACGACACCGAGTTGTCGGCCACGCTAATACCCTCGATCACGCCGACGTCCTGCACCGGAAAGAGGCCCTTCGGAATCACCACGTACAGGATGCCGGTCAGCACGACCGTACCGACGGCCACCACGAGCGTCAGCACCTGGTGATCCAGCACCCAGCGCAGCCCGCGCTCATAGGCGCCGAGCGTTTTGTCGAACAGGCCCTCGCTGATCCGCTCAAAGCGGCTCGGATGACGGTCGGCCTGCGCGCGCAACATGCGCGCACAGAGCATCGGCACCACGGTCAGCGACACGATTGCGGAGATCACGATGGTGACGGCGAGCGTCACCGCGAATTCGCTGAACAGACGACCGATCACGCCGCCCATGAAGAGCAGCGGAATCAGCACGGCAATCAGCGAGATGGTCAGCGACAGAATCGTAAAGCCGATCTGGCCCGCGCCTTCCAGCGCGGCTTCGAGTGGTGTCTTGCCTTCCTCCAGATAACGCACGATGTTCTCGATCATCACGATCGAGTCGTCGACCACGAAGCCGGTGGCGATGATGAGCGCCATCAGCGAGAGGTTGTCGATCGAGTAGTTCAACTGGTACATCACGGCCAGCGTGCCGATCAGCGACACCGGCACCGATATGCTCGGAATGAGCGTGGCGGGCACGTTGCGCAGGAACACGAAGATCACTGCGACCACCAGCACGATGGCGAGAATCAGTTCGAATGCCGCGTCGGAGACCGACGAGCGGATCACGCCCGTGGTGTCCGACACCACGGTCACTTTCATGCCGGCCGGCAGCGTGGACTCGAGCTGCGGCAGTTGCTTCATGATCTGGTTGACGGTCGCGATCACGTTCGCGCCCGGTTGCCGCTGCACGTTGAGCACGATGGCCGGCGAGCCGTTGTACCAGGCGCCGCGCTCGACGTCCTGAGCAGCCTGACTGACCCGCGCGACGTCGCGCATGAACACCGGGGCGCCGTTCTGGTAGGCGATCACCGTGTCCAGATAGTCCTTCGGATCGGTGATCTGATCGTTGCCGTTGATCGTGTAATCGAGGTCCGGCCCGTCGAAATTGCCCTTCGGCTGACTGACGTTGACATAGCTGAGCAGCGTGCGCAGATCGTCGATGTTCAGGCCGTAGGCGGCCAGCTTGTGCGGGTCCGCTTCGACGCGGATCGCCGGGACATTGCCGCCGCTCGTCGTGACCACGCCCACGCCCGACACCTCGGAAATCTTGGTGCCGAGACGGTTGTTGGCAACGTCTTCAAGCTGGGTCAGCGACATCGATTTCGACGTGACCGCGAGCGTCAGGATCGGCTGGTCGGCCGGATTGACCTTGGCATATGTCGGCGGCGCCGGCAGACCGGAGGGCAGGTAGCTGTTGGAGGCGTTGATGGCCTGCTGGACGTTCTGTTCGGCAATGTCGAGGTTCAGCGACAGATCGAACTGCAGGGTGATGACCGACGCGCCGTCCGAACTATACGACGTCATCTGTTGCAAACCGGGGATCTCGCCCAACTGCACTTCGAGCGGCGCCGTGACCGTGGTGGCCATCACGTCCGGGCTCGCGCCCGGATAGAACGTCTGCACCTGGATGGTCGGATAGTCGACGTTGGGCAGCGATGAAACCGGCAGCACGCGCATGGCGACGAGGCCCACCAGCACGAGGGCGATCATCAGCAGCAGCGTGGCTACCGGTCGAAGAATAAACAGACGGGAGATGTTCATCGGCGCGTGAGCCCGCTACGACGAAGCAGCATTGGCCGACGCCGCTGCTGGCGCGGACGCAGCAGCGGGCTCGGAGGCGGCAGGCTCCGCGGCGGCGCCGCTGGCCGACGCACTAGCCGCGGCGGGCTTCGGCTTGGCCGCCTGGATTTTGGCGCCGTCGTTCAGGCGGTCCGTGCCGTCCGTGACGACCTGGTTGCCCTGGGAGAGGCCGGACAGGATGACTGTGTTCTTGCCGTCGCTCGGGCCGAGCTTGACCTTGTGTACCGAGACGGTGTTGTTCGCATTGACCAGATAGACGAAGTCGCCCGGCGCGCCGGTTTGCACAGCGGGAGTCGGCACCAGCACGGCATTCTGCATCGTATCGACCAGCAACTTGACGTTGACGAACTCGTTGGGGAACAGCGCTTCGTCCTCGTTGGCGAAAGTGGCGCGTAAGGTGACGGTGCCGGTCGACGTGGCCATCTGGTTGCTGACGGCGTAAAGCGCGCCTGTGGCAACCTCGCGCGCGTTGTCGCTGGAATAGGCGGTGACCGGCAAGGTCGCGCCGCCATTCAGGCGCTGCACGATGGAGGCCAGCGCGTCTTGCGGCACCGTGAATTGCACGGTAGTCGGCTTGATGGTGGTGATGACGACAATCCCCGTCGACGATGACGCCGTCACGTAGTTGCCCGGGTCGACGAGGCGCAGACCAACCTTGCCGGCGACCGGCGCGGTGATGCGGCAATAGGTCAGGTCGAGGTCAAACTGGGCGATGTTGGCGAGATCGGCCTGGACCGCAGCCTCGTCCTGCTGCACCAGGAATTGCTGATCTGCAAAGGTCTGCTGGGCGATCGACTTGCGCTCGTTCAACTGCGTGAAGCGGACCAGATCGGCACGCGCCTGGGCGAGCGTCGCGCGGTCTTTGGCGAGTGTCGCCTGAGCCTGCTGCTTGCTGATCTGATACTGGCGCGGATCGATCTGGGCGAGGAACTGGCCTTTCTGCACTTCCTGGCCTTCGTGATAACCGACGGCCGTGAGGTAGCCGCTTAGCTGCGGCAGCACGGTCACGGTGGCGGTCGGCGTGACCGTGCCGAGTTCGCTTAACGTGACTGGCATCGAGCCGAGTGTGGCGCTCGCCACAGTGACGACGATGGGTGCGACGTCGCGCGTGGGTTTCTTCTGGGTCAACAGGTGGACAACGACAAGCGCGACTAGCGCCAGCACGACAACCGCAAACAGAATGAGCCCGCGTCGGGAGCGCTTGGGTTGCTTGGACACGGCTTCGCTCATAGGTATCTCCGAAAACAGATGCTGCCGTTGATAGTCGGACGGGGAGTCATTCTCTGCCGGGATGTTGGGAACATGCCATGGTTCTCGCGCGTTGTCACAACCCAACGACTGTTTGGACTGCTGTTATCTAATTGCAAGCAAAGCGGACTGCGCAAATTGCATAACGTTGTGACCGGCACGGGGCGATGTTATGGGCTGGTGATTGGATTCGTGACGATGAATGCGCTTCGTAATCGGCGGTAACGTTTTATCAAGGTGACGCCGCGGAATAGCGCGTGCGGCGAATCGCCGACGGCCGGGAGGGCCTTGCTGACAGACCGTGTGTTACTCATGTTCGCCTTGGTGGAAGCGGGTGGACAACCATTGAGATCAAGCATGGCATCAATGTACCAGGGGCGCGCAAGGCTTGAGTTACCGGAGTGATACATGTTGGGGTCTGAAAGACTCCGTCGGGTGTCTTTCGGCCCGCAGCTCGCGCTAACGAACGGTTGATCGTGGGGGCTTTCTTTGGGCCGTGGTCGCAGCGAGCGGGAATACGCGTTGAAAGCTTATTGGAATTATTCGAGTCGCGATGAGGGAACAGGTCCAGGCATTGAAGGAGGAAGCGCGTCCCCGGCCGGCGCGACGGCAAGACGAAGTTCCCGGTAGGCAATCGCTAGCGCGTCGAGGCTGAACGTCCGGTTCAGTCCGCTGGGATTGGGCAATACCCATGTGCGGGCGCCGCCGAACGTTGTTGGTTGTGGGCCCCAGTGGACGTCGCGTGTGTCCGACATGGCGGAGAGCGCCATCTTCCCCAGGAAGGCAACACATTGCGGCGCATATCGTTCAATCTTCTGCTCGAATTCCGTCGCAGCCGCTTTGAACTCCCCTGGTGATAGTTCGTCCGCTCGTGCGGTTGGACGCGAGACCACGGTTGTCAGGCCACAACCATACTGCAGGAGCGTGTGATCGTCGTCAGGAGAAATCTGTTCGGGGGTGAACCCCGCCAGATAAACGACCCGCCAGAACCGATTGCCCCTGCCGGCAAAGTGGTGGCCGGTCGATGCCGCAAGGACACCCGGATTGATTCCGCAAAACACCACCGATAAACCGGGCTCAAGGATGTCAGGAAGACTTTGAAGTGGATCGGAGTGAGTCACGGACGGTGTAATCCTTTATTGGGGAGAGGCTCCCGCGAGAGCAGCAGTTTGGGCTACACCGTCGCGTGTGGACAAGCCACAACCTTGAGTTCCTCCGCAACCGTCTTTGCATGGGTCCAGACCGTATCGGCATTGGCCAGCCGGATTTCTCCCCGCTATGTTAGGGAGTTTTAATTCTGCGAGGCTTTCATGTTGATCATTCCGGAGCAACAGGCGTCCCAACTCGTGTCCGTCGAGGACGCGATCGACACCGTCGGCGATGCCTTCGCCGCGAGCTATGCGGGCAACGCGCGGTCGTATCCTGTCGTGCGCGAACAGACTGGCCATGCCGACGCCGTATTCGGCGTGAAAGCCGGCTTTGATGCGTCACTACCGGTGCTCGGTCTCAAGGCCGGCGGTTACTGGCCGGGCAATGTAAAAAGGGGTCTTGGCAATCACCAGTCTTCAGTACTTCTGTTTGATGCAGACACCGGTCGCGCGGTCGCCCTTGTAGGCGCGAACTATCTCACCGGCATTCGCACCGGAGCGGCCAGCGCACTTGCGACGCGTGGTCTCGCGTCCCCGGACGCGTCGATTCTCGGTATCGTCGGCACCGGCGTACAGTCGATCCATCAATATCGCGCGACGTGCGCCGTGCGTCCGATCACGCATGTGCTGGCGTGGGACCCGAATCCGGACAACCTGCGCACGTTGCGCGACCTCGTCGAGGCGGACGGTCTGCGATTCGATGCGTTGTCCCTCGAGGCGGTCGCGCGTCACGCCGACGTGCTGATTACGGTAACGCCGTCGCATATGCCGCTGATCCGCCGCGAGTGGATTCGCCCGGGCGTCCACATCAACGCAATGGGAGCCGACACAATCGGCAAGCAGGAACTCGAGGTAGAACTGGTGGCGGCGGCCAGCATTGTCGTCGACGAGATCCAGCAGGCGATTTCGATTGGCGAATGCCAACATGCGTACGCCCGTGGATTGCTCACGGCGGAAAAACTGAACTTCACGCTCGGCGGGCTGGTGAGTGGCGCCCAGCAGCGTGGCGCAACTGACGACATCACGATCTTCGACGGGACCGGCACTGCGCTGCAGGATCTGGCTGTCGCAGCGCTCGCCTATCGACGCGCGCTAAAAGAAGGCCTGGGGGTTGCATGCGATTTTTGATCAACAGGCGAGCGCGCTGATCTGTGTGGTTCGCCCATTGATGGTGCATCCGTTTAGTTTGACGCCAACAGCGTTGTGCGTGCGCACCACAATGGGCCGTCGGCTTTTCCGATATGGCGTATTCGGCTCGGCACAGCAGTTGCTTCGTCTTGCATCTGCCTTCGGCGAGCATGACTTCATCGGCGCGGGCATTTCTTCGACTGAAGCGGTTGGTTTTTGCCCATGGAACTGAAGTGGCTTGAAGATTTCCTGACGCTGGCGGCCACGCGCAATTTTTCGCGCACCGCCGAGTTGCGCTTCATGACGCAGCCGGCATTCAGCCGGCGCGTCAAGATGCTGGAGGAGTGGGTCGGCGTCACGTTGCTCGATCGTAACGCGCAGCCGATTGCGCTGACCGCAGCGGGTGAGCGATTCCGCGATATCGCCGAGGAGGTGGCCCGCCAGCTCTACCAGGGGCGCGACGAGTTGCGTGCGGCAGCGGAGGGACTCGCCAGTACGGTCAAATTTGTCGCGACACACAGTCTTTCGCTGACATTCTTCCCCCAGTGGATCAGCGCCTCTGAAAAAACGGGGGAAGTGCTGAAGTTCAGGCTCGATACCGGCCATGCGAACGCGTGTGTGCAGATGATGCTGCAGGGCACGAGCCACTTCATGCTGTGCCACACGCATCCTTCAGTGGATATTGGCCTCGACCCGAAACAGTTTCTTGTCTATCGCGTTGGCTTCGACCGCTTGTTGCCGTTGTCGCGGCCCGGCGCCGACCATGAGCCGCTCGACTCGCTGGACGGTGCGTCTGCGCATCGCTGCCGATACCTGGCGTACGCCGAAACCTCTGCCATCGGTCGCGCGGTCGAGAACCTGTTGCGTACCTCGCCGGCAGCCAATCAGCTCGACCGCGTCTTCGTTTCGCCGCTCGCCGGCGTGTTGAACTCGATGGTGCGCGATGGGCGCGGACTTGCGTGGCTGCCGCAGAGTCAGGTCGGTCGCGAACTCGAATCGGGGGAACTGGTGCGCGCGGGTTCTTCCGAATGGGATATCGACGTCGACATCACGCTGTTTCGTCCACGCGCTCGTTTGCCCAGCAGCGCCGAAGCATTCTGGGAAACGCTGACGGCCGCTTCCGCAACGAATGCGGTTTTGCCGGCTGCTGCCTGAGTCGCTGAAAGCGCGAGCCGCTATTCAAATCGCCGCAATTTGTCAGCGCAATCGGCAAAGTCCGGTCGCGAGGCCTATGTTCGTCCCCATCCGAATAAGTCACACGAATACGCCATAGCGTCATGCCCGCTCAGCATCGCGTGATCGAATTTCGGCATTGGATTGCAGTTTTGTGGCCACCTACGATGCGCTCAAGTTGACCTGACTGGAGCGATTGGATGACTACGAAAGAGATGAGCGCGAGCACAGAGGCCGACGGCCTCAAGCGCAACGCGTTGGGATTGATCAGTGCGATGGGCATGTCCCTCGCGTTTATCTCGCCGACCATCGGCGTGATGTTCATATCGGCGCTGATCGGCGGCAAGGCCGGCGTGTCTTCGCCATTTGTGTTCGTGCTGGGGACTGCCGGCATTGCGCTAATGGCACTGACGATCGCGGAATTCGCCAAGCGTGTCACGTCAGCGGGTGGCTTCTACAAGTTCATTACGCTGGGTCTTGGGCCCGAAGCCGGTTTTGCAGCCGGGATGCTGATGCTGTTCGCGTACGCACTGCAAAGCCCGATCAATACCAACCTGTTCGGCGGTTTTCTCAGCAACGCACTTCGGAATGACTTCGGCATCATGGTGCCGTGGTGGGCGTTGATGATCGGCGTCGTGGTCCTGGTCGGCATTCTCGCGTGGTATTCGGTCCATGCGTCGATGCAATTCGACGTCGCGCTGCTGATCGCGGAAGTCGTCGTGGTGGGCGGCCTATTGATCGTTATCGTGATCAAGGGTGGCGATGCGGGTCAGGTGCCGGAGAGCTTTTCGCCGATGCACGCGGATCAGGGGTTCGGCGGTATCGGCCAGGCATTCGTCTTTATCGTCATGGCGTTTTTCGGCTTCGAATCGTGCCTGACTGTGGCGGAGGAATGTCGTAATCCGCGCCGCAATCTGCCGATCGCGCTGATTGGATCAGTCGTGCTCGCTGGCTTGTGGTTCACGTTCGCGATGTATTCGATCGTGGTCGGCTACGGCTCGGCGCACATGGACAAGCTCGCCAATTCCCAGGAGCCGATCCACGACCTCGCCGTGCGCTACCTTGGGCACATGTACGGCAATCTCGTCGATCTCGCGGCCGTCTCTGCCATCGTCGCTGTTGTGCTTGCCATCCATACCGCTAATTTCCGCGTGTTGTATTCATTGGGCCGCGACGGGCTGCTTCACAAGGCGCTCGGCCGTACTCATCCGAAGCACAAGACGCCTCACGTCGCGATTATCGTGTACTCGATCCTGACCCTCGTGGTGGGGATTGGCGCAGGGTTCTGGTGGGACCCGATGTCCGCGTTCGGCAATCTCGGCTATCTGTCGTCGCTCGGCATGCTGCCCATCCTGATCCTCACCAACGTCGCATTGCCTGTCTTCATGTGGAAGCGCTATCGCGCAGAGTTCTCACCGGTGCTGCATGTCGCGTTCCCCGTTATCTCCAACGTCATTTTCCTGGCAGCGATCTGGCTGAACGTTCATCCGTGGCCTGCCGCGCCATTGACTGTGTTCCCGTGGATTGTCGTGGCCGTGATCGTGCTCGCCGCGTTGTGGGGCCGGCGACTGAAGCGTCGCGGCTCGCCAGCGTTCTATCGCCTGGGGGCAGTGCTCTTCATTGAGGGCGATGCGATTCCGGAAATGGTGGACGTCGAAATCGAATCGCTCGATGAATTGCCGCCCGGCTCGGCAACCATGCGTGGCGCTGATAAGGCGCTTGGCTACGGCAACGAAGCGGCCTGAATTTTTCTTCGCCACGTAGAGGTGTGTTCGTGGCGTGTAGCAACCAACCAGAGAACTATGATGGGCAGACTGAATGGTAAGAGCGCGCTGATTACCGGCGGCGCGTCAGGTATAGGTAGGGCGATTGCGCAATTGTTCGCCGAGGAGGGCGCACGCGTCGTGATTACCGACATCAATACGGCGGCGCTTGCCGCGGCGGTCGGCGAGTTGGCGCAATACGGCACAGTGTCCGGCTGCACAGGTGACGTGCGTTCGATGGCGGATGCCGGCTACATGGTAGAGCACGCTGTCGATGAGCATGGCGGCCTCGACATCCTCGTATGCAATGCGGGCATTACCAGCGTGATGCCGATCGAGCAACTATCCGAGGACGAGTGGGACGCGGTTCTGACCACCAACGTCAAAGGCATGTTCACGATGGTCAAGCATGCTGTACCCAAGATGATCGAGCGCGGCGGCGGCAAGATCATTACGCTCGGCTCGGAGATGGGCATCGTCGCGGTCCCTGAGTCACCGGCATATAACGCCAGCAAGGGCGCGGTAATGATGTTCACAAAATCGATCGCGCTCGACCTGATCCGACACAACATTCGCGTCAATGCGTTGTGCCCAGGCATTACGCGTACGCCGCTGTTGCAGGCGGAAGTCGACAATAGTCTCGATCCAGCGAAGACCGCCGCGGCTCAGGCATCGTGGGCGCCGATCATGCGTGTCGCCGACGCGCGCGAAATCGCCTACGGCGCACTTTTTCTGGCCAGCGACGAAAGCTCGTTCGCGGTCGGCATGAATCTCGTGCTCGACGGCGGCTTTACCGCGCGCTAGGCATCCCATGCATTCCCGCAATGTTCGGCCGCTCATGCGGCGGCCGGCTTACGCCCCTACAGGAGTCACACAATGAAACAGACGGCAGCCTTTATCGACGCGGAGTCGGTCGAAACACTCAACACGGCTGCGGTGCTGGACCCGTCCAGCGGCAAGGCGATCGCCCAAACAGCGGATTGCGGTCCCGATGAAATCGATCGCGCTGTGCGTGCGGCACGGCGCGCGTCGCGGCAATGGCGCAGGGTCGCGGTTGCCGAGCGTGCGCGTATTCTGCGGCGCATCGCCGAACTGATCAAGCGTGACGAGGCGGATCTCGCGCATCTCGAAGCGTTGCAAACCGGCAAGCCGTTGAAGCAGGCGCGACGCGACGCGGAACTCACCGCCCGGTATTTCGACTTCTACGCCAGTGCGGTGGAAACACACTACGGTTCATCGATCCCGCTGAATGCGGACACGATGATCTTCACGGAATGGGAGCCGCATGGCGTGACGGCGCACGTGATCCCGTGGAATTACCCGATGCAGATTTTCGCGCGCACGATTGCGCCGGCGCTCGCGATGGGCAACTGCTGCGTGTTGAAGCCCGCCGAAGAGGCGCCGTTGACCGCCGTGCGGCTCGCATCGCTCGCATTCGAAGCAGGTCTGCCTGCGGGCGCTCTCAATGTCGTAACCGGGTACGGTGAGACCGCGGGCGCGGCATTGACAGGGCACGACGACATCGACCACATCTCATTCACCGGCTCGGTCGAAGTGGGGCGCATCATCGCTCACGCGGCGGCGAACCGCGTGATTCCTGCGACGATGGAACTGGGCGGCAAGTCGCCGAATATCGTATTCGCCGATGCGGATCTTGAACGCACGGTGCCGGGGGTGATCAACGCGATCCTGCAAAACGCAGGTCAGACGTGCTCAGCCGGTTCGCGGCTGCTGGTTCACGAGAGCCTGCACGCCGTGATGGTGGCGCGCATTGCGCAGGCCTTCGCCAACGTGGAGATCGGTCCCGCGCTGAATGACCCGGCACTGGGTCCGCTGATTTCGAAGACTCAGCGCGGCCGCGTCATGTCGTTCGTCGAACGGGCGCGCAGTCACGGCGCAAAAATCGTTGTCGGCGGCGATGCACTCAACGGCGGTGTACTGGGCGACGGATTTTTCTTCCAGCCGACGCTGATCGACAACGTCGATCCGTACAGCGCGATCGGTCAGGAAGAAGTATTCGGTCCTGTGCTGGCCGTCACGCCGTTCCGCGATATTGATGAAGCGGTGCGCCTCGCGAATGGTACCGACTACGGTCTTGTCGCCGGCGTATGGACGCGCGACATCGGCACCGCGCACCGGATGATCCGGGAAGTGCTGGCCGGACAGGTCTTCGTCAATACGTACGGCGCGTCCGGCGGCGTCGAGCTGCCGTTTGGCGGCTTCAAACGCTCGGGCTACGGCCGCGAAAAAGGGGCGGAGGGGCTGCGCAGCTTTGCCCAGATCAAGACCGGCGTCGTCGCGCTGTAAGTGCGTTCACTTCTTTCTACATTCCGACTCATGACCAGCATCATGCCAACACCGCGCTCGCGCGGTGAGCCGAACATCGTCGGCGATTCGCAATACGTTCCTGCTCCAACCCGATCAATCGAACATCTGGCCACGCCCGCGCTTCTGCTCGACGAAAGCCGGATGACCCGCAACATTGCCCGTCTGCGGGGAGGGCTCACGGGGCTCGGCGTCAATCTGCGTCCGCACCTGAAAACGGCGAAGTCGCTCGACGTTGCGCGCCGTGTCATGGATGGCCAAGCCGGCCCCGCGACGGTATCAACGTTGCGCGAGGCCGAACAGTTCGCGGAGGGCGGCGTGCGCGACATCCTCTATGCCGTCGGTATCGCGCCGGGCAAGCTCGATCGCGTGACGGCATTGCGTCGGCGTGGGGTCGATCTTTCGGTGGTGGTCGACAACCTGGATGCCGCCCACGCGGTCGCGAAGCAGTCACGCATCAGTCGCGATCCCATTCCCACGCTGATCGAGATCGACTCGGACGGTCATCGTGCCGGCGTAAGCCGCAAGGCTTCTGAGCAACTTGTGGCCATCGGTCGTGTGCTGCGTGAGGGCGGCGCGCTGTTGCGCGGCGTCATGACCCATGCGGGCGAGTCGTACGGGTGCGACACCGTCGAAGCGATCAGCGCGATGGCCGAGCGCGAACGTGCGGAAGCGGTTGCGTGTGCGGCCGTGTTGCGCGATGCGGGTCTTCCCGCGCCAGTAGTGAGCGTGGGGTCGACGCCGACGGCTCATTTCGCGCGCGATCTGAGCGGCGTCACGGAAGTGCGCGCCGGGGTGTTCGTGTTCTTCGATCTCGTGATGGCGGGTCTCAACGTGTGCACCATCGACGACATCGCGCTCAGCGTGCTCGCGACTGTGATCGGCCATCAAGCCGACAAGGGTTGGATTCTGGTCGATGCGGGCTGGATGGCGATGTCGCGCGATCGCGGCACGGCATCACAGAAGCTCGATCAGGGCTACGGCGTGGTCTGCGATGTCGATGGCGTGCCGTACCCCGACTTGATCATGGCCCAGGCGAATCAGGAGCAGGGCATTCTCGCGCTGCGCAGCGGGGCGGACGCGCAGTTACCGCAACTGCCCATCGGCTCGCTGGTGCGCATTCTGCCCAATCATGCGTGCCCGACCGCTGCCCAGCACGATCACTACACGGTCATACAGACTGGATCGCGCGAGATTGTCGATCAATGGCCGAGATTCAGGGGATGGTGAAGATGCAGCCACATTGGGCAGATGCAATTTCAATTCAACGAAGAAGAGATCAGATGAAGATAAAACTTCTGGCGGCGCTTGCCTGTAGCGCACTGGCCAGTGCCGCACAGGCGCAGAGCAGCGTGACGCTATACGGCACGCTTGATACCGCCATCGGCTACGTGAGCAATCTGCCGAAAACGAATGGCGGAACGGGCAGCGCGTTCCAGATGATAAACGGGACGCTGAGCGCCAACTCCTGGGGCTTGAAGGGCACGGAAGATCTAGGCGGCGGACTCTCCGCGGTATTCAGGCTCGAAAACGGCTTTGTTCTCAGCAACGGCGCGCTGAACAACAACGGGCGGGAGTTCGGCCGCGTTGCGACCGTCGGCCTGGCGAGCGTTCCGCTCGGCACCGTCACGCTCGGACGGCAATTCGATCCGCTAGTCGACCTCATCGAACCGCTGACGGAGGACGCGATCTTCGGTTCGGCGTTCGCGACGCCGGGCGATCTCGACAACTACGACGAAAGCCTTGGCGTCAATAATGCCGTGAAGTATGTGAGCCCGAGTTACGCGGGCTTTCAGTGGGAAGGAATGTATGCGCTCGGCGGAGTCGCGGGCAACGCGTCGAGCGGTCAGACCTATGCGCTTGCAGCGGCATATGCGAACGGTCCACTGAATCTTGCCGCCGGGTATCTTCACGCGAACTTCGCGAACGATTTCGTGTTGACCGGCAGCGGTGTGTCGCTCGCACCGGGCGCTAGCGCACCGACGACCGACAACCCCTATTTTTCGAGTATCAATCGCGGACTATTCTCGGCAAAGTCGGTGAGCATGATTCGTGCGGCCGCGAGTTATCAATTCGGCTTGTTCCAGTTCGGCGCGGCATACAGCAATGTCGCATACGGAGAAGGGTCGCTGTCGGCCGATACCCACTTTAACAACGCTACGGTCTATGTGAACTACAAACCGGTTCCCACGACGACACTGGGCGTCGGCTACAACTTCACCAAGGGCGACGGCGGCGCGCAAACCGACGCAACCTACAATCAGGTCAGCCTGGGTGCCGATTACACCTTCTCGAAGCGTACTGACGTCTACGCGCTCGCTGCATATCAGAAGGCATCTGGTCGAACGGCCGATGGCACAGGCGGCAGTACGGCAGCTACCGCGTCAATCGGCTCCTATGGTCTCGATTCGGGTAAGAACTCGGAGACGATGGTACTGCTCGGCGTGCGGCATCAGTTCTAAAGCGCAGCGCTGTCGCTTGCGTGGCTTTCGCGATCCCGAACCCACGCAAGCGCTTTGTCGCATGAATGATTATTGATAACGCTTCAATTCGCATTCGAGACGAGTATGAAATCAGGAAAGACATCTCCAATTATTGGCGCGCATGCTCACGCTCCTGATTTAATTATCGCTATTCCGCGCAAAGATAAGGTTAAGTTAAGGTCGTTTATAAAATAATTAAACATCTTGTGGATATGCTGGATAAAAACGTATCATTCATAAGGGTATGCGTGAAAATAATAAATTCAGTTGAAGCTATTCAAACTGAATAAAGCGCGCATAGCGCCACCACGCACGGCGCATACGCAGGTCGCCGCAAGCGTGACGCGGTGTCATTGTTGAGAAAAGGGCAATGCAGCAAGACCCACGGCAGATTTCCCCCACGAAATTCCGAATGATCCTTTAATTCACATTTCCGTCATGGAATCTGCAGTCTCTTCGGGGAAATTCACGTCAATTGTCAACTTTATTTTTGTAATTTTTATTTGCCAGAGTAATTCAGTGGCTATTGAAATGATAGGAAAAAGAGATTGGATAATCGAATGACTGGGTCATAGGATTCTTCTGGTTTCCCCCTGAACCAGGAATACAACGTGAAAATACTGAAGACACAGATTGCAGCAAGCATTTTCTCGATCGTCTCGGCAATGGCGATCGCTCAACCGGCATATGCCGTGGATATGACCCAGGATAGCGGGTCGCCTGTCGGCGATAACCAGAACTCCCAAACGGCAGGCCCCGAAGGTCCGGTTCTTTTGCAGGACTCTCATCTCATCGAGAAACTGCAGCGCTTCGACCGGGAGCGTATACCCGAGCGCGTCGTGCATGCGCGTGGCACAGGTATCTTTGGCGAGTTCGTGCCGACTACAGACCTCAGTTCGCTGACCACTGCCCAGGTGTTCACGCCTGGGACGAAGACCCCGGTCTTCGTCCGATTCTCGACAGTGATGGGCTATCGCGGGTCGCCCGAGCAGGCACGAGACCCGCGCGGTTTCGCTATCAAGTTCTACACGCAGCAAGGCAACTGGGACATGGTCGGCATCAACTGGCCGATTTTCTTCATTCGGGACGCCATCAAGTTTCCTGACTTCGTGCATGCGAACAAGCCATCGGCGGTGACTGGCGTGCAGGATCCGAATCTGGCGTTCGACTTTTTCGCCCATTCGCCCGAAGCGACGAACATGCTGACGCACCTCTACACGGACGAGGGCATGCCGGATTCGTATCGCCACATGGACGGCTACGGCGTGCACGCCTTCAAGTTCGTCAATGCAAAAGGGGAAGTTCACTACGTGAAGTTTCACTGGAAGAGCCGTCAGGGTGTCGAAGGAATTCGTCCCCAGGATATCCCGCATTCGATCGGCGCGGACTGGAATCTGATGACCAATGACCTGTACAACTCCGTCAAGGCGCGTTCATATCCACAGTGGGACCTTTACATCCAGGTGCTCTCGCCGAAGGACGTGGACAAATTCGACTTCGATGCGCTGGATGACACGAAGGTGTGGCCGTCTTCCGTCCCGGAGCAGAAGGTGGGCACGATGACGCTCAACCGCGTTCCGGACAACTATTTTGAGTCCACGGAAGAATCGGCTTTCGCGCCGTCGCGGCTCGTGCCGGGGATCGAACCTTCCGAGGACCGGATGTTGCAGGGCCGCCTGTTCTCCTATGCCGATACGCAGATGTATCGCCTCGGCCCGAACTACAACCAGTTGCCGATCAACCGCCCCATCGTCCCGGTCTACAACAACAACCAGGACGGCTTCATGAACGAGGGGGATCGAAAGGGCGAAGTGAACTACGAGCCGTCCGGAGTCGCCGAAATCTCACAGCAGGACAAGTACAAGTCCGTGCAGACGCCGCTGAAGGGGACAACCCAGCAAAGAGCGATCCACAAGACGCTCGACTTCCGTCAGGCCGGCGAGTATTACCGGACGCTGTCCGAGACCGGCAAGACCGATCTGATCACGGCGCTGTCGGGCGACCTTGGCCGCGTGACCAACGACGCGAACAAGTACGCAATGCTCTCGTACTTCTATAAGGCTGATGCCGACTACGGTACCCGCCTCGCGCGTGCGACCAACGCGGATGTCACCCGTGTGAAGGATGCAGCCGCACACCTGAGCGATAACTGAAGCATACACGGGAGCCTGCGCAAGCAGGCTTCCCAACTGATTAGACAGGCTTTCTTACGGAGAACGCAATGCAATGCTCTTTCACTGCCCGGCGCCTTGTTCGGACCGTGGCGGTCGCCACCCTGGCCGCACTGTTGACGGCAAGTTGCGCACAGCATGTGTATCAGCCGGGAACGTATTCCGCCGTGACGGACACGCCGCGTTACACCGAAGACTGGTTTGTCGCGGCGCGTGCGGGACGCACGGATATCGTTCAGGCGTTGATCGACGCGCATTTCCCGCTCGAGACAACGACGCCCGAAGGCTATACCGCGCTGATCCTTAGCGCGTATGACAATCATCCGGAGACATTGAAGGCCCTTCTTTCTGCAGGCGCCAACGCTTGCGCTGCTGATCGGCATGGCAACACGGCACTGATGGGGGCGCTCTTCAAAGGCGAGACGAATATCGCGACGATGTTGCTCGACACGCATTGCGACATCGATCAAACCAACAACGCGGGGGAAACGGCATTGTCGTTTGCTGCGCTATTCGGCCGACTCGATATGATTCCGGTGCTTGTCGCGCACGGCGCCAACGCGAATCATGTCGATGCGCGTGGCGGGACCGCGTTGCAAATGGCGATCGCACAGCACAACCCGGCTGCGGAGAATGCATTGCGGCACGCCGGCGCGACACAATGAGACATGACCGATAAACCGCCGTTCACGCCCGCTTCAACAACGCGCTATCGACCGGCAACGCCCGAATCCGCGTGCCTGTCGCATTGAAGATCGCGTTGCAGATCGCAGCCATTGTCGGCGGCACACCCGGTTCGCCAACACCGCCAGGCGGTGCAGCGCTTGGCACGATATATACGTGCGTTTCCGGCACGGAGTCGATACGGGCGACACGGTAGTCGGTGAAGTTCGACTGGTCGGCCGCGCCGCTACTGAAGGTCAGTTCGCTGTATAGCGTGTTGCCGAGCGCCATCACGACAGCCCCTTCGAACTGTGCGATCACGCGATCGGGATTGACGATACGTCCGCAGTCGATCGCCAGATCGATACGCGTCACGCGCACCGAGCCATCATCGGCAACCTGCACCTGCGCGACGGCGGCGACATACGACAGAAAGCTGCGATGAACGGCGATGCCGCGCCCATGGCGAGCGGGCAACGCGGCGGACCAGTTCGACCGCACCGCCGCCGCGCGGACCACCGCGGCATAGCGCGCGGTATCGATCGGATACTCGTCGATCGACGCGCCGTAGTTCGGATAGTCGACCCCCAGCGCATGCAGATCGACATGGCGCGGACTGCCCAGCAGCGCGAGCAGATGCTGCACCGGATCCTGTCGCGCAGCGGCGGCGAGCTCGTCGGCGAACGAGCCCAGCGCGAAGCCGTGCGGAATGTTGTACACGGAGCGATACCAGCCGATACGTGTATGCGCGGGCGCCGCTCCGTTTTCGCACTGCACGTTGGCGACTTCATAAGGCATGTCGGTCACGCCCTGACCGAGTTCGCCCGCCGAACCATAAACGACGTTCGGCGTGAACGTCGAACCGATCGACGGAAACACGCTCCGGTGCAACCACGCTATCGTCCTGCCCTGCGCATCGAGTCCGCCTTCCATGTGCTGCGCGCACACGGCATGGAAGTAGTCGTTTCGAATGTCGTCCTCGCGTGTCCACGTCAGCTTGACGGGTGCGCCGACTTCGCGCGCCAGGAACGCGGCCTCGGCCACATAGTCCGGTTTCGACTTGCGGCCGAAGCCGCCGCCGAGCAACGTGACATTGATCGTCACGGCCTGCTCCTGCAGGCCGAGCACCTGTGCGACGGTTGTACGCGCCTGCTGCGGGTTTTGCGTCGCGGTCCAGACCTCGACTGCGCCGTTCGCAAACGATGCAGTCGCAGCCAGCGGCTCCATTGCCGCGTGCGCCAGATGTGGTACGTAATAGTCCGCTGACACATGTCGTGCAGCGTTTTTCAGCGCGCCCGCGGTATCGCCGTTGTTGCGCACAACTTTCCCAGGCTGCCGCGCGGTGTCCTCAAGCGCCTTGCGATACGCGTGGCTATCGTAAGTGCCATTCGGCCCGAGGTTCCATTCGAGCTTCAGTTTCTGACGCCCTTGCTGCGCGGCCCACGTGTTGGTCGCTATCACCGCGACGCCGCCCAGCGGCCGGAAGCCGGCGGGCAGCGGCGCGGAAGAAATGCGCACCACGTGCAGCACGCCGGGCACCTTCATTGTTTCGGTCGAGTCGACGCTTTTGAGCGTTGCACCGTACACGGGCGAACGTTCGACCGACGCATACGTCATACCGGGTAACACGACATCGATGCCGTACGTCGCGCGGCCGTGAACGATATCGTCGAGATCGACGATCGGCAGCGACTTGCCGATATAGCGCCACGTGTCCTCGTTTTTCAGGTGCAGCGTTTCGCGGCCGGGCACTGGCTGACGCGCCGCGGCTGCGGCCACTGCGCCGTATGAAAGGCGCCGCCCACTCGCCGCATGCACCACATGACCCGGTTCAGTCCGGCAACTCGCCGGGCTCACGCGCCACTGCGCAGCGGCGGCGGCCATCAACATCTGCCGTGCGGAGCCGCCTGCCTCGCGCAGTGGCTGGAAGAACTGGCGGATGCTGCGCGAGCCATCGGTATTCTGGTCGCCGTACTTCGCATCGCCTTGTGCCTGCACAACCTTGACGGTGTTCCAGTCGGCATCGAGTTCGTCGGCGAGGATCATTGCGAGGCTGGTGCGGATGCCGGTGCCCATCTCGGAGCGATGCACGACCAGCACGATCTCGCCCGACGGCGCGACCGATACATAGACGTTCGGCGAAAATACCGTTTTCGCGTCGCTCGCCGAGGCGAGCGGGCTCGCTGCAAACGCCATGCGCGCGCCGCCGACCTGCAGGCCCAATACCACCCCGCCCGCCAAGGTGCCTTTCAGCACCCGGCGCCGGCTCAGATTGACGATCTCGCTCATTACGCCTGCTCCGCCGCTGCCTTGATGGCAACCTTGATGCGTTGATAGGTGCCGCAGCGGCAGACATTGCCGGACATCGCTTCGACGATCTGCTCGTCGCTCGGCTTCGGCGTCTGTTTTAGCAGCGACGCAGCCTGCATCATCTGGCCAGGCTGACAGTAGCCGCACTGCGGCACATTCGCGGCTTTCCACGCTCGCTGCACGGGATGCTCGCCGCCTTTGCCCAGGCCTTCGATCGTCGTCACGGGCTTGCCTTGTACATCGCTCAGTGAGGTGACGCATGAACGCACCGCCACGCCATCCAGATGTACGGTGCAGGCGCCGCATGCGCCTATGCCGCAGCCGAACTTGGTGCCATGCAGCCCCAACAGGTCACGCACCGCCCATAGCAGCGGCATGTTCGCGTCGGCGTCGACGTTGTGATGCACGCCATTCACAATCAGTTCCATCGGTTCACTCCTTGTTGTCGACGCACGCCACACCCGTCGGCGCTGCCTGGCATCGCCTACCTGCGCACGTCGTTCATGCTCTTGCCTGATAAGCGTTGCACCATCCCGTACCGCTCACTTGTTTTGCGCCGAACAGCGCACAGAGCGCGCTGGTGTCGGCTGGCTTGCCCTGGAAGAACTGGCAGTTCGTACAGCGCTGGTTGTCGCTGAAATGGGGATATTTTGTGCGGTCGACATGGGCTGCATCGGTCTTGTACCCGAGTGCCTGCGCAGCGGGATCGCTCTCCAGAAGCTGCGGGGGCGCCGCCCAGACGGTGCGTCCGCTGATCGCGAGCGCTGCGGCGCCGATTGAATGGAGCATGAAGGTGCGTCGATGGATTCGCATGTTCGATAGCTCCCTGTCATGCTACGAGCACACGTTCTGGGGGCGCCATGAATTCCGGCCCGACCGGATCCTTGACGAACTGCGCAACAATCGCGTCAATTTGCTCGAACGCCTTCTCGTCGAGGCGCCAGCCGAACACATCTTCAATCCCGTCCAACTGTGCCGGACGACGTGCGCCCCACAGCGCGATCGTCGGGCCGCGATCGAGCACCCAGCGCACCGCCAGCGCGAGCACCGACTTGTCGAAGTTATCGCGCGCGAACACGTTGAGTGCTTTCACGGCCGCGACATACTGCTCGCGACGCGGCTCGCGAAACTTCGGGTCGCGCTGGCGCAGATCGTCGCCCTCGAAGCGTGTCTCGACGCCGATGCGCCCCGCCAGCAGCCCGCGGCATAGTGCCCCATAGGCAAGCGCGACGAGCCCATGCTGTTTTGCGTACGGCAGCACGTCACGATCGATATCGCGCTCGAACAGGTTGTACGGCGGCTGCGTGGCCGATAGCGGCGCCACGCGCCGGAACGCGTCCATTTGCGCAGGCGAGAAGTTGCTGACGCCCAGCGCCCGCACCTTGCCTTCCTTGCGCAGATCGTCGAGCACCGCGGCGGTCTCTTCGATCGGCACGAGCGGATCGGGCCAGTGCACCTGATACAGATCGATGTAATCTGTCCGCAAGCGCCGAAGCGTATCCTCTACTTCTTGACGAATGCGCTCTGGCGACGAATTGCGGAACACCGCACCGTCGTGCCATTCCAATGCGACCTTGGTCGCGATGACCGCCTTGTGCCGATACCCATCGGCCAGCGCCTTGCCGACAATCTCCTCCGAAGCGCCGAAGCCGTACACCGGCGCTGTGTCGATCAGATTGACACCGCTGTCGAGCGCCCGGCGGATCACCGCGATCGAGTCTTTCTCATCGGTGCCGCCCCACATCCATCCGCCAATTGCCCAGGTGCCAAGGCCGATGCGTGAGACGGGGGTCGTTAAACCTTCAATTGCGATTGTTTCAATAGTCATGTGAAGCTCTCTAATCAAAGCACTACGTAAAGCACCGAATCCGGGTCGAATGCGATCTGACTAACGGCGACGTGCCCATCGGACGGGCAGGCGAGCCGATTATTTCAGCCGCATCCGGCGATCACAAGAAGGCACCTGACAGTTTCATACTTTCCCCATGGAAACTAATTGCTACGACGGCGCTTACGCGCACGACAACCCGCAAAAAAAAACCGACGACCTGGCGCGGAACATCATCGAGCAGATCGCGGACAAGTGGACGATCCTCGTCATCGACGCGCTCGGTACGCATGGCGAGATGCGTTTTTCGCGGCTGCGCGAAGTGGTGGAGGGCGTGAGCCAGAAAATGCTCACCAAGACATTGCGGCAGCTTGAGCGTGACGGCCTCGTTACGCGCTACGTGCATCCGGTGATCCCGCCGCGGGTCGACTATCAGCTGACGCCGCTGGGGCGGAGCCTGCTCGACAAGATCTGCGGGATATGGGATTGGGTCGAAGTCCATATGAGCGAAATGGAATTGGCGCGGCGCGAGTTCGACCACGGCGAAAAGCGGGTCGATCACCTACGTCCGCGTGAGGTGCCAATCGCTTAGCGCCGTCGCCGTAATGCAAGGTCGAAGCTGACCGCCACTGTCGAGCCGCCAGCAAGGCCGTGAGAAATTGCCCATAATTGCCCACAGTCTTCGAGCAACCGTTGGGACGTTTCATGAAAGCAACTGCTGTCACACCGCAATCCCCGATCGCATTTCTGGCTGTCGCGTTGGCGTTCGCGATCAACATGATGGGTACAACGCTACCGACGGCAATCTATCGGTACTACCAACTGCAGTATGGTTTTACACCGACCCTCATCACGGTGATCTACGCCTCGTATGCAATCGGGGTGCTGGGTGCACTGCTACTGGTCGGCAACTGGTCCGATCAGCTCGGCCGTCGTCGCATGCTGCTGGCGGGACTGTGTGCGTCAGCCGCATCAGCGCTGATGTTCCTGCTCAGCGACGGGTTGGCGCTGCTGATGCTCGGCCGCCTGTTGTCGGGAATCTCCGCCGGCATCTTCACAGGAACCGCCACCGTAGCTGTGATCGAACTCGCGCCACCTGCGCGGCGCGGCAAAGCCATGCTCGCGGCTACGGCGTCCAATATGCTCGGGCTGGGTTGTGGTCCTTTGTTAAGCGGCATCCTTGTCGAACTATTCCCCTGGCCGATGCGCCTGCCCTATGCCGCGCATCTCGCGTTGGTGGGCGTCGCCGCGCTAGTCGTCCTTGGCGTGCCGGAGACCGCTACGATTCCTGCGCGGGTGAAGCTCGGCATCCAGAAAATTTCGCTTCCTGCCGAAGTACGCCGTGCGTTTATTCCTGCCGCGCTGGCGGGGTTTGCCGGTTTCGTCGTGGTGGGCTTCTTTGCGGCTGTCGCCCCGCAACTGATTCGGGTCGTACTCGGCTTTCACAGCGGCATCGTGACCGGCGCGATCGTGTTCCTGCTGTTCGCGTGCTCCGCACTCGGGCAAATCGTGCAGACGGTCATTTCTGCCCGGTGGAGGCAAGCGGCTGGCTGCGTTGGACTCGTCGTGGGACTGATATGTGTTGGTCTGTGCGTGCCGGAGCGGTCGCTCGGTGCGCTTTTGCTCGGCACCGCCCTGGCAGGAATCGGGCAAGGCATCAGCTTCCGCGCCGGGTTGGGCGAGATCGCGTCCGCGACGCCGGCGCACAGGCGAGCGGAAGTCACGTCCAGCTTTTTCGTCGTCCTTTATGTGGCGATCTCACTACCTGTGATCGGCCTTGGCATTGCCGTGCAACTCGCCGATATTCAACGCGCGACATTGCTCTTCGTTGGCTTGACGATAGTGCTTGTGCTTATCGCGTTGTTCCTGCTGATGCGTGAGCAGGCGGACACGCGGCAAGATGCGCGAGCGATCGGTGACTGAACACGAAGCTGCTCGATTTCGGCAGCGTTATACTTTGCTGACGTCCGCCAACACGTGCCATCACCCCCTGTTCCACGCGTGGCTGCTCCGTCTTTGTCTCGAACGCGCTTGTGCGCTTTTGTCGCGAAGCTCGCAAGCGATCGCAACAGTCGCTCAGAAAGTCGGGTTCTACGATCAAAGCCACTTCAACCGCGCTTTCCGGCAGGCATACGGCATCGCGCCGTCGAACTATAGGGCGTAAGCTGCGCAGTTGGCGGTGGAGCGCGCGCAAGGCCCTCGACGAAGTCGAACGATTAAGGTCGGTGCGCCGTCAGCAATTTTTTCGCCACCGCCTGTCCGTTAGCATGCCGCCCGAGCGTCATTGTCATGGCGGCCCGATATGTACACCGCCTCAACCCCATGACGGAGGCTCATATGCAATACCTATTGATGATCTATTCGGAAGAAAACGGCTGGAACCAGATGACCGACAGCGAGCGGCAGCAAGGTGTCGCCGCGTATCACGCGTACACCGAATCGTTGAAAAAAGCGGAGGTGCTGGTGGGCGCCAACCGGCTGCAGAACACGAACTCGGCCACCACGGTGCGGCTCGTCGACGGCAAGCCGCAGGTGCTTGACGGACCGTTTTCCGATTCGAAGGAGCAGCTCGCCGGCTACTACCTGATCGACGTGCCCAACCTGGACGCGGCGATCGCGTGGGCGTCGCGTTGCCCCGGCGCGGCGCACGGCCTCATGGAAGTGCGCCCGGTCTGGACTGCCCCCTACGACGCCCCATCTGCTGTATGAGTCCGTCCGGCGGCGGCCGTGAAGCTGATGGCGCCGCGCGTTCGATTGCCGAGGCGGTCGCTCGCCGCAGTTACGGCAAGCTCGTCGCGCTGCTGGCGATGCGCACGCGCGACGTCGCCGCCGCCGAGGACGCGCTGGCCGACGCGTTTGCGGCCGCGCTTGCGGATTGGCCCGAGCGCGGCTGCCCCGCGAATCCCGAAGCGTGGCTGATGACGGTTGCGCGCCGCCGGGCGATCGATGGCGCGCGCCATCGGCATGTCGGCGACGAAGTGGTGAACCAGCTCACGATCCTCGCTGACGAGATCGACGAGCATGAGGCAGGCGTGTTGCCCGACCGGCGGCTTGCGCTGCTGTTCGCGTGCACGCACCCTGCGCTCGAGGCCGCGATTCGCACGCCACTGATGCTGCAGGTGGTGCTGGGGCTCGAAGCGAAGACGATTGCGTCCGCGTTCCTGATGTCGCCCGCCGCAATGAGCAAGCGCCTCGCGCGAGCGAAGAACAAGATCCGCGAAGCGGGTATTCCGTTCAGCATACCCGAGCGCGAGGAGCTGCCCGGCCGGCTTGCTGCCGTGCTGGAAGCAGTCTATGCGGCGTACGCGGAAGGGTGGACCGATCCGGTCTGCGGCGATACCGAGCGACGCGATCTCGTCGGTGAGGCGCTGTTTCTTGCACAGTTGCTCATCGAGCTGCTGCCCGAGGAGCCAGAGGCACTGGGTCTGCTCGCGCTAATGCTGTATGCGCAGGCGCGGCGCGATGCGCGACGAGATGCGGCCGGAGACTACGTGCCGCTGTCGGCTCAGAATCCTGCGACATGGAACACACCGATGATCGACGCAGCCAACGCGCTGCTGCGACGCGCGAGTACATTCAACTCAATCGGACGCTTTCAGCTCGAAGCCGCGCTGCAGTCAGCGCACATTTATCGTTGCCAGACGCATCGCCCGAACTGGGACGAGATCGTGCAGCTCTACGATGCGCTGCTCGCGATTGCGCCGTCGCCGGTGGTTGCGGTGAACCGTGCGCTCGCCCTGGCGGAATGGGACGGCCCGCAGGCGGCGCTCGACGCGATCGAGCCCTACGCGGACGATCCGCGGCTGACCGACTACCAACCGTACTGGGCCGCGCGCGCCGATCTGCTTGCGCGTGCCGGCGCGACGGCCGAAGCGCTCGGCGCGTACGATCTCGCGATCGGACTCGAGCGTGATCCGGCCGTACGCCGGTTCCTGCAGCGCAAGCGCACCGAGCTGTCATCGGCGAGAAGTTAGATCGGCGCGTTGCGTTTGCCACGCGAGCTTGCAAGCCTTGCGCTGATACAGAATCCTCAGCACCCACACTTCCACTGCGGCTGCTGCAGGGTCATCCCGTGCTGCCCCTTGTACGCAGCGACCGCAGGTGAGGTCCATCCTTCCAGCATCTGCGGTGCGAGCCGGTAGATCTCGATGCCGAGCGGACGGCATACCTCCAGCGGATCGCGCGCGTCAGGTTCGAGTGGCAGTGGAAATGGAAATCCTCACCCGTCAGCATGCGGTTCACGTACGGATCGCAACGCGTGCCGAGCAGGTCGTGAACGCGGCCGCCATGCTCGTCGACGCCGTAGTCGGCGAGGCTGTCGTCGGTGATCGTCACCAGGGGGCGCAGGAAGGGTAGCGTCGACCACAGGCGGTCGAAGGTGCTCACATGCGCCTGCTGCAACTGGCGCGTGCGCGAGGCCCACATGCGCCCACTCGCGATCAGTTCGAGAATCTCCTGATCCTTCGCAATCCATGGACGCTGGAAGCGCCGCTCGTCGGGGGCCGAGGCAAACACGAGGCGCAGTTGCGCCAGTATCGTCGTGAAGAATGTGTCGAACAGCGGGCTGCCGAGCAACTGCACGATGCGCCGGTGAAACAGCAGACTGTAGGTGCCGACGCTGCGCCAGTCGCCTTCGTCCGCTGCCGCTTGCGCGTGCACGACGGCGTCGCGCATCGCCGCGATTTCATCTTCTTCTATCGGGTCTTCGCGCATCAGGGCTTGCAGTTCGAGCGTGCGCCGCACCAGTGCCCGCGCAATCGCGACGCGCTGCTGCTGACCGCCGGACAACTGATGCGGATACTTGTGCGCATGTGCGGCCAAGCCTACCTTGAGTGCTTGCGACGACGCTTCTCAGATGATCGCGCTGGGATGCGGGCGCGGGAGCCGACGGGAGACCAGTGCTTCGCACAAGGCGGGACAGGGGGACCGATAAATGACCCCTGTTTGCCTGCCCGGCGCGACTCAACCGATGCTGCCCGCAAACCTCTCAGCCAACCGCTCCCGCTCGAACGCCTCAACAACAAAATCGACAAACACCCGTGTTTTCGCCGGCAGCAGCGCTCGCGTCGCGTAATAGATCGAGATCGCCCCAGCGTCCGCGTACCAGCGCGGTAACAATCGCACGAGTTCCCCCCGTTCAATCGACGACAGCACGTCCGACACGGCCAGCAGCGTAACGCCCAGTCCGAGAATCGCTGCCTCGCGCATCGCTGCCGGGTCATTGACCATGATGGTCTCGCCGAGCCGTGCGGGCATCTCATTGCCCACCGCGTTACGCATTGTCCGGTGGCGCACGCGGCCCGTGCGGCTCGAGCGCATCACGATGCCGTCGAGGTCCGCAAGATCGCCGGGATCGGCCGGTGTTAGGCGGCCGACCATGTACGCCGGAGACGCGACCGCCACGAGATGCGCAGGCGCCAATGCGCGCGACACGACACCCGGTGCGAGATCGAAGCCACCACCCAGCGCCGCATCGTATCCCTCTTCAATCAGGTCAACCGGCCGGTTCTCGAAGTGCCAATCCGGACGAATCATTGGATAGCGTGCGAGGAACGCCGGCAGCAGCGGCATGACGTACGTGATGCCGAACGTCGGCGCCATGCTGACCTTCAGCACGCCGGCCGGCTCGCTGCGATCGTTCGAGACGGACGCGATTGCCGCCTGCAGCGCATCCAGATTGCCGCCGATTTCCACGAGAAAGCGCTCGCCTGCCTCGGTCAACGTGAGTTTGCGCGTCGAGCGTTGGAACAGTCGCGCGCCAAGATTGCGTTCGAGCAGCGCAACGTTCCGGCTGACGGCGGCGGGTGTCAGTGCAAGGCGCCGCGCGGCCGCGGAGAAGCTGCCCGTTTCCGCGCTGCGGACAAACGACTCAAGATTGGCGAGGGTTTCCATGCGGGAATATTAAAGCATTGCTTGAAAATAATTCAAGCGATTCCCGACTAATCCTCAAGCAATAAAGGCGGCAACATGCGGTCACCTAGCCCCGGGAGTGAACCTCAGATGTCCTTCTCCTTGCCGGCTTACCACTTGATTTATCACTCTTCACCAGGAGCATCGTTATGAGCACCATCGGTATCATCGGAGCAGGCGCCATCGGGTCCGCATTCGCGAGAGCGCTGGCGGGCAAAGGCCTCAAAGCCGTCATTGCGAACAGCCGAGGCCCGGCCTCACTCGCCGACCTCGTGCGCGAGCTCGGCCCCTCGATCACGCCGGGAACGCGCGAACAAGCGGCCGCGCAGGACATCGTCCTTGTCGCAGTCAACTGGACGAAGCTGCCGAGCGCCTTGGCCGGGCTGCCGGACTTCGGCGGACGCATCGTGATTGACGCGAACAACCCGATCGAGCCGCCGCTGTTCAAGCCGGTCGAATTGCATGGCCGGACGTCGAGCGGAACCTTCGCGGAACGCGTGCCGGGCGCACGCGTCGTGAAGGCGTTCAACCATCTTCCGGCCCATCTCCTCTCCGACGATCCGCAGGCCGAGGGTGGACGCCGCGTGCTGTTCTTCGCGGGAGACGACGCGCAGGCGAAAGCGGCCGTGAGCGGGTTGATCGAGCAGATCGGCTTCTTCGGCATTGACCTGGGTTCGCTCGAGGCCGGCGGCCAGCTGGTTCAAATCCCGGGCGGCCCATTGCCGGTGCACAATCTCGTCAAGTTGGGATAACCAAGCCAAGGCGCGGGAAACCGCGCCTTTCGCACACAAAAACGCAGGCACTCCCCATGAGTGGCTGCTCTGGTCGGCAAACGGTGACCTCTATATACCGAGGTCGCGTACGACCACTCAGGGCGGCTACGGAAGTTCGCCATCGGACTGGGTTCGGCCCAGACCGTGTCAAAACGTCGGAGGAGCCACGGGCGCAATGACGAGTACGGCGTTGTCGACGTGTCGCGTGCACTGCTCTTTTAACGAGCATTGCTGGCAACTCGAACGCCAGTACTTGCTCAGTTTAAGTCCGCGCTCGACGGTCGAGAATCGCCAGACAACATGCTCGCCGGCCGGACAGCGATATTCCTACCCCTTAAACTCCACCGAAACAAAAATCTTCTTACACGGCTCAACGACTTCCCACGTTCCCTTAAATCCCGCCGGAATCAAAAATCGATCCCCAGCCTGCACAGTCTTGCTAGTCCCATCCGCATCCCGAATCACAGACACGCCCTCGAGAATCTCGCAGTACTCACTCTCGGTGAAGTTCACTGTCCATTGCCCGCAGGCTCCTTCCCAAACACCGGCCGCGAGCTGCCCACACGGGCTGGCAAAATGCGTGTGAACAAGCTGCGAGGGATTGCCGGCAAGCACCGCTTCCGCCTTCGGCATGTACTCAACGCTTTCCTTGGCCGGCTGCGCAAAATCTACGATATTCAGAATGCTCATAATGGCTCGATGCAAACAGAGTTAAAAATCAAAAGCTTCAAAAAAGGCGTAGCGCACACACCCACTGCATGCGCCACGCTAAAAAGGTGACACCTACCGTCAGCAGACTACACCAGCTAAACCGAACTCAACTCCCCGACTTCAACTGCGCCCACAGCCGGTTCTCAAGCCGCATGATCGGCGCAGGCTGCGGCCGCATCAACGTCATCTTGTTCAGCACAGCTTCAGGCGGATACACATTCGCATCCTGCTCGATCGTCGGCGTCACGAACTGTCTCGCAGCGCGATTCGCAGTCGGATAGAAAACTTCGTTTGTAATCGCCGCGCTTACCTTCGGATCTTCGATGTAGTTCATCCACTTCATCGCCGCTTCCGGATGCGGAGCATCTTTTGGAATCACCATCACGTCCATCCAGAGCAAGCCCGCGTCCTTGATGTTCGAGAATCGCACGTCATACGAACGCTTCGCTTCCGACGCGCGTCGCCGTGCAATCCCCACATCGCCCGAATAGCCCAATGCCACGCAGATATCGTTGTTCGCCAGATCGTTGATGTAGCCGGACGAATTGAACTGCGTGATATACGGCCGCACTTTCTTCAGCACTTCGTATGCCGCCTGGTAGTCGCCAGGATTGGTGCTGTTCGGGTCCTTATGCATGTACTGAAGCACGGCCGGGAAAACGTCCGCAGCTGCATCGAGGAAAGACACGCCACAACTCTTCAGCTTCGAAAGATTCTGAGGGTCGAACAACAGCGACCAGCTATCAACCGGCGCGTCGGCACCGAGTGCCTTTTTCACGGCCTGAACGTTATATCCGACGCCGTCGGTGCCCCACGCCCACGGCACGCCATATTGATTGCCGGGGTCTGCATCGGCAATCAGCTTCATCAAACCCGGATCAAGGTTCGCGAGGTTCGGCATCTTCGATTTGTCGATCTTCTGATACACGCCGGCTTCGATCTGGCGCGCCATATAACTCGATGTGGGCACAACGATGTCATAGCCGGAACTGCCTGCCAGCAGTTTCGCCTGCAGTGTGTCGTCGCTATCGTAACTGTCGTATTTCACCGTGATGCCGGATTGTTTTTCGAAGCCAGAAATCGTGTCTTTGGCGATGTAGTCCGACCAGTTGTAGACGTTGATCGTCGTATCCGCTGCGTATGCAGCATTCATCGGGGTTAAAGCGGTCAACGAGCACAGCATCGTGCCGGTGAGCGAGAGAAGCTTGGCATGACGGATCTTCATTCGACTATCTCCTTGGTTTCGATCATCAGTTTTTGCCGCAGCGCAGGCACAGATGCACGAGCGTGACGACCCACACGTCCTTATGTTCCGCACGAATACGGATGAGTAAGGGACGCGAATAAAGGACGCGACGCCGCCTGCCGCGGCGCAAGCGCACAGCAGAGCTAAAAGGGACGCAGAGAGGCGAGCGCTATAAGCCGGTCAACGCTAGCAAGACGACTTGCAAAGCGCGGACAGACAAATGCATTGCAGACGTTCGACCGCTAGATAACGCGGCCTGATCGCATGCAACACCTGCTCGTGAAAAGAGAAGGGGGCTAAGGCAGAAGCGACGCGATTTCGTCGGTACGCACCCCGATAGCTGCGGGTGCTGCAATGACGTTGTGTCGACGGACAGAGCGACGCGACAACACGGTATCGATGGACAGGGGGCGGGATGGCGAAGCGCAGTTGCTCCCCTGATGAGCGATCGAACAGCCGGACAGGAACGTTCTTTCCCGACCAGGCTGATATCTCACCAATGGACCACGGACTTTCACGATGGAACCCGAAGCGACGTTGAGTAGAAGTCCTCGCTGATGCGGACCGACCGCGCTGCGAGAACCACCAGACTGCCGCCTTAGGATATATGAGACATTATTTTCGTCAAAGGATTTTATGACAATGCGCTGTCATCGTCATGCACAGTGGAACGCGTTCATGCGAGCGCATGCTTCAACAAGCATGGCTCGCATCGAACTGCGCAACGACAGACAACGTTGGGCTTTTTACTGGCCTGCAGGCGCAGCGGGTGCCGGTGTGCCGGTTTGCGATGAGCCGTTTGCCGAAGAACCGTAACCGGTGGCGTCATGCTGTGCAGCTACGCGTGCTTCGGCTGCCTGAATGTCCGCAGGGTAGGTAGAGTCGGTTGCAGTGGCGGGGTTGTAGCCGGCCTGTTCAATCTGAACCAGTTGCGCCCTGACCTCCGCGCGGGTCAGCGGTTGCTCGGACTGTGCGAACGAAGCGACCGGGGTTGCGAGAACAACGACCAGTGCGACTGCTTTGATCAGCGATTTCATGATGCTTCCCTCCGAGGATGTTTTATTCGGCGCCGCAATATGCGTTCGGCGACCTATAGAGGGATTCTAGGAAGCGAGTGATCTAGGGCAAACCCCTAAACCCGTAATTCAGTCTTGCAGCAAATGATAAGTCGGCGTTATGTAATGCTCTTCCTAACATATGAAGAATTGTTTCAGACTCCAGAACGTACACCTACGCGGTACGCCGTCACCTGCCGGTATGCGCTGCCAGGCCGCACGATGACTTGCTCCTGCTCGGCCATATTGACCTCGTTCGGAAAGCCGCCAGCTTCGAGACACAGTCCGGAGTATGCCTGGTAGGCGATGCCACCGCGGCCCGTGTCGCCCTTCAGGAAATTGCCGGTGTAGAACTGTAAGCCGCGCTGATCGGTCGAGACGGTCAGTTCGCGTCCACTGCCCGGATCATAGGCGCGTGCAACGTCGCGTACCTGCGGCTCGCGTCCGGCTACCGTGGCATCAGGCGCGTCATGCAGCACATAGCAGTGATCGAAGCCACCGGCCTTCGCCAACTGCGCATGCGGCCAGTCGAGCCGTGCGCCGATCGGCGCGCTCTGCCGGAAGTCGAACGCATTGCCTGCCACTTCGGCAAGCTCGCAAGGAATCATCGACCCATCGACTTCGAAGAACCGGTCGGCATCGATCGACAATACATGTCCGCGAATATCGGCATCCCGCCGACCCGTCAGGTTGAAATACGGATGGCTCGTCAGATTGAGCGGCGTCGGGGCGTCTGTGATCGCTTCATACGCGATCGTCAAGGTGCCGTCGTCGTCAAGCGTGTAACGCACTTGCACCGTGACATTGCCCGGAAAGCCGGCGTCGCCTTCGGGCGATTCCAGACGCATAACCAGCGCACCGCTGTCTTCGCTCACGTCCCACAGCGCGCGATGAAATCCCTGCGTGCCACCATGCAGCAGATTCGCGCCTTCGTTGCGGTCGAGCGTGTACTCGATGCCGTCGAGCGTGAAACGCGCATCGGCAATGCGGTTTGCCCAACGGCCGACCAATGCGCCCATGTAGGTTGTGGCCGCAACGTATTCGGCGGGCGTGTCGTGTCCGAGCAGAATGTCGCCGAGACGACCAGTGCGGTCCGGTGCATGCCACGAGACCAGCGTCGCGCCCAGGTCGCTGATGGCGACCTTCATGCCGTGCGCATTGCGCAGCGTGAAGAGCCGCACAGGATCGCCGCCGGGCAGAGCGCCCCATGGCTCAGAAGAAAGTGGTGCGATGCTGATCATGTCGTCGATGGAAAGAGAAAGTGAAAGGCATATTCAGCCGGGCGCTGCGGTCGAATTCACACGGTCCTGGTATTCGCGCGGCGTACAGCCGAGTTCGCGGCGAAACACCGCGTACATGTATTGCAGCGACGTGAAGCCGCAACGGATCGCCACCTCGGCGCTCGACGCATCGCGCTTCGCAAGCAGGGCTTTCGCGACATCGAGTTTATGACGCAGGATTTCCTGATGCACGGTGCACTGTCGTTCGCGCCGGAAGTACTCCTCGAGAGACGATCTCGACACGCCCACGTAATCGGCAACCTGTTCGGTGCGAATGCCCTGGCACGCGTACTGGCGGATGAAGTGCCGTGCGCGCATCACATACGGGCTTGCAAGCGGCTGGTGTTTCGTCGATTCGAGCACGTTGATGCCGACCGGTGGCACGAGAATACGCCGCCCCGGAAAACGCGCGCCGTGCAGCATTTGATGCAGCAAGTGAGCGGCGGTGCGGCCCATTTCCTCAGTGCCTTGAATCACGGAGGAAAGCGGAATGCGGGTCAGCGTACGCGTGAGTGGATCGTTGTCGATGCCGATGATCGCCACTTCTTCAGGTACGGGAATACCCGCGATCAGACAGGCCTGCAGCAGATGCCGCGCGCGGGCGTCGGTGACGGCGATGATGCCGACCGGCTTCGGCAACTGGGCGAGCCACGCGGTGAGCTGCTCGGTTGCCTGATTCCACGACGGTGCGCTGGTCGACAGGCCGCGATAGATCTCGGTGCCGATCTGCTCGGCGCTATGGCCGTCCGTGCTGCGCAGGTGAGCGAATGCCAACTCACGTTGTTGTGCCCAGCGATTCTCCTGCGCTTGCGGAAGGCTATACAAAGCGAAGTGCTCGAGTCCCGCACCGATCAGATGCGTGTAGGCGAGTGAAACGAGCTTGGCGTTATCGGTCGCGATATAGGGTAAGTCCGGGGGGTAGTGCGCCGGATCTTCGAACGATGAACCGACTGCCACGACCGGCAACGGACAATCTCGCAGCGCTTCACCCACAGCGGGGTCGTCGAAATCCGCGATGATGCCGTCGCCGTCGAAACGCTCGATACCCGTCAACCGGCAGCGGAAATCTTCTTCGAGGAAGAGATCCCACGCCACGCGCGTCGACAGCAGGTAATTGCCGATGCCGGTGATGATCTCGCGGTCGTACACCTTGTTCGCGTTGAACAGCAGCGCGATCCGATGGGTCGTCTGTGGTGTTTGCGGACGGGTCATGGCAGTGGGTGGCGTGCGGATCGTCAAGATTCGCAGCGCCTTCGTCTCCTGTCGGCCAGAGCTGGCGCTTTAGCGCCTTACTCTGGTCCCATGCAAGATGGTTGCGGTTGGGTGTGCGCCTGAGGCAGCACCGTTTTTAAGCGTCTGGTTATTCTAGGCCGCGAAGATCGCGCCGGTGTGAAACAAACGCACGGGCGGTAAGAAACATCAAGCACGCTGCGCAATTTCGCAATTGCCGATGCATCTTGCAAGCGGCAGCATGGCGTCACCTTGTCGACCGGCGCGGCGATGCCGCACGGGTTGCAGTGCAGCATAAAACAGGAGATGCTGATGTCCTACTTCGAACACATTCCCGAGATCCGCTACGAGGGCCCGCAATCGGATAACCCGCTTGCATATCGCCATTACGACAAGAGTAAGCGGGTGCTCGGCAAGACACTCGAAGAACATCTCCGCATCGCTGTGTGCTACTGGCATACGTTTGTCTGGCCGGGCGTCGATATCTTCGGGCAAGGGACGTTTCGGCGTCCCTGGCAGCAGGCCGGTGACGCAATGGAACGCGCGCAGCAAAAGGCGGATTCCGCGTTTGAGTTCTTCTCGAAGCTCGGCACACCGTATTACACGTTTCACGATACCGACGTCGCACCGGAAGGCGAAAGCCTGAAGATCTACAGCGAGAACTTCACGCGCATCGCCGACTATCTGGCGCGCAAGCAGCAGGATACCGGCGTCAAACTCTTGTGGGGCACGGCCAATCTGTTCTCACATCCGCGTTACGCAGCAGGCGCGGCGACCAGTCCTGATCCCGAGATTTTCGCGTTTGCTGCGACGCAGGTTCGCCACGCGCTCGACGCGACCCAACAGCTGGGTGGCGAAAATTATGTGTTGTGGGGCGGCCGCGAAGGCTACGACACACTGCTTAATACCGATCTCGCACGCGAACGTGATCAGCTTGCCCGTTTCCTGCACATGGTGGTCGAGCACAAGCACAAGATCGGCTTCAAAGGCGCATTGCTGATCGAGCCGAAGCCGCAGGAGCCGACCAAGCATCAATTCGACTACGACGTGGCGACCGTACACGGCTTCCTGTTGCAATACGGGCTGGAGAAAGAGATTCGCGTGAACATCGAAGCCAATCACGCGACGCTTGCTGGTCATTCGTTTCATCACGAAATCGCCACGGCCTACGCGCTGGGCATTTTCGGCAGCGTCGATGCGAATCGCGGCGATCAACAAAACGGCTGGGACACGGACCAGTTTCCGAACAGCGTCGAAGAACTGACGCTGGCCTTCTACGAAATCCTCAAACATGGCGGCTTCACCACCGGCGGTATGAACTTCGACGCTAAGGTGCGGCGGCAGAGCGTCGATGCGGAAGATCTGTTCTTCGGCCACATCGGTGCAATCGACAATCTGGCGCTCGCAGTCGAGCGCGCAGCGACCCTGATCGAAAACGACCGGCTCGAAGCGTTCAAGCGTCAGCGTTACGCGGGCTGGGAATCGGAGTTCGGCCGCAAGATTCTGAAGGGCGACTATTCGCTTTCGACACTGGCTGCGGACGCATTGACGCGTGGCCTGAATCCGCAGCACGCGAGCGGCAGACAGGAGCAACTTGAAAACGTTGTGAATCAGGCGATTTACAGCCGGCGCTAAAAAGGGCGGTCATGAAGTAACGCCCGAAGAAGGGCGCGCAGTAAGACATAAGAAATCGCGCGGCCACGTTGACCACGCGAATAAAAGAAGCTTTGGGTTGTCGCTTGTCCGGTTCTGCGGCTCGCAGCGCAGACCGTCCAATCCGGTATTCCGGCTATCAGAACAAGGAGTGAGACATGAAATTCGCAACGCGTCGTACCGTACTGAGTTCGCTCGTGTGTGGAGCGATGCTCGCCAGCCTGTCGCTTGTCGCGCCGCTCGCGCATGCAAGCAAGGACCACCCGGAAATTGGCTTCTGTATCGATGATCTGCGTGTCGAGCGTTGGTCACGCGATCGCGACTATTTCGTTGCAGCGGCAGAAAAACTCGGTGCCAAAGTATCGGTGCAATCCGCCGATGCGAGCGAAGAGCGACAGATCTCTCAGATTGAAAACCTGATCTCGCGCGGCGTGGACGTGATCGTGATCGTGCCGTTCAATTCGAAGACGCTCGGCAATGTGGTCGCCGAAGCCAGGAAAGCAGGCATTAAGGTCGTCTCGTACGATCGCTTGATTCTCGACGCCGATGTGGATGCCTATATCTCGTTCGACAACGAGAAGGTTGGCGAATTGCAAGCACAAGGTGTCTTCAACGCGCAACCGAAGGGCAACTACTTCATGCTCGGCGGCGCGCCGACCGACAACAATGCCAAGATGCTGCGTGAAGGCCAGCTCAAGGTGTTGAAACCCGCAATCGACAAGGGTGACATCAAAATCGTCGGTCAGCAATGGGTACCGGAATGGAGTGCGTCGACGGCGCTGCGTATCGTTGAAGATGCGCTCACGGCGAACAACAACAAGATCGACGCAATCGTCGCTTCGAACGACGGCACCGCAGGCGGCGCGATCCAGGCACTTGCTGCGCAGCACATGGCAGGCAAGGTGCCGGTGTCGGGACAAGACGCTGATCTGGCCGCTGTGAAGCGCGTAATCGCCGGCACGCAGACCATGACGGTGTACAAACCGCTGAAACTGATCGCAGGCGAAGCGGCGAAGCTCTCCGTCGCGCTTGCGAAGGGCGAGAAGCCGGCCTTTAATGCACAGTACGACAACGGCAAGAAGAAGGTTGACACGGTGCTTCTGCAACCCACGTTGCTCACCAGGAGCAATGTTGATGTGGTCGTCAAGGACGGCTTCTACACCCAGGCCCAGCTCGCGAGCCAATGAGCGTAACGTGTGCGTAGTTCAAGCCGGTGTGTCTGGCATGCGGCAGGCACACCGGCGCGACCACGCGCCCTGCAGCGAGGCATAGCGAATGAGTGAACCATTACTGACGATGCGCGGCATCGTCAAAGCGTTTTCCGGCGTGAAGGCGCTCGACGGCATCGACCTGACGGTGGCGCCAGGCGAGTGCGTGGGCTTGTGCGGCGAGAACGGCGCGGGCAAATCGACGCTGATGAAAGTGCTGTCCGGCGTCTATCCCCACGGTACGTGGGACGGCGAAATCATCTGGGAAGGCGAGGCGCTGAAGGCCGCGAGCATAAGGGACACTGAACGCGCGGGCATCATCATCATCCACCAGGAGTTGATGCTGGTGCCGGAGCTCTCGGTCGCGGAGAACATCTTTCTCGGCAACGAAATTACGCTGCCTGGCGGCAGAATGAATTACGCCGCGATGTATCAGCGAGCCGACGAACTGCTGCGCGAGCTTGGCATAAGCGGAATCAACTCCGCGCAACCAGTGATGAATTACGGTGGTGGCCACCAGCAGTTGATCGAGATCGCGAAGGCACTGAACAAGCGCGCGAAACTCCTGATCCTCGATGAACCGTCGTCGTCGCTGACCGCTACGGAGATACACATCCTGCTGGATATCGTGCGCGATCTGAAGCGGCGCGGGGTTGCTTGCGTTTACATCTCGCACAAGCTCGACGAAGTGGCGGCCGTGTGCGACACAATCAGCGTGATTCGCGATGGCCGCCATGTCGCAACCGAGCCAATGCGCGCGCTGACCACTGACCGCATCATCTCCCTGATGGTGGGCCGCGAAATCAAGAACCTGTTTCCGCGTGAACCGCATCCTATCGGCGACGTAATCTTTGAAGCGCGCCACGTGACCTGTTTTGACGTCAACAATCCGCGCCGAAAGCGTGTGAACGACGTGTCGTTTGCGCTGCGGCGTGGCGAGATTCTTGGCGTTGCCGGTTTGGTCGGCGCGGGGCGTACGGAACTGATGCAGGCGATCTTCGGCGCGTATCCCGGTGTGAGCGAGGCGACGGTGGTGATGGACGGCAAGTCGTTGAAAATTCGTGCTCCTGTCGATGCGATTCGCGCCGGTATCGGCATGGTGCCGGAAGATCGAAAGCGCCACGGCATCGTGCCGGGTCTGAGTGTCGGCCACAACATCACGCTGGCGGTGTTGCAACGTTTCGCCAAGGGCGGTCGCATTGATTCCGCCGCCGAACTCGACACGATTCACACGGAGATGAAGCGGCTTTCAGTGCGCGCGGCGCACCCGATGCTCTCGATTGCGAGTCTGTCGGGCGGCAATCAGCAAAAGGCCGTGCTGACGCGCATGTTGCTGACGGACCCGAAAGTATTGATTCTCGACGAACCGACGCGAGGTGTCGACGTCGGTGCGAAGTTCGAAATCTACAAACTGATTTTTCAACTGGCACAGCGCGGCATGTCGATTGTGATGGTGTCTTCCGAATTGCCCGAAGTGCTCGGTATCAGCGATCGCGTGCTGGTTATCGGCGAAGGCGAATTGCGCGGCGATTTCGTCAACGACGGCCTCACGCAAGAGGACATTCTCAGCGCCGCAATCCGTCCTGTGCAGCGATCCCTCAACCTGACCGCACCAACCGAAGCGAGTGCCGCATGACTCCCGACGTCACTTCCCAACCCGCCGACGGCGCTGCGTCGCGAGGCGCATTCGGTGGCCCGCAGCGCATTCAGCAACTGTTCGCGCGTTACAAGATTCTCGCGTTGCTGATCGCCGTGGCCGTGATCTGGATTTTCTTCTCCTTTCTGACGCACGGCGCGTTCGTGACGCCGCGCAATCTGTCGAACCTGCTGCGGCAGATGTCGATTACCGGCATGCTCGCGTGTGGCATGGTGTTCGTGATCATCGCGGGCGAGATCGACCTGTCGGTCGGGTCGTTGCTGGGTTTGCTCGGCGGTGTCGCGGCGATTCTCGATGTGAACCGGCATTGGCCGATTGGTGTCACGGTGCCTGTGGTGATGCTGCTTGGCGTGCTCGTCGGCATGTTCAACGGATGGTGGTCGACATACCGGCGTGTGCCGTCGTTTATCGTCGGCCTGGGCGGCATGCTGGCGTATCGAGGCATTCTGCTCGGCGTCACCGGCGGTTCGACGATTGCACCGGTCTCCGATGGTTTTGTGTTTGTCGGCCAGGGGTATTTGCCGCGCTTTGCGGGCGATACGCTTGCTGTCGTGCTGTTTGTCGTACTGGCCTTTCTGACGGTGCGACAACGAAGCAACCGCGAGCGCTATAAATTGCGGGTGGTGCCGATCTGGCAGGACGTCGCGAAAGTGGTCGGGGCGGGCGTGATTCTGGCCGCGTTTGTTGCCACGCTCGATCGTTATGGTGGGATTCCTGTGCCGGTTCTGCTGCTGCTCGCGCTGCTTGGCATTTTCACGTGGATCGCGACGCAGACTGTTTTCGGGCGGCGTATCTATGCGGTGGGTTCGAACCTGGAAGCGACGCGGCTCTCCGGCGTGAACACCAACCGCGTGAAGCTGGCCATCTTCGCGTTGATGGGGCTGATGTGTGCGTTCGCGGGGATCGTCAATACGGCACGACTAGCGGCCGGCTCACCGTCGGCGGGATCGATGGGTGAACTCGACGCGATCGCCGCATGCTTTATCGGCGGGACGTCGATGCGCGGCGGCTCCGGAACGGTCTACGGTGCGTTGATCGGCGCACTGGTGATGGCGAGTCTGGACAACGGCATGTCGATGCTGGATGTCGACGCGTACTGGCAGATGATCGTGAAGGGCAGCATTCTCGTGCTGGCTGTGTGGATCGATGTCGTGTCGGGATCGAACCGGCGGTGAAGCGGCAGGCGGTGCGTCATGCAAATGCTGACGCACCGTCTACTGGGCGATCAAACGCGCCCGCCAATCAGCAAGGCCCTGTTTTCAGTTCACGCCGAGAATCGACTTCGGCTCCATGAACGCTTCCAGCCCGAACGTCCCATATTCCCTCCCGATGCCCGATTGCTTGAAGCCGCCGAACGGCGCGGCCGGCTCGTGTGCCAACGTGTTGATCAGTACACGCCCTGCGTCGATGCGAGTGGCGACTGCGCGAGCTCGTGCCGCATCAGCTGAGAGTACGTAGGCTTGCAACCCGTAGCTTGTGTCATTGGCGATCGCGATCGCTTCCTCGGTATCGCGATACGCAATGATCGACAGTACCGGCCCAAAAATCTCTTCACGAGCAATCGCCATGTCGTTGCTGACGCCGCTAAATACGGTCGGACGCACGAACCAGCCGCGCTCTACGCCTTCCGGTCGGCCCTCACCACCGGCAATCAATCGCGCGCCTTCATCGATGCCGATGCCGATGTAGCGCTGCACGCGCTCCCACTGCTTGCGGCTGACCATCGGGCCGACTTGCGTAGCCGGATCGCGCGGATCACCGGCTTGCGTGGAGGCCACTTCGTTACGCACGCGCTCTTCGAATTCCGCGAGGCGGCTTTGGGGCACCAGAATCCGCGTACCCGCGATACACGCCTGGCCGCTGTTCATGAAACCCGCCTGGAGTGCCAGCGGCACCGCTTCCGCGAAATCGGCGTCGTCGAGTATGACCACCGGCGATTTGCCGCCCAACTCTAACGTGACGCGTTTCAATGTCTCCGCGCCGGTACGCAGGATCGTTTTGCCGACAGCCGTCGATCCGGTGAAGGAAATCTTCGCCACGTCCGGATGCGCGCTGATTTCCGCACCCACTGTGTCGCCGCGGCCTGTGACGATATTGAACACGCCCGCGGGCAAGCCGGCTTCGTGCAGCGCTTCTGTGATGACGCGTGTCTGGATCGCGCTCATTTCACTCGGCTTGATGACGGCAGTGCAGCCCGCTGCAATCGCCGCAGCCAGCTTCCCGCAGATAAAGCCGCCATTGCTGTTCCACGGTGTGATCAGTCCGGCGACGCCGAGCGGCTGCATGACGACGTCAGCCGTGCCGGCGCGTCGCGTGAAATCATAGGTCCGCAAGACCTTGACGACTTCCGCCAGCACGTCCGCCGGGTATTTCGCCATCCAGCGCGCGCGTGACACCGGCGCACCGTATTCCTCGACGATTGCTTCGAACAGGTCGTCTTCTCTCGCTTGAACCGCGGCGTGCATGCGATCGAGCAGCGCGATCCGCTCTTCCTTGCTGGTGCGGGAAAACGCCGGGAAGGCCCGTTTGGCGGCCGCGATCGCGCGGCGGGCGTCTTCCGCGTCGGCCAGACGCACCTTGCCGATCACCGTTTCCTTAGCCGGGTCGTGGAGATCGAACCACTCCTCGCCGTGCGGGGTGACGAACGCGCCGTCGATATAAACCTTGTCGATTTGCTGCATGAAAGCTCCTACCCAGGAATTTGTTGCCTCAAAGATAGGCTTAATGGATTAAGCCGACTAGCCATATAATTAAGGATGATTCGTTGAGCAGGATGGGATAATGAAGACGCCAGGTTTGAGCGAACTGGAAGGCGTGCTCTCGGTGGCACGCCATCGCAGCTTCCGCGCAGCGGCGACGGAACTTGGCGTGTCGACATCGGCGCTGAGCCATGCGATTGCGGCGTTGGAGGCGCGCATCGGCGTGCGGCTCTTTAATCGGACCACGCGCAGCGTGTCGTTGTCCGAAGCGGGCGCGCAATTTGTCGACAGTGTGGCGCCGGCGTTGTCGACCATCCGCGTGGCCATCGAGCAGGCCGGAAGCTTTCGCGACACGCCCGCGGGTACGCTGCGCATCAACACATCGACGGGCGCGGCGCGGCAAGTGATGCCTTTGCTGCTGGAATACCTGCGGCGTTATCCGGAGATGAAGCTGGATCTCGTCACCGAGGGGCGCATGATCGACATCGTGGTGGAGGGCTTTGATGCCGGCATTCGGTTGGCTGAGATTGTGCCGCAGGACATGATCGCCGTGCCGTTCAACCGGCCGCAGCGTTTTGCAGTCGTTGGGAGTCCCGCCTATTTCGCCGGAAATCCGAAGCCGCGAACACCGGACGATCTGCGTGCACACCGTTGTATCCGCATGCGCATGCCGAGCGGGCGTATTTATCACTGGGAGTTCGAGCGACGCGGCGAGGCTTTCAGCGTGGATGTGCAGGGCATGCTGACGCTCGATGAACCGTTGCTCATAATGGAAGCGGCCCGCGAGGGATTCGGACTGGCGTATATGACCGAATGGAACGTGGCGGCGGATCTGGAAGCGGGTACGCTGCAGCGTGTGTTGGAGGATTGGACGCCGGCGTTCGACGGGCTGTGCCTTTACTATCCTGGGCGGCGTCATGTGCCGGCGGGGTTGAGGGCGTTGATTGAGATGATTCAGGAGGGTGGGTGAATTCGGGTGCGTTTAGCTATATTTAGCACCGGGGTATCTAGCGACAACCATGCGGCCTTGACGGGCAAGACCGCGTTCAAGCTCTAAAGCTTGCCCCGATGAGTCGCTGGTCAGCGGGCGGGCGCGATAGCTGCGGCGTTGCTCTTACTGCGCCGCGCCGGTGCCTTGGCTGCCCGCTTCTTTGCCGCTACCGGATTTTTGGCCACTGTTGCTGGCTTCTTGCGCGCTGCCGTCTTGACGCTCGCGGTGCCAGCACTGCGCTTCGCCGGCGCATCCGACACGCGCATCTCGATACGCATGTTTGCGGCTACCGCCATATTCACCAAGGCATCGAGCGAGAACAGATTGATCTTGCCGCGCACGAGATCTGATACACGTGGCTGAGTGACGCAGAAATGCTTGGCGGCTTCTGCCTGGCTCATTCCGGCACGGGTGATATGGTCCTTGAGCGCCATCATCAGCACCGATCGAAGCTTCATACTCTGCGCCTGTTCGGGCGTGTCTTCGATGGCGTCCCAGACGCTTGAAAATGTTTCGTTGCTCATGGCTTAACCTCTTTCAATTCGCGATAGCGCCTGGCGGCGAGATCCGGATCTGCCTGGCTGGTCTTCTGGGTCTTTTTCTGGAAGCAATGAAGCACATAAATCGCGTCGACGAACTTGGCCAGGTAAATGATCCGGAACGCACCGTTCGCGTCCCGAATCCGGATTTCTCGTACCCCTTGGCCTATCGCGTTCATTGGCTTCCAATCGCCGGGATTCCGACCGCGCTGGACTTGATCGAGTGATAGCCTGCGTCACGTCGAGCCGAGAGCGGGAATTCGCGCAAGTCGTCCAGTGCACTACCGCAGAACATCAATGCTTTCGCATCGGTCATATAAGATTATACAAAAATTTGTATGAATGAGAAATCGGCTGAGCCGGGAAGCCATTGTTTATATCCCGAACGCGCGGGCCGTGAGGGTCGCGTATGGACTCCGCTTGAGGTTGATCAACTATGTCGCCATCGGCGGAATACGCCGAGTCTTGCCCATGCACAGATTGGCGAGGTTGCATTGCAGCGTGTCGTCGCGTGACAAATGACATTTAATGAAACAACACACGGTCTGTGCCCAGCGCTTGTAGCGTTCTACAACGCTCGTCCTCCCCCACAGCACTGAATGACTTAAACATCCGAATTTAAGTCCCACGCCTACTCGCACGTCTTATTACTGTTCCGAAGAACTAACCTCGGCGGAGCCCAGCGCCGCTAGGGCTTTCCCGCCACCGTGCAAGCTGATCGAGCCATACGATGTTAAAGCGCAGAACCTTCCTGTTAGGCGGCGCCGGCGCGCTCGGTGCGCTGCTGGTCGGCTGGTCGGTGCTGCCGCCGGGTCAACGCCTGACTCCCTCCACGCCGTTGCCGACGGAAGGCAATCAGGTTGCACTCAACGGCTGGGTCAAAATCGCAGCGGACAACACTGTGACGATCGTGATGTGCAAAGCGGAAATGGGGCAGGGCATCCACACGGGCCTTGCGATGCTGCTGGCCGAGGAACTCGACGCCGACTGGTCGCAGGTTCGAGTGGAGAATTCGCCGATCGACAAGATCTACAACAGCGTGCAGAACATCGTCGACGATCTGCCGTTTCGCCCGGACGACGACAGCATCGTCAAGCGCGCCGCGGTCTGGATGACCCGCAAGCTGGTACGTGACGCCGGCACAATGATGACGGGCGGTTCATCGAGCATGAACGATCTATGGACGCCGATGCGTGAAGCCGGCGCCTCGGCGCGCGCGATGCTGATCGGCGCGGCGGCCGCGCAATGGAAGGTGGCACCTGGCGAATGCCGGACGGAAAGCGGCTACGTACTGCACGCAGCAGGCCACAAGGCAAGCTTCGGCGAACTGTCCGCGATGGCCGCACAGCAACCGCTACCACGCAAGGTCGCGCTGAAAGATCCCGCCGAGTTCAAACTGATCGGCAAACCGATGCGACGTATCGAAGCCGCGTCGAAAATCAACGGTTCGGCGCGCTTCGGCATTGACGCGCTACCCGATGGTCTTATCTACGCAAGCGTGGTGATGTGTCCGACTTTAGGCGGCACGGTGGCGCACTTCGACGCCTCGCCTGCCAAGATCATGCCCGGCTTCATCAAGGCGTTTTCGCTGAAGCCCTACGCGGGTGGCAGCGGCGGTGTCGCGGTCATCGCCGACAACCCGTTTCGCGCGATGAACGCGGTCAGCGCGATCAACGTGGTGTGGAATGACGGCGCTGCAGCCAATCTGTCGAGTGCAGACGTGGACACCCAGCTCGCGCAAGCGCTGGACGACAGCGACGGCCACGCCTACTACCATCGCGGTGACGTCGACGCCGCATTGAGCGGCGCGGCGCGAACGATCAGCGCCGAGTACCACGCACCGTATCTCGCGCATGGCGCGGTCGAACCGGTGAATTGCACGGTGCAGGTTGCGGACGGCGCGGCCACCGTTTGGGTCTCCACGCAAATGCCGACACTCGCACGGCAGCACGTCGCGAAAGTGCTGGACATCGACACCGACAAGGTCGACGTGCAAACGCAACTGCTCGGCGGCGCTTTCGGGCGCCGTCTCGAACTTGATTTCATCGCGCAAGCCGCGGCGATTGCGCGCGAAGGTGGTGGCCGCCCCGTACAAACAATCTGGTCGCGTGCGCAGGATTTCACCCATGATTTTTATCGTCCGGCGTGCGTGTCGCGGCTCAAGGCCGGTTTCGATAAAGACGGCAAGCTCGTCGCGTGGCATGCCACTTCAGCGAGTCAGGCGATCGTGCCGGAGTCGCTTGTGCGTTACTACGGCGTGCCGCGCATTCCCATCGACAAGACCACTTGCGAGGGCGCGTTCGATCAGCCCTACGAATGGCCCACTGCGCGCGTGGCGCACAAGATCGTCGAATTACCGATCCCGATTGGGTTCTGGCGATCGGTCGGCCATTCGCATCAGGCATTTTTCACTGAGGGTTTTACCGACGAACTCGCCGTAGCCACCGGTCAGGATCCGGTTGCGTTTCGAGCGGCGCTGCTCGCGCAGCATCCGCGCCATCTGGCCGTGTTAAGGCGCGTGGCAGCCTTATCGGAGTGGGGGCATCCATTGACACATGCCGCCGATGGTACAAAGCGGGCGCGCGGCGTCGCGCTGCACGAAGCCTTCGGCAGTGTCGTCGCGCAGGTGGCGGAGGTATCGGTCGGTGCGAACAAGCAGATTCGCGTGCATCGGGTGGTCTGCGTGATCGACTGTGGACTGCCGGTGAACCCAAACCTGATTCGTCAGCAGATGGAGGGCGGCATCGTATTCGGCCTCTCGACTGCGTTGCAGGACGAAATCACCATCGTCGGCGGTCAGGTGGCGCAGAAGAATTTCGTCGATTTCCCGGTCGTGCGGATGAACGATTGCCCGGTGATCGAAGTGGACATCATGCCGAGCCAGATGCACCCGCAGGGCGTCGGCGAACCGGGCGTGCCGCCGGTTGCGCCGGCGGTGGCCAACGCGGTATTCGCGCTGACCGGCCAGCGCTTGCGCGCGTTGCCGTTAAGGGTTGCGTAAAACGCTTCAGATTGACGGAGAAGACATGGGATCGCTCAACATCAACGGCCGCGCGGTTGCTGTGCAAGCTGAACCGGATATGCCGCTTCTGTGGGTGCTGCGCTGCGACCTCGGCATGACCGGCACCAAGTTCGGCTGCGGCGTGGGCATTTGCGGCGCGTGCACGATCCATCTGGACGGCAAGGCGGGCCTTGCCTGCCAGACGCCGATGTCGACCTTGCACTCGCAAAAGATCACGACGATCGAAGGCGTGCAGGGCGCCGAAGCGCAGGCGCTAAAAGCGGCGTGGATCGATCTTGACGTGGTGCAGTGCGGTTACTGCCAGAGCGCGCAACTGATGGCGGCCTGCGCGCTGCTCAAGCAGAAGCCCAATCCCACTGACGCGGACATCGACGTGGCGATGTCCAACATCGTGTGCCGTTGCGGCACGTATCCGAGGGTAAGGGCGGCGATTCACCAGGCGGCTGCGAAACGGCGGCCCGCTTAAAGCCGGCATCACCGCAGACAGGACGTCTGGGTGAGCCGATCACGAGCCCAGCGGGCTCAGTTCGCCAGCATCTCCACGACCGCCACCACTACCGTGAAAACGCCGATACAACCGCCCAGCGTGGCTGCGCCTTGCATGAATTGCGACATACGTGACCCCGTAACGTGTGGTGTTGAGGCTCGTATTTAACCTGAATTGAAAGGCAAAAGAAAGCTTGTCAATAATAGTGATTTACCCGGATGAGACTAGGCGGGCGGGTTAGGGCGCTTTGGTAGCCGCCGTCGGTACGGCCTTAGCCGGCGCCGCAGCAGCAGGAGTCGCAGCGTTAGAAACCGCCGCCCCAGGCACCGCCTGCGCATCAGTCTCCCACCCACCGCCGAGCGCGAGGAACAGATTGACCTGATCAATCGCCACCTGACCTTCCGCTGCCGCCACCTGAGACTTCGTCGAAGTCAGCGTGCGGGTCGCATCCAGATCCGAAATGAACGACTCGCGTCCGGCGCGATACAGCCGATGCGTTTCATCCGCCGACGCGGTGGCCGACTTCAACGCGGCACGCAAGGCGTCGGCGCGCGCATAGTCGGACGCATAGGTCGCGAGGCTGGTTTCAGTTTCGCGCAACGCGGTCAGCACCACGCCGTCGAACTTCGCCAACGCAACATTGCTTGACGCTTGCGCTTCACGTACACGGCCCCGTGCGCCATTCGTGGGAAAGGTCCAACTGATCAGCGGACCGAAGGCCCAGCGTGCCGTCGGCGAGGTGCCGAGGTCCTCCAGAATCCCCGTCAAACCCGCCGATGCACCGATGCTCACCGTCGGATACAACGCGCCCGTTGCAACGCCGATACGCGCCGTCGATGCTGCCAGTTGACGCTCGGCCTCGCGCACGTCCGGGCGGCGCTTGAGCAGCGCGGCGCCGTCGCCGACCGGAATCGGCTGACGGATTTGCGGCAACGTGCTGCAGGCCAGCACGGCTGGCGGCAAATCGGACGGTGCGCGTGCGAGCAGTGCCGCGAGCCGGTATTGCGCAATCTGGCGGCGCGCCGTATAGCGCGGAATATCCGCGGCCAACGTATCGACCTGGGTTTGCCCGCGCGTCACATCGGGCTGATTGCCGCGACCGGCGTCGCGCAATCGGCGCGACACGTCCACACGTTCCTTCTGCAAGGCCAGCGATTGCTGCGCGATCCTGAGCTCCTCGGCGGCCGAGCATTGGTCGACGTACGAGCGCACTACATCTGCGACCACCGTGATTCGCGCGAGATCGGCGGCCGCCTGCACGGATTCCGTATCCGCTGCCGCCGCTTCGACGCCACGCCGCAGCTTGCCGAACAGATCGATTTCGTACGAGATGCTGATGCCGATATCGCCTTCGTTAGCGACCGGCAGTTTGTTGAAGAGCAGATACTGTTCGGCCGATTCCTGCGCCCGCTCGACGACCGCCGACGTCTTCCCGGAGAAGCCGCCCTGCGCCTGCGCAACACCCAGCGCTTCACGTGAACGCGAGAGGTTCGCCGCCGCGACGCGCAAGTCGGCATTCGACTGCAGCGCTTCGTCGACGAGGTTGTTCAGCACCGGATCGTCATAGAGCTTCCACCAGATCACAGGCACGTTCTGCCGCGTGGTCAGTTTGGCATCGGCGCCTTCGATCTGCGCATTGGCGAGCGGCGCGTTGACCAGCGCCTGCTTCGGCAGCGCGTAATCGGGGCCGACATTCACACAGCCGTTGAGCGCGACGCTCAACGGCAAGAGTGGCAGCAGCGGCAATAAGGGAAGGGCGCGCGAAAGCTTCATTGCGACGCGCCCGACATGACGGCAGCAGATGCCGGTTGCGTAGTAGAAGCTGCAGAGGTAGCCGGAACAGCAGATGTAGTCGAAGCCGCCGAAGCACCCACCGCACCCGAAGCGCCCGCAGTTGGGTGCCGCTTGCCGCTCAGCGACAGATCGAGCACCGACACCGTTGCCGTGCGTCCGGCGATCATGCGAAAGTCGGCGGGGACTTCGTCGAGCGCAACGCGCACGGGAATCCGTTGTGCGAGCCGCACCCAACTGAACGCCGGGTTCACGTTCGGCAGCAGATTCGACCCTTGCGTGCGGTCGCGATCCTCAATCCCCGCGACGATGCTTTGCACGTGACCACGCAGGACCTTCGGCTCGCCCATCACTTGAATATCGACCGGCTGGCCGATGTCGATGCCACGCAGCTTGGTTTCTTCGAAATAACCGTCGACGCGGAACGAATGCATATCCACCACCGCCAGCACCGCACGGCCCGCCGAGACAAATTCACCGGTACGCGGCGCGCGGTCGTTCAGATAACCGTCGACCGGACTCACGATGGTGGTGCGTTGCAAATTCAGTTTGGCGGTATCGATCGCGACGTTCGCATCGGCGAGCGCGGCTTCCGCTGTTTCAACACGCGAACGGCTTTCTTCGGCGACTTCCGCCGCAACCAGGTTGCCGAGCTGACGATTGCGCGCATCTTCGCGACGTGCCTGATCGAGCGTAGCGCGGCGTTGCTGCGCGGTGGCCTGCGCCTGGCGCAGTGCGAGCGCATAGCGGGCCTGATCGATCACGAACAGCACCTGGCCTTGTTTGACCTGCTGGTTGTCCACCACCTGGACCGATGAGATCAGCCCCGAGATATCCGGCGCGACCTGGATCACGTCGGCGCGTACATGGCCGTCGCGAGTCCACGGCGCGAACATGTAATAGGCGACCAGTTTCCACAGCACGAAGGCTGCAACCACGACGACGATCAGGGTCAGCAGAATTTGACCGACGGAGAACCAGGTTTTTTTCACGTTATTAGTCTGTGCGAAACGACGACGACAAGGCCCAGCACCAGCACATAGATGCCGAGATCGAAGATGGAGCGATGCCAGACGAAGCGGTAAAAGCCGACGCGTTCGAACACCGTGCGAATGGCCAGGTTGATCAGATAGGCGATCAACATCAGTACCAGCACGGCCGGCACGAACACGCCGAAGATATCGATTTCACCGATCATCGCGGGAACGGGCAAAGGAGAGGATGGGGTTGCGGGACGGGCGCATCAGGCGGCGGCCTCCGGTTCGGGCGGCGTGGGTGTGATTAGCGTGGCCGGAAACAGCGAAAGACGCAAGCCGACCAGCGCGTGCAGCGCCTCGCGCAATCTGCGCGCCGAGGTTTGCGCGGTCGGGCCCGGCGCACCGGCATTGGCTAGGCCTTGTGCAGTGACGCGCGCCACGGCTGCATCGATCGACGACATCAGGCTCTCGGGCACCGGTTGGCGCGCGCGCTGGTCGATGCACCATTCGAAGTAGTCGCGCACGTCTTCGAGGACGTGATCGATCGCGGCGGGCGCTTCGCCGCCGAGCTTGCCGGTCACGCGACGCAGATCGAGCGCGTTGAAAGCGATGCGCAAATCGCGGAAGCTTTCGATCGACGGATGGCGATGGTCGTCCGTGGCGGCAAGACGCGGAATCAGCTGCATCAGGCGGTCGAGCATGCGCGCGGCGAGATTGCGCGGGTCTTCAATTGTCCGGGTGGACGCAGTCAGCACCACGTCGGCCCAGCTCGAGCGCAACAGCCGGGAGGCCGCAAGTTCCGCGCCGAACGGCCGCGTCGCGCGGGTCCACAGATACGCATACAGCAAGCCGGCAAGGCCCGCGAGATTGCTGTTCAGGAAGATCAGGAAGTCGGCCGAGTAGGCATCCTGAATGCTGATGAAGGTGGCCGTATTGACGGCCACGAGCACCGTCACCATGTTGAACTGCGGACGCGGGATCAGCGTGCCGACAAGGATGAACGGCCCGGCGAACAGGATGACCAGCATCGGGAAATCGTGCACGTGAGGCAGCACGGCGAACAGATAGATACCAGCGGCCACCACGGCGATCGCCGTGGCGACGAAGAACTTGAACACCATGGGCGCGGGTTCGTCGAGCGCGGCGAAAAAGCAGCATGCGATGGCGGCCAGCGTCACCGCGCTGGCGCCGTCCGCCCAACCTGAGCCGATCCACAGACTGCACGCAATGATCACGGCGGCGCCCGCTGAAACCGTCGAAAACAGCATGATGCCGCGATCGAAGAACCGCTCGGTGCCGCCCAGCCGCCAGTGATGAAAACGTGGCCGCCACGAGCCTTCTTCGCGCGTGATGATGATGCGCAGCGAGCGGCAGTCCTGCCAGATATCGATCACCTGTTTCATCCGCCACAGCGCGTTCGAAAGCAGTGCGCCGTCCCAGGTCGCCAGCGCGGCCGGCAGCGGCTGCATCACGGCGATGCGCTCGCGCAACGCGTTGGCTTCCGGGTCGGGGTGATAGCCTCCGCTGGCTTGAGGAAGCGGCGCATTGAACCACTTGATGACGTCGTTGAGCAATGCTTCAAGGCCCTCCGGCCATGTCTGACGGCCGCTGTTGTAGAGGGCGATCAGCGGATCAGCCAGCGCCGACATCATCGGCAGCAGCAACTGCATGCGCCCGCGCAACTCGTGAGCGCGTGTCAGGATGTCCGGCCGGGTATGGTCGTAGGCAAGCTGGCTCAGCAGCAGTTCCAGCCCGTTGATCGTGCTCGCAATGCGCTGGCGGGCCCCCGAGATCGCTGAGCCCGCAATGCGCCCGGACAGCGTTTCGGTCGCATAAAACGCGGCGTCGCGAAACCACGCGTCGGTTCGCTCGATGATGGTGGGTGCGAGCCGGCTAGGAAACAGCGAACTGCCGACGATACTCGCGCACACGATGCCGAGCAGGATCTCCTCGGTGCGGCTGATAGCCAGATCGAACACGCCGCCTGGATTGGTCACCGAAGGCAGAGCGATGATCGGCATGGTGTAGGCCGCCAGCATGAAGACATAGCTGCGCGCGGTGCGATCAGCTACCGCCAGATACAGCAGCGTGCCGGTCCACAACGCGACGATCACGCTGAACAGATATGGCGATTCGACGAACGGCGGCACCAGCAGCACCGCGGCCGACGCGCCCAGCATGGTGCCGAGCGCACGATAAAGCGCCTTGGAGCGGGTCGCGCCAACAAACGGATTCGACACGATGTAGACGGTGGCCATCGCCCAGTACGGCCGCGGCAATTCGAGCGAGAGACCGATGTAAAGCGCGATCATCGCCGCAGCAAACGTCTTGACGGAGAACAGCCAGTCGCGGATGGAGGGATAGACCATAACCCGTTACTCGGCATCCCGGGGATTGGGGGGCGCCGGTGTGTCCGCCGTGAACGCAGTCAGCACCCGTAAGGTCGCTTCGAGATCGCTGCGCGAGATACCTTTCAAAGCTTGCGCCCGCAGCATATTCAACTCTTCTTCCATTTTTGCGGTGACGGCGCGGCCCTCATCAGTGAGTGCCACGGTCTTGGCGCGCCGGTCTTCAGGATCTTCGTCGCGGCGCATCAGGCCGGCCGCGCACAGTTGATCGAGCAGCCGCACGAGCGATGGCCCTTCAATACCGATGTGATCGGCCAGCGTGACCTGCCGCACCGCTTCGCCGAGCCGGCTGGCGGTGAGGAGCGGCGTGGCGCACGCTTCGGAGACATTAAAGGCCGCGAGCACGCCATGGCTCGTGCGCCGCCATTTTCTGGCGGCGACGACCAGGGTGCTGCTAACGGTTCGGCGCAAGATATCGAGATTCGACATGGCCGCTATTGTATTTCCTAAATATTCGTTAGCAAACTATTGAATCGGATTTTTGTGGAGACGTACTCCGCAGGAGTCTGCAGTCGTGATGTGACAATTAATTGCGGCGTCTTCTCAGGCTGCGAGGCCGAGCCGGACGGTACGCGCCAGATCGTCGAGCTGGAATGGTTTGCGCAAGATCGTGCAGCGCTTGACGGCGAGACCCGAAATATCCACGTCCGCGTAACCGGTCGCGAGGATCACTGGCAGGTCCTCGCGCAGCTTGCGCGCCGCGGCGATTACGTCGATGCCGTTCATGCCCGGCATCGCGAAGTCGACCACGAGCAAGTCGGGCCTGTCGTCCTGCAAACGATTCAGGCCGGCCTGGCCGTCCGCGGCTTCGGTCACGGTATAGCCGAGCATTCTTAAACACTCGACCAGCATTGCCCGCACCTCACCGTCGTCTTCGACGACCAGCACGCGTTTCACGCCGACTGCATTCTGTTCGACGTCGGAGACCACCTCGGTCTGCGACGCCACGCGTTCGCGCAACGGCAGCCATATCTCCACCGTGGTGCCCGCACCCTCTTCGCTGAACAGGCGTGCGGTGCCGCCGGCTTGCCGCGCGATGCCGTAGACCTGGCTCAAGCCGAGGCCCGTACCTTTGCCGATCGGCTTAGTCGTAAAGAATGGATCGAACACGCGCGAGACCACATCGGGTGGGACCCCTGAGCCGGTGTCGGCGACTTCGAGCACGACATAGTGGTCGTCTCCGAGCGTTTCATCGGGAGCTGCGCGCTCCTTCACGTGAATGCCCAACTGGCCGCCATTCGGCATCGCGTCGCGCGCATTGATCGCCAGATTGAGGATGGCCAGTTCGAGCTGATTGGCGTCGGCCTGAGTCCACATCTCTTCGCCATCGAATTCGTTGGTGTAGCGGATGCCCGACCCGAGTGATACGGTGATGATGTCGCGCATGCCTTGCAGCAAGGTCACCACGTCTACCGCTTTCAGATCGAGATTGCTGTTGCGGGAGAAGGTCAGTAACTGGCCCGTCAGTTTTGCGCCGCGCTCGGTTGCGCGTTTGACGGTGGCGGCCATGGCGCGAATGCGATCGTCGCTGCCGACCCGCGCGATCAGCTCCGAGTTCACCATGATGACGTTCAGCAAATTGTTGAAGTCGTGCGCTATGCCGCCGGTGAGTTGCCCGAGCGCTTCCATCTTTTGCGATTGCACCAGCACGGCCTGCACTTTGGCGCGCTCGTGAATCTCCATCATCAGCCGGTTGTTGGCGGACGCGAGCTCCTGCGTGCGTCCGGCGATGCGGCTCTCCAGCGAATCGTTGAGCTGCACCAGCGCTTCTTGAGCCTCGATCAGTTCGGCCAGATGGCGGCGCGACTCGTACTGCCGCGAGCGCGCCCTTAGTGATGAGCCAACCGCCCGCCGCAGCGTTTCCGAGTTCAGCGGACGCTCGAGTACCACCACGTTGCCGAGCCGCTCGAGCACCTCCAGGCTGCGCGCCGAACGGCGTCCGACGCGATTGGCGGCGAGCAGAATGAAGGGAAAATCGGACCACGCCGGTTGCTGTTCGAGCCAACCGAACAGGCGCGATGCATGGCCGTCCGCGAGGGCCTCTTCGGCGATCAATGCGCTGCCCGCGCCGGCGTCCAGCGCTTCGGTGAGCGCATCGGCATCGCGGCAGGCAACGGACGTACGGGCGTCCTTCTGCAGGACTTCGGCAATCACATCTGCGTCGCGGCCAAACGGCGCCAGGATAAGGACGCGTTGCTCCATGGCGTTATCGCCGGGACGTGTCGATGACACGGTCTTGCTCGCCGAACAGAGCGGTGCTGCCGCGGTAGGAGGGCAGACCGGAGAGCACGCCTTCGAAGTCGCGCAATGCCTCGCCGACCTCCACGCCGTTACTGCCGAGCCGGAATTGGCGGATCGAGCGCTCGTGCGCGTTGGCGCGGCTCTTCACGGCCGTGACGGCCGTCAGCACTTCGCCGTGGTGTTCGAAGTAGCGGAACAGCACGACGACGTCGCTCAAATAGCTGATGTCGAGATCGTTCTGCACCTCGCCGATGATGCCGTGCTGGCCGAGCACCAGCATCGTGATGACGCCTTGCTGGTTCAGATAGCCGAGCAGTTCATGCATTTGCAGCAGCAGATAGCGCTCGCCGGGCATGGCTTGGAGGTAGGCATTCAGACTGTCGATGGCGACGTATTTGACCCCGTTGTTTTCGACCGATTTGCGCACGTCGCTCGCGAATTCGCCGGGTGAGATTTCCGCCGGATCAATCTGGCGCAGCGTCAACAACCCGCTCTCGACGTGAGGCGCCAGGTGCATGCCGAGCGTCGCGCAGCGGATCGTCAGCGTGGTGAGGGTTTCGTCGAACACGTAGTAGACGCAGCGCTCGCCACGTTCGAGCGCCGCGATCAGGCACGACACGACGGTCGTGGTTTTGCCGACGCCAGATGGGCCGATCATGAGCGCGTTCGTGCCGGGGATCAGGCCGCCGCCGAGCAGCGCGTCGAGGCCATCCGTGCCAGTGCTGACCACCTCTGTGTTGAACGGTGTGTGATGCTCGGCCGCCACGAGGCGGGGATAGACGTGGATGCCGCCGGTATCGAGCGTAAAGTCGTGATAGCCCTCACGGAACTTCGTGCCGCGCATCTTGGCGATGCGCATGCGCCGACGGTTGCCGCCATAGTCGTGCACCAGGTTGTCGAGGCTGATCACACCGTGCGCAATGCTGTGCAACTGCACGTCGCCGGGGTCCGACGTATTGTCGTCGAGCAGCAGCACCGTGCATTCGCGGGTGGCGAAATAACGCTTGAGCGCGAGAATCTGCCGGCGATAGCGCAGCGGATTCTGCGACAACAGACGCAACTCGGAGAGGCTGTCGAGCACGATGCGCACGGGTTTGAGTTCGTTGACCTGTTCGATGACGTTACGCACGGTCTCGCCGAGCTCGACTTCGGCCGGGTGCAGCACTGTCTGCTCGTACTGCGGGTCGAGACCTTCGTCGGACAGCAGTTCGAGAATCGTGAACCGGCTGATGTCCCAGCCGTGGCTGTCCGCGACCGAGATCAATTCGGCGCGCGTCTCGGATAGCGTGATGTACAGGCCCGCCTGGCCTTGCTCAACGCCCTTGAGTAAGAATTGCAACGCAAGGGTAGTTTTGCCGGTGCCGGGCGCACCTTCGACAAGGTACATGCGATGGGGGGTGAGGCCGCCTCCGAGGATGTCGTCGATTCCCTCGATCCCTGAGGAAAGGCGGGCCGGCGAGGCGGCGGCAGATAGGTTAGGCATGGCGTGGCGTTTGCGTCGATGAGGGCTTTGTTTTCTTAGCCGGTACGGATGGAGCGCAATTTGTATGCCCATGGGCGTCGATCTCGCCGTCCATGCGCGAGGGGCGCTCCCTGGTACCCCGGCCTTCGCGGTTGCATTTCAAGCGCCCCAGCGCTCAGGCGCGAACGCGCTCCTTGACCAGTTCGATAAAGCGGGTCGCCGCGCTATTGCGCAGTCCCGCAGGGTAAGCAAGATGCAGCGGAGCACTCAACTTCGCGGGATTCGTCAATGTGCAGTAGACGGTGCCCACCTGGTCGTAACGTTGCATCGACGCCGGCACTAGCGTCACCCCCAACCCCGCTGCGACCAGATTGATCCCCGACACCATGCGCGGCACCTCGCGCGCAATCCGCGGGACGAACCCGGCTTGCCTGCATGCTGCCAGGATATCCGCATACATGCCGGGTGCACCCGGCCGTCGGACCAGAATGAAGTCCTCGTGCGCCAGCGCCTTCAATGACACCTGCGGCCGCTTCTTGCCCGCTCCTTTCAGCAGCGGATGCCCAACCGGCAATACCACCACCATCGGCTCGTCGAGCAATAACTCGAACGCCACGCCCTCGCGCGCGTCGACCGGCTTGCGCAGAAACGCGGCCTGAATTTGTCCCGCGGCCAAACGCTCGATAATCTCCGCCGCGTTGAGCTCGGCAAGCTCCACGGCGACTTCAGGACACACCGCGCGAAAGGCCCGGATCGTCTCAGTGGTGAAGGGATGAAACGCAGCTGAACTGGTGAGACCGATCGAGATCGTGCCGAGCTCGCCGCGCGCAATCCGGTGCGCCCTGTCCACCGACTGTTGCAGATCCTGCAGCAAGCGTTGCGCGTCTTCCGCAAAGGCCTGCCCCGCGGGCGTCAAGCTTACGCCGCGCGGCATGCGCACAAACAGCTCGAAGCCGATTTCCTCCTCCAGCGCTCGATTACGACAGCGGCAGCTTCGCGGCGGCGGTGGCTTACGACTACCGCAACGGCGCCATCAATTCGACCGGCATGTGGACCAAGTCGCGCAACTGGAGCGCGTCGGCGCGGGAGCAGATCGGCGACGTAACCGTCATGGGCGGCTACGAGCACTATCTGTACAACCCGACCAAAGGCAAGACGGTATCGTCGGCGTTGTGGTTCGGGGGCGTGCGCTATCTGATCGCGCCGACGTTCCGCCTGACGGCCGCCGCGTATTACCAGACCAACAAGGCGGACAACGTATCGAACTCATTGATGGGCGTGCTCGGTGCGGACTATATTCTGTCGAAGCGAACCGATGTGTACGCAACCGTTGCCTATGCCGCATCCACGCGCTATGCCAACGACCAGTACACGCCGGTCGGCTTGACGAGCGACTCCGCTTTCGGTCCGAACCAGACGGGTGTGACGCTCGGCATCCGGCACCGGTTCTGAGTTCATTGAGCTTTTCAACGACGGATTTGACGATGTGCCGCGTTCAAGACAGTGCACGGTGATCAGGAGCAAGCTGCATGAGATTCAATCTTTTACGACGTCTGGCGATAGGGTGCGCGGCAGCGGGTGCCGCCATGCTGGCATTGCTCACGCAACCGGCATTCGCAGTGCATGCCTACGAGTCGCATCTGAAACCAGTGGCGACGATCTCGGATATACGGTTTGTGATCGACACGCCGCAAGGGCAAGCTGAATTTCCGCTATACCTGTCGAAGGATTGGAGCGTCGCGCAACCGCAGGTGACGCGTGCGGTGATCGTGATTCACGGCAAATTGCGCAACGCGGACGTGTATTTCCGCACGGCGCAGAATGCCCGCGACGCCGCTCATGCGGATCCCGACAGCACGCTCCTGATCGCGCCGCAGTTCCTCGCCACGCTCGACACGCGCGTGCACAACGAACCGGCCGATCTGCTGCGCTGGACCGGCGACGCGTGGATGGGCGGCGAAGCGGCGCGGGCGCCGCAGCCCATCAGTTCGTATGCGGTGCTCGACGCGATCGTCACGCGCCTCGCGGATCGCAAGCTGTTTCCGAATCTGCGGCACGTTGTGTTCGCGGGGCATTCGGGTGGTGGCCAGGTCGTGCAGCGCTACGCAGTGGCGGCGCATAACATCGACGTGCTGACTGATGAAGGCATCGACGTGCGCTACGTGGTGGCGAGCCCGTCGACGTATGCGTATTTCGATGCACAACGGCCGAATGCGCAAGGCGTAGCGGCGCCGTTTGATGCCGCGCAATGCGCCGATTTCAATCAATGGAAATACGGCATGGACAATCGGCCGCCATATCTCGACGACCGCTCGCCCGTACAACTCGAAGCGACCTATGCGTCGCGCCGCATTGACTACCTGGTCGGCGGCGCGGACGACGATCCGCAGCAGAGCGCGCTCGATAGGAGTTGTGCCGCCGAAGCGCAAGGTCCGCAGCGTGTGGCGCGTGCAGAGGCGTATTACCGGTACATCCAGTCGCGTCATCCGGAAGGGCTGAAGCAGAGTTTTCATATCGTGCCGGGAGTGGGTCACAACGGCGCGCGCATGCTGACGTCGGTCTGCGCATTGTCGGCAATGTTCGGCACCCAGGGATGCGAGCAATGAGCGGGGCGAGCCTGAATCAGCGTGACGGTGCGGCGTCCGCTACGGAGGCATCGAACGGACTGAGCCCGTCGATGGTGCGGCGCGCTATCTTCGCCTCGGTGCTCGGCAACGGGCTCGAGTGGTTCGACTTTCTGATCTACGGCTACTTCGCGAAGATCATCGCGCTGGTGTTCTTTCCCGGTGGCGGTGGCTTCGTGTCGATCATGCTGACGCTTGCCACGTTCGCCGTCGGTTTTATCGTGCGGCCGATCGGCGGCATTCTGTTCGGTATCTACGCGGACCGGGCGGGGCGGCGCAAAGCGCTCTCGCTGCTGATCATTTCGATGGCGGCGAGCACGCTGTTGATGGGCCTCACGCCGAGTTATGCCAGCATCGGCATTGCGGCGCCGTTGCTCGTGGTGCTCGCGCGGCTTTTGCAAGGACTCTCGGTGGGCGGGCAGTTCGCGACGGCATCGGCGATGCTGGTCGAGTACGCGCCGCCGCACAAGAAGATGTTCTACGGCAGCTTCAATATGTCGGCGCAGGCGTTCGCGTTGCTGCTTTCGTCAGGTGTCGGTTATCTGCTGACCACGCAGCTCACGCATGAGCAACTGGTGGCGTGGGGTTGGCGTTTGCCGTTTCTGTTCGGCGCGCTGGCGGGGCCGTTCGGTTTCTACATCCGGCATCGCGTGGCGGAATCGCCGGAGTTCGAACGCTTGCTCGATCAAAAGGATAAGCCGCCGCGTGTGACGGTGCGCCAGTTCTTCCGCGATAACGGCGACGCGGCGATCTGCGCGATGGGCGTGATCATCATCGGCGCGGCGACCAATTATGTGTGGCATTCGTATCTGTCGGTGTATGTCGAGCGGCAATTGCATCTGCCGCTGTCCACCGCGCTGCTCGGCGCGTTCGTGTCGGGCGCGCTGAATCTGTTCCTGTTTCCGCTGTCCGGCAAGCTTGCCGATCGGTACGGCGCGTACCGGTTGTTCTATCCGATCGTGATCACGTGGATGGTGTGCGTGTATCCGCTTTATCACTTCGTCGTGACGAATCCCACGCCGGGGCATCTGTTCATCGCGCAGATGGTCGCGACGGTGTTCCTCGCCGCCATGTCCGGTTCGCACCCCGGCATGCTCGCGACGCTGTTTCCGGTACGCAGCCGTTCGGCGGGCGTGGCGCTGTCGTACAACATCGCGGTGACGCTGTTCGGCGGCATGGCGCCGCTCACCATCACCGCCCTGACGCATCTGACCGGCAGCAGTCTGACGCCGGCGTTCTACCTCATTTTTGCCGGTTTCGTGTCGCTCGCGATGGTGTATTTCACGCGCTCGGGACGCGAGGCGGTCGGTGTAACGGCGAAGTTCGTCACACATTAACCGCCACTGGCCAGACTGATTAGATGACCCACGAGCTTATTGCATGACCCAGCCCTTGATTACAGATGACGAGCGCGCGCCGAATGAACGTCCGGTCGCCGTCGTCGCCAGCCGGCATCTGAATGTCGCGACGCCCGCGGGCAGCGGCACCGTGCCGGTGTTCACGAACGGCGACTGGCTTGCGCCGACGCATGACGTCAAGCGTGCCGTGATTCTGATTCACGGACGCCTGCGCAACGCGGACACGTACTTCCATCTGGCGGAGCGCGCGTGCGCACTTGCTGGCGGCGATGCGGCCGATACGCTGCTGATCGTGCCGCAGTTCCTCGCGAGTGCGGACGTTGGTGCGCATGCGTTACCGCCATCCACGTTGCATTGGGAGTGGACTGGCTGGATGGGCGGCGACAACGCCGAAGGTCCGGCGACGCTCAGTTCGTTCGATGTGCTCGACGCTATTCTGCAGACGCTGGCGTCGCGCGAGCAATTTGCGTCGCTGACCGAAGTGGTGATCGCCGGGCATTCGGGCGGTGGTCAGGTGGTGCAGCGCTATGCCGTGGTGACGCGGGGTGAGGGGCCGCTCGTCGCGCGCGGAATCGGGCTGCGCTATGTGGTCGCGAATCCTTCGTCATATGTGTACTTCGATGCGACACGGCCGACCGCATCCGGTGAATTCGCGACGTTCGATGCGACGGCATGTCCGTCGTTCAATCGCTGGAAGTACGGGCTCGAAGATTTGCCGGCCTATGCTTCGAGTGGCGGGGAGGTGGGCTCCGCTGATACGCTCGAATCGCGCTATGCGCGTCGCGACGTCACTGTGCTGCTCGGCGGCGCGGATTGCGATCCGCAGCATCCGGCACTCGACCGTTCATGCGCGGCGCAGACGCAAGGCGAGCATCGGCTGGGGCGCGGACTAGCTTACGCGCGCTATATGGCGTCGCGGCATCCGGAAGGGGCGGCGAAGCATCGTACGTTTGTGATCGACGGCGTTGGGCACGACGCGAAGGGGATTTTTGCATCGGTACAGGGGCTGGCGGCGTTGTTCGGCAAGGCATGAACCGTGCTACCTCAATAAGGCCACCTTTCAAAGGACTGTGCGGAGATGAACAAGACCCGAATCCTCGCGGCCGCGATCGCCGCTGCATCGCTTGGCGCCTTGCTGCCGTACAGCGCGAATGCCGACGATGCGCCTAGCCCGTGCGCATCGCTCAAACGGATCGTCGCGGCGGCGCCGGACGGCCTGGCTTCGCTGACGCCGGAAGACGGCAAGGGCGTCGCGCAACCCTACGGCGACGACGCCCAGTGTTCGGCGAGCCACGGGAGTTACCAGTGCACGTGGACGCCGCATCACGACGCCGGTTCGAGCGCGGATGCACTGCAGGGCGTCGCGGCGGACATCGCCTCGTGTTTGCCAGACGCGACGCATGACCAGAATTCACCGGGACGTCAGCATTTTTATCTAGGCACGCGCGTCAAACGGACCGATATCACCTTGACGCGGGCCGATGCGAACAAGTTGAGGCTGGTTGTATCGGGCAAGTGAGCGGGCACACGCGTTTCGGGCTGCCCGCGCGGCCGCCCTTATTGCGACGCCGGCCACCATGTCCAGCCGCGTCGCGAGCGTCGCAATTCGACCATCGAGAGCGGCGCGATCTCGATGCGCGCAAACACGGCCGGCGACGCGCCGAGCGCATGAACGATAGCGGCCCGGATCACGGGCGAGTGCGTGACGGCGACTACGTTTTGCGTGTTGCCCGGTATGACGCCCTCGCTCAACACATCGTTTAGCGCATCGAGCCACTGTCCCACCCGCTTCACGAGTTGACTGAATGACTCGCCGCCGTGCGCGGCTGCGTCGGGATCATGTGTCCATGCGGCGAGGTCGTGCGGTGCTTCGACCGCGAGATCGGCAAGACGGCGGCCGTGCCACAGGCCGTAGTCCATGTCTGCCAATCCCTCGTCGACCGATGCCCCCCGGCCCAATGCCGCCGCACCGAGCCGCAAGGCCGACGCCGTGTCGCGCGCGCAAACGGCCGGGCTGACGAAAACCGCCGCGTCATCCGGAATCGACAGACGCGCGCGTGCGGCGGCGGCTTCGGCGAGGCCGCGTGCATCGAGCGGGTCGTCGGCGGGGAAGCGGCCCGCGCGCATCGCCGCGGTCGATGCGTGGCTGATCAGTAACAGCCGTGTGTCCATTCAGTTGATTTCCATAAAGACCGGACTAAAGCGGGACGCCGCGTGCATGCTTTGCGTTGCCGGGAGGCAAAGTTTAGCGCGTAGAATAGCGTCACTGCGAAGCACGGAAGCCGGTGAGAGCCCGGCGCGGTCGCGCCACTGTAATCGGCATTCACGAGCCGAAAGCCAGACCTGAGCTTCGCACCATCCCTCTTCAATCGACTATCGGGGCGCGTTACCCCCAGGAGATGTCCATTATGTCCAACGCTGTTTTCGATGCCGCGACACAGCCTGTCGCCCAACCCACGCCGATTCCGCTGCGTGAACTGCTGCCTTGGGTTGTGTTCGGTGGCTTGCTGCTGTTGCTCGCGCTGTATTTCGTTGGTGCGGAACAGGGTGCCACATCGCTGGTGCCTGGCATGTATGTGCACGAATTCGTGCACGACGGCCGCCATCTGCTCGGCTTTCCCTGCCACTAACGGAGTCGAACATGGTCGGTAAATTGTTGGTACGCGGGATGCTTGCAGGCATCGCCGCGGGATTGCTCACGTTCGGCTTCGCGAGATTAGTGGGCGAACCGCAGGTCGATCAGGCGATTTCCTTCGAGGAAAAGGCCGACGCCGCTAAAGGCGAGGCGCCCGAACCCGAACTGGTGAGCCGCGGCACCCAGGCGGGCCTGGGATTGTTGACGGGCGTGGTCACGTACGGCGCCGCGTTCGGTGGGCTGTTCTCGCTGGTGTTTGCGTATGCGTATGGCCGCGTCGGCGCGCTGAGTGCGCGCGCGTTGTCCGCATGGCTCGCGCTTGGCGCATTTATCACGCTGGTGATTGTCCCGAACATCAAGTACCCGGCGAATCCACCCTCGGTGGGCGACCCCGAGACGATCGGGATGCGGACCGGTTTGTTCTTCCTGATGATTGCGATCTCGCTGGCCGCAATGGTGTTTTCGCTGAAGATTCGACGCCGCGCGGCGCTGAAGCTGGGCGCCTGGAATGGCTCGATTGTGGCGGGGCTGGTGTTCGTCGTGATCATTGCTGCCGTGCAACTGTCGATGCCGACGATCAACGAAGTGCCGGCGGCTTTCCCGGCGGTGCTGTTGTGGAAGTTCCGCGTCGCGGCCATCGGCATGCAGGTGATTATGTGGACGACCGTTGGGCTGCTGTTCGGCGCCCTCGTTGAGCGAAGCAAATTGCTGGCTCCCGCGAGCCGCAGCGCCGCGAAGTCCGCTTACCTTTGATGTGAACGGCGTGACCCCGCGCGCCCCGGTCACGCCGGCGTGCAGCGCGAGAGAAGCCAAATACATCAAGTACTTGGCGCGTTTGCCGGAATGTTATCCACAGGCTTGTGAACGTTTTCTGTGGATAAGCCGCCCCTTCGCAATGCGTCGGTCCGCGCGAACCGCGTAGGCGATCATCGTTGCGTCCCCCCGCACCGCAAGCAACAAACCGATCTGCGTCAAGCACTTAGGTGCGAAGCCCCGTTGTTATCAACAACCCTATGAACATTTTCTGTGGACAAGTTCCATGGCCGCATAACGTTATGCGAATCGCTTGGTTGCCCGAAGCCGGGGCAAATCCGACACTCACTCCAATCTCAAGCAAACCGAGCCTGGAGCCATGTCGAACACATCAAGCCTGCGCCCATCATGGGCCTCTCACTTCGCGGCATTTCTGCTGCTGGCCGCGTCGGCAATAACGACGGCAACATCGGCTCTGGCAGCGCCACCTTCGGGCGATCCGATCCTGATAGGCGTCAGCGGCCCGCTGACAGGCCAGAACGCTCAGTACGGCGCGCAATGGAAAGCCGGCTTCGATCTTGCATTGGATGAGATCAACTGCCACAACGGCATCAACGGGCGTCCACTGAACTACGTCTTCGAGGACAGCCAGAGCGACCCACGCCAGTCCATCACGATCGCGCAGAAGTTCGTCAACGACCCGCGCATCCTGATCGAACTCGGCGACTTCTCCAGTCCGGCTTCGATGGCGGCGTCGCCAATTTATCAGCATGCCGGCCTCGTGCAACTCGGTTTCACCAACTCGCATCCTGACTTTACCAAAGGCGGCGACTACATCTGGAGCCCGTCGGTCAGCCAGGCCGACGCGCAGCCGTTGCTTGCCGACCTCGCCGTGAAAACGCTCGGCCTCAAGCGCATCGCCGTGCTCTATCTGAACACCGACTGGGGACGCACCAGCAAGGACGTCTTCGTCAAAGCCGCCAATGAACGCGGCGCGCAAGTCGTTGCGGCCGAAGGCTATCAGTCGGCCGAGAAAGATTTCCGCGCGACGCTGGTGCGTGTGAGTGCTGCGAACCCGGACGGCATTGTGCTGATCTCGTACTACTCTGACGGCGCGCAGATTGCCCGCCAGGCGAGGACGAGCGGCATCAACCTGCCGATCGCCGCGGCCAGTTCCGTGTATTCGCCGAAATTCCTCGAACTCGGCGGGGAGGCAGTCAACGGCGTGGCGACGAATACCAGCTTCTTTCCCGGTGAATCCGGGCCTGAAGTGCAAAGCTTCGTCAAACGCTTCGAGGCGAAATACCACCGCGAGCCGGACGCGTTCAACGCCTATGCGTATGACGCCGTCATCATCGCCGCCTACGCACTGCGCGCCAGTGGCCCCGACCGCAAAGCCGTGCGCGATGCGCTGCCGAAGCTGCACGACATTCCGAGCGTCGTGTTCGGCAAGGCCAATTTCGATCCGGCGACACGTCGTGTGATCGGCGTGAAAAACATCAACGTAGTGGTGAAGAACGATAAGTGGGCATTGCTTGAGAGTAAGGCGACGGTTGCGCAGAAGTAGGCATTCCGCTGGCCGTCCAACTCTCCGATCATTCACAACATTCACGACTTTTGCGCCATGAGCCTTTTACTCGACCACATCGTCATTCGCGTCCACGACCTGACGCAGGCCATTGAAGATTTCACCGCGCTGGGTTTCACCGTGCAGCAAGGCGGTACACATGCCGATGGCGTGACGCATAACGCGTTGATCGGTTTCGCCGACGGCAGTTACATCGAGCTGATCGCCTTTTTGCAGGCGGCGCCGCAGCGTCGCTGGTGGGATGTGGGACAGCGTCACGGCGATGGATTTGTTGATTACGCGTTGTTGCCGTCGAGCGTGGGTGCTGTGATCGACGCCGCGCATGGACGCGGCTTGCAATATGACGGTCCGCAGGCGGGTGGGCGTGTGCGTCCGGATGGCGCGCGGCTCGAGTGGCAGACCGGCCGGCCGCAGACCAGCGATTTGCCGTTTCTGTGCGGGGATATCACGCCGCGTGATCTGCGCGTGGCAGAAGGCGCGGTGCGTGAACATGCGAACGGCGTGCGAGGGGTCGCGAGTTTGACGGTCGCTGTGGATGATCTGAAGGCGAGTTTGCAGCGGTATCGGGCGTTGCTTGGTATCGGTGAGGGGGAGACGCGGACGGTGGCTTTGCCAGGGCTAGGAGCGGTGTCGGCGACGGTGTGGGTTGGTGATACGTCGGTCGTGTTGCTGAGCCCCGTGCATGTTGATGCCGCGAGCGTTGCCACCGAAGGCGCTGCGTTGCGTCGACAACTCGCCACGCGTGGGGAAGGGGTGTTTGGTGTCGCTTTGCGCGCTGATGGCAAAGCGCAGCTGCGGGTGCTCGACCGAGATCGCACGCATGGCGCGTGGTTCGAGATCGCCGCGGGGTGAGGGGAACCGCCTTTCGGCGGGCAGCGTGCAGCGCTAAGGAAGTGAAGTGGATCAAGCAGTTGGCGCTGTTGTGGGGTTGTTATCCACAGGCTTGCGAACATTTTCTGTGGACAAGTTCACAACAGCCACCATCCCCTAACGCCGTGGACAAACAAAATCCAGATCCCGTCGCCGCTTACGCGCTTCTACCTCTAAGCGCCCAATTGAACACGCTCCGCGCTTTGGTAACCGGCTGCGTTAGCCGATCAAACAACTGGGCGACGGCTCCATCGAGTTGAGCGAGCGCTGGTGTCTTTGCCGGATCGACGTCAACGGCAGCAGTCACCGGCACGCGCTCGTCCAACTCGTCATGTGCAGAACTCGCCACCGCCGCTCCGCCACTATAGCGGGCGATCAACGAATCCAGCCGCGCAACGATCGATTCCACATGCGCAGCGCCAACATCCACTGCATTGAGCGACACATCTTCCAACGACGTGACTCGCCTTGAAGGATCACTCAGCACCCGAGCCCAGTGCAAGCAACACAGCAGCGAAGCGGTGGCAAGTTCAATGCCGGGATTCCACACCACCACCCGCTGTGTCTGCAGTGGTTTCAACGCGATCCGCAGATCATGCCAGGTACGATCGAGCTTGCGCATGACCGACGCCGTCTCGGGCGCTTGAGCAGTCGAGCCAGCTAGCCTCACCACTTCGCGCAGTGCGCCAAGCACAGCCCCAAGCCTCGTCTCTACGTGCCGGGTCGCCGCAAGTGGCATCATCAAAATCGCGACCGCAAACGACACGAGGCAACCGACCAGCACTTCTTCGATCCGCAGTTCAACCAGCGGTCCCATTGCGAAGCCCAACTCGCTGTAAACGAGCCCGACGAGCACGGTAATGAAAAACACCCCCGGCGCATACGCACTCAGGATGTAGTAAGCCCATCCGAATACACACAGCACCATCGTAGCCACGAGCAACACGGACGAGTCGTGCAGCGGCGCGACCAGCAACACGCTGACTAACGCGCCCGCCAGCGTTCCGGCGAGGCGCTGTGCGCCGCGGTAGACCGTGTCAGCGCGTGACCGCGTGCCGAGAAACACCACGAACGTCGTGATGACCGCCCAGAACCAGCGCTCGGGAGACAGCAAGTGGCCGATCAGCATCGCGAGAAAGGCCGCGGTTGTCGCGCGCGTGGCGGGCAGCCAGCAGAGTTTGGTGCGCAAATCGGCAAGCCATGACGCCGCGGACTGAGCACTCGTAGCGCCAGCCGATAAAGGCGAAGCGCCGCGCACATGGCCTTGATGCGCAATTTCCTTGAGCCGCACAATTGCGTGATGCAGCACGTCGGCGCTTGCATGGGCGCCGCCATGTGCAGGCGCTGAAGCAAAAGCATGCTGTCCCGCCGCGACTTCCATTTCGACGATTCGCTCACGAATCGTCTCGGCATCGGGCTGATTCAGCAACGCCAGTTGTTCTTCAAGCGAGAGCGCGGCTTCGTTCAAGGCTGACAGGTGCGCCGCGCTTGGTGCGGCGAGTACACGCGAGGCGCGCAACGTCACCGTGTGAATGGCAAGCCGGAAACTGGCAGTCGCCCGCATCGGCACGATCACGCGGCCGACCAGCGTGACCATCAGCGGGCCGAACGCTGATAGCAAGAGAGACTGCACAAGATGCAGGGAAGAAGGATGCAGATACAGCCCAAGGTAGAAGCACACCACGCCCAGCATCGCGCAACCCAGCGCACGCGGACCACAGGCCTGGACCAGCATGCCGACGAACGTCACAACCAGGAAGCCCGCATCTCCAGCGAGCGGATAACGGCTCAGTACGCTCGCTGCGGCAAAGCACAGGCAGGCGCAGAGATAAAGACAGAGCAGGGTGCCGAACCACGCAGGCCGCCGTGCATCGCGCACGAATAAGGGCGCCACCATCGCAAAGAGGATGCCGGGCGCGACGAGGGTAATCGGTTGGTGATGAAAGACGGTCCACGCGATACTGGCAATGCCGGTTAGCAGGCAGGCAAGCGCCACACGCAGCGCGGTATGGAGACGCACGAGTCCCGGGTCCGCAACCAGCAGGCGGTCGGCGACGCGCGAAAACGCGACAGCAATCATGATCGATGATATCCAGGCTAAATGGCCGCCACCGGCTTTTGGCCGATTGCGACAGGGCGGGCGTGCGAGCCTGCCACCTTCGTATCGTCGAATGGGGCTGCCGTGCCGGGATCACCGGCTGGAAGCCCCGTCCAACGACGGGCGATAACACTCGAACAGGCACGCCTGACGCGCTGCAAAGGGTGACGCAGCGCATCCGGCGGGTTCGGGTTTTCCCGGATGATACCTGGTCAAAAACACGGTTGTCGAATTTTTGCGGCGGCGCAGCAGTCCTGGAGCGCCGTGGACGGAGCTACGCGGCGCCCAGTGGCCGATACCGGATGGAGGGCGAGGCGCGACCGGTCCGCGGCTTGGCGGCGCGTCCCGCCTGGACGGGGGCATCGTGTGGAACGCAATCAGGTCGCGTCGTGGAAAATCACCCCGAGCGTGTACCGGTGACCCGACCGCAGGCGGCTCACGCCGTGCCGCAGATTCACCCGATACACGCCGCGTGTGCCCTGAACCGGCCGGTGGTGAACCGCAAACACCACCGCGTCGCCCTTGCCGAGCGGCACAACTTCCGTGCGTGTCTGCATCCTCGGACGCTGCTCCGTCATGACGAACTCACCTCCCGTGAAATCCTGGCCCGGCTCCGAGAGCAGAATCGCGACTTGAAGCGGGAACACGTGCTCGCCGTATAGATCCTGATGCAGGCAGTTGTAGTCGTCCTTGGCGTATTGAAGAATCAGGGGCGTCGGACGCAGCTGGCCGGCAGCATGACAGCGCTCGATAAATTCGCCGTGAGCGGCTGGATAGCGGACGCCGATATTCATCGCCTCGTTCCAGCGATTCGCGACCGGCGCGAGACGTGGATAAAGCTCGGCGCGTAACTCCGCGACCAGCTGTGGCAGCGGATACGCAAAGTACTTGTATTCGCCACGACCGAAACCATGCCGCGCCATCACGACGCGGCTTCGGTACAGATCGTCGCGCGGATAGTTTGCGCTCAGCGCGTCGCATTCCTGCGCACTGAGCAGATTGCGCAGCATTGCGCAGCCATACCCGTTCAGTTCTTCTTCGACATCGAACCAGTCGATCGCGTCCACACGCTGCGTAAGCGAGCCGGTGACGGTGTCTGGCTTCGGTGCTGCCGTGTGTTTCCGTTTGGGCTCGAACCCCAGCTCCAACTCCAGTTCCAACGCCGGCGACTGCGAGTGCAGATCCTTCGCGACCGTATTCATGAGCATTCTCCGTAAGGCGATTCATCGAACGATGACCGAGTGTAAGCACGCGCCCACGGCCACGCACTCCGACTCTTGCTCTCCAATTCCCGTATTGTTATGGCCGCGCCCCTGCAATCCGCCGCGTCGGCGTCCGGGGCGTCTTAAGCAAAAGCGAAGGCCCGGTTCGAAAATGCAAACTTCGCGAAACCTGCTGCAAGGGTTATCGTAAAACCCTATTTCGCCCGATCAGTGTGTTTGGAGACTTTGCCCATGTCTGCTTCCCTAGAGAAACTCGACGACTGGCTCAACAAGGAGACGGTGACCGAAGACGACATCACCGCCTTTCCTCTGACGGCAATGGCCGCCACCCTGGACCGCGAAGAAAGTGGCGATACGGTGCCACCACTCTGGCACTGGCTGTACTTTCTGCCGATCGCGCCGCTGTCCGAGGCCGGTCCTGATGGTCATCCGAAGCGCGGTGACTTTCTGCCGCCGGTGCCGTTGCCGCGCCGCATGTGGGCCGGTGGCCGCCTGACGTTCCATGCGCCGCTCAAAGTCGGTGAGCATGCGAAACGTACCTCGACCATCGCTAATATTGAAGACAAGACCGGCCGCTCGGGGCGCCTCGTGTTCGTGACGATGCAGCACGCGATCGAAGTTGACGGCGAATTGAGGCTCGAAGAAGAGCACGACATTGTCTATCGCGATGCGCCGCAAGAGGGCGCCCGACCACCGCAAGCGGCGCTCGCCCCCGAGGGCGAAACGTGGAGCCGTACGATCGATGCGGACGCCGTGATGTTGTTCCGCTATTCCGCGCTGACCTTCAATAGTCATCGCATTCACTACGACTACCCGTATGTGACCGAGGTGGAAGGCTATCCCGGGCTGATCGTGCATGGTCCGCTGATCGCGACGCTACTGGTCGATCTGGTACGCCGCGAACAGCTGGACGCGGTAGTGCAAAGCTTCGCGTACAAGGCGCTGCGGCCTACCTTCGCTGGTCAGGCTTTTACGGTATGCGGCAAACCTTCTGCCGACGGTAGGACCGTCGACCTGTGGGCCAAAGACCATGAAGGTTATTTGACCATGCGGGCTACGGCGGTGCTTGCTTGAACTCTGCGAGATTTGTTTGCGCGAACTACGCCGCAGGATTGGCTCAGGAGATCTGAGGGGCAATCATGAGACTAATGAACTGTTCTTCGACAACCTTGGCGGTCATTTCCCATGTCAATTCACAGCCCGGGTGACCGGCAACCCTGGCGGCAACCCCACCGGCGGCCCGCTATCCGGCAAACTGAACATCGCCATGGAACTGGGGCATTGAAACCCCCTCAACACATCGCCCGTCAGTGGATTGGCGACACTGCCCGCACTCGCAATATCGAGCACGGCCTTGCGTCCGTCGAAATCGAATTCAACGCGCGTGCGGCCACGAGTCGCTGTATTGATCAGCGTCCCTTTGCTTAGCAGACGCAATAGCGCCCACGGGCCGTCGGTCGAAATCGTTGAGGTATCGGGACGAATGCGCGGGTTCGCTGCAATTTCCGCATGCGCACCGCCGCGTGGCCCCGGCCACGTTATGGAGAACGGCCGGACGGGTCCATGCTGGTATTGCTCGCCCTGACCGTCGATATCGAGCACGAGTCCGGTGATCGTCGGGTCGAGTTCTGGGATGGTGATGTCGGCTTTCCAGGCTAGTTTCTTCTGGCCTGGATCCGTGAAAAACACATCCCGGATGGACTTCGCACGCTCGAACGGCGCCAGGCTTGGCCCCTGCACGGGCTCGGTTGCGCCAGCAAGCGTTTTATAGCGCCATGGTTTCGCCGACGTGTCCACGAACGGCGCCAGCGTCTTCACAAAGAAGTCGTCGATTACGCCGCCCTGCGCGAATACGCGCGTGAAATCATCGGTGCTCACGTCCTGTTTGCTTTCGGATGCAAACGGATAATTGCCGTCGACCGTCACCCGACACGCATCGCCTATCGTCGCCACCATTTGACGCGACAGCAGTTGACCAATGCCCTGATTGACTTCACGTGAACCCTGGATCGCCAGATCCTGTATGACTTCACGAAATGGCGCAGGCAACGTGTCTGCAGTCAACTTGAGTTTCACCGCGGCGTCGCTGGCGGGAGGCATGCTGTTGTTGGTCAGCGCATTGTCGGCGACCGTCAATACCGTGTAGTAGTTGTTCAACTGGCTTGTGAGGCCATCGAGTTGTGGCGGGCCGCTCGGTGCTATCGGCTGAGCACCTGTCTGCGCAGAAGTTTGCACGTCGCCGCTGCCTGTCACTACCTCGCGCAACGCTGCAAAGTGATCGTCGACCATTTCACGCTCCAGACGCTCCTCGGCGCGGATGCCCAGCGTCTGATCGGTCTTCTGTCCCAGTTGCCCCGCGGCCTTCTGCAGGAATGACTTGTCGTCGCCAGTCGATGCGTGGGTCAGCGTCGTTTCCCTGACCGCCGCACGTGCGAGCCTTGACAGAGGCGAGTCAGGCGCCGCGAAGCTGCGCAACACCTGCAGGTTGAACGCGAGACTGGTCCCTGTCACCGTTCGGATACTCGACAAGAACGTGTCCCAACGTTGCGCGTACTCCATCAGATATTGCCGGCGAATTTCTCCGGTAAGCGGATCGTCAGTCGCGCCGGCTCTGCTCACAATTTCAGACGTTTTTTTTTGAGGATCGCCGAGCAAGCTGCGGCCCATCACCCATGCATCGTCGTCGCGCGCCAACTGGACGAATTCCGGCAACCGTTTGTCGAACAGGTTTCGATAACCATCGTAGGTAAAGAGGCCTGGGACGCCGCGTGAAAGCGGTTCACCGTTAACTCGCGTGAAGACCGTGCCCGCCTGTGGCCCGACCGCGCGCAGCAGCGTGAACTCCTCGGGTGCCTCTTTCTGCATGGCCGCCTTAGCCCGTTCATAGAGGCGCTGGGTTGCATTGTTCGTGTCGAGAAACGCGCGGGCTTGCTGGATCAACGAGTCGTTCCTGACGAACGGTGACTGCACGACGCGCTCTCCGGAGAAGAGTTGCGTGACGTGTTCGACCATTGAAGCACGTCCACCGAATATCGAGGCGCTGTCCGTTCGTGCCCAGTCGGACAGTACCCATGCCTTGACTTCGTCGGCGTTGTACTTTGCCTTGTCCTGCAACATCAGATACGCGCGCAAGGTCTGGTAGGCGGTGTTGGCATCTTTGCCGGTAATTGCTTTCGAGAGCACCGCCTCCGTGCGGCGCACGATTTGGGGCAGAAGCAGATTGTCTTCTAGCGCGTCATAGGTATGACGGCTTTCGGCCGCCACGTTCGTGCCTGTAAAAAGGCCGTAGCGATACGCACTGTCTGGCGCCGACAGATCAAGTCCAGGATACGTGGCGAGATAGCGGGCATCGGTGAGTGTATCGGGCACGGCTTCCGGCTTCGGGGCCTTGTAAAGCTGTGTGAGCTTCGCCGATAGCGTCTGAGCCTTGTGTGAAATGGCATCTAGATAGGTGCGGTTGTTTGCGAGGCTTACCCACACTCCGCTGGCAAGCCATGCAAACGTCAGTAGCGCAAGCGCGTGACCGACCATACGAAGGAGCCGGAAACGGAATTCCCAGCGCAGGTTCGGCCGCACCAGATGTGCTTCGCGGAATACGACCTTCGTCAGTAGGTCCTGCAGAAAGTAACTTAGGTGACCGGATGTGGCTGGCTTCTGAGACGCGGACACGCGCGCAAGCGCATTCCAGAGACGCTGCACGATCGTTTGTTGTTCGGCAACGATTGTGCTGTCCGCTTGGGTCGCGCTGGTGAAATAAACGCCGCGCAGTGTTGTATGAAGCTGGGTCGCGTCATAGCGCGAGTCGAGAAATACACTATCGATCAGTTCACCCAGTGGGTGGACAAGCGCTGCGAATTCCTCGTTCAGCGCAGCCAGTCTCCTGCGTTTCTGTGTGTCGTACTCGTCTTGCAAACGCATATTCAAGCCATCCGCAAGGCGCATGGCGAGCAACCCCAGTTCGGACATGCAACGTGCACGCAGTCCTTCCTTTGCGATGGTTTCCTTTCCGTATGGTAGCGTGAAGCCCCACGTTTGCGAGCGGCCTTCGGCTGTCAGCGAGCCAAAGTACTCGCTAAAACCGCACAGGCGGTCCATCTTTGTGATCACGAGATAGACGGGGAAGCGGATGCCCAGTTCGGTGCGCAGTTCCGCCAGTCGTGCACGCAACGCTGCAGCTTCAGCGAGGCGGGCATGCTCGTCCTCGCTGGTCAGTTCGGCGAGATCGACCGTCAGTATTGCGCCGTTGATGGGCGTACGGGGACGTTCTTTGCGCAACAGTGCGAGGAAGCCGAGCCATTCGGCGCTGTCGGCTTCGCGAGCGAGGTCAGCCGGATTAACGGGGCCTGTTTTGCCGGTCCCCTTCGGGGGTTGATTGCCGGTGTGGTTCGGGGAGACGGGTTCCGGACCGGCGTTTGCATCGCCTGTGGCATCGGTCTTAATGTCACCCGTGCTGACGTCGGCCTCAACCGGCGCCGCCGCTTCGCTACCCGTGTGAGTCATGTCATGGCGTGTGTACCGTCCTGCTGTGTCGATCAGCACGGCGTCGTTGGTCAGCCACCAGTCAACCTGTTCGGTACTGCTATCTCTACCCAATCTGCCGACAGCCTGCTGCATCTGTTCCGCAACGGGAAAAGCCAGTCCGGCATTCAGCATCGCTGTGGTCTTGCCACTGCCTTTCGAACCGAGCGCGATATACCACGGTAGTTCATACAGATAGCGCTTGCCCTGGAACAGGCGGCCGAGTCCGCGTGCGCTGGTGCGCATCGACTTCAAACGCTCCAGCGCGCTATTGACGATCCGGCTCACTTCTCTTAGTTGCTCGGCGGCGGGCGATTGTTCCTGCTTGCCACCAAATTCCAGCAACCGCGACAAGAACTGCTCGTCCGTACGCATCCGGTTCCATAGGCGGAAGATCCAGTAGATCGCGAACACGCCGAGCACAATTGCAATCGCAATCGCGCGCGACGACTCCGGTTCGAACGGCTGCGCGTGTCCCAGAGTGAGCAACGGCGCGGCATACCAGATCAGCAGGCATAGCAGCGTCACAAAGACAATGCTCGTCGACCAGCCTGCCAGCCACAACAGCAACCCGGCCAGCAGCATGGCGATTGTCAGAACCCGCATGCCGATGCTGGCAAGCGGCTTGATGCCGCCGAAGCCGACAAGCGGCCCGACAAACCAGATCACCAGACCGACGACGATAAGCGCGATCAAAGCCAGAAACTGTCGCGACACCAGAAACGATAACTTCTTCATTCTCAAATCCCGAAAGCCTACGATTCCGCCCTGGGCGGTCATTCTGCGACGTTGATCTCGACGCGGCGGTTCTGCGCGCGCCCTTGGAACGTCTTGTTATCTGCGATCGGTGCTGCATCACCCTTGCCGATCGCTTCGAGTCGGTTGGCAGGAACGCCTGCGTCCTGGAGCAACTGCATCACCTGCGTGGCGCGTTCTTCCGACAACGCCTGGTTCGAGTTGAACGTGCGGCTACGAATCGGCGTGTTGTCGGTGTGACCGATGACAGTGACCTTGCCCGGCACCTTGACGACTTCGGCGGCAATCTTGTTGATGAGCGGCTGCATTGATGTGTTGACGGTCGCCCTGCCGGCTATGAACATGTCGTCGCCATGGAATGTCACCGCGCTGTGGCGATCGTCTTCGTCGACGTTGACTTTGCCGGCCGCAATTTCGTCCTTAAGCAGTTCTTTCAGATGGAGGATCGGCGGTGCGGGAGGCGGTGTTATGCGGGCGATGTCCGAGATCTGTTTTTGCACGGCGGTGCTGAGCGTCATCAGATCGTACTTCGCGTAACCGAACATTGCGAGCAGGATCAGTGACAGCAAGACCGCGGTGATCCAGGCTGGAAAGTCGTAGAGCGGCCGACTACGGCCTCGCGTATCGCCTTCCCAGTGAGGCGAGAGCGCGGGCGGTACAGGGCCGCGCTGTGCCGTGATTTCGCTGTAAAGACGCTGACGGACAGTGTCGTGTTTGCGATGGCCGTCTGTTTCATAGCGATAGCGGCCGAGGAACCCGAGGCTCAGAATGCGATAGATCACTTCGAGAAGATCGATGTGTTCTTTTGGTTCGGTCATGAGACGGCCGATCAGCAGGTAGATCTTGTCGCCGCCTTTGCGGTCCTCGTGGAAAGTCGAGGCGAGGCCGGTTGTGATCCATTCGACACCACTGTCGCCGGCTTTCCCCCACGTTGTCTGCATGGCTGCTTCGTCGAGCGCTGTGCATAGGCAATAGCTTGCGCCGAGCATGTGGTCGCGGCGGATGTTGGTTTGGTCGCAGAGCTTGTGGAAGGTTCGGACTTCTTGCTCGAGTAGTGAGCGGAGTTCAGGGATGGCGTCCGCCTCCAGGTACTCGGGCATGTCGGCTAATGCACGCAACAGGGGGCGGGCCGCTTCTAGGAGCGGGTTCGTCGCGCGCTCAATTGCGGACAGACGAACATGGAACTCGGTCGCCGGCGACGCCGGGCGCTGCTTTCGTCCATGTAGTAATGGGGAAGGCACGTCTCGCGTGTTGACTTCACTCGTTTGACTGATCATTTAAAAGATTTCGATTGTGAGTTTCGCGGGATAAGGTCACGTGGTCACGTGTGGGCGCGACCACATATAACGAGACGCTGAACCTATCCGGGAGGAACGGCGAGTAACTCGGACAGCACCACTCGACCGCTCCCCTCCGCCTCGTTGCGGCAGGCGACAACTAGTCTGCTGGTCATTCAGGGCATGCAGCGCAACCTTCTCGCAGCCATCGCCGCTGTACACGCCAACGGGTACTGGCCGACTGTCTGCTGCGCGGAGTCGTTCAAAACGTCCGCCAGCAGCGGACGACTTGGGCGACGGATTTAAGCCATACAGACAGCCCGTCCTGGCCCCTGCAGAATGGCACCCGCGCGTTATCCGATGGGTCCTTCCGGCAATGACAACGCTCTTAAGGACCGTGTCCGCTGACGAATACGCGAAGACTAGTCACTTTCCTGATACGGTTCTTCCGCGGGATAGGACGGAAATTCATCCGATATTTGTCCTTTTATGTATTGAATTCTCGCCTTGTACGCTGCAGATAGGCATTCAACTGTCGTGCATTTATTTCGCTCATGAGAAAGCCAGTAAGTCTGATTTACTCTGACAGGATCCTGATAGGAAATTTCCCTCGAGTGTCTCATCTGCATACCTACAAACCCACGATTTACGATGGCGTCGAGCTTCAAAAGGTCAGGGTTCCCGCAAATCAGATGCTCTACGCTTGTTCTCGCCTTGCTGCAATCGAAGCTTTCGGTCGGATCCCTGAAAGGGTCCGTCATCTGTTTAAATAAATAAACATAAGGCAAATCCACCAAAATCAGTTCATTATTGGACGCATGCATCGTTGCGGGGCCTGGAGCATCAATGCAATTTGGCGACTTACTGGGCGAATTTAGTCGGCCAATCAAATAAAATGAATTCCAGTCTTTGGAGTTTGTGTGAAATTTATCTTCAAGGAATCGATCTAGCTGTTTGCGATTGTCGAAAATTCCATTTTCGTAAAAATCGATGGGCCATTTATCGGCGGAAAGATTTTCGGAAATTGAAATTGAGCATGCGCCGGATGACGTTCCATAGTGATGGAATATAATATGCCCGTTCCCGATTTCGATTGTGCTGGACGCAGACAAATTGATTGGAAGGGCTAGCTTCGGTGTTGCGCTCAAGTTAGCCTTATTGATGGGGGCCATACCGACCAACGTGTAAATATCCTTGGCCCATACATCAGAGCAGAGCAGAAAAAGAAGTGCGTAAAATATGAAGATAATTTTCGTGCGTATCATTGTTTTGTTATCCTCGCGTGTTAGTGATTGGAGTTGTAAACATATTGGCAAAATATGTCGTACTCTCTTTGACGTCTTGTTTTGTTTTCAATATCGAGAAATTCCTTGGGGGCACCCGTATAGTCGCAGCCATTCAGCTTTTGACAGAGTTTTGGCGCTACCTTCGCTATATGGCCTACATTGAATGCCAGCGAGACCAAGGCGTCGAATTCGTGTTGGTAAAGAGGGGCGGAAATGGCTTCTCGAACATAGCATTCGTGGATTGCAACATCAATGTCGAATAGGTCCTGCGCCTTGTCTAAGGGTATTTTGCTGGATTTGGCGACGAACCCCAAAGTGTCGCAGCTTTTTCTTGCCACTAAATGGCCCCAACCAACGGTGCAATATCCCTTGCTGTCGTCGTAGTAATATGTATTTTCCTTTTTGTCATCGTAGAAAACACCTTCCCATCCTTTGATAAACTCTTTGCCTTTTTGCGAAGCCTTGAGTTGAGTAATGGAAATTCTACTTCCCGTCACTGAAAGAGGCAGGGCGTCTAGAAAGGTTGCTCGATATCCCTCCTGTAGGAAGACAAGAGAATCAGTCAAGTCAGAGCGCCGCTGGTAATCTCCGGGCAACGATGTTCCATTCAAAATAGAACTTGAAGAAAATCCTTTTTCACCTGAATATGATTCAAAATGGAGCATTGAGACATTCGCATTGCCAACCACGCGGAGAGGCGTCCCATTGGCGTGCATAAGGACCCCACTTTTTGCGATCACGTCCCCCTGATTAACTCGATCATTTATTTTTACATTGATGGACGGGGGATGGACTTCACCGTACAAGGCGATAAATTCACGACCATCCATCGTCTTGTGATGGATACTGATTTGATCCGTTCCGCAGTAAAAATTTTCGCATTTAATAACAATGCCAGGAGCAATTGCTACAATTTCGGTATATTTTTCGAGATACAAATCACGTCCAGCATGTTTTCTGTGGCCGCCTTCCCGCCTTGCGCCATACCGGGCTTGATTATGCCCGCCGCTGTCAAGCGGTTTGGACCACGTGTAGTTGCAACCTTCAGAACCATATATGGCACCTTCGTCATTCAAAGGACGAACCCTGACCGGAAAAATAATTGGAGCGGGTCCGTTGCGGGGCGTCGTAGTAGGCGCGCCACTGGCATTCTTATCCTTCTCCGTCTGCGGCGGGTGACCTTTGGGCACCGGCTTTTTGGGCACGGGCGTGGAGGACTTCCGTGATTCGACGGGCGGAACCTTGAGAACCTGTCCGATTTTGATGAGATCGGACGCCAGATGGTTGACATGCTTGAGCAGATCGACACTGGTGTGATATTTCCTGGCAATGCCTGTGAGGGTATCGTGAGATTTGACCCGGTAAGTACCGCGCCAGTAATCGCCGCTGGCCGGATCATCCACCTTGGTATGCGTCTCATGGAGAGATTTCGGGCTGGTGAGGCGAAAGCTGATCTCTTCCAGACTTGCATTGACCCGCGCGATTTCCTTCATGCTCTCCTCAGTCCAACGCTTGACATGAACGGAGAGGTCTTCGCCTTTCTGCACGGAAAACTGAATGAGCCCTTTGGCGTCAGTCATGGCTGCGTGATAGACCGTATCGGCCTTGTTCTGAATACCTTTGATTTCGACTTTGAGGTTCCGGATAGGTTGTCCAAAGCGATCCTTGAGATAGACCGTGACGACGGAACGTGAACTGTTCAGGTTGCAGGAGATAGCCATGGTTTTTTGGGGCAGTCGGAAAGAGCGTTAAGCACTGAGATTGGCGTAGTGATACTCGTCGTGGTCGCTGGACGAAGAGTCTTTGACGCTGTTGCGCCGATCACCTTCGTCGCGCCCTTCGACATCGACCAGCCATCCGCCCTGCGTGCCAACAAGAATCTGAATTTTTTCGGATTGTTCCGTGTAGAAGCGATGGGTTCGCCCATCCTCGTCAAGCGTTCCTGCGTGAACGACATCACCATTCTCTCGGCGAGCAACGTACTCGACGTGCTCGAAATTCTTCAACCAAAAGACGTCGTAGACGTCGAGCCGGTTGCTAAACGCTTTCGGCATGTCTGGAACAGCAGACACGGGTAACGTTTTGGGTCCGCCGGTATTGTGATCATCGGCATACGCCATCCACCTTGCCGGTGTGCCATGTTCGATCCCTGCACCATTGATCCTGATATAGCTGCCTCGGGCATTCAGCAGGATTTCCTCAGCAGCGGTGATTTCGATTTTCTTCTTTGCGCTGATCAGCTTGAGTACCTGATTGGCAATAATCTCCACGTTGTCGGATTGCGCTTGAATCTCGACTTTGCCCGACGCTGCTATTAGTCTCATTCCGAGCCGCTGCACAAATAAGGAGATAGCCGTCCTGACGCTTGCGAATAACGCGCCGCCCGTCGCGATGCCAACGTGAGCGCCAGTCGTCAGCGCGAGATTTTCTCCGCTCGCAATGTGAGTGCTTTGCGCCGTGGTGGATTCGATACCAGCCGGACTGGCAATGATCACGTGCGGCTCCGAAAGCTCGGCGAACGCGTTGCCGTCCGCTGTAGCGCTACCGCGTATCGCGGCGTTCTGCGCCTGGATCGTTCTTGCGACGTCGCGCTGATCGGCGCCGGTTTGCTGGGCATTATGTTGTTGCGCGAGTCTTACCAACTCTTCGTGTTGTTCGCCTGCCTGTTTCAGACGCTGTGCCGTCTCGCCCATGTCCTTGGCGGGAGCCTGCGCGCCGAGGCGAGTCTCAGTGGTAATCAGTACGCCCCGATTGGCCCGTAAGACGCCCCACGAATCAGTTGCGAGCTCCCATCCTTCGCCACGTTCTTCCGCTCGTCCCGCATCGCCGTGAATCCGCGTGTTGTAACCTAGTACCAGTCGCGATTGCGCGTAATCACTCGTTACCTGCACCTGCAACTTGCCGGTCGTGTCGTCTGCTACTATGCTATTGGACATCCCGCCGTTGACTTCGTGAGTAAGCGTGCCGGATAGCGCCTGGTTATCAGGAAGCCTCCACGGTGGCTGATTGAACTGGTTGACCATTCGGTCCGAGACATACGGCTTGTCTGGGTCGCCCTCGTGATAGCTGACCGTGACCTCCTGTCCGATTCTCGGAATGTAGATCGACCCGAACCCCGCTCCCTGCCACGGCGAGGACACGCGCACCCAGCAGCTTGAATTGTGGTCGTGGTTGCCCTGGCGATCCCACACGAACTGGACCTTGATACGTGCGTAACCGTCGACCCACATCACCTGATCGTCGGGACCCACGACAACCGCTGTTTCTGGACTGCAGAGGGGTTTCTTCGCCTTTTGCCCGTTTTTGAAAAATGTGTTGGCAGGTTGGACCACAAAGTTTGTGACGCATTGGTACTGGGCATCTTCGCCGGGCCGGCGGCTTGTCTCATCGACATTGCGGAGGTCGATCTGTGTCGAAACCACCAGATACTCAGCATTGGTTTTTTCTAGCGGAAACCCCTGTAGCGTGAACGTCCGTCCGGTCACAAGTCCGCGTAGGTTGCCTGTGCCGCGCGCGCGCAGGCTTCGGCAGCGCATCGCATCCACGCGTACGCGCGCCAGGTGTTCGGCCTCCCGTTGATAATCGTTGGGTTCGCCCGACAGACCCATCGTGCCGGCAAGCGGTTGGGAATAGTCGCCCCAACCGTAATGCTCTGCGTTGGTGAACGCGATGTCGCTGTGCTCAGCCTGTACGGCGCCTAAGCGCGCACGCGAGCGGGTAGGGTCGTAGTCAACCAAGCTGACCGAGCCGGCCGTTAGTTCGCGCGAAACCTCCAGCTTGTGAATGTGTTCTTCATCGATGTGCTTGCCGTCCGGCGCATGGTAGGAAATGGTTGCATACGCTTCGCCGTGGGGCCGGTGCGAGCCTGGAGAATCGCACAACACCAGCGTCGCGCCGTCCATGAAAAAATACAGTCCCCATTCGCGCCAGAGCATTGAGAGAAACACGAAGTCGCTCTGCCAGAACTGTCGGACGTAATCACGTTTCGGATATCCTCCAGTGAGCCCGGGTGCAGCCAGACGTAATTCATAGAGAAACGGATAACGTCTTTCTTTGAGGATTGACTCCGTTATTTCGACCACATTCTGGTTCTGGAAAATGCGGTTTTCACGGTTACGCGTGGCTAGCCACAGCCACGGACGCACAGTGAACCGGTAGTACACATGTCGGTCATCTGCGCCCGTGCAGCGTACCTCAGTAACGAGACCGGTAATTTCACGCGTACCCGCACCCAAATTGGCGCTACCTGAAAGACCTGGCAGCCCCGAAACAAACGTGCCCTTACCCTCGAACTCAATCGACACCGTGACTTCCCTGCCGACCAACGCATCGTGCGAAACGAGTTCTTTCGCACGCCAGACACCAAGTGTCGGGTCATCGATCGTTGTCAGGTCCAGCGTATACTCGTAAAGCTTGCCGAGCTTTTCCTTGCCCGATAGGCGCAAGACAGCAAGAACAGGGACGCCGCCCCAAGTGGGCAAGGCCACTCCCGTGATAACCAGCGTGCGGCGCTGCAGAGGTTTGAACATGATTCCTCCCGGAAACCGTCAAACGGCGATCAACGTCGCGCCACAACCCGTCTTGTCGCCGATGTACGCGACGCGGATACCTCGGTGTGTACGCTTCCCAGTGGCAACAATCGGGAATACGTCACCGCACTTTGGACACTCGACCCTATGTCCATCGAGTGCGACTCGAATGCCGATATGTTTGAGGTCAGATGCAGCGTCGATCACTCTGCCGCCGTGATCCGTCGTATCACCCAAGCGGGTCATCGGTCGTCCCGGTTCGTCTTTCATCGCGTTCTCCTGTCCGTGCTGCGTTAATCGAAATGCGATCTGCCCGCGTGAACGGGTGATCGGCGCCTGCGTACGCCGTTACCCCCGCACGCCCCACAACTCCAGCTTCAACGACGGAAAGTCTCCCGCCACATGCAGCGCCAGCCCACCGTGCCGTGCCACCTCGTCCCACAGCGGCCCGCTGCGCGTGAACTCGTAATAGACGTAGCCCGCATTGAACGGAATCTGCCGCGGCGGCACCGGTAGCGCCTGTAGCGAGATACCTGGCAGATGTGAGCGCACCAGATCCGGCAGCCGTTCGGACGGCCCGGCCTTCGCTTGCGCAAGGAATTGCTGTTGCAGGACATCCGGCGGCATTTGCGCGTGCACGGCGAGCACCACGGCGGTGAAACGCCGCATGTCGGCTGGGTCCACCACCGCATTGCGCATGCCGTGTGCGCGCTCCTGAAGCGAAATGCTTTGGGCGCTCCGCACGAGCACCGCATTCAGCAGCCGGTGGGTATCGTCGACCACCGGCTTGACGCAAAGATGGGGCGCGACGTGCTGATACGCTGGGTGAGAATCAAGCGGGCGCCGCGTTTCCGTGCGCACATAGGTCGACAGTTCACCCGCCATGCCCAGCAGCAGCGAGTAAAGGTCGACGGGCGACGTAGTCGGCACGCGCCTTAAATGCTGCAGCAAGGGCTCATAGCGGTTCAACGTCTGCAGGAGCAGATAGTCGGAAACTTCGGATGCTGTTCCGGCTTGTCCATCACTACCGGTCAGCCGCTGCGCAAGCGCATTGGCCCGCAAACGGGTGAGGTCGTGAATCTTCGCAAGCCAGCTCGTCAGCAGAGCGCTCGCGCCATAACCATTGACTGGTGGAATCAACGTGTCGTCGAGTTCGATGCTGCCGTCAGCACGAATCGTCTTCACACGTGTGAGCGCGAGACCGATCCATGCATCCGTCAGCTCCTTTTCCGGCACGAGCCGCAATCGCAGATTCGACAACTGCACCGTCTTCGGCCCCTGCGCGATTGAGTTCGTATCGCGCAGTTCCGTATCGAAAGCCGCATAACGAGCGAGCGAATCTGCCGTATTGTCGAACGTCATCTCTTCGGCGTTTGGCACGCGGATCGGCACGGCAAGATAGATCAGTTGCTCCAGATGCTCGGGCCGTATCGTGAGTGGCGCCGGCGGAGGTGTACTCCCGGGCGTGTCGAACGGCGTGCCGTCCGCAAACACACCCCCCGCCGATTTGACGATGACCTTGCCCAGCACCAGCGCTTCGCTCTCGATGCTGTATTGACTGAAACCAAAGAAGAACGGGGATAGTGGGGCGACGCGCTTGTGCGCGAAGTGCTCAAAGTATCGTTCCTGTTGTTGAAACAGTTGCGGGCGCAGAAACAGCCCTTCGCTCCAGACGACCTTGTTATGCCAGCTCATGGGGTAGGTTCCGCTACTTCCTTTCGGTGATCTTGATCGCATCCGCGCCAAGATCGATGTTCAGTTTTATCTTGTTGCCGCTCCGATACCATGTGGCAACGGGTGCGAGTGGTAACTCATACGTCACGCGCCACACCGCGTTCGGCAGATCGCGGTACGCAGCGAGAATGCCGATCACGGTTGTAGCCGGATCGGATTTGCGCCGGATGGCTTTCGTGTCGCCCGGGCGCAGCAGGAATTCGTCGCGTACAGTCAGGTCTTCGGAGAGAACTGTCTTGTCTTTGTCCTGCAACGAAAAAAAGTCTTCTGACTTGAACGTGCTGTCGTTTTTGAGTTCGTATACCCGCACGACGATCGGCGCGGGCCGCCGCTTGTCGTCCGGATTCACGTCTTTCGCTGCCACGATCGACAGGTCAAGACGGGTCGGCTCTTTCGACGTATGGGGATCGGGGCTGTTGCTCGTGCACGCACCCAGCATGACGACCAGTCCGCATGCGATGTGTTTGCGCATGACGGGTGCGATAGCGAGTTTGAACAGACGCATAAGACCTGAAACAGAAATGTTGAAAGATGAGCGTGGTAGTGCCACGCCCACCGGATGCGCTACGTTCCGGCGAAATTCCCGAAGCCGCTTACGCCTCCTTGTTGCCCTTGATGTCGTAGCTTGCCGTCACTGCGCCACCGCTGCCGCCTTGCTGGTTCTGCACCACGTATTCCTGCTTGACCTTCGCGAACGACAGGCTGACTGTCTCGCGCATTCCGAGGTCATTGTTAGTGCCCGACGGCGCCACGCCGGTGACGATCACGTCCGACATCGTCAGCTTGAGGTATTCGAGCGGGTTGCCGCCGGCCTTGCGCACGACGAGCACGGCCTCGTTGATGTGCTTCCCAGTCAGGCAATACTTCATCAGATTCGGACTCGCGCGATCTACGAGGTGATCGAAGGTCAGATCTTCGACGGTGGCCTTACCGGCACCGCCGCCGCTGCCTGCATGCATCGTCGATTCCTGATGGATGTTCCAGTTCCACTTCAGCACTTCGACTTCGTTCTTGTGCGAGGTGTCCTGCGACTCACCGTCGATCCCGTTGATCTTCAGAAAAATGTCCTGTGCCACTTGTTCACTCCTACTGGTGGTAAAAGAAGCCGGATGGTGTCAAGTCATCCGGCCGGGACTTGTGTTACGCCGCTTCCTTGATGGACGGCAGCTTGGCGACGAGGCGCAGTGAAACCGTCAGACCCTCAAGCTGGAAGTGCGGACGCAGGAAGAACTTGGCCTGGTAATAGCCGGGATTTCCTTCGACATCCTCAACGAGTACCTCCGCTGCCGCGAGCGGACGGCGAGCCTTCGTCTCCTGCGATGAGTTAGCCGGATCTGCATCGACGTAGTTCATGATCCATTCGTTAAGCCAGCGCTGCATGTCCTCGCGCTCCTTGAACGCGCCGATCTTGTCGCGCACGATGCACTTGAGGTAGTGGGCGAAACGCGAGCAGGCAAAAAGGTACGGCAGGCGTGCTGACAGATTCGCGTTGGCGGTAGCGTCCGCATCGTGGTACTCCGCGGGCTTCTGCATCGATTGCGCGCCGATGAATGTTGCGTGGTCGGTGTTTTTGCGATGGATCAGCGGAATAAAGCCGTTGCGCGCAAGCTCCGCTTCGCGCCGGTCCGAAATGGCGATTTCAGTCGGGCACTTCATGTCGACGCCGCCGTCGTCGGTCGGGAACGTGTGGCACGGCAGGTTTTCGACGGTGCCGCCTGACTCCACCCCGCGAATCAGCGTGCACCACCCGTACAGCTTGAACGACCGGTTGACGTTCACGCCCATCGCGTAGGCTGCATTGGCCCACGCGTAGCGGCGATGGTCGGAGCCGTTGGTGTCTTCCTCGAAGTCGAATTCGTCGACTGGGTTCGTCTTCGCGCCATACGGCAGGCGCGACAGGAAGCGCGGCATGGCGAGGCCGACGTAACGCGCATCCTCTGTGTTGCGCAATGAGTTCCACGGCGCATATTCGAGGTTTTGCGCGAAGATCTTCGTCAAATCACGCGGGTTCGCAAGTTCCTGCCATGAGTCCATCTGCAGCACGGACGGCGATGCGCCTGAAATAAACGGCGTGTGCGATGCGGCCGACACCTTGGCGATCGAACCCAGAAGGTCGACGTCGGGTGGTGTGTGGTCGAAGTAGTAGTCGGCGACAAGACAGCCGTAGGGTTCGCCGCCCAACTGGCCGTACTCTTCTTCATAGATCTGTTTGAAGAGCGGGCTCTGGTCCCACGCGGCGCCCTTGTACCGTTTCATCGTGCGCCGGAGTTCTTCCTTCGACACGTCCATGAAGCGGATCTTGAGCTTTTCGTCAGTCTCCGTGTTGGACACGAGGTGATGCAAACCACGCCACGCCGATTCCAGCCTCTGGAAGTCGTCCTGGTGCAGGATCAGGTTGATCTGCTCGGATAGCTTGTGGTCGATTTCGGCGATGATCGCTTCGATGCTCTTGTACGCATCGTCGCTAATCGTGATCGACTGCCGCAGGGCCTGTTCGGCCAGCGCCTTTACCGCAAACTCTACGGCTTCGCGCGCCTGTTCGGTTTTCGGCTTGAATTCCCGCTCGAGTAGTTGCGTGAAATCGTTGTAGGTCTGCGTGTCGGCGGCCGCGACCTGTGCTTGCTGCTTTGCCATACTGGATTCCTTGTTGCGCGTAGGTTCAGTCGATTCGATCAGGCAGGCTCGTTCACGTCATGCGCGTCGCCGGCGGCCTGCGGTTTCGGCGCTGCGGCCAGTGCTTTCAGCAGGGTCGTGTCCCGCAGCAGCTTGTTTACCAGGCCTTCAGCGCCAGACTTGCCGTCCATGTATGTCTGCAGATTGGCGAGTTGCGTGCGTGCTTCGAGCAGTTGAGCTAGCGAATCGACCTTGCGCGCAACGGCTGCCGGCGAGAAGTCCTCAATGCTTTCGAAGGTCATGTCGACCACCAGGTGACCATCGCTCGACAGCGTGTTCGGGACAGAGAACGCGACGCGTGGCCTGATTGCCTTCATGCGCTCGTCGAAATTGTCGATGTCGATGTCCAGGAACGTGCGGTCGGCTACGGGCGGCAGGGCCTCAGTCGGCTTGCCGGATAAATCGGCAAGCACACCCATCACGAAGGGCAGCTCGATCTTCTTTTCCGAACCGTAGACCTCGACGTCATATTCGATCTGCACTCGGGGCGCGCGATTGCGCCCGATGAATTTCTGCGAACTGCTGGAAGCGGACATGCTTGACTCCTGGCGTGGCAAATGAAGTGGCAATGAGTAGTAGAACTACTAATTCGCCGGTGGGTAACAGTCGGTCGACCTCTCCGGCAAGACATCAATCAGACATTGGCTCTGTGCGAAAGTCGAGGCCGCACCGGGCGTCATGGTCATCGTCGATGACCTCGATTGCTATACGTCTGAGCGCAGTTCTGGTTGAGAACGCATCGAGCCATAGCGCGGACAGCTTCGGCAGCACGTGTTGTTCGATGAAGCCGATCAATACCCGCGCGCCGGTTTCCAGCACCAGACACCGCCTGACGATGCGATCGACTACGGCGTCTGCATAGACGAGTGCTATGTCGTGGTTGTCCGCCATGCGTCTGACGACGCGGTCCAGGTGCAAGCGAACAATGCCTGCAAGCGTTTCGTGCGCGAGCGGCAGATACGGCACGACGGTGAGGCGGCCGATGAACGCGGCCGGGAAGACCTTCAGTAACGCCGGCATCAGTGCGCTGCTCAGGCTTTCCGCGTCGGGCATCAACGCCGCGTCCGCACACAGGCCCGCAATCAGTTCTGCGCCAGCGTTGCTCGTTAGCAGGATCGTCGTATTGCGGAAATCGATGTAGCGGCCATCGCCGTCTTCCATGTAGCCTTTGTCAAACACCTGGAAGAACATCTCATGAATATCCGGATGCGCTTTCTCAACTTCGTCGAGCAGCACAACGGAGTACGGGCGGCGACGCACTGCTTCGGTCAGCACGCCTCCTTCGCCGTAACCGAGATAGCCGGGGGGCGCCCCTTTCAGACCGGATACGGTGTGCGCCTCCTGATACTCACTCATGTTGATGGTGATCAGGTTCTGCTCACCGCCGTAGAGAGCTTCGGCAAGCGCGAGCGCGGTTTCAGTCTTGCCCACACCGGAGGGGCCGGCCAGCAGGAAAACGCCGATCGGTTTGCGCGGGTCGGTCAGGCCGGCACGAGCGGTCTGGATGCGTTCGCAGATCTGGCGCAGCGCGGCCTGCTGGCCGATCACACGCCTCTCCAGCGTGGCTGGCAGCGCCAGTACGGCGGCGACTTCGTCGGTCACCATCCGGCCCACGGGAATCCCCGTCCAGTCCGACACAATGGCGGCGACGATTGCTTCGTTTACCTCGGGGAACACAAGCGGCGTGTCGTGCTGAAGCACAGCCAGCGCGTGCTCGAGTTCGCGCAAGGTATCTACCGACGCGGGCTCTACAACATCAACCTGATCTTCTTCCACGGTGGCCGCACCGCGCGCACGCAGCAACGCCAGGGCTGCCTCAGATTGTGTTCTCCAGCGCGCCTCAATTTCGCGCGCCTCAGCGGTGAGTGCATCGATTCGCGTCCGAACCCCGTCGAGCACCGTCCCGGCGTCAAGTCCAATGCGAGCTTCGCGCTCCAATAGCTGCTGTTCGACCTGCGCGGCCTGAAGTCGCTGCTGGACGTTTTGGAGTTCACCTGGCGGAGCATGCCAAGACAGCGCGACGCGTGCGCACGCGGTGTCGAGCAGACTAATCGCCTTGTCCGGCAACTGGCGCGAAGGAATGTATCGGTGCGACAGCGTGACGGCTGCGCGGATCGCCTCATCGAGAATTTCAACACCGTGATGTTGTGCAAACGTTTGGCTGAGCCCCCGAACCATGTCGATCGCCGCAGCTTCTTCCGGCTCCATGATCTGCAACACCTGGAAGCGCCGCGTGAGTGCCGGATCTTTTTCGATGTGACGCTTGTACTCAGTCCACGTGGTCGCGCCGATTGTGCGAAGCGTGCCGCGCGCAAGTGCGGGTTTTAGCAGATTGGCTGCGTCTCCTGTGCCTGCCTGGCCACCGGCACCAATCAGCATGTGAATTTCGTCGACAAAGAGGATGACCGGCGCGGGGGACTTCGTTGCCGCTTCAAGCACATCCTTCAGACGAGCCTCGAACTCGCCCTTCATGCTGGCGCCGGCAAGCAGCGTGCCGACATCGAGACTCATCAGCCTCACATCAGCCAGCTTTGGAGGCACCATACCGTTCGCGATTGCCAGCGCGAGCCCTTCCGCGACGGCGGTTTTGCCGACACCGGCCTCGCCGGTCAAGAGTGGATTGTTCTGCCGGCGCCGCAGCAGTACGTCGATCATCGTTCGAACTTCAAGCTCGCGCCCAATGACTGGGTCAATCTCTCCATGACGCGCTCGTGCGGTCAGGTCCGTGCAGTACCGCTCCAGTGCGGAACCCTTCGGCGATGCCGGCAGTGCACCCGATGCCTCAGCTGGCGCCGCGGGCGAAAAATCTGTGCCGTCGTAAGCGCTATCCGTCGCTTCAGGCGAACCGTCGATCCATGCGGGCAACGCTGCGTCCAGAGCGTCCACGGAAATGCTCCGGAAGGCTGGCGAGATGCCAAGCAGAACACGCCGCAGTTCGGGCGTCTTCACGAGCGCAGCGATCAGCCACGCGCCACGCACACGGTAGTCGTTGAAGCCGAGCGTGGCGATCACCCAGGCACGTTCGATCGCCGTTTCAATATGGTGGGAGAAATCGCTGATTGAACTGGCGCCAGCGGGCAGGGCGGAAAGCGCACGTGTCATGTCCCGTTCGAGGCCGGCCAGATCAATGTCGCAGCGACGCAGGATGCGATGCAGATCGCTGTCGGAGAGTTGCAGGATTTGATGCAACCAATGCACCAGTTCGACGTACGGATTGCCACGCAGCTTGCATAGAGCCGTCGCGGACTCGACGCTCTTGAACAGTGCGCTCCCCAGTTTGCCGAATAATGCGTGTCGCGTGATCGCCATCATGTCTTTATTATTAAGATATCAAAAATCATCTTTAGTTAAACGAACCAGCAATGGTCTGAACAATATAAATTGGCAACGCCGATTTGTGAAGCGTCTGGATGCGCATGAATATCGAATAATTAGAGCAAAAACTCTCTGCGATTTAGGACTGGTCTTATTGAAAAAAGTCCGGGGGGCAGGATATGCGGTGATTCATCAGAGCATCTCTGTCAGGCGGATTGAATAATCAGGCTTTTATGCCGATAATCCATCGATCAATCAAAAAACTGAAATCCGGTAAGTTATTTTTATTGGGATATCGAAATGGGCTGGATGCAAAATTGGAGTTCACTTAATTGGGCCAATAAACTTGGTCCTAATATCAAGATAAAAGGAATCGCCCGGCGACCGGAACATCAAATTTCACCAACAGGCAAAACCGTTGACGCGAATCAAGTCGGAGGAGATAAGCCCAGCCTGCCGCCTCGCTTCAATGGCAGTCATGCGATCTACGAGTTGATCGGTAGCGGTGGAACGACAGGTGCCAATACGCCTCGCGACACAGGCACGAATGACCTGATTGGCGCTTTGCATATGCAGTACTGCTGTGCGCTCAATGATCCGGAAGCGTTGCTCGGCGTTGAGTGGGTAACGCCTGGCCCGACCGCCCAGGAGCCGTTACCCGATTTGCGACTGGACGGCGCGCTTCACGTTGAATCGATCGAGACGCTGCTCAGCGGCGTTCGCAGCGTCGAAGACCTGTTCGGGTTGCTGGCGGCGGGCGAGATGCCCGATCCGGCTGCCGTCACGACCGCACCGGAAATCTTGCGCCTGTTCGCTCCGCCTGAATTGAACGCCAGCATGTCGCGCCTGCCGCCAACGCTCGTACGGCGGGAACACCACGCGGTTGGTATCGACAGCCCGCTCATGACGAGGGGTGTCTCAACCGGTACAGCAGATTTCAGCACCGACGCATGACTGAATTCATTCTTCAGTCGAGTCATGCAGCTCACGGAGTTGCGCTCTCGACCCTCCCCGCCGGGACTGACGCCAAGGTCTCAAAGGATGTGACCGATGCAGGCGCCTAAGCACAATCATCGCGCTCTGATAGGCGCGCCAATCTCCGCGCCACGCCGCGCCAACACGCGTCTGCTACCCACCTTGCTCGACCGCCTGCGCGACGACGCGCCACAACGGCAAACCGAAGCGCCTGAGGAATACGCCGTGACGCGCTCGCAGATGCGCGACATCCTGCAGCGCGATCTCGCCTTCCTGCTCAACACGACCAGCATCGAGGACCAGATCGATCGTCTGCGCTATCCCGAGGCTGCCGCTTCGACGATCAATTTCGGTGTGCCACCCCTGTCCGGCGCCTGGCTCGCCTCGCGCAAATGGGCTGACATCGAACAGATGATCCGCCGCGCGATCCGCGAATTCGAACCTCGCCTGATCCCGGAAACGCTCGCTGTGTTGCCGCTCGTCAAGGCAGATGCCGAGAACATCTACAACGTTTTGATGTTTGAAGTACGCGGGATGATTCACATGGACCCGTACCCCCTGGAGTTCCTGGTGCAAAGCTCCCTCGACCTGGAAACCAGCCGGATGAATGTCGCCAGCGTGCATGTGAGCTAAGTGTCGTCGTCACACACTGTCCTAACACCGATCAAACCAAAGTAAAGCCCCTATCATGGACCCGCGACTGCTCGACTACTACAACAAGGAACTGATCTACATGCGCGAAATGGCGGGTGAATTCGCGCAAGCCCATCCCAAGATCGCCCGGAGGCTGGGCATGCAGGCGGGAGATGTCGCCGACCCCTACGTCGAACGGATCATCGAATCGTTCTGCTTCATGTCCGCGCGCATGCAAATCAAGCTTGATGCCGAGTTTCCACGCTTTACTGAACGGCTGCTCGAAGTCGTGTACCCGAACTACGTTGCCCCGACACCCTCGATGGCCGTTGCGCGACTGTTCCCGAGCCGCAAGGAAGGCAAACTCACGGAGGGTTTCTGCGTTCCGCGCGGCTCTGCATTTACCGCGCGTGTCCCGGATGGGGAACAGACTGCTTGCCAGTTCCGCAACGGTCAGGACGTGACACTCTATCCGCTGGAGATCGTCGATGCGCGCCTCACGGGCGTTCCGCCCGACGTTCCATCACTTGATCGCTACGTGCCGGCTCACAGCCGGGTGCGTGGTGCATTACGTTTGCGCTTGCGCATGACGGGCGACGCGAACATCGCCAATCTGCAAGGTCTCGACACATTGCCGGTGTATCTCGCCGGTGACGAACAGGTTGCGTCTCACCTGTTTGAACTGTTGCACACAGCAAGTGTTTCCTCACTGATCGGCACGCCCGGCGACATTGCCCGGGCACCCCACGCGGTAACATCGAATGCGGTTGGCCACGAAGGACTTGGACCGGATCAGGGCCTGCTGCCCCTAACCTGGTCGAGTTTTCATGGACACAACCTGTTGCACGAGTATTTTGCCTGTCCAAGCCGGTTCTATTTCTTTTCGTTAAACGGTCTCGAAGGCGGTCTGCGACGTATCACTGGTAAGGAAGCCGAAATTGTCGTTCTGCTGGACAGGGTTCCCGACGCGCTCGCGAATCTCGTCGACGCATCGCGTTTCGCACTCTTCTGCACGCCCGTCATCAATCTGTTCCGGCAGCGTACGGATCGTATTGAACTGACACAAGGCGACACGGAGTTCCATCTGGTGCCGGCTCGACTGCATCCGCTCGACTACGAAGTGTTTTCCGTCGAATCCATGACCGGTCAGGTCGCTGCCACGTCGGAACAGTTCGAGTTTCGGCCCCTGTACCGGACCCTCAACAACGATGAAGGCAACTACGGGCGGTACTTTTCGATCCGTCGTGAGCGCCGGCTGATGTCGAACTCCGCACGCCGCTACGGCACGCGCACACCGTATGTGGGAACGGAAACCTTCGTGTCGCTGGTCGATCAGAACGAAGCGCCCTATGCGGAGGCGATTCGCTATCTGTCGGTCGATGCGTGGCTGACCAACCGCGATCTGCCAAATCTCGTGCCGCGCAACGGCGAACGGGATCTGACCATATCGGAGTCAGCTCCGCTCGAAGGCATCGGACTGATCCGTGCACCGAGCGCACCGAAAGCACCGTATGCTGAGCGCGAAATGGCCTGGCGTCTGATTCGCCAATTGAATTTCAACTATCTTCCATTGGCAGAACTCGATCATCGCGCCGGCGGTCAGGGGCTCCGTGACCTGTTGCGGCTGTTCCTGACCGGGGAAGACGAGGCACAGAGGAGACAGGTCGAGAGTCTGGTGGGCGTGAAGACCCGGCCAGTGACCCGACGGTTACGCGGGGGCGGACCGCTCGTCTTCGGACGTGGCATCGAATGCGCTCTCACGGTCGATGAAGCGGGATTCTCCGGCGCAAGCCCATACCTGTTCGGCTTGATTCTCGAACACTTTCTGGCCCGCCACGTTTCGATCAACGTCTTTACGCAAACCGAATTGCACTCGATGCAGCGGGGGCACGTTGCCCGCTGGCCAGTACGCATGGGTACGCGAGGGGCGGCCTGATGGATCGCGCTCCTACCGCGGCTGTGATCCGTGATGCCGCGCTCTCACCCGAACTGATTGAAAAGCTACGCGCCGAACCGTGGCGTTACGGCTTTCTGAGTCTGCTGCGGCGCCTGGGGGCGGATTTGCGCATCCCGCCGATCGGGCGCGCGCGGCGTCCGCAAGCGGAACCCTTCCGCCTGGGCCAGCGACCGAGCTTGGCCTTTGCTCCCCGCGAGATTGCCGAGATCGAAGAAATCGACGGCCGTCTCAGCCTGAAGCTGTTTGGTCTTGGCATGCTCGGCCCTAACGGACCATTGCCGATCCACGTAACGGAAATCGCACGGGATCGCCAGGAGAGCAGGCGTGACAATACGCTTGTCGATTTCCTCGATATTTTCCACCACCGCTACCTGACGCTGTTCTACCGCGCCTGGTCGTCCGCACAGGCAACGGCCGGATTGGATCGTGCGGACGACGAGCGGTTCTCGTTTTACGTCGCAAGCCTGTTTGGGCAGGACACGGGCGAGACAGGCCGGGGCCGTCTGCCCGCTCACGCACGCATGTCAGCTTCCGCCCATCTGATACGCGAAGCACGCAATCCCGACGGACTTAGGGCCACGCTCGCGCGGTTCTTCGGCGTCCCAGTCGCAATTGATGAACACGTCTGGAACTGGATCGAGGTCGATCCCGCCGAGCACAGCAAGCTCGGTGCGCCAGGCGCGCCGTCGGTAATGTCCGAGGGTGCGATGCTCGGCGAGCAGGTACCTGACCGGCAACACAAGTTTCGGATCGTCGTCGGTCCGCTCGACATCGACGAATACCTGCGCTTTACACCGCGAGGCGATGACCTTCCGCTGCTGGTGGAGTGGGTCCGGGCCTTTATCGGCTATGAATTCGCCTGGGAACTCGAATTGCGGATCAAGGCGCAGAGCGCGCCGCCGGCCGTGATCGGCGGTCCGGAACGACTCGGTTGGTCGGGGTGGCTCGGCCATTCGCTGACTTGCGACTCGATTACGGGAATGCGCTTCGAACCTGAACACTATGCGCTCGCCGCTCAATAACTCGCAGATACTCCATGAACGCGAAAAAACACACCGCGGTGAAATCGCGGAACCTCGATCTCGCAAGCCACGACTGGCTAGGTCCCATTTCCGATGACACGCCGAGTGGCGTCGACCTCGAATACGATCCGGAGTACGTTGTCCTATCGGCAAAGACGACCGCACAACCAGATGCACAATACGGCAACTTTGTTGGCTCACCGGAGCCGGTCAACTGGAGCGATGTCGATCGCGATTGCAGAAGACTGATGTTGCGTAGCCAGGATATCCGGCTCGCCGTGCTGTTCGCGCGCAGCCGGACGAGGCTGGCCGGCAGTGCTGGTTTCGCGGAGGGCATGTGTTTGCTGGCGAGCTGGCTCGACCTCTACCCCGACACGATCCATCCACAACTCGCGGTGGATGCGGATCGCGATGCTGCGTTAGAGATACGATCGAACGCACTCCAGGCACTAACCGATGTCCATGGCCTGCTGTCGGATCTGCGGGAAATAGTCCTCGTCAAGTCGACCGCTACGCGCCTGCAGGTCCGGGACGTGGAACGCGCATTTGCCCGACCACGCCCTGCCGACGCGCTTTCGCCGGATTCGGTGCGACAGCAACTGAACGATCTGCGCGCGCAGACTCCCGCAGTGTTGAGCGGATTCGATCAGGCGCTGGCGAGCTTCGAGGGCATCGAGACATGGTCCGAGTTGCATTTGCATTCATTTGCCCCGGATCTGTCCGCGCTCGGTAAATTGCTGCAGCTGTTTGCTCGGTCGACTGACGATCTGGCTGCTCACGACTTTATTCTGGACGATGCAGCCGCTTGTGAGGGGCAGATCGGTGCTGTTGAAGTGCCATTAGACGACTCAACGACGGCGCAGGTTGCTTCGACGCCGCACGTCGTCGAGCCGGACCAGGTTATGCGGAGCACCCGCACGCGTGTCACTGACAGGCAGGCGGCGCTGGAGACGATACGCGAGGCGCGGCATTGGTTCGAAACTCATGAACCCAGCAGTCCAATTCCGGTTCTGCTCCGGCGCGCGGAACAGTTCGTCGGCAAACGTTACGGCGAGGTGGTGCAGGCGATCCCGCCGGAACTGTTGGTGCAGTGGGATACAGAAGCGTGAAAGTCGGTTGCGAAAGGCCTTTCTGCTCGCATTTCGATTTTGGGCGGGCGTGGGTGGGCATCGGCGTCGAAACCTGAGCCCGGGCGGAAGCCGGCACTGAAGCTACGCCAATTAATTTCCAATAAGAAACGACTGGGCGAGCCACGCCGCACTGCCCGGACGTCCTCAACAGCGGCCTGCAATACCCCTTATGACCGGCGCCATCCCCACGGCGCACCAAGCTCACAAGCCCATTCAGCCCGATCCGCCATCCAACCCCGGGGCAAATACCCTTGCCGCCATAAAATCCCGCGTGTATAGTTTCCGAACTTACTCTTGTTTCGCATCGGAAATTAAAGGGATTCTCATGGACGCTTCCACCATCCTCGCCGACCTCGGCATCGCCCACGCGGCGCAAGCCGGCGACATCGCGGTTCATTCGCCAATCACCGGCGAGCTCATTGGCCGTGTGGCCAGCAACACGGTGGCGGAAGTCGACGCGGCCCTCGCCAATGCGAAAGAGGCATACACCGCCTGGCGCAACGTCCCAGCGCCGCGCCGCGGCGAACTGGTGCGCCTGCTCGGCAACCGTCTGCGTGAAAAGAAGCACGCGCTCGGCAGCATCATCACGCTCGAAACCGGCAAGATCCTGCAGGAAGGCTTGGGTGAAGTGCAGGAAATGATCGACATCTGCGACTTCGCGGTCGGTCTGTCGCGTCAGTTGTACGGTCTGACGATCGCTTCGGAGCGCCCCGGCCATCGTATGGCTGAAACATGGCATCCGATGGGTACGTGCGTCGTGATCTCGGCGTTCAACTTCCCGGCCGCAGTGTGGTCGTGGAACGCGGCGCTGGCGCTGATGTGCGGCAACGCGGTGATCTGGAAGCCGTCGGAAAAGACGCCCTTGACTGCGCTTGCCGTCAACCAGATTCTCAGCGAAGCACTGAAGGAATTCGGCGACGCGCCGGCCGGCCTGACCGCGCTGATCAACGGTGGCCGCGATGTCGGCGCGAAGCTGGTGGCGGACCCGCGTGCATCGATCGTCAGCGCGACGGGCAGCACGGAAATGGGCCGCACGGTCGGTGTTGAAGTGGCGAAGCGCTTCGGCCGCTCGCTGCTCGAACTCGGTGGCAACAACGCGGGCATCGTCGCGCAAACGGCGGATCATGAACTCGCAATGCGCGGCATTCTGTTCTCGGCAGTGGGCACGGCGGGGCAGCGTTGCACGTCGCTGCGGCGCCTGTTTGTGCATGAGAGCGTGTACGACAAGACTATCGAACGTCTGAAGCAGCTGTACAGCAAGGTGCCGATCGGCAATCCGCTCGAAAAGGGCACGCTGATGGGGCCGCTGATCGACAAGCAATCGTACGCTCGCATGCAGGAAGCGCTGCAGCAGGCTACAGCCGAAGGCGGCAAGGTGTTCGGCGGCGAGCGCGTCGAGGTAAAGGGCCATGAAGGCGGTTACTACGTGCGTCCGGCCATCGTCGAAATGCCGTCGCAAACGGCGGTGGTACTGAAAGAAACTTTCGCTCCGATTCTCTACGTGCTGCGCTATTCGGATTTTGCGGATGCGGTCGATGCAAACAATGCGGCGGTGCACGGTTTGTCGTCGTGCGTGTTCACGACCGATCTGCGCGAAGCTGAACGCTTCCTGTCCGACTCGGGCAGCGACTGCGGTATCGCTAACGTGAACATCGGACCGAGCGGTGCGGAAATCGGTGGCGCGTTCGGTGGCGAGAAGGAAACCGGCGGCGGTCGTGAATCAGGTTCGGATGCGTGGAAGGCGTACATGCGCCGCGCGACCAACACGGTCAACTACTCGTCGGCGTTGCCGCTCGCGCAGGGCATCGACTTCAATATCGACTGATCCGGCCAGTAGCAATACAGCGATAAAGCAATCGATCAGTAGAGCATTCAGCAGAAAGCAGCGGGGCATTCACGCGCCGCTGTTCACACCTTCTTTCAGCAATTCGTTTGCGCCGCCCGCCGTTTCAGAGCGGCCACGCTACTTGTGGAGTAAGACGTGAGTTCCAAAGTCGTGATCGTCGGCGGTGGGGTGATCGGCAGCTCGATTGCGTATTTTCTGCGGCTTAATGATCCGTCGGTCAGCGTCACGGTGATCGAACGCGATTCGACGTATGCGCGTTCGTCGTCGGCATTGTCGGCGGCATCCATTCGCCAGCAATTCTCTACGCCGCTTTCCATTCAGATGTCGCTATTCGGCATCGAGTTTCTGCGCTCGATCGGCGAGCGGCTCGAAATCGACGGCACGAAGCCCTCGATCGATCTGCACGAAGGCGGTTATCTGTTTCTCGCCACGCCTGCCGGTGAGACGACGCTGCGTGAGAATCACGCGCTGCAAAAGCGTCTCGGCGCTGATATCAGTTTGTTCGACAAAGACGCGTTGCAAGCGCGCTTTCCCTGGCTCAATACCGAAGACCTCGTTGCCGGCGCTTACGGCGAAAGCGGTGAGGGCTGGTTCGACGGTTACGGCCTCGTACAGGCGCTGCGCAAGAAAGCGCAGGCGCTCGGCGCGCGCTACATTGCCGCTGACGTCACCGCGCTGCATCGCGACGGCAAACACGTGACGCAAGTGCAAACCGTGGATAGTGAGGTCTACGCTTGCGATTTCGTAGTGAATGCAGCGGGCGCCTGGTCGCGCAAAGTCGCGCAGATGGCGGGCATCGATCTTCCGGTGTTCGCACGGCGCCGCAGTATTTTCAATGTCACGTCGCCTGCACGGCTCGAACGATGTCCTTTGCTGATCGATCCGAGCGGCGTGTATTTCCGGCCTGAGGGCAACTCGTTCATCTGCGGTACGTCACCGTCAGCGGATAACGATCCCGACGATTTACCACTCGACGAAGTCGATCACGCGCTATTCGACGACGTGATCTGGCCGACGCTCGCGCACCGCGTGCCGCAGTTCGAGGCGCTGCGCGTGCAGAACTGCTGGTCCGGCTACTACGAATACAACGTGCTCGATCAGAACGCAATCATCGGCTACCACCCGGATGTCGATAACTGCATTTTTGCCAATGGCTTTAGCGGGCACGGTTTGCAACAGGGCCCGGCAACCGGCCGCGGCGTCAGCGAATTGATTCTGCATGGCCGTTATACGACGCTTGATCTCGGCTCGCTGAGTTTCGCGCGTGTGCTCGAAAACCGGCCGATCGTGGAAAAGAACGTGGTTTAGCTCGCGTTTGATGACGGCTAACGCGGCTAACATAATATTGGCGGTAAAGCAGTAAGGGCAATACCTGAAATAACCCGGTGAGCACGCAGTGCGTAGCCGGTTTTTTTTATGCAGGTGCTAAATCGCTGAGATTTAGCATAACGATCCCGATCCGGGAAAGTAGCATCAGGCCAGCGCCTGGCTGGACTATGCGCGCGGGCGCTCCTTTGCGCTGTTCAAGCCCACAGCGGGCACAAAGCGTCATCTTCTTTGTATGCCACTGCTTTCTGCCACCGTTTAACTCAAGCCGCTGCTTCAAAAAAGCCCGCTTTCTAAAGATTTAATTTCACCCGTTCAATATTTCCGTCAAACTCCTGAAACATGGCTGAATGTTAAATGGCGAGTGCCGCTGGTTTTGGACTAAAAATATCGGTTATCATCGCTGCCTTCGGCGAATGATTTCGGTGAGTTAATTCATCGGCCATCCACGTTAATACCGTCGCATCGAACCAGAAAAAATCAGATGAAGATGTCGCGAAAAAAGATTGCAATCCTGGTAGTCGGTCTTCTGGTCGTTGCCGGCGTGGTCATTCAGGCGGTGTGGCGTCCATTTGCGCATCGCAAAGCTGCCGGGACCAGCGAAATCGTGCTCGATATTCATCACCCGGATGCGGTGATCGACAGCGAAGCGCTCTCGCGTTTGCCGCGCGATATCTTGCGTGTGCCGCTGTTGCACGACGTGCTGACTCAGGACTTCGTCGACTATTACGAATCGAACGATACGCGCTTGTCCACAGAAGGCGCGCTGCGTCGTCTCGCGTTCGAACATCAACTCGACTGGCGCGATGAAATGATCCGCCGCGTATTCGACGAACCCGCGCATGTGCTGCTGTGGCGCTCGCCGGACGGCCGCCTCGGTTACTGGGTGATGTCGATGCACCGCAACGGTCTGGCGAAGCTGCTGCAAGGCTTCGGCAACGTCGCCGCGAGCGACTCGCAGTTGAGCCAGGTCGCCAAACTCTCCGGCGACGTACCGGTCTACGCGTTGAAGCTGGCGGTTGGCCGCACGATTCTGTTCGCAACGAAGGACGACCGCCTTGTCGTGATGTCCGCCCCCGGCGTGCTGCTCGACGCGAAAGGCGGTTTGCTGGGCGAGCGGGCCGACGCCGTGTCCGAGATGCTTTCTTCCGGCCGCGACGATGCGGCGCGCGCCTATCAGCTGGACTCACCGGGCGATACGCCTAAGGGACACCGGCTGGTGGTGTCGGCCAACTATTTGTCGTTCGGTTATCAGGCATTTTTCTCCGGTATCGACGCATTGCGATTCGATTTTTCGCCGAATGGCAGTGCTGCGGCGAACTGGCAGACTTCCGCTTTGGTCGAGCCGGGCAAGTTGCCGCAGGCGTGGAATAGCACCGACCTGTGGCGTGCCTTGCCGGCCAATCCGGCTGCGTGCACGAGCTTGCCGGCGGACTGGAAAGAAGCGTCGGGCTTGTTGGGCAAGGTGGCCGATGTGGGCGCGGATGGCGCTGCTGCGATCGGCGATCAGCTTACCGGTCCCGCGGCCGTCTGCTGGTATGCGAAGTCCACGCTGGTTGCGCCGGTGTTCGTCGCTCGCGTGAAGACGCAGGACGCGGCGAGCATCGCTACTCTGAAGACCGCGCTCGGCAAGACCTTTGGCGACGTGATCGGCGCGTATGAGGCAAAGGCCGCCAAATCCGGCGACGCTGATTCGGGCTATCGTCGCTTGCCGGTCACGAAGCATGATCAGGGTGCCAGCGTTACCGTGTGGCAACGGCCGGTCAGTGCGCTCTCCGGTACTGCCTTGTCCAGCAAGGCGTCGTTCGCGTCGCAACTGTCGGCGGAGCGCTATTTCCCTGTGACGCTCGCACTGGCGCACGGCTACCTGATTTTCTCCCCTGATTCACGTCTGGTCGACGACACACTCGCCGTGCTCGACAAGCGTTATCCGGCCCTCGCCGATACGCTCGCGCCGCAGCGTCTGCCGCGCACGATTCTCACGCTGACACCTTCGTCCGCGGCTGCGTTGATCGAACGCGAAGCGGGCGCGGCATTGCCGGCGGATCAGGAAGCGGTGTTCCGCAATGCGTCGCGCACCCATCTCGTGCCGAAGCTGCATGCGTTGGCACACTACCCGCCGGTTTCGTTGACGCTGCCGCAGAACTTGCCGGGGTCGACAGGTTGGGTGCCGGTGGAGTGGTGGTTCGATCGCGCGAAGGCGGGTGCGGATTCCGATGCCACCGCGGGAGTAGCAGATTCGCCTGCAGATCAGCCCGGCACCGAGGGCGACTAAGTGCACCGCCTTCACGTCCCCGACGTGGCATTCGCGACGAATGCCCGCACGTCACGCCGCATCTGGCTCGCGCGCGCTGTGTCAGCGCTCGTCATGGCCAGCCTCGCGCCGTACGCGAACGCGCTCACCAGCACAACCGCATCGCCCGACCCCGACGCGCTTTCGCCGCAGCAATCTGCTGCATTTCGCGCGTGGTTCGTGCGCATCGTCGACCAGCAAATGCGCCGTGGCCCGACGCCGCGCTGGACGCAGCGCGATTGCGCAGGTCTTGTGCGCTTTGCCGTCGGCGAGACGCTCAAGCCGCATGACACCAAATGGTTGCGCGCGAACGGCATGACCAGTCTCGCGGACACCAGCAGCATGCCGCCTGAGTTGCAATTGTCCGCCTCGCAACGCGGAATCGCGAACCGCTGGACTCAGCTCGACGGTTCCACCGGCGCGTACGCGTCGGCGATCGCACTGATTCAACGCAATAGCCGTTTTGTTTCGAAGGACGTGAACCAGGCGCTGCCCGGCGATCTGTTGTTCTTCGACCAGGGCGACGACCAGCATCTGATGATCTGGCTGGATCGCTACATCGCTTATCACACAGGCACCGTTGCGCCGACCGATACGGGTCTGCGCGCCGTGGCCGTCTCCGACCTGATGCAATGGAAAGATTCCCGCTGGCAGCCGCTCGACGGCAATCCGAATTTCGTTGGCGTGTTTCGTTTGGACTTTCTGACACCATGACCCGAATGAACTCCGTCACCGCGTCGCGCGCCTGGCTCGGCAACCTGAAACGTCGCGCAGGCTTCACCGTGATCGCGCTCTTCGCGGCCCTGACGCTGGCCATCGCACCAACGGCCTATGCCGACGACGCCGCCTCGAGCAGCGCCGTCGATACCAACATCGCCGCAAACCCGACGCTGCAAACAGCGCCATCGAGTAACTTCGCGTCACAGAAGGTCGACGGCCAGCCGTTCTTCCTGCTCTCGGACGTGAGCTTCGGCAGCGATCAGTTGGCGCAGGTGCGGCTGGAAGCGCCCGGCCGCGACTTCAAGGATGCACTGCAAGCGTATGGCGGCGCGGACATCGTTGTGTATCGCGTGCCGAAGCCGTTAGACTTTTTGAAGGCGCAGAAGAATCTGCATCGCCTGAACGTCGCGCCGAATTACCAGGGCGAAGGGCTGGCGAATACGCTGGCTTATCTGTGGGACCGCTGGTTGACCGAAGCACGCCGCGCCTGGCAACGTGTACTGTCGTTCGCGACGCGCAGCAAGGCAACCGAAGCCGAACCGCAATTCAAGCTCGGCGAGCAGACCGGCAAGCAGACGCAATTCCAGCAGAACTCGCAGTTCGCGCCGCTGAAGGGCTATGACATGGTCGCGCGCTTTCGTTATCCGATCTGGGACGCGAAGGTGATTGAGCCGCCGAAGGGTGTGAATCTCGAAGGCAGCAGCAGTAATTTCATCGAAGCGAGTTCGGGCAACGTGATGATTCCGGTGGGCAAGCTGCCGCCGGGGCTGTATATCGTCGAGGCGGTGATCGGCAACTATCGCGCGCATACCTTGCTGTTCGTATCGGACACGGTCGCGGTCGTGAAAGCGGCATCGAGCGGTATGCTGGTATGGACCACGCGGCGCGATAACGGCAAGCCGGTGGCGAATACCGACGTGAACTGGACCGATGGCGTAGGCGTGCTGCAAAGTGGCGCCACCGGCAACGACGGCGCGCTGGTGTTGCAACACGTGAGCCCCGAGCGCAGCTACGTGCTCGGCACCGATCCGCAAGGCGGCGTGTTCGTTTCGGAGAATTTCTACTATGACAGCGAGATCTATAACACCAAGATCTATGCGGTAACCGATCGTCCGATGTACCGGCCGGGCGACGCAGTGCATGTGAAATTCATCGGCCGCACGTTCCAGAATGCAACGCAATCGACCGCGCCTGCAGAAGCCGATATCAAGCTCGACGTGCTCGATCCGAACGGCGCGCCGGTGGCGACCAGCAAGGTGCATTTTGCTTCCGATACGGGTGCCGACGCGTCCTTCACGCTGCCCGCCGATGCCACCGCAGGTGGCTATACGCTGCGCTTTGACTACAACGGCGATGTATACGGCAGCGCATTTCGCGTCGCCGAATATGTGAAACCGCATTTCGACGTCAACCTGTCGATGGATAAAGCCGACTATGCGACCGGCGAGCAACTGAAGGGCAAGATCCAGTTGCGCTATCCGGATGGCAAGCCGGTCCGTGACAGCAAGGTATCGGTCACGCTGCGCGCGCAGAAAGTGACGATCGTCGATGGTGAACTGCGTTACGCAGGGCTGTTTCCGGTCAAGCTGGAACAGCAGGAACTCACGACCGATAGCGACGGCAACGCGAGCCTCACGCTGCCTGCCGCGAAAGAACCGAGTCGTTATGCGTTGACGCTGTTCGCGCAGGACGGCGCGGCCTACAAGGTGCGTGTGACACGTGAGGTGTTGATCGCGCGCGGCGCGACGCCTTATCGATTGTCGACCGCCAAGTCGTTTTCGCAGCCGAAGGAAGCGGTCAATTTCGATCTGCAAGCGCTCGGCACGATCGATCCGTCTTCGCGTGCGCCGGCCAAGTGGGAATGGACGCGCCTTGAATCGCAGACTCACGGCGAAGGCGCAATCAAAGGCGCAACGGCAGGCGGCAAGCTGTCGTTCCCCGTGCAATTCGACGAACCTGGTTCGTACATGTTGTCGGTCAAGGACGACACGGGTAATCTGCTCGCCGCGGCGAGTCATTGGGTGGCCGGCGATGGCCTGAAGGCGATTCCGGGCAGCGTCGAGATCGTGTTCGATCGCGACAGGTACAAGATCGGCGATACAGCCGAAGCGTTGATCACCTTCCCGTTGCCGGTCGACGATGCGCTCCTGACGCTGGAGCGCGACAACGTCGAACATCGCGCGTTGCTGACATCCGGCGGCGACTGGCTACAGTTGCAACGCGTGGCGCCGTCGCAATGGAAAGCGCGCATCAAGGTCGGTGAAGCATTCGCGCCAAACATGACGTTCTCGGTACTGTACGTGCATGCCGGCGAATACGTGTTCCAGAACGCGGGCATCGTGGTCGCACAGCCGCAGATCGAACTGAATGTGAAGAGCGACAAGCCGGTGTACGGTCCGGGCGATACGGTCACGCTCAACTTCGACAGCACGCTGAACGGCAAGCCGGAAGTGGCGAATCTGACGGTGAGCGTGGTGGATGAAATGGTCTACGTGCTGCAGCCGGAAATCGCGCCGAACATCGTCGACTTTTTCTATCACCCGCGCCGCAACAATGTGCGGACGTCGTCGAGTCTGTCGTTCATTACGTACGACCTTGCGCGCTCGCCGTTGAAGGGTGCGCCGGGCGGCCCGCAACGCGCCAACTACAACGAGCGCGGCGTGAAGGTGCTCGAACGGCCGCGTCGTGACGATCAGGATACGGCCGCATGGGAAGGCACGCTGAAGACCGACGCGAGCGGTCATGCCACCATGACGTTCAAGATGCCGGATTCGTTGGCCCGCTGGCGCGTCACTGTGCGCGCGGCGGCGCCCGACGGCATGGTCGGTCAGCGCACCGCTTACGTGCGTTCGGACAAGGCGCTGTATCTCAAGTGGAGCGGGCCTTCGCATTTCCGCGTCAACGATCAGCCGGCCATCGACATGATCGCCTTCAATCAGACCGATGCGGATATGGACGCCGAGTGGGTGGTCGACGGCGGCGGTCTCTCGTTGAACCAGAAGGTCACGCTCAAGCGCGGCGCGAACTACCTGCGTCTGCCGACCGGCGCATTGAAGGCGGGTGCGATCAACGCGAGCTTGCGTCGGGCGGGGAAGGATGTGGATCGCTTGCAGACCACCATCCAGCTCGATGCGAGCGGCTGGCTCGATTTGCATCAGAACACGGTGGCGCTGGACGGCTCGAATAAGCCGCTCAATCTGCCGCAAGATGCGCAGGACGTCAGCGTGCGTTTCATCGGCAGTGCCGCGAGCCAATTCGCGCGCGTCGCCGACGATCTGATCAACTATCCGTACGGATGCGCCGAGCAGACGTCGAGCCGCCTGATTCCTTTGGCGCTCGCACACGACGCCATCGGCCGCGGTGATAACGCCAGTTCGACGCAGGGGCTCGAAGCGCTGTTGCGCAATCAGCGACAACGTCTGGCGATGCTGGCGGGTGTCGGCGGCACGTTTGGCTGGTGGGGTGATACAACCGGCGGCAGTTCGCTGATTACCGCCTACGCGTACTACGCGGACTGGCTCGCGAGCCGCAGCCTCGGTATTACGCTGCCCGCCGACAACTGGCAGCATGCAATGGACGTCTATCGCGATGCCGGTGCGAAAGAGCCGCTGTTGCATCGCGCGTTGGCGCTGTGGTTCATGCAGCAGATGGGCCTGCCGGTCGCGACGCCGGTGTCGGGTGTTGCGGCGGACTTGCAGAGCGATGCAGCGGCCACGGCCAATGCATCGGCCCCTGCGCGCAACGGCACGTATGGCGCGTCGGACAGCATCGTGTTCGCGCAAGCCGATTCGCCGCGTGGCAAGCAGATGGCGACGCTGCTGATCGCCAACATGGCGCGCAGCACGAGTGCTCAACTGCCGGACGGCTTCGATGCAGCGGCGAGTGCTGCACGCACGGCATTGGCCAACGACCCCGCACCGCTCGTGCAGAGCCTGCTTTATATGACGGGCGGCGATGGTGGCGCGGCGATCGATGCTTCTGCGTTGCTCGCGAAGAGCAGCGCCGACTACCCGACGCTCGATCGTGCGTTGACGTTGCTGTGGGTGCGTAAAGCGCTTGGTGGCGACACGGCGCCGGCTTCGCTGCCGTCGCTGCAAGGTGCGGGCTGGACACGCGCTGCGACGCCGACTGGCACGCCGCTGTGGAAGTGGACCGGCGCTGCGCTGCCGGCCACGCTCGATGCAGGCGCCGCGCGGGCCGACGTGAACGCGCTGGTTTCGTTCCGCAGTCATACGAGCGAGGACAGCCGACTGAACATCACCGTCGAACGTCGCTTCTACAAGCTGGAGCCGCTCGAAGTGAAGGTCGATCCGAAGAAGGCGGGCGACGCCGGGAGCCAACTGGGTCGCTCGGCATTTACCGCACGCCTGGTCAAGCAGGGTGATGCGATCGACAGCAATGCGCTGTACGTCGACGAAGTCATGCTCACGCCGCGCTCCGGCAACGCGTACCACTACGGTCTGCTCGACGTGCCGCTGCCGCCGGGCGGCGATGTGGAGGCGACCAGCTGGGGCGTGTCGATCGACGGGTTGCCTGGCGAGAAGGAAGGGGTAAGCGGTCCGCAGCCGTTCGCGCGTGCCGCTTCGTATGAGATGGGTGAGCTGGCCTATCACCAGCCGGTGCCTTTGCTCGATCGTCCGGTGACGCTGCGGCAACTGGTGCGCTTTGCGTTGCCGGGCACGTTCGCGTTGCCGCCTGCGCGCTACTTCCGCATGTATCAGCCGGACGCCAAGGCGTTCGAAGGCGGCAAGAGCGATCGTGTGACGACGCTGCGTATTCAGTAAGCGAGACCGCTATGTTCTCCGCTCTTCGGCACTCGCGCGATCGTCTGGCAGCTACGCTGCGGGTCGCGCTCGCCGTGGGAGCGGGGTGTGTTTTTAGTGGCGCGGCTGCGGCAATGGCGGCGTCGGCTGAGTCACTGGCTGCGGGGGCAAGGTCGACTTCAGCCGCATCGCCAACCTCGTCGTCCGTTGCGTCCTCGGCGCAAATGCTGCGCTTCGCCTGGTTACGCGACGGTCAATCGCAGCTTTGGCAGTTCAATGCCGGCGGCGCTGCAGAAGGCCTCGCTCCCCATTCGGGGAGTCCGTTGCCGGCGACGCTGGAAACGCCACTCGGCAGCGTGTGGAAGCTGTTCGTCTACGGCTATCTGGTCGATCGCAATATCGCCACGCCGGATTACACCTGCAGCGGCGGCGATCCTGAAGAAGTGTATTGCTGCATGACGGGCGGTCACATCGACCGTGAACATGCGCTGGTGCAATCATGCGGACGCTTTTTCGAGCCCGCACGCTTGCAACTCGATCCCGCCGACTGGCGCAAATATTGGACGGCCGCGCATGCGCCCGCGTGGCTGCGCGACCTCCACGCGATGACGCCGACGCGCCGCGTGTCGGTAATCGACCTGCTTGCCGCATTGCAGGCGATGCCGGCCAAGCCGCGTGAAGCGGCGGCGAGCACGCTGGTGTCGGTGCTGACCAGCGGACGCGGCGAGGGCACCGTGTCGCTATACGGCAGCCTGCTGCGCGCCAAAACCTGGACGATGCCGGATCCCGCGCGGCCCGGCGCCTCGATTGGCGGCGCGGCAGGCTGGCTCGCCGATGGCACGCCGGTGTGGCTAGGCGGCGCCGGCGGCAGCGCGCGCGTGCTGGCGGCCGCCGCGCCGCGCATCGCTCCGTTGCTCACACAGGTCACCGTACCGGACGACAACGCGTGCGTGCTGGTCGACTTCTTCAGCCGCTATCCTATTCGCCAGGTGCTCGGCGACAAAGGTCCGGCCGCGGTTCCGGACGGCCCGCTGCGTGGTGAGTTCCGGATTGGCTTCGTCAACGGCAACTGGGCACGAGTGGAAAGCCGGGGTGAACTGCGGCTCGATCGCGACGCTGCAGGTGCACCGCAACTGGTCGGTCGCTTCGGCATGAACGACTACGTCGCACGGGTGGTCGAGCGGGAAGGCGACACAAGCCAACCGGAAGCGGCCAAGGCGTTGGCGGTGGCGGCGCGCTCCTACGTCGTGCAGCACGGCAATCACGATCACGGCTGCTTCCGTATCGATGACAGCAGCAGCACGCAGCGCGTCCTGCCGCGCGCGCCGACTGCCGCCGCGCGTCGTGCCGCGGATCTGACCGACGCGCTGGTGCTCACCGGCGTGCCGGTTCAGTATCACCACGACAAGGCCGCGCCCGGTCAGATGAGCTGGCTCGCTGCGAAGGCGTCCGCGCAAACCGGCCTCACGTTCGACACCATTCTCTCGCGCACCTGGCCGCAAGCGACCTTGACGTCATTCGAGAGCCCATTGTCCGGCGATTGCATCCAGGTGGCCGGCGCCCAGCAATGGCTGCAACGTAATGCGCCGTTGTGGGCGCGGCGCATGGACGGCGCGGCGGGCTACGAGACGCCCGATCTGCCGGCCGTGTGCGCGGTGCGCGAAGGTCGGCCGTATGCCGATGCGCAGCGCAATCGCGTGTATGTGTATCGCCTGCAGACCGAAGAAGACCGTATCGCGCTGGCGCATGAATATATTCACCTCGCGTTCCAGCATCATCCGCGTGGCCTCGACGAAGAATTCGTCGAACGTACCGCGCGCACGCTGATTCGTACCGACAATCCGATCCAATGAATACCGTCTCGCGCTCGCTTTCCGCCGTGTTCCGTGCGCTTCCTGTGAAGCGCCACGTTCGAATTCCTGCGGCCGTTGCTTTGGCGGCTTTTAGGCAGGGCATTCGAGTTCGCGTTCGCGTGGCAGTTACCTTGTCACTTCTTTCGCGCGGTGTTCGTGTTCACATGGCAATTGCTGTGGCCTCGGCTGTGCTCGCGGCGAGTATGGCGACGAACGTGCAAGCCGCCGGTGCGGACGGTAATGGCGGCGCGCTCGCCGACCTCACCGGCGCGTTCGGCGGTTGGCGTCACAGCGGGCTGACGAACGAAGGCGAGCACTTCGTCGCGGCGTATCCCCGGCCGCCGGTCGACCGTGGCGCGCAACGCTATCGCACGCTGATCGAAGGGCGCCTGAAACACATCGACAAACACGCGCGCAAGCCGCCGACGCTGGTCGTCAACGGCAACCCGACGCCGCTCTATACCGACGAGGAAGGCGCATTCGCGCGCCCGTGGGCATTCGGCGCGGGCTCGAACAGCATCGAGTTGATTTCCGCCGACGGCAAGCAGCGCCAGCGCATGCAGTTCTACGAAGCCGACCGCAGCAAGCCGCAGGCGAAGCTGCGCGCGATCGTCACGTGGGATGATCCGAAAGCGCAGGTGGATCTGCACGTGATCACACCGGACGGTCTGCACGCGTTCTTCGCCAATCCCACGCTCGAAGACGGCAGCGGCTTCGATGTCGATTCGGTGGACGGCGCGGGTCCGGGGATATTTTCGTCGGCCGCGCCCGAGCATGGTACGTGGCTGTTCTTTCTGAATTACTGGGGCAACTTCGATTCGACCGGCTACAACTTCGACGCCGCCGCGCACGAGCGCGATGTGATTACCGCGACGTTGACGCTGGTGTTCAATGAAAACACGCCGAACGAGCGGCGTGAAACGATGGTCGTGCCGCTGCGTAAGATCGGCGACCTGCAGCTCGTGAAAAGCGAGCGACTCTGACAGTGGGATGGGAGCAGTGACGATGAAGGTCAAGACGACGAGGTGGGTGAAGGCTGGCTGGATGATGCTCGTCGTCGCCTGCTTGCAGGCCGCGGCCGTGGCGCACGCGAGCGATATCGACTTCGGCGCGCCGTTGAACGGCTGGCGCAACACCAGCGGTGACAGCGAGCGCTATACGCAGGACGTGCACTACCCGGCGGTGTCGGTATCGACGCCGGAAGGGCAGTCGAAATTTGCGCTGATCGAAGGGCAGATCCGCAACACGCCGAAGAAGAAGGGCACCACGGTGGGCACGCTGGTGGTCGATGGCACGCCGTTGCCTCAGCGGGTGGAGGAAGACGGCAAGTTCTCGCGTCCTTACGCATTTCCGTCCGGCAGCAACAGCGTTGAACTGCGGGCGCCGGATGGCTCACGCAAGCGCGTGCAGTTTTACGACGCCTACAGCGGCAAAACGCAGCCGAAGTTGCGCGTGTTGCTCGCATGGGACACCGATGGCACCGATCTGGACTTGCACGTGGTGTCGCCGGACGGCGCACACACCTGGTATGGCGACCGCGTTGCGCCGAACGGCGGCGCGCTCGACGTGGACGTGACGACCGGCTATGGACCGGAGATTTACTCGTCGGCGGCGCCCTTGAAGGGCACGTATCTGGTCTATGTGAATTACTACGGTAGCGGGAACAGCGGAAGCGATATGACCGTCGCGCAGGTGACGATCATCACGAACGAGAACACGCCGAACGAGAAGAGCGAAACCATTCGGGTGCCGATGCGTAAGCCGGGCGAACTGACGCTCGTGAAAACATTCGTGATGCCGTAAAACAGTTGGCGAAGTCACGGTATTTAACGTTTTTAAAGCAATGCAAAATGAATTGGTTTGCCGGTTGGCTATTGGCCCAATGAATGGGGCGCCTGGTTAAGTCGAAAGCCTGTTCAAAAATACTGGAAAGCGTGTAATCATCGCGCTTATCGGCTTGCGCTCTCTTGCCGGCCGGATTGCAAATTTTCACGCTGTCGTAGTCAGTTTTGCAAGGGAAAGACCGCCCGCCATGCATACTCGCTTATGCGTACGCGGGTCACAAAAACATATATTTGCCTGCCGGGGGAAGAAAAATGAACTCACTCGACCAGAAGCAGCCGCTGTTGAGCTATGACGGCAAGCTTGGAGAGCTGTACGGGATATTCATCAAAAATCTGTTGCTGCAGATCGTCACACTTGGCATTTATCGTTTTTGGGCCACCACTAATAACCGCCGATATATCTGGTCGCGCATGCGTTTTCAAGGTGAGCGATTTGAGTACACCGGAACGGGCGGCGAACTGTTCAAGGGTTTTCTACTGGCGATTGCGATTATCTTTGGCGCGATTGTCGGTGCAGGCATTCTTGGCGCGATTCTGCGCGCCATCACAGGGAGCGCGGCACTGGCTCTCGTGCCGATCATTGTCCTCTACATCGTGATCGCGGTGATCGCAGCGGGGGCATATTTCAGCGCGCAGCGTTACCGCTTGAGCCGCACCCAATGGTGCGGGATTCGCGGAAGTATGACCGGCTCGTCGTGGGTCTACGGCGCGTACGCATTGCTGTATGGCCTGCTGTGCATCGTCACGCTTGGGCAGATGGTGCCGTGGGTGTCCATGCGCCTTGCGGAGCGACGCATCAACGCGAGCAGTTTCGGCAGCCTGCCGTTTCATTTTGAAGGCCGCGCACGTGCGTTGTATGGCGCGTTCGTCGGCACGTTTTTGGGCATCGTCGCGCTGTTCGTCGTGCTCGGGGCCGTTTTTCTCAAGAGCATCATGGCGCTGTTGCCCATCGGGCATGCCCCGCTGAAGGCCCATGATCCCGCCGCGTTCGCCGCATTCGGCTCGGTGTTCCTGTTCTACGTGCTGTTCATCGTCGGTGCGTTGCTGATCCAGTGCTTCTATCTGGCGCTGGTGACGCGCCATGTCATGGGCAATACGACGCTTGGCACGCAACTGCGCTTCGGCAGCAGCATTACCGCCGGGCGTCTGCTCGGCATGATGCTGGGCAATCTGGTGATCATCGTCTTTACGCTGGGCCTGGGTTTTCCGATCGTGCTGCATCGCGTGATGCGCTTCGCAGCCGATACGCTGCAGGTGTCCGGTCAACTCGACCCGCAGACGCTCGGTCAAAGCGATCAGCCGCCGCCGCGCACGGGCGAGGGCATGCTGAACCTGCTCGATCATGGCGGCGCGTTCTGACGCGGTTGTGGAACCTTTAGTGCCGACCGGCGCACGCTATTACGATGGCCACACCGGCGCGCCTCACGTGGCAACGCTGCGATGGAGCGAGGCGTTTCTGTCGATTGACGGTGATGAGGGTGAGCTGGCGGTTTGGCCACGTGCGCGGCTGATCGTCGGCGAGCCCGACCCGGAAGGCAGAGTCGTTTTGTCCTGTAAAGGTGAACCCGGCCGCGTGTTGGCCGATGCCGTTGCACTACCTGTGCAGATGACGGCGCCACGCATGCAGCGTTGGCATTATCTGGGCTGGGTCACGATCGGCACAGCGGCGCTGGCGCTTGCGTTCGTACTCGTCGTGCGACTGCCTGCGGCTGGCGCGGCGCTTGTGCCGCGCAGCGCGGAAAACCGGCTTGGCGAGATGGTGGAGTCGGTCGTGGTCGGCAAACATCGGGTATGCCGCGGCGACGACGGACAACGCGCGCTCGAACAACTCGAAACGCGCCTCGCCCATGCGGCAGGGATAGCGCAGCCGGTACGCGTGGTGGTCATCGATAGCAAGACGGTCAATGCACTCACGCTACCTGGAGCACGCATGATCATCATGCGCGGCCTGTTCCAGCGCGTCGACAATCCCGATCAACTGGCCGGCGTGATGGCGCACGAGACGGGACATATCGCGCGGCGCGATCCGTTGACCGCTTTGTTTCGCAGCGCCGGTATCACCCTGATCAGCACAACCCTGGGCATCCATCTCGGGTTCGCAGACGTCTCTTCGCTGGCGGGGCGACTAGTGGGTTTGTCGTATAGCCGTGACATGGAACGTCTCGCCGACGCGAACGGCGTTGCCTATCTGCAAGCGAGCGGATTGCGCAGTGATGGGCTAGCGGCATTTTTTGCGTTGACCGAAAAGCGTAGCGGCAGCGCCAGCGGTGCGATTGAGTTCTTGTCGGATCATCCGCGTACGCTCGGCCGGGAAAAACGGAGCCAGGGATCGCCAGTCGGCGAAAGTGCGTTGACAGCGCAGCAATGGGCGGCGGTTCGGGCAATGTGCGGGAAGCCGTGAGCCGTGCGACCTGTAGGAGGCGTAGAGGTGAAAGCCAATGCGCTCAATGACTTGGATGACTCCTGCCCAGGATATCCACAGGCTTCTGAACAGTTTCTGTGGACAACAAATCGAACCACGGAATTCGTTCTATAGAACCGCGTGTTGCGCAGTCGTCGTATGCGGTTCAGGCAGGCTCTTCCATTGATCGGCGTGTGGATGGCGCAATGCGTTCGATGGAACTTACCGTTTCTTTCCGGCGCTCAAGTTTTGGCTCGCTGCCGTCGATACATCCTGTAAGCGGTCGTGCGTCGAACCGCCGTGTGCGAGCGTGATGTGTCTGTTTGCATTGCTACAGCGAACCGGGGCGGCGCATGCGTTGGGCGAAATAAACGGAGGTTGCCATGCAAATCGACAGTGCGCTGTCGTCGACACTGCCGGAATCGGATCGCGCGATGACGAAGAGCCAGTCGGCAACGGACGACACGGCCACGCAGACTGTTGCGTCTAATACATCCGAACAGGACGACGCTGTCCATATCTCCGCCGAAGGCGCAGCGACGGCGGCGCAAGAGGGTAATACGGTTCAGGACGGTGAAGTAAGCGATTCAGCGGGGGAGAGCACATCGACAACCGACACCTCGGCGGTCAAGTCGTTTGCGTACGGTACGCTGGGTCTCGAACGCCCGGATCAGCCTCATGAAGAGCGTAATGCGTTCTACACGGCTGGGCGTTGGCTGGCAGCGGGAATCACCATTGGCGGGATCATCTCGTTGCTTGCTTGAAATGGGGAGAGGGAGATGCGCTTGTCGTGCATGGCGCACGACAAGCGCAACGACCGGCTTGGCTTAGCGGTCGAGGAACGACTTCAGACGATCTGCGCGGCTCGGATGCATCAGCTTACGCATGGCCTTGCTTTCGATCTGACGAATCCGCTCGCGTGTGACGTCAAATTGCTTGCCGACTTCTTCGAGCGTGTGGTCCGACTTCGTATTGATGCCGTAACGCATACGCAGCACCTTCGCTTCGCGCGGCGACAGTGAGTCCAGCGCGTCGTCGATGGCGGCGCGCAAGTCGGCCTGCATCGCTGCGTCGGCCGGCGAGGAAGCTGCCGAATCTTCGATCATGTCGCCCAGCGTGGCGTCGCCGTCGTCGCCGACCGGCGTTTCCATCGACACCGGCTGCTTGGCGATCTTCAGGATGCCGCGCACCTTCTCTTCCGACAGTTCCATGCGTTCTGCCAGCACCGACGGATGGGCTTCCTGACCGGTCTGCTGCAGGATCTCGCGCGAAATGCGGTTGAGCTTGTTGATCGTTTCGATCATGTGCACCGGCACGCGAATCGTGCGCGCCTGATCGGCGAGCGAGCGCGTCACGGCCTGACGAACCCACCACGTTGCGTACGTAGAAAACTTCCAGCCGCGGCGGTATTCGAACTTGTCCACCGCCTTCATCAGACCGATGTTGCCTTCCTGGATCAGATCGAGGAACAGCATGCCGCGGTTCACGTACTTCTTCGCGATCGAGATCACGAGACGCAGGTTCGCCTCGATCATCTCGCTCTTGGCCTTGCGCATCTTCGACTCGGCCGCGACCATCTGACGATTGATCTCTTTCAGGTGCTTGAGCGGCAGCGAAACGGTTGCCTCGATGTCGATCAGCTTCTGCTGTTCCGACTGGATTGCCGGCAGATGGCGCTCCAGCGCCGCGCCGAACGTCGACGCGCCGCGCGCGGCACGCTCGGTCCAGCCCAGATCGGCTTCATGACCCGAAAACGATTCGATGAACTGCTCGCGCGGCATGCCGCTCTTCGTCACGACGATTTGCAGAATGCGGCGCTCGATCGCACGAACTTGCGCGACCTGGTGTTGCACGTCGCCGCACAGGCGGTCGATGGTGCGTGCCGTGAAGCGGATTTTGGCGAGGTGCTGCTGGATCTCTTCGCGAGCGCGCAGGTAAGCCTTCGAGCTGACGTCGCCGCGCGTGTGCGAGGCGTTCTGCTGGTCGGACAGAATGCCGACTTGCGCGAAAATTTCCAGGCAATCGCTGGTGAGTTGCCTCAGACGTGCTTCGTCCGCAGCCGAGGAGTCGGCCGGACCGGCATCGTCGTCGTCTTCGCTATCGCTGTCGTCATCGGTGGCGTCCGCGTCGACGTCGGCTGCTGCGTCCGCGCTCGCGCTTTCTTCTTCCGCCGCAACCGTATCTTCATTCAGACCGTCGACCAGTTCGTCGATACGCAGTTCGCCGTCCGCGACCTGTTGGGCGCTGGCCAGAATGGCGGAGATCGCGAGCGGGCAAGCGGCAATCGCCTGCACCATTTCGTGAAGACCGTCTTCAATGCGCTTCGCAATCGCGATTTCGCCCGCGCGGGTCAGCAGCTCGGTTGCGCCCATTTCGCGCATGTACATGCGCACGGGGTCGGTCGTACGGCCAAACTCGGAATCGACGGTCGACAACGCGACTTCGGTTTCCTCGTCTGCCTGATCGTCCGACACCACGGCGGGGGCGTTCGAGTTGAGCAGCAAGGTTTCCGCATCCGGAGCCTGCTCGTAGACCTGCACGCCCATGTCGTTGAAGGCGCTGACGATGCTGTCGATCGCCGCCGTCTGCGCGAAGTTGTCGGGCAGGTGGTCGTTGATCTGCGCGTGGGTCAGGTAGCCTTGCTCCTTGCCCAGCTGGATCAGCGCGCGCATCTGGCGCTGGCGTTCTTCAGCTTGTTGCGGCAGCAGTTCTGCCGCTACGGGGATCGCTTTGCCTGCGCCTTTGCCCTTGGCTGTACGGCCAGCGGGCGTCTTGGCGGTGTATCCGGCAGTTTCGTGTTGCGAATCTTCGCGATCAAAAGGGTTCACGTATTCTCCTCTAGAGGCTTCGCTATGAGACGCAAGACGCTACCGTCAGGCGTTTCGAGCATGGCTCAACATCACCTGAGTGACTCAACGCGGTTGTTTGGCTGTGCTCTGGGGAGCAAAAAAGATGAGCCCGCGCGAAGCGGGCCGATAGAAATGTGCGAAATTCGCGCGGCTCGCATTATATACGAGCTTGCGCCTTCGCGCGCATTATGAGCACACCAATTTGTCATGTGCTCTTGTCGCAGGGTCCCTTCATCGCCTGTCATCCTTAGGTTCAGGTGGGGGCGGAAGGCAGCACTTCAACTGCTCGTCTCGCGCGTATGCAGGCTCTTCACTATAGGCTATGTCGGCCACTCCCGCACGACCGGATGACTTTCCGTCGATCTTGCTACATATAGTGGGATGCATGTTTCGGCGTCAAATCGCACTTGGTCAAAAGAAAATTCACAAAAAGGGGTTGACGACCTGTCGGTCGTTCTCCATAATCTCGTTTCTCTGCTGCTGATGCAGCGACGCAGAACGAAGCGGTGCCGGGTGGTTGCGAGGTTGATGATTGATGTCAATGCCTCGCGGTGCAGGTTCGGTGGTGAATGCGGACTCGATCTTTAAAAATTAACAGCCGATAAGTGTGGGCGCTTGATGCGCGACGCGAGCCGGACTCTTCGGGGTCTGGCGACAAGCGAAAGTATCAAGTCTCACACGAGTATTAAAGGAAGGTTTTCCTGCCGGGGTGGATTCACGCCGGCAGGAGGATCATTCGTCAGTACGTTGAGTGAGCGACCGGTCTCGGAAGAGACCGAAAAACAGTAACAGGTTTGAACTGAAGAGTTTGATCCTGGCTCAGATTGAACGCTGGCGGCATGCCTTACACATGCAAGTCGAACGGCAGCACGGGAGCAATCCTGGTGGCGAGTGGCGAACGGGTGAGTAATACATCGGAACGTGTCCTGTAGTGGGGGATAGCCCGGCGAAAGCCGGATTAATACCGCATACGCTCTACGGAGGAAAGGGGGGGATCTTAGGACCTCCCGCTACAGGGGCGGCCGATGGCAGATTAGCTAGTTGGTGGGGTAAAGGCCTACCAAGGCGACGATCTGTAGCTGGTCTGAGAGGACGACCAGCCACACTGGGACTGAGACACGGCCCAGACTCCTACGGGAGGCAGCAGTGGGGAATTTTGGACAATGGGGGAAACCCTGATCCAGCAATGCCGCGTGTGTGAAGAAGGCCTTCGGGTTGTAAAGCACTTTTGTCCGGAAAGAAAACCTCTGCCCTAATATGGTGGGGGGATGACGGTACCGGAAGAATAAGCACCGGCTAACTACGTGCCAGCAGCCGCGGTAATACGTAGGGTGCAAGCGTTAATCGGAATTACTGGGCGTAAAGCGTGCGCAGGCGGTCCGCTAAGACAGATGTGAAATCCCCGGGCTTAACCTGGGAACTGCATTTGTGACTGGCGGGCTAGAGTATGGCAGAGGGGGGTAGAATTCCACGTGTAGCAGTGAAATGCGTAGAGATGTGGAGGAATACCGATGGCGAAGGCAGCCCCCTGGGCCAATACTGACGCTCATGCACGAAAGCGTGGGGAGCAAACAGGATTAGATACCCTGGTAGTCCACGCCCTAAACGATGTCAACTAGTTGTTGGGGATTCATTTCCTTAGTAACGAAGCTAACGCGTGAAGTTGACCGCCTGGGGAGTACGGTCGCAAGATTAAAACTCAAAGGAATTGACGGGGACCCGCACAAGCGGTGGATGATGTGGATTAATTCGATGCAACGCGAAAAACCTTACCTACCCTTGACATGTATGGAACCTGGCTGAGAGGTCGGGGTGCCCGAAAGGGAGCCATAACACAGGTGCTGCATGGCTGTCGTCAGCTCGTGTCGTGAGATGTTGGGTTAAGTCCCGCAACGAGCGCAACCCTTGTCCCTAGTTGCTACGCAAGAGCACTCTAGGGAGACTGCCGGTGACAAACCGGAGGAAGGTGGGGATGACGTCAAGTCCTCATGGCCCTTATGGGTAGGGCTTCACACGTCATACAATGGTCGGAACAGAGGGTCGCCAACCCGCGAGGGGGAGCCAATCCCAGAAAACCGATCGTAGTCCGGATCGCACTCTGCAACTCGAGTGCGTGAAGCTGGAATCGCTAGTAATCGCGGATCAGCATGCCGCGGTGAATACGTTCCCGGGTCTTGTACACACCGCCCGTCACACCATGGGAGTGGGTTTTACCAGAAGTGGCTAGTCTAACCGCAAGGAGGACGGTCACCACGGTAGGATTCATGACTGGGGTGAAGTCGTAACAAGGTAGCCGTATCGGAAGGTGCGGCTGGATCACCTCCTTTCTCGAGCTAACGTGTCGAACGTTGAGCGCTCACGCTTATCGGCTGTGAACAGGACAGACTCAGGGGTCTGTAGCTCAGTTGGTTAGAGCACCGTCTTGATAAGGCGGGGGTCGATGGTTCGAATCCATCCAGACCCACCACTGTTTCTGCGGTGGCTGCGCTGATCACTGAACCCCCTGGGGCTATCAATATACGGATAGCAGTATCCGTGTATGACTGGGGGATTAGCTCAGCTGGGAGAGCACCTGCTTTGCAAGCAGGGGGTCGTCGGTTCGATCCCGTCATCCTCCACCAATCTTCAATGCCGGTTTTACTGCAGCGGCCCTGAAAGGGATTTGCGGTGTAGTGAAACAGGCATTGGCGATTGAGCCAGTCAGAGTGATACGCGGTTATAGCAACCGCGCTATCGGCTGTCGTTCTTTAACAATCAGGAAGAAGTAGTAAAGAGATTCACGAAAGGACATCTAGAGATGGGTGTGTGAGTAGGTGAATCAGGGTTGTGATTGTATCAATGTATGAAAAGGGGAATCGAAAGATTGCTCTTGGAATACGGCGCAACACGAATACTCAACCTGTAGCGACTGTGACGAAACACTTCATTCCCCGTGGATGCAGTGCGAGACACACCCGTTATAGGGTCAAGCGAACAAGTGCATGTGGTGGATGCCTTGGCGATCACAGGCGATGAAGGACGCGGTAGCCTGCGAAAAGCGGGGGGGAGCTGGCAAACGAGCTTTGATCCCCCGATGTCCGAATGGGGAAACCCACCTCTTTTGAGGTATCCGTAGCTGAATACATAGGCTACGTGAAGCGAACGCGGTGAACTGAAACATCTAAGTAACCGCAGGAAAAGAAATCAACCGAGATTCCCAGAGTAGTGGCGAGCGAAATGGGACCAGCCTGTACTCTTTATCTTCATTGTTAGTCGAAGGCTCTGGAAAGTGCCGCCATAGCAGGTGATAGCCCTGTAGACGAAAACAGCGAGGAAGAACTGGGTGTACGACAAGTAGGGCGGGACACGTGAAATCCTGTCTGAAGATGGGGGGACCATCCTCCAAGGCTAAATACTCGTGATCGACCGATAGTGAACCAGTACCGTGAGGGAAAGGCGAAAAGAACCCCGGGAGGGGAGTGAAATAGATCCTGAAACCGCATGCATACAAACAGTAGGAGCCTCCTTGTGGGGTGACTGCGTACCTTTTGTATAATGGGTCAGCGACTTACATTCAGTGGCAAGCTTAACCGATTAGGGCAGGCGTAGCGAAAGCGAGTCCGAACAGGGCGATTCAGTCGCTGGGTGTAGACCCGAAACCAGGTGATCTATCCATGGCCAGGATGAAGGTGCGGTAACACGTACTGGAGGTCCGAACCCACTAACGTTGAAAAGTTAGGGGATGAGCTGTGGATAGGGGTGAAAGGCTAAACAAACCTGGAAATAGCTGGTTCTCTCCGAAAACTATTTAGGTAGTGCCTCGTGTATCACCTTCGGGGGTAGAGCACTGTCATGGTTGTGGGGTCCATTGCGGATTACTACGCCATAGCAAACTCCGAATACCGAAGAGTGCAATCACGGGAGACAGACATCGGGTGCTAACGTCCGGTGTCAAGAGGGAAACAACCCAGACCGCCAGCTAAGGTCCCCAAATATTGCTAAGTGGGAAACGAAGTGGGAAGGCTAAAACAGTCAGGAGGTTGGCTTAGAAGCAGCCATCCTTTAAAGAAAGCGTAATAGCTCACTGATCGAGTCGTCCTGCGCGGAAGATGTAACGGGGCTAAGCAATATACCGAAGCTGCGGATGCACATTTATGTGCATGGTAGGAGAGCGTTCCGTAAGCCTGCGAAGGTGCATTGAAAAGTGCGCTGGAGGTATCGGAAGTGCGAATGCTGACATGAGTAGCGATAAAGGGGGTGAAAGGCCCCCTCGCCGTAAGCCCAAGGTTTCCTACGCAACGTTCATCGGCGTAGGGTGAGTCGGCCCCTAAGGCGAGGCAGAAATGCGTAGCTGATGGGAAGCAGGTTAATATTCCTGCACCATTGTTAAATGCGATGGGGGGACGGATCGCGGAAGGTTGTCCGGGTGTTGGAAGTCCCGGTCCTTGCATTGGAGAAGGCGCTTAGGCAAATCCGGGCGCGGAATTCAAGGGTGCGAGGCCATTCACTTCGGTGAAGAAGCAACTGGAAGTGGTTCCAAGAAAAGCCTCTAAGCTTCAGTTTAACAAGACCGTACCGCAAACCGACACAGGTGGGCGAGATGAGTATTCTAAGGCGCTTGAGAGAACTCGGGAGAAGGAACTCGGCAAATTGGTACCGTAACTTCGGGATAAGGTACGCCCCTGTAGCTTGATGCGCCTGCGCGCAAAGGGTGAAGGGGTTGCAATAAACTGGTGGCTGCGACTGTTTAATAAAAACACAGCACTCTGCAAACACGAAAGTGGACGTATAGGGTGTGACGCCTGCCCGGTGCCGGAAGATTAAATGATGGGGTGCAAGCTCTTGATTGAAGTCCCGGTAAACGGCGGCCGTAACTATAACGGTCCTAAGGTAGCGAAATTCCTTGTCGGGTAAGTTCCGACCTGCACGAATGGCGTAACGATGGCCACACTGTCTCCTCCCGAGACTCAGCGAAGTTGAAGTGTTTGTGATGATGCAATCTCCCCGCGGCTAGACGGAAAGACCCCATGAACCTTTACTGTAGCTTTGCATTGGACTTTGAACCGATCTGTGTAGGATAGGTGGGAGGCTATGAAGCGTGGACGCCAGTCTGCGTGGAGCCGCCCTTGAAATACCACCCTGGTTTGTTTGAGGTTCTAACCTTGGTCCGTTATCCGGACTGGGGACAGTGCATGGTAGGCAGTTTGACTGGGGCGGTCTCCTCCCAAAGTGTAACGGAGGAGTACGAAGGTACGCTAGGTACGGTCGGAAATCGTGCTGATAGTGCAATGGCATAAGCGTGCTTAACTGCGAGACCGACAAGTCGAGCAGGTGCGAAAGCAGGTCATAGTGATCCGGTGGTTCTGTATGGAAGGGCCATCGCTCAACGGATAAAAGGTACTCTGGGGATAACAGGCTGATACCGCCCAAGAGTTCATATCGACGGCGGTGTTTGGCACCTCGATGTCGGCTCATCTCATCCTGGGGCTGTAGCCGGTCCCAAGGGTATGGCTGTTCGCCATTTAAAGAGGTACGTGAGCTGGGTTTAAAACGTCGTGAGACAGTTTGGTCCCTATCTGCCGTGGGCGCTGGATATTTGAAGGGGGCTGCTCCTAGTACGAGAGGACCGGAGTGGACGAACCTCTGGTGTACCGGTTGTCACGCCAGTGGCATCGCCGGGTAGCTATGTTCGGAAGAGATAACCGCTGAAAGCATCTAAGCGGGAAACTCGCCTTAAGATGAGATATCCCCGGGGCTTCGAGCCCCTTGAAGGGTCGTTCAAGACCAGGACGTTGATAGGTCAGGTGTGGAAGCGCAGTAATGCGTTAAGCTAACTGATACTAATTGCCCGTAAGGCTTGATCCTATAACAGGTGTGTCTCGACCAGCGCTTACGCTGGTCCGATCCCCGAAGGGGATACGTGTGAACCCCCGGATGGGGGAGCAGAACACACAGGTTGAGATCGATGTTGTGCACGATACGCACAACCCAAAGTAATACCGAGAGGCATCCTCTCAGCTACTTCTTCCAGATTGGTTGTATTGCTCCACGAGCAGTACGGCAACAAGTCATGCCTGATGACCATAGCGAGTCGGTCCCACCCCTTCCCATCCCGAACAGGACCGTGAAACGACTCCACGCCGATGATAGTGCGGATTCCCGTGTGAAAGTAGGTAATCGTCAGGCTCCCCAGCAGCACCAGAAACCCCACCCCGCAACGGTGGGGTTTCTGCGTTTACCGGCGCAAAAAGCGGGCATCCGAAAACATCGCCACCGCAAGACTTTGACCGAAGCGCTCCGGGGCTGCCGGTGTCACTCCCGTCAGCAATGCCGCAAAATCGCCGACGGTAGTTCCCCCACCGTCCCGCATCATCCCATCTGTTTAAGCCCTTTTCCGCACCGGCGTCTGATACGACAAGCCTGCGGTGAAGCGGTCAAGTCGTTCACTGGCGTCGGTGATGGCCCAAAGGGGCGCGCTGTGCAGTTGCCGATCGTAGTTCGATGCGATTTCGGCGAAAAGCGCGAACCCTGCGCTGTCCAATCTCCACTCGCCGGTCTCACGGCCGGTATCGAAAACCGCCGACACCGCTCTCTCCGCCGCACCGATCTGCTCGCCCGTCGTCGAGCCAAAACCGGATTCAGCCAGAAAACCCGTCAGCAGCATGACCTGCGTGAGCGTTTGCGCATCGCTTGTGCTACCGGCACCTCGGCGCAAGGCGTCGAGCGCCAGATGCACGCGCAGGGCAAGGTCGTCGGCGACCTGCCGTGCGATGGGCAAAAGCATGGCTTTGTCATGCCGAGCACGTGCAGCGCCAGTTTTGCGGGAAAACGGAATAGGTTGTGCCATGACGGTCCAGTGTTATGCCTGTGCAGATGCAATAACGGCGCGGGCGGAAAAAGGTTGAGTCCTTACGCGGCTACCGCAACCCAATTTGGTCGTCGAAAGCGGTGGAATGGTTGTCTCAAGCCAATCGGCATAGATTGACCGGTGCACCCGAGCTTTCATCTCGATTGCACGGTTTTTTTGAGTCTCCTCGTTTTGTCGCGGCATCGAATCGAACAGCCTCTGGAACTACCGGGTCCCGCATCATGGCGATTTCGGATATATCAGGCCCTGCCTAGTCGTTGTGTCCGGCGGTTTGGTCGACCGTGGACACACTGTTAGTACACTTCCGACCTAGGCAGGCACCGCACATTCCGCTGCAAGTGCCGCGCCATGCAGCCGCGGCGCCTGTCAAATCGGCTTCACTCCTGATCCGGCCCTTCAGCCGGCGCCACACTACGCGCCCTCACGCGCCGGCGAATCTCCGAATCGAGAATCAGCCGGCCACGCAACTTGCCCTTCATCCGTTTCACATAGCGTGGCGCTTCGGTCATGTGGACCACCATCAGCTCGCGCACCTTTTCCACGTCACGTTCTCGCGCCGCTTTTGTGATCGCTTTGTGAATCTTCACGTTGGCGAGGCCGAAACGTTCATGTTCGACCTGCGGCGTGTCGTTACGAAACTCGATCAGTTGCCGGATCATTTCGTTGATCAACTCGCAACTGAACCGCAGGAACGGATTGGGATTCGCCGCCGCGAGGATGTCGTGAAAATTGACGTCTTCCTGACGTTGCCGAACGATGTCCTGTCCGCCATGTGATGAAGCCGGCCGGTCGCAGCACGCAATGCTTGCTTCGAGCGCCTCGAAGTCCTGCTCCGTCAGATGCGGCACCGCACCCGCCGCCAACTCCGGCTCCAGCAATTTACGCACGGTGTAGATGTCGTCGATCGATACATCCTTGAAGAACAGGTAGTTCTGCAAGAGCTGTAGCGTGCGGTCGAGCGGCACTTCGACCACCATGCCGCCGCCGCTTGGACCCGTGGTCACCTTGATGAGACCTTGCACCTCGAGCGACTTCAGGGCCTCGCGAATCGTGCTCTTGCTCACCGAAAAGAGCTGCTGCAGTTCCACCTCGCGCGGCAGGCGGTCACCCGGTTTCAGATCCTTCTCCGTGATGAGCCGCTTGATCTCCTCGGCGACCAGATCGCCGCGCTTTTGCTGCTTGATCTCAATCGCGGCGCCAGCCTTGGCGCGGTCCATGGCCATTTTCGTTACTCCCAATTTTGTCCTGCACGTTCTTTCGACGGGCCGCCGGGCCCGTCATGGCACGGAAAGCCGTGTCGCTGCCGCCAGGAATTTTGCCTTATTGACACTCGAATTTATTGTACCTACGATCGAGTCCAACCTATTTATCATGATAAATAGAACAAAGCCGGTGTGGTGGAAAACTTCTCGGCGGCCAGCAAGCTTTCGTCGTCGTTCGTGCCGTCTTTCAGTTTCGCAGTCGGTCAGTGCGTGTCTCTTTCTTAAGGAGCGTCATTTTGAATCGCCGAAATATGTTGAAGCTGGCCGCGTTGTCGGCCGTTCCGGGGACGTTGGGTTCGCTGGTCGCGCGTAGCGCGTTCGCGCAGGCCGGGACCTTGCAGTTCGCCTGTCCGGTGCCAATGTCGGGCCCGTTCGCGGCGAACGGCAAGTATGCCGACCTCGGCATGAAGCTCGCTATCGAGCAGTACGGCAATGTACTCGGTCAACCGCTCGCGTACACGGTGCTCGATACGGAAGGTAAACCCGCGACGGCCGTGCGTCGCGTGCAGGAAATCGCGCAGCAGAAGAATGCACGCTTCTTCGCGGGCGGTATTTTGTCCTCCGAAGCTTTGGCGATGGGCAAGGAAGTGCAGAAGGCCGGTGGCATCTTTATCACCACTGCAGGCGCGGACGAAATCACCGGCAAGGACTGCAACGACGCGACTTTTCGCTGGTCCGTGCCGACCTACGGTGCGATCGAACAAACCGTGCGCCCGTTGATCCAGATGATGCCGAAAGCAAAACGCTGGTACACCATCACTCCGCAATACGTATTCGGTGACGGTTTGCTATCGGCGGCCAAGGCGATTTTCAAGGAGAAGGGCATTGAGCACGTGGGTAATAGCTACCACTCGCTCAACGAGAAGGAGTTCAGCGGCTATCTGACGAATGCAGTCGCCGCGAAGCCTGACGTCCTGCTGATTCTCAATTTCGGTTCGCAATCGTCCGACACGTTGCGCCAGGCCGTGAGCTTCGGCATGAAGAACAATTGCACGATTCTGCTCGCGTGGGCTTCCGGCCTGGAGCAGTTCGAATCGCTCGGCGCGGATCTGTGCGAAGGCGTTTATTTTGGCGCACAGTATTGGCACGACATCGACTCGCCGCTCAATCGCGATCTCGTCAAACGCAGCAATGCCGCGTTCAAGGCCAATCCCAACTACAGCCTTGCGGGTTCTTATATCTGCACAAAGATCTTGCTCGACGGCATCGTGAAAGCAGGCACAGTCGATCCGAAGAAGGTGGTCGCAACGCTCGAGGGGATGAAATACGACGGCTTGACCGGGCCGGAGGAAATCCGCAAGGGCGACCATCAGGTACTGAAGAACTACTATCTGTTGAAGGGCAAGGCGAAGAACAAGATGAAAAACGCCGACGACTACGCGGATATCGTGAGCTCCGGCCAGTCGTTCCTCCCGCTCGACAAGACCGGCTGCAAGATGGCCTGATGCATCCGTGCCGCAAGCAATGCGGTACGCTCATTAGCGGCACTCCATCGCTATACCCTTTAGACGGACGCCATGAATGTTTATCTCCTGCAGGTCGTCAACGGCATCGGAGTAGGGATGCTGTATTTCCTGCTTGCTGTCGGCTTGTCGATCGTGTTCGGCCTGCTGCGCTTCGTGAATTTCGCGCACGGCGCGTTCTATTTGCTCGGTGCGTATTTCTGCTATCAGGCAATGCAGTGGTCGATGAATTTCTGGACCGCGCTCGTCGTCGTGCCGATCGTCGTCGGCGCTCTTGCGTGGATCGTCGAGAAGCTGATTTTGCGGCATGTCTACGCGCAACAGCATGAGTTTCATATTCTCGTGACGGTCGGTCTCGCCCTCGTCGTGCAGGAATGCGCGATCCTGATCTGGGGACCGCTCGGCGACAACGTGCCGGTTCCCGACATGCTGAACGGCGTGGTGATCTGGGGCAGTTTCGTGTATCCGAAGTACCGCCTGTTTGTGATCGGCTTCACGGCCGTGCTGGCCGCGTTGTTGTGGTGGGTGCTGGAGGGCACACGGCTCGGCAGCGCGGTGCGCGCCGGCAGTGAATCGACGGAAATGGTGTCGTTGCTCGGCATCAACGTGATGCGCGTCTTCAGCCTGGTGTTCGCGCTAGGCGCTGCCACTGCCGCATTGGCGGGTGTGCTCGCCGCGCCAATTCGTGGTGTCGATCCGTTCATGGGCATCGAGGCGCTCAGCGTCGCGTTCGTGGTGGTGGTGGTCGGCGGAATGGGCAACTTTCTGGGTGCGCTAGTCGGCGGGTTGCTGGTCGGCATCGTGCAGAGTGTGATGAGTACGTTGTGGCCGGAAGGCGCACGGCTGATGATTTATGTCGCGATGGCCGCAGTGCTGCTGCTACGGCCGAACGGCTTGCTCGGGAGAGCGGCATGATCGATACCTCGAAACCTGGTGCTCATGACGCATCTTTCCGGCCGATGCAACGCAGCTTGAGGCACGCGTTGCATCGCTATCGTTTCCTGTTGCTTGCGCTGCTGGTCGTGTGTGTATTGCCGCTGACGCTGCGTTCCGGATCGTTAGCCGCGGAAGTACTGGTGTTCGCGCTCGCCGCACTCGGTTGCAATCTGTTGCTCGGCCATACCGGTTTGCTCTCCTTCGGGCAGGGCATCTTCTTCGGACTCGGCAGCTATTGCGCGGGCCTCGTCCTTACGAAAACGACGATGCCGATACCCGTGGCGCTGCTTGCCGCGATCGTGATCGGTGCAGCCGCCGCTGCGCTGGTCGGCTGGTTTTCGATCCGCCAACGCGGCACGTACTTCGTCATGTTGACGCTCGCATTCGGGCAGTTGTTCTACTTCCTCGCTTACACCACGCCCGATCTGACCGGAGGTGACAACGGTTTGCTCGACATCCCACGCCCGGCGCTGGGATTGTTCGGCAAGACACTCGTACCGTTGACTTCACCGTGGCAGTACTACGCTTTCGTCGCCGTGCTGTTCCTCGTGGTGTTCTGGTTGCTGATGCGCGTCTCGCACTCGGTGTTCGGCTGCACGTTGCTGGCGATTCGCGACAACGAGGCGCGCGCAGCCGCGGTTGGCTACGACGTCAAACGATTCAAGCTCATGGCGTTCGTGATCTCCGGCGCGGTGACAGGCCTCGCTGGCGCGTTGCACGCACTGATGACTGGCATCGCGCCGCTTTCCAACATCGACTACCACACGAGCGAGATGATCCTTGTGATGACGGTGATTGGTGGCACGGGCAATCTGTTTGCGTCGGTGCTGGGAGCTGCGTTCTACGTGCTGTTCGCGGACTGGCTCTCCACGCTATGGCCGCGCTGGCTGTTGCTGCTCGGCATCGTGCTGATCGCCATTAGCCTTTTCATGCAGCGCGGGCTATGGGGTTTGGGCGAACGAATCTGGCAAGCACTGCGGCGTAACCGAACCGCCGATGCCGACGATAATGCGGGCAACCACGCAACCAGGGAGCGCGTATGAGCGAAGCGATTCTGCAAGCGAGCGGCGTGGTAAAGCGGTATGGCAAATTCACGGCACTCTCCGAAGTCAATCTACGCGTCATGCCACGTACGGTGCATTCGGTGATCGGTCCGAATGGCGCGGGCAAGACGACGCTGTTTCACGTGTTGACGGGCACGTTGCCCATCACCGAAGGGAAGATCATTTTCGACGGTCACGACGTGACGCATGAACCCGACCATAAACGCGTGCGCCGCGGCGTCGCGCGTTCGTTTCAGGTGACGAGTCTGTTCGCCAATCTGAGTGTGCGCGAAAATCTGCGGCTCGCCGCGCAAGGTGTCGACGCGGTGCGAGCGTTGAACGCATGGACGCCACCGCATGGCGCACTCACCCACGCGGACACTGTCGACAGTGTGCTTGAACGCCTCGCGTTGCAGCGCTTTAGCGATGCGTCTGCGGGCGCGCTGTCGCATGGTCAGCAGCGGCGGCTTGAAGTCGGCATGGCGCTCGCTGCGAGGCCCAAGGCGATCTTTCTGGATGAGCCGACTTCCGGCATGGGCATCGACGACCTCGACGATATGAAGCAATTGATCCGCGGCCTGCGCGACGATTACACCGTCGTGCTGATCGAGCACAACATGGGCATCGTGATGGACATCTCCGACACGATCACCGTCATGCAGCAAGGACGCGTGCTGGTGGAAGGGCGCCCGGACGATATTCGCGGCGACGAGCGCGTACGCAGCGCCTATCTCGGCAACATGATCACCGGAGGCCGCGCATGATTCTCGACGTACAACAGATTCACGGCTTCTACGGCAAGAGTCACATCCTGCAAGGTATGTCCCTGCAAATTAGCGATGGTGAGACGGTCACGCTATTGGGCCGTAACGGCGCAGGCAAGTCGACCACACTCAAGGCCATTGCCGGCGTCGTCACACCGCAGCGCGGTACGGTGACGTTCAACGGCATGACAATCAGCGGCATGCCGCCGCACAAGATCGCTTCGCGCGGTGTGTGCTTCGTGCCCGAACATCGCGGTGTCTTTCGCCTGCTGACCGTCGAAGAAAACCTGCGACTCGGCGCGCGCAAGGATTCGCCGTGGCAACTCGACGACATCTACCGCATTTTCCCGCGCCTGAAAGAGCGGCGCACGAACGGTGGTGCGCAACTCTCCGGCGGCGAACAGCAGATGCTCGCGATTGGCCGTGCGTTGATGAATCATCCGCGGCTGTTGATGCTCGACGAACCGGTGGAAGGTCTCGCACCGGTGATCGTCGAAGAGATCGTCGCGCAACTCAAGTTGATCCGTGAAGCGGGCGTGGCGATTCTGCTGGTCGAGCAGAATCTGGAAGTCTGCACACAACTCGCGGATCGCCACTACATCATTGAACAAGGTGTGATCGTCTACGAAGGCGACAACGCTTCCTTCGCCGCCGACGATTCGATCAAGGACCGTTATCTGGGCGTCGGTGTCGTCTGACGCCCACGCTGTATTCATTACGAGGAAGCATCGATGCAAGTTCATGAATCAACAACCGTCGCGACGCTCGCTGATCTGCGTGTCGACGGCGCGCGGCTCTGGGACAGTCTCATGCACCTCGCGCAAATCGGCGCGACGGATAAAGGCGGTGTGTGCCGCCTCGCGTTGACCGAGCTGGACCGCAAGGCGCGTGACCTCTTTATCGCGTGGGCGAAGGAAATTGGGTGCAGTGTGCGGATCGACGCGATCGGTAATATCTTCACGCGTCGCGCGGGTTTGCGTGATGACCTGCCGCCGGTGATGACCGGCAGCCACATCGATACACAGCCCACGGGCGGCAAGTTCGACGGCAATTACGGCGTGCTGGCTGGTCTCGAAGTGTTGCGCACGCTGGCCGACGCCAACGTGCGGACGCTCGCACCGCTGGAAGTCGCGGTGTGGACCAATGAAGAGGGTTCGCGTTTCGTGCCGGTGATGATGGGTTCAGGCGTGTTCGCCGGTGCGTTCACGTTGGAGCATGCGCTCGAACAACGCGATCGCGAGGGCATCTCGGTGCGCGATGCTCTCGCGTCAATCGGTTATGCGGGCGACAGCGAAAAGCCTCATGCGGTCGGCGCGTATTTCGAAGCGCATATCGAACAAGGACCAGTGTTGGAGGCACATGACACGACGATTGGCGTCGTACAGGGCGCGTTAGGCCAACGCTGGTACGACGTGACGGTGCACGGCATGGAAGCGCACGCCGGGCCTACGCCGATGGAGCTGCGCCGCGACGCATTGCTCGTCGCGGCCGATCTGATTCACACGGTGAATCGCATTGCCCTCGATCACGCGCCGCATGGGCGCGGCACGGTCGGCTGGCTCGACGTCCATCCGAATTCGCGCAACGTGATTCCAGGGCGCGTGACCCTAACGGTTGATCTGCGGGCCGCTGACGATGCCTCGCTCACCGAGATGGATGCCGCACTACGCGCTGCCTGCGCGACTGCGGGCGAGAAGGCCGGCATCACGGTCGATGTCGAACAAGTGGTGTATTTCCCGCCCCAACCGTTCGCGGCGGATCTCGTCGCCGCGGTTCAGCAGGGTGCGGACACGCTCGGCTTTTCGTCGATGGACGTCATCAGCGGCGCCGGCCACGACGCCGTCTATCTCGCACGCGTCGCGCCCGCAGCCATGATCTTCGTACCGTGCAAGGATGGCATCAGCCACAACGAAATCGAAGATGCGCGCGCGGACCATCTGGAAGCCGGCTGTAACGTGCTGTTGCAAGCGATGCTGAACGCCGCGCAAACGGCGGGGAGCACGGAAGCATGAAAGTCCTGATTGCAAGGATGAACCACGAGACCAACACGTTCTCGCCGGTGGCCACGCCGCTTGCAGCGTTCGGCCGCAATGGCCCGAGCTACGGCGAAGACGCGTTCAACGAAAATAAGGGCATGCAGACGGCGATGGCCGCGTTCATCGATGCGGCCGAGCGCGAGCATGCCGGGATCGTGACGCCGATTTCCGCATCGGCGAATCCGAGCGGACCGGTCGAAGCCGCCGCGTACGACGCGATCTGCGATGCAATCGTTGCGGCCGCAACGGGTTGCGATGCTGTGATGCTCGATCTGCACGGTGCGATGGTCGCCGAGAATACGAACGACGGTGAAGGCGATCTACTCGAACGTGTGCGCGCTGTGCTGCCGAACGCGCCGATTGCCGTCGCACTCGATCTGCATGGCAACGTCACGCAGAAGATGATCGACAACGCCGACGTGATCGTCAGTTTCAAAACCTATCCGCACGTCGATATGTACGAGACCGGCGCGCATGCAGCGCGTCTGCTGTTCGACCTGGTCCACAGCACGGCGACGCCGGTGATCGCATGGCGCCAGCCGCCGTTGCTCACACATACGCTGCGCAGCGCGACGGCCGAAGGCGCGATGAAGCGCGCGGTAGACGCCGCACGCGCGGCAGAGGCCGATGGCATGCTCGCTGTGTCAGTGCTGTCTGGCTTCTCGCTCGCCGATATCGAGGCGCCATGTATCAGCGTCGTCGTGGTGGCGAACGGCGAGCGCGCGCAGGCGGAAGCAGTGGCGGAGCGCATTGCGCGGCAGATCTGGAACGAGCGCGAGGATTTCGTTTATCGCAGCGCGCCGCTGGCGGAGTCGGTCGCGCAGGCCGCAACGCTCGCGCAGGGCGCGGACAAACCGGTGCTGCTGCTCGATCACGGCGACAACTGCATGTCGGGCGGCACGTGCGACACGATGGACCTGCTGGAGGAAGCGCTTAGGCAGAAGCTCGAAGGGGTCGTGAGCGGCCCGTTGTGCGATCCGCAGGCTGTCGCGGCGCTGATGGCGGCGGGCGTCGGCAGCACGGTGACGGTGACGATCGGCAACAAGGTCGCATGCAGCGCGGTGACGCCGCAGCCGCCGGTTGCCGTGACCGGTGTAGTGCGTGCGCTGACCGATGGCGAGTACGTGATTAGCGGCCCGACCTATACAGGGCAGCGTGCGTTCATGGGGCGCGCGGCGGTGCTCGAGACTGGCACGGTCAAGCTCGTGATAACCGAGCGCACGCACGAACCATGGGACCTAGGCGTATTTGAAAGCGTCGGCATCGATCCGCGCCGCGCGCGTTTCCTGTTGCTCAAATCACGCATGTACTGCCGACCGGTTTTTGTGCCGATCGCCGCCGGCCTGGTGGAGTGCGATAGCCGTGGTGTAACGAGTTCGGATTACGGGCTGTTCAAGTTCGAGCACGTAAAGCGGCCGGTTTTTCCGCTGGACGCGCAGACCGAGTGGGCGTCGACAAACTGAAGCGAGTTGAACAACGAACCACATACGAACTACCGAACGAACCGGCGGACATTCGTCCGCAAACATACTTGCCGTGCAGGGCTTGTGCGAGGCGTCCGGAGTCTCTATAATTCGCGCCTCTAAAGGCTCGTAGCTCAGTTGGTTAGAGCACCACCTTGACATGGTGGGGGTCGTTGGTTCGAATCCAATCGAGCCTACCAACGCATATGTGACGTAGACGAAAGCGGCTTTGCTTTCGTCTACTGTCATGTTCTCGCATCACATCGGCGCACTTCATCTTCGTGCGGCTGTCCTGTCAGTTTCTCCTCGTCGTATTCCCTGTATTTCTCCACAGTTTGGCTCGTTCGCTGATGCCTTCGGGGTCGCTGCATGTCCATGCGTTTTCACTAGCGCACGGTCGTCCCTAAGGAAGCGCGCTGCAGCGCCGCCGTTGCCGACGCGCAGCGGTCCCCGGAGTCCTGTTCGAATCCGTAAAACAACGCAGGGGTCGTGCATAGAATCGTATCGACCACTGCTGCGTCCAGGCCGAGTTCCAATAGCGTCGACAACGACTGGCCGTAATTCATCACCTGCTCGTACTGAGTATGGGGCCAGTCGCTTCCCCACATCAGCCGCTCAGCACCGAAGTGTTCGACAAGCAGGCTCGTCGCCTCACGCACAAAGCCAGAGCCGGGAACCGCACATCGGTAGGCGCCCGAGACCTTGACCCACACTCGGCCGGTTCCGCCATAACTGAGCAAGGTTTTGAAGCCGGGATCGTGAATCCCTTTCTCAGGGTCGGGGCGTCCGAAATGATCGACGACTACGGGTACGCCGACTTCCAGCAAGCGGTCGAGCATCGGTGCCAGGTCCTGCGCATTCCGGTGTAGTTCGACGTGCCAACCCAGCCTCGACAATCGTTCGAGCAACGGCGTCCATGATTTCGCTCCCAGATCCGGCAATGCCTGCTCGATCAGATTGAGCCGTATGCCGGTTACGCCTCGACCATGCAGCTCGGCCAGCGCTTCCTCTGAAGTATCGGGCGCAACGACCGCTACACCCCTTAAGCGATGCGTGTCTCGCGACAGCGCTTGCAGCAGGTAGCGATTGTCCGTCCCGAGAAAGCTCGGTTGCACCAGAACCGCGTGCCCGATGTCGTGCGTGTTCAGCAGTTGCAAATAGGTGTCGAGCGTGGCGTCATAGTCAGGCGCGTAGCGCCGGCTGTCCGTGAGCGGCAAACTTCTCTCGAAGACGTGCGCGTGAGTGTCCACGCGGCAGGAGTAGGACTGAGCGAGGGATACGGGAGCACTCATGGTCAGCCCCGCGGCGGGTCCAGGGTCAATCGCGCGTTGTCGACGGCATCGGGCGTCGATTCGGGCGCCACGCCACGCAGACGTTTACCGCGCGTCTCGGGAAGCAGCAACACAGCGATCATCGCGAGGCCGTAAGCGATGGCCGCGTCGATGCCGATTGCCATACCGAGGGACATCGAATGACTCATGTAGCCGACGAGCACAGGGAAGCCCGCCGAGGCGATCCGTCCGAAGTTGTAGCAGAATCCGACGCCTGTGCCGCGCATGTCAGCCGGGTACAGTTCGTTGAAAAGCGGGCCGAGGCTCGCTGGGATGCCCGCCGCGAACAAGCCAAGTGGGAAGCCCAGCACGAGCATTTGCGTGTTGCTCAGCGGCAGCATCACGTAAGCGAGAACCGTAACGATGCAACAGAACGCGAAAAGGGCGACGTTGCGCCGGCGGCCAATGCGGTCGAGCAGATAGGCGCTTGCCATGCAGCCGCACCAGAAGGCCACGATGACGACCGCCAGATAGCCACCGGTGTTCAGAACCGACAGGTGCCGTTCTTTGGCAAGGAAGGTGGGCAGCCAGGTCATGATCGCGTAGTACCCGCCATGAGCGCCGGTGCCCAGCACGGCGCCGATTACGGTGGTCCGGAGCACACGCGGCTGGAAGACCTGGGTTATCTGCCCGAGCACCGAGACCTTGGGGGCTGCGCTTGCCGGCGCGACGCGCGCCGGTTCCTTCAGATTGCGCCGGACGAATAGAACCAGGCCGGCCGGCACGAGGCCGACGGCGAACATCACGCGCCATGCGGTGTCCGACGGCAACCAGGAGAACGCCACGGCATACACCAGCACGGCCGCGCCCCAGCCGACCGCCCAGGCGCTTTGCACGGCGCCCATCGCCTTGCCACGGTGTTCGGTACGAATGGTTTCCGCCATCAATACCGCACCTGCCGCCCACTCGCCGCCGAATCCGAATCCTTGAAGCGCCTTGAGAACCAGGAGTTGCGGGAAGTTCTGGGCGAACGCGCAGAGAAAGGTGAAGCCGGCGAACCAGAGGATCGTTATTTGCAAGGTCCGGACACGTCCGATGCGGTCCGATAACGCCCCTGCGATCCAGCCGCCGAGTGCCGACGATATCAACGTCACGCTGCTGATCGCGCCGGCCTGCGTATGGTCGATGCCGTACGCGGCAATGATCGCGGGGATGGCCAGGGTGAACATCTGCACATCGAGCGCGTCGAGCCCCCAACCCGCAAAGCACCCCCAGAAGGTGTTGCGTTCGAGGGGCGTGCCTTGCTTGTACCACGTGAACATAGCCGTCTCCGTCGTGCTTATCATGTAGTCATATATATGACTACATGAATGGTGGTCGCAAAACCGCCAAAAGTCATTGAGTATTAACCCTTGCTCACGTTGCCGTTGTGGGATGCTGTACAGTAGTTACTCCTCTGAACAACTATATGAATACTATGGAAGCAACCTCTTTCTTGACCAAGCCGGATGGTCGGTTGCCCCGTTATCAGCAATTGCGTGACGACCTGGTTGGCCGCATTGCCGCGGGCGAATGGGCGTTGGAGGAACCCATCGCCACGGAGGCGGAGCTGGGGCAGTTCTATAACGTCTCCACTGGCACGGTTCGTAAAGCGATTGATCTGCTCGTTGTCGACGGTGTGCTCACGCGCAGCCAGGGCAAGGGCACATTTATTCGCCGGCCCCGTTTCGATTCGTCGCTGTTTCGCTTTTTTCGTTTCAAGTCGCGCGACGGCGAGCCGGTGCGGCCGACCGCGCGCGTGCTCAAGCGCGAGATCGTGAAACCTGGCGAAGAAATCCGCTCTACTTTGCGGATGAAAGCCTCCGAGAAAGCGATCCACCTCTCGCGTGTGCGCCTGATCGAAGGCCAGGCGGTCCTGTCAGAAGAAATCTGGTTGCCGCGCACGCGTTTCGAACCCTTGGCTACGTTGCCGCTCGGCGATTTCGAGGACTTGCTGTATCCGTTGTACGAGCGTCTTTGCCGGCAAATCGTGGCGTCCGCTACGGAAATCTTAAGAGTAGAACAAGCCACATCCGACGATGCCTCGCTTCTCGATGTAGCGGTCGGCAGCCCCGTCATCCAAGTCCAGCGTGTCGCGTCAGACTTCGCGGGCACGCCGTTCGAATGGCGCAGCACGCGCGGCGCAGCCACGACGTTTCAGTACCAGGTGGAAATCCGCTGAGCCGGCGACCCGTTGGAATACCACGGAGCTGATTCGCCTCAACCTCACCCCGCTTTTTTGAACATAGCGCCGCCAGGATCGCTGGGGCCGCGCGCGCCTATTCGGGTATCACCTCATGGTGTCCGATGCCAGTTCATATAAACATATATATGACTACATCAATCTGGCTGTTTCCCTCGACGTAGCGGCTGCCGTGCCGCCAGGCGAGTGGTGAAGGCGGCTGGCGAGCAAACCGGAGCGGACATGTCTACGCAGGCAGGATTTGAGCAGCAGGTAATGAGGAAAATGGCGTGGCGGCTGATGCCGCTTCTGATCGTCATGTTTCTGATTTCATTTATCGACCGCCAGAACGTCGGTTTCGCCAAGCTGGAGATGGTGTACGCCCTCGGCATGACGGAAGCGTCATACGGGCTGGGCGCCTCGCTGTTCTTTATCGGCTATCTCATCTTCGAGGTGCCCAGCACACTGGCGCTGCATCGCTTCGGCGCGCGGACCTGGCTCGCGCGCATCATGATGACCTGGGGCGTGGTCACGGTGCTGATGGCGTTCGCGCGTTCGCTGCCAGTCTTCTATTCCTTTCGCTTTGCACTGGGCGTTGCCGAAGCCGGTTTTTATCCCGGCGTCATCTACTACCTCACGCAGTGGTTCCCACAGAGCTATCGCACCAAAGTGCTGGGGTTCTTCACGCTGGGCAGTTCGCTCGCCAACATGCTGGGCTCGCTGGTCGGCGGTCTTCTGCTGACGCTGGGCGGTACGTGGGGCTTCGCGGGTTGGCAGTGGGTTTTTATCGCCACCGGCATTCCCGCCATTCTGATCGCGTTCGTCGCGCTCAAATTCTTGCCGAATTCGGTGCAGGACGCGCCGTTCCTTTCACAGCAGGAGAAGGACGTCGTCGTCGCCGCGCTCAAGCGGGAAGCGTCGGATGACGCCAAGGCGACGCGGCCCTGGGGTGCGTTGCTCGATCCGAAGGTTCTCATGTTCGCGTTGACGTACATGCTGATGTCGACGTCGTTATACGGGGTGACCTACTGGATGCCGACGCTGCTGAAAAGCGATGGCGTGTCGTCGTCGCTGAACGGCCTGCTGAACATGATTCCGTGGGCGCTCGCGACACTGCTTCTGCTGTGGCTGCCCGGCAAGCTCAAGCGTGAGCGCGTCGTGTTGAAGGCGATGAGCGTGGTGGCCGGAATCGGCGTCGTTTGCTTTGCATCGAGCCTCGTCCTGCCAACCGCCTCGTTGCGTTTTGCCGCGCTGTGTCTGGGCGGGGCGTGCATCCCCTTGCTCTATCCGTGCTTCTGGTCGCTGCCCCCGCGGTTCTTCTCCGGCGCAAGAGCCGCGGCAAGCGTGGCGGCGATTAACGCGATCGGCAATCTCGGCGGCTTTGCTGGGCAGAACCTGATGCCTTATGTCGGCAAGGCGGCGCACAGCCATGTCGCGCCGATGCTGGTGCCGACGGCGTGCCTGTTCGCGTTGGGGATTGGTACGGCTTTGGCGGCGCTGATCGGCGCGCGTCGCAGGATGACGCTCGAGTCGGCGACGATTCGTCCGACGTAGATCCCGTCAGGGGCGGAGCAGGTCGAAGCCGGCCAGCGCGACGACCCCGCTGACGACGATCAGGGCCACCGAATGCTGTCCGAAGTAGAGAAGGCCGGCGGCCGACCAGCTCGTCAGAGAGAATGCTGCGATACGTTTCATCGTTTAGAAGCCCAAAGCGATAGCCAATAACCCGCTGACCACCCCGCAAACCACTACGGCCAGCGCCACCGCCGTCAGCACGCGCCTGGGGAACGAGCGCCCGAGCATGGCCATCGACGGCACGCTGATCAACGGCAGCGTCATCAGCAACGCGCCAGCGGGGCCTGCGGCCATGCCGAAGGAGAGCATGGCCTGAATGATCGGCACTTCGCCTGCGGTCGGAATCACGAACAGCGTTCCGGCGATCGCCAAAGCGACGATCCACAGCAGGCTGTTATCGATGCCGGGTCCGATGTGCGGGAACAGCCATGCTCGCGCTGCGCCGAGAATCAGCACCAGGACGATGTATTCGGGAATCAGCCGCAGCGTCATTGTTCCGAGGATTTTCACCCAGCGTGTGAACGCGGTGCCCGGGTCGTCGGTGGTGACGAGCTGCGCCATGGCCTCGCGCGACGCTTCGGCTTCCTTCGGCGTGACCATCCGGTTCACCAGATAGCCGAGGCCGAACACCATCACGAGGCCCAGGACGAGCCGCAAGCCCATCCATTGCCAGCCAAGTACGAAGCCCATGAAGATCAGCGTGGCCGGGTTCAGCGCAGTATTACCCAGCCAGAACGCGATTGCCGCACCCGGTGCCGCCTGACGGGCGCGCAAGCCGGCCACGACCGGCGCCGCGCAGCACGTGCACATCATGCCTGGCAACGACATCAGGCCGCCCTTCACCACGCTGCTGAAATCGGTCCGGCCGAGCGCGCGTGCGACCCACTGCGGCGGAATCAGCGCCTGCACCGCCGAGCCCAGCAGAAGACCCAGCACCATGGCTTGCCAGATCGCCTTGCCGTAAGCCAGCGCGTAGTCGATGGCCGCCTGCCACGAGGCTGTCGGCGCGCTCGATGCCGTGCCCATCAGGATCGACTTGCCGATGGAATGCTGACTCGCGGCGACGAACGCCCGGTTGTAGTACGGAAACCACTTCACATAGAAGAGTCCGACGACGGCGATCAGCAGGAACACGATCCAGCCAAGGGCGACACGGGGCTGCCGAAGGGTTGATTGCATAGTGGATGGTCTTGAACGTTAGTTTTTAGTCAGATGACAGCGAGTGAGCTGTTATCGAGTTGGGCAAGCAAGGCTTTTGCCTGTTCAACGAAATCGGCGTCGTTGGGCCGAAAATTCATTGGCAACGCACGCGGCAACTGCACGAAATGCTGATGGCTGCTGCGCGCATACGCTGGATCATAGTGCCGTTCGATCAGCTCGCGAGCGAGTTCAGCCCGGTTATTTTCATCGACGAGGTGTTGCCAGCCCGTGACACGTTCGCGGCTATGCAAACCGATCATCTTCTGCAGTTGCGCTTTCAACGATTCAGGATCGTCGAACAGATGCGCATAGTCATGCAGCAGGAACGCCGCGCGGTCTTCGTGGCTCGATAACACCTCGACGCAGGCGCCTTGATGAAACGTGTCGAGGAGCGCGAGCGGCAGCGAAATCGAACCGATCCGCCGGCTCTCCGCTTCGACGAACACCGGCCGTTTGGGATCGAACGTGCGCAGGGCGCTCACTAGTAGCGTGTCGAAGCGCTTTTGCGACGGCTGGGCAATGCCCGCCCATGCGCCCAGTAGCGAGCCGCGATGGGCGGCCAGCGCTTCGAGGTCCAGCGTCTGCGCGCCCGCCTGATGCAGCGCTTCGAGCAGACGCGTCTTGCCGCTGCCTGTTGGGCCCACCAGCGCGATGTAGTTGAACTGCTTCGGCAACGCCTCGAGGGTGTCCAGCGTCGCGCGCCGGTAGCCTTTATAGCCGCCGTCCAGTTGACGTGCCGGCCAGCCGATCATGTTGAACAGCGTCGTGACCGAACCCGAACGTTTCCCGCCGCGCCAGCAGTAGATCAGTGGCCGCCAGTTGCGCGGCCGGTCGGCGAAGGTGGTTTCCAGGTGATGCGCGATATTGCGCGCAACCAGCGCCGCGCCGATCCGCGTGCCTTCGAACGGCGAGACCTGTTTATAAGTCGTGCCGACCAGAACGCGCTCTTCGTTGCTCAGCACAGGCGCGTTGAGCGCGCCGGGAATGTGGTCTTCGGCGAATTCTAAAGGCGTGCGCACATCGATGATTTCATCGAAATCACCGGCTTGATCGAGGCTGACGAGTAGGTTTTTCAAGGGGTTGCGGACGAAACGGACCGGCGGGAGAAGCGAAATTATCGCATGCGCGGTGAATACAGGCTGGCGAGCCGAGCAGCCCCGCTTCCAGCACCTGTGCGTTGCCTAACTTTGCCTCGCCGATGAAACCGCCTGCGCCTCAGCTAACTTCGACTCGCTTGTCTCCGCTGACCATTTCGCCGATCACGCACGCCTCGTGGAAACCGTCGGCACGGAACAGGGTGAGCACCTCGTCGACTGCTTCCGGCGCGCACGAAACCAGCAGGCCGCCCGAGGTTTGCGGGTCGGTGAGCAGAGTACGGGCCGTCGACGGCAATGAGGACGGCAAAACAATATCTTTACCGTAAGCGTCCCAGTTGCGTCCCGAAGCGCCGGTAAAAATGCCTGCCTCCGCGAAGCTGACCACGTCCGGCAGCCAGGGCAGATCCGCATAGCGCACGCGGGCGGTTAGATTCGACCCGCGGGCCAATTCAAGCGTATGGCCCAGCAAGCCGAAACCAGTGATATCCGTGAGGGCATGCACGCCGTCGAGCATGGACAGCGCCGCGCCCGGCCGGTTGAGCTTGGTCGTGGCCGCGATCATCGCGGCATAGCCGTTTGAATCGAGCCGGTCCTTTTTCAACGCCGCCGACAGCACGCCCACGCCCAGCGGCTTGCCGAGGATCAGCACGTCGCCCGCCCGCGCACCGGCATTGCGTTTGACGCGCCGCGGATCGACCACGCCGATCGCAACGAGGCCATAGATGGGCTCCACCGAATCGATCGAATGACCGCCGGCGAGGGGAATGCCGGCTTCGGCGCAGACGGACTCGCCACCCTTTAACACCGCCGCGATCACGTCGTGCGGCAGCACATTGATCGGCATGCCGACGATCGCCAGCGCCATGATCGGCTTGCCGCCCATGGCGTAGACGTCGGACAGCGCATTGGTCGCGGCGATGCGGCCGAAATCGAACGGGTCGTCGACGATCGGCATGAAGAAATCGGTTGTGGCGACGATCGCCTGCTCGTCGTTGAGCCGGTAGACGGCGGCGTCGTCGGCGGTATCGTTGCCGACCAGCAGGTCGGGAAAGAACGGCAGCGGCGCGCTGCGCTTGAGCAGATCGGCGAGCAGGCCGGGAGCGATCTTGCAGCCGCAGCCTCCGCCGTGCGACAGGCTGGTCAGGCGGGGCGAAGGGCTCGCGGTGGGGAGGGTGTCGGTCATGTGCGGAGGGGATTTCAGGCTTCGAATGACCACATTATGGCCGTTGTTCGCGGGCGGCGCAGAACAGCGGCCACCCACGGCGTGGGTCGTTGCGGACGCAATCAACTGATGCAAGAGAAATAGCGCCGCTTCCGTTAAACCGGCTGTGACGCTTCATATTTAACAACTTTAAAGAGATCGGCAGTCTGGCTGCAAGACTTCATATCGGCCTCTATAATCGTTATTAGTATCCCAAAAAGAGCCGAGGCCATTACATGACCCACATGTCCCGGCGACAGTTTCTGAAGGTCTCCGCCACCACGCTCGCCGGATCAAGTTTGGCCCTCATGGGCTTCTCTCCGGCACCCGCGCTGGCCGAGGTTCGTCAGTACAAACTGTCGCGCACAACTGAAACCCGCAACACCTGCCCGTACTGTTCGGTGGGCTGCGGCATCCTGATGTATGGACTTGGCGACAACGCCAAGAATGCAAAGTCCAGCATCATCCACATTGAAGGCGATCCCGATCATCCGGTGAACCGCGGCACGTTGTGTCCGAAGGGCGCGAGCCTGATCGACTTCATTCACAGTCCGAGCCGTCTGAAGTATCCAGAGTACCGCGCGGCTGGATCGAATGAATGGAAGCGGATTTCCTGGGAAGACGCGCTCGATCGCATCGCCAGGTTGATGAAGGAAGACCGCGATGCCAATTTCGTCGAGACGACGGAAGACGGCAAGAAGGTCAACCGCTGGCTGACCACCGGCATGCTCGCCGCATCGGCCGGTAGCAATGAAGTGGGATATTTGACGCACAAGACTGTCCGCAGTCTTGGCATGCTCGCATTCGATAATCAGGCGCGTGTTTGACACGGCCCGACGGTGGCAGGTCTTGCCCCGACGTTTGGCCGTGGAGCGATGACGAACCATTGGGTCGACATCAAGAACGCGGATGTGATTCTCGTGATGGGCGGCAATGCGGCCGAGGCGCACCCGTGCGGTTTCAAGTGGGTCACGGAAGCGAAGGCGCACCGCAAGGCAAGGTTGATCGTGGTCGATCCGCGCTTTACGCGTACGGCCTCGGTTGCGGATTACTACGCGCAGATTCGCACCGGCTCGGACATCGTGTTCCTGGGCGGGGTGATCAACTATTTGCTTACTAACGACAAGATTCAGCACGAGTACGTCAGGAATTACACGGATATGCCATTCATCGTGCGCGAGGATTTCTCGTTCACGGACGGCCTGTATTCCGGCTACGACGCGGATAAACGCAGCTACGACAAGAGCACGTGGGACTACGAGATCGGCGACGACGGTTACGCCAAAATCGATCCGACGCTGCAGCACCCGCGTTGCGTCTATCAGCTGATGAAGCAGCACTACTCGCGCTATACGCCCGAGCAGGTCGAGCGGACCTGCGGCACGCCGAAGGAAAAATTCCTCAAGGTGTGCGAGATGCTGGCGTCGACGGCCGTCCCCGGGCGCGCCGGCACGATCCTGTACGCGCTCGGCTGGACGCATCACTCGATCGGCGCACAGATCATCCGCACGGGAGCGATGGTGCAGTTGCTGCTGGGCAACATCGGCATTGCGGGCGGCGGCATGAACGCGCTGCGCGGTCACTCGAACATTCAGGGTTTGACCGACCTTGGTTTGATGTCGAACCTGTTGCCGGGCTACATGACGCTGCCGATGGAAGCCGAGCAGGACTTCGACGCCTTCATCAAGAAGCGCGCGAGCCAGCCATTGCGGCCGAACCAGTTGAGCTACTGGCGCAACTATCGTGCGTTTCATGTCAGCTTTATGAAGTCGTGGTGGGGCGATAACGCGACCGCCGAGAACAACTTCGGCTACGACTATCTGCCGAAGCTCGATAAGTCATACGACATGCTGCAGGTCTTCGAGTTGATGAATCAAGGCAAGATGACCGGCTACATCGCGCAGGGCTTCAACCCGCTTGCCGCGGCGCCGAACAAGGCGAAGATCGGCGCGAGTCTGGCCAGGCTGAAGTGGCTCGTCATCATGGATCCGCTCGCCACTGAAACTTCGGAGTTCTGGAAGAACTTCGGCGAGTTCAACGACGTGGATCCGTCGACGATTCAAACGGAAGTTTTCCGTCTGCCTACCACGTGTTTCGCCGAAGAACGCGGCTCGCTGGTCAGTTCCAGCCGCGTGCTGCAGTGGCACTGGCAGGGCGCCGACGGCCCGGGCGAAGCGAAGAGCGACCTCGAGATCATGTCGGGGCTGTGGCTGCGCATTCGTAAGGCTTATAAGGAGAACGGCGGCAAGTATCCCGATCCGATTCTCAACATGAGCTGGCCTTACTCCGATCCGGAAAGCCCGACGCCTGAAGAAATCGCCATGGAGTTCAACGGCAAGGCGCTCGCCGACGTGACCGACGCCGCCGACAAAACCAAGGTGCTCGCGAAGAAAGGCGAGCAGTTGGCGGGCTTCGCGCAATTGCGCGACGACGGTAGCACCGCGAGCGGTTGCTGGATCTTCTGTGGTGCGTGGACTCAGGCGGGCAACCAGATGGGCCGTCGCGACAACTCGGACCCGACCGGCATCGGCAATACATTGAACTGGGCATGGGCGTGGCCTGCGAACCGGCGGATTCTGTACAACCGTGCTTCGTGCGACGTCAGCGGCAAACCGTTCGACTCCACGCGCAAGCTAATCGCATGGAACGGTAAGACGTGGAGCGGTGCCGACATTCCCGACTTCAAGGTGGACGAGCCGCCTGAAAACGGCATGAATCCGTTCATCATGAATGCGGAGGGCGTGGCGCGCTTTTTCTCGCGTGACGGCTTGGTTGAGGGGCCATTCCCCGAGCACTACGAACCGTTTGAAACGCCGCTCGGCTATAACCCGCTGCATCCGGATAACAAGCTGGTCGTCAGCAGTCCGGCGGCGCGCGTGTTCCCGGACGATCGGGCCGCCTTCGGCACGCATGAGAACTTCCCGCATACGGCTACCACGTATCGTCTGACCGAGCATTTCCACTACTGGACCAAGCACGCGCGTTTGAACGCGATCGTGCAGCCGCAACAGTTCGTGGAGATCGGCGAGGATCTGGCGAAGGAAGTGGGGGTGGTCGCGGGGGATCGTGTGAAGGTGTCGTCCAACCGCGGGCACATCATCGCCGTGGCGCTCGTCACCAAGCGGATCAAACCGCTGATGATCGAAGGGAAAAAGGTCCAGACAGTCGGGTTGCCGTTGCATTGGGGCTTCAAGGGGCTCGCGAAGCCGGGCTATCTCGTCAATACGCTGACGCCCTCCGTGGGCGACGGGAATTCGCAAACACCGGAATTCAAGTCGTTCCTCGTCAAGGTCGAAAAGGTATAAGGAAAAGAGATGGCACTGCAATCACTGGATATCAAACGCCTCTCGGCCACGACCTTGCCCGAACCGCAAGTGCGTGAGCCGGTGACGGGCACGGTCGCCAAGCTCATCGATGTATCGAAGTGCATTGGCTGCAAGGCGTGTCAGACGGCCTGTATGGAGTGGAACGATCTGCGTGACGAGATTGGCACGACGACGGGCATCTATGACAACCCACGCGATCTGTCTGAGCATTCGTGGACCGTCATGCGGTTCTCGGAGTACGAGAACACCGAGGGGGATCTCGAGTGGCTGATCCGCAAGGACGGCTGCATGCACTGCGAGGATCCGGGCTGTCTGAAGGCGTGTCCCTCGCCGGGCGCGATCGTGCAGTACACGAACGGTATCGTGGATTTTCACGAGGAAAACTGCATCGGCTGCGGCTATTGCGTCACCGGTTGCCCGTTCAACGTGCCGCGTATTTCGAAGAAGGACAACCGCGCGTACAAGTGCACGCTGTGTTCGGACCGCGTGGCTGTCGGTCAGGAGCCGGCGTGCGTGAAGACCTGCCCGACCGGCGCGATCATGTTTGGCACCAAGGAAGACATGAAGCAGCAGGCGGCGGATCGGATTGTCGATCTGAAGGAGCGTGGATTCCAGAATGCGGGTTTGTACGATCCTGCCGGCGTGGGCGGCACGCATGTGATGTACGTGCTGCACCACGCCGACAAAGCCAACCTGTATCACGGTTTGCCGCAGAATCCGAAGATCAGCGCGATGGTTTATCTATGGAAAGGTCTGGCGAAACCGCTGGCTTTGGCAGGTATCGCGTTTGCTGCGCTAGCAGGGTTCTTCCACTACACGCGTGTCGGTCCGAACGAGGTGACGGAGGCGGAAGAAGTCGAAGCACAGCATGAAGCTGATGAAGCACGCCGTTCGCGGGAGGCATCCGATGAAGCACGCTGAAAATCACGAGCACGTTGTGCTGAAAGACGTGAAGGGCAACAGCCTGATCCAACGCTACACGCCGAATGAACGGACGAATCACTGGATCACCGCCATCACGTTCGTTCTGCTGGCGCTGTCCGGCCTCGCCATGTTTCATCCGGCAATGTCGTGGCTGTACGCGATCTTTGGCGGCGGGCAATGGACGCGGATTCTGCATCCGTTTGTCGGCTGCGTGATGTTCCTGTCGTTTCTGATTCTTGCGTTGCGCTTCTGGCATCACAATTATCTGGACAAAGCCGACATCCAGTGGATGAAGCAGATCGACGACGTGCTCAACAATCGTGAGGAAAAGCTCCCCGCGATCGGAAAGTACAACGCCGGTCAAAAGCTGCTATTTTTCACTATGGTGATTTGCCTGCTGCTGTTGCTGGCGAGCGGCATTGTGATCTGGCGGCGCTATTTCTCGTTCTATTTCCCGATCGAGATCATCCGCCTCGCGGCGCTGGTTCATGCTGCGGCTGCGTTCGTGCTGATCGTCGGCATCGTCGTGCATATTTATGCGGCGCTGTGGATCAAGGGCTCGATCGGTGCGATGACGCGCGGGACGGTGACCTACGGCTGGGCGAGAAAGCATCATCCGAACTGGTTCAAGGAAATCATCGGCAAGTAGGATCGGTAAGAAGCGTGGCGCAACTTGCCACGCACGCTGAGCCGCCGTCCCTGTTCGACGAACTGCGGCGGCTCTTCAGTTTTCAGCGCAGTTTTCAGAGGTCGATACTTTGGTTCAACGCATTCTTGAGGCCGGCGATATCGAATCGCTCGATCACACGGCGATTCCCCGCATCCGCACGCCGGAACGGCTGGCGGTCTTTTCGGCGCGCGCCGCGCGGCTGCGCCAACTGGCGGCGCTCAGCAATCCGATCGCCGGCTATTTGCGTTTGATGGCCGTGCTGGCGGACGCGCAGCAAGCCGTGATCACCGGCTTCAAGGCGAAGCCGCCCAGCGCCGAATTGATCGCGAGTGCGCAGCAGCATTCCATGCCGTTGATTCCGGCGCTCTCTGGCGTGCGCGATCCGGCGTGGCACGACGTTTTGCTGCAGCTGCTCGATAAGGTGCAAGCCGCCGGTCCGCTCACACCGCCGCTCGAAGCGCTCATTGAAAAGCTGCGAACGCTGGACCAGGTCACGCTCGATGCTCAGGCCGATGCGATCTTCGCGCAGCGCTTCGAGGAAGTCGATCCGGCGAGCGCGCCGTTCATCATGGCCGCGCTGCAAGTCGTATGGACCGACCTCGCTGCCGACATCGACAAGCGTGAGGTGCCCTACATCGAGACTCTGGGCCTGTGTCCAGTGTGCGGATCGCATCCGGTGGCGAGCATGGTGCGCGTGGGCGGTACGTATGACAATTACCGCTACCTGCAATGCGGCCTGTGTGCGACCGAGTGGCACATGGTCCGCGCGAAATGTTCGAACTGCGATTCGACCAAAGGCATTGCCTATCACGCCGTCGGCTCGCAGGACGCTGACGAGGCCACCCGGGAAGCCGATTCCAGGAATGCCGCATTGAAGGCGGAGTCGTGCGACGAATGCCATACTTACCGGAAGATCGGCATTCAGTCGAAGGACTACGATTTCGAACCGTTCGCGGACGATCTCGCCAGTCTCACACTGGACCTGCTGATGGGAGCGGAAGGTTACCGGCGCGCGTCGCCGCATCCGTGGCTCTGGCCGGAACAGGCCGATCCTGCGGCTGATGACTCTTCCGGCGAGTCCGACTGAGAATGAGGATTGCCTCGTGAGCGATGTAACCGGCTCTGAATTGCGGGCGCTGATGGCGCGTGTGCCGTCGGTAGAGAAGGTGATGGCGTCGGCCGAGTTTGCGGCGTTGTTGACTGAGTTCGGCCGCACGCAGGTATTGGGTGCCCTGCGTCATGCACTCGACACCTGGCGCGTCAGCGCGCAGTCCGGCGATGCGTCGGTGAGCGCACTCGATATCGCGCAACTGCAGATCCCCGTTGAGGCCACGCTGCGTCGGCGCAACGCGGCTCGTTTACGCAGCGTCTTCAATCTGACCGGCACTGTGCTGCATACCAATCTCGGCCGCGCATTGCTGCCCGACGAAGCAGTGCAAGCCGTCATGAAAGCGCTCACGCAGCCGGCCAACCTCGAGTTCGATCTCGGCACCGGCAAGCGCGGTGATCGCGACGATCTGATCGACGAACTCATCTGCGAACTGACCGGGGCCGAAGCGGCGACCGTGGTCAACAACAATGCCGCAGCAGTGTTGCTCACGTTGTCCGCGTTGGCGTCGAAGAAAGAAGTGATCGTGTCGCGGGGCGAGCTGGTTGAAATCGGCGGCGCGTTTCGCATTCCCGACATCATGAGCCGCGCGGGCGCGAGGCTGCGCGAAGTCGGCACCACCAATCGCACGCATCTGAAGGACTACGACGAAGCCATCGGTCCGCAAACCGCGCTGCTGATGAAAGTCCACACGAGCAATTACGCGATCAGCGGATTCACCAAAGAGGTCGGGGTCGACGCCATCGCGCCGCTCGCCCACGCGCGCGGTCTTGCTGTTGCGGTGGACCTCGGCAGCGGCACGCTGGTCGATCTGACGCAATGGGGCTTGCCGCGTGAGACGACCGTACGCGAAACCATCGAGGCCGGTGCCGACCTCGTCACATTCAGCGGCGACAAACTGCTTGGCGGCCCGCAGGCGGGGTTGATTGTCGGCCGGCGTGATCTGATCGCAAAGATCAAGAAGCATCCCCTCAAGCGTGCGCTGCGGGTCGGCAAACTGACGCTCGCGGCATTGGAGCCCGTGCTGCAGATGTATCGCGCACCGGAAAAACTCGCTGAGCGGCTGACCACGCTGCGTTTGCTCACGCGCCCGAGCGACGACATCCGGCTCACCGCGGAGCGGGTGCAGCCTGCATTGCAGCGTGTGGCCGGCGATCGCTACGTCGTGGTGGCCGAGCCCATGTTCAGCCAGATCGGCAGCGGCGCATTGCCTGTCGATGTGCTGCCGAGCTACGGCCTCGTCGTCAGGACCGCCGACGGCAAGCGCGGCGGCCGTCAATTGCTTGCGCTCGAGAAGCGCTTGCGCGAGATGGCGCGGCCGGTCATCGGCCGTATCGCGGACGATGCATTGCGTCTCGATCTGCGCTGTCTCGAAGCCGCCGATGAAGCGCAGTTAATCGAGCAATTGAAGGACGTGCAGGCATGATCGTAGGTACGGCCGGGCATATCGACCACGGCAAAACTAGCCTGGTGAGAGCGTTGTCGGGCGTCGACACGGATCGTCTCAAGGAAGAAAAGGCGCGCGGCATTTCGATCGAACTGGGCTATGCGTACGTGCCGCTCGAGAACGGCGACGTGCTCGGTCTGATCGATGTGCCGGGCCACGAAAAGCTCGTCCATACGATGGCCGCGGGCGCCAGTGGAATCGATTTCGCGCTGCTCGTGATCGCTGCCGACGATGGCGTCATGCCGCAAACACGCGAACATCTGGCGATCGTGGAACTACTCGGCATCAAGCGCGGCGCGATCGCGCTGACTAAGATAGACCGCGTTGACGCTGAGCGGCTGCAGGAAGTGCATGACGAGGTGACAGCGTTTCTGAGCGGCAGCGTGCTGCAGGACGCGCCCGTGTTCGACACCTGCGCGACGCGTGAAGATGACCTTGGTGTGGCCGCGTTAAAGGCGCATTTGCACGCAGCGGCGGTAGAGGGGCGCATGAGGCGCGACGACGGTCTGTTCCGTCTCGCGGTCGACCGGGTATTCACGCTATCAGGCCAAGGCACGATCGTGACCGGGACCGTGATGTCGGGACGCGTCGCGGCGGGTGACACGATGCTGCTTGCGCCGAAAAATCAGCCGGTGCGCGTACGTAGCATTCATGCGCAGAATCGTCCGGCCGAGACTGGAAGGGCAGGTGAGCGCTGTGCATTGAATCTGGCGGGCATCGAGAAGAGCGCAATCGATCGCGGCGACTGGATCGTCGATCCGCAGCTGTCGCAAGCGTCGGAACGCATCGACGTCATGCTGACGCTACGCGCCGATGCACCGTTGGCGCTGGAGCACTGGGCGCCGCTGCATGTGCATCTGGGCACGCAGCATCAGGTTGCGCATGTCGCGTTGCTCGATGGCGAAACGCTCGACGCAGGTCAGCGGGCGCGCGTGCAGTTCGTGTTCGAACGGCCGGTGTGTGCGCTTCCTGGCGACCGCTTTGTCGTGCGCAATGCCCAGGCTAATCGCACGGTTGGCGGTGGTCATGTGCTCGATCCGTTTGCGCCTTCGCGCAAGCGTCGCTCGGCTGAGCGGCTGGCGTGGCTCGATGCGATTCAGGTCATGCTTGACACCGGCGCGCTGGATTCGCTTCTGGCAAGGGCGCCGCACGGATTGCCCCGCTCGTTGCTGGAACGACTGACGGGTATGCTGGCGGCCGTGCTCGTGTTGCCACCTGACACGCGCGTTGTGCAACTCCCCGGCGGTAATGACGCGTTGTTGATCGCCGATGCGTCATGGCGGGCATTGAATGCGCGGGTGACTACCGCACTAAAGCAGTACCACGAACGCTCGCCGGATGAACTCGGCCCGGATGTATCGCGCTTACGGCGGATCGCAGCGCCTCTCGTCGACGATGCATTGTGGCGCGCGCTAGTCGACGATGCGGCGGCGCGCGGCGAGATTATCCGACGCGGGCCGTGGTTGCATCTGCCGGACCATGCAGCGACACTCGACGACGCCGATCGCGCACTCGCGGCAGCACTGCTGCCGGCGCTGAAAGACGGACGTTTCGATCCGCCCTGGGTGCGTGATCTCGCAAACGCACACGGCGTATCCGAAGACCGCGTGCGGCAGTTACTGCGCAAGCTCGCGCGACAGGGCGAGCTTTTTCAGGTTGTGCGCGATCTCTTTTATCACCATGAGGTGATTCGTGAACTGGCTTTGATTGCGGGTTCCGAAGCGCAAAAGAATGCGGGGATGGTTGCGGCTGCACCGTTTCGTGATGTCACTGGGCTCGGGCGAAAACGCGCGATCCAGCTTTTGGAATTCTTCGACCGGGTTGGATATACTCGCTTCCACCGTGGCCTGCATCTGATGCGCACGGATAGCCGTTGGCTCGATCCGATTTGATTCAGTGTTTGAGTTGCAGGGCGTGGTTCAGGTAGTTCAATTTGTTCAATCACCGTAGGAAGGCATTCGCATCCGGTGGTGCGGCTGGACTTCAAATCCAGTTGAGGGCGTCAGACGCTCTCAGGTCGGTTCGACTCCGGCTGCCTTCCGCCAGTCAAGGCTTCCCGGGCATTCCGATATCTTCCATAAACGTCTCGTAGATCGCTGATTTAAAAGCGATTTATGGGTAACGACGTGCTTGCTGCTTCCACTACGATCCCGCACAATTTCCCCACGAAGTATGGGTAGGAAGATGGGTAAGTGGGTAGGAGGGAACCATGTCAGGACGACAGTTACACCGGCTCAGTGCGCTGCGGATTGCAAAGGAGGTGGCTCCCGGCCACTACGCCGACGGCGGTGGTCTCTACATGCAGATCGCGGACAGTGGTGCACGTTCGTGGGTGTTTCGCTTCAAGCTCAATGGGCGTGTTCGGGAGATGGGCCTCGGTCCGGTTTCGCGAGTCTCGCTTGCCGAGGCTCGGAAACTGGCTACCGGTTATCGTGAGATGGTCAGGGACCAGATCGATCCTATCCTTGCGCGACGCGAGGAGCAGCGTCGACAGTTGCTTAATATCTCGTCGGATGCCAACGTGACGTTTCGTGAGGCAGCCGAAGCGTACATCCGCGCGCGGGAACCTGAGTGGCGAAATCACAAGCATGTCCAGCAGTGGGGCAACACGCTGAAGACATACGCCTATCCGGTAATCGGCGACGTCCGGGTGCGCGACATCGACAGTAACCAGGAAAATAACGATCCTGTAATCTGCCGGACGGCTTGGGGTAACGAAGTGGCCGCTATGCTAAGAACTAACCTCCTGCGGTCAGGCGCGCGCGTAGCGACACGATTCCATCCCCCGCGAGGAGCTCGACGTCTAACAGATGGGGTGCACACCTATGGTTTCTCGCCCCCTCACACCGCTGTATTGCGCCCGAAACTTGTCATCCAGCATGCGCCGGGGAACACGATGAACCAGTTGGCTTCGATACGCATCTTCGCCAAAGTCGCGGAGTGCCTGAATTTCGCCGAAGCCGCCAAGCACTTGGGCATTTCCAATTCGGTTGTCACGCGCAGTGTCGCGACGCTCGAGGAACACTTAGGCGTCCGGCTAGTCAATCGGACTACGCGGCGCGTATCGTTGACGGTGACGGGCCGACTGTATTGGGAGCGCTGCATCGAGTTGCTCAGGCAGCTCGATGACATGGACGAATGTATTGCCTCCGCAGTGGGACAGCCTACCGGTTTTCTGCGGATCGCGGCGTCGTCGCTGTACGCGACTACGGATCTACCGGACGTGCTGGCCGCCTACCGTGCCCACGAACCCCGCGTGAGTTTCGACCTGACCGTGTTCGACAATATGAGCGACGTCGCGGCCAGCGAGTTCGACATCTGCTTCAGTGCGGAGCGTCGCCTGCGTGATTCGTCGCTGGTGTGCCGGCCGCTCGCGCAAACACGCGACGTGATTGTTGCAAGCCCAGACTATCTGGCGCGTCGCCCTGCGCCGTGCACGCCGGGCGAGTTGGACTCGCACGACGTGCTCGTCGCGTCGGATGCTCCGAGCCGTTACTGGGAGTTTCGCGACGCCCACGGCGCACAACGCGTCGTTGTGCGGCCGATCCTGAACATACAAAGTCCTCATGTCGTCAAGCGTGCGGTGCAGGCGGGACTCGGAATCGCGCGCTTATCACGTTCGTTCGTGCAGAACGAACTGACCAGTGGCAGCTTGCGTGCGTTGCTGGGTGACGTGACGCTATGCGGCGACGAACGCACTGTGTGGCTGCTGTATCTCGGGCAGCCGCACATGGCGGTTGCTTTGCGCAGCTTCGTTGATTTCGTCGTGGAGCGCTATCGTCGGAAACCGTTCGAAAGCAAGGCACGAAGCGACGTACGCGTAGGCCCCGTACAACACTATTCGAGCAATACTGAATTGCTGTGGGGCGGGATTTTGTAGGTCCTAAAGTGCGAACACCTGACGTCGGTTGCGCCTCTACGCTGCGCGAATAGCGCGGGCGATGCACCGGCGCGGTGTTCTTACCCACAGGGATCCGTATTCATGAAAAGACTCCTGATTGCCGCGGTTGCCAATACAGCGCTCGGCTGTACGTTTGCCCCTATCAGCGCGATGGCGCAAAGCAGCGTCACGCTGTACGGCCTGATCGACGAAGGCCTGAATTACACCAACAATACCGGCGGCCATTCGAATATACAGATGGAAAGCGGTTTTGCCCAAGGCAGCCGCTGGGGCCTGAAGGGGGCGGAGGACCTGGGCGGTGGGACCAAGGCTATCTTCCAGTTGGAAAACGGATTCGACGTCAACTCAGGCAAGCTCGGGCAGGGCGGCCGGATGTTCGGACGTCAGGCCTATGTCGGCCTGAGCTCGGCGCAATTCGGCACGCTGACGATGGGCCGGCAATATGACTCCGTCGTCGACCTCCTCGCACCGCTCACGGCAAACGGAAACTGGGCGGGCTATCTGATGTCGCATCCGTACGATAACGACAACACCGACAACTCCTTCCGTTTGAACAACAGCGTGAAGTACACGAGCAATACGTACGGCGGCGTTACGTTCGGCGGTCTGTACGGCTTCAGCAACCAGGCAGGCGGCTTCGCGAACAATCGGTCTTACAGCCTCGGCGCGCAATACGTGGGCAGCAATGTGACGGTGGCCGCGGCTTATATGCAGATCAACAATCCGGGCGGCACGACAGGCGGTTCGCTCACAGCCGACGACACCGACTTTTTCGCCGGCCGTCAACAAGTCTGGGGCGCAGGCATTAACTACACGATCGGACCGACGTTGCTCGGCTTTGTGTATAGCCATACGAGCCTGAACGACGCGACCGGGTCGGTCTACGTCGGCAACTTCGCAAACACCGCGACCAGCCTGAAATTCGATAACTTCGAACTCAACGCCAAGTATCAATTGACGAAGGCCGCGTATGTCGGCGCGATGTACAACTACACGATTGCCCATTTCAACTCCAGTGCAGGCAATTCAAAGCCGAAATACCAGCAGTTTGGCTTGGTGGCGGACTATAACCTGTCAGTGCGTACCGACGTCTATGTGCAGGGCTTGTACCAGCACGCATCGGGTGGCGGCACGGTGTCGACCCCGTTGAATACCGCATATATAACGGGCGCGGATGCACCGTCGTCGAGCGCGAATCAGGTCCTCGCGCGCGTCGGTATCCGGCACACGTTCTGATCGCTTGCGCTTTGCGGTCATCGAGCAGTGTTTGTCCGATGACCGGGTGCCACGCATTGCTTCGCAGGATCAGTTTTCATCTTCGCGCGAAAATGCTGCAAGAGCTCCGCGTCTAACATCTTGTCTAAATAGCTGTGATGGCGATGCATATCTCAAGTCGACTGGGCGTTCGAGATAGCGGTCGGTGGGCGCAGTGCCTCTGCCTTTTTCACCGAAGGGAACACACATGTGCGTACCGAAGCACCACGCAAAGCCGGTCGGTTTGTCGCTGGTTGTCGATAACTCGACGGTGGGTGACAGGGCAACAGATCGCGAAGCGCCGTCCGCGCAGGGTATTCCTGAAGGCTGGTTCGAGGAAGAAGTTGGATATGTCGGCGCGCTGCCTTCGGCGGTTCACGCTCTGCAGGGCGCGGATGAAAGCGGACGGGACGGCCATGACTGAAGCAACCTGTCAGGCCTATCAATCACTGGGCCTGAGCGCATTGTTAAGGGCGGCAACCGCGGGCAATGATCTGACGCCACTCGGCGTGAGTCTGCTTGAGTACGCGCAGCGCCATGACGATCCTGGCGCACTGCTCGACCTCTCGCTGGTCTTGGAGATGAAATACGAAAAGCCGGCGGCGCTTGCCGTTCAGCGGCAGGCATTGCAGATGCGCCGACTTTACCGGATAAAAAATGCCAGAACGGAAAGTCCGTCGGTGAAGTTGCTGGTGCTGAAAGCGCCCGGTGACCTGATGGCGAATACGCCGATCGAGTGCCTTCTTGAACACGCCGACTTGCAGGTCGACGTGCTCTATATCGACGAACACTCCACGCACGAACGCGAGTTGCCAGAGCATGATGCCGTGTTGGTGGCGGCGTGCGCACGAGATGAGAATATTGTGGCTCTCGACCTGATCGCCTCGTTATTACACACGACAACAACGCGCGTGCTCAACCTGCCGGAAGGCATCGCGCATACGACGCGCGAAGCGGCCTACGCGCTGCTGGGAGGCGTCCCGGATATCTGTATGGCGCCGGCGACATGCGTTTCGCGCGCTCAAATTCTGGATCTGCTCGCAGGTCGATCCGACAACCTCGTCATGCTGGACGCGAACTATCCGCTCATCATCCGCCCGGTCGGATCGCATGCCGGCGAGGGGTTGGAGCGCGTTTCGTCCGCCGCGGAACTTGCGGATTACGTGGATCGTTCGGTTGTTGCCGAGTTTTACATCGCACCCTTCATCGACTACAGCGGTGCAGACGGTCTGTTCCGTAAATACCGGATCGTGATGGTCGGCGTGACGCCTTTTTTGTGTCATATGGGCATTTCGGCGCACTGGATGGTTCACTACCCATACGCGGAAATGATCGCGCATCCGGAGCGCCGGGGTGAAGAGGCGCGTCTGATGGCCAATTTCGACACGACCTTTGCGGTGCGCCATCGCGAAGCTTTGCGCGCTGTAGTCGAGCGGACAGGTCTGGACTACGTCGGATTCGACTGCGCCGAAACAGAGGACGGAAGGCTGCTTATTTTCGAAATCGCGACGGCTATGGTCGTCCACGATATGGACGACGCGGCCTTGTTTCCGTACAAGCTTCCGCAAATGCGCCGGGTGTTCAGTGCATTTCATCAATTGCTGCTCGCCGCGCGCAGGGCGTAGACTGCCGTTACCATCATCGGCGCTAACTGCTTGGGCGGATTCCGGATGGGCTGCCGGTGATTCTGGATTTTCGCACGCATATTTCTCACGGCTCGCACTTCAATACGCCGCCAGTGTTTGCGATCTATGTGCTGAACCTGGTGTCGCAGCTGGCTGCGCACTGAAGTGGGGCGGCTGGAAGCCATGCAAGCGATCAAAGCACGAAAGACGCAGCGTCTCTATGGCGCGCTCGATGCAATGCAAGCCTTCCGGCGTTCCCCTCCGTGAGGTGGTTGCGCCCTCATCTGGCGCATCGCGTCAGCGAGTATCCAAAGCGCGCGGTTCAGCTTCACGTTCTGGTCGATGCCAGTCACGGGCTGCGGCTCTCTGAACGACCGGAGTGGCTGGAAAGCCTCGCTAGCCGTTGCGCAAAGGCGGGGCGATCGGGTAGGGTGGCGGCTGAACAACCATAAATCAGGGATCGACAATGAACAAACAGGAACTCGTGGATGCGGTCGCGGCGGCAACCGGTGAGAGCAAGGTCATGACCGGTGAGACGATTGACGGAGTGATCGCGGCGATTACCGGCGCGTTGGCCAAAGGCGACACCGTCCAGTTGATCGGCTTCGGCTCGTTTTCGAGGGGGGCGCGCGCCGCGCGGGTTGGTCGCAATCCCTCGACCGGCGCCGAAATCCAGATCCCGGCTGCAAAGACCGTCAAGTTTACGGCGGGCAAGGCGTTCAAGGATGCGCTGAACCGCTGAACCGCTGAACCGCTGAACCGCTGAACCGCTGAACCGCTGAACCGCTGAACCGCTGAACCGCTGACAGCACCCGGCGGCCACCATTTCCCGATGCTCCGCGTTATAGAATGCGGCTCAGCGAAGGCGCGATCGTGCGCCTCGACACCGGGCAGGGTGCAAGTTGACCGCAGAAACAAAGAAAAGAGCGCCGCGTCGCAAATCGAATGCAATTTCCGTGTTGGACGTGGCACGCGCAGCGGGTGTATCGACCGCGACCGTTTCGCGTGTGTTGAACGGCAACGCGACGGTAGCGGCCGAACTGCAGAACCGCGTACGCGAGATCGCGCAGACACTCGGCTACACGCCGCACGCCGCGGCACGCGCGCTGGCGTCGCAGCGCTCGAAGACGATCGGCGCGGTGATTCCGTCGCTGGAAAACCAGAACTTCGCGATCGGTGTGTTCGCGCTGCAAAAGCGCATTGGGGAAGCCGGCTATACGTTGCTGCTTGGCTGTTCGTACTACGACCAGGAGGACGAACTGAAGCAAGTGCGTGCGCTGATCGCGGACGGCATTGCCGGTCTGATGCTGGTAGGCCGTAACCACTCGCCTGCGCTGTATGAACTGATCGAAAAGGAGCAGATTCCGCTCGTCAACGGCTGGACCGTCGATCACGATCATCCCTATGTCGGATTCGACAATGTCGCAGTAGGCCGGCGCCTCGCCGAGTATCTGCTCGAACTCGGGCATGTGCGATTCGGCATGATTACCCAGATGACGCAGCACAGCGATCGTGCGGCTGATCGCATCGTTGGTGTGCGCGCGGCGCTGCAGTCACGTGGGCTGCAGTTGCGCCACGAGCATCTGATCGAGATGCCGCATAAGATCATTGAAGGCCAGATGGCGATGAAGGCGCTGATGAACGGCCCCGAGCGTCCAACGGCCGTCATCTGCGGCACCGATCTGCTTGCAATCGGCGCGCTGGCCGAAGCGCGCGAGTCGGGTATCGACGTGCCGGGTGACCTGTCGATAGCGGGCATCAACGACATCGAGTTTTCCAGCTTCACGTCGCCACCGCTGACGACCATGCGGCTCGCAGCCGATGAAATCGGCGCGCGCAGCGCCGAGTATCTGCTCGCCCGGATCGAAGGGCGGCCCGTCAGTTCGCAGTACATCGTGCCGACCGACCTGATCGTGCGCGGTACAACGGGGCGTCCTCGCAGCACCTAGACCGGCGGCACACGGCGCGGCGCCTTGTGGAAAGACGAACCATGGCCGCCAGTCGCCAAACGCATGGACGCGCGGGACGACGGCGGTGGCCCGCAATGCAGGCTGGAATCGTCCCGCGGTTTCGACTGCGATCTGCGCCTAACCCTTCGCGCCAAGTCGGAACTTGTGCAGCAATGGCTCCGTATACCCGCCAGGCTGCGAGCGCCCTTCAAAAACCAACGCCTTCGCCGCTTTGAACGCGAGCGATGTGTCCAGGTGACCGGTCATTGGCTGGTACTGTGGGTCGTTGGCGTTCTGCGAATCCACCACTTTCGCCATGCGCTTGAACGTTTCGTTCACCAGCGCCTCCGACACCACCCCGTGATGCAGCCAGTTCGCAATGTGCTGGCTCGAAATGCGCAGCGTCGCGCGGTCTTCCATCAGACCGATATCGTGAATATCCGGCACCTTCGAGCATCCGACGCCCTGATCGATCCAGCGCACCACGTAACCCAGAATCCCTTGCGCGTTGTTCTCGATTTCCTCGCGGATTTCCTCCTCCGACCACTGCGCCTTTTCGACGACAGGAATCGTCAGCAAGCCATCGAGCAGTTCATCGCGTACGCTGTCGTAGCCCGTCGTTTCCAGCTCCTGCTGCACGGCCTGAACGTCAACCTGATGGTAGTGCAGCGCGTGCAGCGTCGCGGCAGTCGGCGACGGCACCCAAGCCGTGTTCGCGCCCGCTTTCGGATGCGCGATCTTCTGTTCGAGCATCGCGTGCATCAGGTCGGGCATCGCCCACATGCCCTTGCCGATCTGCGCGCGTCCGCGCAATCCCGAGCTTAGGCCGGCCAGCACGTTACTACGCTCGTAAGCCGCGATCCACGCCGACGATTTCATATCGCCCTTGCGCATCATCGGACCCGCTTCCATGACGCTGTGCATCTCGTCGCCGGTGCGATCCAGGAAGCCGGTATTGATGAACGCCACGCGCGCCGATGCCGCCGCAATGCACGCCGGCAGGTTGACGCTCGTGCGGCGCTCCTCGTCCATGATGCCCATCTTGATGGTATGGCGCGGCAGCCCCAGCAGATCTTCGACACGGCCGAACAGTTCATTGGCGAACGCGACTTCGGCCGGGCCGTGCATCTTCGGCTTGACGATGTAAATCGAACCGGTTCGCGAATTGAGCTTGTTTTGCAGGTCGTGCATCGCGCCCAGCGATGTCATCACGGCATCCAGGATGCCTTCGGGAATCTCATGACCGTCGCGATCGACGATCGCCGGGTTCGTCATCAAATGCCCCACGTTGCGAACGAACAGCAATGAGCGGCCATGCAGCTTCACGGTCGAGCCATCCGGCGCGGTGTAGGTGCGATCGGCGTTCAGGCTGCGCGTGAAAGTCTTGCCGTTCTTCGTGACTTGCTCGGTCAGTTCGCCTTTCGCGAGGCCGGTCCAGTTGCGGTAAAGCTGGACCTTGTCGGCGGCGTCGACAGCGGCAACCGAGTCTTCGCAGTCGATAATCGTCGAGACGGCCGCTTCCATCAGCACGTCTTTCACGCGCGCTGCGTCGGTCTTGCCGATCGGGTCCGTTGCGTCGATCTGGATCTCGAAGTGCAGGCCGTGGTGCTTAAGCAGGACGGCGGAAGGGGAGCCAGCGTCGCCCTGATAGCCGATGAACTGTGCGGGAACCTTCAATGCCGACGAGCCGTTCTTGAGCGTGACGGCGAGCTTGCCGCATTCCACGCGGTACGCGATGGCGTCGACGTGCGAGCTGTTGGCGAGCGGCGCGGCTTCGTCGAGGAAGGCACGGGCGCGCGCGATCACGCGTGCACCGCGGACTACGTTGAAGTAAGCGGTGCGCACCGCGCCGTCGGTTTCGGGGATAGCGTCGGTGCCATAGAGCGCGTCGTACAGGCTGCCCCAGCGCGCATTCGCGGCGTTGAGCGCGTAGCGCTGGTTCGAGAGCGGCACGACGAGTTGCGGTCCGGCCTGTTCGGCGATTTCGGTATCGACGTTCTCAGTCGTCGCTTTCACGGCTGCGCTCGCCGGCACGATATAGCCGATGTCTTCGAGAAATGCGCGGTATGCCTTCAGATCGCGCACCGGCCCCGGATTTGCGCGGTGCCACTGGTCCAGCTCCGTCTGCAGACGATCGCGTTCTGCGAGCAACGCGCGGTTCTTCGGCGCGAGGTCGTGGACGAGGGCATCGAAGCCTTTCCAGAACACCTCGCTGTCGATGCCGGTCCCGCGCAACGCTTCATCGTCGACAAATTTACTCAGAACAGCCGCAACACGCAGCCCGTTTCGCTCGATCATTTCACCCATCATGTGCTCCAACATTTCCAATGTATCAATCAGCCGTTGAGGCTGTTTGCTGCGGTTCTGGCCACTTGCGAATCCTGATCCGGCTTGACCCCGGACACGCCGACTGCGCCCACAATGTGCCCGTCGACCACGACCGGGACGCCGCCTTCCAGTGCGCCGGCCAGCGGCGCGCTCAGGAATGCGGTCCGGCCACCGTTGATCATGTCTTCGTACTGCTTCGATTCACGTCGGCCGAGCGCTGAGGTACGCGCCTTTTCGGTCGCGATGTAAGCGCCGATCGGCGCACAGCCATCGAGTCGGAGGAGGGCCAGCAGGTGGCCTCCGTCATCCGCAACCGCAATGGCGACTGCCCACTGGTTTTTCTCTGCTTCCGCGCGCGCGGCTTCGAGGATTCGCGTAGCTTCTACAACGGTCAATACGGGTTTGCTTTGCATGTCAGGGTTATCAAGTCTGTGTTTCTAAGTGAAGTGTCGCCACCGGCGCATGCCGGTGACCGGGATACGGTGCACGGCGAACCGGGTTAGCCACCCAGGGCGCCCTGCGTGTTGACGTGGACCGCATAAATGGACTGCGACGACGCCATGAACAGCCGGTTACGTGCGCGTCCGCCAAAACACAAATTCGCGCAGCGCTCGGGCAGGGCGATCCGGCCAATCATCTTTCCTTGTGGCGAAATGACCATGACGCCATCGAGTTCGTCATTGCCCATGCCCCAGCCGCACCACAAATTGCCGTCGATGTCCGCGCGCATTCCGTCGATCGTGCCGACTCCGGCGTCGTAGAACATCCGCCCTTTACCGATCCCGCGACCGTCCGCGTCCATTTCATAGACGTGAATCATCCGGTTGGGCACGCCGCGCGATTCGATGATGTAGAGCAGCTTCTCGTCGGGTGAAAAGCACAGGCCGTTTGGCCCTTTCAGGTCGCGCGTGACGACGGACGCTTCGCCCGTCACGCCGTCGATCCGATATACGGAGTGCGGGAGTTCCTGTTCCGCCTTGATTCCTTCGTAGTGTCCGGAAATGCCCATCGGCGGATCGGTGAACCAGATGGACCCGTCCGATTTCACTATCAGATCGTTGGGGGAATTAAGTGATTTGCCTTCAAAGGAATCGAGAAGGACGGTGATGCTGCCGTCGTATTCCGTGCGTGTGACGCGGCGGCCGTGCTCGCACGTAACGAGCCGTCCCTGCCGGTCACGGGTGTTGCCGTTTGCGTAGTTGGAAGGTTTCCGGAACACGCTGACCACGCCCGTTTCCTCCTCCCATTTCAGCATCTGGTTGTTCGGAATGTCGCTCCAGAGCAGGTAGCGTCCATCGCCGAACCAAACCGGACCTTCGGTCCACCGGTAGCCTGTAGCCAGCCGTTCGACAGCCGAAAAGGCCACGCGGTATTTATCGAAGGAAGGGTCTAGCGAAATCACCCGGGGGTCGGGGTATCGCTCAGCTTGTTGCCACATCTCAGTCTCCAGTTCGGGTACCCGGCAATTCCGCCTCTGCGGCGGCACGACCGGTAGTATAAAGGGAAATGAGTAAGCGCTTTCTCTTGAATTCAAAACTGAAGTGCCATAAGATGCCTGAAATTCTTGAGTTTCGAGCAGCTGTACATCGACCGTAGCGGTTATGTAAGAAAGCGATTACTCAGTTCGCGCCCCGTTTGATCGTCCGGTGCAAATTTTTAGAAGGGCAATGCCTGATGTCTGAGATGACGAGCAAGGACGTAACCGGCCCCGTGATCCGGTTGCATCCCGCTGACAATGTGGTAATTGCGCGTATCGACGTCGCAATCGGTACGCCGATTCCGGCGGAAGATTTTGTTTGCCGTAGCCAGGTGGCCGCGGGTTATAAGATCGCGGCGAGGCCCATCAAAAAAGGTGAGCCGGTTCGCAAATACAACGTGGTGATCGGTTTCGCCGCGACGGATATTGCCCCGGGCACGATGGTCCATAGCCATAACGTCGAGTTCCGCGAGTTCGACCGGGACTACGCATTCGGCGCGGACTACCGCCCCGTCGAGATGGTGCCCGAAGCCGGGCGCGCCACGTTCCAGGGCATCGTGCGCGATAACGGCGAGGTTGCCACGCGCAACTACATCGGCGTGTTGTCGACGGTCAATTGTTCGGCCACGGTCGCACACAGGATCGCCGAATGGTTCACGCCGGAACGGCTGGCGGATTACCCCAACGTAGACGGCGTGGTCGCATTTACGCACTCGATCGGTTGCGGCATGGAAATGAGCGGCGAGCCAATGGCGCTGTTGCGTCGGACGATGGCGGGTTACGCGCGCCATCCCAATCTCGCCGCAGCGCTGATTGTCGGGCTGGGATGCGAGCGCAACCAGTTGGCTGGACTGATGGATCAGGAGGGTCTGAAGGCTGATTCGCGGCTGCACACGTTCATCATGCAGGAGAACGGCGGCACCCGCCGGACCATCGAGGCCGGCGTGGCTGCGGTAAAGGCGCTGCTACCCGACGCCAATCGCGTGAAGCGCACGACGGTTCCGGCAAGCCGCCTGAAGATAGGTCTGCAATGCGGCGGCTCGGACGGCTTTTCGTCGATCACCGCCAATCCTGCGCTTGGCGCGGCGATGGACTTGCTGGTTCGTCATGGCGGCACGGCCATCCTCTCCGAAACACCCGAAATCTACGGCGTGGAACATACCCTCACGCGGCGTGCGGTCAGCCGCGAAGTCGGCGAGAAGCTCGTTGAGCGGATCCGCTGGTGGAAAGACGAGTATTCGGTCGGTCGAGACGTTCAGATCAACGGCCAGGTCAGCCCGGGCAATCAGGTGGGCGGACTGGCGAACATCTTCGAAAAGTCGATTGGATCAGCGATGAAAGGCGGTACCGGCCCGCTGATGGAAGTGTATCGATACGCCGAGCTGGTGAAGCAACCTGGACTCGTTTTCATGGACACGCCCGGTTTCGACCCTGTCTCCGCGACGGGTCAGATTGCAGGCGGCGCGAATCTCATTGCCTTCACGACAGGGCGCGGTTCGATGTTCGGCGCCAAGCCCGTGCCATCGCTGAAGCTCGCCACCAACACGCCTATGTACACCCGTCTGACCGAAGACATGGATCTGAACTGCGGCGGGATCCTGGATGGCGTTGCGTCGATCCAGAGCACGGGCCAAAAAATCTTCGACGCTATTCTTGCAGCCGCGTCTGGCGAGCGCACCAAAAGCGAAATGCTCGGGCTAGGCGATCACGAATTTGTGCCGTGGCAGATCGGCATCATGAGTTGAGTCCGCAGCGGCTCAGCGCATCGCGAGGGCGAACGGTCATTTACACCCATAAGTAAAACCGTCGCCCTGTAGATAGTCGGACAAAGTAGCGGAGACAGCCCTTGAGTACCCAAACCACGGCAATACAAATACCTGACAGCGCGGTAAGCAACTCGATCTACACGCGAGTGACCTGGCGCTTCATGCCCTTGCTGTTTGTCTGCTACGTGGTGGCCTATCTGGATCGGGTCAACGTGGGCTTCGCCAAGCTCCAGATGCTCAGCGATCTGAGCTTCAGCGAGGCGATGTACGGCTTCGGCGCCGGCATCTTTTTCGTCGGGTATTTCTTTTTCGAGGTACCGAGCAATTTGCTTCTGCATCGGCTCGGCGCGCGCCGCTGGATCGCCCGGATCATGCTCACGTGGGCCGTGCTCTCGGCCGCGACCGCGTGGGTCACCACGCCCACGATGTTCTACGTATTGCGTTTCTTTCTGGGCGTGGCCGAAGCAGGCTTTTTCCCGGGGTTGGTGCTGTATCTCACCTACTGGTTTCCATCGCATCGGCGCGGCAAGATGATCGCTTTCCTGATGGCTGGCAATCCGGTGGCGGGTATTGTCGGCGGCCCGATATCGGGCTTCATCATGCAGCGCCTGGCGGGGAACGCGGGGCTTGCCGGCTGGCAGTGGCTGTTCATTCTGGAAGCCATCCCCGCGCTGATCCTGGCGGCCGCCATTTTCTGGTTCCTCGACGACCGGGTGAAGGACGCAAAGTGGCTGCCGATGCAGGATCGCGACTTCATTGCGTCGGAAATCGATGCGGAAGAACGCACCAAAAGCCACGGTTCCGTGCGCGAGGTCTTCACGTCGCTCAAAGTCTGGACCTTGTGCGCGATTCTGTTCGGTATCGTGATGGGCTCCTATGCCGTTGGCTTCTGGCAGCCAACCATCATAAAGAGTTCCGGAATCACGGACGCCTTCACCATCGGACTGCTCACCGTCGTGCCTTATCTTGCCGCCTTGATTTCGATGATTGTGGTCGGCCGCCATGCGGACCGCACGCGTGAACGCCGCTGGCACGTCGTGTTGCCGCAATGCGTGGCGGCGGCGGGTTTCGTGATGTGCGCCTACGCGGGCAGCAATACGTATATTGCATTGCTTGGGCTGACGCTTGCCGCTTCGGGCGTCATTACGGCCTTACCGATGTTCTGGGCCTTGCCAACGTCTTTTCTCGGCGGCACCGGTGCGGCCGCCGGCATTGCATTGATCAATTCGACGGGCAATCTCGCAGGATTCGTAAGCCCCACGCTTGTCGGGTGGCTGAAGACGGTCACGCATTCACTTGATTCGAGCCTGTTCCTGATTGCGGGATCGCTGATCGTCTCCGCATGTCTCATCTTGACGCAGCTTCCCGCGAGGCTTGTCAACAGGTAGTACCTCCATGGCACTCGAGAGAAGTGCCAGATAATAATGTTCGGCATCCTTAATTACATGGAATAGAGGCAACATGAAGACTGGGAAGTATCGTTACGTTGTCGCGTTGCTTTTGTTTGTTGCGGGCGCGATCAACTACATGGACCGCGCGGCGCTTGGCGTGGTCGCGCCTATCCTGAACAAGGAGCTGAGTCTTTCACCGTCGCAACTCGGCGTGGTGTTCAGCAGTTTTTTCTTGGGCTATTCCATCTTCGCATTCGTCGGTGGGCAACTCGCCGATAAGTACGGGCCGCGCCGGGTTTTCTCCTGGGCGATGGGGACGTGGTCCATTCTCTGCGGGCTCACTGCGGCCGCAACTGGATTTGGCACGCTGCTGGTTTCCCGGGCGCTGTTCGGCTTCGGAGAAGGTCCGATGAATTCGACGACCAACCGGACCATTACCAACTGGTTTCCCCGGCATGAAACCGCAACCATGGTCGGCTTTACGTTTTCGGGCCAGACGGTAGGCAGTGCGATCGCTGGGCCGGTGGTCGGACTGATTGCCATTGCGTACGGCTGGCGCACGTCGTTTGTGATTATCGCCGCGCTCGGACTGGCGTGGATCGTCGCCTGGCGCATATTCGCGACCGACAAACCGGCGCAAAGCGCGCGGGTTGGCGAAGCGGAACGCGAGATGGTCGAAGCGAGCCGTAGCGCGGCACATCCGGCAGAAGGCGGCGACGAAAGCACGCCGCTGCGCAGCTACCTGTTTCGGCCGAGCACGCTCGCGCTTGGCGTCGGACTTTTCGCGGTGAACTACACGCTGTTCGTGTTCATCTCGTGGATGCCGAGCTATTTCACCAACGCGCTGCATCTGGACATGAAGCACATGAGCATTCTGAGCGCAGTGCCATGGGCATGCGGCGGGATCGGATACTTCGGCGGCGGCCTGCTCGCGGACGCGTATTTTAAGCGCATGAGCAACAAGCTGCTGGCGCGGAAGGTCTCGGCGATCGTACCGCTGGCGCTGTCGGGTCTCGCCCTGGTGGGCGTCAGCATGGTCGATTCCGTGACGCCCGCAGTCCTGCTTGTCGCGTTCGCCGTGCTGTTCCTGACGGCTTCGTCGCAAGCGTGCTGGGCCATCATGCACGAGCTTGTGCCAGGCAGGCATCTCGGGGGCGTAAGCGGCTTCGTTCACCTGATGAGCAACATTTCGGGCATCGTCGGTCCGACCATGATGGGTTTGGCGGTCCAGTACTTAGGCGGTTACAGCAGTGGCTTCATGCTCGGCGCGGCAGTCGATCTGGTCGGCGTGCTGGCCATGCTGCTGGTCATCGGCCGGCGCGCCGCAGGCGAGACAGCCGGAACACCTACCACCGCCGCATAAGCCGATCCGTCCTGCCACGTAAGGAATCCGTGCCATGAATGGCAAATACCGTTACGTCGTTGCCGGCCTGCTGTTCGCAGCAGGCGCGATCAACTATATGGATCGCGCGGCGCTCGGCATTGTGGCACCGATCGTCGGCAAGACGCTCGACTTGTCTCCCTCGCAATTGGGAATCGTGTTTAGCAGCTTCTTTATTGGCTACTCGATTTTTTCGTTCCTCGGCGGCTATTTCTCCGACAGGTTTGGAACGATGCGCGTTTTCTCGTGGGCCATGGGAATCTGGTCGCTATTCTGTGGGCTGACTGCCGCCGCCACGGGATTCGTTTCGCTGCTGGTGTGCCGGGTGTTCTTCGGCATTGGTGAAGGACCGATGAGTTCGAACACCAATCGCACTATTTCCAACTGGTTCCCCCGCCACGAAACGGCCACGATGATCGGCTTCACGTTCTCGGGACAGACGCTCGGCAACGCGATTGCGGGACCGGTAGTTGGCCTGACGGCCGTGATGTTCGGCTGGCGCGCGTCGTTTGTGGCGATCGGGGTGCTCGGTTTCTTGTGGCTTGTGTGCTGGCGCATTCTGGTGACGGACAAGCCCTCTCAGAACCACCGCGTCGGGACGCACGAGACGCGGCTGATCGACGAAAGCCGCGAGGCCGCGGAAGTGCGCAACGTCGAAGACGACGGCACGACCCTCGCTTCCTACCTGCGCCGTCCGAGCACGCTTGCGCTGGGTGCGGGCCTGTTTGCCGTCAACTACACGCAGTACGTGTTTATCTCGTGGCTGCCCAGTTACCTCACCAGCGAGATGCATCTAGGATTACGCCAGATGAGCGTGATCACGTCGATCCCGTGGATCTGCGGCGCGATCGGCTACTTCGGCGGCGGCCTTGCGGGCGACTTTATCTACAAGCGCATGGATGATCCGGTCAAGGCCCGCAAGATCGTTGCAACCTTGCCGCTTGCACTTTCGGGTGTGGCGGTAGCGAGCATCACATCGGCCAGCACGCTGCCGGCGGCGGTCGCGCTGATCGCCGGCGCGCTGCTGTTTCTGACTGCGTCATGCCAGTCGATCTGGGCGATCCAGCACGAGATCGTTCCATTGCGTCGTCAGGGCGGCGTAGGTGGTTTCATCCATTTTCTGAGCAACCTCTCCGGAATCATAGGCCCCGCTCTGACCGGCTTTCTGATCCAGTATTTCGGCGGTTATCACAGCGCTTTTCTGTTCGGATCGTTGATTGATTTTGCCGGTGTGCTGGCCATGCTGTTTTTCATCCGGAGCCACCCGCCTGCGATCGTGCGTGCGACCGCACGATCGGTCCCGTGAGCCTCGTTATCTTCTTCGAGTCGATCTACTGCTATGAAACACGTCATCGTTGAACCGGAGCAAACCGAATATCAGACACGTTCGCGGATCGTTTCGGTGGAGGCGCGCACCATCCGCGTGCCGCTTGACCGCCACACTGCATTCTCGACCCGTCTTGTCACTGCGCGCGACTACACGGTCGTACGCGTCACGACAGCCGATGACCACTACGGCATCGGCTTTTGCTACAGCGGCAACCGCGCCGGCATGCTGGTCACGTATGCCGTGCGCGAATTGTTCGCGCCGCTGTTGCGCGGGCGCTCCGCGCTCGATGTCGAAGGCTCGTGGTGCGCCATGTACGACGAGTCGCTGCTGCAAGGGCGCGCCGGCTCGGTCATGCGGGCGCTGTCCATCCTCGATATCGCCTTGTGGGATCGGAATGCACGCGCTGCGGGCCTGCCGTTGAGCCGCTATCTTGGCGGCACATGCAGTACCACCGTGCCGGCCTACGCCAGCGGCGGTTACTACCTCGAAGGCAAAACCCCCGAGCACCTCGGCGAGGAGATGGCGGGCTACGTGGCGCTGGGGTTTCGCGCCGTGAAGATGAAAGTTGGGCGGCTCGATCCGCGCGGCGAGGAAGCGCGGATCAGGGCGGCCCGCGAAGCGATCGGCGACGACGTGCTGCTGATGCTCGATGCCAACAACGCCTGGTCCGACGTTCCGACCGCGCTCGAATACATGCGTCGGTACGAGCCGTTCAACCCGTACTGGATAGAGGAGCCGTTCAGTCCGGACGACATCGAAAGCCATGCGCAACTGAGCCGGCGCACACCGGTGACCGTTGCGACCGGTGAGATAGAAGCAGGGCGCTGGCGCCATCAGGAACTGCTCGACAAGCGCGCGGCCCTGATCCTTCAGTCGGACGCGGCGGTATGCGGCGGGATCAGCGAATGGCGGCGGATTGCGGCGTCGGCCGCGGCCGTGGGTGTGACGATGTGCCCGCACTGGTTCCACGATCTGCACGTTCACCTGGTGGCATCGACGACCAATGCACGCTATGTCGAATTTTTTCCTGACGATCAGGTGCTGAATTTCCGTCGACTAGTGGATACGCAACTGTCGTTCGCAGACGGCAAGCTGACCGTGCCGACTCGTCCAGGCCTCGGCTTCGACTTCGATGAAGCCGCGCTGAACGAATACGCGCTGGACGATTGGGCGTGAAACCGAAGCAGTGAATAGCGAGACAAGGCCGCCGGGTGCGTATGCAACCGGCGGCCTTGCTTCTTCAGGGCATCAGGCGGGGACTTCGACTCCCGGCATCGAGAAGTCGATTTCGCGGAGTGCGGTGGCGAGCGCATCGCACTGCACTGGCGTCAGTTCGACGAGAGGAGGACGTACGATGCCCCAGTCGGGATCGTTCGAATACACGCCGATCGCTGCCTTGAGCGCGGAGATCATCGGGAACTTGGCGAACACCGCACGCGTGGCGTCCAGTGCCGCCTGACGGGCGTCGGCGTCGGCCGATTGCCAGTGACGATACAGCTCCACAATAGCCGCCGGATTGACGTTTCCGGTTGCCGTGATACAGCCGACACCGCCCGCACGCATGGTAGCCAGCAGGAAGTTTTCGTTGCCGGCGAACACGTCAAAGCCTTGCGGCTGGAAGCGCTCGAGCATGGCCTGCGTGTTGCTCCAGTCGCCCGAACTGTCCTTCACGCCGGCGATCACGCCCGGGAAAGCAGCGAGCAGCCGCTCGATGAGCGCGAGGCTGAGCGGCACCTGGGACACGGGCGGGATGTGATACAGATAAATGCGCAGTGCGTCGGAACCCACGCGCTCGACGATCTCCGCATAGGTGCGGAACAAGCCTTCGTCGCTGACGCCCTTGTAGAAGAACGGCGGTAGCGTCAGCACATTGTTCACCCCCAGCGAAAGCGCATGGCGTGTCAGTTCGACTGTGTCCGTGAGTGCCGAGCAGCCGGTGCCTGGCATCAACCGATCGACCGGAATGTCTGCGCCAACCAACGTTTCGAGCAGCTTCATTTTTTCGCTGACGGCGAGCGAATTCGCTTCCGAGTTGGTGCCGAAAACAGCGAGTCCGACATCCTGTTCGATAAGCCATCGGCAGTGACGGACATAGCGGTCGTGATCGGGGAGAAGATCCTTTGTGAACGGCGTGACCACGGGCGAGTAGACGCCGCGGGGCCGGTTGACTGAGGTCATCGCGTGTTCCTTTTGATTGGGGTGGGGGTGTTTCGCGCCATTCAGCCGGCGATCTGTTGCGCGGACGAGCGGGCGTGGAGCGCTTCGGGATTGACACAGGTCGACGAGAGCTGGCCATCGAGTGCTTCGATGAGATTGCGCACCGCGCGCATGGCCATGTTTTCGCGGGTCTGTTGCGTAGCGGAACCGATATGCGGCACCGCTACCACGTTCGATGACTGGAGCAGCGGCGAGTCCGGCGACACCGGTTCGCGTTCGAACACGTCGAGACCGGCGCCGAGAATGCGGCCTTCACGGAGATGCGCGATGAGGGCGGCTTCGTCGACGACCTGTCCGCGAGCACAGTTGATGAGAATGGCCGACGGCTTCATGGTCCCGAGCTCGGCGCTGCCGATTAGTCGCTCGGTGGCGGGCGATAGCGGCACCAGCACGCAGACGAAATCCGCAGTCGCAAGCAGTTCGGGAAGTGGCCGCCATTGCGCGCCGTAGCGTTCCTCTGCTTCAGGGTTGCGGGAGCGATTGGAATAGATCACATCCATGCCGAAGCCGAGGGCGGCGCGTTTGGCGACGGCGCTGCCAATGCGTCCAAGCCCGACGATGCCCAGCGTTTTGTGATGTACGTCGACACCGAATTGCGCCTCGCCGATGGTACGCGTCCACTGGCCGCGCCGCGTCCAGTCGGCGAGTTCGGAAATGCGCCGGGCGGTCGCGAGGATCAGGCTGAACACAAGGTCCGCGGTGGTTTCGGTGACTTCTTCGGGCGTATTCGTCAGAACAATGCCACGGCGCGAGAGTTCGGGGACGTCGAACGCGTCGAAGCCCGCCGAAATGGTCGACGCAACCTGAAGCAGGGGCGCTGCATCGAGGATCTCAGGCGTGATCTTGAGATTGTTGCCGACCATGCCATGAGCCGTGCCCAAGGCTCGCCTGAATGCCGCCAGGTCGCCGGAGGAAACGTCGACCAGCTCGACGGAACAGTGCTCACGAAGAAGCCCCAGCACGGCAGGAGGCAACGAACGATAGGCCACGACATGCTTCATGAAGACCTCGGCGGAATGCTGTTAGAGAGGGTTGATGTGCGGCATCGGCCGCAACAAAAAAGAATCGCTTGCGGACAGACTATAAGTATCGGTAAGATTCTCGTCAATATTATTGATAATCTCATCGAAGATTTAGGAGAAACAATGAGCGAGAAGAAAAGCGGCTTGCGGAAGGGCCTGACGAACTACGGCGATGAAGGTTTCTCGCTTTTTCTGCGTAAGGCGTTCATCAAGGGCGCGGGCTATACGGACGACGCGCTGTCGCGTCCGATCGTGGCCATCGCGAACACCGGAAGTGCCTACAACCCGTGCCACGGCAACGCGCCGCAGTTGATCGAGGCGGTAAAGCGCGGCGTGATGCTGGCAGGCGGGCTGCCTGTCGAATTCCCGACCATTTCGATCGCCGAGAGCTTTTCGCATCCGACCAGCATGTACCTGCGCAACCTGATGTCGATGGACACGGAGGAGATGATCCGGGCCCAGCCGATGGACGCGGTGGTGCTGATCGGCGGCTGCGACAAAACCGTCCCGGCCCAGTTGATGGGTGCAGCGGCGGCGGGCGTTCCTGCTATTCAACTGGTGACGGGCGCCATGCTCACGGGCTCGCATCGCGGTGAACGGGTGGGGGCATGTACGGATTGCCGTCGTTTCTGGGCGAGTTTCCGCGGCGATCAGATCGACGCAGCCGAGATCGAAGCGGTCAACAATCAGCTCGTTGCGACGGTCGGAACCTGTTCGGTGATGGGAACGGCAAGCACGATGGCTTGCATTGCGGAAGCCTTGGGCATCATGCTGCCGGGTGGTGCGTCAGCGCCTGCCGTGACTGCCGATCGCATCCGCATTGCGGAGCGCACCGGCGCGCAGGCCGTGGCGATGATCGGGCAGGACCTAAGTCCGGCGAAAATCCTGACCCCCAAGGCGATCGAAAACGCGTTGCGGGTGCTGCTCGCAATCGGCGGCTCGACCAACGGCATCATCCACCTCACGGCAATTGCGGGCCGGCTCGGCATTCGCATCGACCTTGAGCAACTCGACCAGATGGCGCGTGAAACACCGGTGCTCGTCGATTTGAAACCGTCTGGACAGCACTACATGGAAGATCTGCATCGCGCCGGCGGCCTCACCACAGTCATGCGCGAGATCAAAGGGCTGCTGCATCTCGACGCCCTCACTGTGACCGGCCGTACGCTCGGCGAGGAGCTGGACCTCGCCCCGGCGAGCTTCCCGCAAGATGTTGTGCGCCCGCTTGACCGTCCGATCTTTCCGCAAGGCGGTATCGCGGTGTTGCGCGGCAATCTCGCGCCGGGCGGCGCGATCATCAAGCAGTCGGCGGCGAGCGCCAGCCTGATGGAGCACGAAGGGCGGGCTGTCGTCTTCGAGGACGCGGAGGATCTGGCGCGCCGTATCGACGATCCGGAGCTGGAGGTGGAAGCGCACGACGTACTCGTGCTCAAGCGGATCGGACCGGTCGGTGCACCGGGGATGCCGGAAGCGGGCTACATTCCGATCCCGCGCAAGCTCGGCCGCCTGGGTGTGAAAGACATGGTGCGCATTTCGGATGGACGCATGAGCGGCACGGCATCCGGCACAGTGGTCCTGCACGTCACGCCTGAAGCGGCGATCGGCGGTCCGCTCGCGATCGTACAAACGGGCGACCGGATTCGCCTGAGCGTGGCGGATAGGTCCATCGAACTTGCCCTCAGCGACGAGGAAATTGCAACGCGTCTCGCCGTGCTGCCGGAGCACAACGTCGATCCCGAGGAGCGTGGCTATCGCAAACTCTTCCTGACGACGATCACTCAGGCTGACGAGGGCTGCGACTTTGACTTTTTGCAAGCTTCCCGAATTACCGCGACGGTTCCCGGCGACGGAAACAAGGGTTAAAGATCGCATTTTCGTATAGGCTCGCGGCTTAGATCATTTTGCGGATCCTTTTTATGAGCAATGCTGCCACGCCCAAACGCTCCAATGCACCCACGACGAAGACGGTCGAGCGCGACCGCAATATCGACGAGACGCTGCGCAGCGTCTCGGACGAACTCGAGGAGCAGATCGTCCTTGGCGTTCTGCATCCGCGCGAACGGCTCGTGGAAGACGATCTGTGCGAGCGCTTCAACCTGAAGCGCCACGTGGCCCGTCAGGTGCTGGTGGAGGTGGAGCGGCGCGGCCTCGTGGAGCGCCGCAAGAATGTAGGCGCGGTGGTCAAGTCGTTTACGCCGCGCGAGGTCACTGAACTGTATGCGCTACGCGAACTGCTTGAAGCAGACGCGGCGAGGCGCATCGTTTTTCCGGTCAGTAGCGAGGCGCTCGATGCATTAATGGCAATTCAGGCAGAGCACGACGAAGCAGCCATCGCCGGCGATCTGCGGCGTGTGTTCCGCGCGAACATGGCCTTTCACCATGCGTTCTTTGCGCTGTCGGAAAGCCAGGTTTTAACCGAGGCGATTCACGAATATGAACGCCGCACGCATGCCATTCGTTCAGTATCGATCGTGTTTCCTCAGTATCTGGAGAAGGCTCGCGCCGATCATCACCAGATGATCGAGGCGCTCCGATCCGGCGACCGGGAATCGTTGATCAAGTTATGCCGGGAGCACCTGGTGCCATCGCGCGATGCGTATCTTGAAGCGCATCATCGCCGCTCGGCCGGCTACGCCGTGCAGAAGGGCGAGACCGAATAACCGTATTTATCTGAATCACGGAGAGGGTATCAATGACTCGAGTACTGATTACCGGCGCGGCCGGTCACATTGGACGCGTGCTCCGCGCCGGTTTCCAGGGCCACTATGAACTGCGCCTCGCGGATATTGCGCCGCAGGCGGACGCACAGGCAGGTGAGGAAATCGTGACCGCGGACATCACGCGGCTGGAGGATCTCCTGACGGTCATGCAGGGCGTCGATGTCGTCGTGCATCTCGCCGGCATTCCTGACGAGGATCGCTGGGAACGCATCCGCGATATGAACATCGAGGGTTGCTACAACGTGTTCGAAGCGGCTCGGCAAGCGGGCGTCAAGCGCGTGGTGTTCGCGAGTTCGAACCATGCAGTGGGTTTTCATCGTCGCGACCGGATGATCGACAACAGCGTCGAGCCGCGCCCTGACAGCCGCTACGGCATCTCGAAGGTGTTCGGCGAGGCGTTAGGCCGGATGTATGCGGACAAGCATGGCATGTCGGTTGCCTGCATCCGGATCGGTTCGTTCCGTCCGGACAACCGGCCAACGGCACCGCGCCACCTATTCACCTGGATCAGCCATCGCGACATGGTACAGGTGGCGCGCCGCTGCATCGACTATCCGGACTTTCACTTCGCGATCGTGTATGGCGTATCCAATAACGCGCGCAATCGCTGGGACAACGCCAACGTGCGCTATCTCGGGTTCGTGCCGGAAGACGATGCCGAACTGTACGCGGCTGAGATCGAGGCGATGGGAAAGACGGAAGATGCGCGTGAAGCGCTGTTTCATGGCGGCTTCGGCTGCCTTGTCGAATTCGACGGTGATCCGCTCCGGATCGATTGATCTGCCGTGCGAACAAGCGCGCCCGGTGCGAACCGAGGGGCGCTTTCGCAGAGAGACTCAAGCGTGGACTCAGATGTTCAACGGGCTCACCTCAAAGCTGAAGTTCGCAACGCCATCCACTCCGCCTGCGACCTTGTCGCCTGGGCGTAGTGCGCCGACGCCAGCAGGTGTTCCGCTGAAAATCAGATCTCCCGGCTTCACAGTGACTGCCTGGGAAACGTAGCTGATGATGTCTGCGACTGGCCAGATCATGTCGCTGAGATCGCCTTGCTGACGGACTTCGCCATTCACGGACAACCATATCCGTCCGGTGGAAGGATGCCCTGACGCGGACGCCGGCTTGATCTCGCTCACTGGCGCAGACGCGTCAAAGCCTTTGGCCCAGTCCCATGGGCGGCTCAGTTTCTTTGCCGTCGCCTGGAGATCCCGACGGGTCAGATCGACCCCCACTCCATAACCCCAGACAAAATCGAGTGCGTTTTCGGAGGCGATTGCCTTTCCTTCCTTGCCGACCGCGATGACGAGTTCAATCTCATGGTGCAAGTCGGAGGTAAGGGGAGGGTACGGAAGCACGCCGGTCGCGGGCACGACGGCATCGGCGGGTTTGGAAAAGAAGAACGGAGGATCCCGGTCCGGGTTGGCGCCCATTTCGCGCGCGTGCTCTGCGTAGTTGCGCCCGACACAGAACACGCGGCGCACGGGAAAGCGGCTCGTCGAGCCGCTGACAGCAACGGAAGTGATCGTGGGTGGTGTCACTGAATATTCGGTCATGGTAAGCCTCGGGATTGGCATTGGCCTACCTACGATATCGCCCTGCGAACGCGTCGTGCAGGACAAATCTACTGAACACCAGGACGATCTTACGGTGCTCCTCTACGCGCGGTTGCGCCACCGTTTGGTTGACCCGTACTCCGCTGCATGTCGCGAAAGTCGCTCGGAGATTGACCGACTGACTGACGAAATCGCCGCGAAAAATAGGCTTCATCGCGATAACCGACCAGAAACGCAATGTCCTTGATGCGCCGGTTGTCGTTTGCCAACAGATCCTTTGCACGTGCGATCCGTCGCTCGGTCACCCACTCGACAAATGTCCGGCCCGTCTCCTTCTTGATCAGATGCGCAAGATAGTTTGGCGACAGAAACGCAGCGGCGGCGGCAGAGGTCAGAGACAGTGCATCGCTCGCGAGATGTGCATTGACATGACGGTCCACACGGACCAAAGCGTCTCGTCGGCCGAGTCTTTGGACGTTACGCGAGGAAAGCTGAAGTAGTTGATCCGCGTGTCGCTGGCATACGATCCCGATAAGCTGAAGAAGGTATCCGCGCAAAAGCGCGGTCGAACCAAAACGCCGCGTCTCGTTGACCTCCAGCATGCGTGACAAAACCGATTCGATCTCGGCGAGATCGGCGCCCTCCAGAATGAAGTCGACGTACTCCTGAAGCCTGAATGGCGCGAGTTCGGGTGCCTGCGTGATCGACACGTCCTCGAGGTCCAGCGGATCCGCGATTCCGTCCGTATTGGCGCGTAGAAACGCTTGCGTAAAGTTGATGACAATGAAGCGCGAATGCGCGGGGTGCGGTATCAGATGCAAGCGATGCGGCAGGATAAAGGCGACCGCACCTGCGGGAAAGGGTCGGCGTACTCCACCGATGTGCTGTTCGGTGTCCCCGCCGAGGTTGATCTGAATCTGAAAATATTCGTGCTTGTGCGACTCTTCAATCGCGGGGCGCGACGCCTGGTCGCGTATGTAGAAATCGAGGCGATCGCTTCGCTCGGGCATCGCATAGGTGCGTAATACCGCCGCCGGTAAAGCCTTCATTGCTACATGCTCCAATTGATCAATGGTCGCCGGTGCGTTGAATCCTTACCGGCGCCCTCGCGCCGACTACCCCGGAATCAGCACGCGACTGCGTGTGAGCACCTCTTTTGCCAACTCCACGATCGTATCCGCGCCGCTAAGACATTCTTCCTGATAGGCGACAAAAAACCCTTGCTGAGTGATCGGCCGTTCAGTGTTGAGCACATGAATCAGCCCGGCATCGATCTCGGCGCGCATGATCGCGGGCGACAACACGGCGGCCGCATGTCCGGCCGCGACCAGTCGCGACATCATCGACAGGGAATTACATGAGCTGATGTTGTCCGGATTGCAACCGGCGCTGCGTAACCAGTTCATCACAAGCGAATGATTCGATGACGGTTGCGAGACGGTGATGATCGGCACCGACGCAAGCTCGTCAGGCGCGACATTGCAGTTCGGTACGAGTTGCGGCGACGCAACCCAGTGCAGATCGGTGTAGCCGATGGCAGTCTCGACCACGTGAGGCGCATCGGTGGAATCATTCAGTATCGCTATGTCCAGTTCGTGCGCGCCGAGCTTGCGTCCGAGTGCGACGCCCACATCGATCGTGAGTTCGATCTTCATGTGCGGATACCGCGACTTAAGCTGCGTCAGCAGATCTGCAAGCCCCGCGAGAGCGATGGACTCAATCGCGCCGAGACGTAGAAGCCCGTACATGGGGTCGGTACGCTTCGCAATCTGTTCGAGCCTTTCTGCGAGCCTAAGCATCTGTTCCGCATTGGCGAGTGCATCGTGACCTGCGAGCGTGAGTTCGGATCGGGTCCGGCTGCGCGTGAAGAGCTGCACGCCGAGATGCTCTTCGAACTCCTGGATGCGTGCCGAAATGGTTGGCTGCGTGAGGTGCTGATGACGCGCTGCCGCATGAAATCCGCCTAACCGTGCCACCCAATAAAAGGTTTCAATTTGCTGAAGAGAAATGCGCATGATCGAAGGTTTCTATCAGATGACGTGGCTAACTTTGATTATCTCCCGGAAAAATTGCATGCGTATAGTAGTCCACTCTTTTCGTTGCACCGTAACGTGCTGCGTCGTTGATCATTTTGCAGCGGGACAGTCCGTAGCACCGATTGACCCGTCGGCTTGAGGAGATGCCGCTTGAAGCAAAAGAAGCAAAACCACCGCGATATCCTCCACGGCGGCAAAGACCCTGAGCGCAGCAACCGGACGATCGGCCTCGCGACCACGCCAGCCTCATCCGACGAATCTGCTTTCCGTGAGGAGCGGGCACGCGTCGGCGACATCGGCCAGCCGCGCTTTCCGGTTCCACCGAAGGCGACCGATAGTCATCACCACATCTACGATGCGCGGTATCCGGTCGATCCGTCAGCGCAATTGCAGCCGCCGGACGCGACGGTCGCCGACTATCGCGCGCTGCAGCAAAGGCTGGGCGTCGAGCGACATGTCGTCGTTCAACCGTCGACGTATGGAACCGACAACCGTTGCTTGCTCGATGCCCTGTCACAGTTCGGAAAGACCGCGCGCGGTATCGCGACCGTGCCCGTCAGCGTGACGGATGGTGAGCTGGCCGGTCTTCACGACGCGGGCGTACGCGGGTTGCGCTTTAATTTCGAATACCTGGTCGGCGTCACGGCATCGATGATGGAGCCGCTCTCGAAGCGGATCGAACCGCTCGGCTGGCACATCCAGGTCAACGCCACCGCCCAGCAGCTACTCGCGCATCGGCAGTTGCTGGCGAATCTGTCTTCGCCGCTTGTGATCGATCATATGGGGCAGATCCCGCAACCGGGCGGCGCGGAGCATGCCGCGTTCCGGATGGTCGAGGCGCTGGTGGCCAACGGCCGTACCTGGGTCAAATTGAGCGGACCGTATCTCGTGTCGCAAAGCGGAGCGCCGGTCTACGCCGACGCCGGCATGGTCGCGCTCAGGTTTGCCCAGATTGCAGCGGATAGGATGCTGTGGGGATCGGACTGGCCTCATCCAACGCAAGCGGCCGACAACAAGCCGGACGCCGCTCGCTTGCTGGATGATCTGACGCTGTGGATACCTGATGAATCGACGCGGCATCGAATCCTCGTCGAAAATCCGGCAAGGCTCTACGGCTTCTAGCGTGCGGGCCTCGTTGCCTATCGACGGCTCCCGAGTTGCTCACGCACTTCCCACGACCCTTCGGTGTTAAGCACCATCGCGCTGGGGTAGAGATAAGCAGTCGTGCAAGCATGGCGCGGCAATAGCATCACCCGGTCGCCAACAGCCAGATCGGTGTCCTCGACCACGACGTGCTCTTCGCTCATCATGACGATCTTGCCGTCCCACCGAAAGCGCTCGGCCAGCGGCTTGTCCGGCGAGATGGCCTTCGAGCCCGCATCGAGCGTGGCGGTTGTGCCGTTGCGTGAAATCACCGTTGCCAGGACGTATGCGCTTGGCGTCCAACCGAGCGCGGGCAACTCCATGTCGTGTTGAGCGCTCGAATACGTCCAACTGCCCGGGGATACGAAGTCGGCAAGTGTGCGCGGCCACAGATCGAACGTATAGCTGCCCCCGGCGATGAGCCTCGTCGACAGTCCCTCTGCATCGGCCGCATGCGTCAGCGCCGCCACTTTCTCCACGATGGCGCCCACCTGCGCGCGGCGTACTGCATTGTCGAGATCATGGATATGGCCGTCGTAGACATGCCATCCTCCAAAGCAACCGACTGTGGCCAGATCACGGGCCAATTGCAACGTCGCTGTTGCTATCGGCGCGCCCGTTCTGCCCATGCCGGCATCCAGGTCGATGAGCAGCGCGAGATTGGTCAACGGCGCCCCGTTCGTTGCGATACGCCACGCGGCTACGCCTGCCGCCGAGTCGACGAGCGCGTCCACCCGTGCGGCCGGATGAGCGTGCGCCAGCGCAAGCAAGGTACGGATATGAGCGCGGTTTACGGTCGGATATGCCCACACGACGTGTTTTGCGCCGGCCTCGAGCACCATCGCCACTTCCGCCACGGTAGCGGCCTTGAAAGCGGTTACGCCTTCGCGAATCAGTCTCTTGACGACCCATCCTGCGCGATGCGTTTTCACATGCGGCATGAGCCGTTCCACCCCTCCACACGCGCGGGCGGTCGCATGCAGGTTATCGACAATGCCGCGCTCGGATACGATGAAACACGGTGTCTGCAATTCATCTGGCAAACTGGCTGCCCACGACGGCGCACGTTGGAGAGTGGTACTCGAAAGATCGGACATGGTTGCTACGCTAAAAAATAAAGTGGGTGTCGCGCTCACGCATGCGACGGCGCCGCGAGGTATCCGTCGACGTGCGCCCTGAGCTGACTCAGTACGTGTGCATGCTGTTCCCACGACAACCGGTCGACGCTCATCTTCGGCGTCGCGGGGCGGTCGATGCGGCTATCGTCAACCGCCTGTCCGACGTCGACGGCCGCTGCCAGATACGCCCGGTCGCGCTCCGGCGTGAAGTCGGTGAGCAACCGCGCCGCTGCGTCTCGCGGCGCGACCATTGCCATCGCGGATACCAGACCCCAACCGCCCCAGTTCGAGACGCTGGAAACGATCAGGTAGTCCGCGGGAATGGCTGCGCTGATCAACGGGCCGTTGGGAATGTCGTCGTGGACGATTTCCTCGGGCAGCACGCCCATGCCGATTTCATTGCCACCGTCGCCGATGCCGATCGTGACCCACGGACGCGACCACTCGGGATCTTCGAACAGAAGGTGCAGCGGAGCGGTATCGTCGGACATATCTGCGCCGTACTCACGGTGCGGTTTGCCGTCGCTCGCGGGCGACACCCGCTCGATTGCGATCATATGCGTGATCGGACGTTCAGCCTCGCTTAGCCGGGCTCTCAACGACTTGACCGATGCCGCGCTCACCGAGGTGATCTCGAACGCCACGTCTTTCGGCAATTCCGTGGTGACTGCCCAGACGGCCTTGCAGCATGGCGCATCCGAGATCACTGTTACTGGTATGCCGAGGTTCGAAAGTGCGGCGGCCAGATGGGCCATGCCGCCCAGCCCGTCCGTCTCCGGCGAGGGCGGCACGGCATTGCGTATGAAGAAACCCGTCACGATACCGACGTGGGCGTTCGGTGTGCCGATGATCGAACGTGCGGCCGCTTCCAGCTGACCTTCAACGAACCGTTTCATGCGGCCAATGTCGCGGCGGACGGTTTGGCCAATGATGTCTTCGACTTTTGCTATTCCCATTTTCCGATCTCAGTAGCAACGTTGTTCATGAGAGGCGCGGCGTTCGCTCAGACCGGAATCTTCGTTTCATAATCGATTCCGACCGAACAGACCAGCAGGCCGACGCCCATTGCGGCGAAACACATCAGCGCAAGGAAATAGGAGCCCGTGAACTGAACGATCGCGCCGATCGCAATCGGGATCACCATGCCGCCGATATTTCCGCCGAAGTTGAGCAGCCCACCGAGCGTGCCCACCTTGTTGCGCGAGGCGAGCATTGCGGGGATCGACCAGTACAGTCCGCCCCACCGTAGAAAGAAGAGCGTGATGGACAGCAGGATCACGACCATCGTCGGGCTCGTCGCATGTGCCACTGAAAACACCGCAATCGTGGCAACCACCCCAGCGATACCGAAAATCGTGCGCATGACGCGGTTCGGCGCGGCGCCGCTGGCGAGCCACTTGTCGGCGACGTAGGCACCGAAGAGTTCGCCAATGAAACCGCAGAAGAAGATCACGAAGCTGGCACCGCCCATTTGCTGAATGTTGAAGCCTTGCACTTTCTGAAGATAAGTGGGCATCCAGGTCAACAGGCCGTAGTAAAGCGTCGTGCAACACATGAAGCCGACGAACATCAGCAACACTGAGCGATACCTGAAGAAATCGAGCGAATTGCCCGACAGGTTTTTCGCCTCCTTTTCATCTTCCTTCCGCCGGGCATGCTCGATGTGTTCCGCTTCGGCTTCATTGACCCCGGAGTGTTCGCGCGGTTGATTCTTGATGTAGTACCAGGCGCCGATGCCGCACAAGACCGTGCCTACGCCGGCAATCGCGAACGCTGCGCGCCATGAGTGTGCGACTACGATCAGCCAGGTGATCAGCACTGATCCGAGCGCCGCGCCGAGCGGCGAGCCGCCATCCATCAGCGATGCACCGCGCACCCGCTCATGCTGGGTGAGCCACATCGCATTGAGCGCACCTCCTGCCGAAGCGACGGGCGCTTCGGCCACACCGAGTCCGAGCCTCGTAGCGAGCAGAGTCATTGCATTGGTCGTCAACGCGCCTAGACCCTGGAAGGCACCCCAGAGCAAAGTGCACAACGCGAGGACGAGCCGCGGCTTGAAGCGGTCGACGGCCATGCCGCCAGGAATCTGCATCAGCGTGTACGACCAGAAGAAGGAACTCATAATGAGGCCTTGCATGACCGGCGTAAGCGTGAACTCGCTTGCGATCATCGGCATCGCGACGGACAGGGATGCACGATCGATGTAGTTGACCGTTACCAGCAGCAACATGATGAGAAAAATCTTCCAGCGAACCGATGTCTTCGGCTGGGCGTACGCCACGACCGCTGCGGGTGCTCTGCTCATGCCTGTTCTCCTAATCCGCCGTTTGAATGTCAGACACACGCCCGGCGCGTTGCGCATCGGCGATGGATGAACGGTCATCTGCCACGCTGCAGGCGGCCGTTTCGTGCTGGTTAAAAATGAGTATAGGTGCGCGAATCTGAGTGGAGATAATCGAAAATGACCCGCGCAATCGATAGAAATCGCTGATCATGGGTGCACGTTTCCAACAAAGCGCGCGCGCTTCGGTTTCAACATGAACATCGCAAGCGCGGCGGTACTCAGGTCGAGCACAATTGCACAGCCGAACACCGGCACCCAGCTGCCGGTGTGCTGATGCAGCAGCGCGGCCAGCGGACCGCCGAAGATCGATCCGATGCCGAACGAGATGTAGAGCCAGCCATAGTTGGCGGTGGCATAGCGGGTACCAAATGTATCGGTCAGGGTTGAAGGGAACAGCGAAAAAATTTCGCCCCAACCGAAGAACACCACGCCGGACAGCAAGACGAACAGGACCGCGTTGTCGCGCGTCAGCAGCCAGAGCGTCATCGCCACACCTTCCAGCGCGAACGCGAAACACATCGTGTTTTCACGCCCCAGGCGATCCGAGATCCAGCCGAACAGCGGACGGGTCAGGCCGTTCGTGAAGCGGTCGATTGTCAGTGCCAGCGGCAACGCGGCGAGCCCGAAGACCAGTACCTTGCTGACGCCGAAGTCAGCGGCGAAGCTTGCCATCTGCGACGTAACCATGAGGCCCGAGGTAGACATCATCGTCATCATCAGGAACATCAGCCAGAAGAGCGGCGTCCTGAGCATCTCGGATGGGCGGTAGTCGCGCGTCGCGACCGCTGTCCGGGATACTGCCGAGCCGATACTGTCCGCCGCAGGCGGTACCCGCAGACCCTGCGAGGCGAGGAGACCGATCACTGCGAAGATGATGCCGTACAGCCACAGCGTGGATTCGACACCGTGCGTTGCCAGCGATGTTGAGATTGGAAAGGTGGTGACAATGGCGCCCATGCCGTAGCCTGCGGCCGCTACACCGGCGGCGAAACCGCGTCGATCGGGAAACCAGCGAACCACGAATCCCACCACGCCGACGTAGACGATGCCGGTACCGAGACCACCGACGCAGCCATACGTGAGGTACAGCATCGACGTACTGTGCGCGTACGAAGCGAGCACCCAGCTCAGGCCTGCCAGCAACGTACCGATCGAGATCAGCCTGCGCGGCCCGAAACGATCAATCAGGGCGCCCTGGAATGGTGAAAAAAATGCTTGCAGTAGCACTAGCAGTGAGAATGTCACCTGCAGTTCCGGCAGCGCGATGCCGAGTTTGGCCATGAGAGGCTTCGTCATCAGCGTCCATACATATTGCGGACTCGAAATCGTCATCATGCAAACAAGGCCGAGTCCGAGCTGGATCCAGCGGGTATGCCGGGCTGTTTGCGCGGCGGGTGAGGCGGCGCCTTTCAGTGATTGCGTGGGGGTGTTCAAAGTGCTTCTCCGCTCTGGATTGAAAGATCGACAGATGGACGGACGTGCGCCGTCCTTACTGTCGGCGCGAACGCTCGCGGGCTATTGGTTTAGAAAAGGTGCGGGCGGCGCGGCCGCCCGCTGTCTAGCGGATGTGCCTACCAGCCAGCCGCGGCTCCGTCGCTGCGCGGGTCAAAGCCTGCCTCCAGACATCCGTTGCCGTGCCGGACGATCGCGCCGGCGTGGCCCATTGCTTCGTCGTATGGCAGCATCTGTTCGACGTCATGGCCGAGACGGCGCAGCGCATTGAACGTATTGGCGGGAAACCGCGCCTCAAGCTTGAGCGATTCATTGCTTCGCCCCCAGGTCCGGCCTAGCAGCCAGCGAGGCGCATCGATAGCGGCTTGCGGATTCCAGCCGAAATGGGCGATGCGCGAAAACACGGCGCTTTGCGATTGCGGCTGGCCGTCGCCGCCCATGTTTCCGTACACCATCGTGCGTCCATCAGCGAAGCGCGCGAGTGCCGGGTTCAGCGTGTGAAACGGCCGTCGTCCCGGCGTAAGTGGATTGCGCGCAGAGGGATCGAGCGAGAAGCTACAGCCGCGGTTTTGCCAGTTGATACCCGAATCCGCAAGCACGAGGCCGCTGCCGAACTCGTGATAAATGCTCTGGATGAAGCTGACGGCCACGCCATCGGCGTCGATCACGCCGAGCCATACTGTGTCGGCCGGTCCGAGACCGCGACCCCACGGGGCGGCTGCAGACATCGAAATCTGCTCGGCCATTGCGTCGAGCACAGGCGGCGCAAGCAGCGCCTGCGGATCGATGTCCATGTAATCCGGGTCGGTGATGTGCTTGTCACGGATGGCGAACGCGAGCTTGGTCGCCTCCACGCAGGCATGGACGTACTCCGGGCCGAGCGGATCCATATCGTCGCGCAAGACGCGGTCGAGGACACCAAGAATCTGCAGGGACACAAGCCCTTGTGTGGGCGGCGGCATGTTGTAGATCGTGCCGAGCGAATGAGTGAGCGCCAGCGGCGTGCGCAGCCTTGCGCGATGCTGTTCAAGGTCGGCTAGCGACAGCGGACTTTCGAGGGCACGCAGGTCGGCCGCGATGCTGCGTGCGAGGTCGCCCCGGTAGAAGTCGTCGAAACCCGCATGGGCGAGGCGCTCGAGCGTCGCGGCGAGGCGTGGCTGGACAAAGCGGTCGCCGACAGTCGGCACGCCCAGCGGGTTGTCGCCCGTCAGAAACGTCTGTGCGAACCCCGCGACCGATTCGAGTTCCTGCCGTTTGAGCGCGACGCATTCGGACTGACTGCGCGTGACTGGAATACCGCCATCTGCGTAGGCGATCGCATCTTCCAACAGGCGTGCGACCGGGAGCTTGCCGCCGAGGTTGTCCGTGGACCAACGATGCGCCAACGCCCAACCCGACACTGTGCCGGCCACCGTATTCGCCGCCAGCGGTCCGCGAAACGGGATCGATTGCAGGCCGTGTGCGCGGTAGGCGTCGATCGTCGCCGCCGATGCCGCCGCTCCACATGCCTCGATACCGACTGGCTCTTCCCCCGGCCGCGAAATCAACCAGAAGCCGTCGCCGCCGATGCTGTTCATATGCGGATACACCGCTGCGATGGTCGCCGCGGCGGCAATCATCGCCTCGACGGCATTGCCTCCGTCGCGAAGGATCGCGAGCGCGCTTTGTGACGCCAGCGCATGGGGTGTGACCGCCATCCCGCGGATGCCCCGCACTGGATTTAAAAATTCTGCAGACATATTTCCTCAAACCATCAATCGATCTTCACTACCCGCTCAGCCGCTACGGGTTCGCATGATCACGTGATACTGCCTGTGCACAACGAAGCCGGCATCAGCGAGACGCAACCGCGATGTTCCAGCCGGTTCTACCTTCTACCCACTCGGCAAGCGACAGCAACGCGGCATCGTGCTGACCCGCCCCGACCAGTTGCACGCCAAGCGGCAACCCCGCCGGACCGAAGTTAACCGGTAACGTCACCGCCGGCACGCCGAGGAAGGTCCAGGGCGTGCAGAACGCCGCATCGCCCGTATAGTCGAGCCCCCGGGGCGCCTCGCCCGATGCGGGCGCTACCAGCAGCGCATCCAGTCCGGCTTCTTCGGTGAGCCACCGGTCGAAGCGAAGCGCCATCTGTACCTGCAATGCCTTCGCTTTCGCATACCCAGTCGCGGACAAAGCCCGGCCTTCCTCGACCAGAGCCTTGATTGGTGCGCTGACAAGGGCTGGAGAACGGTCTACCAGTTCGCCGTGTACCAGCGCTGCTTCAACTGCGACGAGGATCGAGGCATGTCGTGCAGCGTCGAACAGCTCGACCGGCAAGTCCGCACCGACGATTTCTGCGCCATCAGCTCGCAGACGTAAGGCAAGCTGATTCAGCACGTGTTGCTGCGCTTTATCGATGGCCCCACCGATCTGCTCGCGCAACACGCCGAAACGTGGCGGCCGCTTCGCCGCATCGCCTGGGTCTTTCCTCTGGCGACTGTTATGCGAGGGGTGTGGATCGTCCGCATCGCTCCCTGCCAGAATCGATAGCGCATGAACTGCATCAGCGACATTGGTGGTGAAAACGCCAAGGTGATCGAGCGACCCTGACAACGGCAACACGCCAGTCCGCGCAATCGTGCCGTAACTCGGCTTTACCCCAACTACACCGCAATACGCGGCGGGGCGGATGACGGATCCGAACGTCTGCGTACCGAGCGCGAGCGGCACGATGCCTGCCGCAACGGCGGCAGCCGAGCCGCTCGACGAACCGCCAGGCGTGTGATCGCTATTCCACGGGTTGGTCGTAGCGCCAGGCTGACGCCAGGCGAACTCGGTGGTGACCGTTTTGCCGAGTACCGTGGCACCGGCTTCGCGCAAACGGGCGACCACCCATGCGTCCTTGTCGGGCCTGCGCCCTTCGTAGGCCGGCGATCCGTACGCGGTGGGCATATCGGCCGTATCGATCAGGTCTTTTATGCCGACAGGGACGCCCGCGAGCGGCGCGTGGGGAGCGGCACGATTGACTATCGGCGACGCTGGCAGATGGATGAACGCTTGCAACTCAGGCTGCAGCCGTTGCGCCGCATCAAATGCCTGTTGGACAGTCTGGTCGATGGTGCGCGTTCCCGCGCGGATCGCCTCACGGATTTCGCGGATGGTTGGGGAGGGGCAAGAATGGGTCATTTCGTGGCTAGTGCTTGATGAATGTAGTTCTGCACGATGAACGTGCTGTAATTCGGCTGCTGCTTCAAGTTACCGAGTGAGATCTGCGTATCCATTGCCACCGTCAGCGCTTTCGGGGTGATGTCGACGCTCCTGGGATACACGCCTTCGTTCAACATGCGTTTCACCGCAGCGTTAACGATCTCCGGATCGAGGCTTGGAAACTCACGGCGGGCGATCGCCAGGGTTTCCGTGGAATTGTTCTGCATGAAGACGAGTGCCTGTTCCATACCTTTCACGAACCGCGCCGCCACATCGGGGTCCACGCTCCTTTTCGCCGAGATCGACGAGAATGCGTATTCGCCATACAACTTCGGAAAGCCGAGCACCACCTTCATGCCTCTGGCGACGGCCTGATCAAGGCCGGGTTCATACATCACCGCAACCTTGGACTGGCCTGCAACCAGTGGGCCGATCTCGGAGCCGAGCGGTACCTGGGATAGTTTTACGTCGGCTGGCGACATGCCGTTCTCTTTTAGCAACTTGAAGAACAGCGACGTGCTGGTAGTCGGCATTTGTCCTGACACGACTGTCTGGCCCCTCACGTCCTTGATGCCGGTGAATTTGCTATCCGGCGCAGTGACGATCCACACCGCCGCACCGTTCACAACGTTGGCGATCACATCGACATTCGCGCCTTTTTCAGCAGCGACCGCGGTCCATTCGGGACCATGCAACGAGAAGTCCGCACTTCCCGATAACACGGCTGATAGCGCCGCGCTCGGGCTGCCCGCAGTCTGCTTTGTCACATCCAGCCCCTCCTTGGTGAAGAAGCCGCCGTCGATGGCGACGTAAAGTGGCAGATACAACATCGACTGGAAAGCCTGCGAAATAACGGCTTTTTTGTTGGCGGCCAAGACGGGCGTTGCGATGGTGACGGCCGAAACTGCGACTGCTGTTGTCAAAGCAGCCAGCATTTCTCTTGCAAGGATTGCCATTTTCAGGTCCAGAGAAAAATTAGATTGGCGGGCGAAAAGCAAACAATTCGACCTTGAGTGGCGGCAGCGTCAAACTCGTAGCGTCGGTGCATTCGACACCTGTCGCCATGGCAGCAGCTTGCGTTCGACCAGGTCAATCAGGAAATACAACACGAAGCCAATCGCCATCAGCACGAAGAGGCCGGCCCACACGGTGTTCAGGTCGTAAAGACTTGAGGCGGTAAAGATCATGTGGCCAAGCCCTTTCTCTGACGAAATGAATTCACCCACCACTGCGCCTACCAGACCAAAGCCGATGTTGATGCGGAATGTCGAGATCACGTAAGGCAGCGTGAACGGAATAACGACTTTCAGGAACACATCGTTTTTGTTCGCGCCAAGCGTGACGAGCAGTGCCTGAAGATCAGGATCGGCCTCTTTCGCTGCCTCGTAAGCGGCTATCAGCGCGACGATCGCAGTCAGCGAAATTGCCAGCGCAACTTTCGAAACGAGCCCGGTGCCGAACCAGAGAATCACAATCGGCGCGAAAGCGATCTTCGGAACGCTGTTGACCGCGACGATGAATGGCTCGATCAGTCGCGCGACGAATGGCGAATACCATAGCGCAAGGCCGCAGACCGAGCCGACCGCTGTGCCGAACAGAAAGCCGAGCATCGCTTCGAACATGGTGTAGCCGATATCGACGAAGAGGTCGCCTGATTCAGCGGAGCGAGCTAGAGCGTCGTAGATTTTTGTCGGCGAGCCGACCAGGAAGTTCGATACCCAGCCAAGCCGCGCAGCGCCTTCCCAAATTGCAAAGAATGCAATCACCGCGACGAGCTGCAGGACCGTGCGCCCCCATCCGGTATTCAGCACGGGACCAGAGCGCGTCTGACTGCGTGTCGCAGCGACTTTCGCGTTATTGATGGATGCGGATTGGTTCATGCTGCCTTTGCCTCGGTCTGGATATCGAGTTCCGCGCACAGCGCGTGAAAGTAGCCGGAAAAGTTCGGATCGCTGCGCGCGCCGATTGGCGAACGCGCGCCGATCTCGATGTCGTAGACCTTTTTGACTTGCGAGGGCCGGCCGCCTAGCACCACCACACGCTTCGATAACGCGACTGCTTCGTCGATGTCGTGCGTGACCAGTACGACCGTCTTGTGGAACGTCTCGACCGCTTCCATCAGCACGCCTTCCAGATACAGCCGGGTCTGATAGTCGAGCGCCGAAAACGGCTCATCGAGCAGGATGATGTCGGGATCATTGATCAAGGTGCGGATCAGCGCGACACGCTGGCGCATGCCACCGGACAGCATGCGCGGATAGGCATTTTCGAAACCCGCCAGGCCATAGGTGTTCAGGTATTCCATTGCCATTTCGCACGCTTGCGCAGCCGGCATGCGGGACAACTCGGGCCCGATCAGGATGTTCTGCAATACGGTGCGCCACGGCAACAGCAGGTCACGCTGCATCATGTAGCCGACTTTGCCACGCAAGCCGGTGACTGCTTGCCCTCGATAGACGATCTCGCCGCTGTCGGGTTCCAGAAGGCCGGCGATCACGTTGAACACGGTCGTCTTGCCGCAGCCCGACGGGCCGATGATGCTGACGAAATCCCGTTCGTTGATGTCGAACGACAATCCACCCAGCACATCGACCGAGCCCTGTTTGCTAGAGAAGGACTTTCGAATGTTTCGCAACGCTAGTTGTACTGACATGCTGGACCTCGTGCTGAACTCGAATCACTTCGCGCTTCGCTTACGTGCCCGCTCAGGGCAGAGTCGGTGCACGGTTTGTCGACGATTTTGAAGGAATTGATTGGGGACTCAGTTGCTGGATTCGTCGGTTGCCGACGATACATAGATGCAAATTGCAACAATTGAAATATTCACATTGATTCGAATTGCACAAAGCGTGCCATCGCGCGCAAACCCTATATACAAGTGCGAATCGGGTATTTTCAAGCGGAGGTGAACCCACTATCATGTTCGGAAAGAGTGCAGATGCGCGCAAGGAAGGTGCATCGGGCACAACGAAATCGGCGACGCACTGCATCAGGGCGAAATGCGACGGTCGACGGCGAAAGGCCATTGAAACGATATTGGGATTTTGAGTCGGTGCGAGAACCGACTACAGAATTGATGTGCCGTACCAACGTGGTTACATCAGAAGATTCATGTCGCGGGCAGAGGACATCTGGCGAGTTGCCATACGATGGTATGTTTCGTGCAGGAAACGCGTAAAATTCAAAAGTTGTAGTGTGCAACTGAATCAGAGTATGTGAATAGGAGAACAGCATGTCGAAGGCGCCGTATCCAAGACTGGAGCATTTGAATTTTCGCCTCGACGTACTCAGTGAGTTGGCCAAGGGCGTGGCGTCTGGCCTTTACGAAGCCGAATGCGATGTCACCCTGCGCGATCTGCGCGTGCTGCGTTTCGTCGATATGCAGCCGGGTATCTCCCTCGGTCCGCTCATTGAGCTGACATACCTTGAAAAGACGCTGGTTTCAAAGCTGGTCACCACGCTAGCCAATCGTGGCTTACTGACACGCTCTACCGGCACGGCGGATGCACGTGTCATCAACCTGAACTTGACCAGGAAGGGCAAGACAATCGTCCGAAAGTGCGATCGGATCGGCAAGATTTTCGACGAGCAGCTCATGTCCGTTCTGTCGACGGAAGAAAAGCGAGTGCTTTTTCACTGCGTCGACAAGCTGACGGAACACGTTGAGGAGGGCGGGGAATGGACAGTCCCGCCGGCACGACGCAAGCGCACAGCCTGAATCGCGACATCGGGGCGACAATGGCCGAGATTTTGCATCCGGCAGGGCGGGTCGACGAGATCATGGGCGAGATCGCCGCGGCGTCGGAAGAGCAAAGCGTCGGCATCGAAGCGCCGCATGCGTTCACAACTCACAAGTTTCAACCTCGCGGTCTAAAGAGTCGCTCCGTTGGGGGAGAGCGAGGTGTTTACCCGCTTTTCTCCACGATCGAACTGCAGCCGCGCCGCTTCCATTTCGGTCATGTGACTTTCGGCCCAATCCCAGATTCCGCAGATTTTGTCCAGAAGGCTGCTTCCCAGCGGTGTCAGCCGATAGTCGACACGCGGCGGTATCACCGGATGCACGTGGCGCGAAACCAGGCCGTCGCGCTCTAGTTGGCGCAACGTCTTCGTGAGCATCTTCTGACTGACACCACCGATGTGTTCGCGTAAGCGTGAAAAACGCATCTCGCCGTCAGTCCCAAGTGCATCGATCACCAGAATGGTCCACTTATCGGCGATCTGCTCGATGATGTCGCGCGCAAGATCATCGGTTTTCTTTTGCGCGTTTTCGCTGGCGCAAAGCGCATCGTCGCAATTTGTTTCCATAGGGAAAGTATGGGGCCGCGAGGTGTTTTGTGGTTGCCTGATGTGGCTGACATGTACGTTGGTCTGCGTAGTTAATCAGCATGCCTCAGTTAATTGGACAGCATCCGACGTGGGTTCGGTTTGTCAAAAAACGAGTATCGCATGACTATCGAAACACTTGCGATTGAATTTTTATGTAAGCCATGTTTCATGACTTGGCCCCGGACGCTTCCTTGCGTATCTGGACACCACGGTCGAATCACGAGGCCGCGCGTGTGAGCGCAAGAAGCGACCTTGTGACAAATCGTCGATGGACGGTGTCGTCTGCGCAAACGAAAATCAAGGCTCAGACCAGCACGAAGGAGTATGTCATGGGCCATGCGGAAGTCCGCGAGTTGCACATTCCGAAACCGATCGGCGGGCGCTTGCCGGAGCCGCCGGTATTCGCCAGCCTCGACGATGAACGGCAACATCGCAAGCTCAAACTTGCTGCGGCATTTCGCATCTTTGCGCGATTCGGACTGGCCGAAGGCATAGCCGGGCATATCACGGTGCGCGACCCGGAGTTTCACGACCGGTTCTGGGTCAATCCGTACGCACAGCATTTTTCGTCCATCCATCCCGACGATCTCGTTTGTATCGACGAGGAGGCCAACGTTTATCATGGGACCGGACCCGTCAACGCCGCTGCCGCGGCGATTCACTGCGGTATCCACGGCGCGAATCCGAATGTCGTTGCAGCAGCCCATACACACACGCCTTCCGGCCGCGCGTTTTCAGCGCGCGCACGGCTCCTTGCTCCGCTCAATCAGGAAGCCTGTCTCTTCTACGACGATCACGTCCTGTTTCGAGGCGACGTGGTCGTGCTCGCCACGGAAGAGGGTCGCCGAATCGCGGAGACAATGGGCACAAAGCGCGCCGCCGTTCTGCTCAATCATGGCTTGCTGACTGTCGGTTCATCGATCGATGCCGCGGCGTACCGTTTCATTGCAATGGAGCGTTGCTGTCAGGTGCAGTTGCTGGCCGAGGCGGCAGGTCCCATTGAGCCGCTATCGGACGAGGATGCGCGGACTACGCACGCGCAACTGGGGTCCGACTACGTCGCGTGGCTCAGCTTCCAGGGGCTCTACCAGCAACTCCTGCGCGACAGCCCTGATCTGCGCGAACTCGCTTGAACACGGACGTGCTCATACCGACGTCCTCAGTTTGGCGCAAGCGTCGCTTCGAAGGCTGCCGTGCGGTCGAGTCGGCAGCCTTCGCGATAGTCGCGCACGGCCGCGCATAGCCATCGATCGAAGCGTTTAAGCGGCTCCCAGTCACGCCTCTGCTCGGGAAATGAGTAGTAGACAGTCTCCGGATTCGGGATCGAATGAGGATGCACCTGGACGAGTGCACCGCTGCGCAGCTCCCGTTCAATCAGGATGCGCGGAAGCAAGGCAACACCCAGTCCTGAAATCGCGGCGTTGATTGCCATGATGAACATGTCGTAGTGCTGGTTCGCCGCACGATGTTCGGTGACCTGCGTGGACGCGCTTTCGGACCATGCAAGCCACGCACGCGGAAGATCGCGGGTGTGAATCCAGGGCAGCGCACCGATCTTTTCGCTGCTCAGGCTATCGCGCCCACCGATCAACCCGGGCGCACAGACAGCCAGAATCTTATCGTCGCTTACGAGTGGTTGTCCGGGCATAGCTGGCCACAGGCTCTGTCCGAAATAGATCGCGGCATCGAAGCTTGAATTGTCGAAGAACGTCGGCTGGTCGCGCCCCATGATATGAAGTTGCAGGTCCGGGTTGAGCTCGTAGAAGTTACGCAGGCGCGGAATCAGCCATTGAGACGCGAACGTGACGCCGACGGCCAACTGGATCTTCACTTCGCTTTGCTGGCGCATCAGCTCAAGCGTATCTCGGCGAATCTGGTCGAGATGAACGCGAATTCTCCGGGCGTACTCTGCGCCAGCCGCGGACAATACCAGGCGCTGACGCACCCGCTCGAACAGGGCGATGCCCAGATGAGCTTCGAGCTCGTTGACCTTTTTGCAGACTGCACCATGCGTTTGCGACAGTTCGATCGCAGCTCTCGAAAAACTTTCATGGCGCGCGGCGGCTTCAAAAGCTTGCAGCGCACTGAGACTAGGGACACCGCGGCGCATCGAGAATCCTTGCTGGCGAAAGGAAGTGGGCAATGGATCCCTCGATGATAGTCCTAAGGACGGCGAGGCGCTGGCCACGCTTATTCGCTGGCAAGCTGTGGCTGGCTAATTTTTCGCCGGCGGGTTTCGAGCAGCGTGACCGTGATCGCGGCGAGCACCATCGTCGCGGCGATGCCCACAAATGCGAGGACAAACGTGCCGGTCGTATCCTTCACCCAACCGATAAAATAGGGCAGCAAGAATCCTGACGATACCCCGATGCTTGTGATCAGCGCGATGCCGGCCGCTGCGGCGCGATCGGTGAGGATACGACTTGGCAACTGCCAGAAGGTTGTGATGCTGCAGAAGCAGGCCGCGGAGCCGATCGAAAGGGCAATGATCGATTGGTAGGGAGATTTCAGCAGCAGGGCTACCGAGAGTGCGGCCGCGCACACCAGCAACGGGCCTGCTACGTGCCAGGCGCCGACTTGATGGCGACTCACCACACGGCCCCAGATGAGCGTCGCGACAACGGCCACGCCGAATGGAATCGCTGTGATCAGTCCGATATCCACGAGGCTGTACTTCACCCCGAAAGTGCTTTCAAACGTTTTAACGACTTGCGGCAGGAAATAGAGCAAGCCGATGATGCCGGCATTGGTGCCGAAGTAGACGACACCTAGCGCCCATACTTTCGGATTGCCGAGCGCCTTCCAGGCGCTCGACGGCGAGGTGGCGGCCGCCGCCTCGGCCCATTCGGCAGCCAGCGCCGCAGCGATTTCACTCTTTTCCGCAGCGGAAAGCCAGCGGGTGCGAGACGGGTCGTCCGTCAGCCGGAAATAGACAATCCCGGCCAGGATGATTGCAGGGACCCCCTCCAGCAGAATCATTGCACGCCAGCCGGTGATACCGAACACGTTCGCATGTGCCATCAGCCAGGTGGACACCGGTGCCCCGAGCACGCCGGTTAGCGGGATCGCTGTCACGAACAGAGACATCATCCATACGCGATTGCGCGCCGGCATCCACAGCGTGAGGTAATACACCATGCCCGGAAACAAGCCGGCTTCGAACGCGCCAAGAAAGAAGCGGGCGATATAGAGCCAGCGGGAGTCAGGGACGAAGCTCGTCAGCGAGGAGAGCAGACCCCAACTGAGCAGAATGCGCGTCATCCACAGCCGCGCGCCAAACCGATGCATGCACAGATTGCTCGGCACTTCGAACAGAATATAGCCGAGAAAAAACAGGCTTGCCGCGAAGCCGTATTGCGCCGTCGTCATGTGGAGTTCGGCGTTCATGGTCAGCGCGGCATAGCCGATGTTCGCACGGTCAAGCTGGTTCGCGATGTACATCACAATCATCAGCGGCGCGAGCCGCCAGGCGATCCGTTTCATCAATCGATCGGAAATCGCAGGTTTGCGCGGCCCGAGATCCATGGCTTCCTCCAGATTTACGCGTTACGGAATGCTCTTGAGGATGATTAAGCGCCCTGACCAAGGGTACGACAATGCACGAAAAATATTGACTTTGTGAGAAAACGTCACAGATCGGGGGCGCGAGATGGGCGCATGACGGATCGCCAACTCACCCCGAACGTGTTCTTAATCAACCGCCCCTTCGCCGCCCAGAAGCGCGGGACCGGCATCGGTAGGGCTCGCAGTGGATGGCGTGCGACCGAGAAATCCAAGCACGACGAGCGCGGAGGCCAGTGTGATTGCCACGAGAATGTGGAGCAGGATACGGAATGCGCCATCGTATGCCTGCGCGAGAATGGGCTGCCCCAGCGCGGGCAGAAGAGCGATGGCATGTGGGAGATCGCCGGTTGCCACGCGCTGGGCGGCTTGCGCGGCGGCATTGCGCGAAACGGGCGGGAACGCTGCGAGTGCGTCGGATAGCCTTAGACGTGTGAGGACCGCAAGTACCGCGCCGGCAATTGCGAGCGTCATGCCCTCTCCGGCTACACGCGTCGTGCTGAAGATGCCGGTTGCCATGCCCGCGCGTTCCTTTGGAACGACGCTGACTGACAAGCCATCCATCAGGCCCCACGGCAGGCCGGCTCCGACTCCGATGATGAGCAGCGGAAGTGTCAGGGTGCCGGATGGCGCGTCAGGCGCGATGCCACTGAACCAAAGCATACCGACCGCCGCTATGATGAGGCCGGCCGCTGAAATGACACCGGCCGACATCCATCGCGTGAGCAATGCCGCCGTGATAGGGACAAAGAGCATCGGCGCCGATAGCGAGAGCATCATCAAGCCGGCGTCGATCGCAGAATGTCCTTCAATTCCGATAAAGCGCGTAGGCAAGACTAGAAGCAGCGTAACGTAACAAAATGCCGTCGCTAGCGGGAGCGCCTGCACACCCACGAAGCGCGGATAGCGAAACAGCGACAGGTCGAGCATGGGCCCGGAAGCACGCCTTTCGATCCGGACGAACGCGATGAACATCGCCGCGGCGCCTGAGAACAGTCCAATAATGAGAGGGCTGCTCCAGCCGCTTTCCGGACCTTGCAACAGCCCGAACGTGAAGAGTGTCAGCGCGGCGGTGAAGCTGGCGGCGCCAGGCCAATCGAGACCCATGGCATTCGGGTCGTACGATTCTCTTAGCTTCGGAACGCCGAGTGCAAATCCGGTCAAGCCGATTGCGGCATCGACCAGGAAGAACGAACGCCAACCGAACGTCTCCGTGAGAAACCCGGCGAGTAGTGGGCCAAGCGCCAAGCCGATGCCGAAGGTGGTGCCGAGCATGCTGAACGCGCGGGCGCGCCCATGTCCGTCGAACTCCTGTGCGAGTGCTGCCGACGCACCGGCCAGCACAAACGCGGCGGCAATGCCCTGTAGCGCGCGCTGAAAATCGACCCACAACAGAGTCGGCGCCGCGGCGATCCCAAGTGACGTCAACGCGAAGAGCACCACGCCTATGGCGAATACACGCTTTCGTCCGAACAGATCGGCAAGCGCTCCCGAGGCCATCAGACTGCTGCCGAAGCTCAGCATGAAGGCGTTGAGAATCCAGTTGACCGCCACTGGACTGCCTCCCAAGGCGGTGCCGATGGCCGGCGCGGACACGGCCGCACCGCCGAAATTCAGCGGCAGCACGAGCACGGCGATGCAAATGCCCACGAGGATCAGCATCTGTTGCGAGGCGCTACGGGGGATTGCTACGTCTGCTATTGGCAAGACACCAGCCGAGGCGGCCAGCCGTCCTGAAGACGGGGTAACGCTTTTTTCCTGCACGGACTATCTCTCTGTTCAACTTCCACGGTTATGCCCATCAGGACATGTGAATTCACTCGGTTTAATTCCGCGCTATCGCGGTGCGATCCGTGTATGGCCACTCACCTCCCGGCCTGCATCCGGTTCCATGCCGATAAAGTAGAGGACCGAGAACAGCACCAGCGCAGACACTAGCAGGAAGGCGATCCGGAAATCGGCCAGTGAGAGCTGTGCGTGATTTCCATGAACCAGGACCGCAACGTGCAGCGCGATTGCACCAAATGCGATGCCCAGACCGATGGTCATCTGCTGGACCATGCTAAAGAATGTGCTCGCTGAACTCATTCTCGCCGGCGGGGACGTCCGCAAACGCGAGCGTGTTGATGCTTGTGAACTGCATCGACCGGCACAGGCCGCCGACCAGCAGCACCAGCGTGATCAGCGCGCGCGGCGTGTCCGGCGAAAGCCGGCTGCACGAAGCGATTGTCGCGGCGGTAAGGAGCCCATTGACGATCATGACCTTGCGAAAGCCAAAGCGTTTGAGGATCGGCGTCGTGACGGTCTTCATGCCCAGCAAACCGATCGGTACGTTGAGCAGAAAGATCCAGCGCCAGTTGAAATAGGTCGAGATAAACCCGCCCAGCGCTGGACCCAATACCGGTGCGGCGAGGCCGGGCCACGTGATGTAGGCTATCGAGCGCATCAGGTGACGCTTTTCGGTGCTGCGTAGCACGGCGAGGCGGCCTACCGGCACCATCATCGCGCCGCCGATTCCCTGCAGGATCCGCGCAATGGTGAATTCGACGAGGCCATTGCTCAGCCCGCAAAGTATGGAGGCGCCGGTGAACACGATGATCGCGCCACCGAACACCGACGTTGTCCAAAGCGGTCGGCCACCCATCCGCTGATTGGAATGAAGACCGCCAGCGCCAGCAGATAGGCAGTCATGCCGATACTCAGGCTCACGGACGTGACGCCGAACGTGGCGGCCATGTGGGGCAGGGCGGTCGCGATCACCGTCGCATCCAGATTCTCCATGAAATAGGCACTGGCGACGATCAGCGCGATGATGACTGGCTGGCGGCTTGACAAAGACATGGGCGGAAACGGAATCCGGTTTGTGCGACAGGCGCTCAAACGCTTCAAATTGAGCGGTTGCGGTCGTCGGCAATCAAAGATGGAGCTCGCTTCGCGGCAGCCTGAGATAATGAATGGCTGCGTCCGGGTGCCTGGCGAGATTCTTCCGCGTACCCGGACGATATACTCTACCAAACCATAAGTCGTCATGTGAAGACTTATTTATCAGAATCGATGGACACAGGAGCGTTATGAAGGCCAAATCCAGGGATGTTGCAGAGCCGGGGAGCAAGACCGTAGCGGGTCGCGCGCCGGTCAAGCGGCCGATGAAGAAAGCACCGCAGCGTCTGCCACGTGCCGAGCGTCAGGCGCGCGTGCTGGAGAAGGCCGCCGAATATTTCGCCGAGCACGGCCTGAACGCGCAGACTCGCGCGATTGCGGAGGCTTGTGGCGTGTCACAACGTTTGCTGTATAGCCTGTTCCCTAGCAAGGCTGCGCTGATCGACGAAGTTTACAAGCGCGAAATTGTGGGGACCTTCAAGGCGCTGTGGTTTGTTCAGCTGAAAGACCGCAGTGTGCCCCTCGAAAGCAGGCTCAATACCTTTTATCGCGAGTACTACGACACCCTGCTGACGCGGCAGTGGCTTCGCCTGTTCTTATACTCGTCGCTTGAAGATCTACAAATGGCGCCAACGTACACAAATGCCGTTGTGACGCATGCGCTTGAGATCATCGTCACTGAGACGGCGCACGAATTGGGACGTGGCGTACCGGCCGATCCGGCTCATCTGACCGAGGTCGGCTGGCTGCTGCACGGTGCGGTATCCCACCTTGCAATTCGCCGCCGTATCTATTCGAATGACAACACCACGCCTAGCGACGCGGTGATTGCGATGCACGTGCGCGCCTTTCTTACGAGTGCGCCGGCGCTGCTTCCGGCCCTGGAAAGCGCCTGAGCGTGATGTGCCGGTGGCCTCGCCTCGCGCGGAAGAGCTTCGTCTTCAGCCACCGATTGCCTGCACTGCCCGTTTCCCGCAGGGGAAATTGCCGGCACGGACCTGCATCGGCGTGACTGGATTGGCGCGCGACGCGCTCGTCGAAATTGACTTCATTGCCCATAGGCCGAACTCGGCAGCCGCCTGATACTCGACTCGCCATTTGCACGGGAATCCAGTCGACAGCCTGCTTTTCGACGTGTCGACTTTTTCCCGTGCCGTACAGCGGTGTTCAGGTGGCGCGGTGTTTCATGGCTGTCGCGACGCCACCGCGCCGAGGTTAGAAACTCAGGGTTTCGTGTGCCTTGACGATGTCGCCGGCCACCGTCTCGATCTGTTCGCGTTTGAGCATGGCCTGTGAGCGCAGCAGCTGATACGCATCTTCTTCAGACATGCCGCGCGAGTCCATGACGATCCGCGTGGCCTGCTGGATCACTCGAACCTTGGCCTGCTTCTGCTCGAGCCGTTCGATGTATCGCTCACGTGCGCGGGATGCCTTGAATTGCGTGAGCGCGACGGCGATGGCTGTCAATAACCCAAACGAACGGACCGGCGACGGGATCGTCGCGAACGCATTCAACCGCAGAACCGCTTCGATGGTGATCGGGTTCTCGTAAGTCACGACCGGAATCACCGGCGGCGATGTGCTGGTTCCGAGCCACGGATAATCGACCGACAGCGTCTCAGGACGCATCGCCATGACGACGAGGCCGGTGTCGCAAGGCAGGCTGTCGAGGCGCGGCCAGCATACCTGTACGTCACAGCCAATGCGCTGAAGCTGTGCGAGCAACTCTTCGCCATCCTGATCCTGCGGATGAATCACAACGACTTTTAGCGAACGCAGGTCGCGCAGGATCGCTGGCGTCTGCGCGGTCTGCTTCATCGATCTGCTCCCGCGCGTGTGAGTTCAGGATGCGCATGCGCGGTCCACGTCGGTGTGCTGTGAGAGACGACGTAGGGATCCGCCTTCACGCGTTCAGGCGCCCGCCCGATGATATCGAAGCGGCCATGCGCGTCGACCCGGCCGATCAACGGATGCAGGTAGGTGTGGTTATTGTGCTCGTCGATACGCACACGGCCTTGCGGCGCATCGAATTCGAGTCCGGGCAACACGCGCAGCAACAGCGTCGGGTCGTCGGAGCCGACGCGGCGGATCGCATCCGCGAGCAGATGCATCTGGAAATACGAGGCTTCCCAGCACATGTTGGTCGGCTGATCGTCGCCGAAGCGGGCCTGATAGCGGGCGACGGCGCCGAGGTTTGCGGCTGTATCCACACTCTGGAAGTACGCGGCCGAGGTGATGTGTCCTTGTGCGAGATCGTTTCCCATTACCGCGATTTCGGCTTCACTGGTCATGTGGCTGGCGATAGGCGTGCGGTACGGATCGAGCCCAACCTGTGCAAAAGCACGGTACAGATGCGGAATGCCTTCGCCCACTACCGTGGAGAAAATGAAGTCGGGTGCGAGTTGCTTGATCCGCTTTGCGGCATCCAGATAACTCTCCCACGGCGCATCAAGCGACAGATAGGTCTCGTCCACCTTTTCTCCGCCGCGTTCGAGGATCAGATCGCTCATCACGCGATTTGACTCGTATGGGCAGACATAATCTGAACCGATCATGCTCACGCGTGAGCCGAACTGCGTGAGCATGAAACCGGCGAGCGGTAGGGTGTTCTGATTGGGCGCTGCGCCCGTGTAGATCACGTTGCGGCTGTATTCGAAGCCTTCATACGGTGTCGCATAGAAGAGCAGCGCGTTGTGCCGTTCGACAATCGGAATAACCGCCTTGCGCGTGCTGGACATATAACAGCCGACGATGACCCGAACCCGGTGTTCGAGAATCAGTTGCTCGGCGAGGTCGGCATACCGCCGCGGCTGGCATTGCGGATCCAGACAGACTAGTTCGATCTCGCGTCCTGACACGCCGCCTGCGCGATTGATCTCCTCCACCGCAAGCATGGTGGCTTGCAGTTGAGTGAGCTCCGCGGCCGAGGTTACGCCTGAGCGTGAATACAGGACGCCAATTCTGATTGGGTCCGAGGTACGGCTGGCATCAATACGTGTCATTCGTCAAAACCGGTGATCACTAGGGAAGTGCGCCGTTTGTGCGTGTGGCACGTGAGTGGTGCGCGTTCGCACTGTCTTTGGGCGGTACTCAATGCAGTCAGTCGCGCAAACTGCTTATTTATAATGCCTTCCGCTTTGGCCGGTACGCAACCAAACAATTTGCATCCATTTCACAAAAGGGTTTTGCCGCCAGCATCCCTTCTGAACCCGAACCTCTGGCATGGCCATTGCTTATAAGGTCGTGCTGAGCCGCCGTGCATCACGGGGATCCACAGCATCCATTTCGCTGTTCGAGACAAAGGCGTCTTGAGCGGCACCGGCCAAAAAAGCCCGAAACCAGCTTGTCTGGTTTCGGGCTTTTTGCGTTTGCGATTTCTAATCCATGTCGGAGTGAAGCAAATGAAAAGACGTACCTTTCTGTCGGCAGTCGGCTCCGGATTGGTGAGCGCTGCAGGCACCGCGCTACCTAAGGCTGCGTTTGCCGCGGGAGCCAGCGATCCGATCAAACTCGGTCTGCTGTTTTCGCAATCGGGAACGATGGCCAACGGCGAGTCGCTGCTAAAAGATACGGCACTGATGACGATCGATCAAATCAACGCCAAGGGCGGCGTGCTCGGACGCAAGCTTCAGGGCGTTGTCGTCGATCCGGCGTCGGATTGGCCCATGTATGCGCAGCTCTCGAAGCAACTGATCTTGCGCGACCAGTGCGCGGCGCTGTTCGGCTGCTGGACGTCGGTGTCGCGCAAGTCGGTGTTGCCGGTGGTCGAGTCGCAGGACAGTTTGCTGTTTTATCCGCTTCACTTCGAAGGCGAAGAGCAGTCGAAGAACGTTGTCTATCTGAACTCGCCGCCGAGCAGTTCGGTGCTGCCGGCGATCGATTACCTGATGAGTGACCAGGGCGGCGGTGCCAGGCGCTTCTACATGATCGGCAGCGACTACGTCTGGCCACGCACGATCAACAAGATGCTCAAGGGCTACCTGAAGACAAAGAACATTCCTGACTCGGCATGGCGCGAACACTATGTTCCATTCGGGCAGTCGAACTTCCAGACCATCGTGCGCGACATCAAGGACTTCGCCGCGCAACCGGGCGGCCAGGCCATCGTCGTGATGACCGTGGTCGGCGATTCGATTCCGGCGATGTTCAAGGAAGCGGTCAACCAGGGCGTGCGCGCAACCGATATTCCGATTCTAGGTCTGGACGTGGTCGACAGCGATCTGGAAGGCCTCGATACGAAGCCGCTGGTCGGCCACCTGAGCTGCTGGTGCTACTTCCAGAACGTCGATACGCCGCAGAACCGCCAGTTCAAGAGCGACTGGAAGAACTACGTGGGCGTCCATAACCTGAAGCATCGGCCGGACATGGTGATCGACCCGATGGTGTCGACCTATCTCGGCATCAATCTGTGGGCGCAGGCTGCTGCGAAAGCGCACTCGACCAGCACGGACGCGGTGCGCAAGGCGCTCGCGGGTCAGTCGATGGTCGATCCGGCGGGTTACACGGTGAAGATGGACGCTTCCACGCAGTACTTGTGGCGTGGCGACATGATCGGCTCGATCAATGCGACTCAGGGCTTCGACATTTTGTGGAAGTCTAAAGACATCGAGAAGCCGGTGCCGTTCAGCCCGTTCATCGGCAAGGCTTGACAGTCTCTGCCGGACGGTCTGGTAGTCAGGCAGTCTGGCCGTGGTGGGATCGGTATGCGCAAGCATGCCGGTTCCCGTAGCAGGATCGAATGGAAACACCCATGATCAATTTCAGGCAGATCTTTTTCGCGATCGCTTGTCTGGCGCTTGTTTGGGCCACTACCGCGAGCGCCGCGCCGGGCCGTGCTGCGATGCTCACGTCGTTTTGCGCGACGAACAGCGATAAGGCCGCGGCACTGGAGCAATTTGTCGAAACCGGCGTGTCGGACGATACGCATGAGCGTGCGTGGGCGCGTCAGATCGTCGATGCGATTCGCAATGGCGCGCTGGTGTGCAGCACAGACGGTCAGGCGACGCTGCAGGGGAACCCCGTGCTCGACGCCGCGACCCTTCAGCCGCGCGCCAATGCGCCGGCGGATTCGCCCTATGTGGCGAGTATCGTGATGATGCGCAAGCTCGCGGTGGCATCCGCGGAAATGGACCTGTTCTCGTCACAGCAGGACACCCGCGCGACAGCTGCGCGGCAAGTCGACAAGTTCTTTGCGTTGCTCGATCCCGCTGTCGTCGCCCGCGCGGTCAAGGCGCAGCGCGACCCGGATATCGCGACCATTCTCACACTGGCGCTGGCTAAACGCGGGCTGAACAGCAATGTGAAGGCCGACCGCCTGGCGGCGATCAAGGCGGTGGCCGAAGTGCCGAGCGAAACCGCGCGGACCGCGCTGGCGAACTTTGCGGCGCAGGATTCCGTGCGTTCCGATCCGGACGTGCTGCCTGCAGTGCAGGGCGCGATACGCCACATGGACACGTGGCTGTCGCTCGGCAAGGGCTTGTCGATTCTGTTTAGCGGCTTAAGCTATGCCGGCGTGTTGTTGCTGACGGCGCTCGGCCTGTCGATCGTCTTCGGCCTGATGGGTGTGATCAATCTCGCGCATGGCGAATTCATCATGATCGGCGCGTACTCGACGTATCTCGTCGAACGTTTCATGCAGGCGTATCTGCCGGGTTGGTTCGACGCCTACATTTTCATTGCGATTCCCGTGGCGTTCGTGATCTGCGCAGCGTGCGGCATGTTGCTCGAATTCTTCGTCATCCGGTTTCTGTATCGCCGGCCGCTCGAGACGCTGCTCGCTACCTGGGCGGTCAGCATTGCGTTGATCAAGCTGATTCAGGTGCTGTTCGGCTCGCAGAATGTCGAGTTCATCACCCCGGGCTTTCTCAACGGCGGCATGCAGGTCGCGCCCGGCTTTTTCGTGACCTACAACCGCGTGTTTGCCATCGTCCTAGCCGTGTTGATCTTCGGCGCGACCTTCGCTGTGGTTCGCTTCACGAAGCTGGGTTTGCTGATGCGCGCCACCACGCAGCTGCGCGACATGGCGCGCTGCCTGGGCGTACCCGCCGAGCGCGTCGATCGCATTGCGTTCGGCCTCGGCGCCGGCCTCGCAGGACTGGCCGGCGTGGTGTTGACGCAGATTGCCAGCGTCAATCCGTCGATGGGCACGGGCTTCGTCGTCGACTCGTTCATGGTGGTGGTGCTCGGCGGTGCGGGCAGTCTCGCGGGGACAGTCGTATCGTCGCTCGCGCTGGGCGAAATCAACCAGTTTATCGAGCCGTTCTACGGAGCAGTTGCCGCCAAGGTGGCCGTGCTTCTGCTCATCGTGCTAATTATCCAGAAGCGCCCGCAAGGACTCTTTGCATTGAAGACTCGCGTATGAACACGTTTCCCGATCCGCGTACCAGCAGGAGATTCACCTTGTCGACGTTCGCAACGAAATGGATGGGCCAGTCTGTGGAGGTCGGCATCGTCCCGGTGCTGATCCTGCTCGCGCTCTATCTGCCCTTTGCCTATTTTGTGATTCCCGAGTCGAATGCGCTGCATCTGTCGCTGTTCGGCATCAACCTGATCGGACAGATCATGTGCTTCGCGTTGCTCGCGCTGGCGCTCGATCTGGTATGGGGCTATGCGGGCATCCTGAGCCTCGGGCACGGCATCTTCTTCGGCATAGGCGGCTATATGATGGCCATGTATCTGTTGAACGGCTCCTATGCCGACACCCATGTATTGCCGGACTTCCTGCAGTACATGGGGGCGAGCGACTTTCCCGCACTATGGAAGATCCTCTCGCGGCTCGATGTGACGATCATCGCTACGATCGTCGTCACCGTGCTGGTCGCGGGCGCGTTCGGCTTCGTCACGTTCCGCTCACGCATCAATGGCGTGTATCTGTCGATCATCACCCAGGCGCTCACGTATGCGCTGATGCTGCTGTTGTTCATCAACGACGTGGGCCTCGGCGGCAACAACGGCATGACCGGTTTCACGAGCCTCGCGGGACATAAGCTTGCCGATACCTCCACGCAGATAGGCCTCGCGGTGTGTTCGTGTCTGCTGCTGGTAGTGGCCTATGTCGGCGTGCGCTTTCTCGCACGCTCCAGTTTTGGCAGGGCGCTAATCGCCGTGCGCGACGACGAAGCGAGGATGCGCTTTCTCGGCTACCGCACGCATACGCTAAAGCTCTTCGCGTGGTGTCTCTCGGCGGTCCTCGCGGCGTTTGCCGGGATGCTGTACGTGCCGCAAGTCGGCATCGTCAACCCGACTATCGTGTCGCCGCAACTGTCCGTCGAGATTGCCGTGTGGGTGGCCATCGGTGGGCGCGGCACCCTGATCGGCGCGATTGTCGGCGCTATCGTGGTCAACGGACTCAAGTTCTGGCTGACCGCGCAACTGCCTGCGTTGTGGCCGTTCATCCTTGCCGGCGTGACGCTCGTGATCGTCGTGTATTTCAGCAATGGCCTATGGGGAACGCTCAAGGCCACTGGTGGTGACAGCAACGGGGGCGGCCAATGAACCAGCCACAACTGGCTACCGCCGTCTACGTCAGCGGCCTGTCGGTCATGTTTTCCGGCTTTGCGGCGATCACGAACCTGTCGATGGAGTTTCGATACGGCGAAATTCGCGCCATCATCGGTCCGAACGGTGCGGGCAAGACGACCTTGATGGACGTCATCACGGGAAAGACCAGGCCGGCAGCCGGCGAGGTATTTCTGAACAAGGTCACGAACCTCGCGACGCTCGACGAAACGTCCATCGCGCGCCTGGGCATCGGCCGAAAATTCCAGAAGCCGAGTGTGTTCGAAGCGCTGCGGGTCCGCGAAAACCTCGAACTTGCGATTCGCAACGGCCGCGGCTATGCGGACATGGTTCGCTCGCGTCTCGGCGTACCGCAGAACCGGCGCATCGACGAAGTGCTCGAGACGATCGGTCTCGAGAATCAAGGGCTCCGGATGGCCGGCACGCTGTCGCACGGCCAGAAGCAGTGGCTCGAAATCGGCATGCTGCTTGTCGCAGACCCGCAAGTGATCCTGCTCGACGAACCGGTTGCAGGCATGACCGACCACGAAACCGCACGCACCGCCGAACTGATCGCGCGGCTCAAGTCGCCCGAGCGGGCGGTCGTGGTGATCGAGCACGACATGGATTTTGTCGGCGAGATCGCGGACCTCGTCAGCGTGTTGCATGAGGGGCGGCTGCTCGGTGAGGGATCGATGGAGAGCGTGCGCCACGATCCACGCGTGATTCAGGTTTATCTCGGACGGTGAGCATGCTGAAAATTTCCGCACTCAATCAGTTTTACGGCAGCAGCCACACATTGCGCGACGTGTCGCTGAACGTGGCCGAAGGCGCATGCACTGTTGTACTCGGCCGCAATGGCGTGGGCAAGACGACCTTGCTGAAATGCCTCGTCGGGTTGCTGCCGGTCAAAGGCGGCGAAATCGAACTGGCGGGCCAGCCGCTGACGCGCACGCCGTCGCACCGACGCGTGCTGGCGGGTCTCGGCTACGTACCGCAAGGACGCGAGATTTTTCCGCAACTCAGCGTCGAAGAAAACCTGCGCATCGGCGCCTACGCGGGCGAGCGCAATCAGACCGCCAAGGGCAAGCAATTTTCCTTCGACGATGTCTTTCATACCTTTCCTGTGCTGAAGACGGTGCGCCGGCGCATCGCAGGGAATCTGTCCGGCGGACAGCAGCAACAGCTCGCGATTGGCCGGGCGCTTCTGACCAATCCAAAGCTGCTGATTCTCGACGAACCAACCGAGGGCATCCAGCCGTCGATCGTCATGGAGATCGAGGCGGTGATCCGTTCACTGAAGGGATCGCTGTCGATCCTGCTGGTAGAACAATTTTTCGATTTCGCGCAGGCGGTAGCCGACGACTATGTCGTGCTGGTACGTGGCCAGGTCGTGTCAGCGGGGCGTGGAGACCAGATGGAAACCAATAACGTGAGAGCGCTAATTTCAGTGTGATGCGATGTCAACGTTGCGCCCATTCACTTCGACAACCCGCAATTGAGCAGGAACACCATGATGAACTGGCTGGAACAATCGATCATGTACACGCGCGGCGTCGCACGCGGCCAGGTCCACGAAACGCATGAACTCAGCGAATCCCGTCAGGGCACATTTCACTACACCATCGGACCGTACTCGACGCCGGTGATGAACATTGCCCCGGGCGACCGGGTTGTGGTTCAGACACGCGATGCATTCGACGGCAAGATCCTCACGGAACAGGATCTGCCGAGTCAGAAGTTGCGGGTGCCGTTCCTGAATCCGCAAAGTGGTCCGATCATGATCGACGGCGCGGAGAAGGGCGATGTGGTAGCGGTGTACATCGAGTCGATGTTGCCGCGCGGCGACAATCCGCGCGGCACCTGCTGCCTGATTCCGCGCTTCGGCGCGCTGACCGGTACCGAATACACCGCAACCCTCAATGAGCCGCTGCCCGAGATCACCCGCAAGATCGACGTGGACGAAGAAGGCGTGTACTGGAGCAAGCGCGTTACGCTGCCGTACAAGCCGCATATCGGCACACTGAGCCTGTCGCCGGAAATCGACTCGATCAATTCGCTCACGCCGGACAACCACGGCGGCAATATGGACGTGCCCGACATGGGCCCGGGTAGCATCACTTATCTGCCGGTCCGCTCCGCGGGTGCGCGGCTCTTTATCGGCGACGCACACGCCTGCCAGGGTGACGGCGAAGTGTGCGGCACCGCCGTTGAATACGCCAGCACGACCACGATCCACGTCGATCTGATCAAGGGCTGGCACATCGAATGGCCGCGCCTCGAAACCGACGAGCTGCTGATGGCGATCGGTAGCGCGCGCCCGCTTGAGGACGCAACGCGCATCGCGTATCACGAACTGGTGCTGTGGATGGAAAGGGAATACGGCTTCGACCGCTGGGATGCCTACATGATGCTCAGCCAATGCGGCAAGGTGCGATTGGGCAATTTCGTCGACCCGAAGTATTCGGTCGGCGCGGCGATCAGCAAAAAATATCTCGCACCGGCTGACTAAGGAGACGCCACTATGGATTTGAAACTCAAAGGTTTGAAGGCACTCGTAACCGGCGGCACCAAGGGTATCGGCCGCGCCATTTCGCAAACGCTGGCAGCGGAGGGCGCTGACGTCGCGCTTTGCGCGCGTGATGGCGCCGCCGTGGAACAGACAGTGGCCGACATCGTGCAGCGCACCGCTGGTGCGGTCAAGGTGTGCGGCGCTTCGGTCGACGTTTCGAACGGTCCGGTGTTACAGGCCTGGACCCGTGACGCAGCCGCGCAACTGGGCGGCATCGACATCGTTGTCGCCAATGTGAGCGCGCTGTCGATCGGCAACGATCTCGAATCGTGGCGCAAGGAGTTCGACACCGACTTGATGGGTACGGTCAACCTGGTCGACGCCGCGCTGCCGTTTCTCGAAGCGAGTAAGGCTGCCTCGATCATCGCGATATCGAGCGTGTCGGGCCGTGAAATCGATTTTGCCGCCGGCCCGTACGGGACCTTCAAGGCGGCGCTGATCCACTACATGCAAGGCATCGCGTACCACCTCGCGCCGAAGGGCATCCGGGCGAACGCCGTGTCGCCGGGCAATGTCTATTTCGAAGGCGGTGTGTGGGATCACATCGAACATAACGATCCGCAGCTGTTCGCGGAAGCCCTCGCGTTGAATCCCTGCGGACGCATGGCGCGCCCGCAGGAGATCGCGAACGTGGTCGCGTTCGTCGCGAGCCCGGCAGCGAGCTTCGTGAGCGGGGCGAATCTGGTAGTGGATGGCGCGCTCACGCGCGGAGTGCAGCTTTAAGTTCCGCAACGCCGCGTCACTGATGAGCGGCGCGCATTGGGCATTGGTAATTGAATGCGTTCAATCACGTATTGCGAGACCGCCGTCCTGATATCGACAGAGACGGGCGGTTGATCGTCAGCGTTCACCGCTCACGGTGCTTATACGTCCGTATAAGCGGGGTACCCTAACGCGGCATTGGCGTATCCAACCGTAGAGTAGATTCGTCCTCGGGCTCGACTTAATCTTCTCTCATCGCTAGACGCTGGCGGCTACACCAGCAGAAAACTCGCGGTTCGGCCCCCCGACGACACGGCGCTTCCGGATGCCCGCACGGCCGATTTCCTATTTTGCGTCTTCAAGGAATCATCGTGCCACATGCTCTACATCGCTGGATCCATATCCAAAGCAAGTCATACGACGAGTACACGATCGTGCCGAGGTTTGGCAGGACCGTTTATCGCCGTACGGTCGACCTCTCCTTGCGCAGCGCGCCGGAACGACCCGCAGACACGCGTCACGAGTGCTTGCATACCGGGGCGGAACAATGAAGTGGGCCGCGGATACCTTAGCGATCCTGCGCGATTTGCGCTCACTGAAAGTCGTTGTGATTCATCCGCAGGATCAGGATGGCGACGAGCTTCTCGCGCAACTCCACCGCATCGGGTGCGACGTGGAGGTCTACTGGCCGACACTCGACAGGTTGCCCTTCGGAACCGGGCTCGTGCTGATGGCGATGCGCACCGAAACCCTCTCGGTCAATTTCCCGTGGCTCGGAACCGGCATGTCGCCGCCCGTGATTCCGGTGGTGACCTATGAAAATCCGATTACCGTCGAAGCGGTGCTGCGCCTGAACGCGCCGGCGGTGATACAGTCGCCGGTGCGCTCATTCGGATTGATGACCGCGATTGCGGTGGCGTTGACGCAATGTCAGGCATTGCGAATGCGCGATCGATACATTGAGCGGCTCGAAAAGAAGCAAGCGAGCGTTCGAGTGATCCAGCAGGCCACGCAACTCGTGATGGAACGGCGTGGCGTATCGGAAGAACACGCGTATCAGTTGCTACGCGCAAAGGCAATGCTCAAGCGCGAGCATATCGAGGTGGTGGCAAGCGAGATCGTCAAGGCGCACGAAACGCTGGCTCTTTAGCTCACAAGGATCGTCTCCCATGCGCAAACTTACACCGCAGACATAGGCCGAACCACGCGCCTTCGGCCGTTGTCTCTTCGCTACCCACGCCCGACAAACGGCATCTTGCTAGCCATAACGGTCATGAACTGCACGTTCGCATCGAGTGGCAAATCGGCCATATACAGGACCGCACCGGCGACGTGCTCGACATCCATTAGCGGTTCGACGGCAATTTCACCGTTGGCCTGTGGAACTCCTTTTGCCATGCGTGCCGCCAGGTCGGTGAGAGCGTTGCCGATGTCGATCTGTCCGCAGGCGATGTCGTACTTGCGTCCATCGAGTGATGTCGATTTGGTCAGGCCGGTGATCGCGTGCTTGGTGGCCGTATAGGCGATACTGTTCGGACGTGGTGCGTGCGCGGAGATCGAGCCGTTATTGATGATACGGCCGCCGCGCGGCAGTTGCGTTTTCATCAGCGCGACGGCAGCACGCGTGCAGAGGAAGGCACCCGTGAGATTCGTGTTCACGACGGCGTGCCAATCGTCCAGACTGAGTTCGTCGATATCGACGGCCGGTGCACCGCGGCCGGCATTGTTGAAGAGAAGATCGAGGCGATTGTAGCGTTGTCGTATCGCGTCGAAGAGGGCAGCGACGCTAGCGGCGTCGGTGACGTCGGTGGGAACGGCAAGTGCCTCTTGTCCGAATTGCCGCGCCTCGTCGGCTAACGCCTCGAGGGGTGCTTTGTTTCGTCCAGCGAGCACCACACGGTAGCCGTGCTGAAACAGCTTGCGAGCGGTCGCGCGTCCGATACCGCTGCCTGCTCCAGTGATCAATGCGATCTTGCCGACTTCTGAACTCATGAGACAAACCTCCATGTATCAATACGATGCACATACGATCAACACGCGCAATACAGTAGTCGCGAGTTATATAAGCAATGGTGAAAAGCGGGTTGGGAAAGCCGATTTCATCTGGAAACGCTGGGGAAGCGTATGACCCGCCCAGTCGCGTCCATTCACAACAACAGGTAGCGATTAGTTGCCGGCGATTTCGTGGCTGGACAGCAATTCGATTGCCCTGCACAGAGCCGAGTGGTCGAGCTTGCTCATGCCGTTCGCGGCGCAGGCGTTCATCAGTTCCTGCGCGGACGCGGTATGAGGCAAGGAAACGCCAAGCGCCTTGGCGCCCTGCAAGGCGAGGTTGAGGTCCTTCTGATGCAGCTCGATGCGGAAGCCCGGATCAAACGTGCGCTTGATCATCCGCTCGCCGTGCACTTCGAGAATCCGCGATGCCGCGAAGCCGCCCATCAGCGCCTGGCGTACTTTCACTGGATCCGCGCCGGCCTTCGAGGCAAACAGCAACGCCTCTGACACCGCCTGAATATTCAGGGCGACGATGATCTGATTGGCCACCTTGGTGGTCTGGCCGTCGCCGTTACCGCCGACGAGCGTGATGTTCTTGCCCACCAGTTCAAACAAAGGCTTGACCTTGTCGAACACCGCCTGCGACCCACCGACCATGATCGTCAGCGACGCGGCCTTCGCACCCACTTCGCCACCCGATACCGGAGCATCGAGATACTCGCATCCGAGTTCGTTGATCTTCCTCGCGAACTCCTTTGTCGCAATCGGCGAAATCGAGCTCATGTCGACCACGATCTGGTTCGCACGGAGTCCGCTTGCTACGCCGTTTTCCCCGAAGAGCACGGACTCCACGTGTGGGGTATCGGGCACCATCAGGATAACAATGTCGGCTTGCTGTGCGACCGCTTTGCCGGACTCGCAGAGCGTCGCGCCATTCTCGATCAAGCCCGCCGGCGCAGGGTTTCGATCATGCACAAAGAGTTGATGGCCGCCTTGCTGCAGATTGGCGGCCATCGGCGCACCCATGACACCCAGACCGATGAATCCAACTTTTGCCATAACTTCCTCTCCAATGAGTTCTTTTTGAATCGCTGACAGCGGCGACAAGCTATTACGCCGCAGAGCGCAATACTTCGGGGTTGATACAGGTCTGCGGCTTCTCGCCCTTCAGAACACTGATGACGTTTTCCGTCGCGATCTTACCCATCGCAAGGCGCGTCTCGATCGTCGCGGAAGCGATGTGCGGTACGACAAGCACGTTATCGAGGCTGCACCTCATGGCGCTTCGCCCTGCAAGCTGCGTTGAGTCCCGAAGCGGGCAAGTTCGTCGGCGACAGCCTGATCTTCGGCCGGCGTGAGGCCACTGATACCGATCGCGCCGATCACGGCGCCCTGCGCGTCGCTTAGCACCGCACCGCCGGGCAACGCAGTCAACAATGGATCGCAGAAATAGCTGATCGGAATTTCCTCGCGGCGCAGCCGCGCATGGAATGCCTCCGTTGTCACACCAATACGGGTAGACGTGTAAGCCTTCTGGTGCGCTAACTGGATGCTGCGCACGGGAGCATTGTCCATGCGGAAAAATCCAACCAGGAAACCGTGGCTATCGCACACGGAAATGCACACCGGTTTGCCAAACTGCTGATGCACTCTATCGACGCCGCGTGCGAGCAGTGCCTGCGCTAACTGGAGGTTCAAATGGCTCAATAGGTTCACCTGGTCTTTGTGCGTTGAGGACGTGGGCGCAGATGAATGGTTAAACTCGATCGCGTCACTCCGCTGCACGCTGCTCTGGACGGTGGGCAGCGCCGTGTTTTGTGCAGGACGCACGAAGACGCCCGCGGCGACGCCATTCAGCTTACCGGCGATTCGGCGCTTGACTGCGCGCGCGACCCGCAGCCGCACCCCGAGCTATGCTGATGCGTGTACACCGCACGCTCGTTGACCCGGCGTTCGGCACTCCCGGACGACGACATCAATCCAAGCGCTGGCATGGCCAGCATGCGCTGTGCGATAGCGCTACACGTTGGGCAAGCGCAGCTCGCGTCGCGCTCAGCGACAGGACGCATGACGGAGAACGAACCACAGGTTTCACAACGATAGGGATAAATCGGCATTGCCTTTCCTTCCTCTTTCTTCGAAATCAATAAATGATTTACGCGGTGACCGACAGCATCGTCGGCCACGGAATGTTCACCGTGCCCGCACCAACCGGTGCCAGCATCGTGACCGGGGAGTCCGGTCCCGATGCCTTGTAACGGTGCCGGTCAGCCGCGCACAGAATTCGCGGCCGATGCCGTTCCCTCAACGCTTGGGCAAGTACTTTTTGTCGACCTTGCAGATATAGGTGTATTTCGGATTCACCATCTGGGTACAGCGCGCTTCCGCGATCTGGCCGAGCAGCATGTAGGCTTCGGCACCGGGGATGCCATAGCCTTCTTCCAGCCAATAGACCATTTCCTCGAACGCGATACGCAGCGCATCGTCGAGCGGCCGCGCGCAGCCGACCGTGCAGATGTGCGTCGGCGTCTCGATGCGCGGCCAGGTCATGCGGCTCGGCGCGCGGACGAGATCGACCTTGAGCTTCAGGTGGCCGCGAATTTCGATTGCCCCCATGCCGTTACACTCGGCGTCGCCCTGCAACGCGTGCACGTCGCCGAAATACAGGTACGCGCCTTCATGGAACACCGGAAACATGATGCGATTGCCGTTCGTGACTTCCTGGATGTCCAGGTTGCCACCGTGGGTACCGTTGTCGACGGTGAGCGTGCCGCCCGCCACGGGGGCCACGCCGATCACGCCGATCATCGGCTTGGCTTCCAGCTTGAGCGAGTCGCTCCAGTGGACGATGCCATTTTCGACGACGACGTTGCGATTCTGGATGCCGAATTCCTTCTTACGGACCCAATCCGGAAAAATCCCGATGCCGGGCCACAGCGCGGTATAACCGAGGCCGTGCACGCCAACTTCGAGGACGTCGATCACGACCATATCGCCAGGCTTCGCGCCGCGCAGGCGCACGGGCCCGGTGGCCGGATTGACGAACGGGAGCTTCACTTTCGACTCGTCCAGCTTTTCGTCGAGCTCCGTAATCAGGTGGCCGCCGATGTTCAATTCGGTCTCGACCTCGAAGATCTCGCCCGGCAAGACTTCGGCGATGAAACCATCGGTAGCCGTCAGTGCGTACTTCAGGTCATCCTTGCGGATGATCTGGTGATGTGTGGATAGCGTGCTCATAGGATGCTGCCTACTCCTTCAGGGGTTGCCAAATGCCACCCGCCGGCGACGTCGCGGCGGATGGCTTAAATCAATCGAACTTGTGCCAGGGCATGAGGAATCGCTCGAGCCGACCGACGAGAAACGACAGGAAGAGCGCGAGCGCGATGGTGACCACCACGCCGGCGAATACTTTGGGGATGATGTAAAGGCTGCCCGCCTTGAAGATCGCGTGGCCGAGCCCATCGTCTGACGACATGAATTCGCCCACAATGGCACCAATCAGCGCAAAGCCGACCGTGAGCTTGAAGCCCGCAAAGATGTCACGCAGTGAGGCGGGGATCACCAGCTTGCGGAAAGTCTGCCGCTTGGTCGCGCCGAGCGTGCGCATCTGATTGATCTGATCGTCATCGACGCTGGTCGCCCCTTTGTACGCGGTGACCAGCGCCACTACCACGACGGACAGCGTCGACATGGCGAGTTTCGACCCGAGCCCGGTACCGAACCAGATGATCACGATAGGCGCGAGTGCGACGATCGGAATCGAGCCCAGCGCAACGATGAACGGCTGCATGACCTTCGAGACGAAGCGTGAATACCATAGCGACAAGCCGAGCACAGTGCCGATGACATTGCCGAACAGGAATCCGAGCAGCGTCTCCATACCAGTCACGCCGGCGTCGTGCACGAGACTGCCGTCCTGTTGCATCTTTACCAGGTAGCCCCAGATCTGGCTCGGCGAACCGAACAGGAAGGCCAGCGCCTGACTCGACGTCGCAACTTGCCATAGGGCGAGCAGTGCGGCGAGTAGCGCGAGTTGACAGGCAGCCACGACGAGCTTGCCGCGCCAGCGGCGAATTAGCCTGCGCCATTTGAGGGATGCCGGGGCATACGGGGGCGCAGAGGAGCGGGTTTCTTGCACGCGGGTTCCTTTTCAACGTTCGCCCATGCGCACGTCGAGCTGAGACCAGATCTCGCGTACGTGGGCGGTGAAGCCCGCAGCGTCGCGGGCGGCCATCATGTCGTTGCGGTCGCAATCCAGGTGGATCTCGTGGATCGCCTTGATGCGGGACGGACGGTGGGTGAGGACGATCACACGGTCCGACAAGGAGACCGCCTCCTCGACGTCGTGTGTGATCAGCAGGACGGAGCGACCTTGGCCCCTGACCAGCCGGGCCATATCGCTTTCCAGCACCAGTTTCGTCTGGAAATCGAGCGCGGCGAACGGCTCGTCGAGCAGCATCACTTCGGGGTCGGTCACCAGCGTGCGCGCAAGTGCAACGCGCGCGCGCATGCCGCCCGATAAAGCCGACGGGTAGTAGTTGTAGTACGGTGCGAGTCCGACCTTGCCGAGCATCGCATGCGCCTTTTTCTCGCGATGCGCGCGCGACATCCCGGTCAGTTCGAGGCCCAGCGTGACGTTGGCCAACACATTGCGCCATGGCATCAGCATGTCCTTCTGCAACATGTAGCCGATGCCCTTGGGGACGTCGTCCAGCGCCTGACCGTGCCACAGCACCGCGCCGCGTGTCGGCTGCGTAAGACCGCTCATCAGGTTCAGCAGCGTGGTCTTGCCACAACCAGATGGGCCCACCAGGCTGACAATTTCCCCCGCGCGCAGGCTGAAGGAAATGTCACCGATGACCCGATTCAACTCGCCTTCGTCTTCGCCATACGATTTGCCGACTCCGCGCGCAACCAGCGGGGCGTGCGAGTGGGCTGTCCCTCCCGCCTGCGCCGCAGGCACTACTGCGCCCGCTACATTCATTTGGACACCGCCACCGTTACGCCCGCGCCCGCCGCAGCGGTCTTGGCGGCCTTGTTAGAAAAGGTGTTGTCGATCACGTCGCTATAGGCCAGCGTCCCTTGTACGTTGCCCAGGTACTTCTGCATTGAGATCAGCTTGTCCCACTGCTGCCGGTCGACCGGCAGCGTCTGCGCCGGGATCTTGTACTGCAACTCCATGTCGATTGCCTTGTTCACCACGTCGGGCGGCAGGTCGGGGAACTCCGCACGGGCCACCTCCTTCGCGTAGTCGGGCTTGGCATATGTAAGACGCGCGGCTTCTTCCAGTGCGTCCACGAGCGACTGCACGACCTCGGGATGTGCCTTGGCATACTCGGGCAGCACCATGATCCCCGTATTGCAGAACGGACCCATGTAGCTCGAGAAGTCGAATACCACTTTCGCCCCTTGCGCCATCGCCGCCGCCACCATCGGCTGCTGCGCAAACGCGATGTCGGCGCGACCCGCGAGCATGGCGCCGATCTCCGTGCCTGGAGTGACTTCGACGATCTTCGCGTCCGTGCCGACTTTCAGGCCATTGTCCTGCAGCAGTTTCTTCGTGACGCTGTACTCGGTATTCGGATCAGGCGACGTAACTAAGGTCAGCCCCTTGAAAGCCTTGGGATCGGTGATGCGTGCCACGGTCTTCGATACGCCAAAGTAATGTGCACGCTGCACCAGCGTTCCGACGACCATGCCCGGTCCGCCGCGCTCGCGAGACATCTCCACCATGGTCGGATCGCCGACGGCGAACTGCGCGGTCTTGCCGAGCACCGCGGCGAAAGCCTGCGTGTCCCCACCGGCCGCGGTCAGGTGTACCGTCAGCCCGTGCTTCTCGAACAGTTTCGCGTGCTGTGCAACGTAGAGGTCGATGTAACCGAGGTTATGTACGGCCTCGGAGAATGCGATGGGTTGCAGCGACGCCGCGGCAGCGGAGTGAGCGAACCCGAAAGCGCTGAGCGTGGCGAGCAGAACACGCCCAAGCTGGGGTATAGCACTGGTAGCAGAGCCCGAACCGTCTGCTGAGAACGTACGTCGTTTCATTGTTTCAACTCCGACAATAGTGAGACCGCAAAACGAAAAAGGTCCGGCATCAGACGCGCTGATGTCGGACCTTTTTGGCCGGTGTTATCCAAGACGCCTTTGTCTCGGACAACGAAAGTGCTGTTTGATGCTCGCCGTGCACGGCGAACCTCAGTGTGGCTTATTAAGCAACGGCTATGCCAGTTTGCGTGATGCCGTACGTGCGTTGTTCTTCGATCCGCGGGACCCCCCGATGGAAGTGGGATCGCTCACCTTTCACGCAAAGCAACGAACGCCAGATGAACGACCCGCGCAAGCGCCGGGCGCGCACCACGTCGCATACTCCTTCGCGTGTTCCTTCACGTCACAGCACGGCAATGGTGCAACGTTGCACAGGAAACTAGCATTCGATACTTTTCCGAAGCTCATCCCGACACGCTCAACTTATCGTCGTGCGTCGACCGAAGAGACGGCGAGTGAGGATGCCGGACTCGCGCAGTGATACATCGCGGCATGGGCTTCATCGAAACGTCGTTCGTCCTGGGACGCGCACTCTCGCAGAGTGGCTTAATGCGGCAGAACCCATTTCATCCTGTAAAAACGATAAGGCGATGAAAAATAAAGCTATTTTTTTGTCTTTCCAGTGTGCGGGAACGGCGTCTTGCGGCAATTATTGACGCGATATCTTGATTGCGAGTCATGCAGCACCGTTGCTGCTACCGACTAGGAGACGCGTGCCGCTTTCCTCATTCATGGCTAGCGTAGATGTGTATCCATTAAAGGAAGGCTGGATGAATAAACACAAGCCGTGTATCTCGGGCTGTCCGGCGGCGCGCGTCCAATAGGGTTTGAGGGTGAGCCGCAGCGGGGGATTGCCGCTGTGTGATTCGTCACGGCGCAAAGCATGCTTTACAAGCGCGAGGCGTGCGAGTGGGACTTACAAAGTATTAGCTTGTGGCAGTTGCGTCTGCCAGTCCAGGTCCTCGAAACGCTGGACGCAACAAATGAGCAAGCAACATTCGGACATTCGAAAGACAACATCGCCCGGTCACTGCACGAAGTGATGGTGCGACAAACGCGTCACGTAACGGCGACCGAGCGTTCGCCCCGCGTAACGGACACATACGGTATGTCATCACTTATAAGGAAGTTGACGATGTCGAAATCAGATCTTTTCCATCCCTTCAAGCGGGCGGGTGTGGCGATCGCGCTGGCCAGTCTGGGACTCGTCACGAGCATCGCGGCATTCGCCGCAGACCGCTTCGTGCCCGCGCCGCCTGAAGCAGGGACGAGCATCCCCCAGCAGCAGGTGAAGTTCGGGATGCGTCCATTTGCCGACAACACGTTCTACGTCATTGCGATGCAGAAGGGCTGGTTCAAGGATGTCGGCATCGGGATCGACCCCGCACCCGAAGGCCTCAAGGTCAACGACACCAATGCCACTGCGCTGCTGCTCAACGGGCAGGTGGATGTGATCAGCGAAAACTGTCCCAACATGCTGCCGACCTACAAATCGGCACGGACGCTCAAATGTGTTGGCTTCACGGACAACTTCCTCGGCAACGCGATCCTGGCCAATCCGCGCTTGCACCTCAAATCATTTAAGGACTATATCGCGCAGGGCATGAGCTTTGATGCCGCGCTCCACGCAGCACTGGCTCCCCTCGAGGGCAAGACGCTGGTAGGTCCGCCGCAAGTGACCGACCGGCCGTTCGAAATCCTCGCCTCAAGCATGTCCAAGGTGAACTGGAACCTGCAGGTGCTCGATGATTCGAAATCGGTGGTACTCGCCCGTGCCGGTCGCGAAGACTTCGTCAACCCCGACGGGGCACCGATCGTCTACTCGCTCGAGCAGGCAGGATGGACCGATATCCTTGACGTGGGCGACATGAACAAGTACGCACCTGCCGGAGCTGGCTCGCCGGTCGAGCATCTGGTGACGGTCGTCGGAGTTGGCGCCAACGGAAACTTTGTCAATAGCCACCCGAACGCCATCCTGCGCTTCATGTCGGTGGTGTGGCGTACCCTCGACGCGGTCAAGAAGGATCCGTCGCTGTTCGCGCTGCAGGCGCCCTATCTGAACAGCGTGGCGGGTACGTCACTGAATGCGAAGGACGTACAGAACGCGGTGGACCGGCTCGATCCATTCTCGACGTATGACTACAACGCCACGTATTTCACCGACGAAAAGAATGTGTACTTCTACAAGAACGCGTGGTCAGCGATTATCGACGACATTGCCACCAGTGGGATCATCGGCAAGGGTTCAGTCACGCCTGAAGATATCGTCTGGGCCGCGCCAATCTGGCAGCAGATGAAGGATTATCAAACCAGGACCGATGCCCTTTTGAAGACGCTTGATGGCGCGAGCCTGCCGGCTGACAAGGCGAATCTTCTCAAGCAGGCACATCAGTACTACACATGGTTCGATTTCCTGGACGCCTATCGTTTCGCAAATGCCGCAAGCGGCAAGGCGTAAGGAGTATTGCGATGTTTCGTAGTACGGCATCACAAGTGACAAGGGCAGGCAACCGGACGCAGCTCCCGCGCTCGCGATCCTCGAGCCGCGCGTTGTGGCGGCGCTTCGACCCGCTGGCACTTCTCGGGATCGTGCTCGTGATCGTTGCCTGGCATATCGCCAGTCGCTTCGTGGCGGAGGCCATTTTGCCCTCGCCGTTGAACGTCGCCAGACGCATCGCTGCAGACTTCTGGGTCGCGCGGGAGCTGACCTATTACGGGCTGGGTAACACAGGGCTCTTCGACAGCCTGGTGTTTAGCGGTGTCAATGTGCTCGTGGCCGTCTTCGCTGGCTCGCTTATCGGCATCACGACAGGCTTGCTGGCGGCCCGCTCGAAATGGCTCGGTCCGGTGGTGCAGCCGGTGATGATGACCGTTGGCACCGTGCCAACGCTGGTAGTCGCGCCGTTCTTCCTGATCTGGTTCGGCGTGGGGCGGGGCAGTTCGATCCTGCTGGTCCTCGTGTATTGCGCCGTGATCCTCTATGTGTTTGCCCAGCGCGCTGCCGATAACCTGGACCCGGTATTCGAGGACTACGCGCGCACGCTCGGCGCGAGCCCACGGCGCGTGATTCGCGATGTGCTGATCCCCGGCACGGTGCCGCAGATTCTCGGTGGCATCCGCATCGCGCTGGCGGGCGCGTGGGGCATTGAAGCGATTGTCGAACTGCTTGGCGCGCAACAAGGAATCGGCAAGATTGTTTCAGTACTCGCCCAGTCGATCGACATAGAAGGCATCTTTGCCGCGTTGGTGATGTTAGCGATTGTGGCGATCGCATGTGATGTATTGACCGCCTGGGTAATCGAGCGCCTGGCCCCGTGGAGCCCCGCTGCAGCCCGGCATAAGGAGTAAGGAAATGTCTTCGCTTATTGATGGCTCGACGATCACGGCCAACAACGTGTCACAGCGCTTCAGGCGTGCCGACGGGCAACTGGTGAATGCGCTCGCTTCGGTCAGCTTCACCATCCCGGAGGGCCAGTTCGTATGTCTGGTGGGCCCGTCGGGCTGCGGCAAAAGTACCTTGCTGCAAGTCATGTCGGGCTTGCTCGCTGCCTCCGACGGCACGTTGGAGGTCGGCAATAAACGCGTGACCCAGCCGGCACCTGAGCGCGGCGTCGTGTTCCAGAAAGACAGCGTGTTTCCGTGGCTGCGCGTAATCGACAACGTGGAGTACGGACTGAAGTGCGCTGGTGTTGCGAAGGGGAGGCGCCGCGAGATCGCCGAACATTACCTCGAACGAGTGGGCTTGAGCCACGTCAGTCGTGCATGGCCACGTGAGCTGTCGGGCGGCATGCTCAAGCGGGTTGCGATCGCGACGGTCTTCGCCAATGGGGCGAATGTGCTAATGCTCGACGAACCATTCGGCGCACTCGATTACGTGACGCGTCGGCAGTTGCAGGAGGTGCTGCTCACGTTGTGGGGTGAGACGACCGGAAGCGGCCATCGCCGCACGGTGATTTTCGTCACCCACGACGTCGATGAGGCATTGCTGCTGGCCGACCGCATCCTGGTGTTGCGTGGCGGCCGACTGGTGGACGACCTCGCGGTTGCCGCGCCACGGCCGCGCAATACCGACAGCCTGCTGCGGGCAGATCTCGTGGATACCCGGCATACCTTGCTGAATCATCTCGGCCTCGAGCGGAGCCACGCATGAACCGTCAACTTTCGCGTGGCGGCCAACTGATTGTCTCCGTACTTGTCCTGCTTGCCATGGCGGGCGGCTGGCAGGTGCTGTCACTGATCTATGTAGCCGAGGCCGCACCGGGGGAGCCGTTGGTGCCTGGCTGGCAGGTGCTATTCACGCACACGTTCCAGTCGCTGTCCGATTACTGGCCCGGCGGGCTTGGTGTGCCGTCGGTGGCCGAAGGTGCACCGCGCAGCTACACAGCCGCTGCGCTCGCAGTACTGCTGCATTCCTGGGACACCATGCTGCGCCTCTATACCGGCTTCGCGTGCGGTGCGTTGGGCGGCGCGGCCCTTGGACTCGCGGTGTCGTGGTCGAACTGGTCGCGCCGGCTGGTGAACTTGCCCTTGCAGTTCTTGCGGACCTTGCCTCTTCTTGCAATGGTGCCGCTGTTCGAATTGTGGTTTGGTACTTACTTCGCAGGCAAAGTTCTGTTCGTCGCCTATGGAGTCGGCGTGATCTTCTTTGCAGGGGTCGTCAACGCCGTGGGCAATGTGCCGCAGTTGTATATCGACTATGCACGCACGCTCGGCGCCTCTCGCTTGTGCCTGTACCGCACGGTGATCATTCCTGCGATCCTGCCCGAACTGCGTTCTTCTATCCTGCTCAGCCTGGGCACCGCCTGGGCGGCCGTGCTTGGGGCCGAGTATCTCGGCGCCCAGTCCGGCATCGGTTACATAATCGAGTATGCGAGCCAGTTCGGCTATGTGGATCGCATGTTCCTGATCGCGCTCGTGATCGTTGTCTACGCATCGATCAGCTATGCGCTGTTCAACTGGCTGGCGTCGAGGTTGCTCGTGTGGACCCCGGGAGCCCAGCCACGCCGGCGCGCCGTTTAACGCCGTCGTTTTCGACCCCCAGCTACTTCAAGGTACGACATGATTGAACGCATTGATTCCGGCAGACGCTTGAGCAAGGTCGTGATCGCCAACGGGTTTGCATTCCTCTCGGGCTTTACTGCCAATGTAGTGACCCCGGGCGACGTCCGGGCGCAGGCCGCCGACGTGCTGGCGCAAATCGACGACTTGCTGGCCAAAGCCGGTACGTCAAAATCAAAGGTGGTTCGCATCAACATCTGGCTCGACGATATGCGCGACTTCGACGCGATGAACGAGGTCTATGAGAGTTGGATCGATCCGCAATGTCCGCCGGCGCGTGCGACGGTGGAATCACGGCTGGCGATAGAAGGCACGCTCGTGGAAATCATGGCCACGGCAGTCGTCGACTGACGTTCACGGCGATCGCAGCCGGGTCTTGCGGCAAGCGTGCGGATGCTACACAGGAGTCAAAGGGGCCACGTGGCCCCTTTGCTTTTCTGTCGCCGCTGTCCGTCTTTCGAGCCGGGCGCGCGGGGTGCTTGAGATTCCACCTCGTGGAAGCGCTAGCGCACTGTTTACAAACGGGTTTTTATGACCATTCCGACGCCCGGGATTTCCTTCGCGTTGCACATATGAGCAGCTATTTTCGATCTCTGGCACATGCTGGAGAACGGTCGGCGCTGAACGCCCTACCGTTTCCGGTTCGAGAGAGTTCCGCCCGATGAACTGCCATTGGCAGGCTCGGGGCGGCAGTAACCACAACTGGAGAGCGTCATGCAAGCAACAGTCATCCGCGGCGGCACGGTTATCAATCATGATCGCGCGTTCAAGTCCGACGTGCTGTGCGTCGATGGGGTCATCGCTGCCGTCGGGCCCGACCTCGATGCGCCCGCAGGGGCCGAGATCGTCGACGCAGGCGGGCAGTACGTGATGCCGGGCGGCATCGACCCGCACACCCACATGCAGATGCCGTTCATGGGGTTCGTTACCATGGACGACTTCTACACGGGCACATCAGCGGGCCTTGCGGGAGGCACTACCACCATCATCGATTTCGTCATACCCAGTCAGCAGCAACCCCTGATGGAGGCTTACCGGACCTGGCGAGATTGGGCTACCAAAGCCGCGTGTGACTACACGTTTCACGTGGCGGTGACCTGGTGGGACCAGAGCGTGCATGACGATATGGGTACGCTCGTCCGCGACGAGGGAGTCAACAGTTTCAAGCATTTCATGGCCTACAAGGACAGCATCATGGCTGACGATGGTGTCCTCGCCAATAGCTTCCAGCGTTGCCTCGAACTCGGCGCAATGCCTACCGTGCACGCGGAATTTGGCGAGATGGTGTTCGTGCTGCAGCAAAAGCTGCTGGCAAGCGGCATCACCGGCCCCGAGGGCCATCCTCTATCGCGGCCGCCCGTGCTTGAAGGTGAAGCCGCTGAGCGCGCCATTGCCATCGCGAAAGTGTTCGATGTGCCGGTGTATATCGTGCACGTCTCGAGCAGCGACGGCGTGGATGCGATCGCGCGGGCCCGAGCTCGCGGGCAGAAAGTGTTTGGCGAAGCGCTGGCGGGTCATTTGTGCGTGGACGATGCGGCCTATCGCAATCCCGACTTCAGATTTGCCGCAGGTCATGTGATGAGCCCTCCGTTTCGTGCACCGGAGCACCAGACGGCGCTTTGGAAAGCATTGCAAAGCGGGACGCTGCAAACCACCGCCACCGACCATTGCTCCTTTTGCACAGCGCAAAAGGCTGCCGGTCTTGGCGATTTTACGAAGATACCAAACGGCTGCGGCGGCGTCGAAGAGCGCATGCTGGCGGTGTGGGACGAGGGTGTGAACCAACGCGGCCTGAGCCCGAGCGAGTTCGTTAAGATCACTTCGACCAATGCCGCACAAATGTTCAATCTTTACCCGCGCAAGGGGCTGATTGCCGTGGGCGCCGACGCGGACCTGGTGGTATGGGATCCGCAGGCCACCAAAACGCTCTCGGCGAAAACGCAGTTCAGCAAGAGCGACTTCAACGTATTCGAGGGGCGGACGGTAACGGGCATTCCGACCCACACGATATCCGGCGGCGAACTTGTCTTCAAGCAGGGCGAGTTACGAGCCAGGGCCGGGGCAGGGCGTTACCTGAAGCGGCCGGCGTTCACCGCGGGCTTTGACGTCCTTGGTCGCTTCTCCCGAGCGGCAGGCGCTGCAGCTAGTTCGGGCAATGCCAAATGACGGGTTGCGTGATGGTCAGCTTCGATAATCTCCGACTCTTCCCGGGATCTGTATGAAACTCGCTTCGCTAAAGTCTTGCGGCCGAGACGGCACGCTGCTCGTGGTGTCGCGCGATCTGCAACGCGCGGTGGTAGCCGGGGCAGCCGCGCCGACGCTGCAGTCCGCTCTGGATCGATGGAATGACGTGGCCCCCGGCCTTGATTTGCTGTACCGGCAGCTCAACGACGGGCAGTTGGAAGATGCCACTGCCTTCGACGCACACGCTTGCGCTGCGCCGCTGCCGCGCGCGTATCAATGGCTGGATGGCTCGGGCTTTCCGAATCACATGCGGGTTATCAACGGTGCTAGCAACGCATCGGCGCCAGTCGAACCGCCGGCATTTCCGTTGATGTATCAAGGTGCGTCAGATGACTTCATTGGCGCGCATGATCCGGTGCACCTGCCTGCCGAAAGCGACGATATCGACTTCGAGGGCGAGGCCGCCGTGGTGCTCGACGATGTGCCAATGGGGGTTCCAGCACAGGACGCGCTCAAGCATATCAAGTTGGTGATGCTGCTCAACGACATCAGCTTGCGTACGTATGCGCCTCGCGAAAGTGCGGGCGGGTTCGGTTTCATCAATGCGAAGGGCGTGACCAGTTTCGCGCCGGTTGCGGTCACGCCCGACGAACTCGGTAACGCGTGGCGCGACGGGCGCATCGAATTGCCCATGCGGGTATCGCGCAACGGCGAGTGGTTCGGCCATCCGGGCGGCGAAGCCATGCACTTCACCTTTCCGATGTTGATCGAGCACGCGGCGCGGCGGCGCAATCTGAGAGCGGGCACGATCGTTGGCTCTGGCACGTTCTCCAACTCGCAGCGGGAAGCGGGTTCGGCCACAATCATCGAGAGGCGCGCGCTCGAGGCCGAAGATGCCGGCACACCGCATACCCGTTACTTGCAGTTTGGCGAGACGATTCGCATTGAGATGCTGGACAGTGCAGGGCATTCGATCTTCGGTGCCATCGAACAAAAGGTCTTGAAAAGCGAAGGCCTTTGATTAAAAGAGCGCAGCGCGCGAATGGAAATGAACGAGTCGGGCTTAGTCCCGGCTTTTTTTATTTTGGTCTACTAGTGAATTGATCGAGCAGGACGAACACGAAGGGTACTGGGTTGCCCCCAATCGAAAAACCTGTCGCCGATGCCTGAAATTTCGCGGGATGGTTTTCCTATGATACTGTTTTTAAACGCCTTATCGATGCTGTTCCATGGCGCAGAATTGCTCTATTACGGTAGTTTTAGCGGGATAACTTAGGACGACTTTAAAGTCGTAAAAACTTCTCTCGTGGAGCCTTACAAATGAAGCATCTGTTGTCGAAAGCGTCGTTTCACATGATTGCATTGCTGGGATTGAGCACCGGCATTGCGCACGCGCAAAGCAGTGTGACCTTGTACGGGGCGGCGGACGATGGACTGTCCTACGCCAACAATCAGGGCGGCAAAAGCAGTCTGCAGGCCGTCAGCGGCATGCCCACCGGTAGCCGCTGGGGACTCAGCGGTGTGGAAGATCTCGGCGGAAGTCTGAAGACGATCTTTACGCTGGAAAATGGCTTCGACCTGAACACGGGCGAGCTGGGTCAAGGCGGAAGAGAGTTTGGACGGCAAGCATTCATGGGCGTGGCCGGCAAATTCGGCACCCTGACTTTCGGCCGCCAGTACGACCTGGTGGTCGACTATGTGCAGCCGCTGGCCGCCAACGGGACGTGGGGCGGTGCGTATTTCGCGCACGCGGAGGACGTCGATAACATTAACAATAGCTTCGTGGTTGACCGTAGCATCAAGTTCGCAAGCACCGACTATGCCGGCTTCCGCTTCTCTGGCATGTACAGCCTGGGCGGGGTGCCGGGACAGTATGGCGAGAACCAGGTCTGGAGCGTGGCTGCGGGCTACGACCGCGGTCCGCTGCATATCGGGGGTGCCTATCTCGACATTCACAATCCCGAGACTGCAGTGCAGGGCAACCAGAACACACCCACCTTTACCAACGTGATCTACGGCAATTATGTTGCTGCGGCGACGAGCCAGAAGATTGCGGCACTTGGTGCCGCTTACACGATCGGCAAGCTCAAGATACTTGGCAATGTGTCGGGTGTGGTGTTCAAGGACGGCAGCGACGGCCAGGACGTCAGCTTTGGTACGGCCGAAGCCGGCGCAGGCTGGCAGATCACGCCTGCGACGCTGGTCGCTGCCGACTATGGCTATGTGACGGGCAAGGTGGACGCCACGGGTCAGCATCCTCGCTACCATCAGTTCAATCTTTTTTCGAGCTATGCGCTTTCGGCGCGGACAACGGTGTATGCGCTGGCGGTGTATCAGCTCGCGGTGGGCGACGCGCAGCAGGCGCAGATCACGGGCTTTAACGCCTCCAGCACGAATCGGCAGGTCGCACTGCGCGCTGGTCTACAGCACGTGTTTTAGCGCGCAGCGGCGGGCAGCCCTGGCGAAGACAATACGTCGGCCGGCTGCCTGCCACCGAAGGCGACCGTGATTTCTCGCGCCGCGAGTAGCGTGCTGTGGCCGAGTTCTTCCATGCGCTGCATCGTCACACGCAGCGTTGAACCCACTACGCTAAGGGCAGCTACCGGCATCGACAATTCATCAAAAATCGGCACGGCTACGCAGCGTACACCCAGAGAGGTCTCTTCATTATCTATGGCATAGCCCACGCGGCGTACTTCCTGCAATTCGCTATGCAACGCTGTCGGGCGGGCAATCGATTGACGGGTGAGCCGCTGTAAGCCGCCGCGCTGGACGAACGATGCAATTTCCGCGTCTGACATCGCAGCGAGAACGGCTTTGCCCATAGCCGTGCACGCTAACGGAGTCCGATTTCCGGGTCTGGACGACGCGTGCATCATTTCGCGACTTTGCATTTGCAGTAGTAACAGCATGTCGTGTTCGTCAACACAGCCTAGCTGGACGGTTTCGCCGCTGGCGTCGCGCAGGCGGCGCATCGCTGGCGTAGCGAGTTCGGTCAATTGGCGGCGCCCTCCGAACACAGCCCCGACCGAGAAACACTGTGCACCGATAAACCATAACGCCCTGTCGCGTTGAAAGCAGACAAAGCGCTTTTGCTCCAGTGTTGTCAACAATCGGTGTACGGTCGACGCCGGCAGGCCGGTTCGTTCCGACAGATCAATTAATCTGTAACCCTGATCATCTTCGGCGAGAATTTCAAGCAGCGAAAGCGCCCGCAGCAAAACCTGGACGGAGCTTTTATCCTCACGAACGATGCTATGTACATTGACCTCACTCTTACGTCGAGTCTGTGATCCGCGTTGCATTCTTTGAGACCTCCTGTCCGCTGAAGGGAGCGCGTGCTCTCATCGCGATGATGTCCATACTTCGGGAGGTCTTCGAAGCGCAAGTTATGTGCCAATGGTTACCCTGGTGCAGACCGCCGGGCGATCGCCTTCCGTGGCCGATCGCTCTTGATACGGTGTGGCAACAATGCACGGTTTCGGCGCACCTCACCAATTGCAAGCGAGGAGTGCACCGTAACAAGTCGTATATGCTGCGTGCGTGCCAGCGGCGTATCGGACTCAACATCTACAAAACCCGGACCTGACGATCCGACCGGTTCTTGTGATGCGGAGCGTCGCGGAAGGGTGGAATAGACCACGGCGAACCTCGTGGTGAGCGAGTCGCGGCTCAGGCCTTTTTTGCGATTTCGCAGATTGATGTGATCGAAAGCACGGGGCGCTTCCATTGTGCCATGCTGTGAACAAATAGAGCCGTCGGAACGACGTGACATACGAAATGTCCACGTGTTCACGACGGCTTTAAAGCGGCGAAAGACTTACCCCTTAAGCCGTTCGCTTAGTGCGTGTATTCCATGATGTACAGCCCGGCACCACTCCAGTCTGTGCAATACACAATGCGATTCGCGTCGACGAACACATCGGCGTTCTGCGTACTAGTCACTAGCCTTGTTGAGCATCGCAATGGCCTCGGAAGGCAGGCGCACATGTGCGGCGGCCATCAGGTCGTCCAGTTGACCGAGCGAGGTGGCGCTGGCAATCGGTGCTGCAACCGTTGGCTGCGCGATCAACCAGGCCAGCGCGATCTGTGCGGGTGTCTTGCCAAGACCCCGTCCAACTTCGTCGAGTGCCGCGAGAATGCGCATGCCTCGCGGGTTCATGTAGGGCTTGACCGCATCGCTACGCGCGCTGCTAGCCAGGTCCCCGGGCGTGCGGTACTTGCCCGTCAGGAAGCCGTTGGCCAATGAAAAGTACGAGAGCACGCCGATGTTGTACTTCTCGCAAACACCCCGAGCGGCACTTTCGAATTCGACCCGATCGTAAAGATTGTAGTGCGGCTGAAGCGTCTGATATGCGGGCAGGCCCTTGCTGCTGCTGACTTGGAGACTCTCTTCGAGTCGGGCCGCCGAATAGTTCGAAGCACCGATGGCTCGCACCTTGCCTTGCTTGATCAGGCGATCGTACGTGTCGAGGGTTTCCTCGAGTTGTGTCCCGCGATCGTCCTCATGCGACTGGTAGAGATCAATGTAGTCCGTGTTCAGCCGCCGCAATGACGCCTCAACGGCCTCGATGATGTACTGTTTCGACAAGCCCTTTTGGCCCGGTCCCATCTCCATGCCCACCTTGGTAGCAAGCACGATCTTGTCCCGCTTGCCGCCGCGGGCTAGCCATTTGCCCAGGATCGTCTCGGACTCGCCGCCCTTTAGCCCCGGAATCCAGTTCGCATAAACGTCGGCCGTATCGATGAGGTTGAAACCCGACGACGAAAAAGCGTCCAGAATGCTGAACGAGGTAGTTTCGTCGGCAGTCCACCCAAAAACATTCCCGCCTAAAGCAAATGGCGCGACGCTGATACCTGTATGTCCTAACTTACGCTGGTCCAATTTCGCTTTCCTCGGAGTTGCTGAGTATGGTGTCGGCGTGCGCTATGCGCACTCGCGATGGCCGGCAAATACCGGCCGTAAGGCCGGTTAGCAATGGAGCTTCGCGGCTGGCAACAAAGGTATCGCGTCAATAACGCCGCTCAGGCGGCTTTTCACACAGTGGATTTTTCGGACACAACTTCTTATATTTCAGATGCTTACGTGAATTTCTAAATGAAATTGCCGTGTACGGTACTTGGCCATCCGCCGCAGCAATAGGTCGGTTGTGCATGCCCAGCAACGCGAGGACGGGATCAGCGGTAGGAGTGCTTAGATAACAGCGTTGTAATCAACCGGGCAGTTTCGGGCAACAATGCGCGCCGCAGTCCACGCGGATCGGCCACCTGCTGATGAACTCGGCCGGCTTCGCATTAGTGGTTCAGACAGTAGCACGCGCTCACAGCTTCGGCAGGCGACAGGCCAGTATGGAAGTAAGCCTGCAATCGGCGGACGATCGTATCATCCGGTTCCCAAAGCACGCGAATGAAGCCCTCTTCGAAGGCTTTTTCGTACACGGCGTTCGCCCATCCGCACAGGTCGAGTTCGACGGAAGAGGGCAGTGCTATCTGATCGGACGGGATGAACATGACAACCTCCACAACATCGAAAATGTACGTGGTCAAATCCAGCGGATGCGGATAACGGCCGTGAATATATGCGACATTTTCTCGTTTTAACGATTTGGTTGCGCTATGGTCTTAATCATCGCGGCAAGAAAAGTCGCCACGACGACAAGGAAGCCGAGCATGTAAATAAGCACGATGGTCAGCATCGTTTGCTCCTTCTTCAGATTGCCGCAATTGCGGCGGCCACCACCGGCTGACAGCATGGGCCACGATTGCGCAACAGGTCCATGGCCCAAGCCGCGAGACGCACGGTGAGCATCAATCGTCAAGAAACCGGATTCAGGTTCGCGTATTGATCGAACGAACTGGTGATGAACAAGACTGACCATGTCGGACGCATCGCGCTTGCACATTGGCCTTAAAAACAATGTACAGGTCCGAGACACATGAAACCATTCTACGAACGATTCGAACGCCGGTGCGTGTGGATAGGAATCTCATACCCGCGTATAACCTGCAGCGATTGCTGAAGGCGATGAAATATGTCCTTCGCAATGAAGTTCTTGTTCAGATGGCAATATCCGCAGGCGTGACGCCATGTCGGCCGAAGTCGCCCTGACGGCGAGGGGAACTGAAGCGGTGACGGCCAGGATTGCGCGGCATGACGGTAGTCTTCTGACGAACTGGCGACGTCCTATGGGCAACTCAGCGCGAGATTGAGCAGTCTCTCGACAGTGGTGGCATCAACGGTTTTCTCGAGTAAAGGGAGGGCGCCTCGGGCCTGAATTTCGGCCTCAAGGCAAGCAGTCGGGAATGCCGTGGTGAAAATGATCGGAATTGCGTACCCGAGGGCCAGCAGGCGGTCGTGCATGTCGATGCCGGACAGGCCCGGCATCCGTACGTCCGAAATCAGGCATGATGTTTTGTCGATTGACCCTGATTCCAGAAATTCTTCCGCCGATGCAAACACCTGTGCCTGCCATCCTAGCGAACGAACCAGACTCGCGATCGCCAGCCGGGCACCCTCATTGTCATCGACAACGGAAATGATTTGAGAAGACACAAGCGACGGGCCTCGACACACTAGAATCGGAACGTGCCAAACGGAATCGTGTGGCATGCGACTCAAATTAATCGTAGCTCGGAAGCCGCCGCACGGAAATGATACGAATGTATAAACTGTTCATGAGCGTGACGTCGATCCGGATGCGTCTCGATCGCGCGCTCAGAAATTGCCGATTATTGCCGTGTCTATCGCGCGGGCTTGCCCTTCAAGACGAGCCCCCGTTAATTGAAGGCAGACTCAGCTGGAATACCGCCCCGTGCCCGGCATTGTTGGACGCCCAAACCTGTCCTCCGTGGGCTTCGATGATCGAACGGCAGATCGATAATCCCATGCCCATTCCGTCGGCCTTCGTGGTGAAGAACGCGTCGAACAGCCGATTTGTGTTTTCCGGATCGATGCCCGGGCCAGAGTCCTGTACAGCGACGACCAGGTGCCCATCGTTACCCCGATGGGACTCGATCAGCAGGTCACGTGAGGCGTCGCCGACGTCAGCCATTGCCTGGATCCCGTTTATGACCAGGTTGATGAGGACTTGCTGAAGCTGGACCCGATCGCCGAGCAGCGGAGGCAATCCGGAGGCAAGCTTAAGGCGCAACGAAACCCGATGATTCAAGAGTTCGCGCTGAACCAGGGACACAACGTCATCGATCACATCGTTGAGTTCCAGCTGTGTCTTCCGCGGCGTGGCCTTCCTGGTGAGCGTGCGGATACGACGGACAATTTCGCTCGCGCGCCTACCTTCGCCGATCATATGCTGCACACAGACCCGCACCTCTTCCGGCTGCGGCGTGCTGTGGCCGAGCCATCGCAGGCAGGCTTCGCCACTGGTCACGATCGCACCGAGCGGTTGGCCTACTTCGTGGGCGATGGATGCACTCAGTTCCCCAAGCGTTGTTACGCGAGTTGCATGAGCGAGTTCCACCTGCAACGCTTGCGACTGCTCCTCCGCTCGTTTGGCGGCGGTCCGCCGCGTTGCGAGTTCCGCCTCAGCCTCCTTCTGTTCGGTCAGGTCGAGCACGAACGCTACGCCGCTTTCCCCCGAGCCCTCCATTAGCGCGCCGCCGACCAGAACCGGGATGCGACCGCCGTCCTTGCGGATATATTCCTTCTCATAGGGCGGTGAACTGCCGCGCTGCCGCAACTCTTCAAGTGCCCGCGCATCGGCAGCGCGATATTCCGGAGGCGTCATGGTGGCCCATTGGACATGGCCGTGCAGCAGATCCTGTCGCGAATAACCGACGATCCGGAGAAACGCATCGTTCGCGTCGGTGGCGATACCGGCCACGTTCCAGAAGAACACGCCGATGATGTTCGACTCGACCAGGCGCCGGATGCGTGCTTCGCGAACGCGTAGCTCCTCTTCGGCCAGCTTGCGCTCCCTGTTCTCCCGCTGCAGATCGGCATAGAGCAGGGCGTTTTCCAGCGAGATCGCAGCTTGGGAGGCCAGCAGTTCCAGCACGGTCACGCGTTCGGGCGTGAAAGCATCCGTAGCCAGGTTGTTCTCCAGATATAACAGGCCGATCAACGCAGAGCGCCGCATGATCGGCAGGCACAAGACGGACCTCGGCTGCCGGCGGGTAAAGTAGTCATCGGCCGCAAAGGGATTCGATTGCATCGCATCCGTCAGCAATACCCTCTCCTGGCAGCGCCGCACGTAATTGGTGATGGACGCGGGCAATACCGATTCGTATAGGGACGATTCCGGCAACGCCCGTGCGGGCAGCGCCTCGCCGAGATGCCGCCGTACCTGGATCGTCTGCTGCTCGACGCTCGCTTCGGCCGCGAGGACCAGACTCTCGTTCCGTGCGAGCAGCAAATGGCAGGTCTGCGCCCCAGCATTTTCAAGCAGGATGTGCATCAACGTGTCGACGAGATCCTCGAGCACGATCTGGCCAGAGATGGCTTGCGAGGCTTTCGTGACCGACAGCAGATCCAGTTGTGCAACGTTGTCGAACGCAGTGGCCGCCGGGGAAGCCGGCTCTCCGCGCAGTTGCGGCGCGCGCGCGTCGATCTGCCTGACCTTGCCGTCGGCGCCCCAGAGCGCAAAGCAGTCGCGTGCCTTTCGCAGATAGGTGTCGGCAAATGTCTCGAATCCACGCGTCCGGTAAAACGCCGATGCGCGTTCATAAGTAATTGCCTCGTTCTGGACGAAGTCGTATTCGCGTGCCGATCGAATGGCCTGTTCGTACAGCCGCATGGCGTCGGAGTCGTGCCCATCGAGTCGGGCAATCTCCGCGGCAATCAGCGCGGCGCGGTCCGCGAAATTCTCGGGACAATTGTTCGCCCACGTCGCGAGCTGCTTATGGTGAGCGGACAGCGCCTCCAGATGCCTGGGTCGTTCGTCAGCCGATACCGAATCGCAGTGTGCTGCGCGCGGCAGTGCGTCATAGAAATGATATTCCGCCGCCTCGAAGCAGAAGGGTGACGTCCACAGCAACGGCTCGGCATTCGACGCCGCCGCGATGGCGCACGCGTAGTCACCTGCATGGAAACGCGCTTGCAACTTGCGGATCCAATACCAGCAAGCGGCGAGTGCCAGCCCCGGGTCTGCGCCCAAATGCTGCTCGAACCGGTCTTCGTCGAACGCAGCATTGTTGAAGGAGCCGACATCGGGCGTCAGACCACGAAGAGCTTTGATCAGCGTGAGTTGCGCAGTTATGACGTCGGCGACAAATTCGAACCGCATTTTGCGTGCGAGCTCGAGGCCGCTTTCGGCTTCTCGCTGCACATCGCCGAGCGGATCTCCGGCACCTAGAAGATTGGTGATCAGGTTGTTGCCGCAATAGCCCGAAAACGTGAGGTCGCCGGTTTGGTTGGCCGTGTCAAAGGCGAGTCGCAGCAAGTCACGACCCGAACATATGGGCCTCGTCCAGGGGACGATGAAGGCGCCAAAGCACGCGTAGACGCGGGCTTTGAATCGATCCATCCCGTGCTTCTCGACGAGGTCGACGCCGAGCTTGCCGAACCGGAACCCCGCCCGGTAATCGCCGAATTGCGGCCCGAGGGTCATGCCGAGCATGACATAGGCGAAGCCCGATCCGTCGCTGTTTCCATGCTCGAGGCTCAGATTCGCCATGCGGCCGGCGATAAGACAATACAGGTTCATGTCGGTGGCATGGGCTGGCGGCTGAAAGGCAGTTAGCACCTCCAGGGTGGCGCGGCAGACAGGGTCGGTCATCAAAGGCAAATCGAGAAGCTGCTCGATCGAGCGGTTGCCCATCCGTTGCCACAATCGCTCGTATTCCTGTTGCGCCTCCTCTTTCCGCGGATGCGCCGACCACGTGACACCGACGGCACGAAGATACGCGAGGCTCACTTCAACGGCACGGTCGGCTTGTCCCGCGTTCATGTAAAGCGCCATGCGCAAGCACGCGATGGCGGCCTTATCGATGAGGTTCGCGGCTTGATGTGAAAGCATCGACAGCTGTTGTTCCGCCGTTGTCAGGCAGCCGTTCAGGAATTCGCACTCGGCACGCTGAAAGCCGAGCGAGAAGGTGAGCGCAGCGTGCCGGTGCGGACCATCCTCTGCCGCCAATGCGTGGCCGGCAGTGAAGTAGGCCAGTGCCGATGCGTAAGCCGTCGCTGCCTTGGCACGCATGCCAGTGGTGAGATTGAGTTCAGCTATGCGCTCGCGCTCCTCCTGTGCCGTGATCAGCGCGGCGCCCCGGTTGAACTGGTTCGCCACATCGAACAGATGCTCGGCGAGCTCGTCGGCCGTCATGCTCGAGAGGAGCACGCGGCCGATGCGCAGATGCACCTCACTGCGGCGTCCTTCGGGAATCAGTGAATAAGCCGCTTGCTGGATCCGGTCGTGCAGGAACTTACCGCTGCCGTGGGTGCGCAAGATCAGATTTTCGCGCACCGCAGGCGCAAGGTGTTGCTCAACCTCGGGTTGGCCGCTGACCAGCGCGAGAATCCGCAGGTCGAACTGGTTACCGAGGCAAGCGGCCAACTGCAGCGCTTCCTGTGCCGGGATCGGCAGTTGCCGTAACTTGCCCAACATCAGATCGACGACGTTGTCGGCAAGATCTTTCGCTTTTATCTGTTCCAGGTCCCATCGCCATGCCTGGATCGTTGCATCTCGCCGTAGCAACCCCTCCTTGTGTAGCGCATCCAGGAACTGGATAAAGAAAAACGGGTTGCTCTCGGTGCGTTCACAAATGAGGTGTGTGAGCGGCTCACAGGACGCGGGTGGCGCATGCAGCGTGTCGACCACCAACTGGTTCAGATGCACGGCGGACAACGGCGCGAGCCGGATGTCGACCACCGGCGTGTCACTGTGTCGGATCGCATCGAGGCTCTTCATAAGCGGATGCGCCCCGGTCACTTCGTTGTCGCGATAGGCGCCGATCAGCAGCAGATAACAGGTGTCTGGGTGGGTAAGCAGGTGCTCGACGAGCGCCAGGCTGGCTGCGTCGATCCACTGCAGGTCGTCCAGGAAGAGGACGAGCGGATGTGCCTTACTCGTGAATACGGTCACGAATTGCCGGAAGACCAGGCGGAACCGGTTCTGAGCTTCCGCCGGCGGCAGCGCCGGTACCGGCGCTTGCGAGCCGATGATCAACTCGACTTTGGGCAGCACATCGAGAATGAGCTGGCCATTGAGCCGGACCGCAGCCTGCAGTTGTTGCCGCCAGCCGGCGAGGCGTGCTGCACTTTCGGCCAGCAGTTGCTGCACCAACTCGCCAAATGCTTGCGTCAGGGTGGCATAGGGAATGTCTCGCTGATACTGATCGAACTTGCCTGAAATGAAGTAGCCACGCTTTGCGACAATCGGTTTGCGCAAGGCGTCGACCAGTGACGACTTGCCAATGCCCGAGTACCCGGATACGGTGGCAAGCGCCGCCCGGCCAGTGGCCGCCATGAGTTCGAATACACCGAGGAGCGTATTTGATTCCTGAACGCGCCCGTACAGTCTGTGTGGAATCTGGAAGCGATCCGATAGATCGTCCGTGCCGAGCCGGAACGGCTCGATCCGGCCCGAGGTGTGCCATTGCGCCAGACAGCGGTCAAGGTCGGATTGCACTCCGCGCATGCTTTGATAGCGATCCTCCGGCAGTTTGGCCAGTAGTTTCATCACGATGTCCGACACCGCTTGCGGCACCGCGGGCGCAATGTCACACGGCGGCGGCGGCATGCGGGCGATATGGCAATGCGTCCATTCCAGCGGATCGCTCGCCTCGAACGGCAACCGGCCGGTCAGCATGCGGTAGAGCACCACACCCATCGAATAGCAATCGGTCCGGTAATCCACCGGACGATTCATGCGGCCGGTTTGCTCGGGGGACATGTACGCCCACTCGCCCACGGATACGACAACGTCCTCTGGCGAGACGGAGTGTTCCTGGGTCGTCGCGAGGCTGAAATCCACCAGCAGAACATTGCCAGTTTCTGGCGCGACCAGAATATTGGCCGGCCGCAAATCTCGATGGATGACGTGAGCGGTATCGATGCCCGCCAATGCATCGGCGAGGTGATGGGCGATAACCAGGCAACCAGCCAGGTCCGGGCGTGGGCCGCAGCCCAAAACGGTCTCGAGCGACTCGCCTGAGAAGTCTTTCAGGACCAACGCCAGGCGTCCGCGCTCATCGATCAGGGCAAGCGGTTTGGCAATGCCCTCGACTTTCAACGTTCGAAGGAGCAGGTATTCGCGCTTAAGACGAGCGGATTGAGCTGCGCCGGCGTGTTCAGGAAGGAGCTTCAGAAGCACCGGCATCCCATCCGTCAGGCGGCGTGCACGGTAGAGGTCTGATCCCGTTGTCATGTAGACCCGATCAATGGTCTGACAATTCGCGATAATCATTGCCCCCCCTTGTCTCCCGGCGACCTGGCCGGACACCTGCACGTTGCATTCCGCTGTTGAATGGGGCGCAGGCCCGCACGATGTTGGCCTTAGCCAAAGTGATCACTTCGTGACCCGCAACGATTTAACAACCAGTTTACTCGGTCGCCAATGAGGCACAGGAGCATTGGCAAGTTGATGAGCGTAAGACAAGACGCCATTAGGGGGCGACAATTGTTTCAGAAAGCGATCAACGGATTCTGGGTGAGTTTGGTGAATCCGCGCGAGGCAACCAACCCTTGCTGCAAGCTGTTTGGGATGCAGTGACGCGCTCAACAGTGGGGCGTAAAATAGGTGCATACCAGCGGGGTGCGGCTGCATTCCGGCTTCTTGAGGTGTCCAGGTGACTACTAAACCGACCCGCCGAATGACGGACGAACCCGAAGCAACCGACGGTTCCGTCATCTACGTCGTCGATGACGACAAGGGAATTCGTCTGGCCCTTGACTTGCTGATGCGCTCCGTAGGCTTGCGCGTCGAAACGTTCGAGTCCCCGGACGAATTTCTCCGGTTTCCTCACTCCGAGGGACCGAGCTGCCTTATCCTGGACGTGCGACTCCGCGGGAAAAGCGGCATGGCTTTTCACCAGGAAATCGTCAATAGCGGCATGCGTATTCCCGTCGTATTCATGACCGGTCATGGAGACATCGAGATGGGGGTGAAGGCAATGAAGGCGGGTGCGCTCGATTTCTTTGCAAAACCATTCAAAGACCAGGACATGCTCGACGCAGTTGCTCAGGCCTTGGCGCGAGACAGCGAGCGGCTCGCGGCAGAAGCCAAGTTGGTCGGTCTGCGCGCTTCGTACAGGTCCCTTTCGCCGCGCGAGAAAGAGGTGATGGGCTTTGTCTTGTCCGGTCTGCTGAACAAGCAGATTGCCTCTGAGATGAACTTGAGCGAAATCACGGTCAAGGTCCACCGTGGACAGGTCATGCGAAAAATGAACGCGCGCTCGATGCCGGATCTTGTCCGCAAGGCCGAATCGCTTGGTGTCAAACCCTGCCTGCCCGACGGCCGTCATTGCTGAGCGCTATCGAACGCGAGCGCTTCTGCAGAGCGTCCGATCACTAGCGCTGAGCGGTCATCAAGGCTGTATCGGCGTTCGTCTGTAAATGGCAGGTCTCGTTGCTTGCGTTTGCCGCTCAGCAAGGAATTCGTTTTACGGGGCAAGCTCATTGAAGTCTCCTCGCAGCGCTTATACGTCCGTATAAGCGGGTTACGCTAATGCGGCATCGGCATATCCAACCGTAGAGTAGACGGGCCCGTCGGTTAAACCTAATCTTCTCTCATCGCGACACGTTTGCTGTTATTGCAACGCAAAGCTCGCGGTTCGGCCCGACGACCACCTGGCGATTTTGGACGGCCGCCCGACCGGTTCCCTTCTTAACGTCTCCAAGGAATCATCGTGTCGCATGTTCTGCATAGCTGGATCCATATCGGCGGCAACGCATATAACGAGTACACGTTCGTGCCGTGGCTTGGCAGGACTATTTATCGCCGTACGGTCGACTTCTCCGCCATATGCGTCCAGTAGCCGCAAGTCGGGAGTTGTTCGATCTCTACCTTTGTTCGACTGCTGCTCCACTCTTTGCCAAGGAGAGGAAACGATCTTGAACGCTGAACCCAATACGACTTCGGACATCCTGTCAGAAAATGAATTTTGTCATGCGCCTGCATTCCCCGCGCTGCCCTCATCCCATCATCCGTCATCGCATCGGACGGACCGACTCACTTCAGCGCCCGAGATTCGAGATCCGTGGGCGACGACGCTCGCAGTCATCAATCAATTTTTTTCCGCGCCAGACCCGATGCGGAATCCTCCGGACCTGTCCGGTCGCTCCCGCTTGGGTGGCGAGCTGCTCAGTTCGCGTAAGGCGGACGGTAGTGACGTGCGCACCTATACTGTGACGGTCGTGGAGGAACTGTCCAATGCGCTCTTCGCGTTGCACTGGCACGACGCGACGCTTTGCAACTACGAGGAGCAGGTCTGGGCACCGTGTCTCGCTCCCGCGTCGGGGCATTGCGCCCTGTCTGGCGAGCATATCAGCAAAGGCGACCAGGTCTACCGGCCCCGAATCCGCGGACCGTTCATACTTAACAGCGACGCAGTGATTCTGGCCAGCGAGCTGATCAAGGCCAGCACACGCGTCTGAGACGCGCTGGAGTTGGCGTATGTTGACCCAAACTCACCAGCAAAGCATCGTCAGCGCTTGCAAGTCTTCGCGCGTCGATTCGCTCAGCGCGGGCGCCCCTTTGGCCCGTCCACACATCGTTGCCTCCGCATATCAAGCGCACTACTCAATGTGAAATTGAAAGAACCGGTTATCGGCCGGATTCGCGGACCCCACGTTCCCCGGTGTGCGCCGGATCGCCGGAGCGAAAGCGCTGTCGGTATTCGACGGGACTGATCTGAAGCCGGCGGCTAAACGTGCGCCGAAGGGTATCCGCGCTCTCAAAGCCGCAACGCTTCGCGATTTCGCCGATCGGGTGACGGGTGCTTTCGAGGTAGCGGCGCGCGGCGTCGATGCGCGCGTCGTTCAGGAAGGCGATGAGACTGACGCCGCATTCCTTGGTGAAGAGGCGGGACAGATTGCGCGGACTCATTTTGAGCCGATGCGCAAGCGACGTGGTCGTATGGTTCAGATGAAGATTGTCGAGTAGGTACTGCTGAATTGACTGGACCTGCGAATCGCTGGCGGCCTGGGTTTCCAGCAGCGGGCTGAACTGCGACTGGCCGCCCGCGCGGCGCACGTACACGATCAGATACTTCGCGACGTCGAGCGCCATTTTCTTGCCGAAGTCCTCTTCGATCATGACCAGCGCGAGATCGATGCCGGCGGTCACGCCTGCGGTCGTGTAGAGGCCGCTGTCATTTACGTAGATCTGGTCGGGTTCGACCTTCGCCTTCGGAAACATCGACGAAAGACGCGTGGCGTCCATCCAGTGTGTGGTGACCGTGCGGTTATCGATCATGCCGGCGGCGCCGAAAGCAAACACGCCGTTGCAGATAGCGGCGATCCGCCGGGTACTCTTGTGCTGCTTCGCGAGCCATTCGCTAAGCGTGGAGTCTTCTAGTACTTCGAATACGCCGAGGCCGCCGGGCACGATCACCGTGTCGAAATGCGGACACGGGTCGAAGATAGTCCGGTCCGGCATGACCGTGAGCCCGCTGGAAGACAGCACGCTGCCCCGCGTCGTGCCGATCGTCAGCATTTCGTATTCGCACGCCCCCTGACTGAGGATACGGACCTCCGCAAAGGCGTCCTTGGGGCCCGCGATATCGAGCAGCTGGAATCCGGGGAACAGGACCATGCCGACGGTGATCTTGCGCATAGGTGTCAGTCAAAATGGAGCCGAGGCTGGCGCGACGCATGCCGCACGCACTCGCCTAGCGGCTCGTCTCGAGTTCGTCGAAGCGCCGGGTTCGGTAAAGCACCATCGATACGATCCAGCTCGCGGCGAAGATACCGATGATGACGTAGCCCAGCGTGCCGAAGTTGTCGTTCAACGTACCGATAGCATCCCACAGCTTGCCTTCGAGCTTCAAGTGGTCAGAAATCAGACCCAACGCCTCGATCGTGCCGACCAGCAGCGCGACCGCGACCGACACCAGCGTGATCGTCATGTTGTAGTAGATCTTACGAATCGGCTTAAGATACGCCCAGCCGTAGGCGCCGAGCATCAGGTGACCGTCGAGCGTGTCGACCAGTGACATCCCCGCGCTGAAGAGCGCCGGGAACACCATCACCGCCCATGGCGAAATGCCGTGCGAAGCCTGCGACGCGGACATGCCGAGCAGGCTCACCTCGGTCGCGGTATCGAAACCCAGTCCGAACAGAAGGCCAAGCGGGAACATGTGCCAGCTGCGCGCGACGAGCCGAAACATTGGACGAAAGAGCCGCGCAAGGAAGCCGCGATTGGCTAGCAACATGTCGAAGTCGTCGTCGACGTAGGCGCCGCCTGCGCGTACGTGGCGCCATGCCTGGAAGATGGATTTCAGAATCAGGAGGTTCAGGAACGCGATCGCGAACAGAAAGACGGTCGATACCGACGTGCTGATCAGTCCGCCCAATTCCTTGTATTGGGCAAAGCGCGTGCTCAGCACGCTCGCGACTGCTGCGACCGCGAGCGAGGCGACGACGATGATGGTCGAGTGTCCGAGCGAGAAGAAAAAGCCCACAGCGACGGGGCGTTTTTTTTCCTGCATCAGCTTACGGGTCACGTTGTCGATCGCAGCAATGTGATCGGCATCGACCGCATGGCGCAAGCCCAGTCCATAAGCGATCAACGCGGTGCCGAGCAGGACCGGGTGGTCCCAGAACGACACGAACGCCCAGATCCACGCGGCGACATTCGTCACCAACAGCAGTCCGTAGATGCCGAAGAGCTTGCGCTGGACCTGAGGATCGGATCCGGTGAGTACATTGGACAGTTGCTTGAGCATGATAGATATCCTGATGAAACTTCGTTACGCGATATGGCGGGCGTTCTCCGGCCCTTGCCTGAATGCCGGAAGCAGGGGCACGGCTCAGCTGCTGGACGGACGCAATGCACGCAGATTCAGCGACGTCATGTCTGTGGCCGACAGCACCCCAGCCTGGGTCACTGTCTTTTCGAGGGCGAGCAGAAAGCGCTCGTAGTAATTCCACGGCGGCTGCCCCGCGCAGTATCCGTCCTCCCATTCGGCGATCGACTCGATGAGATTCTGACGGAAGTCTTCCCACTCGAAGTGCCCCGCCTTCGACAGCGAAAGCGCGAGCCCGAATACCTGCCGTTCCCATGGCTTGTCGAACAGCAGTTTGCCTTGCATGCGCGGGGGAGAGTCCGGATGTCCAAGCATGCTGGAGGCGGCATATTCCTCGAACCGGGTAAACATGATCAGACCGCCGGCCGCGGCGATGCAGAAGGCGAGGGCACCAGCGCCACACCCATCATCGCTTCGGGTGTGACGAGTGCGGCCAGTTCCGCTTCGCTCATGCCTTCGGTGCCGGCGGGCCGTTCCGGGATGACGAACCAGCGGATTTGCGCGCTGCTGTCCCATACTTTGACTTCCGTATCGTCCGAAACCGGCACGCCGAACTCCTTCAGCACGGCGCGCGGTTCGCGCACGCCGCGCGCGCGGAACACCGGGTCCTTGTACCAGTAGGGCGGCAGACCCAGCACCGGCCAGGGATAGCAGGAGCAGAGCGTGCAGATGATGAGGTTGTGAACGCCGTCGCCGTTGGCGACTGCGGCCATGTGTTCGCCTTCCGCGCCTTCCATCCCGGCCGGAAAGTCCATTTCCGCGATCGCCTTCGGTGTGTCTTCGACAAGGCGTTCCCTGAACGCCGGATCGATCCACGCGCGCGCCACGATTTTCGCGCCATTGAACGGGCCAGCCATCGTTTCGAAATGACCGAGCACGGTATCGACCGAGTCGCTGCCCAGCACCCCTTTCTCGATCAGAAGCGCTTCGAGCGCGCGTACTTTGGCCGCGCTCGCGACCTCGCGCTCGTCGTCGTATTTGAAAAGTTCGCTCATGTTAGTTCCGTACCAGGTGGGTGTAGAGATTCAGTTCGATGCGTCGAGATACGCTTCGTATAGATCGGCGTAGATCGTCGTGTTCGGCTCGCTCCTGTCCTTGCCCCAGATGTCCTCGGCCTTGAATGCAACGCGATAGACGGGCATCGGCTCGCCGATGCCGTCGGGCCCGGTCGAAACGAAGTAGGAGTAGGCACCCGGATAGACGAGGTCGATCACACCGCGCTTGTTGCGCAGGTAGCCCGGCAAACGCGTGTGATCGACGGCGGCCGGATCGGCTATGCACACCCCGGTACCGGGTTCGAAACGCGGCGTCTGCTTCAGTGCGTTCAGCCCCGAATCGCCTTTTGCGAGGTAGTCGTTGATCTGCGAGGCAATTGCCGGATTCGGCTGTGCAGGCAGCGGCGCATCTGGGTGGGCGCGGTAATGCGCGGTCTTCTGCGCGAGTTCGTCGGCCGATACATAACCCTGATCGATGAAGAATTGCGAAATCCCCATCAGCCACTTTTCGTAGTACCGGTATTTGAAGTATTCGAATGGCTGCATGCCTTCGGCGCCGGTGCGCAGCGACGCCCAGGTCCACGTATTCCTGAACGTGGTAGGCAGCGTCGCCACCGGGTACTTTGGCAGCGCATCCGACAGATGCGTGCTTTCCGCCATCATTACCGTATGAATGCCGAAAATGCGCTTCTCCCACGGCTCGACGAAAACCCGTGTCTCGACGTTGACGGGTCCGAGGTTTTCGAGCCCGCCAAGGCTGTGCTGTAGTTTCATGGTGTGCGGTTCCTGAAGTGTGAGGTCAGTTGAGTTGAGGCTGAGGCTTGTGGCTCAGTGCTTCGCCGAACGCTTCGGAGACGATGCCGAAGACGGCCCCGGTGACGAGCGCGGCGGCGGCCACCAACGCGGGGTTCTGGAAGCCGACCGTGGTAATCGCCTTACCGGTGGCGACTGTGGTGCCGACCGTCGAAGCGAAACCCCACACAACGGCGGGCAGCACGTTCAGCAGCTTCAGTTTCGATACCTGCACCATCGCCGCGCTCCCGACACCGACGCAAATCGCTACGGCGAGCGGCGCCGGGCCGGTATTGGCGATCGCCAGCAGCGAGAGCGACGCGATGACCAGGCCGGTGAGGTTCGATGCGACGCTCTGCACGAAGCCGTGCCGACCGCCGCCGACCACGAAGAACGACGCCCACGCGATAAAGGTGACCCACACCGGGACCGGAAACACCGTTGCCGTGACGTAGGTGTCGACGACGGCGAGCACGCCGATACTGACGGTAAGCGCATCAGTCTTCTTCATTGCAGACTCCTTGAGGTAGGTGGGGCTAGTGGATACAGCTGAGAAACGATTCGCGTAGTTGCGGAAAATCCAGATTGCGGCCGATGAACACGAACTTGTTTTCGCGCGGCTCGTCCTTCAACCATGCGCGTCCGGGTTCGGCTTCCAGCAACATATGCACGCTATGGAAATGGAACTGTCGCGCTTCGGCGTGGAAGTTGAGGATCCCTTTCATTCGCATCAGTTGCTGGCCTTGCTGCTGTACGAGTTCGGTGATCCAGCGGTTAAAGCGCGTCGCATCGAGGTCGCCCTTTTCGACCAGCGCGCACGATTGAATCGACGTGTCGTGTTCGTGGTCGTGAGCGCCCTCGTCGAGCAGATCGGGCTCGATCTCGAGCAGCGTGGGGAGCGAGAAGCGGCGCACACCCAGTAGAGCATCCGGGCGGATTTGCGAACGGGTCGAGGTGAGGATGGCGGCGGTCGGATTCAATGAACGGATCGTTTGTTCGATGACGATCAACTCGTCTTCCGTGATCAGGTCGAGCTTGTTGATCAGAATGACGTCGGCGAAGGCCACCTGTTCACGCGCAATGTCGTCATCGAGTTGGCGGCGCAGATGCAGTGCATCGACCACGGTGACGACCGATTCGAGATCCACGGCTTCGCGCAGGTCGGGGTCGGCGAGGAACGTTTGCAGGACCGGCGCCGGATCAGCCAGTCCGGATGTCTCGACGATCAGGCGCTGCATGGCCGCCGCGCCGGTCTGCGGGTGCGCCAGTAGCGCTTTCACACTGTCGACGAGGTCCGCGCGCACCGTGCAACACACGCAGCCGTTATTGATTTCGACCAGCGCCTGTTCTTCGGCGACGATCAGTTGCCCGTCGATGCCGACTTCGCCGAATTCGTTGACGACCACGCCGATCGATCCCGACGCATGTTGCTGCAGCAACTGATTGACAAGGGTGGTTTTTCCCGCACCGAGAAACCCGGAGATGATGGTGACGGGAAGCTTGCGCGGTGTGAGTGTGCGATTCATGAGAGAGTCCGTTGCTGATCGAGACTGACTCAATAGAGCGAGTACCAGGCCTGTCACCGTCATCCGTCTGTGCCGGAAATCAGCTTGTCCCGAATGTGCGGAAAATGTGGCCGTTTTTGTCCGGAGCGGAAAATGAGGACAAAATGGCGCGATGACGCGGCATGAATCCTATGCCAAGCGCTGGTGCAGGTGCGGGATTTGATGCGTCGGGACGGTGCGGAATGCTCCGCGAATATGCGGTTCGGCGCGGTGCGGTGGGGCGTAGATGAGGAGAAGGCTGCGTTCCGAGGATAGCTCGCGGATCCCTCGCGGATAGCTCGCGGACTTCGGCCAGAATCCGCGTCGCATGCAGGAGGTATGTCTCGCCCTCGCTCGTCAAACTGACGCTGCGTGTCGTCCGGTTGACGAGTCGCACGCCGGGCGGGCCTTCCATATGCACGAGCCGTCTGGTGGCAGCCGGCGGCGTTAGATCATGCGCCCGGGCGGCCGCCGAGAGGCTGCCGTGGCGCGCGAGCAGCACAAAAAAACTCAAGGTCAGAAGCGATGTCAGTTTTCACTGAAAGTGAATAAACAAGTGACTTTCGGTGAATTCTAAACCCCCATCCCGCGGATAAGCTATGACTTCTCACTTTCCCGAACATTGACCCCGTGCAATGTTTCAGGAGGTGTGTAGTGAATTGCCCACCAGCTATACGCTCCATGTCGACGGCACGGCGATCTACCTGCCCGGCGATGTCGATGCGCGCAGCGCGGAATCGGCGCTACCGTCCGTGCAGGATGCGACACCAGAGCCTGTACAGCCTCGCTGGGCCGACATACCGACCATAATTTGCGAGTAACACGAGAATGACAAGCAAAACTGCCGCACAGAACATTCGCGAAGCCGCCCTCGATTATCACGAGTTCCCGACCCCTGGGAAGATCGCGATCGCCCCGACCAAGCAGATGATCAACCAGCGCGACCTCGCGTTGGCATACTCGCCGGGCGTCGCATTCGCGTGTGAGGAAATCGTCGAAAACCCGCTGAACGCCGCCCGTTTCACCGCGCGCAGCAACCTGGTCGGCGTCGTCACGAACGGCACCGCGGTGCTGGGTCTCGGCAACATCGGGCCGCTCGCCTCGAAGCCGGTCATGGAAGGCAAGGCCGTCCTGTTCAAGAAGTTCGCTGGCATCGACGTGTTCGATATCGAGCTGAACGAGTCCGATCCGCACAAGCTGGTCGACGTCATCTGTGCACTTGAGCCGACCTTCGGCGGCATCAACCTTGAAGACATCAAGGCGCCGGACTGTTTCATCGTCGAGCGCGAATGCCGCAAGCGCATGAAGATTCCGGTCTTCCACGATGACCAGCACGGTACGGCGATCGTCGTCGCGGCAGCCATCACCAACGGCTTGAAGGTGGTCGGCAAGGACATCAAGAAGGTCAAGCTGGTGTCGTCCGGCGCGGGCGCTGCGGCGCTGGCCTGTCTGGATCTGCTGGTCGACATCGGCCTGCCGCTCGAAAACATTACCGTCACCGATCTGGCCGGCGTGGTCTACAAGGGCCGCGTCGAACTGATGGACCCGGACAAGGAACGCTTCGCACGCGAAACCGACGCTCGCACGCTCGCCGAGGCGATCGGCGGCGCGGATATCTTCCTCGGTCTGTCGGCCGGCGGCGTGCTGAAGCAGGACATGGTCAAGCAGATGGCTGACAAGCCGCTGATTCTGGCGCTGGCCAATCCGACACCGGAAATCCTGCCGGAACTGGCGCTCGAAGTGCGTCCGGACGCCGTGCTCTGCACGGGCCGCACGGACTATCCGAACCAGGTGAACAACGTGCTGGTGTTCCCGTTCCTGTTCCGTGGCGCGCTGGATGCGGGCGCGACGACGGTGACGCGTGAAATGGAAATCGCCGCGGTCAACGCGATCGCCGAACTGGCCCGCCAGGAGCAGAGCGATATCGTCGCGACTGCGTACGGCATCCAGGATCTTTCGTTTGGTCCGGAATACCTGATTCCGAAGCCGTTCGACCCGCGCCTGATCGTCAAGGTCGCGCCGGCGGTGGCGAAGGCCGCGATGGATTCGGGCGTCGCCGAGCGTCCGATCGAAGACATGGAAGCGTACGAACAGCATCTGCAGCAGTTCGTGTATCACAGCGGCACGACCATGAAGCCGATTTTCCAGCTGGCGCGTGGCGTCGAGCCGGAGAAGAAGCGCATCGTGTTCGCGGAAGGCGAAGAAGAGCGCGTGCTGCGCGCCATGCAGATCATCGTCGACGAAAAGCTCGCAAAGCCGATCCTGATCGGCCGTCCGGCGGTGATTGAACAACGCATCGCGCGTTACGGCCTGCGTCTGATCGCAGGTCAGGACTACTCGGTCGTGAACACCGACCACGACGAGCGTTACCGCGATTTCTGGCAGGAATATCACAAGATGATGTCCCGCAAGGGCATCACCGAGCAGATGGCGAAGCTCGAAATGCGCCGCCGCACCACGCTGATCGGCGCGATGATGGTGGAGAAGGGTGAGGCGGACGGCATGATCTGCGGCACGGTGTCCACCACGCATCGCCACCTGCACTTCATCGATCAGGTGATCGGCAAGAAGCAAGGCGCGAAGGTCTATGCGGCGATGAATGCGCTGGTGTTGCCGAACCGTCAGATTTTCCTGGTCGACACGCACGTGAATGTCGATCCGACGCCTGAGCAACTGGCTGAGATCACGATCATGGCAGCCGAGGAAGTGCGCCGCTTTGGTATCGAACCGAAGGTCGCCCTGGTGTCGCATTCGAACTTCGGTTCGAGCAATGCGCCGACCGCGCAGAAAATGCGCGACACGCTGGCAATCCTGCGCGAGCGCGCACCCGACCTGCAAGTGGACGGCGAAATGCACGGCGACCTCGCGCTCGACGCGAATCTGCGCCGCGAAGTGCTGCCGGACTCGACACTCGAAGGCGACGCGAACCTGCTGGTGCTGCCGAACATCGACGCGGCCAACATCTCGTACAACCTGTTGAAGACCGCCGCGGGCAACAACATCGCGATTGGCCCGATGCTGCTCGGCGCGGCCAAGCCGGTGCACGTGCTGACGGCTTCGGCCACGGTTCGCCGCATCGTCAACATGACGGCGCTGCTGGTTGCCGACGTGGTGGGCGGCCGCATGAACGGCTAGTTCATCGGCCGCGGCTCGGTCACGCAGGGATGCAGCAAAGCATCCCGCGTTGCATGATGCCCACGAGGACACCCTCGATTCGGCAACGCGAACCGCATCTACTCGAATGACAATACTGTGCGCTCCGACGCGGTGATGGCGATGCACGTCCGAGCTTTTCGGACCGGCATGCCTTCACTGCCGCCGGCGCTGGAACTCACCTGCGCGTGACGCGCTGAGCGGTCTGCCGGTTCGGTGGATTCACATCAGCCCAGCATCCATCACTTTTTGACCGCCTCAGTCGTGTATGCGACTCAGGTGCGTCCGTCCTGGGCGGACTTCTGTGCGTGCGCGATCTCTGCAGAATTCCCGCCACATCGCTCTTCCAAAACTCGCCCGGAATCAAGGCTTCTCATGTCGATCGTCGATTGACGACAAAAATTACGCGGTCGAACTGAAGGATTCATCAGATTAAATAGCGGGAAATCCCCTCTTCCCAGCAATATTGGCTCGCCGGACCAGCCGAATCTCCATGCGGAAAAATTTTCACAAAAAACGTATGTCGTCAGTTGACGATTTATTTTCTCGAAGATATCTTCGCGTCTCAAGAGGTGGCCGAATCAGCGGCTACGCCACGTGTGAACAGCGCCGCGCAGGCGGTCGGAGCGAACCATGAGTAACGTCGTCAATAGATTCGGGAACGGTCGTCGTCGATTTCTACAGCTGTCGGCGGGCGCGGGCCTCGCTGCTTCCGGTTTGGTCGGTGGGATGTCACGGGCCTTCGCTGCCGACAGCGTGAATCTCCATACCTGGTCGGCCGGCGTCGATACGGTGAAGCGCATGCTCGTGCCGTTTCAGAAGGAAGCGGGGCTGAACGTCAACTACAACAACCTCCCGTTCGCACAGTATCGCGAGGCGATGGTGACGAAGTTCGTCGGCCAGGCGCCGATCGACGTGCTGTGGGTGTCCGATGGCTGGCTGCCCGAGTGGGCCGACGCGGGCTGGCTTGCGCCGCTCGACGGCTATCCGCAACTGCTCAAGTACAACGGTGAGGTACAGGACTTCTGCACTCAATCGATGCGCTACAAGGGGCGTCAATACGGTCTCACGTACTACACCGACTACATGGCGTTTCTGTACGACGCAGACAAGCTCGCAAAGGCGGGCATCGCGGCGCCTCCTGCAACGTGGGACGAACTGGTCGCGCAATCGCTGAAGATCAAGAATGCGGGTCTCTCGCAATACCCACTGATGCTCTCGATGGCGCGCGAAAGCTGGCTGATCGAGTTCATGTCGTCACTGGTGTTTTCCAACGGCGGCCGCTTTGTCGACGACAGCGGCAAGGCGGTGATGGACGATCCGAAGCACGGCGCGCTCACGTCGCTGCAATGGGTTGCTGATGCGGTCAACAAGCACCATATCGTTTCGCCTGCCTGCGTCGAGTTGGGCGAGTTGAACGGCTTCAAGGCCGTGGCGTCAGGCAATCACGCGTTCGCGTTGTTGCCGCGCTACCGGATTCAGGCGCTTAACGATCCGCGCCAGTCGCGTGTCGCGGGCCATATCAGACAGGCGTTGATGCCGGCCGGTCCGAACGGTTCGCACGCCACGGTTGCGTGGATGCGCATGCACGCGATGAGCGCCGCCGCCGGCGCCAACAAGACGCGCGCCGCTGAGGCGACACGACTGATCGAAGCGTTCGGCGGACGATTTGACGGCCAGTACGCGTTCCAGAAAGCGATGTTCCTGGATACCGGCACGGCATTCGGCGTGAAGCCGCTCTTTAACGACCCGGAAGTCCGCGCCGCGTACGAAAAGTACGGCGACTTCGCGATGTTCCAGAAGCAGCAGGATCTGGCGCGCAAGAAGGACGTGATCACGCGCTGGTTCGGCGAGTGGGACGAGACCAACGGGACCGCGTGGCAATCGGCGATCCTTGGTCAATCGAGCGTCGCTGATGCGTTGAAGACGTCCGCGCAGAAGTGGACCGCGCTGAGCAAAGCCTGAGGTCGATATGAGCGTTCATGCCCTGGGCCGCCGCTGGCTTGCAAGACATTCCGTGGCGTCTTCCGATCAGCGTAGCGCCATGCTGCTGCTGACGCCGATGATGCTGGTGCTGCTCGCGGTCGCCGTGTTTCCGGTGCTTTACTCGTTCTGGACGAGCCTGTTCGACATTCATTTGACGCGGATGAACAGCGTGTCGTTCGTTGGACTGGGCAACTACATCCAGACCTTCCGCGACCCGATGTTCTGGGCAGCGGTCGAGCGCACCGCGTGGTTCACCGTCGTGTCGGTCCTCGCGATCATGGTCATCGCGACGCTGATGGCGCTATTGCTGAATCAGGAGTTTCCCGGCCGGCGCATCCTGTCGACCGCCTTGCTGATTCCATGGGCTATTCCGTATGTGGTCGACGGTCTGATGTGGAAATGGATCTACGACTCAGGGTACGGTGCGCTCAACGGACTGCTGTTGCAGCTTGGCGTGATTGGGCAGTACATGGTGTGGCTGGGCGACACGCACAAGACGCTGGCGCTGATCTGCAACGCATTCGTATGGAAGGAAGTGCCGCTCGCGACCATCCTGCTGCTTGTGACGATGAAGTCCATTCCGTCGGACCTGTACGCGGCAGCTCGCGTAGACGGCGCCAACCTGTGGAGCCGATTCGTGCACGTGACGCTGCCGGCAATGCGTCCTGGCTTCATGCTCGTGATGATCTACGAAGCGATGATGGCGGTGCGGCACTTCGACCTTTTCTTCATTCTGACAGAGGGCGGGCCGGCCGACGCGTCTCACGTGCTCTCCTGGCACATCTATGTCGAGACGTTCCGCAACCTGTCGTTCGGCACCGGTGCGGCGGTCGCGTATGTGCTCGCGCTTGCCACGTTCGCGATGTCGTACGCCATCATTCGTCTACTCGGCAAGAGGCTCTAAGGGATGTCATCTTCTCTGTTTTTCAAACGCTTGGCGCTGCTGGCCGGTTCAATCGTGATGTTGCTGTATGTGCTGGCACCGGTTGCGTGGCTGCTGTCGTCTTCGCTGCAGCGCGAAGCGGATATCACGTCCATTCCGCCACACTGGATTCCCCATCCGCCGACGCTGTCCAGCTTCAAGGCGATCGTTGCGGCGAGCACGGGCACAGCGCCGGACGACGGCAACGCCGCGTTCATTCCGTCCACCGCGCAGTACCTATTGCCGGCGCTGCGCAATAGCCTCGTGGTCGCCGCTGCGGTGGTGCTGCTGAATCTGCTCGTCAGTGTTCCCGCCGCTTATGCGATGGCGAAGATCCGTTATATCGGCCGCGATCTGTCGGTGTATTTCATGCTGGCTACCCGCGTGATTCCCGATATCGCACTGGTCGTGCCGTTCTTTCTGTTCGTGCGCAAGCTCGGACTGCTCGACAGCGTCGGGTCGCTGATCATCACTTATCTGGCGATTACGGTGCCGTTCAGCGTCTTCATGTTGCTTAGCTATTTCGAGTCGCTACCGGACGAGCTCGACAAGGCGGCTCGGGTCGACGGCTGCTCGCGGATTCAGGCTTTGCTGAAGGTATTTTTGCCGCTCGCGGTGCCGTCGCTCGTCGCCGTCATCATGTTCACATTCCTGACCAGCTGGAACGAGTTCCTGTTCGCCTTGATGTTTACGCAGACCGCCGCGTCGCAAACCGTCCCGATCATCGTCGCGTCTTTCACGTCGGATTTCACGACGAGTTTTTCGTTCATCAACGCAGCCGGCGTGGTCGCGATCGTGCCGCCAGTGATCATTGCCGTGGTGTTCGAGCGTTACATCGTGTCTGGTCTGACTGCCGGCGCGGTAAAGGGATAAAGGGAAAGGTCATGGCTCAAATCGAATTTCAGCAGGTTGGCAAGCAGTATGCGAACGGGCATGTCGCACTGGACAACCTGAATCTGCAGATCAGGGACAAGGAGTTTCTCGTTCTGCTCGGACCCTCCGGATGCGGCAAGTCGACGACGCTCAACATGATCGCCGGACTGGAGGAGGTCACTCAGGGCAGCTTGCGGTTCGACGACGTCGAAGTCAACGCCTTGCCGGCGCATCGGCGCGATGTGGCTATGGTGTTTCAAAGCTACGCGCTGTATCCGCACAAGAACGTGTACGACAACATCGCCTTCGGCCTGCGGATGCGCAAATATCCGCAACAGGAGATCAATGCGCGGGTGCGCGCAGCCGCGCAGTCGCTTGAAATCGAGCATCTGCTTGACCGGCGCCCCGGGCAACTGTCGGGCGGGCAGCGCCAGCGCGTTGCGCTCGGCCGCGCAATGGTGCGCCAGCCCGCGGTCTTTCTGATGGACGAACCGTTGTCGAACCTCGACGCGGCGCTGCGCGTGTCGATGCGCGCAAGCATCAAGGCATTGCATCGGTCGATGCAGACGACCTTCGTGTACGTGACGCACGATCAGGCCGAAGCGCTGACGCTCGCCGACCGCATCGTCGTGATGCGCCAAGGCGTCGTGCAGCAGATCGGTTCGCCCGACGACATCTACGAGCGGCCGGCCAATAAATTCGTCGCCAATTTCCTCGGCAGTCCACCGATCAACTTTATCGACGGCGTGCTTATGCAAGGCGACCGCGGTTTGCATTTTCGCAGCGGCGATCTTTCGCTCGCTCTCGACGAAGAGACACAGCGCCTGCTCGCAGGATGCAGTGGCCGGGTAGTGTCGGCCGGTATTCGTGCCGAGGACATCGACGAGCATGGTGACTCGACCGATTGTTCGCTGACAGGCGACATCGCCTCGTTGCTGCCGGTCGGCTCCGATCAGTTTATCGGCCTGCAATGTTTGGGGCAGTCGATGTTTTTTCGTGTTGGCAAGGAGCGTTCCTGCAAGGTCGGTGAACGCGTGTCCCTGTCGATCAACCGCCGCCGTCTGCACCTCTTCGATCAGGCGAGCGGCGTGAACCTGAAGGCGCAGAACGCATGAAACCCGCGGTATTTTCGTATCATCGGCCTCACACGCTTGACGATGCGCTGTCGCTGCTCGCGCTGCACGGCTTCGACGCCAAAGTCATCGCGGGAGGGCAAAGCCTCGCGCCGATGATGAACATGCGCTTTGCACAGCCGGCGCATCTGATCGACCTCAACGCGTTGCCGCAACTCAGCGGCGTGACGCTTGCAGGTGAGTCGCTATCCGTTGGCGCGATGACGCGCCATCAGGAGGTGGCCACCAACAGCACGGTGCGCGCCGCTTGCCCGCTACTCGCGGAGGCGGCCGCAACCATTGGGCACTACGCGATCCGCCATCGGGGCACGCTTGGCGGCAGCCTTGCGCATGCGGATCCTGCTGCGCAAATGCCGCTCATCGCGAGCACGCTGGGCGCTCGCATCGAGATTGCGGGACCGGACGGCAGCCGTGAGGTGCCGGCCACAGAGTTCCTGATTGCGGTGATGACGACCGATCTCGCCGCTGAAGAAATCATTCGAGCCGTGCATTTCCCGGTCGCACGCCTGGGCGAGCGGCACGCATTTGAACTCTTTAGCAGGCGGCACGGCGACTTCGCGATTGCGGCTTGCGCACTCACCGCCGTGGTCGACGACAACAGATTCTCCAGCCTGCGCATTGGCCTCGGCGGTGTGGCGGACGTCCCGCTTGTGCTGAACGAACTCGCTGCAGGCTTCGCCGGCGCCCCGGTCGATGCGCTGACGCTGGCTGCAATCGCCGACGCGGTGGCCGGCGCTATTGATCCGTACGATCAACCGGACATCAGCGCCGCTTACCGGCGCGATCTCGTCAAGGCGCTCACGGCGCGCGCGCTGCAACGCGCGACTCAGTCGGCCAACACGACCTCGAAGTGAGTCATGGAAAAGAAAGCAATTTATCTCAGTGTGAACGGCACTCGTCACGAAGTGCAGTGCGAGCCTCGCAAGCTCCTTTCCGATGTGCTTCGTGAAGACTGCCGTCTGACGGGCACGCACGTCGGCTGCGAGCACGGCGTATGCGGTGCATGCACCGTGCTGATCGACGGCCGTCCCGCGCGCTCGTGCCTCGCGTACGCCGTTCAGATGGACGAAGTGCAGATCACTACGATCGAAGCTGTCGCGCAGGATGGCCGCCTCTCTCCGCTGCAGCAGGCGATGCATGAGTGTCATGGCCTGCAGTGCGGCTTTTGCACGCCGGGCATCGTGATGACCTTCGAGGCTTATCTGCGCGAGCACCCAAGCCCATCTGAGGCCGAGGTGCGCGAGGCGCTTTCCGGCAACCTGTGCCGCTGTACCGGGTACCAGAACATCGTGCGGGCGATCCTGCTCGCGGCCGCCCGGATGCGGGGGGAGAGCGCTGATGTCTGAGCAGACGTTTCGCTATCTCAACAAGGCCGTGCCGCGCACCGAAGACTATCGCCTGCTGACGGGCTATGGTCGCTATCTCGACGATATCGAAATCGCGGGCGCACTGCATGTGTGCTTTGTGCGCTCGCCGCATGCGCATGCGCGGATCGTTTCAGTGGATACCGCCGCGGCTGCCGACATGCCCGGTGTCGTGACCGTCGTCACCGGGCGGGAGTTGGCGCAGTGGACCACCCCAATGCGTGTTGCCGCGCCGATCGAGGGCTTGTTGCCGGTCGAGTTCGCGACGATGCCGACCGACATCGTGCGCTTTCAGGGCGATCTCGTCGCTTGTGTGGTCGCCACGGACCGGTACCTCGCGGAAGACGCGGCGGAGCAGGTATTGGTCGAATTCGAGCCGTTGCCTGTGGTGACCGATATGTGGCAGGCGCTCGAAGTCGATGCTGCGCAAGTCGATCCTGGGGTGCCCGGCAACCTGGTGTCGCACCAGACTTACTTGAATGGCGACCCGCAGAGCGCGAGCCAGCAGGCTTACCGCGTGGTCGAGGCGACCTTTCAGCAGCAGCGGCAGACCCATGTGCCCATCGAAACGCGCGGTTGCGCAGCAGTCTGGGACGCCGGGCGCGACCATCTGACGTTCCACATCGGAACCCAGGTGCCGCATCCTTTGCGCACTCAGCTCGCGCAACGGCTCAGGCTCAGCGAGTCGCAGGTGACGGTGATTTCGCCTGATGTTGGCGGTTCGTTCGGTCAGAAAATTGCCCTGTACCGCGAAGAGCTGACCGTCGCTGCACTCGCGCGCCATCTGAAGCGGCCGGTGCGCTGGCGCGAAGATCGTCTCGAGAATCTCACCGCGGCGGCCAATTCGCGCGAAGACTTCTGCCGCACGCGCGCCGCGGTGGATGAGCACGGCACGCTGCTCGCGCTCGATCTGGAGATCCGCGAAGACTTCGGCGCGTATTGCTTCTTTCCGGCGAACTACCTCGCGCGCGTCGTCGCGATGGTGTTGAGCGGACCGTACCGGCTGCAGGATTACGCGTTCGACGTGAAGGTCGTGCTCAGTCACAAATGCGGCAATGCACCCATGCGCGCGCCGATGTCCATCACCAGCTGGGTCATGGACGGCACGATGGAAGCGATTGCGCGCGAACTGAAGCTGGATCCGGTCGAAGTGCGCCGCCGCAACCTGTTGACGCCGGAAGAATTGCCGTACCGCACGGCCACCGGCGAATTGCTGGCCGACATCACGCCGTCGCAGACCTTTGAGGCGGTGCTGGCGGCCTTCGATTACGACGCGTTTCGCGCACGCCAGCAGGCGGCGCGGGCGGCCGGCCGCTATCTTGGGCTCGGACTGTGCAATGTGGTCGAGCCGACGACGTACGGTTCGCGCTTTTATAAATCGGCCGGCATTCCGGGTTCGGGACACGAGGCAAGCTGGATCCGTATCGAGCCGAGTGGTGTCGTGAACGCGTCGGTGGGTCTCGGCCCCAGCGGACAGGGCTATGAAAGCGCGATGGCCAATGCGGTGGCCGAAGGCCTGGGTGTGCATCCGTCGAGCGTGCGTATTCATCTGGGCCACACCGATATCGCGCCATACGGGATGGGCAGTCGCGGCGCTCGCAGCGGCACGGCGGGTGGCGGCGCGCTTTATTTGTGCGCGCTCGATGCGCGCCGCAAGGTACTCGCAATTGCCGCTGGCTGCCTCGATCTGCCCGATAGCGACTCGCTTCGCCTTGTCGATGCACGCGTCGAGCGCCGTAGCGGCGACGCGTGGGTCGACGCGGGTCTGACGCTCGCGGACGTGGCGCGGAGTGCCTATATGGATCCTACTTCGCTGCCGCAGGGCCTCACGCCTGGCCTCGAGTTTCACCTGACCTACGATCCGCCGCCGATGACCTACTCGAATTCGACGCACGGATGCGAGATCGAGCTGGACGTGGCCACCGGTGCGATCCATTTTGTGCGCTACGTGATCGCCGAAGACTGCGGCACGCTGCTCAATCCCACTGTGGTGACCGGGCAGCAACATGGTGCAGTGGCGATGGGATTGTCCGGCGCGTTGTTCGAGCATACGCGCTACGACGAAACGGGACAGAACGTGACCGGCTCGCTTGCCGACTACCTGATCGCCACTTCGACCGAATTACCCAATTTCGAGATCATCCCGTTGCATACGCCTAGCCGCGCGACGGCGGCGGGCATCAAAGGGATGGCCGAAGGCGGCGTGATGGGCGCGCTCGGCGCTTTGACTAACGCCGTGAACGACGCGCTAGCGCCATTCGGCGTGGTGGCCGACCGTCATCCTTTGACTCCCATGCTATTGCGCGACCTGTTGCGCGACAAACTCTGACCGGACCAGACAATCATGAATCAATCTGCAAGCAAACCTGCTATCGGCTTTATCGGCCTCGGCATCATGGGCGCCTCGATGGCGGCGCGGCTCGCCGCAGCCGGCTATCCGCTACACGTCTATAACCGTACGCGGGCGAAGGCCGAGCCGCTCATCGAGGCGGGCGCATCCTGGCACGCCACCCCGAAGGCGCTCGCCGAAGCATCCGACGTGGTCATCACGATTGTCGGCATGCCTGACGAAGTACGCGCGCTGTATCTCGGCGACGACGGTCTGATCATGAACGCACGGCGCGATGCCGTGCTGATCGATATGACGACCTCGAGCCCGCAACTGGCCGAAGAGCTAGCCGCGCACGCAGCAGCCCGCGGCGTGCACATGCTGGACGCGCCGGTCTCGGGTGGCGATGTCGGCGCGCGCGAGGGGCGGCTGTCCATCATGGTGGGCGGCGCGGCCGACGTGCTCGCGCGCGTCGAGCCGATGTTGCGCTGCCTCGGCACGAACATCGTGCTGCAAGGCGGACCGGGTGCGGGTCAGCATACCAAGCTGTGCAATCAGATCGTGATCGCATCGACGATGCTGGGCGTGTGCGAAGGCCTGGCCTATGCGCACAGCGCCGGCCTGGATGCGCAAACCGTACTGAGCGCGATCGGTGGTGGCGCGGCCGGCGGCTTTCAGTTGAATAACATGGGGCCGCGCATCGCGAAGGGCGATTTCGCACCGGGCTTCTTTATCGAGCATTTCATCAAGGACATGCGGATCGCGCATGAGGAAGCCACGTATATGGGACGTGAGTTACCGGGCCTGGATCTGGTGCGCAGTCTTTATCAGAAGCTTGCCGAGCAAGGCTTTACTCGCAATGGCACCCAGGCGCTCTTCAAACTCTACGAGCGCTGAGGTGTGGCGATGAAACTAGCTGATCAATGCATTCTCCCTGCACGGCCCGAGGCCGTGTGGCGTGCGCTGAACGATCCTGCCGTGCTTGAGGCGTGTCTGCCCGGGTGTAAATCGCTGGCGATGCTGGACGAGCGGCATTTCGAGTCGACCGTGCAGATTCGCGTGGGTCCGGTTGCCGCGACTTTCAAAAGCAATGTGGAGCTGTCGGATCTCGATCCACCCAGGGCTTACACGATTGTCGGCACGGGCAACGCGGGCGCAGTTGGCTTTGCGAAGGTCACCGCGCGCGTGCAACTCGAACCGGAAGCCGATACGACCGTGCTCGCCTACGACGCGGATGTCGAAATTGGCGGAAAGCTAATGAGCGTGGGGTCCCGCCTGATTCAGTCCGCGGCGGGCAAGAATCTCGACGCCTTCTTCGGGGCGCTGAAGGCGCACATCGAAAAGGAGGCGGCACCCGTGGACGCTATGCAAGTCATCGAGCCGGCGCCGCAGACACAGCCGGACGGCGCGCCACTGACGGGCGGCGTGCAACGTCAGGCCCGCAGCGAGACGAAGCCGTCCACCGTCACGCCCAAACCTGGTCCGACACCGGGTCTGCGGGTCTGGCTGGTCGGTGCAGGTTCGGGTGCGCTCGGTTTGTTAGTGGGATTTTTGATTGGGCACGCGGCCTGACGGTCCGCATTGCGATGGTGGTGCTTGGCCTGCGTGCAGACCGGGCATCGCTTTGAAAGTAAGGAGCCTCGGCGCTGCAATGCGTGAGCGCGCTGCGCGTGGATCACAAGCCGTTCCAGTGGCGACCTTGTTCGTTCTGTAGTTGAGCGTTTGATCAAATCCAATTTTTCATTCGACGGGAATTTTTGTGAGCAAAAAAATAGTTATCCTAATGGTGCTGACCTGCCTTGCAGAGACAGCTCAGGCGCAAAGCAGCGTGACCCTGTACGGCGTCGCGGACGATGGCATTACCTACACCAACAATCAGGGCGGACATGCCAATTACCAGACCTTCAGCGGTGGTCTGGGCGGAAGCAAGTTCGGTCTGTTGGGCAAGGAGGATCTGGGCGGCGGCACGAGCGCAATCTTCCAGCTCGAGAGTGGCTATGACTTGAACAGCGGCAAGCTCGGCTATAACGGCCGGCTGTTTGGCCGTCAGTCATTTGTGGGCTTGTCCGGCGACTACGGTAGCGTGCGCCTCGGGCGGCAGTATGACTTCATGGTGACCAATCTGCAGTCGCTAACGTCCGCGCAGCTGTTCGGCGGCTCGCTGTCGTCGCATGCGGGCGACGTCGACGGGATCTGGGGCACGTATCCCGTCAGCAACTCGGTCAAGTATGTGAGCCCGACGTATCACGGCCTTACGGCGGGCGCACTCTATAGCTTTGGCGGCGTGGCCGGTTCGGTAGGCGACTCGCGGCAGTACGGTTTCGGTCTGAGCTATGCGAACGGTCCGCTGAAGCTGGCGGCCGCCTATCTCTACGTGAACAACCCGGCGGTGACTCGTTTTGACGGCACCACGGGGGCGACAGCCGGTGGGGCGTTTACGAACCCGGTGACGAACCCGATCTACAGCGGCTATGCCACCGCGCACAGCATGCAGACCATCGGCGTGGGCGGCAACTATCAGTTCGGTGCGACGACGTTAGGCGCGCTTTACACCGACACGCGCTTTAACAACGCAGTCGCGACAACCACCACCACGTTCCAGGGTTCTGCAACGCTCGATTCGTATGAAGCATTCGTCAGCCATAACTTTACGCCGGCAGTTATGGCCGGTCTCACCTACGACTACACGTCGTCGCCGCACGCGCATTACAACCAGGTGGCTGCGGGTTCCGAGTACTCATTTTCCAAGCGTACTTTCACCTATCTGATCGTGGCATGGCAACGCGCGAGCGGGATCGATTCGACCGGGCATGCGGCGGTGGCGGATCTGACGTACCTGTCGCCTTCGTCGACGCCGAATCAGGTCGCGGTGCGCGTGGGTATCCGACACAGCTTCTAACTTGCAGTGGAGTACAGGTCTGCCGGGCGGCGTGACAGCGTGCCCGGTGGCCGTCGTTTTGTGAGCGTTTGAATTGCAACAGGAGGCAATCATGCTGGTGGAAATGCGTACGTATCAGATTACGGCAGGAAAGATGGGTGAGTTTCTGCAAATCTACGAGCGCGATGGGCTCGCGATCATCAGTCAGTACGCACGGCTCAAGGGCTGCTGGACTAAAGACTCGGGCACGTTGAATTCAGTCGTGTTCTGCTGGGGCTATGACGACTATGCGCATCGCGCCGCGCAGCGCGCGAAGCTCGCCGCCGATCCGCATTGGCAAGCTTTCACGCCTCGCATCCTGCCGTACCTGGTGCATCAGGAATCGGTGTTCCTTGCGCCCGTGCCGTTTTGCCCGGCTGACTGAAGCAGCGGAAGCGGTGAAGTTCGCTGACTGCCGGACGTGCAACTGTACTTGCCGCGCCGCGGTCTGCTTATGAGGTAATCAATGATTAAAGCTGAATTGATCGACAAGATGGTGACGTGGCGTCGTGCCCTGCATGCGCACCCCGAGACCGCATTTGAAGAAGTCTCGACGGCACGGCTGGTGGCATCGACGCTGCGCGACTACGGTTTTGAAGTGACCGAGGGCGTCGGCAAAACCGGTGTGGTCGGCACGCTGCGAAGGGGGCACGGTCCTGCGCTCGGCTTGCGTGCGGATATGGATGCGCTGCCTATGGTGGAGTACAACGAATTCGCGCACCGCTCGCAACACCGCGGAAAAATGCACGCGTGTGGTCACGACGGTCACACCGCGATGCTGCTGGGCGCCGCAGCTTCGTTAAGCCGCGATACCGGTTGGCAAGGTACGGTGCACGTGATCTTCCAGCCTGCTGAAGAGGTGGCGGGCGGCGGGCGCGTAATGGTCGAAGATGGACTCTTCGAGCGTTTCCCGTGTGACGCGGTATTCGGTCTGCACAACTGGCCCGGCTTGCCGCTTGGCCATTTCGCGATCAATCGTGGCCCAATGATGGCCTCGTTCGATACCTTCGAAATTCTGGTGGACGGCAAAGGCTCGCATGCCGCAATGCCGGAAGAGGGGATCGATGCGCTGGTCTGCGCGAGCCATGTCGTGATCGCGCTGCAGACTATCGTGAGTCGGCGCGTCTCGCCGAAGGAAGCATGCGTGGTGAGCGTCACGCAGATTCATGGTGGCGAGGCATGGAATGTGTTGCCCGACCGCGCCGTGATCCGCGGCACCGTACGTTGCTTCGATGCGAGCGTACAGGAGCGTGTACGGAGCCTGCTGGATGAAATCGGCACGCTGACCGCGCAGGCGCATGGCGCGCAAGCGACGCTGTCTTACCACTACGGCTATCCGGCAACGATCAATGCACCGGCCGAAGCCGACGTCGCGCTCGATGCGGCGCGTGCGACCGTCGGCGCGGCGAAGGTGACGTTGGGCTGTAAGCCGTCGATGGCCTCGGAGGACTTCGCGTTCATGGCGCAGGCGAGGCCAGGTGCGTATGTCTGGATGGGCGTAGACGGGCCTGAGCCTGGCGCTCCGCTTCACAACCCGCACTACGACTTCAATGACGACGCATTGGCTACCGGTGCGTCGTATTGGGTGAACGTCGTGAAGGTGTTTGGCGTTGCGCGCGTGTGAAGCCCGGCAAGTCAATCGGAACGCTTATTGCGAAGCTCGAAGAGCACGGCATGGCGGTAATGCGTGAACACGGTGACGTGACGCTCGACGTGAGCGGTCAGGTCTATCAATTTGCAGTCTGAACAAGCCCGCATCCGCGTGGCTGATCATTTGGAATGTCGTTATGAAAATTGGATTTGTGGGACTTGGCTCGATGGGAGCCGCGATTGCGAAGAACCTGATCGAGTCAGGACATGACGTGCAGGTTTTCAACCGCAGTCCGGCCCGCGCCGAACCGCTGCGCGAAGCAGGGGCGAGCGTCGCGTCGAGTCCGGCACAGGCGGCGCTGGGGGCCGACGTGGTGTTCACGATGGTGGCCGACGATGCCGCGCACGCAGCGGTCACGTTCGGCGAGACGGGCATCGCCACCGCGCTGAAGCCGGGTGCGCTGCATATCTCGATGAGCACGATCAGTGTCGCGACCGCGCAGGATCACGCAGCGAAGTACCGTGAAGCGGGTCTTGCCTTTGTGTCCGCACCGGTTTTCGGCCGGCCGGATGCCGCGGCGGCGCGCAAGCTGTTCATCATGGCGGCCGGAGCGCACGAGCACCTCAAGGTTGCCGTGCCGCTTCTCGAGACACTCGGGCAATCGGTGGGCATTGTCGGTGAAGATCCTTCGCAGGCCAACCTGGTGAAGCTGATCGGCAATTTCATGCTGTCCGTGATCATCGAAACGCTGGGCGAAGCGTGTGCCATAGCGGGCAAGGCCGGCATCGATCCGATGCGTCTGGTCGAACTGCTGACGAACGCAAACTTCAATGCGCCGCCATACAAGATCTACGGTTCACTGATTGCGTCGCAACAATTCCAGCCGCCTGGCTTCTCATTGCCGCTCGGCCAGAAGGACAATCGTCTGATGCTGGCGGCCGCTGAGGCACTCGGCGTTCCGCTGCCGCTGGCAAGTCTCGTCCACGACCGGTTCCTGACGTTGCGCTCGCAAGGGTTCGGCGCTGAGCATGACTGGTCGGCGGTGGCGCTTTGCGCGTTGTCCGATGCAGGCTTGAGCAAGGCTCCTCACGGCGGCTGAGCGCAATGAGGACGATGCCGCTCGCTATGAGCGGCATTCGACGTGCCGAACAGCGCGCGTCTGGTTACCGACTCGACTCGTCATTTGCGCCGCTTCTCCCGTAGCGTGCAGAGGCGGTCAATTCGCGCTGCGCTCCATTGCCGTCGCGACGAGTGCAGGCGCTGCAGCCGCTTGAGCGAGTTCATCGCTCGACCATCCACCGCCGAGCGCATGCAGGAGTTGCACATTCGCGCTTAGCTGGCGTGTCTGGATATCGAGCACGCTGCGTTGCGCATCGAGTGCGACGGTCTGCGCCTGCACCACATCGAGGTAACCCACTGTGCCCTGACGATATTGGCGTAACGCGAGGTCGACCGAGTACTGGGCGGCGTTTGCTGCATCCCGTTGCTCACTGAGCGCAGTGCCGAGATACGACAGCAGGGCAAGGTTGTCTTCAACCTGCTGGAATGCAGACAGCACCACGCCGCGGTAAAGTTCTCCCGCTTCTTCGGTTGCCGCCTTGGCGGAATCGAGTTGCGCACGACGGTACCCTCCGTCGAACACGTACTGCACAAGCTGCGGGCCGACCGCCCAGAACAGATTGGGCGCGCTAACCAGGCCAGCGTAGGCCGCGCTTTGCACACCGCCCTGCAAGCTCAACATGATGTCCGGGAAATAGGCCGCCCGCGCGACGCCAATTTTTGCGTTGGCCTCGGCCACCCGGCGTTCCGCTGCAGCGACGTCGGGCCGTCGCTGCAGCAGCGTCGAGGGCAGGCCGGTCGGAATCGCGGGCAACGCGATGGCGGCGGTTTGAGGCGGCAGGCTGAATTCGGACGCGGAGGCTCCGACCAGGACCGCTATAGCGTGTTCAAGCAGAGCCCGTTGCGCCAGGTTCTGCGACAGCTGCGATTTCGCCGACGAAAGTTGCGTTTGCGCCCGGGAAACGTCGAGGCCCGACACGATCCCACTGTTGTGCAGGGTTTGCGTGAGTTGCAGGGCCTTTGCATACGCCACGACAGTCTCGTTCAACAGTTCGGTTTGCTGGTCGAGCCCGCGCAAGCGGAGGTAACTATCCGCCAGTTCGACCTGCAGGCTCAGCCTTACCGAGGCCAGATCGGCTTTGGTCGCCTGCGCCTCGTCCTTGCCGGCCACCACGGAGTCGCGCACGCGGCCCCAAAGGTCGAGGTCGTAGTTGATTTCACCGCCAAGCGTGACCGAGTTGTAGTCGTTCGGGCCACCCGCACGCAATGGCCGGTTGTTCGACTGGCGATCGCGCTGCGGCATGGCGCTCGCACTGATCGACGGGTACAGTCCCGCTTCGACCTGCGCCACGAAAGCCTGCGCTTGCGCATAGTGTGCGTACGCGGCGCGCAAATCGGTGTTGTTAGCAAGCAGGCGCGCCTCGAGATCGTCGAGCTGCACGTCGCTATACATTTTCCACCAACCGTTGCGGTCGATCCGGTCGGCGGGCTGTGCCGTGGTCCACGGCCCAAACGTCTTGTATTGCGTTGCGATCGGCGTCGGCGGGACCCGATATTGCGGCGCGAGCGAGCAGGCGCCGAGCGCGACGACGCTCGCAAGAAGCGCGGGAAGTCCATATTTAACCATGTGCAACCCCCTTCCTGTCGGTCGCCTTTGCAACCTGCACGTTGTCGCCGTCAGCGAGTCCGTCGGGCGGTGTATCGATCACGCGATCGGTTGCGGCGAGCCCTGAGCCGATGTCCACAGAGTCGCCCAGGTCGCGGTTGATCTTCACCTGCTTGAACAGCACATGACCGTTCGCGCCAAGCGTGGCGACTACCACGCCGCGACTATCAAAGACGAGTGCGCTGGCCGGTACACGAAGCGAGTCGGCGGAGGCGGGCAGCGTGAATTTCAGGCTGGCGAACCCACCCGGCAGCAGCTTGCCATTCGCGTTGTCAACCAGCAGTTGAACCAGCGTCGTGCCCGAACTCGAATTGACCGAGTCTGCCGCTGCTACCACGCGCGCGGTGAACTGCTGGTCGGGATACTCGGGAACGGTCAGGATGGCAGTCGTGCCGTCGTGTATCGCCGGTGCGTAATTTTGCGGCACCTGGACATACACACGTAACTGCTTGACGTCGGAAACCGCGAACAACTCCTGTCCTACCCCGCCGCTGCCGGCGTTGACCAACGCGCCGACGTCGGTATCGCGGGCGGTCACCACGCCGTCGAATGGCGCGACAATGCGCGCGAAGGCCTTGGTGGCGACGAGGCGGTCGACGTTGGCCTTCCCGGCCGCTACGATCGCCTCCTTGGCGGTGTAGTCCGCGACGCGTTGGTCGACATCCTGCTGCGCGACGGAATCCGTGCCGCTTAGCGCTTCCCAGCGCTTGGCCGTCGTACCCGCAACCAAAGCGTTCGCCTGCGCGCTCTGGAGATCCGCGCGCGCTTGCAATAGCTGCTGGTCGAGCTCGGGCGTTTCGATTTCGGCAAGGACCTGGTCCGCTTTGACCGGTGCGCCGATATCGACACTCCATGATTTCAGATAGCCGCTGACCTGCGCGAAAATCGGCGCCTGCGTAAACGCTTCGAGGCGGCCGGGCAGTTGCAGCGAAGGGCCGTTGGCGTCGCGCACGGGTTCGATCAGGTTAACGGTCGGCACGGCCTGAGCGTCGGTCCAGGTTTTCAGCTTGCGGGCATCGGCGGCTCGCAGCGTGACGCCGGCGACGACGATGCCTAATGCGACCAGCAGGCCTATCACGCCTGCTACCAGAAGCGGGCGGCGCGACGGTGTATTAGTGGGGAAAGTGGATTCAGACGACATGAGCAGGACCTCCCGAGACGGATGCCGGGGTAGCCGCGCGCCCGGGGCGCGCGTGCACGATACAGAAAATGACGGGGACGAGGAACAGCGAAGCGGTGGTCGCAAACAGCAGGCCGCCAATGACGGCGCGGCCAAGCGGTGCGTTTTGCTCACCGCCCTCACCGAGAGCGAGGGCCATCGGCGCCATGCCGATGATCATGGAGAGCGCGGTCATGAGCACGGGGCGAAAACGCGTAAAGCCTGCTTCGAGGGCGGCCTTGAACGGGTCGCCGTGTACGGCAAAACGTTCGCGGCAGAAACTGACGACCAGAATCGAGTTGGCCGTCGCCACCCCCATGCACATGATCGCGCCGGTCAATGCGGGCACAGAGAGCGTTGTGTGGGTCGCGAACAGCATCCAGACGATCCCGGCCAATGCGGCAGGCAACGCGGTCACGATCACGAATGGGTCGGCCCATGACTGGAAATTGACCACGATCAGCAGATAGATCAGCACCACCGCACCAAGCAAACCGAACAACATGCCGGCAAAGGCGCTGTTCATCGTCTGCACCTGGCCCAGCAGCGCGACGGTCGAACCCTTGGGCAAGGTGCTGGCGTTGTCGTGCACGATGCGCTGAATATCGGATGCCACCGCGCCGAGGTCGCGGCCCTGGGTGGTCGCGAAGATCTCGACCATGGGCTGGATGTTGTACTGGCTGACAACCTCATTGGTGCTGGTGCGTTCGACGGTCGCCAGACCGCCGAGGACCTGGGCGGAGCTTCCGCCGCTGGCTGTGATCGGAAGATTTTGCAAGGCGGCGAGCGAATCGAGGCTGTATTGCGGCGTTTGCATCACGATCGGATAAGACACACCGTTCGCGTTGTTCAGCCAGAACGTGGGCGCGACCTGGCTGGAACCCGCGAGGTTCACCACCATGCTGTTCGTCACGTCGCGCTCGGTGATGCCGAGCAATTGCGCACGCGTGCGGTCGACATTGACGTTGAAAGTCGGGTTGCCGTGCGACTGCGCGATCCGCGCATCGGCCACGCCCGGAATATCGCGAACCTGGCGCAGCAGACGATCCGTGTAGGCGTAGTTGGCGGTCAGGTTATTGCCGCGAATCTGCAGGTCGATCGGCGCCGGCGAGCCGAAGTTCAGGATCTGACTGATGATGTCCGCCGGTGGGAATGAAAACGTCACGCCGGGGAATTCCCTCGGCAATCTCTCGCGCATCAGTCGAACATACTCTTCGGTTGGACGATGGCCTTCGTTCAGCGCGATCTGGACGTCGCCATCCTGCGAGCCGACCGTACCGGTGTTGTTGTACGCGGTATTGATGCCGCTGACCGGCAGACCCATGTTGTCGACCACGGTGCCGAGATCCGCCGGTGGAATGATCTGGCGGATCGTGCTTTCGACATCCGCAAAGATCTGCGCGGTCTTTTCAACGCGAACGCCGACGGGGGCGCGCACATGCATCAGGATTTGTCCGGAATCGACCGAAGGGAAGAAGTTGCGGCCGAGTAACGGCACCAGCGCGAACGAGAGTGCCACAAAGCCGAGGAAGCAACTAACGAATGGCCGCCGGAGGGTCAGTGCGAGTTCGAGCAATCCACGGTAGGCGCTACGCACTTTTTCAAAGCGCGCTTCGAAGCCGCGCTGGAAACGCCCAAGCAGACCGGGGCGCTTCGTTTCATGAGCGTGCTCGTCCTGCACATGCTGTTTCAGCAGGTATTTCGCCATCGTCGGCACAAGGGTTCTCGACAGGATGAACGACGAGACCATCGCGAAGATCACCGCTTCAGCCATCGGCACGAACAGGAAGCGCGCAACACCGTTCAGGAAGAACATCGGCACGAACACGATGCAGATACACAGCAGCGAGACGAACGCCGGCGTGACGATCTGCGCGGCGCCATCGAGAATGGCCGTCTCAACCTCCTTGCCATGCTCGAGGTGCCAGTTGATATTCTCGATCGTCACCGTGGCATCGTCGACCAAAATCCCCACCGCTAATGCGAGGCCGCCGAGAGTCATGATGTTTAACGTCTCGCCGAGCGCGGACAGCGTCGCGATGGAGCCGAGGATAGCGAGTGGGATTGAGGTTGCGATGATGATCGTTGAGCGCCAGCTGCCCAGGAATAGCAAGATCATCAGGCTCGTCAGCACGGCTGCGATCACACCCTCGCGCGCGACGCCGGTGATCGCCGCCCGTACGAACAGCGACTGGTCGCCTATGGGCTCGATCTGCAGGTTATCGGGCCACGACGCTTTCCCTGCAGCAAGCCGCTGCTTGATGCCGGAGATGATGCCGAGCGTCGAAACTGAACCGTTCTTGAGCACGGACATCAGTACCGAGCGCCGGCCGTCGACATGCACGATATTGGTCTGCGGCGGGCTGCCGTCGCGCACATTCGCAATGTCGCGAATGTAGACCGTGGTGCCATTGGCCGCTTTGACGGGCAGGTCGCCCAATGCTTTGATTTCTGACGGGGCATTGTTCAGTTGCAGCGTGTACTCGTAATTACCGATCTTTTCAGTACCGACCGGCGTAATCAGGTTCTGGCCGGCAAGTGCATTGGCTACGTCCTGCGCGGATAAGCCGCGCGCCTGGAGTGCCGCAGGGTCGACGTCGATCTGTACCTGACGTGTCTTGCCGCCGAACGGGTAAGGAATTGCTGCGCCTGCGACCGTGGTGAGAACCGGGCGCACTGCGTTCAGGCCCAGGTCACCGAGGTTTTGTTCAGAGAGTCCCTTGCCGGATAGCGCCAACTGGATGATCGGCACGGTCGAAGCGTTGTAGTTCAGGATCAGGGGAGGTGTCGTACCGGCAGGCAGCTGCCGCAGTTGAGTTTGTGCGACCGAAGTCACCTGCGCATTCGCTGTGCTGATGTTCACTCCCGGCTGGAAGAAGATCTTGATGATCCCGAAGCCGGCGACCGATTCCGCCTCGATATGCTCGACGTCGTTCACCGTAGTCGTCAGCGTGCGTTCGAATGGCGACGTAATGCGGCCGACCATCTGGTCTGGCGGCAGCCCCGTGTATTGCCACACGACGCTGATCACGGGAATCCTGATGTCCGGAAAGATGTCGGTTGGCGTCCTCATCGCGGACAAAGGACCGATGATGAGGATGAAGATCGCCAGGACTACGAAGGTGTAGGGTCGCCGAAGGGCGATACGGACTAGACCGAGCATGAGAATTCCAGAGCTTGGGGTAAAACGTAAGAGTGTCTTGTTTGGAGGCTAGCGCGACGCGCGATGACCCGTTGCCGTGTGCTTGTACCTGACACAAGAACAGGACATGATTGTGCTGACGGCATATTCGATCGTGACGGCGTACTGGCAAGGGCTTTGCATAATCTGCGTTTATCGAGAGTTGCTGTGCTGCTTAAGATCAATTAAAAAAACTTGCGTGCGTCTTTCAATTTCCCATCGCTCAGAAGAGAAAGATATGCAGAACGAAGAAGGATGCCTTGATGCACGTGCCGATGAGCCGCAAGGCAATCCAAGCGCGAATGTACACAAAGCTCGGCATCTCTGCTGAAGGACAAATGAAACGTCAGGCGCGCATGGCCGCCCGGTGAGCTCATTTCATTTTGCCTGCATGTCCCGGGAATGCCTTGTCGTTACTGGACGGAGCGATACTGGCAAGAACCGGGCAGGGGAACACGAGCGTCACTTTCGGTGAACGTCAAATCGCCCGCGTTTTTTATTACCAATTGTTCAGGAGGGAAAGTGTTCAGAGTCGAACAACAACGCGACGGATGATTTTATGAATAGGAACACTAACTGTGTGTATGCAAAGAGTTTGACGAACCGCTCCAGAAGCGTAGATTCGTGCCGGTACCGAGCCCATAGGGCGTCTATAAACTTTCAATCAACAAAGCTTCACAGCTTCGCAAGCCGACTTTGACGCTCTGAACGCAGCGACGCGTCGAAGCAGAGTAACGGGAGATGGAGCGTTGCAAAAGCGACTTTTTCCGCAAAACAGTTGTGCGCAAAACAGGTGGACTGGTGAATGGCTTTCACGCTGCCGACGGCGTTTGGCAATCGTCATAGAAGACCGTCCTGAGTACATGATCCCTGCGTTCGGGATTCGACCTTGCGGGCATCGAACTGCCGTCTTCATTCGCAGCGTCTTCCGCTCGTTTCTGTGCACTGTCGTCGCCGTAAGGCTCGTCGCAGCAATTAGTTTCTATAGGGAAAGTATGAAACCGGAAGGTGCCTACTTGTGATCGCCAGATTTCGCTGAAATAATCGGTTGGCATGCTTGATTGACCCGCATGCATCGGTTCTTCAAACCACCAAAAGGCTGGACCTGAGAGAGACCGTCGGGGCGCGCGGCCTGTGAGCGCCGCGCGCCCGTCAACGGCTAGCAGTCCACGAATGGAACTGACAGTGGATGCACAAATTACAAATGTCGATGTCCGAGAGTGTCCGGACCTGATCATGGTCGACGCAGTCGAGCGTGTTTAGTCATTCTGGCATTTAGAGATCAAATGCAGCGGCCCGTGTGGCGCATTGTCGCCCGCAGGCGTATCAAACTTCATTCGCACAATACCAGAAGCCTATAAGAAGCCGTGCAGTTCGATCAATGCTGGAGCCATCATTCTCGCAACTGGGGAGGAGGCGACGCATTGTTGCAATCCAATGGCGGGTGGTGCGGGACGGCCATTGGGTATTCTTGATCCTCGCAGATACTACGATCACGGGTGGAAAGGATGACGAAGCGAATCGCTGTAGTAACGGGTGGCATGGGCGGACTTGGAGAAGTGATCAGCACGAAACTGCATGACGCCGGCTATGCCGTCGTAGTAACGCACTCGACGATCAACACTGGTTCAGCCGTCTGGCTGGCCGGCATGGAATCTCAGGGGCGCAACTTTCGCGCATATTCCGCCGATGTGGCCGACTATGATTCATGCCAACGCTGTGTAGCAAGAATTCAGGCAGAAGTCGGCCCTGTCGACATTTTGGTGAACAACGCCGGGATCACGCAGGACATGACACTCAGGAAGATGGACAAGGTCAACTGGGACGCGGTGATTCGCACCAATCTGGATTCGGTGTTCAATATGACCAAGCCGTTGTGCGAAGACATGGTCGCGCGCGGCTGGGGGCGGATCATTAACATCTCGTCCGTCAACGGTTCGAAAGGCTCTGTCGGCCAGACCAATTACGCCGCGGCGAAGGCTGGCATGCACGGCTTCACCAAATCACTGGCGCTGGAAGTCGCGCGTAAAGGCGTAACCGTCAACACGGTTTCTCCAGGCTATCTTGCCACGAAGATGGTCAGTGCGATTTCGCAGGAGATTCTGGACACAAAGATCCTGCCGCAGATTCCGGCCGGTCGTCTGGGCAAGCCAGACGAAGTCGCGGCCCTGGTCAGGTATTTGTGCTCGGACGATGCAGGTTTTGTGACCGGGTCCAATATTGCCATCAACGGCGGCCAGCATATGCATTGATGCGGCGACCTGTGACATCGTAGCGTCATCGCCGCAGTCAGCCGTTAGGTTGTGCCGTTGATCATCGCGTCACATTTCTCGCCACCTCCAATGCTGCCCGCGCGGCGGAACTGCCGAATTGCTCCGTACCCCAGCGCGGGTCATCCCGTTTCTGGACGCGCTCTATCGCCCGCCGCAGTGGATCGGGTCGTTTGCTGATGACACGATGGTTTGTCGCTGCGAGGAAATGAGCGTTGGGCGAGTGCGCGAAATGGCACGTCTTGCCTCTCACGACCTGCTGGTCTAAATGAAGATTACAGCGGCCGTTGCATAGTTCTGCTCGGCGTACGAAGCCCGGTTTGCACCGTCAACAGGCGCGTCAGGCGTTGACTCAATTCAAAGTCCTTGAACCCCAGCATCGGCGATTACCCCGAGTCCACGACAAGCTGCCCGCAAGTTGACAGTACCCGGGCGGGATGCAGCGGGTTGCCCTTAACCCGCTGTCGGTTGTTGCACGCCTGAACTAAAGTCGCAGCAACGCCGTGCTACGTCGGCAACCATGTGCCCCAGCGCGGAATGTGACTGCTTCTGAAAAATCGCGTCGTAGCGAACCACCGGTGCAGGAGGGTTGGTCATCATGATTTGCATGAGCCGGTTCTGGATTTGCTGCCTGAAAAGGTCGACCGGCAGCAAGCTCACGCCAACCCCGGCCGCCACGAGGCCGCCCACCACGACCGCATTGTTGCCGCCGCAAATACGCTCAGGATCGACGCCCGCACTTTCAAAGCTCCTTGAACTCAGGATCGTGATGATGGATGCGGGAATCTGCTCGATGACGGGAACGGTGCCCAGTTCGTGCAACGGCACTGTGCGCTTGCCGTCGAACGCGCCGGGGCGGCAGAACCAGGCGAAGCGGGCACTCCCGAGCATCACTTGCTCGACTGATGCGGGCAGCTCTGCCTCGGGCAAAATCGCGAAGTCGAGGCGGCCATCGATCACCCGCTCTTGCAGCGGCCCGGACATGTCGACATGGGGTTGCAGGATGAGATGTGGAAAAAGCTCGCGCATCTGCTGGAGGAACGCTGGGAACCACGTCAACGCAACCAGTTCGGTCAGACCGATGTGTAGCACGCGGGCCATATGCCTGTCGGCGTCCTGATAGGCTTCCAGTCGCCCAATGCTGTCGAGCAAGCCTTCGCACAGCGTGAACATCTCGTGCCCTTTCGCGGACAACCTTGCTTTCTTGCCGCTGCCTTCGAACAAACGTGCTGCGGACTTCGCTTCGACATCCTGCAGGCGCTTGGTCGCCGCGGACTGAGTGATATGGAGCTTGTCGGCCGCCCGCTGCACGGTGCCGAGCTTCGCTACCCAGTAGAACGTCTCGATCTGCTTGACGGTCAGCATCGTTATTCAGCCTCGTTGGCGAGCGATTCGCGTGCGTCCTGATAGCGCATTCCATAATTACACATCACGCGCGCGAGGGTAATGACCTTGCGGTGGAACGGTGTCAACGCGTCTTGCCGCGCGACGGCGACATAGCGCACCGGTGGCATCACCGGTGTCACATGGACGGCACGCAACAGACCCAGCGTCACGAGTTCACCGGAGATTGCGTCTGGCAGACAGGCGATACCCAAACCTGCGCTCGCCATGCCGCCAAGCGCCGCGAAGTTGTTGCAGGTCAGGATGCTGCGCGGCTGCACACCGTTGCGCTCGAGCCATTTGCTCATGACATGTCCCACCGCCGAGTCGGCAGACTGCGACAGCAGCGTCAACTGGCCGAGTTCCGATACGGCGAGCCTGCGCCGCTTGAGGGTGAACGTGGGACTGCAGAACCAGCCGTTACGCACGTTGGCGAGCGGGAACCTCACCATGTCCGCCCAGCGTGGCGTGTCGGGCACGATGGCCAGATCCAGCTGCGCCAGTCTGAGCTTTTCGTAGAGTTCCACCGCGACGCCACCCACCTCCAGTTCGACATCCACCAGCGGATAGGTAGAACGCAGTGCATCGATGAAGCCAGGCAACCAGGTCAGCGCGGCGAGCTCAGTCACGCCCAGCCTTAACGAGCGCCGCAATACTTTCTCGCTCGCATACTGACTCAACAGGGCATCACGTTGCTGAAGAATCGTGCGCGCCTGCGAGAGTATCTCGAGACCGTCGACGGTCAGCCGTGCCGATCGCGAACCACGGTCGAATAGCGGCTTCGGGAACCGGCTCTCCAGCTCGCGAACGTGGCGCGATACACCGGACTGAACGCTGCCGAGCTTGCGCCCGGCCGCCTCGAATGAGCCCATATCCGCGATTGCAACCAGTGCTTCGAGTTGCAGGAAAGTGATCTGGTGTGCCACGTGGCCCCTCTTAAATCGATCTCATTTTGGAATGGATAAGTATGCACAAATATCTCTTTATTTGGGATTTTTTTCGACCAAGAATACATTCTCCAAGTCCCCTGCAATGCAGATCGAGCACATCAACAGCTCGCGGTTGCGCTTTGAAGCACCTGTCTACGGAGATCGCATGAAATCGTCTAACAAACTAGCCGCGGCATTGCTTGGCCTCACCCTGACCCTGCTTGCGGGTACAGCACAGGCAGACCAGCTTGCAGACATCAAGGCGCGCGGAACGCTGGTATGCGGGGTACTGGCCAACTTCGAGCCATTCGGCTTTCAGGATCCGGCGTCTCGGGAGATCGTTGGTTACGACGTCGACTACTGCAAGGGCGTCGCGAAGGCTTTGGGCGTCAAGCCGCAGTTGCAGGTGGTGTCGATGGAGGCCCGCATTCCGGAACTGCTGCAAGGCCGTGTCGATGTACTCGCCGCGGTGCTCGGCTACTCCCCGGCGCGCGCCGAACAACTCACATTCACGCATCAGTACTACGTCGCCAAGCAGGTCATTGCCGTGAAGACAGGTGGCCCGTTCAAAGCGCGGGACGATCTCGACGGCAAGCGGGTCAGTACGATCAAAGGCTCCAGCAATATCGCCATCATGGGGCGGGTCATGCCGAGCGTGCAGCTCGTCAGCTATGACGACTCGCCGTCGGCTTTCCTGGCCATGGTGCAGGGCAAGGTCAATGGCTTTGTCGTCTCCGAACCCATCATGCATCGCTTTGCCGCGAAACTCGGTCACGACACCAATGTAGAGGCGCTGTCGCCGCCGGTGGGTCTCGAATACTGGGGACTCGGTATCAAGAAGGGCGAGCCTGCATTGCTCGACGCGGTGAACAACGCGCTGGACGGAATGGAAAAATCAGGCGAAGCACAGCAGATTTTCGATAAATGGCTTGGCCCCAACACGATCTATCAGCTGCATCGCGATTTCAGGATCGGGTCGATCAAAGGCTGATCTCCATGTCGTTCTGTGTGATGGGGATTACTCATGTTAGCGCATCTCAACTTATCGAGCATCTTCACAGGTCAGAATCTGAAGCACCTCATGTGGGGATTGCAGTACACCGTGTTGCTCACACTGACGAGTTGGCTGCTCGCGGTCGCGCTCGGCACGGTCCTGGCGACGCTGCGCGCGATAGGTAACCCGTTTATCGAGAGGGGCGTCGCCGGCTACGTTGCCTACCATCAGAACGTGCCGATGCTTGCGCAACTGTTCCTCTGGTATTTCGGGTTTCCAACTCTGCTTCCGGAAATCGCGCAAGGATGGATTAACGCCCATGGGGGCGAATTCATCTTCGCGTCGATTGCCATTGGCCTGTGCATGGCGGCGTACTACTCGGAGGATATTAGAAGTGGCCTGCGGGCAGTACCGGCTGGTCAACTTGAGGCTGCCCGCTCGCTGGGTTTGAGCTTTCCGAAGTCGATGCGTTACGTGATCCTGCCGCAAGGTTTTCGCATCGCAATGCCGCCGTTTATCAACCATACGGTGGTGCTCTTCAAGAACACCAGTCTGGCGATGGCCATCGGCGTTGCGGAGTTGACGTACACAGTGCGCGACATTGAGAACCAAACCTTTCAAACCTTTGAAATCTATCTCGTTGGAACGGTCATCTACCTGGCCATTTCATTGGGTCTGATGGGTGTGGGCGCGGCGATCACGCGCCGCACCCGTATCCTGGCGAAATAAGCGATGCTCGACATACTCATCCACAACGCGCATTTCCTGCTGCTCGGGCAGTATCCGAACGGCCCGGTCGGTGGTCTTGCGCTAACGCTGATTCTCGCGCTGCTCGGTCTCGCTTTTGCGTTTCCACTCGGTGTGCTGCTGGCGTTATGCCGTGTCTCGCCCTACAGGGTGTTGAGCGTGCCCTCGACGGTGCTCGTCTATATCGTGCGTGGTGTGCCGCTCGTGATGCTTGTGTTCTGGAGTTATTTCCTCGTGCCGGGCTTGATCGGCCATCTGGTGAGCGCATTCACGACCATGGTCGTCACGCTGGTGATTTATCAGGCGGCTTACCTGAGTGAGATTATCCGTGCCGGCATCGAGTCCTTGCCGAAAGGACAGACCGAGTCCGCACGCTCCCTCGGGATGAGTTACGGTGCGACGATGCGTCACGTGATTCTGCCGCAGGCGCTGTACAACATGCTGCCGAGCATTCTTAGCCAATGCGTATCGACGGTGAAGGACACCTCGATAGGTTATGTGATCAGCGTCCAGGAACTGACGTTCTCGGCTCAGCAGATTAATGCCAGTCTTCTTACACAGCCATTTCAGGTTTTCTTCATTCTCGCTTTGACCTACTTCGTGGTGTGCTACACGCTCACCCAATGCGCGCATGTCATAGAACGGCGCATCGCGCATCGGCGTGCCTCAGGAAAGATCCAGGAACTCAGGAATGTCATCAATGATTCAATTCTCCAAAGTTAACAAGTGGTACGGCGAGTATCAAGCGCTCGTCGACGTCACTGCCGAGGTGAAGCGAGGCGAAGTGGTGGTCGTGTGCGGCCCTTCCGGATCGGGCAAATCCACGCTTATCCGTACCGTCAACCGCCTCGAGGAGATTCACGGTGGCGGGATCACGGTCGACGGAACGAGCGTCCATCAGGCGTCGTTGAATCTGAACCGGTTTCGCACCCGTGTCGGCTTCGTGTTTCAGCAGTTCAACCTGTTTCCTCATCTGTCGGCGCTCGACAACGTGTGTCTGGCGCCGATGAAGGCGGCCGGGAGAAGCCGTGCGGATGCGAAGCGGCAGGCATTGGCATTGCTCGATCGCGTGGGCCTCGCCAGCAAGGCGAACTCGTATCCGCAGCAGTTATCCGGAGGACAGCAGCAACGCGTGGCGATCGCGCGCGCGCTGGCAATGGAGCCACCGGTGATGCTGTTCGACGAGCCAACGAGCGCGCTTGATCCTGAGATGGTTGGTGAAGTGCTCAGCGTTATGAAATCGCTTGCCAGAGATGGGATGACGATGATGTGCGTGACTCACGAGATGGGATTTGCGCGTGAGGTGAGCGACAGCGTCTGGTTCATGGATCGCGGCGCGATTCTCGAGGTGGCCGATCCGCAAACGTTCTTTCGATCGCCGCAGCACCCACGCGCACAGGCATTCCTGTCTGACTTACGTCACTAGCCACGCATCATCGATACGAAGGTACTCATCGACGAGCTTCATGTCGGCGAAGCGACCTATGTATTCCTAACTATGTCTCTCTGACAACGAACAACATGATTAATCCAATTGCCGCGGACCTGGTGCCGGCGGTTGCAACGCCTTGCTTTGTGGTGATAGAAGACCGCGTTCTGCACAATCTGGCGGTCACCGCACTTGCGTGCGGCGGCGTTGAGCGCCTGATGCCGCACGTGAAGACTCACCGCGCGGCGTGGCTCGTTTCGTTGCTACTGGCCAATGGCGTCCTCGCTTTCAAAGCCAGTACGCTCGCCGAGGTCGAAATGGTGCTGACCGCGGGCGCCACACGCGTCACCTGGGCGTTTCCCACTGTCAATCCGCAAAATATCGGCCGCTTCATCGAATTGGCCCGGGCATTTCCGAAGGCCGAACTCACGGGTCTGATCGATTCCCGCGAGGGACTGGACGTATGGACGCGGCTACTCGACGGCGCTTTGCCTTCGGTTCGCCTGCGTATCGATCTCGATCCCGGAATGGGGCGAACAGGCGTCGCGATGGACGAGGCAGCGCTCGAACTCGCGCGCGGGGTGGAGCGACTTGGTCGGCTTGCGGGGTGGCATGTTTACGACGGCCACATCCGGGGCGCGTATGACGAGCGCAAAGCCGAAGTGGAGAAACTTGCCGCTACGCTGGAGTTTCTGCAGTCTAGCCTGCGCGGAGACGGCATCGATGTCGATGTCGTCGGCGCATGCAGCTATACGTTCGACCTGTGGCGGCGCTCTGTGATGCAGTACGTGTCGCCGGGCACCTGGGTGTATTCGAACGCCCAGCACCTGAGGGAACTATCGCATCACAACTGGGTTGCGGCCGGGTTTGTGTTGACAACGGTTGTTTCAACGCGCAATGGCACGTCGACACTGGACGCCGGCAGTAAGGCGATCTCACCGGACAAACCGCTGCGGCAGCGTTTTGACGGCGCCGACGAGATCGTGATGATGAACGAAGAGCACACGGTGATCCGCAGCGACGCACTTCACACAGGCGACAGGCTGTTACTGATCCCGGAGCACACGTGTACCACCGCCTACCTGTACAGCAATGCCCTGGTTCGATCGCTTGACGGACAGTGGGAATACCGCGATCAGCTCGGCAACGAACGTTCTGTTGTCGCGTTGACGCGGTGACTGCCAAAAGGCGAGTACATGCGGACCCTGTCCATACTCCTCCCAACTTGAGACTTCACACATGACCGAATCAAGCAGGCAACCGTCCACGGGCGGTCACTACAGTCTATGGCGCCGCGCAGGCGGACTGATTTTCGTGGCAGGTCAGGTTCCGCGAGGTCCAGAGCGAAACATTATTGGCGGCACGATCGAAGAGCAAACGACCGCGGTGCTCGACAATTTGCGTCTTGTTCTGGAAGACGCCGGCACTGATTTCAGCCGACTTGTTCGCGTCCAGGTGTATCTGTCGGACATCGGCGAATTCCAACGCTTTAACGCCGTATACGCCCAGGTGATGGGCACTGCCGCTCCCGTACGAACCACGATCGGGTGCGCGTTGAATGGCGTGCGTATCGAAATTGATGCTGTTGCGGAACCCGGTGACACACCGAGCCGCTCAGCAGTAAATAGTTAGCCAGTTTCTCAAAGGGAAAGACGATGGATCTACAGCTAAAAGATAAGACCGCCCTCGTGCTTGGCGGTGGTGGCGGTCTTGGTGGCGTCATCTCGCGAACGCTTGCGGCCGAGGGCGTTCGCGTTGCCATTGCCGACATTGATCTGGCGGCGGCCGAAAAGACCGCAAAGGCGGTGAGAGAGGCAGGCTCGCATGCCATTGCGCTTCAGTGGGATCTTGGAGATCTGTCTACCGTGGACAGTCATATCAGCCGGATCGAGGACGAACTGGGGTCTATCGACATACTGGTGAACAATACCGGAGGACCCCCTCCGACGCCGGCGCATGGACAGGATGCAGCACTGTGGCGTAAGCATTTCGAGAGCATGGTCTTGTCGGTGGTATCCATCACCGACCGGGTGCTTCCGGGAATGCGCGAACGTGGTTTCGGCAGGGTGATCACCAGCACCTCATCGGGTGTTGTCTCGCCTATACCGAATCTCGGGTTGTCGAACGCACTGCGCATGTCGCTCGTCGGCTGGTCGAAAACACTGGCGCGGGAAGTCGGTCGCGACGGCGTTACCTGCAACATCGTGCTGCCCGGGCGTATTGCCACCGATCGCATACGCTTCCTTGACGAGGCCAAAGCCAGGCGCGAAGGGCGATCGGTGGAAGACGTCGCTGCCGAGAGCACTGGGTCGATTCCGGTGGGGCGGTACGGCGAGCCGCAAGAGTACGCAGATGTTGTGACCTTTCTTGCGAGTCCTCGAGCTTCATACATTACGGGCTCGACAGTCCGGATCGACGGCGGCCTCATCGCCAGCATCTGATCACTTTTTCTTGGAAAGCGCCAAACCATGACCATCGACTCACTTCCGCTCGACGAAAAAGTCATTGCAGCCCTCTCGGGCGTATCTACGGCCACGCTTACGACGGTCCTGCTCAAGCATGGTCTTCGCAACGTGTGGCTTCGCGGTACACGGCCGATAGCGGAAGGTCAGCCGCGGCTCGTCGGCCGTGCATTCACCCTCCGTTTCGTGCCGGCCCGGGAGGATCTTGCGACCCCCGCTTCGTGGGGCTCGCCGATTTCAACCCGCGCGGCGATTGAATCGATGCCAAGTGGCTGTATTGCCGTAGTGGGCGCACTGGGCGTGACCGATGCGGGAATCTTCGGCGATATTCTCTGCGCACGGATGCACATGCGCGGAGTCGCAGCGCTTGTCACGGACGGCGTGGTTCGGGATATTGTGGGTGTGCTGAATACCGGCCTGCCAGTATGGTGTCAGGGTACCGCATCGCCACCCTCAGTGGCCGGCCTGACGTTTGTCGGCTGGCAGGAACCTATCGACTGTGGCGGCGTCGCGGTATTTCCAAACGACGTAATCGTGGTCGACCGGGATGGCGCTGTGCTTATTCCGGCTGCGCTTCTTGACGAGGTTGTTGCCGCGTCGGTCGAACAGGAGCGACTGGAAAACTGGATCATGAGCGAGGTCGAAAACGGTGCTGCTTTGCCAGGCCTCTATCCGCCGAATGAGGAAAACCGGGCTCGCTATGAAGCGGTGAATATTTCATTGGGTGGTGCGTCGAAGGCAGGTGGGTGACTGCTGCTGGTTCGGCGCACGTTCATTTGAGCGGAACGGTCATCCGGTCGATTACGGAGTGCGTTGCGGTCGCACGCCTCGCCACTACGCGAAGGCTTCCGCGGCCTGCTCGGCCAGCATGCCGACACCGTCAGCGATACCTGGCACCGCCGTGTTGCACGCGAGTCACAGGAATGGTGTAAGTCCTTTGCCGTAGACGGGTTCGCAGGCCGCGCCCGTTGGGTCGAACACGCCCGGTGGAACCGGCGGCAACTCGCCGGCGGCCGCAATCGGACCCGAGCGGGGCCCGCGTTGGGTTGCGGCAGTTGGTTGTAAATTGGGTGTGGGTTTGAGGCTAGTCCGCAAAGGCCGGATCGGGAGCGCCACACTGGGCGTTTTTGTAGTCTGTTTCGGCTATTGATTCTTCAGTATGGGTAGGAAGATGGGTAGGCTGCGGTCCGGGTGTGCGGGAGTCAAACCTGGCGCGGCTTTACGGGCAACTGTTGGAATCGGCTGCCTTCCGCCAGTCAAGGCTTCCCAGGATTGCAGGGCTACGTGGTGCTCAATGGGGCCGCCTCGTTTCGGATGCCTATTCGCGTCGGTTCAGTGCTTGTATCCCTGGCGAGCGAGCAACTTCCATACGCCGTCGCGCTTTTGCCAGACCATCAACTGGTCGAAGTCGACCTCCGACACGGTGCTGGCTTTCTCTGTCGTTCCTGAAAAATGATCGCGAACGATGGCGTTATCTCCGTCGACGGTCGTCACCGAGTTGCTCAGGTTGATTCGCCGGTAGCGCGTTTCGCCGCCGGCAATCGTTTGAATAAACGCCGCCTGATCCTGGACGCGGCCGTTCGAATGTCCGTAGCTGAGGGCGTCTGTCGTCAGCGCTTTCATCTGTTGCGCGTCACCCGCGATCATGGCTTCGTTCAAGCGCTGCGTCGCGCCCTGAACGGCGACGAGATCAGTCGTCTCAGCACTTGTGCTCAAGCAAACCAGGCTGGTCAAGGCAAATAGGATTATCTTCTTCATGGCTAGCATATTCGGGAGGAAGGAGGGCCGGAGTAATGCGCACGAACAGGGTCCGTGCACGATATGTTATCGGTCATCGTATGACTGATTGGCAAATATATCACGTCACCGTCAGGAGGTCGCGGGGGCTTTGTCGACCTTGCATGTACGCTTGGCTACCCCGCGACGATGCTCAAATCACTTCCTTCAGGTGCCTCACAAGCGCCGCTGTCACGGCCATCTTGCCGTGCTCCGCGCGCTCCAGCATGCCCATGTTTCGCCTCGCATTTGTCTGAGACAACGGCATCACCCGCAACGCCTCGTCGCGCATCCAGGACGAATGCCGCAACAGCGGCACAACCGCGACGCCGATCCCTTGGCGCACTAGTTCCGCAATGCCTTCCAGCGAGTTGAGTTCGAGAAATTCGTTCACCTTGAAGCGTTGCTTGCGTATCGCACGATCGATGACGACGCCGGTTCGCTGTGTCCGGTCAAATCGCAGGAATCGCTGCGACTTGAGCAACTCGGCTACCGATCCAGGGACCATATTCGCATTGGCGAGCAGCACGAGCGGCTCCGAGTAGACAGGCGTCCATTGCACGCTGGCCGGCCGGCGCCCGGGGGCGTCGATGATCACGGCGGCATCGATCTCGCCCGTGTCGACGCGCGCGGCCAGGTCGGCGGATTTTGCCGCGGTGATTTTTACATCGAGATTCGGCCGCGCGATCTTCAGATGCGCTGCAGCCTCGGCGAGCGCGCCCACGACCGATTCGACCGCCCCAATGGAGACCGGCCCGACATCTTCTTCGAGGCCACCTGCCGCGAGCTTCATGGCCTCATACAGCGATAGCAACTGCTGGGCGTGCGGCAACAGGGTTTTGCCCATCGCATTCAGCATCACCTTGCGCCCGCAGCGGTCGAAGAGTTCATGTTTGAACTCGGTTTCGAGTGCGCGCATCTGCATGCTGACCGCCGATTGCGTGAGTGCCATCTGTTCGGCGGCAGTCGCAAACGAGCCGTGGCGTGCCACGGCCGCGAAGGTACGGAGAAAACGTAATGTGCTCAAGTGAACCTCGACGACACCGGAAACGAATGCGCCCGCAACTGTCCGGACACTCCTGATACATCAAAAATTCTGAAGCGAATTACAAGAAATTTTAGCTTTCTTTGATGATAACGGCTGTGGACAATGAGCAGTCGAAAGATGAAGCGAGATTAGGCACAAGGCATGAAAGCGATCCATCAGCGTTTCAATGCTGACGGGGCCGTCTGATTTATCGAAAACAAACTATTTGCCGTGCAGAAGGAGACAGAAATGGATGTATCCGTTCAACGAGGCGAATCTGCTGTGTCGTCTCTCGCCACCGCAGACGCGAAGCCGTTCGACGCGCGGGTGATTGTCGTTGCCACGATCGGCAATGCGCTCGAGTGGTTTGACTTCACCGTCTTCTCTTTTTTCGCGGCGATCGTCGCGAAGCAGTTTTTCCCGAGCGACAATGCCACCGCCTCGCTGCTGGCGGCGTGGACAACCTTCGGAGTGGGCTTTCTGACAAGGCCGCTCGGTGGGATCATTCTCGGCGACTATGCCGACCGTCATGGGCGCAAATCCGCACTGGTGGTGACCCACTTCTAGAGAAAGAAGGAACCCTTATGAAAATCATTCCCGAGATTACCCAGGCTCAAGCCGAGATCCAGGCGATTCGTCGCGACATTCACGCGCACCCGGAACTCTGCTACGAAGAGAACCGCACCGCGGACGTCGTCGCGCAGAAGCTTGCCTCGTGGGGAATTGAAGTCACACGCGGACTCGGCAAGACGGGCGTCGTCGGCGTGCTGCGCAACGGCTCCAGCCGCAAGGCGATCGGCTTGCGTGCCGACATGGATGCACTTCCGATCCAGGAGCTCAACACGTTTGCGCATGCGTCCCAGCATACCGGCAAGATGCATGCGTGCGGCCACGACGGCCATACCGCGATGCTGCTCGGCGCGGCACAGTATCTTTCACAGCATCGGAATTTCGATGGCACGGTCGTGTTCATCTTTCAACCCGCCGAGGAGGGCGGTGGTGGCGCAAAGGCAATGATCCAGGACGGACTGTTCGAACGCTTTCCGGTGGATGCTGTGTTTGCGCTACATAACTGGCCGGGTATGGCTGCCGGCGAGTTCGGCGCGCGTGTCGGCGCGACGCAGGCGTCGAGCAACGAATTCCGTATTCGGGTGAAGGGCGTTGGCGCACACGCGGCCATTCCGCACAACGGCATCGATCCGGTATTCACCGCGATGCAGATCGGCACAGGCCTGCAGAGCATCATGACACGCAACAAACGTCCGATCGACGCGGCGGTCCTGTCCATCACCCAGATCAACGCGGGCGAAGCCGTCAACGTGATTCCCGATACGGCGACGCTTGCCGGTACGGTGCGCACGTTCTCGGTGGACGTGCTGGACCTGATCGAAAGCCGCATGAAGCAGCTCGCCGAAGCGACGGCGCTCGCCTATGGCTGCAGTGTCGAGTTTTCGTTCAGACGCAACTATCCGCCGACCGTCAATACGGAGAAGGAAACGCATTTCGCATTGGGTGTGATGCAGGACATCGTGGGCAAGGACCACGTGGAGACGAACATCGATCCAACCATGGGCGCCGAAGACTTTTCATTCATGCTGCTCGAGAAGCCGGGTTGCTACGCGTACATCGGCAACGGTCACGGCGAGCACCGGGACCACGGTCATGGTCTTGGCCCCTGCATGCTGCACAACACGAGCTATGACTTCAACGACGACGTGCTGTCGCTAGGTTCGACCTACTGGGTGCGCCTCACTGAATCGTTTCTGACGCCTGCGTAAGAATTCGGCCGCTCGCAGGCACTTGTCTCACGAGGAGTTCCCATGAACGAATCACAGTATTTTCAGACGTCTTATGCGAACGCCCGTGAGCGATATCGGCGGGCCGCCGCGGCAATTCAGGCACGCGTCGAAACGCACGTGATACCAGGTCAAGGTCTCGAAGGCGAAGACCTCTCGACCGATGTCGTGCGGCTCGGCCCTGCGACGGCGCGGCGACTGCTCGTGCTGACGTCCGGCACACACGGGGTAGAGGGCTTCTGCGGCTCGGCGGCGCAGATCGCGCTGTTGCATGACCGGCCGCTGCAGGCCTTGCTCGACAAGCTGAAGGTCGCGATCCTGGTGATTCACGCGATCAATCCATATGGCTTCTCGCATTTAAGCCGCACGAACGAGGACAACGTCGATCTGAACCGCAACAGCATCGATTTCTCGCTACCGCTACCGGTCAATCCGGCCTATGACGATCTGCACGCATTGCTGGTGCCTCCGAGTTGGCCGCCGTCGGACGAAAATGCGGCGGCCATTGCGGACTACATCTCACAACGGGGTGAACAGGCGTATCAGCGGGCTCTGACCATCGGACAATATCAGCATACCGACGGCATGTTCTTCGGCGGCCATCGTTCTGTCTGGAGCTCGCGGCTATTGCAGATGTTGTTCGAACAGCATGGCGCGGCGTGCGACAGCATTGGCTGGATCGATTTTCATACCGGACTGGGTCCGTACGGGCACGGCGAGAAAATCTGTGTGGGGCAGGTCGGTGACGATGAGCTGCAGCGCGCTCGCGGGTGGTGGGGTGCCGACGTGACGAGTCCGCTCGACGGTACGTCGGTCGCGGCCAATGTAGCGGGACCGGTGCTCGACACGCTGCGCCGCACCTGCACGCACGCCGACACCACGGCGATCGCGATCGAATACGGCACGATTCCACTCGTCGACATGTTGCACATGCTGCGTGCCGATGTTTGGCTGCGCCAGCATCCACAGGCGAAGCAGGAACACGTCAGCGCGATCCATCGTGCTATTCGCGAAGCTTTCTACTGCGATGACGATGTTTGGCGGGGGATGATTCTGGGGCAGGCGCGCGCGGCGATTCTGGAAGCTGTCCTGGGGCTGTCGCGCGAGTTGGTGGGCGGCGCGTCAATGTAGGGGCAATAAAGACCAAGGGCCGCGAAAGCGGCTCCTGGTCCGTCAATCGTGGAGAGATGGATCAGTCCATCCTAAGTTCGCCGTGCGTTCTGATCTGTTCCTTGGTCATGGGGCGGCCGGCGATCGTATAGTCGCGATCAAGAGAAAGGGTGATCTTGCCGAAGCGGTGGTCGACGCTGAGCATAACGCGCTGTGCCTGGGTTCGTTCTATTGGCGGACTCATGTTCATCGGCTCGGTGGCTGTGCTGGGCGCGGCGCCGTACATCTTCGTTCTCGACGATATCAAACGCATCGAATTGCCCGGGGCAGGCGCTGCGGGAAGGACGTCGTGAGGGCCGCTCGAGTGGTGTATGTTTGATCTACCGCGTCAATCTTTCGAGGGCAAACAGATGGGGCTTTCCAACTACGCACGTGAAGACATCGGCAATCTTGTGCTGCTCGAACACGTCAATCTCACGATCCCGGACCAGCGTCTCGCGACCGCGTTTTATGTCAGTGCACTTGGTCTGACGCGCGATCCTTTTCTTATGACGGGCGTGACCAACATGTGGATCAACGTCGGCCGCTCGCAGATTCACTTGCCGCACGGCGACCCACAGCGTCTTCGCGGGCATGTTGGGCTGATCGTGGGCAGGCGCGCGCCGCTGATCGAGCGGCTACGCGCCGTCGCGCCCGTGCTGGCGCAGACCCGATTCGGATGGACCGAGCGGGACGACCGCGTGGAAGTGATCTGTCCATGGGGGAATCGTTACGACTGCCTCGATCCTGATGCGTGCACGGCGAGCGACCCGTGGGCGGGGATTGACCTTGGCATCGGGTATGTGCAACTCGATGTGCCCGTCGGCTGTGCGATGTCGATTGCTGGGTTCTATCGGGAGATATTCGATGCGTCTGTTGACGTACGTGAGCGCAACGGTTCGCTACAAGCCGTGATCGCGGTCGGTAGGCATCAACAACTCGTCTACGCGGAAACCCTCTCGGCAAGCCAGGAATACGATGGGCATCACATTCAGATCTATGTGTCCGATTTTTCCGGACCTTACGAGCGGCTCGCCGGGCGCGGGTTGAGTTATGGGGAGGAGACTCACCAATATCGCTTCGCCGAGCTCGTCGATCCTGTGAGTGGCACACATTGCTTCACGCTTGAGCACGAAGTACGTAGTTTGCGACATCCGCTGTACGCGAGGCCCTTGGTGAACCGGAACCCGGATCTAACAAACCGCAATTACAGAATGGGCGGCGAAGGGTTTGGCGGGGTGTTCTGATTGGTAGGTTGAACCTGACTGAGAGAAGCGAGTACCGTAGTTGTGTCGTTGATTTGCATAAGCCAGATCGGGAGGTCCCCGATGTGAAGGGCCTGAGCGCACCAATGTGAATCACTCACATTCCACGTTGAACCAAGCGTCGTTGATCCTTACCAAACCTGACTGGGTGAAGCTTGTCGGTGTGACATGGCGTGGTTCGGCTTTGTCACGTTGCCATGGTGGTGACGCTGCGCGGTGAGCCGCATCTGAGGTGAATCAATGACGCTTCACTACGGCGCAGCTCGACTGTCCATTCACCGCGATATCCAGCATAGTTTTTGCCTCTTCGATCCGAAATTCGCCCGGCAATACCACACCGTTCTTGACCGCCGTAACTTCGGCGAGTATTGACACCGCGATTTCCGGCGGCGTACGGCTGCCGATATAAATACCAACTGGCCCGCGCAAGCGGATGAGTTCATCTTTGTTCAGATCGAAATACGTCTCGAGCCGCTCGCGTCTTGCGGCATTGTTCCTGCGCGAGCCCAGCGCGCCAACGTAAAATGCGGGCGTTCTGATCGCCTCCATTAACGCGAGGTCGTCGAGCTTCGGATCGTGTGTCAGCGCAATTACCGCGCAGCGCTCGTCGAGCTTCATGTCGAGTACGGTGTCGTCCGGCATCGTACGTACGAGCGTCGTGCCTGGTACGTGCCAGGCGTCGGTGTATTCCTCCCGCGGATCGCAGACGGTCACTTGATAGTCGAGCCCGAGTGCGATCTGGCAAAGATAGTTCGAGAGCTGACCGGCACCGATCACGAGCATCCGGTAACGCGGACCGTGAATGGTCAGCAGCCGGTGCCCGTCGAAATCGGTGCCGTCGGCCGAGTGCGCCGGTACGAGTCTTACCGCGCCGCTCTCCATGTCGAGCGAGCGCGCAACGAGCTCGCCGGAAACGACCCGGTGGCACAAATCGTCGATGCCGCTCGCGCGCGTCAGAGGTTCGAGCACCAGCTCGATCGTGCCGCCGCACGGCAATCCGAAGCGATGCGCCTCATCGGCGGAGATGCCGTACTTGATGGCTTCCGGAAGCGTTTGCTGAATGCCGAGCCGGCGCACGCGGTCGATCAGATCGTCCTCGATGCAACCGCCGGATACCGAGCCGACCACCGAGCCGTCCTCGCAGATCGCCAGCATGGCCCCTTCGGGCCGCGGCGACGAACCCCACGTCCTGACTACGGTGACGAGCAGCACGCGATGGCCGCTCTCAATCCAGCGAACGCTCGCCTTCAGCACTTCGAGATTGACGCTATCCATAAAAATATCGAGTGGTTGCCTGACCGTAACCTGGACCTCGGAAGAAACCCGTCAGTGTCGCGACAGCGCTGAGCGCAAGGACATTTCTTGCGCTGCTTCTGGCGTGATGGTTCTGTTGAGCATCAAGCAGGCGACACCGGCCGCCAGCATCGGCAACGCACCGAGAAGAAAGATCGTTCCGATCGGCGTTCCGATGGCGATCAGGACACCGGCGAGCAGCGGCCCGACGATGGCGCCGATGCGCGCTACCGCGAAAGAGGCGCCGGTCGCGGTCGAACGGATGAAGGTCGGATAGATCATGCTCGAAATCGCATTGAGGCCGATATTCCCACCGAGGACCAGCAGACCCGAGACCAGCGCCATCGCCATGGTGAGACCGGCGCCCGTACCGACCGCCAACCCGATGGCCGCCACCGGAATGGCGCCGAGGATCATCGTCAGCGTCATCACCCGTACACCCTTCCTGTCGATCATCCAGCCGAAGAACCAGCTGAACCCGGCACCAAGCTGGAACAGGGCCTGGCTGCGGGCCGCATTGGCGAAGCCGATTTCGTCGGTCAGCAGCGTCGTCATCCACTGCGACAGGAAGAAGTGAGTGACGAAGGAAAAGCCAAGCGCCAGCCACAGGAAGGCGGTCATGGCCGAACGGCCCTCGGTGAAGAGGTGCCTCACCGGCACACCCGTGCGCACTTGCTCCTGAATGGTGAAGCGCGTGTCGTCCGCGAATTGCGCGCTGGGCTTCAGCTTGCGGGCATACGCCAGGATGCGCTCGCTGGTGGGATTGCGCAGGCTCAGGTAGCGGATGGATTCAGGCAGGCCGGCGAACAGAATGACGACCGCCACCACGGCGCCGGCGCCACCGAGATAGAAAACCGAGCGCCAGCCATAGGCCGGAATCATCTCCGCCGCGAGAAGACCGCCGCCGGACGAGCCGGCGGTGTAGCCGAGATAGAGGAGGGTAATGATCAACCCCCGCTTACCCGAGCGGGCATAGTCCGTGATCAGCGAGACCGCCATCGGCATGCCGCCGCCGATGCCGAGCGCGGCGCAAAAGCGCAGGATCGACAGTTCGACCAGATTGTGGGCGAAGGGCACGGCGAAAGTGAAGCCGCCGAACAGCGCGGTAGCCAGCAGGATGGCGCGCCGCCGGCCAATACGGTCGGCCAGCATGGCGAAGACGACCGAACCCGCCATCCAGCCGACGATGCTGACGTTGAACACGGGCGTCATCAGGGCCCGCTTGATGCCCCATTCCTTGATGATGCCGGGGGCGGCGTAATTCAAAGCCTGATTGTCGAAGCCGTCCGCCAGCATGACGAGGGCGCATAGAACGAAGAGGGTCACGGTGAACCAGCTGCGCTCCTGCGTCTCGACAACTTCGGCGATATCGACAGTATTGTTTTGAGTCATGGCGGTCTCCGGATCCCTCTGCTCCAACGGCTGCTTACTTTCGGCTGGCGCGTTGGTGCTCATTCGCTGTGGCCGCCCGAGGCTTCGCGTACCGGTGTTTCCGGCTTCACGCCGCCGCGCCGGTTGGCCCACGTGCGCTCGCCCGTCTCGCGCCAGCCGCCGGAGGTCGCCGCTTCTGCATACTCATCCCAGCGCTTGTCCCAGTCGCCCAGGTGATAGCCATGCCATGGCGGCTGCGGCGTGAGGCGGGGGAGTTCCAGCTCTTCCCAGATCTTGCGTGCCGCGGTCATGTATTCCTCCTTCGGCAGGGCCAGCGGCGGCATGGCGTGCTTCAGCGTCGCGTCGATCAGCAGCGTGCTTTCGAGCGGCGCGCGACCGGACTTGGGGCCGTGGCCGCTGGCTCGATAGGGCGTCACGTGCAGGTCATGTGTGAAGTCGGCCCGATAGGCCAACGACCAGAAGATCGCATCGGCATTTTCCGGGTTGATATCCTCGGAGACCGCGATGACCAGCTTGCCGCATTGCGCCTGGAGCGTCGCGGCCCCTTGCAGGCCACGCCAGACCTCCGCCTGCTGCGTGCCGCGCGCAAACTGGAGGAAGATCACCTTGCGCAGGTTGGTCAGCGGCTCATGCATCACCACCCGCTCGATGCCGCGCACGCCCATCACCTTGCGCAGATGCTCGAGGAACAAGGGCTCGTAGGCCACTTTCTTCAGCACGGAGCTTTCGCTGGGCGTTACCTGGCTGATGATCGAGACGAAGACGGGCTTCTTCTTCATCGTGATCGCGGTGACGTGCATGGACATGTTGTAGTCTTCGAGCGCGACGTGGCCGTGGCTTTCGCCGAACGGGCCTTCAGGCTCCAGCGCATCGGTGTCGATCAGGCCTTCGATCACGATTTCGGCATCGGCGGGAACGACGAGATCGATGGTTTTGCAGCGCACCACTTCGACCGGCGCGCGCATCAGGCCGCCGGCAACGGCCATCTCGTCCTGGTCGATCTGGAGCTTCTGCGGCCCGGTGAACAGCACGGCGGGCGCGCAGCCTAGCACGATGGCACACGGCATCTGCTGGCCCCTGGCCCGATATTTCTCCCAATGGAGATAACCACCGGCTCCCGACAGGCGGCTCGCCATGCGCACACCCAACCGGTTCTCCGACTTCAGCGCGGCACGGTAGGTGCCCATGTTCTGGACGCCGCTCTCGGGATCTTTGGTCACGCAGAGCGTCGCGGTCAGATAGGGCGCCGCGTCGAATCCGGGCGTGGAAACCGGCACCGGCAGGCGCGACAAGCCTTTTTCCTTGAGCGCATCGCCACTGATCACCACTTCCTGGCAGGGCGCCTGCGCCACCATGACGGGTGGAACCGGCTCGGCGATTGCCTCCGTCCAGGCGCGGCCGATCTGCCCGACCGGCAGGCCGAGGCCAGTGGCGTAGATCTCCGGCGAGGCGGCAAGTCCGCCGATCAGCACCGGGATGTCATAAGTCTGGCCGTCGCTGCCGACCACGTTGGTGAACAGGAAAGCGCGGCGCTGATCTTCGTGCAGCCCGCCCTGGAATTGCCAGCGCGCCAGCGGGTGCAGCTCCGTATCCTTGTTGATCGGCCGGTCGATGCGGGTCAGCAGACCCTTGGCCTCCAGCCGGGCGATATGTTCCTGCAGGTTGCGCGGGGCACCGTCGGCAGTTGCCGTTCGCGAAAGATCGTGAGGCGATGATGACATTCTGTCTCCTTAATATGAGACCCAGTGGGTGGTGAAAGCGGGTGGCGCGGGGGTTACGACTCCCGCTGCTGGTCTTTCCAGCGCTTGACCACACCGGTTTCGATGTCGAACAGATCGAGCATGCGGCCTATCGTGTGATCGACGATGTCGGCGATCGTTTGCGGCTTCGAATAGAACGCCGGGACGATCGGCGCGATGATCGCGCCCATGTCGGAGAGCTGTACGAGCGTGCGCAGATGTCCGCCGTGCAGCGGCGTCTCGCGCACGCCGAGCACGAGGCGCCGGCGCTCCTTCAACACGACGTCGGCTGCGCGGCTGATCAGCGAGCTCGTGATGCCCGTGGCGATCTCGCTCATCGAGCGCACCGAGCACGGCACGATCAGCATGCCCTTTGTCTTGAACGAGCCCGAGGAAATGGCCGCGCCGATGTCCGCGGGCGAATACCATTTCGACGCGCGCGCGCGCAGATCGGCCGCGCGGATGTCGGTTTCGTAGGTCATCGTCAGCTCGGCGGCCTTGCTGATCACGAGATGCGTCTCGATGCCCGCCTCGGCGAGGAGTTCGAGTGCGCGAATCCCGTAGATCACGCCGGACGCGCCGGTGATGCCAACGATGATCCGTTCCGGCGTGCCGCTACTCGTCGCCATGATCGCCCTCGATGCCGCGCACCGGCGAATTCGGTTCGACGCCGCTCTTGCGGCGCGCCTGGTAGGACGCGTCGCGCTGCATCCATTCGCCGCGCGTCGCTTGCTCGGCGTTGCGGTCCCATTCCTCGGTCCAGTCGCCGAGCGAGTAGCCGTACCACGGCGACTCCGGCTTCAGCTTCGGCAGGCCGAGGCGTTCCCACAACACCTTGGCGTTCTCCATGTATTCCTTTTTGGGCAGCGCCAGCGGCGGCATGGGCGTCTTCATGGTCGCGTCGATCAGCATGGCCGAATCGAGGCCGGTGGCGTGGTCCGAGCGCGGACCGTGGCCCGGCTCCCGGTACGGAATCAGCTTCACGTCCTCGACCGGATTGCAGCGATAGCCCATTGCCCAGAACACGGCGTCGGCGTTGTTCGGATCGATGTCGTCGTCGATGGCAATCACGAATTTGCCGATCGCAGCCTGCAGCGACATCGTGCCGTACAGCGCGCGCCAGACTTCGGTGCGCTTCGCGCCGCGCTCGAACTGCAGGAACACGAAGCGGCGCAAGTTCGTGAGCGGCTCGTGCAGCGACACCTTGCGGATGCCACGAATGCCGAGATGATCGCGCAGGTGGCGCAGGAACATCGGTTCGTAGGCGAGGCGTTTGATGACGCTCGATTCGGACGGCGTGACCTGCGAGATGATCGAGGTCAGCACAGCGTCCTTGCGGCGCGTGATCGCCGTGACTTCGATGACGAGGTTGTAGTCTTCGAGCGCGACGTAACCGTGGCTTTCGCCGAACGGACCTTCCGGTTCGAGATATTGCGGATCGACGTAACCCTCGACGACGACTTCCGCCTCGGCCGGCACCAGCAGATCGACGGTACGACCCTTGACGACGCGGATCGGCGCACCGACGAGGCCGCCGGCGACACTCAGTTCGTCGACGTTCGGGCGCAGCTTCTGCGGGCCCTGAAACGCCACGACGGGCGGCGCGCCGAGCACGATGGCGACCGGCATCTTCTCGCCCTTCGCCGCGTACTTGCGCCAGTGGTCGAGACCGCCCGCGCGCAGGTTCACGAGCATCATCATGCCGAGACGCGTTGCCGATTTCAGGTGGCCGCGATAGGTGCCCATGTTCTGCACGCCGGTCTCCGGATCGCGTGAGATCACACCGGTCATGGTCATGTACGGCGCGGCGTCGAAGCCCGGCGTCGAAATGGGAAGCGGTAGCGATTCGAGGCCGTTGCCCGGACCTTCGAGGTCCTTACCTTCGATCACGATGTCATGCACGGGACCGCTTTCAACGACGACGGGTGGCACCGGATTGTCGATCGCGTGGTTCCAGGCGTCGCCGATGTCGTCGAGCGTCGGCACGTTCATGCCGATCCGGTAGATCTCCGGATTCGCGGCGATGCCGCCGACGATGACCGGAATGTCGTACTTGCGCCCCTTGCTGTCGACGATATTCGTGAAGAGGAACGCCTTGCGATCGGATTCGGGAATGCCGCCACGAAACTGCCAGCGCACGAGCGGGTGCATTTCGGTGTCTTTATTGACCGGCTCGTCGATCCGGTACAGCAATCCTGCTGCGTCGAGGCGCGCGATGTGTTCGTGCAGATCCGCGTAACCCGGGTTCGCGGCAGACGTGGAAGTGGTGTCTTGTTCAGCCATGGCTAGAAGTCCCGTGAAGCGCCGCGTTGCGCGGCGCCCTTATTGCTTGAAGTGTTGCCCGGCGCGGGCAGGGTATTGCGTGTTCGATCTGTTCCGTAGGCGCCGCGCGAATGTGGTGCGACAGCGCCTCACTGACGATGCCGTTGTGTCTTAACGGCGCATCGACGTCATGGCGTTCGCGAGCGACGCACCCGCCACTTCACTCGCGAGTGAGAAGTCGGGAATCGTGATCTCGCGGAAGTACGTCTTTAGCGTCGCGATGGCGATCCGGTCGCGCGTGCAGATCGAGGCGATCATCGCGTCCGCGCGCTCGCTCAGGCTCGCAGCCGGCACGACTTCGGCGACGATGCCCCACTCGCGCGCATTCGCGGCGTCGATGGTCTCCGTCAGGTAGACCATGTGCGCGGACGCCTTCGGCGGCACCTTGTGGCGCAGCACGGACAACACGAGCGTCGGCGGCAGGTTTTTCTGCAACTCGGGGAGGCTGAAGCGTGCGCTGTCCGAGGCGACGGCCATGTCGCACGCGGTGACGAGCGCACAGCCAAAACCTTCCGCATCGCCTTGCACTTCGGCGAGGAGCGGCACTTCACTTTCGTGCATCGCGCGGTAGACGTCGAGAATCGGATCGGCCACGTTGCGACGGAACTGCGCGGGCGTCGGCGGCGTGGCCGGCGGCGCGCCAACTGCGCGGCCGCGGCAGAACGCGGGACCGGACGCGCGGATGCGGATGATTTTCACGGCGCTGTCGCGGCCGGCCTTGCGGATCTCGGCGGCGAGCGCGCGCATTGCGTCGAGCGTCAGCGTGTTGCCCTGGTCCGGCTGGTCAAGGGTGATCCGGTATTCGGAATCGTGGAGCGCTGCGGTGAATTCGGTCGTCATGGAGAAAAGGTCCAAACAATGAAAACAGGGGATGGGCGCCCACGACGAGCGAGCGCCCGCGCAGGTCAGCGCGCGTAGGCGCCGGCCTCCTTGAGTTTCTGGAACACACGCTGCGGTACGAGCGGTGCTTCGGTGAATTCGACGCCGTATTCCGAGAGCGCGTCCTCGATCGCCCCAACGATTGCCGCCGCGGCCGGAATCGTGCCGCCTTCGCCCGCGCCCTTGACGCCGAGCGGGTTCAGCGGCGACGGCGTTTCGAGGTGCACGATGTCGATGTTCGGCACGTCGGTCGCCATTGGCAGCAGGTATTCGCCGAAGTTCGTCGTGGTCGGCTGCGCGTTCTCGTCGTACTGCATCCATTCGAGCGTCGCGTTGCCAATGCCGTGCGCGACCGAGCCGATGATCTGGCCGTCGACGATCATCGGATTGATGAGCTTGCCCGAGTCGTGCGCCATCACATAGTTGAGGATCGTGATGTGACCGGTCTCGCGATCGACTTCGAGTTCGACGACGGCAGTGCCGTTGCAGTACGTCGACTGCGCGGGCGAGAAGTATTTCGTCTCCTCGAGGCCGGCGGTGAGGCCCTTCGGCATTGTGAAGCCCGGCATGCCCTGCGAGATCTTCGCGAGCTCGCCGTAGCTCATGCGCTGTTCGATGCCCGAGCGGCGCGCCACGTGACCCTCGACGAGCAGGAGCTCGTTTGGTTCGCACTTCCACAGGTGGGCGGCGAGCGTGAGCATCTTCTCGCCCACGGCCTGGGCGGCGATGTAGACGGAGTTGCCGGCATTGACCGTCACGCGGCTCGCGAACGTGCCGACGCCCATCGAGATGCCGCCCGTATCGCCGGTAACGACGTCGATCGTTTCGAGGGGCACGTTCAGCTGCTCGGCGCAGATCTGCGCGAAGGTCGTCTTGTGGCCCTGGCCTTGCGGCGATGCGCCGGTGATCACGACGATGCGGCCGTTCGCCTGCACGCGCACCGTCGCGCCCTCGAACGGGCCCATGCCGGTGCCTTCGACGAAGCTCGCCATGCCGATGCCGACGAAGCGGCCCTGGCGGCGCGCGTCGGCCTTGCGTGCGGCGAAGCTCGCGTAGTTCGCGCGCTCCAGTGCCGCTTTCTGGCAGGCCGGATAGTCGCCACTGTCGTAGCGCAGCGGGCTGCCGTCGCGATAGATGAAGCCCGCGTCGTACGGCATCTGCTCCGGCTGGATCAGATTGCGCCAGCGCAGCTCCGCGCGGTCCATGCCGAGGGCGCGCGCGGCCTTGTCGAGAATCCGCTCCATGGCGAACACCGCCTGCGGACGGCCTGCGCCGCGCACCGGCGAGGTTGCGCACTTGTTCGTGTAGACGACGTCGAGCTTTGCGCCCATCGCGGGGATCACGTAGGGCCCAGGCGTCGTCGTGATCGAGATGTACGGCGTGATGATGCCCCATGGCAGGAACGCGCCGTTGTCGTGCAGCATCTCGAGCTTTACGCCGCGGATCTTGCCGTCGTTTCCGAGCGCCATCCGCACGGTCCACCACTGGTCGCGCTCCTGCGTGACCGCTAGGAAGTGCTCGCGGCGGTCCTCGATCCATTTGATCGGACGCTTGAGCGCGACCGCCGCGATCGAGACTAGCGCCTCTTCCGGATAGAACGGCAGCTTCGGACCGAAGCCGCCGCCGACGTCGTTCATCAGCACGCGCAGCTTCTCGGCATCCCACTCGAGCAGTTCGACGAGGTTCTTCTTCTCGTGGTGCGGTGCCTGACCCGACGACCAGACGGTCAACTCGCCGTTGGTCGGGTGATATTCGGCGAGATAGCCGCGCGTCTCCATCGGATGCGCGGAACCGCGGTTCTGCCAGTACGTTTCCTCGACGACGTGCGGCGCATCGTTGAAGGCTGCGTCGATGTCACCGAAACCCATTTCGATATGCGCGACGACGTTGTCTTTCGCGTCGGTGTGGCAAAGCGGTGACCCGGGACGCAGTCCATTGCGACAGTCGGCGACGGCGGGCAGTGTGTCGTACTCGACCTCGATCAGACCGCACGCGTCTTCCGCGATATAGCGGTTGTCCGCGACGACGAACGCCACCGCTTCGCCCGCGAACGTGACCTCCGTCGAGGCGAGCAGTTCCTGGGTGCGCTCGAAGCGGATCGCCGGGTTTGGCAACATCGACGGCGCGCGGCCGCGTGCGCGACCGTTCAGGTCCGCGTGCGTGTAGACGGCGTGCACGCCCTTGAGTTCGCGGGCGGCCGTGCAGTCGATCGAGACGATCTTCGCGTGCGCGTGCGGACTGCGCAGCACCGCGGCCTGCAGCATGTTCGGAAGATGCACGTCGTCCACGTAGGAGCCCTGGCCTTGCAGCAGCTTCTTGTCCTCGGTGCGCATGACGCGCTTGCCGATGTAGCGCTGGTCGGTGGGGGCACCCTTCAGGTCGGAAATTTCCATCGTGTTACTCCGTAGCGTGTGCCACCGGTGCGGCGGCACGCTGTTCGCGGATGCGTTGCGCGGCGAGCAGGGCAGCGGCCACGATCGGCTGGTAGCCCGTGCAGCGGCACAGATTGCCCGTGATCGCTTCGCGGATCTCGGCTTCGGTCGGCGAATCTGTTTCGTTGAGCAATTCGGTCAACGTCATCAGCATGCCGGGCGTACAGAACCCGCATTGCAGCGCGTGCGTTTCGGTAAAGGCCTGTTGCAGCGCGTTGAGCGTGCCATCTGGATGGGTGAGCCCTTCGACGGTCGTCAGCGAGCGTCCGTTCACCTGGGCGGCAAGCGTCAGGCAGGCGCGCGCGGTGCGGCCTTCGATCAGCACGGTGCAGGCACCGCATACGCCGTGCTCGCAACCGTAGTGCGTGCCGGTGAGATTGAGGTCGTGACGCAGGAAGTCACCGAGCATGCGGCGCGGTTCGACCTCGTGCTCATAAGCGGTGCCGTTGACGACGACTCTGACGTTACGAGTCTCCATGTGCATCTCCTTTGTCACGCTACGATTGTGTTGCGACGCGCGAGAACGCTGTCTTCAGCGCTCTTTCGGTCAGGACGCCGGCGAGATGCTGGCGGTAGTCGGTACTCACGTGTGCGTCGGTCATCACGTCGAGCGCGCGCGCGGCGTCGCTCGCGATGCGCAGCGCGCTTTCATCCATCGGGCGGCCGCGCAGGGCGGTCTCGACCTCGTGCATCCGCACCGGGCCGGGAGCGACGCCGCAGATCGTCAGCGAAACGCGGTCGAGGCGCCCCTGCGCATCGGCGGTGCAGAGCGCCGCGACGCCGACGATGGCGTAATCGCCATGGCGCCGCGCGAACTCTTCGAATGCGTAGCCATGGCCTTCGGGCCAGATGTCGAGCGAGATGGCGGCGAGCAGGTCGCCTTCTTCAAGCGCGGGCGTCATGTACATCAGCGCCCAGTCGGACATCGGTAGCTCGCGGGTCGCGACTGCGCCGTCTTCGTAGCGCGCGATCGTCAGTACGCCGTCGAGCGCGGCGGTGAAGCACGGCTGCTCCGACGACGGATCCAACTGGCACAGGCTGCCGCCGAGCGTGCCGCGGTTGCGGATCTGCTTGTGGCTCACGAGCTGGTACGCCTCGCGGATCAGCGGCGCGCGATTCGTGACGAGCGGCGACAGTTCGATGTCGCGCTGCCGCGCCATTGCGCCGATGTGAAGGCGGCCATTGCGCTCCTCGATGCGGGTCAGTGCCTCGACGCCGTTCAGGTCGATCAGATGACTCGTCATCAGATATCGGAAGTTCATCATCGGCATCAGCGACTGGCCGCCGGCGAGCACTCGCGCATCCTCGAGCGTGCCGAGCAGCTGCGCGGCTTCGTCGACGGTGGTCGGCGCGTGATACTGGAATTCACTGGGTTTCATGTGTGCTCCGATAGTGCGGCGGTGGCTTCCTCAGTGATGCTGCTTGATCCCGAAGAGCCGCGCGAAGAAATTCCGGATCGACTGCCACATCGCTTTGCGCATGAGTGCGCCGGCGTCGAGAGGCACGACCGGTGCCGCTGCGGGCGACGGGCGGCGCGCTTCGGTGGCCGGCCTGGGCGCATCCGGCTCACCGGCCGTGTTCGTCGCACCCGGCTCGCTGGCGGTGGCCGGAGCGGCTTGGGCGGAGTGCGCCGCGTCCGCTTCGATGAGTGCGGCCAGATTCTTTGCGAACTGGTTCAGCAGTTGCTGTGAGAGCGCCTCGATCATCCCGGCCCCGCGTCCGTACTGCGCGACCGTGCCCGACAGGTTCACGTCCGAGACCACGTCGACCTTGGTCTTGCCGCCGCCCGCGTCGGTGACGACCGCGTTGATCTGCGCGTCGGCGCCGCCACGGCCTTTCGTGTCGGTGCCGCTTGCGGACACCACGACCGTGCGGTTGGCGTCGTCCTGTTCAGCTATCTTGAACTTGCCCGCGAACTTCAGCGTGAGCGGGCCGAGCTTGACCGTGAAGCCGCCCTTATAGCTGCCGTCGGGCTGCTGTTCCTTGAGTTCCGCGCCCGGAAAACACGGTGCGGACCGTTCGATGTCGATCATGGTCTTCCAGACGTCCGAGGGCGGTGCTTCGACGGTGAAAGATGAACGGATTGTTATTGCCATACTGCCTCCTAGGGGCGATCGGCCCGTGCGGGCGCCGCTCCACTTATTTAGTCGCTACTGAGCCGCGCGGCGCGTGAAACTGTCGCAAAGCGCGGGCGGGCTCGCGTTTCATTTCATTGAGCGAGAGTCGACAGAAAATCGTCGAATACCGTTGCGAACACTTCGCGCATGTCGAACGCTCCAAAGTGCGCCGCGCCCGGAATCACGACGAAACGGCCGTTCGGCAGTGCGTCGGCGATCTTCTGCGACAGCGCTGGCGGAATGCTCGCATCGGCATCGCCCGCGACGACCAGCGCTGGCGGCGGAACACGCGGCAGTTCGCTGAGATTGTCGAGCTGCGAGATCGCCTGCCAGTTCGCGCTCCAGCTGTACCAGTCGTCGGCGGCGAGACGCTCGCGACACTTCTGGACGAGGTCGGGACGCGGCGTGTCTGCGGCGAACCAGCGAGTGATCGTGTCGTCGATTACTTCGGACATCGAGCCTTGCCGGCTCATGTCGCCGCGCGCGAGAATGCGCGGGCGCACTTCGTCGGGAAATCCGCCGGCCGTTCCGCAGAGAATCAGCGCGCCAACAAGCTCGGGGAACTGGATCGCAACACGTTGCGCAATCATGCCGCCCATCGATACGCCTATCAGGGTGGCGCCGGTAAGGCATTCCTGGCGCAGCACGGCGGCGACGTCGGTCGCATGATCGGCGAGCGTGATGGGGCCGGTAACGACGCTGGAGTCCCCGTGGCCGCGGATATCGATCGCAACGACCTCATACGATGCAGCCCAGTGTTCGACGTATTCGTCCCACCAGCTTCGGTCGACGCCGATCGGGTGAAGCAGAACGAGCGGCCGGCCCGCCCCGCGACGGGAGTAGGCGATGCGGCCAGCAGGGATTTCGCAGAAAGTTGAATGAGACATGACCTGTACGGGTAATGCGCGGGGTGCGACAGGCGCTTTGCGCGATCGGTTACCGGGTCGGCAACCCACTGCGCGAAACGCCTGCGACCCACTGGACCACCAGGCATGCGCGCCTGGGATGAGATAACGAATCGCGGGGCGCCTTCACGAACCGCAAGCCGCCTTCAGGCAGCAGCAGCTTTCGCTTTCAGGTCGAGCACGACAGCCTTCGCGCGACGCAGCCCTTCAGCCGCAACGGGGATGCCTGCATAGACGCCGGCCTGCAGCACCACCTCGGCAATTTCCTCTTCCGTCACACCATTGTTCACCGCGCCGCGCGTATGAACTTCGAACTCGTGCCAGCGGCCGAGCGACGCCAGCATCGCGAGGTTCAGCATGCTGCGCGTCGCGCGCGTGAGGCCCGCACGGTTCCACACGTTGCCCCAGCAGACGTCTTCCGTGTACTCGAGGAACACGGTGTCGAAAAGATGGGGACTGGCGTTGCTCTGCGTGTGGCTCGCGCCCAGCACTTCCTTGCGGATCTTTGCGCCGATGGCACGGCGTTCCGATAGCGTGATGTCTTCCATGAGTATCCTTCGCGTTTATCTAGCAGTTGTAGGATTGTATAATGAGAGGCAGTATCGGAGCTTCGCCGCTGAATGTCAATATGATTGTATTACGGACTTTGACGTGGCTCCCATCAACTCAAACGGCAAAGGGATGGAATGAATACCAACAGACTGGTAGTGCGGCCGGTGGCAACGCTGCGCCAGCAGGTGATTGACGGTTTGCGCTCATGTATTAGTGACTTGACCTTCAAGCCGGGCGACCGGTTGATCGAGCGCGAGCTGTGCGAAATGCTTGGCGTGAGCCGCACACTCGTTCGTGAGGCGCTGAGTCAACTGGTGGCCGAGGGGCTTGTGCAGATCATTCCCCATAAAGGTCCGATCGTCTCCGTGATGACAGGAGATGAGGCGAGAGGTCTCTATGAAGTGCGCGCGGTGCTTGAGGCGCTGGCGGGGCGCCAGTTCACTGAGCGGGCGACGGACGACCAGCGTGTCGCGCTGAAGCAGGCGTTGAACGAGCTGGCGTCGATGCGGGACATGCAAGGCCAGGAGGGCACCATGCTTTTCCTGAAACAGAAGGCGCGCTTCTATGACGTGATGCTCGAGGGCGCCGGCAACCCAGTACTTACGGAGATGCTGCGGCTCGTCCATACGCGAGTGATGATGCTGCGCGCGACGACGCTCTCGCAGGAAGGGCGCCTCCCGCAAAGCTATGACGAGATCGCGACGATCGTCGACGCAATAATGCGCAACGACGCCGACGCGGCCGCAGCGGCGTGCAAGCGCCATGTCGAGCAAGCTGAAAGGCTTGCGGTCCAGGTGCTCGCCGTAGCGGCTACTTAAGTCAACGAAACGCTGCGTCGGCCGCCTTCTTCCGTAGCCGATACGTCATGCAGAGGTGGGAATCTTCACCTCGCGGCGTGTCGGTCTGCGGAGCGATCCGATGAACGCCACGGAGCGCGAGGCGCTCTTTTTTTACCTTCTCATTCGCGTCGTCATCGCTTCCCCAGCGTGTTTTCTGGCGCGGATCCAGCCTGATTGCGGGCTGCGGAAATCGTCTGTCTCTTCTGATCCTCCCCTTACGACGTCCTGCGGTGGGCTTTACTCGTTGACGAGGGTCTGCCATACCGTAATACAATAATCTGTATTGCAATCTAATTGCATTACGCTATACTGCGCCAAATGATGAGATCGGGCGCCATGACCCGATTCGCGCAAGTCGCTCGCCTTAACGCAGCGAAAGATCAGGAGACGGCAACAATGGGCACAACGCAGGGCGCCAAGGCGGCGGCGGTGGCTTCGGCCGAGCCGCAGGGATTCAGGTTGTCGCGCTATCAGTGGCTGGCGCTGATTTCGGCGTTCCTCGGCTGGATGTTCGACTCGATGGACCTGAATCTCTTCACGCTCGTGCTCGTGCCGAGCGTCGGCCAACTGCTGCACAGCGTCGACGCGACCGAAATCAGCAAGATCGGCAGCTACATCATTGCGGGCAAGCTGCTCACGTGGGGCATTGGCGGCGTGTTGTTCGGTGTGGCCGCCGACCGGTTCGGTCGCTCGCGCGTTATGGGCTGGACCATCCTCATCTACGCGGCCTTCACGCTGCTGAGCGCATTTTCGCGGACCTGGACCGAGCTTGCTATCGCGCAGGCGATGGCCGGTTTCGGCATCGGCGGTGAATGGGCGGCAGGGGCCGCGCTCGTCGCCGAATCGTGGCCTGGCCGGCAGCGCGCCCGCGCCATGCAGATCATGCAGATGGCCTTCGCGTTTGGCTTTCTCGCAGCGGCGCTCGACAACCTGCTGCTGGGCCGCTTCGGCTGGCGCGTCGTACTCGGCGTGGGCGCCGCGCCCGCGCTCGTCACGATTCTCGTGCGCCGCTTCGTGCCTGAGCCACAACGCTGGGTGCAAGTGCGCGGCAGCGTCATAGCCGAATCGGCGCTGCAAACTTTCACCGCCATCTTCGCGCCGGGACTGCGCCGCAAGACGATCATCGGCGTAATCGTCTCGTCGGCTGCCATGCTTGGCTGCTGGGGCGGTCTCACGTTCCTGCCGAGCTGGATTCATCAGCTGTCGGTTGCAACCGTCGATCATGGTGACATCAGCAGGACGGTCAGCTACGCGTTCATTCTCATGATGATCGGCGCGACGCTCGGCTACCTCACGCTGATCTGGATGCTCGACGCACTCGGCCGCCGGATGTCGTACTTCATCTTTTCGGCAGGCTCGCTCGTGGTGTCGCTAGTGCTGTTCATGACGGTCCATGACATCGGCCGGGTGTTGTGGCTGATGCCGGTGTACGGTTACTTCGTCATTGGCGCGTTCGGCACGTTTGCCGCTTATTTGCCCGAGCTCTTCCCGACCCGCGTGCGTGCGACAGGGCAGGGTTTCTGCTGGAACATGGCCCGTGCGCTGACAAGTATTGGTCCGATCGCCGGCAATGCGGTGGTCGCGAAGTTTGGTTCGTTTCCAGCAGCATCGGCGGCGGTGTCGCTGCTCTTTATCGTTGGCATGGTGTCGATCTGGTTCGGTCCCGAGACAAAGGGCATTCCGCTCGACAACTGAGGATCACTGAAGAAAACTGGGCGAACGAGTCGTCCGCCCCGGGGATACAGGTGTTTCCTTCGTGCGATGGTGCTTGAAGGGAAGGGAGCGACGTGGCCCCACTCCGCGTCGCCAGACAGGATTTCGTTTTTGGTCCAATGGAACTCACCTTGAGTACAGACATGCCGAAACCCGGCGCTTCAATCCGAGAGGCCACCGCGGAAAATTCATCCGCGCGTGTCTTCGACGTCGGAATCAACGAGCGGTTGCCACTCTCGCAACTGGCTGTGCTCGCGCTCCAGAACGTCTTCGGAATGACGGGCATGTTTGTATTCCCCGGACTTCTCGGCCGCGCATTTCATCTGGCCGATCCGCAGATCGCGTACCTGTACGGGATGACCTTCATGGCGTGCGGGATTATTACGATCCTGCAATCGGTGCTGCTGTTGCGCCTGCCGGTCGCGCAGGGTCCGTACGCAGGCAGCTTCGGGGCGCTCCTGACTGTCGGTCATTTGCAGTCGGGCGGTCTCGGTACGGCATTCGGGTCGTTCTTCGTCGCTTCGCTGATCTGGTGCCTGCTCACAGTGCCGATTCGTGGACGCAGCGTGGCGGGCATGTTCGCGCGGCATTTGCGCCTGCCTGTCATCTCCGGGATGATCGTGATGTTGATCGTCGTGCAGATCGCCAGCGTCGCGCTGCCGACCTGGATCGGCAGCCCTAAAAGCCCCGGCTTTCCGGTCGTCAACCTGCTTTCCGGCGCGGTCGCAGTGGCGGGTATCGTTTTCGCGATGCTGTGGGGCGGCCGCAGGCTGCGCCGCGTCGCGATCCTGCTCGGCCTCGCGCTTGGCACGCTGACCTACACGCTGTTCCAGCCGGTCTCGTTCGCGGCGGTGGCCGCTGCGCCGCTTGTCGTCGAACCGCGCATCTTTCCGTTCGGCTTCGGCGTGCGCCCCGATTTCGTTGCGGTATTCCTGCTCGTGCTGATTCCGGCGGGCATGGGATCGATGGCCCTCTACCAGACAGTCGCCGAATGGGGCGAAGAGACGCTGAGTCCGGGCCGCATGTCCGAAGGGCTGTTCGGCGTCGCGCTCGGCTCGGTTGTCGCGGCAGTGTGGGGTGGCTTCAGCACGATCGCCTATCCGGACAACATCGGCATTCTGCGCGCGACGCGCGTCGGTTCGCGCTTCGTGACGCTCGCTGCCGGCATCCTCCTGATCGTACTCGGCGGCTGCGTGAAGTTCGACATGCTGCTCGTCGTCGTGCCGCTTCCGGTGATCTCGGCCGCCGCGACGCTGCTGTTCGGCATCGTCTTCATGCACGGCGTACACATTCTCGCGCAGGTCGAGTGGGACGATCGTCGGCTGATCGCATCGGGGCTCGCGTTTCTCGTTGGCCTCGGCGGTCTTTTCATCTCACCCGAAGTCGTCCATGCGATGCCGCTGATGCTCCAGCTCGTGCTTCAGCAGCCGGTGATCTCCGGCGGTCTCACGCTCGTCGCACTGCACTCGCTGCTCTGCTCGAAGCAGCAGCCGCCGGACACGTCGGCTGCCGCGCCTTCCCGCGCGCAGAACCAGGCTTAGGCCAGGTCGTAAAACATGTCCGGGCCGGCTGCCCGTCCGGACCCTTCGACGCGTTGTCATTTCTGAAGATCGTGCGCGGACATCGAGAAAATCTCGGTAATACGGGTCTTGTATTTTGTAGTACGTATCAATAAAAAGAGCAGATCTTCGGAGCGTAATTCGACACATATCAACGTGTGCTAGGGCGCCCGCTTCGCAGCCGTAAATCCAGGGTTTGGAAAGGCAGGAGACATAGATGAAAATAAAGTTGGGGATGAAAGCGCTCGTTCTGGGAGCAGCTCTGTTCGCTGAGGCAGCTCACGCGCAATCGAGCGTGCAGCTCTACGGGCTTCTCGATGCGTTCGTCGGCTACAAGAAGCCGATGAACGGTCAGTCGAGCGTGATCGCCGGCAACGGCGGCATGACGGCACCGTACTTCGGCCTGCGCGGGACTGAGGACATCGGCGGCGGCACGAAGGTCATCTTTGACCTCGAAGGCTATTTCAACATCCAGAACGGCTCGATGGGCCGCACCGGTTTCCCGCATGACGGCTTGTTCTCGCGTAACGCGTACGTTGGCGTGAGCGGCCAATACGGTACGGCGACTGCCGGTCTGATTCCGCCGCTGCTGTGGTTCTCGACAATCACCTTCAACCCTTTCTTTAACTCATTCGTGTTCTCGCCGATCGTGCTGCACAGCTACGTCGGCGTGAATGGGCAGGGCGTATTCGGTAATGCGGGCGAGTGGTGGAACTCCGTGTACTACGCCTCGCCGTCGTTTAATGGCCTCGTTGGCCGCGCAATGTACTCGTTCGGCAACGACCCGGGTCATCTCGGCCAGAACAAGTGGAGCGGCCAGGTCTCATACAACAACGGCGGGTTCGCGACGTCGGTTGTGTATCAGCAGATCAAGTACAGCCTGAACGCCGGCGACCTCGGCACCGTACTACCCGGACTGACGACGCAGTCGGTGGTGAACCTCGGCGTGTCGTACGACCTGAACTACGTGAAGCTGTATGGCCAGTACCAGCACGTTTGGGATTCGATCTTGAATGGCGACGTCGGCATCGATACCGGCCAGATCGGTTTCGCGATTCCAGTAGGCGTCGGCAGGATTCTTGGCTCGGACGCGTATTCGAAGAGTACCGGCCATAGCTCGGTTTATCGCAACACCTGGGCGCTCTCGTATGACTACCCGCTGTCGAAGCGCACCGACGTCTATGCGGCGGTGCTGTCCGATCGCGCCAGCAATATGTCGACCGGCACCACGATTGGCGGCGGTCTGCGCACGCAGTTCTGATCGACTGCCGGCGCCGACGACGCGCGAGATCTGCTGGTTTAGCTCCACGGGAGAGAGGCGGGCACGCGAATTCAGACAGCGGAATGGCAGATCGTCGCGCGAAGTTAGAACTCGACCTTCGTGCAATCCACGGTTGACGGCAGGGAAGCGCAGCGCACATCCCTCGCCCCACGAATTTAACGATGTCAATGGAGGAGATATGTTTGGGATTGGAGGAGCAGGTAGCGGCGCACGCCGGATCGGTCTGAGGCGCTCGCTGGCCGCAATGACCTTGTTGGGGCTTTCAGGCGGCGCCGCTCACGCGCAAAGCAGCGTTACATTGTATGGCTCGCTGGACGGCGGCCTGCGCAATGTCGTGAACGGCACGAAGGCAGGCGGTGCGGCGCTGACGATGGCATCGAACGGCGTCTATAAATCGAATCGCTGGGGTTTTCTCGGCATCGAGGACCTGGGCGGCGGGTACTACGTCCGCTTCAATCTGGAAGCGGGCTACATTCTCTCTACTGGCGCCAACAGCAGCACGACCAACCAGTTATTTCAGCGCACGTCGACGATCGGCCTGGGTGGTCCGTTCGGCCAGGTCAACATCGGCCACCAGTTCACCTTGCAGCACAGGTTGATCAAGGACTTCGAGCCATTCGACCTGCACTATCTTGGCATTACCGAAGCAGCTGCGATTTCGGGCGGCACCAGTGGCCGCGACGACAATGCCATTCACTACCACGGCGACTTCGGTCCGTGGACGGCGCGCGCGGTCTATGCACCGGGCGGCGTGGCAGGCAGTCTCGCTAGCGGCACCATGGTTGCGGGCGGCGTGAACTACCACACCAAACTGTTCAAGTTCGGCGCAGGCTATACGCGTCGCTCGAATCCGTTTTCAGCTACATCGAACGCGTTCTTCGCCAACAATCAATACACGGCGGGTGGCGAGGTGACGCTCGGTCCCGTCGAACTGATGGGCGGCTATTCGCTCGCAACACAAGCCGTTCCCGCCACGGTGCATGGCGAGACGCGCAATCAATACCTGTGGGGCGGTTTCCGCTACCACGCGACGTCGGTCTTCAACGTAACGGGCGCGTATTACGACAACAAGAACGCGACGAACGGCGTGGACGGGAGAAAGGACGTCGCCATTCTGGGCATCAACTATGTGCTGTCGAAAAGCACCGAGCTTTACGCCGATATCGACTACACGCATTTCACAGGTGGTTACGTGACCAATGCAACGCTGAACCCGTCTCAGCATGAGAAACAGACGGGGGTTTCGTTCGGTATGAATCACTTCTTTTAAGTCCCGCTACGCAAACGGGACGTGAGGAGAGGGGCGTCGAACGCGCCCCTCTCCAGGTTAAACCGGCGCTGCAATCGAAGTCGGGTACAGCAGCGTATCCGTCACGCAAACCCGGCTTTCAAACAGGAATCGCTGGTCGTCGACCGCGACGCGGTCGATATAACGCGCTGACGTCACGATTTCTGTCATCCGGTCGTGCACCGTCATCCTCATTGCGGAAGTCAACGGTGCGGGTGGCATTCCCAATCGTTATATGTCGGTTTGTCGATTGGCGTCAGCCCGGGAATCATAAACACTGTGCAGGTAAAGCGCCGTCCCTTGCCAGTGGTGGCGTCGTAGCTCACTTGCTGGCCGCCCAGGCCGTTCTTCTGCCCGTACTGGACGTTGGCAATGACAATCTCATCCGAGGAAGCCAACCCTATTGTTTTCGCGGTGGACGTCTGAACGTCGATCATGTTCATCTGCGTCGTTCCGCAGGCCGACAGGACGAAACTGACGACCGACATTCCGATGACAGTCCGCATCGCGGGATACAGGCCTTTTTGCATGGCTATTCCTTATCGATTTGTTGAATCTTCACGCTGGTGCGCTCACTCGCCAACGGCGAAGGCAGTTGGACGATGTCCACGAAGCAATTACGTGCCCGGGGTATAAAAGCTGGCCTGCAGTTCGGGGCCGACGTTCTGGATGTACGATTGCCAGACGAGCGCCATCGCCCCGGCTGCGTTGACGGCCAGCGCGGGCCAGGAGGCGTCCTGCGGGTCCTGCCCGAACAATGTCGACGTACTCCACGCACCGTTCCGATAGCTGGCAGCGATAACGTCCGACGAGCCCGCCGTACTCGCGTCCTGCCATGCAACCGTCACGTTGCCTGCCGCGTCGATCACGAGGGGCGGATACTGTTGCGCCGTCGTATCCAGATGCTCCGTCAGTTGATGCAGCGGCCCCCAAGTTCCGCTGGCATCGGCAACACTTGCCTGCAGAACGACGCTGCCCTCTGCCCACATGACGGCCGCTATACCGTTTGCATTGACGGTCAGCATCGGCGTGGCGATGAAGCCACTCGGCTCCGTAATCTCCGGGGCTACGGCCTGAGCTGCCTGCCAGCCGGTTCCCGCAACGTAGCGAACTACCGGCGCAACGCAATCCATTACGGACGAGCCTAGTTCAGGCCGAGCCGATGAAGCTCACCTGTATTTCCCAAGCCCATGAAGCCCCAGCCTTTGGCGTTGCCATGACTAAAGCGACTCCGCCGCCGATCCTGAATAAAATTGCCGCAGCCCTGATTGAGTCTGCGTTAGCTAATTTCTCGGTCAGCGGTTTGCATCGCGCTACACCTAAATGTCAAAAATACATTCAATTTTAATGTTCAGACATTTCCCGTCGATCAAATGATATAGATCGTTCTAGTATAAAGTCAACGGGTTTCGAAGTAGATATTGGAGTCGTGAAATTCGACCGGTCTGTCTCAAGCCGTTGAGCGACGAAGTACAAGGGTTCTCACACATCTGGATGCGCGGGATGGTTTGCCGTGATAACGCGGGTTAATGCCGCAAAAAAGCGACTTGCACAGCGTGGAGGCTTGCGTTGCCCGGACGTTACCGGGCCAGCAGCCTTGCCACGTTGGAGCGGCACTTTTCCTTGAGCATAGGCTGGAAGGTGTAGGGGACCGGATCCGTGGCCAACGGCACCAATGCCGTTTACGATGGCAGAATTCTAGACACGCCAATTTTTGGAGGTACTGAGATATGAGCACTGAGAATCAACTGCGGTTTGTCATTGAGCCGCACGCCAGCTCTACCCCCGCTGACCAGATCGCCGCCAAGCTAGTCAACCCGGCGTTTGGGCGCGTCTTCTCCGATCACATGGTCACGATCCGCTGGACCGAGGGGACGGGCTGGCATGACGCCAAGGTCGAAGCCCGTCGTCCGTTCGAGATCGACCCAGCCTGCGCCGTGCTGCACTATGCGCAGGAGATTTTCGAAGGCATGAAGGCGTATCACGGCGAGGACGGCAAGATATCGTTATTCCGGCCGCAAGCCAATGCCAGGCGTTTCCGTGAATCGGCCGAACGCATGTCGATGCCGCAACTGCCCGAAACCGCGTTCGTTGAAGCGGTCGAGAGGCTGGTTGACATCGACCGCGCATGGATCCCGGCCGCCGAAGGTGCGAGCCTGTACATCCGCCCGTTCATGTTCGCTTCGGAGAGTTTTTTGGGCGTGCGCGCCGCGCACGAGTACATCTTCTGCGTGATCGCCTGTGCGGTTGGTCCCTACTTCAAGCCCGGCAAGTCGGCCGTCACCGTTTGGGTGTCGGATAAATACACGCGCGCCGCTTCGGGCGGTACCGGTGTCGCGAAATGCGGCGGCAACTACGCTGCCAGCCTGATTGCGCAGACCGAAGCGTCTAACAAGGGCTGCGACCAGGTCGTGTTCCTTGACGCCGCGCAACACAAGTGGATCGAAGAACTGGGCGGCATGAACGTGTTCTTCGTGCTGGACGATGGTTCGCTGCGCACCCCGCCCCTGTCGGGCACGATCCTGCCGGGCATCACGCGCGCCTCGATCATCGAATTGGCCGCGCGTGAAGGTATTGCTGTCGACCAGTCGCCGTACTCGTTCGAAGCATGGCAGGCGGACGCCGCCAGCGGCCGCGTTACGGAAACATTTGCCTGCGGCACCGCGGCGGTCGTCACGGCGATCGGCGAGGTCCGTCATGCCGGCGGCGAGTTCAGGATCGGCGACGGTGGAGAAGGCCCCGTCACGCAACTGATTCGCACCAGGCTCACCGGCATACAGCGTGGCAGGATCGCCGATCCGTTCGGCTGGGTCCATCACGTCGCTTGAGCGATTTGGCCGAATAATATGGCCGAGTAATTTGTCGGATGCGCGCCGCCGGGAACCGGCGGCGCGATCGACCAGGGAAGAATCGATCCGTCGTCACGATCTGACTGCGTGACGTCATGAACATGAATCGGGTGCCGTACCTGAGGCCCTCGCCGGACTACCACCGCAAGTAGAGCGGAGCAAATACAGCACCTATACCAGCGGTTATGACTATGCCCAGTACGTACCAGGTACCCCAGAACGGTACGGACATCTCTGAGCAGTAAAGGGAGTACACGAGCGAACCTTGCGCGCCGGCGAGCAGCCCGGCGCCGGCGCCCGCCAGTGCTAGGCGGGTAGGGGCAAGCCCCTTCATGGCGTGCATCACGGTGGCAAGTGAAGGCAAGGAGAGCAGCACGATATTCACTGTGGCGACCCGCCATGTTGTGCCAAGCATCAGCTCCAGGCGATAGCCTGGCGGAGTCGCGATCAGCATGAGCGAGGCGACGAACAACATGGCAATGAATGGCAGTGTGACCGCGAACCATGCTAGCTTGACGGGTACGCCGGGGCGTCCAAGACGTCCGGCGAGTTTCAACGCGGTGATGAGCGTTGCTACCGGAAACGCGAGCCGTATCCAGAACATCGTCGTCAACAGCAGTTCCGGCATGTCGCTGCGGATGCCGTAAATGACCACCAGCATCGCCATGCTGCCGGCAAGCCCCACGCTTAGCGACCGATTAAGTCTCCTCGAAACGGAATTCGGCTCAATCGTCGTAAGACTATTAGTCAGCCTAAGTATCAGATCTGAAGTTCTCATATTGTTCAGTGGGGGGCAACCCAGTGAGTCGACGAAAACTTCGGGTCAGGGTCTGAACGACCTGTCACCCAGCAGATAGTCAATGGATATCCGGCCAGGTCCCCAGGCGGCAATTCCCAATGCCATGGCCACCCAGGTGAGATGGATAGGCCAACCGTCCGGCACCGTCAACTCGATGAGGCACGTCATCAGTATCAGGCCGGCTGCGGCGAACCGCGTTCCGAAGCCCAGCACGAGCAACACCGGGAACGTCACCTCACCGCAGCCCGACAGAAATGCAAACACGGCCGGAGCAGGAAACGGGTAGGGGCCGCCTGGCAGATGCAACTGGAACTCCTGGGTGAACAGATCGATTGCCGTGTCGTTCAGTTGAAGGAAGCCGTGCCATTTAAGAATGCCCGATTTCCAGAACGGTACGGCCAGTGCAATCCGAAGCACGAGTTGAACGAGCCACGGTTGCGCGAGATGTTGGATCAGCCGCTTTGCCGTACCAATCGCGGATATCACTACGCCTGGAAATGGCAGTTTTGCCTGTTGTGTGTCCGGTGTCATCTTGATCAATCTCCATGTTGAATGGCGGAAAAAACGCCAACCGAGATCATCCCTGCCATGTTGGCCTGGAGATCGAAGGACGAGGTTTCTTCAAATGCAGCCGCGACCGCTTCGCCTAGTGACGCGCCCGCGAGAACGGCGATAAGGAACGTTGCACCTCCCGCCGGCAGGCGCGAGACGATGACTTCCTGCTCTGGTCGCGTGACGAGTGCATCCTCGGGTTCGTTTGACCGTAGCGGGGAAACAGGGCCATCGGTGCGGTTCATCGCGAAGATTGCGACGGCCGGATAGGCTGAGCGGACGATCCGCGCCGAGGGATGCGGTCTGAAACGCAACCCGGCCAGTGACGCGGGCTCGATATCGCCTAGCGCCTCCGTAGCGAGCACAGGCAGATCCGCTGCGTGATAGGCGTCCAGCCACGCACGCTCGATGCGCGCCGTGTCCGCAAGCCACGGCATCTCGCGGGCGTATTCGTAGGACTCGATGAAGGCAGGAAAATCCCGCCCGTACTCGAACAGTAACGGCGAAACGGGCGGCGTCGCGCGGACATGGAAACGGGCCATCGCTCTGAAGAAGTCGACGCCGGTGATGCGCTGGATAGCAGGGTAGATCGCAGCCAGTGCATCAATGAGGCTGACCGTGACGTTGTTGCGATAAACGTTGTAGCGCTTGAGGACACGCTTCCCTGGTGCGGCTACGAGGTCTTCAGGCGCTGCGATCGCTGGGTCTATCAATCCCGGCGCAAACGCTGTGGCGTACTGGCACGAACGATTTTCAGGCGTCATGGCTGAGTTCCTGCGCGAGTGACATCCCGTGCTCTGCCATGATTTGCCGTGCTGTCGTTGCCTGATCCCGCAACACGGACCAGGCGGGAAGATTGCTATCCCATTCGATCAATGCCGGCCTCGGGCCAATCCGCGATACGACGTTCCTGTAAAGATTCCAGACTGGGTCGGAGATGGCGCGGTCGTGGCTATCGATAAGCAGCAGTTCGTTTTCGTCATCGCGTTGCTCGCTATGCCCGGCCAGGTGTATTTCGCCCACAGCTTCAAGCGGCAATCCGTCAAGGTACGCCGCGGCGGAAAAACCATGATTGATTGCCGAGACAAAAATGTTATTGACGTCCAGTAGCAGGCCGCAGCCGGTACGTTGAACGACGGCCCGGATGAATTCGGTTTCGCTCATTGTCGAGGACTCGAAAGCGACATAGGTCGACGGGTTCTCAAGAAGAATGGGGCGTTTGATCGAGTGCTGAACCTGGTCGATGTGTTCGCACACATGCTCGAGCGTTTCTTTCGTGTACGGCAAAGGTAGAAGGTCGTTAAAAAACGTTCCGCCATGTGAAGACCACGCCAGATGCTCGGACACCAGCATGGGTTCGTAGCGTGCAACCAGATCGCGAAAGCGTGCGAGATGAGCCGCGTCCAGCGCATTGGGGCCGCCGATCGACATACACACGCCGTGAATGGAGATCGCGTAGTTCTCGCGGATCGCCGCTAGCGCCCGATGCGGGGGACCGCCGGCGCCCATATAGTTCTCAGCGTGGACTTCGAAGAAGCCGTCTTTCAGTCCGTCCGCGAGAATCGCGGCAAGATGTTCATGCTTGAAACTGGTGCCGACTAACTGCCGTTCCGAAGCGGTCACACCGGAGGGGCAGCCGCGCTCGTCGATTCCGACTGGCGTTGTTCGGGTGAAATCGGTCATGGCCGCCCCCTTTCCTGTTGTCGTTTGCCGGATCAGGACTTCATGGCGGTGAGCGAGCCATGGCCGCCACCCGGCACGGCGATACTCGTGCAGGTGCCGCCTTGAACGAACTTCCATGAGTTGCCCTGGAAATCCATTGCGGACGTACCTTGACACGTGGTGCCAGGACCGGCGGCGCAATCGTTCTGCCCTTTCAGGGCGACGCCATAGCACTTTTCCTTGTGAGCGGCGACAGCGGCGCTTGCCTCCGCACTCGTAAGCGGTGCTGCGTGGGCGACCGATGCGAGCAGGCTCGCGACTACGCCGGCGAGGAGGGCGGAACTGACAGTGACCTTAGTGGACATGGAATTTCTCCAGAAGTTGAGATAGAGGAGTACCCGTGCTGGATACATCATCTAATTCGTGAACTGGAGACGTTCGGTTACAGGCAAGTCATCTTTTTTTTTGCTTTCGACTTGCGGCGCAACGAAATCAGGCCGCTCGATCAACGAGTTGCCAGGGAATTCACCACCGAAGCAGTTTGGGACCCAGCACCGCCCCGAGCGCGGCTGGAAGCAACATGCCGGCCACATACCAGATGCTCCAGAACGCAGGGTTCATCTCGGGACAATGAAAGCAGTACGCGATCGTGGCGACCGAGCTTGCAAGCAGGCCCGAGATGGCGCCGGCGAGCCGTAGACGGGTCGGCGCCAGTCCTTTGACAGCCCAGAAGATCGCAATGAAGCCTGGAACGGCCAGCAGAAGGATATTGAATGAGCATGTGCGCCAGGTGTGTCCGAGTATCGCGGGCAACCGGTCTTGCGGTGCGGCGCTGACGACCACCGCTATGGCTGCAATCCAGACGATTACGACCGGTATCGCCATGGCGGGCCATCCAGTTCCGACCTTGGCGCCGGGGCGCGCGAGCCGAACGGTTGCAATCAGAGCGCCGATTGCAAGGCATAGCGGAAACGCGAGCTTCTCCCAGAAGATTGCGGTTTTGGCGATGGCACTCAGATCGGGGCGAATGCCAAATACGGCAGCCATCAAGGCCGTCGCGCCAAGGGCGGCAACCGGCAAAGAGATGCCGAATCGACGGGCTACCGTGCCGCTTTTGACGGGCGTTATGCCGGTCGAGAGCAATCCGACGAGGTCATCTGTTCTCATGCCATTCTCCGGACGTATGTGGCCAGAGCCTTGAGACCCCTATGGATGCTGACCTTGACGGCCGACTCCGAGAGCCCTGTCAAGCGGGAGGCTTCGGCGACTGAAAGTCCCTGCAGCTTGACATGCACGATCGAGAGCCGCTGCTTGTCCGGTAGGTGATCCAGCAGTTTCCCGATATCGCGATGGGCATCGGTCGGTTCGTCGGCGGACTCGGCGAAAATGTCCTCGTGCTCGTCAAGGGGGTCATGCAACGACTCCCGTCGCGCACGCGTTCTGAAGAAATCCATCAATTTATAGCGCGCGATCGCGTGGACCCACGCGGTCAGAGGCTCATCCGGCCGGTATGTATGACGTGCATTATGCACGGCCAGCAGGATTTCCTGAACCAGATCCTCGACGTCATCGTGAAGTTGGGGAATCCGCTTGCGAAGATAGCCCCGCAGGTGACGCGTCAGTTCGGACAGAAACGAGCGGTACTCGGATGCGTCGCCTGCCAGGCCAGAGACGAACAACGTTTTCAGCCGCTTCTCTGCGGAGTACACGGTCATGATGTTCCTGTGCGTTGCGTTCTCAGACCGCCTGATGCGCGCGTGCTGGCTGTCGTGCGACACCAAAGCAGGTTTGCTATCGCTCCAGGTTGTTTTAGATCGGATGATTTAGAATATCGCAACGTGTGTGACGTTGCAATCCCGACCGGGAAGACGTTGCGCGATGGCTGGAGTAAGCATGGTCCGACCACGGGAATTTGACGAAAATGCAGTCCTCGATGCAGCCGCACACCAGTTCTGGGTCTATGGCTACGAGGCGACTTCTGTGCGGGATCTTGCACAGTGCATGGGCATTACGGGGGCAAGCCTCTACAACGCGTTCGGGGACAAACGTTCGCTGTTTCAGCGGGCGCTGGCCCACTACATTGAAAATAGCTTCGGCGACCGGGTATCGAGATTTGAGCGGGACCTGCCGCCTCTTGACGCCATCAAGGCATTCTTTCGGGAGATTGTCGAGCGGTCGGTCGGCGACCGGGATCGTAAGGGATGCCTGCTGGTGAATTCGGCGCTTGAGGTTGCACCACACGACGCCGGTTTCCAGGCAATGATCGCCAATGTGCTGGTGGCGGTAGAAGCGTTTTTCCGGCGCTGTGTGCACGCGGGTCAGCAGGCGGGCGAGATCTCGACTGCCCAGTCTGCCGATGATCTTGCGCGCTTGCTGCTAGGACTCCATCTCGGCATACGGGTGCTTGCCAGGACAAGGCCGGAACGTGCGCTGCTGGAGGGCGTTGTACGACCTGCACTGGCGCTTCTCGAGCCCAAAGTCGACTGACACCTAAGTGTGCCTCAGCGGCCCCTGGCCAGCCCCTGGGCCGGCATCGAATTCGGTTTGAAGCGCGAACCGAGCCGATACCGCTTGCCGGGATGAACAAAGTGGGCGAGTGTCACCGGCGTGCCGCCGGTCCAGGTGCGACGCGTCAGCATCAAGCAAGGCTCGTCGATTCGCATCTCGAGCAGCGCTGCCTGTTCAGGCGTCGGCAAACAGGCGTCGACGATATGCTCGATTTCCAGTTCGTAGTGGGACACGTTGTTGTAGAGATACTGCGATGGCGGCTCGGCCGTGAAATCCTGCGTGAGAAAATCCGGTGCGGCAGCGGGGTTCACGTACCGGTCTTCGAACTGAATGGGCCGCCCGTTTTCCAGATGTACGCATGTCAGATGAAACACGGGCGTATTCCTCGGCAGCCCGAACGCCGCGGCGACTTCGACCGAAGCGGCTTCACGCGCCAGCGTAATGACCTTGCAAGCATACTCGTGCCCTCGCGAGCGAATCTCATCGCGGATATGAGCGATCATCAGCAGGTTCGACTGCGGTTTGCCCTCGGCCACAAAGGTGCCGACGCCGGCGACGCGTTCGAGTTCACCCTCGGCGGTCAGTTCGCGTAGAGCGCGATTGACCGTCATGCGCGCGACCCCGAACGCCGTCGCCAGATCGATCTCCGACGGGATGCGCTCGCCAACGCCCCATTCGCCTGCACGAACCTTGTCGCGCACAACGGCCTTGATCTGCTGAAACGGCGCACCGGGTTTTTGAGCCATATGTACTACCCTTCGATTCCGAATTGAGCGACACCGATTCTATTACGCTTTCAGTCTCGCTCAAGCGCCGCGAGCAACGCGCGCAGAAACATATCGTTTTCCTCTTCGGTACCGACGGTCACGCGGACGAGATCGTCCAGTTCGTATGCGCCGAGCGGCCGGACCACGATGCCGGCCTGCAGCAGCCGCTGGGCCACCGTCTTTACGTCGTTCAGGCCAATCGTAATGAAATTCGCGTGCGTAGGGATGAAAGGAATGCCCTGACGCTCCAGCGCCTGGGTGATTTGCGTAAGGCCTGCACGGTTCAGGCTCTGTGTGCGTTGCAGGAACGCGCGATCGGCGAGCGCCGCCAATGCCGCGCGCTGTGCGAGTGCATTGACGCTGAATGTCGGGCGGATTCGAGCAATGGCATCGACAAGATCGGGATGCATGATGCCGTAACCGACTCGCAGCGACGCTAACCCGTACGCCTTCGAAAACGTTCGCGCGACGACCAGTTGCGGATAACGCGCAACCAGTGAAATCGAATCGGTTCGTAGCGTAGGATCGACGTAGTCGATATACGCTTCATCGAGTACCACGAGCGTATCCGGACCGACCGAATCCAGAATGACTCCGATCTCCGCCGGGGACAGCAGCGTACCCGTTGGATTGTTGGGGTTGCAGATGTAGACGAGGCGCGTCGCGTGGGTCAACGCCGCACGCATCGCTGCAGGATCGTGACTGTAATCGGACGCAGGCACTTCAATTGCGGTAGCGCCGCGCGCCTTGATACTGATCGGATAGGCCTGAAATGCATACTGCGAATAGAGGCCGGCGGTGCCGGCACGCAAGCTCAACGCGGCGCACAGATCGATCAGTTCGTGGGAGCCGTTCGTCACCGCGATGTGGTTGGCCGGCACGCCATGATAGCGGGCAAGCGCGTTTCGCAGATCGAATGCATCGCTGTCCGGATAGCGCGCGAGCGCGGTATCCGCGCCGCTGAACTGCTCAGCCAACGCTTGCGCGACATGTGGGCTGCAGCCGAGTGGATTTTCATTCGACGCCAGCTTGATGATGCGCGCAAGACCATATTCACGCGCAACCGATTGCTCGGAGCGGCCCGGTACGTAGAGCGGCAACGCACGGATATGTGCGGGCACCGGCGCGTCTTTCACCGCGTCGTTCAACTCGCTTTTCGCTTCGCTCATGCGCCCACCTGTCCCTGTTCTGCGCGCCACACTATCGGGAATAACGGGTGCGCCATTGGCGCGCCTTCGGTGAGCGTCTCGCGCAGACCTGGAAACTCCGGAGATGTGCGCCACGGGCGTGGCTGGTGACGGATATCGTCGCCGATAAACCGCAGCGAAAACGCGCGGCGCCGACGGTTACCACCAACGCCGCCCGAGGCATGCAACGTCAGCATATGAAAGCACACCATATCGCCAGGTTCGAGTTCCCAGCCAATGATCGGATACGCGTCGCGATTGCTTTCGATATCGGGCAAATCGGTCAGGCTGCCTTCGGGAAACCACTTTGCCTCGTTGGCAATGAACGTGCGCGGCATCAGCCACGGCCCGCGGTGCGAACCCGCGACAAACTCGAGTGTTGACGCTCGCGCGACCGGATCGACGGGAATCCACATGCTGACGTTCTGGTCGCCGGTGATGTTGTAGTACGGCTGGTCCTGGTGCCACGGCGTACGCTGGCGCGTGTTCGGCTCCTTCACCAGTAGATGATCGTGATAGAAACGGGCCGCTTCGCCGCCCATCAATGCACCCGCAACGCTCGGCGCGGGCGATTCCATGATGAAACGGCGGTAACCGTCGTTATCCTGCCAGTTGCAGAAGTCCTCGAAAAACCAACCGGGATCGTCCGGCCGGCTCGCCACTTTTGCCCGCGGACTCGGTTGGGCGATGTTGCGGTCGATGGCCTCGCGTAACATCGCCAGTTCATCCGCGGAGAAAATATTGCGAATTCGCACCGCGCCGTCGACGCGAAACGCCCGCACCAGATCGTCGGTCACCGCGCGCGCGACGCGCTGTTGAATGGTTTCAGACATCGCCGTTTCCTTTGTATGTGGTTGACATTTCACGCTGCTCACCGCTCGACTGCCCGAATGAAATCGGCGATGCGGCTGTTTCCTGTCGCGCCGAGAATCGAGTCAGGGGTGCCTGACTCCAGAATGACGCCGTCGGCGACAAAATGAATCGTGTCGGCGAGCTTTCGCGCGAACGCCATCTCATGGGTAACGATGGCAAGCGTCAAACCCGCATCGGCAAGGGTGCGAATCGTGTCGAGCACGCCCGCGACAAGTTCCGGATCGAGTGCCGAGGTCGGCTCGTCGAACAGGACGACTTTGGGTTTCATCGCCAGTGCACGCGCAATCGCAACGCGCTGACGCTGGCCGCCCGACAACTGGTCGGGGTAATAGCCAAGGCGATTGCCGAGGCCAACCTGATTCAGGATCGCCGAGGCCTCGCTGATGACTTCGTCGCGTTGGCGACGCTGCACGTGGATCGGCCCTTCGATCACGTTTTCGAGCACGGTGCGATGAGCGAAAAGATTGAATTGCTGAAACACCATTGGCATCTTGCGCCGTGCGATGCGCAGCTGCGCTTCCGGCTTCGTGCGAAACGTGGCGCCATCCTGATGACAAAGCCGTTCGCCGTCGAAATGAATTTCACCACCGGTCGGCATGTCCAGAAAATTGATGCAACGGAGCAACGTGGACTTGCCCCCGCCACTCGGACCGATGAAGAAACTGACCTCGCCGGCCCGGATACGCAGGTCGATGCCTTTGAGTACCCTTACCGCGCCGAACGATTTTTCGAGTGCGCGCACCTCGAGAATGGACGCTGAGGGATTCGCCCTCCGGTTCAGATCAGGTTTCAAGATTGGGCTCCGTGCTAGCCGCGCCGGCCTTGCCTGCGGGAATCTGTATCGACACGCGCTTGCCGCCGCGGTGTACCGGGGTGAACTTCTGCTCGATCCATCGCACGCCGCGAGCGGCAGCAAAGCTCATCGCGAAGTAGATGATCGCCACCATCAGATAGACCTGCATGCTCATGAAGGTATCGGCGATCACAATCGTGCCGTGCCTCAGCAATTCGTTGACCGCGATGAACGACACCAACGACGAATCCTTCAGCAACGAAATGAAATAGCCGCCGATCGTGGGGAGCGCAACCTTCAGCGCTTGAGGAAGAATCACCCGCCGGTAGATCATCGTGTGCGACATGCCGATGGTCAGTCCCGCTTCACGCTGACCGTTGTCTACCGCCTGGATCGCCGCGCGGAACACTTCCGAAAGATACGCGCCGAGGTTCAGCGCGAGGCCGAGCACGCCGGCCCAGAATCCCGGCAAGGTCAAGCCGACCTGCGGCAACGTGAAGTAGATCACCAGCAGCTGAACCACCAGCGGTACGTCGCGCCAGATCTCGACATAGGCGCGCAGCAGCCAGTCAAGCCAGCGCCGTGACGACAGCCGGCCTAGCGCGACCGCGAGTCCGAGCGCAATCGCACAAGTCATGCTGATGACCGACAGTTCGATCGTCACCCACGCACCCTTCAGCAAGAACGGAAAGTAGCGCGGAATCAGCGTAAAGAAGAATTCGCTCATGATCGGTGCGATTACTTCGTCAGCACCGCTTGCTCCGGCGACCATGCACCGTACTTCGTCAGGATCTTCTGGCGCGTGCCGTCCTGATCCATCGATTGCAGCGCACCATTGATCGCGGTGAGAAGATCGCCGCATTCTGCGCGAACCGCTGCCGCACTCGTGCCGAATTTATAGTTCGCCTTGTTCTCGGCGTCGGTCCATTCGGGCTTCGGGTGGTAGTAAATCGGCTGACCGACAACGCGAAGATTTTTCATCTTCTCGCGTTGGCCGAGCAGGGTGCCCTGATCGAGCAGTACCGCGTCGACCTGGCCGTTTTGCAACGCCATGAACGGCTCGCCGAACGAATTGAAGTCCATGACTTCGCCGATCTGGCCTTCGGTCGCGAGCCGGTGCGCGTTCACCGAATCGTTGGTGCCGAGCGTGGTGGCAATCTTTCGGGTCTTCAGGTCTGCGAATGACTGAATCGGCGAATCGGTTTTGACAATTATTTCATCGTACAGCAGGAAGTAGGGCCGCGAAAAACGTACGTTGGCGCTCTGGATACGCTCCTGCGTGGCCGACATCGACGAAAAGATGATGTCCCAGCGCTTCGATTTCAGTCCAGGAATCAGCGTGCTCCATTCGGTGACGACGAAGTCCGTCTTCGGCACGCCGATGCGCTTGCCCACCTCCTTCAGCATGTCGGCCTCGAAGCCGCCGTAGCTGCCGTCTTCGTTTTGCCAGACAAAAGGGCGGGTACCCATCAGGCCGTTGCCCGCTGTCAGGACACCGCTCGCCTTCACGTCGTCCAGACACCCCGCGGCGACTGGAAATGTGGAGCTGGACAGGACGGCGGCGGCACATAACGCGATCAGACGATTCATGGCGAACACTCCGGCAGAAAGGGAACGGCTGGGGAAACGTTGTGCGCGTCCGCGATACCTCGATGAAACCTGTTCGCGCTGCGGTCTAGACCGGACTATACTGCAACAAAAAAATTAGCCAAGCTTTTTTCGGCGTCGATAACGGAGGGGAAGTCGGCACTCGCCCATCAGGTTGGTGGCCTGAGTGCAAATCGGAGGGGGATGATGTGAACGTTCTTTCGGCGCTGGAATCGCATTGCGTGATCAGCTGATCGCGCGTGGCGAGACGACGAGACGTATGTGCAACGCGATGCGCTGCCCGAATCCGATGGTGAGCGATTCAGAGATCGGGATCCGGAGTCAGGAGACTGCGCCTGAACCGTACTTGCCCACCAGCAGCGCGCCGCTGGCGAATCGGTCGAGCGCATAGGGCGCGAGGGAAACATCCGTGGGCAGACCGAGCGCATGTTGCGCGAGGATCTTGCCGATGCCCGGCGACAGCTTGAAGCCGTGCCCGGAGAAGCCAAAACCGACAACGAGTCCTTCGATATCGCCGACCTTGCCCAACACCGGATTCCAGTCGGGCGTCACGTCGTACACACCGGTCCATGACGAAGCCAGCCCCGCGGCCTCATAAGCAGGGAAGCGTTCGGCGACCTGCGCGCCGACTTCGGCGACATAGTCGAGCGAGATATCGCCCTGTTCGGTTTCCGGCGAGTTCAACGTTTCGCCGACCACGCCTTCGGACACGAGCATCTGGCTGCCGCCGTAACTGCGGTAATAGAGCATGCCGTCCGAACCAAGGTCCTTAAACGCGGGCATCTTGAACGAATATGCGGCGCCGTCACATTCAAGCGCGAGCACCGTGTGACGCTCCGGCTTGACCGGCAGAGGCACACCGATCCAGCCGGCGAGTTCAGGCGTCCAGATGTTCTGCGTGCTGATCAGCGTGCCGCAACTGAAGTTGCCCGCGCTGGTTGTGACCCCGGTGATCCGGCGTCCTTCGCGGACGATGCCGGTGACCGTCACGCCTTCCATGAACTTGACACCGCGCCGGCGCGCCGAACGGGCGAAGCCGGTCGCCACCAGATAGGCATCCGCAAAACCTGCCTCCGGTTCATAGCCGATCAGCGCGGCGTCGTCGAAGTTCGCAATCGGCAGGCGCTCGTGCGCTTGCGCCCTGTCGAGCAGTTGCACTTCGATGCCCATATCCTGCTGCGCGGCGAGCGAGGCGCGCAGCGGCTCCAGCTTGTCGCCGTCGGGCGCGCAGATCAGATAGCCGCATTTGACGAGGCCACAGGACGCTTCGTCGTCGCCGAGATAGTCAGCGAAATTATTGAATGCCCACCATGAAGAGCGCGCGAGTTCCACGTTCTGGCGCACCGAATAGTGCGTGCGCAACAGGCCGGACGACTGCGACGTGGTGCCCGCACCGATCGTGCCCTGTTCGATAACCAGCACGCGTTGCGCGCCCAGTGCGGCGAGATGATGGGCGACCGACGCGCCGATGACGCCAGCGCCAATCACGATGAAATCGTAGTGGCTCATGTGGACCTCTGTGTAGGCAATGAGGCGAATTCTAGGAAAACGTTGGCCGCACCAATTTTGTATTAGGCAAACTTATGGCGAGCCAATGCAATTTCTCATCCTGTGCACCAACGCCGCGAACCTCGGCACCGAGCTGCGCGTACCGCACAGGATGACCGGCATGTCACCCACGCGAGCGGAGCATCTCATGAGACGAACCCCGACCCCGATCGATCTGCGCGCATTGCAGGCTTTTGTGGCTGTCTGCGACAGCGGCTCGATGACGGGCGCGGCGAAGCAGCTCGGCGTGAGCCAGAGCGCCATCAGCCAGTCGATTGCCGCGCTGGAGCGAGATCAGGGCCTGACGCTGTTCGATCGCGAGAGCCGTCCGCCGCGCCCGAATGTAGCGGGGCGCGCGTTGCTGGAGTTGGCGGGGCCGTTGATCGAGCATGCGCAGATGGTGAGCGCCCGTATCGGCGATGCGTCGCATACGGGCAAGATGCCGGTGCGCCTGGGTTGCGTCGATTCGTTCGCGGCCACTGTCGGACCTGAATTGATTCGTGCGGTGTCGAATTCGGAGCGGCAGATTTCGATGTGGTCCGGTCTCACGCCGGGCCTGAGCAAGCAGTTGCACGACCGCGAACTGGATATTGCGATCTGCACGCAGACTACGCTGACCGACCCACGGATCGTAGAAGTTCCGCTGTTTTCCGAGGCATTCGTGGTGGTGGTTGCGCGCAGCCAATTGAACGGACGCCGCAATATCGACTGGCGCACGCTTGCACTCGAGCTGCCGCTGATCCGCTATACGGCGCGTTCGGTGATCGGCCAGCAGATTGAGCGTTTCGCGCGGCATCTGGGCATTAACAGTCCGCGGCGTTACGAGTTCGACGCGACCGATCCGCTATTGAGTCTCGTGGCCGCGCGCGCGGGATTCGCGATTTCGACGCCTTTGTGTCTGTGGCAGGCGCGGCACTATCTGGACGATATCGCAGTGATGCCGTTGCCGCCGAGCCGCCTCGGGCGGCGCGATTTTTTCCTGCTACATCGCCAGGGCGAGTGGGAACAATTCGCCGGCGACATCGTCATGCTGACGCGCGGCGTGCTGGACAACGCGATTCAACCGTCGCTCGCGCGGGCGCTGCCCGATCTGCCGGACGATGCATTGCGCTGATTCAGGCGCTGTGGCGCGAGTTTGTATAAGTGTTGCTTTTAACGCTGCTTAACCGCACACCTCGTTTTTGTGCAAAGTCGCACCAGTCACAGCGACGATGTGCACCGCAGTCAGGCTGATGAATCTTTCAACGTCGAAATCAGGAACGACGCATGGCGCCCAAAGCGTTTATTGGTGGGAATCTTTGATTCACTCAGATAAACATGGCACAAACGTTGCATTGATAGAGGTATCGACTGAGACGGCCGCAGCCAGCGATCAGTCAGCTGCACTCGATTGCGGATACACAAAGATCGACAGGAATTGAATGGGCGTCTTGATCAGGCGTTCCGGACCGTGCGGTATCTCGCCCTGGAAAGTGAGCGTGTCGCCAGGATGAAGAATGTAGGTTTGCTGACCATGGCGGTATTCGATCACGCCCTTGAGCATGTGAATGAATTCGGTGCCCGGATGCTGAAACACGGGAAAGCGTTCGGCTTCGTCCTCCATCGTAATCAGGAAGGGTTCGAAAAGCTTACGCGGACCTTGGTCATAGGCAAGCAGGTGATAGGTGTGGCCGCTTTTGGTGCCCTTGCGAACCACTTCCATGCCGCCGCCTTTTTTGACGAGTTGTGCACCGCCTTGCGGCACGTCGAAATTGCGAAACAGCATGGAGAGCGAAACGCCGAGCGCCTGGGCTATGCGGTTGAGGACCTCGAGACCTGCGGACGTCTGCGCGTTTTCGATCTTCGAGAGCATGCCGCGGCTGATGCCGGCCTGAGCGGAAACCTGAGCAATGGTCAGGCCGTGGTGCTGGCGTAACTCGCGAATGGTGTTGCCGAGGTAGCGTTCAAGCGGCGTTTTATTGTCTTCACCGATTTGCATGTAAGCCTCACGTAAAACGAAAGCGTAGCAGATTGCAGCGCCGAGTCACGCGCAAAGAGTTTCACCAAGAGAATCTTTGTTGCTCACCAATAAAGTATCCGGCCGATTGAAAACACGCTCGAAGCGCGCCACAACCGGCGTTCGGGAGCGTGTTGCGCAACCCGGTCACACGCGTTGCGTGTGGCTTTTCCAAACCACGAAAGATGCAGTTGCAAGGAGTGGCGATGAACCTGAACGATGCGAGCAAGCTGCCGATCAACGAGCTCGGATGCGTGCCCCGCTTCGGCTCGGCGGAAGAGGCGCAAGCGTATCTGACGCAGCAGGGCGTGAAGTACGTGCTGGCGCAGTTTGTCGATATTCACGGCGTGGCCAAGGCGAAGTCGGTGCCGGTCAGTCATCTGAAGAGCGTGTTGACGGCGGGTGCCGGGTTCGCGGGGTTTGCGATCTGGGGCGTAGGTATCGAGCCGAACGGCCCCGACTATATGGCCGTCGGCGATCTGGCGACGCTCACACCGGTGCCGTGGCAGCCGGGCTTGGCACGGATCGTCTGCGACGGTCATGTGGATGGCGAAGCGTGGCAATACGATTCGCGCGTGACCTTGAAGAAACAGGTCGCACGGATGACCGAGCGCAACTGGACGCTCTTCACAGGTCTGGAGCCGGAATTCTCACTGCTGCGCCGCTCGGCGTCCGGCACGCTGGAGCCATGCGACCCGAGCGATACGCTTGCCAAGCCGTGCTACGACTACAAGGGACTCTCGCGTACGCGCGTCTTCCTGGAAAAGCTCACCGAATCGATGCGCGCGGTCGGCATCGACGTCTATCAGATCGATCACGAAGACGCGAACGGTCAGTTCGAAATCAACTACACGTACACCGATTGCCTGACCTCGTGCGATCACTACGTGTTCTTCAAGATGGCAGCCTCCGAGATCGCCAATGACCTCGGCATGATCTGCTCGTTCATGCCGAAGCCGTTCGCGAACCGTCCCGGCAATGGCATGCACATGCATATGTCGATCGGCGATGGCGAACGCAATCTGTTCTCGGACAAAAGCGACAAGCTCGGCATGGGCCTGTCGACGCTCGGCTATCAATTCACAGCTGGCCTGCTCGCGCACGCGCCCGCACTCGCCGCGCTATGCAATCCAACCGTCAACTCGTACAAGCGCCTTGTGGTGGGCCGCTCGCTGACAGGCGCAACGTGGGCGCCGGCCTACATCAGCTACGGCGACAACAACCGTTCGACGATGGTGCGCATGCCCGGCGAGCGCATCGAACTGCGTTTGCCGGATGGTGCATGCAATCCGTATCTCGCGACGTCGGCCGTGATTGCCGCGGGGCTGGACGGCATCGACCGTGGTCTGTCACCGGGCGAACCGGCTAACGAGAATCTCTACGAGTGGTCGCCCGCGAAACTCTCCGAACACGGCATCGGCGTGCTGCCGCAAAACCTCGAGCAGGCGCTCGATGCGCTGGAAAGCGACCGCGTGATCTGCGACGCGCTCGGCCCGGTTGCCGACGAGTTCCTCAAGCTCAAACGGATGGAGTGGCTCGAATACATGCGCCACGTTTCGGACTGGGAACTGAAGACCTACCTCGAATTTTTCTAAGGAGAAGCACCATGTGCGGAATTGTGGGCTTGCTGGTCAAGACGCCGGCATTGCGCGAACGACTCGGCGAACTGATGATGCCGATGCTGATCGGCATGACCGAGCGTGGACCAGATTCGGCGGGCCTCGCGGTGTTCGGCAAACAGGTCGATGCGAGCCAGCGCAAGCTGAGCATCTACGCGGGCTTCACCGACGAAGGCGCGGACTTCGCGTGGCAACCGCTGCTGGACGCATTGAATGTGGCGATGGACGTGACCGCCCGTGCCGATGCGAAAGGCAATCATGCGGTACTGACAGTGCAAGGCAACGTCGAGCGCGTGAAGACGTGGCTGCGCGAGCGCTATCCGAAGCTGTACCTGCTGTCGAGCGGCCGCTCGATCGATCTGTACAAGGATATTGGCTCGCCGTCGCAAGTCGCCGAGCGCTATGACTTTGCGAACCTGACAGGCTCGCACCTGGTCGGGCACACACGCATGGCGACCGAATCAGCGGTGACGCCTGACCGCGCGCATCCGTTCACGGCCGGTGACGACTTTTGCCTCGTTCACAACGGCTCGCTCTCGAACGCGCATGGCGTACGCCGCAAGCTCGAACCGCAAGGCATTCACTTCGATACCGACAACGACACCGAAGCCGCCTGCCGCTTTCTCGAATGGCGGCTGCGCGAAGGCGACACGTTGCCGCTCGCCTTGCAGAAGGGTTTCGAAGAACTCGACGGCTTCTACACATTCCTGATGGGCACCTCGACCGAACTCGCGCTGATTCGCGATCCGTTCGCGTGCAAGCCGGCGGTGGTCGCGGAAAACGACGACTACGTCGCGATCGCTTCCGAGTTCCGTTCGCTCGCGCATCTGCCCGATATCAAGAACGCCAGGGTCTTCGAACCCGCACCTGAGGAGATGTATGTATGGAAAGCCTGACTTTCGATCTGGAGCGCACGACGGTCCGTGAGCTGAACCAGTTCTTGCACAAACCGGCGAGCGAACTGGAGGGCCAGGCGGTGACGGTCGTCGCGCCGAACGGCGCGCATAACCTCGCAGTCGGGGTGGATGCGCCGGTGCAAGTGACGATCGCCGGTCACGCCGGCTATTACGCGGGCGGCATGAACAAACACGCGACGATCGAGATCGACGGCAGCGCGGGCACCGGCGTCGCGGAAAACATGATGAGCGGCAAGGTGCATGTGAAGGGTTTCGCGTCGAACGGCGCGGGTGCTTCGGCGCACGGCGGCCTGCTGGTGATCGACGGCGATGCAGGCCTGCGCTGCGGTATTTCGTTGAAGGGTGGCGACATCGTGGTGGGCGGCTCGGTGGGCAGCTTCTCGGCGTTCATGGCGCAGGCGGGGCGCATGGTGATCTGTGGCAATGCGGGTGATGCGCTCGGCGACTCGCTTTACGAAGCGGTGCTCTACGTGCGCGGCGAAGTGAAATCGCTCGGCGCGGATGCACAGTACGAGCCGATGACGCAGGCGGATATCGACTCGGTGCGCGCCCTGCTCGCCGCCGCCGGCATGGACCATGACCCGGCGTCGTTCAAACGGATCGCCTCCGCTCGCACGCTCTATCACTGGAACGCCGACGCGAACCAGGAATATTGAACACACGCTCTCGAAGAAGGTCCCATGGAAGCCAAACCCGTTCACTTCGCCCGCTTGCAGCAGGAAGAGTCGCAAGGCTACGACCGCAAGACGATCGACTACATTCACTCAGCCGCGCAGCGCGGCCTCTACGAAATTCGCGGTTTGGGCGCGAAACGCCGTGTGCCGCATTTCGACGATCTGCTGTTTCTCGGCGCCTCGCTGTCGCGCTATCCGCTCGAAGGGTATCGCGAGAAATGCGCGACGCAGACCGTGCTCGGCACACGCTTCGCCAAAAAACCGGTGGTGCTGGATATTCCGATCACGATTGCCGGCATGAGCTTCGGCGCGCTGTCCGCGAACGTGAAAGAAGCGCTCGGCCAGGCCGCGACGGCGATGGGTACCTCGACCACCACCGGCGACGGCGGCATGACGCAGGAAGAGCGCCGCTCGTCGAAGACGCTGGTCTATCAGTGCCTGCCGTCGCGCTACGGCTTCAATCCGGACGACGTGCGCCGCGCCGATGCGATCGAAATCGTGATCGGCCAGGGCGCGAAACCGGGCGGCGGCGGCATGCTGCTCGGGCAGAAGGTCAATCCGCGCGTCGCCTCGATGCGCACGTTGCCGGCCGGCGTCGATCAGCGTTCGGCGAGCCGTCACCCGGACTGGACCGGCCCGGACGATCTGGCGATCAAGATTCAGGAGTTGCGCGAAATCACCGATTGGGAAAAACCGATCTACGTGAAGGTCGGCGCAACCCGCACGTTCAACGACGTCAAGCTCGCGGTGCATGCGGGCGCGGACGTGGTGGTGATCGACGGGATGCAGGGCGGTACGGCGGCGACGCAGACCTGCTTCATCGAGAACGTCGGCATTCCGACGCTGGCCGCAGTTCGCCAGGCCGTGGACGCGCTCGAAGACCTGAATATGAAAGGCCAGGTACAACTGATCGTCTCGGGCGGCATCCGCACCGGTGCTGACGTTGCGAAGGCATTAGCGCTCGGCGCGGACGCGGTGGCGATCGGGCAGGGCATGCTGATGGCGCTCGGCTGCAATAGCGATACGTACTTTCAGAACGGCGCGTTGCATTCGGCGGCGGCGGACTACGCGGCGTTGAACACGTCGCCGGGTTTCTGCCATCACTGCCACACGGGTAAGTGCCCGGTCGGCGTGACCACGCAGGACGTGGTGCTCGAACAGCGTGTGCAGCCCGATGAAGGTTCACGCCGCGTGCGCAACTACCTGAAGACGCTGGACATGGAACTGACGACGATTGCGCGAGCGTGCGGCAAGCAGAACGTCCATCACCTCGAACCGGAGGACCTGGTCGCGCTGACGGTCGAAGCCGCGGCAATGGCGCGCATTCCGCTCGCGGGTACTTCCTGGATTCCCGGATGGACCACATGAATTGAGTTGTTTTGAGTTTTTTGAATGTGGAAAAGTTGAGTGCATTCAACCTTGATTCACCAATCTATCAGGAGCCCGACATGAGCACTCCGCAAAGCACCACGCAAGCAGCGCCGGCACCATCCGGTGGTCTGCGTGCCGGTACGCTAGGTTTTCCCGAGGTCATCGGCCAATCCATCGCGAACCTTTCACCAACTTTCACGCCGTCGATCAACGTGACCGCGATCGCGGCGCTGGCCGGCGCGGGGACGTGGTTGATTTATGGTCTGTCGACGCTCGGGCTGCTGCTGGTGAGCATGAGCATCATCGCGCTCTCGAGCCGGATCGCGTCGGCCGGTTCGTTCTTTATCTATATCTCTCGCGCGCTTGGGCCGATGGCGGGTGGCATTGCCGGCTGGGGATTGATCGCGGCTTACGTGGGCACTGCAATGGGGGTTGGCGCCGCAGGCGTGGTGTTCGTGCAGAACGCTTTTACGGCCTGGGGTATCAATATCCCCTCGTGGGCGGTCTACACGATTTTTGTCGGCCTCGCCTGGTTCTTCTCGGCACGTGACGTGAAGCTCTCCTCGCGCCTGTCGCTGGCTATCGAAGCCGCTTCGGTGGTGATCGTGGGCGGTGTGCTGATTTATGTGCTCGCACTGCATCCGGACCATATCATCGACCATACGCAACTGGGGCTGCAGGGCGTGAGCGGTAAGGGCATGGCACAGGGCATGGTGCTCGGCATCTTCTCGTATGTGGGTTTCGAGAGCGCGGCCTCGCTCGGCCAGGAAACCAGAAACCCGCTGCGCGTCATTCCGCGTGCAGTGGTCTGGTGCGTGATCCTGTCGGGCCTGTTCTTCATGTTTGTGGCGTACTCTATGACGATCGCCTACCACGACGACGCAGCCAAACTCGGCGGCGATTCGGCCGTGCTCAGCACCTTGCTCACGAGCGTCGGCGCCTCGCCGCTCGGCCCGGTGTTTTATCTGATCGCCTCGGTCAGCGCGTTCTCGTGCGTGCTTGCGTGCATCAACTCGTCCAGCCGCCTGCTGTATTCGATGGGCCGCTATCAGTTTGTGCACCGCTCGATGGGCATGGTGCACCGCACGCATCACACACCGTATCTGGCCGTTGCGTTTTCCTCCATCGTGACTTTCGTGGTGTGTATCGCAATGCTCGGCACGGGTCCGCTCAACACCTTCGGCTATACGAGTACGTTTGCGACCTTTGGCTTCCTGGTCGTGTATTTCCTGGTCGCCATCGCGGCACCGGTTTATCTGAAGAAGCAGGGCGAGCTCAAGACGAGCAACGTTGTGTGGGGCGTGCTCGGCGCACTGGCGATGGTCGGCGCGGTGATCGGCAGCGTGTATCCGGTGCCCGATTATCCGTATAACATCCTGCCGTATCTGTTCGTTGCGTATATGCTGGTTGGCGCAGTCTGGTTGTTGATGCTCAAGAAGCGCTCACCGCAGGTGCTCGAGAAGATAGAGCACGATCTGGAAACAAGCGACGTGATGACCCACGGCAAAAAGTAAATGAGTGAACCCTTCTCCCAGGATAGCTTGCCCGCGCCGAACACCAGCCAGGTGCCAGACGATCCAGAGGGAAGACCCGCTAGCGGTCGCGGAATGGGCGGCCAGGAAATCGATCTGCAGTTGAGGCCAGAGCGCGGCGAATGCGCCGCGCTCGAGATCGGTTGTGTTTCTTTCCCTGCCCGCGCCCGCGGGCAGGATCACATCAACGAAGACTACGTCGGCGTGATGCTCGGCGATCTGGCGGAGCGCGCCGCGCGTGGCAGCGTGATCGCTCTCGCCGATGGCGTGAGCGGCAGCAAGGGCGGACGGGTCGCGGCCGAACTCTCGGTGCGGACCTTTATCGATGCCTATTACGGGCTCGCCGACACCTTGCAACCCGGCGTCGCCGCTGCTCGTGCGCTCGAGGCAATACACGGCTGGCTGCATCAGATCGGCCGCGTCGACCCTGCGCTGAAGCAGATGTCTGCCTCTTTTGCGGCGCTGATCGTGCGCCGCGCCACCGCGTATCTGGTCGCGGCCGGCGATGTGCGGCTCTATCTGCTGCGCGATGGCCAACTGACCCAGCTCGGTGACGACGACGTGGTGCCGGTCGCCTTCGGTTCGTATGTGGCGCACGCGGTCGGCATGCTTCCGACGCTGGTGACGCGCATCGAAACGCTTGAGGTGCACGAGGGCGACCGCCTGCTGATGTGCTCCGACGGACTCTATCGCCGCGTGCCGATGCGCGAGCTGCAGACGGTGCTGGCGGCGCGCGGCGGTGCGCTCGAAACGGCACGCCGGCTGGGCGCGCTGGCGGTGACGCGCGGCTCGCAGGACGACGTGACGAGCGCGGTGCTCGATGTGGGCGGCCTGCCATTGCTCGACGTCGGTTACCTTGAACGGGTGGTTGGCGTCTTGCCGATTCCGGCGGTGCCCGACGCCGGCGAAGTGGTCGACGGATATCTGCTCAAGAGCGTGTTGAGCGACGGCTTCTATTCGCGGATTTTCGCCGGCTACGATCTGGCCGATCCGAACACGCCGCTGGCGCTCAAATTTCCCAAGCCGCGTGTCGAGCAGGACGAGAATGTGCGGCAGTCCATCGTGCGCGAGCGCTGGCTGGCCGGCAAGATCGGCGACGATGGCGTGCTCGCGCCGATGCCGATCGATGCCGACCGGCAATCCCGGCTCTATGTGGTGATGCCGTTCGGCGCAGGCGTCACGCTCGAAAAACTGCTGGCGGCGCCTCAGCCCATGGCGCTGCCACGTGCGCTCAAGATCGCGCGACACCTGGGCCATTCGATCGACGTGCTGAATCGCCGCAATATCTTCCATCGCGATATCAAACCTGAGAACGTGCTGGTGATGTGGGGCGATAGCACGCGCCTGATCGATCTCGGTTTCGGTTATATGCCGGGCATGCAGTTGCCGGGCCCGGCCGCCGCACCGGGCTCGCCCGCTTATATGGCGCCAGAGTTGATGAAGGGCGCGCAGGGCGATGCGCGTTCCGAGGTGTTCGCGTATGGCGTGACCCTGTACCGGCTGTTCAGCGGCGGCAAGCTGCCGTACGGCTTCAATGGCCGTGTGCCGCTCTATCAGTACCGGCCGGACGCGCCGCTATGGCTCGACCTGGTGCTTGAGAAAGCGCTGCAACCCGATCCGGCGCGCAGGTATCAGGACGTGCTCGAAGTCTGCGCGGATCTCGAACGTTTTTCGAGCGGTCGGGACGCGATGGCGCCGATCCGGCGCAAGCCTTTGCTCGAGAGCGATCCGGTGCTGTTCTGGCAGGTGGTTGTGGTGCTGTTGCTGGCGCTGCTGTTGTGGTCCTTGATCCGGCATTGAGCGGGGTTGGTGGCGCAGCCCCCGGAACAGATCATTCGATAAGGTATCCTGCCTTTAGAAAAATTCTCGACCGGCTTAACAATTGTCGAATATTTGTCCCTGTAGACTAAGTCGCAATTCCGCCTTCTAAATCTGGTACTTTCTGCTTTCGACCCAGCCGGTTTCATGACAAAGGATCTGCAAAGATGAGCTTCATCCACTTTATTGGCGGTGAGAAGGGCGGCGTCGGAAAATCACTGGTCGCCCGCGTTTTGGCCCAGTACTTTATCGACGAGAATATTCAGTTCGTCGGCTTTGACACCGACAAATCACATGGCGCCTTGTTGCGTTTCTATGCCGATTTCGCAGCGCCGGCAGTACTCGATCAGCACGACAGCCTGGATCCCATTATCGAACACGCACTCGAAGATCCGCAGCGGCGTGTTCTGGTCGACCTTGCCGCGCAAACGCAGCAGTCCCTCGGACAATGGCTGGACGACGCGGACGTCGTCGGTCTTGCCGAAGAGCACGGTCTAACGCTGACCTGGTGGCACGTCATGGACGCAGGCCGCGATTCAGTCGATCTACTGCGACAGTGGCTCGACCAGTTTGGTGGACGAATCAAGCTGGTGATCGTATTGAACGAACTTCGCGGTGACCGGTTCGAGATCCTGGACGCATCCGGTGAACTTGCGCGTGCTGAAGCGCTCGGCGCGAGCGTGATCACCCTGCGCCGGCTGCCCGACGCGACGATGCAGAAGATCGATCGACAAAGCGCAAGCTTTTGGGCGGCCATCAATCATCACGACCGCGCCGCCGTCGGCCTGGGTATGCTTGAGCGGCAACGCGTCAAAGTGTGGCTACATCGCGCTTATGGTGAATTGACCAAGGTCGCCTTGTAGCTGCGCAACGACTGGCCTTACGCCGCGGTGAGGATATCCGGTAACCGCTCCACCCGCGGCTCAATCAGCTGGGAGCTGATGAAAGCCCAAAGCTGTTCGGCTGCCTTGCCCCGCTCCTTGACCGGGCGGTACAGGCGTATCTCCAACTCAGTCGCCCAGGTGTCCGAGCCTGCACGAACCAGATGTCCTTCGCTTAACTCTTTGGTGATACAGCTTTCCGGAAGCCAGCCGATCCCGTGGCCGGCTACAACCATGCCTTTCAACGCTTCCGACATGTGGGTCTCAAAGCAGCGGAACAGGGAGTACGGTTCCGTCGCGTTCATCAATAGCATCTCGACAACGTTGCCAAGGAATGCACCGGATGAATAGGCGAGCAGGGGCAGCGGTTTGCTGCTCTTGCCAGGGAGTTCGAAGAGAGGCTTGCCGTCACTGCCTGCTGCCGAGACAGGCACGATGCGCTCGACGCCGAGTGTAAGGAACGGAAAGTGATTGGGATCGAGAGCAATCGGCAATTGCGGGTGGTGATAGCCGATTAGCAGGTCGCAGTCGCCTGCCACGAGGTGCTGCACACCCTCGGGCACGTTGACGGCCTGAACCCGGGCCATGATGTGGCCGAACTCGCTGGTCAGGCGCTTGAGCCAGTCGGGAAAAAGCGTAAAGACAAGTGTATGGGCAACCGCGAAATGAACCACATGGTCGTTTTCGGCGAACTGTTCATACCCGCCCACCAGGTTGCGCGCCGCATTCATGCTACGCAGGATGTCCGCCGCGAGACTGCGAAACATCCGGCCGGCGGGCGTGAGGGTGATCGGGTTGACGCTGCGATCGACGAGCTTCGTGCCCATCCACGTTTCGAGCGCCACGATCCGTCTACTGAAAGCTGACTGGGTGAGATGCCGGCTGCGCGCCGACCGGGAGAAACTCTTCGTATCCGAAAGGCTAAGAAAGTCTTCCAACCACTTTGCTTCCATATTGATCACTTGAGTTGGGTCAATCGACAACCGCGTCTGTGCGACGCGGCAACGCTAGCCTACCGTTCCTCATTGCAAGAATACCGATGTTTTTTTTCGATAGGTGTTAGTCGAAATATGCATGAGCGTTGCCCCCATAAATTGGGCTACATACCTTTTGTCTGCCTGCCCTCGGTGACCCGATACAAACTGCCCTTGGTCCGGCGTAAAAACGAACGATCGTTCTGAAATGTCAGTTGTTGATTTGTAGCCTAATCGATGCGCCATCGCGCATACATCCTTCCGTATATGTCCCCGGGTTTGCGAAGTCAAGTGCCCGCGTTAAAAGGATCGAACTGATTATGTCCACACTGCACAACCAGAATTCCCCGGCATCCCCTGGCGACGTAGATAAGAAAAGCTGGCTGGAATCGCACGAAGCGGGATACCACAAAACGTTGGGTAATCGTCAGGTCCAGATGATTGCCATTGGCGGGGCGATCGGCACTGGCCTCTTTCTCGGCGCGGGCGCGCGCCTGCAGATAGCGGGTCCTTCGCTTGCCGTCGTCTATCTGGTCTGTGGCTTCTTCTCGTTTCTGATCCTGCGCGCGCTGGGTGAGCTGGTGATGCATCGGCCGAGCAGTGGCAGCTTCGTGTCGTACGCCCGGGAGTTCCTCGGTGAAAAGGCCTCGTATGTCGCCGGCTGGATGTATTTCCTGAACTGGGCGATGACCGGCATCGTCGACATCACTGCCGTCGCGCTGTACATGCATTACTGGGCGGCGTTCTCGTCCGTGCCGCAATGGATATTCGCACTGGTTGCGTTGTGCATCGTCGCGGCGATGAACCTGATCGGCGTGAAATGGTTTGCCGAAATGGAGTTCTGGTTCGCGCTCATCAAGGTTGCGGCGATCTCGCTGTTCCTCGTAATCGGCTCGATCATTCTGGGTACCGGGACGCATGTCGGCGGGCACACCACGGGGGTGCATCTGATCAGCGAGAACGGTGGGCTGTTCCCGCATGGGTTGCTGCCTGCGCTGGTGCTCGTGCAGGGCGTCGTGTTCGCGTTCGCCGGCGTCGAGCTGGTCGGCACGGCTGCAGGCGAATGCAAGGACGCGCGCAAGGTGCTGCCGCGCGCCATCAACAGTGTGATCTGGCGCATCGCCGTGTTCTATGTGGGCGCTGTGGTATTGCTGGTTTGCCTGTTGCCGTGGAGTGCCTACAAGGCGGGGCAGAGCCCGTTCGTCACGTTTTTCGCTGCACTTGGTGTGCCGGGTGTCGGCTCGGTCATGAATGTCGTCGTGCTGTCGGCGGCGCTGTCGAGCCTGAACTCGGGGCTGTATTCGACCGGGCGGGTGTTGCGTGCGCTGTCGATGGGCGGGTCCGCGCCGCATTTCCTGTCCCGCATGAGCTCGCAGTCGGTGCCGTACGCCGGCATTCTGGTAACGGTCGCGATCTACATCGTGGGTGTCGTGTTGAACTATTTCGTGCCGTCGAGCGTATTTGAAATCGTGCTTAACGTGGCGTCGCTTGGTATTCTCAGCACCTGGGGATTCATCGTGGTTTGCCAGATGAAGTTCCGTCAGGCGGTGGCGCGTGGTGAGGCTGAGCCGGTGACGTTCAGAATGCCCGGCGCGCCGGTGACGTCCTGGCTGACGCTGGTGTTTCTGGTGGGGGTGCTGGTACTGATGGCATTCGACTATCCGAACGGTACGTGGACCGTTGCCTCGATTCCGGTCGTGGCCCTGATCCTGGTTGCCGGCTGGTACGGGGTGCGCCGCCGCGCGCATGCGATGATGAAGCCGACGATCCCGTCGGTCACCCTGACTCAGAGCGTGCTCGAGGACAACGCGGGCTAAAGCGGGCTAATGCGGCGTGCAGCTCCTCCCTATTGCATCGACAACACCAGTACCAGTAACAACAGCAATAACGACGGAGAACCGAAGTGAAGCCATTCGATGAGATGCTGACGTCCGCTGACGGGGTCCGGGCGCCTTATGAACTGCTCAAGCAATGGCTCGATACGCAGCATCCTGCGAATCTCGCGCAGAAAGCGGATGACGCGGAAAGGGTGTTCCGCAAGACGGGCATTACGTTTGCCGTGTACGGCGAAGAAGAGGCAGCCGAGCGTCTGATTCCGTTCGACATCATCCCGCGCATCATTTCCGGTTCGGAATGGACGCGCCTTTCGCAAGGCATCGAACAGCGCGTGATCGCCCTCAACGCCTTTCTCGACGATATCTATCATCGTCAGGAGATCGTGCGCGCCGGGCGTATCCCGAAGGAACTGATTGCCCAGAACGAGGCCTTTCTGCCGGAGATGATCGGCTTCCGGCCGCCGGGCAATGTCTACACGCACATCATCGGCGTGGACATCGTGCGCACGGCCGAAAACCAGTTCTACGTGCTGGAAGACAATGCCCGTACACCCTCCGGTGTCTCCTACATGCTGGAGAACCGCGAGACGATGATGCAGCTTTTCCCAGAGCTGTTTCAGCAGGTCAAGGTGCGGCCGGTCGAAGCCTATCCCCAACTGCTGCGCGAGTCGCTTGCCGCCGTGTGTCCGCCCGGCGGCAACCAGGACAATCCGACCATCGCGGTGCTGACGCCCGGCATCCACAACTCCGCGTACTACGAGCATGCGTTCCTCGCCGACCAGATGGGAGTTCATCTGGTCGAGGGCAGCGATCTCCAGATCGTGGACGGGCGCGTGGCAATGCGTACAACCGAAGGGTTCCGCGCCATCGACGTTCTGTATCGCCGGCTCGATGATGCCTATCTCGATCCGCTGACTTTCCGGCCCGATTCTGTGCTTGGCGTCGCCGGCATCATGGACGTCTACCGCGCGGGCAACATCACGATCGCCAACGCACCGGGCACCGGCATCGCCGACGACAAGGCGATCTATTCCTATATGCCGGAAATCGTCGAGTTCTACACGGGGCGTAAGTCGATCCTGGAGAACGTGCCGACCTGGCGCTGTTCGGAGCCGGGCAGCCTGAAATACGTGCTGGAGCATCTCGACGAACTGGTGGTGAAGGAAGTCCACGGGTCGGGCGGTTACGGCATGCTGGTCGGGCCCGCCGCGTCGAAGAAGGAACGGGAAGATTTCGCAGCCAAGCTCAGAACCCGTCCGAACAACTACATCGCGCAACCAACGCTGGCGTTGTCGACCACGCCGATCCTGACCGAAAAGGGTCTCGCGCCGCGCCACGTGGATCTTCGGCCCTTTGTGCTGGTGTCGGACCGCATTCGCATCACGCCGGGCGGCTTGACGCGCGTCGCCTTGAAAGAAGGCTCGCTGGTGGTCAATTCGAGCCAGGGCGGCGGCACCAAGGACACCTGGGTGCTGGCCGAATGAGGGCCGGTGGCGAGCCTCAGAGAACGCCAGCCTGATACAGGACTGGCACACGGAAAAGAACAGACACTGGAGTTGGACAGGACATGCTTCTCGGACGCACAGCAAGCGGACTCTACTGGATGCACCGCTATATCGAACGCGCGGAGAACATCGCACGGATAGTCGACGCCGGGCTGCGTATGGCGCTGACCAGAACGTCCGACGCGCAGGCAATTTGGTCTTCCGTGGTGGTGACATCCGGCATGGAAGAGGGTTTCCGGAAGAAACACGACGCCTATACCGCCGGCACCGTTTCCGACTATCTGCTGCGCGACGGCCACAATCCGTCGAGCGTCCTGTCGTGCATCGAAGCGGCGCGCTCGAACGCCCGCATGGTCCGCACGGCGCTCACCCGCGAGGCGTGGGAGAGCGTGAACGAAGCGTGGATGGTGGTCAAGCGGGTGCTCGCAACGCCGGTGGCGGCGAGCGAACTGCCGGTCGTGCTCGATCAGATCAAGCGCCAGACCGCGCTGATTCGCGGCACCTTCCACGGCACGATGCTCCGAAACGAGATTTTCGATTTCGCCCGCATCGGCACGTTCATCGAACGCGCTGACAACACCGCGCGCATTCTCGACGTCAAATACCACCTGTTGCTGCCCGCGGTGTCCTACGTGGGCACGACGCTCGACAACTATCAGTGGGAATCGATCCTGCGCTCGGTCGACGCGCATCGATCGTACCGCTGGGTCTACGACGTCCAGTACAAGCCGACCAATATCGCCGACTATCTGATCCTCAACGGCCGCATGCCGCGCTCGCTGAACTTCTGCTACCTGAGCATCGTCGAGAACCTCGCGTATCTGGCGCAAGACTACGGCGCGACCCATGCCTGCCACAAGACCGCCGACATTACGCTCGCCACGCTCCGGGACAACACGGTCAAGCGGATCTTTGCGCAGGGGCTGCACGAGTTTCTCGAGGGCTTCATCGGGCAGAACAACCGGCTTGGTTTTGAAATCGCCGAAACCTACAACTTCGATTGAGACCGGCCATGCGCATCGCTATTCGCCACACCTCGCACTATCAGTACGAGCAGCCGGTCCCTTACGCGTTGCAACGTCTGAGGTTGCGTCCGCAGTCTTGCCCCGGGCAGACGGTGATCGACTGGCAGGTCACGGTCGACGGCGTCGAGCCGAACGTCTCATACGTGGACGGTCTGGGTAACCGTGTCGATTTCGTGCGGCACGAGCGCAACAAGCGCGAGATCGTCATCGTGGCGGAGGGAACGGTCGACACGGAGGACCGGGCCGGGATCTTCGGCGCGGTCGATGGCGTTGCCCCGCCCTGGGTCTTCGAGCGGGAGACGCCGCTGACGCGGGCCGGCGAACGAATCAAGGCGCTTGCCGCTGACCTGCACTCCGAAGACGCGCCGCTCCAGTCGCTGCATGCGTTGATGAATACAATCCACGACCGGATCGCTTATCAGCCCGGCATGACCGATGTGAGCACGGATGCAGAGACCGCTTTGCTCAACCAGCACGGGGTCTGTCAGGACCACGCGCACGTTTTTATCGCCGTGGCGCGAGCGCTCCATATGCCGGCCCGCTATGTCTCGGGCTATCTGCTGATGGACGGTGTCGCGATGCAGACGGCGAGTCACGCATGGGCGGAGGCGTATCTCGACGGACTCGGTTGGGTCGGCTTCGATGCCGCCAACAATACGTGTCCGGACGAGCGCTACGTGCGCGTCGCCGCCGGCCTCGACTATCGCGACGCGATGCCCGTATCCGGTATTCGCACCGGGCAGGGTGCTGAGACGTTGACTGTCGAACTCAGCGTTTTGCCGGTCCAGGGTCAAAGCCAGAGTCAGAGTCAAAGCTGACGGACCGATGTAACGCCTTATCAGCGGTTGCGCTGATGAGGGATGCGTAGATGTTCTTAACCACGCTTGCAGGGAGGCAGTATGTCAAATTTCGGTAGCGCAGTGAGCGACATCAATGGCTCGTCGGAAGACGTCGCACACGCTTCCAGCGTGGACGCGGAGCCGGTGTCCGGCAAGGTGCGCGCGCGTCTTAAGCGCGCGAAACAGAAGGCGGCCGATGCGCAGGTCATCGTCATCGAGAAGGGGCGTAAGTCTGCTCGGGCTGCCAACGACTATGCGCATGACCGTCCATGGACGACGGCCGGCGTGGCCTTGGGTATCGGCGTACTGATCGGTTTGTTGATCGGTCGAAAATAGTCCGCCGGGTTACCGGCACATCCATCCGTCCAGTCGCCCTGATTGACAGGGCGACTGGATCTTCTTATGCCCGCGTAGCCGCCAGTGCAGCGTTCAGCGTCTTGCTAGGACGCATTACGTCGGCCAGCATTTCGGCGTCAGGCCGGTAATAGCCACCGATGTCCGCCGGTTTGCCTTGCACGGCTGATAGTTCGTCCACGATGGTCTGCTCGTTGTCAGTCAGTTGTTTGGCCAGCGGGGCAAACTTTGCGGCAAGCGCGGCGTTGTCGGTTTGCGCCGCCAATTCCTGGGCCCAGTACAGGGCGAGATAAAACTGGCTGCCACGGTTGTCTAACTGACCGGTCTTGGGCGACGGGTTTTTGTTGTTGTCCAGCAGCTTGCCCGTGGCGGCATCCAGCGTTTTAGCCAGGATTCTTGCCTTGTCGTTGTCGGTCTTGATGCCCAACTCTTCCAGTGACACGGCGAGTGCCAGGAATTCACCCAACGAATCCCAGCGCAGGTGGTTTTCTTCCACGAGTTGCTTGACATGCTTCGGCGCCGAGCCGCCGGCACCTGTTTCGTACATACCGCCGCCGGCCATCAGGGGAACGATGGATAGCATTTTGGCACTCGTGCCAAGCTCCATGATAGGGAACAGGTCGGTGAGGTAGTCGCGCAGGATGTTGCCCGTGACCGAGATGGTATCGAGGCCGCGGATGACGCGTTCCAGCGTGTAACGCATGGCGCGCACCTGCGACATGATCTGAATGTCGAGGCCCGTGGTGTCGTGGTCCTTGAGGTAGGTCTCCACCTTCCTGATCACCTCGGCTTCGTGTGGGCGGTACGGGTCCAGCCAGAAGATGGCCGGCATACCAGAGTTGCGGGCGCGCGTGACGGCCAGCTTGACCCAGTCGCGGATCGGCGCGTCCTTAACCTGGCACATGCGCCAGATGTCGCCTTCTTCAACGTTCTGCGTGAGCAGCACTTCGCCGGTGGCGAGGTCGACGATGCGGGCTTCACCCGCTTCCGGAACTTCAAAGGTCTTGTCGTGCGAGCCGTATTCCTCGGCTTGCTGGGCCATCAACCCTACATTGGGGACCGTGCCCATCGTGACGGGGTCGAAGTTGCCATTGGTTTTGCAGAAGTTGATGATCTCCTGGTAGATGCGGGCGAACGTGCTCTCCGGGATTACGGCCTTGGTGTCCTTCGGACGGCCGTCGGCGCCCCACATCTTGCCGCCGATGCGAATCATGGCCGGCATCGAGGCGTCCACGATCACGTCGTTGGGCGCATGCAGGTTGGAGATACCCTTGGCCGAGTCCACCATCGCCAGTTCAGGGCGATGCTCGTGGCAGGCGTGCATATCGCGGATGATTTCTTCGTGCTTCGAGGTGGGGAGGCTTTCCAGCTTGTCATACAGGTTGACGAGGCCATTGTTGACGTTCACACCCAGTTCGTCGAACAGCTTGCCGTGCTTCTCGAAGGCTTCCTTGTAGAAAATCTTCACCGCGTGGCCGAAGACGATGGGATGCGAAACCTTCATCATCGTGGCCTTGACGTGCAGCGACAGCATGACGCCAGTCTTGCGGGCGTCTTCCATCTGCTCTTCGTAGAAGTCGCATAACGCCTTCTTGCTCATGAACATGCTGTCGATGATCTCGCCGTCCAGCAGCGACACCTTGGGCTTGAGCACAATGGCTTTACCGCTTTGTGTCAGCAATTCCATCTTCACGTCGCGGGCGTGGTCCACCGTCATGGACTTTTCGCCGTGGTAGAAGTCGCCATGCTTCATGTGAGCCACGTGGGTGCGCGAAGCCATGCTCCACTCGCCCATGCTGTGCGGGTTCTTGCGGGCATAGTTTTTTACGGCGGCGGGGGCGCGCCGGTCCGAGTTGCCCTCGCGCAGTACAGGATTGACGGCGCTGCCGAGGCACCTGGAATAGCGTTGGCGGATGGCCTTCTCAACGTCGGTTTTCGGCTCTTCAGGGAAATCCGGCACCGCGTAGCCCTTGGCCTGCAGCTCCTTGATCGCGCCGATCAGCTGATGGACTGAGGCGCTGATGTTGGGCAGCTTGATGATGTTGGTGTCGGGCAGGAGGGTGAGGCGACCGAGTTCGGACAGGCTGTCGGGCACCCGTTGCGCCTCGGTCAGAAATTCGGGGAACTCGCCCAGGATGCGGCCCGCCAGGGAGATGTCACTGGTGGTGACGTCGATGCCGGCCGCCGCGGTGAATGTGCGGACGACGGGCAGGAAGGCGCTGGTCGCTAGCAGCGGGGCCTCGTCGGTCAGGGTGTAGATGATCGTCGGTTGCTGTGTGCTCATCGCTTGTCTCAAGATCGGGAAACCTGTTTTGGGCGTCACCGGCCGCGTCACAAACCGGCATTCGTGTTCGGATTCTGCCTGATTTCGGTTTCTTCATCATGTAATTTCCGACAAACCCGGCTGACCTATGCGTGGACTGGCGCGCGTCATGAAAAATTAGCATGACGGTCGCGCTGGATTTTTGTTTCCTCCATATAGGTGCAAGGGTGTCTTCAACCCCAATCCCGCGCGAGGAACATGTCCATGGCTGCTGAAATCTCCTTTAGAACCGAACATGATCTGCTTGGCGATCGTGACGTTCCTGCTCACGTTTACTATGGGGTTCACACGCTACGCGCGCTGGAAAATTTCCCGATTACCGGTTCGCCGATCTCGGTATACCCGGAGTTGATCAAGGCACTGGCTTGCATCAAACAGGCCGCCGCACAGGCGAATCGTGAGCTGGGTCTGCTCGACGCGACGCGTTGCGACGCCATCGTCGGTGCCTGCGCGGAATTGCTGGAAGGCAAGCTGCATGATCAGTTTGTGGTCGACGTCATTCAGGGTGGCGCCGGGACATCGACCAATATGAACGCGAACGAGGTGATTGCCAACCGCGCGCTCGAACTGTTGGGAAAGAAGAAAGGCGAATACCAGTATCTGCACCCGAATGAACAGGTCAACATTGGTCAGAGCACCAACGATGTGTACCCTTCGGCCCTGAAAGTCGCGACATGGTTCGGCATTCTGGGTCTCATCGACGCGATGGCCGTTTTGCGACGCGCTTTCGAAGCAAAGTCGCTAGAGTTCAAGGACGTTCTGAAAATGGGACGTACGCAATTGCAGGACGCGGTGCCGATGACGCTCGGCCAGGAGTTCAGCACCTACGCCGTGATGCTCGGAGAGGACGAGGACCGGCTTCGGGAGGCGGCGCTGCTGATCTGTGAAATCAACATGGGCGCGACAGCGATCGGAACGGGCATTACCGCGCATCCCGATTACGCACCGCTGATCCTGAAGTATCTCAAGGAAATTACGGGCATTCCGCTCGTCACGGCGCCCAACCTCATAGAAGCGACGCAGGACTGTGGCGCTTTCGTTCAGTTGTCCGGCGTGCTCAAACGCGTGGCAGTCAAGCTTTCAAAAACCTGCAACGACTTGCGTCTGCTCTCCAGCGGTCCCCGCGCGGGTCTTGGGGAAATCAACCTCCCGCCCATGCAGGCTGGCTCGAGCATCATGCCGGGGAAGGTCAATCCAGTCATTCCCGAGGTCGTGAACCAGATTGCGTTCGAGGTCATCGGCAACGACGTCACCGTGAGCTTCGCGGCCGAGGCCGGTCAGCTCCAGTTGAACGCGTTCGAGCCGATCATCGCGCACAGCCTGTTCAAGAGCGTGACCCACCTGCGCAACGGCTGCCTGACACTCGCCGAGCGCTGTGTCAAAGGCATTACCGCTAACGAGGCGCACTTGCGCGCGTCGGTCGAGAACTCGATCGGCATCGTGACGGCACTCAATCCGTACATCGGCTACGCCAACGCGACATCCGTCGCGATGGAGGCACATGCCACGGGTGGACGCGTCTACGACATCGTGCTCGAGAGGGGGCTGTTGTCCGAGCAACAACTCGACGAGATCCTCAAGCCAGAGGTCCTCACGCAGCCCACGCCGCTTTATGTCCCACCGACGCAGTAAGCGATCTGGCCGTATGAAGCGCCCGGTGTCGAGCCGGGAGATGACGCGTTGCCCACGTACCAATCGATGCTCAACCTACGATCTGCCGCAGTTGCCGGAGACAGGAATTCATGAAGACGAACAAGCTTACTACGTGGATCATGGTCGCCATGGTTCTGGGTGTTGTTGCGGGTTACATCTGCAACATCAACGCACCCAATGCAAAGGCCGCCAAGGAGATCGCCGGCTATTTCTCGATTGCCACAGATGTGTTCCTGCGTCTGATAAAAATGGTCATCGCGCCGCTCGTATTTGCGACCCTGGTGGGGGGCATCGCCAGCATGGGGGACTCGTCCGCCGTTGGCCGCATGGGCGCCAAGGCAATGGGGTGGTTCATCTCCGCCTCGGTGGTTTCGTTGCTGCTCGGCATGCTGTTCGTGAACGTCCTGCAGCCGGGCTACGCGCTTAATCTGCCTCTGCCGGACATCGCTGCCACGACCAATCTGCAGACCTCCACGCTGAACCTGAAGGACTTCGTCACCCACGTTTTCCCGAGGAGCGTGTTCGAGGCGATGTCCCAGAACGAGGTTCTGCAGATTCTGGTCTTCTCACTGTTCTTCGGTTTCGCCATCGCGTCGTTCAAGGGACGCGCCGGCCAGCATCTGCTCGCGCCGATCGAGGACCTGGGCAAGACGATGCTGCGCGTTACCGATTTCGTGATGCGCTTTGCCCCACTCGGCGTATTCGGGGCAGTGGCCGCCGCGATCACCGTTCAGGGCATCGGCGTGCTCGTGACCTACGGCAGGTTCATCGGCGAGTTCTACGTGGCCCTGCTGGTGCTGTGGGCGGCATTGATCGGAGCGGGCTATCTTTTCCTTGGCACACGCGTATTTACGTTGCTCAAGCTGGTCAAGCAGCCAACCATCCTGGCTTTCTCGACCGCCAGCAGCGAGGCCGCCTATCCCGCGGTCATGGAGCAACTGAAGAAGTTCGGTGTGCCCGACAAGATCACCGGCTTCGTGCTGCCGCTCGGCTACTCGTTCAACCTCGACGGCTCGATGATGTACTCGGCCTTCGCGTCGCTGTTCATCGCCCAGGCCTACAACATCCAGCTCAGCCTGACGGAGCAGATCACCATGCTGCTGGTGCTGATGATCACGAGCAAGGGCATCGCCGGTGTGCCGCGGGCGTCCATCGTCGTGGTGGCTGCCGTTCTGCCGATGTTCAAGCTGCCCGAGGCCGGCGTTCTGCTGATTCTCGGCATCGACCAGTTTCTCGACATGGGCCGCACGGCGACCAACGTGATCGGCAACAGCATCGCCACCGCGGTGGTGGCCAAATCAGAAGGCTTGCTCGGCGCCACGCGCGATGTCGACGAGGACGACATGCTCGAGCCGCCTGAGCAGAGCGCTTTGGCGAACTAGGCCGGAGCCGGGTTCGCCGGCGGGTTTGGACGCGCTGGGCCGTTGCCGGTACTCTATGGGCGTTGCTCCTGCTCGAGACCGGCCACCCCATGCGCACCAACGATGCTTTGCCTACGCAAGCCGGCATGCCCGTGTTCCAGACAACGGGTGATGCCTGCACATTCGGTAACGACGCGCTCGCGTTGCACTGGACCGTCAGGGACGAACGGCTTGCCGATTTCTCACTGATGGATTTCGCGGGGAAGCGCACGCTACCCATCGTGGCGCCATTCGCGCTATTGCTCGATGACGGAAGTACGGTTGGCGTGGCCGAGTTGAGGATCCTTGCGCCACTGAACGAAATCGCACTAGCACCCAACCCCCACGCGTCCCGCCTTGCCGAGCGAATCGCAGGCCGACGCGTGAGTGCCACTCTCGTCGACGCTCAAGGCCGTCTAAAGGTGGAGTGGAGTGTGGAGCAGCGCGACGGCTCACGATACCTACGCGAACAGCTAGCGATTACGGCGCTTCTTCGGGACGAAAATATCGCTGTCGTTTCATTGCTGGAGACGCGTGCTGTTGACGCACAGGCCAGCAGCGAACTGAAGGGCATGCCTGTCATCGCGGGCAACTTCTATCTAGGCTTCGAGCTGCCACTAGCGGAAAGTCGTGTGGGCGGCGACAGCGTCAGCTTTACTCTGCAACGCGCATTGCCGCTAGAAAAGAACAAGACGCTGGTCTACTCCGCCGTGGCCGGCGTCGTGCGCGACGGCCAGATGCGGCGCGACTTCGCCACCTATCTGGAACGGGAGCGGGCTCACCCGTACCGTTCGTTTCTGCACTACAACAGTTGGGGCGACATCGGCTACCTCACACCGTACACACAGGAGCAAGCGCTGGAGCGCATCGAAGCAATCGGCCGCGAGTTGCATGAAGTGCGCCGGGTGCGGATTGATTCGTTTCTGTTCGACGATGGCTGGGACGACCTTGGCGGCGGCTGGCATTTCAGCAAGGATTTTCCGCATGGCTTCGTTCCGCTGCGCGACGCTGCAGCACGATACGGCGCCGCGCCCGGCGTATGGCTGTCCCCGTGGGGTGGCTACGGTGCGCCGCAACAGGAGCGCGTGACGCGCGGCCGTGCCACCGGATACGAGGTCATCGATAATGGGCTCGCGCTATCGGGGCCGAGTTACTACCGACGCTTTCACGAAGTCGTGATGGCCTTGCTTGATGAGGACGGCGTCAATCAGTTCAAGTTTGATGGTACAGGCAACGCCGACACGGTGTTTCCAGGCAGCCTCTTCGATAGCGATTGGGACGCGGCGATCCAGCTCATCGAGCACATCCGCGCTGTCAAATCCGATACCTTCATCAATCTCACCACAGGGACGCATCCGTCGCCGTTCTGGTTACGTTACGCGGACTCCATCTGGCGCGGTGGCAGGGACGCCGATCTGGCGGGAAGCGGCACTAACCGTGAGCGCTGGATCACGTACCGCGACGCGCAGACGTACCACAACGTCGTGGTGCGCAGTCCGCTCTTCCCGCTCAATTCGCTGATGCTGCACGGCATCCTCTACGCGCAGTGCAATTTGCGCCTCAACACGGCGACAGGCGATGATTTCGCCAACGAAGTGCGTTCCTACTTCGGGAGCGGCACGCAATTGCAGGAGCTATACATTACGCCAGCGCTGCTCACCGAGTCCGACTGGGATGTGCTCGCGGACGCCGCCAGATGGGCGCGCGAAAACGGCGATGTACTGCGCGACAGCCACTGGATCGGCGGGGCACCTGACCAGCAAGCGGTCTACGGCTGGGCAGCGTGGGCGCAGCACAAAGCGATCGTGACGCTGCGCAATCCGGACAGCCGCGCGCAACGCTTCACACTGGATCTGCGACGACAACTGGAGTTGCCGACTGCGGCGGCGGGGCGATTCGATTCACGTAGCATCTGGCGTGAAGGGGCTTCCGATATTCCAGCTTTGCTAGACGCTGATGTGCCGCAGGAAGTCCAGCTCGCGCCGTTCGAAGTGCTTACGCTGGAACTGTTGCCGGTCGCTGAAGCGGAGTAGTGAAGTGGATGTGGCCGCATGCCGGGCATCGGCCCACGTCGTTCGCGCTAAGACAACGCATCCGCCAGTTCCACCGGCTTCGCCTGGATCTGGTGCAAGTCGAAGATAAGCACTTCGTTGTCACCTCGCACGAGCCACGGCGCAGGGCAATACAGGCGCCTTTGCGGACCGATATTCCAGTAGCGTCCGAGATTGTGCCCGTTGACCCAGACGACGCCCTTGGTCCAGTTGCTCATGTCGAGCCAGGTGTCGCCGACTTCATCCAGCTGCACGCTTGCCTTGAAAAACAGCCCGGGCTTCAGCGGGTTCGCGCAGCTTCCCTTCAGGTTGGCGACAAACGTTTCATCCATCGGCAGCAGGAAGACTTCCCAGCCCTTGAGCACGGAGAGCGACCCATCGGCGATTTTCATCCTGACCGGATCGACCAGTCCTTTGCGGTCGACGAGCGCGGGGCCGAAGTTGACTCGCCCCATGCCCTCCACGAGAACCTCTAACGATATCGGGCCACCTGGGTTCGACTCGTGCTCCGGTAACGTCGAAGGTAGCGCGAGTGGCGCGCGATGCATCACCTGGTGCGACTGCGCGTACTCCGATGGTATTTGCGCCCTCGACACGCCGCCTGCGTAGCGTTCGCGGACGAAAACCGTCGCATAGTCATGAACACTGCTGATATCCAGCGCGCCGTCTGCATACCCTTGCAACTGCTTGCGGTGCAGCGCGAAGCCAAACGCCTGACCATAGCTTTCAAAGGACTGTGGATCGATGCTCTGTTCGCGCGGCAGTGCCGCGGGCAGGTTGTCCCAGATCGACGCGTAAAGCGTTGGCATCAAGGCATCGACGCCTGTGCATTCGAGCGTGGCAATGGCGCCAGGTATATCGGGCAACGGCGCAGGCAGGTAGCTGCCGATGATGTCGCGGTACTTCATATACTTCGGCGTCGCCGCGCCCTGCTCGCTGATCGGGGCCGAATAATCGTAGCTGGTGATGTCGGGCTGATAGTTGCCTGAATCATCCACGTTCGCACCGGCATAGAAACCAAAGCTTGTACCGCCGTGAATGACATACAGATTGAACGACTGTTTCGATTGCATGAACGCGGTCAAGGTGTGCGAGATGTCATAGTTCGTTCCTGCGAAACCCGGTTCGCCCCAATGAGTGAGCCACCCTGGGTACACCTCACCGGCCATCGCGGGCACGGCGGGGAATTCCCGGCGGACGGTTGCGATTTGTGCCGCGTCGCCATTGCTCAACGCAATCGCACCACCGCTTACCGTGGTGCGATTGCGTTCGAGTTGCTGGAGGCCATCTTCGGTGTAGAACGGCCCGGTTACGCCTCCTTTGAGCCAAAGCTGCCTGAGCTCTTCAAGGTAAGCCGGATTGCTCGCATACGAACCGAATTCGTTTTCGATCTGGATCATCAGGATCGGGCCGCCGTGATCGATTAGCAACGGCTTGATACGCGGGACCAGTTCCTCGATGTAGCGAGCCACAGCCGCCATATAACGGGCATCGGTGGCCGAGTCGGTCCTCAACTGGACGTCCGGATCGCTCAGCAGGTAGGAAGGGAGCCCGCCCAGATCCCATTCGGCGCAGACGTAAGGCCCGGGGCGCGACAGCACCCACATCCCTTCGGACTGGCACAGCCGGATGAAGGCCTCGATATCGCGGTTGCCGCTGTGGAAATCGAATACGCCCGGACGCGTCTCGTGGTAATTCCACATGATGTACAAGGCGATGCAGTTCATCCCCATCGCCTTGGCCATCCGGATTCGATGCTGCCAATACTCCCGCGGGATGCGGGCCGGGTGCATCTCGCCGCTGCGAATCTGGAACGGCTCGCCGTCGAGCAGGAAGTGTTCGCCGTCAGGGCTGAAAGAGAAGGTGTGGCCGCATTCGAGGTTCACGGTGCACTCGCACTTTGGCGCCTGAGGCGCGGTTGAACTAAGCGAAAGGCGAAAACCAGCTAGCAACCACCCTTTATCCGCATGGTTGTATACGTGGTATGCGCGTTGAACGCCTTGCTGATGGATTTCTCGCGCCCTAACCTGAATCTGACATTCAGCGGTCCTTCGAACAGTTTCCTGGACCGGCCATCTCATGCAATCCATACATCGACGAACTCCCGATTTCGGAAGACGAAGATCCTATTGGAGAAGACATGCACGACAACCTCCTCCCGGTCATCATCACACGGAAATGGCAACTTGCCGAGAGTTACCATGCCGTCGAACTTCAAACCAGGTCCCGATCGGAGCTTCCGTCGTTTGACGATGGCGCTTGCATCACCCTTGTTCGGGACAACGTCATCTGCAAGGAGAGAATATATCCGTTGTGCTGTTTTGCGTCCCGGCCGCGCGCATATGTAATCGCTGTGCGACAGGATGATGACGATACGGACGCACAAGCAGATGACGTCTCGTTGAGTCAAGGAGACGAGGCGTTCATCGTGACGCCACGGAGTCCTACCGTTATTTTAGACGGCAGCACACGATCTATTCTTTTTGCCGGAGGCGTGGGCGCCGCATCGATCGCGGGAATCGCGAATCGACTTGCCTTGGCAGGTCAAAAATTCGAACTGCACAACTTCGCTCGATCACCTGAACGGGCAGTCTTTCGGAAAGAACTTGATGCGCTTAAAAGTGAGGGTAGGGTCCATCACCATTTTGGCTTGAATGCTGACCGATTGGAGCAGACAACTTCACACGCGATGAACCCGGCACATGCGAACACGCAGATCTACTGCAGTGGCCCCCCAGCGTTTATGGATCTCATCGAGCGCCAGGCTCGCGACTGGGTGTATCCGGCTAACATCCACCAAATTGTCTTGGGTGACAGAAAAAATTCATAGGCGCGTCTTTCCCCGATGTGGTTCAGGTTCAAGCTCAATCGAGCGGAACGGTAAGCCTGTCGATTACGGCATGTGTTTGGGGTCGCACGCCGCGCCACCAGGCGAAGGCTTCCGCGGCTTGCTCCACCAGCATGCCGACACCGTCCGCGACGCTTACCACTCCCGCATTGCGTGCGAGTCTCAGGAAAGGCGTCAGTCGCTTGCCGTAGGCGAGTTCATAAGCCACACCCGTGGGGCTGAAAACGCTCGACGGAACCGGCGGCAACTCTCCCGTGAGGCTGGCCGATGTCGCATTGACCACCAGGTCGAAGCGTCCCATCGCTTCAAGCTCGCCGTAGCCGCAGGCGATCGGCGGACTCCCGGCAGCGGCTTGCGCCACCAGCGCCTTTACCTTGACGATGTCCCTGTTTGCAATGACCAGTTCAGCAGGGCGCGCCGCAAGGAACGGTAGCAATGCGCCACGCACCGCGCCTCCTGCGCCAAGAACCAGAACGCGCTTGCCGACCATCGGCAGGCTCAGGTTGACTTCGATGTCGCGCACCAGCCCGACACCATCGAAGTTCTCGGCAACGATCCGGCCGTCCCTGAAGCTCAGCGCGTTGGCCGCGCCAGCCAGGGCGGCGCGCTCGCTGCGCTCATCGGCGATCGCAAACGCCTTCAGCTTGAACGGCGCAGTCACGTTCATGCCCTTGCCGCCCGCCGCAGCGAACGTATGTACGGTCCCGGCGAAGGCATCCTGCGGCTCGGCTGGACCCTCGATGGCCGTATAGGACATGTCCTGCTGCGTCTCTTGCGCAAAGAGGCTGTGGATTAAAGGAGATTTCGTATGGCCGATTGGGTTGCCGATCACGGCGTACTGGTCAGTCATCACGGCCTCAGTTTTGAATACAGCACGCCATCGGTTTGCATTGCGTCGATTTCAGCGGCGCCGAAGCCGAGCGACTGCGCGACTTCCGCGTTGTGTTGACCGAGATCGGGCGCAACCTCGCGAATCGTCGTGTCGCAGTCGGAGAATCGGAACGGCAGGTTCGGCAGACGCAACTTCCCGTAACGCGGGTGCTCCTGCTCGACTATCATGCCTCGCGCGACGATCTGCGGATCGGTGAGCACTTCGTCGATGCGTTGCACCTTCGCACAAGGCACGTCAATGCTATCGAGCAGGGCTAGGACCTGTGCGACCGGCTTGCTGGCCACCCAGGGCTTCACGATGGACAGAATCTCCAACCGGTTCGTATTGCGTCCCGCGAGAGTGTGAAAACGCGTGTCGGTGCCGAAGCCAGTGGGGGCGCCATGCGCTTCGATCAGCGCTGCGAAGCGCTTCCACGCGTCGTCTACTTGCGCGGCGATCACAAGATCGCCATCAGCGGCACGGAACACGCCGTAGAGCGTCGACGTCGGCATGTCGTGACCGGTCTGTTCGGGGACGGCGCCTTGCATCGTGTAGCACTGCACCGCGTATTCGTGCATCGACACGAGCGTGTCATACAGCGCCATATCGATGTGCTGGCCCCGGCCGCTCTTCACGCGGCCGAGTAACGCTGCGTTGATCGCCGCCACCGCGTGGATGCCGGTGTACATGTCGCCGAGCGAGATACGCATTAGCGGCGGCGGCTCGCCGGGATTGCCGATCATCTGCATGATCCCGCTCTTCGCTTCGGCAATCAGGCCGAAGCCGGCGCGATGCGCGTCCGGTCCCGTATGGCCGTATGCCGAGATCGAGCAGTAGACGAGGCCCGGATTGCGCGCGGACAACTCGTCATAGCCGAGTCCGAGCTTGTTCAGCGCGCCGGGCCGATAGTTCTCGACAAACACGTCCGCCGAGTCGCACAGGCGTTGCATGAATTCCTTGCCGCGCGAGTCCTTCATGTTGACGCTCACGCCGCGTTTGCCCATGTTGAGCTGCAGGAAGTAGCCGCTCTGCTCATCATCGAGCACGGTGGCGTGCTGACGTCCAGCGTCCCCGCTGACCGGACGTTCGACCTTGATGACTTCGGCGCCGAGCGCGGCGAGGCATCGCCCGACATACGGACCGGCCAGGAAGTGGCTGTAGTCGACGACGCGAATACCTTCGAGAGGACGGGCTTGCATCAGAACGCTCCTGGTCGGCGCGGCACCATCAGACGATGCTCGCCGTGCTGGACAACCTGGCCGTTCTGATTGATCAGATCGGAGGGCAGCACGACGATGCCCCAGTCTGGACGGCTTTTGCTCGCGCGCATCGCGCCCACGCGGAATTTCACGTGCAGCAAATCGTTGACCTTGATCGGCAGGTTGAAATCCCACGTCCAGCCGAGCGACATACCCGGCAGGAAACGGTAATTGCTTTGGGTCTTGAGGCCATCGGCGATAGACAAGCCAAACAGGCCGTGTGCGACGATTGATCCGAAGTGGCTCGCGTTCGCGTATGCCTCGTCTACGTGGACCGGCGTGTGATCGCCAGTGAGATCGGCGTAGGCCAGGATGCGTTCTTTGGTCACCGTGTAAGTCGGGCTCACGCATTCGTCGCCTTCGCGGGCATCGTCCCAGTATTTATCGACGATCGTCATATCACACCTCCGCGCGCGGGTTGATGTCCAGTGCCCGCGCCACACACGAGGCGGGCTTAGCCTGAATCAGTTCGACGGCGAGTCCGTCCGGCAGGCGCAACCAGTTGCGTCCCTGCGGCATTTCGCTGACGTCGTATCGATGCGCGGCGGCGAGCGCCGCCTCCATGTCTTCGCACATCACGCCGAGATGGCCGAGCCGGCCTTCAGGTGCGTCATGGTTGGGGTTATGGATGAATTGCAGACCGCCGAGCGTCCAGTACTGCCGGGGTTCCTCGACAGTGCCGTCGATCTCGCGCATCGTCATGCCGAGCACGTCTTCGAAAAAACGGATATGCCAGTGAATATCTTTCACCCAGATGGCGACGTGCTCCAGATAGGCCTTGCTGCCGTTCATGCGGTTGTCTCCAGATGTTGCCGGTCGGTCATGGCGCGCTCGATGCCCTTGATGCAGGCCACCAGCGTCGCGTTGACCGGGGTCGGCACGCCGTGCCGTTGTCCCCAGCGCACGACCGCGCCGTTGATAAAGTCGATTTCGGTGATGGAGCCCTTCTCGAGGCTTTGCAACATCGAGGTCTTGAAGGCAGGGGAGAGTCCTTCTCCGGCAAGCGTCCACGGGCGTTCGGGATCGGTGGTGGAGAGCTTCACTCCGGCGGCGTGCGCGACCGCCATCGCCTCGGCGACCGCTGCGAGCGCGGTCGTCTTCAGAAGCGCTTCGTCGTAGAGTTGGCCGTACGTCAGGCCGGTGACACCGGTCAGCGCGCCAGTCGCGACATTGACCAGCAGCTTGTCCCACATCGTGCCGACGATGTTGTCGCTGACCGTGGTGGCCAGTCCTGCGGCGCAGAAGGTTTCGGCGAGTGCCGTCGTGCGGGAGGTAATCCGGCCGTCGAGTTCGCCGATGTAGGTGACCTTGCCGGCGACGCCTGACTCGATGTGGCCCGGGTTGCGCATCACGCCGCCAACGTACGTCTTGCCAGCCAGCACGCGCTCGCGTCCCACGATGCCGGCAAGCACATCCTCGTGCCCCAAGCCGTTCTGCAACGACAGGATCAGCGTTTCGGGTCCGATCAGCTCCAGTGCTCCGCGCATCGCGGCATCGGTGTGAAATGATTTGACCAGCACAACGACCAGATCGACGACGCCGGCCTCGGCCGCCTGCGTCGCCGCGCGGACCTTCACGCGACGGGAACCCTCCGCATCGTCCACCTGTAGACCATCACGCCTCATCGCCTCCACATGCACCGCCGAACGGTTCAGCAACCAGACCTCGTTGCCGCTTTCGGTCAGCGCCGCACCAATGGCACAGCCCAGCGCCCCCGCACCCAGAATCGCAATCTTCACTGCCGTCTCCTTAACTTGGAGACCAAGATACGAGCCGACGATCATATCGGCAATGCAATGAATACAATAACGTCATTGCGGAGGGCAATAATTCTATGAACTCGACCGAACTTCCTGATCTGAAACTTCTGCAGCTTTTCGACCTTCTGTACGATGCCCGCAGCGTCACGCGTGTGGCCGAGCAGCTCGGACAAAGTCAGCCGACGATTAGCATCTGGCTCGGGCGTTTGCGGGAGCATCTACAGGACCCGTTGTTCATACGTACATCGGGCGGTATGGCGCCGACGCCGCAAGCCGATGCGCTGATCGGTCCGTGCCGGGAGATTCTCGAATCGCTGCGACGCTTCGCTGCCTGGGAGATCGCGTTCGATCCAGCCACCGCGAAGCGGCGGTTCCGTATCTGCATGACCGACGCCAGCCACATAACGCTGCTGCCACGAATGCTGGCGCACGTGCGCGCACAAGCGCCGGGCCTACGCCTGGAAGCGACGAGGATTGACGGCAATACGGAACGGGCGCTGGAATCCGGTGAGGCCGACCTTGCGATCGGCCATGTGCCCTGGCTTGGCGGTGGGATTTACCAGCAGCAGCTATACCTGCAGGACTGGGTCTGTCTGGCGAATCGCCGTCACCCGAGGTTAGGCGCCAAACTCGGCCTGAAGCACTATCGCGTGGAGGGACATGTCGCCATCACCGCGGGGACGGGAGCGCAACTGCTCGAACAGGCGCTGGTGCGTGAGCATATCGAACGCGACGTGGTGCTGGAATTGCCGGGTTTCCTGGGGCTCGGGGCGATCATCAAGAGTACCGACCTGATCGCTACGCTGCCGCGACACATCGGTGAGACGCTGGCAAAGGTCAACGATCTGGCGGTCCACCCATGCCCGGTTCCCGTGGATGGTTTTGCCGTTCGGCAGCACTGGCACGCCAGATATCACCATGAAGCGGGCAACCGCTGGCTGCGTGGTCTGGTGGTGCAGTTGTTCGGAACCTCGAGTTGATCGGGCCGGTCACCCTGGCTCAACCAGAATTACACTATAAAAAAACTAACTAGATCGTACAAATGCGTATAAACCCCGAAAGACATCGGATCGTGTTTGAACGACACTGCGTGCTGATTTGGAGATCCAGGCGTCACTCAGTGCTCACCCCTCTTCGCATTTGCACCGGCATGCTGAGCCGGCTAGCTCTGCACACCTTGCGTTACCGGGGCGATTACTGGTGTTCGGGACTAAGAAAATATTTTTAAAGAGGAGCAGAAATGAAAAAGGTAATAGCAACCTCGGCCCTTGGGTTGGTCGCCCTCGGCGCGCACGCTCAGAGCAGTGTGACGCTGTACGGGATCGTCGATACGGGGATCGGTTATCAGAGCAGCCAGACGTCGCTCGGTTCGACGAGTGGCGGCCGCTCGGTGATCAAGATGGTGAACGGCATCTGGGCGGGCAGCCGCTTCGGCCTGAAGGGCTCCGAAGATCTGGGCGGCGGCACGAAGGCGATCTTCCAGTTGGAAGAGGGCTTTAACAGCGCAACCGGCGCACAGTCCGTCACCGGTCTGGCGTTCAACCGGCAGGCGTATGTCGGCGTGGCCAACGCCACCTACGGCTCGTTCACGGCCGGCCGTCAATACACGTCGTACTACACACTGCTGTCGCCCTATAGCCCGACCACGTGGCTGACGGGCGCATACGGCGCACACCCGGGCGATATCGATTCGCTGGATACGCTGTACCGCGCCAACAACTCGCTGGTGTACACGTCGCCGAGCATGTATGGCCTGACGGTGAGCGGTTCGTATTCGGTGGGCGGCGTGGCGGGCAGCACCAATGCCGGTTCGACGTATAGCGCGGCAATCCAGTACCTGAATGGTCCGTTCGGTATCGCGGCAGGCTACCAGCGCATCAATAACTCGACGCCTGGCGGCGGTGCGTGGGGTGCGGATTCCACGACGTCGAATGCGGGCGCGCAGGCGGGTGTGTCGGGCATCAATAACGGTTACCAGACGGCGCAGGCGCAGCAGCGCGTTGCGGTGACGGGCGGTTATGCGTTCAGCTCGCAATGGGACGTCTCGTTCTCGTATTCGAACGTGCAATACATCCCGGGCATCAACTCGAAGTTCCACAACGAGGCGATTTTCAACACCGCGGGTGCAGTGCTGCACTTCAAGCCGCTGACGGTGCTGGATCTGGCTGCGGGCTATAGCTATACGCGCGCAACGCAGTCGAATGGCATCTCGAGCTCGGCACGCTACCAGCAGTTCAACCTCTCGCAGTACTACAGCCTCTCCAAGCGCACCGGTCTGTACGCGCTGGAAGCCTATCAGCGTGCGGGTGGCCAGACGATCGGCACGAACGGCACGAGCATCATCAACGCAACGGCCGATATCGGCGACGGCCAGAACAGCGCGCCGTCTTCGTCACGCAGCCAGTTTGCTGCTGGCGTAGGCATCATCCACAAGTTCTAATCGACGGGTGGCGTGGCGGTGTCTGTCGACGCTGCCACGGCAATTCGCTTCGGGATCGCAACCGGTTCAGGCGAAATCGCACAAGGCAACCTCGATCTGTCCCAACGCACTGAGGAACAGGCGGCATCATTGCAGGAAACGGCTGCCAGCATGGAGCAGATTACGGCGACCGTTAAGCAGAACGCGGACAACGCAAGACAGGCAAACGGGCTCGCCAATGCAGCGACGGAGGCCATAGCGCGTGGCGGTTCGCGGTGCAGGAAGTAGTCGGGACGATGAAGCTGATCGAGAGCGAGTCGAAAAAGATCGCCGAGATCACCTCGGTTATCGAAGCCATTGCCTTTCAAACCAACATCCTCGCGCTCAACGCCGCTATCGAGGCAGCGCGGGCAGGCGAGGAGGGGCGGGGTTTTGCCGTAGTGGCCGGCGGTCCGCGCCCTTGCGTAACGCAGCGCCGCAGCCGCGAAAGATATCAAGAGCCTGATCCAGGCTTCGGTGGCGAATGTCAGCGGCGACACCCGGCTGGTCGAGGTAGCAGGCGGCCGCGGCTGCGGCGTCGCTCGACGAACAGGCGGGGCGCCTGCGCTCTGTGGTGGCGGTATTTCGGGTGGCCGGACAACAGGTTGTCGTCCATCTAGCCATCGCTTCCCATGCCCAGCAGGAATGACAGTTATGCACCCGCGCTGTCTTCTCCGTCGGTTTGCATTGGCAGACTATCCCTCCTACGCAATGTGCGTTAAACATCATGAGGAAGGAGATTGTCATGTCACTTCAAGCCAGGCTCGACGCATTCAAGGCCGATTTCAAAGGCGGCAAAGCCCCATTCTTTGCACCGCCGGAAATCCATCCGATCGTGGAACGTGCGACGGCCGAACTCGTGGCGTCCGGTCAGGCCGCGCGCGCTCTCAAAGCAGGCGACGTAGCGCCGGAATTTACCCTCAATGATCCGGAGGGAAAACCCGTGTCGTCTGTCGAAATGCTGAAGCAGGGGCCGCTCGTGATCAGCTTCTACCGTGGCGTATGGTGCCCGTATTGCAATCTTGAACTGACGGCCCTTGAAGAAGCGCTCCCGTCGTTCAAGGCCGAAGGTGCAACTCTGGTTGCGATCTCTCCGCAGAATGCCGTGAACAGCCGCAAATCGGTCCGCACCAACAAGCTGAACTTCCCGATCCTGAGCGACACGCACAACGATGTGGCCGCCGCATTCGGCATTCGCTTTGCTTTGCCCGACTATCTCGTGGATCTGTACAAGAGCCTCAAAAACGATCTGCCGGCGTTCAACGGAGACGATAGTTGGACGTTGCCGATGCCGGCGCGCTACGTGGTCGGGCAAGACGGAACGATCCTGTACTCGGAAGTTAACCCGGACTATACGCACCGTCCTGAGCCTCAGGATATGTTGCCGGTCCTCCGCAAGAAGGTTGCTTCGGCATCCTGATTCGGTCCTGCTTCGTTCCCGGCCGTGAACCGCCGGGAACGATTGGACAGGCAAGCCGGCACATCAATATCGAGGCAATATGAAATCACGTACTTTTCTTGTAACCGGTGCCAGCAAAGGCATCGGCAGAGCCGTCGCAGCGCGGCTGAATGCAGACGGGCACCGGGTTGTGGGACTGGCACGTCAGGCAGACGACCCCGGCTTCCCAGGAACGCTCGTGTCTGTCGACCTGTCCGACCGCGTGAAAACGCAGGCTACGCTCGATAGGCTTGTGGCGGAATACAAGTTCGACGGCCTGGTCAATAACGTTGGCCTCGTCAAGCCGCAGAGGCTGGGCGCCATCGATCTGGACACGCTTGACTCCGTCATGTCGCTCAATCTGCATCCAGCTATACAGGCGGCGCAGGCACTCCTGCCCAATATGAGCGCCCAAGGCTGGGGGCGGATCGTCAACATTACGAGCCTCACTGTCCTTGGCATCGTGGAGCGTACGGCCTATGCCGCCGCCAAGTCCGCCCTGGTGAGTTTTTCGCGCTCCTGGGCGCTTGAGTTGGCGACCACCGGCATCACGGTCAATTCCGTAGCGCCCGGCCCCACGGAAACCGAGCTGTTTAGAGCCAACAACGCGCCAGGAAGCGAAGGGGAGCAGCGCTATCTCGCCGCCGTCCCGATGAAACGCTTCGGCAAGCCAGACGAGATTGCTGGAGCCATCACTTTCCTGCTGTCCGACGACGCTGCTTTCATTACGGGTCAAACGTTGTTTGTCGATGGCGGCGCCTCGATCGGCAAGGCTTCAATCTGAGGGCCGAATAGCTCCTCGACCCAGGCGACGAAAGCGCGTGCCTTTGCACTGACCATGCGCCCACTGGGAAAAACTGCCCACAGGTCGATACCAGGCAATTCCCAATCGGGCAGCACGCGTTTAACGGCACCGCTTGCGAGTTCCGGCGTGAACATCCATTCCGAAGCGATCGCGACACCCATGTCAGCGAGCACGGCCGCGCGCACGCCTTCCGCCGCGTTCACGCGGACGCGCCCGGCCACGACAATGGCCGTCTCCGAATTGCCTTGCCTGAACGACCACACGCTTCCGCCGCCGCTCTGCTCATACACGATCGCCTGATGCGATAGCAGATCCGCAGGAACCCGCGGTTCGCCGGCTTTTGCGAACCAGGCCGGCGTGCCGACGACGCAACGCCGACCGTGAGTGACCTTGCGTGCAGTCATGTTCGAGTCACCGAGCACCCCCATCCTGAGTGCAACGTCGATGCCGCGTTCCAGCAGATCGATGTTTTCATCGTCGAGCACGATGTCGATGTTGAGTTCAGGGTGTCGATCAAGAAATGTCTGGAGCCGCGGAAGGATGTGAATTCGCGCAAAGGTCACCGCTGCTGAAATCCTGAGACGACCCGAGAGGGCGCCAGCCGATCCTCTTGCCGCAACCTCGGCCTCGTCCGCCTCTTCGATCGCCCGTTTTGCGCGCTCGTAAAATGCGTGGCCCGCTTCGGTCGGCGTCAGCCCGCGCGTCGAGCGGAGCAGCAGTCGAACTGCGAGCCGCTCTTCGAGTTGCGCGATGGACTTGGAAACGGCGGGCTGCCCAACGTTCAGCAGCCGCGCTGCCGCCGAAAAAGAGCCAGACTCCACCACACACACAAACGTTTCCATCGCTGTCAGTCGGTCCACGGTCGTCCCTCCTGGAACAGATGTTTGGGGCTCGTGCGTCGCACCTTCAAACACGCGCGACGAAACCTGCTTGCCGGAAGATACACCACCGCGCCACGCTGTTTTCCGTAGCGCCGGCATAGCACTCATTCCGCACAGGCATACGGAACGCGTTCTTATCCTCAGCGCCTTCCCTTGCGCCGTAAGCCGTTCACCGACCGGGATGAGGTCTGCCCGATATGCCCCAGGAGAATGACTGTTATGCAGTCGCCCTGCCTACCCTGGCCCGTTCAATTCAACGACGATGCTTCTGTGTCTGGCGAACTGCTACCGGGCGCTCGTCTGACAGCAAATCGCCGTTGTGGCTCGCCGCCGCAGCCGCAAGAGCCATCGAACGTATTACCGCGCTCGTACCGCGAGCCGGTACTAACTGATCCGCAAGGAGTAACTCCATGAGCAAGCTATTTTCAGCCGTCAAAGTAGGCCCTTACACGCTTTCCCATCGCGTCGCGATGGCGCCATTGACACGCATGCGTTCGGAGTCCGGCGACGTGCCGGGCGATCTGATGGTTGAGTACTACACGCAGCGCGCAACCGAAGGTGGTCTTATCGTCACGGAGGCAACCCCCGTTTCGGTACAGGGTTACGGCTATGCAATGGCCCCGGGAATCTACTCAGACGATCAGATCGCGGGGTGGCGCCGGATCACGGATGCCGTGCACGCCAAAGGCGCTCGCATCTTCCTTCAGTTGTGGCATGTCGGCCGTCAGTCTCACCCCGATCTTCAGCCCGGTGGCGCGGCGCCCGTCGCTCCGTCTGCGCTGAAAGCCGAAGGCCATGCGTATTCGGTGAACGGCGAAGTCGAATTCGCGATGCCCCGTGCGCTTGATTTGCACGAAATCCCCGCCATTATCGAGGACTTCCGCAGGGGTGCCGAGCGGGCACTGCGCGCGGGCTTCGACGGTGTGGAGCTGCACGGTGCAAACGGCTACTTGCCGGACCAGTTTCTCCAGGACGGCTCGAATGCTCGCACCGACGAGTACGGCGGACCGATTGAAAATCGCGCCCGTTTCTTTCTCGAAGTGACGGATGCGCTGATTTCGGTGTGGGGAGCGGATCGGGTTGGCGTGCGCATTGCGCCGAGCGGCACCTATGGCTCGATGCATGACAGTGATCCGGAAACCACCTTCGGTTACGTGACGGAGCAGTTGGATAAGCGTGGCATCGGTTATCTCCACGTGGTCGAGCCACGCATCAAGGGCACGGAGACGATCGGCGAAGTTCTCGATCCGGTCGCGGCGCGCCGTCTGCGCCCGAAGTTCACGGGCACGCTAATCGCTGCAGGTGGTTTCACGAAAGAGACTGCGGACGCGATCATCGAAGCGGGCCATGCGGACATCGTAGCGTTTGGTCGCCACTTCATCGCCAACCCCGATCTGCCCGAGCGCCTGCGGTTGAATTTGCCACTCAACCGGTACGACCGTAGTACCTTTTATGGCGGCGACGCACGCGGTTACACCGACTATCCGTTCCATGCTGAAACGCAGGCGGAGTAAGTCTTCACGCCACCATTCGGACCCGGAAGGGCGGATTCCGGTACTTGAGTCCCTTCATGCAAGTACGGCCTGAACGACGCAGCGACCGATGCTAACGTAGTGCCGGTCGCTGCGCTATCCGCTTCGGCATGGCAGGGTGAGGGGTTCCAATCTACCTTGCGATCTTCATGAAAAGCTGGTGAGCGTATTCTCCTGACGCGAAAGCGCGCACCTGACGCTTTCATAGTCGCAAAGCCGATTGCGTCGCCGCGGCGATATCCTTCGCTACAGACAACAGGGCTTGACTGTGTGCTTTGACCAGGGCGTCATAACCAGAGCCGACGGCGGTCCGACGAACGACAGAGCGCCCTGCAATCTGCTTTCCTCCGTTTGGAGGACGCACCGACCAGATAACGATCAGCATCACGGTACCGTCCGCCGATGAATCGAAGTTCTGCACGTCAACCGTTACGCGGTAAGCGCCATCGTTCGCGCGCTGTGGAACAGTCGATACGACCACCCCCGGAATGATCTCCGCCAGATCCGCAGCGAGTACGCGGGGAATCTGACTCTTCAATGGATCGGCCCAGCGCGCAAACTCGTCGATACGGACGCGGTTCGCGTCGAGCTTCGTGACTATTTGCGAGCGATCGACCAGTTCGGGAACCGTAACCAGATCGATCGCGATTGCAATCGGACTCGCGCCTGGCGACTGTTCAATATGCTGGACTGCGCTCAATGTATAGAACGCCGGCGTCGGTGACGTTGCGCACCCGGCGGCAAGAACAAGCGCGATCATCGACACAGGTAATACTGACCGCCGGCTCATGGCTTGTCCTCGGTTTTGCCACGGATCAGCGCTTCGGGATGACGTTCGAGGTATTCCGCAAGCGAACGGACCGAGGCGGCAGCCCGCGAGACCTCGCGCATGGTGTCGTTGGTACTTTGCTGTAAAGGTGAATCGCTCTGCATCGTGCGATTGACGGACGCGAGTGCTTCACGAGCCGCGGCCATCGTCGTTTTTGCGTCTGGCGCAATATCCGTATTGATCGTATTCAACAGCGTGTCCGCATCACCCAGTGTCTTGCGCAAGTCTGTGGCTATTCCTTCAAACGGAATACGGTTCAGCTTCGCGACGAGATCGGTAATGGATTCCTGAAGCCCCTGCAGATTGCCTGGCACGGTGGGCAATTGCGGCGTCTTTTTACTCCAGTCCATGGTCACTTTCGGCGCGGAGGGGAAGAAATCGATCGCGATGTACAGTTGTCCGGTCAGCAGGCTTGCTGTCCTCAGTTGTGCCCGTAGCCCCTTTGAGATCAGGTAGTCCGCGAATTCCTTTCGCGCCGAGGATATCTGGCTGCCTTGATCCTGCCATTCTTCGCGTGGGATGAGGCGCTCCGGGAAAATGTTGACTTCAACCGGGATACTGAATTCCCGTGTAGCTGGGTCGAAGTGTGTGTTGATTCCCGATACCTCGCCAATGACGATCCCGCGGAAGTCGATGGGTGCTCCCACGGTAAGCCCACGCACAGACTCCTTGAAGTTCAACACGTACTTGTCGGTGATTGAGTCATGCCGCTTCATCGCTTCTGTTCGATTGAGGAAAAGCGGGTACTGGTGCAGGGAATCGGCTTCAACCCTGGTCTTTGTGTCGGGTGGATTCTCGAATGCAAGGCCACCAATCAGGATCGATACCAATGATTCGGTGTCCACTTTCACGCCCGTCGTATCCACGGTCACATCGAAGCCGCTTGCATGCCAGAAGCGGGTGTCGTTCGTCACGTACTTGTCGTAAGGCGCATTGACAAAGACGTGGACGATCATCCCCGCGCCTTCGGGATCGAGTGCGTAAGAGACGATCTGGCCAACCTGAAGCCTTCTGAAGAACACCGGCGAGCCGATATCGAGTGAGCCGAGGTTTTCACTTTTAAGCACGAACTCCCGCCCCGGCGCACCGGAAGCGAGTACTGGCGGTGACTCGAGTCCGACGAAATCGCGTCGCGCCTTTTGCGATGTGCCGATATCCATTCCGACGTGGGAACCGGACAACAACGTGCCGATGCCCGATACCGTGCCGCCCGATATACGCGGTCGAACGACCCAGAAGCGGGTATCGTCGACGAGCATGCTGGAAGCGTTGCGGGACATTTCGGCGCTTGCAAGCACCGTCTTGTGATCGTCTGAGAGTTCAACGTTCCTGATTACGCCAATATCGACGTTCTTGAACTTGATCTTCGTCTTGCCGGCCTCAATACCCTCGCCAGTGGAAAACCTGATCGTGATGGTCGGGCCTGTTTGCATGACGGACTTCACGGCCAGCCAACCGGCGATCAGCATGGCGACAACGGGCACCAGCCACACGAGCTGCAAGCGCCACTTCGAATGTTTGACCGCAACGACGCTCGGAAAACCGGACGTATCCTGATCATCTTTCTGTCCGGGCAATTCATTCACGTTCTGACTCCACTGCGTCCCAGATGAGCCGCGGGTCGAACGACAACGCGGCGAACATGGTCAACACGACTACCGCGCCGAAGGCAATCGATCCGGGACCTGCGTCGATTGTTGCGATCGAACCGAATTGCACGAACGCGACGAGGATGGTGATCACGTAAATATCGAGCATCGACCAGCGACCGACAAACTCAATCACTCGATAAATACGCGTGCGTTGGTGGGGAATTCGCGGAGAGCGCAACTGGGTACTCCACGCGAGATAGGCTAATGAAAGAATCTTGAGCACTGGCACTACGATGCTTGCGATGAAAACGATTGTTGCCAGCAACCACGACCCGGAGGTCCAGAGCAATACGACGCCGCTCAGGATCGTGTCGGAGCGGGCGCCGAATAAGGTACTGGTGACCATGACCGGCAGGAGAATGGCGGGGATGTAAAGGACCATGGCGGCGAACAGGAATGCCCACGTGCGAACCAGGCTATTGGGTTTGCGCGAGTGCAGCACTGCGCCACAACGTGGGCAGATTCCGGCGTGGACATGGGGGAAAAGCGGCTTTGAGAGCAGGCCGCAATCGTGACAGGCGAATAGACCAGCGCGCGCGGCGGTCGCCACGGTGATATCGGCATTCTGCGCGTGTGACATGCCGACATCGCGTCGTATTGTGTCGATACGCGCCCATAGTTCACGGGGGTTAAACGCAACAGTCGCTGCGGCAAGCAGAACCATCACGGCTCCGAATGCCCACGCACCCACCCCGGGGACGACTGTCGCGATGTGCTGGAGTTTGACGAGCGCGATCAGCATGCCCACCATCAGCACTTCGATCATTGCCCATGGCGCAACGTGCCGCAGCACACGAAGAACGATTTCAGGTTTGTGCGGAAATCCGCCTGTATGCAACGGCAGGAGAAGATAGATCACCGCTGCTATATTCAATGAAGGCATCAGAAGTGTTGTTACGAACACAAGGCCCGCGATGGGCCACATGCCATCGGCGTAAAGCGCGGACGCTGCGCCGAAAAGAGTGGTTTCGACAGATGTCCCATTGACCCAGAGTTCAAAAATCGGAAAGCGGTTGGCAACAGCGAAGAGGATCGCCGCGGCCAAGGTAAACGCCAATGCCCAGTCTTGCGACATCGGCACGCTTCGGTATCGGTAGAGTGCAGCACCACACCGTTGACATCGTGCGGTACCGCGCTCAACGAGCGGCGTTTCTCGCTGAAGGAAGTCACATTCGTGACATGCGATCAAGTTGTCTCTATTCATCTTCTGCATCCGCTCGTGGAAACACGATCCTGAATCGCCCCAATCTGACTTTCGGGGTGAGGGTCGTAAGGAAGTAGACATTGGCCAACTCGACGGACTGGGCCCGATTGGCCGTTGTCTTCACACGTATCTTTCTGGGAGATCCCAGAGCTGACGATTCAGGTGAGGCCTCAGCGTAGCACTGCAAATACAGAATGTAAACCGGATAGACGGTTTGTATTGTACGGAAAATTCCACTGAAACCAGGGTAATGCGCACGCGTTAGAAGTGTTGCGCTCCCGACGTAACGGGGCGAGGCGGCGCGCGAAAGGGGGCGTATGAAAACGCCCCCTTTCGCCTAAAGGGATGTGATTGATACGCGGCCGCGCTGTCTCGAACGATACGTTCGGCGTAGCCTGACTATTCAGTCAACGCTCGCCGATCACGTCGTTCCCCGGCTCACGCCAGCGGCGGTTAGCGGGCCGACCGCTTACGAGGCTTGGGTTGTGGAACCTGCGCCGGCCAACTTTCTTCGTCAAGAAGACGGTCGAATAGTCTGTTCCGTGCCGAATTGCTCAATTGCGACAGCCCCATCAAAGAATGAAATGCGAGACCGCTGGCCGCAAAGTATCGCAACAATGACAAGTCGAGGTCAGGCGCCTCATCCTGCAACGCCTTCATTTTTGCCGTGTCAGACGCCTTGATGCTTTCGAGCAATTCAGGGCTCTCGACGAGCGCTGCAAGAATAGCCCGTGCCACGGAATGTGGCTGATTCGAGGATTCCCGGTACATTGCAATCTGGGCTGCAAGCGTTGGCTCCGCCTTTGACGCGCCTTCTTTCGCGATATATTCGCGTCCGATTTGCTCGAACTGAATCTGATGCTGTTCCAACAGCGCGCACAGCACCCCGTGCTTGGTGCGGAACTGGTGAAGCAGTCCACCCTTGCTGATACCACTTTCACGCGACAGCGAATCGAACGTAAGCCCGCCCACACCGTCTCGGGTGAGGATGGTGAAAGCGGCAGCAATCGCTTTTTTGCGGGAAATCTCCGAGCGGGTCTGGTTATCCATTATCGATATTGATGACGTTGCGACGATTGCAGCGCGCACCGGATCCGCTGGCGCGCCTCTCTTCTGTTTGTGAACAAATAGCCGGCTGCAACGCACTGCTGGCGAGCGGTCTACGTACCGCAGGCTGAGCAGGCGTTTTCCTGACGAAGCGCAATTGTACGCCCTCGATTTTTCAATGTACAGACCGTCTGGACGGTTTACATCTTATTCTGCCAGTGCTACTGTGGCGACCTGATCAGTTCTCGCCTGAACTGAGCGCCACCTGGCACTTAACTGGGCTTTCGAGGAAACCTAAATGTTCAAGAACAAACTAGTCCCGCTTCTTTTCACCGGAGTAGCGGTGCTAACCCTGACAGCGTGTGCCGGCGTGCAACCGGTGGCCTACACGGGCATCGCATCGTCGTCGCAATTGAAACAGAATCGTGATGACGACTCCGGCAAGGTTCCCTACAAGTACGCCACTTCAGTTGCCTGGCCCCAATACACGCAGGTGATACTGGACCCGGTCACCGTGTATCAAGGCAGCGACAACCAGTTCGGTGACCTGAAAGAGGCCGACAAGGCAGGGCTCGCCGATTACATGGGGAAGACGTTCTCCGAGAAACTCGCGAAACGGTTCAGCGTTGCGACGCATGCAGGCCCCAATACGTTGCGGGTCAAGCTGACACTAACAGGCGCCGAAAAGACGACGTTACTCGTCGGCCAGTTCATGCATTTCGACCTTGCGGGCAATCTCTATAACGGCGTACAGGCAGTCCGCGGGGGGCAGGGGGCCTTCAGCGGCTCGGTTACCTACTCTGTGGAGGTCTTTGACGGCACCAGCGGCCGTCTGCTGAAGGCCTACGTCTCGAAGCAGTATCCGAATGCCATGAATCTGCCGGCGGCCTTTGGTTCGTTGGGGGCCGCGAAGACCGGCCTCGACAAGGGCGCTGATGCCCTGGTGGAACAGCTTCGTTAAGCGGTCTGTCTGTCGCCCAGCGCTAGCGCGATTTTCGCAAACTGGCCATGATCGTATTGATCTGTGTGTCGAAGTGTTCGAACCACACCTGCGTTGCTTCCAACTGCGCGATGACCTCCCGAAAGTGCGCTTCACTCGCTTCGACGGCGAACTCAGCATCGGCAATCGTCTCGGGGGCAGTCTGCGGACCAATCGCTAGCGCGGCGAGCGACTCGATCTCGCCGCGGGCGCTATGAGTCTGAGCCGTGAGTTCAGTCAGTAACGCCCTCAACATTTGCAACTGGTCGTGCCAACCGCTCTCTGAACGATGCAGTTCCTTGGCAAAAAGACTGACGTCGGTGCCGGGGGAAATGTTTGTCAGGGCGGCGGTACTCTGTCGCAGATGTTCCAGCACGGCGAGACAACCCTCGGCGCGCTCGATCAGCCCCTTCGCCTGATCATGCGCTTCAGTCATCCGCGCTTTGAGCGCCGTGGCGCGAGCGCAAAGCCGCGCCTGTAGGACAAACGTCTGCGGATTCACCTGTAAGTGTCCATCTGAAGGAGTTCGTGGATCGCGATGGATAACGCGTCTATGGGGGTGCTCAACGCGTTGCCATCGCGAGATCGCGACGGACGGTCGACGCATGGCTTCCGACGGCGCGCGCAGGCGTTCGTGTGGACTCCGTGTCCGTCGTACTGAACACCAGAACGGCGTCCAGCAGCTTCGAAGACTGCTCCTCGAGGGATTGCGCCGCTGCGGCAGCCTGCTCGACAAGTGCCGCGTTCTGCTGGGTCACGTCATCCATTTGTGTCACGGCCTGGTTGACCTGCTCGATACCCCGGCTCTGTTCCTCCGAAGCGGCGGCGATTTCCCCCACAATGTCGGCGACCTGCCTGATCGCCTGCTTGACCTGTCCTATGGTGACGCCCACGTCGGCCGCCTGCTTTGAGCCGCCCTGGATCATCGCAACGGACCTGCTGATCAACTCCTTGATTTCCCGTGCAGCAGTGGCCGAGCGCTGCGCAAGACTGCGAACCTCGCTGGCGACGACCGCAAAACCACGGCCCTGCTCACCGGCCCGCGCCGCCTCGACTGCCGCATTCAGCGCAAGGATATTGGTCTGAAATGCGATCCCCTCGATGACGCTCGTGATATCGCGGATCTTGCTGGAGCTTTCACTGATCCGGCCAATGCTTGCCACCATGTCCTGCACCGCCTGGTTGCCGGCGTGCGCCATGTCCGTTGCTCCCGAGGCCAGTGCGTTCGCCTGACGGGCATTGTCTGCGTTCTGCCTGACGGTCTCGGTCAACTGCGTCATGCTGGCTGCGGTTTCCTCCAGCGACGCTGCCTGCTCCTCTGTCCGCGCGGACAGGTCGAGATTGCCACTGGCGATTTCGCGTGAAGCGACCGTGACCGACTCGGCCGAGGCCTTGATGCCGCGAACGGTATCGCTGAGTTTGCCGTCCATGGTTTTCAACGCGTCGAGCAGCAGTCCGAATTCACCGCGTATATCGACGGTAATCCGGTTTTCGAGCTTGCCCTCAGCGATCCGGTTGGCGATGTTGACTGCCCGGTCAAGTGGCCGGGTAATCACGCGCATAAGGTAAATCGACATGCCGCCCGCAATCAGTACGCCTGTGCTGAGGAGCGCGACGGTCACCATGAGCAGCGTTTTGTAGGTCGATTCACCGTCGTCGGCAAACTGCTTTGCCTCGAGTACATTTATTTTCGTGTCGTCGCTCAATGCCAGATTCAATACGTCAGCGAGATCCCCAGTGCTGCTGATCAGGTCCGATGCCGCATCGAATTTTCCGGCTTTCAGAAGCGTAATGATATTGCCTGTCTGCGTAATTAATTCCTTGAGCGCGCGGTCCGCCCGGTCGGCGGCCTCACGTTCGCTCGGGCTCGATACCGCTGCCGGATAGTATTGCGGCCAGAGCTTGTCGATATTGGCGAGTTCGCTCAGAACAATCGGTAATATTTTGTCGACTGCGGCGGGCGTTTTGTCGATCTGAATGCGTCTGAGCTTGACCCTGATGTTCAGTTGCGCCGCACGTACCTCGGAGATCTGCGCAAGCGGAACTACGGTGCCCCCGTATGTCTCGCTCATGTTCGCGTTCAGTCTTGCGAGCCCAACGATCGCCATCACGCCCATCGCGGCCATCAGCGTGATGCAGGCGCCGAGGACGACAATGATCTTGAACCGGATGGTGTAGACGAATTTATTCATTTTGTTTACCTTCAGGACGCTTTCAGGGGACATGGTGTTGCGCCAAAGGAATTGGCGGCGCCTCATTGGGTATACGGCGACGTTGAGATGTGGCTTGATGTCAGGATTTCCTGATTTTTGGCTAGGCATATCCTGCACGTCCACGTTGCGGTTGATCGCAGCGCGTTGACGTAAGAGTCCGTAACGGTTAGATCTTTCGTGCTAGGCTTCTTGCACAGCTAGCTGCCAACGGAGGCGATGATGGCTGACAACATTGAAGGGATTAGTGTCGCAAATGACGGCGAAGCCGTTAAGTTCGGCATCAGAGTCGACAGCGTCCATCACTTCTGCATTGTGAGCAGGGAAGTGCTTAAGGAGTTGTCGCAGCAGGGTGGCCACAAAAGCGATTTGTTGCAGGAGTTCGAACGGCACCGCGAGTTGATCGGTGAGAAGGCGGCACTTGCAATTCGAAACGGGTCGAGGGGAGATCCGCTACCACTTGGCATTGAACTCTTCCTTCCTTAGCGTAAAACGCTAACCTCCCCTGGGGGCTGACATCGGTCCCCCTTCAGTACTCGACACGCTAATCCACGGGTTGGCGCTTCAGGCAGCACGTCGGATGTCGCTGCACAGCAGAAAGCTCGCCACTTTACATTCTCCGCGTGGCCAGCGGCTCACATCAACAGCGCAAAAGGCGATAGTAACTATCGGTCACATTGATCAGTACATCGACATTTCGACCTCTATCGGGCGTGATCAGACTGACTATAATCAACTGGCCCAATAAGATTTCGAGACCCGCTGGCAGGACTAGTTGGTGCGGTGCACTCCCCCGCTTACTTGACACGCGTGCACCGTTGGCCTTTGATGAATGGACAGCCAATGTTGGGCCGACAGGACAGGCAGGGAGCCAGCCGTGACATCTACCCGCCATACCATGATGTGGGAAGCCGCCGTCGACGCGCTAGAGCGCGCCGAGCGATTGCACCGCCAGTTCTTCCGCCTGGTAGGTCAGCATGCGCGGGTACCAATGTGGGAGCCGCCCATCGAGGTGTTCGAGCATGACGGCCGGCTGGCGATCGTGGTGGCGCTGCCCGGCGTGCCGCCCGATCAGATCAGCCTGGACCTCGAAGGCGGGACGCTGGTCGTTGCCGCCGAGAGGACATTGCCTCGGGCCTTTGCCGGGGGGGCGGTCCATTGCATGGAAATTCCCTATGGCCGCTTCGAGCGGCACATCCGGCTTCCGGCCGGGCGCTACCGTCTGGCAGGGCGCGACTCCGAACACGGTTGCCTGTTGCTGGACTTCGAGAGGCTGGATTGAGCCCGGCGCGCGTCGGCGAATCGAGGAACGAAGATGAGCACGGACAGCGAAAATGAGGCTCTCGAATCGACGCCGGTGCGCCCGGACGCGGCTCCGACCCCGACACCCGAACTCCCCCAAGACAGTCTGATCCTGCTTCCGGTCCGCAATGCCGTGCTGTTTCCGGGCATGGTGTTGCCGCTGACGGCGGGACATGGGCAGATCAAGGACGACGTGCAGGCTGCCGTCAAGCGCCAGCAGCCCTTGGGCATCGTGCTGCAACGCGATCCTCAGGTGCAGGATCCGCCCTTCGATGGCCTCAACACGATTGGCACTTTGGCAAACGTGCTGCGCTATGTCACCAGTCCGGACGATGGCGCGCATCACTTGATATGCCAGGGTGTGGAGCGCTTCCGCCTGATCGCGCCGGTGGCCGGCCTCGGATTCCGCGCCGCCCGGGTGGAACTGCTGCCCGACACCGCGCCTGGTGACTCCGCCATCGACGCGCGCGTGCTGGTTCTGCGGCAACGCGCCGGCGAAATGATCGGACTGTTGCCCAATGCGGGCGGCGAACTTGTGAGGGCATTGGACGCGATCGAGTCGCCCGGATTGCTGGCCGACACCGTGGCCGGTCTGCTCGACATCCCGCCGGCGCGCAAGCAGGACATCCTGGAAACGCTCGACCTCTGCAAGCGGCTGGACAAGGTGCTGGACGCCGTCGCCGGACGAATCGAAGTTCTTCGCCTGTCGCAGGAAATCGGCGAGCAGACGCGCGGCCGGCTCGACCAGCGCCAACGCGAGATGATGCTGCGCGAACAACTCCGCACCATCCAGCACGAACTCGGCGAGAGCGCCGACAACCGGGAAGAAGCCCGCAAGCTGGCTGAAGCGATTGATGCCGCCCATATGCCGTCGGATGTCGAAACCCATGCCCGCAGGGAGCTAGTCCGGCTGGAACGGATGCCGGACGCCTCCTCCGAATACTCCATGAGCGCGAGCTACCTCGAGTGGCTGACCGAACTGCCTTGGGCACTTCCGCAGGAAGCGCCGATCGACATCGCCCAGGCGAGGCAGATCCTCGATGAGGCGCACTTTGGTCTGGACAAGGTCAAGCGCCGCATCCTCGAATATCTTGGTGTCAGAAAGCTCAATCCGCATGGCAAGGCGCCCATCCTTTGCTTTCTCGGGCCGCCAGGGGTGGGCAAGACATCGCTGGGCCAGAGCATCGCTCAAGCACTGGCGCGGCCTTTCGTTCGCGTTAGCCTGGGCGGCGTGCATGATGAATCGGAAATCCGAGGCCACCGGCGCACTTATATCGGCGCCATGCCTGGCAATATCGTCCAGGCGATCCGCAAAGCGGGGGCGCGCAATTGCGTCATGTTGCTGGACGAACTCGACAAGCTCGGGCACGGCGTGCACGGTGACCCGGCCGCGGCGATGCTTGAGGTGCTGGATCCCGAGCAGAATGCCTCGTTCCGGGACAACTACCTTGGCGTGCCCTTCGATCTGTCCGCCGTCGTGTTCGTTGCCACGGCCAACCAGCTCGACGGTATTCCCGGGCCTTTGAGGGACCGTCTCGAGTTTCTGGATCTGCCCGGTTACACCGAGGCCGAGAAGTTTCAGATCGCCCGGCGCTTCCTGGTTCCACGCCAGTTGGAAGCGTGCGGGCTGACCCCCACGCAATGCGAGCTCAGCGACGAGGCTCTGCGATCCATCATCCGCGACTACACGCGCGAAGCGGGTGTGCGCAACCTGGAGCGGCAGATCGGTTCAGTGTTTCGGTATGTCGCGTTGCGCGTTGCCGAGAATCCGGCCACGCACGAACGAATCGAGCCTGATCGCTTGCCGTCGATATTGGGTCATCACCGCTATGAGCGCGAGGTGGCAATGCGCACCAGTTTGCCGGGCGTGGTGACCGGACTCGCATGGACACCCGTTGGCGGCGAACTGCTCTTCATCGAGGCTAGTAGTACACCGGGCGGGGGCAGGCTGGTGCTGACTGGCCAGTTGGGAGACGTGATGAAGGAAAGTGCCCAGGCCGCGCTGACGTTAGTCAAGTCGCGCTGCGAGGCGCTGCATATCGACTGTTCGGGCTTCGACAAACGCGACATTCATGTCCACGTGCCGGCCGGCGCGGTCCCAAAGGACGGCCCGAGTGCCGGGGTGGCCCTATTCATTGCGATCGCATCGCTGTTGATGGGACAAGCCGTGCGCAGCGATTGCGCTGTGACTGGCGAGATCAGCCTGCGTGGCATTGTCCTGCCAGTGGGCGGCATCAAGGAAAAGGTGCTCGCCGCCCTGCGCGCCGGCATTGGGACGGTACTGCTGCCCGCGCGCAATGCGGCGGACCTCGAAGACATCCCGGCCGACGCACGAAGCCAGTTGCGTTTTGCGCTGCTGGAGACGGTGGATGATGCACTGCGCGAGTTAATCGAAACCAAGTCGGTGAAGCGCTGATAGTGCTGCAGACTACTCACTCTCCAATGGGGACCCAGTAATGAAAACCGAACATCTTCCCAATCAGCGACTCAAGGAACGTGAAAAAACCGGACCGCATCTGACCACGCAGGAGCATTTGGGCCTGAACGGGCGAATCGCCCTCGTCATCACCAACGCGGTTGGCACGATGTGGTGTGCCTATGTCTTTGCGGCGATCGCGCTTATCAGTTTGCCATCTGCCATTCAGGGCGGCGTGTCGACGCTGATCGCCTGGATCGCTCAGACTTTTTTGCAGTTGGTGCTGCTGTCAGTCATCATGGTGGGGCAGAAGGTTGCGGCCGCAGCCTCGGACAAGCAGGCGCTACAGACCTACAAGGACGCTGAGGCGCTCCTGAATATCCAGGATGAGATGCACCGGCTCATCGAGATCAACAATTCGCTGACTGAAGCGATCCATCGCGCGGTGACGGCAAAGGGAACCTCAACGGCCGAGCAACCGGCCGTTTCCGGCGACTCCAGCCGGCCAGCGTGATTCGAGGCGACCCGCGGCAGTACGGGCGCATGGCGAGAAGCGCATCAGCGCTTCTCGCACTCACATCACATTCACCACGGCAGCGAGTAGGTCTTCGTATTGGTAAAGCTCTTCATGGCTTCCTGCACCCCTTCCTTGTAGCCGAGTCCCGAGTCCTTCACGCCGCCGAACGGTGTGAGTTCGAGCCGATACCCCGGCACTTCGCGCACATTCACGCTGCCCACTTCCAGTTCGGTAATGAACCGCGTGATGTAGTCGAAGCGGTTCGTGCAGACCGACGATGACAACGCATAGTCCGTGCAGTTCGACATGCGGATCGCTTCGTCGATGTTGGCAAAGCGCATGATCGGCGACACTGGCCCGAACGTCTCGTACTTGACGAGCGGCATGTCGGGCGTGACACGGTCTACAACCGTCGGCGAGTAAAGCGCGCCGTCGCGCAGATTGCCCGCAAGCAGACGGGCGCCGCGTGACAAGGCGTCGTTGACCTGGCGTTCGCAGAACTGCGCGGCCGCTTCGTCGATGACCGTTCCCATATCGACCGAACTATCCGCCGGATTGCCATACTTCCACGCGCGTGTCTTGTCCACGACGAGATCCGTGAAGCGGTCGGCGACCGACTCGTGTACCAGCATGCGCTTGATAGCGGTGCAACGCTGGCCCGAATTCTTGTACGAGCCTGACACCGCGAGCGAACTGGCTTCGTCGAGATCGGCATCCTCCATCACGATGATCGGGTCGTTCCCGCCCAGTTCGAGCACGGCGCGCCGGTAGCCCATCCGCGAGGCGATCGATTTGCCGATCGAGACGCCACCGGTGAAGGTGATGAGATCGATCGCGGGGTTCGTGATCAACTCGTCGGCAATCACGCTCGGGTCACCCGTCAACACCTGCAGCATCTGCACCGGCAAGCCTGCTTCGTAGAGAATGTCGGCAAGCAGATAGCATGACAGCGGCACTTTCTCCGACGGTTTCACCACGATGCGATTGTTCGTGGCAATCGCCGGCACGATCTTGTGCGCGACCTGATTCATCGGATGGTTGAACGGCGTAATGGCGGAGATCACGCCCAGCAGCGGATCGCGTTGCGTATAGACGCGCCGCTTTTTTCCGTGAGGCGTGAGGTCACACGAGAAAATCTGGCCGTCGTCTTTCAGCACCTCGCCCGCGCCGAACACCAGCACGTCCGCGACGCGGCCGGCTTCGTAGATCGAATCCTTCTTGCACAAGCCCGCTTCCGCCGTGATGACGGCGGCGATCTCTTCGGTGCGTGCCCGCACGGCATCGGCCGCGCGACGCAGGATCGCGGCGCGCTCATAGCGGGTCAGCGCCGGACGATACGCGCGCGCGAATTCGAACGCGCGGCGCACGTCCTCAAGCGTCGCTTTCGGCACGGTGCCGACGAGCGCGCCATCGTAAGGGTTGCGCACTTCGATCACTTCGTCGCGAAAGATTTTTTCGCCGCCGATGCGCAGCGCTTCATGACGCACCTGCAATTGAGCCTTGATTTCAGCAACAGCGTTCATGTCTGATCCCCGATCATTGAAGATGGTTGAGTGCGATATCGATGATGTCGAAGTTGCGTAAGCGTGCCCGCTCGCCGACCGATTTCGCGACCGGCTGATTGAACAGAAGCGGCACGATCTGTTCAGCAAGGCCGCCGTGCGAGCGCAGCGGCACGTCGAGGCCGGACAGATCGTGCTTGATGCGTCGCGTGCCGAGCACCACGTCTTGCGTTGAAATCACGATGAGGTCGCCCATGCGCGCAGGCGGGAGTTCGAAGCGTGCGCAGCCTTCGGCTCCTGTCAGCACCAGTTCGATGCCGGGTTCCGCGGCGAGCCGGCGGCGCATTGCTTCGTGATCGGCCGAGGCGGGAAGATAGACGGTCGCGAACGATCCGAGCGCGCCGTGATGCACGACGTAAGGGTCCGTGATCGGCAGGATCACGCGGGCAACGTCCTCGCCGAGCCACTCATCGAAGCGCTCTTGCAGATAGATCACGTTGGGCTCGCCGTCTTCGTTGTGCTTCGCATTCATCCCGTGATCGGCGGTGACCGCGACGATCGCACCCAGTTCGTCGAGCCGCTGCAGATAGCCGTCCATCATCTGATAAAACGCGTTGGCGCCAGGGGTGCCAGGGGCACACTTGTGCTGTACGTAGTCGGTCGTCGACAGGTACATCAGGTCGATATCGCGGGTTTCGAGCAGGCGCACGCCGGCCGCGAACACGAACTCGGACAGCTCCGCGCTGTAGACGCTCGGCACCGGCTGACCGACCAGTTCGAGCAGGTTGTCGATGCCGTTCTCCTCGAGCGTCGCTTCGTCGGCTTTCTCCGCCGAGAAGCAGATGCCCTTCAGGCCTTTGCCGAGCAGCCGGCGCAGTTTGTCCTTTGCCGTGACCACCGCGACGTGCGCACCCTGTTCAGCGAAACCGGCAAGCACGGTAGGGGCGACCAGGTACTTCGGATCGTTCATCAGCACCTCGGTGCCGCTGTCGCGATCGAAAAAGTAGTTGCCGCTAATGCCATGCACTGCGGGCGGCACGCCGGTCACGATCGACAGGTTGTTCGGGTTCGTGAAGCTCGGCACCACGCATTCGCCCTTGAGCGACGTGCCGGGACGCAGCAGCGTGGCCAGAAAGGGCGCGACGCCCGCCGCGGCCGCCATCTCCAGATATTCATACGCGCAGCCGTCCACGCAGACCACGACGACGGGTCTGCGCATCCAGTTGTAGCTGCGGCCGTTCACTTCAATGGAAACCGGTGCTTCGCTCATGACATGTCCTCTTGGCTAGGGTAAGTCGGGTAATGACGATGTGGCGTTATGTGGCAAAGTGAGGCAATACTTGACATTAAAATTGATGCTTTGTAGATTGTCAACAACAGACAACAAATCGCAAATCATCAACCGCAGTCATCAGCAGTTGCTTAAGAGGGTTGCAGCACACAGTCGTCCCGTAGCACCGGTCGTTTTCGTCGCTGGCCGCGACGCCACTTTCTCAAGGGGTCTGGAAATGAAGGAACAGTCGGGGTTTAAAGCTTGTAGAGGTCGTCTGAATATGGCGTTGCGCTGTCTGGTCGCCGCCACCGTCACGCTCGGCGCTGTCCAGTTCGCGCAGGCAAAAACGCAATTGCTGGTTTACACGGCGCTCGAAGACGAAGCGATGAAGCCCTATAAAGACGCGTTCGAAAAGGCCAACCCGGATATTGAAATCCGCTGGGTGCGCGATTCGACTGGCGCGGTCACGGCCAAGCTGCTCGCCGAAAAGAACAATCCGCGTGCCGACGTGGTGCTCGGGCTCGCGGCTTCCAGCCTGACGCTGCTCGATCTGCAGGGCATGCTGATGCCGTACGCCCCGAAGGGCTTCGACAGCCTGACGCGCAAGTACAGCGATACGAACACGCCGCCGCACTGGGTCGGCATGGACGTGTGGGGAGCGACGGTCTGCTACAACCGCGTCGAAGCGGAGAAGCGCCATTTGCCTAAGCCCACGTCATGGGAAGACCTGACCAAGCCTGTCTATAAAGGCATGATCGTGATGCCGAGTCCGGTGTCGTCCGGCACCGGCTATCTGGACGTGACGTCCTGGCTGCAAACCTTCGGCAAGGACAAGGGCTGGCAGTACATGGACGCGTTGGACAAGAACGTCGCGCAATACGTGCACTCGGGTTCGAAGCCCTGCACGCTGGCTGGCACCGGCGAATTTCCGATCGGTATCTCGTTCGAATTCCGTGGCCACGAGTTGCAGGCGCAAGGCGCGCCCATCGACCTGATCTTCCCGAAAGAAGGCTTGGGCTGGGACATGGAAGCCACCGGCATCATGAAAACGACAAAGCAGCCGGATGCGGCCAAGAAACTCGCGGACTTTATGGCCAGCAAGGAGGCCAATGAAATCACCGCGCAATGGTGGGCGATCGTTGCGTACCCGGGTGTCGCGAAGAAACTCTCCGGCATCCCCGACAACTATTCGGAACTGCTCGTGAAGAACGATTTCACATGGTCCGCAAAGAACCGCGACGCAATTCTCGAAGACTGGCAAAAGCGCTACGGCAACAAGGAACAAAAGTAAGACCAGGTTCAACGAGGTATTGACGAGCGCCGGGGCGCGCGCTGCGTGGCCCCCAAACGACGCAGCGATGCGGCGCACGGCAGTGCGTCGCGCCGTGTCGACATGCAAGCGGAAGCGGAGGAGCAGATGACAACGTATTTGAGCGTAGAGCGGGTCTACAAGCGGTTCAACGACACGCCGGTTCTGGAGGACATCAATCTTGGCGTGAAGAAGGGAGAAATGCTCTGCTTCCTCGGTCCGTCGGGATGCGGCAAAACCACTTTGCTGCGCATCATTGCCGGACTGGAAACACAAAGCGCCGGCCAGATCACGCAGGACGGCCGCGATATTTCGCGGCTGCCGCCTCAGCTTCGCGATTACGGCATCGTCTTTCAGTCGTACGCGCTGTTTCCGAATCTGACCATCTTCGACAACGTGGCCTACGGTCTCGTGAATCGCAAGATGAAGCGCGCTGCGATCGCCGACCGTGTAAATGAACTGCTCGCCCTGGTCGGTTTACCGGATGCGCAGAAAAAGCATCCGAACCAGTTGTCTGGTGGTCAGCAGCAGCGTATCGCGCTGGCGCGTGCGCTCGCCACGTCGCCGGGTCTGCTGTTGCTCGACGAGCCTCTCTCGGCGCTGGATGCGCGCGTTCGCGTGCGGCTGCGCCAGGAAATCCGCCAGTTGCAGCAGCGCCTCGGCGTGACCACGATCATGGTGACGCACGACCAGGAAGAAGCGCTATCAATGGCCGACCGGATCGTGGTGATGAATCAGGGTGTGATCGAGCAGATCGGCACCCCCCACGAAATTTATCGCGAGCCGGCCTCGCCGTTCGTTGCCGATTTCATCGGGAAGGTCAATCTGATTCCGGCCGAGGTGGCGCGCGACGGCAGTCTCAAGGCGGGCTCCATCGCGCTGCGCTACGGGTGCGGATCGGAGCGCGCGGTGCTGGGTTCGAAAGTGTCGGCGTTCGTGCGCCCGGAAGACATCCACCTCAGTGCGCCGGGCAACGAGGCGGACAACCTGTTGCCCGCCTCAGTCGAGAAGCTGGAATTCCTCGGTGCGTTCTGCCGGGTCAGCTTCAAAGTGGACGGGCTCGGCGAGCAGGAGATCGTCGCCGACCTGTCGTTTCATGAAATGCATCGTACCCGCCTGCAGCCGGGGTCGCGCTTCAATCTGGCTATCAACCGCGAACACGTGTGCGTCTTTTCCGCCGCGAAGGAGCGACTTCAATGAGCGCCGTTCTGATCGAGCGCCGCAGCGGCGAGGAAAGTCACGCCGAGGTGCGCCAGAAGAGCCATTGGCATGACCGGATCGCGCAGTTGGCGCTTGTGTTGATGTCCGCATTTCTCGGCATGTTTCTGCTGGTGCCGCTGGCCCTGGTCATCGGCAAATGCTTCGTCGATGCGGATGGCCATTTCGTCGGACTCGCCAATTTCACCGGCTATCTGGTGGATTCTGGCGTGTGGACATCGACACTGCATTCGGTCACGGTGGCCAGCCTCGTGACGGCGATTGTGATTCCGATGGCCTTTACGTTTGCGTACGCACTGACCCGCTCGTGCATGCCGATGAAGAACGCCGTACGCACGGTCGCGTTGCTGCCGCTGCTTGCGCCGACGCTGCTGTCCGCGGTGTCGTTCATCTACTGGTTCGGCAACTCGGGCATCCTGAAGCCCTTGCTTCACGGGAATTCGATCTATGGACTGCCGGGCATCGTATGCAGTCTGGTGTACGCCGCATTTCCGCACGTGCTGATGATTCTCGTGACGGCGCTGTCGCTGTCCGACGGACGTCTATACGAGGCCGCCGAAGCGATGGGCACACGCCGTGCGCGCAAATTCTTCACGATCACGCTGCCGGGCGCGAAGTATGGTCTGATCAGCGCGACGATGGTGTCGTTCACGATCTGCATCAACGACTTCGGCGTGCCGGTTGTGATCGGTGGCCCTTATTCGGTGCTCTCCACCGACATCTACAAGCTCATCATCGGCTTGCAGGATTTCAACCGGAGCGCGGTGGTCAGCCTGCTGCTGCTCTGTCCGGCGCTGGTTGCGTTCGCTGTCGACTTCTTCATTCGCCGCAAGCAGCAATCGCAACTCGGCGCGCGCTCGACGCCTTATCAGCCGAAACCCGCGCGCGGCTTCGACATCGCGATGCTCGGGTACTGCGGCTTCGTTTGCATGCTGCTGTTGGCGGTGGTCGGCATTTCGGTGTTCGCTTCGTTCGTGAAGTTCTGGCCGTATCAGATGAGTCTCGGCTTGCAGCACTACAAGATGGGGTTGATCGGAGCCGGGATTTTCGATGCGTACAAGAACAGCCTGAAAATGGCCGCGTGCGTGGCGATCGGCGGCACCATCATCGTGTTCGGCGGCGCGTATCTGGTGGAGAAAACACGTGGGCCGCGCTGGTTACGCGGTTTTATCAATCTGTGCGCGATCCTGCCGATGGGCGTGCCGGGTCTGGTGCTCGGCATCAGCTACATCTTTCTGTTCAACTCGCCCGCCAATCCTTTGAACGGTCTTTACGGCACGCTCGCGCTGCTCGCGATCGTCACGGTGGTGCATTACTACTCGTCGAGCCACCTGACTGCGGTCACCGCGCTTCGTCAGATCGACAACGAATTTGAAGCGGTCTCGGCTTCGCTGAAAGTGCCTTTCTACAAAACGTTTTTGCGCGTCACCGTGCCTGTGTGCCTGCCGTCGATCCTGCAGATCGCGCGCTATCTGTTCGTCAACGGCATGACGACGGTGTCCGCGGTCGCGTTTCTCTATTCACCCGACACGCAACCGGCCTCCGTCGCCATTCTCAATCTCGACGACGCCGGCCAGATTGGACCGGCCGCGGCGATGGCCACGCTGGTCCTCGTGACGGCGGCGTTCGCCTGCGTGCTGTTTGCCTGCGTATCGCACGGCGTATTGCGCAGAACCCAGGCATGGCGCACCACGCGCCGTGGCTGAAACAAGTCTTCATCAAGATCGATAAGGAGCTACTGTGAATCTGCCTTCCCAGCCCATTCTGCTCACCCCTGGCCCGCTCACGACCTCAGAACGCACGCGTCAGGCGATGCTGCGCGACTGGGGATCGTGGGACGGCGATTTCAATCAGATCACTGCCCGGATTCGCCAGCAGACGCTGCGCATCGTGCATGGCGAAGACACGCATGAATGCGTGCCCTTACAAGGCAGCGGCACGTTCTCAGTGGAAGCCGCGATCGGCACGCTGGTGCCGCGCGACGGGCATGTGCTGATACCGAACAACGGCGCGTATTGCCAGCGTATCGCGAAGATTTGCCGGGCGCTCGGCCGCCGTCACCAGACGCTCGATTATCCCGAAGACACGCAGGTTAAAGCGGCTGACGTCGATCGCGCGCTGGCGGCTGACCCGAGCATCACGCACGTGGCGCTCGTGCATTGCGAAACCGGTGCCGGGGTGCTCAATCCGCTGCATGAGATTGCCATGGTTGTCGCAAAGCACGGTCGCAGTCTGATCATCGACGCGATGAGCTCATTCGGCGCCGTCGACATCGACGCGCGCCAAACGCCATTCGACGCGGTCGTGGCCGCCTCAGGAAAATGTCTGGAAGGCGTGCCCGGCATGGGCTTCGTGATCATCCGCCGCAGCACGCTGGAGCAATGCGAAGGGAACAGCCCCTCGCTCGCCATGGATCTGTACGATCAATGGGTCTACATGAGCCGCACGACGCAGTGGCGTTTCACGCCGCCTACCCACGTCGTAGCGGCCCTCGATCAGGCGATCGCACAATACCTGGAAGAGGGCGGTCTCGAAACGCGCGGCGCACGCTATGCGAGCAATTGCCGCGCGTTGATCGAAGGCATGGCAGCGCTCGGTTTTCGAACCTTTCTCGACCCTGCGATTCAGGCACCGATCATCGTGACGTTCCATGCGCCTGATGATCCCCGCTACGACTTCAAGACGTTCTATACCGAAGTGAAAAAGCGTGGCTACATCCTGTATCCGGGCAAGCTGACCCAGGTAGAAACATTCCGAGTCGGCTGTATTGGGCACTTTGGCGATAGCGGCATCCCCGGCGCGGTCGCCGCGATCGCCGATACGCTGAAGGCCATGGGAATCAAGCAGGTATCGGCGAAAGCGTTAGCCTGAGTTGGCTTGAGCATGTCCACGGGCGAAGGCTTCTTTCCGATCGAGCGGGGAGAAGTCTTTCCTTTCGCCGCGTGGCGTTAAATCGTTGTATCAATGTGAGCAATTCATGCGTCCGTTCTGGATTGAACAAGCACTCTTCGCCGATGGTTCACTGGCGCCCGCACTGCAAGGTGCGACGACGGCCGATGTCTGCATCGTCGGCGGTGGTTTCACCGGTTTGTGGACCGCCATCCAGGCGAAGCAGAAGAAACCGGATCTCGACATCGTGATTATCGAGAGCGACCTGTGCGGCGCGGGCGCCAGCGGCCGCAACGGTGGCTGCCTGCTGACGTGGTCGACGAAGTTCTTCACGCTGCGGCGTCTGTTCGGCGAGGCGGAAGCGATCCGGCTGGTGAAAGCGTCCGAAGCAGCCGTGGGACGGATCCGCGATTTCTGTGTCGAGCACGCGGTCGATGCCGAACTTCGGCTCGACGGTACGCTCTACACGGCGACCTCGCGTGCGCAAATCGGCCTGCTCGATCCGGTGATTGCCGCACTGAGTGAGCATGGCATCAATTCGTATCAACATCTCGCGCCCGACGAAGTGGCTAGCCGTTCCGGTTCGGCGCGCAACCTCGGCGGCGTGTATTCGCCTGTCGCGGCTACGGTTCATCCGGGCAAGCTCGTGCGCGGCTTGCGGCGTGTCGCGATTGAAATGGGCATTCGTATTTACGAACGCACGCCGATGCTCGACTTCACGTCCGGCGAGCATGTAACCGTGCGCACGCCGGCTGGCAGTGTTACGGCGCCCAAGCTGGTGCTCGCGATCAATGCGTGGATGGCGAGCCGTTTCAAGCAGTTCGAACGCACGCTTGCTGTCGTTTCCAGCGACATGATCGTGACCGAGAAATGTCCGGAGTTGCTGCAGCAAATCGGTTTGAAAGACGGCGTATCGGTGCTCGATTCGCGCATCTTCGTCTACTACTATCGCAGCACGGCAGACGGCCGGTTGATGCTCGGCAAGGGCGGCAATACCTTTGCCTGGCGCGGCCGCATCGCGCCCGTGTTCGATCAGCGCTCGCCGTATGAAGCCGATCTGACGCGCAGCCTGCACGATTTCTTCCCCGCGTTGCGCGACGTGCCGGTCACGGCGAGCTGGAACGGTCCGTCGGATCGCTCGGTCACGGGCTTTCCGTTTTTCGGCAGGCTCGACGACGCGCCGAACGTGCTCTATGGCTTTGGCTATTCCGGTAACGGTGTTGGGCCGACCTATATGGGCGGGCAAATCCTGTCTTCGCTGTTGCTCGAACTCGACAACGAATGGACACGCAGTCCGTTGACGAAGGGACCGTTGGGCTATTTCCCGCCCGAACCGATCCGGTACGTGGGTTCGATTACCGTGCGCGACGCGATTCGGCGCAAGGAGCGCGCAGAAGACGAAGACCGCCAGCCCTGGCTGGTCGACCGATTGCTCAGCAAGCTCGCCAATGCGGCGGGGAAGTCGGATAAAGCTTAGTGTGGTGACGGCCCCGCAGCGCTGAGCGCGGGGCCGCGTGCGCAGCCGTCAGGCCCTGCTTCAGGCGTTGCCTGTGTTGCCGCTATTGCCCGTAGACGCTGCCCAGTGTTCGTGGGCACGCCGCATTCTCGCGAGGCCATGTGCGACGTGTTCGCGCACGAGCGCAACGGCGCTCTCCGTATCGCCCTTGGCGAGTGCGTTGACGATTTTCTCGTGTTCCGTCACCGAGGTCGCCAGCGCGCTCTTTTCCGATTCGATCGCGGCCTGACGCAGCAAACCAAGCTGGCGAACGAGATGCCGATAGGTTTCGATCAGGTGCTGGTTGCCGACGCCCGTCACCATCGCATCGTGCAATTGGACGTTCAATGCCGTGTAGCGCGTGAGATCGTGATCCTTCTTCGCGGCTTTCATCGACGTGATGATGCCTTTGAGCGTTGCGAGTGTTTCAGGCGTCATCCGATTGGCCAGCGCGCGGGCGACCGATTCGTCCAGCATGGCGCGAACTTCATAAATCTCCTCGGCCTCGCGTAGCGTCAGCGCGCGCACCGTGACGCCGCGATTTTTCTCCGTCTTCAGCAAACCCGCCTGTTCCAATGCGCGGAACGCCTCGCGCAGTGGGCCGCGAGACACATTCAAACGCGTGGAGACTTCGACTTCGTTCAATTTCTCTCCCGGGGCGAATTCGCCCGAGACGATGCTGCGTTCGAGCATTTCCTGCACTAGCGTCGCAAGTGAATGCCGCTGCAGCAGTTCGATGGCGCTAGACGTGGTTGACGTGGTCATGATCGGCGATTAGAACAAAGGATGGGACAACAGACCGTCGGCTTCTTTTTGACCATAGCGTGTCAGCTTGTCTATTGTCAACAATCGTCAATGCGCGGAGAAATCCATGTTCAGTCTTCCAGCCGATAACGGCATCGTCACCGTGCCCACGCAACGCACGGTCGACCAGGCCGCTGACGCACTCGCCTCGCTGATCGAAGCGAAAAATATCATCCTGTTCGCGCGCATCGATTTCGCGGCGGATGCACAACGCGCGGGGCTTGCGATGCTTCCGTCGCAACTGCTTGTGTTCGGTAATCCGCGGGCGGGGACGCCGCTGATGCAGGCTGTGCCGAGCGCAGCGCTCGATCTGCCTCTCAAGGTGCTGGTGTGGCGGGACGGCGATGGCCGGGTGTGGCTCTCGTATAACGCAACGAGCTATCTGCAGGCGCGGCATGGCGCGCCTGCGGAGTTAATGAAAGCTATCGACAGCATCGATGCGCTCGTGCAGGCCGCCGCGGGCGGCTGAGCGCACGCATCGTTTCGCGTCGTTACTCTGCGCCGCGAACGATACGCAGGTCGCGTTCTACACCGTCGCCCAAGGCTTCAAGCGCTTTCTTGTAGGCGTCGCTCTCATAGGCGGCAACGGCCTGTTCGTAGGTCGGAAACTCGATCACGACAGTCCGCTCCTTCAAACCTTGTTCATGTGCTTCTTCGGCGACGCCGCGCACGATGAATTTGCCGCCGGCGGCTGCCACCGCGGGCGCTGCCAGTTGCGCATACGCGGCCAGTTTCGACGGGTCCTTCGTCGCGCGGTATGCGGTCACCCAATATCCCTTGCTCATGTGAATCTCCTGGTTTTGCGGCGTGAAAGTAGTGGTCGCGTTGCCAAGCAACGACGCGGGAATTATGTCACTTCGAGCATTCCCGCGTGCGCTTCACGAGCGCGCACGTGTTCGGCCGGTTTGCGTCCATTCGCACCGCAGCAATTGCCAATCGACATGAATCTCCCCGATTTCCCCCGGCCCGCCTTAGTTAGCAAGCATCGCAGCGGATCCCTCCGCGCGTATCCCCTTGCGATAACGCCCGAGCCCCACGATTCCAACCAGCGACACCGCCGAAAGCACACTGAAGAAAATCGCCAGCGGCAGCCACTCGCCCTTGTAGTTTTGCGCGAGCATCGTACCGATCAAAGGCGTCGTTCCACCGGCAATCGTCGCGCACAGTTGATAAGCAATCGAAATGCCGGAGTACCGGACCTGCGTGGGAAATGCCGGTGTCATGAAACCGGCGATGACCGCATAGACAGCGGACAGCACCACCACCGCGAGCGAGATACCGGCCACGATCGCGACCGGATTTTGCGTCTGGACGAGCAGAAACATCGGATAGGGCGTGAGCATGGATAGCAGGGCGGCGCAGGTCAGAAAGCGGGTCTCTCCAACGCGCTGTGCCAGCAGTGCCGAAATTGGCTGAGATGCCAACTGGATAAGGGTGACGACAAACAGGCAATCGAGAATGAACGATTTCGACATGCCGAGATAACCGGTGACATACGAAATCATGAACGTGTTGGTGAAGAAGAACCCGGCGGACCCGATTGTCGTGGCCATCGCCGCCATGACGATCGGATACCAAGCGGTGCGCAGCACTTCCTTGACGGGCGACTTCAGCACCTCGCGATTCTTGCGAAGCTGCTCGAACTCGGGCGACTCCTTTACGCCGAGACGGATCGCCATGCCGATCACGAGCAGCACGAAACTTGCCAGAAACGGCAGGCGCCAACCCCAGGCAACGAAGCTTGCGTGATCGAGCGAGGTGACGAGCCTGAACGACACAAGCGAAAGAATCAGTCCGGCCGGGCTGCCCATCTGCGGAAAGGACGCGAAGAACGTCTTGCGGCCGGTTGGTGCGTGCTCGCTCGCCATCAGTACCGCGCCGCCCCATTCGCCGCCCACGGCAATGCCCTGGAGAATCCGCAACAGCACGAGCGAGATCGGTGCCCAGATGCCGATGCTGGCGTAACCGGGCAGCAGGCCGATGCCGGTGGTGGCGATCCCCATCAGGAACATGGTCAGCAGCAGCATCTTCTTGCGGCCGAGCTTGTCGCCGAGATGCCCGAACACCGCGCCGCTCAATGGGCGTGCAATGAAGCCCACAAAGAACGTGCCGAACGAAGCCATCGTACTCAGAAAGTGATTGCTGCTCGGGAAGAACACCTCGCCGAGCACCAGCGCGGCGGCTGTCGCATAGGTGTAGTAGTCGTAAAACTCGACGGCCGTGCCGATAAAAGCCGCGGTGGCGGCGCGCACGGGTTGATGAGTCTGTTCAGAAGGGGACATGGGGAATCCTGTTGTTGAACGCGCAGCGTTGGCTTGACTGCTGTCTTTATCGGTCGCCGAAATACGCCCGCCAAATTCGGATTTTTAATCTTCAGTATCACTGCGGCTAATGCCCGCCCGGCTTATGCGTTGCCGTTGTCGCCAAAGGCGCGGAGCAGCGCGTCACGCGCGATCAACCGTTGCGCGTTGTTGCGCTCCGGGTAGTCGATCCATACCGATCCGGCAGGGAGTGGATTCGCCTGCTGTACTGCGTGCGCCTCGACGAGTGCGCGCGCTGCCTGCACGTCTTCCGCGGATGGCGTCAGCGCGCGGTGAATCGCGGGCACGTGTTCGGGAAACACGACGCTTTTCGATGCGAATCCGAGTTGCGTGGAGATGTCCAGGTCCTGCACAAGCACCTGCGCCGACCGATACGTACAAGGAAGATCGATCGGCACGCAGCTGGCGGCAACGCACTCGATCAGAAAGCGGCTGCGTGCGTAAAGCAGTTCGTGACCGCCCGGCGTGCGGCGCGCGCCGAGATTCGCCGCCAGGTCTTCGACGGCCAGCATGCAGCACTTTATCCGTGCACCCACCTGAAGTAGCGCTCCCAGATTGACCAGACCCTTCGCGGATTCGATAACTGGAACCACCTCCGTCGAGCCCGCCGGAATGCCCAGCCTGCGCTCGATGACGGCCAGCGCATCGTCGAGCGCGGCCAGTTGAGCCGGGCTCTCCGCGTGTGGCAGAAAAATCGCCCGCGGGGTGCCGGGCATGACGCCTTCGAGATCGGCATGGCCGTCGTGCTCCAGTTTGTTGATCCGTACCGAGCCGAACGTGCCGGCGCGAGCCGCCTCGCGCAATAGCGTGACAATGCGTGCGCGTGCCTGCGGCCGGTCTTGCGGCGAAGTCATCTCTTCGAGGTCGGCGACGATTGCATCCGCACCGCTTTGCAGCGCGACTGCGTGGGCCTCGGCATGGTTGCCGGGTACGAAGAGCCATGTGCGCCGGATGCCTGGCGAACGCGGCGTTTGATGCGCGCTCATACAGCCTGCCCAGCGCGGGCCAGCATCGCGTGAAGCAACACGTCCGTGCCGCGCGTGACGTCTGCCGGCAAAGCGTCTTCGGCTTCGTTATGGCTCAGGCCGTCAACGCAGGGGATGAAAATCATCGCGGTCGGACAATGCTTGGCGAGATGAATCGCGTCATGTCCGGCGCCGCTGACGATGCGTTGATGCGGATAGTCCAGCGCATCGACCGCATTGCTCACGGCCGCAATGCAGTGCGGATCGAACGGTGTAGCAGGACTGACCCAATGCTGCCCCACCTCGACAGTCAGGCGCCGTCTTCTTGCGATGGCATCGAAGCGCTCGCGCAGCGCGGCTTCCATTTTTTCGATCATCGCATCGTCAGGGTGGCGCAGATCCACCGTGAACGACAGGTCTGCCGCGATCGTATTGCGCGATGCGTTGCGTATGTGCAGCTCGCCGATGGTGGCGAGACCCTGCGGAAAGAAATCTGCCGCGATGCTCTCAAGTTCCGTGGCCATTTCCGCGCTCGCGAATAGCGCATCGCGGCGGTACTGCATCGGCGTCGTGCCTGCGTGCGCGGCCTGCCCACGCACGCGCACATCGAGCCAGCGAATCGCCTGGCCGCCCGTGACGACGCCGATCGGCACGCCGCTTTCCTCGAGCACCGGACCCTGTTCGATATGCGCTTCGAAGTAGGCGTCGAAGACGATGCCGGGCACGGCGCGCGTGCCGGCATAGCCTGTTGCTTGCAATGCCTGCTCGACCGATGTGCCTGCTGCGTCGCGCGTGTTCAATGCCTGGGCGAGCGGCATGACGCCTGTGAAGGCTGCTGAACCGAGCATCGCCGGCGTGAAGCGCGCGCCTTCCTCGTTGGTCCACACGACGATCTCGATGGGCTTGTCGGTTTGAATGTTCGCATCGTTCAGCGTGCGCACGACTTCGAGCGCGGCGAGCACGCCATAGACCCCGTCGAAGCGGCCGCCCTCGGGCTGGGTGTCGAGGTGGCTCCCGCTTGCTACGGGCGCGGCGTCGTTCCGTTTGCCGGCGCGTCGCGCGAAAAGATTGCCGACCCGGTCGACGGACAACGTCAGCCCCGCGTCGACGCACCACTGCGAGAAAAGCGCCCGGCCTGCCGCGTCCTGTTCGGTCAATGCGAGGCGCCGCACACCGCCGCCTGCCGTGGCGCCGACAGCGGCCATGTTCATCAGGCTCGTCCAGAGCCGCTCACCATTGATCTTTAGCATCACACACTCCTGAAGTCGCGGCGTACTGACCGCGTCGGGTTCGTCGTGATGCCTTTATCCGCAATCAAAAATGATAAGTCTAATTTCTAATTCTAATCCTAAGTATAATTTTGGCGGATGATGAAACCAGTGAGGCTCATCGTGAGCAAAGACCGCCCGGACACCTATCTGAACGACCGCCTCGACTGGAACCTGCTGCGTACTTTTCTCGCCATTGCGAAAGAAGGCAGCGTGAGTCGCGCGGCGACGAAGTTACATCTGACGCAGCCCGCCGTGAGTCAGGCGTTGCGCCGGTTGGAGGAGCAGTTGGGGCTGCGCCTCGTGGATCGCCACGGTCCGCGTATCGAGGTCACACAGGCCGGCATCGAAGTGAAGCAGATTGCTGAAGACGTGTACGGCACGATCTCGCGGCTGTCGCTGGCCGAGGTGGATCGCGAACACGATATCTCCGGCATGGTGCGCGTGAGTACCGTCAGCGGAATCGACTTTCCGGCCTACGACACGTTTCTCGCCGAGTTCCATCGCACGTATCCGCGTATCGAGCTCGAAAGCCAGGAAATGCGCAGCGCCGATGTGGTGAACAGTCTCCAGCAAAAGTCCGCAACGCTCGGACTGACGCCGCGGCGCGCGTTACCCAAACGGGTCGACAGCCGCGTGTTTCTGCGTCAACGGTATGCGCTTTTCTGCGGACGTCATCATCCGCTCTTTGGACGCGACGATCTTCGGGTCGCCGATCTCGCCGGCGAGAAGTTCGTCTCGTTCACCGGCGACAAAGTGGGCGACCACCTGTCGCCACTCACGTTCTTTCGTGACGAGATGGGCTTCACGGGGCGCGTGGTCGGCTCATCGTCGAGCATGACCGAGGTGAGGCGATTCATTTTCGCGGGCTTCGGCATTGGCTGTCTGCCTGAACACGTCGTGCGCGATGACATCGTTCAAGGCCGCCTTCAGCGGCTGCCACCGGATGAAGGCGTGGCCGACCTCGATATTTACATGCTGTGGTCACAGGACCGCAAACTGAGCGCCGCTGAGGCCGCGTTTATCGATGCGCTGAATGTGTTCATCGATGGTCAGGCGGAAGGTGCTGGCCTTTAGCGTTGCGCTCAGCAGCTTCGCTTAATAGCCGCGCGTCACGTCAACCAAGTTCTGAAGGGGTTCGCCACGGGTCAGCCTGCGCGCGTTGTGCGCCACCTGCGTGGCGATCGTTTCCGAGCTAGCCACCGACGCCATATGCGGTGTCACGATCAGATTGGGCGCGCGCCATAAATGATCTTCAGGGGGTAACGGCTCGGTCGGAAACACGTCGACGATCGCACCGCCGATGTGCCCACTCGTCAGCGCCGCGATCAGGTCCGCGGGCACCAGATGTTCGCCGCGACCGACGTGAATCAGCTTCGCGCCAGGCCGCAAGTGCTCGAACGTGTTCGCATTGAGAATCCAGCGGGTCTCGTGCGTGAGCGGCAGGAGACACACGAGAATATCCGTCCCCTGAAGGAATGGCTTGAATTCCTGCGGACCGGCGAAGGTCGTCACCCCCGGCAGTTCACGGGGCTTGCGCGCCCAGCCGCGCACCGCGAAGCCGAAGCGCTGCAAATCCGTCGCGACGCGGCTGCCGATTTCTCCCAGACCCATGATGCCGACTGCGCATTCGGAAGCATCGCGCTGATCGTGGCGGAACCAGCGGTTAAGACGCTGATCGGCGAGCACGCGGTCGAGCTGACGATGAAAGTGCAGTACCCCCCACGTGACGAATTCGCTCATTCCGCGTGCGTGTTGCGGATCGACGACCCTACACAGCGGCACGGCGGGCAGGGCAGGATCGGACAGAATGTTATCGACGCCCGCAGCGATGCTATGCACGAGCCGCAGTTTCGGCAGCGCCGCCAGCGCGCCGGCCGGTGGGTTCCAGCATACGGCGATATCAGCATCGCCGCTGGACCGCTCGCCGTGCATCACGACATCGAATTCAGGGGCGGCGCGCAGAATCGGCTGCACCAGGTGTGACATGTCGTAGTCACGGCTCATCAGAACTAATTTGGTCATTGCATCGAACTGGAGAACGGGCCTAGTTGCGGTAGTCGGATTGCGGGTCGTCGATCAACCGTAACGCCGCGCGCCACGCCAACTCCGAAATTCCCGCGGAGTCGTCGCGAGCGAACTGGCTCGCGGTCAACTCGCACACTTCTCGCGGCGGGATACGCAGCGCGCTGCCACCGGCCAGCGCCTGGATTTGTGCCTGACAGGCCCGTTCTAGGAAATAGATCTCGTGGAACGCTTCGGCTGCCGTGGAGCCGGCCGCAAGCAGCCCATGATTGCGCAGGATCATTGCCTTGCAGGAACCGAGGTCGCGCACCAGGCGCTCGCGCTCGCCGAGTTCGAGCGCGATGCCCTCGTAATCGTGGTAAGCGAGCTTGCCGTAGAACTTCAGCGCATGCTGACTGATCGGCAGCAGCCCCTGCTCCTGGGCCGACACGGCTGTTCCGGCGGCGGTGTGCGTATGGATCACGAAATGCAGATCGTCGCGTGCTGCGTGGATGGCCGAATGAATCGTGAAACCCGCGGCGTTGACACGAAACAATGCCGGGTCGCTGTGCGCCCGCTCGTCGATGACGTTGCCGAGATGATCGATCTTCACGAGGTCCGACGCGCGCATTTCGTGAAACAGCACGCCATAGCGGTTGATCAGAAATGCTGGTGGCTCGCCCGGCGAGCTGGGCAGGCGCGCTGTGATGTGCGTGTCGATCATGTCGGTCATGCGGAAGTGAGCGGCCAGCCGGTAGAGCGCTGCCAGTTCCTCCCGTACCTGCTGTTCGGCACCGATCGGCGCCGGTTTGTCGCTCATGCGATCGGATGTGGGCGTGGATTGCATTTCAGAAGACTCCCAGGTTCTCACTTGCTGTAGTGCACGTAGTGTTCGTTAGCGCGTCAGTGTCCGTCAACTTGATTGTTCTAATGCTGATCATTAGCCACGTGAATACTTTACGACATGAAGCATTGCAGGACCTCGTGAAGTGGCGCTTTGGCGTTAAGGCGAGCCAGTATCGCGGGCTCCGCGCGGTCGGAGGCCAGCGCCTGGTCGATCACGGCGGCAAGGGCCGGTGCCTCAGCGAACAGTACACCGTTGTCGTCGGCCAGCACGATGTCGCCTGGGCGCACCACGACCCCGCCGCACTCCACCGGCTCGTTGAACAGGCTCGACATCGTGTCGCGCTTTTTGGTCGTGAGCAACGACGTTCCGCGCGCGAACACCGGCAGCCCCGTGCTGTGTAATTCGATGAGATCGGTCACCACGCCATCGACGATAACACCCCTCGCGCCGGCGTTAAGCGCGGCGCATGCCGTGACTGCTCCGACCGGCGCATGCGTATGGTTACCGCTCATGTCGATCACCAGCACGTCTCCCGGTTTGAGTTGCGACAGGGCGTGGTTTACGGGAATGGCGTCGGGCGACAGCAGCTTGAGCGTCACCGCGCGCCCGATCACCTTCACGTTGGGGACCATCGCGCGAAGGCGATGGTCCGCGAAGCCGTTTTCCATGAAGTGCCCGAGTGTCGGGAAGCTGACGGATTCGAGGCTGCGCATTAAGGATGTGTCTGGCGTGGCTTGCATCAGAGCGGCGTTTTCCGTTTTCATATCAGACCTTCATGAAAGGCTCGCCGTGGCGGCATTGGCGCGCGCCGCAGACGAGATATCGCGGCGAAGCGTCTCCGAGAGCAGCACGAGTGCGAGTACCGAAACAGCAGCCGAACCCATCATGTACCACGCCACCGACGAACCGCGGCCTGTAGCGGACAGCAGGGCGGTGGTGACAATCGGCGTGGCCGCACTGCCGAGCAGCCCGGACAACATATAGCTTACCGACAGGCCGGAGTAGCGAACCTCGGTGCCAAACAGCTCCGCGAGGAAGGTGGCGATGGGTCCATAGTTTGCGGCGAAGGCGGTCATCATCAGCAGATAGCCGAGCAGCGCGAACGGAAACTCGCGCGTATCCAGCAGCCAGAAAAGCGGAAAAGCCAGCAGGGCCTCGGCGACAATGCCGCCGATGATCACCGGCTTGCGGCCCACGACGTCGGATAGTTTGCCGAAGGCCGGCAACAACACGATGCACAGCGCGCAGGCAATCAGCGCGATGGAAAGCATTGCGTTACGTGAAAAGCCCAGCGTCTGCGTCCCGTAAGTTAGCCCAAAAGCAACGATCAGGTTGAACGAGGTGCCCGTCGACATCGTCGCGATGCCGCCGAGCAGAACCTGCTTCCAGTATCGGGTGAGGACTTCGGCGATCGGCAGCTTGACCTGCGCGTCGGCTTCCTTGATCTTGCGGAACGACGGCGTTTCCGATGTGTTCAGACGGATATAAAGTCCGACCCCCACGAGCAACGCGCTCGCAAGGAACGGGATGCGCCAACCCCAGGAGAGCAGTGCGTCGTTTGACAGCGTGGCATTGCAGACCAGAAACGCCAGATTGGCGATCAGGGTGCCGGCAGGCACGCCGATCTGGACCCACGAGCCATACAGTCCACGCTTGCCGGCGGGTGCGTGTTCCACTGCCATCAGCACGGCGCCGCCCCATTCGCCGCCGAGCGCGAGCCCCTGAATGACGCGCAAGGTGAGCAGCAGAATGGGCGCCCAGATGCCAATCGACGCGTAGTTCGGCAGCAGCCCGATCGAGAACGTGGCGATGCCCATGATGATGAGCGAGACCAACAGCATCGCCTTGCGCCCGAGGCGGTCGCCGAAATGGCCGAACAGCGCGGCGCCGACAATGCGTGCGAGGTAGGCGGAGGCGAACGTGCCGAACGCCAGCAAGGTGCCGACCAACGGCACAAAACCGGGAAAGAACACCTTGTTGAAGACGAGCGCCGAGGCGGTGGCAAAAACGAACAGGTCATACCATTCGACGGTCGTGCCGATCACACTCGCCACCGCGATCTTTTTCATGTTGGCCGGGGCGCCATCTTCTGGCAGTGGCGCTGGCGTGTCCGCTGGGCGGTAGGACGTCATGGGTTTCTCCTTGAGGCATGGCGGTTTCAGTGGATGAACGCAGCCATTGCGCGCATGGCCTGGTGCCTTTATCGGAAGCCAAAAACAATAAGTAAAAGTCTGATTTCTAATCCTTTGTATTAGCGCGGCGAATGATCGGACGGCCGCCCCGATGACCGCGGGTGTCCTGTGCATAAAACAGTACCTTGCATTAAACAATACTGGGTGCTAGAGTTCATTCGTCATCTCGCGGATCGGTGCATTTAGCACCAGTGCATAGCAAGGTACCGTGTTATGCACACTAATGTAATGGAATTGAATGAAAACGCAGCTCAAGAAGGGAACGCTCGACATGTGCGTGTTAGCTGTCCTCGCCGGCGGCGACAGCTATGCGTACGAGCTCGTCTCGACGCTCTCCGAAACCATGGAGATCAGCGAGGGCACGATTTATCCGCTGATGCGCCGGCTGCAGGCTGAGGCATGGGTGTCGACGTATTTCGTGGAATCCAGTTCGGGGCCGCCGCGCAAGTACTACTCGCTGACGGCGGCGGGCCGCAACAGTCTGGCGGAAATGCAAAGCGAATGGCGCAGTTTTGTCGATGAAGTCAACGGTGTGCTGGCCTTGTCCGGCACGCGCTCAGGAACAGGGGAAAAGCAATGACGCAGGACGCATTCATCCAGCAATTGCGCCACGAACTGCGGAGTTTGCCGAAGCAGGTAGTCGACGAAATCGTCGCCGACTATCGCGAGTACTTCGGTGACGCACTCGCAGCGGGCCGCAGTGAGGCGGAAGTGGTTGCAGCGCTCGGCGACCCGATTAAGCTCGCACGCGAACTGAAGGCGCAGGCGAGCTTCCGTCAGTGGGAAACGCGGCGCTCGTTCGGCAACCTGGTGCGGGTGGTCGTGTCGATCGCGGGGCTCGGCTTGTTGCAATTGTTCCTGTTGATTCCGTTCATGTTCTATCTGCTGATGCTGACGGTCGGCTACATGGTTTCGGGTGCGCTCGTGGTTGCCGGGCTCGTGACGGTGGTCGCGCTCGGGAGTCATCACCTGTTCGGGTGGCCGGCGTTTAATTCGGTGCCGTTCACCTTCGAGAGCAGTGACGTGAAAACGGATCAGCAGGCGAACGCCAACGGAAACGACGATGACGACAACGACGCGGATGACGCCCCCAAGCAGGGTGACCCGCTCCTCGCAACCGCCAATATGAAGGTGTTCCGGGTGGACGGCGATCGTTTCGTGCTGCGACCGGATGCCGCCACGCGGATTTCCGTTGTGACGCTGGCCGGTCCGATCGACATCAAGAACGACGACGGCAAACTCAAGATCAATTCGGTCGGCGGCGCGCGCGATCTGTTCAAAGTCGACCCCGACGGCACATGGTCTATCGCAGCCGCCGACATCGTAGCGCTCGATCTTAAGGATGGCGAAGGGGATAAGGTATCGGTCGCGCGCATCGGAACCGGTACGAAGTCACTGGCGTGGGACATCAGGAACCACGGCGACCACGTGTCTTTCGTGCAAGGCGCGGACGGCAGCGGCAAGAGTATGGCAGTCCACAGCGGCTCGGATTCGGTCGTGATCGATCGTGACCACATTGCAATCAAGGACGGTTCGGACAACATCGTGATTATCGGGCCGCATGGCTCGGGCATCGGCGCGATGATTTACGGATTCGCGATGCTGGTCGCCGGCATTGTCGGTTTGTGGCTGTGTTTGTGGTTGACGCGCATCACATGGCGCGCCTTGGTCCGCTATGTTCAGCGACAACTCGATCTGATTACTGCTCGACTCGACGAAGGTCAATCCGCTTGAAGCACGGCGCTGGTTGACTGACGTCTCTATCCTCATTTGATGAAAAGGAAGCGGTCATGAATATGCACTATTCAGGCGGTACGGCAGTCCCGGCACACCGGCAACCTGCTTCCGGGTTGCGCTATCCAGACGGTCGCGTGGTCAGCGTGCAGAGTGTTGCCGGCTGGCTCGCGGAAGGGCTTCGTATCGCTCGCGCGAATCCGGTGCTGTGGCTCGTGGCGATTCTTGGTTGCGCCGATTTCGTCACGCTGTTTGAACTGGCGCCGCCGTTGCGCGTGCTGGCGGTGCTCGTTGGGCCGGTCCTCGCCGCCGGATTGGTGCTGATGCAGGAACGTGCGAGCAATGCGCGCCCGTGGTCGATCCGCGAGACGATCGAAGCTGTCAATGTGCATCGCAATGCGTTGATCGCGATCGGGCAGTGCGGCGCTGCCGTTGCCTATGCGGGGCACCTGATCGCGTTTGTGGCGTTTCATGTGTCGATGAAGGCATCTGTTGCACCGAACGGCGTACACGATCTGACGATCGTCTACGGTGCGCATAACGGCACGGGCAATGCGCTGGAGCCGGTGCTCAATATGCTGGCCTATGCGCTCGCGGCTTCGCTCGTATGGTTCGCGCCGGCGCTGGTTATTCTGAACAACGTTTCACCTCTGAACGCGATGGCGGCGAGTGTGCGTGCCGTGGCGCGTAACTGGCGCGTCGCGTCGGTGTTCGGCATGGCCATTGCCGTCGACGTGTGGCTTGCCACCTTCGCGCCGCTTCTATTGCGCGGCTTGCTGGTAACGCCACTGATCAGCGCGCTGATCGTTCTGTCGATGTACGGCGCGTATCGCGGCATATTCGACAAGCCGTAAGTGACGGGCTCGCGCTGGGGTGAAAAAGATAGCTGCCCGGTCGAGATAACGATATCGGAATTGAATCATTCTCACGAAGCATCCTGATCGCTACGCTTGCAGAAATATTGCAAGCGAGGGCATATGGCCGCTTCTGTTTCCACGTCTTTTTCCATGCGGCGGCGCACGCTGAAGCTGCTTGGCGCAGTGCCGGCGCTTGCCGCAACCGGCGCATTTCATTCACTCAACGTGCAGGCCGCCGATCTGGCATCGACCACGCTCGTGCTTGGCGACCAGGCCGGTGGCACACGTGCTCTCGTCGAAGCGGCGAAGGTACTCGACGGCACGCCGTACGCATTTCGCTGGGCCAACTTCCAGGGTGCCGCGCCACTGTTCGAAGCGCAACGCGCGGGCGCCGTCGATCTTGCCCCGGCGGGTGACTTGCCTGTGCTTGCAGCGGCTGTCGGCGATCCGACCTTGAAGATCGTCGCGACGCGTGTGGGTTCGGGCGCGCAACTCGGCATTCTGGTTGCGCCCAATTCACCGATTCGCACGGTGGCGGATCTGAAGGGGCGCACCGTGTTCGTGTCGTCGGCGCGCGGCAGCATTTCGCAATTCCAGTTGTATGGTGCGCTCGCCGAAGCAGGACTCTCGAAGGACGACGTCAAGGTCCGTTTCATCCTGCCCGTCGACGCGTTTGCTGCGTTCGCGTCCGGTTCGATCGACGTGTGGGCGACGTTCGATCCGTACTACGGCATCGCTGTGCAACGCGGCGCGCGTATTTTGCGCGATGGGTCCGGCATCAATAGTGGTCTCGGCTTCATCACTGCATCGGGCGCCGCGCTTGCTGATACGCGCAAACGCGCGGCCATCGCAGACGTTCTGCTTCGACTGCAGCGCGCGGGTGATTGGGCGCTTGCGAACCCCGATGCCTACGCGCAGATCTACTCAACCCTAACGCGCTCGCCACTCGACGCCGCGAAGCAGATCACGCAGCGCGCGGCGTTGAAACAGCACTTCGTGACCGAGGCGGATATCGCTGCGCTTCAGAAAGTTGCTGACAGCGCGGATCGCGACGCTATCCTGCCGCGCCGCATCGACGTCCGCGCGATTGCCGAGACGCATATCGCGAAGGTCTGACGCGAACGGTGGCGCGCCGCGCGGCGCGTTGCTTCGTGCCCAGCGGAGCGCGTTCGCCCGGTGTCTTCCATCTCCGGCGGCGCCTGCCATCCTCGGCAACCCCTTCCACACCGGCAATTCCCTGCACCCCGGCACCCCCTCCCGACCCGCACTCCGGGTGAACCCGAATTGCCATGCGGCCTTGTCGCGTCTATCTTTCTACATCATACGTATGACATAGAGAGCAAATCGTGGCGACTTTGCACAGGCAGGTCCTGAATCAGATGGGCGAACAGATTTGTTCAGGCAAATTCATGCCCGGCGACATTCTTCCTGCCGAGCCGGTGCTTGCTGAGCAGATGCAGGTGAGCCGTATCACCATCCGCGAGACAATGAAGTCGCTCTCCGCCAAGGGCATGCTGCAGGTGCGCCGCCGCTACGGCACGGTCGTGCTGCCGCGTGCGCAATGGCAGTTGTTCGATCCGGACGTGATCATGTGGCGCGCGCGTGCGGGCGCCGTCGAGCCAGGTCTCATCGAAGACCTGATGGAACTGCGCATGATCATTGAGCCGAACGCGGCCAGGCTTGCCGCGAAACGCGCAACTGACGAAGACCGCAGCGCGGTCCGGCGGGCTTTCAAGGCAATGGAACGCGCGGTCGCCGGCCACGGCGAGTACGTTCCCGCCGACCTCGCGTTTCACGGCGCCATTCTTACCGCCTGCCACAACCAGTTCGTCCAGCAGATGCAGAACGCGCTGTCGGCGATCCTGCGCACCAGTTTCGAACTCAGCTCTGAAATCGCAGGCGGTCCGGCCCGTTCGCTGCCGATGCACGAGGCACTGTGCGTCGCGATCGAGAAGGGGGACCCCGAGGGGGCAGAGGAGGCGGTGCTCACGCTCATCAGGCGAGCCGAGCAGGACTTCGAAGACCGCGCCGCGCTAGACCGAACCGCCAACGATCAACCCGCGTAGCAATCGCCGTAACCCATTTCATCGCGACCCTCATCGGGATCGCGAGGGGCGCACTCGCGCCTCGTTTCTGAACATCGAGAGGACACACGCATGACACAGCTATTCGATCTGAGCGGCCGCACGGCACTCGTTACCGGTTCGGCGCGTGGCATCGGTTTCGCGCTTGCCGAGGGACTGGCGGCCGCCGGTGCGAACGTCATCCTGAACGGTACGCGCGCCGACACGGTCACCGAAGCGGCCGCCCGTCTGAGCGACAAGGGTTTCAATGCGCAAGGCCGCGCCTTCGATGTGACCGACGAAAACGCAGTCGCCGACGCATTCGCGCAGTGGGACAAGGACGGCGTGCAAGTCGATATCGTGGTCAACAACGCCGGCATCCAGTTTCGCAAACCGCTCGTCGAACTCGAACTGAGCGACTGGCAGCGCGTGATCGACACCAATCTGACGAGTGCCTTCATCGTCGCGAAAGAGGCCGCACGCCGCATGATCGCGCGCGGCACGGGCGGCAAGATCATCAACATCGGCTCGCTCACGAGCGAAGCCGGGCGCGCGACTGTCGGCGCCTATACGGCGGCGAAGGGCGGTATCAAGATGCTGACCCGCGCCATGAGCGCCGAGTGGGCGGCCTCGGACATTCAGGCGAACGCGATCGGTCCGGGTTACATCCTGACCGACATGAACAAGCCGCTGATCGAGAACGCCGCTTTCGACGCATGGGTCAAGAGCAGCAATCCCTCACAACGCTGGGGCAAGCCGGAAGAACTCGTCGGCACGGCGGTGTATCTGGCTTCACCGGCGTCGAGCTATGTGAACGGCCAGATCATCTACGTCGATGGTGGCTGGCTAGCCGTTCTTTAAACGCAGATCCACGCGAGTAGAGCAAGACAAACAGCCACTCGCATCAGATAGTTCGTGCGCCGCACTGATCCGGAGACATCATGGAAAGCGTCAAACCCGTAGCAACTCAAAGATGGTGGTATCTGATGCCCATCATCTTCATCACGTATAGCCTCGCCTATCTCGATCGCGCGAACTACGGCTTCGCCGCCGCGGCCGGAATCGACAAGGATCTCGGCATCACGCACGGCACTTCCTCGCTGATTGGCTCGCTGTTCTTCCTCGGCTACTGCCTCTTTCAGGTGCCCGGTGCGATTTACGCACAGCGCAATAGCGTCAAGAAGCTGATCTTCTTCAGCCTGATCCTGTGGGGTTTGTGCGCGGCGGCGACCGGCATGGTCAGCAATATCCCGATGCTGATGGTGCTGCGCTTCACGCTCGGCGTCGTGGAGGCGGCCGTGATGCCGTCGATGCTGATGTACATCAGCCGCTGGTTCACGCGCAGCGAACGCTCGCGCGCCAATACTTTCCTGATTCTCGGCAATCCGGTCACGGTACTGTGGATGTCGGTGGTATCGGGCTATCTGGTTCGCAGTTTCGGCTGGCGCGAGATGTTTGTCCTCGAGGGCATGCCTGCCATCGCATGGGCGGTGGTCTGGTGGTTCACGGTGAAAGACCGTCCGGCCGACGCGCCCTGGATGAGTGACGCCGAAAAGACCGAACTCGACGCGCGCCTGAAGGCCGAGCAGGCCCATATCGCCCCGGTGCGCAATTACAAGGCGGCGTTCCGGTCATCGATCGTGATCAAGTTTTGTGCGATTCATGCGCTGTGGAGCATCGGCGTATACGGCTTCATTATGTGGCTGCCGTCGATTCTCAAAGCCGCCTCGACGATCGACATCGTCTCGGTGGGCTGGCTTGCCGCTGTGCCCTATCTCGCCGCAATCATCCTGATGCTGCTCGCGTCGTGGCTCTCGGACAAGACGCGCAACCGCAAGCTGTTCGTCTGGCCGCTGCTGCTCGTCGGGACCATTGCGTTCGTCGCTTCCTATCTGATCGGTGGCTCGCATTTCTGGATCTCGTTTGCGCTGCTGGTGGTGGCGGGTGCCACGATGTACGCGCCGTATGGCCCGTTCTTCGCACTCGTGCCGGAACTGATTCCGAGCAATGTGCTGGGCGGCGCGATCGGCCTCATCAACGCATGCGGTGCGTTGGGGGCGTTCCTCGGTTCGTGGGTGGTGGGCTATCTGAACGGCGCGACCGGCAGTCCGGCGGCTTCGTACATTTTCATGGCGACCGGTCTGCTGCTTTCGGTGATCCTGATGATGACCGTGCCCGCGAATGCCGACGAGCACGCCAGGCGTGAAGCTTCGCTGTCGTTGCATCGCACGTAACGCGCAATGAATTGCACCTGCCAGCCCCGCGTTCCCAGCGCTTCAAACCGGGCAGGACTGGCAGCCGCTTGCCTGTACGGCAGGTCATCCAATCAAATGGACTGCTGATGAAATCAGAAAGCACCTCCGCCTTGAGCACCGGGCAGACGCGATCTGCGGTCGCGGCCAAAGCCACGAAAAAACGTTTCGTTGTCGGTTTCCTGCTGTTCCTCGGCATTGCCGTCAACTACATGGATCGTAGCAATCTTTCGCTGGCGGCGCCGTTACTCGGACGTGATCTGAATCTGAGTCCTGTGCAACTCGGACTGATTTTTTCGGCATTCGGCTGGTCGTACGCGATTCTGCAGATCCCAGGCGGGATGCTCGTCGATCGCGTCAAGCCGCGCGTCCTGTATGCCATCCTGCTGTGCGGATGGTCGGTGGCGACATGCCTGCAGGCGGCCGTGAACGGCTTCTCGACGCTGTTCGGTTTGCGCGTGCTGCTCGGCACGTTCGAAGCGCCCTCGTATCCGACCAATAATCGCGTCGTCACCACGTGGTTTCCCGAGCGCGAACGCGCGACTGCGATTGCCTTCTATACCTCCGGGCAGTTCGTCGGTATCGCGTTCTTCATGCCACTGCTCGTTTATGTTCAGGCCACGTTCGGCTGGCGCGGCATGCTGTTCTTCACGGGCGCTGCAGGTGTCATGTACAGCATCGTGTGGTTCATTTTCTACCGTGATCCGAGGGACAGCAAAGCCGACGCCGCCGAACTCGATTACATCCGGCAGGGCGGCGGTCTGGTCGATGTCGGCGAGCAGGGCGGCGCGAGGAAAGCGGGTTGGACCGATTTCAAACATGTGCTGAAGAACCGCAATATCTGGGGTGTATTCATCGGCCAGTTTTGCCTGTCGTCGATCCTGTGGTTCTTCCTCACCTGGTTTCCAACCTATCTCGTCAAGTATCGCGGGATGACGACCCTCAAGATGGGATTCATGGCGTCGGTGCCGTTCCTCGCGGCCTATGTCGGCATTCTCTGTTCAGGTTTTCTGTCGGATTTTCTGCTTAGACGTGGGTTCTCGGTCGGCTTTGCGCGCAAGCTGCCCGTCATTTCCGGACTGGTACTCGCAACGTCGATTGTCGGAGCCAACTATGTTCAGGATCAGACCGCCATCATTCTCTTCATGTCACTGGCGTTCTTCGGTAACGGTATGGCGTCGATCACCTGGGCGTTTGTCTCCGCACTCGCGCCGAAGAGCCTGATCGGCCTCACCGGCGGTATGTTCAACTTTATGGGCAATCTGTCGGCCATCGCGGTGCCGATCGTGATCGGTGTGCTGGTCAAGGACGGACACTTTGAATCGGCGCTGGTGTTCATCGGAGCGCTGGCGCTTATCGGTGCGCTGTCTTATGTGTTTGTCGTCGGCAAGATCGAACGCATCGTGCTGCCCGAATGAGTCGCGGATGCCAACGGAATTATTGAAACGGGAGTCTTTCATGGAAGCGCGCGCTTGCGTATTGCACGCAGAAAAGGATCTACGGATAGAAGCCGTTGATGTGGCGGATATCGGGGAGAACCAGGTGCTGGTTCGAATCGGTGCCGGCGGAATTTGCGGGTCCGACCTGCACTATTACCTGCATGGCGGATTCGGTGTCGTACGCGTGAAGCAGCCGATCGTGCTCGGCCATGAAGTCGCGGGAACGGTTCAGGCTGTCGGCGGCAAGGTCACGCGCGTCAGACCCGGCGATCGCATTGCGCTCAACCCGAGCCGCCCGTGCGGACATTGCAAGTTCTGTCTGGCCGGAGAACAGCAGCATTGCGCGGACATGTGGTTCTACGGCAGCGCGATGCGAGTTCCGCACGGTCAAGGCGCGTTTCGCGAACTGATCGCGGCCGAGGAATATCAATGCGAGCCGGTCGGGAGCGCGGTCTCGCTTGGCGAGGCGGCCTGTGCCGAACCTTTGGCCGTCGCGTTACATGCGGTTAGTCAGGCGGGCTCCGTGACCGGCAAACGCGTCCTGGTGACCGGTTCAGGCCCGATCGGCGCGCTGGTGGTGGCGGCCGCCCGTCATGCCGGCGCGCTCGAAGTGGTGGCGACCGACATCCACGATGCGCCGCTTGCGAAAGCCATGGAAATGGGCGCCACCCGCACGCTCAACGTCTCGATCGAGCCGGGTCTGAAGGCGGATGAATTCACCGCGGAGAAGGGCTATTTCGATGTCGCGATCGAATGCACCGGCGCGGCGGCGGTGCTGAAAGATGTCATTCCCGCCTTGCGTCCGCGCGGCACCATCGTGCAGGTCGGCGTCACCGGCGACGTGCCGATTCCGATCAACGCGCTGGTCGGCAAGGAAATCCGTTTGCAGGGCGCGTTTCGCTTTCACGGCGAATATGCGCTGGCCGCGCGGCTCATCAAGGAAGGCCGCATCGACGTGAAGCCGATCATCACCGCCACGCTGCCTATCGAGCGCGCGATCGAGGCATTCGATCTCGCAGCGGATCGCAGCGCGCAGATGAAAGTGCAGATCACCTTCTGATGTAGAAGCCGGCGACGCGTCCGATTCATTGATTCGATTTTGGCAGACAGAACATGGCAACCCTGATTACCGATGTAAAGGTCATCCTGACCGCGCCGGAAGGCATCAACCTGATCGTCGTGAAGATCGAGACCAACCAGCCCGGTCTGGTCGGTCTCGGGTGCGCGACATTCGCCTACCGGCATGTGGCTGTGAAGTGCCTCATCGAGGAATACCTGCGGCCGTTGCTGATCGGTCGTGACGCCGAGGCGATCGAGGAACTGTGGCAACTGATGCATCAGAACGCGTACTGGCGCAACGGTGCGATCGAGAACAACGCGATCTCCGGTGTCGATATGGCGCTGTGGGACATCAAGGGCAAGATGGCGAACATGCCGCTCTATCAGCTGTTCGGCGGCAAGTGTCGCGAGGGTGTGCCGATTTATCGGCATGCGGACGGTCGCGATCTGAACGAGTTGTGCGAGAACATCCAGAAGTATCGCGAACAGGGCATCACGCATATTCGCTGCCAGAGCGGCGGCTATGGCGGGGGTAGCTTGGGTAAGGCGCCAGCGAGTGCACCGGAAGGCGCCGCGGATGGCGTGTATCTCGACAGCCGAAAGTACATGCGGGAGACGCTCAAACTGTTTGACGGCATTCGCAGCAAGGTCGGTTTCGACGTCGAGTTGTGCCATGACGTGCACGAACGCCTGAAGCCGGTGGAAGCGATCCGTTTTGCGCGCGAGCTGGAACAGTACGAACTGTTCTTTCTCGAAGACGCGATTGCGCTGGAGGAAGGCGAATGGATGCGCCAGCTTCGCGCCAAAACGACCACGCCGCTTGCTCAGGGCGAGTTGTTCAACAACCCGTACGAATGGCGGTTTCTGATCACCGAGCGCCTGATCGACTTCATCCGTGTGCATCTTAGCCAGATCGGCGGCATCACGGCGGGACGCAAGCTGCAGATATTTGCCGAGCAGTTCGGGGTAAGGACCGCATGGCACGGTCCGGGCGACATGTCGCCGCTGGCGCATGCGGCGAACATTCATATCGATCTCGCCGCGCGCAATTTTGGTGTGCAGGAGTGGTCGGGAACCGAACCGCCGAACTTCGTGATCCAGGACCTTAAGGGGCCGAGAGAGGCCTTGCTCGACGTCTTCCCGGGGCTGCCGGAATTCAGGAACGGACACGTCTATGCCAATGACAAACCGGGCTTGGGCGTGGACATCGACGAAACCGAGGCCGCGAAATATCCGTGCGAAAGCACCGTGACGACGTGGACGCAAACCCGCCTGAAGGACGGCACGCTGCAGACGCCGTGATGGGATAGCACTAGCTCGCTATATGCACTTGAAGGATGGACGGGAGGCTGGCGCCGAACCCAGACACGCCAAGCAACAGCAACGCCCCGCAAAGCAAAAGAAGCAGCGGGTTGATTCGCGTGCTGAGCAGAGTCCCTACCGAAACGAGGGCAATCGCCTGGGCCGGAAGTCCGCCGTCGAGCGACTTTAGCAGGACCCATCCCGCGGCGAGAATCATGCCGGAGGCGACGGGGCGCAGCCCACGCTCGAGCGCCAGCTGCCACGCCGCGCCCTGATAGCGTGTCCAGATGTGGGTCACGCCGTAGATCAGGATGCCGGTCGGGGCGAGCAATGCCAGCGTGGCCACCACAGCGCCCCAGAACCCGGCGATCTGCCAGCCGATCAAGGTGGCCAGCAGCGAACCGGGGCCGGGCGCCATGCGCGAAATGGCGAAGTCGACCCCGAACTGGGCATGCGTCATCCATCCATGCACGTCGACAACCTGCCGTTGGATATCGGCGATGATGGCCTGACCGCCGCCTATCGTCACTAGTGACAGGGGCGCGAAAACGGCGGCAAGCTGTAGAAGAACGCGATTCGACATGGTCAGGCTTTGCGCAGTTTGATGTATTCGACAAGCACGCTCAGGCCTCCCGCGCAGATCACGACCCACACCAGCGGCAGGCGCAATATGCCGACCGCGACGAAGGTGCCCGCAAGGAACAGCAGCGGGAGGAGTCTGCGCGGCACCCGGCGCGCGGTCGTCACGCCCATCGACAACGACAGGCCGGTAGCCGCTGCCGCCGCGCCCGCAAGCAGGATGTGAGCGAGCGGGAACTGCAGCAGATGACTGAGAACCGTACCGAGAATAATGATGAAGATGGCGGGCGGGATGATGATGCCGGCAACGGCCAGCAGCGCGCCGCGCCAGCCGAGCAGACGGTGGCCGATCCAGATCGCCATGTTTTTGACGTTGATGCCCGGCAGCGCCTGAGAAATAGCCAGGCCGTTCAAAAAGTCTTCTTCACTGATCCAGTCGCGATCCTGGACGAATTCACGCAGGAGCCAACCGCTCAGGCCGCCACCGAAGCTGGTGAGCCCAATACGGCTGAATATCAGGAAAAGCCCGGTGAGGGTGGGCGGTCGACTCGTGTAGGGAATGTGTTGGGACATCGAATCTTCCAGTCAGATTGACGTATGAGGGGCGAAATATTTGCTCGGGGTCAGCGTGCCCGGTCATATGCGACTGGAAAATTATATCAATCGGAGCTTTGTTTCCGGACGCCATGTTGCCTGTCGCAAAGCGCGCGTTCCATCATGGTTAAGCGCCTCGGTTCAAATCATTCTGCGCGAAAATATCCACGACCCAATCGACAAACGCTTTGGTTGCTCCGCTCGCGTGCCGGCCGTTCGGATAAACAATGGAAATGGGCACGGGCGAGCATCTCGCGCTTGCCAGAACCTCTTTCAGACGGCCAGTTTTCAAGTACGGCAAGGCCACGAACTCCGACAACTGGATGAACCCCAATCCTTCCAGGCCGCATTGCAAATAGGCTTCTGTTTCATTGACAGCGAAGCGGCTTTGCATGGTCATCGCGAGGTTTTCCCCGTCCACGCTGAAGCGCCAGTCAAGCGGTCTGCCGGTCGCGTTCGATATGTAATTGATCGCGCGGTGGGCACTCAGCTCAGCTACGGTGGCGGGCTCTCCGCACTCCTTGAGATAGCGTGGCGACGCGCATGTAATCCAGTTCAATTGCCCCATCTGACGTGCAATCAGGTTCGAGTCCGCCAGTTCTCCGGTACGGATGACGCAATCGATACCGTCGTAAATCAGGTCGGCGGGCCGATCGCTCAGGCCGAGCACGAGTTCGATGCCGGGGAAGTGCTGCTCGAATTCCCGCAGCCTCGGCAACACGATAGCCCGGCCGATTACGCCTGGCATGTCCGCCCGTACGCGCCCGCGCGGGCTCGTTGCATCGGTCGACAGTTCGTTTTCCGCGAGCGCGATGTCTGACAGGATCGTGCGGCAGGACGCGTAGTAGCGCTCGCCCGCGTCAGTCAGACTGAGGGTGCGGGTACTGCGTCTGAGGAGGGGCGTGCCTAGATGGCGCTCCAGATTCTTGATCGTTGTCGTGACCGATGATCGTGGCATTGACAGGGTCTCCGCTGCCTTGCTGAAGCTCTGAGCCTCGACGACCCGCACGAAGGTTGTCATCGCATGAAGTTTGTCCATGAGCGGGCACCTATCCGGTTCACGTATTGCCGTCCGGAGGCGGCTTGGAGGGGGCATCCATCTTACATGGATCTCTGCCTCGGCCCGTTCGATTATGTTTGTTCTAACGCTCCATTCGAGTGGGATCGTTCGCTACGACCGCGTTCTGATTTCCGCTACGGCGAACAATGCCATGTGTCGGCGGAACTAGACTTCAACTTGTCCGGCTGCCTTCCACATCAAACCACAGAGAAGCATTGCGCCGGGGACAGCGGGTCGCGCAAGCGTACGCTTCTGACAACGTTTCTCAAGCTTCGAAAGGTCATATCTATGTCGCACGATCATTCCATTCTGGTTCTCGGCGCCGGTGAACTCGGCATCGCCGTATTGCGCAGTCTCGCGCGGCGCGCGGCATCGGCGCCGGGTGTTTCGATCGCGGTTCTCCTGCGGTCGTCCACTATCGATTCGAGCGATCCGCTCAAGCAGCAGGATATTGCCGAACTGCGCTCACTCAACATCGAGTTGGTCGCAGGTGATCTGACAGCCCAGCCGGAAGCATCACTCGCCGCTGTTTTTCGGCGCTTCGACACGGTCATCTCGTGCACCGGGTTTGTAGGTGGCAAAGGTGTCCAGCTCAAGATCGCTCGCGCCGTGCTCGAGGCCGGCGTCAAGCGCTATTTCCCCTGGCAATTCGGCGTGGACTACGACGTCATCGGTCGAGGCAGCGCGCAGGATCTGTTCGACGAGCAGCTCGATGTACGCGACATGTTGCGCTCGCAACATGAGACGGAATGGGTGATCGTGTCGACAGGCATGTTCACCAGCTTCCTGTTCGAACCGTCTTTTGGTGTAGTGGACCTGGAACAAACCACGGTCCATGCGCTGGGAAGCTGGGACAACGCCGTGACTGTGACCACGGCTAATGACATCGGCATGCTGACGACGGAGATCGTGTTCGCTGAGCCGCGCATGGCCGGTCAGATTGTGCATATTGCGGGCGACACGGTGACCTATCGCCAACTGGCGGATGCGATCGATGCAACGCTGGGCCTGACCGTCCGACGCATGGAATGGAGCGTTCCGCAACTGACAGGCGAACTCACTCAGGAGCCTGAAAATTCCATCAGGAAGTATCGGCTCGTATTCGCCGAAGGAAAGGGCGTGGCGTGGAACAAGGGCCAAACGTTCAATGCGCAACGTGGCATTGCCGTCTGCGGTCTCGAAGCGTGGATGCGTGAAAACCTTTTAACGGACGTCGGTTTGTCCCTTCGATAGGCCGGTTATCGGTAGTGCAGGGAACCTCAGTGACGACGCGGGTCTTCCCGCGCCGTCCTTGCCTCAGGTATCCAACCGATCCACCAGCGCAAACGGAATACTCTCCGCAAACAACTCCCGGTCCCCCGTCGCACTCGTCTGCGTATTCAACTGCAGCGCGAAATTCAAACCGGGACTCTGTGTGCTGGTCGTGCGCTCCTTGACCTTCAATTCAATGGGCATCCACGAGGCCGGCTCGTTCAGAACTCCGTTCACCTTTTCATCGATCTTCGCACGCCCGGCAGCGGCCTCGCCGGGCGGCAGTTGCTTCGACATCGCCGCGAGCATGTCGAGCTGTTTCGCCGCGCTACGCCGCAAACGGTAGCGGTGGAAGTAAGTCTGGTTCGGCCGCCGGTTCGCCTTCACATCGCCAAGGTGCCGGTCGAGCCGTTGTTCCGCGAGTGCGCGCGCCGGTGGTGGCTGCGGCTCGGGCCTGCCGTTCAACCGTGCTTCCTGCCGTTCGCCTTCCTGTTCTGCATTTACCTGTTCGGTGAACAGTTCGACCCACTGGTCGCGGCTCGCATCGAGCGCGCGCGTATAGGTTTCGGCGCTCGAATACTCCGTATCGAGCAGACACGCGCGATGCACCAGCGCGCCGTCTTCGCGCACCAGTTGTACTTTGGCGAGGTGGCTGTCGTCGTTGAACGTCATGGTCGCGGACGGCGCGTCGAGCGAGACGAGGCCCACACCCACGCTCGACTCTTTCGCGCCGACCGGCTGCGTCGCGCTGACGGTGCCGCTCAGCCGTCCAATCAGACGCGAGCCGGCGCCGACGCGATGTTGCTCGATTTGCATGCGCCCACTTTGCTCATTTGAGTCGAGCGTCTGTTTCGCGGTTTTCTCGTAACCGATGCCGATGTTGGCGCCGGCGCGAAACGGCGAGCCGATCTTCGGCACGCTTACGGATAAGCCGACATCGGCAGAGGCCCCGCGTTTGACGGTGCGCGCCACGGTGTCGGTCCAGCTGATCGACACATCCGGGTCATCGAAATAATGTTCGGCGAGCCGGTTCCAGGTGCCGCGTGAACCGCCCGAGTTGGCGCCGTGCGCCGCAGTCGTTTCGTCGAAGACGTGATCGATTATGCCTTCGAGTTTTTCGCGCATCGCGCTATCGTCGTAGCCGGTGCCGTTCGGATTGACGCGGCGTGCCACGCGCAGTGACACGCCGCTCGGTTCGGACAACTCCTGCGAGTGCAGCACGGCCTGGGTGGTCAGTCCGGCGCGCAACTGAGTCAGCCCGACGTCCATGTCGTAGCCGACCAGTACGCCGACGCCCGCATGCCGCACCTGCGTTTTCGCAGTGCCGACGAACATCTCGACGCCGTGCGTGCCACGGCTTAATTCGACCACGGCTTCACGGCTCTTCGACGCGCGCAGATCGAGGCGCGGTGCGATCGGCACGCCGCCGGTATGCAGCACCTTGCTGAGATTCGCTGACAACCCGCGCGTGCTCACGCCGATGCGGCGGCCGTCGGTAAGACGCAGGCGCGAACTCGATTGCAGATCGTGTGCGACGTCCTTGAGCGTTTGCCGGACCGTGTCGGCGTTGTCTGCGGCGGCGGCCGGCGCGGGCGGGCGCGCTTTGTCCTTCAGGTCGGAGACATGGGTCCAGAACGGCGAATCGGCTGGTACCTTCGCGACCTTGCCCCACGAGGCGAGCCGTTCCAGATTGAACGGCTGTTTCGCGATCGACTTGAACGGTTTGCTGCGCGCGAGCGTGTGTGGCTCGGCGTTGGCCCAGCGTGCGGTTTCGGTTTGCAGGCGCTCGAGCGTTGCAGGCGAACCGACGTCGCGCGGTTGCAGCTCCGCGCACAACTGCTGCGCGCGTTCGGTGACCTTGTGCAACTGTTCGGCATCGAGCTGGCCATTCGGAAAGCCGCCTGATTCGAGCCAGACATGCAGCGCCGCGAGTTCGGCGATCGACTGCTCCGGGCGGGCATGAGAAAGCGCCGCCGCGGGACGCATCTCGGGCCGCTCGGAGAGCGGTGCCAACGACCCGTGCATGGCCTCCTCGAGTTTTCCCTGCTCAGTGCCGACGGTCTTGCGCGGCACGCCTTGCGTACCGAAGCGCAGTGCCGACAACGGCGAGCTGCGTTTGCCGACGAGCCGCGGCAAGAACGTCTTCCAGCGGTTTTCGCCGACGCGGTCGATCGTCTTCGCTGAGAATTTGTTCAGACGTTCGCGTGCCTGCGATAACTCGCTGCCGCGTCCGTCTTCGCGAAAATTCTGGCGCCATGCGAAAAACGCGCCCTTCTGATCGGCGTTCAGTGCGCCACGGCCCTGTGTGGTCAGTGTCGACGCCGCGTCGTAAGCCTGCCACGCGAGCGGGGTTTCACTCAGCGGTGTGCCGACCGCGGGCGCTGAGCGCGCGGCGACTGCGGTTGGCGCGGGATCCTGCGCCGGGCCTGCACCGTGGAGCGGCGGATCGAGCGCGTCGGCGGCTTGTAGCATCATCCGCTGGGCGAGCCGCGTCGAGGTGTCGCCGGGCGGCGGCTGGCCGTGATGGCGCAACTGGTTGAGCGCGTCGAAACCTGCGTCGGAGCGTGCCAGCGTGCGGGCGACTTGCCATGCGCCGGCTTCGGCGGGCGTCGTCGAGCGGGCCGTGTGCATCTGCGCGAAGTCGAGGTGTTCGAGCGCGTCGAGCACTTCGTTGGCACTGTGCGCGTCGCCGATACTGGCGCCGTGTAACGCCTGGGCGACCAGGGCGCCGCGATGGGTTTGCGTGGCGGCATTGGGGCCGCTCAGCGCGGCCAGCCGATGCGAAAGCTCGCCCTGCGCGAGCAGGTCGCCGGGCGGGCCCGGCAATTGACGACCCACATAGTCGCGTAGCGCGGCCTCGCCGGCCATCGCGTCGAGCGGAACCGTCGACGCTTCGTTTTCGTTTCCGTGCTCCGCGGCGAGTCTTGCCGCCGAGGAGGACGAAGTGGACGAAGACTGCGCCGTCTTGCCAAGTGCTTGCCGGACTTGCCGCTCGCTCTTCGCCAACGGCGTTCCCGCCGCGTTGGACGCCACCGCCGGCTTCGCAGGATAACGCTCGCCGTTCGCGGTGAAATCGGCCGGCGCAAACGGTTTGCCGTGCTGACTCGTTTGCGAGAGCGCGGTGCTGATATCGAACTTGCTCGCGCGCAGCCGTGCACCGGTACGCGACAGCTTGTTACCGAGCCTGCCCAGCAGCGTTTCGTCGACCAGCGACCGGGCCTGCGGCGTGCCTGTGAGTTGCACGGCCGGCGCGCCGGCAGGCTGATGACCGGGCGCTTCAGTCGCTTCGGCCTCGGGCGTGTGAATCGGGTGCGGCGGTACTGCATGGATGTCGGACATAGCGCGTGGCGTTCAACGAGCGGCAGTTGAAGTCACGGTATGGAGCGCGTATGACAGTCCCAGGCAGGGAGCGAAGCGAGGTCACCGCACGCGAAGCAGCCCCGCAGAAGCCGATGCGTCGAGCGCTTCGAGATCGACGGTGATGCGCAATTCGAGCCTTCGTGCACCGTGCTGCCGGGCGCGCTGTAGCGCGTCTTCAAGCAGCGGCCGCACCGCCCGCGGATCTTCGCCACTGCGCAGACGCAGCGTCGCGATCAGACGCAGCAACTCCGGCACGTACCAGAGTTCGCCGGTGCGCTCGCTGCGGCTCACCGCTTCGCGCAGCGTCGCGCCGAGCGCGGCCGCGAATTCCGGTTCGTCCTGCGGCGCGATGCGCGGCAGCAGCGTCGCGATGAAGGCGATATCGGGCACATTGACGCGTTCGCGCGCGATCCGCTTCATTGCGCCGGTAATCAGCCGCCGCGCGGCTTCCTGATCGCCGCGCCGTGCGTCGAGCCAAAGTTGAAAATCGAGGCCGAGACGCAGCCAGCGTTTAACGCCTGCCGCTCGCGCTCGCGTCACCAACGCCGCCGCGCAGGACTCGGTCAGCGGAATGTCGTCGTCGAGTGCAGCCAGTGCGCAGGCGAGGCCGAGAGCGATGCAGCCCGCGAGCGGTTCGCTTTCCTCGGCGGGATCGCGGCTCGTGACGCGCAGCGGCGCGGCCATATGCGGTTGACCGACCAGCCACAGCGCGACGGCATGAATCGCCCGCGCCACGAGATGCAGCGACAGGCCATAGCCGGTGGCGACCGCGTTGGCCTCGCGACTGACGTCTTCGTCGATCTCGTCGGCCGCTTCGTCGTTGAGTCCGACGACCGGCGCGAGCAGGCGGATCGCGGTATCGAACTCACCCGCATACGCCTTGACGATGCCTTCGATGCGCCGCGCGTTGATGCTGACCGCCTGGCTGTGCGCCACCGGCGCAATTTCACTGAATTCGCTCGAGAGGCGCCGGCAATGCTCGACCTCGCCGGCGTCGAGCGCGCACATAACGAGGCAAAACAGCGCGCGCAGACGGTACGGCGTGTCGGCGCAGATATTGGCGAGCTCATAGGTACGCTGCCAGCTCTCGACGATCTCATCCGATGCGCTGCGCTTGAGCATCAACGCGCGCGCGAGCACGGCACGCAAGCGCATCTCGTCGCGGATACGGCGCATCGACACGCTGTCCACGCGCGCCAGCACGGCGCGCACCCAGCCGATGTATTCGTCGACGAGCGCGAGCGCCCCCCACATCGGCGCGGTGTTGTCGAGCAACTCGGTGCACAGTTCCACCTTGTCGACCGAGACGGCCCATTCGAGCGCTGCGCGTAGCGCGTCGATATCGTGGCGGCTGTGCGCGGTGGCCACGGCGACGCCGGCGCCGAAACGGCGCGCCATATCGCGGGCGACGAACTGCGCGTGATGCAGATCGGCCTCGGCGCTTTCGCGGTTGCGCTCCAGCGCGTCGAGTGCGAAGCGGCGCACGGCGGGCGGCAAGCGCAGCCGCAAGACGCCGTCGCAGTCGACCGTATTCACGAGGCCCGCATCCATCAGCGTATGAAGCTGGCGTTCCAACTGGCGCGGCTCGGGAGGTCCGAAGCCGTAGTCGCTGCCGAACGCGCCGAGCATTTCGCAGGCGGCTTCGTGCGAGAACGCGGTGGCAAAAATGCCGAGCCGGCGCAGAATGGTGCGGGTCGGGGCTTCGAGCGCCGCATACGACAGGTCGAGCATCACGTGGACGATCGCCGCGCGCGGCAGCACGATGCGGCGGCCGCCGCTGCGATGCGTCATCACCGTATCGAGCTCGCGCGCGAATGCCACGATCGCGTCTTCCGGCGGCACACCTGCGCGCACCTGGCCGGCGATGGTCGCTGCAGCGAGTTCGAGCGCGAACGGCACGCCGTCGACACGCCGGCAAATCAGCGCGGCCGAAGCAAAGGTGGCCGGCGCGATGCTGTCCACTTCGGGAAGCGGCGCATGCAATGCGGCCGGCTTCAGACAGTGCGCGAGCCGGGTGAAGAGCAGGCGCAGCGCGTCGTAGTCGAGCGTGGCGGGCGTGCCGTCGATCTGCTCGGGCGGCGCACGCAACGCGGCCACCGGCACGGCCGTTTCACCGCCGATGAAAAGCGGCGACTCGCACGTGGCGATCACATGCAAGCCGCCTGTGTTCGCCACCAGCGTATCGATGAACCCGGCCGCGGCTTCGCTCAGATGATCGCAGTGATCGACGATCAGCAGCATGCGGCGCTCGCCGATCTGCATGGCCAGATTGGCCGCCATCGCCAACTCATTATCCGGCTCGAGGCCAACAGCCGCGCCGATCGCGTTGGCGATGCGGTCGGGCTGGGCGAGCGAGGCAAGCGCCGCGCAAAAATCTCCGTCCGGAAAATGCGGCGCGAGGTGGCTGGCTGCTTCGATCGCAAGGCGCGTTTTACCGACGCCGGACGCACCGGTCAGCGTGACGATGCGGCGCGTGGGCACTAGCGCGAGCAATTCGGACAGCTCCGCATGACGGCCAATGAACGGCGACGGGTCGATGATCTGCGAGCGCAGCGACGTGACGGCGCTGGTCGGCATCAACGCCGGAAAAGCCGGGGCGGCCGGCGCGGCGGTGACTGAGGTCAGCGTGGCGGAAGGGGGTGCTTTGGAATACGCCGTGCGCGGCGAGCCCGAAGCGGCGCCGCGCCACGTCGCGCTATAGGACGAGCCGTACGGCGAACCGAACGTGAGGCCGGCGGTGGTCAGCGGGCTGGCTGCGGCTGTTGCCGCGAATGAGGTGGCGAGCGACGCGGCAATGCTGCCGGCGTTCGCCACGGGAAAATCGAGTCCGGCATCGGGTGTTTCGAGCACGCGAACTTCACCCGCAAAGCGGTAGCCGCGGCCGGCCACGGTGACGATCAGGTCGCGGTCGTCGTCGAGCGCGCGGCGAATCGCGGAGATCTGCGCCTGCACCGTGTTTGCATCGACATTGCTGCCCGGCCAGACGATCTCGCGCAACTCGGTGGTCGACACAACGCGGCCACGGGCCTCGAGCAGGGCGGCGAGCATCGCGAAGGGGCGCGCGCCGAGTTCGATGACGGCGCCGTCGGAAATCAGCAGGCCCACTTCGCGCGCGAGCCAGAATCGCGAAAAGGCGATCACCTGACCGGTGAGCCGCGGTAGCGACATGATGGGTCTCCGGCGTAGTTGTGTTTCGGTCCACCGGCGAGGGGTACTCGCGAGGCACGCGTAACGAATGGCCGCGGTGCGGTATTCGTCTGACCTTTGCATTATCGCCTGAGAAGTGAACAATTGCTTGTATTGTGGACACTTCTTCGTTCGAGCTCGGACCTTCTGCTGGGCGGTTCGGCGGCTTCAGGCGTCCGCGAGACTCCACTGCATCGTGTTGCGTAGCCAGGCTGCACCCTCGCTGGCTGGCTCCGGCGGAACCGGCGCGGGGCGCGTCAAGGCGTAGAGAAAGCTGTCGTCGGCGGCGAGGCCGCGGTTCGGACGCGGCTCGTGATTCGTGAGCCGCGCTTCCTGGACGAAGCCGAGACGCTCCATCGAACTGTGCGCGGCGCCATCCACGGCGCAGCACGCGAAGACCCGGTACACGCCCGGCTGCTCGATCAGCCAGTCGATCAATTCCTGCAGCGCGAGCACGCCTGCCCGGCGTCGCCGGGCGCCGCCATGCCGGCTGATGATCACGCCGATCTCCACGCGCGGCAGCGTCGGCTTCAATTCGATCAACGCGGTCAGCCGGCCGGTCTCCTTGCATTCGAGCGTGTAGCGGATCAGGCTGCCGTCGTCCCAGCCGCGCAGCGCCTCGTCGACGAATTCGGCGGTTTGCGCCACGCCGGTATGGCGCAGCACCGGCAGGTCGCGCATCGTGTCGGCATCGCCGAGCATCTGGTCGAACAGGGCGGGGGTGTCGGTAAGGGTGAGCGGACGCAGCCGCAGATAGGGCGTTTCCATGCTGTCGAGCGGGATGAAGCGCATGAGTCGGACTCCGAATGAGCGACGAACTCATGCAGTGTGCCGCCCGCGTGTGACTCACGCACGACGGTCCGCGAACCGGCGTAAGGGGGCGCGAAGACCGGGCCGTGGACGACCGGCGCGGTGGCGGCGTGCGGCTGACTGTGCTCGCGGCTACCGGATTCTTCCCATCGTGCCCCGCATCTGGCTTCGCTTCGTCGCACACCATTTCGCACTGTGACCGCGGGCGTCGTACGCCCGTTGTAAGGTCGAGCAGGATGCCTGTTCGACGTCCCCGTCTTGCGCTTCGTCACTGCAGCGCACATTGCCATCAGGAGCCTCGCACCATGCCGGATTCCCCGTCGATTTCACGCCCGGGCAGCACGCTACCGCTATCCGACACCAGCACCCAGTCGTCGCCTGCCACCGGCGGCCGCAAGCCCGTCGATGGGGGGGCGCACGCCAGTCAGCAGGCGGACGCGAATCTCAGCCAGCTAGCCGCCAACGGCAGCGGCGAGGCAACAGGCAAGCGTAAAGGCGCGTCGTTTTCGACCAACACCTCATCGGCGACCCGGCCTGTGGTGCCTCAGCAAAGCGCGGGAGGCATGCCGGGTGGTGTGCCAGGCCGTCCCGGCCGCTTCGGCGGGCTCGCGCAAGGCGCGGCCACCGTCGCGAACGATGCGACCGGCGTGGCGTCGGCAGGTTTGAACGTATTGGGCGGCGTGATGCAACTGGAGCAGGCGGCGGTCAACCAGATCGCGGAGTTGCTGAAGCAGGGCGCGCGCAATGTCGAAGAGGCATCGAAGGGGTGATGCGGTGATGCCGTAATGCGGGCTTAGGCCCGCAGCCAGAAATACTCCCCCGAAGCGATGCCTTCAAACATCTCGTCGTTTGATTCGACGATGTTCTGCCGCCAGTAGCGGCCATGCTCCGCGTAGTGCGCGAGTAGATCGGCGAGCCCTTCGCCGTTGAGATCGTCGGCGAACGGCAAGCGCAGCACCAGCACCACGCCGCCCGTGTCCGTATCGAGCCCCAGTTGTGCCTGATCCTGCGCATAGATCAGCAGGTTGGCTTCGAGCATGAGCCGGAAGACGACGAGCGTGCGCCCGGCCGTCACCGTGCCGAAATGAAAATTGGCATACATCGCGTCGAGGTCGCGCTCGAAATAGTCGAGCCGCACGTCGAAGCCTTCGACCTCGATCGACCGCGTGCGCAGCACATGATCCGCGTCGCCGAGACCGACGGTCGCGCACAGATCCACGATCAGGCTGGTGTAACGCTCGCTGCTCATCCTCGTACCTTGCTTGGGCGATGCGCGCGGTATTCAGCGCGGTGCGGATGCGAGCCGCGCCTTCTATCCGGCGAACGCTGAGAATGCTGCAAAAAACACGGCCGGGTCCCGCGCAAAACAGGACCGGCCGTGTGCGAACCGCCGCCGACGGCGAGCGGCCCGCGTCTGCGATGCTTAGCTGCCGCGCGAAGCATCCTTGACGTTGCTTGCGCCGCTCTTCGCAATGTTCGCCACCGACGAATACATGCTTTGCTCAACTTGCATCTGGGCTGACATCATCGTCATCTGGTCCATTTCCTGCGTGAGACCAGCCATCATTCCGCCTGCGCTTCCTACGGACATAAGAACCTCCAGTGACTATGGGTAGAGAGTGAGTGGCCTATATCGAGACCTGCCGCCGCGCCGGCTGCCCGTAAGAACAGGCCGCCGCAGCAAGCGCGTTGCCCGCGAGCCCGGTGCGTGATACGCCGCCAGTCCCGCGGTGAGCCACCGCGCCGCCGTATCAGGCGTGCGCGCCGGCCTGTTTTTCCTGCAGCCGCGCGATCACGCGCGACGCAGCGAGAAAGCCGCGATACAGCTTTGCCAGATTGTTGCGGTCGAGGTCGGTTGCGCCCTGCGTTTCGCTGATCCGCTCCGCGGCGGCGTCGAGCGCCTGACGGATCGCGTCCACTTTCGGCGCGCCGGCCGGATCGGCGAGCGTCTTCTGCAAATCGTTGAATTCGCTGGCGTGGGCTTCGAGCTGCTCGTACATGTCGATCTCCTGATTGAACGGGGCGGTGTGCCGGTAATGGGTCAGCTGGACGGACCGCGCGGCTGCGCGGTCGGCAGGGTGGCGGGGTTGGGCAGCGGCACGACGCTGGTTGCGCTGCGGGTGACGGTGTCGTTGTCGACGATCGAGGCGTTCGCCGGGTTCGATGGATTTGCCGTGTTCGCTGCATGGGCGGCGTTGGGGTTGGCGTTGGCGTTGCCTTTCGCCGTGGCGTTTGCATTCGCTGTCGCGGCGCCGCCGGATTGAGCGGCGGCGTTCGTGTTGGCAACCGCTACGCTGCTTGCGCCTCCTGCCCCCGAAGCTGCATTCGCGGCGGCTGCCGCATCGCTGTCCGACGCCGGCGGATCGACCGCGTAGATATGTTTGACGCCGTCTGGCGTTTGCGCGTAGCGGACGTCGTCGGAGGAAATCATTTCGGAATACGACGCCGCGGCCGGGTTGGCTGCGGCGATGCTGGTGTTTTCCGCGGCTTCCACGACCACGTTTTTCACGTTCGGATCCAGATCGGCGCGCACGCGCGCCAGCGCGGCGTCGAGATCCGCGCGGCTGCTGACGGCGCCGGTCACGGCGAAGTTGCCGTCGCCGAGATAGCGCACATGAGCGCCGGCAACGCCGAGCGAATCTTCGATGCTGCGCGCGTCGTTCTGTGCGACGTCGTAATTGCGCGAGATGCCGGTCGTCGAAATCCGCGCGAGCAGATTGCGCACGGCGTCGTCGTCGGCGGGACTCGTGACCATGCCGGTCACCACCACGGTGTTGCCGACCGCGTGCGCCTGCAAACCGCTCACATGGGCCGCGGCCAACGCCTCGCTGACGCGCTGCGCGCGGTCGTCGGCATTGCGCGGCAGGGCGGCGCGGCTCATCTGCGTGGTCGTCAGCAGCGAACCGGCGACGATCACGATGCCGAGCGCGAAGCACGCCACCACGGCACCCACATAGCGGCGGCGTTTCTTGCGTTCGGCTGCGAAACGCGCTTCCGCGGGGCGCGTCAGGAGCATCGACAGCAGATCGAGGTCGGACGGCCACACGGCGTCGTCCGCGCCGACGCACAGGATCATGTCGTCGAATTGCATTGGCACGAAGTCCACCAGCAACACCACTTCTTCTGCGACGGCGGGCTGCGCGGGCTGGCCGTTTGCCGCGTCCACTGTCTGCACGGCCGCAGCCGCGACGCGCTGCGCACTGACCACGCCGCTCGCGTCGACGTGCAGCAGCGCATCCGCACCCCGCCAGTCGGTGAGGCGGATGTCGGCATCGTCGTCGGCGCCGACGCGATGCGTGCCCGGCGTGAGCTGCAACTGCGCTCCCGCGTGAACGCCCGTCAGTATCCGCAGCAGTTTCATCGTGCTCGCACAGGGTGGGTGGGAAGAGCGCCGGGGCGCGCGCAGTGCACGGCGCGACCGGCCCGATCGACCCTAATGTAGCCGCCCGTTGTGGCATGTCCCGGAGCGGATGCGAAGGCGCCGCATGGGATGCGAAGCCGCGCGGCAAACCGCCTAGCGGCCTCCGCCAGGAAAGGCCCGGCGCGGGCCAGGCGGGGGCGCCGGCGGGGTTGGATGGGGGGCCGGAGAGCCGGGTGCGGCCGCATGGGCGCTTCTTTCAGGGGCAGACCCGGCTGCGCCGGATGTACCCAACGCGCCCGAGGTCTCGGGCGCCGCGGAAGAGCCCGAAGCCGCTGACCGTCCGAGCGTGCCACTGCGCATCACGCACAACGTGTCGATCGACCGGGTGAGCTGCGCCGCATTGGACGGTTTATCGGCATGCAGCCAAAGCAATGGAAACAGCAGATTGAAACGCTGCACCCGCTCCGGGGGCGGCAGCCGCGTCACCCCTTGGGCGGTCGACCCACCCGTACGCTCACGCAACGCGGCCACACCGGATCCCGCACCTGGCTGCGACGCGGCGATGCTGCCGATTCTCTGCTGCACGCCAAGCAGATCGATCGCCTGTTCGAACACGCGCGCGTCGAGCGGTATTTGCGGATTGGCGGCTAACTGGTCGCGCAAGTTCAGCATGTCAGTGCGCCATGCGTCGCGTACCGCTGCAGCGCGCGCGCCTTCCTGGCCCGGCTGTGCATACTGCGCGGCGATCGCGTCGAGCCGGCCCGGCGGCGGAGGCGGCACGGCGCTGCGATCGCCGCGCGCCTTGATCGCCGGCGGCGCGCCTGAGTCATGCTCGTCGCTATGATCGCCTTGCGAATGGCCACCGCCGCCACGTCCGCCGCCGTCGCGGTTGACCTTATGGCCCTCGGCATGATGCGCTTCGGCGTCGTCCGGGCCGTCGTCGTCGAGCCCCCCGGCATTACTGCGCTGCTTCTTCGCGGCGCGACGTTTGCGTGCCAACTGATCGGCCATTCGCTTCGCGCGGACCGAACTCACCGACGGACCACGCTGCGCGTCGTTGCCATATGTGAAATTGGTGGTGCCCCGATACAGCGCGGCGAATTGCGCGCCGTTGCGAGCACCTTGCGCATTGGCGGCTTTCTGCTGCGACTGGGCGACGTGTTGCGCCTGGGCCGCCGCCGTATCGCTGCCTTGATGAGAGATGCGGCTCATGTCGATCGCCTCGCGGATCTGGGCGGTTGAGCAGCCGGCGTGCGCCGCATTACAGCGGCACGGCCGCCTGCATCATTTCGTTGGCGAAGTGCAGAATCGCCGCGCACGAGAGCGGCGCGGCGACCACGATCACCACCGTCACCGCGATCAGCTTGACCGCGTGCGACAGCGTTTGATCCTGCATTGACGTGATCGCCTGCAGGAACGACACGCCGAGGCCGACCACCGCCGCGACGATCACTGCCGGCAGCGAAACGGTCAGGCACAGCAGCATGCCCTCGGTGGTGAAGCGAATCAGCGAATCGATTTCCATGTGGGTTTTCCTGGCGGGTCGTCCTGACTACGCGCGCTATTTGTAGGACATCACGAGACCGTGGATCAGCGTCGACCAGCCGTCCATCACGACGAACAGCAACAGCTTGAACGGAATCGCGACGTTGGTCGGCGTGACCTGGTTCAGGCCCATCGCGAGCAGCACGTTCGCGATGATCAGATCGATCACGATAAACGCGATGTACAGCAGAAAGCCGATCTTGAATGCGTCGGTCATTTCAGTCAGCGTGAAGGCGGGCGCCAGCACGATCAGATCGTCCTCCTTGATCTGCGAGGCTTCTTCCTTCGGCCACACCACGGAAGCCGAGCGCAGGAAGAAGCGTTTTTCGCGCTCGTTCGTGTGTTTGACGAGGAACGCGCGGAACGGCTCGCGCGCCGCGCCGAACGCCTGAATCAACGCCTGAGAAGGCTGCGCCGCGAGCTGCTGGCCTTCGAGCGATTTCGCGGCGAGCATGCCGATCGGCGCCATCACGTAGATGGACACCAGAATCGCGATGCCGTTGAGCACCATGTTCGGCGGCACCTGCTGCACGCCGAGCGCATTGCGCAAGAGGCCCAGCACCACGACGATTTTCGCGTAAGACGTGACGACCATGGCAACGAAGGGCAGCAGGCTGATCGCGACGACGACCAGCAGCAGCCCGGTGATATCACTGAATTGGACCATGCCTGTGCGCCATGCGAATGATGCGGATGCCGAGATGCTCGCCGACCGTCACCAGCTCGCCATAGCCGATGGTCTGTCCGTGCGCGACGAGCCGCAATTGAGCGTCTGCTACGGGTACGGGCAGTTCGAGCACGTAACCGGGGCCGAGCGCCGACAACTGGGCGAGCGGTAATGCCACCGTGTCGATCTCGAACTGCACCGGCAGCTCGAGTTCGCCGATCCGGATCGGATCGGCGGGGTCGTCGATGGCGAGCCCGGCGTCGGCGCTCGCCGGGTCCAGCTCTTCTGACATGTTCGGCTCCTTGACGATGACGAGCGACTGCCCGTCGAGTTCCACAGTGGCGCACACGCGGGTGAGCCCGGGGGTTCCCCACGCGGCGATGGCACGTGGCCGCGCGTGGGGCGAAGAGGGGACGCTCGAGGCATCGAGCAGCGTTGCATCGAGCGAAGGGAAGGCGGCGCGCAGCAGCACGTCGCCGGGTTCCAGCGCGTGCAGTGTGTCGACGGGTAAGCGCTTGACGCCGAGGATCAGGCTGCCGGGGACGGTGAGGTCGAAGGCGGTTTCTGGTGTGCGATCGGAGGAAGCGGACGAAGCGGTTGACGCGGCGGCTGCGGCTCCATGTGATGAAACCGAAGCAGGCGCGGCTTCGGCACGTAACAACCGGTCAAGCAGGTCGTAGCACGCGGGATCGGCGCTGAGCGCGGCCTGATAGCGGCGTTCATCGAGCACGAACGAGAGCGCGACGACAGGTAGGTCGGCGTTAGCCTCGCCTGTCGGCTTCCGGGTTGTCATAGCCTCGTTCAGCCGCCCGCGGCGAACAGCGACGACACGTGGGCCTTTGAAACCAGCGTGGATCAATCGCTCGAACAGCGGTTCCAGCACGACACCCGCGACGGCGTGGCGTAACGCGACGTCGGCGGGTGGCTTTGCTGTGAGCGCGTCGCCGTCCGGCCACGCGGTGATCGAGAGCGCCGGATAGGCGTGCAGATCGAGAGCAACGCGCACGGCGACGGTCGATATGCCATCCGCCGAAGCGATCGTTAGTTCGATGACGCCCGGGTCCGCGTAAGCCGCATCAAAGCTATGCGCATCGGCCAAGGACGCATGCCATTCGGTGACGCCGAGCGTCGCATGCAGATGACCGGTGACCCGCGTATCGCAGACCGTGCGCGTCACGCGAGCAGCGGCGCGGCCGATGGCTGGTAGACGCAGCGGCGTGATCGGCGCAACCGGTGTTTCGATGACAACCGCATCGTGTGCTGGCTTCACTATCGTTGCGATCTGCATTGCAGCCGCACCGTGCTGCCGCTGCGTCGATTCCACCGCGGCTGCACGCTCGCGTGCCGTATCGCCCGCCATGCGCCCCACGCCCGAAGTCTGCTCGCGCGCGGCGTGCGGATCGGTCGCGGCTTCGTCTTCGGTTGTCGGCTCGTCGAGCGGATAGGTCATGCGCAGGGAATCCGTCACCACACAGTGAGTTCGATTTCGCGGGCTTCACCCCACGCGCGCAGCAAGGTATCGAGTTCTCGCTCGAGCAGTGCGCTGTGTTCCAAGAGTAGTTGCCTCGTCGCCGTATCCGGCGTGTCGAACCGAAGCTGCAGACTGAAACGCGAAAGCGTCAGATACAGCGTGGTCTGCGGCAGCAGTTTCTGATCGAGCGGCAACTGCACTTCCCAGTTGCCGGCTTCGGCAATCGAAGGATCGCCGCAGAACGCGCCGATCTCACGCGCGAGCGAGCCGAGCAGTTGCACGAAGCGTTGCTGTTGCCGATAGACGGCGGTCACGACCGGCGCCGCGGCATCGGCGACGCGCGCGCCGATTGCAAGACGCTCGGGCGAGGGTGTGCTATCCGCGCTTGCAGAAGGGTTCGTGTCAGCGCCGGACGCGGTGTTCGCGGACGCGTCCGAACCCGCATCGCCGCCGCTGCGTGCAAACGGGCGCGGTGAGGGCGGAGCAGTTGCATCCGCGGCGTCTTCGGCGGCATCCGCTTCGCTGCCGCCTTGCGAGCCTGCATGCGCATCGGTATTCGCATTGCTATTGAGCCGGTGCAACGCACGACGCCGTCCGAGCAGCGACGCGTAATCGAAACCGCGTCCACCTGATCCGCGCGAGCCTGTACGCGCGTCGATTTCATCGGCCGTTTCGCTGTCCGCTTCGCCGGGAATGACGCGCACGTGGCGCGAAACGATATGCGTCATCGCCACCGCCTCAGATCGACACACGGCCGAGCGGCCGCAATTCGACGTGCTCGCCGAGTTCCTGATACGAATACACCGCGAGCCAGCCGAGCCGTGCCTCGATCATGCGCCGCACGTAACGGCGAATATCCATCGACGTCACCAGCGCCACCCCTTCGCGCGGCACAGCGCCGACGAAGGACTGGATCTTGTCGATCAGCAACGTGGCTTCATCGGGCGGCAAGGCAAGGAAGTTGCCGGTCGGCGTCTGCTTGATCGATTGACGGATATGTTGCTCGACCGGCATGTCGAACAGCACCGCCGACAAAGTCCGCTCGCCGCTCGCGGCCCGATGCGCGAGAAAGCGCGAGAGGTCGCCGCGCACGTACTCGGTGAGCATCAGCATGTCTTTTTCTTTCGGTCCCCACGCGATCAGACTTTCCATGATCGTGCGGACATTGCGGATCGAAATCTGCTCTTCGAGCAGGCGGCGCAGCACGTCGGCGATCCGTTGCGGCGGCAGCACCTTCTGCACTTCGGCAACGAGGCCCGGATAGTCGCTCCCTAGCTGATCGAGAATCCATTGCACTTCCTGGATGCCGAGAAAGAGCGGTGCGTGCCGCCGCATCAGCGCCACAGACGCATGCGCGATGGCCTGTTCCGCGCGCCATACCGGTGTTTTCGGCGGCACCGCGCGCTCTTCGAGCCAGCGCGTCGGCGCGCCGCTGGTGTCGATTGGCGGACCGGCCTCGCATTGCGCGATGAGCGCGTCCATTGCCTGGCTTTCTTCGTTCGTCAGCGTGACGGGTGCGGCCGAATGCGCGAGACGGCTGGCTTCGGGCAACATCACTTTGCCAGCCGGCAGTTCGATCGTCAGTTGCGGCACATCGTGCACGAGGATCTGGCAAGTGGATGAAGGCAGCGCGGCATAGGTCCACATCGTGATACCCGGAAACGGCAAGCCGAGTTCTTCCTGCAAGCGCGCGCGTTCGGTTTCGAACGACTTGTCGAGCGCGGGCATGGTTAGCCGGGCGACGAGGTCAGGCGCAATGCGAACGCCGAGCGGGCAGGTGAACTGCGGTGCGCGCGCCAGAATCGCGGGCACGTCGGTCTTTGAACCCGAGCGTTGCATGGCATGCAGCGATTCGCGTTCGTGGTTTTGCTGCTGGGGCTTTTTTGCGTTCAGACGCCATGCGGTGAATGCGAGCGTGCCGGCGAGCAGCAGGAAGAGCGCGGCCGGAAAGCCTGGTACCGCAGCGAAGCCAAGCAGCAACACGGCCGCGAAATACAGCGCGCGCGAACTGGAACCGAGCTGGCGACCGATCTCATCGCCGAGCGAGCCGGGCTTGGCTTGCCGTTCATCCGCGACGCGCGTGATCATCACGCCGGCCGCCACCGACAACAACAGTGACGGAATCTGCGACACCATCGCATCGCCGACCGACAGAATCGAAAAGCGGTTCGCCGCTTCGCCCGCGCTCATGTTGTGATACGCGACACCCACCGCGATACCCGCGACGATGTTGATCATCGTGATGATCAACCCCGCAATCGCATCGCCTTTGACGAACTTCATCGCACCGTCCATGCCGCCGTGCAACTGGCTTTCGACGGCAAGCGTCGCGCGTTTGCGGCGCGCTTCCTCGGCGGTCAGCAGATTGGCGCGCAGGTCGGCATCGATACTCATCTGCTTGCCCGGCAGCGCGTCGAGTGTGAAGCGCGCGCCGACTTCGGCGACCCGTTCCGAACCCTTTGCGATCACGATGAACTGCACGGTGGTGATGATGACGAACACCACCAGCCCGACCACCAGATTGCCGCCCACCACCAGTTCGCCGAAGCTCTCGATGATATGGCCGGCCTCCGCATGCAACAGAATCGACTTGGTCGACGCGATGTTCAGCGAGAGCCGGTATAGCGTGGTGAACAGCAGCAGCGACGGGAACGCGGACAGCGACACCACGTCGGGCACATACATCGTCACCATCAGCAAGGTCACGCTGATCGTGATGTTCACGCCGAGCAGAATGTCGATCAGTGTCGGCGGCAACGGCAGGATCATCAGCGAAATGATCGCGACGATCAGCGCGACGATGCCGATTTCACCACTGGCAGGAAGTTTCAACGTCTTCAGCATGGTGGGTCTCGTCAGTGGAGGGCGGGCGGCGGACCGGAGGGATGCATGGCTGCACTATCGGCGTGCATGTCGACGTGTGTGCCGGCGCCGGCGGCCAGATCGCCCTCCACGCGCCGCACGCCGATTGCATCGACCCAGCGCAGAATCGCCGCGACCGTCTCGAACAACTCTTCGGGAATCGGCTGATCGACGCCGACCTTGTACAGCGCACGCGCAACCGGCGGATTGCCGATGATCGGCACGCCCGCGTCGCGGGCCGCACGCCGCAGCTCGGCGGCGCTCTCGTCCATGCCTTTGGCGATCACGCGCGGCAGCGGGTGTTCGTCCGGCGCATAGCGCACCGCGACCGAATAGTGGGTCGGATTGACCACCATCATGTTCGCCATGCCGACTTTCGATTGCGGCGGCGCGTTCAGCATTTCGCGCGCGAGGCGTCGCCGTTCGCCCTTGATGCGCGGATCGCCTTCCTGATTCTTGTGCTCGCGTTTGACCTCGTCCTTCGACATCTTCATCTTCTTGAGGAACATGAAGCTTTGCAGCTTGACGTCCGCGGCGCCGACCAGCACGAACACCGCCGCAGCCACCATGAAGAGCTTCAGCAGCAGGTCCCAGAACATGCGCACGAGTTCCGGCAGCGGCTGATACAGCGAGCCGACGATCAGCGGAAACAGCCACTTGATGGTCTGCCACATCACGCAGAACACGATCGCCGCCTTGACGATCATCTTCGCGCACTCGATCAGCGTGCGAACCGAGAAAATGCGCTTGAGGCCCGCCATCGGGCTGACGGCCTTTGGATCGGGCGTGATCGGCTTGGTGGCGATCTGCATGCCGACCTGGCCGATCGAGCCGGCAATCGCGGCGAGCGCCGCGATGCACACGCACGGCACGATCGCCGACAGCGCAAGGCCGCCGATTTTGTAGAACTGCGTCTGCATATTGGTCAGCGAATGGTCGCCGTTGACGAAGCCCGTGGCGATCAGCACCGCCTCGCGCATCGCGTCGCTGAAGTGGCTGGCGCCCGCCATCAGCAACAACACCACCGCCGACATCGAGATCGAATCGGTCAAATCGCTGCTGCGGGACACCTGACCGTCCTTGCGCGCGTCCCGCAGCTTTTTCTGGGTTGGCTCTTCGGTCTTTTCGTCGCTCATGTCGGCTCGGTCGCGATGGGAGGAGGGGCGTGGGCGGGCGGAGCACGCGGCGCGTTCACGAATCGGGCGTGAAACAGGGGCCGCATATCCCGCCTGACGATAGCGCTCGCGCCTGGTCCCCGTGCCGGGCGAGGCGAAGCGGGCGCGCGCATTACGAAGCGGACACCCGGCTTCGCATCCCATGCGCTCACTTCGCATCCAACGGTTTGCTGCCGCGCGCCGGTTGCTATGTTTGCGTCATCCTTCCCGACCGGCTGCGAACGGCACGGTCGACCTCAACGCTTCTGTCAGGAGCCCATCGCCATGACCGTCAGCACGCCGGAATACATGAATTGCAGCCCCGATGTCGTCGGCGGTCTGATCGAAACCGTTTCGACCGCGCTGCTCAGCAACTTCCCGAAGGTCTCCGCCGATCCGTACGACATCGAACTCGTGCTCGATGCGCTGCGCGTGCTGCGTCCGCGCGTCGCCGAAATCGACACGCTCGACGGCATCCTGCATATGGTGCGCGGCCACTGGGACGACGCCATCCACGTGCTGCGCCAGGTCGGCGAGAACGCGCCGCGCTTCGGCTACGCCAAGGCGCTGCTCGCTTTCTGCCTGTCAGCGAAGGGCGACCCGGACTGGAAGCAGAGCGCCACCGAAGCCATGGAAAACAATCCAACGCGCGATACGCAATCGCTGGTGCGCGCGCTCGAAGCCCGCGAGGACCTGCTCAATGCGATGAAGGTGAAGCGTGCCGGCGGCCAGTTCGTCACGCCGAAATCGTTGGAGGCGCTGGCGGAGTTCGACGCGGAAACCGCTGAAAACGCCGTGCCCGATGCTCAGTCGCTTGTTCAGCCAGCGGCGGCAGCGCCTGCGCCGGCTACGGCCGCGCCGGTTGCAACCGATTACGCGCACCAGTCGTTCCTGCGAGCCTGATTTCCTTCCGTTTCTGGAGCCGCACATGACCGTCAATGCCACCACGACCGCCTTGCAAGCCTCGCTCGAGCAGATGTCGCAAGGCGCGGGCGCCGCGCCGGCCGCGCAGACCACGCCTGAAATGGCCGACAAGTTCCAGTCGCTGATGCAGAAGTCGCCCATGAGCGCACCCGCCACGCCGCAGCAGGACGGCACGGCGGTTGCCTCGAAGCTGGTCGCCTCGCAGGACGCCGAGCTGCAACACACCGTCAACGACGCGCTGCAGCTCGCGCAGCAGGCGCCGAACATGACGATGAACGAGATGAGCGCGGGCACGATCCGTATGACGCTCGAGCTCGCCAGCACGCAGCTCGATCTGGAAGCGAAGATGGGCGTGGTGGATTCGTCGAAGTCGGCGATCGAAACGCTGATGAAGAACCAGTAACGCACCTGCGCACGCCACCTTGAATGTGGCGCTGCGCCTTCGCGAACCTTGTGCACACGATGCGAGACGCCGCCACCATGTTCGACCGACTGCCGATCCGCCGCCGCGCCGCACCGTTACTCTGCATACTCGCGTTGTGCGTGATGCTGAGCGGCTGCAAGAAAGAGCTGTACGGCAACCTGTCCGAGCAGGACGTCAACGAGATGGTGGTCGCGCTGCTGGAGCGCGGCGTGGATGCGTCGAAAGATACGTCGGATGCGGGCAAGACCTGGTCGCTCGACGTCGACGACGCGCAAATGGTTCGCGCGATGGAAGTCTTGCGCGCGCGCGGTTTGCCGCACAACAAGTTCGACGACCTCGGCGCTTTGTTCAAGAAGGACGGGCTGGTTTCGACACCGACCGAAGAGCGTGTGCGGTTCATCTACGGCACGTCGCAGGAGTTGTCGTCGACCTTGTCGAAGATCGACGGCGTGCTGGTCGCGCGCGTGCAGATTGTTTTGCCGAACAACGACCCATTGGCGCAGACCATCAAGCCCTCGTCGGCGGCGGTTTTCATCAAGTATCGGCGCGACTCGGATATCGGCGCGCTGGTGCCGCAGATCAAGACGCTCGTCATGCATAGCGTGGAAGGGCTCACCTACGATCAGGTCAGCGTGACCGCAGTCGCGGCGGACCCGGTCGAATACTCGCAACTTCCCCAGAGCAATAGCATGCCGGTGTGGCTGATGGGCGTGCTGGCCGGTGTGGTCGTGCTGGCCGCGACGGCGCTCCTGGTGCTCGCGCGCCGTGGCGTACTGGCGGGACGGCCGGGCGGCGAGGCGGGTGGCGCTGGAACGGGCGAGCCCGCAAGCGGCCGCTTCGCTGGATTGCTGGCGCGTTTGCGCCGTCTGCGCCCCGCGAACTGATCCGGCGACGCGGCTACGATGAACGCGCCGACCGATCTGCCTTTCATGCGGGTGGCCGCGGCGCTCGATTCGTATCGCTGCAATCTCGCGACCGCAGCGCACTGGGCCGATCTGTCGTGGAGCGCCGCGTTGCTCGGCGTGAACGCGGCGCAGTTGGAACATTGGCGTGCTGCGCTCGAACGCACCGGTGCAGCGACGGTCCAGGCCTGTTCCCAAGCCCTCGCTGATGCTGCCGGCGTCAAGCCGCCTTCGTTCGCCTCGCTCACCCAAGCGGCGCTGAAATCGACGCCTGTGGGCACCGTACAGCCGAATGTCGCGCTACTCGACGTGCTGCCGGTCCGTCACGCCCTACAGGTTCTGCGCATGCGTGCACTGTCGTTCCGGCGCGCGGAGGTGCGTCGTCTGATCGACAAACGCACGCGATCGCAACTGTCGGAGTGGACGGGTGTGGGCATCGACCGTCTCACTCAGGACGCCCATCTTGCCGATGCGCCCGATATCGCGCGTTTGGCCGCACGCGCCGCGATGCCGCCGTTGACCGCACTGGATGCCGGGACGCTGGCGGTAGAAGGCTGCGCGCTGCTGTTGCGCGATCTGGGCGGCGCGAACGAAAACGCGCGTGTGCCGTTTCCGCTGCTGCGGCTTGCATTGCCGCGCGTGCTGCCCACTCCCGCATGGCTCGCGTGCGTGCCTGAAGAGCTCGATGCGCCCGGCTCTGCCCGGCTCTTCGCGCGTCTATCCGATCTGCTACCGGAGTTTGCATGGCTATTTGGTTGAAGCACGCACGCTCCGCCTTCGGCGAAATCGATGCAAACGCTTCGTTCGCCCGAGTCGGCGCGGCTGCGGATGTGATTCCCCGCGCGACCTTCGGCGAGCTGGTCTCGATTGACGCGGCCTATGCCGCGCTCGCCGCCGAACGCGACGCACTGCTAGCCGACGCGCGTGACGAGGCGGCGCGAATCGTCGATGCAGGCCATGCGCAGGCCGCCGAAGTCGCCGAACAGGCGCAGCGCGAATACGATACCGCCAGCGAGCAGGGCTACCGCGACGGCTGCGATCGCGCGCTCGCCGACTGGATGCAGCGTCTCGCCGACGTCGCCGATGCGCAGAGCCAGTTGCAGATCCGCATGCGCGAGCGGCTGGCGCAGATCGTTGCGTCGGCGGTCGAACAGATCGTGCGCGTGGAGCGTCATGAGGCGCTGTTCGAGCGGGCGCTTGCCACAGTCGACCGGATCGTGGAGGGTGCGACCTATCTGCGTGTCGCCGTCCATCCCGACGACTACGCCGAGGCCAAAGCCACCTTCGACCGGCTCGCCTCGCGCTGGCGCGATCTCGGCCAGCCGATCCCGCTCTCGGTGATCGCGGATAAACGGCTCGATCCCGGCAGTTGCGTCTGCGAGTCCGACTTCGGCACCGTCGACGCGAGCCTCGATACGCAATTGCGCGCCATGCGCAGTGCCGTGTCGCGCGCGCTGAAACGCTCGGTCGAAGAGGCCGATGCGCACGGCGAAGAGCCGGCGTCGGCCGATGCGGACAACGATGCCGATGGCTACGACATGCGCAACGACGAGGAAGCGGCATGAGCACCCCATGGCTCACCCGCACCGTCGATTTCGACCGGCTGACCGACGAGATCGAACGCGAGATTCTGGCCGTGCCGGGCGTGGCGCGCACCGGCAAAGTACTGGAAGTGATCGGCACGCTGATCAAGGTGGCCGGTCTCGATCTGTCGCTCGGTGAGCTGTGCGAGTTGCGCGCGCCGAACGGCACCTTGCTTCAGCATGCCGAGGTGATCGGTTTCACGCGCGACGTCGCGCTGCTGTCGCCGTTCTCGCGCCTCGAAAACATTTCGCGTTCGACCCAGGTGATCGGCCTCGGTCGCTCGCTCGCCGTGAAAGTCGGTGACATGTTGCTCGGCCGCGTGATCGACAGCCTCGGCGAACCTGTGGACGGCGGTCCGCCGATTCATTCCGACACGCTGCGGCCGATTTTCGCGGCGCCACCCGACCCGATGAGCCGCCGCATGATCGAGGCGCCATTGCCGACCGGCGTGCGCGCCGTCGACGCGATGATGACCCTCGCCGAGGGCCAACGCATGGGCATCTTCGCGCCGGCCGGCGTGGGTAAAAGTACCTTGCTCGGCATGTTCGCACGCGGAGCTTCGTGCGACGTCAACGTGATCGCGCTGATCGGCGAGCGCGGCCGCGAAGTGCGCGAGTTCGTCGAACTGATTCTCGGACCAGAAGGCATGGCACGCTCGGTGGTGGTGTGCGCGACGTCGGACCGTTCGTCGATGGAGCGTGCGAAAGCGGCTTACGTCGCGACCGCGATTGCCGAGTACTTCCGTGACCGCGGCCAGCGCGTGCTGCTGATGATGGACTCGCTGACGCGCTTCGCGCGCGCCGGCCGGGAGATCGGTCTCGCGGCCGGCGAGCCGCCCGCGAGACGCGGCTTCCCGCCGTCCATCTTCGCCGAATTGCCGCGTTTGCTGGAACGCGCGGGCATGGGCGAGACCGGCTCGATCACGGCGCTCTACACCGTGCTCGCCGAAGACGATAGCGGCAGCGATCCGATTGCGGAAGAAGTGCGAGGCATTCTCGACGGCCACATGATCCTGTCGCGCGAAATCGCGGCGAAAAACCAGTACCCCGCGATCGACGTGCTCGGCAGTTTGTCGCGCGTGATGCCGCAGGTCGTGCCAGACAGTTACGTGCAGGCCGCGGCGCGGATTCGCGAATTGATGGCGAAGCATCGCGAGGTGGAGATGCTGTTGCAGATCGGCGAATATCAGCCCGGCACCAATCCGCTCGCCGACGAAGCCATTGCGAAGGCCGACGCGATCAAGGCGTTTCTGTCGCAACGCACCGGCGACTACGCCGCGCCGAACGATACGGAAGCGCTGTTGTACGACCTGAGCGGGCTCGGCTGATGGCGTCAGGGTCCATGGGTATGCAACAACGGCGCATCGTCGCGCTCGAGCGATCGTGCACGCGGCGCCGACGTCTCGACGAGACCTTGCGCGTGACGCTTACGGCGCAGCGCAATGCACAACTGCAACTCGAAGCCACGCGCGACGCGAAGGCGGCCCAGGTCGCGCACGAGGCCGGCGTGCTGCAGTTCTACCAGCATCGCATCGACGGCATGATGACGGGCACCGAACCGTTCTCGCTCGACGATCTGAACAACTGCCGTTTGTACATCGGCGTGGTGAACGACCGGCTGCGCCTGCTCGAAGCGGAACTCGCGCAAGCCGAAGCGGCCGTGCAGGTCAATAGCGCCGCGATCGCGCAGACGCAAGGCGATATCGCCCTGAATCAAGGCCGCATCGATCTGTGCGGCGAACGGATTCGCGATATCCGTCGCGTTCAGGAGAACGCCGCCAGCGACGCGAGCGACGAGGAGGCTGAAGAAACCGCGCTTGCGCGACGTTTTCAGGCGCGCGGGGCGCACGCATGAACGACATTTTTTCCGCGCTGCCGCAACTCGGCACGCTGCTGGTCGGCTACATCACGTTGATCGGCGTGTGCTCGCTGCGCCTGTTTATCGTGATGTTCATCTTCCCGCCGACCGCGGACGGTTTGCTGCAAGGCGTGGTACGCAATGCGATTGTGCTGCTGTTCAGCTCCTACGTGGCGTACGGACAGCCCGTCGCCTTCATGCAATCGCTGCACGGCGTCATGCTGCTGGAAGTCGGCTTGCGCGAGGCGCTGATCGGACTCGTGATCGGTTTCGCGGCATCGGTCGTGTTCTGGGTCGCGGAGGGCGCGGGCACCTATATCGACGATCTGACCGGCTACAACAACGTGCAGATCACCAATCCCACGCGCCAGGAGCAATCGACGCCGACCGCCACGCTGCTCGGGCAAATTGCCGCCGTTGCGTTCTGGGCACTTGGCGGCATGACCTTTCTGCTTGGTACGCTATACGAGTCGTATCACTGGTGGCCGATCGTGTCGGCGGGGCCGAACGTGTCGAACATACTCGAATCGTTTGTACTCACGCAGACCGACACGCTGATGCAAACCATCGCCAAGCTCGCCGCACCGATGATGTTCATTCTGCTGCTGGTCGACTTCGCCTTTGGCTTTGCTGCGAAGTCGGCGTCGAAGCTCGATTTGATGACGCTGAGTCAGCCGGTCAAAGGCGCGGTGACGGTGTTGATGCTGGCGCTGTTCGTCGGCATTTTCGTTGACCAGGTGCGTGATCAGGTGACGTTGCGTGGCCTTGAGGCGCAGTTTCGCGTGCTTAACGAAACGACGAAGGCGCCGAATGCACCGAACTCTTCGAGTCCGCCGAACAAGCCTTGAGCTTGTGTTGAGAATGCCTTCCAGAACGTCGCTGCGCGGCCGCGTCGACGCAAATCTCAAACCTTCTCAAATGCGCCGCAAATATCAGATTAATTGAAACTTCGTTTGGCGTGCCTCGCTACATTGACTCCACTCGACGCATCGCGCATGCCGCTTGCGACGCGTTCCCGCACTCAGAGGAGTCGTCCATGTTCTCGATGCTTTACTTCCCCGTGGTATCCGCGCTTGCGACGCCCGCACCCTGTGCCCACACGGCACTGTCCGGCCGTTTTCTCGATACGTTGCTTGACGGCAAGCTGAACGCCGCGAGTCAGCTGGCGAGCCGTTGGGCCGACGAAGCCGGCAACGCCGAATTCGCGCCGCACGCGCTGCAACTGCACGCCGATCTGCAACTGATGCTCGGCATCGAAGTCGAGGCCGAGGAGAACTATCGTCGCTCGCAAAAGCTGATCCGTTCGTCGAAGCACGCGATCCGTACCGCGTCATGCCGCAACGCCGCATGGCAGGCATTTTTCCGGCATCGCCTCGGCACGGCGCTGGCGTGCTTCTCGCGTGTTGCCGACGAGCCCGAGATCGAGCCGGCGCGCGCCGTGGAAGCGCACTTCGGCATTGTTTGCGTGCTCTACGAACTGGGCCGCACCAGCGAAGCCGCCGACGCCATCGACGATCTTTTCGAACGGGTGGAACGCGATCTTGACGACGCGGCGGGTCATTGGCACGCGCTGCTCGCGACGCTACGTTTCGACCTCGCCGTGCAAATGGAAGTGCGTAACGCGACGGCGCTGCGCGATCACGTTTACTGGCAATCGGGTTTGTCGAGCGAACGCGTACCACGGCCTGGCCAGGGCGCCGACGCGAGCGTCGACAGCCTCGCGCGCGCGGTGTTCGGTGTGCGCTCGCCGTTGCTGCGCGCGCGTATCGACTATCTGCAGCAATTGCGTCTGGCCGCCTGCGCGGATCGAGACGCGATCGGCGAACTGCAGCGTCATCTGCAGTGGTCGCGCGAGCAGGGAATCGGCGACTATCAACGCACGCTGCGCCTCGAAATCGCCCTGGCGACACTAGCCGGCGCGGCGCCGCATCTGGCCTGCTCGATTCTGGAACCGCTGCATCAGATCGGCCGCAACGGCACCACCGGCCACCGCCAGCTGGAATATCTCTACTGCAGCGCGAAAACGCGTCAGGCCGAAGGCCGTGCGCAGGAGTCGCTGCAACTCTACAGCCGCTATGCGCTCGTGGCCATGCAATGCCTGCGCGAAGACTCGCAGGTGCGTGCTCCGTTCCTGCAGCGCAGCGCGAAAGCCTCGCCGCAACTCGACGACGTCGGCGCACGTCTGCCGGCCAAATACCGCCGCGCATATAGCTACGTGCTCGACAACCTCGACCGGCGCGATCTTTCAGTACGCGAAGTGGCTGCGGAAATTGGCGTGACCGAGCGCGCCCTGCAAAGCGCCTTCAAGAATTTTCTCGGACTGTCGCCAACCGAATTGATCCGCCGTCAACGCATGGAGCGGATTCGCGCGGAACTCACCGACCGGTCGTATTCGAGCGATCGCGGCGTACTGGGCGCGGCGAGCAAATGGGGCGTACAAAACCGCTCGACGCTCGTGAACGGTTATCGCAAGCAGTTTCATGAAGCGCCGTCCGAGACGCTTGAACGATAGCGCGGCCGCAGTTGCTACTGCTGCGCGTCACGGTATTCGCGGTTTTTTCCATCACCCTTACACAGTCGACTCCATGAAATCGAAGACGCTGTTCTGCGCCGCGTGGCTCGCGGCGTCCCTGACGTTGAGCGCGCTGCAACCTGCTAGCGCGGCTCCCGTGCGATGGCGCGGTACCTCGGTGCACATCGCCGTGGAAGGCAAAGATCTGAAAGACGTGCTGCGCGATTTCACCGCGAGCCAGGGCGTGGCCGCGTCGATCGCGGGCAATGTTCAGGGTGCGGTGACGGGCCGCTTCGATATGTCGCCACAGCGCTTTCTCGACACGCTTGCTTCGACTTTCGGCTTTGTCTGGTTCTATGACGGCAGCGTGCTGTCGATCAGCAGCGCCAACGATGTCACGCATCAGGTGATCAAACTCGATCACGCGTCCGCTTCCGATCTGCGCGCCGCGCTGCATACGATGAGCGTCGACGACGCGCGCTTCCCGGTCGTATACGACGAAAGCGCGGGCACGGCGATCGTCAACGGTCCGCCGCAATATGTGCAGATGGTGAGCGAGATCGCCAGACGCCTTGACGAGAACGCGAGCCGCCGCAGCGGCTCCGTGATTCGCGTGTTCAAGCTGAAGCACGCATGGGCCGCGGACCACAAGGTGCAGATCGACGGCAACACGATCACGGTTCCGGGTGTGGCCACCGTGCTGTCGAACATGTATCACGCGAAGCAGGAGAAGGGCGGCGGCGGGCAATCGCAGACCTCGGTGCAGCCGAATATGCAGCGCGTTCCGCCGATGACCGACGTGGGCGGCGGCGACACCGGCGGCGCCCCGGTCACGAACCCGCCGTTGCCGCCCAACATGGCTGACGGGCAAGGCTCAGCGCTTGGCGGTCTGGTCGGCAACGCGCAGCCGTCTGGCTACGGCAGCACGGGCAATGTCGGCTACGCGAATGCGCCAGGTGCCGCGCAGTCGAGCTTGCCTAGCGGTGGTGATCTGACCTTGCCGATCATGCAACCCGATCCGACCACCAATTCGGTTCTGATCCGGGATACGCCGCAGCGTATCGACCAGTATGCGTCGCTGATCGATCAACTCGATACGCGACCCAAGCTGATCGAGATCGAGGCGCACATTATCGAAATCGACGACGATGTGCTCGCGCAGATCGGCGTGGACTGGCGTGCGCACAACAGTCATCTCGACTTCCAGACCGGCACCGGAACGTATCAGCAGAACAGTTACGCGAACGGCCAGATCAATCCGAACTTCGGCACCACGACGCTTGCCGACGGCACCACGGTGGTTTCCGCGACGCCGGTGGGCGCCTCGATTACCGCCGTACTCGGCGATGCGGGGCGCTATCTGATGGCGCGCGTCAATGCGATGCAGAGCACCTCGAAGGCGAAGATCGACGCGTCGCCGAAGGTCGCGACGCTCGACAACGTCGAAGCCGTGATGGACAACAAGACCAAGTTTTTCGTGCGAGTATCCGGCTATACGTCAGCGGATCTGTATAGCGTGTCGACCGGCATCTCGCTGCGCGTGCTGCCGATGGTAGTGCAGGAAGACGGCCAGACACGTATCAAGCTCGAAGTGCATATCGAAGACGGTCAGCTCACCGGGCAGCAGGTCGACAACATTCCTGTGATCACCAGCAGTCAGATCAATACACAGGCCTTTGTCGGCCAGGGTGAAAGTCTGTTGATCGCTGGTTATAGCGTCGATAACAACTCGAATGGCGTGACCGGCGTGCCGGGTTTGTCGAAGATTCCACTCATCGGCGCGCTGTTCCGCAACAACAACGACTCCCGCTCGCATATGGAGCGTGTCTTCCTGTTGTCGCCACGGGTGTTGGATCTGTAATCGCGGGGGCTGTTGTGAAACGGGGGGCAGGCGCACGCTGCGCTTGCCCCCAATGTGTGTTTGATGCACCGCTTCCGCGATGGTGTGCGTCCCGTGGCCGTTGTTTAGCGGCGCCGTGCGTTGCTCCCTAGCAGCGCGGCGGGAATCGAGAACGACGTCAATGCCGACGAAGAATCGCTGCCCGACGATTCAACCCCGCGCGCAGTGAAGCCCGCTACCGGGTGCACGAAGTGCGCGGTGCCGCTGTGCCACATGGCTGCATACTGCCCCCACGGTTGCGCGCTGCGAGCGGCTTCGCTGTCTTTTGCATGAACGTCGAGCGCTCGGGAGGGACGCGTTGTTTGTCCAACGCATTCTCGATTTGCTTCGTGGCGAGCGATGTCGACGACTTCAGTGATCGCCGCGATCGCATCGGCGGCCTGCTCGACGTGGGCTACCCCCGGCATGATGGCGTCGGCATCCGCCTTGCCGTCGCACAACTCGACGCGATATCCGTGCGCATACATCGTGCGTAGCTGGACGCCTGACGCGCCGTTCAGCCCCAGCTTCTTGCGCAATTTGTAGATGTGTTGTTCGAGCGTGCGGCCCACGATATCTTCCGTGCTGCTCCAGATCGCACCGGCAATCTGCCGGCGGCTCACGTATTCGCCGGCGCGCGAGAACAGCAGCCATGCAATCGCGAATTCGCGCACCGTCAGGCGGATTTCGCGTTCGTCCACCAGCACCGTGCCGGTACGCCGGTCCAGGCGGTAGGGACCGAGTTCGGCCCGATCTTCGGATTGCAGCGGTGGCGGCGACTGGAACCGGCGCAACGCCTGGTAGGTGCGTACCTCGAGTTCGCCCCGATCGATCGGTGAGAGCACTACATCGTCGGCACCGACTTCGAAGGCCCGTTCGATGCTGTCACGATCGGCAAATGCGCCAATCACGATCAACGGCGCACGGCGGTCGCCATAGCAGGCACGGCGTGCGAATACCGCCCGCGTTGCATCGATTCCCGTCGCCGCGTCGACAAGGATGGCGTGATAGTCCTCCCGATAGATCGCCCGCGATAGCGCGACGTCATCGAGGAAGCGGCAGCATTCGATCGTATCGTCGCGAAAGCATTGGCAAATCAGATTGAACAGACTGCTGCTGGTGGTCATCACGGCGAATTTCAACATGCCCTCCCGGGACTGATGCCTAAGGTTGCTTCCCAAACCGCATTGCGTGTCCCGAAAATTACGGCCCTTAAAATATCAGGGCTGTAACGAATTGTTTCATCGCATGACGCATTGAAATGAAATGAAAGATTAAGAATTTGTTTCGCATCGTTTCGATCCGGTCAATAACCAGACAGATCGCGGCTATTAGCCGGGAGATGCACTTCTAAACACGATTTCGGCATCAATTACCGTCATGCATTCAGTAACGGGTAAAAGAGACCCGCATCGCCGGGAATCGCACGCGAAGCAAGGTTCGCAGTACCTTTCAGCGTTGCAAGCCATATTTACTTTTGTTGAGAATCTGGAAAGCGCGTTTTAAGAAATGCGGCTTCGCATTTCCATGAGCTTTGTTGAATCTGTGGGATGAGCGGCTATTTACACTCGCATGAGATGGTCGCCAATGCGGCGCCACACAGTTTTTTCTGTGCCGATTCCATTGCGAGTGCGCTCATGTCCTTTCTGTTAAACGCGTGGTATGTCGCCGCTTTTGCACACGAGGTCCGCGCCGACGTGCCGTTTTCGCGCACGTTGCTTGGGCGACCCGTGGTGCTATATCGCGATGCGGAACAGCGCGCGATCGCGCTCGACGATCGCTGCGCGCATCGTTTCGCGCCGCTGTCGCAAGGCCGTATCGTCGACGGTGTGCTCGAATGTCCGTATCACGGTCTGCGCTTCAGCGCGAGCGGGCAGTGCGTGCACAATCCGCACGGCGACGGCCGGGTGCCGGCCGGCGCGAAGGTGCGTGCGTACACTTCGCTCGAACGTTACGGCGCGATCTGGTTCTGGCCGGGCGACCCCGCGCGCGCCGATGCGGCCTTGCTGCCGTCGTTTCCGTTCGTCGATCCCGCCGCCAACGTCACGCACGACGGTTACCTGCACACGCGCGCGCATTATCAGCTGAGCGCCGACAATCTGCTCGATCTGAGCCACTTCCAGTTTCTTCATCCCGATACGCTCGGCAGCGAGGCGATCGCGCGCGGCGACGTGCAGTCGGGCAGCCTCGACGACATTGTGTGGGTTCGCCGCAGCGCTTATGACGAAGCGTTGCAGCCGTTCGTCGCGCAAGGCTTCGGAATTCCGGCCGGCACGCGGGTGGATCGCTGGATGGACGTACGCTGGACGCCGCCTGGATTGCTTTCGATCGTGGTCGGCGTGACCGCGGCGGGCATGCCGCGCGAAGCGGGGCTGATCGCGCCATCCGCGCATTGGCTGACGCCGGAGACCGAACGCACGACGCATTACTTCTTCGCGTTCGGTTTGCCGAAGGAGATGGGTGACGCGGCGCGCGGTCTGGTGCGCTATGCCGTCGAAGGGCTGATGAAGCCCTTCGAGTGCGAGGACCTGCCGATGCTCGAAGCGCAACAGAAGAATCTCGGCGACCACGACTTCTGGGCAATGCAGCCGGCGCTGCTGCCGATCGATGCCGGCGCGATTCGGGCACGACGCGTGATGGAGCGGTTGATTGCGGCGGAGCAGGGGGCGGCGCCCACGCCCGTGCGCACGATTGCGATTACGCCGGTGGCGGGTACTTCGCAAGCGGTGGCTTGATGGACGCTTTTTCCGATGTTGCCGCGAGAGGTGGCCAATTGCTTGACGAAGCCTCAGCGACGGACGGCGAGTTGCTGAACGAAACGGCTATGACGGCAAGCGCTTTGCGATACGAATCTGCCGCGACGGGCAGCGAAACGTTGAGCGAAGCTAGCGCGGCAAGCGGCGAATCGCTTAACGCGGTGTGGGTGGAATTCATCGTCGAGTTGTTGAGTGCTGCCGGTGTGCGTCGTGCTGTGTTGTGTCCTGGTGGCCGCGCGAGCGCCATGTGCCTCGCGTTCGACGCGCATCCGCGCATTGCCGTCGAGATGGTCTGCACCGATGAGCGTAGCGGCGCTTTCACCGCACTCGGGATCGCGAAGGCGAGCGGCGAACCGGTCGCGATCGTTACGACGTCCGGCTCGGCGGTGGCGAATGTCCTGCCCGCGCTGACCGAAGCGGACGCGTCCGACGTGCCGCTCGTCGTACTGACGTGCGACCGGCCACGCGCGCTGCGCGGCACCGGTTTTGGACAGATGGCGGATCATCTCGGTGCGACCCGCGCGTTCGTGCGCGCGCAGGCGGACCTGGAAGATCCTGAGGATGCAGTGCAGGCCCTGGAGCAAGCCCGTGACAAGCTCGCGGCAGCGCTTGCTGCGATGTCCAACGGCGTGGCGGACCTCGATGACAGCTTGTCATGCGCGGATGCGCATCCGTCGTCAAAGCGGCCGACGCGCGGTCCGGTGCATATCAATGTCCCGCTCGCCGGTGTCTACGATGCGGTTGAGACACAGCCGGTTTCGTTCGAGACGGTCCGCGCGGCACGGGCGCCGGTGGCTTTGCACGATCACGTCGCGTCCCCCGTACCTGAAGTGTCTCCCGTCGATATCGTCGAACGCGTCATCGCTCGCGTGCTTGCGAAGCGCGGCAGCGTTCCGCTCAATAACGGCCTCAACGGGTTGATCGTGGTCGGCCCTGAGCCGGGCGTGCCACCCGAGGCGATTTTCGCGCTAGCCGCGGCGAGTGGCTTTCCCGTGCTAGCCGATGCAGGCAGCGGGCTGAGATCGGGGCCGTCGGCGTTGGCGCCGCAAGCGGCCGCGCGCGGCGCAGCGGGCGCATTGATCGTCAACGCATTCGATGTATTCGGTGGCGCCGCGCGGCTCGCATCGGCGCGCGCGGAACTGATCGTGCGCTTCGGCCTGGCACCGGTCATGCCGGTGCTGCACACGTACCTCGAAACACACGCCGACGTGCCCACGATCAAGATCGCGCCTTGCCGTGTGGCGCATGACTATCTGCACCCGGCGCTGGATTCGCGCGACGTGCTGGTTGCGCCGTCATCAGCGATGCTGCAAGAGATTGCGACAGCGCTAGGCGAAGCAGTGCAGGGAAATACGCATGCCGACGCCATCTCCACCGCTCCCACGCAGCCTCCTCAGCCCGTCGCCTTTTCCTGGCGCGACCGCTGGGCAAGCGTCGCCAGCTACGGCGCACGCGAGCGGCGCGCTTGCGTCGCATCGCTCGCCTGGGGCGAAGTGTCGGCGGTTCATCGCGTGCTGGCGGCGCCCGGCTTCGACTTCGTTCATCTTGGCAATTCCATGTCAATGCGTCACGCTGATATCGGCTACGACGTACGTGCCGCGCGCCAGGACATCTATGTGAATCGCGGCGTGAGCGGCATCGACGGCACGATGGCGACATTCATCGGCGAAGCGCTCGCGCGCCGCGATGCGGGTCTGTTGCTGCTCGGCGATCAGGCGTTGATCCACGACCTTTCCTCGCTGGCGAGCGCGCAGCGTGTGAGTACGCCGGCCTGCATCTGTGTGGTCGACAACGGCGGCGGCGCGATCTTCGATTTTTTGCCGATCGCGCGTGCACCGGCCTATCGGCGCACGATCCGCAATCCCTACAAGTTCGATATCGGCGCACTGGCGCAGGCGTTCGGGCTGGCGTATCGACATGTCGAGGCACGAGACGCGTTGGACGAGGCGCTCGCCGAGGCACGCGATCACGCCGGCGTGACAATCGTCGAAGTAGCGGTGGAGCCGTATTCCGGCGCGCTGCAAATGCAACAACTCGCGCAAGCTTTGGGAGCGACTTGATGGATTGGGACATTGTCGAGAGCCCGTTGCAGCGTTCACTTGCCGCGTTGAACCGCTATGCAGGCGCACCCGCGCCGGACGAGGTCTTTCTCGACGACATGCAGCAACGCATCAACGCTGCACGGCGTGCGCCCGGCCGCGGCGATCCAGGCGCGAATCGTGATGCGCCACGTGTGCTGCTGCTCGGCTATAGCGGCGCCGGCAACACCGGTGCCGATCTGCGCACGATCGAGACGATCGCCCAGCTGCGCCGTCTGCTCGCGCCGCGCGAACCCCGGATCACGCTGTTCGCGCTCGGCGACGACTGCTTCGATCATCCGCTGCTTGCCGGCACCCCGCGGCTCACGCCTTCGCTGCCGTATCTGCCCGATGCGCTGGACGCCGCTGTTCGCGATGCCGATCTCGTGCTGAACGTGGAAGGCTCGACCTACACATCGAAGTTTTCGGACTCGTTGGCGGGCGTGCTGATCGGTGGGATTGCGCTTGCGCATGCGCATCGGCGGCCGGCGATTGCCTACGGTGTCGATAGTGGCACGATGAGCACAGCGCTCACGCGCTTTGTCGAACGCAACGCGCAAGCCGGCGAAGTCATTTTCCGTAACGACGCGGCGCGCACGCAACTCGCGTCGCTCGGCGTGCGCGCGCAAGTGGGCGCCGATACCGCGTGGACTTATCGGGCGCCCGCTGACGCAAGCATCGCGTCGCTCGGTCCGCGACGCGTCGCGCTCTGTCCGAACAATCCGTTCTGGTGGCCGGTGCGTGCCGACGCCGTGCGGGCGCGTGAACTCGACGCGCGCGGCGAGGCATCCTCGCTGCGCTATGGACCGTTGCATTTTCACAGTTGGGACGCGACGCGCTCCGAGGCCTATCACGCCTATCTCGATCGCTTCGCGCAGATCGCTGTCGGTTTGAGGGAGCAGGGTTACACGCCGGTGCTGGTGGCGATGGAGCAACTCGATAGCGGCGCTTGCGCCGATCTGGCGGCCCGTGTGTCATTCCCGATCGAGATCGTCGCGCGAGGCCCGCATAAGCTCGACGAAGTGGCCGCCACGGTCGCGCATGCAGTGTGTGTGGTGACGACGCGTTATCACGCGGCAGTACTCGCGATTTCGCATGGCGTGCCGGTGTTCGGGCTGTCGATGGACACGCGCATCGAGCGTCTGCTGAACGAGGTGGGTTGCGGGTCATGGAACGCCGCATGCGATGACAACGACGGCGCACAGGCCGCGCTCACGGCCATCGCGTCGCTGCAGGATGACGGTGTGCGCGATGCACTGACTACCGCATACGGCGACTACGCGCTCACCCAGCGCGCCCGTTTCGACGCGATGGGTGAGCGGGTGCGCGCCGTGCTTGAAGGCTAGGCGCGTTCAGTTCAAGGTTGCGCCGACAACGAACTGAGTTCTCGCTGCGCGCTGACCTGCTTGACCGCTTGCGCTGTGCCGACATACGAGAGCCCCGACGTGCGCGACGCCGAATTCGACTCGTAGCTGTACAGCACATGATTCGTCCAGCTTGCCGGCGACTCGAGCAGGCGTGCGATCTCGCCGCGAATCCGCAACATTTCCTTCTGCTCGTCCTGGGTCGGCGTGCGTCCGCCCTGCTCGAACATCCGCAGCGTGCCGCGATACGCGTTGATCTCGGCAGCCGCTTGCGGCACGATGCGCTGCCGCTCGCCATAGTACTGATTGCCGCGCGTCGCGTTGAGCTTGACCTTGGTCTGGTACGTGTTCAACGCGTTCTGGCCGCCATTTATCGAATGCGCCCATGCGTCATTGCGGCTGTCGATGTATTGCAGGTAATTGCCGACACTGGTGAACTCGGTGTCGCGATAGGTGCGCTCGGGCACGATGTCGCCGCTCTCTTCATAGAGCCGCAGCGTCGAACCGGTACCGGTTTGCAGCAAGGTCGTGCCGAAGCCGACCAGCGGCGCGCTCGAAAACGACAGCGAGTTGAACGGCCCGGCGTTGCCGATCGGCACGGGCGGCGGACTCGATACCAGCGTGGCACTGCCGTTGACCGCGAACCGATGGCCGCTGCTCGATTTGTCGACATTGCGCGCGCCGCTCTGATCGGTCGAGTGAGCTTTGCTCGAACTGAACACGGCCTCGCCCGTGACGAGCGGCCCGAACTTGACGTTGGCCGGGGTCACATAACGCGCGCCGCCCGTCACCGCGAGCGAGCCGTAGTTCGAATGGCTTTTGTTGTCGACCCAGCCGATCGACACGTCCGGATCGGCAAAAAACCGGTCCGCCATGCCGTTCCACATTTCGTCCTTCGTGCGCGGCAGTTGTCCGCCGGGACCGGAGCCGCCGAGCGTGCGTACCACGTCGGTCATCTTGCCGCGCCAGGCATTCTCATCGGCGTTGCCGGTCTGGTTGAACGGCGTGCGGATCACCACACCGCGCGGATTGCTGGTGTCGCGGCCGCCGACCACGGACCCGTAGCCGCTCGCCATAGCCTTGCCGCCCGCGAGCGACCAGCCGATAAAACCGCCGACGCCCAGGTGCGCGGACTTGCGGTTGTCGGTGCCGATGAACATTTCGCCGTGATGCGAGGTGGAGCCGACTTCGAGCAGCGCGTGACGGCCTTTCAGGTAGCGCACGTCCGGCGCCACCGACGCGCTCGGTGCGCCGACGAGGCCGAGCGCGGTCGCGATGTTCTCGGAGATGTTCGCGTCGAGCCCGTAGACGCCGCCGCTCGACATCTGCACGCTCCACGTTTTCGGCACGTTTTCGACCAGATGGCACAGCGAATCGATGTTGCCTTGCGGCGTGGCTGGCGTTGCCACAGGATCCTGACGGATCGCCTGCATGCGGTCGAGATTTTCGCCGAGCGTGCGGTCGGTCTCGACGATCGGCGTGTTCATAGCCACGCCCGACTCGGTTGCCCAGGCGCGCAGCGTTTCGGCGTTCATCTTCGGCAGATCGCGGAACGCCGGGCTGTTGCGCACTGTGTCCTTGTCGACGTTCAGCGCGCCTGCAACGTCGCGCGCAATCTGATTGCGTTGCAGACGGCCGAATTTCGTATCGTCGCGCAGCCAGCCCTTGGCGCCGATGCTTCCCTTCCAGTTGCGTAGCGCGGCGGCGCGCACAGCGGCGTTCATCGTCGCGTTGTCCGGCGCCTGGCCGCGTTGCCGGTGCGGCGCGTTCACTACCTGCGTATTCAGCGCGTCGACTACCGTGTCGATGGATTGCAGCGTGCGGAAGTCCTTATCCGGATGATCCATCAGACCGCCGGCCGTGCCCATGCCGAGCGCCGAGATCGGATCCTTCTCATGACCGAAGCTTTGCTTGACGCCGCTGCGAAACCGCTGAGCCGTGCGATTCATCCACGAGCCGGTACGTGCCGATGTCGCGTTGCGCTGCGCGTGCTTGACCACCGAGTACATACGGTTCTGCACCTGGCCGACATCGGCTTCGGCGATCCCGTTGCGATGCGCCAGGTACGCCGAACGAAGATGCGTTTGCGGCTGCGCACGCGGACTCTCGAGCAATGCATTGCCGCACAGCATCGCCTTGGCGGTCTGCGTATGCGGCGTCAGCGCAAGGCTGATCGCGGCCTGCTGCTGGCTTTGCGCGACCTGGGTGTTGGCGTCGCGTTCGGCGGCCGGCAGCATGGCGTTGGCCGATTCCCCGAGTTCGTGCAGCGAGCCGGGTTTTTCCATGCCGTTTGGCCATGCCGACAACAGCGTGTCGGCTGCGCGCCAGGTTTGCCAGTCGGCTTCCGCGTGAACCTTGCGGTCGCGCTCGGTGGGCGCCTGGATGTTGCCACCCATCGGCGGTGCCGCTTCGACGTTGCGCAGCGCGTGAAACGCGGCTCGCGAGCGCGCCATTGCGCAGCGTGTCGCGAACGCGTCGCGTGTTTGTTGCGGAGTGGGATGCTGGATCGTGCCTTGCAGCACGCCGAGCACGTCGTTCGCGCGTTGCACGTTGCCGCCTGTCGCCTCGGCGAGCGCGTGACCGAGATAGCGCGCCTTCGCGAGCGGCGGGTCGCCGCGCTGACCTTGCGGAATCGCGTCGCGGATGTTGGCGAGCAGCGTGTTGCGCTCGGTTTCGAACTGCGTGCCCGGTTCGGCCGGGAAGCTCCCGGCAAGATGCGCGTCCGCCGCGATCGTGTCGCGCAGTTCGGTGCTCGCATGCGACGCGGCGCGCTCGTTCTTGCCGACCGAGGTCTTCACGTTGGTGTTGTTGTGCGAATTGACGCCAAGCGGCGTGCTCGCGTTGGCCTTCGGCGTGTGCATCTGCCCAAGGCTCGGCAGGATGTCTGGCGCGGGCCGCGATGCGCGCACAGTGGTTCGCGCGTGGAACGGCGTGAAGGCGCTGTTCGCGCCGCTGCCGGTCAGGTCGTGGAGGGGCGAGCCTTGCGGCATCGGGTCACTCTGCGTCTGCCCGTGTCGAAGTGGCGTCTGCACCGGCGCGCTGGGCAGATGGTTGCGCAATGCGCGCAGCTTGTCGAGCGGGCCGCCGACCACGCGCGTTTCGGGTAGCGGTACGTTGTTCTGCGGCTGATTCGCCTGGGGGGCCGCAGGTTGCTGCTGTTGCTGAACGGGCGGTGCGCCGCGTGAGAAAGGGTTGCGAATCCCGAATGGCACGAGCGGTCTCCCAGGTGAGGACGGTCGCATCGGCAACTCGCCGACGATGACGAATTTTCATCGCCACGTCACATTGCGGTGCTGGAAGTCCGAAGTGAGGGCCGCGGATGCGAACGTGGCGGCTGCAAATGTCATCCGCACGAACGCGTGCCATGCGCGCTGAATGCTTTCACCACGCCAATGTGGATTCCCATTGCGGGCGCGATGCCGGCGCTTGCTGAGTGCCTGCTGCAACCGCACCGCTCGCGAATGCGGGCATCACGTCGCGTGCGAACCGGCGCAGCGATTCCATCGCCATGTCGTGCGGCATCGAACCGAACCAGAAGCTCGCGCTGAAATAATCGCAGCCGAGGCCGGCCTGGATCCGGCGCAGTTGATGAATACATTCGTCGGCGGTGCCGATCACGAGGAAATCGTTGCGAAGCGCGTCGTCGGATGGTTCGTCGGGTAGCGGTTGGTCCGGCACGATCCCGTCCACCACGTCGCCCATGTCGTGACGCAGGCGTAGCGTCGCGCGTCCGTTCCAGCGCGCATGCTCGACGGCCTCGCGGGCCTGCGCTTCGTTTTGCGCGACGAACACTGGCCGCTGCGTGCCGATGCGCATAGTCGAGAGGGCGGCGGCGAGGTCAGGATAGTGGCGCCGCACGTCGGTCAGTTTCGAAATGGGTTCGAGCACGCCGGTGAAGAGATTAGCGCGCCGCCGCACCGCCTGTTCGACCGACGCCCGCCGGCTTGAATTGACGACGAGCCATACCGGCATCGGGCGTTGCAGCGGTTGCGGCACGAGGCCGGTGCGGGGAATGTTGAAGTACTCGCCCTGGTGCGCAAACACGGGTTCGCGTAGTGCCTGCAATAGCACGTCGATTGCTTCGTCGTCGCGGGCGGAGGTGGCGCCTTTGACGAGCTGGAAGCGCTCGTATTGATAGCGTTGATAGCCGCTGCCGAGACCGGCTTCGACACGTCCGCCGCTCAGCACGTCGAGCGTGGCGAGTTCTTCCGCGATCACGAGCGGATGATGCAACGGCACCGGCACGATCGCCGGGCCGAGGCGCAGATGGCGGGTGCGTGCGGCGATATGGGACAGCAGCATCAGCGGCCGAGACGAGTGCGAGTAGTTCGTGAAGTGATGTTCAGCCAGCCACAGGTGGCTGAAGCCGAGCGTATCGGCGGCTTCGGCCATCGCGATCGCGCGCTGGTAAAGCTCGGCTGCGGGCGCAGGCTCTGGGGCGGGCAACGTCATGAACAAACCGAATTGCATCGTCGACTCCTCTGTCGACCGGAGTTAGCGCTTTAGCGCTTACTCCGGTCCCATGCACAGCGGTCGACCGGAGTTAGCGCTTTAGCGCTTACCGCGGTCCCATGCAAGTTACTTGCGGTCCACCGCAAGGCTGGCGTTACTACTTGGCCTGATTCGCCGACAAGGCGACCGGCGCGTGGCCTTTGGCGCGGTAGAACATATAGGTCGCGCCGTACGGCACGAGCAGATGCGCGCCCTCGAGTTCGCACGACGGTTGCGGCGGCAAACCGCCCGAGGTGTCGATGCGCTGGATCGAGCTGACGTCGGCGAAACGGCCCTCGCCGGGGCGCGGGGCCGCGACGAAGCGTGCCGTGTAGCGCGCCCAGGTCAGCGCATTGGCGCCCACCTGGCTTTCGGCGGCGACGTTGCCTATCACGTAGCTGCCGTCGTAGGAGAGAAAGTAGCGGCCCGGCGCGACGGTGCCGACGCTTTGGCCGGCGGCGTCGACGAGGGTTGCTTCGGAACCCAAAGGATCCCAGAGCAGTTGCGTGCCGTCGCGGGCGACGCCAGGGAGCGTGTCAGGCAGCGCGGCTGCGCTCGCCTTGATGCGCCGGCATATGTAAGTTTCGTCGCCGTGAGTGGTCATGACTTCCTGGAGCACCTCGTCCTGGCTGGCGCGCAACGCCACGGGTAAGGACTCGTCGGCAGTCGGCGGTGGCGGTTTAGGCGGCGTCGCGCAGCCGGCGAGTGCGAGCAGGCAGCCTGCCACGAGGCAGGTCATCGACGGGCGCAGCAACTGCGCGAGGCGGGGCGGAAAACCAGTCATTGGCGGAAGGGGAAGGCGGGCGATGTTGCCATCACACCTGATCCGGCACACCGCTGCGTGGCTCGACACGAAAGACTGCATCGAAAACCGCACGCAGTGGACGGGACACCCATGCTGGCCGGCATGCCCAGGCGCCAACCCTCCGCGGTTCGCATGGGCATGCATCCGTTCGCAATTCAGTCGAACGGGGGGCCGCGTCGGCCGATACTGGTTCGGGCTTGCCGCCGCGCCGAGCCTTGCGTATGGCAGCTTTCCCGCACACGTCTCGTCCGCTAACGGCCCGAGCGCCCACCCGAACCCGCGATGGAATTGAATCCTTCGAGTCCTCCTTCCGCATCTTTGTCCGGCCCCGAGCCGCAGCTATCCATGCTGGTCGCCGACGACGAGCGCGCCTATGCCTATCTGGCGATGATCCGCCGCTACATTGGCGGCGCGGCTGACATTAACGACCTCGTGCAATCCGCCGCGACCCGAACTGCACCGATTACCGCCGACGATTGCGCCGAGCGGCTCGCCGATGCGGACCGTGTGTTCGCCAAATGGCTCGCACCGCTGCATCGCACGGCCGCCGAGGTCGCCGGTATCGAGCCGGCGCGCATGGCAAACGCGCTCAACCACATGCACCACGAGTCGCGTCGTTTGACGATGTGCGACGACGTGCTGCTCGACAACGTCGTCGAGTTGGCGCGCGTCGTGATCGACGAGCGCGTGCCGGGCGACTTCATCGAAACGGGCGTATGGCGCGGTGGCGTGACGATTCTGATGCGCGCCGCGCTGACCGCGTTCGGCGGCTTTGGCCGCAGCGTATGGGTGGCCGATTCGTTCGCTGGCTTGCCCGCGCCGGACGCCGGCACGGATTTGCGCGATGCCATCTGGCATCACCTGATGCGCGCAGTCGGCCTGCTGCGCAGCGATCTGGCGACCGTGCGCGAAGCCTTCGCGCGCGCGGGCCTGCTCGATCGCCGGGTGCGTTTTCTGCCAGGCTGGTTCGCCGATACGTTGCCGGGCGCGCCGGTCGAGCGCCTCGCATTGATGCGGCTCGACGGCGACTGGTACGAGTCGACCCGCGTCGCACTCGACGCCTTGTATCCGCGTTTGTCGCCGGGCGGCTTCGTGATTGTCGACGACTATGGTCTGCCGACCGGCTGCGCGCGTGCCGTCGACGAATACCGCGCCGCGCATCGCATCGACGCTCCGCTTACGCGTGTCAACACGCAAGCGGTCTACTGGCGCAAGCCATGGTGAGCATGATTGCGCATGTCGAACTCAGCGCGCTTCTGGAAGCGCGGCTTGGCGAGCATTACGTGGCGCCGCCGCAAGCGATCGCCGTCGATCTCATCGTCAGCGACTGCGCGGATGCCAGTCGCCGTTTCACGTTCGGTCTGCGGATCGAGTCGACGCCGATCCCGCCCGACGATGTGCACCGCGCTGCAGCTCGCATCACACTGAGCCGCGCTTTGTTGAGCGCGATGCTCGACGACCCCACCGGCTTCGATCCGCGCAGTGCGGCGGCGATGGCGTTCGGTGGCGTGCGAATCGACGGCGCCGAGCGGCTCGCCGCTTACTGGCTGCAACTGCTCAAGCGGCCTTCAGCGGTGGCGCGCATGGCCTTGGGACGGGCCCGGCGGCGTGCACCCGCAGCGCTGGCGACGGTGCCGGCTCTGCGCGCCGGCGGCAGCGACGACAAGGACCTGCACGCGGCACTCGCGGACACGCTCGATGCATCCGTCCCACTGGTGTTGCGGGGCATGGTGAACTGGCCCGAAGTCGCCTGGACACTCGACGATTGGCGCACTTACGAGGGCGCGACGGTGCTGCGCGCGGATCCGTCGAGCGGCCTTGCACAAACCGTCGCCGACTTCATCGATGGCTTCGCCGTGCAGCCTCTCGCCGACTCAGGTGCCTCCACCTACACGGAAGGCTGCCTCTTGCCACCCGCGTGGGAAGCGCGTTTTTCACTGCCCATGCTGCCGGCGCGCATGTTCGGCGCGGGGCAACTCTGGTTCGGACGGGCTAGCGCCGCCTCACTGGTCACGCGGTTGCACTGCGATCTGGCGAATTCCTTTCTCGCGCAGATTCACGGCCGCAAACGCGTTCGGCTTTATGCGCCTGCTCAGGAAAGCGCCGTCTACGCGCTCGACGCATTCAACACGTATCGTCCATGCCGCGTCGACGTAGCGGCTCCGGACCTGACACGCTTTCCGCGCTTTGCCGGTGCGGCTGGTGTGGACGTCATGCTCGAACCGGGCGATCTGCTGGTGATTCCAACCGGCTGGTTTCACTGCGTCTGGGCGCAGGATCATGTGCTGTCGGTCAGCCGTTTTGCCGACGACGAAACCGCGGCGATGCTGCTCGACGGCAGGCTTTTACCATCGAATACATCGAATTTAACGAGGACCGGATGATCGGCGTAACCCGAAGCGACTCACTTCGTATCTCCTTTCTGCCATTCGTACGCGGCATGGCCGCGACAGCGCTGGTCGCGTCGGCCACAGCACTAAGCCCGTTATCCGCGCATGCACAGGCTTCGTCGGCAATGACACAGGTTTGTACGACGCGTGCGAACAACGCGAAGCTGATCGCGCAGGACCGCGATGCGGGCGTCAGCAAGGAAGACGAGTTGCGCAAGGCGCAGCGCGTGGCGGCGGCGATGCCGATTGAACGACAGCTGTACGCGCAGGCGGAATTGACAACCTTTATCGACCGTCTGTACGGACAGTACGCCAAAACGCCGCCGCAGCAGGCCTACGATAGGTACCTGGCTTACTGCGAAGAGCAGGCCGCGCGCGGCGCCGCACAAGTCCAGTGACGCGCGGTGCTGGATGCCGCGCATTCCCCCTTACACAGACATGGCTTCGCATTTTCGGCCCGCTTTTCGCATGGGCCGAAACCGGCCTGGTTGGCCCAATTAGCATTAGACGACCCCGGACCGCCGCTGTGTTCCGTTTCACATCCGCATGACCGATGGCGGTCTATCTTCCCTTGCAGAGGATCCCATGACCGCTATCGCCAACGACCCCGTCTCCAGTTTTGCCACACCCAGCCTCGACTCGTCGTTCTCTTCAGAAGATCAGTCCATCCAGCAGCTGGAGCAGCAGGTCGATGCGATGATCAACCAGGTGCTGCAGCAGAGTTCGTCGTCGGTGGGACAGAACGCGATGGCGCAGAACGCGTCGGGCACGCTCGCGAGCTACATGAATCAGAACGGCATCAAGTCGCTCGATCCGAATCAGCTTTATCAGCTGGCCAACAACCCGCCTGCCGGCACACCGCCCGAAGTGTCGTCGGCGGCCTCGTACATGTTGCAGAACCCGGATGTCTACAAGCAGATCGAAACGCACGACGTGCCGGGTGCTGACGGGATTTCCGGCGTGGGCAATTTCGAGTGGGCGGCGCAGGGTGGCCTCGATAGCGAGCCGTCGCCGAGCGCGACCGATACGATGAATTCGATCTCGACCCAAGGCGCCATGATGGATGCGCAAAGCGCGTCCGGCGCGCTGTCGAGCTACATGAGCCAGAACGGCATCTCGTCGCTCGATCCGGACCAGCTCTACAAGCTCGCCAATAATCCGCCCGCCGGCACGCCGTCCGATGTGTCTGCCGCGGCGTCGTACATGCTGCAGAATCCGGACGTCTACAAGCAGATCGAGACGCACGACGTGTCCGGTGCGGACGGCGTTTCCGGCGTGGGCAACTTCCAGTGGGCCGCGCAAGGCGGCCTCGACCAGACGGTTTCCGGCAGCAATTCGTTTAATTTGCCTAACCTGAATACGGATTTGACGCTCAATTCGCCCAATCTGAACCTTCAGCAGACACTGTCCGTCTGATCGCACAAGGGCGTGGCGGCTCACCGGCGGCCTTTCGCCTGATCCGAAGAAGACAGGCGGCCACGGTCCGGCCCCAGCCGCACAGGGCATTTTTGACCAAGACGACCTCCCATGAGACTGAGTATGCTAGGCGCAATCAGTCATTTCATGCGGGGAATTCAAGGTGGCGCACTATCTTTGCCATGAGCAGCCGGACTTACTCGAGTTTGAAACGAGCGTGATCGCCTCGCGGCCCGGCGCCGTCGTGCTGGGCCGCACGGCCTTGCACCCGGGCGGTGGCGGCCAGGTGTCGGACGCCGCGACCCTGACGCACGCGCACGGCGCCGTCCGCATTACTGGCGTCGCACCGGAAGGCGGCATGCTCTGGCATCTGCTCGACGAGCCGCTCGAACTGAATGGCGACGTTCACGTGGCCGTCGACGCGGCCCGGCGCGCCACCGTCGCCCAGCTTCATACGGCCACGCATATTCTCAACGCGCTCGTGTATCAGCGCTTCGCCGGCGCGCTCGTGACCGGCGCGCAGATCAATGCCGACGGCACCGCCCGCATGGACTTCGATCTGCCGGAGGCGGACAACGACGCGCTGCGTCTGCTCGAGGAGCCGGCCAACGAGGTGATCCGCAGCGCCATGGACGTACGGACCTACTACGTCAGTGCAACCGAGGCGAAATCGACGCAGGGCCTGATCCGCAGCCTTTCGGTGGCACCGCCGCCGACCTCCGACGGCACGGTGCGGATCGTCGAAATCGGCGACCTGGACCGCCAGGCCTGCGGCGGCACGCATCTGACCAACACGGCGCAATCGAAACCGATCCGCATCGTGAAGATAGAAAACAAGGGGCGCCGCAATCGCCGGGTCAGAATAGAGCTGGTTTGACGGTATCCCGGGAGAGCGAGCCATGGACACATCGGATAAAAGCGAGCCGGAAGTGGTGTGCTGGCGAGACGGCGCGCTCGACGGCGCCTGTCTCGCGAGCGCGCGCTACGGCGAGCATAAATTCGACCGGCATCTGCACGACGAACTCGTCATTGTCATGACGCAATCCGGTGCGGGGCAGTGTCATACGCGCACCGGCAGCGACGTCGCCGGACCCGGCAGCGTGCTCGTGTTCGGACCCGGCGAATATCACAGCGGCGAGGTGTGGGAAGGCCGCGAATGGAATTACCGCGCCATCTATCTCGACATGGAAGGTCTGGGCGCGCTGGGTGCTGTGTTTTCGCCCGACTCACGTCCCGACAAACCGCTTCTGATTCCGCCGGGGCTCTATCAGGATGCGCACCTTGCGGGTCTGCTGGTCAAGGCGCATGCGAGTCTCGACCAACACGGCTCGGTCTCGCTGATGGAGCGGCAGGCGAACTGGTGGGCGGCGATGGGGATGCTGGTCGGACGATATGGGCAATCGCGGCACGAGCTCGGCGAAGCGCGGCCCGAAGCCCGCAAGATGGCCCAGGTGCGTGAGTATGTCGCCGCCAACTATGCCCGCGATATTCCGGTCGATGAGCTGGCAGCACTGGTAGGGCTGAGCCGCTATTACCTCACGCGTGCCTTCTGCAAGGAGTTTGGCCTGCCGCCGCATGCCTATGCGACGCAGGTGCGGCTACTCGCGGCCAAACGCATGCTTGCGGCGGGGCATAGCGCGGCGAGCGCTGCCGCGGCCGTCGGCTTTTACGATCAAAGCCATCTCAACCGGCTTTTCAAGCGGGCTTATGGAATCACGCCGGGGACGTATGCGGCGCTGAAGCCTGGGCATTAAGGCCGCGCGTTGCACCTCTAACGTTACTCGGGAAGCGGAACGTCTTCGATCAGCGCCGACTGTACAGCGCGAATCCTGCGATCGACGAAGTAGCCACCCCCTTCCGTGTAGCGCAGATAAAGACGGTCGCATAACGCGCACTGCCAGACGGCACAGCGGTTGTATGGGAAGTAACGTGGTGCGATCGGTGCGTCGGCCGACCAGTAGGTCGTTTTGCCCGGCAGGTATTCGCTGAACGTAGGTTCCGGATCGTCCTCCGGTGCAAGCGTGCCGATTTCCTTGAACTGCGTTTCGTCGAGAGAAAGCGGCTGCGAGTGCCAGCCGTCCAGCGGCGTTTTTGTACACATGCAGGGCGCGGCAGTGCGCTCTTCCGCACGTTGCGCGAGTTCAAGGAGCATTGCAGCGTTCAGATATTCCGCCATGAGGCACACGATTCCTGCAGGGTTGGGACGATGATGGCTGGTTCGCCGTGATTCACGCTACGCGGCAGGAACCAGTCAGCATCATGCACGCTCTGGCGTCGCGCGTGAAGTCAGCCGTTCATCATCCGATCGCGATGCGGCACGACCCACGAACGGTCGAAACATCCATTGGCGATCGACTTCAGCGCTGCCGTTTCTTTCGCATTCTGCCGTCGTGCGCCTTCGATCACGGCTTCCACGTCAGCGGGCGAGATCGCGAGCAAACCGTCTTCATCGCCAACGATGATGTCCCCAGGATGAACCACCATTCCGCCGACCGTGACCGGCACGTTGATCTCTCCAGGGCCGTTTTTGTACGGCCCACGATGCGTCACGCCGCGCGCGTACACCGGAAAATCGCGCTGACGTAGCGCGCCGACATCGCGGATCGCGCCGTCGATCACGAGGCCCTGCACGCCCAGGCTCTCCGCGAAGCTGGCCATGATCTCGCCCATCAGCGCTTGCGTCAGTTCGCCGGCGCCATCGATCACGAGGACATCGCCCGGCCGGCAAAAGTCGAACGCGCGATGGATCGCAAGGTTATCGCCGGGGCGAGTGTGGACCGTAACCGCGGTGCCGGCCATCGGCTTGGGTTGATGATACGGCCGCAAGCCGACCATGCCGCTTGCGCGCGCCATGTTGTCGCTGAGCAGGGAAACTGCCAGTTCACGCAATGCGTCGAGCGTTGCCGGGTTGGCCTGAGGCGCGGATTCGTGTTCGCGCCAGCCGATAGGATTCGTAGTGACAGTCATACCGTTGCCCCTTGCGTGGTGAATTGCTGCTCGAGTTGATGGGACAGCCGCGGGTACACCGCGCGGGCGTTGTCTTCGTAGATACGCTGACGGTCCGCGGCGCTGAGCCATTCGATGGCGTCGATATAGCGCCGCGTGTCGTCGTAGTAGTGGCCGGTTTCGGGATCGATGCCCTGAACCGCGCCGATGGTTTCCGAGGCGAACAGAATGTTCTCGACCGGAATGACCTTGGCGAGTAGCTCGGCGCCGGGTTGGTGATACACGCAGGTATCGAAGAACACGTTCTTCATCAGGTACTCGCTGAGCAGTGGCCGCTTCATGTCCTGCGCGAGCCCGCGATAGCGACCCCAGTGATAGGGCACCGCGCCGCCGCCGTGCGGAATGATGAAGCGCAACGTCGGGAAGTCGGCGAACAGATCGCCCTGCAGCAACTGCATGAACGCCGAGGTGTCGCCGTTGATGTAATGCGCGCCCGTCGCATGAAAATTCGGATTGCACGACGAGGACACGTGAATCATTGCCGGCACGTCGAGGTCCACCATCGCTTCATAGAGCGGATACCACGAGCGGTCCGTAATCGGCAGCCCTGACCAATGTCCGCCGGACGGATCCGGATTCAGATTGCAGCCGATGAACCCCAGTTCTTCCACGCAACGTCGCAATTCGGCGATGCAATTGGCCGGCGCCACGCCCGGCGCCTGCGGCAACTGACACACGCCGACGAAGTTGCGCGGAAACAGCGAAACCACGCGATGGATGAGGTCGTTGGATTCGCTCGACCAGACTGCATTGGCTTCGGCCGTGGCGAGGTGGTGCCCCATGCCGGCGGCGCGTGGCGAAAAGATCGTGAGATCGGTGCCGCGTTCACGCTGGATGCGGATCTGGCCGGTTTCGATGCTCTCGCGAATTTCGTCGTCGGTAATGAGGGGCCGTGGCGGCGGCGCGCCGCCGTTTTTCAGCGCGGCGATCTGCTGCGCGCGCCAGGCTTCGTGCTGCGGCGGCGAGGTGGTGTAGTGACCGTGGCAATCGATGATCATGATGTGAGAAATCCGTTGGTGTCCTTGTGGATGTTTATCTGTCCGCGCTGTGTGCGTTCGCTGCGTTCGCTATCTCGTCAGTCAGGGCGCTCAGGTGCGCGGGGCAGGGTCGCCTGTCGCGAGCGAGGCGGCTTCATCTTCAGACGGCGTGACGCGCATCACGAGTGCGATGATTGTCGCGACCACCAGAAACGCTGCGATCGTCAGCAAGGCCAGCTTGAAGTTGCCGGTGGCGTTGCGCACCAGCCCGATGCTCCAGGGACCGACCAGACCGCCGAACTGCGCGATGGTATTGATCAGCGCAATCGTTGCGGCGCCCGCGGCACCCGTTCTGAACGAGGACGCGAGGCTCCAGAACAGCGGATTGCCCGCATAGATGAACAAACCGGTCAGACACAGCAGCGCGTAGGCGATCACAGGGTTCGGCGCGTACGCACTGCCGGCAATCGCCAATGCGCTCATGCCGTACACGAAGGCGAGGTGCTTCTTGCGGTCGCCCGTGCGATCGGAGCTGCGGCTGATCAGGAACGTGCCCAACACGCCGAAGAGCGGCGGCGCGGCCGACAGAAAACCGACCTCGATATTGCTCAGATGGCCGAGACTCTTGACGATCTGCGGCAGCCACAGGAACAGGCCATAAATGCCGACCAGTGCACAGCCGAACAGACACGCGAGACTCCATACGCGGATGTCGCTCGCCACGCGCAGCAGCGGAAAATGGGTGCTACCGCCGACGGCTTCGCGCTCGGCTGCGAGCGTCGATTCGAGCCAGTGCTTTTCGTCGTCGGAGAGCCATTTGGCGTCGGCCGGACGTTCGGTCATGATGCGCAGCGTCAGCAGACCGAGCGCCATCGCCGGGATGCCTTCGAGGATGAACATCCATTGCCATCCCTGCAAACCGAGAATGCCGTTCGCGTAGGTCATCAAGGTTGTCGAGATCGGACCGCCTAGCACCGCCGAAAACGAACCCGCGATGATGTAGCCGCCCACCGCGCGCGCCCGGTAGCGCACCGGAAACCATTTCGTCAGATAGACCGCCACGCCCGGCAAAAAGCCTGCTTCCATCACGCCCAGCAGGAAGCGCAACACATAGAAGCTCGAATCGTTAAAGACGAAGGCAGTGGCGGCCGCGACCGCGCCCCACGTCAGAAGAATGCGCGCGATCCAGCGGCGCGCGCCGACCCGATGCAGCAACAGGTTGCTCGGCACTTCCAGCAGCATGTAGCCGACGAAGAAGATGCTGCCCGCGAAACCGAACACGGCTGGACTGAAACCCAGCTGCTTGTTCATGTCCAGCGCGGCGAATCCGATATTGATCCGGTCCAGATAGTTGAAGAACATCATCGCGAAGAGCAGGGGCATTAATCGCCCGTACACTTTGCGCATGGTGGCGGCTTCGTCGAATGAGGTCATGCTGTCTCCTACCTTGCTGCGACGGCTGCATGAGCCGTGGCGGCGTTCTTATGGTCGGCCTGCCGGATCGAATGCCGGCAGTGTCCCGTTGGCCGCGCGTTTGGCAGCCGGACTTCAGGGGCTCCCGTTCGTGCTCGCATGCGCTGATGCTGATGCGCTCATGAACGGGCGGTGGCTGAAGCATGAGGCCCATGATAAGAACGCTCGGACGGAGAGTCCAAGACCGCTTGCTTATGCTTGTATAGGTTTTTACTTATAGTGTGGCGTCAGCAAGTGGCGCGGGGAGGCAGGCGAGGAAGGCACGCAGATGCGGGGAGGCGTCGTCGGTGCGAAAGGTGGCTGCGAGCGTCGATCGGTATGACGAGCCGGGACCGCTGAGGTGGCGGTACACGACGTCCGTACGTCCATGGCGCGCAACCGATTCGCCGATAAATGTCACGCCGAGGCCCGCTGCTACGAGTGCAATCGCGGTCTGAATTTCATAAGCCTGATGAGCGACAACCGGAGTCACGCCCGCATCGCGATAGAGCGTCTGCACCGAGCGTTTGAACTGTGCGTTCTGGTGCTTCGGATACAGAATCAAGGGCGTATCGGCGAGCTCGGCAATGCGCACGGTTTTGTGCGCGGCCAGCGGATGACCCGGTTCGAGCGCGGCCATGACGCGCTCGCGCAGCAGCGGATAGGATGTGCAGCCATCAATCGCGAGCGGCTGCCGCCCGATGCCGATGTGAATGCGCATGTCGCGCAACGCATCGGTTTGCTCTTCGGTAAGCAACTCGAAGAGCTTGAGTTCGACCTGCGGGAACGCGTTGTGAAACGCCTTGAGCGCGGGCGGCAGGATGCTGTACATCGCGGAGCGTGTGAAGCCGATGCTGAGCCAGCCGCGCCGGCCGACGCCAATTTCTTGCGCCGTAAGAGACACCTGTTCCAGCGAACCCAGGATCTGACGCGCCTCCGTGCAGAGGTAATGGCCGGCTTCGGTCAGACTCAGCGGGCGTCTTGCCCGATCGACCAACTGCGTGCCGAGCCGCTCTTCAAGTGAACGGATCTGCTGGCTCAGCGCGGGCTGCGCGATATGCAAACGCTCGGCGGCGCGGCTGAAATTGAGCTCCTCCGCCAGAATCACGAAGCACTGCAACGCCCTAAGATTCATATCCGTTTTTCCTGATCTTCAGTAGGAAGAGAATAACGGGTTATGCGGTGGACGGTGCAATGCCGGTGTGCCGGGAGGAAATCCTGGCGCCGCAGCGGCTCCTCGAAGAGGCCGCGTTGGGGCGCCAGATCATGGAACGCGCGGCGGCTCCTTAATCCAGTCCGCCCTGGCACAGGTACTTGATCGACATGTAATCGTCGAGCCCGTACTTCGAACCTTCGCGGCCGTAGCCCGATTCTTTCACCCCGCCAAACGGCGCCGCTTCGCTCGACACCGCGCCTTCGTTGATGCCGATCACACCCGCTTCGAGCTGGGCTGCGACGCGATTGATGCGTCGCACGTCCTGCGTGTAGAAGTAGGCGGCGAGGCCGAAAGGCGTGTCATTAGAAAGGCGGATCGCTTCGGCTTCGTCATCGAAGCGGAACAGCGGCGCTACCGGCCCAAAGGTTTCTTCGCAACAGACGAGCATGTCGTCCTGCGCATCGGTCAGCACGGTCGGCGCATAGTAGTTCGGGCCGAGTTCGGTCAGGCGCTTGCCGCCTGTCAGCACTTTCGCGCCGTGTTTGACGGCATCTTCGACGTGCCGGGCAATCTTGTCGATTGCGCGTTCGTTGATCATCGGGCCGATCTGCGCGTCCGGATCGGTCGCGGGCGCAACCTTCAGCGCGGCGACGCGGTTCGCGAGCAGATCGGCGAAACGCGCGTAGACACCGGATTGCACATAAACCCGGTTCGGGCACACGCAAGTCTGACCGCCGTTGCGGAACTTGGAGGCCATCAGACCGGTGACTGCCGCGTCGAGATCGGCGTCGTCGAATACGATGAAGGGTGCATTGCCGCCCAGTTCCAGCGACAGCTTCTTCAGCGTGCCGGCCGATTCGCGGGCGAGATGCTTGCCCACCGGTGTCGAACCCGTGAACGTGATCTTGCGCACGCGTCCGTCAGCGAGCCAGTCAGCGACCGCCGCAATGCCCTGTTCACGCGAAGCCGACAGCATGTTCAGCACGCCGCCAGGCAAGCCCGCTTCCTGGGCCAGCGCTGCCAGCGCGAGCGCGGTGAGCGGCGTGTCTTCCGCGGGCTTGGCCACGACGGTGCATCCGGCTGCGAGCGCGGGCGCGATCTTGCGCGCAATCATCGCCAGCGGGAAATTCCACGGCGTGATCGCCGCGACCACGCCGACCGGTTCCTTCACCGCGCTCATGCGTTTGCCGCGCTGTTGCTGCGGGATCAGATCGCCGTAGATGCGTGTCGCCTCGTCGGCGAACCACGCGACGTACGAGGCGCCGTAGGCGACTTCGCCGCGGCTTTCCGCGAGCGGCTTGCCTTGTTCCGTCGACATCAGCTTGGCGAGGTCTTCGGTATTGGCGACGATCAGCGCATGCCAGCGGCGCAGAATCTCCGCGCGTTCGCGCGGCAGCTTGTCGCGCCACGCGGGGAACGCGCGGGCCGCGGCGTCGGTGGCGGCGCGGGCGTCCGTGGCGCCACTGTTCGCGACTTCGACGATCAATTCGCCGGTGGCCGGGTTGGTGACGGGAAAGCGCGCGGCGTCGGCGGCGTCGATCCACTTGCCGTCGATCAGGTTCTGCGGGCGAATCAGTTCTTTGCGGGTCAATGCGAGAGACATCGGGGTTGCTCCTTCGGGTTGCCCTGGATGAGGCGAGGGCGAGTCATCGATGCGGCGGCGCGGCCGCGCACATATGGGAGATTGCGGGCGACTAACACGTTGATCCTACGCGTACGCCGCAGTCAATGAAATCATCCCGGCGGGCCTTTGACGGTGTGCGGCGCTTTTTTTTCACGCCGCCACAGCATTTTCTGCTGCGGCAGCGGCGGAGCAGGTCAATTCGTCTGTGCACCCGGCACGAGATGGATGCGCTTTTCGGTGGCGGCCTCGACAGCCGCACGCGAATAAAGCAGCGGGAAGTACTGGCCGTCGAGCCACATCTGCGCAAGGTCTCGATAGTGCGGGTTGTCCGGATCGCCGGATTCGCCCGGCAGGTTGACGGCACGCGAGTTATCCCAGTTGCCGACGTCGACGATCACCCGGAAAGAAGGCCCATTGGTCTGCCGGAAGTCGCTCGCTCGATACGTCGATTGATTCGGCGTGTAGGCGCTTCCGCCTTTGCCGAGCGGGCCGACGTTCAGCTTCGCACGCATGCCGGCATCGACGAGGTCGGCGAACGGATGCGCGTTCAGGTTGGTTTGCAGCTTGCCCCACTGCCAGCGGCTCGCATCCGTACCTTGCAACTGCACCATTTCGCCGTAGGCGTCATGCAGGCTTGCCAGCAGCACCGCATCGCGTTTCGCCTCGGCATTTTCGCCAAAGCGTGCCTGGGGATGTTCGAGGGAGTCCAGCATGACGGCGGTATCCGGCGCCCCGAACGACGCCGCGGCAGTCTTCGGCAAGACGGCGTTCTTGAACGCGCTGCCGAGATGCCGGCTCAACCACACCTCTTCGAGCGCGGCCTGGGCGGAATCGGCACGCATCTGCGCATCCCAGCCCTTCAGCATGGTGAGTGCGGCGCGCGTGTCGGGGTTGTCGCTCGAGAGCGGCGTGAGGAGTGCGACGAGGCGTCGGGCCGGGATCGATTCGATGTCGTTCTGCAAGCGTTCGGAGTCTTCAATCGACACCTTCGGCAGCGCCTTGAGCACTTCGTCGATGCGTTGATGCCGCGAACTATTCGTCCATTCGAAGCCGAGTTTGCGCTCGGCGTTTGGATAGTCCGCGGGCAGGTTCATCTCGTTGGACGTCGTGAAATAGCCGGCTTTCGGGTTGTAGGCCGAAGGAATGTCGTCGCGCGGCCAGAAGCCGGCCCATTCGTAGCGGCCGTCACCCGGCACGGGCATCAAGCCGTCCCAGTTCGGTCGCTTCGGGGCGAGACCGCTCGGCACCCAGCCGATGTCGCCATGCGTGTCCGCATACACCTGATTGACGGTCGGCGCACCCCATGTCGATAGCGCGCTCTTGAACTGCGCGAAGTTTTTGGCGCGCATGTAACGCACCGAATCGAAATACGGCGACATGCCGGGTGCGAGCCACGCGGTGCGAACGGCGAATGCCCGATGCTTTGCGTCCTCGGTGTAGATCACCGGACCATGCCGGGTGAACGCCAGATCGGCGACGACCGGTGCGCCGCCGCGCACGGCGATGGTCTCCCGCACGATATGCATCGGCTCCCAGTGACCCCGGTAGCGATATTCATGTGGATTGACCGGGTTCAATGCGTAGACGTAGAGGTCTTCCTGATCGATGTTGAAGATCGTGAGGCCATACGCGATCGAGCCGTTGTGCCCGATCGAGATGCCCGGCGCCGAGGGTTCGCCGCCGCCGATGATGTCAAGCGTCGGCGTACTGATCTGCTGGATATAGCGCAGGCTCGGCGCCGTATATGCGCGGTGCGGGTCGTTCGCCATGATCGCGCGTCCGGTGGCCGATTTGTCCGGTGCGATCACCCAGTTGTTGCTGCCTTCGGTAACTTCCTCGGGATTGTCGGCGGCGGCAATGACGGTGGTCGATGCGTCGGCGCTCTTCAACGATTCACGTGTCACGCGTACGTTTTGGGTGGCGAGCGTGAAGACTTTCAGCACATCGTCCGGCAGGCAGGGGTCGAGCCCTTCGGGCATATGCGGCTGCCACGCCGGCTGCAAGCCGAAGCGGACCGAGTCGGCATCGAGCGAGCTCTTGCAGACCACCTTTGCACGCTCGACCTCGCTTGTCAGGTTGCGCGTGAGGCCGTGGCTGCGAATGCGCACGACGTCGTCGGCCGACCATTTCGCCGGCCAGTAGCCGACTTTGCGAAACTCATAGGGCATCTGGTCCGGGTGCGCGGCAAGCCAGTCGATGTATGCGTTCACGCCGGCGGCGAAGCGCGTGGCGACGGGCTTCGCGTCGGGGCCGTAGCGTTTCCATTCGGCGTTCATGTCGCCACGGTAGAGAAACAGTTGGGTGGCTTTGTCCTGTTCGACATACGCCGGACCGAATACCTCGGCGAGTTCGCCGAGGCCGCGGCGGCGCCATAAGTCGATCTGGAAGAGCCGGTCGCGGGCCGCGTTGAAGCCCTGAACGAAAAAGGCGTCGCTTTCGCTCGCCGCGAAGATGTGCGGCACGCCCCAGCGGTCGATCAGAATGTCCGAGGGCTGCGCGAGGCCCGCGAGTGTGACGGTCTGCACAGGGACTTCATCGGCGCGGGCGGCGTGGCACGTCAGCGCCGCTGTGCCGGCCCACGTGACGGCCCACGCCATGACTGCTGCGAGCTTGCGTCCTGTCTGCATGTCTCCTCCGTTGGATTGTCGATGCGGTGTGCATCGAAGGCGGTCTGGTGAATCGCCATCAACCTCGGGATCCGTTCAGACGCCGTTGTCTCGAGCGGCTTATTTTAAGTGCTTGCCGCAAACTGTAAACGGAATGAAGCAGACGTGTTGGCTTGCAGTCAGCGGCGCGCAGTTAAAAGCGCTATTTCAACGCACCCGCCGCGGCCCCGTCGAAGCGCGTACGACGAGTTGCGGCGGCGGCGCGAGCACCATCGACGGTTGCTGTTCAGGCGTCTGGATCAGACGGATCAGACTCTCGATCGACAACTCCGCGACGGCCGCCGTCTGGATCGCAACCGTTGTCAATGCAGGATGCACCTGGTGCGCGAGTTGAATGTCCGTAATGCCGATGACCGACACATCGTTCGGCACGGCGCGGCCAAGCGTGATCAACGCCTGTGCCGCACCGATCGCCAGCAGATCGTTGGTCGCGAAAATCGCGGTGAGGTGAGGGCGGCTCGCCATCAACTGCATGCAGGCGGCGTAGCCGGCGTCGATCGAGTCGCGGATCTGCAGCACCGCGGCAGCGTCTGTTTCGATTCCGGCCTCGCGCATTACCGCGCGAAATCCGTTGGAGCGCGCATCCTGCAAGCCGCCGCAACCGTCGCCGATCAGCAGGCCGATCTCGCGGTGGCCGAGTTCGAGCAGATGCCTCGCGGCAAGCGCACCCGCATGGGCAAAATCCACTGCGATGCAGGGCAGTGCGGGCGGCGCCTCAGGGTGTTCCCACATCGCCAGCAAGATCGGCGCGCTGTGCGTGGCCGACGCGCACAAATCGTTGATCGCGATGTCCGTGTTCATCACGAGGACACCGTCCGCGAGCGTGCCGGCGATCTGGTTCAGATACGCACGGCCGATCTCCGCATCGTCGTCAGTATTGCAAACCATCAGAAAGTAGCCGGCTTTGCGTGCCGCTCGCTCGGCGGCCGACACGAACTCGGGGTAGAACGGATTCGAGATGTTCGACAGCATCAAGGCCAAAGTCGACGAACGGCCCTCCGCCAGTGCGCGTGCGTTCAGATTGGGCCGGTAGCCGAGATCGGCGATGGCCTTCAGCACGCGTTCGGCCGTTTCCGGGCGGACCTTCTCGCGGTTGCGCAGGACGTTGGAAACAGTGGCGGCGGTAACGTGCGCGCGCTTCGCTACTTCGGACAGGGTGACCATATTCTATTTATCCCATATTCAGGGAGCGCGATTCAAATGTTGCAAGCAATCGATGACATTGATAACTTGCTGGAAAATACAGCGGAGACACCCACCATGACTTTTTCTCTCGAGATCGAATTTAAGCGATTAAATGCCTGCTGCACAAGAGCCGGCCGTTTATTTTTTACAAAAATTTAAGCGGTTAAATCCAGGAGGCAGCAGCATGGCTACGATTCGTCTTACGAACGTGCAGAAGTCGTACGGTGACCATCCGCCGGTGATCCGGCGCGTGAATCTCGAGATCGCGCAGCACGAGTTCTGCGTGTTTCTCGGACCCTCGGGTTGCGGCAAGTCGACCCTGCTGAGAATGATCGCCGGTCTCGAAGACCTGAGCGAAGGCGAGTTGCACATCGGCGGCCGCCTCATGAATGATGTGCCCGCCGCCGGGCGCGGCGTGGCGATGGTGTTCCAGAGCTACGCACTGTTTCCGCACATGACCGTGTTCGACAACATGGCGTTCGGCCTGAAACTCGCGAAGCAACCCAAAGACGTGATCGACCGGAAGGTGCGCGAAGCCGCGCGCATTCTGCAACTGAACGCCTTCCTCGACCGCTATCCGAAAGCGCTTTCGGGCGGGCAGCGGCAGCGTGTTGCAATCGGCCGGGCGATCGTGCGCGAACCCGGCGTGTTCCTGTTCGACGAACCGCTGTCGAATCTCGACGCCGCATTGCGCGGCCAGACGCGTGTCGAAATCGCCCGCCTGCACCAGCGCTTCGCGAATGCGAGCGTGGTCTATGTGACCCACGATCAGGTCGAGGCGATGACGCTTGCAGACAGAATCGTGTTGCTGCACGCGGGAGCGGATGCCGAGCGCTTCGGCAGCATCGCGCAGAGCGGCGCGCCGCTCGAGTTGTATCACCATCCGAAGTCGCGCTTTGTGGCGGGCTTCATTGGTTCGCCGAGAATGAATTTCATCGATGCCGTGGTCGATTCGATCGAAGCGGGCAAGGTGGCCGTCACGCTGACGGAAAGCGGCGAACGGCTGGTCGCTCACGTGGACGGCCAACGTCTTCAGCGCGGCCAGCCCGTCACGCTCGGCGTGCGCCCGGAACATCTGCGTCTGTCCGGTGACGAGCAGTTCATTCAGTGCGTCACGGTGCTATCGGAACGGCTCGGCGAGCACAGCTATATTCACGCGGATCATGAGGCCGGCACGCTCATCGCCAAGGCCGCGGGCGATACGCCGATCGGGTCGGGCGAGCGCATCTGCATTCACGTTCCGCCTGCCGCATGTCATCTGTTCGATGCGGACGGTGTTGCACTTCGGCGCAGCACGTTCGAGCCCGAGCGGGTTGCCGCTTGATCAGAAAACCCTATTCCGCCAAAGAGCGGGTACATCGTCTGGCAGCGAGCCGCTGTCAGCCAACAAGGTAGTCAAGGAGACATAAGATGATTTCTCTTCGCCTTCGTCGTCTGGCATACGCGTCGATTGCGGCCGCTCTGGTTGCAGGCACACTCTGCGCCACCGCGGCCGACGCGGCCACGCTGACCGTCAACGTATCGGCGCGCGGCAACCAGCGCTCGACGTGGCAGGACGCGTTCGACAAGTTCAAGAAAGCCAATCCCGACGTCGACCTCAAGGTGACCTACATCACCGAGGAAGCGTACAAGGTGCAGATGGGCGGCTGGCTCGCCACCGATCCGCCGGATGTGGTGTCGTGGCACGACGGCGAGCGCATGGCGTATTACGCACAACGCGGCTTGCTCGAAGACCTGTCGTCCGACTGGAGCAAGAACGGCTGGTCGCAGCAATATGCGTCGGTGAAGGAAGCTTCGACGTACAAGGGCAAGCAGTACGCCGCGCCGCTCGGCTACGACGCCTACGGCTTCTTCTATCGCAAGGATCTGTTCGAGAAGGCCGGCATCAAGGGCGAGCCGAAAACTTGGGATGAATTTCTCGACGCCTGCAAGAAGCTGAAGGCCAGCGGCGTTGCACCGATCGCCGTTGCAGCACGTGATAGCTGGACGCTTGCCGCGTGGTTCGACTATCTCGACCTGCGCATCAACGGCAACGCATTCCATCAGCAGTTGATGGCCGGCGAAATTCCCTACACCGATGCACGCGTTAAAAAGGTCTACGCCGCGTGGAAAACGCTGATCGACGATCACTACTTCATCGACAACGCGCTCTCCTACGACCTCGATTCGATCGCGCCGTTTCTCGTGAGCGGCAAGGCCTCGATGATGCTGATGGGCACGTTCTTCTCGGCGAGCATCCCGGCCTCAGTCCGGCCGCAGACCGGTTTCTTCCGTTTCCCGGTAATCGACGCGAACGTGCCCATGGCCGAAGACGGTCCGGTCAATGTGTTGCTGGTTCCGGCGAAAGCGAAGAACAAGGCCGATGCCCGCAAACTGCTGGCCTTCATGGAACAGCCGCAGATCAACGCCGATCTCGCGAAGGGTTGGGGGCAGTTGCCGTCGAACAGCCAATCGGCCGAACCCGAAGACGAGATTTCGAAGGTCGGCTTCCAGACCCTTGCTAGCACGAAGGGCGGCATCGCGCAGTTCTACGATCGCGACATGCAGAAGGAAATGGCCGACGAAGGCATGAAGGCGATGCAGCAGTTCTACAGCGATCCGTCGCAACTCGACGCCGTGCTCGTCCGCCTCGAAGCGACCCGCAAGCGCATCTACAAGAAGTAAGCCCCGGAGCGCCAGCAGGGCAGCAAGCGCTGGCGCTCGCCTTAGATCTCCGACGAGGCCCGATCATGTCTCATTCCGCAGCGCGCCGCCTACCCGCGGCGCGGCACCGGCACGTCTCCACGACGCGCCGTCATCAGCACCGCGCGGCGCTTTTCTTCCTGCTGCCGGGCTGTATGTTGTTTTGCCTGTGCGTGGTCTACCCGATCATCAGCAGTATTTCGCTCAGCTTTTACAACTGGGACGGCATGACGCCGAAGACGTTCGCGGGCTTCGATAACTACATCGAACTGTTTCATGCGGACACGTTTTATACGGCGCTCAAGAACAACCTGATCTGGCTCGCACTATTCCTGTTGGCGCCGCCGCTCGGGCTGCTGTTCGCGTTGTATCTGAACCAGCATATCCGTGGCATGCGGGTCGTGAAGTCGCTGTTTTTCGCGCCATTCGTGCTATCGGGCGTGGTGGTCGGGCTTGTGTTCAGCTGGTTTTACGATCCGGGTTTCGGCTTGCTGCGTCTGATCGTCGGTCACGGCATTCCGGTGCTCGGCGATCCGCACACGGTCACCTTCGGCATCATCTTCGCCGCGCTGTGGCCGCAAACGCCGTTCTGCATGGTGCTGTACCTCACCGGGCTGACAGGCATCAATTCCGAAGTGGTCGAGGCGGCGCGCATGGAGGGAGCAAAAGGCGTGCGTCTGCTATGGCACGTGATTCTTCCGCAACTGCGGCCCGCCACATTCATGGCAGTCGTGCTGACTGTGATCGGCGCGCTGCGGAGCTTCGACCTGATTGCGGTGATGAGCGGCGGCGGTCCTTTCGATAGCTCGACCGTGCTCGCCTATTACATGTACGACCAGGCGATCAAGTACTACCGCGAAGGCTATTCCGCGGCGATTGCCGTCGTGCTGTTCGCCATCATGCTCGTCTACATCGTGTTCCATTTGCGCCGCATGCTGCGCGAAGAACACTGATTTCCAGGAGTCACGCGTCATGTATCCGCTTCCCGTCGAACGCTGGAAACCGCTCAACCGCACGTTGTACAAAGCGTCGTTGCCGCTCGCGCTGCTGATCTGGCTGCTGCCGATGCTGGCCGTGCTCGTCACGTCGATCCGCTCTTCGGATGAGTTATCGCAAGGCGACTACTGGGGCTGGCCCAAGCATTTTGCGTTAATCGAAAACTACGGCACGGCGCTCACGCAAACGCCGATGTTGCATTACTTCGCCAACAGCGTGCTGATTACGGTGCCCTCGGTGATCGGCGCGATCGTGCTGGCTTCGATGGCGGGTTTTGCTTTGGCAACCTACCGGTTCCAGGGTAATACCGCTGTGCTGTTCGCCTTTGTCGCCGGCAACTTCGTACCTATCCAGATTTTGATGATCCCGGTACGCGACATGGCGCTGAAAGTGGGCCTCTTCAATAGCGTGTGGGCGCTGGTGATTTTTCATGTGTCGTTTCAGACCGGTTTCTGCACGCTGTTTCTGCGTAACTTCATCAAGCAGTTGCCGTTCGAGATGATCGAGGCGGCGCGCGTGGAAGGGGCGAACGAATGGACGATCTACTGGCGCATCGTGCTGCCGCTGATCCGGCCTGCGCTTGCCGCGCTGGGCATTCTCGTTTTCACGTTTGTCTGGAATGACTACTTCTGGGCGCTGTGCCTCACGCAAGGCGATGAGGCTGCACCGATCACGGTGGGCGTCGCCGCGCTTAAAGGCCAATGGACGACGGCGTGGAATCTGGTTGCCGCCGGCTCGGTACTCGCCGCCTTGCCCTCGGTGCTGATGTTCTTCCTGATGCAGAAGCATTTCGTCGCTGGCCTGACCTTTGGCGCAAGCAAGGGCTGATCGCCCGTTCGCCGTCATTTAACAAAGAGACTTTCTCATGCAACTTGGTGTTTGCTACTACCCCGAACAATGGCCGCGTTCGATGTGGGCCGACGATGCAAAACGTATGGCCGAGCTCGGCATCACGCATGTGCGGATCGCCGAATTCGCATGGAGCCGGATGGAACCGCGCGCCGGCGAATTCACCTGGGCGTGGCTCGATGAAGCCGTCGAGACGCTGGCGGCCGCGGGGCTGAAACTCGTGCTGGGCACACCGACCGCGTCGCCGCCGAAGTGGCTGATCGACGCACACCCGGACGTATTGCCGGTGCGTGCGGACGGCGTGCGCTGGAATTTCGGCTCGCGTCGCCACTACGATATTTCCAGCGAAACCTATCGGCGTGAGTGCGTACGCATTGTGACCGCGATGGTGGAGCGCTATGGGCGGCATCCGTCTATCGTCGCGTGGCAAACCGATAACGAACTCGGCTGCCACGAGACCGTGCCGAGCTATTCGGGCGCGGCACTGGCGCGCTTTCAGACGTGGTTGCAGCATCGCTACGAGCGCGTCGAGGCGCTGAACGATGCATGGGGCAATGTGTTCTGGAGCATGGAGTATCCGTCGTTCGATACGATCGGCCTGCCGAACCGCACGCCCACCGACGCTAATCCGATCCATCTGCTCGACTTTCGCCGCTTCATGTCGGATGAGGTAGCCAGCTTTCATCGCGAGCAGATCGACGTGCTGCGTCAGCATGCGCCCGAGGCGGATCTGCTGCACAACTTCATGGGTTTCTTCACGACCTTCGATCATTACCGTTTCGCGGAAGACAACGCGCTCGACGTGGCGGCGTGGGACAGCTATCCGATCGCGCGCACGGAATCGATCGCACTGACTGAAGAGCAGAAGGCGCGCTACGCACGCACCGCGCATCCGGACGTCTCCGCGTTCGATCACGACCGCTACCGGGCGATCGGCGCGGGCCGTTTCTGGGTGATGGAGCAACAGGCCGGGCCGGTGAACTGGGCGCCGTGGAATCCGGTGCCCGCGAAGGGCATGGTCAGGCTGTGGGCCTATGAAGCGTTCGCGCATGGCGCGGAACTCGTGTCGTATTTCCGCTGGCGTCAGTGTCCGTATGCGCAGGAGCAGATGCATTCGGGTCTCAACTTGCCGAACAACGAACTGTCGCCCGGTGGCCTCGAAGTGCGGCAGGCGGCGCGTGAAATTGCCTCGTCCGCAGCGCTGTCCGGACTCGGTGCACCGGCGCGCGCGGCCACCGCGATCGTGTTCGACTACGAGACGCAGTGGATGTTCGAGATTCAGCGGCACGGCAAAACCTTCGACTATCAGACGCTGGCGTTCGACTACTATGAGGCGCTGCGTGAACTCGGCCTCGACGTCGATATCGTGTCGAGCAAGGCCGATCTTTCGCCGTACCGGTTGGTGGTGGTGCCGAGTATTGCCGTGATCGACGACACGCTCGTCGACCAGATCGAGCGGAGTTCGGCGCAATGGATATTCGGCCCGAGGAGCGGCTCGAAGACCACGACCTTTGCCATTCCTTCGAGCTTGCCGCCCGGCGCGTTGCAACGCGTTCTACCGATGCAGGTGCTCGAAGTCGAAACGCTGCGCCCGACGCTTACGCCAGCGCTTTCGATCGGAGACGCGCAGGGCGTTGCGCTGCATTGGCGTGAGCACGTTCGCGCCAATGGCGAGACGACCGTCGACGCGCAATTCGACGACACGTGGCCGGCGATCCTTACCCACGGAAGGGTTCGTTATGTGGCGGGTTGGTTGTCGCACGCGTTGCATCGCGAGATTTTGCGGCGGGCTGCGAACGACGCCGGCATCGAGACACAACACCTGGCTGACGGTTTGCGCATTCGCCGACGCGGCGAGCTGACCTTCGCGTTCAACTTCGGCCCGGAGCAAGTGCAAGCGCCTGCGCCGGGCAATGCGACGTTTGTGCTGGGACATTCACAGTTGAAAACCGGCGATGTCTGCGCGTGGAGGAACGCGTAGGCCCTCGCGTCAGAGCGTTTTAGCAAGGTAGAAGAAGGCGTTACTGGAGGCAAAAATTCAAGCGCTTCAACCCGGAACAGGCGGCCTCTAAAAGAACCGCCATTCAATCGATGGAGGATGACAGATGAACAGAAGAGAAATGCTCGGATGGCTCGCATCTGCTGGGGCTGCCGCTGGTGTTGGCGCAACGGTCGGCGTGCCCGCCGTTGCCGGCGAACTTGGCTTGTTCGGTCATGGCCGCGGGTTTGCAAAGGGTGCGGACGTGTCGACGCTGTTGGAACTCGAGGCCAATGACGCGAAGTTTTACGAGCACGGTGTGCCGCTCGACTGTCTCTTCATTCTGAAGAGTCATGGTGTCGACTCGATCCGCATCAAGGTGTGGAACGATCCTGGCAATCCGAACTTTTTTCCGGCCGACCAAAGTCCCGCCGCCGGTTACAACAATGCCGAACATGTACGCGTTCTGGCCCGCCGCGCCGCTGCGCTCGGCATGCGCATATTGATCGATTTCCATTACAGCGACTGGTGGGCCGATCCGGGCAAGCAGTATCCGCCGCACGACTGGGCCGGCAAGGATATCGAGCAAACCTGCGCGTTGCTGTCCGAGTACACGTCGAAGGTCCTCACGATGCTCAAGCGCGATGGCGTGCATCCGGAGTGGGTTCAGGTCGGCAATGAAATCACGGGCGGCATGCTGTGGCCGCTCGGCAAATACGACCAGTGGGACAACCTCGCGCAACTGCTGAAGGCCGGGCACGACGCGGTGAAATCCGTCGATGAACGAATCAAGGTCATGCTGCACCTCGATAGCGGCGGCAACAATGCAACGAGCCGCTGGTGGTTCGACAGCGCGGTACAACGCGGCGTCACGTTCGATGTGATCGGCTTGTCCTACTACCCGCAGTGGCAAGGCTCGCTAAGCGACTTGCAGAACAACGCGAACGATATGGCGACGCGCTACGGCAAGGACGTGATGGTCGTCGAGGCCGCGTATCCGTGGACCACCAGCGACGGCGATTCGGAACCCAACTCGATGACTAATACCGGCTCCACGACCTTCCCGCAGACACCGGCCGGCCAGGCGCAATTTATCGGTGCGGTGACGGATATCGTGAAGGCGATACCCGGTGGCCACGGCAAGGGCGTGTTCTGGTGGGAACCGGAATGGATTCCGACGCCAAATGTCGGATGGAAGGTCGGCGCGGGAGATCAGTGGGACAACAACACGTTGTTCGATTTTCACGGCAACGCGTTGACGTCACTGGATGCGTTCCGCAAGCACTAGCCGTTAGTGTGGCGAAATAGCCGTGCGGATAGCAGGCACTACTGCGCGGGTGCCTGCGATTTCTGCTGGTTTGCACAGTCCGAGGTGAACGCCATGCTGGCCTGATCGGGCGTCATGTGAGGGGCGTTCGGGCTGTAGATCTTTTCGACGATGGCGGAGACTGCTTTCCGGTCGGATTCACCTTTGTAGTACTTGGCCGCTTGATCAAGCGCCTGCGCTTTCGTCTTCTTGTGCGCACGCCACGAGGCCACCTGGCCGGCAATATCGCCGATCGCAAAACATTGATCGCTGACTGTTTGTGCAACGGCTTCAACGGCCGGCTGCGCGAGGCACAGTGCGAGCACGGCCGATACAACTACGCGTTTCATTACGTGAATCCTGTCGTTAGATGGACGACGGTGCAAAGGCAGTGGTATTGACCATTGCCATGGCCGCCCGAATCAATAACGGCGTAGTTTATCGGGAAGTGACTGACGGTGCCTTTTTGCTCGCACCTCCCGCTTTTTCAATGCCCGAACGACTCCGCTTTCGCGCCAGTCTCTGCCGCCACATGCGGCCGTGCCGCCTGTTTGATCAGCAACGCCACGCATGAAATCAGACCCGCCACCGCAACCATCGCGAAGATGCCGCCAAAGGTGAAGTGGCGGCGCGTCAGCTCTGCCACGAGGAATGATCCCGCGATCCCACCGAAGCGGCCGATCCCCAGCATCCACGCCACGCCCGTGCCGCGACCCTGCGTCGGGTAGAACGCGGCGGCGAGCGCCGGCATCGACGACTGTGCGGTATTCATCAGCACGCCCGCGACGAATACGATAAACACCAGCGCGCCCACGTTGCCAACCGCCTGGCCGATGAAATACACGCTCACCGCGGTCAGCGCATAGCAGGCCGCAATGATGCGGTTTGCGTTGAAACGGTCCATCAGCACGCCGCACAGCACGGCGCCCACGCCACCGAGCGGGAACAGCGCGGAAATCAGCGTCGCGCGTTGCGGCGTGAGTCCGGCGTCCTTCAGCAGAATCGGCATCCAGTTGATCGACGCGTAGAAGATCACGAGGCCCATGAAATAGGCAATCCACAGCATCACCGAACCGACGATGTACGAACGTGAGAGCACCACGCCCATGCCCTTGCCGCCGGTTTGCGGCGCGGTTTCGGTCATGACGAAGCTGTCGGCCTGTGCGGCGTCGCTCGAAATGCGCGCCAGCGCTGCGCGGATCCGTTCGACCGGCTTGTTGTTGGCCACCATGTAGCGGACCGATTCCGGCATCTTCAGCACCAGCACGATCAGCAGCAACAGCGGCGTGATACCGCCAAGCATCAGCACGCTGCGCCAGCCGAAGTGCGGAATCATCCACGCAGCGAGAAAACCGCCGAAGGCCGCGCCCAGCGGAAAGCCGCAGAACATCAGATTGATCACGGTCGCGCGGCGGCGATCGGGGCAGTACTCGCCCATCATCGTCACGGCGTTCGGCATGGCCGCGCCGAGGCCGACGCCGGTGACGAAGCGCAATATCGTCAGGTGTTCGATGCTGTTCGAGAACGCCGAAGCGAAGCAGGTCACGCCGAACAGCAGCACCGAGCCGAGCAGCATCGAGCGTCGCCCGAGCCGGTCGGACAGCGGCCCTGAGACGAGCGCGCCGCAGGCGAGGCCGAACAGCGCCGCGCTCAATACCGGCGCGAGGGCCGGCCGGGTGATGCCCCATTCGGCGATCAGCGACGGTGCAATGAAGCCGATCGCGGCTGTGTCAAAACCGTCCAGCAGGACGATGATGAAACACATGGAAAAGATGAGCCACTGGAACGGCGAGAAGGGGTGGTCGTTGATAAACGTTTGAACGTTCACAGCGTTGCTGCGGCTCATGGTGGTCTCCTGACTGCAGAATACGTAAAGGCCCGCCGTAACGAGCCTTCCTTTCTTTTACGATCGTACGCCGGTTGGAAGCGGTGCACGATGCCTATGCCGGCGGCAAACTGGCTGCGCGATGATGGCGACGGCGCGCTCTGGAAGCCGTCGCCGAGCGTTGCGCCGGCCGTGATGATGAGGCTCGAACCAGCCGTGCCGGGCGCGTTGCCGTTGGTGCGCTGGAACGCCTGTAGCGCATACAGATCGATGCGCTTCGACAATGCATAGTACTCGGACAGGTTGACCTGCCTTGATCTGCGAGAAGATGCAGGTGCCCGGCGCGCCGATAATTTTGCCTGTTTTGTTCGTATAAAGAACGTCGATTCTCTATAAGAACAGGCCGAACTGTAAGTAGTTTGACAATGAGGGGCAACGCGGGATTACCCGACTATGGTGCCGATGCCCATCGAATGAGGCTGCGCGACAGGACAGTGGGAGTGACTGGAGATGCCGCGGCGCAGAGTGCGCCAGGAGCGGAGCAGGCGTGGGGGCGAGCGCCCAGGACGGCGCCCGGGGTCGTGCTTAGAAGATCACATAAACCTTTCGCATGGTTTCCTCGACTTCCCAAAGACCTTCGGTATTGGCTTCAAAAAAGAGCGTGTCGCCGCTTTCGAAATGGATGGTCTCTTCGTTATCGGGCGTGAAGCGGCCGCGCCCCGCGAGGAAGTGCATCACCTCGGCCTGCTTGACCGAGCGGCGGTACGTACCCGCCGTGCATTCGAAAATCCCGGTGTCGATGGCTTCGCTGCCCTTGATCACGCGCTGCACGCCGGACACCTGAATCGGCGTCGTGCCTGGGAGCCCCGCCGTGCCCCAGTCCTCCAGATTCTGCAGATTCACGCTTTGCTTGATGCTTTGAACCTTCATTTTCACGTTACCTTTTGAATGTGCATGAGCCGAGTCACCGGCCGTTCGTGTTCGTCACGGTTTGTTCGATCTTGCCCAGCCGCACGACGGTGACCCCGGGCCGCAACTGCCGCAGCGACGGCATCACGAGCATGCAGTTGTCGTAAGGCGTGACCACCGCTTCGCCGTTCGACCAGCCGATGACCGTGCCGGCATCCGGAAAGATCTCCAGGCCGGTGTAGGGCGCCGCGAAACGAAAATCCATGCTGGTCGCGACCACCGGCTGCGTGACGCGGACGATATGCTGGGTGGGCGGCAGCGGCGCCAGCCAGCCGTCCGGCAGATCGGCTTCATCGATCACGCCTGCCAGCAGCAGGAAGCGTGCGGTCGTGTCGCGAGCCACGGCGACCGCGCTTCGTTCCCAGTGTTGTCCGCATTCGATCAGCAACGCGTGTTTCGCGCTATCCACCGTGCCGAAGCCTTCGTAATCGCGCATGCGGCGGCCTTCGGGATGGCCCTCATCACAGATCACCGTGGCGGGCGTGCCGAGACGCACCGCAAGGTCGATGCCTTTCTGCAGCGGTCCCGCCACGATCAGCGGTTTGCATTTCTCGTGCATCGAATGCAGATCGAGCAGCGCATCGACTGTGTCGATCACCGGGCGCATCTCGCGTGCGCGGGCCAATTCGCTCGACGTGCGCGACGTATCGTCGAGCACCGCGGCGGTCCATACGCGATTGAAGTCCTGGTCGACGAAGCGGGCGGCGTCGGGCTTGGCCGGGTCAAAGCGCCGATACGCAGCAACGTTCGCAAAGGCAAGCGTGAGGCGCCCGCGACGCGGCCTCAACGCACGCTGCAGCAGTTCGTCGACGACGATCGCCCCGCACACTTCGTTGCCGTGTGTGAGCGCGTTGATCATCACGTGCGGTCCCGGCACGCCGGAGTCGAACGTATGAACGTAGGCGATGCCGGACGACGATTGCTCGTGAACCGAAATATCGGGGAATTCGACTTCGATGGGGTAGGCTTCCATGTTCATTCGAACGTGTCCTCGCAGAGGGTTGGAATCGACAGATCGACAGGCTCAGGCGAGTTTAGCCGCGATGGCCTGGCCGACTTCGGTGGTGTTCGCCTTGCCGCCGAGGTCGCCCGTATGCGGGCCTTCGATCAGCGTCGCTTCGATCGCCGCGAGAATCGCGTCATGCGCCTCGCGTTCCTTGCCTTCGTGATTGCCGAGGAAGTCGAGCATCATCGCAGCGGACCAGATCATCGCGATCGGATTGGCAATGTTCTTGCCGGCGATGTCAGGCGCCGAACCGTGCACAGGTTCGAACAGCGACGGAAACTTGCGGGCCGGGTTCAGATTGCCCGACGGTGCGAGGCCGATCGTGCCCGTGCAGGCAGGACCGAGATCGGAGAGGATGTCGCCGAACAGATTGGTGGCGACCACCACGTCGAAGCGATCCGGGTTCAGCACGAAGCGCGCGCAGAGAATGTCGATGTGCTGCTTGTCCCACGTCACATCCGGATACTGCGCCGCGACGCCGGCCGCGCATTTGTCCCACCACGGCATGCTGATCGCGATACCGTTGCTCTTCGTCGCCACGGTGATCTTCTTGCGCTCGCGCCGTTGTGCGAGGTCGAACGCGAACTTCAGCACGCGTTCGCTGCCGTGCCGCGTGAACACGGATTCCTGCAGCACGAACTCACGCTCGGTGCCTTCGAACATCACGCCGCCCACCGACGAATATTCGCCCTCGGTGTTCTCGCGCACGATCCAGAAATCGATGTCGCCCGCCTTGCGGCCTGCGAGCGGCGACGGCACACCGGCGAAGAGGCGGGCAGGGCGCAGGTTGATGTACTGGTCGAATTCGCGCCGGAACTTCAGGAGCGACCCCCACAGCGAGATATGGTCGGGCACCGTGTCGGGCCAGCCGACCGCGCCGAACAGAATCGCGTCGGCGGATTGCAGTTGGGTTTTCCAGTCGTCCGGCATCATCTTGCCGTGCTTGGCGTAGTACTCGCAGCTCGCCCATTCGATGTGCTGATACTCCAGTTCGATGCCGAAGCGTTTTTTCACCGTCTCGAGCACGCGAATGGCTTCCGGCATCACTTCGACGCCGATGCCGTCGCCGGGTATGACTGCAATCCGATAGGTCTTCGACATGTACCTGCTCCTCCGTTGGGTATTTCGATGGTTCGATAGCGGCTATTTTATTCCTGCTGTTTGAGCTTAAAATAGTCGCTTTAGTTAAGCCACTGTGCACGAATCGTGTACAAATCCATCTGCGACCGAGCGACCTATGAACGCCGTCCCATCACCCGATCTAGGCGATTTGCGCGTGTTTTGCGAAGTGGCGCGCAAATCGAGTTTCAGCGCGGCGGCGGAGGCGCTGTCGGTGTCCGCGGCGTACGTCAGCAAACGCATCAATGTGCTCGAGACTACGCTCGGTACGCGTTTATTGCACCGTTCCACGCGGCGCGTCGCGATTACGGAAGCCGGTGAACGCGTCTACACCTGGGCCGAAAAGATTCTCGACGACGTTGACCAACTGGTGGAAGACGTCTCCACCACGCGCCGCATCCCCGGCGGCAAGTTGCGCATCTCCAGCAGCTTCGGCTTTGGCCGCCGTTTCGTCGCGCCCGCGCTGGCCCGGTTCTCCGACCGGTATCCGCAACTGAGCGTGCGGCTCGATCTGTTCGACCGCCTCGTCGACGTGGGCGGCGAAGGCTTCGACCTCGATATCCGCATCGGCGACGAAATCGCGCCCCATCTGATTGCCAAACGGCTCGCGTCGAATCACCGGGTACTGTGCGCGTCGCCGGAGTACCTCGCGCGGCACGGCGCGCCGCGACAACTCGCGGACCTCTCGTCGCACGCGTGTCTCGCGATCAAGGAGCGCGACCATCCATTCGGCCTGTGGCGTTTGACGGTGCGCGGCGAGGCGGCGTCGATCAAGGTCACGGGACCGCTGTCGACCAATCACGGTGAAGTGGCCGTGCAATGGGCGTTGGCCGGACGCGGAATCGTGCTGCGCTCGATGTGGGATGTGCGGCCCTTGCTCGACAACGGCCAGTTGCAGCAGGTGTTGCCGGATGTCACGCAACCCGCGAACCTGTGGGCGGTGTATCCGGCGCGGCTCGCTCAGTCGGCGAAAGTGCGGGTATGCGTCGATTTTCTCAGTGACGAGTTCGCGCAATGGAGTCCTCCGCCTGATACAACGGCGGCGGAAAAGGCGAGCTGAATTCGAAAACGGCCAGAGTCAGATGAAGACGATATAGAGACGTCTGATCTTATGGATCAGATTTCCAGCCGGTAACCTACGCCGTACACGGACGCGATAGGTTCGCTGTCCGGCCGTGCGCCCTGCAGCTTGCGGCGCAGGTTCTTGATATGGCTGTCGATGGTGCGGTCGGTGACCACCCGGTGATCCGCGTAGAGATGGCTCAGCAGGTAGTCGCGGGAAAAAATGCGTCCCGGCGATTTCATCAGCAGCGCGAGGAGCCGCAATTCAAGCGGTGTGAGCTTGAGTTCCTTACCGTCGAGTAAGGCAAGATGAAACTGTTCGTCGACCTGGAGGCCCTGTGAACCCTGTTGCCCGTGTGGCAGTCCGTCCGCAGCCGCCGCGGCAGGCGTTGCACGGCGCAGAATCGCCTTGACGCGCGCCACCACTTCGCGCGGGCTGAACGGTTTGCAGACGTAGTCGTCGGCACCGATCTCGAGGCCCAATAGACGGTCGATTTCGTCGATGCGCGCGGTCAGGATAATGACGGGCAATGCCGAAAACTGCCGTAGCTCGCGGCAGATGTCCATGCCGCTGCGCCCGGGCAGCATGAGGTCGAGCAGCATCAGCGCCGGCGGCGTTGAGCGAATGAAGGGCATCACTTGATGGCCGTCGTCGAGGATCGTGGTGACGAAGCCCTCGAGCTGCAAATAGGCTTCGAGCACGGCGGCGAGCTTGGGTTCGTCCTCGACGATCAGGATGTGCGAAGGGCGCCCTTCGGTCATGTTGTCATGTCTCCTTCCGATGGAAAGCGGGCAGTGATCCAGACGCCGCCCAAAGGAGAGGCCTTGGCGCCGATCGTGCCGCCATGCGCCGTCACAATAGCGTGGCACAGCGAGAGACCCAACCCCGCACCGCCGTTCTGACGGCTGCGCGATTCGTCCACGCGATAGAAGCGGTCGAACAGGTGCGCGAGCGCGGCCTCGGGCACACCGGGCAGCGAGTCCTGCACGTCGAGTTGCCAACCACCGGCGCTTTGCGAAAGCGACACGCGCACGTGGCCGTCCGGATCGGTATAACGCAACGAATTCTGCAACAGGTTTTTCAGTAGTTGGACGAAGCGCGCGGGATCGACCGCGAAAGTCGTGTCCGCAATGTCCGGCATACAGGTCAGGTCGAGCTCGATTCGTTTCGCCTTGAACGACTCCCGCATGGCCTCGATCGAGGCCCGCGCCAGTTGCCCGACATGGGTCGGCGTCTTGCGATAGCTGAGTGCGCCGACATCGCTCAGAGAAAGCTCGTAGAGATCTTCGATGAGCTTATTGAGCATGTTCACTTCGGTTTGCAGCGAAGTGAGCGAATCGCGGTTGAACACATGCACGCCGTCTTCGATGGCTTCCAGCTCGCCGCGGAGCACGGCGAGCGGCGTGCGCAGCTCGTGTGAGATGTCCGCAATGAAATTGCGCCGGGAGCGCTCGGTTTTTTGCAGCGAATCGGCCAATACGTTGAAGTCGCCCGCAAGCCGGCCGAGCTCGTCGCGTCTGCCGGCCGGCACCCGGGCCGTGTAGTCTCCGCCGGCCAGGCGGTGGGTCGCATTCATCAAGCGCTTGACCGGCGCGAGCACGATGCGCGCAAGGACCAGCGCGACTAGCGCCGCGAGCACGATAGCCACGCCCGCGATCTCCCAGGTCGCGCGCTTCTGCTGTGCCTGGAAGGCGATGTCGGCGGCGTCCGAAAGGGTGTCGGGCCCGTTCACGGCCAGCCAGCCCACCACCTTGCCGGCGTAGACGACGGGTCGCATCGTGCTGCCGGGTGGGGGCGGCTGGCCGGTGCTCGCCACGAGTTCATGGCGGGCGTCGTAGAGTGTGACGGGCGGCCCCTCGGGCGGCGTGTCACGGGTCATGCTGTCGTGCGATGGGGGCGAGACGGGAGACGATGCCAAAGGGGCTGAAGGAGGCGGCCGGTCATAGCGACCGTCGCCGCCCACGACACCGCTTGCCGACACACGGTCACGCTCCATTGCGATGTCCGGACCGGACGGTGGCGCCGGTGGCAGCCGCATGCCCCAGTGCGGCCCTTCAGACGGGCCGGAGAGCGGCCCAAGCAGTTGCTGCACGCTGCCGCTCCCGGGAAAGGTTCTCCAGCCCGGCAGCTTGCCCAGCTGCGCCGTGGCGAGTTCCTCGCGCAGGGCGTCGTGTGCGGCGCCGTCCAGCAGCGCGAGCCATGCGTCGGGATGCTCCCGCAGGAAATTCCAGTTGCCGTGAGCGGAGTATTCGCTCGTTACCTTCGCCATGACGGCTTTGATGCGCCCGGCGTTGCGTTCCCGAACATAGTGCAGAAAGCCGTTTTCGAAGCTCACGCGCAAGGCGTAGCCCATCGTCAGGGAAATCGCCAGACAGGCGATTAAAACGGCGAGAAACATTTTCCAGGTAATGCCAAAGCGCATCTTCGTTCGCTGCTGCCGCGCGCGCGAGAGAAAGGTTCCTAAAGGGCGGCTTGGACGAATTTGGATAGTTTCACTTTGCATGGCTGAATTCTAGATGAATGCCACGTCAATCCACACTTGCCGACGAATCTCCACAACTTCTCCATCCTTTCTTCGTTGTCTCTGCGTGTTGTCTGGATATGATGGTATGGCACTTTTACGATGGCCTGACAAAGAGGCCATGTCCGGTGAACAGATCCGTCAGTGGAGCAATCTCATGCAAGTCTCCTCACCTGTGAATCGCGCCGAGTCGCGCGGTTTCCGGCCCGGCCAAAAGACAGCCGCCGCTGCCGCAACCCGCGGCGCGGCTGACAACGGCGTTAGCGCACCACTCGCCACCGACGTCGTGAAGATACGCGGCTGCCGCGTGTCCGCACCGCTCATGCAGCCGTGGGGCGAGTGCTGCCGGATCGTCGAATGGATCAACCGCAACGGTGAGTACTCTTGCGTTGCCGTGCCAGGCGCCGCGACCGCGGCCGAGATTCGGGAGCGTGTGCGAATGCATCGCAACGGTCAGCGCCACACTCTGGCGGACGACCCCTCTACGCCTGCGGGCCGCGGGCGTCTGCGGCGCGGTTGAGTGCTGCAGAATCTCGTTGCCGCATGTAGGTCAGTCCAGCAGAAAGAGATTGTAATCGAGCCAAAAAAACTTCGGTGTCCTATGGCTGTCTGACTTTCAAGATCAACTTTGAACACTTCCCTTATGCGCCTCCTCATCGTCGTCCTGATCGTGGCATCGATCTGCTGCCCTCCGATCCGCCATGGTTTGCGCCAGGAGAGCATTAATGCTTTCGCACTTGGGAATCACAGCGTGTCTGCCGGCGTTGCCGATGATCTGAGCAGCTGCGCGCCGCGGGCACACTATGCCTCGGGGTTCAGGCCAATCGTGCCGGCAGATTTCCATTACGGGTTCGGTGGCCTGCTGGCGGCGACCAGTGACCTTTATTCCGACTATGTCGACTATATCGACATCATTGACGTGATCGACGCCGCGATGACGCTGCCTATCATGCAGCTAGCGTTAGAAGAAGGTCAAAAATAGCGCGGTATGGCGGCAAGCACGCAACGTGTCGAGCGATGCCGTTCGCTTTCGCCTACCTCATACAAGGCTTGCTATTCGAGCTATTCGAGCTACTCGAGCGCAGGTACGAACATATAGCCTCGTCCGCGCAAGGTCTGAATGAACCTGGGATTGGCCGGGTCTGCCTCTATCACGCCGCGCAAGCGGCAGACTGCAACATCCAGACTGGCCTTCTGGCTCTCCGCTCTTCCTAGCTGGCTGTTGACCATCGAACGCGTCAAGATTCGCATCGGATTGCTTGCGAACAGCTTGAGCAACGCAAACTGGCCGGAACGCAGCGAGATTTCGCAACCGTCCTTGAGCAGACGCCGCGTAGCAAAGTCTATCTGGTAACTGCCGAACAACACCTTCTCACGAATTTCCGGCGCGTCGCAAAGCGATCGGTTGCAGCGTTGCACAGCGCGCTTGATTCTGGCGGTCAATTCGTATGGATCGATTGGGTCGACGATATAGTCGTCCGCACCCAATTCGAAGGCGACGATTTTGTCGACGATCTCATCAGAGGTGCTTTGTACGAAGATGGGCATGTCGTAGCCCGCCAGCCGCAGTTGCCGGAGGGCCTCTCGCGCCTCGCTCATCGGCGATTCGGCGCGCAACAGAATCGCTGACGGACACTCCAGTTCCACCCGGCTGACAAGCTGAGCCGCGCTATACAGCACGGAGAGTGCGATCTGGTTCTTGTGAAGATGAAAGCGCAACTGATCCCGAATGGATTGATCGGGTTCGACTACAAGAAGGCTGATCGTCATAAATCTGCGTTACCTCCCAACCGGAATCGACGGTTGCAGCCCGTGCGATGTTCACGTTCAGCCAATTCAACCATCTGCTGCTTTGGAGCGACCTATCGAACTCAGAAAGCGGACCGGACAGGGTTGCGCTGATGATGAGCGAATGATAGATATCAACGTTGGAGCAACGATGGTGAAATTGAGGAGACTTTGTGAAGTTGGAGCCGGAGGACGCAGAAGGGGTGCTTTGAGCGGGCGCGGAACCGGTTCATACCGGTTGGGCGTCTGGGCGCGGCTGAAAGCGGGAGGGAATGATGCAGGTGATGCTCGCGGTCTTCATACGATGACCGCGGGCGTTAATGACCAAAACGACGTGAGCATAACGATCTGATCAGAACGATGTGCCGATCTGAAACTGGAATACCTGGTACTTGTCGGTGGCGTGTTTGAACAGCGGGAAGCCAACCGACAGCTTGAGTGGGCCAATCGGCGAAATCCACTCAAGACCGGCGCCGTAGCTGTACCGCAATCCGTTGGCGCCCGTGCTGTTGCCTTCGTCGCCCCAGACGTTGCCCGCATCCATGAAGGTGAAGACGCGTAGCGTCCGGTCCCAGCCGGTCCCCGGCAATGGGAACGTCATCTCGACATTGGCCACGACCATACGCGAGCCGCCGATCGGGTCGCCAGTCGTCTTATCGGTCGGACCGAGCGAACCCGCTTCGTAGCCGCGTACCGAGCCGATACCCCCCGCGTAGTAATTCTTGAAGATCGGATAGGCCTTTCCGCCAAAGCCGTTGCCGTAGCCGCCTTGAAGATTCAAGCCGAGAATGAAACCGCGTGAGAATGAATAGTAATACTGCGCCTGAACGTCCGCCTTGTAGTACTCGGTGCCGCCAGCCGGGGTGCCAACTTCGCCATTGCTTTGCAGGAAATAGCCCCGGCTAGGTACCAATGCGCTGTCGCGATTGTCCCGGGCCCAGCCGATCGTGAGCGGCACGTTGTTCACCACATGGCCGAATTCGGCTACGTAGTCCAGATAGCTCTGAGGTGTCAAGGAATCCGTCGTCAGCCGGTTCTGTTCGAGACCGACGCCGAAATAAACGGTGTCGGCTTCGGAAAACGGAATGCCGAATTTCAGGTCGGCACCGACAGTGAGGATCCGGAAACTCGTATCGGTGTAGTTATAGAGCGGATAGCTCGTGCGGTAGTAGACGTCGGTGATCCGCTTGATGCCGTCGACCGTGAAGTACGGATCGACCTGCGTGACCGTCAAGGTACGGTACGTCTTGGCGGTATTCACGTTCACCGAGAGACTCGTACCCGATCCGAACACGTTGTCCTGCGACACGCCCGCGGAGAGCACCACCTTGTCCGTCGACGAGTAGCCCGCGCCCAATGTAATCGCGCCAGTCGGTTTTTCGCTCACCTTGACGTCCACATCGACCTGGTCCGGCGAGCCTTCCACCGGCACCGTGGTGACGTCGACATCGGTGAAGTAGCCGAGGCGGTTGACCCGGTCTTTCGACAGCGCTAGGCGGTTCGAATCGAACCACGAGCTTTCAAGCTGACGCATTTCGCGGCGCACCACCTCATCACGCGTGCGGGTGTTGCCGACTACATTGATGTGACGTACGTACACGCGGCGGCTCGGGTCAACTTGCAGCGTCAGGTCGACCTTATGGTGTTCCTGATCGATCTTCGGCTGCGCGTTGACAGTGGCAAACGCGTAACCGTATTCGCCGAGTTTGTCGACGATCGCCTTGGTGGTCGCCTGCAGTTTTTCAGCGGAGAAACGCTCGCCTGGTTTGATATTGAGCAGCTTGGTCAGCTCGGCTTCGCGATCGAGCAGATTGCCTGCGAGCTTGATCGACGAAACCGTGTACGGCTCGCCCTCGTGCAGCGTGACCGTGAGGTACATCTCCTTCTTGTCCGGCGTAAGCGATACCTGGGTCGACTCAATGTTGAACTCCAGATAGCCGCGGTTCAGGTAGTACGAGCGAATGTGCTCCAGGTCACCGGTTAGCTTGTCTTTCGCGTACAGGTCGTTCTTCGAGTACCACGAGAACCAGTTCGGCGTGGACATCTGCATTTCGTCGCGTAAGGTGTCCGTGCTGAAAACGCTATTGCCGATAAAGTTGATCTGTCGGATCTTCGCGCTCGGGCCTTCGGCGACAGAGAACAGTATCGCGACCCGGTTGCGGTCGATCGGTGTGATCGTGGTGGTGACTTCGGCGGCATAGTAGCCACGCGTCAGGTACTGGCGTTTCAGTTCCTGCTCGGCTTTGTCGACTAGCGCCTTGTCGTAGTAGCGGCCTTGCGAAAGCCCGACCGCACCGAGTGCCTTGGTCAGATTTTCCTTGTCGAACTCGTGAATGCCGGCGAAATCGATCGTGCCGACTGCGGGGCGCTCCTGAACGTGAACGATGACGACACTGCCTTCGGTCGAGATCTTGACGTCATTGAAGAAGCCCGTGGCGTACAGCGCGCGAATCGATTCCGAAGCCTTATCGTCGTCAAACGTGGCGCCCTGCTTGATGGGCAGGTAGGCAAACACGGTGCCGGGTTCGACGCGCCTCAAGCCCTCGATCCGGATGTCCTGCACCACGAACGGCTGTGCTGCGTGGGCTGCCCCGCTTGTCAGCGCGACGCCGACGAGCGAGAGTGCGCCGGCGATACGGCTCGTTAAAACTTGAAGATTCATCTTGGGTTTTCAGTCCTGATGCAGCGCGCGGAGCGCGGACGGGAGCGCTCGAAGGCAAGCGACGCATTCGAAACGACGTTCCATGACACTGGAAAGCGCGAAGTATAGGGACGCGTTTTCTGCCGATCGTTACTGAAAACTTTCCAACCATTCAGGCCGCCAAGGTGCGCAGCGTGCGCCCGCGCAGGCTGACGCCGATTGGAGCCCGAGCTTCGAAATAATGCGTTACAGACTCAAAAGAAGCGTAGTCCGCGCGTAACCTGGCGGCGACTTTGCACTGCTATCGTCAAATTGTCGATTCCGCTACCTGCGTAACGCGATCTGGAGAAGTGGTCATGATTGAATTTCTTTCACCGGCGGTTCTTGCGGCTGTCTTGCGCGTCAGCTCCTCACCAATCTTTTCGCTCCATCTGGCGATGGCGTCGATGCGCACGCTTCGCGCCGTGCCCGGCAACACCGTGAGTGGGGCGGCGGGCCGCTACGAGGTTACTGGGGAGGGCACACGTCATGTCTGACCCGTCGACTTTCGTCCTGAATTCGATCACCGATATGCAGTTGACGGCGGACGGCCAATATCTGCTGATTCACGGCAATCAACCCACGGCGGCGCTGCACCGTTCGGTGCTCAACGATCTGCTGGTGGCACTGCCGAACGCCATAGAGCACGCTGACCGCGTGATCCATAACAATCAGGAGATGAGTTTCGCGCTGCACTGCCAGGGTTGGGAAGTCGGCCGGCTGAACGGCATGGAAATGGTGGTGATCCGGTTCCGTCTTTCCGGCAGCGCGGGGCTGTCGTTTTCGTTGCCTGCGGAGCAGATTCCCTATCTGCTTCAGGCGCTGGGCGGCGCTGCGAGCGGGGCAGGCGCAGCAGCGGAGCCCCGCTCCAGGGACGTCACACTTCAATAGCGCCGTACGCATTTGCCGCTGCTCATCCTGACGCAAGTCAGGGCTTCCGTTCGCCTTGATGCGTCTGCCATCCTTTCCGATCCTTATCTGTTTTGATACTACGCGGTGTATTTCGACGCCTACGCTTAAGGCCTCTCGTTTCTTTCATGCTGGGTACGGCTGGATGCATGCCGCTTGCCGGGCATGCGCAATTAGTCGGTGCGTCTGCGATTCCGGAACCGCTCGACGGCGTCTGGGGTCTGCGGCTCGATCCGCAACTGACCGAGCAACCCCTGCGGCCGGGCGACAAGCCCGTTACTTCTGCCATCGCCGATTCGGTGACCGCGACCGCCGACACGGACGTTTCGCTAAAAGGTCACGCGCAACTGCGGCGTTACGCATCGATCGTTAAAGGCGATGCGCTGCACTACGACGTCGATACCGACAAGGTCGACGCTTATGGACAGGTACGCCTCGTCGACAACGGCAATGTGTTCGATGGCCCGGACGCGCATTTCTACGTCGAAGCGAACGAAGGCTACATTAGCGTGCCGAAGTACCGGTTTCATCTGACGGGAGGGTGGGGTAGCGCTCAACGCGTGGATTTGGTCGATAGCGAGCGCACGGTCGTTCATCACGGTACGTACAGCACCTGCCAATGCGAGTCGGATCCCGCGTGGTATCTGAAGGCCTCCGAATTCGACATCGACAGCGGCAACGACGAGGGGATCGCGCACAACGGTGTGCTGTTTTTCCAGGGCGTGCCGCTGCTGGCGAGCCCGTGGCTCTCGTTTCCCTTGTCCGGCGCACGGCGCAGCGGCCTCCTGCCGCCGACGTTTTCGATCAGCTCGACCAACGGCGTCGACGTTGCGTTGCCGTACTACTTTAATCTCGCGCCGAACTACGATTTAACCCTGACGCCTCGCGTCATGTCGAAACGAGGCGAGATGTTGACGGCGGACTACCGCTATCTGCAGCCGAACGATTCGGGGACGATCTCGCTCGCGTGGCTGCCACACGATGCGATCACCAACACCGATCGTTACTCGATCGCGCTGAAACAGAACTGGAGCTTCGGCTCGGGCTTTGGCGCCTACGTCAACTACAACCGGGTGTCGGACTCGACGGTGGTGACCGATCTTGCGTCGGGTGTCGCGTTTCCGACGGGTTCGACCACGCTGTATCAGCAGGAAGCGGGTTTGACTTACTCAAACGGGCCGTGGAGTGTGCTGGCTCGCGAGCAACGTTGGCAGGCTTTTACAAGCGACTCGACCTATAACCGCGAACCGCAGGTCAATGTTCACTACGCACGCTATAACGTGGGGGGCTTCGACTTCGGCGCCGAAGCGGATGTGACGCGCTTCACGATTTCGTCGGCGGATGCGACGCAAGGTAGCCGCTTCGTTTTCAACCCTTACGTCAGCTATCCGATCGAGCGTCCTGGCTGGTTCATCACGCCGAAGCTCGCATGGCATTTCGCGGCGTATGACTTGACCACGATCGGATCGGATGCGCCTGCTGGGCAGCCCAAGACGTTCGACGTCAACGTGCCGACCTTCACCCTCGATTCGGGCATGCGCTTCGAGCGAAGTGTGCGGCTCTTCGGGCAGTCGTACATCCAGACACTCGAACCGCGGCTGTTCTATGTGTACACGCCTTACCGCAACCAGGCGTTCGCGCCGCTGTTCGATACGGCGACGTCCGATTTCGGGCTGGCGGAACTGTTCATGCCCAACAGCTTCGTTGGCAATGACCGGGTGTCGGATGCCAACCGCGTCACGGCAGCGCTGACGACGCGTTTCATCGATGCTGCGAGCGGCGATGAGCGGTCCCGTTTCGTCCTTGCCGAGCAGTACGACTTTCGCACGCCCCGCGTGACCCTCAACACAGACGATGCAATTGGCACGGTTGCGCGCACGAGTGTGATTGCCGGCGCGTCGTACAAGCTGGGGGCGGGTTTTTCAGCGGAACAGGCCGTGGAGTACAGTCAGGCCAACCACTATCTGACGAATGCGGAAGCCGGCTTTGGCTGGTCGCCGGCTTCACGGCAGGTGTTGAATGTCGCGTATCGCTACACGCGCGCCAACAGCACGCTCGATTATCAACCGGTCAATCAGTTCATCGTGTCCGAGCAATGGCCGTTATTGCACAACGTTGTCAGTGTGGCGCGTGTCAATTACGACATGAGCGCGCATCGGCTGATCGCGGGCCTGCTGGGCCTTCAATATGACGCGGATTGCTGGTCGCTCGGCGTGGCGTTCGAGAAATACACCAACGCCACCAGTTCGACCACGTCGCCCAGCACCGGCACGCGTGTGTTGATGCAACTTCAGCTAAAGGGCTTTTCGCAGCTCGATAACGGTCTGCTCAATCAGTTTCGCGCGAATGTACCGGGTTATACACCCGCGACGACGGACACCGAACCGACATCCCGGTTTAGCGATTATCCGTAACGGGCTGCTGGACTAGTTGTGATTCTGCGAAAACAGCGTTTCGAGCGGATAGTGACTCTTCACGAACGGCGACTTGATAATCACGTAGCTGAAGTACTTCTCGATGCCGATATCACGTTCCAGCAGACCCTCGACGATGCTCTGGTAGTGACTCACGCTGCGGGTGACGAACTTCAGCAGGTAATCATAGCCGCCGCTCGCCAGATGGCACTCCACGATTTCGTCGACGTCTTTGATCGCATTGACGAACTTGATAAAGTCTTCCCGCCGATGATCGGCGAGCGTGACTTCGGTAAACACGATCTGCACGTCGCCGAGCTTTTCGAGCTGGATCTGTGCGCCGTAACCGATGATGTAGCCGGCCTTCTCCAAGCGCTTGACCCGGATCAGGCAAGGACTGGGGGAAAGGCCGACCGCGTCGGCAAGCTCGACGTTGGTTATGCGGCCTTTCTTCTGCAACTGGGAAAGTATGCGCAGGTCAATCCGGTCTAGCTTGCTGTCGCTGCTCATCTTAACGTTATCGCTCCGGCGATGGGTGAAAGGGTCTCGAAGGGCCCTCTACTCTAGCACGCAGTGGCATGAATTTTGACCTTCAGCGCGGCCCGGACATCGGCGTCTCCAAGAACGTCGTCGAGGGTTTTTTCGAGGCGCTCGAACATCAGATCGAACTCGGCCTCGGTGTACGACAGTGCCGGCGCAAAGCCAAGAATATTGTCGCCGAACGCGCGGAAGATCAGGCGGTTTTCATACGCGGCGGTGGCGATCCGTTCGGACAGTTTCAGCGCCGGATCGAAACCTGCCTTGCTGTCTTTGTCCGATACCAGTTCGAGTGCGCCGAGCAGGCCACGATGGCGCGAGTCGCCCACCAGCGGGTGCGCGAGCAGCGCGTCGAGGCCGCGGGCGAAGCGTGGGCCACGTGCCACGCCGTTCGCGAGCAGGCCGCCTTCGTGATAGAGGCGCAGCACTTCGAGACCGATCGCCGCGCTGACCGGATGCGCCGAATACGTATGGCCGTGGCCGACGATCGCTTCAGCGTCGCCATCGGCGATACCTTGATAGATTTCGTCAGACATCAGCACAGCGCCCATCGGTGCATAGCCGGACGTCAAACCCTTTGCCACCGTCATCAGGTCCGGTTCGACGTTTTCGCCCTGGCATGCGAACAACGGACCCGTGCGGCCAAAACCGGTGATGACTTCGTCGGCGACGAACAGAATGCCGAGCTTACGGCAGCTTTCGCGCATCGCTTTCAACCAGCCGACCGGCGGCACGATTACGCCGCCCGAGCCCTGGATCGGCTCGCAGAAGAACGCTGCGACATTGTCCGCGCCGAGTTCGGCCACTTTCGCTTCGAGCGCGGCCACCGAGGCGGCGATCAACGCGGCGTCGTCGGCGAAATCATTGCGGTACGCGTACGGCGAGGGCAGATGATGCTGGTTCGGCAGCGGCAGATCGAAATTGCGGTGGAACGCGGGCAAGGCGGTCAGCCCCGCGCCCATCGTCGACGAGCCGTGGTAGCCGCGTTGCAGCGCGATGATGTGTTTCTTCGACGGCCGCCCGGTCGCGTTGAAGTAGTGCGTAATGAAACGGATCGCCGAATCGACTGCATCGGAACCGCCGAGCGTGAAGTACACGTGTTGCAGCGAAGCGGGCGACACCTCCACCAGCTTTTGCGCCAATTCGATCGCCGGGGCCGAGCCGAAATGGAAATAGCTGGTCGCGTAAGGCAGTTTCTTCATCTGCTCGGTGGCGACGTCGACAATGCTTTGCTGGCCGTAGCCCACATTAACGCACCACAGGCCGGAGAAGGCGTCGAGTAGTTCGTTGCCGGCCGCGTCGCGCAGGAACGCGCCGCTGGCGGACTCGAGGACGGTGACGCCGCGGGCTTCGTGCGCGCGGTAGCTGATAACCGGGTGAATCAGATGCTTGCGGTCGGCTTCAATGAGCGAATGGATCGGCATGATGGGTTCTCGTCGCGGGAAAGGGCTGTTGACCGTTCCATACTACTGACCCAGGGCGATCGCCTGCTCACCTAAACAATTGCCTGAAAAGCGCGTCCGACGCGTTTTGATGTGCGGCCTCAGCATTTTCTGCTGCGGACGCTGAAAAGCCGCGCCGGGCGGGCGCTCCACTCAGCGCCGCGCTCAGTGTCCCAGAGTCAATATCCCTGGGTCCGGTCAATTTGACCAAGCATCGGCAGGCCTTCGCGATGGCGGCGCAGATTCTCGAGCACCACGTCGACGGCGCTCTCGGGGCGCGTCGCGCTGGCGATATGGGGCGTGATGCGTACGCGTGGATGCATCCACAACGGATGACCGGCGGGCAGCGGCTCGGGATCGGTGACGTCGAGAATGGCGTTGTGCAACTGGCCGCTGTCCAGTGCTGCCAGCAGATCCGGCTGATTCAGATGCGGGCCGCGCCCTGTTTGAATCAGCGACGCGCCGCGCGGCAGCTTCGCGAACAATTCGGCATTGAGCAGGCCGCGTGTGGCGGGTGTGAGCGGCAACAGGCAGATCAGAATGTCGGTGCGGGCGAGAAACGCATCCAGGGCGCCTTCGCCTGCATAGCAATCGACGCCCTCGATCTCACGCGGCGAACGGCTCCACCCCGCGCAGGCGAAGCCGAACAGCCGCAGCTTTTCCAGCACCGCTGTGCCCAGCACGCCGAGCCCCAGCACGCCAATGCGGCGAGCGCTGGCCGGCCGGTCGGGCAGTTCACGCCAGATCTGCTGTTGTTGCTGATGGCCATAGTCGAACAGATCGCGATGGATCGTCAGCACGGCTTGCGTGACGTACTCGGCCATCCCTTCAATAATGCCGGGCTCGATCATCCGTACCACCGGTATATGTGCCGGCACCCCTGACAGGTCGAACTGGTCGATGCCCGCGCCGACCGAGAACACGATTTCGAGGTTGGGGAAGGTGCGGGTGGGATCCTCCGGCGGTTGCCAGGCGGCCAGATAGCGGATTGCAGCCGGGTCGCCGAGATCGGGCCAGACGTGGAACGGCAGGTTCGGTACTTTCTGCGCGAAGAGTTTGGCCCATTGCGCGCCACGCGCCGGGTCGGCTTTATAAAGGAAGGCCATGGTGGGTCAGCAGATTGCCTGGTTGATGATGCCGTATTGCAGATAGTGCGCGTCCTTGCCGGTGCTGGGGCTGGTGTTGCCCGCGCTCGCGAGATCGGCTGGTGTGGCGTGTCGAACCATTTTGACGACCGTATCCACCCGCGGCAGCCCCAACTGTTCCAGCCATTCGGTTAGCCCGCTCTCGCCTGGCGTATCGATGCGCACGAACACGCCTTCGTTAAGCGCGAGCCAGTGGCTGATCAACGCCTTGGCGCGGCTCGAATCTTCCGACTCGGGTGCGACCACTGGTCCGATCGCAAAGCCCCGCCCGAAGCGGCGAAACAGGGCGAAGCCAACCAGTTCACCGTCGCGATCGAGGGCGATGCCATCGGCGGCGCTCAACAGCGCGGGCAAGACCTCTCCACGATCCAGACCGCTTGCCCGCGAGGCCAGTTCGACCAGCCGAGCCGTATCGCTTGAACCGAGCGGGCGCAGACGTTCCCCTGGCGGCAATGAAACGAGAGGCGGCTGAAACGCGGCGCCCTGATGCTGGTCGAGCGTACCGATCGCGCGAAAGCCGAGCTTTTCATACAAAGGCTGCCCCGCTGTGGTGGCGTGCAGCAACGTGACCCGGCTGCCGAGTTCTTCCAGCACCAGGTCCATCAGCCTCCTGCCGATGCCGCGCCCTTGCTGCTCGGGGGACACGATCACCATCCCGAGTGAGGCCCGGTCGGCGCCGTATTTCCAGCACAAGGCCGTGCCGATTACGCCGCTCGCATCTTCCGCGACGAAACCCACGCCGAGTTGCGCGACGAACTTCCAGTCGTCCGGGCGATGCGGCCATTTGAGTTCGACCGTCAGCGCATGCGCGGCGGCGATGTCCTCGTGGGTAAAGCGTCTGTAGGTAATCGAATCGGACACGCCGTACTCCCTGGATGGCTGAAGACTTACGCCGTCACTTTGTCATTCGGTGCGCGGTGTGACTAGGACGATCTTTTTATCCGGGCCGCTTGACAGGGCCGCATCGTAAATCGATGCAAAACGCCGCGTTTCATCGCGCATTACAAGCGTGTTCTGCTGCGTGGGGATTTTTGTCGGCGATATATGCCGCGCCTGCGGCTCTACGATTTTGCCATGGCGGCGGCGCGGTCGAGATGCACCGCCCGGGACCCACAGCAGTCACACAGGAAACCTTGCTCATGGACAGCTTCAATCCGGACGACGTCGCGATTCGCAGCGGGCATTTCATCGGCGGTGAGTATGTCGACGCGAACGAGCGCGGCGGTGAGCGCCGCATCGAGGTGGCGCGCCCCTCGGACGGTGTGATCTATGCCTCCGTGCCGCTCGCCGGCGCCGAGATGGTGGACCGCGCGGTGGAGAACGCCTGGCAGGCTTTCAGAACGAGTGGCTGGGCGCGCATGGCACCACGTGAACGCGCGAAGATTCTGCGCCGCTTCGCCGAACTGGTCGAAGCCGACGCGCCGTTCCTGGGCCGTCTGGAGGCGCTCGGTTCGACGCGTCCGATTGCTCAGGCAGTGGGCTGGGACGTGCCGTTCACCGCCGAGGGAATCCGCTTCTACGCCGAGTTCGCTGACAAGGTGGGGGGCGACGTGGCCGCGACCGATCATGACCATCTCGGCATGACCATCGCTGAGCCGTACGGCGTGATCGGGGCGATCGCGCCATGGAATTTCCCGCTGGTGATGGCGTCATGGAAGATCGCGCCCGCCCTGGCGGCGGGTAACGCGGTGGTGCTGAAGCCCTCGGAGATGACGCCGTTCTCCGTGTTGCGGCTCGCCGAACTGGCCGTGCAGGCGGGTGTGCCGGCCGGCATCTTCAACGTGATCCAGGGCGATGGCCGCGTCACCGGCGACGAACTGGTGCGCCATCCGAAGATCAGCAAGGTTACCTTCACCGGTTCCACACGTACCGGCGCCGCGATCATGGCGGCCTGCGCGAACAGCGGCACCAAGCCGGTCACGCTCGAACTGGGCGGCAAAAGTCCGCAGATCGTATTCGCCGACGCCCCGCGTCTCGACGACGTGGCGCGACGGATTGCCGGCGCTATTACCGGCAATGCCGGCCAGGTGTGCGTGGCGGGCTCGCGGCTGCTGGTCGAGCGAAGCCTGGCGGAGCCGCTGGCCGAGCGCATCGGCAAGGTCTTCGCCGAATTGAAGCCTGGCGCGACGTGGGCCGCAGGCACTACGCTGTCGCCGATCATCTCCGCGCCACAGGCGGCGCGTATCGAAGGGATCGTCGGGCGTACGCTGGAGGCGGGCGCCACGCTGCGCTTTGGCGGCGTGCGTGCTGACGGTGGGGCGGCGGGTGGGGCGAATGGCGCGTTCTATACGCCCACCTTGCTCACTGACGTCACGGCCTACTCCGAAGCCGTGCGCGAAGAAGTGTTTGGCCCAGTGCTGACGCTGCAAACCTTCGACACCGAAGAAGAAGCGCTCTCGCTCGCCCAGCATCCCGAGTACGGGCTCGCTGCCGGCGTGCACACCGCCGACCTCGGCCGGGCGCTGCGCTTCGTGCGCGGCCTCGAAGCGGGGACGGTCTGGGTCAACCGCTACGGCCGGACCTCCGACTTCATGATCCCCACCGGCGGCTACAAGCGTTCAGGCATCGGCAAGGACCTCGGCCGCCAGGCTTACGAGGCAAACCTGCGCTTCAAGAGCGTGTTGATCGACTTGCGTGCCTGATTCCCGCAAAGCCAATACGGACGGGGCTTCCGGCCGGTCCACCGCAGACTGTGCTGCGCAACGGCCTCAAAACGCATGGTTTGTGTCATCAGCGGCGCCCTAATCAGGAACATCTATGTTTTTGCGCTGATTAAATCTTTAACAGGAATGAGCATCAACTGTTTTCGTCACTGAACTCAATGTGGGTTCACCACCACGATAGGACTGCACCATGATCGAATTCGAACCGAAGTACATCACCTTCGACTGCTACGGCACGCTGACCAAATTTCGCATGGCGGACATGACCCGCGAAATGTTCGGCCACGTGTTGCAAGGCGACGACCTGGAGAAGCTCGTTACGTTCTATTCCGGCTATCGTCGCGACGAAGTGCTCGGTGCATGGAAGCCGTATCGCGACGTGGTCGTCAATGCGTTGCGCCGTGCCTGCAAGCGCATGAATGTCGAGTTCAATGAAGTGGAAGCCGAGAAGATCTACACGGCGGTACCGACCTGGGGTCCGCATCCGGACGTGCCGGAAGGCCTCGCGCGTCTGGCGAAGAAGTACAAGCTGGTGATTCTGTCGAACGCGTCGAACAACCAGATCCAGAGCAACGTCGACAAGCTCGGCGCGCCGTTCCACGCAGTCTTCACCGCAGAACAGGCGCAGTCGTACAAGCCGCGCATGCAAGGCTTCGAATACATGTTCGACCAGCTGAACTGCAATCCGGAAGACGTGCTGCACGTGTCGTCGAGCCTGCGCTACGACCTGATGACCGCACACGACCTGGGCATCAAGCACAAAGCCTTCGTCAAGCGCGGCCACGAACCGTCGACGCCGTACTACCAGTACTACGAAGTCAATGACATTCCGCATCTGGCCGCGGAACTTGGCCTGTAAGCGACGTTTGCACATTGACGCCTCGCTCATTGCCCATCTCAAGGACAGACCGGATGAAGCTCGATTCCTATTGGCTCGACACCGCACCGCCGCTCGTTTCGGCGTGTGAAGGTCCGGTCGAAGGTCAGGCCGATGTTGTCGTGATCGGCGGCGGCTTCACCGGGCTCTCGGCGGCGCAGGCGTTGGGTAAGCGCGGCGCCTCGGTGACGGTGCTCGACGCGGGGCGCATCGGCGGCGGCGCGTCCGGGCGCAACGGCGGGCAGGTCAATACCGGCGTCGCGCAGGACTTCGTCGCGCTGGTCGCGCAACTGGGTGTGGAGCGGGCGAGCGCCTGCTACCGCGCGTTTTCGGACGCGGTCGATACGGTCGAGCGTCTGATTCGCGAGGAAAACATCGATTGCAATTACAGCGCGACCGGCAAGCTGAAGCTGGCGTCGAAGCCGCATCACCTGGCGTATCTGGAGAAGACGGCGGAGGCGATCCGGCGCGAAGTCGATACGGATATCGAACTAATCGGACGTGAGCGGATTCGCAGCGAGATCCAGTCGGACAGTTTTTACGGCGGACTGCTGCAACGGCACGGCGGCCAGATGCATATGGGCAAGTTCATGGTCGGACTCGCTGATGCCGCGGTTCGCCGCGGCGCGAAGCTGTACGAAAACGCGGCGGTCACCGCGATCGCGAAGGACGGCGGCGGCTTCAAGGTCACCACCGCGCGCGGCGAAGTGCGCGCGAAGCAGGTGCTGATCGCCACCGGCCCGTCGCGGCATGGTCCGTTCGGCTGGTACCGCCGGCGGCTGGCGCCGGTCGGTTCGTTCATCGTCGTGACGGAACCGCTGTCGCCGGAACTGTTGGCACAGGTCTTTCCGAACCGGCGCGCGTACACCACCACGCGGCTGATGCATAACTACTTCCGTGTGACGCCGGATTCACGTTTGCTGTTTGGTGGCCGCGCACGCTTCACGGCATCCGAGCGGCCTTCCGATGCGAAGAGCGGCAGGATTCTGCATCAAGGTCTCGCGGCGATGTTCCCGGTGCTGGCCAATGCGCGCATCGACTATTGCTGGGGCGGCCTCGTGGACATGACCGCGGACCGTTTGCCGCATGCCGGGCAGCACGACGGGATTTACTTCTCGCTGGGTTACAGCGGCCACGGCACACAGATGTCGACGCACATGGGCCAGGTGATGGCCGACGTGATGGACGGCCACGAAGAGCGCAATCCGTGGCGCGAGTCCGAGTGGCCCGCGATTCCAGGCCACACAGGCAAACCGTGGTTCCTGCCGCTGGTGGGCACGTACTACCGCATCAAAGACATTTTCTATTGATTCTTCACTGTTGCATTTGCCATTAAAAACCACGCTGCTATCCCTGTCACCCTCGCGGAGAAGTTCGATGAATAAGGAAACCTCACAACATGGCGCTCTTCAACTCGGCACCGAGCTGGAGCGCTTGACGTCAAAAGGCACGTCGCGGCGCGGCGTGCTGCGCGCGATGGCCGCGGCCGGGATGATGTCGGTGACGGGCGCCGGTCTTCTGACCGCGAGCGGCGAGGCATTTGCGCAAGCGAAGCCGAAGCAGGGCGGCAAGATCCGGGTGGCGACGCAGTCGGCATCGGCCGCCGACACGCTCGATCCCGCAAAGGGTGCGCTCGGCACGGACTATGTCCGCGGCTTCATGTTCTACAACTGCCTGACCGAACTCGATTCGCATCTCGGCGCGAAGATGGCGCTCGCCACCTCGCTGGAGACGACGGATGCGACGGTGTGGGTCGCCAAGCTGCGCCCCGGCGTGCAGTTCCACGACGGCAAGTCGCTCGCGCCGGCAGACGTCGTGTATTCGATCATGCGCCATAAGGATCCGGCGACGGCGTCGAAAGCGAAGACGCTCGCCGATCAGATCAAGGAAGTGAAGGCGACGGGTCCGAACGAAGTGACGATCACGCTCGAAGGGCCGAATGCCGACCTGCCGGTGATTCTCGCCACCTCGCATTTCCAGATCATCAAGGATGGCACCAAGGACTTCAAAACGGCGGTCGGCACCGGTCCGTTCAAGGTCAAGGAATTCTCGCCGGGCGTGCGTACGGTTGGCGTGAAGAACGAGAAGTACTGGAAGCCGGGCCTGCCGCACCTGGACGAAGTCGAACTGATCGGCATTGGCGACGAATCGGCGCGTGTGAACGCGCTGCTCTCGGGCGACGTGCAACTGATCAATGCGGTGAGCCCGCGTTCGACCACGCAGATCAAGGGCGCGGGTGGTTTCTCCGTGCTGGAGACGAAGACGGGTCTCTACACCGACCTGGTGGTTCGCGACGAAGGCGGCATTACCGGCAACGACGATTTTCGGCGAGGCATGATGTACCTGCAGGACCGCGAGCAGATGCGCCGCGCGATCTTCCAGGGTTACGGCGCGATCGGCAACGACCAGCCTATCGACCCGACCAACAAGTACTACCTGGCCGGCTTGCCGCAGCGTACCTTCGATCCGGACAAGGCGAAGTTCCATTTCCAGAAGGCGAAGGTCGGCAGCGCGCCGGTCCAGATTTTCGCTTCGCCGGCGGCGGAAGGGTCGGTTGAAATGGCGATGTTCCTTCAGCAGGTGGCGCCGCAAGCCGGTCTGAATCTTCAGGTGTCGCGCGTGCCGGCCGACGGCTACTGGTCGAACCACTGGATGAAGCATCCGCTGGGTTTCGGCAATGTCAACGCGCGTCCGAGCGCCGACGTGATCTTCACGCAGTTCTTCAAGTCGGATGCACCGTGGAACGAAGCGAACTGGAAGAGCCCGAAGTTCGATCAGTTGCTGCTTGCGGCACGCGGCGAACCGGACGATGCGAAGCGCAAGAAGATTTACGGCGACATGCAGGTGCTGGTGCATGAAACCGGCGGTGTCGGTATTCCGCTGTTCCAGAGTTCGCTCGATGCCTACACGACGAAACTCAAGGGCCTCGGCTCGATTCCGCTGGCTGGCCTGATGGGCTTCATGTTCGCGGAAAACGTCTGGCTGGATGCGTGAACGGTAATGCCTGACGAGCGTTAACGAAAGATTTCCAGTCTGACGAACTGGAAAAGTTGGACCCGGCAATACGCGCGCCGCTTATCGAGCGGCGTGCGGCTTCAAACTAGGAGGCGACTTTCGATGAAAGCACACGCGCAACGACTCATCGCCGCGCGCCTTGGCCTCGCGCTGCTTACGCTACTGCTGGTCTCGGCGGTCGTGTTCGCCATCACCGGGCTGCTTCCCGGCGATGCCGCTCAACAGGCGCTCGGCCAGGTGGCAACGCCGGAAGCCGTCGCGGCATTGCGGCATCAGTTCGGGCTCGACCAGCCGGCGCTGCAACGCTACTTCGAGTGGCTCATTCATATTGTCAGCGGTAACTTCGGCACCTCGCTGTCGAACAATCTTCCCGTGAGCGAGTTGATCGCCACGCGCCTGCCGAATTCGCTGGTGCTGGCTGGGCTGACGGCGCTGGTCTCGGTGCCCGTGGCCTTGCTGATCGGTATTTCGTCGGCGATGTTTCGTGGTTCGCTGCTCGATCGCACGCTCAACGTGCTCACGCTGTCGACGGTGGCCGTGCCGGAGTTTCTGATCGCCACCATCGCCGTGCTGATCTTTGCCGTCAAGCTGCGCTGGCTGCCGGCGCTGTCGTATCTCTCGGAGGTCCATTCGTTCGGCGCGCTGCTGCGCATCTACGCGATGCCGGTGATGACGCTGTGCTGCGTGATCGTCGCGCAGATGGCGCGCATGACGCGAGCCGCGGTGCTCGATCAGCTCAATTCGTCGTATGTGGAAATGGCGGTGTTGAAGGGCGCGTCGCCCGCGCGTGTGGTATTGCGGCATGTGTTGCCCAACACCATCGGCCCGATTGCCAATGCGGTGGCGTTGAGCCTGTCGTATCTGTTCGGCGGCGTGGTGATCGTGGAATCGATCTTCAACTATCCCGGCCTCGCGAGCCTGATGGTGGACGCCGTCACCAACCGTGACATGCCGCTCGTGCAGGGCTGCGTGATGGTGTTCTGCGCGGCGTATCTCACGTTGGTGTTGATCGCCGACCTGTGTCAAATTGTGTCCAATCCGAGGCTGCGTCGATGATGAGCCAACCTACCAATCCCCACGTTCCTCATGTGCCCCATGCCAGCACCGAGCTGTACGACCTGGGCGTCGATGAACCCGCTATCGAGCCGCCGGTCGTCGAGACGGCCGCACTGAAGCAGGGCGTGTTGAAACGGCTGGTGCACCGCTTCTCCGTGCTCGGCCTGATCGGCCTCGTGCTGGTGACTTTCTGGCTGATCGTCGCGTTCATCGGGCCGCTGGTTGCACCTTATAAAGGCGGAACGCTGACATCGACTGAGATTTTCGGCCGCTATAGCGCGGCGTATCCGCTCGGCACCGACTATCTCGGCCGCGATATGTTGAGCCGGATTCTCTACGGCGCGCGCTATACGATGGGCCTCGCGCTGGCCGCTGCGGTGCTCGCCAGTTTGATCGGGACGTTCTTCGGTTTGCTTGCCGCAGTGTCGGGGCGCTGGGTCGATGAAATCCTGAGCCGGTTGTTCGACGCGTTGATTTCTATTCCGAGCAAGGTGCTCGCGCTCGTGGTGATCGCCGCGTTCGGTTCGTCGATCCCGATGTTGACGACGGTTGCCGCTTTGGCCTATATCCCCGGCGCATTCCGTATTTCGCGCTCGCTCGCGGTGAACCTGATGGGCCTCGAGTACGTGCAGGTGGCGAGAGCGCGCGGCGAGGGCATCTTCTATATCGCACGCGTCGAAGTACTGCCGAACATGATTCATCCGATGCTCGCCGATTTCGGTTTGCGCTTCGTGTTCATCGTGCTGCTGCTGAGCGGGCTGAGTTTCCTTGGCCTTGGCGTGCAGCCGCCTAACGCTGATTGGGGTTCGCTCGTGCGCGAGAACATCGGTGGTTTGTCCGAGGGCGCGCCTGCCGTTCTGATGCCGGCTGTTGCGATTGCGACGCTGACCATCGGCATGAATCTGCTGATCGACAACTTGCGGCGTCGTGGCCGTAGCCATGGAGGTGCATGATGGCTGATCGGGACATGATTGAAGTGAAGGGCCTGCGGGTCGTCGCCGGTGCGGCGCCGGGGCCGGTGACGGAGATCGTCAAGGGCGTCGATTTTTCGGTGAAGAAGGGCGAGGTACTGGCGCTGATCGGCGAGTCCGGCTCGGGCAAGACGACCATCGCGTTGTCCTTGCTCGGTTATGCGCGGGCAGGATGCTCGATCAGCAGTGGCTCGGTGCGCGTGGGCGAGGTGGATGTGCTGTCGCTCGATGCCAAGGGCCGTCGCGCCTTGCGGGCACGGACCGTGGCCTACGTCGCGCAGAGTGCGTCGGCAGGGTTCAATCCGGCGCGCACGATCATGGATCAGGTGACCGAGCCGGCATTGCTGCATCACCTGATGACGAAAGACGTGGCGCGCGCGAAAGCGATCGACCTGTTCCGCGCGTTGGCGCTGCCCGCGCCGGAGACGATCGGCGAGCGTTATCCGCACCAGGTGTCCGGCGGCCAGTTGCAGCGCCTGATGGCCGCGATGGCGTTGATCACCGATCCCGCTGTGGTGGTGTTCGACGAGCCGACCACCGCGCTCGATGTCACCACGCAGATCGAAGTGCTCGCGGCCTTCAAGAAAGTGATCCGCGAACTCGGCACGACCGCCGTGTACGTGTCGCACGATCTGGCTGTGGTCGCGCAGATGGCGGACCGCATCGTCGTGCTGAATGGCGGCGCGGTGAAAGAGAATGGCGTGGTCGCGCAGGTGCTCGACGCGCCGGTGGATGCTTATACGCGTCAACTGCTTGCCGCTACACGTCGTCCGGAAGCGGAGCTGGAGACGCCGCAGAGTCTCGGCAAGCATATCCCGCCGCTGCTCGAAATTCGCGGACTCTCGGCGGGTTACGGACGTATCGATCGCTTTGGCAATCCCGCCGTGCGCGTGCTCGACGACGTCAGTTTGTCGATTCCGCGCGGCAGCACGCTCGGCGTGATCGGCGAATCCGGCTCCGGCAAGACGACGCTCGCGCGCGTGGTGGCAGGTCTTGTCGACCGCGCGGGCGGCGAGGTACTGTTCGATGGCAAGCCGTTGCCCGCACAACTGTCGCGCCGCACGCCGGAGCAGTATCGCCAGATTCAGATCGTGTTTCAGAACGCGGATACGGCGTTAAACCCGAGCCATTCGATCGCCGATATTCTGGGCCGTCCGCTCGCGTTCTATCACCATCTGAGTGGCTCGGCTGCGAAGAAACGCATGCTGGAACTGCTCGATCTGGTGAAGCTGCCGGCTTCGATTGCCACGCGTACGCCTGCCGGACTGTCCGGCGGTCAGAAGCAGCGTGTGAATCTGGCGCGCGCGCTTGCGGCCGATCCGGCGTTGATCCTCTGCGACGAAGTGACCTCTGCGCTCGATACGGTGGTCGGCGCGGCGATTCTCGACCTGCTGGCCGAATTGCGCCGTGAACTCGGCGTGTCGTACATGTTTATCAGCCACGACATCTCGACCGTGCGCGCCATCTGCGACGAAGTTATCGTGCTGTACGCGGGGCATCGCGTGGAAGCCGGGCAGCGTGACGTGCTCGCGGCGCCGCCGTATCACCCGTACACGGAATTGCTGGTGGATTCAGTGCCCGCTTTGAAACCGGGCTGGCTCGATGCGCGCCGCGAGATCGGTTGTGCCGCGTTGCCGGCAATGGGCGAGAGCGCGGACATTCCCGAGTTGTGCGCGTTCCGCGCGCGCTGCCCGGTGCGCATCGACGGAATGTGCAATATGACGCCGCCGTCGCTGAAGAAACTGCCTTCGGGCGCGGAGATTCTTTGCCATCATCCGGCCGCCGAGTTGAATCGCTTGCAGACCGAGGAGGCGACCCCGGTATGAACGGACGATTTGTGCGGCTCGCGGAGACGGGTCGCAAGACGTTTCCGATTACGGTGGACGGCGTCGTGCGCGAAGCCGCCGAGGGCGATACGCTGATGGTCGCCTTGCTGACCGGCGTGAGTTCGTTGCGCGATTCCGAATTCGGCGACGGCCGCCGTGCCGGTTTCTGTTTGATGGGCGCTTGTCAGGATTGCTGGGTCTGGACGGCGCAAGGCGAACGCATGCGGGCATGCAGTACGCCTGCGGCGCCGGGCATGTCGATCGTCACGAAGCTGGCCGAAGCCGCGGGGGGTGTATGGCCCCGCGTGTAGTGATCATCGGCACCGGGCCGGCGGGCGTGCGTGCTGCACAGGCGTTGGTCGAAGCGGGGCTGCGGCCGACGGTCATCGATGAAGGGCGGCGTGACGGTGGCCAGATTTATCGGCGGCAACCGGAAGGTTTTTCGCGTAGCTACGAGACGTTGTACGGCACCGAAGCTGAACGTGCTGCTTCACTGCATCAAAGCTTCGATGCGTTGAAGGGCAAGATCGATTATCTGCCGGAGACGCTGGTCTGGAATATCTCGCCGGGTACCGTGCATCTGGCTAGCGGCAAGCGCTACCAGACGCTAACGTTCGATTCCCTGATTGTTTGCAGCGGCGCGACGGATCGGCTGATGCCAGTCAAGGGCTGGCATCAGGCCGGCACGTATAGCCTCGGCGGCGCGCAGGTTGCGCTGAAATCGCAGGGCTGCGCGATCGGCTCACACATCGTGATGATGGGCAGCGGGCCGCTGCTGTATCTCGTGGCCGCGCAGTACGTGAAGGCGGGTGCGCAAGTGGCTGCAGTGCTCGATACGTCGACGTTCTGGCAGCGTGTGGCTGCGCTGCCGCGTTTGTTGGCAATTCCCGCCGCGCTTAAGAAGGGGATTGCGTTGACGCGTGTGCTCGCAAAGGCGCGCGTGCTGGTACATCGCGGCGTGCAGCCTTTGGAGATTCAAGGCTCGCCGCAAGAGGGCGTAAGCGGCGTCGTGGTTGCTTTGGCTGACGGCGAACTTTTAGAGCTGGCATGCGACGCAGTCGCGCTCGGTTATCACCTGCGTCCGGAGACGCAGCTTGCGGACCTCGCAGGGTGCCGCTTCCTGTTCGACGACAAGGCGCAGCAGTGGCTTCCGCAAATCGACGACGACGGCCGTAGCAGCATCAAGGGCGTCTATCTGGCGGGAGACGGCGCAAGAGTGCGCGGTGCGGACGCCGCCGAACGTTCGGGGCGCCTCGCGGCTTTGGCGGCGTTGCGCGATCTCGGCATGCAGGTTGGCGGTGTCGAGCAGTTGCGCGCCGAACTCGCGCGTTTCACGCGCTTTGCCGCGGGCTTGCGCGAAGCCTTTCCGTGGCCATCGAAATTCGCCGCAGCCCTACCGGATGAAACGATCGTCTGCCGCTGTGAAGCGATTACAGCCGGTGAGCTGCGCCGTGTGGTGCACGCGACCGGCGCGCAGGAAGCCAATCGCGCGAAGGCGTTTTCGCGCGTCGGCATGGGCCGCTGCCAGGGGCGCTATTGCGGCCACGCAGGCGCTGAGATCATTGCGGCGGCGGCTTGTGTGCCGTTGTCCTCAGTGGGACGGTTGCGCGGTCAGGCGCCGGTCAAGCCGCTGCCTGTGGCGCTCGCCGAAGAGGTGAGCGAATGAGCGCGACGACTACGAGCGAAGCCGATGTGATTGTGATCGGCGGCGGCATCATGGGGACGACAACCGCCTTCTTCCTGCGTCGGCGCAAGCGTTCGGTGATCCTGCTCGAACGTGGACTCACGGGGCAGCAGGCGAGCGGCGTGAACTTCGGCGGCATTCGCCGGCAGGGTCGCGCGCTGCCGCAACTGGCAATGGCGAATCGCGCACTGCGTACATGGCAACGTTCCACGGAGCTGCTTGGCGAGGACATCGAGTTTCTGGCGTCGGGCCACACGCGCGTGTGTTATCACCAGAACGACGTGGAGAATTTCGATCAATATGCAATCGACGCCCGCGCTTATGGTCTCGACCTCAACGTGCTGCACGGCGAGGCCATGTTCCAACGCTTTCCGTTTCTCGGACGCGAGGTGCTGGCGGCATCGATTTCGCCACTCGATGGTCACGCCAATCCGCGTCTCGCTGCACCCGCGTTTGGTCGTGCGGCGGCGCGGCTCGGCGCCCAGGTGATCGAGAACACCGAGATCGTGCGTGTCGAAAAAGACGGCGAGCGGTTTCGCGTGGAGAGTGCAGGCGGCGACGTGTATTGGGCCGCGCAACTCGTGATCTGCGCGGGTGCCTGGGCGAGCCGTCTCACCGAGCAGTTCGGCGAGCCCGTTCCGCTCGTCGCGAGCGGACCGCAGATGGCCGTGACCGAGCCGGTGCCGTATGTGTTCAAGTCGTCGATGGGTGTGTTCACATCGATCAAGGAAGAGAGCATCTATTTTCGCCAGATTCCGCGCGGCAATATCATTGTCGGCGGTGGTCCCGGTGGGCCGGCTGATACCGTGACGTGTCGCGCATCGGTTCTGCCGCGCAATTCCGTGCGGCAAGTTGCGCAGTTGCGGCGGCTCGTGCCCGCGATGGCGCCGCTGCATGTGATTCGTGTGTGGAGCGGCGTGGAAAGTTATCTGCCTGACGGCGAACCGGTGATCGGGCCGAGCAGCAAGGTCGACGGTCTTTACTACGCGTTCGGTTTTTGCGGGTCCGGTTTCCAGATCGGTCCGGGGGTTGGCGAGACGCTGGCCGAGCTCATCGATACAGGTAGTACGGACATTCCCCTCGACGTGTTTTCCGTCACCCGGTTCGCGAAGCAAGCCGCGCCCCGCTCGACTATCGCGACGTCATGAAACAGTCCATCAGCCTCAATGCCGCGCGGGCGTTTATCGAAGCCCATTTCGACGAGCCGGTGACGCTCGCGCAACTCGCCGCGCTGTCCGCGCTCAGCGTGTCGCGCTTCGCGACGGTGTTTCGTCAGCAGTATGGTTCGTCGCCATATCGCTATCTGTGTGGGCTGCGGATTCAGCGGGCGCAGACTCTGTTGCTCGAAGGTGTGCCGGGATCGGTTGTCGCCACGGAGGTGGGATTTTTCGATCAAAGCCACTTCGGCCGGCATTTCAAGCGATGCTGCGGGATGACGCCCAGCATGTTCATCGCGCGCGCCGGTGCGAATGCGGCAAAGAATGCCGTGAAGCACGGTGGCGTGGTTCAGGCTACTGCGCCGCGTTCAGCTTCCGCCATAACGTCGTCTTGCTGATGCCGAGCGCCTGGCAAACCGCATCGCGATCGCCGTCGCAGGCGGCGAGGGCGGCGCGGATTTCGTCGGCCTCCACGTGACGGCTGCGCTCGCGTAACGTTAGCGCTGCTTTCTTCGTGCGCGAGTGGGGTTGCTCGAAGATTTCAGGCGCGACGGTGCGCAGCACCTCGCGCGTAAAGAGGGTTTCTGCTGCGCCGTTTGAGTCGGTGCCCGTGTCCACGTCTGCGTCTGCCAGTTCAACTGCAATCCGCTCGATCACGTTCTGTAGTTCACGTACGTTGCCGGGCCACGTGTAACGCTTTAACGGTTCACTGAGACTGGCAAGGACGCGTCTGGCCGCATCCGCATCGGGCAGACGAGCGGCGAGTCTCGGCTCACGCGACGCCGCTTGCAGCAACAGTTCGACCGCGAGCGGCAGCAGATCGGTTGGCCGCTCGCGCAGCGGCGGCAGGGCGATGCTCAGAATGTTGAGCCGGTAGTAAAGATCCGCGCGGAAACTGCCCGCCTCGATGCCCTCGGTCAACGCACGATGCGTTGCCGCGACGACCCGGATGTCCACTCGCGTCGGCTCCGTCGAACCGAGCCGAACGACCTCACGTTCCTGCAGCACGCGCAATAACCGGCTCTGCAACGACAGCGGCATCTCGGCGATTTCATCGAGAAACAGCGTGCCGCGGTGCGCTACTTCGATCAGCCCCGCTTTACCGCCTTTGCGCGCGCCGGTGAACGCGCCTTCCTCATAACCGAACAACTCGCTCTCGAGTAACGCCTCAGGAAACGCGCCGCAATTGATGGCGACGAAGGCGAAGTCACGCCGCGCGCTCAGCTGATGCATGCTCTGCGCGACCATCTCCTTGCCGGTGCCGCTTTCGCCGAGGATCAGCACGGTGGCGTCCGATTTGGCGTAGCGCTGCACGAGCGTGCGGACCCGTTCGATCGAATCGGATACACCGACGATATCGCCAAGCTGATAACGCGCGCTGAACTGTTGAACGCGCTGCCGCGAGCGCAACGTGCGGTCGAGCCGTTCGACCGCGCGCGATTCCTGAAACGTCAGCACGGTGCCTGCCGCAGAGCTGCTGCTCGCGAGCGGCCCGCGATGCACGACGTAGCTCGCCCCACGTACCGTGCAGAACGTGTCGCCGTCTGAGTCCGGCAAGCTGCCTGCGAGATCGGGCGCGAGGTCGAGCAGCGCACGGCCCACTGCCTGCGCCGCATCGATGCCGAGCACGCTGGCAAGGCGCTGGTTCATCGCTTCGACGCGCCCTTGCGCATCGAGCGCAACGACGCCGTCGCGCAGATGCTGCAGAAGATTGTCAAGCCGTTGACGCCGAACTGTTTCGCGGCGGGTGGCCTGCGCGACTTCGAGTGCGGTATCGAACGCGGCACGTACCGATGCGCGTGAGTACAGAAACACCGCGCCCATGCCGGCGTTCGCCGCGAGATCGGCGATGAGCCCCGGGCCAACCACGGCTTGGATGCCGCGATCACGCAGATCGAGAACGACGCTCTCCGCATCCTGCGCCGATTGATACGACGCAAATGTCACGTCGATGCCGTACGCGGCGATGAAGCGCCGCACTTCGTCTGGCGTGTCGCCGTGCGTGACGAGTGCGACCCTGGTGCCGTCACGCCGTGCTCGAGCGAGCGCGTGCATGACGTCGAAGCCCGTTGGGCCGATCAGCACGACCGGCACGCTGACACGCGTTTTCAGATACGCGCCGTTGGAGCCACCGGCAATCACGACATCCGGACGCCCGGCACCGACCGCGTCGATCTCATGCACGGCGTCTTCGAAGCCATGCGAGACGATGCGCAGATCGGCGCGTTCGACGTACTCGCCGGCTATGTCGAAGAACAGATCGCGCAGACGGCTGATGCTGACGGCCCAGATGCGAGGGCGCTGCGCGGGGTCGAAGAGGGGCGTGCTCACGGCGGGGACTCGTTGTCTGGAGAGAGGCAGGAAGGACGGGAAGTCCGCCTATTATGCACCTGTCGTTTTCGAATTTGAAATATGTGATTTCATTTATGAAATAAGATGGCGATGTGGCCAGGACATGATTTTTTGTTAAATCAGGTACTTAGCGGCGGGTGTTCCGCATGGCCCATTCTTTGCGTTATAGCCACCGTTTTCACCGGTTACCGCATCGAAACCCCCGAAAGACAAGCTCGGCGCGCTGATTGCCGCACGAACGCAACCCCGCAGTTGGAGACGAAATTATGAGTGAAGCCGATAACAGCACGCCGAACGCAGGCGCCTTCAAACCGAAGAAATCCGTCGCCCTGTCCGGCGTGACGGCTGGCAATACTGCACTGTGCACGGTCGGCAAGACCGGCAACGACCTGCATTACCGCGGCTACGACATTCTCGACATCGCCGGTGCATGCGAATTCGAGGAAATCGCGTATCTGCTGGTCCACGAAAAGCTGCCGACGCAGGCTGAACTCACCGCCTACAAGACGAAACTCAAGGCGCTGCGCGGTTTGCCCGCGAACGTCAAAGCCGCGCTGGAATGGATTCCGGCCGCCGCTCACCCGATGGATGTGATGCGCACCGGCGTGTCGGTACTCGGCACCGTGCTGCCCGAGAAAGACGACCACAACCTGCCGGGCGCACGCGACATCGCCGACAAGCTGATGGCCTCGCTCGGTTCGATGCTGCTGTACTGGTACCACTACTCGCATAACGGCAAGCGCATCGAAGTCGAAACCGACGACGACTCGATTGGCGGCCACTTCCTGCACCTGCTGCACGGCGTGGAGCCGTCGAAGGCGTGGGTTGACGCGATGCATGTGTCGCTGAACCTGTACGCCGAGCATGAATTCAACGCGTCGACGTTCACTGGCCGCGTGATCGCGGGCACGGGTTCGGATATCTACTCGGCGATTACCGGTGCAATCGGCGCACTGCGCGGCCCGAAGCACGGTGGCGCGAACGAAGTCGCGTTCGAGATCCAGTCGCGCTATCAGACGCCGGATGAGGCCGAAGCCGATATCCGCAAGCGTGTCGAAAACAAGGAAGTGGTGATCGGTTTCGGTCACCCGGTGTACACGATCTCCGACCCGCGCAATAAGGTCATCAAGGAAATCGCGAAGAAGCTGTCGAAGGAAGCGGGTAACAACAAGCTCTTCAGCATCGCCGAACGTCTGGAGTCGGTGATGGCGGACGCGAAGAAGATGTTCCCGAATCTCGACTGGTTCAGCGCGGTTTCGTATCACATGATGGGCGTGCCGACGGCGATGTTCACGCCGCTGTTCGTGATCGCCCGTACGGCAGGCTGGAGCGCGCACATCATCGAGCAGCGGATCGACAACAAGATCATTCGTCCGAGTGCAAATTACACCGGTCCGGACGATCTGCCGTTCGTGCCGCTAGCCAAACGCGTCTAAGCGTCTAAGCGTCTAAGCGTGTAAGCGCAAAGCCGCAAGCGTTTCTCCTCCATTGCGTCTCATGAGCGCGACGTAATGAAGTTTGGGCCTTGGCTCGCTGGAACCCCCGAGCCAAGGCTGTTTTTTTGCGGGGCGGCGTGCGGTACGTTGTGCGGCGCATCAACGAAACACCCAGTAAGCCGCCGCGCCGCCGCGAGCTAAACTACACAGACTGTCTGATTGATGCACAAGCGAAGCGCCGTCTGAAAGAGGGGCAGCGGATTGTGAAGCACGGCTGCCGCCATTGTCCCCGGATCACTATTGTTTTGTCCCCTACGCCATGAATACTGCCAACCGCAAACGCCTTCCCGGCACCCAACTGGATTTCTTCGACACGCGTGCCGCCGTCGATGCAATCCAGCCCGGCGCCTACGACAAGCTGCCGTACACCTCGCGCGTGCTGGCCGAAAACCTCGTGCGCCGCTGCGATCCGGTAACGCTGACTGCGTCGCTCAAGCAGATCATCGAACGCAAGCGCGAGCTGGATTTTCCGTGGTTCCCGGCGCGCGTGGTGTGTCATGACATTCTCGGCCAGACCGCTCTGGTCGACCTTGCCGGCCTGCGCGATGCGATCGCGGCACAAGGCGGCGATCCCGCGATGGTCAACCCGGTCGTGCCGACGCAGCTCGTAGTGGATCACTCGCTCGCCGTCGAGTGCGGCGGTTTCGATCCGGATGCGTTCGCGAAGAACCGCGCGATTGAAGATCGCCGCAATGAAGATCGCTTCGACTTCATCAACTGGACCAAGCGCGCATTCAAGAACGTCGACGTGATTCCGCCGGGCAACGGCATCCTGCATCAGATCAACCTCGAGCGCATGAGCCCGGTGGTGCAGGTGAAAGACGGCGTGGCCTTCCCCGATACGCTGGTCGGTACCGACTCGCATACGCCGATGGTGGATGCGCTCGGTGTGATCGCGATCGGCGTGGGCGGTCTTGAAGCGGAAAGCGTGATGCTGGGCCGCGCGTCTTATATGCGCCTGCCGGATATCGTCGGTGTGGAGCTTACGGGCAAGCCGGCTGAGGGCATCACCGCGACCGACGTCGTGCTCTCGCTGACCGAATTCCTGCGCAAAGAAAAAGTGGTCGGTGCGTACCTCGAGTTCTACGGAGCAGGCACGGCCAACCTGACGCTTGGCGATCGCGCGACCATCGCCAACATGGCGCCCGAATTCGGTGCGACGGCGGCGATGTTCTACATCGACGAGCAGACCATCAAGTACCTCAAGCTCACCGGCCGCGACGATGAACTCGTCAAACTGGTCGAGACCTACGCGAAGGAAACCGGCCTGTGGGGCGATACGCTGAAGCACGCCGAGTATGAGCGCGTGCTGAAGTTCGATCTGTCTACCGTGGTGCGCACGCTGGCGGGTCCGTCGAATCCGCATCGTCGTTTGCCGGTTTCCGAACTGGCCGCGCGCGGCATCAGCGGCAAGGTGGAGAACGAGCCGGGGCTGATGCCCGATGGCGCGGTGATCATCGCTGCGATTACGAGCTGCACGAACACCAACAACCCGCGCAACATGATCGCTGCTGGTTTGCTGGCGCGTAACGCCAATCAACGCGGACTGATCCGCAAACCGTGGGCGAAGACTTCGCTCGCGCCAGGGTCGAAGGCGGTCACGCTGTATCTGGAAGAGGCGGGCCTGTTGCCGGAACTGGAGCAACTGGGCTTCGGCGTGGTCGCGTATGCGTGCACGTCGTGCAACGGCATGTCGGGGGCGTTGGATCCGGTGATTCAGAAGGAAATCGTCGATCGCGATTTGTATGCGACGGCGGTGCTGTCCGGGAACCGTAACTTCGACGGCCGTATTCATCCGTATGCGAAGCAGGCCTTCCTCGCTTCGCCGCCGCTGGTGGTGGCCTATGCGATTGCCGGTACGATCCGCTTCGACATCGAGAAGGATGTGCTGGGCGTCGACGCTGACGGCAACGAGATCAAGCTGAAAGACATCTGGCCGTCGGATGAAGAGATCGACGCGATCGTCGCTTCGAGCGTGAAGCCGGAGCAGTTCCGCAAAGTGTACGAGCCGATGTTCGCCGTCTCTGTCGATACCGGTGAGAAGGCTGATCCGCTGTACGACTGGCGTCCGATGAGCACGTATATCCGCCGTCCGCCGTATTGGGAAGGCGCGCTTGCCGGTGAGCGCACGCTGACGGGCATGCGTCCGCTGGCTGTACTGGGCGACAACATCACGACCGACCATCTGTCGCCGTCGAACGCGATCATGGCGAACAGTGCATCCGGTGAGTACCTCGCCAAAATGGGCTTGCCGGAAGAGGACTTCAATTCGTACGCAACCCACCGTGGTGATCACCTGACCGCGCAGCGTGCCACCTTCGCGAATCCGACGCTGAAGAACGAGATGGTGCTGGAAGACGGCAAGGTGAAGGCGGGTTCGTTGACGCGCGTCGAGCCTGAGGGCAAGGTGACGCGCATGTGGGAAGCAATCGAAACCTACATGGAGCGCAAGCAGCCGCTGATCGTGATTGCCGGGGCCGACTACGGTCAGGGTTCGTCGCGCGACTGGGCGGCGAAGGGTGTGCGTCTTGCCGGTGCGGAAGCGATTGTTGCGGAAGGGTTCGAGCGGATTCACCGCACGAATCTGGTGGGCATGGGTGTGTTGCCGCTGGAATTCAAGCCTGGTGTGAATCGTCTTACGCTGGCGATCGACGGTACCGAAACCTTCGACGTGATCGGCGAACGCAAACCGCGCGCCGATCTCACGCTCGTGATTAATCGTAAGAGCGGTGAGCGCGTCGAAGTGCCGGTGACGTGCCGCCTGGATACGGCGGAAGAGGTGTCGATCTATGAAGCCGGCGGTGTGTTGCAACGCTTCGCGCAGGACTTTCTTGAATCGACCAAGGCTGCGGCTTAAGGCTTTTGAGCTTCTCTCATCAGGACACTACTTTCATGGCTCACAAACCTCAGATCAAGATTCCGGCGACGTACATGCGCGGCGGCACCAGCAAAGGCGTGTTCTTTCGGCTACAGGATTTGCCGGAGGCGGCCCAGGTGCCGGGCGCGGCGCGTGATGCACTGCTGATGCGTGTGATTGGCAGCCCGGACCCGTATGGCAAGCAGATCGACGGTATGGGCGGCGCGACTTCCAGCACGAGCAAGACGGTCATCATCGCGAAGAGCAGCAAGCCGGATCATGACGTGGACTATCTGTTCGGGCAGGTTTCCATCGATAAGGCATTTGTCGATTGGAGCGGCAATTGCGGGAATCTCTCTGCTGCGGTGGGGCCGTTTGCGATTAGCGCGGGTCTCGTCGACGCGAGCCGGATTCCGCAGAACGGTGTGGCCATTGTGCGCATCTGGCAGGCGAATATCGGTAAGACGATCATCGGGCATGTGCCTATGACCGATGGCGCAGTGCAGGAAACAGGCGACTTTGAACTCGATGGCGTGACGTTTCCGGCTGCTGAAGTTCTGCTTGAGTTTATGGACCCGGCTGCCGAAGAGGAGGGCGCCGGCGGCGCGATGTTCCCGACGGGGAATCTGGTCGACGACCTCGAAGTGCCGGGTGTCGGCACGCTGAAGGCGACGATGATCAATGCCGGTATCCCGACCATTTTCGTGGACGCGGAAGCGATCGGTTATAAGGGCACCGAACTACAGGACGCTATCAATAGCGACGAGAAGGCGCTCGCGATGTTCGAAACCATTCGCGCGCATGGTGCGGTGCGTATGGGGCTGATCAAGGACATCGATGAGATCGCGACGCGGCAGCATACGCCGAAGGTTGCGTTTGTCGCGAAGCCTGCCGACTACGTAGCTTCCAGCGGTAAGCGGGTGGCTGCGAGCGACGTCGATCTGCTGGCGCGGGCGATGTCGATGGGTAAGTTGCATCACGCGATGATGGGGACGGCTGCGGTTGCGATTGGTACGGCGGCCGCGATTTCAGGGACGTTGGTGAATCTTGCTGCCGGCGGCGGCGCGCGGGACGCGGTGCGATTCGGGCATCCGTCGGGGACGCTGCGAGTGGGGGCCGAAGCTCGGGAGGAAGGCGGCGAGTGGACGGTCACCAAAGCAATCATGAGCCGGAGCGCGCGAGTGTTGATGGAGGGGTGGGTGAGGGTGCCGGGGGAATGAGTTAACGATTGGCAGCCCGGCATCATTGCAACTACCTAGTTTGGCGCGACTACCGGTTGCTGCGCAGCGTCGACTTTTAATGCCGCGGCGCTTTCCGATGATGGGCTTTTGCGCTGTCGCGCGTCTGCGGTGGCGATGGCTGCTCCTGCTCGCTGCGCCACCTCTTCTGCAAGCAGGTTCGCTGCGTGGCGTGCGGTGATGCGGCTTTGCGGAACGCCCTTCGCATCGAGCGCAATCACCTTGTACAACTCGCGGTCGCATTCGAGTTCCTGCTGATATTGCTCAGCCGTGTCCACCAGCAATTCAAGAAGTGTCTGACGACGTCGTCTTTCCTCAAGCGTGAGGGAAGGATTCCTACATATCGAGGACGCAAGTGTGATCAAGGTATCCAGTTGAGCCAGGTGCCGGTCGCATAAGTCGAATGCCGACAGGGCAAGCTTTTCGTACTGGAGTGCGTCGACAGGCGGGCGTGAAGCGGGTCGATTTTTGTTGAACTTGCTCATGGTGCGATCTCCCTGTTACTTCCTGGATCGCCCGACACTCGCTTGGGAAGGGGGTGAGCGGGCACGTAGCAGGTTAGCAGACCGGGTCGAAAACAAACCGGCGAGCCTTGCGGCTCCCCACCACGGCCCGCCCATAGAAATATAGACGTGCAGAGGTAGACGCACGCCCGCCTGGGCGGGTGTGCGGTTTTCGACAACAGGCTGCTAAACCTGGTCACCGGGCGTTTCCCGACGACATGGTAATTATAAGGGAGGCCACCGAGGTTGACTTCAACCTTGTAGGCTAAATGTTTGATTTGGCCGAAAGGATAAGGGGAGTAGGGCGAGGGGAAGGATGTTCCGTTGATGCGGCCATTGGCGCATCCAATGGCATCGAACAATCGCGCTACGGCAAAGCGCCGACCGGCCTGCTGAACAGCATGAACGGCCAGACGGCCAGAATCCGGACCATCATTGCGGGAGGGTATCCGGGATGGCTGGGCAAGCCGTCTGCGGTCTCCACTTCCGAGCGTTTGAACCGGGTGCAGATCCGCATTTCCACCGGCGGCGCATCCGCTCCGAAAGGCGCGCGGAACGCTGACACCCAGGGCCGCTTGTCGTCAAAGGCCATGTACATCGGTGTTGTGCAGCAACTCGCGATCATTCGTCTGGTCTTCGAGGGGGCGCTCAGTCTCATCGCCTGGAGTCGGTCTGCGCCCCGCGTGCAGGCAATGCGATCGCGGCGGAACACCATGAATTCCGTGCCGCCGTCGACGCTGGACGCTCGCCCTGAATTGGCGGATGCGGCGAGACGCTGGGATGCCGTCTGGCAGTCGTCGCAGTAGCACGCATTGACCATAATGGGCTGACCCCAGGCGCTGATCTCGACCGCGCCACATTGGCAGTGCGCCACGTGTGCTGGATTTCTTGTGGCCATAGGCTCCACTCAGTGAGGTTTGACTATCTCACACGACAGTTTAAATGCGATGCAGTTGGCAAGAGAGGCTAAAGCCGCAAGTTACATGTCGACGCACGACCGAAACTGGCTGGGAGTATGCCTCATGCAACAGGCATAAGTAATCTGAAACTCGCAAACTGACGATCGGCAGGACGCGACCCGATCCGGTCACTCGAACGCGTATCACCTTAACGACCGTTCCGCGCGATGACAGCGATCATTCGCATGCTCCCGGATCGCACATGGGCCACAAAAGTTTGAGGCAGGTGCGGAGGCCGGCCCAAGGGTGACGGCCGCTTAAGTTTCCCGGCGACTCAGTGACTCGCGACGCTGTAAACGTCCCAGCGCGGATCCTGATAGCGTGCGCGTATGCTCTGCTCCAATTCAGCCGTGCTGGCATACTGGAACAGACCCTCCTCGATGTCATAGAAGTGCAGCCGCCCCGCGCGCGTGTCCACCGCCATCATGTGGGTATCGTTTGCGATCAGGTACACGCCTGGTGTGGCGAAGAGGATTCCGAACAATGCCGTGAGCGACACCTGATCGCCCACCTGAGCACCCTGCAGTTCTGCCTGCTGCAGGAGGTTCAGCGTTGCCTCCCGTTCGGTTCCCACGTTCCAGCGGTACTTCACTTGCAAGATGCCTGTGCGCAGCTTGTCCGGATTGGAGTCCTTAGGCGCGACAGCAGGGTCGAGCGCGTTCTTCGTCCACAGCACGCTGGCCGCCACGCACCAGCCATAACGGCGAAGAATTCTGCGGTCGCCGGCCTCGGTTTGCGAGCTGTAGTAGTCGTTGCGCGATGCGAAGAGTTGGATTTCTGACATGATATGGGCCTCAGTCGACATACGTGAAGCATTGGGCGACATGCGACCCAATGCACCCCGGACCACCCGGGACGAGACCAGTCTAGGGGGCGCCCTCAAGGCGCGATATCCAACGGATGGGCCAAACGCAGACAAGGGGCTTATGGCATAGGCCCTTCCCTCTGTATTGCCGGCAGCCAGGCGCCGAAGGCGAGTTGCTGCCAAGCCGGTACGGCGCGATCCGAAGGGGCGATTTTTGGAATCACCGCATTCGGCATGCGTTTTCACCCGGCCTCGTCCTGTTGTCGCCATACGGTATAGTGGGGTGCTGTTTCAATCGGAGGCAGCACGTCCTTGTAGCGTCCGCCTGCGCCGGGCCGAATATAGGGTGTATGGCACCATCTGGCAGCCAGGAAGACCACCGAATAGCAGTTCGTCCTTTCTAGAGCGAGAAACATGAATAAACAGGAACTGGTCGACGCGATTGCCGGCAAGACCGGACAGACGAAGGTAATCACCAGCGAGCAACTCGACGCGTTGCTTGGGATCATCACGAAATCGCTCGTTGAGGGCAACACTGTGCAACTAGTCGGATTTGGTAGCTTCAGTACCGGCTCCCGCGTGGCACGGACCGGACGCAACCCGAGGACAGGGGAAGAGATCAAAATCGCAGCCGCAAAAACCGTGAAATTCACTGCCGGGAAGGCGTTCAAGGACGCGGTGAACAAGGTCGACAAGGTTAAGAAGTAGACGTCGCGATGCGAACCACCGACGCTCGCCGCATGTCGCATGCCGACGTACTCGAAGGATTACGCCAGACGCTGCATCGCCAGATCGTGCGCGGCCGGCATCCGGTCGTGCTCGATGTGCTGCACGTGCTGGGCCTTATCGACTGGGTGCGCCAACCAGAACGAACATCGCGTTATCTCGCGGCCAATTCTGCTCGTGCGGACGCGTATAGTCCACCCGTTGATATCGCAATACTTACAGCAGCCGGGCGCACAGAACTGGACCGGCTCACAGCGCTTGAACTCACGCTCCAGTGGACGCAACGCCAGAATCATCCATACATCGAATGAAGTCGTGCGGGACGTCGGCGCACGAAGAATCGATCGTGATTGCGGTTGACTAACCGCGTATCTCTCGGACGACAGTTCGAATTCCCAACCAGCACCTTCGTTCGAAGGAACAGGCAGTGAACCGATCATACTCACCGGCGCGCTCCGATGTGCCCGGAGACGAAGGGCATCGACGAATCGTGGATGACCTTCATCTCCATGGCTGGTCAGAACAGGACAATTTTTTTCCACCGGATCTGACGCGTGCGCTAGCGCTGGAATGTACGACGCTTGCAGCAGCCGGGATGCTCACACTGGCGCGTGTCAGCCAGGGCGCGGCGCGTTCGCTTCAACCCAACATTCGCGACGACCGGATCCAGTGGCTGGAAGCGGGCCAATCCGAAGCCTGCGACCGGTACCTCGCGATTATGGAAGCGCTGCGTATCACGTTGAATCACACGCTTTTTCTGGGGCTCGAAGAATACGAAAGCCATTTCGCGCTCTATACGCCAGGTGCTTCGTATCTGCAACACCGCGATCAGTTTCGCCACGACGACAGCCGCACGGTGTCGTGCGTCGTCTATCTGAATGCAGACTGGCTGCCCGAGCATGGGGGTGCATTGCGACTGCATCCAGAGGGCTTGGGCATGCGGGACATCGCTCCGCTTGGCAGCCGGATCGCGGTGTTTCTATCCGCCGATATGTTGCACGAGGTATTGCCCGCGACGCGCGACCGCCTGTCGCTCACCGGATGGTTCAGACGCCGCGCGTGATCTCTCTGGCTTGCGGTGGAACCTGGGGAATGGAGAATTGAATTGGTTGCGACGGCGAAATCGGCTCGCAGGACCGCACGGAACGAGGTGAACAATTCGCCAGCGCCTGCGCGAAGTGTTGTTATCGGAGATGACGGTCTGGCCCGGCCTCCGTGGGCAGCGGTTGACGCGATGCTGCGCACCTACTACGACACTGAATGGGGGATGCCGGTACGAGACGAAAGAGGATTGTTTGAAAGACTTTCGCTGGAGGCGTTCCAGTCAGGGTTGTCGTGGGCGACGATTCTCAGGAAGAGAGACGCATTTCGTGCCGCATTCTGCGACTTCGACCCCGACACAGTCGCGCGCTTCGACGAGCAGCACGTACAGCGTCTTCTCGCCGATTCCGGCATCATCCGCAATCGCGCCAAGATACTGGCGACGATAAAAAACGCGACCGCGACGATCGAACTGCGCCAGGACGGGGGGCTCGCCAGGTTTATCTGGTCATTTCAGCCGGCGAGCACGCCTTGTCCCCGAACGATTGACGAAGTTCCCACCGTCTCCGAGGAGTCGGTCGCGCTGAGCAAGGCACTTCGTAAAAAAGGTTTCTCGTTCGTCGGTCCCACGACGATGCACGCGCTTATGGAAGCAGTAGGGATGGTCGATACGCATTTGCTGGACAGCCACCGTCGTGGGAGTTCCGGAGTCTGGCCGTTCGAGTGACCGGTAAAAGGTTGCTGCCGGCCAGAAAATGCAACCTTATTGATGCCAGCACGCGCGCCCGAAGTGCGGAACGGCGAGATAGTCGGAGTGGCGAAATGGACCTGCTAAAAATTGCGCGCGATACAACATGAGTAGGGCGCTCCCTCCGCGCGGCCACGGACCGTCAGCGCCCAGTTGCGGTTCCGTCCGCACGCGGGAGTGACACTGAGAACGAGGTTTCCGTTTCGTCGGACCGCGCTTCGATCGTACCGTGATGGGCCTTGGCGATTTCGCTCGCAATATACAGACCCAGTCCCAGGTTTCCCGTCCTGTCATATTTGCTCTGATGTTCCGGCCCCCGCGTAAGCGGATCGAAAATGCATGCCAGCGTTGTTCGCTCGATGGCAGGTCCGCAGTTTCTCACTTCGATACGGACATGCGTTGCATCGCCCGTCACCTCCACTCGGACAGGCGTGTCCTGCGCCCCGTACTTGATGGCATTGAGTACAAGATTTTGAAGCAATTGCTGCAGGCGCTGACCATCCCAGACTCCCCGTGGTTCGCCACTCACGTGCAATTCAAGCAACCTGTTGGGATGAACCGCACGCAATTCGTCCAGTTCGTCGGCAAGCACGTCCGCCAGATTGACATCCTTGGGCACGACGTTAATGCCCAAGCCCAGCTTGCTCCGGTTGAAATCGCTCAAGTCATCCAGCAGTGCTTGCATCCGGGCCCCACTACGTATCAGACGAGCGGCGGCTCCTGAAACCTGGTCCCCGGCATTCAGTGCCGACAGATAAGATGCAGTCACCTGGATCGCCTGGAGAGGGCTACGCATGTCGTGTCCCAGCATGCCAAGCAGGAGGTTCCGGTTCTGTTCGATCTGCCTGCTGAAAAAGGTGACCGATTCGGCAAGGGCCTGGTCGATCGCTTCATTGAAACGAATGATGTCGTCCAGATCAGGCGCTTCGGGCTCACAATCGTCCGCCCACAAACGAAGTACGCTTGCACGCAGCGCGCGATATTCGGCGGCGAGCTGGTTGATATTGAAGCCGGCTTTTGCTCTCAGAAGGGCATGAGTTTGCGCGGCTGTTTCGGTCGCATCGATCAGCTTGGGGGTCCGCCCCATCGATTTTTCGCGTTGGGCTTCCCTGGTTTGCGAAGTCCGCAAATCTTTTGCCACGGCATGCAGGATCTGCTGCGCGTGGTCGCGCAACCCGGATGACTCCATGCTTGCCGCCGCTGGCAGGAGCGTGGCGGCGAACGCCTCCCACTGCGCCAGAATGGGCTCCTCGTCTCGCGCGATAAAGTCCGCAAGTCGCATATGCGTCTCCACTGGGTAAAAGGTGCAGCGAGGCGATCAGCGCACTTATGTTACACGCAAATTGGTGACAGATGCCGAGCGGTGAAAGTCCATTCAGGGAGAGCGCATTGCTGCGGTGCCCCCGGACTGCGCAACCGACACCTTCGATTCCACGGCTTGCGGCTTTGATGCAGTCTGTCTGTGGCCTTCCGGCATTCGGAACCCGGTCCGATCTCTTGTTGATGAGATGTCGCGTTATTGCTCGGCCAGAACGAGCCTTTTGAGCAGCGGCCCTATTTCATCGACCGGTGCGATGAAATTAGGATGATCACCTCGAACGGCACTGAACGGCATTTGAGGGTCGTACGCATCGCGTGGGTCTTGAACGATAGCCAGGCCGCCAGCAGCCTTGATTGCGTCGAGGCCGTCGGTGCCGTCGTGATCCCCGCCGGACAACACTATTCCAATTGAGCGCGGTCCGTAAGTATGCGCTACTGATTCGAACAACCGGTCCACCGCCGGGCGTGCATGACGAACCTTTGGACCACTATCGAGACTTACTACGCCCGGTGGCCGAACCGTCATATGGCAGTCAGGCGGAGCGATAAGGAGCCGCCCCGGCTGCACTTCGTCGTCGTTCTCAGCGTAGGCCACCTTGAGAGGCGTTGACGATCCGACGATCTGGGCAAGCAGCCGAGGACTCGTTGGACCGGTGTGTAGCACGGCCAGCAATACTGCAGGAAAGTCTGCAGGCAACGCGCCGACCACCCGGCGCAACGCGTCAAGCCCACCCAGTGACCCTCCGATGGCAATGATGTCGCGTTTCCTCATGTGCTCCTCCGGTTCAGTGCAGACTTTCCAACATTACGCAATGAATGTTCCAGCTCGGATCAAATCGCAATTGAGGGCCCGTTTGCACCACTGCATCGGTAATACATGTTGTTTGACGGACAGACTGTTCCTGGCCGGCAACGGTAGATCGAGCCGGCCAATGAGACAGCGCTCATCCACTGCCTGTCCGCCCGCTCCCGCCCCTTTGCGGACATCCGGCGCCCGGAGGACAATGCCCTTTCGAATCTCTTCCGAGGCTGCGCAACATGGCTAAATTTCAGCCTGATGGATGGCATACCGTCACGCCACGAATCGTCGTGCGGGATCCGGAAAACCTGATCATGTTCATCAAAATGGTGTTTCAGGCAGAGGGCGAATTCCGTCACGGGCTGCCTGCCGAAATCATGATCGGCGATTCCGTCGTGATGATTAGCGGCGGAGACGGCCTTCGCGATCCGATGCCGGCATTTCTGTATGTCTACGTTGAGGACGCCGATTCGACCTTTCAGCGAGCGATCGCGGCGAATGCGATCTCGCTCGAAGTTCCGATCGACACGCCATACGGCGACAGGCGAGCGATGGTAAGAGATCCGTGGGGAAACACATGGCAAATTGCCACACATCACCGCGACCTCTCGGCCGCCGAGATCCGGTCAAGGTTGGCCAACGAGGGATAGGCCGATATTTGGGGAGCAGGAGCGATTTGGGCGCCTCGTCTGCCGTCCGCAGGCCGGGAGCGGAGGATCGAGCCGATCAATGAAGCAACGCACCGATAAGCTTGTGCGTCAGCGCAACTTTGCATCCGGGCTATGCCTGCACCCACTATCACTCCGCCCGCTGTCGACCCAAACTCAATCGCGCAAAGATGCTATCTTTGAACCGTCTGCCCAACATCAACCGGGAGCGCGCTATGACGGAGGACAAAGGTGACGTCGACGATCATTGGCACGTAAGCGCAGCTTGCTTCAACTGCGGCGCGGTTCGAACGGCCGCTCCCAATCTGTTCATCGAGCGAAACGGCGCTTCGGCGTTTGCTCATCAGCCTGCCAGTGAACAGGACACAGAAGATGCGTGGCGAGGCGTCCTCGTCTGTCCGGCGGCTGCCGTTCGGCCGCCAAAAGGTTTGAAGATGCCGACAGGCCTCTTCCCGCAAGCCTTGGCCCCCGGCGTGTGGAGGCTCGGGTATAACGCCCGCTCTTCGTACGGCGCTCACAGTTACATCACGTTTGCAGGCGGCCTGCGTCTGATGATCGACGGGCCGCGCTGGTCCGGCCACCTCGAGCGCTGGATTGCGGAAGCCGGAGGATTGGATCATATCCTGCTGACCCACCGCGACGATGTCGCGGACGCGGGCATCTATGCGAAGCGCTTTGGCGCCCGCGTCTGGATCCATGCAAACGACGCCGATGGCGCTCCGTTCGTCACCGACGTCATCACGGGTGATCTGGCGCATGAGATGTTGCCGGGTGTTCGGGTCATTCCGATGGCGGGACATACTCGGGGAAGCGTCATGTTCCTCATCAACCACGCCCTTTTCTCTGGAGACTCACTGAGTTGGGATTTCCGCAGGCACGCTCTGCATGCCTTTCGAGACGCCTGCTGGTACGACTGGTCCACCCAACTTCGCTCCCTCGAGCGACTCATTCACGAAAGCTTCAGTGGCGTGTTCGCGGGACATGGCGGAAGTACCATTCTGGATGCTCCGACTATGCAGCGCGAACTGCGAGCGTTTCTCGATACAGTAAAAGCGGACTGAGACTGCCGGCCACCAACGTCTGCGATTGGGTCGTCTAATTTGATCTAAGGCCGATCTTTTGCCTGGATGATTTTTCGTTCGGGACACAGATTTATCCGATCCCTGAAAAAATTAATTCATGGATGTCGATTTAGCATTATCTCGAACGTCGAGTAGGTGAGCGCTTAGGTTGCGTATCCGGTACTCAACGAGATATCCAGCAAAGGAGAAATCACCGTGGCCCCTCCACTGACCCCCGTTATCACCGCCTTTGAACGGTCGCCCGATCGCGGCAGGGGACTGGCGCGTGACACGCGTGTTCGCTGGGCGCTTGAAGAAGTCGGCCAGGCTTACGAAGTTCGTCTTGTTTCGTTCGGTGCAATGAAGGAACCCGTGCATCGAGCGCTTCATCCTTTTGGGCAGATCCCGACCTATGAAGAAGGCGCTCTTGTCCTGTTCGAATCGGGGGCGATCGTGTTCCATATCGCAGAGCGCCACGCAGGCCTGCTACCTGACGATGCGAATGCCCGGGCACGCGCGATCACATGGATGTTTGCCGCGCTCAACACGGTTGAGCCGCCGATCCTCGATCTCCAAACCACCAGGTTCCTCGAGGGGGACAAGACCTGGTACGCGCAGCGCCTGCCTATCGTCGAGGATCGCATCCGTGACAGGCTGGGCGAGCTTTCCGATCGCCTTGGCGACGCCGACTGGCTCGATGGTGCTTTCAGCGTGGGCGATCTGATTATGGTGTCGGTGCTACTCAGGTTGAAAGCATCAGGTCTGCTGGACGAATATCCGAACCTCTCCGCCTATGTCGCCCGCGGTGAAGCGCGGCCCGCCTACAAACGTGCTTTCGCAGCTCAATTGGCGGTTTTCGTCGCTGGTCAGTCACCGACCGCATGATGAAGGTCAGCTCCAGGCTCAACGCAAGGAGCGGTCTTGGTATCTCCATGAGCGGTCGATCACAGCATTCCAGATTGGTACATTCCGCTCTAAATCAGCTCCGCGACGCGCACGATAATGAGCGCAGCCGGTACGAGCATTATTTGTGCACACAAGGTTCCGACAACGCGTGCCCCGGCGAGGGTGGGCGAGAGTTGCAGTCTACCGGAGCGCCGTCGTCGGTCCGATTGTCACCAAACCGACGGTCGATACCGAATAAATGGCAACGTCTACGCTAATCGCAGATCCCACAACACATCAAGTACGTGTTGCGTGGACCGCTCAACGTATCCCGCACGATGTGCAATGCCGAGCCGACGCCACAACGCCGGGCGTAGCGGACGCATGACAATGCGCCTGTCGGGTAGGGGTGTAGTGGCCTCATGGGGCAACAGCGCTGCGCCGTAACCTGCCGCCACCAGACTCTTGATCGCGTCGTTGTAGTTGAGCTGAATGCGCGGCGCAGGATGGTGCCCCGCGGCCGCGAACCACTCCGTGGTCAGACGCGAGAGACGCGTGGTCGCGTCATTGAGAATAAGAGGTTGGGCGGCGAGCCATTCAGGCGTGACGCGGGCCGGACACCGCCAATGCGCCGGCACAAACGCCATCACGGGATCGCGGCGCCAAGGCTTTATCACGAGTCCAGCCACCGGGGGCTGAGGCAGTGCGACCAGCCCAACATCCAGCGTTCCATCCGCCAGTCGGGACAGCGTTTCATGCGAAGTGAGTACTGCAATCTGAATGTCGATAGCGGGATGGTGCTGGCGCAGCACCTCGAGCGCTTGCGGCAACAGGTGCGCGATCGCGCCAGTCGACGCACCGAGCCGCGCGCGCCCTTCGAGCCCCTGCACCTGGCGTTGAATATCGTCTAACGCCTGCTCCGCATCGGCCAGCAGTCGACGCGCGCGCTCCACCAGCACCTCTCCTATCGCCGACGGCCTGACATGTCCGCGCTTCCGGGACAGGAGTGGAGCCCCGATGCGCTCTTCGAGTTCAGCGATGTGGAGGCTGACCGTTGGCGGCGCCAGGTGCAATGCACGCGCCGCGTCGGCAAATGAGCCACGGTCGGTAATGGCGACCAGAGTGCGCAAGCGGTCCAGACTGATCTCTCTCATGTCGGCGTCCAGATTCAGAAAAACTGAATATTCACGTTATGAAATTCAACTTTCTCTATTCTAGCGGTCCGTGGAAGATAGGGACTCTACTTGTTACAACCCACAGTCAGCGGAGTATTCCACGTATGAGCTCTCCCGTTGTTTTCATCGACGGCGACCAAGGCACCACCGGGTTGCAAATCCACGAACGGCTGCGAGACCGGACCGACATCAGACTGTTCACGCTTGCCGCTGCGGAACGCAAGGATCCGCGGCGTCGGGCAGAAGCCATCAACGCCTGCGACATCGCCATTCTCTGTTTGCCTGATGCCGCCGCGCGCGAGGCAGTGGACGCCATTGTTAATCCTGCGGTCAGAGTAATCGACGCAAGTTCCGCACACCGCACACAGCCGGACTGGACATACGGCTTTCCGGAAATGACGCTGGAACAGGCTGAGCGCATTGCGAACGCACGTCGGGTCACCAATCCCGGTTGCTATCCGACCGGTGCAATTGGCTTGCTGCGTCCCCTGTTGCAGGCTGGGCTCATACCAGGCGACTACCCTGTCAGTATTCATGCGGTGTCCGGCTACTCCGGACGCGGGCGTGCCGGCGTGGAGGAACATGAGGGGCAGGGTGCCGTCAACGCGCCTTCGTACCAGGTATATGGTCTGGAACTCGCGCACAAGCACACCCCGGAAATCCAGCAGCACGCCGGGCTCGCCCAGCGTCCCATCTTCGTTCCTGCGTATGGTGCGTTCCGCCAGGGCATCGTGCTGACGGTGCCCCTGGAGCTGAGGCTGCTGGCACCCGACGTGGATGGTGCCACGTTACACGCGTGCCTCGCACGCCACTATGCCGAGGCGGCCCACGTACGTGTTTTGCCGCTGCACGAATCGTGCGTCTTGAAGCACCTGGATCCGCAAGTGCTGAACGGTACGAACGACATGCGCTTAAGCGTATTTTCTAACGTGGAACACGGGCACGTCCTGCTGTCCGCGGTTTTCGATAATCTTGGCAAAGGCGCATCCGGCGCTGCGGTTCAGAACCTGGACCTGATGCTCACGCAGCAATAGTGGTCGATGGCTTGAGCTAACAAACCGCAGTAACAAACAGGCTGCTAACCGACAGGGCGAAGATCGTCGTGTCGATATCAGTAGAGAATCTGGGCAGCTAGATCCCGCTTGACCGCTGCTGCCATCTTTTTTAACTCCAGATGTTGCGCTGCGTCCACGATGGGAGCATCGGTGGTGATATCGAGGCTTCGCGTTACCGTGATGCTCCGGCCCGACTGCGAATAGGTCGACGCGTAAGCTCCGATTGGCGATGTGCTCAACGCTGGCGTGTCGATTACTCAACAGTCACAGACTTCGCGAGATTTCGCGGCTTGTCGATATCCGTGCCGCGCGCGAGAGCCGTGTGAACGGCGAGCAGTTGCATTGGGATCGTGTGCAGGATGGGTGAGAGCAAGCCATAGTATTCGGTAAGCCGGATCACCTCGATATCGGCGGTTCGAGCGCGAGCACTTTGCTCATCGCATCAGGCAGATGACGCAGCGCACGCAGATGGGTTCCTTCGTCGTCCTCGGACAGACGGCCGCGCACTTGCGCCACCCCCGACAGCGCAATCGCGTCAGACGCGAGGAAGTTCTCACCTTCACCGATGCCGATCACGAGCGGCATGCCATCGCGCGCACCCACCAGCCGATGCGGCTCGTCACGGCAAATCACCGCAATGGCGTAGCTGCCGCGCAGCCGTGCGCGACTGTTTCACGTACCGCGTCGAATAGATCGCCGTCGTACAGATAGTCGATCAGATGCGCGATGACTTCGCTCGAACTCGCGGAACGCGCGCATACGTCCCCGCCGACGTGTCTGCGTCGCGTGAACCGGCTTCGGGACAGCGGCGTGATCAAGCGCGAGATTGCGATCCTCGATCACTCGAAACTCGGCCCGACGCTGACCGCGATCATCGAGGTGAGTCTCGACCGGCAAACGGCGGAAGACCATCAGCGTTTCGAGTCGTATATCTGTGCGGAGCCGGCCGTCACGCAGTGTTATCGCGTGTCACCAGGGCCGGACTTTATCGCGGTCGCAGATGTCATGGACATGGCTGCTTACGATGAACTCGCTCGCCGTCTGTTCACGAGCTCATCGAACGTTCGCAACGTCCGCACGTTTTTCTCGACGCATTGCGCCAAGTTCGAGGCGAATGCGCCCGTACGATCGCGCGGAGCCGGTTCAGAGTGAAGTCCGTTAGACGCGACGTTCTCTGTCGGGTGGGTTGCCATTCAGGCGCCCCGCAATGCGTCGATCTCTGTGCGAAGTGTAGCAACTACGTCAGTCCAATCGCCTCGCGTCGTTTGTCGAAACAACCGCGCCTTTGCGTACCAGGGACTATCGCTTCGGTCGAGTTGCCATCTCCAGTCCGGCATGAACGGCAAAGCAATCCATACGGGTTTCCCAAGCGTCCCGGCCAAATGCGCCACCGCTGTGTCGACGCTGACGACGAGGTCGAGGCGAGCGATCAGCGCAGCAGTTTCAGCGAACGTGGTGAGCCGCCCGGAAACATCGCGCAGCACCCCGCGCTGCTCGAGTTGCGCGAGGCACGCGCGATCACTGTCGCGTACATCCGCTTGCAGCGCGAAGAAATCCGCGTCGGCATCGAACACCGGCTTCAGTTGCTCAAGCGAAATGGACCGATTGTGATCATTCAGATGCGTACGGCTTCCTGACCACACGATCCCAATGCTCGGCCGTCGAACGGAGCCTGTAAAAAGATCGGCCCATTGAGGGGCAAGCGCACCGTCTGCCTGCACATAGGGACCGGATAGCGCGAGATCGGGTGCACGAACCTTGAGCGCAAACGGCAGACTCAGGGTTGGAATGTGATAGTCGAAATGTGGCACTTGCCCTGTCTCACCGATGACTTCGGCCGCCCCCCGATAATTCTGGAGGAGCGGCAACAGGGCATCCTGAACACGCAGCACGACGTGAGCGCCGGCTGCACTGAGCCGATCCACAAAGCGCACGAATTGCAGCGTGTCGCCGAACCCCTGCTCATGATGAACGAGCACTCTCTTGCCATCTATCGGTTGGGTGCCAGTCCATAAGGTGTTCTGCGGAAAACCGTGGCTGCAGGTGCCATCGCGCCAACGCCATTCGTATTCGCGCCAGCCGTGTTCGAATTCGCCGAGCAGCAAATTCGTCTGAGCTCGATTGGTGCGTGCGCCGGCGTCGTTTGGATCGATCGAAAGCGCCTTCTTGAATTGAAGCAATGCCTCATCAAAGCGCCGGAGATCTCGCAACGCGACCCCGAGATTAACGTATGCGCGTACGAAACGCGGCTTGAGCGTGATCGCCTGCCGGTAGGCATCCAGTTCGTCCTCATAGCGTGCCATCGTACCGAGCAGCGTTCCACGGTTGTAATGCGCTTCGGCTGATTGTGGCTGGATCTTGCACAGATGCACCAACACCTCGAGTGCCCGCTGCGATTCGCCAAGCTGTATCAGCGACATTGCGACACCGTACAACGAGGCGGCATGGTTCGGAAACTGGATCAGGCAGCGCTCGAACAGCGCTATCGCAGCATCGTGCCGCTGCGCCAACTGACAGCTGATGGAAATCGACGGGCGGTGACGGAAGGAGAAAAGAGCTGAGCGTTGAGGTTTTCGCCGCGGATGCGAACTTACGCTCCATTACCGCAAGTACAAATGAAGTGCCCTGCGCTGTGTTTCGAGTATGTGCAGGCCAGAAAGTCATGGAGCGTAAGGCAGCGAAACCGACGGAAACACCTATCCGGAGCCGTAATCGCTATCCTCTGAGTCATCTCCACCGGAAGACTCAAAGTGCATTCGATTCCCTTCTTTATCATTTTGGCAGTGTTGTGGTTTGTGCTCATCAATGTCCCGCCGCACGACGAGTAACCCGGCTAAACGCTTTGAAAGATTTTCTGCGCGGCGTCGTGACAAGCAGGCATCGGGTTTCCCGCTTGTGGCGCTTGGGAGTGAATTAGCCGGGACGCTTCTCAAGCACGTCCTTGACGACTGGAAGCGCCGTAAAAACGTTCGGCCAGCCCGCATAGAACGCCAGTTGCGTCATGACTTCGGACGCCTGTGCCTTGGACAGTCCGTTATCCATTGCCCGGTTCAGGTGATAGGTCAGTTGCGCGACCTGTCCAGTGGCGACCAACGCGCTGACCGTGACGAGACTACGGTCGCGGGGCGTAAGACCAGGCCGCAGCCACAGGTCGTTGAACAGCGCATCTCGGGTGAATTTAACAACCCCGGGCGAAACGGCGCCGAAGTTTTGCTGAACTGTGCTTTCGCGCTGGGCTTCGGCCGCCTTGTCGAGAGGCAAAAGGCCAACTGCTGCTGGCGGGAGTTGCGCTGCCGTAATCCCATGTCTCTCGAAAACGGCATTCGTTACCTTCACAGCCGCGGTCGCGTTGGCCCAACCGGAGTAGAAAGCCAGATGCGTGATGATTTCCGAAATCTCGCTGGGCTTGAGGCCGCTCTCGAGCGCGAGATCGAGATAGAACGGCAACTCCGCGCTCTGATTGCGTGCAATCAATACTGAGAGCGTGACCACGCTGCGATCCCGTGTGGACAACTCCGGACGTTTCCACAGGTCGCCCAGCACCACATCGTTCGTATAGCGCTCAAGAGCTGGTGAAACGGTGTCCATTCCGATGAGCAGTTTGATGGAGGACGCACGATTCAGGCTTTCCATATCAGTTTTCCTTTCGAACTGCGAACAGGCCGCGGTACCGAGCGCAAGCGACATCATCGCGACAGCGAATATCCTCATTGGCAGTTTCCTCGATAGCGCCTGACCGCATTGAAATGAGTCGATCTACATGGTGTTGTTAGACGACGCGTAAGCGCACTCTGCTCCGACATCCGATCGCAACAAGGGCGACCGAATGAGCAGGCGGTGCGCCCTATCTGAAATCTAACGTGCCCAGTCATGCTCGACTAGGCGGTAGAATCGGCAAACACCTATGAAATGAGTTCATCAATGCGCCGCGAAAGCTACAACGACCTGCTTGCACTGATCGCCGTCGCGCGCGAGCGCAGCTTCACGCGCGCCGCCGCGCAACTCGGCGTATCGCAATCAGCCTTGAGCCATACCATCCGCGCACTGGAAACCCGGCTCGGAATGCGACTCCTGACCCGAACCACGCGCAGCGTCGCGCCAACGGAGGCTGGCGAACGCCTCGTTCGGACCATCACACCCCGCTTTGAGGAGATCGATTCCGAACTGGCGGCCGTGACTGAGTTTCGGGACAAACCTGCGGGCACGATCCGCATCACCGCGACCGATTACGCGACTGAAACGGTTCTGTGGCCCAGGTTATCGCCGGTCCTGCATGAATATCCAGACCTCAAGGTGGAGATCATCACCGACTACGGCCTCTCAGATATCGTGGCCGATCGGTACGACATCGGCGTGCGCCACGGCGATCAGGTAGCCAGGGACATGATCGCGGTCCGCCTCGCGCCCGAAATGCGCATGGCAATCGTTGGGGCGCCGGAGTACCTGAAGACGCGTGCGTTGCCAAGGAAGCCCCAGGATCTGACCGCGCACAACTGCATCAATCTTCGTTTACCGACGCTGGGCGGCTTTTATTCATGGGAGTTAAAGAAGGGCAGTCGCGAGGTGCAGGTTCGTGTCGACGGACAACTCGCTTTCAACGGGACCTACCAGATGCTGGCTGCCGCGTTGTCGGGATACGGCCTGGCTTACATTCCGGCTGACCTCGCCCAGTCTCATGTCGAAGCGGGTCGCCTCGTGAAGGTATTGGAAGAATGGTGCCCCACCTTTCCAGGGCTGCACGCCTGCTATGCGACCCGACGTGAGTTCTCGCGGGCGATGACCGTCGTGATCGATGCAATCCGTTATCGCAAGGAATAGCCCAGGAACTGAAATGAGATTCATGAATACAGTTCATGGGACTTTGCCGTTTTACTGGCTTTATCACTAGATACCATCGACCTATCATCCTCCATACAGACGGCGATCAAAGCGCCCGCTGATGCGCCTTTTCCGGCGCGCACGTTCTGGTAACCGCAGGCGCGGCCTGCATGGAGATGATGAGAATGGACTATCGATATCTGGGGCGCAGCGCCCTCAAGGTTTCGCCCCTGTGCCTGGGTGCAATGATGTTTGGCGGCGAAACGGATGAAGCTACCTCGCGCCGGATTATCGACAAGGCTTTCGACCAGGGCGTCAATTTCCTCGACACGGCCGATGTGTACCATGCTGGCCGATCTGAAGAAATCGTCGGGCGGGCAATTGCGGATCGACGGGATGATTGGGTCGTGGCAACCAAGTTCGGCTATCCGGCTTCAGTTACCGCCCGCCCAAACGAACAGGGCCAGTCACGCAAATGGATCTACCAGACGGTCGACGCCAGCCTGAAGCGCCTTGGCACCGACTACATCGACATTCTCTACTTCCATCGGTCGCTTGTTGACGCGCCGCTCGAGGAAGGGATTCGTGCCATCGGCGACCTCATTCGCCAGGGTAAGGTGCGTTACTTCGGTCTGTCCAACTTCCGCGCCTGGCGTATTGCGGAGATCGTGCGCCTTGCCGATCAGTTGGGCATCGATCGCCCCGTTGCGATCGAACCGGTCTACAACATGGTCGACCGTACCGCCGAGGTCGAGCTGATGCCCGCGGCTGGACACTACGGCATTGGCGTCGTGCCCTACAGCCCTCTCGCCAGAGGTGTATTGACCGGCAAATATGCACCCAACGGTGCGCCTCCTGCTGACTCCCGCATTGCGCGCGGTGACAAGCGCATCCAGCAGACCGAGTGGCGTCCGGAATCTCTCGCCATCGCACAGAAGGTCGCGGCATACGCCGCTGAGCGCGGCACCACCTCGATAGCGTTCGCCATTGCGTGGGTGCTCAGGAACAAGCTTGTGAGTTCCGCTATCGCTGGGCCGCGCACGGAAGCGCACTGGGACAGCTACATGGACGCGTTGACGCTGCAACTGGGACCGGACGACGAAGAGTTTGTCGACGGTCTGGTGCCTGCCGGGCATGCATCGACGGCCGGCTATACGGACCCGAACTATCCGGTTGAAGGCCGCCGCGTGAACGGTTGATACGCCGGCAGAGAGCACTGCTGACTACCGTACCTGTACGAGTTGAGGGAACCGGCGGTCGTGAACATCAACTGCGGTGCATGATTGCGAAAATTGTCTGATCGAAATTGTCATGCAAGCGATCAAGGCCTGACGTGAGGTGATCCTGGATTAGGTCAGCTTCATTGGCGACGACTTCGCCGGCATATGCTCGGCTGTCAGGCTGCAGCAGCGACGGCACTGGCCAAGATCAATACACCTTGAACCTTTCAGTGCGTGCCATCAACGCCAGCCCAATAACGGCAATACCCGCGAAAAGCGCTGGCAGCAGGAATACATTGGGAAAGCCCAGGAATGCGACTCCGAAGCCGCCCGCGATGCCTCCTAACGCCGAGGCGAGAGCCGTCGAACTCATGAAGATTGCCGACGCCGTCGCTACCGCGTTGGGAAGCAGCCGTTGAGCGACGACGATGCCCAGAACCATAAATATGCCCCAAACGCCACCCATGAGGATCTGTCCGCCGAACATGCCCGCCGCGGACGACCAGAGCGCAAAGCAAAGATTGGCACACACTCCCATGGCGGCTGCGATACACATCAACCACACGTTGCCAAGCTTGCGGCCCAGGCCGATGCTGAAGGGCATGATGAGCAGCTCGATGAACGGCTGTATCCCGATGACCGCTCCCCGTACGGCCGGACTCAGCTTCAGGTGTTCTTCCATATAGATCAGCAGGAATCCATATTTCACTGGCTCCCCTGCGTAGACCAGGACGAAGAGTGCTGTGAATGTCAGCAGTGGAAGCATGGCGCGTAGGCTGGAGTGACGCGCGGGCTCACTCGCCGATTCCGGCTTGATCCTGACGATTGGGTTCAGCGTTCCGAGAGGTGCGATCTGTAAAAGCATGCAGATGGCGGTCATCCAAAGCATGGGACGCAGGCCATAGGCAGCAGCCACCCACGCTCCCAGGACTGGCCCGACGATCCATCCGCCGGTCAGCGCCATACGGATGATGGCAACGACACTTTCATTTGCGTCGCCGGGCTTGTCGCTGAGTTCATCGTGGACAGCCGCAAAGATTTGCGAGGCGGTAGCGCCGGAAACAGCCAGCAGCGCGATAGCGATGATGAAGGGCATCCAGACCGAAGTAGAGAGTGCCAGCCCCGCCCAGCCTACAAAGCCCGCCACAGCACACATGCGAAAAAGACCGAGGCGATTCCCTGTGTGATCGGAGTAGCGGCCGACGAAATATCCCGCGACTGGCGCTGCAAGACTGGTCAAGTAATAGAATCCCGCCAACGGCAGCGAGGCGCCGAGTTCCTTCACCAGAAACAGCACGATCTGCGGTGCAGCCGCCGACGCGCCGAGACCCGACAGAAACATCGCAATCGTTGCGCCGAGAAAAAGCCTTGAAGCCACAACTTGACGCAATGCAGATTGACTACCGGTTCGGCCAGGCATCGTGACAGATTGGCTACCGCGTTGGTCAGACATTGTGAAACGCCTCCCGATTATGTTCCCGAACCTGTTCGGCCGCGACGGTCCGTGCGACGCGCATGCTGGAGATTATCGCGACCGCTTCCCGATTGCTACGGTCAGGTCGAACTCGTTAATTCCGCATTGCAGAAACAACGGCCCGAGGTTTGAAATTGCAATCGCTCGAGCAGTCCGCGTTCTCGTTTATGGCGGTCATCCGATTTTATCTTTTACGCATAGATATCTGTATCCCTAAACATTCCCACGTGCTGGGATAACAAAAAAGTTTTTGGAGTTCCAGAGCAGACCTGAATATAGTCACTCCCAAAACAGCCCTGCCGCAAGAGTCAAGCGTTCAACCAGGAGACAGACATGAACCTGCTCGTGTACAGACGTTGTGTCATTTCGCTGTTAACCGCATTAACCGTGAGTGTGTCGCTGGGTTTGTCGGGTTGTGGCGGCGATGCGTCGGACGGTAGTGGCGCCGCCGCTTCGCTGAAGAGTCAACAGGCCGCAGCGGTCTCTGCCGCGCAAAGCGAATCCGCGGCGCAGCAAAGCCGCCGCCTCTCGCGTCAAATCGCCGTGGTTCCGCCGCCAATGGGGTGGTCGTCATGGAACAGCCTTGCAGAGAACGTGAATTACAACACGATCAAGTCCGAAGCCGATGGCCTTTCCGCACTGAATGCGCAGATAAAATCCGGCGCGCAATACGAGTACGTGAACACCGATGAAGGCTGGTGGACCTCAGGGACGAGGGATGCCAACGGCAACTTCGTCATCGACAACACCCAATGGCCGGGCGGCATGCAAGCCATCGCGCAATATATCCACAGCAAGGGACTGAAAGCGGGCATCTACATCGACGCCGGCCCGCAGGGTTGCGGCACGCGGACCAATGGCACGCATTTCGTCGGTAGCGATTTCGCGCATTACGATCACGACTTCCTGCAATTCGCGCAGTGGGGATTCGACTTCGTGAAGGCCGACTTCTGCGGGGGCAGCGCAGCCGGCTATGATCCGCAGCAAGCCTATACGGCCATCGCCGATGCGATCGACAAGGCGTACGTGCAGACCGGTCACCGCGTGACGCTCAGCATCTGCGACTGGGGAACCATCGCCAATAACAGCACGTACCCCGACTTCAACGAGGGACCGTGGGCGTGGGCCGCCGGGGTTGGCCGGATGTGGAGAACCACGGGCGACATCTATGGGCCGAACAGCGGTGCGCCAAACTTCGGCAGCGTGACCGGCAACTTTTTTGGCAACTACCACCCCGAGGCCCAGCACACCGGCTTCTACAACGACCCCGACATGATGGTGGTCGGCATGGGCATGACGGCGGTTCACGATCAGGCGCACATGAGCCTGTGGGCGATCGCCGGCGCACCGCTGATTCTCGGCAACGACCTGTCGAAGCCGCTAACCTCGGATGCCACGCAGTTGATGACCAACACCGGCGTCATTGCGGTCGACCAGGATCCACTTGGCACACAAGGCGTAAAGGTCGCGCAGTCCGGCGCACAGCAGGTGTGGGCGAAGCTTCTGGCCGGCCAGGGGCAGCGGGCTGTCGTGCTGTTCAACAACGGCACGACGGACGCGCCGATGACGGTCACGTGGCAGCAACTCGGCCTGGTGCCGAACGCGCGCGCGAGTGTGCGTGATCTGTGGGCCGGCAAGCAACTCGGTTCGTTTGTTACGTCGTATACGGCCCCCACGGTGCCGGCGGGCGGCGCCGTGATGCTCTCGGTAAGCGGACAGGACGTCGCCGCGACGACCTACCAGCCGACCTCACTGGGCGGTGGCGCATCGTATACGCACTGCTCGGACTGCGACGGCGGCAAGATCGTTCGGGGTCTTGGCACTGTAACCTTCGGCAACGTCGCATCGGCTGGCACCGGCGGCTACGTTGAGATTGCCTATGCGAACCGCTCTCGCGAAACGCTGACTGCGCAACTTTCGACAGACGGCGGCCAGGCGACCACCGTGGCATTTCCGCCGACCGGCGGCGAAGGGCGTATTGGCACGGTCACGGTCTATGTGCCGCTGCAAGCCGGCGGGGCTAACTCGCTGACACTGTCGAGCGCGGACAGCACCGCGCCTGCGCCCGAGATCGGCACAGTCACTGTCGTCGCCGGCCCGGTGACGCTACCGCCGTTCAAAGCCGCCTACGAGGCAGAAGCATCGAGCAGCGTACTCGCCGGTGGCGCGCGTATTTCGGCATGCAGCGGTTGTTCGGGCGGCTCGGACGTCGGCTATATCGGCAACGGCGGGACGTTGACGATCAACAACATTAGTGTCCCCGCGGACGGCACCTACACCGTGCTGGTGGGTTATGCGAACGGCGACTCGGCGCCGCGCTCCGCGGACATCAGTTTTAACGGATCAACGCCTGTCACGGTGTCGTTTCCGCCCAGCGGTGGGTGGGGCACCGTCTCGACTCTCGCTGTAACGGGTACATTCAAGGCGGGCAATACGAACGCGCTGATCTTTTCGAACCCTTCGGGTTGGGCACCGGACATCGATGGCGTTGGCGCGCCGGCAGCGCAGTAGCTTCAGGTGAAGGACTTGCGCCGCCGTCTCCAGCGGCGGCGCAACGTCAAACCCCATTCGCGATTGTTCCCGTTCCGATAGCGCTCAGTGAGCCCACATCTAAGGGGCCGTCTCCGTTCGTGAACGCATCCCCTCGCGCTCGAGCCATGAGCGAAACAACACGATCACGTCATCTGCAGACCTCCCATCCGGAACGTAAGTGCAATAGCTCCGCGACGGTAGACGAGGGCCGGTGAACGGCGCGACAAGCCGGCCAGCAGCAAGGTCGTCTGATACGAGCGCAGTCGGCCCCATTGCGATGCCTATGCCGTCGATGGCCGCCTGCAGCGTCAGATAGAAGTGATCGAAGGTGAGGGTGGCAGCCGGCCGGAGTGCAGAAATCAGTGCCCTCGCCAGCCAGTCCGGCCAGAGTCGCGGCAGACTCGACGTGTGCAGCAACGTATGCTGCCGCAGGTCGTCTGGCGTCCGAAGCGGCAGTCGCTGCAAGAGTGCCGGGCTACAGACCGGGAGCCTTTCCTCGGACAGGAAGAGCCGCATCGAGTAGCCATAAAACGTGTCCGGACCACCCCGGATGACGACGTCGTAGATCTCTTTCAGACTCTCCACTGGCTCGTTCGACGTCTCCACCTTGACGTCCACGTCGGGATGCTCGGCGCGGAATTTCGCCAGTCTCGGCACCAGCCAGCGCAATGTGAAGGTCGCGGGCGCGTTCACGGACAGTGTTCGCGAAACCGTTTCGAGCAAACCATATCGGGCGGTTGCCTGCGAGAGCTGCTCGAACAAAGGACCGACTTCCGCCAGGTACGCCTCGGCTGCTGGAGTCAGCACCACGCGCCGGTTGTGCCGTTCGAATAACGATGCGCCGAACCATTCCTCGAGTAGCCGCACGTGCTGGCTCACCGCGCCGTGAGTGACGTGCAATTCCGCTGCGGCTTCCTTGAAGCTGCCGAGTCGGCCTGCGGCCTCGAAGGCACGCAATGCATTGAGTGGAGGTAACGTCCGCTTCATTCGAAATAGTTTATCTAACGCGAATGGCCAATTTATCTGGTTTGATGGCCGATCACAAGATAGATATTCTTCTTAATACCTTCTCTTTCCGGAACCCGAATGCTTAGTTATACCGGCGGCTTCGTTCTCCTCGCCGCTCTGCTTCACGCGAGCTGGAACGCGATGCTGCACGGCAACGACGACCGGTTCCTGTCCATGACGTGGATGAGCATCGCCATCGCGGCGGTCTCTACGGTCGTGATTCTGTTCACCCCGTTACCATCCGGCGCGGCCTGGCCGTACATCGTCGCATCGGGTCTCGTGCATATCATCTACAACGTGACCCTCGTGCGGTCGTACCGCCGTAACGATCTGGCGCAGGCGTATCCAATTGCGCGCGGCTCGTCGCCGCTGCTCGTCACGCTCGGCGCGGCGCTCTTCGCGCATGAGGCGATCGGCCCGTTGCACGTCCTCGGGATCGTGATGATATCCGGTGGCATCATCGCGATCGCGCTGGAGGGGCGTCATGTGTCGAAGGCAGGTACGCTGGCCGCGCTGACGACCGGCGTGACGATCGCCGTCTATACCGTGATCGACGGCATCGGCGTGCGCTTATCCGGCGGCCAGGCACTCGCCTACACCGCGTGGATGTTCCTGTTCTATTGGCTGATGCCGGTGCTGTTCGTCACGACGCGTGGGCTCACGGCGCTGTGGGCGCCGGTACGAGCGGTGCCAATGGCCATCGGCTCATCGCTTGTCGGCGGGCTCGTGTCGATCGCGGCGTACGGCATCGTGATATGGGCGCTGCAGTCGGGCGCGATGGGTGCGGTGTCGGCGTTGCGCGAGACCAGCGTCGTGTTCGCGGTGCTGATCGGGCGTGGGTTTCTGCGGGAAACGGTGAGTGGAAAACGCTGGCTCGCGTGCGTGATCGTCGCGGGTGGGGCGGTTTGTTTGGGGCTTTGACATCGCGCCGGGGGGAAGACAGGCAGACTCAAAGCGCGTCACGGGACGCCATGAGAACCGCGTCGTGCCGAATGCAGACCACAATCTTCCGCAGGAGGCACCAGAAGCGTTCGCCGACGCGGTTCTTGATATCAACGTCTGGGCCGATTGATGTCGAACGTTTGCGCGTTTTTATACAGGTACCATCACGTGGAGGATCACTAAATGAATGCTGTTCCGTAGGCCCCGTTGATTCTGATAACGGGTGGAGGCCGAGGCGTAGGCGCAGCGACTGCGCGGCTTGCTGCCGCGCAAGGCTACGATGTAGCGATAAGCTTCGTTTCCAACGAGTCTGCCGCCCTTGTGGTGGCGGCTGATGTGGAATCTCTCGGGCGCCGGGCTTTAGCCATGCACGCAGACAGCGCAGATCCAGAGCAGGTCGCTCAGCTATTCGCCGCGATCGACCAGAAGTTCGGCCGGATCGATGTGCTGGTGAATAACGCCGCGATAATTGCGCAGCAGTCCCGGCTGGAGGATCTCGGATTCGAGCGGATGCAGCGTATCTTCGCGGTCAACTCGATAGGCCCTATCCTCTGCGCGCAGCAGGCGGTGAAGCGGATGTCGTATCGTCACAACGGGCGGGGCGGCATCGTGATCAACATCTCCTCGGCATCGGCTCGGCTCGGCAGTCCAAACGAATATGTCGACTATGCTGCATCGAAGGGCGCGCTCGAGACATTCACTATCGGCTTCGCGAAGGAAGTCGCGCGGGATGGGGATTAACCTCAACCAGTTGATAAGGGTTCCTGCATTTTTGATGATCGGGTCAACCTGGAAGATGATCGCATAGACGAAGCGGCCGCTTTTTACCGGATGGTTCGCGTGCGCTGCGATGGATTGAATGATTCATTTCGCATCTTCAAAGTCAACGGAATAGGGCGTCTCTGCTTGTAACCTTCTCCGACGTATTCTTCGTCATGCTGAATGCATTGGGCTTTGCGCATTCAATGCGTTTAATTGCCAATAGTTTTAACAGGCAACCGTCATTCAGCATAAAAACGCATCGTATTAGTAAAAGTACTGATGCTGTAGTCAGACTACATTCTTACATTACTCAGCACGGAGAGTCGCTACAGTCAATCCGATGGTCCCGATTCCGCTCGGGCAGGCAAACGTTTGCGCAGCCACCCTGCGCCGCCAGCCTTCGTGTCCGGTGTGAACTGTCGGACTCGCTCCGCTTCCGCATTCCAACAAAAGCAGAATCTCGGAGAGACAAATATGCAGAAGAAACTATGGCCAGCAGTCGCATTAGCGGCGGCCGTGTGCGTCGCTGCCCGTGCGGATGTACCCGACTTTTCACTTGATTTCGCGCCCACTTCAGCTGCGATGAACGCGTTCGGATCTGCCGCCGCGCATCGGCGCGCCGACACCCTCGTCAGCAAGATGACGCTCGATGAAAAGCTGCAGTTCATTCATTCGGAATACGCAATGTCTGCCGTGCCGGGAGGTGGTGCGGGCTACATTCAAGGGGTACCGCGCCTCGGCATTCCTGATCTGAACATGGTCGACTCCGCGACGGGCTCCGGCAGCACGTCGCAGGCCAGCACGACTTTCCCGGCAACGATAGCGCTTGCGGCAAGCTGGGATCGCCGCCTGTCTTCCAGTTTCGGCAGACAGGTCGCGATAGAACTGCGTGCACAGGGCTTCGGAATGGGACTTGGCGGTGGCACGAATCTCGCACGCGAGCCGCGTGGCGGCCGGCTGTTCGAGTATCTTGGCGAAGATCCGGTGCTCGCCGGCGAGATGCTCGCCGAGCGTACTGACGGCACGCAGAGTGAGAAGGTCATCGCAACGATCAAGCACTACGCCGGCAACGAGCAGGAACATAACCGGGGGGGCGGCAACAGCCAGATCGACGAGCGCACGCTGCGCGAACTCTATCTATTGCCGTTTGAAATTGCCGCAAAGCGCGCGCAGCCAGGCAGCGTGATGTGCAGTTATAACCGGCTCAACGGCGACTATGCGTGCGAGAACGCGCATCTGCTCAACGACGTGCTAAAGAACGATTGGCGCTTTGAAGGACAGGTCCAGTCGGATTGGGGGGCGACGCATAGCACGGCGAACGCGATCAACGCCGGCCTCGACGAGGAAGAAGACGTCGGTTCCACCGTCTATCTGACACCCACGGCAGTCCGGCAGGCGATCGCGAGCGGCTCGGTATCGACCGCGCGCCTCGACGACATGGTGCGTCGCAAGCTGTATGTGATGATTCGCATCGGTGTGATGGATGATCCTGCGAAGGGGGGCGCCACGATCAACTTCGCTGGCGCGAACGCATTCGCACAGGCGGTCTCCGAGCAGTCGATGGTCTTGCTCAAGAACGACAACAATCAGTTGCCGCTCTCCGCAGCCTCGCTCTCACGGATTGCAGTGATTGGCGGACACGCAGATGCGGCCGTGCTGACGGGCGGCGGGTCAGGCAATACACGTGACCCGGTCACGGGGGCATTCGCAGGCTGCGGCGGCTTGACGTTCGGTACATCGACTGGGTGCAGTTGGTGGACCAATCCGTGGCTGAAGCTGAACACGCCCATCGTTGCCGCGATTCGCGCGCTCGCGCCGTCGGCGCAGGTGAGCTTTGCCGGCAACAGCGACCAGCAGACGCCGTTTCGCGCGTACACGCAACAGGAGATCGACCAGGCGGCGGCGCTCGCGGCCCGCTCGGATGTCGCAATTGTCGTCGTCGCACAGCCGGCGGGCGAAGACTTCGGCGATTTGCAAAGCCTGAGCCTTGCGAATCCGTCGAACCAGGATGCACTCGTCGATGCGGTGGCGCACGCCAATCCCCGCACGATCGTCGTCGTGGAAAGCGGCAACCCGGTGCTGATGCCGTGGAAGGATCGCGTGGCGGCAATCGTGGAAGCCTGGTATCCGGGTGAGGGCGGCGGCAATGCGATCGCGAACGTACTGTTCGGCAAGGTCAATCCTTCCGGCAAGCTGCCCGTCACCTTTCCCGTGCGCGATCAGGATACGCCGACGTGGGGGCAAAGCGGCGCGTTCGAACCGGATCCTGTCTACGCAGAGAAGCTGAACATGGGCTATCGCTGGTACGACGCGAAAAACATCACCCCGATGTTTGAATTCGGATACGGGCTGTCGTACACGCATTTCTCGTACTCGGGGCTTTCCGTCAAACATCGCCCTGACGGTGCGATCGACGTGTCGTTCACCGTGCGCAACGACGGCCGCATGGCGGGCGCGGAAGTGCCGCAGGTGTATCTCGGCGTGCCCTACCGCGACGAGCCGCCGCGACGTCTGGTCGGCTGGGAGAAGATCGGCCTGAACCCCGGCCAAGCACGCTACGTTCGCGTCACGGTCACGCCGCGCATGCAGAGCGTGTGGGACACCTCGCGCAATGGCTGGCGGTATGTGCCTGGCGGGACGGTGTACGTCGGGGCGTCGTCGCGTGACATTAGGCTGCAAGGGAGCTAAACCTCGTACTCCCGTCACGCACCCGGGCGCGGGATGTTCCGCGCCCGGGGCAATGAGCTGAACCGCTCGCCGCGCCCCCAAACGGACATCCGTTTGCGAACCTTTGACTTCATGCGCGCGTTGCATGGCCAACCCTTTCGTCCTCGCATGCAGGACACATCCGCCGGGCGCAATTAATTTCCCAATGCTCGGGACAAGTCATCCAGATGATTCCGCGATGACACGGGCTAAATCTGTTGCGGCCCTTTGGGCCGCGTTGCGCATGCAGCAGAACCCATATTCGGTACTACGGCAACACTCAATGCGCAGAACGCTTTTACTTCTTGTAGTGATTACTGCATTTGCCGTGATAGCCAACTACAAGCGATAGCGCGTGGGAATGAGCGCGCGCCTCGAGTCTGCAAGCTGATCAGAAGAATCAATTAAGACGTTTCAGTTCGCCATCGTCCGCATACCAGTCAACGGTTTTGCCGCTTACATTGATCGTCACCGCGCGCGGCTCGCTGAACTGATCGAACGATTCGACGCCCGTCTCGCGCCCCACGCCGCTGTTTTTGAACCCGCCCCACGGCGACGCGGGGTCGAGCCGGTGGTGATCGTTGACCCAGACCATACCGAACTCGAGCTTGCTCGCGACGCGATGCGCGCGCGCGACGTCCTGTGTCCACACGGAAGCGGCGAGGCCGAACTGTGTGTCGTTGGCGATGCGGATCGCGTCCGCCTCGTCGTCGAAGGGCATTACGACGGTGACCGGTCCGAACACTTCGTCCTGACCGATTTCCGAACGCGGATCGACGTCATACAGCACGGTCGGCTCGATGAAAAAGCCCTGCTTCAGGTTGGGCGGCACGCCGCCGCCCGTCAGCACCTTCGCGCCCGCCGCCTTCGCGCGCTCCAGCATCGCGAGAATGCGCTGGCGCGAGCGGTCCGAAATCACCGGCCCGAGTTGGGTCTTCACATCGGCAGGATCGCCCACGCGGATGCCCGCAGCCTTTGCGCGGAAGCGTTCGAGAAATTTCGCATAGATCGACTTCTGCACCAGAATCCGCGCGCCGCACACGCAGGTCTGCCCGGCGCCGATGAAGGCCGCGAACGCCGCGCCGTTGACCGCGCGCTCCATGTCGAAATCGTCGAACAGTATTACCGCGCCCTTGCCGCCGAGTTCGAGCGTCGTCAACGCGAAGGTGCGTGCCGCCGCTTCGCCAATCGAGCGGCCGACTTCCGTGCCTCCCGTGAATACGACTTTGCGGATCAGCGGATGCTGCGCGAGCGCTGCGCCTGCCTCGCGTCCTTCGCCGTTCACGACGTTGACGACACCCTTCGGCACACCTGCTTCATCCAGCAGACGCACAAGGCGCACAGTGGTCAGCGGCGTTTGCTCGGATGCCTTGATGACGACGCTATTGCCCGTAGCGAGCGCGGGCGCAAGACTCTTCGACAGAATCATCAGGGGATGATTGAACGACGTCATCAACGCGACGACGCCGAGCGGCACGCGCTGCGTGTAGCACAGATACGGCCCTTCGATCGGGATCACGTCGCTGCGGCGCGTCAGCGCAAGCGCCGCGAAATAGCGGTAGAACTGCGGCAGACGTGAAATCTGCGCGCGCGTCTCCGAGATCGGCCGGCCATTGTTCAGCGTTTCGAGTGTGTAAAACTGTTCCAGGTCCGCTTCGAACAGATCGGCGAAACGGTTTAGCACGCGCGCGCGTTGCTGGATCGGCATGTCGCGCCATGCGCCGCTTTCGAACGCGCGATGGCCCGCGCGCACCGCGCGGTCCACATCGTGTTGCGACGCGGCCGCGAGCGCGCCGATCACTTCACCCGTCGCCGGATTGACGATGTCGAGCCTGCGGCCGGTGTCGGCGTCTGTCCATGCGCCGTCGATGAAAAGCTGTGCATCGAGATGTGTCTGGTTCACTGTGTCCATAGAGATCAATTCCAGGTGGTTCACTTGAGAGGCGATGCATGCGCATCGGCGCCCGGCGCATCGGCGCGCATCGCATCGCTTGCCTGCAGGTCGGCGGGCTGCAGGTCTTCGAGGCGCTGGCCGGTCGGCTCGACGCCGAGCCACGCAACCACGACGATCTGGATGACGAGCAGGCCGATCATCAACGTCAGCACACCGACGATGCCGTGCTGCGCATACAGCGCGACGACGATAAACGGCGTGACGATAGTCGCGCCGCGCCCCAGCGTGTTGCAGATGCCCGATGCACGCAGCCGGACTTCGGTCGGAAAGAGTTCGGGCACATAAATCGCGAACAGCAGCGCGACCAGCACGTAGATCGGAATGGTCAGCAACAGGCCGACAAGGGGCAGCAGCAGCGGATCCGAAACGAACGGATAGATCGCGCCGAACACGATCGCCGCGAACGACGCGCCGATGATGGTCGGCTTGCGGCCCCACGAGTCCGCCGTCAATGCGCCGATTGCGGAGCCGATTGGCGCGCCGAGCGACATGACGAGCGCGAAGCCGAACGACCTCGCGATGCTGAAGCCCTGATGCACGAAAAAGGTCGGCAGCCAGGTGACGAAGCCGTACAGCAGTGTATTGATGACGACGAGCGTCACGCAGCCCACGATCATCCGTTGCAGCATCGTGCCGCTGAAAAGCGATCCAAACGATAGCAACGGTGTGGATTGCTCCGGCGTCTTCGCGACAGCAGGCGGCGGCAGCGGCTCGCCGCCGCGCGCTTCGGTGACTTCGCTTTCGATGCGACTCAGGATCGCGTCGGCTTCCTCACGACGACCAACCGAGTCGAGCCAACGCGGCGACTCGGGCAGCGACTTGCGCGCATACCAGACACCCAGCGCGCCGAAGCCGCCCAGCACAAACATCGCGCGCCAGCCGAATGCTGGAATCAGCAGCAAGCCGATCAGCCCGGCGACCGGCAAGCCGGACACGACGAACACGGCCATCAGTCCTTGCAGCTTGCCGCGTTTTTGCGGCGGCACGAATTCGGTCAGTGTCGAATAGCCGACGACATTTTCCGCGCCGAGTCCGAGGCCCATCACGAAGCGGCACGCGATCAGCACGCTCATGTTCGGCGCGAGCGCCGCACCGAGCGACGCGAGTCCGAACACCGCAAGATTCGCCTGATACGTGAAACGGCGGCCGAAGCGGTCGCCGAGAAAACCGGTGCCAAGCGAGCCAAGCATCATGCCTAGAAACGTTAGCGATACGAAAAGCGCACTCTGGCCGAGTGTCGAGAAGCCGGTTTTGAGCGTTGCACCGAGCACGGTCGACGCGACGTAGATGTCGAAGCCGTCGAAGAACATGCCGATTCCAATCAACCACATGATGCGCCGATGAAATCCCGACATCGGCAAACGGTCGAGCCGTGGCCCTGCGTTGACGTTCATGTCTGTCTCCTGTCGACCAGAGTTGGCGCTTTGGCACGGACTCCGCTCTCATGCAAGATGCTTGCTACCGGCGTGCTGAAGAAACGCGAGCCTTCCCAGGATAAGTTCGCGCGCGCCATGTACGGACTTCGCCGGGTGAGCTTGCGCTCAGCGGCCCTGCATCAGGCGCAGGCTCGTGACGGTCAGCATGTCGGTCGCGCTGCGGAAGTTTTGTTCGATCGGGCTTTCCTCCGCCGCCTGAAAGAACGCCTTGCACTGGCGCACGCCCGCTTCGTCGAGCGCGAGGATGCGATCGGTGAGTGCGTCGGTGTCGCTGCGCAGCGCAGCAGGCTCGCAGACCTGCGTGATCAGCCCCGCCTGCAACGCGGAGGCGGGCGTCAACGTGTCGCCGAACAGCACCATTGGAAATAGCGCCTTCGGCAAAGCGTAGCGACCCACGTAGGCCATGATCGCGGCGGGCGGCAGGCCCTTGCGCATCTCGGGAAACGCGAGCGTCGCGCGTGACGACACAAGTGTGAAGTCGCACAGAATCGCGAGTCCGAAGCCGAAGCCGTGCGCATCGCCATGCACTTCCGCTATCGAAATCATCGATGTGCTGCGCACGAGGCGCTTCAATTCGATCAACCGCGCGACTTCCGAACGGATCGACACGGCATCGCGCCCGGCGCGCTCGCGTCCGGTGCAAAACACGTTGCCACTCCCGCGGATGCGCAGCACACGCGCGCTCGGCTCAGCGGCTTCGCTGCGTAACGCCGCCGTCATTGCCTCGAACATCAGGCCGGAAACCTCGTTGCCCGCGTCCGGGCGATTCAGCATAAAACTCAGCACGTCGCCCGCTCGCTCGATCAAAACCGGCTGCGGGAATGGACTGCGATCCATAACTTCTCCTGTGTCGACCGGCGTTGATGCTTCAGCGCTTACTCCGGTGCCGTGCAACTCATTGCGGGTGTATAATCTGTATACAGCGTATTCACATGATCACGAGGTGTCAATGCCTTCCAGTAAAACTGCGATGAAAACCGCCGAAGCCGCGGCACCAAAGCGCGCGAAAGGTGCACATGCAGGCGCACATTCGCTTGACAAGATCGCGAGCAAATATCACTCGCGCATGCGCACTGTCGATGCAACTAGCGACTCATTGAGCGAAGGCGTCGTGGTGCCCGCATTGCGCGAGGCGATCATCGAGGGCGTGCTTGCGCCGGGCAGCCGCCTTTCAGAAGTGCAGGTAGCGAAGCAGTTGAACGTAAGCCGCACGCCGATGCGCGAGGCGTTCGCACAACTCGAACGCGAGGGACTGGTGACGGTGCTGCCGCGTGTCGGCGCGTACGTGCGCGCCGTGACGCTGCGTGATGTCGAGGAGATTTACACGGTGCGCGCGGCGCTCGAATGTCTTGCCGTGCAACTTGCGTTGGAGCGCATCACGACGCTCGGCACCGCGCAACTCGACGACGTGATCGGGGCGATGCAAGTGAGCGTCGATGCCGGAGATCCGGTGGGTTACGTAGAGGCGCTAGACCGCTTCTACACAATCGTAATGACGATCGCCGACAACCGCACGCTGCAGGACAGTCACGCAGGATTGATCGGACCTGTGCGCCGCTTGCGGCGCATTGCGATGGCGCGCGGCGGCCGTATGCAGGCGTCGTTCAGTCAAGCGGTCAAAATTCGCGATGCCATTGTGAACCGCTCGCCGAACGTGCAGGATTTGATGCGTGAACAGTTGGCCGGCGCGTGTCGCGCTGCGCTGGACGTGCTGAACGACGCGAGCGAATAGTCAAGGAAACGAGTCATGCTCAATACGCAAACCACCCGCATTCTTGCCCGCTATAAAACCTGGGCTGACAATGTGCTATTCGATTGCATCGAAGCATTGCCGCTCGATGAAGCCGTCAAAACGCGGCAGACCTTGTTCAAGTCGATGATCGGTACGCTGAATCATATTTACGTGGTCGATCTGATCTGGAAGGCGCACCTCGAACGCAAGGAGCACGGCTTCACGACTCGCAATGTGGTCGTGCATGCCGATCTGCGCGACCTGCGTCGCGCGCAACAGGACATGAACGCGTGGTTCGAACGCTGGGCGGATGAACAGACCGACGCGTTGCTGGGTGAAGTGTTGTCGTTCGCGTTCATATCCGGCGAGCGTTCGGCGATGTCGCGCGGCGCGATGTTCATGCATCTCGTGAATCACGCTTCGTATCATCGCGGGTGGGTTTGCGAAATGTTCTTCGATGTTCCCGCCAAGCCGCCCGCTACCGATCTGCCTGTTTTTCTTGCGACCCACCCGGAGTCCGGTTTCTCACCCCCTGCGCACGCGTCTCCCTTGCAATAGTGCGCAACCAAACCGGGGAGCCTTCATCGGGTCGACCATGAGGGTTCAGAAAATCAGCGGATAAGTCATTCGAAAACCCGAGCCCAGGCCGCCCGGAGGCGTCGCGCGCGGTCTTCAAAGAGATATGACGCAGCCAGTGCCAGGAGACCTGAAATAACACCCGTCACGATGTGCTCGACATAGGGTATGCGGTAGTGACTCGCGTGCGAGTAGGCGTCGCCTAACATTGTCAGGACTCCGACGACCAGCGCATTGCCGTATCGATGCGAGTAGAGTTTCGCCGCAGGCGTGAACGTCAAAAATACGGCAAGGAGTCCGGTGAGCAGACCTGTATGGAATGCAATCGTCCAGTGGGGAAGGCTCATGATATTGCCCCAGCTCCCCGGCATGCAGGTCATGCACGCGCTGGTCGGCTGCCAGAAACGCTGGATGAACAGCCTGATGCGGCGCTTCCACTCGGTTGACATGATGTATTTCCGCTCAATGCGGCTGTTACGGCCGACGCCACGATAGGTACTGTTCCGCCAGTTTTCCGGCCTTTTGACCGGTTTGCCGTCCTCGTCATGGATGCATTACATCTGCGCGCCGTCGAGGTCGCGCAATAGCGCAGGCATGCTGGGATACTACACCGCGATTGGACGGCCGCCGCATCAGCCGTTCGTGCCTGTCCGAATGCAACGACTGCTTGCAGGCGTTGACTCATAAAAAAGACTTTGCGGTGAACGGAATGTTTGCGCCGGGACTGTGTTTGCACCTTCGTACACCAGAATCCAGCGCCCGCTTGCAGTCGTAAGCATCGACCGGATGATTGGCTGGGTATGGTTCGTCTATCGACTCGCCACTGCGGCTGAGCGAAATCCGCGAATCTCATCCTTCACATATCTCGGAGAAGTCTCATGAAGTTGAATTCGTTTGTCCTCGCCGGTTTCGCCTGCGCCACGCTGCTGAGCGCAACGACGTCATTCGCACAGGACAGCACCGCAGCTCCGTCCGCACCGATCAAGAACGTCGTGCTGGTTCACGGGCTGTTTGCAGACGGTTCGAGCTGGGGGAAAGTGATTCCGCTGCTGCAGGCAAAGGGCCTGCACGTGACGTCGGTGCAGAATCCGACGACCTCGCTCGACGCGGACGTGGACGCGGTCAAGCGCGTACTTGCGCAACAGGATGGCCCGACGCTGCTGGTCGCCCACTCGTACGGCGGGATGGTGATCAGCCAGGCTGGCGATGATCCGAAGGTGGCTGGCCTCGTGTACATTGCCGCGCGTGCGCCGGATGCCGGCGAGGACTATCCGGCATTGACGAAGAAATTTCCGGCCGCGCCCGCATCGGCGGGGCTTCAGTGGTCGGCCGACGGCTACGGCCAGCTATCCGAGCAGGCATTTTTGAAAGACTTTGCCGGCGATCTGCCGAGGGCTGAAGCAGAAAAGTATTATGCGGTTCAGCAGCCGATTGGCAAGGCGATCACGATGGCGAAGACGACCGTCGCCGCGTGGCACGACAAGCCGACCTGGTATGCGGTGTCGACCGAAGATCGGACCATCAACACCGATCTGGAGCGCTTCATGGCGAACCGGATGCACGCGCATACGATCGAGCTTAAGTCGAGCCACGTGTCGCTGCTGTCGCATCCGACTGAAGTGGCAAATCTGATCCTCGAAGCGACCGGCGAGCAGAAGTAGGGCGGCGCTCGCAGACAGGCCAGTCATCGCCCTGGATAACAGATCCGTAATCCGCTTGACGCTCGCCGGTCAGAATCATCCCGGCAGAATCGTCCCATCGCGTCGTTCACGGGACGCTTGTTCAAAGGATAGCGGGAAAATCACGATGATCGGTCCACGTTCTGTCAACATGCTGCGCGCCGGCTTGCGTCCGCTTTCGGTTGCGGCGCTCGTCGGTTTCGCAAATATCTGTCATGCACAATCCGCAGTGAATCTGCATGACACTGCCGATGGGGCGGAGGCTCCGTCCATCGCAACCTGTGTCGCGTGCCACGGCGCATTGGGCGCCGGCACCGTAAGCGGTGGGCCGCGGCTTGCTGGCAAAGATCCGGATTATCTCGCGCACGCATTGTCAATGTTCAAGGCGGGTACGCGCGCAAGCGCTGTCATGCAGACGGTTGCACTCACTCTTTCCGATAGCGAGATACGCGAGCTCGCAAATTTTTTCTCGAAGCAGGATCCGCCGCTTGCCGAAGGTGCGCCGCCGCAACAAAGTCTGGTACTGGCCGGAAAACAGCTCGCCGAGATGGGTGCAGGATCCGGCATTCCCGCCTGTTTCAGCTGCCATGCGGCCGGCGGCAAAGGCAACGGTGCACGCTTCCCGGGCATTGCAGGCGAACCGGCGGCGTTTGTCGTTGCCCGGCTACACGAATTTCAGGCGCGCGCGAAGGGGAAAACGCCGGCGCCGGGAACGATGACAGCCGTCGCGGCCACGCTGAACGACGCACAGATCGAAGCGGCTGCGGCTTACCTTTCGGTGACCAGACCTTGACGACCGGCAACGCGTGATCTGCGCGTCAACACTGTGTCGATTGGCGTTGCAACTCAACGCCTAACAGCGTTTGCGACGTGTTTCCCGTACCGCAACCCATTCCCTTTGTGTCGAGTACATATGCAATTTGCCGTGTGGCGTAACGTCGCCGTGGTATCGGGTCTGGTAGTGATGCTTACCGGCTGCACTGTGAGTAGCGACGGCTCGAGTTTGAGCGCCGCGCAGAACCCGCAGCTACCTGAATCCTATCCCTGCCAAAGCTTGCACGTTAAGCCGATGACCTGTCCACCCGGATAGGAAGGCGCCGATCGCGTTCGCTATCTCGTCGGTGGTGACGTGTGCGGCTGGGATCAGGGGAGCCCCGTTTCAGCCTGTCGCCGATCTTGAACGCAACGATTTCCATTCCCGCATGAGAAGCCCATACACCCAGGAATCCGATACTTCGCCATCCACAATGCAATCTTCTCGCAGCGTGCCTTCGCGGACATACCCGAGCTTCTCCAGCACGTGGCTCGATGCCGTGTTGCGCGTGTCGGCTTCGGCCTGAACACGGTTCAGGTCCAGCGTGTCGAAGGCAGGTCCCGAATGGAAACGTGCCAACTAACTGCAGAAATCTTTGCGGAGATACGCAGTGACCGCCCCTGTCAGCGCGATGCTGTGCAATTCCTCAGGCGATGCCAGATGCGTGGCGATAATCTCACGATTATCGAGCCGCAGCTGGGGTATGCAATCGAGATGCAGTTCAAAGAAATGCACCCGGTCTCTTCGCCCGTCCCAGGTGCCATAGACGCTGCCCGCGGGGAGTAATGTGTACGACGGCAGACCAATCTCCTCTTCCATCTCGCGCTGCGCCGCGACATCAGCCGTCTCACCGGGATGGACACTGCCGCCGGGAAAATTCCACTCGGCCCGGTACGATGACTTCACAAGCAATAGCGCCTGCCCGACGTAGATTGCGACTAGCGCGCCCTCATGGCGAGGCCGCCGAAGGTGCCACCAGGCGCGAGCGAGCGGGAATCCGAGGCGAAGCGCCATGCGCCAGACTAAGTCGAATACTCGGCGAATCTTAGGATCGGCTCGCGTCAACATGAAGATTTCTCTCAGAAACGTCAGCGCACAACAGTGAATGTCGCATTGTCGCCAACTTCTGAGCAACGGTCCAGCGACCGCAAGGTCGCTGCCGCAGATCGCCCCGTCACACAAGGGGAATGTAGATATCGGTTTGCCACTGATCCTGCGGCGTCTCCGGAAAGACGCTCAGGTAGTGAAAGAACAAGGGATGGTCCCGAAGCTCCTCCCCACTTGCAGGAAGCCAGTCGCGATAGATCGGATAGATTGTCTCGCCGACGTGGTCGGTCGATCCGGTGTGCCGAACCACGGCACATCGACCGCCCGGAATGACGAGTTCGCGGATACCGTAGACGTTCGACGCGACCGGCTCGTCGATTTCTCCGCAGATGTCGAAGCGAAATGCATCCGCCGGTGTCGTGTCCGGGTTATTGCGTGGGATACCAAAACTTCTGCTCGACGCAACCGGAGATTGCCCACTTTGCTTGCGCCAGTCGATGAACTTGCGCACGCTCTCGTTGACGAGCCCAGGCGATCCGCAGTGTTCAAACGCGGCGACGCGGGTTTCATAAAAATCGACAATTTGTACTTGCATGGTGAGTTGCCTTGAAAGATAGGGAATGACAAAAGTCGCACTCCAGATCTGCCAGCCTGGATGATGCCGAAACGAACTCGGCGCCGCGCCGAATGCACGCTTGAATGCGCGACTGAAGGCTTCGGGACTATCGAAGCCCGCTTCGAACGCGGCGTCGAGCACCGAGCAGAACTCACGCGAAGCCAGGCGGTGGGCAGCCCGACGCAAGCGCATCAGTTGCACATAGCGTGCGACCGGTACCCCCACATAGGCTGAAAACTGCCGATGAAAATGGAACTTCGAGAAGTTCGCAATGCGACTTAGCGCTTCCACTGACAGGTCGCCATCGAGGTTCGTTTCGATGTACGCAAGTACGGCATTGAAGCGCTTCGTGTAAGCATGAGTGGCGTCAACATGAGCTTGCATGGTCTGGTATCTGGATTGTGCGACTGGCGTTATGGTCGCTCATGGTCGAAACATCGCGCCTAGCCGTTCTTGCTCAATCTCTGGACTACGGAAACTCGCGGAGATGCGTGCCTGTCACGGGTGATAGACTTTCCTACGCACCTTGGTGCGTAGCGAACCGAACAACGACGTCACAATCTATTCGGAGCCATCGCATGATCAATGAACGACATACGGTCACCCGTGCTAGCCCCTTGTCCGCAGACGGGTTGTGGATCCCCGAGGGTCCGGGTAAGTGGTCGCGGCCGCTGCGCTTCCTGAAAGATGGTCGCGGCTGGGTGGAACTGATGCGTCTGGAGCCAGGTACCAAGCTTGGCCTGCACCGTCATACCGGCGAAGTGCACGCCTTCAACCTCGAAGGGCAGCGTCGCCTCTGTAGTGGCGAAATTGTCGAGCCCGGCGACTACGTGCATGAGTCTACCGGCAACGTCGACTGGTGGGAGGCGGTCGGTGACAAACCACTGGTCGTGATGGTGGTGGTGATGGGCATCGTCGAGTATCTTGGCCACAATGGCGAGGTCAAACTCCGCATCACAACCGCCGATCGCCTTGCCGACTATCAGCGCTACTGCAGCGAGGCGGGCATCGAGCCGCAGGATCTGCTCGAGCGCTGAGCGTGGCACCCCGGTCTGCAGATGCAGGCACTCATGTCCTCCTGGCACCAGCGGTCTTCAGCCGTCAGTCGAGACCGTGACAGACTCCCAGTCACGGATCTCATTTCCCAACGCGGACAACTTGTCCCTCACGAGTCCGAGCGCATCGCTACCGAGCAAAAGATGCGTGGGAGGGTGGTCCGCGGCGATTGCGGCGAGCATCGCGCGTGCCGCCTTCTGGGGATCTCCCAATTGCTTGCCGCTTTTTTCCTCACGCGCTTTGCGGATGGGTTCGAAGATAGCGTCGTAGTCCGCAATCGAACGGGGCGTTCGCGTCATCGAGCGACCCGCCCAGTCGGTGCGGAACGAGCCTGGCGCGACGGCTGTTACGGCGATGCCGAAAGGCTTGACCTCTTTGCCAAGCGCCTCAGAAATGCCCTCCAGCGCGAATTTGCTTCCGCAGTAGTAGGTGATTCCTGGCATGGTGATGTGGCCGCCCATCGACGTGATATTCAGAATGTGGCCATGTCTGCGCTCACGCATGAAGGGCAGCACGGCTTTTATCATGGCGACAGCGCCAAACACATTCACATCGAACTGTCTGCGCATCTCCGACAACGGCGATTCTTCCATGACGCCTTCGTGTCCGTAGCCGGCGTTGTTGACCAGAACGTCCACGGGTCCGACGCTTGCCACGATTTCCGCCACGATGCCGTCGATGGCATCGAAGTCGGTCACGTCGAGTACACGTCCAAAAGCAGCTTTCGCGGACAGCGACTCGAAATCACGCTTTGCCTGCGCACTTCTCACCGTACCGACGACTTTGTGTCCCGCCGTTAACGCCTCTTCTGCGAGCGCACGGCCGAAGCCGCTGCTGACGCCAGTGATGAGCAAAATTTTGCTGGATGCCATTGAAGCTTCTCCCGAATGGTGTCTGGAGAACGCATACTAGTCTGAAGGACGAGGCTATCTAAGCCATATTCCGCTATTTTTCTTGCCTAAAGCTATGAGTACGAAGCGGACCTCTACGCACAATCCGGATCTTTCCCCGGGAACCCAGAAACGCATGATTGCGTTGCTCCGCGCGTTGGCGCCGGAGGAGGGCTACAACCTCACGGCGCTGCCGAGCGTCCGGATCCTGCGTTCAAACCGGCCCCTGTCACGCACGCCGGTTCTCTACGACCCCGGCATCGTGATCGTTTGCCAGGGCCGCAAGCGAGGTTATTTCGGCGACCAGCTCTATCTGTACGACGAGCATCACTACCTTGCCGTGTCCGTGCCCGTTCCGTTCAGCATGGAAACCGAGGCAACCCTGGAGCGCCCGCTGCTCGCGCTGTACCTGCACCTCGATTTCACACTGGCCGCTGAACTGGCCGTACAGATCGATCGTGAAGGCGCAGCGGAACACATGCACGCGCCTCAGAGCATGATGTCGACGCCGATGGATGACGCGATGCAGGCGTCTGTGTTGCGCTTCCTTGAGGCGATGCATCGGCCACTTGAAGCTGCTGTATTGGGCCCGGGCCTGCTGCGCGAAATCTATTTCCGTGTGCTCACCGGAAAGCAGGGAAGCTCGATGCGCGAAGCTTTGGCGATGAAAGGGCAGTTCGGCCGGATAGGCAGGTCGCTACGCCTCATCCATGCCAGTTACACGCAACCGCTGGACGTGATGCAGTTGGCAGAGGAAGCGGGAATGAGCCTTCCGAGCTTCCATAGCCACTTCAAAGCAATCACACACGTTTCACCGATGCAGTACGTGAAGTCAACGCGTTTGCATCAGGCTCGCCTGTTGATGGTCCGTGAGGATCTGACTGCGGAGGCCGCGAGCCACGCAGTGGGCTACACGAGCGCGTCCCAGTTCAGCAGAGAGTTCAAGCGGCTTTTTGGCCTGACGCCAGCGGCGGAGACGAAGCGTATGCGCGAGAGTTTCGCCATTCCGGCAGCGTTCGACGATGCGACCTATATTTCGTCACACTGAGGTTGGCAGAGCTTTTAGCGGTGAAATGGGATCGGTGCGTCTGGCGCAAGAAACGGCTTCAAATCGTGTCAAGGGATCGCGCCTTGCTGCTGACTTTCGCGCATTCGGCGTAAGAGGCCCAGCAGGTCGAACGATCAAACCCGAGCGAGCGTTTAATCCGCTATCAAGCAAAGGCAAGTCATCGCAATTTCGCATTGTCATTAATTTGCCTCGCTAGTTAATAAGTTGAAACAAGGCACTCCGTAGACTAGAGTGGTCGGTAACTTCTGTCTGCATGCATGCCCTGTTCTCCAACACGGAAAGCCGATAGGCTTTACTCCAGGAAAGGGAATCACTATGCAATCCGCATGCAATGTGGTTGGCAATGTGCGCTATGTTCGTCGCGTCCTGATTGTTTTCACTCTGATCGCGGTCGCTGCATTCCAGCCTGCCGTAGGCCAAAGTCTCGTCATCAAAGATCTCGGCGCGCTCCCCGGTGAATATAACTACAGCAACGCTCTCGGGATCAACGAGCGCGACCAGGTGGTCGGCTTCTCGATCACAGCGGGCGGGAACACGCACGCTTGTCTGTTTGAAAACGGGGTAGTGACCGATCTGGGCACGTTCTCGGGTGGCAGCAACAGCTCAGCTAACGCTATCAACAATCGCAGCCAGGTGGTCGGTTACTCGAGCACCGCACGCGGGGAAACCCACGCCTTTCTGTTCGAGCACGGGGTAATGAAAGACCTGGGTACGCTCCCCGGTGGCAACTACAGCATAGCTTCCGGGATCAACGAGCACGGCCAGGTCGTCGGTTCCTCGTCCAACCTGCGCGGATACGTTCACGCTGCCCTGTTTGACAACGGGGTGGTGACCGATCTGGGCACGCTTCCAGGTGGCACCGACAGTGGAGCTTTGGCGATTAACAGTCGTGGCCAGGTGGTTGGCTATTCATCCACCGCAAGCGGGTATGCGCATGCCTTTCTGTATGACCATGGGGTGATGACCGACCTGGGCACGCTCCAGAGTACCGGACTCAGCCATGCTCAGGCGATCAACGATCGCAGCCAGGTGGTCGGCATATCGTCTACCACAAGCGGGGACGTGCACGGCTTTCTGTATGAACACGGGGTGATGACTGACTTGGGCACGCTCCCTGGTCGCAACGATAGTAACGCTTTCGGGATCAACAATCGCGGCCAGGTGGTCGGCGAGTCGGATGCCGGAACCAACCCGTACTTGCCGCACGCGTTTCGGTTTGAACACGGGGCGATGACTGACCTGGGCACGCTCCCAGGGGACAACTTCAGTGAAGGTGTCGGGATCACCGGGCGCGGCGATATCGCGGGTAACTCCACGTTGCACGCTATTCTTTGGACACGAGAAAAATAATTACCGGTCTCTAGTGGTTTACAAGTTGGTGCCAGCGACCGTAGTTGGCCGAACCCGGAAGTTCGACGTCGAAGTGACTTGATCGAACCCGGGCTTGCGTCGAACTTCTGTAGTCGACCCGTTGCGGTCGATTGAGTCGCTCGAAACCCGTCACTCAGCGAAACAAGCCCAGCGGCAGATTCCTGAAAGCGAAAACGCGCAGATTTATCTGCGCGTCTCAACGTTATTCCCTCAACAGACAAGGACGTCGAGGCACCACTCAATCAACGACACGTCACGCCAAAGGGAAACGAGATGTTTCGGAAGCTTCTGGGACTCGCATGATCGCTGCGTTGTAACTTTGTCGAGCCTAAGGAAACAGCCGCCATGCGCATATTCTCCCTCGCGATCGCTCTGCTGACACTCTGTGTCGCATCAATGGCATTGGCACAAACGGCTCCATTCCATGCTGGCGTCACCCGCATTTCGGTATCTGGCGAAGATCGGTTGGACACCTTCGTCTGGTATCCGACTGAGGCTCAGGAAATACCTTGGCAAGCTGGTCCGTTTCCTATATCAGCCAGCCACAACGCGCAGGTTGCGGTGTTGTTCACGCCTACCGGCCTCGCAGCTGTGAAGATTCCCACGCTCGTGTTCCGGCCGAAGCAGAGCGACCTCGGCGAGGAGAACTTGAACGCGCTGACAGCAGGCCTTCCGTACCCACCCAAGGTCGACTATGTATCGGGCGGACATTTCGTCATGACGGATGTTTGCCCGCCAGCATTAATGGCGGTCGCGCCCGAGGTGTGCGATGACGCACAGGGTGTTGATCGTGCGGCGATACAGGCTGACATCCAAGGGCAAATCGCAGCCTTTTTTCATAGCAAGCTTTAGCACCCTACGACGTTTCCAGCATGCCATATCCAGTCACAACGACCGTCCAGGTCGAACGTCTATACCGCCCCGAACTGATGATCGAGATTGCGGCGATCGCTGAAATTCCTCGCTCCGGGTTTCGCCAACCCGAGCGGAACAACTAGGCGCTGCTTGAGTGGCCTCTAACTCCTGATGTTCCCGATCTGATCCGACGAATATTCAACGTACCGGCTTCACACTTTTCGCAGGACCGCCAGCACACGACTGGCAACGTCGGGCGATTCGTACTTGAGGCAATGAATCCGAACATACGTGGTCTGTCGGCTGGGCAAGAATCCCAACTTGAGGACGCGTTCGGCTGCAAACTCAGAGCGATTTGGGTGCACATTTAGCGAGCTCGCGGTTCCGTTCCAGCGTTAGCGATAGTTAACAAAGTTGATGATGTCATTGAGGAACCACGGCAAAATCAATTGCGTATCGGGATCGCTGACACCGACGCTGAGTCTCGGTCGCTTTGACGTGGGGCCGCCAGGCGTCGCACCGTTGGGAGTGTGCAGAATGTAGGTATCGGTGTCGGCTGGACTTGGCCGGACGGTCTGATTATTCGCGGGCGACCAAGTCGAGGCGCAGCCGGCGGTCAGTACGACGAGGGTCGCTGCGAACCAAAAGGGTCTCATGATGGCGTGAACTCCGAACTCAGTCCGATGCCGAATGGATAAAACGGTTCTCGATAGATCGGTCTACGGCCGGCGCTTGGCGACACGGTTTCGACCACTCGGGATCTTTGGCGCCACCAGGCGTTAGCTGTGGCTCCTTGCCGTCTACCACCGTCGGTAAATCGGAAGCGGAAAATTTCACCACCATCGACCGGATCGGCGATATTGGCTAGTGGTGCCTGTTCAGTCCTGTCATATGTCTTACGTGCCATGCTCAATCCAGAAAATCGCTTACGATAGTCACCGGCCGCTACAGCGGTAGCTGACCGCCGCGCCAAGCTAGCCACTGCACGGGCGTTGCCCTTGCGGAGGGAATCTACGCGTATATTCTCTATCCGACGTACCAGATCTGATTTTTTATTCCCCGCGAAGTACGCTATGTTCAAATTCGATTTGCTGGGAACGCAATGAGTGACACTATGCAGCCGCCTTTTTCCGTTCTCTTCGTCGACGACGACGAGATGTCGCGCAATCACTTCGCACGCGCGATCCGTAAAGAATACTGTGTGCATGTCGCTCAGGGTGTAGACGAGGCGATGGCTATGCTGAGTGAATACGGAGCGGAGATTGCCGTACTGGTGACCGATTTTCGCATGCCGGGGCGCCATGGAGATGATCTGCTGCGCCAGGTAGCGCAGGAGTATCCGCAAATCGTTCGGATACTTGTGACCGCCTATGCTGATAAAGACATGTTGTTGCAGACGGTCAATACCGGTGACGTATTCCGTATCCTCGAAAAGCCGCTTCGGGCCGAAACGGTGCGCGAGGTCCTGCAACTGGCAACTGCACGCTACACCGAGCGGGAAACGCGTCAACAGCGCTTGTTGGCGATGGATGAGACGCTTGCTTTCCTCGCCCACGAGTTGAATACGCCATTGGCAACGATCTCGCTTTTTGCGCGTAGCGTCGAGACCGACGTTGCTGAGCAATACGATCCAGAGCGTCAAATGGCGATCGGCAAGGCGGCAGCGTCAATGCTTAATAACGCGCAGTATTGCCTGACGCTGATCTCGTCTTTCTGGGCGGCGGTGCACAAAAACGGAGGCCAACAGTCCGCATCGGGTACTGGAATCCACGAGGTGAGAGCGACGCGATTGATCGCTACCTTGCTCGATACCTATCCGTTTGCCGCGTCGCAGCGCGACTGGATACGGGTCGACGTGCAAGGGGATTTCATCGTGCACGCAATGCCCAATTGCGTGGCGCTCGTACTCTCTTCGCTGTTGTCCAACGCGTTGCGTGCGCTCGACGGTGCGCCCGCGCCTTCGTTGCGTCTCGAAGTAGTGGACACCCCCGAGCCTGAGATCCGTATTCACGACAACGGTCCGGGGATTGCACCGGAGATAAAAGCGCGTCTGTTGCTGGACCCCGTCACGACTTACGCAGGGTCCGGCGGGCACGGCATGGGCCTGATCTTTTGCAACCGCATCATGCAATCTTTTGGCGGGTGCCTCCGGATCGAATCCACGTTGGGTGCGGGCACTACCGTGACAATGGGGTTTTCCCGGTTTCAAAAGTCGAATGCACGTCACTGACGCCGGGGAGCCGTCCGACGGCTACCCATCACTCAGCACATCCCGATGATCGCGACGTGCTTTGGCCGAACCGAAATACGTCTCCAGCGCGTTAGCTGAACGCTCACCCAACACGCAAATCCGCGCAAGCCAGTCAGCCTCCGAAGGCCATTCGCCTTCTACCACTCGCGGATAAATCTGCCTCGTGAATTGGTGCAACCCCTTTGCTCCGATATTGCCGCTGACGCCAAGAAGGAGATGTAGTACTCCGCGTGCCGATTGAAGATCACGAGCCGTCACACTGATAGTAAGTTGCGCCATAAGCACGCGAATCTGCTCAATGCCGTTGAGGAACGACTGATCCAGCAAATCAAGCGCCATAAGCTCCTTGAGGTGTTTCTCGTCAAGCAGATCGTCTTCCGTGACTGTCGCGGGCTTTCCGATTGGACTAGCCGATGTTTGAGATAGATCTGCCTTCGCTGGAACATTCAAGGTACGTTGCTGGGCAAACTGCCTTGCAAGAGAGGCATACAGGGAACCGACCTGCACGGGTTTTATCATGACCTCGTTCATCCCTGCAGCGAGGCATGCCTGTACGGCTTCCATATCGGATTGGCTGGTCAAGGCAATGATCGGTACCTGGGCGTACGAGTCGGTACGGGCGCGAATCAACGCAGTGGTTTCCACACCGCCCATTCCTGGCATATTCAGGTCCATCACGATGGCATCGATAGCGTTGTCTTCCTGCAGCCTGGCCAGCACAGCCAGCCCATGTTCGGCCTCGACGACGTTCGCGCCGCATCGCTCCAGATAACCTTTGGCAACCAGCCCGCTGTAGGTGTCGTCGTCCGCTACCAGGATCGTTTTGCCGGCGAACCCATCGAAACTCTGATTCGCATGATGCTGTTTGCCGTTTTCGAAGAGCGTCTGCAAGGTGCCAACCAATTCCACCACGCCGCAGGATTTGCTGATGAGTCCGTCCATGCCGGCTTGCCGTGCGAGGACGCGCGCCACATTGCTTGGCTCTGCCGTATAAGCGACGATCAGGACATTCCAGTTAGGTTCTTGACGGCCAGCGCGGATTTTCTCGGTGGTCGTGTAGCCGTCCAGACCCGGCATGTTGATGTCCATCAGCACAAGGTCCCACGGCGTTGCCTGTCGCAGCATGCTCAGCGCCGTCTCCCCGTCTGCGGTTTCGCTAACGTCCGCGTCCACTTTTGACAACGCGCGGCGGGTTCTCGCCCGCTGACCGGCATCGTCGTCCACGACAAGAATGCGTTTCCCCCTGAAAAATGGCGTGGCGTGGTCGAGAGTCTTCTGCTCATGGCTCGCGACTTCGCTTTCGGAGACGAGGGGAAATTGCAGCGTGAACTGTGTAAATTTTCCGACTTCCGACCGGCAGTTGATGGTGCCGCCGAAGGCGCGCATCGCGCGCTGGCAGTAGGCGAGCCCAAGCCCGGTACCCGCCGAATTTCCCGCCGTGCGGAAAGGCTCGAACAGATGCGGCAGTATGTCAGGCTCAATACCGGGACCTGTGTCATGAACGATCACCGTTTGCCGGTCGACCGTGAGTGTGAGCGTCGCCAGAGGATGTGCGGCGATATGATGGAGCGCGTTCTTGATCAGATTGAACAGGGTGAAAAGATAAACAGTTTCATCGACCTTGAAGGTGAAATTCTCCAGTACCACGAGTCTGACTTTGCCGCGCTCCTTCTGATCGCCGAAACCGTATTCGTCCAGCGCTTTGCGTGTGGTACTCGCCGCACTCAGATAGGTCAGGTAGTCGGAGCGGATGGGTTTTGCGCTGACTTCGTCCAGTGTCATCGCGATAATACGCAGGCCTCGCTCAATCGACAGTTGACCGTGGGCGAGATGACGATAGAGCAACGCCGCCCCGTCTTGCGACAACGCTGTCGACGGGTCGGATTCGGTCCTCGCAGGCAGCGCATCTTCCACACGATCCAGAACGTGCTTTAGCTGGCTGAGGGGATTACGCATTTCATGGGCAATCGAGCCCGCGAGGGCCTGCAAAGCCCGGTTTCTTTCGACAAAGATGCGTCCTTTGCTGATCGCATAGCTGAAAGCCATGCTGCACAAGACAACGACCGGCAGCACAGCGAGATCGGACTGGTTGGCCGCGGTCAGAACGATCGGAGCCGGTGAGCTGGCCACCGCAGCCAGCGTGCCGGAAAGAATACCGATGCCTATGCAGCCCATCAGCAAAAGCGGGTTGTCGATGCACAGCGCCATGATGAAAAGCATCATGACCTCGGTCATCATCCACATGGTGGAGAATGAATTTCTGATCGCGAGGAAAGTACAAACAAATGGCAATACGTAGATCAGGCAGCAATGCCAATAGATCAGCAGGTAATTGTTATACCGCCTCGGCCAACGCGCCTGAAAGATCAAGGGAATGCAGATGACAGCCGCACTCAACCGGAGGAAGAGGTTGTCGTACGGCTGCGGCAGGACATACGTCCAGACGACGTAGTAAATGGGGTGGCACAGGAGGCCCAATATGCCTCCCCATCGAATTGCAAGCCGGCTTCGTTCCAGCAAATCCCGCATGCTCTCGCGCGGCATCACCATCTGGCCTCCAATGACGTTCACGAGCCTATCAGTTCATGTTTGCCACTACGCTGGGTATCCAGGGTAATCGTCGAACCGTCTTTGCCATGAAAAGGCCCGACCGAAAACCCGTACTTCTTCAGAAGACCGTGCGTATATGAAACGGACCACACAGGAGGGCTGCCGATGATGAAATCGGAAGCGATGCCTTCCTGCCAGGCTGCGTAGCCTTCGGCGAAACAGGTATAGCAATCGCGGGTGGTCGGCAATCTGAACGGAAACACGGTGTTCAGTCCGGCAGGGCCACGGGCGAAGCACTCAATATATAGCGTGTGGGCCCGCGACGCGAGTTCAGCCTCGATGCTTGCCGCCCGGGGATGAGAATCGTCGATCCAGAACTGCGCCCGTTTGAGGTCAGAAGACGTGAGGTAGGGAACGCTGGTACTGCTGACGAGGATTGCGCCATCGAACTGCGGCAACGGCGCGTCCGGACTGAACGTGTGTACCGAAACCCGGGTTCGTCCGAGCAGATCGGTTGCCAGCAGTTCTTTGGCTTGCTCCTTGAGCAGGTTCACCTTGTCGGGTAAATCGATCAGAACAAGCTCTTTCGGTGCATCTTTGTAAAGCAGGTATTTAGCCGCCGTGACGCCGAGCCGCCCAGCGGCACCGAATAGAGCGAGCTTCGTCTTGCCGAATTCGAGATCAAGTTCGTTGCAGCAGTGAATGGCCCAGTCTTTCAGCATCGCGGCGGTGGCGGCATGACCCGTGGTGATATGGGGCGGCTTTGTATTGCGGGGGAGTGCGCCGTAGTTGCAGGCGTAGGGCGTGGAGGCGCCCATCGCCACCATGCTCAATCCCGCCTGCCTTGCCAGTTCCAGAGCCGGAAAAAATTGCGTCTCCCGAAATCGCTTGATACCGCGTGGGCTCCCAAGCCACAACTCGAGAGGAACTGGACACGCAATATTGGCCCCTATGACCTGAGATCCCGAATAGATAGGCGATGCGATAAAAGGCTTTGCTTTCCAAAGCTCTTCTTCAAATGATGCATTTCTGCGTTTCACATTATGAAATGAAAATGAAAGCGTATCCCAGTCCGTAGCGTGAAACAGAAACCCAATGCCACCTTGGCCCGCCGACAGGTTGTCCCGTATCTCTTCTGGGTGAATGGTATGTTTGAGCGTCAAAGGCGCACTATTGGGGTGCAGGCTGGAGTTGGCCTGCTCATCGAAATCGATCGTAATTTCCTGTTGAGGAGACGTTCTCATTTGGGTTCCCTTAGGTTGAACTCACGCTGGAAAGTCAGCGCAGCATCGTCAGTCAGGATTGACTGCCGACATTCAACTCTAGAGAAATCCGGCGCGGTGTGTCCGTCTGTTCGGTCGCATCGTGAAAGTTGCACGATTAGCCGCTATCCAGAAAGTCGAGTACTTCAAGTCGACCCTTTGGCGACAGTAGCGGCCTTAGCGCACGCCTTACGTATCTTCGGGCCAACTCCGATACTGCCTAATACGGCGACTACGGCCTCTACAAGCGGATTATCCCGACCGGTACTCCAGGCAACAGCGGTAGTCACCACACTTACGTTTTCCTTGAGTGGGCGAAACACCACATTGTCGGGAGCCAGTTTCTTCAGCGAAGCCGGCACCAGGGCAATGCCCTGGCCGCAGCCCACGAAAGCAACCTGGGACGCCACCGAACGGACCTCATGCAGGATTCGCGGAGAGAACCCGTTGGACCGGCAGGACGCCACCAGACTATCGAAGTACACCGGGCTGACCAGCCGCGAAAACATGACGAAGTCCTGATCTGCGAGCGACGCCAGCCTGATGCGTGAAGTTCCTGCCATCGCGTGGTCACGATGCATGGCCACCGCCAGGCGATCCTGGGCCAGCGGCAATGACTGAATGGTCCCACCAAGTTCGCCCTCCAGTCTGGCGAAAGCCAGGTCAATGTCGCCCGCCTCGAGCGCTGGAACTGCCTCCACACTGTCGATCTCTTTGACCGATATCGTGAGTTGCGGGTACTCGGACTTTAGCCGCTCGACAAGTGGCGGCAGAACATCCAGCATCGCCGACGAAATCGCCCCGATTGTCAGGACGCCACTTCGCCCGGCGACCGCCTCGCGCACCGAGAGCTCAAGTCGCTCAAGCTGTTCCGCGAACTTACGCACCGCAGGCAGGATCGCAGCTCCAATCGGCGTAAGCTGCGTTCCACGCCGGGAGCGCTCGAACAGCTTCACCTTCAACGCCTGCTCGAGCGCCTGGATCTGCTCAGTCAGCGGAGTGCAATCACGAGCTTTTGCCACTTACTTAGTCAGGAAAAACCATGCCGTCGCCGGGTGAGCTTGCAAGAGAAACGCTGACGCTGAGCGTACAAGGTGTTGACCTCCAGATCGCCACAATGCGCAGAGCGGGCGAACTGGCGCCAATCTTGTACCTGCACGGCTTCGGTTCGACCAAAGAGGATTTCGCCGATATCGTTCGCCCTCCGGCGTTCGCTGGACGTGCGGTCGTGGCATACGATGCACCCGGCTGCGGCGCAACGGACTGCGGCGATCTTTCGAAGATTTCGATCCCGTTCCTGGTCGCGACTGCGAAGGCCGTGCTTGAGTACTTCGGCATCGACAGGTTCCATCTCGTCGGCCACTCAATGGGAGGCCTTACCGCGCTCATGCTGGCTCATGAAGAACCTCAGCGCGTGCTGAGCTTCACCAATATCGAGGGTAACGTGGCGCCCGAAGACTGTTTCCTGAGCCGGCAGGTTATCGATTATCCGGCGGAGAGTGCTGAAGCGTTCTTCGACGACTTTATTGAACGGACCTGGCGTTCGCCGTTTTACTCGTGCCCGCTCTATGCAGCGAGCTTGCGTCACAAGGTGCGCGCCGAGGCGGTGCGCGGCATCTTCAGATCCATGGTCGACTTGTCCGATCATGGTGACCTGATGACGAAATTCGTTTCACTACCGTTCCCGCGAATGTTCATGTATGGCGAGCAGAATGGTTCTCTGTCGTATCTGCCCTATCTGCGGGCTCACGGAATAGAGTTGGCGGAAATATCCCACAGCGGGCACTTCCCGATGTACTCGAATCCCGTCGAAATGTGGGAGCGCCTGGGGCAGTTCCTGGCGACAGCTTCGGTCGGTTGACTACCGGCTTCGTCATTGCCGCGCTTCGCGCAGCGCATCCTGCATCACGACGCCCGCCGCCTCGATATGCGCTTTCGTCAGGCGCTTGGCGGCGCGCCGGTCTCGGGCAAGCACTGCATCGAGGATCGCATGATGCTCTGCGAGCGAGATGCCCTGGTAGCGCTCTAGCTGCCAGACGAGCCGCAGGTAGCGGTCAGTCTTGCGCCAGATTGCTTCCAGCGTCTCCAGCAGATGCCGCTTGTCGCCTGGTCGATAGATCGCCCGATGAAATGCCCAGTTGTCGATCGACCAGTTCTCGACCTCGTGCGCGTTCTCGTCGTGCTTGAGGATTGCGCGGACCGCGGTCTCGTCGTCCGCGCCGAAGGCGTCGATAGCGGAGTCGAGCGCCAGCAGTTCGAGCGCGATCCGCATCTCCGTCAATTCGGCCGCTTCGAGTCGCGTCATCGCGGAGACGAATGCGCCCCGGTTCGGCACGATCGTGACGAACCCGCTCGCTTGCAGCTGCACGAACGCTTCCCGCACCGGGATGTGACTGGTGCCGAATTCCTTCGCAATCAGATCCTGCCGCAACTGCGTCCCCGGCACCAAGGTACCGTTCGCAATGCGCTCGCGCAGGAGATCGGCGAGCGAAGTCGAAGAGGGCTTGCTATCTGAGGATTTTTTCACTTTAATATATTAAAACGATAACGGAGGCCCGTGTGACAGTATCTCGATTAAGAAATATTCCTGGCATTGGAGTCGACCGCATCGGCGATGCCGCGGATTCTCTGCATGACGCGGACATTCTAAGGCTTGAGAATCTCGATACCGACCTGCGGCCACCGGCGCAGGCGCTGGCTCACACGCACGCGGCGATCGACGACGACGCGGCAAACAGCTACCTGCCCTTTACCGGCCAGCGTGCGCTGCGCGAGGCGGCCGCCGAGCGGGTCGGCCGCGCCGCAGGCGTCACATACGACGCCGCGAGCGAATGCATCGTGTCGGCCGGTGGTCTTGCGGGAATTTTTAACGTGCTGCTGTCGATTCTTGAGCCGGGCGACGAGGTCGTGCTGACGGATCCGACCTACGCTGGGCTGATCAACCGGGTGCATCTGGCCGCAGGCGTGCCGAGGTTCGCGCGGCTGCAACCGGGTGCCGACGGCTGGCGGCTCGATCTCGACAGTCTTGCCGCGGCGATCGGACCGCGAACGAAAGCGCTGCTGATCATGTCGCCTTCGATGCCGAGCGGCTACGTCGCATCGCGGGACGAATGGCTTGCGATTGCGGAACATTGCACGCGCCATGGCATCTGGCTGGTTTATGACGCGGCGATGGAGCGCATCCTGTTCGACGGGCGCGACGTCATTCATCCCGCCAGCTTGCCGGGCATGCGCGAACGCACCATCACCATCGGCGCGGTGTCGAAGGAGTATCGGATGATCGGATGGCGCGTCGGCTGGATCATTGGGCCCGCATCGATCATGAACGACGTACGTCTCGTGAGTTTGTCGAACGTGGTGTGTCAGGTTGGAATCGCGATGCCCGGCGCGACTGCCGCGCTCACTGCGACCGACGACGGCGTGGTTGCTGCAGTCGCGGAATGGGAACGCCGTCGCGACTTCCTGATGAGCGCGCTTGCTGACCTGCCGGTGATCCGTCCGCACGGCGGCTGGTCGACGCTCATCGATACCCGTGAGCTGGGTCTGGAGCCACCCGAGGCGTCGAAGCTGCTGCTCGAACACGGCAAGATCGCGGCCACGCCGATGACGAATTGGGGACCCGGCGCGGACCGCTATCTGCGTTTCGTTTTTTCCAACGAATCCGTTTCGCGCCTGCATGACATTCGCGAGCGCATACGCCGGTCCTGGCAGATATGACGCGACGAAAAATTCGAAACCGGCCGGCCGTTCCGATCGCAGCGCTCGCGTTTTGGTGTCATGCAGCGGGTACGGCCGTTCCCACCTGCTGGTACACCGCCATCTCGAACCCAATGAGTGTCTCGATGACAGGTATGTCGAAGAAGGGCAGCACTTGCGTCATCAGCGCCGCGCCGATGCCCTTGGAGCGATCGATCCAGTAGTAGGAATTGAAGATGCCGCACCAGTCACCCGTACCGCTGCTGCGCATGCCCGGCACGTCGGCGAGCGTGAGGTGGAAGCCCAGGCCCCAGCTCCTCGATCAGTGCTGCGGGGCTGGTGCGCACCGAGATCGGGCGCGCTCTCGACTGTGTGGGTAGGAATTCGGCTCATGGGTATTAGCTCGTTCGTGGTTTGATCAGTGCACTTCGTTCAGGTGGCTGCCGGGATCGCGAAGTTCGCCTTGGCCCATGCGGCAAACTTCGTCGGCTGCTGCCCGGCGACTTTGTTAGCGAGCGCGATCGCGTCGCGCGAATCCGAGCCAAGATAGGTGTGCGCTTCGAAGTAGGCGAGCATCGCTGCGATACCGTCGGCGTGCGGAAACCAGCCGGCAAAAACATCGCGCGGGACCTGCTTGAACGAGAGCGAGCTTCCTTGTTGATTCAGGGTGGCGATGATCTCGTTGAAGCTCAGGAAGTCACCGACCAACGCCAAATGTTCGCCGGCCCCCACGAGTTCCGGCTGGGCGAACGCGCCGGCCACGAGACGACCGAGTTCAGTGATGTCGCCCATATGGATGACGCGCCGCTCCGGATCAAGCGGCAGCGCCCAACCCACGGCGCCATCCGCCTGTTTCTGCGGAGCCATCAGGCCGATCAGGTTCTGATAATAGAACGGCGCGATCACGAACGTGTGGTACGGAAATCCGGCTTCACTCACGATGGGTTCGACCTTCGCCTTGGCCGTGAAATGCGGGACATTGATCGTGCCGCCGCTGATCGTTTCCACATTGGGAAGCGTCGACCAGATGAAGTGCTGTACGCCGGCGTCTTTCGCCGCGTTGACAGCCGCGAGCGCCTGCTCGGGCTCGTCTGCTTGTGCTTCCCAGGAATTGGTCACCAGGAAAACGCCGTGTGCTCCGGCAAATGCGGCTTTAAGCGTTTCCGGGCGATTGAAATCCGCCAGAACGACTTCGCCGCCCAGCTCCGGATGCTTGCCCGGATTGCGCGTCAACGCGCGCACTTTGAATTGACCGCTCGCCTGCAACGCGCGCACAACGGCGCCACCTTGCTGGCCGGTTGCGCCCACGACGGCGATGAGTTTCTGGGTGTTCGACATGGTTGTTCTCCATGGGGGTATTTTGCCAGGACTGTGCTACCTCACGCAGAGCGCGCGGTGGTCCGACGGGATTACTGCTTCAGTGCTTCGGCTGAGATGAGCAGCCTGGTCTTCATACTGAAGCCGTACGTCTTGCCAAAGTCGACGCCGAAGTCGCTTCGATCGAATTCGCCCACCGCGTCGACGCCGCACACTTCGCGCTTGAGCATCGGATGCGGCATGCACTTGAACGAGTCGATTTTCAGCGTCAGCGGCCTGGTCACGCCATGCATTGTCAGATTGCCGACGACAGAGGCCGGCTTGTCGCCCTTGAACTTGATCGTGCCCTTGTAGGTCGCTTCCGGGAACTTCGACGCGTCGAAGAACTGATCCGACTGCAGGTTCTGGTCGAGCTTCGTGCTACCCGTGTGGATCGACGCAATGCCGGTCGTCACCTCAACCGTGCCGGTCTCTGCTGCGCGATCGAGCGTCACCGTGCCCTGCGACTTGTCGAACTTGCCACGCCAGACCGACAGGCCGCCGATATGGTCGGCCTCGAAACTCGGGTACGTATGGTCCGGATCGAGCCGGTATGTCGACACGTCCGCGAAGGCCGAAAACGACAGTGAGGCGGCGAGTGCACCAGCCGCAATCATCAGATGCTTCTTCAAATCAATTTCCTTGAATCATTAAGTTGCCGCGCCCGTGCGCGGTATCGGGGATATGCAATGCCACCGTAGAGTGGAGCGGGAGAATGGCTTTTTATGGCCGCCTCCTGTGTGACACCCCAAGTATGGGGATTAAAGGTGCTTCACACTAGATGGTAAAATCGGATTTGATTAATCCATTTATGGAGAGATGAAATGCTTGATCTGAATGATCTGGCGATGTTCGTCCAGGTCGTCCGCGCCGGCAGCTTCTCCGAGGCGGCGCGGCGTCTGCAGATGCCGGCAAATACGCTGAGCCGACGCATCGATCAACTCGAGGGGCAACTCGGCACACGTCTGCTGCATCGCTCGACTCGCAAACTCGCGCCGAGCACGCAAGGTCAGGCGCTGTTCGAGCGGTATGCGCCGGCGCTTGATCAGATTCTCGAGATCGGCCGGCTCCATGCAGATGAGCAGACACCGTCCGGCTCGGTTCGCGTCACCGCGATGGCCGGCCTGTTCGAATTCTTCCGTATGGAATGGTTGGTCGAGTTCTACGCACGCTATCCACACATCAGCGTCGACTTCCTGCTCGACGATACGCCTGCCGATCTGATCGCCGATCGCATCGATCTGGCCTTGCGCATGGGCATCGAGAGCCGTAGCGGCCTTAAGGTACGTCGGTTGGCGCCGAGTGCAATGATCCTCGCGGCGAGTCCGGGCTATCTGGAACGGCGCGCTGCACCACGCACGCTGCGTGAACTGGCCGAACACGACTGCCTGACGATTTCCAATCGCCAGGGGCGCAACACGTGGCGTCTGCAGGGTCCACGCGGTAGTCAGGAAGTGTCGATCAACAGCCGGTTCGCCGTCAACGACATGCGAGTGCTGGCGCAGGCTTGTATAGCTGGACTGGGCATCGCGTTGCTGCCGCAATTGATAGTTGAGCCAATCATTGCGCAGGGGAAACTGGTACGTGTGCTGCCGACCTATCGGCGCGCCGGCACCGGCCTCGGCCTGCAACTCGTCTACACGAGCCGTCCACCGGTGCCGCCCGCAGTAGCGGTCTTCGCCGAATTTCTTTTGGAGAAACTGGACAAAGCGATGACAAACCCCGCACAGAACGCCGCCAGCCGATAAGTTCGTCACCATTCTTCGTTGCGCAGCGCTCTCCCGAGAAGTGGCCACATAAACGGCGCTGACCGCAAAGAACGAGCGCTTTCAGTGAGTCGCACGACTAGCCCAGCCCCCACATATTCGTGAGACATGCTTCAGTTGCCACGCGTGCTCAATCGTCTTGAGGAACGACCGCTCAACTAGCGGATTGCCGATTTATTACAAATTGTATTAGCGATAATATTGGCGAAATTCAGGCAGGCATACACTGTTTACCCCACTATATGGACGTTACTGTTCGATCCCTTAATCTGCGCATACGGGATTGTACTGAGGCGATAATTTGATATTGTTGACTAATATTATTACCTAGCGCGGCGACCCTACCGTCTCGCGTCATCAGATGCTGTCCCGCTGGGCAGCCGATCGATACAACGATAGTGGAGACGAGCATGGTGAGCCGCTGTGTACCGCAATGGATGGTGGCGATGCTGGTCGCCGACCTCGTGTACTAGCCACCGGCGCTCACGAAACGCGATGAGTACCATGCCGCCGCCAGTCGCCGGCGAGATACTGCATGACGGCCAGTCGACGGATTTCGACTGCCTGGTCGCCGCGCATGCCGGCATCTTCGCGGTCTACCAGACAATCAACCTCATTCCCGCGCACCGTATGGTTGGTGCGGCGCGTTGCATCGCTCGGCAGCACATTTTCTGACCCGCTGGGAGTGAGTGGCAGTTCTGAACCCATCTGGCCAGTGATGATTCTGGATGAATCATTTTGCATAACTAAGTTGAATGAGTCTAATCGGAAGCGTGGTTTCATAGGAGGAGGTCATGATGTCCAGAGGAACCGGATTAATTGCTGTGATGTTGGCGATGACCGTCGGGCTTGCCGCGTGTAACGGGGATAGTAGCGGCACGTCCGCATCTCAAGCGACAGGGGTGTCGAACGCAAGTACGTCGCCGACGAATGACGCAGCCCAGTCAAATGACAGTACGCCAACGGAACAGGCGACCGCGAGCTCGCTACCTTGCGACGCTGCAGCAACTGCCAACACGCCATGTTCCGCGGCTCATAGCGTGACACGCTTGCTGACAAAGAATTACAGGGGCCCGTTATTCCAGGTTCAACGTGCGTCCGATAGTGCAACGCAGGACATCTACCCCTATACGTCGGGTAGCTTGCCGAACGGCGCCGATCGCACGCTGATCGGATCGGCCAACGTCAAGAGCGCGAACGCGTTCTGCAAGAATACAAGTTGTTCCGTCACCTACATTTACGATCAGATCGACCTGGTTGCGCCTCTCAAGGGAGGAGCATTTGGCAACGTGGCGGCCACCCTCACACTCAACGCGGACGGAACAGAGTCACTGACCCTGCCGAATAGCGGCTCAGGGAAGCAAAAGGCAACGACTGTTCCGGTCCTCAACGGCTTTGCGACAATCACGCTTCCAGGTACCAGTGGAGCACTGACCGTTCAACTGCTCCAGCCCCCCACCGCGCTGACCACCCAATCACCGACCCTCCAATTGTCGATCGGAAACGATTTGCCGGCGCTCCCCGGTACGCCGGCCAAGTTAGGCTTCGTGCCGTTGCAAGGCGTCCAGATTCCAGCTCTCGGTACTTTGGCGGGACAAGCGTATCGCAACAGGTTCGGCACGGTGAACCAGTCGATTGGTGATAGCGATATCGCCGAATATATGGTGGCGGGAGCGCACTATAGCCAGTCCTCCACGTGCTGCGGAACCTATGGAAATATGGAAAGCAGTGCTAACCCGGGCACCTATGCGCATGGAGAAGTAGAAGGCGAAATGTTCGCGCTGGCATTCTCAAACGGCAACGCAGCTGTTTTTGGCTATTGTGACGGCGACTCGAACCAGGCACCCAACGTAAAAGACCCTGTATGCAATGCACTCGATATTAACTGGCCGGGCGTCGACGCGGAGGCAGGCGTTTATCTCTACGGCCCGCAGCAGCCTCCAAAAGAAAAGTTCGTCACGGTACTCTCCAAATACTCACCAGTGACGGCGTCAAATATCTTCGTGGTCAAAGGCGGCTCTGCTTCGCAGAGTGTACTCACAGCACTCTATGACCAGGCGCCCCCAGAAGCCTTGAACTTTGGCAACGACGCGGGTCATGCATTTAATGGGCAATGGCAGGGTGGTCTTTCGCTTGGCGAAGGCGGCGACGGTAGCGGTGCTCCCATTCAGTTTTTTGAAGGGGCGGTGATTACCAAGGCGACATCCGACACGACCGATAATGCCATCCAGGCGAGCATCGCAAAGTTTTACGGACCGCCTGCTGACAAGGCCGTGGCTGCCTGCTACGCAAACAATCTGATCAATTCGCCGTTGAGTCTCGCCACACCGGATGCATGGTCGCAACAAAATGGAGGTACCGCTGTGCCTGCGACCGATGTCTCCGGAGTGAACAAGGGGGCAGCAATGGTTACCAGCACGAATGGCTCGTCGGTCTCGAATGTCCGCGAAATCATCAGGGTTCAGGGTGGCCAATCGTATAGTTTCACTGACTATGTTCTCGCCACCACCAACGCGACGGTTTTCCCAGGTGGATCAATCCAGACCGATGACCCGAGCGGCACCGAATTCGGCTGGGTCCTCAATACGAATACGGGCGCTGTAGTGCGTGGGACATGGGGCGCCGGACAGGCAACTTCGCTGAGCGCAGTGAAATCGGGTAACTGGTGGGAGGTGACGATGACCCTCACCGCTCCCGCGGGATCGAAGAATGCATCAGTTTTTATCGATCCGCCTACGTCTAACGCTGCTGGAGTTCGTGCACAGCAAGCGCCGTACTTGAGCGCAACGCACTATTGCCCAAGCCTTGCAATCTTGACTAACGCGGGAACCTAGGCGTGAACCGTGTGGTGGTTTTCGCAGACAGCCGCTCTTAAGGGAAGGGTGTCATCGAAAACACAAAGGAAAAGTCAGCAAGGTGGGTGAGGGTGCCGGGGGAATGACCCGGCACTCTTCCGTCTTTACAGATAGCTGCAGATGTAATCGAGCGTTTCGATCACATCGATATCGAAGCGACTCTTGCCGGGCACCGGGAACGACTCGCCCGCGCCATAAGTCTTCCACTCGTCGCTGCCGTCGAGGCGGATGCGGCATTGGCCGGCCTGCACTTCCATGAGTTCCGGCGCGTCGGTGCCGAAGTTGAGCGTGCCGGGCAGGATCACGCCGAGCGTCTTGCGCGTGCCGTCGGCGAAAAGAACGGTGTGCGAGACACACTTGCCGTCGAAGTAGACGTTGGCGCGTTTAATAACGGAAACCTGATCGAATTGCGTTGTGGCCGTCATGGCGGTCTTCCTTTGGGTCATCGTGAATGGATGCATTCGCGCCGCGTAGCGGCAGCGGGCGGTGCGCGATCTGCGCGGACCGCCGGCGCGGGCTTTCGTCGGACGCAAGCCCGCCATCATACAGGCGGCCGGCGGTGCAGGACGGTAACCCTCGCGCCTGTCAGGGCAACGTCGCGGTGTGATTCTGACGACTAGTCAGCCCGATGCCAGCGACCCGAGTCTGGGCACACAATGACCTGTTCGCCGTTTAGCTGGACTTGCTCGGTATCCAGTTGTGACGAGGTCGAAGGGGCAACGTCGAAGGCCACCTTCAGTGCGTGTCCCACATGGGCATTTTCGATGGGAAGCTCCCAGGTCAGGAATATCTGGATCCAATCCTGGTCCGGCGTGAAGTCGGCTGCATTAAAACCACTGCCGCCGCGCTGAATGACGCCATGAGGCTGGCCAGTATCGAATATCACAACCGTTCCCCGGGTCAGCGGAATATGCCGGCCCAAAGCGGGGAAATGCAAGTCCAGACCGCGGTCCTCGCTCATGAAGAGATTGCAGAAGGCCGCATCGCCATATTGCGCGCCGTCATGGTGGTACCTTGCGCCGCGGCAGGCCATGAGGGCGACGTCACTGGCGGCAAGCACCTCGGGCAGTCCGAGTGCGTGCGTCCAATCGGACACGGCCTGCACGCAGCGCGTGTAGTCCGGCCAGCGCGCTCGTGCTCGCGGCAAAGGCATTGGCTCGACGTCCCCGGGTTCCAGGACCAGATGCGACGATATCTCTCGTTCCCAATCCGCAAGCAGACGTGCAGGGGGCATAGGAACGTCGACTGTGCCTGACAGCACGATGTCGCTCACGCTTCGGCTGCGGATGGCGTCGTCACTCCAGTAATAGGAGGTCAGCATGTCGCGCATTCGATTCAGTTGAGGGGGGATTCATGCGGGCATTGTAACGATTCCGCGGGGCCGCTTCGGTGCGTGTCTGTTACGTGCTGTGATGTTCGCAAAGGTGTGTGGGGTTGTGACCGGGCCCGACTTCGTGGCGGTCGCGCTGGAGGTGCCCCCCGGGGCACCTCGCATTGCGGATTAATGCTTGGGTGTGGACGGCGTGCTGCTGCCGCCTAGTCCACCTGTGAGGCCGCCGAGCAGGTTCGTCAACGGGGCGAGCGGAGACGAGCCGCCGCTTGCGCCGCCGAGTAAGCCGGTCAGTGTGCCGACCAGGTTGGTCAGTGGTGCAACCGGATTGGACGCGGTGTTCGTCGACGATCCGTGCGAGGTGCCGCCGCCCAGGCCTCCGGTTAGTCCGCCGAGCAAGCTGGTAACCGGTGCGAGAGGGCTGCTGCCTTGCGAGGTGCCGCCTCCCAATGCGCCGCCTCCCAATGCGCCGGTCAGTCCGCCGAGCAGGGTAGTAACCGGTGCGAGGGGGCTGCTGCTGCCTTGCGAGGTGCCATTCACCGAGGCTACCGAAAGGCCGCCGAGCAACGCGGTCACAGGTGCCAGCAGGCCACCGGTGCTATGTCCGCTCGATCCGCCTGTGACGCCATGCGAACCACCGGTTGTGCCGTTGGCGACGCCGTTGCCATTGCCGCTACCGCTGTTGTTGCCGACGGTGATCGGCACGATAGGCACGCTAATCGCGCCGACGCTGACGACCAGGTTCACGATCGGATCAAGCAGGCCGCCGGTGGTCTGGCTGCCGCTGCTGGAGCCAACGCCGGTGTTGGAGCCGCCGGAGCCGCTGGAGCCGCCGTGACCACCGTTTCCGGAGCCGCCGCCGTATCCGCCACCCGAGCCGCCGCCGTTGCCACCGCCCGAGCCGCCGGAACCGCCTGAGCCACCGGAGCCACCGGAGCCACCGGAGCCACCGGAGCCACCGGAGCCACCGGAGCCACCCGAACCTCCAGAGCCGCCGCCGTAACCGCCACCCGAACCACCATGGCCGCCGTCTCCGGAACCGCCTCCGTACCCACCACCTGAGCCGCCGTTCCCACCACCCGAACCGCCGGACCCGCCCGAGCCACCGGAACCGCCCGAACCACCGGAGCCTCCAGAACCGCCGCCGTACCCGCCACCTGAGCCACCGTGGCCGCCGTCTCCAGAGCCGCCGCCGTTCCCACCACCCGAACCGCCCGATCCACCAGAGCCACCCGATCCACCAGAGCCACCAGAGCCACCAGAGCCACCAGAGCCACCAGAGCCGCCGGAACCACCCGATCCACCTCCGTATCCACCACCCGAACCGCCCGAACCAGTGGAGCCACCCGAGCCGCCGCCATACCCACCTCCCGAGCCGGAAACCGAACCGCCGCCCCAGGCCGAGCCGCCGGCCCAAACCGAGCCGCTACCCGCACCGCTGCCGGCCTGTGCACCGGATGTGGTACTGCCTCCTGCCCACGCGAACCCCGATCCTGGTTGCCCGGCTGTCGTCCATCCGCTGCCTTGCGTAAACGTGGGAGGCGGTGTGGTCGTGACGTCTCCGGCCTGACAAGAAGTGGCTAGCGACCACCATAGGAGTGCGCTCGCCGATGCAACAAGAGTGTGTTTGAAGGGAGCCATGATTAGTCCTTTCGCGATGAAATCGCGTCCTGATTGGAAGGTGTAATCAGTGCCCCCGGAAAACCGCTGATCGGTCTTGCAGAAACGTTTGCTTTTCTAGCCCGAGACCGCGTTTGTGCGCGTCGCCTTAGTTTAATTTTGGAGCTGGCGCGGTAGCGCCATGCTCGTATGTGGCTTGCTCGGGCAATTGGTCGCTGCAAGTTCCGAGCCAATGCGCCGGTTACGGAGCGCGGCACGTTCCGCGCACGGGCAGTGCTGAACTTGAGTTGGGTGCGGCGATGAGGGTCTTGCTGGAAGGGGTAGATCGGGTGAGATGGAGAACGCAGTGACGACATCGCGTGGCGCGTGTTACGTCCCAGGTGTTACGTGTTCCCGTCACGTCGAACGTAACCTGCCGTTACACGTCGTGGTGCACAAATAGTTCAGACAAAAGGCGGTGTTGTCATTATATGGAGTGCGATCTATTGAGGCGCGTGTTGGAAACGCGCGTTTGGATCCGTGCCGTCTCAACGACTTCCGATCCTCGCACTTCGAGGGTGCCTCGGGCTCACTTCGCTGCGATTACCTGCGTGCCTTCGATCAGGGATCTGATTCGTTCCTGATCGACCGGAGTCGCCGGGTTGTAGACGATCATCTGAAGATCCGGCCGCCCGTCGACTGCGAAGGACGAATATTCCAGTGAGATCGGCCCGAGCACGGGGTGACGCAAGCGCTTGACCCCTTCACCGTAGGTCAGTACTTCATTATCCCGCCACATGGCGGCGAACTCGGGACTTGAGCGGCACAGTTCGTCGACGAGCGGCGCCACCTCGGCGTCGGCGCCTGCGCGCGCAGCATCGATCCGGAAGGCGCCCACCACGAAGCGGGCCACGCTTGTCCAATCGAACTGCGCGGCACGGACGCGGGGATCGCAGAAGATCATGCGCAGGACGTTGCGCTGTTCGGGTGGCAGGGAGCCGTAGTCGGTGAGCACGGTCGCGGCGGCGCGGTTCCAGGCGACCACATCCCACGTCGCAGTCCTGACGATTGCCGGGCTGTAGGGCAGCGCATCGAGCAGGCGCTGCAGTCGCGGTGTGATCGCGTCACCGCCGCGATAACGGACTTCGGGCGGATGGCCGAGGCCGAGCAGGAACACGTGTTCGCGCTCGACTTCGGTCAGCATCAGTGCCTTCGCGATGCGGTCCAGCACGTCCGCTGACGGATTGCCGCCGCGCCCCTGCTCCAGCCACGTGTACCAGGCCGCGCTGATATTGGCGCGCTGCGCCACCTCTTCGCGGCGTAGTCCGGCCGTGCGCCGCCGGCCGCCGCAAATACCGAAGGAAGCGGGATCGAGCTTGGTCCGCCGGTTCTTCAGATAGTTGCCGAGCCGGTTGCTGTTTTCGTCGTCGTTCACTTGGGCCATGCTTAACCTGTTAAGACGTATACCCGGATAGTGTCATCAATTTAACAGGATGATTTTGCCTCGTACGTTGCTCGCAATCAATCGGATTCTGGAAAGTTTCACATCGGCATTGCGCGCGAGAAGGGCGCGTCTGCGTACGTGGGCGACGGCCCCAACTGCCTCAGGGAATCAGGATGACCTCGGCTGATACCATGAAGCTCACCCTGTTTACGCGAGAGAACGACATGAGACTGAAAGACCGCGTTGCCCTGATTACGGGTGCGCAGCGAGGCATCGGATACGCGATAGCGGAAAGGTTCGTGGCCGAAGGAGCGAAGGTAGCGCTTGCCGACGTAACGGACGCGACCGCCGAGGCAGACGCGCTCTGCGCCTCGGGCGGCGAAGCCTGCTACGTTCGTGCGGATGTGTCGCTGGATTCCGACGTGAGTGAAATGGTTCGTCTCGCTGAAGCACGATTCGGGAACGTGGACATTCTGGTCAACAACGCTGGCATCGAATTCGCGAAAACCGTTCTCGACACGACCGTTGCGGAATGGGACCGGCTGATGGCCGTGAACCTGAAAGGCGTTTTCCTGTGTTCGAAAGCCATCATCCCGGCGATGCAAAGGCGCGGTCGCGGCGTCATCATTAACATTGCATCCGAACTGGGACTCGTGGGTGAAGCCAATGTGGCCGCCTACTGTGCCTCGAAGGGCGGGGTGGTGATGTTGACAAAGGCAATGGCGATCGACCACGGTCGTCAAGGTATTCGGGTGAACTGCCTTTGTCCCGGACCCGTCACGACGCAATTGCTGGAGGACGTGTTCTCCAGCAGCCCCGATCCGGCCGGTCTGCGGCGCTCTTTCGAAGCCGCGACGGTGCTCGGGCGAATTGGCTCTCCTGACGAAGTGGCCGGCGCCGCAGTCTTTCTGGCGAGCGACGACTCGGCCTACATGTCAGGCGCAAATCTGGTCATCGACGGGGGATGGACCGCGCGGTAAATCCGGATGCCGCGCATCGGAGCGAGGCGCGGCATCCGCGTGGCCACGCTGGTTTCATCGGGGCATGGTGGCGCGGAACGTACTTTTATATCACAACAAGATATAATGCCGGCGAGACGTTCGTTCATTTCGTGAGGATTCGGCCTGAAGGTGTGGTCCCGTCCCACGTGATACCCGCCAACTTTTCCATCTAAACCTTGTCCCGCTACGCCCTCATTCGCTGGCTTTCCAGCTTTGCTCCCCATCCCATTGCCGTCCGGTGGCCGGAACGTCTGAGATCGTGTCTCGGCGCGTTGTTAGGGATTGCGTTCACCGGCGGGACAATGCACGTCCTTCTCGGACCAGCAGCAAACATTCCGCTCCTCGTTGCGCCAATGGGTGCTTCGGCCGTGCTGCTGTTCGCGGTTCCCGCCAGTCCGCTTGCGCAGCCGTGGTCCATCATCGGCGGCAATATCGTCTCCGCGACGGTTGGCGTTGCCTGTGCAAGCTGGATCGCCGATCCGGTAGGCGCTGCTGCGTTGGCCGTCTCGCTGGCGATCTGCGCGATGTTCGCGCTGCGGTGCGTTCATCCTCCGTCGGGCGCGGTCGCGCTCACCGCGGTTCTTGGCGGTCCGGCCGTGCATGCGCTCGGCTACCGCTTTGTGGCTGAACCGATTGCGATTCAGTCGGTGATGCTGCTGTGCGCGGCTATCGTCTACCACGCTGCTACCGGGCATCGATATCCGCACGTTGCGCAGAGTTCGGGCAAAGGCGCGGCCGCATCGGCTGCGGCGTCGAACGAAGGTTTCACGCGCGCGGACCTCGAGGCGGTGCTGAACCGCCGCGGGGAATTGCTCGACATCGATACGGACGATCTCGAATCCCTGCTGCGCGACGTTCAGTTGCAGGCCTACGCCCGCACGTTCAATGAGCTGACGTGCGCGGACATCATGTCGCGCTCGCTGGTCGCCGTGTCGGCAAACACGAGAGCGTCGGCCGCATGGAGTCTGCTGAAGCAGCGCCATATCAAGGCACTCCCGGTCACTGACGAGAGGCAGCACGTGATCGGCATCGTGACCCGCGCCGACCTTGTCGACAAACGGGCGTATAGCAAAGGGACCGGTTTGTCGTCCCCCATGCAACGTTGGTTCCGGCGCAGCATCACGCCGGCGCCGCTCGTCGGTGCATTGATGAACGTCGACGTTCACACGGTCGACGCGGGGACACCGATCGTCGAACTGGTGCCGGTGTTCGCGAACTACGGTCACCATCACATCCCGGTATTGGACTCGAATCAGCGGCTTGCCGGAATGATCACGCAGGCCGACCTCATCGCGGGACTCTATCGCCAGGCTTACGCCAGGCAGCGCCGCGCGGCCTAGCAATAGCAATAGCAATCGCACTATCGCAGGTACTTGCGCGTGAGTGCGCGCATAAATATCATGACGTGATAGAATTTCGCTTCATCCATTTCTCCACGGCACTCCGATGAAGACACTCACTCGCGGCTTGACCAAGGCGAACTTCGAGCAACTGTCCGAGTTTCGCTACCAGATGCGTCGCTTCGAGCGTTTTTCTGAACAGGCCGCGCAGGGCGAAGGCATCACACCGTTGCAGTATCTGTTGCTCCTGCATATCAAGGGTTATCCGGAGCGCGACTGGGCGACTGTCGGCGAGCTTGCGGAACGGCTTCAGGCGCAGCATCACGGTGTGGTCGCGCTCGTGTCCCGCTGTGAGGCGCTCGATCTGGTCCGCAGAAAAGTCAGTGAGACGGACCGTCGCCAGGTCGAGGTTCATTTGTTGAAAGCGGGCGAGCAGGTGCTGGCCCGTCTCGCCGAGATGCACCGTGCCGAACTGAAGTCGCTCAAAGGCACGTTCAATGTCCCCCAGATCGATGTTTGAGTCACCATGAGTCTCGATACCCATAAACGTGACTTTTCCACCAACGCGCGGCTTCCCGGCATTTCCGCACTCGCCGCGGGAATTGGTGCGCTCAGCACGCTTGCAGCGTTCGTGCTGCTGAGCCTGATTCATTTGTTTACCAATCTGTTTTTCTTCCAGAATTTTTCGTTTGCGGACCGCCCACCGGCCCTCAACACGTTGGGTATCTGGGTGGTAATCATCCCCGTGATCGGCGGTCTCATCGTCGGGTTCATGGCGCGTTATGGTTCGGAAAAGATCCGTGGGCATGGCATTCCCGAAGCGATCGAAGCCATCCTGTTCGGCAAGAGCCGCATGTCGCCGAAAGTGGCGATTCTCAAGCCTCTGTCGTCCGGCATTGTGATCGGCAGTGGTGGGCCATTCGGCGCGGAAGGCCCGATCATCATGACAGGCGGCGCGCTGGGGTCGCTGATCGCGCAGTGCGTGAAGGTCACGTCCGCGGAACGGAAGACGCTGCTGGTCGCCGGCGCAGCGGCGGGCATGACAGCGGTCTTCGGCACACCGGTGGCGGCCGTGCTGCTGGCGGTCGAACTGTTGCTGTTCGAATGGCGCCCGCGCAGTTTTCTGCCGGTTGCCCTTGCGTGTGCAGTCGCGGGTTTTGCGCGCGCGGCATTTTTCGGTACGGGACCGCTATTTCCGCTTGAGACTGCGCCTCCCGGCGCGTTGTCGCTGGTGTCCTGCGTCATTGCAGGCCTGATGTCGGGCGCGCTCGCGTCGGGCCTGTCAGCCGCGTTGTATAAGACCGAAGACCTGTTCGGCAAACTGCCCATTCACTGGATGTGGTGGCCCGCGCTCGGCGGCCTCGTCGTCGGCATCGGCGGCTTTCTCGAACCTCGCGCGCTGGGCGTCGGCTACGACGTGATCGGCGATCTGTTGCATCAGCATATTGCTATCCAGCTCGCGCTGGCGATCCTGATCGTGAAGGCGATCATCTGGGTCGTGGCGTTGGGCTCGGGCACTTCAGGCGGCGTCCTGGCGCCGTTGCTTATGTTGGGTGCGGGGCTCGGCGTTGTGCTCGGCCACGTGCTGCCGGGCGGCGAACCTGCGCTGTGGCCGCTCGTCTGCATGGCGGCCACGCTTGGCGCTACGCTGGGCGCGCCGTTGACCGCAATCGTGTTCGCATTCGGCCTCACGCACGACAGCAACGCGTTGCTGCCGCTGCTCGCCGCGACGCTGGTCGCGCACGGGTTTGCAACGGTCGTCATGAAGCGCTCGATCATGACCGAGAAAATTGCCCGGCGTGGTTATCACATCTACCGCGAATACGGCGTCGATCCGCTTGAGCGCCACCACGTCGACGAAGTGATGTCGCGTACGGTCGAGACAATCGATGGCGATATGTCCGTGGGCGAAGTGCTAGCAACGTACTTCGGCGCGACTCAAACACATCGCGCCTATCCGGTTGTGCGTCAAGGCGTGCTGGCGGGTGTCGTCGATCGCGCGTTACTGGAAAAAATACGCGATGACGAGGAGGCAGATGCGCTCGATTCGCGCCTGGCTGACGTGTTGCGCCACCGTTCCCCCGCATTTGCGTTGCCGAGCGAAACCTGCCGGCTCGTCGCAACGCGGCTTGCGGTGCACGGTCTCGAGCGCTTGCCCGTAGTCACGGACTCCGAAACGTTGCAACTCGTCGGCATTGTGTCGCGCAGCGATCTGGTCAAGCCGTCTCTTGCCCACTTCGACGAAGAGCACAAGAAAGAACGCTTCCGGCGTTTGCGGATCCCCGCCGGCAAGCGGCATTTCCCGCCGGTTCCTTAAGTCAGCGGTCAGTCAGCAGCCGCTCAACAGCCGGAACGAATGCGCGGTTTGCCGAAGAGTAAATAACGCTCCGGCGTGTCCGCCACTGCATCCCATGTCACACGGCTAATGCCGGAGTCGGTGCCTGAGTTCAGGCATCCGTATTTTCGGCTAGCCCGACGCCTTCACGTCCCCCATCGCGCACCCCCAACCAGGCCCCCCAGGGAAAACAACCAGTGGACGAGCGTTCCGGGTGGTGTACGATCCAATCGTTACATTGTATAATGTAACAATAATAAATGTCATCGTGACGGGCGGCTGCGCCCCCGTCGACAGCATATTCGGGAGGCATGTATGGGTGACAAGTCCATTCCACACGTCGACGTGGACGAACTGGCGCAGTTCCGCGAAGTCCAGCAACTGGCCTATCGGTGCGTCGAGAGTGTCGGCGAAATGCTCCAACCTGGCATGACGGAAAAAGACGCCGCCCGCTTGCTGACCGAATGGCTGCAGGATCACGGCGTGCGCGATTGGCTTCACAAACCCTTCGCCTGGTTTGGCGACCGCACCGCTTTTGAAGGTTTTTCCGGGCTGTCGCACATGGCCGGTTTTAACCTGGCGTTCTTTCCTGGTTCGCGTCGGCTGGAAGAAAACATGCCGGTCATTCTCGACGTGGCCCCGGTGCTGAACGGTGTGATCGCCGATGTCGGCTACGCCACCTGCGTCGGCACGAATCTCACTCTCGAACAGCTGAAAGACGACCTGGCCGAGCACCGCGAGTTGATCGTCACCATGGTGAAGCAACGGCACACGCTTGCCGACGTGGCGCGCGCGGTTGATCTGTTGTGCAGAAAACAGGGCGTCGAGCCGCGCCACAAGGCCTATCCGTTCAAGGTGCTCGCGCATCGTGTCGCGAAGCTGAACCAGCCGGCCAAGCCGCGTTTTGTGGCGCGTTTCGGCCTGAACGCCACGCGCAACCTCGTCCTCGACCAGGTTAGCGCGGGCAGGAAAGAGGGCTGGTCGCCGTTATGGTCGATCGATCGCCGCTCCGATCATGCGCCGACGCCTGGCCTGTGGGCCGTCGAGCCGCATCTCGGCTTTCAGGGTGTGGGCGCCAAATTCGAAGAGTTGCTGGTCATCACCGATGACGACGCCTACTGGCTCGACGACGACCTGCCGCATGTGCGCCGCTGGGCGCAGCGCGGACGGGCGTTGGCCGCGGCATGACGGAGGCGCACATGCAACTTCTAACCGAACCCATATCGCCCACGCTGTACGAGGCGCCACCCGCCACGCGCCGCACCGAATTCACGGTGAACTCGGGCGACGTGACGCTTGCCGCCAAAGCATGGGGCGACCCCGCCCGGCCGACTGTGGTGTTAGTGCATGGCTACCCCGACAACAGCGAAGTCTGGGACGCATTGGCCGCACTGCTGGCCCACGATTTTCATGTGATTGCCTACGATGTCCGCGGTGCGGGGCAATCCTCTGCGCCGAAGGGGACAGCAGCTTACCGTCTGGGAAAACTCACCGACGACTTCATCGCCGTCATCGATGCCGTGAGCCCCAATCGCGCCGTCCATCTGGTCGCGCACGACTGGGGCTCGATCCAGGGCTGGGAGTTCGTCACCGAAGAGCGCTTGCGCGGGCGCATTGCGTCGTACACGTCGTGCTCGGGCCCTTGCCTCGATCACGTCGCTTATTGGATCCGAGCACGCTTGCTGCGTCCCACGCCGCGTTCGATCGGCAAGCTATTGGGGCAACTGGTGCGCTCCTGGTACGTGCTGCTGTTCCATTTGCCGGTGCTGCCAGGCTTGACCTGGCGCATGTGGCTCGGCCGCGCGTGGCCGCGAGTACTACGTCGCGTGGAAAAGACGCAGATCGCGCCGCGCCCGACGCAAACGCAGGACGGCGTGCGCGGCGTCTCGCTGTACCGCGCCAACTTCATCCGCTGCCTGTTCACGCCGCGCAAGCGCTACACCCACGCGCCGGTCCAGGTGATCGTGCCGACGCTGGACAAATACGTCAGCCCGGCCTTGTCCGAAGATCTTTCGCGATGGGTTCCGAAGTACTGGCGCCGTGAGCTGACTGCGCGGCACTGGCTGCCGGTCACGCACCCTGAACAGATGGCCCGGATGGTGCGTGAACTCGTCGATCACACTGAAGGCGGTGCCGAACCGGACACGCTGCAACGCGCCCGTATGGACGCCGCACGCAAACCGCTCAGCGGCAAGCTCGCGGTCGTGACCGGCGCAGGCAGCGGCATCGGGCGATGCATTGCACTGGAATTCGCGAAGCAGGGCGCCGCAGTGGTCGCGGTCGATATCGACACTGCAAGCGCAGAACGTACGGCTACCCTGGTCAGATTGTCAGGCTGCCAGGCGTACGCACGCAAAGCCGATGTCGGCAGCGCCGAACAGATGGAAGTGCTGGCGGACTGGGTCGGGACGGACCTCGGCGGCGCGGACATCGTGGTCAACAACGCCGGCATTGGCATGGCAGGCGGCGTGCTCGACACCTCGGCACAAGACTGGGAACGCATTCTTCGCGTCAACCTGTGGGGCGTGATTCACGGCTCGCGTCTGTTCGCCCGGCAGATGGTGAAGCGCGGCAACGGTGGCCACATCATCAACACCGCATCAGCCGCGGCCTTCGCCCCTTCGCGCGACCTGCCGGCCTATGCGACCACCAAGGCCGCCGTGCTGATGCTTAGCGAGTGCATGCGCGGAGAACTCGCAGCGCACGGTATCGGCGTCAGCGCAATCTGCCCGGGGTTCGCCGAGACGGGAATCATGGCCTCAACCCAGTATGTCGGCGCCAGCGCTCAGGAGCAGGACCGCATGCGCCAGAAAGCCACCAAGCTGTACCAGTTGCGCGGCCTGCAGCCCGAGACGGTCGCGAAAGCCGCGCTTCGTGCGGTATTGCGCAACAAGCCTGTGGTCGCCATCGGCATCGAGGCGCATTCAATGCGTTTCATCTCACGCTACATGCCTGGACTAAGCCGCGTGATCGCCCGCATCGGCATGGTGCCGCGTTGATCTCACTCACCGGATGCCGGAGACCGTCATGACTCAAGAGCACACTCAATACAAGATCAGGGCACGCCATGTGAAGTTCGACTGGAGTCAAACGCCGATCCAGTGGATTCCCGGTGACCCGTCGAGCACGCACATCATCAATGTGCTGAACCTGCTGTTCCCTGCGGGCGAACTATGGTTCTGCCGCGTCTACAACAAAGCGCTACCGCTGATCGCTGACCCCGCGCTGCGCGATGACGCAGAAGGGTTTCTCAGGCAGGAAGCGGTGCATTCGCGCTCGCACGGCGGTGTGCTCACGCACTACTACAAGGCTCACGGCATCGATACGCAGCCCTTCACAAAGAAACTCGACTGGTTGTTTGGCAAGCTGCTCGGCGAGCAACCGCTTGGACTGAAGATCGGTAAAACGCGTTTCTGGCTGCGTCAGCAACTGGGTGTCATCGCCGCGCTGGAACACTTTTTCGGTTATCTCGGCAATTGGGTGCTTAATGCCGACGGTCTCGATGCCGCCCATGCCGACCCAACCATGCTCGACCTGCTGCGCTGGCACGGCGCCGAAGAAGTGGAGCATCGCACCGTAGCCTTCGACATCTTCCGGCATATGGGCGGCACCTACTTCGAACGCTGCTTCCATATGTTGTCGACGGTGTTGCTCCTACTGTACTTTCTCACGCACGGTGCGCGCTTCATGCACCAGCGCGATCCCGACGCCGGCGCGTACCGCGGTTTTATCCTCGCCTGGCGTGCCGGGGCGCGGCGCGGTTGCCTGCCGTCGTTCTGGAAGATGATCGCGGCAGCGTTACGCTATTTCAATCCGCGCTATACACCGCATCACGAAGGCTCGACCGAGCAGGCTCTCGCCTATCTTGCCACCTCGCCCGCTGCGCAGGCCGCGGCGCATGGAGGCAACTGGGTGCGCGATGCGAATTGACACGGCGGCGTGAAGCACTAGGTCGTTGCCGTTTTCAAAGCCTCTATGTCACGGCGAGGTGGCGCTCCAAACATACGCGAGTATTCGCGGCTGAATTGCGATGCGCTTTCGTAACCCACCTGATAGGCCGCCGCTTCGGCATTGGCAATGCCTGCCACCATCAGGTTGCGCGCTTCAAGCAGGCGAAGCTGCTTCTGGTATTGCAACGGGGTCATCGACGTCAGCGCCTTGAACTGCCTGTGGAATGCCGACGGACTCATTTGTGCCACGGCAGCCAGCTCCTCGATGCGTACAGTCTCGGTGAATTGGCCTCTTAACGCATGGATGGCAGTCACGACTTTATGCACATGGCTGGTGGCCAGCACGACCCGGGCGACCTCGTTGCCGTGACGCCCCGTGAGCAACCAGTAGCAGATTTCCCGCTTGATCATCGGCGCGAGAATAGGAATAGCGTGAGGCGTGTCGAGGAGACGCACCATGCGCAGCATGCAGTCAGCGAGCGGGCCGTCCATCTCGGTGACAAAAACGCCGTGGCCGAGTTCGTCTTCCGGCGCAGGCGGCGTATCGAGACATGCCATGACATCGCGCATGATGGCGAGGTCGAACTCCATGGCAATAGCGAGGTAAGGCTCAGTTGGACTGGCTTTGACAATCCTGCTGAACGCCGGCATCTCAACATTGACGATCAGGGCTTGTCCTGCCCTGTAGTCGTAGCGCCTGTCACCGAACGTCGTCCACTTGGCGCCTTGAACGACGACACAGAGAGCCGGCTTCATGATCAGATGAGAGGGATGTTTTTCATGATCCGACCGGATGATGATCAAGCCATCGATGGCGGTCATGAACGGACCCTCGCTCCCGGCTTGATTGTCGGTATAGCGTTTGACACCTTCGACCAAGGCATTTGACATATGAACTTCCTCCGCGCCTGCATTTGCTCATGTTACTGCCTCTCGTGTCGAGCTGCAGAGCCTGAGCAGGATTAGGCAAGAAGAAGGACAGTTAGGGCATTCAGCCTCGCTATCGGCCGGAATAAGCTGCGTCTACACCTCTAACGTGGAGCGCAAAAATGACAGCAGCACAATCGGCAGACGCCATTTCGAAGATCGCCATCGTGACAGGCGGGAGTCGCGGTTTGGGGCGCAATACGGTCCTGAGCCTTGCGAAGCGCGGCGTCAGTTCCGTATTTACCTATCGCGCCAATCAGGCGGAAGCCGACAAGGTTGTCGGCCTCGTGGCGGAGGAGGGGCAAAGAGCCATTGCTCTGCCACTCGATACCGGAAAAGTGAGCACATTCGACGCGTTCGTGGAGCAGGTTCGGGCGTCGCTTGCGCAGTTGGGCGCCGAGCGTTTCGACTACCTCGTCAACAACGCCGGCACGTCGAATCACACGCCGTTTGAAAAGACAACCGAGGAAGAACTGGACAGTCTTTACCATGTCCATTTCAAGGGCGTGTTTTTCCTGACACAAAAGCTCCTGCCGTTGATCAAGGACGGTGGACGCATTGTGAATATCTCCTCGGGACTGACCCGTTTCACTTTTCCAGGCAGTGGGTCCTATGCGTCCATGAAAGGCGCGGTCGAGGTTCTGACTCGTTATCTCGCGAAGGAACTCGGTCCGCGCCGAATTGCCGTCAATACCGTCGCGCCAGGCGCAGTTGCCACGGACTTCAGCGGCGGCATGGTGCGCGACAATCCCGAGATCAACAAGCTGGTGGCGGACGGCACGGCGCTCGGTCGTGCGGGCTTGCCCGACGACATCGGCCCGATGATCGCGTCGCTGCTGTCCGAGGACAATCGCTGGGTCAATGGCCAGCGCATCGAAGTCTCGGGCGGCATGTCTCTGTAGCTGTGCCAGAATCGGCATTCTTCCACCGAGGACGGAATGCCGCTATGGCCGACAATCACAACAACAGCCTGGATATCCGAAGGCTTTCCCCGACAGAATGGGCACAAGCCTTTCCGGTGATCGCGCAATTGCGTGCACTTGATCAAGACGAATTTCTCAGAAGAGCCAGGCTGCAATCGCATTCTGGCTACGAGCTTGTCGGCGCTTTTCAAGGCGGCAAACTTGTTGGCGTGATGGGGATGAGGCCGGTCCACACGTTGGCGCGCGGGGCGCACTTGCACATCGACGATCTCGTCGTCGATGAGGCGACACGGGGCAGCGGTGCGGGCCGCGCCTTGACGGAATATGCGGAAGCCGACGCGCGTACTCGCGCTATGACTGCTGTGTTTCTCGACGCGCGGCCAGATGCCGTTCCCTTCTATGAGCGACAGAATTACGCGGTCCATCCTGCACCTACGATGAAAAAAGCTTTCTTGACCTCGTAGGCATGAAATGGGGTAACGTCAACAACATTCGCCTACAGGAGGATCGAAAGTCATGACCGACAAGCAAGATGCAGCGCCAGACAGTACAGCAGCGCGAGTCGCCTTGTGGCGCGCTCTCCATGTCCAGTCCGACCCGCCGCCGCATGTGCTGGAAGACGTAATCGGCCTTAAACTGCTGTCCCCGGACGAGGGTTGGCGCAGCCGCGGGGACATGGACCCTCAATTCACGCGACCCTTTCGCGCTTCGATCGTGGCGCGTGCCCGCTTCATTGAAGACCTGGTCGTGGAACAGGCCGGCCGTGGGCTTGATCAGTACGTCATCCTCGGCGCCGGCCTCGATAGCTTCGCGCAGCGGCGGCCGGAGATCGCATCCCATCTCAAGGTGTTCGAAGTCGACCAGCCAGGTCCTCAGGCATGGAAGCGTCAGCGCCTGACCGAGCTAGGCTTCGGCGTTCCGGATTGGCTGCGTTTCGTGCCGGTCGATTTCGAGGCGGGGGGAAGCTGGCGAGACGGGCTCGTGACTGCCGGCTTCGATGAGAGCAAGCCGGCAATCGTGGTTTCCACAGGCGTCAGCATGTATCTCACCAAGGATGCGAACGCGGCCACGCTACGCGAAGTCGCGTCCCTTGCTCCAGGATCGACGCTCGCCATGACGTTCCTGCTCCCGCTTGAGATGGCGGACCCTGAGGTGCGCCCCGGACTTGAGATGGCGGAGAAGGGCGCACGAGCAAGCGGGACACCGTTCATCAGCTTCTTCACCCCGCCGGAGATTCTGGCGCTGGCCCGCGAAGCAGGCTTTAGAGAAGCACGGCATGTCTCGGCGGCCGATCTTACCGAGCGCTACTTCATGGGCAGAACCGACGGTCTGCGGCCGCCAAAGAATGCTGAGGAGCTGCTGGTAGCCAATACCTAGCTGCTCGCTCAAAGGAACCAGCGGTATTCCCGCGCATTCACCTCGTTCATGAAATCCAGATGGTCCTGCCGTTTGTTCTCGCAGTAGACCATCACGAACTCTTCGCCCATGCCTTTGCCTACGACCGGATGGCTTTGCATGGCGGCGACGGCCGTGAGCATGTCTTGCGGAAAGTCGACGCCGCTCCTGCGGTCTTCGTTGAGCGGCGCGATGGGTTCACGGCCTGCATCCAGCCCGTGTTCCATACCGGTGAGAATAGCGGCCAGTACCAGGTAAGGGTTCGCGTCGGCGCCCGCCAGGCGGTGTTCGATGCGCAAGTTGCGGTCATCCGATTCGGGAATGCGAATGCAGGCGTCGCGGTCCTCGAAACCCCAGCTGGCACGGCTGGCCGCATTCGTCTTCCAGCCATAGCGGCGAAACGCGTTGTGATTGGCGGCGAAGACAGGCATGCAATGCGGCAGCAAGGCGAGGCATCCGGCCACCGCATGGCGCAGCGGACGCTGGCCGTCGGCGGCCAGCAGGTTGTTGCCCGCCTCGTCGTAGAGACTCACATGCACGTGCATGCCGCTGCCCGGTGCGTGCAGGTACGGCTTGCTCATGAAGCTTGCGCGGTAGCCGTGTTTCAGCGCCACGCCGCGCGTGCTGCGGCAGAACAGGGCAGCCCAGTCGGCGGCGCGCAGACTGTCGTCGTTGTGGCCAAAGTTGATCTCGAACTGCCCGGGCCCGAGCTCGGCAGTGATCACGGTAGCGTCTACGCCTTGCTCGCGCGTCGCGTCGACCATCTCGTTGAGCACACTGGAGAAGCGCGACAATCGTTCGATGTGCATGTTGGACTGGTCGTCCGGATCGTCGCAGAACGGGTCGCGTGGGAATTGCGGAAGACCGTCCGCCAGCCTCGCGTCGAACAGATAAAACTCCAGTTCGAAGGCGACAACCGGGCGGATGCCGCGCCGCTCGAAGCGTTTCAGCACGCGCGCCAATACCTCGCGCGGCTCGAACTCGATGGGCGCCTCGGTGCCGTCCGAGCTGATCAGCATCTGTCCCAATGGCTGGCTTTCCCATCGCACGGGCTTGAGAGTGCCGGCGATCAGGCGGCGCTGCGCATCCGGATCGCCGTCGTTGAAGCAATAGTCGCCGATCGGGAACACGCCACCTTGCGCGCCGAGCAAAATGCAGTTCTGCGGCAGTTTCAGGAGACTGCCGGCAGCGACTTTCTCGAGCATGTCTATGGGGTAGCGCTTGCCGTAGAAGTGCCCGGGGATATCCAGGCAAATGAGGTCGACGTAACGCACCTCGGGATACGCCGCGCGGAAGGCGCGTACTTCGCTGAGCAGGTCGGCGCTGGGGGAAGTCATATTGTTGTCCTTCTCACGCAAAAATGACGCGATGATTGAGCTTTAGTTAAAAGCTGTCGTGGGAAACGTAGGCAAGTCGACGACATAACAGAACTGAACGCGATAATCACAACGCCGTCCATTAGTCATCCGAATTGACACTCAGCGCAGCGTTCGCTGCTGCGTCACGTACTGCCTGAACCCTAGGTGAACACCCAAAGTACTCGCGTAGGTTCGTCGGAAAGATTGGCGTAGCGGAACCGGGCGTGCGCGGGCACCTGGAAGCCGTCGTTAGGGCCGAGCGTAGCCGGTTGCGCTTCGTCGTCCAGCCAGATGGTCAATTCGCCTTCGAGGACGAAGCCGCCTTGCTCGTCACTGTCATTCAACGGTTTGTCGCCGCTGCTGGCGCCCGGCGCCAGGTGGCTTTCCAGCATCGAAAAACCCGCTGACATGTTCGGCGACACCAGCACGTCAGTCACGCCTTCGGCGTAATACAGCGTGCGGCGTTCATCCGGGCGGGTCACCCAAGGCAGCGCACGCGGCTTGCTCAGGCTATAAAAATAGGTGGTGGGCACGCCGAGGGCCTCGCCGATGGCGGTCAGATCGCCCACGGTCGGACGCGAGAGGCCGCGCTCGATCTGGGAAAGGAAACCCACCGAGCGGCCGATCTTTTCCGCCAACGCGCCCAACGTCACCTTCTTATGCTTGCGCAGGTCCCGAATCAGTATCGCGAGACCTTCAATTTCTTCCTGCTTGTTCATCTTTTGCCTCTTCTCTCAGACTCTGTCGCGCAGACGATACCAGGTCTTGCCAATGACCTCCAGCGGCGCGGCCAGTAGCGTACCGCCGGGAAAAGGCGGATTGTCGATGGCCCGGTACAGGTCGAGCAGTTCGTCGTCACCGAGGATAGCGTCGGCGACCGCCCGGCCGGCGGCGAGCGTGGGCAGCACGCCGTGCCCCGAAAAACCTTGCAACCAGTAGCGCTCACCTTGTCGGCCGATATCCGGTGTGCGTTTCATGCTGATGTCGATATGCCCGCCCCACGCAAACTCGAATTCCACTCCGCGCAGTTGCGGGAATGCGCGCTCCAGATAAGGCCGGGTAGCCGCCGCAATATCCTTTGGAATACCGCCCGCGTACGTGCAGCCGCCGCCGAATAGCAGGCGGTTGTCAGGACTTAAGCGGAAGTAGTCGGGGACGAACTGGTTGTCGATCACGCAGCTATTGCGTGGCAGTAGCGAGCGGGCCACCTCCGGCTGCAGCGGCGACGTGGCCACCTGATAGGTGCCAACAGGCAGCATGCGCCTGGAAAGTTTACGGTCGAGGCGGTCGATATAGGCGTTGCAGGCGAGTACCAGCACGTCCGCCCGCACCTCGCCTTTATCGGTGCGCGCGACATAGCCGCCCTGCGTCTCGCGGTAGTCCAGCACCTGGCTCTGCTCGAAGATGCGTCCACCGGCCTGTTCGATCGCCGCGGCCAGGCCCTGGGCCAGTTTCAGCGGATTCAGATGGCCCGCCTCGGAATCGTAGAGTGCCGCCTGATAGCGTTCGCTTGCAATCCATTGAGGCATTTCCTCGCGAGGGATGAAGCGCATCTTGTCGTAGCCCCACTTTTCTTCGGCTTCCCGTTGGGCCTGTTCGAGGAGCGCGGTGCGGCGCGGCAGTACCGCGGCCCACAGACTTCCCGCACGGTAGTCCGCATCGAAGCCATGTCGCGCCGGCAGCTCACGTATCTCTCCGGCGGCCCAACGCATGCTGTCCCACAGTCGACGGGCACGCTCCAGACCCAACGCTGCCTCCAGTGGAGGCATGTCGCAGGACCAGCCGAGCAGGGCCTGGCCGCCGTTGCGCCCTGACGCTGCCCAGGCCACCCGGCTGGCTTCGAGCACCGTGACACGCTTGCCCGCGAGGGCCAGACGCAGCGCTGTGTGCAAGCCACTGAAACCCGCGCCGATGATCAGCACTTCCGTGTCGAGACGCTCTTCCAGAGCCGGCCGCAGAGGAATCGGGGCAGGATAGGTGCGTGCGTAGTAGCTCGCGACGTGCTCGGCAGACTGGTCGAACATAGTGACTCTCGTGAAAAATGCCAATGTAAATTTCATGAAAAAATATCATTCATTTTTCACGAACGCAAGCGCACGTCAAAATGCCGACGTTCTTTTCATCGATCAACCTGAGGGGAAACGCACACCGGGCATCGGGCATCAGGCCGAGTTCCGGCAATGTGAGACTGCTATTGTTGTTCCGCCCCGAAGGCGTGTGGATCCGCACGGCGTCTTAGATCTTCGGTCGTTTCCCCGGTGTTATCGGGCCGCCAGCCCGGTGGCTTGGCGACATAGCCCCACGCCTCGCCGATGGAGCGCGCGGCCAGCAGGTCGCGCCACAGCGCGCGCCAATGATCGAACTCGATGGTCAGCAGGTTGTAGGTCGTCATCGGCCGGACCAGACCGTAGCGACACGGTACGTCGCGCCGTTCCGCGATGTAGGTCCCAAACAGCCGATCGAACACGATCAGCACGCCGCCATAGTTTCCATCGAGGTATTCGATGTTGGACGCGTGATGCACGCGGTGTGCTGAAGGCGTGTTCAGAATCCATTCCAGCGGTCCGAGGCGGGGAATCCATGTTGCGTGCAGCCAGAACTGGTAAAGCAAGTTGAGCGAAAGCAGCACCATCACAATCTGCGGCGGCATGCCGACTAGCGGCGCGAGCATGAAGAACAGCAAGGAACCCGTAAGACGGCCAGTCCAGCCGAAACGGTATGCGGCGGACAGATTGAGTTGGTTGGGTGAATGGTGAATCGCGTGGGTGCACCAGAACCAGCGCGTGCGGTGGGCTGCCCGGTGGTACCAGTAGTAGCAGAACTCCTGGCCGACGAAGCACGCCAGCCAGGCGCTCCAATGGTTCATCGGTAGCGTCCAGAGCCTGTGCCGCCAGAACCAGTTCATGGCGTCGCTCCAGAATACGAGCGGGAGCAACCAGCGCAACGGATACTCACGCACGAGATAGTCGACCACCGAGACACTGGCCGCCCGCCAGTCGTAGCGGCGCCAGCCGTGGCGGACAGAAAGCACTAGCGCCTCGACCAATGAAGAGGCGAGGACGATGACGATAGCGAATTTGAGTATCGTGAGCAACGCAGCCATGACCGGACCATCCCTGTCGTGATGCCAGCTTGCGTGATTCTACGCGGCTTGGTGGTAACCTTCCCCCCGCCTATTCAACCGGCCGGCGCGGCATCTTCCGCGCCGGCATCCAACATCGACCGAAAGAGTAATCATGACCAGTTCCATCTACAGCGCATCCGTCCCCGTCTTCAAGCAAATGCTGACTGCATTGTCCGAGGTGCTGAAGAAAGCCGAAGCGCATGCCACCGAAAGGAACATCGAACCGAACGCATTGCTGCAGGCGCGCCTGTTCCCGGATATGTTTCCTCTGGTGCGTCAGGTGCAGATCGCCGCGGATTTCACCAAGGGCGTCAGTTCGCGCCTGGCCGGCATAGAAGTGCCGTCGTGGCCCGACACTGAAGTGACGTTTGCCGACTTGCAAGTGCTTATCGCCAAAGCATTGGCCCACCTTGGCACGCTCGACGCCGCCCAGTTCGAGGGTAGCGAGAACAAGGAAATCGTCCTGCGCCCGGGCACGCCGAAAGAGAAGAAGCTGGTCGGCAGCACCTATTTGCAGAACTACGGTCTGCCCCAGTTTTTCTTCCACGTCACGACGGCCTACGCGATTCTGCGCCACAACGGCGTTGAAATCGGCAAGCGCGACTATATGGGATCGTACTGATCGTCGGCGCACGGGCAGGGCGGTCGTTTCATGCGTACTTGCTGTCCCGCCCGCATGCTCCTGTCCGATGGCTCGGTTCCATGCGTAGGCGGTGAATGACGGGTAAGCCGTGGAGGGATATCGCGTGCCACGCGAAAGATTTTCTTTCGCTACGGACAAGATATCGTCGATAGTCGATGAGTCTGTGAGCACGCATACTCCTTCCCCGGCAGACCCGCTTCAACGCCCGCCACCCACCTACGCAAAACCGACCGATCAGGGACATGAATCTGAGAACCATAAGCCTCATCGCAGCAACCTTCTTCGCGTGCGCTGTCACAACCGTTGGCCATGCGGCCGACGATCAGCAAAACAGAATCAGACGGACGGTGGACCGCGCCATACAACCGGTCATGGCGAGCGATGGCATTGCCGGCATGGCGGTTGGCATCATCGACGGTGACAGGCATTACGTCTTCAACTACGGCCTCGCGTCGACGAAAACCAGAGCGCCGATTACCTCCGACACCTTGTTCGAACTCGGTTCTGTCAGTAAGACATTGACGGCGACGCTCGCGTCCTATGCGCAGGTGAGCGGTTATCTGTCCCTGTCGGATCAGACGAGCAAATACCTCCCGTCCCTGCGAAATAGCGAGTTCGGCGAAGTCAGCCTTCTCAATCTGGGCACGCACACGCCTGGTGGGCTCCCATTGCAGGTGCCGGACTCCATTCGCAACGACGATCAGTTGATGCAGTATTTCAAGCAGTGGCAGCCCACCTATGCGCCTGGAACCCATCGAACTTATGCCAATCCCGGCATCGGCGCGCTCGGCCTGATTACGGCGAAGAGTATGGGGCAGGATTTCAGCGCGCTGATGGAAAATCGTCTGTTTCCCGCGCTTGACATGAAGCGTAGCTACATCAACGTTCCTGCGGGGAAGTTGAACGACTACGCTCAGGGCTACACGAAAGACGGTGCACCGATCAGAGTGGCGCCTGGGGTGCTGTCCGCCGAAGCCTACGGTGTGAAGACCACGGCTGCCGACATGGTTCGCTTCGTGGAAGTCAACATGAATCTGATCCAGTTGGACCCGAAGCTCCAACGCGCGATCACGGACACCCACACCGGATACTTCAAGGCAGGGGGCATGACCCAGGACCTGATATGGGAACAATATCCGTATCCCGTCAAACTGCAGACGCTTCTGGACGGAAACTCGTCGGCGATGATCTTCAACGCAACGCCAGTCACTGAAATCGTGCCGCCGCAGTCCCCTCGTGAAGACGTCTGGATCAACAAAACCGGCTCGACCAACGGCTTCGGCGCGTACGTCGCATTCATTCCGCAGAAGCGGTTGGGGATCGTCATCCTTGCGAACAAGAACTTCCCCATTGATGAACGGGTGACTGCTGCGTACCGGATTCTCACGTCGCTGGCCAACGACGAACAATGAGTGTACAAGCCGCTATCATCGACCGTAGTCCCCCCAAGGAGAACAACCGATGAGCCGACCCGATTTCATCAAACACTGGACTGAGCTGGAAGAACCGGATGCGCATTCCTATCGCGGCGATACCGAGAAAATGGCGCTCGACGCGCCACTTTCCGCCGCACTCGGCATTACGCGCATTGGCATTCATCACGTGAGGCTCCTGCCCGGCCGGCGCACGTCGTATCCGCACGCCGAAAGTACCGAGCAGGAATTTGTGTACGTGCTCGAAGGCAAGCCCGATGTCTGGATCGATGGCGTACTTCATCCGATTGCTGAAGGCGATTCCGTCGCGTTTCCGTCAGGCACTGGCGTCTGTCACACGTTCATCAACAATACGAAAGACGAAGTCAGGCTGATGGTGATCGGCGAACGTCCGCGCGACGACAACCGCATCCGTTATCCGCTCAATGAAGCGCACGAACGTACCCGCGCGGACCGCTGGGTGGACTGGCCCACCAGGCCACTCGGGGATCACAACGGAATGCCAGACTGAGGGTCACGCCGCGGATGGCCGCTTCGGCTTACATCGGGAGCGCGGTCCTGCAAAAATTGGCGATTCAGGCTAGGCTACCCTGTGGGCCGCTTTTCGTCGCGCCGAAGCGGCCGCGCCACAGGTTATTTCAGTCAGGAAAGCAATGAAACAACAGCTAACAATCGATTTTGTCTCCGATATCGCATGCCCGTGGTGTGCCATCGGCCTGTCGTCGCTCGAGCTTGCACTGTCGCGCCTGGGCGATACGGTCGACGCTCAAGTCGCCGTGCATCCCTTCGAGCTGAATCCGGAGATGGGGCCGGACGGCGAGGCCATTGTCGATTATCTCGGCAAGAAATACGGACGCACGCCCGAGCAGATCGCGGAAACCCAGGCCATGATCCGCGAGCGCGGGGCGAGCGTTGGTTTTGCCTTCGGCCCGCGTACGCACGTCTATAACACCTTCGATGCGCACCGCCTGCTGCATTGGGCCGGTATCGAAGGCAAGCAGTTGCCGCTCAAACTGGCGCTGCTGCGGGCCTATCACGCCGAGGGCAAAGACCCGAGCAATCACGAAGTCCTGGTTGAAGCAGCTCAGTCCGTGGGGCTCGACGCCGCGCAAGCAGCTGAAGTACTGCGCAGCGGAATCTACGCTGACGACGTTCGTGCGGAAGAACGGGAATACCAGGCGAAGGGTATCCAGTCCGTGCCGGCGATCATCTTCAACGGTCGCTATCTGGTGAGCGGCGGACAACCCGTGGAAACCTTCGAGCAAGTCATCCAGCAGATTCTCGCCGAAGCGTAGGGATAGAGGCCGGCAACCCGGCCTGAATTAAATAGCAAATAGTGGGAAACAAGCGTGAGATGCGCTTGCGCATGATATTAGGGAATGCCTAATTGAGCCGCTGCTGTCCAACAGCGTAAAATCGTGGCACATCGGTTTTGGGGCACCAGGCATGCGTCTGGCTTCTCGTTACGATTTCAGCCGCGATACCCGGCAACGCCCGGCGCAGCGGCTTCCCGCGCTTTCTCGACCCGCTCCCCGAATTGAGGCCAGCGGCGGTCGCGGAATTGTCGATCAATCCGCGCCATGACCCCGCTCATTTCCGTCACAAGGCTCAACAAGCGCTTTCCCGGCGTGCGGGCGCTTCACGAAGTCCAGTTCGAACTCATGGCGGGTGAAGTCCACGCGCTGATGGGCGAGAACGGCGCCGGCAAGTCGACGCTGATGAAAATCCTCGCCGGCGTCTACACCCGGGATACGGGCGACATCCTCTATGACGGTCAGCCGGTCGAGTTCACGAGTCCGCGCGAGGCGCAGGCCCTGGGCATCGGCATCATTCATCAGGAACTCCAGCTGATGAATCACCTGACCGTCGCCCAGAACATGTTCATCGGCCGCGAGCCGCGTGGGCGCCTCGGTCTGTTCCTCGACGAAGACAAGCTCAATGCGCAGGCGCGCGACATTCTTGCCCGCATGCATGTGAATATCGACCCGCGCGCGGTGGTCAGCACGCTCACGGTCGCGAAGCAGCAGATGGTCGAAATCGCCAAGGCGTTGTCCTTCGACTCGCGCGTGCTGATCATGGACGAGCCGACCTCGGCGCTCAACGACGCCGAGATCGCCGAGCTCTTCCGCATCATCCGCGAGCTGAAGAGCCGGGGCGTGGGTATCGTCTATATCTCCCACAAGATGGACGAGCTGAAGCAGATTGCCGACCGCGTCACCGTGTTGCGTGACGGGGAATATGTGGCTACCGTCACCGCGAAAGACACCAGCGTCGACGCGATCATCGGCATGATGGTCGGGCGCACCTTGACCGACGTCGGGCCTTCTGAGAACGTGACAGGTACAGGTGAGGTCGCACTCGAAGTCAACAAACTGAATGCCGGCCCGCTTGTCAGAGACGTCAGTTTTACGCTGCGCAAAGGCGAGATATTGGGCTTTGCCGGCTTGATGGGCGCCGGCCGCACCGAGGTCGCGCGAGCGGTGTTCGGCGCCGATCCGATCGAATCGGGCGAAATTATCGTGAAAGGCGTGAAGGCGACGATCAGGAATCCGAGCGATGCAGTGGCGCGCGGCATCGGTTATCTCTCGGAAGACCGCAAGCGCTTCGGTCTTGCGACCGGCATGAACGTCGAGTCGAACATCGTTATGTCCAACCTGCGCAAATTCCTCTCGCTCAACTTTTTCTTGCGGCGCGCCGAGATTCGCCGGACAGCCACCCATTTCATCAATCTGCTCGCCATTCGTACGCCCTCCGCGACGCAGGAGGTGCGGCTTCTCTCGGGCGGCAATCAGCAGAAAATCGTCGTTGCGAAATGGCTCGAGCGCGACTGCGACGTGCTTTTCTTCGACGAGCCGACGCGCGGCATCGACGTCGGCGCCAAGAGCGAAATTTACAAACTCCTGCGCTCGCTTGCCGGAGAAGGCAAGGCGATCGTAATGATCTCGTCGGAACTGCCGGAGATCTTGCGCATGAGCGACCGCATCGTCGTGATGTGCGAGGGCCGCATTACCGGCGAACTTTCAGCCACGGAGGCGACGCAGGAGCGCATCATGCAACTGGCGACGCAGCGCGAAACCTTAAAAGCGGCGTGAGCCCGAAGAGGAGAGATCCAGTTTATGACACAGCCATCGGATACTTCGACGCTCGCTACCGAGGGACGGTTGTCCGGCCTCAGAGCCCGCGTCTTCACGCCGACTGCTCTGCAAAAGCTGCTCGCCTTCGGGAGCCTGATCCTGCTGCTGGTCTTTTTCAGCTTCGCGTCCCCTGCGTTCATGCAGATGGACAACATGCTCGGAATTCTGCAGGCGACGGCCGTCAACGGCGTGCTGGCGATTGCCTGCACGTTCGTCATCATCACCGGCGGCATCGATTTGTCCGTCGGCACCTTGATGACCTTCACGGCGGTCATTTGTGGCGTGTTTCTGACCTATTGGCATTTGCCGATGTGGATCGGCGTCGTGGCTGCGATTGGAACGGGCGCAATCTGCGGGACCATTTCGGGCACCCTCACGGCGAAAATGAAAATACCGCCGTTCATTGCCACCTTAGGCATGATGCTGCTGCTGAAAGGCCTGTCGCTCGTCGTCTCGGCTGATAAGCCGATCTATTTCACGGACACCGAAAACTTCTACATGATCTCTCAGGATTCGCTGATCGGTTCTTTCCTGCCGAGCCTGCCGGTTCCGAACGCGGTCCTGATCCTGTTTTTCCTTGCTGTAGTGAGTTCGATCACGCTCAATCGCACGGCGCTCGGCCGGTACACGTTTGCGCTCGGCAGCAACGAAGAAGCCGTGCGACTTTCCGGCGTGAATGTCGACCGGTGGAAGATCGCCATTTACGGCCTGGCCGGGGCAATTTGCGGCATCGCCGGGTTGCTGATCGCCTCGCGCCTCAATTCTGCCCAGCCGGCGCTGGGCCAAGGTTACGAACTTGAAGCGATCGCCGCCGTGGTCATTGGCGGGACCTCGCTCAGTGGCGGTTCGGGCACGATTCTGGGAACGATCATCGGTGCGTTCATCATGAGCGTGCTGACCAACGGCCTGCGCATCATGTCCGTCGCACAGGAATGGCAGATCGTGGTGACCGGCCTCATCATCATTCTCGCGGTTTATGCCGATATTTTGCGGCGCAAGAAAAGCTGACGAAGGTGGACGCTACGCGAAACAGGATCAAGAAAAGGGAGCGCCCAAGGCTCCCCGCACGGCTGAAGGTTGATGGCCAACTTAGGAGGAGAACCCCATGTTGAAAAGAAGACTAATCGGTGTCGTGGTCGGCGTTGGCGCGCTCATTGGCGGGACGAGTGTGACGTACGCGCAAGACACCTACATCCCGCTCATCTCGAAGGGCTTCCAGCACCAGTTCTGGCAAGCGGTCAAATCCGGCGCGGAACAGTCGGCCAAGGAGCACAACGTCAGGATCACCTTCGAGGGTCCGGAAACCGAGGCCATGGTCGATAAGCAGATCGACATGCTCTCGGCGGCGCTCGCCAAGAAGCCCCAGGCGCTCGGTATCGCCGCGCTCGATAGCAAGGCAGCCATTCCACTGCTGAAGCGGGCGCAGGCCGCCAAAATACCCGTGATCGCCTTCGACTCGGGCGTCGACAGTGACATTCCGTTGACGACGTGTGCGACCGACAATATTGCCGCGGCCGCGCTCGCCGCCGACAAGATGGCCGAGGCGATCGGCAATGCCGGGGAGGTCGGTCTGGTGGTGCATGACCAGACCAGCCGCACCGGCATCGATCGTCGCGATGGCTTCCTGAACGAGATGAAAGCGAAGCACCCAAACATCAAGATCGTCTCAGTCCAGTATGGCGGCGGCGATCACTTGAAGTCGGCGGAAATCGCCAAGACGATGATCCAGGCCAACCCCAATCTCAAGGGCATTTTCGGGGCGAATGAAGGATCGGCGGAAGGTGCCGCGATCGGCGTCAAGGAATCAGGCAAGAAGCTCGTTCTGATTGGCTATGACTCCGGCAAGGAGCAGAAGGACGACATCAATTCGGGCTTGATGGCCGGCGCCATTACGCAGAACCCGGTCGGTATCGGCAAATGCGTCGTCGACTCCGCGGTGAAGGCGTTGAAGGGCGAGAAGCTTCCCAAGAAAGTCGACACGGGCTTCTACTGGTACGACAAGAGCAATATGAGCGATCCGAAGATCGCCGCTGTGCTCTACGATTGACCGGCGCCGCTTGAGGCGAAGAGAGAGGAGGGGGCGCGACGCTCCCTTTTCTTTTCTCGCCTTGGCTCGCGTCCGCCTTGAGCGAAGGTGGCTGCAAAGAGGTGAGGCGTGCACGCACGGCCTCTTTGCTTATAAGCAGAAGACGATAGCTGTCGCAAAGGAGGGGTTCAGATGCCCACGATCACCAGGCTGTCCGTCCGGGACATTCGGTTCCCGACCTCGCGTTCACTCGACGGCTCCGATGCGATGAACGCCGCACCGGATTACTCCGCCACCTATGTGACGCTCGAAACCGATTCGCCGACGGGACTCACAGGTCACGGCCTAACCTTCACCATCGGCCGCGGCAATGAGATCTGCGTGAGTGCGGTAAAGGCGCTTGCCCCGCTGGTCGTCGGTAGAACGCTCGAGGATATCGCAGCGAACATGGGCGCCTTCTGGCGCGCGCTGACGTCGGACAGCCAGTTGCGCTGGATCGGTCCGGACAAGGGCGCCATTCATCTGGCGACGGCGGCGGTCGTGAACGCGGCCTGGGACCTGTGGGCCAAAGCGGAAGGCAAGCCGGTGTGGAAACTGCTCGTCGACATGAGCCCCGAAGAACTCGTGCGATGCCTCGACTTCCGTTATGTGACCGATGCGATCACGCCGCAGGAAGCCATCGCCATGCTGCACCGTCATGCAAAGACAAGAGGTGAGCGCGAAAAGGACATGCTGGCGCACGGCTATCCGGCCTACACGACGTCGGCTGGCTGGCTCGGTTACGACGACGACAAGATTCGCCGGCTCGCGCGTGAAGGCGTCGCGCAGGGCTGGACGCACTTCAAGCAGAAGGTGGGCGGCAATATTGAAGAAGATATGCGCCGGGCCCGCATCCTGCGCGAAGAAATCGGCGAAAACCTGAAGCTGATGATGGACGCAAATCAGGTGTGGGACGTCGACGAAGCGGTCGCGAACATGCGGCGCCTGGCGGAATTCGATCCCTGGTGGATCGAGGAACCCACGAGTCCTGACGACATTCTCGGCCACGCGGCTATCCGCCAGCGGATTCGGCCCATTGGTGTCGCGACGGGCGAGCACTGTCATAACCGGGTGATGTTCAAGCAGTTGCTGCAGGCGCAGGCAATCGACTTCTGTCAGGTTGATAGCTGCCGCCTCGGTGGTCTGAACGAGGTGATCATCGTCTTGTTGATGGCGGCGAAATTCGGTGTGCCCGTGTGTCCGCATGCGGGTGGTGTGGGCTTGTGCGAGTACGTCCAGCACATTTCGCTGTTCGACTATATTTGCGTGTCGGCGTCGCTGGAAAACCGGGTGCTCGAATACGTGGATCATTTGCATGAGCATTTTGTTGATCCTGTCGTGATTCGAAACGGCCGGTATATGCCGCCGCAACGTGCCGGCTATAGCATTGAAATGCTTGCGACGTCGCTCGATGAATATGACTTTCCTGAGGGGCCGGCCTGGCGGGTTTGAAGCGACACGTGCAGGACCCTCTGCGGCCATTGGCTAACTCGCACTCGCCAGAGCGACGATGAAGTCGAGAAACACCCTTGTCTTGGCCGGCGTGTGGTGCCGCGATGGATGGTACGCATAGATTGGGAAGCGCTCATCCGGCCAGTCCGGAAACAGGTTGACGAGCCTTCCCTCCCGAATCAGAGGTTCCGCTCCGATCAGAAGCATCTGCGCGATGCCGGAGCCGGCCAGGCACGCGTTGAGGAGTGCGCTTGGATCGTTCACCGTAAGTCGTCCATTGGTTTCGACAACCAGCTTTTTGCGCTTGCGATGAAACTCCCACGGATACGGCTTTCCGGTTTCCGGGTTCCGGAATTCGAGGCACCGGTGCGCTCCGCGACCTAGCTCTTGAGGCTCCGCTGGCCGTCCCCGGCGAGCGAGGTACGAGGGTGCTGCGACGGTGACAACAGCGGTGTCCAGAAGCTTTCGCGCAATCAGACTGGATGAGCGAGGTTCGCCAAATCGCAAAGCCAGATCGAAGCCGTCCACGATGAGGTCGCCAAGCTGATCTCTCGCAATGAACTCGAGTTCAAGTTCAGGATGCGCATCCATGAATTCGTCGAGCTTCGGGCCCAGAACGATTCGCAAAAAAGCGGGGTCAAGATTGATTCGCAGCTTCCCGCGTACTGTCGCGGTGCCGCCTGAAGCGGCCGCCGCCGCTTCCTCCATTCCCCTTAAGTGCGGCATGACCTGCTCGTAGAACCGTCGGCCCTCTTCAGTGAGGGAAACGGCGCGGGTCGTCCGATTGAAGAGCCGTATTTTCAGCCGCTTTTCGAGCCGGGCGATTGCCCGGCTAACTCCGGGTGGCGACATACCCATCGCTTCGGATGCGGCTGCGAACGTCCCCGCATCGACGACGGCCGCAAATACGCTGATACCGCTAGAGAGATTCTCGCTGGACGATCTCATTGGCGCTCCCCGCACAGTGCTTCAAAAATCGCACTATGACGCATTAGTAACTATCAGTCACTTCACAAGTGCTATTCATGTCATTTAGTTTCTCATCGCGTTTACCCACAATGCATCCCAACGGTCCGTTTCGACCGCAACGATCCAAAGGAGCATTGCCATGAATACCCGTTATCTCGCAGTTGCTATCGCCGCCGCCATCGCCTTCCCTGTCGCTGGATACGCCCAGGAATCCTCGACCGTCACGCGTGCGCAGGTGCGCGCAGAGCTCGTTCAACTGGAAAGCGTGGGCTACCAGCCCAGCCGCGCCAACGATCCGCATTACCCCACCGACATTCAGGCAGCCGAAGCAGCCGTGGCCTCGCAGAAGGGCGCTGAGTCGAACGTCGCCAGCGGCCTGGGCGGTGTGCGCAGCGGTTCGTCCGATTCGGGCAACCGCGTCTCCGTTGAGGCGGCCGGCGAGGAGGCACCGTTCAAATCGCTTTACGCACATCGCTGATCGGCGCTCGGGATACCTCTATTTACGCAAGGAGAAACTGCAATGTATGCAATCACAGGGATAACAGGAAAGGTCGGCGGTGCGGTGGCGCGCACGTTGCTCGCCGCAGGCCAGCCGGTTCGCGCGGTTGTACGCGATGCGGCTCGGGCACGTTCGTGGGCCGAGCGCGGGTGTGAAGTGGTGACAGCCGACATGGACGACGAAACATCGCTCGCCGCCGCTTTCGAGGGCACGCAAGGCGTCTTCATCCTGCCGCCGTCCGATTTCGATCCGTCGCCGGGCTTTCCCGAGGCACGTGCGGTCATTGACGCTGTGCGCGGGGCGCTTCAGTCCGGGGCGCCTGGCAAGGTGGTCTGCCTGTCGACGATCGGCGCGCAAGCCACCGAGATCAATCTGCTCACGCAACGTACGCTGATGGAGCAGGCGCTTCAGGATTTGCCGATGCCGGTGACATTCCTGCGTCCCGGATGGTTCATGGAAAACGCCGCGTGGGACGTGGCGCCGGCCCGCGAAATAGGGGTGATCCCCAGCTTTCTGCAACCGCTCGACAAGGCGGTGCCGATGGTCGCGACCGCGGACGTGGGGCGCGTCGCCGCGCAACTGCTTCAACAAACCTGGCGCGGCGTGCGTGTTGTCGAGCTGGAGGGGCCGCAACGTGTGAGCCCGAACGATCTGGCCGCGGCATTTGCCCAGGTGCTCGGTCGTCCGGTTCGTGCTGAGGTGGTGTTGCGCGAAACATGGGGCGAGCTGTTCCGGTCCCAGGGGACGACGGACCCGTTGCCGCGCATGCGCATGCTGGACGGGTTCAATGAAGGGTTCATCGCCTTCGAAAGCGATGAAGCGGACATCGTCAAGGGCGAGGTGGAACTGGACGCCGTTCTGCGAGGCCTCGTTTTGCAGGCGAGCGGGCAGGCGGGCTAACGCGGATACACCCGGTGATGTGTGCAGGATGCCGCGTCGCCGGGTGCTTTCCGTTCATCGTTCATCAAGGGATTCATATCAAGGGATTCGCTATGGAATACAGCACACCCGGCAGGTCAGGCCTGCGTATTTCCCGTCTTTGTCTTGGCGCCATGACCTTTGGTGCCGGTACCGGAATCTGGGGCGAAATTGCCGGCCTCGACCTCGCCCAGGCCACGCGGCTCGTCACGATGGCCGTCGAGCGCGGCATCAACCTGATCGATACGGCTGACGCCTACTCGCAAGGACATTCTGAAACGGTCGTCGGTCAGGTATTGGCTGACCTCGGGCTCGACGAATCGCGCATGCTGGTCGCGACCAAAGTTCGGTTGCGCACAGGAGCCGGCCACAACGACGTCGGACTCGGCCGCTCGCACATCATGCGCTCGGTGGAAATGAGCCTTAGGCGTATCGGCCGGGATCATATCGACCTCTTTCAGTTGCACGACCGTGACGCGCTCGTGCCGCTCGAAGAAACACTTCGCGCGCTGGACGATCTTGTCACGCAGGGGAAGGTGAGGCACATCGGCGTGTGCAATTTCAGCGCGGGCGATCTGGAGCGTGCGCAGGGAATTACCAACTGTACGCATGGGGCCCGCATTGTCAGCAATCAGGTTCACTATGCGCTGACGAGCCGCGACGTCGAGTATGAAATCGCGCCCGTGGCAAAGGCGAATGATGTTGCGCTACTGGTGTGGAGTCCGCTCGCGGGCGGGCACCTGAGCGGTAAGTACACGCAGGGAAGCAGCGGCGAAACCGGGCGTCGAACCGCGCTCAATTTTCCGCCGATCGATCCCGCGAAGGCGGATCCTGTTGTGCACGTATTGCGCGACGTCGCTACGGAATTGAACGCGTCGCCGGCTCAGGTGGCATTGGCCTGGATTCTGGCGCGCCGTGAAGTCTGTTCCGTCATCATAGGTGCGCGCACGACCGACCAACTGACGGCTAACCTCGATGCTGAGCACATTGCGTTGAGCGCAGCGCAGACCGAACGTCTGAATCAGGTTTCGCAGCCGCACTTGCCTTATCCGTACTGGATGCAGCAGTTCCATGACAAGGATCGCGTGGTGGTCTGATTGTTTGACCAGCGACCATCCCGTCACGCCATCTTCAACAGCACGTGTGTCGATGTCCGCCGCATTGTTCAGTGGCAGCCGTACGATTTAGGTTTTGAACTGACCCGAGACACGTCCCCAAGGAATTACCCTGGACGTAGCCAAACCTCTTGACATCCTGAATTTGGCTTCATAAATTCGCTTCGACTGAGCCGCCATTGTTTCCGGCGGCTCCACGGCAACGATGCCGTGCTACATATGAAAGGCTATGCAGCCCCCGAACTTGCGTCCAACGCTGGTTCGGGGGCTTTTTGCTTTTGGGAGAACAAATGATGACGTTGCAGTACAACCCCGCGGAACGTGGCGTCGAAGACCTGGTGGTCGCATGCGTTCAGATGGAACCTCATGTCGGCAGGAAGCACGACAACGTGGCGCAATGCATCCGGCACATCGAAGCCGCTGCGAATCACGGTGCGTCTCTGGTGGTGTTGCCGGAGTTGGCCAATAGTGGCTACGTGTTCAACGATCGCGACGAGGCGTTCGCGCTGGCCGAACCGCTGCCGGAAGGGGAAACCGCGCAATTGCTTGCTGAAACGGCGCAGCGCCTTGGCGTCCATGTCGTGATGGGTATTGCCGAGCGGGCGGGCAAGCAACTCTACAACTCAGCGATCCTTTCTGGCCCGGCGGGTCACGTCGGCGTCTATCGCAAGCTGCATCTCTGGAACAACGAACATCGCTTCTTCGAACCGGGCGATCGTGGCGTTCCGGTGTTCGACACGCCGCTGGGACGAATCGCCATCGCCATCTGCTACGACGGCTGGTTTCCCGAAACATACCGGCTTGCCGCGATGCAAGGTGCCGACATCGTTTGCGTGCCGACCAACTGGGTGCCGATGCCGGCGCAACCGGACGATCGCCCCGCCATGGCCACGACGCTCACCATGGCGGCCGCGCACAGCAACGGCGTGGTGATCGCATGTGCAAACCGCATCGGCATGGAGCGTGGTCAACCGTTCGTCGGCCAGAGCCTGATTGTGGGCGGCAACGGATGGCCGGTCGCGGGGCCGGCCAGTGTCGATCGCGAAGAAATCCTTTACGCCGCAATCGATCTGACGCGCACCCGTTCGGAACGCACGCTGAACGCCTTCAATCACGTGCTGCGCGATCGGCGCGCGGACGTGTACGACCCGATGCTGGGCACCGGCTGGCCGTCTTCACGCGCATGAGGCATCCGATGGCACGCCCGTACGAAACACAAGAATTTCATTCGACCACTGTGAGGAAAAAATCCATGACTCCGTTCAATAGACAAATCCTTGGCGCCGCCGCGGCGCTCGTCGCGGCCTGCACCTCCATGAGTGCGCTCGCCGCAGATCCGATCAGGATCGGCGTAGCGGTGGGGCTCTCTGGCGCCAATAGTGTGGTCGCGCCGGCCGTCGTGCAGTCGTCGCAACTCGCTGTCGACGAAATCAACGCAGCAGGCGGGATCATGGGCCGCCAGGTGCAGCTTGACATCACCGACGACGCATCCGGTGCAGTCGGCGCGCAGAAAGCGTATGACACGCTCGTGTTCCAGAAGAACGTCGACGCGATCATCTCCATGGAAACGAGCGCCGCGCGTAACGCGGCGCTGCCGATTGTGGCGCGCGGCAAGAAGCCGTTCGTGTACACGTCGTTTTATGAGGGCCGTTCGTGCAGTCCGTGGATGTATGTCAACGGCTGGGTGCCTGAGCAGCAGGTCGCGCCGGTGGTCGATTACTTCGCGAAGAGCAAGGGCGCCAAGACCTTCTATCTGGTCGGCAACGACTACGTTTTTGGCCGCGGTATGCTTGGATTCACCAGAAAATACATCGAGGAGCACGGCGGCAAGGTAGTCGGCGAGGAGTACTTGCCTATCGACGGCACCGACTGGACACCGATTCTTTCCAAGATCCGCTCGGCCCATCCTGATGCGTTGATCAGCGCGACGGCCGGCGGCGCGCCTAACGTGTCGCTTGCCAAACAGTTGAAGGGTTCTGGCATGACGCTGCCTTATGGCAACCTGGCGATCGACGAAGGCACGGCGAAGAGTATGGGCGACGTTGCCACGGGCATGTATATGTCGGGCTCCTACCTGACGGGCATCGATACGCCGGGCAACAAGAAATTTCTCGCGGCCATGGACAAGAAATTCGGCAAGGATCTAAAGACGCCGAACGAGTTGTCCGAGCCGCAGTATGAAGCCTTCTTCCTGTACAAGGCCGCGGTCGAAAAAGCGGGCTCAACCGATGCTGACAAGGTGATCAAGGCGCTGAGTCAGGTGTCGTTCGATGGACCACGCGGACCGGTGGCCATGAACAGGAGCCGGCACACGCCTCTCGCCATGCGCCTTGGTCAGATAGAGGCAGACGGTTCTATCAGGATCTTGCAGACCTTCCCGAACGTGGATCCGGGCGCGCAGTGCCCGAATATCAAGTAGACGTAACTGGAAATACAGCATCCGCCTGAGGCACATTCGCAGACGACCCACAGGCGACGCGCAGGCGGATGCGACTGGAGAAGACAATGGTTCTGGCACTCGATATTTTCACAACCGCGGCGGTGCTGTTTATCGTGACCGCCGGGTTAATGGTGATTTTCGGCGTGATGAAAATCGTCAATTTCGCCCACGGTGCGCTGCTGACAATAGGCGCATACGCGAGTTTCGTCGTGACGCAACTCAAGCTGAGTCCGTGGCTCGGGCTGCCGCTCGCGGTCGTGGTGGGTACCGTCGTGGGCATGCTCGTCGAGCAGGTGATCGTGCGCCCGCTCTACAAGCGTCCGCTCGACGCGATCCTTGCTACCTGGGGTCTCGGAATCGTGATTGGCCAGCTCATCGTGATGGCCTTCGGCCGCGAGGCGCAGTTCGTGGAGACGCCGCTCAAAGGAGCCGTCACCATCGGTGGGACCGATTACTCGGCCTATCGTTTGCTGCTGATTCCGATTGCACTCGGCCTGTGCATTCTCATGACCGCGCTTCTCACGGGAACGCGCTTCGGCATCAAGACGCGCGCGGTGATCATGAACGAGGATCTGGCGCGAGGGCTCGGCATTCATTCCGGCCGCATTCGTTTCATCACCTTCAGTCTGGGCGCAGCGCTCGGTTCGCTCGCCGGCACGCTCATCACGCCGCTATCGAGCGTCGACCCCGACATGGGACTGCCGTGGCTGGTGAGCGCGTTCATGCTGGTCATGGTTTCAGGACATTCGATGCTCAGTCTGCTGGTGACGTGCCTCGTATTCGGCGCTTGCCAGGTGCTGGTCAGCACGTTCGTCAGTCCGGTGCTGGGCGGATTGACCATCGCCGTGCTGGCGGCGCTCACGCTGCGCATTCGTCCGAAGGGGTTCTCTCATGGCTAAAGTCGACGCGTCGCCCCATCGAGCCGGTGATCAAGCTGCGCAAGGCGATAAGCGGGCACGCAACGGGCGAACGATTCACCGACGCGGTCTGCTCGTGGCCGGCGGCCTGGCTGTCGTGCTGCTGGCCGCGGGTCCGCTTGTCTTCGGCTCGTATCTGCTCAACGTCCTCATTCAGGCCTTCTTCTTCTCGATCGTGGCCGTGACCGTGGATATTCTGTGGGGGTACACCGGGTATCTGACGTTCGGGCAATCGGCGTTCTTCGGTCTGGGCGCCTATGCCGCGGGCCTCGTCTTTACGCACGGCGGTTTTTCAGCGGGTTACGTGGTGCTGGCACTGGGGGCGGCTATCGCGGTGACCGCGGCCGTGGCCGCATTGCTCGGCTGGCTGTCGTTCTATCGCGGCGCGTCGCCGTTCTTCGCGACGGTGATGTCGCTCGTATTGCCGATCGTTCTCAGTCAGGTGCTGCTCTCCGGCGGCGCGTGGACCGGCTCGAGTTCGGGACTCACCGGCTACGAGACCTTCGATCTTTCGCTGCAGGCCTGGTACTGGCTCGCCGGTGCGGCGCTGCTGGCTGTTGCATCGATCGCGTGGCTATTCGTGCGGAGCGACGGCGGCCGCGTGCTGGCTGCTATCCGCGACAACGAATCACGCTGTGCGTATCTCGGCATCAATACGTCGCTCGTCAAGATCGTCTTGCTGGTTGCAACCGCGGCCATCGCCGGCCTCGCCGGATTCGGCTACGGATCGTTTAGCGGCGTGGTCGCGCCTGAGCTGGCCGGGTTTGTCCTCGGCACCCAACTGATTATCTGGGTCGCGCTCGGCGGTCGGGGAACGTTGTGGGGGCCGGTGATCGGCGCGCTTCTGATCAATGTCGGAACCGCCTATCTCAGCGGCAGCATGCCATTCGCGTGGCAACTGATTCTGGGCGCCGCGTTCGTCGCCGTGATCGTGCTGTTGCCGCAAGGTTTGGTGCCGCTATTGCTCAAGCCATTGCGCCATCTGGCGGGTCACGGCGCCGAACCGGAGCTGGTTGAGCGCGACGTCGGCGCAATTCATCAACGGGAGCTGTCAGTGCCCGCGCTGCAGATGACCGGCGTCGCCAAACATTACGGCAGTCTGAAAGTGCTGCAAGGCATCGATCTGAACGCCGATGGCGGTGAACTGGTTGGCCTGATCGGTCCGAACGGTGCCGGTAAAACGACGCTTATGCGCTGCATGAGCGACGGCGCCGAACGTTCTGCCGGCACGGTCACGCTGTGTGGCAACGATGTCCGGCAATTGCCGCCGGACCGCTGCGTGCATTTCGGCTTGGGGCGCAAGTTCCAGAACGCGAATATCTTCGAGACGCTTACTGTTGCGGAGTGCCTGAGAATCGCGGGCACCATCATCGAACGGCCATCGCTCCTGCGACGCTCCACGACGCTTGCGCTGCCGCCCTATGCGCTGGAGGTGCTGCGTACCACTCATCTCGATCAGAGGCTGGGCGCCGTGGCGAAGGATCTTTCGCATGGGCAACAGCAGGCGTTGGAACTGGCGATGGTGCTCGCACTGGAGCCGCGTATCGTACTGCTCGACGAACCCACGGCAGGGTTGACCAAAACGGAGCGCACGCAAATCGGCAATGTGCTCGCCGCGTTGGCTCACCAGTATCGGCTTTGTTGTCTGCTGGTGGAACACGACCTCGACTTCGTGGCCGGGATTGCCACACGCATCGTGGTCCTGCATCAGGGGCGCATCGTGATGCAAGGCAACTTCGACGAAGTCGTCAACTCTGAGCTGGTCAGAACGATTTATGCCGGGACTGCGCAAAGCGCCGCAGCCGGCGAAAACGTCGGACAACGGGAGGCGTCATGAGCCAGATTGCGCTGGAGTTGCAGGACGTGACGAGCGGATACAAGGCTTCTGTCGTGCTGCGCAAGCTGTCGATGACCGTTGCCGACGGCGAGGCCGTCGCGCTGCTCGGCAAGAACGGCATGGGCAAGACGACGGTGCTGAAGACAATCATGGGCTATCTGCCGAAGAAAGCCGGCGCCATCCGTGCACGCGGGCAAGACATCACGCGCATGGCGCCTCACCAGATCGCGCGAGAGGGCATTGCTTACGCACCTCAGGAGCATGCATTGTTTCAGGACCTCACTATTCGTGACAATCTGCGTCTTGGGCTCGAGAAGGCGTCAGCGTTCGACGAACGCTTTGCCGCGATCGAGCCCGTGTTCCCGGTATTCGCAAGTCGCCTGAAGCAGTTGGCGGGCACGCTTTCCGGCGGCGAACAGAAGATGCTGCTGGTAGCGCGTGCGCTCATGATGCGTCCTTCGCTCATTCTGCTCGACGAGATTACCGAAGGGTTGCAACCGTCCGTGATCGACCGTCTCGCCGACGCATTGCTATGGGAACGCAGCCAGCACGGCACGACGCTGCTGCTGGTAGAGCAGAATGTTCCCTTTGCGCTGAAGGTTGCCGACCGCTACGCGGTACTCAAGCAAGGCGAAATCCTCGAGCATGGCAACGCGAAAGATGAAGCAGCGGTAGGATCGATCTTCGAACACCTGCGTGTGTAAGCAACATTCAGAACGACCATGACGAAAGGCGGCACATGACGAACGCAAACTCATTTTATCGACCCCGCTCAGGACTGGACCTGCTCGAGAAAACCGCCGGCGACCCGCGCGAGCGCGAGCGCGCCATCCTCGAGTCGTTCGCACGCATCGAGGAGGTCGAACCCGAGGTGAGGGCGATGACGGCCGTCGCGCAGCGGGAAACGGCGTTGACCTTGGCCGCCGGTGCAACCGGTCCATTGGCCGGCATACCGATCGCGGTGAAAGATATCTTCGACACGAGCGACCTGGTCACCGGCTACGGCTCGCCAATTTACGAAGGCCATCAGCCGAAATCCGATGCCGCGATTGTGACGTTAGTGCGGCGTAACGGCGGTATTGTCATCGGCAAGACCGTTACCAGCGAATTCGCCTATATGACGCCGCCAGTGACGCGCAATCCGTGCGACCTGACGCGTACCCCGGGCGGGTCGTCATCCGGGTCGGCCGCCGCGGTGGCCGCCGGCATCGTGCCTTTCGCGATCGGCACGCAGACCGGCGGCTCGACAATCCGGCCCGCTTCGTTCTGCGGCATCGCCGGCTACAAGCCCACACTCGGCATGTTGCCGACCGTCGGCATGAAGTGCTTCTCGTGGTCGTTCGATACGGTCGGCCTGTTCGGCGCCGGTGTGCGTGACGTGGCTTACTTCGCCCAGGCCCTGTCGGGCCGGCCGCTTGCCCTGAGCGGCGTGACGGCCGGTCCGGTGTTCGGCGTGCCGGACAGCTACCCATGGACCGCACCGTCGGCGAATGCGAGTGACGCGCTCGACACGGCGGTGCGCGCTATCGAGCAGGCGGGAGGGCGCGTGCGGCGTGTGCGTTTCGCGCCGTGGATGGCCGACCTGGTCGCCGCGCACGACACTATCCAGAGCTATGAGGCGTATCAGTCGTTGGGGTTCGAGTACGATCATCGTCGTGTCGATCTATCGCCGATGCTCGCCGGTTTTCTTGATCGCGCAGCGAGGGTCGATACCGCAACCTACATCAAGGCGTGTGTTCTGACGGAACAGGCAAAGGCCAGGCTTGCCGAACTATTCGACGGCATTACCGGATTGCTGACGCCGAGCGCGCCCGACGAAGCGCCCGACGGCCACGCGTCCACGGGCGACCCCGCATTCAATCGCAATTGGACCTTGCTCGGTTGCCCGTGCGTGAACGTGCCGGGATTGAGGGGCGCACGCGGCGCCCCGATTGGCGTGCAGGTGATCTGCCGCCCTTGGGACGATGCACGATGCCTCGACGCCGCCGCGTTTGTCGAGCAGGCGGTTGCGGCAACAGTGGGACGTTTTCCCGCGACCTGAACAACAAGGAAGCGATGCAAGGAGGAGACGAAATGGAGTCGAGCTCGCGACAGCCGGCCAATCCGGCGACCGCGGACGATGGTTGGCGCATCGGCGTGTTGTACTCGCGCACAGGCGTGACCTCAGCGACCGGGTCGGAGCATTTTTTCGGCACAGTACTCGCGGTTGAAGAAATCAACGCGGCCGGCGGCGTGGGTGGGCGCCTGCTCGACCCGGTTGTTTACGATCCGAAGAGCGATCCTGACGAATATCGCCGGCTCGCCACGCGGATGCTGCAGGAAGACGATGTGACCGTGATTTTCGGCTGTTCGACTTCGTCGAGCCGAAAGGCGGTTTTGCCGGTGATCGAACGCACTAACGCATTGCTCTGGTATTGCTCGATCTATGAAGGGTTTGAGTATTCGCCGAACGTGATCTACACCGGCGGGGTACCGAACCAGAACAGCATGCAGCTGGCCGCTTATCTGCTGCGCAATCATGGCCGCCGGTTTTTTCTGGTTGGCGCCGACTACATCTATCCGCGAGAATCGAATCGGATCATGCGCGACATGGTCGAGCAGCATGGCGGCGAAATCGTGGAAGAACTCTATCTGCCGAGCGATGCGGATCCAGCGGCGCTGGAAGATGTGGTGCGGCAGATCAAGGACATCGAGCCCGACGTCGTGTTCTCCACGCTGATCGGGCGAGGCGCGCGCGACTTTTATCGGCTGTATCGCGAGCACGGGATCGACCCGGCACAGATTCCGATCGCAAGCTTGACAATGACCGAGGGCGAAACGCGGATGATCGGCTCCGAACTGTGTGGCAGCCACATCGTCTCGGCGAGTTACGTCAACACGCTGAACCTCGCGAGTAACCAGCGCTTTCTGAAATCATGGCATGCGCGATTCGGAGATCAACCGGCCAGCATGTGGTCGGAGATGGCGTATAACCAGGTGCATCTGTTTGCGCTGGCGCTGGCCCGTAGCGGAAGTCTCGATACGGCCAAGTTGGTGGAGGCGGTACATGAAGTCGAATTCGATTCGCCAGAGGGGGTGCTGAAGATCGATCCGGAGAACAATCACGCGATACTGACGCCGCGCATTGCCGTGTGCAGGCCGGACGGCTCGTTCGATATCGTCTGGGAGGGGCGAGGTCCGGTCAAACCTGATCCCTATCTGACGACGTACGGATTCGCGGAATTCTGGCTCGACGGAGAATCGGCATGAGCACGGGGGCCCGTCGTCTGTTCGACGATCTACGCACGCTGCGCGTCCTCGTGATTCATCCGCCGGGCGAGGATCGCATTGTTCTGGAAGAGCAGTTGCGCCGCATCGGTTGCCAGGTGCGCGTACTCTGGCCGTTTCCGTCGCAACTGCCCGCCGATGTCGACGCGATTTTCTTTCTCGTCGGCCCCGAAACCCGCAGCGCGGGCAATTGGTGCGCAGCCGATACCGAAGCCACATTGATCGCGTTATCCGATTACGAAAATCCAACGGCGCTGAAAATGCTGGTGGATACGCAGGCGCATGGCGTCATCACCAAGCCCTACCGGTCCACCGGCATTCTGAGCACCCTGGTGCTCGCGCGCGCGTCCTCAGGCTATCAGCAGCGCTTGCACAGCAAGGTCGCCAAGCTCGAGGAGGCGATCAAGGCGCGACGCCACATCGAGAAGGCTATCCGCATCCTCATGGAGGCGCACCAGCTTAGCGAGAGCGAAGCATACGAGCACATGCGCTCAAGAGCGACAAGTCTCCGGGTCACGGTGAGCGAGATCGCCACGTTGGTGATCGATGCCCATGAGGCAATGGAAAAGCTCGGCCTTGGCAAGGGATCAAAGCCTTGAGCCTCACCCGCTAGACGTCGCTCGGCAAGCACCTAGAGAATGCACTGAGCGGTAACGCGCATGCCTATACCGGTGCCGTCAGTCAGGGATCACCGGCTCGACCAACTTCGCCAACTGAACCAGCGACTCCTGCCAGCCGAGGTAGCACATCTCCACTGGAATGACCTCGGGCACACCCTCCTGCACAATGGTGAGATCGGTTCCGCATGACACCTGCCGCAAAGAAATAGTGACGTCCATCTGGCCTGGCAGGTTGGGGTCGTCGAATCGGTCCGAGTAGCGGATCTTCTCGAACGGCACCAGTTCGACGTACTCGCCGCCGAACGAGTGGCTATTGCCGGTGCCGAAGTTACGGAAGGACATCTTGTGAGTGCCACCCACGCGTGCATCCATGTGATGGACCTGACAGGTGAACCCGTAGGGAGGAAGCCACTTTGCGATCGCATCGGCTTCGAGGAAGGCCCGATAGACACGTTCGGGAGTAGCGTGCAGGACGCGATGGAGACGGATTGTTCCGGTAGTCATGGTGCGCTAGCCTTTCACTGGAGAAGTTGAACATACTCCTACGACGATCGGGCGACGCCGGTATCGACATAGGGTAAGACCAGGAAAAACCCGTAGGTGGCAAAGAGCATCACCTGTTGTCGCTTCTATCCCGCTACCACACGGTTGCGGCCATCGTGCTTGGCCTGGTAAAGGCGTTCATCGGCGACGCGTAAGAGGGTGTCGATCGTATCGCCGTCGCGGCCAAACTCGGAGACACCAACACTGACGGTAACGGCGACGGCCCGCCCGGTTCCGGTATAGAACTCCTCGGTAGCGACGGCGCCCCGAACGCGCTCCGCGATCGAACGTGCCACGTCCAGCGCGGCTCTAGGCAGCAGCACCATAAACTCTTCGCCGCCGACTCGCGCCACACCGTCATACGGCCGAATGGCATCAAGGCATTTCTGCACGAATCGCTGCAGCACCTCGTCACCCACCTGATGGCCGTAGTTGTCGTTGATCAATTTGAAGTGGTCGAGATCCAGCGCCAGCAGCGAGAACGGCGCACCACCACGCCTCGCTCGTGCGATTTCCGCTTCCACTTGCTGGATAAACTCGCGCCGGTTCGCGGCGCCTGTCAGCGGATCGGTTGCGGCGAGGTGTTCGAGCTTGTGATTGGTGCGTTGGAGTTCCTGCAGCGCGCTTTCCGTGCGTGCCATCGCTTCGGCGAGGCGAGCCATCAGTTCTTCCTGGCTGTAGATCGTCGAAAAGGATCGCGTTGTGCGAAACGCCTGAACGACGCCATAGCTCAGCAGGAAAAAGCCGGCGGCGAAAATCGCGTGCGCCAGCCACCACATATGATTCCAGGGCTTGCCGAGAATGAACGCGAGCGACGCCAGCGCGAAGAAGGTGATGGAGATGCCGTAGATCACCATCAGCGGCGAGCGGATGCGGCGCAGCATCAGCACGGTGACGTTTAGCGTCGAGAAGACAAGCGCTCCGCCTTCCATGGATAGCCGCACGGCGAGGTCGCCGGCAATGGGCGAGTTCGCAATGACTCCGACAACCAGGTCGATCACGACGAACACCGCGATCCACATCAGCCACGGGCGCGGATTCGAGCGCTGCTTGAGCGCGTGCGGCTGGCGGTGATACGAGAGAAGCCCGATCAGCAGCAGCACCGACATCACCAGACGCGATGCGGGTCCGTAGAGCAGGAATAGCCAGATATTGTGGTGAGCCATGCCGGTGAACGCGCCGTGCAGCGCATAGACCAGCACAAAGCCCAGGAAACCTAAAGTCAGCCACCGCAACAGCGGTTCACCCGACGACAGATAACAACGCCACGTCACATAGGTGACAAACAGCCCCTCGAGCGTTGCTGCTGCGATCGCGATTTCGTGGAACCCGTGATTTTCGAACTTCAGGCTTGGGTCTTGAAAGAACGCCAGATAGGCAATCAGGTAGGCGGGAAGGAGCGCAAAACCAATGACCAGCAAACCCGAGTAGACCTTGGTCACGATCCCGATGAGGCGAGGCGGCTCTTCGATTGAAATTGTCGTGCTCATGTGCCCGTCTCCGACAATATTACGGTGGTTTTTTCGCATCGCCGAGCGATTGACGCGTGGATCAACCGACTCGGACACGGCACCATGCGGTTATGCCTGGCCAAACATACCGCGCAGCGGACTACCTTCAGGCAATTGAAAGTATAACGGACTGTAATTTGCATCGGTGGTATATCGGTCGTGCAATTGGCTCCTGATATATCGTGCAGTTTCCTTCTGAAAATATCAGAGGCCGTAGCCGACGGTCGCCAGCCGTTGAATCCGATTCAGCCTAGGCTGCGGCGCCGCGTAAATCCCTTATATGCTGATAGACGGTCGCACGGCCCATGCCCAGAACGTTGGCAACATAGTTAGCCGCGCTCTTTCCTTTGAAGGCTCCTTCCTCCCACAGTGCCTCGACAAGTTCGCGACGGTGTTCCCGGGTCAGGGAGTTGAGTGCCAGCTGGCGTTCCTGAAGCCATGCGTGGAGAAACGTGTTGATGCGTTCCTGCCAGTCGTCCTTGAACAGCTCCTCAGGCTGCTTGACCAGACCCGCGCCCGACACGACGCGATCGATGACATGTTTCATGTCCTCAAAGACGGCGATGTTGTAATTGACGCACATCACGCCGACAGCCGCGCCTGCGTCGTCAAAGAGCACCGTGCTGACACAGCGCATTCGTCTGCCGTCCCAATTGATCTTTTCGTACGGACCGATCGTGCCTGATTGCACTGAATGATCAATCTCTTCCAGCGCCGATTCATCGCCTAGCTCACGCTTTGACAGGTTGTTTGCAATGTACGCAATCGTCTGGCTATGCAGGTCATGAATGACGATTTCGACGTACGGAAAGAAGAGCAGCGCAATACCGTCGGCGACACGGCCGTAGCGATCCAGCAGAAGCCGGCGTGCGGGGGTGGTCTTAGTCTTTCGCATAGGGAAGCATGAGATTTTTCGGTTTGGCCGGGTCTGCCGGCATGTGCGTCGATGCGCAACGCATATTCGTGCGATGCACTATTTTGCCACGGGCAATATTCATCCCTGTTTGCGGCAACCCACGCACCGCCGCATCGGTCTTGCTCAACCGATCGGCTGCCCGGTTACGTGCCTGAACAACGCGTAGGCAATCGCTACATCTTCCAGTCCGAGTCCGATTGAGCGAAAGAAGACGTGCTGCCGCCAGGAGGGTTTCCTGGCCCTGCCGGATACGAGTTCGGGCAAATCGCCCAGAACGCTTTCCGGCGACCAGTCATGCAGTTGCGCCGCCAATTTCATTTCACCTGCGCTGGCGGGCGTGGTTCGCCGGTAGTCGCAATAGACGTCCATGTCTTGAATCCACGCCGGTGGAATTTCATGCGCATTGGCGACGTTCGTGCTGATCGATGTGATGAGTGCCGGCTTGGTCAGCAGGTTGTCCGACAGTACAGGCGTGCCTGAGGATGTGCACAACGCGACCACGTCGGCATCGCGCACGCACTCATCGAGCTGGGTGCAAACTCGCACACGCTCGTGAAGGGCTGCGATCTCCGTGCGCTTCGCCTCGTTGCTCGCAAGCTCGGGTGAAAACACACTGATCGAGTCCCACGGTCGCAGTGGCGCAAGATGGCGCAAATGCGCCTGCCCCACTGAACCGGCGCCGACGATGGCGAGCCGACGTGAGTCGGGCGCCGCAAGGTGTTCCACCGCAACTGCCGTTGCGCCAGCGGTGCGCTCGATGGTAAGCAGACCCGCATCGCACCACATCAAAGGTTGCCCTGTTTCCATGGACATCAGTGCGGTCCATGCCGTAATGACCGGTTTCGCTTCGGTCACGATGTACGGCGACATCTTTGCTCCGAATACCTTGGCCTCCGCCATGACCCCGAGGTACGTAATGAAATCGCCGGCTCCTTGTGGAAACGGAGTGAAGGTCTGGGGCGGCTGCACCGCGGAGTCGTTCGCAAGCGAGAGAAACATGCGTGTCAATGCACCGCGCACATCGAGGTGGGGCAGTGCTTTGCGCACCGCATCCTGCTGGACGATCAACGGGAATACTTTGTCTGTGCTGCTCATGGGCCTGCTCTCCACATCGTTGCCGGCTAGCGGCGTCAGCACAATTCTAAAGTCAAAAAGTCCAGTCTGGACTTTTATTTTGAAATCGCTTGCATTTATGAGTGTCCAGAATAGACTGTCATTCCAGAACGACTGAGAACAGGCCTCTCTGGCACCTCATGCGTCTTCTCGAGGTCGCGCCGTCCGTAATCGCCCCGTACCCTAATTTTGTGAACCCCAATTTCATAGGGAACCATCATGCGTCTGAAGCTTTCACTCTCACTTTTCGTCGCTGCCGCTTTAATCGGTTCGGTTGGCACTGTCAGCGCCGAGACTCAAAGCACCTTGCGCTTCGGCATCGAGGCCGCGTATCCACCGTTCGAAAGCAAGTCGCCGACGGGGCAATTGCAGGGATTCGACGTTGACGTCGGCAACGCGGTCTGCGCGAAGATGGGCGTGAAATGCGAGTGGGTGGAGAATTCGTTCGACGGATTGATTCCCGCGTTGCAGGCGCGCAAATTCGATGTCATCAATTCCGCGATGAACATTACGGACAAGCGCAAACAGTCCATCGATTTCACACCGGCGATTTACGTGGTGCCGATCGTGATGGTGGCAAAGCGTGGTTCGCCCTTGTTGCCGGATGTGAAGAGCCTGCAGGGCAAACGCGTCGGCGTCCTTCAGGGATCGTCGCAGGAAGATTTCCTTAAGCGCCACTGGGCGAATGCCGGCGTATCGATCGTCTCGTACCAGGACCAGGATCAGGTGTACGCCGACCTCGTTGCAGGACGTCTGGATGCTGCCGTCCAGGAAGCGCAGACTGTTGAGGACGGTTTCCTGAACAAGCCGTCAGGCCATGACTATGCGATTGCCGGCCAGCCGCTCAGCGATCCGGCAACGCTTGGCGAAGGCACGGGCTTCGGCTTGCGCAAGGGCGACAAGGCCCTGGCCGGAAAGATCGATGCCGCGCTCGCCGCGCTTAAGAAAGACGGTACGCTCAGTAACCTTTCGCAGAAGTATTTCAAGCGCGACATCATCGCGAAGTAACCGGTTCATGACCCGATGCGAGCGGATTCGCATCGGGCTCCGAAATGAACATTCGAGCGAGCTTATGGATTTCGATGTGATCGTGCTGGGAGCAGGGATTGTCGGCGTGTCGTCCGCGCTGCATCTGCAGGATCGCGGTCGTCGCGTGGGGCTTGTCGATCGACGCGGCCCCGGCGAAGAGACCAGTTTCGGCAATGCCGGCCTGATCGAAAGTTCGTCGGTGATTCCTTACGGCTTTCCACGCGATCTCAGTACACTGCTGCGCTACATGCGTAATCGGTCGACCGATCTTTACTGGGACTACAAGGCGCTGCCGTCTTTCGCGACGTGGCTCGCGCGATTCTGGTGGGAGTCGTCTCCCGAGCGGCTCGAAGCTGCCGCGCGCGATATGTTGCCGTTGATCCGGCGAAGCGTCGCCGAGCACGACGTGTTGATCGAACGCGCCGGTCTCCAAAACCTCGCGCATGACGGCGGCTGGCTCGAGGCATTCCGTACGCGCTCGGAATATGAACGGCAGGCATCAGCCGCCGAAGTCACGGCAAAGACATACGGACTGCGCGTGATGCCGTGCGATGCCGATGCACTGGTGGCGCGCGAACCGGGTATCGCGCAGGGTTTTAGCGGTGCATTGCATTGGCAGGACCCGAAGAGCATCTCCAATCCGGGTGCGTTGACGAAGGGCTATGCGCGACTGTTCGAGGAGGGCGGTGGCGCGTTGCTCACCGGCGAGGCGGGCACGATGCGTCAGGAAGCCGATGCATGGACTGTGCAGACATCGCAAGGCAGGATCAGTGCCAAAGAGGTGGTCGTGGCGCTCGGCCCCTGGTCCGACAAGGTTTTTGAGCCGCTCGGATATCGGATACCGCTACGGGCAAAGCGCGGCTACCACATGCACTACGAGGCCACGAAAGCGATGCTCTCGATACCGCTGGTCGACACGGAAAAAGGGTATGTGGTCGCGCCCATGCAAGGGCGCCTGCGACTGACTACGGGCGTGGAAATCGCCCGACGCGATGCGCCACCGACGGGCGTTCAACTGGAACGCGCGGAAGCCGTCGCCCGGCCGATATTCGGTCTGGGCCGCCGCCTGGACGACGCGCCATGGCTAGGGTTGCGGCCGTGTACGCCTGACATGCGGCCTGTCATTGGGCGCGCGCCTCGCCACCGAGGGCTGTGGTTCTCGTTCGGGCATAACCATCACGGGTTGACGCTCGGTCCCGTGACAGGCCGTTTGCTGGCGGAAATGATGACGGGGGGCGAGCCTTTTACCGATCCGTATCCGTTCCGTCCCGAGCGATTCCGATAGACGGCCGTGGCCGACTCGCTTCATCGATAAGTCACTGCGTCACGAATCATCGCGTAACGAATTGCGAAGGAGAGTGAAATGAAGATCAAGGACTTCGGCGTCGAGCGCTGGATGGATCTCTACGAGACCCAATGCACTTACAACCTGGCCGAAACCTGTGTCGAGTCACTGACCGTGGACGAGTTGCTCACGCTCGCCGGCAAGCAGGACAGCATTCTCGACGAGCTACGGCCGCTCAAACTCACGTACGGCGCTATCGAGGGATCGATGCGACTCCGTGAAGCGATTTCGTCGATGTACGCGCGTCAGTCGCCCGCCAACCTGATCGTCACGCACGGCGCGATCGGGGGTAATGCGTTGGTGTATCAGACCCTGGTCGAACCCGGCGACACGGTGATCTCGGTGCTGCCCACGTATCAGCAGCATTATTCGATTCCCGAGAGTTACGGTGCGGATGTGCGGATTCTGAAGCTGCGCGAGGAGAACGGCTTTCTTCCGGATCTTGCCGAACTCCGCCGGCTCATCAACGACAAAACCAGACTCATCGCGATCAACAATCCGAACAACCCGACGGGCTCGCTGATGGATGAGCCGTTTCTGACCGAAATCGGGGACATCGCGCGTTCATGTGGCGCGTATGTGCTTTGCGACGAGGTCTATCGCGGCACGGATCAGGATGGCACGGGCTATACGGCTTCGATTGCCGACGTGTATGAGCGTGGCATCAGTACCGGCAGCATGTCCAAGACGTATTCGCTTGCCGGCTTGCGGCTCGGTTGGATCGGCGGCCCGAAGGATCTGATTCACGCTGTTGCGATTCATCGCGACTACAACACGATCAGCGTTGGCATGATCGACGATCACTTTGCTTCGATTGCACTCGAGAACCGTGCGGCGATTCTTGCCCGCAATCACGACATCGTGCGTACCAATCTGGCGATTCTGGACGCATGGGTTGCGAGGGAGCCGGCTATTTCGTATATCAAGCCGAAGTCGGGAACGACTGCACTCCTGAAGTTCGATCTGCCGATTTCGTCCCTGCAATTTTGCACGGAGCTCATCGAGCAAACCGGTGTGATGTTCACGCCGGGCAGCGCGCTCGACATGGAAGGCTACGTGCGTATCGGGTATGCGAACAACCGGAACGTACTTGAAACGGGACTGGCGAAAGTTTCGGAATTCCTCGGCAGGTTCTGATCGCCGTAGTCTGCGCTCGATCGAGCCGGGGATGCGCGCTGCCTACAGTCCCTTCAGGAACGCAACCAGCAGGTCGCTCACTTCTGCCGAACGCTCGCGCTGAATCCAATGACCCGCTCCATCGAGAATATGGCATCCTCGCAGGCCGGGCAGCACGCGTGCCAGATTCGCGATACGGGCCTGCGCACCTGGAAACTTAAGGACGTCGTCTTCCGCGCCGGCCACGAAAAGCGAAGGCTGCCGAATCACGCAGCCTCGCCATGCGGCCATGAGTTCCGATGAGCGCCGAATGCTGCGGTACCAGTTCAGCCCACCTCTGAAACCGGTGCGCGCGAATTCGCCTGCCACGTAAGCAATTTCTTCGTTGCTCAGCCAGCCTGGCAGCGTCTCGGGGTCCACTGTGTTGTCGAGAAAACCTGTGCCGGGCGCGAGTATGCCGGCCACCACGTGGTCGGGCCCATCGCCCGACATGCTGAACGTGACGCGTCGAATGGTGGCTTCGGGATCAGCCTCGAACTCGCGCTCAGCGATACCGGGTGTCTGGAAATACTGCATATAGAACGTTTGGACACCTTGCCGCTCCAGTGCACTGAGCAAGTCCTCTCGTGCAGGTGGATGGAACGGCACACTCATGCCAACGACGGCGCGGAACAGATCGGGCCGCAACATCGCCGCGTTCCAGGCCACCGGCGCGCCCCAGTCGTGCCCGACGATCACCGCCTCGCTCGCGCCGAGAACATTGACGAGCTCGACCATGTCGCCGACGAGATGCAACATCGTGTACGACTCCGCGTCCGGCGGCGCATCGGTGCCGCCATAGCCACGCATGTCGGGTGCGACGGCGCGGAACCCGGCGGCTGACAGCGCCGCCAACTGGTGCCGCCAGGCATACCAGGACTCCGGAAATCCATGACATAGCAGCACCAGCGGGCCGCTACCCTGGCTGGCTACACGCATGCGCAGTGCGCCTACCTGCAGTGTCTCGAGGCGAAGTTCGTGCAAGGTTTGCTCCATGATGCTCAGGTTGCGGTGGATCGCCTTAAACGATCATTCGCTACTGGTCCATTCCACGCGCGCGCCCACCGAGCGCAGGTTTTCCACAAAATTGGGGTGTGCGCGGCGGATCGGCAGCGCATTGGTGATTTCCGAGCGCCCCTCGATACTCGCCGCGACCATGAGCAGCGCGATTGCCACGCGAATGATGTACGGACTTTCGACCTTCGCGGGGCTTAACTGAAGTCCGCCGAAAGTGATCAAACGATGAGGGTCCGACAGGAACACGTGCGCGCCGAACTTGGAGAGTTCAACGGACCAGCCCATTGCTCCGTCATACACCTTGTTCCAGAACATCGCGCTGCCTTCCGCCTTCACGCCAAGCGCGATGAAGATGGGGAGCAGATCGACGGGCAGATACGGCCAGGGCGCCGCTTCCACCTTGGTGAGGATATTCTGCGTGAAAGGCCGGCGTACTCGCAATGGGCCTTCCCGCACGGCATGTGACCAGCCATCGCGATGCTCCACCTGCACGCCGAACTTCGCGAAGGTTCGATCGATAAGCGGGAACTGATCGGGTGCACTGTTTTTGACCTTGATGTCGCCCCCGGTGATTGCACCAAGCGCGAGAAAGGTCGCGATTTCGTGGAAATCCTCGCTGAACCGGAACTCGCCGCCGCCGAGTTTATGGCCGCCTTCCACGCTTAGGCGCGATGTGCCGATGCCGTCGATTGGCACACCCAGCATTGCCAGAAAACGGCAAAACTCCTGCACATGCGGTTCCGAAGCTGCATTGACCAAGGTCGACGTGCCGTTGGCCGACGCCGCGCAAAGCACGAAATTCTCAGTGGTGGTGACTGACGCGTAGTCCAGCCAATGATGATTTGCCGACATTTGAGTGCTCGCGCGCACGATCAGCGAGTCGGTGGTGCGCTCAATGCTCGCACCGAAGCGCTCGAACACCTCAACGTGCGGATCGATCTCGCGCACGCCCAGCGTGCAGCCCTTCACATCGTTCTCCAGACGTGCGACGCCAAAACGCGCCAGCAACGGCGGCACCAGCATGATCGAAGAACGCATCTCCTCGGGCAGCCTGTGCGCGACGGGATCGAAAGAAGTGGCGTGATGATGCAAATCGAGAATGCCGGTAGCAAAGTCCATCGACACGTTGCTGCCGAGCGTGCGAAAGATCTCGAGGATCTTCTTGACGTCAGTAATCTCGGGTACGCCGATGAGACGCAGTGGCTGGTCGGTCAGCAGCGTGGCACACAGGATGGGCAGGACAGCGTTCTTATTGGCGGATGGCACGATCTCGCCGCGTAACGGGAGGCCGCCATGTACGATCAGGTTCGACATGTTCGGGAGAGAGGCTGGTGGGTTGAGAAGCGAGGCCACTATCATGCCACCGGATGGCATGCGGAGGATGTTGCGGGATTCCTGGGTGTTTTTCTTGCCGCTTCTTAAAACACTCTGTCCGGCGCCTCGCGGGCAATGGTTCGTGACCGGTAATGGAGTGCGTGCCCGCGCTGCTTTGCTGCTATATCGGTGGGTACGAGCAGCCTCAAAGACATATGACGTCATATAAATAGATGACTTGGTGCCGCCGAATGGAAGGAATTTGAAACTTAACGAGCTGGGCAAATCTGGGTAAATACGTATCAAAGAATTTCGACAAAGGGTCAATTCATCTTGTATGATGACGTATCTCGAAATGGATACGCACGACGCTACGCCACGTAGCGGTCTGTAAGGCAATCTTGCGAGATCGACGGCTCAGGTTTTGCGTTGTTTATGTCGTAAACAAACGAACAATGGTTAACTGGATCGGTAGGCATGCGTAATCTCACAATAAGACACAGTCTCCTTGCCGTTCTCGTGCTTTTCGCGGGCATGATCCTGATCGGCGGCGTAGTGGGGGTGCTGGCACTTGGCCGTTCTAACGACAACGCTCGGCGTCTGCACGATATCGCCAGCCAGGAAGCGCTGGTCAATGATGCCTATAAAGACTCCACGCGCACCCGTGCCGCACTGACGCGTGCGTATTCCGCATTGAAAGAGCGCAATGACGAAGCGACCCGCGACTCGGCGCTAAAAAGTGCCGCCACGACATTGGAGCGTGCAGACCGCGAAACCAAGATGTTTCGCGATGCTGATAAATTTTCAGGGCAGGACGACGAGCTGAAGCAAAAACTCATCGATTCTTCCAATACTCTGGCCACGATTCTGCATGCTGCGTTCGACGCCCTGCAGCGGGGCGATACGAATGCATACGTATCGATCAACGATAAAGACATCACGCTGGCCGGCGTCGCCTATTCGGCCAATGTCGAGAAGTTCCAGAAGCTCGCTGAAGCACTTGCCCAGAATTCCGCCGCGCAAGGTGATCGTGAATACACGTGGGTTGTCACGATGGTGGCGGCGGGGGTGGCACTGGCCCTTGCACTGATCGTGGCCGCGCATCTCGCTTTGCGGAAGATTGTGGTCCGTCCGCTGCAGATTGCCTCTGAGTTGCTCAACCGTATTGCAGGAAGCGACCTGACCGTATCGATTCCGGAGGGGGGCAGGAGCGAGTTGGGGCAGCTGTTTACGGCGATGTCGCAGATGCAGACGGGCCTGGCTAAGACGGTGTCGAATGTGCGCGTGAACTGTGAAGCCATCCACGGTGGTGCGCGTGAGATCGCTGCCGGCAACCTCGATTTGTCGAGTAGAACCGAGCAGCAGTCTGCATCGCTCGAAGAAACGGCGGCCAGCATGGAAGAGCTGACTTCGACCGTCAAACAGAACGCCGACCATGCCCGCCAGGCGAGCAAGCTCGCCGCCAATGCAGCGGATGTCGCACAGCGAGGCGGCAATGTCGTGCAGCAGGCGGTGCAAACAATGACGGCAATCACGGCCAGTTCGAACAAGATTGCCGAGATCACGGGGATGATCAACAGCATCGCATTTCAAACCAACATCCTGGCCTTGAATGCGGCGGTCGAATCCGCGCGAGCAGGGGAGCAGGGCCGCGGCTTTGCAGTCGTTGCCGGCGAGGTGCGCACGCTTGCGCAGCGCAGCGCTGCCGCGGCACAGGAAATCAAAACGCTGATCGCCGCATCCGTCAACGATATCCGCGATGGCAATGAACTCGTTGTCCAGGCGGGGAAGACCATGGGCGAGATTGTGGGCGCAGTGCAAGGCGTCGCCACCATCATGGCTGAGATTACCTCGGCGACAGTTGAACAGAGTTCCGGCATCGAACAGGTCGGGCAGGCTGTTAGCCAGATGGACCGGGTGACGCAGCAAAACGCCGCGCTAGTCGAGGAGGCCGCCGCCGCCGCGAGCGCGCTTGAACAGCAGGCGCAGGCGATGACGGATGCTGTTTCCGCATTCCGCCTCAATCGGGCTTGACCCGCATCCATATCCACTAAAAGCATCGGTCGCGCACTTGCCGGGGCGGCAATGCGCCGCCACCGGCCGTCGAAATTTTCTCGAAAAGACTGAGGCGGCCGATGCTGGATGTTCATATTCAATCATTTCAACGGAGTGTCACGATGAGCGTTAGGGCCACCCTGGTCGCAGCAGTTCTGTTTGCGGGTGTATTGGGATCGGGCGCATCGCAGGCTGCTACGTATGCCTACGTATCGAATGCGGACAGCCAGGACATCTCTGTTTTCAGTCTCGACAAATCGAGCGGCTCACTCGCCGCAGTCGAGACCGTGCCGGTTGGGGGCACGGTTATGCCGATGGCGCTTTCGCCCGATCATCTCCGGCTCTATGCCGCATTACGATCCAAGCCATATAGCGTGGTGAGCTTCGCGGTCAATCCGCTCGACGGTCGGCTGATCGAACTGGGCAGAGCGCCGCTTGCGGAGAGCATGGCCTATGTGTCGACGGATGCGAACGGTCGCTACCTCTTTTCCGCATCGTATGGCGGAAACCTTCTGGCGGTGAACCGGATCGCTGCGGATGGCGTGGCGGGTGATATCCAGCAAACTGTCAAAACCGGCCCGATGGCGCACGCCATCCGCAATGCGCCCGACAATCGTTATGTCTTCGCATCGGTGCTCGGCTCGGATGCGTGGTTGCGCCTGAAATTCGATGCTTCGAACGGTCAGTTGACCGAAGACGCCGCGCCCGCCTATTCGTTGCCTCCGAAGTCGGGACCGCGGCACTTTGTTTTCTCGCCGGATCATCGCTTTGTCTATCTGATCGATGAGCTCGACGGCAAACTGCATGTGCTCGCCTTCGATAGCACGCATGACAAGGTCAAACCCGTCCAGACCGTTTCCATCCTGCCGCCCGATTTTTCCGGCGACAAGCCGTGGGGTGCGGATGTGCACGTCACGCCGGACGGACGTTTCCTGTACGCCTCTGAACGCACGTCCAACACGCTGGCTGTCTATCGGGTGAGCGCGAAATCGGGTGAGCTGACGCGCATCGGCACGTATCAGACAGAAAAGCAGCCGCGCGGATTCAATATCGATCCGTCGGGCAAGTATCTGCTTGCAGTCGGTCAACTGTCGTCAAACATGAGCGCTTACCGCATCGACCGCGACTCCGGCGCACTGGCTTTGATTGGACAGTACCCCGTGGGTAAGGGGGCGAACTGGATTGAGATCGTTGAGTTCGAGGGAACAAGCGGCAATTGAGAGCTGGGTCACGAGTGAGCAGATCAAGTTGCACGCGAACTGCCTTGTCACTCTGTGACGTTGGACGGTCAAGTTAATAGCCTTGCAGATGAAGTTCCGCGCGACAGCACAGCACTGTCGCGCGGAACGTCAACACGTTAGTCAATCCTGCGACCGCTTGCCGAAGAGCGCAGATGCGGCTTTCCCGGTAGCCCGCGCCCTGCGGGTTGCCAGCCGCCACAAACGGCCCGCAGTCGCAAGAATGCCAAGGAGGGGTGGCCCTGTCGTTGTCGGTGGGTCATCCTCTGAAATCATAGAAATGACCGGCCGGCCGAAGTGGCCTTCCTGCATCGGAAGATTCCAGTACTCGTATGGGTACAACATCCGGGCGAAGCGAATACGTGCATCGCACCCGCTATCGTGCCATTCGACGGTGGTTTCCCAACGCATTGTCGACATAGGGCCCCGGGTTGGGTAGATCGCAGTACTTGCCACGCGGTCTTTGCTGCAATCGTCGGTTGCAGGCAAGCCGGATAGGGCCAACTTTGGGCTTCTTTCGTCCATGGTCATCTCCGCTGGTGATGCCGATCACGGAGACGCCACAAACAAAAAAGGCCTCATCCGTATTTTCGGCGAGGCCTTTGAGCTGCGTTCCTGCTTATCTAACGCGCGTTGGCCTCCGATGGCATGCCCGAACGGACTGCCATGTGGCGTTGAAACGCGAAGGAGAAGAGGTTTAGCGTCAGCATAGCGTCAAGTTTCTTTGCAATTGGAGCGCGTGTCAACACATGTGACTACAGCGAACGCTCAATCGCCTGCCCGAGCAAATCCAGACCCAGATCGATCTCGCTCTCGAGGACGGTCAACGGAGGCGCGATCCGGAAGACACCGCCCATGCCGGGCAACTGCACGATGTTCATGCTAAGCCCCAGGTTCATGCACTCGCGGGTGATCTTCGCGCCGAGCCCATCCGCCGGCTCCTTCGTGCGGCGGTCCTTGACGATCTCCATCCCCAGAAGCAGCCCGCGTCCGCGAATGTCACCGATGCACTCGAAGCGTTCCATCAGATCGAGCAGGCCGCGCTTGAGTCGCTCGCCCATCAGGTTCGCACGCGCGACCAACCCTTCGCGCTCGACCACATCCAGCACCCGCAGACCGACGGCGGCGGGAAGCGGATCGGACACGTGGGTCGTATAGAACAGATAACCCAACTCGTGAGCCCGTTCCTCGATCTGTGCGGACGTCACGACGGCCGCGAGCGGCAGACCGGCTCCTAGCGTCTTCGACAGGGTGAGAATGTCGGGCGTGACGCCATCGCGCTGACAGGCGAACATTGTGCCCGTGCGCCCGACACCCGTTTGCGCTTCATCGAGGATCAGCAGCATGCCGCGCTCCTCGCATTTGCGCTTCAGTGCGGCCATGTAGCCTACCGGCAGTTCGATGATGCCGCCTGAACTGAGGATCGGCTCTGCGATGAAGGCGGCGAGATTGCCACTGGACTGGCGATCGATGAGATCGAAGGCGTAGTCCAGTTCCGCCAGGAAATCGTATTCCCCATTGCGCTCGAAACGCGGCCGGTACGGGAACGGGGCGGGGATCGCGTAGGAGCCGACGGCTGCCGGACCGACACCCTTGCGACCGGCGCTGTAAGTTGCGGATGCCGCATTTCCCGTCATGCCGTGCCAGGACTGCGCGAAACCGACGATTTCATATTTACCGGTGACGAGCTTCGCCATGCGAATGGCGGCTTCGTTCGACTCCGCGCCCGTGCTGAGTAACAGTGCCCGGTCGAGCCCGTCAGGCGTGATCTCGGCCAACCGGGTCGCCAGGTCGACCACCGGTCGCGACAGCATCCCGCTGAAAAGGTGGTCGAGCTTGCCGGCGTATTCGTTGATGACCGACACGATTTCCGGATGGCTGTGCCCAAGCACCGCGCTCATCTGCCCCGAGGTGAAATCCAGAATCGCGCGGCCGTCCGCGTCATAGACGAAGCTACCCTGGGCGCGCTCGATGATCATCGGCTCAAAGGTGCCGCCGTAGCGGATGAGGTGCTGTTTGGCGTTGCGCCAGAAATTTGCATCGTTGTTCAGGGACACCTTGCTTCTCCTTGTCGGGTGGCGAGAATAACTTGCAGTCTAGATGGCTCTCTGCTTTCATAGAATCGAATAGTTCTTATCGAAGATAGAAGCGGGACTTATACCTTGAGTCTTTCCCTGGAAATTGATCTGCTGCGTTCGTTTACCGTCATCGCCGAAGTCCGGGCGCTCAGCCGCGCGGCCAGCCGGATCGGCCGGACCCAGTCTGCGCTGAGTCAGCAAATGAAACGCCTCGAAGAAATCGTCGATCAGCCGCTGTTCCAGCGCACGGGTCGAGGGGTGGTGCTGACCAATCCCGGCGAACGCCTGTTGATCCACGCCCAACGCATCCTGCGCCTGCACGACGAGGCGATGGCCGATCTCTCCGGCAAAGGGCTGTCGGGCACGATCCGCTTCGGCTGTCCGGACGACTACGCCGCTGTTTTCCTGCCGCATTTGCTGCGCCAGTTCTCGAGCCAGCACCCGCATGCCCTGGTAGAGGTCATGTGCGCCCCGACCCCACGATTGCTCGAACAACTGGAGATGCATGCGCTGGACCTTGCCATGATCTCGCTGCCGGACGACGCGGGCAATGACGACATCATTCGCCGCGAACCGCTGGTCTGGGTTGGTTATCCGGGACTGGATTCCGCGCACTTCGACCCCTTGCCGCTGGCGGTTTCCGATCCTGACACGCTCGACCATGTGGCGGCCTGCGAAGCGCTGCAACGCACGGGCAGGGCTTACCGTATCGCCTATGCGAGCAGCAGTCTCGCCGGTCTGACGGCCCTGGTCCGCTCGGGGCAGGCCGTTGCCGTTATCACACAGACTGCAGTGCCCTCGGATCTTTGCATACTCAATGGGGATCCGACGCTTCCATCCTTGCCGACCGTAGGCATTACCCTGAAGTTCGAGCGGGAGCGTCCCTCCCATCTGATCACGGTATTTGCGGAGCACATCAGGCTGACGCTGCCGTTGCTGTGATCGAAGCCGGTGAAAAGTGAAATTTTTCTTCGCGGCGTGTCGATTTTGATAGTCTTCCTTCGTCGTCTCAATGGCAGCATGCGGCTTACTTCCGCATTCAGCCAACCCTGACAGGAGATTTGCCATGACGATTCAAAAGATCACGCCATTTCTTTGGTATTCCGACCAGGCCGAGGAAGCCGCTGCTTTCTATGCGAGTATCTTTCCGGACTCGCGCGTCAATCGGGTTACACCAGTACCGGCCGCCGGTTCCACGAAGATGGTCGAATTTGTTCTCTTTGGGCAGCCCTTCATTGCCATGACCGCTGGCGGGGGCGACCCGTTCAACCATGCGATGTCGCTTATGATCGATTGTGCCGATCAGGCAGAAGTTGACCGCTACTGGAATGCTTTTCTCGAGGGTGGCGGTTCGCCTGAGGCCTGCGGGTGGTTGAAAGACCGCTTCGGCGTCTCGTGGCAAATTGTTCCAACTGATCTCATCAGGATGATGGCTGACCCCGATCCGGTAAAGGCAGGGCGTGTCGCTCAGGCCATGATGAAAATGGTGAAGTTCGACGCCGCCGCGCTGAAAGCCGCTTACCTGGGGACGACGGATTAACAGAACGTCCCTTGCATCGTGTGCGTCATGAAGCGTCGGTCAGGCTTGGCCGCTTCCAGCCGACGCTCGTCGCGCACGGTCCAGGAACCCTGACGTCACGCGATCCAACGTGCGCTTCGTGGTTTCCGATTGAACGTCCTGGCTTTTCGCTGGGCCTCATTCGTCAACGCTGTTCGCACGTATGAACAGTTCCATGAACCCTGAACTCGAGTCGTGCTCCCGGGAGAAGCGATGTTCGGGAAGAAGCGCCAGCAATATCTCCGCTGTCGTACGGACCATGCAACCGCGTGCCACATGACCACCGAACACTTGACCATGCGGGTCGGCAACCGACATGTGCAGATGCGCTCCATCAGGTGATATGGACCCGGCGAGCGTCAGGATTTCCAGATCATCGCGCAGCTCAGTCGGATCCTCGTCGCCGGCAAATCGCAATTGGGCAACGCTGAGGCTCCCGATGCCCTGGATCACGAAAGCCGCCTGCAACTTGACTTCACGCAGCACGTCTTCGAGGGCGACACGCAGATCGTCGCCGGGAAAGAGGCGTAGAGGATGTGCTTGCATTGTGAGGCTCCAGGCCGGGGGCTTGGCGATAGCTTAAGGCGAATCGAGCTCGACCGGGAGAGTGCGGCCAGCAGACGCTCCGCACCCTCTGCCGATTCAAGTCGGTGAGATGAATGCCCTGTTGCGCAAGCGCTGTCGCCGCAAACCTGAAGTCGAAATAGCGCGGCAACGCAAGTAATGCCCGACCGTCCGGCAGACGGGCAAGCACGCTGACGTGAGCCGGCGCCGACCACCCATCGGGCAGGCGGTCGACGACCACATCGGTCGTCATCAGGGCCGGAGTGTAGGTGGCCCGCGTCGCCTTCTCGATCAGTTTTCCGTACACAGCCTTGATCGCGTATTCGGTGGTCGGTGCGTAGCGGCGCTCCCATTTGCGGACGAGATCTGGTCCCTACATCGGGACATCGCTCCAGAGATGGCGAAGGCGGGCGCCGAAATCGAACAGGTACCAGGGCTCCTGACGGATGAAGTCCACGTACTCCTGCGCCGCCTGAGCGCCATAGCGGTCCTCGTCCGCCTGCAGGGCGTGCAGGCAAAAACTGAATGATCGGCGGTCCCGATCCCAGCTCCGGCCGTCCTGCGGTTTGTTACGGATGTCTCGACGAGATATCGAGGTGGGGCAACGCGGTGCCGTTTCGCCGGTGATGGCAAGTGCAGTGAGCATCTGACAAAATCTGCAGAAGGATACTAAGAACGGAGGCAGCGTGCGGACGGCCGAATACCGCTTTTCCACCATTTGGCGCATCGATGCACCGGTGCAGGAAGTTTGGGCGGCAATCCAGGATTCGGCGCGCTGGCCCGAGTGGTGGAATAACGTTGAGCGCGTGGACCAGCTGGAGGCCGGTTCCGATCAGGGCGTGGGCATCGTACAACGCTATACGTGGAAAGGCTGGTTGCCCTATCGCCTCGTGTTCGATATGCGGGTGACACGCGTCGACCCGTTGATCGCGCTGGAGGGGGAGGCAAGTGGCGACGTCGAAGGCGCCGGCCGGTGGAGCTTTTCAACCGACGGACGCAACCTGACCGTGGTCCGCTATGACTGGCGCGTGCATACGACCCGCGCATGGATGAATGCATTGGCGCCGTTGTTACGACCGGTTTTCCAATGGAATCACGATGCAGTGATGCGCGAAGGCGGCGCGGCGCTGGCGCGGCGGCTGGATGCGCGGCTGCTTGGCATCGAGCACGGAGGATGAAGCCGGCGCGGACGTCGAACGTCTAGGCGAGCAGCAGCAAGGCATCCGCGAGCGACAGCACCGTGGTGCGCGAATCGAATGCCGTGGAAAACAGATGTTCATGCACCACCTGATCCGGGTCGTAACAGCAATCCTTGACCGTGTACAGGCGGAAGTCCGCGTCACTCGCATACGCCGCCGACGACAACACGACGCCGGTCGACGCAATGCCTACCATAATCAGCGAATCGACACCTTGTGCGGAAAGTCGTGCCTGCAGATCGGTGCCGAAGAACACGCTGGCGCGATGCGCGATGATGACCGGTTCACTGGCCTGCTGGCCTAACTCCGGCGAGGGCCGGTCGTCGACGAAGAGGCCAAGTTGCTTGATTCCCTGCCCATTCTTGTTCAATGGGCTGACTTCCGGATAGCCCGGACTGAACCGGAGATTGGCGAAATAGACGCCGATGCCTTTAGCCCGTGCCGCGTCGCATAGCGTGCGCGTATTGGCGAGCAAGGCCGGCGCGACCGATGGAAAGAGTCCGAGAATGTCGGTCTGATAATGCATGACGACAAGCGCGGTTTGCGCCGGCACGATTGCCTCCATTTACACTTCTCCTTTACTTCGACACACGGCTCATATTCACAACCAGAGAACGTCGAACACAGCCAGGCTTCCATTGTCAAAACGACGCTTCACCGCCGTGGAAATATTACTTCATGTCGGCACTCCGGGATCCATCTTCACACAGGTAACGAAGGCGGTCATTAAACGACACTCCGGCGAGGGCGCGTGATTCTTCAGAGACGTCAACACGTTTATATCGATCATTGAGCTCCTTGAGCGGCGACTCCTGGCTGTCGGATTGCACCGCCGCATCCGTGAGTCAGTAGGTCTGATCGGCAACAACACGAGCCACCGTTTCCAGAGACTGCTTTAGCGTGGACAGGCTGACGGAGCCGAGTGCCAGCCGGATGGCATGGGGTACATGAGCTGACGTCGCGAACGGATGGGCCGTCGACACGGAAATGTGCTCGCGCATCAACGCCATCGCGATCGCGTCTGCCCGAACCTCCTGTGGCAGAGGGAGCCAGACGAAGTACGACGCGGGATGGCTGATCCGTTTCAGTCCGCGCAGGGCTTCAGCGGCAAGGCCCTGGCGCAGCGTGGCATCCCGCCGTTTGTCGGCTTCGAGCCTGGCCACGGTGCCGTCCTCGATCCAGCCGCAGGCGAGGGCCGTCATGGTCGCCGGGGTGTTCCAGGTCGTTGCCCGGATGGCCCGTTCGAGCCTGGGAACCCATTCGCGCGGAGCACAGACGAAGCCGACGCGCAGCCCGGTCGCGACACTCTTCGACAAGCTCGACACGTAGACTGTCGTCTCTGGAGCAAGCGCTGCCAAAGGTGGTGGGGCGCCTTCCGCCAGGAACGCGTAGGCCGCGTCCTCGATGAGCATCAGTCCATGCTGCCTGGCGATGGCGACCAGTTCGCGACGCCGCGTTGCGCTCACCACCCAGCCGAGCGGGTTATGGAGCGTTGGCATCGCGTACACGGCGCGTACTCGCCGTCGCCTGCATAGCGCCGCCAATGCGTCCAGGTCCGGACCGTTCCCAGCGGCAGGAATTGGGGCGAGTTCCAGCCGGTTGACCTCGGCGGCGAGCTTGAATCCCGGGTACGTCAAGGCATCTACGGCCACCACGTCGCCGGGCTCGAGCAGAGCCATGGCGATTGTCGTCAGCCCGTGCTGCGCGCCGCTCACGAGCAATACGGCTTCAGCGGATACCGCCAGTCCCCGGCTGGTCAGGTGGCGCGCCACGGTCGCCCGCTCGTGCTCGCGCCCGCCGTGGGGCTGGTATCGAAGCAGCGCTTCCAGGTCGCCTGCAGCGGCGAGTTGGCGCAGCGCCGCGCGGAGAAGGTCTCCCTGATCCGGCAACGAGGGATTGTTGAAACTCAGATCCACCGTGTCAGCGCTCCAGGCTTGCAGATCAATGCCTTGACCGCGAGGGAGCGCCTCCTTGACGAACGTACCGCGACCGGTTTCGCCGCTCACGAGGCCCATCGCTTGCAACTCCGCGTAGACGCGCGTGGCCGTGACCAGCGCCAGTCCTTCGCGTGCCGCGAGATCGCGGTGCGTTGGCAACCGTGTGCCAGGGCGCAGCCGCCCCGCGCGGATATCGGCCGCGAGACGGTCGACCAGTTGCTTGTAACGGGGCTGAGGCATGCCCGAGTGTATCCATGACAATTATTTGAATGTATTGATTATCGGTTCTACGATGGCGCAATACAACGTCTCCACTCGCACGAGGCCCCCATGCACATCGCCATCCTGACCTTTGAAGGCTTCAATGAACTCGACTCGCTGATCGCGCTCGGCATCCTTAACCGGGTCAAGCGGCCGGACTGGCGAGTTTCGATCGCCAGTCCGACGGACAAGGTGCGTTCGATGAACGGTGTGGTGTTGGAGGCGCAAGCGTCGCTAAAGGACGCATGCGACGCGGATGCTGTGCTGGTGGGGAGTGGGAGGCTGACCCGGGACGTCGTCGCTGATTCCGCGTTGATGTCGCAACTGAGGTTCGATCCGACGCGCCAGTTGCTGGGCGCGCAGTGCTCGGGCACGCTCATACTTGCGAAGCTGGGCCTGCTGGACGACGTTCCGGCGTGCACGGACCTGACCACCAAACCTTGGGTCGAGGAGGCGGGCGTGGCTGTACTCAATCAGCCGTTCGTGGCAAAGGGAAACGTCGCGACTGCCGGCGGGTGCCTGGCGTCGCAGTATCTGGCGGCCTGGTTCATCGCGCGTCTGGAAGGCGTCGAGGCTGCACGTAGCGCGATTCACTACGTGGCGCCAGTGGGGGAGAAGGAGGTCTACGTGACGCGCGCGATGGCGAACATTTCGTCGTTCCTTTAGGGCGCGCTGAGTCTCGAATTACGAGCCCCCGAAGCTGGTCACTCATTGAGCACTCCCACAATTGCCAGTGAATGTCCGCTGATACGCGAGGCCGGGGTCCGTCCTTCCTGATGGTGTCACCAGGAAGGACAAAAGACCGCCTGTACTTTCGTTACCCTAAGCCGTAGTCGACACCAGGCTTCCAACCGTTTGCATATGCGAATGTCCCTTGAGGTTATCCGCGAGCGTCTGCACAAACGACTGCAACGACGTGCCCGAGTTGCTATCGCCTAGTGAGCTCAACAGGGACTGAAAATCCGTCTGCAGCGTTGACGCTTGCGAAGAAGACGAAGAAGAATCGCTGCTTGCATCCGAGGTGCTGGACGCGGTACCTGAGCTCGTCGTACTGCTGGACCCGAGTTCCTGAGCCAGTGCATTCAGCGCGCCGCCGATATCCCCATAGGACGAAGTCGCGATCGAGTTCGTTGAGCCGCTCGTGCTATCAGATGTGGAGCTATCACCGTTGCCCGTTTGCTGAAGCGATCCTAGTGCCTGAAACAATGCCCCGAGAAAGGCCTGCAGCGCACCGGAAATTGTGCTTGTTGACGACGAATCGCTCGTGGAGGAAGTGGAGGAGGCTGCAGTGGTGGACGAGTTCGAAGAAGCCGTCGTACTCGACGTGCCCGAAGTAGCCGTGGTCGACGACGTGCTGCCAATTCCAAGCGCCGACAACGCCGCCTCGAGTGCTGACAGAAGCGGATTCGAGTCCGTCGAACTGGTCGACGAAGAGGACGATGAGGATGACCCCGTTTCGCAGCCGCCGCCGGCCGAGCGGCGAGTAGCGCCGACAGAAAGCAGGCTCGTGCCGGTTTGTGAACCACTTACACTTTGTATGCTCATGATGTTTGACCTCCTTACGAGTTGAGCATTTAGAGTAAGCGATGGCAACACTTCCAAATGCCTGGTAAGGGGTGGATTCACCCGCCATCTCGGCTATCGGTAAGGTGCGGAAAGTTTTCGCTCGGAAATTGTCGTCCTTTCACCGTGCTACTTCGTTGACGTCAATTTGAAAATGTGCAGGCAGCGTCTGCACCTTACGGCGTGGGCTTTGTCTGCCCGTTCTGGCCTGCGTTCATCATCGCGTCTCTTTCCGCCCGGTGTTTGGCGGCAACCTTCTCTTGCGCAGCCTGTATATCGGCGGGGTACGAACCATCGTCTCCCTGGGATGGGTTGTAACCCGCGGCCTCCAGTTCTTCGAGTTCATGCATAACTTCCGCACGTGTGACTTGATGGGGTGCGGGCTCCGGCATGGCTTGCGCAAAGACGCTCACTGAACTTGCCATCAGCACGGCTCCTGCCATCACGAAGCTGAGTAATGGCGAGACAGTACGACGATTCAACGAATCCGATTTCATGTTGGTACTCCTTGTGCCTTGCGGGCGAAAGAATGACGGACGTTCACTGAGCCGTGTTGTCCGTGGCAGATGCGTTGCGCTGCGCCAGATGTTCGCGCGCTTCGTGCGTGCTCACCTTGCAAGACTGCACGCATGTGCCAGTTATTCCCGCATTCGCCTGAAGGCAGTGGAGAGCAGGAGAAAGCGCTTCAGTAGCGCTCGAAGGCGACTTGCAACGCTTGCATGTCGTCCGTTTGGGTGAGTGCCAGCGTCAGAAGGATGCGGGCCTTTGGGGGGATCTGATCTTCGACGGTGAGCCAGCCGTATTCGTCGTCGGGTTGTGCGCCATTACGTAGCACGATTCCATTGCCGGTACGCGATGCGCGCACCACGTGAACCCCGCGTCGGGCAGCGTCGCGCAGCGGCTCGATGAGGTGCTCTGCAACGTTGCCGTTGCCGGTGCCCACATAGATCAGCCCTCGTGCGTGCGCGGCGATTGCCTCCACTGCGTCGGGGGCGAGCGCGCCGTACGCATAGACGATGTCTACTTTCGGCAATGCCTCAAGCGTATCGATCGACCACGGCGTGTCGAGCGTATGGCCACGCCATGGGCGACGATAGTAGCGCGGCCGGCCTTCGATCACATGGCCAAGCGCGCCGTACGGCGAACGGAACGCCTCGAGCTTGACGCTGTTGCACTTTACGACGTCCCGGGCAGTGTGGATCTCGTCGTTGGCGACGACCAGCGTGCCGATGCCACGCGAGGATGGGTGCGCAGCTACCGCAATCGCATCGTAAAGATTCAACGCCGCGTCGGAACTCATTGCCGACGGCGGCCGCATCGAGCCGACCACGACGACGGGCTTGGCGCTCTTGAGCGTGAGATGCAGAAAGTACGCAGTTTCCTCGATCGTATCGGTACCGTGGGTGATCACAACGCCATCAACATCATCCTGCGCGAGCAGTCTGGAAACGCGCTTGCCGATTGCAAGGAGATGCTCGTTGTTGAAATTCTCGGAGCCGGTTTGCAGCAATTGCTCCGCGCGCAAATTCGCCAGCGCGGACGCATGTGGAATCGTGCGGAGAATCTCATCGATGCCGAGCACAGAGCACAGGTAGGCCGACGTGTTGATGGCGGCTTTGCCCTGGCCGGCAATGGTGCCGCCTGTACCGATAACGGTGATGTTGGCCTTTTCTGTCATGCGCGGTCGATGATGTTTTGGAGGGGAAGCGGCGTCACGTAATGCATCGCCTTGCGGCGTCAGTGCGAAAGGGAAAATGCGCTGCGTAGTTCCTGGCCGTTGCTGCTTGCCAGCCACTGCGCCAGCAGCGCCGCCGAACCCGTCGCAAGCGTGAAGCCGAGCGCACCATGGCCGACGTTGAGCCACAGATTGCGGTAGCGCGTCGGTCCGACGATCGGCGTGCCGCGTGGCGTCGCGGGGCGCAAGCCGATCCATTCGCTACCCGCGCAAGATCTTGCGACGTCGGGGTACATGGCAGCCGCCTCCGCCCGCAGCGTCGCAAGACGTGTCGGATCGGGTTCGAGCGAATAGCCGTCGATATCGGCAATGCCCGCAACGCGCAGGCGCTCGCCGAGCCGGGCATAAACCACCTTGCGGCTAAAGTCGGTAATGCTCACTTGGGGCGCGGCCGTCTGTGGTTGCAGGTCGAACGTCAGGCTGTAGCCTTTGAGCGGATAGATCGGCACACGGATGCCGATCGGCTTCAGTAGCCGCGCCGCCGCCGAGCCTAACGCGACGACGACATGGTCTGCGGCGAGCGGCGCACCGTCGCTCCAGGCTTCGACGCCACCGTTTGCTGCAGGCCTCAGGCAATCGATCGATGTGTTCATCAGGAACCGTACGCCGCGAGCGCGCAGCAAAGCTTCGAGGCTCTTGCAGAAGCGTTCGCAATCGGCCGTATCTTCGCTCGGCGTATGGATGCCGCCCGCGAGAAATGGCCGCAGGTGCGCGAGCGTCGGTTCGAGTTCGACGCACGCATCGGCGCTCAGCGCCTTTTGTTCGCAGCCGAGCGTGCGCTGGAATTCAAGCAGCTTGACCGCACTCTGCATCTCGCTCGCGTCACGATGCAGCACGAGCTTGCCCGAACGGACGAAGTCGAAGTCGAGCGCCGGTTCGGCGGCGATCAGTTCATGGATCAGCGTCCGGCTCAGGAACGACAGCGATAGCAGCTTGCGCGTCGTGAATTCGCTTTGTTCGCGTGTGCATGCCGACAGGAATTCGAAGCACCAGCGCCACTGTTCGGTGCTCAGCTTCGGGCGGAAGCGCACCGGTGAATCCCCGCGCGTGAGCCAGCGCGGCAGCTTCGAGACGACACCCGGGCCGGCGAGCGGTGCGACATAGCTGTACGACAACTGGCCGCCGTTGCCAGAACTGGTCTCGCTCGCTACCTCCGGATGCCGGTCCGCGACCGTTACGTCGTGGCCGGCGCGGCTCAGGTAATACGCGCTCGACAGGCCAATGACGCCCGCACCGAGGATCAATATCTGCATACAGCTGCACTCGCTTTTTCGTGTGTTTGCAGGGAGGCCATGTGCCGCGGGTGCGTCGTCAGCCCTTTGACTGGACTGTACGGCGCCACCGATGCGCCGAATTGCATTGATCTGCCGGAAAGTAGAAGAATCGCGACAGGCGTGCGGGTAGCAGCGCGGCCGGATGGATCAGGCGGCGGCCGCGCCTCGTGACGCGCGCAGCTTGCCGGGCGTTACGCCATACGCTTCGCGAAACACGCGGATGAAATGCGCGGAGTCCGCGAAGCCGCATTCGTAGGCGATATCGGTGATCTTGCGCGCTGTATTGACCAGCATCCAGCGTGCGTAGCGTAGTCGCATCCGCCGGTAAAACTCGTTCGGCGATGTGTTCATCTCGGTCGCAAACGCGCGCTCGAGATTGCGCACACTGGTGCCGATCATCTTCGCAATGACTACGATGTTCAACGGTGCTTCGAGGTTCTCTTCCATCAGCAGCACCGCGTGACGCACGGTTGCATCCTCGACCGACAGATAGCCGAGCGCCGCGCGCCGCTCGACGAACGAGGAGCCGCCCTGGCGGCTAACCGTCATCTGATGGATCACTTTTGACGCACGGTCCGGTCCGCAGTGCAGGCTGATCAGGCGCGCGGCCATCTCCACCACGGAAATGCCGCCCGCACAGGTGATGCGCGTGCCGTCGATCAGGTAGTCGGCGTGAGTCACGACGCGCAGCGCCGGGAACATACGCCGGTAATCGTCGAGGTGAAAGCTGTGCACGCAGGCGACGTGGTCTTCCATCAGGCCGGCACGCGCCAGAACGAAGCTGCCCGTGCACATGCCGATGAGCGGAACGCCCGCCTCGGCAGCCTGTTTCAGATAGTCCCAGTAGCGCCGGTCGACCTGATCGAGGTGGGGAAGCAGGCCGCCAATCACGACGAGATAGTCGAATTGCGTGACGTCTGGAAACGTGGACTGCGCCTGCACCGGAATGCCGCAACTCGCTTCGACCGATTCGCCCTGTGCGCCGACGATGGTCCACAGGCAGCGTAGCTGACGGCTCTGGTCGCCGCGGTCCGCTGCATGACGCAGCGCATCACACAGACCGCCCAGCGAAAGCATTGGAAAGCGCGGCCACAACAGGATGCCGACGCTCAGTTCCGCGCCCGAACGGCTCGGGCGCGCCTGAAGCGTGCGCGGCAGCGCGTCCAGTTGTTCGACCAGTTGGTGAGCAGTCTGGGTTAGCTGACTGGAATTGTCGGCAGTCGTCATGCGCGAACTCGAGGGCGGATCGCCCAGATTATACGGCGACGTCCGGCGAATCGGTCCGAGGCGGCCCTGTCGCAATTCTTCTATTTTCCGGCAGATCAATGCAATCCCGAGGCTTTCTGGCTGCATAAATTCAAACCGCTAACGAACGACGCCGCACTGTGGGGTGCGAACGATCCAGCGAAGGCAGGCACACCGTCCACAGGCCGCGTGTTTCCGATCGGCGGGCGGCCGTTACCGTCCGTTCCGACCATTACAACTTCTTTTCGGGTGAAGCATGAGCACAAGCACAGTCTTGGGTCGCGGTATGGCGACCGTCTGCATTCTGGGAGTATCGGCGGCCGCTGCAGTGGGCGTCGCTCGTGCCGACGAGATGGTGAAGATCGGCGAGGCCGCACCCGTGACGGGGCCGGCCTCGTATCTTGGCAAGGACACCGAGAACGGCGCCCGGCTCGCGATCGAGGAGATCAACCAGACGGGCCTTGTGATCGGCGGAAAGAAGGTGACGCTGGTCTTCGACGCGCAGGACGATGCGGGCGACCCGCGTCAGGCCACCCAGGTCGCGCAGAAGCTGGTGGACGACAAGGTCGTCGCGGTGGTTGGCCATATGCAGTCCGGCTCGACGATTCCGGCGTCGAAGATCTACAGCGATGCAGGCATCGCGCAGGTGTCGCCGTCCGCGACGAATCCCGCCTATACGAAGCAGGGCTTCAAGACCGCGTATCGCGTGGTCGCGACCGATGCCCAGCAAGGGCCGACGCTGGCCGACTATGCAGCGAAAACGCTAAAAGTCAAAACGATCGCCATCGTTGACGACTCGACCGCATACGGCCAGGGTCTTGCCGTCGAATTCGAAAAGCAGGCGAAAGCCAACGGCATTACGGTGCTGTCGCACGACGCGAGCACTGACAAGGCCGTCGATTTTCGGGCGATTCTCACAAAGATTAAGGGCGAAAAGCCGGACGCGATCATGTATGGCGGCCTCGATGGCACGGGCGGTCCGTTCGCGAAACAGGCGAAGCAGTTGGGCATGACGATGAAAGTGCTGGCCGGCGACGGCTTGTGTGCCGACGATCTCGCGAAACTCGCGGGCGATGCGGCCGACAACGTAATTTGCTCGATTGCCGGCGCGCCGCTGCTGAAGATGAGCGGTGGGCCGGCGTTCGTCGAGCGCTACAAGAAGCGCTTCGGTTACGCACCGGTTCTGAACTCGCCGTTTGCGTACGACGCGGTGGGTGTCATTATTGATGCGATGAAACGCGCGCAATCAACCGAGCCGGCAAAAATCCTTGCTGCCATGCCTGCGACCGATCATCAGGGGGTGCTCGGAGAAACGCAGTTCGATGCGAAGGGCGATCTTAAGCACGGCGTGATTTCGCTCTACAAATACGTCGGTGGCAAGCAGGCGCTGCTCGGCGTTGTCGAGCAATAAGCGGATTTGCGGGTGGTGCTTTGCCGGGCGCTTAAAGTCACCTATCAGTGCGCGGATGCGCCCGGCATTTACTGCACCACGCAATCCACGTTGTTCTTCGCACCGGAACTCTGATTCGCCGGCGCATTCTTGCTGATCGACAGCGGCATCGTGACCGGCACACCCTGTGTCGCCACCAGGGGAGATCGTGCCGTTATTGAGCAGGGCGCCGGTAGTGGATCATGGCGAGAGGCTTGCCGCCGTGGCGGCAAGCCCAACTTCAGTCAATGAAATCGGCACCTGTCGTCAGGACAATCTTTCCAAAGTGGGTGCCGGAGTCGATCAGTTCGTGAGCGCCGCGAGCGTCGGCCAGCGCAAAGGTCTTGTAGACAACCGGTTTGATCTTGCCGCTCTCGAAGTGCGGCCACACATGCTGCTCGAGTTCATTGACGATGGCCGCCTTGTCAGCGGAGGTGCGCGATCGCAACGTTGAGCCCATATGCGTCAGACGTTTCGTCAGCATCGGTACGAGGTTGAGATCCTTCGCCGGTCCCTTGATCACGCCCACCTGGAGGACCCGTCCGTCCATGGCGGCGGCTTCATAGTTTCTAGCCACGTAGTCGCCGGCAATGATGTCGAGGATCACGTCGACGCCTCTTTCATCGGTAAACCGCTTCGTTTCGGTGACGAAATCTTCTTCGCGGTATTCGATCGCGAGGTCTGCACCTAGCGCCAGACTGGCTTCCCGATGCGCCTGCGAGCCCACGGTCGTGATGATTTTCGCAGCGCCGAATGCCTTCGCCAGCATAGTCGCCGTGGTGCCGATACCTGACGCGCCGCCATGGATCAACACCGATTCGCCGGCAACCAGCTTGCCGCGCTGGAACAGGTTCAGCCATACCGTCATAAACGTTTCGGGCATGGCACCCGCTTCGACCAACGTCAGGCCTTTGGGGATATGCATCGTGTTGCAGGCGTGAGCGACGGCATATTCCGCGTAGCCACCGCCGGGAATCAATGCGCACACCAGGTCACCGATCTGGAATTGGGACACGTCGGCGCCGACAGCAACCACCTGACCTGCCACTTCCAGCCCCGGAATGTCCGAAGCGCCGGGGGGCGGATCATACAGACCTTTACGCTGGAAAACGTCTGGGCCGTTCACGGCAGCCGCGTGGATGCGAATCAGAACCTGATCGGCGTCCGGCACCGGCACCGGGCGCGTAGTCGGCACGAGGACCTCAGGACCGCCGGGCTGTTTGATTTCAATCGCCGTCATGGTCGACGGCACACGATAAGTTGAAGCAGACATGGATACCACTCCTTCGATTGATGAGGCTCGATTGATCCGGTCGGATCACCTGGCGAGGAACTCTTGCATTCAGTATAGGCATCGACATTGATGAATAAACGCAGCATTATTCATGTGGTGAGATGCAAATTTGCATCAGGAGGATGGCACGATGAACTGGGACGACGCGCGAGTGTTTCTTGCGGTGGAGCGCGAAAAAACGCTCCGTGGAGCGGCCAGGACGCTCAATCTCGATCAGGCGACGGTCGGCAGGCGGATTGCGGCGCTGGAGCACGCGCTGCGGGCAACGCTCTTTCTGCGCACCTCTGAGGGTTACGCGTTGACTGCCGCAGGGGAGGCCGCGCTGAGGTCGGCGGAGAAAATGGAACAGTCCGCGCACGAACTCGTCAGACGAACCCAGGGCACGGATACGCGGCTTGCGGGGGACGTAAGAGTCACCAGCACGGACTCGATCGCGCTCGATTTTCTGCTGCCTGCCATCGAACGCCTGCATGCTGCGCATCCCGAAGTGCGCGTCCTGCTGGACACGTCGACGCGCATGCTGAATCTGGCAAAGCGTGAAGCGGATATCGCGGTCCGGTCAGTCAGGCCGGATAACCCCGATCTTGTCGCGCGGCGCCTGGCGCGCTGGCCCATGGCGCTCTTTGCATCGAATGCTTATCTCGAGCGGCAGGGCAAGCCCGTTCCTGGCTCCGCATTCGAGGGCCACGATCTTGTCGTCTATCAAGGAAGCTGGACGGGTAATCGATCACCGACTCTCGCTGGCGAACCGGTACACGCGGGGCGCATCGTATCGACTTTCAATTCCAGCCTTATGCTGCGTACCGCGGTAAAGGCCGGCATCGGCATCGGTGAGCTTCCGATCCATCTGGCTGAACGCGACGGTCTCGTGCAGATATGGCCGGAACCCACACGTGGGGCGGTCTATGAAACCTGGCTCGTCACGCATCAGGACCTTCGGCATACCGCGCGCATCGCAGCGATGATTGACGGCATCGTCTCCGCGTTCGAAGATCTCACGACCCGCACAAACTAGTCACGCGCGAGCGCTCATTCGCCGTCCTCGACTGAGTTGATAAGATTGTTCCGCAACGTCACGATCGCCTTCTGCATCTTCTCGAACTCGTCGGGCGCGAGGCCCGTCGCCTCGACGAGGTCCATCTTCAGGGCTTTTTCGCGTAAGCGTCGTCCGCTTTTCGTCAGACAGATCCGCACCTGACGCTCATCTTCGGGATCGCGCTGCCTTTCCAGATAACCCATCACTTCAAGCTTCTTCAGGATCGGCGTGAGCGTATTGGATTCGAGAAACAGCTTCTCGCCCAGTCCGCCGACGGTCTGATTGTCTGTCTCCCACAGCGCAATGATCGTGATGTATTGCGTGTAAGTGAGCCCGAGCTCCTCGAGTATCGGCTTGTATGCCTTGCCGAACGCCAGGTTCGCGGAGTAGATCGCAAAGCACAGATAGTCGGAGAGCATTCGATTTGCGGGTGCCGGTTGATCGGTGGATTTCATCTGTATCCTCTTTGGCTGGAGCCTGATGTTTCACAAGACGTACGAAGCGACATGTATCGTATGCGATTATATCGCAATGTAGTGAAATTTGGACCGCTGCCGCATTCCCTAAAAAGATGTTCAGTGAAAGGCACGTGCGTCAGCGAGACGCATGTGCCTTGGTGAATTACGCCGTGACGATGTTCATTCCAATCTCGATGTTGCCGTGCACGGACTTCGAGTACGGGCAGATCTGATGGGCGAGGCGCGCGACTGCCTCGACGACTTCCTTGTCCAGACCCGGCACGCGGATGGTGAACTCGGCGCCGAGGAACCACGCGGTACCGGTCTGCCCAATGTTTACCTGGATGTCCACGGAATAGTCGGACGGCAGCGTGACCTTCTTCAACTGGGCCGCAATGCCGAACACGGTGGTGTAACAGGCCGACCACGCACCCGCAAACAACTGCTCGGCTCTCGGGTGCGGCTCGGTGGCGATGAACTCGAGGTTTTCAAGGCCGGGCGCTGTCAGCTTGAGGTCGAAGACGCCAAACTCGCCGCGCTGGAGATTGGGGGCGCGATTGACCGTGGCGTGGCTGTTGCCTGAGGCGAGGACTTTTTCGATCTTTTCCATGATGGCTTCCTTGGTGGGTACGAGTGTTAAGTGTATTTTATGTGCATGCGATATAATCGCATGCGATCAATTTAGGGCGAAGACTAGTGGGACGCGTATGCCTGATCCGGTCACGCCGTGACGACATTCAGGCCGACCTCGATGTTGCCGTGCACAGCCTTCGAGTATGGGCAGATCTGATGGGCCAGGTGCGCGACTGCCTCGACGGCTTCCGTTGCCAGACCCGGCGCGCGGATGGTGAACTGGGCGCCGAGGCAATGACCGGCGCCGACTGACCCAATGCTTACCTGGATGTCCACGGAGTAGTCGGACGGCAGCGTGACCTTCTTCAGCGACGCCGCAATCTCGAACGCGCTGATGTAGCACGCCGACCATGCGCCCGAAAACAACTGTTCGGCTCGCGGGTGCAACTCGGTGGCGATGAACTCGCGGGTTTCACCGTCGGGCGCTGACAGCTTGAGGTCGAGGACGCCGAGCTCGCCGCGTTGGACATTGGGGTCGCGATTGATCGTGGCGTTGCTGTTGCCTGAGTGGAGGACTTGGTCGATCTTGGTCATGATGGATTCCTTTGTGAGTAAGGGTGTCAAGCTGCTTTAAATCGCATGCGATGTAATCGCATGCGTCATATAGTGAAGGAAAGGTCGGCGGATGTCAATCGCAAAAGATTTAATCGCATGCGGTATTTCGATAGGATGAGCGAAAATCCTGCGGTAGCAGCCGGAGGAGCGCCCGGCTGCCCGTGGCATTTCACTCCACGGGCCTGCTGGTCCGGATTACGTGACAATCACGGCATCATCCCGAACGAAAAGCCGCACGACAGAACCGGAATCGGGTGTGCTCTCGATGAGCAGCTTCGCGTCGATCAGCCTGGCGCGCTCGGCCATGCCCTGCAGTCCGTACGAGTAGCCGGCTCGTGCGGTAACCATATCAAAGCCCCGGCCGTCATCGCAGATGGTCAACTCGACACCCGCTTCGGTGTTGGCCAGTGTCACATCGACGCGCGATGCCGCGGCATGACGGGCCACGTTGGTCAGCGACTCCTGCACGATGCGGAATAGCGCTGTCGCGCGGAAATCCGAGAAAGTCGGTTCGGAACCCGTGACATTGAAGTGACAAGGAATGTGCGTATGGCGGGTGAAATCCTCCGCGAGCCATTCCAGCGCGGAGGCGAGGCCGAAATTCAGTGCGACCGGCCGAAGGTGGCTGGCCACATTGCGCACGATCTGGATGGTTTGCTCAACCAGATCGCGCATCTGCTCGGCTTTTTGCATGGCGGCGGTACCCGTTGTCAGTTGCATCCTCAGCAACGACAGGTCCATTTTCAACGCGGTCAGCAACTGGCCGAGTTCGTCGTGGACTTCCATCGCGATGTGCTTCCTTTCCTCCTCGCGAATGGCTTCCAGATGCGCGGACAACTGCTGCAACTGTTCGCGCGACGCCAGCAGTTCCAGCTCGGTCCGTTTGCGCACCACGACTTCCAGTTCGAGCTGGTCGCGATGGCGTCGCAGGCTTTCCACCGCATGCTTGCGGGCCGTCATGTCGGTCAGCAGGCCTTCAAGTCCCCTAAGGCTACCGTCGTCATCTGTCGCGCCACGTGCATTCAGCTGAACCCAGATCGGTGTGCCGTCGAGACGCTGTAACTGCAGTTCGAGTCCCACGATCCCACCCTGCATGCGCAGAATTTCGAACAGGGTTGCAATCTGTTCCGGCGAGAACGGCTGTTTGTGGGGGGCGCTCGTCGCGGCGTCGATAAGGTCGGGCACGTCGCGATAGCCGAGCAGCTGCGCCATTGCCGGATTGGCTTCATCCAGTTGCCCCTTCCGGTCCAGCAGGAAGATACCCTCGAGGGCATTCTCAACGATGCTGCGGTATTTCCGTTCACTGGCGCGCAGACTCACCGTCGATTCCTGAAGGCGGTCGGCCATGACATTGACGCGCAAGGCGAGCCTGCCCAACTCATCGCCCGATTCAACCGTGCAGCGCGCACGAAGGTCGCCGCTCGCGATACGGTCGACCATTTCCTCAAGACGGTTGATCGGGCTGCGCACCATGCGCTTGAGCAGCAGAAAGGTCGCGGCGTAGAGCACGGCAACGACAGCCGTGATCATGGCGAGAATCGCCTGGCGGGCGTCGCTGATCGCCTGTTCTGCCACCACCTTCGTGAGGACGACACGAACCTCGCCGATCTTTTCCCTCGGTGCATCGCCGGGTGGGGTGTATTCAATTGCCCTGACACGCACCACGCTGTCGGCAGGTTTCGGCTGAACGGCTTTCCCCGTGGTGGACACCGTACCGTAGCCCACTGCGGTGACGGTGAATTGGGCCACTTCGGGATTTGGCGCGAGCGCGGCAAGCTGGCCGTTGATCGCACCAAGATCGATGTTCCACAGAGGTTGCGCGAGAGATCGGCTGAACAGGTCGGCGATCCGGGTGGCGCGCTCCTCCAGTTCGGTGAGTCGGCGCTGCCGTTCGTGCGCGATCAGCCCATACGCCGACGTACCGGCCACGATCGCGACAAGTATGACGAGCGCCAGCATCAGCTTGGTGTGCAAACTGGGCGAGCGTAACGTGAGCCGTGGGGACAGACGCATCATGAAGCCCTGGACGCCGTGTCCAGAAGATATTGGAGATTGAAGTCGTAGGGGCCCGGACGCGGAGATCGGGTTTTCGAGTACTGGCCAAAGTCGAGTATCGCTCCGCTCCGGAAAACAAGATCAGCGTAACGGGCGGCGTTCTCGCGATGGATCACGGTGAGAAAGTCGAGCTTTTGGCGCAGACCTCCGTTCGTGGCAAAGTCGTTGCCCTGACTGTGATCGTGCAACAGAACCATCGCCCAGGCGCCGAGGAAGTAGTCGCCTGCCATCATGGCCGCCAGGCCGCCGTCAGCCACCCTGGCCAGTGCCTCCTGCAACGCACCCATGCCCCCAACCAGAACGCGCGCATTGCGCGCCTTGACGGCGTCCAGTGCCCCGAGCGCCATCGCGTCGTTGGCGGCCCAGATCACATTGGCGTCCGGATACCGGGCGAGAAGCACGCGTGCCTTTTGATCGCTGTCGGCATAGCTCCAGTCGCTGAAGACCAGTTGGCAGGTGTGTGCATTCGAAGCGTGAAACAGGAAGTCGTCGACACCGGCAGCACGCTCCAGCGAGACCGGCGTGCTGGGGTCTCCCGTAATACCGATCACCTGTGCCCCGTGCTGGCCCAGTTGTTGATACAGAAATTGCATCAGCCGGTACCCGGCGCGCTCAGCGTTTGCCGTCACCGTGCCGATCCAGTTCGGAATCAGTTGCCGTTCATTGCCGACCGCGCGACGCTGATCGGGTGTCAGGTCATTGTGGATGAGCAGCACCTTCGCCGGCGAGCGCGCCAGCGTCCTGAGCATCTGCTGTGCGGCCATCTTTTCGTTGACGATGACGACGTAGTCCGGCGCGTCGGTGCGTCGCGCAACCTCTTCTGCCTGGCGCTGCATCAGTAGATGGTCACGTTCCGCGTACAGAACCTCCAGTTGCATATTGAAGGTCTGCGCCGCCATTGTCATGAATCGGGAGACCAGTTGCCAATGCTGGCCCGTACCGCGTTGCACAGCCTCGCCAGGGTTGAGGAACACCACACGCGGCGCGCGCCTCGTGGCAAAAGCGCGGCCGGATACGCCGGTCAGGCCGGCATACGCGCAGGTGAGCAACGCTTGCCTACGATTCATAAGACGATTCACCCGATTGCCGCCAGGAGGCGCGGTTGCACGCCGTGCGAGGATCGCGGTTACGCGACGGACACGGCAAGGCACATTCTACGTGCGAGGCCGGCGTTGGCAATATTCGACCACGGATAGACTGGCATATCAGGTGCGGTACTGGCCAGCAATCTCTTCGTCGTTTCGCTCACCGGTTAATTTCCGTTTCTTTTGCAGTGACGGAGACCGTTCGGTCAAGCGAGCCGCTACGTCCTTATCCGGAGAACCCGCAGCCGCGAACTGCCGTCGATATTCGGCCGGCGTCGCCTGCTTCGCGGCCTTGAACTGTCGATTGAAATTGGCGACGTTCGCGAAGCCCGAACGAGCAGCGATGACGGCAACCGGCAGGGCGGTGTCAACCAGCATTCGGCACGCGTGACCAATACGAACCCGGGTGATATACCGGCCGACGCTCTCACCGATATGCTGAACAAAGTAACGCGTGAGCGTGCGTTCCGACAGGCTGGCGGCCGCGCAGAGCTCTGACAGTCGCAAGGGTTCGGCAAAGCGCGCGTCAATCATCGAGAGGACCCGGTTGATCCGTTCGGGCTCGTGGCCGGATGGACCGGTGGACGCCTCGTTGAAAGCACTCGGCGAGGCGAGCGGCTGGCCCGGCGCGTCGGCGAGCGTGCACATAATGTCGAGAGCGGCGCCGAGGCGGTCGCGTGCCACGCTCGATAGCAATTGTTCCAGGCGCTCGCGCATCCATTTGCCGGCAGGCGGTTCGAAGGCCAACCCACACGCGGCCCTGCGTAACAGCTTGCGCAGTGGCTCGTATTCGGGGCAGCAGTCCGCCATACGCCGCGCCCAATCGCCGTCGAACCAGATGACGATGGCGACCTGTGGCGAGGACGGATCGATCGAACGATTCGACGCCCAGGTGTGCGGAAGATCCGGCGGCACGAGGACCAGATCCTCAGCTTCGTATTCGTTCACCGAGTCGCCGATGTAGCGCTTGCCATGACTGTTCATCGTCAGCGTTAACTCGTACTCCGGATGGTGATGCCACTCGAACGGAATACGCGGCAGCCGCCGGTGGTAAACCCGCACCGAACAGTCCCCGCCGAAGTCGACATGCTCATAGGCTGGTTTCATGGCCGAATACGCAAAAAGATTGCCTGAATAGTATCACCAAGCCACGCATGCGCGTCATATCCTCGGGGCATATCAAATCCCTACGGAGACAGTCATGGCGTTGAAAATCGACGATTTGCCGAGCGCAATCCGGCAAGCGAAAAAGGAGTTGCGCGCGGCGCTGCCAAACTACCGGCAGGTCTTTGCCGAAGTCGAAGAAGCGATCAGCACCGAGGCGAAGCGAATCGCTACGCAGCGGGATCGTGGAGAAGACGTCATCCCCGAGATTCAGTTTTCCGACATTGGCGAACAACGCGTCACCGCGGACCTGATCGCGCTCGTCAAGGCGCGCGGCGCATGCGTGATCCGTAATGTTTTCCCTCGTGCGCTGGTGCAGAGCTGGGACGAGGATATTGCCGACTATGTCGAGCGCAATAATCTCGACAAGCGCCTGGAAAGCCGTGCTGAAGACAAGTACTTTGGCCAGCTGGCGTCCAGCAAACCGCAGATCTATGGGGTGTACTGGTCGAAGCCGCAAGTGCTGGCCCGTCAGTCGGCGTCGCTGACCGAGGCGCGTGTATTCCTGAACCGGCTGTGGCGCAATGAGAGTGGCGGCCAGGTGCACTTCGATCCGGAGCGCGTGCCTGTCTATGCCGATCGTCTGCGTCGCCGGCCGCCAGGTTCTGCGTCGCTTGGCCTGTCGGCGCATTGCGACGGCGGGTCGGTTGAGCGCTGGATCGAAAGCAATTTCCGGAAGGTGTACCGCCACGTGTTTACCGGGAACTGGCGCGACTACGACGCGTTCGATGCGGCTTTCCGACCCGACGTGCAGGAGATCGCGTCGCCGGCCGTATGTTCGATGTTCCGCACATTCCAGGGCTGGACTGCCTTGACGCCGCAAGGCCCGGGCGACGGCACGTTGCAACTCGTGCCCATCGCCAATTCGATGGTGTACATCCTGCTGCGCGCGCTTCAGGACGATGTCGCAGAGGACGACCTGTGCGGTGCAATGCCCGGACGGGCGCTATCGATCAAGCCGGAATTTCATGCGCCTTTGTTCGAGGCGCTGTCGTCGATTCCCAAAATGGAAGCGGGTGACACCGTGTTCTGGCACAGCGATGTCATCCATGCGGTCGAAGACGAGCACAAGGGGGCGGGTTACAGCAACGTGATGTACATCGCCTCGGCGCCCGCGTGCGCCAAAAACGACGCTTATCTGAAGCGCCAGTTGCCGAGCTTCCTCAAGGGCGAAAGCCCACCCGATTTTCCTGCAGACCATTTCGAAGTGGATTTCCGCGGACGTGCCACGGCTGACGACCTGACGCCGCTCGGCAAGTCGCAACTTGGGTTTGACCTGTAGATCGGCAAAGACGTCTAACACGCATGAAAACGGGCATGTATGCGCGTTCGACTGAGCCTCGAACGCACTGCCCGATTAAATAACGAAAACTTCGGAGACTGCAATGAAACGATCACTTACGTCGCTTGCGACGGGCATTACGCTGCTCATGGCTGGAACGCATGCTGGTTTGGCCGCCGAACAGCTTTCGGTACTGCACTGGTGGACCTCCGGCGGTGAATCGAAAGCGATCCGGGTGCTGAAGGACGACATGACCAAACAGGGCTATGAGTGGAAGGACTTCGCCATAGCGGGAGGAGCGGGCGCGGCGGCCATGACGGCGCTGAAGACGCAGGTCATTTCGGGCAACGCGCCATCGGCTGCGCAGATCAAGGGTCCTCTGATTCAGGATTGGGCCGATCAGGACATGTTGGTCAATGTCGATCAGTCCGCTACAGATTGGAAAGCGCATTCGCCGGCGCAGATAGATAGCTCCATGAAGGCAGGCGGTCACTATGTGGCTGCGCCGTTCTCGGTACACCGAATCAACTGGTTGTGGATCAACAAGGCCGACCTTGCAAAAGTCGGGGGCACGGCGCCCACTACGTGGCCGGAATTCTTCGCGCTCGCCGACAAATTTCGAGCAGCGGGCATCACGCCCGTCGCGCATGGTGGCCAGCCCTGGCAAGACATGACCATCTGGGAGACGGTCGTGCTCTCCCAAGGTCCGGATTTCTACCGGAAAGCCCTCGTTGATCTCGACCAGAAAACGCTGACTTCGCCGCAAATGGTGCAGGTGTTCGAGATCGTGCAGAAGATCCGAGGTTACTTCGATAAAGGCTATCACGGCCGTGACTGGAATCTCGCGACGGCAATGGTCATTTCCGGCTCGGGCGGCATGCAGTTCATGGGTGACTGGGCGAAGGGCGAATTCGCCAATGCGAACAAGAAGCCAGACGTCGACTATATTTGCGCGGCCGCGCCTGGTACGTCGAATGCCTACACGTACACCGTGGATTCGTTCGCGTTCTTTCAGCAGAACGGTAAGAAGCAGGCGTCGCCTGGGCAGCTTGCGCTTGCAAAGACGATCATGTCCGTCGATTTCCAGCAGCAGTTCAGTCTCTACAAGGGTTCAATTCCCGTTCGGCTGGACGTTCCCATGGACAAGTTCGATAGCTGCGCCAGGAAATCATTCGCTGACGAGCAGGCCACGATTAAATCTGGCGCGTTCTTGCCTTCGTTGGCCTTCGGCAACCTTCAGTCTCCGGTTACCGCTGGCGCGATTACCGACGTCGTAACGAATTTCATGAACTCGAACGAGGACCCGAAAGAGGGCGTGCGCAAGCTTGCCGCTGCTGCGAAGATCAAGTAGACGGGCGTTGCATGCCAGCCAGTCTGGAATGAATGCCTTCACTCAGGGCAGCGGAGTAAGTGCTAAAGCGCTCATTCCCGTCGACAAAGGAGATAAAGATGGATCCGGTAGCAAAGCGTAAATGGCCGCGTTCAGGGCTCGAGACAAGCGTGATGGGTTTCGGCGCCGCGCCGATTGGCAACATCTTCAGGCCGATCAGTGAAGTGGATTCGGCTGCCTTGATCAAGGCGGCGTGGGACGCCGGCGTGCGCTACTTCGACACCGCGCCGATGTACGGGCACGGGTTGAGCGAAGCGCGCTGTGGTCAGGGGCTGCGCTGGTATCCGCGCGACCAGTTTGTGCTGTCCACCAAGGTTGGTCGCTTGCTGAAACCGCGCAAACGCGCCGAGATCAACTTTGAACCGTGGGTTGACGGGTTGCCTTTCGAACCCGTTTTCGACTACAGCTATGACGGCACGATGCGTTCGATCGAAGACAGTCTGCAGCGTCTGGCGCTGGAACACATCGATATTGCGCTGATTCACGACATCGACGTATTTACACATGGGAAGCGCCAGCCCGAGATGTTCGAGGCGGCGATGGCGGGTGCGGCGAAAGCACTGCTGAAACTCCGCGACGAAGGGGTCGTGAAGGCGGTGGGCCTCGGTGTCAACGAGTGGCAGGTCGCGCACGAAGCAATTCGCCGGCAAGATTTCGACTGCCTGTTGCTGGCTGGCCGCTACACCTTGCTCGAGCAGGACGCGCTGGACGGTTTCCTGCCGCTGTGCGAAGAGAAGCAGGTGTCGGTCATTCTCGGTGGCGGCTACAACAGCGGCATTCTCGCGACGGGTGCGGTGCCCGGCGCGAAGTACAACTATTCGCTCGCGCCGGAGCCAATTCTTGAACGCGTGCGCAAGATCGAGCAGGTATGTCAGGAATACTCGGTACCGCTCAAAGCGGCGGCGCTGCAATTCGTTCTCGCCCATCCCGCGATCCCGACCAACGTCCCCGGCGTGCGTACGGTTGCTCAGCTGGAGGACAACCTGCAAACCTTCAGGGCTGATATTCCACCGGCGTTCTGGGCCGAGCTGAAGCGCCGGGAGCTGATCCGGCAGGACGCGCCGACTTCTTCTGTTGATAGCCTTTAGCAGGCTCGCATACTATCTGTGCTCTTACTAGAGGATCTCACATGACCGACAGTACGCACGCCACTGCCTCCTATAGCCAGGAAACGACCGCATCGGCAGGAGTGATCTGGGCACTCTTCGAAGCCGTTTCCGGTTGGAAGAATTGGAATACGGGTGTCCACGCCTGTTCTATCGACGGTCCTTTCGCTGTGGGCTCATGGCTAACCATGACGCTTCCTGATCAGGAGGTGATCAGGTCGCAACTCGTCGAAGTCGATGTGCAGCACCTGTTCACAGACGAAACGATGCTTGGCGACATTGTGGTTCGCGTGGTGCATAAAATCGAACCGCTACCTGGTGGGGCAATCGCATCACCTACAAGATCGACGTAGTCGGAGAAAATGCGCACGATATTTGTGCTGGCGTTTCTTCCGATTTTCCTGAAGTCTTGTCGGCGCTGGTCGCCCAAGCGGAAAGTCGGACAACGAAATGAGTCAAGCATGGCTTGGCGTTGGCCGGTGCATCCGAGTGTGCGAAAGGTACAAGTGGCTATTCGTGTGTGCCTTTCGTTTGAAATGTACAGTGCCTTTGCGCTTACCAACACAGTTGCACTCACCTATGCGAAACAAGATGGGCGGCCCCCTCCGAGCGCTATCAACCGTAAAGCAGTGCTTGCTCAAAGCCAGGTGCCCCCCTGCCGCTCACTCGGCTCTTCTGTGAGCGCATCGAAATCGTGAATCCAGTCCAGGTGATTCAGCACGCTGTCACGCGCGCCGAGGCGGGCGTTGCGGGCCTGCGCGGCTGGCCCGTCGGGTAAATGCAGCACGTCCGCAGTGGTGATCGACGCGTACTGCACCTTGCGCGTGCGGCCCCGGCGCAGGCGCTCGTAGGCTTCCTGCGCCGCGCGCCAATTGCCTGGACCCGCCGCGGCTAATTGGGCGGCCAGCACCACGGCATCTTCAATCGACTGATTGGCACCCTGGCCGTGATGCGGCACAAGCGCATGCGCGGCATCGCCGATCAGCGTCACGCGGCCTTTGCTCCAGCGGCCGAGCGGAGGGCGGTGGAACAATCCCCAGCGCTGACTGATGGGCACAGCCGTAATCATCTGCACGACGGCCGGATGCCAGTCCTTGAAGAGGCGCAGTTGTTCGCCCTCGCTGGCGGGCATGACCCACTCGCGTAACGCCCACGGCGATGGATGACGCTCGACCAGCAGGAAATTCTGGTCGCCTTTGTCGCCGATGGGATAGTGCAGCAGATGGCCGCCGGGTCCGACCCAGAACTGGATGGTCTCGGGATCGGGCAGCAGGTCCATGCGTTCAGCCGGCACCACGCCGCGAAAGCCCGAGCAACCCGAATACAGGGCGTCGTCATAGCCAAGCATCCAGCGCCGCGTGATCGAGCGCGCGCCGTCGGCGCCGATCACGAGGTCGGCGTCGATGCGCTGACCGTTATCGAACGCCAGACTCACGCGATCCGGGTGCTGCACGAGATCGACCAGCCGATGCCTGAGCTTGATGCGCTCAAGTCCGACGGCTCTGGACAGCACCGCCTGCAAATCCGCGCGATGAATGCCCCAGTACGAGCCGCCAAACTGCTCGCGCGAGCTGGGCGTGCCGCGATGATGGCCGATGACCGCGCCGCTGCGTCCGTCGCGATAGACGAGGCCGGGCACCTCCGCGCACACTTTCTCGAAGTCCGGACGCAGCCCCATGCGCTCGTAGAAGCGTGTTGCGTTGGCCGAGAGCGCAACGGCCGCGCCCACTTCGCGCAGCTCTTCGGTCTGCTCGTAGAGTTGCGCATCGATTCCGCGCTCGCGCAGCGCGAGCGCAAGCGTAAGGCCGCCGACGCCGGCGCCGACGATCGCAATCTTTAGATCCATCTGCTTCATGATTGTGTCTCCGATATCCAGATTTATGGGTTTGGGCCGCCATGGCATTTCTGGGCGCCATGGCGAATGCGCGTGCCGTGTCAGTATTTTCAGCACTAGACCTTCATTCCTCAATAAGATGAAGTGAATGTGCTTCATCACTGGATTGAATGAGACCCGGATATGGGTGAATCATGGAACTGAGCGAAATCGACCTCAACCTGCTGCTGCTCTTCCAGCGGCTGATGCAGGAACGGCGCGTGGCGACCGTCGCCGAGCAGATGAATATGAGCCAGCCCGGCGTCAGCAACGCGCTCGCCAAGCTGCGTCGCCGGCTTGGCGATCCCTTGTTCGTGCGCGGGCCGGGCGGCGTGGTACCAACGCCATTCGCGCTGCGTCTGGCGGAACCGGTCTCGCAGGCGCTCGCCACGCTGCACGCCGCACTCAATCCGGTGACGGGTTTCGATCCGCTGCGCGCGATGCGCACCGTGACGATCGGCATGACCGATATCGGCGAAGTCGTTTTTCTGCCGGCGCTACTCGAACGACTGTCGCGCGTCGCGCCGGGAGTCGCACTCAATACGGTCCGCGATACAAGCGTCAATCTGAGCAACGAGATGGCTGACGGCCGGGTCGATCTGGCCATTGGCTTGCTGCCGCAGCTCAAGGGTGGTTTTTATCAGCGCCGCCTGTTTGATCAGCGCTATGTTTGCCTGTTCAGGCGCGGCCATCCGCTCGAGGACGCGCCGCTCACGCTCGCTACATGGCGCGAGGCTGAGCATCTCGTGGTCGTGGCGGCCGGCACCGGCCACGGGCAGGTGGACGAATGGCTGAAACGGCGCGGCGTACGGCGTCAGGTGCGACTGACGGTGCCGCACTTCATGAGCGTGGGCTACATCCTGCAACGCACCGATCTGATTGCTACGGTGCCGGAGCGACTTGCGCTTCAACTGGCAACCCCTTTCTTGCTCAGCCTGCGCGCGTTGCCCATGACACTGCCTGCCGCGCCGATTCATCTGCTCTGGCACACGCGAGTCCATCAGGACGAAGGCAATCGCTGGCTGCGTGGGGTCGTGATCGATCTGTTTGCGGATAACGAATCGTCCGCTAAGGGCAAGCGCGTGGCGAAGACTTAACGGATGCCATGCATTGAAAAGTTGTGTCGCCGCAGCTACGTCGATTCTGGAAGACCTGGAGTTGATGTCACTTTGCCTTGGTCTGCCGGGCGGCTCTTCACATGATCAATGAAGGCGCGCAGCTTCGGCGTCATCTGCCGGCGGCCTGGATAGTAGAGAAACACGCCCGGTATCACCGGCGCGAACGGCTCCAGCACGCGCACCAGTTTTCCCGTTCTCAACCCTTCAGCGGCCATCGGTTCAGGTAGCTGGGCAAGGCCCATACCTTCGACCGCCGCGCCAAGCATGGTGGAAAAATCGTTGGCGATGAAGGGGCCGGAGACGGCGATCTCGATCGCGTGGCCGTTGTCGTTGAATGACCATAGCGCGAGCGCGCCGCTGGATCGCCGCCACCGCAAGCATGCGTGTTGGCGCAGATCGTCCGTGTGTCTGGGCCGGCTGCGCGCTGCGAAGTAAGCAGGGCTGCCCACGACGATGAGATGAAACGGTGGCGTCAACGGTACGGCGACCATATCGGCGTCGACGAACTGACCCAGCCGGATTCCGGCGTCGAACCCTTCCGCTGCAAGATCGATCAGCTCCTTGCTGGTGGCGATCTCCACTTCGACCTCGGGATAAGCCTGGCAGAAGGATGCAATGAGTGGTTCCAGCAGGATCGGCATCACCGCGCGCGGCACTGAAAGACGCAACAATCCGGTGGGACGTTGGCCCAGTCCGCGCGCAACCTCACTCGCAGCGACAAGCTCGTCGAAGGCAGGCTTTGCGTGCGAAAGAAACCGTTCGCCAGCTTCGGTCAGGCCGACACTACGCGTGGTGCGTATGAAGAGCGCTGCGCCAATGCGCGCTTCAAGTACACGCACCGTCTGGCTGACGGCGGACGGTGTCACTCCGAGTTCCGCGGCTGCCCGGCGAAAACTGCGATGCTGGGCAACGCTCAGGAACACCTCCACGCCATCGAGCGCGCCTTGCCTGACTGTGAAGTTCTGCTTCATAGCCCGTCAACATTGTGATGAATAGTCGCTCGCGAGAGGCCATGGTACACCTACGCCTGCAGACGAGGAGTTCGAGGCCGCATCCACGCCGGCTGATCTCCTTCCTATTCTTCAATGCGCCCGGCAACACCTGACTGGAGGCAACATGTCACCGGAACTTATCTTCCAATCGCAGCTCGTTCTGGGCTATGTCGCCTGGCTGCTTTGCTTTCGCGTATACATCTGGCCCAGGCTCAAGTCGATGGACCCATTCGAAGCGCAACGCGCCATCGCCACCTTGCACAGCTTCCGTTTCTTCGGGCTGGTCTTCATTCTGCCGGGCGTGGTCAGTCCGAATCTGCCTGCCAGCTTCGCTGCGTTCGCCGCATACGGTGACTTCGCAACGGGCGTTCTGGCGATGCTGGCGCTACTCGCAGCAGGAAGACGACCGCTCTTCTGGTTGTTCGCCGTGGCCTTCAACCTTGTGGGAACGACCGACCTCATCGTCGACTACTACCACGCTATCCAGGCCGATCTTCCTGCGCGTGCAGGAGAATTTGGCACTACGTACGCGATTCCGATCATCTACGTGCCGCTGCTGATGATTACGCACGTTGCCGCTTTCTATCTGCTGCTGCGCGCTCGGCCCAAGGCGACGCTGAGCTATTGGTCGTTCCGTAAGTCATGAACTTGGCCGCTTACCTGGCCGCTTACCTGGTCGCTTATTTGGTCGTATAGCCACCGTTGATCAGAATGGTCTGCCCCGTAACCCACCATCCATCGCTGACCAGATGGCGGATGAAGGGCACCACATCCCCTGGGTCGGTCAAACCAGTCGTGGAGAACGGTGAAAGTGCGGCGGCGGTCTTGTGGTAAGCCACCGCGTCCGAGCCTTCGGCGGGATAGAAGAACGGCGTGTCCATAGGTCCGGGGCCGATGGCTGTCACCGAGATGCCACGCGCGCCGAATTCCTTGGCCGCCGCGCGCGTGAAATGTTCGACCGGCGCCTTGGTGCCCGCATAGGCAGCGTAAAACGGCGTGAACGCGCCAAGCAGCGACGTGACGAGCGTAACGATCTTGCCGTTGTCGTTGACGTGCTTGCCTGCTTCTTTGAGGAAGAAGAACGCAGACTTTGAGTTTACCGCCGTCATTTCATCGTACTCAGCCTCGGTGATGTCCACGAACGGCTTCTTCAACACCTTGCCTACGGTATTGATCGCAATATCGGGTCGGCCGACAGCGGCGACGACATCCGAGAACAGCTTCTCGATCGCGCCGGCCGAGGTCAGATCGGCCTGGAAAGCGACCGCCTTGGCGCCGGCCGCCTCGATCGCGGCAAGTGTCTCGTCTGCTGCAGCCTTCGAGCTCGCGCTGTTGTAGTGGATCGCCACTGCCTTGGCGCCCTGTGCCGCGAGATCCCGTGCAATCAGTCCGCCGAGATTTTTCGCCCCGCCCGCAATCACAACGGTTTTGCCTTTGATGCTGTGGTTTGCCATGGTCCATCCCCAGTACCGAAGCCGCCCGATGCAGCCTCTTATCCTGCTGGATGATATATTCCAGGAAAATCATTTAAACCTACTGTTTCTGACATCACTGGTCAGAAAAGTCGAACAGTGGAAAAGGGCCGTGGATCGTATTGACCTGTTTCGCGTGTTCGCACGCGTTGTCGAATGCGCGAATTTCACGCGCGCGGCGGACACGCTCGGCTTGCCTCGCTCGTCGGTATCCGCGGCGATCCAGGAGCTGGAAGGGCGGCTCGGCGCCCGGCTGCTGCATCGGACAACGCGTAAGGTGTCGCCGACCCAGGACGGCGCCGCGCTCTATGAACGCTGCCTGCGCCTGATCGCCGACGTCGAGGAGACCGAGAACCTGTTCCGGCAGACATCGGTAGGACCGAGCGGCGTGCTGCGTGTCGACGTGCCGGGCCGTATCGGCCGGTTGATCATCGCCCCCGCGCTGCCGGAATTCCTCGTCGCTTTTCCGAGAATCGATATCGAGCTCGGCCTGACCGATCGCGCGATCGACCTTGTCGAAGAGCGCGTCGATTGCGCGCTTCGCGTTGGCAAGCTGCACGATTCCGGCACGATCGCGCGGCCCATCGGCAATCTGCCGTTGATCAATGTTGCGAGCCCACTCTATTTGTCCCAACGCGGCACGCCTCGCACGCCCGGCGATCTGGCAACCCACCTGGCTGTCCACTATGCGTCGCCATCGAGCGGCCGTATCGCGGCTTGGGAGTGGCTCGATGGCGAAACCGTGAGGACGTTGACAACGCAAGGCCGCGTGAGCGTCAACAGTGCCGAGGCGTATATCGCGTGCTGTCTTGCGGGACTCGGCTTGATCCAGATTCCTGCATACGATGTGCAGCAGCATCTGCGCGCCGGCGAACTGATCGAGGTGATGCCCGAATACCGGGCTGCGCCAATGCCGATGACCTTGCTCTATCCGCACCGGCAGCATTTATCGCGCAGAGTTCAGGTGTTCGCCGACTGGCTCGAGGCGTTGTTGAAAGGGCAACTCGTTGGCGATCCAGGCGGAAGAAAATGAAACGGCCGGCGCGTCGATAAATCGTTCAGCGACGGTTTGATAAAACCCCTCGAGAAACCAGAATGCGAGTTTCGGCCGCAACTGTTGCGTCTCCCGCGACTCGGGAACGTGCTCGGCGTGGCTTCTCCCTTATCGCGGCTTCAGCATCGGAAATGCGAGTAGACACGTATGGTCTCGCCGGAAATAATGCAAAACCAGAATCACACATTATTCGGATCAGGAGATTGCCACATGAGTGCAGCTGAACTACTGCTCAAGATGTTCCGCTATCAGGCGTGGGCTAATGTCGAATTGCTGGACGCAATGAATGGATTGAGCACCGAGCATCATCCGGCGGAACTCCATCTTGCTACCCGGCTCATGAATCATTGTCTGGTAGTGAACAGGATCTTCGCAGCGCATCTCATTGGCGAAAGTCATCACTTCGCGTCTGACAATACGCCGGACACCCCGGCGCTCCCGGAACTGCGTGCCGGCCTCACGGCTGTGGATCACTGGTACCTTGATTATGTAAGGACGGTCACGCCGGCCATGTTGTCCGAATCTGTACCCTTTGCGTTCACCGATGGGGATAACGGGTGCATGACGCGCGAAGAGATGCTGACCCACGTCGTGACCCATGGCGGTTATCACCGTGGTGAGGCAGGGCGAATTCTGGTTCAGGTTTCCAACGGATCAGAGCAAGGCATTAAATTGCCGTGGGACACCTATGCCGTGCATCTGCACACAACGGAGCCTTCACGCCGGCTTCGTGGCCAGGTGCCCTTACCAGAGGCAGCTCATATCGGGCAATAGCCGACGAATACCGCCGCGCTACGAAGTCGCATACCCAAGCCGCTCAAAAGCTCCAAGGCGTCGGGGTTCGACGCCTAAAACAATTGCCCCAAGCAACACAGCATCCGTCCCAGTCGCCGAGGCCGCCCGCGTTGTAGCCCGGTAGCGCCCATGTCCTGCGGCGGCATTGTTTCGACGTGGAACAACACCAAGGAGGCCGTCATGCGTGCGTCGGCCGATTGCGCACGGCTTGACCGAGCGCAGCGCAGGCAATCAGCAGCGAACCCGTGACAAAGAACACAGCGTGCAGACCGAGATGGACGCCGATCACGCCACCGATCAGCGGCCCTACAACCTGACCGGCGAATTGCGCCGACTGAAGATACCCGAGCATCGTTCCCGACTGACTTTCAGTGGCCGTGTGCCGGACCAGCTTCGCGATCGACGGCAGCAGGCCGGCCAGCGTCATGCCCATCAACCCGCGCAGGGCAGCCAGTTGCCACCAGTGCGTGACGAATGCTTGCGGCACCATCACGAGCCCGGTCAACACGAGGCAACCGATGATCACGTTCCAGCTGCCGATCCGATCCGCCAGTGCGCCAAGCCGCGCCGCGGTCAGCATACTGCCGAACGCCGAGCATGCCATCACGATGCCGGCGGTGCGGGCCAGATGGTCGGTGGGCACAGTGAGGTGCGCGATATAGACGGTGATGATCGGCTCGATCGACATATTGGCGAGCAACACCATCATCGCGGTGAGCAGCAGCGTGATCATCACGGTACGGTTGGCCAGTTTCGGCGCCGTGGCATGGGTTGAGGCGCGCGCTTTGGCGTCGGAGTCCGGATGAAAATCTTCGCGTACGAACAGGATCGTCAGCAGCGCGGCAACTGCGATCATCGCGCCGCCGGCAAAGAACGTACTGCGAATGCTGATCAACGAGGGCAGCACGCCACCGACCAGCGGACCCACGAGACTACCGGCCAGCGAGCCAGTCGACAGGATGCCGAGTGCCCACCCCGCACGTTCGCGCGGCGCCTGGGTGCCGATCATCACGATTGACGCCGATGCATAGCCACCGATCAATCCGGCCAACAGTCGCAATACGACCAGTTCGGTCACGTTGTGCGCCATGCCGATCAAGGACATCACAATCGCCATGCCGACCGCCGCCCTCACGAGCATCGGCTTGCGTCCATAACGACCGGCCAGACGTCCCCAGAGCGGCGCCGTGACGGCCGTGCCGAGAAAGGTCGCGCCGAACGCCACGCCTGACCACTGCACGATCGCAGCCTGCGAAGTCACGCCGAGTTGCTGCACGTAGAGCGGCAGAAACGGCAGCAGCATGCTCAAACTGACGAGTGTCGTAAATGAGCCGAACACGCAAATGAACAGGTTGCGGCGCCAGTAGAGTGTGTTTCGTGCCGCATAGCTGGTGGTGTTGTTCGTCAACCCGACTCCGACCTCAGCGGCCGCGGCGTTAGCTGGCTGATTCATAACGCCCCCCGTGATCCGGCGCGCAACCGCGCACCGGCGATGAGCACCACGTTCTGTTCTGAGTCCATTGCCTGCTCCATGCGTTTGGCGTTGCAGCCAGGTTTGGCCGCAGCTGTTACCCATGGCGAGCAGTTTACGAACAAACGCGCGGCGAGAGAATCGCCGCCGCGCGGCAGCTATTCTTCCGCGCGGCGGTTTAATCCGCGTCGGTGATCGCTTGGAGCGCGCTGAAATGGGCGCGCAGACGCGGTACCGCGAAGTCAACGAAGGCCCGGACTTTCGGCACCGCGAGACGGCCTTGCGGCGTGAGCAGATGAACGGGGAGCGGCGCCTGCTCGTAGCCGCTCAGCACGATCTTCAACGATGCTTCGCGGACCTGTTCGGCGACGTGATAGGAAAAGAGCCGCGTGACGCCGTGCCCGTCGATGGCCGAGGCCACCGCGCCCTGCACGCTGTTGACGATCAGCCGTGGCGTGAAGTGCACCGTGTGCGGCGCGGCGGAATTGTTCGACGACGGAAAGCTCCACGAATCGACGCCGAAATGCGTCATCGAAATAATCCGGTGCTGGGCGAGATCGCCGGGCTGCTTGAGCCGCGGGTGTCTGGCGAGATAGCGCGGTGCGGCAACCACCACGCGGCGTACTTCGCCGACCGGCATCGCGATCAGCGTCGAATCGGCCAGGTGGGCAATGCGCAGCGCGACGTCGATCCCCTCGTCGATCAGGTTGGCGGGGCGGTCGAGCAGGTAGAGACGCGCGGTGACTTCCGGATACTGGTCCACAAACTCGTCGAGCAGCGGACGCAGAAAGTCCTGACCGGCGGCCACGGGCGCGGTCAGCGTCAGTGTGCCGCGCGGCGCCGCACGTTCGCCGGCAATCATCAAATCGGCTTCTTCGAGGTCGGTCAGGATTCGCCGGCACGAGGCGGCGTAACGCTCACCGGCTTCGCTCAGCTTGATCGTGCGCGTGGTGCGATGCAGTAGCGCCATGCCGACGTGCGCTTCGAGAAACGCGATGGCCCGGCTCACGGCGGCGGGCGAGCGGCCGAGGCGCCGGCCCGCCGCGGCAAGGCTGCCCTCGTCGAGGGCGCAGACGAACACTTTCATCGCATCGATTCGATCCATCGCCGGTCAGCCTTCAGGGGAGGGACGAGGTGGCGTCGTCGCGCCGGGCGGAACCGAGCGTATCGACGAGAAAATCGACGAAGCGTCGCACCCGCAACGACACATGGCGCTTGTGCGGATACAACAGCACGAACGGCCGCGAAGCGCCGCCGAACGCCGGCAACACTTCCACCAGACCGCCAGTCGCCAGGTCCCGCTCAACCACGAAACGATACGTCTGGAACAGTCCCGCGCCGCAGCGCGCCAATGTCACGCCACCGAGTACGTCGCCCGCGCTCGAATAGCCGCCGTCGGTGAAATGCTCCTGCATGTGCTCCCCGTCTTTGAACAGCCAGGGAATCTTGCGGCCACTGCTTGGCAGGTCGAACTGGATGCAATCGTGGCGGGTGAGGTCGTCGACCGACGACGGGGTTCCGGCTCGCGACAGATAAACGGGACTAGCCACTACGACCAGTTCCGCGTCTTCGAGCTTGCGGGCAATCAGATTCGATTCGCCCGGCGCGCTGCCGCGAATCGCCAGATCGAAGCCTTCCTCGGCGAAGTCGATGTTGCGATTGCTGATGTGCACGTCGACCCGCACCTGCGGATGCTGTTCGCGGAACGCCGGCAGGATGGGCAGCACGCGATAGTGCGCATAGGGCGTCGGCATGCTGATGCGCAACACGCCGGCGGCGGCGGACTGCTGGCCGGTCGCTTCGCGCTCGGCGTCGAGGAGTTGTCCGAGCGCCTCGCGGCAACGCTCGTAATACGTTCTGCCCGCGTCGGTCAGCCGGATACGGCGTGTGGTTCGGACGAAGAGCCGCACCTCCAGGCGCTCCTCGAGCCGCGACACCGAGCGGCTCACCGCCGCAGGCGTGACGCCGGCCGCGGTGGCGGCGTCCGTAAAGCTCTCCAGTTCCGCCGCGAGACAGAACAATTCGATGCTGCCGAGCATCAAGTCGTCGAATTGACGCTTACTGGTTCGTTCGACGATTCGCGGGCTATTCATTACTTGGCGTATCAAATGAATTTGACATGAGCGTATTTATAGACGCGAGTGGCATAAGTATAGTGAGTTACATGGGAGCCGGACAGACATCGGGACTCCGTGCGGTGCTTGTGGATGGCGGAACGACTGCCGGCCGCTGGTAATACCCGCGTCGAACCTGAGGCAATTGAAAGGAGGGCATCATGCCGTACATCAAGATTGAGGTGACGCGCGAAGGCGTCACGCGCGAGCAGAAGGCCGAGTTGATCAAGGGCGCCACCGATCTTATGGTGCGCGTGTTGCACAAGGACCCTGCGGCCACTTTTGTCGTGATCGAGGAAATCGATACGGACAATTGGGGCTGGGGCGGTGAATCGATCACAGACATACGCGCACGGCAGCGTTGAGCGCGTCGCGATTTCAAGGGGCTGAGGACATGAAGCACTCTCCAAATCTGCTCGCGCGCTTGGGCGTTGCTTTGCCGATCATCCAGGCGCCGATGGCGGGCGTGGGCACGCCGGCGCTAGTGGCGGCGGTATCGAATGCGGGCGCACTGGGCTCGCTCGGTGTCGGTGCGATGAACGCGCAGAGCGCGCGGGCGGCGATCCACGAAATTCGTGCGTTGAGCAGCAAGCCGTTTAACGTCAATGTGTTTACCCACGCGCCGGCCATTGCCGATCCCGTTCGGGAGGCGCGTTGGCTCGAGTATCTGGCGCCGCACTTCGCGCGCTTCGGTGCGAAACCGCCCGCGGCGCTGCGCGAGATCTACACGAGTCGTGGCATCGCCAGAATCTGCTGCGGATGCCGCGTATCGTGCCGCACTGCTGAGTCCCGAAAGCCGCACGACGTTCATTAGCGCGATTTCCGGACGGGTGGCGCGCGGCATCGAGAACCGGTTCAGTGAGTTGGGCGATGATCCAGCGCGCCCCGTGCTGCCTGACTATCCCATTGCCTATGACGCCGGCAAGGCGTTGCATGCGGCCGCGAAAGCGCAGGGAAGCGCTGAGTATGCGGCTCAATGGGCAGGGCAGGCCGTGCGGCTTTCGCGGGCGATGCCGGCGGCTGAACTGGTCGAGACGCTAGTTCGCGAGACGCGCGAAGCGCAAACGAATGGGTGGCGGCGCACGTTCAATCAGGACCCGCGTCCATGACCATCCGCTCACCAATTGTCCCGCATAGGAATCGAGTCAACCGAGCCAGTCGCCAGCGCAAGCGCGGCCGCTGCGGATAACGAACTGCTGTAACTATCCGCGTCCGCGTTCTTCGCTGCCAGCAATTGATTCTGCGCAAGCAGCGCGTCGGTGACTGAGCCGACACCGTGCCGATATGCATCGAACGCGGCGTCATACGTCGTTTGTGCGGCGGCAAGTAACTCTTTGGCTGCGGCCTGTGCGGCGAGACTCGTCTGCAGCGTATTCTGCGCGGCGACGATTTGCCGAACCGCTTCTTCGCGGCTTCGAGTGAGACGGGTCGACGCGCTGTCGGCATCGTTGCGCGCTTGCGCGAGCACGGCCGATCTCAGGCCGCCGTCATACAGCGGAATCGTCACGCCGACGATCACGCTGCCGCCGTAGCGGCCGCCGCTCAGATTCACCGTCGGCAGTTGCTGACCGATGGCCGGCACCGCCGAAATCGACGAGCTGCCGGTGTTGTACGCGCCGTTCGCCGAGACGAACACCTTCGGCATGAAATCCGACTCAGCCGCCTTCACCTTCGCCAGATTGACCCGCTCGGCCGCATAGGCGCTCAACACGTCCGGGCGGCGAGCGATGGCGGACGACACGATCCGGTCGATCGAGTCGTTCGTGATTGCCGGGAGCGTGTGTGCCGGCATCTCCGCGATCCTGGGCTTCGACAACGGAGAAATCCCCATCGCGGCGATCAACGCGAGATAGCTGTTGCTTTCGGCGCCCTGCGCCTGGACCAGCGCGAGCCTCGCCTGCGCGCGATTCTGGTTGGCCTGCGCGACTTCGATGACGGTGCCGATGCCATGCTTGTAGCGCGACTGCGCGGCAGCCAGGATCGCGTCGGCGTTATCGAGACCCTGTTGTGTCGTGACGATGCGAGCGCGCGCGGCCTGGTACGCGTAGAACGCGACGCTGACGTCGAAGATCACCTGTTGGTGAACCGCAGTGAAGGCGATGTTCGCCATCACCGAGGCCTGCGACGCGGCCTCGACGCGCGCGGCGCGTCCGCCAAAATCGAACAGCAGCCATTGCAGCGCGACCACCGAAGTCATGCCGTGCCCCGTTGCGCTCGCCGACGAATCACCGAGCACGGACGTCTCCGAATTATGAAAACCGGTGTATTGCCCCATCGCCGCGACCGACAGTTGCGGAAGGTATGCGCTCTTCGCGATGCCGGCCGCGAGTGCTACGTTGCGCGCGTCATTCCACGCGATGCGGGTTAGCGGGTTCGCTGACTCCGCCAGATCGATCAGTTCGGGTAGGTCGTATGCATGCGCCTGCTCGAGTGCTGGCGGAGGTGGCACGGCGGCGAGTGCGGGATTGGCGGGGAGCTGGTAGCTGTGTGTGGAGGTAGTCGGGGCCGCTGAATTACCCGAAGTAGCAGAGTTAAACGAAGCAGCGGAAGCAGCCGAAGCCGGCCCAGGCATGATGGCGCCGGTCGCGTCCGTCGGTGGCTGCCACGGATGGTCGGGACTGTCCGGCGCCATGTCCAGCGATGACGTGGCGCATCCGGTCAAACCCGCTGCGGCCAGGATCGCCAGTGCGAATGAAGGGTTAAGCCGGCGCATGGGTCGCGAGTCCCTTCGCTGCGTCGTCCGACGCAGCGTGTTCGAGTTGAGTGAGGCGTGCATCGCCGAGGCGTAGCAAAGCGGTGCGTGTGTCGTCGTAGGCTGCTGCTTCCGGTAGAGCCGCATTCGGGGCGACGGGTAAAGGTGTGACCTTGGCGCCGGTTTCAGCCGACGGCATCGGAAGCCCGTCCATGGCCCGCTTGATCCAGCCTTCAATCGCGGCATCGCCCGGCCGGCGTTCGGCGAGCAGGAACATCGGCCCTTCCAGCGCATCGAGCTTCGCCAGCGCGCTGCGGCGCTCGGCGATCCACTGCGCTTCGGGACGAACCCACGACGGTTCGTAATGCATCAGCGCGATATCCTGTTCCAGCGCGCCGCACTGAGCCATGGCGCTCGCGGCCTGCGCGCGGCGCGTGACGGCATCCGGCAGTGCCGTCAGTCGTTCCCATTGCTGCCGCAGCGTGGTGAGTCCAGCGTCGATGCGCGCGGCCACGGTGACCGGCCAAACACGCGTAAAAACCAGATAGACGACTACGTTGCCGATCAGGATCCCGATCGTGCGATCCCGCGCAAGCGTCAGATCGTAGCCAGGCGCCGCGCCCTGCAACACGCACATGAAGAACACCAGGGCGATCTGGAAGCCGGCATACGCCATCCGTGGCGAACCGAAAGCGATCCACGCCGACAGCCATGCACCGACCAGCACGAGCGTCATCAACCCGGCGACGGACGTCAGCACGGGCGTGACGAACACGATCGCCGCGATACCCAGGAGCGCGCCCACGAGACACCCGGCGATCCGCAGTGTCATCTTCTCGACGGTTTCAGCGGTGGTGCCGAGCGACACCATGTAGACCGTGATGAAGCAGGTGTGGATACCCGGCCAGTTGATCTGCGAATAGAGCAGATAGCAGAACATCGCCGCCACCGTGGTTTTCAGCGCGTAGCGGACGTGTTCGGGATTGGTGAAGGCATCCGGTAGGAAGAACCCGCCGCGTTTGGCGGCGGGTGGCGGCGTGGGTTCGGCTTTGACATCAGCTTGCGCCTCGACCACAGCGAAGCGGGCGATCGCATCGTGCAGATCCTCGACGACGAGCCGCGCGAGCGGCGTCAGTTCGGCGATGCCAGGCAGCTTGAGTTCGATGTCGACAGGATAGCCGCCTTCCTCGAGCATCCGGGCCATGTTCTCCAGCGTCTCGGCGATAGGCGCGGCGAACGATGCCGGTAGCCGTCCCGACGGTTCACGCACCGCGAGATCGGCCGCGACCAGAATCGTCAGCGTCGATGACACGGCCTGCCGCAGTGGCCCGACATCGTCACGCACCGACGATCCGTCGACAACCGAGAGCTTGAGCCACGTGCCGATTTCCGCGTCGCCCTCGCGCAGACATGCGCTGAGTTCGTCGGCTGTCGCCTCGGGGTCGACCAGGCTCTGCGCCGAGAGTCGCAGACGCTTCGCGAGCGCGCGGCCGGCCAGCTTCCGCGGCGACGGCGCGATCAGCAGATTAACGCCGATCGAGATGCCGACCGGGATCGCGACCATCAGCCAGACGTAGAGCAGGGCGCGCGTCGCCACTTCGCCGAACGGTACGCTGCCGAGTTCGTCGAGCGCAAAGCCGACGATCATCGCGAGGATCGCGCCCACCGGCCGCAGCTTGCTCGCCGAGGTCACGAACAGCAGACCGAACGATAGCCCCGTGATGCACGCAACCCGCCACATGGGATCGTCGAGCGCGAACATGGCCACCACCGTGACCAATCCGATCATCACCGTGACCAGCACCAGCAGCGCCGAGCTCAGCATCACGCTCAGCACCCGGTCGGGCCGGTTCAGGAAGAACACGACATAGGCGGAGATCGCCGCTTCCGGCGTGCCGTACGCGCTCGTCACGAACGCCGTCAACGCGCAGATCAGCGCGATGCGGGTCGCCATCGCCGCGCGCCCGGGATAGGGCGCAAGCAGCTTCAGGATGTCGGCGGGGCCCGGTCGGGCAAGATCACCGGCAGGCTGCGCCATGCCGGACCTCGACTATCGCGCTCGCACCGATCCGCACCAGCCGGGCGGCCGGCTCGTCGAGCCGCACACGCACGGGGAAGCGCTGGGCGACCCGCACCCAGTTGACGGACTGCTGCACGATCGGCAAGGTGCGCGGCAGATTGATACGGTCGGAATCGGCAACGCCCGCGCCGATTCCGACCACTTTGCCGTGGATCGCCTGGCTGCGGTCGATCATCGAATAGACGGTCGCACAATCGCCTGGCTCGATCCGCGCGAGCGCGCCTTCCCGGAAGTTGGCGACGGCGAACCATTCGTCCGCGTGGACGAGTGTGAAGATCGACTGATGCGGCGCGATCGTCTCGCCCGCCAGCACCGATAACCCCGTGACGAAGCCATTCTGCGGCGCGCGCACGACGGTGTCGTCGAGGCCGCGCTGCGCAAGCGCGAGGGCCGCCTCGCGCGCATGCACCGAGGCGACGGCGCCGGCTTCGTCGCCGATCGTCTGCGCGGTGGCCTGCTTCTGCTCCTGCGCCTGCTTCAGCGACAACGCCGCGTCATGCTGCGCGACCTGCGCCTGATCCAGTTGCTGAACCGGGACATAACCCTTCGCCACGAGCGGCGTGAGCCGCTCTACGGTGCGCGATGCCAGTTCATAGTTGTGTGCCGCTTTGCCGGTCTGATCGCCGGCGATAACCGCTGTGGCGCGCTCGCCGACAATCGACCTGCGTCGCGTGTCGAGTGTCGCGCGCGCCAGTTCGAGGTCGGCCTGGGCTTGCGCGACCGCGAGCCGGTAAGGCACGGGATCGATCTCGAAGAGCACGTCGCCCTTCGCGACCCGCTGGTTCTCTTCCACCGGCAGCCTGATGATCCGGCCGCCGACCGGCGACGCGACGTGGACGACGTCGGCATCGATCGTCGCGTCGTCCGTTGACGGAAACCGGGTGGTCCGGTCATAGCCGTACCAGGCCGCCGCGAGGCCGAGTACGACGATCACGCCCGCGATCACACGGCCCTTGACGGAGGCTTTCCGCTTGCCGGCGATTTTCATAAGAGCTGTCCTGTTCCCGAAAGCCAGAAGAGCACGCCGACCGTCAAACCGATAGCTACGCAGACGGAGAGCTGAAACGGAACGACCTGCGCCCACCCCGTGGACACGAAGATCCGATGGGCGACAAGCGCACCGATGAGTCCGACCACCGCGCTCAACAGCCAGAGCGGGAAGTAGGCGCCGAAGATTTCATACGACGGCGCACCGCGCAGCGTACACCCCTGCAAGGACAGGCTCAGGGCAGCGATGGCCGGAAGATGCCGCGTGCGGAGCACGATCGGGTCGCAGGCGCTTCTTTGATTTGGCTTGAACGGCATTGCGGCGTCGCGAGGTGAGTGAATACGTGGTGGAATCAACGAAATAACGGGCACTTTACCAGCGCCACCGTTTCGTTTCGATGTTTTCCGCTCTCTCGCTTTCGCGCTATAAGGGGTACTTCCCAGCGTCAAGCTGTCCCGGCTGCGACCTAACGGTTGGAACGGCGCCGCCGTATTGCTTGAACGGGCGGCTTGCATGCGTCTGTTCCAGCGCGGCCTGCAGCGCCTGACTATCTATCGTCGCCGATGATCCATCGATAGTAAGCATTGTCCGGGTCCGTGCGGATGGCATTGCTGATGTCCTGCGCCCACGCGTCACGATCGCCTTTGTAGGCATCCAGCCCGGCTGAATAGAAACTCTGCAATGCACCGCGCGACTGTTCCATGGCGGCGCGGAACGTGTCGTCGGCGCCCTGCAACGGCGGCGCGGTGTGAAGCGCAAGCAAGTGTGCCAACGTCGTCGGAAATGCGTCCTGGCGAACCCACGTGGCGTACTCGATGCGTGGTTGGTCGTCCGTGACCGGCTGGGCGTCCGCGGCGTAGTACTCGAGGCCGGCGCGGTCTGTGATCCAGGTGGCGAGCAGCGCCGCCGGCGACGCAATGCCGACTTCGCGCAGCGCCGCAGCGACCTGCGGTTGCGCAAAGCGCGCCTCGATCCGCGGCACGTCCAGTTCGAGCGGCTGCATCGAACCCACCAGCATCATCTCGTGCAACTCGGTGGTCCACAGCGCGGCGTGCGGAAACACCTGGATGAAGCTCTGGATCAGCGAGCGCGTGTCCTCTTCATTCTGCGTCGGCAACGGCAGCCATTGCGCGACGATGCCGCCTTGCTGCAGGCGCGACGCCGCCAGACGATAGAAATCCGACGAGTACAGATTGACCACACCCGCGGCCGACGGCGGCGGCGGTTCAAGCGTGATCAGGTCGTAGCGTTCGGCGTTGCGCAGCAGTTCGCGCCGTCCGTCGCGCATCCGGATGTCCATGCGGGCATCGGTGCTCATGCCGTAGTTGCCCTTGAACTGCGGCGCGGCGCGCACCACGGCCGGCAACAATTCGGCGACCGCGCGGTGCTCAAGCCCAGGCCAGGTTAGCAGCGCGCCGCCGGTAATGCCGGTGCCGAGTCCGATCACCAACGCCGTGCGCGGCGTCTCGCGGTGGATGATCAAAGGCAACAGCGCTTGCAGGCGCATATATCGTAGCGACGCCATCGTGTCGCCGGAGTTGGATACGCCCTGGATATAGAGCCGCCGAAATTGTCGCTGGCCAGCGTTCTGTTCGACGACCGCCACCGTGCCACCCGCACTTTCCTCGTAGAAGGTCAGATTGCCGCCGCGCGATTCGGCGAGCAGCGTGGCGAGCCGGTCGGATGGCGTCACGATCACGGTGACGAGCGTCAGCGCGGCGAGGACGGGCACACTCCGGCGCGCGAACGGCCGCACGTCCGAGCCGCGCAGCACGGCGACCACACTCACTACGCCCGCGAGAACGGCAAGCGCCGCGAGTGTGTGAACGAGGCCTAACTGCGGCACGAGCACGAAACCGGTCAACAGGGTGCCTCCGATCCCACCGGCGGTATTGAGCGCCACCACGGCGCCGACGTCGCGCCCCGTGTGCCGGTTGTCCACGTTCAGGCGCAACGCGAAAGGGAACGCCGCGCCCAGCAGCACGGTAGGTACGAAGACGACGCACACGGCCGCCACCGCGAAGCCTGCGCACATGGCCGTCAACAGACTACCCGTGGCGCCGAGTGCGGCTTCGCGCGCGAGGCTTTGCCAGTGCAGCAATCCGTTGCTTAGTACCGCGATCTCGAGCAGCGCGATCAGTCCGGCCGACACGATCAGCACGGCAAACGCGCCCCACGGATCGCGTGCCCGATCGGCGTAGCGCGACGCCAGCGCGCTACCGAGCGTGAGGCCCAGCAGATAGGTTGCAAGCACCACGGCGAAGGCAAAACTGCGGGTGCTGATGAATTGCACGATCACCTGCGACCACACCACCTCGTAACCGAGCGCGACGCCGCCGGCAAGCGCGTAGAGCACGAGCGCAAGGCGCGCTTTTGAGGCGAGCGCGGGACGCTGAGTTGGTACGGCAGAAGTATGTGCGTCGTTGCGCGTAGCGTCGGGGGCAGCCGAGGAAACCACATCATGCGTGACACCCACCGTAGACCGGCCCGACGCGACTGCCGATGAAGACGCCCCAACAACCGGCACGAGCGCGCGCTGTGTGCGCCCCAGCAGCGCGGCAACAAGTGCCGCGACTGCATTCAGCGCAGCAGCGGCAAACGCGCAGCCCTGCACGCCGAGCGATGGAATCAGGACAAAACTCGCGGCCAGCGTGCCGGCAATCGCGCCGGCTGTATTGGCCGCATAGAGACGGGCGCCGGAGCGGCCCATCTGGGCAGCCGTGGGGCACAGCGCGCGCATCAGCACCGGCAGCGTGCCGCCCATCAGGATGGCGGGCAAGCCGACCAGGACAAAGGGTAACGCCCAGGCAAGCGGTCCGATCCGATCTTGCAGCGAGGCGAACGGCGCTGCGGCATGCGGCAGCATCCACGTGCTGGCGAGCGCCAGCGCCAGAACACCGGCTTCGAGCAGCGCATACAGACGCAAGGGCCGCGCGAGCCGGTCCGCGAGCCTGCCGAAGGCCCAGCCGCCCACTGCAAGGCCCGCAAAAAAAGCACTGACACCGGTCGTCACGGCTTGCACCTCCACGCCGACCACAAGCGCGAGTTGCTTGATCCACAGGACCTGGTAAATCAGCGATGCCGCGCCCGAGACAAACAGAAGCAGCACCGGCCAGGCGACCGGCAAACTCGGGCTGGCGACTTCTTGCTGGGGCGCGTGCAAGGGTGCATCGTCGCGACGCTGTGCGCGTTCATGTGCGCGGCGCTCACGGCGTGAGCTTTTGGCACGGTTGGCCAGCGTTTGGGTCATGGGATGAGGTGCGTTGGGATGGTGTGAACTGAACGTAACTGAACCGAATAGAAGTGCTTTGGATCGGCTCGACGCGGTTTGACCGCGACCGAAAAGTTGCGCCCACCGGTTAAAGCCGGCAGGCGCAACTGCACTACGTCTTACTCGAGTCCGCGCTTCTTGAAGGACTCGTCGATCTTCTTGTCGACCTGCCTGCGTACGCCGTCCACGCTGAAGCTCGCGGGACGCTGGCTCGGCGGGAAGGCAACGAAGGTTTCCAGGAACGTCGACGCTTTCAGTGTAGCGATGCCGTTCAGGTAAACGTTCTTCGTGACCCAGTCGTTGTATTGATCCGAGGTGATGTCCGCCCGTTCATAAGGATCCATGCGTAGATTGAACAGCTTCGGCAGACGCAGGCAGACAAGCGGGTCCTGCCAGATGTTCAGGTTACCTTTCGCGCGCTGCTCGCAGAACACCGCCTTCCAGGCGTTGCCGTCCTGATCCCAGCGCATGGCCACCAGATCGCCGTCGTCGTCGAAATAGTAGAACTCGGTGCGCGGGTCCTTGGTCGTCTGTCCTGTCAGGAACGGTAGCTGGTTATATCCGTCGAGGTGATTCTTGAAACTCGCGCCGCCCGCTTTGGGAGCCCACCCCTTCAAAAGCCGGTCCTTGACGCCGGAGTCGCCTGCTGCCGCAAGCAGTGTCGGGAACCAGTCGAGCCCCGAGATCATCTCGTTGGACACGGCTCCCGGCTTGATATGCCCCGGCCATCGCACCATCGCCGGCACACGGAACGCGCCTTCCCAGTTGGAGTCCTTTTCGCTGCGGAACGGCGTCGTCGCCGCGTCGGGCCAGGAGAACTGATTCGGTCCGTTGTCGGTCGTATAAATGACGATGGTGTTCTTGGAGATATTCAGATCGTCCAGCAGTTTGAGCAGTTTGCCGACGTCCTGATCGTGCTCCCACATGCCGTCGGCATATTCGTTGCCGGGCATGCCGCTCTTGCCTCTGAACTCAGGCCGCACGTGTGTGAAAACGTGCATGCGCGTGAAGTTCATCCAGACGAAGAAGGGCGTGCCGGTCTTGACCTGCTTGCGGATGAATTCTTCCGCGTGGGCGCCAGTTTCGTCGTCGATGGTTTCCATGCGCTTGGCCGTGAGCGGACCCGTATCCTGAATCTTGCCGTCCGAGGTGCTATGAATCACTCCGCGCGGCGAGAAGTTCTTCACGTATGGGTCGTTCTTGTCCTTCGGCCAGTACGGGCGCTCGGGTTCTTCCTCCGCGTTCAGGTGATACAGATTGCCGTAGAACTCGTCGAAACCGTGATTGGTCGGCAGGTACTCGTTCTTGTCGCCAAGGTGATTCTTGCCGAACTGGCCGGTCGCATAGCCGAGCGGTTTGAGCGCCTGGGCGATTGTCATGTCGGTCTTCTGCAGGCCGACCGGTGCACCTGGTGCGCCGACCTTGGAGAGCCCGGTACGCAACGGCGTCTGCCCGGTGATGAAGGACGAACGCCCCGCCGTACAGCTGTTCTCCGCGTAGTAGTCCGTAAAGATCATCCCTTCGTTCGCAACGCGATCGATGTTCGGGGTCTTGTAACCCACCACGCCGCGCGAGTAGGCGCTGATATTCGTCTGCCCGATGTCATCGCCGAAAATCACAAGGATATTCGGCTTCGACGACGCCTTGGCGGCGGGTTGTTGCGGCGCACTGGTCGCGGGTGCAGCCGCCGGTTTGGCCGGCGCTTGAGTCTGCGCGGGCGCGTTGATGGATGGAAGAATCAATGCACTGAACGCGGCGAGGGCGATCACTGTCGCCCCGGCCGCGTAGCGCCCCTTTCGCTGGAACATTCTCATCGTGTTGCTCCAATGGAGTTGCCTTGTGGTTCACCCGCCGCGCGTTCCTTGCGCGCCGGGTTGCCTCGTAGCGGCCGCAACCTGCACGCGGCTCGCGCTCTCACGCGTGCATCTACTGCTTTGGTGCGGGATAGATGGTTTGCCAGTCGTCCTTCATGCTGACCACGGTCCAGCCGTCGGCGATCGCTTCGTCCCAGGCCTTGTCGAGCTTGCCGATCTTTGAGGTGCGGTCGTACGCGAATTCACGTACGGCGTCGTCGTGATGCACCAGCAAGGCGAGGTGCGGGCCGCTGCCGGACGCGGTGTACTGCAGCATCTGCAGATCGCCGTCCGAATTGCCGAACGCGAGAATGGGCTTGCGGCCGATGTTCCGATAGATGCCGACCGGTTTGCCGGGACCGTCGTCGACGAAATCGAGCTTCGGCTGGCGCACCAGCACAGGCTGGCCGTCACGCATCTGGTACTGCACCACCTGGCTCGAGCCGATCACCTGCTCGGGCGGAATGCCGTACGCCTTTTCGGCCCAGGGCCGCATGAATTCGATGGTGCCGCCCGACACGATGAAGGTCTTGAAGCCGTTGGCGCGCAGGTAGGTGAGCAACTCCAGTTGCGGTTGATAGACGAGTTCGGTGTAAGGGCGATTGAATTTCGGATGCCGCGCGCTGGCCAGCCAGTCGCGGATGGTCTTGTCGTAGTCGTCTACGGTCATGCCGCTATTGGCGGCTGCGACCAGTTGCAGCAGCTGTTTCTGCAAGCCCGCTAACGCGCCATAGTCTTTGGCAACCAATGCCTTGAAGGCTGGATTGTTCTTCCACTCGGGATGCTTCGGTGCGGCCGCTTTCACCTGGTCGAGCATGAAGGCGAACTGGAAGTACAGCGGTTGCTCGCTCCAGAGCGTGCCGTCGTTATCGAACACGGCAATGCGTTCAGCAGGCGGCACGTAGTTCGGCGAGCCTTCGCGCGTGACATCGGCGACGAATTTCTGGATCGTCTGTTTTGCCGGTCCGTCACGCCATGAGGGCAGTGCGGCTGCAGAGCTGACTGCCGTCGGCGTTGCTGCGTTCTTGCCGCCAGGCGTCGTGCAACCGACTGCGCATAGCGCGACACCGAGCGCGACCAGGGCGACGCCGACCGCCGACCTGAATGCAGGGCGGATCGACCCCGTGGTACGTTTCGACCACTTCGATTGATAAATCGACTGCATCCGACCTCCATTCCGATTGCACACTTCCATGACCCGCGAGCGACAGTACGCGGGAGAAACGGGTACAGCTCGAAAGGGCAGCGCGCCCTAGCTTCCGTCTGCGCCTGCGGCGCGAGCCGACGCTTGACGTGCCAGTGGTTGCTTCCAGGTGTCTTCGTCCATCACGAGGCGAAAGCCGAGATGCGACATGCTGTTGTAGGGGTCGGTGCCGCGCCGCGCGCTGGGACGGTAGCTCAGGCAGTAGGCTTCATTGCAGAGGAACGAGCCGCCGCGTGTCACCCGCTTGGGTGCGTCGACGGGGACGCCCTGATCGGCCGGATCCCAGGAATTGCGCGGGCCGATCGGGTTGTCGATGGTGCTGGTGCTCACCGCTTCACGCCGGAACTGGTCGGCGCGATACCAGTCGGCCACCCACTGCCAGGCGTTGCCGGTCATGTCGGAGAGTCCGTAGCCGTTCGCCGGAAAGGTGCCGACCGGACTCGTGCCGAGTGCGCCTCCCGCCTTGGGGCTGACCACAGGAAACGCCTGCGGCTCCTGGCCTTGCCAGACGTTGGCCATCTGCTTGCCGTCCGGCGCGAATTGATTGCCCCAGGCGTAAGTGGCCTGCTCGAGACCGCCACGCGCGGCGAACTCCCATTCGGCTTCGGTGGGCAGGCGTTTGCCGGCCCATTTCGCATAGGCCTGCGCATCTTCGTAGGAAACTTGAACGACCGGGTGATCGTCTTTGCCGACGATGTTGCTGTCCGGCCCGGTGGGGTGGCGCCAGTTCGCGCCGGGCACGTAGCGCCACCACTGCGAATAGTCTTCCAGCGGCACGGGGTGATTGGTGCCGACGAATACCATCGCGCCGGCTACCATCGCGCTGTCAGGCGGACGCGGCGTGTCAGGCGGCAGCTGCACCTTCAGGGTGTCCCAGTCGGGTTTCTTCTCGGCGGTGGTGACGTAGCCGGTTGCTTCGACGAATTTGCGGAATTCAGCATTGGTCACGTGATGACGGTCCATCCAGAAACCATGCACGCGCACCTTGTGGGCGGGACGCTCGTTGGGCTGCGCCTGCTTCGAGTCGCTGCCCATCAGAAATTGTCCGCCGGGAACCCATGCCATGCCGAGCGGGCCGTGCGTTCCGTCGCCGTAGACAACTTGAGAATGAGCTTGCGTGCGAGAGGCGAAGGCCCAACTGACTGCCGCGCCGACACATGCAGGAAGCATGACGAGAAGCGCGCCCCACAAGAGCAGCTTGCGATAGCGCGCGGTGGGTGCTGAAGTTGCGGAAGGCGTGCCTGCAGAGCGGGCAGCCGTTACCGTGCCACGTTTTCCTGAACTCATCATCCCTTCTCTCACGCGGGTGAAGCGGCTGGTCCTTTAGCAAACGCAGGCCAGTTCTCTTTTGCACTAAAGCGAAGCTTAGCGATACGGAATAACGATTTACGCCGGTAATCAATGCGCCGGATACGGCTTTGCGAAACGTAAGACGCAGGCTAACAATTTTTTAAACACATTTCACGCATTTTTTTGGGTAGGTGCGAAACTTTGACGGAATTGCGCGGGTGCATTAACGTGTCTGGCGGCGAGCGTGGCATGCAAGTTGTTCCACCATCCAATGATTGGGGAAATCGAGAGCTATGCGCGAAACGATCCTGCGCTTCGAATCGAGTGTCAACGAAGCGATAGTGGGCCAGCAAGCGGTTGTCCGGCAGGTACTGATTGCGCTTCTCGCAGACGGCCACGTGCTGCTCGAAAGTTTGCCCGGACTCGCCAAAACCCGCACTGTCAAAGCCATTGCCACGCGTCTTGCGGCCACCATGAGCCGCATTCAGTTCACCCCCGACCTGTTGCCGTCCGACATCACCGGCGCCGAAACGCTGCTGCAAAGCGGCACGGAACGCACGCTCAGCTTTCAGCCCGGGCCTATCTTCGGCAATCTGATTCTTGCGGATGAAATTAACCGCGCGCCTGCCAAGGTTCAATCCGCATTATTGGAGGCCATGGAAGAGCGGCAAATTTCCGTTGCAGGTAAAACGCATCGAATGCCGGACCTGTTTCTTGTCATGGCAACACAAAATCCGATTGAGCAGGAAGGTACCTATCCATTGCCTGAAGCGCAAATGGACCGGTTTCTTCTTAAAGTGCTAATTAGTTATCCGTCGCCGCAAAGCGAAGTCGACATGCTGCGATTGCTGCGGCGCGAAAACAACGAGGCGGACAGCACGCCCAGTGTCCTTGCACAGGATGTCATTTTTGCGGTGCGTGAAGAAATCAGCCGGATCGCGGTGGCGCCGGCAATGGACGACTACATTGTGTCGCTCGTCAATGCGACCCGGCATGGTAAGGAGCTCGATGCCGACCTCGGCAAGTGGATCGAGATCGGTGCGAGCCCGCGCGGTTCGATCGGGCTCGACCGGGCGAGCCGCGTGCAAGCCTGGCTGCAGGACCGCAAGTTCGTCACACCCGACGATGTGCGCGCGGTCGTTCATCCGGTACTGCGGCATCGGCTGATCCTTTCTTACGACGCCAATGCCGAGAACATCAGCGCCGACGCGGTGATAGACCGGCTGATCGAAAAGGTTGCGGTGCCGGCCTGACACCTGGCGCAATATAAGTATCGTCGCATCGACGCGGGGGATCGCCGTGGTCATGATGTCCGAATCTGCAAGCGCTGCGACTTCAGCAGATGGCCGCGTGTATGTCGACGCAGCGCATCTGGCGAAGCTCGAGTTTCATGCCCGTGGGCTGAGCTTTGTCGCGCCCGCGCCGGTATCGAGCGTGTTGTCAGGCAGTCACGCTTCGCGATTGCGTGGACGTGGGCTCAATTTCGAAGAAATCCGTGCGTACCTGCCGGGCGACGATGTCCGTCATATCGACTGGAAGGTCTCGCTGCGTCTCGGCAAGCCTCAGGTTCGCGCTTATACGGAAGAGCGGGACCGGCCGCTGCTTGTCGTAGTCGATCAACGCATGAGCATGTTTTTTGGGTCGCGCCGCGCGTTCAAGTCGGTGGTGGCCGCTGAAGTGGCAGCGCTTGCTGTATGGATGGGCTTCACCGCCGGCGACCGCGTAGGCGGTGTACTGTTCAACGACAGCCAGGTCGTGCGGGTCAAGCCGCTGCGCAGCCGCAGCCGGATCAAGATGCTGTTCGGCGTGCTCGCCACGATGAACCGCGCGCTGCACGCCGAGAGCGAAGCGCGCACCGATTACGGACAACTGGACACGGCGCTCGAAGGGGTGCTTAAGCTGGCCGGTCACGACTACCTCATTTGCATCATCAGCGATTTTGCGGGGGCGAGCGAGCGCACGCGAAAGCTGTTGCGGCAACTCTCCGCGCACAACGACGTCGTCGCGGCGATGATCTTCGATCCCTTGTGGCAGCGCATGCCCGAACACCGTGCGCTGGTGGTCAGCGAAGGCCGTCTGCAGGTCGAATTGCGAATCGAGCAGGAGCGGGTGAGGGCGCCGTTGTCGACCCTGTTCAGCGGCCGGACCGCGGAAGTAGCCGAACTGTTGCGTTCGAGCGGCGTGCCGCTGATGGCGCTGTCGACTGCGGAGCCGACGGTCGAACAGGTGCGACGGCTGTTCGGCGAGCGTGCGCGGCCCGCTACCGGGAGCGGCATATGAGTGCCTCGGCAGTTTCGGCGCTGGTTCCGCCCGATTCGTCCGGGCAACTTCAGCCCTTGCTGGAACTACCGCTGCCCCAGACGGTGTCGTACGCGCCGCAAACCATCGGCTGGGTATTCGTCGGACTTTTACTGCTGGTGCTGCTGGCGGTGCTGAGCTGGCTGATCTGGCGGCGGCGAGAGAGGCAGCGCTACCGTCGTGTGGCATTGGCGGAACTGGCGAGCATCGAAGCGAGCCTTGCCGCGACGCAAACGGATTCCGCACAGCGCGCGAGCGCGCTGGCTGCGATCCCTCGTCTCCTCAAGCGAACCTCGCTGGCGGTTGCGCCACGCGAGCAGGTCGCCGCGCTCACCGGCGATGCATGGCTTGCGTTCCTGCAACGCACGCGCGGCCGCTTCGATGCGAGAAGCGAGGCATTGCTGGCGCTCGCGAGTTATGCGCCACCCGACCAGGTTGCCGCTATTTCCGGCGACGAAGCCGCGACGCTCATCAACCACACCCGCGACTGGATCGAACACCATCATGTGGAAGTTTGATTTCCCGTGGATGTTTGCGCTGTTGCCTCTGCCGCTCTTCGTGTGGTGGCTGGTGCCGGCTTATCGCACGACGGCCTCCGCGGTGCGGGTGCCGTTCTTTCACGAAATGGCGCACGCCGCTGGCGAAAAGCCGGCGCCAGGCGGCGTGCGGCTGCGTCGCAACTGGCTGCAGCGTTTGCTGATGCCACTTCTGTGGGCCTTACTCGTGATCGCTGCGGCCAAGCCTGTCTATGTCGAAGCCCCCATCGTGCGCGAAGAACCCGCTCGCGATCTGATGCTGGCGATCGATCTTTCCGGTTCGATGGCCACGCGCGACTTCGTCAATGCCGCCGGCGAGCGCATGGACCGCTTCAGCGCAGTGAAACGGGTGGTGAGCGACTTCATCGCCAGGCGCAAAGGCGACCGCATCGGCCTCGTCGTGTTCGGTGACGCAGCCTATCCGCAGGCGCCGCTCACGCTCGATCACGACGCCGTGCAGGTGCTGCTCGATCAGATGCAGATCGGCATGGCAGGGCCGCGCACGGCCATCGGCGATGCGATCGGACTCACCGTCAAGCTGATGGCGAACTCGCAGGCGCAGGAGAAAGTGCTGATCCTGCTGACCGACGGCAACGACACCAGTAGCGCGATTCCGCCCGAGCGCGCAGCGGAGATTGCCAGGAGCCACAAGCTGGTGGTGCACACCATCGGTATCGGCGATCCGGACACCACCGGCGAAGACAAGGTCGATCTCGATGCGCTCGCGCGCATTTCGAGCATCACGGGCGGCCGGTCGTTTCGCGCGCTCGGCCGGCAGCAGGATCTCGTCGATGTCTATGCCACGCTGGACAAACTCACGCCCGAGAAAGTGACGCGCGAAATCTATCGCCCGCAGCGTGACTTTTACTGGGTGCCGGCCGCTGCGGCGGTTGCGATTTTCGCGCTCTACCATGTGCTTGCGTTGCTGATTGCCGTGCTGCGTGCGCCGCGTCGCGAGGCGCGGCCTGAGCGGGCGAAAACCATGGAGGCGGGTCATGGAAATTGATCTGACCGCCTTCCATTTTCTGCGGCCGCTGTGGTTGCTCCTGCTGATTCCCGCCGTGCTTCTGCCGCTTTGCTGGTTTCGCCGCAACAACGTGCGCGCGCGCTGGCGCAATGTCATCGATCCCGCGCTGCTGGAGCATCTGATTGTCGGCGACACGAAGCGCCGCGTGATTCAACCGGTGCACACGCTGGGGCTGCTGCTCGGCATCGGCGCGCTCGCCGCCGCGGGGCCGACCTGGCAGCAGGAGCGCCCACCGTTCAATCAGGATAAGGCGCCGCTCGTCGTCGTACTGGAACTCGCCCATTCGATGGACGCCACCGACGTGGCGCCCACGCGGCTCGAACGCGCCAAGCAGAAGGTGCTTGATATCGCCCGCGCGCGCAAGGGCGCGCGCACCGGACTGGTCGTGTTCGCTTCGAGCGGCCATCTCGTCGTGCCGCCCACCGAGGACCCCGCCATGCTCGAGCTGTATGTGCCGGCGCTCTCGCCCTCGCTGATGCCGCGTGACGGCAAGAATGCCACCGCCGGTCTCGATGCCGCCGAGCGTTTGCTCGCGAACGATCCCGCCGCCGGCACGATCGTCTTTATGAGCGACGGCTTCGATACGAATCAGGCGGACGCGTTCGTGCAAAAGGCCAAGGCGATCCGTCATCAACTGCTGTGGCTCGCGGTCGGCACGGAGAACGGCGGACCGATCCGCGGGCCCGACGGCATGATCGCAATGGACCCCGAAGGGCATCCGATGATGGGTACCTTCGACGCCGGCGCGATTCGCAAGGTGGCGGACGAAGCGGGCGTTCCGCTCGCCAGCATGCGCGTGGACGACGATGACGTGGTGTGGGTCCAGCATCGCGCGCAGGCCTACCTCGCGCAAGCGGAGGAATCGAAGATCGTCCCGCGTTGGAAAGAGTCGGGTTACTGGCTCATCATTCCCGTATTGCTGCTGGCGTTATGGAGTTTCCGGCGCGGTTGGAGCGTCAAGTGGCTGCCCGTGGTGCTGATTTCACTCGCTTTCAGCGCCGTGCCGCGCCATGCCGAAGCGGCCGACTGGCGCTGGGTCGATCTGTTCGCCACGCACGATCAGCAGGGCCGCTGGGATTCCGAGCACGGCGATTACAAAGCGGCCGCGCAACGCTTCGACGACCCGATGTGGAAGGGGCGCGCGCAATATCTCGCGGGTGACTATGCCGGCGCGCTCGAAAGTTTTTCGCGTCTGAAGACGGCGCAAGCGTATTTCTACATGGGCAACACGCTTGCACATCTGGACGACTTTGCTGCTGCCATCAAGGCGTATGACAACGCGCTCAAGATTCAGCCCGCACTGCGCGAGGCAGCGACCAATCGGGCCTTCCTGCAGCGTTTGCTGGCGAAAGACCAGCAGGATGAAATGGATCCGGAGGAGGATCCACCCGACCAGGTGGAGAGCGACAAAAAGAAAGGACGAGGCACGTCGACCGTGATCGAGGGCGCACCGCGTCCGAGCGAAGAGGTCTGGATGCGCAATCTGAATACATCGCCCGCGGTTTTTCTGCAGCAGCGTTTTTTGCAGGAAACCGAAGTAAAGGGAGCGAGCGCGCCATGACAGCGGCTTTCCTGCGGCTTGTATTGCTTATCGCCTGGCTCGGCGCGGCTTGCGCTTCGGCACCGGCCTTTGCCGACCCCGCGCCGCGGACTATGGTTCGCGCGCATCTCGAACCCTCGGGGCCGGTCGTTGCGGGCAGCGAGGTCAAGCTCGTCGTCGACCTGCTGACGACCACATGGTTTACCGAGGCGCCGAACTGGCCGCTCTTCACCGTGCCCGACGCGATCGTCAGCCTGCCTGACGAGCAGGCGGACAACCTCTCGGAGGACATCGGCGGCGTGCGCTGGTTCGGTGTGAGCCGCGCTTATCGCATTGCACCGCAAGCAGGAAAGACATTCGACATCGCGCCGTTTGCCATCACCGTGTATCCGGGCGGCACGACTACGCCTGTGCAGGTCATGACGCCCGCACTCAAACTCGTCGCGACGCTGCCGCCGGGCGCGCAAGGTATGAGCACCTTTTTTCCGACCACCCGGCTCACGGCCACGCAAACTATCGAGCCGGCGAAGGAACACATCAGAGTGGGCGACTCCGTGACGCGCACGATTACGCAAAGTGCCGCCGGCACCGAGTCGATGTTGATTCCGCCGGTGAATCTGGGCGACGTCGACGGATTGAAGCGTTACGCCAAACCGCCCGCGACCCGCAACATCGTGCAGGACCGGGTAGGGCTCGTGGCGGGCGAGCGAACCGACAGCGTGACCTACACCGCCGATCACAACGGCCGGTTCAAACTGCCGCCGGTGACGATCGAATGGTGGAACACGAAGACGCAAAAGAAAGAGACGATCGAGTTGCCGGGTGTGACGTTTTCGGCTTTCACCGCGCGTGAAAAGCCCCTGTTCGACATTCCCATCGAAGCGATGAGCAATGGCTTCCCGCACAGAATCATCGTGATTCACAGCAGGCAGGTGATTGTCGGCTGTGCGGTTCTGCTGGCGATCATGTTGACGGTCTGGGCGCGTGTGCGTGTGATCACGCTCTTGAGGCGCGCCTGGAAACGTGCAGCCGACGCACGCAAGCGGTACCTCGAAGGCGAGGCCGTTGCGTGGCGCGGGCTGAATGATGTTGCGCGTCAGGGTGATTGGCGGCAGATCATTCCGGCGTTGTATCGCTGGATGGATAGAACGCACGAATTCGGACATCCCGCGCGGCTGGAAAGCGTCGTTCGTGCGGACGATACTGGCGTTATGGACCTGATCGATGCTGTGGACGCGCACTATGCCGGCGGTGTTGCGCCCGAGCTTCACTGGAAGGACGCTGAAACAGCATTGCGACGGGCCGAGAAAAAGACAAGATTGCAGCAGCATGAAACGCAGGCCCTGCCACCGCTCAATAAATTTTAAGTGGAAAACCGTCGGTCGATTTCAGGCGAAGGCGATATAGGCCGCCACGATCCATCGTCTAGGGCATAGCCGCGCATCGGGTTTGCGCGGCCATTTTTCGCCGCCTAGCGACGCCCGCTGCGGCCCCACACGTAACGCACCCAACGTTGCCACCTGCTTCGATGCGGAGCGATAGCGTTGCGCGATGCCAGTTCTTCGCGGTCGCGCTCGACGCTCTTCTGCACCTGATCGTGGATCTGGCGCAGCGTCAGACCACCGGGGCCTTTCAGTTTGTCGGGATCGGAGTCGGAGTCGTCTTTCATGGGAATGGCCTGGTCCGGATGAGTCGGCTTGATCTTGATACAGATGGACAATCGCGGCAAGCATGTGGAAGAGGCTTTTACGTGAACCGCCTTCGAATCCGCAGGACTGGCACAATCGGGGTGACCTTCGATTCATCAGGGAAACTTCATGCCAGATGCTGTCCCGTCTTCGCCGCCTGCATCAGCTTCACGACGTATCGGCCCTCTGTTTGCCCTGTTTCCCTTCCTGCGGCCCTATGCCGGCCGCTGGGCGCTCGCGTTCCTCGCGCTGGTGACCTCAGCAGGCGCCACGCTAGTGTTGCCGGTGGCGTTCAAATACCTGATCGATCGTGGCTTCGCCGGGGGCGATCGGGCGCACATCGATCGCTATTTCTTCGCGCTGTTTCTCGTTTCGCTGGTACTTGCCGCCGCTACGGCGCTGCGCTTCTACCTCGTGTCGTGGCTGGGTGAGCGGGTCACGGCGGACTTGCGGCGGGCGGTCTATGACCACGTGCTGGGGATGAGTCCGCAGTTCTTCGAGACCACGCAAACCGGCGAGGTGCTGTCACGACTCACCGCCGACACTACTCTGATCCAGGCGGTGGTGGGCACCAGCCTGTCGCTGGGATTGCGCAACTTCTTTCTGTTGACTGGTGGCGTGGCAATGCTGGCGGTGACGAGCCCGGTGCTCTCTGGTTACATCATCGCGACGCTGGTCGTGGTGGTCGCGCCTATCGTGATCTTCGGCCGGCGCGTGCGGCGGCTTTCGCGTGCGAGCCAGGACAAGATCGCGAACACGAGTGCATTGGCAGGCGAGGTGCTCAATGCCATGCCGACCGTGCAGTCGTATACACAGGAACCCTTCGAGGTGCGGCGCTTTGCCGGCGCGGTGGAAGCAGCCTTTGATACAGCGCTCACGCGCATTCGTGCACGCGCCTGGTTGACCGCCGTGGTGATCGTGCTGGTGTTCAGCGCGATCGTGTTCGTGCTGTGGCTCGGCGCGCAAGCGGTGCTTGCCGGGCGTATGACAGCGGGCCAGTTGTCCCAGTTCATTCTCTACGCGGTGTTCACGGCGGGTGCCGTGGGAGCAGTGGCTGAAGTGTGGGGCGATCTGCAGCGTGCCGCCGGCGCCACCGAGCGTTTGCTGCAACTGCTGGCGGCGCGCTCGCCGGTGGTGCAGGCCGAGACCACGGTCGCGTTGCCTGCGCGAGGCGAGGGCATCCGCTTCGACAACGTCAGCTTCTCGTATCCGTCGCGCCCCGGCATTGCCGCGCTTTCCGCACTTTCACTCGATGTCCGTCCGGGCGAACATGTCGCCTTGGTCGGACCGTCCGGCGCGGGCAAGACCACGCTGTTCCAGCTGCTGCTGCGCTTTTACGATCCGCAGTCCGGCAGCATTCTGATCAACGGCGTCCCGACGCGTGATGTGCCGCTCGTCGAGTTGCGCAAGGAAATCGGCGTGGTGCTGCAGGAATCGGTGATCTTTTCCGGCAGCGTGCTCGACAACATCCGCTACGGCGCACCGGATGCCACGCTCGCGCAAGTGCAACGGGCTGCCGAGATGGCCGCCGCGGCCGGCTTTATCGACGAACTGCCGCAAGGCTACGACACTTTTCTCGGCGAGCGTGGTGTGCGACTGTCAGGCGGACAGCGCCAGCGCATTGCGATTGCTCGCGCGATCCTGAAGAATCCGCCCATTCTGTTGCTGGACGAAGCGACCAGTGCGCTCGATGCCGCCAGCGAACGGCTCGTGCAAAAGGCGCTGGACAATGCCGCGCAGAACCGCACCACACTGGTTATCGCGCACCGTCTTGCAACCGTACAACAGGCCGATCGCATCGTTGTGCTGGAACAAGGCCGTATCGTCGCGCAGGGCCGTCACGCTGAGCTTCTTCTGAGTTCATCGCTCTATGCCCAGCTTGCCGCCTTGCAGTTCGGCGAGCAGTTGGGGCATGCGGTGCAGCAAGGCGCGGTGAGCGATCCGATTGACTCGGTGTGACAAGCAAGCCCTACGCAACGCTGTCCCGAGATAAGCGCCGCGCAGCTATTGCGCGCTCGGCCCGGTCGATTGCCTGAGCTGGAATAGGGCTCGCACTTCGTGTCCGTGCTGCGGGCGCTTGCCGTCGAGCACATCGAGCAGATACTGAGCGGTAAGGCGCCCGATCTCGTACGTGTCGACTCGCATCGTCGTCAGCGCGGGGCGTAGCTCTTTCGCGATCTCGAGATCGTCGAAGCCCGTCACGGATAATTCGCCGGGAATCGCGATACCCAGTTCCTCCGCCTCGCGCAGGACGCCAAGCGCAATGTGATCGTTGCCGCAGATGATCGCGGTCGGGTGCTCGCAGGGCGCTTGCCAGATCGAGCGCAGGCTGCGTCGGCCGAATTCGATCGTTGATTTGCCTTCGAGCATGTGCTCCGGCCGCACCGCGAGGCCGTGGCGTTCGAGTGTCGAGCGGATGCCGGCCACGCGCGCCTGCACGCGATCGTTGTCACGCGTCGGCTGGATGCAGACCGCGAACGAGCGATGCCCGAGGCCGATCAGATGTTCGGTGATCTCCGTGTAGGCCGCGTGATTGTCGAAGCCGACGCAGATATGTGGGCTGTCCTTGCGATACGCATACGTGACTGCATACGGCACGCGATAACTCCGCAATGCCTCGAATAGTTCGGGCGGATGAGCCTCGCCCACCACGGCCATTGCCTCGACACCGCGCGCGAGCATGGCGCGCACCTGCACGAGCGCCTGCGCCGGATCGTAGTTCGAGCAACCGAGCACGAGTGTGATGCCGCGTGCCGCGAACGCAGCCTGCATGGCGCTCACCTGCGAAGCGAACACCTGGTCATCCAGCGTTGGAATGATGATGCCGGCAATGTGACTGCGTGTGGACGCGAGCGCGCGGCCCGCTGCGTTGGGAAACCAGTTGAGTGTGAGCGCGGCGTGTTCGACACGCTCGCGCACGTTCGCCGAGACCTTGTCCGGCTCGTTGTAGACCCGCGACACGGTCGCCGTCGATACGCCCGCAAGCTTGGCGACATCGGAAAGCACGGTACGGCCCGTGTTGCGGCGGGCACGGTTCGTCGGAGTTCGGACGGTGGCCGAGGACTCGGGGGAATCGGCGGAATCGGGCATTGGATCAGAAAACGAAGGGTGAATCGGAGAACGCCCGACATCTTACCGCCGCGTGCGCGCGCGGAGCGCGAGCGGACATGGCAGTGGGGGCTCCCGTTCCGGTCACCGGGTGTCTCTGACGGCTGATGCCCACGAGCCTAGCCGCGTTGACCGAGCGCGGCGATGCGCGAGCGGAAATGCTCGGTGCCGGCGACGATCTTGTCGAGCACCGCGTCGAGCGCCCAGAAGCGTTCGCGCACGTCGTAGTCGATCGCGCGGCAGCGGATCGAGTCGAACGTGCCGATGCGCTGGTGATAGATCTTCGCAAGCGCGGGGTAACCTAGCGCTTCGGATACGGCGGAGAGCACGAGAAACGTCGCGAGCTCCTCCGCGAGAGCCGGGTCCTGTGCCGCGTCGTTGCGCAGCCAGTTGTACAGATCCGGGTGGAAGTTCGTGAATACGCCGTTGAAGCCTGCGGAGCCGGCCTTCATGGCGTCCCACGCGATGGCCGCGTTGGCGTTCAGGATCTTCAGCGGCGAGCCCTGGGCGAGCGCGACGCGCCGCTTGACGGTAGTGAGATCGCAACTCACGTCCTTCAGCATGATGAAGCGGCCGGTATCGATGCAGAGCTTCAGTTCATCGTCGGACAGCAGCCGGCGGTAGGGCGCCGGACATTCGTACAAACCGAGCGGCATGTCCGACGGAATACGCGCGAGGAGGCGCTTGAGATTCGCCGCGAAGGCCTCCGTTCCCTGACGATTCGGATCGAGCCGGTTCGTCACGAGCACGACGCCTTGCGCGCCCGTGGCCGCGGCAACGTTCAGCTCTTCGGCCTGGGCATCGGCGTCGTCGCTAATGTGGCCCGAGACCACGACAGGAATGCGGCCGGCGACCTTCTCGACCACGAAGCGTCCCAGCGCGCCACGCTCGGTGAGCGTCAGAAACTGCATTTCACTCGACTGGGCGACGGCGAACAGCGCGTCGGATCCGTGCGCGATGTACCACTCGATCAGGCGTTCGAGTCCGGCGTAGTCGATGGCGCCGGAATCGTCGAACGGCGTCAGCATCACGGGGACGATGCCCTCAACTGAAGTCGTGGCGTGCTTGGCGGTAGTCATGTTGTTGATCTCCGGGAAAGGATTCGATGAGAGGGCGCAGCGGCCGCCTTCAGGCGGGCGCGCGCAGGGTTTCAGTGGAGACGGGCCGGTCGTCGATCGGTTTGCGCACCAGCAGGAGGTAGCTCATGGCGCCGGCAAACGCGATGCCGGCGGCCGTCAGCAAAGCAGGAACGAACGACCAGGTCTGCGCGATATAGCCGGTCAGGATCGGTGCAAGGGCGCCCCCCAGAAAGCCGCCGAAGTTCTGGATCGCGCCGAGCGAGCCGACGCGGTTCGGCGGCGCGGCGGCGGTGGCAAGCGCCCATGAACTGGCGGAGGCGGCATTCGCCAGAAAGATCACCACCGAGATGCATACGATCGCGATCGTGTTGCTCTCGACGAGCGCCGCCGGAATGGTGAACGCGACCATGCCGAGCATCGCGATCACCACCGCATTGCGGCGGCTGGTGACCGGATTCGAGCTGCCGCTCGTGATGAGATCGGAGAACCAGCCGGCCGTGAGCGAGCCCAGAAAGCCGCAGAAGAACGGTATCGACGCAGCAATGCCCGTATGCATCAGGCTCATGTGCCGCTCCATCGTCAGGTAGCCGGGCAGCCACGTGAGGTACACCCAGTTCAGGTAGACCGAGCCGAAGAAGCCGATCAGCATGCCCCACGTGGTGCCGTGAGAAAACAGCGAACGCCAGTCGGCGAACGTGAGCGTGGGGGCCGGCTTGCGGTTCGCTTCGTCGCCTTCGAGATAGTGCCGCTCCGCTTCGCTCATCGTGGCTTTGGCCGGATCGCGATACACGGCGAGCCATACGACAGCGACGATCAGGCCCAGCACGCCCGTCACGATGAAGGCCCAGCGCCAGTGAAACTGAACCACGATGATCGACAGGCAAAGCGGCGCGAGCGCCGTGCCGAGCGGAGACGCCGAATTGAAGATGCCGGTTGGCTTGCCACGCGCACGCAGCGGGAACCAGTTGCTGACGACACGCGCCGCCGACGGAAACTGCGGCGCCTCGCCGATGCCCAGTACGATTCGCGCAAGGATGAACCAGCCGAAAGTCGAGACGAATCCGCCGGCGGCCTGCGCGACTGACCAGACGATCAGGCCGATGCCGAGCAGCTTGCGCGGTCCGATCCGGTCGACGAGGCCGCCCACCGGCAACTGGAACAACGCGTAGCTCCAGGAGAACGCGGACAGCAGCAGGCCCATCTCGCCGAGCGAGAGGCCGAGGTCATGACGGATCAGCGGATTGGCGACCGCGAGCGTGCCGCGGTCCAGATAGTTGACGATGCCGCTCACCATCAGCAGCGTGAGCGCCACGATCTGGGCGCGGCGGATTTTCGGTGGGGCCTGCTCGAGGTTCGGGGTGGCGCTCATGCTGGTTGTCTCCGGTTCATGTGTTTGTTCGGTGCGGGGCGCGCTGATGCGATGTCAGGTCGCCGGGAGATCAGGGTTCTCCAATTGCCATTCCTTGCACTATGTTAGCGCTTACATATTGGTGTGTTGATCGTGTCTCAGGTGGTCATTTCTGCCACGCAGGGGTATGCGTGGCAGAAATGATAGCGCTTACATTTTGAACCGCATCTCGACCAAGTGGCAAGTGTCAGAGTGGGTTTGGCGGGTAAACACCAGTCATTCGCGGTTGAATTCCGGCATTCATGGCGACGCCTGCGCCACCGCGAAGTCAAGCATGGTTTTGAAGCACTAAAACGTCAGAGCGGGCATGTTGCCCGATGTCACTTCACGCCGTGCTTCGCCTGCCAGCGTTGCATGAACGCGATTTCATCGTGTTGCGCCTTGATGATGTTTCGGGCCAGGCGCTTCAACTCGGGATCTTTGCCGTATTTCAGTTCGACCTGCGCCATTTCGACCGCGCCTTGATGATGCGGAATCATGTGAGCGACGAAGTCCTTGTCGGCATCGCCCGTGTAGGCAGGTGCATCCATGGCCTGCATCATTTTCTCGTCGGCGTTCTTGAACGCCTGCGTCGATGCGCTCGACCCGGCGTCCGCTGAACCGGACATGTCCATGCCGGGCATCGACGCACCCTGCTGAGCGTAGACGGGCGCCGCGGCGACAGCAAACGCGACACCGCTGAAAAGGCAAAGGGCACGGAATGCACGAAGGTTTTTCATATTGGATGTTCCGTTGGGAGAAAGTGATATCAGGCAACCATGACGCCTGCGGACAGGGTGCCCAGCTTAATCGATAGACACAGCTTCATGCGATCCGTTTAGCGCTTGAGCGAAGGATGAAACCCCGCCGCTTCGATGGCCTCGATGACGCGTTCAGGTGGCAAGGTCGATGCGACCTTCACGATTTTAACGGCGACATCGACGTCGAGCTTCGCCTCCGGATCGATGCGAGTTACTGCACGAGTAATGGCGTTGGCGCATCCGCCGCATGACATGTCCGGGATTTGGAATTCCATTTCTTGCCTCCGATGAGAAATCAGAACTTAAGGTTGGACCATCCCACCGCGGGAAGGTCAAGCATATACATTCATGTTGTTGATGCTGCCGCCAACCGTGGCCCTATCTGTTCAACAAGCCGCCATAGATTGCAGTGGTCCTAGCCTTACAGTCTTCTTAAACAGCGTGCTAGACTCCGTACCCATGTCTTACTGGCGCAAACTCTTTCTCGTCGTGCTGCTCGCGGTGAGCCTTCCGGTTCAGTCGTTCGCGGCCGTCTCCATGAAATGCGCTTCGTCGCATGTTGGTGGAGCAGGGGTGTCCACGCTCCATGAGAATGCCGGCGAGGCAACTCATCAACATGACCACGCCGCGATGATGGCCGATAGCGCCAATGACATCGCCAGTGCCCATTCGCAGAACCACAGTCACCCTGGCGGCGCGCATCACGCGCATGCCTGTTCGACCTGCGCGTCGTGCTGTTTCGGCGGCGGCTTGCCGGCCGCTCCGGTTGCGGCGATATCCGCTGACGCTGTCCATTTCGCTGTGCCTCTTGCTCCCTCGGTCCGTGTCGCGTCGTTCCTGACTGACGGCATCGAACGACCTCCCCGAATCTCTCTCGTCTAGTTCCTTCGCAGCGTGATGCTGCGATGTTCAATTTCGCCTTGATGGCCGCACGTTGCGCGTTGGCCGTCCGGGTGGCATACGACGAGAAAATCAATGCGAACGTTTATTGCGGCGCTGCTCGGCGCGACGGCAGTATTGCCGGCGCTCGTGCACGCCACGCCCCCAAATCCTGACCCGGCGGATGCCGCCGCATCGGTTCCGGCGGTCAATGTGCCGTCTGTCTTCGCGGACTATCGGCCATACCGGGAACAGAAGGCGCCCACCTGGCAAGCGCTCAACCGCGCGGTGGCGAGCCCATCGGGCAAGGCCGGGATGGACCACGGTCAAATGCATTCGGGTGATGCCGATGCCGACGCCAACCAAGGCTCTAACCACAGCGGCCACGGCGCCCATCAGGAGGGGCCGGCAGAATGAAGCAGCCTCTCTTTCCCACTGGCCGGCTCATTGCCGCCACTACCGCATTGGCGTTTCTCGTCGGCTGCACGACCTTTTCGAAGGACGGCGGCTTCGACACCGTTTCAACAACAGCATCGCAGCGGCTCGGCAAAGACGCCGTACTGGTCAAAACAGAGGAAGACCGAAACGCTGTCGCCAAACTCACGCAGGAACTGCTATCCCGACCACTCGGCATGGACGACGCGATTCAGATCGCACTATTGAATAACCGCGGATTGCAGGCCTCGTATAGCGAACTCGGCATTGCCGAGGCGGACCTGGTGCAGGCGGGACGACTGCCGAATCCCGGCTTCACATTCAGCCGCACGCACGGCGGCAGCGATCTGAGCATCAGCCGCACGTTCACGCTTGGCTTGTTGAACGTGCTGACGCTGCCGTTGGCGACGCGCATCGAGAGCCGCCGTTTCGAGCAGACCCGGCTGCTCGCAGCGGACGCCATGCTCAAAGTCGCCGCCGATGCTCGACGCGCCTATGTCGGCGCGGTCGCGGCGAAGCAGTCCGCGGCCTACGCGGAGCAGGTGAAGGACTCGGCGGAAGCCGGCGCCGAACTTGCGTTGCGCATGCAGCAAGCCGGCAACTTCAGCAAGCTCGACTATGCGCGTGAGCAGGCCTTCTACGCGGAAGCCGTGGCGCAAGCGGCAAAAGCGCGGCAGCAGTCGGTAGCCGCGCGGGAAAAGCTCACTCGCACGATGGGTCTATGGGGTTCGCAAGCACAGTACGACCTTCCCGAACGTCTGCCTGACCTGCCTGCAACGAGGCCCGAATTGCAGGACCTCGAACGCTTCGCGATGCAGAACCGCCTGGACATCCAGGCAGCAAAACTCCAGACGCAGAGCGTTGCGAGCTCACTGGGCCTAAGCCGGGCAACGCGATTCATCAATGCGCTGGATGTCGGCTATCAGAACAATTTCACGACCTCCGACGGCCGCGAGCAGGGCTACGAGATCAGCGTTGAGATTCCGATTTTCGATTGGGGTGCCTCGAAAGTGGCCCGCGCCGAAGCGATCTATCTGCAGTCGGCGAACCGCGTCGCCGAGACCGCAATCAACGCGCGCTCGGAGGTTCGAGAATCGTATTCGGCCTACGTGACCGATTACGACGTTGCGAAGCACTATCGCGACGAAGTCGTACCGATCCGCAAAATGATTTCGGACGAACTGCTGCTTCGCTATAACGGCATGCTCGCGAGCGTGTTCGAACTGCTCGCCGATTCGCGCGATCAGATCGGCGCGGTGAACAGCTATATCGACGCGCTCAAAGACTACTGGCTCGCGGAGACCGACCTGCAACAGGCGCTCGGTGGCCGTCTGCCGGCTCTCGCGATGGCCTCGGCGCCATTTACATCCATGACGCCGCAAGCGTCGTCCACAGATTCTGAAGGTCAATGACATGGTGTCTCGTCGAAATTTTCTGGGCGGCTCTGGAGCCGCGTTGTTGGGCGCGGCGCTCGTCAGCAAGGCCGGTGCCGCGTCATTGCCTGAGGCGCCCACGATGGCCAAGGCCGCGATGCAGGCACCGCTTGCGCCTCCAAACGGTCGGCCTTATGCACCCGTCGCCACGTTGAACGGTTGGTCGCTGCCGTGGCGTATGAAGAATGGCTGGAAAGAGTTTCATCTGATTGCCGAGCCGGTGGTGCGCGAACTGGCGCCGGGCATGAGCGCGAACCTGTGGGGCTATAACGGCCAGGCGCCAGGGCCGACCATCGAGGCCGTTGAAGGCGACAAGGTGCGCATCTTCGTGACCAACAAGCTGCCCGAGCACACCGCGGTTCACTGGCACGGCATGCTCCTGCCGTGCGGCATGGATGGCGTCGGCGGTCTCACGCAGCCGCACATTCCGCCGGGCAAGACCTTTGTCTACGAGTTTCAACTGGAGAAACACGGCACCTTCATGTATCACCCGCACGCCGACGAGATGGTGCAGATGGCAATGGGCATGATGGGTACATTCATTGTTCATCCGAAAGACCCGGGCGTCATGCAGGTGGATCGCGACTTCGTATTCATCATGTCCGCATACGATATCGACCCGGGCAGTTTCACGCCGCGCGTGAATGAGATGACCGACTTCAACATGTGGACGTGGAATGCGCGCGTCTTTCCAGGCATCGACTCCTTGCCGGTACGCGCCGGCGATCGTGTGCGCATCCGCGTCGGCAATCTGACGATGACCAATCATCCGATCCATCTGCACGGCTATCACTTCGAAGTGGTGGGGACGGACGGCGGATGGATTCCACCTTCCGCCCGCTGGCCCGAGGTGACCGCGGACGTTGCCGTTGGCCAGATGCGCGCCATCGAGTTCACAGCGAACCGTCCGGGCGACTGGGCGTTTCATTGCCACAAGTCCCATCACACCATGAACGCGATGGGCCATCAGGTACCGAACCTGATCGGTGTGCCGCAGAAAGACCTCGCGCAACGCATCAACAAGCTGGTGCCCGATTACATGGCGATGGGCAGCACGGGCGGCTCGATGGGCGGGATGGAAATGCCGCTGCCCGACAACACGCTGCCGATGATGACCGGCGCGGGGCCGTTCGGCGCGCTGGAGATGGGCGGCATGTTCACGGTCGTGAAAGTACGGGAGGGATTGGGGCGCAACGACTATCGCGACCCGGAGTGGTTCAGGCATCCCAAGGGGACGGTGGCCTATGAGTACACCGGCGAGATACCGGAGAATTGAGCCGGCAGTGCGGCGCGCCCATCCAGGGAAAACCTTACCGATCCTTTGTACGCTAGCTCACCAAGAGGAGCCAAACTTTACGTGGCCAAACTTTTGAGATGTTATGCTCAACCGTCCCTTCCTTCGCAGCAAACAGGCCGTGCCATTTTAAAAAATACCTAATTAATTAGGAGTCGGGCATGTTGAGAAAAGTCTTCGATCGGGCGAAACAGATCCGACGTAGCGAGGGATTCAAGCATTCCGTGGCCATGCCGCGCCGGATTTCGCTTCATGCTACACAGCGTTTGAACAGGGGCATCTTTTCCATCGAGATTCAGGAGAACTCCGGGTTTTTCTCCGTGATGCAGATGGTCCTGTTTATTCTGATGTATTGCGACGAAAAATGCCTCACCCCGTGCATTAGCGCACGCGGCGGGCTGTATGGTGATGCCGAAGGAAAACTGGACTGGTTCTCGGCATTCTTCGAGTCCGTGCACTCCACCTCCGGAGCCGCGATCACTCATAAGATCAGAACGTCGACAGTGCGCGACCTGGTCCAACTGGGCTTTCGTCAGCGTTATGAAGCCCGGCTTCGCCTCAGGAGTGCAAGCGAGCTCTTCTTCGCGCACTATCGTCCGGCCGCGCATATCGGCGAAGAAGTCGACGCGATCTGCCAGAAGCTAGGGCTCGGCACGTCGACCCTTGGTGCGCATTTCAGAGGGACCGACAAGGCGCAGGAAGCCGTCCCGGTTTCATGGGGAAGCTTTTGCCGGCAGGTGGAAGCCACGCTCGCGGAAAACCCGCACTTGACCAATATTTTTGTCTCGAGCGACGAACGGGCGTTTATCGATTTTTTTGTCGCGTGGCCATTCAGTAAGCCGGTCAGGGTCGCACCGGCAAAACATCTCGCCTGCGGCAGCACGCCCGTTCACTTCAGCGGTTATCCGGGACTCGAAATCGGCCGCGAAGCGCTGGTGTCCTGCCTGCTTCTGGCCAATTGCGGGTTCCTCGTGAAGACGCCGTCCTATCTCTCCGCATGGTCGAAGATATTCAATCCCTCCCTTCCGGTGAAGCTCGTCTCGCCGCCGCGTCCGGACGCGTTCTGGTTTCCCGATAGCCGGCTCTGGATCGAACAGGCTACGCGTGAAGCCGCTCAAGCCGCTCAGGCGGTGCATGCGGTTCAAGCGAGTAAGGCGGCCAAGGCGGCTTAAGCCATTTAAGTCGCTTAGGCCGCTTAAGCCACTTAAGCGCCAGCCGTTTTCAGGCAAGTAGGACGAAAGCCCGAAACTCTCCCAGCAAGACCATACCGCCGCGCTAGCCCGGCGCTCTCCCGCACCACGCCCATCGTTTTTACGAAACTCCGCGAAGTATTAACGCTGCGTTTACGCGGATTTTCCTAAATTTCACGGTGCAGGAGTCCCCTGTGGGAGACCGGACCATGGATCTGCTTTACCTCATCGCAATCATTGCATTCAGCGGCCTCGTCGCGGCCTTCGTGATTGGCTGTGACAAGCTTCACCGCGCGCCCGGAGGCCGTCCATGACCACCTGGATGACCTGGCTCGCGGCGGCCTCGACGCTGATTCTGTTCGCTTACCTCGTGTATGCCTTGCTACGCGCGGAGGCTCTCGAATGAACTTCAATAACCTGTTTCAGCCCGGCCTGTACATCGTCGTGCTGATTGCGCTCGCCATCCCGCTCAGCCGTTACATGACCGGTGTGGTGGACGGTTCTTCGGTCGTCGTGCGCCGGATAGGGCGGCCGATCGAAACCGCGCTCTACAAGCTCGCCGGGGTCGACCCCAGCGCCGAAATGTCATGGAAGCACTACGCGCTGGCCGTGCTGGTCTTCAACACGCTCGGTGTGCTCGCGGTGTATGGATTTCTGCGTTTGCAGCAATGGTTGCCTGCGAATCCGCAGGGCTTCGGACCGATGACGCCCGACGCCGCCTTCAACACGGCGGTCAGCTTCGTGACCAACACGAACTGGCAGGACTACACGCCGGAATCGACTGTCAGCTATCTGACGCAGATGGCCGCGCTGACGGTGCAAAACTTCTTCTCAGCTGCCACCGGCATTGCTGTCGTGATCGCGCTGATTCGCGGTTTCGCACGCCATACGGCGTCGACGATCGGCAATTTCTGGGTCGATCTCACGCGTATCACGCTGTATATCCTCGCGCCGCTCGCGACGGTCATCGCGCTCGTCCTGATCAGTCAAGGGGTGCTTCAGAACTTCAAGTCGTATGAAGACGTGCCGACGCTGCAGGTGACGACCTATCAAACGCCGAAGACCGATGCCCAGGGCAATCCCGTCAAGGACGCCAAGGGCAATCCGGTGATGGTGGACAACAAGGCCGACAAGCAGACCATCGCCATGGGGCCGGTTGCGTCGCAGGAAGCGATCAAGATGCTCGGCACCAACGGCGGCGGCTTTTTCAACGCCAATTCCGCGCACCCATACGAAAACCCGACGCCGTTCGCCAACTTCGTTCAGATGATAGCGATGCTCGTTATCCCGGCTGCGTTGTGCCTGGTGTTCGGCCGGATGGTGGGCGACAAGCGCCAGGGCTATGCGGTGCTTGCCGCGATGACGATCGCGTTCGCGGTCGCCTGTTGGGGCGAGATTTCGTCTGAGCAGAACGGCAATCCGTTGTATGCATCGTTGCATGTCGATCAAACGGCGTCGACCGCGCAAACCGGCGGCAACATGGAAGGCAAGGAAGCCCGCTTCGGCATCGCGCAGTCCGGCATCTTCACCGTGGCGACCACCGCCGCCTCGTGTGGCGCCGTTCTCAACACGCACGATTCGTTGACGCCGATGGGCGGCTTTGTTCCGCTCCTGCTGATCGAACTCGGTGAGGTGATCTTCGGCGGCGTTGGCTCGGGCCTGTACGGCATGCTCGTGTTCGCCTTGCTCGCGGTGTTCGTGGCCGGCCTGATGATCGGGCGAACACCGGAATACATCGGCAAGAAGATCGAGTCGTACGAGATGAAGATGGTGTCCATTGCCGTGCTGCTCACGCCGCTGCTCGTGCTGGTTGGTGCGTCGATCGGCGTGCTGACGGCGGCCGGCGTGGCGGGCGTCTCCAATCCCGGGCCGCACGGATTCTCCGAGATTCTGTACGCCTACAGTTCGGCCGCCAATAACAACGGCAGCGCTTTCGCGGGCCTCTCGGTCAATACGCCGTTCTACAACAGCACGCTGGCCATCGCCATGTGGTTCGGCCGCTTCGGGTCGATTGTGCCGGTGCTGGCGATCGCCGGATCGCTAGCCGCAAAGAAACGCATCTCCGCGACCGCCGGCACGCTGCCGACACACGGCCCACTGTTCGTCGTGCTGCTGCTCGGCACCGTGGTGCTGGTCGGCGCCCTGACGTACGTGCCTGCACTGGCGCTCGGCCCGGTCGTTGAACATCTGATCATGGTCGCGGGACATTGACTGAGAGGACAGCATGACTAACGGACTCCAACCACCGGTTCATCAGCCGGGCAACATCGGTCAGGCGCGCAACGCCGCGCGCTCGATGTTCGACCCGTCGATTGCCCGGCCGGCGCTCGTCGATTCGTTCAGGAAGCTCGCGCCACGCCATCAATTGCGCAACCCGGTGATGTTCTGCGTATACATCGGCAGCATTCTGACGACCATTCTGTGGGGCGCCGCGCTCGCCGGCCAGGCCGAGGCGCCTGCGGGTTTCATTCTGGCGATCGCGCTCTGGCTGTGGTTTACCGTGCTGTTCGCCAACTTTGCGGAGGCGCTGGCCGAGGGACGCTCGAAAGCGCAAGCGGCTTCGCTGCGTGGTGCGAAGCGCGACGTGATGGCGAAGAAGCTGCAGGAGGCGCACCCCAAGTCACCGATTCGCATCACAACCGCCACCGATCTGCGCAAGGGCGACGTCGTGCTGGTGGAAACCGGCGACGTGATTCCGGCGGACGGCGAAGTGATCGAAGGTGTCGCGTCGGTCGACGAGTCGGCGATCACGGGCGAGTCCGCGCCGGTGATCCGCGAGTCGGGCGGCGATTTTTCGTCGGTGACGGGCGGCACGCGTGTGCTGTCGGACTGGATCGTCGTACGGGTCAGCGTGAATCCGGGCGAGGCCTTCCTCGACCGGATGATCGCGATGGTGGAAGGCGCGAAGCGTCAGAAGACGCCGAATGAGATTGCGCTGACGATTCTGCTGGTCGCGTTGACGCTCGTGCTGCTGTTCGCTACCGCGACGCTGCTGCCGTTCTCGATGTTCTCGGTCGAGGCCGCGAAAGCGGGTCACGTGGTCACGATTACCGCGCTGGTCGCGCTGCTGGTGTGCCTGATTCCGACCACCATCGGCGGTCTGCTTTCGGCGATCGGCGTAGCGGGTATGAGCCGGATGATGCAGGCAAACGTGATCGCCACCTCGGGCCGTGCTGTCGAAGCTGCGGGCGACGTCGACGTATTGCTGCTCGACAAGACCGGCACGATCACGCTCGGCAATCGCCAGGCTTCGGCTTTCACGCCGGCGCCGGGCGTCACGGAGGAACAGCTCGCTGACGCCGCGCAGTTGTCTTCACTCGCGGACGAAACACCGGAAGGGCGCAGCATCGTCGTGCTGGCGAAGCAGCGCTTCAATATCCGCGAACGCGATATGCACGCATTGCAGGCGACCTTCCTCGCCTTTAGCGCACAGTCGCGCATGAGCGGTGTCGATCTGCCCGACCGTGAGATTCGCAAGGGCGCATCCGAGGCGATCAAACACTACGTCGAGGCCCACGGCGGCAGTTTCCCCGCGGAGCTGACGGCTGCGGTGACGGAAATCGCACGGCGCGGCAGTACGCCGCTGGTCGTCGCGCAGCAAGTGCGCGGCGAGAGCGGCGCACGCTGCATGGGCGTGATCGAGTTGAAGGACATCGTCAAGGGCGGCATCAAGGAGCGCTTCGCCGAACTGCGCAAGATGGGCATCAAGACCATCATGGTGACGGGCGACAACCGCCTGACCGCGGCAGCGATCGCGGCCGAGGCCGGCGTGGACGACTTCCTCGCCGAGGTGACGCCTGAGGCCAAGCTCGCCACGATCCGTTCGCACCAGGCTGAAGGCCGGCTGGTGGCGATGACCGGCGACGGCACCAACGACGCCCCTGCGCTCGCGCAGGCGGACGTGGCGGTGGCGATGAACACCGGCACGCAGGCGGCGAAGGAAGCCGGCAACATGGTCGATCTCGATTCGAATCCGACCAAGCTGATCGAGATCGTCGAGATCGGCAAGCAGATGCTGATGACACGCGGCTCGCTCACCACGTTCTCGATTGCGAATGACGTCGCCAAATACTTCGCGATCATCCCGGCTGCGTTCGCGACGACTTATCCGCAATTGCGTGTGCTCGACGTGATGCATCTGAGCTCGCCGTCATCGGCCATTCTCTCGGCGGTGATTTTCAATGCACTGATTATCGTGGCGCTGATTCCGCTTGCACTCAAGGGCGTGAAGTACCGGCCGCTCGGCGCGGCGTCGCTGCTGCGCCGCAATCTGCTGATCTACGGGCTGGGCGGCATTCTGCTGCCGTTCCCGTTCATCAAGCTGATCGATATGGTGCTGAACGTGTTCGGCTGGGTCTGATCCAATAGAGTGAACATCATGAAAACGCTGATTCGCCCGGTACTTGTTCTGTTCATCCTGATGACGGTGATCACCGGGGTGATCTATCCGATCGTTGTGACCGCAATCGGTCATGCAGCCTTCGCGGCGCAAGCGAACGGCAGTCTGCTCGAGAAGGACGGCAAGGTGGCCGGCTCCGCACTGATCGGTCAGCAGTTCGATGCGCCGTACTATTTCTGGGGACGCCTGTCGGCTACCTCGCCCCAGCCCTACAACGCACAGAACTCGGGTGGTTCGAACCTTGGCCCGACCAATCCCGCGCTCGCTGACGAAATCAAAGGCCGTCTCGATGCGTTGAAGGCGACAGGTAACGACATGTCGCAACCGGTGCCGGTGGATCTCGTGACGTCGTCTGGCAGCGGCCTTGACCCGGAAATCAGTCCGGCCGCCGCCGCCTATCAGGTGGCGCGCGTGGCGCAGGTTCGCGGCCTGCCGGTCGATCAGGTGAACAATCTTGTTTCGCGCAATACGTCGGGGCGGCAGTTCGGCATTTTCGGCGAGGCACGCGTGAACGTGCTGAAGCTCAACCTGGCTTTGGATGACCTCAAGCCGATGCATTGAGCCCGCGGATGAGCGATCCCACCGTAACAGTCGTTGTGATCGACGCTGACAAAGCCATCCGCCGCTTTATTCATACAAGCCTCGAAGCGGCCGGCATGAGCGTTTTCGATGCGCAGACCGGCGCACAAGGCCTGGCGCAGGCGGCGACGCGGCTGGCGGATCTCGTCATCATCGATCTGAGTTTGCCGGACATGGACGGCATCGAGGTGATCCGCGAGTTGCGCGGCTGGTCTGCGATGCCGGTGATCGTCCTGTCGGCGCGAAGCCGCGAAGAAGACAAGGTTGCCGCGCTCGATGCCGGCGCCGACGATTACCTCACCAAACCATTCGGCTTGCCCGAGCTTAGCGCGCGGATCAGAGCGCATTTGCGCCGGCAGGCCAACGGCGACAGGGTCGGCGTGCCTCAGGTTCAGTTCGGCCTCGTCACAATCGATCTCGGCGAGCGCAGGGTTGTGCGCGGCAGCCGGATCGTCCATCTCAGCCCCACCGAATATCGCCTGCTCTCCGCACTGGTGCGCCACCCTGGGCGCGTATTGACGCATGAGCAACTGCTCGGCGAGGTATGGGGTCCCCTGCAGACCGACAACCACCACTACCTGCGCATCTACATGGGGCATCTGCGCCACAAGCTCGAGCGCGATCCGGCACATCCTGAACATATCGTCACTGAGGCCGGCGTGGGCTACCGGCTGGTCGGCGTGCGGTGATTTTCATAGGATTTTTATATCGCCGGCGGCAATCGATTCTCGGCCTTTACGGTGTGCTCCGTATAGTTCGAGTCTGGCGTTTCGCCGCAAGAAAAATCTGGGTTTTGCTGGAGGGTGTATGGCAGTCAAACAATCAAAGGGCAACGTGGCCGTGGAGGCTCGGTTGTTTTCCGCACCGGGTTTTGACCTGCCATGACGCCCTCAAGACCCGCCATGATATTCAGGGGGATGTGCAAGGTCGTCGCCATCGCCTTCGTCACCAATCAGGTTCTCACAACTATTTTTACGTACGTCGCACAGCAACTCGATGCCACGCTGCCGCATGAAACGATCTGGCTGTTCAGTTGCGTGACATGCGGGCTGCTGACGCTATGGCTGCAATCCGATGCACGGCGCGCATTCGGCTTCGCGCGTGAGAAAGGTTTTGTGAAGACGGCCGGTGACAGGAAGCAGGAGCTGCAAATTGCCGAGGATTGTCCGAAACGGTGGCTGGTGATTTTGCATATTGAGCTGAACCCTGCCGCGATACAGGCATCGTGAAGATGCTTTCCGTCGCTATGTAATTTGCGTGCGCGCATGCTGCAAAAACAGCAGTTTTTTTACACGACATTAATGCCGCTTTCGCTAAGCTCAAAGTACAAAGTACCCGCCAGGAGTTCTCGATGATACGAATGCTGATCCCTGTTCTCGACCACGGCGGAGCGATAGAAGCCGCGCGCTATGCGGCGTTCATGTTTCTGGAGCGCGGTGTAACCGAAGTCGAATTGCTGGAAGTACTCGAGCCTGTCGATCAGGGACGCGCTGCAGCCTTCCACACCCGGAGCTCACTGGTGCGGATGGAAAAACATGCCATGCTCAAGGCGCTGATCGATGCTCGCACGATTCTCGAAGAAGCTGGTGTGCCGTACCACTGGAAGCGGGTATTCGGCCACCGTACGAAAGCGATCACCGACTATGCGGCAACGACCCAGCCCGACGTCATGGTGATCGACGCGAGCCATATGGGTTTCTTTAGAAGACTGGCCATGTTCGCGTCGCTGTCAAGGCGCACCGTTACCCCGGTAACGATGGTTCACTGAGTCATCCCACGTTCATCGGCGGCAGCACCATCTGCTCGCCATGCTGGTGCAGACGTGTCTGGATTTCCAGCGGTGTGTGATTGTGAAGCCACCGCGTCAGGATATTCACCCGTTTGAAAATCAGTTTGCTGGCGCCGCGGTGTTTGCCCACGAGCAGAATAGCGGTGGACTATGCCCGGGGACAGATGTAGTCAGGATATCGAAAGGAAAATGGGCGTGCTTTCTCCAAAGCGTAATTATTGTCCTGTATAGCCCACAGGTGCCGTGTACTTGCCCTGGATCGCATTGGCGTTCGCCAGCACCACGTAAATCGGCGACTCGGTCAGCGTGAGATTCGCGACGCCGTTCGTGTAGCTCACCGAGCTTACATTGCCCATCATGTCGATGACGCTTACGGTGCCGTTCGTGCCGGTCGAGTTCACGGTCAATGCATAGGGGGTGCTATAGGTCGAACTGTAGGTACCCGATGACGTCGGCCAGTTCGAATTGTTGTGCGTCCAGAGCGCCGCGATCACTGCGCCCGAGTTCAGTTGCTGGAATGCGTAGCCATACACCATCGAAGGAAGCCCATTGAGGCGTCCGAGCGTTTGCGTGCCATCCAGGACGCGCGTCAGTGCGGCGAACGCGAGCGCTTCTGGTTTGGGACTCAAGTTCGTCGCGCCATATTGCCCCTGCGGATCAGCGAGATCGAAGAACGTGCCGATGCCCACGTCAGCAGGATAGTCCGAGCCGTAGAAGAAGTAGGTGACCTGTGCACCTTCGCCGAGAATGATCAGATGCGCGCGCAATGCGACGGCGGCCTGCCCGTACAGCTGGTTGGCCGGCGGATAGCTCGCCCCATAAGCGGCGCCGGAGTCATAGGTGATGCCGAGCTCGGTCATCCACAGACGCATGTTCGGCTTGACCATCTGCATTTGCGAACGCAGCGACCTCATCTGCTGATCGAGGGCGTTCGCGACATTCGCGGGATTCGGATCGGTATCGTATTGTTCGGGCGGATGCGCCGCGAACGTGCCGGCGTTGTAATAGCCGTGTGTCGTCACACCGTCGATGTAATTGCCGAGCCCTAGCGATGCGTAGGTGGCGAGATATCCCTGCGTACATTGCGTCGAGCAGTTGGCGGGAAAGACGTTGGTCGTGCCCATCACGACCGCGTTCGGATCAGTCGAATGCAAGCCTTTATAGACGGCCGCATACATCGCGACGAAATTGGCGGTCGAATCGACCCATTGAGGCTCCCACGTCACCTGGTAATAGTTGTATTGCTGATTGGGAAAATACTGCTGACGGATAGCAACGCTGTCGGTGCCCACGCGCGCCATATAGCTCTGGTAGTAGGTTTCGTTGCTCGGCGCGTTGGTGTCATCCTGAAACGCGCCCGTCGGACTCGCCCATGCGGGAATGCCGTCCAGTCTGATGAGCCGCATGATCTTGCCGTTCGTGTAGAACGGATCGAGATCCGATAAGGAGGGCGTCCACGTATTCGCCGCATTGGGCTCCATGGCGGACAGCTCACGGTCGTCGATCGTTTGCGAGATGCCGAGCGCTGCGAGCATCGGGCCATTGTCGTTGAAGCCCTGCATGCCGAAGCGGTGCTGTTCCTGATGTGCATAGCTAACTGCAGGGATCGTGCTGGACAAGTTCGGCAAGATACCGAACGTGGCGATGCCGGTTGGACGCGTGCCGGATTGCGGCAGCGTGCCGCCGGAGTGCGACAGCGTTGCCGTGATCGCGAAGTAACCCGCCGCGCTGCTCTGGCACGACAGCGTGCTAGTCCGCGTTCCGCTCGCAACGGCAAACGAACCGCTGCCCTTGATGTTGCCCAGTTGATCCTGCATCGACCAGACAACGGTGTCCGCTGATGTCGCCGCGGTGACGAACGACACCTGGAAACTGCTGCCTTGATTGAAGAGGCGTGTGCCGTTGCTGCTTGGCGTGTCCGAGACGATGAGGCCGTTGGCAGTGCCTCCGGCTGCTGACGTCGGTGCTGCGCAGGCGATAGCGGCTGCTGGTGTCGGCGTAGGCGTAGGCGTCGGCGTTGGTGTTGGTGTTGGTGTTGGTGTTGGTGTTGGTGTTGGTGTTGGCGTTGGCGTTGGCGTTGGCGTCGGAGTCGGAGTCGGTGTTGGCGTTGGTGTTGGTGTTGGCGTTGGTGTTGGTGTTGGTGTTGGTGTTGGTGTTGGTGTTGGTGTTGGTGTTGGTGTTGGTGTTGGTGTTGGTGTTGGTGTTGGTGTTGGTGTTGGTGTTGGTGTTGGTGTTGGTGTTGGTGTTGGCGTCGGAGTCGGAGTCGGCGTTGGCGTTGGAGTCGGTGTTGGCGCAGGTGTAGGCGTCTTCGGAATCCAGCAGAACTTCGAAACGCCGTACGCCGGGTCGGTACCAAAAGCCGTATTGCTGCAAGTCACGCCATTGGTGAAAACTTTGCTCACGTTATTGGCAGTCGTGCTCGCGCCATAAAGCACGGTCATCTTGCCGCTGAACGAGCAGCGCGCGTTTTCGACAGCGCACTGCGTCCACGCACCAGAGGGACTCGGAGTCGGAGCAGGGGTGGGCGTTGGAGTCGGAGTAGGAGTAGGAGTCGGCGTGGGCGCCGAAGTGCTTTTGTACCAGCAACTCTTCCCATACCCGAACGCAGGATCCGTACTCGACACCGCTCCCGTCGAGCACTGCACGCCGCCCGTGAACGGGCCATTGATATCGTATTGAAGCGCAGGCGACGTGGTGCCGTAGACGACATTCGCCGTGCCGGTGAAGGAACAGAATTGACCCTCGGCCGCACAGTACGTGTACGTTGTTCCGCTGATCGTCAACGAGCTTTGCGCATGGGCAGCGCCAACCAGCATCCCGCCGACCGGCGCAAGCATCAGAAGCGCGCGTTTCATTTCGGACTCCGCGAATAGATGTCGTCGGAGATGCCCGCGCGTCAATTGAATGCGTCGAGGCAGTCCGAGGCGTGATCACTGCTGGGGAGCGAAGACAACGAGCTTTAGTTAAGGCGATTTGGCAGTCCAGTAACGGACAACAAAAAGCTCTTTCCAGCAAAATCGACTTGCACCCTTGTTTTAAATGTAGTTTTTGCTCGATCAAGTGCTATTCGTATGAATAAAACCGGTAGGGTAGACGCGCTTTTCGGGCTCTAATGCGGCTGCGCAAGTAGCTCTTACTTCCAGAAAACGTTCGTTTTGACACTGCTTCAACCTTCTACCGTCCCGCTTGACACTGCTTGACTGTCCCTTTTTGGCATCGTCCCGATAATTGCCCCCGGCACGGTCAGTTTGAGCGCAACGCCATCGCTGAACCCGCCACACACAGTCTTTCAATACGACGCATTACTCATCAATGGGGATAACCATGAAATTCACGCGCTCAGGCGTTCTCGCTGCGGCCATCGCTGCAGCCGCCGCCATGCCGGCCGTTTCGCAGGCAGCCGACGGCACCATCACATTCACCGGCCAGATCACCAGTCAGACCTGCACGATCAGCGGTAACGGCGGCGGCAAGAACTTCACCGTCACGCTGCCGACCGTCTCGACCTCGGCGCTCGCTACTGCCGGCACGACCGCGGGCCGCACGCAGTTCAACATCGCACTGTCGAACTGCACGCCGAACTCGGGCAACGTGTCGACCTATTTCGAGCCGGGCGCCACGGTCGATACGACCACAGGCCAACTGATCAACGCGTCGGGCACGGCGACCAACGTCGAAATCGGCCTGCTCAACGGCGACAGCAGCGTGATCACGCTGGGTGCGGCTCAGGCCTCGCAGAACTCGAAGGCTGTCGCGTTGGCAAGCGGTGCGGCCACGCTCAAGTACTTCGCGCAATACGTGGCAACCAATGGCGCGTCGACGGCGGGTACCGTCAATACGACCGTCATGTACTCGATCGTCTACCAGTAAAAGCAGGACGCTACGGGCGGTGGCCGGCGCCGGCGAGAGGCGCCGGCTGTCGAGGAGATCAGAGCGAACCACGAGTTCGCCACGTAATAAGGACAACGAAATGGCAATGCGAAATAATTTATCAGGGGCGATGATGGTTTTCGCATTGTCATGGTTGGTGAGCAGCGCGCAGGCGGGTGTCGTGATCAGCGGCACACGCGTGATCTATCAGGCAAAAGAGCGTGAAGTAACCGTCAAGCTCAGTAACGAAGGCGACGCGCCGGCGCTGGTTCAGGTGTGGCTCGACACGGGTAATCCGAACGCGATGCCGGACGAATCCAAAGTGCCGTTCACCTTGTCGCCGCCGCTTTTTCGCCTCGATCCGAAGAAAGGGCAGAGCCTGCGCCTGATCTACACGCAGGAACCGTTGCCGCAAGACAGGGAGTCCCTGTTCTGGCTCAATGTGCTTGAAGTGCCGCCGCGCGCGGCAGCGAGCGCCACGGCGGACGATCCGAATTCGCTGCAACTGGCGTTTCGTTCGCGCATCAAATTGTTCTTCCGTCCGGCGGGGCTGGCGGGCAATGCGGACGAAGCGGCCGCGAAAGTCAGCTGGAAATTCGTGCGCAAGGACAACGGCGCTTACGCGCTCGAGGCGACCAATCCGACGCCGTATCACGTGACGTTCAGCAAGATCGTGGCCAGTGAGAGCACGACGAGCTGGGCCAGCGACAAGGGCGGCATGGTCGACCCGGGGGCGAGCGCGGACTTCGACGTTGGCAACGTTGCGCCGCTCGCCGACGTGCCGGCGCAAGTCGACTACACCTTCATCAACGACTACGGCGCCGGCGTCACCGGCAAAACGCTGCGCGACGGGACCCGCAAGTAATCATGCGCACCCGGGAATATTCTTCGCGGCCGCGAGCCGGAAACTGGTTCGCGCTCAGGCGCAGCCATGCCGTGATGCTCGGTGCACTGGCTGCCTGGGGCGCGACGCCAGCGTTCGCAGACTCCACGATGCTTGCCGACGTGCAGTTCAACAGCGAATTTCTGATGAAGCCGAAAGGCCAAAGCGTCGACGTGTCGCGTTTCGAGCGCGGTAATCCGGTGCAGCCTGGCGAGTACACCGTCGATCTCTACGTGAACGGAAACTGGGTCGGCCACGACACGCTGCGTTTCGTGGCACGGGAAAGCGCGGGGAACGCCGTGCCGTGTTTCAGCAAGGCGCTGATCGAGCGCCTCGGTCTGGACTTTTCGGCACTATCGGACAAGGGCCGCGGCGAACTCGCGAAAGCCCAGGCGGGCGAGTGCGCGAACGTCGCCGATCTCGTCGACGGTGCGTCACAATCCTTCGACCTGTCCGATCTGCGGCTCGATCTGAGCATCCCGCAGGCGGCGCTGCTGCGCAATCCGCAAGGCTATGTGAGCCCCGAGTTCTGGGACGAAGGCGTGACCTCGGCCACCTTGGGCTACAACCTGAATTCGTTTCGCGTGACGGGTTCGGGCTCCGCGGGGTTGTCAAATACGCAGACCTATCTCGGCCTGAATAGCGGCATCAATGTAGGCAGTTGGCACTTCCGCCAGAATTCCGCGCTGACGTGGCAATCGAACGGACCGCGCACGTATCAGAACATCGCGACCTACGTGCAGCACGATCTGCCGTCGATTCGCAGCCAGTTGACGCTCGGTGACGCCTTTACCGACGGCGCCGTGTTCGACAGCATCGGCATTCGCGGCGTCGAACTCGCGAGCGACGACCGCATGTTGCCGGACTCGCTGCGCGGCTATGCACCGCTGATTCGCGGTGTGGCGATGACCAATGCGCGCGTGAGCGTCACCCAGAACGGCAACAAGCTGTACGAGACGACCGTCGCACCGGGCGCATTCGAAATCAACGACCTGTATGCCACCGGCTACGGCGGTAACCTGCTCGTCACGGTTACGGAAGCCGACGGCAGTCAGCATAGTTTCTCGGTGCCCTATGCGTCGGTCGCGCAGTTGCTGCGTCCGGGCATCACCCGTTTCAACGTCGCCGCGGGCCAGCTTCGCGATGCGCAGGTCAATCAGCACGACAACCTCCTTCAGGGGACCGTGCAGCACGGTTTCAACAACGTCATCACCGGCTATGCGGGGACGATCGTTGCGGACGGCTATCTCGCAGGGCTGCTCGGCGCGGCGGTCAACACGCCGTTGGGCGCGGTCGCGTTAGACGTAACCGAGGCCCGCGCCAACATTCGCGGCGTGACCAACACCACCGGCCAGAGCGTGCGAATCAGCTACAGCAAGCTGGTGCCGGCCACCAACACGAACTTCACCGTCGCCGCTTATCGCTATTCGTCGAGCGGTTTCTGGGCGTTGCGCGACGCCATGCTGGCGCGCAGCGCGGTTGCCGCGGGACAGGACCCGACTTCGGTGGATCGCCAACGCAATCAGGTCCAACTGACGATGAACCAGAGTTTCGGCAACGGCTGGGGCAATGCCTATGTGGTCGGCTCGACGCTCGACTACTGGAACCGCAGCGGCACCACCACGCAATTCCAGATCGGCTACAACAACGTGCTGCGCGCGCTCGGCACCAACTTCAGCTACAACGTGTCGCTGTCGAGGCAGCGCGACGGCCTGACCGGGCAGATGAATAACCAGATCTTCGCAAGCGTCTCGATTCCGCTCGGCAACGGTCAGCATGCGCCGACCCTGTCGACCAGCTTCACGCACAACAGTCAAAGCGGTTCGTCCGAGCAGGCGATGCTGAACGGCTCGGCCGGTGTGGACAACGAATTCACTTATGGCGTGACGGCGAACCATGCGCCGGGCTCGAGTGCAGGCGGCGTGAACGGCCAGTACCGCAGCCCGTACGCGACACTGGCGGCGAGCGCAAGCGGTGGCTCCGGCTACTCGCAAGTGTCGGCCGGTGTGACCGGCGCGATCGTCGCCCATCCGGGTGGCGTGACCTTCGCGAACGATCTGGGCGACACGATCGGTGTGGTCGAGGCGAAAGACGCGAAGGGCGCCCGCATCACCAATTCGTCCGGCGTGCGCATCGACAACTTCGGTTATGCAGTGATTCCGTATCTGACTCCGTATAGCCTGAACACGGTCGAAATCGATCCGAAGGGAATTCCGCTCGACGTCGAACTCAAGTCGACCAGCCAGCAGGTGGCGCCACGTGCCAACTCGGTGGTGATGATTCACTTCGGCACGGTGACGGGCAGGGCGGCGGTCATCTCGGCGCACTTGCCGAACGGCGCACCGTTGCCATTCGGCGCGACGGTGTACGACGCGAAGGGGCAGGGTGTCGGCGCGATTGGCCAGAACAGCCGGATCTTCGTGCGCGGCGTGGCCGATGAGGGTGCGCTTACCGTGAAGTGGGGCGATGCGGCAGATGAACAGTGTGCCTTCGGTTATCACTTACCGCCGAAGGGCGAGGATCGCGGCGCGTATGCGCATATCGATGCCGTGTGCGGCGCGGCGGCCGGCGTGGCGAATCAGGCAGCGGCGGGCCCGTCCGCTGGAGGAAATACGCAATGAAGAAGTTTCTCCCATTCAGGGCCGCACGGAAATGCTTCGGCATCCTGATGCTAGTCGCTGCGGGTGGCGCCGGCCTGATCGCCAGCGGACCCGCTCGTGCAGCGCTGCAATGCACGATTACCGGTTCGGCGGCGATCAGCTTCGGCACGCTCACCGTGCCGCGCGACACGCCGGTCGGCACGGCAATTGGGCCGGTGCAGTCGTCGACCGTTTCTGTTAACTGCCCGTCGAATCCCGGTACGGTGCCACCGTACAACAACGGCTGGTATATCCAGTACTACCCGCAACTGACGAGCAGCGCGGTAGCAGGCGTGTGGAACACCGGCATCGCGGGCATCGGGATCAAGGTCGTGGACGTGACCTACGGCAACACGACTTTGTCTTCACTCGCGGTTGGCAAGTGGGGCGATTTCGGCGCACCGATTACGAACACGGCTGCGTTTCAGGGTAGCTTCACGTTTACCTATCAACTGGTCAAAACGGCCGCACAAGTGACGACGGGTGGCGCGGTGAACATCCCGCAGCTATTCACGCTGGTCAGCCACAATATTCCGGTGAATATAACGTCGCCGGCTCTCGTGACGATCTCGGTCAACAACACCTCGATCGTTGCAACCACGTGCACCGTGACCACGCCGTCGGTGAGCGTCACGCTGCCTACTGTCAATGCCAGCGCATTGAGCCCCGTTGGGACGACAGTCGGTAACACGAACCTCAGCATCGGGCTATCGTGTCAGGCTGGTGCGAATGTTTACGTGACGCTGACCGATGCGACCACGCCCGGCAATACGACCAGCAATCTGACGCTTGCGAGCGGCTCGACTGCGACGGGTGTCGCATTACGCGTGCTCAATAGCGGTGGAACGGCAGTCAATTATGGCCCGGATTCGGCAGTGGCGGGCAATCGGAACCAATGGCTGGTCGGTGCATCGTCGAGTACGACTCGCATCCCGTTGACCGCCCAGTACATCTCCACCGGCACGGTAGGGCCGGGTACAGTGAAGGGGCTCGCCACCTTCACGATGAGCTATCAGTGAGGCTTCAAGGTACTGCGCGTTGACTCGCCAACACCGTGCGGAAATCACCTAGCCGCGCATACCCAGGTCCGCAAAACCAACTGTTCTCGCCTCACATGCTTGCGTAAAAGCCGTGTCGTAGCTTGAGAAAAAGACCGTGCGGGTTTCGGCCAGCGTTTTAAACAGATCGACCAGAACCCCACGCGCCGAGGCGTCGAGTCCGCCGACCGGTTCATCCGCGATCACGACTTTGGTCTCGCCGAGTACGGCCCCTGTCAGGAAGAATTTCTTGCGCGTGCCAAACGACATCTGCTCGAAGCGTTTGTCGAAATGCGGTTCGAGTCCGAAGCGATGGGCAAGCTCGAGCGTGTGGCTGTCGACCGTTGTCTTTCTCTCCGACGCCACACGCGCCAGATAGTCACGACCGGTCTGCTCCGGATACGTCATGCAGTCTTCGGGCACGTAAGTAAGCATGGATTTGGCCTCGCGCGGTGCGGTGCGCAGCGATTGGCCGCCGAGCCACACCTCGCCGGCGTCGGGCTCGATCGTGCCGGCGAGAATGCCCAGCAACGTCGACTTGCCGCTGCCGGATTCATCGTTAAGCGCCACGCATCCTGCTGCCGTGTCGTAATGCAGCCCCTGAAAGATGATGCGTTCGCTATAGCGTTTGCTGAGGTTCTCGAATCGAAGCATGACGTGCGGAGTGGGTCAGCCGAAGAATGTGCCGGACGACGGCAGCGAGGATTCTTCGGGAAGTTAGCGGTTTGCAAGTGTAGCAGCGCGCTCAGATGCTTTCGCCGCATCCGACAATGACACCACCCGCCCGTGAGGTAAGCGAGGCGACATCTGCGCGCGCAGTGTAAAGTTGCGTCTTTTTGCGCCGTTAAAAAAGGCTTCACCGCCATTCTGTCCATCCCCTGAATACCTCGACGCTTCCCCCGTCGACCGCAATCCATGCAAACTGCTGCCCGCAAAGCGGCCCAACCGTCCCGCGCCGAACTCAGGCGTATCGTCACGGCAATTGTTATCGGCAATGGCTTCGTGGCATACGACTTCACCGTCTACAGCTTTTCCGCAGTCATCATCGGCAATCTGTTCTTTCCATCGAGCAATCCCGCGTCGTCGCTGCTGCTCTCGCTCGCCACCTTCGGCGCGGGCTTCGTGATGCGCCCGCTCGGCGCGATCATGATCGGCCACATTGCCGACAGCCGTGGCCGCAAAGCCGGCCTCACGGTGTCGCTCATGCTGATGACCCTTGGCACGTGGCTGATCGCGTGCCTGCCGGGCTATGCGTCGATCGGTCCGGCCGCGACGGTGTTGATGGTGCTCGCGCGCCTGATGCAGGGGCTCGCCGCAGGCGGTGAGATCGGGCCGGCGTCGGCTTCGCTGATGGAGTCGGTCGCCTACCGGCACCGCTGTTTTATGGTGAGCTGGCGCGGCGCGAGCCAGGGCGCGGCCGCCTTCGCCGCCGCGCTGGTCGGGGCGTGCACGACGGCGCTGCTGTCGCCCGCCGCCATGCATGACTGGGGATGGCGCATTCCGTTCGTGCTGGGCGGGCTGATCGGACCGGTCGGCTGGTACCTGCGCCGCCGCATGCCGGTGGCCGCGCCGCTGCCGCGCACGCGGCTCAGTCCGAGGCGCATGCTCACGGAGTACCCGCGTCCCTTCGTCTGCGGCCTCCTGATGATGGCGGCGCCTTCGGTGGGCATCTACCTCACCGTTTTCTATATGCCGGCCTACCTGGTTCGCACACTGCATCGGCCGGCGGCAATCAGTCTCCTGACCGCCTGCCTGTCGGGCCTCGTGATCCTGGTGGTGACGCCGCTCGTGGCGCGCGCGGCCGACCGTTTCGCGAGCCGCAAGACGTTGCAGTACGCAGCACTCGTGGCGTCGCTGGCGGCCGCGTGGCCGGCATTCTGGGCGCTGACCCACGGCGTGGGCGACATCGCGGCGCTCGCCATCATCACGGCGTACGTCGCGCTTGCGGTCAATAATGCCGGCCCGAGTTCCGTGCTGATGATGGAGGCGTTTCCGGTGCATCGGCGCGCGGCGGGAGTTGCGATGATTTACAGCTTCGGCGTCGTCCTGTTCGGCGGATTTTCGCCGTTCCTCGTGACGTGGCTGATTAACCGCACGGGCGATCCGATGGTTCCAGCGTGGTATCTGATGGCCGCGACCCTGCTTACGCTTGCTGCGTTAAGGGCGTTTCCCGAGGCAGCGGCACCGGATGCGCGCCTTGCCGGTGCTCCGCAACCGCCGGCTTAAACGCTCCCCCAGCGCTCCCTCGCGCCGCGGTGCTGCAGGTCCACGGCGCGCGCCCGCATATCCTGCGGGCTCATGTCGAAGGCGCGGCGAAACGCGCGTGTGAAATCGGACGCACTCTGAAAGCCGAGTCCATAGGCGATTTCTGTCACCTGAAGATGCGGGAAACGAACCAGTTCGTCCGCCGCTTCCCGCAAGCGGCGATTGCGGATGTAGGCGCCGAGCCCGCCGTCGTGCTCGAACCAGCGATAGATGGTGGCGCGTTTCAGCTGTAACGCCTGAACCACGCTGGTTGGTGTGAGGTCGCCCTGGTGAAGATTGGTTTCGACGTAACGTCGCACCTGTCCCATCACGGCGGCCTGCATCGCCGCCCGGCTCGCACCGGTTAGACGCGCCTCCTTGCGGAAGGCGGCGATCAGCAGTTGGGCGCCGGCATGTAAAGCCTCCGCCGCACTGGCTGGATCGAGCCTGGGGATTTCCCGGGCGACTGCCGTCAGGTGGTCCAGCACGAGACTGGTCAGCGGCGCACCCTGCTGGACGACGCGGCCGTGAATCGCTGTGGCGTCGCGCAGTTCCTCGTCCACGATCGCAGCGGGTACGAACAGGCTCAGAAGCCGGCATTCGGGCCGCTCGGCCCGAAACGGCTGATTCAGGTCGAACGCGACGATGCCCTGCACCGAGCCCGGCGCGCTGCGTTTCTTGCGCATGCCCGTCACGTGGCCGACCTCGCCTTCCACGAACAGTTGAAAGGCGTAATCGCGCCGCGAGTCTGTGGAAACCCGCGCGACCGATCGTTCCAGCAACATCGCGTCGGTGCTGCAATCCGTAAACACCATGCCGCCGACTGCATAAAGATCGATCTCACCGCGAAATCCGCCGGCGACCTGTTCCTTCGACGGTGGCACGTCGACCACATGCCCCACACGCTGGCGCCAGGCCAGAAATTGTTCGTCGGCTGTGAGCGCGTGCGTGCTGAAGCGGCTCGTGGAAATGGCGGAGCGCGATTCGGCTGCGGCTGCAGCAGCCAGGTGCGGCGGTAAGGTGCGCTGGTTCATGGATCGGTTGCTGCGAACGAGGCGTGTGATTCTGGCGGGTCGCGGCGGTAACCAGATATTTAACACGCCGTCGTCGAATATTGAGACGGATGGTAAAGCCTAACAAAAAAGCTGCGGTATCGTCGGATGATTAGATGCAGATCGGTTTCATCGACGGCGCCACCCATGCGTTTATAACAGGCTCCGCGCTGAAAAACGCAAAGCACGCAGAAAGCGCGCCGATTGGCAGTCCCGGCGCAATGTGTGCGAGGCCCAGGCTTTGCCGGCGGCCAATTTACGGGGAATCGAAAGATGAGCGGCACGAACAGGCAACCGACCGCCCAGCGCGGCGGGCTGCGTCCGGCCAGTCTGGTGGATAGCCAGTTGGAGCATCTTGAGAACATGGTTCAGTACGTGACACGTGGCGATGCGGTTGGCGTGCTGGTCCAGCTAGACCACGAGTACTGGGAAAAGCGCATTCGCGCGCTGGAAGAGACTCATGAGTTGCTTGCCAGCCAGCGCAAACGGGTCATCAAGCTTCTCGACCTGCTCGGGAGTGAAGCGCAGATGAAGCTGAGGCGGCGTACCGCTGCCTGAGTCCGGAATTGCTGAAGGGAAAGGTTGCGAGGATCGGGGGTAGTTGCAGGAGAGAAGATCGGTGCCACAAGGTACCGGCAATAAAAAAGAAGGACCTGAGAGTGCGGTAATGATGCGGACGAACCCGCCGAGGTTCGCCGCTCAGCTGTGAAACCGTTGGGCGCCTTGCCCATCGGACGTTTGGGGGTGTTGCAACACAGACCTCCAGACTTGGCCGAGCAACCGGCTGGGGTCGCCACGAAAGTGTTGTCCTCGCCGGGCGCTCGCTCGGCTCACCCTGCGTCAAACCCAACACCTGTTTATATAGCCGCCAGCCTGTTTGGAAGCGCGCCTCTAATATTCCGCGATTTACTGCAATATTGACCGCTTTTTAATAGGGCGCGGTTACTTTCAGGTATGCAGAATACGCAGTGAATATAGCGCTGATAAACTGTGCGCCGGAACAACAGGTCATCGCTTTCAAGGCGCCGATCGCTCCCCCAAATTCGACGATACAAATCGCCGAACCCATCGCTACCACCTGAATTTGATCAGTATTAGGGCTCCCTTTGGCCCGTTTTTGGAAGTGACTCATGAAGCCGGGAAAGAACTCGCTTGGGAAAAGACGCGCACGCAAGATCGCCATTAGGGTCGGTGCCGTATTCATCGCGGTATTGCTCGCACTGAGCAGCTGGTTTTATCAGCAGCGCGACGCGCATACAACGCCGGCGCTTACTGGCATCGCGAATCAGATGCGTCACGATCCCTCGGCGTGGACCCATGACGAGAAAGATGCGTCGCAAATGCTGCGCGATATTCACGACGCCAACGTGGCCGCGATCGGCGTGAGTCCCAACGCGATTCTCGTGTCGAAGCGCGACGGCGCGAAATACTTCGTCACCGACCATAACGCGACGTTTTCGCACGCACTGTTGCTCGGTGAACCCAAAGCTGATCAGGCCGCGTCCTATCAACTCGTCTGGCTGCCCGACGCCGATATTCGCACCGGCGCATCGCGCTGGGTGCCGGTGTTCAATCAGGTGCGCGACGCGATCAGCTTGCTGTTGCCGCTGTTGTTGATTGGCGGCATGGTGTGGTTCATGCGCCGCGAGATGAGAGGCGGCGCGTCGCTTCTCAGCAAGGCGCCTACGCTGCGTTTCGACGACGTGATCGGCGCGGGCGAAGCGAAGGCGGCGCTCGCGGACATTCGCGGCTATCTGTCCGATCCGAAGCAATTCACGTCGATGGGCGTGCGCGCACCGTGCGGCATTCTGATGGTCGGAGGCCCGGGCGTCGGCAAGACGCGGCTTGCCCAGGCGCTCGCCGGCGAATGCGGTGCGAACTTCATTTCGATCACCGGCAGCTACTTCAGTGCGAAGTACTACGGTGTCGGTATCCAGAAGGTCAAACACCTGTTCGAACTCGCGCGCAAGAATGCCCCCACGGTCATCTTCATCGACGAAGCCGACGGCCTTGCCAAGCGCACGGATACCGGCGGCGGTCCCGTCGAAGCCGAGAGTAATCGCATCATCAATCAGTTGCTGGCGGAAATGGATGGCTTCGCTTCGAATGAAGGCGTCATCATCGTCGCGGCCACGAACCATCCCGACAATCTGGACGAGGCGTTGCGCCGGCCGGGCCGTTTCGATCGCACGGTGCAGGTCCGTTTGCCCGACCGCGAAGACCGCGCGAAAATTTTCCGTTTCTATGCGGAGAGGCTGAAGTCGAAGGCCGCCGACATCGATTACGACCAACTCGCTCGCCTGACCACGGGCCTGTCTCCGGCAACGGTGGCGATGGTCGTGAATCAGGCGGGACTGGTCGCGCGCAAAGCCGGCGAGACGGAAATCGCCGCGAAGCATTTCATGGAGGCGATCAAGATTGCGCGCATCGGCGACGTGAGCGGCGCCGAGCGGGCACTGAGCGAGGATGAACGCACGCGTATCGCGGTACACGAAGCGGGACACGGTCTCGTTGCCGCGCTACTCGGCACTGGTGTGCTGGAAGAGGTCACGATCTTGCCGCGTGGCGGCGCATTGGGTGTTGCGCTCATCACGAAGGCGCAGGACAAGCACCTGTACCGCGAAACCGAGATCCGCAACGAGATTCAGGTCCTGCTCGGCGGTCGCAACGCCGAAATTCTCACGTTCTCCGAAGCGTCGAGCGGTGCCGCGTCGGATCTGCAGGAAGCGTCGCGCATCAGTCTCGACATGGTGTCGAAGTTCGGCTTCAACCGCGATGGTGATCTGTTCAGCCTCGCAGCACTGCCGTCGCAGTACGCGGGCCTGCAAATGAAGAGCGCCATCGAGCACGCCAATGTGCTGCTCAAGGAGTTGAACGAGTTGTGCTATGGGCTGCTGCATACCTATGAGCCCGTGCTGCGCGCCATTGCCGACGAACTGCTCGAGCGGGAGACGGTCCCGGGCGAAGCGGTTTACCGGCTGATCAAGGAGCACAAGAACGGGCTGAAGATCGTCCACGAGCCGGCTGCCGCTTGATCTGCGCTTGACCCGTTTTGCCGCGCGCCCGCAGTCGACGGCACGGCTTGTCAGGCACCTTGCGCCGAGGCGGTGGAAGTCAGTCTCGAGAGGCAGAAGGTCGTGTCTTTCGGATTGCGCTAACTGGCGGGCAACTGCCACGGTTCTGGCGCCGCCACGAGAGCGGGAACGTCATTTCGCGGGCGGTGGTGTGTCGCCTTTTTCCGGCAGGGGCTGATCGAGCCCCGGTTCGACGGGGGTGGGAATGGCATCGCCAACAGGCTTGGAGACCTCGGTAGGCGGACTGCCCGGGTCTTCATCCGGGCTGTTTTCGTGCACGTTCGGGGGATTGGGCATGTTTGCCACGATGGCTCTCCGGTGGATTGCTATGAGTAATGAGCAGCAATGCGCGTTCCACGGCCAGGTTTGGCTGGCACGCGCAGTCCAAACTCCTATAAAACCCCGGATTTCCAGACCATTTGCGCAGCGGCTGCCAGAACGAACACCAGAACTAGAACGCGAAACGCGCCCGGCGGCAATCTGTCTCTAAGCGGCCGTACCAACAATATTCCCACGATCACCGGCACACTCGCACAGACCGAAATGACCAGATCGCTCCAACTGGCATGCGCACCGCCGCTAAACGTGGCAACCAGCGTAATAATCGACACCACCAGAATAATCGCGATCTGCTTCGTAAAAACTTTTCCCGTGGCGCCCGTGGCGATCAGATACATCGCCAGTAAAGGCCCCGGCACCGAAGCGATGCTCTCCATCAGCGCCGCCCCGAATCCCAATACGAAGCCCGCCGGCTTCGCCCATCTCGGTGACAGCGTGAGCCGCGGTGAAAGCAACAGAAGCAGCGCTGCGACGATCAGCAATACGCCCGCAGCTGCCTGCGCGCGATGGGGCGCGAGCGAAATCAGTACGCTCACGCCGACGATGTTGCCGATCACCGTACCGATCAACGGCGCGGCAATGCGGCGGACCGTCGGCAGCATGTCGCCGCCTTCCAGTGCCTGCGGAATATTGCCGAGAATGATCGGCATCGACAGCAACAGAACGGCCTCCTTGATCGGCATGAACTGGCTGAGAATCGGCATGGCCACCAGCGGCACGCCGATACTCACCACGCCCTTGACCATCCCGCCCAGCAAGAGCGCCGCAACAATGCCGAGCAGCGCGTAAAGGCTGAGCGTCTGCAGGCTCGCGCCAAGCACGCCGTTGGCGAAACTGAAATGAAACATCGTTGAAGTCCGCGAGCCAACCGCGCGGACCAGATGGACCTGAGTTCGCGCGGGCAGTGGCTTGTTTTTATCGTTCGGCCTGTTCAGTGCCTGCGTGTCGCGCAAGGGTCGAAGCAGCCGGCTAAGTGAGGCCGCATGATACCGCGCCCTTACTCAAGTCGCATGAAAGCGGAACGTAATGGCTGATTCCTTCAGGCGGTATCTGAAGCGGTGCTTTTATCTCTCAACGCACGCCCATTGCGAGCGGCAAAAGTCGCCGGCGTCTGCTTGGCCATTGGCGTCATGGTGTCCAACGGCGCACGCCGCGTTTTCAAGCGAAGGATCGGTGCTTCGATCAAGCGCCAGGACAGTACGGCCATCGTCAGCGAAATCAGGAACGACGCGAAAATCCCGGCGACATGCGCCCACAGCGGCACGGTACCGCCGAAGAACGCCGTGGCGTGGTGGTTGCGGGTCAGGTCTGGAATCAGATTGTGATAGAGATAGAAGCCGTAGCTGATGCGCCCGAAGTTCATCAGCCAGCCGGTTTCGAGCAAGCCGATTACTGCCGCGTTGCGGCAGCACGCAATCGAACACACCAGTGCTGCGATGCAGAGGCCATACAAGGCGCTGACCGTCGTGAAGGCAAGCGAACTGTCCAACTGACTCCACACGGGCTCAGTCGCACAAAAGCCCACCAGGCAAACGCTCAATACGAACAGCGTCATGCCATGGCCGAGCACGACTCGCAAGCGGCTCTCTTTCCCGGCGATCATCAAGCCACCAATTCCGCCCAACGCCAGTAGCCAGAAGTTGGTCAGCGGATGCGTATAGATCGTGATGTCCTGCCACTGTGCCGCACGCATTGCCAGCAGCGAAACCAGTCCAACCGCGACAATCGCAAGACATACCGCGCGATGCCGCCGCGCTGCAACCAGCAGCAATAACGGCGCAAACACGAGATAAAACTGCTCTTCGATCGCGAGACTCCAGAGATGCGAGTAACGCCCCGGCCAATAATGCAGCACTGAGCCGATCCAGAAGTTCGACAGATAGGCGAAATGAAACGGCATGCCACTCGCGAGCTCCGGGCTCGCCAACCCGAGCGCCATCAGCACGCACATCACCGCCAGCATCAGGTAGTAAATCGGAAAAATGCGCAACGTGCGGCGAAACAGAAAGCGCTTCAGTTCTGCACCGAACCGACTGCTGCTTGTTTCGATGCGCGCGCGTTGCGCGGACAGAATACCGATGATCAGAAAACCGCTCAGCGCGAAGAATATCCACACGCCAAGATGGCCAATTTCGCCGATGTCGCCGAATAAACGGTGCTGGAAAAAGACCATCAAGACTGCAATCGCGCGCAATCCGTCGAAGCCTGCAATTCTGTTGTTCATGTGGTTATCTTCCAGTGCGAAGGCGGCGCGCAATGCGCTGCCGTTCAGAGCGAGAGTGGAAGGACCGGAGCGTACCGCTGACGGCAAAGTCAGCAGCGGCGAATGGAAAACGTCGCAATGACGCTCAGCAAGCCAGGAGATCGGGGATCAGCCCGGCAGCGTGTCCGGTCCACATGAGTGGCCGCCATCGAGGGGTCGCATCACGCGAAACGCGCGAGCTCCGACGGGCGTGCATTAGTCCATCCTACGATGAAAAAAAGCGAAAAAAATCGCGCATGGCAATCAGTGATTTTTTTCAGTGACCTTTACCGATCGTGTCCGTGCCGGATGGTTTGAAAGCCGCAAAACTTGCTGCAAGACTTTCCGCCCACAAAGGCGTGACGACTCAGTATTACTGCATGCCGACATCTGATTTTCAGATTGCTGGCACTCCGAATGCATTTAGAGGGCGGTTGTCAGCGCGTGTCGACTTGGCGCACGGTCTCGCTGGGAACGTTTTATTCTCATGGAGTTCCTACATGGAACTCCATGTGTATGACCGCTTTTCACGGCGCATTGCACGCACGCGCCATCTTACGAGAACCAGAATGGACACCCGCCGCGGACGCTCGATCGAAGTGGATTTCTTCCGCGGCCTCGTGTTGATCGTCATCGTGCTGGACCACATTCCCGGCAGCACGCTGTCGCATCTGATGTTGCACGCGTATGCCCTGTGCGATTCGGCGGAAGTGTTCGTGTTCCTCGGCGGCTATGCATCGGCGGCAGCGTTTACAGCGGTACTCGCGGGTCGTGGCGAGAGTGCGGCGAAAATGCGTTTCGTCAGGCGCTGCTGGGAGATCTATCGCGCCTATCTATTGACGGCCGTATTGACGCTGCTGTCCGGCGCCGTCCTCGCGCTATTGCATCTGAACCAGCCGATGGTCGACCTGACCGGCTGGCAGTCATTCGCGGTTCAGCCGCTGCGCGAAGCGTTCGATATTGCCCTGCTGCGGCACCAGCCGTATTTGTCGAGCGTGCTGCCCATGTACGTGATCTTTGCGCTATTCGTGCCATTCGTGGTGCCGCTGGCGCGCCGGTCGTCGCTCGCGGCGCTGGGCCTGAGCATGACGATCTGGGCGCTTGCCCGGCCGCTGGCCGCATTATTCAGCATTGACGATATGGCCGACTGGGCTTTTAATCCGTTTGCATGGCAACTGATGTTCGTGCTCGGCATTTTGTGCCGGGTGCAGCCCATCAGCGAGCGCTTTCACGCCGCCCGTACGGCGCGCTGGTTCACACGCGCCGCGGTAGTGGCGGCGCTGGCGTTCGCCATTGTGAAACTCTTTGTGCTGACGCAGCCGCTGCCCGGCGTGCTTAAACAGAACCTTTCCGTGGAACGCGTGATCAACTTTATCGTCATTGCCTGGCTCGCCGCGCGGTTCGTGCGCATGGGCAGCATCGCGTGGCTCGCAGAGCGGTTGCCAGCCGTGGTGACGGTCGGCCGGACCGGGCTTGTGTGTTTCGTCGCCGGCACGTTGGTGTCGTTGATCGTCGATACGGCGACGCCGCATATGTTCCATGGCTTTCGCGGCACGCTGGTTGGACTCGGTGGCGATCTGGTCGCCATCGGCGCGATACTGATGATCGCGCGCGGCTGGAACGACTGGAAAGGGCCGCGCTCGCGCACGGCTGCCAAGCGCGCGGGTTACGGATGAGGGCGCGTGTGCGCCGTGCGCGCCATGTGTTTTTCATACGGCGTTCACACACGGTCGTCACTGTGGTCGGCGCGGCGCTATCGCTGATGAACGTTTCACAGGCATTCGCCGCGCTCAAGGACGCGCCGCTCGCCATGCGTTGCGCGGAATTCGCGGGCGCGGTGTTGCCTCCAGAACTGATCGCTTTGCCCACGGCAGGCGTGCAGATCGAAAGTGCGGCGATGATCGCGGCCACGGCGCCCGGCAATCAGCAAGGTGGCGAATATTGCCGTATCACCGGGCGCATCAAGGCGCTCAAGGCCAGCACGCCGGATATCCGCTTCGACCTGAATCTGCCGCGCCGCTGGAACGGCCGCGCACTGCAAATCGGCGGCGGGGGTTATAACGGTGTGGTGGTGAGCGGTACGGGTGTGATGCCGTTCTCTCCGGATCGCGCACCACTCGCGCAGGGCTATGCGACTTTTGGCGACGACTCGGGACATGTGGGCGATTCGTCGCTCGCGGTCTTCGGCCTCGTGGACGAAGCGGTGACGAATTTCGGCTACGCGCATCTGAAGAAAACACACGACGCCGCGCTAGCGCTGATTGCACGCGCTTATGGCCGGCCGCCACAACGGATGTATTTCGCCGGTGGCTCGACGGGCGGCCGCGAAGGCTACACGGTGATGCAGCGCTATCCCGACGACTACGACGGTGTGATCGCCAATTCGCCCGCGCTCAATTTTTCCGGCGTGCGTTTGATGGGCGTGAAGCTCGGTCAGGCGGAATACGCGACACCCGGCGGTTTCATTCCACCGCTATTGCTCGAGCACGTGTATCAACGCACGCTCGCGGTCTGCGACCGGCTCGATGGCGCGGCGGACGGCGTGGTCAGCGACGTCGACGGATGCAAGGAACACGAAGCGGAGATCATCGCCTCCTTGAGCTGCGCCGGACGAGCGCCCTCGCATGACGAGTGCCTCACCGACACGCAGCTTTCCACCTTGCTACTGATGCGCGACGGCCTGTCGTTGCCCTACAAGCTGGCGTGGAACGTGAGCGGCTATCGCGGCTACAACATCTTTCAGGGCACGCATCTGACCGGCCTGCTTGGCCTTGGGCATCAAGCCGGACGCATGCCGGTGCCGACCTTCTTCGCCAACGGCTACCTGTTCGCGCAGGGCGATGGCTACATCCGCTACTTCGTGGCCCATGATGCGGAGTTCGATTCGCTCAGGTTCGATCCTCTTCATCCTGGCAAATATCGCGGACAGCTCATCGCGCTCTCACAGACGATCGGCGCGATGAACCCCGACCTGGCCCGCTATATCGCGCGGGGCGGCAAGCTCATCACACTGCAAGGCCTCGCCGACGAAGTCATCAGCCCGAACCAGACCATCGCCTACTACGAAGCGCTGATCGATCGATTCGGCATCGACCAGGTCAATGCGTTCATGCGGCTCTACATGGTGCCGGGTTTCCAGCATGGCAGCGGGGTGTTCATCCCCTCGGTGGATCTGCTGGGTGCGCTCGACAATTGGGTGACGCGTAGCATATCGCCCGAAACGCTGACTGCTACGGATATCGCGGCCGCGACCAACGGACGCTCGCGTCCGTTGTGCCGTTACCCGCTGTTTCCCCGCTATAGCGGCAAGGGCAATGTGAATCTCGCCAGCAGTTTCGCGTGCGCCGAACCGTGACAGGCCCCGGCCTGTCTGCCAGGAACCCCGGCCGGCCCTGAAAGGCTGACACGCTCGCCGGCGGTATCCGTTCCTCCGAAATCTCGCGGTTGCGCTGCACGCTTTCCCACTTTCAATTACATTGCGGGTGCGGCGGCGTATTCGTCCCGCCCCCTTTTAATCCAATACCGGTGTCTGCCATCGTCGAATCCATGCAGCCTATCGTCTCGGTCACGAATCTGTCGAAAACCTATGCCACGGGTTTTCATGCACTCAAAAACATCAATCTGGCGATCAATCGCGGAGAAATCTTCGCCTTGCTTGGGCCCAACGGGGCGGGCAAAACCACCCTCATCAGCATCATTTGCGGCATTGTCAATGCGAGCGTTGGCAGCGTGATGGTGGACGGCCGCGACATCGCGACAGACTATCGCGGCGCACGCTCGCTGATCGGCCTTGTGCCGCAGGAGCTCACCACCGACTCGTTCGAAACCGTCTGGGCGACCGTGTCGTTCAGCCGCGGGCTGTTCGGCAAGCCGAAAAACCCCGCCTACATCGAAAAGATCCTGCGCGATCTGTCGCTGTGGGAAAAGCGCGATAGCAAGATCATTACGCTGTCGGGCGGCATGAAGCGCCGCGTGCTGATTGCGAAGGCGCTCTCGCACGAACCGCGCGTGCTGTTTCTCGACGAACCCACGGCCGGTGTCGACGTCGAGTTGCGTCGCGATATGTGGAAGCTGGTGCGCTCGCTAACCGCAAGCGGTGTGACGATCATTCTGACCACGCACTACATCGACGAAGCCGAGGAAATGGCCGACCGCATCGGCGTGATCAATGCGGGCGAGATCATGCTGGTGGAAGAGAAGACGGAGTTGATGCGCAAACTCGGCAAGAAGCAGTTGACGCTGCAACTGGAGAGTGCGCTCGCGGAAGTGCCGTCGGCGCTGGCGGGATACGGGCTGGATGTTGCCAAGGGTGGCAACGAGTTGATCTACACGTATGAGGGCGAGGGCGGGCGAACCGACATCATCGCGCTGCTCAAAGCGCTCGACGATGCCGGCATCCGCTTCAAGGATCTGCATACGACGCAAAGTTCGCTCGAAGACATCTTCGTCAGTCTGCTCCGAGGTAACCAATGAATATCTACGCAATCCGTGCGATCTATAAGTTCGAGATGGCGCGCACCTGGCGCACGCTGATGCAGAGCATCATCGCGCCGGTGATCTCGACTTCGCTTTACTTCGTCGTGTTCGGCGCGGCCATCGGTTCGCGTATCAAGGAAGTGGATGGCATCAGTTACGGCGCGTTCATCGTGCCGGGTCTGATCATGCTTTCGCTGCTGTCGCAAAGCATTTCGAATGCATCGTTCGGGATTTACTTTCCGCGCTTTACCGGCACGATCTACGAGTTGCTGTCGGCGCCGGTGTCGTATCTCGAGATCGTGGTGAGCTATGTGGGCGCGGCGGCCACCAAATCGATTCTGCTCGGCTTGATCATTCTGGCTACCGCCGGCCTGTTCGTGCCGCTGCAGGTGCAGCATCCGTTCTGGATGATTCTGTTTCTGGTGCTCACCGCGGTCACGTTCAGTCTGCTCGGTTTCATTATCGGCATCTGGGCGGATAGCTTCGAGAAGCTGCAACTCGTGCCGCTCCTGATCATCACGCCGCTTACGTTCCTCGGCGGCAGTTTCTACGCGGTCAATATGCTGCCGCCGTTCTGGAAGGTCGTGACGCTGTTCAATCCGATCGTTTATCTGGTCAGCGGTTTTCGCTGGAGCTTCTATGGTCTCGCCGATGTGGATGTCGGTGTCAGCCTCGGGATGACCGCGCTGTTTCTGGCAGTGTTTCTCGTGATCGTTGCCTGGATCTTCAAGACCGGGTACCGGCTCAAGAGCTGACAGCGCTCACGACTCAAACGCACGCGACGATCGAAACGGTCACTGGGACGTGGTCTGTGGGTGAGCCGCAAACGGCCTGACGCGCAGGCTGGCGTCGCTACTGCTTTTGCTGCATGGACATGACGGCGTTCGCCGTCATGTCCGTCGCTTTCCGCCTGGGCAAGTTCCTTGCGCAATTCCTCCGCAATTCCTCCGCAGTTTCCCAGCGATTCCCTCGTCGATTCCCCCGGCAGCCCCTCAGGCGTCCCGTCAGGCTATCCCCTTAGTCCATCCGGACGATGCCCTCACAAGCCCAATCGCCGTCAATGACGGTATGAACCAGGAACGGTACGGCATGGTTCCGCCGATCGTCTCCAGGCACACAGCCACGCGGCAGTCGTTGGGGCCGCGTATAGGGATGGGGACGAGTGGGATGAGGGCGGGTGCGATGCGGGAGGGATGCAAATGAAATCCAGAGTTCAGCGGGACGGACTGATTGCCGGTTTGCTGGTGGCGATCGGCGTGGTCGGCGTATCCGTGCGGCAGCTCTATGCATGCGCCTGGAACGACGAGTTTCCCGGCATGGTGTGTACGGCCGGGTCATCGTTGTCGTTGTTTCTGGGAATCACCGGGTTGGCTGCGCTGGCTGGAAGAATCTGGGCGCGCCGCTCAGGCGCGGACGAACAGTGCTTCACATTCCTCGGCGCGGTGGGTGGCGCAGCGCTGGTGTATGCGATGGTGGTGACAGGCTTCTAGTGTGCCGCGCAGCGTATCAGGCCACGATTGCCGGATGCGCCTGCACCGGTCCGCCCAACGCCTCGCGATGCGAAGGCGGCCGGCGGCCATCAAGCTCGGTGATTCCGTACTCGTGCGCAAGCTCCGCGCCGACCAGCACCAAACCGGATTTCTGCTGACGTTGCGGGTCGCGATACAGCGCATCGATCAGGCGTCCCGTGAATTGCGGCGTCTCCGCGAGTTCGCTGAAGCCCGCATACTGTTCTGGATGCTCGGCGATCACGCGCGCGGTGCGCTCGGTTTGCAGCATGCCCATCCAGATGGAAACCGCCGCGACGCCATGCGGTTTCAGATCGACGGCCATGTCCTTGGCGAACTTGTCGACGCCCACTTTCTGTGCGCCGTACGCCGCGCCGTGCATATAGCAGCTCGCACCGAACGAGGACGTGAATGCGATCAGCCCGTCGCCCTGTGCGGCCATCAACTTCGCGGCATGCCAGCTCGCGACATACGCGGAGCGCAGGCCGACGTCGAGAATATTCACCAGGTCCAGCGGCTTGTCCCAGAACGGCGCCGGGCGAATCAAGTCATCGTGCAACGCGGTGGCATTGTTGACGAGGATGTCGAGGCGTTCGCTGTTGTGGCGGATGTAATCGAATACTTCCGCTACTTGCCGGTCATCGGCGTGATCGCAGGTGAGGGCGATGCCCTTGCCGCCAAGCTTGTCGATCTCGATTGCCGTCGCATGCACCGTGCCGGGCAATGGTGCGTCGCCTTCACGTTGTGTGCGTCCGGTCACGTAAACCGTCGCGCCCGTTGCGGCGAGCGCGAGTGCGATACCTTTACCTGCACCACGCGAAGCGCCGGTGACGAGGGCTACATAGGGTTTTTGACGTTGAGTCATCGAGAGATTCACCATGAGGAGGCTTCGAGTTCGTATGACGCGGGCTGAGCGTTTAACTGCACCGTTGCGGCGGACCGAACCGGCGCGGACATCGGCGGCGCGCTGACCCTCGGTGCGGCAGGCGTGCGTTCGAAAGCGTGCGGGTTATCCAGGTCCGCTTCGCCAAGCGGAATGAACGCCATGATTTCGAGTTCATGACCTGACAGCGCCGGCAGCCTGAATGGACTCGACAACACATTCAGTCGACGCACGCCAAGCTCGCGCAGAATCTGCGAGCCAATACCGGAAAGTCTGCCGTCCTTGCGCGCTGGCGTGCCGTTGCTGCTGTTCATCGCATCGGCCCGCATGTCGCAATCGAGCAGCACCGCAACGCCGCATCCGGCCGCATCGATTTTTTGCAGCGCTGCGTGCAGCGGCCACGAATGCGCGGACGGTTCGGCGTCGAGCAGATCGAGCAGCGAAAAGCATTCGTGCACGCGCGTGAGCACCGGCACGTTGGGCAGAGGCGTGCCGCGCACCAGCGCGAGATGCGTGGATTGACGCACGGTGTCGCGATACTGAATGGCGCGAAACGGTCCCCACGGAGTGTGCAAGGGTCTTTCGCCGACACGTTCGACGAGCGTTTCATGAGTGCTGCGATAGTGGATCAGATTGGCGATCGTGCCGATCTTCAACCCGTGCAGTTCCGCGAATTCGATCAGTTGCGGCAGGCGCGACATGGTGCCGTCGTCGTTCATGATTTCGCAGATCACGGCGGCGGGCGTCAAACCTGCCAGCGCGGTGAGGTCGCAACCGGCCTCGGTATGTCCGGCACGCACCAGCACGCCGCCTGGCCGCGCCGCAATGGGGAACACGTGACCCGGATGCACCAGATCCCCGGCGCGCACCTCTGCGTGAATCGCGGTGCGGATCGTATGCGCGCGGTCGGCGGCGGAGATGCCGGTGGTGACGCCTTCTGCCGCCTCGATGCTGACCGTGAACGCGGTGCCGTATTGCGTGCCGTTCTGTTCCGCCATCGGCGGAAGTTTCAGGTGCGAGCAGTGTTCGGCTGTCAGCGTCAGACAAACGAGGCCGCGGCCAAAGCGCGCCATGAAGTTGATCGCTTCGGGCGTGACGTGGTCAGCGGCAATGAGCAGATCGCCTTCGTTCTCGCGATCTTCCTCGTCGACCAGAATGATCATGCGGCCGGCTTTCAGTTCGGCGACGATTTCGTCGGTGGTGGCGAGTTTCATGGGCTTGTCCCTGTGTTACTGCTATTGCTGTCGCTGCGTATGGAAAAAAGCGAAGAAAAGCGCTTAACGTGCGCCAGAACCGAACACAGGCGCACGCTTGTCGAAGAAGGCGTCGATGCCCTCGCGGAAATCGTCGCCTGCCGCGCAGCGCAGAAAGCTGCGCTGCTCCGCGTACAAATGCTCGGCGAAGCTGCGCTCGGGTGCATGCTGGATCAGATTCTTGGTTTGTGAGAACGCATCCGGCGAGAGCGCGCCCATCCGCTTTAACAGCGCGCGGGTTTGTGCGGGGAGGTCATCGTCCGGTACGACCCAGTTAACGAAGCCCGCTCGCAACGCTTCGTCGGCGCTATGCCGTTCGTCGAGATACATCCATTGCGCAGCCTGCTTGGTGCCGAGCGCACGTGGCAACGTGTAGGTCGCGCCGCCATCAGGCGAGGTGCCGATACGGCCATACGCCGAGGTGAACGTCGCGCTCTTTGCGGCAATAGCCAGATCGCAGGCCGCGACGAGGCTCAAGCCGAAGCCTGCCACGGCGCCGTTGACGCTGGCAATCACCGGCTTGCGCGAACCCGTGACGGTCTCGGCCACGGTTTGCGCGAGCCGCACGAGTTTGCCGATCGAGCGGTCGCGTACCACGGGTTTGGCATCAAGCGCGGCGCGCATGGTCTGCAAATCGCCGCCAGCCATGAAGGCGTTGCCGGCGCCGGTCAACACGATCGCGCGGATCTCGTCGTGATGGGCGAGGCGTGCGAGCTTGGCATTCAGTTCGTTTGCCATCGCTTCGTTGAGGGCGTTCAGTGCCTCGGGACGGTCGAACGTGAGCGTCGCGATGCCGTCTTCGGCCGCGAGGCGGATCAATGCAGTCATATCTTTTCTGGTCAGCGGAGTCAGGTGTTCTGGACGTGCAGCGCATGGCGTAGGATTTGCGCCGCCATCGTGAGTGCGTGGTCGGCCGCATCGAGTGCGCCGAGCAAACTGGCGAAGCCATGCATTTGCCCTGGCCAGCGCAGATGGGTCGTGAGCACGCCGGCTTGCGCGAGACGTGCCGCGTAATGCTCGGCCTCGTCGCGCAGTGGGTCGTATTCCGCGCTGATGATGGTGGCGCTGGCCACGCCGGTGAGATCGGCGGCGGCGAGCGGACTGGCGAGTGGATCGGTGCGATCGGAGTCTTCGGCGAAGTACTGGTCTTTGAACCAGCGCATCATGTCCGCCGTCAGCAAATAACCGTCGCTCATCGATTCGTATGAGGGATGCTCGGTCGCGCAGTCCACCACCGGGTAGAACAACAGTTGATGCGCGATATTCACGCCGCTATGACGCAACTGTTGCGCGGCTACCGCGGCGAGATTGCCGCCCGCGCTGTCGCCGGCAACGGCAAGCGCGCCGGGTCGCACGCGCAAATCGGCTGAGTTGGACGCGGCCCAGCGCACGGCGTCGCACGCATCGAGCGCGGCGGCCGGAAAACGCGCTTCCGGCGCGAGCCGGTAGTCGACCGATAGCACGACCGTTCGCGCACGTTGCGCCAGACAACGGCACAGGTTTGCGTGGGTGTCGAGCCCGCAGGAAACAAAGCCGCCGCCGTGAAAGAAGACGGTAAGGGGAAGCAGGCCATCGTCGCCTTCGACCACTGGCCGGTAAAGGCGCGCGCCGATCGGGCCGTTCGCGGTCGGGATCATCAGATCTTCTTCCGAGGCGACCGGGTCGCCCGGCGCAAAACCGCCGCCCGCGGCAAGCATTGCGCGGTAGGCCGGCGCGCTGAGTTGCGCGAAATCGAGTGGGGGCATGCCGGCGAGAGCGGCGAGCACGGCCTGCGCTTGGGGATCGAGCGCCATCGGGTCTCCTGAGAAAACTGTCGTCAAAGCGGCTATGCCGGGTATAAGCGAGGCGGCCGTACATGATGCGAATCGAGCCGCAAATCAGGGCATTCAGCGCGCACGCCGCAACACTGAACGCATTGAAGCGCGGCGGCTTTAAGGGGGCATCGTCCGATTGGACGAGAGTTCGTTCGCACGCTCAGCGAAACTTTTGTCAGCTAAGTACTTCCCCCGATGCCAGCAAACAGATCGGCCCTTAAGCTTGGCGTCGCGATGCAAAGTCGCATGGAGGACGGAGAGTGTTGATGGAGACAAAATGGGCCCCTGAAGAGGGCCAGGCCATGAGTGAACTGGCCGAAGTGAGCGTTGCGCAGTTCAGCGAACTGACCGCGCGCATTTATCAAGGGGCGCTGGAAAGCACGCCGTGGGCTAGCGCGCTCGAGTTGATCCGCACCTCGCTCGGTGCGAGCTATGCCACCCTGATTCTGCGTTCGCCTTCGAGCGACCGGCGCGGTCTGATGGTGCACGCATCCGAAATGGGGTCGGGCGTGCCGGGCGAAGCGTCGTACAACAACTACTACTATTCGCTCGACCCGTTCGTCGGTTTGCCGGCGGACCGCGTGGTCACGGTGGACGAAGTATTCGGCGACACGGGTTGGCTCACCAGCGAACTCTACAAGCAGTTTCTGAAGCCGGCCGACATTCGCTACATCATGGGCGCCGATCTGCGCACGGAGTCCGGCGTCGAATGCCGGTTTCGCGTGTGCCGCAGTCACGCTTCGAAGCATTTTTCCGCACGCGACAAGGCGTTTTGCGCGCTGTTGCTGCCGCATTTGCGGCGCGCGGTCGAACTGCATTCGCGCCTCGATATCGTGGAGTCGGAGCGCACGCTGTATGCGAGCGCGATCGACCGGATGCTGGTGGGCACGGTGACGCTCGACGAGAGCGGCGCGATCATGCGCACCAATAGCGTGGCCGATGAGATTCTTGCGCAGGGCAACGGTCTGCGGATCGTGCACGGCAACGTCGAGGCAACGGACGCGCAGGAGAACCGCAATCTGCAACGTCTGGTGCGCCATGCGCTGATGGGGCACTTCGGCACGGCAGCGCCGATTGTCGAAGCCATGCCGATCACGCGCGGGTGCGACAAACCGAAACTCGGCGTGCTGGTGCGCACGATTCCGCTGTCGGACTGGTCCGAGGACAACAAGCGCCGCCCGGCAACCGTGCTGTTTCTGCGCGATCCCGATCGCAAATCGCAGGGCTCGCAGGAGATCGTGCGCAAGCTGTTCGACCTCACGCCTGCGGAGACCTCGCTCGCGCTGCTGTTGACCAATGGCCTGACACTGGAGGAAGCGGCCGACGAATTGGGCATCAGCAAGAACACCGCGCGGGCTCATCTGCGAGCAATCTTTTCGAAGACGGGCGTGACGCGTCAGGCCACGCTGGTGCGCATTCTGCTGGGCAGTGTGGTGCCGCTCGGCTGAACCTGCTTCAATTTCATTGAACGAGGACGCCATGTGTGCCGCGATTACATCCAGCGCGGCACACATGGCGTCTTCGACGTCTTAACCTGTGCGCTTTTGCGACAACACCAGCAACGCACCGTTCTTGTCCTCCAGCACCGCGCGCAATTCGTGCGGCCCTTGCTGCACCGGCACGCGTACTGACGCACCTGCCGCCACCACGCGTGCCATTGCCGCATACAGGTCGTCGTTTTCGTCCACGCGAAACACCAGCGCCGCGCGCTCGACGATCCGTTCTTCACCCGCCACCAGCGCGACGCTCAGCGCGCCACCGTCGAGTGCGCAATAGCGTTCGCCGTCACGAAATTTCACCGTTAAACCCAGCCCGTCGACAAAGAGCGGCAACGCCGCATCGATCGTGTCGACCGGGTACAGCATCATCGAAGCCTTCATTGCATTGCACTCCCATCCGTTGAGCCGCGTTGTATGGCGGCTCGATCGTAGCGCCGCGGGCGATTGCAGCACGAGGTCCAATCGGACTATCCGGAGTACGAAAACACGGCGAAATTCGTAGAGAAACGCATGCGGAAACGCATGGCGAAATGCGGCCAGGAAGCACCTTCGATCAAAGCTTCCACGTCAAAGCGCCCACCGTTAATCCAAATAGACGATGCCGGCCCGCACGCGCGAACTGAAACTTCATTCCGTGGACCGTCACGATCATCGTAGGAATCGGTGGGTCGGGAGCGGGCCGCCCGTTTCAGCACAGTCCAAAATTCATGGAGACGCACGCAATGAAGTTTTCTCTGATTTACGAAGCCCAGACCACGGACGCTTCGCGGGAAGGCGATCACCGGGTATTCAAGGAGACAGTCGAGCAGGCGTTGCTCGCCGAACAGATGGGTTTCGATACCGTCTGGTGCGTCGAACACACGTCGCTGACGAACTACGCGCATATGAGCGCGCCGGAAACTTTCCTCGCGTATCTGGCCGGCCGCACGACCCGCATCGGCCTCGGCCACGGCGTGATCTGCCTGCCGCCCGCGATGAATCATCCGATCAAGGTGGCCGAACGTGTGGCCATGCTCGACATTCTGTCGGGCGGCCGCGTGCATTTCGGCGTCGGCAAGGGCGGCAGCCAGCAGGAAGCGGGCGCGTTCGGCTACGACCTCGCCGAGCTGCAACCGATGATCGACGAGTCGATGTACCTGGTGCCGAAGATGTTCGTGCAGGACGAGATCGAGCACGACGGCAAATACATCAAGATTCCTAAACGGCCGATTCACCCGAAACCTTTCCAGGACCCGCATCCGCCGATGTACATGGCGTGCACCAACAACGACGGCCTGCTGCGCGCCGGACAACGCGGTCTGGGCGCACTGGTGCTCGGTTTCGGCGGGCCCGACGAAGTCGCGAAGAAAAACGCGCTGTATCGCGAAGCATGGGCCTCGCGCAAGGCCGAAGACCAGGTCGGCTTCCGTCCGACGCAGCATCTGGCTGCCCTGTGCCCGACCGTGGTGCTGAACGACGGCCAACAGGCCCGCAAGATCGGCATTCGCGGTCAGCGCTACTTCATGGAGTCGCTGGCGTACTGGTACACCGGCGGCGAGCGACCGAACCCCGATAGCTGGGGCGATGACCTCGTGAAGGGCAATACCGGTGAAATGGTGATCCGTTCGCGTTTCGCGTCGGAAGAGGTGGTGGTCGATTTCAGCGACCCGGCGCTTTCGATGATGAACCCGAACCACGCCTACGGCACCGTCGACGATTGCATCGGCTATGTGGGCCGGTTGATGGAAGCGGGCGTGGATGAAGTGCTGTTCCTCTGCCAGATGGGCACGGTGTCCCAGGAGGCGCAGCTCGAAACGATCCGCAATATCGGCGAGCACGTGATTCCGTACTTCAATCGCCTGAAGGCCGAGAAGCAGAAGGCGCAGGTCGCCGCATAAGGTCGTTGCATAAGAGCGGGTGAGGCGGGCGTCGCTAGTCCCTTCAGACGATGCGACGCCGCAGCCGCGGCTCGAAGATGAACCCAACAAACCAGGCGCGACACCCCTCTCTCGCGCCATCATGGAGACAGCCGTGCATCGCGACAACGATTCGAAAGCCCTTGCAGCCGAACTGATTGCCCGCGCCGAAGCGCTCGCGCCGGTACTTGCCGGGCGTGCCGCGCAGGCCGAGGCGAATGGCCGGATTCCCGCAGAAACCGTGGCTGATTTTCAGGCAGCCGGCTTTTTCAAGGTGCTACAGCCGAAGCGTTACGGCGGCTACGAACTCGATCCGCAGACCTTCTTCGAGATTCAGATGGCCGTGGCGCGCGGCTGTATGTCGACCGCGTGGGTGTACGGCGTGGTCGGCGTGCATAACTGGCAACTGGCGTTGTTCGACGAACGCGCGCAGCAGGACGTGTGGGGCAAGGATCAAAATACGCTGATCGCCTCGACCTATATGCCGGTGGGGCGCGTGACACCCGTTGAAGGCGGCTTCCGGCTGTCCGGGCACTGGAAGTTTTCCAGCGGCAGTGAACTGTGCGAATGGATCTTTCTCGGTGCGCTGGTGCCGTCGGCGAAAGAAGGCGAACCGCCGGAATACCGCACCTTCCTGCTGCCGAAAAGCGATTTCACGATCGAGCAGGATTGGGACGTGCTGGGCTTGCGTGCGACCGGCAGCCACGACATCGTGGTGAACGATGCGTTCGTGCCGGACTATCGCACGCACAAGGCCATCGACGGCATGATGGACACGAGCCCCGGCCTCGCGGTCAACGATGCGCCGCTGTTCCATCTGCCGTTTGCACAGATCTTCGTACGTGCGGTGTGTACCGCGTGCATCGGCGCATTGCAAGGTGCGCTGGACGACTTCACGTCCTACGCGGCGACGCGCGTGAGCGCCAACAGCGGCGCGAAAACCACCGACGACACCGGCGCGCAAACCGCCTGCGCCAACGCGGCTGTCGCGCTCGATGAAATGAAGCTGCTGCTCAAACGCAACTTCGCCGAACTGCTCGCCGCGGCCAACGGCGGACCGGCGGTATCGATCGAACGGCGCGTGCACTTCCGGTATCAATCCGCGCAAGTGGCTGAACGCTGCGCGCAGGCTGCCAACGCGCTGCTGCGCTACGCGGGCGGCAACGGTATTTACAACCGCAACCCGCTGGTGCGGCGTTTTCTCGATCTGCATGCGGCGCGCGCGCACTACGCCAACAACCTCGACCGCTTCGGCCAGAATCTCGGCGCCGTGATGCTCGGACGTCCGAATACCGATTTCTTCGTCTGATGGATGCCGCCATGAGCGAACAGCAAACACAGACATACGTGTTCGACGTGGTGGTGGTCGGCTCTGGCGCGGGCGGCATGCTGGCCGCCTGTCGCGCGGCCGACCGCGGCCTGTCCGTTGTCGTGCTTGAAAAGAGCGACGTATACGGCGGGACCTCGGCGGTGTCGGGCGGCGGCATCTGGATTCCGTGCAATCACCATATTGCCGAGATGGGCGCCACGGATACGCGCGAGGCCGCACGAACCTATATCGACGCCTGCACGAAAGGCGTGACCGCAACCGACCGGATCGACGCCTATCTCGACACCGCGCCGGAAATGCTGCGCTATGTCGAAGCGAATACGCCGGTGCGTTATGAAGCATTGCCGAAGTACGCGGACTACTTTCAGGACCTGCCGGGCTCGATGCCCGGTTATCGCGCGCTCGATCCCTTGCCGGTGGACGGTGCCTCGCTTGGCGAAGAATTCGTGCGACTACGCCTGCCTTCACCCGGAACGCTGATCGGTGGGCGAGTTGCGGTGACCTCGAAGGAGGCGCACATGCTCCTTTCGAAAGCACCGGGTTATATCGGGCTCGTGCTGAAACAATTCGGCCGCTACTGGTTCGACCTGCGCGCGCGCAGCCGCTCGCGGCGCGATCGCCGCCTGACACTCGGCAACGCGTTGGCCGGTGGCCTGCGCCGCGCCTTGCTCGATCGCGACATTCCTCTGTGGCTGAACGCGCCAATGACCGGGCTGCTCGAAGCAGACGGCCGCGTGACGGGCGTCGCGGCGGAGCGCGGCGGAGAAAACGTGCGTGTGCTCGCCAGGCGCGGCGTGATTCTCGCGGCTGGTGGTTTCGAACGCAATCAGGCGATGCGCGAGCGCTATCTACCGCGTCCCACGCAAGCGCAATGGAGCGCGACGCCGCCGAACAATACCGGCGATGCGATTGCCGTCGGCCTGAAACTGGGCGCACAGATTGCGTTGATGGAACACGTGTGGGGCGCGCCGACGGTTCATGTGGATCATGAGGAAAAACAACGCGCGCTGTTCGTCGAACGCAATCTGCCGGGCTGCGTGGTAGTCAACGGACTCGGCAAGCGCTTTGTCAACGAGGCCGCGCCGTATTCGGAGTTCGTGCCGGCGATGTATCGCGACCATGCGCAAACCGGTGCGTGCGTGCCGGCGTGGATGGTGTTCGACGCACAGTTCCGCCGCAAATATCCGTGCGGGCCGATCATGCCCGGCGCGATGATGCCGGACACCCGCATCCCCGCGGCGTTCCGTTCGTTGCTCTACAAGGCCGATTCGCTCGATGCGTTGGCCGCGCAAATCGGCGTCGACGCACAAGGCTTGCGCGACACCGTGGCGAAGATGAACCGCTACGCCGCGACCGGTATCGACGAAGAGTTCGCCAAAGGCGGCAACGCCTTCGACACCTACTACGGTGACCCGAGCGTCAAGCCTAATCCGTGCCTCGCGCCGATTGAAACTGGACCGTTCTACGCCGTGCGTATCGATGCGGGCGACATCGGCACGAAAGGCGGTCTCCTGACCGATGCCCTCGCACGCGTACTGCACGCCGACGGCACGCCGATTGCCGGGCTCTATGCGATCGGCAACACCAGCGCGTCGATGATGGGGGCGAGCTATCCCGGCGCGGGTTCGACGCTTGGACCTGCCATGACCTTCGGTTACATCGCTGCCAATCATCTCGCCGATAGCGAAGACGAGCGCGACGGCGTCAGCAGTATTTCAGAACCAGCTCGCGCTGCCAGCAGCGGACTTCGCGGAGTCACATCATGACTGAACCCACTTCACACCCGTTACGCGCCGATATGCTGCTGGCGATGCGCCGCCTCGCGCGCTCGGTCGCGGTCATCAGTTGCAGCGACGGCGAACGGCGCTATTCGATGTCGGCCACCGCGGTCGATTCGCTCTCGACCGAACCGCCATCGCTGCTGATCTGCATTAACCGTACGTCGTCGATTTTTCCGCCGCTCGACAAGGGCGCGGCGTTTTGCGTGAACGTGCTCTCGGCGCAGCACCAGCACATTGCCATCGATTGCAGCGGACGCCTCAAAGGCGAAGACCGCTTCACGACCGGCAACTGGCAGACCTCGGATCACGGCGTGCCGTATCTGCACGATGCACAGGCGAGCCTGATCTGCACGCAGGACGGCCGCTTCGATTACGGCACGCATGCAATCTTCATCGGCCGTGTCGAGCAGGTGTTAATTAGCGGCGAGGTCGATCCGCTGGTGTATATCGACGGCATCTATACGACTGCTGCAGCGTCCGCGCGCTGCGCAGCGTCCTAAGCGGGCGCGGCGTGATGCAGAGCCCTTCGTCGGCACAGCAGGAATCGGCCGCGCCGGTCGAAACGCCGCTCGTCGTCGACGATCCCGCGTGCGTGCGTTGGGACGACGTGTGCGACGTGCTGGTCGCGGGCTTTGGCGCAGCGGGTGCGTGTGCCGCGCTGGAAGCGGCGACGGCAGGCGCGAAAGTGCGGATCGTCGAGCGATTCGAGGGCGGCGGCGCGAGCGCGAAAAGCGGCGGCGTGGTCTACGCAGGCGGTGGCACGCGCTATCAAACCGAAGCGGGCTACAGCGACACGCCTGAGGCGATGTTCGCGTACTTGCAGCAGGAAGTGGGCGACGCAGTGTCCGTGGCCACGCTCAAACGCTTTTGCGCGGGCAGCGTCGACATGCTGCGCTGGCTCGAACGCCTCGGCGTGCGTTTTGCCGCGTCAGTGCCGCCGCACAAAACTTCGTATCCGCAGAACCGCTATTACCTGTACTACTCCGGCAATGAAGCAGTAGGTGACGCCGTGCGCGAACATGCGCCGGCACCGCGAGGACACCGGGTGGTCGGCGACGGTATGTCGGGGCGCGTGCTGTATGACACGCTGCGGCGCGGGGTGGATGCACAGCCGTTCATCGACACGATGTGCCACGCAAGCGTGCGCCGGTTGGTCACCGACCGCAGCGGGCGCGTGATCGGCGCACAGGTTTGGCAAGTGGCGCCGGGCCGTGCCCAGCGCGCTCATCGGCGGCTGGCACGTTGGGCGGAGCGCCTGCATAACGGCATGCCGGCATGGGCCGACCGGCTACGCGCCGCGCTCCATCGCGTCGAGCAGCGCGAGGGCCGGCTCATCACGATCAAGGCCGATGCGGTGGTGTTGAGCACCGGCGGCTTCATCTTCAACCGGTCGATGGTTGCGCATTACGCGGCGCGTTATCTGCCGAACTGGCGTCTTGGCACCACCGGTTGTGACGGCTCCGGCATCCGGCTCGGCCTGTCCGCCGGTGGCGTGGCGCAGCGGCTCGAACGCGTGTCCGCGTGGCGCTTCATCAATCCGCCGTATGCATGGGCGCAAGGCTGCGTCGTGGATCGCAACGGCGAGCGCTTCTGCAACGAGGAAGTCTACGGCGCCGCGCTTGGCCACGCGATGTGCGAAACCCGCGACGGGCACGCGTGGCTGATTCTCGACGCACGGCTCGTGAAGCTCGCGCTCACTGAATGTGTGCGCGGCAAGCTGTGGGCGTTCCAGAGCGTGCCCGCGATGCTATTGATGCTGGCGGGCCGCAAACGCGCCCGCTCGCTGGCCGATCTGGCCGCACGCATCGGCAGCGATCCGGCGGTGCTTGAACGCACCGTTAATGCCTACAACCTGGGTGCGCTGAATGGCATCGACCGTGCGTTCGGCAAATCTGCAGCGATGTTGCAGCCGCTCATGCACGGACCTTACTACGCGATCGATATTTCATCGGACAGCCGCGTTTTCCCCTGTCCGTCGATCACGTTGGGTGGTTTGCGGGTCGACGAGACAAGCAATGCCGTGCTGTCCGCGCAGGGCATGCCGATCGAAGGCCTGTTCGCCGCCGGCCGGGCCGCCTGCGGCCTGGCATCGAATCACTACGTGAGCGGCCTCTCGCTCGCGGACTGTATCTGGTCCGGCCGCCAGGCAGGCCGGGCCGCAGCGGGCGTGGTTCTCGCGAACACCGCCCATTCCCTGACTGAAACTGACTGACACTGAAAAGAGAGAACGAAGATGGGAGACAGACTCAAAGGCAAGATCGCCGTCGTGACGGGCGCCGCGAGCGGCGTTGGCAAACAGGACGCGTTGCTGTTCGCCCGTGAAGGCGCGCGTGTCGTGCTCACTGATGTCAACGAGGAAGCCGGCCGCGAAGTGGCCGCGCAGATCGGCGATGCCGCACTGTTCGTGCGTCACGACATTACGTCCGAAACAGGCTGGAACGATGTGTTCGGCGCGGCGCAAACGACTTTCGGCACACCGGACGTGCTGGTCAACAACGCCGCGGTGCTGTTGCTCGGCAGCATTGAAGACACCACGCTCGAACAATGGCAGCGCGTGCTGCGCATCAATGCCGAAGGCTATTTTCTCGGTTGCCGCGCGGCGGTCAAGGCGATGAAAGAGAAGGGCGGTTCGATCGTCAACATGTCGTCGGTGGCGGCGTTGGGTGGGCTCGGTATGTTCTGCGCCTACTCGGCCAGCAAAGGCGCGGTGACGGCAATGACGCGTGCGATCGCCTCGCACTGCAAGCAGCAGGGCTACAAGGTTCGCTGCAACACGATTCACCCCGACGGCATTCTCACGCCGATGACCGCGCCGTTCTTCGGCGCCGCCGAGGAGACGCGCGACGCGCTCACGCAGTCGATCGATCCGCATGCTCGCATGTGTTTGCCGGAAGACATCGCGAATCTGGTGCTGTTCCTCGCATCGGATGAATCGCGCTTTATCAACGGCAGCGAGTATCGGATCGACAACGCGCAGCTGATCATGGGCATTGCCTGAGTTCCCACGTCATGGCCGATTCGCGTTTTCACCGGCTCAAAGTGGCGGACGTGATCGCGGAGAGCGCCGACGCGCGCTCTTTCGTGTTCGATCTGCCGCAGGCGCTGCACGCTGCATTCAGTTATCGTCCGGGGCAGTTTCTCACGCTCAAGGTGCCGTGCGCGGATGCCACCGTGCAGCGCTGTTATTCGCTATCGAGCGCGCCGGGTATCGACCGCGCGCCGAAAATCACCGTCAAGCGGGTACGCGATGGGCGCGTGTCGAACTGGATGTGCGACAGCATTCAACCCGGCGACGAGCTCGACGTGATGGCGCCTGCGGGCGTGTTCACACCGCGTTCGCTCGACGGCGACCTGTTGCTGTTCGCGGGCGGCAGTGGCATCACGCCGGTACTGTCGATTCTCAAGTCCGCGCTGGTGAACGGGCGCGGCATGCTGACCCTGATCTACGCGAATCGGGACGCACAGTCGGTGATTTTCAGCGAAGAGCTGCGGCAACTCGGGCAGCGGCACGCGGGACGATTACGGGTGATTCACTGGCTCGATAGCGTGCAGGGCATTCCGCAGCAACGTCATCTGGAAGAACTGGCGCGGCCCTGGAGCATGCAGGAATGCTTTATCTGCGGGCCGGCTCTGTTCATGGAGAACGCGTTGGCAGCGATGCTGGCGCTGGGTTTGCCGCGAGCGAAGGTGCATGTGGAGCGGTTTGCTTCGCTGCCGGATTTGCCGGCGATGCCTGATGTATCCGTGCCTGGTGTGCCGGGAGTACCTGGAGCCGATGGCGTGCCTGCGGTACCGGGAGCGCACATCGCGTCTGAAGTGCTATCAGCATCTGAATCGGCCCCGACCGCCTCCATCGCCAACTCCGCAATCGAAACCGTGCTCGACGGCAATACCTTCAGCTTCGCCTGCGAAACCGGCGAAACCCTGCTCGACGCGATGCTGCGCGCTGACGTGCCGGCCCCGAACTCGTGCCGCAGTGGTTTGTGCGGCGCCTGCATGTGCCGGGTCGAAGCCGGCAGCGTGAACCTGAACGCCAACCACGTGCTCGATGCGGCTGATTTGACCGACGGTTGGACGCTTGCCTGTAGTGCGACACCCGCCAGCGCGACGCTGCGCGTGGTTTTCCCCGACTAGGTTCGCGCTTCGCACGCGCGACTCTCGCGTGTTGCCCCTGCCGCGAACCCCATTCATCAAATTCACCATGACGCTCAACCCCATCCTGACGACGCCCGTGCTGATCGCGCGCGGCGCCGCGCGCTTCGGCACGCGCACCGCGATCGAAACAGCCCAGGGCAACCTGAGCTATGCGCAACTGGACGCGGCGCGGATCGAAGCGGCGCGCGCGCTGATGAGTTGCGGCATCCAGCCAGGCGAGCGTGTCGCGATCTGGGCGCCGAACATTGCTGAATGGATCGTGGCGGCGCTTGCGATTCACAGCGCGGGCGCGGCGCTGGTGCCGATCAACACGCGTATGAAAGGCCTGGAGGCCGCGGCGATTCTCGAGGACAGTGGCGCGCGGCTGTTGTTCTGCTGCGGCACTTTTCTCGGCGATTCGTATCCGGCCATGCTGGCAGCCCACCGTCCTGCCGGGCTCGAACGGGTGGTGGTGTTCGACGGCCCGGCAGCGGAATCGAGCGACGGCCGCGACGAGACGTGGGACGCGCTCCTGATGCGCGCCGCGGGCACTTCGATGGAAGCGTTCCGTGCCCGCGAGGCGAAGGTGCGTCCCGACACGTTGATGGACATCATGTTCACGTCCGGCACGACGGGTCGACCGAAGGGCGTGATGACGACACACGGCCAGAACCTGCACGCAGTCCACGATTGGGCGCAGATCGCGACGCTGCGCGAAAGCGACCGCTATCTGATCGTCAATCCGTTCTTTCATGCATTCGGCTACAAGGCCGGCTGGCTCGCGGCGTTCGCAAGCGGCGCGACCGTGTTGCCGCATCTGGTGTTCAACCCGGAGCGGGTGCTCGAGCGCATCGTGCGTGATCGCGTGTCCGTCTTACCGGGTCCGCCGACGCTGTATCACGCGTTACTCGACATGCCGGATCTGGCCATGCGCGATCTGTCGTCTTTGAGAGTCGCGGTGACGGGCGCTGCTGCGATCGCGCCGAGTCTGATCGAAAGGATGCGCGCGCAACTGGGTTTCGAAACGGTGCTGACGGGCTATGGCCTCACTGAATCGTGCGGATTTGCCACGCTGTGCCGCAGCGACGACGACGCCGAGACAATCGCGTACACATCGGGCCGTGCGATGCCCGGCGTGGAGATTCGTATCGCCGACACCTGTGGCGATGCGTTGCCCACCGGCGAAACAGGGGAAGTCCTGATTCGCGGCTACAACGTGATGCAGGGCTATTTCGGCCAGCAGGACGCCCGTTCTGAAGCGGTTGACGATGAAGGCTGGCTGCACACCGGCGACCTCGGCACGCTCGACGAACGCGGCTATCTGCGCATCACCGATCGTATCAAGGACATGTTTATCGTTGGCGGTTTCAATTGCTATCCAGCAGAGATCGAGCGGCTGTTCAGCGCGCATCCGGCAGTGGCGCAGGTGGCGCTGGTCGGCGTGCCCGACGAGCGGCTCGGTGAAGTGGGGCACGCATATGTCGTGCTGCGTTCGGGCGAGCACGCGAGCCCGGAAGAGCTGACTGACTGGGCTCGCAAGAACATGGCGAACTATAAGGTGCCGCGGCATCTCACGCTGGTTGATCAGCTGCCTGTCAGCGCGGCCGGCAAGGTACTCAAATACCGCTTACGCGAGACGGTCAAAAGCGTCACCGAAAACCACGAAAAAGCCGCTGAAAACACCACGGCAAGCTAGTCCCAACAGACGATGTTAGCCGCTTCGGAGACCGCCAGAATAGGCCTGACAACAACAGCTTCTGGAGGAGTCGGAGATGATCGATGTACGGGCTTTAGGCTACATCGTCGTGCAGTCGGCGGATGTCGACACGTGGCGCGGCTACGCGGAAAACGTGCTGGGCATGCAGGCGCTGGACGCAACGGACGGCGCGCTATACGTGAAGATGGACGAGCGCGATTTCCGCTACCTGATCGTGCCCGGCGACACCGACCGCTACTTCGCGTCGGGTTGGGAACTGGCCGACGCAGCCGCATTCGACGAAGCCATCCGCACTCTCGAGGCGGCCGGCGTGGAACCGATCCGCGCCAGCGCACAAGAGACCGCGCTGCGCCGCGTGCAGGCGATGGTTTGGTGCACGGATCCATCCGGCAACCGGCACGAGTTCTTCTGGGGCGTGCGCGCCGATTTCCGGCGCTTCGTATCGCCGCTGGGCGTGGCCGGTTTCGTTACCGGCGCGATGGGCCTCGGGCACGCCGTGCTGCCCGCACCGAAATTCGACGCGACCGATGCATTCCTGCGCGACGTGCTCGGCTTCGAGCTCTCCGACATCTTCCGCGTGCGTTTCACCGACGACCCCGCCGAACCAGAGAAACGCATTCATTTTCTGCATTGTAAAAACGCGCGTCATCACAGCCTCGCGATCATGGACTTACCGGTGCCGTCCGGCTGTATCCACGTGATGGCCGAAGTGGATTCGATGGATGAAGTGGGCCGCGCGCTCGACCGGGTTGCAACGCAAGGCGTGAAGCTCTCCGCAACGCTCGGCCGTCATTGCAACGACCACATGATCTCGTTCTACATGAAAACGCCGGGCGGCTTCGATCTGGAATACGGCTACGGCGGCCTGACGGTCGACTGGGCGCAGCACAACGTCTACGAGGCGACGCGCGTGAGCCTGTGGGGCCACGACTTCAGCGTTGGATTCCGCTAGGCCCTGGTCGGGAAATCCGCAGCAAAAACGCAGCAAGCACGCAGGAAATCGCAGAGAACCCGCAGGAATACCGCATGAAACCACTCGATAAAGAACTCAGCGCGCGCGATGCCGTCGCGCAACTCGCCGACGGCATGACGATCGGCATCGGCGGTTGGGGCCCGCGCCGCAAGCCGATGGCACTCGTGCGCGAGATCGTCCGTTCGAATCTGAAGAACCTCACCGTGATCGCGTATGGCGGCCCTGACGTCGGGCTGCTGTGCGCGGCGGGCAAAGTCCGCAAGCTGGTGTTCGGATTCGTGTCGCTCGATGTGATTCCGCTCGAGCCGCATTTTCGCCGGGCACGTGAACAGGGCGCGCTCGACGTGTGGGAGCTCGACGAAGGCCTGCTGCAACTCGGTCTGCGCGCCGCGGCGGCACGTCTGCCGTTTTTGCCGACGCGCGTGGGCCTCGGCACGGATCTGCTGAAACACGCGCCGCATCTGCGTACCGTGCAATCGCCGTATGGCGGCGAGACGCTGCTGGCGATGCCGGCGCTTGAACTCGACGCGGCTTTGCTGCATGTGAACGCCGCGGACAGGATGGGCAACACGCGCATCGACGGTCCCGATCCTTTCTTCGATGCATGGTTCGCACGCGCGGCGAAGAGGTGCTTCGTCAGCAGCGAGACGCTGGTCGAAACGCTCGCGAGCGACGACCTCGATCTCGCGCGCCGCAACACCTTCGAACGATCGCTCGTGAGCGGCGTAGTTCACGCACCGTGCGGCGCGCATCCCACCTCGTGCGCGCCTGCTTACGGCTGGGATTTGCCGCATCTGAAGACGTATTGCGCGAGTGCGGAAGATCCGCAACAAACAGCCGCTTACCTGAGTGACATAGTGGGCGCCGACGAACCGGGCTATCTGCAGCGCGCAGGCGGCCGGTCCCATGTAGCGGCGTTGCCGTTGCCGATTCTGTAATGGAGCGCACATGAGCGACTCTTTCGATTATTCCCTCGCCGAATTGATGATTGCCGCGGCGGCGCGCGTCTGGCGTGATGACGGCGAAGTGCTGGCAACCGGCATTGGCACGGGCCCGCGTCTGGCCGCTGGCCTTGCGCGCCTTGCTTACAACGCCGGTCTGATGCTCACCGATGGCGAGGCCTATCTGGTCGAAAGCCCGGTGCCGCTCGGACCGCGTGAAGCAGGCTATCGCGTGCAGGCGTCCGGTTTGATGACCTATGAGCGCGTGTTCGATTGTGTGTGGCACGGCAAGCGTCATGCGTTGGTGATGCCCACGCAGATTGATCGCTTCGGCCAGGCCAACATCTCCTGGCTCGGCGACGACTACGCTCGCCCGAAAACGCAATTGTTAGGCGCGCGCGGTTTCCCGGGCAACAGCATCAATCACGCGAACTCGTTTTTCGTCTCCGGCCACGGCAAGCGCACGTTCGTTGCCGGTGAGGTGGATATGGTGTGCAGCGTGGGCTACAACCCCGCACGCGAAATCCCCGGCATGCGTGCGTTCACCGATCTGCGCAGCGTGATTACCGATTTGTGCGTGATGGACTTCGGCGGTGCGAATCATGCGGTGCAGGTGCGCTCGCTGCATCCTGGCGTGAGCTTCGACGAAGTGCAGGATGCGACGGGTTTCGAACTGCGTGCGCATCCCGACATGCACGTAACATCGCCGCCTGGCGCCGACGATCTGCGCATCGTGCGCGCGCTCGATCCGCATAACCTGCGTGCGGGCGTCGTGCGCAACAACCCTGCGCCGCGTCGCGTGTGAGGGACATCATGCAAGCCAGCCACGAAAGCGTCGTTGAATACAGCGTGAGCGACGGCATCGCCACGATCACGATGAATCGCCCTGAGTATCACAACGCGCAGAACTCGAAGATGACGTATGCGCTCGACGCCGCGTTCAGGCGCGCGTCGAACGACGACGCGGTGAAGGTCATCGTTCTCGCCGGCGCGGGCAAGCATTTCTCGGCGGGCCACGATATCGGCACGCCCGGCCGCGACATCGATCAGTCGTTCGAGCGCACGTCGCTCTGGTACGACCACGTCGGCAAGGAAGGTGGCGAGTTCCTGTACGCCCGCGAACAGGAGGTTTATCTCGGCATGTGCCGCCGCTGGCGTGATCTGCCCAAGCCGACCATCGCGATGGTGCAGGGCGCGTGTGTGGCGGGCGGCCTGATGTTGGCGTGGGTGTGCGATCTGATCGTTGCTTCGGACGACGCGTTCTTCTCCGATCCGGTCGTGCGGATGGGTATTCCGGGCGTTGAGTATTTCGCGCACGCCTATGAATTGAATCCACGCATTGCCAAGGAGTTTCTGTTTCTTGGCGAACGGATGGATGCGGCGCGCGCGTATCAGATGGGCATGGTCAATCGGGTTGTACCGCGCGAACGCTTGCAGGACGCTACGACGGAAATCGCCGCAAAGATCGCGCGCATGCCGCGACTAGGATTGACGCTGACCAAGCAGGCTGTGAATCACGTTGAAGAGCTGCAAGGCAAGCGTGCGGCGATGGATGCGGCGTTTGCGTGGCACCACTTCGCGCATGCGCACAACGAACTGGTGAGTGGCGACAAGCTGGGTGGCTACGACGCGCGCAGGATGGCCGAGTCGCAACGACCGGTGGCCGCCGCACGTGAGAACGGCAAGGCCGACGGAGAAGCCGCATGAGCGCAACGTTGCACACACCTTTGTGCGATCTGCTCGGCTGCCGCTATCCGATCGTGCAGACGGCCATGGGTTGGGTCGCCGATGCGAATCTCGTCGCCGCGACCTGCAATGCGGGCGGCTTCGGCTTTCTGGCCGGCGCGACGCTTGAAGCCGAACGCGTGGAAGCGGAAATCCTGCGCGTGAAAGAGCTGACGGACAGGCCCTTCGGTATCAACTTCCATATGTTCCAGCCGAACGCGGCACAGGTGGTCGATCTGGCGATCAAGCACCGGCTGCGCGCGGTCAGCTACGGCCGAGGACCGGACGCGAAGACGATCCGTCGCTTCAAGGGCGCCGGCGTGATGTGCATTCCCACCGTGGGCGCACCGAAGCACGCGGCCAAAGCGGTCGAACTGGGCGCCGATGCAGTCACCGTGCAAGGTGCCGAAGGCGGTGGCCACACGGGTTCGATGCCCACGACGCTGTTGTTGCCACGCGTACTCGATGCAGTGAACGTGCCGGTGATCGCTGCAGGCGGATTCTTCGACGGGCGCGGCCTCGCTGCGGCGCTCGGCTACGGCGCGGCAGGTATTGCGATGGGCACGCGCTTTCTGATGACCGCCGAATCGCCCGTGCCGCGCGCGACACTCGATCGCTACGTCGCCGTAGCAGACCCTTCGCAAATCCGCGTGTCCGCGGCGTTGGATGGCCTGCCGCAGCGAATGATCGACAACCCCTATCTGCTGCGCCTCGAAGCGTTTGGCCCGTTGCGCCGCACGCTATTCGCGTTACGCACGGCTGAAGCGTGGCGCCGTCAGAGTGGCATGAGTCTGAGCCAGATGGCCGCGCTCGGCTTCAAGGCACTGCGCGATCACAGCTACACCGCGAGCCAGACTTTGATGGCGGCGAATGCGCCGTTTCTGATCCAGCGCGCGATCGTTGACGGTCAACCCGACGAGGGCGTATTGCCGAGCGGGCAGGTCGCGGCGGTGATCGGCGCGATCGAGCCGTGCGAGACCTTGATCGCGCGCATCGTCGACGAAGCCGTGGCGCGGCTCGATGCGCTGGCGGCCATGCGCGGCGCGCCGGTTCACGCATGACGCAAGACCTGACGCCACGCATGACCTCATAAAGCAAACACTCACCAGGGACGGAGACATGACAGAACCCATCAATAGCGTCCGCTTGCTGCCGTTCAGCATCGAACGCGAAGGCGGCATCGGCGAACTGGTGATCGACCAGCCGCCGGTCAATGCGCTCGACGCACGCGGCTGGCAAGCGCTGGCCGATGCAATCGACGCGCTCGGCCGCGACGACAGCGTGCACGTCATCGTATTGCGCGGCGCAGGGCGCGGTTTTTGCGCGGGCGTCGATATCAAGGAACTGGCCGCGCACCCCGAACGGATCATCGCGGTCAATGCCGGCAATTACGCGACTTTTCGCGCGGTGCACCGCAATCCGAAGCCGGTGATCGTCGCGGTGCATGGTTTTGTGCTGGGCGGCGGCATCGGCATTTGCGGCGCGGCGGACGTGATTGTCGCGTCCGACTGCGCGCGCTTCGGCGTGCCCGAGATCGACCGGGGCGCGATGGGCGGCGGTGCGCATCTGCAACGCATGTTCGGCGTGCAGAAAGTGCGTGCGATGTATTTCACCGGCGACATGGTCGACGCCGCCGAGGCCTACCGGCTCGGCGCAGTCGAGCGCGTGGTGCCGCGCGAGCAGCTACGTGAGGCAGCGCTCGAAATCGCCCGCAAGATCGCCGCGAAGAGCCCCGCGATGCTGCAACTCGCGAAAGAAGCGCTGAACGGTGTCGAAGACGGCGACCTCGAAGACAAATACCGCTGGGAGCAGGGCTTCACCTTGCAGGCCTATATGACGAACGATTCGGCAGAAGCACGCTCAGCCTTCGTCGAAAAGCGCGACGCGCAGTTCAATGCTGCCAATGAGGCCGAACGCAAAGCCGGAGCGCGCGCATGAAGCTCGACTACACGCCGGCGCAACGCGCGTTTCGCGCCGAGATTCGCAGCTGGCTCGCGGTCCACGTGCCGCGCGAGCCGCTGCCGAGCTTCGACACCGAAGCGGGTTTCGCCGCACATCGGGAATGGGAACGCACGCTGCATTCGGGCCGCTGGAGCATGGTGACGTGGCCGCGCGAATTGGGCGGACGCGGTTGCGATCTGATCGAGTGGCTGATCTTCGAAGAAGAATACTGGCGCGCCGACGCACCGATGCGTGTGAATCAGAACGGCATCTTCCTGCTCGGCCCGACTTTGATGGACTTCGGTACAGAGGAGCAAAAGGCGCGCTTTCTGCCGGCTATGGCGGCAGGCGAACACGTATGGGCGCAAGGGTGGTCGGAGCCCAACGCAGGCTCTGACATGGCGGCAATCCGCGCGAGTGCTATTCGTACCGACGGCGGCACGGGCGGCGAATACATCCTGAACGGCCAGAAGATCTGGTCGACCCGCGCGGTGTGGGCCGACTGGCTGTTCGGCCTGTTTCGCAGCGATCCGCAATCAACGCGTCACCACGGCCTTACCTTTCTGATGGTGCCGCTCTCGACGCCGGGCATCACGGTGCGGCCGATCCGTCAATTGAACGGCCACACCGGTTTCGCCGAGATTTTCTTCGACGACGTGCGTGTGCCGGTCGAAAACCGTCTCGCCGGCGAAGGCATGGGCTGGCAGGTCGCCATGGCAACGGCAGGATTCGAACGTGGCCTGATGCTGCGCTCGCCAGCACGTTTTCAACGCACCGCTGAGGCATTGCGCGCGCTCTATCTGGCGCATCGCACGCAAGCCGACCGCGATCCGACTTTACGCGATCGCGTGATCAGCGCGTGGATGGATGCGCAGGCTTACGCGCTTTCCACTTACGCGACCGCGAGCCGCTTGCAGAAGGGCGGTCACATTGGTGCGGAATCGAGCACGAACAAGGTGTTCTGGTCCGAACTCGATCTGCGCGTGCACCAGACCGCGCTCGATATTCTCGGCGCGCACGCCGAGGTCGTGCCGCAAACGCACGAGCAACACGCGGCGCTCGGCACATGGCTCGATGGTTTCCTGTTCGCGCAGGCCGGGCCGATCTATGCGGGCACCAACGAGATCCAGCGCAACATCGTCGCGGAACGGATGCTGGGGATGCCGCGCTCGTGATGCCGGTGCCGATGCTGCAACCCGCATTTAGCCTGCATTCAGACGCTTAAAGGATTGAGCGAGGAACTATGGATTTCGTATTCAACGAAGATCAGGAAGCGTTGGCGAGCAGCGTCAAGCGCGTTCTGATGACTGAGATGACGCCGGAGCTGATCCGCGAGTTGTGGAGCACGCCCACGGGCCGCTCGGAGCGCATGTGGGACATATTCGCTTGCCAGGGGTTGACGGCCGTGTCGGTGCCGGAAAGTCACGACGGGATGGGACTCGGTGAAGTGGAGTGGGCGCTGCTCGCGCAGACTTATGGCTACTTCGCGGGACCCGAGCCGTTGCTCGATACGGCACTCGTGGCCGTCGGTATCTTGGAAGGTTTGCCGGCAGGTGCGCAACGCGATGCACTGTTGCGCGATATCGCTGCGGGTGCGGCGCGCGTGGCGGTTGCGCATCCGGCGAATCCGTATGTCGGCGATGCGCACGTCGCGAAGGTCTTGCTATGTGAGCGGGAGGGCGAATTGCATTGGCTCACGCCCGACGCTTGCCGGTTGAATGCGGTGGAGAGCGTCGACCCGTCACGTCGCTTATTCGAACTCGACTGGCAGGCAAGCGCGGGCACGCGCGTGGCAACGGCCGCCGAGGCGCAACCATTGCTGGCGCGTGCACTCGATCAAGGCGCGTTTGCCGTCGCCGCGCAGTTGCTCGGTCTCACGCAACGCGTGCTCGATGTCGCAATCGACTACAGCGCACAGCGCAAGCAGTTTGGCAAGCCGATCGGCTCGTATCAGGCGCTCAAGCATCTGCTCGCCGACGTCGCGATCCGCTACGAGTTCGCGCGGCCCGTCGTCTACCGGGCCGCCTGTGCGATCGCGGATAACGACCCGAACCGCGCGTTGTACGTCTCCCACGCGAAGCTCGCCGCCACTGCCGCGGCGCAGCTCGCCGCGCGCCACGCGATGCAGGTGCACGGCGCAATTGGCTATACGTGGGAGCTCGACTTGCAGATTTTCATGAAACGCATCTGGGCGCTCTCGGGCAGTTGGGGCGACACGACGTTTCACAAGGCCCGCGTGGCCGACGCGCTGATCGAGTCATGTGCTCCGATCGGACCGGCCCGTACTTTCGAACTGGAATCGCAATGAAACAGGCTTATATCGTCGATGCGTTGCGCACGCCGACCGGCCGCCGCAAAGGCGGACTCGCGCAGGTGCATGCCGCGGATCTCGGCGGCTTCGTGTTGAAGGAACTGGTTGGCCGTAACGGCATTCCTGCTGATGAATACGACGACGTGATATTCGGCTGCGTGGATACGATCGGTCCGCTGGCGGGCAATATCGCGCGCACCTGCTGGCTCGCCGCGGGCTTGCCGTTGACGGTGCCCGGCGTGACGGTGGACCGGCAATGCGGTTCGTCGCAACAGGCGGTGCATTTTGCCGCGCAAGCCGTGATGAGCGGCACGCAGGATGTGGTGGTCGCGGGCGGCGTGCAGACCATGACGCAGATTCCGATTTCGTCGGCGATGACGGCGGCGGAGCCGCTCGGTTTCACCGATCCGTTCTCGGGTAGTACCGGCTGGCGTGCGCGTTTCGGCGCTGCACCGGTCTCGCAGTTCCATGCGGCGCAGCGGATCGCGGATCACTGGAACCTGTCGCGCGAAACGATGGAGCAGTACGCACTGGAGAGTCACCGGCGCGCGTTGGCGGCGATCGAAGGCGGTTACTTTGCGCGTGAAATTGTGCCGTTCGCCGGCGTCGTCCATGACGAGACGCCGCGCAAGGACACCACGCTCGCGAAGATGGCTTCGCTCGAACCGCTGATGCCTGGTGGCGCGCTGACGGCTGCCGTCTCGAGCCAGACCTGCGATGCGGCAGCGGCGCTGCTGATCGTCTCTGAAGAGGCGCTCAAACGTTACGGCCTCACGCCGCGCGCCCGTATCCATCACGTGAGCGTGCTCGGCGACGATCCGCTATGGATGCTCACCGCGCCGATTCCCGCCACACGTCACGCGTTGAAGAAGGCTGGCCTCGCGCTGGACGAAATCGACGTGGTGGAGCTGAACGAAGCGTTTGCCTCGGTGGCGCTAGCGTGGCTCGCCGAAATGCGCTATCCGCACGAGAAGACCAATCCGAACGGTGGCGCGATCGCGCTCGGCCATCCGCTCGGCGCAACCGGCGCGCGGCTGATGACGAGCCTGCTGCACGAACTCGAACGCACGCAAGGCCGCTACGGCTTGCAAACGATGTGCGAAGGCGGTGGCCTTGCCAACGTCACGATCATCGAGCGCCTGTAAGCGTCGATATGCGCACCTGAGCGCATCACTGTCCAGGAGGATCAAGCATGGGAATCTGCAACGAACGCACCGTGATCGTCACCGGTGCGGGTGGAGGGTTGGGCCGCGAATATGCGCTTGCGTTTGCCGCCGAAGGCGCGGCGGTGATGGTCAACGATATTCGTCAGGAAGCCGCGCAAGCCGTCTGCGACGAGATTGCGCGTGCCGGCGGCCGGGCACTGGCCAATGCCGACGACATCACGTGCATCGACACGGCGCAACGCATCATCGATGCCACGCACGAAGCCTTCGGTGAGATTCATGTGCTGGTGAACAACGCGGGGATCTGCCGCGACCGGATGTTCATCAGCATGACCGAAACCGATTGGGACGACGTGATGCGGGTGCATCTGCGCGGGCATTTCTGTCTTGCGCAATTGCTGGCAAAGGAGTGGCGAGATGCATCGAAGGCGGGGCGCGAGGTGGATGCGCGGATAGTCAACACGAGTTCGGGGGCGGGTTTGCAAGGCTCGATCGGGCAGGCGAACTATGGCGCGGCCAAGGCGGCCATCGCGGCATTGACGTTGATGCAGGCCGCGGAATTGCAGCGCTACGGCGTGCGGGTGAACGCGCTGGCGCCGGCGGCGCGCACGTCGATGACCGAGGGCGTGTTTGCCGAGATGATGAAAAAGCCCGCCAATGGCTTCGATTACTTCGATCCGGCGAACGTTGCGCCGCTGGTCGTCTGGCTCGGCAGCGTTGAATCTCGCGACGTGACTGGGCAGGTGTTCGAAGCAGCGGGCGGCATGATCGCCGTGGCCGAGGGCTGGCGCACGGGGCCGCGCATCGATATCGGCGTACGCTGGCAAGTCACTGCACTGGGCGGCGCGGTGGCGGCGCTGGTTGCAGAACGTGAGCCGGCGCAGCAAGTCTACGGAAGCTGATGCGATGAATCTCGCTCTTTCCGAAGAACAAACCATGATTCGCGATTCGGCGGCCGGGGTGCTGGCCGAGCGCAGCGCATCGGCGGCGGTGCGGCAGGCGATTGAACACACCGGGGGCCACGACGAGGGCCTGTGGCGCACGCTCGCTGGCGAGCTCGGCTGGTGTGCGCTAACCGTGCCGGAAGCGGCGGGCGGTGCGGGGCTGGGCGCGATGGAACTGGTGTTGCTGATGGAACAGATGGGGCGGCGCCTCGCGTGTGTGCCTTATTTCGGCACGGTGTGCCTCGCGGCGACGGCGCTCGCGCAGTGCGAATCAGCAGCTGCGCGCGCGTGGCTCTCGCGGATTGCGAGCGGTGAGGCGAGCGCGATGCTGGCGTTGCAAGCTGGGGCCGGCTTTGATGCACGTACGGTTTCGGTTTACGCTGAAGAGACAGCTCACGGCTATCGTCTGTCGGGTACGTTGGAACAGGTCGTTGACGCTGCTAGCGCCGATCTGTTACTGGTGCCCGCTTTGATCGCGAACGAAGCGCAAACCATCGCGCTGTTCGAATTGAACTGTGCTGATCTCGCAGGCCTCATCCGTACACCACTTGTTACGCTGGACGCGACGCGTCCGTTGGCGCGCGTTGAGCTGAATGCCATCGATGTGCCGCATGACGCGTTGATGGCGCAGGGCAGCGAGGCGCAACGCGCGCTGTCTGACACCGCATGGTTTGCAGCATTGGCGCTGGCCGCGGAACAACTTGGCGGCGCGCAGCAATGTCTCGATCTCACGCTTGCCTACACGGCGGAGCGCGTGCAGTTCGGCCGCGCGATCGCCTCGTTTCAGGCGATCAAACACCGTTGCGCACAGATGATGGTCGAAATCGAGGCGGCCCGTTCGGCCGTGCTCGGAGCCGCACAAGCGTGGGATGAGGCGCGGAATCAAATGCGGGCTCAGGCGCCGGATCAAATGCTCAATCAGGCTGGCGCTTCGTTACCGCCGGACGTGCTTGCCGATATCGCCACGGCAAAAGCCACTGCCAACGACGCGTTCCGCTTCTGCGCTCAGGAAGCGATCCAACTGCACGGCGGCGTCGGTTTCACATGGGAATACGACCCGCAACTGTATTTCAAGCGCGCACAGGCTTGCAGTGCGCAATTCGGCACGACGGCGCAGATGTTGTCGTTTATTGCGGAGCAGGTTGTCGACCGTAGCGAGGCTTCTGGCGCAGCACGGTCTTTGCCGCTTGCACATGCCAACGACCACGCGCAAGCCGTTCTCGCGGGAGTCCTTTGATGAACAGCGAAACGCAACAACAACGCTTGCGCGTGGAAGTCGCCGACTGGATGAGCACGCATCTCAGCGGCGAGTTCGCCTGCCTGCAATACCGCGGCGGTCCCGGCGACGAAGAAGCTTATCCGGCGCTGCGCAAGAAATGGGAACGTGAACTGGCAAGCGGCGGCTGGACGGGTCTCGGCTGGCCAAAAGAACACGGCGGCCGTGTGATGTCCGTCGCCGACCAGGTGGTCTTTCACGAGGAATACGCACGTGCCGGTGGTCCAGGGCGCATGGGTCATATCGGCGAGGGTTTGCTCGGACCGACCTTGATCGTATGCGGTACCGACGATCAACGTAAGCGCTTCCTGCCCGACATCCTGAACGGCATGAAGTTCTGGTGCCAGGGTTATTCGGAACCGGGCGCGGGCTCGGATCTCGCGAACGTCCGCACTCGTGCAGTCCGCGACGAAAACGGCAACTGGCGCGTGCACGGCCAGAAAGTCTGGACCTCGCTCGCGCACGACTCTGATTGGATATTCGTGATCGCGCGCACGGATCCAGAGTCGCGCGGCAATCGCGGACTGTCGTTTCTGTTGATGCCGCTCGATCAACCCGGCATCGAGATTCGCCCGATCAAGCAATTAAACGGTGGCGCCGAATTCAACGAAGTGTTCTTTGATGGCGCGCTCGCCGCTGCTGAAGATCTGGTCGGCACTCCCGGCGACGGCTGGCGCATTGCGATGACGCTGCTCGGCTTCGAGCGCGGCATGTCCACGCTCGGCCAGCAGATGCAGTTCATCCGCGAACTCGAGTGGGTGGTCGACGCGGCGCATGAAGCGGGTGTCGCGAATGATCCGCTGATTCGTCAAAGAATCGCGCGGGCCTGGGCTGGCTTGCGCGTGATGCGCTATAACGCGCTGCGCATGCTGGCCGGCGCCGGTGTCGATGAAAGCGGCGGCGCGTTGGGCCGTGAAGCGCTGATCTACAAATACTACTGGTCGAACTGGCATCGCGAGCTCGGCCAACTGGCGATGGATGTGCTTGGCCCCGACGCCAATGTGATCGACAGCGCCGACGCAAAGCGCACCCGCCTGCAGGGCGTGTTCCTCTTCTCGCGCGCCGACACCATCTACGCGGGCACCAACGAAATCCAACTGAACATCATGGCCGAGCGCGGGCTCGGCATGCCGAGAGAACCCAGAGGAACGCAATGAACGAATCCCAAACGGTGCGGACCGCGCCGGCCTACGTGCCGGGCCATCAACTGCTGGCCGGCAAATCCGTGCTGATTACAGCGGCCGCCGGTGTGGGCATCGGCTTCGCCGCCGCCAAACGCTGCGCTGAAGAAGGTTGCCGCGCGCTCTTCATCTCCGACATCCACGAAAGGCGCCTCGCGCAAGCCGTCGAAACCTTGCGCGCCGAAACGGGTTTGCAGGCGATCTACGGGCGTTTATGCAACGTCTCGGTGGAAGGGGATGTACGCGCGTTGGTGGCTGACGCCGAAGCCAGGATGCATGGCGTCGACGTGCTGATCAACAACGCCGGGCTTGGCGGCGCGCGTCGCATCGTCGAAATGGACGATGCCGAATGGTCGCGGGTGATCGACATTAGCCTTACCGGCACCTTCCGCATGACACGGGCGATGTTGCCGCATATGCAGCAGCGTGGCCGTGGCGTGATCGTGAATAACGCGTCGGTGCTCGGCTGGCGAGCGCAGGCGGAACAGGCGCATTACGCGGCGGCGAAGGCCGGCGTAATGGCACTGACGCGCTGCGCCGCGCTCGAGGCCGCGCCGTACGGTGTGCGCATCAACGCGGTGGCGCCGAGTATTGCGCTGCACGATTTTCTGAAGAAGTCGGCCTCGGCCGACCTGCTCGATCAACTGGCGTCGCGTGAAGCATTCGGACGCGCCGCCGAAGTCTGGGAGGTAGCGAACGTGATGGTCTTTCTGGCAAGCGACTATGCGTCGTATATGACCGGCGAAGTACTGTCGGTCAGCAGTCAGCACGCGTGATGGACAGTGCTATGGCTGAAGTGTCTAGCAACCCCCAGCCGGTTCGCGTGTTCGCTCATCCGGACGAGCTGGTCGCGGCGGTTGGCGAAAGGCTCGGCGAAAGTGCGTGGATGCAGGTCGAGCAGGCGCGCATCGGGCTGTTCGCGGACGCCACGCTCGATCATCAATGGGTCCATGTCGACACCGAACGCGCGCAACAAGGTCCGTTCGGCGGCTGTATCGCCCACGGCTTTCTGACGCTCTCGCTCGTCAATTTCTTTCTGCCGCAGATCGTACGTATCGATGGCGCGCGGCTCGGCGTCAATTACGGTTGCGACAGGATTCGCTTCCCCGCGCCGGTGCGAGCCGGTGCGCGCATTCGAGGCGTCGGCCAGTTGCTGCGCGCCGAAGCGATCGAGGGTGGCATGCAAGCGTGGATTCGCGTGACCGTGGAAATCGACGGCGAGACCAAACCCGGTTGCGTGGCCGACACGATCAGCCGCTACTACCTGTAGCAACCCGAAGAAACCTGTAGAACCCGTAGAGGAATAGTTCATGAACGAAGCGGTCATCGTCTCGGTTGCACGCACACCGATCGGCAAAGCGTATCGCGGCGTGTTCAACGACACCGAAGCACCCGCACTCGGTGGCCATGTGGTGCGGGCCGCGGTCGAGCGCGCGCAACTCGACCCCGCCGATATCGACGACGCCCTGATGGGCTGCGCCGCGCAGCAGGGTACCCAGGGCTACAACATCGGCCGGCTCTCGGCGGCTGCAGCGGGTTTGCCGGCTTCGGTGCCGGGCATGGCGATGGATCGGATGTGCTCGTCGGGCTTGATGACGATCGCGACGGCCGCGCAGAACATCCTGTGCGGCGACGCGCGGATCGTGGTGGCGGGCGGCGTCGAGTCGATCACACTGACGCAGAACAAGCACAAGAATGCGTACCGCGCACGGTCGGACGCGGTGCTCGCGAATCAGCCGGCTGCGTACATGGCGATGATCGAAACGGCGGAAATCGTCTCGCGCCGTTACGGCATCTCGCGTGCGGCTCAGGACGAATACGCGCTGACGAGCCAGCAGCGCACGGCCGCGGCGCAGGAGGCGGGACGCTTCGACGATGAGATCGTGCCCTTCGATGCGCAGCGCGCGCTGTTCGACAAGGAAGGCAAGCCGGTCGGCCACGAAAGCGTGCGGGCCACGCGCGACGAATGCAATCGCGCGGATACCAGTGCGGTGAGTCTGGCTGCACTGAAGCCGGTCTGGAGCGGTGGTGAGGCGGTCGCGCAGGGCGAGTTCATCACTGCCGGCAATGCGTCGCAACTGTCCGACGGCGCAGCGGCGGTGGTCGTGATGAGCGCAACGGAGGCGAAGCAGCGCGGTTTGAAGCCGCTCGGTATCTATCGCGGCATGGCGGTGGCGGGCTGCGACGCAGACGAAATGGGCATCGGTCCGGCGCTCGCCGTGCCGAAACTGCTGGCGCGTCATCGGTTGACGGTGAACGACATCGGCCTGTGGGAGATGAACGAGGCCTTCGCGTGCCAGGTCATTTATTGCCGCGATCAACTGCATATTCCGGCCGATCGTCTGAATGTGAACGGCGGCGCGATCTCGATCGGCCATCCGTTCGGCATGTCCGGCACCCGCATGACGATGCACGGGCTGCTCGAAGCGCGGCGGCGTGGTGTGCGCTATGTCGTCGTGACGATGTGCGTCGGCGGCGGAATGGGCGCTGCGGCACTCTTCGAAACAGCGGCGTAGACCGCGGTCGGAGCTTTGCATGGGACCAGAGTAGCGAGCTTTGCATGGGATCGGAGTAAGCGCTAAAGCGCCAACTCCGATCGACATCTGGTCGACAGGAGACAAAAAATGAAATCAACACTACCTGGCTTGCTGCTCTCGGCGGCCGTGCTGGGCGCAGCGCTGTTTGCGTTTTCGCCTCGCCCTGTGCCGGCTTTCGCGGCGACCACCATTCAGGCTGATCGCCTGCAGATCAATGGTCTCGCCAAAGCGGGCAAGCGTCTCGTCGCGGTGGGTGAGCGCGGCGTCATCCTCCTGAGCGACGATGCGGGCGCGTCCTGGCAGCGAGCCGCGATGATCTCCGACGAAGCGTCTGCGCTCACCCAGGTGTTCTTCGTCTCGCCGCGTATCGGCATTGCGGTGGGGCACGACGGCTGGATCGTGCGCACCGTCGATGGCGGCGCGCACTGGAGCGAAGTGCGTTTCGAGCGCAAGCATTCGGACCCGCTGCTGTCCGTGTGGGGCAATGCAAGCGGACTGGTGTTCGCGAGCGGCAGCTTCGGCCAGTTGTTCGTCTCGCACGATGCGGGCGCCACCTGGGCCCAACAGAAAACGCCCGCCGACGATCGCCACCTGAACGCAATTGCCGGCGATTCGAGCGGCCGTTTGATGATCGCCGGTGAAACCGGCACGTTGCTGCGTTCCACCGACAACGGCGCGAGCTGGGAGAAACGGCCCGTACCCTATCAGGGCTCACTATTCGGCGTGCTGAAATTGACTGACGGCGACTGGGTCGCCTACGGCATGCGCGGCAACGTGCTGCGCAGCACCGATCAGGGTGACACGTGGACGCATATAGACAGCCGTGTCGGCACTTCGTATTTCGGCGCGGTGCAACTCGCCGACGGCGAACTGGTGCTGGTTGGCCAGGGCGGTGCGATTGTCACCTCGCGCGATAACGGGCAGAGCTTCGCGGTGCGCAAGGTGGGGGGCGTGCAGAGCCTCGCGACTGTGGTCGACGCCGGGCATGGCGAGCTTGCGCTGGGCGGAGAAGCGGGCATCGCGTTGCTGCCGGTATTGCCCGTAGTCCGAACGCCGCCTGCGTCTCCGCCTGTATCGCCCAGCGCGCCACCTTCCTGAACACGCGTCGTCGTTCGCCGACACTCCATAGCGCGCTCGCCGGCCACTGATTCGCCATGGCTGCCGCGCTCCCCGTTGCCCTGCCGTGAGACGCATCATGAACGCATCGTCCCGTCCTTCTTCGTCCTGTCTTTCCCGTTTTGTCGAGCGTTGCGCCGACGCCATCATGCGGCACCGGCGCATCCTGCTGACGCTCTGCCTCGCGCTGACCGTCGCGCTGGGTTGTTCCGCGACGCGCCTGCGGCTCGACCCCGGGTTCAACAAGATGATCCCGATGCAGCACCCGTATATGCAGGTGTTCAACCGCTATGCGAGCGCCTTTCCGGGGGCGAACACGATCCTCGTGAGTCTGCGCTGGAAGGGCCACGGCGACATCTACAACCAGGCGTTTATGGACGACTTGCGTCACGCGACCGATGACGTGTTCTTCATCCCCGGCGTGAATCGCTCGCGCGTGTTCTCGCTGTTCACGCCGAACGTACGCTATACGGAGGTCACCGAAGCGGGCTTTCGTGGCGACGTGGTCGTGCCGGGTCAGTTCAGCAGCGCGAATCCCGACGACCTCGCCAAAGTCCGCCGCAATGTCGCGCGTTCCGGACAGATCGGCAGGCTGGTCGGCAACGACCTGCATTCCGCGCTGATTCGCGCCGAATTGCGCGAGACCGATCCCGTCACCGGCAAGCATCTGGATTACGGTGCGGTCGCGCGCCAACTCGAACAGATCCGCGCGCGCTATTCGAACCAGGATGTCGAGGTCGACATCATCGGCTTTGCGAAACTCGTGGGGGATGTGGAGGCCGGGATCAGTGGCGTGATCGGCTTTTTCGCGCTCGCGTTTCTGATTACCGCCGCGCTGCTGTTTGCTTATACGCGTTCGGTAAAGACCACGGTGCTCGCGCTGTTCGTCGCGTTGCTGCCGGTGGTGTGGCTGCTCGGCGCGTTGCCGATCCTTGGCCTCGGCATCGATCCGATGTCGATCCTCGTCCCATTTCTGATTTTCTCGATCGGCGTCTCACATGCTGTGCAGATGACCAATGCGTGGAAGCAGGCGCTGGTCGCCGGCATGTCCTCGACCGATGCGGCACGCGACGCCTTTCGCAAGCTGTTCGTGCCGGGCACAGTTGCGTTGCTGACGAATGCACTCGGCTTCATGGTGATCATGCGCATCCAGATCGAGATCGTGCGTGAACTCGGCGTCACGGCGTGCCTTGGCGTGCTGCTGATGATCGTCACCAACAAGGTGTTTCTGCCGATCCTGTTGTCGTACACGCGGCTGGAAGCCGGCACTTTGGCGCGTGCGCAAAGCCGTGCGGCGCAAGGCGGTAGCCGCCTGTGGACGCGCTTCGCGATGTTTGCACGGCCCACGCCGGCGCTCGGCGTGTTCGTGATCGCGCTGTTGTTGCTGGCGTTCGGCGCGAAGGAGTCGCGCAATCTGCAGATCGGCGACATCGGCGTCGGCGCACCCGAGTTGCGCAGCACCTCGCGTTACAACCTCGACAACGCACGGATTACGAGCCAGTACAACATCGGTGTGGATGCGCTCGCGGTGATCGTCGAGACGACCGGTTTCGACGATGCCTGTCTGCACTATCCGGTGATGAGCGCGATCGAGCGCTTCGAGATGGAGATGCGCGGCGTGGCGGGCGTGCAGTCGGTGGTGAGCGTGCCTTCGCTCGCGAAGATTTCGATTGCCGCCTTCAACGAAGGCAATCCGCGCTGGGGCGCGCTGCCGCGTTCGAGCGATGGCCTCACGCAGGGCGCGAGCGCGTTCGATCCGGACAACGGCATGAACACCGAGAACTGCCAGGCGATTCAGGTGTTGATCTACACCACCGATCACGAGGGCAAAACGATCGCGCATATCGTCAATGAAATCAAACGGCTTGCCGCGGAAGATCACACGCCGAATATTGCCTTCCGGCTTGCGGGCGGCAACGTCGGCGTGATGGCGGCGACCAACGAAGCGGTCGGCGACGCCGAAGTGGCGATGCTGTTGTCGATTTTTGGTGCGATTGCGTTGCTGTGCTTCGTGACGTTCCGTTCGTGGCGCGCGGTGTTGTGCATCGTGGTGCCGCTGACGGTGGTGTCGATTTTGTGTAACGCGGTGATGGCATGGCTCGGGATCGGACTGAAGGTCGCCACGTTGCCGGTGATTACGCTGGGTGTGGGCGTGGGGGTCGATTACGGCATCTATCTGTACGAACGGTTGCAGCATGAGGTGCACGGCGGCACCACGTTACCCGAGGCATTCGCGGCGGCGATGAGGCAACGCGGCACCGCGGCCTTGTTTACCGCGGTGACGATGTTCATCGGCGTGGGGACGTGGGCGTTTTCCGCGCTCAAGTTCCAGGTGGATATGGGCGTGCTGCTTGCCTTCATGTTTCTCGTCAATCTGTTCGGTGCGGTGTTCCTGTTGCCGGCGCTGGCGGCATGGCTTGGGGTGGAACAGGCGGAGCGGCGAGCGGGCGCTCGTGGTGCTGCGCCGAACGTGGAACGGGTAGCTGAACTCCCTAGTCCGTCGGGACGATGAAAGCGAAGTGCGCCACGTCTATCGTCAGGCGTGAGCGCGATGGTCTGCGCGCTTCGAAATAACACTGATGACGGCGGCTCTTCAGAAGCGCCGTCTTTTCCATTGGAGGAGATAAGAGATGTCCGCACGTCCCTACAGAATTGAAGCGCAGCCGTTGGTGCAGCGATATGCACGAGGCTGGCATTGTCTTGGTCTTGCCGGCGAATACAAGGATGGCAAGCCGCACACGCTGAACATTTTCGGCCGGCGCCTTGCTGCGTTCATGGATTCACAAGGGCGCGTGAACGTCGTGGACGGCTTTTGCCCGCATATGGGTGGCGATCTGAGCGCCGGCCGCGTGGATGGCGACACGCTGGTGTGTCCGTTTCACGGCTGGCAATGGGACGGCGACGGCAATTGCCAGTCGATTCCGTATTGCAAGCGAATTCCGCCGAAAGCGAAGATCGGCACGTGGCAGACGTGCGAGCAGAATCAGTTGCTGTTCATCTGGCACGATCCCGAAGGCAATCCACCGTCCGAAGAAGTGACGATTCCCCGCATCGATGCGTGTTCCTCCGACGAATGGTCGGACTGGGTCGTCGACCTGATGACGATCGGCACCAACTGCCGCGAACTGGTCGACAACATCTCCGACATGGCGCACTTCGCAACCGTGCACGGTGCGCCGGTCGATTACTTCGCGAATCTGTTTGAAGGACACAAGGCCACGCAACTGCTGGTTGGCCGCAGCGAACGCCTCGGCGACGATGAGCTGATTGCGCTGTCCACTTACTTCGGTCCGGCGTATCACATCACCGAGATGACGGGGCAGAGCGGCGGCCATCCGATTCATTCGATTCTGCTGAACTGCCATGTGCCGATCGACATGAACAGTTTCGAGTTGCGTTACGGCGTGATGGTGAAGAAGGTACCCGGCTTGTCGGACGAACAGAACATGGAGATTGCGCGCGCGTATTCGAAGCAGGCGCAGGCGGCGTTCTATGAAGACGTGGCGATCTGGGACACCAAGACGCGAATCGACAATCCACTGTTGTGCGAGGGCGATGGACCGTTGTATCAGATGCGTGACTGGTATTCGCAGTTTTATCTGGACGCGGCGGATGTCAGACCGTCGAGTACAGCGAGGAAGGTGGTGGAGATCAAGGTGCGCGAGGGTGGTGCCCCGCCGCCGCTACGGCACGTGTTCGAGGGATAAGGTGATTTGTGAAGGCGGTGCATGCGCCGCCTTCGGGGTGCTGAGCACCCCACGTTTTTCGGAGCGTGGGGTTTTGTTTTTCAGGCCAGGCAGGTCGCGGCGTGAAGCGTGAGTATTGGGGCAATCAAGGCGCTTCGCGCTTAGCGGTTCGCCGCTGCAGATTGCGTCGCCGGTTCCAGATAGTTCTGCTGGATCTTCTTTGTATTCACGTGCAGCACATCCACGAGATAGTGTTGCATTCCGCCGTACTGCTGATCGATCACCTCCATGGCTGCGCCGATGTAATCCGGGTCTACCGCGAGCAGCGGCGCCAGGACGTCGGGCGCAACGCCGATCTTCTGCAGCTGCGCGGTCGCTTGTGCGTTGCCTGCGGCGTTGTAGCGATTCGACTCCAGGTAGTTGGCAATTACTGTCGCGCGATCGACACCCAGGGCCGACAGCAGGAGGACCGTCGCGAAGCCCGTGCGATCTTTACCTGCCGTGCAGTGATAGAGCATGGTTTTATTGTCTTCGGCGAGCTTGAGGAAGCGGGCGAATTGCGCTTGATAGGTGCCTGGGAATTGTTGGTATAGCGACACCATGAACTGATGCATTTGCGCGGGCGTCGAGCGCTTGAGCATGGGGATGACGGCCTCCGGCGCGAGATTGCCTGCGAGGACCGGGTCGGCTTGCCAGGGGAATTGGGAGGCGAAGGCTTGTTCGGCGGGTTTCTTTTCGCTTGCGGCGCGGAAGTCGAGGATGACGTCGAGGTGCATCGCCTTGAGTTTGGCGATGTCGGCCGGCGTGGCGAAGGCCGGGTTGCCACTTCTGTAGAGGCGGCCGGGCTGGATTTGCCGGCCGTCTTTCGTTGTTATGCCCGCCAGGTCGCGGGTGTTCTGGATTTTTTCCATCTGGATGTACGGGTTGGGTTTGCCTGCGGCAGGGGCGGGCTGCGCGGTTGTGGTGATGGCTATTGCTGTTAGCAGCGCACTGAGTGCTGTGGTTCTATATTGTTTGGATTTCATGATCGTGGTTTGAATGTAGGGGGTTTTGCCTGCTCGGCGCTTTGTTGTCCGTGTGCTTAGGGCTTTGGGCTTTCCTTGAATTGTTAGTGGTCTATTAGCGTTGCCCCTGTGCGGGGCGGCACCTACTTTTCTTTGCTTGCCGCAAAGAAAAGTAGGCAAAAGAAAGCGGCTTAAACCGCTAATTCTAAGTGGGCACCGTGGTCTGCTGCGGGTAGTGGTGCATCTGGAATCTGGGTTCGTGCATCTGCATGCGCCAGTGACAAGGGCGTCATACTTCCGGCGGCGCTGCGCGCGCCGAAGCGTACTTCTTGAAACCACCCGCTACGTTTTGATGTTCGCGCCTCGCCACCGGGTTTCCGAGGTGAGTGGAGGGGCGCCTCGCCGAGGCGAAGCCGACGGCCCCACGGACCTCAATCGAAGCCGCTGGTTTCCGATGCATACCCGTCCGCGACGCACGCAGTGCGGAGTGGGAGCTGACGACTCCTTTGTCACTAACGTGGAATGTGCGAGGACACGGATTCCAGATGGACCACTACCCGCAGCAGACCGCGGTGCCCACTTAGAATTAGCGGTTTAAGCCGCTTTCTTTTGCCTACTTTTCTTTGCGGCATGCAAAGAAAAGTAGGTGCCGCCCCGCACAGGGGCAACGCTAATAGACCACTAACAATTCAAGGAGAGGCACCAAAGTCAGAACAAGGAAAGGCCAAAGCCCTAAGCACACAGACAAACAAACACCGAGCAAACAAACAGAGCAAAAAACCCACCGCCACAGGCACACAACCCAAGCGCCACGCAGGCAAAAAAACTAAACCATTACCCCCCGCTCTCTGGCAAGAGTAATAGCAGTATCTTCAATCATATCTTCCTGCCCGCCGACAAGGCGCTTCCTCCCCATCTCAACGAGAATATCCCTGGCCGAAACCCGATACTTCACTTCAGCCCGCTTGGCAAACAGCAAAAACGACGAATAAACCCCCGCATACCCAAGCGTCAACGCATCGCGATCAATCCGGATCGGCGCATCCATAATCGGCACGACCAGATCCTCGGCAACGTCCGAAATCCTGAACACATCCACGCCAGTCTGAATCCCCATCCGCTCGCACACTGCGACAAAAACTTCCATCGGCGTATTACCGGCGCCAGCCCCCAGACCTGCAGCAGCTGCATCGATACGGTTAGCCCCCGCAGCGATAGCCGCAATCGAATTGGCTACCCCCATCGCCAGATTATGATGGCCGTGGAATCCAAGTTCCGTCTCCGGCTTCAGCGCCGCACGCACAAGACCAATCCGTGCAGTCACGTCATCAGGCAGCATGTACCCCGCCGAATCGGTAATGTAAATGCAGTTGGCACCGTACGATTCCATCAACTTGGCCTGCTTGACCAACTGCTCGGGCGGCGACATATGCGCCATCATCAGAAAGCCGACGGTATCCATCTCCAGCTTGCGGGCAAGACCAATGTGCTGCTCGGATACATCGGCTTCCGTGCAATGCGTCGCGATACGAATCGTATGCACACCAAGCTCGTGCGCGAGCCGCAAGTGGTCAACTGTGCCGATGCCCGGCAGCAATAGCGCCGACACCTTGGCCTGTTTGACTTCCGCGATCACGGCGCTCAGATACGCTTCGTCCGTATGCGCTGGAAAACCATAGTTGACCGATGCACCGCCCAGGCCGTCGCCGTGGGTCACTTCGATCAAGGGCACGCCGGCAGCGTCGAGTCCACGCGCGATCGAACACATCTGCTCGAGTGAAATCTGGTGACGCTTGGGATGCATGCCGTCACGCAACGTCATGTCATGCACGGTAATGCGGGTTCCTGCTAAAGACATAATCGGCTCCTCACGCGGTGGCAGGCGATGCGGCAAGCATCTGTTGGGCAAACAGTTCGGCGGTGCGCGCGGCGGCCGCGGTCATGATGTCGAGATTGCCGGCGTATTTCGGCAGATAGTCGCCGAGGCCTTCGACTTCCATGAACACGGACACACGGCGGCCATCGAACACCGGGCCGTTTTTTAACGTATAGCCGGGCACGTATTGGCGTACTTCGTCGACCATGGCGTGCACGGAAGCAGTGATCGCCTCGACGTCCGGGTCGGTTTCGGTCAGGCAATGGATCGTGTCGCGCATGATCAGCGGCGGCTCGGCCGGATTGATCACGATGATCGCCTTGCCCGCCGCCGCGCCGCCGACCTGTTCGATCGCCTGCGCCGTAGTGCGGGTGAACTCGTCGATGTTCTTGCGCGTGCCGGGACCGACCGAGCGTGACGACACGGTCGCGACAATCTCGCCATACACCACGCGCTGCACGCGCGACACCGCGTACACCATCGGAATGGTGGCCTGGCCGCCGCACGTGACCATGTTGACGTTCATCGCCTGCTGGTCGATCTGCGCGGCGAGGTTGACCGGCGGCACGCAGAACGGGCCGATCGCGGCAGGCGTCAGATCGATCACGCGCACACCACGCGTGGTCAGCTTGTCGGAATGCTGGCGGTGCACGTACGCTGAGGTGGCGTCGAAGGCGATGCGGATATCGTCGGCGGCCAGATGCGGCAGCAGGCCGTCAATGCCGTCAGCGGTCGTTTTCAGTCCCATTTCGCGGGCGCGCGCGAGGCCGTCCGAGTCCGGGTCGACGCCGACCATCCACACGGGCTCGAGCACCGCGCTGCGGCGCAGTTTGTACAACAGATCGGTGCCGATATTGCCGGGTCCGATCAACGCGCATTTGATCTTGCTCATTGAATGCATCCTCAAGGAAAAGACGGTCAAACGGTCAGATGAAGCGCACGGAACAACTGCCGATGCCTTCAATCTCCATGTGCAACTGATCACCGCAAACGACGGGAATCAAGGCCGCCAGCGAGCCCGACAGCACGACTTCTCCGGCGAGCAGCGGCACGCCGAGTTCGCCCAGGGTGTTCGCGAGCCATGCGACCGCATCGGCCGGATGACCCAGCGCGGCAGCGCCGATTCCTTCGGCCGCGCGCGTGCCGTTCTTGTCGAGCGTCATGCGGCGCGCGGCGAGGTCGAGCGAGTAGGGCGCGACGCGTTCATCGCCTAGCACGTAGACGCCGCATGACGCGTTGTCGGCCACCGTGTCGCCGATGCGGATCGCCCAATCGCGAATGCGCGAATCGACGATCTCGAAGCACGCGCCGACCGCTTCGGTGGCGGCAAGCACGGCATCTCGCGTGATGCCCGGGCCGCGCAAGTCGTCTTTCAGATAGAAGGCAATTTCGCCTTCGGCGCGAGGCGCGATCAGTTTTGCGATCGGGATGTCCTCGCCGGCCACGTAATGCATGCCGGAAAGCAGCACGCCGAAATCCGGCTGGCGCACATCGAGCATGTCCTGCACGGCCTGGCTCGTCACGCCGATCTTCTTGCCGACGACGGTTTCACCCGCTTCCACGCGGCGTGCGACGAAGTGCTGCTGCACGCGGTAAGCGTCGGCGAGCGACAAACCGCCGGCGCGCGCCGAGAACGGTGCAATCGGCGCGCGTTCGCGCCATGCGTGGTAAAGCTCGTCGCCGAGTGTGGCGTGAAGTGTCGAAGTCATGGCGACCGCAATAAGAAAGGGAAAAGCGCCGGGGCGGAATCTGAATCCGTCCCCGGCCGTGGCTTCAATGGAGGCGCTGCGAAATCAATTGCCCGCGCCGCGAATCGCATCAGGCGAGAAGTACGCTTCGGTCAGTTGCGAGCCGCGCGTGAGCACCGGCATCGGCTCCTGATTCGCCAGACGGTCCGCGTAATAGGCGCCAGAGATCAGGTCGTGATAGAACACGGCAGTCGAGTAGAACGCTTTGGCGTCGAACGCGTAGAGCGTCGGGGCGAGGTTGGTGCGCCACAACGTGCCGCGGGCGTCGTAGTTGTCGGCGGCGACTGCGTTCCAGGTGTCCTCGTCAAGATACAGCACCCGCTTCGCGTATTGATGGCGATAGCCGGACTTGAGCGTGGCTTGCAACACCCACACGCGATGCAGTTCGAAGCGCATGTATTGCGTGTTCTCATGGCCCTTGGTCAGCAGATCGGTGTATTTGATCGACGGATCCATCAGCTTGTAGTTGTCGTACGGCACATAAACTTCGCGTTTGCCGACGATCTTCCAGTCATAACGCTCGCCGGAGCCATTGAAGAGGCGGTCGTCGTCGACGGTGCGAAAACCGCCTGGCCCTTCGGGCTGGTCGAAGCCGAACTCCGGTGCCTGGCGCACGCGCCGTGTGCCCGGGTTATATGACCACGTGCGGCGGGTGTCGGAGCCTTCCTGGTCCCACATCTCGTAGCCGGTGATGATCGTGCCGCGATCGGATAGCGGCAGCATGGTGGTCTGACGGAAGAAGCTCTTCGCGTTCAGCGCGTTCTTCGGTTCAAAATGGTCCTCGCTGCGAGGGCCGTAGATTGCGTACTGCACCTTGCCCCACGCAATATTGCCGTCGGGGTAGACCACGGCCTGGTCGTAGGTGGCGGTTTCGCCTTCGACTGCAGATGCGAAGCGCAGATTCCACATTGCCTCGACACCGTTCTTCGGCACCGGGAATGGCGTGACCGGCGGGAAATCCTTCAGCCCGTTCTGGTCTTTCGTCATCGTCGTGGTGGGCGAGTACAGACGGATGTCCTTGTACACGGCGTCGCCATAGCTGAAATCGCGGTGGCTCGGATAGACCGGAATCTTGAAGGTATCGGGATACTTCTTGAGCAGGGCTTTCTCGCCGTCAGTGAGACGCGCTTCGTATTGCTGCATGTTTTGCGCGGTAATCACGAAGAGCGGTTTCTCGCTCGCGTACGGATCGGGGAAGCGTTGACCCGGCTTGTAGTCGACGCCCGGCGGCGTGCCGAACCATTTGCCGCTCCACACGGGGATCGTGCCGTCGGCATTGCCCGCGCGCTCGGCGCCCATCGGCGTAAGCGGGCCTTCGAGCCTGGCGAGATCTTCCGGGCTGGTTTTGGCAAACGATGGGGCGCCTGGTGCGGCGGCGAGCGCGGCGGCTGCCGCGAACACGCAGACTCGCAATGCGGGATTGAAAATTCGACTCATGACCAAATCCTCTTGCAGTAAAAAGACGGCTGATTCAAAGGGTGATGCATGCTGGGAGGCGCCTGAAACACAAGACGCCCAGTCAGCAGGGAACGCAATATCAGAACGAGTAAGTCGCCGTGGCGAGCACGTAGTCGCGATCGGCGAGTGGACGATTGGTCGGGTCCGGCCGACCGAGGAATTTCGCGTAGACCAGTCCGAGTTTCAGATTGCTCAGGCGTGTGAAGTTCACGCCGACAGTAACGCGATGGTCGCCCACGCCGGTCATCGAACCGAGCGCGCCGGCAAGCGCTGACTTGCCGGTGAAATCGTCGGCATAGGTGAGCGGCACGTCGACGTCCCAGCCGTTGAAGACGTTCTTGTAGCTGAGCGTCCATGCCACTTCGAAGGCGGCGGAGTTACGCGTGTTGGCGAGCGTCGACGAACCGAGCAGCGGCGTGATGTTGCCGGCGTGTACGTAGGAGACTTCGCCCACCAGGGTTTGCGACGCGGCGAGGAACGTCGGTCCGATCGAATAGATCGCTGACAGGTTCGACTGCCACACGTCGCCACGTGTCGACTGCGCACCGGCAGGGGTGTTCACGAGCACGGCGGCGCCCTGGCGATACGACGTTTCGCCGGCCACGTTCACGCCGTTCAGGTCGGTGGAGAAACTCAGGCCGGTGAGCTTGATGTTGTCGAAATACTTCTGCTGGTACTGCAACGTGGGGAAGTAGGTAGTCACGACGCTCGGATTCATGTCGTTGTAGTGCAGGTAGTAGGCGCCGATTTCGGTATCGCCGAACACGCGCCAGCGTGCGCCGAGACCCCATTGCCCGCTGTTGCCAGGACGAATGTCGTTGCCGCGCGGAATGTGAATACCGCCCGGTCCGATGATGTATTCGGCGCCGGGGCCGACCACGTCCGAATAGCTCATATAGCTGCCCGGCGCGCTCAGCTGATTCGGCTGGAAGGAGAACTGGTAGTAGCCGAGCAGGCTGAAGTTCGGCGCGATTTGCCACTGCGTCGAAATCTGCGGCACGGGCAACAGGATGTCTTTCACTTCAGCGCCGGCGACGAACGATTTGGTGGCGTCTGCGGGGCCTTGCGCGCCGGCGATGTTCGGGAAGAACACGCTCTCGCCCCAGGCCACCACCTGATCGCCGACCTTCACGTTCAGGCTTGTTCCACCAAGCTTGAACGTGTTGTAGACGTAGGCCGCGAGCAGTTGAGTGCGGCCGCCGGCCCAGTAGTTCGCCTGTTCGGTGAAGTTGTTGTAGACGCCGCCGTGATTCACAGTGCCGGGGGCATCGTTGTAGTTCGAATGCTGGTACGCCTGATCGTAGAACGTGTCGGCGCGCACGAAGACACCCCAGTCGTCGTGCTTGAGGTTCACTTCGCCGAGCAGGCTCACCTGATTCTCGATCAGCTTGTTCTTCGCGAAGTTGCGGTCGCCGTCGTCGCCGTTGATGTTCCCGGGCGTCAGCAGATTGCCGCTCGGCGCGCGTGTGCGCATCCCCAGGCCGTAGCCGAGCGTGAAGGTGTAGTCGAGTGTGGTGTCCGCGCCGAGATTGATGGTGTCGCCCGCGTAAGCCGGCGTGGCGAAGGTCGTCAGCGTCGCTGCTGATGCCGCTGCCAGCACGGCGAGTCTGCATGCCGCGCACACTGCGCGCATCGCCGGCGCGCGCTCTTGTGTTCCGTTGATCTGCATCCTGTCTCCTCTGTGGTCACATCTGAAATTTGTTGTGATCAGAGGTTAGGGGGCACGTGCGGCGCGAGAATCGTCAAAACGGACTAGTCGCTTGCCCCAGGGATGCGAGCATTGCGCGTGTGAATGCTTCTAGGGCTTCGTGGCGAACGCCTTGTGCAGGTCGGTGGCGGCGAGAAAGGCGGGTACTTCGCCGCCGCCTTCGAGAATCAGGTTGCTGCCCGATGCATAGGCGGCGTGCGGTGACGCGAGAAATAGACACGCGGACGCAATATCGCCGGCTCGTGCGAGCCGCCCTGCGGGAATCGTTGCGGCGATGTTGTCGAGCGCAGCCTCGCCGTCTGCCGAAGACGTTCCGGTGTGGCCACTGGTGGCAGCTTCGGTTTCGACGAGACTCGGGCTTACCGCGCACACGCGAACCTTGGGCGCCCACTCCACCGCGAGCGAGCGCACCGCATTCAGCAGGCCGGCTTTCGCCGCGCCATAGGCCGCTGTTCCCGGCGACGCCCGCAAACCGCTCACACTGCCGATGAAAAGCAGGACGCCGCCTTCCGCCTGCTGTTGCATCAGTGCATTTGCACGTTGCGCGATTTGCAGCGGCGCCACCAGGTTCAGACGGATGACGGCTTCGGTGAAGCGCGGTGAGGCCTGCGCGGCGAGCGCGAACGGCGCGCCGCCCGCGTTGCTGACGAGCACGTCGAGCCGGCCGGCTTCGCGTTCGATCTGCGCGAGCATGGCGTCGATTGTGTCGATGTCGCGCACGTCTGCGGCGATGAAGCGCGGGGTGTTCTGACGTGAACCCCCGGCCACGCTCGCGGGCGGCGTGCGTCCGCATACGTACACCGTAGCGCCCGTATCGTAGAACGCTTGCGCGATGGCCGCGCCGATCCCTTTGGTGCCGCCCGTCACCAGCACTGTCTTGCCGCTGAAATCAAACCCCGTCATTGCCGCTGTCTCCCGCTGTACATGTGGGGCCGATGGTAGGAGAAATGCGGCGTGGCCTCGTAGTCTGAAAAGACGATGCCTGGCTGCGGATTCGACGGGATGATGCTTTCGCTGGCGACCCTTATACAAATCTGCCACGCCGAAGAGCGTGGCGCGACAAAGGAGACAAGCGCGCATGAACGCAACACCCACCGAGTCCCAACACGCCGACGCGCACGGTAAGTCACGTAGTGCGCCGCCAACACCGCAGGCGCCCAAGGGGATTTTCACAGAGGTCCCCGGCGGCCTGACACTGCATCATTTCGAAGCCGGTAGCGGCGCGCCCGTTGTGTTCATCCACGGCAGCGGCCCCGGCGCGAGCGGCTTCAGCAACTTCAAGCACAACTACCCGCAGTTCGCTGCAGCCGGTCATCGCGCGATCGTGGTCGATCTGCCGGGCTATGGCGCGTCGTCGAAACCCGCTGACGTGAACTACACGCTCGACTTCTTCGTCGATGCATTGCGCGCGCAGCTCACCGCGAACGGCATCGGCCGGGCCACCTTGCTCGGCAATTCGCTCGGCGGCGCGATCGCGTTGCAATACGCGCTCGACTATCCCGACGACGTCGACAGCCTGATCATGATGGCGCCGGGCGGTGTCGAGGAGCGCGAAACCTACTTCAAAATGGAGGGCATCCAGAAGATGGTGTCGCTCTTCACGAACCGCCAGATGAATCGACTGACGATGCGGCAATTGCTCGAACTGCTGGTGTTCGATCGCAGCCTCGTCACCGATGCGCTGGTCGAAGAACGTCTCGCCGTGTGCGAACAGCAGCCGCCGGAAGTACTGTCGACGATGCGTGTGCCCAACCTGACTGACCGGCTCGGCGAACTCAAATGCCCCGTACTGGGCTTCTGGGGCACCGACGACCGCTTCAATCCGGCCAGCGGGGCGATGCGGTTTCTCGAGCACTGCGCCGACGCGCGCTTTGTCCTGATGAATCGCTGCGGGCACTGGGTGATGGTCGAGCATGGACGGTATTTCAATCGCGAATGTCTGGAATTTCTCGCGGAGCGGCGCGCCGCTTGAGGCATGCTTCGGATGCGGCGTGACTGGCCCGATTGACATGGCCAGTGCGACCGACGCGGCCGCCTCAAGGCTACGCGCCGCAGAAAACCCAACTACAACACGACGGAGACGATATGACATTTCCCCATCAACTGTTCGACATGAGCGGCAAAGTGACCGCCATCACCGGCGGCGCGCGCGGCATCGGTGCGCAGACAGCACGCACGCTGGCGGCTGCCGGCTCGGCGATCGCGGTGCTCGATGTACTGACGGAACCGGGCGAGCAACTGGTCGCGGAGATCAACGCGTCGGGCGGCCGCGCCGCGTTCTGGAAGATGGATGTCACGCAGGAAGACAACGTGCAGCGCGTATTCGGTGAAATCGCCACGCGCTTTGGACGGCTCGACGCGCTGGTGAACAACGCCGGTATCGAAGGCGCGAATCTGCCCACGCACGAAATGACGCTGCAGCAATGGCAGAAAGTCATCGACGTCAATGTGACCGGCGTGTTCCTCTGCACCAAGTACGCGATTCCGCACATGCTGACGGCGGGCGGCGGCTCGATCGTGAATCTGTCGTCGATGTATGGGCTGGTCGGCGGGCCGGACGTGCCGGCGTATCACGCATCGAAGGGCGCGGTGCGGCTGATGGCGAAGACCGAAGCCATGCTGTACGCCACGCAGAATATCCGCGCGAATTCCGTTCACCCCGGCTTTATCCGCACACCACTGCTGGAAGAGGCGTTCGAAAAGCTCGGCGACCCGGAGCAGATTTTCGAGCATATGAAAACGCTGGTGCCACTCGCGAAGATCGGTGATCCGCAGGATATCGCGGCGGGCATTCTATATCTGGTGTCGCCGGCCGGCCGCTACGTGACCGGCACGGAACTGGTGATTGATGGCGGCTACACGGCGCGCTAGGAGGACGGATGAATACCAGTGAAAACATGAAGGCGCGCCTCGTCGAGTACATCGAGGCGTTCAATGCGGCCGACGCCTCACGCGTCGTCGCGCTGTTCGCCGATAACGCGAGCGTCGAAGACCCGGTCGGCACACCCCTGAAAGAGGGCAGGAGCGAGATCGAAACGTTCTATACGTATGCGACGTCGGTCGGCGCGCGGCTCGAGTTGATGGCGCCGCCGCGCGGCTCGCACGGCAATAGCGCGTCGATCAGCTTTCGCGTGCATATCACGGCGCAAGACGGCCGGTCCGCGCATATCGACGTGACTGACGTGATGGACTTCGACGCCACCGGCAAGATTCTGCGCATGCGCGCGTACTGGGGTGCCGACGACTATCACGTGCTCGCGGACGCGAGCTGAATCGGGACGGCGGCGCGATGGCGCTCTACGAGTTCAACGGTAAGCGGCCGCGCGTCGATCCGTCAGCCTATGTTCATCCGAGCGCCGTGTTGATCGGCGACGTGACGGTGGCCGCCTGCTGTTACATCGGGCCGCATGCGAGCCTGCGTGGAGATTTCGGGGCGGTGGTGGTGGAGCGTGGCAGCAACGTGCAGGATAGTTGCGTGCTGCACACCGGCGTGGCGAATGCTTGCCGGCTTGGCGTCGACAGTCATGTCGGGCACAGCGCGATCATTCACGGCGCGACACTCGAGCCGAACACGATGGTCGGCATGCATGCCGTTGTCATGGACGGCGTGGTGCTCGGCGCGGCGAGCATCGTGGCCGCTTGCGCGTTCGTCAAGAAGGACTGGCGGGTGCCGGCGGGCGTGTTGGTGGCCGGCGTGCCGGGGCGGGTGGTGCGCACCCTGAGCGAGGACGAGATCGTGGCGAAATCGTCCGGAACCCGGCTTTACCAGCAACTCGCGGCGGATTGCCTGCGCACCATGCGCAGCGTGTGAGGTTCGACGCCGCGCATCGCTCGGTGTCGCTGCGGCCGGCGCGTAACAGGTGTACTGATGCGGCCAGCTTTAACAAGCTTAACAAGCGAGTTGCCGCGGCCAACCAACAGGTGCGCCGGCCGCGGCTCGCTTTCATCCATCTACTACGTCACATACCCCTGCGCCACATTGATCAACTGCACGCGATTGCGCACATTGAACAACTGCCGCAAGCGCCGCAAGTGGTAGTCGACGTTATGCGGCGACAGCCCGAGGAAGTAGGCGATTTCCTTGTCGCGCTGCCCCTGCACAACCGCCTTCAGCACGGCATGCTGCAATTCGCTCAACGCGACGCGCTGCTGCTGCTCGGGCGCGATCCCGATCACGCTTTTCGCATGCATCCAGATGAATTCATGGATCGTGTGCGCGAACATCAGCGTTTCGGCCACGATCGATTCCGTCATCCAGCGCGGGTTGCCGATCTCCGAGTTGAAGCACAGGCTCGCGCTCAGTTCCGGCTCGGGCAGCGGCATCTGCGTGAGAATCCCGCTTTTGCGGCCGGTGGCCTCCAGCATGTCGATCAGCCCGCCGAGCCGCTCGCTGCGCATCTGCGCTCGCGGCAGGTCGGCGCGCATGTCGGCGGTGTTCCAGAGGAACGGCATGCCGGTTGGCGACGCCAGCGCGACGCGCGGATCGAGCTCGAAATAACGCTCGCGGAAATAGCGCGTGAGCCACGTCTGCGACTCGTAGCTGGTCAGCACGAACATCGACTTGTGATGTGCGGTGGTGCGCGTGGCCGAGTAGCTGAACGAGTCGAAGCCGAGCTGTTTGATGCGCCGCCGCACGAATTCGATGCGGTCCTGCGCACTGCCAAAACGCACCAGCGGACTGATGACTGGCGCGGCGCGCCGTGAGGCAGGTGAAGGCGTGCCGATTTCCTCTTCGGTGAAAAGAGTCAGGAAACCGCCAGCCGATATGCCTGACGCCATGCGGGTTGATGTCCTGGATGCTTCAGCCGCGTGGGCTGAGTTCTCGAGTTGCCGCGTGCCGGCCGGGTAAGCCGGTTGTGCGGTAACCGCTGAGTTGTATGCCGCCGACACGTGGCTGGCCTCGCCTTGCGGCGAGCCCGTCAGCCAATGCGGCAACGTATCGCATTCGTGTTCCATGAAACGGTAGCTCCGGCGTTCGAAACGCGTGAAAGACGACAACCTGGATGATTAACTATTTCCAAATATTACGGTAGCCGGTTCCTTGCTATCATTTTTGAGATCTTGCGCTGACCTCTAACCGGCGACGCGGGTGCGGCAGGGTTTGCTCATGTGCATATAGGACCTCCCTGAAAGAGACGTGATGGCAAAAATTCCAAAGCTGACAACGACGCTTGCCTACGACCGCTATATGGCGGGCCAGAAACTGGTGTCGAGCGTGGATCGCCCGTGGCGGCACCTGGTGCTGCGCTCGTATCTCGAACCGGACGAGCTGGAACTGCTGGAGGCGCCCGGCCTGCAGGACGTCACGTTGATGACGCTCGGCAGCGGCGCCGAACACCTCGAGCGCAACCTGGACGGACGCTGGGAGAGCGCCGACCTGGGCGTGGGCGACGTCTGGTTCGTGCCGCCCGTGCCGATCTCGTGGCGCTGGCGTTCGATCAGCGATGAGCCGCTGTCGACCGTTCATTTGCACCTGGAGCGCAGCCTGATCGACAGCGTCGCCGACCAGATGGGGCTGGGTGGTTCACGCGAGCTGTCGCTGGGCGACGCAATGCAGTTTCACGATCCGCTGATCGCCGAGATACTTGGCGCGTTGCATCGCGCCGCGGGCGATCCCGCCGACTCGCGGCTGTATGTCGACGCGTTGGCCCACGCGCTCGCCGCTCATCTGTTGCAACATTACTCGCGTGGCCGTCACGCCGAAGCCGGCCTGGCGCCGCATCCCGAGCGCCTGGTGCCACGCCGCATCCGCCGTGTAACCGATTACATTCGCGCCAATCTTGCTGCCGATCTGGCCATCAGCGAACTGGCCGCGCAGGCCGGACTAAGCAGTTTTCACTTTGCGCGTGTGTTCCGCCGCGAGACCGGTGAAACGCCCCATCAGTTCGTCACGCGCTTGCGTCTCGAGGAAGCCGCGAGGCTGCTGCGCGCCACCGATCAGCCGGTGCTGCAAATCTCGCTTGCGGTTGGTTTCGAGAATGCCAGTCATTTCTCCGTGCAGTTCAAGCGTGGCTACGGCGTAACACCGCTTGCCTACCGGCTGCGCGGCTGAGCGTCAGGTTGCGCGGCTGGATCGTGCGGACAGCTCGCCAATAGGCGATGCCCGAGCGGCATGCCGACGGTTGACGGCACGCGGGATTCGTCGGTCGCGACACGCTATGCTGCTGTGCAGCGCGGGAATGCCCAATCGCCGCGTGGCACAGTGTATTGAGGCCGGTCGCGGTGGGTTGTTGAGGGCAAGGTTTGATGAAGCGCCGAAAACGACAATCACGCACTTTTCGCAGTTTGCTGCGCATTGCGCGGCTTGCAAACTACGAAGTTTCGTGGCGCGATTGGGGATGGACCTGGCATGGATGCGCCCCGGCGCTGTTCCGGCCAATTTTGAGGCCGCCGGGTTCCATGCGCGATGACGGATAGAACCGTCTGCAACCATTGCGTCTGCTGGGTTGCGATAGCACACGGCGCGGCGCAATCAGCGCGCGGCGGCCTGCGCGATTCGTGGCCGTCGCTGCCACCGGACTAACTGGCCTGACCAGTTGCACGGCAACTGTATCTGTCGAAGCCTTGCACCGGCCGACAGAATGTTGTGCCGACGGCTTGGCCCAGCCGGCGTCTGACCGACCCTTCCATTCAACCCTTCACACCGGATACCAAGCGATGACCCGACTTCGAATCACCTCCTGCGGCCACGTCTTTACTGCCGAAACGCATCCCGACGCGCCGCAAACGGTGGCCGCCTTTCTGAAGCTTCTGCCATACCGTCAGAAGATCATTCACGTGCGCTGGAGCGGCGAGGGCTGCTGGGTTCCGCTCGGCGACTTCAAGCTCGAAAACGACGGCGCGGCAGTCGGCTTCGAAAATCACACGAGCCATCCGTCGGTGGGCGACATCCTGTTCTACCCGGGCGGTTACAGCGAAACGGAGATCATTCTTGCGTACGGCTCGTGCTGCTTCGCAAGCAAGCTCGGCCAGCTCGCGGGCAATCACTTCCTGACCATCGTCGAAGGCAAGGAAAAGCTACGCGAACTCGGCACCAAGGTGCTGTGGGAAGGCGCGCAAGACGTGCTGTTCGAGAAGATCTAAGACGCGAGGTCGTCAACGGGCGCGCCGCCGCGAACCACCTTCCCGGCGCCGGTCTCGGTCCCGGTCTCGCCATCATCAGGGCGCTGTGCCGGCTCCTGGGTGGCGAGATTCGCTGCGATTCGCAGGAAGGCGAGGGGGACGATCTTCGGAATTACTTTTCCAGTGCGCCTGCAAACTCAATAGCTTCCCCTCGATGTGCGGCATCCGACCGTCTGTCGACTTTCCTCGCCCGATGCCCGTGTATCGCACGGTGTCACTCCGTGGGCTTAACACCCGTCCTTCAGGTTTAAGAAACGCTAGGAGCGTGTCTTAACACCGCCTAAGAAAATCCCGCTTGGTTTAAGACGTTTGGCACTTTTCGTCCTAAACGGGGTATGCCGTTTGTCCTTATTCAAGCTAAAAAATTGCTTTTAAGAGTTTTCGTATTCGACATCTCGTGCGCTGACGGCACACTAAGGGCGTCGCGTTTGTTCGCTTGGCGAAAGCGCGATGCATTCTTAGATTTTTCTGCATTTGAGCTAAATATTTAGGATGTCTTAAGAGAAATCTTGATGGCTCGATTCCGATAAAAATGAGTGGGAGGAATGTTGAACAAGACTTACAAGACTGTCTGGAACAGAACGACCCGTACGTACGTCGCAGCATCCGAGGTGGCGAAGCGCCGTGGCGCGAAAGGCGCGTCGGCGTGTGGGGCGCTGGTGGCCGCCGGCGCGGGGTTGTTGGGCGCGTTGGCGTTTTCGCTGCCAGCGAGTGCTGAAGAATGCGGGGTAAACAATGGCAATTGTGGGGCGATAGGTGAAACGTTGCATCCGGTGCTCGCGCTGAATAGCGACGTGTCGGGGCGGCCGCTCAATGCGATTATGAACTCGCCTGCCAGGGTGGAGGTTGGCTTGCTGGCGCCAGTCCCGCAGTCTCTTGCATCCGCGGGCAACAGTCCCAGGCTACTGAGTGCGAGCGCCGTGGCTTCAGTGGACGACGTGCCGGTCATACAGTACATCGCCGTCAGTCCGGTGATTACGCCAGGTTTGACAACGACAGCGCTATATGGAGAGAACGCCATGGCGGTCGGTGTCGGAGCGACCGCCCTGGGGGACGGCTCGCTGGCGGTCGGCGCCAGCTCGGGGGCTGTGCTGAATAATGCCACCGCGGTTGGTTCAGGGGCAGGGGCGCTGGCGATGAATTCAACGGTTGTAGGCGCCAACGCCACGACCAATTCTTTCGCTGACAACGGCGTGGCGATTGGTTATCTCGCAAGGGTACAGAATGCCAACGCGTTGGCCATCGGCACGAACGTCCAGACGAATGCGGAAGACTCTATCGCTGCGGGCAGCAACGCGTTTATCTCGACGGCAGCAACAAAAGCCATTGCCTTCGGATCCGGCGCGTCCGTGAGCGCAGCAGGTTCCGTCGCGCTGGGCGCCGGTTCCACGGCCGACCGGACTGATGTGGTTTCTGTGGGCAACAGCACCTCGCAGCGTCAGATCATCAATGTCGCTGCCGGCACCCAAAGCAATGACGCCGTCAATATCTCGCAACTGAAAGGCGCGACGGCCGCGATCGGTGGCGGCGCGGCCGTTGCGGCAGACGGGACGATCACAAAGCCAGCGTACGAGATAGGTGGTCAGACCTATAGCGATGTTGGCTCGGCGCTGTCTGCTCTGGTCTCCACTGGAGAAGCGGCTACCGCTGATGCAGTTCAGTACGACTCGACCTCGCATGACACGGTGACATTGGGCAACACCGGCACGCCGGTGCGGATCACCAACGTGCGCGCCGGGGCAGTCGCCGCAGATAGCTCGGAAGCCGTGAACGGCTCGCAACTGTTCGCGACCAATCAGGCGGTGGCGCAGAACGCCAGCGACATTGCCGCCAACACCGGCAGCATCACCAACCTCGATCAACGCGTCACGAATAACACCACCGAGATCACCAACCTCGACGCGCGGACCACGACCATCGAAGGGGACGTGAGCAACATCACGAATCAGATCACGAACGGCGAGATCGGTCTTGTCCAGCAGGATCAGATGTCGCGTAATCTCACGGTCGCCAAAGACCTCGACGGCGCCAGCGTCAATTTCACCGGCACAGGCGGAGCACGCGAACTGACCGGCGTCGCGGCGGGTTCCACGGATGCGTCAGCGGTCAATGTCGGTCAGGTCAAGCCCATGGTGGCTGCGCTCGGTGGCGGCGCGCAGATCAATGCCGACGGTTCGGTGACCGGTCCCACGTATCACATGCAGGGCGGCACGCAAACTACGGTCGGCGACGCGCTCGGGTCGCTCGACAGCGGGCTCACCACCTTGCAGCAAAGCATGGAGACCGGCGGGATCGGCATCGTCACGCAAGACCCTGTGTCGCGCGTCATCAACGTCGGCGCGACGACGGATGGCGGTCTGGTCAACGTAGCCGGCACGGCAGGCAGCCGGGTACTCACCGGTGTGGCGCCAGGCGCGGTCAACGCCGCGAGTACGGATGCGATCAACGGCTCGCAACTCTATACGCACGCGGCAAGTACTGCGGTGGCGCTCGGTGGTGGCTCAACGGTCAATCCGGATGGCTCGGTGACGGCGCCGTCGTACAACGTGGGTGGCACGGTTGTGAACAACGTCGGCAGCGCGATCAGCAATCTGGATGGCCGCGTGACGCAGAACACCAGTGACATTGCCGGACTGCAAACCACGATCACCAACATCAGCGGTTCGGTGGCGAATGCGGTCCAGTACGACAGTCCTGCGCACGACAAGATCACGCTCGGCGGCACGGCAGCCAATGGGTCGAAGGTCACGCTCACCAACCTGCAGACTGGCGAAGTATCGGCCACCAGCACCGACGCAGTCACCGGCGCGCAACTCTGGAACACCAATCAACAGATTGGCAACCTCGGTCAGCAGATCGGAGACCTCGGTCAGGCGGTGAAGAACACCCAGGTCACCGGTAGCTCATATGTCGCGGTCAACAGTTCAGGCAATGCGGCGCAGGCGATCGGCAACGGTACGGTGGCGATCGGCGGCGGTGCGAAAGCGGGTGCGTCGAACTCGGTTGCGATCGGCGAAGGCTCGGTTGCCGATCAGGCGAACACGGTTTCGGTCGGCTCAACCGGCAACGAACGCCGCATCACGAACGTCGCGGCGGGGCAAGCACCCGGTGACGCCGTGAATATGCAGCAGTTCCAGGGCGGCATGAACGATATCGCGCGCAACGCGTATTCGGGCACGGCGTCGGCTATTGCGTTGACGATGGTTCCGGAGGTCGACGCGAACAAGAACCTCGCCATCGGTGTCGGGACGGCCGGCTATAAGGGCTATCAGGCGGTGGCGGTGGGCTTGTCGGCGCGCGTTACGCAGAGCCTGAAGGTGAAGCTCGGTGCGGGGATCAGTTCCGCCACGACGACAGTCGGCGCCGGTGCGGCGTACCAATGGTAACCGCAGAAGGAGGGTAGGAGCGCGTGCGCGGCCTGCGCGCGCGTCAACAAGCGTTTCTGCCACCCCGCGCGTTCCATCGCGCGGGGTGCGTTGCAACACTTACTTGAACAGCTTCATCGCTTGCGAGAGCGTATTGAACACGCCCCATGCCAGCGGCAGCGTCACATATAGCCAGAAGACGGCGAGCTTGACCTTGTTGGTCGGATGAACGGCTTGAACGGTCGACATGCGAGTCTCCTTAGGCGCCTTTGGCGAGTTGTGCGTCAGTCATGTGGTGCTTGTCGTCGACACGCTTGACCAGCAGGTTGCAGACGAAACCGATCACCAGCAGCACCACCATGATGTGGATCGTCATCGTGTAGGCGTCCGCCTTTGCCACGCCATGCGCCACTTGATAGGCACGGATGTAATTCACCAGCACCGGACCGGCGACACCCGCCGCGGCCCAGGCCGTCAGCAGCCGGCCGTGAATGCCGCCGACGAACGCCGTGCCGAACATGTCCGCGAGATACGCGGGCACCGTCGCGAAGCCGCCGCCGTACATCGACAGGATCACGCAGTACGCGAGAACGAACAGGGCGATCTGGCCGGATGCCGCGAAGCCGGGCACGAGGTAGTACAGCACGGCGCCGAGCGCGAAGAAGATGAAGTAGGTGTTCTTGCGGCCGATCCAGTCCGAAGCCGAGGCCCACACGAAACGGCCGCCCATGTTGAACAGCGAGAGCAGGCCGACGAAACCAGCCGCCGCGGCAGCCGTCACGGTGTCCTTGAAGCTCTCCTGAATCATCACCGAAGCCTGGCCGAGAATGCCGATGCCGGCCGTCACGTTCAGGAACAGCACCAGCCAGATCAGGTAGAACTGGGGCGTCTTCAACGCCTGATCGATGTGCACGTGGTTGCGCGAAATCATCTTCTTCTGGGTGGTCTCGGGCGGCGTCCAGCCGGCCGGTTTCCAGTCCGCCGGCGGCACGCGAATCGCGAGTGCACCGATCGACATCGAGATGAAGTACGCAATGCCGAGCACGACGAAGGTCTCGGCCACGCCGATACTGGTCGCGCTGCGGAAGTGGTTCATCAACGCCACCGACAAAGGCGCGGCAATCATCGCGCCGCCGCCGAAGCCCATGATCGCCATACCGGTCGCCATGCCGCGACGGTCCGGGAACCAGCGGATCAACGTCGACACCGGCGACACATAACCGAGGCCGAGTCCGATCCCGCCGATCACGCCATAGCCGAGATAGAGCAGCGCGATCTGATGCAGATGCACGCCGAGCGCGGCAACCAGGAAGCCGCCGCCGAAGCAGCACGCGGCGGTGAACATCGTGCGGCGCGGGCCGACATGTTCGAGCCACTTGCCGGCAAACGCCGCCGACAAACCCAGGAACACGATCGCCAGCGAAAAGATCCAGCCGAGCGAGGTCAGCGACCAGTCGTCAGCGGCGGATTGCGTAATGCCGATGACTTTGGTCAGCGGGCCGTTGAACACGGAGAAGGCGTACGCCTGGCCGATACAAAGGTGAACGGCGAGCGCTGCGGGCGGAACCATCCAGCGCGAAAACCCCGGCTTCGCGATGGTGGCCTGTTTGGAAAAGAATGGGGCAGAGCCTGAATTCCCGCTCGGCTCAGTGATACTGCTCATGGTCGGTCTCCGGTGTGACGAATGCTTTGTTATCGGCGTTTCATACGCAATGCTTTAGCGTCGCGGCGTAAAAATTGCAGATTCATGTGGTCTTGATATATGTATTTTTATTTCATATGACGGCAGCTAAATTCAGACAAAACTCGTTCCGTCGAACGATAGGGTGCGAACCTGGCGTTTGCAATATGAGATGTAAATGCATAAGGCATTAGCCTGGTGAAATACGACCGTAATCTGCCGAATTGCGGCAATGCGGCACGAACGCCAGGAACGGGCTACTGAATGCAGGGCAATCAGCGGCCGGAGTCGGCAAGAAGCGGAGTGCTGGGGGAGGTGAGCGAGGGAGCATGAAGCGGGTGAGGTACCGCCATCCGCGAGAAATCCAGCATTCATTCAAAAGCCAACGGGCCGGCGCGGCACCTTTGCCACGCCGGCCCGTCGCAATCCTTATCGGCAGGAATCAGGCGACCGTGCGCCCCGTTTGCATCTTCGCCGCCACCAATACTGAGATCAGGCAGCCGATCGCCAGATACGCCGCTACCGGATGCCAGGAGCCGCCGGCAAAGCTGACCAGCGCCACCGCGATAAACGGCGTAAAGCCGCCGCCGACCACGCTCGCCACCTGATAACCGACGCCCGCGCCGCTATAGCGGTACTCGGTGCCGAACAGTTCGGTGAACATCGGCTGCTGTACGCTCACGACCATGTCGTGGGCGACGTTGGCGAGCATGACCGCGAAGATCACAATCCACACCGTCGAGCGGGCTTCGAGCGCGAGGAAGAACGGCACCGCGCTGAACATGCCGACCAGCGCGCCGATGATATACACCCGCCGGCGGCCGAAACGGTCCGCAAGCCACGCGAAGCAGGGAATCGTCACGCAGCTCACCGCGCCGACCAGCAGGCCGATCGAGAGGAAGAACTCACGCGGCATGTGCAGATTCGCCGTCGAGTAGTTCAGTGCGAACGCGGTCACGATATACATCGTGAACAACTCGGCAAGGCGCAGCGCGATGATCAGCAGGAAAGCCTTGGGGTGCTTCAGCAAGGCCTCGACGATCGGCAGCCGCACGCTGCGTTCACCCCGTTCGCCGACCTTCTCGACGAACTCCTTCGATTCTTCCATGCTTGAGCGGATCCACAGCGCGATCAGCACCAGCACCACACTGAACAGGAAGGGCAAGCGCCAGCCCCAGCTCAGGAACGACGCGTTGTCCATCGAGCGGCTGATGATCGCGACCAGTCCGGTCGCGAGCACCAGACCCACGCCATAGCCGACCTGCACGCCGCTGCTGTAGAACGCCTTCTTCTTCTCCGGCGCGCTTTCGACAGCCATCAAGGCGGCGCCACCCCATTCGCCGCCGACCGCGAAGCCCTGGATCGCGCGCAACGTGACGAGCAGCACCGGCGCCCACCAGCCGATGCTGGAGAAAGCCGGCAGCAGGCCGATCGCCGCGGTGGAGAGGCCCATCATCATCACCGTGAGGACCAGCATGCGCTTGCGTCCAAGCCGGTCGCCGTAGTGGCCGAACACGAAGCCGCCGAGCGGCCGGAACAGAAAGCCGACGCCGAAGGTCGCGAATGCGGCGAGCGTGCCCATCGCCGGGCTGACCTTCGGGAAGAACTCGGCGTTGAAGACGAGCGCGGCGACGATGCCATACAGCAGGAAGTCGTACCAGTCGACTACGGCGCCGACAAAGCTGCCGAGCGCCGCTTTGCGTGCCTGACTGCGCGCCGCGCGGTTGTCAGTGATGGCGGTTTTCGGCGCTCTCGGGATAGTGGTGCTCATGACGGTGTCTCCTTCGAATTCTTGGGTGCTGTCTGGAAGCGCGCGGCAGATGCAGGGCAGGGGACGCTGCGGCCCATCACAGGATTCCCCGAAGGTTAATGATGCGAGGCAATTCCCACAATCCGCATTCGGGTGGAATTGCGCGATCATCGAACGCAACTGCGCGCATAGCGCGCGTTTTGCGCGTTTACACCGAGCTTTGTGTGTTTGGACGAGCAGAGGAACCGCCCGCGGGTTGCCCGTGCTACCTTGGACATGCGATCCTAAAAACAACAGTGACTGATATACTACATACGGAATATTGATTTTTGCGGCGCTGCAGCATATGATTGAGTCATCTATTCACTCAATCATTCGGAGTTACAAATGGAATTTGTTCCTCTCTCGCTGCTCGCCGCTGGTTTTGTAGGTTTGGGCTCTGCCGCCACCGTGCTGTTGACCCGCTGGATCCCGCAGCCGGTTGCGCAACTTGCAGCGCAACATGGCCGGTTCGTCGGCTTGGGCGAGCAGGATGGCAGAACGGGCGCAGTGGCGCCGTATCGTGCGCATGTTCAACAAGAGGCGATGAATGTCGTCAGAACTTCAAACTGAAACAGTGGCCACACCCCTGACGTTGTCGTTGCAGCCGATCAGCGCGAGCGTGAGCTTGCGCGATCAGGCGTATGCCATGCTCCGCCAGGCCATTGCCGACGCGGATATCTACCGGACTCACGAAGAAATCCGCCTCGACGAGCGCGTGCTGAGCGAATCGCTGGGCGTAAGCCGCACGCCGGTGCGCGAGGCGATGACGCTGCTTGAACAGGAAGGTTTTTTGCGCATGGTGCCGCGGCGCGGCATCTATATCGTGCGCAAGAGCAAGCGTGAAATCGTCGAAATGATCCAGATGTGGGCCGCGCTCGAAAGCATGGCGGCGCGTCTTGCCACGCTGCACGCCACGGACGAGGAAATCGCCCGCCTGCGGCACATGTTCGACAATTTCCGCGACGCCACGCCGGCCGAGCACATTGCCGAGTATTCCGACGCCAACATCGCGTTTCATCAGGCGATCGTCGAACTGTCGAAGTCGCGGATCATTCTCGACACGATCAAGAACATCTTCATCCACGTGCGGGCGATTCGCCGCATGACCATTTCGCAAAGCGACCGCGCGTCGCGTTCGATCGTCGACCACCTGCGCATTATCGAGGCGCTGGAGCAGCGCGATACCGAACTGGCTGAGCGTCTTACACGCCAGCATTCGCTCGATCTGGCGACGTTCGTCGAAGCGAATTGTGACTTTCTGGATTGATGGCTGCTTAGGCGCCTGATTGGCGCAACTGAAGGAAAAAGGCCCGCGGTGATGACGTCACCGCGGGCCTTTTGCTTTTCCGATTCATTTCTTTCCTCGCTAGTCGCCGCCTCGCAGTGGGGGTTAAGCCCGGCTTGACGGTCACTGAAATATAGTATGTGATATATCAAAGGCAATCGAGACAAACAGTACACCTCGGTGTTTTCCCTCGAATCGAGCGGGCCGAAGCGGCGTTATCTCGCTGCAACGCAAGCCAGACAGGCATTCAGGACAGAAATCCCGAAGCAGCTACATTTTGAGATCGCGCTTGATCGAATCTGATATATCACATACCGTATGTACCGAGACTAACCAGACATCCGCGTGAGCGGACGTTATCGAAGCGGGCGCGTCGGTCGATAACCGTTGCACACAACTGACTGATCAGGACAGGAGACTTGACATGAGCAAAGCACTCGACGGCGTGCGCATTCTCGATTTCACGCACGTGCAATCGGGTCCGACCTGCACGCAGTTGCTCGCGTGGTTCGGCGCAGACGTGATCAAGGTGGAGCGGGCCGGCGCCGGCGACATCACGCGCGAGCAACTACGGGACATTCCCGACGTGGACAGCTTGTACTTCACGATGCTCAATCACAACAAGCGCTCGGTCACGATCGATACCAAGAACCCGGAAGGCAAGCTGGTACTCGAGGCGCTGATCCAGAAGTGCGACGTGCTGGTGGAGAATTTCGCGCCGGGCGCGCTGGACCGGATGGGCTTCACGTGGGAGCGGATTCAGGAGTTGAACCCGCGCATGATTGTGGCTTCCGTGAAGGGTTTCGGCCCCGGCCCATACGAGGACTGCAAGGTCTACGAGAACGTAGCGCAATGCGCGGGCGGCGCGGCCTCGACCACCGGCTTCGACGATGGTCCGCCGGTAGTGAGCGGCGCGCAGATCGGCGACAGCGGCACGGGTTTGCATCTGGCGCTCGGCATTGTCACGGCGCTGTATCAGCGCACGCTAACCGGGCGCGGTCAGAAGGTGCTCGCCGCGATGCAGGACGGTGTGCTCAACCTGTGCCGCGTGAAGCTGCGCGACCAGCAGCGGCTTGAGCGCACTGGCACGATGAAAGAGTATCCGCAATATCCGAACGGAACGTTCGGTGAAGCGGTGCCGCGCGCGGGGAATGCTTCGGGCGGTGGTCAGCCTGGCTGGATTCTGAAGTGCAAGGGCTGGGAGACGGATCCGAATGCGTATATCTACTTCATCACGCAGGCGCCGGTGTGGGCGAAGATCTGCAACGTGATCGGCAAGGAAGAGTGGGCCACCGATCCGAACTACGCGACGCCTGCCGCGCGCTTGCCGCATCTGAAGGATATCTTTGCCGAGATCGAGCGGTGGACCATGACCAAGACCAAGTTCGAGGCCATGCAAATCCTCAATAAATACGACATTCCTTGCGGGCCGATTCTCTCGATGAAGGAAATCGCCGAAGAGCCGTCGCTGCGCAAGACCGGCACGATTGTCGAAGTGGATCATCCGACCCGCGGCAAGTATCTGACGGTTGGTAATCCTATCAAACTGTCGGACAGCCCGACCGAAGTTACGCGCTCGCCACTGCTGGGTGAGCATACCGACGAGGTGATGACTGAACTCGGCTACTCGCCCGAACAGATCAGCGCATTGCGGACCGCAGGCGCGATCTGAGAACTCAAGGAGCGATGTATGGATACGTGGATGCGTTTCATGTCGAGCGACGGTGGTGTCGTGTTCGGCCGTGTGGAAGGCGGTTATTTGCACGAGTACGAAAGTCTCAATCAACCGGTGCCGACCGGTGCAGTATTGTCGACACGTGCGCTCACGCCGCTCGCGCCTTGTGCGCCCGGCAAGATTGTCGCGTTGTGGAATAACTTTCACGCGCTCGCGGCGAAGCTCGACAAGCCTGTGCCGGCACATCCGTTATTTCTGTTGAAGCCGGCGGGGTCGGTGATCGGTTCGGGTGAACCGATCCGTCGGCCGCTCAGTTACGCGGGCAAGATCGTCTACGAAGGCGAACTCGGTATCGTGATTGGGCGGCGCTGCCGCGACGCGAGTATCGAAGAGGCTGCGGAATCGATCTTCGGCTACACGCTGGTCAACGACGTGACCGCCGCCGATCTGCTGAACGAGAACCCGCACTTCCCGCAATGGTGCCGCGCGAAAGGCTTCGATACGTTCTGCTGTATCGGACCCTCGATCGTCTCTGGTTTCGACTGGCGCGAAGCGCGTCTCGTGACGATGCTCGATGGGGTGGAGCGGCAGAACTACCCGCTTGCCGATATGGTGTTTTCTCCTGCTGAGCAGGTGAGTCTGATTTCACAGGACTTAACGCTCGAACCGGGTGATGTGATTGCGTGCGGCACGTCGGTCGGCGTCGGCTCGATCAAGGACGGCGCGACCGTGACGATCTCAATCGAAGGGATCGGCACACTGAGCAATACCTTGACCGCCGTGTGCGAGATAGCGCTATGACGCGACGGCCGCGGCTCGTTGCGTTGCTCGGCAGTGGCACGGGGCTCGCCGTCATGGTGGGCGGGTTTGCGTGCTACCTGTCGGCGGCGGCGCAGGCGAATGTCGAGCGTATCGAGCTCTGTGCCGCGGTCTTCATCGGTGCGCTGGTGTTCGCCACCTCCGCAATCGCATTCTGCAAACTGCGTGGCGTGCTGGATCTGACTACGGTCGCGCGTCCAGGGCATGGCATTGTCAACGTCTCGGCGCTTCTACTGTGTGGCTGGCTCGGCTACGGCTTCGTCACTGAACAGGCGCAGCCGTTCGGACTCGCCGCGCTGCTTGCGATGAGTATGCTGGCTGTTGCGCTAGGCACGCATCTGATGACCAGCCGCGAGTACTCGAACGATCGCGATTCACACTGTCATGCGTTTGCCGGACGTTGCGATGGATTTGCGCTGGAGCGACGCGGCTTGTTGGCGCGCATCGAATGGCATGGCGGCGAAGAGCAGGCGTGGGCGCTGCGCGAAATAACGCCCGGCATGGTGCGCGCGGCAGCATACCGGCACCGGCACGGCTGGCATAACGTGGAGACGGTGGGCGTACAAAAGCGCGGATCTGTCCGCCAACGTGCCACCCACCGCGCAATGTGCCGTCAAAGATGAATACACCGATGCGCCGGGCGGCGAGCAGAGCGAACGGCGGAATCGTCCTGCTGAAGCCCTTATTCGCCGGCCGCCGCGAATTCACTGTAGTACCTGGCTTTCTTGCTCAGGATCATCTGGGCAAGAAACTCGGCGTCGTACGCGCTGTGAAGATGCGCGTGAAACCGCTCGATGTAGGCAGTGATGCGCGCCGCTTCGCTGTTGAATTCCTTCAGCACATCGAGCGTGGCCTGGTCCCAGCGGAACCGCAGGCCAAGGTCGCTGAAGGCCGCGTTGAACGCGCTCAGATGGGCGTCGTCGGGGTTATTCGCGGTGGCGCGTGCAATACGTGTGCTGGCGTGAGACTCAACCGCAGCGTGGTTCATGATCGGCCTCCTGGGCTGACAAGTAAGGGAACTCACTTGCAGCATAGGGATACTGATCAATCCGCAATAGTTAAAGTTTCATTGGCTTTCCATAGCCTACTGCTTATAGACGCTCAATTCCTTCACGCGGGTGATCTTCTCGATGAGACCCGCGCCTTCCTCCATCAGGAAGCGTTTGAAGGCAACCGCAACCGGCGGCAGACGCTTGTTCTTCCGATGTACGACGTACCAGTTGAGCATGACAGGAAAGCTTTCGACGTCGAGTACGACCAGATGGCCGAGCTGCAATTCGAGACTGATCGTATGTGCGGACAGGAACGCGATGCCCATGCCGGCGATCACCGCCTGCTTGATCGTTTCGGTACTCTTGATCTCCATCGCGATCTTCAGATTGGCGAGACGGCCGGCAAAGCCTTCTTCCATCGAGTTCCAGGTGTCCGAGCCGCGTTCGCGCACGATGAAGGCCTCGCTCGCCAGCTGGCTCATCTTGATGTTGCGTTTGTGCGCGAGCGGATGCGTGGGCGCCGCCACGATCACATAGGGGTGCGGCGCGAACGGTTCGTTGGTCGCGTCGGTTTCGTGCGGCGGCCGCACCATCACCGCGAGATCGGTCTGGTTGGTCGCGAGTTGATGCAGCAGTTCTGCGCGATTGTGTACGGCGAGATTGAGCACGACGCCCGCGTAACGCCGCGTGAATTCGGCCAGCAGGCGCGGGAAAAAGTAGTCGCCGGCGCTGATCACCGCGACGTTCAGCTTGCCGCCGGAGACGCCCTTGAGCTGACTCATCGCCTCGTCGACTTCGTGGAACTGCTGAATGATCGCGCGGCTGTAGTGGAGCATCTCGGTGCCGGCCGGCGTCAGATAGATTTTTTTGCCGAGCTGCTCGAACAGCGGCAGCCCCGCGTGTTCCTCGAGTTGCCGGACCTGGGTGGAGACGGCGGGCTGCGTCAGATGCAATTCTTCCGCGGCACGCGAGAAGCTGAGGTGCCGCGCTACCGTTTCAAAGACCTTCAATTGCCGCAGAGTGGCATTGCGCATCGTCATGGCCGATGTATAAGCAAATATGAATCGACATAATAACAAACTTTAATTATTAGTTATTCAGCAATGACCCTAGCATGGGGCTGTATAAGAAGCGGAATTGCCGGTGCAGCACCCGGCGTTGTACTCGGCGCAGTACTCGGGTTAACGCTTGGATTCAAGGCATGGCAGGGGAAGCGGCGAAACGCCGATGCAGTGCCGATACTTAATTGATCGGAATAAAGAAATCGTCTGAAAAACGATGATTCAGGCAGGAACAGGCCTTAAAGAATTCGAATTAAAGACGCATATATTAAATATTCCCGAATGGCAAGGCTATTCGGGTCATAAGCATAAGGTGAGACGCATACAGTGCGGCGTGACGGCCGGCCGCACTCAATAAATAGCGGAGACAAGGCTCATGGACGATATCACTCGACAGACCACGACTCGCGTATTCTGGGCGAACCGCTGGTGGCAGCTCGTCATCGGCATGATGTGCATGGCATTGGTAGCCAATCTGCAATACGCATGGACGTTGTTCGTCACGCCGATGAATTCGCGGCATCACTGGGGTGAAGCATCCATTCAGCTCGCGTTCGCTATTTTCATTCTCACAGAAACATGGCTCGTGCCGGTGGAGGGCTGGCTGGTCGATAAATTCGGACCGCGCCCGGTGGTCGCCGGCGGCGCGGTATGCGCCGGCCTCGCGTGGGTGATGAACTCGTATGCGACGACCTTGCCGATGCTGTATGTTTCAGCGGTCATTGCCGGGATCGGTGCCGGCGGCGTGTACGGTACCTGTGTCGGCAACGCGTTGAAGTGGTTTCCGGATCGCCGGGGTCTTGCGGCCGGTTTGACTGCTGCAGGTTTTGGCGCGGGCGCGGCCGTCACCGTCATTCCGATCGCCAACATGATCACGCGCTCGGGCTATGAGCACACCTTCTTTTTCTTCGGCATCCTGCAGGGCGTCTGCATACTTTTGCTCGCGCTGCTGTTAAAGAAGCCGAATTTGAGCCTGCAAGCCGCACCGAAGAAGAAGTTCGCGGTCACCAAGGTCGATTACACGCCGGGCCAGATGATCAAGACACCGGTGTTCTGGGTGATCTATGTGTCGTTTGTCGCGGTGGCGGCGGGCGGCCTGATGGCGACCGCGCAAATCGGTCCGATCGCCAAAGACTGGGGGCTCGCACGCATTCCGATGACGATCTTCGGCATGACCCTGCCGCTGCTCACGGCCACGCTTTCCATCGACAATATCTGCAACGGCTTTACCCGCCCGCTGTGTGGTTTCATCTCCGACAAACTCGGCCGTGAGAACACGATGTTCGTGATCTTTATCGGCGAGGGCCTCGCATTGCTCGGCCTCATGCAGTACGGCACCAACCCGTATGCGTTCATGACGTTCGCCGCGTTGATCTTCCTGTTCTGGGGCGAAATTTTCTCGATCTTTCCCGCGATTTGCGCCGATACCTTCGGCAGCAAATATGCGGCGGCCAATGCGGGCACGCTGTACACCGCGAAGGGCACGGCCTCGCTGCTGGTGCCGATTGCTTCGGTACTGTCGGCCACAGGCGGCTGGAGTCTCGTCTTTATCGTTTCGGCCGTCGTCACGATTGCCGCGGGCATTTCGGCGAAGTTCATTCTTGCGCCAATGCGTTCACGCTGGATCGAAGCGCACAATGAGCCCCAGGGCGTGCTGGCCGTTGCCGGCAGCAAGGCCTCGCGGCTTAGCCACTGGCCTGAGCAATCGGGGGAATAGGGTGACCCATCTACACCCGGCAGTAACGTTATGAATGTTTCGCTGCAGCAACTCAAGGTGTTTGTCGCCGTCGCGCGTGAACGGAGCTTTACGCGCGCGGCGCGCGAGTTCGATCTGACGCAGTCGGCGGTGAGCCGTTGTGTGCGCGAACTTGAAGACGCCGTTGAATTGAAGCTGTTCGACCGCACCACGCGGCAGGTAGAACTGACTCATGCGGGCGCGAGTCTCGAGCGCAGAATCGGCCGCCTGCTCGATGAAATCGAATTGACGCTGCGCGAGGAGCGTGCCGCTTACGACGGACACACTGGCGTGGTCGTGCTGGCGAGCAATCCTGTGTTGTCGTCGAGTTGGGTGGCGCAGGGGCTGGCGCGTTGCGCGTCAGCGTTTCCCGAGCTGATCGTGTCCCTCCGAGATCAATCGCAAAGCTGCGTGCTCGCGAGTGTCGAACAGGGGGAAGTGGACTTCGGCGTGGTCTCGGTAGCGGAGCCTCTGGCCAGCGATCAGTTGCATGCGCAAGTGGTGTTCACGACGCCGCTGCATGTGGTGATGCCGCCCGCGCATCCGCTGGCGCGGCAAGCCAGCGTCGCATGGCATGCATTGCACGAGTGGGCGCTCGTCACGTTGAATGCCGACGCGGGTGTGCGCGCCGCGCTCGATCTTGCCTTCAACTCGCACGGCCTGAAGCGACGGCCCGTGCAGGAACTCGGCCATGTTGCGGCAGTGTCGCGCATGGTCGAATTGGGCCTTGGCGTTGGCGTTTTACCCGTCGATGGACATTGGCCCGCGCCCGGCGCGTCACTGGTGAGCCGGCCGCTGGTGCCCGAGATCAATCTGACGACGCTGCTCGTACATCGCCGCAATCGCTCCCTCAGACCCAACGCCGCAGCGGCCTGGGCGCAGTTTGCCGCGCTCGCCGGTGTGGCTTCGCCTGCCGCAGGCGCGGCGCCGGCCGATCCGCTGCCGGTCGGCCCACGCAATATCCCAAGCAAGGAGCTTCATGATGGAAACCGAAACCGATCTCAGGCGCCATGATTTGCTGGTCGACGGCAAGCGTTTGCCGCCTGGCACCGGCGAATATTCCATCGACATCAACCCGGCGACCGAAGAGCCGATTGCGCTGGTTGCACAAGGCAGCGCGGCCGATGTCGATACCGCGGTGCGCGCGGCGCGTGCCGCGTTGAAAGTATGGAACGCGATACGGGCAGCCGACCGGGGCCGCATACTGATGCGTCTCGCCGGCCTGATGCGCGCGAATCTGGACGAACTCGCGGCGCTCGAAAGCCTCGACGCCGGCAAACCTATCTCGGCGGTAATGCGCCAGGATATTCCGGCAGCGATCGATACGCTCGAATACTACGCAGGCTGGTGCGACAAGATCAACGGGCAGGTGGTGCCGGTACGTCCCGATGCCTTGACGTACACGCTGCGTGAACCTGTGGGCGTGGTCGCCGCGATCGTGCCGTGGAATTTCCCGCTGATGATCGGTATGTGGAAAATCGCGCCCGCGCTGGCATGCGGTTGCACGCTGATTGTCAAGCCCGCGGAGATTACGCCGCTGACCGCGTTGCGCCTCGGTGAACTCGCGCTCGAGGCGGGTGTTCCTCCGGGAGTACTGAACATCGTCACCGGCAAGGGGCGGGTGGTCGGCGATGCGCTGGTGGCGCATCCCGGCATCGACAAGGTGACCTTCACGGGCTCGCCTTCCGTGGGGCGGGGCATTCTGCAGGGCGCGGCCGGCAACTTCAAGCGCGTCACGCTCGAGCTCGGCGGCAAGTCGGCAAATCTGATCTTCCCTGATGCGAATCTCGACAATGCGGTGCGAGCCGCGGCGTCAGGCATTTTCTTCAACACCGGCCAGGTATGTTCGGCAGGCTCGCGGATTCTGGCTCACCGTGACGTTTACGACGAAGTGGTCGAGCGTCTCGCGGCACGTGCGAAGGCGATCAAGGTCGGCGATCCGGCTGCGCGCGAAACATCGATGGGCCCGCTTATTTCCGCGGCGCAGATGAAAACCGTGCTCGGCTACGTCGAGACAGGGCGCTCCGAGGGGGCATCGCTTGTGACCGGCGGCGTGCGAGTGGGCGAGCGCGGCTTCTTCGTCGAGCCGACGGTGTTCGCCAATGTCGAGCATGAAATGCGTATTTCGCAGGAGGAGATCTTCGGACCGGTGGCGAGCGTGATTCGCTTCAACGACGAAGCCGATGCGATCCGTATCGCCAATGGCACGTTGTATAGCCTTGCGGCTGGCGTATGGAGCGCGGATATCGGCCGCGTGCATCGGGTCGCGCGTGACCTGAGGGCGGGCACCGTGTGGATCAATACCTACGGCTACACCGATGTGCGATTGCCCTGGGGCGGTTCCGGCGATTCGGGCTTTGGCCGCGAGCACGGCGATGTGGCGATTGAAAACTTCACCGAGCCCAAGGCGGTGTGGCTGGCGATCGATCAATAGGGATGTGAAAAAGGATCGAGCGCGTGGCGTTCGATCCTTTTATGAGTCTTGTAAGACGCCGATCGAAGCGCCAACCGGCGCGGCGCTCAATCGCCCTGCAACGCCATCCGTTCGCGCAGCTTGATGAGGGCGAGCACGACGTCGATCGTCGGTGTGGGCTCGGCAACGAGATGGCCCATTTCCTGCACCACCGTCAGTAGCGGATCAATCTCCATTGGACGGCGATTCTCCAGATCGACCAGCGTCGAGGTCTTATGCGCGCCGACTGCACCCGCACCGTCGATGCGCTTCTCCACATCCACGCGAAAATGCACGCCGAACTGATCCGCGATGCGCTTGGCTTCCAGCATCATCGTGCGTGATACCGCACGCGTGCCGGGGTCGCTGGTGAGGATATCGAGTGTGGCGTGGGTCAATGCGCTGATCGGGTTGAAGCACAGATTTCCCCACAACTTGAGCCAGATTTCGTCGCGGATGTTGTCGCGGATCGGCGCGTCGAATCCTGCTGCCTGCATGATCTCGTGCAACTGCTGAATGCGCGGCGTGCGTTCGCCGCTCGGCTCGCCGATCGGAAATTTCTTGCCATACACATGCTTGATGACGCCAGGCTCGACGATCTCCGCAGCAGGGTACAGCACACAGCCAATCGCTCGTTCTGGTCCGAGTTTGGTCCATTGGCTGCCGTCCGGGTCGATGCTGGCGAGCCGCGTGCCGGCGAATTTTCCGCCGTGCTGATAAAAGTACCAATAGGGGATGCCGTTGACGCCGGTGACGATCGCCGTGTGCTTGCCGAGGAGCGGCTGCATCGCGTCGACTACGCCGGGCAGCGAGTGCGCCTTCAGCGTGATGATCACGAAGTCTTGCACGCCGAGTTCGCGCGGGTCGGACGTGCAGCGCACCGGCGCGCTGAACGTTTCGCCGTCCATGATCAGGCGTGCGCCGTGTTCGCGCATGGCGGCAAGATGCGCGCCGCGCGCGACGAAACTCACATCCGCGCCGGCCCGCGCCAGTTGCACGCCCATCAAACCGCCAATCGCTCCTGCTCCGAAGATACAGATCTTCATGATGCCGCCCCTATGACTATGAGAAGTCGCTTGTCCGATGCCGCGCATGGTCCTGCCGCGGCGGCGGGTCATTTTTCGAGCATAAAGGCGCAGGACGATTACTGACAGTTAAAGTTTCTGCGACCGTGCATTAGCTATTGTTTATGGTTGCACGAACTGCCGACTGCCATTCGGGTTTCAACGGTGCGAGAAGGCGTCGTACAACCGAGGTGTTGCTGGGCAGATAATTCGGAAAGCTGACTATCAAGCTTTGAGTTCAGGCGCTTTATGTCCGCCGAACCAGCAGAAAACTCACACCGATTGCCGCCAGAAACGTCCCGCAGCAGCGATTGAACCACCGGCGAACCTTCGCGCGAACCAGCCATTTGCCAAGGTGCATGCCGGCCCACGAATACAGCGCGATCGCCACCCATTCGAGTACCAGAAAGCTTGCGCCGAGCACCGCGAACTGCGGCAGCATCGGTTTGGCGATGTCGACGAACTGCGGCAAAAATGCGGTGAAAACCAGAATCGCTTTCGGATTGCCCGCGGCCACCAGGCACTCCTGCCGTGCAATCCGCCAGAGCGATGCGTCGTCCTGTTGAATCGTATCGATGGCCGGCGCGTCGCTGCGCCACAACTGGATGGCAAGCCAGATCAGATAGGCGGCGCCGGCCAGTTTGATCGCCAGAAAGAACCACTCGGATGCGTGCAGCACGACGGCGAGGCCAGTCGCAGCCAACACCAGCATCAACGCGAACGCAACCAGCCGGCCGGTGCCGCCGACGAAAGCCGTCATGAAGCCGTGACGCGCTGCAACGTTGATGGATAGAAGATTATTCGGGCCGGGCGCGAGGTTGATGGCGAAGCAGGCGGGCAGGAAGAACAGCCAGGTGGTGATAGACATGACGGCTCGCACGGAGGTGGGGACAGGGTTGCCGAATCGGGCACGCAAGATGGCAGGCGTCAGCGGCGCTTCAATTCTGCGCGATTTTGCGTTCCCCTCGATATTTCCCGATTGTAGCGAACCGGCGGACGGCGCCGATTCAGTCCGTCCGCTCAATTCACCGAGTTGACGAAGCCTGGATCGCTGATCAACGCTTCGACACTCAGTTTGACCGTGTCTTCGATAGCGATGGTATTACTCGTGAATTTGGGCGATTTCTGCCGGACCGTCTTGGTGGTTGAGAACACAACCTTCTGGGTCGTGGCATCGGTCACGATATAGCGCATTTTCAGCGTCCAGAACGCCGGCGACCGCGCGTCGTCCACGGTGAACTTCTCGATGCTGCCGCTCAGCACCTTCCTGCCTTCGACGAGATGAAAGCCCGCGACCTGCAAGCTGCTGGCAATGCTGTTGCGCACGGTCTCGTTGATGTCGCTTTTTAGCACGATGCCGGTCATCGCCGTGTTTTCGATCCGGTTCGGCGACACCTGGCCGGTGCTAGCGGGCACGTAGGCGAAATCGCGCGCGGGCGCGACACTCAGCCAGCCGGTTGAATGCGCGGCTGCGCGCGGTGGGCAATTCAGGCCGAACCACGACCAGGAGCAGGCGGACAGCATCAACGGCAGTGCGACGACGCCGCAACCCTTGAGTACGGTGGATCTCAGGCCCGGACGCATGGGATCGAGCGATGGCCGCAGAGACTGACTCTGTTGCGGCGACTCGGGCGCTGTGCTGGAAAAAGCGGCGGTCGAGGTCAGAGGAATTGCCTTTTAGGTTGAGTCATTCCGGTACAGAGCAGCATGGTAACAGCGAGCCGATCCCGCGCATCTTCTTAGTTGGGTCATTACCTGGATCAGGGGCCGGAATGCTCGAACAATTGAAGCAGCCCGCTCCGGGGCAACACGATCAAAAGAACCCGGCTTTCCCCTGAGTCATATCTACCAGGGCTAGCCGGGCATCATCTACCGCGTTGACGGGCAGGCGGACAGTTATCTTCACCAGCATCCCGTAGGCACTGTCCACAAGTCCGTAACCTTCAGCCTCGATCCATCTCCTCACCTTCGCTTCATCGGCATAGCTCACTTCGACGATCAGCGTGACCTGGGCAATCCTCTCCACCCGCGGCGCGTCCAATAGAACCGAAGCAATCGCATCGGTATACGCTCGCACCAGCCCGCCGGCGCCCAGCTTCACGCCGCCGTAATACCGCACGACGGCGGCCAGCACGCCGTCCAGATCGTGATGCCGCAGCACTTCGAGAATCGGCCGGCCCGCGGTGCCGGACGGCTCGCCGTCGTCAGACATGCCTGACTGGCCACCTGCCAGCAGCGCCCAGCAGACATGCGTCGCGCCAGGATGCTCGTCGCGCAGACGCCGCAATTCGGCCATCGCGGCGTCGCGGTCGGCGACCGGTATCGCGTGCGCGATGAAACGGCTCTTGCGAATATCGAGTTCCGCGGAAAGCGGCGCGGGCAAGGTGTAGGTGGGCAAGGCAAAGACTTCAGTGGATGAAAAAATGCGGGCCGCATGCGGAGCGCAGGCGGCCCTGTGCTCGCAATGGTAACGGATCGTCGGCGGGGAATCGCCGAACGATCTACAATCGTCCGCTGAACGCGCGCCTGTCCGCTGAACCGGGCGCGCCACCCAGGAGACAACATGCTTGATCTTTCTACGCTAGGAACCTTCGTTGCCGTTGTACTCGGGCTCTTTCTGATTCCCGGTCCGGCCGTTCTGCTGGTTTTGACCCGCACGGTGCATGGTGGGCGCAAGGCCGGCATACTCACTGGTCTCGGCGTCGCCGCTGGCGATTTCATCCACACGTTGGGCGCCGCGATTGGCCTGTCGGCCTTGCTGATGACGTCGGCGCTCGCTTTCAATGCCGTGAAAATCGTCGGCGCCGCCTATCTCGTCTATCTGGGCATTCGCGCCTTGCGCGAAAAGCAGGCGAGCGCGCATTTGCCGGCTGTCGCGCCGGTATCCGCCTCCAAGGCCTTCTTTCAGGCGATCCCTGCCGAAGTGCTGAACCCCAAGACCGCGCTGTTTTTCCTCGCGTTCCTGCCGCAGTTCGTTCGCCCCGAGCACGGTTCTTCGTTCCTGCAGTTCACGACGCTCGGCTTGATCTTCGTCGGCATGAGCGCGCTTTATACAACGCTGATCGTGCTGACGATTCGTCCGTTGGGCAAACTCGTCAAGCGCCTGACATGGCTTAGCCGCTGGCAAAACAAGATTATCGGCGTGCTGTTCATTTCGCTCGGCCTGCGCGTCGCCACGCAAACGCGCTGATTCTGCGGCATAGACGGCCGCACACCGATTTTTCGTTCGGTGCGCGGAAACACGCTGCCGCACTCGAACTAGATATTCCGGCGCTGCCGCCTCAGGCGGCCTTCGCGAGCGTATTCCATCTGGCCCTCGGTGCGCACGGCGAGCTTTTCCTGTTCGGCGCGACTCATCTGCCGCGTATCGTCGATGTCACCCACACGCAGCACCTCCTGCGCGATCCGTATGCGTAACGTCATGAGTGGTTCGCCGCGTTCGACCAGCGTGCGGTCGGCGGCGCGCGCCTGCTGGACGCCGCTGTCGATCAGGTTGCGCAACTCCAGCAGCGTGAGCCGCTGTCGTTGGATTTCGAGGATGAGCCGCTGGATGGCCTGCTCGTCATGCGTGCGCCACCAGGCGCGCAGTTCGGCGAGAGTGGGAGGGTCGAAGGGAGGAAGGCGCATTGTTCAGACGAAAATTACTGTATATATGCACAGTATATCCCGTCTTTTTATGGAACCGCGTGGCGCGCGTTGACCTGCTCGTACCCCTTACAGCAGGGTGCGTTACAACGCTCAGGCGAGCGCGAGCATGATGGAGGTGGAAACCACGATGATGAAAAGACAGGTGGCGGTAATCAAGTCGTACGGATAGCTCATATCGGAACCGTAGCGTGTCGGGCGGAAACGCCCATCATAGGCAAAACCGTTCCCCGTGACTGTCAAGCATTGCAAAGGTGGCTACCCTCGGCCGCCTATGATCCGGGCGGAAACCGAACGACGCGAGCGAAACACTTTCCGCCTAGCGTCCACGTCCCTTCGCTGTGGTTTTAATCGTTGCCGGCACAGGTGACGCGCCCGCATTGCCACATATCAACGCCACGCCCGCAATCGCCGTCGCCCGTAGCGACGCGCGCGAATCGCCCGCGCGGGCGCGCAACGCGAGGCTGTGCAAAATCGCCGACGCGATCTTCGCGAGGAGAAGTGGTTGCGCATCGGCGGCCAGTTCGCCCGCGGCCTGCGCCAGCTTGAAGCGTTTCTCGAAGGCCTTGTCGTAGGTGCGTAGTCCCTCGGCTAGCGCCGCGCGGACTTCGGCGTCATCCACCGCTTCGACCGCGGCGGTGCCGATCATGAAGCAGCCGAGCGGATCGCCGTCGGCAGGCAGGTACCACGCGAGCGCGCCGTCATAAACGCGCAGCAGGGCCTGCGGCAATGACAGGTCTTCGCCGAGTGCATGAACCATCGCGAGCCGGCCGGCCTCGATATAACGTTCGAGCGTGGTCAGATACAACGCATGTTTGTCGCCGAATGCACCGTACAGACTCGGGCGGTTCATACCGGTCGCAGTGCTCAATTGATCCAGCGAGGTGCCCGCATAGCCGCTGCGCCAGAACACGTCTCTTGCATCGGCGAGCGCCTGGTCGGAATCATAGGCACGCGGCCGGCCGCGCGGGCGGACTTCTTTTTTTGTACTGGTCTGCATAAAAATATGGCGGAAGTGATTTATATGCAATATAGTACAAAAACACCAACGACAGGGGATTCCCCATGGATCTGTACTTCTCGCCGCTCGCTTGTTCACTGGCCACCCGAATCGCGTTGTACGAGGCGGGGGCACAGGCTGGGTTCATTCAGGTCGACACGAAGTCTAAACAGTTGTCGGACGGCTCGGACTTCTATCCGATCAGTCCGCTCGGGCAGGTGCCGGTGCTGCGCACGGATGAAGGCTGGCTGTTGACCGAAAACACGGCGATCCTGCCGTATGTGGCCGATCATTTTCCGGTCGCACGGCTTGCGCCTGCCGCGGGCACGGCACAGCGCGCGCGCTTGCAGCAATGGCTGGGTTTTATCAGTACGGAGTTGCACAAGGCGGTGTTCGTGCCGCTGCTCGATGCGCGCGCGCCCGAAGACGTGAAGCGCTATGCGCGCGACAAGGCCGCATTGCGGCTAGGCGTTCTGCAGGATCATCTGGCGCAAAGCGAGTATCTGCTCGACGCGTTCAGCGTGGGCGACGCGTATCTGGTCACCGTGCTGAACTGGGCGTCGCATGGCGGCATCGATCTGTCGCAATGGCCGGCGGTGGCGGCTTACTACAAGCGCTTGATGCAGCGGCCGAGTGTCGCAAAAGCCGCAGGGGAGGAATTCGCCCTGTTTGAGGAGGAAATGGCGAAGCGCGCGAAAAACTGAGGGCAGGTTGCCGGCAACAGGATCAATCGTCGCCGTGCTGGCAGAAGCGGCGGCCCGGAATGTGCGACACGACCGCCTGTGCGATTTCGAGTGGCGTGCTTTCCGCGGGCACCACGCGGCGGCTCGATTCGGGGGTGTGCTTCATGGTCCATTCGACGAGTCTGTACGAGCGTCCCCAAGGGGGCTGCAAGGGGTCCGAGACCTTGCACGAGTGGATCTGGCGCACCCATTCGTTGCCGGGCATCGCGCGCAGATGCTCGAATACCGTGTCTTCCACCATCGTTTGACTCCTTCTTCGCAGGCATGCTTTCCATCTATCGGCGCGTCGGCGACATCCCTTGAGAAAAAAAGCGCCGCCGATGTTCTGGCGGCTCAACAGGGGATGTTGGGTGCCATAGTTACAGGTAAGAATTAAGCCAAACTTAAGATCACGCTCAAAATTCCCGCGCTTGATCCCTCTGCATGATCGCCCTGTTAAAGCGCCGATTTGCGTACCTGGTGATCCAACCCTCAAGACCTCGCGGAATTGGCCGTTATTACAGCGGTTGGGGCCGCCGACCCCGCTTCGCCTCCGGGCCCGCATCAATAACGTGACGAATCTCGCCCAAACGCCGCTTTCAGACCGACTGCGCTCGCTCGTCGACACCGTGCAGCACAACGAGCGCACGCTGCGCCGTTTCCAGAACGTCGAATTGAGATTGATCGGCGCACAGGATTTCGCGTCGTTTCTCGACACGCTGTTCAGCCATCTGCCGAAGGAATTCTCGCTGGCGAGCGTGACGTTGTGGCTCGACGACCGCGCGCCGATGCTGCTCGAACTGCTCGATCCGGGCGCTCTGGATGCGCTCGACCAGCCCAATCTGAGAACGTCACGCGAAGGAGGACTCGCAGCCCTTGGTTTGTGCGACGAAGGACGGCCGTGGCTGGGCAAACTTGGCCAACTGGATGAAACGGCGCGCCGCGCATTCTTCGGCGACGCCGACACGCCGGCGAGCGCGATCTTGCTGCCGCTTGCCGCGGGCGACACTGTGAGCGGCTATCTATGCTTGTGCAGCGACGATCCGGCGCGTTTCGCGGAAGGCATGCCCACGGATATCCTGGAACGCTTTGCGAGCATCGTCACGGCGAGTCTCGACAATGTCGCGCATCGCGAGCGGCTCAAGCAACTCGGTATGACCGATTCGCTGACTGGCCTCGCCAATCGCCGCTACTTCGATGAACGGCTGCGCGAGGAAATCATGCGCGCGGTTCGGTATGGCGTGCCTGTTGCATGTCTTTTCATCGATATCGACAGCTTCAAGCGGATCAACGACACCTACGGCCATCAGACCGGCGACCGCGCGCTGGCGGCAGTGGCGGCCTGCGTGCGGCAGCAGGTGCGGTTGGGCGACACCGTGGCGCGCTACGGCGGCGAAGAGTTCACCGCGCTGCTGCAAGGCGATCGGGCCGATGCGCTGACGGTCGCCGAGCGCGTGCGGCTGGCTGTCGAAAGGTTGGATTTGCAGGACGACCACGGCGAACGCATTGCGTTGACTGTGTCGATCGGCGTGGCGGCGCGCACGCTTGCCGGTGCGCCTGCCGACGCGGCCGTGCACGGCCACGCGATGATGGAAGAAGCCGATCGGGCGATGTACCAGGCCAAACGCAATGGCCGTAACCGCATCGAGGCGTTGGCGAAAGCGGGCAGCGATCACGCGCGACGCTAACCTTCGCTGTTGGTGTAACGAACTGCGCCGCGCGATTCACGGAGTAGCGGCTCCTCACGCGTCCGGCGGCACCCCCAGCAATTGCAGCGCTCCACCCGTTACCGCGCCGAACACCGGGCCGGCCACCGTCCCACCATAGAACGCCTTGCCGGCCGGGTCGTCGATCATCACGGCGACGACCAGCCGTGGGTCACTCATCGGCGCCATGCCGACAAACAGCGCGCGGTAACGGTTTTTCGCGTAAGTCGCGCCGACCTGTTTGCGCGCCGTGCCGGTTTTGCCGCCGATCCGGTAGCCTTCCACCGCCGCTGCGCGCCCCGTGCCGCCAGCGCCGGTAGCCATTTCAAGCATCGAGCGGATCGCGCGCGCGGTGGCGGGCGTTGTGACTGCATGGCCCTTATCCACGGCCTGCGCCGCGCCACTCGTACTCGCGGTGCCGTCCGCGCTTTTGTCTGTCCGCAACAGACTCACGTGATGCATGGTGCCGTCGCCGGCATAGGCGGTATAGACCTGCGCGATCTGCAGTAGCGAAGTGGACAGGCCGTAGCCATACGCCATCGTCGCCTGTTCGATCGGACGCCAGCGTTTGTACGGACGCACCTTGCCCGAAGCGACGCCCGGAAAGGTCAACTCGGGCCTCAATCCAAGCCCGTATTCCTGATACTTGTTCCAGATCGTTTCAGCAGGCAGATTCAGTGCGAGCTTGGCAAGCGCGATATTGCTCGATTTCTGCACGGCTTCGGCGACGGTCATCGCGCCATGATTCGACGTGTCGTGAATCACCGCCGGGCCGATCTTGTACCAGCCCGGTGCGGTATCGATGATGCTTTGCGGCCGCACCTTGCCCTCGTCGATCGACAGCGCGACGACGACCGGCTTGATCGTCGAGCCCGGCTCGAAGGTGTCGACGACCGCGCGATTGCGCAGTTGCCGCCCGGTGAGCCGCGCGCGGTCGTTCGGATCGAAGCTCGGATAGTTGGCGAGCGCGAGAATCTCGCCGTTGCGCGCGTCAAGCACGACCACGCTGCCGGCCTCGGCGTGATGTTTGGCGATGGCGTCCTTCAGTTGTGCGTAAGCGAGTTGCTGGATGCGCCGGTCGATCGTCAGGTGGATGGTGTCGCCGTTCTGAGCGGGCACGAGCGGCCGGGTCTCGGACACCACCCGGCCCAGGCGGTCGCGAATTACTTCGCGCTGGCCCGGCACGCCGAGCAGTTGCTCGTTGGCGGCGAGTTCGACGCCTTCCTGGCCGTTGTCCTCGATATCCGTGAAGCCGACCACGTGCGCCGCCGATTCTCCTTCGGGATAGAAACGCTTCGAATCGGCGATCTGCGTGATGCCGGCGAGACCCAGTTTGTTGAGATGATCGGCGGTGTCGGCATCCACCTGGCGCTTGAGCAGCACAAAGGTTTTGTCGCCGTTCAGACGCCGCCGCAGTTCCGCCAGCGGCAGGTCGAGCAGCTTCGAAAGCGGTGCGAACGAGGCTTCGTCGAGCAGCTTGGGCGAGGCCCAGATCTCGTAGGTCGCGAGACTGACAGCGAGCATCGAGCCGTTGCGGTCGACGATGCGTCCACGCGTCGCATCGAGTTCGAGCGTGCGCTGATAGCGTTTTTGCCCCTGATCGACGTAGAAGTCCTGATTGACCACCTGCACCCAGAACGCGCGCGCCGCCAGCGAGGCGAACGCGCCGAACACCAGCAGGACGACAAGTTTCGAACGCCACATCGGCAGGCGTGCGGCCAGCAACTGGTTCTTCGCGACGGGCGCGTACGGATCGTGCGACTGCGATTTCTTCTTTTGGATCATGAGTGGGGGTAACGAACAGCAGTGCGAGGGCGAGAAACCGGCGAGGCCGATGTCCTGTTGCGCGTGACTGTCGAGCGTGCTCCTCGAGCGAAAGCCACACGCGCGCGGCGTGCAGCGGGATTAGCCTGCGCCGCCCGAATCGGCGGCGGTGAATACCTTGAGTTGCCAGCGAAACCGCACGGCCAGCATGCGTACCGCGAAACCGACTGCCAGCACAACGATCGAGGCCGGCGCCGGCGCCACGTCGCAGGCTTGTAATGCGACGTACAGCGCACCTGCGCCGAGCGCGATGCTGGCGTACAACTCCTCACGCAACACGAGCGGCATCTGATTGCACAACAGGTCGCGCAGCATGCCGCCGCACACGCCGGTAATCGCCCCGGCCAGCAGACGATCGCCGGGCTGACGTCCAGCGTCGCGGCGACGTTGCAACCGATAACAGTGAACGCGATCAGGCCGATTGCGTCGACCGTGACGAACAGCCGTTGCCAGTTGCGCAGCCATTTGGCGCTGGCCGCGGCAACCGACGCTGCCCCGATTGTAATCAGAACGTAATCTGGATGCGAGATCCATGCAAGGGGATAGTGGCCGAGCAGCACGTCGCGCACTGTGCCGCCGCCGAGCGCGGTGACGGTGCCGACGAGGCACAGGCCGAAGCGGTCCATGCCGCGGCGCATGCCCATCAATGCGCCAGACATGGCTTCGGCGATGATCGCCACGAGGTAGAGGAGGTGGAGCAACATGACGGCGAACCCTGATGGGACGGCGCTCGCGAGAGAAAAGGCTCCGCATGGGAGCTTGCCGCGAGGGCGCGTTGGAAAGCGGCCATTATCGGAAGCGGCGGGTCCTGATAAAAATGCCTTAAGCCGAATTCGGCGATGCCAAATTCGGCTTAACCTGGTTGCGGAATCGGGCGCGGTAAGCGTTCGCGGAACACAAAAAAGCCGCGTGGACTTGAAAAATCCGCGCGGCTGGCTCGTTCGATTAATGCGTCGACTCCGACGCGGCGTGTTAAAGAGGCGCTCCCTGCCTGTCGAGCGCCTTCTTTTTTTCTGCGCCTCTTCTGCTTATGTTCCGCTGCCTGAAAAGACCCGGCAGCCTCATGCCGGCAGAGCGAAACTCGAGATTGCCTCGCGCAACACGCCCACCTGATCCTTCAGCGAATGGGCAGCTGCGGCGGCTTCTTCGACGAGCGCGGCATTTTGCTGCGTGACCTGATCCATTTCGCCGACTGCGCGATTGACCTGTTCGATGCCCGCGCTCTGTTCGCGCGACGCGTTGCTGATTTCCTCGAGGATTTCGTTCACGCGGCGCACCGACTGCACGATCTCGCCCATGGTCGAACCGGCGTTGGCGACCAGTGACGCGCCGGCCTCGACGGTATGGGTGGACGTTTCGATCAACGCCTTGATTTCCTTCGCGGCCGTGGCCGAGCGTTGCGCGAGGCTGCGTACTTCCGCGGCGACCACCGCGAAGCCGCGACCCTGTTCGCCCGCGCGTGCCGCTTCGACCGCTGCGTTGAGCGCGAGGATGTTGGTCTGGAACGCGATGCCGTCGATCACGCCGATGATGTCGCCGATCTGCCGCGAGCTGGTGGTGATTTCGCCCATCGTGCGTACCACGTCGTCGACGACGCGGCTGCCGCGCGTGGCCACATCCGCCGCCTGACCGGCGAGTTGCGCCGCTTGCAGTGCGCTGTCCGCGTTCTGTTTCACGTTGACCGTCATCTGATCCATGCTCGACGCCGTTTCGACGAGTGCCGCGGCCTGTTCCTCGGTGCGTTGCGACAGATCCGTGTTGCCGGCGGCGATTTCGGTTGCGCCGATATTGATGTTTTCAGTGCCGAGGCGCACACGCGAAACCGTATCGACGAGACCGGCCTGCATGGTGTGGAGCGCGTGCAAGAGACTGCCGCCGGTGTCGTTCGCCTGCAGCGGCACGCGCGTGGCGAGGTTGCCGCTTGCCATCAGTTGAGTCGCTTCGACCGCGACTTCGAGATCGCCGCCGAGCGTGCGACGGATGCTGCGCAACACCAGCAGCATGACGGTCGTGGCGATCGCGCCGAGCGTCAGGGTGATGACGAGCCAGCGCAGCAGGTTGGCGTAGAACGCGCGCTGCACGTCGTCCATGTACATGCCGGTGACGAGATACCAGTCCCATGGCTCGAAGTGGCGCGAGAAGCTGGTTTTCGCCACGGGTTTGTCGCTGCCGGGCTTGGCCCACAGATAGTCGACATAGCCGCCGCCCTCGTGATTGCCTGCGGTGACGATATCCGTGAACAGATGATTGCCGGCCGGATCGGTGAATTGCGCCATGTTCTTGCCGACCAGTTCCGGCTTGATCGGGTGCATTAGCATGACCGATTGCGAGTTGTTGACGGAGATGTAGCCGTCCTTGCCATAGCGCATGGCGGCTATCGTATCGAGCGCCTGCTTTTTGGCTTCGTCTTCGGTGATCGTGTGCTGCTGGGCGAGGGTGTAGTAGCGGTTGACGATGTGATTGGCCTGGTCGATCAACGCGACGAGTTGATCGCGGCGATCCGAGATCATCGAGGCGCGGTTTTGCCATGCGCCGAAGCCGCCAATCAGGATCAGGCCGGTCCAGAGGACCGCGATCATTGAGGCTAGTTTTTTGTTCAGAGTCATAGCAATGGGCTTTTTGCTTTCGCTTTCGCGAGGTGGTCGGTCAGGGCAGGCACTTCGCTTTTCGCGCTTTGCTTTTTCGCTTGCAGCGAGTGGCTTGTTGCTGACTGTGTTTACGGCTTGTTTTTCTTTGCTCCGCAGGGGAGGGGAAACCCGCTGTTTTATTTGTCTGACTATATGGGGGTTATGTTTTGGTTTTTTGCCTGCGCGGCGCTTTTGTTCGTTTTCTTGAGGCTTTGGGCTTTCCTTGATCTGGCTTTGGTGCCTCTCCTTGTATTGTTAGTGGTCTATTAGCGTTGCCCCTGTGCGGGGCGGCACCTACTTTTCTTTGCTTGCCGCAAAGAAAAGTAGGCAAAAGAAAGCGGCTCAAACCGCTAATGCTAAGCGGGAACGTGGCCTGCAAGTGGTAGTGGCTCCGTGGAATCCGTGTTCTCGCACATTCGGCGTTAGTGACAAAGGACTCATCAGCTCCCACTTCGCACTACGTGCGTCGCGGACTGGTATGCCTGGGAAACCAGGGGCTTCGGTTGGCGTAGCGGGGGCCGTCGGCTTCGCCTCGGCGACGCGCTCCTGCATTCACCCGGGAACCCCCACTTCGAATGATTTGTCGGTGCCCCGCAATTACGGCTGCGGCGGTGCAAGGACGAGCCACGGGCCCGGTGGCGAGGCACGAGCGTGAAAACGTAGCGGGTGGTTTTAAGAAGTGCTCTTCGGCGCGCGCAGCGCCGCCGGAAGTATGACGCCCTTGTCACAGGCGTATGCAGGTGCACGAACACAGATTCCAGATGCACCACTACCCGCTGCAAACCACGGGCCCCACTTAGCATTGGCGGTTTGAGCCGCTTTCTTTTGCCTACTTTTCTTTGCGGCAAGCAAAGAAAAGTAGGTGCCGCCCCGCACAGGGGCAACGCTAATAGACCACTAACAATTCAAGGAAAGGCACCAAAGTCAGAACAAGGAAAGGCCAAAACCCTAAGAACACGGACAAAAAGCGCCACCCCGCACAGGGGCAAACTCTAATACCCCAATAACTTAATTAATACAGAATCAGAATAAACAAAGAAAATACAAAAAGACAAAAATCAAATAAGAAAAACGAAAAATCGACCCCAAACCCCAAGCCCCGCAGGGCCCAATCACATTCCTCCACATAACGCCAAAAAAATCCAAACCAAAACCCCTCTGCATGAAATGCAAAAAACAACACATTTCCCCACTTAACAGCAACATCAAAAATCCCCCAATACCACTCCAACACCGAATAAAAACGATTTCAGCTATAGTCGCCATTTTCCAGTACCAGCCGGGCAAAAAAAGAGCATCAATAAGCCCGCCACCAGGAGTAAAGAAAATGAACGCCCGCGAACCTGCTTTCGTCTCCGCTTCCCGCAGCGCGCGTCTGCGCCAGATGCTCGTCAGCAACGAACTCGAATTCATGATGGAGGCCCACAACGGTCTCTCCGCCCGTATCGTCCGTGAAGCCGGCTTCAAGGCGATCTGGGGTTCGGGTCTCGCGATCTCCGCCCAATTCGGCGTGCGCGACAACAACGAAGCCAGCTGGACGCAAGTCGTCGACAACCTCGAATTCATGGCCGACGCCAGTGATCTGCCCATCCTCCTCGATGGCGACACCGGCTACGGTAACTTCAACAACGTGCGACGTCTCGTGCGCAAGCTCGAACAACGCGGCATCGCCGGCGTCTGCATCGAAGACAAGCAATTCCCGAAAACGAATAGCTTCATCAACGGCGAAGCGCAGCCGCTCGCCGATATGGACGAGTTCTGCGGCAAGATCAAAGCCGGTAAAGACTCGCAGTCGGATGAAAATTTCTCGATCGTCGCGCGCGTCGAAGCACTGATCGCCGGCTGGGGTATGGACGAGGCACTGCGTCGGGCGGAAGCCTATCGGCAAGCAGGCGCGGATGCGATCCTGATTCACAGCAAGCTCTCGCGTCCCGATGAAATCCTCGAGTTCGCGCGCGAGTGGGCCGGCCGCGGGCCGCTCGTCATCGTGCCGACCAAGTACTACAGCACGCCCACCGAAGTGTTCCGCGAAGCCGGCATCAGCACGGTCATCTGGGCGAATCATCTGATCCGCGCTGCAACTTCGGCCATGCAGGCCGTCGCCAAGGAAATTCATTCGAGCGAAACGCTCGTCAACGTCGAAGACAGCATCGCCGCCGTCAACGAAATCTTCCGTCTGCAAGACGCCGACGAATACTCGGAAGCCGAAGACCGCTATCTGTCGAGCGGACGCTCGGCGGGCTCCGCCATCGTGCTCGCGGCAAGCCGCGGCAAAGGCCTCGAAGCCGTCACCGAAGATCGTCCGAAAGTCATGCTGCCGATCGCGGGCAAGCCGCTGTTGCGCTGGCTCATCGATGCGTTCAAGAAACAGAGCGTCAATGACATCACCGTGGTCGGCGGTTATCGCGCCGATGCGATCGATACGGCCGGCATCAAGCTGGTCGTCAACGAACGTCACGCGCAAACCGGCGAACTGGCATCGCTCGCCTGTGCGGTCGACCGGGTCGCGGGCGACAAGCTCGCGGGCGATACGGTCATCTCCTACGGCGACCTGCTGTTCCGCAGCTACATTCTGCGCGACCTGGTCGAGAGCGAAGCCGCGTTCAGCGTGGTGGTTGATTCGTCGCTGACCGATGCGGAAAACGCCAGCGTGCGTGACTTCGCATGGTGCTCGGCAGCCGACGATCGCGGGCTGTTCGGCAACAAGGTCACGCTGCGTCATGTGTCGAGCGGGCAGGAGGCCTCGTCGGCCATCGCTTCGCAAATGCCGCATGGCCGCTGGGTCGGTCTGCTGAATGTACGCGGCGAGGGGCGTGAGCGTTTGCAAGCGGTACTCGGCAAACTGCAGGCGCGCCCGGACTTCGATTCGCTCGATATGCCCGCGCTGCTGAACGCGCTGATCGAAGCGGGTGAATCGATCGAAGTGCAATACGTGCATGGCCACTGGCGCGGTGTGAATGACCTGGAAGACTTCCGTCGTGCCGGCGATTTCGCGCATGCGCAAGCGCCGTTCGCGGCGGCGGCCGACAACCGGAACGACGCAGCCAGCGGAGCCGCGCAATGATCGAGGCGGCACAGTTCGTCGAGGCGGCGCGTGAGCGCGGCTTCGACTGGTATGCAGGTGTACCGTGCTCATATCTGACGCCGTTCATCAACTACGTGTTGCAGGACGAATCGCTGCATTACGTCTCGGCAGCCAATGAAGGCGATGCGGTTGCGTTGATCGGCGGCGTCACGCTCGGCGCGCAGAACGGCCGGCGCGGCATCACGATGATGCAGAACTCCGGCCTCGGCAATGCCGTGAGTCCGTTGACCTCGCTCACGTGGACCTTCCGTCTGCCGCAACTGTTGATTGTGACGTGGCGCGGGCAACCCGGCGTCGCGGACGAACCGCAGCACGCGCTGATGGGCCCGGTTACGCCCGCGATGCTCGATACGATGGAGATTCCGTGGGAGACCTTCCCGACCGAGGCTGACGCGATCGGCGCCGCGTTGGATCGCGCGATTGCTCACATGGATGAAACCGGCCGGCCGTACGCGCTCGTGATGCAGAAGGGCAGCGTGGCGCCGTACGAGTTGAAAGAAGGCGCCGCCGGCGCTCGCCGCGTGCCGGTCGCGCCGCGTTCGCAATTCAGAAACGTCGCGGCGAATGAATTGGCTTCGCGTCACGACGCGCTGCAGAAAGTCATCGCGCACACGCCGCTCGAATCGACGGTGGTGCTTGCGTCGACCGGATTTTGCGGCCGCGAACTCTATGCAATCGACGACCGTCCCAACCAGCTTTACATGGTCGGCTCGATGGGTTGCGTAACGCCGTTTGCGCTGGGTCTGGCGCTTGCGCGTCCCGACCTGCACGTGGTCGCACTCGACGGAGATGGCGCCGCGCTGATGCGCATGGGCGCATTCGCGACGCTCGGCGCGTACGGCCCGTCGAATCTCACACATGTACTGCTCGATAACGGCGCGCACGACTCGACTGGCGGCCAGGCGACGGTGTCGTCGCAAGTATCGTTTGCGGGTGTCGCCGCGGCGTGCGGTTATGCGTCGGCGGTCGAAAGCGACGACCTCGACGTGATCGACGAACTGTTCGAAACCGCGCCGTCGCCCCATGGTCCGCGCTTCGCCCGACTGGCGATTCGCCGCGGTACGCCCGATGGCCTGCCGCGTCCCACTATCACCCCGCCCGATGTGAAGACGCGCCTGATGCGCCACATCGGCGCCACTTAAGGAGTGCGCTCAATGCTGCTGCTCAATCCCGGCCCGGTGACGCTCACCGAACGCGTCCGCAACAGCCTGTTGCAAACGGATCTGTGTCACCGCGAAAGCGAGTTTTTCGACTTGCAGGAAGAGGCGCGCACGCGTCTGGTCGATCTGTACGGTCTCGACGCAAGCGAATGGCAAGCGGTCTTGATGACCGGTTCCGGCACGGCTGCTGTCGAAAGTATGACCGCCGCGCTGGTGCCGCAAAACGGCAAGCTGCTGGTTGTGGAAAACGGCGTGTACGGCGAGCGTATTTCGCAGATCGCCACGCAATACGGCATCGGGCATGAGTCGCTGAAACACGACTGGATGCAGGCGCCGGATCTCGCGAAGATCGCCGAACGCCTCGACGCGGACAAAGCATTCACTCACGTCGCCGTGATTCATCACGAAACGACAACCGGCCGTCTGAACGATCTGCAGGCGCTCGGCGCGCTGTGCCGTGAACGCGGTCTGCGTTTGCTGGTGGACGGCGTGAGCAGCTTCGGCGCGGAAGCGATCGATTTCGCCGACGCGAGTCTCGACGCCGTTGCGGCGACCGCGAACAAGTGTCTGCATGGCGTGCCGGGCGCGTCGTTCGTGCTGGTGCGGCGCGCGGCGCTCGCGCAGGCGGCGAGCCGCACGTATTACCTGGACCTCGGGCGCCTCGCGCGTTTGCAGGATCAACGCAATACGCCGTTCACGCCGTCGGTCCATGCGTATTACGCGCTGGTCGAAGCGCTGCGCGAACTCGCCGACGAAGGCGGCTGGCAGGCGCGCCACGCGCGTTACGCGGCGCTCGCCGAGCAGGCTCGCGCGGGCCTGGCCGAGCGGGGCATCGGCAGCGTGTTGCCGCCGGAGCAATCGTCGGTGGTGCTGCGTGCGTATCGCTTGCCGGACGGCGTGGCGTACCCGCAACTGCACGACGCGCTGAAGGCACGCGGCTTCGTCATTTATGCCGGCCAAGGCGGCTTGTCGGCCGAACTGTTCCGCATCTCGACGATGGGCAACATCCACGCCGCCGACATCGACCGTCTGCTGCAAGGTTTTAGCGAGCTGACGCGCTGAAGCACGCGATCATTCGCGCGTGCCCTCATGCTCCGGTAGCGATCCGGTAATACGTGCACGGTGGTGGCGTCACACCGGGTCTTTGTCCGGCGGTCCATCGGGCCGCTGCGGCTCCTCGGTGTGATGACCCGGCGACGGCGGCACGAGCGGATCGGCTTCCGGATCCCGGTTCGGATCGGCGTTCGGGTCGGGAATCGGGCTGGTATGCATGTCGTAGCTCATTGCATCACCTTTGAGTTGGGAGGCGAACGGAAAGCGGGCGGTACGGCCGCTGTCGGTCGAGTTCACCCACACGCCAGCCGTTTCCTTCTAGCGTAGGCGATCCAGCACGCCGCGCACCCCTTACTTTTTCCTGCGGCGACCCACGCTCAATTGCCAGTAGCGTTCGGTGTCGAAAACGTCATCGTAATTGCCCGCGCCAAAGGCGCGTAGCTGGCTTGCATAAGCGTTCACCGCTTCGCGTTTGAGCTGCGTGCGGCGCGGCAGATCGATCGTGTGGCCAACGCTCGGATAGGCCGGCGTCGCGACGACGCCGCGTTGCGCGAGGTCGGCGAGCCGCGCCTGCACGACGCCGGGCGTGCGGCGGTGAATCGCGTCCTCATAGGCGAACCACGTGAGATGCGACAGACGCGGCAGGATTTCGCAGCAGGCTTCGAATACCAGCACATGATCGTCATGATGCAGGCCGAGCGGCATGAGCAGCGTGTTCGCGGTTGTGCGGTAGATGGTCTCTTCAAGCACGGCCGCCAATTTGCTGATCGACGGCGAGTCCATGTATTGGCTGCCGCGAAACGGCATGCGTAGCGGAATCGCGTCGAGCACTTCCAGGGCGAGGTTGTCTTCGAGCGTGCGGGCGTGGGTGGCCTGATGGGCGCTCGCGAAACCCGATTTTTCATCCCATTCCGTATGCATCTCCTGCTCGGGCGGCGCGGCAAACACCGTGCAGACCGCTGCGTCTGGATGGGCGGCGAGTAGTGCGCCGCAACTGAAGACGGCGTCGTCGAAATGGGGCGAGACGATGAAAAGGCGTGGGCTGGTTTCGCTCATGGGACATGGGGTAGTTTCGAAACGCGCGGGGCCGCATTCGAAGCTTCGATATTGCGCGCGACAAACTGGCTGGATTGGCGACGTCACATCAGCTTAGGCGGAATTGTCGCGACTTGTGTAACCGGTGTGGTCAACGCAAGCCGCATGCCTGAGCGGGCTGGTTCGGCCGTGGGTTCCCGCAGAGGCTTACTGTTGTGCATCTGGCATATCCCGAACATGCTCACCTTTAGCGGGCGTGCTGTCTTCCGCCAGCGCCGCCGCGCGGCTGAACGCGGCCGCAATGGTCGCCACGATGTCGTCGCGCAACGTGGCGTCCGCCATTCCTAGTGCATACGACGGATGCCAGGTCGGCACGATCAGGCGACCGTTGTGAGCGATGGTTTGCCCGAGGTATTCGGACAGATTGACATGCGGGCCGGTCAGCGTTTGCAACGCCGTCGCGCCTAGTGTGACGACCACGCGTGGCGCGACCTGCGCCAGTTCTTTTTCCAGCCAGTACTGGCAAGCCTCGACTTCGCGCCACACGGGCGTGCGATGGACGCGTTGCTGGTCGAGCGTTTCCCATTTGTAATGCTTGACGGCATACGTCAGATATAGCGCCTGGCGTTCCAGTCCGGCGCGCGCCAGCACGGTGTCCAGCAGTTGACCGGCCGGCCCGATGAAGGGCTCGCCGTGCTGGTTCTCGTCCTCGCCCGGCTGTTCGCCGATCACCATGATCGCGGCAGGCGCGGGCCCGGCGCCCGCAACCGCCTGCTTCGCGTTGCGCCATAACGCGCAGCGCCGGCAGGTGGCGAGCGGGCCAGTGGGCTCCCGCAAAGGGGGCGTCACGGCCGAATACTCGATCGGTGGCATGGGCGGAACGCTGACGGTCGCGCTTTGCGCGCCGAGACGACTGCGTTCGCGCGCGAGGTGTGCGGGCAGCGGTGGACCCGCGGGCGGCCTTCTCCAGTAGCGCAGCGGCACCGGCGACGGCTGGGCATTGAAGGCACTGCAGTAGTACGCGAGCCAGAGCGCTTCCGTGGGGGTGCTGGCGATGGCTTCGCCGGTCATGGCGTTGGCTGCTAATAGAGGCGCGGTTTGCTCGCACTCCGCCGTCACCGGCCGGTCGATACGCAGCAGCATGCCGTTCCAGAACACCGAGCCGTGCGGCGTGGCCAGCATCCACGTGGAATTGCCCGTGCGCTTGGCGAATCGCTCGGCGGCACGCTCCAGCAAGTCGTGATGCGGCTCGTACCAGCCGACGAATTCGGGCGGCTCCATCGACGGATCACGCCGTCTGAACAAGGTGAGTGTCAGCAGATCCTCGGTTTCGCGCTCGATAGTCCGGATGCGTTGATCCAGCAGCGCGCCGTCGGGGTCGTCGAGATCGAGGACGTTGCGCTCGCCGCGCGTCCAGCGCCATAGGACGCGGTACAGGAGCGCCCAACGGTCCGGCGCACGGAAGCACGCCGCCGTCTTCAGCCAGGAGAGCAACTCGCGGGGAATCGCGGGCGTGGTGAGGACTGGGGCAGGGGCGGCGGCGATTCCTGTGTCGGAGGCGCCTGCCGTGGCGAGTGCGGATTCAGTAGCCAGTACGCTCGGAGCCCCGGCTTCACCTTCAGACTCAACCCACTCGATCTGCGAGGGCTCGACACCTTGCTGCAGCAGCACCCGCGCGGCGCGCCGCCATATGGCGAAAGACGGTTCGATCGAAATGCGTTTCATGCTGACGCGCCGTGGATGCGCGCATCGAGATGCGTGTACCGATGCGGCCAAAATACTGTATGGATATACAGTATGCGCTAAAACGCCGGTCTGGATCAAGTCAGCCGGATCAGGGCGACGCAACAGACGCACATCATTGCAACTGGGGCAGCGACACGGCCGGCAGGCCCATCACCAGGGAACGACCCTTCCGAGGTAATCAAGGTAATGCAGGCCGGTGCGCCCTTCATAAGCCTCGATCGTATTGACCAGATTCGGAATGCTTTCCTCGATGGTCAAGCGCGCCGTAGGACCGCCCATGTCTGTCTGGACCCATCCAGGCGCCATCAGCAGGAGGCTGCGCGGAAACTCGGCGCTGCGCGCCGCGAAGGTCCGCATGAACATATTCAGTGCGGCCTTGCTCCCCCGGTAGACTTCGAAATTCGCGTTGGTGGCATTCGTGAGACTGCCTTGCCCCGACGACATGACGCCGATTGTTCCAGTTGGCGGGACAAGGTCCTGAAATGCGTCGATGACTCTCATCGGACTCAGCGAGTTTGTTACCATCACCCGCACAAATTCCTCGGTCGAGACGTCCGCGATCGTTTCACCATCGTTGTTTACGACGCCTGCGTTCACAAAGAGCACATCGATACGCCGATCTGCAAGGCGGCCGCGCAGTGCTGTGATCTGTTCCGCAATCGTGATATCGACAGTCTCTACTTCGAGCGTGCCAGCGGCGGCTTCCGCGACCTGCCGAAGTTTGTCGGTCGACCCCGTGCGCCCGGTGGCGATGACCTGATAGCCGCGCTTCAAATACTCCTCGACCATCGCAAATCCAAGGCCGCGGGAGGCGCCGATCAGGAGGACAGTTTTCTGTGAACGTGTGTTTTGCATTGGCATTTCCGGTAAACGGAGTCGCTCTCGAACCTGAACCTAACGAGAGCGATCCTCTTGGATAAATCGGTCAATCCAATATAGCGATGCGCAGGGAACGGCGGAAGCCGCGCTGAATGCAACTAATATCTGCATCAGACGCCTTATCTCACCTCCGCTGACTACGATTAAAAATGCCCGAACCGGACCTTAATCTTCTTTTCGCGCTCGATGCGTTGCTCGCCGAGAAAAACGTGACGCGCGCTGCCCGGTCGTTGCATTTGAGTGCGTCGGCAATGAGTCGCACGCTGACTCGCCTTCGTGCCGCGACCGGCGATCCATTACTGGTCCGGGCCGGGCGTCAGATGGTGCTGACGCCGTATGCCGAGGGGATTCGTGAGCGAACACAAAATATCGTTCAGGAGGCGCGTTCCTTACTGCGTCCGTCGCCCGCGGCGCTGGATTTTTCAACGTTGCGCAGAACCCTGACGATTCGTGTCAATGAAGCTTTCGTGGAAGCCTTCGGTGCGCCATTGATTGCAGAAGTGACCGCACTGGCGCCATTTGTGCGTTTGCACTTTTCGTCCAAGCCGGAAAAGAACGCGGAATATCTGCGCAATGGCTCCGCCGATCTCGAGATTGGTGTACTGGAGGAAATGGGGCCTGAAATTCGCGTCCAGGCCTTGTTTCGAGACCGCTACCTCGGTGTTGTCAGAAAGGGGCATCCTCTGGACCTGAAACAGGACGTGACGATCGAGCAATACGCAGCGTATGGTCACGTCGTCGCACCGTACGGTCGCCAGACAATCGACACTCTTGACGCTGCGATTGCCCTGGCGGGTTTGGAGCGAACGACCGTAGCAGTTGTGCCGAGCTTTCCGGCGGCGTTGGCAGTAGCTCGAGCATCCGATCTCGTAGCGCTTCTGCCCGCATCTTTTGTGAACACTCAGCCCGCTGCAGCCGTCAGCGTCTATACGTTTGAGCTTCCTGTGGCGACTGAGGGTTTTACGGTTTCCCAGATGTGGCATCCTCGTTTGGAGAATGATCCGGTTCATCGTTGGCTTCGGCAGCTCGTTCTTAGAATGTGTCGTCAGCAGGTGTCGTCAGGTTAAACGTTGCGCAGATCTTCCGGCGTATCCACGTCCCGCAGAATCCCGGGATCGTCGACGTCCAGCCGCATTACCCGCTGCGAGGTCAACAGCGCGCGTGCGCCGGTGTCGCCGTCGAGTGCTATCAGGGCGTCCCGATGCTCGATGCCGAAGCCGACCGGATGGCCGCGCTGGCCCTGATAAAACGGCGCGACGATCGAAGCGCCGCCATCGAGCGCACGCGCCACTTCTTCGATCGTCGGGGTGGCGATGCGCGGCATATCGGCGAGCGCGACGATCCAGCCTTCGGCGTCGTCGCTGGCTTCGATGCCGGCGGCGAGACTCGCGCCCATGCCGCGATTGGCGCTCCCAGCGAATACCACGTCGCAGCCAGCGTCGTTCAGGAGGCGCGCGAGGGCGTCCGAACCCGGCCGCACCACGGCCAGCACACGCGAGACAACCCGTAGCAGCCGGTGCGCCGCTTCGTGGGCAACGGGCGTGCCGTCGGGCATCTGCGCGAGCAGCTTGTTGTGCAGCCCGTCCGGGTCGAAGCGGGAGCCGAAGCCGGCGGCGAGCAACACGCCAGTAGCGAGCGAGGCGTAGGCCATGGACGGGCACCGATAGGAGGACGTGCCCGATTGTGCGATGCAACGCATCGGCAGGCAAGCGCCAATGCAGAGCCCGTTATGCGCGCATCGTCCCCATCACCTTGTCGAGCGTCACCGGCAGATCGCGCACGCGCACGCCGGTCGCGTGATACACCGCATTCGCGATGGCCGCCGGTACACCGGTGATGCCGATCTCGCCGATGCCGCGCACGCCGAGCGAATTCACGTACGGATCAGGTCGATCGATGAACGTGATGTCGAGCGAACCGATGTCGGCATTCACCGGCACGTGGTACTCGGCGAGGTTCGCGTTGGTGAAGCGGCCATAGCGCGTATCGAGCGAGGTCTCCTCCTGGAGCGCCGCTCCCACGCCCCACACGATGCCGCCCAACATCTGGCTGCGCGCGGTTTTCTGGTTCAGCACGCGCCCCACGTCATAAACGCCGACCACGCGCGCCACGCGAATCGTGCCGAGGTCCGCATCGACATGGACTTCGGCAAACACCGCGCCAAACGAGTGAAGCGAGTACTTCTGCCTTTCCTCGCCGGGTTTGACCGTCGCGGTGGCTTCGATCGGTTTGCCGCCTGAGCGCGCGATGATCGCCGCAGCCGGATCGCGCTTCGCCGGCTGTGAGCGGCTCGTGACCCAGCCGTTTTCCACCGTGATGTCGTCGGGCGCGATGCCGTGCACCGGCGAGGCTTCGTCGGCGAGCGCCAAGGCGATCAGCTGGCTGCGCGCCTGGCTTGCGGCCTCGCGCACAGCGGGCGAAACGCTCGCCGCCGATTGCGAGCCGCCCGACCCCGGCGCTTTCGGCAACGACGAATCGCCGAGCGCGAAGTGAATGTTTTCCGGCGCGAAGCCGAGTGCGTCGGCGGCCACCTGGGTCATTACCGTATAGGTGCCGGTGCCGAGGTCCTGGGTGCCGGAGGCGACCATGGCGCTGCCGTCCGGCAGAATCCGCGCGATGGCCGCGGCTTCGCTGCGGTTGGCCGGATAGGTGGCGGTTGCCATGCCCATGCCGATCAGCGTGTTGCCGTTGCGCATCGATCGTGGTGCGGCGGTGCGCCGCGACCAGCCGAATTTCTCGGCGCCGATCTGATAGCACTCGCGTAAGGATTTGCTCGACCACGGCTTGTTTTCCTGCGGATCGGCATCGGCGTAATTCTTCAGACGCAGCGCAAGCGGGTCCATCTTCAACGCTACGGCGAGTTCGTCCATCGCAGATTCGAGTGCAAACGAGCCGGTTGTCTCGCCGGGCGCGCGCATGAAGGTCGGCGTGCCGAGATTCATCGGCACGATCCGGTGCGTCGTGATCTGATTGGGCACCGCGTACAACATGCGCGTGACCATGCAGCAGGTCTCGGTCCAGTCTTCGAACATCGACGTGTTTGACGTACTGTCGTGGCGCATCGCCGTCAGCGTGCCGTCATGCCGCGCGGCAAGCGTGAAATGCTGCTCGGTGCGCGGCCGCGCGCCGACGGAGCCGAACATCTGCGGCCGCTCGAGCACGAGACGCACCGGACGCCCGGTCTGTTTCGACGCCATCGCGCACAACGACACGTGCGACCAGGACGATCCCTTGCAACCGAAGCCACCGCCGATAAACGGCGAAATCACGCGCACGTCGCCGGGTGACATGCCGAATGTCTTGGCGACCGCCTGCGCCGCATTGCTCACGCCTTGTGTCGAGTCGTAGAGCGTGAGTTGCGGGCCGTCCCAGTGCGCCATCGTGGCGTGCGGCTCCATTGGGTTGTGATGCTCGATCGGCGTGGTGTAAACGGCATCGACGTGGACTGGGCCGCTGCGCATACCGTCCTCGAAGTCGCCGCGTTGCGTGTCGGTTGTGCGGCCTTGCGGTTTGTCGGGCGCATGTCCGTTCGGCTTCGCCTGGGTGAAATCGAGTACTGCGGCGCTGCTCTGATAAGTGATGCGCAACTGGCGCGCGGCGTCGGTAGCATGTTCGAGCGTATCGGCAACCACTACCGCGACCGGCTCGTTGTTGTAGTGAACCTGGTTGTCCTGCAGCAGCGACAGGCGCCTGCCTGCCGGGGGCGTCAACGCGGGCTTGCCGCCATTCGGCAGGCGCGGCGCGTTCTGATACGTCATCACCAGCAGCACGCCCGGCAACGCTTGCGCGCGGCTTGCATCGATCGACGCAATCGTGCCGCTTGCAATCGTGCTGGTGACCAGCACCGCATGCGCAAGCCGCGCCTCGGGGAACTCGGCGGCGTAGCGCGCTTCGCCGGTGACTTTCAGGAGACCGTCGATGCGGTCGAGCGGTTGACCGATCAGATTCATGCGACACCTCCGGTGCGGCCCGCGGCCAGATTCACTGCGCGCACGATCGCGCGTTGCGCGAGCTGCACCTTGAACGCATTCTCGTGCTGAGGCCTCGCATCGCGTAGCGCGGCGGCTGCGGCGTCATGCAATCTCGCCTGGGTGAGCGGCTGGCCGTTGAGCATCTGCTCGGCCGCACTCGCGCGCCACGGTTTGTGCGCGACGCCGCCCAACGCGATGCGTGCGGTTCTCACGTGATCGCCGTCCATCTGCAGCGCGGCGGCCACCGAGACCAGCGCAAATGCGTAACTGGCCCGGTCACGCACCTTCAGATAGTGGGCGTTCGCGCTGAACAAAGGCGGCGGCAAATCGACGGCGGTAATCAACTCGCCCGCCTGCAAAGTTGTATCGATATCAGGCCGGTCACCGGGAAGCCGATGAAAGTCAGCAAACGGAATCGTCCGCTCGCCTGCGGGTCCGCTTATGGGTCCGCTCACGCGCACGACGGCGTCGAGCGCGGCGAGCGCCACGCTCATATCCGACGGGTTCACGGCAATGCATTGCGGACTCGCACCGAGAATCGCGTGCGTGCGATTGTGCCCGTCGAGCGCCGCGCAACCGCTGCCTGGTATGCGTTTATTGCACTGCGTGAAGGCGGTGTCGTAAAAGTAGCCGCAGCGCGTGCGCTGCAACAGATTGCCGCCCACGGTCGCCATATTGCGCAGCTGCGCTGAAGCACCCGCCAGAAAAGCTTGCGACAGCAACGGGTATTGTTCGCGCACCAGCGCATGATTGGCGGCATCGCTGTTGCGCACCAGAGCGCCGATGCGGATGCCGCCATTGGGCAGCGTGGTGACCGTATCGAGCCCGCCGATGTGCGTAATATCGATGAGCCGTAGCGGCCGCGCCACGCCGCCCTTCATCAGGTCGAGCAGATTGGTGCCGCCGCCGATGAACACCGCACCCGGTTGCTGCGCCGCGCGCACGGCGCCGGCGACGTCGCCGGCGCGTTCGTAAGAGATCGCATCCATGCTGGTCGCTCCGTCAGGCGTTGTGGCGGTTGTCGCTGCCGCTGCTGCCGTTGTTAGCGGCACTGCTCGCGTTGCTGCCGCTTGCAACGTTCTGCCCGCCGCCTTCATGCACGGCGCGCACCGCCGCGACGATATTCACGTACGCCCCGCAGCGACAGATATTGCCGCTCATGCGTTCGCGGATCTCGTCGTCGGAAAGTTGTGGAGGCCGGCTGCGGACATCGGCGGTCACGGTGCTGGCCGTGCCGTTACGGAATTCGTTCAGCAGGGCAGTCGCGGAACACAACTGCCCGGGCGTACAGTAGCCGCACTGGAATGCATCGTGTTCGATGAAGGCCCGCTGCAACGGACTCAGCACGCTGTTGCTGGCGAGTCCTTCCACCGTCATGATGTTCTCGCCTTCATGCATCACGGCAAGGGTCAGGCAGGAATTGATGCGACGGCCGTCGGCGATCACCGTGCATGCGCCACACTGCCCGCGGTCGCAGCCTTTCTTGGTGCCCATCAGGCCCGCGTACTCGCGCAGCGCATCGAGCAAGGTCACGCGCGGTTCGAGTTGCAGCGTGTAAGCGCGGCCGTTGATGGTCAGTGTGACCGGACGGCCCGGCACCGGCGAACGGACCCCCGCGGGCGGCGCAGCCGGGGCGGGTGTTTGTGTTTGCGCGCGCAGATGCGGCGCCGCGCCGACCGTGGCTGCCGCGGCAGCCGACTGCAGAAAGCGGCGGCGCGACGGTTGGGGTGGCGTGGTGGCGGGCGCGTCGCCCGAATCCTGATGTTCGTTCTTCGTGGACATGACGATCTGCTGGCTCCATTGAAAGGTCAATGCAGGCTGGCGACATGCGGGTAGCCGATGTGCGGATACCCGCACGTCGGCATCCGAAGCGTCGTGGTCTGACTCATCGTTATCAGCAATTTCGGTGCCGTTGCGAATGCAACAGGTTGCCGACGCGGCACAACCAGGTTCGCTGCGACCCGGCTATTGGGCCACGGCGAAGCGGATCGAATCCTGGAAAGCGCAACCAGAAACGTAGCGACGCGCGTCAACCACGCACGTTGCGCTTAACGAACGGGAAAGTAAACACGCGGACGTGCCTTCTTTCTGCGTGCAAAAAGAAAGACTGTTTTGTGTGGGACGAGGAGTCCGCCAGATCAGGCGTCGGCCCAGCGGCGCAGCAGATTGTGATAGATGCCGGTGAGACTTACCACGGTTGCATCGTTCGAACCTTTTTCGGCCGCCAAACGTTGCACGTCATTGTCGAGTTGAAACAGCATGGCGCGTTCGCCGTCGTCGCGGACCATGCTCTGAATCCAGAAGAAGGACGCGACCCGCACGCCACGCGTCACCGGGCTCACGTGATGCAGGCTCGAAGCGGGGTAGAGCACCATGTCGCCGGCCGGCAGCTTCGCGCGATGCACGCCGTAGGTGTCTTCGACGCAGAGTTCGCCACCGTCATAGGATTCCGGCTCGGCCAGAAAGAGCGTGGCCGACAGATCGCTGCGGATGCGGAAGTCGGTGCCGCGCAACTGGCGGATCGCGTTGTCCACGTGCGTGCCGAAACCGTCGCCGCCTGCATAGCGGTTAAAGAGCGGCGGAAAGACTTTCAGCGGCAACGCGGCGGAAAAGAAGCGCGGATTGCGGCCGAGTGCGTCCTGAATCGCATCACCAACGGCGCGCGCGGCGGGGGAGCCTTCGGGCAATTGCTGGTTGCGCTTGGCCTGCGCCGACTGTTCGCCGGAAGTCGCATTGCCGTCGATCCATTGTGCCGCGTCGAGGATTTCGCGGCATTGCGCGACCTGTTGTTTGCTGATCACGCCTTGCAAATGCAGCATCATGCGCGCACCTCTTCATCGATTTCTTCATCGATCTCCTTAGCCAGCGCACGAAATGCGCTAACCGGCGAAGCGGCCAGCCACGCTTGCATTTTCTCGACGAACGCTGCCGTTGCGGTGTGTGGCACACGCCGCAACCATTGCAGTGCGGTATCGATCTCGCCGCGTTCAGCCAGTAGCCGCGCATAGTTGAACTGGCCGCGGAAGTCGCCGGCCATCGCTGCACGCCCGTAATAGTCGAGCGCGATGTTTGCGTCGACATCGACTTCCCAGCCGTCCTCGTAAAAGCTGCCGATAAAGTTGATCGACTTCGCGTGACCCATTTCGGCGGCGCGCCTGAACCACAGCAGCGCCTCTGCACGATCGCACGCCACACCGTTGCCAAGCGCCAGCGCCGATGCATAGTTGTACATGCCCCAGTCGAGTCCGGCCTGCGCCGCGAGGCGGTACCAGTAGACCGCTACCGGCGCGCACGCAGTGGTTCCCCAACCGTGTTCGTAGCAACGGCCCAACATGTTCATCGCCATCGGATGATCCTGCCGGGCCGCGTGCCTGAACCAGGTCAACGCTTCCTCGGCGTTGCGTTTCACACCATGGCCGTCGAGCAGATACTGCCCGTACACCGCCTGCGCTTCGACGATGCCGTTATGCGCGGCCGCCGCCACCCACGAGGCAGCAACGGCCGGTGGCCCGGAGAAAATCGCGGCGAGCTCGTCATGCGACACGCTCGCCAACGCCTTCAGCGTTACCTGTTCCGTCATGCCGCGCCTAGTAGTGCGCGTTGAGCGTCAGGAAGGCGGAACGACCGGCTGCGATCGACGCGTAGTGCGCCGGATACGCCTGGTCGTAATACGTCCGGTTGAAGATGTTCTGCACGTTCAGTTGCAGATCGACCTTCTTGTTGATCCGGTACGTCGCCATGCCGTCGAAGCGCCAGTACGACGGCACCGCACGCAGGTTCGCCGTGTCGCCGTACACCTGTGACATGTAGAACGCGCCGCCACCGACCGTGAACTTCGGCAGCACGTCGTAGTTAGTCCACAGGCTGATGCTGTTCTTCGGCGTATTCGGGAACTGGTGGCCGTTGTCCGAGGTGGTCTTGCCGTTGTCGCGCAACTGGCTCTTCATGTACGTGTAGCCGCCGAACACCTGCCACTTGTTCGTCAACTGACCGGCCACGCCGAATTCGAAGCCTTGCACGCGCTTGTTGCCGACCATCGCGTATTCGTTGTTGGGCAGCGTGACGCGGGCATTGGTTGTGTCGATCTGGAACAGCGCGCCCGTCAGCGAGAGATGGTTGTCCAGCACATTCCACTTGGTGCCGAGTTCGACGCTACGGTTCTTTTCCGGCGCGAGCTGATCCGCGTTCGCGCCGACACCGCCACGCCCCGGCGTCAGCGATTGCGTTTCGCTGCCCTGGCCGAGCAGGGCGCCGGCCGGCGTCGAAGAAGTCGCGATCGACGCATACACGCTGCCGTTCGAAGCCGGTTTGAAGACGAGGCCGAGCTGGTAGTTGAACAGCGTGTCGTCGCGCGAGGTGCGCTTGCCGCCGTTGGCAACCGTGTTGCGGAAATCGGTCGAATAATCGTCGACGCGCAAGCCGACGTTGGCCTGCCAGCGTTTAGTGAGTTCGATCGTATCGAACGCATATAGCGACTTGGTGGTGGTGCGCTGCTCGCTCGGATCGTTCGTTTGCTTGACCGAGCCGGCCCACGGGTCGTTCGGATTCGGTGACCACAGGCTCGTGCAGTTATAGCCCGACGCCGCGCCGATGCCCTTGGTCTTGCAGATCGCACCGGTGGCCGTTGCGACGGTGTACGAATCATTCACGCTGGTTTCGCGCGACAGTTCGAGGCCGGTAGTGAAGCTGTGTTTCAGGAAGCCGGTCCTGAACTCGCCGAACAGTTCGGTCTGGTTCGCGAGGCTGTAGACGTCGCTTGCACGCGTATTCGCGCGGCGCCACACCATGCCGTTCACGACGTTGCCCTGGCTGTCGTCCGGCTGCGTCCAGATGTAGTCCTGAGTGGACTTCGTATAACGCGTGGTGTTGCGGATCGTCAGATTGCTGTTGATGTCGTGCTCGATGCGCACGGTGCCGACGTCCGAAGTCGTCTTGCGGAAATCGCGGTCGATCAGGCCGTAAAAGTTATGCCGGTCCACATTGGCAGGGTAGATCGTGTCGACGTTAGCCGGCTTGTTGGTGGTCGTGTAGAAGTACGGAATGCCGCTGTCGGGCAGGTCGTCGGTGGAGAGGTGGTAGTAGCTCGCCGTGACGCGGGTCGGCGTGCCGAGACCATAGGTGAACGACGGCGCGATGCCCCAGCGTTCGTTGTTGACCGCGTCGCGGCCGGCCACGTCGTTGTTGTGGCTCATCACGTTCAGGCGGAAGGCCGCGTGATCGGCCATTTGCCAGTTGCCGTCGGCGGTGAAGCGGCGGTAGCGGTCGGTGCCGAGGCCCGCGCTGCCGTCGGCGGAATTGCCCAGATGCGGGGTCTTGGTAATCAGGTTGATGCTGCCGCCCGCGCCGCCGCGGCCGCCGTAGGCGCCGTCCGAACCCTTGGTCACTTCCACGCTTTCGATGTTGAACACTTCGCGCGTGGTCGCGCCGATGTCGCGCATGCCGTCGACGAAGGTGCTGCCCTGGGCGTCGTAGCCGCGAATGAACGGCCGGTCGCCGAGCGGATTGCCGCCTTCGCCGGCGCCGAACGTGATGCCCGGCACCGTGCGCAGCGCTTCGGTCAGCGTCGAGGCGCCCGTGCTTTTGATCAACTCCTGCGGAATTACGGTCACCGATTTCGGGGTGTCGACCAGCGGCGCGGTGAATTTGACCGACGCCGAGTGGTCGGTCTTGAAGCCGTCGTCCGCCTGGCCTTGCACGGCGATCGGCGCGAGCTGGCTCTCCTTGTCAGGCGGCGCCGTGCCGGTCGTGCCCTGCGCGAGCGCGGGGCCTGCCGCCAACATGCTGCACAGCGTCGTGCTGATTTTGCCGAGCTTCGGTTCGTCGGACCGCAACTTCATTTTTATCCCCATCATGAGTGCTGGTGCCCGGGCGAGCAACGTATTCCTTACCCGAGCATTCCATGTTTATTACAAATTGTTTGCGGTGCGCATTCTATGCAATCTGGTTGTAATTGAGAAGCGTTCTCACCATGAAATCTTCGGCCGTGGAACTGAGTGCTTGTGTTAATTCGTGAAGTTGCCAGGATAATCGGCGAAGATGTGTGTAGAAAGGGTGATTTTGGCGACTTCGGCAGGCGTAAAGATGTCGGCGCTTTCGTAACCGCGAGCGGCTTCTGTAGCGCGTGGGGCGCGTCTTCTGGTCCAGCGCGGACTATCCGCCTGATTTTCTACCGTGCGGCCAACTCGGCCAGCATCTCCCGCAGCCACACGAGCGCCGGATCGGCCTGATTGCGCGGATGCCAGCCCGCGTACAACGTGAAGCCGCGCGCCTCGAACGGCAGCGCAAAGATGTCGAGCCGGTCGACGTAGCGTGCCGCGAAGCGCGACGGCAGCGTCGAAACGTAGTCGGTTTTAGACAGTAACTCCGGCACTAGCGCAAAGTGCTGGAGCGACAGCGCGACGCGCCGTTCGCGGCCGAGTTCGTCGAGATGCTCGTCCATGAAGCCGTGAAAACTGCCGCCGCTGGTTGACACCAGCACGTGATCGAGCGCGCAGTAGGTGTCGAGGTCGAGTGGGGCGTCGCCGCGCGGGTGGGCCTTGCGCTGCACGAACACGAAATGCTCGTCGTAGAGCTTGCGAACTTTCATCGACGGCGGAATCATCCGGTCGGAACCGAGCAGCAGGTCGATCTCGCCGCTTTCGAGCCGCGACGCGGCGGTGGGCTGATCGCCGATCACGAATGCCACGCGCACGCCCGACCCCGCCGACGCCGGCAAGCGCTCCATCAGACGCATGCCGAGCACGGCGGTGGCGTTGTCGTGCGCGGCGATCACGAAGCGCCGCGTGTCGGTGAGGGGATCGAAGGCAGGCTGGTGGCGCACCACCGCTTGGAGCCGCAGACGCGGCCAATGCACCGTCTGGACAAAGGCTGGCCGTGATAATCCGCCGTGTCGCGGCCAGCATGCGATCACCCGCGTCCGGCCTGCATGGTGTGGAGATGACATGAGCAGACAAAGGAAACCGCCAGCGCTGCCGCCTGAGGAGACGTCCGCGCAGCTACGCGCGCGCCTGCGTCGTTTCGTGCTTGCTACCCGCCAGGATGGTACGGGGGCCGCCTCGGTTCCGTTTCCCGGGCAAGTGACTGTGCTCGCCGGACCGCTGCGGAGGCGCAGCAGAAAGAGCAACAGGACATGACTGACACTTCCTTTCACGGCGCACTGCTCTGGCCGCTGCCGGCCGAACGGCACGGTGATTCGGTTAGCCGATATTTCATCGACACGGAATTTACGGATTTCCGGCACTGCCAGCTGGTCAGTGTCGCGCTCGTGGACGAGAACGGGGACGAGTTCTACGGCGAGCGTACCGACTTCGACCAGGCATGCTGCAGTGATTTTGTCCGGAAGGTGGTGCTGCCGCAGCTCGGCCAGTTTGAAGGGCGCGCCATGCCGTTCGACCGGTTGCGCGACGCCCTGTGCGGATGGCTTGGCAGCGCACCGGCCGAATCCGGGCCAGTGCTCTGTTACGACTGCGAGACGGACCTGAACCTGTTCCGTTTCCTGCTGGGCGGCCCCCTGCCGCGCGGCTGGCGGATCGAGAATATCGCGGGCCGCCGTGGCCGGGAGCGGCGCGCCGAATACTTCGCCCGGCATGACGGGGAGCACCACGCGCTGCATGACGCGCGGGCCAATGCGTATGCCTTTGAACGCTTAAAGGCCCGAACCTGATCCGGCGACCGGGGGCCACGTTTCCCGGGGCGGCGAGCAATGTCCTTTTCATTAACATTCAAAATACCAGGCGGGAGACAGGATTGACCGGGGGCCATGAGTGGATTCCGCGCGCCAGCGCACTTCGGATCGGACCGCGTATGCGTGAGCGTCGCAAGGCGCTGGGCATAACCCAGGCCGAACTCGCGACCACTGCTAACGTGTCGCAATCGAGATTTGGGTACTGGGAGAAAAGCAGGATGCCCAGCGCCATCGCGGACGCGACGGTGATCGCGCTGGAGACCGTCTTGCGGGTGCCGGGAGGGTGGCTGCTCAGTCTCGACATGCAACTGTTGCCGGATGACGGGGTTGATGGCCGAAATACCATAGCGCGGCAAGGCGGAAGCTATCCCCAGATGCGGATTCCTCCGGCGCAGTGCAGGGAAATCGGCCCTCATGCCAGGCGACTGCGCGAGGAGCTGGGCCTTTCGGTTGCAGAGGTGGCGCGTGTGTGCTGTCTCGAGTCCCACGCTAACGCAGTGGGAGCAGGGGACGTTTCCGAAGACGCTTACCGCTGCGTGTCTTCGCGCCTGGGAGCGAGCACTCCTGCTTGAGCCCGCTCAACTGCTGGTGCCTCCGGCGGCGCATCCTCGGTTGCTCGATGGCCGGTGGCGCGTAGTCATAGAGGCTGAAACCCTCGAAGCGGCAGTTCGCTGTGTTGCAGAATGTCTGGCGACCCGCGGACGTAACCTGGTCACGCCGGAGCAGCCACTGGAAGCACAAGCCAGTCGGAATGCTGACCTGCTTGCACATCGCTACGGAATCGGCACGCATCGCTGGCCACTGATCGATGTCGCGGTCGCGTACGGGATCACGCTCTCGCACGCACACCAGACCATTGCCCGCATGATCGCGCGTGCGGCACAGTTCAAATTTGACATCGGGGTGCTGGACGCTATCGGGGAGGCTATCGCGGCAGGCGATTCGCCGACGACCGCCGTGACCGATGTCCATCTGTGTAACCTGCTTGGGCCGTCGCTGTCTATGGAGCGTGCCGAGGCATTCGCTGACGAGATATTGTCCCGCCGACTGGTCCAAGATAGTACGCCGGGCGATCTTCTGCACCGGTATCCGTAAGTAACCGACGCATCCTCCGTTGATCAGGCCGGCGATCGCGGGGTATGTATGAATCCCCGATCAAGTACGCGTTACAGGACTGTAGGACCGGATGAAAGACCTATCAGAAGGAGAGGCGAACGCTGCGAGTCGCGGTTGAGTTGCTGCACGGTGGACGGGAAGCGCGTCAGTCGGACGGCGGATATTACGCGGATGAGTGGCGGTGCACTCGCGGACTACCGCGTGCGGCGGTGCATGGATATTCGCGATGGGTAAACAGCGTGTCGGACCTTGTTGCGCGCCGCCTTGCTGCTGCACTGGATCAGGGGCCCAAAGAATGTCCATCGGGACTTGCGAAACCGGAGGTGGCGGTTCACAACCGTCTGCAGCTGTCCAGATAGCGGTATTGGATGGTTATAGAAAAAGTTTGTCATCCTCCGGATGAGGTTAGCACTTTTACGACAACAGATTCGCTCCTCTCGGACAACTGGACTGGACCGCATCTCGATAAGATTTGGCTTTGTAGGCTCAAAATTATTTGCAATCCGTCGTTGAGACCTATTCCAGCCACGTCTTCCATTTCTTTTAAAGGAACTGTTTTGTCACTCTTTATCCGATGCACTACCCTTGGATTAATTTTGTGCTTTTGCGCGACGCAAGGATTTGCGGGGGAGGTCGATAATCCCGAGGCTACGGTGTCGACTCCACTTCTTCAGACTGACCATTCATGGGATGGCGCCGCATATAAGTCGTATCCTGCCGGGCAGCCACAACTGACCGTTCTCAGGATCGTAGTTCCTGCCCATACAGCTCTTCCATGGCACACGCATCCAATGCCGAATGCTGCATATGTGCTGTCCGGATCATTGCATGTCGAGAGCAAGGATGGCCTTCACAAGAAATCGTTGCACGCAGGCGAGGTGCTCTCCGAAATGGTCGGTACCGTTCACCGTGGCTGGACGGAGGAATCGCCCGTTGAATTGATCGTCTTTTACGCAGGCGTCAAAGGGATGCCGACCGCTGCACACGTAGACCAGTAACCGCCCGCTTCAAGCTGACCCTGATGGAATTAAAAGTCGCCCCCATGCGACTTCGCGGCCGTCACTCGACTCGCGCGCCAGGTGGTCGGTTAGACGAAAATCTGAAGGCGATCGCCGAGCTGGCGATTAGTGCAGTGATGAAGCCATGTTGTCACCGCACCATACCCACAAGGGAAAGGGGAGTCGCTTAGGTGGGATAGGGCTTCATCAGCCTTGACAAAGCAAAGGTTAGCCTCGTGGTTGAAACGCCGGTAGAGCTCTGCGAATTTTTGCCGGTTGCGTCGTCGGCGCAGGACCGAAATGCAGTCCCGACGAGCGCCCTTTTATGGAGCGCTTCCTCGGCACGATGGCCGGCTGGCTGTCTTCAGGCCTGCCTGGCCACACTGGATCCCAACCTCATGGTTTGCGTCAGGCGCCGGCTGACCCGAAAGGCCATGTACGCCTGTACGTGTCGCTCGATGAATTGGACGGGTTAATTAATTATGCGATGGCAAGCTACCACTGCGCGCCCATAGTGGGTTGAACGGCATTGCGCCGCCCGACGCGAATTCTTCGCTCGTGACAGAGGACAACTGCTGGCCTGGTCGCCCGAAGTGCATCGACGCACGCTATGTTTTATGCAATCCGCGTTGCGCTGTTCTTCTCCACAGCTGCCATTTGTCGTTGCTCTCGCGATTTGACGGAATTCGTTGATGAGTTGGTGCGCACAAAGCGAGTGCCTTTCTTTAGTGGGATTCACTCGTCGTCCGTTTGCATCAGCGTCTAGCTGATGCAACTGCCTCCCTGCTTTAGCCCGTTGCAGGGAATAAATGGGAAGGTCTGGCTGTTATCAAAGTTCGACGGACACGCAGATAACGAATACATGTCTGCGTCGGACTAGGTTTGGCGTCTCTCAATCGGTTCTGCATACGATTCCGGGTGCGCTGCCAATCAGTCGAAGACTCGCACTTATTACTCTGCTGAAAGCGCAAAAGGGCAGCGAATTATGGACACCACAACGCAACATAGAAGCTCCGTCAAGTCATCGGATCCGCTGGGTTCGGGAGACCACAACGTGTATCTCAATGGGGTTGATCTTCACTATTACGTTTGCGGCAACGGGCCACTCTTGTTCCTAATATCGCCGGGTTGGGGAGTAGGTAGCGGCTATTTGCAAAGAGGCTTCAAATTCCTGCAGGAGAGGTTCCGTCTGGTTTTTGTGGACACACGCGGAAGCGGTCTTTCTGGCCGGCCGGCTGACACCACTAAGATGAGCAGTAACGATATGGCGGATGATCTGGAGGCGCTCCGTGAGTTCCTCGGACTTTCTACCATTCAACTTCTGGGTCATTCCAACTCCGGAGCCATCGTACTCTTTTACGCCGAGCGGTACCAAAATCGTGTCGAAAAGCTAGTGCTTATTGACAGTCAGGTACTGGGCTTCGATGCAAACGCCGACACGCAGGCATTGTTGAAGGCAAAAGCTGAAGACCCTTGGTATCAAGCCGCGGTTCAAGTGGCTGTCAGTCATTTTTCTGGCAAGAGCCAGCCTTTTTCGAACGATGAAGAATTATCAGCCTTTGTAGCCGAAATTTTACCGCTGTACCTTGCAAATCCCGAAAAACATCTGATGTCGGCGAGGGAGCAGTTACTGGTTGAGCCGATCTCACTTTACGCCTTCGAGGCGCAAACCGCAGCCGACAAAGCTGCCGCGAGCGATCAGGTCGCCCTGTTTGATCAAATTCGCGCGCCAGTGCTGATTATGGCGGGGAAGCATGATTGGATTTGCCCCGTTGCTATTGCTGAGGGCCTGCATACAGGTATTCGTAAATCTTACCTCGTGACGTTCGAAGAAAGTGGCCACATGCCGTGGATCGAGGAGCCTGAGGAATTCTCAACCGAGTTGTTAAAATTCTTGGAAGGGTTATGAGGTAGGAGCCACGGGTGACGCGTTGTGTTGTCGGCAATTTGAAACTTGACGACGATGCCGTTTATTGGCCGGCTGTGCGCACGTTGCGGGAATTTCGAAAGCGGCTGCCTCATTGCGTTTTCCATTGCGCGATCGACTATCGAAATTGACTACTATAAAGTACCCGCTTCTAGCTATATTGACACGATGCACTTTGCTTCGAGGACGGCTTCCAGGCCGAAAGCGCCAAACTCTCTTCCGATGCCTGATTGCTTGACGCCACCGAAGGGGGCAAGGAGCTCCGGACTGATGCGGTTAATTAGCACCGTGCCCGCTTCAAGTAGGGATGCAAGACGCGCGGCTCTGTCAGGCTGAGAGGAGAACACATAGGCTTGCAGCCCATAGATCGAGTCATTGGCAATGCGGACGGCGTCGTCCTCGTTCTCGTAGGCAAAAATAGACAACACTGGTCCAAAAATTTCTTCTCGCGCAATTTCCATGTCATTGTCGACGTTCGAGAAAACGGTCGGCTTCACAAAGTAGCCTTTTTCCAGCCTTTCGGGCCGCCCTTCGCCGCCGACAACCAGTGTGGCTCCCTGTTCCTGCTCGCAGCGAATGAAACGCTGCACCCGGTCGTATTGGGCGCGATTGACCAAAGGTCCGACAACGGTCGACGGATCGCGAGGGTCGCTCACCCGCATGGTGGTGACGATTTTCTTCACGTGTTCGATCACCTGGTCGAGGCGCGCACGCGGAACCAGCAACCGAGTGCCCGCCACGCAGGCTTGGCCGTTGTTCATAAAGGCCGAACTAAGGGCGAGTGGAATTGCTGTGTTCAGATCCGCATCCTCCAGCACGATTGAAGCGGATTTGCCGGTGAGTGCCAGGCTAACCCGTTTCATGGTCTCCATGCCCGCGCGGGCGATGAGCTTGCCGGTCGCAGTGGAGCCCGTGAAGGAAATCTTCGCGATGCCGGGGCTGGTGCTGATTTCGTCGCCGACATCCGCGCCCCGTCCGAGCAGAATATTGAACACGCCTGCCGGCAAGCCTGCTTCATGCAGCGCGTCGGCGACCACCTGGGTTTGGAGGGGACTCAGCTCGCTGGGTTTGATCACCGACGCGCACCCCGCAGCAAGGGCCGAGGCAAGTTTGCTGCATATGGTGCCGGCGGTGCTGCTCCATGGGAGCGATCAGGCCCGCAACGCCGACTGGTTCCATTACAACTGTAGCCTCGCCTGCGCGGCGCGTCAGCTCATAGGTTTCGAGCGTTTCCGCCGCGTTCGCAAAGCATCGGGAAGCGTATTGGCTGACCATTGAGCACGCGCTACGGGGCCGCCGTATTCGTCGATCGTGGCGTCCAGCGCAGCGCGAACGCTTCTTCCGCAATATTGCGGAAGCGATGGCAGGCGTTGCGAAGGATATCGTGGAACGACAACTGGCGTTGTTCGAAAGAGTCGACCCGAGTTATGCAGAAGGCGTGATGAAGGAACTCGGCAAAGCTGCGCCTGTTTTGGAAGCGGCTCTGCCCTGAAGAAGGCATTCGTCGGCACCCAACGCCGCTTATTTTCGCCGACGCGTTCCTTAATGCGCCCAAATTCGATTCAATCGAGTTGCGCGGCATCTGTGCTGACCCTCGCGATTGAGCGGCTAAATCACGGAGAGCCTTGCACGACCGCCGTACAAGCGTGCTACACACGCGCTCATAGTGGGCGCGTCGTGCAAGCGAAATCAGAGACGGTATGTAATCGGTTCTTGTCGCATTTGTCTCGGTCCCGTCGGCTCATTCGCTCCGGTGACCGGGGCCGGCATGCCCGGTCTCGGCGGCGCAACTGAATGAATCATCGCGTCCACGCATCGCCCGCGGCTACAGAACGCTACATTTTAGTAATGGACAGATCAGTCCATAAAGAGCTATCGTGCGCTTATGACACGACCGCGAGAATTTGGCTGCGGCAAAGGGCTCGCGAGCGCCAATTGAGTCAAATTAAAAGGAGTCTTATTTTGAAGGTCATCACAATGAAGCGCCCGGGCGGCCGCGAAGTGCTTGAGTACGCCGACCGACCGGACCCTCTGCCGGGCCCGGGAGAGGCGGTAGTCGAAGTTGCCATCGCAGGCGTCAATTTTATGGATATCGGCGTGCGGCAGGGCATGGCGTGGGATACGATCCCAGATCCCAAGACGCTCGGTGTCGAAGGCGTCGGGCGAGTGATCGCACTTGGCGAAGGGGCCGGGGGCGTCCGCCCGGGCGAGCGTGTCGCATGGGTTTATGCACCGGGCAGCTACGCGGAGAAGGTGCTGATATCCGTAAGTTCGCTCGTGCCGGTGCCCGACGAAATCGACGATCGGACTGCAGCTTCTGTCATGATGCAGGGGCTAACCGCGAGCCATTTCGCAACTGACTTTTATCCGGTTCAGCCTGGCGACATCGCGCTCGTGCATGCAGCGGCCGGTGGCCTCGGCTTGCTTCTCACGCAGATCATCAAGCTCAGAGGCGGCCACGTGATTGGTCGCGTGTCATCGGCTGACAAGGCTGCGATCGCCCAAGAAGCAGGCGCCGATCACGTGATCGTCGACACTGAGGGCGATTTTGCCGATGAGGCGATCCGGCTCACGGGTGGTGAGGGCGTACACGTCGTCTATGACGGTTCGGGTCCGAAGACGTTCAAGGGGTCGCTAGACGCACTCCGGCGATCGGGCACGCTCTGCTGGTATGGTCCCGTGCTCGGCGGTCCGGGGCCGTTCGATATCATGAGTCTGTCGAAGAGCATCAAGATCGGCTATGCGGTATTCGCCGATCACATCCACACACCCGAGTTGCTTCGCTCGCGCACATCGCAACTGTTCCATCTGATTGCCGAAGGAAAACTCAAGATTCGGGTAGGAGGCGAATACCGGCTCGCCGACGCAGCGAAGGCGCATGCCGATATGGAAAGCCGCGCGACCACCGGCAAGTTGTTGCTCTTGCCAGGTTGATACGGACGCGTGATCCTTTGATAGCTGCACTTTGGCCGATCGGGAGTTCCGCGGCCAGTTAAAACTGTATTGGACGTTCATACCCCAAGACGAACTCTGATATTCCGCCGAGGCGCGCGTCCCGTGCTTCGGCGTGAGTTCGATCAGTGCGTCCGGTGATCTCGACGAGGATCTCGTGAAAATACGCACCAAGGCCGCACACGCGGCGGTACCAGTAACGTCGCATCGCTCTGGCTCATAAGGCTGGCGATAAGGTAAGCCGACTGGTCCGAGCGATATCCGATATACCGGCCACCACGACTTCAAACAGTGGCGTTCGGTTTCGCTGCTGCAGCAGAACAAGCCATGCGGCAACAGTGCTGCGTTCGCACAAGATCCTTACCCAACTCTCTCCGACAGCACTGTCCAAACCCTCGCGGACAGTTGATCGCGTACCCGACCCATCGAGACGAGCTGCTTTCGGAGTCACACTTGCGGGCCCGCACGAATCCATTTGCGATTCCGGAGCGTTTGCACGCCCGCGCGCTGTGCGCGTGCGCGTTGCTGGCGCTGGCCGGCCAAGGCCTTTATTGCGTCCATCTCGCGGAAGTGGCCGCGTGGTCAGTGCTGGCGAACGCCGGCTTGCCGCTGCTCGCAGTGGCCGTTCTCGCGATGAGCCTCGCCATCGTGGCGATACTGAAGGCGACCGAACTCTTGAGCGGACTGAAGAAGCTTGCCCACGCGATCGAAGCGGACAGCGGCGAAGGTACAGACGCGGTGTTATCCGAGGACGGCACGCGCGCGGTTGCGCGACTCGTTCGCGCGATCAACGAGTCCGCTCGCCATCGCGCCAATCGCTGGGTCGAGTTGTTGCAGGTGCTTGCCGCCTATGCGCATGATCAGCGCACGCCGCTGACGCGCATGGGCATGCGCGGCGAACTTATTGAAGACGAGGCAGTGCGCGAGGCATTGCAACGCGATCTCGCGGAGATGGCCGAGCTCGTCGAAGCCAGCTTGTCGTGGGCGAAGATGCAGTGCAGCGCCGGCGAGCAGACACAGCGTGTCGATGCCGACAAACTACTGGATACACGCTGATCGGCGATTACCAGGATGCGGGGCGCACCATTTCTTTGGAGGGGCGTGTGGGGCGTCCGCGCGTCACCTGTCCACACGCGCTGCGGCCTGTGCTGATGAATCTGATCGACAATGCACTGCGTCACGGCGACGACGTGCGTCTGTACCGTCGCGCGGGCGGCCTCGAAGCGCGTCTCGCCTTGCCGCTGTTGCCAGCCTGAGCATCCTCGCTCCGACGATGTTCTTCCATTCGTCAGACACTGCGCGCACGCCGATCTGGCCATTCTTTTTCGACCTTCTCCGGCCACGGTTTGCGCTGATTTGTCGGGCGATACGTTTTGATACTTCGCAGACACACACAGGATACATTCCGCGCTTTTAATTACTGCATGGCGTCAGGTTAGCCACGTTGGGAAAACAACCGACGCAATACGTGTTCACGCACGTCGAAGTCGCAGTGACAGTTCAATAACTCAAAACGAGTTTTTCTCAGACCTCAAAAGGATCCAATCATGAAACTTCGACAACTCGTCGTTAGCAGCGGCCTTGCGATTGCACTTGTGACTTTTGCCTATGCGCCGGCATTCGCGGCGGACGCGGCGGTTGCTGCGTCGGACAGCACTGCGGCGACCAGCAAGCAGGTGCCGACGAAAAAGTCGGTTCGTATAGCTAATCGTGCATTTTCGAAAACGGTTCAGAAAGCCATTTTCAAAACCACGGGTCTCGAACAAACATCGATCGCCGCTTTCGGCAATGCGAGGACGGGTCATGTGACGCTGGCCGGCCAGATTGAAAGTGAGGACCAGGAGGGCCTTGCCATCGAAGCAGCGAAGAAAGTGCAAGGCGTGACCTCCGTCAGCAGCAACCTGACGCTGCACGAGCAAGGCGGAAACTGAGCGAGCAGAGCGGTACACGGCGCAATGCCTGAATCAGGCAACCGCGCCGCCCGTCTGGCCGTTTTCGCACTATGTCCATGCAGGCTACCGGAGATGGATCTATGACCGCACTTTCCGAAGAAAATATCGTGGTTCGCACGTTGCTGAACGTCCTCGATCCGTCCGCTGAGCAGCTCGACGCGTGCTCGAAAAAGCCTTTCGTGAGGCTCAAGAAGCGCCGCGCCAAGCGGTGCGTGCCTGCAGCCGAGGAATTTCGCGGTATAGCGGGGCGGCCGGCCAACATCGTGGTTGTTGAGCGCTTGTCGTCGTGTACGATCAGCGTCTCGTGGAGCGACCCATGTTCCGGGCGCTGCACTGAGCAGATCTGGTGCGGCGGTTTCGCTCATGTTCCGACAGTTTGCGCGCTGACGGGCCGCACGATCAATCGCGGCGATCAGGTGTTTCGTCCCCGCACACGCGAAGTGCGTGTGCCGCCGAATCGGCATCAGATGATTCTTGCTGCGACAATCCGGCATCAAGCCGATCTGGCGATCGCCGGAACGTGACACTATCGGTTCGCAATGCTCGCCGCTCGCGTTTCTGCAGGCCGCGCAGAGCGAGCTTCGATTTAACTGGTGATCCGGACTTTCGCCATGCGCCCATTCAGCGCCTTTTTCGTGCTTATCGGCACCTTGCTCGCAGCGGGCGGTTACGGCGCGACATTTTTCCTCTCGATGCATTTCAGCTCCATGGGCGGAAATGATCTTGATACCGGTCTCGCGCTTGCGGAAGCGACTGTCGGTACGCTCGTCGGCGTGCCGTTGGTCGGCTGGTTCGCGCAGCGCATTGGCGCCGCCCGTACGACCGCGCTCGCGGCGTTGTGTATCGGCTCGGGCGTGGCAGGGTTCGCATTTGTCGACCGCATGAGCGCACTCAGCGTCTTTCCCGGCTTTCTCGTCGGATTTGGTTGGGGCGCGTTCTGTCTGGCCGCGCCGATGGCGCTCGCGGAACGCACGAGCGATACGGACCGCAGTTTCTGGTTCATGCGGTTCGGTACGATTCAGATGGCGGGCATCGGCGCATGCCCGGCAGTGGCGGCGTTCGCTATTCGCTCATGGCACTGGCCGCTTACGAGCGTGCTCTACATTGTCGGCGGCCTGTGTGCGATCGCGGCACTGATGCTTGAAGTGTTTGGCCGGATCTCACCGCGCTCGCCCGCATCCCCCGTGCAGGAGCGCTGGCTGCGCGAGATCGGCGCCATTAGCCGGACGCGCGCGGCTTATCCGATCATCATGATTTCGCTGTGCGCTTGCGTCTTCTCAGGCCTGATGACTTTCCAGATGTCTTTCGTGCAAGGCACACATGCGAAGGCGGGCACTTTCTTCAGTCTCTACGCGGTGACGGTCGTGGCGGCGCGCTGGCTGCTGACGCGCGTCGTGATCCGGATTCATCGCGAAGTCGCGACAAAACTGCTGCTCGGCATCATGGTGCTCGGTATCGCGGCGATGTTCGCAGTGCCGTATTATGCGTGGCTGCACTCCGCAAGCGCGGTGTTGCTCGGTACGGGCTACGGTCTCGTGTATCCCACCATCCAGGCCCAGGCGGTCAACGACTCCGCTGCGATGCATCGCCATGCTGCCTTGACGTGGTTCGTCGTGGCGTACTTTCTCGGTACTTTCGGCTTTCCTGCTATTGGCGGCTGGGTAATGGTTCATCTGGGCAAGATCGCGTTGATCGCACTGATCACGCTGTGCGGCCTTGCGGCGCTCATGCTCGCGGTCATGCGTGACAAGCGGGTTAGATTCAACATCGGGCGCGCGAAAGCCTAGCTACGCACACGCTGCCATCGCGCGGCGCTACGGTGCAACTGCACGCAATGCGTTGACGAACCGTTCGTCGGCGAGATACGCGACGTTGAATCGGCAATACACCGAGACTCGCTCCGACGCGGGCGAAAAAACGGCGCCCGGCGCGAGTATCACGCCGCGCTCGAGCATGGCCTTTGCGAGCTTCATCGAGTCCGGCCATTCCGGCAACGACGCCCACAAGTACATGCTTTGCTCGCTTTCCTTGAAGATATCCGCACCCAATTTCTTTAACGCGGATTTTGCGGTCGCGGTTGCGCGTTTCAATTTTTCCTGAAGCTGATTGGTATGCCGCAGGAAATGGCCGTCGCTGACAATGGCTGCGAGCGTTCGCTCGCTGTATTCGGAACTGCTCACGTGGATCAGCATTTTCACATCGGCGAGATCGCTCGCGAGCGCGGCGTTGCACGCGAGAAAGCCCACGCGCAATGCCGCCGAAACGGACTTCGAAAAGCTGCCGACGTAAATGGTGCGGCGTAGCTGATCGAGCGTGGCGATACGCGTCAATGAGCGCGGCCGCAAGTCGGCAAAGGCGTCGTCTTCCACAATTATTGTGTCGTGCATCTCTGCGAGCTGCAGAATGCGATACGCCTTCGCCGCGCTCGTATCCGTGCCAGTAGGATTGTGTCCGACCGATTGCGTGAAGAACAGCTTCGGCCGATGTTCGACCATGCAGCGTTCGAGTTCGGCGAGATTCGGGCCGTCCACTTCGCGCGGCACGCCGATGATGTTCGCACCGCTCAACTTCAGTTTGCCGAACAGCGGATAGTAGCCGGGATCGTCCACCAGCACGGTATCGCCGGGGCGTACAAAATAGCGCAACACGAGGTCCATTGCCTGGTTGGCGCCATGCGTGAGAACGATCTGCGAAGGCGCGGCCTCGATCTCGTAGCTGGAGAGTTTTTGTTGCAACGACTGACGCAGCGGCAGATAACCGTAGCGGCTGCCATAACGAAATAGCGACGCGACGCCAGTGCGTACAACCCGCTGATGGTACTGATCGAGCCGCGTTGCTTCGAGCCATTCGATCGGCGGAAAGCCTTCGCCGAGATTGAGAACATCGGGCTTGACCTGCAACTGCTCACGCATCAACCAGACGGTGTCCATCGCCCGATCGAGTACACCCCCTTCGTCGACCTCGCTCGCGGCTTTTATTCTTTGTGCCACGTAAAAGCCCGAGCCTCGGCGCGGCTCGATCAATCCGCTCGCGGTAAGCATTTCGAATGCACTGATGACGGTGTTCTTCGAACAACCGGATGCATCAGCATATTCCCTGATTGAAGGAAGTTTGGTACCTGCCGGAATCACGCCTTCTTCGATCTGTTTGGAAAGACTGTCTGCCATGGAACTCGACAGACTCACACCAGTACGCAAGCTCATTGACGCGGCTCCGCAGATTAGAAAAAGTGTAACTGGTACAGCTGCGCAACTGTAAGTGCAAACTGTACCTTTTAAAGGGGTACGGTCTGCTTATTATTGATTCTTTATTCAATAGGCGCAAGCGCAGATCAATGCGGCGACCGTAACCCGAGGACAACGTATGGCTATCGATTCGACACTTCCGAAGTTCCGTTCACTCAAGCCGGAAGAGCGTCTTGCGCACGTCTGCAAAGAAGCGGGTCTCGACGACATGCAACATGCCCTATTGGCGAAGCCTGGCGCGCTGTCGCTCGAAACGGCGAATGGGATGATCGAGAACGTGATCGGTACTTTCGAGTTGCCGATGGCGGTCGCTGGCTATTTTCAGATCAATGGCAAAGACGTCATCGTGCCCATGGCGGTCGAAGAACCGTCCATCGTCGCGGCGGCTTCGTTCATGGCGAAACTCGCGCGAGTGAGCGGCGGCTTCCAGACGTCGAGCACCGGGCCGCTGATGCGTGCACAGGTACAAGTGGTCGGAGTTAGCGATCCGTCCGGCGCGCGACTCTCGATCCTCAAACACAAGGAAGATTTGATCGACCTCGCAAATCGCTGCGACAAGGTACTCATCGGCCTGGGCGGCGGTTGTCGCGACGTCGAGGTCCATGTGTTTCCTGAGACGCCGCGCGGTCCGATGATCGTCGCGCACCTGATCGTCGACGTTCGCGATGCCATGGGCGCGAACACTGTCAATACGATGGCCGAGTCGGTCGCGGATCGAATCGAGCAGATCACCGGCGGCAAGGTGCGTCTTCGTATTCTGTCGAACCTCGCCGACCTGCGGCTCGCGCGTGCCTCGGTGCGCTATTCGGCGGACACGTTGGCAACCAGGGATTATTCCGGCGAGGAAGTGATCGACGGCGTAATCGACGCCTATCTCTTCGCTGCGCTGGACTCGTATCGCGCGGCGACGCACAACAAAGGCATCATGAACGGCATCGATCCGGTGATCGTTGCGACCGGCAACGACTGGCGCGCGGTGGAAGCGGGCGCTCACGCGTATGCGGCGCGGGGCGGCCGTTATACCTCGCTCACCACGTGGGAGAAGGCGCAGAACGGTGATCTCGTCGGGACCATCGAGATGCCGATGCCGGTCGGACTGGTTGGCGGAGCAACCAAGACTCACCCGCTCGCCCGTCTCGCGCTGAAGATCATGGACGTGAAATCCGCGCAGGAACTCGGCGAGATCACGGTGGCTGTCGGTCTCGCGCAAAACATGGGCGCATTGCGCGCGCTCGCAACGGAAGGCATCCAACGCGGACACATGACCTTGCACGCACGCAATATCGCGTTGGGGGCGGGCGCAACCGGTAGTGATGTTGACTGGATAGTCAAGAAAATGATAACTTCGATGGACTTCCGCACGGACTTCGCAATAGAGATGCTGGAAGGTCCACGCGATGCATGACATCCTCGTGGACACGATTTGCCGGGGCCGTAATCACCGCTCCCGGCAAAGCGAGATGGCGCTGAACCGGCGTCGGCAGTATCTTTGCATCAGAACCGGCCATGTGCGCCAATAGTGCTGAGCGTAACCGCGTGCTGATTAGCAATCCGGCGGAATACATTTCCCGATATATGAGTTGGCTTTCGCTGCCCCTGTATGAGCTGCGCTCGCTGGGGGAGCGCTCATTCTTGCGACGTCTTTGCTCACTAAATTGGACGGAATAGAGACGCCACTCGAAGGCACACGCTAATGGCCCGACCGTGAATGCGGCGGCGCAAAGCGGACGCCCTAAATAAAACATGTCGGTCAGGAGACAGACTTTGAAACCATCCAGTGCCAATACGACACCGGCCGCGAGCGACGGTCTGGGCCTTCATGCACACGTCGACGCTTCCGCCTTCACGCTGGCCGAAGTGTGGGGTGATACGGTCGATCTGCGCCATCTGGCGTGGTCCGTGGTGCTGGGCGTGGCGATTAGCGTCGCCGCGTTCGAGGCGGGCAGGGCGGTGTTGTCGTCCGCCGTGAGCGACGCGGCCATCGTGCGCGCCTACGCCATGCTGATTGGACTGGGTGGGTGCCTCGTGGCGGGTGCGCTCAGTGCATTTTTCTTTCGACCGAAGCGCATCGTGATCGACCAGATGGTCGATGAATCGGACCGCCTGCATGTGTTGAAGCAACTCGCGGAAGAGTGGGGCGACATTGGCTCGCTCGCCGACCTTCCGGCGAGCGCCGAAGCCGAACTGAAAGAGCTTGGCCTCTACGATCTATTCGCCACCTACGAATCTTCCCAACAAGCCGCGCAAGCAAAAGGAGAGCGCTGATGGACTCGCTGCTCCACCAGGTTCCCATGGCCCTGACAATGGGACTGCTTGGCGCCGTCGTTTTCGCTGCGATCGGCCTTGTTTCAGGCACGGATGAAACCACCACGATCGCGCCATTGACCTTGCTCGTTGCCCTGCTCGGTGTGCCGCCGGCCGGCGTATTCACATTTTTCATGGCGGGTGCGGTCGCCAAGCACATGACCCACGCCATTCCAACCGCGTTGCTAGGCATTCCCGGCGACACCATGGCCGCGCCTCTGCTCCAGCAAGCCGCGATGCTGCGCTCGCTGGGCGTGCCGCATATCGCATTGCGCAAGATGATTTCTGGCGCGATCGTGGCGGCTTTCGTCGCGTTGCCTTTTGCCGTGTTGTTCGCGGTGATGCTTGCGCCGTTCGGTGGATTGATCACGCGCGCGGCGCCGTGGGTGTTCCTGTTCGCGGCGGTATGCATCGCCTATTTCTCGGCGGGACGATGGGCCGCGGTGCTTCTGCTGATTCCGTTCGTGTTGCTGATCGTCGGATTGCAGGCTCTCACGCGTAGTCATGGCGTGAATCTGAGCGTGAGCTATTTTCTCGGCATTGCGATCGGTCCGTTGATCGCGGATCTGTTCTCGATACTTTCGCCGGTGGAGCGGCGGCGTATGCGCCGCGATAGCGTGTCGAAATTCGCGCTGGCACCGGATCTCAAAGGCTGGCGCGGGTACTTTCCGAATCCGTTGAAAGTACTCGATCGGCAACAGGCTGCCTACACGGTCGCGACGGCGGCCGTGTCGAGCGCGACCTTCGTGTTCAGTCCCGTCGCGATGACGGTGCTGATGGGCGAAATAGTCGGAGCGCGAATCCGGCATGCGTATCATCGCTTGACGACCGTGATCGCCGTGCGCAATGGCGTGACCGAAGCCACCTATATTGCCGAGGCGCTGATTCCGCTCGTTGCATTCGGCTTGCCGCTCAGCCCGGTGGCCGCGGGGCCGGCCGCACCGCTTTTCAATGCGCCGCCGCGCTTCACCGTGAATACGGTGACGGGGCACATCGACAACCTGCATACGCTGATGACGACATGGCAGTTCCTCGTTTTCGGTCTGTTGTCCATTCTGCTGGCGGCACTGATTGCTTATCCTCTCGCGATGAACTATGCGCACCCGGCCGCCTCCTTCGTTGCGCGCAAACTGAGTCATGAGGCGATCATTGCTACGTTTTCCGGGCTGATCGTCGTGATCGGTCTTTGGGAAGGACAGTTGTTGGGACTTGCGGTGATCCTTACGGTGGGGCTGTTCGGCGGGCTGCTTTCCCGTCTGTTCGCCTTCAACGCAGGCGTGCAGTTCATGGGGTATTACGCCGCTGTGCTGAGTGTGCCCGCGATAATCAAACTCTTCTAACGAAGGAGGCGGGCCTGCCGCCATCGAATTTCAATCGTTGCGAACTTAACCGCGCTTGGCATCAAGCCCGAGCAGACCGCGAATCTTGTCTTCCATCTCCGCATAACGGCCTTCGCCGAAATGGCCGTAGACGAGTTTGCCGTTCTGATCGAACAGATAGAGCGCGGGCCAGTACTGATTGCCGTACGCGTTCCACGTCGCGTACTGGTTGTCCTGCGCCACGGGATACTCGATGCCGAAGCGTTTCACCGCGTTCTTCAGATTGTCGGTGTCATGCTCGAACGAATACTCGGGCGTATGTACGCCGACTACTACGAGCCCTTTGTCGCGATAGCGGGCATACCAGTCCTTGACATACGGAAGCGTGTGCGCGCAGTTGATGCAATCGAACGTCCAGAACTCGACGAGCACGACCTTGCCGCGCAACTGCTTCTGGTCGAGCGGCGCACTGTTGATCCAGTTGCTTATGCCCTTGAAATCCGGAGCAGGCGTTCCGGTTTCCAACGAGGGCATCTGATCGGTCGCGCCGCCGGTATAGGCGAAGCCGGCAAGCAATGCCGCACCTGCCACGCCGGCGACGATGGTAGCCATCTTGAGGCGGTCGAACATGTGGGAAATCTCCAATGAGTCAGCATTTGAGCCTATTGGAGCGCATGGACGTATCTGGATTATGTCCGCGATTTGCGGGTGTGAAACGCTTTGTGTCCGTCAGGCGGCTAGGTACGTTTCGATACAAGGCACGTGCGTAAGCGGACATGGAACGAAGCGCTTTGTATCGTCATGTATCGTGCACCGCGATCGATACATGGCGTTGCGTATTGCGCGCCCGCTGAAATTTTCCCGATACATGAGAGCGGTGGAATACGGCTCATGGCTTTATGCGTCGTCTCGTGCGACGTTCGATTCCAGTCCGTCCAATCATCTACTGTGTGGATACCGATCTCATGTTACTCATCGTCATCGCATTTCTGGGCGGCGCATTCACCGTGCTGAGTCCCTGTATCCTGCCCGTCGTGCCGTTTGTGTTCGCGCGCTCCGACCGGCCGTTCGCCACCGAGCGACTGCCTCTTCTGGTCGGCCTTGCCGGCACTTTTGCGCTCGTCACTGGACTCGGCACGGCCGGTCTGAGCGCCGCGGCACAACTCAGTGAATACGGCCGCTGGATTTCGCTCGCGCTGTTCGCCGCGTTCGGCGCGGCGTTGCTGTTTCCGCAGATCGCGTCGCGGCTGTCGCGCCCGCTGTCCGGTCTCGCCGACCGCTTCGTTGCGCATTCGCAAGGCGCCGGCACGACGCGGCGGATCGGCTCGGCCGTATTGCTCGGCGCGGCGACTGGTCTGCTGTGGGCGCCGTGTGCGGGCCCGATTCTCGGTCTGATCCTGACTGGCGCGGCGTTGCACGGCGCCACGTGGCAAACCGGCGCGGCGCTCGCTGCCTACGCTGGCGGCGCAGCCTGCTCGCTGGCGGTAGCGTCCGGATTAGGCAAACGTTCACTCGATATGCTCAAGCGTTCCCTCGGCGTCGGCGAGGGCTTGCGCCGTGTCATGGGCGCGCTCGTGCTGATTACCGTGGGCGTGATTTCGTTTGGCGTCGACACGCGGCTTCTCACGCATGTTCCGGCCGCGCCGACAAACGTGATCGAAAGCCGGCTGGTCAGTCTGATTGCGGCGAAGAAGCCGAAGACCACGGCACGCAAGCAGCGGCACGAAGGCCGGATCATGCGCGTGTCGCTACCCGCCGCGCAGCCCGCGCTGCCGGTGGAAGGCCGCTTGCCATCGCTCGATGGCGCGACCGCCTGGCTGAACAGCACGCCGCTTTCCAGCGACGCATTGCGCGGCAAAGTCGTCGTGGTGAATTTCTGGACTTACTCGTGTATTAACTGCCTGCGCACGCTGCCCTACTTAAAGACCTGGGAACAGCGCTATCACGACGACGGCCTCGTCGTGGTCGGTGTGCACACGCCCGAGTTCGGCTTCGAGCACGACGCGGGCAACGTCAAGCGCGCGCTCAAAGACCTGAACATCCGCTACCCGGTGGCAATCGATAACGATTACGGCATCTGGAAGGCCTTCGGCAATCAGTACTGGCCGGCGTTCTATATCGTCGATGCGCAAGGCCACATCAGGTATCACCATTTTGGCGAGGGCGATTACGGCGAAGCGGAACAGGCGATCAGGCAACTGCTCGCCGAGAAAGGCAATCCGATGGCCGCCGGCACTCGGGAAGCGGTGCAGGCGAACGGCGCGCAAGCCGCCGCTGATCCGGCGGACGTCGGATCGGGCGAGACCTACGTGGGTTATCGAGAATCGCAAGGCTTTGCATCGACGCAACGTGTGAAGCCCGACGCAAACGGCACGTACACGCTGCCTACGCAATTGCCGCTCAACAACTGGGGACTCGCGGGCGAGTGGAACATCGGCGCCGAATCCGCCGTGCCGACAGCGTCGGGCGCGCGCATCGCTTATCGCTTCCATGCGCGCGATCTGCATCTGGTATTGGCGCCCGCGGCGGACGGCAAGCCGGTGCGCTTTCGCATCACGATCGATGGTGCGCCTCCCGGCGCGGCGCACGGTGCGGATGTCGCCAGTGACGGCACGGGTGTCGTGACCAGCGCGCGCCTGTATCAGCTCGTGCGCCAGCCCGGTGCGGTTGCCGACCGCACGTTCGAGATTGAATTCCTCGATCCCGGCGTGAAGGCATTCAGCTTCACATTTGGCTGATGGCGGGCGATCACGCTGTTGACGAAACCGAACTCAGGAACTGGTGAATCTCCGACACGACGGCCGCGCCGTCGCCCACTGCGGCGGCGACGCGTTTTGCCGACGCGGCCCTCGCGTCGCCGATCGCGAAGACGCCGGGCACGTTCGTCTGCAACGCGAAGCAGCCCGTCCCTGGCCGAGCGTCGGCGGCATAGCCGGTTTTGATGAAGCCGCGTTCGTCGATCGCGACACTGCAATCGCGCAGCCAGTGCGTGTTCGGATCGGCGCCGGTGAACAGGAACACGTGACGCGTGGCAACGCAATGCGGCCCGTCGGGCGTGTCGCAAACGACTGATTCGAGTCCCAACTGATCGCTCGTGACGGCTGAGACGACGGTGTTCGTATGCAGCACGATATTGCTCAGCGACGCGATGCGATCGATCAGATAGCGGGACATGCTTTTGGCAAGATCATCGCCGCGAATCAGCATGTGGACGCAGCTCGCGTGCGACGCGAGGAACACCGCGGCTTGCCCCGCCGAGTTGCCGCCGCCGATCAGCACGACTTCGGCGCCCCGGCACAAACGTCCCTCGACGGACGACGCCCAGTAGTAGACGCCGCGTCCGTTCAGCGCGTCGAGTCCGGCAATCGCAGGTCGCCGGTACGCTGCCCCCGTTGCAATGACAACGGTGCGCGAGACGATTCGCTGTCCGTCTTCGAGCGTCAGTTGAAGCGGCGTCTGTGCGCAATCGAGCGTCTCGATTCTGGCGGGCATGACGATCTCCGCGCCGAACTTGACGGCCTGAACGAATGCATTCGCGGCCAGTTCATGGCCTGACACGCCGGAGGGAAAGCCGAGATAGTTTTCGATGCGCGCGCTCGCGCCGGCCTGTCCGCCTGGACCGTGCCCGTCGAACACGATCACCGACAGGCCCTCGGACGCGGCATAAACCGCCGCGGCCAAGCCCGCCGGTCCCGCGCCGACCACGGCGACGTCGTAGGTACGGGCTGCGTCTACATCGAGCAGCAGGCCGAGTTTCGCCGACAATTCGCGCGCGTCGGGATTGCGCAGCAAAGTGCCGTCCGCGAGCATGACGACGGGGTAATCGTTCTCCCAGCCGTCCAGACCCGCGAACAGTTCGCGCACATCGGGATCGGTGTCGGGATCGGCCACCGAATACGGATGATCGAGCCGATGCAGCAAGCCTTCTAGTGCGACCAGTTTCATGTCGCCCACGGGGCCGATCAACACTGGCCCGCAACCTTCCTGCACGAGACCGAAACGGCGCAAAATCACCGAGCGCATGAACGTCTCGCCGATGTGTGCGTCAGCAACCAGCATTGCGCGAATCTGTTCGGGCTGAATCATTAGCGCTTCGACGTCAGTGAGCGCAAGGCCGTCGGCGAGCGCAGGCTTGCCGGTTAACTGGGCGACTTCGCCGAGAAACTGGCCGGCGCTCAATTCAGCGATGACTTGCGACCGACCGAGGCCGTCGCGCCGTGTGAGTCTCGCTTGTCCACTGAGCAGCACGCGCATGCCAAGGCCCGGCTGTCCCGTGCGAAACATGACGTCACCCGCATTCCAATGTTCGAGTGTGCCGAAGCGCCGCATCCTGTCGATGTCGGCTTCGCTGAAACGCGGATAGAGATGATCGCTCGGCGCGCCGAGCGATGCGGGAAGGCGCGGTGCCGATGTGGGCTGATTGTTTCGATCCTGGTTCATCGCATGCCTTTCCTTGCGCGCTGGCCAAGCGCCGCCGCGCATGCAGCGCAGCGGTTCGCTGGCTGCCAATCATGCAGCCGACCGGAGCGGCGGTCAATAAAACGAAGGTATGGCAGTAAAGACGTGGCAAGCAATTGAAAGAAGTTTTGTCGGCCCGTTCGTAAGCCAGGCCGACGAGATTTCGCATGCCGAACCCATACTTCCATATGATGGTGCTCCATGCATCGAACGGTATGCTTGTGTGTCGGGCAATGACGAGAGACTTTCTTGCCCGGCGTGCTCGAACGAACAAGCTGCCTCATAACCGGCGACCAGATGCCCGCGACGAACGGCGTCGAAACGCTCGCACGATTCGATCGCGGGCGCATTCATATACGGTCCACCGCGGCGGCAATAGGAGAAAAAATGACGATGACTGCCGCTGCGCCGCCCGATTCCACGCGCCGTTCACTCACGCAAGTTCGCCCAGACGCTGAGGATTTCGCATTGCGGCCGGCAATTCCGCTTCGCCGCTCGCGTGGTGCTAGCCGATACCGCTGCGTGTTGGCGATCGCGATGTGCGCAATACTCGTGCCGTTGAGCGAGCAAGGCGGCCGCGCGATGCCGCTGTTCCTGATTCGTTGTTTCGCGGCCAACTTTCCTCTTGTGATCGTCGTGGCCGTGAGTGCATCGCTGTCGCTGCTCGCCGTCGCGCTGTGGATGTATGTGATCAATCTGCGTTCCAGCATCGTGCGTCTCGCAACGGCAATCGAACTGCAAGGTGTGGACGGCGAGCATGCGCCGCTGCCGGCGCTCGGTCCATTTTCCGTATTGCAATTGACGCGCGCGATCAATCTCACGCGTCGCCGTCATGCGGAGCGCCTCGTGGAATTGCTCGACGTTCAGACCGCTTACGCACACGACCTGCACAAGCCGCTGACGCGCATGGGCATTCGCTGCGAGACGCTCGACGATCCCGCGTTGCGTCGGGCGCTGAACCGCGATCTCGCCGAAATGAAAGAGCTTGTCGAGGCGAGCGCGGCTTGCGCGCGGATGCAGTGCAATCTGGACGAGCCGCCAGGACGTGTGGACGCCGACGAACTGCTTGCCGGCCTGATCGCCGACTATCGTGATGCCGGGCATTGCATCGAATTGGAGGGCAATGTGTGTTATCCGGTCGTGACTTGCCCGCATGCGATTCGCCGCGTGCTCGTCAACCTGATCGACAACGCCTTGCGCTACGGCAGCGGCGTGTGTTTAAGCGTGCGAGTGGAAGCGCAGACGCTCGTATTCGCCGTGATGGATAACGGACCGGGCATCGAGCCATCGCAGTTGGAAGCGGTATTCGCACCGTGGTATCGCGCGCCGCACACTGCCGCGCGTGCGCCTGGTTCGGGGCTTGGCCTCGCGATCGCGCGCCGCTTGACGCTGGCGATGCACGGTGATCTGCAACTGCAGAATCGCCGTACGGGTGGGCTCGAAGCGCGCCTGACATTGCCCTTGATCACCGCGTGAACGGCGCAACGTACAGCATGGCAAACGTCGGAATTTTGTAGCGCAGTGTATCTGCGGCGCGCCTGGAAAAATTAGCTTGCAAAGCCGCACCTGGCGGAAATACGGCGGATACGTTTAGCCAGTCAAATGAAAAATCTTATTGGAGACATGATGACTGAACTATGGCGTTTATCCGCGGCTGAACTAGCCGGGCTGGTCAAAACCCGCAAGGTGTCCGCGCGCGAAGCCGCGCAATCCGCGCTCGAGCGGCTCGACGCGGTGAATCCAAAAGTCAACGCGGTGGTAGCGCATCGACCGGATCTGGTCTTGGGGCAAGCGGACAATATCGACCGCGCGATAGCGCGTGGCGAAGATCCAGGGCCGCTCGCCGGCGTGCCGGTCACAACTAAAATCAACACGGACCACGCCGGTTTCGCGACCACTAACGGCACCCGGTTGCAGGAGCACCTCATCGCGCAGGCCAATAGTCCCGCCGTCGATAATCTCGCAAAAGCCGGCGCCGTGCTGCTCGGCCGTAGCAATTCGCCGACCTTTGCGCTGCGCTGGTTTACCTCCAACCAGGTGCATGGCCGCACGCTGAATCCGCGCAATCCGAAATTGACACCGGGCGGCTCGACCGGCGGCGGCGCGGCGGCGGTCACCGCGGGCATCGGCCAACTCGCGCTTGGCACGGACATCGGTGGCTCACTGCGCTATCCCGCCTACGCGTGCGGCGTACACGGACTCCGGCCGACTTTCGGTCGCGTGCCGGCGTTCAACGCGTCGTCGCCGGAGCGGGCGATTGGTGCCCAACTGATGTCCGCGACCGGACCCATCGCGCGCACGGTAGAGGACCTGCGTCTCAGTCTTGCGGCGCTCGCCGCGCCCGATCTGCGCGATCCCTGGTATATGCCGATGCCGCTCGAAGGCCGCGCGGTGCCGTTGCGCGCGGCCATTTGCCTGCGGCCGGGCGGCTTGCAGACCGAAAAGGAAGTAGAGGACGCATTGCTCGATGCCGCTCGGCGCCTGGTCGACGCCGGCTGGACCGTCGAGGAAATCGACGACGTGCCGGCCATCCGCGAAGCTGCGCAATTGCAGGAGCGGCTCTGGCTCGGCGACGGTTTCGAAGCGCTCGCCGAGATTGTGGCAAGTGACGGCGATCCAGGCGCCCACGCGGTGATCGCGGCCGCGCGCCTGAAAGTGAAGGATCTGCCCGCCGACGTAATCAGCCGCTCGCTCGTGCGACGCACCACGTTGCTGCGTCAATGGCGGCTGTTCCTTGATCAGTACGCGGTCGTGCTGATGCCGGTTTCTTCGGAACTGCCGTTCCCCGAAGACCTCGACATGCAAGGTGCCGCGGGTTTCGACCGCGTGTGGGAAGCGCAGTTGACGATGCGCGCCCTGCCGGCGATGGGCTTGCCGGGGCTGGCCGTGACGACGCAACTGGTCGGCGGCGTGCCGGTCGGCGTTCAGATCGTCGCGGCGCACTTCCGCGAGGACCTGTGTCTGCTCGCGGGTGAAGCAATCGAGGCGCGTGGTGCGCCGGCTTCGCCGATCGATCCGGGCTTTTGAGCGGATATCTTTTGTGCCCGGCGTCGCCCAGGGCTGATCGAACACCACCTCATGGCGATAAAGGCATGTCCAAATAGCGGGTGTGCACTTTATCGGTCGCCGTGTTTCTTGAAGCCAGTGGGATGCTGGCAGCAAGGAAAACTATGACTTCCACGATCAGATAGGGTGCTCAAAATCATGCCGGTGCCACCACTCATTCACCTTCCTTTTATCGTGAAACCTTGACGCTGTTTGCCACATTCTGGTGAGCCGAAAAAATCTTGCCGCTTTTTAATGTAGCGTGTACGCTTTAATGAGTCGATTGGTTCGATCTTCGAGGCAGTCCGCCCGGGTGGACGCATTGGAGGATGACTCTCATGAGCAAGACGCGCATCGCCGTGGTTGGCGCCGGTCTCGGTGGCATCGCGGCCGCCGCGCTGCTGCAAGGCAGCGGCTACGACATAAAGTTATACGAGCAGGCACGGGGCTTCTCGCGTCTGGACGCGGGCATTCACCTCGGGCCCAACGTCATGAAAGTGATGCGGCGGATCGGCTGCGAAGATGCGTTGAATGCAATGGGATCGCGCCCCGACTTCTGGTTTAGCCGCCAGTGGAAAACCGCGGAACCCACTGCTGGAATTCTACTCGGCGACCACGCTCTCGAGGCCTACGGCGCAAATTATCTGACCGTGCACCGCGGCGATCTCCATGCCCTGATGACGAGCATCGTCGCTCCGCATACCATCGTATTCGGCAAACGCCTGCACGCTCTGGAAGACACAGGCTACGACGTGCGCATGGGCTTCACCGACGGCACCGAGGAAACCGCAGATCTGGTGATCGGCGCCGACGGCCTGAGGTCGAAAGTTCGCGAACATCTTCTCGGTGAAGAGCCGCCGCGCTACACCGGGTATGTGGCGCATCGCGCGGTGTTGCCTGCTTCGCTACTAGGCTACAAATCGTATGACGCATGTGTGAAATGGTGGTCGAACGACCGGCACATGCTGGCCTATTACGTCAATGGCAAGCATAGCGAGTACTTCTATGTGACCGGCGTGCCGCAGATCGAATGGCCCGCCGGCGCGTCGATGATGCGAAGCAGCCGCGAAGAAATGAAGGAGGCGTTTGTCGGTTTTCACGCGGACGTGCAGCATCTGATCGATATATCGCCATCGGTGACGAAGTGGCCGCTGTTCGAACGTGACCGCACGCCGCTATGGAGTCGCGGACGCATGGCGCTGCTTGGCGACGCATGCCGTTCCCTCAGTCCGCATATGGGCCACGCTGCGGCGATGGGAATAGAAGACGCCGCGATGCTGATGCGTTGTCTCGGCGAGGCGGGTGTCGGCGACTACGTGAACGCGTTCGCACTGTACGAGGCCAATCGCTCGGCGCGCACGGCGAGAGTCCAGTGCGCTTCGCGCAACGGCGTATGGTTGTGTTCGGACAAAGATCCGTCTTGGACTTACGACTATGACGTGTTCAATGTGCCGCTCGTGATGCCGGGAACGGAAAGTTTTTCTACTGTTGACGCGGAGTTCCGGCAGTAAGCAGGCGGCAAGTTCAACGTGCTATTCGTGCGGTATTCATGGCTGGTCCATACATCGCAATCAAGCGTCAGTTCGTCAGCCTTCAGGTAACGCTGCATGGCCCGACGAACCTGTCGTGACGCAATTTCTTCTCACGCATCTGCCGGTCTCGACCGCAAACTTTTCGGAATAAACCGGCCGCCCAGTTGTTCTATGGACATGCGGCGAGCCGGGCTGGCCGCCATTCATGATCCCCGAGCGCTGGGCAATCCGGCGATTGCGAGTTGCAGATTGCCGACCAGCGACTCCCATGCATTAAAACTGCCGTTGCAGATGGAAAGACTCGACGAGAGCGTAGGCTACTTGCTAAGCCGTGTCCGCTCTACGATGTGGAACGGCATGACCCAGCAAACGCTGGCCGAACTGCAAATCACGGCAACCCAGGCGAGCATCGTAATGATGCTGGCGAGCGGGCGCAGTCCGGTCGCCGCGGAACTCGCGCGTGAGTGTGGGTTGGACGCGAGTTCGGTGACGCGGCTGATTGACCGGCTCGAAAGACACGGCTTGCTGACGCGCATCCGCAGCGATGCCGACCGCCGCATGGTCAGGCTGGCGCTGACCGTAAAAGGGGCACGCGTTGCCGCCAAAATTCCACCTATCTTCTCGCGGGTGATGGACTCGCTTTTCGACGGCTTTACGCCGGAAGAGATCGGCTTTTTAAAAAGCATGCTTCGGCGGGTTCTGGCGAATTCGGACTGCCTTGTCGCTGCCGATCAGCTTATGGAATAGAACGGCAAGCCTGATTGTTATCAGTGATTCGATCCGCGCTTTCTGCGCTCAGGATCCGTTTAGTCAAACTCGAACCAACAACATGAATTCAATTTTTTCGTCCGCGCTGAAACCGCTTTACGCCGCCTGTCTGATCGCCGGCGTCTGGAGCGTGCAAGCGCATGCCGAGGTGAAAATCGGCGTCACCGTGTCGGCCACCGGGCCGGCCGCTTCGCTCGGCATCTCGCAGAAGAACACCATTGCGTTACTGCCGAAAGAAATAGCGGGGCAGAAGATCGACTATATCGTGCTGGACGACGCGTCTGACCCGACTCTTGCAGTCAAGAATACGCGCAAGCTCACGAGCGAAGATCATGTCGACGCATTGATCGGCTCGACCATCGTGCCGAATTCGCTGGCAATGATCGATGTCGCCGCTCAGACTTCCACGCCGATGATCGCTTTGGCCGCAGCCGCATCGATCGTCGAGCCGATGGACGCGAAGCGTTCGTGGGTCTTCAAGACGCCGCAGAACGACGCGTTAATGGCTGCTGGCATCGTGCAAAACATGGTGGCGCATCAGGTGAAGACCGTGGGCTTCATCGGTTTCGCGGATGCGTACGGCGAAAGCTGGCTTACCGAATTCAAAAAGGACGCGGAAAAGGCGAACATCAAACTCGTCGCGAGCGAGCGATTCGCGCGCAACGACACTTCAGTGACGGGGCAGGTGCTGAAGATCGTTTCACAGAACCCGGACGCCGTGTTGATCGCCGGTGCGGGCACGCCCGCCGCATTGCCGCAGAAGACGTTGAAAGAGCGCGGCTATAAAGGTCTGTATTACCAGACGCACGGCGTCGCCAACAATGATTTTCTGCGCGTCTGCGGTAAGGATTGCGACGGCACGTTCCTTCCGGCCGGTCCGTTGCTAGTCGCCGATCAACTGCCCGACTCGAACTCCGTGAAGCGCAGCGCGCTTGCCTACAAGCAGGCGTACGACACAGCGTACGGTGCAAGCACAGTGTCGACTTTCGGCGGCAATGCGTGGGACGCGGGGTTATTGCTGCAACACGCAATCCCGCTGGCGCTGAAGAAAGCTCAGCCCGGAACTGACGCGTTCCGCGAGGCGCTGCGTTCGGCGCTCGAAGGCACAGCCGATCTGCATACGTCTCAGGGCGTCGTGAATATGACCGCGGCGGACCATTCCGGTCTCGACGAACGTGCGCGCGTGATGGTGCAGATCGTGAATGGCACGTGGCGGCTCGCTGCAAACTAAACATACGAAGCCCGACTATCCGGCGCGGAGTGGCTGGCACGCTTGCTCCGCGCCAAACGTCGCGCGTGCCGCAACTTCACGCAGTGGACGACCCGGGAATGAGCGCTGCCTGGCCGCAGTACCTGCCGGTCTCGTCATGCAATTGCCAGACCACTGCATTTTCGATCCAGAAGCGTCTGCCCGATTTCGCCACGCGTACGCCGCGGTAAGCGGCGACGAAACCATGTCGCTGCACCTGCTCGAGAAAGGCCTGGCGCGCGTCCCGGTCGGGCGCTTCCGCTGATAATTTCGAAGGCAGCGCAGTCAACTCATTCCAGCTGTATTCGAACAGTTCTTGCGCCTTCCGGTTGCCATATACGAAGACGGGGTCCGGCTCTGTGTTATGCGCGAGCAGGCCGAACGGGGCCTTTTCGTAAAGCCAGACTGCGGCTTCTTCCGCTGGAATGTCAGACGCAACCAGCGGCTTGCCAAGCAGACGCCGGTAGCTCATCGAGAGCAGCTTAAAAAATTCCTGATCGATGGGGGATGTCATGGGCTGTCGCCTGTTATGAGATTCGTACCTGTTCGTTATACATTTTCGGAAATGCGCAATGCTATGCGGAGGGCAGCGTCACGGTGACAATCGTCGATCCAATCAGGCGTTCGGCCAGATCGAGATGAACCGGCCGATCGCTCCACCAGCGCGAGAGCCCTTTGCGCGTGCGATGGCCGAGCACGACTATATCCGAATTGAAAGTCGCTGCGTGTCGCGAGACGGCGTCGACCGTGCGTCCGAAAGTGACGTATCCATGCGCGGAAATCCCATTGTCCGCGAGTTTGCCGATAGCGATTCGCAGCGTATGGCGGGCGGATTCTTCGAGGCGCATGTAGGCAAGATCGCTGAGCATGCCCGCAGAATTCGCGTTCGCGCTGACCGAATCCACGACTGAAATCACATCGACTTGTGCCGATAATGCCAGCGACAGTTCCGCGCAACGCGACAGCGCGGCATGAGATTCGTCCGTGCCGTCGTACACGAGTAGCATTCTGGAAAGGGATGGCATGGTCTTGTCTTGTCAATCGCTGCTTGGGTCCGCATCGCGCCGGATCCCAATCTAGGAAATGAGTGCTTCGTGGGGGCGATCTCTTCGTTCGCTGGCGGTGAGTGCGCGGCAGCCAACACCACAACACGCCGTGCCATGCGTTTATTCCCGCCGGCCGGCAGCGCCATGCGGTCTTACCGACTGGTCATTTTCGAAAAGCGCACCGATAGTTCGACGAGCGCGAGACAGGCGACTCATGACGGTGCCGACCGGTATATCGAGCGCTTCGGCGGCTTCCTGATAATTGAAGCCCTCTACGCTTACCAGCAACAGGACGACGCGCTGAGCTTCAGGCAGTCGCTCGACCGCCGCTATGATCTGGCCAGCGAGCGCGCCTGTTTCCGATGCCGAACCCGGATCGGCAATCGTCTCCGGCAGCGTCTCGTTCCATTCGGCTTGCAAGCGGCCGCGCTGTTCGCGCTGCTTCAAATCGTTCAGCCATGTCGAGTGGACGATCGAAAACATCCAGCTCAACGGAGACGTATCGACGCGCAACTGATGCGCTCGCTCCAATCCCCGTACGCATGCTCGTTGCACCAGTTCTTCTGCGTCATAGCGATTCCGTGAAATCCGGAATGCAAACGACCAGAGCCGGGGAAGCATGTCGGGAAGCAGGAGTGAGAGATCGGTTTGCTTCATTGCCCTGTATAAAGCTGATAAGAAACGCCGCCTCTGCACCGTGTACACCGCCGTGCCTGTCAACATGCTTCCAGCCTGCTGGAAGCATTCATCGACTGACGTAGGCGATCCCACACGCTGCAGAAAATTTACTTTGGGAAAAACCCTTACTTTATAGCGTGATGCATCGGACATATTGTCTAAACCACACGTGTTTCTTGTCTGACACGCGCATTTGCAACTCGAATAGAGAAGCCACACGACGTCAGTACCGCGAATTCACCTGCTAAAAGAGCCGTCGTTGATGTATTGGAACGTCTCGAGGTATCCGCCGTATGTCGCCGAAGCGGACTTCTGCAACGTTGTGTAGCGGTAGGGACAATAGATACATTGCGAAAAGATAGAAACGTGATTGGTTTTTTTGTATCCGAAGTGTGACCAGATACATTACGACACACTGTGGAGAGGCAAATGCGCTATAAGACACCGAGCGTCGCTGCGCGACGCAAAGGCAGTGCATTGCTGACCTGTGAGGCTAACTTATCCTGGACCGCTCAAAAAGCGCGTTTTGGACAAGCGAGCGGTCTATCCCGGACAATCGCCCGAAGAACACCCTCAATACACTGATAAGTCGCTGGTTCCCGAATTGGAGGGAGTCAGGTAATGGATTCCGAACGCATGTCACGTGTGCCACAGCGCCGCCTGATCGAATCCATTCCTTCGCTGTTAAGACTACTTATCGGAAAGACAATGCAAGAACATTCAGCAGCACTTTCGTCGAACGTCCGTACGCGTTTCTTCATTGACGGCGAATGGGTGGCGAGCCACTCGCAACAGCGCCACGTGCTGATCTCCCCGGCGACCGAAGAACCGTTCATAGAGGTTCCACTTGCCGACCACGTCGATGTGGAGCGCGCGATCGCAGCGGCGCGCCGCGCGTTCGATCATGGCCCGTGGCCGAAAATGTCGGGTCAGGAACGAGGCATTTATCTGAAGCGTCTAACGGAGGAGGTTCGCCAGCGCCTGCCGCTGTTGACGCAATTGTGGACGGATCAGGTTGGTGCGCCGTCAGCATTTGCGAAGGGCTTGATTCCGGTCGGCATCACGCGTTTCGAGTTCTTCTCGTCGCTCCTCGATACCTACGAATTCGAAGACTCGAGGCCGACGCAGCGCGGACACGTGCGCGTGCGCCGGGAGCCGGTCGGCGTGGCCGCATTGATCGTGCCGTGGAACGCAACCTTTCCCATCGTTTCGCAGAAGATGGCGGCGGCGTTGGCGGCGGGTTGCACGGTGGTCGTCAAGTCGCCGTTGGAGAGCCCGCTCGACGCATTGATCATCGCCGAATGCGCGGCGGCTGCGGGCCTTCCGCCGGGCGTACTGAATGTGATCACGGCCGGGCGCGACGAGGGCGCGCAACTGGTGCAGTCGCCGGATGTCGACAAGATCAGCTTCACCGGTAGCGTGCCAACGGGACAATGGATAGCGCATGCCGCGGCTGACCGAATTGCGCGCGTCACGCTCGAACTCGGCGGCAAGTCGGCAGCGATTTTGCTCGACGATGTGGACCTTCCTTCCGCATTCGCCGCGCTTGTGCCGTTCACGATGCCGTTTGCCGGGCAAATATGCTTCTCGCAAACGCGCCTTCTCGCGCCGCGTGGCCGATACGAGGAAGTCGTTGACGCCTATGCACAAATCATTTCGAAGCTGAAAGTCGGCGATCCGACGCATGCCGATACGAAAGTCGGACCGGTACTGAGCGACTCTCAACGCAAACGCGTGCGCACTTATATCGAGCGTGGTATCGGCGAAGGCGCGAGGCTGGTGACGGGTGGCATCGGCAATGCGGGCTTCGAAAAGGGCTACTTTGTCGAGCCGACCGTCTTCAGCAATGTTACGCAGGAGATGACCATCGCACGCGAAGAGATCTTCGGGCCGGTCGTGTCCATTCTCGCGTACGACACAGTGAACGACGCCATCCGCATCGCGAACGATACGCCGTACGGCTTGAGCGGATCGGTATATGGCAAGGACCCGGAGCGGGCCTACGAAGTGGCATGCCGCGTTCGCACCGGCAACATCGGTATCAATGGTGTCGAGTTGGCCGCCAATGCGCCGTTCGGCGGCTTCAAGCAATCCGGACTCGGCCGTGAAGGCGGTCGCGAGGGACTCGAAGCCTACCTCGAAACCAAGGCAGTTTTCATGCCGAAGCCGGCGGCTTAGAAGTTATCCCGGTCCACGAGAACGCACGACGCGTTTTCGGGGGCGGGGTCGGCTTTGAGCCCGTCCGTCGCTGATAAACGGGATGTCTTTAATGCACTTCAGCACGCACGAGATCACTTTCGATAGCAGTCAGAGCGCGGCCGAGCGTTGGGTCGACATCATGCGCAATACGCACGGTCTGACATGTTCTTTCGATACACGACAGTCTCTCGATTCTTCCGTCAAAAGCTGGAAGCTGGGCGATGTAGGGGTTTCCCTTGCAAATCTCGCCGTGCAGACACTTTCGCCGGTCGGCGAGGAAATGTCCTCATGGCAGGGCGACTGGTTATTCGTCAAGCTCGTTACGGCGGGGCATGTCCATGTGCGTTGGCGTGAGCAGGTGCAACGTTTTGATACGGGCAGTATCTTCGTCATCGACCCGGCCTACCCGTTCGTCGAAATATTCCCGGAGCGCGCGGAAATGACGGTGCTGCGTATTCCGAAAGCCACGCTGCGGGACCGCGGCGTACATTTCTCGGCGGTGGGGCCATTGGCTGGCGACACGCTCTCGCCCGACATTCGTGCAGCGAGGGAGTTGATCAAGTGCATCACCGGTCAGTCCACCACGCCTAGTCAGATTGCACAAAATATAATGGGCGAACATTTACTCGAACTCGTCCAGGTTGCCGTAATCGATCCCGCCGCGCGTTCCAAAAGGCGTAGTTCTGAAGCGCTGACTTATCAGGCAAGGCGCTATATCGACGATCATCTGGGCGACGCGGATCTGGATATTGCGCGAATCGCGGGCGCCGTGCATGTATCGGCACAACATCTGCAACGCCTGTTTCGCGCGAGCGGCACTTCGTTGATGCGCTACGTGTGGCAGGCGCGGCTCGAGCGCGCCGCGCACCTGCTGCGGGCCAATGGTTCCCGTGGTTGTTCGATTCAGGAAATTGCATGGCAATGCGGCTTTACGACTGCTGCTCATTTCAGCCGCCTGTTCCGGCGGCGTTACGGCGAGTCGCCTTCGGATTATAGATATTCGAGTACACAGAGCCAATGTGAGTCAGCGAAACTGCCCGCGTCGTGACGTGTGGGCAGTTTTTTCAAATGCCTTCTTTCAACTCGCGAACGCCGGGCCGACTTTCGATAACTGGCCGATAAGTTCTTCCGCATTACTTTCGGCGATGCGCCGGCCGATAGTGCTGAGGTCGGTCTCGCCGGGCGTGGCGATTAGCGCGTAACTGAGCTTGGCATGCCGCCAGGTGACAACATCCATACTGTCGACCTGTTGCTGCGTGAGCGCCGAGTCGGCCTTTTCGTCCTTCATCACGCAAAGCGCCACCGGCAAGCCTTTTTCGGGCAGATAGACGATCTGCACCAGCGGCCGATTGTTGAACCGCAGACGCTGTATGCGCTTGAAAGTCAGCCCGGCCGAGCGAAGGTCGGGCACGTGGATCGGCAGTCCGTCGTCGCGGCGAATATTATCGACAATATGCGCCGCGGTAGCCATGTTGGAAGAATCGAACTCGACCGTGTCACGCGTGTAAAGCCGCTGATAATTGGCCGCTGCCATCACCCACGGCGATGTGCCTGTTCCCGCCGCCATTTGAGCGGGCGGTTGTGCAAAGCCGCCTTGCGCGGCACCGGGTGCGAAGCGCAGCACGGCGCCGCAGCAGAATGCACCTGCGATGAAAGCCACCGCGAGCCACGGCATGGCGGTGCGAAAAGTCGAGCGTACCGGCGCGGATGGCCCCGCGTGGGCCTCGGGCTGCGAATCGGGCGCGGCCGCGCGATGCTTGTCGCCGGCCGGCGCTGAGTCCGCTGGCATGGCGTACGCTTGCGCGAGTTCGGCTATCTTGCGCGTCAGGCTCTCCGGAACCGGCGGTAAGGCCTGTTGCTGGAATGCGCGCCGGTACGGCAGCACCGACGCTTCGAGTAACGCAACGCGTTCGGCGATATTGGCCGAGGTGCGCATCGCTTTCTCGACTTCCTCGCGCTCGTGCGGCGTGAGTTCGCCGTCCACATACGCCATGAGCAGGATGTCGTCCATTTTCATGCCCCTTGGTCCTTACTAATCGCCGCGCTTGTTACGCGTTTTTCTTTTGGGTCACTGAACAGGGCACCGATGGCCTGGCGAGCCCGCGAAAGCCGGCTCATGATCGTGCCGATCGGCACGCCGAGCGCTTCGGCCGCTTCGTTATAGCTAAGGCCTTCCACACCCACCAACAGCATAACCACGCGCTGGGCTTCGGGCAACCGTTGCACCGCGCTGACGATCTGGCCGTCCATAACGTGCTGTTCCGGCGTGCGCGCAGCCGGGTCTGCGACCGTTTCGAGAAAGTCATCGTCCCAATCCATGCCCGAGCGGCTGCGCACGCTGCGCGCACGCAGTTCGTTGATCCACGTCGATTGCACGATCGAGAACATCCAGCTGAGCGGCGCGGTGTCGGGTTGCAATTGATGCGCGCGTTCGAGCGCGCGCACACAGGCGCGTTGCACGAGATCTTCCGCGTCGTGCTGATCACCCGAGATACGCAGTGCGAATGCCCAGAGACGTGGCAGCAGCGGCGGAAGCATGGGGGACAGGTCGGCGGCGGTCATCGGCATTGGCCTCCGCCCGAAGCGACACGACCGGCTTGGGCCGGCTCGGCGAACGGGTGCTTTTTCATCTGGCAGGAGCACCGCTGTCGGGTTGATTGGTGCGCCAAGGTCCGCCTCCGACTCGAATGTCGAGGGTCGGGGACCGATTGCGGTATCTGACGAGTATCCATGGGTTCAGGCTAAATTGGGCAGGCAATCCATCAACACGTAAACAAGCCGATCGAATAAATATTCCATCAGGCTCGCAACGAAACGTGAAATACCGTGTGCCACTTTCCCACGCTCGTTCCGTTTTTATCTATGAATGGGCGATGAATGGATAGGTAAACAACGCGAATTGCGCCAGGTTGAGTCCGAAGTGCGTCAGCATCGCGGCTTGTAGTCCGCCGGCGCGGTACGCGAGGCCATAGCCCACACCGGATAGGGCTGCCAGCAGAACGAGCGCCGCGCCGCCCTGGTAGTGCGTGAGACCGAATAGGACAACTGCAACGATAAGCCCGAACCACTGGGCATGCGGGCGTGCCTTTAACAGCCGCGCTATACCTGCCTGAATATAGCCGCGGAAAAGCGCTTCTTCAGCGAATGCGACTAGCAGGAAGTTGTTAAGCATCCAGAGCCACGCGAGATGCGGCCACTTCGGCGTCCATGCAATCGATCCGGCCTCCAGCGCAATGAAAAGGCAAACGGCCGATGTAATCGCACAAGCGCCGAGCGCGGAAATCGCCAGGACGGGAAAGGCTTTCTTCGGCTGAACCCACGGGTAGGTCAACAGCAACCAGAAGCCGATAAGCGGCTTGTCGAAGTTGAGGTACATCGTATAAGGCGCGGCGTTGGGAGTGAATCGTGCCGCGTCGATCACCCTTAGATTGTGAAAGCCCGGCAGCCAATGCTGAAACAGACCAAGCGCCACGATGACGAAAACGACATTGCACAGCAGCTTGCCGAGCCGCGAAGGATTCCACTGCAACAGAATGCCAGTGCAAAGCAGAAGCGCGATTGGGACGATCGCGATCGCCCGTAATTGTCCTAGCACGAATGCGAGTCCATAGCCGATTGCGAGAACGACTAATGTGAGCCGGCGAGGCGCTTGGCAAAACGCCGCGAGAGCGGCGAGAAAAACAGCAATCCATGGCATTACGGCCATTGCAACTTCCGAAAATTTTTAACGGCGATAGATCGAATCGCACTATGTTAGGTCGCGCCTTCAGGCCGGCTTGTAGGTCTTGAAGACGGTTGTACGATGGTAGCCGACTCGCTGATAAACCGGGAAGCCTGCGTCGGTGGCATGCAACGTGGTCCGCGTGATTCCTGTCGCGTGGTACGCGGCGTTGAGCGCGTAGCGGACCGTGGCCTCGCCGAAGCCTCTGCGTTGAACGTCCGGCCGTGTCGCGACGAGCGCGAGATAGATCTGGCCGTCGTTGAGGATCGCTGCCGCCGTCGACACCGGCTCGCCATTCTGATAACCGATGTACGCGAACGCGACTTTCTTCCAGAACGTTGATCCGCCAAGGCCCGAGCGCCCCGCTTCGAGTGGGAAACCGTATCCTTCGCTATTGATATCGGCATACGCCTGCAAGGCCGTTTCGCTTTCGACCCGCGCGAAGTCCAGCACCGGATGGGGTATGCCCACTTCGAGCGGCAGAATATCGCCGGCCATGCCTGTGATGTCCAGCGCAAAAGTCAGGCTCTCACTCGCGGCGATTGCGTCGAGATGTTCCCTCGCCGCGCCGTTCAAAAGACCTTCGCAGACGTATACGAGGCCGCTGTGTCGCTTCGGCAGCATATAGGTATGTGACATTCTCAGGCGAACGCGCAGCAGGTCCCGATCCGAAATGGTCTCGTTGAGAAATAACGCATTCCAGAACGGGAACGGGCTGTCCGCCCAGCAAACGGAAAGTCCCGCTCTATCGCGCAGATCGGCGCCTTTCCGATCGCCGGCGAGTACCTTCCACATCGACACGTACTGGTCGTTGGATTCGAGAATTTCTGATCTTTTCATGACTATCGGATGGTGTGCGGAGACGCGACGCGTGGCGAACATGGCGAGCGCCGAATGGCGCAATGCAAGTACTCGCTTGATCTACTGTTTCAGAACACCTAAGCGCCGGTTTTATTCCAGCGATAAACGCTTGCTTACCACGCAAAACTTTGTCGTTGGAGCTCGCCGTTAAAAACTTGAGGAGCGTGCGAGAAAATTAGCGCGGCTCCGAGATCGCAGGCATCGCTTCGGTGCTGAATTGCGCCGGTCGCAGTAGCGGCACCATCAACGTAATCCCCACGGCGACCGCGAAGAGCATGAGATACGAGGCGGAGTAGCCGGCCGTGCGATCCCGCAGAAAGCCGAAGCTCAATGGCCCGAGCGCCGCAACCAGATAGCCGATGAAGAGCATGAACACGCTCCATGCATTGGTCTCGGCGGGCGTATGCGTGTTGTCTAGCGGCAAGGTCATTGCCAGCGTGAAGCACATGCCCTGGCCAATTGCGATCAGTACGATGCACGACACAGGATAGGCCGTAGGTGCGAAAGCGAGCCCACCGATACCCGCCGCCGTGATGGCCGAAGCGAGACCCAGCCAGCCGCGCCGGTCATTGGAGCGCCCGGCTTTCATGCCCATACCCAGGCTGCTCAAAGCGAATACGCAAGTGAAGAGGCCGAGCACGAGGCCGGGTGAAAGCGCATCTATGTGCATCTCCGCGCTTGACGATGCGAGCCATGCGAAGCATGCATAGACGATGAACTGGCTCGCGCCGAAGTAGATGGCAACCCGCCACGCCGCGAATTTTTTCCACGGAAGTCTAACCGCTGCGGAAGGCTGTGCGACCTGATGCCATTCACGCCCGCCGGTACTTGCTTTCAGGAATTGCTGGGCCAGTTTTCGCCAGCTCAGGATCGCGGTGATGCAGAGTACGCTCCACAATGCGACGGCTATGCGCCATCCACCGAGGCCCTGCGCGATGTAACCCGACGAACTTGCAGCAACCGTGGCGCCTACGCTGAGTCCCGCGCTGTAGATGCCCATGAACATCGATGCGTCGGTAGCGAAGTGCTTCTTGACCCAACCACCGATCAGCGAGCCAGAAATAGCGATACCAATTCCTGTGAATACAGTGCAAACGAGTAGTACGCTTGCCGAGCCGGCCAGCGCACGAGCGATCATCGCAACGCAAAGTAGAGCTAGCGCGGCGATCACAGCGTTATCGGTGCCTAATCTGCGTGCCACGCCCGGAGCGACGAGCGCGAACACGCCCATGCAGATATCGGGAATCGCCGTCAGCAACGAAGCCTGCGTGTAGCTCAAACTGAAGCTTTTCTGAATCAAATCGAGTACTGGGCCGATCGAAACGATCGGCGGACGCAGCGCCACCGAAAGTATCAGAAGCGCGATGGCCGCAGCCGCTTTCTTTGTGCTCATGGATTGAGGCATGACGGTTCCCGACGTGGTGGCACTTGCTGTCTGCGCTAGCTTGAATACGGCGTGGCGACCGCGCGTGCGATATGAATCGAGCCCCAGCCAGTCGTCTTCGGTTGTTCGGAGAAGCCGGGCAGCGAGATGTTTGATGTTCTGGCGCAGTGAGACGCCGGCCCGCCGATCGTGGCGAGCCGGAATGTTCACGAAGAAAGCGCTCTACAGCCGAACTGGTTGAAGAGCAAACGGCATAAAGCGGGGATCAGGTCGCAGCAAAAATCAGACTACCGTGATGACGACGTCGATATTGCCGCGCGTTGCCTTCGAGTACGGGCATGTTTGATGTGCTGCATCCACGAGCGCCTGCGCGACTTCGGCCTCGACGCCCGGCACGCTGACGTTGAGCCGGGCCCGCAGAAAATACGAGCTGTCTTTCACGGCCAGATCGATTTCCGCGTCGACGGCGGTGTCGCGTGGCAGCGCAACTTGCAGCTTCTGTGCGGCGAGACCCATTGCGCCGATGAAGCACGCGGACCAACCGGCCGCCAGCATCTGCTCGGGATTGGTGCCGGATGCCGACGAACCGGGCGGAGACAACTTGACGTCCAGTTGGCCGTCGGAGCTACGCGCGGCGCCATCGCGGCCGCCGGTTACATGGGTCTTACCGGTGTACAGAATCTTGTCTGCTTGGGTCATGATCGATATCCCGCTTGAATAGTGAGTAGAGATGCTGAAGAAACAATGCGCGCTCAGTGATGCGCATACGGCGCGATCGATAAGTCGGAAACGACGCGTGAGCCCGATTGCGAAGTCACATCGGGCATGCCGCCGTACGATTGCGCGGCGTCGTCCGTGCTGGCCATCAAGTCGGCCTGTTCGGCGCGCACGGTCAGTGCGCTTTGGCCGCGTTGCGATGCAGGTGCGCCGATCTGCGGGTTGTAGTGCGGCGCGGGACCGTAGCCACTGCTGGCAAAGACGGGAGCGGCAATTGCGGCGCCGGCGGAGAGCAGCGCGGCGATAGCGAGACGCTTGATCATGGTGAAACCTCCAATAAGTAAATTGACAGCAAATGTTCTTTGCAACTTCAACCGGATGCCGACTTAACCACCCCGATAGAGCTTGCTGAGCGCCGCGATCTGACCGTCCTTCTCCGCTCGCACCAGCTCCTGACGAACCTCCGCACGCGTCTTCGTTTTCGGCGCCGTTTGGACCGGCGACCATTGATGCGTTTGCTGGGCGTCGTAGCTGCTGGCGTTCGTATCGGTGGAATTGGCTACTGGATTGGCTGCATAAGCGGAGAGAGCCGTCGCCGATGCGGCAATAGCGGCAAACGTCACTGCGATGATCGAAACTTTCATGTCGTGCTCCTGAAACAAATTAAGTGGGAAACATCCGTACGGGTATCTGGAGGGCCGCTGTGGACAATAAGGTCCGCTGCGTTGCCTCAATCGGATTCCGTCGTTGGGATGCATTAGAACCAGGTGAGGTATCTGGCTTGTGTCGCTAGAACGGGCTATTGCAAGGCTGTGTATCAGTTCGAACTTCATACACATTGGGAAACAATTCTGTCAGTGCGCTTTCGGGTGCGTTTCAATTCGATCGAGGATTCAAGGGAAAAAATGCGCGTCACGAAAGGATGAAGTGACGTTGCTGGTCAAATGCCGCGTCGATTGTTTCGCAATGTGTCCAAGGGCCGGCTTGATACAAAGCGACGCCAAAGCGCACTACGTGCGACCTAAAATGCGTTCGCCCGTTGCCACGACGTGGCCCGCGCTACGCCATCAAGTGGTGTCACCGACCAGGACAGGAGGAGATAGTCGATGAAGAGATTTCTAAGTGCGACGCTAATACTAGTGAGCGTGATGACGTCGAACGCAGCACGCGCCGAAACAATCAAGCCGTTCAAGGCATCGAAGTCCGATCTGGCCGGCGCGATCTTCAATCGCGAGGGTGCTGTGAAGAACGGTAAGAGCGTGGACGTCGTGACATTTGCATCGCAGGACACGGCGTATCAGACGGGCGTGTACAAATCGGGCCCGCTGCGCGAAGAGATAAAGGGACCTCAGGGGCTGCCATACAACGAGTTTCTGTACTTTCTCACGGGCAGCGTGAAGCTGACTTCGGCGGACGGCTCGGTGATGGTGGTGAAAGCCGGCGAAGCGGTCACGTTGCCCAGGGGATGGACCGGTCACTTCGATACGCCCGGCTATACCAAGCTCTACGTTACCTACAATCCCGACGACGCGAAGAAGTAACGCTCAAACGCAGCTAAAAGCAGTCGGCATGTAATATCGTCTGCAATCGCTCAGGTATGTATCCGCAGCGATTGCACGCCGCGCAGATTGTTGCGGCGATGCCACTTCAACTGGTCCAGATCCTCGGGTTGCATCCGCGGAAAGCGGGCGAGGAGATCGCGTAATGCCACCTCCATTTCGAGCAGCGCCAGCCGCGCGCCCAGGCAATAGTGAATGCCGCCGCCAAATGCGAGCGAAGGCACGTTCGCGCCGCGGTCGAAGTCGAGTTCATCGGGATGCGAGAACACCGCGGGGTCGCGATTTGCCGCGCCAGTCAGCATGAAGACGATCGTGCCGGGGCTCAGCGTCACGTCGTGAATCACCACTTCCTCGAGCGCGGTGCGTACGACCATCTGCACCGAGCCGTCGTAGCGCATGCACTCCGCAACCGCCTTCGCGATTGCTGCCGGCTCGCGCCTAAGCGCCTCGAACCGGATTGGCTGCCGAAACAGTGCGACCATCGCATTGCCGATCATGTTCGACGTGGTTTCATGGCCTGCAATGAACAACAGTATGACGTTCGAGATGATTTCGTCGTCGCTCAGGGTCGCACCGTCGTCGGCGGCGTTCACCAGCGAGGACACGATGTCGTCGCCAGGCCGTGCGCGCCGCTGCTCGATTACCGTCCGGAAATAGCGTTCGAGCGTGAGCGCGGCTGCGTTGGCCGCTGCGAGCGCGGTTTCGTCGAGCGGTGCGAGATCGAATGCGGAGACCAAACGGCTGGCCGCAACGCCGAGTTCGGAGCCATGTGAGGACGGAATATCGAGCAGGCGGCAAATGATCTCGACTGGCAGAGGCATCGCATACTGGCTCACCAGATCAAATTGCGCCGCCGCACCGATGCGGTCGAGAAGATCGCGGCTCGTGGCTTCGACAATTTCTCGCTGTTTCTCGATTTGCCGCGCGTTGAACGCTTTCATCAGCAGCGTTCGCAGCTTCGTGTGAGCAGGCGGATTCATCATCAGAAAGGTACGACTCAATGCCTGAAATACGGGCTGTTCAGTCGCCTCATCGCCATAACGCGCACGCACGCTTTGCAGATAGGTTTTGCCCATCCGCCGGTCGCGCAGCAGAGCGTCGATGATTTCGAAGCGGCCCGTGACGAGTGCGTTGGGCCCGACAGGCAGCAGCGGACCTGCTTCCCGCAGCTCTTTATACATCGGATAGGGATCAGTAAAGAAAGCGGGGGACGAGAAGGTCGCGAAATTCATTGTGCGAGATGTTCCAGTAGGTCGATGGGCGAACGGCTACGGCGATTGCCACCGGATAACAGCCGGTACACCCGCGTTATTCCACTGCTGGCCGAAAATCTCCCCAAAGAGAGATTCCTGGAGTGTCTTATGGCCCACTTTTGTATCTCAATGTATCTATACGGCAGGGTGTTACATAACGTTGCACCGGCGCGCATCCCGGACATACACCAGATACTTGGGGGGCGCCTAATAGCCACATGCAGGCCAAGCGCGGCCCATGCTGAACCAGCGACGCAAATGGGCGTTTGCGTCGAAAAACATTCTCTTGAGGTGTATATCATGCAAGCCATTCGATCGCTTATCTTCGCCGCCTCGGTCGCCGCTGCTGCATTGCCGGCGGTCTCGTTCGCGCAAGCCAACCAGCCATCGACTCGCGCGGACGTTCGCGCACAATTGGTCGAATTGCAGGAAGCCGGATACAACCCCGCCAGCGACGAAACGCAGTATCCGAAAAACATCGAAGCCGCCGAGGCGCGTATCGACGCCCAGAAGGGGTTGCTGGCATCGTCGTATGGATCGTCAAGTGCCGGAAATTCGGCTTCTGGTTCGCGGCGTTCGTCGGAATCAGACATCGTCGGCCTCGGTCCGATCTACGCAAAGCCGTAACGTAACGCGCGCCGCTTACTCAATCCTCCCGCCTGTACTCATTTCGACCATTGGGTTGTCCGCACGCCGTCGATAGCGTGCGGACTCGCCAAAAGTCTTTTTCCCGAGTGCATGCAGGTGCTACTAAGCTCTCGTACATTGAAGGAAATAGCCATGTCTGAACAGATCAATACCCGGCGGCGTCGCATACTTGGGTCGACGGTTGCGGGTATCAGCTTGATGGAACTGGGCTTGGGCGACCTTGCGCATGCGCAGTCCAACGGCGCGAAGGCGGGAACCGGCGCGACGTCATTCGAGAATCTGCGGCAGATCGACGCCGGTACGCTGAACATCGGATATGCGGAAGCGGGTCCGAAGAACGGACCTGTTGTAATCCTGCTGCACGGGTGGCCGTACGACATCTATAGCTATGTCGATGTGGCTCCCTTGCTGGCCGCCGCCGGCTACCGCGTTATCGTGCCGTACCTGCGCGGCTACGGTTCCACGCGGATTGCTTCAGCGGATACGCCGCGCAACGGCCAGCAAGCAGTCATCGCGGTAGACATCATCAATCTGATGGACGCGCTGAAGATCGGCAATGCCATCTTTGGCGGCTTCGATTGGGGCGCACGCACCGTGAACATCATCGCCGCTTTGTGGCCGGAACGTTGCAAGGCGATGGTATCGGTGAGCGGCTATCTGATCGGTAGCCAGGCGGCCAACAGGGCGCCGTTGCCGCCGAAAGCGGAACTCGCCTGGTGGTATCAGTTCTACTTCGCGACCGAGCGCGGCTACGCCGGATACGACGCGAACCGCCGCGACTTCAACAAGCTGATCTGGCACACGGCGTCACCGAAATGGGATTTCGACGACGCGACTTACGAGCGCTCGGCCGCGTCGTTCAACAACCCGGACCACGTCGCGATCGTTATTCACAACTACCGCTGGCGTCTGGGTATCGTATCGGGCGAAGCGAAGTACGACGATCTGGAGAAGCATCTGGCGACGGGACCCACCATCTCAGTGCCGACCATAACGATGGAAGGCGACGCCAACGGCGCGCCGCATCCAGAGCCTGCGGCCTACGCGAAGAAGTTCACCGGAAAGTATGCGCACCGCAACATCGGCGGCGGGATTGGGCATAACTTGCCGCAGGAAGCGCCGAAAGCCTTCGCCGATGCCGTCATCGACGTCGCGCGCTTCTGATCTGGCCAACTGGAGGCAGGCACATGCAAAGAACGCGGATTGCACATTTAGCGCTAAATGCAGCGCTTCTACTCGGCGCTGTGGTGGATCAAGCGATGGCGGAACCCGCGAAGTCGGCGCCGTCACCGATCTATGGCGTCACGATTCCCGAGGGCTACCGCAAGTGGCAAATGATCGCCCCGGCCGAGGAAGCCGCGCCGCTCGACGAACTGCGCGTCGTGCTCGGCAATCCCGCCGCGATCAAGGCGATCGAAAACTCGACGCTGCCGTATCCCGACGGGACCATCCTGGTGAAGCTCGCATACAAGCGCACGCAGTCGCCCGAGTTCGCCACGGCGACGATCCCTGGGGCGCCCACCACCGTACAGGTGATGGTGAAGGACTCGCGCCGCTATGCGTCGACGGGTGGTTGGGGCTTCGGGCGTTTCGTCAACGGACAGCCGGTCGACGCGGCGCAGCATCAGACCTGCTTCGCCTGTCACACGGCCAAGGTGAAGGATCGTGATTACGTGTTCACGCGGTTTGCGCCGTAACTGACGAAAACCGGTGGTTCACGAGAGCGGCCTGCAGCGACATACCCAAAATCGCTGTGGCCCAGGCGAACATTACGGCGTCTGTCCGGCGCGACGTCTTCCAACGTCGGGCCAAGTCAGTCTTTCTGTGCAACCAAAAGCCTGAATTGCTGCCTCGGTCTGCGCATAGTCGCCTTCGTCGAAGTGCGTGTGGACCACCTCGCCCTTTCTGTCGCTCAGATAGAAAGCGGGCCAGTGCTGGTTTTCATGAGCGGTCCACGCGGCGTACTGGTTGTCCTGCGCCACCGGATATGTAAGCCGAAACGTCTGATCGCGGAGTTGACGTTGTCCGTATCGCGCTCGAACGGACGCTCCGGCGTATGTAGGCCGATCACTGCGAGCCCTGATCCTTGTACTTCTGATTCCAGCGTTTCACGTGCGGCAACGTGTTGATGCAAGGTCCAGAAATCGACCAGAACGACTTAGCCACGTGGCTTCTGGATTTTGAGCGGATCGCTGTTCAACCAAATCGAGATGCCGGTGAATTCCGGCGCGGGGGTCCGCTTTTCGGCGGACCTGCGACTGCCGGCGTGCCGGTAGCTGCCGTCGTGGCGAGTGCGGCCGCGACGGCAAGTGTTTTCAGGCGTCTCAGCATGTCATAGTCCTTTCAGGCAGAGGGCGCGACGCATGAAACGCCCCATGCGTGCATATTGGACCGCCAGCTGGTATCTGGCTTGTGTCGGCAGAACGGCGTTGATGCAATTTTTTGTGTCTGACCGCGGCGTGGATACATTGCGACACATATGCGCGTTCAGCTCGCGCTATAAAGCAGCCATCACCTCTTCAAGGACACTTCCATGACCGAAGACATTCTCAAAGGCTCCTGCCACTGCGGGGCCGTCGAATTCGAAGTACGCACGCCCGTCGCTCCTGCGGCGCGCTGCAATTGCAGCTTGTGCCGCCGCAAGGGCGCATTGATGACGCCACCGTTTGCTGCGAATCAATTGACGATCTTGCAGGGCGAGGACGCACTTTCGCTGTACTATTTCAACACGCGCGTGGCGAAGCACTTCTTCTGCAGGCACTGCGGCGTTTATCCGTTTCATCAAACGCGCAAAGCCCCGCAGTTGTGGCGCGCCAATATCGGCTGCCTCGAGGGCGTCGATCCGTATGCGCTCGAAGCGGGTCTGTCCGACGGCGCGAGCCTTTCCGTCGTGGAGGACGCATGAAACGCCTGTTCGCGATTCTTGCCTTCATGGCGGGAGGTCTGGCTGCGGAGTTGGCGCATCCGGTGCGGTGTTCGTTGATTACCGCGAGACGGGTGCAGGTCAAACGTCAAATGAGATGATGTAGCGATGGATACGACCGACCACATTCTGATCGTAGACGATGACCGCGGCATTCGCGAACTGATCGCCGGCTATCTGGAAAAGAGCGGTATGCGCGTTTCGCTTGCTGCCAACGGACGCCAGATGCATGCCGTGCTGGAACACGGCGCGCCGGACCTCATCCTGCTCGATCTGATGATGCCCGGCGAAGACGGCCTCGTGCTGTGCCGCGAATTGCGCGCCGGCCGGTTTCGCGCGGTGCCGGTGCTGATGCTGACCGCGAGAAACGAGGAAGCCGACCGCATTCTCGGCCTGGAAATGGGCGCCGACGATTACCTGCCCAAGCCCTTCGCGGTGCGCGAGTTGCTCGCGCGGATTCGCGCGGTGTTGCGCCGTGCGCGCATGCTGCCGCCCGGCATGCAGTTGAGCGAAGCGGCGCAGATGCTCGAATTTGGCGACTGGCGGCTCGACACCACCGCGCGCCATCTGCTCGATTTGGAAGGCACGATGGTCGCACTGAGCGGGGCGGAATATCGCCTGCTGCGCGTGTTTCTGGATCACCCGCAACGCGTGCTCACACGCGACCAGTTGCTTAATCTGACGCGAGGCCGTCAGACCGACCAGTTCGACCGCTCGATCGATCTGATGGTCAGCCGTCTGCGTCAGCGGCTGCGCGATGTGGCGCGTGAACCGCGCTACATCAAGACACTGCGCAACGAGGGCTATGTGTTTTCGTCGGCGGTGAATGTTATCGAGGAATCGCAATGAATGCGCGCGCATGGCTGCACTGGCCGCGCACGTTGTTCGCGCGGCTGACGGTCATCCTGTTCATCGGTCTAGCTTCGGCGCAAGCGCTCTCGTTCTGGCTCACCATGGCGGAACGCGACCAGACTATGACTAATGTGATGATGGGTTATATCGAGCGTGAAGTGGTCAGTTCGGTCGCGCTCCTCGATCATCTGCCGGCCAGCGAGCGTGCGCAATGGCTGCCACGTCTCGCGCGGCGCAGCTACGATTTCATTCTCGGGCCGGGCATTGCTGGCGGACCGCTCGACGCGCAACTGTCGGCGCGGGTGGCTCATTCCATCTCCGAAGGCATAGGCACGAGTTATCCGCTCACCGTGAACGCCGTGCCGGGCGATCGCGAGCGGTTGCAGCTACATCTCAAGCTCTCCGACGGCAGTCCGCTGACGATCGATCTGCAACCCATGTCGAGCGCGCCGTTGTCGCGCTGGCTGCCGCTTGGACTGGTGCTGCAATTAGTCGCACTGCTCGCGTGCTGCTGGCTCGCGGTGCGGCTTGCCACGCGTCCGCTGCACGAACTGGCCGCTGCCGCCGACGGGCTCGGCCCCGACCTGAAAGCGGCGCGTCTACCGGAAGACGGCCCGTCGGAAGTGGCGCGCGCGGCGCGTGCATTCAACTCGATGCAGGACCGGATTTCAATGTACATGACCGAGCGCATGCAGATTCTCGCGGCGATATCGCACGATCTGCAAACGCCGATAACCCGTATGCGTTTGCGAGTGGACGTGATGGACGACGAAGCGGAAGGCGTCAAGCTGCGCCAGGATATTCAGGAAATGGAAGCGCTTGTGAAAGAAGGCGTGACCTACGCGCGCACGCTACACGGCGCGACCGAGGTACTTTGCCGCATCGATCCTGACGCACTGTTCGATAGCTTGGTTTGCGACTATGTCGACGCAGGTCAGGACGTGTCCCTGCAAGGGCGCCTCGACACGCCGCTGATGACCCGTCCGCAAGCGTTGCGCCGGATTGTCGGTAATCTCGTCGACAACGCGCTGAAGTTCAGCGGCGTCGCGGAGATCAACGTGACGGCGCAGTCTGATGGGCAGGCGACCATCACGGTGCTGGATCGTGGGCCGGGCATTCCAGCGGAGTCCTTGGAGGCCGTCTTCCAGCCGTTCTTCCGACTCGAAGCGTCGCGTAACCGCAATACCGGCGGCACGGGTCTCGGTCTCGCCATCGCGCGCCAACTCGCCCTCGCGATGAACGCGACGCTCTCGCTTCACAACCGAATTGGCGGCGGACTGGAAGCGAGGTTGATCCTGAAAACGCTGCGTTAGCGATTCACCGGCGGCAGCTTAGAGCGACAGGCCACCGTCGATAGTCAGGCTCGCGCCGGTCATGTACGCGGCTTCGCCGTTGGCGAGAAACGATACGAGCGCGGCGATCTCATTCGCGTCGCCGGCACGGTGCAGCGGAATGAGCGGCACGATCTGGTCGAGATGAGCGGAAGTCATGTCGGTGACGATCGGACCTGGCTGCACGTTGTTGATAGTGATCTTGCGCGGCGCGAGATCGATCGCCACGCCTTTGACCATGGTCGCCACCGCGGCTTTGGTCAGCGAGTAGACGCTCGAACCCGGAAAGCCACTGCGAACCGCCACATTGCTGCCGATCGTGACAATGCGGCCGCCTTCGCGCATGCGCCGGGCCGCCGCCTGAATCGCGAAGAACACTCCACGCACGTTCACGGCGATCATGCGGTCGAAGTCGGCCGGCGAGACTTCCGTCACATCGCCTAACATAAGAATCCCGGCGTTGATGACGGCGATATCCAGGTGGCCGAATTGCTTCAAGGTTCGCTCGACGGCGGCTTCGATTTCGTCGATATTCGCGCTGTCGGCTTTGATGGCGATTGCCGTTCCGCCGGCAGCTTCGATCGCGGCAGCGCCCTCGGCGGCGTGGCTCGCCGAGGATGCATAAGTGAACGTGACGGCTGCGCCGTCTTTCGCGAGGCGCCGTGCGATGGCGCTGCCGATGCCACGGGAGCCGCCAAACACGATCGCCGATTTCTTCGAGCCTGCGTCAGTCTGATTCATTCCAATACCTTCATAAAAACGGTTGATCAGGACGAAGGCCGCAGCGCGCCATGCTCCTTGAGAGAGCCTGAAAACCAGGCTACAAACGTACGACCAGCCGCTCCACCGTGAATTTCGCGAGGCGTCGCAGCGCGGCCGGCGTCATGCCTCCGCGTGCATTCAACTGAATGCTTTGCATGGTGCTGCCGATAAAAAGGGCCACGTCTTCCGCATTCATCTGCGGATCGATCTCGCCGTTGCGCTGCGCCTCCTCGATACGAGCCAGCAGATGCTGCTTCAGCCGCTTCGCGCCGGCAGCCCTGAGCGCGCCCACATCGGCGTCGTCTGCGCCGAACTCGGCGACGCTGTTGACGCCCATGCAGCCGTTTCCGCGATCGACGGCGTCCGGCGATATCACGCCCAGCAGCAGCGCCTTGATGCCGGCCAGCGCGGACGCGCCGCGCGTCAGCCGCTCGATGTGCGCGGTGATGCTGTGCTGCTGATAACGATCCAACGTTTCGAGGTAGAGCTTGCGCTTGTCGCCGAACGCGTTGTAAAGGCTCTGCCGGCCGATTTCCATCGCCGCGAGCAGCTCTTCCGTGGACGTTGCCGAATAGCCCTTGGACCAGAAGGCGCGCATGGCGCGATCCAGAGCTTCGTCCCGATCGAATTCACGTGGTCTCACCATATACCTAGTCTAATAGTTGTGGACAGATCAGTCAATAAACGAAAATCGAGTGCGCCTCGCGGCTAGCCATTGCTTGCGTGGATCGATTTGTGTTTTCGCGCCCCAGCCGTTTGCGTCTGCGCCTTCGCCCTGGCAAACATCGGCATCCGCTCCTCGATCCACTTCAGCAGTTCGAGCGGGCCGGCGGCAAGCGGCCGGTCGGCTTTGACCAGCACTCTGGCCTGGGCGCTTTCGAACAGGGGATGTGCGACCGGAACCGTGGTCAGCTCGTCGGTGACGAGTTCGCGGTACGCGGCGAATTCTCCTATCAGCGTCATGAAATTCTCCACTGTTACGAAGCGCTTGAGAGCGCTCAACGAGTTCGTAGTGAGGGTAGGGCGGATCGTCACATTTTCGGCCAATTGCGCCATCGACACCACATGGCCGATGCCGAACGTGGACGGCATGAGCGCGAGTGGATACGCCCGCAGATCGTCGAGACTCGCCGGGCCGCCCCGTTTGACCAAAGGATGGTCCTTTCTCAGCAACAGCACAACTGGCTGCGCGGAACTGGCCCGACACACAATGCGCGCGTGAGGCGGCGGATTATAAGCGAGGCCGATGTGAGCACGATTTTCCGCGATTTCGTCGAGTAACGCATCCACGGCCAGCATGGTCATACTGATTTCCAGACCGGGATAGCGGCTGCAAAAGGGCGCCAGCACATCGTCGACGAAGGTATCGACGAAACCTTCGCTAACGGCCAGCTGGATCTGCCCTGTCTGAAGACCTTTCAGCGCATGCAACTGGTCTTCGAGTTTCTCCTGCTGCGACCGGTAGCCTCGCCAGAATTCGAGCAGATGCATGGCGGCTTCGGTGGGTCTGACGCCGCGCGCCTGACGCTCGAACAGCACCGCGCCGAGTTCGTCTTCCAGTAATTTGATCTGCCGCGTGATGACCGAGGGCGACGTGTTGATATTTTCGGCAGCGCCGCGAATGGTGCCGTGACTGAGCACTTCGTGGAAATACCGCAGGCGTTGCTGGTTGATCTCTCGCATTGCATCCCTCTGAACGCTGGAAATCGCGTCACATCCGTGTCGATCTAATGTTGCTCATGAGGCAACGATACGTGAACTTAGTTGCTCTTGCTAGCTACATTTTGCCCTGCCACCATCGATTCAACCCTTGCGACGGGTCAGTGAGGCAACCGGAGCGAATCATGTCAGCAATCCTTCCATCGACCGCCGGCGATCCCGCCGCAGCGCTGTATAGCAAGCTCAACTGGCGGCTCCTGCCGTTTCTGGTGGCCTGCTACATGTTCGCGTATCTGGACCGCGTCAACGTCGGCTTCGCCAAATTGCAGATGCAGACGGCTCTGGGTTTCTCCGATGCCGCATACGGCGTGGGCGCGGGCATCTTCTTCATCGGTTACGTGTTGTTCGAGTTGCCGAGCAATCTGATGTTGCCGAAGGTCGGCGCGCGCAAGACGTTCAGCCGCATCCTCGTGCTGTGGGGCATTACGTCGGCGTGCATGTTGTTCGTGCGCAGCGTGCCTGCGTTCTACGCGATGCGGTTCCTGCTCGGCGTATTCGAGGCGGGTTTTGCTCCGGGCATGATCTATTACCTATCGTGCTGGTACGGACCGGCACGCATGGCGCGCGCCATTGCGCTGGTATTCGTGGCGGGGCCGCTCGGCGGCATCGTCGGCGGTCCGGTTTCGGCGTGGCTGATGACGAGTCTTGCGGGCGTTGGCGGCCTCGCGGGCTGGCAATGGATGTTTCTCGTCGAAGGCCTGCCGTGCATCGTGCTCGGCCTGGTGACCTTGCGCGTGCTGTCTGATCGGCCCGTCGACGCGCGTTGGCTAAACGACCACGAAAAAGCCTTGCTCAACAGCGAGACCACGCCGACCCAGCATCGCGCGGATTCGTTCAAGGCGGTGCTGAAGAGCCCCAGAGTATATGTGCTCGCGCTCGCTTACTTCAGCGTCATTTTCCCGATCTACGCGATCAGCTTCTGGCTGCCCACCCTGCTCAAGGAGCAAGGCGTGAAAGACACGATTCGCCTCGGCTGGTACACGGCGATTCCTTATGTGGCCGCAGCCGTTTGCATGTATCTCGCGGGCCGCAGTTCCGACCGGCTTGGTGAGCGCCGGTATCACTGCGCGATTCCCGCGCTGGGTGCGGCGGCGTGCCTGATCGCCACGATTTTCGCGGATGGCAGTCTGCCGCTCACGCTTCTCGCGCTGACCTTGGGAACCGCGTGCCTGTGGATGGCCTACACGGTTTTCTGGGCCATTCCGTCGCAGCTTGTGGAGGGAACGGCGGCCGCCGGTGGTATCGCGCTCATCAATACCGTCGGCTTGTCTGGCGGATTCTGGGGCCCGGCGGTAGTCGGCTGGACCAAGGCGGGGACCGGCAGCATGCATGCGGGGCTCTTCGTCATGGCTTGCGCCGCCGCGCTGGCCGCCATTCTGATCCTGAAGGGCAAGTTGACATTGAAGCAGGCATAGCGGGCTTCAAACGGGTCTCCGAAATATTTTTATCGATGCATCTCCATGCATTGGGGCAAAAAGGTGAAACACATGAAAATCCTGATCGCAGGTTTCCAGCATGAAACCAATACCTTCGCGCCGACCAAGGCGTCTTACGAGAGTTTCGTTCAGGGCGAGGGCTTCCCGCCGATGGTCCGCGGCGCCGACGTGCTCGGACTGCGCGATGTCAACGTGCCGATCGGCGGCTTCATCAAGGTCATGGAAGCGAGCGGCCGTGAACTGGAACCGGTGATCTGGGCGGGCGCGAGCGCATCGGCGCACGTCACGACCGATGCGTTCGAGCGGATCGGCGGTGAGATCATCGCTGCTGTGCAGAAAGGCGGTTTCGACGCGATCTATCTCGACCTGCATGGCGCGATGGTGACTGAGCAGCACGACGACGGCGAAGGCGAGTTGCTGGAGCGCGTGCGGCGCATCGTCGGCGATCGCATGCCGTTGGTCGTGTCGCTGGATTTGCATGCGAACGTCACGGCGCGCATGTTCGAGCATGCCAGCGCGCTCGCGGCGTACCGAACGTATCCGCACGTCGATATGGCGGAAACGGGCGAACGCGCCGCACGGATTCTCGAGGATCTGATGTGGGAGCGGCGACCGCTGCATCGCGCGGTGCGCCGCGTTCCTTTCCTCATTCCGGTGAACGGCATGTGCACGCTGGTCGAACCCGCAAACGACATGTACCGCATACTGGCCGACCTGGAGGTACGACCGGTCGTGTCGGTGTCGTTCGCGCCGGGCTTTCCCGCCGCCGACTTCCCCGAGTGCGGGCCAACCATCTGGGCCTATTCGTTCGACGAAGCGGCCGCCGAGCAAGCGGCCGACGCGCTGTTCGCGAAGATCGTTGGCGAGGAAGCGCGCTGGGACGTGCCGTTCCTCTCGCCCGACGAAGCCGCGCTCGAAGCGATCCGCCTGAGCGCGCCCGCATCTCGACCGGTCATCATCGCCGACACGCAGGACAATCCGGGCGTGGGCGGCGATTCGAACACCATGGGCATGGTGCGGGCGCTACTGCGCAACGGCGCGACAGATGCGGCTGTCGGCGTGATCTGGGACGCGCAGGCCGCGGCCGCGGCGCATCGTGCGGGCGTTGGTGCGCGCATTGCGCTGCGCCTCGGCGGAGGTTCCGGCGTAGAAGGCGATTCGCCGCTGGAGGCCGAGTTCGAGGTCGAGTACTTGTCCGACGGACGTTTCCGTTTCGACGGCCCGATGTTGAATGGCATGGAAGGCGAGTTGGGACCGGTCGCCTGCTTGCGGATAGAGGGTGTGCGAATCGCCGTGAGTTCCGTGAAGATGCAGATTTTCGATCGGAATCTGTTCCGCGTGGCAGGCATCGAACCTGAGCGAATGAAGATTCTCGTGAACAAGAGTTCCGTGCATTTTCGCGCGGATTTCGAAGCGATAGCAGAGGCCATTCTGGTGGCGAAAGCACCGGGCCCGATGGCTGCCGACCCGGCGGATCTTCCGTGGAAACACCTCGATCCGCAGATGCGCGTGCGGCCGTTTGGGCCGTCGTTTAGCGAGCTAAACGTGGTGGCGGGTTGATTCGCTCCGCCTGCGGTTTTGTATCGCAACGTATCCAGACCGTGCCGGGATAAACGCGCTTGCATTAAGCGGGGGCGGTGAAACATTCCAGATACATCGGCAGGTTTAAATGTCTAAATGGAAGGCTGATTCGCGACAGTGGGTGCGATTCGGGTGACACGCCAGATCAGTTACATCGGCTGACAGGCGTTTCACACGACCCTTCGCCTGCGCGCATTGGTGATCCACGCGACGGCGCGCGTTTGCCGAGCGCCGTTGTCGAAATAGTTCATTTAACGCCAACTCACTTTTGTCGGAACAATATCAATGACCGCGTTTCTCAAGAAATTCATCGGCTCCGCGTTGTTGCTCGGTGGGCTGTTCGCATTGCAGGCGTCGCACGCGGCGCCGCCGCAGGATCTGAAGGGCAAGAACGTCGTGCTGGTACACGGCGCATTCGCCGACGGTTCAAGTTGGGAAAAAGTGATTCCGTTGCTCGAAGCTCGCGGAGCACATGTGGTCGCGGTGCAGAACCCGCTGAGCTCGCTGGCCGACGACGTTGCCGCGACGAAACACGTGATCGAGCAGCAGACTGGGCCGGTCGTTCTGGTCGGCCATTCGTGGGCCGGCGTGGTAATTAGCGAAGCGGGCAACGACGAGAAGGTAAAGAATCTGGTCTACGTAGCGGCCTTCGCGCCGGATAGCGGCCAATCGATCGAAGACATGACGAAAGGCAAGCCGGCGCCTGTGTGGGCCAACGAATTGCAGAAAGACTCGGCAGGCAATCTGACGCTCTCGACCAAAGCAGTGCTCGAAGATTTCGCCCAGGACGTGCCTTTGCAGCAACGCCGTGTGATCGCGGCAACGCAAGGCCCATGGGCCTCGGCATGTATCGGCCAGAAGGTCACGAAAGCGGCGTGGCACGACAAGCCGTCGTACTTCGTGGTCACTGAACAGGACCGCATGATCGATCCGAGCCTGCAACAGACGATGGCGAAGAACATCGGCGCGCACGTCACGGTGGCAAATGCGAGCCACGTCGCGATGGTCAGTCAGCCGAAGCTCGTCGCCGACACGATCATCGCCGCGGCGAAGGCTGCGCAATAGGCAGCGAATAGGCCCAATGAAATGAAAATGCACGGACGTTCCCCGCGCGGCGAGACGCGCTACTTTCGAAACAGGATTGCTGTATGAAAGTTGCAACTCGTTGGCACACCGTCGCGACGTCGCACGGCTCGCTTGCGGTAGAGGAAAGCGGCGCGGGCGGAATGGCCGTGCTTTTCATTCACGGCAATTCGTCTTGCGGCGCAGTTTTCCGCAATCAGCTGCAAGGACGGCTCGCGGAGAAATATCGGCTGATCGCTTTCGATTTGCCTGGGCATGGCGAGTCGAGCGATGCGCCGGACCCGATTCGAAGCTACACACGCGGCAGTTTTGCGGATGCCGCAGTGGAATTGCTGGGTAAGCTCGGAGTGAACGAGGCCGTGGTGTTGGGCTGGTCGTTGGGCGGACACATTGCCATCGACATGATTTCACGGTTCCCGGGCATGCGCGGCCTGATGATTGTCGGCGCTCCGCCGGTCGGTCACGACAATATGGCAAAAGGTTTCGCCGGTTTGCCGCAGGCAAGCGCCGCCGGTCGAGAGTATTTGTCAAAGTCCGAGATCGACGGATTCGTCGAGGCGATTTTCGGTGCTTCGGCAGAACCGTTTCTGCGCGATGCCGTTGCGCGCGCGGACGGCCGCTTCCGCAAGCGCCTGTTCGAAGCCGCGCGCGCCGGTGGCCAAGCCGACCAGCGCGTCACCGTGAAAGAGAGCGCAGTTCCGATCGCCGTAGTGAACGGCGCCGCGGACCGTTTGATCAATCTCGACTATATCGACGCGGTTGCCTACGGCAATCTGTGGGAAGGTCACTGTCACCGGCTGGCCGGGCTGGGTCACGCGCCGTTCTTCGAAGCGCCGGATGTATTCAATCCCATACTTGACCGTTTTCTGCGTGATGTCGAAGCCACGCGCACAGAGATGCGCTCCTCGTAAATTGAATCGCCTGCTCGCACATGTAAGCAGGCGATCGACTCATCAATCAAATCGACACACTGATTTGCAGCCCTGAAGCCTTTTGTTTCTGCGCGTCGAGCTGCGCATCCATTTCTTTCTTCAGCATCTCCCGGACTTTCGCCAGAATTTTTTCGCGTTCTTCCGGCGACATCTTCTTCAGTTCTTCTTCGGTTACCCCCAACTTCGCGAGAATCATTTTTTCAATGCGCTCGCCGGGCGTGCCGCTCACGTAACCGGTGAGTTCGGCCAATAGCGACTGGAACGACGGCTTACTGCTGCTGCTCGTTCCAGTCGATGTCGAACCCGACGTAGCAGTGGTGCCGGCGAAGCTGTTCACTTTTGAAAAATAGATGGTCATTGTCATCCCCGAAGTTGGCTGCCGCCTACGATTGTTAATTATGGATCAGCTGGTCCATAATAGTGTGTGCTTTATCTGAAAGCAATGTCTGGGACGCTCCTTTGGAGCGTGCGCGCGAGGCAGACAGCTCGGTTTGAAAAACTGAACAGTGCCAACGGTTCGATGGGTACAGTTGATGTTCAATCATCCGAACGATCGTGCAGGTCTGTGATTTCCATTTTGCATTGACTGGCTGATCCAAATGAGCTATGAGTTCGTATTATCTTCAGCGTCTACCTTGGTTGGGAGGCCATCGGAGTTCCCGATTAAAGAACGCGATAAGAGTCTGCAATTTTGTCTGATGGGTGCTGTGCGCACCTTCCCTGAACCCCTTGCGCGTCGCTGCGTCCATATCGACTTCGCATGACCGACCTGTCGACCCGAAGCTTTATCGAACTGAGCGATGGCTCGCCGCGTCTGCAACGCGCCGTAGCCGACGACGCGTCGTCGGTGCTCGTCGTCGGCCGCGGCAACGGCGCAGCGGCCTCGCTGGCGGCGTTGCAGCGTGAATACGCGTTGCGCGCCACCCTGCACGAAGCGTGGTCCGCAGTTCCGCAGGCGCTCGTGCCACACGGCGACGGGGCCGTGCTCGTGCTCGCCGACCCAGGCGGCGAGCCGTTGCGCTGCTGCGACGGGTCGCGCGAGGACGGTGCCGCGGCCTTTCTCAAGACCGCTATCGGACTTGCAACGGCGGTTGGCGCGATGCATGCCGCTGGCGTGGTGCATCGCGCGCTGTCGCCCGCGCGCTTCCTGGTGAATGGCGAAGGCCAGGCGTTTCTCACCGGCTTCGGCTTCGCCACCCGTCCCGGCGACGACGTCGGTTCGGCCGATGCGGAACTCGAATGGAACGATGGCAGCTTCATCTACATGGCGCCGGAACTCGGCGCGCGCATGAACGTGCGGGTCGACGAGCGCGCGGATCTCTATTCGCTCGGCTGCATCCTCTATCAATTGCTGACCGGTATGCCGCCCTTCGAAGCAGCCGACACCGCGGCGCGCGTGCACGCACATGCCACGCACCGGCCGCGTCCGCCGCACGAACTCGCAGCAGACGTACCGCCGCAGATTTCGCGGGTCGTGATGAAACTGCTGGAGAAAGCGCCCGAACAGCGTTACGCCGACGCCGCTGGGCTGCTCGCGGACTTGCGCAGATGCGAGGACTCGCAACGGCGTCACGGCGAGATCGCGCCTTTCACCCTGGACACGCATGCGGCGCTGCAACGCCTTCAGCACGCAGACTGCGTGCTCGGCCGCGAGGATGAAATCGAAGCGCTGCTCGCCCAGTACCGCGCGGTGGTGAACGACCGGCAGGCGCGCGTTGCCTGGGTGTCGGGAGGCTCCGGGATCGGCAAGTCAACGCTGCTGCAGGAAGCCGTTGCGCGGATGCAGCGGCTCGACGCGCCACTGCTCGCCGCCAGCAAGAGCGAGGAAGGGCATCGCGGCAAACCGTACGCGATTCTCGGTCAGGCGCTCGACCAGTTGCTGCGTTTCGTGCTCGGTTGCTCCGACGGCGAGTTCGCGATCTGGCGCGAGCGGATCGCGACGGCTACGGCGCCGGTCGGGCGCACGCTGAGCGCGTTTCTGCCCGCGCTCGGCGCCGTGCTCGGTCCGCAACCCGAAGCGCCGGACTCGCCGGACGCCGCCCCCGCGCTCGAACGCGAGCGCGTGCTTCAAGGGATTGCGCGGTTGATCGCGTGCTTCGGCACCAGCGCGCGTCCGCTCGTGCTCGTGCTCGACGATCTGCAATGGGCGGACGCCGGCACTTTACAGGTGCTCGAACGGCTGCTGCATCAGCACAAGGATGCCGCACTGCTGTTGATCGGCGCGTTCCGTGCGAACGAGGTGACCGCGGATCACCCATTGCGCGTCGGCAAACTGGCGCAGGTGCCGGCCGCGTTGCACATGGAATTGGGTCCATTGAACGAGGGCGCGCTGCGCGAGTTAATTGCGCGCGCATTGCATCAGGACGCGGAATCGCTGCGGCCGCTGGCCGAAATGATCGGCCGCAAGACCGGGCGCAATCCGTTTTTCGCGCATCATCTGCTGCGCCTGCTGGCCGACGACGGCCTGCTCGAATACGACGTGGAGTCGTCCGCGTGGCGTTGGAGTCTCGAACGGATGGCGGCGCAGCGCGGCGTTGAAAACGTGGTGGAGTTGCTGGCGCGCAAGCTCGGACAATTGCCGACTGCGGCGCAGCTCATGCTGCGACTGCTTGCCTGCATCGGGCAGCGCGCGTCCACGCTAACGCTGGCCGTGGCTGCGGGGCTGTCGGAGCTTGACGCGACGCAGGCTCTGCAACCCGCGCTCGACGCCGGCACGGTGTATCGCGAGAACGGCGATTGGGTTTTCTGGCACGACCGGATTCGCGAGGCGACTTACGCGTCGATGTCTTTGATGGAGCGCGCTGCACTGCACTTGCAGATCGCCCGTCGCCAGTTGGCGAATCGCGGCGCGCAGACCGATGCGTTCGCGCTCGCGGCGCAGGTCAACCTCGCGAGGCCGGTCGTCGACGATCCCGCCGAACAGCGCGTTTTCGCGCGGCTCAATCTGGACGCCGGCCTCCAGGCCAAAGCCGCGACGGCGCACGATTCCGCACTGGGCTTCTTCCGTGCGGCGCTGAACTTCCTCGGCGAACAGACCGCGAGCGAAGACGGTCTGCTCGCCCGCAAGCTGTGTGGTGAAGCCGAGTTCATGACCGGGGCACTGGAAGCGGCCGAGGCGCGCCTGTCCACGCTGGAAGTCGAGGCGGGCGACGGCATTTTCGGCGCCGATCTCGCGCGGCTGCGCGCCGCGCTCTACACCACGCTCGGCCGCTACGATCTGGCGCTCGGCGTCGGTCTCGCGTTTCTGCAGCGCGCAGGGATCGACGTCCCCATGCATCCCGTCAACGCCGACGTGGACCGCGAATATGCGCGTCTGCGCAGCTGGCTGGACCGGCACGGTATCGCCGGGCTGCGCGAGTTGCCGATCATCGCGGATCCGCTGCGCCGCGCCATCACCGACATCTTCTCGGACCTCATCCCGCCGGCGCTGTACACGGACCAGAATCTGGTTGACTTCATGCTGCTGCGTTCGGTCAATTTGGCGATCGAGCACGGCCATTCGGATGCGTCCGCGAACGTCTACACGTGCATGAACCAGATTTTCGGCGTCCGTTACGGGGACTACAGTTATTCGCTGGCCTTTGGCCAACTCGCGCTGCATCTGGTCGAGGAACGCGGGCTGGTGCGGCATCGCGCGCGTGTCTATATGGTATTCGGCACCTTCGTCGTGCCGTGGACCTTGCCGGCGCGAAGCGCGCGCGACTATGTGCGCCGCGCCTACAACGTCGCGATCGAAAGCAGCGATCACACCTTCGCGCTGTATTGCGGGCGCAACGAAGCCACCGGCATGTTGTTCGCCGGCGAGTTGCTGGCCGACGTGCGCGAGACGGTCGCGCGCGGACTGGCAAGCGCGCGCGATGCCAACTTCCAGTTGGTAATCGACGCGCTGCTGTCGCAATGGGCGCTGTTGACGCGCTTGCAGGAAGGCGAGCCCGACGGGCGAGTCGAGATGCCGCCGGTTCCGGTGGAGGGCAGGCCGCCCACGCTGGTGGACTTTTCCTATTGGGTGTACCGCCTGCAGCGCGCGCTGCTATTCGGCGACATTGCGGATGCGCTCGAGTCGCGTCAGCGCGCCGAATCATGCGCGAACGCGTCGCGCTCGTTCGCGGAGAGCGGCGAGTTGCCTTTTTATGGCGCACTTGCGCTGCTCGCGTTGCCGCAGCGCGATCCGGCGCAAGAGGCGGCAGTGCAACGCCACGCCGGACAACTCGCGATCTGGGCGCGAGCTTGCCCAGAGAATTTCGTCGGACGATATGAACTGGTGCGTGCCGAAGGCGCCCGCGTCGAAGGCCGCACGCTCGACGCCTTCGAAGCCTACGCGAAGGCCGTCGCGCACGCGCGTCGGCATGGCTTCACGCAGATCGAAGCACTTGCAGCTGAGCTAGCCGCGGCATTTCACGCTGCGCGTGACGAAGAGGTGGTCGCGCAGGCGTATCTGCGTCACGCGTGCGGGGCGTGGCAACGCTGGGGCGCGATGGCGAAGGCGCGGCAGTTGCAGAGCGACTACCCCGGACTTTTCGACGCCGACAACGCCAAGCCCGCCGCGAGTCGTCTTCAGGAACTTGACGTGCAGGCCGTGCTGCGCATTTCGAGCGCGCTCGCGAGCGACATCGTGCCTGCGCGGCTTGTCGAAACACTGTTGCGCACGGCGCTCGAAAGCGCCGGCGCCGGGCAGGGCGCACTCGTTTTGCTGCGCCGCGGCGTGTGGCAGGTGCCGGCGCGCGCGCAAGTGGTCAACGGCGCGATTGCCGTCACGCAGGATGCGGTGCCGTTCACTTCCGATGTGCTGCCGGTCTCGCTGGTGCAAGCGGTCGCGCGCACGCAGGAGGGCGTGCTGGCCGACGATCCGCACGACTCGCCGGTCTACGCGCAGGATGTCTACATCCGGCGCAAGCGGCCGCGCTCGGTGCTGTGCGTGCCGCTGATGCGATATTCGACGCTCGTCGGCGTGCTTTATCTGGAGAACAATCTGGCAGCAAAGGTGTTTACCGCTGCCAAGTCGGCGGTGCTCGAAGTGATTGCGTCGCAGGCGGCATTCGCGCTGGAAAATGCGCGGCTCTACGAAGATATCCTCGAGCAGAACCAGCAGCGCGCGCGAGCCGAGGAGCAATTGCGCTCCGCGCTTACCGATCTCGAGCGCGCGACGCGACTGAAGGCAATGGGCGAACTGGTTGCTTCGATCGTGCATGAGGTCGGGCAGCCGCTCGCCGCCGTCGATACGTCGGCGAGCGCTGCGTTGCGCTGGTTGAGTCGCAGTCCGCCCGAGATCGGCGAGGCGCAAGAGATGCTCGCGCACATCAGCCGTAGCGCGACGCGCGCAAAGAGTATTATTCAGGCGCTGCGCGCGAAGGCGCGCAAGGCCGAGCCGCAGTTCACCAGGCTCGACCTCAGCGAAGCGCTGCGCGAGGCGACGGCTCTCGTGGCCGCGCAACTCGACGCGCAGCACGTCGTGCTGGAGTTGCGCGGCCTGGACGAACCCGTGTACGTGAATGGCGACCGCGTCCAGTTGCAACAGGTGGCGATCAATCTGCTCACGAACGGCGCCGAGTCGATGGCGGCGCTTGACACTGAGCGCCTGCTCTCGCTTGTCTGCATGGAGAGCGCGGACGGTATGGTGAAGGTGACGGTCGAAGATCTGGGCAGCGGCATCGCACCCGAAATCGCCAACCGGCTGCTCGAACCGCTTTTCACGACCAAAGATAACGGTATGGGCATGGGCCTCGCAATTTCCCATTCCATTGTCGACGCGCATGGTGGCACGCTGACTGTCGCTCCGCGCGAAAAAGCCGGCACGTGCGCAGAATTCGTACTGCCGCCATTCAGTCCGGAAGGTACATGAGCGTTCCGCCGGCGCCGCGCTGTTCGCGCGAAGCTTGCGTAGGGTGGCGCCGACGCTTCGAAGACGTTTAACAACCGGGCCGCCCGCACGGCCCTTCATCGAGAGCCTTGCGAACAACGCGATGTCCGATTCCCGACCCTCCCGTACGGCCGCATCATCCTCGCGTCGCGATTGTCGCGTCGTCTATATCGTCGACGACGACGACCTTGTGCGTGGCGCGTTGACCGGGCTCTTGCGCTCGATCGATCTCGAAGTTCACGCGTTCGCCTCAACCGAGGAATTTCTCGCCGCGCCCAAGAGCGCGAATCCATCGTGCCTCGTGCTTGACGTGCGGCTGCGCGGACAGAGCGGCATCGCGTTCCAGAAATCGCTGGCGGAGACCGGCCAGCCGCACATGCCCATCATCTTCATGACGGGCCATGGCGATATCGCGATGACCGTGAAGGCGATGAAGGCCGGTGCGATGGATTTTCTCTCCAAGCCCTTCCGCGATCAGGACATGATCGACGCGGTGGTCGCTGCGCTCGACTGCGACGCCAAACGGCTTGAAACGGACCGCTCGCTGCACGATTTGCGCGCCTGCTGGGAATCGCTGACACCGCGTGAACGCGAAGTGCTCCGGCACGTGGCCGCGGGGCTGATGAACAAGCAGATCGCGGGCAACATGGGGATCGCCGAGATCACGGCCAAAATTCATCGCGGCCAGGCGATGCGCAAGATGAATACGCGTTCGGTGGCGGACCTGGTGCGTAAGATGGAAGCGCTGGGTATGGGTGAGGTCGGCGGAAGCACGCAGTAAGCGTACCGCGCGATGCGCAAGAAGCTGTACCCGTGCAGGGCGGCCGATGGCGCAACTGTACCCATACCTACATATGATGGCGGTACATATCCGCGGCGTTATGCTGGACTATCGGGTAACGGTGGGATGGGCCCATCCGTTCGCCTGGCCTTAGGCAGGTATCGCTTTGTCGCTTTCATCCACCGAACTCGTCGCCATTGTCGACGATGACCCTTTCGTGCGCGCTGCCGCGAGTAGCCTGGTGCGTTCGTTCGGCTGGGAAGCGCGCGAATTCGCGAGTGCGTCGGCATTTCTGGCGTCGGACACGCTGTCGCGAACCCGTTGCCTGATCTGCGACATACAGATGGCCGGTATGGACGGCATCGAGTTGCTCGCCAAGCTCGAAGCCGACGGCATGCGCATTCCCACGCTATTCATCACCGCAATGGCTTCCGCGCGCGCACGCGAACGCGTGCAAGCCAGCTCCGCGCTGTGTCTGATCGAAAAACCCATCGACGCGCTCGAATTCGAGCTACTGATAAGCCGCGCGCTGGGACACGGTTAAACGAAAAGCGACACCGTTGCATGGCGAGGGCAAACCTTCGTAGGGGGTAGACGACCGCTTGTTTGATGGTGCGAACCCTGTGTAGCATGATCTCATCTCTCCTATGCCGTCCGAGGTGACGGCGCCAGGAGAACGAAGATGACCTTCATCCATTTGATACCGTTGCGTGAATCCTTGTTGGAATCGGTGCTGCGAATCTGCACTCGCACGGCGAGACGTTGCTTCTGTCGGTCCGCTGCTGCAACGCGTGCCGACGTGCAGTCGCAACACCGCATGACCGCGATTACGCTCTTTAGCCTGTTCGTCGCGATGACCGTGCCGAATGCTCACGCGACGATGCTCTTCATGCGGCCGTGCCACGCCGACGACACCCTGCTGCTGATCGCGTGCCTGCTAGCGACCGGATTCGCGTTGCTAGTGGCGGCGCTGTGGGTGCATGGGTATGAGCAACGTTCGAGTATCGCGCGACTGGCCGCCGCGATCGAACAGCGCAGCGACACTGACACGCTGCAACAGACCTTGGCGGAGTTCGGACCTCCTACGGTCGTGCGCCTCGTGCGCGCGATGAACGGCGCGCAGCGTCACGATGCCGAGCGCGTCGCAGAATTGCTCGATGTGCTCGCAGCCTACGCACACGACCTGCGGACACCGCTGACGCGCATGGGTCTGCGCTGTGAGCGGCTCGGTGACGGCGATCTGCGTGACGCGATGGAGCGCGATCTCGCCGAGATGGGTGAACTGGTTGAGGCGAGTCTCGCTTGCGCGCGAATGCAATGCTGCGCCGGTGAACCGCTACGGCGCTTCGATGCGGACGGACTGCTCGGCACACTCGTCGATAACTACAAGGATGCGGGCCGCTTGGTCGAACTCGAAGGCCAGGTGGGTTGCCCGGTTGTGACGTGCCCACATGCACTGCGCCGCGTGCTCGTCAATCTGATCGACAATGCCTTGCGCTACGGAAGCGACGTGCGTCTGTGCGTTCGTGTAGACGCGCGGCGCGTGGTGCTCGCGGTGGTCGACTCGGGGCCAGGTATCGCGCCGGCCGAAATGGAAGCGGTGTTCGCGCCTTGGTACCGTGCCCCGCAGACGGCGGCGCGCGCGTCGGGTTCGGGCTTGGGACTCGCAATCGCACGGCGTCTGACGCTCGCGATGCGCGGCGAACTGCAACTCGAAAATCGCCGCAGCGGCGGACTCGAAGCGAGAGTGACGCTGCCTCTCGCGGTGGCGTGATGCTCTGACCACCGGCGATCCGAAGACGCCCGGCATTCTCAAGCGGGAATTCATGAAAGATGCGCCCGATGTTGCGACGCTATGCCGGGAGCTGGATGTCGCGCTGGTGGCACGCACGCACCCACACACCACGCCGATGGACGGGTTTCTTATCATGCTGCGATCAGCAAATAATGAGCAGGCCTCGAGCATTCTCCGCAAGAAATTCGAAGCGCACTTTGCCCAGCCGCTCGCCGCGCTGCTGCCCGGACCGGAATCAGCGCAGCGCGCGGCCATGCTTCTGGCCGTTATCGCTGGGATCCAGCTTATGCGGCAGATCGTGGAGTTGGCGGCATTGACGCAGGCCAAGCCAGATGAACTGGCCGGGCGAATCGAAACGGTTTTTGGCTTGCTGGTGAAAGACGTGCCTAGAGGAAATCCTCAGACTCGGAAATCGCCGTAGCGGCGAATGCGAGGCGAGAGTGACGCCGCCCCTCGCGGCGGGGTCGCTCACCGGCCAGTCGCGATCCGAAACCTCTCACGCAAATTCGTGGAATAAGCGGCCGATTGCAAGTGTTTTCGACTCAACCTCGCGTGCCGAACGAATCAGGTTCATCCGAGGCGTTGAAAATTTTCTATCTGAGGGTGTGAATGAAAGTTGCAGTGATGGGCGCGGGTGCAGTGGGTTGCTTCTATGGCGGAATGCTCGCGCGAGCCGGGCACGAGGTGGTGCTGATCGGCCGGCCGAATCATGTTCGCGCGATCGAGCGAGAAGGGCTGCGTCTACAGACGCCGCTCTTCGACGAAGCGGTTGCCGTATCGGCGAGCATCGAGGCGAGCGGGGCCGCGGGTGCGGAGCTGGTGTTTTTTTGCGTCAAGTCGTCCGATACGGAGACAGCTGCGGCAGCGATGAAACCGCATCTTTCCCGCGATGCGCTCGTCGTCACGTTGCAAAACGGCGTTGATAATGCGGAACGCGTGCGTAGCGTCATAACGCAGGAAGTTTGCGCGGCGGTGGTCTACGTCGCGTGTGAAATGGCCGGACCGGGGTACGTGCGGCATCACGGCCGCGGCGAACTGATCGTCGAACCGGGCGAAGCCGCTGGGCGCATGGCGCGCATCGCGAATGCCGCGGGCATTCAGACTGAGTTGTCCGCGAACGTGCGCAGTGCGTTGTGGGAGAAACTTGTTCTGAACTGCGCGTACAACGCTATTTCCGCACTGGTGCAATTGCCGCTCGGCGAGTTGCGCCGGCTGGGCGGCGCGGGCGTGGAAACGGCGATGCGCGATATCGTCGCCGAATGCATTGCTGTTGCGCGTGCGGACGGCGTCGATATGCCGGACGATGTGGATGCCACCGTGCAAAGCATCTTGAGCACCATTCCGGCAGGACAGTATTCGTCGACGGCGCAAGACCTTGCGCGCAACCGCCGCAGCGAAATCGGGCATTTGAACGGCCACATCGTGCGTCGAGGAGCTGCGCTCGGCATTCCGACGCCGGTCAATCATCTGCTGCTGATCTTGATCCAGATTCTGGACAATCGGCAGAACCTGGGCACGTAATGCGCCGAACGGCGCTCGTACGCATTTCCGCGAACGCGTTACGAGCGCAGCTTCAACGCGGCCTTGATCGCATCCGTTGAGTTCTTCGCCGCATCGGCCGGTTCGAGACCCGGTTCGCCGATCATGCCCGCGATCTTCTCGTGCTTTTTATCGCCCGACGCGCGTACGATTCGGCTCGCTGCCGGCCTCGTGCAATCGGCCGAGCGTCTCGGGATGCGCGCGTCGCATTGCCTTTTGCACAATCTCCGCGATGTGTGCGCTGACGATATCGTTTTCCGCGCTTTTATACAGTCCGGCTTTGCGATCGTCGATCAGCAAGCCGGGCAGCCGATAGCCAAAATTGTTCTGCTGTGTCGTTTTGCGGCGAGCGTTGTCGTAGAGCTTCGTAAACGCTGACCTGCGCTTCGAGCGGCGCTTGATCGAAGTCAGGGGTCCTACTGGCTAAATGCGTCACTTGACGCTGCACGTCGTCGGCTTTTTTCGTCGCGCAGATTTTGCCGCGTTTCGAGCGCGAACTTCTTCATGTCCAACGCGTCCTTCACCGCGTTGAGCGACTGCCCGGCGACGATCAGCGGCGCGGCCACGCCATGCGTGCCGGCGGCAAGCACGGCGCGGGCCGTCGCGGCAGTGACTGACGTTGCGCTCTCGTATAGCGCGCCTTTGCGCCGGTTGCCCTGGTTCTCGGCAATGCACATCGCCACGAGCAAATCGCGCGCGCGTTGATGTTGCAGATGAGCGGGATCGCTCGCCGCGCGCAGCAGCTTCGGTTTGTTGTATGGCCATTGGCCGCTTTCGCACGTGACGGTCATGTTTTCGGGCGTGGTTTGCGGCGTCGTATTCTCCGTGTGTGCGGCTGATTACGGCGTTGCTCCCATCGACCGGATCCATCTTGATGCCCTTTTTTTGGGGAGGCGGGCAACCAGGCGAACGGCCGCACGTCCTCTTCCAGCATTGCTGCGAGCTTCTGCTGATAACTCTCGCTGGTCTGATGCGCGACCATGGCTGATGCGCCGCTTGCGATCATGCCGGGAATCTCGTGCCGGTATGGACGTCGTGGGCGAAGCCGCTGCCAGCCGCGCGCGAATCCGCGCCGAGCACGCCGGTGAGCGGCTTCTTGGAAGCCAGATTGAGCGCCGTGAAACCTTTCTGGCCACTGCCCAAGGCATTCCTGATCGCGTTGAACACGCCCGTGCCCCCGCTACCGTTCGGCGGCACGATTTTTTGAATGTCGACGGTCGCGAGCTGCGGCTTGGGCAGTGGCCTCTGCCGAAGTTGATCGCGGTAGGCGCCGTTCTGCACGGGCTCGCGCTTCGGCCTGTATGGCGCGAGTTGCGCAGGAAACGGTGCGCGCGACGAAGCGCCGGGTGCAGCACCGTTCGCCACCTCATCGTCATGCGCGGTTGGCGTGACGGAACCAGGCGTTGCGGGCATCCCATCGATACGCGGCATCTGAAGACTCTCCGGTCAGGTTCTCATGCAGACAACGGTAGCCGCGAGCCCATGACGGCTCCGTGATTGCGCAAAGTCATGAGCGTGCCGGCCGTTCTCGTCGAAACACATCCCATCAACTTTGCAGACGGTCGCATCGATCTGGCCAACTGACCACGAGATAATCTGGCGGCCCGCGCAGTGGGTCGCCAGAACTCTGCATTTTTCAGGATTCTTATGCGCGATCGTCGAGGTGAATCAGGACACGGCCTCCATGACTCGCATGCGCGTCGCGCAGATGTTGCGATGATGAGGTGTCTGAATCTGTTCGAGCATGTAACCGAGTGAATACACGGTGCGCAGTTTTAGACCGGTGAGTTCGTCGAATTCGAGCTTGGCGCGCAACTTGTAGATGTGCTGTTCGAGCGAGCGCACGGCGATATCGAGTTCCTTGCCCCACACCGCGTGCGCCAGTTCTTTGCGTGTGATGAGCGCGCCCGGATTTGAAAAGAACAGCCACGCGATGATGAATTCGCGCGCCGTGAGCCGCACGCGTCTGTCGACCGTGACGAATTCGCGCGTCGTCCGGTACAGCGTGGACGAGCCGAGCGTGATGAAGCTCTGCGCCGCGGATGTGCCGCGCCGGCTCTCCACCGCATGACGGCCGCGCGCGACGATTTCTTCGAGGCGCAACTCGCCCACCACGATTTCGTCGACCCCGGCGTGCAGCGCATTGGTCATGCTAACCGAGTCCCACCATTGACCGATCATCATGACCGGCAAGTCCTGCCTGAAGTGGCACGCGCGCCACGCGAGCACCAGGTTGCTAGCGGAGAATTCCGTTGCGGATTCGATGATCACCAGATCCGGCGGACTGCGCTCGAGTGAGCGGATCAGGCCGAGTTCATCGGTATAGCGAACACAGTCCGGCGCGCCGTCCGCTTCGAAAGCACCCTTGATCCGTCGGAAGGTGGAGTCGTTGCGCGTTAGTAAAGCGATTTGCATGATCGTTCCAAAGATGAGAATGGTTGACCGAGGCGCGTGCCAGACAAGTTTTTCGTTCTGGCGGCGCGGCGTTCGTCTCACGTCCCTGATCACACAACACGCGATAGTCGTGTCCTATTCCATTTTCTTTTTCGATCGCTGAACGCCGGTGGGAGGGCGCGTTAGGCGCGTGGCGTCGATTGGCGCTACGCGCGAATCCAGATGAAGGCGCCTGAGGCGACGGCCTGATATTTCTCGTCTGTGGCTTGAAGAATGTTCTGGTGTCTGCGCATAGCACACGCGGTCGGACGACACCGCCGTCGTGTACTGACCATCGGCCTCGGCGGTGGGAACGGGGTCTCTGCCGGGTTGCCTCGATGCGCAACTCCTTGACGTTGGCGTCGAGCGTCGCATGCAGTTCGGTCAGGTGCGCGTCCGCGAGTTCCCGATTGGCCTGCTCGGCGGCGACGACGTCGGGCGGCGGCAACGATGCTTTGGCGCGGATTCAGCGCCATCGACGTCACGCCCGACGCGATCGCCAACCTCAAGATTCTGCTGATCAGTCAACTGGCCGCGCTAGGCTCGGTAGGCGCGCAGGCAATCTCCAGCGGATACAAGCTCGCCGACACCGCGCTCGAAGGCGGCGACATGAAGCAGGCCGGCATCAAGGCGGCCTTCGATGTTGGCGGTGCGGCGCTCGGCGCGCTGACGGGGCGCTAAAGGGCGCGGAATCGGCGGCGCTGGGGGCGGCATATCAGGCGGACAAAGGCGTGATCAACAAGACAGCCGCTAAGGAAGCGGGCAAGGAGATCGCCAAGGACGGTGCAAAGGAAGTCGCCGGCACGGAGTACGACGCGGACAAGGACGATTTGCGGCTGCCGGGCGCGGCCTGATGACAGCGGCGCGCCTCGACGCGTCCCGACAGACGCGGGCAAATTAATCTCGCCACGCTGGAATAGCCGGACTGCGTGGAATGTTGTGTGAATGCGGCCGGACAGTACGAGCGCCGCGCCACATTACTGGGGATTCAAAACATGCTCAAATCGTCTATCTCCCGCCGTCGTTTGATGGCAACCGGATCGCTGGCGTCGGTCGGCGGACTGCTGTCGAAGATGTCGCTCGGCGCCACCACGCAGGCCGCGCCGGCGACTGCAACGTCGCGTGTCGTGCCGGCCTATCTCGGCGCGTCGCCGCAAAGCCTGCCTCCGCTGCCATGGGCCAATAACGCGCTCGAGCCCGTCATATCGGCACGCACGATCGGGATTCACTACGGCAAGCATCATCGCGCGTACTTTGACAATCTGCACAAACTGCTGGCCGGCACCTCGCTCGAAAAGGCCTCGCTCGAACAATTGATCATGCAGTCACACGATCAACCCGCGCTCGTGGACGTGTTCAACAATGCGGCGCAGGCGTGGAATCACAACTTCTATTGGAACTCGCTCAGTCCGCAGTCCAGCGCGCCCAGCGAGAAGCTGCAAGCGGCGATCAATCGCAAGTTCGGTTCCACCGAAGCGTTGACCAAAGCATTGGTGGCGACCTCAGCATCACAGTTTGGCAGCGGCTGGGGATGGCTGGTAGTCGATCAGGGCGAGCTGGCGGTCGTCAAGACCAGCAACGCGGAAACGCCGTTCACGCGCGGTCAGGTGCCGCTGCTGACCATCGATGTGTGGGAGCATGCGTATTACCCCGACTATCAGAATCGCCGGCCGGATTATCTGGTCGCGACCGTATCGTGCCATTTGAACTGGGCGTTTGCTTCGACGAATCTGGATCGGGTTTGATCCAGCGCGTCCCTAACTGACCTATCTTGCCCGACATGACTTCGACAAACGCGCCCGTGCCCGTCATGGAACTTTCGCCGCCCGCCTATACGTTTCTGGGAGTACGTATGCGCGTGTTGCTCTCGTCGCTGCAAACCGGCGGCCAATTCTCCATGATCGAGGGCATCATGCCGCCCGGTGGCGACGGCGGCCTGCACGTTCATCATCGCGAAGACGAATCCATGTTCATCGTCGAAGGTGAACTGGAAGTCACGATCGGCGATACGGTCAGGATACTGCAGGCAGGTTCGTCGTGTTTCACCCCGCGCGGCGTGCCGCAACGATTACGCAATCGCGGCACCGTGCCGATGCGCGGCATTGTGGTCACGACGCCAGGCGGATTCGACGAATTCATCACAACAGCAGGTATGCCGCTCGACGAAGCCGCCGCGGCGCGCGAAACACAGCCGAGCGCGCCGCCTCCTTCGACGGAACAGCTGGCCGGCTTGTTGCGACTCGCTGAAACGTACGGCATCACGATTCTGATTCCGCCTGGCGCGTGACGGCAATCGCGACGCAGTCCAGTCTCGCCGCGAGATGACATGGAATAAAAATCGTGCCCAGACGTTGTATTCGATACCTGCATGCGCATTGGCGCACCGCCTGAAGCATCGTCGATCAGTTCCGTTCACGCGCCGGATGAGCATGCAGTCTGATCAATTTCATGAACCGGTCGTGTGCATGATTCTGGAAAAGTTGTACGCCGTTCGCGGCAAAGCATTGTCTCCCGCACAGGAAGGTGTTTCCCGTCATGTGGTGTTGGTGAGCAAAAGCGGCGAGACGTGGGCCCTCGAACGGCTACTCGATGGCGCGGCGCGTGTCGCGGCCGGTCTCGCCAACGCGGGTGTGGTGCCCGGCGATCGCGTCGCGCTTCACCTTGGCAACAGTCCGGAGTTCGCCATCGCGTATATCGCGTGCTTCCAGCTCGGGGCCATCGCGGCGCCTTTGAACCTGCGCTTCAAGCAGCCGGAACTCGAGGACATCATGGCGCGCCTCGCGCCGCACGCATACATCGGCGAAGCGGACAGAGTGGGGCCGATGGCCACCGCGCTGAACAATAGCGTCGATGTGCAGCGCCGTTTCGTGCTCGGCGAGCAGTCCGCCGTGCGTGCGATGACGTGGGAGTCGCTCGTCGAAACGGTGCCGCAAGCGTCATCGGAGGCTGCGTCCGCAGCACTGTCGTTCGCCGTTGATCCAACCGCGCCGGCCGTGTTGCTGTCCAGTTCCGGAACGACCGGTATGCCCAAGCTTATCGCGCACAGCCAGGCGACCTTGGTGGAAGTAGCGGCTCGGCTTGCGTCGAACGTCATCGCGGACGCGCGCACCTTCGCGTTTTTCGCGCCGATGGTCCATGCCTCGGGGCTGTTTTATTTCCTCGCCGCGTGTCTGTCCGGGACGACCATCGTCATGGTCGACGCGGCCGATCCCGACGGCATCCTGGACGGCATCGAAGCGCACCGCTGCGACAGCTTCACGGCATCTCGCACCGTCGTCACGCAGCTGCTCGCCCGGCAGGCAGAACGGCCGCGCGATGTGCGTTCACTGAGCCGTTGCGTCACCTCCGGCGACCTTTGCCCTGCCAGTACGCGCGAGGCTTTTCAGGCGGCCATGGGCGCGTCGCTGCGCACCATGTGGGGCTCGACTGAAGGTGCGGGATCGCTCGGCTGCTCGGACTCCATGAAGTCGGAGTACCGCCCGACCGTGGGCATCGAAACCAGACTGCTCGACGCGCACGGCGCCGACGTGAAGCCCGGCGGAACAGGCGAACTGGCGATCCGCGGCCCCAACGTCGCGCTGGGCTACTGGACGCGCGAGACCGGCGTCGCTTCTTTCCCAGATGGCTGGTACCTGACGGGCGATTCGATGCGCGACGTCGGCGACGGCCACTATACGTTCGTGTCGCGTATCAAGGATCTGATCGTGCGGGCGAGCTCGAACATCTCACCACTGGAAGTGGAGCAGGTGCTGCTGCGGCATCCGGATGTGGAAGACGCGGGGGTGGTCGGCGTGCCGGATCATGAACTGGGTCAGCGCGTGGTGGCGTTCGTGCATCTGGCCGCAGGCGCGAGCGCCGATCGGCTCACGCACGTGATGCAATTCGCGTCCTCGCAGTTGGCTGACTACAAGGTGCCTGAGAAGCTGATCTCGCTCGCCGAGTTGCCGCGCGGTCCAATGGGTAAAATGGACCGGGCGGCACTGCTGAGAATGGTTTGAACGATAAATCGCGCTACGCATTCGGCCTTAGATAAAGCTCATCCCGCCGTTGACCGCGATGGTTTGCCCGGTCACGAAGCCGTTATTTACGAGCATCACGACGACGTCCGCGACTTCGAATGGTTCGCCGAGGCGGCCCATCGGCAAGCGCGCCACGGCGTTGCCTGCCTTGAGCGGAGCGGTCATGTCGGTGTCGATTGCGGCGGGCGAGACTGCGTTGACGGTGACGCCTTCACCCGCCACCCGGCTAGCATACGCACGCGTCAAGCCTTCGAGCCCGGCCTTCGACGCGCTGTAGTGAACGCCGACCATGCCCGGACCACGCGCGGCCGCGGACGACAGATTGACCACGCGTCCCCAACCGCGTGCACGCATGCCCGGCAGAACGGCCTGGGTGCACAGAAACGCCGATTTCAGGTTGACGGCCAGTGACTCATCGAACTGCGTTTCCGTGAGATCGGCCACGTCGATCATCGGACCGATGCCCGCGTTGTTGACCAGAATGTCGATCTCGCCAAGCTTCGAGCGCGTATGCGCGACGATGGCCGCGACATCTTCGCCACGCGACACGTCGCCTTGTACCGGGATGGCCTTGCCGCCGAGTCTTTCTATGTCCACCACGGTGGCTTCGGCGCCTTGGACGTGCTCGCGATAATTGATCGCGACGGCGACGCCCGCCGCCGCCAACGCGCTCGAAATCGCGCGTCCGATGCCGCGCGAACCGCCGGTGACCAGCGCGACTTTTCCGTTCAGTGATCCGACGTTCAGTGTAATCATCAAAACTCCATTCGATAAAATGCGGTCCCGCGAATCGGCCGCATATCCGGATGGTTTCGCGCGAGCCGAGGCGAACGCGTTAAACATCCGCGCATGGAGAGCATAGTGGTCCGCGTTCGACGCGAAAGTGCATCGCGCCGAATCTTTGTATGGCCGCGCGAAACTTCTAGCGGAGCAGGGACCGCTTTGCTCGAGTAGCCTACGATGCGAAAACCTTCGGATATCGAAAGTCCACTTTGCGTGCGCCGTGCATCGCGCCGGGACGTTACCGATACTAAGGCCTTCCATGGGACGCAATGGCCAATTTTGGGGCTCCCGCAACGACGGAATGCACTGTCATTGCGGGGCGCCAACGCGGCAAGCACGGTGAGCGCCGTGTCGCAGAGCGCGCGGCCCGAAACGGGCCGGCTTGGCGGCAAAGTCGTTGATATTCCCGGTCTTCATATGGTGCCCGGTGTGCCGGACGCCGAAAAAGCCGCGCAAATCGAGGCGCGCATCAATGAGGCAATGAGCGAAAAATACGGCGAGGTGAAGGTGTTCGGCTATCACGTCACGCCGGAAGCCAACGTCAATTCGATCCGTAACGAGGGATTCTCCGCCGAGAAGAATCAGGGCGCGGCCGGTGGCATCGCGGGAATGAATATTCGGGGGGCGGGCTTATATATGTCGCACAAACCCTGCTCGGACTACGCGAGTCCGGATCAGACATCCGTCATGTTCGCCCTGGTCGCTCCGAAGGATATCGGCTTGAAAGAGAGCCTGAATTCCCCAGGCAAGTTATGGGACGCGAAAAACGAGGCGGCCGACACCGCGGACGGCGACTTCATCGTTTCCGGTTCCGATTCGTACAAGATCAATCCGGGTTCGATCAACAAGTTCGGTCTGGTGCAGATCGTTCGCCTCGAGCCCAGAATGTCGAAGGAAATACTTGCGGAACGTGCCGCGATGACGGCGAAGCCGCAGGCGCCCAAACAACCAACGGAAAAACTAAAGCAGTGGGTCTCCGAACATGCTCAAAACGAACCGTCTTTAAATAATCTCAACGGTTTGTCGTTTGATCAAAAGCTCGAAAAGTTCAACACGGTAGCCAATCGACTAGTTGCTACTGAAAACGCTCCTTCTGATGCTATTCATAGATTGGTGATGATCAGTTTGAAGAGTCTTTATTTATCAGAAGCTGAAATTGCCGCGCAACGAGGAGTCCCGGGCAACAGTGCGAACGCACGCCAAGGCGTCAATGGTGCAATGCGTTGACGGGCCGGGGCATGCCTTGCCTATCGGCGGCTCCGTGTGAACGAGTCAGTGCGGCAACGCTTCGCGCAGTCATCTTGGCTTTCGTCTGGTACACGTTGCGCCGCGTCGGGTCACGTAACGTCGGTCGGTCGTCGCACTCATTCATTCACCGTGCTCAACGAGGCCCACATGAATTTCATCCAGGGATTGCGGCGGCTTTCCGCCGTTTCAGTCGGAGTTGCAGCGATCGCGTTGGCATCGCCGGCGCATGCGGCCGGCGCGGTTGATGCGTGGGTCGGCACCTGGGCGGTCGCCCCGCAGACCACCCAAGGCCCGATCAACTACGCCGGCAAGACGCTGCGTCAGATCATGCATACGAGCGTGGCGGGCACGTCAGCGCGCATTCATCTGTCCAACCTGCTCGGCGACGTGCCACTCAGCGTCACTGATGTGCACATTGCACTGCGCGACAACGGATCGGCGATCCGGCCCGAGACCGATAAGCGCATAACGTTTTCGGGTGGAAGTTCCGCGACGATCAAGGCTGGCGATTCATTGGTCAGCGACAGCGTTGATTTCAACGTTCCGGCGCTTTCGGATGTCTTGGTGAGCTTTTACGTGTCGGCGCCGACCAATGCGCTCACCGGGCATAGCTTCTCAAACCAGAACAAGTACGTGGCGAGCGGCGATGTCGCCGGTCAAGCGTTCATCCAGGCGGACGAGAGCGGCGACTACGAGTTCCTCACCAATCTCGATGTTCAGGGACCGGGCCTGAACGGCGCCGTGATCGCGATCGGCGCGTCGGTGACCGACGGCTATCGTTCGTCGGACGGTCAGAACAAGCGATGGACCAACGACCTGGCGACACGCATCGTCAACGCGAAGCTCGGTGTCGGCGTGCTGAATCAGGGCATCACCGGAAATGGTTTGCTGGTCGAAAAAGGCTCGGGGCCGAGCACGGTCAACCGTTTCGATCGCGATGTTCTCTCTCAGGCGGGCGTACGCTGGGTCATTTTGTCCGATAGTGCATGGAACGACCTCGAGACGGACAGTCCTGTCGTGACGAGCGCGGACATCATTCCCGCTATCCAGGCACTGATCGCCAAGGCGCACGGGAAGGGCGTCAAGTTCATCTGCTCGACGCTCACACCCGGCAAGGACGGCGACGGATGGACGCTGGCGCGCGAGGCCGAGCGGGAAAAGATCAATGCATTCGTGCGTGGCGGCGGCAGCGGCTGCGACGGAATCGTCGATCAGGACACGCCGCTGCACGATCCCTCAAACCCGACGAAATACCTGCCGGCATACGACTCCGGCGATCACGTGCATCCGAACGACGCCGGTTATCAGGTAATCGCCAACTCCGTAAATCTCGCGCTGTTGCGACTCGTGCCGCTCGATACGATCGCGACGCCGCAAGGCTGCAGCAACATCAACCCGGAGAAAATCGCGTGGGATAACGAAACCGTCGAAGAGCTGCAGGCGCTTTTCCGGCCGGGGGGCAATCATCTGTTTGAGAAGGCGCTACAGACCGCGTTCGTCGGCACCGACCTGCCATTGGAGCTTGCCCGCAAGCGGGTGCAGGTGATTGTGCTGACCGGCATTCATCTCGACTGGCGCATTGAAGGCAATGCCCGGGCCGCACGAGACAACGGCTATCTTCCCATCGTGATTGGAGACGCGACGAGTACCCAGAAACCGGAACAGGCAAGGGCGGTTTTCGAACGCATCAACAATTTTTTTGCGCCGGTCATTTCATCTCAAACGTTCGTCGAACTGCTCAACAAGATGACTTAACGCTGCAATAAGCGCCGCGCGGCGCTTATTTGCCGGAAATGCAGTGACAATTGAGGAATGAAACGAACAATTGCAGCAAAGCGCACCTGCCAACGACGCCACCTCCCAATCGAGATACGGCTTCTCGCTCGCCGCGATCAGCGTTGAGCCTGCGAATGGGCCGAGCCAACGCGCTCACGCCTTCGGGACGCAGGGCCGTCGTCGACGCCCTCATAACTAAAACAAACCGGAATCCGTGAATCTCTGGACAGGTTCACCCATTTGTATCCCAACGTATCTGCCTAACCTTCAAGTACAGAAATACACAAATCGGTAGGCGATCGACAAATCCTGGATACACAAGCCGAGCACAGTACTGCCAAGCGAGCACAAGAGACGAGATGGTTCGCGACTGTCTTCCGTACATCAAGTTCATAGGAGAGCATCCATGTTTGCAGCAGCCCGTCCGACCGCGCCTTTCCGTACCAACGCCAGCAGGGGATTAACGATGGCGATCGGATTGGTCCTGCTCGTCTCCGCAAGCTATCTGCGCCCCGCATACTCCGCCGACAGTGCGTCGATTTCTCCGGCGGCGGGCACGAACGGCGACGACAGCATTCGGCCGTTTCGCGTTCAGGTTCCGCAAGCACAACTCGATGACCTGCGTAGACGCATCGCGCAAACGCGGTGGCCGGACAAGGAAACTGTCAAGGACGATTCGCAGGGCATCCAGTTGGCGAAGGTTCAGGATCTCGTACGCTATTGGGGCACCGATTACGACTGGCGCAAAGCCGAGGCTCAGCTCAATGCGCTGCCCGAGTTCGTGACCACCATCGATGGGGTCGACATCCAGTTCATCCGCGTTCGTTCGCGCTACCCCAATGCATTGCCTATCATCCTGACTCACGGCTGGCCGGGCTCGACGTTCGAGTTCATCAAGGCGATCGGCCCGTTGACCGATCCGGTGGCTTACGGAGGACGTCCGGAAGACGCGTTTGATGTCGTGATCCCGTCGATTCCAGGCTATGGCTTTTCGGGCAAGCCCAAGGACTTGGGCTGGGGACCCGACCGCACCGCACGGGCGTGGGACGTGTTGATGAAACGCCTCGGATACACGCACTACGTCTCGCAAGGCGGTGACCATGGCTCAGTGATTTCCGACGCGCTCGCGCGTCAGGCGCCCCCCGGTCTGCTTGCCATTCACCTCAATATGCCGGCTACCGTTCCGGGCAACCTCGTGACGGCTATCAATGGCGGCGCCCCGGCTCCAGCTGGCCTGGCAGGGTCCGAGCGGGAAGCATTCGATTCGCTGAGCACGTTCTTCGGCAGAAACGCGGCATACGGTGCACTGATGGTCACGCGCCCGGAGACGATCGGATACTCGCTCGCGGATTCGCCTTCGGGCCTCGCGGCCTGGATGTATGAGAAGTTTGCGCAATGGAGCGACAGCGGTGGGGTGCCCGAGCGTGTCCTGAGCAAGGATGAGATGCTGAACGACATCACGCTGTATTGGCTGACCAACACAGGCGCATCGTCGTCGAGGTTCTACTGGGAAAATAACAACAACAACTTCAGCTCTGTTGCGCAAAAGACCAGGGACATCAAGGTTCCGGTAGCGATCAGTGTGTTTCCGCATGAGATCTATCGTGCACCCAAGACCTGGAGCGAGCAGGCATATCCCTCACTGTATTACTATCACCAGGCTTCCAAAGGCGGTCACTTTGCGGCTTGGGAACAGCCGCAACTCTTTGCGGAGGAGTTGCGCACGGCATTCAAGCCAGTGCGTCAATCGGCCGCGAAAGCGGAGTAGCAAGGACAGGTTGCGAATGCGCGTTGCGCCCTCGACAGCGCAACGCGGCTGCTCATTCGTCTCCGAGAAAATGCAGCATCGCGAAGTTGAATGCTTTCGGGTCCTGCAAGAACGCGAAGTGACTCGTGTTCGGCAGGATCTGCAAGCCGGCGCCTGGAATGGTCGCAGCGATGTACTCGGTATGACTGCGCTTGATCGCCTCGTCATGGTCGCCGTCCATCACGAGCACCGGCGACGTGATCTTTTTCAGCTGATCGTCGCTCCAGTTCGGCTGCGACGCCCACATATGGCTGATCTGCTCCACGAACGCGTCATACTGCTTCGGCGTGGCGGACAAGCGGGCGTACTCGTTGCCGGCACGCTTGATGTACGCGGCAAAAGTCGGATTCTTTTCAACGCCATCGATCACGCCGTCGGTCTTTGTATTCGCGGCGAACGCGACCACCTTTCCGACGCGCGCCGGGTAGCGAATCGCAAGGTCCAGCCCGATGATCGCGCCGTCGCTCCAACCGACCACGTCCGTTTTTTCCAGATGCAACTTGTCCATCACGGCAACGACGTCGTCGGCCATCAAGTCGTATCCGTATGGACGCGTATCGCGGGTGCTGCGTCCGTGGCCACGGCTATCGATCACGATGACCTTGTGGCGCTTCTTCAATGCCTCGACCTGGTTGCTAAGGTAATCCGAATTGGCAAGCCCCCCGTGCAGCACGATAACCGGGGAGCCGCGGCCTACTGTTCCGTAGTAGAGATGTATGCCGTTTACGTCCGCTTTGCCTGTCTGTTCGCCCGCGACCGGCGCGGGTGTCGGTGGCAAAGTTTGCCAGCGTTCTTCAGCCAACGCGTGCTGCACAGAAAATACCGCGCAGACATACAAAAAAACGCGCTGAGCACGCGGCCAATGCGAATTTGATTTTCCGGACATGAGACGAATTCCTGGGTGTAAGAAGATGGAAATGTATTTGCGCGCCGCGGCGGCCTTTCTCTCGTTCCACTGTGACAATATCGTAACCCGATGCAATGCGTTGCAGCGGTTGGACGGATATCCAGAGCGCACCATAGAAGCTCCGAAAACTGGATTCGATATAACCACGTTTGTTAAGGGCGTGCCTCGAAAATCAGGTTAAAGGGTGTTTCCGAAGCACGTCGGAACCGGGTGAAACCGCCTTCTTTCACCACGCCGGAGATGCGGGTCTCACCTGCCTGGGCGCCGAGACACATTGCGCCGTCTTGAGCGCGAGACGCGGGTGTGCATATCAAAGTGGAAGCAGAGTAGAAGATGCGGCCAACCGGATTGATATTATCCTCGAGCGAGTCATTTGCGAAGGGTTCCACGATCAACCAGGTGCCGTCGGGCTTCATGCTCTCGCGGACATGGCGCGACGCACCTATCGGGTCGCCCACGTCATGCAGGCAGTCAAAAACTGCGACCAGATCATAATCATGGCCGGGGAAATCCCGGGCGCATGCGACTTCGAATCGTACGCGGTCGGCCACACCTGCGGACGCAGCCAACTCGCGCGCGCGTTGAGTGGATGCCTCGTGGTAGTCGAAGCCGACAAAAGTTGAATTCGGGTAAGCCTGTGCCATGATGATTGTCGAGACTCCGTGCCCGCAGCCGACGTCGGCCACACTGGCGCCTGACACCAGTTTGTCATGTACCCCATCGAGTGCCGGAATCCAGTCTGCGACGAGATGGGCGGAATAGCCGGGTCGAAAGAATCGTTCGGTGCCGTGGAATAGTGACGAATCATGCTGATGCCAGCCGACTCCAAGTCCTGTGCGGAACGTGGAAATTGCCCGTGGTATCGCCTTGAATGCCGCGACCGCGACCTCGAACGCGCCGGGAATAAAGGCGGGGCTGCCTTCTGTCGCCAGGGCGAAAGTCTGCTCCTCGGTCAGGCTGAACTTCTCTGTAGCCGGGTCGTACCTTACGTAGCCACTTGCCGCCTGAGCGGAAAGCCATTCGCGCACGTAGCGGGCATCGGTTTCGGTCTTTCTCGCCAATTCTTCAGCAAGCAGCGGGGCCTCCGCCAGCGCTTTGTACAATCCAAGCTTGTCTCCGACCACCACTGTCGCAGCATGCATTGCCGCACCGAAATCACGAGCGAAGTTGCCCATGAATGCGTTGAGTTTGGTATCGTCAAGTGCCATGAAGAGTCCTTGTCAGTGGATGAGTGAACGGATTTTCATGCACTCTTGAGAGCCCATGTGTAGGTGAGAACAGTTCACGAGACAAGACTATTCCGGCGACTGCAGGCCTTTGACGAGAAATCTTCAAGATTGGGCGAGATCTTCGGTTCGCGCTCGAAGAGGCAGTCTACGCGCGCGCCAAAGAGTTTGCGTACGGATGACGAGAGCGTCGTCGATGCGATGTCGAACGGCTTTCGTCCGCTCGTGCTTTCCGACTGTGTTGGCGATCGCGCGGTAGGTCCGCATGAGGCCAATCTGTTCGACATGCAGCACAAATACGCTGCCGTGATGCCGTTGGCGGACGCGCTCGTCGCAATCCAGCAGAGGGATCGCTGACGCCGGCAAGCCGCGCACGGAAGGGAAAATTAAGGGTGTAAAATTCTTTATCTTAGCGGCGCGGCGAGCGGGTGATTCACGTTCATGACATCCCACGAAGAAACCTATGACTTTCACGACCAGATCGGCCATTTGCTGCGGCGCGCTTATCAGCGCCACGTCGCGATTTTTCAGGAGGCGATTCCTGACTCCGATCTCACCGCCGCGCAGTTCGTCGCGCTCTGCGCTGTCAAGGATCAGCAGCAGTGTTCGCTAAACGACATCGTCAAGACCACCGCGATCGATCAGGCCACGATACGTGATCGAGCGGCTGAAGGCGCGCGCGCAGATCGAGGTTGGCCCGGATGCCGAAGACAGGCGCAAGGTAATCGTGCGCCCGACTGCGGCCGGCGTCGCGCTGATCGAACACACGGTGCCGTTCGCCAAAGAGGTCACAGAGCGGACCTATGGCGCGTTTAACGCAGGCGAGCGGGTCGCGCTGCAGTTTCTGCTGCGCAAGATGATCCAGGCGGACGGGGAGTAGGTGCCGGGTCGCTGTGGATAGCGGTGTACCCCGCCCGCGACTGTTGGCGATCGGCGACGCGATCGGCCGGATCGTGCCGATCGTGCCGGCCACGCCGGAGGTCGTACTCGGATTGCTGAATCAGAACCGTTGCTCGCGGAACAGCCCGAGCTTCTCCTGTGCGACGCGGTCCGAATAAGAGAACAGCAACGTGTCCTCGCTTGCGTGCAACGTGTACTTCATCCATCCGGGAATTACCACCACGTCATGCGGCGCGAAGTCGAACTGTTGGCCTTCGACAATCGCGTAACCGGCGCCCTCGACGCAAACGAACACGGCGCTGTCGGTCGAGCGGTAAGGCGAGGTCGAGAAACCCGCCGGTAGCATGCGAATCATCGTCGCGAGCGTCGGCATCGCCCAGCCGCCGTCCACGGGGTTCGTATAGCGCATCAGGTGGCCGGCGTGCGGGTCCGGTGCGCCCGCGCGAGAGAGCGCATACAGCGCCTCGCGAGTGCGGGCATACGGATAGTTGAACACAGGGGAATTCAGCGTCGAGGAACGGTAGCCGACCGGCATCAGTCCGGTGCCGTAACGTGCGAGCGCATCGCCGGCCGGGCGCGTGATCGGCGCTTCGTCGACCTCGTGTTCTTCGCGAAAGACACTGTTGAAAAACGCGACGATAGGAATGTCGAGTCCGTCCAGCCACACCATTGGCGCACTGCCCTCGTGCCCGTGGTGATGCCATGTCCATGCGGGCGTAATAACGAAATCGCCCGGCTCCATATAGGTTTTTTCGCCGTCCACCGCGGTGAACGCGGCGCTCCCTTCGATAATGAAACGCAACGCGGACTGCGTGTGCCGATGCGCGGGCGCGACCTCCCCCGGCATGATCAGCTGCAAGCCGGCATAAATCGTGTTGGTGATGCGGGACGTGCCGGGCAGCCCCGGATTCTCGAGTAACAATACGCGGCGCTCGGCTTCGGTGGCCGAAATCAATTCAGCGGATTCGAGCAGATGCGGCCGCGCGAGTTCATAACTCCAACGATGCGCGACGCCCACAGGCGTCGGCTCCGACGGGATCAGCGTGCGCAGACGTGTCCACAATGCCGCCATCGAATGCGGTTCCAGTGCGCGGTAGAACGATTCGCGCTGCGCCTGAACGTCGGGGCTGGGTAAAACGGACATGATGGAAATCTCCAAAATCAATGGCCGATGAAATCCGGCTGTGCGCCAGGCGCCGCCGCTTGAAACGCGGGATGCCGCTGGCAAAAATCGAACAGGCGTTGTATACGCGGGAATGGCGAGAGGTCGTACGCTGCGCGCAGCGCGTTGGCGACCTGCGGCACGATGCAGCAATCGGCAAGCGTCGGCGTGTCGCCGACACTCCAGCCTTCGCGCTCGGGAAGCCATTTCTCCAGCGCATTGAAGCCGGCCGTGAACCAGTGATTGATCCATTCGGCTTTCTGCAAATCTGTCAGTTCGAGGGTGTTGCTCAGATACTTCTGGACCCGCATGTTGTTCAGCGGATGCATATCGCACGCAATGGTCAGCGCAATTTCAAGTACCCGTGTGCGCAGCGGTCCATCGCGAGGCACGAGCAACGGTTCGGGCTGAAGCCGGTCGAGATGATCGATGATGGCAAGCGACTGCGTGATGCTATGCAAGCCGTCCTCCAGCACCGGCACGAGCCGATTCGGATTCAAGCCGGCATACACGGCGGTGTTCTGTTTTCCGGCGCGCAGGTTGACGCCGATATGCCGCCATTGCAGCTGCTTCAGTGCGAGGGCGATGCGAACCCTGTAGGCAGCCGAACTGTTGAAGAAGTTATAAAGCGAGAGGTCGGACGTGCTCATGTCATACCACTCGCACTTCAATGTCCGTCAGTCCAGCGATGCCGCCATGCATGGTCTCGCCACGCTCGACCGGGCCGACACCTTCCGGCGTGCCAGTGAAGATCAGGTCGCCCGATTGCAATTCGACGTACGTGGACAGGTTGGAAACGATTTCCGGTACCGACCAGATCAAGCTGTCGAGATCGCTGCGTTGACGGTCGCGGCCGTCCACCTTGAGCCAGATTTCGCCGCCCGCGGGATGACCGGTCGACGACGCCGGATGCAGAAGCGAGATTGGCGCCGACTGGTCGAAGCTTTTGCCCGGTTCCCACGGCCGCCCCTTGTTTCTTGCCGTGATCTGCAAGTCGCGGCGGGTCATGTCGAGACCGACGGCATAGCCCCAAATATGATCGTTGGCCCGCTCGACGGGAATGTTGCGTCCGGCCGTTCCGATTGCCGCGACCAGTTCGATTTCGAAGTGGTATTCACGGGTGGCCGGCGGATAAGCAATCTGGGCAGGCAAGCTGGCCGGCGAGACGACGATCGCATCGGTCGGCTTGGCGAAAAAGAAGGGCGGCTCGCGGTCCGGGTCCATCCCCATCTCGCGCACGTGCGCTGCGTAATTTCGGCCGACGCAATAGATACGTCGTACCGGAAAATGACCGTCTCCGCCCGCTACAGGGATGGACACGACTGGCGCGGGTTGCACAACGAATTTCATGAGTGACTCCATAGGTGAGGCCGTTATGTTCGTAATCAGGCGGCGAGACAGTTGTCCGCTTTCCATCCATAGAGCCATTCGAGCGAATCGTAGAAACGCTCAGGTGTTCTGTCTTTCCAGAGCGAATTGCGCACCAGCCGTTCGACTCCCGACGCGTGGCAAAGCCTGCCAAACTCGCGCGTCGACAGGACGACGCGCGCGGTACGGGCAATGCGTGCCCGTTCATAAACGGAAAATGCTGCGAGCAGGTCACCGTCTTTCACGCGCACCGCGGCGCCGAGTGTCACGGCATCTTCCACCGCCATGCAGGCGCCTTGCGCGAGGTATTGCAGCAGCGGGTGCGCCGCGTCGCCGAGCAATGTGATGCGACCGGTCGTCCAGCAACCGATCGGCTCGCGATCCGCGGTGGCCCAGCGTTTCCAGGTCTTGGGCAGAGAGAGGAGCCGGTGTGGACGCTCGTCGAACTGGGTGAAATAGGACAGGACTTCTTCCTGACTGCCATCGGTCACGCCCCACGTTTCCTGCTGCCGGCTATGGAATGCGACGACGAGGTTGTACTGCTCGCCGGCGCGAACAGGGTAATGAACGATGTGGCATTTCGGACCGACCCACAGTACGGATGCATTCCAGCGCAGGTCAGCGGGAAAATCCTTCGCGTCGATCACCGCGCGATAGACGACATGACCGGACACCCGCGGCGCGTCGCCGACCAGTTGTTCACGAATCGCCGATTTCACGCCGTCGGCGCCGATCAGTGCACAGCCGCTGTAGGCGTTGCCACGCTCGTCAATGGCCGTCACGCCATCGGCGGATTGTTCGACGCCCGTAATGCGAGCCGACGTGACGAGTTCGATCCGGTCCGACTCCATGACGCTCTCTAGCAGCGAGGTATGCACGTCGGCACGATGCGTAACCGCGTATGGATTGCCGAAGCGCTTGCGAAACGCGTCGCCCACGGATATGTCCGCAACCGGCTTGCCATCGACGGCGTCGATCATCGTCATGTAGTCGGTGTAGACCGCGCGGCTGCGGGTTCGCTCGCCGACACCCAGCGCGTCGAAGGCGGCGAATGCATTGGGACCGAACTGCACGCCCGCGCCGATTTCGGCGATGACAGTCGCCTGTTCAAGTACTTTCACGTGACAACCTTCTCGCGCCAGTGAGAGTGCCGCGGCGAGTCCGCCGATTCCTCCTCCGACGACGAGAACAGGTTGTTTGCGGCTAACGATATGCATAACATTCCTCTAGAGTGGTTCTATGACGGCCGGTCCGGCTCTATGCGGCCCTGCTTGACTGAATGACCCGCGACTTCGCTTCAGAGATTCGACGCGTTGCGAGTCCCCGGCGTTTGCGCTTTCACGCTGCCGAAGCAGCGATCCGTGCAGCTCTGCTTGAGCAGCACGATGGCGGCAGCGGCGCACAGCGCCGGCACCGCACTGAACAGGAAAATCCGGTTGATACTGAAGCCGCCCGCCAGCACGGCGCCGACCAGCAACGGACCTGCGACCTGGCCCAGGCGGCCCAAGGCCATGGCCCAACCCACGCCGGTCGCGCGCACCGCGCTCGGATAGGTCGATACAGCGAGACTCAACAGGCCTGAACTGCCGCCCCCAATGAAGAATCCGGATAGCGTCGCGCAGAACGCGAGCAGGATCGGCGAGCCAGTCACGTAGCCGAGCGGCGAAACGCTAAGCGCGCCGCAGATGAACAGCGCCGGCAATACTCGCGCCGGAACGAGGCGATCCACGAGACGACCGCCGAGAGCGGTTCCCACCACGCTGCCAAGATTGATGAGCCCGACGATCAGCGCGGCGGCATGCTCGCCGACGCCCGCGCCACGCAGCAAGGCGGGTGTCCACAGCACCAGTACGATTAACAGCACGAAGCACATGAAAAAGCTGATCCATAGCAGTAGCGTGGCAGTAGTGCGTCCGTGAGAAAACAGGTGGCGGATCGGAAAACCCGGAATGCGTTCCTCGAGATCGACGTATGTGGCGTCGCGCGGCACGGCATTCCGCGAGATTCGTTCGATGATGGTGCGAACCGTCCGCTGGTCGGCGTCGCGTCGCAACAGGAAAGGCAGCGATTCGGGCAGCGCGATGACCAGTGCAGCGAGAAAGAGCGGCACCGTGCCGCCCACATAGAACAGCAGCGGCCATCCATAGAGCGGGATGAGATGGGCGCTGGTCGCGGCACCCACCGCGCCACCAAGTGGGAAAGCCGCGTAAAGTACACCGGTCAGTAGTCCTCGCATCCGGTGCGGCGCGTACTCGGATGAGAGCGCGAGAAGGTTGGGGATTGCGCCGCCCAGACCGAGTCCGGCCAAGAAGCGGAAAAGCAGCAGTCCGTTCAGATTGGCGGCCCGTGGCGTCAGAAGAGAGAACACAGCGAAGGTGAGAATGGAACCGATCAACGTCCAGCGGCGCCCGTAACGATCCGCGAGCGGCCCGAGAACAAACGCGCCGACCATCGCACCGAACAGGCCTGCGGAAAAGACCTGTCCGAACGATGCGATCGGGATGTTCAGTGACGCCGACATGGCTTTGGCCGCGAAGCCGATGGCCTGAGTATCGAAACCATCCGTCAACACGATCAGGAAGCTGATTGCAAATAGGCGGATTCGAAATGCACCGATGGGAACGCAATCGATTATCGATGCGATGCTGATCTGGTTTGTCTTCATTGCGTGGGGCGGACCAAAGTTCTTTGACGTTTAGCAAGTGTCGTGACTCACGCATCATTCGACAAGGCAATGGCATGAATGACGATCATGAATGAAATGGATAACTTCGATCTGAACCTGCTGAAGGTGTTCGACGCGCTATGGCGTCATGGACATCTCGGTCGCGCGGCTGAAGAACTGGATCTCAGTCAACCCGCGATTTCGCATTCGCTCAAGAGGATGCGCAAGCAGATGAACGACGAGCTATTTCTGAAGATGCGCACGGGTATGCAACCGTCGCCTCGGGCTGTGCAACTCGCGCCCGTCGTTCAGGCCGTGCTTGCGAATGTGCGCGAACACGTGTTGACGGCGCCGATTTTCGATCCCGCGCAGGCATGCCGGACGTTCACAATCGTGATGTCGGATGTGGGGGAGATGGCCTTTCTGCCGCGATTGCTGGCAAGAATCATGAGAGAAGCGCCGCTAGTCGATATCCAGACCATTTCACCTTCGCACCGTGACCTGATGAGCCTGCTCGAACGCAGCAAGGTGGATCTTTTGATGGGCTACTTTCCAGATCTGCGTGGATCCGACATTTTTCAGCAGCGACTCTTCAATCATGGATTCGTGTGTCTCGCCCGCAAAGGGCATCCGGTCGTGAACGGGGAAATCACGCATAAAGAGTTCAAGGAGTTGTCGCACGTCGTGGTGCAGACGGAAGGTCGAAGCTGGGAAATCGTCGAACAATACTTGCAGAGCAATGGCGTCGAGCGGCGAGAACTTCTGAAGTTGCCCCATTTTCTGAGCATTCCGATGGTGATCGCAATGACCGATCTGATCGTGACCGTGCCGCTTCCCGTTGGCGAGGTGTTTGCGCGTATAGCCGGGGTGCAGGTACTAACGCCACCTTTTCCAATTCCGTCGTTTGATCTGAAACTGCATTGGCACCGCTGCCAACACAGCGATCCCGGCAATCGCTGGTTGAGGTCGGTCGCACTCGAACTTTTTGGCGCGACGTAAACGCGGACTGGACCAGGGTACTTTGCAAAACTGGAGGGATTGCGGGGCCCACTTATTGTCTAAGCTCGCAGTGTGATCCTCAGCTACAGACCGCACATGATTCAACCGATTACCACCGAACGCATCGAAACGGCAGGCGCGCGTACATCGAAGTTGGTGCATGGACAGGTCGAACAGATCGAACCACACGGGCCTGCTGTGACGGTACTGAGGATCCGCCTTGCACAGGGCCACGAATTCGTATGGTTGCCCGGCCAGTACATAGACGTACTGGCCGAGGACGGGCATTTCAGGAGCTTTTCGCTAGCGCGATCTGCGCTCGTCGACGGCTGCATCGAACTTCATATTCGCCGCATTCCGGGTGGCGTGTTCAGCGATCGTGCGATGCGTGCGCTCAAGCTCGGCGACCGCGTGTCGTGGCGTGGACCGTTCGGCGATTTCGGTTCGCAACGCAGCCTGAGCGCAGTACACGCTGTCTTCATCTGCACGAGCACGGGCTTCGCACCTGTGCGGGCGATCGTCGAAACAATAGTGTCAGGAGGATGGCGTAGACCCGTTTCGCTATATTGGGGCGGCCGTTCGGCGGCCGACCTGTATCTTGAGAACGTCGCGCGCGAATGGGCGCGTTTACACGATAACTTCCGCTTCATTCCAGTTCTGTCGCGCAATGTCGAGGGAATCGCAGATGCGCGTCGCGGACGCGTCCAGCGCGCCGTGACGGACGACTTCGAATCGCTCGCGGACGCCGATGTTTACGCGTGCGGTTCGCCCGCGATGATCGAAGACGCCCGCGACACCTTGATCGCGCAACGCGGACTACACCCCAACGCTTTTTTCTCTGATCCCTTCGGGACCGTCGAAATCATGCAAGCCTCCGGATCAGGCGGCAGCGTTCGGATCAGCGCCAATGGCATTGAACACTCGATGTTGGTCGACCAGAGTCTGCTTGTTGCGCTGCGTGATTCGGGCGTGGCAATCCCGAGCATTTGCGGCGGCAGAGGTGCGTGCGGAACCTGCATGGTCGAGATCGACAATGCCTCGCGTGCGACGTTGGCGTCGCCGGGGCGCGATGAACAGGACCTGCTCGAATGCCTACCCAACGTGACGCCCCACTCGCGGCTCGCGTGCCAGATCCGGCTTGATAAATCGGCGGACGGCCTTGCGGTGTCCATCCTCTGAAACAGTGATTCTTTGCTTCGACATCGACCTCGATTCATAGACGTAGTCGACCTCTAACCGCTGCACACAACAACGGAGTGTTTCCCCATGAGTACAGTCGCCTTGACAGACCTCGAACGCGTCGGTGCCTCGTTCGCCGCCGACACCATGCTGACGGTGCGAGCAAAAACCCGCGCGGCGATCCATGAAATTGCTGCGCAATGCCATCCCGGTATGGTGGAGGAGGACGCGGTGGAAATCGCGAAAGACATCCTCAAAGCGGCCGGAATGCGACGCGGCTGGCATGACGTGTACGTGCGGTTCGGCTCCAACACGACCAAAACCTTTGGTGCGCCGTCCGATCCAGGCGTCGTGCTGGGCGCTGAGGATATCTTCCTGATTGACATTGGTCCGGTCTGGGAGCAGTGGGAGGGCGATGGCGGTGATACATTCGTCACCGGCGCCGACCCCGAGATGGCTCGCTGTGCGAGCGACGCCAAGGCGCTGTTCCACGAAGTGCGCGCCAGGTGGCGTGACGACAAGCTGACGGGTGAAGCGCTCTACCAATTCGCCGATCGTCGTGCGAGCGAACTGGGCTGGAAACTGAACCTCGATCTGTCGGGTCACCGGATTTCCGACTTCCCGCACGCGGCGATTTACGAAGGCCCTCTCGCCGAAGTGCCGTTCAGCCCTTCGCCGTTACTGTGGGTGCTGGAGATTCACATTCGGCATCCTGAGAAAGCGTACGGCGCATTCTTTGAAGACATGCTGCTCGACGATACTTTCTTCGAGCACGCTGCGTAACGGTCGGGCCAGTTCGACTCCCGCTGACCGAAGGCGTCGCGCAACAAACGTGACGCCTTTGCGCCTTCTAATCCTGCAGACTCCGCCAGCTTGCCGCGAGCCGCGTGACTGCTTCCGAGAGTTCGCGCTCGTTCAGACTGGCAAAGCCCAGCCTCAGCCCGGAGGTCGGTTCGCCGGACATCGAATACGTCGCGCCGGGCAGCACCTTTACGCCGTGCGACGGCGCACCAGCAACCAGTTTGCCGACATCGACACTCTCGTCGAAACGCACCCAGAACGCCAAGCCGCCATCCGGTACATCGAACTCGATCGCTGACCCGAAATGACGCTTCAGTAGAGCCGCAAAAAACATGCGTCGCTCGTCGTAAATACGCAGCGCTTTGCGCGCGTGACGACGAATCTCGCCAGCTTCCATCATCTCGGCGACCGCGCGTTCGGTCGTGGGATCGCCCTGGCGGTCGATGAGCAGAATTTCTTCCGCCACGCGATCGACGAAGCGCTTTGCGCCCGCGATATAGCCGCTACGCAGACTCGGCGTCAGCAATTTCGACAGCGAGCCGATATATGCAACCTTTCCCCACTGATCGGCACTGGCGAGCGGCAACATCGGCCGGTGCGAGAAATGGAAGTCGTGGTCATAGTCATCCTCGATGATGGCGAAGCCGAACTGATCGGCGAGCGCCAGCAGCCTCAAACGGCGTTCCGGCGGCAGCAACACCGTGGTCGGAAACTGGTGATGCGGTGTCAGATAGACGCATCGCACCCGCTTGCGGCGACAGATCCTTTCGAGTTCGTCGAGTTGCATGCCCTTGTCGTCGATATGCGCGGTGACGACCTCGGCGCCGTTGGCGAGAAAAGCCTCACGTGCGGGCGGATAGCTGAGCGATTCCAGCACGGCCGTGTCGCCCGGTTGGGTCAGCACGCGTGCGGCGACGAAGATCGCCATCTGGCTACCGCGTGTCAGGCAGATGGTTTCGGCGGTCGTGTTGAGACCGCGCTCGGCGTTGAGCATTGAGGAGATCGAGTTGCGCAGGGACCAGGTGCCGCGTGGATCTCCATAGCCTAACTGATTATCTCGGCTCAGCGCCAGCAGGCTGCGCCGGTACGCGCGCGCCATTTCGTTGACGGGCACGAGCCGCGTGTCCGGTGCGCCGTCGTCGAACATCAGCACGCCTGGCTCGGGCAGCAAAAAATCCACGCGGGTTTTTTGACCGGGCAGTCGAAAATCGGGCTCTTCCGGCACGCGCGGCGCTTCGACCGGCCGGAATGCGAACGCGGCCGGCTGCGCCGTCGGCAAACTCGGCGATACGAACGTGCCGCGAGCCCGCTCGGGCGTGAGCCATCCCTGCGCGGTGAGTTCGTCGTACGCGAGGATCACTGTCTTACGATTGACTTCCAGCGCGTCGGCGAGGTCGCGGGTACTCGGCAAGGCGTCGCCCGGATGAAGGCGGCCACGGCGAATGTCTTCGATCACCGCATGAACGATCTGCAGATAAGGCGGTGTTTTCTGGTCCCGATCGATCGTCAGGCCCATTTCCGACGGTCTCAGCATGCTGGTCCACCCTTCTTTAATTTTCTGGAGGATTCATCTGGTCCAACGAGATCGTAGCATCGGTTCATCAACAATGAAGTCACGAAAATATATTCGTGGCACCCCGATCTCGTCTTTGACCTCAAGGTGCAATCCATGGAAACCAATCCTCTTCGCGCCAACTGTCTGAGCTTTTCCGAACTACTGGGACAGGCCATCGCGCTGATTTCCCCCACCATGACGGCCGCGCTGATCGTCCCCGTGATGTTCTCGAACACTGGCGACCTGAGCTGGCTCGCGTATGCGCTCGGCACGGTGATGCTGCTGTTCGTCGCTCTGAACCTGAATCAGTTCGCGCGACGTTCGGCCGGCGTCGGTTCGATGTATGCGTACACCAGCCGGGGCTTGGGGCTGACCGCTGGCGGGATCGCCGGGTGGTCGCTGATTTGGGCATATCTCGGCATTGCGATGGCCGGCATGACCGGGTTTGCGGTGTTCGCGGGCAAGCTGGGCGAGATGGCGGGGCTGAGTCTGCCGCCCGTCGTTTCCTTCGTGACCTGCGCGGCGCTTGCGTGGTATTGCGCGTGGAAAAATGTGCAACTGTCGGCTGTGCTGATGCTGATTCTCGAAGGCGTGTCGATGTTGCTGATCGTCGCACTGTGCTCGATCGTGCTCACCCAGCATCACTTCGCGATCGAGACCCGTCAACTGAATCTGAGCGATACGCCGCTGTCGAGCATGGGGCTGGGCGTGGTGGTCGCGATTTTCAGTCTGGTCGGCTTCGAATGCGCGACCGCGTTCGGCACCGAAGCGAAGAACCCGCTGAAATCGATCCCGCGAGCAGTGATCTGGAGCCTGATCGTTTCGGGCGCGTTCTTCGTGTTCGTCACGTATGCAATGGTCGACGGGTTCAATGGCTACACGACGACGCTCGACAAGGTCGACGCACCGCTCAACGTGCTGGCCGAACTCGCACATGTGAAGTTCCTGCAGGTCCCGCTGTCGCTGGGTGCGATGTTCACGTTCTTCTCGCTGGCGCTGTCATGCATCAATGCCGGCGCGCGCGTGATCTTTGCAATGGGACGCCACGGTCTGTTTCACGCTGCCACAGCCGGCTCGCATTCGACTAATGCGACGCCGCACGTCGCCGTGACGGTGATGGCCGCGATCGCATTCGCGGTGCCGACGATCCTCGCCCTCGCGCACAATGCACCGCTCGAGATTTTCAACTGGGTCGGCACGCTTGCCGCCTTCGGCTTTCTCGTTCCGTATTTCCTGATCACGATCGCGGCGCCCGTCTATCTGTCGCGCATCGGGCAATTGCGCAATCGTGACATCGGCTACTGCGCCGCCGCGCTGATCTTGCTGTTGATCCCGGCCGTGGGCAGCGTCTATCCGTTGCCGCCGGCGCCGGTGGCGTATTTCCCGTATCTGTTCCTCGCGTATCTTGCAGTCGGCACCGTGTGGATCGTATCGTTCCATCGCCGCGTTCCGGCTGCACGAGCGCGAATCCGCGAAGAACTCGCATCGACTCACGAGTCGTATTCGTTATCCGCAACACAAGCCATCAATGAGATTTGAAACATGAAACGGGTAGTAGCCATTCGTCACGTGGCGTTCGAAGACCTTGGCACGCTCGAGCCGGCGTTCACCACAGCGGGCTACCAGGTCAGCTACGTGGATGCGCCTACGGGTGACTTGCAGGCGCTCGATATCGGCGCGCCGGATGTGCTCGTGATCCTCGGCGGTCCGATTGGTGCGTATGAAGAGGACAGGTATCCGTTCCTGCGTCACGAGCTGGCGCTGATCGAAGCGCGACTGAAGGCGGGCCGTCCGCTCCTCGGCATTTGCCTCGGTGCGCAGCTGATCGCGCGGGTCGGCGGCGCGCGGGTCTATCCGGGCGGGCGGAAGGAAATTGGCTGGGGCGAGGTGGAGCTGACTGACGCGGGGGCGCGATCGGTGTTGGCGCCATTGGCGGCAAAATCGGTGTTGCACTGGCACGGCGACACGTTCGATCTGCCGGGCGACGCCGAACTTCTCGCATCGACGACGTTGTATCCGAACCAGGCGTTCTCTCTTGGATCGCGGGTGCTGGCGTTACAGTTTCATCTGGAAGCATCCGCGCAGAGAATCGAAAGCTGGTTGGTCGGGCACGCAGTCGAACTCGCGCATGCGGGCATTGATCTGAAGTCATTGCGTGACAACGCGTCTGTTTCGTCCTCGGTCGGCGGCGAGACTTTGCGGAACTGGCTGAACTCGATCGACGTGTCGACGTTGCGGGGGTGAAGCCTGTGGTTCGCGCCGGCGTTCAGGGTGTTGCATACACTGGCCACTCTTCTGAAGTCACAAAGCCCAGCGACGCGTAAACGCCGCGGGCCGCCGGCGTGCAGTGCAGGAATGCTGTGCGAGCACCTTGCGCATAGGCATGTTGCAACACGGCTATCGTCGCCGCACGTGCATAACCGCGTCGCCGGTACGCTGGCAGGGTCGAGATGTTGAATACGCCGACGTGTCCGTTGACAGCAATGCGAAACGATGTCGCAACCGGGATTCCGCTTTCTTCAACCAGAAACGCGGTCATTCCTTTGGCGCTCAGAATATGTGGAGCACTAAAACCTTTGCAGGCCTCGCCTGGCGCTTCGAAACCAGAGGCGAGGGCGGTGTTGTATGTATCGCGATCCTGCGCGGGAACGCGCCGGACGATTATGTTGCCAGGCAGCAATGCCCTCCCATTGTCCGCGCCCAGATGCTTGATCATGAAGGGCAACGTGAAGGACACGGTTAAACCGCGATCGGCCGCGATCTGTGCAATGCCCGAATTAACGGGAGCGCTGCGCAGTTGAATGCTCCATGGGAGTGCCTCGTTGTCGTATGACGCAGCGAGCGAACTCAACTCGGGTACATTGGGTTCGCGGGTAGTGCTAATCACGCCGTTCAGAACCGAGACCGGCGTGGCGCTCAGAATCGATCTCGTGCCTCGTGGACCTTCCTTCGTGTAGGCACGCGGCTGCAACCGGCAGAATTCTTCGATTGCTTTATGCCAGGCTGTAACGGCAACGTCTACGGATTGAGCGGAGTTTGTCATGTTTTCGAATCTGAACGCAAACTACGCGGCTAGCGCCTCTTCGAGAATTGCTTTTAACTCGCCGAGAAGTCCAGCCATTGCGCCATAGCTCGTGTGCGTGACGCGCAGCATGCCCGCGACCGTGCAGACGCCGATCATCTGGTCGTCAGCGAAACCGGAGGTCACGCAAGGACCCCATAGTGCTTTGAGCGACACGCTTTTGTAGACAGAAGGAATGGGCTGATTGCCCAGATTCGACAGCAGAACGTCGAAGGCCAATACCGCTGATAGAAATCCCGCCGCGTGTTGCACGCTCGGCCTGGCCGACATCGCGGCGTCGAGCGCTTTCAGTTCCGCCACCGCGCTACTACGCGTCTGCGACGGGGCGAGATCGTGTTTGATCTTGCGGGCGGCAATCCATAAAGACGTGCCGCGAGGATGATGGTCGACGGTAATGGTTTGCGTGATGTATACGCCGTCCGAAAGGCCGAATTCGTCGGCGAGATAACGTACGTCGATTGGTGAAACTGTTCGCAAAGCGCGCGTGGACCATTCCGGCGACAGACGTCGGCAGGCTTCGTTAACCGCCGCGGCGATCGCGCCGTGCACGGTGGTTCGCTCCGTACGAGACCGCTCAATGAATCGACGCGTGAGTTCCGCCGGAAGCTCGATCGCCTCGACGTGTGGCACTTCCGCAGCGCCGGCACGAAACGGCCTGGGTGTCGGCGCCAGCGGCGCCTCGGGTAAAACGGCTGCCGCCCGGATATCACTTTCCAGAACGGCTTCCAGCGACTCGACCAGCGGCAAGGGCGGTAGCGACTCCCCCGAAAGCGCGTTCAGCAGGTCTTCGATGAGATACGCGCCGCCTATGCCGTCGACCACGGAATGATGCGCGACCAGAATCAACGTCGAATCGTGCTCGCCTTGCAACAGCGTCGCACGCAGCAAAGGTGCGGCCGACCAGTCGAAGCGCGTGGCGATTTCCCGCGCCACTTCGGTTTGCCAGGTGGTTGCGATCTGGTCGGCTACGCGCAATGGTATTGCTGCGCCGGGTTTGCTATAGAAGCTGGAGTTCGACTGTGCGTCTACGCCGATGTAAGTCGAAAGTAGCGGATGCCGCTGCTGGAGCACGCGAAAGGCCGCATGCCACGCGTCGAGCGAGAAGCGCCGATCGATTTCGGCGACCATGGCGAAATGCGTCGGCCGGTTCTGGTCGAGTAACCAGAAAAGATGCTCCGTGCTGCCGAGCGCGCGAACGCGTGCTGGGTTGGACACCTGCTCACTCAACTGATCGTCTTCGACTTGCGGCTGCGGGTTCTGCACTGTCTGGCTCCGAAATGGATTGTCTACCTGAGACAAAACAGTTGGGAGCGGCTTCTATTCCCTATCGTCGATTTTCCCGCTATGCGCAGCTACAGGCGCTTGTCCAGGGGCGGCGCATAGTTTCACCGCGACAAACGCCGCAATTCGCTCGCGCTGCCTTCGATCAGAACTCTTGTAACGTACCGGCTTATTGCGGCGGCTGACGAGCATGCTCCGCAGCGTTGATGATAGCGTCCGCAACAGCCTGAGGGTGGCTCAGCATCGAGACATGGCTGCCATTCACGCGCGTGACCGTGGCGCCGATGTTTTTGGCCATCTTCTCCTGCAGATCGGGATCGATCATCCGGTCGTGCCTGGTCACGACGAAATAGGAGGGCTTGTTTTTCCAGGCGGGTTGCGTGACTTTGTCGGCCGCGCACCCGAAGTATCACGGCCCTTGAGTGGCGCTTACGATACGTTGTTGCGACGGCCGCAGATCTGGCGCGAAGTCTTCGCGAATACCCTTATCCGACAGCGTCATATAGCCCGCCGAGTCCTTGCGCAATTCGCTGAACCAACCCGGCGCAGGCAGACCCTTCGTCATATCCGCAATCGACTGCTGCTCGTCGGGTGCAAATGCCGCGATGTAGACCAGCGCCTTGACCTTTGGATTGTTACCCGCCTGACTGATGACTGCGCCGGACCACGAATGCCCTACCAGCACCACCGGACCATTCTGCTGTTCGATCACCTGTGTCGTCGCTGCCGTGTCGCCAGCAAGGGAGTTCAGCGGATTTTGAACCGACACTACGTGTAGCCCGCGTGCCTCGAGCAGAGGAATCACGCGACTCCAGCTCGAACCGTCGGCGAATGCGCCGTGCACCAGCACGACGTTCTTGCCGGTCAGATCTTCGGGTGCCGCGGCGTGAGACGTATGGGCCGCAAACAATCCGCTTATTAGCAAGGTACTTTCCAAGTAGGCGGGGCATGGCCTTACTCCGAGGTTGTTCAGATATTGAGAGTTCGACGGCGCGGCCTTGTCCGCCTCGCCGCGAATCGATTTGCGGGACTTCATTGGAAGGCTTAAACGTGTCTGGCGTGTGTCTGCCACAGACAGGAATGCAAGCTAGTTTTTCCTGGCCGACCGCAGATACATTGCGCTACAAAATTCCCGGTTCACCTCATCGCTGCCCGCAACATGGGGATGAAGATGTGGGCGAGCGTGTACTTCTGGGAGTCTCCGCTGGTTTTCTGCTAACAGTAATCAGTAGATGTAGCTAACGTCGCCGCACTAGTTGATGCTCGCCAGCACGTTTAACGGTCGAAGAACCAGCACGTTCTCTAATTAACTTTCAGGCACCTACGCGCGAGTATCCGTTTTGACTGCCCCGCGGAATTCAGCTCGACTGCGCGCTGGAGTAGATAACGGTTATCAGAAGATTAGAAATAGGATACGTATTTAGATAACCGTTATCTATTTATGGAAAAAGAATTTTAACCACGAAAAACAAGGACATTAAAAGAGGAGTTGCTGCCAAATCCTTGCTTAGTTTGACGAAACATCTCTACTCATTGGCCCAATAATTCAGTACATGAGACAGCAACCATCCCAACGGAATGTTCCATGGAATCCATTGAGAAAAACCATAAGCCTCTATTCTTTCCGCCGTCCGTGTACTGGCAGAGCGTTCGACGGTCAGCGCCCGGACAAGACGAATCCTTACCCGTACCTTCGGCCATCGTGGAGTGTGATTCGGCCGCTGACGGCTGCAAAGGTTTCGCCATTTGCAGCGTATGCGTGAGCGGCTGGAATAGCGAAGCCGCCGGTCCGAGCTTCAGGTCACATTGTACGAGTCCCGACGATGTCATTCGAAGTCTCAAAGTAGGGGTTACATGCGTAGACCCAGCGAAACGTCCGCTCCAGGCCACAGGCTATCTTTTTGACCGCGAGCTCGCCTTCGTTGGGATGCTCGACTTCCGATACTTTGGCGAGCATCTGCCCAGGGCAATTGAATTCGACGTAGAAGAATTTAACTTGCCAATTTCCACGACGATACAAGTCAGATTTCAGCTAAACGGTGGTGGATCGTCTCATTTTTTTACGCCACCTTTAATCAGCAGCGTTTTTGTTGAAATTGGGCACTTTTCCCGACGATCCGGTCTGGGATAAATCCTTACTTCCTCGATTCTTTTGATCTACACGTTTTTCGGAGCATAAAAATGAGCTATGCAACAGCTTTGAGCGGACTGGCCGGCGCATCGAGTGATCTCGATGTTGTTTCCAACAACATAGCGAACGCTAATACCGTGGGGTACAAGGAAAGCAGGGCAGAATTCGCGGATATGTATGCGAGTGCGATGACGACTGCGGTGAATAACCAGATCGGCATTGGAACACGCGTATCCAATATCCATCAGATTTTTACGCAAGGAACGATTACCACCACGAACAACAGCCTTGACGTCGCCATTAATGGGAACGGTTTTTTTGCGTTGCAAAAGAATGGTGCGACCGTGTATTCCAGAAATGGCCAGTTTCATCCCGACCAAAACGGAACAATAGTCAACGCCGACGGCCTGCCGCTTATGGGCTATGCTGTGAATGCAGATGGTGTCATCGACAAGGGCAGCATCGTCCCTTTGCAGATCCCGCGCGCCGATTTGGCACCGACGCCGTCAAAAAATATTGCTGCGGCGTTCAATCTGAACTCGCAGGATCCGATCCCCAAGACTGCCACTTTTTCTGCATCAGACCCAACGAGTTACAACTATTCAACGACGACTTCTGTGTATGACTCGCTTGGCGGTGCGCACGACGTCAACCTGTATTTTGTCAAGAACGCTGTTGGCTCATGGGATGTCTATGGAACATCGGGCAGCCCGGCTGCTCCGGTGGGGCCGGGCTCGACCGGCTTGCTAGGGACTGCTACGTTTGACACGTCCGGAAATTTGACAGCGCCAAATCCGGCCCAATTTGCGTTTAACATTCCCAATGGCGCGGATGGGGGAGCGACTACTCAGTCGCTAACGCTGAATCTAACGGGTACCACTCAATACGGGCAAGCCAATGGCATAACGAATCTGACCCCGGACGGTTCTCCCGCCGGGCAACTCCAGAGTTATACGATTGGCAGTGATGGAACGATTACCGGGATCTACCCGAATAGAAGCGCGCAGCCGATAGGGCAGATAGTTCTCGCAGACTTTACCGACCCGGATGGCCTGATCAACTTGGGCGGCAATCTTTTTGGTCAATCTGCGAGCTCCGGCGCAGCGCAGATTGCCACGCCGGGTTCGACTAACCACGGCGACGTTCAAGGCGGTGCATTAGAGGGATCGACAGTCGATTTGACGACTGAGCTCGTCCATCTGATAACAGCCCAGCGTAACTATCAGGCCAACTCTCAGTCAATCAAGACGCAGCAGACAGTGGATCAAACGCTAATCAATCTCTAAGGATTGTCCTTGGTAGCGTTGAGATAACGTTACCAAGGTCACCTGGAGTTAAAGATTGCTCCGGTAGAGCCAACCGGCAGCAATCGCGCGAGTTGCTACTCCAGTACCACACGACTCTGCTTTGCGAGGCTCCTGAATCGGTCGTACCTACGGAGAGCGTCGAAACGTGAGTCAGATTGCAATGTAAGGACTATTGGATTGCGCCTCCTCCGGGCGACTTCAAGGGAGGCGATCGCGGTTGCATGGTCGCCAATTGCCACGGCCAGCAGCGCATTTTCGATCGGCGCGATGTTCGAGTCTCCTAACATCAGGGAGGCCCGGCGAGGGTGCCCGGCCCACGCCTCCATTTCGGCAAAAACAGTACGGTGCGGAACGGACAGCAAAGCAGGTTCGATCAGCCGTTCGATCAGCTGGATCGCCTTCTCGCGAGAGCCAGTCATTGCGTACGCCAAGCCCAGGTATCTGACGACGCCAATGGGCCATATAGCGCTATCTTTCTCTGGAAAAGCTTCAATCAGCGATTCGTACCGGCGCGCGAGAAAAAGAGTGTGCGCGATCGCCGTTGTGATCGACTGAGAAAACGCGTCGAGATCTGCGGCACGATTGAGTTGTTTGAGCGCTTCATCAAACTGACCATGGTAAGTGAGCAACATGGCATACAGATAAAAAGCTCGGACCGAGGCCCCGGCCTTCAACGCTAGCCGAACATGCTCCATGGCCTTTGGCCAGTTCCATCGAAGCCACCCCTGCACCGCTGCAGCTGCACAGTTGGCCGCCGATGAGATGCTGTCAAGGGCGAGGCTACGGTTCACCGCTGGCTTTGCAGCTTCATAGGCCACTTCGTAAGTAGTCGCACCGCTGAGGAAAAGTTCGACATGACCGTCTGCCAAAGCAGAATGCAATCCTGTGTCGTTCGGGCATCTTGCAACGGCCGCGCTGAGGAGGCGAAGTGTATTGCTCACGGTGACCGGATCTCGTTCGTCAATCTCTCGTCTAGCGCGAGCGGCGATGCCGAGTGCCCGGACCGCGGCTAGACTTGGAGAGACCGTCATCGATCTGAGTAGCGAGTAGTCGAGGTGACATCGTGCAGCAATCGCGCAGGCAACGCGGTCTGGCACGCATGGAGTCGCGTGATCCAACAGATCGAATCGATCAGTCCAGACCCCGAAGCCAGCCGAGTCGTAAAGTTGAATCGTGATTCGATACCTATCGCCGTTCGATCTCACCTGGCCCTGCATGAAGGCGTGGGCGCCAAGATCAGTCGCAAGCCTGTGTGCGGGAGAAATTGAATGTGCTTCTTCGTAGCTGTGCGTAATGGCTGCGACCCGGAAGCCAGATGACAAGCTGAACCGGTAAATCAGTTCGTCAGTAAGCGCGGTTGAGAAGCGAACATCTTCTTCCGTGCCAGGCTGGCAAACAAAAGGGAATATCGCGAGGAACATTCCGTCGCCGTCAATGTACAGGTCTGCTTCGTCAGTACGCTTCGCCTGTATGCGCGACTCGGTCTCGCCTGGCGCCTTTCCATTGACCAGGAATACTGGAACATAGGAGCCGATCGGATAATCGATCTTTAGTTCGGTTGAACTGCCGGTAGTCTCGTAATACTTGCGAAGCTTCTGCCGCAGCCGCCGTGCTTCAACTCTGACAACAGGGTCTATTCGGGGGTCGTAAGTCGTCGAACGGTCATACACGTGGGTGCCGATGAAATGTTCCTTCAGAAGATGAGCATGCCCATTGAGTACTGTGTCGACCGTAAAGCGGAGAAATCGAATAAGTCTCGCTGAATTGATGAACAAGCGGCTTGCGGTAACACGATCTAACTCCTTGCCAATTTCAGCTGCGTTTTCGACCACCGGATTCATCATTGGAGGGGCTCGCAGGTATCGGGGTGTCTAAAAGGATATGAATTAAGCATGGTGTTTGATAACAACCCGCGTTGCCGAAATATTCCATCGTTTTCCGATATCTTTGGAAGAGCGCATCAGGAACGATGGTTTTTGACTGAACGTTCAAGTTATCGCAATCCACATCCAGCGCGCAAGTCATTCAAGGCTGCGGTGAACAGGTGCAAGGGTGAACTAGTGGCACGTGGGCAGGGTTCGCGCGAAGCAATGAGGCAGAGTGGCCAGAGTAAAGGGGGACCTCCTGGATGATGGTTCGCGCCGAGGCATCTCAGTTCGCACGCGGATTGGTGCCTGCGCCCTGAATGTGAAAGACTCTGTATGGGACAACACTATGGGTAATCCAATGCTTCCAAAAATTTCGGGAACTAACCCGCTCAGCAGCGGAGCGGATGGACTTGACCTCGAAGGCACGAGAGGGCTGTCTCAGGGTGGCGAACGGCGGAGCAATAATCTGACAGATGCCCCTGAAACCAGACCTCTGCAGAGTAAGCCAGCTGGGCCTCATCTTGATCAGTTGCTGCAGATTCAACGGCAAGAGCGACGGGGCTCGGCTTCTCCTCGACAGCCTGCTCAATTTCGCCAATCGACTGGTCCGTTACAGACCAGGCATCCAGACGCTCGGACGACACAACCCTCGACCGCAGGACGCTCTGCGCTGGCAATGAGTAGTTCAAAATCCGAGATGCTTGCCGTGCCTCCATCTGGTATCCAGGCATCGTCATCGATCTTGGCCGGCGCTGCCGAGACAGGTCGGGCATCGAATTCATCGCCGCAAAAGGTGACACAGCAGGAGTTCGCGGAAGTATCCCAGCAATTGGAGCTAAAGATGCAGAACCTGAGAAAATCGGAAAAAGCAAGGGAAAAGGCGGCAATAGAGGAAAGGAATAGACTGACGTCGTTGAGTAAAAAACAGATAAAACCGATGGATCGGAAGAATCAGCTTGCTCAGCAAAACGAAATAATAAACGACGCCAAAGGGAAGGCAGAGAAGGCGAACCAAGCTGCCGTGATGTTCGCGGAGTATGGTAGGAAAGGCGATAAATATGTGCTTAGGGACGGCAGCAATGATCCTGTTGGGGTGATGTCCATGGACGTCGATCACGACAGTAAGGCCGTGAAGATTGAAACCATCGCGACCGACCCTGGCACTTCGGGAAATGGAGGACGACTGATCGCACATGCGGTCAACGAGTCGCAAAAGCGTGGCATGCAAGGGGTCGTCACGCTGGTCGATGTCAGTGCCAATCAACAGCACGGACATGATGGAGGGCAGAACATTTACGCTCATATTGGATTTAAGCCGGTCGATGGCGAACCGGGCAAAATGATCCTCAACCCTGGCGAATCAGATTCCTGGAAAAAAGACGCCGATACATGGGGGCGCGCTCGGTCGATTCAACGAGTTCCCAAACCGCAATCCACATGACCGCGAAAATACGGAGTTCGGTCTCCAGAACCCGTGCAGCGCGGAAAAGAACGGGCTTCAAACCCAGTTGAGGGCGTCATACGCGCTTAGGTCGGTTCGACTCCGGTTGGCCGTGATAGATGGGTGCATGGCTGGGTAGGGGATTGCGCGGGTGCAGATAGAACGGCACATCCAGCGACTGGACGGTCGCCCAGAACCGCACACCCTCCAACCATGTCAGATACCTGCTTTGTTCGCATTGAAAATCAGGCGCAATCCGAGTGCGGAAATTGCTTCCGCCGCAATCCGATCGACCCACATTTTCCGCCGCAGATAGAGTTCTCGGGGACCATGGCTCGAAAAGCACAGCGCGACAATTACGTACCAGCCGGCCTCAACCAGGAACACGAGAGGCGGCAGAACAAAGTAGCACAAGAGCGGAGGATGCTGCGGAAGCAACGCAGCAAAAATACTGCCGTAGTAAATGGCGGTCTTCGGGTTGCTCAGTTGCGTAACGAGCCCCGCGCCGAATGATCTTCCGACGCTTCTGGATTCCGACGGACGTGTATTGCCGACAGTAAATGGACTGCGTGCACCGCGCCACATTCTGACGCCGATCAGAAGAAGGTAGGCACCGCCTGCTACCTTGAGGCTGATATAAAGCCATTCGACGGTCTGCAGCAAAGTATACAGTCCTGCCAACGCAATGCAGCCAAAGACCGCAAAAGCACTTTGCAGTCAAAAGTCAAAGTCGAGACCGCAACGAACAGTCACCCGTGGAAGAGGCAACAAGCATAGCGGGAACATATCGTCTTCCATCAACCACTCGGCAACCCACCCGTATTGTAGGCGAGCGAAACAGTCGTGCATCGCATGCCTCCCGGCAGAAGTTCCGCCAGGTACGTGGGCGCGACCCCGACGAAGCAGCCGATCAACGCCTCAGCAAACATTGACCCGTGACCGCGAGCATCGGATCTGGGTGGCGCATCAGCCAGGAATAGCGGCAGGCCGAGGACCGGCAAACTGGCCGCTGCAGTCAGTAGAAACGGTCGCCTTCCGATCTGTCTGAGAGCGCGGGTGCGAGCCGGAACGTTCCAATCTGAATGAAGACGGCCAGTGTGCTGATGTCGAGCGCATTGGATGCCACCATATGCTCGGTCTGCCGAAGGTACGTCGTCACGAAGACAAAACACAAGTAGAAACCCACCGAACCGACTGCATTCATGGCGAGAGGAGCAGCATCATGCGCCATTGCGTCCTCAATGATTCGCGCCATGGGAGGCTGCTGTCTTTGCCGTACTTTTCCTTCAGGAATCATCCGTCTCAGAGACAGCAACTGCGCTAATCACGATCCCGTTCAGGAATGGAACTCGCCAGCCCCAGGTGGTGATAGCTTCTGCGCGCTCAACAGCGTTGTGAACGTCGCACCCATTGCAAATCCGGCCAGCGTTCAGAGCGCGGCGCTACCGATCTGGCCGCGCCGCTTGTCACCCGCTTGCTCGACGAGAAACGTCACGGAGGTGCCCATCTCTCCCGCCACGGCGAGTCCTTGGAGTAAGCGCAACAGGACGAGCAAAATGGGTGCCACCACGTCGACTTGCGCATAGGTCGCATACCCATCATGAATGTGGGCACGACCACACAGACGACTGAGGTACATTGCGCGACATGACGACCGAATTTCTCGTAGATATGGCCGAATACGAGCGCCCCGAACGGTCGCACGACGAAGTCGACCGCGAAAGCAGCGAACGACGCCAGCAACGATATGATGCGGAAGTGCCTTTGCGAGGAAAAAAACAAATTGCCAATATCACGCGGCGCCCGGTCCAGATTAGAGGCCGAGAACAAAATTATTCAAAACGGGCACAATCGTAAACGAACCGGATGTCACGGGCGCAAATAAGCACTGTACGATAATTTTACATAATTAAAGTTGCCGCTCGCGCAACGTGTGGACTAGGTTCAAGTCTCAACACCCGTTATCGCCGCAAAGCTCGCCGGGACGGTCAGAGAGGCGAAGGATAAGCGTTGGTCTGACTGCACGCCCAATTTGCTGGAGCCCCGTGCGGCGCCCTCTCTTGAAGGTTGTTCGATGTCCGCCCGCACGCTCCACCGCGTGCTCAGGGCTACGTGGACGAGGTCAGACGTCAATCAACCCTCAATCGAGCAACTGCTTGTATCGCCGCACACCGAATTTTCAAGATGATACTCAAAGAATTAAGTCATCAAAATTCAGTCTATTACGATGAGTATCATTATCTCAACGCACTGTCACGGCGCCTGTTTGTAACCGGAGAAAGTGCGTCCCTAGCCGATTGTGGGCTTCGTGAACGGGGCCCACGATCGGCACGACCGCCTCAAGTCGACCCAACCCGGTCAACCTACCGAAAGTCAAGACCGGCCGCTATCGGAGCCACAAGAGCCATTGAAGATCGTGGACTGTTGGCTGTCGCCGACTTCTTGGCCATGACGGCCCTTGAGGTGGCCGAGCTTGCTACCGGTTTTGAATGTAGAGCGTGTTAGGAACTCTGAAGTACTCGCACTGCATGAACGAGCGTGAGCATGGTCGTGAGTGTCCGCCGTGGCGTCGACCGATTGGGTCAGATAAGGCGAAATCTGGCCGTCAGCAGCTCGGCTCAAGGGACGCGGGTCTCACTTTGTCAGAATGGCGCAAAACGCGGCACCTGAACTCTCCCGGTGACTACTTGCTCGTTCCGGGCGTGACGGATATCGCAATCGCTTCGGTGTGCACAATCTCAACCTGATCACCCCTGCGAATGTTCTTCAGCTGCTCTGGGTCCACCAATACATCCATCGTGCCCTGTGGCCCTTTTATGGTGACGTGTGTCCCCTTTGCGTCGACGGCAACGACATCGCCAACTACTGTCACCTCACGACTGATTGTGCCGCCCGGTTCGGTTCCGGACGCGGCCGGATGCACGATCTGCCGCTCCGTGGCAGACCGCGGGCCGCTTGTTTTCCTGAGACTTAGAGACCTCGCCTCCCGGTACTCGGTGGTGACCACATCGCCAACCTTGAGCTGATCAAAGTTGCGCACTTCCTCGCCCGCCTCAACGTTTTCGACGCGGCCGTTCTTGTCCTTGAGCGTGACGGTCCTGGTAGCGGGGTCAATGGCGACGACCGTGGCAATGACCGTTGCCGTTCCTGTCACGGTGGTCTTGTCGGTTCCTTTTGTGATCTCCACAGACGTCTGTGGCTGGGCAAATGCCGGGCAGGTCATCATGGCGACGGCGGCCGCCACAAGGAAATACTGAATCTTCATTGCCGTGCTCCTTGCATGGATGATCGCTCACCATTACTGGGGAAACTTAGTCAGGTCATCAGCCCGGCCGTAGTAAGGGGAGAAACAAATTGTCGCATTTGTTGTGATTTTCCATCCCAGCAACCACATACGCGCTTCGCTGGAGGGTCTATAACGAAACCCAAGGTGGGGCAACTCGCTGGCCCCGCACCGCCCCTGAAGTCAGCGAGTTCAACCTTGGAGGCGTAGCAACTACGATCTGATAAATCCATGTTTTCTCTTTTCGAATCTCGATTAGTTGGGTTGGGTACCGGAGGTGACCATGGAGTACGAGTACGGCGGTTGGGTCATCGATGCAACCCCGGAATTTTCGCTTGGACAGTTCTTCGCCCATGCGTGGATCATCCGGGCATCGCCGGACGATGATGTGGACACTGAAATGCACATCGAACGCAATCTTGCCTGGTTCGATAGCGCAGACGAGGCGATCGAGGTCGCGCACCAGTGGGCGATTGAGTGGATCGATGCGCACGACGTTAACCTTGCCAGCACGGAGGCTAATTCTTCGACATGGCAGGACGATGTAGTGGCGAAGGCTCCGGCCAGATGAAAGTCCGGATACATGATCCTGAGGCCGGGCGACTGGTGCTGTAGCCATTCCGCAACGCCTGCGTCAGCGATGGCACAGTCTCGCCCCGCGACAGACGCGGCAATGCGGCCTTTCGCAAATATTCAGACGGGATACCCGATTGCTTCAGCACGGGGACGTGTAGCATCAAACCAACGTCAGCGCTCCTTGCGCGGCGTGTGTGTTCAGGCCGCGGCCGTTGTCTGCGGCTTTTTTTGCATCCGGAATCTCTCCGGCATTTGTGCAAGACATCCTGCGCCGCTAACTTCAACGGCACAAACGGCCAGCGCAGACTTACCGAAGGGAAAACGGCGGCCTCGGACGTCGCCGACCGTCGATATGGGCTTTTGCGTATTCAATGGCAAACCTGCATGCCGCACTCTCGGATGCGAAGTAACCAGGAATGCCAAAAATTTCGCGTTTGCCGTTCCGGTGCGTGACTATCGCTGTTGCTGCGTAGCCTGGGATGGGAAACCGGGGCGAGCGGCATGATCGTCGATGCCTTGTATTCCATGGGATCAGCTGCATGGCATGTCGCTCCTTGTCGTCGTTCGGCGAGCCAACTGTGACGCCTCAATTGTTCTATCCTAGGCCAATTGAGCGGCGATCTAAAGGTGCGGGCCAAACTGTCGGCAAGGGGGGCTCAGCGTTTCTCCATAAACACATACGAAGCTGCTAGGGGTACATCGCGTCCCTCATCTCGTGCCGGGGTTCCGTGCGTTATTGCAAGGTTCGGTAGGGGCTTGCCTTCTCTCAGGTTCTAGCTCACTCGGACGCTAGGCCTTTGACGCGAGATCGTCCAGTACGTGCTGGAATTGAGCGGTGGTCTGACGGGCGCCATTTCGACGATCCTGAACGACGCAGCCGAACTGTCGATCAGAAACGGTGACGAGTTCATCGGTATCTCACACCTCGAACGGGTCGCTCGCGAACATGCGTGATCCTGTCACGCCATGGCCAATTGCTCCTCGGCCGTTTTTCGAAGAGGCATTTGGCAGCTGGCTGGGCCGAGTTGCGACGCGTTACGAGATCAGCATGGGCATGCTTTGGGAGACAAGCACAGGGCTGGGACTGCCGAACCTTGGCGAAGCCGGGTGGACATTGTTTCCTCCGGTCGCCGCATCGCCGCTAGATCGACTCTCGAAATTAGCCCGTGTGGGCGACGGGGAAATTGGCCGCAATCCAGACGCCGCCCGAATGGTTGGTCGACCAGCGTTACCTTGAATATTGCTTCAGATGCCTCGTGGTCAACGAAGCCGACGTTTCGGCACTGCGGTGGGAGAAGGAATGGCCCGATCCGGCAGCCGAATATTGCAGTACGCACCATAGTCTGCTGGAGACGGTCCCAGCATCGGTTTTTCGAAAAGCTGTCAACTTCGGCACAGCGCTTCGGGCAATATCGCGCTATCGAACTCCTCGGTTTCCACCAAACAGACGGCTACGCTAGCGGCGTTACTGAACTTGCTAGCGCTCCTGTGAACACGGCTAGCATTAGTTGTGAACGCCAACAATTACTGCCGAAACGTTGACACTTTACTTCGGTCTACGGCCGGGCAAGCCTTAACTGTTCGCTCAAGCCGAACGCAGTTTTATTCAATAGACCGGCGGCGACGTACTGTCAAAATTTCACTGCGTTACAAACAAACGAAAAACGTGGTTCACACCGGGACGGTGACCGTCTCGGGCTCGCTACCAGAGCAAATCGTGAAGCACCACAGGAGACAGTGAAGATCATGAATTACAAGACCGCATTATGTGCCTGTGCCGCATTGTTGAGCGCGGTGCCAGCATGGGCGCAAATTGAAGACGAGGGCGTGTCGCCCACCAAGGCAAGCATGGTGACGCTATACGGCTTGATCGATCAGGGGGTGGAGTACGTCAACAACGTAGCCAAGGGTAAAACTGCTACGACCAATGCATATCGCACAGGGGACGGTACCGCAACGTCCTACTTCGGAATTCGCGGTAGCGAAAATCTCGGCGGAGGCGTGGAGGCCATCTTTGACCTGCAAGGCGGCTTTATGCCTGGCAACGGTACGTCGAGGCAAGGCGGCCGCCTGTTCGGTCGGCAATCCTATGTCGGCCTCGACGGAAAATACGGTCGTCTGACGTTCGGCCGCCAATACACCATGCGGTTTTATGCGGTTTCCTTCATCAACCCATTCGGAACGGGCGCCCAAGGTCTCACCACGCTCGATAACGGAATTGCTAATGCGCGGGCTGATAGTTCCGTCAGCTACCGTTATTTCCTTGGCAACTTCGAAGCCGGAGTGAACTACAGTTTCGGCCGTGATGCCGTCAACGGTGACCCGGCGACCGCTGCTGCCGCCGATTGCCCGGGCGTAGCGTCACCTTCGAACCAATGCCGGGAATATTCGATGATGGCCAAATATGAAGGGCACACCTGGGGCCTCGCCAGTTCCTACGAGCGGAATTATGGCGGCACGTCAGGGACATTCGGCGGTCTCACTTCACCGAAGCTCACGGACAGCCGGTTCACGTTGGGCGGCTACTTCAAGATCAGTCAAGCCAAGTTCGGCGTGGGTTGGATCCGGCGCGACGACGAAGGCCTCAAGACGCCAAAAAGCAATCTGTTCTGGGTGACAGGCACCGTGCCGGTGACCCCGTTCTTCTATGTCGACGGCATGGTGGCGGACCTCAAATACGACCATTCGCCCAACAAGGCGCTGGTGCTCGTGTTGCGCGGAGAATACCTGCTGTCCAAGCGTACCTTCCTTTATCTGACGGGCGAGCGCATTCATAACGACGGCAATCTCGCTCTTTCGGCGACCACCATTACGCCTGTCCCGACGCCGCCGGCTGGCGGCTCGCAGATTTCCATCATCGCGGGTATCAGGCATACGTTCTGACTTTGCGGCGCGGCGCGGCACCCCTGCGAATCGCCCCGACACGACACGAGGAGGCACGTGACGAAGTCCGGGGCTATTCGCAGTTGGCGTTCAGACGCTCAGCTTCGCCGCGGCACTCGCCGCCGACATGTCGGCCACCGCGGCGAACGGTTGCTTCTGCTTCAGGCTACCAAGACCAATGAACATATCTTGCAGATAGCCGATGTCGCCGCCGGTGAGCGTCAGGTCTCTGGAATAGGGCCGTTGCATCTGATTGAAATCCCAGGTGGCCTGAGCCGACGTCTTGTCGAAATTCTTCTGGGCGCGTCTGCGCGCTTCGAAGAAGGCGTCATGCGCTCCCGGCGACATCAGGTAGTTATAGAGCGCGCCATAGGCGGCCGTCACCGCGACCATCCCTTCGTGCTTCTCCCTGATCGCGGAATTGGATGCGTAGGCAGTCTGGAACGTGCATTTGGGTAGTGCCTGCCACATGTTGGCCTCGTTGATCACGACCAGTCCGTCCTTGTCGTTCAGATGCGAGATGCTCGAACAGCAGGCGTCTGCCTCGCCATTGACAACCGCCTCGTGGCACTGATCGTTGCTGCCTTGGTCGACGAAATTCACCTGCGAAGCGTCGATGCCTTTTTCTTTCATGAGTTGCAGCATCAGTGTGTGAAGCAAACCCAGTCTCGGGCCGACCGCGACCGTCTTGCCCTTCAGATCGGTGAGCGTTGTTATCGCAGCGGGCCTCGCAAAGACTGTCAGCGCACACTTTTTCATACCGGCGCCGACGATCTTGACCCTCGCGCCTTGCGCGATACGCGATAACACCATGTTGTAGCCGGATACCATGCAGACATCCGCCGCACCAGCGGATATGGCATCGAAGGGGCCGGTGACACCGGGCATCTCGACAATCGCGGCGTCGACGCCGAATTGCCTGAAATAGCCTTGCTCGTCCATGAGCGCGTTCAGCGTGGCGTTCTCCAGCCCCGGATTGCTGACGATCCGAATCTGGGTGGTGGTGGCTCGCGCAATAAACGGCGCGGCGATGCCGCTCGTAGCAACGCTCAGCCCGAGAAGGCCGGCGCTTCGCAGGAAGCGGCGGCGGTCGAAGGTGGGGGGCATGGGCTGTCTCCGTGCGCTGGTTGAACCAGCGAGTTATAGGCGTGCGGCGACGAACGGCTTCGACGCGCGCACTCGGAGTGTGCCTGCGGGTTGCCCCTTCAGTCGATTGAGTAAAATTGCCGTAGACTTAACGAATTGGTAAAACCCCGAAGAGAGGTATATGACGTGTCGGAGCTTGACTGGTACCTGCAGCTCAACCTGAAGGCGCGGCAGCTGCGCCTGCTCGTGACGATCGACACGTATCGCAATCTGAGCCAGGTCGCCGAAGTCACTCATGTGACCGTGCCCGCCGTGTCGAAGTCTCTGGCGGAACTCGAGCGGGGCCTGGGATTCGCGCTGTTTTCACGCACCACACAAGGCTTGGTGCCCACGCCGTACGGCGATTGCCTGATTCGGCACGCGCGCTCGATATTGGCGATTCTGCATCAGGCCCGCGACGAGTTGAAGGCCCTCAGTTCAGGGACGGAGGGCAAGATTCACATTGGCATGTTGCCGGCCTCTGCCTCCGTGCTGCTGCCGCAGGCGCTGAGCCTGCTGAAGCAGCGTTCGCCGGGCACCAACGTGGTGGTGAACGAGGGCACCACGGCCTCGCTGTTGCCTGAACTCTGGCAAGGTCAGCTCGACCTGGTGGTGGGCCGCCTGCCGGCACCCGACACGCTAGGCAGCTTCGAGGAGAAGGAGCTTCTCGAGGAGCCCGTGACGCTGGTAACCGGCCGTCAACATCCGTTGGCGCGAAGGAAAACCCTGGCGTGGTCGGATCTTCACCCTTATCCGTGGATCCTGCCGCCGCCCGGTTCGATTCTACGCGATCCCCTGGAGCGGGCTCTCGAAGCGCACGATGTACCGCTCACCAACAACTACATCGAAACGCTCTCGATCCACGTCGTACGCGCGCATTTGCAAGTCTCGGACTGCATTGCCGTGATGGCCGACACGTCCGCCAACGAGAGCACGCAGCCGCTTCATACGCTTCCGTTAAGCCTGCCGCGATTGCTGCGCCCGGCGGGCGTGCTGTGGAATCGCAATCGCGGCTTGACGCCCAGCGCGCAGCTGATGGTTGCTTGCCTGGAAGAGGCCGCCAGGCTTCTCGAACTGAAAGGGCAGGGACGCGCCAACCGTATCCGTCGACAAGACTAGTCCTCAGCAGCGGGCTGTCCCTTCGCGCGCGGTGCCGGCGCGCGAGCCTTAACCGTTTACTCAAACCCTGGGCGGTTTTTCTCAATTGACCCGGTTTGGCGGGCTGGCAAAATCTGATTGCGTCCACTCATAAGCGGACGGCAACGCGATCCATCCGGACCACGGAGACCATCTCCGACTCGTCACGATGGCGGATTGCGGATCAATACAAGGAGACAGGGACGACTATGAACTACAGGACCGCCATATGCGCTTGCGCGGCGCTGTTGAGTTTTGCCGCAACGGCATTTGCCGGGCCAGCTCCTGATCCGTCTGTCGAAAAGTTTTATCACGGCAAAGCCCTGACCCTGGTTGTCAGCGCTGACGCAGGCACGCCGACCGACATCATTGCGCGGCAGTTCTCGCGCTTTTTCGTCAAGTACATTCCCGGGCATCCGCAGGCGGTGGTGATGAACGTAGTCGGAGCTGGAGGAATGGTAGCGGCGGCTTCGCTCCAGTCCAGACAGCCTCATGACGGTACCGTGATCGGCTTCCTGCAACGCAATAACCTTTATATCCCGCTACTCGATCCGAGGCAAAACCGGTTCGATCCGCGGCAAGTCAGGTGGCTCGGCAGTCTGAACAAGGTCGAATACTGTCTGGTTGCAATGACCCGATCCGGTGTGACGACGGCGAGTGATCTCACCACAAAGAAAATGTATATCGGCGCGACAGGCTACGCCAACGAAGACAGAACGTTGCCGGCGCTACTCGATGAGTACATCGGCGCCAAAATGAGCATCGTGCCGGGCTATACGGGCCGCGGCGAGGTTTATCTGGCGATGCAGCGCGGCGAAGTCGACGGCTGGGCCTCGACCATCGACGGACTTCAGCAGGGCGAACCCGTGAGGATGCTCGCTGACGGGAAGATGAAGGTGTTGCTGCATCTAGGCTGGACAAGCCCGCCGGAGTTTCCGGATGTCCCGAATCTGAGTGCCTACATCACCAAACCAGACGACAAAGCGCTCTTCAACCTGTTCCTGCTGCCCTTTCAGGCGGGGCGGCCGATCGCTGTGCCGAAAGACGTGCCTGCGGATCGTCTGAATGCGCTTCGCGAGGCCTTTTCAAAGACGATCGCGGATCCCGAGTTCATCGAGGCAATGAAGCATTCGGGCTTTCCAGTCGATGCCATCGATGGAAGCGCGGTGGAACAGATCGTCAGCAAGCTGTACGCCACGCCCGAATCGCAACTCGAGAGCGCGCGCAAGCTTATCTTCAGTTCACATTGAACGCGGCCGGCGAGTGCGGCTGCCAGTTCTGCTTGCGAGCGGTCCTGGCTGGCTCTAACCCGGCAATGAGAATGTCATGAACCTCGCTGGGGTGACTGACAGCAATCCATCAGGAGGTCCAATCACATGACACCCGAAATCATCGACATCCACCCGCATATCATTTCGACGGATACGGTCCGCTACCCGATCGCGCCTCAGCATGGGCATCGCTCGAACTGGTCTGCCACGCGTCCGGTCACATTCGAGCAGATGATCGCCGAGATGGATGAAGCCGGCGTGGCGAAAGCCGCGATCGTGCACTCATCGACGACCTACGGTCACAATAACGCCTATGTGGCTGACAGCGTGGCGCAGCATCCGAGGCGCTTCACGGGTGTCTATTCCTTCGACTTGCTGGCCCCCGACGCATTGGAGACTTTCGATTACTGGTTGAAGCATGGAATGGGCGGAATCCGGCTTTTCACCGGCGGTGCCACTCACCAGAGCGACGGCAGCTGGCTGCTCAATCCGGCGACCTTCCCGATCTGGGCACGCTGCGCCGAAATCGGCATGACCATGGTCGTGCAGACGACGCCGGATGGTTTGTCGATGGTGGCTGAACTGGCCGAACGCTTTCCTTCCGTGAAGATCGCCCTCGATCATTGCGCGAGGCCCGATCTGGCCAATGGGCCGCCCTATGCAAATTGCGCGGCGCTATTCGAACTGGCGAAGTACGACAACGTCTATCTGAAGATCACGCCGCGGACCTTTGATCTTGCGCAGGCGGCACCGGGCGGGGCGGACGCGTTTTTCCCGCATCTGGTGAAGGTGTTCGGGGCGGATCATCTGGCCTTTGGCTCGAACTATCCGGCCTCCGCAGGACCGTTGAAAAAGCTGATCGATCAAGGGCACGCCTGTTTCGCAAGTCTCAGCGAGGAGGAGCGCGCATGGGTCTGGGGCCGCACGGCGAAAGTTCTTTACCCTGCGCTTGCCGACTGATCCTGGCGCGACGTTGAAGAGTTAGCACTGCGTTTTCAATCGATTCAGTGCAGAAATCTTCGACCCCTACTGGCTCACCGCGTGAGCCGACTGAGCCTGCTCTCTCATCAGGATGACGCATGCATTTTTACAACGACGCAACTCTGTTGGCAGCAGGCCATGCGCTGACGGCGCTCTTGCAGTTCAACCGCCTCATCTTTCTTGTCTTCGGCGTGGTGGTCGGACTGGCGATCGGGCTGTTGCCCGGCATCGGCGGACTCACGGGCTTCGCACTCCTCGTGCCGTTCACCTACACGATGGATCCGTATGCGGCCTTCGCGATGTTGCTCGGCATGGCTTCTGTGATCACCACTTCGGACGTGATACCGGCGGTACTCTTCGGCGTTCCGGGTCATGCGGCTTCGCAGGCCACGGTGCTCGACGGTTTACCGATGACCAAACGCGGCGAAGCAGCGCGCGCGTTGAGTGCGTGCTACACCTCCTCGTTGCTCGGAGGACTGATCGGGGCAATCATCCTCGCGTTCTCGCTGCCGCTGGTCCGGCCTTTCGTCCTCTCCATCGGCACGCCGGAAATGCTGGGACTCACGATTTTCGGCGTCTCAATGGTCTCGGCACTGTCTGGCAACGCGCCGCTGAGAGGCGTGGTTGCCGCGTGCTTCGGTATTCTGGTTGGCATGGTCGGCACTAATGTCGCAACCGGGCAAATGCGCTGGACGGGAGATCTCCTTTACCTGCAGGACGGTATCCCGTTGGTGCCGATCATCCTCGGCATATTCGCGCTGCCCGAACTGTGCGAACTCGCCATCAGACGCACGGCAATTGCCGAAAATGTGCAGTTCAGTTCGCGTGAAGGGATGCGGCAAGGTGTTGTCGACACGCTGCGCAACTGGTTCCTCGTACTTCGTTGCGGCGCGCTTGGCTCGGTTCTCGGCGCGGTTCCGGGCATTACCGGGGCGGTGACGGACTGGATCGCCTACGGGCATGCGTTGCAGACCTCGAAGGGTGCAAAGCAAACCTTCACCACGGGTGACGTGCGCGGCGTCATCGCCCCTGAAGCGGCCAATAACGCGCGAGAGGGCGGCAGCCTCGTGCCCATGCTGTCTTTCGGCGTACCGGGCGGCGCGGCGCAAGCCATCCTGCTTGGTGCGATGATGGTGCACGGGTTTATCCCCGGGCCCGACATGCTCACCAAGCATCTCGACCTGACTTATTCGATGGTCTGGTCCATCGCGTTGGCGAATATCTTCGGAGCCGGCCTCTGCTTCCTGCTCAGCGGGCAATTCGCCAAGATCTCGACGCTGCGCTACACGCTCATCCTGCCGGTCATCATGCCGATCATCTATGTCGGCGCGTTCCAGGGTTCGCGTAGCTGGGGCGACCTGTTCGTGCTGCTCATTGCAGGGTTGATCGGCTGGACCATGAAGCGGCTGAAATGGGCGCGTCCGCCACTGATCCTCGGTCTCGTGCTCGGCGTGCTGATGGAACGCTACATGTCGATCTCCTTCGTGCGCTATGGCACGGATTGGGTGACTCGGCCGGTGGTGATGGTTCTGCTCATTCTCGCGGCGCTGGTCTTTTTCAAACCGCTCTTCAAGCTGGTGCGCGGCGGCGGGCTCGCACACGTGCGCCCGAGCGGGAAGATCGCCCTCAAGCTCGAAGACCTCGTCTATGTTTTCTTTATCGGCATTGGGCTCTACATGCTGGCAACTTCGCAGGGATGGCTGCTGATGGCTCGAATCGGGCCGACCGTTGTCGCGAGCATTCTTGTGATCGCCGGGACCGTCAGCCTCGCCTACAAGATCTTCGTCATTCCGGCACAGGCAGGACTGTCGCATGCCGCGGGCGGCATCCATATGGATGTCTCGAGCGACCACGGAGAGAAACTGCCGAACAAGGTGACGCTGATGCGAGCCGCGCGGTTTTTTGGCTGGTTCCTCGCGTTTCTCGCCTGCATGGCCTTCATTGGTTTAATCCCGACGGTGCCGTTGATGATCGTCGCCTACATGCGCATCGAGGGCCGCGAGTCGTGGCGGCTCAGCCTGATCCTCGCGGTTTGCGTGACGGCGTTCCTCTACGCGATCTTCGATCAGATCATCCATATTCCCTGGCCGGACAGCTTGCTGGGGCAGTTATATCCGGCACTGGCTGTTGGTGGTACCTGACGGACTGGCTACTCCGCTCGATTGCCGGGTGGGGCAGCGCGTTGAACGCATCGATCGAGACATAAATCCTTGACGTGATGCATAGTATTCCTATTGACACGAAGCGTGCCGGATTGGATTCCTGCTTCGGCCGCTTCTTACTGGAAGGTGAAAGCATGATGGACAATCGACTCGAGCAGATCGACGCGGAGAAGGCCACCGACGAGCAGAAAAAAGTCATTGCACGTTTGGGCGAAGGGCGGGGTCGGATTCCAACACCGTTCAATATCTGGCTGCACAACCCGCATCTGGCCGAAGGAATGGAAATCATCGGCACCCACGTCGATCATTCTCCGGTGCTCAGCGAAGCGGAAAGCGAAGTCGCGATTCTCTCCACCGCGGTTTTCTGGAACGCGCCCTATGTCATTGCCAACCATCGCCGGCATGCACTGAAGTCCGGGGTTCCCGAGCCGGTGGTCACGGCGATCCTGGAGACGCGGCGGCCCGAAGGCGACGATGGGCGTTTGGGTCTGGTCTGCGACGCTGTCTGCGACATTCTCGCAGGAGGCGTGATCGACGACGCGAGCTTTGCCCGGTACGAGACGGGGCTGGGCCGCGCGGTGATTGCCGAGTTGCTCATCACGGTGGGCTATTTCACTTCGATTTCGCTCGGCATGAGTTTGCACGCGCTTAAGCCCAAGGGCTGATAGCCCATCCCGCGCCGGGTTGTTCGATAGCCTTGCCGTTATCCGTGCACGTTCCTTGACGAGATGACAAAACCGCAGAGGTACACGACGTGTCAGCACTTGACTGGTATCTGCAGATCAACCTGAAGGCGCGGCACATGCGCCTGCTCGTGACGATCGACACGTACCGCAATCTCACCCAGGTGGCCGACGTCACCCATGTGACCGTACCTGCAGTGTCGAAGTCACTGGCGGAACTCGAACGGGGACTCGGGCTCACGTTGTTCTCGCGCACTTCGCAAGGTTTGGTCCCGACGCCGTACGGCGATTGTCTGATTCGGCACGCGCGCTCGATGTTGACGATCCTGCACCAGGCTCGCGACGAGTTGAAAGCCCTGAGTTCCGGGACGGAAGGCAAGGTTCGCATCGGCATGTTGCCGGCCTCTGCTTCCGTACTGCTGCCGCAGGCGCTGAGCCTGCTGAAACAGCGGTCACCCGGAACCAACGTGGTAGTGAACGAGGGCACCACGGCCTCGCTCTTGCCTGAGCTCTGGCAAGGCCACCTCGACCTGGTGGTGGGCCGGTTGCCGCCGCCCGACACGCTGGGAAGCTTCGAGGAGATGGAGCTTCTGGAGGAGCCTGTGACCCTGATGACGGGCCGTCACCACCCGCTGGCCCGCAGAAGAACGCTGGCCTGGTCGGACCTGCTCCCCTACCCATGGATACTCCCGCCACCGGGTTCGATCCTGCGCGATCCACTGGAGCGCGCTCTGGAGGCGCACGACGTGCCGCTCACCAACAACTACATCGAGACACTTTCGATTCACGTCGCGCGCGCACAACTGCAGATATCGGATTTCATTGCCGTGATGGCCGACACGCCTGCCAGCGATAGCACGCAACCGCTACATACACTTCCGTTAAGTCTGCCTCGACTGCTTCGCCCGGCGGGCGTGCTGTGGAATCGCAATCGCGGCCTGACGCCTAGCGCGCAACTCATGGTTTCGTGCCTTGAAGAAGCGGCTCAACGCATGCTGACGGGCCACGGCGCCTCGCCGCGCACGGTGCCATCGAAGACTTTACCAATTGGTTAAGGCACTTGCAGCTTAATTCAATAGACGGAAAACCTTGCGGGAAAGATGATGTAGTCAACGAGATCACCCGATCAGCCTTGCAGCTTGCCGCACGAGAGGTTCGAGCGGCAAATGGCGCCAGGTTCATCAATTTGTTCAGTTCAAAGGAGACGAAGTTGACCAGCAAAGTACATCTCAAGATCGCCATTGCGGAGCACCCGCACACCGCTGCGATCCGTGATGGTTCGATCCCTATCGAAGGCGTCGACGCCGAGTTCATCACAGTCCATCCGCAAATCGGCGCCTTTCGCCGCATGGTTCGCGATGTCGAATTCGACGTGTGCGAACTGGCGCCGACCACCTACATCATTGCCCGCGCCTATGGCGCGCCTTTCGTCGCGCTGCCCATTTTTGTTGTGCGTCGTTTCCATCACGCCGGGTTGCTGGTGCGCCCGGACGCGGGAATCAAGACGCCCAAGGATCTCGAGGGCAAGAAGGTCGGCGTGCGCGCCTATTCGGTCACGACCGGCGCATGGACGCGTCAGGTGCTGATGGACGAATTCGGTCTTGATTCGTCGAAGGTGACTTGGGTGGTGGATGACGAAGAACATGTCACGCAATTGAAGCTGCCGCCGAATGTCATCCATGCACCGGAAGGCACCTCGCTGGCGGAGATGATGGAGAAGGGCGAATTGGTCGCCGGGTTCGGCGCCAATGCGGGCATTGGCCGCACGGGCGCACCGACGGGCGGCTGGAAGGAAGTCGAAGCCGACTATCCCGATCTGTTCCCGAACGCGGCCGAGCTGGAGGCCGAGTACTACGCCCGCACCGGCGTGTACCCGATGCACGGCACGATCGTCGTCAAGGATTCGGTGCTCGCCGAGCATCCCTGGGTGGCCAAGTCGATCTACGACGCTTTCGATCGCGCCAAGCAGGAGTGGCTGGCTCGTCTCGACGCGGGTGACCTCACCGACAAGAAGAACGCGAAGTATCTCGAGTTGCGCAAGATCGTCGGCCACGATCCGCTACCGTACGGCATCGAGGAAAACCGCAAGACCATCGAAGCGCTCGAAGCCACCGCGTTCAAGCAAGGCTTGACGCCGCGGCGCATGTCCATGAGCGAGCTGTTCGTCGATCCCCGCGTCTGAATCCCGCACGGAAACCAGAAACATGATTATCGATTGCCACGGCCACTTCACGACCGTCCCGGCTTCTTTCCGCGATTGGCGCGCCAAACAGATCGAGTTTGCCAACGACCCGGCCAATGCGCCGTCTGTCTCGGGAGCACACGTGACCGATGACGAGATCCGCGAGGGTGTCGGCAACGGCCAGTTGCGCCTGCAAAAGGAGCGCGGCGGCGATCTCACGTTGTTCTCGCCGATCGCCGGCCTGATGAGCCATCACCTCGGCAACGAGCGCACGAGCCTGGAGTGGGCCGAGGTGTCGAATAACCTCGTGCGCCGCGTCTGTGACATCTACCCGGACAACTTCGTACCTGTCTGTCAGTTGCCACAGTCGCCGCTGGCGCCGCCCAAAAACTCCGTGGCCGAGCTGCGCCGCTGTGTTGAGGAGATGGGGTTCGTCGGCTGCAATCTGAATCCCGACCCGAGCGGTGGCTACTGGACCGGCAAGCCGGTAACGGACCGCGAGTGGTACCCGCTCTACGAGGCGCTGTGCGATCTCGACGTGCCCGCCATGATTCACGTCGCGGCCTCGTGCAACCCATGTCACCACGGCACCGGCGCGCATTACCTGAATGCCGACACTTCGGTGTTCATGCAGTTGCTGCAGAGCGACCTCTTCAAGGACTTCCCGACGCTGCGCCTCGTCATCCCGCACGGCGGCGGCGCGGTGCCTTACCACTGGGGCCGCTACCGTGGCATGTCGCTGGAGATCGCCAAGCGTCCGCTCGAAGGTCTGCTGGACAACATTTTCTTCGACACCTGCGTCTACCATCATCCCGGCGTGGAACTGCTGACCAAGGTCGTGCCGGCGAGCAACGTGCTGTTCGGCTCCGAAATGGTCGGCGCCGTGCGGGGCCGCGACCCTGACACCGGCGAATATTTCGACGACACCAAGCGCTACATCGACGCCTGTGCGGCGCTGAGCGAGACCGACCGGCATGCCATCTTCGAGGGCAATGCGCGCCGCGTGTATCCGCGCCTGGACAAGCACCTCAAGGCCAAGGGCCTGTAAGCAGGCGAATAACAGGAGGGAGACCATGAGCATCATCGATATTCATCCGCATATCATTTCGGACGACGAGAAGCGCTACCCGCCCGCGCCGCTGTTCGGCAAGCGCTCGGACTGGTCGCAGGAGCGGCCCAACACCGTGGAGGCGCTGATCGAAGCCATGGATGTGGCAGGCGTCGCCAAGGCCGCGGTCGTGCATTCATCGACGACCTACGGCTTCGACAATAGCTATGTGGTGGACAGTTGCAACCGCTACAAGGATCGGCTCATTGCCGTCGGTTCCGTGGATATGCTGGCCGACGACGTACCGGCAGTGATCAAGGCCTGGGCCGATAAAGGCCTTGCCGGCTTGCGCATTTTCACCGGCGGCTCGACCAAGGATTTCGATCCTGGCGAGCTCGATAATCCCAAGTCCTTCAAGGCGTGGGAAATGCTCGCCGAACTGAAGCTGTCCATGTGCATCCAGACCGGGCCGATCGGCCTGCCGCAAGTGCGCATGCTGGCCGAGAGATTCCCGACCGCGAACATCATTCTCGACCACCTCGGCCGCCCTGACGTGCTCGACGGGCCGCCCTACGCCAATGCCGCCAGCCTGTTCGCGATGGCCGACCTGCCCAACCTCTATCTCAAGCTCACGCCTCGCATCTTCGGCGACGTGAAGAAGGAGAAGGCCAGTGCGGAGACCTTCTTCCCGCGCGTGGTCGAGGCGTTCGGCGCGGAGCGCCTCGCCTGGGGCTCGAACTTCCCGACCTCGCCCGGCGCACTCAAGGACATTCTGGCGACGGCTGAAGAAGGGCTCGCCAGCCTCGGCGAGGAAGACCGCGCCTGGATCTTCGGCAAGACTGCGCAGAAGCTGTACAGGGTTTTGAGCTGAGCTTCGAAACATGCCAACCGCGTGTGCCGTCACTGAAGCGGCACCGCAGCGAGAAAGAGAGATTCCTATGTCGACCAACCGTCTCAACAGCATCATTCGCGCCTTCGAATCGGGCAAACCCGCGCATGCCGCTTTCGCCAAGCTCGATAAGCAGACCGCCATCGAAATGAGCGATTCGCCGTATGACGGCATCGTCTTCGAAATGGAGCACAACCCGTACGACGTGAGCGCGCTTGGCGACGCTCTGCAGTACATGCTCAGCCGCAAACAGATCGCCGAGTCCGCATCGGTGGCCCCCAAGGTGACACCGCTGGCGCGGATTCCGGCCAATGGCGTCGAGATGAACCAGAGCTTCGCCAAGCAGGTGCTGGACCGCGGTGCTTACGGCGTGATCTGGCCGCATGTGGCGACCGTCGAGCAGGCCTACAACGCTGTCGCGTCCTGCCGTTATGCGCGGCCGAAGAGCGCGCCGCTGTACGAGCCCAAGGGCGTGCGTGGCGACGGCCCGGCCAATGCGGCGCGCTACTGGGGGCTTTCGATGCAGGAATACTACGAAAAGGCCGACGTGTGGCCGCTGGCGCCGCAGGGCGAGATTCTCGTCGGGCTGATGTGCGAAAGCACGCAGGCCATCGAGAACCTCGACGATATTCTCGCTAACGTGCCCGGCATTGGTTTCATTCTGATCGGTGAAGGTGATCTGAGTCAGGAGCTGGGATTCGCGCGCCAGTACGAGCACCCCGAGGTCGTGGATGCAATGCGCCGGATCGCTGAGACTTGCCACAAGCACAAGGTGGTGGTCGGGAATCCGCACGTCACGGCCAAGAACCATCGCCGCCTGATCGACGAGGGCTACCGCTTCCTGATGTCGGCACCGCAGCGGACTTATGGCGTGGTCGGTCTCGCACGCGAAGTGGCAGGTTACTGATGAACGGCGCGGAAAGTCTGGTCGCGACCCTGGTCGATCAGGACGTGGACATCTGCTTCGCCAATCCAGGCACCTCGGAGATGCACTTCCTCGCGGCGTTGGGAGACAATCCGAAAATGCGCAGCGTGTTGTGCCTGTTCGAGGGCGTGGCGACCGGCGCAGCCGACGGCTGGTACCGGATGAAGGATAAGCCGGCCTCGACGTTGCTGCATCTGGGACCGGGATTGGCGAATGGTCTCGCGAACATCCACAATGCAAAGCGCGCTTCGTCGGGCATGGTTAACGTCGTCGGCGAGCATTCGGTGTCACATCTCAAGTATGACCCGCCGCTGACCTCGGACATCGAGGGCCTGGCTCGGCCGCTGAGTCACTGGGTGCGGCGGGCCGAATCGTCGAACACCATCGCCTGGGACACGGCCCAGGCAGTGGCCGCGGCGAGCGAGCATCCGGGGCAGATCGCCACACTGATCCTGCCCGGCGATACCTCGTGGCAGCCGGTCGCGGGGGCCCCGGTGCTGCCGCCGCCCGTCGCGGCGAAGCGCAAGACGCCGAGCGCCGCGCGCATCGAGCACGTCGCCCGCGCGCTGCGCTCGGGCGAACCGACACTGATCATCCTGGCCAACAAAGCCACGCGTGGCGCGGCGCTCGACAAGGCCGGCCGCGTGGCCGCGGCCACCGGCGCGCAACTGGGCTCGCAGTTCTTCACCGCGCGCATCGAACGCGGCGCGGGCCGCGTGCCGATGGCGCGCATTCCGTACGCGGTCGCGCAGGCCACGGCTTTTCTCAGCGGATACAAGCACATCGTCACGGTCGAGACGAGGGAGCCCGTGGCTTTCTTCGCTTATCCGGACAAGCCGAGTCTGTTGAAGACCGAGGGCACGCTGGTTCATACGCTCGTCGAAGCCGACGAGGACAGCGAACTCGCCTTCGACATGCTGTTGCAGGCGCTCGGCGCCGATGGCGCCGCACCGCTCGTGCAGCCGCGCATCGAGACGCCGGTGCCGGCCGGCGCGCTCAACCCTACGAGCATCGCGCACGCGCTGGCCGCGGCGCTGCCCGAGCACTGCATCGTCGTGGACGAATCGCTGACGACGGGCCGCGAGTCCATGAACCTGACCATGGGCGCGCTGCCGCACGACCTCATCAACAACATGGGCGGCTCTATCGGTTACGCCACGCCCGTGGCCACCGGCGCGGCGCTGGCTTGTCCCGACCGGCGCGTCTTCTGCATGGTCGGCGACGGCAGCGCGATGTACACGATCCAGTCGCTATGGACGCAGGCGCGCGAGAGCCTGAACGTCACGACGATCATCTTTGCAAACAACAGCTACGCGATCCTCAAGGCCGAGTACGCCAACATGGGCGCGGGCACGCCCGGCGAACGGGCGATGTCCATGATCGATATCGACAAGCCGCGCATCGACTGGCTGGCCATGGCGAAGAGCATGGGCGTGCCGGCGGTGGCGGTGGACACGGCAGAGAGCTTCCACAAGGCGATGCGGGACTCGGTGCGCGAGCCGGGCCCCTGCCTCATTGAGGTCCGACTGTAGTTGTAACTCGATCCAGAAGATTCAGGCAAAAGGAGTGAAATCTATGACAACGACGCAGACAGCGGCGCCGACGCTGCGCACCAATCTGGCCGAATACGGGGTGACCAGGGCGATGCGTGACGGACGGGTGAACTCGGACCTCGTGACGCTCGACTACTGCGGGCCGACGCCGGCGCACAATGGCTTCAAGGCCATGGTGCGCGAGAATAAGTTCGACGCTGGCGAACTGGCCATCGTCACGTTTCTGCAGGCCAAAGCGTACGGCAAGCCATACGTTCTGCTGCCGACGCCGATTTCAGGGCGCTTCCAGCATCATTGCGCCGGTTACAACCTCGACTTCGGACACCTCGATCCAAAAGATATCGAAGGCAAAAAAGTTGGCGTGCGGACTTACACCCAGACGACCGCGCTGTGGATTCGTGGCGTTTTGCGCCACGAATACGGCGTCGATCTCGACAAGGTGACATGGATGACGCTGGGCGATGGGCACCTTGCCGAATATAGCGATCCAGCAAACTGCGAACGCCTGCCGGCGGGCTCGTCGATTCCGCAGATGATGCTCGATGGCGAGCTTGCCGCGGCGTTGCTCGGCGAGGACATGCCGAAGGACGAACGTGTACGCACGCTGGTGCCCGACGCTCAGGCCGCCGCGAAAGACTGGTTTGCGCGCACCGGCGTCGTGCCGATCAACCACATGTTCGTGGTGCACGAGAATGTGTCGAAGGAGCATCCTGAGGTCGTGCGTGAGATTTATCGAATGATCGTGGAAAGCCGCTCGCTTGCCGAAGGGGTGCCGGCCGTGTTTCCGCCGATTGGACTGGAAGCGAACCGTAAAGGCCTGCAACTGGCGATCGACTGGGCACTCGACCAGAAGATCATTCCGCGTCGCCTGTCCGTTGATGAACTGTTCGACGATGTGACCGGCAGCCTGGGATGAGAGATCGCTGACTGCCGAATAGAACGGCCAAAACATGGGAGACGGCGTGACAGAGACAACTCGACGGAAAGTGATAAAGCCCGAGAGCCGCTGGGTCATTCTCGTGCTGCTTGCACTCGGGCTGATGATCTCTTTCGTGGACCGCACGAGCATGTCCGCTGCTCTCGCCGACCATCACTTCGTGCACGAATATGCGCTGACACACGTCGAGCGCGGCTGGCTCGGCTCCGCCATGTTCTGGTCCTATGGGCTACTTCAGATGCCGATGGGCTGGCTGGTCGACCGTTATGGCGTGAAGTGGCCATACGCGATCTGCTTCCTGCTGTGGTGTCTCGCTGCGGCTGCAACCGGCCTCGTCACGACGCTTTCCGCTTTGATTCTCGTGCGTCTGTTGATCGGCGTTGCTGAAGCCGTGGTGGTGCCAGCCACGTATCGATACCTCGCCAACAACTTCGATGAAACCCGGAAGGGCACGGCTCTCGGGATTTACTCCATCGGAGGAAAGATGGGGCCGGCGCTTGGCGCGCCGATTGCCGTGTGGCTGATCGCGATCAGTTCGTGGAAAGCCATGTTCATTGTCACCGGCCTTGCCGGGCTGATCTGGCTGATGCCGTGGCTGCTGATGCTCAAGAACGATTTTCCGTCGTCGACCGAGCTGGCGGCGGCCAGGCGGCGTGCGGCTTCAGTGCCGCTCGGCAATCTTCTTGCGAGTCCGGTGGTGTGGGGCGGCCTGATTACCAATTTCTGCTACAGCTATTTCGCGTTCTATTGCATGACGTGGATGCCGGCGTATCTCGTCGAACAACGCGGCCTTTCTTTGCAGCAGTCCGGGCTTTACACCTTCTTTAGTTTTGCCGGCATTGCAATTGTGGCGGCGTTCTCCGGATGGGCAGCGGACCGACTGATCGCGCGTGGTCACGACGCCGTGCTGGTACGCAAATCGTTCATCGTGGCGGGCTTTATCGGCGGTACTACGGTTCTGCTTGGCGCGTACGCGCCGTCGCCGGACATGGCGATATTCTGGAACGTGGTCTCTCTTTCTCTGCTGGGTCTTGTCACGGCAAACAATCTCGCTCTGGTCAAACTCACGCTGATTCCCAAACAGGCGGTGGGCTTGAACACGGGTTTGCAGCAAGTGGCGACCAGCCTCGCAGGTGGCGTTTCCGCCAGCCTGTCGGGTTGGCTACTTCATCTGGGAGGCAGCTATACGCTGCCCATGCTCGCGATCTTCGTGTTTCTGATGCTTGGGGCGACCAGTACGGTGGTGTTGCTGCAGTGGAAATGGGCGCCGAAAGTTAATGAGAGCGGACACGGTGAGCAGCAGAACGAAGACATGGTGGCGAGAACATTGCTGAGCGCCAATACGCTCAGTTCAAAAGATCGGCCGATACGCCGCTGATTCTTGTCGATGCTCTTTTTACCCTGACGGTTAATGCACCGAACATTGACCTTTCGTAGCATCTGGTTGTCTTTTGATTTTATGCCGATAAGAATTCTCGCTAATCACCCACCTGTCCACGCCGCGGAAAGCGTGCTGTTATTGCCGCGCGATCTGAACGGGTGTTGCTCAACGTCATACACGCTGTCGAAAGAGTGGGAACCGGCATGACGGGCGGTCACGATACGTCGTCGTCGTCGTCGCCGGCGTCCGCGGCTCGCACGGGCAATGCGTCTTTGCTGCGGCAATCCGCATTGACGCGCTTCCTCATAGCTCGAGTCGGTTCCATCACGGCCCAACAGATGCTGATGCTGGCGATCAGCTGGCACATGTATGACCTGACATCCAGCGCCTGGTATCTCGGCCTTGTCGGCCTCTTTCAGTTCATGCCCGGGCTCGCGACGACATTCGTCGCCGGCCATTGCGCTGATCGCATGCATCGAGGCCAGATGGTCGCAGTCTGTCTCGCGGCCCAGGCCGCGACGGCCACGCTGCTCGCTGTATCGACCATGACGCACATCGTGACGCGCGACCTGCTGCTTGGACTCTCGCTTGTTCTCGGCGCGATTCGGCCGTTTCAGATGTCGGGACAGCAAGCGCTGCTGCCGATGCTTATACCGCAGACATTGCTGGCACGTTCGATGGCGCTCAGCACGGTGGTGCAACAGGTCTGCGTAATCGCGGGGCCGGCGTTGGGCGGCATGCTGTTCGCGATCGGCGTCAACGCCCTCTATCTGACCTGCACTGTGCTGTTCTGCGTGAGCGCTGTGATGTACGCGTTGATACGTTACGACTACGTCCCGCCGCCGCGCGAACCGGTCACGGCGGCGACGGTCCTTGCCGGCCTGCGCTTCGTCTGGAGCAACCCGTTGTTGCTAGGTGGCATCTCTCTCGATCTGTTCGCGGTCCTGTTTGGCGGCGCCACCGCGCTGCTGCCTGTCTACGCAAGAGAGATTCTGCATGTCGGCCCGCAAGGTCTGGGCTTGCTACGCGCCGCGCCGGCTGTGGGCGCGCTTTGCGTCGGCCTCGTACTCTCCCGGCGAGCCATCGGCAGCCGCGTCGGCAAGAAACTGCTGATTGCTGTCGCCATCTACGGAATGTGTATCGTCGCCTTCGGGCTGTCACGATCGTTTCCGCTATCCCTATTACTGCTGGCGATCTCGGGTGGCGCCGACACGATCAGCGTGGTGGTGCGGCAGACGCTTGTTCAACTGGAAACACCGGATCGCATGCGCGGACGGGTCGCCGCCGTGAACACGCTCTTTATCGGCGCGAGTAACCAGTTGGGGGAATTCGAATCCGGGGCGACCGCCACGGCGTTCGGCGTGGTTGGCTCGGTGGTAATGGGCGGCTGTGCGACGGTCCTCGTCAGTGTTGCATGGAGTCGGCTGTTCAAGCCGCTGGCCCGACGCGAAACGTTCACTGACTGAAGTGCTTGCGTGGCACAGGACGAGGGAAAGAGGGCAAAGGGGCGCGCAACAAGATGTCACGAACAGACTTAACGCTCTGGTTAAGTCATCGTCCTTTAACTTCAATGGACGGCAACCGCAACGCGCACGATGATATCGATACCGCCTCGTCGCTTGCGGAGCATGGAGATGCGAAATGAACGATCGGTGCAAATCCCTTCAGGCCCTTGTGAAGGACTGGTTTGGAAACGGCGAGAGTTTTCGCGTCACCCGACCTGATCGTTCGAGGAAAATGCCATGGCGAGTGGTGAGAGTGGAAGTGACCCGTTCGGCCGGGCCGCTGGCGCTCGTCTTCTTTCGACATGACGATGGCGCGTGGTGTGTCTACCCACCCTCAACTGTTCAACCAACCATGAATTGGCTTCGGAACTAGCTGCACGATTTGACGCTGTCGCGCCTTTCCCCTACACGGAGTCCACGCTTGCGCGCCGCTTCGAATCGAAGCTGAGCGCCATCTATTCTCGCGGTATATACGCTCATGCTCGTCGGAATTCTCATTTCGACGAGCTGCCTCGCGCGCCCCCTTTCGCTCTGTTCTGCAAAACCAACTCGATTAAATTCAATCCAGGAAAACAACATGATCCTAACCGGCGAAATGCTCATCGGATTTTCAGCGCTGCGAGGCACCGGGGGTGACAAGCGTGCATTCAATCCCGCCACTAACTCGGATATTGCGGAGCCGGTGTTTGGAATGGGCGGCTCAGAGGAGGTCGAGCGTGCGGTTTCGCTTGCCGCTCAGGCTTTCGACGTCTATCGACACGTCACGCTTGCGAAGCGCGCTGCGTTTATCGAAGCAATCGCCGAGAACATTCTGAAGCTGGGAGACGAACTGATCGAGCGGGCGCACGCGGAGACTGGATTGCCGGTACCGCGTCTGCAGGGCGAGCGGGCACGCACGGTCGGTCAACTGCGCCTGTTCGCGAAGGTCGTGCGAGACGGACACTTTCTCGGTTCGACAATCGACCATGCGCAACCCGAGCGTCAGCCGTTGCCTCGCGTCGACCTGCGTCTGGCAAAAATGCCGCTCGGACCGGTCGCGGTGTTCGGTGCAAGCAACTTTCCACTTGCGTTCTCGGTTGCGGGCGGCGATACCGCATCCGCGCTGGCGGCGGGCGCGCCTGTCATCGTCAAGGCACACGGCGCGCATCTTGGTACGTCGGCGCTTGTCGGCCGCGCTATTCAGAGGGCGGTCAAGGAGCAGGACTTGCCAGAAGGTGTGTTCTCACTTCTATTCGGTGCCGGTCGTAACGTAGGTGAAGCTCTGGTTGGGCATCCTCAGATCAAGGCAGTCGGTTTCACAGGGTCACGTCAAGGGGGACTCGCACTGGTGCGCATCGCAAATGCCCGCCCCGAGCCGATTCCTGTTTATGCCGAAATGAGCAGTATCAACCCCGTGTTCCTGTTTCCGGGTGCGCTCGCGAGCCGCGCCGAAGCGATAGGCAGGGCGTTTGCTGATTCGCTGACAATGGGCGCGGGACAGTTCTGCACAAACCCGGGTCTCGTCGTTGCCATCGATGGACCGGACCTTGATCGGTTCATCGGGGCGGCCGGTAATGCGCTGACTACCAAGCCGGCGCAGACGATGTTGACACCCGGTATTTTCGATGCCTACTGCGAGGGAACGAGAACCGTAGCCAAGGTTCCTGATGTGACGAGGGTGGCTCAGGGTGAGCCGGCAGGCAAGCGTCAGAACTCTGCGCAGGCGGCGCTCTACGTGACCGATGCGCAGCGCCTGCTCACCTCGACAGAGCTTGAGGCGGAGATGTTCGGTCCGGCGTCGGTCGTGATTCGCGCCCGTGATTTTGATGAGCTGCTGAAGGTTGCAGAACACGTTGAAGGGCAACTCACCATCACGCTTCAGATCGATGCGGCGGACCATGCCGATGCGCGACGCCTGTTGCCGGTACTCGAACGCAAGGCGGGTCGCATTCTGGTCAACGGTTTCCCGACCGGCGTGGAGGTGTGTCACGCGATGGTTCACGGCGGCCCGTTCCCTTCTACTTCGAATTCGATGTTCACATCGGTGGGAGCGACGGCGATCGACCGTTTCCTTCGTCCTGTCTGCTATCAGGATCTACCTGACGCATTGCTTCCGGACGTCTTGAAGGAAGCTAACCCATTGGGCCTTTGGCGTCTCGTCGACGGAGAGTTCATCACGCCGACGCAAGCTGTGGGCTGCGTCGACGGACTTCAGTTTGCTACAAAACAACGGACTATGAATCTGCCGATATAGTATTTACCCTAATATTCTGTCCTGCTAAACTGTGCTTGCTATCTGCGCGCGTTTTGCGTGTGGTCCTGAAAAGCAATGCCTGGAGAGGTGGGTCACCATGAAATCGCTGATTAAAGCCGTCGCTGTCACCCTCGTTGTTGCCGCGCCGGTTGCTTCGCTCGCGCAACCGGCCGAGCAGTCCGTTACTCGCGCGCAGGTACGCGCCGATCTCATCCAGGCCGAGCAAGCGGGTTACAACCCGCTCGACTGGGCGGACTACCCTTACGGCGAATTCAAGGCGGCGGAATTTCGTGCAGCGCTGCATAAATCGTCTGCAATCGACACTTCCGGTTATGGTTCGGGCCTGAGCGGCAATTCGCGGTCAGGCGACATTGCCAGATGACGGCCGGCCGATATTCCGGCGAGCGGAGTCGGCGGGTTGAGTAAGCGGGCGGCGCCCCTCGCGACCGCGTACTCAAGAACTTATTCGGCGTCGTGCCAATCGACATGAACCGGGCGTCGACCGCTATTGAGCGGCGGCCGTGTTAAACAACTGCCGCCGGTTGCGCTTCGCTCTGCAAGAACACCACGGACGAAATGACGTCGACTTCGAACTGACCGGTTTGATCGGCGCTGTCACGTTAAAGCGTTCGCGACGCGAGAGCTGAAAGGCTCCGCGTTTGTTCAGAAAGCGGACGGATCTGATGACTGTTTTCTGCCCTGTTGTTCAACCGTGCGCCGGCTTTGACGAAGATGTGCCTGATGTGAGCCAGTTCCGGAATCTCGGCTTTCGCCGCTGGATAGCTGCGCAGCAGGTCGGTCACGATCTTGCGCGGTGCTTCAGCACACGAGGCAAGCACACGCTTGAAAAATCGTTTGGCTGCAGCCTTGTCGCGGCGCCTCTGTAGCAGGATATCGAGTTCGATCCCGTGCTGATCGACAGCGCGCCACAACAAGTAAGGCTCTCCGCGCAACGTCACAAATACTTCGTCAAGGTGCCAGGTCGTGCCGGGCCTGCGACGCACCGCTTTGACATGGTTTGCGAAACACGCACCAAACTTATCGCACCAGCGTCGGATCGTTTCGTAACTGACGATAACCCCGCGCTCGGACAGCAGTTCTTCGATATCACGCAGGCTGAGTTGAAACCTGAAATACCAGCGCACAGCACAACTGATGACCGCCGGCGGAAAGCGATGACCGTGGTAGAGCGACTTTGCATTCTTCATCACGCGATCTTACCCGACCATCCCAGCAACGTGACAGCGCCCTGCGGCGGCATAAAAAAGCGGCCTTGCTGATTCACAGCAAGGCCGCTTTGCATCGGCAAATCGAAATCAATCGACGGTCAATCGATGCCGCGAATCACCGCGTTGTTCTAGTCCTCGCCGAGCGGTCCGGCGACGACGACTCCATAGTAATGACCGGCCGACGATTTGAAGATCCAGTGGGTGGTGCCCGACACGTCATTCGCCTGCTCATCGTCTTCCAGGTTGTAAAGACGAACAACGAGATGGCCGCCAAGCAGGTAGACGTCCGGGTTGTTGTTGCCATTCAGAAGCCCTTTGCGGATCCAGAAGGTGATGCCTTTCTGCTTCTGCTGGTGGTACTCGCTGACTAACGAGTCCTTCGCCTTCTTTGGTTTTTCAGTTTCGGTTCCGTGAAGCGGCATGATGCATCTCCCTTAAAGGTTGCTGTTGCGAATCATGAGCAGGACAAGAGCAGGGCCGGAAATATCCATTACGTCGATCGATTCCGGGCTTTTTGCGTCGGACCAGGATTGTCTGCACTACCAAAGGTAGCGCCTGGTGACTCACGATCAAATGGGCGAAAAGTCACATGCGAGGTAATGGGCCGAGGCGCTTTCAGCCCATCACGATATTCGCCAGCTTGAACTGATACGGCACCGCTGTGGTCCCGCCGCCACCGCCCGTCATCACGATGTCGCAGCGCGCAATGCCGAGCAGCGACAACTCGGTGTTGATGTCGGAGATCACGGCGGAATTCATCACCTTGCCTTGCTCGATCTGCGAGGCGGTACCGATCCAGAGCGTCGGCTTGAACTCGAACACGGCCTTCTGCCCCGGCACGATGCCGGTCTTCTTCGCGAGCAGCCGGTTGTCCTTGAACACGCCGGCGCTGATGGCGCCCGTGCGCAGATCGTTGCGCAACTGGATCTCGCGCGAGCTCGACGACGCGCCGGCGATAGCCAGCACGTTGCCGGATGCCGCGCGGCTCACGCTGAACATCTGGCCGTTCTGCGCGACTTTTTGCGGCATGTAGTTACCGTCCGAGTCGCTGGCAGTAACCGTGGTGAGCAGCGGAAAGACGAACGGGTGATTGTCGCCGCGCCCGCAGTTGCTGATGACCTTCCAGGCAACGGCGAGCTCGTCGAAATCCGTCGAGACGTTTTTCTGAAAGATCACGATCTGACTGTTGTTGACGTCGTTGGAGAGGTTGATGAAGTTGAGTTTGATGTCCATGGCGAACCTTTTCCTGGTGGAGTGAAGCGGCGTCGAATGGCGAATCTTCCGACGCCGAACGCGTGTCCGTTACGCCATCACGACGTGTTCGAGCCGGAAGGTGAACGGCAACGAGCGCGGGCCGGGACCGCCGCCCGTCATCACGATGTCGGCGCTGGCAATGCCGAGCAGCGAAAGCTCCGTGTTGATGTCGGAGATGACGGCCGAATTCAGCAACGCGCCCTGTTCGATCTGCGACGCGACACCGATCCACAGAGTCGGCTTGAACTGGAACACGGCCTTTTGCCCCGGCGCGATCGATGTTTTGGTCGCAAGCGGACTGCCGTCCTTGTAAATGGTCGCGTTCGTGGCGCCGTTCGGCAGATCGTTACGGACCTGGACTTCCGAGCTGTTACCCGGATCCGTCCCGAGCGTGAGCACGTCGCCCGATGTCGAGCGGACGATCTGGAAGACCTGTCCGTTGGTCGCGGTTTGCTGCGGCATGTAGTTGCCGTAGCTGTCGCTCGCGCTGACGCTCATCGTCATTGGAAACTTGAACGGATGATTGTCGCCCTGGCCGCAATTGCGGATCACTTTCCACGCGATCGCCAGTTCGTCGAAATCCGTCGCGACGTTTTTCTGGAAAATCACGATGTTCGAATTGTTAGCGTCGTTCGAACGGTTGACGAAGTTCAGTTGAATATCCACTTGCCTGCTCCTTGAGGTTGAAATACGGCAATCGGTTTGCCGCGCACCTTGCCACCGGCCTGCCGGTTGGACGGGCCGTCAAACGAAAGAAGAGGTGAGACGCCGTATGTGGGCGTCGTGCCGGCTCGAGCCGCTAAAGACGCTATAGATGCACGACGTTTTCGAACGTGAAAGCTAAGGGCTGCGCGTCGACGCCGCTGCCGCCGCCTGTCATCACGATGTCGCCCGCAGCAATGCCGGCGAGCGGCAGCATCGTGTTGTCACTCGACAGCACAGCGGAACTGAGCGCGTGTCCTTCCTCGATCTGCGAGGCCACGCCAATCCACAGCGCCGGCGTGAAGCGGAAAACGGCCTTCTGCGCCGGCGCCACCGCCTGCTTGGCGGCAATCAGCTTGCCGGCGTTGAAGGCGTTGACGTTGACCGCGCCGCGCGACATCCGGTTAGCGACCTGGATTTCCGGACCGCCGTCCGTGCCGCCCGCCTGCGCCGGTTCGGCGGTGAGCCGGGCGCGCCCGGTCGGATGAACTCCGATGACGAAACGTTCGCCGTGCTGCGCGCTCATGCGCGGCGAGTAGTTGCCGTGCTCGTCGCCGAGCGCGATCTCGATCTCCGTCGAATAGACGAACGGATGGATGCAATCCCGGCCGCAGAAGCGAATCACCTTCCATGCGATCGCGAGCTCGTCGAAATCGGGAATCACGTTGCGCTGGAACAGCACGACTTCGCTGTTGCCGCAGTCATTCGAGCGGTTGACGAACCGAAGATTGACGTTCATTTCGCGGGCTCCGCGTCGTCGTCCGAGAGATGCTTCTCGATCCACTGCGTGATGGCGGGCGACACGCTGCCGGCGACCGACGACGTATGCAGCGCTTGCGCCCGGCTCTGCGCCTGCATGTCGTTCGCGAAGCGGCCGAGGGCCATCGCGGCATCCGTGGCGTTGCGGCTGCGGGACAGGTCGTCGAGATACTGGGCGGCCGCATCGGTAAGCGCACCGGTGTGCTGCACGTGACCTTGGGCGATGCGCGTCGCGAGGTCGGCATTGATCGCGGCCAATTCCTTGATCGCGGAAGCAGCGCCCGGCAGCGCGAGACGGTCGCGCTGCTCACGCCAGCCGGCGTCGAATGCCGATTGCGCTGCACTTGTGTACTGCTGGGTGCTCTGCAGGGCGGTGCGGACGAAGGCGCGCCACGCACGGACATCCGTCGTGGCGCCAGGCAGTCCCGCCGGGTTGGCCGACTGAGCCACGAGCTTGCTGAATAACTGGAAGGCGGCGAGATTGGCGTTTTCCCACTGTGTGATGAGGGTCGAGAGCATGACGGATCCTTGATCGGTTCGGTTTCGGTTTCGGGTTCGGTTTCGATGAGCGATGAGCGATGACAATCACCGCATTCACTGACGTGCGCCGCCCAGGCGCTCGATCATCTTCATTACGGCGGCCATTTGCGGCGCTTCGCGGGTATTGAAGTTGGGATGGTCAGGGTCCGGGCTCGTGTAGCCCCAGAAGTCCCAGCATCCGAGCGGATTGACGGCCGATTTCGCAGCCTGCGGGTAGAGCACGATCAGGCGGTTGGTGTCGGCGATCTCGTTGTAGCCGGCGCCGCGCACGAATCGTTGGCCGACGGCGTCGGCGTTCTGCACGCAACCGTGGAACGCGACATGCACGGCGCACGCCGCATGCAGGCAATCAGCCGGCACGTACACGTAGGCCATGTCGGCGAGCGAGGCGCGGCGGTCGGGATCGAACTCCCGTTGGTCGAAGCTCTGCAACTGGCCGCTTGCCTGCGTCGCGGGTGCATTCAACGGCGCATTGGGTTTCGCGTAGATCCAACGCAGCATCTCGTGCGATTGCTCGAAGCCGCAGTTGTTGATGTACGGGCTCTGGTTCGCATCGCAGGGTGAGTCTTCCGGGCGGTTCGTGATCAGTGCATGGCCGGCGTCCGGATGGCGTTGATACTCGATGCTGGCTGCCGGCACTTGAGCCAGTTCATAGAAACGCTCGGCCTGATCGACCACGCGAGTCGCGACGACGGTATCCTTCGCGCCGCTGAAGAGATAAATGCGTTGCTCGCGAAGATTGGCCGGGTCGTCGATCTGGTCGGCTTTCGCAAAGCGTTGCGCGGCATGCCATGCGCCTTCCGCAGTCGGCGCCGCGCCTGCCGGCTGCATGCACAGCGTGACCGCCGCCACGGCAGGCGCGATAAAGGCCGACTCTCCGGCGCAATCGAACGCGCCACCGGCCACGATGCCCGCGCCGATCAGACGGCTCGACCAGGCGACGTCGAACTGGGCCGCCATGAAAGCGCCGGACGACAGGCCGGAGACGGACGTGTGTTGCAGATCAGCGCCGAGCGGGGGCAGCGGCGCGAGGTCCGCGGCGTTTGCGCACGAGACGGTCGCGGCGATCAGCACAACCACGCTGAACCGCGCGCGCAGGACGTCGTGCCAGGATCTGCGTGGGTGCCTATCAAGTTCGGATAACGAATTGTTATGGATGGCTGCCGAATTCATGCCATTACTCCTGTTGGGTGTGTGTTCGATGAGTGTTCGGGTCTACGTCTCACGCATGCGTTGCTTGTGTCTCACTACCCTTGCAGAGTAGATGCGCGGCGTGTTCGCATGAATAGGGCGGAAGACTGGTACGGCGACATAGGACGGATGGCCTGGGCCGCACCCGCCGTGCGTTGCCGGGTTGTCACGGCGCGCCGCCGGGTGCGCACGGTACCAGCGGTATCGAGACGCTACGGTCGGCCGTAGTGATGGCTAGAGGCCGGTTCGACGGCGTGTAGCGCAACCTGTGGATGCCGCGCGGCCCAAAGCCGCTGTCGATGTCGGCCAGCAGGTCGGCGCCGTCCGGAATGCCGGCGAGACTGCGGCCGCTCATCATCGCGGGCCGGCGCTGCGGGTCGTCCCAGTTGGCGCTGTCCGCGGATGCGTAGAAGGTGGGTAGCACGCCGAGCCGGTAAAGGCTGTCGAGCGTGCGCACAAGCCGCTCGCCGCAGCGCTCGCATAGCGCCGGCTGGTGCGCGATCTGCAAGGCCTGACTGATGCGCACGACTTCCGCTTCGCAGGTGAGCGCCGGCGTTGGCTGTTGGGCATGCGTATCAGCGACGGAATAGAGGACGATGGTGGCGGCTGCGATTGCGCAAACAACACGCGAGTTAAGCCCGAGACCCGGCCGGGCGTGATGGTTCGAAATCATCGGGAAGCCTCCTGTCAGGACACTAGGAAAGAAAGAGCTTGCGTTCGGCCTGGCGGCGGCGCGTCAGTCCCGCGAGCGGTTTGCCGCCCGCTTTGTTCCAGACGAGGAACTGGTCGGCGGCATGACTGCTTGCGCCCGCGTTCAGATAGCGCAGCAGCGTTGAAGAACGCAGCCGCCTCGCGCCGAGGTTGAAGACGAACGACATCAAGGCGTCGAATTGCTGCTGCGTGACCGCGACGCGTACCAGCTTGCGCAGCGCGAGTTCGGCGCTGCGCAAGTCGCGCCTCAGAAGCGCCAGCGCCTCGGACTCCGAGAGCGGACGGTTGAAGCTTTCGTGCGGCAGAATCAGATGCCCATAGCCGATCGTCGGTTTGCCGACGGCGTCGAGATAGCGGGTCAGGCGTAACCCCTCGAACTGTTTGATCAGGTCGATACCTTGCGTGCCGGTGCACGTGGGTTGCTCAGGCATGGCGTTTCTCCTCGTCGTCGTGCCGTGCGCGCGGTACGAGGCGGTGGGTGTATTCGTCGATCACGCGCATGATCGCTTCGGGCGGGTCGAGCGCCACAAACTGCATTTCGATGTCGATGTGCTGACTGTCGCGCTGCGCTTGCTCGCCCTGGGCGTTCGGGCGTGCCGACGGCGGCGCGAGCGTCACGAAGAAACGGCCGCGCTGATCGCCGCCCGCCAATCCGCCTGCCGGCAGCGTTTCGGTGAAGTCCGCGCGCACCGTCAGATGCACGACCATCCTGTCGAGCGCCAGTCCGCGCGGCGTCGCCAGCGCGACTAGCGGCACCGGCATCGTGTGCTCCGCGTCGAGCGCGACGTCGACCGCACGTGGCGTGAGCAGGCCGTCCTCGTCCTGGTCGAAGAACTGGTCGAGCACGGTGGTGTACTGAAGCGAGAGCAACTGATTCGCGGCGGCTGCCGCATGTTGCATGCCGCGCGTGATGTCGTCGAGCGCGAGACCGCGCGGCGGCGGCGGTGGACCGTTCGCGCTCGACGGCGGCGCACCGCCGGACGGTGGAGTGCCGGGCGGCACGTTTCCGCCGCTGCCGCTCGCCATGTCGGCGTCGCCTGCCGCCGCCGAGGCGGGCGGCGCAGCTTGTGCGGCCACCGGCGGCTCGCGCGTGTCGAGCGCGGCGGCCGGTTTGCTATCGCTAGCATCCTGCGAGGCCGTGCGCTTTGAGACGTCGTCGTGCGGTACGCCTTCGGCCGGCGTGCCGTGTGAACCCGGCACGCCGCGGCGCCGCTTGAAGAAGTTGAACATGGTATCCGTCCGCCGTCAGTGGCCGCTGTGCTTACTGATGGACAGGCTGCTGGCCGCTCGCCTGCGCGCTTTCGCCGACCAGCTTGCCGTCTGTCGGTGTAGCCGGCAGCGGCTTGACGTCTTTCGCCTTGTCTTCGGTCACGACCGGTTTGGTGGCGGCGTCCGTCAGGAAGTCGATGACACGCATCAGCGCTTCCGGCGGAGGCTGCCGCTTGATCTGCGTGTGGATCGAATACTTGGCTCGCGTATCGGTGCTGCGGGTTTGCTCCGACTTGTGCGAGACGCGTCCCGAGATGCTCACGCTGACCGGACCCCAGCCAAACTTCGCCTGGAATTCGCCGCTTGCATCTGTGGACTCCGACGACTTCTCCGACTGCGTGATTTCCATCTCGAAGTCGATCGTGCCTTCTTCGATCGCGATGATGGGATGAACGATCGCGGCCAGCAGCGGAATGCGCATGGTCTTCTGCACCACGCCTTTCGATACGCCGCTCTCGTCGACCAGTGTTTCGTCGTAGTCGAACTGCACGGCGACTGCCTTGCCGTTCTGAATGCACACCTGCATCAGAAAATCGGCATAACTTTTCGCCGCCTGGGTTTGCGCTGAAATCATTGCTTTCAGTGGACCGGCGATCATTTGGTCCATTGGTAAGGCATTAATGACAGAGCCGATGAAATTGGCATCCATACAGACCTCCATGGTGAATTTGTGACAGTGCGAATACACTGTCTCTATTCAAATTACATAAATCGGAGAAATCTGTGGAGAGGCCATCCGTCATGCATGACGACAGGGGCGGGCGACATATTAATTCTGAAAGAAATGGAGTGCCTTTTGCATTAGAACGTTTTTCACGGATCGACGGAACTAGTGCGTCATTTTCAAAAGAGCGGTAAAAGCGAGCCGAAGAGACGCAAATAACGTGAACCCGAGCGTCTCGCTACCGAGGGGATACGCTTAAATGAACGTTCTGATGATCGATAGTCCGCCGCTATTTGTGGCAGGGGTAGCCGATGTCTTATGGAGACGGGACAGCAGTTGCCAGGTGTGGTCGGCCCAGCGTCCTGAAGACATCTACCGCATCCGGGAAGGCCTGTCGCCGGGAACGGTCGGCGCGGTCACCCTTGAATGGGATGAGCGTGCCGCGCGGATGGGTTGGCCGAAGGTGCTGCAGGACGCCCTGGGGACGGTGCCGTGGCTATTCGTGGTGCGCACGGTGTGCCGTCAGGCGATCGCCGATGCGCTGATGGCCGGCGCCTCGGGCATCGTCGAGCGTCATGCGAGCGCGGACGAATTCGCCGATGCGCTCTGCCGCGTCGCCTCGGGCGCGATCTATGTTCCACCCACTTATGGCCTTGGCGCCGAACTGGGACCAGCTCAGGCGCAGTTCAGCGATCGTGCGTTCGAGCGCCTGACGCCGCGGCAGCGCGAGGTGTTGCGTCTGCTGGCCGAAGGGAAGTCGAACAAGCAGATCTGCCGGGTGCTCAACGTCGCGGAAGGGACCATCAAGAACCACCTGTACGCACTTTTTCGGCAGATCGGCGTCAGTAATCGCACGGAGGCGGCGCTGTGGCTTGCGCGTCACGTGACACCTGAAAACGTGCACGGTCAGACGCTCTTATGCGTCACGCATGAGTAAATGCCACGCTTACATCCGGCCCGGGGCAGGGGCCGTATGTAAGACCGGCTAGGCCGGCGCAGCCTGATGTCCGACGTCTTCACCGGCAAGGGTGTCGATGGCGTGCTGCATGGGCGCCGGACTCACGCTGACTTCGCCGGCGAACGGCCGGTCGACGGCCAGCACGAAAAAGAACGCGAGCCCGAGCGTCGTTGCCCAGATGGTCACGAGCCCAAGATGAAAGCGGGTCACGGGCAGCACGTACAGCAGCACCAGCGAGAGCGCGCTTGCGATCAGCATGACTCCCCATAACGTCACCGGCATGGCGACATCGAGTGCCTGCAGCCGATGCTCCCGAAGCTTGGTCATCTCATTCACGCGGGCGAGCACTTCGGTCAGGAGCGCCCGCTCGCGATCGTCCGACGGCACGATCCGGTTGGTCGTCGCGAACATCTTGTCGAACGCGGCCTGAGTCCCGGCATCCGCGCGGGCGTACTGCTGCATTTGCGGCCATTCGTCCCGAACGACATGTTCGATATAGACGATCAGTTCTTGCCGGGCGGTGAGTGCATCCGGCTTGCCGAACGATGCGAGATCGTGAGCGAGTTCGGTGGCGCACGCGGCCTCGGATGAGACCGTGCCAGCCGCGGCGTCGTAGGTGCCCCAGACCGTGATGGCGGCGAACGCGACCAGCAGCGAATTGATGGTGGTCACCGCGGACATCATCGCCACTGTCATGCCGCGCTGTTCGGCATCGAGTTGAACCGGGAAGCAGCGGCGAAACAGCAGATAGCCGCCCAAGGCCGCGGCGAGCGTCGCGCCGACAATCAGCGCACCCATCAAGGCGGCCGGCATGTTGTAGAGGAAGAGCATCGTGTCACTCCGGGTCGTTTGGAACGGGGGTAACGGACAGCCGGGCCGGCTCGCCTGCGAGCATCGCGCGGGTGAGATCCGCGAGGCGTCGGCGTACGGTGTCGCCGGCATCCGGATGATCGAGCGACTGCTGAAGATCGAGCAGGCTCGCGGCGATCTCACTCTGCCATTGCGTGCGTTCGCTCACGGCCTGGGCGCGGCGTGTCTGCTGTGCGGCGTCCGCGTCGGACGAGCGATCGCCGCGTACGAGCGTGTCGAGCGTGTCGACGAGCCTTTGCAGCAGACGGTGTACGGCAGTTGCCGAGAAGCCGCCGAGCATTGAGAGGGCGGGCTTGCCGAAGCTGTGCATGCTGCCCTGATCGAACAGGCGCGACGGCAGCATCTCGACGAGGATCAACCCGGCAATGAGGCCGAGAATCAGGCGCGCGCCGTAGGATGCGTCGTACTTCGGGTCGTACGTCGAGGCGGCGATGTAACGATGTGCCTGAAACAGCGTCGCGAACGATGCGCCGAGTCCCGCGCAAAAGAGCAGGAACAGCGCATTCCACAACAGCTGCGTGCCGTGTGAATCGAGGAAGCCGCGCTCGACGTTGTCGGCGGAGACGTCGGGAGAAAGCCCGGTTGCGACCACGGCGATCAGAAACGCAATCGCCGCGACCGTCAGCAGCCTGATCAGCGGCACCGGACCGAGCCACGCGAACGGGCGGCCGAGACGGTGCTGCGCATCGAGCAGCGTGACGGCTTGTGGTGTGGCCGGCGCGATGAGCGCGGCGAGTTTTCGGTGGATCGATGCAAGCGAGTGCTGCGAGGTGCCGGCGTAACGAGGCGCGTCGCCGGCAGTGCCGGGAGGCGGGTTGACAGGCGCCGTGCCGTCGATCAGTGCGCTAAGTAACGCGATGGTTTCGGGCGCGACTGGCAGACCGTGATGCAACGCGTAGCGCGCCATCGCTTCGCATTCGTCACGCAATTGGGCCAGCAGCGCGCCGGGCGATGCGCCGTCAGGAAGGGGATGGCCCCGTGTGGCACGCAGCCGGAACCGATTGGAAAAATGGTCGGTGCCCATTTCAACCCCCCGGTTCGTTGTGGTGGCCGATTGCTGAGCGTGCGGCGCGGCAGGCTCGAGTCAGGAAGCGTCGCAAAGTCATGATGAATGTCCTGCTGTGGAAGAGTGCCGGCGTGCGCGGGGAACGATATGTTCTCCCGAACAAGGCGGCTTGCCCGGATGCGATAGACGGCGATGTCACTTTGCGTTTTTCGCGCGCTGCGGACAATCCAGCAGAAGTCACGGATGACGGGGTGACGAAGCGCCCGTGACGGGCGTTCGAGCGACGGCGGAAAAAAAGCGGCCTTGCTGGTTCTCAGCAAGGCCGCTTTACATTGGCAAATCGTGATCAGTCGTTCGGTCGTTCAATCGATGCCGTGAAATACCGCATCGTCGGTAATATCAGTCGCGCGGCCGCTCCGGATGGCGAAGGCGCGAATGACTGCGACCGTAGATCCCGTAGATGACGAGCCCGATCACGAGCCAGACGACGAGCCGTAACCACGTGACGAGCGGCAGCCCGGTCATCAGCAGCAGGCAAAACAGGATCCCGAGGATCGGGATCACCGGCACGCCCGGCACGCGGAACGGCCTCGTGGCGGCTGCGTCGCTGCGGCGTAAATAGATCACGGCGCCGCAGACGAGAATGAAGGCGAACAGAGTGCCGATGCTGACCATCTCGCCTAACACGTTGATCGGTGTGAACGCCGCCACAACCGCGACGATGGCGCCGATCATGATCTGGCTCAGATGAGGTGTTTGCAGACGCGGATGGACTCGCGCGAACAGGTGCGGCAGGAGGCCGTCCTGCGACATCGTGAAGAAGATGCGGCTCTGACCATACAGCAGCACGAGTATCACTGTTGTCAAGCCGGTCAGCGCACCGATCTTGATGAGCACGGAAAACCATGTGACGCCGATCGCATCGACACCTTTCGCGATCGGATCCGGGACGTTGAGTTCGGCATACGGCACGAGTCCGGTCAGTACGCCGGCGACCGCAATGTAGAGTATCGTGCAGACCACCAGCGAGCCAAGAATGCCGATCGGCATGTCGATCTGCGGCTTGCGTGCTTCCTGGGCCGCGGTGGATACCGCATCGAAGCCGATGAAAGCGAAGAAGACGACGGCCGATCCCCGAAGAATGCCGCTCGCGCCGAAATTGCCGAATTCGCCGGTATTCTGCGGAATGAACGGATGCCAGTTGGCCGGATGCACAAAAAAGGCGCCAATGACGATGAACGCCAACACCACGGTCAGTTTGATTGCAACCATGATGTTATTGAGCCGCGCCGACTCCTTGGTGCCGAGCACGAGCATGGTGGTCAGCACGGCGATAATGAAGACCGCCGGCAAGTTGACGATACCGGCGACCGTGCTGCCATCGGCGAGCGTCACCGTGGTGCCGGGTGCAGCCGCCATGGTGGGCGGAATGTTGATCCCGACGTTGTGCAACAGGCTCACGATGTAGCCTGACCAGCCAACCGCAACGGTCGCCGCGCCCATCGCATACTCGAGGATCAGATCCCAGCCGATGATCCACGCGAACAATTCGCCGAGCGTGGCGTAGGTGTAGGTATAACTGCTGCCGCAGACCGGCAGCATGGCAGCCAGTTCGGAGTAGCAGAGTCCGACAAAGGCGCAGGCAATCCCGCCGAGGACAAACGAAAGAATGATGCTCGGCCCCGCGTAATGGGCCGCGGCCGTGCCGGTCAGAACAAAGATGCCGGCGCCGATGATCGCGCCGATACCCATCGCCGTAATGCTGAGCGCGCCCAGCGACTTCGACAGGTGTGCACCGCCCTCCGCACTTGCGACAATATCCGCGACGGATTTGCGCGCCATATAACTCGTGTCAGCCATGATGAGTCGTCCTGTTCGTATGTGGGTGAATCCGGGATCGAATCGATCCGTGACGCACTGCAATAAGCGACTTCTTTAAAGGCGACTGACACTGTTGATGTTGCGGTTGAGGGGGAAACTAACGAATTCAGTCTAGTCCGGATTTAATCGGCTGTGTACTGAAGATGGAGGTTGCAGCTGCCGAAATGGCCTTGCGGGTGATCTGCAAGGCCATCTTTTCAATCTCGAATCCTGATCAATCGATGCCGTGAAACACCGCATCGTCCGGACCAAGATAAACGGGCGGGCGCCACGCGGCGTCGCGCATCGAATGCTGGACCAGTTTTTCGACACCCAGCAGCACCGCGAAAATCGCCATCCGCACCGGGATGCCGTTGTCGGTCTGGCGGAAAATCGCTAGACGCGAATCGTGATTCAGATCGACGCTCAGATCGTTCGCGCCCGGCCGGCTGTCGCGCGGCAGCGGGTGCATGATCAGCGTGTCGGCGCCGCACACGCTGTCCATCAGCGCCTGATTGATCTGGAAGTCCGGCGTATAGCCTTCGAAGGATTCGTCGGTGAAGCGCTCTTTCTGGATGCGTGTGGCGTACACCACGTCGGCGCCGCGCAGCCCGGCGGGCAGATCGTGAGTCTGCTCGATCACGTGGTCGTTGCGCGAAATCTGCTCGATGATGTAGCTCGGCATTTCGAGCATGGGCGGCGAGATCAGCGTGAACTTGATGCCGCGATACAGCGCCAGCAGCTTGACCAGCGAATGCACTGTGCGGCCATATTTCAGGTCGCCGACCAGCGCAATATGCGCCCCGTCGACGATCTTGCCGAGCCGCGAGAACTCACGCTGGATCGTGTACAGGTCGAGCAGCGCCTGGCTCGGATGCTCGCCCGGACCATCGCCGCCGTTGATCACCGGCACGTTGGTGGCGCGCGCGAATTCGGCCACCGAGCCTTGCTCTGGATGGCGGATCACCAGCGCATCCACATAGCCGCTCATCACGCGGCTGGTGTCGTAGATCGACTCGCCCTTGGCCATCGACGAAAACGTGAAGCCGGTGGTGTCGCACACCGAACCGCCGAGCCGGCAGAATGCCGCGCCGAAGCTCACCCGGGTTCGCGTGCTGGCTTCGAAAAACAGATTGCCGAGCACCGCACCTTCGAGCACGCGGGAGATTTTCCGGCGCCGCGCGATCGGCTGCATGATGTCGGCGACGCGAAACAGCGCCTCGACCGAGTCGCGCGAGAACTGATCGACCGACAGTAGTTGCGGCTTGCCCTCGAACAGCATCTGGCTTGCCAGCGACTGTGAGTCTACGCTTTGCGTATAGTTCTCACCCGGCTCGCCATGCACTACGATTTCCGACACGAAACGCTCCACGATCTCCGGCATGGCCCGCGATTCCTGCGAATCGTCCGGCAGCAACCACGTGTCGAGCGCCCGGCGTGACACGCCAATACGGCTTGCGAAGGTCTCGCGGGTCATGTTCATGCGACGCATCGCGTCGCGCAGGAAAGCTTGTTGTGGGACGCTCATGCGGGCACCTGTCGGGAAAGGGCTGCGTACCGGCTATGTACGCGGTGCGTATATTAGTTTCCCTGTCGCAGAAGTCAAGCAATTTTGCGAGTTTGGCAAACCTGTTTGCCAACCTGCTTTGCAAACTCGCCCCGGACGCGGTTACACTGCGTTTCATGCATCCCGGCCAAACGCTCCGACTCCGTCCGTCAACCACCGCACGTCTCGCTTTTGCGAGCGTCGTGGTCGCACGCGCGGGTTTCCCGAGCGTTAGCGCCAAAGCCAAAAAACAGCCGCTCATCTGACCGGAGCTGCTGTTCCGTCAGATGTGCGACGGAACAGCCGGTCAACGCCCGCCTGCGGCATTCCCTGTTTTTCCTCCCTCGCACCGCTGATCGGAATCGATACGGTCGTCATCGAGGTAAAGACATGTCTATTTTTTCGGGTATCTGGGTTCCGCTCATCACGCCGTTCGCCGACGGCGAAGTGGATCACGCCGCGCTGCGCGCGCTGGTGCGCCGCTATGCCGATGCGGGCATCGCCGGGCTGGTCGCGCTCGGCACCACTGGCGAGCCGGCCGCGCTCGACGCCGCCGAACAGGACGCCGTGCTGGCGACGATTCTCGACGAAGCGCGAGCCGCCGCTCACAGCGCTCACGGGGCAGACGCACCCGCGCTGCCGGTGCTGGTCGGCGTGTCGGGGAATCACACGGCGAGCATGAAGGAACGCATCGAGCAACTGAACGCACTGCCGATCGCCGGTGTACTGATGGCCGCGCCGTACTACATCCGGCCTTCGCAAGCGGGCATCGTCGGGCATTTCATGGCGCTCGCCGATGCGAGCGACAAGCCTGTCGTGCTGTACGACATTCCTTATCGAACCGCCGTGCGGCTCGAACTCGACACGCTGCTGACGCTCGCCGCGCATCCGCGGATTCAGGCGGTGAAGGATTGCGCCGGTTCGCTCGACACCACGCTCGCGCTGATTCGCGATGGGCGCTTGCAGGTGCTGACCGGGGAAGATATCAACATTTTCAACACCTTGTGTCTGGGTGGGAGCGGGGCGATCGCGGCCTCGGCGCATCTGCGGCCGGAACGGTTCGTCGCGCTGTATCGTGCGCTGTCAGCAGGACGGCTTGACGAAGGACGGCGTATTTTTCATGAGATCGCGCCGCTGATCCAGGCGCTGTTCGCCGAGCCGAATCCTGCGCCGGTGAAGGCCCTGCTCGCCGCGCAAGGCCTGATACGCGATGAGTTGCGTATGCCGATGACGCGTGCCAGTGATGCACTGGTTGCGCGGCTCGGGGAACTGGAAGGACTCGATCGGCGAGGGCACGCGGCGGCGTTGTCGGCTTGAGTGCGGATCCGCTTGCGGCTCTTCGCTGCCATCTGTATTTGAGATGATGGTTCGTGATGCCAGGCGATAATCGGCGCCCTTTGTCCACTATCGCCGCCGGCATGTTGTCCGGTTGATGCCGCATGCCGTTAGCCTTGTCCGCCGATTTGCTCTCCCGCTTTAGCACGCTCAGCACGCTGGGCGCGTTCAACAAGCCGAACACGATGAACGTGCGTTATGCAGCCCGTGCGCAGCCTTGCGCGGGCCGCGTGGCGCGCGCAGGGAATCGTTGATGTCCTCCGTGTTTCGCGTCGGCAATCAGCTTTCCAGCGGCTCGGTCGGTTTCGTCACGCGCCGCACGGCGCTGACCATCGCGGTGGCCACGGCGTGCGGTGCAGCAGCACTGGCGCTCGCCGCGGGCATCACGATCGGCATGCATTGGCCGGTGCATGGCGGCGCCGGCGATCAGACGGCGAACCGTATTGAGCGCGACTACGCGATCGATCAACTCGGCAAGCTGAATGCATCCGTGGCGCAGATCGAACCGCGCATCGCGCGCCTGACGATGCAGGTCGGCGTGTTGCGCGATTTCGAGGCACGTCTGAATACACCACGGCCGGCGCCGCGCGCACCGGTTGCACCAGCTACCCCGCGCTCTGCCTCTGAACCGGACACGTCCGCGACCGACAGCGAAGGCGAGGGTGGTCCTTCTTTACCGCCGCGTCGCTGCACTGACGTCATGCCGCTACCGGCCAGTCATGCCGACGCCGCGCGCACCCAACAACAACTGGATTGCATCGCCGCAACGCTGTCCGCGCTCGAGCAACAAACCGCCGACCACGCGATTGCGTACACCGCCTTTCCTGGCCGCATGCCCGCCGACGGCGTGCGCTTCGGCTCGCCGTTCGGCAACCGCACCGATCCGTTCACGCATCGTTTGAGTTTTCATCCGGGCATCGACCTGGTCGCCAGAACGGGTACGCCGATTCTTGCAGCCGCGGGTGGCCGGGTGATCTTCGCCGGCGAAAAATCGGGCTATGGCAATGCGGTCGAAATCGATCATGGCAATGGCCTCGTGACCCGTTACGGCCACGCGTCGCGCGTCGTCGTGCATGTCGGCGATCTGGTGCTGCCGCGCCAGTATGTCGCCGATGTCGGCTCGACCGGCCGCTCGACCGGCCCGCATCTGCATTTTGAAGTGCTGGTTAATGGCGCGCCGGTCGATCCGGCTGCCTACCTCGCGCTCTTCGCGCCTACGCCCCATGGTTGAACGACGTTTTTCCCGCGACGCGGGCAGTCTGACTCACCGCGCCTATACGTTGCAGCCCACGCGCCCGCTGTTTCTGCGCGTGGCCACGTGGGCGATCGTGTGCGTGCTCAGCGCGGCAGGTGGCGCGGCGGCCATTGCGGCGTGGCATATGCAGCGCGCCGACACATCGGCCGATCAATGCAACGCGGCGCCCGTCGATGCAGACAGCGAACAGACGGAACTCGCTCGCGCGCGGCTTGCGCTGGCGCAGGAATCGGCGGCGCGTGCCGCGGTGCAGAAAACCGCGGATGGCGCCGCCGCCGACGTCGCGCGATTGAATGCCGAATTGCAGTTCCTGCGCGGCCAGAGCAAGACGAAGCCGCTGGTGCAAACGGGGGCGCCGCGCCGCTAACTGTGGGTGAGTGACGGCATGGATGCGGCAAGCTCGCACCGCACCACTGTTAGCGTCGCGCTAACCCGAGGCGCGCAACACCGCAACGCGGCAAGAACGGCAATCCAGCAAGCAAGCTCCCGGCTCGTCGCCCGGAAAGCATCACGCGACGAACATTTCCAATTCATAGAGATACTTATGTTCAGCAAGAAAAAACACGCGGGCATCCAGCGGACCAAGCTCGCCACCCTCATCGCACACGACGTGCGGATCACGGGCGACCTTATATTCAGTGACGGCCTGCGCATGGACGGCCACGTGAAGGGCAACGTCAGCGGCGAGCCGGGCACCCAGACGCTGCTGGTATTGAGCGACCGCGGCTCGATCGAAGGCAACGTGCATGGCTATGATGTGGTGGTTAACGGCCGGATAGTCGGCGACGTGATCGCCGATCACTTCGTTGAGCTGCAGAGCAATGCGCACGTGACCGGCAACATCTACTACCAGCAGTTGCGGATGGATTGCGGCGCCTCGGTGGACGGCAAGCTCACCAAGCGTGAAGCCGCGCAGGCGGCGCCGATTCTCGTATCGGTGGCCGATTCCGCACGCGAGGCGCGCAAGGCCGGCTAATCGGCTGACTGGCCAAGCAGCTAATTGGCCCCGCGCCGCCTCAAACAGTCCCGGGCAGCGTCTGGCGCTGCGTGGACGTGTCGTGGCCGAGCACGTCGCGCTGCGTGCGCGATTCGTGCAGTCCGCGCATTTCCCTTGACTCGGCGAGACGCTCCAGCGCGCCGCGGTCAAGCGTGGCGAGCATGTCGCGTTCGACGATCAGATGATGCAAGGCCAGCACGATCAGGCCGATAGTCAGCAGCAGATCGCCTGCAAACACGACGGCATAAAGCGCCGAGGTGGTGCGAGGATTGCCGTACAGCAGCGTCATATTGGAGCGGTCGAGCAATACCAGCACGAGCGGCACGATGGCATTGAGCGTCGCGATACCGCTACCCACCGCCACCAGCATACGTGCCGCCCCAAGTTGCGGACGGCGCCGCCGGTACACTTCATACAGTGTCGCCGCGCGGCACGGCGCAAAAAACAGCGCCAGCAGGCTGGCGCGGACCGCCAGCGGCGCATGCCATGCCAGCACGCTCCCATACAGCACGCAGAACACAGCAGTGACAACGAGGCCGGCGCGCCACGGCACCGATGCACCGAACAGATCGCGCGTGCCCGTCCAGATCAGAATGCGGCTTTGCAACGCCAGCGTCGCGGTGGCCAGCAACAGCAGGTCGTTGGGCCAGATCTTGTGCAACGTGAAGCATGCCGTGGCGGTGGCAAGCAGATAAAAGCCGACGGCCCAGAAGCGGAAGGCACCCACCTGCGCGAACATACGCGAAAGCGCTGTTGTGATGAGGGCGCTGCACAGGAACGTGATCAGCCACACCGTTTGGAACGTCGCTACGTCAATTTTCATGAAGTCTCCGGCAACCAATCTGTTTGTTCCTGCTCATAGGTAAAACGAGGCGACGCAGCAGGCGCGCCATGATGGGCGAACTGGGTCGCGAAGGTATACATATTTCAAACAGATCAGGATGTTCATGCGGCCACCATTCTTGCCCGCAGCAGCTCGCCGAAGTCCTCGGCGGTGAGCGGCTTGCCTAGCAGGAAGCCTTGCATCTCGTCGCACATCATCGACTTGAGCATGTCGAGCTGCGATTCGGTTTCGACGCCTTCGGCCACCACGTCCATTTCCAGCGAGTGGGCGAGCGCAATGATCGCGGAAACGATCGCACTGCCTTCCGGTCCGTGCTCGTCGAGCCCGTTGGTGAAGAAGCGGTCGATCTTCAGCTGCTTGACGCGAAAGCGTTGCAGATAGGCGAGGCTCGAATAGCCGGTGCCGAAATCGTCGATGGCGATTTCAAAGCCGCTTGCCTGGAACGCGCGGATCATCTCGATGGTTTTCTGCGCATCCTGCATGGCGACGGTTTCGGTGATTTCGAACATGATCTGCCCGCATTGCACGCCTTCAGCTTGCACGATCTCGAGCATCGTCGCGACGAGGTCCGGTTGCGACAGCTGGCGCGGCGACAGGTTGATCGCCACTTTCATCGACGGCAGGCCCTGGTCGACCCAGCGGCGAATCTGCCGGCACGTCTCGCGCAGGACCCAGTTGCCGATCTGCACGATCTGGCCCGAGCGCTCGGCAATCGGAATGAACTCGAGCGGCGCCAGTGCGCCGAGTTGCGGATGATTCAGGCGGATCAGCGCTTCGGCACCCGCCAGCGAGTCGCCGCTGCCGTGGAACTTCGGCTGGAAATGCAGTGAGAAATGGCCGGCGATGAGCGCTTCATGCAGCGCACTTTGAATTTGCAGCGTGCGCGTCGCGGCTTCGTTCATGCTTTGTTCAAAGAAGCGATAGGTGCTGCGGCCCGCGCGCTTGGCTTCGTACATGGCCGCATCGGCATGCTTGAGCAGCGTGTCGACGGTATCGCCGTCGTAGGGGAAAAGCGCGATGCCGATGCTCGGCATCACCTGCAGCGGCTGCGAATCGGTCCATATGCCCTGGCGCATCCGTTCGAGCACGCCTTCGGCCATCGCGCCGGCGTCTTCCCGCGACGCGAGGTTCTCGGACAGCACGACGAACTCGTCGCCGCCGAGACGCGCGACGGTGTCGCTCTCTCGCACACACAGCAGGAGGCGCTGGGCGAACGCGGACAACACTTCGTCGCCGGCCGAATGACCTAGCGAATCGTTGATGGTCTTGAAGCCGTCGAGATCCATGAACAGGATGGCGAACAGCGAACGCTGCCGGCGCGCGCTATGGATTGCGCGGTCGATGCGTTCGGTCAGCGTGCTGCGGTTGGGCAGGCCCGTCAGCGTGTCGAGCGTGGCGAGCCGCACGATCTGACCATTCAGCTTCGAGACTGCGCCGACCAGAAAGCTGGTGCGCGCATCGAAACGCGACAGTATCAGCGTGACGATCAGAATCGCAAACGTGAACAGGATCACCGAAGTCGCGAGCCATGCGGCGTTCACGCCCTTGGCCGCGCCGCACACGGCGCCGGGCAGAAATTCGGCGGCCGCCATGCCGGCGTAATGCATGCCGCTGATCGCGACGCCCATCACCAGCGCCGCAATGAAACGTTTGCGCAAAACGTGGAGTTCGTCATCGTTACTGAGTGCGCGCGCCATCCACAGCGCAGCGGTCGAGGCGCCGATCGCGATCGCCAGCGAGCCTGCGAACCAGGCCGGCTGATAGTGGATGCCCGGTGTCATTTGCATCGCCGCCATGCCGGTGTAGTGCATGCCGGCAATGCCGATGCCCATCAGCACGCCGCCGGCCACGAGCCGAAGCGGCGTGAGCCGCACATGGGTCGTCACGACCAGCGCCAGATACGACACGCCGATCGCGAGTCCAAGCGAATAAGCAGTGGTCGCGAAATCGTAGCCGAGCGGAATCGGCAGCTTGAAGGCGAGCATGGCGACGAAGTGCATCGACCAGATGCCGACACCGAGCGCGGCGGCGCCGCCGAGGCGCCACGCGTGCCGCAGACCGGCCGACGCCAGCAGGAAGATACGGCCCGTCAAATCGAGCGCCGTGTACGACGCCAGCGTCGCAACGACGAACGAGATTCCGACCAGCCAAAAATTGTATGAGCTCTGCATGTTAAGTCCAACCGCAAGAGGGAAGCGGCTGAACTTGTTATCGACAGTTGGTGGCGTTTATTTAATTGATTTTCAATATGTTAGTCATGGGGTTTGAGCATCACACGGCTGGCGTGGTGTGTACCAGGGTTAATCCCTCGTCGAGCCAGCCCGTAATGCCGCCGACCATCAGTTTGACGGGGCGTCCCAGCTGCGCGAGACGCAGTGCGCCGCGTGCGGCGCCGTTGCAATGCGGGCCTGCGCAGTAGGTGACGAACAGCGTGTCCTGCGGGTACTCGGTGAGCTTCGACGCCACGATTTTTCCGTGCGGCAGGTTCAGTGCACCCGGCACGTGGCCCTGTTCGAACAGCGCCGGGCTGCGCACGTCGAGCAGCACGAAGCCGGACGTGCCGCTCGCGAGTGCCGCGGACACGTCCGAGCAGTCGGTTTCGAATTGCAGCGACGCCTGGAAGTGGGCAAGGGCGGCGGCGCTATCGGCGGCAGGGACGGCGGTGACGGCGTTGTGGGCGGTGAGGGTGTTGAGCGTCGACATGGCGAAGTTCCGGTTGGACAGTGAGCGTGGTTGTCTGGCGAAGCGATTCTGGAGCCTTCATTGTCGCGACACCCCACGCACCGGGTAAGTGGCGCAATCGTCAATCTCCGGTAACATCACGCCATGCTCAATCATCTTGTCGTCGCGCTGGCTTACGACCGGCTCTGTACCTTCGAATTCGGCTGTGTGACCGAACTGTTCGCGCTCGAGCGTCCTGAACTCGGTGTGGACTGGTATCGCTTCGCGGTATGCGCGAGCGAACCCGGTCCGATTCGCGCAGCCGGCGGCATCACCGTCGCCGCGACGTACACGCTCAGGCTGCTGGATCGCGCTGACACGATCGTGATTCCCGGCTGGCGCGATGCCGACGAATTGCCACCCGAGCCGCTGTTGAAAAAGATTCGCGCCGCCTACGAACGCGGCGCGCGCCTTTGCTCGATCTGCTCCGGCGTGTTCGTGCTGGCTGCTGCGGGTGTGCTCGATGGCAAGACCGTCACGACACACTGGCGCTACGCCGACAAATTGCAGCAGCGCTATCCGCACTTACGCGTACAGCCCGATTCGTTATATGTCGACGAAGGACAGATCATCACCTCGGCGGGATCGGCGGCAGGGCTCGACATGCTGCTGCATCTGGTGCGGCGGGATCATGGCAGCGCGATAGCCAACCGGGTCGCGCAGCGTCTCGTGGTGCCGCCGCATCGCGAGGGCGGTCAGGCGCAGTTCGTGCCGCGGCCGATGCCGCAAGACGAAGGCAGCCGCCTTGCGAAGCTGATGGACTGGGTGCGCCGCCACCCTGCGTTGCCACATACCTTACGCTCGCTGGCCGAATGGGCGGCGATGAGCCCGCGTACGCTTCAGCGGCAGTTCCACGACGCTACGGGCATGGCGCCCTACGAATGGCTGGTGCGTGAACGCGTGGCGATTGCGCGAGAACTGCTTGAGGCGCCGACTCCGTTGCCGATGGCGCGCGTGGCTGAGCTGGCGGGCTTCGGTTCCGAAGAATCGCTGCGGCGGCATTTCCGGCGTATCGCGTTGACGAGCCCGGGCGCGTATCGTAAGAAGTTCGGGGTGCAGGCCCTCGGATAAAGGCGCGTCGCCTTTTGTTCTGCTGTTCCTCCGTACGGGAACAGTTTCAAACGAACGCATTGCCAATGCGAAAAATCATGTATGACTCGGGTATGACAAGCGGCTTGATGCGTGCCGCATGACCGGTCGAATGCGTTTCATGCAAGCCGCCGTGCATGCTCAAAAGTCACGGAGAGCCGCGTGCCGGGCGTTGCGACCGAATCGCGCGATTGGCCGTCCGCTTTGCCGCCATGCAAGGGTTCGCGCAATCGCCGGTTTTCTGTCAGCATCACGGCCAGCGTCCGTGGCAACCCACGTCAAACGTGCGGCGCATACGGCTACTTGAAGCGCGTGTTCGAAACACGTCGCCACCACCGTCCTCTCTTGCTCATGAACGTCAAAACCGCCGCTGCTGCCGTTGCCGTCTCTGCTGCCATTGCAGCGCTCATGCCTGCGCTTGTCGCTGCGCAAACGGAAGCGGCCGATTCGCGCGCCGAACTCTATCGGCGCAACCTGCTGGCGGGCAAGGACGTGCCGTGCCGCACGAACGCGTCATGCGCGGCGTTGGGCGTGGCCGCGCTCGAAGCAGGGCGCCTCAAGGACGCGCAAACGCTGGTCGCGATGGAAGCCGCGCTCGCGGAGGCCACTGCCATGCAGGCGAACGAAGAGAACTCGCCGAAAGCGACCAGTTCGGCGCGGGCTCGCGTGGCGATGGCGCTGGTCCATCAGGGTGACGTGCAAGTGAGGCTGGGCGCGCTGCCGGACGCGCGCGCGTACTACCGCACGGCGGTGAGCCGCGGCAACGACTATCCCAACGACGCGCTGCTCGGTCGTGCGGTAGCGGCTGCGCGTCAACGTCTCGAGGCGATTGCGGACAAAGCGGTGGTGGCAGGTGTGCCGCCGAACGGCGCGCGCTTTGCCAGCTACATGTTTTTCGGTGCGTGGAACAGTATCGAGGTGAAGCCGGTGAAAGGGCGGCACGGCGTCTACCGGATCGATGGCGACTTCGTGTATCCGACTGTCGGCGCCGACGGTCAACCGGGCGCGAACATGGGTAGCCTGTCGGCCTACGTGCGGTTCTACGACGGCGTGGCGCGTGTGCCGGTGACCGATGGTGTCGGCGATGCGCCGCTCGACGCAACCGCGAGGATCACCAATCTCGCGCCTTATGACAAACATGAGGACAAACACACGGACAAGCCAGCGGACAAACGCGCGGACAAATGCCTGATCGAGTTCAAGCTCTCCGCACCGGAGACGCTCGATGTAGCGACGCATGGCTCGCTGACGGAATGTGGTTTCGGTTTCAACGTCAGCGCTGACGGACGTTACTATCTGATGACAGGCTCCTGACGGCCGGCATGCTGCAGGCTGCGAACCTGTTCACCTGCCCGCCCCCACGCTTTCGCATCCGCGCCGCGTCTCTTATGATGCAGTCGCTGTGCACATTTAATCGCCGTCCAAAGCGTTCCCCCCAACAAAACACTGATAAGAACAGCGCTCGCCATGCCAAACCTCCTCGACTATCCAGGACTTGTGTTCATCATTTCCTTCGTTGCGCTGTGGCTCGCGGCGCGCGTCGGCGCGTCGTTGCTGCGGCGCTTCAGAAAGATCGACGAGGATGCACGCGACGACTTCAGCGTGATTCAGGCCGCCACGCTGACGCTGCTCGCGCTGATCATCGGTTTCACTTTCTCGATGGCGGTAGGCCGCTACGATCAACGCAAGAACTACGAGGAAGAAGAGGCGAATGCGATTGGCACCGAATACGTCCGCGCCGATCTGTTGCCCGCCGCCGATGCGGCGACCGTGCGCGGCTTGCTGAAAACCTATCTCGACGAGCGCGTACTGTTCTACACGACGCGTGACGCCGTCGAACTCGCCAAGGTCAATGCCGAGACGTCGCGCCTGCAGGACGCAATGTGGACTACAGTGAAGAACGCCGCTGCCGCGCAGCCCACGCCGGTGGCCGCGCTTGCTGTCGCCGGAATGAACGACGTGCTCAATACGCAGGGCTACACGCAGGCCGCGTGGTGGAATCGCATTCCTGTCGCGGCGTGGCTGTTGATGGGGCTGATCGCCGTGTGCGCCAATGTGCTGGTCGGCTACGGCGCGCGGGGTTTGAAAGCGGGAGCCGGGTTGTTGCTGATCGTTCCGCTGATCGTGTCGCTGTCGTTCATGCTGGTCGCCGATATCGACAGCCCGCGTGGCGGTGTGATTCGCGTCAAGCCACTCAATCTGCATGCGCTCGTGGATTCGATCCGCTCGCATTGAACCCGTACTGGACCCGCATTGAGCCGTATCAAGGAGAAACACGTGTCCGATATCGCACAGACCATTGCCAGCTTCAATGCTGGCCGCGATCCTGAACGGCTCGCGATGAAGTACAAGCTCATGCGTGGTTCGCCGTTTGTGTTTTTGCGCGGCACCTGTCATCTGTTTTACGCGCGTCTGCCGCGCGACAAGGTGCTCGACGAAGCGCCGCCGGTGTGGATTTGCGGCGATATGCATGTGGAAAATTTCGGCAGCTACAAGGGTGACAACCGCCTCGTCTATTTCGACAACAACGATTTCGACGAAGCCTGTCTCGCGCCGAGTCTTTACGAACTGGTGCGGCTCCTCACGAGCGTGCTGGTCGGCGCGAACGACCTCAAACTGAGCCGCGCGCAGGCACTCGCGCTCTGCCACACCGCGGTCGATGCGTATAGCGCGGCGCTCGCCTTTGGCAAATCGCGCTGGATCGAGGCGGAGACATCGACCGGTATGGTGCGTGATCTGTTTGACGCATTGGCGAGCCGCACGCGCGCCACGCATCTGGACCGGCGCACCACGCTCAAGGGCAAGGCCCGCGTGCTCAAAGTGGATGGCAAGAAAGCGCTGCCGGTTAGCGACAAGGCGCGCGCCACAGTCACCGAATTCATGCACAAGTTCGCAGCCGGGCAGCCCAATCCGGACTTCTATCGCATCGTCGACGTGGCGCGGCGGATTGCCGGCACCGGCAGCCTGGGGGTGGACCGCTACGCGATCCTCGTCGAAGGCAAAGGCTCACCGGACGGCAACTATCTGCTCGATCTGAAAGAGGCGCTGCCTTCTTCGGTAACGCCGCATGTACGCACACCGCAGCCGAAGTGGCAGAGCGAGGCACAGCGTGTGGTTGAAGTTCAGCGGCGCAATCAGGCGGTTTCGCAGGCGTTCTTGCATGCAGTCGATTTCAATCAATGCTCGTATGTGCTGCGCAGCTTGCAGCCTTCGGAAGACCGCGTGGCGCTGAGCGACTGGGACGGTAAGCTGCCGCGGCTCGAAGAAGTGGTCAACAGCATGGCCCAATTGAGCGCGTGGGCGCAACTGCGCAGCGGCGGCAGGCAGAAGTCGTCGATTGCGGACGAGCTGATTGCGTTCGGCAATCGCAAGGATTGGCAATTGCCCTTGATTGAACTCGCGACGCAGTGCGAGGCGCAGGTGGGGGCTGATTGGAAGGCGTATTGCGAGGCTTATGATGGTGGTGCGTTTAATTTGCCGGCGAAGAAGCCTTAACTGCGGCGTCACGCTGGGTACTTAATACGGTGCCCAGCGCGTTGTATCGTTTCTTTGGGGCGGCAGCCGCCGCACTCCGTCTTTTTCCTTCTGGCTGTCTCTGAGCGGACCCTCGGTCTCTGTCCATCTTTGTGCAGGTATATCTCGCGTCCAACGGGCAGCGTGGAGCTGGCTCACGCCTGACGTTCTGGTTTTCTTACTGCGATGCGTTGATGGCTGACGGGCTCTTGCGTAATTCCATACGGGTTACGTAGGAAGCCTGAAAGAAGCGCGTGCGGGAATTCTGGAAATTGCAATTTTATGAATTATTGGATAGTGGGGATGGAATGCTCCTTATAGGTTGCTTGTGATTAAACCAAGTAAAGCTAATAAGGATGACTATGAAAAACAGAAAAATTACCGAGACTCAGGCAGGCATGGTGACTCGCCTGCTGGCCGTATGCATGCTGCTTATAGTCGCGTTTGGCGCCAACGCGGCTGACTACATGCAATGTTTGCAGGCATATCAGAAGTCTCTCGGAACTCCCGGAACCCCGACGTGCGCTATCCAGGTGGCCGGCACGACACCCATGTCGAGGGGTGCAGACGATCCGTACAGCAGCATGAATTACTACAACTGTCCCAATGCTTCGGACTGGATAAGGGACTATTGCAGTGGCGCACCGGTCCCTCCTTCTCCGGAAGGTTCCTGCCCGGTAGCGGACCCGGTGTTGCCGGCAGAGGGCATCGTCACGCTTTCCGAGACTGACTTTGCGAGCGGTGATGCGCTCCCGCTCTTCTTTGGGCGCACCTATCTTTCGAGGCTTTATGACACCTCGCAGGCAGCGATGGGTCGCAACTGGGTCAACAACTGGCAGCGCAGAATTGATCTGACGGCGGTTAATGCGAGCACGCCGCAAATCGTTGCTTATCGGGGTAACCAGCAACCTCTGACGTTCAAGTGGAGCGGCAAGGCGTGGGCCACGTTGGGAAATCGTGGGCTCTCCTTGACGAAAGCTGGCAATGGAGATTACCACCTGGCAGACGAACTACTCGGTACGACTGAAGTTTACTCGGGCAACGGAAATCTCTATTCCGAAACAACTCGCACGGGGATGCTCCGCAAGTTTGGGTTTGACTACAGACAGCGAATGGTGCAGATCAACCAGTGGCCGGTCGATCAGATAGGGCCGAACGGATTCAGGATCAATCTTGAGTATGACGATAGCGATCGAATTGTTGGCATGGTTGATCCCATGGGCAAGGTCACTCGGTATGCGTACGACGTAAAAGGCAATCTTGCTTCGGTAACCCATCCAGATGGTTCCATTCGTCAATATTTGTACGAGGATGTCCGTTTCCCCAACGCGTTGACAGGCGTAAAGGACGAATCCGGATCGAGAATAGCGACGTGGACTTACGATGCCAAAGCACGCGTGATATCGGTCTCCCATCCCGATACGACGCGCAATACATCATTTAGCTATGACTCCAGCAAGACTACGCTCAGCGACATGTACGGCACGAGCACGTACAGTTTCAGTTTCCCGGATGAGTGGCGTCCTGGCTCAATCGTTACACCGGCCGGAACGATATCGCGCAAGTGGGATATCGCAGGGAATCTGACGCAGAGAACGACTCCTGAGGGAGACACGCAGTACACATGGGATAGCGCCAACCGGCCAACGAAGACGATTGCAACAGTCGCCGGGAAGAAGACGGTAATAACGATTGAGTATGACGATGCCAGCTCGCTGCGTCCGCACTTGGTCGCTACGCCAGGCAAGATCCGCGCATTCGTTTATGACTCGCGCGGCAACGTTACGGGTTACGCAGAGCGGGACACGACCGACCTGACGGGCGAGCAGGGGCTGCAGGCGATCGGGACGGGGAGCCAACTGACGGTCGGCGCACGCTACGACAATGCCGGCCGTCTTCTGTCGGCCACGATAACCCAGAACGCCGCGAAGATTGAAGACTGGACCTACACGTACGACGCAAGGGGCAACATCGCAACGACACGGGACGCTGTGTCGGGTTGGTCGATGCGAACGCTCAGTCGTGACGCCGCGAATCGTGCAACAGCTATAGCAGGCAATAGCGGTCAGGCGGACATCAGTTACGACGAGCGCGGGCGCGTATCTGTTTTTCAGTACGACGAGAAGGCCGGTGTGGTCAACGGCGGACTCGCCCGCAAACTGGTGGTTCGGTACGGCTATGCTGCGAACGGCACGGTGTCGACGCGTACAGCGACGGTGGCTGCGAATGGCGGTGTTCAGCAGCCGATCAGCGATGCTGAACTTGGTGTGTGGCTCACCAATTGGGAGTTGGGTAACGATCCGGTTTCGCCACCCGCGAACCTCACAGGTCTTCAGTCTGACTCCAAGGCCTTCGTTCCGGGGCTCTGCGTTGAATGCTATATGGCGTGGAAAGCCAAGTTGACGGGGAAGCTTTTTGGTAGTGAACTGAGCGAACCACTTCCGAAGTGGGGCGAGACAACTGAGTTGATGCTGAGCGATCAGTCGCAGGTTCCGTATCCTGCGCTTGTGCCGGATCTGACCAGCTCCGCGAAGAGGTCAACGCTTTACAGCACTCTCTTCGGAGCCGGAAGTGGCAACGGTGGGATGGTCAAGTGTGGGAGCAGCGGGGATAATGAGTGGCGTGAGGCGGACTGTCACGCGAAGTATGAGTCCGATATGTTCAGGTGTAACTCGCTTGCCAAATATATGGGTGGTTTGGCGGGCCTCGCGCTTTGCAAGAAGAATGCATTTGATGACTATCAGGATTGCAGGGGGCGCTGATGATTAGATTTCCACCATGTTCCGTGGTAGTAACTTACGACCAAGACCGTCAACAGCTGATCTTGCAGTCAGTCGAGCGAGCAAGGATGGCCACGGCGTTGAAAGGGGCAATTGAAATGCCCGTCTTACTGGATGAATTCGAGTTCAGACTTGACGACGAATTTGCGCGTCGATTTGGTGCTGGCGTGCTCAGTCTGATCGCGCTGGGTCAACCCGATATCAAGCAATACATAACTTTTACAGAGGCACCGACCGACAGACCGTCAGACGAGTAATTGGCGAGAGGGTCGAGCGCAATGGCCCCATGTTTGGTCATCGTATCAAGGGGGCAGGAGCGAGCCTGATGGTGCTCGTGGGAAAGGTGCGAACTGTCCTCTTATCACGACCGTCCGGCGGCGCGGGCCGCGCCGCCGGAGATCTCTTGAGCGAATGCTTCGCGCGCTATGAAGCTCAAATCGAAATGTGCAATGCGATTGTCCACATAGGCGGCGCCCGGGCCGTCGCACTGCGTAAACAGAGAGCATTCAAAATCTATCAAGAGTGCAGAGGGTATTAATGGCCAAACATCCGCCATATTCCATGGTTCTGACCTACACCGAAGATCCTAAGCAGTTGATCATGCAAGCTGTCGATTCAGCCAAGCTGGCTACGGTCGTTCGCGGAGTCATGGAAGTGCCGTTTTTTCTGGACGATGAAGAGTTCAAGTTTGACGACGAATTGGCACGACAACTTGGAGTTGCAATGCTCAATACGATCGCATTGGGCCGACCCGACATCAAACAACACCTGAACGTCACGCCGCACCCAATCGACGAGCCGACCAGTTCAGGGGGGATGATGGAGGTTGATCCATCGCGTTCCGTGGTTCTGAACTACGACTAGGACAGTCAGCGGTTGAACCTGCCATTAGTTGAGCCAACCAGGCTGGCCCCGATCTTGGCTAAAGGTTAGTGCCATAACCGAGCGACGCTCTCTCATGGCGTAGGGACACTCAATGCGCGGCGCATCGTGGCGCTGCGCATGCCAGCAAGTCCTCCAGACAAACCCTGATTGCTGCGTTCAATCCGCCACTGCTATCGTTCGCTGGTCTTTGTGGAAGCGCTTCCACTCTAGCTGCCCGGCAGCATCCACATCGAGTTTTGCCGTACCCGGTTCAACGACCTCAGCGCAGGAGAGAATCCGTGGCAAACGACGCATCCGCTGTATTCGACACCCTATCCCCAGCAGTTTCCAGGGGCTCGCTCGCCGATTCCTTCACCCCGCCCGCGGACTCCACGCTGTGGCGCAAGAACTTCCTGCTTGGCGCCGCCACCGCTTCGTATCAGATCGAAGGCGCGGTGAATGAAGACGGCCGCTTGCCGTCGATCTGGGACACCTTCTCGGCGATACCCGGCAAGGTGCTGGCCGGCGACACCGGCGCCGTTGCTTGCGATCACTATCATCGCTGGGAAGCGGACGTCGAGATGCTGGCCTCTCTCGGCCTCGAAGGCTATCGGCTCTCGATTGCGTGGCCGCGCGTGATGGACGCGGCAGGCGTGCCGAATCGCAAAGGGCTCGATTTCTACAAGCGCCTCCTGAACCGTCTGAAAGAGAAGGGCATCACGACCTTCGTGACGCTCTATCACTGGGACCTCCCGCAGCATCTGGAAGATCGCGGCGGCTGGCTCAATCGCGACACCGCTTACCGTTTCGCCGACTACGCCGACCTGATGAGCCGCGAACTGGCCGGCACGGTCGACGCATGGGCGACGCTCAACGAGCCGTGGTGTTCGGCGTATCTCGGCTACGGCAACGGCCACCACGCGCCGGGCCTCGCCGATGACCGCTTTGCGACACAGGCGATGCATCACCTATTGCTCGCACACGGCTTTGCGGTGCCGGTATTGCGCGCCAACGATCCGGCTTCGCAGAAAGGTATCGTCGCCAACATCGGCCGCGGTACGCCCAATAGCAACAGTGCGGCGGATCAGCGCGCGGCGCATCTGTTCGAAGTCCAGCACAACGCGTGGATTCTCGATCCGCTGCTCAAGGGTGCGTATCCGCAAGACCTGTTCGAGCTGTGGCCGGGCACCGAGCCGCTCGTGCTCGAGGGCGACATGCAGACCATTTCCGCGCCGCTCGACTTCCTCGGCATCAACTATTATTTCCGCACCAACGTCGCGAGCGACGGCGCGCATGGATTCCGGGACGTGCCGCTCGAAGGCGTCGAGCGCACGCAGATGGGCTGGGAGGTGTATCCCGATGGCTTGCGCGATCTGCTGACCGGTTTCAAGAAGACTTATCACAACCTGCCGCCGATCTACATCACCGAAAACGGCATGGCCTCGGATGATCAAGTGACCGACGGTCATGTGGAGGATACGCAGCGCATCTCGTTCCTCAAGCGCCATCTCGCAGCGGTCGATCAGGCGATCAAGGCCGGCGTGGATATTCGCGGTTATTTTCTGTGGTCGCTGATGGATAACTTCGAGTGGGCGTTTGGGTATGAGCGTCGCTTTGGTGTCGTACATGTCGACTACAGTACGCAGAAGCGCACGATCAAACGGAGTGCGGAGTTAGTGGCGAAATTTTTGAAGGAGCGTAAGGCAAGGGCTTAACGGCAATTGAAGCTGGTTGGTATGTCGACTTGGAACACGGGCGCAAAGCCCGGGGGAGACGGAATGCACAGCAGAAAAATGGTCTTGCGAGGCGTGGTTGCGGCACTGGCGTTATACGGCATCGTCGCGCACGCGGCGGAACCCTTGAAGGCCAACGTAATCCACTGGTGGACCTCCGGCGGCGAGTCGGCCGCGATCCGCCAGTTTGCCGATGCGTACAACAAGGCCGGTGGCCAGTGGGTCGACAACGCGGTGGCCGGCGCCGATCAGGCACGCTCCACCGCGATCAACCGGATCGTCGGCGGCGATCCGCCCACCGCCGCGCAGTTCAATACCTCCAAACAGTTTCACGACCTGATCGATCAGGGCTTGCTGAACAACGTCGATGACGTCGCCGCGAAAGAAAACTGGAACGGCGTGTTCCCGCAATCGATCATCGACAGCATCCGGGTGAAGGGTCACTACTACGCCGCGCCAGTGGACATTCACATGCCGGCCTGGTTCTTCTATTCGAAGCCGGTGTTCCAGAAGGCCGGCATTGCCGCCGAGCCGAAGAACTATGACGAATTCCTCGCCGATCTCGGCAAGCTGAAAGCGGCGGGCGTGATCCCGCTCGCGCTCGGTGGTCAACCGTGGCAAGAAAAGATCACGTTCGACGCGGTCTTCGCCGACGTAGGCGGTCCCGATCTCTATCTGAAGGTGTACCGCGATCGCGACATGAACGCGGTCAAGTCGGATGCGTTCAAGAAGGTGCTCGCGTCGTTCAAGCGCTTGCATGATTTCGTCGATGCGGGCTCGCCCGGGCGCAACTGGAACGATGCCACCGCGCTCGTGATTTCCGGCAAGGCGGGCGTGCAGATCATGGGCGACTGGGCCAAGGGTGAATTCTCGGCGGCCAACCAGACTGCCGGCAAGGACTTCGGCTGCTTCCCGGGTTTCGGTCCGCACTCGCCGTATCTGGTTGCGGGCGACGTATTCGTATTCCCGAAAACCGACAACGCCAACGCAATCAAGGCGCAAAATCTGCTTGCTACGGTGATGACCTCGCCGGCCGCGCAAGTCGCATTCAGCGCGAAGAAAGGCTCGATTCCGATTCGCCCCGATGTGGATGTGAGCAGTCTCGACATCTGCGCGAAGGAGGGCATGGCGATCATGAAGGACAAGTCGCGTCAGTTGCCGAATCCGGAGATGCTGCTCTCGCCTGACACGCAGGGCGCGTTGATCGACGTCATCACTAACTTCTGGAACAAGAACCAGTCGGTCGACGATGCGCAGAAGGCGTTTGCCGGTGCGTTGAAGAGCTAGGCGCTCGCCATGCACGCGCTCAAGCTGCCAGCAGCCGACTCCAGGCATCGCAAAGGGCCGCTGAAAAAGCCGCTAAAAAAGCGTTTGCCGATAGCGGCGTGGCTGGCCTTGCTGCCGATGGTCCTGACCGTCGTGTGCGCGTATCTCGGCACGATGGTCTGGACCGCGCGCGTGTCCCTTAGCAACTCGCGCACGTTTCCTTCCGGCGACTTCGCGGGCCTCACGCAGTACACGCGGCTCTTCAATAACGACCGCTGGTTGCTGTCGCTGCAAAACATCGTGATCTACGGTGCGTGCTTCATTGTTGCGTGCATGGTGATCGGTTTGCTGCTGGCGATTTTCATAGACCAGCGCGTAGTGGCCGAAGGCGCGCTGCGCACGGTGTTTCTCTATCCGTATGCGATGTCGTTTGTCGCAACGGGTCTGGTCTGGCAGTGGATTCTGAATCCTGAGCTGGGTGCGCAGGCCGTATTGCATAAGCTCGGTTTCGTGCATGCGCGCTTCGACTGGATCGTCGATCAGGACTGGGTGATCTACACCATTGTCATCGCGACGGTGTGGCAGGCGTCCGGTCTCGTGATGGCGCTGCTGCTGGCCGGCTTGCGCGGTATCGACGACGAACTGTGGAAAGCCGCACGTATCGACGGCATTCCGCGTTGGCGCGTGTATGCGAGCATCGTCGTGCCGATGCTCGGACCTTCCATGTCCACCGCCTTCGTGCTGCTCTTCGTAATGGTCGTGAAGCTTTACGACGCCGTGGTCGCGATGACGCAGGGCGGCCCCGGCACCGCGAGCGAAGTGCCGGCGAAGTTCATCATGGATTACCTGTTCGGCCGGGCCAATATCGGCCTCGCGTCGGCCGCGTCGATCGTGCTACTGGCCACGGTGCTGGCAATTCTCGCACCGTTCTTCTATGCCCGCAGCCGCGCTGCGTTGCGCAAGGAGGTGTGATGAACACGCTCAGTCGGCCACTGAAGGGCGGCACGCCGAGCCGTACACGCCGGCGGCGCCGTGCGTTCACACCTGCTCGCCTGGGCGTCTACGCGTTTCTGCTCACCGCCGCGTTGTTCTTCCTGCTGCCGTTGTACGTGATGCTCGTCACATCGGTGAAGCCGATGAGCGAGATTCGCCTCGGCAATCTGCTCGCTTTCCCCGCGCATTTCACACTCGATGCATGGAGCGCTGCGTGGCAGTCCGCCTGCACAGGACTCGATTGCAACGGCATCCAGGTCGGCTTCTGGAATTCGGTGCGTATCGTCGTGCCCAGCACGGTGTTGTCGATCATGATCGGCGCGGTGAACGGCTATGCGCTGTCGTTCTGGCGGCCGCGCGGGGCCGGGCTGCTGTTCGGCGTGCTGCTGATGGGCGCCTTCATTCCGGTGCAGGTGATGGTCTATCCGCTCGTGCGCGTGCTCGCGAGCGTGCACCTGTTCAGTTCGTTACCGGGTATCGTGGTGATTCACACCATCTTCGGCATGCCGGTGATGACCCTGCTGTTCCGCAACTATTACGCGTCGATTCCGCAGGAGCTCTTCAAGGCGGCGCGTATCGACGGCGGCGGTTTCTGGCGCATCTTTTTGCAACTGATGCTGCCGATGTCCACGCCGATCATCGTCGTCGCGGTCATCATGCAGGTGACGGGCATCTGGAATGACTTCATTCTCGGCCTCGTGTTCGCCGGCACGAAAAACCTGCCGATGACGGTGCAATTGAACAACATCATCAATACGACGACTGGCGAGAGGCTCTATAACGTCAATATGGCGGCGACCATTCTGACCTCCATGGTGCCGCTTGCGGTCTACTTTATTTCGGGCCGCTGGTTTGTGCGCGGCATTGCGTCCGGCGCCGTCAAGGGATAGGGAATAGGGCGATATGGCATGACAAACCTGGTTAATGTGGCAAATGCGGCCGATATGGCTAACCCGGCAGATGCGGCAGATGCAGCGAATGTCGGCCACGTGGCGGACACCGCAGGCCTGTCAAATCCGGCCAATGTATCGGTGCGCAATCTGAAGATCCAGTTGGGCGCGAATACGGTGATCGAGAATCTCGATCTCGATGTGCGAGCGGGTGAGTTCGTCGTGCTGCTCGGCCCATCGGGCTGCGGCAAATCCACCTTGCTGCATAGCATCGCGGGTCTGATCGACGTGACCGACGGCAGCATCGAAATTGCCGGCGAAGACATGACCTGGGCCGACCCGAAAGATCGCCGTATCGCGCTGGTGTTCCAGTCGTATGCGTTGTACCCGACCATGAGTGTTGAGCGCAATCTGTCGTTTGCGTTACGTATCAACGGCACGCCGAAGGCGGAGATTGAACGGCGTGTCACGCGGGCGTCCGAGATGCTGCAACTCGGCCCGCTGCTCAAGCGCAAGCCCGCGCAACTCTCCGGCGGGCAGCGGCAGCGCGTGGCGATCGGCCGTGCGATCGTGCGCGAGGCGGACGTATTCCTGTTCGACGAGCCGTTGTCGAATCTCGACGCCAAGTTGCGCACCGAATTGCGTCGTGAACTCAAGCAACTGCACCAGCGTCTGGGCGCGACGATGATCTACGTGACCCACGATCAGGTCGAAGCGATGACGCTCGCCACGCGCATGGCGGTCATGCGCGGCGGCGTGATCCAGCAGTTCGGCACGCCCGCCGAAGTCTATGCGCGGCCGAACAATCTGTTTGTCGCGACGTTTCTGGGCTCGCCCGCCATGAATGTGCTCAAGGGCACGCTCGAGACGCGCGACGGCGCGCTACACTTTTGTACAGCGCAATTGCAGCTCGATGTTTCGCACTATCCTTTCAAAAACCTGCCGACGGATCGTCTGTCTTGCGTACTCGGCGTTCGGGCCGAAGACGTGCATGTGGGGGAAGGTTCAAGCGGTTCAAGCGGTCCAGGCGGTTCAAGCACAAAAATGAGCGAGCGCGCGAACATTTCACTGATCGAGCCGATGGGCAACCACCGTGTCATCTGGCTCGACTATCATGGAGTGCAAATCGCGTCGATCGACCAGACGAAGACGCCGGTGGCGATTGGGGATGCCGCGACGTTCTCGTTCGATGGCGCACATATTTCGCTGTTCGAGGAAGAAGGCGGCGCGCGTCTGTAGTGATGGGATGCAGCGTCGTTGAATACAACAGGCTTGACGGAGAACCGCGTGGCAACACTCAAGGATGTCGCGGCACTGGCAGGCGTCGGCATGTCGACTGCCTCACGGGCCATTTCCGGTAAGGGACCCATTTCAGCCGATGCCGCCGCGCGTGTGAAGGTCGCCATCGAAGCGCTGAATTTTCGGCCGTCGTCCATCGGCCGGGCGATGGCGACGCAGTCGCTCGGCATGATCGGCATTTTCGTGCCGACTTTCTTCGGCTCCTACTACGGTACGATTCTCAAGCAGACCGACACTGAACTGCGGGCGGTGCGCCGTCACGTGGTGGTGGCGACGGGTTGCGGGGAAGTGTCGCCGCGCGAGCAGGCCATCGAGGCAGTGCGTTTTCTGATCGGCCGCGATTGCGATGGTGTGGTGGTGATCAGCCACGATCTGCACGACGAAGATCTGGACATGCTGCATCGCATGCATCCGAAGATGGTGTTTCTGAATCGTGCATTCGATCAGTTGCCGGAGGCGTCGTTCTGCGCGGATCATCGGCGCGGCGGTGAACTGGCGGCACGCACGCTGCTCGATCATGGGCATCGGGACATTGCGGTGATTTCCGGGCCGTTTAGCGCGTCGGACAATCACACCCGGCTCGAAGGCTTCTTTGCCGAATTGTCGCGCGAGGGCATTGCGCGCGAGGACGTCACGCTGATCGAGTCGGACTTCTCGCCCGAAGGCGGTTACGTTGCCGCGCAGAAGCTGCTCGATTCGAAACGGCGCTTCACTGGCCTCTTTTGCGCGAACGACACGATGGCGGTGAGCGCGCTGGCGCGTTTCCACCAGGCGGGCGTTGCGGTGCCGGACGAAGTCTCGGTGATCGGCTACGACGATGATTATTCAGCTGCGTATGCCGCACCTGGGCTCACCTCGGTGCATATCCCGACGGCGGAGTTGACGCAGAACGCCGTGCGCTGGCTGGTCAATCAGTGCTACCGGACGTCGTGGGAGATCATCCGCGAGTTTCCGGTGAGCGTGACGATGCGGGAATCGGTGGGGCCGGCACCAGGTACGGCGGCTTCGTCGACCAGGATCAAGGCGCCCAGCTGCCGCATCGCGTCGTAGCGTCTTCGCGAAGCGGCTGCTTATTGGTCGCTGACGCGCTGCGTAGGGGCTGCTGCTTTGGCCCCGCTTACGTCCCGCTGCGCAGCGACTGCTCGTAGCGCAGGCGTGCTTCTTCGTCGAGGCGCGTGTCTTCGAGCTCCTGTAGCACGGCTTCGAGATCGATCGGCGTGGTGTCGAGTTCGACACGGCCGGTCAATTTGGCATCCACGTGCAAGGCGCCTGCTTCGTACAGCGACCAGATTTCCTTGCCGTAGGTCGTATCGAGCAATGCGGGCGCGAAACGGCCGAAATACGTGGCGAGATTGTTCACGTCGCGCTCCAGCATGGCCGGCGCTTCCAGATTGCCGGCGGCGTCCACGGCTTGCGGCAGATCGATGATCACGGGGCCGTCTGCCGCGAGCAGAATGTTGTATTCGGACAGGTCGCCGTGAATCATCCCGGCGCACAGCATGCGCACCACCTGGTTGAGCAGCAGCGCATGCAATTCGAGCGCGCGTGCCTCAGTCATCTCGACATCGTTCAGACGCGGCGCGACATTGCCGTCCGCATCGGTCACCAATTCCATCAGCAACACGCCGTCGGTGCAGATGAAGGGCTGCGGCACGCGCACGCCGGCGTTGGCGAGCTGGAACAGCGCATCGACTTCCGCGTTCTGCCACGCCTGTTCCTGCACTTCGCGGCCATAGCGGCTGCCTTTTTCCATGGCGCGCTGCTGGCGGCTGTTCTTTACCTTGCGGCCCTGCTGATAGGACGCGGCCTGGCGGAAACTGCGCTGTTTGGCGTCCTTATAGACCTTCGCGCAGCGCGTGGACTCGCCGCTGCGGACCACGTAGACGGTGGCCTCCTTGCCGCTCATCAACTGCGAGATGACTTCGTCGATCAGGCCCTCTTCGACGAGCGGGAGCAGACGTTTAGGTGTTTTCATGCGGCCACCGGGGCGCGGTGGGGGACGGATCGGCCGTATGCGGCCGATTGCGAAGAGAGGTGGTGCGGGATTCGGATCATGCCGGATTATAAAGGGTATGGAGACATGTGCCGGAACCCGAGCGTCAAGGCGCCGGATGCGACTGGCACGGCTCGGACGTGTGGCCGCTATGCGAAGGGATCACGCCTGAAATACAGACTCCATTCGTTGTATTTCGGGCCGGGACAGATTCAGCGCAGTGGCTTCTTCCCGCCATGTGTTGACGGCGTCTTGAACTTCCACAACGATGCGGCGCGCGTCTGCGTCGTCGAGTCGATAAAACTCAGCGGTGTCGATCGCGGTTTCAAGATCCGGCAGGGCGCTCATACCGTTCAGCGTGAGCGCGTGTTCCCGCTTGCTCGGATTTGGATTCATATCGAACGCTGGCGAGAGCCGCCAGCCCGAAGGCTCGCGAATGAAGCCGTGATTGCGCAGGTGATCGTCCCGGTTTCCCACGAGTACGTTGAAGACGACTCTTCTGAAGAGTTGAGCGAGATCTTCGTCGATATGACCTTGTGCGCCGTTGTCGGCGAGGTACTCGGCAATGTCCAGGTAGCCTGCTCCCGATTCGCCATCCTGACGTTCGAGCAAGGTCATGGCCGAGGTGTACATGCGCCGGCTGCCTTCACGGCGATCGAATCGTTCGACGCAGAACGTGCCATAACGTGTGCCGACATACTTGAGTTCGGACTGCGGCACCCAGATGCCGGCTTTCCTGGCCAACCGGTGAGCGATGTATTCCCACGCGCCGATGTCGTAACGGTCGTCTTTCGCGGGGAATTTGGCGATCCAGAGATCATTGCCCAAGCTGGTGAAATTGGCTTTCGGGCGAGCGCCGCCGAGTGAGGTACCAGGCGCGATCAGCATCGCAAGCCACTGCTCGTACTCGGGCAGTTTTTCGACATCTGCCTCTTCAATGCGCAGGCAGATATACGCCAGGGTCGCGAGGTCGGTGACAGGCGGTGCGGCATCGGCGCTGTTGTCGAGAAAATGTCCGTCCACGTCCTGAAACCGCAGCGCGCCGACTCGTGTCAGGTCGTGCACGCCCAGCAGGAAATCGATCTCCTGCAAATTACGCATGGGCCGGTCTTCGCGATCTGCCGCTGCGGCCTCGCGGCGCTCCATCAGCACGCGGCCCCAGCGATCCGGCGCCGAGTCCATGAAGACGCCGAATGCAGCGGATCTCGCCGGCGGATATTGCTCGTCGGTCCATAACTCGAGGCGCGGGTCGAGCACGAATGCGTTACGGCCATCTACCCAGCTCTTTGCATAGGCAAACGATGCCGGCAAGTCGGTGCGCGCAGTCTGGCGATACAAGGTGCCGACCTGTTGCTGGCTGCTCAGTTCGGTTGCGTCGAGAAATACCTTGAATGCATCTCGAGGTTTATTGCTGACCATCAGATTTCTTCGTGTGTTTTTTTGTCGGCTGCCCGGTTGTGACAGGAGCGGCGCCGGCCGTGTTCGAACGCGGTTTTCGCTGGCCTGGCAACTTGAGATCCTGCAGCTTGCGGCCGAGTTCGTCGTCGCGGGCGATGGCGTCCATGTCCTTGTCGAGACCCAACACGCGAAGCGCCCGCATATAGGTGCCGAGCGCAATATTCGGATCGCCTTTCTCGAGTCGGCTCAGCGTGTCGCGTGAAATGCCCAACCTTTCGGCGAACAGAACGGTTGGGAGTTCACGCCGCAGGCGGGCGAGTTTCAGCCGTTCGCCGAGCGCACGCATCTGCTTCTCGACCGACGGAAAGGGGCGTTGAAAGGTACGGGGCATGTCCGATAGATTAGGCAAATATCATGAATATGTCAAAAGTATCGGACAGATTTGTTGAATCAGGGGTTATGAATATCATGATCCGATCCAAAATTACTTGAATTTGTACGATATTTTAGTCAATTTTATTGATTTGGCCTAAAGTATCGTACAAATTAGGATGATCAATGATCGGAGCAACCGCTCCAAACCCGAGCCTACGCCACCGGCCCCTTCAACAGCGGCCCGATCGCCTGCTCGATGCAGTGGACGAAATATTCCGCCGGCCGAGTCAGTTGCGACTCCTGCGGCGACAGCAGATACAACTGCAACGGCGGCGGCGCGACCGGCAGCGCGAGGCGCACGAAGCTCTGCCCGAGCGGGGTTTCTTCGAGCGAATGCGTGGTCCACGCGAAGATCGCGTCGGTGCTGATCGTCAGGCTGTAAAACAGCGCGTACGACGTGCAGCGCGTGATTCGCCGGGGCGGCGTGAGCCCGGCGCATTCGAACATCGCGCGGACAAAGCCCGGGTAGTTGTCCGTCACGTCAGTGTGAATCCACTCGGCTTCCTGGACCGCCTCGAGCGATGCCGCGTCCGCATAGGGACTCTGCGCACGCGTCACGAATACGGTCTCGAATGAGACCATTCGCTTCACGCTGCCCAGATCGCTCACCGGTCGCGCGAAGGCGGCGAACGCCAGATCCAGCGTGCGATTGCGGAGTTGCTCGTGCAACTGGTTGAAACCCAGTTCGCGAAACTCCAGCGTCACCATCGGCCAGCGTTTGCGAAATTCGACGAAGGCTTCGGTCAGCCCCGTGGTGCCGACGATCGGCGTGATGCCGATCACCAGGCTGCCGTCGCGCAGCCCCTTCAGATGCGCCATATCTTCTTCGGCGCGCTCCATCTCACGCACCACGGTGCGCGCCCGGCTCACGAGCGCCGCGCCTTCTGCCGTGGGCACGACGCCCCACGGATTGCGCTCCAGCAGACGCACGCCGAACTCGGTCTCCAGTTCCCGCACCGCCTTGGTGATAGCCGGTTGCGTCACGTACAGCGCTTTGGCCGCACCGTTGATGCTGCCGGTCGAGGCAATCGCAACCAGCGCCCGCAGATGATGAATTTTCATGATGCGGAATATAGCACTGGTAGTTATGCGTATCAAAATTTGTGCTTTTTTGTTTTCGGGCCGGATCTTTACGCTTTGCTTCGACGGTTGCGAAACGACAGCCGACCTAATCGGAGCACAAAGAATGACGCAGTCTTTTCCCCAGCTTCTCGCCGAACTGCGCGAGACCGAGCACGAGTTCATTTCGATTCGCCACGACATCCATGCGCATCCCGAACTCGGCTTTGCTGAAACGCGCACCGCTGAGCTGGTCGCGCGCAAGCTCGCCGAGTGGGGCTATGACGTGACGATGGGCGTCGGCGGCACGGGTGTGGTTGGCCGATTGCGGCGCGGCACGTCGGGCCGAACGCTCGGCCTGCGCGCCGACATGGACGCGCTGCCGATCCAGGAAGCCACCGGCCTGCCGTACGCGAGTACCGTCGCGCAGACCATGCATGCGTGCGGGCACGACGGCCACACCGCGATCCTGCTGGCCGCCGCGCATCGCCTCGCGACCCGAGGCGAATTCGACGGCACGCTGAACGTAATTTTCCAGCCCGCGGAGGAGGGACTGGGCGGCGCCTCGAAGATGATCGAGGACGGTCTTTTCACGCGCTTTCCCTGCGATCAGGTGTTCGCGCTGCACAACGCGCCCGGCCTGCCGGTCGGTCATTTCGCGCTGCGCCACGGCTGCATGATGGCCTCGTCCGATTCGGTGACGATCACCGTGACCGGCAAGGGCACACATGGCGCGATGCCGCAGTTGGGCTGCGATCCGATCGTCGCGGCGGCCAACATCGTGCTGGCCTTGCAATCGATCGTCGCGCGCAACGTCGAGCCGACCCGTGCGGCCGTGGTGACGGTCGGTGCGATCCACGCCGGCAGCGCAGCCAACGTGATCCCCGAAACGGCGACGCTGAAACTCTCGGTGCGCGCCCTCGATTCGGAAACGCGCGACACGGTCGAAGCGCGGATCCGCAGCATCGCCCAATTGCAGGCGCAAACCTACGGCGCCACGGCCGCTGTCGACTACCGGCAGATCTCGCGCCCGCTTGTCAATCATCGCGGCGCGGCCGACCTCGCGATCGAAACCATCGAAGCCCTTGCGGGCCCGCAGGGCTACACGCTGATGCCCGACGCGGTGATGGGCAGCGAAGACTTCTCGTGGATGACCGAAGTGGTGCCCGGCTGCTACGTGGTGCTCGGCAACGGTGTCGACTCGACAGGCGGTTGCGCGGTTCATAACCCGGAATACGACTTCAACGACGCGGCGATCAGCTGGGGTGCTGCTTATTTCGTCGGACTCGCCGAGCGCTATCTGAGCGCGGCCTGATCGGCTTGCCCGGTTTCGATCCGGCGGCCGCGGCGCCGGGTCCTCTTGCCGTTCCTTTTGCACTTCATTTCCAGACATCAATCCATCAAACGCACGCGAGGAGTAGGGAGACCCATGAAGAAATGCATCGCAATGAGCGCGGCACTGCTGACGCTCGGCACTCACACGGCGCACGCCGAGCCGTATCAGGCGACCTTGCTGGCCGCGCTGCCGGAATTCAACGGCAGTCTGCGCGAAGGCGTGGCGTTGTACGGGTCGGTCGATATGGGCATCAACTATCAGACCGTGGGCGGCAAGTCGCTGGTGCAGACGCAGAGCGGCGGCGAATGGACGTCAAAATTTGGCCTCTTTGGACGGGAAGATCTGGGCGGCGGTCTGCGCGCCGAATTCAACCTGGAAAGCGGCTTTCTCGCCAATAGCGGCGCGATGCAGGACAGCACGTCATTCTTCAATCGCGAAGCGTGGGTGGGGCTGAACTCGTCGACGTATGGACGCGTGCGCTTCGGCAAGCAGATCGGCACCGGCTTGCCGCTTTTCGTCGACGTGTTCGGCACGGTGGGCACCAACTCGGCTTATACGTGGCTCGGCGCCGCTGTCGTGCAGACGCCGAAGGGCTTCGGCTACAACAGCGACCTCGGTGCGGGCGCGACGCAACTGGCCGCGCGGGTGAACAACGCGATCACGTATCTGTCGCCGAGCTTTGCGGGCTTCAGCACGGAACTGATGTACGCGCCGAGCAATGTGGCCGGGCAGTCGCCGACGGCAGCGGCGCAGGGCGCGCTGCTGCAGTGGTATGACGGCACGACTTACGTGACGGGCACCTACAACCAGGTGTGGGGCGCGACCGGAACGAGCGGGACGAGCAGTACCAGCACGGTGCGTAACGACCTGTACGGTTTTGGCGTGGTGTATGACACCGGGAAGATCGTGTTGTCGGGCGCGTTCAACCAGTACGCGCCCAGGCTCGCCAACGACGGCATCGCGCGTGTCTATACGCTCGGCACGATCTGGCCGGTCGGACGCAATGCGTTCCGCGCTTCTGTGGTGTATCGCGATACGTCCGGCGTGCACGACTCGGCAAACAAGCCTGCGAAAGATTCGGCATTTGGCGTGATGCTCGGTTACGACTACACCCTCTCCAAACGCACGGGGTTGTATGCGCGCGCCGGCTTCATTCGCAACTACGGCATTTCCACCGTACTGCTGAACAATAACCCGCTGCCGACGCAAACCGGCAGTACCGCACCCGAACTCGGCACGACGCCGGTCACCGTGTCGCTGGGCATGTATCACAACTTCTAGGCGCGACTCCCCCCATGAATGCAATCCAACACACCGCTAGCGACGACGCGATCCACGCGACCGACGCAACAGAGTCGCGCACCTTGCGCCGGACCATCTTTGCCGCGGCGCTCGGCAACGGTCTGGAGTTCTTCGACTTCACGGTCTATAGCTTCTTCGCCGCGCTGATCGGCAAGCTGTTCTTTCCGGCCGGCAGTGAGCTCGGCGCGCTGATGATGTCGCTCGCAACCTTCGGCGTCGGCTTCGTCGTGCGGCCGCTCGGTAGCATCGTGATCGGCGCGTATGCCGACCGCGTGGGCCGCAAGCAGGCCCTCGTGCTCACCGTTTCGCTGATGGCGCTCGGCACGGGCATGATTGGCCTCGCGCCGACCTACGCGACGATCGGTCTGGCGGCGCCGGCGATCATCGTGCTGGGCCGTTTGCTGCAAGGTTTTTCGGCGGGCGGTGAAGTGGGCGCGGCGACCACCTTGCTGATGGAGTCGGGCAGCGCGGGGCGGCGCGGTTCCCTGGTGAGCTGGCAGATGGCCTCGCAGGGCGGCGCGGCGCTGGCCGGCGCGCTGGTGGCGGCGACGCTCTCGCGCAGCCTGTCGCACGAGGCATTGCTTGCATGGGGATGGCGTGTGCCGTTTCTGATTGGCCTTTTGATCGGTCCGCTCGGTTTCTATCTGCGCAAACATCTGGACGAAACCTTGCCTGCTGCGCAAGGAGCGAAAGCGGCGTCGTCTGACGCGGCCCGGCCGAAAGCTCGCATCGAATGGCGGCAGATCGTGGCAGGCACGATGCTGGTGATCGGCGGCACTTCGTCGATGTACGTGATCGTGTTTTTCCTGCCGTCGTTCCTGACGATGACGACCGGTATGCCCACCGCGGTTTCGCTGCTGGCCGGCTGCACGGCGGGCCTCGTGTTGCTGATCGGTTCGCCGTTCGCCGGCCGTCTCGCCGACCGCATGCCGCGTCGCAAGACTTTGCTGTACGCGGTGTCGGTGGTGTCGCTGATGGTGCTGCTGCCGGCGTTCTACGCGATCAAAACCTGGCCTTCGATCTACACGGTGGTGCTCGTCGTGTTCGTGCTGATCGGCTTGATGACACTTTCGAGTCCAGCGGGTTTCGTGCTGATTCTCGAAGCGTTCAAACCGGAAGTGCGGGCAACCTCGCTCGGCATCATCTACGCGTTGGGCGTGACGATTTTTGGCGGCTTCGCGCAGTTGATCGTCAGCGCGTTGTGGCGCATGTCCGGTAGTTTTTACGCGCCAGCATGGTACGTACTGGCGTGCGGACTGGTGAGTTTCGCCGGCGTGGTGCTGTTCAAGGAAGCGAATTAGGGCCGCACTTTCATGGTGCGGACAATGCGGCTTGGGCAGTCGGTCCGCCGTGTACCTGATGGGTCGCAGCAGGATGCGTAAACCCTGCATCGCCATAAGTGCGCAGCACCTCAGAGATGATCACCTGATACCCGTCGAGCCAGTTTGCCTGCGCCGCTTTCGCTTCCAGATGCGCGGGGTGCTGCATCAACGCTTGCAATGCCTCGAGCGACGCCCAGTAGTACACATTCGATGTCAGTCCTGTCGACGCGTTTTCCCACGTCTCTTCGCCGAGATAGCCGGGAATGGCCTTGGCGGCGGTGGCGATGGTCTCGTCGAGCCGGTAGAACCGTTCGTCTAATTGTCGCGTCGCGAAGATGAAAGTTGACGTGTACATGGCGTAACCGGTTTGTAGGTGGGCGAACGTTTGCGCATCATAGCGCACCGTATCCAGTGCTCATTTTTTCGCGTTATTTGCCGTGTTTTCAGGGGTATTCTCACGTGCCGCTTGCAGCACGATAGTAACGGCGTTGTAATAGTCCGCAACAGTGTATTGCGTTTTCCCTCATTCATTTCGCACGGCAATCGCTTAAACTTGGCAGTAACAATTTGTTACGGGGTGCGAGATGTTGGCCGTGTTCATCATCGCCTGTCCGATCTGCATCGCCGCGCTGTTCGGGTTCGCGCGGCACGTGGATCCGCTGACAGGGCAATTCAGGCGTTAGACCCAAAATGGGGCAGTTTCGGCAGGGTGTTCAAGCCATGGCTGGTTTTAACCACTTTCTATAGCCGATCAAAGCCTCAACCCTTGCCTTGACGTGCCTAGTCACGGCACGATGCGCGATAACCTAAGTTTGGGGCACTATCGCGTATGCGGGATTTTCTGGCAAATATCACTACGCGTCTTGGCGTCTTGAAGGGCGTGCTTCCTTTGAGCCGCGCCGCGGCGGCGCGCGATGCGCTGGCCGGCGTGCAGCTTGCGTCGATGGATATTCCGCAAGTGCTCGGCTATGCGCGCATTGCCGGCATGCCGGCCGTTACCGGTCTTTACACGGTCTTTCTGCCGCTTATCGCGTTTGCGTTCTTCGGCGCCTCGCGGCACCTCGTCGTGGCTGCCGACTCCGCCACCGCCACCATTTTCGCGAGCCGCCTCTCCACCATGGCGCCGGCTTCGAGTGTGGAATATGCGGCGCTCGCCGGAATGGTCGCGTTGCTCACTGCCGCGCTTCTGCTCATCGCGCGGATTTTCAAGCTCGGTTTTCTCGCTGACTTTCTCTCTCGCACCGTGCTGGTTGGCTTCCTCGCCGGCGTCGGCGTACAGGTCGGCATCGCCATGCTGGGCGACATGTTCGGCGTCCCCGGGCATGCCGCGAACAGCGTCGGCCAACTCGCGCTCGTGGTGCGCGAGTCGGCGCAGATCAATCTGCCGACGCTCGCTATTTCTGCGCTGGTCGTGGTCTCCATTCTGGTTTTCAAGCGATTTTTGCCTCGCCTGCCAGTGCCGTTGATTGCCGTTGTGGCAGGTATTGCCGCAAGCGATATTTACGGTTTCGCGGCCCACGGCATTTCAATATTGGGGCCGGTGGCAGGGGGGCTACCGCCGCTGCGTATGCCGTCGGTCACGTGGCAGCAGATGCTCGATCTGCTGCCGGTTGCCGCCTCGTGCTTCGTCATGATCGTCGCGCAAAGCGCCGCCGCGAGCCGCGTATTCGCCGAGCGTTATCACGAAACCGTCGATACCAATGCCGATCTGCTGGGGATTGCCGCCGCCAACGCCGCAGCGGCGTTTTCCGGTGCCTTCGTGGTGAACGGCAGTCCGACGCAAACTGCCATGGCCGATCGCGCCGGTACGCGCAGCCAGTTCGCGCAGGTTGTATTCGCGGTGGTGGTGGTCGTGGTGCTGCTGTTTTTCAGCCGTTATTTGCAGTATCTGCCGCACTGCATTCTGGCCAGCATTGTGTTTACGATCGCCATTGGCCTCATCAATCTGCAGACGCTGTTTTCGATCCGCCGCGAAAGTCCCGGTGAATTCACGCTGGCCGTGTTTACCGCCGCTGCGGTGGTACTGATCGGTGTCGAGCACGGCATTCTGGTGGCGGTGGCGCTATCGCTGCTGCGGCATGTGCGACATAGTTACCGGCCGCACACCATGATCCTCGTGCCCGGCGAAGGCGGCATCTGGGTGCCGGTGCCGGCCGCGCCCGGCCTCCAGACCGCGCCGGGGCTGATCGTCTATCGCTTTGGCTCCGACCTGTTCTACGCGAACGACCACTTTTTCGTCGACGATGCCCGCCGCCTGATCGATCACGCGCCGAGCCCGGTGCACTGGTTTGTGATCGATTCCGGCGCGATCACCGACCTCGACTATTCGGCGGCGCGTTCGGTCGGCGAGTTGTGCGAGGCCCTCAAGCGTAGTGGCGTCGAAGTGATTTTTGCGCGCGTGAATCAGTATCTGCGCTCGGATATGGACCGGCATGGCATCACGCCGACTGTCGGCGCAACCTGCATTTTCAGCACCTTGCATGACGCGCTGCGCATGGCAGGCGTGGAGCAACCGGGTACGCAGGCCAATGCCGCGTCGTAAACGTCATTCTGGTTTGTTTGGTCTGTTTGGTCCGACGCGGTGGATTGCTTGCTTCAGGTCTGAGGCTCTTCATCGGCAAAGAAGTAGCCGATAAAAAAGCACGCACCCGCGAGCAGGGCGCCAAGCACGGCCACCGTATAGGCGAGCGCCGTACCGTGCCAGAGACTGTCGAACCATTGATGAATCTGCGCCATCACGACGGCCGCGTTGCCGCCGATGCGCTGCAATTCGATCTGATAGCGCGGGTCCGCGATGCTGTACATCGAGACGGCGCTGTCTGGCGGCGGCGCCATGGCATAGATGATCGCCGCGGCGATCAGACCGGCGAGCAGCACGACGGCGCCTGCCAGATAAAGCCGTTTTTGCAATGGCGAGCGCTTTGCTGCCGGATTCAGATTATTGCCACCGCTCATCGTGTTGGCTTGCCCGCTCGAGTCATCAAGGCGACAGTATCGCAGAGCGGGCGCACCCCGAAGGCGCGGCTAGCTTTTCGAAGTCAGCAGCTTGATCCCCGCAATGCCGAACATGATCGCAAGCGACCCGTCCAGCCAGCGACGGATCGCGATGTAGATGCGGCGTGCGGACGCGGTTGAAAACAGCACCGCGTAGCTGCTGAATACGGATACGCCGATAACCATGCAGCCGAGCACCACCGGCGCGGTGTGCGACGTGCCGCCGGCCGGTGACATAGCCAGCGAAACGATCGAGAGCCACACCAGAATCGCTTTCGGATTGGTGAGATGCAGCAGCAGGCCGCGCAGATAGAGGCGTTTGAGCGGTTCGCCTTCGCGTGCGGTATTCGTGGGCAGCTTTTCCACGCTGAATGCCGAGCGCGCGGATTTGAAGCCGAGCCACAGCAGATAGAGTCCGCCGGCGATCTTGATCGCCACCAGGCATTCCGAGTAAGTGGCGAGTACCGCCGACAAACCCAGCGACGCCAGCAACGCCCAGAAGAACGAACCGGACACCACGCCGAGCGCGAAAGTGAGCGCGGATTTTCTGCCCGCGCTCATCGCCAGCGACATGATCGCGAGATTGCTCGGCCCCGGACTCGCCGTGCCGACGAAGTAGGCGCTGTAGGCGATCAGGACGTCGGCGGTGAGGAAGGAGCTGGCGGTCATGGGCGTGTGAACCTCGGCGGGGGCAAACTGCGCCGCTCGTTGCGGCACGGGGGAATCGCATGGATCGATGCGCGAACAACGATTCTGCCCGCCCGCGCGCGAATCTCACAGATACAGTTGATCTCGCGTGTGGCTGCACAATCGGGCGTTCGTGGGGCAACACGGGGCAACTTCGGCCGGGTACTCAGCCAACTCAGCCAACTCAAGACCCCGCCGCTGTTCCGATGCAATCCGCCAGCGCCCCCGCCACCGCCTGCCGGCTATGCCGCGGACGCTGCACGAGCCCGATTTCACGGTGGAACGTTGCGTCGCCGAGTTCGAGCGCGGTGACATTGGCAGGCCACTTGCCGAGTCCGGCGGTATTCGGGATTAGCGCCACGCCGATGCCGCGTGCGACCAGTTGCGCGATCCCCTGCAACTCGTCCAGCTCGACCACGTCGTGCACGTTCAGCCGCGCGCGCCGCAAAAAGCGGTCGACCAGCCTGCCACCGAATGACCCGCGGTCGTAGCGGATGAACGGTTCGCTCCTGAGCAACTCGCGCCAGGACGGCGCGCCACGCGCGAGCGCCTTGGGCACCAGCAGCACGAACGGTTCGGTGACGAGCGTGCGCCATTCGAGTTCAGACGGCAGCGCGAAGGGCGGCTTGATGATGACGGCGAGGTCGAGCTCGCCCGAGTCCACCTGCCCGAGCAGTCCCAGCGACACGCCGGGCACCACGCGAATCCGCCAGCCGGGCCGGTCGTCACGAAAGCGGGCCAGCGCGTCGGCGAGAAACGACACCTGCGCGGACGCGATCGCGCCCACCCGCAGCATCCCGCTTTCGGCGGCGCCCGCGCCGCGTTCCGAGAGCCGTGCATAGAGCGTCATCATTTCTTCGGCGAGCGCGAGCGTTTCGCGGCCGGCGTCATTGAGCGTGGCGGAGCGGCCCGTGCGGTCGAACAGCGCGAAACCGAGTTCCTCTTCGAGCCGCTGCATCTGCGCGCTCACGGCAGATTGCGTCAGGCCGATGCGCGCGCCGGCACCGGAAAACGTGCCGTACTGGCTAACGGCGATAAAAGTTCTGAGTTCGCTGAGCATCGTGGATTGATCGATTTTGGTGTTAGTCAGATCAAATATATATCGTTTTCCACCATTTTTAGTCATGGTTAAAATTTGCCTCACGCGTGCGCCTGTCCGGGCCGCTTCATTAACCGATACACGATCCCTTTACTTTCTGCGAGTTTTCCCACCATGAGCGTTGCTGACACCGTTTTGCCGCCGTTCCATCTGGCGTTCCCCGTGCATAGCCTCGCCGCGGCCCGCGAGTTCTATGGCGAGCTGCTCGGCTGTCCGGAAGGGCGTAGCTCTCCGGATTGGGTCGACTTCAACTTCTATGGCCATCAGATCGTCGCGCACCTCGCACCAGAGGAAATCGGCCACCGTCAGACCAGCAAGGTCGACGGTGACGCGGTGCCGGTGCGCCACTTCGGCGCGGTGCTCTCTATGGCGCAATGGCAGGCCGCCGCGGACAAGCTGCAAAAGGCCGGCATCGACTTCATCATCGAACCGCACGTGCGCTTCAAGGGCGAGGTCGGCGAACAGGCGACGATGTTCTTCCTCGATCCGTCGGGCAACGCGTTGGAGTTCAAGGCGTTTGCCGATATGTCGTCGTTGTTTGCGAAGTGATGTCGGTGCACTGACGTCGGCTCGAACGAGCCGGCGTTTCGAAATGCAAAGGCCGGTCAACCCTCATGGTTGACCGGCCTTATTTGCATGACGCCAAAGCTCAGCGATTCACCAGCCGCGCCGGAATGAACATCAGGATGAGCACAGCGGATAAAGTCAGCGTGCAGGCCGTCAGCACGAGCCCGGACGCTAACGTATGCGTGTAGCCCTTGAGCCAGCCGATCACCGTCGGGCTGATAAAACCCGCCAGGTTGCCGGTGCAGTTGATCAGCGCGATCCCCGCCGCCGCGCCGCTGCCGCCAAGAAACGCGGTGGGCAGAGCCCAGAACATCGGCAACGCGGTAACCACGCCGGAAACGGCCAGTGTGAGCCCGATCATCGAGAGCAGCGAACTGTCGCCGTTGACCGCGCACAGACTGAAGCCGCTCGCCGCCACCAGCGCGGGTACGACAATATGCCAGCGCCGCTCGCGCGTACGGTCCGCGTGACGGCCCACCGTGATCATCGAAATCAGCGCCACCGAGTACGGAATCATCGTGAGCAAGCCAATCATCAACGGGTCGTCGATTCCCGTGCCGCGAATGATCGTGGGCTGCCAGAAGCCGATCGCGTACGAGCCCATCACCACGCCGAACAGAACGAGGCACAACAGCCAGACGCGTGCCGAGCCGAACACTGCGCGCACCGAACCATGCGTGCGCACCACGGCGTCGGCGTCGATTTCGTCCTGAATCAGGCGCTTTTCTTCACTGCTGAGCCACTTCGCGTCGGCCACGCGATCGTCGAGACAGCGATAGATGACGAAGCCGAGCACGATCGACGGCAACGCTTCGACGATGAACAGCCACTGCCATCCTTCGAGGCCCCACGTGCCGTTGAACGCGTGCATCAGATAGCCGGACAGCGGGCCGCCGAGCAAACCGGAAACCGGAATGCCGGCCATCAGCAGCGCGGTCATCCTGCCGCGCCGGTGTGAGGGAAACCAGTACGTGAGGTACAGGATCATGCCGGGAAAGAAGCCTGCTTCGGCAACACCGAGCAGAAAGCGCACCACGTAGAACATCAAGGGCGTGTGCACCCAGGCAGTGACCATCGAGAGTAATGCCCAAGTAATCATGATGCGGGCAATCCAGCGCCGCGCGCCGAAGCGATGCAGCAGCAGGTTGCTCGGCACCTCGAACAGGAAGTAGCCGATAAAAAAGAAGCCGGCGCCGAGGCCGTAGGCGGCTTCGCTGAAATGCAGGCTGCTGAGCATCTGCAGTTTCGCAAAGCCGACGTTGACGCGATCCAGATAGGCGACCACGTAGCCGACAAACAGCAGTGGCATGAAGCGCCACGCGACGCGCCGGAACAGCTGATCGGCCGGGTTCGCATCGACCGTGGCAGGGTAGGACGTTTGGGTGAGCAAGGTTTGTCTCCTGGCCCGCCGTGCTGATTGTTTTGAAGGCTGGGGCGGGCGAACGATGTGAGAGTGTACGGGCAGGTGAGCCGCGTTTCCATGACTAGGCGGCGCTGGTCTCCTGAAGGTCGGCCGCGAGCGATGAAGCGTCTTCGATCTCGAAGCCGACTTGCGTGAGTGCCCGTTGCAGTTCGTGTTGTTGCGCATCGTCGAGTTCGATCAGCGGCGGGCGCATCGTGGTCCATTGCAGATCGCCCGCTTGCCACGCGATCGCGGCTTTCATCGCGGCGATGATCGGGTAACGCTGGAATATCGCGCGGGTTTCGTTCAGACGCAGTTGTTGTGCGGCAGCGTCTGCTTCGCGCCAGTGATCAGCGAGACGCACGATCGCGGCCGCGTTGACGTTGCCCGTCGCCGTGATGCAACCGGCGCCGCCGTTCTGCAGGGTCGGCAGCAGCAGCGTTTCAGTGCCGGCGAAGACGTCGAAGCGGTCGCTCTGGAATTCCTTCAGCAGCGCCGCGGTGTGCGTCCAATCGCCGGAACTGTCCTTGATGCCAGCGATCACGCCGGGATAGCGCATGAGCAGACGCTCGATCAATTCGAAACTGATACCGACCTGAGCGACTGGCGGGATGTGATACAGATAGACGCGCAGGCGTGCATCGGCCACCGCTTCAATGACGTCGGCAAAGCCCCGGAACAGCCCTTCGTCACTCACGCCTTTGTAGAAAAACGGCGGCAGCATCAACACACCGGCGCAACCGCTATTCACTGCGTGGCGCGTGAGTTCGATCGCATCGGGCAGCGCGCATGCGCCCGTGCCCGGCATCATTCGCTCGGGCGGCAAACCGGCATCGAGCAATGCGTCGAGTAGCGCGCGCTTTTCGCCCACCGTCAGCGAGTTCGCTTCCGAGTTGGTGCCGAATACGGCCAGCCCCACGCCCTGGCGCTGCAGCCAGCGGCAATGATTGACGAAACGGGTGGGCGAGGGCGAGCGGTCGGCGTTGAACGGCGTGAGGACCGGCGACAGGACGCCGCGTAAGCCGGGCATGGGCGTGCTCATGGGAATGTCTCCTTCGATGTTCATGTAGGTCGTGTCCCTGAATGCCCGGCGGGCCGGGGCAAAGCATTCAGGCGCCGACGCAGTATTGCGTGAGCGTGAACAGCGAAGAAGCGCGAGCCGCTTGCTTCAAACGTAAATTATTTTTGTGTCTCGCCGGGCGAGGCGTTCAGTTCCTGCGCGGCCTTGAGGAATGCGTGGACGAGCCGCATGCGCGCCGACGAGCGCCCCCACAACAAGCCGACCACGCGTTTCGGAAACGCATGCGGCAAGGGCCATTTCGTGAGCGACAGCCCGGAGAAGCGCGTCATCAACCAGTCCGGCACCAGCGAGACGCCGAGCCCGCGGTCCACCATCACCGCGATGGCGTCGAGCCCGTCGAGCTCGCAGCGCTGATGCGGCTGGATACCGTGCTGCCGCAAATATCCGTCGGCCAACTGCCCACCGACCACGTTGCGGTCATAACGCACAAATGGCTCGCGTTGCAGCACGGCGTGCGGATCGTCGACGCGCATTGACGCGGGCGTGAGCAGCACGAGCGGTTCCTCACGAAACGTGTGCCAGTCGCAGCTTTTCGGCAGATCGAAGAGCGGCTGCACCAGCATCGCCGCATCGAGATCGCCGCTCACCACTTTGCGGTAGAGGTCGACCGAGTTGCCCGGTTCCAGATAGATATCGATCTGCGGATGCCGCGCGAGCAGCCCGGCCAGCACGTCGGGAATCAGGCTGGTCATCATGGTAGGCGTGCCGCCCAGACGCAGCTGACCGGCGAGTACGGATTCGTCGTTCAGATCGGACTTCAGGTCGCGGATATCGTGCAGCACCGCGCGGGCGCGCTCCAGAATGCGCTCGCCGGCCTCGGTCGTGCCAACCGTGCGGCCCGAACGGCGCACCAGCTTCGCGCCCAGTTCCTGTTCGAGCATCTTCACGCGCTGCGCGACCGCGGCGGGCGTCAGATCGAGCCTGCGTGCGGCTTCGGCGATCGATCCGAGTTCGACCACATAGACAAAGCTCTGCAGGTAGCGCGAGTCCATCGGATAGAATTTTTATCTTTTGAAGAAGCCAGAGGATACTGTTTTTGACGCCTCACGGCTATCACACTTCGATCTCACCGAACGCGCATCGGACGCGGACGGCGAGCAAACATGGAGGAGTGTGGAAATGCCAAGGATTGAATCGGTGTCGGTTTGCGCGGCGGGCGTGCCGCTTGATCGCGTGACCTCGTTTGCGACGCGCACGGTCTCGACGCGTCATTATGGTCTGGTGAAAGTGCGTTCGACCGATGGTGTGGAAGGGATCGGCTTCTGCTATGTCGGCAGCGCGGGGGGCGACCTGCTACGCGTGGCTGTCGAACAATTGCTGGCGCCGGTGTTGGTCGGCCAAGACTCGTATGCGGTCGAAGGCCTCTGGCAGGCGATGTATCAGGAGGCCTTGCTGCAGGGCCGGGCCGGCACCGTGATGCGCGCAATCAGTATTCTCGATACGGCGTTGTGGGACCTGAATGCGCGCAGCCACAACGTGCCGTTGCACAAGTACCTCGGTGCGGTCGAGCTCAATACCGTGCCCGCCTATGCGAGCGGCGGCTATTACCTCGAAGGCAAGTCCGCCGGCATGCTCGGCGAGGAAATGGCGAGCTACGTCGAGATGGGTTTCAAGGCCGTGAAGATGAAGGGCGGCCGCCTCTCACCACGGGAAGAAGAAGCGCGCGTGCGCGCCGCACGCGAAGCGATCGGCCCGGATGTCGAACTGATGATCGACATCAACAACGGCTGGACCGACACGACCCAGGCTCTGCAGCATCTGCGGCGGGTCGAGCAATACGATCCGTACTTCGTGGAAGAGCCTTTTTCCCCTGACGATATCGACAACCACGCGCGCCTCGCCAAACTGACGCGCGTGCCGGTGGCGACCGGCGAAATCGGTTATGGCCGCTGGTATCACAAGGAACTGCTCGACAAGGGCGGCGCGGCGATCCTGCAAACCGATGCGGTAGTGTGCGGCGGTATCAGCGAATGGCGGCGGATCGCGGCGACTGCCGCGAGCTACGGCGTGGTGATGTGCCCGCACTGGTTCCATGACGTGCATGCACCGTTGGTTGCGGCCACACCTAACGCTCGTTACGTTGAGTACTTCTGGGACGACCAGGTGCTCAATTTCCGTCGCCTGATCGATCGTCAACTCGGCCACAAGAACGGGCGCATCGTATTGCATCAGACGCCGGGCCTTGGCTTCGACTTCGACGAGCGTGAGGTAGCGAAGTACGGCAAGTGGACGGTCTGCTCCGCCGCGAGTCGAACGTAAGGTGTTTGCATAAAGCACATCCGTACGTAAGATAAGGTAATAGCATTGCGCAATAAAATATAAAGGCATGTCTCGCATGAGTTTGGCGAGTCATGCCTTTAATTGCCCCCTTAAAATCGCCTATCTCCACCTCATCAAACGTTTGCGCAGCATGATGTTGCGGGCGTTTGAAACGCTGTCCATCCTTACATTAGCCTTCCTGACAATTTAGCCATTTTGGCGCCATGCAGGCGTTGGTACTATCGATCTAGCATAGGTACGGATTCACCCATCCCATTCCTTACCTGCATTCTCTCGGGCGCGTTTCATGTGGATCGTCAACGTTGCGCTTAAGCGGCCATACACGTTCATCGTGATGGCCATTCTGATCTTGCTGGCGACGCCATTTGTGCTGTTGACCACGCCGGTCGACGTGCTGCCGGAGATCAATATTCCGGTGGTCAGTATCATCTGGAATTACACGGGGTTGTCGGCCGAAGACATGGCCAACCGCATCACGTCCGTCAACGAGCGCAGCCTGACCACCACGGTCAACGACATCGAGCATATTGAATCGCAGTCGCTCGCCGGCATTACGATTCTCAAGGTGTTCCTGCAGCCGAGCGCGAACATCCAGACCGCGATCGCGCAAACCGTGGCCGTCGAACAGGCGCAGCTCAAGCAGATGCCGCCAGGCGCGACGCCGCCTCTGGTGATCAGCTACTCGGCCTCCAGCATTCCAGTGATCCAGCTAGGCTTGTCGAGCCCGAAGCTCTCCGAGCAGGCACTCAACGACACGGCACTGAATTTCCTGCGCCCGCAACTGGTGACGATTCCGGGCGCGGCCGTGCCGTACCCTTACGGCGGCAAATCGCGTCTGATCTCGGTCGACCTCGACACGCGCGCCTTGCTCGCAAAGGGCCTGACGCCTTCGGATGTGGTCAACGCGTTTAATGCGCAAAACCTGATTCTGCCGACCGGTACGGCCAAGATCGGGCCGAAGGAATACACGATCAATATGAACGGCTCGCCCGCCACGGTGGAAGGGCTCAACGACATTCCGGTGCGCACGCTCAATGGCGCGACGACGTACCTGCGTGAAGTCGCTCACGTGCGCGACGGCTTCTCGCCGCAAACCAATATCGTGCGGCAGGACGGACACCGCGGCGTGCTGATGTCGGTGCTGAAGAACGGCAGCGCCTCGACGCTTTCGATCGTCAATACGCTGCAAGGCATTCTGCCGGCCGCGCGCGCCGCATTGCCGCCGGACCTGAACATCACGGCCCTGTTCGATCAGTCCGTGTTCGTGAAAGCGGCGGTGCAGGGCGTGGTGCGTGAGGCGCTGGTCGCAGCGGCCTTGACCGCCGCGATGATCCTGCTGTTCCTCGGTAATTGGCGCAGCACCTGCATCATCGCGATTTCGATTCCGCTGTCGATTCTGTCCTCGCTGATCGCCCTGCACGCGCTCGGGCAAACCATCAACATCATGACGCTGGGCGGCCTTGCACTCGCGGTCGGGATTCTGGTCGACGATGCGACGGTGACGATCGAGAACATCGAACGGCACCTGCATATGGGCACGAATCTGCACGATGCGATTCTCGACGGCGCCGGCGAAATCGCGATCCCGGCGCTCGTCTCGACGCTGTGTATCTGTATCGTGTTCGTGCCGATGTTTTTCCTGACCGGCGTCGCGCGTTATCTGTTCGTGCCGCTTGCCGAAGCGGTGGTGTTCGCGATGCTCGCCTCGTACGTTCTGTCGCGTACGTTGGTGCCGACGCTCGCCATGCTGTTGATGGGCCATGCGCACAAGCCCAGGGCCGATGCCAGGCCGAGTATGTTCCGGCGCATCTACCTGCGTTTCGATCACGGCTTTGAGCGCATGCGGTCCACCTACATCGTGATTCTCAGCAGCGTGCTGGTGCGGCGCGGCATGTTCGGCAGCCTGTTCCTCGGTTTCTGCGTGGTGTCGATGGGTCTGGTTTTCGTGCTCGGTGAAGACTTCTTTCCGAGCGTCGACGCCGGCGACATTCGTCTTCACATGCGTGCGCCGACCGGTACGCGCATCGAGGAAACCGCGCGTCTCGCGGACGAAGTCGAGAAGGTGATCCGCGAGGTCGTGCCGGCTGACGAACTCGGCACGATTCTCGATAACCTCGGTTTGCCGTATAGCGGTATCAATCTTTCGTATAGCAACGCGGGCACGATCGGCACGCTCGACGGCGAAATTCAGGTGGCCCTGAACGAAGACCATCACCCGACGCAAATCTACATGGACAAACTGCGCGCGATCTTGCCGCAGCGTTTTCCGGGCGTCGAATTCTTCTTTCAACCGGCCGACATCGTCACGCAGATTCTCAACTTCGGCTTGCCCGCCGCCGTGGACGTGCAGATTTCCGGCGCGGATCAGCAGGGCAACTTCGACGTCGCGCGCAAGCTGCTGAAACAGGTGCGGATGATTCCCGGCACCGTCGACACCCACATCCAGCAGAAACTGGACGAACCGGCGATCAATCTTCAGATGGATCGCACGCGCCTGCAACAACTCAATCTGAGTGCGAGCAATGTGGCGCAAAATGTACTGATTTCCTTGTCGGGCAGTTCGCAGACGTCGCCGGGTTTCTGGTTCAACAACAAGAACGGTGTTGAATACAGTGTCGCGGTGCAGACGCCGCAGTATCAGATCTCGTCGATCGATGAGTTGTTGCGCACGCCCGTCTCGGGCTCGGCCAACGGTCCGACGCAACTGCTCGGCAACCTCGTGCGGGTCTCGCCGCAGAATCAGTTCGCGGAAGTCACGCACTACAACATCAGGCCGGTGATCGACCTGTATGTGAGCGTCGAAAAGCGCGACCTGGGCAGCGTGGCCACTCAGGTCGACAAGCTGGTGAACAACGTGCGGGCCTCGTTGCCGCGCGGTAGCCAGATCACCTTGCGCGGGCAGGTGCAGACCATGCGCAGTTCCTTCTTCGGTCTCGGGATCGGCGTGGCGATGGCCATCGTGCTGGTGTACCTGCTGATCGTGGTGAATTTCCAGTCGTGGGTCGATCCGCTGATCATCATCAGCGCGTTGCCCGCCGCACTGGCGGGCATCGTATGGATGCTGTTCCTGACCGGCACGCACTTGAGCGTGCCCGCCTTGACGGGTGCGATCATGACGATGGGCGTCGCTACCGCCAACAGTATTTTGATGGTGTCGTTCGCGCGCCAGCGGCTCTCCTCCGGTGCGCCGCCGCTCACCGCCGCGCTCGAAGCCGGCGCGAGCCGGATCAGGCCGGTGCTGATGACGGCGTTCGCGATGATCATCGGCATGATTCCGATGGCGCTGGGTCTCGGCGAGGGCGCCGAGCAGAACGCGCCGCTGGGCCGCGCGGTGATTGGTGGCTTGCTGTTCGCCACTGTGTCCACGCTGTTTTTCGTGCCACTGGTGTTCGCGGGTATTCATACCCGCCTCGCGCGGCGCCATCGCGACGATGACGACACGGATACCACGGGTGGCCACGGCAACGACGGCCCCGCGCCAGACCACGGCGGCGCAGGCAAGCCCGCGTAACGTTCAATGTAAATGACGGCTGACCGAGATGGCTGACTGAGATGACCGAAAAAACCCATGCATCGCTCGCGATTCCCGCGCGAGAGACCGAAGGCGGTCACGCCTTGCCCCCGCGCAATCGCGAATGGAAACGCGCCAAAATTGCCATCTGGATCGTGCTGGCGCTGCTCGCCGTGGGTGCGTTGCGCACCGTGATCGCGAATGTTCTGCAAAACCGCTCGGTCGCCGAGACGACGAAGCAGAACGCCACGCAGTATGTGAACGTGGTGAGCCCGACGCAAACGGAGGGAGGTGGCAACACCTTGTTGCCGGGCACGTTGCGCGGCTTTGTCGAATCGCCGATCTACGCGCGCTCCACCGGTTATCTGCTGCACTGGTACGCCGATATCGGCACGCGTGTGAAGCAGGGGCAACTGCTCGCCGATCTGGATACGCCTGAAATCGATCAGGAGCTCGCCCAGGCGTTGGCGCAGCGCGCGCAAACCAGTTCGAGTCTCGGCCTCGCCAAAAGCTCGATGGAACGCTGGCAGCAACTGCGTCAACGCGATGCGGTTTCGCAGCAGGAACTCGACGAACGGACCAGCACCTACACGCAGGACCTGGCCAACCTCGCCGCCGCCGATGCCAACGTGAAACGCCTGCAGCAACTCGAATCGTTCAAGCGCATCGTCGCGCCGTTTTCCGGCGTGGTCACGCAGCGCAATGTGGATGTCGGCGATCTGATCGACGCGGGCAGCGGCACGAGCCGCGCGCTGTTCGCGCTGGCGCAATCGGATCCGTTGCGGGTCTATGTGCAACTGCCGCAGGCGTATGCACAGAACGTGTCGGTCGGGCAGAAGGTGGTGGTGACGCAGGCCGAATTGCCGGGGCAGCAGTTCCACGGCACGATCACGCACATCTCCGGCGCGATCGACGTGCCGACCCGCTCGTTGCAAGTCGAAGTGACTCTGCCGAATCCTGACGACAAGCTGCGGCCCGGTGCCTATGTCCAGGTAGCCGTGCCGGCGGCGGCCCATGCGCAACTGATGGTGCCGGGCAATGCCTTGCTGTTCCGCGCCGAAGGTCCGCGGGTCGCGGTGGTCGATGCGAACGGCAATGTGGCCTTGCACAAGGTCGTGATCGCGCAGGACCTGGGGCAGTCGCTCGAAATCGAAAGCGGGATCGAGGCGAATGACAAGGTCATCATCAACCCGAGCGATTCGATCGCGGACGGCGACCACGTGCTGATCACGCAGCCGCAGAAAAATGGCAAGGGGGCGTCGTGATCGCGAAGCAGGCGAGCGCTTATCGGGCACTGACATCGCGAGCGACACGAACAGCGCTGGCGGCCACCGCCAGCGCGGCCTTGCTGACCGCGTGCACAGTCGGCCCGGATTATCAGCGGCCGCAAGCCGAGGTGCCGCCGACCTGGCAAACGGATTCGTACTGGCGCGTCGCGGCGCCTTCGCATGCGCCGATTTCGCTGGACTGGTGGAGCGCCTTCGGCGATCAGACGCTCGGGACGCTGGAAACGCAGGCGCTTGCGCAGAATCAGACGCTGGCCGCGGCGAGCGCACACTACGCGCAGGCCAAAGCGACGCTGGCGAACACCCGTGCGCAGCAGATTCCCGAAGTCGATCTGGGGGCGTCCGGGTCGCGCTTCAGGATTTCGCATGATCGCCCGCTGACCAATTACGGCACGCCGACCACGTCGACGGTGCAGAACAATCTGCAACTCGGCCCGACGATCAACTACGACACCGATCTATTCGGCCGGATACGTCGTGAAGTGGAAGGCGCCGTGGCCTCCGCGCAGCAATCGGCCGACGACCTCGCCAACGCGCGGCTTGTCCTCACCACTGACCTCGCCACCGACTATTTCTCGCTGCGTGAACTCGACGCCGAGATTGACGTGTTGAATCAATCGGTGAAACTGCAACAAAAGGCGCTCGATTACGTCACGACCGAGCACGATCTCGGTTCGGTGTCCGGACTCGACGTCTTGCAGCAAAAATCGCTACTCGATTCGACGCGCGTGCAGGCGCAACTCCTGCTGAATCAGCGCGCGCAGTTTGAACATGCGATTGCCGCCTTGGTCGGCGTGCCCGCACCGCAATTCGCGATCGAGCCCAAAGTGCTCGCGACGCAGGTGCCGGCGATTCCGCTCGGTTTGCCTAGCGATGTCTTGCAACGCCGTCCGGACATTGCATCGGCGGAGCGCGCGATGGCCGCGGCGAACGCGCAGATCGGCGTCGCCAAGGCGGCGTTCTTTCCGAGCCTGACGCTGACGCCGAGCATCGGCTGGGAAAGCACGCAGTTCGCGAGCCTGTTTAGTGCGCCGACGCTGATGTGGACGCTCGGCGCGGCCGTGGGCCAGGTGTTGTTCGACGGCGGCCGCCGGGCGGCGAACGTGCAATTCGCGAGCGAAGGCTACAAGGTCACCGAGGCGAACTACCGGCAGACCGTGCTCAACGCATTCCAGCAGGTGCAGGACGGCATCACGGGCCTCTCCGTTCTGGATGGCGCATCGAAGCAGTCGCGTGAGGCGGTGACTGATGCGCAGCATCTTCTGGCGCTCGCCAACGACCGTTATTCGGGCGGCCTGGTCGCTTATCTCGACGTCATCACCGCGCAGCAGTCGTTGCTCACCAGCGAGCGTCAGGACGTGCAGATCCACGGCCAGCAGATGACCCTCTCGGTTTCACTGGTGAAGGCACTGGGCGGCGGCTGGGATGCCGCGGACGTAGCGAGCGCACAGCTGCCCGGCAATGCAACCAAGGAGGCGATGGCTCCCGCGAAGTGAGCCGCCCGACAATGACACGGCCAGACAGGAAAGAGGAAAAACGAGGCGTTTCGTATAATGCAGATACAAGGGGACGCGCATGAAATTGCTGATCGTTGAAGACGAGCATAAGGTGGTGGACTACCTGCGCTCCGGTTTGACAGAGCAGGGCTGGGTTGTCGATGTCGCGCTCGACGGCGAGGAAGGCATGCATCTGGCCACCGAATTCGATTACGACGTGATCGTCCTCGATGTCATGCTGCCCAAACGCGACGGCTTCAGCGTGCTGAAGGCGCTGCGCATGCGCAAGTCGACGCCGGTCATCATGCTGACCGCCCGCGATCACGTGAACGACCGCGTGCGGGGCTTGCGCGAAGGCGCCGACGACTACCTCACCAAACCCTTTTCCTTCCTCGAACTGGTCGAGCGGCTGCATGCCCTGGCGCGCCGCACGCGTTCGCAGGAGTCGACGCTGATTTCCGTCGGCGATCTGTTTGTCGATCTGATCGGCCGGCGCGCCACCCGCGACGGCGTACGCCTCGATCTGACCGCCAAGGAATTCCAGTTGCTGAGCGTACTGGCGCGCCGGCAAGGCGACATCCTCTCGAAGACCGCCATCACCGAACTCGTATGGGACGTCAACTTCGACAGCCATACGAACGTGGTCGAGACCGCGATCAAACGATTGCGCGCCAAGCTCGATGGCCCGTTTTCCTCGAAGCTGCTGCACACCGTGCGCGGGATGGGCTATGTGCTCGAGGTGCGTGAAGAGGCAGAGCAATCATGAACCGTTCAATCGCGCGCCGCCTTGCGTTGATGTTCGCACTCGTGGCGCTACTGGTGTTCACGCTGATCGGCACCGGGCTGTTTCTGGTGCTGCGCACGCAACTCGAACACCATTTGCGCGAATCGCTCGACGATCGTACCGAGATCGCACGCATCATCGTCTATCACGCGGTGACGCCGGAGAAGTGGCGCATGGCGCGCGAAAAACTCACGGACATGATGCCGCACGACGGCAGCACCGTGTATGCGGTGTCGAGCACCGACCCGTATTTCCACTATGGCAAGCCCATCGAGGGACCCGTGGTGTCGAGCTGGCCGGGTGGCTACGCGAGGGTTTCGCCGGTCGGCGGCGGCGCGGACATGCTGACGATCACAGTGACGATACCGGCTTACGGAGCTCGCCCACCTGTGCAATTGCAGGTCGCCGCCAGTTGTTCGCCGAATACCCGCACAATGCGCGTGTTCGGGGCGGCGCTCGCCGCGCTGTCCGCGTTGGGTAGTCTCGCTGTGCTGCTGCTGAGTTACTCGGTGACGCGGATCGGGCTTGCTCCGTTGACGCGTCTGACGCGAGACGCGTCCGCTGTGAGCCCGAATAACCGCTCACAGCGTCTGAATACGGCCTCGCTGCCGCTCGAATTGAGCGATCTGGCCAACTCGTTCAACGGCGCGCTGGAACGTCTGGACGGCGCATACGGCCGCCTCGAATCGTTCAACGCGGACGTCGCACATGAATTGCGTACACCGGTGACGATTCTGATCGGCCAGACCGAAGTAGCGTTGACACGTAATCGTTCGGTCGACGATTTACGCCATACGCTGCAATCGAATCTCGAAGAGTTCGAACGCATGCGCGCGATCATCAACGACATGCTGTTCCTCGCTCGCGCCGACCAGGGCGAACGCGCGACGGGCCTCGTCGAGGTGTCGCTGGCCGCGGAAGTTGCGCATACGTTGGAATTTCTCGAGATTCCGCTCGAAGAAGCACACGTGCACGCGCAGTTGCGTGGCGATGCGGTGGCGCGTGTGAACCGCTCGCTGTTCGGCCGCGCCTGCACGAATCTGCTGATGAACGCGATCCAGCACTGTGCGCCCGGCGCGGCGATTACGGTGACGATCCTGGAAGTAGCGGATCAGTTGCGCGTAGCAGTGGCCAACCCGGGCGAGCCGATCGAGCCGGCCGTGCTCGAACATCTGTTCGACCGGTTCTATCGCGCGGAAGTGTCCCGTACCAATAGCCGCGAAAATCACGGACTGGGTCTTGCGATCGTGAAGGCGATTGCCGAGATGCATCGCGGCACGGTGTCGGTGGAAAGTGCGAACGGCGTCAACACGTTTGCGTTTTCGATTGCGGCGTCGAGTGTGGAAGGCAGTTTGCCGGCGGCGCGTGCGAATGCCGGTGTCCCGGTGGAAGCAGCAGGTTAATCGTCGCTGGTAAAAGGCAAGTCGGCCTGAACCGGTACGCGCCGCTTCGCCGGTTGCGCGTTGGCCGGTGTCAATGCGCTCACGCGCACGCCCAGCAGCCGCAGCTTGCGGTTCAATTCCACCCTTCTCAGACATTCCGTTGCGGCGCGCCGGATTTCGGTTGCGTCGGCGGTCGGTTCGTCGAGCGTCAGATCGCGCGTGACCGTGCGGAAGTCGTCGTAGCGCAGCTTGATGCCCACGGTGCGGCCCACATAGCCCTTCCTCACCAGATCTTCCGCGACCCGCACGCACAGGCTGGTAAACGAACTGGAGAGGGCCGGGCGATCATGACGTGGATGCAGATCGCGTTCGAAGGTCGTCTCACGGCTCATCGACTTGGGTTCCGATTCGACCACGACCGGCCGCTCGTCGTAGCCTTGCGCGACCTGCATGAGCCACGCCGAGTAGCTGCGTCCGAAGTGATCCTGCAACAAACCCGCGTCTGCTGCCGCCAGATCGCCGACCGTGGCGAGGCCGAGCGCGGTCAATTTTTCCGCGGCCTTCGGCCCGATTCCATTGACCTTGCGCACCGGCAACGGCCAGACGCGCAACGGCACATCCGCCGGCGTGAGGATCGTGAGGCCGTCGGGCTTGTCGAGTTCGGAGCCGATCTTCGCCAGCAGCTTGTTCGGCGCCACGCAAATGGAGCAGGTGAGGCCGGTCGCCTGATTGACGGCCTGCTTGATGCGCGCGGCGATCTCGCGTGGCTCGCCCGGCAGTTCGGTGAGGTCGATATAGATTTCGTCGATACCGCGGTCTTCGATCCGGTCCGTGAACGTGGCGACCGCTGCTTTGAACAGGCGCGAGTAGTGACGATACGACTCGAAATCCGTAGGCAGCAGAATCGCATCCGGCGCGAGCACGGCGGCTTTCATCATGCCCATCGCTGAGAACACGCCGAGCGCACGGGCCTCGTAAGTGGAGGTGGTCACCACGCCGCGGCCGGCGTAATCGCGCAGCTTCGCAAAGCGAAGGCTGCCGTCTTCAAGCGTTTGCGGCACAGCATTGCGGCCGCCGCCGATCACCACTGCCTTGCCGCGCAGTTCCGGATAGCGCAGGAGTTCCACGGACGCGTAGAACGCGTCCATGTCCAGGTGCGCGATGTGGCGGCTTGCAGAACTCATGGCTGGCGGAAACGGGTGACGGTGCGGGCAGTGAGCATAACAGTCGATGCATGTGCCGTGCTGCCCGATCGTATGGCTTGCTGCGTCAGGCGTCAGGACGTGCGAGCCATGATGCGCTGCACGCCGGACGCCAAACCGTAATAGTACCTTGCTCCGCCGGGGCAAGGTGCCGCGCCTGAAGCATCACCCGCAAGCCGGCTTGGCTTTCTTGCATGCGTCCGCAAGCTGGGGCGGCGGGTCTTTCTTGAACACCGTCTTATAAGACTCGAGCACGTTCGCCTGAACCACTGGCAGAGACTGCACGCCGATCCACGCCGGCGGCGTCTGGCCGATCAGCGCCTTCATCATCGCCATGGCTTCGGCCACGCCTTGATCGTACGGGCGTTGCGAGCCGGTTGCCTTGAGCGGTCCGCCCTTGGCGATCTCGATCGCGGACTGAAGGCCCAGGTCGACCGTCGTGACGGGAATGTTCACGCCTTGCGCGCGCATTGAAGTCAGCGTGTCGAGCGCCGGTTGATCCCAGACGGCGAACAGCCCCTTCACATCCGGATTCCCGGTGAGGAAATCGCCCGCGATCTGGCCCACTTTCGACGGGTCCGTAAAGGCGACCTGTTTGACCTTGATGTCCGGACGATTCTTCTTGATCCAGTCGTTGACGGCCTTGGTGCGTTCCGTCGTGCTGAAGTAATCCACGCCGAAATTCACCAGCCCGATCGTGGCGCCCTGCGGGACGCACGAGGCGAGCACTTTCGCGGCGATCTGGCCATTGCCTTCGCTGTCGGCGGAAATCATCGACGCGTATTGCTCAGGATGCTTGAGGCCTGTCGGCACGTTGTCCATGAACACGAGTTTGATCCCGGCTTCGGACACTTTCTTGTAGGTGGCGGCCGTTGCCGTTCCGTCGACCGGAATGGAGATGATGCCGTCCGGGTGACGCTGAATGGTGTTCTCGATATCCGCGATCTGCTTGTCGACCTGGTATTCCGCCGAAGCCGTGCCGATCACTTCCACGCCGTATTTCTTGAGCGTGTCCGTGATGCCTTGCACCTGCAGTTGCGACCAGTCGAGATTCATGGTCTGCATCGAAATGCCGACCTTGAATTTGCCGGCTTTGATTTTGGCGACGTCGGCGTCGCTCAGCTTCACGGCATCCACCGAGGCCGCTTTTTCGCCGTTCGGCCCTTGCCCGACAATCGTCTTCGGTCCGATCGAACCGGCCGGCAGGCTGGTTACGCATTGCGCGTAAGCGCCCGATGAAGCCAGCGCCACGACGGCCGCCGCCGCCATGAGCGTGGGTAGAACACTTCCTGAGCCACGACGATGTTTCATGATTCTTCTCCGTTGGTCTTCATGTTTGTGTTACGTCTCCTGCCATTCACGAACAACGCGGGCACGTGACATCTCGCGTGATCGACGTGCTTTCCTTACTTCCCCGGTTACTTCCTGGGTCACTTCCTGAATCACTTCCTGGTAAAGGCCACAGCCGCGACGATAATGGCGCCCTTGATCACCAGCTGCAGCGATGAACTGACGCCGAGCAGGACCAGCCCGTTATTGAGCGTGCCGATGATGAGACTGCCGAGCAGCGTGCCGAGCACGAAGCCGCGGCCACCGAACAGGCTGCAGCCACCGAGCGTCACGGAAGCAATCACATCGAGCTCGAGTCCTTGCACGACATCGGGCCGCGCCGCATGCGAGCGCGCGGCGAGTACGAGCGCCGCGAGCCCGGCCAGCGCGCCGGTGAGAATGAAGGCGAGGGTGGTCACGCGTCGCGTGTTGATGCCGGAGTAGAGCGCCGCAGTCGGATTGCCACCGGCCGCATAGATCTGCCGGCCGAATACGCTGTAATGCAGCAGCAGGATGCCGGCGATCACGGTCAGCACCGTCCAGATGATCGGCACCGGCACACCGGCAATGTCGCCCTCGCCGAAGATCGAGATGAATGAGTCGTTGGTGATGATCTCGGGCCGTGTTGTCGTCACCATCAGCGCGAGTCCGCGTGCCGCGCTCAAGGTGCCGAGCGTCACAAGGAACGAGGGAATGTTCAGCCGCGTGGTCATGACCCCGTTGATCGCGCCAACGATTGCACCGGTGCCGATGCCGGCAATCGCGCCGACGATCCAGCTGTCGCCGACATGCGCCATGGCGAGCGCTGCGGACATGCCCGAGAGCGCCAATGTCGACCCCACCGACAGATCGATTTGCCGTGCAATGATCACGAAGGTCATGCCGATCGCGACGATCGACACCAGTGCGGTCTGCCGGCCGATATTCAGGAAGTTATCGATCGAGAGAAACCACGGCGAGGCGAAGCTGAACACCACCAGCAGGATCGCGAACGCGCCGTAGAGCGCATAGGGCCGGTCGCCTTGCAGGAGGAGTTGCGCGAGGCGCCGCATACGGCTCTTCTGCGGTGGCGATGCCTGCCGTTTAGCCGTCAGCGGCGAGACAGAGTCGTTCATATTGCGTGCTCGAAGGACGTCCCCTCGGGGGACTCGATGGAAGAACGGGACAACTGGATCAGGTGGTGAAGCGCTTCGGCGTTGGCGAGTTCGGCGCGCTCGACGGTCTTGACGATCGAGCCGTCCGCAACAATCGAAATCCGGCCGCACAGGCGCAACAGTTCATCGAGGTCCGAGGACACGACGAGCACCGCGGTGCCCGCTCGCGCGGCGTCATGGACCACGCCATAGATCTCCTCGCGTGCGCCGACGTCAACGCCGACTGTCGGTTCGTCGAGTAATAGAAGCGTGGGGCGCGGGTGGTTCCACTTCGCAAAGACCACTTTCTGCTGGTTGCCGCCGGATAGAAACTTGACCGCGGTCGAGGAGCCGGGTGCCTTGACGGCCAGCTCTTTCATCGAGCGCTTCGCCTGGTTGGCGGCCGCCTGGCTGCGCAGCCATCCCCAGCGAGAAAATTGCGGCAGCCGCGGCAGGGTCAGGTTGCGTTCGATCGAATGATCGAGGACGAGTCCCTCAAGATGACGATCTTCCGGCACCAGTGCTACGCCGAGCTGGATGGCTTCGGCGGGCGTGATACGCGCGCGCGATTGACCGCCGATCTCGATGGCGCCCGCCTCGATTCTGCGAATGCCAAAGATGGTTTGCAGAATTTCCGTGCGCCCGCTGCCGATCAATCCCGCGAGCCCGTGGATCTCGCCTGGGCGTACCGTGAGGTCGACGTCGTGAAGCCTGTCATTGCTCACATTCGACAACTTGAGAATGGGTACAGCGGCGGCATTGGACGTGGCCGATGTTTGCGGCCCGACAGCGGATTCATCACCGGTAGCGCCGACAGCCGTCCTCTCCCGCGCCTGCAACGCAGCATGGCCGGGACCGACGATCGCCGCGACCAGCTGTTTCATATCGGTTTGCGCCGTTGAGAACGTGCCGGCATTGGCGCCATCGCGGAACACGGTGACGCGCTGCGAAATACGAAACACCTCATTCAACCGATGCGTCACGTAGATCACGCCCACGCCACGATTCGTAACCGCGCGAATCGCATCGAACAGAATCTGCTCTTCGCCGCCCGTCAGCGCCGAGGTGGGTTCGTCGAGGATCAGCACCCGCACGTCGCCCATCAGCGCCTTGCAGATTTCAGTCATTTGCCGGTACGCGAACGGCAATGCGCCAACGGCAGTGCGCGGGTCGAGCGGGATGCCGTGCGAGCGGAGAAATTCGCTGACCGTTGCCATGAGCTGGCGGTTTTTCACAAAACCGAGACGTGTGCGGGGCTCGCGCCCCAGCATCAGATTGGCGCCAACCGATAGCGATTCGACGAGGCTCAGGTCCTGGTAGACCACGGCAACACCCGCCTCACGCGATCGCGCCGGCGACTCGAACGCCACTTTCTGGCCATCGATCTCGATGACGCCGTCGTCGTAGGTGTGAACGCCGCTGAGGATCTTGATCAGCGTGGATTTGCCCGCGCCGTTTTCGCCGAGCAAGGCGTGCACCTCGCCGGGCAACACATCAAGGTTGACGCCGCGCAGCGCCTGCACGCCGCCAAATCGCTTGGTGACGCCCGCGACACGGATCAATGGAACCTGAGGCGATGACGCGGCCGCGACCGCAACCGGCTCACTCATCTGGCATGTCTCCTTCGTCAATACGACGACATTCTTGTCTTTGTATGTGGTGCTATCGGCCAAAGCTGTGTTGTGATCTTCGCATCATGAATATGGTGCGTCAATAACATTGGCGGTGCTTGCAGGGCTTGGATGCCTGTTTATGTGATGATTGAAGCGTAATGCTTGTTATGATTCTATCAATCGTTGTAGCATAAGTGGGAACAAATTGTCGGCGGCTGTTGTGCGCCGCATCAAATTTTCGGATGTCTTATGCCTGAAGCCCCTGTGCTGTCTTCTTCGGTCGTCGCGCTGCGCGGCGGCCCGCTCATTCACCCGGTGCGCAATCCGGGCATGCCGTTCGACGCGTCCTGGCTGGACGGTTTGCGCGTCAACCAGTCGGCGGTTGAACGGCGCACGGCGACGCTTGCCACGCGCCGTACTGTCAAGAAAGATGCGCAGGCCGCCTGGCTGCTGAAGGCCGTTACCTGCATCGACCTCACCACGCTCAACGGCGACGACACCGAAGGCCGCGTGCGCCGCCTGTGTGCGAAGGCGCGCCAGCCCGTGCGGGCCGATCTGCTCGAAGCGCTCGGTATCGCGCCGCAAGGCATCACAACGGGGGCAGTCTGCGTTTATCACCGTTTCGTCGCGGCGGCAGTGGATGCGCTGCAGGGCAGCGGCATTCCGGTCGCGGCGGTATCGACAGGATTTCCCGCCGGGCTGATTCCGCATCCGCTGAAGCTGAAAGAGATCGAGGCTTCGGTCGCGGATGGGGCGCAGGAAATCGACATCGTTGTCACGCGTGAATATGTGCTGACCGGCAACTGGCAGGCGCTCTACGACGAAGTGCGCGACTTCCGCGCAGCCTGCGGCCCGGCGCACCTGAAGACGATTCTGGCGACCGGCGACATCCGCACGCTCTCCAATGTGGCGCGCGCCTCGATGGTCTGCATGATGGCCGGCGCCGACTTCATCAAGACGTCGACCGGCAAGGAAGGCGTCAACGCCACGCTGGATGTCTCGCTGGTAATGGTGCGCATGATTCGCGAATACCAGGAGCGCACCGGCGTGCCGATCGGCTTCAAACCGGCGGGCGGCGTGTCGAGCGCGAAGTCGGTGCTGTCCTATCAGATCCTCATGAAGGAGGAACTCGGCCGCCCGTGGCTCGAACCGGAGCTGTTCCGTATCGGTGCGTCGAGCCTGCTGGCCGATATCGAACGCCAGCTCGAACATCACGTGAGCGGTCGTTACTCCGCTTTCAACCGTCACCCCGTAGCCTGAACAGAAGACCGATCCCATGAGCGTAGCCGAATATTTTTCATCGATGGAGTACGGTCCCGCACCCGAGGACGATCAGCCCGCGCGCGCCTGGCTCGCGCTGCATGAGGCGAGCTTCGGGCATTTCATCGGCGGGGCGTGGCATGCGCCGGCCGCCGGTGAGCACTTCGTTTCGCACGCGCCTGCCACGGGCGGGCGGCTCGCCGGGATCGCCCAGGGCGATGCGGCCGACATCGATGCGGCGGTGGCCGCCGCGCGTGCCGCGCAACCGGGCTGGCTCGCGCTTGGTGGCGCCGGGCGGGCGCGGCATCTGTACGCGCTCGCGCGCATGGTCCAGCGTCATAGCCGCCTCTTTGCCGTGCTCGAAGCGCTCGATAACGGCAAGCCGATCCGCGAGACACGCGATATCGACGTGCCGCTGGTTGCGCGGCACTTCCTGCATCACGCGGGTTGGGCGCAGTTGCAGGAGAGCGAATTCGCCGATTACGCGCCGCTCGGTGTGGTCGGGCAGATCGTGCCGTGGAATTTTCCGCTGCTGATGCTCGCGTGGAAGATCGCACCGGCGATTGCCACGGGCAACTGCGTCGTGTTGAAGCCGGCTGAATACACGCCGCTCACGGCGTTGCTGTTCGCCGAACTCGCTCATCGAGCGGGTTTGCCGGCCGGCGTGCTGAACGTTGTGACGGGTGACGGGCGTACCGGCTCGGCGCTCGTCGAACATCCGCGGGTGGACAAGATCGCGTTCACGGGTTCGACGGAAGTTGGGCGCCTGATTCGCGCGGCCACGGCCGGCACGGGCAAATCGCTGACGCTCGAACTCGGCGGCAAGTCGCCCTTCATCGTGTTCGACGACGCGGATCTCGACGGCGCCGTGGAAGGTGTGGTCGACGCGATCTGGTTCAACCAGGGGCAGGTCTGCTGCGCGGGCTCGCGCCTGCTCGTGCAGGAGGGGATCGAAGCGCGCTTTATCGCGAAACTGAAGCGCCGCATGGAAACGCTGCGCGTCGGCACGTCGCTCGATAAAAGTATCGATATCGGTGCGATTGTCGATCCGGTGCAGCTCGAACGCATCGAGTCGCTGGTGGAAACCGGGCGGCGCGAAGGCTGTGCGGTGTGGCAGTCGCCCGATACGACGATGCCCGCCGGCGGCTGCTTCTATCCGCCCACGCTCGTCACCGGCGTGGCCCCGGCTTCTACTCTGGCGCAGGAAGAAATCTTCGGACCGGTGCTGGTCGCGATGAGCTTTCGCACGCCGGATGAGGCGATTGCGCTCGCCAACAATTCGCGCTACGGACTTGCCGCGAGCGTGTGGAGCGAAACCATTGGCCGCGCGCTCGATATCGCGCCGCGCCTCGCGTGCGGCGTCGTATGGATCAACGCGACCAATCTGTTCGATGCGGCGGTCGGCTTCGGCGGTTACCGCGAGTCGGGCTATGGTCGCGAAGGCGGCCGTGAGGGCATCTACGAATATCTGAAACCGCGAGCGTGGCTCAATCTTGCTGTCCGTCAGGCCGTGCGCTCTGAACAGACAGCTGGTGCAGGCGAGCGCGATCCGTTGTCGAATGTCACGCTGATCGATCGCACCGCGAAGCTCTTTATTGGCGGCAAGCAGGTGCGTCCGGACAGCGGCTATTCGTTGCCGGTTCACGCGCCGGATGGCACGTTAGTTGGCGAAGTGGGCGAGGGCAATCGCAAGGACATTCGCAACGCGGTCGAAGCGGCACGCGCGGCGCAGAAGTGGTCGCAGGCAAGTACGCATAATCGCGCTCAGGTGCTGTTCTATTTGGCGGAGAACCTGGCCATTCGCGCGGACGAGTTCGTGCGGCAACTCGTGATCAGAAACGGCGCGACGGAAGCGGCAGCGCATGCGGAGGTCGAGGCGGCGGTAGCGCGTCTCTTCACTTACGCGGCGTGGGCCGACAAGTTCGACGGCGCGGTGCATACGCCGCCGCTGCGCGGTGTAGCGCTGGCAATGCATGAGCCGCTCGGCGTGATCGGCATTGCCTGTCCGGACGAAGCGCCGTTGCTCGGTTTCGTCTCGCTGGCGGCGCCCGCATTGGCCATGGGTAATCGTGTGGTGGTGTTGCCGAGCGCGGCGTGTCCGCTCACGGTGACTGACTTTTATCAGGTAGCCGAAACGTCGGATGTGCCGGCCGGTGTGCTGAACATCGTCACCGGTGAACGTAGTGCGCTGCTGCCGGCGCTCGCCAAACACGACGACGTCGATGCGGTCTGGTGTTTCGGCAACGCGGCGGATTCGACGCTGGTCGAGCGCGAGTCGATCGGTAATCTGAAGCGTACGTTCGTCGATCACGGCCGCCAGTTCGACTGGTTCGACTATTCGAGCGAAGGCCGGCCGTTTCTGCGCCAGGCCGTGCAGGTGAAGAACATCTGGATACCGTACGGAGACTGACCGGGAGTCGGCGCTCACACCTGAACACCATGCACGCCAACCAGAAAATGGAGGAGACAACGTGCTGAAGCATCTGGATCTGCAATTGAACACCGCGGTGCTGCGCGCAATTCATGCCCCGCACGCATACTTCACGATCAACGCGCCTCAAGGGGAACGCGAATGAACACGTCTTTGCAACGAAGCGGGCGTGTCGTCATTCTCGGCATCTACGTCACCGACTTGACGTTTCGCGCCGGGCGTATGCCGCTGATCGGCGAGACGATTGCCGGCACGGCGTTCGCGATGGGGCCGGGCGGCAAGGGCTCGAATCAGGCGGTGGCGGCGGCGCGCGCCGGCGCCGAGGTGGTGTTCTGCACTCGCATCGGCAACGACGCGTTCGGTGAGATTGCGCGCGCCACGTGGGCCGCTGAAGGCATTACGGCACGCGCCTCGGTGGTCGAGGGCGTGTCCACGGGCGCCGCGCATATCTTTGTTGACGACAACACCGGCATGAACGCGATCATCGTCGCCTCCGGCGCGGCCGGTACGATGGAGGCAGCCGACGTCGACGCGATCGAAGCCGATATCGCAGCCGCGCGCGTATTCGTCACGCAGCTCGAACAGCCGCTCGCGGCCGCGCGCCGCGGGCTCGAAGTGGCGCGCCGGCACGGCGTCATCACCGTGTTCAATCCGGCGCCTGCCTTGCCGCTCGACGACGACATCTTCCCGTTGTGCGACTACATCACCCCGAACGAAACCGAGGCCACCGCGCTCACCGGCGTGCCGATCGCGAATGCCGACGACGCGCGCCGTGCTGCCGACGTGCTGCTCGCCAAAGGTGTCGGCGCGGTCATCGTCACGCTGGGGGAAGGCGGCGCGCTGCTGCACTCTGCAAGCCAATCGATACTCGTGCCGGCCTATCACTGCGGCCGCGTGGTGGAGACCGCCGGTGCTGGCGACGGCTTCACGGGCGGTTTCGCGGCGGCGCTTGCACGCGGCGACGACGCCGTCTCGGCGCTGCGTTTCGGCTGCGCGCTCGCGGGTATTTCCGTCACGCGTCCGGGCACGGCGCCTTCCATGCCGACGCTCGACGAAGTGAACCGCGTGTTGAGCCAGCCGGCCGAGGCCGCCTCGCCGCTGTCCTGACCGTTCGTGAAGACTGAAGGAGATCGTGCTCACCATGAAGTCCTCGTTCATTGCTGGAAAAATGTTCAGCGACCGGCAACTGAATTTTCTGCTGATCGTCAATGTACTCGTCGTGTTGGTCGCGACGTGGCTTTCGCACGGGCAATTCGTCGACATCGACAACCTGCAGTCGATGGGCGGACAGTTGCCTGAACTCGGCTTGTTGGCGCTCGGCATCATGTTGTCGATGGTGTCGGGCAACGGCGGGATCGATCTGTCAGGCGTCGGATTGGCGAATCTGTCCGGGATGGTTGCGGCGCTCGTCGTGCCGCGCTTTGTCAACGGCGACGATTCGCCGGCTCTCTACACGTCGCTCTTTTGCGTGATCGTGGTGGCGATGGGGCTGCTCGGCGGGCTTCTGAACGGCGTCGTGATCGCGCGCCTTAGGCTCACGCCAATTCTTTGCACGCTCGGCACGCAGTTGTTGTTCACGGGCTTTGCGGTGGTGCTCAGCAACGGCGCCTCGGTGCATGTCGACTATGTCGACCCGTTGTCGAATATCGGCAACGGTACCGTGTTTCAGGTGCCGATCGCATTCTGCATCTTTATCGCGGCCGTGATCGTGCTCGGCTGGTTGCTCAGACGCAGCCCGTTCGGCCTGCGTCTCTATCTGATGGGCACCAACCCTAAGGCGGCGTTCTATGCGGGCATTCCGCGCGCGCGGATGCTGATCACGACCTATGCGATGTGCGGCGTACTGGCGTCGCTTGCGGGTCTGATCAGCGCGACCCACACGTCCAGTGCGAAATGGGACTACGGCAATTCCTATCTGCTGATCGCCATCCTGATCGCGGTGATGGGCGGCGTGAATCCCGCGGGCGGCCACGGCCGCATCATCTGCGTGTTCTTTGCCGCAACCGTGCTGCAATTCCTCTCGAGTCTGTTCAATCTGCTGGGTGTGTCGCAGTTTTTCGGCGATTGCGCGTGGGGATTTTTGTTGTTGCTGTCACTCGCGTTTGCAGGCGGCGAGCGAGTGCGCGCGATTTTCGGTTTTGGCGGCGGTGGTGGTGGCGGTGGCGGGAGTGCTAGTGCCGCAAGTCCCGGCACGGTCCCGAAACGTTAGCGCGACGCTCAGACTTAAAAAGCGCAACCCAGGTTTCAGTACGCGGCGGACAACGAGCCCTGACTGTCCGTGATGGTGAAGTGGGGCGACATCGAACTAGATCGAAGGATAAAGGAGACATCGTATGAAATTGACTCGACTGGGTGCCGCGCTTGCAGCAGGCGCTCTTACCGTAGGCGTGATCGCCGCTGCCCAGGCTGCAACCAACGAGACGATCGTCACGGTCGTCAAGGTGACCGGTATCAACTGGTTCAACCGGATGGACGACGGCGTCAAGCAATTCGCGAAGGACAACCCCGGCGTGAACGCGTATCAGACCGGCCCGGGCCGCGCGGATGCGGCACAGCAACTGAAGATCATCGAAGACCTGATCGCGAAGAAGGTGACCGCGATTGCCGTGGTGCCCTACGATCCGCCGACGCTGGAACCGGCGCTGAAGAAAGCGATGGATCGCGGCATCAAGGTGGTGACCCATGAGGCCGACAACGCGAAGAACACGATGGTCGACATCGAAGCATTCGACAACACGGCCTATGGCGCCGGCCTGAACGAGCGTCTCGCCTCGTGCATGCACGACGACGGCAAGTGGGTGGCGCTGGTCGGTTCGCTCGGCAGCCGCTCGCAGGTGCAATGGGCCGACGGCGGAATCGGCAACGCCAAGGCCAAATATCCGAAGATGGATCTGGTCGAACCGAAACTCGAAACCAATAACGACGGCGAACGCGCCTATGAAGTCGCGAAGGAAGTGCTGCGCAAGCATCCGGACCTGAAAGGCTTCCAGGGCTCATCCTCGCTCGACGTGATCGGCATCGGCCGTGCGGTCGAAGAAGCCGGCATGCAGGGCAAGATTTGCGTCTACGGCACGGGCCTGCCGACGGAAGCTGGCAAGTTCCTCGAGAGCGGCGCGATCAACGGCATTGCGTTCTGGGATCCGAAGCTCGCGGGCATCGCGATGAATAAGGTCGCGCAGATGCTGATCGACGGCAAGACGGTTGAGAACGGCGCCGATCTCGGCATTCCGGGCTACACGAAAGTCACCGTTGCGAAGGGGCCGGGCAAAGGGATCATCGTGCGCGGCCAGGGCTGGGTGAACGTCGACAAGTCGAACTACAAGCAGTATCCGTTCTGATCGGGTTTTTTGCTTCATGTGTCACGGCGTCCCCCTCGGGGGGCTTCCTTCAAGGCGTGCCCGTGTGGGCACGCCTTAACTTGCGACTCGCCATCATGAATCAGGACGTAACGTCTTCGCAGCCGCAGTCCGACACCTCGCAGCCGTTTCTGCAGGTGGTCGGCGTGCACAAGCGTTTCACCGGCGTACATGCGTTGCGCGGGGTGAGCCTGTCGTTTGAGCGTGGTCAGATCTATCACCTGCTCGGCGAGAACGGCTGCGGCAAAAGCACGCTGATCAAGATCATTTCCGGCGCGCAGCCGCCCGACGAAGGCGAACTCGTGATCGAAGGCGTTCGGCATGCACGGCTGTCCGCGCTGAAATCGCTGGCCGCAGGCATCGAAACCGTCTATCAGGATCTTTCGCTGCTGCCCAACATGAACGTGGCGGAAAACGTCGCGCTTACCGCCGAGCTGGCCACGCACGAAGGCCGGCTTGCGCGGACGTTCGACCGGCGCGCACTCGCGCGCACGGCTGCGCGCGCGCTGGAATCGGTTGGCTTGCCCGGCGACGCAGAGTTTCAGGCGACCTTGATCGAGCAATTACCGCTTGCCACGCGCCAACTCGTCGCGATTGCTCGTGCGATTGCCAGCGAGGCAAAGTTCGTCATCATGGACGAGCCCACCACGTCGCTCACGCAGAAAGAAGTCGACAATCTGATCGCCGTGCTCGCGAACCTGCGCGCGCAGGGCGTGACGGTGCTGTTCGTGAGCCACAAGCTCGACGAGTGTTATGCGATCGGCGGCGAAGTCATCGTGCTGCGCGACGGTCAGAAGATGGCGCAAGGACCGATCGCGCAATTCACCAAAGCGCAGATCAGCGAATTGATGACGGGACGCCATCTGACGAACGAGCGCTATCGTGAAGGCACGTTGGGCCAGGATGTCGTACTCGACGTGCGCGGCTTCACGCGTACGGGTCAGTTCAGCGACGTGTCGTTCATGCTCCACCGAGGCGAAATTCTCGGCGTCACCGGTTTGCTCGATTCGGGGCGCAACGAACTCGCGCGTGCACTCGCGGGCGTTGCCGCAGCGCAATCGGGGCAGGTGTTGCTCGACGGCAAGGCGATTTCATTGCGCACGCCGTCGGACGCGAAACATCATCGTATTGGCTATGTGCCCGAAGACCGCTTGAACGAGGGGCTGTTTCTCGACAAGTCGATCCGCGACAACGTGATCACCGCGATGATTTCCAGCCTGCGGGACCGCTTCGGCCAGATCGATCGCACGCGCGCGCAGGCGCTCGCGGAACAGACGGTGAAAGATTTGCAGATCGCGACGCCCGGTGTCGACAAACCCGTGCAGTCGCTCTCGGGCGGCAACCAGCAGCGCGTGCTGATCGGCCGCTGGCTCGCCATCGATCCGCGCGTGCTGATTCTGCATGGACCGACGGTCGGTGTCGACGTCGGGTCGAAAGACATCATTTACCGCATCATGCAACGCCTGTCGCAACGCGGCATAGGCATCATTCTGATCAGCGACGACCTGCCCGAGTTGCTGCAGAACTGCGATCGCATCCTGATGATGAAGAAGGGGCGCGTGGCCAGCGAGTATCAGGCCGACACGCTGAGCGAAGCAGACTTGTATCACGCGCTGCTGTCAGAAGCCGCATAAAGGACGTCGATACCCATGAACTCGCGGATCCCTTCGCGCATGAACCAGACCATGACCACCCCGACCGTTGTCGAAGTCGCACCCGAGGTCAAGCCGCCCACCTTGCGGGCCAGGCTCTCGCGCAACCCCGAATGGTTCACGGTAGCGTTGATCGCGGCGACGTGCATGATTGTCGGCGCGATCAATCCGCGCTTCTTTCAGCTCGCGACGCTATTCGATCTGTTGCATTCGGCCACCACGATGTCGCTTTTCGCGTTGGGCACGCTCGTTGTGCTGGCGTCCGGCGGCATCGACGTCTCGTTCACGGCGATCGCCGCGCTGACAATGTACGGCATCACCAAGGCAGTGTTTGCCTGGTGGCCGGACGCGCCGTTCGCTCTGATCCTGATCACCGGCGCGCTGGGCGGCGTGCTGCTCGGTCTCATCAACGGCCTGCTGGTGCATCGGCTGAAAGCGCCTTCGCTGATCGTCACGATCGGCACGCAGTATCTGTATCGCGGCCTGCTGTTGACGTTTATCGGCACGACGTTCTTCATGAACATTCCGCACAGCATGGATCACTTCGGCCGGATTCCGCTGTTTTTCTATCACACCAACGAAGGCCTGCGCGCGGTGCTGCCTGTTTCGGTGCTGGCGCTGGTGGCGGCCGCCGGTGTCACGTGGTGGCTGTTGAACCGGACCATGATGGGACGCGGTGTCTATGCAATGGGCGGCAGCCTCGCGATTGCCGAGCGGCTCGGCTATAACCTGCGCGCGATCCATCTCTTCGTGTTCGGCTATACGGGTATGCTCGCCGGCATAGCGGGCATTCTGCATGTGTCGAATAACCGGCTCGCGAATCCGTTCGATCTGGTAGGTTCGGAACTCGATGTGATTGCCGCGGTGATTCTGGGCGGCGCGCGCATTACAGGGGGGACGGGTACGGTGGCCGGCACATTGCTCGGTGTGGTGCTGGTCACGTTGATTAACAGCGTGCTGATTCTGGTCGGCGTGCCGAGCACCTGGCAGAAGGTGATCATCGGCGCGTTCATTCTGATCGCCGGGACGCTGTTCGCATTGCAGCGCAAAAGCTGAAGGCTGAACGCGAGCCACGCTGGCGGCCAGACGGCGTCACGCCGTTACGGCGCACGCGTGCGCTGCTAGCGCATTCATTTGCGCTTGCGGTGCTCCTGGCCTTTCTCGGTGATGATGGAATCGAAGTCGTCGATTTGCGAGAAGCGCACCGCCTTGACGACGCCGAACTTGCTCTGGTCCACGACCAGATGCCGTTCGACGGCACTTGCCATGGCCGCCTGCTTGAGCGCGACTTCGTGGAAGTTCCAGCACGTCACGCCGCGCGCGTTATCCACACCGCCCGCGGAAATGAATGCCTTATTGATGCCCATGCGGCGCAGCATCTCCAGACTCTCTTCGCCCGCAAACGAATCTGACGAGGGCACGTAGACGCCGCCCAGCAGAATCATCCGTACATTCGGCTTGCGCCGCAGAATCTCCGCCACATTCAGCGAATAACAGACCACGGTGACGTGACGTTCGAGCGGAATCAGGCGCGCAAGCGTGGTGAGCGTCGTACCGCAATCGATGAAGATCGTTTCGTGGTCGACGACGAGTTTCGCCGCATGCGCAGATGCTTCCGCCTTGGCCTGCGCGAAATGATCCTTTTCTTCTTCGAGTGAGTAGCCGGCGTTGTTGGGTACGTCGGTCGCGCTGACGATGTAGCCGCCGAGATACGTGAATCGTTCCGGACTGCCTGCGATATCGCGCCGGACAGTCATTTCCGATACGTCCAGCAGGCTGGCGGCGTCGCGCAGGCGCATCACGTTCTGCCTGGCCAGCGCATCGGCGAGGGCGCGGAGGCGGTCGGGTTTCAGCATGGAGGTCCTGTCGCGCAGTGTGAGGCGCAGTGTAGAGGCGCGTTATGTTTTATTCGCGTTGATGGGAGAATTATAACAAGAGGTTGTCTGGGCGGCGAGCCTGTTTGAGCCTCGGTTTGAACTTCGAATACGGGGCCTGTTGCGAAGAACGGGGTCTGCCGCCGAGCCGAACTATGTGACACTCCGATGCATCGTCACGCCGCACTAGAACGAACGCGGCTGAAATCCAATTACTCTTCCCGATCTCATGAATCTTCGCCAACTCGAACACGTCGTCGCGCTCGCAGAAGAGGGCAGCTTTGCGCGAGCCGCCGTGCGCGTCCATCTGAGTCAGCCGGCGCTGAGCAGAAGTATTCAGGCCATCGAAGAGCATCTGGAGATGGTGCTGTTTGACCGCAGCACCCGTGAAGTACGCATTACGCCTGCCGGCCAGACGGTCGTGCAGCGCGCGCGGAAGGTGCTGTTCGAAGCACGCTGCCTGTTGCGCGACGTGGATTTACTGAAAAGCCACGACCTCGGTTCGGTGAACTTCGGCTCCGGGCCCTATCCGGCTGCGATGCTGTTGCCCGCGGCGCTGGACGAACTCGCCCAAAGTCATCCGAACTTGCGCATCAACGCCACCGTCGACAATTGGAAGAATCTGCTGGAGTTGCTACACGCGGAGCAGCTGGATTTTCTGATCGTCGACATTCGCGGCGTGCCGTCGAGCAGCAAGCTCGAGACCATTGCATTGCCGAGGCACCGAGCGGCCTGGTTCGTTCGCGAGGGTCACCCACTGACCCGGCACGATCCGATCGAGGTCCAGCAACTCTCAGGTTATCCCGTCATATCGGTCCCGCTGCCGGAGGCGATGCGCGAGTCACTGCGCAAGTGGTTGCGTTTTCCGCCCAAACAGGAAATGGAGTTTCACCTGACCTGCAACGACGTCAACGTGCTGCGTGAGTACGCCCGCAAGACGGACGCGCTGCTGCTGCTCACTGAACAGACGGGTTGGGAGCGGGAGCGCTCGGCCGGTCTGGTCGCGCTGTCGGTGCCATCCCGGTCGCATCTGTGGCTGCAGTTCGCAATCGTCCATCTGGCTGGACGTACGCTGTCGCCGGCTGCCGAGCAGGCAATCATGGCCATCAAGCGTGTGGCTGCGGTGAAACCTGCGTGAGCGCGGCACTCCAACCGGATAAATGTTGAAAACACATTAATTCAATGAAAACTATGCAATTGTCTTATTGATCACGCCGTCGTTCAATGTCCTCCACGCGGCAACGAGATCGCCTTCAGCTTGAGGGCGACGTCCCGGATAGCCGCGATTGGAGACACGATGCAACTCTCGACGCGCGACATCCGTCACCGGTGGGTCGTGGTGACTGGCCTGTTTTTTTTCCTGGCGATCAACTTTGCTGATAAGGCGCTGATGGGGCTTGCAGCCGAGCCGATCATGCGTGAACTCGGGCTGACGCATACGCAGTTCGGCCGTATCGCCGCCAGCTTTTTCCTGCTGTTTTCGCTTTCGTCTCTGCTGGTCGGGCTGTTGTCGGACCGCGTGAAAACCCGCTGGCTGCTGCTGGCCATGGCCGTCGTCTGGTCCGTATCCCAGGCGCCGCTGCTCCTCGCCGCGGTGCCCACCACGCTCGTGATGTCGCGAATACTGCTCGGCGCGAGTGAAGGCCCGGCTTATCCAGTCGCGATTCACTCGCTCTACAAATGGTTTCCGGACGCGGAGCGAACCCTGCCGACCGCGCTGCTGACAATCGGCGCGGCGTTCGGGGCCGGGTTCATCGCGCCCGTCATTACCGCGATCATTCTGAATTTTGGCTGGCGCGCGGCCTTCCTGGCCCTCGCGGTGGTGGGCCTCGTCTGGAGCGCCATCTGGCTCGCGATCGGCCGTGAAGGACCGCTCGAATCGGCCGGCGATCGTGCGCCCGGCGCCCTGGTCGCAGAAGCCGCATCGCTGGAGGAAAAGATACCGCTACGCGTATTGCTGCTATCGCGCACATGTCTTGGCTGCAATCTGTCCGGATTTGCGGCGTACGTCGTGCTCGCGCTCTCGACGATCTGGCTGCCCAGTTATCTGGTCAGAGTAGCGGGCTATTCGCTGATGCAAGTGGGCTGGATTGTCGTATTGCCCGCGTTCGGCCAGATGGTCATGGCGCCGCTGCTCGGCTGGTGGTCTCAACGCTTGATGAAGCACGGCGTCGCCAGCCGTCATGCGCGGGGCACGCTGGGTGCGGCGGCCGTCGTCGTGTCTGGCAGCGCACTTCTTCTGATGCCGGTATTGCCGCCTGGTGCGGCGCTGATCGCCGCCGTGACAGTTGGCTTCTCGCTCGCGTCGTTTGCCTTCACGACGGGCGTCGCGTTGGCGGGCGAGGTGGTGCCCGCCCGTCAGCGCGGGGGCGTGCTCGGTATCAATATCTGCCTGACCACACTGGCGGGACTCATTACGCCGGCTGTCATGGGCCAGATCATCGACATGGCTGGCGACGCGTTAACGGGCTATCGCCTGGGCATTGCACTGGCCGGCGGGTTCGCCGTGGTCGCGGGAGTCGCGTCGGCTTGTCTGGTAGACCCGGCCGGAGACCGGCGGCGCTTTGCGAGTCTGGCGTCGATCTGTGCGCCGATCGGCGCGATCCCGCCCACTTTTGTACGGAACACTCATGAATAGCAATGTTATAGAGACACGCGAGGCAATTTCGACGCAGGATGACGACCCCAGAGTGGCATTCGTCAGGATGGCCGCTGCCTCGGTCGCCATTTATGGATATCCGCTTGTCGAGGTGATACGTACGTGTGCAATGCACACGTTGCCCGGCTCGACGAGCCCCCTGCGTGCGCCGTTCAATTCGATCCACGCAAGCATGCGCCGCTGGACACATCAGGATCGCGACATCGTTACGCCGGCGAACGACTTTCTTTATCTGAACGCGTGGATCGATCTCACTGACGGTCCGGTCGTACTCGAGATTCCCGCGGTGGACGAGGACCGGTATTACGTCATCGAGTTGCTTGATGCGTTCACAAACAATTTCGTCAATTTGAGTCCGCTTAACGCGGGCTCTTCCGGCAAACGCTACGTGCTGCATCGCGAGGGCGAGGCGGCACCCGCGAGCCTGAACGCGGAGCCGATCGCTTGCCCGACGCCCCTCGTGTGGATGCTGGGGCGCGTGCTTGTCAAAGGAGACGATGACCTGCCTGAGGCGCAGCAGGCAGCATCAAGATTCGCTCTCAGCGGGCGTGACTCAAGGGGATTCGCCAGCGTGCGAGACTGGCGCGCGAGCGCCGAACCCGCGCTTGATTTTTTCCAGAACCTGTTCAATGCACTTCAGGATGTGCCGCCACGCCCTGACGAAACAGCCTTGTTCGGCCTCCTCGCGCGAGCCGACCTGGGCCCCGGCAAGCCGATCGACGTTGCGACGCTTTCACCCTTCGTGCGACGTGGTTTGCAACTCGCCTATGAAGACGCGCACCGGGTGATCACCGCTCATACCGAAAGCCGTGGACGGCGCAGCTGGGGCTACAACCTGAAGCTCGGCCGCTATGGCAGCGATTATCTGCTGCGCGCCTGCACGGCCATGAAGGGACTTGGCGCGCTCGGCGCGACTGAAGCCGTCTACGCCGTAGCCGATTTCGATGGCGCGGGCGAGCACCTGAACGGACGCCATCGCTACGAGTTGTATTTCCCGCCGGGCGGCCTGCCGCCGGTGCGCGCCTTGTGGTCGATCTCGCTTTACGGCGCGGATCGCTTCTTTGTCGAGAATCCGCTCGCGCGTCACGCGATTGGCGATCGAACCGAGGGCCTGCGCTACGAAGCGGACGGCGGTCTGCGCATTCTCATTCAGCACGACGCGCCATCCGTTGAAGCGAACTGGCTTCCCGCTCCCTCAGCGCAGTTCTATCTGATCCTGCGACTCTATCAGCCCGATGCAGCGTTCCTTGAAAACCGCTACGAGATTCCGGCTGTCCGCAATCTGAACTGCTAACTGAAACTAATCTATGTCTACGTTCGATACCACCGCTCAAGCCACGGTCGCGGAAAACCAGGACTTCGCCGCCGCCGCGCGTGCAGCCGTGCTGTTCACCCTGCCGCTTTACGAAATGTCGCGCATGCGATCCGCGACCTCCGCTCGGCGCGATATCGCCGGTCACTTTGCCGGCGGCTCGCCGGAATCAACCTGGCGCTGGGCCAATCAATGGGTCCACACGCGAGAACCGCTGGGCCCCCGGAACCGGGAAGTGGTCACGCCGAATAACGACACCCTTTACTCGAGCACCTGGCTCGATCTTGCTCATGGCCCGTTGCTGCTGGATGTGCCACCCATGCCAGGGCGTTATTTCGTGCTGGGTCTACTGGATTTCTATACCAACCCGTTTGCCTACGTTGGCACCCGGACCACCGGAAACGACGGTGGGGTATTTCTGCTGCACGGTCCCGACTGGGACGGTACGGTGCCCGACGGCGTACAGGCGGTTGCCTGCCCGACGGACAGTACGTGGTTGATCGGACGCATTCTGGTGGATGGCGCAGACGATGTCGCGCAAGTGGTTGCACTACAGGATCGTCTGAAATTACGGCCACTGCCGGGTTCAGGCGCGAGGGTGCCCAGCCTGATCGATGCGGGTATGCAACCGGGTGACAGGCCAGGCGACACCACGCTATTCGTGCGCGTGGTCAATCGTGCGCTGGCGGAATGCCCTCCGCCTGCTGAAGTCGCGGACGATCTCGAGTACTTCGCCACTTGTGGCATCGGCCTGGGGCTGGATGCGGACGCGTTGAGTCATCAGCAGCACGATGCGATCGAAAGGGCGCTGAGGGACGCGCTGGATGAATTGAGCGGGGCGTTGCCGTCCGCGCTGGGGGGCGGATGGGCGCTGCCTGTCGCTGTGAGCGATTCGTTCGGTGTCCGGTATCGCGAACGGGCGCAGGTTGCGCTCAACTATATTGGCGCGCTTGGGATCGAAGAAGCGATGTACATCATCGCTGATCGCGATGCCGCGGACGAGCCTCTCGACGGACGCATGCAATACCTGCTTCACTTCCTGCCGGAGGCGCTGCCGCAAACTGACGCGTTCTGGTCAATTACGATGTACGACAAGACGACGCGAATGCTCGTCGACAATCCGCTTCAGCGCTATTCGATTGGTGACCGTACGCAGGGACTGCACTACGACAGCGACGGAGGTTTGCGCATCGCCATTTCTGCCGATGAGCCTGTGGATCCGGCGCTGCGCAGCAACTGGCTACCTGCACCGTCTGCAGGGTTCTATCTGGCGTTGCGTCTCTACGTGCCGCGGGCTCCCCATCTTTCGCTCACGTTCGCCTATCCGCCTGTCGAGCGACAGTAAAGAAAGTCATCGCCGCGGTGCCGCCAGCATGCGCAGAAACAAGCCCGTAATCCGACGGAATGCGGGCTTGGCACCTAAGAACGTGCAAAAGCGCCCCGCTCAGAACCGGTAACTCACACCGATCTGCACCACCGGATACGCTTTGTAGCGCTCGACCTTGTTGCTGATGTTCTGTTCTTCCTGGTCGATGTTCGCTTGGCTTGTGAGTTGCGAGTAGATCGCCGGCACGTTGTAGGTCGTGCGCGGACGGCCGTAGGCCACGCCGAGATCGAAGGTCAGGCCGAAACCCTTCGAAACCGGCTTGTGGCCATAACCGATGCCGAGATAGGGCATCACGCGCGGCAGTTTGATGGTGGTCGACGGCGCGGGGCCTACGGCCGGCACGAATTCGTCGCCGATCTTGTAGTTGCCTTGCGCGTTCGGCACCGCCTGGCCCGTCAGTTCGTCGTTGTTGATCAGCGCGCCGGCCGTCACGCGAAAACCGCTGGACGAAAACGGAAACAGATCGAGATACAGGCCGCCTTGCAGCAGTTTGAGATGGCCGTCGTAATCGTTACCGCTGACATTGAACGAATGCGAGAAGCCGAGTCCTTCGAATTCCGCATGCACGCCGGCCCACGAGGTCAGCGGCAGCGCCGCGCCGACACCTGCGCCGAGTGTGCCGCCATGCACATAAACTTCCTGTGCTTGCACCGATCCTGCGACCACCATCGCCACTGCCGCGACCAGAGCTGCATTTTTCACCTGATTCACCGCGCCGTCTCCAGTAAAGAGTCATTCCCGTGCTGGCGACTTTACGGTTTAACCTTACGGTTCAAATCGACGAAAAGCGGGCAGTTATGGCGACTCTTCGCGCTCAAGTTTTTGTGCGCGGAGAAACCGGAGATATGACGTGTAACGCTTGCCAAACAGGTGATTAAACTCGGTCTATTGATCAGACGAGTCCTGTTTTAAAGGGCTATTCGGTGGGAGGCGGGAATTGTTCAGATGAACCGACAGTCGGCATGACGGTGGCGTCATGATGTCGTGATTTTCGAATGGGGCAGGCGGGGAGTTGCTCCACCGCCTGCCGCAAGCTACAGGGGAGTAGCGATTACTGCTTGATGCCTTCAGCTTGAATATGCAGCGTGGTCTGCATCTTGAAGCCATAGGTCTTGCCGAAGTCGACGCCGAAGTCGTCGCGATTGAACGTCGCGGTGGATTCGGTGCCGCACACTTCGCGCTTGAGCATCGGGTTGATGAAACACTTGAACGATTCGATCTTCAGGTTGACCGGTTTGGTGATGCCGTGCATGGTCAGCGTGCCGATCACTTCCACCGGCTTGTCGCCGTCGAAGCGGATCTGCGTGCCCTTGTAGGTCGCGGTCGGGTACTTGGCTGCGTCGAAGAACTTGTCCGTGACCAGTTCCGCGTCGAGCTTGTCGTTACCGATATCCACCGAGCTCATGTCGATCGTCACGTCCACCGTGCCGGTTTTCGCCGCGCGATCCAGCACCACGGTGCCGCTGCTCTTCTTGAACTTGCCGCGCCAGATCGACAGGCCGCCGAAGTGGTCGGTCTCGAAGCTCGGGTAGGTGTGCGTCGGGTCGAGTTGATACGTGTCGGCGGCCATGACATTGAACGACATGGCTGCGGCCAGCGCGCCTGCGGCGAGCAAAAGTTGTTTCTTCAAGTGGTTCTCCAGGTTTCAGAAAGTGCTGTGACGCTTAGGTGTGTTCCGTTACTTCTTCGAAGCAACGATGTGAAATTTGATAACGACTTCGTCGGCGACCACCGACGTGTCTTTCCATTCGCCCGTTCCGACATCGAACTGTGAACGCTTGATCGGCAATGCGCCGTCGAAGGTTTGCGTATTGCCCTGGCTGGCGATGGTGACCGGCACCACGACAGTCTGCGATTTGCCCTTGATGGTGAGCTTGCCGGTGATCTTGTACTGATTGCCGCCGGCCGGCGCGATTGCGCTCGAGACGAACGTCGCGGCCGGATAGGTCGCGCTATCGAACCATTCCTTGCCTTGGGCCTGCTTGTTGTAGTCGTCCGCACCGAGGTCGTAGCTGCCGGTGTCGATCGATACGTTGGCGTTGCCGGCGGTCGGCTTGGCCGGATCGAAATTCAGCTGCGCCGAGAATTTTTTGAATTTGCCGTCCACCGGCACGTTCATCTGCTTCGTCGTGGCGACGACGGTGCTTTTGCTGACGTCAACGTCGGCGTGTGCCAGGCTTGCACCGAAGAATGAAAAGGCGGCAACGCCGGCCAGAATGGAGTGGTAAAAGTTTGATTTCATGGTGGTAAGCATCCTATCGAACCCACGCGCGCTGATTGCGCACCGTTGGGAATTAGATTGCCAACTGGCCGTAGCCAATCGCCTGTTCTGTTACGCGTGTGTCATTTGAGGAACGGGATCATTCGCGCGAGTAATCCGTCGCGGTCGACAAATTGATGCTTGAGCGCCGCGAGTACGTGCATCGCAACGAGCGCCAGCAACGTGTAATTGAGCAGCACATGAACCGTGCGCAGGATTGCCTTGAGCGCCTGGTCCGGACCGATGAGGGTGGGCAGCGGCACGATGCCGAGGTACACCACCTGAATGCCCGCCGCCGAACTATAGAAGTAGCCGGACACCGGAATGGCCAGCATCAGAACGTAGAGCAGGCCGTGCACGAGATGGGCCGCAGCCTGCTGCCATGCGGGCGTAGCGCTATCCGGCGCCGGTGCGCGATGAGTGGCGCGCCACAGCACGCGCGCCACGGCCAGCACGAAGACCGTCACGCCGATCCATTTGTGCCATGAGAAGTACTTCAGCTTGGTGGGCGTAAAGCCGGGGATATCGGTCATGATCCAGCCGATACAGAACCCGCAGACAATCAGCAATGCGATTAGCCAATGCAGGGCGACGGCGGTGCCGCTGTAATGCTTGACGTCTGAAGGACGGGGATTCATGGGTTCATGCTCACAATTCGTGGTGCGTGTCGCGTGCGGTATGCCGCGTGTGAATGCGGATAGTAGGGATGCCAATGAAAGTTGAATAGACCAGGAGAAGAGAACAGATTGTTCTAGCCGTGACACTAATGGGGGTGGAATAAAGCCGGGCGGCGGCCTGATTTGACGAAATGGAGGCGGCATTGTGTTAATTTGCCGGCTCAACCGCTATAAAAGGTTCGACCCATGAAGAGCACTGAAAAGAACAGCGCCGCACTTGGTGCGGATTTCCTGCGGCACGACACGGCGCCTGCCGAAGGCGGTGTCGAGGGTTACCTGGAGCATGACGCCGCCGTCTACCGGACCTTGCTCGAATCGACGAGAGCGATTCCCTGGAAGATCGATTGGGCGACCATGGAGTTCGCGTATATCGGCCCGCAGATCGAAACCTTGCTTGGCTGGGCGCCGTCGAGCTGGAAGACCGTGCAGGACTGGGCTGCCCGCATGCATCCGGACGACCGCGACAAGGTCGTGGAATTCTGCGTCGCACAGTCGAAGGCAGGCACCGATCACGAAGCGCACTATCGGGCGTTGACGAGCGGTGGCGAATACGTGTGGCTGCGCGACGTCGTGCATGTGGTGCGCGACGGGAGCGGTGAGGTGGAGTCGCTGGTCGGCTTCATGTTCGACATTAGCGAGCGCAAAAAGACTGAGGAGAAGCTGGCGGCGTTGCAGCGGGAACTCGAAGCGCTGTCGTTCAAGGACGGTTTGACGGGCGTGGGCAATCGCCGCGAGTTCGACGCCGTCCTGCAGCGGGAATGGAGCGCGGCACAGCGGCATGGCGCGCCGCTTTCGCTGATCATGGCCGATATCGATTTCTTCAAGTCGTACAACGATTACTACGGGCACGTGCAAGGGGATGCGTGCCTGAAGCAGATCGCCACGGTGTTGAGCGAGGCGGTGCGGCCGGGGGACTTCGTCGGCCGGTTCGGCGGGGAAGAGTTCGTGCTGATCTTGCCGAATACCGGGGCCGAGGCCGCACGGCAGGTGGTCGAACGTTGCCGTGATCGGATCTCCGCCGCGGAGATCGCGCATGAGAGGTCGCCATTCCGGCAGACCGTCACCGCCAGTTTCGGTGCGGGAACGGTGATTCCTTCAGCATCGGACGATCCCGTTGCCTTTGTGAACCTGGTGGATACGCAGTTGTATCTCGCCAAGGATAACGGGCGGGATTGTATTGCCGCGGTGAACCGGGTGGGATAGCGAGGCTGGGAAGGTGGCATTGCGTGGCACACAGTTTGCGACCCGACCGCCTGCAGCGTCCCGGCCATGGGTTATGCTGCGCTCCCATTCCGCGCTCGTGCACAATCAGAATCCAGGATCTACTTGGTGAATTCCGTCTTTCTGTCTTGGGGTATCGCCATAGCCGCCACGGCCGGCGTCATCACCCGCCCGTTCAAATGGCCCGAGGCCGTGTGGGCCGTCGGCGGCGCGCTATTACTCGTATCGCTGGGCCTGCTCCCCGTCGATCTGGCCGTCGAGGCTGTCGGCAAAGGCACGGACGTCTATCTCTTCCTGTTCGGCATGATGCTGCTGTCGGAAGTCGGGCGCCGCGAAGGTCTGTTCGATTGGGTCGCCGTATTCGCGGTCAACCACGCCAAAGGTTCGCCGAGAAAGCTGTTTCTGCTGGTCTATCTGGTCGGCGTGGTTATCACTGCCTTCCTTTCCAATGACGCTACCGCGGTTGTGCTCACGCCTGCGGTTTTTGCCGCCGCCAAAAAAGCGAAGACGCCTCCGCTGCCCTTACTCTTCGTCTGCGCGTTCATTGCGAATGCCGCGAGCTTCGTGCTGCCGATCTCGAATCCGGCCAACATCGTGCTGTACGGCAATCACACGCCCGCGCTCGGGGCCTGGCTGATGCGCTTCACGCTGCCTTCGCTGCTGTCGATCGTCGCGACCTATGTGCTGTTGCGCTGGACTCAGCGCGAGGCGCTCGCCGGTACCTGCGAAGCCGATCTCGAGCCGCTCGAGTTGTCGTCGAGCGGGCGCGTTGCGCTTGCGGGCATCGCCGTGACGGCCGTTGTGCTGCTGACGGTGTCCGCCTTCGATGTCCCGCTCGGTCTGCCCACCGCGATACTCGGCGCGCTGACCGCCGCGGTCGTGCTGATCCAGGAGCGCAAATCGCCGCTGCCGATGATCCGGGAAATATCGTGGAGCGTGCTCCCTCTCGTCGCCGCGTTATTCGTGCTGGTCGAAATGCTCGATCACACCGGGGTCATCAGGACATTCGTCCACCTGCTGCAAGATGCGACGCAACACAATGAAGCCATGACGGCTGGCTGGGCGGGCAGCGTCATCGCGATCGGCAGCAATCTGATGAACAACCTGCCGGCGGGCCTGATTGCCAGTTCGACCGTGATGCAGGCGCATAGTCCTGAGCGCGTCATCGACGCGCTCCTGATCGGCGTCGATCTGGGGCCGAACCTGTCGATCACCGGCTCGCTCGCAACGATCCTCTGGCTCAACGCCATTCGCCGCGAAGGCGAAGACGTGAGCTTCATGAAGTTTTTCAAAGTGGGCGTAGTGGTGATGCTGCCCGCCCTCGCGCTGGCGCTCGCCGCGCGGATCCTGATCAGTTAAAGGTAAATAAAGCGCAGCGCGTCATGGCCGGGTGCCCGTCGCTCGCATGGGCGGCTCCGGCGCCAGCGTTTGCGCGGACTGCTCGAGCGAGCGCAGGGCGACTTCGAGCCGTGCGAGGCGGGCGCGCTGGGTGGGCATCAGCAATGTTTTGGGAAACATGCTCAGCCGATTGCGCCAATACGACAGTGGGATGCGATCGTTGATGGAAATCTTCCCGAAGACGAGTTCGAGATGGGTGATTTCCTTGTCTATATCGTGATAGCTCATCTAACTAACGTTCCAGAAGAAGAGGTGGACGGGCGATAAAGCGCGTGCGAGCGGGACGCCGGTAGCTGAATAGGTCCAGCAACCGCACGCGCCTGACGGTGGTGGAGAGTGCAGCAAGCGCCGTACCGCGCGTCCACGATGCCGAGCTAACATCGAGCTTTCAAACGCCGGATATTTGTCTGATGGTCCGGCGCCGCCCAATCAGGGAGGCCTCTTGAGAAGACTGATCTTTGCCCTGTTTTAATCCACACAATTCGTCGCGCCACCGCCAAAAAAGCGAGTCCATCTCGCGTCCCTGCCTGTAAGAATCGTTTCGTCGGACACAAGCTACCGATCGCCGGGAATCCAGCGAGCCGCGCAAGCGGAACAACCCGTTCTCGCGCGGCGTGCCGGCCATTCTTCAGGACAACGGGAATTTACCAGGCATTCTTGCGGACAGCATGGCCTATGCTGGTTCAACGGCCATTTTTGTAATCAAAATGTTGGATTCGTTCAGTTGACCGCGCGGGGGCGGTCAGTCGCGACTCGCATCCGGCACATTTAACGCGGCACCACCATCACGGGTTGCGCGTAGGTGACGGCAGGGGCGGGCACGATCGCATAGTTGGTCGGCGCGGGCACCACGACCGTCGTGTACAGGGTGACGGGTTTCGGAGGCAGCGGTACGGGCGTGCCGACCGCTACGGCAACGGGGATTGGAGCCGGCGGCGGCGTTACCACGTAGACCGGCTTGATCGGCGCGTAGTAATAGACAGGGCGCGGCGGCGGCGCGTAGACCAGGGCAGCCGGCATATAGACGACCACCCGGGCGAACGCCGTCGACGAACAGGCGAGACCGATGGCGGTGAAGGTAGAGGCGCAGACGAGACGAATACTCACTTGATACTCCTGAGACGTTGAGCGGTGCGGAGCGTCTTCCGGTGAAGAAGCCGAGCAACTGGTTCGGATTGCTTGAGAACCCTTCCGAACCATTGAGGCGCTGCTTGAGGCACTTGATGCACTTAAGGCACTTAAGGCACTCGCGGCACTGGTAGCGCCGGCAGACGAAAGATACGCAAACCGCCCTGAAAACGGCAGCGCGAACTTATTTCATTCAATGTCGCGCGAAAGTGGGCCATGAGATAAGCACGCAGGTGTATGAAGCGCATGCTGTGTTGCGACGACAGCGAGAACGTGCGCTATGCCGGCGCCACGAAAAGTCATGACATAAGGCGACATGATTCTCAAATTGCCTTCCGGCGGCGCTTCCTCAAGAATTCGGCCTGTCATCGAACGGATCGCGGCGGTTTGCAGGCGACGCACGATGGCTCAATCGAAGGAGTCAGTCATGAAAAAATTTTTCGCCGTTGTGCTGCTGTGCTGCGCATCCACCGTCACATTCGCCCAAACGGCCGCACCGCAGGGCGCCAACTCGCAGCGCATGGAGCGCATGGCGCAGCAGCTGCAAACGCGTTTTGCGAATGCCAACACCGCGCACGACGGCAAGCTCACCCGGGAACAGGCCGCCGCGGGCATGCCGATGGTCGCCAAGCATTTCGATGAAATCGACACGCAGAAGGCGGGCTACATCACGCTGCCGCAGATCGCGGCATTCATGCAGGAACGCGGGGCAGCGCACTGAGCCGCGCGGGCATCGGCGGGATCGTAGGATATTTGAACGCCTCAATGCGTGATGAACCCAGCCACGTCCTGCCGCCTGTCTATCGCCTGCGCGCTGATCGTATCGATGAGCGTGGCGCTGACGGGTTGCGTGACGGTCGGCCCGGACTTCAAACCGCCGGACGTGACGCTTGAAAACCAGTGGCTCGAAAGCTTGCCCAATGAGGCGCAAGCTGCGCCCGCCGCTCAGGCAGCCTGGTGGACCGCGTTCAACGATCCGGTGCTGAGTGCGCTGGAACAGCACGCGTACGAGCGTAACCTCTCGCTGCAAGTGGCGGGTTTGCACATCTTCAAGGCGCGCGCGCAACTCGCGATCAGTGCGGAGAATTTGCTGCCGCAATCGGGCAGCGTGTCCGTTGGCGCGGACCATATCAACACGAGCGGCGTCGGTCCGATTCCGCCAACGCATCTGTGGGCCGAGCATCTGCGTGTGAACGTGGGCTGGGAGATCGATTTTTGGGGCAAGTATCGCCGGCAGATCGAATCGGATCGCGCGCAATTACGCGTGTCCGAAGCCGCGTACGACAATGCGCTCGTGTCGCTGTTCGCCGATGTCGCCAATGCGTACATCGATCTGCGCGCGCTCGAGCAGCGTATCGCGGTCGCGCAGCAAAACCTGAAAGCGGTGCAGCAGAGTCTCACGCTCACTCAGGCGCGCTACAAACGCGGCGCGTCGAGCCAGCTCGACGTCGAACAGGCCGCCACGCTGGTGGCCGAAACCGAGGCGCAGATTCCGCCGCTCATCAAGGCGCACGCGCAAGACCGCGACACGCTCGCCGTGCTGCTCGCCGCCCCCCCTGACGCAGTCGACGCGCAACTCAAAGGCAGCAGCGCGATTCCGGTGCCGCCGACGCAGATCGATGTCGGTATTCCCGCCGATCTGCTGCGCCGCCGTCCCGACGTGCGCCAGGCCGCGCTCAACGCGGCGGCGCAATCGGCGCTGATCGGCGCAGCCAAGGCGAAGCTGTATCCGTCGCTATCGTTGACGGGACTGTTCGGGCTTTCGTCGGGCGAGCAGCATGGCATCGGACTATCGCAGTGGGGCAGCAAGACCATCGGTCTCTTCTCCGCGGGCATCACGCTGCCGATCCTCGATCGAGGCCAGTTGAAGAACGCCGTGCGGATTCAGGACGCGGTCTTCCAGGAGGCTGTGCTCGACTATCAGAACACGGTGCTGCAAGCGCAGAAAGAAGTGGAGGACGCGATTGCGGCATTGCGTACCTCACTTGATGCGCTGGCGGCGTCGTCGCGTGCGTCCGATGCGTCGCAGCGCGCCTTGAAGCTCGCCAATATCCAGTACCGCGCCGGATCGGTCACGTACGACACGGTGCTCGACGCATCGCGTTCGATGTTGCGCGATGGTGATTCGCTTGCGCAGAACCAGGGGATCGCCGCGCTTGCGGCGGTGTCGTTGTATCGCGCGTTGGGTGGTGGCTGGGAAGTGGCGCAGGGGCAGCAGGTGGTGAGCGAACAGATCGCCGAACAGATGGCACAGCGCACGGACTGGGGCCTCTTGCTGAACCCGCCGGCGAATTCCGCCCTGGCGCGCGCCAGTGGAGGCGCGCTCGAGAATGGGAAATAAGAACATGACAAACAGGAGCGGGGCGCAGCGTAGCGTGGCAAACACGCACCTGGGAGCGAAGCTTTGCATCGTGCTGGCGGCCGCAATTGCGCTGGCAGCGTGCCGCGACGGCAGCGCGCCCGCCGCACAATCGGCGCAATCGGCACAAGCCGTGTCTCTGCCGCAAGTCAGCGTGACGCGGCCGGTGCCGCGCGAGGTGCGCGAGCAACTCGATCTGAGCGGCACCGTCGCGCCTTCGGCGACTGTCACGCTAATCGCGCGCGTGCAGGGTGTGCTAAAGGAAATCGGTTTTGCCGATGGTGCTTACGTCAAGCAAGGGCAGGTACTGTTTCGCATCGAGCCGGATACGTATCGCGCGCAACTGACCTACGACCAGGCCGCGCTCGACAATGCCAACCAGGAGTTGCTCCGGCAAAAGCAACTCACCTCCGATAACGCGACCTCCGAGTCGACGCTGCAAAAGGCCCAGACCACACGCGACCAGGCGCTGGCCAAACGCGACATGTCGCGTATCAATCTCGCTTACACGGAAATACGTGCGCCGTTTGCGGGCCGCATCGGTGCACGCGCATTCGACGTCGGCAATCTGGTGGGCGCTTCCGACTCCACCAAGCTCGCCACGTTGGACCGCATCCAGCCGGTGTACGTGAATTTCACGCTCAACGAGCGCGACGCGAACCGCATCGGACTCTTCACGCAGCCACCCCGCACGGTGCGCGTCAATGTGCTCGGCGCGGCCGCCGGGCAGGGGCAAGGTGAGGACGCCGCGCTTGAATTTGTCGACACACGTGTCGATCCGAGCAGCGGGGCGCTCAAGCTGCGCGCCGATATCGCCAATCGGGATGCGCATCTGATTCCCGGCATGTCGGTCGAAGTGCACATTCCGGCCGGCGCGCCGCAAAACGTGCTGCTGGTGCCGGACACCGCATTGCTGCGTGATCAGGCGGGTGCATCGGTATTGCTCGTGAACAGTGCGGGCATGATCGAAAAACGCGCGGTGCTCACAGGTGGCTTGTACGGTTCGCAGCGGGCGGTCACCTCGGGTCTCACTGCGAACGATCAGGTCGTGACTGGCGGTGCGCTGGCTGTCGCGCCCGGCGCCAAGGTGCAGGTGGTCGCCGCTGCGGCGCAGGGTCAGTCATGATCCGCTTCTTCGTTGAGCGCCCGGTCCTCGCCAATGTGATCGCGTTGATCGTGATGCTGCTCGGCGCTGTTGCGTTGATCAACCTGCCGATTGCGCAATATCCGCCAATCACGCCACCGACCGTGCAGGTTGTCGCACGCTTTCCGGGTGCGAGCGCCGCGACGGTGATCGACCGTGTAGCGCTGCCGATCGAAACGCAGGTCAATGGCGTGGAAAACGCGCTGTACATGCAATCGACCAGCACCAATGACGGCACCTACACGCTCACCGTCACCTTCGCCGTCGGCACGGATGTCGATAAAGCGCAGGTGCTGGTGCAAAACCGCGTGTCGGCCGCCACCGCGCAATTGCCGCAAGCGGTGCAGCAGCAGGGCGTGACCGTGCGTAAACGCTCCACGGCGATCCTGCAGTTGTACACGCTGCAGTCGCCTGATCCGAAATACGATTCGCTGTTTCTGAGCAACTACGCGGTGATCTATCTGCGCGACACGCTGGCGCGTTTGCCGGGTGTCGGCGACGTCACCGTGTTCGGGACCGGCCAGTACAGCATGCGCGTGTGGCTCGATCCGCAAAAGCTGAGCGAGCGCGGTCTGACCGCCGCCGATGTGATGCAGGCGATCCAGAGCCAAAGCAAGGACGTGAGCGCCGGCCAGCTCGGTTCGGAGCCGAATGCGGGCGGCCAGGCGTTCCAGCTCACGGTGACGATGCAGGGCGCGCTGTCCGATCCGCACGAGTTCGACGACATCATCGTCAAAGCCGATCCGAACGACGGTGGCCACTTCGTGCGTATTCGCGATGTGGGTCACACTGAACTCGGTTCGTCGAGCTATGGGCAGTTCTTCAATCTCGACGGCAAACCGGCTGCGGGCATTGCCATCTATCAACTGCCGGAAGCCAACGCACTGGAGGTCGGCAATGCCGTGAAAGCGACCATGGCGCGGCTCGCCAAAGACATGCCGAAGGGCGTCAGCTATCAATTGCCGTTCGACACGACGACCTTCGTGCGGCAATCCGTGATCGACGTCTACAAGACGCTGTTCGAGGCCGCGTTGCTGGTGCTCGCGGTGATCCTGCTGTTTCTGCAGAACTGGCGCGCGATGCTCGTGCCCGCCACGACGATTCCGGTGACGATCATCGGCACGTTCGGCGCGATCTACATGCTCGGCTTCTCGATCAATCTGCTGACGCTGTTCGCGATCGTGCTGGCAATCGGCATCGTGGTGGACGACGCAATCGTGGTGGTCGAAGGGATCACGCAGCATATCGAGCAGGGCAAGACGCCGAAGCAGGCTGCCATCGACGCGATGCACGAGTTGCTCGGGCCGATCGTCGGCATTACGCTGGTGCTGATCTCAGTGTTCCTGCCATCGGCGTTTCTCGGCGGCGTCACGGGCCAGATGTACCGGCAGTTCGCGCTGGTTGTCGTCGCAACGACCATCATCAGCGCGATCAACGCGGTGACGCTCAAGCCGGTGCAAAGCGTGCGCTGGCTGCGGCACGCGCGGCCCGGCAAGCCGAACATCGTGTATCGCGTGTTCGACAAGGGGTACGCCCGTGTCGAAAAGGGCTATGTGCGCATCGTTTCGTGGTTCGTACAGCGCTGTGGCCTGGCGCTTGTCATTGCGCTGGTGCTCGGCGCAGCATCTGCGTTTCTGCTGACGCGTGTGCCCACCAGCTTCATTCCGCTCGAAGATCAGGGCTATATCCTGATCGCCGCGCAACTGGCGGACGCTGCTTCGCTCGGACGCACGCGCGAGGCGAGCACGCAGATAGAAAAGCGCATCGGCGCGATTCCTGGCGTGAGCCACGTGGTGTCGATCGGCGGCATCTCACCGCTCGATAACAACGCGTCGCTGCCGAATTCCGCGCTGATCTACGTCACGCTCGATGACTGGAGCAAGCGCGGCAAAGGCGAGGACCTGCGCTCGCTGTACTTGCGCATGAATAGCGAACTCGCGAAACTGCCCGACGTGCGCTCCGTGGTGATCGTGCCGCCGCCGATCCAGGGTCTCGGCAATAGCGGCGGCGTGCAGATGCAGGTGATGCTCACGGACGGTTCGCAAAACTATCAGCGCTTACAGGATGCGACCGATGCGCTGATCGCCAGCGTCTCGAAGCGGCCCGAACTGCAGCGCGTGTTCAGCCCGTTTCGCGCGTCGGTGCCGACCGTCGAACTCACGCTCGATCGCGCCAAGGCCGAGTCGCTGCAGGTGCCGGTCGGCAATGTGTTCGACCTGCTGCAGGATTACGTCGGCTCGAGCTATGTGAACCAGTTCACGACGTTCAATCATACGTTCCCCGTGTTCGTGCAGGCCGACGGCGCGTTTCGCCGCGAAACCGACGACATCCGCCGTTTGCAGATTCGCAGCAATAGCGGCCATATGGTCGAACTGGGCACCTTCATCGATGCGCATACGAGCGTCGGCCCCGCCGTGGCGACGCTGTATAACCTCGCGCCGGCCGCCGCCATCAACGGCAATCCGGCGAACGGCTATAGCACCGGGCAGGCGATCTCCGCGTTCGAGCAGGAAGCCGCGCGCGTGCTGCCCGCGGGGATCGGTTACGAATGGACGGCGATGTCGTATCAGGAGAAACTGGTCGGCAATTCGGCCTATTGGGTGTTTGCCGTGGGCGTGTTGCTGGTGTTCTGCGTGCTGGCCGCGCAATACGAAAGCTGGTTGCTGCCGGTAGCGGTGGTGCTCGCCGTGCCGCTGGCGTTGCTTGGTACAGCTGGTACGCTTGCCATACTGGGGGCAGCCAACAACCTCTACACGCAGATCGGCCTTGTACTGCTGATCGCGCTGTCGGCGAAGAACGCGATTCTGATCGTCGAGTTCGCACGGCATCTGCGCGCGCAGGGCGTGGGCATTGCCGAGGCCGCGGTGGAAGCGGCGCGCTTGCGGTTCCGGCCGATCATGATGACCTCGTTCGCGTTCATTCTCGGCGTGGTGCCGCTCGTGATCGCCACCGGCGCGAGCGCGAGCGCGCGCCGTTCGCTTGGGATTGCGGTATTTTCGGGGATGCTCGCTTCAACGTGCATTGCCGTGTTGTTCATTCCGTCGTTCTACGTGCTGTTGCAGCGCCAGGGCGAACGGCACGCGGCGCGGCATGCGCCGCCCGACGGCTGAACTGAGGAGCTTTCGTATGGAACGCCCCGCCAAAATCATCGTGCTCGACGACGAAGCCGAACTGCGCAACATGCTGCAGCGTTTTCTGCGCGGCCACGGCTTCGACGTCCGGATCGCGGAGGACGGCAAGCGGCTCGACCGCTATCTGGAACGTGAGCCGTTCGATCTGCTGGTGCTCGATCTGATGATCGGCGAAGAGGACGGTCTCGCCATCTGCGCCCGTTTGCGCGCGCAGGGGCAAACGCTGCCGATCCTGATGCTGACCGCGAAGGGCGATCCACTCGACAGGGTGCTCGGCCTCGAAACCGGCGCCGACGATTACCTCGCCAAACCCTTCCTGCCGCGTGAACTGGTGGCGCGGATCAATGCACTGCTGCGCCGCCAGAAGATCGCCTCGGGCGAGGTCACCGTGACCTCGCAGAGCGTGCGTTTCGGCGATTTCAGTCTCGATGTCGGCAAGCAACAACTGTCACGTGCAGGCGAACTGCTCGAGCTTCATTCGGCGCAGATGCTGCTGCTGGTCGCGTTGGCCTCGTCGCCGAACCGGCCCGTGAGCCGTGACAATCTGCTGGCACGTGCCCGTGGGCGTGATCATGATGCGCTCGATCGCAGCATCGACGTGCAGGTGCTGCGGCTCAGGCAGATTATCGAGGACGACCCGTCGAAGCCGCGCTTCATCAAGACCGTGTGGGGCGTCGGCTATATGCTGGTCGCGGACGTCGACTCATGACGCGCGCGTGGCTGCAGAGGGCGCTGCCGAAAACGCTGCTGGCGCGCAATATCGTCTTGCTGATCGTGCTGGTGATGCTGAGCCAGCTTTGCGCGCTTGCGGTGTTGCTGCACTATGTGCAGCGGCCCCGCGTTGAACGGGCGGCCACGGTGTTCGCCACTTACGTGACGACGCTCGATAGCCTGCTTCAAGCCACGCCGCCGGGCGCGCGCGCCGAATTGACGGCACGTCTCGACGCTCGCACGCAACTACCCGCCGAGGCCGCCGTTGAACCGCCGCCCAGTCTGATGCGCGCTTACCGCACGTATCAGCGCAACGTGTTTCTCGACAGCTTGCGCGAGCATCTGCCCGCCGACATGCCCGCGCTCTGGCAGTCGGAAGGCGGTCAACGGTTGTGGATTCGCATGCATGCGCCGGCCGATGCGCCGCACCTGCCGTACTGGATCGCGCTGTCGATTCCCGAGGACGCGCAAGGTAAGGAACTCGATGCGGCGATCCTGTTATCGCTCGGTTTGGGCGCACTGGCGGCGCTGACCGGCTACGTGATCCAGCGCCACCTCAACCAGCCGCTCCAGGCATTGACGCGGGCGGCGCGCCGCGTGAGTGCCGGCGAAACGCCCGCGCCGTTGTCGACCGACGGTCCTATCGAGATCGCTACGGTGAGCAGCGCATTCAATCAGATGACGCACGCGTTGCAGCAGGCCGAGGCGACGCGCGCGCTGATGCTGGCGGGCATCTCGCACGACATTCGCACGCCGCTCACCAAACTGCGGCTCGCGATGGCCATGGCGATGCCGGACGGCAGCGACAGCAGCTTCGTGGTCGCGGCCGAGGGATATCTGGACCAGATCGAGACGATCTTGCAGCAGTTCATGGATTACGCCGGCAGCGGCGAGCGTGAAACGGCGGAGCCCGGCGATCTCAACGCGTTGGTCGAGCGGCTTGCCGGCGATTTCGCCGGGCTGGGCCATGAGTTCGAGCTGTCGCTCGCGGTTCTGCCTGCGATTCTCTACCGGCCGATCAGCATGATGCGGCTCCTGATGAACCTGATGCAGAACGCGATCGTCTATGGTGGCAGTGGACTCGCCGTGCGCAGTTGGGCCACCGGTGAAGCCGTGTATGTCGCGGTTGGCGATCGCGGTAAAGGTCTTTCGGCAGAAGAGTTGGAGCAACTGAAAGCGCCGTTTCAGCGTGGCCGCAATGCTCGCGCGCATAGCGGCGGCACCGGGCTGGGGCTGGCGATTGTCGAGCGGATTGCACGGCTGCACGGCGGCAGCCTGCAATTTCATTCGCGCGAGGGAGGGGGACTGGAGGTGTGGGTGGTGTTGCCGCTCATTCCCGGTCCAGCCACGCATCCAGTCCCACCCGGAAGGCCACGCCCGCGATGACCGGCACGGTCAGCATGAGGATGATGCCGAAGTTGGGAATCTCGTCGCCGTAAGTGATCGGACCGTAGAGCACGACGGTTGCAACGACCGCGAAGACGATGACGCCGATCGCAACCATCATAAGATTGCGCGCCACGATGGACAGATCCTTGCGCTTTGCCTTGCCCGGCGTGGTGCTGGTAGTGGGGACTTCGTCGTGTTGGGCGGGCATGATGGTTCTCGTGGCTGGAAATGCAATGGCAGACGCTGCGACACAACGTGGCGATGAATCGAACGCCGACCTGGGCGCGATTGGCATCATACCAGGGGTCGTTCGTGCCGCGCACATATACAAACACCCCTAACACTAACGTACCACACGCCAGACGAAGCGCAAGTCGCCGGAATTGATCGGGAAAGCAGGACATCGGCGCGTCGTCGCCCGCGCGCCTCGTTTCAGCGAACCTGACGATTCTGTCGGCGAGTCGTCATCGTTCTGAAGGATCAGTGACCAAGACCGCTGCTGGCGATCTGCTGCTCGACGAATTGGGCGAACAGCGCATGCAGATGCGTCGTCGGATGAAGGTCGTCGGCGAACATGTACGTCTGATCGGCATTGGCCGTCACATAGGTCGCCGGCGAGCACAGCAATGCCGTGTCATCCGGCGTTTTCTTGGGGTCGCAGGCCTGGCCGGTGTTTGCCACGACGAAACCATTAGCCTGAAAGTTCGCGATGATCTGGTCTATCCATGTATAGGAATCGATCTGAATGACCTTGCCTTGCAGGCCATCGGCCTGCAAGGCAGCGTTAAGGTCCTGGTTGAAGAGTTGCGATAGCTGGGTCAGATTGGCGCCGCCGTCGGTCGAGGCGAGGCCTTTGGGCGACAGACCGACATTCGGAACGTTGATGACCACCACATGCGTGGCGCCGTTCTGAACGATCTGCCCGACAACCTGAGCGAGGGTGGTTGCCGCCGTTTGCACCGTCGGCGCCGCGGCCGGCAGCGAACCGGCGCGAAGCACGTCGTTCGCGCCGGCCCAAACCAGAACCAGTTGACTGGAATTGAAACTCCCGTGCGTGGCCAGATAGCTCGAAACCTGCTGATTGACCGGCATTTCGACATTGCCGATCACGTCGGTAAGAAAGTCGTTCTGGTTTGCCGGCGTCGCTACCGTGGCGCCGCCCTCGGCATAGCCGAGACCGCTTTGCGCGCTCAACTTATGCGTGATGTCGATCGTAAACGCGGCGCTTAGCGAGCCACCGTAGTATTGCGCGACGTTCTGAGTCCAAACCTGGCCCGGATTGGTCGTGAAGCGCCCCCCACCCACCGCGCTCGCGAGCGGCGCATAGGTCCCGACGTCGGACAGGCTGTCGCCGAATGAGACAACTTGCAGATTGACGCCGCCCGGCGTCGTGGCTGCGCCACTGCCGTTGCTCGAGCCGCCTCCACCCCCGCCGCCGCATGCTGCCAACAGCGATATCACCGTGGCAAGAATTACAGCACGCACCTTGTCATTGCTTCCTTGCATAGCGCCTCCCCACAGATTGAACGGGCGGTTGCCCCATGTGGCGGACGTATCGCCAGCCTGCATATCGTTCTATCGACAGTGTTTCTTGGGGAGCAAAAAGGATGCCTCATCGGCCTGATCTTCGAAGCGGCTGGTCCAATTGGGCCAATTGGGCCATATACCGCGGGCCGTTACCAGGAAGAGGTCTGGGAGAAACAAAAGACCGTTGTCCGTGAGGGCAGCGGTCTTTCTTAAGATGCGTGGCGAATGACGGACTCGCACTCCCGATTTGCGGATTTCGTGGGGATAGTCCGTTACGACACACGCGAGTCGTGTCGATGTCCCGCTCTGCCGGGGCTTGAACTGCTCACGCCCCTGTCAGCCTTTATTGGCCGGCGGCCGGCGACGCTACGCTCGGGGTCGCCAGCGTGTTGTGACTCCCGGGAAGGTTGGTTAGGGACGTCGAGCTATTGTTCGTGCTATTCGGCAGGCCCGAGTTCGGCGACCCGGCGCTCATCCCGCTATCCGAGTTGGTGGCGCCAGGCGTGCCGTAGCCACTCGTTGCATTGGCCGGCGATACGGCGGCCGGCGACATTACACTCGGTGTCGCCAGCGTGTTGTTGCTCTGTGCATAAGCGCCGCCCGACAGCGTAAGTGCGGCGACGGCCGCGATTAATGTGCTGGTTGTCTTGATCATGACCCGTTCCTCCTTAATTGGACTGGAACATAGAAGGTGGTACCAAGTTTAGGAAAACGGTCGCTGATAATTAAGTGCATTGTTCGCAAGGGTGAATTTCGATTTTTGGGGTTGCCACTAATATGGGTCCTGGTCCCCAATCTCAGCCCGGCGTGGTGCGGCACTGCGCGGTGCATGCTACGTGACGCGCGAGGAAACTGATTGGGCGGCGTGGATAGCGAACAGCCGGCGGATCATGACGGGTTCGCGCTCACCCCCAGGATGCTCATTAACGTCGTCGCGTTGCGCTGCCCCTGGTCCTCGAAGCAGTTATTGAAGATGACGTGAGTACGGCCGGCCCGCGTCGCGATTGCGCGGATCGAGGGGGCCAGTCCGGTCAGCTCGTCGTCGCTGTAGTCGTAGTCGAAGCGATCGGCCGCACTCGCCGCGCCCGTTGCGCTCCATGTCTGCGTATTGCGGCCGTGCAGACGCACCATCGCGAGTTGAGGATGGGTTGCTTCCCATATGGTGTGCACGCGGTTCGTCACATCCGGCGGTGCGTCGACGATCACGTGGACGAGGCTGCGTTCGCGCAGAAAGTCGAGCGTCGATGGCGCGTGCTGATCGTCGAACCACGACTGATTGCGAAACTCGGCGGCCATCATGTAGCCCGCCATGCGCGCCCGGCATTCTTCCACGAGCGCGAGACCGTCCGGCGCGCGGGTGATCCACGGCGCGAACTGGAACAGCACCGCGCCGAGCCGGCCGCTCGCGCGCAGCGGTTCCAGTGCTTCCAGATAGCGCCGCCACAGTTCGTCGAGGATCTCGGCGGGCATGTCGCGGTAGTAGACGTTTTTCTTGCGCGGACCCGTGATGCCTTCCGGCAGCGCCATTGCAATGTCTTTGGGCAGGACGTCGGGCGAAGTCTGATGCCCGGTAAAAAGCCGAAACGCCTTGAAGTTGAACGTGAAGCCTTCCGGCGTGCGTTCGGTCCACAACTGCGCGTTGCTTGCCGACGGTATCGCGTAGTAGGCCGAATCGACTTCGACCAATGGAAACCGCGATGCGTAAAAGCGCAGCCGGGCTTCAGCGCTGCTGCTGCCGGGCGGGTAAAACCGCTTGCAGGCGATCAGCGTTTTGTCGGTCCAGCCTGCAGTGCCGTAGCGAATGTCCGTCGGAGTCAAGGTGCTTGTTGCCGCGCATAGGCAAGCCTAGGAGGCCGCCTCCGTGTGATCGAGCCACTCCGCGAGTTCGCGCCGCAGCCGCGAGATATCGAGCGGCTTGCCAAGCAACCGCGCGCCGGGAATAGTGTCGCCGATCTCGGCGTTTTCGCCATAACCCGACACCAGCAAGACGCGGATGTCCGGCTGCTGACTTAGCACCGCGCGCGCCAGGTTGTCGCCGGACATGCCGGGCAAGGTCAGGTCTGTGAACAGGACATCGAAACGTTGCGCGGACACGAGCGGCAGCGCTTCTTCGGCGCTCGCGACCGCGGTGCAGTCGAGCCCCAGCGCGCCGAGCAGGTCGCAGAGTGCGTCGCGCGAATCGGCGTCGTCTTCGACCAGCAGCACGCGAGCCGGCGTGCCGGGTTGGTGCGACGGCAGGCTTGCCATGGAATCCGCCAGCGAACCTGCCGGAGAGTTGGCGAGCGAACTTTTTCCAAAAGCGATTGGCTCGTGCAGGCTTCTGCGCGGATCGGACGTTACGCATGCCTCGGATGCTTCTGACGCTTCGGCTGCACTGGCCGGATCGTAGACCGTGCGCGGCACGCAGCTGGAAATCTGCCCGTCGCTCACGCTGGCGACGCCGGCGCCGCGCAGTACGCTGCGCACCTTGCGCGCCAGATCGTCGCGCCGGTAAGGCTTGGACAGCAGCGTGATGCCGGTGTCGAGCTTGCCGTGATGGACGATTTCGTCGCGCGTATAGCCGGAGGTGAAGAGCGTCGGCACTGTGGGCGAGCGCGCCGCCGCACGCTGCGCCAGTTCGACGCTTTTCACCTGGCCGGGCATCACGACATCGGTAAACAGCAGATCGATCGGCACGTCGCTGTCGATGAATTCGAGCGCCGCGTCGCCACTCGATGCAGTCAGGACTTTATAGCCGAGTTGCGCGAGCATTTCGACGGCGGTCAGGCGCACATCCGCATCGTCTTCGACCACCAGAATCGTTTCGCCGCCGCCCACCGGCGCCGAGGTCCGATCGACGGTTTCGACTGTTTCCGGCTCGCAGCAGCGCGGGAAAAACAGCGAGACGGTCGTGCCGCGGCCCACTTCGCTGTCGATCACCGTATGGCCGCCGCTTTGCCTGACGAAGCCGAATACCATGCTTAAGCCCAAGCCGGTGCCGTGGCCGTCGGGCTTGGTCGTGAAGAACGGTTCGAACACGCGCTCCAGGATTTCGGGTTTCATGCCCGTGCCAGTGTCGTGTACCGAGAACACCACGTACTCGCCTGGCGAGAGTTCCGGCTTGCCGCGGCAAAACGCATGGTCTAGCACGCGGTTCGTCGCGCGAACGGTGAGCGTGCCGTCGGCCTGCATCGCGTCGCGCGCATTGATTGCAAGATTGAGCAGGGCGTTTTCGAGTTGATTACGATCGGCCTGCACATTCCACAGGTCGTCGCTCAACACCGTTTCGATCTTGACGGTCTCGCCTAGCGCGCGGTGCAGCATCTCGCTCATGCCGGCAAGCAGGCGGCACGGATTCAGCACGGTAGGCGAGAGCGGCTGGCGGCGCGCGAAGGCGAGCAGATGCGCGGCCAGTTTCGCGCCGCGCTTGACGGCATCCGTCGCGGCGGACAAACGCCGCAGCGTGGTCGGACTCTCACCGGCATCGGCGGCGAGCATCTGCAGATTGCCGTTGATCACCTGCAGCACATTGTTGAAGTCGTGCGCGACCCCGCCTGTGAGGCTGCCAATCGCTTCCATCTTCTGGGCCTGGCGCAACTGCTCTTCGGCGAGCGCCCGTGCCGCGACCTCATCGGCGACGCGTTGCTCGAGTGTTTCGGTCAACTGGCGCAGCGATTGTTCGGCGATCTTGCGTTCGTGGATGTCGATCAGCACGCCGGGAAAGCGCGTCGGTTCCCCCTGTTCGTCGAACTCACACTGGCCGTTTGCCTGCACCCACATGTAGTCGCCATCGGGGCGGCGAATCCGGTATTCGGCGCGAAACGGCTGACCGGTGCGCATCGCTTCGACCGTCAGGCGGTCGTTGAGCGGCTGGTCGTCAGGATGGATCACCTGCGTCGCGGCATTGCGCTCGAGCCCTTTCGCGGCCTCTTCCAGCGGAAACGAAAAGGTGCGAGCGAAACGTTCGTCGCCGGTGACGGTGCCGGTGCGCGCGTCGAGCACCCATGTACCGAGCACGGCGCCGGTATTGAGCGCGAGTTGCAGCCGTTCGTTGGTCTCGCGCAGCTCCGCCTCGGCATGTTGCCGCCAGCGTTCGGTCAGCACGCGTGCAGTGGTTTCGACGACCATCGCGAGGACGCCCGCGGGTGCGCCGCTGTCGTCGGCGACCGGGCTGTAGTAGAGGTCCATCCAGACGTCTTCGGGCTTGCCGTCGCGCAGCAGCATCAGTTCCTTGTCGCGATACGACAGGGTGCCGCCGGCAAGACATGTTGTCATCACATGGCGGTTGAAATCGGCGACCTCCGGCCAGCCGTGTTCGACCGGACAGCCGAGCAGATACGGATGCCGTCCGCCCGCGAATATCGCGTAGGCGTCGTTGTAGATCATGTAGCCGGGTTTCCCCCATAGAAGCACGAGGGGCACGGGTGAGGCGAGCAGCATCTGGACGGTGGCGGTCAGACTGCGCTGCCAGTTTTCTATTGCGCCGAGGTCGGTGGCCGCCCAGTCGAATTCGCTGATGCGTCGGGCCATTTCCCCGTTCCAGCCGGGGCAACCATGGTCTTGTGCCGGGAATGGCATTGCTGCGCTCCACAGAGGTCACGTCAATGAGTGTGTCCCCACTCTGCCGGCGCGCATGGCGCGCGCGAATGTTCAGCAGGAGGCGGGATGAATCTTCTGCCGTGCACAGCGGGCGCGAAGCGGCCACGCGGCAGGAATAATTGTAGGCTACAACGGTTGGGTGGGGACTTGATAGAAGGGGCTTTACGGGTTTAGCCGAACCGATGCATGCGCAGGGGTTGGAAAGTTTTACCTGGCTTGTTCAGGTGGGGGGGAATAGCGGAAAGAAGGGCGGTCTTTTGTCTGTCTTTTGGTTTGTGTTTTTTTTATGGGGGGCCTGTTCTTGAGATGTTTGCCTGCGCGGCGCTTGTTTGTCAGTGTTCTTGGGGCTTTGGACTTTCCTTCATCTTGGTTTTGGTGCCTCTCCTTGCATTGTTAGTGGTCTATTAGCGTTGCCCCTGTGCGGGGCGGCACCTACTTTTCTTTGCATGCCGCAAAGAAAAGTAGGCAAAAGAAAGCGGCTTAAACCGCTAATACTAAGTGGGTCCCGTGGTCTGCAACGGGTAGTGGTGCATCTGGAATCCGTGTTCTCGCACATTCGGCGTTAGTGACAAAGGAGTCATCAACTCCCACTCCGCACTGCGTGCGTCGCGGACGGGTATGCATGGGAAACCAGGGGCTTCGGTTGGCGTAGCAGGGGCCGTCGGCTTCGCCTCGGCGACGCGCTCCTGCATTAACCCCGGGAACCCTCACTTCAAATGATTTGTCGGTGCCCCGCAATCACGGTCGCGGCTGGGGCGGTGCAAGGACGAGCCACAGTCCGGCGACGAGGCGTGGGCGTCAAAACGCAGCGGGTGGCTTTAAGAACTACGCTTCGGCGCGCGCAGCGCCGCCGGAAGTATGACACCCTTGTCACGAGCGCATGCCGATGCACGGACCCGGATTCCAGATGCACCACTACCCTGTGCAAGCCACGGGCCCCGCTTGGCAGGAGTGGTTTGAGCCGCTTTCTTTTGCCTACTTTTCTTTGCGGCAAGCAAAGAAAAGTAGGTGCTGCCCCGCACAGGGGCAACACTAATAGACCACTAACAAAACAAGTAAAGGCCAAAGCCCCAGGAACACTGACAAACAAGCGCCACGCAAGAAAAGAAAGTCAATTCGACAACGACAAATAAGGCGAACTCACCGGCGTAGGCGGGAACGGCTGCAACCCCGTCTGTTTGCTGAAGCTATACCTCAAATAAACAGCCGCGAGCCACTCGCGATACTCGTAAGCATTGCCGAGCGACGCGGTCGCCCCAAACGCCAACTGCGGAGCCAGTTGATACTCCCCCACCGCGCTAAGCGAATAAGAAACCCCAGTCTTACTCTGCCCAGGATACTGCGCACCACTATCCAGATTCGAACCGAGGGTCTTGGCTTCCGCCGCCGCATTGGCCTGAAGCTGACCGTCGAGCGGGAAGTAATCCGACGCATCCTGCCGGTAATGCTGCACGCCAATCGACCCCTTCACGTCATAAGTAAACTGGCCATTGCGCCCAGTCCACTCCACCGGCAAATTCAGAATCATGTACTGCTGCGGGCTGAAGTACCCGCCCTGACCATAAGTGAAGTACGAGAGGTTCCTGTTATAGGTCATCAGCGTCGTGTTCACACCGACAGTGAGCGTCTGATCGGCATCCTTGTAAACGCGCGTGTAGACACCGCCGCCGCCTTTGTATGCGTTGTTGCTCGCGACGTGATAGCCCATGTAGTGCTGGTACGCGGCATTCACATAAAGGCCGTTCGTGCCGTCATCCCATGCAAGGCTGGCGAGGCCGCCGTTGGAAGTGACGCCGCCCCATTCGAGGCCGGAGCCCGAATCGCGTGCGCCAGCATACGACAGCAAGCTGTCCGTCACCGCGCGGCGAGCGATGGCCAGCGAATACGACACTTTGTCCGTAATGGCGCCGTTGTATTGCGCGCCACCCACAATGGTCTTCTCGGGGAAACCGAGCGGCGTTACGCCGATATCACCGTTAAGGCTGCGGCCTTCATAGCCGAGTGACAAGCCCACACCGCTGGCAGTCTGGCTGCCATAAGTGTTGGTACCCGCCACCGCCGCCGCAGCGGACGTGCTATTGGAGAGCCCCGAGCCGAATCGCGCGAGCGTCGATAGACTGCCCGCGGCCGTGCCGGCATCCAGCGTAACCGGAGTCGCCGTCACGACGATGTGGCCGTTGCCCGCCTTGATGCGCCCCTGAATCGGCGCTTCGATATCGGTCAGCGTCGACAGACCGTCCTCGCCCGTGCGGTCGCGGAACACGATCCCGCCCGACACGGTGCTCGACTGCTCGCGATTGACCTGTGCCAGTTCTTCGGCCACGCCGAGCGTCTGCGTGTTCGCGACGTTCGGTTGCGGGTAGTTGCCGCCATTGCCGTTCGCGCCAGGTTGTTGCGGGTAATACGCCTGCGCGTAACCGGTCGGCGGTTGCGGAATATACGGCTGCTGTTGCTGCGCGTAATAACCCGAGCCCTGATTCGGATACGGCTGATAAGGCTGCTGACCGTAGGCCTGTTGCGGCGGAACCGGTTGGTAAGGCTGCTGCGCGTAACCCTGCTGCGGGTATCCCTGTTGTTGCTGCGGATAAGGCTGCTGGCCGTAATAGGGCTGTTGCTGCTGCGGATAAGCTTGTTGCTGCCCATACGGCGCCTGTGCATAGGCTTGCGCGTTGCGGTTGCTCTTCGATGCGCTTTGCTTCTTGCTGGTCGAGCGTTTCGTGCTCGTGGCCGAATTCGTGTAACGCGGCTGTTGCATCGAACCGGCATTGGCCTGCGCTTCGCGCGCCGCAGGCGACATCGGCCACGGCGTGGTCGCATAGCCGTCCGGCTGTTGCGGATAGGGCGCCTGCTGCTGATATTGCGCCTGTTGAGGATAGCCGCCTTGCTGCGGATACGCCGGGTTGTACTGCTGTTGCGGCGCCTGCTGCATCTGCGCCTGGCCTTGCCCCGGATACGGCTGCAACGGCGCGCCCGACTGGCTCGACCCGTTGGTCTCCTGGCCGTAGCCATCCGCGTTGGTGCCGGGACGTGGCGCGTTATAGGGAACGGCGGTGGGCGCTGCATTGGGCACATACGGCTGAGCAGGCGCCGTATAGGGCGCCACGTACGGCGCGGGCTGCGAGGGCGGCGGATAGTTCGGCACGGTCTGGGACGGCAAGGAGGACTGCGAGTACGGGAGCGATGCACGCGCGGCATTGGAGCCGCCACCTGCGAGCGCGGCGTTGTCGGCGTCGGTCGGCGAGATCGTTGCGGTTTTACCTTCGAACGGATTGGTGCCCGGCAGCGGCGTCGCGCCAATCCGGCGCATTGCGACTTCCCAGCCACGCGGCACGTTGCTCGGCGCATTGGCGCGCGGCCCGTTGGCCATCAGCGGCGTATTGGCCGCGATCAGTGAGCGTTGCAGATAAGTCGACGCGAGCGACAGCTTGCCTTCGGCGCGATACATGCGGCCGACCGTCGCCAGCACGCCTGGGTCGCTCGGCGCGGCGGCAAGCGCCTGCCTGGCAAGCGATTCGGCATAGCCGAACTGCTTCGCGCCGGCCGCAGCAGAGATCGTCGCCTGCAGCAGGTTCAGGTCGTCGGGCTTGCGCTGCAGCGCGACGCGGTAACTGGCGAGCGCATTGCGGTCGTCGCCGGCACTCGAATAGAGGCGGCCGAGGGCGGCTTGCAGATCGGGATTGTCGGGCATCGCCGCCAGCCATGGCGCGATCACGTCGTAGGCGCTGGCGAGATCGCCGCGCTGACGCACCGCGTCGCATTGCTTGATGACGATTCCCAGATTCAGATTGCCAAAATCCGTGCGCTGCTGCGGCGTCAGTTGCATCGATGCGAGCCGCCGCATCACCATGCCGAGTTCGGCTTCCTGTTGCGTGGCAGAGAGAATACCCGCGTATTGCAGCAGCAAATCGGTGTTGCCGGGCGCCGCGTTCATCGCGCTACGCACAAGGCCCAACGCGCGATTCGGGTCGCCCGCCTGTTGATACGCTGCAGCGATCACGCCGATCAGTTCGGGGTTGTTGCCGGCGACCGGTTCGGCGGCGTGCAACGTCGCCAGCGCTTGTTGCGACTGACCGTTGCGCGCCATCCGCGTCGCGAGATCGGCCTGCTGATGCACCCACAAGCGATGCTGCAAGGTCGTCATTGCGTCGGTGCGTTGCGCGGCCGGAATCCGTTCGAGTTGCGCGAGACCGGCCGTCCAGTCCTGCGTTTCCGCCGACAGCAGCGCGCTCGCGTAGAGCGCGTCGGTCATGTCGGGATGCGCGGCGAGGAGACCGTCCATCATGCTGCGGGCATTCGCAACCGCGCCCTGGCGAACGTAAATACGTGCGAGGTCGAGGCGCAGCCAGGGATCGTCAGGATCGTTCAGCAGGGCGTCTTCGAACAGGCTGCGCGCGCTGCCGAGATCGCCGCGCGCTTCGGCCGCGCGCGCCTGCGCGGCCTGCGCTTCGCCACGCAGACGGTTGATGCCGCCAGCCTTCGATTGTTGTTCGCTGTTCAGCTGATTGGCGAATTGCAGCGCTTCGTCGCCACGGCCTTGTGCGGCGAGCGAACCGACGAGACCGCGAATCGCATCGGGATTGTCGGCCTGGCGGCGCAGCGCCATCCGGTAGGCCTGTTCGGCGCCGACCGGGTCGCCGTTCGTGAGCAGCATCTCCCCGAGCAGCACCTGCGCGGTGACATCGGACGGATTCAGCGCGATCGCGCGTTCGAACAGCGACTTCGCTTTCGCGAACTCGCCATTGCTGCGCGCGCCGATGGCGTCGCTGGTATAGGTCCAGTAGGTCGCGCTATCGAGCGCGGTTTTCCAGCGCGCCGGATTGCCGTTGCGCGACGCGCGTTCCAGATAGTTGCGGGCTTCGGCGAATTTTTCCTGCTTCAACGCGGCGATACCCATGCCGCCGAGCGCGTCGGTGTCGTTCGGACTATTCGCCAGTACTGACGAAAACTTCGCGCGCGCCGTGACGAGGTCGCCACGATCGAGCGCGGCGAAACCGTCGGCGATGGTACGGCCGCGGGCGTCGACGGCGGCATTTTCCTGGGAACGATCGCGAGCCGCCTTGTCCTGCTGAACCATCGACTCGAAGCGCGCCTTGACCGCGGCGTCGTCGGTTGCACCTTGCAGATACGCTTCGTACAGCGCGGCGTCCGACGGCCGTGCGTCGAGCCACAACAGCGCCTGCCGCCAGCTCTTTTTCGCCGACGCGCCGACGGTGCTGTCGCCGGCAAGCTTCTGCAGTCGCGCGATACCGTCGCGGCGCGTCGTATCGCGATACGTCAGATGCTGTGCGTAGGCGAGGGCGTAGCGCGGGTCGTCGGGGTTGTCGCGTGCGAGCTGTTCGAGGCCGCGGCGCGCCTGGTCCCAGCCTTGCGGCGTGGCGGAGAGCGCCTGGTAATACTCGAGTTGCAGTGCGGGTGTGGCCGGCTTGCCGTTCAACGCGCGCTGATATTCCTCTACCGCGCTCGCGCTTTGACCGCTTTGCGCGAGCCGCCGCGCGTCGTTGACAGTCTGGTCACGCAGACTCGATTCGCCGAGGCGCCGGCCCAGTTCGTCCAGGTTCGGATAGTTCGGCGCGACCGCTTTCAGACGCGCCAGATATTGCTGCGCGCCGGCGCCGTCCTTGCGGTCGGCGAGCACCATGCCCATGCCGTAGAGCGCATCGGGTTGCTTCGGGTCGATGCGCAACACTTTCTGCCATGCCTGCTCGGCGAGGTCGCCGCGATGATGCGATTGCCAGTACTTGCCCTGATCGATCAGCACGTTCAAGGGATCTTTCGACGCCTGCGCCAATGCGTCAGGCGAAGCCATCGCCACGCAGCAGACGGCCGTGAGGCTCAGCGCGAACCGCAATGAAAACGCGAGGGCGCTCAATCGCATGCATTTCTCCAACTCGGCACGAGACGGCCGGCTTCGTCGAAACGATAGCGGCCGTCGATGAATCCGGTGCCGAACAAGCCCAGCACACGATCGTAATAAACAGGTTCGCGGCCCGGCACATTGGTGTCGAGCACGGCGAGATGGGTGCGCGCGAGACCGAGGCCGCGCTCGTCGTCAAGCGCCTTGAAGTACGGCGCGAGCGCGCCCCAGTAGCTCAACGGTCCTTCGCCGCTCGCCGTACCGGTGGTCGACGAAACCTTCTCGGGCGGAATGCCGCTTTGCGCCACCTTCGCGCGCATGCCGCCGAGCGCCGCGAGCCAGGGTCTGGCGAGCGGATCGGCGGGCGAGGTGAGCCCGGCCCACAGATAGACACGGATCGCGTCATAGCTGCCGGTGTCGCCTTCTTTCGGATCGACCACGAACTGGCCGTTCTGCCACGCCGCCCAGTCGGGCGCGAAGCCTTGCGGCGCCGTGGTCTTGATCAGCTTGTAGGCGCTGTCGGCGAGCTTGGCCCACGGGCCGTTCGGCATGTCTTTGGCAAGCGCGCGCAGCACCGGCAGGGGCAGATAGCTCGGATTCAGACGCGTCACGCCACCATTTTTGAAGCCCTGCGGACCGGGCAGCAGCATCGGGCCGACGCCCTGCAGCGTGGTCATTTCCTGGCGCACAATCTGGGCGGCGAGTGCCTGGCCGAGTTGCGTATAACTTGCCTCATGCCACAGGCGGCCGGCTTGCAGCAGATCGTAGGCGATCCACAGGTCGGAGTCGGATGCGGAATTCGGATCGAGCACGCCGAACGAGCCGTCCGGCTTCTTGCCCCAGAGCCAAGACGGCAGCCGCACGTTTTGCACATCGAACTGATTGCCCGCGAGATTGGTGCGGGTCCAGTTCAGGAGCCGGTCGAAGGTTGCGCGGTCGTTCGCGACCAGCGCGAAGAACAGGCCGTATGACTGGCCTTCGGAGGTGGTCTTCAGCTGTGGCGAGGAGTAGTCGATCACGCGGCCATCGGCCTGCACGAAGTGTTCGACGAAGATGCGGTACGCCGGCCAGTCGGTGTTGCACGGCCCCACCTGGCCGGGCGTCGAAGTGGTCTGCGCCACCTTGGTGATATTGGCAAAACACGTGGCCGCCGCAAGGGCAAGGCCGAAGCCAAGCCCGAGCGTCAGCGCCACGTGTGTCTTGATGTTTCGAACCCGCATATCAGTCCTATCAGTCCTTTAAGCGGCGCGCGGCGATCGAGCGCAGCGTCCGGTAGAACAGGCCGGCGATGATCAGCGCGGCGAGCACGCCACCCAGCATCAACAACAGCGGATGCGATGACAGCGCCCAGCGCAGATACTCCTGCGGCGACAAATGGCCGACATAGTAGGCTTCGCCGTTCGACGTGATGGTGACGGTGCGGCCGTGGACCACGGCCATCGCGCCTTGAATTTCCTGCAGCACGTCGGCGTCGAGCAGCGCGGCTGACAGATCGGCGTCCGACTGGCCGGCCGCGCTCACCAGCGCGACGGCGCTGCGGTTCTTCTGCAGCGGCGATTCGAAACCGGTCAGGAGCGCATCGCCGTTCGAACTCACGAGCGTCAGGTCGGCGCGCGCCGGCGAGCGTTCGACTCCGCGCTCGCCATGCCACCAGTCCTCGAGCTTGAAGACCACGTCCGAGAGCGCGAAGGTTCGCGAATCGCCGTCGCTGGAGAACGGCATCGACTTGGCCCAGCGTTGCAGCAGCGGTTGCTTGCCCGGCGCGCCGAAAATCAGCAGGTCCTTGTTGGCGTACTTGTCGACGTCGTCGGCCGTGCCGACGGTGACGCCATTCACCGGATAACCCGTCGATGCGCCCATGCGGCCCATGGTCAGCAGAAACAGGCTGTAGTCGCTTGAATCAGCCTCGCTCGGCAGAACCACCGCGGTCTCGGAGAGATCGGCCATTCGCGTGAACGGGAAGCCGCTATTGGCGAATGCCGCCAGGTCGGGCAGCGCCATGTAATGCGGGAACGACGAGAGGTCGATGGTCGAGTTCGGATCGATGGCGCCGACCACGTTTTCCAGCAGACGGCCGTGGCATTCGCCGGTGTTCGGAATGTCGTAGAAGAAATGCAGACGCACCTGCGCGCGCGGCGTCAGCAGCAACGGCGGAATATGCACGGTACGACGCGCTTCGGCGGTCTTGTCCGGCAACACGCGCTCGAAGTAATGGCCCAACTCGAACACCGAGGCCGACTCGGCCGGAATCGGCAGGGCCTGCACGAAGCCGTCATTGACGCTGACGTTCAGCGACGAACGGTCCCGCAGCGGGCGCACCGTATAGCGATAGCGCAGATCGATCGGGGCGCCCAAGGTGTGCCACATAAACAGATCGGGCGGCACGCGCAGATTGACGCGCACGGCGTCGGCGTCATAGCCGGACACCGTCAGGTCGCGTGGGTCGGCGAGTTCGCCGAAACGCACCGGACGGTTAGTTGGCAGCCAGTTTGGCGCGTCGTACGGCGCACGCGGCATGAGTTCGTTCAATTGCGTGATCGTCGCGCTCGGGCCGGTGAGCGTGTTCTGACCGATGCCGAGCGCTTTGGCGGCGGTTTTCAGTTCGGCATCGGTGCGGCCGAGCACGAGCAGCAGCTTGCCGCGCGCCGGCGCTTCGCGATCCACCACCGCGATAGTCGGGCCGGAAATCGCCGGAATCGTCACGCCGGCCGGGCGCTGGTCGTCGGTCGCGAACACGACGGCGTTACCCGACAGCGGCGCGTTATCCAGTTGCGCCGGAAACACCGCGCCGCGATAGCCGGCGAGCGCGCCGAACCAGGATGCGACGATGCCGCCTGCTTCGAGCGTCGCGGCGCCGGGTTTTTGCGGGAACACGAATGGCAGTTCGAGACGGCGCACGTCGCGGCGGTCGAAGAACGGCTGCGGCAGGGCGGCGAGATCCGGCTTGCTGGCGAGCGACGCGTAGGTCAGATCGAGCGAACTCGCATTGCTGACGGTGGCCCACAGCGACGAATTCGCCGGGTCTTCGCAACTCGTCGTGTAGTGACCGACCAACTGCACGTTCAGGTGGTTGAATTCGGTGATGAAACGCGGATCGATCGAGACGTCGCGCGCCACCAGCATGCCGGCCTGTTCGTGCGGCACCGGCAGCGTCGCGGCGACTTCGCCGTTCACCAGCACTTTCAGCTGGGAAATATTCGCGAGCAGCGCGGGGGAGTAGCTGTAGACGAGATGCAGGATCGCGCCGGTCACCACTTCGTCGCCGCGCACGGAGAACGCGACGCCGTTCTGGCCGTCGGTGCCACGCAACTGCAGCGGATCACGCGCGCCGAGGTCGGCGAACGTGAGCGTTTGACGGCGGCCGCCTGGCACCAGCGTGCCCGGTTCTGCGGTGGTCGGCGTTTTGATACCCAAGGCCTTCACCGACGACGCGGCGAGCGCCGGCGTGGGCGTGGCCAGTTGCGCTTGCGCGAGCGCGTTCGGATCGTAGAGGACGGCCGCGCTCGGCGCGGGCACGCTGCCCACGCCGGTGGCGACGCGCGCAGCCGGCGCGCCAGAGGCGCCTGCCGCTGGCGACGCTTGCGACGCACTCGCGCCGCTCATGGCCGCTGCAGCCACTTCAGCCGCCGAAGCCAGCGGCGCCGCCAACGCGGTTTGCAACGCGAGCCAGCAGGCAAGTCCGCGTATCAGCCGTTGCGAGCGGGGGTGTCCAAATAGGCGTGCCTCCGCTTCCATTCCATTGCGCTCGTGATTCGAGCGTTCGACGTGTCCCTTCGCCATCCTGTTGCCCATAGATCAGTCTTTGGTTTTTAGCTTCTTGACGTCCACCGGACGGCTTTTCATCGAGCTTCGAAGGTCGGCATAAAGATGCTCGAAGAGCCCCACAATGCCGCGCGCGCCGACCGTCAGCACATGCGACAGACCGCGCAACGGCGTGTCCTGCTGACGCCCTTCGGCCCAGCCGGTCCAGGCGTCGGCGCGCGCGAACGTGGTCTTGACGAACTCGTATTCCTGTTCGCGCGTCATCGCCGAGAAGCGCAGGCCCACGCGGCCCGGTTCCGTGAAACCGACGGTGGCGGGGAAGGCGTATTCCTCGTCGCCGCGGAACAGCGATACGGTCACGCTTTCGTGCATCGGCACTTCGATCTTCGCGGGTAGCGCCACGCCGACGCCGCCTTCCGAGTAGTCGATGGTCTCGCAGGCGAGCGTGCGGCCGGTCGAGAACTTCAGCATCACCGGCATGGTCATCGCCACGCGATGCACCGCGCGAATCTGCCGGCGCTCGCTGGCCGCGGCCACGCTCGCGCCGAGAATCAACATGTTGTAGGTGGTCCAGCCGAGGTTCAGGATGGTCGTCTGCACGACGCTGCGAATGTGCCAGTTCAAATAGATATGCACGATGCCGACCACGAAGCCGATCAGGTTCAGCAACAGCAGGAACAGATACGGCCGCGAGATCGCCCAGTCGAAGTAGTTCTTCTCGATCTGACCGCCCTTGGCCGTCACGTTGAACTTGCCGAGCTTCGGGTTGATCAGCGCGAGCAACGTTGGCGCGGTAATGTACGACGCCAGCACCGATTCGTAAACTTCGGCCCAGAACGAATGGCGGAACGAGCGCTGCATCCGCGAGTTGGTGATGCTCGCATGCATCATGTGCGGCAGTGCGTAGATCGCGATCGTGCTGGCGGCGGCTTCGATCACATGCGCGCCGAAGAACAGATACGACAGCGGCGCGGTCAGGAACACCAGACGCGGGATGCCGTAGAAGAAGTGCATCATCGCGTTCAGATAGCACAGCCGCTGGCCGATTTTCAGGCCCTTGCCGGTCAGTGGATTGTCGATCCGGAAAATCTGCGTCATGCCGCGCGCCCAGCGAATCCGCTGGCCGATGTGGCCGGAGAGACTTTCGGTGGCGAGACCCGCCGCCTGCGGGATCGCCAGATAGGCGGTGGTATAGCCGAGGCGGTGCAGCTTCAACGCGGTGTGCGCGTCTTCGGTGACCGTTTCTACCGCGATGCCGCCGATCTCTTCGACCATGGTCCGGCGCAGCAACGCGCACGAGCCGCAGAAGAAGGTCGCGTTCCACAGATCGTTGCCGTCCTGCACGAGGCCGTAAAACAGTTCGCCTTCGTTCGGCACCTTGCGGAAGGTGCCGAGATTGCGTTCGAACGGATCGGCGGAGAAGAAGTGGTGCGGCGTTTGCAGCATTGACAGCAGCTTGTCGCGCAGGAACCAGCCGAGGCCGATCTGCAGGAACGAGCGGGTCGGAATGTGATCGCAGTCGAAGATCGCGAGGTACTCGCCCTGGGTGATCTTCAGGGCTTCATTGATGTTGCCGGCCTTCGCGTGGCGGTTGTGCGTGCGGATCGTCCAGTTGACGCCGACTTCCTCGCAGAACGCCTTGAACTCGGGACGGCGGCCGTCGTCGAGCACGTGGATCGCGATCTTGTCGGCCGGATAGTCGAGCGCGAGCGCGGCGTAGATGGTCGGCTTCACCACCGAGAGCGGCTCGTTGTAGGTCGGGATGAAGACGTCGACGGTCGGCCACAGGTCGCGTGAGGCGGGCAGCGGCATCGGCGTGCGCTTGAGCGGCCAGGCGGTCTGGAAGTAGCCGAGCAGCAGCACGATGGTCGAATAGACTTCGGCCGACACCAGCAGCAGGCCCCAGGCGGCGTCGAGCGGATGTTCCCAGTAAGTCGTCGAAGTGAGCCGCCAGTACATATAGCGGCCCGACGTGACCACCGAGAGCATGATCATCACCATCGTCGCGTAACGGCCTTGCAGGCGGCGGAACAGCAGCGCCGTGACGAAGCAGCAGGTCGCGAACGTCAGTTGCTCGTAGAATGCGAGCGGCACCGTGAAGACGAAGTACAGCATCATCAGCGCGAACAGCGTGACCAGACCCGTCACGATCCGGCTGTTCCAGAAGCGCGCGTCGACGATGCGTTCGAGCCGCGACGGTTCGCCGGCCTCGATGTCCTGCGACTGCGGCGTACTCATGCGACGTTCCTCGGCGAGATGGCGATCGCATCGACCGCCGCCATCAGCCAGTTGCCGCACGAGCGAAAATCGGCGGCCGCCTGGCAGAGTGGATCGTAGTGAATCAGCGTGGTGTCGCAGGCGAGCGCTTCGCTCACCCCTTCATCAAGATGGATCACGCCCGGGAAGAGCTTGTCGCCAAGCATCTGGCGCAAGACCTTGAGGACGTCTTTGGTCAACTGGCGCGACTGGTCGATCTGGTTGACCACGTAACCTTCGCCCCCGAACTCGTGGCGCGGCGCCGCGTACGTTTCAATCAGCCGTTCCATTAACGGAATGGCCGCGTAGGAAGCCGCGTCGGAGAGCACCACGTTCAGTGTGAAGGTGGCCGCGCACAACGCAGCGCGTACATACACGGACGAACCTGGCGGTGTATCGATGATGACGATGTCGGACGCGTCGAGCCGCAGCGTCTGCAGCGACTGCGCGAGCCACCTTGGGTCCTGGTCGATATACGCTTCAAAGCGGCGGCGATCGTCTTCGAGCACGGCGCCATAGGGCAGCACGGTCACACCGTCTACGCCGTCGAACATGACCGATTGCCACGGATCGCCCGTCAACGTCGCACGCGACAAACCGTCGATGCTGTCGAGCGGTACGCCGAAATGCAGACGCAGCGCGTTTTGCGGATCGAGGTCGAGCGCGATCACGCGCCGGCCGCTCGCGGCCAGCACGGAAGCGAGATTGGCGGCGAGGGTGGTTTTACCGACCCCGCCTTTGGCGGACACGACCGCAATGACTTTCATGAGCGACGAGGGCCGTTGACCAGCCACGAGTTGGAGGTGGCGGGCGCGGCGACGCTAGCAGCGCGGGCCGGCGCGGCGACTGTTTGTGCGGGTGTGCCGCGCAGACGGTCGAAGACCGATTGCAGGGGTGCGGATTCGCCGGTGGGCGCGGCGGGTTGCAGCGGCGCGGGTTCGGATGCCGGGGCGAACAGTTTGCCGAGGATCGACGCGGATGGCTTTGGCGCAGCGGGCGTAGTCGTGTAGGTAGGGGCGGGCGCCTGTGCCCATGCTGGGGTGTGCGCCTGGGCGGGTGCTTGCGTCCATGCCGGGACCGGAGCCGGCGCTTGCGCCCACGTCGGCGTGGATGCGGAGACGGGCGCCGGTGCAGTGGCGCGCGGTGTGAGGGCAGGGATTTCGGCGCGTGGAATCACCTGCGCTGGGGCGACGGCAGCCGCAGCCTGTGCGGCCACTGGCGTTACCGCGTCGATCCGCGCCGTGGCCGGCGTGGTTTGTACGGCTGGCGCCGCAGCGTCACCCTTCGTTTCGAACGCGCCGAAACGCGAGGCGCCGCGCAGCGAGGCAGGCTGAGCGGCGGCAAAGACGACCGGTGGAATGTCCCGCCGATGCGAGCGGGTAAACAGCGGTGCCTTCGCCCGCGTCACCGAGGCGGCATCTTTGGGCGTCGTGTCCTGACGATCGACAGCGGGCGCTACGTCTTGCGCCGATGCCTCGTGAGCAACCTCGCGACGTTGCCCGATCGCGGGAATCGCCGGCTGTGTCAGATCCAGCGTCACCAGTAGCGGCCAACGTGTGCGCGCCGAACGCGCTTCGTTTTCGCGGCCGATTTCCTGGTACGCGCTGGCGTCGCCGCCAAAATGATCGAATAGTTTTTCGATGTCGCTCGATGAACTCATAGTGCCGCCGTCTTTTGAATGACTTGCCTTGCCCCGATCGGTCCGCTTACTTGATCTGCTTAACCCGGACCGCTCAAACAGGGTGCCGCCCCAACCGAAACTCGATCGCGGTGTCTGTGCCGTACGCGCTCGTTTGCGCCACCGACAGGCCCTGTGCGCCCAACGCGCTCAACCACGTCTGATAAACGCCTTCGAGAAACGCCGGGGTCCATGCGAGCGCTGCATTGCCGAATGCCTGCAGCGGCGCACAGTAATGAACGATGCGCAGAGACTCCGGCTCGTCGGACAGTTCGACGTAGCCCCAATCCATGTCATGCCAGTACAGATTCAACACCTGAGCGAGCTCGGCCGTCGACCCGCACGCAGGCAATTGATGCGCCGCGGCAAACCGGCAGCCGACGCGGTACATCAGTTGACGCAGTTCGTCCGGACCGATCTGCGCTTCGAACTCTGTCGCGAGTGCAGTCAGCATGCCGCGCCATTGTGGCGAGATTTGGCGTTCCAGCAGGTAATCGAGAATTGGGACCATGTTTTCCGGGAAATAGCCGCTGCCTCAAACCGTGTACAAAAACGGGCGCCGACGGCTGAACAATTGAAAGTGTTACGGGAAGGCGCGCATTGCACGCGTCCTAGGTTACTTTTACCGAGTTGGTCTGCTCTATCCGCCACACTTCGGAGGAAGTCTACTTAAGACATTAACTTTTAGCCACTTTACATTCGTCTGCGTTATACGCGCAAACGGTTGCGGCGATCCACATTCGCTACGTAATATTTGCTGCGTGAATTGCCTTGCTCGCTTCTCAACCGTGGATGCCAGCCGCGAATGTGTTTTCGATAGATTGATTAACGGTAAATTGCGCCGATGTTTTAGCTTTCTGGTTTCATGCTAAATGCAACGGTTTGAGTCGGGTTGCGCGGGATGCGTCAGGTATTTGCCGCCGCCGGAAGTGCTTGTTGAATCTTTCAGGCTCGCTGCGCCCCCAACTTTTGCCCGGACCAGTAAGCTTACGGACTGGCACCGCCTGGCTTTGCGCACACCGGCGCAAACGGCGCAGAAGACAAGCGCGCACAGGCACACGCAGGGGCGTGGCGCGCTATGACGATGCCGTTCGACTCAAAACAACAATGCTCAATCCACTCACTATTCTGGCTGTCACGGTTTTGTCAGGCGCCATGGGGATCGCCGTGCTCGGCTCGCTCTGGCGGGCGGCGATACCCGGCGTCGGCTACTGGATCTCGGCCAATGTCGTCGCGATCGTGGCGCTCCTTGCCTTTGCGTCACAAGGACACGCGTCGCGCTGGCTGACTTTCGTGGCGGCCAACGAACTCCTGGCCATTTCGCTGCTGTTGGTGGTCGAGGGCTGCTACCGCTTTCTGGGGCGTCGCACGCGACCTTGGGCAGCCTATGCCGGCGCGCTTCTTGTGCTGATCGGCATTATCTACTGGACCTTTGTCACGCCGGACTTCAACGCGCGGGTGACGGTGACATCGGCGTTTCACGCGGGCCTCTACGCTATGCTCGCCGTGACAATGCTGCGCGATCGTCCCTCGAGCCGGCCACGCTATAGCTATTACTTTCTCGCGGGAGCGGCTGTGCTGTTATGCGTGGGGCATGCCTCGCGTGGCGTCATGTACGGTTTCGGCATGCTGTTGCAGTCCGGTTTGATGCAAGTGACGCCGGGCAATGTCGCCTTTCTCGCCCTCGGTATCCTCGCACCGCCTTGCCTTTCGATCGGCGTGGTGATGCTGGCGCACGATCGCCTCGCCGAGCGGCTCGAGCGGCTGGCCAATGTCGACGATCTGACGGGCGCGTTGTCGCGCCGGGCGTTTCTTTCGATCGGCGACGCGCTGTTAAAGGCGTCGTTGCGCACCGCCTCGCCGATGGCGATGGCGATCATCGATATCGATTCGTTCAAGGTGGTCAACGACGGCTACGGCCACGCTACCGGCGACCAGGTGCTGAGCCACTTCGCGGCCTTTGTCACCCGCAATCTGCGGGTCGGCGACGTGTTCGGGCGGCTGGGCGGCGAGGAGTTCGGCGTGTTGTGCCCGGCGACGACCACGACCGAAGCGGTGCGCCTGATGGACCGTCTGCGGGTCCGGCTCGCGGCGGCCGCGCCCGCCGAGTTGCCGCGTGAACTGAAGTACACCTTCAGCGTCGGCGTAGACCAGCATCGGCGCGATGAATCGCTCGCCCAATTGATGGCGCGTGCCGACGGTGCGCTGTACGCCGCCAAGGCCTCAGGCCGCGATCGTGTGATGGCGGCGTAGCCCTGCTTGAGCGGGGTGCAATTCTATTTGCGGGCAGGGCATAAATATTTGTCAGACGGTTGCCGTTATACATCGGTGGAGTAACCGGAGCCAGCCTGATATCTATCACTATGCTTTCCACTTCAACGAAGCCATTGTCCGATTCCGGTTTGCGCGATCGCTTTCATCGGCGATCGCTGGAGCACCAGCGTCCCCTTTCGACGGTGACGATGGCGTTTACGGTTGTCGCGTTCCTGTGTTTCGTGGGGGCGCGCAACATGGTCGACGGCCCGGCGACGCCGCTTGGCTACCGGCTCGCCTGTGCGCTGGTGCTCGCCTTGCTGGTGATGGCGATTCCACGCACCGGCTCGACCTGGACCTTCGGTGCAATCGGTGTCGCGTACTCGCTCGTGCTGGTGGTGGGTCTTGCGCTAAATGTCTCGGGCGTTGAGCAGCCGTTGTTGTGGGTACTGCCGGCCATGGTGGTGATCCCGGTCTGCGCAGCGCCGCTGTGGCTCACGCCGCTGCATTTCTTCGTCGGCAGCGCGCTCTTCTATGCGGCGGCGTTTGCCTTGCTGTTCGACGGGCCGCGCACGCATGACGTCGACATCGTGGTGTGGATGTGGATCATGGCGATCGGCGTGCCGACTTCCGTTGTGTTTCACTTCGGCTTCTACCGGTTCCGCCGTAACCACTTTCTGCTCGAGAGCCAACTGGCGCAGCTCGCCGCGACCGATCCGCTGACCGGCCTGCAAAACCGCCGCGCGTTCGTGAAGCAGGCCGAGCGCCGCCTCGAAACGATGACGTCCGAGGCGCGGGTCAGCGCAATTTTTCTCGACATCGACAGTTTCAAGTCGCTCAACGACCGCTTTGGCCATGCAGTCGGCGACCATGCGTTGTACCAGGTCGCCCAGGTGCTGATGGAAGAGACCTCCGCGGACGACAGCGTGAGCCGGATCGGCGGCGAGGAGTTCGCCGTGCTGCTGCGTGACGGCCTGACCGGCGCACTGGCGCTGGCCGAGCGCCTGCGCACCGCGATTGCCGCGATCGAGCGCCCTGATGGCCATCTGACCGCGAGCTTCGGCGTGGCTGAACACCGGAGCGGCGAAAACATCATGGTGTTGCTCGATCGCGCCGACGAAGCCTTGCTGCGCGCCAAGCATTCGGGCAGAAACCGCGTGTGCGCCGAACGTGCGTTGCCGATCGAGCCGCTGCACATGCTCGCCGGCGATGTGTTCGCAGAGGACGGGACGCTGGTGCCGCAGCATCGGTGGGACGAGTATTTCCTGACCTCGCACTTCCAGCCGCTCTACAGTTTGTCGCATCAGAAGCAGGTGGGATTCGAGGCCTTGCTGCGAGGCAAGCAGGACGACGGCACGCTGGTGCCGCCCGTGGTGCTGTTTGCGCCGAAGCCCTCCAGCGACGAAGGCGCGCTCGATCGCGCGAGCCATGCCGTGCATCTGGCCAATGCGCACAAGTTGCTGCCCGGCGATGCCTGGCTGTTCCTCAACATTCTGCCCGCCACGTTTGTCGCCGAAGGCTATGCGGACCAGCTCGCCATGATCGTGCGAGCGGTCGGGCTCGAACCTGAGCGGGTGATTCTCGAGATTCTCGAATCGCATGGCGGCAGCGTCGACGACATGTCGCGGGCGGCGGCTTTGTACCGCGAGCATGGCTTTCTGATCGCCGTCGACGATTTCGGTGCGGGTCAATCGAATCTCGACCGGTTGCTCCGGATCCGGCCGGATCTTGTGAAGCTCGATGGAGAGCTGATTCGCGCGACCGGTCATGGGACCGACCAGCCGATCTTGCCGAAGCTCGTTTCGCTGTTACACCAGGCGGGCATGCTGGTTGTTGTTGAAGGCGTGGAGACCACGGAGGAATTGATTCTTGCTGTGGAGTCGAATGTGGATTTTGCGCAGGGCTTTTTGCTCGGGCGGCCGGCGGCCGAGATTGCGCCGCCTGACTCGGTGCATCGGCGGATCGATGATGCTTTCGATGTGATTGCCCAGGGGAGGGCGCATCAGTATGCGTTGTTTGAGTCGGAGGTTGAGCCTTATCGGGCTGCTTTGAGGCGGGCTGCCGATGCTTTGCTGGCGGGTGGTTTGGTAGGGGAGGCGTTTGCTTTTCTGGCTACGTTTGAGCGCTGTATCAGTTGCTTTGTTCTTGATGATTCGGGGCGGCAGATCGGGTATGAGGTGCGGGGGCCCGCGTGGAGTGGGGTTGGGGCTTCGTTGCAGCCTGTGGCTAATCCGCGGGATGCGAGGTGGGATCATCGGCCTTATTTTCGTAATGCTGTTTTGTTGCCTGGGGTGGCTGTGGCTAGTAATCCCTATCTTTCTTTGGCCAGTGGGCGGCCTTGTGTTGCGGTTACTTTGGCTGTGCAGGTTGCTGCTGAACGGTCTGTTATTGGGGTGGAGTTGGATTGGTCGGTGGTGGGGTTGCCTTGGCCTGCTGGTGAGTAATTTTTTTTTTTGCCTTTGGCGGCGGCATTGGCTGTGTTCTTATGGCTTTGGCCTTTCCTTGATTTGTTAGTGGTCTATTAGCGTTGCCCCTGTGCGGGGCGGCACCTACTTTTCTTTGCTTGCCGCAAAGAAAAGTAGGCAAAAGAAAGCGGCTCAAACCACTCCTGCTAAGCGGGGCCCGTGGTTTGCAGCGGGTAGTGGTGCATCTGGAATCTGGGTTCGTGCATCTGCATACGCTTGTGACAAGGGTGTCATTCTTCCGGCGGCGCTGCGCGCGCCGAAGAGTATTTCTAAAACCAGTTGCTGCGGTTTTGTTAGTACCCGCCCTTCGTCGGTGTGGCCGTTGGCGCAGTCTTTTTGTACGAGGCTGCCAGATCTGCTGCGGCCTTGCTTAATAGCCCCGTGTCTGTTCCCACCGCCACAAACGTTGCGCCGGCTGCTAGATATTCGGCAGCTATCCCCGGGTCCGGCGCCAGCACCCCAGCCGCTTTGCCGGCGTCCCGTACCTTTCTGATGCCATCGCAAATCGCTTCGCGTACGCTCGCGTCACCTGGTTTGCCCAGCAAGCCCATTGATGCGCTCAGGTCCGCAGGGCCGAAGAAGACGCCATCAACGCCTTCTACCTTTGCGATTGCGGATAGGTTTTCCATCCCCTGCACGGTTTCTACCTGGACCAGTACGCACAACTCCTGCGACGCCGTGGTCAGGTAGTCCGGTATCCGGTTCCAACGCGATGCCCGCGCCAACGCGCTCCCCACGCCGCGAATGCCATGTGGTGGGTAGCGCGTTGCCGCGACGGCTTCCGTGGCCTGATCCGGTGTGTCGATCATTGGGAGCAGCAAGGTTTGGGCGCCTATGTCGAGTAATTGCTTGATCAACGCGCTGTCGCTTCGTACGGGACGCACCACCGGATGCGATGCGTAGGCAGCCACCGCCTGTAATTGCGCCAGCGTGCTGCGGATATCGTTCGGTGCGTGCTCGTTGTCGATCAACAACCAATCGAAGCCGGCGGTGGCCAGCAATTCGGTCACGTAGGCATCGGCAAGCGCTGCCCATAAGCCGAATTGCAGCTTTCCCTCTGCTAGCGCGCGCTTGAATGTGTTTTGCGGTAGAGACATGTCGGCACACTCAAATGAAATTCAAACCAATGCCACCCAGCGGACCGTAGTCGACGTGGAAGGTGTCGCCCGCTCTTGCCGGGATCGGGCTCGTGAAGGAGCCGCTCAGAATGACGTCGTTCGCGTTCAGGACTTCGTCGTATGGAGCGATCTTGTTCGCGAGCCATGCAACGCCTGTCGCGGGGTGGTTCAGCACGGCGGCGGCCAGGCCGCTTTCTTCTACGGCGCCGTTCTTGTAAAGCAATGCGCCAACCCAGCGAAGGTCGACGTCCAGCGGACGTACCGGACGGCCGCCCAATACGATGCCGGCATTCGCCGCGAAGTCGGAGATGGTGTCGTAGACCTTACGCGGCGCCCTCGTTTCGCGGTCGAATTGTTCGATGCGTGCGTCGATAATCTCCACGGCCGGGGTTACGTAGGCTGTGGCGTCCAGAACATCGAAGAGCGTGACGCCAGGGCCCTTCAAGGGCTTGCTCAATATGAAGGCCAGTTCGACTTCCACGCGCGGCGCTATGAAGCGGTCGGCGCGGATGTCCTGGCCGTTTTCGATGAACATGCTGTCGAGCAACGGCGCGTAGTCGGGTTCGTCGATCTGTGACGAACGCTGCATCGCGCGCGAAGTCAGGCCGATTTTGCGGCCCTTGATCACATGGCCTTCGGCAAGCTTCAGCTTTACCCACTCGCGTTGGATCGCGTAACCGTCCTGTACGGTCATCTCGGGATACTTCGCCGAGAAGTGGCGCAGCTGCGTGCGCGTCTTCTCGGCGTTGTCGAGTTGTGCCGCAAGGTCGCGGATTGTCTGTTCATCTAGCATGATGGTTCTCTATGAGCGGCTGACAAGCCCAGTTACCGGCTCGGGATATTGGGCCGGTGCGTCAAGCCCGGGTCTCAGGCCCATGTATCAGGCTTGAAGCCGCGCGTGCAAATTGTTGTGTTTCCATGTGCCGCCTTCGCTGAATTCATTGATCTCCAGCGACAACGCCAGGCCGTGTTTTTCAAACTCTGCGGCGAAGTGCCGTTTGATCGCTTCAAACAGTGCGTCGCCGGTCGTTTTTTTTGTGGCCTCCGAGCGGCCTGCGGCGATCTTCAGGTTCGCATGCAGGAAGGCGGCGTCGGGCCGGCCGTCGGCTATGCAGTACTGCTCGCAACGCAAGGCGCGCACGCGGATGCCGCCGAGCGGATAGACGCGTTGGTCGTTGTCGCGCTGCGCATCGAGGCAAGCCGCGAGCGAGGTGCAAAGCTGCCCGATGCTCGCTTCATCAGCAAGATTGGCGCTGTATTCGAGTGTCAAATGTGGCACGGTAAGCTCCTTTCTCAGGACTCAAACGGGCAGGGGCGTCACGGGGAAGATCGCATTGATCTGGCCGGTGCCCGAACTGCCGAAATACGGGGTGACGACTTCAACCTTGCCGTCGTAACGATCCCAGCCGAGTGCACCGAGCAGCATCGCGGTGTCGTGCATGCCGCCTTCACCCCAGCATTTCTCGTTATAGAGCGGCAGCATTTCGCAGAAGGTTTTCCAGTCGCCGGCTTCCCATAACTCGACTACCCGGCGGTCCATCTGTTCGAGAAACGGGCTCCACACCTTGTGCATGAACTGCTCGGCAGTGCCGTTGTCGGCGAAGTGGTGGCTCAACGACCCGCTCGCCAGAATCGCCACGGTGCCGTCGTAACGTTCCTCGATGGCCTTGCGTACCGCGAGGCCGAAGCGCGCGCTGGTTTCGAGGTCGTGCCACATGCACCAGCCGGCTATCGATACGGTCTTGAAGTGCTGGTCGCTGTTCATATAGCGCATCGGCACCAGCGTGCCGTACTCGAGTTCGAGTGTGGTCTCGCTGTGCGCGCGGCTCTTCACGCCCATTTCGTTGGCGACTTCCGCGATCAGATCGCCGAGCCCGACATTGCCGGGATACGCGTACGGCATGTTCTTGATGAAGTGCGGCAGTTCGTTGCTCGTATAGATGCCTTCGAACTTCGGCGCGCAATTGATGTGGTATTCGCTATTCACGAGCCAATGGACGTCGAAGACGACGATCGTATCCACACCCAATTCGCGGCAGCGGCGGCCGATTTCATGGTGGCCGTCGATTGCCGGTTGACGGCAGCCCTTATGCGGGCCGTCGAGTTCGGATAGATATAACGACGGGACATGGGTGACTTTTGCTGCTAACGCGAGTTTGCCCATCGCGGTCTCCTGTTCTGTGTGGCGCGAGGCGTGATGCCTCGCGTGCAAATGACCCGCGTTTCAGACGCCCCAGCGCGGAATGTGATGCGAGCCGAGCGATACGCACACGTTCTTCGGCTCGAGGAATACTTCGTAGCTCCACGTACCGCCTTCGCGGCCCACGCCCGATGCCTTGGTGCCGCCGAACGGCTGGCGCAGATCGCGCACGTTCTGGCTGTTGACGAAGCACATGCCGGCTTGGACGGCAGCGGCGACGCGAAGCGCGCGGCCGGTGCTCTCGGTCCAGATGTAGCTCGACAGGCCGTAGGAGATGTCGTTGGCGAGTTTGATCGCGTCGGCTTCGTCGTCGAACGGAATCAGGCAGGCGACCGGGCCGAAGATCTCTTCCTGCGCGATCCGCATGCGATTGTCGACGTCGACGAATACCGTCGGCTGAACGAAGTTGCCTTTGCGCATGGCTTCGGGCAAGTCGGGTGCGTCGAGTCCGCCGCACGCGAGCGTGGCGCCTTCCTTCGGACCCAGTTCGATGTAGCTGCGCACCTTGGCCAGATGCCCCTGACTGATCATCGGGCCGACGATCGTGCCGTCGGCGAGCGGATCACCCACCGTCAAACGTTTCGCGCGTTCGATGAAACGCTCGGCAAAGCGCGCATAAATCGAGCGCTGCACCAGAATGCGCGAACCTGCCGTGCAGCGTTCGCCGTTGTTGGAGAAGATCATGAACACGGCGGCATCGAGCGCGCGTTCGAAATCGGCGTCGTCGAAAATCACGAATGGCGATTTGCCGCCCAGTTCCATCGAAAACTTTTTCAAGCCCGCCGTCTGCACGATGCGGTTGCCGGTTGCGGTCGATCCGGTGAACGACACCGCGTGCACATCCGGGTGCGCCACCAGCGGCTCGCCGGTGTCCTTGCCGAAGCCGTGCACGACGTTCAGCACGCCGGCAGGAATGCCGGCTTCGAGCGCGAGATTGCCGAGCATCGAGGCGGTTAGCGGTGATAGTTCGCTCATCTTCAACACGGCGGTATTGCCGAACGCGAGGCAGGGTGCGACTTTCCACGTTGCCGTCATGAACGGTACGTTCCACGGCGAGATCAGCGCGCAGACGCCGACCGGATGGAACAGCGTGTAGTTCAGATGCGTATCGGTGGGATACGTGTGGCCATCGACGCGCGTGCACATCTCCGCGAAATAACTGAAGTTGTCGGCGGCGCGCGGCACGAGTTGCTTACGGGTCTGCGAGATCGTCTGGCCGGTGTCCTTCGTCTCGGTCTCGGAGATGTCCGGCACGTTCTTCGCGATCAACTCGCCGAGCTTGCGGATGATCTTTGCGCGTTCCGCTGCGGGCTTGCCGGCCCACGCCGGAAATGCCTCTTTGGCCGCGCGCACGGCGGCGTCGACTTCTTCCGCACCGCCACGGGCCACTTCGGCGAGCACGTCTTGCGTTGCCGGATTGACGGTCTCGAAGTAGTCTTTCGCAGCGCTCGATTTGCCGTTGATCAGATGTTCGATTCGCATTGTGTTGTCCTTTCTCTTTAGCTGTCGATCGGAGTTAGTCCTTCAGCACTTACTCCGATCCCATGCAAAGCCGTCGTATCAGCCGCGGCCAAAATCCGCGTCGGATGCAATCGTATTGACGAGACGGCCAAGGCCGTCGATTTCGCAGACCACTTCGTCGCCCGCATTGACGTTGACGATGCCTTCCGGTGTGCCGGTCAGGATCACGTCGCCGGGTGCGAGGGTCATAAAGCTGCTCAGATATTCGATCAACGCCGGGATATCGGTGACGAGATCGCGCGTGTTGCCGTGTTGCTGCCGCGTGCCGTTCACAAACGTGCGCAATTCGAGTTGCGTGACGTCTTCGACATCGGCGGCATCGACGAACCAGGGGCCGAGCACCGTGCCGCCGTCGCGATTTTTCACGCGCAGGTTGGGACGGTAATAGTTCTCCAGGTAGTCGCGGATCGCGTAGTCGTTGGCGATCATGTAGCCTGCCACATGCTGCATGGCGTTGTCGCGCTTGACGTTCTGCGCGGTTTGGCCGATCACGACAGCCAGCTCGCACTCGTAGTGCATGAAAGTGACGTCGGCGGGGCGGCGTGTGAAGCCGCGGTGACCGATGACCGCGCCCGGGCCTTTGAGAAAGACCAAAGGCTCTTCCTGCTTGTTGAACTGCAATTCCTTCGCGTGCTCCGCGTAGTTCAAGCCAAGCGCGAAGATTGTGCCGACCTCGATCGGCGCGAGCCAGACCACTTCATCCTCACGACGCACGCGGCCGTCGGCGAGGCGCACGCCGTTGGCGTCCGGATAGGCTTCGTGAATCGCCCCTGCATACGCAACACGACCGCGCATCATTGCTGTTCTCCAACTTGTTCTGCTGCACCGACAAACGACACCTCGAGCGGCGGCAATCCGCCAATCGATAGCGTGGCCGTGTCGCCGATATGGGCAACTGGCGAACCATGAGGCACGCCGAGCGTAATGACGTCGCCGGCACTCAGTGTCATGAAATCGGTTACGTCCGCAAGCAATTGCGCCACGTTGCGTACCGCCGACGCAGTACCCGCAGTGAAGACCTCGCGTCCTGGAAGCGAAACCTTGATCGCAAGATTGTCCGGCGCCGCGATATGACGCGCCGCAACCACCGCCGGTCCGATCACGCAAAAACCGTCGCGCGCCCGGAACCGTACCGAAGGCCGGTACACGCTCGCATGCGGCACGCTCAGATCGGCGACCAGCGTATAGCCGGCGATGTAGTCGAACGCCTGATCCGCGCTAACGCGTGTTGCAGTGCGGCCGATCACGATACCCAGCGAAGCGCCGACTTCCACGCCCAGTGCATCGTCAGGCACGACGACACGGGCGCGATGACCGGCGAACGTATTGCGCGGCTTCAGATAGAGAATCGGCGCTTTGGGCGGGGCTTTATAGGGTGCGGCATGTACCGCTTCGCCCAACGCCGCCAAAGCGGCCCGGTCGTTCAGCAAGGTTCCATAAACGGCGCCGGAAACCGGCGCACGGCAGGCAATGCCGCGTGCGAGCAGCGCGGCAACGGTGCGCGCATCCACGTCGCGAGGCAGCGCGTCGCCTTCGGGATGCAGCAGGTGATCGGCAAGTGCAAACATAAATTAGCTGTCTCTCGGCAAAAACACTAACATGTTAGTAGTATTGCGCTTGATATCATCCACGGTCAATAGCCTGTCGGCCGATCGCGGGTTTTCCCTTAAGCTTCGACAGCTGCTTTTAACTTATTCGCCATGTCCGCTTCCGCTTCTACCCGAGTTTTGCACCGCAACCTGCCGATGTTGTTGCTGCGCGCCAGAGAAAAAATGATGGAGCGTTTCCGGCCATTGATTACCGCGCACGGATTGACCGAGCAGCAATGGCGCGTGATTCGTGCGCTCAATGAGCACGGGCCGATGGAGCCGCGCCACATCTCCGATATCTGCACGATTTCGAGCCCGAGCATGGCCGGCGTGCTCGCGCGCATGGAGAGTATGGAACTGGTGACCAAGGAGCGTTTCGCGGAAGACCAGCGCCGTGTGCTGGTGTCACTCACCGATACGAGCGTGGACCTGGTGCGCGTGATCTCGAAGGATCTCGAAGCGCACTATCGCGAGCTGGAGCGCAAGGTCGGGCCGGAAATCGTCGAGCGCGTGTATCGCGCGGTCGACGATCTGCTTGCCGGGCTTGAAGAAGAGGACGGGTGAAGCAGCCGCTCAGTCGCCCTGGTCGGGCGCTGAGGCCTGTGTAGCAGCATTCTCGCGCAGCCCGAGCAGCCACGGAATCTGGCTTTTGTCGTGCATGCCGAGCTTCTTGTACGCGCAGCGCAGATAGTGGCGCACGGTGGTGGGCGAAATCGCCATGCGTTGCGCGACTTCCTTGTGCGAGAGGCCGTCGCCGTACAGCTTGATCGCACTCAGCTCGCGCGGACTCAAACGGTCGAGCGGCGAGCGTTGGCGCGCTTCCAGCTGAAACAGGCCGACCACCGGCGAGCAGCTCACCGTCACCGTTTCGCCAACATACGGCTGCCCCGTGTCCGCATGCATATGCGCGATCAGCGGCGCCGGCAGATGCTGGTTCTGATAGCCCGGCCATTCGCTGCGCAGAATGGTTTCGAACGCTTTATCCGCCTGGTGCACTGCGCCGAAGCCATCGCAGATCGCACGTGCCGGCGTGGAGACGCCTTCGCCGCGTTCACGCGTCAATTGAAACGAACGGCTGATCGTCAGCGCCGCGCTTAAGTGCGGAATCACATCCTCCAGCGTTTGCGCGTCCGCCGCGGAGAATGGCTTGTCGAGCGCGCGGCGATACACCGAGAGGAAAGTCGCGAGCCCGAAGCGATGATCCAGCGCCGACACCACCATCAGTTGTGCGAGTCCATATTTGATCGCCCAGTTGCGAAAACGCGGATCGATGCCGGGCGCCACGATCGACACGTTCAGCGCGCGGCCGTAGCGGTTCATCGAGCCGATCGCGAGCGGATCGCAGTCGCGCACGCGCTGCCAGTCGGTAAAGAACTCGCCCGGCAGGCCATAGACGAAGCTGTTGTGCATCACCGGACCGTTGGCCGTGTGTGTGGTCACGCCGGTCCAGCCGGCGTCGAACGGCAGGTGCTGCGATAGAAGGCGGAAGAAGCCGTGCTCGAATTCACCGATGCCGGTGCGGTTGGCAAGCGCATAGAGGTCGAGCAGGAACAGGCTGAGGCCGCGCGCCGCGGTGCCGTTGCCGGCAAGCGTGCCTTCGAAGTCGGCGCTGCGCTGTTCGAGCGGCGCGCCTGCGTAGTCGTCGAGCGGAATGGCGTGGGGCATTTCGCCCAACTGATCGATAACCCGCTTCGTGTCTGCGGTGACTGTCACGCTGGCTCCTTCGGCTGTCGATACGGCGCGTGCGGCCGCTTGTGCGGCGAGCGAACCGATTATACGTGGCGCTTTTTTGAAAAACGCTGCACTAGAAATGGCGCTATGCCCCCCTCATTTGAACGGCCCCGAGCTGCGGATGCCGTGCCGCGTCATTGCACCGGGCCGTTCGACACAACCACGCCTATCAATCGCACCGGGCTCCGCGCAATCACGTGCGGGTTTTCCATACCGTTCATCTGGACGTCTGTTCAGCGCAATTGCCGCTACCGACACTGCCGTTGCACTCGATAAGGAATGCAGCCCGCAGCAACGGACACATTACAAAAACATCAGACGGTTTGGAGCTTCTCGATGAAACGAAACGAATCACGGCAGCGCAGCGGTCGACGAAAGACGTTAGCGGCATTGAGCATGGCGGCGGGTTTCTGCACCGCGACCGCCCACGCGCAATCGAGTGTCACGCTGTACGGCTTGATCGATGCCGGCATTCAATACCGCACGAACGCGGACGGCCAGCACAGTGCGGTCAATTTGCAGAACTACGGCGTGTTGCCCTCGCAGATCGGATTGACCGGCACGGAAGATCTGGGGGGCGGCCTGCAGGCAATCTTCCGCCTTGAGCAGGGCATCAACGTGAATGACGGCACGGCCACGGTGCCGGGTTATGCGTTCTTTCGCGGGGCTTACGTTGGGTTGAGCGGCAAGTTCGGCACCATCACGCTCGGGCGGCAGTTCAGCGTACTGTTCGATCGCACGGTTTTCTATGACCCGTTGCTGTATGCGGCATACAGCGGGCAGGGCGTGCTGGTGCCGCTGTCGGCCAACTTTATCGATAACTCGGTGAAGTTCAAGACGGCCGACTATGGCGGCTTCAGTGCCGAAGCCCTGGCGGCGACCGGTGGCGTGGCGGGCAATTCGCGCTCAGGCCGGGTGCTGGAAATCGGCGCGCAATACGGCGGCAACGGCTACGGCATTAGCGCGGCGCTGCATCGGGCGCAAGGCACGGCATCCGCCGATGGGGATACCTCGGGATTGCAGCAGACCATCGGCACGCTGGCCGCGCATTGGGACATCGCGACGCTTTCGCTGTATGGCGGCGCGGAGCGGCAAACCGGACCGCTCGCGCCGTCGAAAACGGTGGCGTGGGGCGGGGCGCGCTACCAGCTCAACAATTTCGTCGGCCTCGCGGGCGGCGTCTATCAGACCTGGTCGAACACGCCGAGCGTCGGCCATCCGACGCTGTTCATCGCGAGCGGCACCTACGCGCTGTCAAAGCGCACGGTGGCGTATATGAATCTGGGCTATTCGCGCAACAGCAGTCAAAGCTCGCAACCGGTCTATGAATACGACGCAACGCCGCTCGATGGCGCCTCGCAATTCGGCGCGATGCTCGGCATGTATCACACGTTCTGATTGCCCATGCGCCGGCGTGCCGCTTCAGTTTCGACAGCGTCGACCTGTATTCGCCTCCCGTAGGCCGCTTGTCGGCCTTCGTTGCAACCGCAACCGTTAACTCACGAGCCCCATGAAAACTCCTTCGACCTCTTCATTTGCCACGGCCACTGCGCCTGGGACGTCCGCGGTCGCGCCGCGCGAATTCGCGACGTCGACGCTGCTGTCTCTGGTGGTGTTCGCCGCCATCACGCCGTTGTTGCTGCTGGTCGCGCCGGCCGTCGCTGCGCAACTCGGCGGACAGCTCGGTTTGAGCGCCTCGCAGATCGGCACGTATTTCTTCGTCGAACTCGGCGCGTTCAGCTGCGCGACCTTGCCATCGCTCTTATGGTTGGGACGTGTCGACGCACGCCGTGTCGCGGCGATCGCCACGGTGGTGTTTTGCCTCGGCAATTTCGCCACGGCTGTGCTGATGCCGGGCTTCGTTGCGTTGCTGGTGCTGCGCGCGTTGACCGGGCTCGGCGGCGGCACGCTGATGGTGCTGTGCATGACGAGCGCGGCGACAAGCGGCAATCGCGACCGCGTGTATGGCTTGTGGGTGGTCGGTCAACTGGTGGCCGGTGCGCTCGGCCTGTTCGTGCTGCCGCATCTGTTTGACGCGTTCGGCTTGCGCGCGCTGTATGTCGTGCTGGCCGTGCTCGCGCTGATTGCATCGCCGCTCACGCGCGGCTTCGATCCCGCATTGGGCGACACCGGCGGCAAGCACGCGCACCAGGCTGGGGCCGGCGTGAACGGCGCAAGCACCATGAGCACTACAAACAGCACATGGTTTCTCGCGACGCTGGTGATCGGCGGCGTGCTTGCTTTCTATGTGGCGATCGGCGGCGTCTGGACGTTTGCGAGCAAGGCGGCGTCGCTTGCTGGACTCGACGCGGGACATACCGGCGAGCTGCTGGCGGTCGCAAGCGTGATGGGGATCGTCGGCGCGGCGTGCGCGTCGTTCATCGGCAACCGTATCGCACGGGCCGCGATGCTGCTGACGGGTTACGCGATTCTCGTTGCGGCCTTGCTCGGTCTGTCGGCGCATCCCGGTTCGACGGGCTATGCCGCCGCGATCTTCGCCTTCAAATTCGCGTGGACCTTCGTGCTGCCGTTCATCCTCGCCGCAGCCGCAAAAACCGATACGTCGGGGCGTTTGATCGCCACGCTGAACTTTGTGATCGGTGCGGGACTTGCGGTCGGCCCACTGATCGCCGGCTTTCTCCTCGACGCCGGCGCGGGTCTCAATACGCTGTTTCAGGGTGCGGCAGTGATCTGCGCCTTGTCTTTTGTTTGCCTGCTGCGTGTCGAGCGTAATGGGCGTGAAGTGCCGGGCGCGCGTCGGTGAGCGTGCAGTCGAACCCGGTCGATTTGAATCCGCAAGTGAACTACAGGTAAGAGCAATCATGAGCAAAACAGCATTTTTCACGGACGAACGCACCTTCTGGCATACGGGTGGCACGCATGCGCTGTTCTTTCCGGTCGGTGGCTGGGTGCAACCGCCATCGAGTAGCGGCTACGCGGAATCTCCCGATTCGAAACGCAGGCTGCTGGCGCTGATCCAGACCTCGGGGCTGGCGGCGTCGCTCGACATGCAGGGGGCGGAGCTTGCCACTGAAGACGATTTGCTGCGCGTCCATCCGCGCGATTATCTGACCCGTTTCAAGGCGCTCAGCGACACGACCGGCGGCGATCTGGGCGACCTCGCACCGTTCGGCAAGGGCAGCTATGAGATCGCTGCGCTGTCCGCAGGGCTTGCCATCAGCGCGCTCGACACCGTGCTCGACAAGCGGGCAAGCAACGCATTCTCGTTGTCCCGTCCGCCCGGTCATCACTGTCTGCGCGACAAGCCGATGGGCTTCTGCCTGCTCGCCAATATTCCCATTGCGATCGAGGCGGCGCGTGCCAAGCATGGTGTCGAACGCGTCGCGGTGATCGACTGGGACGTGCATCACGGCAACGGCACGCAGTCGATCTATTACGACGATCCCAACACGCTGACCATTTCGCTGCATCAGGATCGCTGCTTTCCGCCGGGCTACAGCGGAGCGGACGAGCGCGGCATGGGCGCGGGCGTGGGGGCCAACGTGAACATTCCGCTATTGCCGGGTGGCGGGCACGACGCCTATCTTTATGCGTTCGAGCGCATCGTGTTGCCCGCGCTCGACGCGTTCGGGCCGGATCTGATCGTCGTGGCGAGCGGGCTCGACGCGAGCGCGGTCGATCCGCTCGCGCGCATGCTGCTGCACAGCGAGAGCTATCGCACGATGACGCAACTGATGCGCGATGCCGCCGAACGTTATTGCAGCGGACGTCTGGTGATCGTGCACGAAGGCGGGTATTCGGAAGCGTATGTGCCGTTCTGCGGGCATGCCATTGTCGAAACGTTGGCGGACGTGCGTACGCAAGTTACCGATCCGATGCTAGACCTGGCGATCGCGCAGCAACCGAATGAACGCTTCAAGGCGTTTCAGCGCGGGTTGATCGACGAACTGGCCGGTGAGTTCGGGCTGTAATCCCTTTGGCGGCTCTGAAACCACCAAGACCCTCGGGCGCCAGGTTTCTTAGGCGCTCCGGGCCGCTTAAAACCGCGGGCTTTGTCATCCTTATGGTCGATGCCGCCGCGCTCGCGGCCTCCGTACAGTAGTCACAGGCGCCGCGGCCTGGCGCTCGAAGCGGGTCAAGCCGCGGCAAATCATCGAACTACTGGAGCCATACAGACATGACATCTCAACCCGTTTTCATCCAGGTCGGCGCGCTGGCCGAAGGTTTCGCCCCCGACAGCCACATCCTGCCGCCCGTCGACGATCTGACCGGGCGCACGTTGCGGCTTGAATTCGCCGAGGGTCCCGCTGAGACGCTGACGTTCGTCTCCTCCGGTGTGCTGCGTGCGGCGAACGGTCAATTCGAATGCCGGATCACGTCGGTGCGCGACGGCATCTACTTCGTCGACTACATCGGCGGCGGAGACGGGTCGCTGCCGGCCGCAACGAGCTACGTGCTCGATGTGAAGCAGGGTTTGTGCACCTCGGTGGTCGGCACGTTGCCGAACGAAAGCGAAGCCCGTACCGATGCGTTCACGCGAGTCGAGCGGGGCATGGAGTTGACCGGCGTACGGGCGCGGTTCCGTCACGGCAGGATCGCCCCGCAGGGCGCTCAGGCAGGGACGGAAGCGACGTTGCATCATCCGACTCGCGAACTGATCGGCATGCGCAACCTGTACACGTATAGCGCCACGGAACAGTACGAACACGTCTATCTGAACGACAACTTCTATGCGTGGCAATGCCTCTCAGGCGTGGAAGCAGGTCTCGCCGATGTGGACCGTTGCCACTACATTGCCATCGCCAACGATCTGTACCTGTTTGTGTGGCGCGAAAAGATCATTCCGACGCTCGGCGTGGTGATGATCGATCTCGAACGCAAGAAGACCGACGGCAAAATTTTTGGTTATCAGGGCAACCAGTTCGACACGCTGTCGAATTTCCCGGTCGGTGCACTCGCACAAGTGCTCAACGTGACCCGGCATCCGCAATGAGCGGCGCCGCACAGCATACGACTAGCGTGCGTGATTTCGCCGGCAAGACGGTGCTGGTGACCGGCGGCGCGCAAGGCATCGGGCGCGGCATCGCCGAAGCGTTTGCCGCGCGTGGCGCTTCGGTGGCGATTGCGGATCTGCGCATCGCCGGCGCTTCGGAAGCGGCGCAACGTCTTACGCAACAGGGCGGTGTGGCCCGCGCGTACGAAGCCGATATGGCCGAGTACGCGCAGATCGAGCGCCTCGTCGCCGATGTGGAAGCAGACCTCGGCAGGCTCGACGTGGTCGTGCACAACGCCGCGTATTTCCCGCTCACCGCCTTCGATGCGATTACGCCCGCAATCCTGCAGCGCACCTTCGCCGTGAATCTCGCCGCGCTGTTCTGGCTTGCGCAGGCAGCGACGCCCGCGTTTATCCGACAAGGCGGCGGGCGGATGCTGGCGACCTCATCGGTGACGGGCCCGCGCGTGGCGTATCCGGGGCTCGCGCACTATGCGGCGTCGAAGGCCGGTGTGAACGGCTTCATTCGCGCCGCGGCGTTGGAGCTGGCGAAGCACCGGATCACGGTCAACGGTGTCGAGCCCGGCATGATTCGCACGCCCGCGATGGGCAATCTGGGCGACGACGCGCACAACCGCCGTATCGAACAGGCGATACCGCTCGGGCGATTAGGCGAACCGTCGGATATCGCGGCGGCCATGCTGTTTCTGGCTTCCGACGCGGCCTCGTACATCACCGGCCAAACCATTGTGGTCGACGGCGGTGCGACCTTGCCTGAGTCGACCGCCGTGATGAGCTAAGACCTCGCTTACATATGGTCGAACGCCAGCGTCGGCACATCGACGATCGAGGAGCCGCCGTCGGCAACGAGGGTGGCGCCCGTCACGATCGACGCAGCGGGCGACACCAGAAACTCGCATACGGCGGCAATTTCTTCGGCGTGCGCGGGGCGGCGCAACGGCACGTCGGCGCAGACACGCTGATAGGCCGCGTCGAGTGTTTCGTCGTAGTGCTGCATCAGCGGTTGCATTTCCGCGTCGGCCATCGGCGTGCGGACCCAGCCGGGACAGACCGCGTTGACGCGCACGCCGTGCGGGCCATAGTCGCGCGCGAGCGAGCGTGTCAGGCCGATCAGCGCGTGCTTCGACGTGGTGTAGCCGCATACGGCGGGGCCCGCTGCGAGCGATGCGATCGAGGCGACCAGCACGATCGCGCCGCGTCGTTCGATCAGTTCGGGCAGGCAGGCGCGGGCGGCGACGAAGGCCGTGTCGAGATTCGCGCGCATCGCGGCGGACCAGGCGGCGTCGTCGGTTTCGGTGGCGGTGCCCATGCCGAAACCGCCGGCGCAGGCGATCAAGGCATCGACAGCGCCGCCGTCGGCCTTGATCGCGGTGATGAAGCGCTGCCAGTCGGCGGCGCTGGCGGCGTCGCCATCGAGTGCCAGGCCGCCGGTTTCGCGCGCTACCCGTTCGAGCGGCTCGCGGCGCCGGCCGATCAGTGCCACGCGTGCGCCGCGCGAAGCAAACAGCCGCGCGCAGGCTTCACCGATACCGGTGCCCGCGCCTGTGATGACAACCGTGCGTTGTTGGGACATGGCGTTCCTTACGAATGTGAATGGACGTGACTGGACGTGATTTAGCGTGACGGAAGGAATGAAGCGTGAATCCAGTGTCTGGAGTCTAGACACGCGAGACGTACCGCGGAATCAGGCAAAAGGATGACAACGCTACCGTCGAGTGAGTGCACGGGGTGCGTCGATTTGCCAATTCGTGCTCACGCTATGGAATCGCACGTTCGTACGATGGTCTTGAGCTGGTGAACCCGGAGAGCGCCATGTTGAACACAATCCGCGACGAAGCCGCGTCCCAAAGCGCCTTCATGCCCGCACTGGGCGCCGCAGTGAGTGCGCTCGCGCAACTGGTGCGGCCCTCGGCGACGGTCTTCTACTGGGTCGGCGCGGACAACGAACCGTCGGGTTTCGAGCTGTTCGGCATGGCCGAGACGATGCACCGCACCTATTTGCAGCGCTACTGCACGCTCGATCCGATGCATCCGTCGCGCTTCTCGACGCAGACGGGCAGCGTGCTCACGCTCGCGGGCGAGCTGCCCGAGACGGTGCGCGGCGGCTCGGTGTATTGGCGGCGCTTCCTGAATCCGCATCAGGTGGTCGATGTGATGGAGATCCTCCTGCGGGATGGTACCCGTCCTGCAGCGGCGTTTTCACTGCTGCGCATGGCACCCGCTGAAGCTTTCTCCGAGGGCGACCAGCAACACGCAAGGGCGGTGCAACCACTGCTGGAAGCCGCGCTGGTGCCGGCGCTGCGTGACCAGCGGCCGATGCGCACGCATGTGCGCCACGGCGGAGACGTCGATGCCGATTTCCGTTCGAACCTGACCCATCGCGAACAACAGATCGCACGCCTCGTGCGCAACGGCTTATCGAACAAGGAGATTGCGCGCGATCTCGCGCTCGCGCAGCCCACCGTCAAAACGCACCTGTTGCGTATGTTCCGCAAGCTTGGCGTGTCGAGCCGCACGGAAATGATCGGCGCGCTGTTTCTATAGAGGACCGACGCCATGATCGACACCTCGCCGATGGATGACACGCGCGTCGAACCGGTCGAGGCCGATGAGCCGATGCTGCTCTATGCCGTCGCCGCCGTAGCGATAGAGCGCGCCGACAGCATGCATGGCGCTCGCTGGTTCCAACGCCGGCAGACCGCTCTGGCCGCAGTGATCTCACGCGAAGAAGACGTGTCCGACATTCTGCTGCGTCTGCCCGATAGCTGGAACATCGTCGACGGCGCGCGCTGCGTCGGCCTGCATGACGACATCGACATTCTGAGCGGCGATCCGCGCTTCAACCGCGGCTTCGTCGAAGCGAATTGTGCAATTGCCGGCCATAGCGACGGCGTGCGTTTTGCGCTGTTCATGCAGATCAATGCGGCAGAAGCGGTGTTGTTGCCCGAACGGCTGTTCGTGCAGCGCGACGCGTTCGAGCGTTGCCTGTACGGGTAACGACGAGCAATCAGCCACGAGCAAGTAAGCCCGTGCGCCTGCCCGCAAGCGACTGCTAGATGTTTTCCCTTAACCAGTGGCGCGCCTGCCGATTAGCGCTAACGGCGGACAAACCACCGTGACACCATGCCTCAACACGATGGCCCTGCGGCCATGGATCAGGTAGCAACGAGACATCAACGAGAGACCCAGAATATGAGTAACGATGCAACGGTTGTCGTCAGCGATGCGGTTCGCGCGTTCGTGCAACGCGATTTCGGCCTCTTTATCGGCGGCGCGCAGCAACGCGCGCATTCGGAGCGTCGTCTCGACGTATTCAATCCGGCGAGCGGCGAACGCCTCGCGACGGTGGTGGATGCGGACGCAACCGACGTCGACCGTGCGGTGAGCGACGCGCGCGCCGCGTTCGATGCGCGCGTGTGGAGCGGCCTGCGTCCCGCCGATCGCGAGCGTATTCTGTTGCGCTTCGCCGATCTGCTTGAAGCCAACGCCGAAGACCTCGCGCAACTCGAAACCTTGAATCAGGGCAAGTCGATCAACATCGCCCGCGCGGTGGAAGTGGGGGCGACGATCGAGTACGTGCGCTATATGGCGGGCTGGGCGACCAAGATTACCGGCGAAACGCTGGACGTGTCGATTCCGTTTCCGCCCGGCACACGCTATACGGCATTCACACGTAAGGAGCCGATCGGCGTAGTGGCAGGCATCGTGCCGTGGAATTTCCCGTTGATGATCGCCGTGTGGAAGCTGGTGCCGGCGCTCGCGGCGGGTTGCACCATCGTGATCAAGCCGTCGCCGGAAACGCCGTTGACGGCGCTGCGTCTGGCCGAATTGGCGCTCGAGGCCGGTGTTCCTGCGGGCGTGTTCAACGTCGTCACCGGTGGCCGCGAATGCGGAGCCGCGCTCGCGGCGCATCCTGGCATCAGCAAGATTTCGTTCACCGGTTCGACGCCGACGGGCAAGCTGGTCGGCACGGCCGCCGTGCAGAACATGACGCGTTTTTCGCTGGAGCTCAGCGGCAAGAATCCGGCGGTGATGCTCGCCGATATCGACGTCGAGCAGGCGGTTCAAGGCGCGCTGGCAGGCGGCTTCTTCAACCAGGGGCAGGTATGCGCGGCGGCCTCGCGCATTTACGTGCATCGCAGCAAGTACCGGCAGGTGGCGGAAGGTCTCGCCGATGTCGCCAACGCCATGACGCTGGGACCTGGCCTCGCCCCGACGGCGCAGATCAATCCGCTCGTGTCCGCGCAGCACCGCGACCGCGTCAATCAGCACATCGCGCGTGCCCAGGCAGCCGGTCTGAAGTTTCTTGCCGGTGGTAAGCCGGTCGATCTGCCGGGCTACTACGTTCGCCCCACCGTCATCGCTGACGTGCCGCACGACGCGGCAATCGTGCGCGACGAAGTGTTCGGACCCGTGCTCGCCATCGTGCCGTTCGACGATCCGCTCGAAGCGCTGCGCCTCGCCAACGATTCGCCGTACGGCCTCGCCGCGAGCCTGTGGAGCAATGACCTCAAGACCGTGATGAACCTCGTGCCGCAAATCGAGGCGGGCACCGTGTGGGTCAACTGCCACGTACCGCTCGATCCGGGTATGCCGTTCGGCGGCTTCAAACAATCGGGCGTCGGCCGTGAATTCGGCAAGTATGCCATCGAAGGTTTTACGGAAACCAAGTCCGTGTGCATCGCGCATTGAACCGAACGCCGGCACATGCCAGCCACACGAACCTGCCAACATACTGGACTTAACGGAGTGAGCACTATGGGAACGAACGATTCCGCCTTCTGGCATCCGATGCAGCACCCGGCCGAAATGCAGCAGCGCGAGCCGATCCGTATCGTGCGCGGCGACGGCTGCTATGTGTTCGACGATCGCGGCAACAAGCTCGTCGACGGCGTGGCCGGTCTCTGGAACGTCAACGTCGGCCACAACCGGCGTGAAGTGAAGGACGCGATTGTGCGTCAGCTCGACGAACTCGAATACTTCCAGCTCTTCGATGGTATTTCGCATCCGCGCGCCGAGGAGTTGTCGAAGGTGCTGATCGAGATGCTTGAGCCGGAAGGCATGCGCCGCGTGATCTACAGTTCGGGCGGCTCGGATGCGGTCGAATCCGCGTTGAAGCTCGCACGTCAATACTGGAAGCTGAAAGGCGAAGCGGATCGCACCAAGTTCATTTCGCTGAAGCAGGGCTATCACGGTACGCATTTCGGCGGCGCTTCGGTGAACGGCAATACTGCGTTCCGGCGCAATTACGAGCCGAATCTGCCGGGCTGTTTTCATGTGGAAACGCCGTGGCTCTATCGCAATCCGTTCACGCAGGATCCTGCAGAGCTCGGCCGGATCTGTGCCGAGATGCTGGAGCGCGAGATCATTTTCCAAAGCCCCGACACGATTGCCGCGTTCATCGCTGAACCGGTGCAAGGCGCGGGCGGCGTGATCGTGCCGCCGGAAAACTACTGGCCGCTGATTCGTGAAGTGTGCGACAAGTACGGCATTCTGCTGATCGCCGACGAAATCGTCACGGGCTTTGGCCGGACCGGCAGCATGTTCGGCAGTCGAGGCTGGGGTGTGAAGCCCGACATCATGTGCTTTGCGAAGGGCATTTCTTCCGGCTACATTCCGCTTGGCGCGACCGCGTTCAACGAGCGTATCGAGCAGGCCTTCATGAGCAACGCGAATTTTACCGGCGCGTTGATGCACGGTTACACCTATGCGGGGCATCCGGTTGCGTGCGCGGCGGCACTCGCCAACCTGAAGATCGTCAAGGACGAGAACCTGCCTGCCAACGCCGCTCAGCAGGGTGCCCATCTGCTCGAAGCGCTGCGGCCGTTCGCCGAACGCTATGCAGCGGTAGGCGACGTGCGGGGCAAAGGCCTGATGGTTGCGCTCGATCTGGTGAAGTCGAAGCAGACCCGCGAGCCGATCGACCCGACCTCGGGCTATGCCAACGCCGTGGCCGAAGTGGCGCGTGCACACGGCGCGCTGGTGCGGCCGGTCGGCACGAAAATCATCCTGTCGCCGCCGCTGGTGGTCGAATCGGCGCAGCTCGACGCATTGGTCGCCGCATTGGCTGCGGGCTTCGATGAAGTGAAATTTGCATAATTGACTTGGTCAAGTGTTGAGGCGCGCTGCAGAATGCACAGGTGCATTCCGGGTTGGGGCAGCGCGCGATGAAACTGAATCCGTGGAAATGTCGCGGTTCTTTATATCGAACCGTATCCGCCAGCCTGGAATAACATTGCTTCTTCATTTGCCGCGGAGGCGCTGCGAGTTGCGGCCCTTTTCTGCGCCCAGGTTGGCGTCCGCTACGACAGGCCGGACCGTCATCGCATGAATGTAGCCTGTTCAGAGTAGGCGGGAGGGGACATGGACTTCCGGATCAGCACGCTTGCCGACGTGCACGATCATTCGCTGGCGGTGAGCGGCTGGGAACAGGTTTATCGTCAGATGACGCCGGGCCGCTTCCAGAGCACGCTCGTGCAGGCGAGTTCGGCCGACTTTCATTTCTTTCGCGAAACCACCAATCGCCGTGTGGCGCAGCATGGCGTGTCGCCGTCCGGTCTGGCTTCGATCGCGGTGCCGCTGTATGCGCCGCTCGTCGGCACGTTTCAGGGGCGGCGGGTGGATGGGTACGCACTGCTGCTGCTCGGTGCGGGCGAGGAGTTTCGCTTCTACACGCCGGAGTCGATGCACTACGCAGGCATCAGCGTGTCCGCCGACATGATGGACGACCTGCTGGGCGTGGTGGTGGGGGAGCATGCCGGCCGTCAGGTCAAAAGCGGCGTGCTGACGCTTGCCGATGAGCAGGGCGTGATGCTGCGTGAACGGCTCGCGCCCTTTCTCGACGCAGCCGAGCGCAATGCTGCTGCGTTTGCGCATCCCGCCGCGACCAAAGTCTTCCGCGACGAAATGATCAGCGTGCTGCTCGGCCTGATCGAAAGCGCGTCGCAGACGGCGCCGCGAGACCTCACGCACACCACGTATAGCGACATCGTGCGGCGCTGCGAACGTATTCTGCAAGACAACGCCGAACAACCGATCACCGTGCTCGATCTGTGCCGCGCGCTGCGGTGCAGTCGCCGAACCTTGCAAACCAGCTTTCAGCGCGTCGCCAATGTGACGCCTGTCGAATACCTGCGTTCGATCCGGCTCAACGCCGTGCATCGGCTGCTACGCATGACGAGTGTGGAAGAACTATTGATCGGCGACGCTGCTTGCCGCTGGGGCTTCACGCACCTCGGCTATTTCGCCCGCGAATATCGCGACCTGTTCGGCGAATTGCCTTCGCAGACGCCGCGTTTGAGCTGACGGCCGGCACGCGTTTTCAGGGCCGTGCGGGCGTGCGGTCCTGCTTGCGCGAGATTTTGCGCGATGCGCTGCCGACGCTCAGCCCGATTCTCAGCCCAATCCTGAATCATGAACGGTCCCCGTTTGCGGGCGTGCTTGCGCGCGTCCCGCCCGATCTTTCACGTCTGGATTAGATGCCTTGGTTGGCCACCTGAACCGACACCTAGGCGTAAACCCAAGTTCGCGCTGCGTTGCCGATTTGTGCTCCCGCTCGGCATTTTTGGTTTTCTACAGTGCATCAACACTTGCACTGCGCCCGACCTCGTCGTGATGCAGACGAAGCAAAATCCAGGAGCAAAACTATGAGCGTCGTCGCTGAACCGTCACCGTCCACCGAGTTGCGCAAGGGGGCGTTGGGACTGGGCTTCATCATCTTCTTCGTGATCTCGGCGGCCGGGCCGCTGGTCGCGATCGCAGGTGGCTTTCCAATCGGCATTATGCTCGGCAACGGCGCAGGCACACCGGCCCTGCTGGTCGCGACGGTAGTGATCCTGTTGATGTTTTCCGCCGGCTATACGGCCATGTCGCGGCACGTGACCAACGCGGGTGGCTTCTATGCGTTCACGGCTCGCGGTCTTGGCGGCACGGCGGGCGGCGCGGCCGCCCTGATCGCACTGCTCGGCTACAACACGATGCAGATCGGTTTGTACGGCATGTTCGGCGCGGTGGCCTCGGGCTTCCTGAACGCGCACTTCAACCTCAATACGCCATGGTGGATCTGCTCGCTCGCTGCGATGGCCAGCATCGGCGTGTTCGGCTACCGGCAGATCGATCTGTCCGCGAAGGTTCTCTCGCTGCTGGTATTGGGCGAATACATCGTTGTATTGATCCTCGATCTGGCCATTCTGAAAAGCGGCGGCGATAGCGGCATCAACGCGGCTTCGTTCACGCCGCATACCGTCATGAGCGGCACGCCGGCAATTGGCTTTCTGTTCTGCTTCGCGAGCTTCATTGGTTTCGAAGCGACCACGATCTACAGCGAAGAGGCGAAAGACCCGCAACGCACGGTGCCATTGGCGACTTACATTTCAGTGCTGCTGATCGGCGTGTTCTATGCGTTCTCCGCGTGGTGCATGGTGATCGGCGCGGGCAGCGACAAGATCGTCAAGACGCTCACCGCATTGAGCGATCCGACCACGTTCCTCTACACGCTCTCCGATCACTACGCCAACAAGACGCTGACCGCGGCGATGAGCGTGCTGTTCATCACGAGCGTGTATGCGGGTCTGCTGGCGTTTCACAATTCGGCGTCGCGCTATTTCTTTGCAACCGGTCGTGAGGGTTTACTGCCGCAAGCGCTCGGCCGTACGCATCGGGTGCATCGCAGCCCGCATATCGGCTCGCTTTTGCAAACGGCGGTAGCCGCGATCGTGGTGCTGGTCTTCATTGTCGCGCACGCCGATCCGGTTCTGACACTGTTCTCGTGGCTCACGAATGTCGCGACGCTTTGCATCATCGCGTTGATGGCCCTGTCGTCAGCGGCGGTGTTCGTGTTCTTCAGGCGCATCGGCCGTGACGACATGGGCGCGATGCGCGTGGGCGTGTTGCCGGTGCTGTCGGGTCTCGCTCTCGTGGTTGTGCTGGTGCTCGCGATCGTGAATTTTCCGCTCCTGACCGGTGCGGATGTGGGCGTGTCGTACGCGTTGACCGCCTTGCTGCCGATTTTCGCGGTGGCCGGCGTGCTCGCGGCGAAGAAGCTCAAGCAGCGTGACCGACAGGCGTTCGACCGGCTCGGGCGGTCGAGGTTGTAAAGCCTGTCGTTAAAGCGTTGCGACAACAAGATTTGAATGGCGGTTAGGAGGACATCGTGGAAATGGAGATCAAATGAGCTTTCGTACCATTCTCGCAGCAAGCTTCGTAGGCGGCGCGTGTACCGTCATGATGCCGGTCGTGCAAGCGGCGCAAGCGGCTGCCGCGGCATCCGCTCCGGCTGTGCCAGCTGCGGCACCCGGCGCGCGTCCCAACGTGCTGCTGATCGTCGCCGACGACGTCGGGCGCTCGGATATCGGCGCATTCGGCAGCGAAATCGCCACGCCGAATCTCGATGCACTGGTCGCGCGCGGCCGCCTGCTCGACACGATGTATGTCGCGCCGACCTGTTCGCCGACCCGCTCGATGCTGCTCTCCGGCATGGACAATCACCTGGCCGGTGTCGGCAACATGGCGGAGATGATCACGCCGCATCTGACACCCGAGGAGGTCAACCATCCCGGCTACGAAGGCGGCTTGAATCAGCGGGTGGCGGCCTTGCCGGAAATCATGAAAGACGCCGGCTACTGGACCGTAATGGCCGGCAAATGGCATCTGGGCGGCAGCGACGGCATGCGTCCCGACCAGCGTGGCTTCGAACGCTCTTATGCATTGATGAATGGCGGTGCGTCGCATTTCAGGCAGAAGGTGATGACGATCACGTCGGATGCGCCGGAGCCGACCTATCGCGAGAACGGCAAGAAGATCGACCTGCCTGCCGACTTCTATTCATCGCGGACGTACACCGACAAGCTGATTGCCTATCTGCAGGATGCGCAGCGCGGCGGCAAGCCGTTCTTCGCGTATGCGGCCTATACGGCGGCGCATTTGCCGCTGCAAGCGCCTGACGATGAATTGCAGAAGGTGCGCGGCAACTACGACGTCGGCTATGACGTGATCGCGCAGCGTCGCATCGACAAGATGAAGCGCCTCGGTCTCGTACCGAACGACGCGAAGCCTGCGCCGCTGCCGGCGGGGACGAAACCGTGGAGCGCCTTGAGCGCCGACGAGAAGGCGCGTTCGGCCCGCACGATGGAAGCATATGCGGGGCTGATGGACGATCTCGACCGCAACGTCGGCCGCCTGATCGATTACCTGAAGGCGAGCGGCCAGTACGACAACACGCTGATCGTGTTCCTGTCGGACAACGGCCCGGAAGGCAACAAATGGGACGAGGACAGCGGCAACGCCAGGTGGATTGCGCAGACCTTCGACAATTCGCTCGGCAACATCGGCCGAGCCAATTCCTTCGTGTTCGAGGGACCGGCGTGGGGGCAGGTGAGCGCACAACCATTCCGCCTCTTCAAGGCGTACACCAATGAAGGCGGGATCCGTTCGCCGGCCTTCGTGTCGTTCCCCGGACATGTGCAGGCGGGCAAGAGCGAACAGGTGCTCACCGTCAAGGATCTGACGCCGACCATTCTCGATTTCGCCAATATCGGGCAGCCGGGCATCGAATTCCACGGCCATACCGTGCTGCCGATGCAGGGCATGTCGATGAAACCGTATCTGACCGGCGAGCGCAAACGCGTGCATGTGGACGACTACGTGTACGGCATGGAGTTGATGGGGCGCAACGCGCTGCGCAAGGGCAACTGGAAGCTGGTCTATTCCTACGACAACGGCAAGGGTCACTGGCAACTGTACGACCTCGCGCATGACCGCGCCGAGCTGCACGATCTTTCCGCGAAGCGCCCTGAAGTACTCGAGCAGATGCTGACCGAGTGGGCGCAATACGTGCAGCAGAACAACGTCGTCGAGACGTGGCGCGATACGTCTTACCCGCGCATGGACTACTGAGGAGAGCCGGCATGAGCATGCACCTCCGGAGATCGATCGTGCGCTATGGGGTAACGGTTGCGTGCGTCGTGCTGACTCAGGCGACGCCGGCGGCCACGTTGACGGCCGGCGCCGCACCGCAAGCCGTGCCGCCAGGTAATCTGCAAGCTTGCAAGGCATTCAACGGTTTGCCGCCGGCATCGTCAGATAGCGATCAGGTGCGCGTGCCGGCGGGCAGCTTTGTGATGGGTTCTGATGGCGGCTATCCGGAAGAAGCACCCGCACGCAGCGTAAAAGTGGGCAGCTTCATGATCGATCGCTATGACGTGACGAACGCGGAATTTGCCCGCTTCGTTGCCGCGACCGGTTACAGGACGCTCGCCGAACGCGGACTCGATGCGAAGCGCTATCCGTCATTGCCGGCTGAGATGACGCGGCCCGGTTCGACGGTCTTTCTGCCGCCGAAGAACCTGCTGGTCGGCGCGATGCAGTGGTGGCATTTCGTGCCGGGCGCCGACTGGCGTCATCCCACCGGACCCGGCAGTTCGATCGACGGGCTCGGCAACCATCCGGTCGTCCATATCGCGTATGAAGATGCGCTGGCCTACGCGAAGTGGCGCGGCCGCGATCTGCCGACCGAAGCCGAGTACGAGTATGCGGCGCACGGCGGTACGTCGACCGCTTATCCGTGGGGCGACACCTTCGCGATCCGCTCGAAGATGATGGCCAACACCTGGCAGGGCGCCTTTCCGTTTCAGAACACCGCGAAAGACGGCTTTGTGTCGACTTCTCCGGTCGGCTGCTTTCCGGCCAACGGCTATGGGCTATACGACATGGTCGGCAATGTCTGGCAATGGGTGAAGGACCCGTGGCAGCAGAACCACGCGCAACAGGCAAGCGAGCCGCCGCCGAACCCGAACGTCGATCTCGAAGACGCGCTGGTGGCGAAGGCGCGCAGCACCGATCTCGGCACCATCAAGGGCGGCTCGTTTCTGTGTTCGCCGATCTATTGCAAACGCTACCGGCCGAGCGCACGGCATGCGCAGGACGTGACGATGGGCACCAACCACATCGGTTTTCGCACGGTGTTGAGGTTGCCTGGGTCATAGGCGCGCCGGCTTGAGCGCCGCTAGCAAAAAACTAATCATCTGGATTTGGAGAGTACTTTGAAATCACGAGAAAACGCCGTGAGGATGACGCTCGTCGCTGCGTCCTGCGTCTGGTTGTTCGGTACGCCGTTTGCCGCCCATGCGCAAAGCCGTGTGACGCTAAGCGGGATTATCGATGCGGGCATTCTGTACGCGAACAATAGCGGCGGCCATTCCGACTGGTCGACGACCAGCGGGCAGTTGACGGCGTCGCGCTGGATCATGACCGGCAGCGAAGACCTGGGTGGCGGATCGCGTGCGATCTTCCGTTTGATGAGTCCGTTCAATGTGCAGAACGGCCACGGCACCGGTCGCGCGTTCAACGTCGCGTACGTGGGTCTCGCCGACGACCGCTTCGGCACGGTGACGGTGGGCCGGCAATGGGACACGACGATCGACACGGTCTCCGGTTTCGCGACCAACGAAACATGGGCGGGTTACATCGGTGCGCATGTCGGCGATGCGGATAACACCAATGCGAGCTTCAAGGTCAGCAACACCGTTAAATACGCGAGTCCGCAATTTGCCGGACTGAGCTTCGGCGCGACTTACGGTTTCAGCAATCAGGCAGCGGCCGCGGACGGTTCGTCGGGCTTTACGAACAATCGCCTGATAAGCGCGGGAGCGGCTTACGCACGCGGACCGTTCGCGGCGGGTATCGGCTTTCTGCAGGCGGACCGCCCCGATGCGCAACCTGCCGGCGCATTAGGCGCGCCGGGTGCCGGTGTGTACGACGACTATGAGAATACGTTTTCGAGCAGCATCGCCAGCACAGCGGGGGTGAAACGGCAGCGAATCTGGCTCGCGGGGGCTTCGTACCAGTTCTTCGGCGCACTCACAGTGGGCGGCATGTACTCGAAAACGCAGTACCGCTATCTGGATGCGACCGCGTTGACGCTCGATAACTACGAAGCGAACCTGACCTGGCAGATTACGCCTGCGTGGGAGACGGGCGTGGCCTACATCCGTACCAATGGGCGCTATTCAGGCAGCGGCACGGGTGACGCGGAGCCAGGCTGGGATCAGATCAACCTCGGCACCGAGTACGCGATATCGAAGCGCACGACGCTCTATCTGGTCGGCGTTGCGCAACAGGGGCGTCATGCGGTGGCGCAGATTTATGGTGTGTCGCCGTCGAGTACGCGGCGGCAACTGGTGGTGACGTCAGGCATCCAGCATCAGTTCTAGTCCCATGCGGACGGCGCGGCGGCGCCGTTCGTCGCCGTGCCGGTGTTGTACCTGACACTTCACCAGCCTTGAAAACGCCTCCACTCGACGCTGCCGCCGTCCGCCGACACTGCGTGATACTCGGGGAACTGCGCTCCGGTCGCGCATGCGTGATTGGGCAGAATGCGCAGCTTCATCCCGACCGGAAAGCGCTGCGCGATGTCGTCCACAGGCGCGCCATCATCCGACGACGACAGAATCCCGTGCTCCTGATTTGCGCCGCTCACCTGAAAGCCGCCAAGCGGCGTTCCATTCAGCAGACAGGGCTGGCCATAGCCGAAATCGTGTGACTGCTTCGAGGTGCCGCGATCACGGCTCATCGCCATCCAGCCTGCGTCGAGAATCGCCCAGCCTTTGTCCGCCTGATGCCCGATCACGGTGGCGAGTACGCTGAGCGCGATATCTTCAAGCGCGCACACGCCGACGTTGTGCATGACCAGATCGAAGAAAACGTAGACACCTGCTCGCACTTCGGTCACGCCATCCAGCTGCTCGGCGGCCAGTGCCGTGGGCGTCGACCCGACGCTGACGGCGGGGCACGGAATGCCTGCGTCGCGCAGCCGTTGCGCCGCGCGCACGCAGCCGGCGCGTTCCTGCTCCGCTAGCGCGGCGAGCGCCTCCGGCGTATGAAGCTCGTAGCTGGAACCCGCGTGAGTCATCACGCCGCCCACCTTGACGCCGTTCTCGTGCAGAATCCGGCCGACTTCGAGCAGCGTGTCCTGTTCCGGCGCAATCCCCGAGCGGTGGCCATCTGTGTCGACCTCGATCCACACCTCAAACGATTCGCCGTGCTGATCCGAAAACGCGGCGATGGCCGCAGCGGTGGTCGGATTGTCGACCACCAGCTTCAGATCGCAACCCTGGCGGCGCAACGCCAGCGCTCGCGGCAGCTTTGAAGGGGCAATGCTGACCGCGTAAAGGATATCGCTGACGCCGGCCGCGAAGAAGGCCTCCGCCTCCTTGAGGGTCGAGACCGTGATGCCGCGCGCACCGGCGGCGATCTGTGCACGGACCACGTCGATGCATTTGGTGGTCTTGACGTGCGGACGGAAGGTGACGCCCAGTGTGTTCACATGTCCCTGCATTCTCGCGATGTTCTTCTGCATCCGGGGGATGTCGATCAGCGCGGCAGGGGTGTCGATGTGCTCGAGTTTCATGGGTTCACCGGGGAATGGAGTGGCTTTCGGTCTGGCTGAGCCGATTATAGAGTTTCGTCGGTCGCGCGGCGTTCAGTCAGGGTAACTCCAAGATTCAGTTCGAAGCGGTCCATCGTGTCGGTCAAGGGCTGGTCAGACAGTGTGAGCGCCACGTCGACATCGGGGTTTTGCTGCTGGAAGTCGGCGATGGCGGGCGCGAGGTGGCGCCGGCCGAATCCCAGCGGCGCATTGATTTTCAGCGTGCCGACCAGACCGCCCCGGCGTGTCTGCAGGTCTTCGAACAGCGAGTCGAACTGCTGGACCAGTTCGGCGCCGCGTTCGCACAGGAGCGCGCCTTCTTCCGTGAACTGCAAACGGCGCGCCGTGCGGTTCACCAACTGCGTGTCCAGTTTCTTTTCGAGCTGCTGCAGGCGCTGGGTCACCGCCGAGGGCGATAGCCCCAGTTTTCGCGCCGCGGCGATCAGGCTGCCACTTTCGCGGATCGTCAGCAGAAACCGGATATCGGCCGAGTCGTTCATGGCGGCAACTTTTGAGTTCGGGAGTCTGGCAGCTTAAAGCGTTTGGATGCGCTGTTCCAGTGCGTCACAAGACGTTCCTGCAAGGTAAACTGATACGTTCGTAACGAAGCCGACAGCTTGAACGGCTAAAGTGCGCTCTTGAGTGTGTACTTGAACCAGGTGGGGCGGGCAGCATCTGCCTTCCATCGAATCGTTGTTGCTTCCATTTGAAGAGAAGTCCCATGCCGTTATCACAAGGACCAGGTCCGGGAGCCCCCACGCAGCAAAATACCCTGAAACAGGGGGTATTCCTGCACACGGGCTGGCGCAGCGCAGGAACGTGGGTCTGGTCGCGTCTGCGCGCACTCGATTCCGTCACCGGATTCTATGAACCGTTCAGCAACGTGCTCGCCGATCTGAGCCTCGCCGACGTTTCTGCGTCCCGCCCTACATTGATCTCTGGACACCCGCCGCTCGCCGTGCCGTATTTCGAAGAGTACCGGCCGTTTCTCCAGGAGGGCGCGCGCGGCGTAGCCGGATACAGGAAGCGCTTCGGCACCGATCGCTTTGCACCCGCGCCCGACGCGGAATTCCCCGCCTTGCAAGCCTATCTGGCCAACCTGTGCGAACGCACCGCCGAGCACGGCAGCGTACCCGTCTTCAAGTTCTGCCGTTCGTCTGGGCGGTTGCCGTGGCTCAAGCAAGCTTTCCCGCAGGTCATGCATGCCGCCGTGTTGCGAAATCCCGCTTCGCAGTTCGCCTCGGGGTGGCTGCTCAATCAGCAATGGAGCAATTCGTTTTTCGTGGCCGCACCGTTTCGCGTGCTGGGTCTGAACCAGACGGAGCCCGTAGTCCGACAGGCCATCGAAATCTGCGGCGTGAGCTTGCCACCTGGCGCGCCCACTTCGGATGACGCCTACGCCATGGCGTGCGAGCAGTACGCGCGCACGGCGGAAGGCAACAACGCGTATCGGGCGTTCGTCGCGCTATGGATTCTCTGTGCGCTGCGTATGGCCGACGGCGTCGATCTGATGATCGATGTTGACCGGCTGGGGCAGTCGCGTGAGTACGCGGCCGGATTGCGCGCCGGGTTCGAGGCGCAGACCGGCTTGTCACCCGACTTCAGCAGCGCGCGCGATCTGGTCGAGGAAACGCGTCGCAGCGCGGCGCGCATGGCTGGGATCGACGGCCGGTCGATGCGAGCCGTTCATTCCGCGGCGCTGAAATTCCTCAAAGCCCAGAACGGCGCGGACGCAGACTTTATCGAGCTCGTCCGCGAAAAGATGGTGTTGGCCAATGAATTGACCGAGCAATGGCGCTGAGTTGGGCGTCTTTTCCTGAAGTTGCGCCAGCTTCACCGGCCAGTACAGTTGCCACGCAAAAAACAATACAGTGAGGCGCGGTTTTATTGTGCTGTATCGGGAATATGACCGGCGCCGTCGATACAGTTGGCGGATCAACCCTTGCGGCCTATCCCGAACACGAGGAACGAAATGAATGCAGTGAACGAACAAGCGAAGTTGTCGGTGCAGCAGTTGGGGCATTACATCAGCGGTGCACCGGCTGCGTCGACCAGCGGCCGCTTCAAGGACGTGTTCAATCCCGCCACCGGTCAGGTGACCGGCTCGGTCGCGTTGGCGTCGGTCGAGGAAGTGGACGCGGCGGTCAAGGCCGCCAAGGCTGCCTTTCCCGCCTGGAGCGAAACCGCGCCGCTCAAGCGTGCCCGCATTCTGTTCAAGTTCAAGGAACTGCTGAACAAACACCACGACGAACTGGCCATGCTGATCACGCGCGAACACGGCAAGGTGTTCACGGACGCGCAAGGCGAAGTGGTGCGCGGTATCGAAGTCGTCGAGTTCGCTTGCGGAATTCCGAATCTGCTGAAGACCGATTTCACCGACCAGATCGGCGGCGGCATCGACAACTGGAATCTGCGTCAGGCGCTAGGCGTGGTGGCGGGGATTACGCCGTTCAATTTCCCGGTGATGGTGCCGATGTGGATGTTCCCGGTCGCGCTCGCCTGCGGCAACACGTTCGTGCTGAAGCCCTCGGAGCGTGACCCGTCGGCGTCGTTGCGCATTGCCGAACTGCTGAAGGAAGCCGGTTTGCCCGATGGCGTGTTCAACGTTGTGAACGGCGACAAGGTGGCCGTGGATGCGCTGATCGAACATCCGGACGTCGCGGCGCTGTCGTTTGTCGGGTCCACGCCGATCGCCGAATATATCTATACGGAAGCATCGAAGCGCGGCAAGCGTGTGCAGGCGCTCGGTGGGGCGAAGAATCATCTGGTGGTGATGCCGGACGCCGATCTGGACCAGGCTGTGGACGCCTTGATCGGCGCCGCGTACGGTTCGGCAGGCGAGCGCTGCATGGCGATCTCGGTCGCGGTGGCGGTGGGTAATGTCGCCGATGAGCTGATCGAGCGCCTGGTGCCGCGCGTGAAGTCGCTGGTGATCAAGAACGGCGAGAATCTCGATGCTGAAATGGGTCCGTTGGTTACGGCCGAACATAAGGCCAAGGTGGCCGGTTATATCGACTCGGGCGTGGCGGAAGGCGCGAAGCTGATCGTCGATGGCCGCGCGCATCCGGTCACGAATGCAGACGGCTTCTTCATCGGCGGGACGCTGTTCGACCAGGTCGGTACCGAGATGAAGATCTACAAGGAAGAAATCTTCGGCCCGGTGCTGGCGGTGGTGCGTGTGCCCGATTTCGCGAGCGCGGTCGAGCTGATCAATGCGCACGAGTTCGGCAACGGCGTGTCGCTCTTCACGTCGGATGGCGGTGTGGCGCGGGCGTTCGGCCGGCAGATTCAGGTGGGCATGGTCGGCATCAACGTGCCGATTCCGGTGCCGATGGCATGGCACTCGTTCGGCGGCTGGAAGCGTTCGCTGTTCGGCGATCACCACGCGTATGGCGAAGAAGGCGTGCGTTTCTACACGCGCTACAAGAGCATCATGCAGCGCTGGCCGGATAGCATCGCGAAAGGTGCGGAGTTCACGATGCCGGTGGCGAAGTAAGCCCGCAACTTCCCGTATCGCCCGGTGCGGAACCGCATGCCGGGTGGTGTGGCAGGGGTGTAACCTCAGGGCTGCACCCTTGTGCCGATTGTTGAATGGTCATCACAACAGCGATATGTCATTCTGTATCGCTCCAGTTGCCGCATCGCACGGCACCATGCGCTTGCTCATGGTGCATAGGTGAACTCCCACTGCCGGTAGCTCTGCGCCACGGCAAATGCTATCTGATTCGTCATGAATCCGGCCACCTTGACTGGTTTTCGCAGGGACATGCTGCGTACCCCCATCACGCCGCCGTCGGGCGCAGGAATCGGAGAGAAGGCTTGTCCCGTTATTGGGTCGGGATAGAGCCTGCGCAAATAGCGGCGTATCACAGGATAGCGTGGGTCGCGCAGCAGATCGTCGAGTTTCTCCGGGTAGCGTTTGGCTCCGATTGGCGTGCTCTGCCAGTACTGCCGGATCGCGTCCCGATACAGATTACCGGTATACAGCAATTCTGCTTCTCGAGCGCGCTGGTTTGACTTCGCGACATCCTCCAGCAGCTTGCCAAGACCGAGCGTGATGAACAGCACCATCAGCAGTGCCCAGAAATACGCGACGCCTCGCTGACGCCCTAAGCTGGAGAAACTTCTCACCACGAGTCGTATTCCGTGCCGTCGAGCGCTTTGCCTCGCGCGCCACTTTTCACATCGACAACAGTTTTGTCGTCTTCATCGGCACCCGGCACCGGCACCCAACTGTCGGAGCGGTTGGTCACCGGGTCCACCGGCAGCGCCCGCAGATAGTGCCGTTCGGTTAGCGCGGGGAGGTTTTCCGGGTACTTGCCAGTGTCGCTGTAATACTCGTCCAGCGCCCGGCGCAAGACCGATAGATTTGCTTTCAACGCCGCTTCCTTTGCGCGGTCGGTCTGGTGAACATAGCGCGGCGCGACGATCGAGAGCAGAGTCGCCACGATGGCGAGCACCACCAGCAATTCAATCAGCGTGAAGCCACGATTCTGCTTTTGCGGGACCATCTACTCTTCACCATTCTCGATACGGGATGCCATTGGTTCCCTTCCGGTCACTCAACGAAGATACGTCATACACGTCGCCGCTGTCTTGCGGATCGTCAGCTTCGCTGGAGTAGCTGCGCTTACCCCAGCTGTCTTGAGCGGGCCCAGGCAGCGCCGGATTCATCGGATCGCGCGGCACGCGGCGCAGGAAGTAAATCTTCCTGCCTTTCGGGTCGCGCCGATCCACGACGCCGGTCACCAATTCGTCCAGGGACCTCGGATAACCGGTTGAATCGAGTGAACGTGCAATCCGGCCTTCGTCGCCCGCTTGTTTGTAGGCATCGATCGCGGCTCGGATTTCTCGTAACGCCTCTTTTAGTTCGCGCTCCTTTTGACGCTGCTCATGCAATTTGACGAACGGCGTCGCAACCGACGCAATGACCGCCACCAACGCGACAGTGACGATCATTTCGATCAGGGTAAAGCCGGAATCCAGAGGCTTCTGCTTCATCTCACGGGGAAACGACGATCTGTTTGGGGAGGGCCACCGTACTGGCCATCTGCGCGTGGCTTTCTTTCTCCACCCTCAGGTTCTGCAATGACAGATTGACTGGCCCATTCGACGGGTGATCCGCCTGAAACGTGATCATTGCGAGCGAGCCATCGGCTGTCGCCTTACCGATCGAAATATGAAGACGGTTGCCTTCCTGCTTCGCATCGAGCGCCACGCCCGCACGCGGCTCAACCTTGAGCAGCTGGATATCGGGCTGGTCCAGTACGAGATCGAGTTCCGCTTTTTCAAAGCCGGGGCCGTTGGTGAGCAGATTGACGGTAAAGCCGGTTTTTTGTGTGGCCTGTGAAGGCACGGCCAGATCGAAACGGACAGCGTCTGCCCGATCTTGTGGATTTGGCGAGGCGCTAAGAGCCCGCGCTGCGGGCGATGGCGCGACCGAGGCGGTACTGGGTCCTGATGCCGGCGGCGCGGTGACTGCGGCATCCGCCGCCGAAGCCGCCGGAGGAGGCAGGCTATCCGAATCGCTGTACTGTGCCGCGGGCGTTAGCCGTAGTGGCCGGGTCGACACCTGCTCGGCAGTTCCGCTGGGGAACGCTTGCGCGTAGGAGTTCGGCATCGCCAGTGAACGCGCCACATGAGGCGTAATCAGCAAAACGATTTCGGAGCGGGTATTGCTATCGCTATCGTTAGAAAACAATCGCCCGAGCACCGGAATTTTTCCCAAGCCGGGAATATGGGTACCGGATTCCTGGCTGTCGGTTTTGATCAACCCTGCCAGCGCCTGGGTTTCACCTTCGTGCAGGCGCAATACCGTATTCGCGTTGCGCGTACCGATCTGGTATGCAAGCAGGCCGGTGGCGGAAGAGCGGACTTCCTTGACAATATTGCTTACCTCCAGCGCGACTCGCATCGTCACATCATTGTCGACATGAATTTCAGGTTCCCTACGCCGTTCGCCGCGCTTCGCGCAGCGGCCCTTAAACCCCAGCGGACGTATCCTCTTCCGCTTCGCTCAACACGGCATTCTGCACTGCCGTGACGGGACTGACATAAGGCGGCGCCTGGCGCGGGTCGTCGATGCTGTAGCGCAAACGCCCCGCCTCGACATACACGCGCAACTGACGATACTTGACCAGATACATCAAGCCGACGACCGCCGCGGCGAAACCCGATGCAGCGCCGACGCCGAGCGCCCAACGCGGGCCGAAGCGATCCGCGACCCAACCCACTACCGGCGCGCCGAGCGGCGTGCCGCCTAGCGCGATGGCCAGCAGGATCGCGATGACCCGGCCACGCATGGCCGGCTCGGTGGAGATTTGCACGAGGCTGTTCGTCGACGTGTTGAACGTCTGCGTCGCTACGCCAACCACGACGAGTGCCAGGCCGAACAATACGTAGTTCGGCATTAACGAGGCGACCGTGCAGCCCACGCCAAAAACCGCCGCTGCGCCGAGCAGAAGAGCCATGCGAGGTTTCGCCCTGCGTGCGGAGAGCAGCGCACCGGTTACCGAGCCGATTGCCATGGTCGAGCTCAGTACCCCATATTGACTCGCACCCGCATGAAAGGCGGTGACCGACATGGTCGAGATGAAGATCGGGAAGTTCAGCCCGAACGTACCGATCAGAAACATCATCAACAGCGCGGCTTTCAGATCGGGGCGCGTCCACACATACTTGAAGCCTTCCACGAAGCTGCCGCGCGTGCGTGTCGCACGTGGTTTCAAATTCAGTTCGCTGACGCGCAGCATGCGCAGCGAACCGAGCACGGCGACGAAGGAGAGCCCGTTGATCAGAAACACCCAGCCCGTGCCCACTGAGGCGATCAACAGCCCTGCGACAGCAGGCCCGATCATGCGCGCCGCGTTGAACGAGGTGGAGTTCAGCGCGACCGCGTTCGACAGATCGGCTTCTCCCACCAGATCGGAGACAAAGGTCTGACGCGCCGGCGAATCGAACGCGGTGACACAGCCGAGCAAGCCCGCAAACACATAGACCTGCCATAACTGCACGAGGCCGGTCACTGTGAGAATCCCGAGGCATAACGCCAACGTGCCCATCGCCCCCTGTGTGGCGAACAGCAGCTTGCGGCGATCGAAATGATCGGCCGCATAGCCGGTTAGGGGCAGCAGGAGCATTTGCGGCCCGAACTGCAGCGACATCACAATGCCCACGGAGGTTGCATTGTGATGCGTGAGTTCCGTGAGCACGAGCCAGTCCTGCGCCGTGCGCTGCATCCATGTCCCGACGTTGGAGACGATCGCGCCGCTGGCCCAGACACGGTAGTTGAACGTACGCAGTGAACGGAATGTGCCACTCACCGGGACGTCCCCGTGTGGACGATTCGTGCCGTGCACCGGTTCAAACGCGTGGTCATGCGCGCGATGTCTCGAGCAGATCGAGGACGTCCTGCGTCGTGCCGGTTTCGCCGAGGCGCGGGAAGATTCGCGTGATGCTGTTGGTGTGAGCGTCCAGGTTCATGTCCGTCATCGCGTCCACCGCGAACGTGACGTTGAAGCCGAGTTCCTGTGCGAAACGGGCGGTGGACTCGACGCCGATGCTGGTGGCCACGCCGACCAGTACCACTTGCGTGACGCCTTGTTTGCGCAGATACGCTTCGAGGTCGGTGTTCGTGAATGCACCCCAGGTGCGCTTGGTCACCAGATGATCCGACGGCTGCTGATTCAGTTCGGGAACGAGGTCCGCAAAGCCGGCGGGGAAGTCACCGGCAGGGCGCGACTGTTCCGCGCGGCCGGGCGCGCCGCCCGCCACGTTGACGAGCACCACCGGCAGACCGTGGCGGCGAAATGCATCGGCCAGACCAACGGAGCGCTTGACGACCTCTGCGGTGGGGTGGGCGGTGGGCAGTGCGACGATGCCTTGCTGCAAATCGATGACGACCAATGCGGTCTTTGCGTCGAGCGTAGTGAGGGCCATGGTGTTTTCCTGGAAGTTACGAGTCGATAAGGCGTTTGAGCAAGTCGACGCCAATCGCCAGTTGTTTCTGTTCGGCGGCGGAGAAGCGGGTCTGGATCGTACGGAATAGCCAGTCTTCGCGCGCCGCGCGGCTTGCCTTGATTTTTTTGCGGAAGGCGGGCGTGAGGGAGAGAACGGTTTGCCGCCCGTCGTTCGGGTCGGGTGCGCCACTCACGAGCCCAGCTGCTTTCAGAACTGAAAGCGTCTCGCCCATGGATTGCGGCCGCATACCCTGGATGCGCGCGAGCGTGGTGACCGTTGCCGGACCTTCGCGTTCCAGCAGACTGAGAACCTGCACCTGCGACGGCGTGAAATCGCCCACATGTGCTTCTTCGCGCAACCGGCGGCGCAATTTGCCGACAAGTACGCGGAGGTCTTCCGCTGTTGTGTGCAACGCGTCGGGATCGGAGAGGGGCCGTGTGGGCTGGGTGTCGTTGCTGGACATACCGGCAGATGTGAAGGTTACCTACGAAGGTTACCTTCACATCTGCCGGGAGTCAAGTTGACTGGATTGACAGCGGAATGCAAGGAAAGCCATGCATTCCGTGTTGGGCTTGAGTAATCGGGCTGGCGCGCGGCGACGCGTCGTTTAGAACTTATGGCGAAGCGCCACGCGGGCCACGACCTGATTCTGCGTCGACGAGGGAGACTGCGTGCCTGGGACGAATGCGTCGTCGAGAATCGAGTTGGTCGAACTGCCGGCGACCTTCTGATATTCGCCTTGAACGTAGACGTCCGTGCGTTTGGACAGGTTGTAGTCCGCCATCAAGCCGACGGAGTGGATTTTGGGTTTTACGCTGCCTGTCGAGGCGTCGTATGTCTCCATCGTGTAGACATACTGTGCGCCGACAAAGAACGCGGGTGTGATCTGGTATTTGCCGTTCACTTCGAAGTTCTGGTATTTGAGCGTATTCAGCAGAACGCCGTTCGCGGCAAGCGGGATGCCGATATACCCATTACCGGTTGGATCTTTGTAGTTCGAGTTGGTATACGCGAAGCCGACGGTCGCTGAGCCGAACGTGTAGTTGATCCCACCACCGAACACGCGCATGCGGCCGGCAATGAAGCTTGCATCGTTGGCGGTAATTGCACCGTTCGACCCCACGCCGGGATTATTCGCCTGCAAATAGGCCGCGGCGATCAGCAGGCCGCCGTTTGCGTATTGAGCGCCGAAGCTGTACTGACGATTGTTGGCGAAATTCGTATCATTGCTGAAGCTATACGTGCCACCGAACTGGAACCCCGAGAAATCCGGGCTGGCGTATTTGATGGTGTTATCGACGCGGAACGAGTTATCGGTATTGTCGTTGTCGTACGGGTGAGCGAACAGATAGCCTGCCCAATTGCCGTTGGCGGTGGTTTGCGCGAGATAGTCGACGACCGAATCGTATTGACGGCCTAGCGTAACGGAACCGAAGCGATCGCTGCTCAGCCCCACATAGGCTTGCCGCCCGAACATGCGGCCGCCCTGATTGAGCCGCCCGGAATTCAGATCGAAGCCATTTTCGAGTTGAAAGATTGCTTTGAGACCACCACCGAGATCTTCCGAGCCTTTCAGGCCCCAGCGACTGCCTTGAGCGTAACCGCTGGCGAGCTCCACGACGCTACCGTGCCCGACGTTATTCGTGTAGTCGATCCCTTCATCGATGACTCCATACAGCGTCACGCTGCTTTGCGCGAAAGCGGGGGAGGCGACGACGCCGACCAGGGCGACAGCGAGGACTTTCTTTTTCATAGGATCTCCGGAATGTATTGGCAAGTGGCCGACGCATGATTTTCCGGACAATACTTTTTGCAAAGCGAGGAATTCTGATGGCACCAATCGGAAACCCCGATGGAGCAACCGCAGGGGAGGTGACAACCGAACCGCAAACCCTTTGCGATCCGAACTATTCGATTGAAGAGAGGACGAACAATACGCGAGTCAAGTTGGCACAAGACGCGCAGGACGAAGCGAGGAGGGGACAAACCAGACGGTGTTAAGAACAACGCTTCGGCGCGCGCAGCGCCGCCGGAAGAATGACACCCTTGTCACAAGCGCAAGCAGGTGCACAACCCCAGATTCCAGATGCACCACTACCCTACGCGAACTACGGTCCCCGCTTAGCAGGAGTGGTTTGAGCCGCTTTCTTTTGCCTACTTTTCTTTGCGGCAAGCAAAGAAAAGTAGGTGCCGCCCCGCACAGGGGCAACGCTAATAGACCACTAGCAAATCAAGGAAAGGCCAACGCCATAAGAACACTGACAAAAGCGCCGCACAGGCAAAAAAAACCAGCAAAAACTAAGCAGCAACCCCCACAACAACGTTGCGCCTTTCCTCCACCATCTCCTCAATCAACCCAGCGAGCACATCCACAGCAGGATCCCGATTAACAGAAGCCCGATGCAACTCCAGATCAGCCGCAGGCAAGGCGGGCAGCCCTTCATTAACCCCTAACACCCGCCAGTTATCCGGCAAAGTACACCGATCGATAATAGTGACAGCCGCCCCATGATTAACAGCAACCTTAATCCCAGTAGGACTCTGACTGGTATACACAACCTGATACTGCCGCTCAAGCGCGGCAAGCGCTTCAAGCCCCCGTTGCCGATAACAGCAAGTCTCGGGAAACAAGGCAAGAGGCACAGGCGCCCCAGCCTCAAGAACAAAATCCCGGTGCGCCGCCCACACCACCTCCTCACGCCCAAGATGCCGTCCACTGGTCTGCGACCCATGCCGCACCACTAGCGCCAGATCCAACTCCCCAGCCTGCAACCGCTCCAGCAACTCCAGCGACATCCGGCAATGAATATGCGGCCGCGCGCCTGGCCTCAGCGCATAAAACTTCTTGAGCAACTCGGGCAGCCATAACTCCGCATAGTCCTCGGGCAGCCCAAACCGGATCACGCCATCACTATTACTCCGGTTCAATGCAGCAATCGCCTCGTTCTGCACCTGAATAATGCGCCGGGCGTGAATCAAAAAATTCTCGCCATCGCGCGACAAAGCCAACCGCCGGCTGTTACGCAGAAACATATGCGTTTCCAACCGGTCCTCCAGCGTGCGAATCCGCAGACTGATGGTCGACTGTGTGCGGTGCAGCAATCTGGCCGCCGCGGTAAACCCGCCGCTATCGACCACGGCAACGAACGCCCGCACCAGTTCGGGGTCCAGAGAACTCAGTTTCGACCAATCGGGTCCGCTGATGGAAGCCATCGGAATTACTCGCTTTCCAAAGAAATTTGGCGATCAAAACATGGGGGCGTCAGTGAGGTGATTGTTGTCGAAAACAATTCGCGTCACAAATCAGTCTGAACCCCTAATCTGGAGTCCCGCCGTGTCAGTCAGTCTTCCTCTTGCCGATGCCGAATGCAACGATTTGAGCGACATCGTCGATACCGGGCGCTATCCGTTGCACGATCCGGACCACCCCCGTATGCGCGAGCTGATCGCAAGCTGCCGCGCCCACCTGGCGGGCAACGGCAGCGCGGTGCTGCACGGCTTCCTGCGGCCCGAGGCGCTCGTCCAGGCGCGGGCCGAGGGTGTGGCGCTGGCGGCCAAGACCTACTTTTCGACCCGTAAGGTCAACGCCTACTTCACGGCGGACGATCCGTCGCTGCCCGCCGACGATCCGCGCCGCGTCTTCATGGACCGCACCAGCGGCTTTGTCACCCGCGATGTGATCCCCGCCGACGCGATCGTGCATCGCATCTATGTGGCTCTCGCGATGAAGCGCTTCGTTGCCGCCTGCCTCGGTGAAGCGCGTGTTTGGGAATACGCGGACCCTTATGCCGGACTGGTTCAGAACGTCATGCCGCCGGGCACCGAACAGCCGTGGCACTACGACACCAACGAATTCATCGTCTCGATGATGACGCAACAGCCGGAAGCGGGCGGCGATTTCGAGTATTGCCCGAATATCCGTTCACCCCAGGGCGAAAACTATGGCGACGTGGGCAGCGTGGTGCGCGGCGAGACCCGTGCGCCGATCAACGTGATCACGTTGCAACCCGGCGATCTGCAACTGTTCAAAGGACGTTTTTCGCTGCACCGCGTCACCAGGGTGCAAGGCGGAATCGACCGGCATACGGCGATCTTCGCGTACTCGCAGAAGCCCGGTGTGATCGGCCGGCTCGAACGCACGCGCCAACTGTATGGACGCGTGTCGGAAATGCATCTGGAAGCCGAGCAGCGGCTCGTGCGCGCCGACAACCTCGTCGACTGAAGCTGTTTTTCTAAAACCATCCCACGTCCCCTTCGAAAACATGACGATTATTCGCCCGACTCACCGCCCGGAAGATTGCGAACCGACCGTAGAGGAAATCGCACAAATCCAGCGCGACCGGCTTGCCGCCGTGCGCCGCGAACTGAAAAAGCGCGATTTGACCGCCGCGATCCTGTTCGACCCCACGCATATGCGCTATGCGACCGGCTCGCGCAACATGCAGGTCTATTCGATGCGCAATCCGGCGCGCTATCTGTTCGTACCGGCCGAAGGCAAGGTCGTGCTGTTCGAATACGCCGGCTGTGATTTTCTTGCCGACGGACTCGATACGGTCGACGAAGTGCGGCCGGCTACCGCGATTTCCTATTACTTCTGCGACGACATGCTGGGCCGCGTCACCGAACGCTGGGCCGACGAAATCGACGAGCTGGTCAGGCAGAGCGGCGGCGGCAAACGCATTGCCATTGAGAGCGCAACGTCGGCGGCGGCCTTTGCGTTGCAAGCGCGTGGCTATCAGATCAGCGATGCGCAGGAACCGCTCGAACGGGCCCGCTCGATCAAAGTACCTAACGAGATCAAGATGATCCGTTCATCGCTGCGTGCCGCCGAAGAGGGCGTGCGTAAGCTGGAAGCCGCACTCGTGCCCGGCATCAGCGAAAACGAACTCTGGTCGCATCTGCACAAGCACATCATCGAAACGGACGGCGACTACGTGGAAACACGTTTGATCAGCTCGGGTCCGCGCACGAATCCGTGGTTCCAGGAAAGCAGCCCGCGCAAGATCCAGACAGGCGAACTCGTCGGTCTCGATACGGACGTAGTGGGACGCTTCGGCTATTACGCGGACTTCTCGCGCACGTTCCTGTGCGGCGACGCTCCCGCCACGACAGCACAGAAAACGCTCTACACACTCGCCTATGAACAGGTGCATTCGAACATGGAGAACGTGCGCGCCGGCACCACTTTCCAGGAGTTCATCGCGAAGGCCTGGAAGATTCCCGGCCCGTACCAGGCGCGCCGCTACTTCGCGCTCGCGCATGGCGTCGGCATGACCGGCGAGTATCCGTACATCGTCCATCGCGAGGACAACGACGCCAAGGGCTATGACGGCGTGATCGAGCCCGGCATGACGCTGTGCATCGAAAGCTATATCGGCCATGAAGATGGCGGCGAAGGCGTCAAGCTGGAAGAGCAGGTGTATGTGCGCGACGACGGCCGCGTGGAACTGCTGTCCGACTATCCGTTCGAGAAGCGCCTGCTCGCTTGAGCGCATGGCGTGTCCTCACCGGCATGTGTGGCAGAGGTTCGGTCCCTCGTGCATGCCGGCTCATTGCAATTCAACGCTCCAAGGGTGATCGACAATGCAATTCAGACAACTTCGGGCGGTGTTGTGCGCCGCCGCCATGACTTTGACCGGCGTCACCGCGCACGCCGCGGATAGCTGGTGCGCGCAGGGCAAGACGGTGCATTTCGCCGGCATTACATGGGAAAGCGGCTCCTTCGCGACCGAAGTGCTGCGGCAGATTCTGGAGAAGGGTTACGGCTGCAAAACCGATGTCGTGCCCGGCAGCACGGCCGCCACTGAAACCGCGCTCGCGCACAACGACGTGCAGATATGGGCCGAACAATGGACTGGGCGCAGCGAGATCACCGCCAAGGCCGTGGCTTCGGGCAGCGTCAAGCTGGTGGGCGACACCTTGCCGGGCGGCACGAAGGAAGGCTGGTTCGTGCCGGAATACGTGGTGAAGGGCGATCCCAAACGCGGTATCAAGCCGCTCGCAGCGGGTCTTGTTTCGGTGACAGACCTGCCTAAGTACAAGAGCGTATTCGCGGACGACGAGGAACCGGACAAGGGCCGCTTTCTCAACTGTCCGACGGGTTGGGATTGCGAACGGGTCAACACACGCTTGCTGAAGGTGCTGAATCTCGATGCGAGCTACACCAACTTCCACCCAGGCACCGGCGCCGCGCTCGATGCCGCTATCGCTTCGGCGTACCAGCGTGGCGCGCCGATTGTGTTCTATTACTGGGGCCCGGCCGCGCTGATGGCGAAGTACCGGTTCGTCGAACTGAAGATGCCTGCCTATAACGACGCATGCTGGAAGACCTTGCGCGACGAAAGCAGTACCTCGCAATGTGCTTCCTCGTACATGGTCTCGCATGTCACGGTAGGCGTATCCACACCGTTCTACGACGCCGACCCGCAACTCGTGTCGATGCTCGGCAAGGTCAAGTTTCCGATGGACTTCCTCAACAGCACGATCCTCGAAATGAGCACGAAGAAACTTGACGGCTCGGCCATGGCAACACAATTCCTGCGCGAGCATCCGGAGATGTGGAAGCAATGGGTGCCTGTCGACGTCGCGTCGAAAGTGCAGGCCGGACTTGCTGGCGCCTGACGGGCTGTAACGTCAGGCGGATTTCGACGGCACGAGGTCTTGCGGCTTCGTGCCGGACTGCAGGTGGTGTACGGCCTGTGGTCTACCTGTAGTGGAGGAGGGGTCATGCATTCGTTTTTTCTGCATCTTTCGATTGCCGACTGGGTGAACGACGCCGTGCAATCGTTCGTTACCCGTTACGGCGACAGCTTTCACCAGTTCAGCATTGCGCTCTTACGCTATGTGCTCGTGCCGCTCGAAGGCGCATTGCGCGCGTTGCCGCCATGGCTGATCCTGCTGACGGTCGGCGTGGTGACGTGGAATGCGACGCGGCGCCTGAGCATTGCCGGCTTCTTCATGCTGCTGCTCTATGCGATCGGTTGCTTCGGTCTGTGGGAAAAGCTGATGCAGACCCTCGCATTGATGCTGGTGGCGACGGTGCTGTCGGTCTCGCTCGGTGTGCCGCTCGGCATTCTCACCTCGCGCAGCGCGTGGCTGCGGCGCGTGCTGTTGCCCACGCTCGACGTCATGCAAACGCTGCCCAGCTTCGTCTATCTGATTCCGGTGCTGATGCTGTTCGGCCTCGGCAAGGTGCCGGCGATCCTCGCCACCATCATCTATGCGCTGCCACCGCTGATTCGCCTGACCGATCTCGGCATCCGCCATGTGGATGGCGAGGTGGTCGAGGCGGCGCGCGCCTTCGGCACGACGCGCTGGCAGTTGCTGGTGAACGTGCAGATGCCGCTGGCGCGGCCCAGCATCATGGCCGGCATCAACCAGACGACGATGATGGCGCTCTCCATGGTGGTGATCGCCTCGATGATCGGTTCGCGCGGCCTCGGCGAAGATGTACTCGCCGGCATTCAGACGCTCGACGTGGGCAAGGGGACACAAGCCGGCATTGCCATCGTGATCCTCGCAATCGTGATCGACCGTATCAGCCAGGGCTATGGGCAGGACCGTCGTGCGCGACGGGTGTTAGCGCAGCGCAGAAAGGCCCGGGCGGCTTCACGCATTCCTTATCGTGCGAGCAGTACGAATGCGGATGAAACATCGGCGGCTGAAGGCGGATTCGAAACCCGCACGGCCAAATGACAGGAAAAAGCGAGGAGAGCGACATGGCAGCGATTGAAGTCAACCACGTGTACAAGCTTTTCGGGCCGCCGGCCAGTCACGCGCGCGTGCTCGACCTGTTGCGAAGCGGCAAGGGCAAAGCCGATGTGCTGGCACAAACCGGTTGCAATGTCGGCTTGAACGATGTCAGCCTGAATATCGGCGCGGGCGAAATCTTCGTGATCATGGGACTGTCCGGTTCCGGGAAGTCGACCCTTGTGCGCCATTTCAACCGGCTGATCGAGCCGACCGCGGGCGAGATCGTGATAGACGGCTCCGATGTCATCAAGCTCGGTGCGCAAGGCCTGCGTGACCTGCGCCGCTATAAGGTCAGCATGGTGTTTCAGAATTTCGGACTATTGCCGCACCAGACCGTGCTCGACAATACGGCGTACGCATTGCGTGTGCGCGGCGAATGCAAGTCAGAGGCCAACGAGAAAGCCCGTGTCTGGCTCGGCAAGGTGGGCCTGAACGGCTACGACGAACACTATCCGGACGAGTTATCCGGCGGCATGCGTCAGCGGGTCGGCTTGGCCCGCGCGCTCGCCGCGGATACGGACGTCCTGCTGATGGACGAGGCATTCTCCGCGCTCGACCCGCTGATTCGCACGGAAATGCAGGACCAGTTGCTGCAACTGCAGGCCACGCTAAAGAAGACCATCGTATTTATCACGCACGATCTCGACGAAGCGCTGCGGATCGGTAATCGCATCGCGATTCTGCGCGACGGCAAACTCGTGCAGGAAGGGACGCCCAACGAGATCCTGACGCGCCCAGCGGATGACTACGTGAGGCGTTTTGTCGAGCGCCGCTCGGATCGTGGCACGGTCAGCCATTGATGTTGAGCCCGGTTTCACGGCGCAATCTCCGGAATGTCGGGCAAGCCATCTTTGGGCCCGAGTATGTCATCGACCGCGAGGTCTTGGCAGTCGGGTGCCGGAGCGGCCGTCGCTGTAACCGTCTCGATTCCAGCATGACTTCCTGTGTCAACGACGTGAGTTGTTTCGGCTTGCAAGGCGACGCTGCAACCTTGCTCCTCGAGCAGTGAGGTCGAGTTACTCGCGCGGCATTCCTTGTGCAAGCTGTCGGCCCAGTCCGCAAAGCCGAGGAGCTCATTTCGCTCTTTCGGATCCCCGACCAGTTTGGCGTACCTGGCATAGGCGAGCCCCGCGCGTGTCGGATCTATCTTGACGGCGCTCACGTATTCGCGGCGCGCGCCGTTGTCATCGCCGAGCAACCTGAGCGACTCCGCCAGATTGACGTGCGCTTCCTGATAGTCAGGTTTCAGATAAACGGCGATATGGAAATCGTCGCGCGCATTTTGCAAGTCGGACTTCGCTTCAGCGGAATGGCGGTCAGGCGCTTGTCTCGCCAGTGCCAGCCAGGCGCGGCCAATTGCATTGAACGCCGCCTCCCTTGACGAATGCAAGGCAATGGATCGTTCGAAAGCGCCGATCGCCTGTTTGTGGCAACCGAGCTCGCTGAGTGCGACACCCCAGTTATAAAAGCTCCAGGACGACGGGTATTCGGCGGATAGGCGGCTGACCGCGTTGATTTCGCCTTTGTAATCGTGGTTCACCTCGTCGATCTTCGAGAGTCCGAGGAGGGCCCATTTGTAGTTCGGCTGTTCGTCTCCGGCATCGACGATGCTCGAAAATATCCGTTCAGGCTCGGCAAAATCGCAGCCGTTCTTGTCACCGTAGCAGCTCGTCTGGGCTTCGGCCGACCGGTACGAGGCGTAGATATAAGGACTGTGCTTCTTCAGCACATCGCTGGCGAGATTGGGGAGTTTCTTCTTCAGATCGGCGATTGCGCCTTCGGTCGTGTCGAAACGGTAAACCTGGCCGCGTTCCACCAGGACCAGATGTAAAACGTAGTGGTCTGGGGTGCCGGTTACGCTGCCCGAGATGGTTGAAACCGGAAGCGGCAGCGCCTCGCGCACGTACTGCAGGATCGTCTTCGCGGAAATGGATGTGCCGGGCACGGAGAAATCCGGCATGTCGGAATCGAGCCTGATTTCTTCTTTGGCGGAGGCGGGTATCACGTTTGCCGCGCTCTCTTCGAGGACGATCAGTTGGCCCGCGACGAGTGACTGGACCACGTCGCTGGAGTAGCCGATTTTGGCGAGTTCCTCGGGAACAGAGAAGTTTTCGATGACGGTCTCGCGTGCGGATAGCAATTTCCAAAGCACGGCGGCGGCAAGGCATGCGCCGATCAGAAGCAGCAGGTTCAGCGAAACGATGCGCAGGTTGGACGTGAAGGTTGCGAGCTTCGCAAGACGGCCTTCGTGCGGGGTGCCCGTTTTCCTGGGTGTCGGCCCTGGCTTTTGCTCGGATTTCTGTTCCGGCTCGGGCCTCTGTCCCGGATGCGGCGGATCGGTTGGCTTGACCGCTTTCAGATGTGGGGGGCGATGAGCTCCGCGATGATGTTTCTGTGCGTGCATGTTGCCTCCCCTCGGTGAGCCGGCTTCAACAAAACGAAGCTGCGAGGCGAGGATTTAACAATTGGGCAGTCTGCGTGACCCGACGCTTTTAAACAGGTTCGACTGTCTCGCGCACGATGCCGAAGTGCGTCTTGAGTCCATCCCAGCCGAGCGCCGTGACGGCCACTGACCGCGTGGTGGAAGATTTGCGCACCCAGCCCCATGCAAGAAAGGCATCCATCAGCCGGGCGCCTAATGGCCCCGCGACGTGAAACTGCCGCTCGGTCCAATCGAGACATTGGCGGGCCAGTTCCGTTTGGCCTACCGGCAACTCGCCGATATCGATGCCGAGCTGCTGCAGCCACGCGTGGCCGGATGTGGTGAGCGCGTAGCGGCGCTCGCTCGCCTCGACGAGGAAGCCCCGCGTGAGCATGCTTTGCGTCACCGCGATGCTGATCTGGCCCGCCAGATGGTCATAGCAGCAGCGCGCGAAACGCAGTGCCTGCGCCGAGCGATTCGGCGTATTGCGCCAGGCCGGGGTCACCGGGCCAACCGACGCGAGGCTCTCAAGCACGTGCGAAACGTGCGCGCCGGCGAGCCGGTAATAACGATGCCGACCCTTGCTTTCGACGCTCAGCAAGCCGCCGTCGAGCAGCTTGGAGAGGTGTGAGCTGGCGGTCTGGGCTGTCACGCCCGCCGCTGCTGCAAGCGCGCCGGCCGACATGGTGCTGCCGTCGGCGAGCGTGATCAGCATCACCGAACGAACCGGTTCGGCGATCAGGTGAGCAACGCTCGAAATATTGTGCTGGCCCATTTATGTGCAATGTCCGTCATTGATGCGTGAGTGACACCTGCTGGCAGGTGAGCAGTCGCCCACACGCACACTTCGATACAGCCCGAAGCATTCTCTGTGTGGGCCGCCTTATAGTCAACGGCGAAGCAGAAAAAAGGGGCTGGAACTCTTGAACGATGAACGTGAATATCAGAAGCGTGTATTGATCGCGACGAGCCTCAGCTACGTCATTGTCATCCTGGATACGTCGATCGTAAACGTTGCGCTGGAGCCGGTTGCGGCGAATCTGGGCTCGGATATTGCCGGCTTGCAATGGGTGGTCAACGCTTACACGCTGACGTTTGCCAGCTTGCTGCTGAGCGGCGGCGCGCTAGGCGACCGGATCGGCGCGAAAACGGTCTACCTCGCCGGATTGCTGGTCTTCGCTGGCGCATCGGCGTTATGCGGATTGGCGCCGGATTTGCAGATTCTGGTGGTTGCGCGGGTATTGCAAGGCGTCGGTGCGGCACTATTGGTGCCGTGTTCGCTGACCCTGATCAACCATGCTTTTCCGGTTGCCCGGCAGCGCGCCAGCGCGATCGGCGTATTGGCCGGGTGTGGCGGTATCGCGATGGCGGCGGGGCCTCTCGCCGGTGGTCTGCTGACTCATCTGCTTGGCTGGCGCAGCATTTTTCTGGTGAACGTGCCGATCGCGCTGATCGGCGCGTGGCTGACTACGCGCGTCGATTCGGTGCGGCCGGCCAGCTCGGACAGGTCGATGGATGTCGCCGGGCAACTGCTCGCCGTCGTTGCGCTCGGTGCGTCGGTAGCCGTGCTGATCGAGGGAGCGAAGCTCGGGTGGAAAGCGGGCGCGATACATGCAGGCGCGGCGATTGCGCTTGCCGCCTGGGTTGCGTTCGTGCTCGTCGAGGTCAGGCGCAAACAACCGATGCTGCCGCTGGGCTTCTTTCGTAGTCCAGTATTTTCTGCGTCGGCATTCGTTTCGCTGATTTCCGGCCTGATTTTCTATGGCTTGTTTTTCCTGTTGAGCTTGTACTTCCAGTCTGCCCGCGGATGGTCACCATTGCAGACCGGCCTCGCATTCCTGCCGTTGACCGTGATGGTGGCCATCGGCAGCTTCGTATCCGGCGCGTTGAACCGGACGTACGGCGCGCACCGGCTCGTTTGTGCTGGCTTCCTGCTGTATGCACTGGGTTTCGCCGGGCTCGTGGCGCTCGCGGACGATGCGCCGTACTGGCGTATTGCGCTTTGCTTTCCCGCAGTCGGTTTCGGGGCGGGGGTGATTTCGCCCGCGGCGACCGCCGCGTTGATGACAGCGGTGGACAAGGCGCGTGCCGGCGTCGGGGCGGGTGTGCTCAACGCGAGCCGGCAGACAGGGGCCGCTTTTGGCGTCGCGATCTTCGGCGCGCTGATGAATACGATCCAACCAGTCGACGCTGGGATTCGAGTGGCGGTGTATCTGGCGATCGGCCTGTCGCTGCTGGGTGTGCTGGTTTGGAGTGTCGCTTTGGCCGTGGCGACGCGTTATGCGGGCAGTGATGCCTGGTAAGCGGGGTGAACCGCAAAAGTGCGGCGCGCTGGGCGGCATCGGCGGTCGCCGGCCCGAACATCTCGTGAGCGCTTTGCCGCGGTGTTCCGGGCTGGTCGCTCTGGTCACGTAAAAACGACCTGGCCACATTTGCTGAAGCGGGTGCCATGCCCGCTCGTGGCTCCTCATGTGGACCAGGCGATTTATTATCGCTGGTACTAGTCAGGTGCATTTTCGGCCACCGATACTGAATTCATCTGCTATGGCCGCCGTGCCACATTCGCTCGCTGCGGATCGCCACTACCTGGGGCCGGTCCTGCATTGGCCGGCGGATTCAGCAGAGATGATTTGATCGCTTACGAAAAGCAGACGGAGACTTCATGCTCAAGTTCCTGATTGGGATCGGCATCCCCTATATCGGCGTGATAGGCCTGCTGCCCTGGGTCGCCTCGGTCGATCGATTTGTCCTCGGCGTGCCGTTCATCTATGCGTGGATTTTCGCGTGGTTTGTCCTGACGTCCATCTGCCTGCAGGTGTGCTGGCGTCTGTTCGATCGCCGCGCGGACGAAGCCGATCCGCAAACCCACTGAAGCAGCAGGAGAGCCAGGATGTCCACCGTTGTCTTTCTCGGTTTGATTCTCTTTTCGCTGTATCTGGCGATACGGTCCAAAAAAGGCCATGGCGCGCAAAGCGTTCATGACTTCTTTGTCGCGTCCCGGCAGTTTGGCGCGTATCTGGTGTTTTTCCTCGCTGCGGGCGAAATCTACAGTATCGGCACGATGGTCGGCTTTCCAGGTGGCATCTATGCCAAGGGGCCCACGTATGGGGTCTGGTTCCTGGGATACATCCTGCTGGCGTATCCCGTCGGCTATTTCATCGGGCCGAAAATCTGGGAAGCCGGCAAACGCTATAACGCCATTACGCTGCCCGACCTGTTCAAAGGCTACTTCGGCAACCGTGCGCTGGAGGTGATCGTCGCCGGATCGGCGATTCTGTTCCTGCTGCCGTGGGGCGAGTTGCAATTCACGGGGCTCGTTGCCGCGTTCAAGGGCCTCGGCTGGAATTTCCAGCCGCTCTATCTGATTCTGATTTCAGCAATGCTGGCATTCACCTACATCGCTATTTCCGGCGTGCGGGCGTCGGCGTACATTGCGATCCTGAAAGACGTGCTGATGGTCGTGGCGATTGTGATCACCGGACTCGCGGTTTCGTGGGAATCCGGCGTCACGGAAGTTTTTCATGCCGCGAGCCTGCACGTCAGCAACAGCATGAACGCCAGTCAACTGACGTTTTCGATGAGCACCATACTGTTCCAGTCGTTGGGGTTCTATGTGATGCCGTTCGCCGTGCAGGTTTTCTTCACGGCCACCAGCCCGAACACGATCCGGCGCACCCAGGTGGCCATGCCGCTGTACATGCTGATGTATCCGTTTCTGGTCATCGCTTCGTACTATGCGATCAGTCAGAACCTGCACCTCGCGTCGCCGAATGAAGCGTTCTTTGCCGCAGCGATCCGGCTGCTGCCGGGCTGGCTGCTGGGTTTGGTCGCGGCCGGCGCCGCGCTATCCGGTCTGCTGGTGCTGACGGGTATCTGCCTCGCCATCGGCCCGCTCGTGACGCGCAATCTGTTGCCGAAGATGCCCGAGAGCAGGCAGAAAGCCACCGCGAAAACGGTGATCGTGGTCTACCTGCTGGTCTCGATCGTGATGACCTTGCTGACGCCGAATCTGATGCTCACGCTGATCAATACCGCGTACTACGGCGTGACCCAGTTTTTCCCGGGCGTGATGGTCATTCTGTTTTCGCTTCGAGTCAAACCGGCCGCCGTTGCAACGGGTATTCTGACCGGCCAGATCCTCGCGATCATCCTCTACATCCTTCATGTCGATCTCGGCGGATTCAACCTGGGCCTGCTGTGTCTCGTGATCAATATCGCGGTGACTGCCGTGCTGAACCATGGCTGGAAGCGTAAGCCGGTGCATGCGCTGTCCTGACCGTCCTGCCTGTGTCCTGAACCAAAGAACAGCTATCCATGAATTCGATTGAACGCGGTCCCGTCACCGTCTTCGTTGCCAGAAAAATTCTGACGATGAATCCGGCCCAGCCGCAGGCCACGCATGTTGCCGTGCGAGACGGCAGAATTCTCTCCGTCGGCAATCTGGAGGACGTGAGTCGCTGGGGCGAGGCTGAGATCGTCGACACGTTCCAGGACAAAGTGTTGATGCCTGGTCTCGTCGAAGGGCATTGCCATCTGATGGAAGGCGCCATGTGGGATGCCGTGTATCTCGGCTACTACGACCGGCGCGGTCCCGACGGCAAACTGTGGCGAGGACTAAGAACGCTGGACGAGGTGATCGAACGGCTCGCTGAAGCACAACGCGTTATGACGGATGCTGAGGCGCCGCTGCTCGCGTGGGGCTTCGATCCGATTTTCTTCGGCGCGAGCCGTCTGTCGGTTAGAGAACTCGATACCGTTTCCGCGAGCCGGCCCATTGTCGTGCTGCACGCGAGTGTGCACCTGATGAACGTCAACACCGCCATGCTGGCGCTCGCCGGTATCGATGAGGACACCGACATCGACGGGATCGACAAGGACGGCGAAGGCCGGCCGACCGGCGAATTGCAGGAATTCGCCGCCATGTTCCCCGTGTATCAGGTGATCGGCAGCCAGCTTTCCATTGCGGCGAGCGAAAAGACCGAGGCCATCTGGAACTTCGGCAAGGTCGCGCAACTCGCGGGCGTGACTACCGCGACGGATCTGGTCAACGATCTTTCGGCGCTGGGCAATCGCAATCTGCGCGAAGTCACAGCCGATCCGCAGTATCCGGTCAGAATCGTGCCCGCGTTTGCTCCGCAGCGAAGCCCTGATAACGGCGTCGAAAAAGTACTGGCGGCCATTCACGACAGCACGGAGAAATTGCGGTTCGGCCCGGTCAAGTTTATCGTCGATGGATCAATTCAGGGGTTCACGGCGCGGCTCAAATGGCCTGGTTATGTCGGCGGCCAACCGAACGGCTTGTGGCTGATTCCGCCGAGCCAGCTGGAAGAAGTGTTCACGCCGTTTCACCGCGCGGGGCTGCAACTCCATATTCATACCAACGGCGATGAAGCCACCGAGGTTGTATTGAACGCCCTCGAGAAGATGCTCGACGCCTGTCCGCGCAGCGATCATCGCCACACGCTGCAGCACTGTCAAATGGCTGACGCGAGCCAGTTGGCCCGCGCGGCGAAACTCGGCATGTGCATCAACTTTTTCTCCAACCATATCTACTACTGGGGCGACGCCCACTACGCGCAGACCATGGGCCCCGACCGGGCGAACCGGATGAACGCGGCGGGAACGGCGCGGCGTCTGGGCATTCCTTTTGCCTTTCATTCGGATGCGCCGATCACGCAGTTAAGCCCGCTGTTTACCGCCTGGTGCGCGGTGCAGCGCAAGACGGCCAGCGGTCGCGTGCTAGGTGCGAGCGAATGCATCCCCGTGGCGGACGCATTGCGCGCGATTACGCTGGGGGCGGCCTATACGCTCAAGATGGAGCATCTGATCGGCAGTATCGAGGTGGGCAAATTCGCGGACTTCGCCGTGCTGGCGGACGACCCGACCGAGGTCGCAGCCGAACAGTTGAAAGACGTCGAAGTGTGGGGCACGGTGCTGGGCGGCCGCGTGTTTCAGTCGCCGGCAAAATGAACGACGTGGCGCAGTCGACTGCTCGGCCACCCATTCCGCTGGTGGTGCTCGGCGGCTATCTCGGTGCGGGAAAGACGACGCTGCTCAACCATGTGCTCTCGAATGCGGGTGAGCGCGGGGTGGCGGTGCTGGTCAACGATTTCGGTGATATCAATATCGACGCCGCACTGATCCGCGAACGCACGGACGACGTCATCAATCTGGAGAACGGCTGCGTTTGCTGCTCGATAGGGGGCCGCCTCGTCGATGCGCTTGTGAAGATCAGCGCGCGTCCCGAGCGTCCTGAGCTTTTGGTAATAGAAGCCAGCGGTGTTTCGGATCCCGTGAAGATCGCGCAGATCGGTCTGCTCGACCGGGCATTCAGGTTGGTCGGGATCATCGTTGCCGTGGATGCAGAGCGGATTGGGGCGACCTTGCTCGACCCGTATGTTGGCGATATTGTGCGTCGCCAGATCGCGGGCGCGACGGCCCTCGTGCTCACCAAGACCGACCTCGTGACGGAGCAGGAAAAAGTCGCGGCGAAGGAGATGGTGTCGTCGTGCGCGACCACTTCCATCCTGCTCGAATCCGCAAACGGATCCATCCCGCTGGAGTTGATCTTCGACGCGAGTGTCGTGCCTCGTCATCGCACCGGTGGGCCCGCTTTCGCGGCGCGCGAGCATGTCAATAGTCATCAGGATATCTGCAGTTTTTCCTTTCGCTCGGACTTTCGCCTCGACAGGAAGAAACTCAGGGACGTGTTTCGCAGCCTATCGGTCCCGCTCTTGCGGGCGAAGGGCATCATATGGCTCGACCAGGAGGCTTCTCCGCAGGAGCTCCATGTGGTCGGCGGCCGCATTCTGATCACGCCTTTTGCAGGTCACGCAGCGGGTGAATCGACGATCGTTCTGATCGGTCGCTTCAGCGACGAAGACGAGCGTACGGTGAAGCGCTGCCTCGAAAGCACACAAGCGCTGAACTAGCGTTAGCCTCGCACCAGCGTGCAGCGGTCATCACGTCAAGCAAGTCAATCGCACTAAACCCACCAAGCCTACCAACGGTCTGAATCCGAAAACCCGGCTCCGAGCCAGTCAACCCGCGTCTCCCCGACACACGCTGCACCAGGCGAAACCAGCGCACTGGCCCTACCGTCGAGCGGACACGAAACTTACACTTTTCCATAAGAGATCGCCGCTTAGGCAAGCTCACGAGTCTCACCCAATTCACCAAGCAGGAGACATGCATGGCCACAACAGAAACGTCCGCATCGAAGGTCACCGCGGACACGCTCGCCGCATTTTCAGCCGCGTTCAATCGTCACGATGCGAACGCGCTGATGGACTTCATGACCGAAGACTGTGTGTTCGACGCCGCCGGCGGAAGCGAAGTCTATGGCGCGCGCTTCGTCGGCCGCGACGCGGTGCGCGCGGCGTTCGGAACAGTCTTCAAGACTTTCCCGGATGCACATTGGGGCAAGGGCCGTCACTACGTCATCGGAGAACGCGGTGTGTCCGAATGGGTCTTCACGGGGACGCATGCGGAAGGCTGGCGCATCGAAGCAGAAGGGTGCGACCTCTTCGAGTTCCGCGATGGTCTGATCGCAGTCAAGCGCGCGTTCCGCAAGGAACGTCCGAAGCAGAACGTTTGACGCCGACGAGGAGCTTCTCATGGAGCAAAGTGTCATCACACGGGTCGGCGAAGGTCTGTCCGCAGGACGGGATAGCGCAACACAGTATGACCCGAGATACGACCCGCTGGTCTCGCCGGGACCGGGGCATGGCAAACAATACGCACCGACCTACTGGGCGGCGACTGCCGGCACGCCGCCGCCGGACGACGGTCCGATCACGAAAGATATCGACGTGGACGTGGCGATCATCGGCGCAGGGTATACGGGGCTCGCGACGGCGCTGTGTCTCGCGCGCGAGCATGGCATCAAGGCTGTGGTGCTCGAGGCCAACAAAACCAGTTGGGGCTGCAGCAGCCGCAATGGCGGACAAGGGCAGAATGCGTCCGGACGCCTGTCGCGTTCCCAATGGATCGAGCGTTGGGGTAAAGACGTCGCGTTGAAAATGCACGACGAGATCCAGGAAGGCTTCGACAACTTCAAGTCGCTGGTGGCGGAAATCGATTGCGATCCGCAGCCGGGTGGCCACTTTCTGATTGCGCACCGGCCGCGCATGATGGACAAACTCGCTGCCGAAGCCAAAGTCTGGAAAGACGTTTTCGGTTATCCGTCCGAGCTGATCGACCAGGCCACGTTTCGCCGCGAGTATGTCAATGATTGCGAGGCAGCTGGCGCGCTCCACGAACCCGAGGGTATCGGCATCCACGCGTTGAAGCTCGCGTATGGCTATCTGCGGCTCGCACGCGAAGCAGGCGCGCGCGTTCATCCGGCGAGCCCGGTAATCGGCTGGGAAACCATTAACGGCATTCATCATTTGCGCACGCCGGGCGGCATCGTGCGGGCTCGCTCCGTGGGTATCGCGACCGGCGCGTATACGGCGCCGGACCTTCATCCTTCGCTCACGAGCCGGGTGATGCCGATCCTGTCGAATTCGATGGTGACGCGTCCGCTCACGCAGCAGGAAATCGCCGCCTGCAATTTTCGAACGACGCAGGTGCTCACCGATACGCGCACGCTGCGTTTCTACTACCGCTTCCTGCCCGACAACCGGCTGCAGATCGGCAGCCGTAGCGCGATCACCGGTGCGGATGCGCCGAATCCGCGCCACTACGAGTTGCTCGTCGAAGGGATGGGCCGCAAGTTTCCGGCGTTGCGCGGTGTCCAGATCGACTATTCATGGTGGGGCTGGGTGGATGTGAGCCACGACATGATGCCGCGCGTGTGCCAGCCGGATCCGAAGCAGTCGGTGTTTTACGCACTGGGCTATGGTGGCAACGGTGTGTCATATTCTCAGCAGGCGGGGCGACGCCTCGCCGAACGGATCGCGGGCAAAGGGTCGAAGCAGACGTTGCCGATTTTCACGTCCCCGTTGCCCGGCCATCCGTTCGCGCCGTTCCGTCGCATTGGACAACGGATGCTCTACCAGTTGTATTTCCGGCGCGACGAGAAACCTTGAACGTGGCCTGCGTGCCGCGCCACCCGCGGCACGTTAGTCGCCAGCCGTCGTGCGTCACTTGCGCGGCGTTGCGCAGCCAGACAGGTCTGCGCGTTAAATCATAAGAAAAGACACGATGCAGCGAGACGCGTCAGCGTCCTCGCTCGATCCGAATTGACGGCGCTCAGGTTCCGGGAATGCGCGCAGCTTCGTACGCAGCCCCGCACGATCGGCGTCGGCATCAACAGGATGTGGAGGTGACATGCAAGTATCGAACAAGAGTGAACTGAAGACCGGCCTCAAGGAGCGCCACATGACCATGATCGCGCTGGGCGGCGTGATCGGCGCGGGCCTGTTTGTCGGCAGCGGCGTCGTGGTCCAGCAGGCCGGCCCGGCAGCGGTTCTGTCGTTTCTGATTACCGGTGGCCTGATCGTGCTCGTCATGCGCATGCTCGGAGAAATGGCGTGCGCCATGCCGGCGGTGGGTTCGTTTTACGAATACGCGCGCCTCGCCTTTGCCGGCAAACGCGGGCCGGGCAAGCTGGCCGGCTTTCTGACCGGCTGGATGTACTGGTATTTCTGGGTCATCGTCGTGGCCGTCGAGGCGGTGGCTGGCGCGAAACTGGTTCAATTCTGGCTGCCGGATACGCCGGCATGGGCGATCAGTCTTGTGTTGCTGGTCGTGTTGACCGCGACCAACCTGATCTCGGTGGGCAGCTACGGGGAATTCGAGTTCTGGTTCGCGTCCATCAAGGTGGCGGCGATCATCGTGTTCCTGTTCCTCGGCGCGCTCTACGTGCTGGGCCTGTGGCCCGCGTCGATGCACACCACCTCGGTGATGCCGACGCTGCTGTCGCACGGCGGGTTGATGCCGAAGGGGATCGGGCCGGTGTTGAGTGGCGCCGTCGCGGCGACCGGTTTTTACTTTGGCGCCGAGATCGTCACGATTGCCGCTGCGGAAGCGCATGAGCCGGTCAAGGCCGTCGCCAAAGCCACCAATTCGGTGATCACCCGCGTATTGATTTTCTATGTCGGCTCGATTCTGCTCGTCGTGGCGCTGGTGCCGTGGGACTCGCCGAAAATGGCGACACCGTATGTGAGCGCGCTCAGTGCAATGGGCATCCCGGCCGCCGCCAATGTCATGAATGCGATCGTGTTGACTGCCGTGCTGTCCGCGCTCAATTCGGGCCTTTACGCCGCATCGCGGATGATGTTTGCGCTGACCCGCCACGGCGATGCACCGGCTGCGCTTGCCAAGGTCAATCGCCGCGGCGTTCCCGTTCGCGCGATTCTGATCGGCACCTTGTTCGGTTATGTGTCGGTCGTCATGTCTTACGTTTCGCCCGACAAGGTGTTCGCCTTCCTTGTCAATTCATACGGCACGGTGGCCATCTTCGTCTACGTGCTGATCGCCGTGTCGCAACTGAAGCTGCGCGCCCGGCTCGAGCGCGAGGCGCCGGAGATGCTGCGCGTGAGGATGTGGTGCTATCCGTATCTGACCTGTTTCGCTATTGTCGGCATGATCGGCATTCTGGTGGCCATGGCGTTCATTCCGGACCAGCGCACGCCGCTGTGGCTCGGGGTGGTGAGTCTCGGCGTGCTGCTCGTGGCGTATGTGTGGCGGGCCAGGAAAAGCGGCGTAGCGTCAACTGAACCGGAATTCGTGGATTATCGGCCTCGTACTCATTGAGGTTTGTCCAGGAGGGGGCTGTTTGATGTGCGGCGTTGGATCGTTCACGATCGCCGCCGCGCTCTGCTAATGATAGGTTGGCGGCGCGGCGTTGCTACTTCGGCACGGCCACCGTCACCGCCGTCGCAGGCTGAAGCAGCGGTCCGATGCGCACGGCGATCTCCTTGAGCTTCGGCACCGCTTTCAACAGATCCTCAAGACTGGAACGCGCTGTGGGCGAATGAACGGCCAGTGCCGCGAGCACGCGGCCATCCTCGACATTACGCACGGGCACCGCGACCGCCACCATCCCGCGCACGAACTCCTCGTTGTCCACCCCGATGCCGCGCATGGCGAGGCGGTCGAGTTCCGCTTCCAGCAGATCGATATCGGTCAGGGTGCGATACGTCATCGATTTGAGCGGCAAGCGGCGGATGACAAGTCCGCGCTCGGCCGAGTTCATCTGCGAAAGAAACAGCTTGCCGCTGGCGGTGCAATGCAGCGGGACGCGCGTGCCCGGTTGCATATGCAGACGCAAGGGTTCACTCGTCTCGACACGCTCGACGTACAGCACGGTATCGCCGTCGAGCACGGTGAGATTGCAGGTCTCGCCGAGCGACTCTACGAGCGTGCGCAGCAACGAACGGCATGCACGCGTAAACGTGCTGTTTGCGAGCGTGGTGAGGGCGAGCTGCGCGGCGCGCGGCCCGAGCGCAATGGCGCGATCGGCGCCGCGCGAATCCGGCATGTGTGTGACGTAACCGCGCGCTTCGAGCGACTCGATCAGACGCATCAAGGTCGCCTTCGGAATCTGCAGACGTGAGGACAACTGGGAAAGTGACGACGGCTGTCCGGCGGATGCAAGTTGTTCCAGCACGCTGAGCGCGCGCAGGACGCGGGTGTCGTCGGCGGGCTCGTGAGCGGGTGAGGGGAGATGCGTGGTGTCTCTCATTGTCCTTCCCGAGGCGGATGAAGGTGAATGCAGCCCGAACGGATCAGTGACAACCCGGATGAACGCGTGCGGACAGATTGAATAGTGAAACGAAAAAGTCGGTTTTCGTACCAGGTTATTCAATCGTAACCGGATTTGCTTGAAGTCGAAACTGCCATCCAATAAATTGGGACGAAATGATCCGGTTTTAAAAACAAAGGCAGCAGCACGGAGACATCAATGGTACGGAGTTTCGACTACGTGGTCGTCGGCGCGGGATCGGCTGGCTGTGTACTGGCCAACCGCCTCTCCGAGAATGGCCGCTACTCGGTTTGCCTGCTCGAAGCCGGGCCGCCCGACCGCTTTCTGTGGATCCATATCCCGATCGGCTACGGCAAGACCATGTTCCATCCGGTCTACAACTGGGGCTTTTACACCGACCCGGATCCGAACATGCACGGCCGCAAGCTCTACTGGCCGCGCGGGCGCACGCTGGGCGGCTCCAGTTCCATCAATGGGCTGATCTACATTCGCGGTCAGAAAGAGGATTACGACCACTGGGCCGCGCTCGGCAATCGCGGCTGGAGCTGGAAGGATTGCCTGCCTTACTTCCGACGGCTCGAACACAACGAACTGGGCGAGTCGCCGACACGTGGCGTGGACGGTCCGTTGTGGGCCTCCACGATCAAGCAGCGCCACGAACTTGTGGATGCATTCATCGCCGCGTCGAATCGCCTGGGGGTCCCAACGGTCGACGACTTCAATCAGGGCGATCAGGAAGGGGTCGGCTACTACCAGCTGACCACGCGGCGTGGCTGGCGTTGTTCGACGGCCGTCGCTTACCTCAAACCCGCGCGCAGCCGGCCGAATCTGCAGATCGAGACCGACGCGCTAGCGTCGAAGATTCTCTTCGAAGGCACCCGTGCTACGGGTGTTCGCTATGTGCAGCACGGCAAGGTTCACGAAGTGCGAGCGCATCGCGAGGTGGTGCTGACCGCAGGCGCGCTGCAGTCGCCGCAATTGCTGCAGGTATCGGGCGTTGGGCCTGCAAAATTGCTCACTGAGTTGGGTATTCCGGTGGTCGCCAATCGAGCCGGCGTCGGCGAGAACTTGCAGGACCATCTGCAAGTTCGTCTGACCTATGAAGTAACGCGGCCGATCACCACAAACGACCTGCTGCACTCCTGGACCGGCCGCGCGAAGATGGGGCTGCAATGGGCGCTGTTTCGCGAAGGGCCATTGTCTGTCGGCATCAATCAGGGCGGCATGTTCTGCCGCGCGTTGCCGGACGAGGCGAAAACGCCCGACATCCAGTTCCACTTCTCCACGCTCTCCGCCGACACCGCGGGCGGCGACGTCCACGCGTTTCCCGGCTGTACCTATTCGATCTGCCAGTTGCGGCCGGAGTCGCGCGGAAGCGTGCGGATCCGCACGAGCGACATGCGCGATGCCCCGTCGATCCAGCCGAATTATCTGGCAACCGATCTCGATCGCCGCACGACGGTCGCGGGTGTGCGTTTCGCGCGCCGCGTCGCCGCCGCGGAGCCGATGGCATCGCTGATGAAACGCGAAGTGCGGCCCGGCCGGGAAGCACAAAGCGACGACGAGTTGCTGCACTTTTGCCGCGAATACGGCCAGACGATTTTTCATCCGTCGGGCACCGCGAAGATGGGCGTCGCGAGCGATCCGGGCGCGGTGGTCGACGAACGCTTGCGCGTGTATGGCACGCAAGGCTTGCGGGTGGTCGATTGTTCGATCATGCCGACGCTGGTCTCCGGCAATACCAACGTACCGATCGTGATGGTCGCTGAGAAGGCGTCCAGCATGATTCTTGAGGATGCCCGCGCCGGCGACCTTCCGGCTGGGCAAGTGCAACCGCGGAGCATGGAAGCGCAATACTGAGGCAACAGCAGAAACAACGAAGCGAAGTGGCCACAAGAAGTAAAACGATCGCTATCTGACTCGCTGCATTCGAAGTCGATAAAAGCAGCGTGCAGGCGGCGGAATTCGTGCCCCAGGAGGAGACAGACAGGGGCTCAAATGTGCTGCGTTGCCGGGACGGCACGCGGCCATCCATTGGAGGAGGCGCTATGGCAATCGATAAGCGGGTTATCCGCCGCGTTGCATTCGCGAGCGTGATTGGCGCGACGGTCGAATGGTATGACTTTTTTCTGTACGGCGTCGTCGCAGGCATTGTATTCAACAAGCTTTACTTTCCCGCTCACGATCCGCTCGTCTCGACGATGCTGGCCTACGGCACATTCGCCGTCGGCTTCATCACGCGGCCGCTCGGCGGCGTGATCTTCGGTCACTTCGGCGACAAGGTCGGGCGCAAGTCCGCATTGATCTGCACGCTGATCATCATGGGGGTGTCGACGGCGGGCGTCGCCTTCGTGCCGACCTTCGATCAGATCGGCATCTGGGCGCCCATTCTGTTGCTCTTCCTGCGCGTGTTGCAGGGCATTGGGCTCGGGGGTGAATGGGGCGGCGCGGTGCTGATGGCCTATGAATATGCGCCTCCGAACCGGCGTGGTCTGTACGCGAGCTTGCCGCAGATCGGTTTGTCGATCGGCTTATGCCTCGCGTCGGGCATCGTCGCGGGCATTTCCCGGCTGCTGCCGGAAGCGGCGTTTCTTTCGTGGGGCTGGCGGGTCGCGTTCGGTGCTTCGTTGCTGCTCGTGGTGCTCGGCCTTTACATCCGCCTCAAGGTGATGGAGACGCCGGAGTTTCTCGCGCTCAAGCGCAACCGCCGCGATGTGAAAATCCCGTTCGTCGACATGATCACGCGCTACCGCAGTTCGGTGCTGCTCGGCATGGGCGCGCGCTGGATCGACGGGGTGTTCTTCAATATCTTCGCGGTGTTCATGATCGGCTACCTCACGCAGCGTCTTTCGATGAGCCGCACGGAAGCGCTCACCGGCGTGATGATCGCGGCGATGGTGATGTGTTTCTTCATCCCCTTCTTCGGCAGGATGTCGGACCTGATGGGACGTGCGCGCGTGTATCGCTGGGGCTCGCTGATCTGCGGCGCCTCGGTGCTGCCGGCGTTCTGGCTGATGGAGACGCAGTCCGGCAATACGCTGGGCGTCTGGCTCGGCGTGGTGATCCCGTTCGGCATCTTCTACGCGATGGTCTACGGTCCGGAAGCCGCGCTCTTTGCCGAGCTGTTCGATCCGGAGGTGCGCTATACCGGCATCTCGTTCGTGTATCAGTTCTCGGGCATCTTCGCGAGCGGCCTCACGCCGATCATCGCGACGGCGCTGCTGCGGCTCGACGGCGGCAAGCCCTGGTATGTCTGCGGCTACGTGATTCTGTCTGCGCTGCTCTCGGCGTGGGCGGCGCGAGCGATGGAACGGCGCACGAAACCTTTTGACGAGATGGCGACCGTGCGTTGATGGCGCGGGCTGATGGGTCGATGCGGACAAAGCGCCGCCCAGCACGCGGGATTCTGTTTATAATAAAACGGAACAAAATGTACCGAAAATTTAACGAATCCGGCGGCGCCGAACGAACATCCCCATAGCGGGGAGGAGAATGAAGTGACTGATATCGTGACTGGCAAACCCGACAGAATGGTCGCGGTACGAACCGTTTTCGGCATCGATTCGGGCCTGATGGTGCCCGCTTTCAGCGAGCGCGACGACCACGTGCCGGAGATCGACGAGGTCTACCGCTTCAATCCGGAAGTGACACTGGCGATTCTGGCCGGCTTCAGCCGTGATCGCCGGGTGATGGTGCAGGGCTTGCACGGCACCGGGAAGTCGACGCACATCGAACAGGTTGCGGCCCGTCTCAACTGGCCGTGCGTGCGTGTCAATCTCGATGGGCATATCAGCCGCCTCGATCTGGTCGGCAAAGACGCGATCGTGGTGCGCGACGATCTGCAGGTTACCGAGTTTCAGGAGGGGATCGTGCCATGGGCACTGCAGCGCCCGGTTGCCCTGATCTTCGACGAATACGATGCGGGGCGCCCGGACGTGATGTTCGTGATCCAGCGCATTCTCGAGCGCGACGGCAAGTTCACGTTGCTCGACCAGAATCGTGTGATTCATCCGCATCCGTATTTCCGGATGTTCGCCACCACCAATACGGTAGGACTGGGCAATCTGAACGGTTTGTATCACGGCACGCAGGTGCTGAATCATGCGCAGATGGATCGCTGGAACGTGGTGGCCACGCTCAACTATCTGCCGCGCGCAGAAGAGGCCGGCATCGTGCTTGCACGTGTACCGGAACTTGCGGACGAGGCGGGACGTGCGCTGATCGAGTCGATGGTGAGCGTGGCGGAACTTACTCGCAAGGGCTTTGCGAGCGGCGATCTGTCGACGCTGATGTCGCCGCGCACGGTGATCAACTGGGCGGAGAACTGCCAGATTTTCCGTGATCCGGCGATGGCGTTTCGCCTGACCTTCCTGAACAAGTGCGATGAAGCCGAGCGTTCGATTGTGGCCGAGTATTTTCAGCGCTGCTTCGGTACGGAACTCGAGTCCGTGGCCAATGCTGAAGACCACGCTGCGGGCATTCGCTGATGACGTCTGACAGGCAAGCGGCGCTGCGCGCCGAGCAGCGCGAGGCCCTGTGCGCAGCGACCGTGCGTGCTCTCACAGGCGACGCCGCGTTGCATTATCGCGAAGGCCGTTTGTGCCGTGACCTGCGGCCTTTGCCCTTGCATGCGCCGCATTTGCGCACCGATCCACAGCAGGACGATCTCGCGTCCCTGCGTGGCGCCGCCGACGGTGCAGCCTTGCGACTCATGCACTCCGATGCGGCGTTGCACAGCCAGCTATGCCCGACGGACCGCGTTGAGCGACTGGTATTCGAACTGCTCGAGCAACTACGATGCGAAACACAGACGCCGCCCGGCATGCCGGGTCTGGTGCGGAATCTGCGTGATCGTTTCGAGGCCTGGTCGCTGGCTTTCTACCGCTCCGGGCTCGCCGAAGACCACCTCGGCATCCTCCTGTACACCGTGGCACAGATTGCGTGGTCCCGCCTGACGGGCTGGCCCGTGCTCGAAGAGACCGAAGGCCTGATCGAAGCCACGCGCGCGGCCATCGCGCCGGTACTGGGCGTCTCGCTGGCGGGTTTGCGCCGGAATCGGCAGGAGCAGGGCGCGTTCGCGGTCCATGCGCTCGAACTGGCGAGGCTGGTGGGCGACATGATCCGTACCGCCCGCGCCGAGGCGCTGGACGATGCCCGGGATGACCCGCAGCAGAGCGACGACAAAGCCCCCCGCACGGCGTTCTCGCTCTGGTTCGATGTCGAGGACGACGAGTACAAGGACATGGCCGTTGCGCTGACCGGCAAGAGCCGCGTGCTCGAAGCCTCGGAGCAGGGTTATCGGGCGTTTACCACGCGCTACGACCGCGAGATAGCGCCTGGCACGCTGGTCCGCAAAGCCTTGCTCAGCGAGTTTCGCGAACGGCTCGACGAACGCGTCGCTGCCCAGGGCATCAACGTGGCGCGACTCGCGCACGCGCTGAAGGCGGCGCTGGCGATTCCGCAACGCGATGGCTGGTCGTTCGGTGAAGAGCATGGGCGTATCGACGGACGGCGTCTCGCGCAACTGGTTAGTTCTCCCTCTGAACGGCGTCTGTTCCGGCTGGAACGAAACACGCTCATGGCCGACTGCGTAGTCGGTTTCCTGATCGATTGCTCGGGCTCGATGAAAGCGCATATCGAGCCGGTGGCGATCATGGTGGACATCCTCACGCGCGCGCTCGACCAGGCCGGCGTGACCACCGAGGTGCTAGGCTTCACCACCGGCGCCTGGAACGGCGGCCGGGCCCGGCTCGACTGGCTGGCGCAAGGCCGGCCGTCGCACCCGGGCCGGCTCAATGAACTGTCTCATCTGGTGTTCAAGGACGCCGACCAGAGCTGGCGACGCGCCCGCGCCGATATTGCCGCGCTCTTCAAGGCGGACCTGTTTCGCGAGGGTGTGGATGGCGAGGCGGTCGACTGGGCCTGCGCGCGTCTCGTCGCCCGTCCTGAGGCGCGACGGATTCTGATCGTGATCTCGGATGGCAGCCCGATGGATAGCGCGACGGGCCAGGCCAACGACGCCTTCTATCTCGACAACCATCTCAAGGCCGTCGTGGCGCGCCATGAGGCCTCGCGCGATGCGGAGGTGCTGGGCCTGGGTGTCGGGCTGGATCTCAGTCCGTATTACCGCAGGTGTCTGGCGGTGGACCTATCCGTGCCGCCTGACATGAAACTGTTCGCGGAGATTGTGGGTTGGATCGGCGCACGCGGGCAGGGCGGCAGGAGGTGACCGCTCCGGCGGCCTTAAACGAATAGCTGGCGCGGGGGGGCGCAGGTTAAACGCGCAACCGATCACATCTGGCATGCCAAACGCGCCGCGTGGTCGCGGTGAACGTCAGTTGGTCACGACGTGAGCGGCGTGGTGTGTGCGTCCAGCGGCGCTTCGGCGGTTTGCGCCTGCACCGCAGTCACCGCGATCACGTAGTAGATATCGTCGGCGCTGCAGCCGCGCGAAAGATCGTTGGCCGGCTTTTTCAGGCCTTGCAGTAAGGGGCCAATTGCCTTCGCATCGCCGATCCGCTCAGCCAGCTTGTAGCCGATATTGCCGGCCTCGAGACTCGGGAAAATCAGCACATTGGCATGCCCTTGAACCTGCGAGTGCTCGATCTTGCGCATGGCGATCTCGGAGACGAGTGCTGCGTCCAGTTGCACGTCGCCGTCGATCGCCATATGCGGGCGCTGTTCCCTTACCTGGCGCGTTGCTTCCACGACCTTGTCGACTGCCGCGTGCCGGGCGCTGCCGCTAGTCGAAAATGACAGCATGGCTACACGCGGCTCCTCCATCAGCAGGCTTTGCGCGCTGTCGGCCGCCGCCATCGCAATCTGGGCCAGTTCTCCTGCGTCCGGGTCCACCACCAGTCCGCAGTCGGAGAAGATCAAGCCGCCTTTGAGCGTGTGGAAGGGCTCGCACAGCATCATCAGAAAGAAACTCGACACGAGTTTGAAGGACGGATGGATGCCGATGATCTGGATCGCCGTGCGAACCACGTCGGCGGTTGTGTGGACGGCGCCGGCCACCGAGCCGTCGGCGTGACCGAGCCGCACCATCAGGTTGGCGAAGTTGAGGGGTTTGAGGATTTCCTGCTTTGCTTCGTCAAGCGTCATGCCTTTCTTGCTGCGCAGTGCGAAGAGTGCTTCGGCAAACGAGGGCCCGAGCGGCGAGGTCGCGGGATCCACCAGCTCCATGCCAGACAGTTCGATGTTTTGCCCGGCTGCGGCCGCGCGGATGCGCGCACTCGCGCCCACCAGCACGATGCGGGCGATGCCTTCACGCGTGGCGCGTTGCGCGGCCTCCAACATGCGGGGATCTTCCGCCTCGCACAGCACGATGCGTCTCGGCGAGGAGCGGGCGCGTTCGATGATGCGGTTGATGGCTTTCATGGCACTGGGCGGCAGTCACGGTTGAAAAAGGGGAGCAGCAAACGAAGGCGGCCGGAGACGAAACAGGCAGCCAACGAATGCGGCCGAAAACAAAGCGGCCAGAAACCAGGCCCGAAACAAAGAAGCCCCGAAACAAAGAAGCCGGAAACGGCAGGGGACATCCCGTTTCCGGCCCGCCGGGCGCGAGGCGATATGCCCCCAACGCCCGGACCATCAGACAACGGTTGGGTCAAACATAGTCCTTGTACTTGTCGAGCAGACGCACTGGCTTGGCCAGCGCATCGCGGCGGAACGGATCGCCGAGTTCGCGGGTGCACATGATCTCGATGATGGTGGTCTTGCCGTGGTTCATCTGTGCATCGATCGCACGCTTGAGCGCCGGGCCGACGTCCTCGAGGCGGTCCACCGTCACACCCTCAGCGCCCATCGCACGCGCAATGCCAGCGAAGCTCTGGTTGTCGAGTTCACCCGCGACGAAGCGGCGGTTGTAGAAGTCGACCTGGTTCTTCTTCTCGGCGCCCCATTGCCGGTTGTGGAAGACCACCGCGGTGACCGGAATGTTATGGCGCACGCAGGTCATGGTTTCCATCAGGCTCATGCCCCACGCGCCGTCGCCGGCGTAAGAGACAGCGGGGCGATGCGGTGCCGCAACCTTGGCGCCGATGATGGTGGGGAACGCGTAGCCGCAATTGCCCCAGCTCATCGCAGCGAAGAAGCTGCGCGGCTTCTTGAAGCGCAGATAGCTGTTGGCCACGGAGTTGATGTTGCCGATGTCGGTGGAGACCATCACGTCTTCCGGCATGGCCTTTTCGAGCTCGCGCAGAACCTGGCGCGGGTGCAGATAGTTGCCGCCGCCGGGCGTGCGCTCGTCTTTCTGCTCCTCGATCATGTCCATGCTGTAGGGGTCGCGCTCGTGGGTCCAGCCGTCGAGCTCCTTCTCCCATGTCGCTTTCTCCGCGGCGATCTCGCCGGCGCGCTCTTCACGCGAGGCGTCGCAGACGAGGCTGCGGCCTTCAAGGCGCTGCGTGAGTGCAACCGCAGCGGCCTTGGCGTCGCCGCAGATGCCCACGGAGATCTTCTTCACCAGGCCGAGCATCTTGTGGTCGGCGTCGATCTGGATGATTTTGGCGTTCTGCGGCCAGTAGTCCATGCCGTGTTGCGGCAGCGTGCCGAACGGTCCCAGACGCGAACCGAGCGCGATCACCACGTCGGCGCGCTGGATCAGCTTCATCGCGGCCTTGGAGCCCTGATAGCCGAGCGGGCCGCACCACAGCGGATGGTCGGCGGGGAAAGAGTCGTTGTGCAGGTAGCTGTTGACGACGGGCGCGCCCAGACGCTCGGCGAGCGCCTTGCATTCCTCGATCGCATCGGCCATTACCACGCCGCCGCCGGAGATGATGACCGGGAACTTGGCCTGGGCGAGCAGCTCAGCCGCTTCGTTCAGGCGTTGATCGCCGCCGGGGCCGCGGTCGAGGCGCTGCGGTTGCGGAATCTCGGCCTTGATCTGGCCGTAGAAATAATCGCGCGGAATGTTGAGTTGGGTCGGGCCCATCTCGGCCAGCGCGCGATCGAAGCAGCGGCCGGTGAATTCAGCCATGCGCGCGGGATGGGTGACGTGGCCCTGATACTTGGTGAACTCCTGGAACATGGGGAGTTGCTTCGCTTCCTGGAAGCCGCCGAGGCCAATGCCCATGGTTCCGGCCTCGGGCGTGATCATGACCACGGGGCTGTGCGCCCAATAAGCCGCGGCGATGGCGGTCACGCAATTGCTGATGCCCGGGCCATTCTGGCCGATCACCACGCCGTGGCGGCCCGACACGCGGGCATAGCCGTCGGCCATGTGGCCGGCGCCTTGCTCGTGCACCACGGGAATGAGGCGGATGCCGGCGGGCGCGAAGATGTCCATGGCGTCCATGAAGGCCGAGCCCATGATGCCGAACATGTCGGTCACGCCGTTCGCGGCCAGGGTTTCGACGAAAGCTTCTGACGGGGTCATGGCCTGCGGGCCGCTGACGGGGGTGTGATCGCTCATGAGGGCTGTCTCCGATGTTTAATGAAACTGGAACAATTTGTTCCGAAAAGTTGTTGTCTAAAATGTAGAGCATGCACCTGAGATGGTCAATAGGTGATGCGAAATAAGTGGTACAAATTGTCTCGAAAATTAATGAATGCGATGCAGGGTGGCATGCAGGGGAGAGCGGCTCAATCCCACGGCAGCGAATAGGTCTTCACGTTGGTGAAGCTTTTCATCGCTTCCTGGACGCCTTCCTTGTAGCCAAGACCCGAATCCTTGATGCCGCCGAACGGCGTCAACTCGAGCCGGTAGCCGGGCACTTCGCGCACGTTCACGCTGCCCACCTGCAGTTCGGCGATAAAGCGCGTGATGTAATCGAGGCGATTCGTGCAAACCGAAGACGAGAGCCCGTAGTCGGTCGAATTGGAAATCCGGATCGCGTCGTCGATATCGCGAAAGCGGATCACCGGCGACACAGGCCCGAAGGTTTCGTATTTGACGAGCGGCATGTCCGGGGTGACGTGATCGACCACGGTGGGCGAATACAGCGCACCTTCGCGGAGATTGCCGACCAGAAGCTTCGCGCCGCGGCTGATCGCATCGTTCACCTGAGCTTCGAAGAATTTCGCTGCGGCTTCGTCGATGACGGTGCCCATGTCGGTCGCCGGATCGGTGGGGTCTCCATAACGTATGGCCCGGGTCTTCTGCACGAGCAGTTCGACGAAGCGGTCGGCCACCGCCTCGTGCACCAGAATGCGCTTGACCGCGGTACAACGCTGGCCGGAGTTCTTGTAGGAGCCGGAGACGGCCAGCGTGCTGGCCTCTTCCAGGTCGGCGTCTTCCATCACGATGATCGGATCGTTGCCGCCGAGTTCGAGCACCGCGCGTCGATAGCCCATCTTGCCGGCGATGTATTTGCCGATCTGCACGCCGCCCGTGAAGGTGATCAGATCGACGTGCTCGTTCGTGATCAATTCGTCGGCGATGTCTTTCGGGTCGCCGGTGATGACCTGCAGCATTTCTTGCGGCAGACCGGCCGCGTAAAAGATATCCGCGAGCAGATACGTGGACAGCGGCACCTTCTCGGAGGGTTTGACGACGATGCGGTTGTTGGTCGCGATGGAGGGCACGATTTTGTGGGCAACCTGATTCATCGGATGGTTGAACGGGGTGATCGCGGAGATGACGCCGAGCAGGGGATCGCGCTGGGTGTAGACGCGGCGCTTCTTCCCGTGCGGCGTGAGATCGCAGGAAAACACCTGGCCGTCGTCTTTGAGCGCCTCGTTGGCGCCGAACGTCATCACGTCGGCGACGCGGCCTGCCTCGTAGAGCGAGTCTTTCTTGCACAGGCCGGACTCGGCAGTGATCAGATCGGCAATTTCTTCGGTACGCTGACGAACCATTTCAGCCGCACGCAGCAGGATCTGTGAGCGCTCGTAGCGCGTCAGCCGTGCACGATATTGGTGTGCCCAGGCAAAGGCGTGTCGTACGTCGGCCAACGTCGCCTTGGGCACCGTGCCGACCAGTTCACCGTTGTAGGGATTGAAAACTTCGATGATCTCCGCGCGCCGGATTTGTTCTCCGCCGATGCGCAGCGCTTCATGACGAACCTGCGGCGACGGCCAGACTATCGCGATCGAATTCATGCTGCCCTCCAGCGATAACAGACAGCTGAAGTATTGCGGAGGGCACCGTCATCGGAGTAGTGCCAGCCGCCGCCAATCGCTGAGTCCACGCCGGCCTTCTACAATCACACCCGGCCTTTCCACGGCACCAGCACGCGCTCCAGGTGGCGCATCAACAAGTCAAAGCACAACGCAAAGAAGCCAATGACGATGATGCCCATGATCACCACGTCGCTCGCGAGAAACTCCGCGGCGTTGAGCACCATGAAGCCGAGACCGCTGGTTGACGCCACCATTTCCGCGGCGACGAGCGTCGTCCAGCCGACCCCGATGCCGATCCGCATACCCGTGAAAATCTCCGGCAACGCGGATTTCAGAATCACATACAACACGACCTGTGTGCGCGAGGCGCCCATCGAATAGGCCGCATGAATCTGCTCGATCGACACGGACCGCACGCCGGACCGCGCGGCAATCGCGAGCGGCGCGAAGATGGCGAGATAGATGAGAAAGACTTTGGAGAATTCGCCGATGCCGAACCAGATGATGATGAGCGGCAGGTAGGCGAGCGGCGGCAGCGGCCGATAGAACTCGATAGGTGGATCGAAGACGCCGCGCGCAAAGCGCGAGACGCCCATCATCACGCCGATTGGAATCGCGGTCACGCAGGCGAGCGCGAAGGCGCCGAACACGCGCAGCAAGCTGATGCCGGTATGCTGCGCGAGCGTGGAGTTGGCGAAGCCTTCGGTAGCGACGTAGATGAACTTTGCATACACCGCTTGCGGCGATGGCAGAAAGAGCGGCTTGATCCAGTGCAGGTTAGTCGCAACAAACCACAGCCCGACGAACAGGGCGACCGTAATGAGGCTCGTGACGACGCTGCTGCCCTGGCCGGGTACGCCGAATGTGTCGCCAGGACGCGCGGGTTTCTTGGCGAGAAGTCGTGGACGTCGACCGGGAGTGCGCGGCGGTTCCATCGGCGTGTCGGCTCCGAGCGAGGCTTGCTGGCCGTGCGCCAATGCATGAGCCCGTTTTGAACTAAACATGTGTCACCTCGGCTTCGGCGGCGTGCATTTTCTCGTCGCCGTAAATGATGCTGAGCACGCGTTCGCGCATGTCGATGAAATCGGGGCTCGACTTGATGGCGCGCGCGTCGCGAGTTTCCAGGAAGCGTCGATTGAAATCCAGCTCGTAGGTGTGTGTGATGCGCCCGGGGCGTGGCGACATCACGACCAGATGGCTGGCCAGAAAGAGCGCTTCCTCGACGCTGTGTGTGATGAAGAAGAACATCTTGCTGGTTTTCGTCCAGACGTCGAGCAGCAGTTCCTGAATAGTTTCGCGAGTCAGCGCGTCGAGTGCGGCCATCGGCTCGTCCATCAGCAGCATGGCGGGGTCGCAGGTCAGCGCGCGGGCGATGCCCACACGCTGCTGCATCCCGCCGGAGAGCTGATAGATCATGTGCTTGTGAAAGTCCTGCAAGCCGACCAGCGCCAGATTGCGCGCGGCGATGTCGCGCCGCTGTGCTTTCGGCACGCCCTGAAGCTTCAGGCCGAACTCGGCGTTGTCGATCACGTTGAGCCACGGCAACAGGGCATGCTTCTGGAACACGACGCCACGGTCGGCGCCCGGTCCAGCGATCGGCGAGCCGCCGAGCAGCAACTCGCCGCTGGTCGGCGCGATGAAGCCCGCCATCAGCGAGAGCAGGGTGGTCTTGCCACAACCCGATGCACCGAGCGCGACGACGAAGTCGCCCGAGTTGATCGTCAGATTGATGTTGTCGAGCGCGTGCACCGTCTGGCCGGCCTTGCGCCCCGGAAAGACCACGCTCACATTCTTGACTCTCATGCTTTCCATGTTGCCTCCTGATTCGACAGAACCGGCCTACGTCATTTGAGTTTCATTGCCGCTTCGGCATAAGCCGGGGTCACGAACTTCGAGTAATCGGGCAACACGGCGCTGATCTGCTTCTGATCCTTCAGGAAGTTCGCTGTGTCCTTCAGCGCGAAGGTGGCGCGGCCCGCACTGCCGCCGCCCAGCCATTGCGATGAGGCCTGCTCCTGGAGCGTCGGGAAGGCATAGAGCGAGAGCGATTCCGGCACGTCGGCCGGCGAGCCGCCAATCATCTTGGCGATGGCCGTGGCCTGCGGCGAAGTCGCATTCCATTGCGCTGTGTTCTTGCGGTACTGGTCGTCGGCATCAGCGATGGCTTTCACGAGCTTTGCCATGAAGTCCTTATGCGCCTCGCCCCATTGGCGATCGACGGCGATTCCATCGAAGGTTGGTTTGCCGAGCTTCGACAGGTCGCCGGACGTAATCAGGACCTTGCCGTTCTTCTTTAATTGCGCGAGCGCCGGGTCCCACACGTAGGCGGCGTCGATATCGCCGCGCTCCCACGCCGCAACCAACTGGTTCGGCTGCATGTTGAGGATCTTCACCTCCGACGGATTGATGCCCCAATGCTGCAGCGCGAACATGGTGTGATAGTGCGTCGTCGACACGAACGGCACGCCGATCGTCTTGCCCTTCAGATCGGACGGTTTGGTGATGCCGGAGCCATTGCGTACGACCATCGCTTCGGCCTGGTTGATGTTGTCCAGAATCCAGAAGAGCTGCAGGTCGAGGCCCTGGCTGACCGCGGCGGCGAGCGGACTCGAGCCGATCACGCCGACCTTCACGTCGCCCGACGCCATGGCGGTCGCGACCTTCGCGCCGGATTCGAACTGCCGCCAGTTGATCTTGTAGCCCGTGTCTTTCTCGATGGAGCCGCTCGCGATCGCGACGACCCATGGGTCGACGATCTGTTGATAGGCTATCGTGACCTCCTTGTCCTGCGCGTGGCTGGTGGGCGCCACCACGCAGGCGAGCGCAGCGAATGCCGCTACCGTCATGCGGCGCGTCAGATGGCCGAACCAGCGGGACAGCTTTTGGGGGTTATCGCTTTTCATCGTAGGTCTCCAGAATGGCCGTGCAGGCACGCGAGTACACGTGAATCCAACCTTCGCCGACGGGGGCTTGTCCCAATCGCCGGCAATGGGGTGATGCGAGTATCGTCAGTAAAAAATATTGCGGGTTAGGGCCAGACGTGGCTGATCGTTGAGTCCACACCCTTGCGCCAGAGTGGACCGTTGCACCGATCTCGCCGGTAGCCGCCCGGGTGGCTGGCTCCCGTTTTTTTGCGCATCCACAATGCCGGTGTCCGCCTTTGCGCGGGCGGGCTCCGCCTATAAAAATCAGGAGAAAGCATGGCAAGTCGCACCTCGGTGGCCCTATGGACCCAGCGGTTCCAGCGCTCACCCGAGTCGAACATGAGCCTCCAGGGTCAGATTCGCCAGATGCTGGTGGCCGCGATTCTGGACGGCCAACTGCTGCCGAATCACGCGTTGCCGTCCAGCCGGGAGCTCGCCGACCAGTTAAGCGTTGCCCGCAATACGGTCGTGCTCGCTTACCAGCAACTGGTGGAGGAGGGCTATCTGCTCTCGCGCGAGCGCAGCGGGCATTTCGTCAACCCGGCCATCCTCGAGGGGCGGCACGAATTTGCGCCGCTGCAGACGGTCCCCGGACAGGCGGCCAATGAGGCGCTTGCAAGGCCGGATTGGGACCAGCGCGTCAGAAGACGGCCATCCTCGCAGCGCAATATCGTCAAGCCGGGCAACTGGCTGAGCTACGAATACCCCTTTATCTACGGACAGTTCGACCAGTCGCTGTTTCCGACTAACGACTGGCGCGAATGCTGCATGAAAGCGCTGTCGGTGATGGAGATTCGCAACTGGGCGCCGGATCTGATCGAGCGCGACGACGATACGTTGATCCAGCAGATCCGCACGCGGGTGCTGCCTCGGCGCGGTGTGTTTGCGATGCCGGACGAAATTGTCGTGACGATCGGCTGCCAGCAGGCGCTCTATCTGATTGCGGATCTGCTCGCGAGCGAACGGACCACGATCGGCTTCGAAAACCCCGGCTATCCGGATGCCCGCAATATCTTCGAGAACCGCAATGCGCGGCTGCAGCCGCTGCCTGTGGATAGCGGCGGCGTGCGCCCGGTCGAGGACGCCGATTTGCTCGCTCAATGCGATTACGTCTATGTGACGCCAAGTCATCAGTGCCCGACCACGGCCACCATGCCTATCGAGCGCCGTCATGCGCTGCTGGAGCAAGCGCAGGCCCATGACTTCGTATTGATCGAGGACGACTACGAGAGTGAAAACAACTTCTCCGGCACGCCGCATCCGGCATTGAAGAGCCTGGATACGGCAGACCGGGTGATCTATATCGGCAGTCTGTCGAAGACGTTTGCGCCCGGGCTGCGGCTGGGTTATATCGTCGGCCCGCGTGAACTGGTCCGCGAACTCCGTGCGCTGCGGCGCCTGATGGTGCGGCACCCGGCGGCCTATATTCAGCGCGCCTTTGCCACCTTTCTGGCGCTGGGGCACCACGATGCGCTGCTGCGGCGGCTCGCTCACGCCTATCGGGAACGCGCACAGGCGCTGATGACGGCGCTCGACACGCACCTTCCCGAAGCACGCTACCTGCCGGTCGGCGGTGGTGCGTCCTGTTGGGTTGAAGGGCCGCCGTGGCTCGATGCGACGCAGCTTGCCGCGGATGCGCAGGCACATGGCATCCTGATCGAACTGGGGCGAGTTTTCTTCATGACGGGACTGGAACAGAACCACTGCTTCCGGATGGGCTTTTCGGCCATCAAGCTCGAAAAGATCGATGAGGGCGTGCGCCTGCTCGCGGAGCTTGTGCGCGCGCAGCAGCCCGAGGAATAGGCGGCGCGCTAGAACGTTTTAGCGAGCTGCTGAGCGGCTTCCTGCAGGCGCGGCACGAACTCGAGGGCGCGCGACAGCGGCGCCCGCGAGACCGGCGCATGAACGGCGATCGCCGCGATACAGGTGTTGTTCTCATCCATCACCGGCGCGGCCACACACGCGATACCGGCGACAAATTCCTCATTGTCGATGGCGATGCGCTTGTGCGCGGTGCGGTCGAGTTCCGCTTCGAGTAGTTCGGGGTCGGTTATGGTATTCGGCGTGAAGCGTTCGAGCTTCAGCGTGCGGACGAGGGCGCTGCGTTGTTCGCGCGGCAGCATGGCCAGCAGCAGCTTGCCGCTCGCGCTGCAATGCGCCGGTACGTGCGAGCCGGGCTTGAGATCGAGCCGCAACGGCCAGGGCGCTTCGAGCCGGTCGAGATACAGCACTTCGGTTTCGTGCAGCATTGTGAGGTTGCAGGTCTCGCCAAGATCGGCAACCAGATTCGACAGGATCGCATGCCGCAACCGGCGAGCACCCGAGTGCATCATGACGCCAAGACCGAGTTGCGCGAGACGTGGCCCGATCACGTAGGCATTCTTCTGACCTGGTTCGCGGATCACAAGGCCACCGGCCTCGAGCGAAGCCAGCATGCGGTGCAGCGAAGCCTTCGGCAGGTCGACGTCCTGAGCAATGTCGGCTAGCGAGACCGGACCTTCGGCGCGTACGAGATGTTCCAGCAGGGCGAACGCGCGCAGGGTAGGGGTATCCGCTTTAGTCATGGTGCCGTTCCGGAAAATGGATCGGCGCCATTGTACCGTGCGCCTTTGTCGGCCATGCTTTTGCAGGATTGAGGTGGATTCGGCGTGTAATTTCAGCGCAGATCGTCCCGTTTTTCGGAATGCGGTGCGGCGCGCTATTCCAGCGCTATTGCCGGAACGTCTTGGCGGTTTCCTCCGCGGCCAACCGCAGATCGGGCAGGAACGCCAGCAGATCGTCGAGCACGACCCGCCCGACCGGCGCCTGGACGGCGATGGCCGCGCACGCGCGATTGCGATCCAGCATGACCGGCACCGCGATCGCGATGAGCCCCTGCAGATGTTCCTGATTGTTGATCGCGAGCTGGCGGCGGCGCGTGATGGTCAGTTCCTTACGTAACTCGCCTCGATCCGTAATCGTCCGCTCGGAATAGGCGCGCAGCGGCAAGGTTTCGATAACCCGTTCGCGCCGGTCTTTGGGAAGAAAGCTGAGCAACAGCTTGCCGCTTGCCGAACAGTGCAGCGGCACATGCGAGCCCGGTTGAAGGTGCATGCGCAGCGGCCACTCCGTTTCCACCCGGTCCACATAGACCACGTCGTTGCCGGCCAGCATCGTCAGATTGCAGGTCTCGCCGATTTTGGCCACCAGCTGTTCAAGCAGGACATGGCGTGCAGCGGCCGGGCCCGCATGCATCAGCACATTGACCGCCAGCATACGCACGCGCGGCGAACACTCATACAGCCGGTCGCCGGCGCTGCGAGTGACCAGCCACGCATCCATTAACTGCACCAGAATGCGATGCACGGTCTGCTTGGGCAGTTCGAGGGCATGGACGAGATCCGTCATGGAAAGCGGGCCGTTTGCCTCAGCCAAGGTTTCGAGTACGCGAAATGCACGCACGGCTGCCGCATTCGATTGATTCGAAGTCGCCACGCTGTCTCCTCGATGTCGTAGTTATAAGTTGGATTGTGCATCGGTCTGTTTAGTTTTCGGGACTATGGAAAGTCCCGAATATCGCACTTTTCGATTCTGGCCCGCTCAGCGCAAGGGATAGTTCAAAAAACGGGACTCCGAAGCAGGTACGGCTCACTAGATTGGTACCAACGCCAATTTTTTCAGTCCGGAGTGAACCGTATGAACGTTAGGGCCACAGAAGCGGAAGCTACGCACGCTGGTACACACAGCGAAGTCGAACGCGTCGTCGCGTCGCTGGTTGCGCGTGCGCGCGCCGCACAGCGCGGATTCGAGGTCGCGGGGCAGGATGTGCTCGATGCCGCCGCCGATGCCGCCGCGTGGGCGATCATGGAGCCCGCCCGCAACCGCCAACTCGCCGAGCTGGCGGTGCGCGACACCGGTCTCGGCAACGCGGACGACAAGTTCCGCAAGAACTATCGCAAGACGCTCGGGTTGTTGCGCGATCTGCGCGGGCAGAAGACCACGGGTGTGATCGCGCGTCATGATGCCACCGGCATCGTCGAGATCGCGCGGTCGGTCGGCGTGGTGGCGGCGATCACGCCGTCCACCAATCCGGCGGCCACGCCGATCAACAAGATCGTCAACGCGCTTAAATGCGGCAATGCGGTCATCGTGGCGCCTTCTCCGAAGGGCTATTCGTCGTGCGCGCTGCTGATCGAATTCATTCACACACAGTTCGCCAGAGTCGGGCTCGCAGCTGACCTCGTCCAGATGTTGCCTGCGCCGATCAGCAAGGCGGCCACCGCTGAACTGATGCGGCAATGCGATCTGGTCGTGGCGACCGGGTCGCAGGCGAATGTGCGGATGGCGTACGCAAGCGGGACGCCCGCGTTTGGCGTGGGAGCGGGGAACGTTGCTTCGATCGTCACTGCGTCTGCAGATTTGCACGATGCAGCGCACAAGATCGCGCGCTCGAAAACGTTCGACAACGCCACCAGCTGTTCGTCCGAAAACAGCGTCGTGATCGAAGACGCGATGTACGCGGACATGCTGGCCGAACTGACCGCCTGCGGCGGTGTGATGCTCGACGCCGCACAAAAGGCACACTTGCAGGCCGCCCTGTGGTCGAACGGCAAGTTATCAGCGCACTGCACTGCACGCTCGGCCACGGAGATTGCACAGGCTGCGGGCCTCGACGACATCGCCGCACGTGAGCCCGCTTTCCTGATGGTGGAGGAAACCGGCTTCGGCGCTGACTACCCGTTCTCGGGCGAGAAGCTCGCACCGGTACTGACTGTTTATCGCGCGGAGACCTTCGACGCCGCTGCCGACGTCGTGCGCGGCGTCTACGGCTACATGGGCGCAGGGCACTCGGTCGGCCTGCATTCCAGCGATTCGGGCCAGGCGGAGCAGCTCGCCTCGACGCTGCCGGTAGCGCGCGTGATCGTGAATCAGGCGCATTGCCTTGCAACCGGCGGCAACTTCGATAACGGCTTGCCATTCTCGCTGTCGATGGGATGCGGAACGTGGGGCCGCAACAATTTCTCGAGCAACCTCAACTTTCAGCATTACCTGAACATCACGCGAGTGGCCTACCCGATCGAAGAGCGCGTCCCCGAACTGGACGACGTACTCGGGGATTTCTTCGTGAGGTATGGCAAATGACGACGCCTCACACAATCCGTGCGCTGATCGACGCGCGTGCCGTGCAGTATCCCGACAAGCCGTTCCTGCTGGCGGCTCCTGAATGTGCTGAAGACGGCGGCGCCGTGCTGCGTCCCGACGTGCTGACCTTCGCGGAACTGCGCGACGACTGCCGCGCGCTCGAGACGGTTTTTCACGAAGCAGGCTTGCAGCCCGGCGATGTCGTGTCGGTCTTCATGGGTAACGGCATCCATACGGCAAGGCTGCTGCTCGCGGCGATGTACAGCGGGCTCGTCGCCAACCCGCTCAATCTGTTGTGCCAGCCGTCGCAGTTGCGCTACATCGTCGAACATTCGGACACGCGCATGGTCTTTGTTTCGAGCGATACGCACGCGGCGATGTCGGGCGCGATCGCGGAGTTGCGCGAGCAGGGATTGACCCGCGACATCGCGTTGCTGCAGACGGCGCCCGATGCCGCTATTGCACCGGCGCCGACCGCCGTCGAACCCGTGTTGGCGGAAATGGCGGCGTCTATGGATGTGCACGCAAAACCGGCCCAGTGCGTGTCACGTGTGACATACGAGGCACAGGCGAAACATGTAGACACCTGGGATACCGAAACGCCTTCAAGCGGCGACCCGGCTGCAAGCGACGTAGCGCTGCTGATGTACACGTCCGGCACGACGGGTGCGCCAAAAGGCGTCCTGCTGGACCAGCGAAACCTGCTGGCCAATGCGCGCAACATCTCGCACGAACACCGGCTCGGAACCAGCGACCGGGTCTTCGCCGCCTTGCCGCTTTATCACATCAATGGTCTCGTCGTGACGTTGCTCGCGCCGCTCTTTCATGGCGGCTCGGTGGTCATGGCGCCGCGATTTTCCGCGCGCACCTACTGGCGCGATGTCGCGCGCCATGGTTGCACATGGATCAACGTGGTGCCGACGATCGTCGCTTATCTTCTCAATAACGACGAACCGTGCACGGTCGATCTGTCCGCCCTGAGATTCTGCCGCAGTGCGTCGGCGGCGCTGCCCGTCGATCATCACCGCGCGTTCGAGGCCCGTTTCGGGGTCGGCATCATCGAAACGATGGGTATGACCGAAACCGCGGCGCCTATGTTTAGCAACCCATACGACCCGGCAAGCAGAAGAATCGGCAGTATCGGCCTGCCGTCAGGCGGCGAAGCGAAGGTGATCGATCGTGACGGCCGCGAATGCGCGCCTGACGAGTGCGGCGAACTGGTGTTGCGTGGCGAACAGGTCATGCGCGGCTATTACAAGCGCGCGAGAGAAACGCGTGCGGCCTTTACCGCCGACGGCTGGCTGCGTACCGGCGACCTGGGCTATCGCGACAGCGACGGTTACTTCTACATCAACGGCCGTGCAAAGGAATTGATCATCAAGGGCGGCGAAAACATCGCCCCGCGCGAGATCGATGAAGCGTTGCTCAAACACCCCGGCGTGCTGGATGCGGCGGTGGTGGGCGTGCCGGATACCGCTTACGGCCAGGAGATCGTCGCCTTCATCGTGCCTCGCATTTCAGAGGGGCCGGGCGCGCTCGATATTGCGGATCTGCATGCGCACTGTCTGCGCGAACTGGGCCGCTACAAGACGCCGAAGGAGTTTCGCTTCATCGCGGAACTGCCTCGTGGACCGTCGGGCAAGGTGCAGCGCCTGAAGCTCGTACCTACCTGACGGCGCGTGTATCGGCATGCGCGGCGGCACGCCCGGATCGCGCTAGCAGGCACAGGAGGAGGGCGCGGGTCGAAGCGCACGCGACGCAGTACGACGTACGGATCGAACGATCACAGACGCCCCCGGCGTCACATAAGAGACACAGGAGACAGCATGCAAACGCTCAAGCGGCGTGTGAAGACACGCCACATCATCCTGGCCGTCATGTGCCTGATGTATTTCATCTCATACATCGACCGTGTGAATATTGCCGTGGCCGGTCCTATCATCCGGCACGAAATGGGGCTGACGACGGTTCAACTCGGCCTCGTGTTTTCCGCTTTCGCTTATCCGTACGCGTTCATGCAGGTCATCGGCGGCTGGCTGTCGGACAAGTACGGGCCGAAGCTGGTGCTGACGGTACTTTCGCTGATCTGGGGGGCGGCGACGCTCGCGACCGGATTCGCCGGCAGTGTGGCAATGCTCGTCGCGCTGCGGTTCGCACTGGGCATCGGCGAGGGCGGCGCGTTTCCGACGGCGACGCGTGCCTTTACCTACTGGATGCCGGTGGCGGAGCGGGGTTTCGCTCAAGGCATTACCCATAGCTTCGCCCGCCTCGGCGGCGCGGTCACGCCGCCGCTCGTGCTCGCGGTGGTGGTGGCGGGCGGCTGGCGCGACGCGTTCATTCTGCTCGGCGTGGCGAGTCTCGCGTGGACGGTTCTATACCTCTGCGTCTTTACGAACTCACCGGAGCAGAACCGGCGCGTGACGCCTGAGGAAACGGCGGAGATCGGCTATCGCGCGGGCGACTGCGAACGCGCCAAACGTGCGGCCACGCCATGGCGCAAGCTGGTCCGTCGTATGTGGCTCGTCACGTTCGTCGACTTCTGCTACGGCTGGCTGCTGTGGGTTTATCTGACCTGGTTGCCTTCATACCTGAAGGAAGCCCGCGGCTTCGATCTCAAGCAACTGGCGCTGTTTACGGCGCTGCCGCTGCTCGCGGGCGTGATCGGCGATACCCTGGGCGGTGTCGTCTCCGACCGGCTCTACAAGCGCACCGGCCGGCTGCGCTTTGCGCGCTGTGCCGTGCTGGTGGTGGGCATGGGCGGCTCGCTCGTGTTCCTGCTGCCGATGGTGTCCGCGACCAATCCACTCATGGCGGTGCTGTACCTGTCGGCGTCGTTCTTCTTTCTCGAGATCACGAACCCTGTGTTGTGGACTTTGCCGCTCGACATAGGTGGTCGATACGCGGGCACGGCAGGCGGCATGATGAACACGGGCTTCGGCGTCGCCGGCATGATCTCGCCCGTCGTGTTCGGCTATCTGATCGAAACGACCGGCAGTTATAACGTGCCTTTTACGATTTCCGCATGCCTGCTCGGGGTGGGGATCGTGGCGGCGCTTTTCATCGATCCGGCGAGGACGGTCGAGGCCGACGAGGAGCGCGAACGGCTCGAAGGCAGCCCGCTGGACGGCATGCCCGCGTTTCTCCAGGCGGGCGCCGCGGTGCGGTTGGAGAGGCATCATCTGCGCCGTCCGCTGCGCTGGTGGCGATAAGGTGCGCTCAGGCGAGTGGGCGGACGGCAGGCGACTCCGCCCGCGGCATGCCGCGGCTGGCGCGCAGATAGGCAACGCCGGCGTCGCTGAGCGTCACTTCGGCCACGCTGCCGGGTAAATGGGTGCGCGTGAGATAGCCGCGCGCGAAGGCATCCTCCCAGATCGGCAACCGTGGGCAGGAGGTCCGCCAGACTTCGATCGCTTCACTGTAGGGCCGGGCGCCCGGTCCAATCCATTCCAGCAGGTCCAGGATCAGGGTTTCGATAGGGTCGTGCATGTCCGCTCCGCGCAGCGTGTCCGAACTATCGTTGGGAATTGTGGGGTCCATGGCGGCTCCGTCTCCTTGCTGTGCTCTCATCCTGAGCGCCGCGCCGCGAGCAGTAAAATGAAAATATTTGCGGCATTGCTGCATTTTTCTTATGAACATCGGCACCCGCGGTGTGCAGGCGTGATTGCGGCAATTTAGATAGACTGGGCGGCGTCGCTCGGCTCGATTGACTTCGTCCAGCAAAGGGCGTTACGAGGTGGCCAAAGCGGTGGCCTCGTTGTCGCGCGCGTGCGCCTGCGCCCGGTCCACCGAACCGTGGCCACAAGCAACGGATAAGAAAGGGAGACACCCATGAAAGTAGGATTCATCGGCCTCGGCGTGATGGGGCAGCCAATGGCGCTCAACCTCGCGCGCGCCGGCACCCCACTGGTTGTGTGGAACCGCACGCCGGAACGTTGCGCCGCGTTGCGCGACGCAGGCGCGCAAGTTGTGGACAGCGCGGGCGATGTCTTCCAGCAGGCCCGCATCGTTATCCTGATGATGGCTACCGATACGGCGCTCGACGCAGTGCTCGGCCGCCACACCGCGGATTTCGCAACGAACGTCGCACAGCACATCATCGTGCACATGGGCACGACATCGGCCGACTATTCCCGTGGTATCGAGGCCGACATCCGCGCGGCAGGAGGGCAGTACGTCGAGGCGCCCGTCTCGGGCTCGCGCAAGCCGGCCGAAGCGGGTCAACTGGTGGCGATGCTGGCGGGCGAGCCGGTGGCCGTCGAAGAAGTGCGTCCACTCCTCAAACCGATGTGCCACGAAACGGTGATTTGCGGGGCGGTGCCAGCGGGCCTTCTGATGAAGCTGTCGGTCAACACGTTCCTGATTCCGATGGTGACCGCGCTTGCCGAGGCATCGCATCTTGCGCGGCGCTACGGGCTCGACATGAAGCAATTCCAGGCCGTGCTCGACGCGGGCCCGATGGCTAGCAACGTATCGCGCGTGAAGGTCGACAAGCTCGTGAACGAGGATTTCACGGTGCAGGCCTCGATTGTCGACGTGTTGAAGAACAACCGGCTCGCGGCCGAGGCGGCGCGCCATGCGAATCTCGCGTCGCCGTTGCTGGATGTCTGCTTTGATCTGTACACCGAGACTGTTGAGTTGGGTCACGGTCAAGCCGATATGGCGGCCGTCGTGCATGCGATCGAAGCGCGCACCGAGGCGAGGGAAAACGCAAAGGGTGGATCTGCCTGAGCGTCGCAGCACCGCTTCCCGCACTTGCCATGCTCCTCTTTCACGCACCTTATGCCGGATTTCCCCATGTCCAAGATCAAACCAGACGATTCGCTCGCCGCACCGGCCACCGGGATCCGCAAAGGTCTCACCAACTATGGTGACAGCGGCTTCTCCCTGTTTTTGCGTAAAGCTTTCATCAAGGGGGCGGGCTATACCGACGAAGCACTGGATCGACCTGTGGTCGGCATCTCCAACACCGGCAGCGCCTACAACCCGTGCCACGGCAATGCGCCGCAATTGATCGAGGCGGTCAAGCGCGGCGTGATGTTGGCTGGCGGCTTACCGATGGATTTCCCGACCATTTCCATTCATGAAAGTTTTTCGCAGCCGACCAGCATGTACCTGCGCAACCTGATGTCGATGGATACCGAGGAGATGATCCGCGCCCAACCGATGGACGCGGTCGTGCTGATCGGGGGCTGCGACAAGACCGTGCCGGCGCAGTTGATGGGCGCGGCATCGGCGAATATTCCCGCCATCCAACTGATCACAGGCTCCATGCTGACCGGCTCGCACCGCGGCGAGCGCGTGGGTGCGTGCACTGATTGCCGCCGCTATTGGGGCAAATTCCGCGCCGACGAGATCGATAGCGCGGAAATTGCCGCCGTGAACAACCAACTCGTGGCCAGCGTCGGCACCTGTTCGGTGATGGGCACTGCCAGCACCATGGCTTGCGTGGCCGAAGCACTGGGGATGACAGTGCCGGGCGGCGCATCGCCGCCGGCTGTGACGGCCGATCGTATCCGTATCGCGGAGGAGACCGGCGCCCAGGCCGTGCGAATGGCACGCAGCGGCCTGACGATCGACAAGATTCTGACCGCCGATGCATTCGAGAACGCCATCCGCGTGTTGCTCGCGATCGGTGGCTCGACCAATGGCATCGTGCACCTGACCGCTATTGCGGGACGCATGGGACTGGATGTCGATCTGAAGGCACTGGATCGCATGGGTCGCGAAACACCGGTGTTGCTGGACCTGAAACCGTCCGGCCAGCACTACATGGAAGACTTCCACCACGCCGGCGGCATGGCGACGTTGCTGCGCGAACTCAAGCCGCTGCTCAAGCTCGACGCGATGACCATCACCGGGCGCACGTTGGGCGAGGAGATCGAATTGGCCGGTCCCGGCTTCGAACAGGATGTGGTGCGCACAATCGCCGATCCGATCTATCCGCAAGGCGGCATTGCCGTCTTGTACGGCAACCTAGCGCCTGGCGGCGCGATCATCAAGCAATCCGCCGCCGATGCCAACCTCATGCAGCACGAGGGGCGCGCTGTGGTGTTCGAGAACGGTCAGGATATGGCTGAGCGTATTGACTCGGACGACCTCGACGTCACGGCCGACGATATTCTGGTGCTGAAAAACATCGGTCCGAAAGGTGCGCCGGGAATGCCTGAGGCCGGTTATATCCCGATTCCGAAAAAGCTGGCGCGTGCCGGCGTCAAGGACATGGTGCGCGTTTCTGACGGGCGCATGAGTGGCACCGCCTTTGGCACCATCGTGTTGCACGTGACGCCTGAGGCGGCCGTGGGTGGCCCGCTGGCCTATGTTCAAAACGGCGATCGTATCCGGCTTGACGTAGCCGCGCGCGAAATCACGCTGCTCGTGTCGGACTCCGAACTGTCAAGCCGTGCGGCCGCCGCGCCCGTAGACGTGCCGACGGCCGAACGCGGGTATCGGAAACTGTTCCTCGATACGGTGCTGCAGGCCGATAAGGGCGTCGATTTCGATTTCTTGCGTGCCGCGAGAATTCACGACACGACGCCGAAGGGCTAGCGGCTGCGTGCCGCACCGCGATCCAGATTTCCGTTGGAAAGAGTCAGCAATACAAACACGCCTTCCTTGCATTTCCAATTTATTTAACTATAATGTTAAATATAAACCAAAAGGTTTATAAAAGGAGGCAATCATGAACGAACCGTTTCATCGTCCTTCGCTGGGCGCGTCGGTGTACTACAAGGATCCGTTTGCCGCGCTCGACTGGCTTGAGAAAGCGTTCGGCTTCGAGCGTCAATTGGTGGTCACAGATAGCGACGGCCAGTTGGGCCACTCGGAAATGCGTTTCGGCGACAGCTACGTGATGATCTGCCGCGAATGGTCGGAAGACGCGACGAGTCCTGCTTCGATCGGCGGCAAGAATACGCAATCAGTGCACGTGCAACTGCGCGAGGGGATCGACGAACATTGCACCCATGCGCGTGCTGCGGGCGCTGTCATCACGCGCGAACCGGCGGATCAGTTCTATGGCGACCGCGTCTATGCGGCGCGCGATCCGGAAGGGCACGTCTGGAGCTTCGGCCAGACGGTTCGCGAGGTGTCGCGCGAGGAAGCAGAGCGTGTGAGCGGCCTGAAAATCGAAGGGTGGGTATAAGCGATGGGACTGCCTGCCAGCGTCTCGCTTGACCGCACTCTGGCCGCACTGGCGGATCCGAACCGGCGTCAGGTGGTCGATCTGCTCAGCCAGCAGCCGATGCGCGCCGGCGAACTCGCGCAAGCCACCGGTCTTTCGCCGCAGGCGATGAGCCGGCATTTGCGTGTGCTGCGCTCGAGCGAACTGATCGAAGAATCGCACGACGGCGTCGACGCGCGCGTGCGTCTCTACGTGCTCAGGTCGGCGCCGATGAGCGAACTCAAGGCATGGCTCGAACAGACCGAAGCCTTATGGTCCGAGCAATTGCTGTCGTTCAAGGCGCATCTGGAGCAACAGGAATGAGTTCGCGCGTGCAGGTGTCGCTACGCGTCGTGGCAACGCCCAAGCGCGCGTTCGAAGTGTTTACGCGTGAGATCGGCAGATGGTGGCGGCCGAATGGCCTGTTTCAGTTCACGCCGCAAGGCGCGGGCGTGCTGTCGTTCGAACAGGCCGAGGCGCCTCACACGTCCGCTGCGTATGTCCGCCTGATCGAAACACAACCGGACGGCAGCGTGTTCGAGATCGGCCGCGTGACGGTCTGGGAGCCGGGCGAGCGTTTGGCATTCGGCTGGCGTCAGGCCAGTTTCACCGACGCGCAGCACACGCAGGTCGAAGTGCGTTTCGAAGCGGTGGGTGACGAAACGCGCGTGACCGTGGAGCATCGCGGCTGGGATACGGTGCCGCAGGAGCATGTCGCGCGCCACCATTTCCCCGAGCGCGTGTTTCTGTTGCGGCACGGCGAATGGTGGCAGGTTTTGCTGGCGTCGCTACGGACTGAAGTGCAATCGGCTGCGCCACCGGGCTGAATGGCTGCGTGTGCGTCGTACGTTCTCGTCAGCGTGTGGCGATAGCGGCGGCAACACCGGCCATGACCGTGGCGCTGGCGCGGTTGGTGAACTTCACCGCGCGGCGCGTGCTCAGCAACTTGCGCGCACGTGTGGCGAGCAGCGCCCAACCGAAGTCGACGGCCATCAGTACGATCAGCATGGTGAGCGTGAGTTCGAACCACGCGACGGTGCCGATGCGCGACAGATCGATGATGGTCGGCAGCAACGCGAGGTAGAACATCATGATCTTCGGATTGCCGAGCGTTACCAGCAGGCCGGCGATGAACATGCGCCACGGCGACTGGCCGCTCGGCAGGTCGCTGCCTTGCACGTCGGCCGGCGCGCGCCACATCTTCCAGGCCAGGAACAGCAGATAGGCGACACCGACAAATTTCAGCGCGATAAACACCATGCCGAAGCTGCGCGCGATCACCGCAAGGCCGGCTACGGCGCAGGTGAGCCACAATGCTTCACCCAACCACATCGCGGCGAGAAACGGCAATACGTCGCGAAAGCCGTTGGTCAGCACGCGCGCGACCAGTGCGGCGATGCTGGGGCCGGGCGTGCCGGCGGCGATGATCAGCGCCAGCGCGAAGACGAGCAAAGCAGACAGCGACATAAGGTTTCTCCACGAAATTCAGTGGGCGCGCAACCATCGGCTTAGTGAGCGCGCAATCTCCGGTTTAATGAGCGCGCAACCGCCGGTTGACGAAGCGCCACACGGCGCTCACCAGCAGCGATCCGACACCGAGCGAGACGCCCAGCAGCACGATCGAACTCATATGATCGCGCACCAGCGGCACGTTGCCGAACAGATAGCCGGCCGCCACCAGCGACACGATCCACAGCGCCGCGCCGGCCGTAACGAACGACACGAAACGTGCAAACGTCATGCGCGAAACACCGGCGACGAACGGCGCGAACGTGCGCACGACGGCAATGAACGGGGACAGCAGAAAGGTCAGGCCACCGCGTGCTTCGTAAAACGTGTGTGCTTTGCGCAGTGCGTTTTTGTCGAGCCAGCGGTAGTCTGCGGTATAGACTTTTTCGCCGATGGCACGGCCGATCGCATAGTCGACGATGCTGCCGGTCACCGTGGCGGCGAACAGCACGGGGATCACGAGCCAGACGTTCAGCGCGCCAGTGGCGGCGAGACCGCCACAGATGAAGATCAGCGGATCGCCAGGCAAAAAGAAAAGCGGCAGGAAACCGATTTCGACGAACACGACGAGAAATAGCATCGCATAGACGGCCGTGCCGTATTGCACGATCAAACCGCTCAGGTGCTGGTCGAAGTGCAGGGCGACCTGCAGCACATGCATGAGATCCATCTTGGTTTGAAAGGGGTTTGGGTGTTCGGGATTTTAGTCCCGCGGCGGTGCGGGCACTTGTTTATTTCTTGCTGCTGATGTCAATATCGGGGCGTGTCTTCCAGAATCGCGCCCGAAAAAAGTTAAGAAACCCCTATGCAACACGCTTCCAACCTCACGTTCCGCCTTGCCGCACCGCACGATGCGGACGCTATCCGTACGATCGAATTCGAGGCCGGCCAGCGTTTTGTCAGCGTCGGCATGACCGGTATCGCCGATGCACCGCCGATGGAGCTGGAACTTGTCCACCACAAGATCGACGCGCAGCAGATCGTCGTCGCCGTGGATACTGATGAGACGTGTGTGGGGTTTGTGATGTTCGAGCCGCAACCCGCGCGCTTCTATGTTCAGGAGCTTGACGTGTTGAGTTCGCATGCCGGGCAACGTATCGGCGCGGCGCTGATCGAGCAGGTCGCGCGACTCGCGCGTGCGCAACAGATAACGCAACTCATTTTGTCGACGTTTCGCGATGTGCCGTGGAACGCGCCGTACTATCGGCGGCTCGGCTTTCGCGATATCGAGGAGGCCGATCTGGATGCGGCACTGATCGCACGGCGCGATGCGCACATCGCGCGCGGACTCGACGAATCCAAACGCGTGTTCATGCGGCGTGACCTTGCGTAACGCCGCATGAACCGAACGTCTTATTCCACTGCTTCCAGCGTCGGATAATCCACGTAGCCAGTTTCGCCGCGTGCGTAGTAGGTTGCCGGATTCGGCTTGTTCAGCGGCGCATTCGTCGCGAAGCGGCGCACCAGATCCGGATTCGCGATGAAAAGTTGACCCCAGGCCACCGCGTCCGCTTCACCCGCGTCGAGCACGTGCTGCGCGGTTTCCCTGGTGAACTTTTCGTTCGCGATGTACGGGCCGCCGAACGCCTTCTTCAGTTGCGGGCCGAGGCGGTCGTCGCCGAGTGCTTCGCGGGCGGCGATGAACGCGATCTTGCGCTTGCCGAGTTCGCGTGCCACGTAACCGAAGGTCGCTGCCGGATCCGAATCACCCATGGTGTGCGAGTCGCGGCGCGGTGCGAGGTGCACGCCGACACGGTTCGCGCCCCAGACGTCGATACAGGCGTCAGTGATTTCGAGCAGCAGGCGGGCGCGGTTTTCAATCGGGCCGCCGTAGACGTCGGTACGCTTGTTGGTGCTGTCCTGCAGGAACTGGTCGAGCAGATAGCCGTTCGCGCCATGCACTTCCACACCGTCGAAACCTGCTGCCTTCGCGTTTTCAGCGCCCTTGCGGAACGCTTCGACTACGCCCGCGATTTCGTCGAGTTCGAGTGCGCGCGGCGTCACGTACGGACGTTCCGGACGCACCAGGCTCACGTGGCCTTGCGCCGGGATGGCGCTAGGCGCAACCGGCAGTTCGCCATTGAGGAACAGCGGGTCCGAAATACGGCCGACGTGCCACAGCTGCAGGAAAATCTTGCCGCCGGCTGCGTGCACGGCGTTCGTGACGATCTTCCAGCCTTCCACCTGCTCCTGCGACCAGATACCCGGGGTGTCGGCGTAACCGACACCTTGCGGTGTAACGGACGTAGCTTCGCTAATGATCAGGCCTGCCGTTGCGCGTTCGGCGTAGTACTTCGCCATCAGCGCGTTCGGCACGCGGATTTCTTCGGCGCGTTGGCGCGTAAGCGGCGCCATGATGATGCGGTTCGACAACGTGATGTCGCCAATCTGGAGCGGGTCAAAAAGAGTCGGCATATGAGTTCACCTTAGGTGGCGGGCGCGTGGCCCCGGCCTTAAAAAACTGCGTGATGAAATAAGCGAAAAAACGCGGCGATGCGGATGAAGCGCTCAGAGCTCGGTGTTCATGTGCTCGAGAAAAGCTTGAATGACAGCCTCGTTGCGTTTGAAAAACACCCATTGACCGACCCGCTTCGACGTAACCAGACCGGCGCGCTGCAAGGCGGCGAGGTGCGCCGACACGGTTGACTGCGACAAGCCGCAGTGCGCGTCGATCTTGCCGGCGCACACGCCGTGATCGAGTGGCAGCTCCTGGTCGGAGAAATGCGCATACGGCTCGCGCAGCCAACCGAGAATCTCCCGCCGTACGGGGTTGGCAAGCGCTTTGTGAATCGCGTCGATATCGAGCGTCATGTGGGTCGGTTTCAGGGCATCAACTTCAGATCGTCAACAACAGGCAGGTATGACGCGCGTTAGCGGCCATTCATCTGCATCGCTACAAGACGAATCATATATCGGAATTTTACGATATGCTTGAAGCCACTACTGGCTATGGGGTCGATAGATGTAGACGCACAAATAAGCCGCACTCTCCACGGCGCTGGAAGGCGCACATGACGGTAAATATGAAAGGCATCTGTCACGTTATAGTTACGATCTATCAATAGCATTGCAAAAATCGCATTCTGTTGATGGCCGCTCTCACATATATTTTTATGTGCAGTAGGCCTGCCGACGCGGACCAATCCTGGTCCAATACACGCCAAGACGTCCGTCATCGGACGAAGGCTATGCGCGCTGGGTGACAGTGCCAGCACATCAAAAAGAGCCCATCATGTGATTTCCCGACCGCCCGTTGGCGCTGGTTCGGCGATGCACCGTAGAAGCCAGACGCCGTGGAAGAACTGGTAGTGGGTACATTCCCCAAGGAGATAGTGCATGTCAAACGATGCAAAGTGCCCGTTCAATCATGCTGCCGGAGGTGGCACGACCAACCGTGACTGGTGGCCAAAGCAGCTGCGGGTGGATCTGCTTAGCCAACACTCCAGCAAGTCGGACCCGCTGGACAGCGGCTTCAACTATGCCGAGGCGTTCAAGAGCCTCGATCTCGCCGCGGTGAAGAAGGATCTTGCGGCACTGATGACCGACTCGCAGGAATGGTGGCCGGCAGACTTCGGCCACTATGGTCCGTTCTTCATCCGCATGGCCTGGCACAGTGCCGGCACGTACCGCATCGGCGACGGCCGCGGTGGCGCCGGGCGTGGTCAGCAGCGTTTCGCGCCGCTCAACAGCTGGCCGGACAACGTCAGCCTCGATAAAGCTCGCCGCCTGCTGTGGCCGATCAAGCAGAAGTACGGCCAGAAAATTTCCTGGGCCGATCTGCTGATCCTTACCGGCAACGTCGCGCTCGAGACCATGGGCTTCAAGACATTCGGCTTCGGTGGCGGTCGCGCCGACACCTGGGAGCCGGACCTGGACGTCTACTGGGGCAACGAAAAGACCTGGCTGGGCGGCGATGTCCGTTACGGCAAAGGAGCTGCCGGCAGTGGCGGCGAAGGTGTGATCGTGGCCGATCCAGAACTGCATGGCAGCGAAGTCAGCCGCGATGACAACGGACGCAACCTGGAAAACCCGCTGGGCGCCGTGCAGATGGGCCTGATCTATGTCAACCCGGAAGGTCCCGACGGCAATCCTGATCCGCTCGCTGCGGCACATGACATCCGTGAAACCTTCGCTCGCATGGCCATGAACGACGAGGAAACGGTCGCGCTGATCGCCGGTGGCCACAGCTTTGGCAAGACGCACGGCGCCGGTCCTGCCGACAATGTGGGTCCGGTACCGGAGGCCGCCGACCTCGAGAACCAGGGGCTGGGCTGGAAGAGCAGCTTTGGCACCGGCAAGGGCGCCGACGCGATCTCCAGCGGACTGGAAGTCACCTGGACCACCACGCCGACGAAGTGGGGCAACGGCTTCTTCGAGAACCTGTTCAAGTACGAATGGGAACTGACCAAGAGCCCCGCCGGCGCCAACCAGTGGGTCGCCAAGGATGGCGGCGAAACGATTCCGCACGCTTACGATGCCGCGAAGAAGCAGCGGCCGACGATGCTCACCACCGACCTCTCGCTGCGCTTCGACCCCGTCTACGAGAAAATTTCGCGGCGCTTCCTGGCGAACCCCGACCAACTGGCCGACGCCTTCGCCCGTGCATGGTTCAAGCTCACTCACCGCGACATGGGACCGCGCGCCCGTTATCTTGGACCGGAAGTGCCCGCTGAAGAACTGATCTGGCAGGACCCGATTCCGGCGGTCGACCACGCTCTGGTGAACGATCAGGACGTCGCCTCGCTCAAGCAGAAGATTCTGGCGTCAGGGCTGTCCGTTTCGCAACTGGTGTCGACGGCCTGGGCGTCGGCATCCACCTTCCGCGGCTCGGACAAGCGCGGCGGCGCCAACGGCGCGCGCATTCGCCTCGCCCCGCAGAAAGACTGGGCGGTCAACCAGCCCGAGCAACTGGCGAAGGTACTGAAGGTCCTGGAAGGGATCCAGAGCGAGTTCAACGGCGCGCAGTCCGGCAAGAAGGTATCGCTGGCCGACCTGATCGTGCTGGCCGGTAGCGCCGGCATCGAGCAGGCCGCGAAAAACGGCGGCCATCAGGTGACCGTGGCATTTACGCCGGGACGCGCGGATGCGTCGCAGGATCAGACCGACGTGGAATCCGTTGGAGCGCTTGAACCCGTCGCCGATGGTTTCCGTAACTATCTGAAGGGCAAGTACAGTGTCCCGGCCGAGGCATTGCTGATCGACAAGGCGCAATTGCTGACCCTGACCGCACCCGAGATGACGGCGCTCATCGGCGGCTTGCGCGCCCTGAAGGTTCAGAGCGGGCAGGATTCGCATGGTGTCTTCACCAAGCGGCCGGAAACGCTGACCAACGACTTTTTCGTCAACCTGCTCGACATGGGTACGGAATGGAAACCGGTCTCCCGGGACGTGTTCGAAGGGCGCGACCGCAAAACCGGTGAGGTGAAGTGGACCGGTAGCCGTGTTGATCTGGTGTTTGGTTCGCACGCTCAGTTGCGGGCGCTGTCCGAAGTCTATGCAAGCGAGGATGGGCAGGCGAAATTTGTTCGCGACTTTGTCGCAGCGTGGGTCAAGGTGATGAACCTCGACCGCTTCGACCTCGCCTGAGCAGGGTGAGGGTTCCGTCAAGCTCGCAACCCTGACGGCACTTTGCCTCACTTTGCGAAGGTAATTCTGCATGTCGCGGTGCGACTCCGGTTATATCGGAGTCGCACCGTTTTTTTTGCGTCCATGCCATACCGTGCAGCCTGAGTGACTCGAATATTCGCGTCATTGCCTCAGCCTGCATGATCGTCCTCTCCCTTCCTTAGGTTTCGTAGCGGCCCACTTTGGCCCGCGACTCGACCGTTGCGTTGCTTGCGGGTGTCTGCCAGTCGATTCAGGGTTTACTCGGTGCACACATACTTGAAAAATCAAGTACACTCAGTCGCAACATAGTTGAAAAATCAAATAAATTAGCTTCTGGGACAAACCCGTGTGATGCGCCTCATCTTCGCTTTGCAGATGAGGTTGCGATGCCTTGAATTGGAGCAGATCAATGAGAAACAAGATTGCGCTTGAGGAACACTTTGCGATAGACCTCACTATCGAACAGTCGAAAATTTATGCGCCTGCCGCCGTTTGGGAAATGCTGAAGTCCAATCTGATGGACATCGAGCAGCAGAGACTCGAGCGGATGGAGCAGGGCGGAACCGGGTATTCAATCTTGTCACTCAACTCGCCTGGCATCCAGGGTATCCCGGACGTTAAACAGGCGATTGATGTCGCGCGACGGGCCAATGATGTCCTCGCAGAACATGTTGGCCGCCATCCATCCCGTTTGGGCGGATTTGCCGCGTTGCCTATGCAGGACCCCGAAGCGGCGGCACGCGAACTCGAGCGAAGCGTGAAAGATCTGGGATTCCATGGCTTCATGGTGAATGGCTTTTCCCAGGTGGGCGATGCGGAAAACGTTGTGTACTACGATGCCCCGCAATACACCGATTTCTGGGCGAGCGCGGCGGCGCTCGGCAAGCCTTTCTATATGCACCCTCGCGATCCGTTGCCGTCGCGCGAACCGATCTACGATGGTTTCCCATGGCTGACCGCCGCAACCTGGGCGTTCGCGGTTGAGACGAGTACTCACGCACTGCGGCTGATGACCTCCGGTCTCTTCGACCGCAATCCTGAGTTGCAGATGATTCTTGGCCATCTCGGCGAGGGGATTCCGTTCAACATCTGGCGTGTCGACCACATTCTCCAGAAGGCGCCGCGAGGATTGCCCTGCAAGCGCAGCGTGGGCGAATACCTCAGGGAGAATGTTTACGTCACGACGAGCGGAAATTTCAGAACGCAGACGTTGCTGTCCACGATGCTGGAAATGGGCAGCGACAGGATCATGTATTCGGTGGACTATCCGTTCGAAACGCATGACGAGGCGTCCCAGTGGTTCGACACATGCTCGATCAGCGAAACGGATCGCGTGAAGATTGGACGGGAAAACGCACAGCGTTTGTTCGGTCTTGAATGATGCGAGGAATAGGAGAAATCGAATGTCCGTGACTCAATTGGCACCAGCAGATGTGTGGCGTAACAAAATCTATAGCGGCGGATGGAAGACCGGAGGCGCGGGTACGATCCCGGTGACCGAGAAGGCGACCGGCGTGGAATTGGGATCGATTGGTTGCGCATCGGCTGCCGATGTGTCCGCCGCCGCCGCGATCGCGACCGAGGCGCAACGCGCCTGGGCCGCGACGCCAGGGCCTCAGCGCGGGGATGTGTTGCGCGAGGTCGCCCGTTTGCTGGAGGTTCACAAAGAGGAAATCGCCGTTCAGATTGTTCGCGAGACTGGGTCGATACGGCCAAAGGGGCAACTGGAGGTGAAGCTGGCGATACGCGAGATTCTCGAAGCGGCAGCGTTGGGCAGCCAGCCAACCGGGATGATCACGACAAGCGACGTGAAGGAGCGACATAGCGTAGCGCGCAGAATTCCCATGGGCGTGGTCGGTGTTATTACCCCGTGGAATTCTCCGTTCATTCTGGCGGCGCGCGCCATCGCTCCGGCGCTCGCCACCGGCAATGCAGTGCTGCTCAAGCCCGACCCTCAATCGCCGGTCAGCGGCGGCGTCCTGTATGCGCGGCTATTCGAGGCGGCGGGGCTGCCCGAGGGGCTGTTCCATGTCCTTCCCGGTGCGACGGAAACCGGTGACGCGCTGGTCCGGGATCCTCTTGTCAACATGATCAGCTTCACAGGATCCACGCGGGTCGGGCAAGCGATCGGCGCCGTAGCGGGCGGCTTGCTCAAGCGAGCGAGTCTCGAACTCGGCGGCAAGAATCCCTACATCGTGCTTGACGACGTCAATGTCGAAGCTGCGGCGAGCGCTGGAGCGTGGGGATCGTTTTTGCATCAGGGGCAAGTCTGCATGTCTGCGGGCCGGCATCTCGTTCATGAACGCATTGCTGACGCCTACATTGAAAGCCTCGTCAGGCGAACCAGGGCTCTATCGGTTGATGACCCTTTCAAGGGCAATGTCCATCTCGGCCCCATCATCAATGAACGGCAGGCTGCAAACGTCGATCGGATCGTTGCTGAGTCTGTGAGCAAGGGCGCGAAGGTTCTCGCTGGCGGGAGTCGCGACGGGCTGTTTTTTAACCCGACCGTTATGGTGGACGTCGCGCCGGGGATGCCTGCGTTCGAGGAAGAGATTTTCGGTCCCGTCGCCGCGGTGACGGTGTTCAAGAACGATGACGAAGCGGTCACGCTCGCCAATCAGAACCGGTATGGCCTGGTCGCGGCCGTGGCTTCTTCGGATTTACGTCGCGCCCAGCGGATTGCGGATCGACTGCATGCCGGCATCGTCCACATTAATGATCAGACGGTCATGCACGAGGTGTTTGGTCCGATGGGCGGTCTGGGTTTGTCCGGCAACGGACATAACTACAGCACCCTGACCAACATCGACCAGTTCACGGAATGGCAGTGGGTGACGAGCCGCGACGAACTTCCGGCTTATCCATTCTAGAACGGCGTTGTGCCGGGCTCGCCGCACACGGGCACGGATCCGCGTCGCCAGGCAACGTCGAGAAGACAGGAATGACCTATTGGCGCACGATTTCATGCGCCAACGGAGCGAGGTGAATTGTGACCCCCGATACTGCGCAGCGAGTCGAAGAGACGCCTGCTTCGATCGTCGACATTGGCGCGTTGATCGATAGCCAGCCATTGAGCACCTTCCAGAAATGGATCATGGTGATGATCGGTTGCTCGGTGGTGATGGATGGATTCGACGTGCAGACAATGGGTTTCGTCGCGCCTGCGATTGTCCGTGCGTGGGGCATCAGCCCGGCCGAGCTCGGCCCTATTTTCGGTGCCGGCTTGCTGGGGATGCTCGCGGGCTCCATCGTTCTCGGCGCCATGGCCGATCGTGCGGGGCGTCGGCCGGTACTCATTGGCGCGACCGTTTTCTATGGGCTATGCATGCTCGGTACCACTCTGGTTCAGAGTGTGCCGGAATTTCTTGTGCTTCGTTTCCTGACCGGTTTCGGGATCGGCGGCGTGATGGGTAACGCTATCGCGCTGGTCAGCGAATACAGTCCGCAGAAATATCGGGCATCGCTGATGACATGGGTCTCGTGTGGCTTCACGGGTGGGGCCATTGCTGGAGGACTTCTTTGCGCAGCCTTGCTCCCGTCGATGGGCTGGAGGTCGGTGTTCTTCGTTGGGGGCGTATTGCCGCTGCTCATTGCCGTCCCGATGGCGAGGTATCTGCCGGAATCGCTCCAACTGCTGGTGGTCAAACAGCGCAGCCTGGAAAAGGTGGCTCAGTGGCTTGGGCGAATCGCGCCGAACGTCCAGCTTGCGCCGGGAACGCGCTTTGCCGTTCGCGGGCAGTCGCAAGCGAAGGCCTCCGTTGGCGAGCTGTTTCACCACGGCCGCGGCACGATCACGCTGCTGCTGTGGGGGATCAACTTCGCGAATCTGCTGGACCTCTTTTTCCTGTCGAACTGGCTTCCGATGCTTTCCTTGCGAATCGGACACGGGGTGGCGACGGCTGTGCTCATCGGCACCTCATTGCAGATCGGCGGTACGGCGGGCGCGCTGGTGCTTGGTCCGTTGATGGACCGTTTCGGCTTCTATCGTGTGCTGGCGCTCAGTTTTCTGGTCGCCACATTTTCGGTAGCATCTGTTGGTCTGCCCGATCTATCAACGGGGTTGCGCTATGCCGTCGTGCTGATAAGCGGAATCTGCATCGTCGGCGGGCAGCCGGCGGTCAACGCGTTGACCGCGACGCTCTATCCAACTTCGTTGCGGGCCACCGGGGTTGGTTGGAGTCTGGGAATCGGCCGGGCGGGCTCAATTATCGGTCCTGTGGTGGCCGGACAACTGATCAGGCTGCAATGGTCGAATACCGCGTTGTTTGTCGCGGCTGCGGTGCCCGCGCTGGCATCGTGTCTGATGCTTGTTTTCCTCAGCCGTGCTTCGGCGAGAAATCGGATCGATTGCGTTGAGTGTTAGTGGGTTGTGACAGATTCAGAGAGAGCGCTTCGATCATTAACTTAGTAAAACTAATATAAATAGCCTTATGTGACGGCGGGAACCTGCATGGCCGCAGCGATGACTTCGTTTTGAATCCGCTTAATCCATGGCGTCATTTAGATAAAAGAAAAACAGCATAGCACTGTCGTGTCAACGACAGATTGCCCAAACAGCCAACCTGGATAATGACCCCGGCGTCGTTTGAATACGACGGCGAAAGATCATACCGATAGCGATCTGGTGCGGCTGCTCAAACGGGGCGGTGCGGCTCGAACGGTTCAATCGGATGGGCGGATGGCTGCCTGACAATGGATTCGAGTTCGGCGGTATCTATCAAGGTGATCCGGCCGTACCGGATACGCACGAGTTGCCGGTCTATGAACCAGCGCAGTTCCTTGTTGACGTGCTGGCGTGAGGCCATGAGCAGTGCAGCCAGATCTTCCTGTGACAGACGGATGCCGAGCGTAACGCCATCATTATCGGAGTGGCCGTAGCGTTTGCCGAGTGCGAGTAAATGGCCGGCGAGGCGCGCGCGAAACGACATCAAACCAAGATTGCCGAGGCAGTCGTGAAGGTGGCGCGCACGTGTGGCGAGTAAACGGAGCAGGCTTACGGTGAGGGTCGGATCGCGTTCGAGTGTGGCGTTCAACGCAGCGGCGGGAATGTGAAAAAGCCGGGTGAGTCCGCGCGCCCGCTGGTTGTGAATGGAGCGCTGATCGGTCATCACGGCGGTGAGATTGGCCAGCTCGCCTGGCGGGATGAAAGTCTCGACGGCCCGAATGCCCTGGGTGCTTGGCCATCCCCATTCGAGCATGCCGGAAAGAATGATGTGGATATCGGTGCAGGGATCGTTGGCGAGATAAATCAGCTGGCCATCTGCATATGTGCGCAGATGGCCAGCTTCGACGAGGGTGTCGAGGACGGCTTCGGGCCACGCGCGCAGGCCCTCATGGTTACGGAACGCAATCCATATGATCTCCCGCTGCCTGCGTGACAGATCGCGGCCGCTCGACTGCAATGGCAGATTTGCCGCTGCTTTGGCGGAGATATCTTCAGCGCGGTCGACAGGGGAAAGGTTTTGGGGTGGAGCTTGCATGCGGCAGTCCGGTTCGGGGTGTTTGAGTCGAAGAATCGATAAACGCGAGCTGTGTTGAATGGAATGTCTCGGGCGATTAACGATAAACGATAAACGTGTATCGCGGCACGGGTGCAGGGCCGCTTTAAGGACGTTTTTTTGTGAGCGCCGGACGTCTGCCGGCGGGATGATGGAACGCGAGCCGTCTGGACCTCGCCCTAATGGGAGAAGATTTATATGAGTCAACCGATTGTGAGCGGCGCGCTGGACGATGCAACCGCAGCTACGCGTCATGATGTCGATGTGCTGGTCGTCGGTGGCGGTCCGGCCGGCACCTGGGCCGCGATTAGCGCGGCAGCGAGGGGAGCGAAGGTCGTGCTGGCGGACAAGGGTTTCTGCGGGACCTCGGGCGCGACGGCGCCGTCAGGCACCGCGATCTGGTATGTCTCGCCGCAGAGCGATACACGAGAGCGGGCGAAACAGAGCCGTTTCGATCTGGGAGGCCAGCTTGCGGAACACGACTGGATGGATCGTGTTCTTGAGCAAACCTGGGTGAATGTCCACCAGCTTGCAGAGTGGGGTTATCCGTTTCCCGTCGACGAAAATGGCGAGGAGCAGCGCACATCGCTGCAGGGGCCGGATTATATGCGGCTGATGCGCAAGCGCGTGAAGGAGAGCGGTGCAAGCATCCTCGATCACAGCCCAGCCCTCGAACTACTCGTGGATGGGGGCGGCGCGGTTGCCGGCGCGCGCGGCGTGCAGCGCCAGAGCGGGGAAACGTGGGTCGTGCGCGCGAAGGCTGTGGTGATTGCAACGGGCGGTTGCGCGTTTCAGAGCCGCGCGCTCGGCTGCAATGTGTTGACTGGCGACGGCCACCTGATGGCCGCCGAGGTGGGCGCGGAGATGTCCGGCATGGAGTTCTCGAATGCCTATGGTCTTGGTCCGGCATTCGCTTCGGTCACCAAATCTCTGTTCTACAAATGGGCGACGTTCTACGACGAACAGGGCGTGAAGCTCGAGGGAGCAGGCTCGGCATTCGGGCGCAGCATCATCGCGCGCGAGCTGCAGACGCGCCGCGTGTTCGCGTGTCTCGACCGCGCGGACGAACAGGTTCGCGTGTGGATGCGCACGGCGCAACCAAACTTCTTCGTGCCTTTCGACCGGCTGGGCATCGATCCCTTCACCCAGCACTTCCCGATAACGCTCAGGTTGGAGGGGACGGTTCGCGGAACCGGTGGCCTGCATGTCACGGGCCGCGATTGTTCGACGTCGGTGGAAGGTCTCTACGCGTCAGGCGACGCCGCGACTCGCGAGATGATTTGCGGCGGGTTCACTGGAGGCGGCAGCCATAACGCAGCATGGGCGATGTCGTCGGGTTTCTGGGCGGGCGCCGGTGCCGCTGACCACGCGCTCGCGAAGCGTCGCGCCGGGACCGGCAGACTCTATTGCGCGGGCGATGTCGGCTTGCGCGACACGTCGCACAACACGCCTTTTGACAGCGCGAGTGTCGTGAAGGCCGTGCAAGGCGAGGTGTTCCCGTATGAGCGTAACTGGACGCGCAGCGGGGACCTGCTGGACGATTCGCTGAGCCGCCTCGACGCACTGTGGGCCGGCTTGCGCGCACGCGCGCCGGCACGCGGCGCGCACGAGGCCGTGCGTGCGCGAGAGGCGGCGGCGATGGTTGCGACCGCGCGCTGGATGTATCGCAGCGCGCAGGTACGTACCGAGACGCGCGGCATGCATCGACGCGCGGAATACAAGTCGATCGATGCCGGGCAGCGTCACAGATTGATCAGCGGAGGCCTCGACGACGTATGGGTCCGCAGGAAGGAGGTGGACACGGGGTTGGTGCCAGCTGAACATCAAGGAGCCCATGCATGATCGAACTTTTGAGCGAATCGCGCTGCACGGGATGCAACATCTGCGTCCGCGCGTGCCCCACTAATGTATTCGAGGCGGTGGAGGGTGGCATTCCGCGGATCGCGAGGCAGGACGACTGTCAGACCTGCTTCATGTGCGAGCTGTACTGTCCAGCTGATGCCCTGTTCGTTGCGCCGCAGGCCGATGCGGCCGTCGCGGTGGAGGAAGCACGTCTTCCGCACGGTGTGCGCCTCGGCAGCTATCGCGAAGCACTCGGCTGGGGTCCGGGGCGCAGCTCTACCGCCGCGCTTGATGCAAGTTACGCACTACTGACGCCTATCAATTGATGAAAGACGGCAGCAGTGCCATAGCTTCGGCGAGACGCCGTACCCCTCGTCAAAGGGGTAGCGGCACCGCTCACTCGGGCACGAAGCCAGTCTTGCCCTCGAACATCACGGACTCGGCGATGTCCTTTTGTGCCTGCAGCGCGGCCAGACTCCCGGCGTAGCCGGTTTCCAGCACAGAAAAGGCATCTCCGCCGAGGACGGTGCGCAGCGGCGGCTTCGGCATCTGGCTGACCGTATAGATGGCGTCGGCTATTTTCACGGGGTCGCCTGAAGCGTATGCGTCGCCGTTTTCCGCAATCCAGCGGCGCAGCTTGCCAACCGCGCTGTCCTTGTATTCATCGAGTTCTGCGGTCCAGCGGATATTGGCCACGAAGCCGGTCTTGATGGAGCCCGGTTCGATGATGATGGTCTTGATGCCGAACTCGGCGATTTCCTGGCCCACCGCTTCGGCAAAGCCTTCCAGACCGAACTTCGCGGCGTGGTACAGCGCGCCTCCGGGGAAGGCCGCGCGTCCGCCGACGCTGCTGACATGGATGAACGTGCCGCGTTTCTTTGCGCGCAACGCCCCGAGGAAGGCACGCGTGACGTGGATTGGCGCCAGCAGATTCAGCGCAAGCTGCTGCTCGATATCGGCCTCGCTCATTTCCTCCATCGCGCCGATCACGGCGCCGCCCGCGTTGTTGACGACCACGTCGACATCGGGATGGCGCGCTGCGGCGGCCCGAACCTGTTCGTGATCGGCCAGGTCGACCGACTCCACCTGGAGCAGATCCGGATGGGCCTGCTTCAACGCCTGCATCGCTTCGACACGGCGCACCGCTGCAACCACAGGATGCCCCTGGGCCAGTACTTTTTCCGTGAGGGCGAGCCCGAGACCGCCGGACGCGCCGGTAATGAACCACTTCTGATTTGACATGATAGCGTTCTCCTTTCAAATAATGAGCGCGTACGCACTCAATGATAATCGAAAATTTTTAGACCGTGATTGCCCGCCAGGCGACATGAAAGCCGAGTTGACGGTGACGTTCGGCACTCTCAGGGTGCTTGTCGACGTACTCGATCGTTGTGTCGGCGATGTGCTCAATGATGGACGAAAGAAATGCGATCGAGGCGTCCACCAGCACGCCATCGCGCACGGCGTCCTCCATCATCTGGGACACCGCCAGAAACGGTCCCATGCCCTGTGCTCGTGTGTCGTCGAGTATGTGGCCGGAGGCCGAAAGCCGTGAGAGGGCAAAGCGCCCAGCGGCATTGGCCAGTCCCCAACTCACATAGCGCTCGAAGACGTGCTGCATACGCTGCCGGTAGCCTGCATCGTGTGGATAGTCCGGCATCACGGATCTCGCCAAATCCTGCTTCAGGTGCAGGTACAGCTCCTGGAACAACGCGTCCTTGTTCTCGAAGTAGGTGAACAGGGTGCCTTCCGCCACACCGGCGCGCCGGGCGATGCCCGCCGTGGTGGCCAGCACGCCCTGTTCAGCAACGATTTGCGTTGCAGACAGCAGCAGGGCGCCGCGTTTTTCCGGACTCAAAGGGCGTGCCATCGTATGTCTGAAGATAAATAGAGTGATTACGCGCTCAATTATAACCACTTTTTGGGATGAGTGCCGATCAGACGATGGGGCGAAGAATGACACTTCAGCCGCGAACGAGTGAGTCGAGTCAAACAAGGTCGTCGAGCGCGCCGGCGTTTTCGTACACCTTGAGCAGCATGGCGCGAAGCACCTGAACGTCGTTTGCAGTAAAGCCGCTCAGTATCACCGACTCATGTTGCTTCGCGACCGGGACGATGCGCAGCGCCAGTTCGTCGCCCTTGCTTGTCAGGGCAATCCTGATTGATCGTCCATCCGTCGTGCTCTTCTCGCGCTTGACCAGCTCCTGGCTCTCAAGACGATCAATGATCCTGGACAGGGCGGAAATATCAGACGTTGCATGCACCGACAACTCAGACAAGGTCTGGCGCGGAACGTACAGCAACGAGGCACAGACTCGCCATTCGCTGAGGTTCAGGCCGAACGGTTTCAGTGCCTTCGCGAATGCGTTTCCCATTCGGCCTCCGGCCCGTGTCAGCAGGAACGGAATCGCCTGTTCGAGTTCTTGTGGTCGCTTCGGTGTCTTCATGGTCATCGGTGGGTTGCGGGTTTACATGGGTGCGTATATTTGAAAAATCAACTATACTCCATTTCAAATCTAGTTGAAAAATCAAATAAATGTTATCCGGGCGAATTCGGATAGCCCGCCTCTTTCTGAGTGAGCAACGCGTCATATGCTGAACCAGCGCAGACGTGAGGGAGGCGTCGGATCGATCGAGCCTGCTGGATAAAAAATATTCAGCGTTGGTCTTTCAATCACTTCATTGGCATTGCTAATAAAAATAACAATTGCAATGACGATCTATACGAACGGAGATCGGATTTGGACACTCAAGTCATCATTGTCGGAGCTGGGCCGGTCGGGCTGACACTTGCGATCGATCTTGGCAAGCGCGGCATAGCGTGTGTGCTCGTCGAGCAAAAGGCGGAGCCCCAATTTTTGCCGAAAATGGAGCGTTGCAACGCGCGGACCATGGAGATCTTCCGGCGGCTTGATCTCGCGGACTGCATCCGGGCCGCCGGCATGCCCGAGGACGTCCCCATGGACATCCAGATCATCCGCTCCATGGCGGAGCCTCCGATACTGCGCTTGCCCTATCCGTCGGTGGCGGAGGCTCGCGCGCTCACGCTCGAGAGCCACGACGGCAGCCTTCCGCTCGAACCTTATCAGCTCATTTCTCAGTACACACTGGAACCGCTTCTTCTTGAGGTGGCCGAGCAATTGCCGGCGGTCACGGTGATACGGAGTACGACGTTTCTGGAATTCACCGAGCAGGACGAAGCCGTTCTGGTGGCGGTCAATGCCGCCGACGGTGTGAGAAGAACTTTGAAGGCCGCTTACCTCGTGGGCTGCGACGGTGGCGCGAGCCATGTACGTAAGCAACTGGGCATCCGTCTGGAGGGCGAGGGCAACATTGCGCGACTGAGACAGGGCCTGTTCTACTGCGAGCAACTCTACGAGCGGCTTCCGATTGGCAACGGGCCGAGCCGGGGGCGGCACTATCTGGTGGCGGGCGGGCCTCCCACGTTCATGATCATGCAGGATTCCACACGACATTGGACGGTCCATTCCGCTGTCGAGAGCGATGACGAGATGCGACGGATGTTCGAACGGATCATCGGCGTTGCGTTGCCCTACGAGATGCTGTATTGCGCGGAATGGCGGCAGAATCTGCTGTTGGCCGAACGCTATGGAAAGGGACGGGTGTTTCTCGCAGGCGATGCGGTGCACCTCGTGATTCCTACGGGCGGTCTCGGCATGAACACCGGCGTTGGCGACGCAACCGATCTTGCCTGGAAGCTGGCCGCCACGCTGCAAGGATGGGGCGGCCCGGGGTTGCTGGCCTCCTACGAAGCTGAACGGCGCCAGATTGGCGAGCGGGTTGTCGGCGCATCGCGCTACGCGTCGCTTGGATATCGCGCATGGTTGGCCGAGGTGCGCCCGGAGATTGGAGACGATACACCCGCAGGGGCGACTGCTCGTGCCCATCTGGCCGTTGTGGCGAACGTGGAGCAGCGCAAAGCAAACGAGATGATCGGCGCGGAACTAGGCTATCGCTATGTGGATTCGCCCATTGTCGACAATGTACCGGGAGGGCCGCAGCACGATCTGCGTGCCTATCTTCCCACTACGTGGCCGGGCGCGCGGCTTCCCCATATGTGGCTCACCGACGGAAGCGCCATCCAGGACCGGCTGCGGCCGGAGCGCTACACGTTGATCGACGTCGCGGGTGGGCATGATGCGAGCCCGCTGCTCGCCGCGTTCGAAACGCTCGGCTCGCCACTCGATGTGCTCGTGCTCGCGGATTCGAGGCTTCGAACCGTCTATGAGCGCGACCTGATCCTCGTGCGGCCCGACATGCATGTCGCGTGGCGCGGCGACCGGCTCCCGCAGGCCGTCGATGATCTCGCCGCAAAGGTGACAGGACATAGCAACGCAAACCGCGCGTTGGGTTCGATCAGCAGCCGCTGACGGAGCCGGCTGAATCGAAGCAAATCATTCGGTCAGCCCCACGCAGCAGACTCGACGCGCGACGACGCGGGTGTGCCGTCGTCTTGAGATTTCAACAACATTGGAGACGAAAAAATGAGCGCACGGTTGAATCGGGCCAGAGGTGGCCATTCATGGCACCGGCTGTTTTGGTGGACGCTTCCGTCGCTTGCGGCATGTGCGTCAGGCGTATCGCATGCGCAGAGCTCTGTCACCCTATATGGGATCATCGATACCGGCGTTGAATATGTGACGAACGTCGGTGCTCAAAAATCCAGCTCAGTGCATATGCCGTCTCTCACAGCCTCGCTACCATCGCTGTGGGGCCTCCGTGGTAAAGAGGATCTGGGTGGTGGTCTGAGTGCGGTTTTTGTATTGGAGTCGGGATTCGCTCCAGCACAGGGCACGCTGAATCAAGGGGGACGTCTGTTTGGCAGGCAGGCCTATGTCGGGCTTGCGGGGCGGTGGGGGACGTTGACCCTCGGGCGGCAGTATTCGCAAATCTTCTGGGCGGCATTAACCGGCGACACGCTCGCTCCGAATATCTTTGCCGCCGCCGATCTTGACCCCTACTTGACCCAGCCGCGCGTTGACAATTCGATCGCCTATACCTTCACGTCCTCGGGACTGACCGTGGGCGCGACGTATTCACTGGGACGTGACGTGGCGGATAGTGCGCCGGCCGGAGGGTGCGCCGGCCAATCGCCGACTGACTGGCGGGCCTGCAAGTCCATGTCTGCGATGGTGAAATATGACGCCGGGAAGTGGGGCGCGGCGGCGGCCATCGACCGCAACTACGGCGGGGGCGGCACGGGTTCGCCCTTACCTCTTAGCTCGCAAACCGATACACGCGCCCTCATCGACGGCTACGTGAAGTTTGGCAACTCGACTTTCGGCGCGGGATTCCAACACCGGATCAATCACGGCGTGCAGACGCCGAAAGTCTTCGACGCGACCAGCAACTATTGGTGGATCGGTGGATCCTATTTGCCCGTTCCATATATTTCGCTTGACGCACAGTTCGGCCATATCATCGTGAACAGCAATGACGCGGGGGGCTCCGTGATCGCCGCGCGCGCGATGTACTTCCTGTCCAAGGGCACTGCGGTATACGTCACGGCAGGGCACGTGTTTAACCAACGTAACGCAGCGTTCTCGATTGACGGTGGCGTGGTCCCGCCTGCTTCGACGCCATTGCCGGGCATGGGTCAAACCGGTGCGATGGTGGGTATTCGACACCTGTTCTAAATGTCATTTTTTCGTTCGATTGCATAGTTAGGATAACAATATGTTTTATTTGGACGCGTAAGGAAGATATGAAACTCCGATTCCGTCAACTGATATTGGCCGCTACGGCTACCATGTCGCCCTTTCTGGGCGTTGCGTATGCGCAGGTCGATACGTCGAAAAGCACGGTAACTGCCACCTCGAAGCAGATGAACGTGCCTGTCGACGGGACGTTCAGGAAGTTCACTACGCAGCTTGTCTTCGATCCGGCCAGGCCGACGGCGGGCAGCGCGCGGCTGACCATCGACACCGCTAGCTACGATCTCGGCGACCAGAGCTACAACCAGCAGGTGCGCGGCAAAGACTGGTTCGACACGGCGCAGTTTCCCAATGCCACATTCGTCTCAAGCACCATTGCACCGGCTGGCGGCAACCAGTTCAAGGTTAGCGGCAAGCTGACCATCAAGGGCAAGTCGGAGAGCGTGACGATGCCGGTCACCGTCACGCAGCAGAGTGCGACGCAAACCTTCGACGGCAGCTTGCCGATCAGGCGTAGCCAGTTCGACATCGGCGCAGGCGAATGGAAAGACACGTCGGTCGTCGCCGACGAAGTCTTAATCAGGTTTCACATTGTCGAAGCCAAAAAATAAGCAGAAAAACCGCTCAGAACACCCAGGAGAAGCAAAAATGAAGAAGCAACTTTTGACGGTAGCGATCGCCGCTCTGGCCGCAGGCACATCGTTCGGCGCAAAGGCAGCGCAGACCACGTATCAACTGGATCCCACGCATACGTACCCCAGCTTTGAAGCGGATCACTTCGGTGGCGTCTCGATCTGGCGCGGCAAGTTCAACAGGAGCAGCGGCACGGTGACGATCGATCGCGAAGCCAGAACCGGCACGCTGGAAGCGACTATTGACATGACGTCGGTGGATATCGGCAACGATACGCTGGATACGGCGTTGAAGAGCTCGAAATTCTTCGATGCCACTCAATTCCCGACCGCTGTCTATAAGGGTACGTCGATGGCGTTCAAGGGCGATGTGCCGGTCGAAGTGATCGGCGAGTTGACTTTGCACGGCGTGACGAAACCGCTAAATCTGAAGATCGAGTCGTTCAAGTGCTTCCAGAACCCGCTGCTTAAACGTGAAGTGTGCGGAACGGAATCGACCGCGAGTTTCGACCGGTCGAACTTCGGCGTTGACATGGGCAAGACATACGGCTTCAGGATGCAAACGGTGCTGCACATTCAGGCTGAAGGTATCAGGCAATAAGGCGGCATCGCCCTGCCACCATGTCGAGCACGGGATATTGTGTAATGGCCACGGTGCCGGATAAAACCACCGGCACAATCGTCAAGCGATCGTTAACCATTTGAGACGTCTGGTCATGGTTATGTCCGCGGTCCTTTGCTTTGACATTGCCGTCTTTCAAAACGGACCGCTATAACCGTCCAGCGTCTCGACGGATCGCCTTGCTAAGGTTATCCACAGAAAATGTTCATATCCTTGTGGACAAGTCCTGGCCAAAGCCGCCAAGTGATTGAGCGCAGAGCGATTTCCTGATCGGTACGGCGAACCCGCGCATCCTGGCAGACCCAGGCAACGAGCCGCTCATTCCACCGGCGAGGTCAGCAGCGACACCGGCACGCCGTGACAACTCACCCTGGCCACGAGCGCCGCGCTGAGGTCGGCGCCTGCCCTTGCGTGCGCATCGAACGACGACTCTTCCTTGTCGACTCGCAGAATGTTAATCGGCCACGACGCCCGGGAGAGCCGCTCGTGGGCAAAGGACCCGACCCACAGCGGAGTAGCGGACGCACCGTTCTCCACTGCGTAGCCGCTCGGCCAGAAACGCAGGACGTCGCGTTCGTCGCGCGTGTCGCCGGGACGCATGAAGACCAGCGACGAAGGTACGCCGTTGTTCAGCTTCGGCAATACCGGCAGCGAGGTCGCCGCGACGTTCGGCGAGGCAAGCGAGAGCAGGCTGCGCGCGGAAAGGTCCGTGCCCTCGATCCATCCCTGGGCGCGCAGTTGCCCCCTGATCGAATCGATGTTCGACACCCATTGCAGCGTGAGCGGTTCCTTGTGGTCGCCGCCCATATCCGAGCGATAACATGGCAGTCTCTTCCACAGCGACGCTGTCCACTGCGCTTCTGTGACCAGCACGGGCTGCGGGCGCGGCATGTTGTCCGGCGCTGCGGTGGGAGAATTGATGCTCAGTTGCACGCCCACGCTCGCGAGCATGACCACCAGAACCACGACCGGCATGAAGCCGCGCGAGGGCGGCACTACCGGATACCGCAATATCGCCGTCAGCGAGACGATGGCTACCCACATGTACGCGAGCGCGGCGCCGCCGATCGCGTCGGAGACCCAGTACCTGCCGAAGTAAAGCCCTGCGAGCGCGACCATGATCACGACAACCATACTCGCGGTCGCCACGAGCAAACCTTCCAGCATGCCGACCCGTCGCACGAGCAGGAACGCGAGGAAGCCGTAGACGATCACCGTCGCGGCGACGTGATTGCTCGGAAACACGTACGCGTCGGATAGCATTTGATTGGGCGGCGCACGGTGCATGGCGAATTGCAGGGCGAAGATCAGCAATTGGGAAAACACGACCGCGGCTAGCCAGTAGCCGATGGCGCGCCAACGCCGTTCGAGCAGCATCCACACCACCACCGTCACGACCACCGCCGTCAGCGTAAAGACGCTGCCGAGTGTCGCCACGCCCGCAAGGACCGTGTCGCTCCATGGCGTGCGCACCGATTGCAGGAAGTGATAGACGGACAGATCGACGCTCACCAGCGGATCGCCACTGACGACGTCTTCGAGCACTCCGAAGAAGAGCGCACCCGCCGCGAGCACAACCAGCGACGTCAACACGATGCTGCTGGCATCCGGCTGTTCGGGGTCGAGCAACCGCCGCGCGAACCGGCCGAACGGCCCTGGGTGGCGGCACGCCCAGCTTCCCAGATAGCGGCCCGCCGCGCTCGACCAGGCACTGGCATGCGAGACCAGGAACTCCATCGCGCGAAAGCTCAGCCAGACGATGCCCACCAGCAACGCGATGATGACAACGAGGCGGAACGACACTGCGCCGGCCAGCAGCACCGAGGCGCCGAAGACCACGCCCGGCAGGATATGCGCGGGAGCCCATAGCAGCGCCGACAGGACGTTCATGCCGTAGAAGCGCAGCGGCGTCATGCCCAGCATGCCCGCCACCACCGGCACGATCGCTCGTAATGGTCCGACGAAGCGAGCGAACACAACGCCCTTGGCGCCGTGTTTCTGAAAGAAGCGGTGGCCGGCGTCGAGTATCAACGGGTGGGTGCGGAACGGCCAGAACTGGACGATCCTGTCCTTGTAGCGGCCGCCGATCCAGAAGCTCATGCCGTCTCCGGCGATGGCGCCGCCGATCGCCCACAGGAACACCCAGCCGAGGCTCAGTGAACCCGTGCCGGCCAATGCCCCGGCCAGGAACATCGCGGTGCTGCCCGGGATGAAGGTGCCGATGACGGCGATGGCCTCCAGAAAGGCCGCAAGAAAGACGACCGTGAGCATCCACGCCGGATGGCCGGCAAGCAGATGCAAAAGGTGGATGTAGGCATGCTCCATCGTGCGCGATCAGCCGTTCTGGCGTAACGGTTGATCATAACGCGCGCTGCGCTGCCGCACATTTTTGCCAACGGGCATCGGGCGACATGCCGGCGCACAATCTCACGAAGCCGTCAGCAAGTCGCCAGATGCGTTCGCCGGTTACGAAGCCGTCAACGAATCGCCGGATACGTGGACCCGCTCGCCGATCTGGACGTCCGGCTGCGTGGGGTAGCTGAAGTTGCGGTAGCTGCCGTCCTGCATGCGCACCTGAACCTGATAGGTGGTTTGCTTTCGCACGGCGTGCTCGATCCCGTTGCCGGCAAGACCCCCGCCGACAGCGCCCGCGATGGTGGTGAGAATCTTGCCCCGTCCTCCGCCGATCTGATTGCCGACGAGGCCGCCGGCCACCGCGCCACCTAGCGCGCCGAGCCCGGTGGTCGGCTCAGGCGCCTGCACCGTGTTGATGGCGACGACTTCGCCCGCATAAGGGTCGGCGACCGGCCTTGCCGGCGCGGGTTCATAGGGTGCCTGGTAGCCCTGATTGTTTGCGTACCTCGGTGCCTGCGCGGCGGGCGTGCTGTGCGTGTGATGCACAGGCGGCCGTGCCGGTGCGGCTTGCTGAACCGTTTGCTGAACCGGGGCCGCCTGGGGCGCGGCGACCGGCGCGCCGGCAACCTGCGTCGCGACCGTGGTGGCCGCCTGCACGGGCTCGGTAACGGCGTGCGAGGTAGGCAGAAGGCCAGTCATCGCCGCGATGCCGGTGGCGCTTGCCAGGATGACGGCTACCGCCGCGCCGGCGACCAGGGGGTGAATGCGGCTGCGCTGCGGATTACTGGAAGTGAGGTTCGTGTTCATTGCGGGCTCCGCGGGTAGGTGCCTGCAATAACGCCGCAGCAGCGCGGCCGGTGGACGCCGGATGCACGTTGCTTTGTAAGCATTTGTACAACTTGCCGACGAAGATGGGCCCGCTCAGATTTCGTCGGTAAATTCGTCGAGGAAGCGCTGCAGACGATCATGGCGAATCTTCGCCAGACGCGCGCCGGTTGCTGTCTGGAAACCGGCGGCCAGTTTCAGCAGCTTCGTATGGAAATGGTCGAGCGTGTACGCGGTGTCGTCCAAAGGACGCTCCGCCGCGTGTGGGTCGGCCGGGTCGTACAAGGCGCGGCCCATCCGGCCGGCCACGTAGAAGCAACGCGCGACGCCCAGCATTCCAATGGCGTCGAGCCGATCGGCATCCTGCAGCGTTTTTGCTTCGAGCGTGGTCGGCGCGACGCCGGCCGAAAAACTATGCGCTTCCACCGCGTGCGCCGCGGCCTGAATTTTCGCATCCGGCCAGCCGAGCGACGCCAGCACGCGCGCGGCTTTTTCCGCTGACAGCCGCGAGGCCTGCGCGCGCAGCGGTGAACTCTTCTCTACCGCGACGCAGTCATGCAGCAGCGTCGAGGCGAACAGCACCTGTGCATCGCCACCTTCTTCCGCCTGGATGGCGGCCGCGTTCTTCCAGACACGCTGCAGGTGTGAGGTGTCGTGGGAGCCGTCGCCGTTGTCGTCGTATGCGTGAGGCAACAAGATTGCGGCGAGGTCCTGAAATGGGGCGAAGGCAGGTTTCGTCATGGTATAGGGCGAGAAAAAGAGCCGCAGATTATCGCCGATCGTCGATCAATCCCTGAATTTCAGCGATGAACAAAAGTGGCTGGCGGACAGTCTTACTGTTTGACCGGGTTCCTTTGCAAGCGTCGTTGGCTCGACGTCGCTACGATGTGTGGGAAGCATAGGTCGGGCAATTCGACGGCATGATGGAGTGGGCTATGAAAATCGTAACAAAGACCATGTTGGCCGCGGCGCTGGTGATGGGTCTGACGGGCGTGGCTTGCGCTCAATCGGCAAACCTCAACGCCAATGGTATGGTCGGTTTGCAAGCAGGTGGGATGAACGGCGCGGGGCAGGGAACGGGTTTGGGGGCGGGCGCGGCCGGGCTGAGCCCAACGCCAGGCGGGGGCACCGTGGGCCACGCCCCAGTGATCGGAGGAACCGGCGGCACTGGATCGGGTCCGGTGCTCAACAACATGCGGGCAAACGGCACCAGCCTGAATATGAGCCCGGATCCTCGCGCACCGAACATAACGGGAAAAGCGTTCGGGCAGTAGTAATCATTCAGCCCGAACCAGTTGCAGAACAATGCGCTTCGCCGAAGCGAGATGTTCCACTGTCACCGATCGCGCGAGGCGAGCGTTGCCAGCCTCGCATGCTTCGAGAATCTTGAGATGCTCGTCCTGGAACGCCGGTGTGTCGGCGAGCAGCGTACTTTGCAATCGCTCGTAGCGTTCGACCTGAGCGCGCAACTCGCGGATCGCTTTCAATTGCCGGCCGTTTGCACACGGCCGGTATAGCAGTTCATGAAACTCGCGATTCAGTTCACCCTGTCTTTGCGCGGTATCGGCATCTCCCAGAAGCCGATGAACGAGTTCGGCGCGCGATAACGTCTCACTGTCCATGCGTTTGACCGCGTGGAAAATGGCGTCGCCTTCGAGCAAGATGCGCAGGCCGTAAATCTCGTCCAGGTCCGACTCGGTCAAGGTGCGCACGACCGCCCCGCGATTGCGCATGAGTTCGACCAGTCCTTCGCCCTCGAGCTTTTGTATGGCCTCCCTCATCGGCACCCGGCTCACGCCGAAGCGATCGGCGAGTTCGCGCTCGACCAGCCGTGCGCCATCCTCCAGTTCGCCGGTCGCGATCAGTTCGCGTAGTGAGACGGCGATGGCATCGGCCGTCGAATCCAGTTTGTGGTTCATGTGCGTCGGGTTCCTGTCGTTTGGAATAATGGTATACCAAAATGGGTGTGCGCATTTAGAATGTACCTGTTGCGAAATCAAATCCGGGTCAACAGCGAAGGAGATTGGCATGGCGTTCGGCGAGCACAAATATGGGGTATCGGTGCAATGGACTGGCAACCGCGGCAGCGGCACCTCGGGATACCGTGAATACGGTCGGGACCACATCATCGCTGCGGGAAACAAGCCTGACATTCCCGGATCATCGGACGCAGCGTTTCTCGGTGACGCGAACCGGTGGAACCCGGAAGATCTGCTGGTCGCCTCAGCGTCCGCCTGTCACAAGCTCTGGTATCTGCATCTTTGTTCGGATGCGGGCATCGTTGTTCTGAGCTATCGCGACAGCGCGGAAGGCACGATGCTCGATAGTCCGGAGCAGGGCCGTTTTTCACAGATCGTTCTACGCCCGCATGTCGTCATTCGGGCCGGCGGCGATCTCGAACTGGCCGGGCGTTTGCATCACATGGCCCATGAGAAGTGCTATATCGCGAACTCGGTTAACTTTCCAATTCTGTGCGAGCCGGTCATCGGGACGGATGGGAACTGACGGTTGTGCGGCGCCAGTGATTCGGCATAGCGAGCGTTCGGCACGGGGTTGCCAATTGGTTCACACCTCCGTGTGCACTGCACAATGTCATCAAAAATGATGGATTTATCGAAGTAAAAAAACTTGCATTTCGTGTAGAAAAAGCTACCTTCATAAAACAAAATGACTTCTGGCTCGGCACCGGAGGAGACACATGCCGGCTACACGTATGATGATTGCGCGTCGTGCGGGCGTTAGCGTGGCCACGGTCGATCGTGTGTTGCGCGACGATCAGGCCGTGCGTCCGGAAACCGCTGAGCGCGTTCATCTGGCGCTGGCTACGCTGCGCGATGAACGCGCAAGTCGCGGCCGCCCGGCGAAGGCCGGTTCGTTTCGTGTCGCTTTCGTGCTTCCGCAGATCAACTCGCGCTTTCTCGATCACGTCGAGCGCGGCATTGCGTTGTCCGCGAGCTTCTTTCGCGAACACCGCATCATCCCTTCGTTCTATCGCTGCGATTTCTCCAGTCAACGCGACACCGCCGCATTCGCCGAACAGGTGGCCGGCTACGACGCGCTCGTACTCGTGCCGCTCGACTATCCATGGGTAGAACGTCTGATCGAAGACCTGAACGCGGCGAACGTGCCCGTCGTCACGGTGTTCTCCGATCTGCCGTCAAGCCGCCGCGCCGCGTACGTCGGTGTCGATAACCGGATCGCCGGTCGTACGGCCGGTTTGTTGATGGGCAGATTTCTCGGTTCCCGCATTGGCACGGTGGCGGTGCTTTCCGCCTCGTCACGCCTGCACGATCAACTTGAACGGCGCACCGGCTTTTCGCAGGTTCTGGAAGAGGACTTTCGCAATCTGCGCTGGATCGCCGAGCCCGATTTCGCCGAAGACGACGACGGTGCGGGTCTCGCCGCGCAGGGTTTGCTGGCACGCCATCCGGACCTGGTCGGCATCTATGCAACGGGCGGCGGTATCTCCGGGATTGCCGCGGCATTGCAGGAATCCGGCGACAAGACCCGTCTGGTTGTGATCGGCCATGAATGCACCGCGGAGACCCGCAGCCAGTTATCCGAACGCGCGATCGACGTGATTCTCGATCAGGACGTGCGAGGCATCGTGCACTGGGCCGGCCTTGCAGCGATCAATTTTCTTAACGACGTGCGTGGCGCGCTCGCCATCCCAACGCCGGAAACCCGAATTTATCTTCGTGAGAATGCGCATGCCTGAAGCTCGCGACACGCGGATTGCCGTCTGAATCCGCTGGAGCCGAAACACGGCGCCCGGCGCATGGGCGCTGTTCCATATCAGGTTGGAGACCCAAGAAAGACAAGGAGAAGACACATGTTACGTCTTACGTCGGCAAGGGTAATGGCGGCGGCCATCGTATCGTTGGGATTCGGCATGGCGACGGGCGCGCAAGCACAGGGCAAGCAGTTGACGTTATGTTGGGCGGCATGGGACCCGGCCAACGCACTCGTCGAACTGTCGAAAGATTTCACGAGCAAGACCGGCATCAAGATGAAGTTCGAGTTCGTGCCATGGACCAGTTACGCGGACCGTTTCATCAACGAACTTAATTCGCATGGCAAACTATGCGACCTGATCATCGGCGACAGCCAGTGGATTGGCGGCGCGGCGGTCAATGGGCACTACGTCAAGCTCAACGATTTCTTTACGAAGAACAAAATATCGATGGATGACTTCGTGCCGGCGACTGTGGTCGGTTATTCGGAGTGGCCGAAGAATACGCCGAACTACTGGGCATTGCCGGCAATGGCCGACGCGGTCGGCTGGACCTATCGCAAGGACTGGTTCGCGCGCCCGGAGTTGCGCGCGGAGTTCAAGCAAAAATATAAACGCGAACTCGAACCACCCACCACGCTGGATGAGCTCAAGCAAACCGCCGAGTTCTTCCAGGGCCGCAAGATCGACGGCAAGACCGTGTACGGCGCGTATATCTTCACCGAGCGCGGTTCCGAAGGCATCACGATGGGCGTGACCAACGCGCTCTATAACTTCGGCTTCGAATACGAAGACCCGAAGAAGCCTTATCACCTGGACGGCTTCGTCAATTCGCCGGGCGCGGTCAAGGGGCTGGAGTTCTATAAGGCACTCTACAAGTGTTGCACGGCACCGGGCATGACCAACGCATACATGCAGGAAGGACTCGACGCGTTCAAGTCAGGCCAGGTGGCGATGCAGATGAACTGGTTTGCGTTTTTCCCGGGACTCTATAAAGACCCGAACGTCGGCGGCGACAAGATCGGTTTCTTCGTCAATCCGCGCGAGTTGAAGCAGTTCACGCAGTTGGGCGGGCAGGGCATCTCAGTCGTTTCGTACTCGGATCATAAAGACGACGCGCTCGAGTACATCAAATGGTTCGCGCAGCCGGATGTCCAGAAGAAATGGTGGCAGCTGGGCGGTTATTCGGCGGCGAAGTCGGTGGTCGATGCCCCAGACTTCCCAAAGAGCGCCCCGTTTGCACCGGCCTTCCTGAAGTCGATGGCGATCGTGAAGGACTTCTGGGCAGAGCCCGCTTACGCCGAACTGCTGCTCGACATGCAAAAGCGCGTGCATGATTACGTGGTGGCCGACAAGGGCACGGCCAAGGAAGCGCTCGATCTCCTGGTCAAGGACTGGAACAAGGTCTTCAAGGCCGAAGGCAAGAACTAGCGCGTTTCCCGACTGGGCCGGCGCCGCCTGCACGGATTGTCGCCGGTCCGCTTAAAGGAGTCAGGCATGTTGGCAAACAAGCCTTTTCCGTCGGCTGGGCTCGAGTCAGGCGCACAGGCGCGCGTGAGCACGCGCCTTGCCGGGCTATCGGACAGAACCATCGCGTGGCTGTTCATTCTTCCGACAATCCTGCTGCTGCTCGCAATCAACATCTTCCCGTTGATCTGGGCATTGCGTCTCTCGTTCACGAACTTCAAGTCGAATATGCCGAGCGTGCCGGCGCACTTTGTCGGCATCGACAACTACGTCGACATTCTCACCGACGAAGACATCTGGTACGCCATGCAAGTCACGGCGCGTTTCGTGTTCTGGTCGGTCGGACTTGAGGTGCTGCTCGGCTTCGGCCTTGCGTTGCTGATCAACCGGCAGTTCCGCGGGCATAGTTTCTGGACCACGTTGATCCTGCTGCCAATGATGCTTTCGCCCGCCGTCGTGGGCAATTTCTGGACCTTTCTGCTGCAACCGCAAACCGGTCTTTTCAACGATATCGTCAGCTTCTTTACCGGCATTGCGCCCGGTTCGTTCCAGATGATCGGCGACGTGTCGCTTGCGCCCTGGACCATTGTGATGGTCGACACGTGGATGTGGACGCCTTACGTGATGCTCATCTGCCTCGCGGGTCTGCGCTCGATTCCCGACTACATCTACGAAGCGGCGGAAGTGGATCGCGCTACGCCGTGGCGGCAGTTCTGGTCGATCACGCTGCCGATGACCTTGCCGTTCCTGATGCTGGCGGTGCTGTTTCGCGGCATCGAGAACTTCAAGATGTTCGACATGGTGAACCTGCTGACCTCCGGCGGACCGGGTTCGGTAACTGAAACCGTGTCGATTACGCTAAAGCGCGCGGCATTCGAGAAGTGGCAGACCGGCTATTCGTCGGCGCTGGCCATCATTCTCTTCGTGACGGTGTTCGGTGCGGCGAACATCTATGTGAAGGCACTCAACCGGGTGAAACAACGATGAGACCGACTGCCAGTCAATACTCGGTGGTGGCGTCGTCGCCGCGCAGCAAGCGCTTCGCCGCCGCGGCCGTCATCACGTATGCATTGCTCGCGACCTTGCCGATGGTCTGGATCTTCCTGACGAGCTTCAAGACCCAGGAAGACGCGATCGCCTATCCGCCGGTCGTGCTGTTCCATCCGTCCATGGAAGGCTATGTGAACCTGTTCACGATCCGTTCGCGGCAGACGCCGGAGTTCATCGCAAGTTTGCCGCCTGCACAAACCTGGTATGAGCGCGACGTGCGCAAGCGCAACATGGTGATCGCGGGACCGTCGAAGGTGTTGCCGCGCTTCGTCAATTCGCTCGTGATCGGATTCGGTTCGACTTTCCTCGCGGTGTTTCTCGGCACGCTCGCGGCGTATGCCTTTTCGCGTTTCAAAGTACCCCTCGCCGACGACCTGCTGTTTTTCATCCTGTCGACTCGCATGATGCCGCCGATAGCGGTCGCGATTCCGATTTACCTGATGTATCGCGCGTTGGGCCTGAGCGACAGCTATGTCGGCATGATCGTGCTTTATACGGCAGTGAATGTCTCGTTGGCGGTGTGGCTGCTGAAGGGCTTCATGGACGAGATCCCGCGCGAATACGAAGAGGCCGCGCTGGTGGACGGCTATACACGTCTGCAGGCCTTCGTCAAAGTCGTGCTGCCGCAGGCAATCACCGGCATCGCGGCAACCGCGATTTTCTGTCTGATCTTCGCGTGGAACGAGTATGCGTTCGCGTCTTTGCTGACAAGCGGCGATGCGCAGACCATGCCGCCGTTCATTCCGTTCATCATCGGCGAAGGCGGGCAGGACTGGCCCGCTGTGGCGGCAGCGACCACGCTGTTCGTACTGCCGATTCTCTTCTTTACTGTCGTGCTGCGCAAACATCTTTTGCGCGGTATCACATTTGGAGCGGTGCGCAAATGAAACGTGATTTCGTTCTCACGCAGGGACGCTGGCTGCGTCGCAGCTATAGCGAAACTGTCTCCACCGTGCTGATCGGTGCCGGCATGGCGATGCTGGTTCAGCCGTTTTCGCTGGCGCTGTTCACGTGGTCGTTTCCGGTCATTCTGGTGGGCGCACTCGCGTTCCTCGTTACGAGCCATTTCCCGGAATAGCGCCATGTCGACCATCGTGCTCGCCAACCTCCATAAACGCTTCGACGATTTCGTCGCGGTGCGCAACACCAGTCTGACGATCGATGCGGGGCGCTTTGTCGTGCTGCTCGGTCCGTCGGGCTGCGGCAAGACCACCACGCTGCGGATGATCGCCGGACTCGAGTTGCCGACTTCAGGACAGATTCTGATCGACGGCGAAGACGTGACGGCGCTGCGTGCGCGTCAGCGCGATATCGCGTTTGTGTTTCAGATGTTCGCGCTGTATCCGCATATGACGGTGCGCAACAACATTGCGTTTCCGTTGAAGAACGAGCATATGTCGCGCAAGGAAATCGCCACGCGGGTCGATGCGGCCGCACACATGCTGCGCATCGAAGACATTCTCGATCGCAAAACGGGCGGCCTGTCGGGCGGTGACCGGCAGCGCGTCGCTCTTGGCCGCGCGATCGTGCGGCAGCCGAAGGCTTTTCTGATGGACGAGCCTCTTGGGACGCTCGATGCGGACTTCCGCGAGTTGATGTGTCTTGAACTGCGCAAGCTGCATAACGCGCTCGCGGCAACGACGGTTTATGTGACGCACGATCAGAGCGAAGCAATGGCGATGGCCGACGACATTGTCGTGATGAACAAGGGCGAAGTGCTGCAAGCTGGGCCGCCACATGAGATTTATCATTTTCCGGCCACCGTGTTTGTCGGCAACTTTATCGGCAGTCCGCCGATGAATTTCCTGCCGGTCGATCGTGGTGTCGATGCGGGTGACGAAGCGGTACAACTTCACGGCGCCCCGGTGCCGGTGCCACGTTGCGAGGCGGCGGCCGAGCGTGTTCTGCTTGGTATTCGCCCGGAGCATGTGGTGATCGACGAGCGCGGCCCGCTGCGCGGCAAGGTCATCGCCGATGAATATCTCGGCTCGCATCAGGTGCTGGTGATTGAGACCGCGCTGGGCATCGTGCGCGTGCGGGCGGGCAAGGACGATGGCTTGCCTGCCGGATCGCCGGTCGGTTTGTCGTTTCGCAAGGAGCGCACGCTGCTGTACGACGCACAAACGGGCCGCCTGCTGCCACGCGCCGCTCAAACGATTCCCGCATACGGAGAGGTTCATGGCTGAAATCCAGTTGCGCAATGTATCGAAACGGTTTGGCGACATCCTCGCTGTGGACGATCTTTCGATCGACGTCAATGATGGCGAGTTCATCGTGTTGCTAGGGCCAAGCGGTGCGGGCAAGACGACGACGCTGCGTCTGATTGCCGGGCTGGAACGACCGGATGCCGGCGATGTACTGATCGATGGCGCCATTGCTACGGGCGTGCATCCATCGGATCGCGACGTCGCGTTTATCTTCCAGCAATACTCGCTCTATCCGCATCTGACTGTGTTCGGCAATCTGGCTTTTCCGCTGCGCTCGCCAAGAAGGCGCAGCAGCGAGGCCGAGGTGCGCGCGCGAGTCCAGGCGGTCGCCGAGATGCTGCACATGGAATCGAAGCTCGAGAATATGGCGACACACCTGTCAGGCGGCGAAATGCAGCGTGTGGCGATAGGGCGCGCGCTCGTGCGGCAACCGAAGGCATTTTTGATGGACGAGCCGCTGTCGTCGCTCGACGCGAAGCTGCGCGAGGAGTTGCGTATCGAACTCAAACGCCTGCATCGCACGATCGGTGCAACGATTGTCTACGTCACGCACGATCAGGTCGAAGCGACGACGCTCGCGGACCGCATCGGCATTCTCGAGCATGGGCGTCTCGTGCAGCTCGGCACGCCTCGGGAGGTCTACGGCAATCCGGTTTCGCTAAGCGCGGCGCAGCGGCTGGGCTCACCGCCGATCAATGTGCTGCCGCCGGCGCTGTTTGATTCGGCGCGCATGCCGGCGGGAACGGCTACCGTGGCAATCCGTCCCGAGGACATCGTGCTGCATGACGGTGACACGCGGGATCAACGTGATGTTTCAGGTGCGCAGGACGCATTGAATCTGAAGGTGCTCGAATATTCGCCGCTGCGGCACCTGCTGATCCTCGATCGCGCGGGAACCGCTGTAGTGGCAACGACAGTGGCGGAGCGCAATTTCACGCCGGGGCAATCGGTCGGCGTTTCGCTGCCGGCGCGCAGCCTTTTATATTTCCGTGCCGACGGCAGGAGGATAGCGACATGAACGGAAAAACGGTCATGGCGTGCATCGACGCCGCATATGCATCGCTGAAGGAACATACCGACGAGATCGCTTTGCTCGACCAGCAGATCGGCGATGGCGATCACATCTTCAATCTGCTGCGAGGCATGGAGGCCCTGCTGGCTGTGAGGTCGGACATCGAAGCCGCAGCATTCGGCCCCGCGATGGAAATCGCGGCATCCAAGGTGCTCTCGACGGTGGGCGGATCGTCCGGGCCATTGTTCTTTTCGCTGCTGAGCGGCATGTCTAAAGCTTCCGAACGACATGCGCTGGATACAACGGGCTTTGCACACGTTTTTGCCGCGGGGGTCGAAGCGGTCGGTCAACGGGGCAAGACCGGTGTCGGCAGCAAAACGATGATGGACGTCCTGATCCCGGTCGCGGAGCGCTTCGACACACTGGCCACACAGGGCGCGACCGCTCGCGAGGTGCGCGAGGTGTTGCCGCGAGTCGCGGAGGAAAACATGCTCGCTACCCGCGACATGCTGGCGACCAAGGGGCGGGCGTCGTTTCTCGGCGAGCGTTCGCGTGGGCATATCGATCCGGGCGCGCGTTCGAGTCAGATCATGATTGCATCGGTATGCGCGCGCCTCGCGCAACATGACGAGTGAAGGAGCGAGAGACCGTGAAAAAATTTATCAATCATGTGGACGATTTTCTCGCCGAGAGTCTGGCGGGATTCGCCGCCGCGCACAGCGACCTGGTCGTGCTGAACAATGAGCCGGTGTTTGTGTGCCGTAAGGCGTTGAAGCCCGGCAAGGTTGCGCTGATTTCGGGTGGCGGCTCTGGCCATGAGCCTCTGCACTCAGGCTTCGTCGGCTATGGGATGCTCGATGCAGCCTGTCCGGGGCAGATTTTCACGTCGCCAACACCCGACCAGATGATGGCCGCGGCAAAGGCTGTCGATACCGGCGCAGGCGTGCTGTTCATCGTGAAGAACTACTCCGGTGACCTGATGAACTTTGAAATGGCGTCGGAGATGTCCGAGGTGCCGAATGCAATGGTGCTGATCAACGACGACGTGGCCGTGGAGAATTCGAGTTACACGACCGGCCGGCGCGGCGTGGCCGGCGCGGTAATCGTCGAGAAACTGGTTGGCAGTATGGCGGAGAGCGGCGCGGATCTCGAGCAATGCAAGGCCTTCGGCGACCGTATCAACAAGCGCACCGCGTCGATGGGCGTGGCGTTCACCAGTTGCACAGTGCCGGCGGCCGGCACGCTAACGTTCAAAATCGGCGACGACGAGATCGAAGTGGGCGTCGGCATTCATGGCGAGCCTGGGCGTCGGCGCGCGAAGTTCGCACCAGCTGACGCTATTGCGGGAGAGTTGCTGACGGCTATTACTGAAGACCTGAAGCCGGCGGCAGATGCTGAACTACTTGTGCTCGTCAATGGGCTTGGTGGCACACCCCTTGGAGAACTGTATCTGCTCTTCAATTCCACGCGCGTGTGGCTCGAGAAGCGCGGACTGAATATCAGCCGGGTGCAGGTAGGCGCACTGACGACCTCGCTAGAGATGGCCGGTGCATCGATCACACTGTGCGTGCTCGACGATGAGATGACGCGCCATTGGGACAGCGCAGTACATACGCCGGGATTACGTTGGGGCGTGTAACGCGAAAGTCGGCTGTTTGCCCGCCGCTCACCGAAACAACCGGGAGCGGGCGGGCAGCATCGATTTAATGCAACAACGTCATCTGCACGACCTTCACGACGACGAGTGCGACTGCCACGACCAGATAGCCGCGCAGCACACCCATCCACACGCGTTTGGACAGGGTCAGTTGCGGTGCCGGCAGTTCTTCCAGGGGCGGCATGCGCCACGTATTGCGTGCTTCTTTCGAAAACTGCTGGTCGCTATCGGAAACCGCGGAAACCGCCGCGTCCGCCGGTGCGAGCCGCAGCCTGCGAACCGTCACGGTTGCGGCGTAGCCGACTACGGCCAGTAGCGTGCCGCCGGCCAGTATTTCCATAATCGCTTCGCCGGTAATGTCCGGATACATCACCGATGCAGTGAGGATGATGGAGAGCATGACGAGCACCCAGACAACGGCGCCTGTAAAGAAGTTCAGCTTCTTCGAGTTCACCCACGGACCGAGAACGGCGCGGTCGTTGCACAACAGCAGCAGGAACACTGTTGCACTCGGAAGCAGCACGCCCGCGAGCGTCTGCACGGCTTCGGTCAGAAGACCGAGCGGGCTGCCGGGAATCAATACCAGCGCAGCCGCGGCCGCGACGATGCCGAAGTAGACGAGGTAGAAACCCTTTGCATCGGTCACGCCGCGATGCAGCGAATGGCGGATCTTGAACACGTCGCCGATTGCATAAGCGGTGGACAGTGAGACGGCCGCCACGCCGATGATGCAGGCGTCGAGCAGCGCAACCGCGAAGAGAACCGCGGGTGTGCGGCCGGCATATTTTTCGAGGCCGGCGATCACGCCGCCCGCATCCGTGAAATTGCCGAACTCCGGTTTGCCTGCGTACAGTGCAGCGCAGAACGAGATCATGGCCACCGCACCGATCATCACGAAGACGATGCCGATCCACAGGTCGGCTTTCTCGTACTTCATGAAGCGCGGCGTGATGCGTTTGTCCACGATATAGCTCTGCTGGAAAAACAGCTGCCATGGCGCGACCGTGGTGCCGACGATGCCGATCACGAGCAGCATCACATCGCTCAGTTTCGAATTGACGGGCCAACTCGGAATGAAGAAATCGTGCGTCATCTGCGCAACCGGAGGATGAATCGACACCAGTACCGGCACCAGCAATAGGCTCGACAGACAGAGTACGACCGCAAAGCGTTCGAAGCGCCTGAAGTTGCCTGTACTGACCGCGGCCATCGTTGCGGCCGCGGCGATGCAGACCCCGGTCACTTTCGAAATGCCGAAGAAATCCAGCACGAACGTGATGCCGATGAACTCGGTCACGATGGTGAGCGCGTTCAGGATGAACAGGTCGATGACGCTGAATGCCCCCCAGAATTTGCCGAAGCGCTCGAAGATCAACCGGGCATGGCCGACGCCGGTCACGGCGCCGAGACGCAGCACCATTTCCTGATTGACGAAGAGAACGGGCACGAGCAGCAGCATGGTCCACAGCAAGGTGGTGCCGTAGTTTTGTCCCGCCTGCGTGTAGGTGCCGAACGCGCCGGCGTCGTTGTCGCCGACCATCACGATGAGGCCGGGACCGAGGATCGCGAGCAGCGTCCGGATGCGGGCCCACCAGTTGTTGCGAGGTGCGGTGTCGTGGTGCGCAATGGTGCCGAGCGCGCCTTTGATGTCGCCGAGATGGGCTTCGTCGAGAACGGCGCTGCGTGGTGGTGAGACGTTAATAGGAGTGGACATTTTTAACCGCCTTGGCAGTGTGATTTGAATGCAGTGGCGCGCCTTCGGAATCCCCAGTACGCGTTTCGTCGAATGAGATCAAGCGACGGCGGCGCATGCGGATCGCGAAGACGTGCGGGTACTGACCGTGGGTATTACGAAGCTGAATTCGAGAGGAACGCTTTGACTCGGTGCCAGGACACGGCGAGCCAGTGCGGCTTGATGCTGTGAAGCGCGAGTGCAGCGTCGCTGTGGATATGCGTTTGCTGCAGGGTCGGTACGAGGACGGCGATGTACATGGTATTTCTCCGGTGCGTATGGCTTGACGCGGATTGCGGAAAGCCAGCAGACACGGAGCGCGGCCGGCACTATGCGCGCGGCGGCGAACGTCTACCTGCTTTCCTCAGGCAAAAGAAAAATTGCGTGGCAATTGAGCGGCATAAGGGATAACTGTCACTGTCCGGCATGGTGGCTCCTTATCGGCGATTGCTAATCGGCGTTGCTCGTCTGCGTCGAGTACGCACGTGTTTGTCCACGCGCTCGGCCGCGCCGGAATTCGAACGGATCGAACCGGCGTGAGCGAACGCTGCCGCGAGTGGATGCTCGCGACGCGATGCCATACGGTTGCGGGACGTGCGTAAGCACGTCGCGGCCGAATGGCGCTAGTTAAGGTGCACGGGGAGGGTTACTACGGCGCGCACCGTCTGCCTGCTGGCAAGACGGCGGCTGAGAAAAGAGAGCGCGGGCGTCGGGCCGGTCAGGCAGTGAAACTGTTCGAAGATCGACTACTGCTGGTGTCCAAGGCAATGGCCCCGTTTGTGATGACGGGCGAATTTTATGCACTCCCGCAAGAAGAAGTCAACATGCTTCGTTAAGCGAAGCAAATAGTCTTTTTTTATGTGTGCGACAAGGCGCTTTGCCGTCGCTAGCGGGGCTGAGTCTTTCAGAAATGACAGGAAGGATAGGGGAATGAAGGGCGCGGACGCAGCGGTGAATAAGGTAACTGCGGGGTAACGACGGGGCAGGCGACGGGCTCGCCTGCAAATTCGGAGTGCAATCTCTTTTGTGTGATTTTTACTTGCTGCGCGGCGGCGCGTTGTTCATCGGCGAGGTGCAGTACACCGTCAACCAGCCTGCGGCGAATCCCTCGGCAGGGCGTCAAGACGCAACTAACGGTCAAGCCCGACCGGCTCCTCCGAATAACGCGGCGCCCGCCTCTGTGGAAACTGAAGACGGCCGCCGCTCGCGTCCTACTCAGCAGCTATGCAGTGAAGAGACCGGCTATGCCACTCAACGATTGCCGTCAAGCAGATCGCCAAGCAATTCGTCGAATGCGGCCTGGGCATCTTCGAGTTCCTGCAACGCAGCGTCGAACGTTTGCAGCGCGAACTGCGAAGGCTGGCCGCTGCCGGCCGGCGGGAATTGCGATTGCAGTGATGCGAAAGCCGCCTTTACCCGTGTGGTTGCGGTCAAAACGCGCTCCATCGCGGCTGTTTCTTCGGCTCTCGCCCGTTCGTGATCCATGAAAACTCCGTGCTCGTCTGGTCGGCTCGCGCCGTATCAAATGGGTGACTATGCCACGTCCGCGTTCAGGACAGCGGCAGGCCGGCGTTAGCCTTGATTTCCCGCAGCGACAACGCCGATTCCACCGACGTCACGCCCGGCAGGCTGCGCATCTCGTCGCGCATGAACGTGCCGTAGTCGTCGAGATCGCGCGCGACCACCTGCAGAATATAGTCGGCGCTGCCCGACACGTTGTGGCACGCCAGAATTCGCGGGATTGCCTGCACCTCACGTTCGAAACGGGTGGCCACCGCGCGGTCGTGCACGGCAAAACGCACATAGACGAACGCGACAACGCCGAGGCCGAGGGCGGAGCGCGAAAGCATCGCGCGGTACTGGTCGATATAGCCGTCGTTTTCGAGGCGCTTGAGGCGGCGGGCGCAAGGCGTCTCGCTCAGGCCGACCATGTCGGCCAGCCGTGCATTCGACATGCGGCCGTCGTTCTGCAGCGCGGCGAGGATCGCGCGGTCTGTTTTATCGAGGTCGGTTGTCATGGCTTTGGGGTGTTGACAGTGCGTTGGCGGTAAACATGGTTCGGGGGTGGAATACTAGCGTATTCCTTCAAAGATGAAGCCATTGCTCCTGTATTTCGCCAGCGAACCCTCCGCTGGCGACGGCAAGATAGAGCCCTTAAAAACAAGAGGCTTCTATGATTTCCGCACACCTTCTGGTCGTTTATATCGCTGCGTTGTTGGTGGTTTATGCCGTGCCTGGGCCCGACATGGCGCTGGTTCTGCAGACCAGTATCGGACGCGGCGTGCGCAGTGGCTTCGCCGCGGCCGGCGGTCTCGGGGTGGCGCGGGCCGTGCACGTCACATTGTCGGCATGCGGGGTGGCGACGCTGCTGCGCAGTGCGCCCTGGTTGTACGACGTGGTGCGTTACGGCGGCGCGGTCTATCTCGCGTGGGTCGGTATCCAGATCTTCCGTTCTCCCGTGTTCGCATTGCCTGACGGCGGCGCGTTGGGCTCCGAGTCGCGGCCGTTGCGGACCGCTTTCGTCAAGGGCTTGCTGACCAATCTGTTGAACCCGAAAGCACTGCTGTTCTGCTCGGTGCTATTGCCGCAGTTCGTGCGTCCTGCGGCCGGACCGGTTGCGCTGCAGATGGTCGAACTGGGTCTGGTGCTGCTCGCCATCGGCGCATGTTTCGACGCCGTGTACGCGATTGGCGCGGCGCGCATTGCCGGGTGGATGCGGGCTCATCCTCTCGCGCAGACACTGCAGCGTTGGACTTTCTCAGCGGCGCTGATCGGCTTTGCGTTGCGGCTTTCGCTGGACTGACCGCCGAACTTGCGGATGTGTCGGCACAGGGTGATGCGATGCCCATGACAGGTAGCGAATAGAGTGGCCAGGCGCGACGGTCGGCGCATGCATCATGCCCACGCGCGAAGTGATTGTGTTAATAAAGCCGATAGACAGCCGCGCACCGTCCCGCGGCAACACAACCGCTCGCTTCTATCTGTCGATGAAAACTTTTCTGCTTTATGCCGTGACCGCCATTGCTGAGATCGTTGGGTGCTATTTGCCCTGGCGTTGGCTGAAGGAAGGGGGCTCCATCTGGCTGCTGGTGCCCGGCGCGCTCAGCCTCGCATTGTTCGCCTGGCTGCTGACACTGCACGGCACCGCCGCAGGCCGCGTGTATGCGGCTTACGGCGGTGTGTACGTGGCAGTGGCGATCGTGTGGCTATGGGGCATCGATAAAGTGCGCCCCACGCTGTGGGATGCGGCCGGTGTGGCATTCACCCTGGCCGGCATGGCGATCATCGCGTTCCAGCCGCGGGTTTGATGCCGCAATCACATGGCGCACACGCAGCAGCGCATACGCCGTCTCACTTGATGCCGCCGAGATAGTCGAGCTTGCCAAGTTCGACGCCGTTGTGACGCAGAATGTCGTACGCCGTCGTGACGTGAAAATAAAAGTTCGGCAACACGAAACCGAGCAGATATGACAGCCCCGTGAACTCGATCGGGCCAACGCGCATTTTCAGTGTGATCGGGCGTTCTTCAGATCCATCGATCTGTTGCGGATTGAATTCCTTCAGATAATCAATCGTCTTTTGAAGGCGGGCATCGAGTTCGTCGAAGGTCTGTTCGACGTCGTCGTACTTCGGCGCTTCGACGCCGGCCAGACGCGCGGCGCAGCCCTTCGCCGTGTCGCTCACGATATAGACCTGGCGCAATAGTGGCAGCATGTCCGGCGCGAGCCGGGCGTTCGTGAGCACGGACGGGTCGATCTGTTTCTCCGCAGCGTGCGCCTCGGCCTTGCCGAGGATGACTTGCAGGTTAGTCATGCCGCGCACCAGCACGGGCAATGATGCTTGATACATCGAAATTGACATGAGGTTCCTCTGATTCTTCGATCGTGCGCGCGGGTGGCGCGCGAGGCGCTGCGACGGCTGGATTGCCGCTTCAGCATCATAGCGCGGGTGCTGCACGACGCGCATTGATCGAACGCCGCGTTAGCCATTCGGACAACTGCCGCGCACGCCGGAACTGTGTTCGAATGCATGGGTCGGACGGTTTGGCGAGGTCCTTGAAACAGCAATCCGCCGCTGGCCACGCGGCGGTAAGTTCGTGCAGGCGCGTGCCGTGCTTGGGGTCCACCTTGCGGTCCGCGCCATCACGCTAACAGGAGAATCGACACCATGGTCAATAGACAACCGCTGCCGGGAAGCGAGCGCACGGCGGAACAAGGTTCGACAGTCGTTGGGCAATGCGATCCGGCAGAACGGATCGAGGTTTTCGTGATGCTGCGCCGTCAACACCAGGCGCAGTTCGACGCACTGATGAGCAAGATCGAAGCGGGCGACCCGAGCGTCAAACCGCTATCGCGGGAGGCGTTTGCAAAAGATTACAGCGCCGCTCCGGACGATATCGCCAAGGTCAAAGCGTTTGCAGCTGCACACGGCCTGACGGTGGTGCGGGAAGATCCGGCAGCGCGCCAGGTGCTGCTGAGCGGCACGATCGCCCAGTTCCAGACCGCCTTCGGTGTCAAGCTGGAACATTACCAGCACCACACGGCGGGCCAGTTCCGCGGCCGCACCGGCACGATCAGTGTGCCGGACGATCTGCACGGCATCGTACAAGCCGTGCTCGGCCTCGATAACCGGCCTCAGGCGCGGCCGCACTTTCGTATCCGGCCGCCGTTCCAGCCGGCCAAAGCGCATCAGGCGTCCTTTACACCACCGCAGCTCGCATCGTTGTATCAGTTTCCGCAAGGTGACGGCAGCGGCGAATGCGTCGGTATCATCGAACTCGGTGGCGGGTACAACGCGTCGGACCTCAAGAGTTACTTCGCGAGCCTCGGCGTGGCGTCGCCCAAGGTGAAATCTGTCGGCGTCGATCAGGGTAGCAATCAGCCGAGCGGCGACCCGAACGGGCCAGACGGCGAAGTCACGCTCGACATCGAAATCGTCGGTGCGATTGTGCCTGGCGCGACGATCGCAGTCTATTTCACACAGAACAGCGACGCCGGTTTCATCGACGCGGTGAGCCGCGCGGTGCATGACACGACCAACAAACCCTCGGTTGTCTCGATCAGTTGGGGCGGCCCGGAGTCGAACTGGACCAGCCAGTCGCTGCAGGCATTCAACAGCGTGCTGCAAACGGCGGCAGCACTCGGTGTGACGGTCTGCGCGGCGTCGGGCGATAGCGGCTCGAGCGACGGTTCCAGCGGCGATCAGGTCGACTTTCCGGCGTCGAGCCCTTACGTGCTGGCATGCGGCGGCACGAGCCTGACCGCGTCGGACACATCGATTTCGCACGAGGTGGTGTGGAACGACGGCGCACAGGGCGGCGCAGGAGGCGGTGGCGTGAGCCGGACCTTTCCGGTACCGGTGTGGCAACAGGGTCTGTCGACCACTTCATCGAGCGGCGCGAAGACGGCGCTCAGCGGGCGCGGCGTGCCGGACGTGGCCGGCGATGCATCGCCCGTCACCGGCTATAGCGTATTGATCGACGGCACGCAGACGGTGGTCGGCGGCACCAGCGCGGTTGCACCGCTGTGGGCAGCGTTGATTGCGCGGATCAATGCGGCGAAGGGGCAACCGGCCGGTTTCATCAACCCGAAGTTGTACAAGGCGCCGGGCGCGTTCAACGACATTACCCAAGGCAACAATGGCAGCTTCGCCGCGTCGCCAGGCTGGGATGCGTGCACGGGACTCGGCAGTCCCAATGGTCAGAAGGTGGCGGCGGCACTATAGTCTGATGAGTCGCGGTTCAGTTCGGAAGGCGCCTCGCTGATTGCCAGCTTCGACGCGGCGCTCACCGGCTGTCCGTGCTTGTCCCAAGGTGCGTTGCGTTCAGGCCGCAGGCGGTACGGTGCATGCCTTCAGGAGACGCAGGCAACGCAGGACACACGAGTGACATCAAGAGACATCGAGACACATCGAGACACACCAAGACACACCAAGACACACCAAGACACACCAAGACGTTAACGAATCCATGGAGCGATCATGACGAACACCGAGTCAGCTTCCGTTAGTCCGCAGTCGTCACACAACACGCATGCTTCGCCCGCAACGGCCGCCGGCGGTGCGTCGCACAAAACCGGAGATCAGCCGTTCTTCGATCCGGTCGCCTATGGCAACGGGCCGGACGATTCCGTCACCGATACCACTGAAACAGCCGCGGTGACGCACCATTCGACCACGATCGGCGGCCAGAAGATCAACTACACGGCGACGGCGGGTCACCTCGTTATTGTCGACCCAAGCAGTTCGCAGCCTGAAGCCAAGATGTTCTACGTCGCGTTCACGCAGGACAACCAGAAGGAGGAAACCCGGCCGGTGACGTTCTTCTACAACGGCGGCCCGGGTTCGTCTTCGGTGTTCGTGCTGCTGGGCTCGTTCGCGCCGCGCCGCATCAAGACGTCGATGCCGGGCTTTACGCCGCCCGCGCCGTATTCGATGGAAGACAATCCGGACAGCCTGCTCGACAAGAGCGACCTCGTCTTCATTAACCCGGTCGGCACGGGCTACTCGGCGGCCATTGCGCCGAAGACGAACCGCGCCTTCTGGGGTGTCGACCAGGACGCCGACTCGATCAAGCAGTTCATCAAGCGCTTTCTCACCAAAAACAATCGCTGGAATTCGCCGAAGTACCTGTTCGGCGAGTCTTACGGCACGGCGCGCAGTTGCGTGCTGGCGTACCGGCTGCACGAAGACGGCGTCGATCTGAACGGCATCACGCTGCAATCGTCCATTCTCGACTACACGCAATCCGGCAACCCGGTCGGCGCGTTGCCCACAACGGCGGCGGACGCGTGGTATCACAAGAAACTCGGCATTGCGCCGCGGCCGACCGATCTCGGCACGTTTGCCGAAGAAGTGGCGCAATTCGCGCGCACCGACTATCTGGCGGCGCTGCGCAAGTTTCCGACGACGGATTCCGCAACGGTCGAAAAACTCAGCGAATACACCGGTATCGACAAAACCGCCTTGCTCGCCTGGAGCCTCGACATCGCCTCGTACGACAGCCGCGGCAATTCGCTGTTCCTGACCACGCTGCTGAAATCGCAGGGTCTCGCGCTTGGCGAGTACGACGGTCGTGTGACGGCGATCAACACCGGCATTGCCGGCAAGATCGACCCGAATTCCGGCGGCAACGATCCGACCATGACGGCGGTGACCGGCGTCTATACGACGATGTGGAACGTGTATCTGAACGAGCAGTTGAAATACACGTCGAATTCGGCGTTCACGGACCTCAACGATCAGGCATTCCAGTATTGGGACTTCAGCCATATCGATCCGACCGGCGCGCAGAAGGGGCTCGACGCGAAGGGCAACATCATTCTGTACACCGCCGGCGATCTTGCCGCCGTGATGGCGCTCAATCCTGACCTGAAGGTGCTGTCGGCGAACGGTTTCTTCGACTACGTCACACCGTTCTATCAGACCGTGCTCGATCTGCAGCAAATGCCGCTTGTCAGCCAGCAGGTCCGGCAGAATCTCTCGGCGCGTTTTTATCCGTCGGGACATATGGTCTATCTCGACGGTGGTTCGCGTACCGCGCTCAAGGCGGATCTCGCCAGGATGTACGACACGACGGTGTCCAATACCCAGGCCCTGTTCCGTATCCGCGCCTTGCAGGCTCGGGTGGTGCAAAAGGCGAAGTAGCTTGCGGTTGTGCGGCGCCTGAGCCATGCCCTGGCGCGGCTCAGGCAGCTACGTTGCCTTTGTACGGTGTTTCGGCGCGGTCCTGCCACGTGTATTCGTGCACGCCGGGACCGCGCTGGCGTTCACCTGCGAGCGCATTGGAGAGCATCTTCGCTAGCCTGCGTATGTATGCATTTTTCGCGCAGGGATATTGAATGTGTTTTAATTAGTCTGCGAATTGAACTATTGCGCGCCGCTGCCGGCGCGCCGACGAATGAACGCAGGCATTGCAGACAGGCGCCGCATCATCTATTACAGCGACGCAACCAGCAGGACATACGAGACGATTCCGCCGACGCACGCGCGCCGGTGCAGTGCCGCGCGTCCTGGCCGCAAGACGCGTCTTGCGTTCCTGCTCGGCTTCGCCGCGATATTCGCCTTGCGAATCGGTGAAGTATGGGCTCAGGATTCGGCGATGCTCGACGAGCGCGTCACGCAGGAGTCCGTCGGCGAAACGATTTGCCGACCCGGCTATGCGGACACGGTTGCACCACCGTTCGACGAGTTGATGGCCCACAGGGACCGCATGCTTGCCGCGCGCGGCATCGATGCTGACAACGGTCCCGCTTTCGCGCTGGACAGGCGCGTGCCCATTGTGCTCGGCGGCTCCCCGAACGCACCCTCCAATCTCGATCTTCTGCCGTGGGCAGGCCAGCAGGGCGAGCGTCGCAAGGCGCGCGCCGCGGTCATGCTCAAGCGCTGCGTTTGCGAAGGGAAGCTGAGCCTCGCGGAGGCGCAAGCGGCGATCGTCGGTAACTGGTCGGTGGTCTATTCGGGCTTTAGCCAGACGTCTTGCGATGTGAGCCGTCTCGATGTCGCAACTGGCGACAGCAACGGACGAGGCGACGGTCGCGACAGCGCGCCATGAGGCCGCCTGTCTTCGCCTTCGTTGTCCTCGCGGTTCATTCGCGCGTATTCGGCTGCGCCGCTCGCAGCACAGCTACCCCAATATATTCTCGGAGAATCAACATGACCCATTCACGCCTTGCCGCACTGGCACTCACGTTCGGCTGTCTGTTCGGCAGCGCTGCCGCGCTTGCCGCCGAACCCGTGCACTGCGGCAGTGCCGACTCGCTGCAGATTCGCGGCGACGTGCCCGCAGCAATCAGTTTCGACGTGTACCGGCAACTGCGGCCGCTAAACGCGCAGCGCGTCGCGCTATTTCAGGCGGCCGGCGAGGTGAAACGCCTGCCGGACGGTTTGACGGTGTGCGAAGTTGCTGACGACGGCGTCGACGACCCGTCCGCGGTGCTGGTTCACGTGCCGCAAGGCAAGAACGCATGGTGGGTGAGCGCGGCAAATGTGCAAGCGGCGGACTGATCCCGACGATCAGCCCGCCCTTTGCGCACGTCCCCCGCAGGATGCCGGTGGCGATAAATGTCGCTGTCAGGTGCGGCCCGGTTTTTGCGTCCAGCGTCCGCGTCTGGCGCGTGTGCCGGGCCTGCACCACTGAATGAACATGTGTTTTGCTATTTTTACGGCCGCTTATTCAGGTACAGTGCATTAACGGAAGTTTTTCGTAGGTCCGTTTTTACGACATTGTGTCGCATCGCTTTTGTTGTCGATTGTGGCTATCCTGAAAACAGGACGAAATTCGAAGGGGAGATTTAAATGATTGCCTTCTATCTGACATTGGCTGCTTTGGGTGCGGCCGGCGCGGCTTTGATCCGCGAACTCGCGGCTACCCAGGCGAAACAGCGTGCAGCGCTGCGCCCGGTGCGGGTACAGGCCTCGGATCGCAGCGCGCGCCGAGGGTAGGCGGCATGAACCTGATCGTGCGCAATATCGCGGAATCGTGCAGCGAACAGGAAGTGCGGGAATTCCTCAAGCGTGAGCTTGGGCATTACGCGAAACACGTCGAAGTGGTCGACGCCGGAAAACCCAGCGCCTACGCCACGGTCGAGTTAAACGCGGAAGTGCCGTATGTGGGCGAGGTGATCGCGCGGCAGATTCACGGCAAGCAGTTGGGTGGCTTGACGCTCGAGGCCAGTGCCGATCTGTTTAGTGACGACACACCGCCTGCTCACTGAGTCTGTCGCAACTGCACTTGCCGATTGCTTCGAATCCGCCGAGTGGGGAGAACGCGATGCGTCAGGCGCAAATTCCTGACGTGCATCCTCTCCGCGCATTCTCGTTGTTACTTCCCTTTTTCATTCCCCGCTTGCCTTTACCGGCCAATCGAACGGCGTGTAGGGTAGCGCCCGCTTGTGCCGCGTGACCTCGTAGAACCGCAGGACAGTTTCGCGCGCCGCGTCGCTCACCGGTTTGCCTTCCAGAAAGTCGTCGATGTCGTCGTAAGGGATACCGTATGCGTCTTCATCCGGTCGTTGTGGACGCAACATTTCCAGGTCGGCGGTCGGTACTTTGTGCGCCAGCGATTCGGGTGCGCCCAGGGCTTTGGACAGAGCCCGCACACGACGTTTATTCAGACCGGTGAGCGGCAGCACATCGGCGCCGCCGTCGCCGAACTTCGTGAAAAATCCCATCACCGATTCGGCCGCGTGATCCGTGCCGATCACCACGCCCACCCGTGCGCTGGCTACCGCGTATTGCGCGATCATTCGCTGCCGCGCCTTGATATTGCCGTGGACGAAATCCTGCTGTGAGTCGTCGTTAAATCGCACGCCACTGTTATCCAGTGCGGCGAGCATTGCATCGGCAGCAGGTTTGATATCGATGGTGAGATTTTCGTCCGCGCGAATGAAGCTCAAGGCCTGCTGCGCGTCGGCTTCATCTTTTTGCAGGCCGTAAGGCAAACGGATGGCGACGAAACGCGCGTCGTACTGTTCGGCACGCAGCCGCTCGACCGCGAGTTGCGCAAGGCGACCAGCGGTAGTCGAATCGACGCCGCCGCTGATACCGAGCACGTAAGTTTTCAGGCCGTTGGTACGCAGATAGTTCGCCAGAAAGGCGACCCGGCGCTCGATTTCCTGTGCGGCGTTGAACTCGGCGGTGACGTGCATTTCCGCTGCGATGCTTGCCTGGCGTGCGGCTGGGTCCTGTTGCGTCATGTTCCTCTTTCCTCCATGTGCGGTAATGCGAGTGTCAACCATGAACGCTCGCGTGGATTGCACGAGCGACCGGTCCACGAACGAGCCGATTCTGCGAGCATGTCGCGACGAATCGGTTGCGCGGTTTTATCGCGGATATTGGCTTTCAGTTCACTTTGCGCTGCTTAAAACCGACGGGCAGAGCGTTGAATATGGCCTGTTAATACGGTGATATGGGTGAATTGGCCGAGTCTTCGTCGACAGATGCCAATGTGCTTAGTAACATCCTCGTTCCGAGCGCCGCATGAGCCGGCGAGCAGTCAATAATAATCAGGTTTGCTCAAATACGCGATGAACTACCCCAATTGGCCTGGCCAGCCTGCACCGGACCGCAGTACTCCCACATCGGTAGATCGTCGAAGCGAAGTGGTATGTATGTCGGATTTACGCTTCGTGCCGCGTTTTGCGCGCGCCGTTGGTTCAGTGCGCTATCTGGCGCGCGTGTTCGCGGCTGTCTTTTGCGCGGTGTCATGTGGCGTCGCTATTGCGGCGTCGGGTACGACATCGGCCTCGGCTTCGGGCGCCACGTCTGCCCGGCTATCGGCATCCGTGGTGGCGAACCACCCGGCGCGCGCGGTCGACGCGTCGGCGGTTGCCGCGCTCGATGCCACCGGCGTGGTCGACCCACGCCGCGCGTTCCTGCTGCGCGACGTGTTCGCGCAAGACGTGACGCGTCGGCTGAAAGTGCCGGCCGCGGAGCAGCGCGCCTATGCCGACCGTCTGCAAACGGCGCTCGGCGAGCATGTGCTCGGCAACCTGTCGGGCGAGTATGTCGTGCTGGTCGATCGCAACGCCAACGTGCAGGCGCTGTTCATCTATTTCCGGGCAACGCCGTCCGACAACTGGCAAATGATCGGCGCGTCGCCGGTCTCAACGGGCCGGCCTGGCGAGTACGACCACTTCATCACGCCGCTCGGCGTGTTCGAACATACGCCATCCAACATGGACTTTCGCTCCGAAGGCACGCTGAACGAGAACCACATCCGCGGCTACGGCCAGCGCGACATGCGGATCTTCGACCTCGGCTGGGCGCAGGGAGAGCGGGGTTGGGGCAAGGGCGGCATGTCGCAGATGCGGTTCCAGATGCACGCCACCGATCCTGACCGGCTCGAGCCGCTGCTGGGTATTCGCCATTCGAAGGGCTGCGTGCGGATCCCTGCGTCGCTCAATGCGTTTATCGACCACTACGGCATTCTCGACGCTGAATATGTCGCGCTCGTCGAGTCCGGCAAATCGCTGTGGGTATTGAAAAGCGATCGCCAGGTGACGCCGTGGGCGGGGCGCTACATCGTCGTGGTGGATTCGGCGCGCAAGAGCCGCCCGGCCTGGGCGCCAGCCCCGGGCAGCAAGGTGCGCGCGAAAGTGCCGGCCGGAGCCGATACAGCGGATTAAGCGGCGGGTTGAGAGGCGACCGAGGGTGCTGAGCTGATATCGAACTGACCACGTTCGCGCGACCATGTCGTCTGGAACGAGCGACGAATACGCATTGACCGACGCAGGCCGCTCTGCGTCGATCGAAAAAACTCACGACCGCGCCAGCACCACGCCCACCAACGCCACCGCGAATCCGGCGATCTGCACCGGCAGCAGCGTTTCGCCGAAGCCGACATACCCTTCGAGCGCGGCGAGCGGCGGCGCGAGAAACATCAGCGCGGTGGCGCGCGCCGCATCGCCGCGCCTGACCATCCACACCAGCAAGGTGACGCTGATTCCGGACAGCATCACGATGCCCCACGCCAGCGCCCCCCACAAAGTGGCCGATGCAATCCAGCGATGCTCGCCGAGCGCCAGCGCAAGCATCGCCGCAACGACCGCCGCGCCGAAGTTCTGCACCGCACTTGCGCTGCGGATGTCGGCCTTTGCCAGCGAAGTCTTCTGAAACAGCGTGCCTGCGGTGATCGCGCCGATCGCGAGGATCGAAATAAGCACGACCAGCCACGGCGGCGCGTCGCCATGCGAGGCGGGTGGCGCGGCCGCGGCGAGTTTCGGTTCAAGAACCAGCACGACGCCGGCAAGGCCGAGCGCCATTCCGGTCCAGCCACGCCGCGACAGCCGCTCGCCGAATAGCGGGGCCGCGACGGCGGCAGTCGCAAGCGGCTGCAGTGCGCCGAGCAAGGCCATCACACCGGCGCTCAAGCCCTGTGCGACGGCCCAGTAGCCCGCGCCGAGATAGACGCCTTGCAGCAGCGCGCCCGCGACCAGGTGCTTGCCGAGATCGCGGCCGCCTGGCCACGCGGCGCGTGCGGCGAACGCGGCAAGCGCGAATATCAGCGCGGTGCCGCCGAAGCGCGCGAGCAGGAACAGATTGGGATCGGCATACGGTGTGATCGCCCGGGCGACCACGAAACCGGTCGACCACAACACGACGAATACGGCGGCGATTGAGGAGGCGAGCATCGGAGACGGGTAGCGTGAAAAACCGCCATCTTGCCTGGAGGCAAGGCGCGCGTCTTGTTCGAAGCTGCAATCATCACCACATCAGCAATACCGTTCCCGCGCCGAGTACTCCGCCGCACACCGCGCACGCCCACAGCAGCACACGCGTGCGCCGATATTCACGGCTGATATCCACCATCAACTGTGCATTCTGCTGCGGGGTGCGGGCGCGATCATGCTCGTGCTGTAGATAGCGCACGGCCAGTTGCGGCACGCGCGGCAGCATATGCGCCAGATGCGGCAACTCGCGCGAGATGCGTTTGATCCACCCGCGGTGATCCATGTCGCGCTGCGCTATGCCAGCCAGCACGCCGCGCGTGACATTCCACGTATCGACGCCTGGATGCAGCGCCCGCGCGAGCATTTCCGCCTGCTGGAACGAGCGCTGGGCGGCGGCGAGCCGTCCGGACACGGCGCCGTCGAACGGATGCACCGCGTGCAGCAGATGATGAAATAACGAACCCGCCGAGCGGTCCTCCGGCGCGGCTGCGAAGTGCGCTTCGGCGCGCGTGCGCAATTCGGCCTCGAGCGTTTCCTTGCGCGTGTCGTCGGACACATGACCGGCGTCGCGATGCAGTTCGGCGAGCCGGCCGTAGTCCTGGTCGAAGAGGGCAGTCGCGCCGTGTACGAAGAATTCGCGCTCGCCGGTCGACAGACTCGACATGATCGAAAACTCTGCCAGCACGAGGCGTCCCAAAGTGTCCGGTTCGATGCTCACGCGCACCTTGCGCGCATCGAGCGTCGCGTGAAAGAAGCCGTGCTCGAATGCCTGTTCAGTCACCACCTCGACGATATGCGCGGCCAGCGGCGCAAGCTTGACGTGATGCAGATGCAGGCCGGGCAGGTCGCTGGCAGGCAAGGTGCTCACGCGTTGCATCGTCAGCGTCTGGTTGGTGCACAGGTCCCAGATTACGTCCGGCACGACGATGCGCCGGTCGCCGTCGAAATGATGGCCGGTCTGGCTCAGATTGGCGGCTTCGGCGCGCAGGTCGAAGCGGCGTTGGATATCGTCGGTGAAGGTCTGCGCCAGCGTCCGCAGTTGCAGGCGGCGGGCTGAGCTGGAAAGTTTCTCCAGCCAACGCGCGACCCAGCGCAGAAGCGCGAGCTCGTCGCCGATTTGTTGCAACTGATCGGCGCGCACCAGCTTGATGGCCACTTCGCTATGGCCGTTGACCGGCACGATGAGTCGCGCGAAATGCGTCTGTTCGGCAAAGCCGCCGCGCACCGGCACCAGATCGACTGCGCTGAAGATCGTGGCGAGCGGCCGGCCGAATGCGCGTGCCAAAGCCTGTTCGGATTCCTGGGGCGGCAGCGCGGCTTCGAGATGATCGATCGCGTCGATGGCATCGTGCAGGGTACCGCTCGCGAGTTCGGGCCGCTCGACCAGGGTCTGCGCGAAACGGCTCGCGAGCGGCCCGAGCGCGGGCAGGACACCGTGCAGGCTCGCGCCGCTGCGCCCGGCCGCGTGCACGCGGCCGATCAGCTGGATCATCCAGTGCAGTTTGTGGTCGGATGGGGCGGCAAGCCAGATCAGGCGTGCGCCATAACGCAACGCGTGGAACAGCAGCAGTAAACGGCGAAACAGTGGCGGCATCGGCAGTTCGGTTGACGGACTACGCGGCTTCGACAGGCGTCGGCGCGTGGCCAGGGCGTTCAGGTTAGCAGGTAAGCGCCGTAAGAGGAGCATCCCCGCGCCACGCGTAATACAATACGGCGGCCTTCTCCAATCGTGGCGAAACCCAAGCGTGCCGGTTCCCGGCCTCCAATAGATGCTCGCAGAACAACGTCACCAATATATCCTGGCGCAAGTCGCCAAAACCGGCGCGCTCTCGGTCGCTGAACTGGTGCGCGAACTGAATGTGTCGCGCGAGACCATCCGCCGCGATCTGAATGCACTGGCCGGGCGCGGTCTGCTTGTCACGACCCATGGCGGCGCGCTCTCCAGCGACCGGCGCGAGCCCGACCTCGATACGCGCGAAGCCGCCAACGCTGGCGCCAAGCGGGCCATCGGCGAACGCGCGGCCGAGTTCGTGCCGGACGGCGCCTCGCTGATCATCGATTCGGGTAGTACCACCCAGGCGGTGGCCCGGGCGCTGCTCGACCGGCATCGCCTCTCGGTCTATACGAACGACTGGCGTATCGCGCTGCTGCTCGGCCGCCGCAACGATAACCGCGTGACGCTGCTCGGCGGCGAACTGTCGGATATTGAAGACGCCACCTTTGGTCTGGACACGGTCCATCAGCTGACGCAGTACCACGCGGACTTCGCCTTCATCGGCGCCGGCGGCATTTCGCCGGACGGCTACCTGACCGACTACAGCCGCATGGCCGCCGAGGTACGCAGCCGTATGATCGCCGCCGCCGACATGGTGGTGGTCGTCGCCGATCACTCGAAGTTCGGGCGCGTGACGCCGGTGCGCATCAACGGTATCGAATCGGCGCGTTATCTGGTCACCGAACTGGCGCCGGAGAAGGCGCTCGGCAAGGCGATCACGGCGCATGGGCCGGAAATCCTGATCGCCTGAGCGGCTGCGCCCGCGGAGCACCCGAACATCCGAGTGGGCCAGTGGCGTGGGCGCATGAGCGAGCGCCCCGCCGATCTGCGCGCCACGGCTGCTCCGCGGCATCCACGTCACTTCACTTCACGCGGATCCCAAGCCACTTCAGCGTACGGTCGATCGCAGCCACTGCGTTACGTAGTTCGTCCGCATCGATCGCGCCGATGCAACCCACGCGGAACGTGTCCACTTGCGTCAGCTTGCCCGGATACAGCACGTAACCCGCCTCGCGCACCGCGGCATAAAAGTTGGCAAAATTCCACGCGGGGTCGCGCGGCGCGTAGAACGTGACGATCACCGGCGCCTGCACTTCGGGTTTCAGAAACGGTTCGAAGCCGAGCGCTTTCATGCCGCTTACCAATGCCGCACAGTTCTGCGTATAGCGCGCGCCGCGTGCCGCTTGTCCCCCTTGCGCGAAGAACTGATCGAGCGCCTGACGCAAAGCCGCGACCACATGAGTCGGCGGCGTGAAGCGCCATTGCGTCGTCTTCTCCATGTAGACGTATTGATCGTAGAGATCCAGCGCGAGCGATGGCGAGCGTCCTTCGCTCCGCTCCAGCACGCTGCGCCGCACAATCACGAATCCCATGCCCGGCACGCCTTCCAGGCATTTTCCGCTCGCCGAGATCAGCGCGTCGATGCCGCCGAGCCGTAAATCGATCGGCAGCGCGCCGAACGAGCTCATCGCGTCGACGATCAGGCTTTTGCCGTGCCGCTGACACACCGCGGCGATATCGTCGAGCGGATTGAGCAGGCCGGCGCTCGTTTCCAGATGGACTTGCGCGACGTGAGTGATGCGCGATTCCCGATTCAGGGCGTCTTCGATGGCGGCCGCGCTGACCGGTTCGTCCTCGCGCAGCGTCAATTCCACATAGGCGATCCCCATTCGCTGCAATATTCGGATCAGACGGGCACAATACGCGCCGTTGTTCGGAACCAGCACGCAGCCTTGACGCGGCACCAGCGTGCCGAGCGCCGCTTCGACCGCGAACGTGCCGCTGCCTTGAAGCGGCACGCATACATAGTCATTTTCACCATGTACGATTTTGACGAGGTCGGCGCACACGGTATGGGTTATACGGTTGAACGCGGCATCCCACGAACCCCAGTCGCGCAGCATCGCCTCGCGGGTTTGCGGCGCAGTGCTCAGCGGCCCCGGGGTCAGCAGGATTGGATCGTTTCCAGGAATCACAGCGCCTCCGTCATCAGATGAATGTCCGTCGCCCGGGCAGGGTGACGAAAAGATTGATTTGGATATTATTGGCGAATTGTGTCAATTGTTGGAATTCGACAGAATCGTCATGGCGTTGTCATGGAAACCTGTGATCCTTGCCGTGCCCGTTCAGGCATGGCCGGCAGCGCGAGTATCGTAGATGAGCTGTAAGTCAGGCTGGAGAAGAAGCGGCAAAGTTGTCGGCAATCTGCAATCCGCGCGAATTCGGGCGAAACTGCACGGCAACTGGCTGCGGGCAACACGCAAGCGGCGCGGCGCTACCGCCGTTCAATCACAACAGGTATCGGGATATCCCGACCGTCTGGTTTTTTGCCTTTCGGAGAGAGCGACATGACAAAGACAAATTCCCTTCACGCCACGGCTGGCCTCGCACGCAAACTGTTGCCGGCGCTGGTCGCCGCGGCAGCATTCGGCGGCACGGCGATGCAGGCCCATGCGGCTGACGCAGTGGTGCTGTACACCGCCGACGGCCTCGAAAACCTCTATAAGGATGTGCTGCCGGCCTTCGAAAAGAAGGAAGGTGTGAAGGTCAACATCGTCACGGCGGGTAGCGGCGAAGTGGTGAACCGCGCCACCATCGAGAAGGACCAGCCGAAGGCCGACGTGATCGTCACGTTGCCGCCGTTCATCCAGCAGGCCGACCAGGCCGGCCTGCTGCAGGCTTACCAGAGCGCCAACTACAAGAACGTGCCGGCAATCGCCAAGGCGCCGAACGGTTCGTGGGCGACCTTCGTGAACAACTACTTCTCGTTCGCGATCAACCCGGACGTTACGAAGAACCAGCCGAAGACCTTCGCCGACCTGCTGCACCCGGACTACACCGGCAAGGTCGCCTACTCGAACCCGGCCACGGCTGGCGACGGCATGGCCGTGATCATTCTGACCACGTCGCTGATGGGCGAAGACAAGGCGTTCGACTATCTGAAGAAGCTCGAAGAGAGCGCCAAGTTCCACACCAAGGGCACGGGCTACCTCGATGTGCTGCTCTCGCGTAACGAAATCGCCTTCGCTAACGGCGACCTGCAGATGGATCTGGACGATGCAGCGAACGGCGGTCTGTCGCTCAAGCCGATCTTCCTCGCAGCCAGCGCCGGCGGCAAGCCGACCACGTTCCAGCTGCCGTACGCGATCGGCCTGATCAAGAACGGTCCGAACCAGGCTGAAGGCAAGAAGCTGATCGACTACCTGATGTCGACCGACGTGCAATCCAAGGTGCCGGACATCTTCGGTATCCCGGGCCGCACGGACGTGCCGCTCGCCGGCAAGAACGGCGAAGCAGTCAAGAAGGCGATCGCCGGCGTGACGCTGATCCCGGTGGACTGGACGCAAGTGATGGCGAAGAAGGCTGACTGGACGGCACGTTGGAAGAGCGATGTGATCGGTTCGTCGGGCAAGCAGATTGAAGTCGTCAAGCCGAAGTAAGCCGCAGTTTGCAGTTGAGTCAGGCGGCGCCTCCTGCATTCGCGCGGGGCGCCGTATCAGCATTAATCTAGTCGGAGGATGAAACCCGGTGAATACGGCCAGTCTTGCTCACCCAGGCGCGCTCGGCGCCTCACCGGACGCGCTCGACGGCGCGCGTTCGAACACGCCGGGCGGCGTACAGATCGACCATCTGACGGTGCGCTTCGGAACGCGCACCGTGCTGGACGATCTGTCGCTGACCATTCAGCGCGGCGAATTGCTCACCGTGCTCGGCCGCAGCGGTTGCGGCAAGACCACGCTGTTGCGCTTCATCGCCGGGTTCATTGAAGCGGACGGACTGTCGGGCACCTTGACCGTCGCCGGTCACGACCTGACACACGTGCCGCCGCATAAGCGCAATCTCGGCCTGTTGTTCCAGAGCTATGCGCTGTTTCCGCATTTATCGGTATTCGAGAACGTGGCTTTCGGCTTGCGTGCGCGCCGTACGCAGTCGAAGGATGTCGCGCGACGTGTCGCCGACGCGTTGAAGCTCGTGCAACTGGGCGACGCCGGGCATCACATGCCGGCGCAATTATCGGGCGGCATGCAGCAGCGCGTGGCGCTCGCGCGTGCGCTCGTGATCGAACCTGATGTGTTGTTGCTCGACGAACCGCTTTCCGCACTCGACGCCAATCTGCGCGCCTCGGTGCGCTCCGAACTGAAGGCGCTGCACGAGCGCCTGCCGAATCTGACGATCGTCTGCGTGACGCACGATCAGGACGACGCGCTGGTGCTGTCCGACCGCACGCTGCTGATGCGCGAAGGCCGCATCGCGCAACTCGGCACGCCGCAACAGTTGTACGACACGCCGAACGACGGTTTCGTCGCACGCTATCTGGGCGCGGCCAATCTGTTGCCGCCGCAGGTCGCATTCGGCATGGACGACGTGCGCTACAACGAGCGTGAGCGAGTGGCCTGTCTGCGTCCGGAAGCGCTGCGTATCGTGCCGCTTGGGGAGGGGCAATTGCATGGCGCGATTGCGTCGGTCGAATGGTACGGCGCGGTGTTGTCGGTGTCGGTCGCCCTGGACGCGATGCCTAACGAGCCCGTGCTGGTCACCATGCAGCGTGGCCACGGCATGATGCCGGAGAAGGGCACGCGTGTTTCCCTGCGTTATGAGGCTGACGATGTCGTCCTTATCAACCCCTGATACCCCAAATTCGATAAGCGAAGCCGCTGCCGATGCCCGCCGCAGCGCGAGCGCGGCCTCGCACACGGCGGCGGTGAAGCGACGCGAACGCGCGGCGCAATGGCACCTGCTGTTCCTTGCGGTGGTCGTGCTGGGTCCGCTGGTGATCTATCCGCTCGTGCGTCTGGTGCTGCTGAGTTTCACTGGTCCGCACGGTTTGAGTCTACAGGCCTACTCGACGTTTTTCGGCAATCCGGAAACGCGCGGCGTAGTCGGCACCACGCTGTGGATTCTGTGTGTGAGTGCCGGGCTCGCATCGTTGCTCGGTATCGGCCTCGCGTCGCTATTGTTCTTCAAGCCGTTTCCCGGCGCGCGCATGGTCACGCGTTTCCTCGAACTGTTCGTCGCGTTCCCGTCGTTTCTGGTCGCATTCACGTTGATCTTTCTGTACGGCTCGCAAGGCTCGGTCAGCATCGCCTTGCAGCAGCTGTTTCACCTCGAGGCGCCGCCGCTCAATTTCCTGTTCGGTGTGGGCGGCGTGATTCTCGCGGAGGTGGTCTTCTACGCGCCGTTTGTCGTGCGTCCTACGCTGGCGTCGTTCGCCACGCTCGACATGCGTCTGATCGAAGCCGCCCGCAGCCTCGGCGCGAGCGGCTGGATGGTCGCGTTCAAGGTGATCCTGCCGCTCGCGTGGCCGGGCATCGCTGCGGGCACGATCCTGTGTTTTCTGCTGACGTTGAACGAGTTCGGCATTCTGCTCGTGCTCGGCAGCGCGCATCTGATTACGCTGCCGGTCGCGATCTACAGCTCGGCGACCGTCGACCTGGATCTGCCGACCGCCGCCGCCGGCGCGGTCGTGATGCTGGTCATGTCGTTGTCGCTGTACGCGTTGTACCGCCAGGTTAACCGTCGCAAGGTGAAAGGAGCGGGCCATGGCCGTTGAACTCGACCCAACCGTTTTGCCCGTCATGCACAAAAAGGCGCGGCCGGTGCGCCGCAGTCTGCCGGTGCGCATACTCGGCAGTCTGTTTCTCGGCTTTGCCGCGTTGCTGTGCTTCTGGCTGTTCGTCTTGCCGGTGCTGGTGGTCGCGCTGTCGAGCGTGGCCGGGCATTGGTCGGGCACGATCCTGCCGGACACTCTCAGCACGCGCTGGTTCGAGCGGCTCGGTTCCAGCGACTTCGACGCGCTGACGACGAGCCTCGGAATCGGCATGGGCGTCGCCGTGCTCGGCACGATTCTCGGGCTGTGGCTGGCATTGGCGCTCGAAGGCCGTGACCGGCGTGGTCTCGGCGCGTTCGTCGACACCATCGCGATGATGCCCAATGGCGTGCCGAGCGTGGTGCTCGGGCTGGCCGTGCTGATCGCGTATCACAAGCGTCCGCTCGATCTGTCGAGCTCGGCGGCCATCGTCGTGTTCGTGCAGCTCGCGCTGGTGCTGCCGTTCTGCTACCGCTGCGCGGCCGCCGCGTTGCGTCCGGAATTGACCATTCTGCGCGAAGCGGCAGCGAGCCTGGGTGCGCCGCCGTCGATGGTGCTGCGCCGCGTCGTGCTGCCGCAACTGGTACCGGCGATCCGCGCGAGTCTCGCACTTGGCTTCGCGCTCTCGCTCGGCGAACTCGGCGCCACGCTCACCGTGTATCCGCCGGGCTTTGCGACGGTGCCGATCGTGGTGGTCGGGCAGGTGGAGCGCGGGTATTACCTGCCGGCCTCCGCGTTGTCGCTGATCCTGCTGATGGTCTCGCTTGCTGCCCTGCTGCTGATCGCGGCGCGTGTCCCGCGCCGTCGGGTGGACTGACGAGCACCTTCTGATTGTTGTGTTTGCGTGCGCATGCCAGGCGGCGGGCGCGCAAACACGCAAACACATATCGATGTGGCGAAATTTGTCAAAATGACCGAATATATGCAAACTGCTTCTGTCGATCCGATTGAGGTTGTGCGCAGGCATTCGCTGACGACGCTGGTCCGCGACGAAATCGAACGGCACATCATCGAAGGGGCGCTCGCACCCGGCGACAAACTCAACGAAGCTGACTGGGCCGCGCGTCTACAAGTGTCGCGTGGGCCGGTGCGCGAGGCGTTTCGCGCGTTGGAGCAAGCGGGCCTCGTGCGCACCGAGAAAAACCGCGGCGTGTTCGTGCGGACGGTATCGCTGGAGGAAGCGGACGAGATTTATGCGGTGCGCGCGGTGCTTGAAGAAGCGGCGTGCCGCCTGCTGGCTTCGCGTATCGATGCGGGAAAGCTTGCGATGTTGCGCGAGTGGCTCGACGCGATGCGCGCCGCGCTCGATGCGCAGGATCACGATGCCTACGCGCGCGCCAACGTGGAGTTTCACGACGCGATCGTGGCGGCGGCGGGCAATGTGAAGCTGTATGAGACATATCGAAGGCTGGTGAGCGAATTGAGTCTGTTTCGCCGCGCCGCACTGGTGGTGCGTGCCGATGCGATGGAACGCTCGCTTGCGGAACATCGCGCGATTCTGACGGCGCTGGCCTCGCGCGACGCCGAACATGCCGCGGCGTTGATGCACGCGCATGTGAACGGCGGCCTGCAGCGCGCGCGTGAGGCGTGCGAACCGGAGGGATCGTTGGGCGCGGTGCGGATGTCGGCGGCATCGAACGATTGAGACTGGCTGCAACGGATTGACTGGAGCACACGTGCTCTCAACGGATGGAAGGTAACAATGGCAAACGCAAGCGAACGTACGATCGAAGTCAACGGCCGCAGTTACCGGCTGCCCTCGCAACCCACGGTCGTGGTGTGCGTCGACGGCTGCGAATACGATTACCTCGAAGCCGCGGTCGCGGCGGGCGTCGCGCCTTTCATCGGCAAGATGCTCAAAAGCGGTGCGGCCTTCAAGGGCGACTGCGTGATTCCGTCGTTCACCAACCCGAATAATCTCTCGATTGTGTGCGGTGTGCCGCCTTCGGTGCACGGCATTTGCGGCAACTACTTCTGGGACCCGGACGCGAACGGCGGCGAAGGCGCGGAAGTGATGATGAACGATCCCGCCTATCTGCGCGCGGGGACCTTGCTGGCTGCCGCGGCGGAAGCGGGCGCGTCAGTCGCTGTGGTCACCGCGAAAGACAAGCTGCGCCGGCTGCTCGGCTGGCAATTGAAGGGCATCTGCTTCTCGGCGGAAAAAGCCGACAATGTGACGCGCGAAGAAAACGGCATCGATGAAGTACTTGATCTGGTCGGCTTGCCGGTGCCTGAGGTGTATAGCGCGGATTTGTCCGAGTTCGTGTTCGCCGCGGGCGTGCGGCTTGCTGAAACCCGCAAGCTCGACCTGATGTATCTGTCGACCACCGATTACATCCAGCACAAATGGGCGCCGGGCACCGAAGGCGCGAATGCGTTTTACGCGATGATGGATGGCTACCTCGCCAGGCTCGATGCGCTCGGCTGGGTAATCGGCCTGACCGCCGACCACGGCATGAACGCCAAGCACGACCCGAAGACCGGCGAGCCGAATGTGATCTATCTGCAGGACGTGCTGGACGATTGGCTTGGTGTTCGCCGCGCCCGTGTCATCTTGCCGATTACCGATCCCTATGTCGTGCATCACGGCGCACTCGGTTCGTTCGCGACGATTTACCTGCCGCACGATGTGAGCGTTACGCAGGTGATCGAACGGATCGGCGGATTGCAGGGCATTGAAGTCGTGCTCGACAATCGCGCCGCTTGCGAGCGCTTCGAGCTGCCGAATGACCGCGTCGGCGATATCGTCGTGGTCAGTACCCGGCATGTGGTGCTTGGCACGCGTCGCGATGAGCACGATCTGTCCGGACTGACCGTGCCGTTGCGATCGCACGGCGGCATCTCCGAGCAGGAAGTGCCGCTGCTGTTCAATCGCCGCGTCGAGGTTTTGCCTTCCGGGAAACGGTTGCGCAACTTCGATATCTTTGATGTCGCCTTGAATCACGTGTCGTCATCATGAACGCCGTGCTGCGGGACCATCCGGCATTTCGGGCGGAAGCACTGCGGCTCAAAGGTGAGCGCGCGACCCGCTCACGCGCGCTTGACGTGTTCGATCCTTATTCGGGGGCGCGGGTGGGCACGGTCCCGTTGGCGAGCATCGACGATGTGCGAGCCGCGTTCGAATACGCCGCCGCCTATCAGGCGAAACTAACACGCTACGAGCGCTCGCAGATTCTCGAACGCGCCGCGGCGTTGCTGCGGGAGCGGACCGAGGAAGCCTCGGATCTGATTTCGCTCGAATCGGGTTTGTCGAAGCAGGATTCGCGCTATGAGATCGGCCGCGTCGCCGATGTGTTCAAGTTCGCCTCGATCGAAGCTTTGCGCGACGACGGGCAGAGTTTTTCCTGCGATCTCACGCCGCATGGCAAGCAGCGTCGGGTGTTTTCGCAGCGTGAGCCGCTGGCGGGTGTGATCGTCGCGATTACGCCGTTCAACCATCCGATGAACCAGGTCGCGCACAAGATTGCGCCGGCTATTGCAACCAATAATCGCGTGGTGTTGAAGCCGTCGGAGAAGGTGCCGTTGTCGGCGTTTTATCTGGCAGACATTCTTTATGAAGCGGGTTTGCCGACACCGATGCTGCAGGTGCTGACCGGCGATCCGCGCGAAATCGCCGATGAACTGATTACGCATCCTTTGGTCGATCTCGTCACTTTCACCGGTGGCGTGGCGATCGGCAAATATATTGCGGCGAAGGCGGCATACCGACGCGTCGTGCTGGAACTGGGCGGCAACGATCCGCTGATCGTGCTCGAAGACGCCGATCTCGATCGCGCGGCAACGCTGGCCGTGCAGGGTTCGTACAAGAACTCCGGGCAGCGGTGTACTGCAGTCAAGCGGATGCTGGTGCAGAAGAGCATCGCGGCGGACTTCACCGATCTGGTTGTGGAGAAGACGCGCGCATGGACCTATGGCGATCCGTTCGACGCGTCCAGTCAGATGGGCACCGTGATCGACGTCGCCGCAGCGCAACTATTCGAGGCGCGTGTGAACGAGGCTGTGGCGAGTGGCGCACGCTTGCGCATCGGCAATCAGCGCGACGGCGCGCTTTATTCGCCGACGGTGCTGGATGGCGTCGACCCGTCAATGACGCTGGTGCGTGAGGAAACGTTTGGCCCGGTGTCGCCGATCATTACCTTCGATACGCTCGACGACGCTATTCGTATCAGTAACGGCACGCCGTTCGGGTTGTCGTCCGGGGTCTGCACGAACCGGCAAGACGCGATCACGCGCTTCATCAATGAATTGCGCGTGGGGACGGTCAACGTATGGGAAGTGCCGGGGTACAGGATCGAGCTGACGCCGTTCGGCGGCATCAAGGATTCCGGGCTTGGCTATAAGGAAGGTGTTCAGGAAGCGATGAAGAGCTTCACCAATCTGAAGACCTTTTCATTACCGTGGGAGTAAGAACGTGGCATTGAGTCTGAACGACATCCGTTCGTTATATGAGCAATACGGCAAGCTCGCCTATAGCGGCGAGCCGGTGACGCAGCTTGAACACGCGCTGCAAAGCGGCGCACTGGCGGAAGAGGCGGGTGCCGACGATGAACTCGTCGCCGCTGCGTTTCTGCATGACCTCGGCCATCTGCTGAATCTGCAAGGCGAAACGCCGACGGAGCGGGGCATCGACGATCTGCATCAGTATTTCGCGCTGCCGTTCTTGCGGCCGGTGTTGTCGGACGCGGTGTTGGAGCCGATCCGGTTGCACGTCGACGCCAAACGCTGCCTATGTGCAATCGACGATGCGTACTTCGGCCAGCTTTCCGCCGATTCGGTGCGGAGCCTGGAATTGCAAGGCGGCATCTTCAGTAAGGAAGAGGCTGAGGTATTCCTGCAGAAGCCCTACGCGGAAGACGCCTTGTGTCTGCGCAAATGGGACGATCGCGCAAAAGAAGAGAACCGTGCGACGCCGGGGCTCGATCATTATTTGAACGTAGTCGAGCGCGTGATGCAGAAGCACGTGGCTGCCTGAACGAAGTGATTTTCGGCTGAGCTTCGGGTGAGCTTGTTGTGCCACTCGTTTTCAATTCTCGCGCCATTTCTGGCGCAGTCCATGCGTATCAAAATAACGCTTGCAAGGGGCGGTGCGGCTCGCTAGAATCTCGCTCTTTCGTGCTTCGGACACCGGGCACGGGAAGCGGGAGAGCCAGCAGTGGCAAGGCTTTGCGCGAAGTGGGCGGGTTCAGGAAGTTGGAAAAACCTGTTGACGGCGTAGCGAAAGTTCTTCATAATCTCGTTTCTCTGCTGCTGATGCAGCGACGCAGAACGAAGCGGTGCCGGGTGGTTGGGGTTGATGCCTCGCGGTGCAGGTTCGGTAGTGAATGCGGACTCGATCTTTAAAAATTAACAGCCGATAAGTGTGGGCGCTTGATGCGCGACGCGAGCCGGACTCTTCGGGGTCTGGCGACAAGCGAAAGTATCAAGTCTCACACGAGTATTAAAGGAAGGTTTTCCTGTCGGGGTGGATTCACGCCGGCAGGAGGATCATTCGTCAGTACGTTGAGTGAGCGACCGGTCTCGGAAGAGACCGAAAAACAGTAACAGGTTTGAACTGAAGAGTTTGATCCTGGCTCAGATTGAACGCTGGCGGCATGCCTTACACATGCAAGTCGAACGGCAGCACGGGAGCAATCCTGGTGGCGAGTGGCGAACGGGTGAGTAATACATCGGAACGTGTCCTGTAGTGGGGGATAGCCCGGCGAAAGCCGGATTAATACCGCATACGCTCTACGGAGGAAAGGGGGGGATCTTAGGACCTCCCGCTACAGGGGCGGCCGATGGCAGATTAGCTAGTTGGTGGGGTAAAGGCCTACCAAGGCGACGATCTGTAGCTGGTCTGAGAGGACGACCAGCCACACTGGGACTGAGACACGGCCCAGACTCCTACGGGAGGCAGCAGTGGGGAATTTTGGACAATGGGGGAAACCCTGATCCAGCAATGCCGCGTGTGTGAAGAAGGCCTTCGGGTTGTAAAGCACTTTTGTCCGGAAAGAAAACCTCTGCCCTAATATGGTGGGGGGATGACGGTACCGGAAGAATAAGCACCGGCTAACTACGTGCCAGCAGCCGCGGTAATACGTAGGGTGCAAGCGTTAATCGGAATTACTGGGCGTAAAGCGTGCGCAGGCGGTCCGCTAAGACAGATGTGAAATCCCCGGGCTTAACCTGGGAACTGCATTTGTGACTGGCGGGCTAGAGTATGGCAGAGGGGGGTAGAATTCCACGTGTAGCAGTGAAATGCGTAGAGATGTGGAGGAATACCGATGGCGAAGGCAGCCCCCTGGGCCAATACTGACGCTCATGCACGAAAGCGTGGGGAGCAAACAGGATTAGATACCCTGGTAGTCCACGCCCTAAACGATGTCAACTAGTTGTTGGGGATTCATTTCCTTAGTAACGAAGCTAACGCGTGAAGTTGACCGCCTGGGGAGTACGGTCGCAAGATTAAAACTCAAAGGAATTGACGGGGACCCGCACAAGCGGTGGATGATGTGGATTAATTCGATGCAACGCGAAAAACCTTACCTACCCTTGACATGTATGGAACCTGGCTGAGAGGTCGGGGTGCCCGAAAGGGAGCCATAACACAGGTGCTGCATGGCTGTCGTCAGCTCGTGTCGTGAGATGTTGGGTTAAGTCCCGCAACGAGCGCAACCCTTGTCCCTAGTTGCTACGCAAGAGCACTCTAGGGAGACTGCCGGTGACAAACCGGAGGAAGGTGGGGATGACGTCAAGTCCTCATGGCCCTTATGGGTAGGGCTTCACACGTCATACAATGGTCGGAACAGAGGGTCGCCAACCCGCGAGGGGGAGCCAATCCCAGAAAACCGATCGTAGTCCGGATCGCACTCTGCAACTCGAGTGCGTGAAGCTGGAATCGCTAGTAATCGCGGATCAGCATGCCGCGGTGAATACGTTCCCGGGTCTTGTACACACCGCCCGTCACACCATGGGAGTGGGTTTTACCAGAAGTGGCTAGTCTAACCGCAAGGAGGACGGTCACCACGGTAGGATTCATGACTGGGGTGAAGTCGTAACAAGGTAGCCGTATCGGAAGGTGCGGCTGGATCACCTCCTTTCTCGAGCTAACGTGTCGAACGTTGAGCGCTCACGCTTATCGGCTGTGAACAGGACAGACTCAGGGGTCTGTAGCTCAGTTGGTTAGAGCACCGTCTTGATAAGGCGGGGGTCGATGGTTCGAATCCATCCAGACCCACCACTGTTTCTGCGGTGGCTGCGCTGATCACTGAACCCCCTGGGGCTATCAATATACGGATAGCAGTATCCGTGTATGACTGGGGGATTAGCTCAGCTGGGAGAGCACCTGCTTTGCAAGCAGGGGGTCGTCGGTTCGATCCCGTCATCCTCCACCAATCTTCAATGCCGGTTTTACTGCAGCGGCCCTGAAAGGGATTTGCGGTGTAGTGAAACAGGCATTGGCGATTGAGCCAGTCAGAGTGATACGCGGTTATAGCAACCGCGCTATCGGCTGTCGTTCTTTAACAATCAGGAAGAAGTAGTAAAGAGATTCACGAAAGGACATCTAGAGATGGGTGTGTGAGTAGGTGAATCAGGGTTGTGATTGTATCAATGTATGAAAAGGGGAATCGAAAGATTGCTCTTGGAATACGGCGCAACACGAATACTCAACCTGTAGCGACTGTGACGAAACACTTCATTCCCCGTGGATGCAGTGCGAGACACACCCGTTATAGGGTCAAGCGAACAAGTGCATGTGGTGGATGCCTTGGCGATCACAGGCGATGAAGGACGCGGTAGCCTGCGAAAAGCGGGGGGGAGCTGGCAAACGAGCTTTGATCCCCCGATGTCCGAATGGGGAAACCCACCTCTTTTGAGGTATCCGTAGCTGAATACATAGGCTACGTGAAGCGAACGCGGTGAACTGAAACATCTAAGTAACCGCAGGAAAAGAAATCAACCGAGATTCCCAGAGTAGTGGCGAGCGAAATGGGACCAGCCTGTACTCTTTATCTTCATTGTTAGTCGAAGGCTCTGGAAAGTGCCGCCATAGCAGGTGATAGCCCTGTAGACGAAAACAGCGAGGAAGAACTGGGTGTACGACAAGTAGGGCGGGACACGTGAAATCCTGTCTGAAGATGGGGGGACCATCCTCCAAGGCTAAATACTCGTGATCGACCGATAGTGAACCAGTACCGTGAGGGAAAGGCGAAAAGAACCCCGGGAGGGGAGTGAAATAGATCCTGAAACCGCATGCATACAAACAGTAGGAGCCTCCTTGTGGGGTGACTGCGTACCTTTTGTATAATGGGTCAGCGACTTACATTCAGTGGCAAGCTTAACCGATTAGGGCAGGCGTAGCGAAAGCGAGTCCGAACAGGGCGATTCAGTCGCTGGGTGTAGACCCGAAACCAGGTGATCTATCCATGGCCAGGATGAAGGTGCGGTAACACGTACTGGAGGTCCGAACCCACTAACGTTGAAAAGTTAGGGGATGAGCTGTGGATAGGGGTGAAAGGCTAAACAAACCTGGAAATAGCTGGTTCTCTCCGAAAACTATTTAGGTAGTGCCTCGTGTATCACCTTCGGGGGTAGAGCACTGTCATGGTTGTGGGGTCCATTGCGGATTACTACGCCATAGCAAACTCCGAATACCGAAGAGTGCAATCACGGGAGACAGACATCGGGTGCTAACGTCCGGTGTCAAGAGGGAAACAACCCAGACCGCCAGCTAAGGTCCCCAAATATTGCTAAGTGGGAAACGAAGTGGGAAGGCTAAAACAGTCAGGAGGTTGGCTTAGAAGCAGCCATCCTTTAAAGAAAGCGTAATAGCTCACTGATCGAGTCGTCCTGCGCGGAAGATGTAACGGGGCTAAGCAATATACCGAAGCTGCGGATGCACATTTATGTGCATGGTAGGAGAGCGTTCCGTAAGCCTGCGAAGGTGCATTGAAAAGTGCGCTGGAGGTATCGGAAGTGCGAATGCTGACATGAGTAGCGATAAAGGGGGTGAAAGGCCCCCTCGCCGTAAGCCCAAGGTTTCCTACGCAACGTTCATCGGCGTAGGGTGAGTCGGCCCCTAAGGCGAGGCAGAAATGCGTAGCTGATGGGAAGCAGGTTAATATTCCTGCACCATTGTTAAATGCGATGGGGGGACGGATCGCGGAAGGTTGTCCGGGTGTTGGAAGTCCCGGTCCTTGCATTGGAGAAGGCGCTTAGGCAAATCCGGGCGCGGAATTCAAGGGTGCGAGGCCATTCACTTCGGTGAAGAAGCAACTGGAAGTGGTTCCAAGAAAAGCCTCTAAGCTTCAGTTTAACAAGACCGTACCGCAAACCGACACAGGTGGGCGAGATGAGTATTCTAAGGCGCTTGAGAGAACTCGGGAGAAGGAACTCGGCAAATTGGTACCGTAACTTCGGGATAAGGTACGCCCCTGTAGCTTGATGCGCCTGCGCGCAAAGGGTGAAGGGGTTGCAATAAACTGGTGGCTGCGACTGTTTAATAAAAACACAGCACTCTGCAAACACGAAAGTGGACGTATAGGGTGTGACGCCTGCCCGGTGCCGGAAGATTAAATGATGGGGTGCAAGCTCTTGATTGAAGTCCCGGTAAACGGCGGCCGTAACTATAACGGTCCTAAGGTAGCGAAATTCCTTGTCGGGTAAGTTCCGACCTGCACGAATGGCGTAACGATGGCCACACTGTCTCCTCCCGAGACTCAGCGAAGTTGAAGTGTTTGTGATGATGCAATCTCCCCGCGGCTAGACGGAAAGACCCCATGAACCTTTACTGTAGCTTTGCATTGGACTTTGAACCGATCTGTGTAGGATAGGTGGGAGGCTATGAAGCGTGGACGCCAGTCTGCGTGGAGCCGCCCTTGAAATACCACCCTGGTTTGTTTGAGGTTCTAACCTTGGTCCGTTATCCGGACTGGGGACAGTGCATGGTAGGCAGTTTGACTGGGGCGGTCTCCTCCCAAAGTGTAACGGAGGAGTACGAAGGTACGCTAGGTACGGTCGGAAATCGTGCTGATAGTGCAATGGCATAAGCGTGCTTAACTGCGAGACCGACAAGTCGAGCAGGTGCGAAAGCAGGTCATAGTGATCCGGTGGTTCTGTATGGAAGGGCCATCGCTCAACGGATAAAAGGTACTCTGGGGATAACAGGCTGATACCGCCCAAGAGTTCATATCGACGGCGGTGTTTGGCACCTCGATGTCGGCTCATCTCATCCTGGGGCTGTAGCCGGTCCCAAGGGTATGGCTGTTCGCCATTTAAAGAGGTACGTGAGCTGGGTTTAAAACGTCGTGAGACAGTTTGGTCCCTATCTGCCGTGGGCGCTGGATATTTGAAGGGGGCTGCTCCTAGTACGAGAGGACCGGAGTGGACGAACCTCTGGTGTACCGGTTGTCACGCCAGTGGCATCGCCGGGTAGCTATGTTCGGAAGAGATAACCGCTGAAAGCATCTAAGCGGGAAACTCGCCTTAAGATGAGATATCCCCGGGGCTTCGAGCCCCTTGAAGGGTCGTTCAAGACCAGGACGTTGATAGGTCAGGTGTGGAAGCGCAGTAATGCGTTAAGCTAACTGATACTAATTGCCCGTAAGGCTTGATCCTATAACAGGTGTGTCTCGACCAGCGCTTACGCTGGTCCGATCCCCGAAGGGGATACGTGTGAACCCCCGGATGGGGGAGCAGAACACACAGGTTGAGATCGATGTTGTGCACGATACGCACAACCCAAAGTAATACCGAGAGGCATCCTCTCAGCTACTTCTTCCAGATTGGTTGTATTGCTCCACGAGCAGTACGGCAACAAGTCATGCCTGATGACCATAGCGAGTCGGTCCCACCCCTTCCCATCCCGAACAGGACCGTGAAACGACTCCACGCCGATGATAGTGCGGATTCCCGTGTGAAAGTAGGTAATCGTCAGGCTCCCCAGCAGCACCAGAAACCCCACCCCGCAACGGTGGGGTTTCTGCGTTTACCGGCGCAAAAAGCGGGCATCTCACTCCTTCCCGATCAAAAACATTGCCTCTATCTGGCGAGTCATTGATGCCATCACGAAATGATCCGCCACTTCGTTGACCGCGTCGCTTCATCGCACAGGCGCGGCAGCGCTTCGTCTCCAAATCTGCGTCAGCGCGCAGCGACGTCCCTATCGTCCCCAATGCTGGCCGCAGGAGCAGGCGCCGCGTCATCGGCTGCATGCATCCGGCCAACTTCCGCAAGTAACGCCTCGTCGCGTGCAATCACCTTCGGTAGATGCGTGCGTAAGAACTCAACCCACGTCCGCGTCTTCGCATCGACGAACTTGCGTGACGGATACAGCGCGTAAACGTTCATCTTCTGCAGCTTATATTCAGGCAGCACCCGGACTAACGTCCCGTCACGCAGCCCGGCAATCGCCGCGTAAAGCGGCACCATACCAATGCCCATTCCCTCGCGAATCGCGACGATCAGCGATTCCGCAATATTCACTTGCACGGGTCCGTTCACTTCCATCATCTCGCTGCCGTTGGGGCCGTCGAGCACCCATTCATAGGCCGGAAATGCTGGCGTGTGCAAGATCAGACACTCGTGATGCGCCAGGCCGCTGGGCTGTTGCGGCGCGCCATGAGTACGCACGTAAGCAGGCGATGCGCAAAGAATGCTGAAAGTTGTACCAAGCGGGAGCGACACGAGGTCGGAATTCGGCAGAGTCGAGGCGCCGATAACAGCGACGTCAGCGCTGCCTTCGAACAGGTCGGGCATGCGTTGCGACAACGTCAACTCGACGGTCACTTCGGGATAAAGCGCGCGATACCGGGAGATGGCCGGCAGCACGTAATGCTGGCCGATACTGGCAAAGCTGTGCATCCGCAAAGCGCCGGCAGGGCGTTCGTGGGCGCAGCTTGCTTCTTCTTCCGCTGTGTCGACATCCGCAAGGATTTGCTGAGAGCGTTTCAGATAACGCTCGCCCGCTGTGGTGAGCGCGAGTCGCCGCGTCGACCGGTTCAGCAAGCGCGTACGCAGATGCGCTTCGAGTTCGGAAACCGCGCGCGACATCGCGCCAGTCGTCGAATTGAGCGACTGCGCGGCGGCGGTAAAACTACCGGCTTCAACCACGCGCACGAACACTCGCATATTTTGTAGCGTATCCATCGATCCTTCTATTTCACGGCAGAAGCCGTATTGTCCGCCTGTCCCGCAAGCCCATTGTTGTTCATTCTGGAAGGGACGTTCCGCGCCCGTCCTATTAATTCGCCCAGCACATGCTCTTACAATCGGCGCCTTGCCTGCTGGTGTGCGCAGCGTTCACCGGGGCCTCTTTTAGCGACAAACCGGGACGCGTTGCTTTCTGATGAGACGCCAACATGCGATCAAACCGACGGCGGATTCTCGCCGGCAGTGGCGCGTCATGTTGCCGGCGCTCAGTCTGGCCGTTCGCGACTGGGCAATCAGCGACGGTCTGATCTGGCTGCATCTGCTGAAAACGGTCACTGCGGGTTTGCTGGCGCTGGGTATCGCCATGTTGCTGGATCTCCAGCAGCCGCGAATCGCGATGACCACGGTGTTCGTGCTGATGCAACCCTTCAGCGGCATGGTGCTCGCCAAGAGTTTCTACCGGATTCTCGGCACCGCGGTGGGGACGGTCGCTGCCTTGATGCTCGGCGCGCTGTTCGTCCAGCAGCCCGAGTTGTACATGCTCGGCATGATCGTTTGGGTAAGCGCCTGTATCGCGGCAGCGGTCCGGTATCGGCATTTCAGATGGTACGGCTGTGTGCTGGCCGGCTATACCGCCGCGCTGATCGGCATCCCGAATGTCACAGTGCCTCACGACCTGTTTCTGGCGGCGCTCACGCGCGCAGCGGAGGTGGCGGTCGGCATCGCGTGTTCGAGCGCAGTCAGCGCGCTGATCGTGCCGCAGCGTTCCAGCCTTGCGCTGCGTCGCGCGCTCCATCTTCGATATACAAATTTTACTTCGTTCGCTGCCGACGTGCTGGGTCGTGGAATCGATCGTTGCCAATTTGAACGGCGCTTTGCGGACCTCGTCGACGAGATCGTCGGCTTTGAAGCGACGCGAACATTTGCTGCCTTCGAGGATCCGGCCATGCGTTCACGCAGCCAGCATCTCGGCCGTCTGAACGGCGAATTTATGGACGCGTGTGCGCGGTTGCATGCGCTGCACCAGTTGCTCAAACGCCTGCGCGTAAGCGGCCCGAGCTGGAGGGTCGACGCCATCACACCGTACTTCAGCGAGCTGTCGGCACTGCTGGAATCCACCCGGCCTGCAGATGCCGATGCCGCGCACCTGGCCGCTGGTTTGCGGCTCTTCCAGGCGAGCTTGCCAAGGCGCGTGCGCGAATCGAGACGGCCACTGGAAGCCGCGCCCGCTGAATCGCTAGCGGACTTCGACACAGCCGCGGAGCTGCTATATCGATTTGTCGACGAATGGATCCGCTACTCCGAGACTTACGCGTCTTTGGCCCGGCGCAAACCGGGAGCCGGGCAGCGCACCGCCGGCCGCTACGTGAGCAGGACGAACGGCTTTGTGGTCACGTTTACCTTTGCCAGGTCGGCGGCGGTGATGGCGATCGCCGGCTGGTTCTGGATCGCCACCGACTGGCCGAGCGGCGGTCTGGCAGTAATCGGCGCGGCGCTGGTTTGTGCGTTGACGTCGGCCGCGCCGAACGCATCAAAAATGGCCGTGCAGATGGCAGTCGGTGCGGTGCTGGCGACCATGACCGGCTACCTTTTTACGTGCTACGTGTATCCGAACATCGACGGCTTTCCGCTGCTTTGCGCGATGCTCGCCCCGGTGCTTGCACTCGGTGCCTTCATCGCGTCGCGCAAGCGCTCGGCAGGGTATGGCATCGGCTTTTCTGTGTTCTTCTGCCTGCTCGCCGGGCCGGACAACGTCGTCACGTATGCGCCCGACCTGCTGATCAACAATGGTATAGCGATCACGGCGTCGCTATTGCTTGCAGCGATCGTTTCCGCGGTGGTGTTTCCCGTGGACATGCCGTGGCTCACCGAGAGAATCAAGGGTGATTTGCGTGCGCAGGTTGTGTCTGCGTGCAAGGACGACCTGCCCGGACTCAATCAACGCTTTCAGTCGAGCACTCACGATCTGGCCTCGCAGTTGCGCATGCTGCTGACGCGGCGCTCCCGCCGCCGCCGTGATGCGTTGCGCTGGATGCTCGTCACCCTCGAAGTAGGGCACGCCGCAATCGATCTGCGCAATGAAGCAGCGCGTGCGGGCTACGCGCAAGCCCTTCATTCGCACTGGAACAGCGGCCTCAAGCGGACTTGCGACGACCTCGCGCGGCTCTTTACGCGACCGGACGCGCATGCTCTCGAGCGCGCGCTCGTATCCGTGCGCTCAGCCACGTGGATCGCGCAGGACCTGCTGGAAACCGTCCATGCCGACCGGGACCGGCGACACGACCTGCAACGCATCCTGAGCTGCCTGCACTTCATCCGCACGGCGCTGCTCGACAAAGAAGCGCCTTTCAATACGCGCTGATCTGTGCATTGGATCGGGCGTGCGCCCCGATCCTTCCGCCAGATGGAAAGATCCCTTCCGTCCAGCCCGGTTTATCTGTGTAGGTGGCCGTCATATAGTTTCATCACCGCCGCGCAGTCCCCAAAAGGGACTTCCTGCGGGACGGAACCGTAAGAACTGGAGAACGAAATGAATGTGTTGAAGATTGCCCTGATTGCCTGCACTTTGTCCGCTGCTGTCGCTCATGCACAGACGGCGCCTGCCGCCCCGGAACAACAGGTCGCACAGGCGAATGCACCGCGCGCGAACAGCGTCGCTGAGCAACGCCGTGTCGCAGTACCGAAGGCCAAAGCGGAAGAGTGCGTGGGGCCCGTGAGTTTCTGCAATATTTTCTTCGGCAGCTAAGCAGCGCCACGCGCAACACCAGCCGTACCTGCAAGACCTGTCGCGGGAATGTTGCACGCGACGAAACGTCTGGCCGCGACGCCGTTCCATCGAGACGCCGCGGCTAGTGCGACAAGCTGGCTACTGAGCGAAGCACACCGCAGACGTGCGCACCGGTAGACCGGACGGGTGACTATGGAGAGACTCGATTTCATGTACCAGGACCGGATTCGCTGCTCCGCGTTGTGCGGAAAAATCACGTCAGCCGCCGAGGCGGCGCTTCTGATTCAGGACGGCATGCGCGTGGGCGCCAGCGGCTTTACGCGCGCGGGCGACGCCAAAGCTGTTCCCGTTGCACTCGCCGAGCGGGTCCGTCAGGAAGGCACGCCGCTGCAAATTACATTGATGACCGGCGCATCGCTCGGTCATGACGTGGATCGCATGCTCACCGAGGCGCATGTGCTGGCGCGTCGCTTGCCGTTTCAGGTCGACAAGACCCTGCGCGATGCGATCAACCGCGGCGAAGTGATGTTCGTCGATCAGCACCTGTCCGAAACTGTCGAGATGCTGCGCGCGAATCAGCTCGGCAAACTTGACGTTGCCATTATCGAAGCCACCGCGATCACCGAAACCGGCGGCATTGTGCCAACCACTTCAGTCGGCAACTCGGCCAGCTTCGCGATCCTCGCCGACAAGGTCATCGTCGAAATCAATCTTGCCCAGCCGCTCGCCCTTGAGGGACTGCACGACATCTGGATTCCGGGCCGCAGGCCGAATCGCGAACCGCTGCCGATCGTGCGTCCGCAAGACCGTATCGGAACGCATGCCATCGAAATTCCGCCAGAAAAAATCGCGGCGATCGTGATCACCGACAAGGCGGACAGCCCGTCCACGGTGCTGCCCGCTGATGCGGAAACCGAGCTGATTGCACGCCATTTGATTGAGTTTTTCCGGCATGAAGTGTCATTTGGACGCATGCCTCCGCAATTGCCGCCGTTGCAGGCGGGCATCGGCACGATTGCCAACGCGGTGCTGGCCGGTTTTGTCGATTCGCCTTTCGACGCCTTCGAAATTTACTCAGAAGTACTGCAGGATTCGACCTTCGATCTGATGGACGCCGGCAAGGTGACGTTTGCCTCGGGCGCGTCGATCACGTTGTCGGCCGCACGTCAGGCGCAAGTGTTCGATGAACTCGAGCGCTATCGCGATCGCCTGGTGCTGCGTCCGCAGGAGGTCAGCAACCATCCTGAAGTGATTCGCCGGCTCGGTCTGATCGCGTTGAATACCGCATTGGAGTTCGACATATACGGCAATGTGAATTCCACACACGTTGGCGGCACGCACATGATGAACGGCATTGGAGGCTCGGGTGATTTCGCGCGCAATGCGTCATGCGCGATCTTTGCGACGAAGTCAATGGCGAAGGGCGGCCGCATTTCGAGTGTCGTACCGATGGTGCCGCACTGCGATCACAACGAGCACGATGTGGACGTGGTCGTGACGGAGCAGGGCCTGGCCGATCTGCGCGGACTGGCGCCGCGGGAACGCGCTACGCTGATCATCGAAAACTGCGCGCATCCGCTCTATCGCGATCTGCTTCGCGACTACTATCGGGATGCCTTGCAATGGGGTGGGCAAACGCCGCATCGGTTAGACCAGGCTTTCACCTGGCATACGCGTCTGCGTGATACCGGCTCGATGTTGCCGACAGTAGAGGCGCGTCTCTAAACACTAAATAAAACCGGCGTCAGGTGGCATTCACCCCCCCCCCCCGACGCCGTAAGACATCAGGTGCTGCGCTCAGGTGCCGCGCCGGACGAGCCGGATAAGAAACAGCAGAATGACGGCGCCGATCACAGCGGTAATGATCGAACCGATCCAGCCGCCGCCGAGCGAAATGTGCAGTACACCGGCAAGCCAGCCGCCGATGAATGCGCCGACAATCCCGACGATGATGTCGACGATCAGACCGAAGCCGCCGCCCTTGACGAGCACACCAGCCAGCCAGCCAGCGATCGCGCCGATGATGAGCCATGCAATGATGCCGTGTTCCATATTCGAGACTCCATGGTTGAGTGTGAAAAAATCACGGTGACAGAGCTTAGTCGAAGGTTATGGGACAGTCCATATTCAGGACGCGGAATTAACATTGTCTGAATCTATTGCAAGCTAAGTGTAGACGATGCGCGCGAATATGGGGAGCTTACACAAGGTGACTCACTCCGGCGTCGGCTCTGCATCTTTAGCCGTCCAGCTCACGCTCGATACGCTCTTTTCCATGCTAATACGGCTCGCCATCTGTTCGAGCTTCGGTTGATCTTTCGGATGCAGCTTCAATGTTGCGGTAACGCGAATGCGTCCCGTATCGTCTTCGACGTCTTCGCTCGTCAGGCTCTGGAACGACAGCGGTGTCGAATACATTGAGTTGGATACCGCGGTACGAATGTGGATTTCATCGGCCTCCCGGCAAACGATCGTCAGCACATACTCGCGCACGAGGTCAGCGTCCGAAACGGGCGCCGCGTTGATGGCACGGCTCACTTCACGCAGCACCGTATTGGTCAGCAGCACGACCGCGGTGCCGGCGAGGGCCGGGCCGTAGTGCCCCGCACCGCACAGTACGCCGACCGCCGCCGAGCACCACAAGGTCGCGGCGGTGTTGATCCCCTGAATGGAGCCCTTGTCGCGCATGATCACGCCGCCACCGAGAAAACCGACGCCGGAGACGACATACGCGGCAATCTGCGTGATACCGGCGGTACCGTTGCCGGTCAGCACGCCGAGCGTGACGAACAGGCAGGCGCCGCTGGCGACCAGCGTGATGGTCCGCAGGCCGGCGTTACGCTGGCGCATTTGCCGTTCGAGGCCGATCGCGACGCCACAGCTGAAGGCGGCAAAAAGCCGCAAGACGAATTCAATTGTCATCGGTAAGAAAGGTTGAGACGTGTGTTCGCACAGTGTGATCCTTACGCGTGACAGCATCACGTATCCGCAGGTGGAACGCGAACGCGACAAGGCGTGACAAGGCGTGCGAGCCGGGGCTCGCGACGCAAAAGTCGCGGAGCAAGCGCAAGGCATCGGACCATGCGGCGCTTCACTTGCTGCAAGAGGGTAAAAGCGACGTGCACCGTCGGGCCCGAAGGCAAGACGGCGACAGGCAAAGGCTGACGCGGAAATCTTGCCGATCAGGCGATCGGGCGAATCGAAGCTTGACTAGTACTACCGCTACTGTCCAAGATCGTGATTCCGGTTAAATGAACTGGGCGAATTTTAGGCAGCTCTGCAAAGTTAAGTCAAGCCGCGATGAGGCAGGCTGGCGGAATGTGTTGTGGGTCGCTTGCTGAATTTTCCCCGGTGAGATCAGAATTTTCCTCGCATAAATACGGACTCCGAATATTGACGAGGTCCATCCCGGAAAACACACTGTTCGCACACTTCGAAACACGTGGTGCGGTTCTGGTGTTCAATCCGCATTTCATCTCCCTGGGTTTCGCCCAGAAATTTTTCGGTTGTCCTTGCGCAGTACCTTGCGCATCCGATCCGCACCGTGTCGTCTCTTTTTCCGCTGTTCACCCAAAGAGGAATGTATGAAAGAAAAAGCTCTCGGCATCGTTGCCGGTGCATTGATTGCTGCGGCTCCGCTCGTGTCGTTCGCCGCCGGTTTGCCCGCGCCGTTTGAAGGCAGCAGCACGCTGCAGGCGGATGGTGTCGTGAAGTCGATCGACCAGGCAAAACATTCGGTGACCGTGCTTGACGCACAGGGCGGCGAAGCTTCATTCAACATCACCGATACGAGCAACCTGGCGCAAATCAAGCAGGGTGGCAAGGTCCACATCCGGATGATGCGCAACGCCATGGTCAGCGTAACGCGCGGTGCCGACGGCCACGGCGCGGCGGTTCAACCGGTACAGCAGAACACCGTACAGAACGTGACCGCCGAAGTTCAGGCGATCGATCATGCCTCCGGCATCATGGCCCTGAAGGGCCCGAATGGCGCGGTGTTTCATATCCAGGGCCGCGAGCCGGCAAAGGTCGCTGGCCTGACGCCAGGTATGCAAGTGTCGGTGGCGTACGCACCGCAGGTCAGCGTGGCCGTTGCGCCTGCTCAGTAACGCAAATTGGCCGAAGTCGTGCGCCAGTGCCGAAGCGCGGATGTCCTTTGCGGACGTCCGCGTTTCTTTTTGGCGGTGCAATCCAGTATGACTTCGACTCGGCGATACTCGGCACGCTAGCCCGGTGCCTTAGTCGGGTTCGCCGGGCACGAGGCGCAATCGCGTGATCTCAGAGGGAGCCCCCAGGCGTTTCGGCGGTCCCCAATAGCCGGTGCCGCGACTCGTGTAGACCCACAGGCCGTTCAGCCGTGCGAGACCAGCCGTGAACGGCTGCTGGAAACGCACAAAGAAATTCCATGGGAAGAACTGACCGCCGTGTGTGTGGCCGGATAGCTGCAGTGTGAAACCTGCTGCTGCGGCTGCTTCGGCAGAGCGCGGTTGGTGTGCCAGCAGTACTTTGATCAGCACGTCGCCAGGCGCTCCTGCGAGGGCCGCAACCGGGTCGCTGCGATGCAACGGATCATGATGGCCCGCTGAGTAATCGGTGACCCCGGCAATCACGGCGCGCGCGCCGTCGTGTTCCACGACCACATGCTCGTTAAGCAGAACGTTTAACCCCAGGCGCCGGAATTCGTCGATCCAGGCGTTCGCGCCGGCGTAATACTCGTGGTTGCCTGTCACGAGGAACGCGCCGTGACGCGCGCTGAGCCGTGATAGGGGCTGCGTGTGTCTGGTCAGTTGCGGCACGCTGCCGTCCACTACATCGCCGGTGACGGCAATCAGATCCGGCTTCAGACGATTCACCGCGTCGACGATTGCATCCACGTAACTGCCTTTGATAGTCGGGCCGACGTGGATATCGCTGATCTGGACGATTGTGAAGCCGTCGAGCGCCGGCGGCAAATCGTCGATCGGCACCTCGATCGTCACGACCCTGGCGCGACGCCGTGCGTTGAACAGGCCGACGAGCGTCGAGAGCAGCGCAAGCAGCGGTACCGCAGCCGCCGAGCCGATGCGCCAGTGCGCGATTGCTATTGTGTTCGGCCAGATTGCGTCGACGGTGAGCAGCGAGGCGAGCGCCAGGTCACGCGCGAACGTCAGAACCAGCAGCGACGAGAAGAAGCCCATCGCCAGCAGCCCGACCCACGCGAGGCGGTCGCTGAGTGGCTGCTGTTTGATGGTGCGCGCCAGCATGCCGAGCGGGATCAGAAAGATCGACAGCACCAGCCACAACGCGCACAGCCACCGGCCGGTGACGCTGACAGGCATGTCGGGAATCAGACGAAAACCGACGTAAATATGCAGCAGGATGCCAATCAGGATGAAGCGAACAAGAAACGATGAGCGGCGCATAGAGAGGATCGAGGCGGGAAGGGGCCGGCACGAGCGGAGCAACGGCGGCGGCTCGCCAACCGCAATCATGAAATAGCAGACGAGCCGGATCATTCTACCGACATGTACAGCCCCTTGCCGACGGCGCCAGATTTGCTTCCGGGGCTGGCCGAACACGTCCGTGTTTGACACGGCAAGAGGATCCCGCGTTGCAGCAATTTCCTCTGTCGCATGCCGCCGCATGAACTGCTGCAGTACTCTAATTAAATGGGCTTTGAATTGTGTTTCGCGTGCACTATTCTCAAATAGAACCGGCTCATTTAAGGGCCATCGCGGCCCAGCGGCGGTTCGTTTTGTCCTCGGTTGAGGGCGAGGCAGGAGGCGCATCATGAAACTGCTTGGATCGGGCAATCACGTACGCCACGGACTTCATGGGCATCACGTCGGACGAGAGGGCAGCCACGTCATGCTGCCGCTGGTGGGCATATCGCTGATGGCGCTCGCCTTGTACTTCGGCGTGCGCGACATCGACTTCTCCGAGCTGGGCAAAAACGCGTTATTCGACGTGGTAATGGTATGCGTTGCACTCGGCATCGCAGGGCTGTTCGGCGCCGTCGGCGCGTGGTTACGTTCGAGTGGCGACGACGCCGATGAAGGTTTTTGCTTCATCGGTGCGGTGATCGGTGCAGTAGTGTTCTACGTGGCGCTCCTCAGATAAACGCACCGGCGTCCTAAGGGCTGTCAGACGATCTGGGCGGCTTCGTCGAAGGAGAACCGCGGGCTGCGCGGGAACAGCTTCGACGAGTCGCCGTAGCCCAGATTGATCAGGAAGTTGGCCTTCACGGTCGTGCCGGCGAAGAAGGCCCCGTCGACCTTGGCGGCGTCGAAGCCCGACATCGCACCCGTGTCCAGGCCGAGCGCGCGAGCGGCGAGAATCAGATAGCCGCCTTGCAGCGTCGAATTGCGAAAGGCCGTGTCCGCAATCGCCTTGTCGTTGCCGGCAAACCAGCTGCGCGCGTCGGCATGCGGAAACAGTTTCGGCAGATGCTCGTAGAACGCCATATCCATCCCGACGATCACCGTGACCGGCGCCGCCATCGTTTTCTCGAGATTCCCCGGCGATAAAGCCGGACGCAGCCTTTCTTTGCCTTCAGGCGTTTTTACGTAGACGAAGCGGCCGGGGCTCGAATTGGCCGAGGTCGGACCGAGCAGCACGAGTTCGGTGAGTTGCTTGAGCACGGCATCGTCGATCGGTTTGGCCTGCCAGCCGTTATGTGTGCGCGCTTCGCGAAAGAGCTGATCGAGAGCCTGATCGGAAAGAATCATGGTGGTAGTCCCTTGTAGCGGAGTGGGAAATCCGGATGACAGCGCAAGCCACAGGCGTGAGCGTTGTCGTCATTGCCGCCATAATAGCCAAGGTTCTAATTCGCGCATGTATCGCACGCGCAATCGCATTCAGGCAATTTCATGGCGGACCTTTTCAATGACCTTCCAGCGCCCGACGTGGACTGGTATCCCGAGTGGCTCGCGCCCGAGGCCGCGGCGCACGCTTTAACGCAACTCATCGGCGAAGTGGAATGGCGTCAGGACATGATGGGCACGCCTGCCGGCCGTGTGCCGCTGCCGCGGCTGACGGCCTGGCAGGGCGAGCCGGATGCGGTCTACGTCTACTCCGGCATTCGCAACGTGCCGCAACCGTGGACTCCGACCGTCGCCGAACTGCGGGTCGCCGCGGAAGCAGCCTGCCACGCGCGCTTTAACAGCGTGCTGATCAATCGCTACCGCAGCGGCACCGACAGTATGGGGTGGCATGCGGACCGCGAGCCTGAACTCGGCGCCCGGCCCGTGATTGCGTCGATCAGCCTGGGCGTCGCGCGCACTTTCGATTTGCGGCACAACAAGACTGGCGTCGTGCAGTCGTTTTCGCTGAAGGGCGGCAGCTTGCTGGTGATGAAGGGCAACACGCAGGCCGACTGGCGGCATCGCGTGCCGAAGGAGCCGCGTGTGGCCGGCGAGCGGATCAATCTGACGTTTCGCTGGGTGACGCCGCGCGGGGCAACCCGCTAACTTGCGGGCTAGCCATTAGCCGCGCCGCACCCGGTCCGAAAGCCCAAAGACCCGGCGTCCACTCGCTACTTGGCCTGAAGCCACATCGAGCACTTAAGCGCATAAAAAGCATCTCCAACGCCACGCTCGGTCATTGCCGATACTCGAGCAAATCCCACAGTATCGCCCACGTCCACGCTACAGCCGATACCGCCCGCCATACCAGAATTGGTATCGCCGGCGCGAATCATATGATTGGACGGTTAACGCCCCAGACACTACGCTACATCACGATCCACGCACCGTGAGGGCCGCAAACACCGGGCGGGTCCGATGGATCGCCTACACAACAACGATCAGGAGACAGTCATGGCGAATACACGACGCGCCGCATGTCGTGCGTTGGGCGCGCTCGCGCTTTGCTCGAGCATCGGCGCGCTGGCGCTGACAGCGCCGGGCGCATACGCGCAGGACAAACAGATCACCCTCGGCTTCGCACAGGTCGGCGCCGAAAGCGCATGGCGAACCGCCAACACCGAGTCGGTGAAGTCCGCGGCGGCGGACGCGAAGATCAAGCTCAAATTCTCCGACGCCCAGCAAAAGCAGGAAAACCAGATCAAGGCGATCCGCTCCTACATTGCGCAGAAAGTCGATGTGATCGCGTTCTCTCCGGTCGTCGAATCCGGCTGGGAGCCGGTGCTGCGCGAAGCTAAAGCCGCAAAAATTCCGGTGATCCTGACCGACCGCAACATCGACGTGAAAGACACATCGCTGTACGTGACGATGATCGGCTCGGACTTCATGGAAGAGGGCCGGCGCGGCGGTCATTGGCTGGCCGATCACTATAAGAATGATCCAGGTCCCATCAACATCGCCGAACTTCAGGGCACGGTCGGCTCGGCTCCTGCCAACGACCGCCATTCCGGCCTGATCGAAGTGATCAAGAGCGATCCCAAGTTCAAGATCATTGCGTCGCAAAGCGGCGACTTCACACTTGCCGGTGGCAAGCAGGTGATGGAAGCATTTATAAAAACTTATGGAAATAAAATAAATGTAGTTTATGCGCATAACGACGATATGGCGCTCGGCGCCATCCAGGCGATGGAAGAGGCCGGCATGCATCCGGGCAAGGACATCACCGTCGTCTCGTTCGATGCAACCAAGGGCGGCTTCCAGGCGATGGCCGCGGGCAAGATGAATGTCGATGTGGAGTGCAGTCCGCTGCTGGGGCCGCAACTGATGTCGGCGGTCAAGGACGTGGTGGCCGGCAAGCCGCTGCCCAAGCGTATCCTGACGGAAGAGACCGTCTTCCCGATGAGCGTCGCGGCGCAAACTTTGCCGACGCGCAAGTACTGAGGCGGAGTGTGATGGCTAATTGATTAGCTATCCATACGATAGACGCAGAACGCAAGCGAAGTACGGACAGATCGCAGGGGTTTCTCCAGTGGTGCCTGACCGCCTGACTGCTCCGGCAGCGGGCGGTCTCTTTTCCGCAGAATCAGATGGCGCGTAGCTGAGCCACCCTGAGCCCACCCGACCAACGCACCGCCGATCGAGCGAGGTCTATGACGCATCCCGCATCGGAACCCAATCCGCCGGCCATGAAGGCCGTCACAGGCGACGCTCGCGACGGCGCCGCCTCGAATGCACTCGAACCCATTCTGGCCACTACCGGCGTCAGCAAGACGTTCCCTGGCGTAAAAGCGCTGCAACGGGTCGACTTTCGCCTGTTCCCCGGCGAGATTCACACCCTGATGGGGCAGAACGGTGCCGGCAAATCCACCCTGATCAACGTGCTGACCGGCGTAGTCGCGCCTGACGCCGGCACGATCCGCCTCGGTGGCGAGATCGTCGCGTTTGCGTCACCGCAGGAGGCGGAAGCGGCCGGCGTGCGCACGCTGTATCAGGAAGTGAACCTGTGCCCGAACCTGTCGGTGGCGGAGAATATCTTTGCGGGCCGGCAGCCAAAGCGTTTTGGCGCGATCGACTGGCCCGACATCAAGCGGCGCGCGCAGGCTGCGCTTGCTCGCCTCGACGTGACGCTCGACGTCACCCGATCGCTCGACGCCTATCCGATCGCCGTGCAGCAAATGGTGGCGATCGCGAGAGCACTGTCGGTCGACGCCCGCGTGCTGATCCTCGACGAGCCGACTTCCAGCCTCGACGACGGTGAAGTCGCGCAGCTTTTCAAAATACTTCGGCATCTTAAACAGTCCGGAATCGCCATTCTGTTTGTTACGCATTTTATTGAGCAAACCTATGCCATTTCCGATCGCATCACGGTGATGCGCAACGGCGAGCGTGAAGGCGAGTATCTCGCACGGGATCTGCCGGCCGATCAACTGGTCGCGAAAATGGTCGGCCACGAGCGCATGAGCGCGCGCTTGCGCGAAGCCGCACATGACGGCCACGCTGTCCATGAAGGACCTCAGAGCAAGGACGCTGTTCAGCCGTTCGTCGAATTGCGCGGCGTCGGACGGCGCGGCACGTTGCAGCCGATCGACCTCGACGTGCAGCCGGGCCAGATCCTGGGCCTGGCCGGCCTGCTAGGCTCGGGCCGCACGGAGACCGCCCGGCTGTTGTTCGGGGCCGACCGCGCCGACAGTGGCACCATCCTGATCGAAGGGCGGCCTGTCCGGCTGCGTTCGCCACGGGACGCGGTGCGCCACGGCATCGGCTATTGCGCGGAGGATCGCAAGAAAGAGGGCATCGTCGCCGAATTGTCGATCCGTGAAAACATTCTGCTGGCGCTGCAGGCGCGGCGCGGCTGGCTGCGCAAGATCAAACGGCATCGCGCGCAAGAAATCGCGGACATGTGGATCGAGCGCCTCGGCATCAAGGCAGCGGACGCCGAACAGCCAATCGGGCTGCTCTCCGGCGGCAACCAGCAGAAAGCGCTGCTCGCGCGCTGGCTTGCTACGAATCCCAAACTCCTGATTCTCGACGAGCCCACCCGCGGCATCGACGTCGCCGCCAAGTTCGACATCATGGACCGCTTGCTGGCGCTGTGCGCGAACGGTCTGAGCATCCTGTTCATTTCGTCGGAGATCGGCGAGGTGCTGCGTGTGAGTCATCGCGTGGCGGTGCTGCGAGACCGTCGCAAGATCGCTGAAGTGGCCGGCAAGGCTTCGAACGAAGACAACATTTATCGACTCATCGCGGGGAGCGGCGAATGAAGCTATCGAACTGGTTCGTGCGCGATGGTGCGGAGCGCCCGTTGATCTGGCCGTGCGTCACGCTGGTGCTCCTGTGCGCCCTGAACCTATTGGTGAATCCAAATTTTCTCTCTTTGAGGATGCTCGACGGCCACCTGTTCGGCGCGCCGATCGACGTGTTGAATCGTGCTGCGCCGCTGGTGCTGGTTGCGACTGGTATGACGCTGGTGATCGCCACGCGCGGCATCGATATTTCGGTTGGCGCGGTAGTCGCGATCGCCGGCGCCGCAGCGGCCACGATACTCGCGACGCAACCCGCGCCGAGTGCCGGATTGATCGCACAGGCCCTGGTCGCGGCGCTGATCGTCGGCGTGTTGAGCGGCATGTGGAACGGGCTGCTGGTGTCGTTCGTCGGTATGCAGCCGATCATCGCAACGTTGATCCTGATGGTCGCCGGCCGTGGCATTGCGCAATTACTGACGGCAGGGCAGATCATTCCGATCGGCGCACCGGGCTATCTGTTCGTCGGCGGTGGGTATTGGCTTGGCGTGCCGTGTTCGGTGTGGATCGCCAGCGTTGCCGTGCTGGCCACCGCAGGGCTCGTTGAAGGCACCGCGCTCGGGCTCTTCATTCGCGCGATCGGCGTCAATCCGGTGGCGACGCGTCTTGTCGGCCTGCGCTCGAAAGCGCTGGTATTCGCGGTGTACGGCTTCTCGGGATTGACGGCCGCGATGGCGGGCATCCTCATCAGCTCGAACGTGCGCAGCGCCGATGGCAACAACGCGGGCCTGCTACTCGAACTCGATGCGATTCTGGCGGTGACACTCGGCGGCACGTCGCTGCTCGGCGGCCGCTTCAGTCTCGCCGGCACCGTACTGGGTGCGCTGATCATCCAGACGCTCACCTATACGACTTATTCGATCGGCGTGCCGCCGGAAGCGACGCTCGTCGTCAAGGCGGCCGTGGTGCTGGCAGTGAGTGTGATTCAGTCGCCCTCGGCGCGCTCGCTCGCCATGTCGCTCTTCAGGCAGCGCGGGGTGGCGCGATGAGACGACTCCTCGAGGCCTGGGCTCATATCGTCGATCCGCGCACGTTACCGATCGCCGTCACTGTCCTGTTGTTTTGCGCGCTGTTCGGTTTCGGCTCGGTGATGTACACCGGCTTTTTCTCGTGGCAAGTGCTGCTCGATCTGCTGGTCGACAACGCCTTCCTGCTGATTGTCGCAATCGGCATGACGTTTGTGATCGTGTCCGGCGGGATCGATCTGTCGGTGGGTTCGGTGGTGGCGCTGACCACCATCGTCGAAGCGGTGTTGTCCGAACACATGCATCTGTCGGTCTGGGTGATCGTGCCGATCGTGTTGCTGATGGGCACGGTGTTCGGCGCGGTACAGGGTGCGCTGATTCACTTTTTCCGCTTGCAGGCGTTCATTGTCACGCTGGCTGGCATGTTCTTCGCACGTGGCTTGTGCTTTCTGATCACGACGCAGTCGATCACGATCAATGACCCGACGTTCCAGAAGATTTCCGCGTTTCGGCTCAATATCGGCGTTGGTTCGGTGACGGCTAATGTGTTGATCGCCCTCGCCACGCTTGCCGCAGCGATCTATGTCGCGCATTTCACGCGGTTTGGCCGCAACGTGTACGCGATTGGTGGCAATCCGCGCTCGGCGTTGCTGATGGGCTTGCCGGTCGCGCACACGCGGATCGGCGTGTATGCGCTGAGCGGCTTCTGTTCGGCGCTCGGTGGCGCGGTATTCACGTTCTACGTGCTGTCGGGTTATGGCCTCCAAGGGCAGGGTATGGAGCTCGACGCGATCGCGGCGACGGTGATCGGCGGAACCTTGCTGACGGGAGGCGTCGGCTATGTGATCGGCTCGCTGTTCGGCGTCGGTATTCTAGGCACGATCCAGGCGCTGATTACCTTCGACGGCACGCTCAGTTCGTGGTGGACCCGCATCGTTATCGGCGCGTTGCTGTGCGCGTTCTGTCTGCTGCAAAGGCTGATCGAGCGGCATGCGAAATCTGTGGGGCGTCCGGGTGGCACCGGTGCTGTTGTGACGCCAGGCCGTGAGCACGGCCGGGGCGACGCAACAGCGGCGTCCGATTCTCATGTGATCGGACGCGCGCCGGAGCAGGCGCTATAGCGCGAATGCGCGACGGCGCGGCTTAGGCGTTGAGTTCGCGCCCCCGGGTTTCCGGCAACGTCAGAGCGGCAAGGATCACGATACCGTATGCAGCGGCGGCGAATACGCCGATCGCGTGGCCGAGCGTCATGGTCTGCGAGACGTAGCCGATCAGGAACGGAAATGTCGCGCCGACCGCCCGCCCGAAGTTGTAGCAGAAGCCCTGGCCGGAGCCCCGAATGCGCGTCGGGAACAACTCGGTGAGGAACGCGCCCATCCCCGAGAAAATGCCGGACGCACAGAAGCCGAGCGGAAAGCCGAGCACGAGCATCGTGAGGTTATCGAGCGGCAGTTGCGTGTAGATCAGCGCGATCGCACACGAGGCCAGCGCGAACGTGATGAACGCGCGTTTGCGGCCGATCTTGTCGCTGACGTAAGCGCCCGTCAGATAGCCGCAGTACGAACCGACGATCACCACGCCCAGATAGCTGCCAGTGCCGATCACGCTCAGATGCCGTTCGGTTTTCAGATACGTCGGCAGCCAGGTGGTCACTGCGTAGTAGCCACCCTGCACACCCGTCGCGAGAATGGACGCGCGCAGCGTCGTCCAGACAATATCGCCACGGAAGATATCGAACAGCGAAGGACGCGTTTGTGCCGCGGCTTGCGCTTCTTTCTGCTGCCGATGCACCTCCGGCTCTTCAACGAAGCGGCGGATCCAGATCACAAAAGGCGCCGGCGCAATACCGATCGCGAACAGCACGCGCCACGCGTAATCTGCCGGCACCCATGAAAACACGGCCATGAACAGCAGCGTCGACACGCCCCAGCCAATCGCCCAGCCTGCCTGTACGAGCCCTACCGCCTTGCCGCGGTCACGCGGACGGATGACTTCGCCGATCAGCACCGCGCCCGCTGTCCATTCGCCACCAAAGCCGAGCCCCATCAGTCCGCGCGCCCACAGCAATTGCGAGAAGTTCTGCGCCAGCGCGCAAGCTAGCGTAAAAACCGCGAACCAGAGAATCGTGATCTGCAGGGTCTTCACCCGGCCGATGCGATCCGATAGCACACCGGCCGCCCAGCCGCCGAGCGCCGAACTCAGCAGCGTGACCGTCCCGATGAGACCGGCGTCACCGCGCGTGATGCCCCATGTCGCGATCAGCGTCGGAATCACGAAGCTCAGGAATTGCGTATCCATTGCGTCGAGCACGTAGCCGATCTTGCAGCTCCAGAACGCACGCTTCTCGCTGGTGGAGATCTGCTGATACCACGCGAACGGGTTTTTGCCTGCGCCTGGCGCGCTGTAGCGCTCGGTGTCTGTGGTCAACTGCGCTTCGGTTTTCATAGCTGGGCTCCGGTCGTAGTCAGTGGCCGCGTCTTGCCGCGCGGCTTGGGGTGGGACAACTCAAATAACGCCGCGGCTAGAGCATCGCCAGCGTGGTGTTAGGAATGTCGGTGACGAGCATATGTCCTGGTTTGTGCGCGATCGCAAACGGCAAACGTGCGCTTTCTATCGCGGCTTGCGGCGTGACGCCACAGGCCCAGAACACGGGTAACTCGTCGCTGCGCACCTCGACTGCGTCGCCGAAATCGGGCCGCCTGATGTCGCGAATGCCGATCAGCGAGGGATCGCCGATATGAACCGGCGCGCCATGTACCGCAGGAAAACGGCTGGTGATCTGGATGGCGCGAATCGCGTCGGCGGCTTTCATCGGCCGCATCGAGACCACGCGGTTGCCGCCGAACACGCCTGCGGCCACGTTGCGCTCCTGCGTGCGATACATCGGCACGTTGACCTGCTGTTCGATATGACGCAGCGGAATGCCTTCACGCCGCAACATTTCTTCGAATGAAAACGAGCAGCCGATCGCGAACACCACCAGATCGTCGCGCCACAATTCGTCGAGACTACGCACTTCCTCGGCACGTTCGCCGTGGCGGTACACATAAAACGCGGGGACGTCGTTGCGTATGTCGAGATCCGCGCCGAGCGACGGGACGCGCCATTCGCCGGGTTCGCCGATGCCGAGCAACGGGCAAGCTTTCGGATTGAGCGTGCAGAAGCGCAGGAAGTCGTCGGCGTATTGCCTGGGCAGGATGGCGAGATTGGCTTGCGCATAGTCGCCGCAGTAGCCCGCAGTCGGCCCGGAAAGACGGCGGCTGCGAATCTGCTGACGAAACTCGGATGGTGTGTAGGACATGAACGGCTTGACTCCAGCTAGCTCCACGTGACTGATGGGAGCCAGATTAGTAACGCCAAAAATATCCTTCCAGCGAGTTATTCTTGTGTTTCGGTAAATTAAACTTAACAGAACCGCTGACGATTTTGCGGCGATGATCGAGTCTTTCGGGTCGCTGTTGGGAGGGCTAATGCAATGAATACCCGCTTTGTCGAAACGTTTCTGACGCTCGCTCGTCTAGGCAGTTTTCGCGCGACCGCCGCTGCAATGCACGCCACGCCCGCCGCGATTTCGCTACGCATCAAAACGCTTGAAGCCGAGTTGGGCGTCGAGTTGATCGAGCGCGACGCCGCCGAGTTCCAGCTCACGGCGCATGGCGAACGGCTGCTTGCGCATGCGCGCTCGGTGGTGCAGGCCACGCGCTCGTTGCAACTGGCCGCGCAGGACGAAACCCAGGTGACGAAGCGGCTGCGACTCGGCGTCATCGAAACGGTGGTGCATAGCTGGCTGCCGGACTACATCCGGATGCTGAACGTCGAGTACAACCGCATCGTCGTCGACCTGACCGTCGACTCGAGCGCCGTGCTTGGGCCTCGTTTGCGCGCTGGCGAACTGGATCTCGTCATTCAGGTGGAGGAAACCGGCGAACAGGAAGCGTCGATCGTTTCGACCTTGCTGGCGAGCTATCCGGTGCGCTGGATCGCGCGCAACGATCTGATTCCGACGAGCCGCGCGAAGCATGTGCAGACGGTCTTGCAGAAACCCGTGCTGACATTCGGCCGTGGCACCGCGCCGCAAGTCGCCGTGGAGGCGATCGTGGAAATGCTCGCGAAGCGCGCCGGTGTGCCGCTTGCGGATACTCAGGTGACCTGTATGCCGTCGGTCGCGGTGATCGTGAAACTGTTGCGCGATGGCTATGGCATTGCGGCAGTGCCGGCACTGTTCGTTGAGCCTTTTCTGAGCAGCGGCGAACTGGGGCAATTGCAGGTGCGTCCGCTGCCGCCGCCGATCGACGTTGCGATGATCTACCGCGACGACGCCGACGTCGGCGTGCTGGCGGCTTCGCGCGTCGCACGCAGCGCGTGCGATCAGTATGCGAAGGCGATGGGGCGGCAGTTGATTGAGAGACGGTGAGGCGGGACTCGAGTCGGCCGAACGGCCGCGTCTTAAAGTCCATCAATACCGAGTCGCCGACGCGCCGTAGCGACCAGTTTGTCGAACGAGAAGGCACTCGCGGCAAGCGCGGTGGTATCAGGAAAGTTCTCGCGTGTAATGTCCGTCAACACCTGGCCCGGCGGCGCTTCGATCAGCACGCGGGCGCCCATTTCCTGCATAACGGTGAGCGCGTCGAACCAGCGGACGGTGTGGCGCATATTGGTCGCGAGATCGTCGCGAATGGCCTCTGCTGTGTACAGCGGGCGGCCGCCGCGATTGCCGATATAGGTAGTCTGGGGCGTGTGAAAAGGGATGTTTTTTGCGTACGCAACGAGCTCGTCCGTGGCCTGCGCGAGCAGTTCGCAATGTGACGGCACGCTTACCGCAAGACGGACGGCTTTGCGTGCGCCTGCCGCCAAAGCGCGTTCGATGAATGTGTCCAGCGCGTCATTCGCTCCTGCCATAACGATCTGACGCGGCGCATTGACATTGCCAACATAGACACGTTGATTACCCGCATCCGCGTGTTGCGCGGCGAGTGTCTCCAGTTGGTGTTCGGTCAAACCCGACACTGCCGCGAGACCGTAGCCGGATGGGTACGCTGTCTCCATCAACTCGGCGCGTTTGCGAACCATCTTTAACGCGTCGCCAAAGCGAATCGCACCACAACTGACAGCCGCTGCATACGCGCCCACCGACAAACCCGCACTGATCTCCGGCATGAGCTGTTCCTCTGCCAGTGCCCGCGTGATCGCCACGCCCGCGACGGTCAAACTGATCTGAACGGCTACGGTTGAGCGCAGGGCATCGGGTGTGTCGAGGGTGAGTACGTCGATGCCGAGCACTTGAGACGCTTCTTCGAGCGTGCCGGTTACGGCATGATGCTGCGGCAGACGGTGCAGAAATCCGTCCGACTGCGCGCCCTGGCCGGGGAACAGAAGCGCAAGCATCAGGCATTGTCGCGAGCGGGCGCCCACGGATCGGTAATCAGCTGGGGCCCGCGAGCATGGCGCGCCATCACGCGTGCTTTGTCCGCTGCCCACTCGGCCAGCGCAACGCCGCCTGCGGGCGTTTCCAGTTGTGCATCCACACGAATCCCGGCGCGTTGCGCGGTCGCTTGAAGATAGTCCAGCAACTGAATGGCGGCGTGGTGCGAGAGTTTTTCCGGGGCGCGAATCAGCAGATCGAGATCGCTTGAGAACGTAACCGCGGGAGTCTGAGTTGCCAGTTCGAAACCTGCGCTGCCGGTTGGTCCCCAAACGAACCCAGCCAATGCGCCGGCCGTGTCGCGTCGTAGTGCAGCAAGGGCCGCGAAAGTCGGCAACGCATTGCGCGACGCAAGCGGGCTGCGTCGCGCCAACGCTTCCGGCGGCACGGCGATTTCAATATCGTCCCCATGCGCCCACGTGCCGTAACGCTGCGACCGCTCCATACCGCGCAAGCCGATCGCCACAAAGCCGTCAGCGACCAGTGCGCGCCGCACAACGGCATACGGCGCGCGCTCGAAAGACCCACGAACCCACGCCGGTTCGCCGTCAAACTGTGGCAAGCGGTGCAAGCGCAACAGATCATGAGGCTGCCAGCGCGCGTCGCATGACAGCGCGTGATCGGCTGCAAACGGCGGCGCGGCGCAGACCTGCATTACACGGCATCCCATTGTTCGGCGAGACGCCGCCGCACTTCGATCGACGCTGCGCGATTCTTTTGAGCCGCAGCCGACTCCAGACGATGCGACAGATCGCGGCCGCCAGCGCGCGCGCTGCGGATCTGTTCGGTTAATACCTGACGCACGCGCTCGATTTGCGCGGCATCGGGCGCGTCGGCGTCGACGCCTTCGATTAACTGATCGAGCAGGCCGAGCTTGGCGAACGACGTCATCGAGTAGGACATCGGCACAATGGTTTCGCCGAGCGCGTCGAGTGCTTCGACGGTGCGCCGCGTAACGCGTGCGGCCGCTTCCTTGCCCATTGCGTGAACCATCGTGCCCGGCGCGTCTAGTGCCACGATCCGATTGGCCTGATAGCCGTGCGCGAGGAACGCGCCCGACATGGCCGGTCCGACGATCAGTGCGATCACCGGATGCCCGGCGTCGCGCGCCGATGCATACGCGTCGACCGCGGCGGCGCAGGCGAGGTGAATGCCGAGCATCTCTTCGCGGTAACCGTACGCCTGACTTTTGACATCGACGATCGCGACGATCGGGCGGCGCGTACCGCTCGTTTCACCCTGCGCGATGACCTCGCGTACAGCGCGTGCGAGCAGCCAGCCTTGTTCGAGGCCGACAACGTTATCGGTCGCGCGCGGAAAGCGGTTGTCGGGATCGGGGACGACCGCAATGAAGTGCGCGGGCTCGCCGCCGAGCGACGCGTCGCCGCTCCATACGGGCGCTTTACCGGACGGTTCACCGGCAAGTGTATGGAACCAGCGTGCGCCGCGGCTGAGGGTGGCATCGCTCATGCCTGCTCCTTGCGCGCGTTGTTCTGCGCAGGTGGGTTGTACACGTCACGCATCGTTTCCGGCGTCACGCTGGCCGGGTCGATTCGCGCGAGGCGGTTGAGAAAACCGTCGACCTGTTCGCTGCGATGCGCAGCCGGCAGCCCTTGGGTGAATGCGGACCGCACGGCGGCGTGTACAGCGTCCGCATCGTCGTCGACCAGTTGATCGGCGAGCGCGGTCGCAGCCCGTTGTTCGCCGCCGATCAATTGCCACGCGCGGCGCCGATCGCTCGCGTCGAGTTCTTCGATACCGGCTTCCTGTTCGATCACTTCGGGGCCGTTCATGCCGAGTCGTCCCTGCTTCGTCACGACCAGATACGAGCACAAGGCCGCGGCCAGCGACATGCCGCCAAAGCAACCGACCATCCCCGCGATCACGCCAACTACCGGTACATGCCGGCGCAATGCCACGATCGCGGCCTGAATCTCGGCGATCACGGCAAGGCCTAGGTTTGCTTCCTGCAGCCGCACGCCGCCAGTTTCGAACAGCACGACAGGGCGCACGATCTTGCCGCGTTCGCAGTCGCGCAAGGCCATGTCCAGCGCGGCGGCGATCTTGCTGCCCGACACTTCGCCGATGCTGCCGCCCTGGAACGCGGACTCGATCGCAGCGACCACGGCCGGCTCGCCGTCGATGGTGCCGCGTGCGATCACACAGCCGTCATCCGCCTGGCAGACGACACCTTGCAGCGGCAGCCACGGCGATTCGATCTTGTCGAACGGTCCGAGCAGTTCACGGAACGTGCCGGCGTCGAGCAGCGAGCGGGCACGTTCGCGGGCGGACAGTTCGATAAAGCTTTCGCGCAGCATCGGCGCTGGGTGTGCGGTGGCGACAGTAGTCATGCGGCGTCTCCCTGTTCCGCCGCTTCAATGGCCTCCGCGAGCCGCAGCGCTACGACGCCCGGTGTCGCACCGAAGTCGTTGATTTCGATTTGCGCTGCGCCGTCGTAGCGCGTGAAGAAGCGGTCGAGCACGCTCTTCCAGATGTGGCTGTAGCCGTCGACGCTGGTCCGCACGACTACATGCGCGCTCAGGGCCGCACTGTTTTCTGCTGGCGACAGCAGGACTTCCAGATCGCCCGAACCGACCACGCCGACATGCGCGCGGGTTGTGACGGCGCGTTGCGCCGGATAGTCGAAGGTCAGATGTTCCATGAGGCTGAGCTCCCGCCGGCGTCGTGATGCGCCAGCATATCTAGAAAGAGGGTGGCGGCAAGCAGATCGGCTGCGCCGCCGGGAGATGCGTTGAGCGACAGCAATGCCCGTTCGAGTGCCACGAGGGCGGTGCGCCCATCCGGCGTCGAACTCCCGCCGGCTTGCAGCACGCGGCGCGCGCCTTGTTGCGCGGCGTGCAAACCGGGCAAACCCGCGCGATGCAGCAGACAGGTGTCGTCGAGCGACACCATGATCGAGAGCAGGGCGTCGATGCGCGCGGCGTTTTCGTCGACTCCGCTGGCTCGCGCTGCGAGCAAGGCGGGCAATCCGATGTCGACGACGTGCGGGAATCCGTCTTGTGCCTCGCGGCGTGCTCCACCCACCTGATAGCGCTGCCGCGCTCGCTCGCCGTGACTATCGGCGGGGGCGGCGAAACGATCCGGGAAACAGGCAGTCTGTGCGGCGAGTGTGCAGACATCCGAAGCGTTGATACGCGTGGCGCTGCCTGACATCGAAGCACCCGCCACCAGCAGGCCGACGATCCAGATTGCACCCCGATGTGCGTTACTGCCGCTGGTTGCGTGCAGCATGTCCTGTTCGCCGGCGCGGCCGATTTGCGCGAGTTCCGCACGCAATAGCGCGGATGGTTCACCGCGGCGGCGCGCCGTGCGCGCGAGCGCCGCAAAGGTCGGTTCGAGCGCGTGTGCCGAACGCAGCATGGTGGCGAGATCGAGGTCGCGATGTGCGCCGCTGCCCCGCTGGTCGACCAGCGCGGGTTTCGGCGTGAGTTGGGCTTCCTCGATCAACGCGGTCACCGCGAAGCGCGCGAGCTGCGCATCGGACGGTGCTGCCCGTACCCTAACCGCCAGCCTTTCTACCGTGCCTGCCGCGTGCAAAACCGTGGCGCGCTGGCGTGCCGGCGCGATGCGCCAGAGCACGTCGACCTCGGCCACTGGTTCGGCATACGCCGTGGATCTGACCGTGCCCGTCTCTCTCCCAGTCAGCGCGGCAGCACGGGACGCGAGTTCCGCCTTCGCGTCCGGCATGGCGTCGGCCTCGCACTCGAGCAAAACAGCGGGCGCCATCGTTACCAGCTCCTGAAGCGAGCCGGCGGCTCGTACAGGCCGCCCGACCACGTCACCAGATCGTCGATGCTGCGTGCGGCCAGCAACGAGCGCTTCGCTTCACCGCGTCGAATGCCGAGATCTTCCGGATACGCGACGATGCCACGCCGGCGCAATTCGGCCGTTTTCTCCGGCTTCGCGCGCAACCCGATCGGCGTGACACCGGCTACTGCAGCCAGTGCCGCACGCCGCTCGTCGATCCCTTCGGCCTTGTGCAGATGCGCGATGCCTTCCTCGGTGACGACATGGCTCACGTCGTCGCCGTAAATCATCACGGGCGCGATCGGCATGCCGCTCTTCGCGCCGACAGCCACCGCATCGAGTTCATCGACGAAGGTCGGCTCGCCGCCTTTCTTGTACGTTTCGGCCATCTGAACGACCAGTTTCTGTCCACGCGACACCGGACCCTGATCCTTCAGCAGCTTGAGCCATGCTTCGCTTGAATGACGCCGGCCGCGCGGATCGTGGCCCATATTCGGCGCACCGCCGAAACCGGCGAGGCGGCCACGCGTGACCGTCGACGAATTGGCGTCCGCGTCGATCTGCAAGGTCGAGCCGATAAACAGATCGACACCATATTGGCCGGCCAGTTGGCACAGCACGCGGTTCGAGCGCAGGCTGCCGTCGTTGCCCGTGAAAAACACATCGGGGCGCGCTTCGATGTACGCCTCCATGCCGACCTCACTGCCGAAACAATGGATGCTGTCAACCCAGCCCGATTCGATTGCGGGGATCATGGTGGGGTGCGGATTGAGCGTCCAGTTGCGGCAGATCTTGCCTTTCAGGCCGAGCGATTCGCCGTAGGTGGGCAGCAGCAATTCGATCGCCGCCGTATCGAAGCCGATGCCGTGATTCAGCGATGTCACACCGTACGGTTCATAAATGCCGCGAATCACCATCATCGCGGTGAGCACCTGCAGGTCGCCGATATGCCGCGGATCGCGCGTGAAGAGCGGCTCGACGGCGAAGGGCCTATCCGCCTCTACGACCACGTCGACCCACGAACCCGGAATATCGACGCGCGGCAGTTCATCGACGATCTCGTTGACCTGCACGATCACGATGCCGTGGCGGAATGCGGCGGCTTCGGCGATGGTCGGCGTGTCCTCGGTGTTCGGGCCGGTGTACAGATTGCCGTGACGGTCCGCCTTTTCCGCGCAAAGCAGCGCGACGTGCGGCGTGAGATCGACGAACATCCGCGCGTATAACTCGACGTACGTGTAGATCGAGCCGATTTCCAGTTGCCCGTCTTCGAGCAGTTGCGCGACGCGCAAACTCTGCGGTCCGGCAAACGAGAAATCGACCTTGTGCGCGATGCCGCGCTCGAACAGCGTCAGATGTTCAGGACGGCCGATGCTCGATATCAGCAGATGCACGTCGTGGATCTTTCGCGGATCCACCTTGGCGAGGGCACGCGACAGGAAGTCGGCCTGTTTCTGATTGTCGCCTTCGAGTGCGACACGGTCGCCCGGCTGAATCAACGTTTCGAGGGCGTCGACGATACGGTTGGTCGGCAGGACACCGTCTTCCAGCCACGGTGCGATGGCCGCGAGTCGACGGTTCTTTTCGTCGCGGCGGGTGGTCCAGGAACGTGCGGTGGTGGAAGCTTCGGTGGCTTCGGCGGATCGGTTCATCGGCGGATTCAGCTCCCGGTGGTGGTGCGCGTGCGTCTGGCGCGCGGCTTGGGTTGATTCGCAAGCGCGGCTTCCGCCTGCACGCGTTCGGTCAGAAAACGATGGAGCAGGTCACCGGTGCCGAGCAGATGCGCGACAACCAGGGACTGTGCAGCGGGAATATCACGACGTTGTACGGCGTCGAGCAAGGCGGTGTGTTCGTCGTCCGACTCGCCCTTGTACGACGGCAAACCGAACTTCAGACGCAAATACCGTTCACCGCGCCGATGCAGCGTGCCGATCATGTCCTCGAGTTGTGGACGGGCGGCGGGCGCATACAGGCTCATATGAAACGCGACATTGCGTGCGACGTACAACGACGGGTCCGGCTCGCGTTCGGCGGCATGGCACAGAGTGGCGCATTCGCGCAGCGTGGCGGCAGTGTGATTCGGAATCGCGAGGCCGATGGCGAGGCTCTCCAGCGCGGAGCGAATCTCATAGATTTCGCGCGCTTCATCCGCCGACAACGGCGCGACGGTCGCGCCTTTATGCACGGCGGCTCTCGCCCAGCCTTCACTTTCGAGCTGGCGCAAGGCCTCGCGCACGGGAATTGCGCTGACTGAGAAATGCCGTGCGATCGCGTCCTGCCGCAGCGGCGCGCCAGGCGCTAGCGTGCCGTCGACAATCGCCGCGCGCAGCGCCTCCGCGATCACGCGGGACGTGCTCTCACGCGGCGCCGCCGCGGGTAAAAGCGGGCTGCGCGCCGGGGCATCCAGGGGAAAACCATCTATTGCATCGTTCATAATATTGAATATTATATATGAAATTGCGCACTTGACAGGCGGGCAAACCCGGAAAGTTTTTCCCACCCGGCGGCCTGCGATGTCCTCTCATCCGTTATACGAGGCACATCGATCCACTAGCAAGCGCGCCATCTCGTCGTTCCCTTTATGTAAGCCACGTACGCCAACCGCAGGGCCGGAGGAGCATGATGAATTCACTAACCGACCGCACGCCGGTCGTTCGGCGCCGCACGCCGCTCAATCGTTCGCAGATTGCAGGATTTTGGGGAGCGTGGGCCGGCTGGACGCTCGACGGGATGGACTCGTTCATCTATGCCCTCGTGCTGACGCCGGCATTGACTGAGTTGTTGCCGCGCTCGGGGTACGCCGCGACGCCCGCGAATGTGGGCCTCGCCGGCTCGATTCTGTTCGCGCTGTTTCTGGTGGGCTGGGGGCTGTCGTTCATCTGGGGACCGCTGGCGGACCGCTTCGGCCGCACCAAGGTACTGGCGGGCACCATTTTCACGTTCGCCATTTTCACGGGACTTGCGGCCACCTCGCACAACGTGTGGGAGCTCGCCATCTATCGCTTCATTGCCGGGGTCGGCATTGGCGGCGAGTGGGCGTTGGCGGGGACTTATGTGGCCGAGTCATGGCCGGAAGATCGCCGCAAGATGGGCGCCGGGTATCTGCAAACGGGCTATTACGCCGGGTTCTTTCTGGCGGCCGCGCTCAACTACACGATCGGCGTGCACTACGGCTGGCGCGCGATGTTCCTGACCGGTGCGGTGCCGGTCGTGGTCGCGATTCTGGTGCTGCTGCGCGTGAAGGAATCGGAGAAGTGGGAAAAGGCGGACGCGAGCATCGTGCGCGCCAAACCGCTGCGCGAAATTCTCGGACCGACGTATCGGCGGCGCACGTGGGTTGCGTGCATTCTGCTGACGATCGCGATTATCGGTTTGTGGGCAGGCGCGGTATACGAGCCATCGGCTGTGATCCAACTGGCGACGAAGGCCGGCATGGCGAAGAACGATGCGATCCGGACGGCGTCGCTGGCAACCGGCTTGCTGTCGATTTCAACGATTCTCGGCTGTCTCGCGTTGCCACCGCTGGCTGAGCGGATCGGCCGCAAGAAGACGCTGGCGATTTACTTCCTCGGCATGGCGGTGGCGATTGTCGGCAGTTTCGGCTGGGCGTTTTATCTGCCGAATGGACTCGCGCCATTTATTGCGTGGCTCTGCGTGCTGGGTTTCTTCGGCGGCAATTTCGCGCTGTTCAGCTTGTGGCTGCCGGAGCAATTCGAGACCCGCGTACGGGCCACGGCGTTTGCGTTCTGCACGTCGTTCGGACGGTTTGTCGGGGCCGGCGTGAACTTTCTGCTCGGCGCGGCGGTGTTGCATATGCATACGCTGGGCGTGCCGGTGGCGCTCACGGCGCTGGCGTTTATCGTGGGGCTGTTCGTGATTCCGTTTGCTCCGGAGACGAAGGGGGAAGTGTTGCCGCAGTGAGATTGGCCGTTTGGCTGAGTGGCGGGCGTGGGCGGCAGCAGGCATGCTTTCTATTGGTTAGACGACGTGTTCCTCTGCCGTTTTTGGTTTGCTGACCTGTACGGTAATCTGTACAATGATTGCCGTTGCGCAGATGTGTTTTTTCTTCTGGGCCACCGGCTCATCTGCCAGTCCCGGCGGTGCAAGAGGTCAACTCGACGGTGGAATCGTCTCTAACTTTTGACAGGAGCGACTGGGGGCAAACCTCTCAGGTCGATAAAACGAATGAACGTCCTTACTTACAGCGAGGCGCGTGCCGGCTTTAAGCAAGCGATGGACGACGTCTGCCGCGATCACACGCCCATGCTGATAACCCGACAGGGCGGAGAAAATGTGGTCATGGTTTCGCTCGAGGATTTCAATGCGATGCAGGAGACCTTGTATCTGTTGAGTTCGTCGAAGAACGCCCAGCGGCTCGCTAAGTCTATCGCCCAATTGAACGCCGGCGGTGCCACTGCGCGCGAATTGCTGACTGATGAACAAACAGAAAAGCCGCAACGAGGAGGCCGCAAAGGCTGATAGTGTTTTTATGTTCACCGACGACGCGTGGCACGACTATTTGTATTGGCAAGCTACTGACCGAAAGGTCTTGCGCAAGATCAACACGTTGTTAGAGGAGTGTCGGCGCGACCCCTATCGCGGGACTGGAAAACCAGAGGCGTTAGTTGGAAGCCTGAGCGGGTTCTGGTCGCGACGTATTACGCACGCAGATCGTCTGGTCTACTTGCCGAGAGACGGAAAGATCTTCGTGATTGCCTGCCGTTTCCACTACGACGACTAAAGCAAAAAAACCGGGCGCATTGCCCGGTTTTCTTGTTTAACGCATCAATGCGTGCAGCGCGTGCCACGCGTTACACCCCTCACATATGCCACCTTGCCGACACCGTCAGCGTGCGTGGCGCGCCCGGCATGTTGTACATATCCGCGTTGCCGTGCGCCGCGATGAAATACTTACGGTCGAACAGGTTATCCAGCGTCAATGCCACGTCCACGTTCTTGCCGTGATACCCCGCGCCGAGATCGAACGTCACGAAAGAAGGCAAGGTGACCGCATCGCTTGCTGAGGTATAGCGCGCCGATTGGAATTGCGCACCGCCGGCCGCGGCCTTGACTGCGATGGCGGGCAGCGTGCTGTCCGCCGCGCCGGCAGCGGGTGTAGCTTCCTGCGCCAGCAAAGGTTTGGCGCTGGCAAGAGAGGTGGCGAGCAGCAGCGCTCGATAAGTATTCTTTTTGACGTTCATGGCGACGTTCTTCGAGTATGGATCGGTGGTGTTTTTTGTTTTGGAGTGCAGCGGAAGCGGTAATACAAAGACGCGAGGCAGGCGCAAAACGAGGCGCAAGCAGGCGCGCACGGCGAGGCAAAGCTCGTGTGGTCGGTCAGGCGAGACGAAGTGGTGATTTCCCCTGTTGCTGTTGAATGAATTCGAAAATCGAAACGGCCGGGGCGCCGTGCGTCAGCGCGAGATGCGCTGGCGTGACATCGGCTGCCTCGGAATGGCATGTCGATGTGGGGATGGGAGGTGCTGCAGAAGCCGGATCAGTGCCCGGCTTGTAATATTTGGAAAGTATAAACGAGAACGATTCTCGCTTGTGCTGAATGAAGGGGAAATGCGGGGGTTCTGCAGGGATTTTTTCGGCGAAATGAAAGCCGATGCCGCGAACGCGAACCGTCGCCGGGTGACGGTCAGCAGCGTGCGACCGGCGTGCAACCAGTCTGTCGCCGCCGGCTTACTGCTCAACGCTCAATCGGCGTGATGCCGCGCACGTGCGCCGGGACGCAACATCGAAAGTAGCGGCCAGCCGAGATTCACGCCAAGACTTGCGATGACGATCAACGCCATCCCCGCGAGTTGCGGCACCGACAGCGCCCGCCCATACACGACGGCATCGACCATGATCGCCGTCAGCGGATAGACGAACAGCAGCACGGCGATGATCGGCGTGGTCAGTTTCGGCAGCGCGCCGTAGATCAGCACGTACGATAGCCCCGTATGCAGCACGCCCATGCCGACCAGCCAGAACCACTGCATCGGCCCGATATGCACGGCGGTAAGCGGCGCAATGAACGGCAGGCACACCACGCCGACCGCGCATTGCGCGAGCGTCAGCAGATGCGGCCGCAAATTGCCGAGTCCTTTGGCGATCAGCGTGACGCTTGCATACAGCACCGAACCCGCCAATGCTTCGCCGATACCGATCAGATAGCTCGTATGCCCCTGCAGATTCGCAGTGGCCGCGACGCCCGAGGCCAAAACAAGCCCGACGAATGCGGTTGCGATCCAGCCGAGCCGGTCGACACCGAGGCGCTCGTTGAACAGCGCCGCGCCCATCAGCACGACCCAGAACGGCTGCACATGAAACACCACGGTCGCCACCGCAATGCTGGTGCGATGAATCGCGTCGAAGAAGCCGACCCACTGCGTGACCATCAACACGCCGGAGATCAGCGCGAGCGCGACGGTGCGCTGTGTGAAATGCGCGCGTGTGAAGAAACCTTTCCACGCGCAATACGCCGCTAGCGAGAGGAAACCGAACAGGCAACGAAAGAACACCAGCGTCAGCGCACCCAGCCGCGCTTCCTCGACGAAAATGCCGAGCGTGCCCATCAAAAGCCCGCCGCTGGCCAGCGTAATGGCGCCTTGTTGACGTTGGGTGAGGGACATGCGAAGCGGCTCCAGAAGTGGGTCACATAAGATGGAGTCAGAAGTATTGCGTGGCTTGCACGGCATCGGCAAACGAATTAAATTGAGTAATTCCATAAGCTGGATTGATAAATCATGCACCCCGAATTCGACGTCGATTTGCTGCGCACCTTTGTCGCGGTGGTGGAAACGGGCAGTTTCACGAAGGCTTCGACTACCGTGCACCGCTCGCAGGCAGCGGTCAGCATGCAGATCAAGCGGCTCGAAACCATGCTCGGCACCACGTTGTTCGCCCGCAATACGCGCAATCTCTCGCTGACGCGGCCTGGCAATACGCTGCTCGAGTACGCGCGGCGCGTGCTGGCGTTGCATGAGGAGGCGTGGTCGGCAATCGTGCGGCCCGAGGTGACCGGGCGGGTGGTGCTGGGCGCACCGGACGATTACGTGTCGTCGCTGCTGTCGCCGGTATTGCGGCGTTTTTCGAATCTGTACCCGCACGTGGAAATCGAGATCGTCTGCGCGCAGAGCACGTCGCTCGCGCCGATGCTGGCCGATAACAAGATCGATCTCGCCTTCGTTACGCGCGATCGCAAATTGCGGGGCGAATTCGTGCGCAGCGAGCCGATGGTGTGGGTGGGGGCGTCAGTGGATACGCCGGTGCTGGCGGCGTCGCCTTTGCCCGTGGGGCTTTATGAGCCCGGTTGTGTCGCGCGCCAGCATACGCTGGCTGCGCTCGACGGAGCGCATATCCGCTATCGGGCGGCGTTTAGCAGTGCCAGTCTGATGGGGTTGGTGGCGACGGTGGATGCGGGACTTTCGGTAATCGCGCTCACGCGTTGCAGCGTGCCGTCGCGGCTGGCGATTCTGGGCGAAGCGCAAGGCTTGCCGAAGATCGCGCCGCTGGAAATCGTGGTGGCGCGCAGCGCCAAATCGGACCGGCCCACGTGCGATTATCTGGCCGCGCAGATGGTGCAGGATTTGTCGCTGCGGCCGCAGGGGCGCGGGGCCGTGGCGCCGGCGTGATGATGCTGCAATGGACGCCCCCTAAAGGGCGTTACTTAAGCGCGCAGGTTACGGCGTGGCTCAACCGCGCGATTTGAGCGCGTGACTGAACCGCGTGCGCCACTCAATCCCGCGGATAAGCCGTCACCTCGCCATCCACGGCAAGCCGCACGTGTTCCCCCGGTCGCGGCGACAGATACCCCGGCACGCGAGCGCGCACCACGGTCCGCGCGCCGGACTGCAATTGCAGCGCGACGCCGGCGTCCTGTCCCTGAAAGATCACCTCCTGCACGACGGCCTCATAGGATGCCACGCCATTCGGCATCGTTTCTTCAGCACGCAGCAGACGGATCTGTTCTGGTCGCACCATCACGTCGACTGCGCCATTGCCCATCGGCTCGCACAGCGGCAAGTCGCCGAGTTCGCAGTCGACGCGATCCTGCTTGACCACGCCCGGCAACAACACCGCTTCACCGACGAACGATGCGAGTTCACGTGTCACCGGCCGGCGGTAAAGCGTCTCCGGCGTGGCGGTCTGGATCAGCCGGCCGTTCCACAGCACCGCGACCTCATGACCGAGCGACAACGCTTCCGATTGATCGTGTGTGACAAGAACCGCCGTTGCGCCCGTCGCGGCCAGGGCGCTGGCCACTGCTTGCCTCGTTTCGAGCCGCAGGGCGGCGTCGAGTGAGGAGAAAGGTTCGTCAAGCATCACCAGCGTTGGCGACGGCGCGAGTGCGCGAGCCAACGCCACACGCTGCTGCTGACCGCCCGACAACTGCTGCGGTGCGCGCGTGCCGAAGTTCGCCGGCAAGCCGACCAACTCCAGCAATTCAGCCACACGATGACGCGCGCGCCGCTGCGTACGCGGCAAGCCGAACACGATGTTGTCCGCCACGGACAGATGCGGAAACAGCGCGCCTTCCTGCGGCACATAGCCGATGCGGCGCTGCTCTGAAGGCATATGCAGGTTGTCGCCGGCCACGCGGCGGCCGTCGATTTCGACGCTGCCGCTATCCGCGCGTTCGAAGCCGCACAACAGCCGCAGCAAGGTGGTCTTGCCGCTGCCGGAAGGTCCGAGTAGCGCGAGCAGCGTGCCGCGCTCGACGGAGAGATCGATGCCGTGCAGCACCGGATGGCCGTCGAACGATTTTTGCAGTCCGCGGATACGAAGTTCGCTCATGAAAATCCGATTGAAAAAGCGGGCGAGGGCGCGCGACGTTCAGCTGCGTTCGCCGAGTAGTGCCGATCTGCCGAGCAACGCGAACAGGAGGCCGGAGGCGAACAGCGAAATGCCGGTGAGCAACGCCGCATAGGGCGCGGCGGCGGCGAACGCCATCGTGGAAGTGTCGGCCCAGACCTGGGTCGCGAGTGTTTGCGTGTCGAGGGGAGAGAGCAGCAGCGTCGCGTTCAACTCGGTGACGACCGAGATGAACACCATCGCCGCGGCCGCGCCGAGTCCAGGGCCCGCCAGCGGCAACACCACGCGGAACAGGGTTTGCGACCAGGTCAGGCCGAGTGCGCGCGCAGTTTCTTCGAGGCGCGGCTGCGCCTGCATGAAGGCGGCACGCACACTCACCAGCGCCACCGGCATGAACAGCATCGCGTAAGCGATCACCAGCAGCGTCGCGCTTTGATAAAGCGGCTGCAGCGCGTGCACCGCGAGCGACACGATGGCCAGCGCGATCACCAGCCCCGGTATGCCTTGCGCCAGAAACACGGTGCGTTCGAACAGCGTCGCGAAACGCGTCGGATAGCGCACCAGCAGAAACGCGAGCGGTACCACCAACAGCGTGGTCAGCAATGCGGCGGCGAGCCCGAAACCGAGCGACGAGATCGTCGCGTTGAACAGCAGTTCGGGCGACACGTCGGCCGGGGTGACAGCAGCCGCGCCCGGTTGCGTAAGCCAGAAGCCGATCATGCCGAGCGGCACACCGAGCGTTGCGATCGCCAGCGCGGCAAAACCGCCGACGACAATCCAGCGCCATGCGCCAAGGTCGTAGCGCAACACCGCGCGACGTGTGCCGCGATCGACGCGTTCATAGCGCGCCGCGCCGCGTACCCGAAACTCGAACGCCAGCACGACGAGGCAGATCACGATCAGCAGACACGCGAGCAGCGAAGCACCACCGCCATCGAAACTGGTGCGGTATTCGGCGTAGATTTGCGTGGTGAAGGTGTGAAAGCGCAGCAGCGTAAACGCGCCGAATTCGGACAGTACACCGAGCGCCACCAGCAGCATGCCGCCGAGCAGCGCAGGCCGCAGCTGCGGCAGCACGACGCGAATAAACGTGGTCCAGCGGTTGCAGCCGAGCGCGCGCGCGCTTTCTTCGAGCGCCGGGTCCATGCTGCGCAACGCCGCGGCCACCGGAAGATAAACGAGCGGGAAATACGCGGAACTCAGTACCAGCAATGCACCGTTGAAGTCCTGCAAATCGAGGCTCAGCGACACCCAGGCATAGCTCGAAATGAAAGCCGGCATCGCGAGCGGTGCGGCGGCGAGCACAGCCCAGATGCGACGCCCCGGCAAATGCGTGCGCTCAACAAACCAGGCGGCCGCCGTGCCGACGACAGCGCAGACGAGCGTGGTCGATACGGTGATCAGCACCGTGTTGACCAGCAATTCACCGACCAGCGGGCGGAAGATCAGATCGACCGCCTCGCCGATACCGAAGCTCGCCGCGCGCCAGAAGGTAAACGCAATCGGCAGCAACACCAGCAAAGCGCTGAGTGCTGCTGCCGCGAACAAACCGCGCGGCGCGCGCGAACGGGCGCGCGCCGGGGCGGGGGTTACAGCCGGCGGCCCGGCTGACACGGCATCGCTCATTTACAGCAAACCTGCCTGGCGTAGCAGTTTGCCTGCCTGGCTGTCGTCGCCGAGTTGCTGGATCGTCAGCGCCGGCGGCTTCAATTCAGCGAAGGGCTTGAGGATCGGGTCCGGCGCGACACCTGCGTGCAGCGGATATTCGAACATGACGTGGCTGTTCGCCATCAACTGCTGTGCGCGTTCGCTGACCAGATAGGCCAGAAACTTCTGCGCGCCGTCCGTGTTGTGGGCCGACTTCAGCACCGCTGCGCCCGACACGTTCACCATCGCGCCGGCGTCGCCGTTGCCGAAGTGATAGATCGCGCTGCGGGTTTTCGCATCGCCGATTTCAGCGTGCAAACGCGCCCAGTAATAGTTATTGATGATGCCGGTCGCGACGCCGCCGCGATTGACGGCTGCCACCACGCCTTCGTCGTCGTCGAAAATCTGCGAGTTGGCTTTCAGGCCCTTCAGCCATGCGACGGTTTGCGCTTCGCCCTTCAACGCGAGCACGGCGCTCACGAGCGGCAGGAAGTCGCTGTCGCTCGGCGCGATGCCGACCTTGCCTTTCCATTCCGGCTTGGCCAGGTCAAACAGCGATTGCGGCAGTTGCGATGCCTGCAGCTTGGTCGTGTTGTAGGCCAGCACGCTTTCGCGGGCGGTCACGCCCACCCATGCGCCGCTCGGCGAGTTGAAGCGCGCCGGTACGGTGGCGAGCGTCGAGCCGTCCACCTTGTTCAGCAGGCCTTTCTCTTCGAGCAACATCAGCTCGGGCGAATTTTCCGTGAAATACACGTCGGCGGGCGTCGCTGCGCCTTCCGCGACGATTTGTGCGGCCATCGCCGGGCCTTCGCCGTTACGGATCTTCACCGAAATGCCCGACTGTTTTTCGAAGTCCTTGGCGAGCAGATTGACGACCTGCTCGTGCTGCGCGTTGTACAGCGTGATCGACGCAGCGTGGGCTGTCGACGGCACGGTTGCGAGCGCTGCCAGAGTGAGGGCGGCGGCGCCGCTGACGAGGCGCAGGCGGGTGCCAAACCAGGAATGAGCCATGATCCTAAAATCCGTTAGTGATGTTGTTGGTCTTCGAAGGGCCGCCAGCCTCATGGCCGGCGGTTTACTGCGGCTTGCATTACGTCTCGAACAACCCCGCGCCGATATACGAACCCGGCTTCGCGCCCGGCGGCACCGCGAACACCGCGCTGCCTACGTGCGTCGTGAACTGGTTCATCATGTCGAACTTCGCGAGCTTGTCGTTGATCGGAATGAAGCCGGTACGCGGGTCGCTCTGGTGAGCCACGAAAATCAGCCCCGCGTCGTATTCGGTTTCCTGACGCCATGGCGGCCAGCGCTCGATGTAGAAGTTCGTGCCGTCGTTGTACGAATACGAGCGGCGCAGAATCTGCGCACCGTTGTTGCTGGCCTGGTTCGACAGACGCACATGCGAGTTCTCCGGAATCACCGGATTGCCGTCCTTGTCTTCTTCCTTCAGGTTCACCGGATCGAACTCGTTCTTCTTGCCGATCGGCGCGCCGCTGTACTTGTGGCGGCCGAACACCTGCTCCTGGAAGTCGACTTCCGTGTTGTCCCAGTGTTCGAGTGTGATGCGGATGCGCCGTACCACGGTGTAGGTGCCGCCTTCCATCCACGGCGCGTCGGCGGTGGCGCCGGCCCAGACGAATTCGTTCATCAATTGCGGTTTCGCGGTCGACGGATTATTGGTGCCGTCCTTGAAGCCCATCAGATTGCGCGGCGTCTGGCCGCGCGGACCGGACAGGAAACCGGATTGGCCCCAACGCATCGCCGCGGTGCCGTAGGCGAGACGCGCCAATTGCCGGACCGCGTGAAACGCGACCTGCTGGTCGTTCGCGCAGGCCTGGATGTACAGGTCGCCGCCGGTTTTTTCGGCGATGAGCTGATCGCCGTTGAAACGCGGCAGATCGACAAGCGCGGCGGGGCGGCGCGAGGCCAGCCCGTAGCGGTCCTTGCCGTCCTTCGTGAACAGACCCGGACCGAAACCGAACGTGATCGTCAGGCCGCATGGACCGAGGCCGAGCACGTCGCCGGAATCCGGCGCGGCTTTTGTGTTGGCCGGGCTGTAGGCCGTGTCGTTGGACTTGGCATCGGTCTTGGCATCGGCCTTCGTGCTGACCTGCGTATCAATCTTTGTGTCGGCCAGTGCCGTTTTCGCCGCGGCGCCAGTCGGCAGCGGCGCGGCCGTGGCGCCTTGTGTCAGGCGCGCAGCAGCGTCGGTCCAGGCACGCAGCAGCGCGATCACGTCTTCGCGTTTCCCGGTCGTCAGATCGAGCGCGGCAACGTACGTGTGACTCTGCTGCGGCGTGACGATGCCGCCTTGATGCAAACCGTAGAACGGCTCGACCGCCGTCTGCGGATCGGCACCGTGCGCCGGCGTCTTGCCGAGCGCGGCCTGGGCGACGCCGGTCGCACCGAGGCTCGCGCCCGCTGCGACCGCGGCGCTGCCGGCCTTCAGAAAACCGCGCCGGGAGGGCCGCGGGGGTTGATCGTTTGCCATGGTTCCTTCACCTTCATTTGGCCGTGGGGATGCCAGGGTTGCGTTCCGGCTCGTTGGCCGGATCTGCGTCCGTCTTTGCTGCGTTTACTTCGCGAGCACCAGGGTGTTCACGTCGTCCTGCACGTAGTAGAAACCGTCGCCTTCAGGCGTCATCGCGAGACCGAACAGGTCGCCGTTGCCCGGGGGCGATTGCGCCTTGTCGGTGTCGATCCAGCGCGCGTAGATCTGCTTGCCGCCGGCCGGATCGATTTCGACGATCTGGCCGTTCAGCGCGTTCGTGACGAGCAGGTGGCCGTTCGGCGCGGTGACCATGGCAAGCGGGCGATGCAGCAGACCGTCGGCGGTCAGTTGGCGGCCCACGCCCGCGCTGGTGTCGCGCGTCATCGGTTCGTCGATTTCGGTGATGCGATTGCCGATTGCATCGGACACGTACAGCAGTTTCTGATCGTTCGAGAGCGCGAGTCCGGTCGGGCCGACGAGGAACACGCCCTTATCGGCCTGCGCGCCGAAGCCGCTGCCCACCACGGTTTCCTGCTTGACGACGGGCGGCTTGCCGGCCGGCACGTCGAGGTCCAGACGCAGCACGGTGGCCTGCTTGAACACCGGCGGATTGCCGTTCGCACCGCCCACGCCGAAGCCGGCATTGCTGACGAACAGCGTCGCGCTGGTGCCGTTGTCGACGACCGCCATGTTGCCCCACGGATCGTTGATATTCTCGCTGCGGATGGTCGATGCAACCTTGCCGTTCGGATCGATCACGATCAGGCAGCCAGCGCCCTTGGTGCCGGTGGTGCCGTCATTGCTCGGCGTGCTGCCGACGATCACATAGCCCGACTTGAGCATCGTCATCGCGGTCGAGAGGCCGATACCGCCTGGGCATTCCTTCAGATCGCGCGGCACCGTGGCGAACACCGTCATCTCCCTGGTGTCCGGGTGATAGTTGATGATCGTGCTGCCGGTGCCCTGCAGATTGGTCGAATTATTGAAGTTGCCGACCAGGACGTCGCCTTGCTTGACGGTGCCTGCCGTGACCGGAGCGACCACCACCGCGTACGGATTCTGGTCGCCGTTTCCCGGCACGGTGTTGATCAGCGTGGTGTGATGCTTGACGGTTTCGAGGAAACCTTGCGGCTCGGCGTGCGCGACGCTGGCCGTAGCGAATGCGGCAGTGCTGACTGCGGCGGCGATCAAGGCGCGCGCGGCGCGCGGCGAAAACTTGCGCGTGGGATTGTTCATGAGTGAGCCTCGGTGCCTGCGCACAAAGCGGTAGTTGCGGTCATGATCGAAAGCATGGGATTCGATTGGTCTTGAGCGTGTGTGGTGATGGCGAACGGCATCAGAACGTAATGTTGGTCCGCACGCCGATGACGAACGTGTTGCGCAGCGGCTGCGTCGGATCGCTCGGGTTCTGGCCGGCGCCGGCATTGAATGTGTATTGCGCGTCGGCCTGCAGTTGCCACCACGGGTTGACCTGATACTGGTAGGTCGCTTCGAGCGTGGTTTCGCTGGTGCGCACACCGTACGGGCCGCCGCTGAATGCCAGGTTATCCTGATCAAGACCATTCGCGTGGTTGCTGATCTTGATGTACGTGAGCGCAATGCCGGCGCTGTCGTTGTCGCGGCCGGCGAACGGCGCCTTCAGCACGACGCCGAGGTTGGCGGCGACGCTCACCAGATTGCGGTCGCCCGGCGCGCCCATCACGCGCGCGAAGACATTGAGGCTGCGCGGTTCGTCCGGATCCGGGCGCCAGATCATCTGGTCGGCGACTGCGTAGAGGCTATAGTCGCCGTGGTGATTCTGCGCGACGCCGGTCGTCGCCGGGTTCGCGAGCGAGAGGCCGGTGTTGTCGAAGCGCTGGTCGGCGAAGCTGCCGTTGTTGTACCAGACGCCGAGCTTGTAGGTGCCGGGCAAACCGCCGCCGCCCGCACTGACCATTTCGCCGTCGGCCGGCTGGTTGATCGCGTACTGCAACTCGCCGATGAATAGCGTGCCGTTGTGCAGATTGAAGTTGGTGCCGCTTATGTTGTTCGGGTTGTTGCCGAGCGGATCGCCGTCGAATACGCCGGCGAGCGCCGTCAACGAAGGCGTGATCTGTCCACGCACGCGCACGCCGAGGTCGGCCAGCGGATAAGCGGGACCGCCGGACGGCATGTCGTAGGACGGCAGGGCAGGCCAGCCGAACATCGTGTTCACGAACAACGCCGAATTCGTGCTGGTGATGAATTCCTGGTCGATACTTTGCTGACCGACCTTGACGTCGATGCGCTTGTTCAGGAATGACTGCTGGTACCACAGTTCCCACAGGCGGGTCGTGTCCTGGGCTTCGATTCCGCTCGCCGTATTCAGCGTGCCCAGCTTGTTGGCGCTGAGGTTGGCCCCGTGGATCTGCAAGGCGCTGACGTTGAACAGGCCGCCCGGCAAACCGAACGCCTTTTGCGTGTCCATCTGCACGGTCGCCGTGGTCAGGCCATCGTAGTCCGCACCGCGCGCGAGACCGCCGCGGACATTGGCAAGCACTTCGCTGGTTTCGGTGAGGGCGAACGTCACGCCGTATTTGCCCAGCCAGGGACGCAGACCGCCGATGTCGCCGAGCATCGTCGGGCGATTCCAGAAACCGGTCCATTGATTCGTCTGCGTCGCCTTGATGTTCAGGTCGGCTTCGGGCGCTTCCGGCGCGGCATCGGGATTGGCTTCCGCCATGGCTGCGCCGGCGGTCAACGAGGCCCACGCGAAAGCGGTGCAGAGTGCGGCGCGGCGCAGGGAAGGCAAACGCGAACGCGAACGGCGCGTGGCGCCGCCGCGCATGGCGGAGTCGTGAAGCGAACGCGCCTTAACGGCGGGCTCGACGGAGTGAGCGAACTTCATCGAAATCCTTATTTGTGTTGTATCGACTGATCTGACTATCGCGGCGCTACGTCACCATGGGCCTGCGATGTGCCGCATCGGTTCGCGACGCCTGACGCGGCAGATGGCGAGATCGTACGCATGCGGAATAGGTGCGTCAACACAAATGAGAACGATTCGCATCAATATTACTGGGGTGTAATTTTGAGCTTTACGTACCGCTACTAAAGGGTCTTTGAATGTAAATAAAATGGAATACAAACGTAATGATTTAGTATGGTTTAAGTCATATCGAACCGGTGCCGGTGCCCGGGTCCAGGGCCGGTAGCAAAAGACGCTATGATTATCTTCCGAAGCTGCGGCGCAGCGCGAAAGCCTTAAGTGCCTGGCGCCCAAAACCATACCGGGACGACACCGATGTCACACACAGTGAATCTGGAAAACTATTTCACCCGCATAGGCTACAAAGGACCTCGCGCGGCGACGTTGGAAGTGCTCCAGGAACTCCACAAGCTGCACCCCCGAGCGATCCCCTTCGAGAACCTGAATCCGCTCACTCACCGCGCGGTAAAACTGGATCTCGAATCAGTCGAACAAAAGCTGATCACGCAAAAACGTGGCGGCTATTGTTTCGAGCAGAACGCGCTCTTCGCGAACGTCCTGACGCAGTTAGGCTTCAACATAACGCCACTGCTAGGCCGAGTTCTGTGGGGCCGCGAATCCGGTGCAATCCCGCCTCGCACGCACATGGTGTTGCGTGTCGACATCAAAGATGAAGCATGGATCGCCGATGTCGGATTCGGCAGCGTGACGTTGACGGCACCGCTGCGTCTGAGCGCCGGCACCGCGCAGCCGACGCAGCTGGGCACGTTCCGTCTCGCCGATGCATCGAACGACGCGCTCTACCTCGAAGTCCAATCCCGCGACGACACGTGGGCCCGCGTCTACCGTTTCGACCTGCATCCGGTCGAGTGGATCGATTACGAGACCTCGAACTGGTACACCTCGACCGCACCGGATTCGGTCTTCCTGAACCATCTGATCGTTTGCCGGGTCCTGGCGGAGTCGCGGCTGACCTTGCTCAACGACCAACTGAACGAACGCGCCGCGGACGGCCAGATCATCAGCGAACGGCAGCTAAAAAGCGCGGACGAACTCGCGACCTGCCTGCGCGATCAATTTGGTCTGAACACGGGCGACATCGACATGGCAGACGTATTCGGACGCGTGCGCTCACCCGCGACGGCCTCAGCCTGAGACAGGCGCGTATAACGAACTTCAACAATCACCAGCGGGCACGAGCCAGCCATGATCACGCGCCTTGTCCTGCAAACGGCAGCCTGGCTGGTATGTATGGGCGCGCTGCTGTTCGGCGCCGCGGGCACGCTCGCGTGGCCCGCCGGCTGGTGGTATCTGATCGAGACCGGCGGGCTGAGTTTGTGGGTCGGGTTCTGGCTGGCGCGCCACGATCCCGGCCTACTTGCCGAACGTCTCGCGCCGATCGTTCAGGCGCAGCAAAGCCGCTGGGACCGTTTCTTTATGGTGGCCGTGGCGGTGATGTGGAGCGCCTGGCTCGTCCTGATGGCTCTCGATGCAATGCGCTATCGCTGGTCAGCGCCGCTGCCGGTATGGCTGGTGAGTTTCGGCTCGCTCAGTATCTTCGTCTGCATCTTCATGTGCCTGATCGTCTTCCGGGCGAATAGCTATGCCGCGCCCGTCGTGAAGATCCAGGCAAGCCGCGGTCACAAAGTCATTGACACCGGCCCCTACGCTTTTGTCCGTCATCCGATGTACTCGGCCGCGCTGCTGTTGTTCATCGGCACACCCTTGCTGCTCGGCTCGTGGTGGGGGCTTGCCTGCGTGCCGTTACTGGTGATCGGCATTGGCTGGCGCGCCGTGCGCGAGGAGCGCGTACTGGCCGCGCAACTCGAAGGCTACATTGCCTACACAACGCGTGTGCGTTATCGCTTCGTGCCGTTCATCTGGTAGGGCGCGCCATGCGCCAACTCGGAGCGCGTTCGTTCCTTTCACACCAACCTGTCTAGACAAACCGCACCACGTTGGCGCACCTGGCGTTGACCGGCTCATCGTCTTTGTCCTTTCAAAACTCCCTTAAAAGCCTTATCGCACGGCCTTGTCTAGGGGCTTACCCGATGATTTCGACGATTTCGAAGAAATCCGCTTGCGATGGTTTTTTGACTCATGCAAGCTTGTCTATACAAATTAGGCGGCAGTTAAACATCCAGCTCGATGGTTTCCTCAATCAAAGGAGTTTCGACGTGAAAGTGAAGCGCACGACGTTAGCAAAAGCATTGATGGGCGCCGTACTCGGCGCCGCGACGATTTTCGCGGCACCGGTGCAGGCCAAAGACTGGAAGACGGTGACGATCGCGCTGGAAGGCGGTTACGCACCCTGGAACCTGACCTTGCCGGGCGGCAAGCTGGGCGGCTTCGAACCTGAGCTGGTTGCCAATCTGTGCGAGCGCATCAAGCTCCAGTGCAATCTCGTAGCGCAAGACTGGGACGGCATGATCCCCGGTCTGCAAGCCGGCAAGTTCGACGTCCTGATGGACGCGATCTCGATCACGCCGGAACGCGAAAAAATCATCGCGTTCTCGAAGCCGTACGCCGCTACGCCGGCCACATTCGCCGTGACTGACGCGAAAGTACTGCCCAAGGCCGCGCCGACCGCTGCCGTCGTCAAGCTGTCGGGCGATCCGAAGACCGATCAGCCCACCGTCGACGCCTTGCGCAAGCAGCTGAAGGGCAAGACCATCGGCATTCAGTCGGGCACGGTCTACACTAAATTCATCAACGACGGCTTCAAGGACGTCGCCACGATCCGCGTCTACAAAACCTCGCCTGAGCGTGACCTCGATCTGGCCAACGGCCGCATCGACGCCTCGTTCGACGACGTGACCTACTACGCCGCCAACATCGACAAGAAAGAGACCGCATCGATCGTTATGGCCGGCCCGAAGATCGGCGGCCCGATCTGGGGTCCGGGTGAAGGCCTCGCGTTCCGCAAGCAGGACGCCGACCTGAAAGCGAAGTTCGACACCGCGATCAGCGCTGCGCTTGCCGATGGCACCGTCAAGAAACTCTCCGCCAAGTGGTTCAAGACCGACGTCACGCCTTGATTCACCTGAGCGTTCAGAGGTAACGGCAGGCGCGGCGTAAAAAACCGCGCCCGCCGGCTGGTTCGATCCGCCGTAATGGATGAGAGGTAGGGAATGGCTCTGATAGAGATGCTCGGCTTCGGGCCGGAAGGCTGGGGCGGCGTGTTGCTGCTTGCGGCATTGATGACGGTCGCGCTTACGCTGGCAGCGCTCGCGGTCGGCGCCGTGTTCGGCGCACTGATTGCGGCGGCCAAGCTGTCGCGCTTTCGCACGCTGCGCGTGCTCGGCGATGCGTACACCACCGTGTTTCGTGGCGTACCTGAGCTGCTCGTTATCTATCTGTTCTATTTCGGCGGCTCGACGCTCGTGACCACGATTGGTCAATGGTTCGGCGCGGACGGCTTTGTCGGTGTGCCGCCGTTCGTGATCGGCGCGCTCGCGGTCGGCATGATTTCCGGCGCGTACCAGGCCGAGGTGTATCGCTCGGCGGTGCTCGCGGTATCGCGCGGCGAACTCGAAGCCGCGCGTTCGATCGGCATGCCGACCATGACCATGGCGCGCCGCATTCTGATTCCGCAAGTGCTGCGTTTCGCCTTGCCTGGCATCGGCAATGTCTGGCAATTGAGCCTGAAAGATTCGGCGCTGATTTCCGTCACGGGGCTGGCCGAACTGCTGCGTGCCAGCCAGGTGGCGGCGGGTTCGACACATCAGTACTTCACGTTCTTCGTGGTGGGCGGCGCGCTGTATCTGCTGATGACCAGCATCTCGAACCGGGTCTTCAACCACGCCGAAGCGCGCGTGGGCCGATCCTTCAAGCGCAACTTCGCGCGCAACTGACGAGGAGCGGACATCATGCATTTCGACTTCGATTTTCTGCTCGACACGCTGCGGCAACTGATTGCGGCTGTGCCGACCACGCTCGGGCTGTTCTTCTGCTCGTTGATTCTCGGCGGTTTGCTCTCGCTCGTGATCGTCACGATGCGCGTGTCGCCGCACTGGCTGCCAAATCGCTTCGCGCGTGCTTATATCCTCGTGTTCCGCGGTTCGCCGCTGTTGATCCAGATGTTCCTCGTCTACTACGGCATGGGCCAGTTCGGCGTGATTCGCGAGAGCTTCCTGTGGCCGGTGTTGCGCGAGCCGTACTTGTGCGCGGTTTTATCGTTGGCGCTGTGCACTGCCGGATATACCGCTGAGATTATCCGCGGGGGTTTGATGGCCGTGCCGGTCGGTCAGATCGAAGCGGGTTATTCCATCGGTTTGTCGGGTTTCGCGCTGCTGCGCCGTGTGATCGGTCCGATTGCGTTGCGCCAATGTTTGCCGGCGTACTCGACCGAGGCCGTGCTGCTCGTCAAATCCACTGCGCTCGCGAGCCTCGTCACCGTGTGGGAAGTGACCGGCGTCGCGCAGCAGATCATTCAGCAAACGTATCGCACCACTGAAGTATTCATCTGCGCCGCGCTGATCTATCTGTTCCTGAATTTCGTCATCGTGCGTTTGCTCGGCTTCCTCGAAACGCGCCTGTCGCGCCATCTGCGTGCGGCGCCCGCGCAAAGCTCGCCGACCCGGCCGGTTTCGTCCACGACGGAAGCACGCCGCGCCGCGCCCTGAACGATCGCACATCTTGCAGAATCTGGAGAATCCCATGAACGCCACGGCACCTGTTGCACTGTCGGTCAAGAACATCCATAAGTCGTTCGGCGACCACCACGTGCTCAAAGGCATTTCGCTCGACGCCCATCAAGGCGACGTGATTTCGATTCTCGGCGCGAGCGGCTCCGGCAAGAGCACGTTCCTGCGCTGTCTGAATCTGCTCGAAACGCCGGATGATGGCTCGGTGGCGCTTGGCGGCGAAGAGCTGAAAATGAAGCGGCGCGGCGACGGCAAGCTGCAACCGAGCGACCGCCGCCAGGTGGACCGGGTGCGCTCGCAACTCGGCATGGTGTTCCAGAACTTCAACCTCTGGTCGCATATGACCGTGCTGGAGAATCTGATCGAAGGGCCGATGCGCGTGCAAAAGCGCAGCCGCGCCGAATCGGTTGAAGAAGCGGAAGCGCTGCTGGCGAAAGTTGGTCTCGCGGAAAAGCGCGGCCACTATCCGGCACATCTGTCCGGTGGTCAACAGCAGCGGGTGGCGATCGCGCGTGCTTTGGCGATGCATCCCAAAGTGATGCTGTTCGACGAACCGACTTCGGCGCTCGATCCTGAACTGGTCGGCGAAGTGCTGCGCGTGATGCGCTCACTCGCCGAAGAAGGCCGCACGATGTTGGTCGTCACGCACGAGATGGGTTTCGCACGCCATGTGTCGAATCGCGTGATGTTCCTGCATCAAGGTCAGGTAGAAGCCGACGGGACACCGGACGAAGTGTTCGTCGAATGCAAGTCGGACCGCTTCCGCCAATTCGTGTCGAGCCACCAGGATCGCACCACTAACTAATCAATCAGCATTGGCTGGTTGCCACTTCGTTACTTCACCGCACAGAGCACTATCATGGCCGTGATCCGTTCCGATCGTCCTCTCGACTGGGTTCAGGTGGCGGCCATCGCCGCCGGCGAACCGCTCGAGCTTTCCGCCGATGCCCGCTCGCGTATCCGGGCGGCACGCGTGCTTGTTGAACAGATCGTCGAGCGCGGGATTCGCGCGTATGGCGTGAATACCGGCGTCGGGGCGTTGTGCGATGTAATCGTGTCGCCGTCCGAACAGCGCACGCTGTCGCGCAACATTCTGATGAGTCATGCGGTAGGCGTGGGCGCGCCGCTCGGTGTTGCCGAGACGCGCGCGATCATGGCGGCGGCCGTCAACAATTTTGCACACGGACATTCGGGGATTCGCCTCGAAGTCGCGGATCAATTGGTCGCGCTGCTCAATGCCGATTGCCTGCCGGAAGTGCCCGCGTTCGGCTCGGTGGGTTATCTGAGCCATATGGCGCATATCGCACTCGTCTGTATCGGCGAGGGACATGTGCGTTATCGCGGCGAACGCCTGAATGGGCGCGATGCGTTGCAACTGCTCGGCCTCGAACCGCTGGTGCTCGAAGCGAAGGAAGGTTTAAGCCTTATCAACGGCACGCCGTGCGTGACGGGTCTCGCCGCCTTGGCGCTGGCGCGCGCCGCGCGTCTCTTCGACTGGACCGACGTGGTCGCTGCGATGAGCTTCGAGAATCTGCGCGGTCAGCTCGCGGCCTTCGACGAAGACTCGCTGGCGCTGCGCATTTCGCCGGGCTTGAACCTGGTCGGCGAACGCATGCGTACCGCGCTCGCCGATAGCGGCATTCTTGCCGCGGTGGTCGGCCAGCGCACGCAAGATCCGCTGAGCATGCGGACCATTCCGCACGTACATGGCGCCGCGCGCGACGTGCTCACCGGGACCGCCGAGGTGGTCAACCGCGAGCTCGCGTCGATTACCGACAATCCGATCGTCGCCGGCACACCGGAAAACCCGCGCGTCTATTCGCAGGCGCACGCGGTGGGGGCGTCGATCGCGCTGGCGATGGACAGCCTCGCCACCGCGATCGCGCAAGTCGCGGCAATGGCCGAGCGGCGCCTCGACCGTCTCGTCAATCCGCTCGTGAGCGGCTTGCCGGCGTTTCTTGCGGAGCCGGGCGGCACCTGTTCGGGCTTCATGATCGCGCAGTACACTGCCGCCTCGCTGGTCGCGCAGAACCGGCGCCTCGCGATGCCCGCGAGTCTCGACGGTGGCATCACGTCTGGCTTGCAGGAGGACCACCTGTGCCATGCCACGCCCGCCGCGCTGAAAGCGTTGGAGATCGTCGACAACGCCGGGCGTATCGTCGCCATTGAATTGCTGGCGGCGGCGCAAGCCTATGATCTCCAAAGCATCGACGCACCGCGCGCGCCGCACACCGACTCGCTCTGGCAACGCATACGCCGTGCTGTGCCGACCTATCGCGACGATCGGCCGCTCGCGGACGACATGACCATCGCGTTTCGCATCATCGCCGATGAAACACCGCCGCCGCTGCCAAACCCGGGTACTATTCGGCCCGGGCCGGAAGCTTCAGTCAACGGCGCAGCGCTTGCCGCATTAGCGAGCGTGACGAGCGTGGGCACCACAGGCAAGCTCGGCGCCGACGCGGCGGCCAACGACGGCCGGGCCACTGCCCACGCAGGTTGACGACGCTCGTTGCTGGAATTGCGTGGCTGGTTTGAATTGATGGATTCGAAATGATGGATTCGGATTGATGGAGACAGAGCCGGTGAGCGGGCTTACCCGCCGGTGAACCGGCCTAACGTGTACCACCCGCGTACCACCCACGAGGTCGACGTGAACACTATTACAAACGCGCAAACCGCAGACACGCAGGACCGCCCTGGTCGCACCCCTGAGACACCCGCCAAGGCGATGCCCGCCTATGAGCAGATCAAGCGCTATGTGATCAGGCGCATCAGCGAAGGCGACTGGAAGCCAGGCGGCCTGATCCCATCCGAAACGGAGCTGGTTAAAGAGTTCGGCGTCGCGCGCATGACGGTATCGCGCGCGCTGCGTGAGCTCACCACCGAACGCGTGCTGACGCGCGTGCAAGGTTCCGGCACGTTCGTTGCGCCACAGCGCTACGAATCCACGGTGCTGGAAATCCGCAACATCGCCGACGAAATCGCCGCACGTGGTCATCGCCATTCCGCGCGTGTGCTGACGCTCGAACCCAGCGACGATCCTCACGCGCTCGAAGCGCTCGGTCTCGCCAGCGGCCCGGCGTTTCACTCGTGCATCGTGCACAGCGAAGAGGGCGAGCCGATTCAGTACGAAGATCGCTACGTCAATCCGAAGGTATTCCCCGAGTACCTGGAGCAGGATTTCACTGTCGAGACGCCGAATCACTACATGGTGCGGCTTGCGCCGATCCAGCGCGCGGAGTTTCGTATCTATGCGCAGAAGCCCGACGCGTATGTGCGGCGGCATCTGATGATGGATATCGGCGAGCCTTGCCTGCAGCTATGGCGCCGCACATGGGTTGGTGATGATGTGGCGACGTCGGTGCAGCTGTGGCATCCGGCGTCGCGTTTCCATCTGGCGGGCAACGTGTGAGTGGAGGCAAGCGGGCGAGGGCGCGGCGTGCGCGCCGCTAGCCCTGGCGCTGCGACAGATCGGGCGTGAATCGGCAACCCAGCCGATATCGCGAGCCCGGATGCACGAAACGCGCGAACGTGACCGCAATGCCGCTCGTCCATGTGCGGCGCATCAGCGTCAGGCACGGCTCATCGGCACGAATTTCCAGCCACTCGGCTTCGGCGCGCGTCGGCAGACCTGCGTCGACGACATGCTCGACGTCGTGCGCCGGCACGGTCTCGAACAGATACTCGGACGGCCTTGCCGTGGAGAAATCCTGCTTCAGGAAGTCCGGCGCCGTGACCGGATTGACGTAACGGTCTTCGAGCTGCACCGGCAGACCGTTCTCGCGATGCACGCAAATTACATGAAACACGGAAGTGCCGGGCGCAAGCCCTAAAGCGTTCGACACCGTCACCGGCGCGGTTTCACGTTGCGAGAGGACGGTGTCGTAGCTGTATTCGTGACCCCGCGAGCGGATCTCGTCGCCGATATGGGCGATCATCAGCAGCGTCGATTGCGGCTTGGTTTGCGCGACAAACGTACCGACGCCGGACACGCGGGTGACGAGGCCTTCATCGGCGAGTTCGCGCAGCGCGCGGTTCACCGTCATGCGCGACACGCCTAACGTCGCGACCAGGTCCAGCTCGGACGGCAGACGGTCGCCCGCTTGCCGCGCGCCCGATTCGATGATCTGGCGGATGTGATTCTTGACCTGTTCGTAGCGGGCGGCCGGTGCGTCGGTCACCACGCGCGCGGTTTTCATTGCCGCGGCGGGTGGGGTGTCGTGAGCTTTGCTGCGGACGGTGGAGGACATCGGCGGCCCTTGCGCTACAGTCCGCGTGAACTGCACGAGTCAGCCGAATCAGGAGGGCATCGGCGCAAGTTCATACCGGCTCCGCATCATCCGGACCACGCGCCCAGAAGGCATTGCGGTCGAAGTAGTTTTGCAGGAACTGCCGCAACCGTGGCTGCCCGGCATCGTGAAAGACTTCGCGCGGCTTGCCTTGCACGGCAATGCGCCCCTGGTCGATGAACATGACCTTGTCGGCGACCTGCGCGGCAAAGCCCATTTCATGTGTGACCACGGCCATCGTCATGCCGTCGCGCGCGAGCTGTTTCATCACTTGCAATACTTCGCCGACCAGCTCGGGATCGAGCGCCGAGGTCGGCTCGTCGAACAGCATGATGTGCGGCTCCATCGCCAGCGCACGGGCAATTGCAACACGCTGCTGCTGGCCGCCCGAGAGTTTCGACGGGTAGGCGTCCCCCTTATGCGCGAGGCCAACGGTTTCCAGCATCGCATTGGCGCGGCGGCGCGCTTCATCGCGTGACAGACTGCGCACGCGCAGCAATGCTTCCATCACATTGCCGAGCGCCGTCATATGCGGCCACAGATTGAATTGCTGAAATACCATGCCGACGTTGCGCCGCACGCGATTGATCTCGCCTTGCGACGCTCGCACGCGTTTTCCATTGCGCTCGCTGTAACCGAGCAGTTCGCCTTCGATGCGCACGTCGCCCTGATCGTAGGTTTCGAGCGCGGCGAGGCAGCGCAGCAGCGTGCTCTTGCCCGAGCCCGACGGGCCGATGATGCAGACCACTTCGGAGCGGGCGATCTCGAGATCGACGCCGCGCAGTACTTCGACTTCGCCAAAGCGTTTCTTCAGGTCGCGCACTTCAATCAGCGGCGCGCCGGGTGGCGTATCGAAGGCAGCGGTGGAAGTGGAGGACGGCATGTCGGCGATAGCGTTCATAAGATGGTCCGGATTCCGTTCATGCCATGAAGCGCGCGATGCGGGTTTCGGCCCACATGCCCGCGCGCGAGGTCAGTTCGACCAGCGCGAGATAGCACACGCACAGCACCAGCAGCGTTTCGACAAAAGCGAAGGTGGCCGAACCGATGCCGGTCAGCACGAACGTGAGCTCGGGGACGGTGACGATTGACAGCACCGCGGTTTCCTTGCTCAGCACGATAATCAGATTAGTCAGCGCAGGCACGATCAGCACCAGCATTTGCGGCATCTGAATGCGCAGGACGGCTTGCCAGCGGGTGAGTCCGAGACAGGACGCCGCTTCGAGATGACCTGGCGGCACCGATTGAAAACCGGAGCGGAAGGCTTCGGCGAAATACGCGCTGCCGTAGAGGCCCAAGCCGAGCACGCCGGCTGTCATCGGTTCGAGCGTGAGGCCGAAGGACGGGCCGCCGTAATACAGCAAAAAAAGCTGCACCAGAAATGGCGTGCCGCGAAACAGTTCGATATAGAAGCGCAATACGCCGCGCACCCAGCGTCCGCAAAAGAGCTGCAGCACGGCGATGAGAAAGCCGATCAGAATGCCGATCGCGACGCCCGCGGCCCAGGTGCCGAGCGTGGTCGCGAGACCGGCGGCGATCGGCTGCAAGTTGTGCGTGATGACGGTGGGGTCGAGCTTTTGCATGGCCTATTTCAGTCTCAAGCTCAAGGTGGGTCAGGCATGCTGCAAACGGTATTCGGCGGCATGCGCGACGAGCGCCAGCGTGCCGCAGATCACGAAGTAAATCAGCCCGGCCGCGACGTAGGCTTCGAGCGGTCGATAGGTGCTGGCCGCAATGTTCTGCGCAGTGCGCGTCAACTCGGCTACGCCCACCACCGAGATCAGCGATGAAGCCTTGATCAGCAGCACCATTTCGTTGACGAGCGAAGGCAGTGTCAAGCGAAACGCCTGCGGCACCAGAATGCGCCGCAGCATATCGAACGGTGACAGCCCGAGCATGCGCGCGGCTTCGAGATGACCCGGCGGAATGCTGAGGAAACCGCCGCGCAGAATCTCGGCGATATAGGAAGCGGAACACAGCGACACGGTGCTGATTGCCGCGACGATGGGCGATACGTTGATCCCGGCGAACGGCAGCAGGTAATACACCAGCAGCAGTTGTACCAGCATCGGCACCCCGCGAAAAAAGAACACGTAGGCGCCGCCGAACATGCGCGCCCAGCGCTGCGGGGAGAGACGTGCCGCACACACACCGATCGCGACGAAGAAACCGATCAGGAGTCCCGTCAGCGAAATGCCGATGGTGGCGAGTGCCGCATGCAACAGCAGCGGCAGGCCCTGAAGGAAGACGGTCGTGCTGAACATAAGAGCCGCACTCGCTAGATCAGTGCATCAATAGTTCGGCGCCGGCATCGTTGTCGGCGCATCCATCGCGACACCGAACCACTTTTTCTGCAAAGTAGCGAGGCGCCCGTCGTTGTGCATTTTTACGAGGGCGGCGTTGAAGGCATCGGCGAGCGGCTTGCTGTCCGCGTCTTTACGCAGGCAGTAAGCAAAGTACACCTTTGCGCCGAACGGCGGCTGTACTACGGCGAAGGTTTCAGGGCGTTGTTTGGCCACGTACGCGATGTTGGTCATCGAGTTCGCGACCGCCGCGATGCGGCCGGCGGCGAGATCGGCGTAGGCCTGATTGTTGTCGACGTATTCGCGGATTTCAGGCGGCTTCGGCAAGGTGGCGACGTAGGCCTTCAACTGATCGAGCTGGGCCGAGCCTTTGCCCGCGCCGACCGTCTTGCCGGCGATATCCGACGATTGCTTGACGGCGGAGTCGTTGGCGCGCTTGAGCAGCGCGTCGGTGGCGTCCGCGATCGGCAGCGTGTACGTGTAGCGTTCCATGCGCGCCTTGGTGACCGTCAGTGGACCGCCCACCATATCGAACTTGCCGGCTTCGAGACCCGGCAGCACGCTCGGCCACGGCAGGTCGATGAAGCGCACCTTCACGCCCATTTCCTTGCCGACCTCGGCGAACAGGTCCTTATTGAAGCCCGCTTGCTGGCCGTTTTCAAGGAAGTCGAACGGCGCGAACTGCATCTCGGTGCCCACCACCAGTTCGCCTGCTTTCTTCACTTTGGCGAGCTGGTCTTCTGCGTGGGCGGTGACGCTTGCCGCGCACAACGACAGCATGACCAAACGACACTTCCAGCCTGCAAGGATGCTCATGGGATTCTCCGGTTGGCAAAGCGGTGTCGCGCGAAAGCGGTTCATCAGTAGGGACCGGCGCGAGTCATGCGATGCAGTATATACCGCAGTTTTCGTGCGAAATAAATAAACGTGCGAGTAGAGAAAAGCCCTTACGTAAAGGCGCGCAAAGCAACTTGCGGGTACGCTTTTGGCGGTATATACAACTGGAATGCACGAGGCGCGCGAACCTGTCGCGAATGATTCATCAGCCTCTTTCGTCGGTTGAATTGACCGGCCCACCAGGGAGCAACGCAATGCCCGTGACCCGCATTCCGATCATCGACCTTGCCGGCGTGCGTGCTGGCGACCCACAGGCTTTGACGCGCGTGGCGCACGAAATCCGCGAAGCGTGCACGACGATCGGCTTCTTCTACATCATCAATCACGGCGTGCCGCAAGCGGCAATCGATGCGGCCGAACAGGCGGCGCGCACGTTCTTTGCGTTTCCGGTGGAGACGAAGCGGCGCGCGGCGGTCAATCAACGGCACCGAGGTTTCAACGCGCTGGGCGACGCCACCATGTATCAGGCCAAGCGCCCCGACTACAAGGAGTTCTTCAGCATTGGTCTTGAGTTGCCTGAGGACGATCCCGATGTGAAGGCCGGACAGGCGCTGCGAGGGCCGAACAACTGGCCGGAGTTCATGCCTGAGCTGCGGCCTGCGCTATACGGCTATTACGAAGCGGTCGCCGCATGCGGCGCCGATCTGTTGCGTGCCGTGGCCGTGAGTCTCGGCGTCGACGAACATTTCTTCGCGCCGCGCTATACGAAGCGGATGCAGCGCACGCAGATGGTCTACTATCCGCCGCAGCCGCCCCAACCGGACGCGGATCAGTTCGGCGTCGCGCCGCATACCGACTACGGCTGCATTACCCTGCTATGGCAGGATCAGGTGGGCGGTTTGCAGGTGCGCGAGATCGCCAACGATACGTGGGTCGATGCGCCACCGATCGAGGGTAGCTTCGTGGTGAACGTCGGCGATCTGCTGGCGCGCTGGACCAATGACCGTTTTCGCTCCACCTTGCATCGCGTGATCAATGCGTCCGGACGCGAGCGCTATTCGATCGCGACGTTCTATGATCCCACTTACGGTGCAACGGTCGATCCGCGCGAACTCGGTACGAGTGATGCCGAACTCAAGTACCAACCGGTCGCCGCAGGTGACTACATCCTCGGGCGAATCAACGATTCGATGGGCTATCGCAAGAAAGCGGTAGCGGAAGGAACGCAAGGAACCACTGCATGACAGATAACAGTTTGGCGAATGGCGCAACCCATACCGCAGCGCCGCTTTCCGCGACGCTCGATGCGCTGCGTGCCGCGCTCGGAGCCGACGCGGTGCGCGTTGGTGAGCAGATCGGCGAACACGCGATGACCGATTGGACCCGCCACGATCCGACACGTCCCGCCGGGCTGCTTTTGCCGCGCAACACGGAAGAAGTCTCGCGCGCGCTGGCCATTTGCCACGCGGCGCATCAACCGGTGGTGCCGCAGGGCGGCATGACCGGTCTCGCGGGCGGCGCGATTGCGCGCACGACGGATATCGCGTTGTCGCTCGAACGGCTCACGGGCGTCGAAGAAATCGACGCAGCGTCGGCCACGCTAACCGTGCGCGCCGGCACCACTTTGCAAACCGCGCAGGAAGCCGCTGCCGAAGCGGGTTTCGAACTCGCCCTTGATCTGGGCGCGCGCGGCTCGTGCCAGATCGGCGGCAATCTGGCGACTAACGCAGGCGGCAATCGCGTGATCCAGTCAGGCACTGCGCGCGATCAGGTGCTAGGACTCGAAGTCGTGCTCGCCAACGGCGACGTGCTGACTTCGCTCGGCAAGATGGTCAAGAACAACACCGGCTACGACCTCAAACACTGGTTCATCGGTTCGGAAGGCACGCTCGGCGTGATCACACGCGCGGTGCTACGGCTCCATCCGCCACGCGCGGCGCGCCACACGGCGCTCGTTGCACTCGACGATTACGCCGCCGCCGTGAACCTGCTGCGCCGCCTGTCGACGCGCTTTGGCAACGACATCGGCGCGTTCGAGATCATGTGGCCGGATTTCTACGATTTCGGCGTGAAGCTGACGGGCACGCGCTCGCCATTCGCCGACTCGCACCCGCTCTATGCACTGATCGAACATGCGAGTTTCGACGCAAGTGACGACGGCGAACGCTTCTCGGCCGTGCTGACCGAAGCGCTCGATTCAGAAGCGATCCGCGACGCCGTGATCGCGCAATCGGTGGCCGACGTGCGGGCGTTATGGGCAATTCGCGAATGCACCGCAGAGTTTCCGGTGCGGCTCGATCCGATCAACTTCGACGTGAGCTTGCCCATCGGCGAAATCGGCGCTTTCGTCGACCGTTGCCGCGCGGCGCTCGACCAGCGCTGGCCGGGCAACGTGTCGTATTTCTTCGGCCATATCGGTGATTCGAATCTGCATCTCACCGTCGACGGCCATTCGATTCCCGGCGTCGATCATCACGCGGTGTATGCGTTCGTCTATGAGATGCTGGGGCCGTTGCGCGGTTCGGTATCGGCGGAACACGGGATCGGCTTGCTCAAGCGCGAGTTCTTGCCGATCTCGCGCTCGCCTGCTGAATTGGCTGCAATGGCCGCCATCAAACATGCGCTGGATCCGTACGGCATTCTGAATCCGGGCAAGTTGTTTTGAGCAGAGTGCGCCGCGCGAGTTACCGCGGCGTGTCTTCGCTGCGCGCCAGCAGTTCGCGGGCGTAACGCGCGGCGACGCCCTGGCAGTTTCGTCAATGCGTCGCGACGGAATCCATTCCGGTCGACGTGACTTCGGGTTGCGCAGCAGGGGAAGCGAGATAGTCGAGCAGCGCCTTCGCCTCTTTCGGATGCTCCGCGCCCACCGGGATGCCCGCGGCAAATCGCGTCACGGATTGCACCGACTCAGGAATCTTTCCGACGAAGGTGGCGCCCGGCACCGGCAGCAACTCGCTGACCTGCTGGAATCCCACTTCGTAATCGCCATTGGCGACCACCGAGGCGACCGGGATCTTCTGAATCATCTTCGCTTTGGCTTTCACCTGATCCTCGATGCCGAGCTTCCTGAAGAGCTCGCGCTCGATATAGACACCGCTCGCGCTGTCCGAGTAGGCGATCGATCTGGCATGCAGCAAGGTCTCTTTCAGCGCACCGACCGAGCTGATATCCGGTTTCGGCGCACTGCTGCGCACGACCATACCGATGCGGGAATCGGCGAGCTCGACGCGCGATCCGGGAATCACCTTGCCTTGCTTGATCAGATCGTCGAGCGCGTAGCCGACCATGATGACCACGTCTGCGTGTTCGCCGCGGTCGAGCCGGTTCGGAATGGCCTCCGGCGATTTACCCATCGAGGGCCCGAGTATGGTGTCGAGCGTATTGCCCGTCGACGCGGTGAACTTGGGGCCGAGCAGTTTATACGCGGCGGTGAAGCCGCCCGAACTCATCACGTGGAGTTCGGCGGCTTCTACGTGTGCCGTTGCAACGGTGCCGGCCAGCAGCCCGGCGGTCAACATGGTCTGAAAGAAGGTTTTCATCCGGATAAGCGTGGCAGTCTGACGTGGATAAAGGCGTGATCGGTTCACGATGCCAGGCAAGCCGACCACAAAACGTGGCGACTCGCCGCCCTTATACATACCACACCTGAACCGGCGCCAGCACAGCGAGCGGCGCGCAACACGTGCACGCGCCTACGGGATGCTCCGGCCCGGCCCAATCGCAACACTGCGCTCAACCTCCGTCAATGCGCATTCAGATACCGCGTAATCACCGGATAGACATCCACCGCCGCATTCTTGCCGAGGATGCAGTCGATGTGCCCATAGTTGGGAATCAGATGTCGCTCATACGGCTGCTCGGGCCATTGCTCGACCAGCATGTCATAGGTCAGCAAGGTGCTCTTCGGCAGATAGGTTTCGTTTTTCTCGCCATGGATAAAGCCGATCGGCAGGCGCAAGCCGTCCAGACCCTTCATGCCGTCCGCGCCGTTCAGGTAGACGTCTCTGCCTTCGGCATCGACGACTTTGCCCGCCCGCACCATCGCAGCGAGATGCTTGAAGACGGCGATGTCGTGCACACCGAGCAGTTCCTGCAGATTCGAATGAAGCGTCTCATTCAGCTGCTCGTGTTCGTAGAGCAGGCCGTAAAGGAAGGTCGCCCGGTGGCAGATGGGGCTGCCGCAGCCCTGTTTATGACTGAGCGGGTAGAGCCGCAACGCTTCATCGAGCAGATTCTGGGGCCACGACCGGTGCTCCGTAAAAGCGGTCAGATCAAGCACGCCGAGATGCTGCATGATGTCCGGGACATGCAACCCGCACTTGATCTTTTCCAGCGTGCCCGGCACCGGATGCGCCGAGACCTGCGAGATGACCGCCGAGCGCACGCCCTTGAGGCCGTACAGCAGCGACATGGTCAACGCCAGCCCACCCAAGCAGTGGCCCAGCACCTGAATGTCCGGCAGGTTGGTCAACTCCCGCACTTTGGCGACCGCGGCCGGAATGTCCTCACGAGCGACCTTGTCGACATTGGTCGGCACCATCACGCTGGGCATTTCGATGCTGACACGCAGATCGACGAGCCACACGTCGTAGCCGGCCGCACAGAGATATTCCACCAGGTTGGTTCCGATCAGATCGGTGGAGTAGATCCGGCTCGACACGCCCGAGCCGTGGATCAGCAGCACGGGACGCAGCGGTTTGTCGGGCGGCCCGGCGTAGCGCGTGAGTCGCAGCGTGGTCCCGTCGGCTGTGTCGAAGAAGACGACTTGCGGCACGGGCGCGCGTAGTGCGCGCTTGAGGCGCGGCGCGGCCTTCGGATCGTAAAACTGCAAGGGCGCGGCCACGCCGCCGTATTCGGTGAACAGCACGCCCGCGAAAAACTTGCCGAACTTCAGGGTCCATTCAAGGCGCGATGTCAGGTCGGGCGTGTTGGTGACCTCGAGCGTGCGTTGCTGCTTGAGGAAATTCTCGGGCGTGATGATCAACGTTGCTTTGCCGATCGCCGGCGCATCCGCTTGCGCCGAGTCGCGGAGTTCGGCGTAGAGCGTGTTGGTCTGGTCCCATAGATTGATCGGCGACGTACGGGTGATGATTTTCTGTCCCGTCAGGTAATACCTCTTGCCATCCGTGGAATTGAGCGTCATGCGGTAATTCATGTTGCGCTCATCCACATCCGATTCGTTGACCACGAACAGATTGAAAGTGCCGTCCGTGATCGTCATCGGTTGCGCGGAGAGCGCGGGGCAGGTCAGCGTGCCCGTAGTGTGGGCCAGATGTCGCGGATTGCTCAGCATATCGGCCAGATCGTCCGATTCCACCGTCAGCGTGAATTGGATCGGACTGGTGGCGGCTTCGCCCGCCACCGCCGGCGTATAGGTGCCGACCATCGTTTCGGTGAAGCGCAGGCCGATCTTCTGGGGCGTGGGCGTAGCGGCCGTGCCCTTCGCCTGGTAATCGATGTCCCAGCCTCGCGCATTGGCGAGCAGCGCGCAATTGCGTTCCGCCAGCGCGGAAATCGTCAGCAGCGGATTGACGCCGAGCGACATCGGCATGACCGCGCCGTCCATGACATATAGGCCTTCGTGTACCGCATTTCCGGTAGTGCCGCTAAAGACTCGACCCTCATGATCGACGACGCCACGCGCCGCGTCTTCGCCCATCCCACAGCCGCCAAGCGGATGCACGGTGACAATCTGGTTGCCGAGCAATCTGGTCGAAATCGGGTTGCGCATGTATTTGCCGCCGAGCGGCGCCTGCGCCTTCTCGAGCGTTTCTTCGATGGTCTGGAAGATCGGCTGCTTGCCGGCATTCGGCCAGGCGATGCGCGGCCTGCCTTTGTCATTCACGCTGATCTGGCCGCTTTCGTCGTCATGCGCCATCACCAGGTAGGTTTGCGTGTGATTGAGGGCGCCGTGATAGGGGCCGCGCAGGAAGCTCTCGATCACGCGCGCGTCGTAGCCAAACGGTTCGCCGGCGGCGCGCGGCGCGGGAATGTCGACGCCTTCGAACGGCGCTGCGCCGCCGAGCAGGGCGACCAACGCGGCGCCGACCGGCCCGGCGAGCGAGCCTTCTTCGATTACGAAGCCGTCGGTCACGTTAGCGGTGTTGCGGTGGTCGATAATGCCAGTAATCGTCGGTCCGACCGGTGGGATGTCGCCCTTCTTGTGCGCACCCCAGCCGACGCCGTTGATCACCTCCTCGGTGTTGTACGCGAAGGCGAGCACGTCGCCGTTACCGGTGAGGTGCTGGCCGACCATGTCCGACACGCTCAACCCCTCCTTGCGCGAGCGCAACAGCAGGGCGGTCGAACCGATCGTGCCGGCCGACATGATAACGACATCGGCGCTGACGAACAGATTGGGCGCGTCATAACTCTCGCGGCCCAGCTTGACTTCCTGGAAGCGCACGATCCACTTTTGCGTGGCAGCGTCGCGCAACACGGAATGCACCGCTGCGCCCGTGAAAATATGGGCGCCGTGCGCGACCGCGTCGGGCAGGTAGTTCATGTGCGTCGAATTTTTCGCGTCGTAGTTGCAACCCGAGTTGCAATCGCCGCATCCGACGCAGGCTTTCTGCTCGACACCCGCAGCGTTGACGCGGTCCTCGAAAGTGACCGTGACCGGCGGCGGGTAAAAGCGATCTTCCATGCCGAGCGCCCGCGCGGATTTTTTCAGCGCCAGAAGTTTCGGCAACTGCAAAAAATCGCCGGACACCGCCGACGGCTGCAGCATGGCGCGAGCCAGTTCATAGCCCTTGTCGCGTCCCGCCTTGTCGGCGCGGAGTGCCTCGGGCCAGCGGTCGTCGTCCCATAAGCGCGGTTCGGCTTCGAGCGCGACATTTGCGTTGATCAGCGAGGTGCCGCCCAGACCGCAGCCCACCACCGCATTCACGTCTTCATTCACATGCACTTCGAGCAGCGCGAGCGGTGAGCCGATTTGCGCGAGGGCGGTGTTGTACTGCATCTGCGCGGCGCCTTCGATCGGCGTGCGCGGATAGTCGCCGGCCATGAATTCACGGCCGCGTTCCAGCACGCACACGTTTCTGCCGGCACGCGCCATACGGCTCGCGGCAATCGCACCGCCATATCCCGATCCCACCACCACCACGTCGTAATGCGACTGCATTGCTGTCAAGGCGCTTGATAAGCGGTTCATTCAGACCACCTCGTCAGGAAGGGGATGCCGGGTAGGGGAACCCGGACTTCGGAAGGAAGACGGCGTGCGGCTGCGGCTTTTTTATCGTAGGCGGTGCGCGATGACAAAAAAAGGCGCATCGTACGTGGCGCGCGACGCTTGCGTGGGGCGGGCCCGATTTCCGGAAAGGGGAAAAAAGCCGCCGTCGGCCCACGCTGGTCTGTCAATGCGCTTTTAGGCGGCTACTTCATTCATTTCGCTGTCGCTCGATTCGGCGGCGAGCAGGTTCAAGGCGATCAGAATCGCCGCGCGGTTGTCGAGATCGATCTCGATGCCGAGCACCTCGATCAGCCAGCGGCCGATCTTGGTATTGGAAAATTCGTCGGCCCCGGCCGTCTTTTTCATGGTGACGCCAAGTTTGACGGCGCGATAGTGATACGAGGGCACACGATGCTGAGCAGCGACTGCCGACAGGCCGCCTTTTCCTTCCGAGCACCAGCCGAGGCTGCCGGCCAGCACGATGCGCTCCGGCTCGTCGAGGCTGTCGATAAAAGTCCGTGCCGCGAGCCGCACGCGTTGTTCGTCGAGGTCGTATTGCAGCAACACGCTTTCGACCGGGTCTTCCAACGCTTGCGCGTGCAGATCGATTTCCTGCGCCATGCCTTCGTTTTCCATCGACACGTTGCGTTGATGGCCGGCGCTGCGCAGACAGTCGATCAGGTAACGGCGAAAATATGCGCACAGTGCGTAGCCGTTGGACGGCGCGCTGTCGGCGCAGGCATTCGTTTCCGTGTGGCCGGGCGCAAGGCGCAGTACTTTCGCGTAGATGAACTGGGCGACCAGTTCTTCCTTGTCTTCGCCGAGCGCCTGCAGTTCAAGCGGGTGGTAGGTGCGTAGCGCCCGCTTGACCAGATCGACCATCGACACCATTTCGTCGGCGGACAGCTGGGTACGCCGACGCCACAGGTCGGGCAGGATCGCATCGTCGAGATTGCGGACGAACGCGTGGCTCGGAACTGCGCCCATGAAAACCTCCATAAAGGGTTAGGCAATGAGCGCGGGGAGCCTCGACTGCAGGCGAAGAAGGGGTGTTGGAACTTTTGAGCCGCGCTGGAATGTGAAGCCAGTATGGTTTCCGGCGGGCGCTTCGCCTATATGGATTAAGTGGTAGCTGATGGGTAAACTGCCGGGTAAACCATCCGCGCGTCTGCCTGTTCGCCGTCTGATGACCGTGCGCTGCACCAAAAGGCTGCAGCGCGCGATGGAGCACCGCAACACTTGATGCAGCCACTCTCGCGCAGCACGTCAGGCCCGCCGTGCCTGCGTCGCTGAGCTTGCGTCCTACGCCATCGAATCTGTCGTGCCGACGAGGAGACCGCATGATGCGGGCTGATCCAATCCAGCGTGCAATCGACGAAGACCTCGTGCGCGTGCTGTACGCGCAAGATCCCATCGCCTTCTTTTCGCACTGGTTTTCGATTGCGGTGCTGGTGGCGATCTACTGGCCGAACGTGCCGTCGCCGCCGCTGTTCATCGCGTGTTTCGGGTTTTACGCGACCGCCAATTGCGGCGGCCTGGCGCTGTGGATCTGCAATCGCCGCTATCCGCACCTCGCGACGCCGCGCGGCTGGATCAACCTGCATGCGCTGCGCGGCGTGCTGCTGTACAGCGCGCCGGGGCTTGCGGTGTGGTTCGCGTTCCAGAGCACCCAAGCCGATTTGCCGCTGCTGCACACTGTGATGCTCGTCACGCTGGCGGCCGGCGTATTCATGTCGAACGGCTTCGATCTGTTGAACTTTTCGACCGCGATTCCGTTTCTGCTGTTTCCGGCAATCGTGCTGCATTTCGGCACGCATACGTTCGACCGCACCATTCTCGCAATCGTCCTCGCGTTCTTCTTCTGCGCGATCAATGTCTATGCGCTGAGTTATCGCAAGCTGTTCCAGCAGGTCGTGCAGGCGCGCGTCGATCAGCAGTATCTGGCGGAGTCGCTGGCGGCGCAAAAGCGTGTCGCCGAAGAGGCCAGTCTTGCCAAAACGCGGTTTTTTGCAGCTGCGAGCCATGATTTGCGCCAGCCGCTGCATGCGATCGGATTGCTGGCCGCTTCGCTCAACGACACGGCGGCGACGCCCGTGCAGCATGCCAGGACAGCCCAGCACATCGTTTATAACGTCGAGGCGTTGAATCAGCTGTTCAACCAGGTGCTCGATCTTGCGAGGCTCGAAAGCGGTGTGACCCAGGTGATCCGCTTGCATTTCCGGCTGTCGGAACTGTTCGAGCGGGTCGGCAGCCAATACCGTCCGCAGGCGGCGGCCAAGGGGCTGGCACTACGGATCGCGCCGTCCTCGGTGGTCCTGCATGACGATCCGGTGCTGCTCGAGCGTGTGCTGAGCAATCTGCTCTCGAATGCGGTGCGCTATACCGAGGAAGGCGCGATCTGGGTCGGCTATCGCCGCGCGGGGCGTCTTTCGGGCGGCTATATCGAGGTGCGCGATTCCGGCATCGGCATTCCTGCCGAGGAACACGAGCGCATCTTCGAAGAGTTCTACCAGGTTGCCAATCCGCAGCGCGACGCGCGTCAAGGGCACGGTTTGGGCCTGCCGACGGTGAAGCGCCTCGTCGACATGCTCGGCGGCGAGTTGCAACTGCGCTCGGCGCCGGGCCGCGGCTCGGTGTTCCGCTTTCCGGTGCAGGCGGGCGACGCCGGCGGAATAGTCGCGAGCCTGAACGAGTCGGTGGCGGGCGGACCGTCGGCGCAGGGGCGGCGCGTGCTGTGCATCGACGACGAACCGTCGATTCTCGAAGGCCTTACCAGTCTGCTGGGACGCTGGGGTTGCATCGTACGTGGCGCACGCGATGAGGTCGACGCGCTGGTCGCGCTGGAAGACGGCTTCGTGCCGGATGCCGTGTTATGCGACTACCAGCTGGCCAATCACCGAACCGGCGCGCAAGCGCTGTCGGCCGTGCGCAATATGCTCGGGCGGGCGGGCCACGACGGTGTGGTGACCTTGCTGATCACGGGCGATATGGCCTCGGCCGAACTGGCGGCGCTGGCCCTGCAGGGCATTCCGGTGCTGCACAAACCGGTTACGCCGGCGCGTTTGCGACGCACCCTGGAAATGCTGTGGCAGCAGGCTGAACTGGATAAGGGACGGGCGGCGTGAAAGGCGTCATGAAGGGCGGCATGAGCGCCGCCCGTTGATCCGTTGTTACAGGGTTTTCCCCGCCTCAAGCCAGCCGTTGATCACGGCGATCGCCGTGGACCGGTTGTGTACGCCAAGCGCCCGGAAGATGACCGACAGATGCACCTTGACCGTCCCTTCCGCGACGCCCAGCTCACGCGCGATCATCTTGTTGGTCCAGCCGCGATGCACCAGCCGCATGATGTCCTGTTGTCGCGGCGACAGGTTCTCCAGCAGATGTTGCTGGTGCGGCTGCAGCGCCTGGATTTGTGTGATCGGTTCCGTGAGCGCGGTGCCGCCCTGAGTCGGGGCGTGCGCGGCGTCATGGGCGACAAGCTCGACACGCGCGGGTGCGGCTTGCGTCTCACGCGAGCCCAGCAGGCTAAGCGCCTCCATCGGCACATAGGCGCCGCCCGACAACACCAGCTCAATCGCTTTGAGCATGACGCTGGCGGGTTGCCGCTTGGGCACGAAGCCGAGCGCGCCGGCGGCCAGCACCGCGCGCATCTCGTCGGGCGACTCTTCGGCTGAGAGCACGACGACCGGTAACGCCGGGTTCGCCTTCAACAGCACTTCAAGCGACGAAGCGCCGGTCATGCCCGGCATATGCAGGTCGACGATGGCGAGGTCGTGGTCGGCGTCGGGCCGCGCGGCGGCGGCGAGGGATTCCCAGCTATCGGCTTCGTCGAATTGCGCGTCGGGATCGAGCCCACGCAATAGTCCTTTGACGCCTTGCCGGATCAGTTCATGGTCGTCGGCCACAAGAAACTTCATGATGTCTCCGCGAGTCGGGACTGCGCGTTGTGGACTGCCACCGCCGTGCTTCTGGCTCTATTTCCCGTTTTACTTCTATTCTCGATTCGCGTCATTGCCGGCTACCCCGCGATCATATGCCGATCGGTGGTGCGGCGCGCCTTCCGGTTTGCCGCACGAATGAACATCTATTTATATAATCGCCGGCTGGTCCGATGCACCAGCATTATGTGTAAGGTAGGTCTCCCGCGCATAGGTTCCGGCTTGTTACGAAGACGAGCCGCACGGCGCAATTTTTGAAGCCGTCCACGCGGGAATCCGCAGGTTATGCGCACCAGATGAAATCACGCAAGCACATGATTCATTTGACTGCAAATAACGTCGCATTCATCAGAAGCTTGAACGCGAAGCCGAGCGACATCGCCGAGGCTACGCCAAAGCACCATAGCGCGACGAACCACAGCCAGCCGGGCAGCCGGCGCTCCGGCGATTGAGACGTGCCGCGTGCGGTGCTGTCGCCCGCGTCCTTAATGATAGTGATGTTGGTCGCCATGACGCACCTTGCCGCGAAATACCCAATAACCCATCGTCGTATAAGCGATGATGACCGGCAGAATCACTGCTGCGCCGACTAGCGTGAACATCTGGCTCGAGCGCGGCGCAGCGGCTTCCCAGAGCGTCATGCTCGACGGAATCGCGTACGGCCACAAGCTCACCAGCAGCCCGGCATAACCGAGCAGCACCAGCAGGAGCGCCAGCACGAACGGCGTGTTGTGATGCCGCGCACGCACCGCACGATGCATGAAGAACGCGCAGATCGCCACGAGGAACGGTACCGGCAGCAGGCGATAGAACAGGTTATCGTGGAACCAGCGTTGCGCGATATTCGGATCTTGCAGCGGCGTCCACAGGCTAACCATTGCGATGAACCCGAGCAGCACGAGCGTTAGCGGCCACACTACGCGATGCAGGCGGCGTTGCAGATCGCCTTCGGTTTTCGCGACCAGCCAGCAGCAGCCGAGCAACGCGTAGGTGATCACCAGGCCGAGGCCCGTTAGCAGACTGAACGGCGTGAGCCAGCCGAAGGCGTCGCCCGCATAGCCGCCGTCAATCACCGGAATGCCTTGCAGGAACGCGCCCAGCACGATGCCCTGAAAGAAGGTTGCGCCCGCCGAGCCGCCGATGAACGCCAGGTCCCATAGATGTTTGGTGCGCTTGGCCTTGGCGCGAATCTCGAACGACACGCCGCGGAAAATCAGGCATACGAGCATGAAGATCAGCGGCAGATACAGCGCCGACAGCACGGTTGAGTAGACCACCGGAAACACCGCGAACAGCGCGGCGCCGCCAAGTACCAGCCAGGTTTCGTTGCCGTCCCACACGGGCGCGACGGTGTTCATCATCAGGTCGCGCTCTTTCTCATCGGGGAAGAACGGGAAGACGATGCCGATGCCGAGATCGAAGCCGTCCAGCACCACATACATGAATAGGCCCAGCGCGATGATCGCGGCCCACGCTACGGTTACGTCCATTTTCTTTCTCGCTTGCGGGAAGTAAAGCAGTGAGGTTAGGCGGCGTCGATCATGTGATCGGCGGCGGACAGCGGGCGGCGCGCGGTCTGATTCGGCATGTGCTCAGGCACGCCATGTGGTGTTTGTCCCGGCAGTGCCGGACCCGAGCGCATCAGCTTGAGCATGTAGTAGATGCCGGTGCCGAACACGAGGAAGTAGACGACCACGAAGGCCATCAGCGAGATGCCGACCTGCTGCGTGGTGAGCGGCGACACCGCCTGCGAGGTGCGCATGACGCCATACACCACCCACGGCTGACGGCCGGCTTCAGTGGTGACCCAACCGGCCAGCAATGTGATGAAGCCGGTCGGGCCCATGGCCACGGCGACGCGCTGGAACCACTTCGCTTCGAACAGACGTTCGCGACGACGCAGCACCCATGCGGCCAGCGACATCAGGATCATCAGCACGCCGAGTCCGGCCATGATGCGGAAGCTCCAGAACACCACCGTCGAGTTCGGCCGGTCTTGCGGCGGGAATTCCTTCAGGCCGCGAATTTCGCCATCCCAGCTATGCGTGAGGATCAGGCTGCCAAGGCGCGGAATCGATACGGCATAGCGCGTGGTCTCCGCTTGCATATCCGGAATGCCGAAGAGATTCAGCGCGGTGCCGCCTTTCTCGGTTTCCCACAGACCTTCGATCGCCGCGATCTTGGCCGGCTGATATTTGCGCGTGTTCAAACCATGCTGATCGCCGACGAATGCCTGGATCGGCGTGAGGATCAGGAGCAGCCAGAGCGCCATCGAGAACATCTTCTTGACCGCCGGATCGCGTCGACCGCGCAGCAGATGCCACGCGCCTACCGCCGACACCACCAGCCCCGCGACGATGAACGCCGCCAGTGCCATATGCGCAAGCCGGTACGGGAACGAAGGATTGAAAATGATCTTGAACCAGTCGAGCGGCACGACATGGCCGTCGACAACTTCAAAGCCTTGCGGCGTTTGCATCCAGCTATTGGACGCGAGAATCCAGAAGGTCGAGATCAGCGTGCCGATCGCCACCATCAGCGTGGCGCCGAAGTGGGCGCGCGGACTCACGCGCTGCCAGCCGAACAGCATGATGCCGAGGAAGCCCGCTTCGAGGAAGAACGCGGTCATGACCTCGTACATGAGAAGAGGTCCGGTGATGGGCCCGGCGAAACTGGAGAAGCCCGACCAGTTGGTGCCGAACTGATAGCTCATCACGACGCCGGACACGACGCCCATGCCGAAGGCGACTGCGAAGATCTTCGACCAGAACAGGCAAAGATCTTTGTAGTACGCCTTGCCGGTTTTCAGCCAGCGCCATTCGAGGACAGCGATGAAACTGGCGAGGCCGATGCTGAGCGCCGGAAAGACAATGTGAAACGAAACGGTGAACGCAAACTGAATGCGGGCGAGATCGAAGGCCGAAATTGCGGAGTTCATGAGCGTGAAGTGCTTTAGGTGCGTCATGCCAGGAGGCGGCTACGCGCGTCGACCGTTGTCGGTGCGCACTGCGCTGGGCAGATGGCGCAAGAGTAGGGGATGGGTGAAACTTTTGCTGCAATGCGACGTGCGTCAAAAAACCGCGTTGTTTTGCGCGTATTTTCGTTTTTGAGACGGCAAAGCCTTGATAGGTATCAAGTTTTCCTTAGTACGTCCTCGCGTGCGTCTCTCGTGGTCTGCGCGGAACTGCGGCAATAGACCGCGCTGCAACAATGCCGCCAGACGCCTTCGCAACTGATTGCGTTGGCCTGGTGTTTCCCCGCAACCTGCTTGACTTCGATATTTCCTGGGCATAAAGTTTTATTCATGCATAGGAATTAACGGCCGTGGTCCGCCATCGCTCAATCAGGAGACAAGCCTTGCTCAATCTCACGCCCGGTTCGCTCGCGGGGCTCCGCATCGTCGATTTGTCACGCGTGCTCGGCGGCCCGTATTGCACGCAAATCCTCGCCGATCACGGCGCCGAGGTGATCAAGGTCGAACCGCCGAATGGCGACGAAACGCGCACGTGGGGTCCGCCGTTTGACGGTGACACGGCGTCGTACTTCGTTGGCGTGAATCGCAACAAGCTCGGCGTGTCGCTCGATCTGACGCAGGCGCCGGACCGTCAGAAACTGCTGGCGCTGCTCGACACGGCGGACGTGCTCGTCGAAAACTTCAAGATCGGCACCCTGGAGCGTTGGGGCCTCGGCTACGACACGTTGCAGGCGCGTTTTCCGCGCCTCGTACATTGCCGCGTGTCCGGTTTCGGCGCGGACGGGCCGCTCGGCGCATTGCCCGGCTACGACGCTGCCGTGCAGGCGCTGACCGGTTTGATGAGCGTGAACGGTGAGGCGGGCGGTGCGCCGTTGCGCATCGGCGTGCCGATTGTCGATCTGGTCACCGGGTTGAACGCGGCGCTTGGCGTTCTGATGGCGCTGCGTGAACGCGAGTCGAGCGGGCGTGGTCAGTTCGTCGAATCGACGTTGTTCGACAGTGCGCTGTCAATCCTGCATCCGCATACGCCAAACTGGTTCTACTCAGGCAAGGAACCGCAACGCAGCGGCAATGCGCATCCGAACATCACGCCGTACGACATGTTCCATACGGGCAGCGTCGATATTTTCCTGGCGGTGGGCAATAACGCGCAGTTCGCGGGACTGTGCGCCGTGATTGATGCGCAGCCGCTCGTCGACGATCCGCGTTTTGCCAGTAACAAGGAGCGTAGCGCGCATCGCCGTGAATTGCGTGCAGAACTCGAGAAGCACTTTGCGTTATGGGAGGGCGAGTTGCTCGCCGACACGCTTATCAGGCGTGGCGTGCCGTGTGCGCCGGTGCTCGGTCTGGGTGCGGCGCTGGAACATCCGCATACGGCGCATCGCGGTATGCGCGTGGAGATCGGCACGTACAAGGGCATTGCGTCGCCGATCAAGCTGAGCCGCACGCCGGCCAGTTACCGCAGCACACCGCCTGCACTCAACGAGCACGCCGAACAGGTCTTCGGCAAGCGGCCCGCGGACGACTGACGTTTTCGCTTCGCCTCGATAAATCTCGTCGATATAACCAGGAGCGGCCGCGTGTCGCCAAGGAGACAGCATGTGCACGAACCGCGCAGGACGACGCGCGCCGTCGGGTTTTACGTCCCGTTTCATGGGGCTCGTTGAATGGACGTCCAGCACGCACGGAGTCGCACAATGCTCGCGCTGATCGGCACGGTCGCCATCGTCGCGTTGTTTGGGCTGATCATCACGAAGCGCCTTTCGCCGCTGGTCGCGCTGATCATCGTGCCGATCGTGGCGGCGCTCGTTGCCGGCTTCGGGCTTTCGACGGGCAAGTACATCGTGCACGGCGTGCAGAACATCGGGCCGGTGGCCGGCATGTTCGTGTTCGCCATTCTGTTCTTCGGCATCCTGACGGATGCGGGCATGCTCGATCCGATCATCAACGGCGTATTGCGCGTGGTCGGCTGCCATCCGACGCGCATTGTGATGGGCTCGGCTTTGCTCGCGCTGCTGATTCACCTCGACGGTTCCGGTGCGGTGACGTTCCTTGTCACGTTGCCCGCGATGCTGCCGCTCTACACGCGCCTTGGCATCGACAAGCGGATTCTCGCGTGCGTGGCATCGATGGCGGCGGGTGTCAATTTTCTGCCGTGGGTGGGGCCGATGCTGCGGGCCTCGGCGGCCTTGCACATTCCGGGCACGGTGATTTTCTATCCGATGATTCCGGTGCAGATCGTCGGTCTGATTTTTGTGTTCGGCACCGCGTACGTGCTCGGCAAGCGCGAAGAGAAGCGCCTCGGTCTCGATCGCGCGAGTGCTGCAGCGGTCGCCGCGATGACGCGCGAACTCACGCCGGAAGAACAGGCGCTGCGCCGCCCCGGCCGCTTCTGGATCAACCTTGCCTTGACGCTGGTCGTACTGGTCACGCTGGTGTCGGGCATCGTCGATCCGATGGTGATGTTCATGCTCGGCACGGTTGCCGCGTTGATCATTAACTATCCCGACGTCAAACATCAACGCGAGCGAATCGACGCGCACGCCAAAGCCGCGCTGATGATGGCAAGCGTGCTGCTTGCCGCGGGCGCGTTCACCGGCATCATGTCCGGCACCGGCATGCTCACGGCGATGGCGCAGGTGGTGGTGCAGCACGTGCCGGTCGAACACGCGCGCCATATGCCGTTCGCGCTCGGGCTCGTCTCGATGCCTTTGAGTCTGCTGTTCGATCCCGATTCGTTTTACTTCGGCATTCTGCCGGTGCTGGCCGAGAGCGGGAAGATTCTCGGCGTGCCGCCGGTGCAGATGGCACAGGCCGCCTTGCTCGGTCAGATGACGACCGGTTTTCCGGTCAGCCCGCTCACGCCCGCGACGTTTCTGATCGTTGGCCTGACCGGCGTCGAACTCGCCGAGCATCAGAAATTCACGATTCCCTTTCTCTTCGCCGCCACGATCATCATGGTGTTGACCGCGGTGCTGGTCGGCGTGTTTCCGCTTTGAGTGCGCTTTGCATGTGTTTGGCGAGGCGCGGTAACCCAGGACCTTGACATGAATTTCGATCTCACCGAAGACCAGCAATCGATCCAGGCCGCGATCGAAAAGCTTTGTGAAAAATACGACGACGAGTATTGGCTGGCCCGCGATCGCGACGGTGGTTTTCCACACGATTTCCACCGCACGCTGGCCGATGCCGGCTGGCTCGGTATCGCGATGTCGCCGGAATACGGCGGCTCGGGTCTCGGCATGACCGAGGCCGCGCTCATGATGCGCACGATCAGTGGCTCGGGCGCGGGCTTGTCGGGAGCCTCGGCGGTGCATATGAACATCTTCGGGCTGAACCCGGTACAGGTGTTCGGCAACGAAGAACAGAAGCGCCGTTTTTTGCCGCCGCTGATCGAAGGGCGCGACAAGGCCTGCTTCGCGGTGACCGAACCGGACGCCGGGCTCGACACCACGCATCTGAAGACCCAGGCCGTGCGCGACCGCGACCACTACGTGCTGACGGGACGCAAGATCTGGATCTCCACGGCCCAGGTCGCAAGCAAGATGCTGATCATTGCGCGCACCACGCCGCTCGAGCAGGTCGCCAAGCCGACCGACGGTCTCACGCTGTTCTACACCGACCTCGACCGCGAGCGGGTGGAAGTGCGCGAGATCGAAAAGATGGGCCGCAAGGCGGTCGATTCGAACATGCTGTTCATCGACAATCTGCGCGTACCGGTCGAGGATCGCATCGGCGACGAAGGCGCGGGCTTTCGCTATCTGCTGCACGGCCTGAATCCCGAGCGCATCCTGATCGCCGCTGAAGCCATCGGTCTCGGTCAGGTGGCGTTGAAACGCGCAACGCAGTATGCGAAGGAGCGCGTGGTATTTGGCCGGCCGATCGGCCAGAACCAGGCGATTCAGCATCCACTCGCCCAGGCGTGGATGCAGCTCGAAGCGGCCAACCTGATGGTGTTCAAAGCCGCTTCGCTCTACGACGCCGGCCAGCCCTGCGGCGCCGAAGCCAACGCGGCCAAGTACCTCGCTGCGGAAGCCGCGTTCCAGTCGTGCCAGACGGCGATCGCCACGCTCGGCGGGATGGGCTACGCGAAGGAATATCACGTCGAACGCTATCTGCGGGAGTGTATGATTCCGAGGCTCGCACCCGTGAGCCCGCAGATGATCATGTGTTTCATCGCGGAGAAAGTGCTGGGCCTGCCGAAGTCGTACTGAGCGTTTCTCTTCATCGCCATGGATGTCAAACTCGTTGCCCGCACGCTAGACCTGTTCGAATTGTTCGCCGCCGAGCAACGGCCGCTGCCGCTCACTGAACTCGCGCGTTTGCTGAACGTGCCAGTGTCGAGCTGTCTTGCGCTCGCTCGCACGCTGGTGAGCCGAGGCTATCTGTACGAGGTCAGAAAGCGCGGTGGCTACTATCCAACGCGTCGCCTGCAATTACTCGCCAGCGCCATCAACGCGGTCGACCCGATTGTGGAGATGGTCCATCCGCGACTCGTCGAATTACGCGACGCGAGTGGCGAGACGGCCGTGCTTGGCAAGATTCACGGCACGGCCGTGGTGTATCTCGACGTGGTCGAATCGACCAAGGCCATTCGCTACACGCGTGCGCCCGGCGAGTTGCGGCCCTTGCACGCGAACTCGATCGGCAAGGCAATTTTCGGTGAACTCGACGCCGCCGCGCAGCAATCACTCGGGGTGCAACTGTCGTTCGAACACTTCACCGGTGCGACCGTTGCCGATCTTCCCGCGCTCGTCGCGCAAGCAGCGGTTGCGAAGGCTAAGGGCTGGAGTGCCAATCTCGGTGAGAGCGCGCCGGAGTTGTCGGCGATCGCGGTGGCAGTGACGATTGGCGGGGACCTGTACGGTCTTTCGGTTGTGGGGCCGACGGAGCGCATTCAGAAAGATCAGAAGGCCCATGCGATCGAATTGATGCGCGTAAAGCAGGCGATCGAAGCGCAGGAACAGCAGGAGCCGCAGGAATAAACGACGCGTGGACGCAAGTTTCAGTCTCGCGAAGTTTCAGCGCTGCGATTGAAGGCTGTGACTCAAGGCTGTGATCCGCGGTTGTGACCCAACGTTGCGAAAGATCACCTCCGCAAGAATTGCCTCCGCGACGACTCAACATCACGGGTACGCCGGCTACGCGATCGAGATAAACAACTGCTTGCCACACGCGGCCGCGTACCTGCGCAACGTGTCGATAGAAGGCGAGTGCTGTCCCGACGCAAGTCAGCAAAAATTGGGAGCATTGCCTGGCAGGAAATCGAACGACAGGAAGAGGGCGAAAGCAGGACCGCGATGAACGGCTACAACGGCGTTGGCGCAACCAGGTGTTCGGGAGAGTTGATTCGTGCGGGACGCGATATTGGGCGCGGCACAGCGGAGATCTCCTTTCTCAAGGGTTGACTGAATCGGAGTAGCGACGCAAGGGCCACTCAAGGGTCACTCGCCACCATCCGACAATAACGCCGTTCGCGCCGACTTTTTATTAACCCTTTAGCTAGCCAACAGGCCAGTTTGCTTCTACCATGCAAGCAGCGAACCGGCGGCTTCTTCAGCGTCATCACATGCCCGAAATGGATGAGCGCCGCATCGCCATCCTGTTTCATTCCTGATAGTCATTTCGAACACCACGTGAACCGACCGGTTCTTCGTGCGCCCGTCATCAAAATGCGTTGCAGACCGTGTCATGCTGGAGCAAGTGTCTCATCGTGCATTGACTGGTCGTTTCCCTCGCATGCTCCACTCACGCGCGTCGAGTTCGTCCTGCATTCGCTGTTAACGGTTTTCGTTGGGCGGCACGGCTTGTGCTGCCCGACCGGTTTGAGCGGCACGCTCCATCCACCTGCCGGCGACGGCAGACTTCATCCAAAGGAGTCGACAGATGAGCACGATCACCACGAAAGACGGTACGGAAATTTTCTACAAGGATTGGGGCAAAGGGCGCCCGGTTGTTTTTTCGCACGGCTGGCCGTTGTCCGCGGACGCCTGGGACGCGCAGATGCTGTTCCTCGGTAGCAAAGGGTTTCGCGTGATCGCGCACGACCGGCGCAGCCATGGCCGTTCGGCGCAGACGTGGGACGGCAACGACATGGATACTTATGCCGACGATCTCGCCGCGCTGATCGAACATCTCGACCTGCAGGACGCCACGGTGGTCGGCCATTCGACCGGCGGCGGGGAGGTCGCGCACTACATCGGCCGCCACGGTACGAAACGTGTGGCGAAGGCTGTGCTGATCGGCGCGGTGCCGCCGTTGATGCTCAAGACAGAGGGCAATCCCGAGGGCACGCCGATCGACGTGTTCGACGGCATCCGCAAGGGTGTCGAGGCGGATCGTTCGCAGTTTTTCAAGGATCTGGCGCTGCCGTTTTACGGCTATAACCGTCCGAACGCCAAGGTGTCACAAGGCGTGATCGATTCGTTCTGGGCACAAGGCATGGTCGGATCGATCAAGGGCTTGTACGACTGCATCAAACAGTTCTCCGAAGTCGACTACACGGAAGACCTGAAGAAGATCGACGTGCCGACTCTGGTATTGCATGGTGACGACGACCAGATCGTGCCGATCGATGCCGCAGGCCGCAAGACCGCGAAAATCGTGAAGAACGCCACGCTCAAGGTCTACCCGGGCGGCCAGCACGGCATGTGCACGGTGGAAGCGGACAAGGTGAATGCCGATCTACTGGAGTTCATCAGCTCGTAATGCGCTGACGTAGCAAGTGCGGCTGGCGCAGGGCGATTGTCCCGCGCGGGCCGCACCCGTACCCGCATACGACGGCCGCCGCTCAGGCAGTCGGCCAGCCGATGCGCGCCGCTCGGCGCAACGTCGAGCGAACCACCAACCGGTGGAACGGAGCGATGGCGAGGATATAAAAACGCCCAAGCCCGTTGTGACAGTGCACGACCGTGGACAGGATCAGATAGCGCGCGCTGCCCTCGCGCGTATCGCGCGTTTGCTGCAATACCGAAAGCCGGAAGTCGAGATGACTGTCGTTCTCGCCGAGAATGATCTCGTGTGCGCTGCGCGTGTAGATTCGGAAGATGTCGACCCGATCCCTTGAGCCGGGTGGATTCGCCATGCGCAACTGCTTCGACGTCTTGAGCCCGAAACGGGCGACTAACGCATCACGCAGCCCCAGCAGTTTCGCTATCCATCCCGCCTGATGGGCGAACATAAAGCGCGCGAGCAATTCCGGGTCGTCGATTGTGTCGTCCGGCAAGCGGACGGCGTACGCGTCTGCGAGGTCCGGGGCATCGTATATGCGGGCCACGCCGGATTCGGCCGGCACGGCAACGGAAAGCACGGAACGGTTGGCAAATGGCATGGGATGGCGCTGCGTCGAAAAGAGAACGGGGTGGAAAGGGTGACTTCGCCGCGGAGCGCCGCAGTTCGATCGCGCACATGCGCGTCAAGTCTACGCGCGCTCGACAACGCGCGCTCGAGAGTCGGTGTCCATTGCGCCAACTGGCCGCTTGCGCTGGATGACGTATGACGGGCATTAATCTACGCATCGAGTTATACGACGTCACATAAATAGTGTCTGGTGTATGTGTTTGTTTGCAAAAGACAAATCACTAGACGGCTTGCGCTTATGCGGGTAAATGCCTGGTTGAAATCAATCTAAGAATCGAAGATAGTACGTTATCGTACAACTAGGAGCTGGTTCCGGCCCGTTGCTGCCACGGCTCGACTGCTTGCCGTCCTCCGGCTCTAATCGCGCGCGGCGCTGTAAAGGATTCTTATGAAGAAGATTGCCCTGAGTGGAGCCGGCGGCCAGCTCGGCTCGGTAGTGCGGACGGCGTTGGTCGGTCGCGGCATCCCCTTGCGTTCGGCGGCGGGTTCGAAGCCCCTCGTGCCGTTGGTGGAAGGCGAAGACGTGATGCACGGCGACCTGCGCGACCCCGCCGTCGTGGATCGCCTGCTGAAGGGTGTCGACGTGCTGATTCACTTCGCCGGCACGAGTGTGGAACGTCCGCTGCCCGAAATCATCGACAACAATCTGCGCGCGCTGGTCGAGGTGTACGAAGGCGCACGCCGGCAAGGCGTTCGGCGCGTGGTGTTTGCCAGCTCGAACCACGCGATCGGCATGTATCCGGTCACCGAGCATCTCAGTCTCGACTGCGCGCTGCGTCCGGACGGTTTCTACGGCTTAAGCAAAGTGTGGGGCGAAGCGCTGGCAAGAATGTATTGGGACAAGCACGGCATCGAGAGTATTTGCGTGCGCATCGGCAGTTGCCTCGAACGGCCCACCGAGCCGCGCCACCTGAGCACCTGGTTCGGTCATCGCGACCTGCTGCATTTCCTCGACCGCTGTGTCGAGGCGGAGGACATCGGGTTCATCACCGTGTGGGGCGTGTCAGCCAACACACGTAGCTGGTGGGACAACAGCGGCGCCGAGCGCCTCGGTTATCAACCGACCCAGGACGCCGAAGCCTACGCCGGGGAAATCCTGGCTCGGCCTAATCCGCTCGATGCCTTGGGTCAGCGTTACCAGGGCGGCAGCTTCGTCGGCATCGATTACTCGCGCGACGACACCACGGGCAACGACACCGCGGGCCAGCCGTCCTGATTGGTTAAGGAATACGAGGAGACGCAGTCATGAAAATCAAGGGCATCCGCTGGTGGATGGTCAGCCTGGTCGCGGCCGGGCTCATTATCAATTACCTTGCGCGCAATACGCTGTCGGTGGCGGCGCCGACGCTGATGAAGGACCTCAACATCACCACCGCGCAGTATTCGCATGTCGTGGTGGCGTGGCAACTTTGCTATGCATTCATGCAGCCGGTCGCGGGCTATGTGCTCGACACCGTCGGCACCAAGATCGGCTTCGCGGCGTTCGCGCTGGCCTGGTCGCTGGCCTGTGCTGCGGCGGCATGGTCGACGGGCTGGCGCAGCCTGGCGTTCTTCCGCGGCGTGCTCGGTATCGCCGAGGCGGCGGGCATCCCGGCCGGCGTCAAGGCGACGAGCGAGTGGTTTCCGGCCAAGGAGCGTTCTGTTGCGATCGGCTGGTTCAATATCGGCTCGTCCGTTGGTGCGCTGCTTGCGCCGCCGCTGGTCGTTTGGGCGCTGTTGCACGGGCAATGGCAATGGGCTTTCCTGATCGTCGGCGTGGCCGGGATTGTCTGGAGCGCGCTGTGGATGCTGCTGTACAAGCACCCGCAGAAACAGAAGCTCTTAAGCGACACCGAGCGCGATTACATCCTCAGCGGGCAGGAGGCAAAGCACAGCGACGCCGGCGCGGTGAAACGCAGTTGGGCTTCCATGCTCGGCAGCCGCGATTTCTGGGCAATCGGCATTCCCCGGATTCTTTCCGAGCCGGCCTGGCAGACCTTCAACGCGTGGATTCCGCTGTACATGATGACCGAGCGGCACATGAACCTGAAGGAAGTCGCGCTGTACGCGTGGATGCCTTTTCTGGCGGCGGATATCGGCTGCGTGCTCGGCGGCTATCTCAGCCCGCTGTTTCATAAGTACGCGAAGGTCTCGCTGTTTACGTCGCGCAAGATGGTGTTCGTTGTTGGCGCGCTCTGCATGATCGGGCCGGCTTGCGTCGGGCTGGTGGCGAGTCCTTATGCGGCCGTCGCGCTGCTGTGCGTCGGCGGCTTTGCTCACCAGACCCTGTCGGGTGCGTTGTACGCGATTACCTCCGACATGTTCGGCAAGAACGAAGTCGCTACCGCCACGGGTATGGGCGGCATGGCAGGCTACCTGGGCGCGGCGGCGTTCACCGCGCTGTTCGGCGTGCTGGTCACGCAGATCGGCTACAGTCCGTTGTTTGTGGTGCTGGCGGTGTTCGACATTATCGCGGCTGCTGTGGTGTGCCTGCTGGCCCGAAGTGGTGATAAGACAATCGACCTGCGTTGGGTGGCGGCGAGTGTAGCGGCCAAGTGAGTCACGGTTAGGACCGGGCCGCGAATGGCGCCGGGTAGTGAAAATGGCGGCTCCCGAGGGCGCCGCCATTTGTTTTGCATCGCGCTTAACACGTAACGCCGAGCGACGACCGTCGCGAGGTCTCCAGCATGACGCACGCCGGCGACCGTTTGCCCGTTAACCTACCAGCGAACTGTTATACGTGACGCCACCGATCACCACATTGCTGAGCGTGATGGCTTTCACATTGCTCACAAAGACCGGCCCTGGCGTGGTCGTCGTTGCGGGCCCCACACAGATCGGCGTTCCGAGGTTGCAGTTCGAGATCGTCACGCCGGTAATCGGCTGCACCGTCGGCACGGGTAGCGGACCGTTGTAATCCGCGGCCACCGGACCCTGCGCGACGATCGCCTGGAAGCACGAAGCCGATGTCGCAGAAAAGCCCGTAGGCATCGCGTAACTCACCGTACCCGACACGTTGGTCGCGTTCACGTTCGAGATGTTGACGTTGTTGATCGTCGCCGGGTTCCAGCGCACCGCATCGCCCGAGGGGCTGTAGTCGCAGTCGAACGTGATCAGCCCACCCTGGCCGGTAGACGGGTTTGCCGCGAGACCGACCGTGCCCGTACCGGCGACCGAACCCGGAACGCTCGAGCCCAGCGCGCCGCCGCCGTATTTTCCCGCCAGATTCACGCCATTGGGCAGCGTCACGCCATTGATCCACACGTTGTTGATGAATCCGCCGCGATTCATGTTGGTTTTGAAGCGAAGCGCGATATTCAGCGGATTGGTCGCCCAGTTCTCGTTCTGCATCGTCAGATTGCGTGCGTAGACGTTTTCCACGCCCGCGCTCATTTCGCTGCCGATCGTGAGGCCGCCGTGGCCGCTCTGCATGGTGCAGTTCTGGACCACGATGTTCTGCATCGGGCCGTATTCCGTGTCGAGGCACTTGCCGGACTTGATCGCGATGCAGTCGTCGCCGGTATTGAACTGAACGTTCTGCACGAGGACGGTGTTACACGCATCCGGGTCGAAGCCGTCGTTGTTCGGGCCGATGCTGTCGGCAAACACGCCGTCGATCACCACGTTCGTGCAATCGGTCGGATGGTGCTGCCAGAACGGCGTGTTCTGCGTGTGGTAATTCTGCAGCAGCACGTTGGTGCAGCCGATGAATTCGACCATGCATGGACGCAGAAAGTGACCGAGGCCGAAGACGCGATTCACGACCGGCACGCCGAGTTCCGACAGCGCGGGCAGATAGTTCTGGTCCTGATTCCAGCCCGAAACCGTGAGCAGATTCATCAGCGTCGTTGTCGTGCCATCCTGATTCGTAAACGACACGTTGGCCTGCGGATTCGTGACCTGGGCCGCGGGCAGACTCGTCAGGGCCGTGCTGGCCGGGTAGGTGCCGGCGTTGGCCGGGTAGGAGGTGGTGCCCGTGTTCGCGTCGGCTTGCGAAACCGGTACTCCTCCCGAAGCCGGTTTCACGTAACCGTACGCGCTACTCGTGCCCTTGAACGTCCACCAGCACGACGTTGGCGGCCTGGTGCTCAACTGCATTGGTGTCATCGCCTGACCGTTCAGAACACATGTGTTGTCGTCGGCGGTCAGCGCGATGTTGTTCTGCTGGTACGCATAGATCGGCGAGCCGAAGTTCAGGCAGTCGTTCGCCTGCCAGCGCGTCCAGTACAGATTGCCGTTTGCAGTGGGGTACGGGCCGTTCTTCGCGTAGTCAGCCGGGTTCGGGCTGAAATAGATGGTGCAACCGGAGCTCAAATGGAAATTCACGTTGCTCAGGAGAACGATCGGGCCGCCGCAATACCAGTTGCCCGCAGGCACCACGACGCGGCCGCCGCCCACCGCATGCGCGGCCTGAATCGCGGTATTGAACGCGGCGCACGAATCATAGGCCGTGTCCGTCATATCCCACGGCACCATTATGTTCGAGCCGGGGCTTTGCGGCGACGTCGCCGCCTGCGAACCCGTCACCCATGAAATCGCGCCACCGGGCCAGGCGCTTGCCTGGATCAAGGCGGATGCCGGCAGCGTCCGTGCGCCGTAGCCCGTCACCTGGAAATCAACCGCGGGGAACGTCGACGTGGTGATGCCCGCAAGCTTGTTGATGATCGCCGTTGCCTGGCCGGTTGGTCCCCAGATTGGGTCCGTCGCCACGGTTGGTGTAGTCGACACGGGCGTCGTGGAGCTTAAAGAGCCGCTGCTACCGCCGCAGGCGGATAGTCCGCCCAGCAGGGTTGCGCCTGCGGAAGTTCCTGCGAGCACGATAAACGCTCTGCGTTTAGGTGAGTTTGGTTCGTCCTGGCTGCGGATTCTCGATGTCGCCGGTTTGCCGTTGTTTTTATCTTTGGATGCCACGGATGTCTCCTTGCCCTTTGCGGGCGTTGTAAGTGATCGTCAGTTTTCGATGAGCCATGCCTCTTCAATCCGTCGCTTGAATCGGCGGCGAATATCGAACCCATTTGCATGGTCGTAAGTTATACTTAATATTTGTAATAAAACTTTATTGATGAGTGTGATTAGGTTGCTGTGAAGATTCGCGAGGATGCCTAACGCGACGTGCGCCGTTCCATCTTCTCTATTTGCATAGAGCAAGCGGAAACGGCGCTGCGGATCGGGCTTGCGGGCTTGCAGGTTTAGGCGGACTTCTGGCCGATCTCGTGATTGGCGAGTATTTCGAGCGCGCGCACCATGGCGGAGTGATCCCATGCCTTGCCGCCATGCGCCACGCAGGCGTTGAAGAGCTGCTGGCAGGTGGCCGTGTTCGGCAAGGAGACGCCGAGCGCCTGGGCCGTCGAGAGCGCGAGATTCAGATCCTTCTGATGGAGCTCGATCCGGAAGCCCGGGTCGAAGGTGCGCTTCGTCATCCGTTCACCGTGCACTTCGAGAATGCGCGAGGACGCAAAGCCGCCCATCAGTGCTTCGCGTACGCGCGCCGGATCGACGCCGGCTTTGGAGGCAAGCAGCAGTGCTTCGCCGACGGCCTCGATCGTCGCGGCGACGATCACCTGATTGGCCACCTTGCACACCTGGCCCGCGCCAACTGCGCCGATCAGCGTGACGTTCTTGCCCATCATGTCGAAGAGCGGCTTGACGCTATCGAAGGTTGCCGGTTCGCCGCCCACCATGATGGTCAGCGAACCGGCCTTGGCGCCGACCTCGCCACCTGAAACCGGTGCGTCCATATAGTCCGCGCCGCGCTCACGCACGCGGGCGGCGAAGTCGCGGGTGGCCATCGGCGAAATCGAGCTCATGTCGACCACCGTCTGTCCTGGACGCAAGGCCTCGGCGAGGCCGTGTTCGCCAAACAGCACGCGTTCGACGTCCGGCGTATCTGGCACCATGACGAAGATCACATCGGCATGCGCGGCCACGGCGGCTGGGCTGTCGCACGCAACGGCTCCGGCCTGGATGAGATCGTCGGGTACGCCGCTGCGCGTAAACGCAGCAAGCGCGACGCCGTTCTTGAGAAGGTTGGCGGCCATGGGCTTGCCCATGATGCCGAGTCCGATAAAGCCTGCTTTTTGCATGGAAATCTCCGGAGATGTCATGGCGGCCGTCCTTACTTCCGGTCCGCCTGTTTCTGCATGAAGTGTTTTTGAACTGTCTGCGCGGCGGCTTTCAGCAGCCCCATATCGGCACAGACCGCGATGACGCGGCAGCCCATCGAGATATAGCGCTCCGCGTCGGCCTGCACGGGCGCGAGGATGCCGCTCGGCTTGCCGGCGGCCTGTGCGCGCTCGAAAACGCGCGCTATGGCCTGTTGCACGTCGGGATGGTTCGGGTTGCCGATGTGGCCATGGGCAGCAGCGAGATCGGACGGTCCGACGAAAACGGCATCGACGCCGTCCACGGCGAGGATCTCGTCGATATTATCGACCGCCTTGCGGCTTTCGATCTGAACGATGACGCAGACGTTGTCGTTGGCGATATCGAAGTAGTTGGCAACGGTCGCATAGCGATTGCCCCGTTGGCTCACCGAGACGCCGCGGATACCCTGAGGCGGGTAACGCGTCGCGGCGACAGCACGCACTGCGTCTTCGGCGGTGTCGACGAAAGGCACCAGAAAATTCGAGAAGCCGCTATCGAGGAGCCGTTTGATGAACACGCTGTCGTTGGCCGGCGGCCGAACCACAGGCGCGCTCGGGCTGTCCTTGAGCGCCATCAACTGGGGGATCAGCGTCAGAACGTCGTTCGGCGCGTGCTCGGCATCCAGCAGCATCCAGTCGAAGCCGACAATGCCAAGCAGCTCCGTGGCAATCGGGCTGGCAAGCGAAGCCCAGCAGCCAATCAGGGTTTCGCCGCCGCAGACCGCGCGGCGAAAGCTATTGGGTAAAGGCTGGTAAGGCGTGGCGGCTGTCATGGGTGTCTCCTCGAGCTGCAATTGAGCGGGCAGGTAAGCTGGCAGATAAGCGGTCAAGCTCCGACGTTTACTGAATGAAATGTTATAGGTCGTCGTACATCTTAATGAAGATTAGCATCGGCCCGACTGGTTGTAACGGCCACGTAAACCCGAATTCCTCGCGGAGCAAGGGTTTCAGGTTGCATATGGGTCGCTCAATGTTGTAGGATGACCTATATCTGAGATGTCCATCCAAGGAAAGCGAAATGTCTATTACCGGCGAAATGCTGATTGGCCGCAAAGCAGTGCGCGGCGAGGAAAAACCCTTGCGCGCGTTCAATCCCGCCACGGGATCCGACATCGCCGAGCCGGTGTTCGGCAGCGGCTCGGTCGTGAATGTCGAGCTTGCCTGTGAACTCGCGCAGAAAGCGTTCGACCCGTACCGGCATCTGCCGCTCACGGTGCGCGCCGAGTTTCTCGAGCGTATCGCGGACGGCATCACGGCGCTCGGCGACGCGCTGATCCAGCGCGCGCACGAAGAGTCCGGCCTGCCGAAGGCGCGCCTCGAAGGCGAGCGCGGTCGTACGACTGGCCAGCTCAAACTGTTCGCGCAGGTAGTACGCGGCGGCCAATGGCTCGCCGCCACGCTCGATTCGCCGTTGCCCGAGCGCAAGCCGCTGCCGCGTTCCGACCTGCGGATGCAAAAGATTCCGCTGGGCCCGGTCGCCGTGTTCGGCGCCAGCAACTTCCCGCTCGCGTTTTCGGTGGCGGGCGGCGATACCGCTGCGGCGCTCGCTGCGGGCTGCCCGGTGGTGGTGAAGGCGCATCGCGCTCATCTGGGCACTTCCGAAATGGTCGGTCGTGTGATTCAGCAAGTCGCGCAGGACATGGACCTGCCTGAAGGCGTGTTCTCGATGATCGTCGGCGCAGGCAATTCAGTCGGTGAAGCGCTGGTCGCGCATCCGGCGATCAAGGCGGTGGGCTTCACGGGTTCGCGCGCAGGCGGTACGTCGCTGATGCGCGTTGCGGCCTCCCGGGCCGAGCCGATTCCGGTCTACGCGGAAATGAGCAGCATCAACCCGGTGTTCCTTCTGTCGAATGCGCTGTCGCAACGCGGTGCGGCCATCGCGCGTGGCTTCGTCGATTCGCTGGTGCTCGGCGCGGGGCAGTTCTGTACCAACCCGGGGCTCGCGATCGCCATCGATAGCGACGCACTCAAAGGCTTCGTCGCAACGGCCTCCGAGGCGCTGAGCGGCAAGCCGGCGCAGACCATGCTGACCGCCGGCATTCATGCGGCCTATGAAGAGGGCGAAGACAAGCTGGCGGCGACACGCGGCGTCGAGGCGGTTGCCCGTGGCATTGACGCGACCGGACCGACGCAGGCTTGCGCGGCCTTGTTCGTGACCGACGCGCTGACCTTCCTGTCCACGCCGGCACTGGAGGACGAGGTTTTCGGGCCCGCGTCGACCATCGTACGCTGCAAGGACGAGCAGGAGTTGCTCGCCGTTGCCGAACACTTCGCCGGTCAGTTGACCGCCACGGTACAAATGGATAGCGCCGATCTGGCGGCGGCGAAGAAGCTGGTGCCGATTCTCGAGCGCAAGGCCGGCCGGATTCTGGTCAACGGTTTCCCGACCGGCGTCGAGGTTTCGCACGCGATGGTGCACGGCGGCCCGTACCCGGCCACGTCCGACAGCCGGGCGACGTCAGTGGGGACGACGTCGATCGAACGCTTCCTGCGTCCGGTGTGCTATCAGGATTTCCCGGCCGATCTGCTGCCGGAAGCGTTGACCGACGCCAACCCGCTGGACCTGTGGCGTCGTCGTGATGGCGAGATCACGCGCAGCTAAGCGATGCGTGAGCGGCGCCCAGGTGGGCGCCGCCGCGTGAGACAAAAAAATGGCCGGGATATCCCGGCCATTTTTGCATTCAGCGTGATGACTCAGTGTTTGCTCAGCGCAAGGAATCAGCTATTTGCTTCAGCCGCTTCGTTGGCGCGCCGCAGCCGCTCGCGGCTATTCGACAGATGCATACGCATCGCGGCACGTGCGCCTTCGGCGTCGTGCCGCGTGATCGCCTCGAGAATGCTTTCGTGCTCCAGGTTGACGAGCGACAGATACGCGTCGGGTTCAGCACGCGCGATCCCCGCCGAGTCGAGCCGGTTGCGCGGAATCAGCGCGCTGCCCATTTGTGTGAGGATGTCGACGAAATAGCGGTTGCCGGTTGCACGCGCCACGGAGATATGGAACTGCAGGTCGGCATCGACACTATCCAGCCCGTTGTGGCGGGTGGCTTCGATCGCGTCGAGCGCCGCGCGCATGCGCGCGAGATCGTCGGGTTTGGCCCGTTGAGCGGCGAGACCCGCGCATTCCGTTTCAAGGCTGATGCGCAGTTCCAGGATCGACAGCACGTCGCGCAAGGTGGTGGCGGGCACCATGTCGATGCCCAGCTTTTCGCGCTGCGGTTCCAGCACGAAACTGCCGATGCCATGGCGCGTTTCTATGATCTTGCCCGCCTGCAAGCGTGAAATCGCTTCACGGATAACGGTGCGGCTCACGCTCAGCGTGACCATCAATTGCGATTCGGTCGGGAGTTTGTCGCCGGGCTTCAACGCGTTAGACGCAATTTGCTCGGTGACGTAGCTGACGACAAACTCGGCAAGATTGCGCGCGCGCCGTGGCGGTGCTGCGGATGCCAGTGGTGTAGCCATCGAAAACGCCCCTTGAATCAGATAGTTGCAGGTACTTCCTGCGATTCATTATACCGTCGTCTGACGACTGATTATATAAACGCCGGATCATTTTCGGCATCGGTGTCGGACCTGACGCCGATGCCCGGTTTCAGGCGCCTGGCGGACAAACCGCGTTATTTGGCAGGCGCGCCGGGAAGTACGATAACAGCCTGACTGCTAGCCCCGGCGCAGTTCGACCCGTTTGATGTCTTTCACGATCACGAGGTAGCTGAACACCGTTAGCAGGGCATTCAGGCCGACGAAAACCAGCGCGCCGTTGAACGACCCTGTCTTCGCGACGAGGTAGCCGATCACGATCGGCGTCACAATGCCGGCGACATTGCCGAACATATTGAAGATGGCGCCCGACAGACCGAGGGCCTCTTTCGGCGACGTATCTGCCACCACGGCCCAGCCGAGCGCCCCGATGCCTTTGCCGAAGAAGGCGAGCGACATGAGCGCGACGACGATCCAGTCGGTCGACACGTAGTTGCAGCCGATGATGGACACCGAGAGCAGCATGCCGCCGACAATTGGCACTTTGCGCGCGATGGTGAGCGAATGTCCGCGCCGGATCAGCCCATCGGACAGGATGCCGCCGAGCACGCCGCCGGAGAACCCGCAAACCGCCGGCAGCGACGCTACCAGACCCGCCTGCAGAATCGTCATGCCGCGCGCCTGCACGAGGTAGATCGGAAACCAGGTCAGGAAGAAGTAGGTCAGCACGTTGATGCAGTACTGGGCGAGATAGACGCCGAGCAGCATGCGGTTGGTCAGCAGTTGACGCACCAGCGACCAGCCTCCGGTACTGGCGACGTCTGCAGCCCGGGCCGCTTTCGTGTGCCCGTTCACCACGCCGCCGCCCTGTTCGATGTAGTCGAGTTCGGCGCGCGAGACACGCGGGTGATCGGCGGGGTTCTTCATCACCTTCAACCAGGTGAGGGCGAGTAACAGTCCGGCCGCGCCCATCACGACGTAGACCGCGTGCCAGCCGAATGCATGGGTGAGCCATGCCATCAGCGGCGTGAAAATGACTGCCGCGAAGTATTGCGCTGAATTGAAAATGGCGGAGGCGGTGCCGCGTTCGTTGGTGGGAAACCAGCTGGCCACGACCTTGGCATTGGCCGGAAACGCCGGAGATTCGGCGGCACCCATTGCGAAGCGCAGCACGAACAGCGCGGTGACGGCGGCGGCTGCACTCCCCAGCAGACCGATCGAGCTTTGCAGCAATGTAAACAACGACCACAGGAAAATGCTCGCCGCGTAGACGCGCCGCGCGCCGAAGCGGTCGAGCAGCCAGCCCGCCGGCAATTGCGACAGAACATAGGCCCAGCTAAACGCGGAGAAGATATAACCCATCTTGATCGCGTCGAAACCGAACTCGGCGCGCATCGCGGATCCGGTTACTGAGAGCGTGGCGCGGTCCGCGTAGTTGAATGTCGTGATCAGAAAGATCAGCAACAGAATTGCGTAGCGGACTTTGGTGCGCTTTGCGACATGGGCGGGGCTCGCGGTGCGGCTCATTTCCATCGTCATCTCCTGAACTTTTTATCTGTGAAAAAGCGCCCGGCGACGTTGCCGTCCCGGGCGCTCTTTACGGTGCCGCGTGCTCGAGCCAGGTTCGGCCAGATTGGGCCAGGCTCGCACGGCTTGGCGCCTTGCTGCGTTACTGCGCGCCGAGCTTCTTGATCAGCACGTCGAGTTGCGCCATTTCTTCTTCGGTCAGGTCGGTCAGCGGTGCGCGCACCGGACCGGCGCTGTGGCCGACCAGCTTGGCGCCGGCCTTCACGATGCTGACCGCGTAGCCCTGGCGGCGGTTGCGGATCGCCAGATACGGCAGGAAGAATTCGTCGATCAGCTTGCCGACGGTTGCGTGGTCGTCCGCGGCAATCGCGCGGTAGAAGTCCATCGCGGTTTTCGGGATGAAATTGAAGACGGCCGACGAATACACCGGCACGCCCAGCGCTTTGTAAGCCGCAGCGTAGACTTCAGCAGTCGGCAGGCCGCCGAGGTAGGAGAAGCGGTCGCCGAGACGGCGGCGGATCGACACCATGTTCTCAATCTCGCCCACGCCGTCCTTGAAGCCGATCAGGTTCGGGCAGCGCTCGGCCAACCCTTCGAGCATGTCGGCGTTAAGCTTGGAGTTCGCGCGGTTGTAGATGATCACGCCCATGTCCGGCACGGACTTGCAGACTTCTTCCGCGTGCGCCGCGATGCCTTCCTGGCAGGCTTCGGTCAGGTAGTGCGGCATCAGCAGAATGCCGTTCGCGCCGTGACGCTCGGCCTCCTGGGCATACGCGATCGCCACGCGGGTCGGGCCGCCGGCGCCGGCGAGAATCGGTACCTTGCCTTTGCAGACTTCAGTTGCCGTACGCACAACGTTCGAGTAGTCGTTATGCGTGAGCGAGAAGAATTCGCCCGTGCCCCCCGCGACGAACAGCGCCGAGGCACCGTAAGGCGCGAGCCATTCGAGGCGCTCGGCATAGGTGTCGGCGCGGAAATCGCCTTGTTCGTCGAAGTCGGTAACGGGGAAGGACAGAAGGCCTTCGGAAACGATCTGCTTCAGTTCCTGCGGTGTCGTCATGATGGGTATCCAGGGCGTCGAATAGGGTCGGTATTTAGAAATGATGATTTCTTATACGTCATCGTACAACAACAATTCGGCTAACTCAACGATGTTTTCACGGCATAATGCGCGCCATAGGGTAAATACGGAACGTCTGGGCAATCTTTCATGTTGTAGGATGACGTATGAATGATTGGCGCAACGATTGGCGCAGCAGGCGTGAAATCGCCACAAGGATCGATGTCATGGAACAAACCCCGCTCTACATTCGCGTTCACCCCAATGACAATGTCGCGATCGTCGTCAACGACGGCGGTCTGGGTGAGGGCGCCGTATTTCCCGACGGTCTCGCGCTGCGCGAGCGTGTTCCGCAGGGCCACAAAGTCGCGCTGGCCGATCTCGCGGAAGGCGACGAGGTCATCCGCTACAACGTGGTGATTGGCTACGCGCTCAAGGCCCTGCCGAAGGGCAGTTGGATCAATGAGCACGTGATCCGCATGCCGAGCCCGCCGGGGCTGGAAGATCTGCCGATTGCCACCATCAAGGCGCCGGAGATGCCGCCGCTGGAAGGCTTCACGTTCGAAGGCTATCGCAATGCCGACGGCTCGGTCGGCTCGCGCAACATTCTGGCCATCACGACCACGGTGCAATGCGTCGCTGACGTGGTTCAGCACGCGGTCACGCGCATCAAGGCCGAACTGCTGCCGAACTATCCGAACGTCGACGATGTGGTGAGCCTCGGCCACACGTATGGTTGCGGCGTCGCGATCGACGCCCCGGACGCGATGGTGCCGATCCGCACCGTGCGCAACATCAGCCTGAATCCGAACTTCGGCGGCGAAGTGATGATGGTCAGCCTCGGTTGCGAGAAGCTCCAGCCTGAACGTCTGATGCCGCCGGGCACGATTCCGATTGCCGCTGCTGCGAATGTCGCCGAGGTTGCCGACATCGGCGACGTCGAGGCCGATCTGAATGGCGGCGTGGTGGTGTTGCAGGACGAAGCGCACGTCGGCTTCCAGTCGATGATCGAGTCGATCATGAGAATGGCCGAGGGCCACCTGAAGCGGCTGAACAATCGCCGCCGCGAGACCTGCCCGGCCTCCGATCTGGTGATCGGCGTGCAGTGCGGCGGCAGCGATGCGTTTTCCGGACTGACCGCGAATCCTGCCGTGGGCTTCGCTACCGATTTGCTGGTGCGCGCCGGGGCAACGGTGATGTTCTCCGAAGTCACCGAAGTTCGCGATGGCGTCGATCAACTGACGGCGCGCGCGGCCAACGCGGACGTGGCGGCGGCGATCATCCGCGAAATGCAGTGGTACGACGATTATCTGAAGCGCGGCGGTGCGGATCGCAGCGCCAACACCACGCCCGGCAACAAGAAGGGCGGCCTGTCGAACATCGTCGAAAAGGCGATGGGCTCGATCATCAAGTCGGGCAATTCGGCCATCTCCGGTGTGCTGTCGCCTGGTGAAAAGGTCAAGCAGAAGGGCCTGATTTACGCGGCCACGCCGGCGAGCGATTTCATCTGCGGCACGCTACAGGTCGCCGCGGGCATCAACCTGCATGTATTCACGACTGGCCGCGGCACGCCGTATAGCCTTGCTGAAGTGCCCGTCATCAAGGTCGCGACGCGCTCCGATCTGGCGCGCCGCTGGCATGATCTGATGGATATCAACGCCGGTACCATTGCGACCGGCGCCGCGACGATCGAAGACGTGGGTTGGGAACTGTTCCGCCTGATGCTCGACGTCGCAAGCGGACGTAAAGAGACCTGCGCGGAGAAACTCAAACTCCACAATGCGTTGACGCTGTTCAATCCGGCGCCGGTGACCTGATGGTACCGATCGTAATCACGACAAAGACTGAGACATGACTGACTCGAACCTTGAACGCCCGGCGGCGCAGAAACCTTTCCGCCGTCTTCTGCTCACCGGTGCTGCCGGTAACCTCGGCCAGCAGTTGCGCGGCGCGCTCGCTGCGTGGGCCGATGTGGTGCGCGTCACCGATATCGCGCCGCTGGGCGAAGTGGCGGCGCACGAAGAAGCATCGATCGTGGATCTCGCGGATGAAGCCGCCGTTCACGCGCTGCTAGAAGGGGTGGATGCCGTCGTTCATCTGGGCGGCATCTCCGTCGAGGCGCCGTTCGAAGACCTGCTCGAAGCGAATATCCGCGGCCTGTACAACCTTTATTCGGCCGCGCAGAAGCAGGGCGTGCAGCGCATCGTGTACGCGAGCTCGAATCATGCGGTGGGTTTTCATCCCACGACGTCGGTGGTCGATATCGACGCGCCGCTGCGTCCCGATAGCCTGTATGGCGTGACGAAGTGCTTCGGCGAATCGCTGTCGCGCTATTACTTCGACCGCTTCGGTCTCGAGACGGTGTGTCTGCGGATCGGCTCGTCGTTCGAGCAGCCGAAGAATCCGCGCATGCTCGTCACCTATCTGAGCTTCCGAGACTTTATCGAACTGGTGCGTTGCTCGCTCTTCACCAACCGGGTCGGGCACGCGATCGTTTATGGCGTGTCGGATAACCGGACCAAGTGGGTCGACAACACCAAGGCAGCGTTCCTCGGCTTTCGTCCGCAGGACAGTTCGATCGAATTCGAGCATCTCTTCCCGGTCACGGCGCCCACGGCCGAACTCGCCGATCCGACTCAGCATTTCCAGGGCGGCCCGTTTGTGCTGGCCGGTCCGATGGAGCCGAAGCGGTGAGCGGCATGGCGAACCCGCGGGTGGAGCGTGTCGAGGCGGCGGGGCAGGCGCCCGCGTCAGTCGGCGAGAGCCCGGTGTGGCGTGCCGCTGAACAGGCGCTCTACTGGGTGGATATTCCGGCGCAAAAGATCGTGCGGTTTCGGCTCGAAACGGCTGAGCGCATCGAGTGGCAATTGCCGGAGAAGGTGGCGTGCATTGCCTTCGATCATCGCGGCACGGTGCTGGCAGGCTGTGAGACGGGGCTGTTTGCGGTCACGCTGACTGAAGGCGCGCCCTGCGGCGAACCGATGAAGGTGACGGGCAGAAAGCTCGCCGCGCCGCGCTTCGCGTTCGACGATATGCGCTTCAACGACGGCCGTTGCGATCGGCAGGGGCGCTTCTGGTCCGGCACGATGGTGCAGGACATGGCAGCGGCAAATCCTGCGGGCGCGCTCTATCGCTTCGACGAGCGCGGCGTGCTGTCGGCGCCGGTTGTCGACGCGTTGATCACGCAAAACGGTCTGGCGTGGTCGCCCGATGGGACCACGATGTATCTGTCGGATTCGCATCCTCTGCGCCGGCAAATCTGGGCATTCGATTACGACATCGAAGCGGGCGAGCCGAGTAATCGACGCGTATTTGCCGATCTGCGTGATTACGCTGGTCGTCCCGACGGCGCAGCCGTGGATGCCGACGGCTGCTACTGGATTTGCGCAAACGACGCCGGACTGCTGCTTCGTTTTACACCGCAAGGCAAGCTCGATCGGCAGATTGCCGTGCCGGCCGTGAAGCCCGCGATGTGCGCGTTCGGCGGCCGGGATCTGGATACGCTGTTCGTGACGTCGATTCGTCCCGCGACGGGTGCGAGCGAACACGACGGCCATCTGTTTGCTGTTCGCCCAGGCGTGACCGGGCTGCCCGAGCCTGAATACGCGGGCGAACTCTGAACAAGCGACGTGCATGAGGCGGGGCGCCGGGGAATTAGCACGCCGGCGCCCAATAGTTGCAACCTTTTATTCATCACTTGTCGTACAACATAGTGGCAAAAATGCCACTCTCGGGCCATCTTCCTCTCTACGAAAAATATAAATCCGCAAGGTGGGGAGTTTGCTCGAAATCCCTTCTGGCTTGGCTTTGGCGTCATATATTGGTCCGGAAACTTTTACGCTCAAGCTGCTGTCGTGCGGGTAAATACCGGCTGTACAACTCAAACTACGTTTTATAGACTTCATATGTCGTCGTACAACATATGAGCCCAAACAAATTCCTTTCGAGATAGCTTTGGGCAGCCGGACAAAGAAGGCAGCGTTCTCTGCGCGCATGACCAACGCGCGAGGGGTTCATGCCGAAGCAGTCGGAGTAAAGAAGTCGAGTTGTCTGACAGGAGTGCTGAGCATCTGCGCCGGGGTAGCAAGCAGACCAGCACGGCAAACCGCTCGCTGCCCACTGGGGCTGCGTGCGTGGAGCCGGGAGACGCATCAAAACCATGTCGCATCCGTAAGCGGCCCTCCGAAGGCGGCCCCGCGAAAGCGGTCCTCCGCAAGCGGCCTTCCGCATCTGGATGATCTAATTTCAAGGAATGTCACGATGAAAAACAAGTTTGCCTCTTCCCGTGTTTCGATGATTGTCGCGGCGTCTGTGCTGGCATTCAGCACCGTATCGGCACACGCGCGCGTGTTCCGTGTGTCGGACGTGCATGGCGACACCTATCCGACCAATATGGCCGTGAAATACATGGGTGAAGAAATCAGCAAGGCAACCGGTGGCAAGGATTCCGTGAAGGTTTTCGGCAACAGCGCACTGGGTTCGGAGAACGACACGATCGATCAGGTGCGCATTGGCGCACTGGATATGGCGCGCGCCAACGGTGCCGCGTTCAACGAGATCGTGCCTGAATCGATGATTCCGTCGCTGCCGTTCCTGTTTCGCGACATCGACCATTTCCGCAAAGTGATGTACGGCCCGGAAGGCCAGAAGATTCTCGACGCCTTCAAGGCGAAGGGCATGATCGCGCTGACGTTCTACGAGAGCGGCGCGCGTTCGATGTACGCGAAGAAGGCCATCCATTCGCCCGCCGACATGAAGGGCCTCAAGGTACGGGTGCAGCCTTCGGATCTGATGGTCGACGAAATCAAGGCGATGGGCGGCACACCGACCCCGATGCCGTTCGCCGAAGTCTATACGGGCCTGAAAACGGGTCTGGTGGATGGCGCGGAAAACAACCTGCCGTCGTACGAAGAGACCAAGCACTTCGAAGTCGCGCAGGTCTATTCCGAAACCCAGCATTCGATGACGCCGGAAGTGCTGGTGTTCTCCAAGAAGGTGTGGGACACGCTGACGCCGCAGGAGCAGGAGATCATCAAGAAGGCGGCGGCTGACTCGGTGCCTTATTACACGAAGCTGTGGACCGCGCGTGAAGCCGACGCGGCAAAGACGGTCACCAAGGGCGGCGCGACGATCGTTACCGCGTCGCAGATCGACCGTCCTGCTTTCGTGAAGGCGATGCAACCGGTCTGGGCGAAGTATGAAAAGACGCCGCAAATGAAGCAGCTCGTCGACGAAATCCAGGCAGTCAAATAAGTTTGGACGTAACGCGGTGGAGAAGGGCCGTGCAGCACGCGCTGCCGGTTTTTCCCACCGTACGGTTTCCTGAGCCGGTGAGGCTTAGCAGGATTCCTGAAGATCAAATATAAGTCCGCTGTATGCAAGGATGGGGTCAATGAGATTCATGAAACGCCCAAATGATTTTCTCTTCGGTGTACTGGTGGTCGTGGCGTCGGCGAGTCTCGCCACGCTGTGTCTATTGGTGATTTATAGCGTCGTGATGCGCTATGTCTTCAGCGATGCACCGGATTTCGTCGAGCCCATTGCCCTCCTCCTGGTGATTGTGATCGCCATGTTCGGCGCCGCGCTCAAAGTTCGCGAAGGCGGCCACATCGGGCTTGATTCGCTAGTCAAGAAACTGCCGCCGAAAGGTCAGATGATCGCTCATGCGTTCCAGCATATTTGCCTGATCGTGCTGGCCGTGGCGATTTTCTTCGGCTGCTGGCAGATGGCGGAGACGACGATAGACGACAAGATCCCGATCCTGGGCCTTCCGGAAGCGCTTCGATATTTGATTCCGGTCATTGCCAGCGCCTGCATCGCTCTGTTCTCGTTCGAGAACCTGCTGGGGCTTTTCGCACAGAAACAAAAATAGAAGAATCATGGAACTTGCCATTCTCTCAGTTAGTTTCCTCGTTTTCCTCGTATTCGGGGTTCCTGTTTCATTCGCGTTGGGACTCTCGTGCGTCCTGACGTATCTCTATGAAGGCTTGCCGGCGGCCACCGCCATGCAGTCGATGATTTCGGGAATGAACGCGTTTTCGTTTCTCGCGGTCCCATTCTTCATCTTCTCCGGCGAGTTGATGCTGCACGGCGGTATCGCCGACCGTATCCTGCGTTTCGCGCAGGCCACGGTCGGCCATTTCCGCGGTGGGCTCGGCATGGCTAACGTGGTCGCGTGCACGCTGTTCGGTGGCGTGTCCGGTTCGCCGACGGCAGACACGTCGGCCATGGGTGGCGTCGTCATTCCGTTGATGAAGCGCGAAGGCTATAGCGCGGCCTATGCGGTCAACGTGACGACCCATTCGTCGCTGGCGGGCGCGCTGATGCCCACGTCGACGAACATGATCATCTATGCGTTCGCGGCCCAAGGCATCACCGGGACGTTGAATGGTCACCAGATGAGCGGCGTGTCGATCGGCGATCTGTTGTTTTCTGGTCTGTTGCCGGTTCTGTGGGTGATGGGTTTCGTGCTCATCGCCGCGTACTGGCAGGCGGTCAAGTTTGGCTATCCGCGCCGCCCTGACGGCTCGACCGAATTGCAGCGCTTTCCCGGCTGGTTCGCGGTGGCCCGCACCTTTCTCGGTGCGTTGCCCGGCTTGATGGTGATCGCAATCATTCTGGTCTGCGTGGCCAAGGGTATTGCTACAGCGACGGAGGCCGCCGCTATCGCGGTGGCTTATTCGCTCGTGCTGACGATCGTCATTTATCGCACGATGACGATGAAGAAGCTCTTTCACGCGCTGTCCAAGGCCGCTAAAACCACTGGCGTGGTGTTGCTGCTGATCGGCGTGTCGAACATGCTGCGCTACCAGATGGCCTATCTGGAGATTCCCGATGCCATCGAGCACATGCTCGATGGGGCAACGAGCCTGCCGTGGTTGATGCTGCTTTACATCAACATCATCCAGATCTTTCTCGGCACGTTCGTCGACATGGCCGCGCACATCCTGATCACCACGCCCTTGTTCCTGCCGATGGCGATGCATGCCGGCGTCGGTCCCGTTCAGTTCGGGATCATGATTTTGCTGAACTGTGCATTGGGTCTCGTGCATCCGCCGATTGGTTCGGTGCAGTTCATCGGCTGCGCGATCGGCAGTGTGTCGATAGGTGAAACCACCAAGGTGGCGTGGCCTTATTACCTGGCTATCTTCAGCGCGATCAACATTGTGACGTACGTACCGATGTTCTCGACGTGGTTGCCTAGCCTGATCAATGGTCACCCGGTGTTTTGAATGCTTGATTAAGAGTCGGCGCCGGTGTGGCACTGCCAGATACGACAAATAAGTTTTTTAAAGAGGAGCAGAAATGAAAAAGGTAATAGCAACCTCGGCCCTTGGGTTGGTCGCCCTCGGCGCGCACGCTCAGAGCAGTGTGACGCTGTACGGGATCGTCGATACGGGAATCGGTTATCAGAGCAGCCAGACGTCGCTCGGTTCGACGAGTGGCGGCCGCTCGGTGATCAAGATGGTGAACGGCATCTGGGCGGGCAGCCGCTTCGGCCTGAAGGGCTCCGAAGATCTGGGCGGCGGCACGAAGGCGATCTTCCAGTTGGAAGAGGGCTTTAACAGCGCAACCGGCGCACAGTCCGTCACCGGTCTTGCGTTCAACCGGCAGGCGTATGTCGGCGTGGCCAACGCCACCTACGGCTCGTTCACGGCCGGCCGTCAATACACGTCGTACTACACACTGCTGTCGCCCTACAGCCCGACCACGTGGCTGACGGGCGCATACGGCGCACACCCGGGCGATATCGATTCGCTGGATACGCTGTACCGCGCCAACAACTCGCTGGTGTACACGTCGCCGAGCATGTATGGCCTGACGGTGAGCGGTTCGTATTCGGTGGGCGGCGTGGCGGGCAGCACCAATGCCGGTTCGACGTATAGCGCGGCAATCCAGTACCTGAATGGTCCGTTCGGTATCGCGGCAGGCTACCAGCGCATCAATAACTCGACGCCTGGCGGCGGTGCGTGGGGTGCGGATTCCACGACGTCGAATGCGGGCGCGCAGGCGGGTGTGTCGGGCATCAATAACGGTTACCAGACGGCGCAGGCGCAGCAGCGCGTTGCGGTGACGGGCGGTTATGCGTTCAGCTCGCAATGGGACGTCTCGTTCTCGTATTCGAACGTGCAATACATCCCGGGCATCAACTCGAAGTTCCACAACGAGGCGATTTTCAACACCGCGGGTGCAGTGCTGCACTTCAAGCCGCTGACGGTGCTGGATCTGGCTGCGGGCTATAGCTATACGCGCGCAACGCAGTCGAATGGCATCTCGAGCTCGGCACGCTACCAGCAGTTCAACCTCTCGCAGTACTACAGCCTCTCCAAGCGCACCGGTCTGTACGCGCTGGAAGCCTATCAGCGTGCGGGTGGCCAGACGATCGGCACGAACGGCACGAGCATCATCAACGCAACGGCCGATATCGGCGACGGCCAGAACAGCGCGCCGTCTTCGTCACGCAGCCAGTTTGCTGCTGGCGTAGGCATCATCCACAAGTTCTAATCGACGGGTGGCGTGGCGGCGTCTGTCGACACTGCCACGGCGACGCGTTTCAGATACGCGTCGCTCAGAAGTACCTGCTGCGCGCGCAACGCGCGCAGCATTTTCGGCGGTGCATGGACTTCGGCTCAGTCGTGAAGCGCTCCGTGTCGCGTTACTGCCCACCGATAGACCCAGTGACGGCTTTTCAGCTCACATGGCGCAAATCCGTGGTGCCAATCGGACAGGATTAAGACGCAGGATAGCGAATACGGACAATCAAGCGTCCGCTTCGGACCACAAACGTCCACCCGTTGCCCAGTTTTCGCGTTTGACGTCGGTGAGAATAATGTCCACCGAATTCGGTTCGACGCCGAGCGATTCGCAGGTCGCTTTGGTAATGGCTTCGACGAACTGGCGTTTTTGTTCCAGCGAGCGGCCTTCGAAGAGTTCGATACGAAACGTGGGCATTGCATGACTCCGTGATGAGTGATGTTGAGAAGTAAATTTAATCGCGGTACGTGCGATCGATCCGGTCGAGCTTGCGTAGCAACGCAGGCCATTCCAGCGCGCCTTCAATAGCACCGCCGTCGTACAGTTGATCGGCGGTGCGTGCGGCTACGGCGTCGCTCGGCACGACAAGCTCGCTGCCGCATGCTTGCGCCTGCAACTGGATTTCGCAGGCCTTGATCAGCGTCGCCATCAGTACATAGGCTTCGGCGACGGTGCGGCCGGCGGTCAGGGTGCCGTGATTACGCAATAGCATGGCCGGTCTGTTGGCGAGATGTGCGACGAGGCGTTCGCCTTCGGTCGGCGTAAAGGCGAGGCCTTCGTAGTCGTGATACGCGAGGTGGCCGTAAAAACGCAGCGCATGTTGCGACGCCGGCAGCAAGCCGGCCGGTTGCGCGGAAACCGCCACGCCCGCCGTATTGTGCAAATGCATCACGCAGAAAGCATCGGCGCGTGCCGCGTGCACGGCGGCGTGCAGCGCGAAGCCGGTGGCGTTGACCGGATGCTCACTCGCGCCAACGATGTTGCCTTCGATATCGATCTTCACCAGGTTCGACGCGCACACTTCGTCGAATGCGAGACCGAACGGGTTGATCAGGAAGTGGCCGGGTTCGCCGGGAACGCTGGCCGAGATATGCGTGTAGACCAGGTCGTCCCAGCCGTTGAGCGCCGCGAGGCGATAGGCGGCGGCCAGGTCGACGCGGGTTTGCTGTTCCGCTTCTGACCTTGGCCCCGCCTCGGTGACACGGCCAGCGGGCGTGTGGGTGAACGACATGTCTGCCTCCTGAAATTGCTTGATGGGCTGTGACTGTGGCCTGGGTCCAGCTAAACCTGGCGCCTGGCCGACGCCGTCGACGTGACACGCCTTCCTGCTTCGACACGCTTCGCCAGTTCGGGCATTGCCGTACCGCGCGTAAAACGGCCCGCGAGCCACTGCATGCTCCAAGTCGCGAGTACGAATGGCGCGGTCATAGCCGGCAACGCATAGTAAGCGGCCGCCATTTGCAGCACGACCGAAAGTACAACACCGCCGAGCGTCATCGCGATGCCGCAATCGACCAGTGCAATCGCGGTCAGCGCGCCGTTGAATCCTAACAGGCCTGCGTCGAACGAGCTTGCACCCGCGCCGAGCAGCAAATGCATGACGCTCGCGAGGCCCGCGCCAACCAGCGTCCACAGCGCGTGCCGTCTTGACGCAGCCGCAATGCCGATCCACACGAGCACACCTGGCAACGCGCCGGACGCAAAGCCGGTTTGCGCGAATCCGGCGAGTAAGCCGCTGCTCAATTGCACCGTGCTGAGCGGGGGCTCAGCGGCGAGGCTTGCTTGTTGAGCGACGCGAGTCACCAGCGGCAGCCAAAGCCACGTGACGATCAAACAGGGGCTCGAGAAATAGCCGAGCCCACGCGCGCGCAAGCAGCGCGACCACGGTTCCAGCAGCCATGCCGTGCCCGTCGCGGCCAGAATGGCCACGGCGGCGGCCGTCGCGTTGTCGGGGATGAAGCTGAATGCGGCGAGACCAGCCAGCGCGCCATTGAAGCCGTGCAAGCCGGCGCGCGTGTCGGCCTCGCAATAGCCGGCCAGCACCGCGCTCACGTTGGCCGCGATCGCGCCCATTAGCGCCGCACAGGCGAGGCGCGGATCGTATAGCAGCCACGCGCCTAGCAGGCACGCGCCGGTGAAGGCGTTCGGTTGCAGCACGATCTGGCCGAGACTGCGCAGCAAGGTGCGCAAGGCGGCAGATTGTGCTTCGGTTGCGGCGGCGTGCATGGTTTGAGGGCGGCGAATTCGATGCGGCGCGACTTTGCCGCGTGCAGGTCGGCCGCGCGCAGCGGATCAGGTTAAGAATGAACCGCGAGCATAGGCTACTGGCGCCGCGCCGGGGATCGCCGCCGTTGATAGTGGCTATTTGCGACACATGCGCGCCATAGAGCCGAAAGCCGAAAAAGATGCGTCGGCGAACCGAAAACTTTCACGCTACGATAGAAACCCGGCGCGTTTGCCGCGCCGTTCCACAAGGAGAGAGGCTGATGCGTGAACTAAGGTGGGCATCGGAAGAGGGCGACGGCTTCGAACATCTGGCGTTCGACGCGCACGCGGACGGTTTTGCAGTGGAAAGCGTCCTGGTCGGGCAGCGCTACGGCAAGGAATATGGTTTGCACTATAAGGTGCGCTGCGATGCGCAATGGCGCACCACGTATGCGTGGCTGAAGATCGTCGGCGGCGCTGAGCTGGAATTGCACGGCGACGGCGCCGGCCATTGGCATGATGGCCACGGCCTCGTACTGAGCGCGATTGAAGGCTGCATCGATATCGATATCGCCGCCACACCCTATACGAACACGTTGCCGATCCGCCGTTTGCAACTAACCGAAGGCGAGCGTCAGCCGATTTCCGTGGCCTATATTTCGACACCGGATCTACAGGTTACGCGGGCCGAGCAGGCGTATTCGTGCATCGAGTTGAATCGCGTGTATCGCTATGAAGGCATCTTCCGCAATTTCACCGCGGACCTGACGGTGGATGAAGACGGCCTCGTGATCGACTATCCGACGCTGTTCACGCGCCTGCCGCGCGAGCGGTGACCGTCGAGGTGCCGGAGCCGCCGTTGTCTGATAGCTGCTGTGCCCTGTGTTGCTCGACAAAGCACTCGATGCCTGCCGCGATACGTTCGGGTTCGCGCAATACGACCCAATGGCCGGCATCGATTTCAGTGCGGCTATACGGGCCGAGCCAGCCTTCGAGTCCAATGGAGAGCTCGGGCCCGACGTAGCGATCGCGCAGCGGCACGATGAATTGCACCGGCGCATGTGCGTGACGCGCGCGTGGGTACAGCAATTTGTCGATGAAATTGGCGCGATAAAGATTCAGGCCGTTGATCGCGTTGCGCATCTGCGCAAGATCGCGTTCAGGGCGCACCCGTTCGGTCAGGCGCAGCCATAGCGGCCACATGCGTGCGCCGCCGGCGCGCCATACCAACTCCGGCAGCAACGGTAGGTGAAAGAAGAAGATGTACCAGGATTTGAGTGCTTGCCGAACGCCGCTGCCGAACGGGCGCTTAGCTGCCCGATGCGCATTGGACTGTTCCGCACGATCGGCGCTAGCACCAGCACCAGCACCGCGTAAGCCGAAAGACGCATGATCGAGGCACGGCCCTGAGATCGACGTGTACGACGCAATGCGGTCTTTGAAGGTCGGATCAGTGACCGCTTCCCAGCTTTGAATCGAACCCCAGTCGTGGCCGACCAGGTGAAACGGCCGCGCGCCGCATGTTGCATCCGCGACGGCCGCGAGATCGGCGGCCAACCGTTCGAGCCGGTAAGCCGCGCGCGACTCGGGCGCGCCGGATGCCCCGGCGCCACGCACGTCATAGCTGATGACGCGGTAGCGCGCGTCGAGTTGCGCGCGGACCGGCTCCCACACTGCCGCCGAATCGGGGTAACCGTGCACGAGCACGATCGGTGGCGCGTCGCGCGGTCCACTCACGTAGACCGCGAGCCGCACGTCGCCGGCTTCGACCGACAGCGTGTCGCGTATCACGCGGCCGCCTGCACGCCACGTCGTGCGGCTTTGCGGGCGCTCGGCATGGCCGCGTTGGTGGCGTCGACCGCGGCGATGAGCCCGTCGATGCGCGACAGTTGTGCGCGATTGTCGTGATCCCACGGATGGAAGCTCGGCCGGAAAAAGCTCAGCCATTCACCGGCAATACGCGGAAACACGCCATGGCGCGGGCCGTACAGATACTTCACGACGCGCCACATGCCGCGGATATGGCCGCCGCGTTTGCGATCGGCGATTAGCAGACGCACGTGGAAGTCGAACACGATCAGCCAGAAGGTCAGCGTCGTGGCGAGCATCGTGCCGGTGCGCAGCAGATAGCGTCCGAGGCCGGGCTTCAGCACCGCATTCCACACGTCGTACGAAACCGACTTGTGTTCCGTTTCTTCGAGCGCATGCCACGTCCACATCTGCGTATAGCCTTCGACCGAACCGCCGATACGCGATGCGTCTTCCAGCAACAAGCCGGCAAGCATCGCCGTGTAATGCTCGAGGCAGACCGTGACCGCGAGTTGATACGAATGCGGCAGGATCTTGCGGCCGAAGTTGAGAATCGCCCACAGGCGCTTGTCGAGCTTATGCGCGGGCAAACCGGCTTCCTGCAACAGATCGTTGTATTCGATGTGTTCGCGCGTATGCATCGCTTCCTGGCCGATGAAGCCGAGCACCTGTTTTTTCAGCACGGGGTCGTCGATCTGGTCGCGGTAGTTGCGCACGCTGTCCATGAAGAAACGTTCGCCGGCAGGGAAGAGCAGCGAAAGCGCATTGAAGAAGTGTGTCACATGCGAGCCCTGCACGTGCCAATCCGAGGCACGTTCGGGCGGTAAGTTGAAGCGGAGGTCGCGGCGAACCGGCATCATGGCCATTCTCCTTGTTTTCCTTTATGTCCTGTTGATTGTGCTGATCGTGCTGATCGTGTGAATTGCGTTGCGCGCTGCACGCCATCGGGCGACGCATCACGCACGCCGGCCGTCCACTTGCGCGGCGCGGCGTGCGCGCTTTTCCGCAACGCGTTTCATACGGCGCGTCTGCATCACGACCAGCGCCTGATAGGCCGCCGGCAACGTGCGCGCCAACCAGTCGGCGGCGCGCGCATCGCGGCCGATCAGCACGCGCCGCTTGTTCTTGCGCACGCCGTCGAGAATTACACGTGCGGCTTCGTCGGCGGTGGTGATGAAAAACTTCTCGAAGTCGTCCTTACCTTGCTGTTCGTTTTCCAGCATGAAGCCGACCATGTTCGACGAGATCCGGCTCGACTGCGCGATGCTGGTGCGAATGCCGCCCGGGTGCACGCAGGTGGCCGACACGCCGCACTTCATCAGATCGAGTTCCTGGCGCAATGCTTCGGTAAAGCCGCGCACGGCGAACTTGGTCGCGTTGTAGCCGCTCATGCCGGGCTGCGAGAACAGGCCGAACACGCTCGACGTATTGACGATGTGTCCCGCACCGGAGGCCTTGATATACGGCAGAAACGCCTTCGTGCCATGCACTACGCCCCAGAAATTGATGTTGACGATCCACTCCAGGTCGGCGTACTCCATACCTTCGATGGTGCTCGACAGCGCCACGCCCGCGTTGTTGAACACGAGGTTCACGCGCTGATGCTGCGCGGCCGTTTCGGCGGCCCATTCGAACATCGCGGCGCGGTCCGATACGTCGAGCACACGCGTAGTGATACGCAGCGGCGAGCCGACGATATGCGGCGCGGCGGCCTGCGCAAGTTGCGCGGTTTCGGCGAGGCCCGCGGCATTGCGATCGGCGAGCGCGAGGTGGCAGCCTTCGCGCGCCAGCCGGATCGCGAGCGAACGGCCCATGCCCGAGCCTGCGCCGGTGATCGCGGCCACTCTGTCGGTGAAGTTCTTCATTGGCTTATCTCCTGTCCTCTCTGAACGGTGCCTTGTCGTTATGCTTATTCAGGTTGCTTCGGCGGATGTCGCGGCTGCATTGCCATGTCCATGTGCATGCACGGGTTGCTGCTGCGAGCCGGCGTGGCCGCCTGGCGGTTGCACCGCGGGCGAATACGCGAGGTAATCCTCCATGCTGAAGGTGCTGGTCGCCTGGCGGAATTTGTAGGCGAATCCTGGCCACAGCGTGGTGTTCTTGCCGGTTTTCGGATCGAGATACCAACTCTTGCAGCCGCCCGTCGACCAGATTGCGCGGCCGAGTTTCTGCTGGATCTGTTCGTTGTAGGCGCGTTCGACATGCGGACGCACTTCGATCGCATCGGCGCGTTCCGCGTTCATCGTCTTCAGCGCGCGCAGCACGTATTCGACCTGCGACTCGATCATGAACACCATCGAGTTGTGACCGAGGCCGGTGTTCGGGCCGACGATCATGAAGAAGTTCGGATAACCAGGCAGCGTCGTACCGAGATACGCATGCGCGCCATCGCGCCACGTATCGACGATATCGACGCCGCCACGGCCACGCACCACACCCGCCGGAAACGGATCAGCCACCTGAAAACCGGTGCCGAAGATCAGGCAGTCGGCCGGATGACGCGTGCCGTCGGTCGTGATCACCGCATCTTCTTCGACGCGGGCGATGCCGGCGGTCGTCACCGCCACGTTCTGGCGCGACAGCGCGGGGAAGTAGTCGTTCGAGATCAGGATGCGCTTGCAGCCCATCGTGTAGTTCGGCGTGAGGGTGGCGCGCAGTTGCGGATCGGGCACCTGGCGGCGCAGATGGCGTTCCGCGACTTTCTGCGCGGTTTTCATGAGCGTTGGATGAATCGCGAAGCCGAAGGCGCGCGATTCGAGCATGCAGTAGAGCGCCGAACGCATGATCTTCTGCGTGAACGGCAGATGCTTGAACAACCACTGTTCGAACGGCTTCACCGCGCGGTCGGCCTTGGGCATGATCCACGGCGGCGTGCGCTGGAACAGGTTCAGATGCGAGACGCGCGGCGCGATCTGCGGCACGAACTGGATCGCGCTCGCCCCGGTGCCGATCACCGCGACGCGTTTGCCTTCGAGCGGATACGTGTGGTCCCAGTGCTGCGAGTGGAACGCTTTACCCTTGAATGTCTCGATGCCGGGAATGTTCGGCAGGGCCGCGCGTGACAGTCCGCCCATGCCCGAGATCAGCACGCGCGCCGACCATTGCTGGCCGTTTGCGAACGTCAGTTGCCAGCGGTGGCGGGTTTCGTCGTAGATCGCGGAGGCCAGTTCATGGCCGAAGCGCAGATGACGCTGGATACCGAAGCGTTGCGTGCATTCTTCCAGATAGGCGCGAATTTCCGGCTGACGCGCGAACATGCGGGTCCAGCGCGGATTCGGGGCGAAGGAAAACGAATAGACGTGGGATTGCACGTCGCAGGCACAACCCGGGTAGTGGTTGTCGCGCCAGGTGCCGCCGACCGACTCGGCCTTTTCGGCGATGACGAAATCGGTCATGCCGGCTTGCCGAAGCCGGATCGCCATGCCGAGGCCGGCAAAGCCGGAACCGATGATGGCGATATCGGTGTCGACGGGCGCGGATGCGTTGGGCGCCGCGTCGTCGGGGGGCATCATGCGTGCGTTCATCCGATCCGTCTCCTTGTTGTTCGCTCTTAACTGTTACATTGGTTGATGTAACAATAAAGGCTGTCAACGGACGACGCAAGCGGGCTGTTAGACCCTGGGCTCTAAGACTGGCCACAGAATTTTCGTAATGTGAAATAAAGATGAGAGCATCAGGCGTAAAAAAGCGGACCGGCGGGTCCGCTGTTCCTGGCTACGCAGGCTATGCGTAAGACGTGCAGCACGCACGGCAGCACGGCCGTGCTGCCGCTTCACTTCGCGGCCAGAGCCGCAGCCACCTCGCGGTTCTGCCAGACGTTGTCCTTCACCGTGATTTTTTGCGGAATCAGATGCGCGCCGTAAAACGCATCCGCGACGACCTGCTGCGAGCGCACGATCTCGTCGGTCACGGCGGTGGTGCCGTACGGATAACGGCGCACCCAGGTTTCGACCAGCTTCTGATCGAGGCCGACCTTCGGCGCGATCAGCGCGGCAGTTTCCACCGGATGGTCATTTACCCATAGGCCGGTGATGCGCAACTGTCCAAGAATCGCACCGATCACATCCGGATGCTGCTGCGCGAAGTCACGTGTGGCCTCATAGAAGTTATGGGGGCTGTTGAGTTCCGAATAATCGACCAGCGTGCGCGCCTTCAGCGCCTGCTGTGCGGACGCATAGTAAGGGTCCCAGATCGCCCATGCATCGACGGTGCCGCTTTCGAAGGCGGCGCGCGCATCGGCGGGCGCCAGATAGACCGGGCGAACGTCTTCGTAACGCAGGCCGGCTTTTTTCAGCGCTTCGAGCAGCAGATAGTTCGCGCTGGAACCCTTCTGCAGCGCGACGCGCTTGCCCTTCAATTCCGCCACGCTATGCAGCGCGGAATCGTTTCGGACCAGAATCGCTTCAGCATGACGCCCTGACGGCTCCGCGCCGACATACACGAAGCTCACGCCGCCGGCCTGTGCGAACACGGGCGGCGGCGCGCCGGTGTAGCCGAAGTCGACGCTGTTCGCGTTCAGTGCTTCAAGCAGTTGCGGGCCGGCCGGAAATTCGAACCACTTGATGCTGTAGCCGAGCGGCTTGAGCTTTTCGTCGAGCGAGCCTTGCGCCTTGAGGATCGCGAGCAAGCCCGATTTCTGATAGCCGATGCGCAGCACGTTGGCCGGCTCGCTGCCGTTGCCATTACTGGTGCTCTGCGCGCTCGCGCTGAATGTGGTGAGCGCCGCCAGCAACGCAGCGGCGACGTGTAGCGAAATACGGGTATGTCGGGACATCCTGCGAATCTCCATTGCGTTCGATTAGTCGAAGATCGTCGCATGGACGTCCCGCCGATCAAACGAAGCAATGCAGATTTGAATATGACGCGCACGCGTACGGCCGGGGCATGAAAGCGCCTGCTTGCTCGCTGAAAGGGGACGCGCTCGCCGCGCACGCGAGCAGCACCGCTAGCGGGAGCAAATGGCCGCGTGCAACGCTATTTCCTGGGTTTATCTTTCTTTGCCGCGGCGCGCTCGGCCGCCGTGCCTTCGGGCACGTGACCCAGCTTCTTTTCCATGATCGCCGCGACCCGGTCGCCGAGATAGTCGCCGGAGGCTTCTTCCAGCGCACGGTTCATTTCGCTTTCTACCAGCACCATCGCCAGCGGCCGCACCCGCCAGATCGCGTCGACCAGGGCGGGCACGTCGGCGGGCGGCGGCAGGGCGTCGGCGTCATAGCGGTCCAGTTGACGGACCACCAGATCGACCAGCGCCTTGGCGACCGCATTGAAATGCGGTCTGGCGATACCCACGGCGTCGAGCAGGTCGGCGAGCGGAATGCCTTCCTTGGCCATGGTCGCGCCGGCGGCCAGCGCTGTTGGGCTGCCGGACACGAAGGAGAGGCCGTCGCGCTCCAGCAAACCCAGATCAACCGCTTTGCCGAGGGCGCTCGGCGAGGCTTTGTCGCCGAACATTTGCAGCAGTTCGATCAGCGAGTATTTTTTCGGCCGTTCGCGCGACCAGCGGCTGCCGATCGCAGTTTCGAGGCCGAGGATCGAACGCAGATCGTGGCCTTCGTCGACGGCCATGATCAGATCCTGGATGTTCGCGAGCGTGTAGCCGCGCGTAAGCAGGTGATTGATCAGCTTCAGACGCGAGACATGCGTGTCGTCATACACGCCGACGCGGCCGCGCTTTTCCGGCGGCTCGAGCAGGCCGCGGTCCTGATAGGCGCGCACGTTGCGCACGGTGGTGTCGGTCACACGAGCGAGTTCGTCGACGGTGTATTCGTTGCGCGGCGTAGCGCTTGCCGGGACGCTCGGGGCGTCGGACGAAGGCGGAATAGGGGGCGGCGTTTTGGGCATGAGGGGATTTTAACGCGCCACGTCGTCCGGCACGGTCGAATCGCCCACGCCCAACGTCCGCTGCATCAGCGTGGTGTCGAGCCACCGGCCGTGCTTGAAGCCGACCGCCTTCAACGTGCCGGTCAATTCGAAGCCCAACTGCGCATGCAGAGAGAGTGAACCGCCGCTGCCGCCGTCGGCGATCACGGCGACCATCTGGCGCCACGGTCCGGTTTCGCAGCGCTCGATTAGCGCCTGCAGTAGCACGCGTCCCAGGCCGCGCCCGCGATAGGCGTCGCTCACATAGATCGAATCTTCGATCGTGTTGCGATAGGCGGCGCGCGGCCGGTACGGCGTCGCGTAACAGTAGCCGGCGACTTCGCCGTCGATCTCGGCCACCATGTACGGCAGCCCGTGACTGCGTACCGACGCGAGCCGCGTGCGCAAGTCGTCGACGGAAGGCGGAATTTCTTCGAACGAAGCGACGCCGGTCAGTACGTGGTGCGCGTAGATCGCCTGGATCGCGGATAGATCGGCTTCGGTGGCATCGCGGATCAAGGGCGCGGTGGACAGCGGGGTGGCAGTGGAGTCGGCTGAATGGGGCGTGGAGGGCGCGGGGCGGGTGGTGCTCATACGTGGTCCTGTCGGCGGTGAGTCTGAGGATACGTTTCACTATGCCCGCCGCGGGCGAGAATTTGAAGCGAATCAAAAATCGCCGGGATTTTTAGGCAGTATCCGCGTATGCATAGGTGGCCGGCGCGATCGAGGGATGGCGCGTAGCGCCCGGCCATACGGCTGCGCCGGGCGCTACGGATTTTCGTCGCGAAGACGCCTGCGCGTGGCAGGCGTTTCGCCGATCAGTTATGCGAGTACGTATCCGGCTGCGTCACATGCCCACGATGATGCCGATGATGCTTTGCCTTGTGCTTCGGCTTGGCCTTGGCCGGAGCATTTTCCGCCGCCTGCTGTTGCGGCTGGGCCTGCATCGGTTGCGGCTGTTGGGCCTGGGCACCGGGAGCGGGTGCCGGATGGGCATTGCCGGACGGCAGCGAGCTCTGGCCTTCGCCGAAGCGAAAGGTTTGCGAGGTTTGCGCGTATGCGGTGGCGGACAGCGTCAGGGCGGCAACCGCCACGCAAATCGAAAACTTCATGAATCCATCCTCCTTCTGAACGAGCCCGTGAGGATACCGCAATGCGGCTGATGGCCTATTCGGCATGCGGAAACACCGGTTCTCCAAGCGTGAGCATCAAGCGGTTGGCCCACGCGAAGATCGCGATAGCGTGAGTCAGATCGAGAATCTCCGCCTGCGTCAGGCCGTTTGCTTCGAGCCGCTTGATAGTGGCGGCGTCGACGCCTTCAGGGTGTTCAGTCAGTTCGATCGCGTACCGGATGATTGCGCGCTCGCGCTCCGTGGTGCCTGCGGTCGACGGGTCTTCAAAAACCTGTTCGATCGCGTCGGTCCGCTTCGCGAGCTGACCGAATCGTTGTGCATGCACCGAAGCGCAATACACGCAGCCGTTCAGGCGCGAAACCACGGTGCTGGCGAGTTCACGCTCGGCGCGCGGCAGGCCGCCTGGCGCATACATGATCGCGTTGAAGACCCCGGAGCGCTGGCGCAGAATTTCCGCCTGCTGGACCAGCAGCAGATAGTAGTCGGAGGTCTTGGCGTGCGGATGGCTCTCTTCGAGCACGGCGATCTGCTCTAGTGTGGCGCCGGCGAGGCTGACCGTGTCGAGCCACGCGCGCCAGCCGAGCGTATCGAAGGTGAAGCCGTTGAGCCGCTCAACCGGCGATGCACTGGTGTTGACCTGGCTCATGCTGCCTCCTGTGCGGCGCGCAATGCCTTCAGGCCTGCTACCACGCGCAATTGATAAGTGACAAACGCGATCAGCTGTGACAACGCGATGATGCCGCGTGTCGTGATGCCGGCTTGCTGCAGCGTTTGCAGATGCTCGGGGCGTGCTTTGACTGGTGTGATAGTCAGCAGTTTGACGTGCGAGAGGATCGCGATCAGGCGAGCGTCGGTGGCGGGGTCGAGCGTGCCCGCTTCGATTGCGTCGAGCGTGGCGGGCTGTGCGCCAGTGGCGATGAGCTTCGTCGAGTAGGCATCGGCGAGGTCATTGGCCAGCGAGAGGCGCGAGGCATACCACGCGGCAAACAAACGCTCCTGCGGCGACAGGTCGGGCAACGCCGGATCGAACAACGCGTCTTCGCTGCGTTGCGTGTGCAGTGCGACTTTGTCGCGGGCTTGGCGAATCGCAGCGAGTGGGCTGCCGGCTTGCAGGCCGGCGAGGGTGTCGATGGTGTCCGCGCCTGAGGGCGCTGCGGGTTGAGTCGGTGACGCGAGGTCGGTCATGTCTGCTCCGGCGGGTTAATCTGTGTTTTCGGCGGCGTTTTCAGCAGTGCTGTCAGCGGCGTTCTCTGCTTGCAGGTGAGCGCGTGAAGTGTCGGACGATGCATCCGCATCGGTCCATTCGTCCCCTCGAAGCTCAGCCGTGTCGAAGGCAAGCAGCGCCTCGTAGTGCCGCTCGCGATCCGCGTCGAACAGGCGGCTTGCGATGCCGCGCGCCAGACGCTGCGCGCCATCGCTGATCGCGGGGATGTCGCCGGAGAGCTTGCCGTGGCTGAGGCTCGCTGCATGATTGAAGCAATGGATCTGCGTCAGCGCGCCACATGTGCCTGGATCGCGCTCCTGAAACGCGAACGCGGCGCCGAGATCCGGCGACTCGGCCAGTTCGTACGAAGGCAGCGACGGGTCTGCCTGATAGCGGTCTTTCCAGCGCCGTACAAAGCGGGCGAACGGCGCGAATTCGGCGCGCGTGGCGATATCCGAATGAAAACCGGTCGCGAAGATCAGAAAGTCGACCACGTAGCGACCCTTCGGCGTCGTTATAGCGAGCGCGTCATCGTCGAGTTTATTGAGGGCAACAAGCGGGCTGCCGACGTGAAAGCGTGCGCCCGCATGGCGTGAAACCCGCAGCACGCTGTCTCTTGGCGGCGGTGTTTGCTCAGCCTGTGCGTAGTGCAGGAAACGCCATTTGGATGCGTCGTCGAGATCGGCGAAACCGTGCACGAGCCCCGGACTGCCGATGCCCGTCAGCTTGTTCACGCGCGGAATATCGTCGCGGCGGATAAACAGATCGACGCTGGCCGCACCCGCTTCGAGCGCGGTCGCGGCATTGTCGAAGGCGGATGCACCCGCGCCGACGACGCCGACACGCTTGCCGGCCAATGCAGCGAAATCGATTGCATCCGCGGAGTGCGCCCAGTAGCGGTGTGCAACCGTATTGGCGATGGCGGGTACAGACGGGCCGCCCAAGCCGTCGCGTCCGGTGGCGAGCACGACATGCCGCGCGAGCACCGCGCGCTGCCCACTCGCATCGGCGAGATCGAGTTCAAGCAGGCCGTCGTCGCGCGGACGCAGCGAGGTCAACGTGGTGTCGTTTTGCACCGGCAGATCGAGCACCTCGCGATACCAGCGCAAATAGTCCATCCACTGTGTTCGCGGAATCTTGTAGAGCGCATCCCACGCGCCGCCGCCGAATTGCGCTTCGTACCACGCGCGAAACGTGAGGGCCGGCATGCGCAGTGCGGGCCCCGTGAGTTGCTTGGGCGAGCGCAGCGTTTCCATTCGCGCGAACGATACCCATGGGCCTTCGCGTCCTGATGGCGCGCGGTCGAACACCTGCAGATTGTCGATGCCGAGCCAGCGCAGTTCCGCCGCCGCAGCGAGCCCCGCCATGCCGCCGCCGATCACGACGACATCGAGTACGCGTTCAGCGCCGGCGAAACGCGGCGGGACCCACGAGGGTGCGGGCAATTCCAGCCAGCGCAGATCTTCACGCAAGCGGGCTTCGAGTGCGGCAAGGCGATTCATGCTGTGTGTTCCGGGTGTTTGGTGCGCGTGCGGGAGACGCGCGTTTCGCGCTGTAGCAGTGCATCGTGTTGCTGGGCAGGATGTAGCACTACGTCTTCCAGCAGTTCGCGGGTCGCGTGTTCGATGGATTGCAGCAACGCGTCGACGGCCGCGCGGCGTGGTTTGCCTGCCGGCGTCACGACGCCGAAGAAGAACGGAATCGCGCAGTCGAGCGGCCGCGCCGTCACGCCCTCGATCGACAGGCCGAGTCCGGTGGCGGGGTCCACAATTGCGACACCGGCGCCCGCGCGAGCGGCCATCACCGCGTTCAACGATGCGTTGGTTTCGAGAAACACGTCGGCGGAAATACGCGCGGCCGCGAACGCGGCGTCGATCCGATGCCGCAGCCGAAACCGGTTCGCCACGGTGACGATGCGCCGGTCCGCCAGATCGCGCAGCGCGATTTGCGGTTGCGTGGCGAGCGGGTCGCCGCTCTGCACGAGCGCCACGCAGGGCGCTTCGGCGATCCAGTGGATGTCGAGCCCTGCATGCCCAATCGGCAGCGTGACCAGACCGATATCCGCGGTACGGGTCAGGACTTCATGCACGACGTGTTCCGCCGACAAACTGCGTAACTGGAATTGCGGGGCGTGGCCGAGCGGCGGCAGCGAGGCGATGGCTGGCGGCACGATCGACGCCGCCAGCGCGGGCGTGGCCGCCACGCGCAGCGGTTCCGCTTCGTCGAGGCCGATGGCGCGCGCCCGTTGCTCGATGGTCTTCAGCCCGATTAGCGAACGCTCGACTTCTTCGTAAAGCAGAAACGCGCGATCCGTCGGCGTCACACGCGGACCGTTGCGATTGAACAGCGCATAGCCGAGATCCGCCTCTAGTTCCTGAATCTGACGCGTGACGGCTGGCTGCGAGCGTTCTAGCAAACGTCCCGCACCGGTGATGCTGCCGGCGGACATAACCGCCGAAAATGCTTCGAGTTGATGCAGCTCCATGACTCGCCCTGGCAATTCGGTCTGCGCATTGTAGGGTCGTCTGAATACGGGATTTATATAATGAATTCCGATATCGACAACCGAAAAAGTGCGAAGCGGATTCGCGGGCGAGTGCGTGGCGCCGCAGATTCTGTTTCATATGGCGCGTGTCGGAAGAGAGAAAAGTCAATTGCGTCAATGAGATACCTCGGCGTGTCTGCGCATGGGCGTGAACACGGGCTCGTCGCGTTGCCGCGAGCGAGCGGAGGCACCTTCTCCAGAGTGATAACCATATTCCCAAAACTTCGTTGGTTCGCCGGAATTCACCGTGGTTACATGGCCCCACTTTGAAGCTGACAGGCGGGGCAAACATGAAACACGTATCCAAATCGTCGCGGACCAACTGGTCACGCTGGCTGAAAACGCTGCCGGTGCTCGCAGCAGTGGCGGGCATCGCAGCAACCTCGCCGGCCTACGCCGGCGCCGCGACGGGCGAGCCGTATCTGATCGGCGTGAGTGGCCCGCTGACCGGACAGGACGCGCAATACGGCACGCAGTGGAAGCGCGGCTTCGATCTCGCACTGGAGCAGATCAACAGCCAGGGCGGCATCAAGGGCCGACCGCTCGCGTACGACTTCGAGGACAGCCGTGGCGACCCGCGTCAGGCCGTATCGATCGCGCAAAAGTTTGTCGGTGATCCGCGCATTCTGCTGGAGCTGGGTGACCTGTCGAGCACGACCTCGATGGCAGCGTCGCCGATTTATCAGCGCGGACAACTCGTGCAATTCGGCTTCACCAATTCGCACCCCGACTTCACCAAGGGGGGCGACTACATGTGGAGCACGGCGCTGAGTCAAGCCGAGGAGCAGCCGCTGCTCGCGCACTACGCGACGAAAGAACTCGGCTTCAAGCGCATTGCCGTGCTCTATCTGAATACCGACTGGGGCCGCACGAGCAAGGACATTTTCGCGAAAGCCGCCGCACAGGATGGCGCGCAGGTCGTCGCGGCTGAAGGCTATCAGCCGACCGAAAAGGATTTCCGCGCGACGCTGGTGCGCGTGAACGAAGCGAAACCCGATTCGCTCGTGCTGATCTCGTACTACGCGGATGGCGCGCAGATCGTGCGCCAGGCGCGTTCGTCGGGTTTGACGCAACCGATCGCGGCAGTGGGCTCGGTCTATTCGCCGAAGTTTCTCGAACTGGGCGGCGAGGCCGTGAACGGCGTATTCACCGAATCGAATTTCTTCCCCGGCGACAAGCGGCCTGAAGTGCAGGACTTCGTGCAGCGTTATCGCGCGAAGTACAACGGCGAGCCCGATACCTTCGCCGCGCGCGCTTACGACGCGATGATCGTCTCGGCTGAAGTCATGCGCCGCTACGGCGTGAGCCGTCAGGCGGTGCACGACGGGCTGAAGCAGATCAAGGACGTGCCGAGCCTGATCTTCGGCAAGGTGCAGTTCGACCCGCAGACGCGCCGCGTGGCCGGCGCGCGCAGCGTGTACCTGGTCGTCAAGGACAATCAGTTCACGCAATGGGATGGTGTTAAGCCGCTGGTCGCTTCGAAATAACGCCTGGGCAACGCACAAGCAACGCTCACGTGTCTGCTTCTCACCGGATCTGAATGCTATGGCTTCATGGCTCGACTACACGATCAACGGACTGATCGTCGGCAATATCTATGCATTGCTGGCGGTCGGACTCGCGCTGATCTTTGGCGTGTCTCATCTGATCAACTTTGCGCACGGCTCGGTGTACATGATCGGCAGCTTCATCGGCTGGCTGTGTCTGACGCGGCTTGGGTTGCCGTTGCCGCTGGCTTTGCTGGCGGTGGTGATAGGCTGCGGGCTGCTGGGCATCGCGATCGAGCGTATTGGCTTGCGGCCGCTGCAGGGCGCGGCACGCATCGCGCCGCTACTCGCGACGATCGGTATCAGCTTCGTGCTCGATCAGTGCGCGCAGCTGCTGTTCGGCGCGGATCCGCGGCCGGTGCCGAGCACGCTGCCCGATTGGCACTTTCGCGTCGGCGGCGCAACGATCGGCTCGCTGGATCTGCTGATCGCAGGCATCGGCGTGACGGCTGCTGCCGTGCTCTATGTGTTCCTGCGTTTCACGCGTCTCGGCTGGGCCGTACGCGCCACTGCGCAGGACCGGGACGCGGCGCAGCAGATGGGCGTCAACGTCAACGGCGTCAATCAGGCGGTGTTTGCGATCGCGTGCGCGCTCGGCGGGGTGAGCGGCTTGCTGGTCGGCATGTACTACAACAGCATCGATCCGGCGATGGGCTTCCAGGCCACGCTGAAGGGCGTGGTGGCTCTGCTGATCGGCGGTCTGGGCAACGTGCCGGGCGCGATTGTCGGCAGCCTGCTGCTGGGTCTGGTCGAGAGTTATGGCGTGGCGATCTTCGGTACCAGTTACCGCGATCTGTTCGCGTTCGTGCTGCTGTTGCTGTTTCTTGTGTGGCGTCCCAATGGACTCTTTAGCGGCAGCCGCCGCTTGCCGCCCGAGCCGATGACCGGCACGTTCCTGTCCGCTGGAAAAGCGGTGAAAGTGCCGCGCGCCGTGGTGATTGCGCTGGCGCTGGCCGCGGTTGCGCTGCCGTTTGTCGCCAGTTCGTCCTATCTCCTGCAAACACTCACCAATGCCTGGCTGTACGGAATGTTGGCGTTGAGCCTGACGCTGGTGGCGGGTACGGTTGGGCAGATTTCGCTCGGCCATGCTGCGTTGCTGGTGATCGGTGCGTACGCGTCGGCGTTGCTGTCGACGAATCTCGGCTGGTCGCCGGTCGTGACGATCTTCTGCGCGGGTCTGATCACCGCCGCGCTGGGCACGCTGCTGGTTTATCCTGCGTTCCGTTTGCGCGGTCACTACGTATCGATTGCGACGCTCGGCATCGGCGAAGTAGTGAGCCTCGTGATCCTCAACTGGGACAGTCTGACGCGCGGCCCGCTCGGCATCGCGGGCATTGCGCCGTTGTCGGTGTTCGGCTGGACGCCGGACAGCGCGCGTGCGATCTACTGGTTCGCGCTGGGTGTGCTGATCGTGCTGGCGCTGCTACAAACGCGGCTGTTGGGCTGCCATCTGGGCCGCACGCTGCGGGCGATTCGTGAAGACGAGGTCGCCGCGCGCTCGCACGGGATTCGCCCGAACCGCTACAAGGCGATCGCGTTTGCGTTCGGCGGTCTGGCTGCCGGCATTAGCGGCGGGATTGCGGCGCATCTGTATAGCTACATCAACAACCAGACTTTCGACTCGCAAGTATCCATCCTCGCCTTGACGATGGTGATTCTCGGCGGCCTCGGTAACGTGCTGGGCGGCATCGTTGGCGCGGTCGCGCTGATTGGCTTGCCGGAGATTTTCCGCTGGGCCGCCGACTATCGGATGCTGATCTACGGCCTGGTATTGCTGCTGCTCGTGCGGTTCAGGCCGCAGGGTTTGCTGGGAACGGTATGACGGAGCGCACATGACACAGACCCTTCTCGACGTGCGCGGCGTGACACGGCGCTTCGGCGGACTGACCGCGGTGAACGCCGTTGATCTTTCGATTGCGGAAGGCGAACTCGTCAGCGTGATCGGGCCGAACGGCGCAGGCAAGTCGACGCTGTTCAATCTGATCACCGGGCTCGATACGCCGGACGGTGGCAGCGTGCAATTCGACGGCCGGGACATCACCGGCGTGCGGCCGGAAAAGCTCGCCGCGCTCGGACTTGCGCGCACGTTTCAACATGGCCGCGTGTTCGGCAATCTGAGCGTGCTCGACAACGTGTTGATCGGCGCGCATGCGCGTTTGCGGGCCACTCGCACGGGTTGGCCAATTGTCGGCGCCATCGCCGAAGTCGCACGCGCACTGATCGGACCCGCTTCGATCCGACGTGAAGACGCGGCGTTGCGCGACGAAGTGCGCGAGATCATCGCGGGGTTTGGCGAGCGCCTCGCGCCGCGTATCGATCATCCGGCGCATAGCCTGTCGTATGCGAACCGCCGGCGCGTCGAGATCGCCCGTGCGCTCGCCTTGCATCCGCGGATCCTGCTGCTCGACGAGCCGACGGCCGGCATGAACGAGTCCGAAACCGCCGAAATGCTGGTGCTGATCCAGCAACTGAAAGCGCGCGGACTGACCATCCTGCTGATTGAACACAAGCTCGACATGGTGATGCGCTTATCGGATCGTGTGGTCGTGCTCGACAACGGCGGGAAAATCGCCGAAGGGCTGCCGCGCGACGTGCGCAACGATCCGCGTGTGATCGAAGCGTATCTGGGCCATCGCAATGTCGGCGGTGCGGCGGCTGTACGCGTCGCGGCCTGAACTTCTGGAACATCGACGATGAGCGACGCTCTACTGAAACTCGAACACATCGAGACGTTTTACGGTCCCGTGCAGGTGCATTTCGACGTCAATTTTCAAGTCCGGCGTGGGCAGATCGTGAGTTTGCTCGGCGGCAACGCGAGCGGCAAATCGACCACCATGAAGCTGATTCTCGGTCTGCACAAGCCGCGCTCCGGCAGCGTGACGTTCGAAGGTGAGGCAATCACAGGACTCAGTACGCCGCAGATCGTACGGCGCGGTGTTGGGTCCGTACCCGAGGCGCGGCGGCTGTTCGGCGACATGACGGTGCGTGAAAACCTGCTGATGGGCGCATACACACGGCGCGACCGTGTTGCCATCGACGAAGATTATGAGCGCGTGCTGGGCCTTTTCCCCCGCGTGAAAGAGCGCCTGACGCAAAAGGCGGGCACGCTTTCGGGTGGCGAACAGCAGATGCTGGCTATGGCGCGCGCGTTAATGAGCCGGCCGAAACTGATCTGCATGGACGAACCCACCATGGGTTTGTCGCCGCTCTACGTCGATAAAGTGCTGGAATTGATCGACACGATCAACCAGCAAGGCGTGACTTTCTTCATGGTCGAGCAGAACGCCAGCCTCGCGCTGGAGATCGCGCATTACGGCTACGTGTTGCAGACCGGCCGCGTCGTGCTCGAAGGCACGGCGGAGTCCTTGCTCGGCGATGAACGGATCCGTGACGCGTATCTCGGTGGGGAAGCTGCGGCGACGACCGCGTCCTGATGCGATTGCGCAGCTCGGAGGCCGCCGGTAAGCCGACCGTCAATCGCGTGGCTTACCGCGAATGCGGCCTCAAAGGTCAAACTGGTCGAACTCGCTCTGCAGTTCACGGTTACGTGCAACGCGCTCGTCGATGCCCGGCCCGAGCCGTTCGACAATCGCCGAAATCAGCAGATTGAACAGGCACGTGAGCGGCGCCAGCGAGTCCCAGAACTGACCGACATCGGTCTTCACCTGCAAAAGATCACCGTCGAATTCGCGCGCCCACGGACAGTAAATATCCGTGATGAGCGCGAAGGGTAGCCCACGGCGGGTGGCCGCCTCGCAATAGCGGCGAGCGATCATCGAATAGGCGCGCGTATCGGTGACGATCAGATAAGGCGACTTGAACCCGGAGTTCAGCGAATCGACATACGAGCCCGACATGCCGTCCGAATAGAACACGCGCGGACGGATGTACTCCAGGTAGCTGTAGAAAGCGTTGCTGATGCCGCGTGTGGACTGAATGCCGAGGATATAGACGGCGTCAGCGCTCGAGATGCGTTCGGCCACGCGGGCAAACACCGGCGATTGCGCAAGCTGGTAGACATGCTGGATCGCGCCGATTTCGAGTTCGAGCGAGTGGGCGAGGGCGGGGTTGCCAACATCGGGCTCGCTTGCGGCCGGTGTGGCTTCGTCATGCTGGCCGGAGGTACGGCGAAATGCGTCGAGCCGGTCGGTGATCAGCCACGGACGCTCCTGCGCGCCGCGCAGTTCGCGCTTCAGGTCATCCAGGTTCTGGTAGCCGATGCTGCGCAAGAACCGGCCCACCGAAATGCCGCTGGTGCCGGCTTGCTGGGCGATCTGGTCGGCGTTTTCGAGGCCGAGCCGGTCGAGATTCGCCAGCATGTAACTGGCGACGCGCTTGGAGGTGGGCGTGAGTTCGGCAAAGCGGGCTTCGACGGTTTGTGCAAATGCGGTCGGCATCGTAGTCGCGGCGCGAGTGGTGGATCGATTATCGAGATGATGACATATTCATTCGACAGCCGACCCCGCGCGGTCCCAAAATCAGGGAACGCACGCACGCACGCACGCGCGGGCGAGACACCGTTCAGACTGCCGGCCGCACCGGCGTGCTTCGCGAGAAGCGCCGCGCGCCCGCCACACACGCGACCACCACGACGGTCACCAGGATCATCGCGGGCGGCACCTGTTCGTGCAGCAGCAAACCGGCGAGCAACAGGCCAAAGAACGGCTGCAGCAATTGCAGTTGCCCGACTCCCGCGATGCCGCCGAGCGCCAGTCCGCGATACCAGAACACGAAGCCGATCAGCATGCTGAAAAGCGACACGTACGCGAGTCCCCACAGCGCCGCATGGCTCACACCTTCAAACGATGCCGGCCGTGCCCACCAGGCGAGCGGCAGCATCACCGGCAGCGACAGCACCAGCGCCCACGAAATCACCTGCCAGCCGCCGAGATGGCGCGACAGCCGCGCGCCTTCGGCATAACCCAGGCCGCAGACGACGATCGCCGCCAGCATCAGCGCATCGCCGAGCGGCGACGCGTCGAGGCCGTGGCGCAAAGCAAACGCGACCACCGCGCCGCTGCCGAGCGCCGAGAACAGCCAGAACGCCGGCTGCGGGCGCTCGCCGCCGCGGAGCACGCCGAAGATCGCGGTGGATAGCGGGAGCAGCCCGACGAACACCACGGCGTGCGCGGCGCTCACGTGGCGCAGCGCGAGGGCGGTCAGAAGCGGAAAGCCGACCACCACGCCGAGTGCGACGATCACCAGCGGGACGAGGTCGCGCTTCGCCGGCCGAGCCTGGCGAAACACGAGCAGAAGCAACAGCCCCAACGTGCCCGCGATAGTCGCGCGGGCCATCGTCAGAAACACCGGATCGAAGCCTTGTACGGCGATGCGGGTGGCGGGTAGCGAACCGCTGAAAATCAACACGCCCACCATGCCGCTCACCCAGCCGTTCGTTGTCTTGTCCATCGAAAGAGCCCATACGCATTGAAAATGGAACCTGCAGCATCCGCTTTCGCGCTGCAAAGGGTAAGCTACGGATCAGTACAATTCATACAAACTGTACCGAACATGGAGCAGTACAGATGGCAGAAAGCGATACCAACCGGGCGGCCTTGGGTGCGCCAGCGGGCACGCGGGTCGGCACGGTGATGCACAGTTTGCGCGAGCGCATTGCGAGCCGTTCGTTGATGCCGGGCGCGCGCGTGCCCTCGATCCGCGCGATGACCGAGTCGCTCGGCGTGTCGAAGTCGACCGTAGTGGAAGCGTACGACCGGCTGGTCGCGGAAGGGGTGATCGTGGCGCGGCGCGGTTCCGGTTTTTTCGTGTCCGGCCATGCGCCGCCGCTCGCGCTGGCCGATCTCGGGCCGCGGCTGGATCGAGAGGTCGACCCGCTGTGGCTCACGCGGCAGTCGCTGGAGGCCGGTGCGAAGGTGTTCAAGCCGGGCTGCGGCTGGATGCCGCCTTCGTGGCTGCCGGAAGACGGCGTGCGCCGCGCGTTGCGTGCCGTGGCGCGCGATCCACAGTCGCCGCTCGCCGACTATGCGAGCCCGCTCGGTCTGCCCGCGCTGCGTCAGCAACTCGCGTGGCGGCTCGTGCAACATGGCGTGGAAGCGCCGCCCGAGCAGATCGTGCTGACCGACGGCGGCACGCACGCGCTCGATCTCGTCTGCCGCTTTCTGCTCGAACCAGGCGACACGGTTCTCATCGACGATCCGTGCTACTTCAATTTCCAGGCGCTGCTGCGCGCGCATCGCGTCCGCATCGTCGGTGTGCCTTATACGCCGTCCGGTCCGGATCTGGCGGCATTCGAGCGAGCGCTGATCGAGCACCGTCCGCGGCTCTACGTGACCAACTCCGCGATCCACAATCCGACCGGGGCGACGCTTGCGCCGGCCATTGCGCATCGGCTGCTGAAACTGGCGGGCGAGCACAATCTGCTGATCGTCGAAGACGATATCTTTGCCGACTTCGAGGACGAACCCGCGCCGCGTCTTGCGGCGTTCGACGGTCTCGCGCGGGTGGTCTCGATCGGCAGCTTTTCGAAGACCCTGTCCGCGGCCGTGCGCTGCGGCTACATCGCGGCGCGGCGCGAATGGATCGAGCCGCTGGTCGATCTGAAGCTGGCCACCACGTTCGGCAACGGTCAGCTCGCGGCGAGCGTCGTGCATCGCTTGCTGGTGGATGGCACCTACCGGCGGCATCTGGAATCGATGCGCGCGAAGCTGGCGGACGCCATGGGCGAGACGATCAGGCGGCTGGGTTATGCCGGCCTTGAAGTGTGGACGCGGCCACGTGCCGGCATATTTGTGTGGGCACGCCTACCCGATGCGCTCGACGCCGCCGATATCGCGCGTCACGCGTTAGCCGAGAGTGTGGTGTTCGCACCGGGCAACGTATTCAGCGCGTCGCAATCGGCGGCCGGTTTTCTGCGCTTTAACGTGTCGCAGTGCAACCGGCCGAAGGTGTACGAGGCGTTGCAACGGGCGATGGACGTGTCGGCCGCATCGAAGAAGACGCACGCCTGAGCGCGCGCCTCGCGACACGACGTCACTTGCACAGCAACAGCAGACGCTCCTGATCCGTGCAGGAGGAGCGCGGTTTCTGCGCGGCTTGCGCGGCCGTCGCGCTGATCGCTGCGCTTTTGTTCGCAAGACACGCGCGCAGATGTTTTTCTACCGGCCCGTAGTATTTCCATCCGCGCACGAGAGGTGGCAGTTCGAGTTTCACCTGCTTCCACTTCGGATGCCCGTGTTCCTGCAGATTGTCGAAGTTGGCGCAGAGCGAGTCCGCAAAGTGATTCAGATTGCCAACGGTATCGCGCAGACCGTAATCGTAAGTGACGAGAAAGGCCTTGACCGTGAGCGTTGGGACATCTTCCTTCAGCCAGTTCGGATAGCTGGTCGTGCGGAGGGTCGTGGGAAAATACGTCTGCTTTGCACGGGTGGTTTCGGGCGCGTTGGGATCAACCTTCAGCGGGCGGATCTGTTGCAGCAGTTCGGGATTCATGTCGTTGAACAGTTTCGCCGGCTGCCCGACCACGATGATCGCAACGTCCACCTTCTTGACGATCAATGCGGCGAGCGCATCTTCGTTGCTCAGGTGCTGGACGTTCTGCTCGGGAATCGCCTGTCCGAACATCAGGTGATAGAGCGTCGTGGCCGTTTGAGCGGTGCCGCTGCCGAGCAGGCCCACGCTGATGCTCTTGTCCTTGATGTCGGCGAAGGTTTTCATCGGCGAATCCGCGCGTACCACGACGTTAATTTCCTCGTCGTAGAGCGGCATGATGAGCCGTAGCGGCCGGATTGCCGTACCCGCGTCGGCATTGCCCGCGTTGGCCATGTCGATGTAGGCCTGATACACGTCGGACTGCACTAGCGCGAGCTTCACGCCCGGCTCGAAGCGCATGCGTTGTACGTTTTCAGCCGAGCCCTTCGACGCCATCACTTCCAGATCGATGCCCGCCGGCTGCGCCACCCATTTCGACAGATCCTGGCCAATCTGAATGTACGTGCCGCGCTCCGGACCGGTGACGATCTTATAGTGCGCAGCCTCCGCGCTTGCAAACGAAGACATGATCATCAGCACCAGCCCCAGCCATCCCGTTAGAAGTCTCTTCAGCATGGTTTATCTACCTATCGGTCAGGGTTGAACTGCCTCTCGCGTCGGCGCGCGCGAAGCACTGGTGAGCCGGCTTGCCTTCTCATGTTCAATGCGTGGCGCCCGCCACGTCCGTCTGTTGCCGCTCAGAGGGCACGCGAACCGTCAGTGCAATCGGGTGTGCCGTGATTCATGCGCTCAGTCAGACAAATCGGTCGTACGAACCGCCAGGAAATTCGGTATCCAAACCTTTTCGCTTACGGGAATTCCGGTTTACGCATGCGGCTTAAGCGGTGCCCAACCTGTCTCGTGAATCACGCGTTCGAGGATCGTTTTCGCGGTGTCGTTGCCGGAGTCGATCGCGAGCGCCTCATTGGCGTGCTGGCGTGCGCAACCCCACGACTGCTGCGAGGCACACAGTTGTGCGGCCTGCAACGCGGCGTCGCGGCGCGCGGCGAGTGGCTTCAATTCAGTCAACAGGCTTTCCGCGTCGCTATTGCCGGGTTGCAGCGTTTGCGCCGCGCCAAGCGCCGCTTGTGCCGCGGAGAGATCGTTGGCGCGGAAGGACAGACGCGCTGCCTGCAGCGCTTGCGCGGCATCACGGAACTGTGGCGCCACTGGTTTTACAGGCGCTGCGGGCAACGGCGGTGCGATGGGCGTGGCCAGGATTGCCGGTGCGGCTTTGGGTGGATTGGCGGCGTTGCTGGGAATAGCGGGCTTAACCGCGGCGGCCTGATTCGTCGGCTGAGCCGGTGCGTACGGCGCAATCGTGCCGGTAGCCGTTCTGGCGTCCTGAGGATTGTCCGCCGCCTGCTCGGTATTGCCGCTCTGCGATTCGTGGGTGTCGCTAAATAGCGTAAAGGCGACATACGCTAGTCCGATTGCGCCAATCGCCACGATCGCGAGCAGCACCCGGCGTATCGGGAACACGATGCGGCCTGCAGAATGCGGTAGATCGGCGAGCGGCGGAATCGGCGTATCCGGAGACGCGAGTACCGACGCTTGCATCGGGGGCTCGACAGGGGTGGCTTCGCCGGTGGCCGCATTCGGCGCGGCGAGATCGGTTTCAAGCGGCTGTGTCGGATCGAAGCCGTTTTTCTGCGCTGTCTTGCTGACGGCACTGGCGCGGCTGCCGGGAATCACGACACGCTTGTGCGGCCCGGCGTCGAGCGGATGCACGGCGCCGCAATACGGGCAATAGTCGACTTGCCGGTACAGCGCACCGCCGCAGCGTTTGCAGGGCGTCGGGAAACTATGGCCGAGTATTGTCTGGGTGGACATACTGTGGACCCACCTGTGGAAAACAGTGCCGTTACGGCATGCTCCAGATCGTGTTGAGGCAGGAGTAATGTCCGCGGAAACCACGATCCACATGCGCTGGAGAGCCTTGGGACGCAAGTCCTCGCTTGCGGTGCCGCTGAATGCAATATGTGGCGTTTCGGTGAGAACGTCAATCGACGTTCTCACCTACTTTATGTGCGTTAGAGCACATTTGTAGGTACGACGAAACACTGCATATGTCGGCAGAACGAACAGGCTGTCTGTTTTTTTCACACGGTTTGCGAAGTTAAGGTGCAGACGCGTCGACAACGATGGCGCGCTGGCGGAATTGGCAGAACGAAATGGCGGCGATGAAAGCAGAACGAGGTCGAAGCGCGCGGCGTTCGACCTCGTCATCAAGCGCTTGCAGAAAACGCTCGTTGGAAACGGGATGCGCGAAATCAGTGCTTGCGCAACGGGTGATCCTTCAAAAGCCACGCGAGCGCAAAGGCCAGTACGACAACGCAGGCCGCCGAGAGATACACCGTGTGCAACGCACCGGCAAACGCTTGCAGATAATCGTCGCGCAACGCTTCAGGCAACTGGTGGATAGCGGCCGGTCCGAGCGCGTGCGGCAATTCGGTGTCGGCCGGAATCAGTTTTTCCAGACGCGCGGCTAGGCCATTCGAAAATACCGCGCCAAAAGCGGCCACGCCGATCGAGCCGCCGATTGAACGGAACAGCGTTGCGCCCGAAGTGGCGACACCCATGTGCTTGAACTCGACTGTATTCTGCACGGCGAGAATCAGCACCTGCATCACCATGCCGAGGCCGAAGCCGAGAATGCCCATGTCGATATACATCACACGAATGGGCGTGTTGATCTGCAGGCGTGCGAGCAGCACCATCGCGACGGCGACGAGAAACGTGCCGGCGATCGGGAACATGCGGTACTTGCCGATCTTGCTGATTACGCGTCCGGTCACCATCGACATCACGAACAGGCCGCCCATCATCGGCAGCATCTGCATGCCGGCTTCCGTGGGCGTCGAACCCTTGACCACTTGCAAATACAGCGGGAGGAACGTCACCGAGCCGAACAGCGACACGCCGATGATGAAGCCGATCAGACTGCTCAGCAAAAACGTGCGCTGTTTGAAGAGTTCGAGCGGCATGATCGGTTCGACGGCAGTGCGCTCTTCGTGGATGAAGCCCCAGATCGCCACCAGCCCCATCCCCAGCGTGAACCACAACTGCGGCGACGACCACGGCAGGATCGTGCCGCCCTGGCTCGTGAACAGGATGATGCAGGTGAGTGCGCCGGCGAGAAACGCGGCGCCCATGTAGTCGATGGTGTGCTTCACGTGCCGCACGTGCGGCTTGAATACCGCGCCGATCACCGCCAGCGAGATGAGGCCGAGCGGCAGGTTGATGTAGAAAATCCAGCGCCATGACAGATGCTCGACGAGAAAGCCGCCGAGCAGTGGCCCGACCACCGTCGCGAGACCGAATACGCCGCCGAATACACCCTGGAAGCGGCCGCGCTCAGCCGGCGGAATTACGTCCGCGATGGCGGCCATCGTCACGACTAGCAGACCGCCGCCGCCGAGCCCCTGCAGCGCTCGCAGCACGATCAACTGGGTCATGTTCTGAGCGACGCCGCACAGCGCGGAGCCGGCGAGGAACACGACGATCGCGGTTTGCAGCACGATCTTGCGGCCGAACAGATCGCCGAATTTGCCGTACAAGGGCACGACGATAGTCGAGCTGAGCAGGTAGGCGGTCACCACCCACGAGAGGTTATTCAGGCCACCTAGTTCGCCGACTATGGTCGGCAGCGCGGTCGAGACGATCGTCTGATCGAGCGCGGCGAGCAGCATGACCAGCAGCAGCGCCGGAAACAGCAGCCGGATCGGCGGGTGGTCATTTGCCTGCGGGCCGGACTGCACATCTGGCAGCGTTAGCCCGGCGGGTTGAGTCGTTGTCGATTGGTCCATGGCGCCACAGTGTTGAAATTAATTAATTCGGAGATTAATATATGCGACATTGTCTCACTCGTCAAATTGAATGCAATGGCAAGGATTACGTCAGATGACCGGGAAGTGAAACGCCAGCCGCGCAGCACGGCCGCCGTGAAGGCGCGAAAGCTTTCGAAGCAGGCGTCGACCGCCGCAGGCGATTCTGCGGACGCTTCATTTGCCGCACCGCCGTCCGCAGCCGCACGCCGACCGGGCAGGCCTTCGGGCTCGGCGCGCGGCCCGGAGCAGCGCAGCCGCCTGCTGGACGCCGCGCTCGCCCTGTTCGCGCGGCAGGGCATCGTCGACACCACGCTCGGGGAGATTGCCCGCGAGGCGGGTTTCACGCCGGCGATGATGCATTACTACTTCAAGACGCGCGATCAGCTGCTCGACGTGCTGATCGATGAGCGTTTTGCGCCGCTGCGCGCGGGGATCGGCGTACCGTTTCAGGAGAATCGCGACGATCCGGTGGCCGCCATCACGCAACTCGCTCGGCGTTTGGTGAAGACGGCGAGCGACAATCCGTGGTTTCCGTCGCTGTGGGTGCGCGAAGTGATCAGCGACGGCGGCTTGCTGCGCCAGCGCATGCATGAACGGTTCGGCGACGCGAGTCAGAAGGCGTCGCTGTTAGCCATCGCGCGCTGGCAAAAGGAAGGGCGCCTGAATGCCGGGCTGGAGCCCTCGCTGGTGTTCGTTACGCTGCTGGGCATGACGATTCTGCCGCTGGCCACCTCGAAGCTGTGGCGTAACGATCCCGCGCGGTGCAATATCGGCAGCGAGGAGATTGCCCGGCATGCGGTGGCCTTGCTGGTGCAGGGCGTCGGTCCGGGCAAAGCGGACTGACACACTGCCTGACTCATTCAGAAATACGTTTCTGCCGCCACGCCTCATACGCAGCCCTGGTTTTTTCGTTCGGCGGATAAGTGCCGGGCAGGGCGGCGCCCTCACGAATGCGCTCGGTGAGAAACACTTCGAGTTGCTCCTGTTCGGCGGCGGCTTGCGCAACCTCGGCTGCCATTTTGAACGGGATCACCACCACGCCGTCCGCATCGCCCACGATCACGTCGCCGGGAAACACCGCGACACCGCCGCAGCCGATCGGCACATCGATATCCACCGCGTGATGCCGGATCAGATTCGGCGGCGCGCTTGCACCGGCACAAAACACCGGCATACCGAGCGCGGCGATCGTCGTGCTGTCGCGCACCGGACCGTCGGACACCATGCCCGCCACGCCGCGCACCTGCAAGCGCTGCGAGAGGATCGAACCGAACGAGGCGCTGCCGCGTTCGCCGCGGCAATCCTGCACGAGCACATGACCGGCCGGAATGGTCTCGACACATTTGCGCTGTGCGTACTCCGGATCCGCAAACAGTTCGAGTACGTCGATGTCCTCGCGTGACGGAATATTGCGCAGCGTGAAGGCCGGCCCGACCAGATTCGCGCCACTGTGCGCGGCGAGCGGCGCGACGCCCTGCATGAACGTATTGCGCAAGCCGCGCTTGAACAACTGGGTGGTCAGCGTGGCGGTACTGACATGGCGGAGTGCTTCGAGCGTGGCGGAGTCGAGATCGGACATGGTGTCGGGCGGCCTCAGGTTTTAGGGGCGGGGAGATGGCGCTCATATGACGTGCTGCATCGCAGCGGCAGAACGTAACGTAGTCGCTGCGATCTCGCGCACACGATCATAGCGCCGCTGTGGATCGTGCGGCAGGCTCGCCAACAACGCTGAAGTAACGTCGGATCTGGTGAATCTGACGAAGCCGGCGAGGCACGCAACGTGCTACCTGAGGAGTGGATGTAAACGCCGCGCGGGGGGCTTAACAGCGCCGGCGTCGCAATAGAACATGAATGTCAGAGCAGACGCTGAGGCGGGCAAGGCGATGGACATGGGTTTCACCAGCCGCCACGGCGAATCGGATGTCGGCATCGGTCAGCCAGGGCAATGGAGCCGAGGGCCGGTTTTTCATCGGCGTGCAATTTTGGCGCGTTACTGTGCGCACGCGTTGCGCCCAGGCCATGTTTTACAATCGCGGGCCTGCATGCAACTCGACGCATGAAATCGAGTCGGAACCATGAACAGCAATACCGCAGCCGCGCACATCGGCGGCAAACAGCAAGACAATACGTTGGCCGAATCTGATGGCCTAACCGGTTTTTTAGAGCAACAACAGAACATGAACGGAGCATTGAGACTCGATCAGGCCACGATCGTGCTCGTCGAAGACGACCGGGATAGCCGGGAATCGCTGGCCTTGTTACTCGAGGCGGAAGGGGCGCATGTCGTCGCCGTGGCGGATGCGGAAGAGGGTGTCGAAGCGGCGCTGCGGCTATTGCCTGACGCCGTGGTGTGCGACCTCGAATTGCCGGCCATGGACGGTTTTTATCTGATCCAGCGGCTGCGCGATCACGAGATTCGCGGTGACCACGCGCCTTCGGTGGCCGTGGCGCTCACAGGCCATACCGACGACGCTTACCGCTTACGCAGCATCGGCGAAGGGTTCCAGCATTTCATGACTAAGCCGGCATTGCCGGAGGACCTCGTGACACTGTTGCACGACGCGATCGACGCTCGCGCGGCAGGCTGAGGAGCGGCCTCGCGGCCGGAGGGCGGTTTCTTGCCGCCGCAATTTTGGCGGCAAGCTTTCGTCTGGCGAAACGATCTGCAATCAGATTGCAAACCTGATTGCAGGCACCACTGTTATTTGGCGGCGGCGACCGGTGCAACAGCGCTGGCGCTGGCCGCTTCCGTTGCCTGACAGGCGGAACACAATCCCTTCAATTCGATTTCATCGCTCGCAAGGCGGTAACCCGCGTCTTCGATTTGCGTGACGAGCGCCTGGCGCAGCTTCGGCTGATGCAACTCGGTAACGTTGCCGCATTGCTGGCAAACCACCAGAATGCCGTGCTGGCATTGTGTCAGGTCGTGGCAGACGGTAAACGCATTGATCGACTCAATCCGGTGCACGAGCCCTGCCGAGAGCAGAAAGTCTAGTGCCCGGTAAACCGTAGGCGGCGCCGAACCGGGATGGATCTGGCGCATGTCGTCGAGCAGCGAATAAGCTTTGGTGGCGCGCCCGGAATTCAACAGCAATTCGAGTACTTTGCGGCGGATCGGCGTGAGTTTTTCGCCGCGTTCGCGGCAATATTCCTCCGCGAGAGTCAGTGCGGCTTCCTGCGATTCACCGTGCCCACTGTGCATGTGCCCCGGCTCATGATGATGAGCGGAGGCGGCAGGGGTGGTTTTGTCGGCGGTCGCGGCGGGCTTGGCGGTCTTCATGCGAGGATTATAAAGGCCATCGTGCTTCGCTGTGCCGGTGTGCGAGGCACCTGCCGGCCGCGGCTGGACGCCGCGGCGGCGCATGAAGTCGCCCGTGAAGCCGTTCAATGGCCGTCGGATAGTTTAAGTCAGCGGGAAATCGATGTATTTCTTGAAACCCGGACGTGTCGCAAGCCGCGAATACCAACGCTCCAGATTCGGCAACGGCGGGCGTTCGACGCCGTCCAGTCCGAACCAGCGTTTCGCATACGCGCCGATCACGATATCGGCGAGCGTGAACTTTTCGCCTTCGAGGAAGAAGCGGCCTTGCAGATGGTTGTCCAGCAGGCGCCACAGCAACGTGACCGCGCTGAAGTCGGCGGCGAGCTTGCTGGCATCGCGCTCGGCGGCGGGCGTGCGCACGAGGGCCCAGAACACGGGCTTTTCCGCGGGTTGTAAGGTGGTGAGCGACCAGTCGAGCCAGCGGTCGATGCTGGAGCGCAGTTTCGGTTCGGACGGGTACAGGAGGCTCGATTCGCCGTATTCCAGCACCAGATAGCGCAGGATCGAATTCGATTCCCACAGCACGAAGTCGTCGTCGACCAGCGTCGGAATTTTACCGGTCGGGTTCATCGCCAGATAGTCGGGCTCGTTATTACGGCCGAATTGCAGGCCTGCGTCGATGCGTTCGTACGGCAGCACCAGTTCGTCGCAACACCACAAGACTTTCTGTACGTTGACCGAGTTGGCGCGTCCCCAGATCGTGATCATCCGGTAAATCCTTTCTTTGTATTGACAGTTGGCAAGCCGCGCGGCGCGCGGCGTTCAGCCAGTAACAATACACGATGCGCATGGGTTTGCGCGCCGCCAGTCTGCAATCTGCCGCGTGAAGCGGTACCCGGAGCGTAGTCCGAAGCACCTTGCCCATAGAGGTCCGAGCTCGTCCGATGTGTCATGCCGGCAACGCGCGGTCGTTGCGTACAATGAGCGCACCCGAATACGACGAGGCACCGCATGGCCCGCATTGTCCCCGACGACTGGAAGAGCCTCGCCGCCACCGGCGCGGCGGCACGTGAACGCGAGACCCTCTCGTTGCTGGAAGAAGCGCTTCCCGATGGCTACACCGTCTATCACGGCGTGCACTGGACCCGTCTGAACCAGAACTTTTCGGTGTTCGGCGAGGCCGACTTCGTGATCGTCAGCCCGGCTGGGCGCGTGATGATTGTCGAACAGAAAACCGGTTTCCTGCGCGAAACGCCCAAGGGGCTCGTCAAGGTCTATCTTCAGACGGAACGCAATGTGGCAATCGCGCTCGCGCATACCGTCGAAACGCTGCACCGGCGCTTCACCGCGGCGTTCGGCGCGGGGACGTATTTCATCGAAGAACTGCTGTATTGCCCGGACCACATCGTCAAGGACGCGGCGATTGCCGGCGTGAATCCCGCACGGATCGTCGACGCGGCGTGTAAGGACCGGCTTGCCGCGATCATTCGCGAAGCCTTGCCGGCGGACGAAGCGCGCCTCGCGTGCGCACCGAAAATCCACCATTTTCTCGCCGACGAACTCTCGCTTACGCCCGACGCCAGCGCCCTGGTCGGCCAGGCCGGCACGCTCGTCACGCGTCTTGCCGGCGGCCTCGCGACCTGGGCGCGGCGGCTCGAGTTTTCGCCGTTCCGGCTGCGTGTGATCGGCACGGCCGGTTCCGGCAAGACGCAACTGGCGGTGCAGGTGATGAAGGACGCGGCGGCGCGTGGCCAGCGGCCTTTGTACGTGTGTTTCAACCGCCCGCTCGCGGATCACATTGCGCGGGTCGCGCCACCTGAGGCAAAGGTGGCGAACTATCACCAGCTATGCGACTGGATCGCGCGCGATGCGGGCCGCGAGCCGGATTTCCAGTCCGGCGACGTCTTCAAGCAGCTTGAAACGACTTTCGCCGAAACGCCGATCGACGCGCGCTGGCAATTCGACGTGCTGATCGTCGACGAAGGACAGGATTTCCAGCAGCCGTGGGTGGCCCCACTCGAGCGGCTGTTGCGGCCGGGCGCCGCGTGGTGGTGGCTCGAAGATCCGCTGCAGAATCTGTATATGCGCGAGCCGGTCGAGCTGCCCGGATGGACCACGCTGAAAGAGACTACCAACTACCGCAGTCCGCGTGACATTCTCGATTATGTGCGCGACGTGGTCGGCGCTTCGGTGCCGGTCGCGGCGGGTCTGGCCTCAGGCAGTCCGTTCGACGGCTCCGATATTTCGCTCTCCGTCTACGACGAAGCGAATGCCGCCGAAGGCAGCATCGAGGCAACCAAGCGGGCGATCACGCAGGCCTTGTCGCTCGGCTTTCGCAAACAGGATATTGCAGTGCTCTCGTTTCGCGGCCGCGAAGGCTCGGCGATGACCGCGCAGGATCAACTCGGACCGCATCGGCTGCGCAGCTTCACGGGTAAGTACGATCTGTTCGGCAACCCGGAATATCGTGAGGGGGATGTGCTGTTCGAGTCGATCTACCGCTTCAAGGGGCAGGCGGCGCCGTGCGTGATTCTCACGGAGGTCGACTTCGAGCTATTCGACGAGCGGATTGCACGCAAGCTGTTCGTCGGCGCCACGCGTGCGACGATGAAGCTGATCATCGTCGCCTCTCAGCGGGCCGCGCGGCACCTGCATCTGCGTGATGGTAAAGAGCTCAGAGAAACTAAAGAGCTAAGAGAGACGAAAGAAGCCTAGCCGCCGCTCACGTCCACGCGCGCGCACCCACCAGCATCCCGGTTTGCGTAAGTGCGTCCCACCAGATCACGCGCAGTAACGGCGCCTGCTGCGCGATTAACAGCGCCTGCACCGGATCGCTCTCGACAAAATGCGTGACACCGCTGCGCAACGCCGCCGCGGCCTTGTGAGCGGCAGCGCCGGCGGCACTTTCGTCGTGCGTGCCGGGCATGCGCATCACCAGTTGCATATGACCGAAGCCGTGCCGCGCGAGCCATGCTTCGGTGCGCGCGCGATCCAGTTCCGGCCGGCCGGTGATGATCGTGCGCACGCGTTGCAGATCGATGCCCGGCAGCACCTCGAACGGCAGCAGCGCGTCGCGATCGGCGAGCGCCGCGGCCAGATCCTCGTCGTAGCGTGCGAGCGGCACGTCGGGCAGCAGGATGCCGTCGAGGTCGATCGCGTAGGTGGCGTATTCGTGATCGTCGGCCATGGCGGGCGCGGCCCCCGCTTCGACGCGCTCCCAGTCCTCGCGATAACGCTCGGTGTAGGCATGGCGCTCCCACGGAAACAGCGCGAAGTAGCCGCGGGCGTCGATCGCGTAGTCGGGTTGCGTGCGGCTCAGGTCGTCGACCGCTGCAGTCAGCGTTTTGACGTCGAGGCCATGCTGCTGAAGGAACGCGATGCAATCGGTCAGCGTAAAGCCACGCCCGGCGATATCCTCGCACAGCAGCACTTTCGAGCCAGCGGGCGGAATCGGCAGCGTCGAATCCCAGGCGACCGTGCGTGACTGGCGGTCGTACCGAAGGAAGGCGACGGGCGTGCCGGCCGCATGCGAAACCATCAGCGCAAGCGGCGCGCCGCCACGCAGAATGCCGATCGCCATGGTGAAATGCTCCGCCAGCAACGCGGGTTGCAGCGACTCGATCCAGTGATCGAGTTGTTCGTACGTCAGGGGTAAAACCGGCTTGTTCATGACTCTCAGGGCGTCGCGGTGCGCGCGTAGGGCAGGTGTCCCGTAGACGGAGAGCGGCGCGCGGCGCAGCGCGGCGGCAGGTCCTCGTTTTTGAGACAAAGAATTTTGGCGATATTATGCATGCGGTTCAAAGATCGCGCGTCGGGGTGACGCGCGTGCGCCGGACGGGGCGTGTCGCAAAGACCACCGCCGCGGCGGGAAAAGGACAAACGCGGGGTGCTGCTGGTTCGCTGGCCGGTTGAGCCGGCGCAGCGCAGCCGCCCGCAAAATAACGAACGATGGAATGGCCAAACAGATGACCAAGGTGAGCATAGCGGTGGATGGCAGGAAAGGCGCGGTCAGGGGCGCATGGTGGGGACTGGGTCTGATACTCGCTTTCGCCGCGTGGAGCGTGCAGGCGCAGGCAGAGTCGTTGCCGTTGTCGCTCGACGTGAAGGGCAAGATCAGCAAGACCAACGATGCGACGCACCAGCTTTATCACTTCACCGAGGCCCAACTGCTCGCGCTGCCGGCTCATTCGATTACGACCGCCACCACCTGGACGCCACGTTCCACCTTCACAGGACCGCTGCTCGCAGATATCCTGAAGACAGTCGGCGCATCCGGCAGCGCAGTCGAGATCCATACGCTCGACGACTATACATACACCATTCCGGTGTCGGACTGCGATCGCTACGGCGTGGTCGTTGCGTACAGCATGAACGGCCAGCGCCTGAAGATCAGCGACTTCGGGCCGCTGTTTCTTATCTATCCGCGCGACGCGTTTCCCGATGAACTCATGGGCGCGGCGGGCGATTCGAAATTCGTATGGCAGATCAAGGCACTCATCGTCAAATAACACGCCGCCGCTTGCGTCGTGTCCTCTACGTGTTGATCTGGCTGACCGCGCTTGCGGCGCCGGCAGGCGCGATCGGCTATCTGTTGTACGCGAACCTGCTCAATCCGCGCGCCACCGAACAGCTGACCGGTCAGTACGATGGTTTCTATTGGGATGCCGCGCAACTGCAGATCGCCTACGCGCGTTTCGAGAACCAGTTGCTGCTGTATCAATCCGGCGTCGACGACGACTATCCGCGGCTCATGCTGCGCTACCAGTTGCTGCAATCGAAGCTGCACGTGATGGCCGGTTCGACCCGCAGACTGACTACGCAGCTCGCGCTGCTGCAACGGCAACAGGACGAAATCCAGTCGCTCGATCATTTGCTGGATGGGATTCAGCCTGAGGTGGATGCGCTGCCGAAGGATCGCAGCCACGCCGATAAGATTGTCGTGGAGTTGCGCCAGCATTGGAACGAGGTCAACGATCTCGCGTTGAGCCGCCGTTTCGCCGACGTGGCCGACCGTGAGGCGATGAACCGCGATTTCATCGACAAACGCCGCATGCTGTTCGCGGGCGGCCTGTTGCTGCTATTGCTGTCGGCGGCCGCAACCACGCTGCTGGTGCTCAACGGTCGGCGCCGCACGCGCCTGATGCATCAGCAGCACGCGGCCCTTGACGCAGAGCATCAGGCGAGCCGCGCGGCGCGCGAGGCGAGTCTCGCGAAGGACGCGTTTCTCGGCATGATCAGCCACGAACTGCGCACGCCCTTGCATGCGATCGTGTCGTCGATCGAATTGCTGGGCTTCAACTATCACTCCGAGGCCGACCGCAAGGTCATTCAGCGGCTCGAAACGGCAGGGCGGCATCTCGAAGCGCAGATGAAAGACCTGACCGACTACGCGCGCCTCGGCGCCGGCAAGCTCGAGTTGCGTCACGAGCATTTCGAGCCGCGCGAGCTGCTGGCGTCGATCGTCGACGAACACGCGATGTCGGCCGCCGCGCGCGGCCTCAAACTGGAAAGCGAGGCGAGCGGCATGAGCGGCCTCGTCGATTCCGATCCGCACCGCATCCGCCAGATTGTCAATAACCTGGTCACCAACGCGATCCGTTACACCGAAACCGGCACGGTGCGAGTGCAACTGAGGCAGCGGCCGGCGGTGCTGATTTTCGTCGTCAGCGATACGGGGCCGGGCGTGCCGCATGCACAGATTCCGCTGATCTTCCAGGAGTTCACGCAACTGGACGCGTCGCGCACACGCCGCTTCGAGGGCGCGGGGATGGGGCTCGCGATCGTGCAGGGGCTGATCAGGCTGTTCGGCGGCACCGTCGAGGTGGCGAGCACGGTGGGCGAGGGCACGACCTTTACGGTGACGATCCCGGTCACGCCGGTCGCGGCAACCGCACCGCCCGGTGTGGCGGCGCAGGCCGAACCAGGCGGCGCGCGCCCTTGCGTGTTGATCGTCGACGACAACCGGCTGATTCGCGAGTCGCTCAGCGAAATGATCGCGCACATGGATTTCGACGCGCATGCCGTTTCCAATGCCGACGATGCGCTCGCGTGGCTCGACGCGCGTCGCTGTGACGTGGTGCTGCTCGATCTGCATATGCCGGATCGCGACGGTTATGCGTTCCTTGCGGATTTCACGGCACGCCCAGGACCGTCGTCGGGTGTTCCAGTGATCGTGGTGAGCGCGTATGCGCCGGAGGCGGATAGCGTAGGCAGTGCGGGTGGGGCGGCAGGGGAAGCGGGAGAAGCCGGCTTGCAGCCGTTCTTTGAAGCGTTATTAAAGCCAGTACATTACGAGGAACTGCGCAGTGCGTTGCAGCGAGCCTTGGCTTCGCGGCATACGGTGTGACGTGACGCCTTGAGGAAACGCAGTTGGAGGAGGGCTCAACCTGAGCACACACCTTCAGCCGCTTGCTGGCGCATGCAACATTAAGGCCGGTTGAGGCGCTTGGACAGATCGGCGACCAGGATCGCCATACGCGCGGGCTTTTCATAGCACGCGACGTCGTAATTGCGGATGACCTGGCTGATCTCCGATTCGCTGGCCTTGCCGGTCAGCAGTTCGCCGGTCAGCACGAAAATCGGCGCGTCCGGATTCTCCGACGCCCGCACGGCGCGGATCGCTGCCGCCGAGGTCTGCGAGCCGAACAGCCAATCGATCACAATGCCGTCGAAGATCTGCGTTTGCAGTTGTTCGGTGAACGCCGCGAGGCCGTAGATCGCCACCGCCGTGAAACCGCTGCGTTCGAGATAGTCGCGCAGGTTGTCGGCGGAGGCCTGATCGTCGTCCACTACGGCGATGGTCGGCTTGTCGGTTTCGGCGCGGCGTGGATAGATCTCGATCTTGTGGACTTCGTACGCGCTTTGGTAGAGCGTGCCGTCGTGGCGCGCCACGCGCCATTGGCCAAGCTTCGAGTACGCGACAAATTCAGGGCGGCTGCCCGGTTCGAGCGCGGCGCCGACCCATGCGGTGCAGGCCAGTTCGATCGCGCCGACGCAGAACAGCGCCTCCTGGGCGATGGCGCCGACCATGCCCGGATCGAGCGACTGTGCGCCGAATAGCTGGGCGGCAGGTTCGCCGAACACCTCGGCAACCTTCTTGATCTGCGAGAGGGTCCACGGGCTGTTGCCGCGCAACTTGCGGTGTCCCTGCGAAAAACTCAGATCGAGGATGCGGCATAGCTCAGTGGTCTGCTGGCGTTTGCCGATTCCGTGCCGGCTCATCAACTCGCGCACGCGCTCGGCGACGGCAATGGAGTCAGGTGAGTTTGTTTCGTTGGTCATACTGCGTGAGGATCTGCCTTCTTGAAGGGTGGCTGGGGGCATGCGATATGGCATGCGCAGCGCGGCCATGCACATTGGATGCGCATTGACGCGGCTACGCGGGGGACAGCAAATGTACCGTAAAAAGTCTCACGGCCTGTGTTTTGGTATGACCGCCGCCAAACCTGTCGGTAGGAGGCGCGAACAGACGAATTCGGCGATCTGTTTATGCCTTTAGCATCGAATGTATTTTACCGATTAAACCGGGAGGAATCTGTAAGTAATTCCGATTGGATTTTTCCCTATCCGCCGTTACGCCGGCGGCATGGTGTCGAGCTTCGCCGCCGAGTTTTTCAGGCCTTTGAAAATCCGCTCGGCGACCTTGCCCGGAAAGCGCTCGGGCAATTCGGCCGAGACCCGTGCGATGACCTCCGGCGTCTGTTCGATCAGCCGCTGGATCAGCGGTTCGGCGTTCGCGCCGTATGAGCACCGTAGCGCCATGGTGTTGAAGTGGCGCCGCTGCACGTCGCGGAAGGCGTCGTGTTTGCTGCGCGACCACATCCCCATGGCGAGCCTGGCCTTGAACCATGACCACTGGTTCGGGCCGTTGCCTTCCACCGGCCAGATCGACATCACGTCGTAAAGCGGTGTGAGACGGTACTGGCCGCCCGCCAGCAGGCGAATGCTGAAGTTCTTGGCATGGCCGTCCGGCGCCGCCAGCATCCAGAACAGGATCTGGCTGGCCAGCAGCGTCTCGATGTCCTGTTGCGCCGACACCGATTGCTGGAGAATCCGCGCGAGGTCCAGCATGCCCGGGCCGCCTTCGTTTTCATACTTGCGATGCGGCGGCACGCCGTACACCTGGCAGAAGTCCTCCTGCGGCAGGCGCAGCAGCCATTGCCCGCTCGAATGCAGTTGCCGGTCGAAGCGTTCGACGCTCAGCACCCGCTGCTTGCCGAACGTCATGATCTCGGTGTTAGCCACCGGCAGGCCATAGGCGCGCAGAATCCGCAGACACAGCCATTCGTTTTCGACCGAGGTGCTGAGGTCGGCGAGCTTGTTGCCGACCAGCCCAAGTGGCAGCTTGAAAATGTGCGTGGTAGGCGTGGCGCCATGCGGGCGTTGCCATTTGCCGTCGTGCCACAGCAGCGCGGTTTTCTCCTGCGCGCCGGCGAGCGAGATGCGGAAATCGTCCGCTTCGTCGGCCGCGCCGAGGGCGGGGGTGCTGACGGTACGGGCCAGCATGGTCTCGATCTCGTTGTCGGAGAGCGGCGTGCCCTCGATGCGTTCGACGCCGGCCGGCGCGTCGTCTTCGGCCAGCAATTGGACGGCGCCCACGCAATCGCGGCCGATTGCTTGCAGCAGATCGAACGCATCGAGCGTATCGGTCTGGTAGCGCTGGGCGATGCGCTTTCTGATCGCCTCACTATCGGGGAGCAGATTGTCGAAATAGTTGAGCACCCGTGGCCCTTTGTTCGCCACGTTGCTTGGCGCGAACGGCAGCGAGAGCGAAAGCGGTCGGCCCGCGGGTGAGGCGACCCATGCGGGGTCGTAAGCGAACTCCATGGGGCCGCGGGTGGGCAGGCGCCAGACGCCGACGCGCTCGCCGTTGGCCCACACCGAAAGCGCCCGCGAATGCGTTTGGCGGCCCATGCTTACCACTCGACTAAAGGCGCCGGTTCAGGCACCGGCTGGTTTTTGTCGCGCACTTGCAATTGCAGCCCGTAGGCGCCGCACAGCGCCAGCAATTGTGCGAGGGTAAGGGCGGTGGCGTCGGTTTCCAGCGCCGAGATGCGGCTCTGGCTGACGCCGATGCGCGCGGCGGCGTCAGCCTGGGTGAGGCCGGCCTGGCGCCGGCCGGCAGCGAGCAGCTGGGCCATCTGGTCCGGCGTGGCGACAAGGTGGATCATGGCAAATTATCCGCGAGACGAATAAACACACTTTATGCGTCGCACAGATATTTGTCAAACATTCGTGTGACGGATATTCGACAAATATCTGTGTGACGCATAAAAGGCAAATATCCGCATGACGAATAAATCCCGTCTACGTGCGCCCCTGCTGGACCGGCCGTGTAGCATGCTGTGAAAATATTTTCTGCCGACTCCGCGTGACTCATGAACCAACCGACACTACGCCACACCGACGTGCCGTATCACACGCAATGGGGCAGCCCCGAATGGGTGCGCCACATCGTCGAACAACAGGGCGACCCATGCGACGATCCGCACTGGCAGAAGAGCGGTTTTGCCGACCCGGAGCGCTACCGTTTCTGGGCGAAACGCCTGTGCGGTCTGACCTGCCTCGAATCCGCGCTCGACTACTGGCGCATCGAACACGCGCCGCGCGCCGTGTTGCTGGATGAAGCGTTGCGCTACGGCGTGTACCGGCTGCGCGACGACGGTGGCGTAGACGGTTTGATCTACCGGCCGTTCGCCGCCTGGCTCGGCGAGGCATTCGGTCTTCAGGTCGAGGTGCTGCCGCAGGCGCCGCTCGAAGAGATCGCCGTGCGTATCGACGGCGACACGCTGGCGATCGTTTCCGTGAGCCCCGAAATCCGTTATCCGGAGCGGCCGAATCAGCGCCAGGGCGGGCATCTGATCCTGCTGCACGGGCGCGATCGCGATGGCGTATGGTTTCATAATCCGTCGGGCATTGCGCCTCATCAGGCGGATGTCTATTTGCCGTTCGCAACGATGGCGCGTTTCTACGCAGGGCGTGGCATGACGCTCACCCGCAGCGCGCGCTAGACACAGCAGCCGGCAAGCCGCACGGCGAACGCAATGATCGGGCCCGTTTTCTGCTGTGGAGCTTCACACCGACTTTTGCGATACCGGAGCCTGACATGAAGCGAACCTATGCCGTGCTTGCCGCCAGCCTCGTCGCGCTCGGCGCCGTCACCGCAGCGCATGCAGCTTCCCAGGACGACCAGTCCAAGGCCTGCCGCGGCGACGCGATGCATTTCTGCGCTGCCGACATTCCGAACAAGGAAAAAATCACCGCCTGCATGAAGCAGCACCTCGACGAACTCAGTCCGCCGTGCCGCGCGATGTTCAAGGGCGGCAAGAAAGACGACGCTAAAGCCGACGCCGCTTCGCAATGACCGTAGCGGCGGCGCGCCGCTGCTTTTCAGTAAGACACGCTAATTCCTGCGCCGTAGTTGCAGTTGCGTGCCCGTGCTCCCGTGATGCGGCCCCACGGCGCGCCGGGCGTCGTAAAATCGCTTGTTCCCGATTCCCGGAGTAGCCGCGTGTCTGACCAGCCACACCCGCAGTCACGCCCGCCACGTTTTCGCCTGCCGCGCCGTGCCCGCACGCCCTGGCAGGCGCCGCGCGCCCGCACACTTTTCACGCGCCCCGCGGCGTCCCCGCAGCGTGTGCTGCTGCAGCGTATCTATCTCGTGCTCGGCCTGTGCGTGCTCGCCTTCGCCGTGCTCTATCTCGACCGCGACGGCCTGCGCGACGCCAACCGCAAGGTGCTCGGCATCGTCGATCTGATGTACTTCACGATGGTCACCGTCGCCACCGTCGGTTATGGCGATATCGTGCCGGTCACCGCCCGCGCGCGACTTATCGACGCCTTCTTCATCGTGCCGATCCGTATCGTCATCTGGTTCGTGTTTCTGGGCACCGCTTATCAGTTCGTCATTCAACGCGTCATTGAGGAATTCCGCATGAAACGCCTGCAAAAACAACTGCGCGATCACGTCGTGGTGTGCGGCTACGGATTGAGTGGTTCGGTGGCGGTGCGCGAGCTGCTGGAAAGCGGCTTCGCCGCGGAGTCGATCGTCGTCATCGATTCACAGCAGGACGCGCTCGAAGCGGCCACGGCGTTGGGCGTGGCGGGCCTGCTTGGCGATCCGTCGCGTGAGGATCTGTTGCAGCAGGCCCAGGTGCGGATCGCCAAAGCGGTGATTATCGCCGTCGGCGACGACGCCGTCGCGATCCTGCTTACGCTGACCGTGCGCAGCGTCGCGCCGGATACGAAAATCGTCGTGCGGATTCAGGAGCAAACCTATCAGCGCCAGCTGCGCCAGGCCGGCGCGGACGTGATCGTTTCGTCGACCAGGATCGGCGGCCTGCTGCTCGCCGACGCGGTGGACAGCAACTACATCGTGCCATTCGTCAACGATCTGCTGTCGGCGCGCGGCCGCGCCAATCTGATCGAACGTGTGGCAACGGCGCAGGAAGTCGGCCGCTGGAGCAATGCGTTGCCGGGCGCAGTGGTGGTCGGCCTGGTCCGTGCGGGACGCATGCTGTCGTTCTACGACGACGAGCCGTGCCCGATCGAAGCCGATGACCTGCTTATGGTGATCCAGTCGTCGCGTCCGCCGAGAGCAGACTCCTCGCGCTAGCCCACACTGCAATGTGCACGACCGGGTGCGCTGACTTACGGTTTTCTGCTGCGCTGAATCGAACACATCAACTTGCCTCGACAGGAAAAGCCCGCTTATGACCCGCCCGACTACGCAGATTTTCGACGCCGCCACCACCGCGCAGCTGATCCCGTACGCGCCGCTCGTCGACGCATTGAGGCGTGCGAGTATCGACTACGCACAGCAACGCATTGTGAGTCCTGAGCGGCTCGTCGTGCCGCTCAACGAGGGCGGCATTATGCTATCGATGCCGGCCACCGCGCCCGATCTCGCGATCCACAAGCTGGTCAACGTGTGCGCGAGCAATGGACCGCGCGGCATTCCGACGATCCACGGCCAGGTGATGGCCTTCGACGCCGATACCGGCGAGACGCTCTTCATCCTCGACGGTCCGACGGTGACCGGGCGCCGCACGGCGGCGATGTCGATGCTCGGCGTACACACTTTCGCGCCGGCAAGGCCGCGCGAATTCCTGCTGATCGGTACCGGCACGCAGGCTGTGAATCATCTGGAAGCGATCGGCGAACTGTTTCCCGATGCCCGTGTTTGGGTGAAGGGCAGTGCGCCCGCGCGGGCCGAAGCGTTTTGCGCCGCACATGGTGCGGATGGTGGCAAGGCGCCCGAACTGCAACCGCTGGCCGACTCCAATGCGGCCATCCCCGATTCGATCGACGTGGTGATCGCGCTGACCACCAGCAAGCAGGCCGTTTACGACGAAGCCGCGCGCGCGGACCGGCTCGTGATCGGCGTCGGCGCGTTCACGCCGGCCATGGTCGAGATCGGCGCGCGCACAATCGCAGGCAGCGCGCTGTTCGTCGACGACGAAGCCGGCGCGAGGCATGAAGCCGGCGATTTCATCCAGGCCCGTGTCGATTGGGCGCGGGTCGGCGGAATTGCCGCCGTGGTGGGCAACGTCGCTTTGTTGCCGTCGAAACAACCGATTGTTTTTAAAAGTGTCGGCTGCGCGGCGTGGGATCTGGCGGCCTGCCGCGTGGCGCGCGAAGCCTTGTCCGGCGGCTGATCGCGGACTGTTCGCAGCACCCGGCGCCTTGCGGTTCGGAGGTCCGGGTTGGCATCTTGCGCCAACCTGCGGCACATGTTGCCGTGCAAACAATCTCAAAACGTTGCACCATAGGCGTTTGCCAGAAAAAAGCGCCGGTCCGCCGGCGTTTTTTTGCCCTTTGTCTGTTGACTTGACGCCTACCACGACGCTGCGACCGCGCTATGACGACCCAACACGCTTCTGCCACTCCCAACCTGCCGCTCGACATGATCATCTTCGGCGGCACCGGCGACCTGTCGTTCCGCAAGCTGCTGCCCGCGCTCTACATGGCGCATCTGCACTGCAATCTGCCGCCGGAGACCCGTATTCTCACGATCGGCCGCAAGCCGTGGTCGCGTGAAGAGTACATCAGCGAATTCATGGAAACGAAGGCGAAGCCCTTCATCGAAAAGAAGGCGTTCGATGCCGCCGCCTGGGACAAATTCCTTGCACTGTTCGAGTACGTGCGCATGGACGTCGATTCGGTCGAGGACTACCAGCGTCTGAAGGAAGTGTCGCGCGAAGGCGTGCGGCGCGTGTTCTATCTCGCGACCTCGCCGGATCTGTTCACGAATATCTGCGAAAACCTTTCGGCGGCGGGATTGGTCGACGAGAATTCGCGGGTCGTGCTCGAGAAACCGCTGGGCCACGATCTGGCGTCCGCGCAGGAGATCAACACGGCGGTTGGCAAGCATTTCAGCGAAGCGCAGATCTACCGGATCGATCATTACCTCGGCAAGGAAACCGTGCAGAACCTGATGGTGCTGCGCTTTGGCAACGCGATTTTCGGTCCGCTGTGGCAGGCGCCGTATATCAAGCGCGTGCAGATCACCGTGGCCGAAGAGGTCGGGGTGGGCAGCCGCGCGGGCTTCTACGATAAAACCGGCGCGCTGCGCGACATGGTGCAGAACCACTTGCTGCAGCTGCTGTGCATCGTCGCCATGGAGCCGCCGGTGTCGCTCGATCCGGATGCGGTGCGCGACGAGAAGCTCAAGGTGCTGCGCTCGCTGCGTCCCATGACGCCCGAGGATATCGCGCGCGATACCGTGCGCGGCCAGTACACGGCCGGTGCGGTAAACGGCGAGCCGGTGAAGGGCTACCTCGAGGAAGACAACGTGCCGGCCGGCAGCCGCGCCGAGACTTTCGTCGCGTTGCGCGCGCATATCAACAACTGGCGCTGGGCCAACGTGCCGTTTTACCTGCGCACCGGCAAGCGTCTGCAGAAGAAGGTATCGGAAATCGTTATCGAGTTTTCCGAGTTGCCGTTCTCGATCATTCCGAGCGGTGGACGCAATTACGGCAACCGTCTCGTGATCCAGTTGCAGCCGGAAGAGTCGATCCAGTTGCAGATGCTCGCGAAGGAACCCGGCAGCGGCATGCACATGTTGCCGGTGAATCTGAACCTGGACTTGCAGCAGGCTTTCACCGAACGTCGCGCGGAAGCGTACGAGCGTTTGTTGATCGACGTGATTCGCGGACGCCTCACGCACTTCATGCGCCGCGACGAACTCGAAGCCGCATGGGCGTGGGCCGAACCGATTCTGGACGGCTGGGCCAAGTCGGGCGACAAGCCACGTGGTTATACGGCAGGCACGTTTGGACCGGCTGCGTCGACGGCGCTGATGGCGCGTGAAAACGCCGTGTGGGCGGAAGAGTCGCAGTAAGCAGCCTGCCGTAGGGCGGGGATCTTCAATACCGCGTGCTCGCCTTGGCGGCGATCGCCGCCGCCGCTGCGCGGGTCTCCACATGCAACTTGCCGAACACATGTTCGAGGTGCTTGTTGACCGTGCGCGGCGCCATGCCGAGGATGTCTCCGATATCGCGATTGGTCTTGCCGCGCGAAAGCCATAGCAGGACTTCCGCTTCGCGGGCCGTCAGGTTGAATTGCGCGCCGAGCGCGCTGGTGTGCGCGGCGTCGTTGAATTCTTCGAGCAGGATCACCCAGTCGCCACGCGTCGCGCGGCCAAGTACCCGCGCGACGCGGCGCGCGCCGTCTGCAGCCGTCTCGAAGGCGGCTTGCAGGTCGCAGCCCGTTTCGATCCAGCGCGCCAGCCATTGACTCAGCACCGGCGGCAGACGCGGGCCGGCTTCGATAAGAGGGGCCGGTAGCCGCGTGCCGTCGTCCGCCAGATTGTCCTTCACGTTGCTCCCCGCGCTTCCATTCCTCTCCTCGGTTTGCGCGTCGCTCGATCCGTAACGCGCGAGCCGCTGCCGCGCAAGGTCGCTCTGCCATCTGATTTCTCCGCTCGCGGCGGCAATCAGCGCCGCGCGCATGCCGATTTCGAGCACCATGTCTGCCTGACGCTGCTGGCGCGAGCGCTGCACATGCGCGGCGATGCGCGCGCTGACCTCGCTCGGCTTCACGGGCTTGGTCACGTAATCAATTCCTCCGACCCGAAAGCCTTGCACGACATGTTCGCTGTCGGTCAGCGCGGTCATGAAGATCACCGGCAGATGCCGGTTGCGGGGATCGGCCTTGATCTGCCGGCAGGTTTCGAAGCCATCCATGCCGGGCATCAGCGCGTCGAGCAGCACAGCATCCGGCGTGATGCGCGCGAGGCGCTGCAACGCAGACTGTCCGTCGAGTGCAACCAGCACTGCGTAGCCGGACGCCTGCAGCGTATCGGACAGCAGCGCGAGGTTGTCGGGCGTGTCGTCGACGATCAGCACAACCGGCTTGTCGTCGGGTAGTTCCGGTTGCGTATCAGAGGGCAGGAGCAACGATTCATCATGCATCGGGATTGACCTGCTGGGTAGGCGCGAGCAATTGCGCGAGTTCAGTCAGCCGGAATCGTCGCGCGAGAGTGCGCAACGGTTCGAGCAGGGTAGCCAACTCCGGCGCGCCGCTCTCCGCCGCGTCGAGTTGTTCGATGAAGCCCTGCACGTAGCCCATTTCAAGCTGCGCATGCAGTTTCTCGCGCAGGGTGGCGGGCAAGCTTGCCGGCACACCGGTCAGCGAAACGGCGGAAACGGGCAGCGCTGTGTCGGTCGACTCGACGATCCACCGCAGTTGCAGCAACGCAGCCAGTTTGTCGAGCAGGAGCGGAATGTGCAGCGGTTTGGCGAGGTAGTCGTCACAACCGGCCGCGGCCCCTTTGTCGCGATCGTCGGCGAAGGCGTTGGCCGACAGGATCAGGATCGGCGCCGCTGACAACTGGTTGTCGCGAATCAGGCGGCTCGCCTCGAAGCCGTCCATGTCCGGCATCGAGACATCCATCACGATGAGGTCGGCCGACCCCGTGCCGAGCCATTGCAACGCCTCCGGTCCGCTGGCCGCTTCGACCACCAGGAAGCCCAGCGGCGCAAGCGTATGCGTGACGATACGGCGCTGCTCGGTGAGATCGTCGACTACCAGCACCGTACGGCGCGGCCCGTCGTACCCCTTGACGTTGAGCGGGCCGCTTGCCAGCAACTGCGGCGCGCGCACTTCCGGTGCGAACAGCTTGACGATAAAGCGGGTCCCGTTACCCACCTCGCTTTGCACCTGCAGGTTGCCGCCCATCAGCTCTGTGAGCAGGCGGCAGATCGTCAGGCCGAGCCCGGCACCGTGGTCGTGTTCACGTGCCGCCGCGCCGCGCTCGAACGGCAGGAACAGGCGCTCCAGTTCGGCAGCCGGCATGCCGGGGCCCGTGTCGGTGATCTCGAAGGTGAGGGTCTCCCACGCATAGCCGGCGCGCACCTTCACCGAACCGCTCGACGTAAAGCGGATCGCATTGCCGATCAGATTGATGAGAATCTGCCGTACCCGCTTCTCGTCGACGCGTACGACTTCCGGAATGCGGCCGGTAGTCTGGAAATCGAAGTGCAGTCCTTTGTCGGTGGCCTGCGGTTCGAGCATCGCCGAGAGTTGCATGACGAAGTCCGGCAGCGAAATTTCCGTCACGTTCAGTTGCAGCTTGCCCGCCTCGATGCGGGCGACGTCGAGCAGGCCGTCGACGAGCGCCAAAAGATGCTCGCCGCTGCGATAGATAGTTGCCACTGCGTTGTGGCGGGCGGGAGGCAGTTCATCGGTGCCTTGCAGCAGCAGTTGCGCGTAGCCGAGGATGCTGTTGAGCGGTGTGCGCAATTCGTGGCTGAGACCCGTCACATAGCGGCTCTTCGCGCGGTTGGCCGATTCGGCGGCGGCGCTCGCCTGCTGGAGTGCGGCGTCGGTTTTACGGTGTGCCTCGATTTCCTGCATCAGCAGTTCCGCTTGCCGCTGCGATTCCTCCTGCGTTACCTTGCGGTTCTCGTTGGCGAGCACCAGCCACCATGCGGCGATACAGCCGACCAGCGCGAGTGCGAAAAAGGCCTTCAGATACCCCTGCAGCAGTACGTCGTGGACAGTGGCGTCGAGATCGGGCAGGGTTCGCACGCTCTGATACCACTGCACGGCAAGCACGCCGCCAAGCAGAGCGAGCACGACGATCAACAGACCGGCGTACTGCGCGAGCCGCAGGCCGGCGGCACCGAGCCTGAGCCGTGGGAACAGCGCATGCATTGACTTGCCGAACTGGGCCGGCAGTCGCGCGTGAGGTTTGCAGGAGTCGTTGCAGCGCGAGTCGAGTGAGCAGCAGAGCGAGCAGATCGAACCGGCGTAGGCCGGGCAGTGCGCCATGTCTTCGCGCTCGAAGCTGTTTTCGCAGATCACGCAGCGCAGAACCGCGCCCGCTTCGAGGTCGCGACTGTCGCGCGCCAGATAGAAGCGCCCGCGTGTGGCGATCGCCAGCAACGGCGAGCAGACGAAGGCGACCAGCAGCGCGATGAAGGACGCCAGTGCTTCAGCGATCGCGCCGAAGACGCCCGCATGGGACAGCGCGGCAATCAGCGAGGCGATCACCATGGCACCCACCCCGACGGGATTGATGTCGTACAGGTGTGCCCGCTTGAACTCGATGCCGCGGGGGCTATAACCGAGCGGCTTGTTGATTACAAGGTCACCGACCACCGCGCCAATCCAGGCAATCGCCACATTCGCATAGAGTGCGAGCACCTTGCTGATGGCTTCAAATACGCCCATCTCGACGAGCAACAGTGCGATCAGCACATTGAACACCAGCCATACCACGCGTCCCGGGTGGCTATGCGTGAGCCGCGCGAAGAAGTTCGACCACGCGAGCGAACCGGCGTAGGCGTTGGTGACGTTGATTTTCAGTTGCGAGACAATCACCAGCAGCGTCATTGCGGCGAGTGCGCCTTCAGGCGAGTGGAACACGTAGTGATACGCGACGAGATACATCTGGGTCGGCTCGACCGCCTTCACCGGGTCGATTTCGTGCTCGATTGCGAGGAAGGCAAGAAACGCCCCGCCCAGCATTTTCAAAGCGCCAGGCACGATCCAGCCAGGACCGGCCGAAATCAGCGCGACCCACCAGCGGACGCGATTTGCACGTGTGCGCGGCGGCAGGAAGCGCAGGTAGTCGACCTGTTCGCCGATCTGCACGATCAGAGAAAACACTACAGTGCAGCCGGCACCGAAGGAGACCAGGTTGAACTCGCGGCCGTCCGCCGAAAGACCGCCGAAGGTGACCCATTCGGCGAGCAGGTGCGGCTCGCGCCACAGCACCACGGCATAGGGCACGACGAGCAGCACGAGCCACACAGGCTGGGTCCAGCCTTGCAAGCGGTTGATGAAGGTGATGCCGAAGGTCACCACCGGAATGATGACGAGCGCGCTGATCACGTAGGCGACCGATAGCGGGACCTTCAGATAAAGCTCGAGCGCGAGCGACATGATGGCCGCTTCGAGCGCGAAGAATACAAAGGTGAAGATCGCGTAGATCAGCGACGTCAGCGTGGAGCCCAGATAGCCGAAGCCGGCGCCGCGCGTAAGCAGGTCCATGTCGACGCCGTTGCGCGCGGCGTAGTAGCTGATCGGTATGCCGGTCAAAAAGATCAGGACCGAGACGGCGAGGATCGCGTAGACCGCGTTCGTAAAGCCGTAGTTCACCACCAGCGCACCGCCGATTGCTTCCAGCACGAGGAACGATACCGCACCGATCGCCGTATTCGCGACCCGGAACTCCGACCAGCGCCGGAATGTACGCGGCGTGAAGCGCAGCGCGTAATCCTCGAGCGTTTCGTCGCCGACCCATGCGTTGTAGTCGCGGCGAATCTTGACGATGCGCTGCGTGCCGCCGGACGGTGGGCGCGATGCCCCAGCTTGGGTGGCCGGGTCGGCGGGGCGCGGGGGCTGTGACTCTGTTTGGTGCATCGAGGCTTGTCGTCGACGGGTTCCGGGGCTAACGGTGCGGCCATGCAAATTGCATTCCATTCGAAGCCGGCGCGACACCGTCATGCCATGGGCGGCGCTGCGTCGGCACCGCTCGCTCGCCATGCCGACGCGATTATAGGGAGCGGATTTTTACCGCGCCCTACGTCAACTGACGTATTGGGCCGCGCAAATTGGCTACCTACCTTTCGTTCCGTCGACACCGCCAGCCGGTTCCCAGCGCGGGTCGCCCGATTACGACCACAAGGAGAATTCGATGTCACACGACGACCAGAACGAATCTGGCATGCCTTCGGCGCTGCGCCGCAAACTCTTGATGGGCCTCGCCGCCGCGCCCGCGCTCGCCGTCTCCGGTATCGCACGGGCCCAGCAGTATCCGACCGCGAAGGTCAACACCACGCGCCTCGCGGTGACCGATACCGAAGTGACAGTCGGCCAGTTGCACTCGGCAACCGGCACGATGGCGATCTCCGAAACCGGTTCGATTCAGGCGGAGCGTCTCGCGATCGAACAGATCAACGCAGCAGGCGGCATTCTCGGCCGTCAGATCAAGATCATTCAGGAAGATGGCGCGTCCGATTGGCCGACCTTCGCGGAGAAGTCGAAGAAGCTGCTTGAAAACGATCACGTGGCTGCCGTATTCGGTTGCTGGACGTCAGCGTCGCGCAAGGCCGTGTTGCCGATCTTCGAACGCGATAACGGCCTCTTGTACTACCCGACGTTCTACGAAGGGCTCGAGCAATCGAAGAACGTGTTCTACACCGGGCAGGAAGCGACCCAGCAGATTCTCTGGGGGCTGAACTGGGCGAACCAGACGAAGAAGGCGAAGAGCTTCTTCCTGATTGGCTCCGACTACATCTGGCCGCGCACGTCGAACAAGATTGCGCGCAAGCATATCGAGCAGCATCTGAGCGGGTGCAAGGTAGTCGGCGAAGAGTATTACCCGCTCGGCACCACTAACTTCAACTCGTTGATCAACAAGATCAAGATCGCCAAGCCGGATTGCATCTACGCGATCATCGTCGGTGGTTCCAACGTGGCGTTCTACAAGCAACTGAAAGCGGCCGGCATCACTGCGGACAAGCAGTTCCTGCTGACCATCTCGGTGACCGAGGACGAAGTGCTCGGGATCGGCGGTGAAAACGTCGCGGGCTTCTATTCGGCGATGAAGTATTTCGAATCGCTCGACAACGACAACAACAAGAAATTCGTCGCGGCATTCAAGGCCAGGTACGGACCCAAGTCGGTGATCGGCGACGTCACCCAGGCCGCCTATCTCGGGCCATGGCTGTGGAAAGCGGCGGTGGAAAAGGCCGGCAGCTTCGACGTCGACAAGGTCGTCGCCGCATCGCCTGGCATCGAGTTGAAGACTGCGCCGGAAGGCTACGTGAAGATTCATGCAAACCATCACTTGTGGAGCCGCACGCGCATCGGTCAGGCGCAGGCGGACGGTCAGTTCAAGGTGGTGGCCGAGTCGCCCGATCTGATTGAACCGAACCCGTTCCCCAAGGGTTATCAGTGAAACGCGAATCAGCCGCGAATCAGGCGCGCTGCCGCCACGTGAGCGCGCGCGGATCATTTCGAGGAGAGCGTCATGTCGGCTTCAGACATTCTTAACGTCACGCTGATGCAGGGCTTTGCCGGCCTGAGCCTGTTCAGCGTGCTCCTGCTGATGGGGCTGGGGCTGGCGGTGATCTTCGGCCAGATGGGCGTCATCAACATGGCGCACGGCGAGTTCATGACGATTGGCGCGTACACGATCTACATGTTCTCGCAACTGGCCGACAACTACTGGCATGGCTACGCGCCGGTGTACTTTCCGATCGCGATCGGCGCCGCCTTCGTGCTGGCATTCGCGGCAGGCTGGGTGGCGGAGTGGGCGCTGATCCGCCATCTGTACCGGCGTCCGCTCGACACACTGCTGGCGACCTGGGGCCTGAGCCTGGGGATGCAGCAGGTGTTTCGCTCGGTGTTCGGCCCGAAGGAGGTGAGCCCCACGCTGCCGGACTGGTTGATGGGTTCGTGGTCGCCGAAGCCGGGTCTCGACATCCCGATCAACGGACTGTTCGTGATGAGCCTCGCGGTGCTGATGACCGGCGGTGTACTGCTGGCGCTATATCGCTCGCGCTGGGGACTACGAGTGCGCGCCACCGTCGCGAACCGGCAGATGGCGAACGCGGCCGGCATCGATACCCGCAAGACCGACCGGCTGACCTTCGCGATCGGCTGCGGGATCGCGGGCGTGGCGGGCGCGGCGTTCACAGCGATCGGCTCAACGGGACCGACCAGCGGGTCACTCTACATCGTCGATTCGTTCCTGGTGGTGACGTTCGGCGGCGCGGCGAGTCTGCTCGGCACGGTGGCGTCCGCGTTCGGCATCGCGCAGATGCAGTCGATCAGCGAATTTTTCATGACCGGCTCATCGGCTCGCGTGGTGACGCTGCTCACCATCGTCGTTGTGCTGATGTTGCGGCCGCAAGGGCTCTTCGCTTCGAAGGTGCGTCGTGCCTGAGCACTCATCGACTGCGCCACTGAACGGCTGCCTCAATCGCTTCAGCCCGGAGAAACGAATATGGACCAGCTGAACCCTTCCGCCGGCGCGTCCGGCGCGCCCGGCCCCGCCGCGGCCCGCGCCGGCTTGCGGCCCGCGCTGAAGCGCTGGCTGACAGGCGATGGCTACGGCAGCATCGTCGTGCTGGCGTTGCTGATTCTCGTCGTGTTTCCACTCGCGCTCGATGTGTTCCGCCTGAACCTGATGGGCAAGTATCTGACTTATGCGTTCGTCGCCGTTGGGCTCGTGATGGCGTGGGGCTATGGCGGTGTGCTGAGCCTAGGGCAGGGCGTGTTCTTCGGCCTCGGCGGCTACTGCATGGCGATGTTTCTGAAGCTCGAAGCTTCGGACCCGATCAGCACAAAGATCCAGTCGACGCCGGGCATTCCCGACTTCATGGACTGGAATCAGTTGACCGCCTTGCCGTTCTGGTGGAAGCCGTTTCATTCGCTGCCGTTTGCGCTGGCGGCGGTGCTGGCCGTGCCATGCGCGCTCGCGTTCGTGGTCGGCTTCGCGATGTTCAAGCGGCGCGTGGGTGGCGTCTACTTCGCGATCATCACGCAGGCGGTGGCGCTGATCCTGTCGGTGCTGATCATCGGCCAACAGGGCTATACCGGCGGTGTGAACGGCATCACCGATCTGCGCACGCTGCTCGGCTGGGATATTCGCGGCGATGGAGCAAAGCTGATCCTGTACTTCGTCAACGCGGTGCTGCTGCTCGTGGCCATTGTTTGCTGCCGGCAGATTCAGCGCAGCAAGCTCGGTACCTTGCTGCTCGCAATGCGCGACAAAGAGGACCGGGTGCGCTTCTCCGGCTACGACGTCGCCATGTTCAAGGTGTTCGCGTTTTGCATCGCCGCTGTGCTTGCGGCGATCGGCGGGGCGATGTTCACGCTGCAGGTCGGTTTCATGTCGCCGTCGTTCGTGGGCATCGTGCCGTCAATCGAGATGGTGATCTACGCCGCGGTGGGCGGGCGCATGTCGCTGGTGGGCGCGGTCTACGGCGCGGTACTCGTCAATCTCGGCAAGACGTGGTTCTCCGAGAGTTTCCCGAACCTGTGGCTGTTTCTGATGGCCGCGCTCTTCATTGGCGTCGTGTTGGCGTTTCCGAACGGGCTGGCGGGTCTCTACGACAGCCACGTCAAACCATGGCTCGCGCGCCTCGGCGCAAGGAGCGCTTCATGAGCAATACCGATTTCGTGCTGGCCGTCGAAGGCCTGAGCGTGTCGTTCGATGGTTTCAAGGCCATCGATTCGTTGAACCTGTATGTCGATCGCGGCGAGTTGCGCGTGGTGATCGGGCCGAACGGCGCGGGCAAGACGACGCTGCTCGATCTGATCTGCGGCAAGACACGAGCGAGCGAAGGCAGTATCAAGTTTCGCAACGAGGAGATGACGCGGCTGCCGGAGTTTCGCCGCGTGCGCAAAGGGATTGGCCGCAAGTTCCAGACGCCGTCGATCTACGAAAACCTCTCAGTGTTCCAGAACCTCGAGGTGTCGTTCCCGCGCGGGCGGGGCGTCTTTGGCGCGCTGACGTTCCGGCGCACCGGCGATGTGCTCGACCGTGTGCGCAGCGTGGCCGGTGAAATCGGCCTTGAAAACCAGCTCGATCTCGAGGCCGGGCTGCTGTCGCACGGGCAGAAGCAGTGGTTGGAAATCGGCATGTTGCTGATGCAGGAGCCGGAATTGCTGATGCTCGACGAGCCGATTGCCGGCATGAGCGTGCGCGAGCGCGAGGTTACGGCCGAGCTGCTCAAACGGATCTGCCAGAACCGCTCGATGATCGTGATCGAGCATGACATGGCGTTTGTCGCGCAGATTGCCCACAAGGTCACCGTGATGCACCAGGGAAAGATTCTCTCCGAAGGGGCGATGGAACAGGTGCAGGCGGATCCGCGCGTCATCGACGTTTATCTCGGCCACTGAGCTGGCTATCGAGTCGTTCACGGAGGAGCCCAGCATGTTGAATGTCGACGACGTATTCGTCAGTTACGGCCAAAGCGAAGCGCTGCATGGCATCAGCTTCAACGCCGCCCGCAACGAAACCGTGGCGATCATGGGACGCAACGGAATGGGCAAGACCACGCTGTTCAAATCGCTGATCGGCATTTTGCCGCTTAAGGCAGGTTCGGTGCAGGTAGACGGTGAGGAGGTGTCGCGTGACGAGAGTTTCCGACGGGTCGCCAAAGGCATCGCCTATGTGCCTCAAGGCCGGCAGATTTTCGCAACGCTGAGTGTCGAAGAGAATATCCAGACCGGTCTCGAGAATGCCCCCACGAAAACGGTACCCGAAGAGATCTACGCACTGTTTCCCGTGCTTTACGACATGCGCACCCGCAAGGGCGGCAACCTCTCCGGCGGCCAGCAGCAACAACTGGCGATTGCCCGCGCGCTCGTTGCTCAGCCCAAAGTGTTGTTGCTTGACGAGCCGACCGAGGGCATCCAGCCGTCGATCATCAAGGACATTGCCAAAGCATTGAACGAGATCCGCAAGCTGCGCGATATCACGATCATCGTGTCGGAGCAGGTGCTGAGTTTTGCGCTCGACGTCGCAGATAGGCTGTTCGTTATCGAAGGCGGCCGGCTCGTGCACGAGAGTCCGCGCAGCGCCGTCGACACTGCAAAGATTCGCGAATACCTGTCGGTGTGAGCCGACTGTCTGTCATTTCCTGGAGGAGGGTTTGCAATGGCTGAAACGCTAATCAAGGTCGACCTGAAACAGTCGGCCTACGACAACGAAAACGTCCACAACCGATGGCATCCGGACATCCCGATGGCCTGCTGGGTCAATCCCGGCGACGATTTCATTCTCGAAACCTACGATTGGACCGGCGGTTTCATCAAGAACAACGATAGCGCTGACGACGTGCGCGATATCGACCTGTCGATCGTGCACTTTCTGTCGGGACCGGTCGGCGTCAAGGGCGCGGAGCCGGGCGATCTGCTGGTGGTCGATCTGCTCGATATCGGCGCGAAGCAGGAAAGCCAGTGGGGCTTCAACGGCTTCTTCTCGAAGAAGAACGGCGGCGGCTTCCTGACCGATCATTTCCCGCAGGCGCAAAAGTCAATCTGGGACTTCCATGGTCTCTACACCAGTTCGCGGCATATTCCCGGCGTGAACTTCGCGGGGCTGATTCACCCGGGGCTGATCGGGTGCCTGCCCGATCCGAAGATGCTGGCGACGTGGAATGAACGCGAGGCGGCGCTGATCGCCACGGACCCGCAACGTGTGCCCGGCCTCGCCAATCCGCCGTTCGCGGCGACGGCGCACATGGGACGACTCGCTGGCGACGATCACGCCAAAGCTGCCGCCGAAGGGGCGCGCACAGTGCCACCGCGTGAGCATGGCGGCAATTGCGACATCAAGGATTTGTCGCGGGGCTCGAAGGTGTACTTCCCCGTGTATGTCGACGGTGCAGGCCTATCGGTTGGCGACCTGCACTTCAGTCAGGGCGACGGCGAAATCACTTTCTGCGGCGCGATCGAAATGGCCGGCTGGGTACATATGAAGGTCGAGCTGATCAAGGGCGGCATGGCGAAGTACGGCATCAGGAATCCGATCTTCAAACCGAGCCCGATCACGCCGAACTACAACGACTACCTGATTTTTGAAGGTATCTCGGTCGATGAGCAGGGCAAGCAGCACTACTTGGACGTGCATATCGCATACCGGCAGGCTTGCCTGAACGCGATTGAATATCTGACGAAGTTCGGCTATTCACGCGCACAGGCCTATTCGATTCTTGGTACTGCGCCTGTACAAGGGCATATCAGCGGTGTGGTCGATGTGCCGAATGCGTGCGCCACGCTGTGGTTGCCCACGCAGATCTTCGACTTCGATATCCGGCCGAGTTCGGCCGGGCCGGTCAGGCACATCGCGGGCGGGGTGGATCTGCCGTTGTCGCCGGATCTGGTCTGACGCGTGTCTTATTGAGCGGGCGCGATAGCGCGTGCCGAGGCCGCCGCGCAATCAGTACGGCGGCCATCCGGCATGCTGGCGATGCAAATACCGATCCACCGATCTTTAGAGGGCAGCACGATGCCGACTTACGACTACCGTTGCGATACCTGCGGCCCCTTTGCCGCGATACGCCGCGTCGCCGAGCGCGATACGGCCTGCGCGTGTCCTGCTTGCGCCGCACCGGCGCAGCGCATGCTGAGTCTGCCGGCGTTGTCGCTGATGTCGACGGCCGCGCGTGCCGGTCACCAGACTAACGAACGCTCCGCGCATGCGCCGCAGCGTTCGGGCGAGTACACGCATCGACATGGGCCGGGGTGCGGGTGCGGGGCGAAGGCGTCCGCCGGCGCGACGACCCAAGGCGGCCTCAAGACCAATCCTGGCGGGCGGCCGTGGATGATCAGCCACTGACCTGTCATACGGGGCCGTGCGCCGGGCAGCGGTTTATTAACGACGTTGCGTGCTGACGCACCCGGGCACAAAGGGTCCCTTAATGTCCCTTAAGGCAACGAAATCGTCAATGTGGCCGATTGCGGTCCGAGTTTGACCACCTGCGAATACGGAGCGAGCGTGCGCAACGTCTGATCTTTCAGGTAAGTATTCAGCCCCAAATAAGCGAGCAGCCCAACCAGCGCGAACACCGCGCCGATAGACCACAACGGCACCTCGCGCTTAAGCCGGTGCGCGACCTGGTCCGGCAGCGGCCAATGCGGCGCGAACGGTGCGCGCTTGCCTTTCATATGCGCGATTTCGTCGCCGATGCGCGCGGTCAGATAGGCGAGCTTCTCCGGTCCTTCGAGCAGATATTTGCCCTGGAAGCCGAGCAGCAGGCACATGTGGAACACCTCGAGCGACTGCAAACGCGCGGCGCCCTGCGCACGGCATTCCTCGAGATACTGGAAGAATTTCTCGCCTGCCAGTTGCTCACCGAACAGCACGAGCTGCAACGGCCGGCGCTCCCACTCCGTGCGAATCTTGAAGGTGGACGACAACACCGATTCGTCGATGGCCGCGCAGAACGCAAACTTGGACGCGTAGACATCTTCCGCCGACGCATTGAGCTTTTTCGCGCCGCGCTCGAAGTCGCCGAGAAACTGCTGGATGCGCTGGCTGAATTCGTTGGCTTCGCCGGGCTCGCGACCGTTCTTCAACAGAAACAGCATGAAGAAACCGTCGTACAGCAGATCGAGCAGCGAGCGGACCTGGTAGCTCGGCTCGGTCATGGGGGCGGGCGTCGCGGCAGGCGTGCTGCCGCCAAACAGGGAAGGCGCGTAGCTCATGATGTGACGGCGATCAGTTCGAGTTGAAGATCGTTGATGCCCGACGGCGCGTAAATCATTGCCGATTGGGCCTGCAACATACGGTCATACAATGCGCCGCGCGATTCGCAGGAGAAGTAGCATGCGCCCGGCCGCACCGGAATGGCGGGCGGGACTTGCGGCGTGTAGACGAGGCGCACGCCCGGCATGGCCGAGAGCACCAGCTTGTCGACGTCGTCTGGTGCGCCGACCTTGAAGCGGGCGGGTACGGCTTCGACGAGTTCCGCGGTCGGCATGTCCGCGGACACCGCGATGTAGAACATCGTTTTGTCGTCGATCTTGCCCGAGTCGAGACGGCCCGCATGGAACGACGGGCGCACTTCTTCGAGTGCGATCGCGAAGTAACGCGTGGAGATCACGGTTTCGAGCAGATCGCGCAGAATCGTGTCGAGACGCGCAAAGCCGGGGCCCGGATCGTCATGCCGGTAAGCCGGCAGATCGGACAGCGCATAACCCTTCGAAAACGTCATCAACTGGCCGGCCAGACGCAGCAATTCCTGAAACAGACGCTCAGGATGCAGCGCCGAATGCTGATACAGATGCGCGAGCGAGGCGAACGCGGCGCTCGCGGTGTGCAGCAGCCAGAACGACGCGATGTCGCCGGAGCGGAACTCGATGATGTTCTTGGTCGGCTCGCGGTGAAAACCATACAGCGCGTTGACCTTGGCCTGCAGCGCGTCGATCAGTTGACGCAGCCGTTGATGCAGGATCGGCGACGCGTCGATCGCGAGGCAGGGCGGCACGAACGTGTCGTCGATTTCAAAACCCGAGGTGGCGGTGCGGCGCACGCGCACGAGCGGCACCGACAACAACTGGTCGCGCGGCTCGCTATGCGCAATGAGTTTGACGCTGGTCTTCAGGAAGGTGATGTCGGCTTCGGCGGCGTCGGTGAAATGATCGGCCACCGGTGTCTGCTCGCTGACGTAACGCGACACGAAACCCGCATTGCTGTCTTGTGAATAGTTCGCGCCGGCTTCGCGCAACGGATGCAGCGCGAGATAAAAGGTAAATTCGTTGATGCCGTCTGGCAGCGTGTCGAGCGCGATCGGCGGTGGCAGGCCGTCGGCTTGCGGCGCGGAGTAGAGCGCGCCATCCGGAAACACTAGTGAGAGTTCGCTCACGCGCAGCACGTTGCTGCCGAGCGCGTCGCGGTCGAAGCGCGCCGAACGCACGCCCCAGTTGTACGGCTGGATTGCCTGGATCGATTCGAACAGGCGCGCCTCGTGATAGGCGTCCTGACGCTGAAAATGCTGCGGCCTCAGAAACAGGCCTTCCCCCCAGAGCACTTTTGCTGAATAACTCATCTCAAACCTGTTATATGCGTTCAGCGTGTGACGCGTCCGGAGATAACCGATTCGAACGCCGCATTGTTAATTCTCTAAAAACTGTTAAATCGTATTTGCACGGCATCTTTAGCCACAGCTTACCGAAGAAAGCATATTCAACGGCTGGGCGGGCAATCCCTGTTCTGGCGGGATCACAGTGCCGTTGGTCACCGTCATTGCACAGTTATGCAGGCCGATCATTATGCCGGATTTCTCCGACTTCGCCGGGTCGAAGGCGAATTTCCAACGTTGCATGGCCGGGTCGCGGAATAGAGCGACGATACCGAATGCCTGCGCTTCGCGCGAGACTTTTTCGGTAACGACGTAACGTTGACCGGGGATCAGCGTCACTTCGCGCACGCCCAGCAGATCGCCGCCCAGTACGGTCTTTTCCTTGGCCGGATCGGTAAAAGCGTCGAATGGCGCCTGCTGGAATGAAGTCGGGTCTTTCAGCACGTAAAGCCGCACGACCAGCGCCAATGGGCGATTGTCATTGGCGGAATTCAGATTCGGTGCGGCGTATAGCGTGAGGCCGACATTACGTGGTGGCTTTTGCGCGTCCGGCACGTCGGGCTTGCCGAGGCCGCTCGCCTGCAAAACCGCGTTGGCAGCGGCTCCCAGCGCCGGCACGGCGGCCGCGCAGCCGCCCAGAAGTGCGCATACCGCGGCGCTGGCAATCAATAGCGATGCATGGCGAACAAGACGCGAATTCATATACATCGACCGGCTCGGCGCCGTCCCCCGTCAAAACATCAATAACGAATTCAATCCGGCAAATTTGCAGCAACGCTATGCCGCGTAATGCCGCTTTATGCAAAGTGCATTGTTCTCTGGCACTCGCGTGTTGGCAGGCCGATATGCGGAAATTTTTTCCGTTCTCCGCAATGTGACTATTGCGCCAGGAAACAATTTCTGCATGTTTCGTTTAAATCATCCACGTGCATTTTTTTTGTGCAATGCTTCTTCACACGAAAGTTGAATTATCGAAAATTGGCCTGTACTATACCCGCGCAGTTGAAGCAAAGCAAAACTCCGGTTTTCCCTTGAATTAAAAAAATCGCACGTCGGTGAAAAACGATGAATGAGCGTCTGTTAGTAAAACTATCTGGGGTAGTGTTGGCATGCGGCGTGATTGCCGGTTGCGCGACACAGGGCAACAATACAGCGACCACACCGGAGGCTTTTAATAAGCAACTCGCGGACGCGGATACCGTCGCCAAGGGCGGTGATCAGGATCGCGCCATCTCGCTTTATCAGCAATTGTCAAAATCGGATCCGACCCGTGAAGAACCGTGGTCGCGCATTGCGCAGATCCAGTTCACGCAGGGTCATTACGGTCAGGCCATCGTCGCCGCGCAAGAAGCGCTGCAGCGCGACCAGACAGATCGTCAGGCCAAGAGCGTGCTGGCGGTTGCCGGCCTGCGCGTGGCCACGCAATCGCTCGGCGAACTGCGTCAGGATGCGTCGCTCGCGGGTGATGCGAAGTCAGACGCGCAAGCGCTCGCCAAGCAGCTGCGCGACACGCTCGGCGAAGCTACGTTGTTCCCGCCTGATCCGAACGACAAGCCGACCGCGAAGAAGAAACGCGTCGTTCGCCACGTCGTCGCCAAGGGCAAGACCGCGGATACGCCGGATGCCACTACCAGCGCAGCGGCTCCGGCCGCTACGCCGGCGGCTCCCGCAGCGCCCGCCGCCCCGGCTGCGCCTGCAGCACCCGCCAAAGCCGCACAAAGCGGCGGCGCGTCCGACCCGTTCAGCGCGCTGCGCTGATCCTCACGCCTGATCTATCTGCATCCGGGAGCCGACGATGGCGAAGAAAGAGAGTATTCAGAAACGTTTGCAAAAAGTGCGGCCTCCGCGCGTTCAACTGACGTACGAAGTTGAGCGCGGCGATGCGATCGAGATAAAGGAACTGCCGTTCGTCGTCGGCGTGGTCGCCGATCTGGCCGGGCAGTCCGAAGTCGAGCAGCCGAAGCTGCGCGATCGCAAGTTCGTCAACATCGACCGCGACAATTTTGACGACGTGATGAAAGCGATCGAACCGCGCGCTGCGTTTCAGGTGGAAAACCGCCTGAGCGAGACGGGCGGCAAATTTGCAGTCGACTTGCGTTTCAAGTCGATGGCCGATTTCAATCCGGATGAAGTGGTCGCGCAGATCGAACCGCTGCGCCGTCTGCTCGATGCGCGTTCGAAGCTGGCCGACCTGCGCAACAAGCTGGCCGGCAACGACAAGCTCGAGGACCTGCTGAGCGAAGTGCTCAACAACACGCAGCAGTTGCAGACGCTGGCGAAAGATCAGGGCAACGCAGCAGACCAGCACGCCGGCGCGCCGGATCACGACAAGCAGGGCGAATAAGTACGTACGGGGTGTGAGATGAACCAGCAAACGGCAGCAGCCCAACTCGCCAGCGCGCAGAGCGGCACGGAATCCACGCTGCTCGACGAAATCGTCGAGAAAAGCCGCGTGGCGAAGTCCGACTCAGAACACGCGCGCGCGAAAGACCTGATCGGCGAGCTCGTCCACCAGGTGCTCGACGGCACGGTGGTGATGTCCGACAATCTGTCGGCCACCATTGACGCGCGCGTCGCGGAACTTGACCGCCTGATCTCCGCGCAACTGAGCGCGGTGATGCATGCGCCGCAATTCCAGCGCATGGAAAGCACGTGGCGCGGCCTCGACTACCTGTGCAAGGAAAGCAATACCGGCTCGACCGTCAAGATCAAGGCGCTGCACGCGCCGAAACGCGACCTCGTGCGCGACTTCAAGAACGCCATCGAATTCGATCAGAGCGCACTCTTCAAGAAGGTATATGAAGAAGAGTTCGGCACATTCGGTGGCGCGCCGTTCGGCACGATCATCGGCGACTTCGAAGTGACGCGTCAGCCTGAAGACGTGTACTTCATCGAACAGATGGCGCATGTCGCGGCCGCGGCGCACGCACCGTTCATCGCATCGGCGTCGCCTGAACTGATGGGTCTCGAAACGTTTGCCGATCTCGGCAAGCCGCGCGATCTCGGCAAAGTGTTCGATACCGTCGAATACGCGAAGTGGAAGTCGTTCCGCGACTCCGAAGACTCGCGCTATGTCGGCCTGACCTTGCCGCGTTTTCTTGGCCGCCTGCCTTTCAATCCGAAAGACGGCGCCACGGCGGAAGGCTTCAACTTCGTCGAAGACGTGGACGGCACCGATCACAGCAAATACCTGTGGTGTAACGCAGCGTGGGCATTTGCCGCTCGCCTGACGGCCGCATTCGACGACTTCGGCTGGTGCGCGGCGATTCGCGGCGTGGAAGGCGGCGGCCTGGTGGAAGACCTGCCCACCCACACGTTCAAGACCGACGACGGCGAAGTCGCGCTGAAATGCCCGACCGAAATTGCGATTACCGATCGCCGCGAAAAGGAACTGAGCGACCTCGGTTTCATCCCGCTCGTGCACTGCAAGAATTCGGATTACGCCGCGTTCTTCGCCGCGCAATCGGTGCAGAAACCCAAGAAATACAGCACCGATAGCGCAAATGCGAACGCCGTGCTGTCCGCGCAGCTGCAGTACATCTTCTCGGTATCGCGCGTCGCGCACTACCTGAAGGCGATGATGCGCGACAAGATCGGCAGCTTCGCATCGGCGCAGAACGTCGAAGTATTCCTGAACCGTTGGATCTCGCAGTACGTGCTGCTGGACGACAACGCGACCCAGGAGCAGAAAGCGCAGTTCCCGCTGCGCGAGGCATCGATACAGGTCTCTGAGATTCCGGGCAAGCCTGGTGCGTATCGTTCGGTCGCGTTCCTGCGTCCGCACTTTCAACTGGACGAGCTGTCGATCTCTTTGCGGCTTGTCGCTGACCTGCCGAAACCGGCAAATTCATAAACGAAGTCAGAAAGCCCGTGCCGGCCGCACGGGCAGGCTGTTAAAACCACCTCTTTGGGGAGTCGATGAGTTATGAAGGACATCTATTTAAAATTCGGCAATCCGGCGATCAAAGGCGAGTCTGCCGATAAAGATCATGCTGGCTGGATCGAAATCGATTCGTGGAGCCACTCGATTACGCAACCGCGTTCGGCAACGGCTTCGACGGCGGGCGGTCACACGTCCGAGCGTTGCGAGCACGCTGACATGCAGTTCACGAAAGACATCGACGTGGTCAGCCCGCTGATCTATCAACACGCATCGGGCGGCACGACGTTCGACGAAGTGACGATCGACTTCATGCGTTCGGACGGCGAAGGCAACCGCATCAAGTACCTGGAAGTGAAGCTCAAGTACGTGATCATCTCGAGCGCCACGCCGAGCGTGGTAGGCGAAGGCCTGCCGACCGAACAGTTCTCGCTGAAGTACGCTGCCGTGCAGTGGAAGTACACGCAGCAGAAGATCGGCGGCAACCAGGGCGGCAACGCGCAAGGCGCGTGGAGCCTGACGAAGAACGACAAGACGTACGCGGTCTGATGCCGGGGCGCACGCGGCGTGCGGCCTGAAAAGGCTGACGCCCGCCGCGCGCGCCTCGCATCGAACCGGTTTTCGGACGCTGATGAAACGCTTCGAACCCAGCTTTCTCGACAAGCTGTTCGACGACGAACCGCATCTGCCGGCTTCCCCGGCGATGCGGCAATTGTCGTTGGACGAGTTGAAGGCCACCGTTGCGCGCGACGTCGAGGCAATCCTGAACACCCGGATCGCCCTGACCGAGCACGAGCTGGCGGCGCTGCCGGAATGCCAGCGCTCGGTGCTCACGTACGGCCTGAACGATTTCGCGGGCTTGAGCCTGGCGAGCCATTACGACCGTACGTTTATCTGCAAATCGATTCAACAGGCGATCGCACGGCATGAGCCGCGCTTGCAGCAGGTGGCGGTCACGCTCGAATTGAACGAACAATCCACCAACGCGCTGAACTTTGCGATTCAGGCGCTGCTGGTTGTGCACCCGGCGGAAGAACCGGTGAGTTTCGATGCGATGCTGCAGCCTTCTACGCTGCAATATTCGGTGACGCGCGCACGCGCGAAGCTTTAGTAGCTGATTTTGGCGGCTGAGTTTTAGTACCTGCGTTTTGGTGTTTTGAGTACCGCTTTGTCGTCACCGTTAACGCGCAACGGTAGCGGCTGATCAGGCGGCGATGGTTCAGGTTCGGGGATAGATCGATGGAAGAATTGCTGCCGTATTACGAGCGCGAATTATCATTTCTGCGGCGCTATTCGCGCGATTTTGCCGAGCGCTATCCGAAGATCGCCGCGCGCCTCGCGATGTCGGGCGAGCACTGCGAAGATCCGCACGTCGAGCGGATGATCGAATCGTTCGCGCTGTTGGGCGCGCGTATTAACAAGAAGCTAGACGACGATTACCCCGAATTCACCGAAGCGCTGTTGGAAGTGCTGTATCCGCACTACCTGCGGCCGTTTCCGTCGTGCTCGATCGCGCAGTTGGGCACCTCGGCCGCGCTCAGTCATCTGACCGAACCGGTGCTGGTCGAGCGTGGCACCGAACTCAAGTCGCGCCCGATTCGCGGCGTGCAATGCCGCTTCCGGACTGCCTACGATGTGACGCTGACGCCGATCCGGATCTCGGAGGCGAAGTACACGTCGGTGGCCATGGCGCCGAGTGCGACCGTCCTGCCAGGCAACGCTACGGCGATCGTGTCGATCACATTCGAATCGACGGCCGCGCAGCTCGATCTCTCCGCATTGAAAGTCGGCACGTTGCGCACGCACCTGCACGGCGAACAATCGTTTATCGCGGCGCTGGCGGATTGCCTGTTCGTCAACGCGATGGCCACTTATGTCGAAGCCGACCGCCGCGGTGTGTGGACCCAACTGCGTGAGTCACCTGTCGTACAAGCCGGTTTTGACGAAGACGATGCGCTGATCGACTATCCGGCCAAATCGCATCCGGCGTACCGGTTGCTGACCGAATACTTTGCTTTCCCCGAGAAATTCAACTTCACCGATTTCGATCTGGCGGCGATGACCCGCGCGAGCGGCCGCTGCCAGCGCCTGACGCTGCACATCGTACTCAAGGAAGTGCGCAGCGACTCTCACGTCGCGCGCTTGCTGGATTCATTGTCTGCGCATCATTTCCGGTTGTTCTGCACGCCGGTCGTGAATCTGTTTGAACAGCACGGCGAGCCGATCCGCATCAGTCACCAGGCGATTTCGTACCCGGTGATCGCCGAAGCGCGCCGGGCATTCGCGTACGAAGTCTATTCGATTGACTCGGTGAAACTCGTCCGGCAGCAGGCACATGAAGAATCGGTGATCGAATTCCGGCCGTTCTATTCGCTGCATCACGGCGAAGCGGCGCGTGCGGGACACTACTGGTTCGCGCGACGCAACGATTGGGTTGCGCAGAAAAGCCCCGGCTACGAGACCGAAATCTCGATCGTCGATATCGACTTCGAACCTGCCGCGCCGCAGACCGATACACTGAGTCTCGATCTGACGTGTACCAATCGCGACTTGCCCGCCGGCCTCGCCGTGGGTCTCGAAGGCGGCGATCTGTTTCTGGAAGGCGGCTCGCTGACCGGCAGCATCACGATGCTGCGCAGGCCGACGCCTAGCGTGCGTTTCGAGCGCGGGCGCGCCTCGCACTGGCGGCTGATTTCGCATCTGGCGTTGAATCATGTGTCGCTCGCCAATAGCGGCCTGTCGGCGCTCAAGGAAATGCTGGTGCTTTACGATTTGCGGCGCACGGCGGTGTCGGCGCGACATATCGACGGCCTGGTCGGCATCGAGCAGCGCGCAGCGGTGCAATGGCTGCCGGGCAAGCCGTTTGCAACCTTCGTGCGCGGCATCGAGATTCGTTTGACGATCGACGAAGAGCACTTCGTCGGCACGAGTCTCGCGTCGTTCGTGCGGGTGATCGATACGTTTTTCGGGCTGTACGTGCATCTGAACAGCTTTGTGCAACTGGTCGTCGTGTCGAAGCGCACCGGCGAGGAGATTCTGCGATGCAAACCGCGCAGCGGCGAATCGATCCTGGCGTAGTCGAGCAACTTCTCGACGAACCGCATCGCTTCGAATTTTTTCAGGCGGTGCGGATTCTCGAGAAGTGGTTCTCGCAGCAAACGCCGTCGAGTCATGGACGCCCCGGCGAAATCGTCGCGCAGCGGATTGCCTTTCGCAATTCGCTGTCGATGTCGTTTCCGCCTAGCGAAATTCACAGCGCACAGTCTTACGACGATGAAGGCACGGCGCTGAAAGAGAAGCCGCAACGCACCGCCGCGCTCGAAGCAGGCTCGCTCCACAAGGTCGATATCACGCCGGCGTTTTTCGGTTTGCTCGGTGGGCAGGGTGCCTTGCCGCTGCATTACACCGAACAGATCATCGCGCGCGAGCAGATCAAGCGCGACCGGGCCGCACGCGAATTTTTCGACGTGTTTTCGAATCGCGCGACTGCACTGTTCTATGCGGCATGGAAGAAGTACCGGCTGCCGTTTCATTACGAACTGGATCGCGACGAACGTTATCTGCCGCTGTTGCTCGCGTTAGCAGGCGTCGCCGACGACGACACGCGCAACAGTCTGCAAAGCGGCGACGGCGCGCTATTCGACGAAGCGATTGCCGGTTATGCACTGGCTGCGCGGCACCGGCCGGTTTCAGCGGCCTATCTGCAACGCACGCTGTCCGAGTACTTCAAGGTGCGGGTGCGTGTCGAGCAGTTCGTCGGCAAATGGTACGACGTGCCGCGCGATCAATTGACCGTGCTCGGCGGTGTCAATGCGACGCTCGGCGCAACCGCGCTGGCGGGCGAGCGGGTCTGGCAACGCGACATGCGCGCGCGGCTCGTGATCGGGCCGCTCGACAAGGCCGACTACGAAGCGTTTTTACCTGGCGCCGACCGCGCCGTCGCGCTCGAACGCATGCTGACGTTGCTCGCCGGCGTGACCCTCGAATACGAGGTCTCGCTGGTACTGCGCCGCAAGGAGGTGGGACCCAGCACGCTGAGCGGCGGCGCGCGCCTCGGCTGGGACGCATTTCTGTGCACGAGAGAAGCCAACCGTGACCGTGCGGATGCCCGCTACGAATTGCACGTGATTCACTGACTACAACGATAGAACCTGGACCCGGATCGCACGACATGAGCACGTCCCTCAATACCCTGATCGCCAAACTGAATCCGACCTGCCGGCAAGCGGCTTTGCTTGCGGCGAACAACTGTCTCGCGCGCGGTCACTATGAGGTCGACCTCGAACATCTGCTGCTGGCGCTGCTGGATGAACCGGCGAGCGATGTCACGCTGGCGCTGCGTGCGAGCCGGGTCGACGCGCATGCTTTGCGCGCGGATATCGAGCGTGAATTGCAGCGCTTGAAGACAGGCAACACGCGCACGCCGGTATTCTCGAAGCACCTCATCGATTTGCTCGAACAGGCGTGGTTGATCGCGTCGCTAAATTCGCAGATCGGACGGATTCGCTCAGGGCATTTGCTGTTGGCGTTGCTGACGGCGCCGGACCTCGCGCAGTTTGCTGAGCGTATGTCGCCGCTGCTGCGCGACGTGCGGGTGACGGATCTGAAGCACAAGTTCGACGAAATGACTGCGGGGTCGCGTGAAGTCGAATGGAGCAATGCGGCAGAGAACGCCGCAGAAGGCGTGAGCGATGTCGCTACGGCCGACTCCGCACCCGGTGCGCCTTCTAAAACCCCCGCGCTCGATACCTACACCAGCAATCTTACGCAGCGTGCGCGCGAAGGAAAGATCGATCCGGTGATCGGCCGCGAAGGCGAGATTCGCCAGACCATCGACATCCTGATGCGTCGCCGGCAGAACAATCCGATCATGACGGGTGAGGCAGGCGTCGGTAAAACGGCGGTGGTCGAAGGTCTCGCGCTGCGCATCGCGGCCGACGACGTACCCACGCCGCTGAAAGGCGTCGCGTTGCACGTGCTCGATATGGGGCTGCTGCAAGCCGGTGCGAGCGTTAAAGGCGAGTTCGAGAACCGCCTGAAGAACGTGATCGACGAGGTGAAGAAGAGCCCGCATCCGATCATTCTGTTTATCGACGAAGCGCATACGATCATTGGCGCCGGTGGCCAGGCAGGCCAGAACGATGCGGCGAATCTGCTGAAGCCGGCTTTGGCGCGCGGCGAATTGCGCACCATCGCAGCGACCACTTGGAGCGAATACAAGAAGTACTTCGAGAAAGATGCGGCGCTGGCGCGGCGTTTCCAGGTCGTAAAGATCGAAGAGCCGAGCGAGACGCTCGCGGCGGCGATGCTGCGCGGCATGGCTGCGTTGATGGAAAAGCACTTCAACGTCCGCGTGCTGGACGATGCGATCACCGAAGCAGTGCGTCTGTCGCATCGCTACATCAGCGGCCGCCAACTGCCGGACAAGGCGATCAGCGTGCTCGACACGGCCTGCGCGAAAGTCGCGCTCGCGCACAGTTCGACACCTGCAGCGATTGATGACACGAAGAAGCGGCTCGAACGCATCGACGCCGAAATCGCCGCGCTGGAACGCGAAGCGGCGAGCGGTGCATTGCACAACGAGCGGCTCGCGGAACTGCGCGGCCTACGTGAAGAAGACGTGAAAGATCTGGCCGTTGACGAAGCGCGCTACGACAACGAGCGCGCATTGGTGACGGAGATCGTCGGCCTGCGTGCGGAAATCGACGCCGCACGCGTGAGCAGCGCGGACGCCGCGCAGGCCGACAAGGCGCAGCAGGCGCGTGAAACGCTGGCCACGCGTGTTGCGGAATTGCATGCTTTGCAGGGTGGCCAGCCGATGGTCCCATTGCAGGTCGACGGCCACGTGGTCGCCGAGATCGTCGCTTCATGGACAGGCATTCCGCTCGGCCGCATGATCAAGGACGAAATCCAGACCGTGCTGAATCTGCAGCCGCTGCTGGCCGCGCGCGTGATCGGGCAGGACCATGCGCTCGATGCGATTGCACAACGCGTGCGCACCGCCAGCGCGAGTCTCGAAGACCCGAACAAGCCGCGCGGCGTGTTCATGTTCGTCGGACCGTCGGGTGTCGGCAAGACCGAAACCGCGCTGGCGCTCGCCGACGTGCTGTATGGCGGCGAGCGCAAGATGGTCACGCTCAACATGAGCGAGTATCAGGAGGCGCACAGCGTGTCGGGCCTGAAGGGTTCGCCGCCGGGCTACGTCGGTTACGGCGAGGGCGGTGTGCTGACCGAAGCGGTGCGTCGCAATCCGTATTCGGTAGTGCTGCTCGACGAAGTGGAAAAGGCGCATCCGGACGTGCTGGAAATGTTTTTCCAGGTGTTCGATAAGGGCACGATGGACGACGCCGAAGGGCGCGAGATCGATTTCCGCAACACGCTGATCATTCTGACCTCGAACGTCGGCTCGCAGGCGGTGATGCAGGCCTGCCTGAACAAGAGCGCCGAAGAGCTGCCGGATCCGGACGAACTCGCGGAGACGTTGCGCCCGCAACTGTACAAGACGTTCAAGCCGGCGTTCCTCGGTCGTATGAAAGTGGTGCCGTACTACCCGATCTCCGATGACGTGCTCGCCGAAATCATCGACTTGAAGCTGGAGCGGATCCGCCGCCGCATCGAGTCGAATCACAAGGCGGTGTTCGAGTGGGACGAATCACTCGTCGACGCTGTGCTGGCGCGCTGCACCGAAGTGGATTCCGGCGCGCGCAATGTGGACCACATTCTGAACGGCACGCTATTGCCTGAGGTCGCGCAGCAGGTGCTGGAGCGTATTGCCAATGGCACCGCAATCGAGCGCATCGCGGTCCGTGCGAGCGAGGCGGGCGAGTTCGAATACACGGTTGCGTGAACAGGCAAGTCCCCGCCTGCTTGCCAATCTGTTTTAATGCCGTACCGGATACTTATTGCTTTCTGTCATGCCGACTAATCTGAACACGCTGCTGGCGCCGATCAGCGAAACATCGCCTTGCGGCGACGACCTGCTGTTTTCGGCGGACTTCGACGCGATTCAGCACGCGCGCCGTTTTGAAGACCCGTCGCTGGATCAGGGCGAATGGGTCACGGATATCAAGGAGGCCGACTGGCCATTCGTGGTCGAACGCTCCAGCAACCTGCTGCAGACGCAGACCAAAGACCTGCGCCTCGCTGTCTGGCTCACCGAGGCGTTGGCCATCGAAGAGGGCGTAACCGGTCTCACGCAAGGGTATGCGCTGCTGACGGGGCTGTGCGAACAGTACTGGGATCACGTGCATCCGTTGCCGGAAGGCGACGACACTGAGTATCGCCTCGGCAACGTCGCTTGGCTGATGGGCCGCACCGGTGATCTGCTGCGGGCGATGCCCCTCACGTCGTCGCAAGGCAGTTCGTACAGCACGATCGATTGGGACGTGGCCACGCATGTCGCGCAAGCGGTCAAGCGCGATCCGGATCACGCCGATGACATCGCGCGCGGCAAGCCCTCCATCGAGCAGATCGAAGCGTCGAAACGCGCCACGCCGCCTGCGTTCTATTCAACCCTGCTGGTCGATCTGAAAGCGTTCGAAGCGGCGATGCTCGCACTCGAACAGCAACTGGACCAGCGCGCGGCCGATTCGGCGCCAAGTTTCCGTCAGGCGAAAGATGCGTATGAGAGCGTCTACCGGTTGGCGGAACGCTTCGCACGCGAACTGGGCGTCAGCGCTGAAGCGTCGCCGCCGAAAGTGCCGAAGCCGGAAGACCACGAACGCGCTGAGCCTACCTTCAAGACTTCACCGCAACGCGAGGAACCCGTGTTGACGACCATGCCGACCACGATCAGTCCGATTGCAGGAATCCAGAGCCGTGCGCAAGCCGTCGCGCAGTTGCGTGCCGTGGCCAGGTTCTTTCGCAGCACCGAGCCGCATAACCCGGCTGCTTACCTTGCGGACAAGGCGGCGGAATGCGCGGATATGCCTTTGCATCAGTGGCTTTCCTCGGTGGTGAAGGACGATGGGTCGCTTGCGCATATTCGCGAGCTGTTGGGCGTGAAGCCCGAGGAAAACAGCTAGAACTTCCTTGAACGCAAGAAAAAAAGCCTGGCATCGAAATCGGTGCCAGGCTTTTTTAATTCATGAGGTCAAGCAGGCAGCAACTCAAGACCCCGCGCGAAACTCAATACGCCGATTACGCGCGCGCCCGTCGGTCGTATCATTCGATGCGATCGGCTGATCGGGACCAACCCCTGTGGTCGTCATCTGCTCGGGCGGAATGCCTCTCGCGACCAGATAACCCTTCACCGCATCCGCACGCGCCTGGCTCAGCGCGATATTCGAGGTGCGATTGCCCGAGTTGTCGGTATGGCCGATGATCGCCACCGTCTTCGTCTGCATCTTCGACAATACAGCCGCCATCTGATCGAGAATCGCGCGGCCCTGCGGCGTGAGGGTCGCGCTGCCGGTCTCGAACTCGATCGTGCGATTCGCCAGAGTCTGATCGAGCACGCCCTGTTCAGATGCACTCACGCGTAGACCGTTTTTGATCGTATAGGTCGGATTCAGTGCGTTCGCCATATCGCTTGCGAGCTGCTGACGTTGCGATTCGTTGTGCACTTCACCTTTCACGTCGATCTGGGTGCCGTCGATCTTCAACTGGCCTTTGCTGATCTGCTTCAATTGCGGGCCGATCAGCTTTTGCACGTTGGCGGACCAGTTCGGCGGCGTCGCGACGTCCGCGACTTCGATCTGATCGACCACGTTGGACGCGCCGTAGGTGTCGCGCAGACGTGCCAGCACGGCGGCCTTGGTCGCTTCATCCGGCACTTTGCCGCCCACTACGACCTGGCCCGGCATGGCATTGGCGGGCGGCGGTGATGCGCTGATCGCACCGGTGCCGGCACCGGTGGTGCCGCTGGCGAGCCCGGCCGTGCTGACCGCAGGGCCTCCATTGCCCGACTGCGACGACGGCGCGGGCAGAACCGTCGTGCGAATCGCAATGCCGCTGTTGTCGACCGGCGTGACGCGTGCCGGGCCGTCATTGTCGGCATGGGCGAACGCGCTGATCAGAAGGCCGGCCAGCAGCGAGGCAATGTGCGTGGATTTGCTCAACATCGTGTCACGCTCCCGTGAATGCTTCGCGGAACGTGTCGATGCTGACACGCAACGACAGTTGCGGTTGGTCGAGGTAGCTGACGAGCTTGCTGATGCCATGGTCGTTTTGTGCGTGTTCGTCGATCCACTCGGGATCGTCGATATCGATGTTATGTGCCGCGTACGCCTGCGGATCGACCACGCTGTGCAGCGTTTTGGCCGAGGCGCCGTTAAAGCCGATGATGAGCCGTTCGCGCTCGGCAATCGTGCCAATGAAAATCGCCAGTTCGAAATCGGCCTGCGAGACGAACGGTGCGATCAGTTCGAGCCAGAAAGCGGCGACGAGAGAGCGATAGAACGGATCGTTCGGCAGCGGCAATGTCAGTCCGCGTTCGAGATGCGATGAACCGCTTTGCATCACCGGACGCAGCAGCGAACCGAGCGCCAGCATCGCGCCACGCAAGCGCACCGGATGGCCGCTCGCAAGCAGCATCTGCTCGAGGCCGGAGAGGGTCTGATGCTCGACGAAGTCGTTGAAGGTGCCGTCGTGCGGATTGCCTGGACCGCCGCCGATTTCGATCAGCACTTGCGTTTCGCCGAGCGCGTGTAACGCGCCGGCCGGCTCGCTCACGCCGAGCAAAGGCTTCATCTGCGAGGCGATACGCGACCACAGGCGCGCAAAGGCCAGCGGACTGTGCGCGAGGAACGTCAGCGGCTTTTCTACTTCCAACGCGGTGGCGGCAAGAAACGGAAAGCGGCGCGACGATTGATCCTGGCTCGCCACCATATGGCCGGCAATCGCCAGCTTGCTGCGCGAACCGAGGAACGCGAAGTGCATCGGCTTGGCGTTTTCGTAGACGATCTTCCAGCGCGGATCGTCAGTGAGCAACTCCATGGCCTCGGCGATCCAGCGGTCGAGCGTGGCCAGCAATTGCGGGTTGTGCGCGCTTTTGACGAAGTCGCCGCGCGACGGAATCTTGCCGAAGTAGGCGATTTGCGCCTGCACGGTTTGCGTCATTGCGCACCCCCTGTGTTCGAAACCGCGGCGGCGGCCGTTGCCGGCCGTGCCGCTGGTGAGGCCGGTGCGATAGCAGGCGCGGCGCCCGGCGCACCCGCGGCCGTCGCATTGACTGAATTCGCTGCCGCGCTTACGTCCGCCACCGACGACGGCAGCCGCAAGCCGCGCAGGCTTTGCTGTTGCGGTGCGTCGCTGCTAGCGCTGCCCGAGGCCTGTGACGTGCTGATGATGCGCATGCTGACCGCCACCGTGACATTGCCTTGCGTCCACGACAGATCGAAGGTGCCGTCCGGACGGCGTTTGCGTTGCGCCGAGTTGATCAGCTTCTCCAGACCGTAGCGGCCCGGCTCGTTGACCAGTTGCAGCGTGCGGCCGTCGAAGGTCGTGGCATTCAGCGTCGCACCCGGCGAGCCCGACGGATTCGGCCATACGAAGTTGGTCCACTGCGGCGGCGTATTGCGGTAACGCATCTGCTGGCCGTCGATCGCGAGCGTGTATTCCGTGGTGCCGCTGCTCGGCTGCGGCAGGATCTGGAATACGGTCTGCGGTTCGGCCGAGCTTTGGCCACCCGAGGTCGCCGCGCCGCCGGCAAGCGGCGCCACCCAGCGCGCGAAACCGCTGGTGAAGTCAGGCGTCAGCGCGAGACCCATATCGCCCCATGTGCGTGAGGTCAGCGTGTCGCCGCGGCGCACCGCGAGCGGCCCGAGCGTCGTGCCGACGAACTTGGCGATCGCGCCGTCCGGCCCGAACACCTGGGCGATTTCGCCGGCGCCGGCTTCGACCTTTGCATCGCCTTCAAACGGATACTTGTTCGCGAGCGACCCCTGGAAGGTCTGGTAGACCTGCGCGTTCCACACCTTGTTGACTTCGACGCTAGCCGGCTGGATCACCACCGCATACGCCGCCATCAGGGGACGCACCAGCAGCGGCCGCAGTGCCTTGCGTTGCGAATCGGTGAGGCCCGTCAGCATCTGTTCGTCGACGTACTTCAGCGAATCAGCCAGTTCGGAGCCGCTGCCGTCCAGCGTCTGCTGCATCAGCTGACGCGAGCCCGGCCCCGGATCGCCCTGGTTCTTGATCACGTTGAAGCGCGTACGGACCTTCGAGAGCGTGTCCATGTAGCCCTTCAACATCGAGCCGTTGTCGCCGGAGACGACGATGCGGCCCAACGCCGAGAACTCCTGGCCGATCGGGCCCATCGGCACTTCGACCGGATTGCCGTTGATGTCGATGTTGGCGTTCAACTGGCCGGTCGGCGCACGCGAGAACCAGTTCCTGAACCAGCTGGTCATGCCGGTTTGCGCGCGCTTCAGGTTCGCGTTGAAGAGCGACGGGTTGTCCCACGAAGTCTGGTCATACGCAGTTTCGAGAACCTTGCGGATCGGCGAATCCTGCGGATCGCCGAGACGGTTCATCGCATCCACCGCCTGACCGAAGCTGCCGAAGCTCTGCACGGCAATGCCTTGCATGAACTTCTGCCAGTGCATCGCGTACTCCGTCTTGTACATCGCTACGAGTGCTTTCTGGATCTGCTCGGGGCTGCCCTCGAGCGTCAGGTCGTCATGCGCGGAGGTGTTGAGCACCCAGTCCTTGGCCTGCAATTCCTTGGTAGCGGCATCGCGAATCGCCGGCTGCACATACTGGAACCACGCTTCACGCGTGAACGTGCCGGGGATCGCGTAGCTGCCGGCCACCAGGGCCGTATTGTTTTCGCCGACGATGCGCGCGATCGTCATCGGCGCGAAACGGGTCGACGCACGCGCCTTGATTTCCTCATAGACGCGCTGACGGGCCGGCATGCCGCGCACCACGCGGCGCAGGTTTTCACGCGTCTGGTCAACGAGACCGAGGTTCTGGTCGATCATCGGCCAGTCGTTGTCCGACACGCGCGACAGATAGAAGGTGATCATGCGCTCGGCGCTGCGGATCATCTCGTCGCGGGGCATGTTGCCGCGATTCGTTTCGAGCCAGCCGCGCCAGAAGCGGGCGACCTGATCGGTCAGGTGAGCGGTTTCCACGTGACGCTTGTCGCTCAGCATCAGGTAGGTCTTGAGCGCGTTGTACGCGTCTTCGACGTTGGTCGGCGACGCGTCGCTATACAGGCCGCCCTGGCTGTTCGCCGCCATCGCCGTGTGCGCGGACACCGGAATCGCCGCGGCGTCCGGCGTGCGGTTCAGCGGTGCGAGCTGATCGGGGTGCGCATTGACGTCCTTCAGGAACGACGCGAGATTCTGCGAGACCGGGTCGAGCAGGATCTGGCGCACGCCGTTGTAATACTCGGTGAGCAAGTGCTGCTCGAGGCGGTCGCCCTGATACAACCCGAGCGACACTGCCAGCGGCTTGTCTCGGCGGAACTGTTCGAGCTGGTCGATGCGGTCTTCCAGAATGTCCATGGCCTGCAAACGCGATTGCAGGTCGTTGCGGTTCTGCTGCAGGCGCACCACGTTGTCGAGGTCGGCCTTGACGTTGTCGGCGAGCTGCTCATTGCCTATCGTCGACCACGTCCAGCCGCCGAGCGCCAACGCGAGCACCGCGACGAAGCCGAAGAACGTGGCATAACGCATGCGCGTCTTGGCGGGACTGGCGAACTGCTTGACGGTCTGCCGGTCGGCGAAGATCACCTTGGAGAACAGGTCGCGCAGGAAGAAGCCGTTCTTCGAGAACGCGCTATGCGGCTTGGGCAGACTGTCCGCGGAGAGGCCGAAACGGTTGGCGATGCGCGTGGCGGCGGCGCTGTTGGTTTCGCCTTCCTGCAGCGCGCTGGTGAAATAGAAGCCGCGGAAAATCGGCTTGTGCTGGAACGGGTTGGTTTCGAACAGCGTGGCGAGGAACGCGCGCAACGCGGGCTTGATCGTCGAGAATTCGAGCGGGAAGCTCAGCTGACCCGGCGAGAGCTTGTTGCCGCGGTTGATCGACATCTGCGCGACGCTGATTTCTTTCAGGCCGTCGTAGAGCTCTTCAAAATGCTCATCAAAGAGGCCCACCACGTCGCGCTTTTCGTCCGGTTCGTAGGGCAGGGTGGCGCCCCACACGCGGTCGTATTCATGGCGGTCGCTGCCGCTGAAAAATTCGGTGAAGCCCGTGATCAGGTCGGCCTTGGTGAACATTACATACACCGGCGCGAACACTTCGAGTTTCTCGGTCAGTTCCTGCACCCGTTGGCGCAGATTCTTCGCGAGATTGATCGCGAACTCGGGCTTGCTGCTGGTCAACTCGGCAATGCTCGCCGTGACGATGATGCCGTTGATCGGCGCCTTTGGCCGGAAGCGCTTGAGCAGGCCGAGGAAGCCGATCCATTCGGTGCGGTCTTCTTCGTGCACGGAATAGCGGCCGGCGGTGTCGAGCAGAATGCCTTCGGTCGTAAAGAACCAGTCGCAATTGCGCGTGCCGCCGATGCCGTGAATCACTGCACTGTTTTTGTCGGCGAAGGGAAATTGCAGACCGGAATTCAGCACGGCGCTGCTCTTGCCTGCGGCCGGGTTGCCGATCACGATGTACCAGGGCAATTCATACAGCGCCGAGCCGCCGGACATCTGACCGATCTTCGAGGTCTTGATGGTTTTCACCGCGTCGACGAGGCGCGTGCGCAGCACGTCGAGTTCGGCCTGGCGCGCGGGCGTTGGGGCAGGGCCGGTTTCGGTCTGTTTTTCGGCTTGCTGCTCAAGCATTTCGCCGAGCTTGTTGTTCGCGCGCCGTGCGCGCAGGCGGCGCACTACCCACACCAGCAGCCATAGCGCGATCACCGCGCCGAGCACGATGGCAGGCCACATCAGGTCGATCTGCAAGGTATCGGCACCGATGAACAAAACAGCAGCGAGCGCGAGCAAGCCGATGATCGAGAGCGTGCGTGTATGGGTCAACACGTTAAGAATGCGTCGCATAAGCCGTTCAGGTCTTGGTGAGGTGTGTTGTGGCGCGTGTGTGGCAAACAGCATGGCGCGAGCGCGGGCAAAGTCTGCCAGCGCCGCGTTTGAAACAAATGGAAAGCATATTCAGGCGAAGGTGAATGCGGCCGGATTGTTAAATCCGCCATGGGCGGTTTCGCCAATGGCGCTGGGGCGAATGCCGTTATGCATGCGGCATTGCCGATTTTTGCCGGAAAATTTGCTTGAACGCCCCATTGCCAACCTCTTTATTGCCCACTTCGCCTTAATGACCACGCCCCAGGACGAAGCCGGGTTTGTGATATTCAACGTGCCCGAGATCCATCAATTTCCAACGGCCACCCCACGTCAGGCCGACCTGTTCGGCCGTCTGTCCGTATAACTGATAGCCTCGCATGGCCCAGGGATCTTTTTCTGAAATGACGAGCTTGCCGTCGCGCAAAAACGCATTGTCCGCGGCAAGACCGTATTGGTGATAGCTTTGAAACGCTGCGGCATTGGTGACGTTGCCCCCCATTTGCGCCAGGCGGTTTTGCCGCTCCGGACTGCGATAACCTTCCAGCAATGCCATTTCATACCCGTACTGCTCGTGCATGATTTTGTACACGAGCAATAAACGCGTTCTGAAATCGGCGTCGAGCAAATTCCAGTCGCGGCTCGCGTCTTTCAGCGCGGGCCGAATCTGCTCCACTTCCTGCGTTGCAAATACCTCGGGCGGCAGCGGCGGCGGGGGCACGAGCTGTTCGCCATTCAATAACGCGGCAATTTTCTCGTCCGGTACCCGTGCAGTGTCATCGAATTGGAATAATTGCCGGCCGCGTAAAGCCAATGCCACCAATGGCGGCGTCGCAAGAATACCTGTGGTGGTAAAAATCAGCAAGCGCCGCTTTGCCAGTAACTTTTGCATATCAACTGCGGTCGATTGCGAAATTTTTGCCGAACGTACTAATTGACCGCGAGCACGTGAAGCACCTTGAGATGCTCCGCGCATAACGCGGCCATGAATGGCGAGTGCGGCGCCTAATAAAGAGGCGCGTACCGCCGGCAATAGCAGCATTGCGGCGATCACAACGGCGAAGGCGAAATAGGCGAGAAGTACTACGGCAATCAAAGTCGACCCCGGAAATTGGAAACAATTGTATTTTGTAATGCTTGCTCTTAGAATCAGGCCTGCTCGGAGAGGAGCCGGAACGGTATTATCACGGCGAAATAATCCAGGATTCAATGAGACAGTGAATGAGTGCGCCGGAAAGTTCGAATTCCAAAGCCCCACCTAGCCTGTTATCCGATAAGGCTAAGGGCGCCGATGGCAATGGTTCGCGAATTCTCGCGAATCTGGAAGGCCGCGTCGAGCCGCCTACCGATAAACCACGCCGGTCGAAAACGCCGCTGCTGCTGGTCGCCTTGCTGGTGATCGCGGCCGGCGGTTGGGGCGCGTGGCATATGCAGCAGCGTGTGCAGACGGAGTCGTTGGCGTCAGCCACGCCCGCCAACGCCGCGAAAGCTGCGGTGCCGGCGTCCGCAGCGAGCGGTGCGCCGCAGGTCACTGTGAAAGCGGAGGCGCCGGTTGCCGCGTCGTCGCAAGCGGCCACGATCGTTGCTGACGACAGCGACAGCAAGGCGCCTGCGGCATCCGCGGGTGAGCCTGCAAGCGGTGATGCAAGCCGCTTGTCGCGCGCGCTTGCCGATGGCGCTGAGCCAAGCACCGCGTCTACACCGGTTGCGTCCGCAACGGCCGCGTCGGCGGTCACGGTGCCGGCGGCAAAGCACGGTAAGAGCTCTTCGACGGCTGTCGCCAGCAATGCGAAGCACGACACGGCGGCGCACGGCAAGAAGGAAAGCGCGAGCGCAAGCAATCATCACGCGAGCGCGCCGACCGCAGTCGCTCAAACGAAGAAATCGCGCCCGGCCGGTAATGCTTCGAAAGATGATTCGGATGCCGATCTATTAGCTGCACTCGTGGCGCGCACCAAACCGGCTGACGCGAAAGCGGCAGACGGTAGCACGGCCACCAAGGTCAGTGCATCGGCTACGCCTGGGAATGCCAAGCTGGCCGAACGCGTGAAAGAGTGCGGGCAACGCGGCTTCTTCGAAGACCAGTTGTGCCGCTGGCGCGTGTGCGATGGACATTGGGGTAAAGACCCGGCTTGTCCGGGGGCTGCGCCACAGGCACGTCAGCCGTAAGTTCACGTAATGCGCCGCGCGTCTTCGTGACTCGCGGCACATTCGGTCCACGCGGTTCACATTCGCTGCCGCAGCGTTTTGTGAATCTGCGGCTTCACAGCTAGCGGTGCGCGTCACTCGACGCGCATCCGTTCCACCAGAAAGTCGAGCAGCGCGCGCACACGGGCGGGCAGATGACCGCCCTGGCCAAGATAAAGCGCGTTGACCGGCTCGGTCTCGCCGGGATCCAATGCTTCGAGCAGCACGGTGAGCTGGCCGGCAGCGACATCCTCACGCACCTGAAAGGCAGCAAGCCGCGCCAGACCCACGCCAGCCAGCGCGAGTTGGCGAAGCGTCTCACCATCGCTGACCTGCGCATTGCCTTCCACCGGTACTTCGATCCTGCGCTGCTCCGCGTCGAGCAGCGGCCAGGCGCTCGTCGCTCTTGCAAAGCCGAATCCCAGCCGGTTGTGCGCCGCCAGATCCGCGGGCGTTTGTGGCGTACCGTGCCGCGCCAGATAGGCAGGTGCACCGACAATCACCATTTTCGCGTCGCCCAGCTTGCGCGCCACCAGTTGCGAATCCTTCAGCGGACCGCTGCGCAGCGCGATATCCGTGCGCTGTTCGAGCAAGTCGACCACCTGATCGGTCAGCACAATATCGAGCGTAATGTCGGGATGGATAGCAAGAAATTCAGGCACGAGCGGCAGCAGATAGTGCCGTCCGAGCGGTACGTTCGCATGCACGCGTAGCCGGCCACGGGGCGCCGCGCCGGTGGCCGCACCGCGTTCGGTTTCATCGAGTTCAGCGAGGACGCGCACGCCGCGTTCGTAGAATACGCAGCCTTCCGGCGTGAGTTGCAGATTGCGTGTCGAGCGGTTCACCAGCCGCGCGCCCAGCCGGGCTTCGAGACGCGACACCAGTTTGCTGACTGCCGATGGCGTCATCCCTAGCGCGCGTGCCGCTGCCGAAAACCCGCCTAGGTCGACCGCGCGCACGAACACTTCGAGCTCGCCGGAACGGTTCACATCCAAACGTGCCATCGTGAGTTCAGTTCACAGGTGATATGCCATACGGCAGTCTACCGAAAGCACTGTCGTGCCGATATCTTTCAGTTACCGAATGGCGTGGGCCGTCGCAACGAAAAGAGTGACCGGGAGCATGGCAATGAACGCAACAAAGAAGGTGGCTTTGGTGGTGGGCGCACAGGGTGTGATCGGGCGCAATCTGGTCGATCATCTGGTCACGCTCGACGATTGGGAGGTGATCGGCCTCTCGCGTCGCGGCGGCGAGGCTCGGGAACGGGTGCAACACATCGCCGTCGATCTGCTCGATCCGGCCGATACTCAGTTGAAACTGCGCGCTTTGGATCACGTCACGCACGTGTTCTATGCCGCGTATCAGGACCGTCCCACCTGGGCCGAACTGGTGCCGCCTAATCTGGCGATGCTAGTCAACGTGCTCGACGCCCTCGAACCAGTCGCGACGGGCTTGCAGCATGTGAGCCTGATGCAGGGCTACAAGGTGTACGGTGGGCATCTTGGTCCGTTCAAGACACCGGCGCGCGAGGACGATGCGCATTTCATGCCGCCAGAATTCATGTTCGACCAGCAGACTTTCCTCGAGTCGCGCCAGCAGGGTAAGCCGTGGAGCTGGTCGGCGATCCGGCCTTCAGTGGTGGGCGGCTTTGCGTTGGGTAACCCGATGAATCTGGCGGTGGCGATTGCAGTGTATGCGTCGATGTCGAAAGAGCTCGGCTTGCCTTTGCGTTTTCCCGGCAAACCAGGTGCCTACGACAAACTGCTGGAAATGACCGATGCCGGTTTGCTTGCGCGCGCAACGGTCTGGGCCGCGACCGAGCCACGCGCCGCAAATCAGGCGTTCAACATCAACAATGGCGATCTGTTCCGCTGGAACGACGTGTGGCCGAAGATTGCCCGCTATTTCGAGCTCGACGCGGCGCCGCCGTTGCCTATGTCGCTCGATTCGATCATGGCTGACAAAGAATCATTGTGGAGCGCGATGGCAGTCAAGCATGGCCTGCAGCCCGTTCCCTATCGGGATGTCTCGTCATGGCGTTTTGCGGATTTCGTTTTCTCCTGGGACTACGATATGTTCGGCGACGGATCAAAAGCGCGGCGTTTTGGGTTTCACGAATTTGTCGATACCGAGACGATGTTTATCGCCATTTTCGATGATTTAAGGCGCAGAAAGCTGATTCCATGAATTACGCATTGAATCTGACGATTTTATTTCGTTAGGTTTACGTCTATGATGAGCCTCCTTATTCGAGCAGTATGACTGCATAAAAAGGAGACATCGGTGAAGGGACTTTTCGTGGCGTTGACCTGCATGGCAAGCGTGGTGGCCGTCTCAGCGCTCTCGGCGTGTGGCGGGAACGATCTCAACGCCCAGACGAATCCACCCAGGGTGATTATCGACAGCGACTACAACACATTGAGCGACGACGGCCAGCTCGGCGTAATGGCTGCGCAATTACAGGCGCAAGGTTCACTGAAAGTATTGGGTATTACGGTGGTCTCCGGCAATCAATGGTTGAAGCAGGGCGTATCGGACGCATTGAAATCGGTTGAGCGTCTTGGCGTTGAAAATCAGATCGGCGTCTATGCGGGCGCCAATTATGCGTTATCGCATGATTTCGCCACCATCCAGGCCGAGCAGAAGCAATTCTCCGGCGGCGACGGCTATTTCGGCGCGTGGAATACGCCCGAGCCGAAATCGGACAGCGACCTCGTTGCACCGCCGGACGGCTTCGCCACGCACACGAAAGTGCAGAGCAGGAGCGCGGTGGATTTCATCGTCGATTCGGTGAAGCAATATCCTGGCGAGGTGACGATTCTGGCGATCGGCCCGCTGACCAACATCGCGCTCGCCACGCGTCAGCATCCCGAGATCGTGCCGTTGATCAAACAGATCATCTACATGGGCGGTGCGGTCGATGTGCCTGGCAACACTACACCCACAGCCGAATTCAACTGGTGGTTCGATCCGGAAGCGGCGAAGACCGTGCTGCGCCTGCCGATCAAACAGGTGGTGATTCCGCTCGACGTGACAGATACCGTGAAGATGGACAAAACGCTGTACGACCGCGTTGCGCACGATCCGAACAAACAGACCATCATCACGCAACTATTCAAGACCTTGAATGGCTATGGATTCGACGGCAAGAACGGTTTTGAAACGAATCCAAACTACACCACGAACATCTGGGACACGCTGACGCTGGCGTATCTGATGCATCCGTCGTTCGCAACGCAGACGGTGGATGAATGGGTGGATGTGGATATGAGCTTCGGCGCGAATGATGGCAAGTCGACCGGTTACACCAGTTCGCCGCCGGCGGGTTTGCAGAAGATGACGGTGGTGAAACGCTTCGACAATCCGAGTTTTTTCAATTTCTACGTTGATCTGCTGACACGTCCGGTGCCGGTGACACTACCGAACTAACGCGTCCGCGGTGTTGCGGGCCTGCATGAAACCCGCCTCAAGCGGGATGCAGGCCGCGCAACAACTGACGCACTCGCGACAGGTCCTGATCGACGTGCTCGGTCTGCTCGAACAACTCTGCGAGCCAGTCGACGAAGGCCCGCACGCGAGGCGACACACGGCGGTTCTTCACATACGCGACCGAGACTGGCATCGGCACGGGTTTCCATTGCGGCAGTACTTCGCGCAATAGTCCCGAATCGAGGTAGGGCTGTGCAGCGATTCGCGCGGGCTGGATGAGCCCCAGGCCTTGCAATCCGCAGGTTAGATACGCCTGTTCGTCGCTGACTTTGACGAAGCCTCTGACCTTGACGTTTTGCGCTTCGCCGTCCACTTCGAAGTCGAAATCGACTTCGCGGCCGTTATGCGGCGACATGCAATTGACCGCGACGTGTCCGCGCAGATCGTCGAGGTCGACGGGCGTGCCATGTCGGGCCAGATAAGCCGGGCTTGCGCATGTTACGTGCTCGAGGGTGCCCAATTGCCGCGCGATCAGATTCGAGTCTGGCAATTCGCCTAGCTGGATACTGCAGTCGATGGCTTCGGATATCAGGTCAACTGTGCGGTTGCTGATGCCGATGGCGAGATCGAGATTCGGGTAACGGGCATGGAAGTCTTCCAGCGCCGGCAGGACGATGGTGCTCGCTACCGCGCCGGGCATTTCTATGCGCAGGCGGCCGGTCAGGTTATCCGTTGCGTGACGGAGGCTCGCTTCCATTTCGTCGATGTCGGCGAGGATTTGCGCGCAGCGTTCGTAGTAGGCCGCGCCTTCCGGGGTGATGCTCAGGCGCCGCGTCGTGCGGGTTAGGAGGGCGGTGCCTAGTAGTGCTTCCAGGTTCTGGACGATGGTTGTCGCTGTCGCGCGGGGGATGTTGAGGGACTCCGCTGCGCGGGTGAAGCTGTTGGTGTCCACGATTCGGATGAATGTCCGCATTGCAGTTATTCTGTCAATCACGATTCAAACTCCAGTTGGTGAATTAAGGGTGTGGGTTTTTGCCTTTGACGGCGGCATTGTCAGTGTTCTTATGGCTTTGGCCTTTCCTTGTTTTGCTAGTGGTCTATTAGCGTTGCCCCTGTGCGGGGCGGCACCTACTTTTCTTTGCCGGCTGCAAAGAAAAGTAGGCAAAAGAAAGCAGCTCAAACCGCTACTGCTAAGTGGGCACCGTGGTCTGCCACGGGTAGTGGTGCATCTGGAATCTGTGTTCGTGCACCTGCATACGCCAGTGACAAGGGCGTCATACTTCCGGCGGCGCTGCGCGCGCCGAAGCGTAATTCTTAAAACCGTCCGCTACGTTTGGTCCTTGCGTTGGTGCTCTCGCATTTTTCCGGCACCATGACTCGTTATTGCATTGCCACCGTCACCGCCACTGCGAGTGATCGATATTTATTTGAAGTGGGGTTCGCCCATGAGTGCGACGGCGCATCGCCGAGGCGAAGCCGATGGCTCCCGCTGCACAAAAACGAAGCCCCTGGTTTCCCATGCATACCCGTCCGCGACGCACGCAGTGCGGAGTGGGAGCTGATGACACCTTTGTCACTCACGCGGAATGTGCGGGAACACAGATTCCGGATGCACCACTACCCGTGGCAGACCACGGCGCCCACTTAGCATTAGCGGTTTGAGCCGCTTTCTTTTGCCTACTTTTCTTTGCGGCAAGCAAAGAAAAGTAGGTGCCGCCCCGCACAGGGGCAACGCTAATAGACCACTAACAATTCAAGGAAAGGCCAAAACCCCAGGAACACTGACAAAAAGCGCCGCGAAGGCAAAATAAAATCACTTCCGTAAGGAATCCAGATCAACAACAAACCGATACTTAACATCACTCTTAAGCATCCGTTCAAAGGCTTCATTAATCCCCTGCATAGGAATCACCTCAATATCCGAAGTAATCCCATGCTCGCCGCAAAAATCAAGCATTTCCTGCGTCTCAGCAATCCCGCCAATCAACGACCCAGCCAGCCTGCGGCGCTTGAAGATCAGATTGAACACCTGCGGCGACGGATGGTCATGCTCCGGCGCCCCAACCAGCGTCATCGTCCCATCACGCTTGAGCAGATTCAAAAACGGATTCAAATCATGCTGCGCAGCCACCGTATTCAGAATGAAATCGAAACTGTTGGCATGCGCGCCCATCTCTTCAGCATTTTTCGAAATGACAACCTCATGCGCACCCAGTCGCCTGGCATCTTCAATCTTCGACGGCGACGTCGTAAACAACACGACATGCGCGCCCATCGCACGGGCCAACTTCACGCCCATGTGACCCAGGCCGCCAAGGCCGACAATCCCGACCTTCTTGCCAGGACCGGCACCCCACGTGCGCAACGGGGAATACGTTGTGATACCCGCGCACAGCAACGGCGCCACGCCCGCCGGGTCGAGATTCTCCGGCACGCGCAGCGTAAATGCCTCATCCACCACCAGTTGCGTCGAATAACCGCCGTAAGTGATCTGACCGTCAACCCGGTCCACACCGTTGTACGTGCCGACAAAACCGTTTTCGCAATACTGCTCGAGACCTTCCTCGCAACTCGCACACGTACGGCACGAATCGACCAGGCATCCAACGCCCACCAGGTCGCCTGCCTTGTACTTCGTCACGTCCGGACCGACCGCCGTCACACGACCGACAATTTCATGGCCCGGCACCACCGGAAAAACCGTGTTCTTCCATTCGTTGCGTGCCTGATGCAAGTCGGAATGGCACACACCGCAAAACAGGACTTCCATCTGCACGTCATGGGCGCGCAGTTCGCGGCGCTGAATTTCGAACGGAGCGAGCGGCGCGGTCGCGTCGGTCGCTGCATAGGCGTAAGTCGTGCTCATGGGTAACTCCAGCAAAGAGGGTGATGTCGCAAGGCGCCGGCGATGGGCGACGCGCGTCGCCGATGCGGCCAAACCTTGTCATGAACCGGGATCAGGGCGCAGGCGGTGGTCGACGTATTCACCGAAACGGTGAACGGGTAACCGAGCCCGGCGCAGCGTGGAAATAGATGATCCGGTAGGGTTCCCATAGTAGGGGCCGGGAGCGAACCGGGGAATACCTGAATGTCTTGAAGATTTGCCTAAAACTCCTGGCGGTGAGCGCACTAGGTCGTTTGATGCTAAATTTCAAGCATTATTCTCTTGCACGTCACTATACCGTCATGTCAACCCGTTCCATTGAACCCGCCTCGGTCAGTCGTGATCCGGCCGAGCGCGGCCCCGCCGATCCTGCCCAGCAGCGTCTGGTCGATTTGTTCGATTTGCTCGCGCCCAAGCCGGGCGTGACGCGTTCGAGCTTCGAAGGTGTCAATCTGTTGCGCGCCAATAGTCCGATGCCGCGTATGCCCGTGATGTACGAGCCGAGCATCGTGATCGTGTGTCAGGGCCGTAAGCGCGGTTTTCTCGGCGATCAGGTGTTCCAGTACGACGCGCAGCAATACCTGGTGTTGTCGGTGCCGCTGCCGTTCGAATGCGAAACCGAGGCGAGTCCGGAAGAGCCGTTCCTCGCGATCTCGGTGCGTGTCGATCTGACCATGGTGGCCGAGTTGCTGATGGCGCTGAGCGAGACGCAGGGCGCTACGCAGAACGAGCCGCTCGGCATTTATTCGACGCCGCTCGACCCGGCTCTGTCCAATGCCGTGCAGCGTTTGATGGACGCGTTGGCCTCACCGCTCGATGCGCGGATTCTGGCGCCAGGCGTGGTCCGCGAAATCTGTTATCGCGTGTTGACGGGCGAGCAGGGCGATGCGATTCGCGCGGCGCTCACGCATCAGAATCATTTCGGCCGCATCGCCAAGGCGTTAAGGCGCATCCACGCCGACTATCAGGGGCAACTCGACGTCGATACGCTCGCCGCCGAAGCCGGCATGAGCCTCGCCGTCTTTCATGCGCAATTCAAGGCCGTGACGGCGACCTCGCCGATGCAATACGTGAAAACCACACGTTTGCACCACGCGCGTTTGCTGATGACGCACGATGGTTTGAATGCAGGTGCGGCCGCGGCACGCGTCGGTTACGAAAGCGCGTCGCAATTCAGCCGCGAGTTCAAGCGTCTGTTCGGCCTGAGCCCGGTCGATGAAGTCAAGCGTATGCGCACCGTGTACGATGCACCGCCGCCGCGCGTGGTCAGGCCGGTCCCGCGTTATGTGACCGCGGTATAAGTGCGCATTCTCAGGAAGCGTTATAGCCCGCTAAACCAGTTGTACCCCTGGTCTTCCCAATAGCCACCAGGGTTCGTGTTGGTCACGAAAATTGCCGCGATGTGCTTCGGATTCTTGAAGCCCAGTTTGGTCGGTACGCGCAACTTCAGCGGGTAGCCGTATTTGGCCGGCAGCGGCGCGTCGCGGAAATCGAGCGTGAGTTGGGTTTGCGGATGCAAAGCCGTCGCCATGTCGAGGCTCGAGTAATAGCGGTCCGCACATTTGAATCCGACATAGCGTGCGCTCAGGTCAGCGCCGATACGTTCGAGGAACGTGCGAAACGGCACGCCTCGCCATTGCCCGATCGCGCTCCATCCTTCGATGCAGATGTGCCGCGTAATCTGTGAAGCCTGGGGCAAGGCGCGCAGTTGATCGAGATTCCACGTGCGCTTGTCCGATACCAGACCCGACACTTCCAGTTGATACGTCGAGCCGTCGATATCCGGCGCGTCGAACTCCGGATAGAACGCGTTGAAGGGGAACGGGTCGGTGATTTCGCTTGCCGAATAGGTCGGCGCGAGCTTGTTGCGATCGAACAGCCACCCCTGCACGCGATCGTTCCAGCGCGACATGGCCCACAACACCTTGTCGGCCGAATCGCCGTCCTGCATGTTGCAGCCCGACAGCATCGCCAGCGCGCCGATCGAGAGCGACGAGCGCAGGAACAAGCGCCGTTGCAATCGTTCGATTTGCGGTTTGTGGTCGGCGAGGACAATGCGCGTGCCGCGCGAGTCTTTGCGTTCTGCGTCGCTCATGCCTCGCTCCTTTCATGCGTGGACAGCCGGGCGCGGCCGGTCAACATCGGCAGCAACGTGCGCGGCACCAATAGCACCAGCGCCAGATGCACGACGACAAAACCCACCACGCCCGCCATCGCGACAAAATGCACGCGACGCGCGAAATCGAAACCGCCGAATAGTGCGGTAAGCCAGGAGAATTGCACCGGCTTCCAGATCGAAAGCCCGGACGTGACCAGCAGCACGCCAAGGCACAATACGAAGAGATAGAGCGCGCGCTGCACCGCGTTATATTTGCCCGTATCGTGCGGCAGTTTGAACCGCATCGCTAATGCGGCATCGTGTACGACATCGCGCGGATAGACAGGCAATAGCTTGCGACGAAAATGCCCACGCCCGATGCCATACGCCAGATACAGCAGGCCGTTCGCGCACAGCAGCCACATGGCCGCAAAGTGCCATGCAATCGAGCCACCCAGCCAGCCGCCTACGGTCGCCCACACCGGAAATTTGAACGGAAAGAAGGGCGACGCGTTATAGATCGCCCAGCCGCTCATCACCATGCAGACCATGGCAAATGCGTTGATCCAGTGCGTAATTCGTACGACGAGGGGGTGGACGATGAAGCGCGCTTGCGGTTCGGGCATGGTCAATGGTGATGAAACAAGGAAAAATCTGAAAGCCGCGTCATTGAGGCACGCGGCTGTTCGAACGGTTAAAAATGAGAGCGTTTGAAGAAACGCCGTATTACATCGGCGGCGTTACACCGTGCTCGCCCGCGGAGATGAAATTCGCCGCCATCGAGCCATCGGCTTCCTTATGGGCGAACAGCACGACCTTCGCGCCCGGCACCAGCAGCGCGCGGTCACCGGGTTCGAGCGCGACGATAGGCACGTCTTGCGGGATCACGATTTTCTTTTCGCCGTCCTTGTACTTGACCGTGATCGTGCGACCGTTGCTGACCACGAGCGAGCCCACCGTGCCGTTGGTCATCGTGCTGTTCGAGCCGAGGTCCCACGGGCGATGACCTTCGCCGGAGCCACGCATGCTGGCCGGGAATACGTGTACTTCGAGCGCCTTCAGCGAGCCGTCGGGCTGCGGGATCGCGGCGGTGCCGACATAGCTGTCCGGCTTGATGTCGTTCACGTCGGCAATCGTCACGCCGCGAATCGGCGTGTCTTTGGCAAGCTTCACGTCGACGTCTTTGCCGTCGCGCGTGTGGACCTTGAGCACGTCGCCCGAGAGCGCGGTCACGGTGCCACGTACGCCGGTGGGCGCGGCGCTCTGAGCTTCTGCGACGGATCCTGCTGCGAACAATGAGGCGGCGACGAGCGCGGGGGCAACGAAGGCGCGCATCGCATTAGCGGAGACAATCTTCATGAGTCTGCTCTGGGTGGGTGAAAGATAGCCTCAGGTTAGGCGCGCGATCGGCTCCGCCAAGTGACAGACGGATGACAAAAACGTCATGAACGGCGCGCCGCGGCCGCGTAGAATGGCCGCCATATCCACGTCCACATTCATGACCCACGTCCACGGCGGCGCTCGGGATCGGAAACCAGGCATCATGAGCATCCTCGTCATCGAAGACGACCCGAAAACCGGCGACTACCTGAAGAAAGGCCTGCGCGAAAGCGGCTACGCGGTCGATCTTGCGCGCACCGGCACCGATGGGCTGCACATGGCGCTCGAGCACGCGTATGACCTCGTGGTGCTGGACGTGATGCTGCCCGGCATCGACGGTTGGGAAATCATGCGTGCGCTGCGAGCGCGGCGCGATCTGCCGGTCATTTTTCTGACCGCGCGCGATCACGTCAGCGACCGCATTCGCGGCCTCGAACTCGGCGCCGACGATTACCTCGTCAAGCCTTTCTCATTCACCGAGCTGGTGCTGCGCATCCGCACGCTGTTGCGCCGCGGCGTGATCCGCGAGAGCGATGTGTTCGAGATCGCCGACCTCAAGCTCGACGTGCTGCGCCGCAAGGTGACGCGCGAAGGCGTCGAGATTCCGCTGACCAATAAGGAATTCATGCTGTTGCATCTGCTGGTGCGCCGGCAGGGCGAGGCGTTGTCGCGTACGCAGATCGCCTCGGAAGTGTGGGATATGAACTTCGACAGCGACACCAATGTGGTCGACGTGGCGATCAAACGGCTGCGCGCGAAGATCGATCATCCGTTTGAAAAGAAGCTGATTCATACGGTGCGCAGCATCGGCTACACCTTCGGCGACGGCGCATGAAAACGTGGACCGAACGCTCGTTGACGGCTCGCACCACGGTGCTGTTCGCCTTGATCGCGTGCGTGGTGATCGGCACATTGGGCATGTATTTCTACCATTCCGCCGAGCTGTCGTTGCAGCGCCGCGCGGACGTGGTGCTCACCGGCCGTGTCGAGCATTTCAGCCGCATCGTGCACGATCTCTATTCGGTCAGCGAATTGAAGAGCCGGCCTTTGCTGTTCGAGAGCATGCTCGGCGCGGAGCAAGACGTGCTGCTGTTTCGCCGTCCGGGTGAAGCGCCGTTCGTCGACGTGAACCCCGGCAATGTCGCGGTGCCTGCCCTGCAGGCCGGCACGGCGGACCATTTGCCGACGCTCTCGGACATCCGCCAGACCATGCTGCCGGACGGTGTGCCGGTTCATTGGGCGATCGCTACCGTCAAAGCGCGTGAGGATGGCAGCGAAGTCGAAGTGATTGCCGCGCATCCAATGACCCAGGAAGTGCGGATGCTGGCCGCCTACCGCAATCGCATCGTGCTGGCCACGCTGACCGGCATGCTGGCTGCCACGTTGCTCGCCTATTACGTGCTGCGCCGCGCGTTGCGGCCGGTGCGCGAGATCGCCTCGCGCGCGGCGCAGATCAGTCCGGCGAGTTTGTCGGTGCGGCTCGACAGCGAGGCCGCGCCGGTCGAATTACGCCAGCTCACGCACGCCTTCAACGCCATGCTCGACCGTCTTGCCGACGGTTACCAGCGCCTCTCGCAGTTCTCCGCCGATCTGGCGCATGAAATTCGCACGCCGGTAGGTGCCTTGATCGGCCAGACCCAGGTGACGCTCGCTAAACCGCGCGATGCCGAGGAGTATCAGCAACTGCTCGAATCGAATCTCGAGGAGCTGAGCCGTTTGAGCCACATCGCGGAGAACATTCTGTTCCTCGCGCACGCGGACCATGCGGCGCTGTCCATCGATCGTGAGCCGGTCGATCTGCGCGACGAACTCGTCAGGATCGCAGACTATTTCGAAGGTCCCGCCGATGAACGCGGCATGCGCTTTACCGTCGAGGCTCAGGGCGTGGCGTCGGCCAATCCGATGCTATGCCGGCGGGCGATCAACAATCTCGTCGTCAATGCGGTGCGATACGGCGCGGGCGATACGGTGGTGCGCTTGAGCGGCGCACAGGACGAGCAGGGCGCGACCGTGGTGGTGGAAAACGACGGTGCGCCGATTCCTGGCGAGCAACTGGACCGTCTGTTCGATCGTTTCTACCGGGGAGACGCGGCGCGTAGCGCGTTCACCGAATCGAGCGGGCTGGGACTCGCGATCGTCAAGGCGATCATGCATCTGCACGGCGGCACGGCGCGCGTGGTGTGTCCGGTTCCGGGCGTGGTGCGCTTCGAATTGCGCTTTCCAGGCGCTTAGACGGCTGTCTGCGTGGCTGAGGTTGTGTCCGGCGTGTGGCAACACACGCAAAGCTTGTTGCCATCAGGATCGCGAAAGTACGCGCCGTAGTAGTCCGCGTGATAGTGCGGCCGCAAACCCGGTGCCCCTTCGCAGGCGCCGCCTTGAGCGAGCGCCGCAGCATGCGTGCGATCGACCGTGGCACGGTCCGTGGCCAGCAGGGCCAACATCTGGCCGTTGCCGACGGTGGGAGCACGGCCGTCGTGGGGCCTGCTGATCACGAACAGCGGCCGCGGTGCGTCTGCCGGCATCCAGCCAGCCCAGCACGCATCTTCATCGCGGAACTTGAGCCGCAGTCCTAGCGTTTCCATCAGCACGCCATAAAAGCCGAACGCGCGCTCGAAATCCGTAATGCCGACGAATACGTGGGAAAGCATCAGTGTCGCTCCTCACTTGTGTTGCAGGCCGACCCAGGCCGACCCAGGCCGACCCAGGCCGGCCGGATGCGTCAAACCTTCTTCAGATACTCCGCCTTCAGCATGAAGTTGCCTGCGTCCATCTTGCAGTCCACTTCGTGATCGCCGCCGACCAGACGAATGCTTTTCACCTTGGTGCCCATTTTCAACGTGATCGACGAGCCTTTCACTTTCAGGTCCTTGATCAGCACCACGGCGTCGCCGTCGGCCAGCGGGTTGCCGTTGGCGTCCTTGACGACGCGCTCGTCAGCCTCGTCAGCACTTGCGGCAGCGGTCATCGGCCACTCGTGCGCGCAATCCGGGCAGACGTAATTCTCGCCGTCCGGGTAGGTATTTTCCATTGCACATTGCGGGCAGGCGGGAATCGTCGACATGATTTTCTTTCCAGGCCGCGGCGCACCGCGGATAACTTCAGGGCCGGGGAGTATAGCGGACGCGCACCGGGCCGCCAGCATCCGGCACGCCGGATACTGTTGCAGCGCAAACCGGTAATACCGATACCGGGATGATCGCGCAACTGGTTGCGGCAGCGCACGACAGATACGATGAAACACCTCATCCTAACCGTCGGGACAACCGCTATGAAACGCTTCCACATTGCTTTGGCCGTTACGAGCCTCGAGGCTTCAATCGACGATTACAGCGCCCGTCTCGGCCAGCCGCCCACGGCCGTGGTGCCGGGCCGTTACGCGATGTGGCGAACCGAGCTGCTCAACTTTTCGATCAACGAGATGCCGGGTAAGGGTGGGCAGCTTCGGCACGTCGGCTTCGAGGATGACTCAGTAGAAGGCTACTCGAGCAGCAAGGACGTGAACGGCCTCGAGTGGGAGCTGTTTTCGGCGGAAGAGCAGGATCGGCGGATCGTCAGCACTTACGGCGAGGCGGTGCGGACCGACAAAGGCTGACGCGCCTTTCCGCTCCGGCCCGAGCCTGGGTGATGCACGGCCAGGCGTCAGTCCTCCGGCGCGTCCGCAGCCGGACGGTTCGCGTAGTGCGCGCGCTTTTCCTCATACATCAGCAGATCGGCGCGTTGCACACCGGCTTCGAGACGGTCGCCGCGCTGGCACGTCGCCGCACCCATCGAAAGACTCAGCAGAGCGCCCGGATAAAACTGGTTGTTCAGATCGACCAGTTGCCGGATCGCATCGACCATCGCGGCGCCGCCACGCTCGTCGGTGTCCGGCATCAGGATCGCAAACTCGTCGCCGCCGATGCGCGCCGCGTGAGAAGGCGAGTCCGTCGCTTTGGCGAGGACTTCGCCGGCCCGCCGTAACAGCGCGTCGCCGGCCGCGTGGCCGAGCTGGTCGTTCACGCGTTTGAGGCCGTTCAGATCGGCCATGATGATCGTCACCGGCCACGGACCTTTGCGTTCCAGCCGGTTCAGTTCATCTACGTAAAAGGAGCGGTTGCGCAGTTTGGTCAGCACGTCATGCTTGCCGAGGAACTCCAGATACGCTTCGGCCTTCTTGCGCGCCGTGATGTCGGTGAGGGCCACCAGCACCAGATCCCAATTCTTTTCATGACCCGGCAGTACGGAGAACTGCAGGTGCACGTGCACCTCGTTGCCGTCGAGCGAATAGTTGAGCACTTCGCGTTGTTGGAACAGCTTGCCGTCCCATAGATCGATCAACTGCTCGCGGAAATGCGGTCGCATATCGTCGCGGAAGACGTCGGGCAGGCGCGCCAGCAGTGTTTTCTTGTCTTTTGCCACGAACATGTCGAGCGTGTGCTGGTTCACGTCGAGCACGTGGATTTCCTGCATACAGCGCTCGACAAACTCGGGATGCACGTCAGTAAACACGCGGAAATCGCTGATGCCGGCGGAGCGCGCGTCGTCGAGCAGACGCTTGACCGCGCTGAAATCTTCCACCCACAACGAGACCGGCGAATATTCGAACAGGCCGCGCACATACTGTTCGGCAAGCGTCACGCGATGCCGCGCGCCTTCGAGTTCGGTAATGTCTTCGACCGATACGAGCACGCGGTCCCAGCGGTCCTCATGGCCGGGCAGCACGGCGCCCTTGAGCAGCACGTCGAGGCGGCGCCCGCCGAGCGTGTAGTTGACCGTCTGGCTCGTGAAATGCACCTGGCCGGCCCATAACTGGCATAACTCCTCGAGGTGAGTCTTGAGCATGTCGTCGCGGAATACGGAGGCGAGATTGCTGGTGAGCGCGTCGAAATCGGCGGCCTCGAATTGCGTCAGCGTTTTCTGGTTGACCTTGATGACGCGGATGCTATGCGCGCATTCGGCGACAAGGGCCGGATATTCGGCGAAATGGGCACGCAGATCGGTCACGCCTTCTGCCCGCCATCTGTCGAATAGCGCGCGTACGCCGCTGAAGTCTTCGAGCCAGAGCGAGACAGGCGCGAGTTCGAACATTTCGGAATCGTCGTTGGCGGGCGCTGAGCCGCGTCGGAGGGTGTCCTGCATGAGATTCCCGTGGTCGGAGTTCCGGCTATTCTAAAGCGGCTTGGATTCGGCTCAAAAGAAAGACGCATGGTGCATATTTTTCGTGCCGGTCCATTCACGAAGATAACGGCGTGGTTCGCGGGGACTTTAGGCCGCGCGACGGCCGGTTCGCAACAGGGTCTTTTGCTTATGACCGCCCGTGATTGCCCGCCAGCAGGGCCACGGGCGGCTTGTTACACTCACTCGTCGTGTTTTCCGTCCCTCATCGTTTAAGAAAAAGCGCCCCCATGAAGCCATCCCTGCTGGTTCTGATCTCCTTGAAAGACGCAAGCCGCGCCAGCGTCGAGACTGCTTTCGACGTCGTCTATGCACCCGATGCCATTCAGCGGGCCGCCGCGATCGCAGCGCATGGCGAGACGATCCGCGCCGTGCTGACCAACGGCACAACCGGGCTGACGGCCGCAGAAATCGATCGGATGCCGCAGCTCGAGTTTGTCAGCGCGCTCGGCGCCGGTTACGAAAACCTCGCTGTCGACCATGCCCGTTCGCGCGACATCGTGCTCGTCAACGGCGCGGGCACCAACGATGACTGCGTGGCCGATCACGCGTTCGCCTTGCTGCTTGCGGTGGTGCGCGACGTGCCGCAACTCGATCAGGCCACCCGCAAGGGCGCCTGGCGCGACACGTTGCCGATGCACCCGAACGTGTCCGGCAAGCGGCTCGGCATTGTCGGGCTCGGCAATATCGGCGAGAAGGTCGCGCGGCGTGGCGCCGGGTTCGATATGGAAATTGGTTACCACAACCGCAAACCGCGTGAAGGCTCGCCGCTGCGCTATTTCGACAGCGTGCAGGGTCTGGCGCATTGGTGCGACTTTCTGGTGGTCGCGACGCCCGGCGGCGCCGGTACCCGTCATCTGATTAACAAGGCGGTGCTGGACGCACTCGGTCCGGACGGTTTCGTGGTCAACGTCTCGCGCGGCAGTGTGGTGGATACCGCTGCTTTAGCGGATGCGCTTGCCACCGGCGCGATCGCCGGCGCGGGTCTGGACGTCTATGAAAGCGAGCCGCATCCGCCCGAAGCCTTGCTGACGCTGCGTAACGTGGTCCTGACGCCGCATGTGGGTGGCCGCTCGCCGGAGGCAATCACGGCTTCGGTCGACAATTTCCTGGCTAATGCGGCGCGCCACTTTGCTGGTGAGGCGGTGTTGACGCCGATCTGACATTTGAAGGCGAACTGAAACCATCAGCTCAGCGGATAGTTTCTCTCGTAAATCGCGATTTCCCTTGTAGGCTCGTGGCGAATAGGATGGTCGGTATCGAACCCACATCGCTTCGACACAGCCGGAGCCGCGACGGAGATCCCGCATGGAACACCACGCCCGCACGCAGGACGAACGGCTCGAGATCAAGACGACCACCTGCTACATGTGCGCCTGCCGCTGCGGCATCCGCGTGCATCTGCGTGAAGGCGAGGTGCGCTATATCGACGGCAACCCCGAGCATCCGCTGAACCAGGGGGTGATCTGTGCGAAGGGCGCCTCGGGCATCATGAAGCAGTACTCGCCCGCGCGCCTGACCCAGCCGTTGATGCGCAAGGCGGGCGCGGAGCGGGGCAGTGCGCAGTTCGAGCCGGTGTCGTGGGAGGTTGCGTTCGACGTGCTCGAAAAGCGCCTCGCTACGATTCGCGCCACCGATCCGAAGAAATTCGCGCTGTTTACTGGCCGCGACCAGATGCAGGCGCTTACCGGCCTCTTCGCCAAACAGTTCGGCACGCCTAATTACGCGGCGCATGGCGGCTTCTGCTCGGCCAACATGGCAGCCGGGATGATCTATACGATCGGCGGCTCGTTCTGGGAGTTCGGCGGCCCCGATCTCGACAGTGCCAAACTTTTCTTCATGATCGGCACGGCGGAAGATCATCATTCGAATCCGCTCAAGATCGCCATTTCGAAGTTCAAGCGCGCGGGTGGGCGCTTCATCGCAATCAATCCGATCCGTACCGGCTATGCGGCGATTGCCGACGAATGGGTGCCCATTAAACCCGGCACCGATGGCGCGTTGTTCATGGCGTTTCTGCACGAACTGATCGCGGCCGACGCCTGGGATCACGAGTTCGTGCAGCGTTATACGAACGCGGCGGAGCTTGTCGATCTCGACGAAGCCAGCGAAAACTTCGGCCTGTTCGTGCGCGATCCTGAGCGGCCAGTCGGCAATCCGCTGTTTCCGCAGAACCATCTCTGGTGGGACGCCGCGGCCGCGCGCGCTGTGCCGCATCATGCACCCGGTGTGACACCCGCGCTCGACGGCCGCTATACGCTCGCGGACGGCACGCCGGTCACGCCGTCGTTTGCTTTGCTGCGCGAACGCGTGGCCGACTGCACACCGGAGTGGGCCGCTGAGATCACCGGCATTGCCGCGGACACGATTCGCCGCCTCGCGGGCGAAATGATCCAGACCAGCCGTGATCACCGGATCACGCTGCCGATCCAATGGACCGACGCGTGGGGTGAGACGCACGAGACCGTCACCGGCAATCCGGTCGCTTTTCACGCGATGCGCGGGCTGGCCGCGCATTCCAACGGCTTCCAGTCGATCCGCGCGCTGGCGGTGCTGATGTCGTTGCTGGGCACGATTGACTGCCCCGGCGGCTTTCGTCATAAGTCGCCGTTTCCTCGCGCGGTGCCGCCATCGGCGAAACCACCGAACAGTCCGGATGCCGTCAAGCCGAACACGCCGCTTGCCACCGGTCCGCTCGGCTGGCCCGCCGCGCCCGAAGATCTGTTCATCGACGAACACGGCGGCCCGGTCCGCATCGACAAGGCCTTCTCCTGGGAATATCCGCTTGCTGTGCACGGCGTGATGCATAGCGTGATCGCCAACGCATGGCGCGGCGACCCCTATCCCATCGACACGCTGCTGATTTTCATGGCCAACATGGCCTGGAATTCGTCGATGAACACGATGAAGGTGCGCGAGATGCTCGCCGACAAGCACGCGAACGGCGAGTACAAGATTCCGTTTCTCGTGGTGTGCGACGCGTTCCAGTCGGAGATGACGGCATTCGCCGATCTGATCCTGCCGGACACGACCTATCTCGAGCGGCATGACGCGATGTCGATGCTCGACCGGCCGATCTCCGAATTCGACGGTCCGGTGGATTCCGTGCGCGTGCCGGTCGTGCCGCCAACGGGTCAATGCAAGCCGTTTCAGGAAGTGCTGATCGAACTCGCTTCGCGCCTCAAGTTTCCCGCTTTCACGACGGCCGAAGGCACGCGCCGCTTTCGCGACTATCCCGACTTCATCATCAATCACACTACGACGCCTGATTCCGGCGTGGGCTTTCTGATCGGCTGGCGCGGCAAGGACGGCGACAAGGCGCTGGTGGGCGAGCCGAATCCGCAGCAGTGGGAACAGTACGCAAAGAACAACTGCGTGTTCCATTACCGCTTGCCGGAGACGCTCCAATACATGCGCAACTGCAACGGGCCGTATCTCGACTGGGCGGTGAAAAACGGCTTCCGTAAATTCAACGAGCCGATCCTGATCCAGTTGTACTCCGACGTCATGCAGAAGTTCAGGCTCGCTGCGCAAGGCCGCAGGAGCGGCAGGCAACCGCCCGAGCACCTGCGGGCGCGGGTCGAAAAGTATTTTGATCCGCTGCCGTTCTGGTATGCGCCGCTCGAAAGCGATTCGACCGATCTCACGCGTTTTCCGCTGGCCGCGGTGACGCAACGGCCCATGGCGATGTACCACTCGTGGGATTCGCAGAATGCGTGGTTGCGGCAGATTCATGGTGAGAACTATCTCTACATGAATCCGCTGATGGCGGCCGAAAACGGCATTGCCGACGGCAGCTGGATCTATGCCGAATCGCAATGGGGCCGCGTGCGCTGCATGGCGCGCTTTAGCGAGACCGTCGAGCCGGGGACGGTGTGGACCTGGAATGCGATCGGCAAGGCATCGGGCGCATGGAACCTCGGCGCGGGGGCGAACGAATCGCAGCGCGGCTTCCTGCTCAATCACCTCATCACCGACGAGTTGCCCGGTCGCGACGAAGCCGCCGCGCGTCTCTCGAATTCGGACCCGGTGACAGGCCAGGCCGCGTGGTACGACGTGCGCGTGCGCGTCTATCCGGCAGAAGCGGACGCGCGTCATACGCTGCCGCAGTTCGGTGCGATGCCCGCGTTGCCGGGATCGAACGGGGTGATATCGCGGGTCGTGCAGACCTATTTCGCGGGGCGCGGCGAATTCGCGGCACGGTTGCGTGGTGCGGTGGGACGCAAGTGATGCAGGTTTCGCACGCGAGCAATGTGAAACCCGGGCACCGCAGAACGGCGGGCGGCGCGCGAATAACGCAGTAAAGCAGCAAGGAGCCTTTAATGACTCAGATGGCGTTAGTGATCGACCTGAACGTGTGCGTGGGATGCCAGGCTTGCGTGACGAGCTGCAAGGAGTGGAATACGTCGGGCGAGTCGGGCAGTCTCGCCGATCTGAATCCGTACGACGCCGATCCGTCTGGCACCTTCTTCAATCGCGTGCAGAGCTTCGAAGCCGGCAGCTACCCGAACGCCGACACGATCCACTTCCCGAAGTCGTGCCTGCACTGCGAGGACCCGCCGTGTGTGCCGGTGTGTCCGACCGGCGCCAGCTACAAGCGCAAGGAAGACGGGCTCGTGCTGGTTGATTTTGACAAGTGCATCGGCTGCAAATACTGCGCGTGGGCGTGTCCGTACGGTGCGCGCGAACTCGACGAAGCGCGCAAGGAGATGACCAAGTGCACGCTATGCGTCGATCGCATTCACGATGAAAACCTCTCCGAACGCGACCGGCAACCCGCGTGCGTGCTCGCGTGCCCGACCTCCGCGCGACTGTTCGGCGATATCCACGATCCGGAGTCGGTGGTGTCGAAGGCAATCGAGGAACGGGGCGGCTATCAGTTGATGCCTGAGTGGAACACCAAACCGGCGAACCACTATTTGCCGCGCATCACGACGTCGGCATCGGGTTGCGGCAGCGGCGCATGCTCGTGCAAAGACACAGGTATGGCCCTGGAAGCGCCCGAATCGCTCGAATCACTTGATGCGCAACTCGAACACGGCCAACTGCATCTTGCGTCGATGGCGACGCGTATCTAAAGGACCTCGCGATGAATCCGGCTTTTTCGGTGGTTTTTCTCACGACGTTGAGCGGCGCGGCACAGGGGCTGCTAATCGCGCTCGTCGGTGTGGAGACGGCCGCGCATCTGGGACTCGTCACGGCGCCCGCGGATGTGTTCTATGTCACCGGCGCGGGCGTGTCGGTCGTGTTGGGTGTCCTCGGGCTGATCGCCTCGTTCTTCCATCTCGGGCATCCGGAGCGTGCATGGCGCGCGGTCGCGATGTGGCGGACGTCGTGGTTGTCGCGTGAGTGTCTGTGCTTGCCGGCGTTTCTCGCCTGCGCGTTTTTCTACGGCGTCGCGCACGGGTTCGGCTCACCGTGGTCACTCGCGATAGGTTGGCTCGGGGTGCTGGCAAGCGCCGCGCTGTTCGTCTGCTCGGCGATGATCTACGCATGCCTGCGCTTCCTGCAGGAATGGGCCACGCCGCTTACGCTGGTCAACTTCGTGCTGCTCGGTTGCGCGTCCGGCTTCACACTGGCAACGGCGCTGAGCGCGTGGTTCGCACCCGCGCTGACAGTGGGGCTCGCGATCTGTGCCTGCGTGCTGACACTCGCGGGCTGCGCGAGCCGTTCGGCATCGCTCGTGCGCAACGCGCGCTTACGGCCGAAGTCCACCGTGCAGAGCGCGACGGGTATCCAGAATCCGAAGCTCGTTCAGGTCTCGCGCGGCTTCACCGCGGGCGCGTTCAATCTGCGCGAGTTCTTTCACGGCAAATCAGCGGGGACGCTGCGTGGCGTCAAATGGGGGTTCCTCGCCACCGCGTTTGCCGTGCCAGTTGTGCTGATGGCGCTGGGCGCGGGCCTGCATCCAATTGGTGTCTCGCTCGGCTTGCTGGCCGCCGCCTGTCTGGTGCAATACGCCGGACTCGTGGCGGAACGCTGGTTCTTCTTCGCCGAAGCGAAGCATCCGCAGAATCTGTATTACGCGAGAGTCGGGTGACGCGTGGGTTGGCGCGGCCGTTCGATACCGGCGGCCGCGTCTGCGTTGCGGCTAGCTGTCATTCACCCGCACGCGCCGACTTCACCACACGCGGTACAGAAGTCGCACCCATCTTTGCGAATCACGGCATTCGCTCCACACGAGCCGCATTTTCGGCCGAGCATGGTGTGCAACCCTTGCATACCGCCGGGTTGCATCAAGGCTGCTTCGTCAGCCTCGCCAGGCGGCGGACGGATACCGAAATCCGCTGGCAACGCCGTCTCGGCTTTCATCTGCCCGCGCGGCAAACGCGCCAGCATGCGCGAGGGCACCTGATTGCCTTCCGCGTCGAGAAAACCGCGGCGGTGCAGAATCTGCTGGATCGCAAAGGCGAGCGCCGCCACTTCGGAATCGTGCCAGCGCGGCGTGCGATGACCGTCGAGACGTTGCACTTCGCCGAGCCGCACCTGCCCGCGATCCCATGACACCTTGCGCATATCCTGCAGGTTGCGCGCGACAAAGCCGCCGCGTGCCGCGAGCGACAGCGAACGCATCGTCGCCGTGATCCATTGCTGCGATTCGTCGCGCTGCCCGGTCGGAATGAAGAACTCGATGGGGCGTTCAATCGTGACTTCTTCACCGCCCAGCCGTCCCGTCACTTCGATGAACGACACCGCCACGTAAAGCGACTTTTTGCCGGCTTGCGTCAGGTATTCGACCTTTTCGATGATCGCCGGCAATTCACCCTTGGGCCGGTGATCGATCGCGATCCGCAGCGGGTCCTGATCGGTTTCGGCCAGCGTGTCATCCGCTTGCGGCGGGCTTACGCTCAGCACCGCGCCGAGTGTCTCATTCGGGCGGTACGTGGCGAGCCCTTTCAGACCGTTTTTCCAGGCGTCGAAGTAGAGGCTTTCGAACGCTTCGAACGGATAGTCCGCCGGCACGTTCACCGTCTTCGAGATCGACGTGTCCACGTATGGCTGCACGGCGGCCATCATGTCGAGGTGGTCGCGTGCCGACATTTCCAGTGCGCTGACGAAGTAGTCGGGCAGGTTTTTCACGTCGCCGCCGAGCTCGCGATAAAGGCGATACGCGTAGTCTTCGACATCGAACGACTCGCGGCCGCCGTCTGCCATCACCTTCACGCGCGTGTAGGTCCACGAGAAGGCCGGTTCGATGCCGTTCGACGCGTTGTCGGCGAATGCGAGACTGACAGTGCCCGTTGGCGCGATCGACAGCAAATGACTGTTGCGGATGCCGTCCTGGCGTATCGCATCCTTGATGTCGTCGGGCAGGCGCGAGGCGAAGGTGCCCGTTTCCAGATAGCGTCCGGCGTCGAACAATTCAAACGCGCCGCGCTCGCGCGCCAGTTCCACTGACGCCCGATAGGCCTCGTCGCGCATCAGCTGGGCGATGCGCACCGCGAAGTCGCGGCCTTCCTGCGAGTTGTAGCGCAGACCGAGCATCACCAACGTATCGCCGAGGCCGGTGAAGCCCACGCCGATGCGCCGCTTGGCACGCGACTCGTCATATTGCTGCTGCAGTGGCCATAGCGTGACGTCGAGCACGTCGTCGAGAAAGCGCACCTGGACGCGGGTGCGTTTGGCGAGACCGTCCCAGTCGAACGAAGGCTTGCGGCCTTTCATTTGCGCGAACGGATCGACCACGAAGCGCGTGAGGTTCAACGGTCCGAGGTTGCAACAGCCGTAAGCCGGCAGGGGTTGTTCGCCGCACGGATTGGTGGCGCGGATGGTTTCGACGGCGCGTAGATTGTTGTCCTCGTTCATGCGCGAGATGAACACGATGCCGGGCTCGGCGACGTCGTATGTGGAGCGCATGATGCGGTCCCAGATCTCGCGTGCCGGCCTTTCGCTATAGACCCACAGGCCGTCCTCGCGTTGCCGCACATCGCCGGCCGCGCGCAGCGCCGGCGACGGCTCGCCGCGGTGCACGAGCTGCCAGGGCTGATCTTCTTCGACGGCGCGCATGAATTCGTCCGTGACGCCTACTGACACATTGAAGTTGTTCCAGCGGCCTTTCGAATGCTTCGCCTCGATGAACTCGATCAGATCGGGGTGATTGCAGTCGAGCACGGCCATTTGCGCGCCACGCCGCGAGCCGGCGCTTTCCACCGTCCGGCACGAGGCGTCGAACACGTCCATATAGCTGCACGGTCCGGACGCCGACGAACTGGTGCTATGAACCCGGGCACCCTTGGGCCGGATCGCGGAGAAGTTGTAGCCGACGCCACCGCCTCGGCGCATCGTTTCGGCGGCTTGCAACAGCGCTACGTAGATGCCGGGCAGGCCCTGTTCGTCGACACCCTGAATCGCGTCGCCGACCGGCTGCACGAAGCAGTTGATGAGCGTGGCGGCGATGCCCGTGCCCGCTGCGCTCATGATGCGCCCGGCGCCGAGCGCGCCGTGCCGCAGGTTGTCGGCAAAGAGCGCTTCCACCGACTCGCGCAGGGCTTCTGGCTCCGCCTGAGCGACGCCGCGAGCGACGCGTTTGAACACGTCGTCGGCCGATTGTTCGTCGCCTTTGGCGTATTTCTCGAGCAGGACGTCCAGAGAGAATTGTTGCGGTGCAACTAGCGGGGCGGGAGAAACCGCTGCGGCGCGGGGTTCGTGCGTGTCTTCTGCCATGGTGTCGCCTCTCGTTTGCCGCGAGACGGGCTGCGGCGCGTTCGAATGGGATGCGGGGCATTCATTTGACGCTGCGCGTCTGACAGGCGTGGTGGCCTGGCGCATCGGGGATCACCTTAACGCACGTGGCCAAGCGCCGCAATCGGGCTTTTGGGGGCGGGACTGCAGAGTGGGCCAATGCCACCGGCCTTCAGCAGCGGCCATGATAGACATATAGGCAGTGAGTTGACGAGCGGCGCCGGGCGTGTCGAAGAGCGGCTGAAAAAGCGGACAGCGCAGCGGAGAGCCAGCGCCAATGAATCACGAAGGGCGCGCCTACGACGGCAGGGGCAGTGAGCTTACCGCAGCCACGTGTCGCCGAGGCAAAAAACTTCAGGCTTCAACCAGTTCGCCCAACACCTCAGCACAAATCATTGCAGAAGCATTCGAAGGCGCCGGCCGTTCGGCCGGTTTGAACACCGCATCGCCGCGGCGAATCTTGCGCCGTGTCACGGCGCACGTTCCCGACGTATGCGCTGAGCGCCGCCGCCAACGCTGCTCGCCGTAATGACAGCGCCCCGGTTCGACCCAGCGGATCACCAGCGTGGTGTCGGAGCGTTCGAGAATTTCGATGCGTACGCCATTGGTTCCGTCAAGGGGGATGGACTCTAAGGTCATCATCGTCGGCTCCGTATTGTGGTGTGCCGAATGTAGTCCCGCGCGCGGCGGATAGCCATTGTGCCGCGGTTGAAACACTGTTCTCGAAACAGCAACAATGAAACTTGACATTCGCGCTTACCCGAAACGACGGGGCTTTGCGGGATGTATGCGAGGTGAATTTGCGATAGCGTGGATTTTTGCAACGCAGTGTTGTACGCAGTGCGACGAGCATGCCGCCTGCGAAGGGCGCCGGTGCTTCCTTTAAGATGTGGTTATTGATGAGCAACCGTGCGACGCAAGTGTAGCGGGTTTGCATTTTTCTGGTCGTCACGCGCGCATATCCACAAGATCTCAAGAGCCCACATGATTTCACGCCCCCCCGTAGCACCGCCCGAATCGCCGACACCGCCTGATTGCCTGAAAAAGCAGAAAGCGGCTTCACTCGTCCTGTATATCGCGCTCGTGTTGCTGGCGCTGTGGGTCGTGCGCGATTTCATTGCGGTGGCGGCTTGGGCAGGTGTCATTGCGATCGCGCTGTGGCCGCTTTTGCAAAAGGCGGAGGGCAGCCGCTGGTTCACGGGCCGTACGACGCTGATCGCCGCGACGCTAACCCTTGCGATCGCATTGCTGGTGGTGCTGCCGGTCGGCATCGGCATTGCCCAGGCGCTACGCGAAGCCCATGACCTGAATGAGTGGTTCAAGGCCGCGCAGGAAAACGGTATTCCGATGCCGGCCATCATCGAGCGCCTGCCGCTCGGCGTGCAACAGATTTCATCCTGGTGGCAAGCAAATCTCGCTCAGCCACTGCGCGACTCGGCGGCAATGAAGGGGCTGCACAGCACCACGGTGATGACACTCGGCCGCCACTTCGGCGCGCGCGCCGCGCACGGCGTGATGGTATTCGCGTTCATGCTGATCACGCTGTTCGTGATCTTTCAGGCGGGGCCGCGTCTGTCCGGCTCGTTGTTGAAAGGCGCGCGGCGCGGCTTCGGCGACGACGGCGCGCAGTTGCTCGAGCGCATGGCCGCGGCAGTACGCGGGACGGTGTCGGGGCTGGTGGTGGTCGGGCTCGGCGAGGGCGTGCTGATGGGCGTCGCCTATTTTGTGACGGGCTTGCCGCACGTCGCGCTGCTCGCGTTCGTCACGGCGATCGCCGCGATGCTGCCGTTCTGCGCGCCGCTCACGTTTGGCCTTGCGGCCCTGTGGCTGTTCTCGCAAGGCTCGGTTGCCGGTGCCATCGGGCTTGCGGTGTTTGGCTCGGTTGTGGTGTTCGTCGCCGAGCATTTCGTGCGGCCGGTGCTGATCGGCAACTCGACGCGATTGCCTTTCCTGCTCGTGCTGTTCGGCATTCTCGGCGGGGCGGAGACGTTCGGTCTGCTTGGCCTCTTCATCGGGCCCGCGCTCATGACCGTCCTGGTGGTGCTGTGGACGGACCTCGTGCAATAGTTGCACGCAATGTTCGGCGCAATCACGATTGCTGATTTGCCGGCTTATTTTTCCTGATTACTTTTCCTGATCGCGCGCCGACTGTTTGACGCAGCCCAGCGTGTATTTCAGCGCGGCAGGCAGCAGCGCGCTCCAGACATCCCAGGTGTGGCCGCCGTCGATGATGCGCAGCGCCGCCGGATTCCCCGTCAGCCGAAGGTGCGTGTAAAGCGATGACGCATCGGCCTGGATCGCCAGGTCGTCGTCGCCGGCGGCGATGAACATCGGCAGGCGATACGGCTGGCTCATGTACCGCTCCCATTGCGCGGGATAGTTGAGCGCATGCCAGACATGCGGATCGAACTGCCGGTCGCCGAACACGCCGACGCGGCGCGCCGCCGAAGCGAGCGGCGGCTCGTTCGCATAGATCGCGGGGCTTAGCAGGAGCGCACCGCAAAAGTGCTCGGGTTGCGTCATGGCGTAGCGCAACGCGCCGAAACCGCCCATTGATACGCCGCCGATCATCCGCCCGCTACGCTGCGTCGCGACCGCGTAGCGCGTTTCGATCTCGGGCAGCAGATCGCCAAAAAACGCCGTTTCCATCTTCTCCTTGCGATCGACATACCAGTCCGTGCCGCCTTGCGGCATCACGATCGCGACCGGTGGCATCTCCTTGTGCTCGATCAGCGCGTCGGCGGTGGATTGCAGATGGCCCTGCGTGAGCCAGTCGTTGGCGTCGCCGTTGTTGCCATGCAGGAGGTAGAGCACGGGAATGCGTGCGGCGTCGTGACGATAGCCGGTGGGCAGATAGATCGTGTACGCCCAGTCGCGGCCGAGCGCTTCGGAATGGAAGCTTCGGCTGATGACGGTGCTGGCGCTCGCCGGCGCGCCGACAGCGGCGCATAGCGCGAGGAGTGCGGAATGTAGGAATAGACGCATGTCAGAGTAAGAGGCCGCCGCGCAGATCGCGCGCGGCCGTCATGCTATCAGGATCGGCAGTGAAAAATTGACAAGCGGCAGCGGGGTAAGCGACGCCGCGGTAATTCGTCAGGCACGCAAGCGGCAAGCGGCAACACAGCAAAAGCTCGCGCGTGCATGCGCACGCCGCTCACTCAGGTCGACGTTCTGAGACGCAAGCTCCACAGGTGCGTCACGAAGCGCTTGAGTGGCTCAGATGCCCTAGCGACGGCGAATAGCGCGCCCACCGCACATGCATCCGCTACCAGCCCGAGGGGATAGTTCAGATAGCCGTCAGTCGCGGCATACAGCACCGAATCGACGACTAGCGAAATCACGGCGCCCGCGATAAAGCACAGCAGCCCTTTGCGCCCGATCATGCCAACCCACGGCATCCATTGAGCGAGCTTCCTTGCCCAGCCGAGCTGGATCAGGTTCGCGACGAGCCAGGCAATCGCCAGAAAATTGACCGCGCGCAGATAGGAAAGATTTTGCTTGAAGCTGGCATCGAGCGGCTCGCGTTCAATAAAGAGCTTGTAATAGGCCGCGGCGGCGACCACCGCGAACGCCAGCACACTGACCAGCCAGCCGAGACGGTGCGTGCTGATCCGCTGATAAACCGGTTGGCAACGTGCCAGCACGCCGAGCACGAACAGCAATTGCCAGGCAAACGGGTTGAAATCCCAGTGCATGTCCGGAGCGGCGGGCAGGTACGCGTCGATCGCCGGTGCACCTGCCCACAGTGCGACGCTGCCGGCCAGCAGCAACCACGGCTTGCTGCGTGCGAGCGGCAGGATCATTGGCACCAGCAGTGCGAAGAACGCGTACATCGGCAGCACGGAAGCGAGATATGGCTGACGGCGGAACAGCAGAATGTCGCGCAGGGCGGCCACGGGGGTGTCCATCAGATCGTCGAGATCCGTGGTGGCGAGATTCGGGCCGTCGATACTGAACGCGGTCAGCACCGCGCTGACCAGCAACATCAAGCCTGCGGTGATGAGGAAGGCGCGATAGATTTCGAGCGAGCGGCGCAGGAAGCGGCTGCGCGCGGTCGCCTCGTTACGCCGTTCGGCAAGCGCCGCGTAGGCCGTCGCGGTGGCGAAGCCGCCGAGGAACACGAAGACTTCAGCCGCATCGCACAGCGCATAGGCATGCAGCGTGACGCGCGACAGAATGCTGCCGCCGATGTGATCGACGACGATGATCAGGAGGACCAGCCCGCGAAAAAAATCGAGCTCGATCAAGCGGGATTGCGACTTTTGCATTGTGTGGTGCCAAAAGCAGCCCCGTGCGACGGCGCGCTAGTCCAGCGCGGCAGGCGTCTCACAAAGCTTTTTGAAATTGGATCAGGTGTTGCGGCGGGCGGCGGACCGGTGGATGCGCGACCTGCGGGGCGGCCATCCGTGTCGCCGCTTGAACCGGCCATGCGAGGCGCGGCTGCAGAGGCCAGTAAAAATGACCCGTTTGAGGGCGCAGAGTTCCGCTGCAGCGCCGCAAAAGCTTTCGATTATATTTCCTTCCATGACAAAACCGCTTCGAAACGCGCAAAGCCGGCGCGGCTAATCCGGCAGCCAGCTTAAGTCCCGGCGGCGCGGCGCCGTTTACCTGAATAAGCGCTGCGAAAAAAGGGGCCGCCCCAGGCAGTGGAGATTTCGCAACGTTTTGAGATATGCGCGCGACACCTGATGGACGGCGACGTAACGGCGTGTGAGGATTTCCTCAAAGCGCGTCGGGGTCGCTAAACGCCTCGAGAAGCGTCAATAAGAAAGCGGTCGGATCGAGTTGTCCCATTGCTCGAGCTCAGGGAGATCTTCATGAACAAGCAAGTGTTCGCGCTGGCTGTCTCCACCGCTTTGTCCGCCACTTCGTTAGCGATTTTCTCCCTGCCTGCTTTTGCCCAGACAAGTGTCACGCTGTACGGCGTGCTCGATGAAGGCATCAACTACACCAACAATGTCGGCCGCGGCCATGTCTATGAACTCGCGAGCGGCTATGCGCAAGGCAGCCGCTGGGGTTTGAAGGGCGCCGAGGAACTGGGCGGCGGCCTGAAGGCGATCTTCCAGCTTGAAAACGGCTTCGACGTCAGCTCCGGGCGGCTTAACCAGGGCGGCCGGATGTTCGGTCGCCAGGCGTTCGTCGGCCTGAGCTCGGAGCCATACGGCACCTTGACGTTCGGCCGCCAGTACGACTCGGTGGTCGACTATCTGGCGCAGACCACGGCCAACGGCAACTGGGCCGGTTCACTGTTCTCGCACCCGTACGATAACGACAACACCGACAACTCATTCCGCCTCGACAACAGCGTCAAGTACACCAGCCCGTCGATCTCGGGCTTCCAGTTCGGCGGCGTCTACAGCTTCAGCAACGACACCGGCTTCGCCAACAATCGCGCGTACAGTGTCGGCGGACAGTACACCTATGGCGGACTGCTGGTGGCTGCGGCCTATCTGCAGGCCGACAACCCCGGCAACGGCTCAAACGGCGCGATCACCGCGAACGACGCCAGTTTCATCGCCGCCCGCATGCGCGTGTTCGGCGGCGGCATCACTTATACCTTCGGCCCGGCCACTGCCGGCTTCGTGTACACCAACTCGAATTATCTTGACCCGACCGGCAACGGCTATCTCGGCGTGACGCCGCTCGTGCCGCCGGGCGTGTTGTTGAACTCGCTGAAGTATCAGAACTTTGAGGTGAACGGCAAGTATCAGATTTCGCCGATGCTGTTCGTCGGCGCGCAGTACGTCTACACGATGGAAACCTACGATGCCTCGAGCGGCGGCGTGAAGCCGAAGATTCATTCGTTCGGCTTGATGGCGGACTACAACCTGTCCAAGCGCACCGATGTGTACATTCAGGGCGAATATCAGCAGGTAACCGGCGACGCTACCTATTCGATTCTGGACGATGCCTTCACGCCCGGCACGCAGTCGCCGTCATCGACGTCGAAGCAGGTCGTGGTGCGCGCGGCGATACGGCATAAGTTCTAGGGGTGGCAGGGCGTGCCGGTGGTGGACTGAATGATAACTGCAGAGCCCGATGCGATGGATATTGCCTTCCCGTGTGACGGGAGATTAATTCATCACGTAGTTCTGAATCAGAATCCCGATAACCACGCCGGCAGGAATGCCGAAGGTTCTGCCGCGAATAGTCGCGCTCAGATCTTCATCGAGTACGAAGCTGCAGCGGCGTTCACGCCAGACGGTCTTATAAGCCAATGGTTTTGCATCGACGATAACGATTGAAATGAGCGCGGTCAGGATGACCTGTTCCAAAGCATGCAGTTTCGCGATAAACGGCGAAAATTCACCGGCATTGCACAGCAATACCATTACGACTGCAGCGATCAGGGTGCCGAAAAAGAAGCCGCCCATAAATCTGTTCGCTGAATTAAGAGAATCCACTTAAAAACCTCAAATCATTCGCCGGCTTTATGAAGCTGACGAAGTAAAAAATATATTGACGGAATGAGTTGTCCGTTTAAAGACCGGCCTCGCAATGACTGCGAGGCACGTTTTAAAAGGACCCGTAAGGATATTTTTTTGATGTTCTCCGACATATCATCCTTTTCCCAAAGTCGCGTGGAATTAGTCTGAAATGCCAGGCTCGTGGCGAAGCCACTGACAGAACAACCATAGCGGAAGCAGGGCGCTCGCGACATTCCGCGCAAGCGCCCATGCGCGCTGCCGTCGATATCGCCGAACGACCTGCGAGTCGATGCTTACGCGCCGAACAGATTCAACTTTGCGTACTGCAACAGCATGATCGTCTTCCCGTCGACGATATCGCCACGCTCGACCATCGCCAGCGCGTCGTGTACTGGCAGTTCCAGCACCTCGATATCTTCGCCCTCGTCGGCAATGCCGCCACCCGCGCCGACTTTCGCCACCGCATCATATTCAGCGACGAAAAAGTGCAGCTTTTCCGTCACCGAACCTGGGCTCATGAAGGCTTCGAATACTTTGCGCACTTGATGCACGCGGTAGCCGGTTTCCTCTTCGACTTCAGCGCGAATCCGTTCTTCGGGCGAAGCTGCCTCCAGCAGACCCGCCGGCGCCTCGATCAGCATGCCGTGATGACCGTTGACGAACGCCGGCAGGCGGAATTGCCGCGTCAACACCACCGTGCGGCGGCGCAGGTCGTATAGCAGTAGCGTCGCGCCGTTGCCGCGGTCGTAGGTTTCTCGGCTCTGGCGTTGCCAACTGCCGTCCGCGCGTTGGTAGTCGAAGGTGGTTTTCTTCAGCAGGTACCAGTCGTCCGATAGCACTTTCACGTCGACGATTCGCACCCGCCCGGCGATTTCGTTCATGGCTCGCATCCTGTCCTGTTCGGAAACGCGGTCTGCACCGCATGCAATTCATGGTATCGTGCAATATCATGCAAAAACAAGAAATTTCGTGCAGTTTGCCAAAATGCTTTCAGGACGGCCGCCTTGCTCACATCGCAAAGAAAACAGTTGATCCTGGAAGCGCTCAAGCGCGACGGCCAGGTGATCGCCAGGACCTTGAGCGTCGAGTTCGACGTCTCGGAGGACACCATCCGCCGCGATCTGCGCGAACTCGCCGCCGAGGGGCAGCTTCAGCGCGTACATGGCGGCGCCTTGCCGGCGTCGCCGGCGGCGGTGGATTTTGCCGGGCGCGAGCGCATCGAGTCGGCATCGAAAGCGGCGATCGGCCGGGCGGCGGCGGGCATGATCGCGCGCGGGCAGATTGCGTTCATCGACGGCGGCACGACGGCCGTGCAACTGGCGCGTCACTTGCCGCGCGACTTGCGGGCGACAATCGTCACCCACAGCCCGAGCATTGCCGTCGAACTGGCGGAGCACGCGGAGCTCGAGGTCATCATGATAGGTGGGCGCCTGTTCCGGCATTCAATGGTCAACGTTGGCGCGGCGGCCATCGAATCGCTCAGCCACATTCGCGCCGACTTCTATTTCATGGGCGTCACCGGTGTGCATCCGCAAGCGGGCCTGAGCACCGGCGATATGGAGGAGGCCTACGTGAAACGCGCGCTTGCGGAACATGCGGCTGAAACGGTGGTGCTGGCGTCGGCGGAGAAACTCAATGCGGCGTCGGCGTACAAGATCGCGGACGTGTCGGCGGCTAGCACGATCGTCGTCGAGCGCAACACGCCAGAGGTGCTTACCGTGCCGTTCGAAGCATTGGGGATCACGATCCTGCGCGCTTAGTTAAGTACGTTTTAGTCAGGTACGCTCGCGCCAAAATAGCGGCCATCGCCGATTCGCGACAGATAACAAAAGGCGTAATAAACCCGCTGTTATAGCGATTCATACCCAATCCGTTATTTGCGAGATAGCTGACAAAAAATGACGCACCGTGTGTCTAAACAGCGAGATAATCCCGGCCCTTGGCCCTCTGTAGGGCGGGGAAAAGGCAACTCACGGTAGTTCAAGGTAAATCAGATCGACTGCGGCAGCCGAAGTGATGGCTACGGCACGTCGCCGGTACGCCCGGGCTCGAGCAAGGGCCCGCGGTTCGAACACCTCCCTCGTGGTTATAGCCGTCCAGCGCAGGTTTGCCGCGCGCGAGCACGCGCGTGGTCTCGCGCGAGATTTGAGGTTTTCCACGGTCGTCCTGCTCACGAGTTGCCGCTGTGTTCACTAAAGGAGAAGTCCATGGGGAAACTCGACCTTTCGCGTCGTAGTTTTCTGAAGGCCAGCGTGTTGGCGGGTGTGTCGGTGTATATCGCGCCGATGGGCAGCCGCGCATTTGCTGCGTTGTTCGAAGACAAAATTCTGACGCCGGTTCAGTGGGACGCCGTCAACGGGCAGGCGAAATTCCGCATCGACGGTATCGCTAAAGTGACTGGCTCGAAAGTGTTCGCGCGCGACATCCGCGCCGCCGACATGCCGCACTGGCCGCAGCAGCAGTCGCACGCCTTCATCTTGCGCACGACGCAAGCCGACCGTAGCTATGAAGGCTTCGACCTGTCGCTGCTCGGCGACGAACTGAAGCCCGACCGCGTGGTGACGGCGGACGATTTGACGCGTGACGGCCTGATCTTCCCGGCCTTCTACGGCGACGATATGTTGCTGCCGCCGGGCAAGACGCCCGCGTATCTCGGCCAGGCGGTCGCGATCCTGATTTATCACGACTTCGCGCGCTTCCGCTTCGCCAAAGACAAGCTCAAGTTTCAGGATCAGATCATCCGTTACGGTGCGCCAACGGGGCCGCTCGAGCGCGATCCGTGGGGCACGTTCCGCTTTGTGCGCGTCGGCGGCAAGACGCCGTATGACGACGATATCTTCTCCAGTCTGAAAGATGCGCCGGTGTTCCCGAGCATGATGCGCAAGCACCAACCGGTGTGGCCGGACGGCGTCGAACACGGCAAGCTCGACGAGCAGGGCATGTTCCATGCCGGCCAGATCCAGCAGGAGCTGGATCATCCGTCGGCGGACTGGCTCGTCATGGAGCGCGAGTACAACACGCAGTCGATCGACACGGCCGCGCTCGAACCCGACAACGCGAACTGCTGGTACGACGCGGCGACACAATCGCTGCACATGGTCGTGCCGACCCAGGCGCCGTCCGAAGTTGCCGACAGTGCGGCCGGCATGGTCGCGAAGTGCGCGTTCCCGGTGAAGAACCTGTTCATTCACCCGTGCTACACGGTGGGCTATGGTTCGAAGGATCACTTCAACGTGCCGTTCTACGGCCTCGTCTGCGCGATGTATGCGGACGGCCGCCCGGTGCGCCTTGCGAACGATCGTTACGAGCAGTTCCAGACGTCGTTGAAACGCCATGCGTTCAAGATGAACTACCGGATCGCCGTCGATAAGAACACCGGTCTGATGCAATCGTTCAAGGCCGCGATGGAAGCGGACGGGGGCGGTCGCTGTAACTTCTCGCCGTCGGTGGCGATGGTCGGCGCGACGGCCGCGCAATCGATCTATTACTTTCCGAAGAACGATCTTTCGGCGGTGGCGATCGCCTCGCGCGCGATCGACGCCGGTTCGGCACGTGGCTACGGCACGCTGCAAAGCATGGCCGCGACCGAGATGATGGTCGACGAAATCGCCGCGCAACTGAAACTCGATCCGATCGACTTCCGCCTGAAAAACGCGCTGCGTTCGGGCATGAAGAACACCCAGGGCGCGGTGCCCGCAGGCGCGATTCGTGTCGATGACGTGTTGCAGAAGGCGAAGGTTCATCCGCTGTGGGTGAATCGCGCGAAACGTAAGGCCGAGTTCGAAGCCGCGCATCCGGGCAAGCGCTATGGCGTCGGTTTTGCGTGTGTGCAGAAGGACTTCGGCACGGGTGCGGAAACTTCATTCGCGAAGGTCGAGTTCAGCGCCGACGGCAAGATCGGCCTGCAACACACGGCGGCTGAAATCGGGACCGGCATGTCGACCTCGCAGGCGATCGCGGTCGCGAAGTGGCTCGGCAAGCCGGCCACCGACGTGCACGTCGCGATCACCGATTGGTCCGATCTGCCGGTCGTCACGAGCGGCGATCCGTACATGATGTCGCAAGCGGACCAGGACAAGCTGGCCGCGAATCCGCGCTGGTCGCCGGGCTATGCGTCGCCGTCGAGTGCGACGAATTCGGCGTTCTATTTCACGCACAGCACGCGCGAAGCGGCACGCGTCGTTTTCGCGCACGGCTTGTGGCCGGCGGCGATGTCGATCTGGAGCCAGGGCGGCGGCGGTGGTCAGGCCGCACCGCTGGTGGTGCGCATCGAGGACGCGCGTTGGGTCGACGGCAAGCTGTCGGCGGCGGGGCTTGAGGCGTTGCCGTTCGAACAGCTCGCGAAGAAGGCTCACGAGTTAGGTCTGGTCACGGGCGCAACGGTGCACGTGTTCAATCGCTGGCAATGGACCGAGTCGGACTTCGAGATCGACGGCAATGTCGAGCGTCTGCCGCTCGACGGGCTTGCGCTTCGATATGGCGACAACGCTTCGGCCGATAAAAAGAAACTGCAAACCACGCCGAACCATTACCGCGTGCTCGATCGTCTGCGCGTGTTCATTCCGCCGGTTCAGCGTAACAACGCAGCCGTGACGTACTACAGCGCCGTCGGCACACTGGTCGAGTTGTCGGTGCATGAAGCGAGCGGCAAGGTGGACCTGCTCGCCCATCACTCGATCATGGAATGCGGCAATCAGCTCTCGCCTCAACTCGTGTCGGGCCAACTGCAAGGCGGCCTTGCGATGGGTATCGGCCATGCGCTGCACGAGTATTTGCCGCTCTATGAAGACGGTCCAGGCAACGGCACGTGGAACTTCAATCGCTACCACTTGCCGCGCGCGACGGATGTCGCCGTCTGGACCCAGACCGGCGAAGTGCTGCCGCCGCTTACCGAGACCGATCCGCCGAAGGGCATCGCCGAAGTGGTGATGATTCCGGTGGTCGGCGCCATCGTGAACGGTATCGCGCACGCGATCGGCCATCGCTTTACCGATTTGCCGGTCACCCCGCAACGTATTCAGGAGGTGCTCGCATGACGGCCCCCACTCAAACTTCCGCTAATGCTGCGAGCGCCGTTGTTGCCTCGAGCTCTGTTTCTGGCGCTTCCGCCGCAGCTACTGCGGCCTCCAGTCCCGCGGGTGCTGCTGCCGCGCACACTGCTTCTGGTGCTTCTGGTGCATCGAGTGTCTCCGCCGGCGCGCCAGCCGCAACCGTGGTGGAGCGTCCGTTGACGCATTTCCGTACGCTGCCGGTGTCGGTCAAGGTGAACGGCGAGATCGTCGGCCCGACCGAGGTGCCTGCCGGTCTGATGATGATCGACTTCCTGCACGAGTATCTGCACCTGACCGGCTCGCGCCTCGGCTGTGGCCAGGGCATCTGCCACGCGTGCGTCGTGATCGTCGACAAGCCGGACGGCACCAGCGAAGAAGTGCGCACCTGCATCACGGGCGCGAATTTTTTCCACGGCAAAACCATCCGCACGATCGAAGGCCACGCTAAGCGCAACGAAGCAGGAGAGGTGGTCGAACTGTCACCGATCCAGCAGAAGTTTCTCGAGCACTTCAGTTTTCAGTGTGGCTACTGTACTCCCGGTTTCGTCAATGCGGCGACCGTGCTGATCGAACGTCTGAAGCGTCAGCCGATTGCCAAAGACAAGGTCGAGCAAACCATCACCGAGGCGCTGAACGACCATATCTGCCGTTGCACGGGCTACGTGCGCTACTACGAAGCCGTGAAGGAGGTCGTGATGACCACGCCAGGCCTCGTAAAGGACGCGGCATGATGACTCCCTCGATGAATGTGCGTCGCGCGTTGCTGTTGCTCGGCACGGCCGCTTTGCTAAGTGCCTGCGGTAAACACGATGACTCTGCTGCTGCGATGCAGGCAGCCGCCGCAATGGGCCCGCAATCCACCGCGGCCGATCCGCTCGCTCGCGGCCGTTACCTCGTGAAAGCCGCCGATTGCGCCGCCTGCCACACCACGTCGGATGGCGCGCCGTTCGCCGGTGGCGTGAAGCTGTCCTCGCCGTTCGGCACCTTCTACGGCACCAACATCACGCCGGACAAGGACCACGGTGTCGGCAAATGGAGCGCGGACGATCTCTACAAGGCGCTGCACGATGGCGTCACGCCGACGAAGCAGTTGTATCCGGCCATGCCGTACACGTCTTACCGTCAACTGTCGCGCGCGGATAGCGATGCGATCTACGCGTACCTGATGGCGCAGAAGCCGGCGGCCGTGGCGAACCATGAGCCCGAGTTGTCGTTCCCGTTCAACATGCGCTTTGGCGTGCGCTTCTGGAACTGGGTGTTCCTGACGGACACGTTGCCCGATGCATCGAAAGGCCAGTCGGCCGACTGGAATCGCGGGCGCTATCTGGCGAGCGCACTTGGCCATTGCGCCGAATGCCATACACCGCGCGGCAAGTTCGGCCAGCTCGACGGCGCCAGGCCGCTGACGGGCGCGGCGCTCGGCAGAATCGCCGCACTGGACATCACGCCGCATGGTTTGGCAGCGCGTGGCTGGACCGCAGCGGATCTGCAGTCGTTCTTCGCCACGGGCGTCGCGCCGCAAGGTTCGGCTTTCGGCGAGATGTATCCGGTCGTGCATCTGAGCAGTCAGTACATGACGCATGATGATCTGCGCGCGATGTCGAGCTATCTGCTTGGTGACCAGCCGCCGGCGCCGCAACCGTTGCAATCGGTCTCCGCCGATGCCGCGCAACTCGAGGCCGGGCGCAATGTGTATCTCGCGGTGTGTGCCGGCTGTCACGGGCTGAGCGGCGAGGGTAAGCCGCACGTCGCTGTGCCGATGCATGGCAACTCGACAGTGCGCCAAAGCGATGCGCACAATCTGATCGTGGCGATGCTTGATGGCATCGGCGCGCAGGATTTCCCGGGCCTCGAGCGGATGCAGGAGATGCCGGGCTTCGCCACGCAACTCAGCGACACGGAACTCGCGCAGCTCGCGAATTATCTGCGCGCGACGTATGGCGGCCAACCCGCCGACGTGACGGCCGATGCGGTGAAGGCGTTGCGTTGAAGCATGCCATGCGTTGGGCGCTGGAAATGAAGCGCTAATCGTTATGTAAGAAAGAGCCGGTGCCGATAAGGGCACCGGCTTTTTTTATATGCTCGCCACCAAGCCACCAAGCCACCAAGCCACCAAGCCACCAAGCCACCAAGCCACCAAGCCACCAAGCCACCAAGCCAATGATTGACGTCTTTTCACGCCGATCCTCGTGTCTCCCGCGAATGGCGTGCAATGAACTCACGCGCCAAGGTTTGCTCAAACGGTATCGCGCCGCTGCCGCCCGGCGGCGCGCCGTACGTTTCGCCGTAGACCGATCCGATGTCCTTCATGGAGACTTCATGAGCAATCTCGCAACGCAGATTCTTCCTCATCATAGTGACCCTCATTCGGTGGGTGCGCCGCTGGCTTGCGTACAGGTACGATCAGCAAGGTGTTCCTCAGCCCGGAATTTCACCACGCCGCCGAACATCAGCAATTCGTCATCAAAATCGACAAGGTCGTGAAGTTCGACGGCGGCACGCAGAACCTGGTGGGTACCGAAGTATTCGTTGCTGTGCGCTACGGCGACAGCGAAGGGCTCGCGCAGGAGATCCCCGGTCTGCAGGTCGGGCAGCCAATCGAGGCGCAAGGCGAATACATCGCCGAAGCCAGCGCCTATCCAACCGCCGATAACAACAACCCTGTTCTGCCGGTGCTGCACTTCACGCATCATCCGGTCGGCTACGTGCTGTATCAAGGGCATACCTACAGCTAGGCCAGTCGCTGCGAGCCGGGCGGGCGCACGCCCGCCCGTCCGCTCGCCTGCGCATTTCCCATCCCCGTTCCTCGTCTCGCGTACCGGCCATTCAAGTTTTCGCCGCGTTGTGCCGATAAGCAAACGTTATCGTCCGGTCGTCGGGCGGCGCGGCCGTTTACGGTCTTCGCGATCATGCGCGTAGAGACCGCGAGGCCGACGCCGCGTGTGAGGCGCAGACGGACCTGATGTGCCGGCTGGTGCCGTCAGGGCGGCGGTAGTCGGACCAGCACGGAACAGCACGGAGCAGCGGAGGCTCCGCGACGTGCGGCGCCGGACTGGTTGCGGATGCAACCGTGTCTGCAACACCGTAAGTAAGGTTTGTATCTGTTTGTGTGGACCGGGACGTTTTTTGCAAAACGCACTTTACAATTCCGCGTGAATTTTAATCGGCAATCTGGCCCTTTTCGCGGAAGATCGGCTGTTTTCGGGCATCCGGGCATCCGAAGACCCGGCGTCCGGGCATTCAGCATCTGGGCATCCAGTAAGGCGAAAGGGATTGGGTTGGACGGCAGGGCACGGGTGGGCGCCGCACGAGGCGGCCTCGCTGTGTCGCGGCGGAAAGCAGCGCTTCGTCAGTCAGAATGCGCGCATTGCACGCGACAGGGCAGCATCCGGCTCGCCAATAAAAAGCAGGAGTCGAACATGTTGGGAAAGCGTTTCGACAGAACAATGATGGCCAGTCTGGCTGGCGTGTGGGTCGCGCTGGCGGTCAGCGGTTGTGCGAATGTGGGACAGCCGGACGCGCAAACTGGCGCGGCATCGGGCGCGTCGGCTGCCTCCGGTGTGCCGGCAGCGGCTGCAGCGCCGGCTTCCGGTGCGCTCGCAAGTTCGCCGGTCCAGTTGGCCGCCGACGACGGTACGCCGCTTAAAAAGTCGCCGCCGTTGGTGTATCGCGTCAAGCGTGGCGACACGTTGGCGCGCATCGCGCAGCATCATCATTGCAGTGTCAGGCAGTTACAGGCGTGGAACGGGCTCAAGCCGTCCTCGCGATTGAAGCTCGGGCAGGTACTGCACGTCGCTTCGCCGGAAACGGTGCGGGCCGCCAACGCGGCAACTGCCGCTGCGAAGGCTGCGGCGGCGTCCGCGCCAGCCGTTCCGCTTGCCGCGCAGCAGGCGCCGGCGGGAACCACATCGCAGGCAACGACGCAGTCCGCCACGCCATCACCCGCGCCCAGTGCAGCCGAGGCGCGCGAAGTCGCGCAGCAGACTTCCCGGCATGCGAACGGCGTGTCGCTGGTATGGCCTGCAGGCGGCCGTGTAGTCGAAGCATTCCAGCCGGGCGAAACACGCGGCATCGAAATCGGCGGCAAGGCCGGCGATCCGGTGCGGGCTGCGGCCGACGGTAAGGTGATGTATGCCGGCACCGGTTTGAACAGCTACGGCAGTCTGATCATCGTCCAGCACAACAAGGACTTTTTGACCGCGTACTCGCATAACCGCAAGCTACTGGTCAAAATCGGCGACATCGTGCGGCAAGGCCAGCAGATTGCCGAGATGGGCGATGAGAACAACTCGCGCGTCTCGGTCGGTTTCGAGTTGCGCCGTGACGGCAAGCCGATTGATCCGATGCCGTATTTGCCGCAAGGCCGCGGCTAGACGCGGCTAGACATTAGCCGGCGATTTTTCGCCATACCAAACAAGCAGCGATCCCGGTCATTCATTTGCGGGGATAGCTGCTTCGTCACATCCTCGCATCCGGGGCCTCCGAGTCCACTCCCAGGCAGATCAGACCGGCTAACGGTAACGCGCCTTCCTTCAATCGAACCAGCGCAGCGCCGCTGCGACGATCGCTTCGGGCGCGTCTTCCTGCACCAGATGACCGGCCTTGGGCACTGCCTGAAAGCGCGCCTCGGGTATGACCGCCGCCAGTTGCCGGCCGCGTTCGAGCGGAATCCACTGGTCGTCTTCGCCCCACAGGATTTGCGTCGGGCAACGCATCTGCGAATAACGTGTTTCGACCGCGTCGGTGTAGCGCTGATCCATCTGGGCGATCTGGCGGTAGAACGCGGCTTGTCCCATTGCGCCGAGCCACGGCGTCATATAAGGCGCGAGTTCCTCGTCCGGAATGTCGCGAGCAATCGCGCCGCGCACGTAGGCCTTCACCACCGCTTCGTGGATATACGGCGGCAGCCCGGCGAAGGCCGCGCCGTGTTCGCGCACGTGCTGCACGAACGGCGAACCCCATGGTGCGACGGCGACCGGATCGATCAGCGTCAGGCTGCGATAGTCGCACCCGTCAATGAGATGCGCGCGCAAGGAAGTGGCGCCGCCGAAATCGTGCGCGATGATGTCCGGATTCGTCAGTTGCCAATGCGCGAGCAACTCCGCCAGCAGCACGTTCTGCACGCCGAGCGAGACGTCCTGAGCGTCGCGTTGCTCGGATTGGCCGTAGCCAAGCAGATCGTAGTAATACACGGTGCGCACTGGCGCGAGATGCGCAGCGATGCGATGCCACACATACGAAGAAAACGGTGTGCCATGAACCAGCACCAGCGGCGGGCCGTTGCCGGTCACGCGAAAACGTACGGTTTGATCACGGAACGTATAGCTTTCGGGAAGCGGCCAGTTTTGCATGGTGATGAGCGTCGCGAGAAAGTCTGCTTACATTAGCAGGGCGCGCCAAAGCGCGCTGACCGGCTTATCGTAGTGTCGTAGCGCGCTCGGAAAGCCTCCCGCAAAAGCTCACCTTTGTTTTATTCAGCAAAGCCAGGCAAATTCAAAAGACTGTGACTCACGGCGTCGCCGGATTGAACGGTGAGTGGCGCGGATATAGCGTACTGTTACGAAACGAGCATAAATCACCTTGAAACAAGGTGTTTTTGTGTTGGCTGGATTCGGGAAACCTGGTAATCGTCGAGGACACGTCGATTCGGTATTCAACGAAACGACGTGTCCTCGACCAGAATGTGCGTGTGGCAATGGTGAGCGAATTCGGGAGCCGAAGGCGCAATCAATACGGGACGCCGCGCTGCCACGCACTACCACAGCGACAACCTCCGGCTAACGCCGACGAAACCGAGGCAAAGTAACGCGCCGTCGGCTACTTCGTTTCAGCGCCGCGCAGCAATTGCGAAACCTGGCCGTGGTGATGCAGGATCGCCGGGTCGACTTGCAGGAGCGGCAAGTAGCGCGGCAGGAATGCGTTGTTGGGCTGGTCGGGAGAAAAGAGGCCGGAGACGGCTTCGGCTGCGGCGAGCCGATCGGCGGCGTCTGCTTCCTTGTCGTCGAGAATCTCGTCGACGTTGGCGATCACCGTGGAGAGCGGCGTGAGCCAGCGGAACGCCGAACCGTTAATGAGCACCTGCAGGAAGGCCGCCGGGGTCACAGGGCCGAATTCCTTTTCGTACGCCGCGCGCTCGTGATCGAGAATCGACTTATGCAGCGCCAGTAGCGGTTTGCGAATCTCCGAGAGGAATTGAATGCATTGCTGGTCGTTCATCTTGCCGCTCCTTCGGATAGTCATGCCGGTTCAGACCGGGCGATCGGATCAAGCCAGATCCATGCTAACAAAATCGCTCGCAGATCCATCAATAAGATTGATGCGCGCACGCGAAGCGCATCAGATCAAACCAATGCCGCAATGGTAACGCATTGATTTGAATCTCGTTTCACTTCCGGCAAGCGCCGCCGCGAAGTCCCTTTCGCCATGTGGATGCGCGTGCGGACATGTCACGTTGTCGGCGAATTTCTTTATCCACGACTACAATTTCCAGGTCCCTTCCAGTGCACTCGCGCTGCGCATCATTTACTGTACTCATTGATCTGCAATTGAACTGTAGCCGCATGACGTATTAGCACGGCGTGTCGAATAAACACGGCAAGTCTTTGCGTTTTGGTTCGACGTCTCTGTCTAAACAGACTGATAAACAATAAACCCCACCCGGAGCCGCCCATGACAACGTTCAACATCAACGGCCAGACTCATACCGTCGACGCACCCCCCGACATGCCCCTCTTGTGGGTCTTGCGCGACCTCGTCGGTTTGACCGGCACCAAGTTCGGTTGTGGTATCGCTCAATGCGGCGCGTGCACCGTGCATCTCGATGGCGTCGCGGTGCGCTCGTGCGTGCTGCCGGCGGCGGCTGTCGGCGATAAGAAAATCACCACCATCGAAGCGGTCGGCAGCACGCCGGCCGGGCAGAAGGTGCAGCAGGCGTGGCGTCAGCTGGACGTCGTGCAATGCGGCTACTGTCAGTCCGGGCAGGTGATGTCGGCGGCTTCACTGATCGCGAGCAACCCCAATCCAAGCGATGCGGATATCGACGCCGCCATGGCCGGCAACATCTGCCGCTGTGGGACGTACAACCGCATCCGCGCGGCGATCAAGCAAGCCGCGAAGGGAGCCTGACATGTCCCAGGGATTGCTCGATTCACAAAACGGCGCGCAGCCGTCGAAGGGTGGCATCTCGCGCCGCACCTTCCTCAAATTCGGCGTCACGGTAGGCGCGGCAACCGGCGGCGGCTTGCTGCTCGGCTTCAGCATGCCGGCTGCCAGTCAGGACCAGAAGGCCGGCAAATCGGTGATCGGCGGCGATGGGGATGAAGCGCCACAAAGCGGCGTCTTCGCGCCGAACGCCTTCATTCAGATCGACACCGCGGGCAAGGTCACGCTGGTGATTCCGAAGGTCGAAATGGGGCAAGGCGTCTATACGTCGATCCCGATGCTGATCGCCGAAGAACTCGAAGTACCGCTCGATTCGGTCACGCTCGACCATGCACCGCCGAACGAAAAGCTCTTCATGGATCCGCTGCTCGGCGGCCAGCTCACCGGCGGTTCGACGTCGATTCGTTATGCATGGGAGCCGATGCGCCGTGCCGGCGCAACCGCGCGCACGGTACTGATCAGCGCCGCCGCGCAGCAATGGCAAGTCGATCCGGCAAGCTGTCATGCGCAGGCCGGACAGGTGATGCATGCGGCGAGCAATCGCAGCATCGGCTACGGTCAGTTGGTAAGCGCCGCCGCCAAATTGCCCGCGCCGCAGAACGTCAAGTTGAAAGACCCGAAGGATTTCAAGCTGATCGGCACGCCGGCCAAACGGCTTGATTCGCCCGAGAAGGTCGACGGCACGGCGATGTTCGGGCTGGACGTGCGCGTGCCCGACATGGTCTACGCGGCCATCGCGAATTGCCCGGTGTTCGGTGGCACGCTCGCGAGCGTCGACGATACCAACGCGAAGAAGATTCCCGGCGTGCGCCGGGTCGTCAAGCTCGATAACGCGGTCGCCGTGATCGGCGATCACACGTGGGCCGCCAAACGCGGTTTGCAGGCGCTGGATATCAAATGGAACGAAGGCGCGGGCGCGCAGATCGGGATGAAGCAGATCGTCGACGATCTCGCCAATGCGTCGCAGCGCAATGGCGCGGTGGCGCGTAAAGACGGCGACGTGAACAACGCGTTTTCAAACGCGAAGACACGCATCGACGCCGTGTATCAGCAGCCGTTCCTCGCGCACGCCACGATGGAACCGATCAACTGCACGGTGCATGTGCGGCCCGACGGCTGCGATGTCTGGCTCGGCTCGCAAGTGCCGACGCGGGTGGTGGATGCCGCGGTTGCCGTCACCGGCTTGCCCGCTGACAAGATCGTCGTGCACAACCATCTGATTGGCGGCGGCTTCGGCCGGCGGCTCGAGTTCGACATGGTCACGCAGGCGGTCAAGATCGGCAAGCAGGTCCCGACGCCGGTGAAGGTGCTGTGGACGCGTGAAGAAGACATCCAGCACGACATGTACCGGCCGTACTACTACGACAAGATCTCGGCGGGCCTCGACGCGAACGGCAAGCCGATCGCGTGGCAGCACCGGATTGTCGGCTCGTCTGTCATGGCGCGCTTTGCCCCGCCCGCCTTCCAGCATGGGCTCGACCCGGATGCCGTGGAAGTGGCTGCCGACCTGCCGTATGACCTGCCGAACCAGCTGATCGACTATGTGCGCCAGGAACCGCATGCTGTTCCCACCGCATTCTGGCGCGGCGTGGGGCCGACGCGCGGTACCTTCGTGGTCGAGAGTTTCGTCGACGAACTTGCCGCGCAGGCGAAAATCGATCCGGTGAAATATCGCCAGGATCTGCTGGGCAAAACGCCGCGCGCGCTGAACGTGCTCAATACCGCCACGCAGGCGGCGAATTGGGGCAGTGCGGTGCCGAAGGGCCAAGGGCGCGGTGTCTCGGTGATGCATGCGTTCGGCAGCTTCTTCGCGATCGTCGTCGACGTTGCGGTCGATCAGGGCGAGGTGGCCGTCAAGCGGGTCGTGTGTGCGGTCGATTGCGGGATGGTGGTGAACCCGAACACGATCGAAGCACAGGTACAGGGCGGCATCATCTTCGGCATCACGGCGGCGCTCTATAGCGAGATCACGATCAAGGACGGTCGCGTCGAGCAGAACAACTTCACCGACTACCGGATGCTGCGCATCGATCAAACACCGCCGATCGAGGTGCATATCGTGAAGAGCAGCGAGGCGCCTGGCGGCATCGGCGAGCCTGGCACAGCGGCGCTCGCGCCGGCTCTGACGAACGCGATTTTTGCGGCCACCGGTAAGCGGCTGCGGCAATTGCCGGTCGGCAGTCAACTTCAAACCGCCTGACTGGAGCCCAACATGAAAAACACACTGAAGGGTTTCGGTGCAGCGCTGTGTGTGGCGTTGCCGTTCCTCACGCAAACTCCGGCGCAAGCCGCGGATCAGGCGCTGGTGCAACGCGGCGCCTATCTGGCGAAGGTCGGCGATTGTGTCGCTTGCCATACGGCGCCGAAAGGCAAACCGTTCGCGGGCGGCCTGCCGATGACTACGCCGATGGGCCAGATTTACACCACCAACATCACGCCGGATCAGCAAACCGGCATCGGAAACTACACGGAAGAGGACTTTGCGAAAGCGATGCGCGAAGGCGTCGCGAAAGACGGTCACAACCTGTATCCGGCAATGCCGTATCCGTCGTATGCGAAGGTCAACGACGACGACATGAAAGCGCTGTACGCGTACTTCATGAGCGGCGTGGCGCCGGTGCTGCAGGCGAACCGTGAGCCGGATATCAAATGGCCTCTGAACATGCGCTGGCCGTTGAAGTTCTGGAACATGGTGTTCCTGGAGAAGGGCGCCTATCAGGACAAGCCGGGCAAGGATGTCGCGTGGAATCGGGGCGCGTATCTGATCCAGGGCCTGGGGCATTGCGGTTCGTGCCATACGCCGCGCGGCATCGCGTTCCAGGAGAAGGCGCTGGATGAAAGCGGCAACGCGTTCCTCACGGGCGGCGTGCTCGACGGCTGGTTCGCGGCGAACCTGACCGGCGAGCACAACGTCGGCCTGGGTCGCTGGAACGATCAGGATCTGCAGGCGTTCCTGAAGACCGGCGCCAATCGCCACGCATCGGCATTCGGCTCGATGACCAGCGTGATCAACAACAGCACGCAGGGCATGAACGATACCGACATCGCCGCGATGTCCACGTACCTGAAGTCGCTACCGCCTGCGGGCGGCAGTGGTACGCCGCCTTATACGTACGATCCACAAGCGACGAAGGTGTCGCTGAACCGTCCCGCGAACGATGCCGGCGCGCGTGTTTATACGGCGTATTGCATGCACTGCCATGGTGTCGACGGACGCGGCTTTGCGCCAATGCTTGCGCCGTTGGCCGGTAATCCGAACGTGCTGGAGAAGGATCCGTCCTCGCTGATCAATGTGACGTTGAACGGTACGGAGGATCTGGTGATCGGCGGCATTCCCGCACCGTACCCGATGCCGAAGTACGCACCGGTGCTCAACGACCAGCAGATCGCGGATGTGCTGACCTTCGTGCGTGCCGGGTGGAATAACGGCGGGTCGGCAGTCACGGCGGGTGACGTAGCGAAGTTGCGGAAGTCGACGCAGGCGGCGAAGTAGTCAAATCGCTATGGCAATAAAAAACGGCAACCGGGTGAAACGGTTGCCGTTTTTTTATGCATGCGTGTGAGGGCCACTAAGCGTTTGGGGAGGCGTTCAGTGAAGCAAAGAACAGCCAACGGCAAGTCACCGGTGCTGCCCCACCTTCTGCCGCTTCTCCAGCACGCGCGCGTACCACGTCAACGGGAAACACATCGCGAAGTAAATCATCGCGACCATGCCGTAGATCGGGAACGGGCGGAATGCGGCGTTGGTGATCATCGTGCCGGTCTTGGTCAATTCCGTGAAGCCGATGATCGACGCGAGCGCCGTGCTCTTCACCACCTGCACGAGGAAGCCGACCGTCGGCGCCACAGCGATCTTCAGCGCCTGCGGCCAGATGATGTAGCGCAGTTGCTGGCTGAACGTCATGCCCAGACTCGCGCCCGCAGCCCATTGACCACGCGGCACGGCTTCCACGCAACCACGCCAGATATCGACCAGGTACGCGCTGGTATAAAGCGTCAGCGTGACGGCTGCCGCAACCCAGGGCGACACATCGACACCCAGCAACGGCAGGCCGAAGAAGGCCAGAAACAGCTGCATCAGCAAGGGCGTGCCCTGAAACACTTCCACATACACCACCACGATCCGCCGCAGCCACGGCAACGGTGACACGCGCATGGCGAGCAGGATCAGCCCGACAATGCCGCCGCCGACAAACGCGATCAACGACAACAACACCGTCCAGCGGGCGGCGAGCAACAGATTGCGGGCGATGTCCCACAGCGTGAATTCGACCATGATCAACGCTCCGTCGGCAAAGTGCGGGCGCCGCGCCACATCAGGCGGGTGCGCCAGTTACGCGGCGCGCTGCCGTTGCTGCCGCCGCGAGCCACACGGCCCGCGAAGAGGCCGCGGCCGAGCCGGTTCATGAGTTGCCGCAGTACGATCGACAACACCAGATACGTCGCGGTGATGATCACGTAGCTCTCGAACGAGCGGAAATTGCGTGACTGGATGAAGTTGGCCGCATAAGTCAGATCGGGCACCGAAATCTGCGAGACCACCGCCGAACCAAGCATCACAATCAGCACCTGGCTCAGCAGCGCGGGAAACACGTTGGCGACCGCCTGCGGCAGCACGACGTAGCGAAATACTTGCCGTCCATGCAGGCCGAGCGCTTGCGCGGCCTGCACCTGACCGCGCGGGATCGAGTCGATACCGGCGCGCACGATTTCGATCGCGTACGCGCCGAGATTGACGGTCATCGCCAGAATCGCGGCCTGCACCTCGTCGATATGAATGCCGAGGCTCGGCAAGCCGAAGAAGATGAAGAACAACTGCACGATGAAGGGCGTGTTGCGGATCAATTCGACGTAAGTCGCGACCACCCAGCGCGCCCACTTCGGGCCGGCCACCGCAATGCTCGCGCCGCCAATGCCGACGAGACCGCCGAGCACGGTGGATACGGCGGTCAGCCCCAGCGTGACGGCGACGCCGCGCGCGAGCAGCCCCGCATAGAGGCCGAAACCGCTGAAATCGAACGCATAAGTCATGGCGTGGCGCTCATCGTGAGGTCAAACTCCGGCGCGGGCCGGCCTGGCCGGTCCGCGCAAAAACGGTTCAGAGGTCGGCCGGCAGCGGCGCACGCAGCCATTTCTGCGAAATCGCGTTCATGGTGCCGTCCTTGCGGGCCTTGGCAATCGTTTCGTCGACTTTCTGCTTCAAACGCGGCTCGTTCTTGTTCAAACCGACGTGATCCGGCGAGCTGAATAGCGAGAACTTCTGCTCGGGATCGTTCGCCGGATGACGCGCGAGAATGGTTGCGCCGACGTCGTTGCCGACTACCATCAACTGTACCTGACCAGAAAGAAACGCCGAAATTGCGCCGTTAGGATCGTCGAATCTTTTGATGTTCGCACTGGGGGGCGCGATTTTGGTCACGCTCAGGTCTTCCAGCGTGCCGCGCGCAACTGAGATCGACTTGCCGGCGAGGTCGGCGGCGTTCTTCACGGGCAGCGTCTTCGGGCCGAAGACGGCGAGGTAGTAGGGCGCGTAGGGCTGCGAGAAGTCGATCACCTTTTCGCGTTCCGGCGTCTGACCGACTGAAAGCAGCATGTCAGTCTTGTGGTCAGCGAGGTAGGCCATGCGGTTGTCGCCGGTCACCTGCACGAGTTCGACCTTTGCGTTGAGCGACTTGCCGATCAGATTCGCGACGTCGATGTCGTAGCCCATCGGCTTCATGTCTGCGCCGATCGAGCCGAACGGCGGGTAGTCCTCGAATACGCCGATGCGTACCGTGCCGGACTTGGCGATGTTGTCGAGCGCGTCGGCATGCGCAGCCGACGAAAAGGCGCACAGTGCGCCGAGGCCGGTGAAGGCGAGCGTCGCGGCGAGGGTGGCGAAGACGCGGCGCGCGTTCGATTGGGCAACTTGGGGCTGATTCATGGTCTTTCCTCTGTCGAAAACTCGGTATTGGAATGGATTTCAGTGAACGCTTCAGCGACGCGTTTCGGTGCCTTGCCTCAGCGACACGTTTCAATGCGCCGCACGGGCGGCGATCAGTTTGCACGCGTGCGGCGGCAATTCCGCGAACACCGGCATGCCGAGCGTCAACCCCGGCGTTTCGCGGGGTGTGGTCGCGGCAGTCAGGGTGAAACCGGCGCAATCGATCGTGGCTTCCAGCGACGCCCCCACGTCACGGATAAAAGTCACCGTGCCCGCGAGCCGGTTCTGCCCGGCATCGCCGGACGCTGTTTTGACGCAGACGTCTTCCGGCCGGATCAGCAGACGGATATCGCTGCTGGACTCCGGCATCCGCGCCGGTTGCGCAACCTCAATGCGCCTTCCGCCCGGCAGATTGACGCTTCCCGCGCCGTCGTAGCTGACCGGCAGGATGTTGCCGAGGCCGATGAAGTCCGCGACGAATTCGCTGACCGGATCGCGATAAATATCGAGCGGCTTGCCGACCTGGGCGATCCGGCCTTTTTCCATTACGACGATCTCGTCGGCCATCGTCATCGCTTCGCGCTGGTCGTGCGTCACCATGATCGTTGTGATGCCGAGGCGCTGTTGCAGCAGGCGGATTTCGACCTGCATCGCTTCGCGCAGTTTGGCGTCGAGCGCGGAGAGCGGTTCGTCGAGCAGCAGCAGTTTCGGTTGCGACGCGATCGCGCGGGCAATCGCCACGCGTTGCCGCTGGCCGCCGGAGAGTTGCGTGACCGGCCGGTTCGCCATATGCGGCAACTGGATCAGTTCCAGCAATTCAGCGACGCGGCGCGCTTGTGCGTCTTTCACGGTCTTGCGCAGCTTGAGCGGATACGCAACGTTCTGCGCGACCGTCATATGCGGAAACAGCGCAAGCGACTGGAACACCATGCCGAAGTCGCGCTGATTGGCAGGCAGACGGGTGATGTCGCGGCCGGCGAAGTTGATGCTGCCTGAACTCGGCGTTTCCAGGCCGGCGATCATCCGCAACAGCGTGGTCTTGCCGCAGCCGGACGGCCCGAGAAAGCACACCAGCTTGCCGTCGGGCACGCTCAGATCGACGCTGTCGACGGCATAGGCCGCGTTGAAGCGCTTGGTCACGGCCTGCAAGGTCAGATGGGTCATCGAATGCTCCAGCAAAAAGGCATCAGCGCAGCGCTAATCGAAAGCGTGGTCAAAGCGCCACCCCTTCGTCGCCGATCAGCTTTTCGAGCAGCCAGATCAGCGCGAAGTCGATCGCGACGATGAATACGGCGAAACAGAACACGGTCGGATCGAGCGACGACACCGTGCGGCTATAGAGCCACACCGGCAGCGTCATCGTGTCGATGCCGTACAGGAAAAACGTCACCGTGAATTCATTGAACGAGACGATGAACGCGAATAGCATGCCGGCGAGAATGCCGGGGCGCATGAGCGGCAGGATCACGTCGATCAGCGCGCGGCTCGGGCTCGCACCCATCACGCAGGCGGCTTCCTCAAACTCGGGGCCGATCGATGCCACTGACGCCGCGCAGTTTTTCACGGTGAACGGCAGCGCCAGAATCACGTGCGCGATGATCAGGCGGAATACGCCGAGTTCGATCGGCAGCACGTTGAACACCAGCAACAGCGACAAGCCGAGCATCACCAGCGGATAGACGAGCGGCAACGCCACCAGTTGTTCGACCGCGGGTTTGCCGCGAAAACGGTAGCGGCTCAATGCGTAGGCGGCGGGCACCGAGACGAGCGTGGCGATGACCATCGTCGAGAGCGCGACGATCAGGCTTGTGCTGAGCGCGGCGCCCATCGAGAGGGAGTCGCTCGCGTCCGGCGAGACGAAGCTGTGCCATGCCGCGCGGTACCAGTGCAGGCCGTAGGCGTGCGGCGGGAATTCGAGTGTGTCGGCCGCGCTGAACGACATGGTGATCATCGTCAGGATCGGCAGCGCGGCGAGGAACAGCACGATGGCAGCGAGCAGCGCGGTGGCTTTGCCGAGCTGGCCGGGCATGGTCATCGGTAAACGCGGCAGGCGCGGTGAACGCGGGGGGCGCGTCAGGGGAGTCTGGATCGGCGTGCTCATGCGTGGGGCTCCTCGGCAAGATGTTGCGTACGGCGCACGAGCCGTTGCGACAGCGCCATCACGGTGAGCGTCGCGATCATCAAGACGACGCCCGATGCGGAAGCGGCGGGCCAGTTCAGCAGGGGCGCCACCTGGTCGTGGACCAGCACGGCGAGCATCGGCACGCGACGTCCGCCGAGCAGCAGGGGCACGGCGAAGGCGCTGGCGTTGTAGGCGAACACGAGCAGGGCGCCCGACACGAGACCCGGCATGGCGAGTGGCAGCAACACGTGACGCAGCGTTTGCCAACGCGTCGCGCCAAGGGTGGCAGCGGCTTCTTCATACGAGCTCGAGACCGCGCGCATTGCACTCGACAATGGCAGCACGGCCAGAGGAAACGCCGTCTGAATCAATCCGAGCAACACGCCGTGTTCGCGATACAGCCACATCACCGGGCGGTCGACGAGGCCACTGCCGAGCAGCGCGTGATTAAGCAGGCCGGCCGGGCCGAGAATGATCAGCCAGCCATAGCCTTGCAGCAGCAGATTGACGAGCAAGGGCAGCAGCACGCCCGCGAGCAACAACCGCCGCGCGAGCCGCGACTTGGTGCGGGCCATTGCCAACGCGACAGGAATCGCCAGCAGCACGGCGCAGACCATGCTTTGAAATGCGAGCCTCAACGTGAGCCACAGTGACTTCAAGAAATAACCATCGACGAGATCGGCATAGTTCTGCAGCGTGAAGCCGTGCCATTCGTTGCCTTGCGTACCGAAGCTCATACGCAGCACGACGAGCGCTGCCGCGCCGAGAATGGCGAGAAACAGCAGGATTGGCGCGAGCAGAATCCAGGGGCGCGCTTTCGCGAGCGCCGTGGACGCCTGCTCGTCCGGTGCGCGGGAAGCGGCGCCGGGTGAGCCGGAAGCCGCGCCCGACGCATCACCCGACGCAGCGTCTGACGCTGACGAGGCACGCCGCGAAAAACGCGCGAGCATCGCGGTCATGCCGAGAAAATTTCGGTGTAGCGCTTGATCCACGCAGGCTGCACGACGGCGAGCGCCTTGTCGTCATGCAGGATCGCTTTTTCAGCGATCTGCTGCGGACTCGGCACGAACGCGCGGCTTTCGGCGGGAATCACGGCTTTCGAATTGACTGGGCCGTTCAGCACGTCGGCGGCCATGCGGCCTTGCACGCCGGCGTCGAGAGAATGGTTGATGAAGGCATGGATCAGATCGCTGTCGGCCGGGTGCGACTTCGGAATCACCGTGAACATCAACTGCGTAGCGAAGCCTTCCTTCATGCCGTAGGTGACGCCCATTTTGTACTCGGGCTTGCGGATCTGGTCCGGGAAAAAGGCCGGCGAATAGATGCCGCCGATATCGAGCGAACCCGTGCGGAACAGATCGGCCACCTGATTCGGGTTCTCGCCGAGCGTCATCACGCGATCTTTCAGTTGCATCAGCTTCTTGAAGCCCGGCTCGATGTTCTGTTGCGAGCCGCCGTTCATTTTCGCGGCGATGATCGCGAGGTCCACCGCTTCGGCCCATTCGGGCGGCGGAAGGAACAGGCGTCCGGCGTACTTCGGGTCCCACAGTGCTTCGTACGAAGACGGCGCCGTCTTGACCGTCGACGTGTTGTAGATCAACCCGTCCGACCACAGCAGATAACCCACGCCGAAGCCGTTCGCGCCCGTGCGGTATTGCGGAGCGACCTCCTTCAGGTTCGGCAGCTTGTCGAGATCAGGCTTCATCAGCAGGCCGGCGTCACCGAGACCCGCTGCGCCGACGCCGGCCAGCGTGATGACGTCGTAAGTCGGGCGATCGCCCGCGGCCTTGACCTTGGCGACCATGCCGGAGGTGCCGTCGGCGCGGTCGGCGATCACCTTCGCGCCGGTCTTCGCCGTGAACGTCGCGGCGATGTTGCGCAAGGCGGCGGCGCCGGTGTCGTCCGACCAGGTCAGCAAGCGCAGTGTCTTGCCGGAGAAGTTGTGCTCCTGCGCCCGCAGATTGATTAACGGCATCGGCAAACTGGACGCCGCGAGTGCTGCGCCGATTGCCTTGATGGCCTGCCTTCTACCCCGTTTGATCTCTTGCATGGCGGTCTCCTGTGTTGAACGCCTGTTGCCTGGTGATATTCGCTCTGACCGCTGCCGCTGCATCGCCCATTTGCGCTGCGTGCTGTACTCAACTTCATGTACCCGACCTCGCGCAATGCCGGTGCGTTGCGTGTTGATGCACTCTAGGTTTGCCAAAATCCCCCAACAAACGAAATATGCGCATGGAGCGCATGACGGAATCTCATGGCCTGGTCGTCGCGCGACGCTAGCGGCGGCTTTGCTGCGATCCGTGGGAACGCCAATCCAGTGGCGTATCGGGGTTAACGTCCATGATTTTTTCGAGCTAGCGGGCTGCAGGGAGGTATGAGGAAAGCTCGGTTCTGGTGCGGTATCCGGCGGGATCTGCCCTGAGTCGGTGCAAGCGGGGTCGCCCAGGCCGGAATCGACAGCCGCGTCATGAGCGAAATGCATGCATATTTGCTCGCGCACAACGCGTCAGAAACATTCTGATCGCGTATCCTGCGGGTTCAAGGGGCGCGACGGCAGGCAACGCCGCCCGCCCGCGCAATGACTTTTCCTGATCCCTGACCGGACTCATCCAGATGCGACGTCTCCCGCCGCTCAATGCGCTGCAGATTTTCGAAACCGTCGCGCGGCATCGCAGCTTCACACGCGCCGCTGACCACCTATGCCTGACACAAGGCGCGGTAAGCCGGCAAATCATCGCGCTCGAGGACTACTACAAGTTTCCGCTCTTCAAGCGTCATGCGAAAGGCCTGACGCTGACCGCCGAAGGCGAACTGTTGCTGCCGGCGGTCAAGGAGAGCTTCGCGCGTATCGAAGAGATATCGCTGCGCCTTACGCGTCAGCGCACCGATCTCGCGCTGAAAGTGCCGACCTGCGTGATGCGCTGGATGTTGCCGAAGATCATGCGCTTCCAGGCCGAGTATCCGGAGCTGCACGTTCAGATCACCACCACCTGGCAGCACGACGTCGACTTCCAGCTCGAGCCGTTCGACGCGGCGATCATCTATGGCTCCTCACCGGGCGTGGACGTGCAGGCGGTGCCCTTATTCGAGGAGCGTCTGACGCCGGTGTGTGCGCCCGATCTGTTGAAAGACAAACCGTTGGACGAGGTGGCGGATCTGACGCGCCACACGCTGCTGCATCCAACGCGCGACCATCGCGACTGGAAGATGTGGCTCGCCAAGGTGGCCGAGGTGGATGCCGCGAATGCGCCGGCAATTGACGCTGAGCACGGCCCGAGCTTCGACACGCTCGACATGGCGACCAACGCCGCTTTGCAGGGCTTCGGTGTCGCCATCAGCGATCTTGCCTTGATCGACGAAGACGTCGCGGCCAAGCGTCTCGTGCGACCGTTCGATACGGTGCTCAAGACCGGCTGGCGGTATTACTTCGTGTATCCGGATTCAGTCGCGCATCAGCAGAAGCTGAATCTGTTCCGCGATTGGATTGCGGAGCATTGGGAAGAGTAAGAAGAGGGGCCGGTTGTCTGCGTAGAGCGTGGCCCCGAGCCTTATCGTCAGGGCGCGAAGGACAGAAACAGATAGGCCGCGAACAGCGACAGATGCACAGCGCCTTGCAGGATCGTCGTGCGTCCGGAACTGAGCGTCAGGGTGCCGACGATCAACGTGAGCATCAGCAGCACGGTTTCCTTGCCGTCGATACCGAGTATGAGCGGCTGAGCGGTCCACAAGAACACGGCGGCGACCGTTGGAATGGTCAGCCCGATACTGGCCAGCGCCGAGCCGAGCGCGAGATTCAGGCTGTTCTGCAAGCGATCGGCGCGCGCCGCGCGCACGGCGGCGAGCCCTTCCGGCAATAGCACCAGCGCAGCGATGATAATGCCGACCACCGCCGGCGGCGCCCCCGCGTTCTTGACCGCGGTTTCAACCACCGGCGAGAGCACTTTCGCGAGCAACACGACGGCGACGAGGCACACTACCAGCAAGCCGCCGGCTGCCAGCGCGACACCGACACTCGGTGGGGCGGCATGGACGTCCTCGTCGGGCACGCCGGCAAGAAAGTAGTCGCGATGCCGCACGGTCTGGACAAACACGAAGACCCCATACAGCACCAGCGACGACACCCCCGCGAACGCCAGTTGCGAAGACGACAGAACCGGGCCGACGCTGGTCGTCGTGTAGTTCGGCATGACCAGGGTCAGCACGGACAATGACGCGAGCACCGCCAACGACGCCGCAGCGCCACGACTCTGAAAGTCCTGCTCGCGATGCCGGATGCCGCCCACCAGCAGGCAGATGCCCACGATCCCATTGCAGACGATCATTACTGCGGCGAACACCGTGTCGCGCGCAAGCCCGGCCTTTTCCGGGCCGGACGTCAGCATCACCGAGACGATCAGGGCGACCTCGATCACCGTCACGGCCACCGCCAGCACGAGAGTGCCGAACGGCTCGCCGACGCGATGCGCGACCACTTCCGCATGGTGCACCGCTGTGAACACGGCGGCGCACAGTGCGACTCCGATCAGCGCGAGCAGCAGCCCGTTGCCCGGCACGGCGTACGCGATGCCCAGCACGATCCAGGCAACGAAGGGCGCGGCAATGGTCCAGCGGGGCAAAACGGTCGCGGGCGTGGTCATTCAGGACTTCCTCAAGTTGCGTGTTCTTGTTGCTTGTGCGGGACTGATGCGACGTGCACACACGGGTGTCGACGAGATCTGGGAGTGAGCGAAAATGCTAAACTATTTTGTCAATAATGCGCTCTAACGCATTAAATTATAAAGGATAATTCTCGGCGGGCGAGAGTTTATCAGCCCGCGCTACAGGTTGTGCTGACGCAGTAGCGAAGGTCACAAGGCAACCGGCAGCTGTTCTGCATCTGAAGGATTGAGTGACGCAGGATTGCGCGGACAATGCGGCGCGGTTTCGATAGGTGAAACACCATCAGACAAAACTGCCGTGTTGGCAGCGTCAGGGAAAGAAGCGGGATGTATCGGTCCGGACGCGCCGCCTCGTGATGAAGCGATGCGTCCGGGTATATAGCGTTACAACCGACCGACGCGGTTTACTGGCCGACCGGACGGATCGAGAGGGCGTTCTTGACCGACGTCACGCCCGGCACGGCTTGCGCGGCCTGGGTTGCCAGGTCGACTTGCGGCTGCTCAGGCACTGTGCCGGCCAGCGTCACTGCGCCGTCACGTGCGCGCACGGTGATGTTGGTCACGCTCAGGCCCTTGGTCTTCGACAACGCGCTGCGCACTTTACGACCCAGTGCGCGGTTGGCCGCCTTGGCCGACTTGGCGCTAGGTGCGGACGAAGCCGCGGGAGCCGCCGGAGCTGCAGCGTCGCTGCTTTGCGCGTACGCATTGATGGACGCCAGAACGATCAGCGCACCGCCGACCATCTTGATTGCCTGGAATGCTTTCATTCAACTCTCTCCTATTGTCATGAATACGACGGCCCCGGGATGGGCCGGTGTACTGCACCAGCGGGTACTTCGGGATCAAATCTGAATGGAACGTTGCTGCGGTAGTGCGACTTCTTGCAATCTGTAAGCGGATCAGGCGCGCCTAAGCACACGCATGCCGGCAAAGGCTGTCCTGCAAGCCGGAAACACACGATACTCCAATTAGTGCCATGGTGAATGCGTCAGTGCCTGGAAATGAGGTTTTGGTACAACGAATGGGCCGATGAAGGCAGGCCGATGGCGCTCCGCCGCTTGATTCGGTGCGGGTGATACACCAGTTGGCGTGTCCGCTGCACTATCGCAGGTCGCGCATCTATCGAACCCTGCGCTTTGCGCTTAACGACTCGTCCGGATTGCATGCCGAATCAGCCTCTACCCATCCTCCCATTGCTTCGTGACGATTTGCCGCTCGATACCGTCGCGCTGGCGCGTTTCATGATCGGCAAGTATCTGGTGCATGACCTTCCCGAAGGCCGGATCAGCGGCCGCATTGTCGAAACCGAGGCGTACCCGCTCGGCGATTCGACCAGCCACGCGTTTGCCGGCCGCCGTCCGTATAACGGTTCGATGTTTCTCGCCCCCGGCCACGCCTATATCCGGCTGACGTACGGGCTTTCGTACATGCTGAACATGTCCGCGGAAGCGGAAGAGGTCGGCGCGGGCATTCTGATTCGCGCGATCGAGCCGCTGGAGGGCTTGCCGCTGATGGAAGCGCGGCGGCCGGGCGTGCCGCTGCGCGATCTTGCGCGCGGTCCCGGCCGGCTCACCGTGGCCTTGGGTATCGATCAGTCGTTTGACGGCCGCGATCTTTGCAACGGGCACGGCCTGTGGATCGGCGTGATCGAGACCGGCGACGTGCCGATCGGCGTGACGACGCGCATCGGCTTGTCGCGCGAAATGCATCGGCCGTTACGGTTTTTCGAACCCGGCAGCGCGTTCGTCAGCGGACCGCGAAAATTGCTGCTACCGCCGCATGCCGAAGCGTTGACGAGTCCGCAAATCTGACCATTAGCGTGACGCAAAGCGGCAAAACATGCCAAGTGGACGCGCATTTTCGAACCATCAAACAGAAAGGTTACGATCCCGACAATTATTACGGCAAAACGAAGCCTTCAATCAAATTTGGCGGTAAGTTTCGCCACACTCTTGCGTTTTGAACAATTATCTATCTCACAATTAAGGGTTTTCCCCTGATGATCGGGTGACTAGACTGAATTCATTCGCTTCTCACATGGTGTGGCAAGCGAAGCTAAAAAACAGATCTGGAGGTTAGTCATGAAATCGCTCATCAAGGTAATCGCCATTGCAGCCGTTCTCGCCGCCCCAGCTGTCTCGTTTGCTCAATCGAGCGACCAGCCTGCGACCCGCGCGGAAGTCCGCAGTCAGTTGATCCAGCTTGAACAAGCGGGTTACAACCCGGCCGCCAGCAACGACACGAACTATCCGAGCGACGCTCAAGCCGCCGAAAGCCGTGTGCAGGCGCAAAATCCGGCCGTAGCGCAAACGCAGGAACCCGTCGCGGATACCAGCGGTTACGGTGGCGCGGTGAGCGGTTCGTCACAAGCGGGTGGCGTCTTGCAACCGATGTCCGGCCCGAAGTCGGTTTATTTCGGTAACTAAATTTGGCGGCCGGGTGGTCCGGCCGGCAGTTGATCTGATCGAAGCGGGGCGTGCGTAAATCCGCTGAACGCAGGTTCCGCGTTCCGCAAGCGTCAGTAGTGTGGTGTGGCGAGGTAGGTGCGCGCTTTATGCGGCGCGCATTCTCGCCGTCCACATTTCAGGAACCTCCGCTGCCGCAAGGTAGCTTCGCCCAACCTTTTTCAAGGATTGGGCTTTTTTTGCGCCCCGTTTCGGCAGTGTGCGACCTGCGACCTGCGATATGCCGCGATCCTCAGGGGCGTTCGCCGTGGATATAGAACTCGAGTTGCTGAATGGTGAATTGCTGCTCGGCGATGATGTTCTTCACCAGGTCGCCGATCGATACCATGCCGACCAGGCGGTCGTTTTCGATGACCGGCAAGTGGCGCATGCGCCGTTCGGTCATCAGGGCCATGCAATCATCGGTGGTCTGGTCGGGACGGACGAAGCGCACGGCTTTACTCATGATGTCGCGCACCGGCGTAGCCTTCGACGAACGGTCCATCAGGACGACTTTGCGCGCATAGTCTCGCTCCGTAACGATCCCGGCGATGCTGTCGCCGTCTGTCACGACCAGCGCGCCGATGCCTTTTTCAGCCATCAGCTTGATCGCGTCGTAGACGGAATCGTCAGCCCCGACGGTGAAGACGATGGTGTTGTTCGGTTTAGTTTTAAGAAGCTGTGCAACGCTTGTCATGGAGCAACTCCGTTTCGCAGTGCAGCACGCCGATGCGGCGCGCTGTCGTGAGGGACAGGCCATTCCAGTATAGGCGCGGCGCGCGGCGGAAGGACCTCGGGAATACCTGTGGCGCGCGGTGCGTTTAACTCGGATAGCCATGTGACGCGCGCCGGTTTGGTACGCGGCACGCGGGCATCCGGGCGCGGTGTGCCGATTAGCGGTAAACTGCCGGTCCATACCGCATCCCAATTTTGCGGGTTCATGTCAGCACCATAGTCCAACGCCATGCTCACGTCTCACGATCCGTCGCAAGCAACAGACGGCGCACCCAACGGCGAGTGCGTCGTCCTCGACGCTACCGCCACGCTCCCCACGCGCTACGGCACGTTTACCTCCTACGTGTTTCGCGTGGCCGAGAGCGGCGCCGAACATCTCGCGCTCGTGATGGGCGACGTCGCAAACCAGTCGTCCGTGTTGACGCGCCTGCACTCCGAGTGCCTGACGGGCGATGTGCTCGGCTCGTACCGCTGCGATTGCGGCGAACAGCTCGATCTGGCGCTGCGCTACATCGCGGCTGAAGGCTGCGGCGTGCTGCTCTATCTGCGCGGCCACGAAGGGCGCGGCATTGGCCTGTCGAACAAGATTCGCGCGTATGCGTTGCAGGAGCAGGGTCGCGACACCGTCGAGGCCAATCTCGATCTCGGCTTGCCCGACGATTCGCGCGAATACGATTCCGCGGCAGGCATTCTGCGCACGCTCAAGGTCACCTCGGTGCGCCTGATGAGCAACAATCCGGAAAAATTCGACACGCTGTCGAAGCACGGCATTCCGGTCTGCGAGCGGGTCGCGCTGGCGATTCCGATGCGCGAGGAAAACGAGCGCTACATCCGCACCAAACAATTGAAGTTTGGGCACTACTTCGACGAAAACGAATAATTGACGCATGCGTACCGGCCATCGTTTGCAGACGGCGGCCGGTGCTGTGACGTCGATTTCGTCAATGTAGTGGCGGGGTCGTGCTGGCGGCTTCGCCGCATTGGCGACGCACCTGCGCGTGTCTACCGCGTATCGAGCCGAGCGGAGTGGAGCCGGATCGATACGATTCGATTCGAGCCGTGGCGAATCAGAACAAGCCAAAGTCGTCGTTGCTATCCGGGATTGCGTTCAGCACGTCCCGAAGCGATCGCCAGCCTGTCAGTCCCGCAAGACCTGCGCGGATCGCCATCCAGTAGTTGACGCTCGTAGTCGCGCGCGTTAGCGAGGTTCGATGCGCCACGATCTTCCGCGATTCAATCGATGCGCGCAGCAAAGGGCAGGTATGCATGTCATTCCTCCTGATACGAGTGCTGTTTAGTGCGCGGTTGCCTTTGCATTTGCAGCTGAAGTTTCAGCAACACGCGCCAGGATCGACGCAAACACGCCCTCTAGCACAGTCGCGCCGAAACGCTGCTCGCTGATCTCCGTTTCAACGTCGATGCGGCCCGCGTTGTGCGCGTCGTACAGATCCGCGATGAGACGCGCGTGGTTCTCGCCAAGTCCCGCGCCATGGAGCATGGCGGCCCATTCGCCGCGCGGCACTTCGTGGGCCGTGATCTGACGGTGCGCCAATGCACCGAGCGTGCGTGCGACGTCTAACGCGCTGACGCGCGCCTCACCTTCGATACTCACCACCCGTGGCGACACCTTTGCCGGTCTGTCGTCAAGCAATAGTTCAGCGGCCAGCAGCCCGACATCCTGTGCGGCGACCGTCGGAAACAGCTTGCTCAACGGATGATGCAGACTGGGCAGCACGCCTCTGGCGAGCGCGATTGGCAGCACGCGCGCCCAGTTGTGCATGTGTTCGGCTGCGCGCAGAAACGTCAACTGCGAGTCAATGGGCGCGAGTTGCGTTTCGAGGATGTGAAACAGCGTCGTGATGCCGGTGCCGCTCGGGTGTTCCGCGCCGTAGTCGGATAGCGCGAGCACGCGTTGCGGCGGGTTGGCGCGCAATGCGCCTGCGCTTACGTCGATCATGCGCCGCATCGTGGTTGCGGGATCGGCGTCGGCGTGCGGCACTGGGCACAGTATCTGTACCGCGTACGCTCCCTCGATAGCTTGCGCGACCGAAGCTGGGTCGAGCAGATCGGCGATGGTAATTTCACAGCCGATTTCCGCCAACACGTCGCCTTGCCTCGCGTGGCGCACGACTGCGCGCACTTCGCGGCCCGCCCGGCGCAACGCCGCCGCGCTCACTCTGCCTACATTGCCTGCTGCTCCAAAGATCACGATCACGTTGAGCTCCTTCCTGGGTCGGTATGCGGCCATCTTAAGGAGACGGGGGCGGAGAAACGCGCGGGCACGGATCGTCGTGCGCAGATTCGGATGATTGTTTTTCGTTGTGGCGGCGCAGCACGTGTATTGAGGGGGTGCGCGCCAAGCGAAAGAGCGAAAAACGCAGCACAATGCACACACGTTGGCCGCCATCCACGAGGGAAAGCAATGAATGCCGTGACACCGATTCCGCAGCCACACAGCGGCTCCCGCATCGCGCTGCTCTCGAGCAAGACGCTCGGCTGGCAGGGCTTCGGCGCAGAACTGGTCAACGTGTCGGCCGGGCTGCACCGGATTCCGGCGCTCAAGCATCATCGCGTGGGTGTGCATGTCGGCGCGCCGGTCAAGGCGCGTTGCATGTGCAATGAGCGCCGCTATTCGCGGATTCAGGCGCATGGCGATGCGGATGTGATTCCGGCGGGCGTCGACGGACAGTGGACCGATGAAGCCGCCTGCACGATTTTCAGTGTGTGGATCGGCGAAGACTTCGCGCAGAGGATCGTCGAACAACTGGAATTGAAGGCGAGCGAAGCGCGGCTTCGTCCGCAGTTCCAGATGCGCGACCCGCGTTTTCAGCATCTGGCCTGGGCGTTGCGCGCGGAACTCGAAGCGGACGATGCGTCTGATCCGCTGTACGCCGAAAGCCTGTGTACGGCGATGGTGGTGCGGCTGATCGGCAGCGCGCCGGCGCTCGACAAACTCGAGAACAAACGTCGCACGCTTGCGCCGAAGACTGCCGCTCGCGTGATCGAGTTTATCGAAGCACACCTCGATCAGCGCCTCACGCTTGGCGAACTGGCGGTGCACGCTGAATTGAGCGTCCCGCATTTCAAGGTACTGTTTCGCGAAACGCTCGGCATGCCGGTGCATCAGTATGTGGTGCAGCGGCGCGTGGAGCGGGCGGGAGCGCTATTGCTTCAAGGCAGATTGAGCGCGAGTCAGATCGCGCTGGAGACGGGCTTTGCGCATCAGAGTCATATGGCGCATTGGATGGGGCGGTTGTTGGGGGTTACGCCGCGAGAGCTGGTCAAGTCAACCGCGAATCCAGGTAGCATTGTCGAGCTCGATGCCTTCAATGCCCGTCGCATCGCAACACTGCGATAGACCTCAAAAACGCACTGCAGCATAAGCAGTTTGGAGGACCGGCTCTATTGCCCTCGATCGATTTGTATAGCTAAATACGCGGACTTCGCAACCGGAGGCCGTCACATGTCGAAATCGAAGGGGAAGGGTTCTCGCATCGTCGCCTGGGCGATCGCTGCTGCTGTCGCCAATGCGCCGCTCGCTGTGCTTCTCACAATCGCCACGCCGGTTGCCATCGATCGTGCAGTCGCCGCGACGTCGACCACCAGCGCTGACGATTATGCGGCAACTCGCTATCCGATCATCCTCGTCCATGGCCTCACCGGAACCGACAAATATCTCGGCGTGCTCGACTACTGGTACGGCATTCAGTCCGACCTTCAGCAGCACGGCGCAAGCGTGTATGTGGCGAACCTATCGGGCTTTCAGAGCGATGACGGTCCGAACGGGCGCGGTGAACAGCTACTCGCCTACGTGAAGCAGGTGCTGGCCGCGACCGGCGCGCAGAAGGTGAATCTGATCGGCCACAGCCAGGGCGGCTTGACCTCGCGCTATGTTGCGGCGGTAGCGCCGGAACTCGTCGCTTCGGTTACCACGATCGCTACGCCGCATCGCGGCTCGGAGTTCGCCGACTTCGTGCAGGACGCGTTGCAAAAAGATCCGACCGGTCTTTCGACACCGATCATCGGTGCATTTGCGAATATATTCGGCATCCTGACGAGTAGTAATCACAACGCGAATCAGAATGCGGTAGCCGCGCTGCAAACGCTGACCACGGCTAACGCCGCGGCCTACAACTTGCGCTATCCGAGCGCGGGCCTCGGTGCGCCCGGCTCGTGTCAAACGGGCGCCGCGACTGAAACCATCAACGGCAACACGCATCTGTTGTACTCGTGGGCTGGCAGTGCGATTCAGCCGACCTCTGTGCTGGGCATTCCCGGCGCCACCGACACCAGCGTCGCGCCAATCGATTCCGCCAACCTCCTTGATCCATCGACACTTGTCCTGTACGGCACCGGCACGATCATGCTGAGTCGCCAGTCGGGACAGAACGACGGACTCGTATCGGTGTGCAGCGCGCTCTACGGCAAGGTGCTCGGCACGAGCTACAAGTGGAACCATCTCGACGAGATCAACCAGTTGCTCGGCGTGCGCGGCGCGAATGCGGCTGACCCGGTGGCAGTGATTCGCACGCAGGCAAATCGCCTGAAGACGCAAGGCGTGTGAACGGATGCGGCGATTGGATCGGCAGCGGGGCAGTGCGCGGAGTCAGTGGCTGGTTTTCGTGGCGGTGGGTGTGGTGTCGGCGGCCGCGGCATTGTGGCTGAACCGCCCGCCGTCCTCGCATGATGCGTCGGCGCTGCACGCGGTGAATGCAGCGAGTTCCGCGCAGCCCGCGCTTGCTTCGGGCAAGGACATGGTGGCCGGCACGTCGACGACCGGCGCATTGCCCACTTCGCTCGACGGTTCGTCGCCACCGCATCTGCCAACCGATGGCCGCGGCCACCTCGCGCACACGCGCGCGGTCCGCGATTTCTTCGATTACTTCCTGACGGCGCAAAACGAAATCTCTCCAGCGACGCTCGATGCATTGGTGCGTCGGCAGATCGCCGCACAACTCGACGGCACGCCGGCCGCCGACGAAGCGGTGACCGTCTGGCAACGCTACAACGCGTATCGCACGGCGCTCGACCAGTTGCCGCAAACCTCGCCAATCCAAAGCCAGAGCGGCGCAAAGCTGGACCTCGACGCGTTGCAACTCTCGCTCGACCAGCGCGATGCTTTAGGCGCCCGCTTGATGGGCGAATGGAATGAGCCGTTCTTCGGCGCCGAATCGCAGCAGCGACATACGGATCTAGCGCGTCTGCGCATCGCGTCAGATGGCTCGTTGAGCGCCGCGCAAAAAGCGGCGCGTCTTGCCGCACTAGATGCGGGACTGCCGCCGGAAACACGCGCAGCCCACGAACGAGCGCGCCAGCAGCAGGCCGCACTCGACGCGATCAGTCAGGCGCAGAAACAGGGCGGCTCGCTCGATACGATGCGTGCGCAGATCACGCAGACACTTGGGCCTGAAGCGGCGCAGCGCGTCGTGCAGATGCAGCAGGCTGATGACGCCTGGCAAGCCCGCTACGCAGACTATTCGAGCCAGCGCGCGCAGATCGACAAACAGGGTTTGCCGCCTCAGCAACGTGACGCGCAGATCGCGCAATTGCGCCAGCAGTTCTTCACCAATCCGAGCGACGCGATGCGCGCGGCGTCGCTCGATCGCGGCGGCGGCTCGGCAAACTGAACCCGCTATCGCAACGTGGCGGCAGCTCAACCCGGCGCCGCGCCCGTCAACTGCGAGTACACGTCATGCGACAGTTGCAACAGCACCTTGCGATCGATCCCGCCTGACACCGCATAGCCAAAGTCGCCATCCACCCAGTAGAACACGTTCACAGGGCCGTCCTGATACAGCTTGAACGCGGTGGTATTCGAGTTCACCTGACGGTGCGAAATGCACAGTGTCACGCGTTCGCCATTCGGCCCGCGATACATGAACTGCGCGGTCGGTCCATCGGCGCCCGGCAGCAGGCGGCCGCCCGAGAGGTTGAAACCGCTCTTCGAAAGCATCGGCGGATGCACATTGGTGCCGAGCCGGTTGGACAGCCACTGCACGAAATCCTGTTCGTGATCCGCAGTCATTTCGGCTGGACGGTCGACGGCGGGCATATAGACCACATGCGCCACTGCGGCCTGCCGCGCAAACATTTCCGAACTGTCCGCGCTGACCGGGCGCGTGTCCGAATGACCGGCCACCGGTGCTACGACGTCCTGCCCCATATGCGTGCCGACGCCGATACCCACGCCCAACACCAGCGCTGCCGCCATCCCGGCGAACTGCGGCCAGTTAGCGGCTATGCGCCAACGGCGCCCACTGGCCAGAGGCGTTTGCAGACGCTTGGGCACGGGCTCGCTCAGCACGCCGTCATAGCGTTCATGAAACATGTTGTTCAGCGAGAAATAATCGCTGACGCGTGTGGCCAACTCGGGGTTCTGTTCGAGCGCGCGCTCCACCTCGACGCGCCGTTCGTCGGACAGCGTGCCGTCCACGTACGCGTGCAGGTCTTGTTCGCCGATCGGCGTGTGTTGGTCGCTCATCGCACCACCTGTAATTTTGCACCGGGCTGCGTGCCCGCCATCAATGCCCGAAGCCGCTCGCGCCCACGCGAAAGGCGCGACATCACCGTGCCGATCGGAATGTTCAGCGCCAGCGCCACGTCGGCGTAGCTCATTTCCTCGAGACCGACCAGCAGCACGACTTCGCGCTGCTCCATCGGCAGACGCTGCAACGCATAATCGAGGTCGCGCATTTCGAGCGAACGGGTCTGATCGGACGGCACGGCAAATTCGCTTTCGTGGACGCTGTCGTCGTCGACCGCTACGTGAACCGCGCGCGCCGAAGCCTTGCGCGCCTGATTGGCGAACACGTTATGCATGATCGTGAACAGCCACGCACGCAGGTCGGTGCCGGGCTGGAACATGCCGGTACGGCCGAGCGCGCGTTCGAGCGTGTCCTGCACCAGATCGTCGGCGAGATCGCGATTGTTGATCAGCGCTCGCGCATAGCGCCGCAAGCGCGGCACATGCTCCATCAACTCGTCACGGACATCCATTTTTCATCCCAATCGTGGGGCTTCTCGTGGGCGCCGGGTGGGCGGCCGTCGATTGAACCACCACGCGCATTCGAGGTGCAAACACGCGTGGACACATTTTATTCAATTGTTTTTGTCGCGTTGCGCAAAAACCTGGCGACGGCTTAGCGCATCGTCATCACGTCGGCGGCGCGCATCAGGCCGTGGGTGCGGGCGTCGCCGGCGACCACGAAGCGCTGCCATTGCGCCGTCCAGGTCAACAGCCTGATCTCGCCGACGCGCAGGGCGGCCCACTGCGGCTGGGCCGGCGCCAGCAGTGCCAGCGTGGAAATCAGCACGACGGGGCGGTTGTCGCCGTTCAGGTAGATCAATTCGCTGGCGCGTTGGAAGGGACCGAGCGATAGGACCCTTTGATCCACCAGCCGCAATCCGATCGCCGCGAGGTTGGGCGCGGACACGTCGCTTCGCGTCGGCGACGCAGCGGAATACTGTGCGGCGGCGGTTTCCGCCAACGCCATCACGGCCGCATTGTTGAGTGCCTGCCGGGACACCTGGGTGGCGGCGAGCCAGCCGCTCGCGGCGACCAGCGTCAGAACGAGCGCCCCGAGAGCGTTCACCACCTTGCCCGGACGCTTCGCGGCCTTCAGCCGCTCGAATACGCCGCGCCGTCCTTCGGCGCGGGTCGAAACGGGTTCGTCAGTTGTCTGGAAGGCCTGCTGCATCTGCGTGTTGAGCCTTCCGTAGAACGCCACGCGGCGTGCTTCCGCCGGATCTTTGCCCAGATAGTCCTGCAGAAACGCAGCGCGTTCCGGCGTCAGCGTGCCATCGGCGTAGGCCTGAATGTCGGCTTCGGAAAGCGGCGAATCGGAGGGAGGGACGGTTGAGGTCATGGCATCGGCATTTGTCGGATTTCAGCTATCGAGTGGCGAACACATGCAGGTGGGGGTTTATTCCACGTTCGAAGATTGTTTTTTACGACGCGCCAAGGCAGGAATAAAAGCCGGGAACCCGTGGTTATCCCTCATGCAAACCCGCACAAAACTCTCTGGAGTCCATCATGAAGAAGATCGCTTTTGCCGCATTGTCCCTCGTCGTTCTCGCCGCTTCGTCGAGCGTTTTTGCAGAAGGCAAGACACGTGCTCAGGTGTACCAGGAATTGATCGAAGCCCAGCAGAATGGCCTCGATTATGTGACTGATACATCGTATCCGGAAGTCAACCCCATCTTCGCCCAGCAGGTCGCGCACAACAAGGAAGCACTCGCCGCCAAGGCGGCCGCCGCGAGTCATGTCGCGAGCGGCGCCGCGACGGCAGGCAGCGTCAATTGACCGTATCGGCAGCCGGCGCGCACGCGGAACGGACGCGCCGGACGTCGAATGGAATAGATCGCCGGATTCGGTGTTTGCCGATGAGTGCATCTATCCGACAGTCAAGGAGTCGTCGTGACAAAACCATCCGTTCCCAACGCTGCGCCTCCATGCGTGCCATGCCGGCTCGCCGCGATCGGCGCGGTCGTCGCGGCTCTTGCCGGCGGCTTCGCCTATACGGCGGGCTGGCTGACACCCGCACGGCTCACCGCGCCGCGAATCATCAATACTTTCGAAGCGGTGGCCGGCCATCCGCATCCCGGCTATCGCCGCAACCATGCGAAGGGCTTATGTGTAGCGGGGTATTTCGACAGTAGCGGCGACGGTTCGGTGCTTTCGCATGCTGCAGTATTCGCGCCGGGCCGCACGCCGGTCATCGGCCGCTTCGCGGTTCCCGGCGGCAATCCCTCCGCGCCCGACACGAGCTCACCGGTGCGCAGCATGGCGTTGCTGTTCCAACTGCAGAATGGCGGACAGTGGCGCACAGGAATGAATTCGACACCTGTATTCGCGGTCCATACGCCCGAGCAGTTCTATCAGCAACTGGTCGCGGCGAAACCCGATGCCGCGACCGGCAAACCGGACCCCGCAAAGCTGAAAGCGTTTTATGCGGCAAATCCGGAGACCAAACCGTTTCAGGCATGGGTGAAAGCGCATCCGCCATCGTCGAGTCTGGCGAATGCTGCGTACTACAGCATCAACGCTTTCCAGTTCACCGACAGTGCGGGCAATACTCGCGCCGTGCGTTGGGCGATGGTGCCTGAAACGCCGTATGCACCAATCACCGATGCACAAAAGGAAGAGAAGAATTTCCTCGAAGCCGACCTCGATCAGCGTCTGCAAAATGGACCGTTGCGCTGGCATCTGATCCTGACGGTCGCGCAGCCCGGCGACCCCATCGACGACGCGACGATGCAGTGGCCCGACGATCGTCAGCATATCGATGCCGGTACGCTGGTGATCGATCACACGACGTCGCAGGAGGACGGTGTCTGTCGCGATGTCAATTTTGATCCAACCATCTTGCCGGCCGGTATCCGACCCTCCAACGATCCGTTGCTCGCCGCGCGCTCGGCTGCGTACGCTCTGTCGTATAAGCGCCGCACGCGCGAAGAATCGTTGCATCCAGAGGTTCATCAAATGGAGTCGAACGGAGAGCGTTCATGACACAGACGCGTACCCATTTCAGTCCGCTCGCGCGACTCCTGCATTGGACCATGGCGCCGCTGATCATCGCGATGCTGTTTATCGGCGTGGGAATGGTCGCGACGGTGTCGCGGGTGCATACCACGCTGATCGCGATCCACAAACCGCTTGGGATAGCGCTGCTGCTATTGGTGATACTGCGCGCGGGCGTGCGTATCCGGCGCGGCAGTCCGCCGTTGCCGGCATACATGCCAGCGCCGCAGCGTATTGCCGCAAGGCTGTCGCATCTCATTCTCTATGCGCTGATGATCGCGATGCCGTTGATCGGCTGGGGGATGCTATCCGCCGGGGGATTTCCGATCACGCTATACGGCCCCCTGCATTTACCGCCGATCGCGCCGCACAACACAGAGTTGTTCGCGCTACTACGTGCCTTGCATACATGGCTCGCATTCGCGCTGTTTGCCACGGTGCTGTTGCATCTCGCGGCGGCGCTGTTTCATGGCCTGATTCGCCGCGATGGGGTGTTTTCGAGTATGGCACGCGGCGGCCGTTAGCTCTTCACCCGTTCCGAGCGCGGATCATAGGGCGCCTTCAGATGCACGGTCGCCGGCAGCAGATCGCCGGCGACGTCGATCATGTATTGACCGCTGTTCAGATACGCGGCATCGGCGACGCCGTCCGGATGGTTGATATAGCCCATCGCCACCGGGCAGCCGAGCGTGTGGCCGAACGCCGCCGAACTGACGAAGCCGACCGGCTTGCCGTCACGCAGAATGGCTTCGCCGCCCCACAGCATGCGTTCGGCGGCGCCGTCGGCAGTGAGCACCACCATGCGGCGGCGCAGCGGTTCGGCGCGCAATTTCAGCAACGCGTCGCGGCCGCGGAACGGGATGTCCTTATCCAGCTTGCAGGCGAACGAGAGCCCCGCTTCGAACGGATTCGTATCCGGCGTCAGTTCGCGGCCCCACGCGCGGTAGCCTTTCTCGATGCGCAAAGAGTCGATCGCGTAGTAGCCCGCATTGACGAGCCCGAACGCCTTGCCCGCCTGTTGCAAGGTTTCGAACACGCTGACTGCGAACTCGACCGGCACGTACAGTTCCCAACCGAGTTCGCCGACGTAGGTGAGGCGGGTGGCGCGCAACGTCGCGTAACCGAGATCGACCTCGCGGCTCTGGCCGAACGCGAACGCCTCATTGCTCCAGTCCGCCTTCGACACGCTTTGCAGCAACTCGCGTGAACGTGGACCCATTACGGCAAGCACGGCGTATTGGCCGGTGACGTCGACCAGCATGCAGTGTTTGTCGCGCGGAATCGCTTTTTCGATGGTGTCGAAATCGCGCGTGGTTTGCGCGGTGCCAGTGACCAGCAGGTATTGATCGTCGGCGAGGCGCGTGAGCGTGAAATCTGATTCGTAGGTGCCGCGCTCGTTGAGCATGCCGGTGTAGACCGTGGTGCCAGGCGGCACTGCCACATCGTTGGCGACGATACCTTGCAGCACGCTTTCCGCGTCGCGCCCTTTGACGAGAAATTTGGAGAACGAAGTCATGTCGAATAGCGCGACGCCTTCGCGACACGCGCGATGTTCGGCGCCGCTCCACGGCAGCCAGTTCTGCTGGCCGAACGCGTAATCGATCTGTGCTTCAGCGGGTGTCGGCGCGAAAAAGTTAGCGCGCTCCCAGCCCATTTTGCTGCCGAAGCAGGCGCCGTCGTCACGCAGCAGCGAATACAGCGGCGAGCGGCGGAACGGCCGCGCGCTGTCGAGTTCGCGATTCGGCCAGGGCATCGCATAGTGCAGGCCGAGCGTTTCCTTCACGCGATCATGCAGCCACGTGTCGTTGCCGTTAAAACGCGCAAAGCGGCGGATGTCGACCGGCCACAGGTCCATCGTTGGTTCGCCCGCGACGATCCATTCGGCGAGCGCCATGCCCGCGCCGCCGGCCGATGCGATCCCCATCGAATTGAAACCCGCGCCGATGAAAAAGCGCCGCAATTCCGGTGCTTCGCCGAGCATGAAGTTGTTGTCCGGCGTGAACGATTCCGGGCCGTTATAGAACTGCTTCACCTGCGCTGTTTCGAGTGCGGGTACGCGCTGCAGCGCATTTTCCATCAGGATTTCGAACTGATCCCAGTCGTCGGGCAGCAGCTGGAATTCGAAATTGTCCGGGATGCCGTTCATGCCCCACGGTTTCGCATTCGGTTCGAAGCCGCCCATCACGAGACCGCCCACTTCTTCCTTGAAGTAGATGAAACCGTCTGGGTCGCGCATCACCGGCAGGTCCGGATGCACGCCGGAAATGCGTTCGGTGACGATGTAGTAGTGCTCGGCCGAGTGCAAGGGCACGGTCACGCCGCACAGGCGGCCCACCGCTTTGGCCCATTGACCCGCGCAATTCACGACGATGTCCGCGCCGATCGTGCCTTCTTCGCCGTCCTTGTTGCGCCACGCGAGGCCGCTGACTTCGCGCGCGCCTGTCGTGCCGTTTGCCTTGTCTTCGAGTGCGGTGCGCGTGTGAATCGCCGTGACCCGGGCGTTCTCGACGATGCGTGCGCCACGCGTGCGGGCGCCGCGGGCGAGGGCCTGCGTCAGATCAGTGGGATTTGCTTTGCCGTCGCCGGGCAGCCAGACGGCGCCGAGCAGGTCGTCGGTGCGCATCACCGGCCATAGATCGCCGGCTTCCTGCGGGCTGATCACGTCGCACGCCACGCCGTAGGCGCGCGCGACGGCGGCGGTGCGCTTGAGTTGCGTCATGCGCTCGGCCGTACGGGCCACCGAGAGCGAGCCGCATTGCTTCCAGCCGGTCGCGAGGCCGGTGTCGGCTTCGAGTTCGGCATAGAGGGCGGTCGAGTAGCGGATCAGCTTGGTCATGCTTTCCTGCGCGCGCAGTTGGCCGACGAGGCCGGCAGCGTGCCAGGTCGTGCCACACGACAACTGACCCTGTTCGAGCAAAACCACATCGGTCCAACCCAGTTTGGTCAGGTGATAGGCGACTGAGCAGCCAATGATGCCGCCCCCGATGATGACGACACGGGCGTGAGTGGGGATGTGTGTGGACATATGTGGAAATAAGTTGAATTAACACGCGTAGATTGCAACAAAATTTGGCATAAAGCAACGATCGATTTGGCTGACGTGGGATCAAAGGAGGTGACGAATGCGTTGGCAGCAGACGGCAACGCTACCTTTTGATAACCAGGCAGGTTGTCCTCGTCGTGCCATTCAAGGCCAGCGTGAGGCAGCGGAAATTTTCGATGCGGGGTGAACGCTTTTTCACGGTATGAGAATGGCAAGACCAGGCCGCCGCTCGCGCTCATCAAACTATTGAAGGTTGCTGGGTCGGCATCCTGAGTTGCTGGCGGAAGTGAAGGCGGATTGAGCTCTGAGGTGGTGAATGTGGGTTTGTATGGAAATGAGTTGGGATTTCTTGGCGAATTATGAGGTGTTTGCTAGACTGGGTGCCGTCATGTTTGCCGCCATCCTATGTTCTCCACCCAACGCCAAGCCGAAATCCTGCGACTCGTCCGCGACGAGCGTACCTGCACGATTACTGATCTCGCCGGGCGCTTCGAGGTTTCCGACGAGACCATCCGCCGCAATATCAAGCCGCTGATCGCCGACGGCCTGCTTATCAAGGTCCACGGCGGCATCATGCTGCCCGAGCGGCTCGACGAGCCGCCGTTCCAACGGCGCATGGTGGCAAGCCGTGAGGGCAAGCAGGCGATTGGCGCGCGCGTCAGCGAACTGGTGCGGGACGGCGATTCGTTGATCCTCGAGGGCGGCACGACCTGCCTGCATATCGCTCAGGCGCTCACCGCGCGCTCGCGGCTCACGGTGGTGACCAATTCCACCGAAGTCGCCCGCGTGCTGGCGCCGCGCAACGGCAACCGGGTGTTCATTGCGGGTGGCGAGCTGCGCGCCGACGACTCCGCTGCGTTCGGCGACAGCGTGCTCGCCTTTCTGCGCCAGTTCCATGTGCGCTACGCAATCGTCTCGGTTACCGCGATCGACGCGCAGGGCCGTTTCATGGACGCACTGCCCGCCGACGTCGCGTTTTCGCTTGCCGCTTTCGCACAGGCCGAGCGGCGTGTGGTCGCGGCGGATCACGCGAAATTCGGTCATAGCGCGTTGGTACACGCTTTCGGCCCGGATGCGGTCGATCTGCTGGTCACCGACGAAACCCCGGCGCCGGCGCTCGCTCAGGTGTTCGCGGCAGCGGGGCTGGAAGTGAGCGTCGGGGCATCCAGCGTCCCCGCGCTCTGAGCGAAGCCAGGCCATCCGTCCCTTGCACCGCCTTCAAAGCCGTCTCCACAGATAATTGCGCCCAACGCGTAAAATGGCCGGTTATCACGGGCAACCTATGCCGGGCTGAAACTGCGTGGGCAGTCGCGATTCATCGCCTGCCGCGCCGATTTCGCGTCCGCGCACAGTTGCCCCCGCCGGCTTGAAAAGGAATGGACCCTGATGTCGTCAGTTTTCTTCGATCGGGAACGGATTACGGAATGGCTGGGCGACCACACCGTCGCCAAGGCACGCTCGGTCGGCGCAGTCACGAACGTGAAATGGGACGGCCCCAAGCTCAGCGGCTATGTGCAGGGCTCACGAGTGCTGCCCTACCACACGCAGGTGAGGTTCCGTACTGATGGCGGCAGACCTTGGGCGCAAAGCGAATGCAGTTGCCCGGTCGGCCGCAATTGCAAGCATGTCGCCGCGCTGCTGCTCGCTGAGCTCGAATATCACGACGAGATGGACCACATCACCAACGTCGACACTGACATCGACTCCGATGAGCGCTCGGCCGACGGCTATCCGCAGGCGCCGTCCGGAACAGCGATGCAGCCGCCCTCCGGCGTGCGTCCCGAACTGGTCAGCTGGCTGGAGCGTTTTCGCGCGCGCGCCGAGGCCGCCGATGCAGTCGCGCAGAAGGCGGGCGCCGCACGCACCCAAACGCTGGCCTACCTGCTGAACTGGTCCAAATTCCACATGCGCCACGAGGTCGTGCTGTACCGGGCGCACCGCAATCCGGACGGCACGATTGTCGAAGTCGACGAGCCTTGGGGCAATGTGGAAGCCGCCCTGCTAAAACAACCCAGGTTTGTCTCCGACGAAGACCTGTCGATCCTGCGCGGCCTGTGGCTCGGCCGTTCTCGCGAGGACTTCGGCCAGTTCATTCTGCGGGGCACGAGCGGCGCGGAGATGCTACAAAAGCTGATCGCGACGGGGCGCCTGTTTTTCGAGCTCAAGCCGGCGCCGGGTCACGAGGGGCCGACGCCGTTGTCGCGCGGCGCCGACCGGCCCGGGCGGATCGAATGGGAACCGCTGGCGGACGAACGCCTGCGGCCCGTCCTGTGCACCGAGCCGCGCGCCACCATGGTGCTGCCCACCGAGCCGGTCTGGTACGTGGACGGCGTCGCGAATGAAGCGGGCATCGTCGAATCGTCGTTGCCGTTCCAGCAGTTGCCCGATTACCTCGCCATGCCGCCGATCTCGCTCGCCGAAGCGCCGCTCGTCGCCTCGGTGCTGCGCGAGATCGCGCCCGATTTGCCGCTGCCGCCCACGCACGACGCCTCCGCGATTCGTGTGATCGACGTCGATCCCGTGCCGGTGCTCACGCTCAATAGCCACGCGTTGCCATCTACAGCCAAGGCGGGGCAGCGCAAGTCCGAGGCCGTCGAGCTGGCCGGCGTCAGCTTCGATTACGACGGCGTCAGCATCAATGTCGACAGCAGCGTCACCCTCGTGCCCATGCCGGGCGGCGACGTCATCCATATCCGCCGACGCTACGAAACCGAAAAGAAGCGTTTACTCGAACTGCGCAAAACCGGGCTGCAGAAAGTCCCGACCAGCCGCGTGTACGCATCGCGGCTTTTGCCTGACACGATGCTCGGTCTGCCCGATGCCGAATCCTGGTCCGCCTTTGTCAACGACGCCGTACCTGAGCTCGTGAGCAAAGGCTGGCGCGTGACGATGGCGCCGGAGTTCCGCTACAACGTCATCGAGATCGACGCGATCGACGGCACCGCGCAGCAGGCGGGCGACGGCTGGTTCGATCTGGAGATGGGCATCCGCATCGGCGAGCGCAATGTGCGGCTCGAGCCGCTGCTCGCCGATCTGTTCCGGCGCGACCGGCGTTGGCTTGGCGGCGCGCTTGAAGCCATCGCCGACGACGAACCGATCGAGTTGAAGACCGAGGAAAACAAACGCCTGCGTTTGCGCGCCGACCGGCTGAAGCCGGTGGTGCGCGTGCTGGTCGATCTGTTCGACGCACTGGGCGGCACGTTGGCCGACGGCGCGCCGCTGCGGGTGCCCTCCGTCGATGCGGGCCGCCTCGAAGCCTTGAACAGCACAGGTCGCTGGCAATTCCAGGGCGACGATTCGATTCGCCAACTGGCGCAGCGTCTGCAGGCCGGCCCGGGCTTGCACGAGGTGCCGGTACCGCGTGGTCTGAAGGCGGAACTGCGCGCGTATCAGCAGCAGGGCCTGAACTGGATGCAGTTTCTGCGCGAACACGATCTGGCCGGCGTGCTCGCCGACGACATGGGTCTCGGCAAGACCGTGCAGACGCTCGCGCACATCCTCGCGGAGAAGGAAGCCGGACGGCTCGACCGTCCCGCGCTGATCGTCGTGCCGACCACGCTCGTGCACAACTGGCGCGAGGAAGCGCGACGCTTTGCGCCCGAACTGAAAGTGCTGGTACTGAATGGCCCGCAGCGCAAGGAGCGTTTCGAGCAGATCGGCGAGCACGACCTGATTCTTACGACTTACGCGCTGCTGTGGCGCGATCAGAAGGTGCTCGCCGAGCATGACTATCACCTGCTGATCCTCGACGAGGCGCAGTACGTGAAGAATGCCAGCACCAAAGCCGCGCAGGCGATCCGCGGATTGCGCGCGCGGCATCGGCTATGTTTGACGGGGACGCCGCTGGAGAATCACCTCGGCGAGCTGTGGTCGCAGTTCGACTTTCTCTTGCCGGGCTTTCTCGGCAGCCAGAAAGACTTCACCAAACGCTGGCGTAATCCGATCGAAAAGAACGGCGACGGCGTGCGCCGTGCGCTGCTGGCGCGCCGCATCCGGCCGTTCATGCTGCGCCGTCGTAAGGACGAGGTCGCGAAAGAATTGCCGGCCAAGACCACCATCGTCTGTTCAGTCGATCTGGAAGGCGCACAGCGCGATCTATACGAAACGGTGCGTACGGCAATGCAGGAGCGGGTGCGTGCGGCGGTCAGCGCGCAGGGCCTCGCGCGCAGTCACATTATCGTGCTCGATGCCTTGCTGAAGCTTCGCCAGGTTTGCTGCGATCCGCGTCTCGTGCGGAAAATCAGGGTTGACGAGGCGCCGGGCGAACCAGGCGAGAAGCGCGGCAAAGTGGAAAAAGCTGAAAGGCTCGAAAAGGGCGCACGTGTCACGCGCTCGGCCAAGCTCGATTTGCTTCTGTCGATGCTGCCTGAATTGATCGAGGAAGGACGGCGCGTGCTGCTGTTCTCGCAATTCACCGGCATGCTGGCGCTGATTGCCGACGCGCTCGAGGAAGCGGCGATTCCCTATGTCATTCTGACCGGCGACACGACGGACCGCATCACGCCGGTCGAGCGCTTCCAGCAAGGCGAAGTGCCCTTGTTCCTGATCAGCCTGAAGGCGGGGGGCGTAGGTCTGAACCTGACCGCTGCGGATACCGTGATTCATTACGACCCGTGGTGGAATCCTGCCGCCGAGAATCAGGCGACCGATCGTGCCCATCGGCTGGGGCAGGATAAGCCCGTATTCGTCTACAAGCTGATTGCCGCGGGCAGCATCGAAGAAAAGATCGTGGAGTTGCAGGAGCAGAAGGCGGGACTCGCCGACAGTATTCTCTCCGAAGACGCCGCCGGCGCAGCCAAGTTCTCGGACGACGACCTCGACGCGCTATTCGCGCCGATGCCGGGGATTGAAAGCAGCAGGTGAGGAAAGGGTGGGCTGCGCCTGCCGCGGAACCTACACGGTCCTGTTTGGTGCGCAAGCGGCACGGTTTCAGGCGTGCGCCGCGCGCGCTAGCACTTCGTCGACCCACTGGTTGATGCTCTTGCCGGCCGCCGCCGCTGCGATCCCGACTGCAGCGTGTACTTCAGGTCGGATGCGCAGCATCAATTTGCCGGAAGCGGGCTTTTGCGGATTGCGTCCAGTTTCAGCGCAGTCTTCCAGGTAGTGATCGACCGCCCGATGAAACTCGTCGGTCAGTTCAGTCACGGTTTCCCCGTGGAAACTGATGCGATCTGAAACGCCGAGCACATGCCCGACAAAAATGTTCTCGCGCGGATCGAATTCAACTCGCGCGAAATAGCCTTTGTACGTCATCGAATTCATCACGGTTCGACTCCAAGTTCGGTAAACCACACACGCAACTCTTCCACCTGATATTTCCGGGCCTCTTTTCCGGGATGCGGGCGATGCAGATATCTGCGGCTGTCGTGTAACTCGAACGCCACCCGAGACCCGGCTCCCTCTCGCACCTCTCCGCCGAGCGCCAGGATCAACGCTTCAATGTCCGCGAATACGATGCCGCCCTGAGTGGGCCGTTTGAATAGGGCGTGGAGCGTGCCGAAGTGTTTTGATTTCATTATGATAGCAGAAATTGATAGCATTGGCATGCGCTTGATGTCAATGATCGGAACACGTCGCAGACCGCTCAACCCTCGCCGCGACAATTGTTGCGGATCACCTCGCTCATCGTCAGCCTCTCTGACGCGTCCACAAAAGCGCCAGGTTCCCCGCCAACCCGCCAATTTTTTAATTTCAATCAAAGCAATCTAACAATCCTTAAAGGATTTATTTTGAGACTGTTCCTATACTGACTCGCAAATTGTCAAATCGCTGTTTCCTGAACGCCGGGGGCACAGCCCGATAGGACAAAAGGCAGACGGGGCCAATCACCGTGCGAGCGAGACCAGCCGACTCGAATAACGATCCATTGAGGTCGATTTCAATAACAGGCAGAGCCTGAGAGACGTTGGGGAAAATCCCATAGAGCGGCCCGCAGCGGCCGAGCCGGGCCGGATAGCTGCATAAGTACATCCGGGAAAAAGAACGGCCGTTTTCGATTATGATGATCTGCCCCCTCGGTAATCAGCGCATTAAAGCCAAAATACGCGCTAATTTTGAGACAGTGGGGCGGCAGAACTGAACAGGGCGCGAGGCAACGGACCGTTAATCGAAAAAGAGTGCAGCCGAAGTTGAAAACAGGAAGCTGGATCGTCGGTGTTCGCACCGCCATCCCGGCCATCTGCCGGCTCACCGGCCACCAGTTACGAAGGACGATGCCGCATTGCGGGGTTTTATGAGAATTGCAGTCCTGGATGACGATTCGGCTCAAGCCGATCTTGTTTGCCAAACGCTGTCGGCGGCCGGCCATGTCTGTCATGCTTACGGCGCGGGCCGTGAACTGGTGCGGCAATTGCGGCGCCAAACTTTCGACCTGCTCGTGCTCGATTGGAACGTGCCCGACATGTCGGGTGAAGAGGTGCTGCGATGGGTGCGCGAAAGCCTCTCCGAGCGCTTGCCGGTCCTGTTCATGACAAGCCGCGGCCGCGAAACCGATATCACTTCGATCCTTAACACCGGCGCGGACGATTACGTCGTCAAGCCGGTTTCTGCCGCGGTCCTGCTGGCGCGTGTCGGCTCGTTGCTGCGCCGCGCGTATCACCTCAAGCCGGCTGCGGCGAAAGAAGTTTTCGGCGAATTCGAATTCGATCTGGGCGCGAAGCACGTGGTGGTGCGCGGCGCGACCGTCGCTGTGACGCAGAAGGAGTTCGAGCTTGCGCTGCTGCTGTTCCAGCATTTGAGCCGGCCGCTGTCGCGCGCGCACATTCTCGATGTGATCTGGAAGCAGGCGACGGACATCCCGTCGCGCACGATGGACACACACGTGTCGATGCTGCGCAGCAAGCTCGGCTTGCGTCCGGAGCATGGCTATCGTTTGACGCCGATCTACGGCTATGGGTACCGGCTCGAACGGATCGAATCCGGCTCGCCACCCGTGCCGACCGAAGACCGCCCCGAAGCGGGGGATGCGTGACGGTTGCTTTCGATGTGGTAGCACCCGGCTGCGTAGGTTCGCCGGGTCGGCTCGCCCGTGTGGCGCTTGCGGTGGCCGCCCTGATTGCAATGACGTGCTTCGCGCCGGTGTCGGCGGATGCGCAATCGTCGCGCGCGCCGAAACCACGTAACAAAGCGACTGCGCCAGTCTATGTGTCCTACGTGACCCACGACGGCGACACGTTGTACGAAATCGCCGGCCGCTATCTGCGCGACTCCGGCGATTGGGCCATGTTGAGCCGTCTGAATCACGTGCCCGCGCCACGCCGCATGCCGGCCGGGATCACGCTGCGTCTGCCGGCCGACAGGCTCAGACAGGACCCCGAGTCGGCGCGCGTGATCGCGACGAGCGGTCCGGCGGAGCACGCTTTCGGCAAGAATCCTTATACGCCGCTCACGGCGGGCACAACGCTTGGCGAGGGCGACCGCATTCGCACCGGCCATAACGGCTTTGCCACGCTGGAGTTGCCGGACGGCTCGCACATCACGGTGTCGCAGGACGGTGTGCTCGATATCGGCACGCTGCGGCGCACCGTGCTGACCGGCGCGGGCGATCGCGTACTCGATCTGCAGCATGGCGAAGTCGAGAGCCAGGTCACGCATGCCACCAAAAAGGACGACCGCTTCCAGATCCGCTCGCCATCGGTTGTCGCGGGCGTGCGCGGTACGCGCTTCAAGGTCGCCTACGACGGCGACGCACAAACCACGGCGGTGGAAGTGCTGGACGGAGCGGTTGGCGTTGACCCGGCCGCCGTCGCTGGCCGGATCTCCGCGCCGCCACCCGGCGTGCCGTTGCAGGCGTCGGCGCAACTCGTCAAGGCGCGCTTTGGCAGTGTCACGCGGGCCGGCGGCGCGATCGGCGGTCCGGTGGAATTGCTGACCGCGCCGTCGCTTACTGACCCGGCAAACGTGCAGGACAGCAAAACGGTCGCTTTCGACCTCGTCCCCGCCGAGCGCGCCGTGGCCTATCGCGTACAGATTGCGCGCGATGCCGATCAGCTCGACCTGATCCGCGATCTGCGCGTGAATGCGCCGCATGCCGACTTCGGCGATCTGGCAGACGGCACGTATTTCGTGCGCATCGCCGCGATCGACGCGAACGGACTCGAAGGCCTGCCCCAGGTGTATGGATTCGAGCGGCGCCAACTCGGACTGGCGGCCTCCGCAGGGCCGCGCGCCGGCAGCCGCGACTACGAGTTCCGCTGGTTCGTCAGCCGCTCCACGGTCGAGACGCGCTTTCGCTTTGTGCTGGCCACGACCGCCGACCTGCGCCATCCGCTCGTCGATAAGACCGATCTGACGGGCGGCCAGATCGTGGTGAGCGACCTGCCGGGCGGCGTCTACTACTGGACGATCGTCGCCGAGCAGTTCGAAAACGGCCGCTTCTACGAGAAGAGCAGCGCGGTTCGCTCGTTTACGCTTGCACGCTGACGCTGGTAGATTCACGGGGCCGGGTCAACAACCGACCCGTTCCTTAGCTCTCAACCACGCCACGTCTTGCCGACCACACACACGCGCCTGAGTCTCGACCCTCGCGCCCGTCTCGGACGGCGCGCCGGCCGCCGCTTCCTGCTCGAATGGGTGGCGATCGGCTGTCTGGGCATTGTGGTGGTTTTGCTCAGTTCGCTCGGCCGGCTGACCGCCGGCGTCGATCATCTGGTCTACGACCGGTTCCTGAGTCTGCGCGCGCAACCGGTGCTGCGCGATATCGTGGTGCTCGAAATCGACAACGCCAGCATTGCGCAGCTTGGCCGCTGGCCATGGCCGCGCAGCATCCACGCCAGGCTGCTCGAACAGATTGCGAAGGCGAAGCCCGCCGCAGTGATCTACGACGTGCTGTTTACCGAAGCCAATGCCGAAGACGCCGAGCTCGCCCGCGCGGTCGCCCTGAGTCCCACCTATCTGCCGATGCTACTGACGCCGCCGGACAGCGCCGGCCAGCGCGTCGCGGTCGAGCCGGTGGCGCCGCTCGCGCATGCGGCAGCGGGGCTTGGGCATATCAACCTTGAAGTCGATAGTGACGGCATCGTGCGCAGCGTCGCGCGGTTCGAGGGCGACGCGAATTCGCGCTGGCCGCAATTGATGGTGCCGGTCGCCCAGGATGTCGAGCGTGGCGCGCTGCAATTGAACGAGCGGCTGCATCGGCAGTTTTCCGGCGAGGCGGCGGCCCAATCCGATGACCATGACGAAGGCGAGGGCCGCTTCCTGATTCCTTTCGGTCCGAACGCGCAAAATTACGCGAAGCTGAGTTTCGCGGATGTGCTCGCCGGCAATGTCCCCGCGGACAAGCTGCGCGGGCGCATCGTGTTGATCGGCGTGACCGCGTCCGGCTTGTACGACCGCTTTGCCACACCGGTATCCGGTGAGCTGGGGCCGCTGCCCGGTGTCTATATCCACGCGAACGTGCTCGATACGCTGCTGACCGGTCGCGAGCTCGAGCCCGCCGGGCCCTGGGTGCTGTTAGCGGTATCGCTGGCGCCGCTCGCCGCGCTGCTCGCAGGTTTTCTGGTGCTGTCGCCGCGACGTTCGTTGCTGCTGACCGTCGCGTTGGGCGTGCTTGCCACCGTCGGCAGCGCGGCGCTGCTGTACGGCGCGCGGCTGTGGATGTCGCCGGTGCCGGCGATCGCCGGTTTGATCGTGGTGTATCCGATCTGGAACTGGCGGCGCCTCGAAATGACGATGGCTTATCTGCGCGAAGAGTTGCAACGCCTCGCCGACGAGCCGCACCTCTTGCCGGAAACGCCGCAGCGCCGCCGCGAGTTCGGCGGCGACGTGCTGGAGCAGCATATGGCGCTGATGGCGCAGGCCGCGCAGCGCGTGCAGGACATGAAGCGCTTCGTGTGGGACAGCCTCGACAGCATGCCCGAGCCGATCCTGGTGAGCGACGTGGAAGGCATCGTGCTGATTGCGAACCATGCCGCCAAGGCGCATTTCGCGCGTCTTGGCGCACCGCTGCCGGAGGGCCGGCCGATGCGGGCGGTGCTGGGCGGACTGACGCTGGTCAAGACTATCGACAGTGGCGCAGCGTCGGACGCCGAAAACAATCTCCTCGCGCATGCGCAGTGGCCGGCGCTGCTCGATCCCGCGCGCGGCGAGTTCGCCGAGCTGATGGCGCAAGGCGTCGAGGTGCGCGACGCCCACGAGCGCGACCATCTGCTGCGCTACGCAAATTGCACGAACGAGCAAGGTGAGACGACGGGCTGGATCGCGGGCCTCGTCGACGTATCGGCCTTGCACGCGGCCGAGCGCCAACGGGAGGACGCGTTGCGGCTGCTGTCGCACGATATGCGCTCGCCGCAGGCTTCGATTCTGGCGCTGGTGGAGATCGAGCGGGCGCGCAGCGAGCCGGTGCTCGCGCGCGGCCTGCTGGAGCGCATCGAGCGTTATGCGCAACGTGCGCTGACACTCGCCGACGATTTCGTGCAACTCGCGCGCGCCGAATCGCAAACCTATGTGCTCGAGGCGGTGAGCATGACCGAGCTGTTGATCGACGCCAGCGACGAAGTCTGGCCGCAGGCCCACGCCAAGCGCATCACGCTGCAAACCGATACGGCCGGCGGGACCGACGCCGACGACGGCCACTGGATCTGCGCCGACCGCTCGCTGATGACGCGTGCGCTCGTCAACATCCTGAACAATGCGGTCAAGTACAGTCCGCCGGATACGCAGATCACGTGCAGCCTGAAGAGCCTCGGCGGTCTCAGCGCTCCACGCGGCCTGGCGCAGACGGCCGCGCCCGCTGTGGCAAAACGTGTATCGTGCACGATTCGCGACGAAGGCTATGGTATTCCCGAAGAGCAGCAGGCGGGCCTGTTCGAGCGCTTCCGGCGCTTTCACGAAACGGAACGGCCGGAGGTGGGCGGCGCCGGATTGGGTATGGCATTCGTCAAGACGGTCGTGACGCGCCATGGCGGCGACGTCGATGTGGTCAGCGCGCCGGGCAAGGGGACCGCATTTACGATTTCCCTGCCGGTACTCGACGAAGCGCAAGCCGACGTCTCCACAACGCCACGCTTATGACTATGAACACTCACCTTATCGAAGCGAGAAGCCGGTGAAAGCGATATTGATCTGTGCCGCGCTGGCCGCGGCGAGTCTGACCGGATGCGCGGGTTTGAACGCCGACGTGCACACGGCGAATCCTGCGGCCGTGCTGCAGGGCGAGCGCACCTATACGATTGCGCGGATGCCATCGCAGGAGGCCAGCACGGATCATCCGCAATTTGAAACCGTGCTGCGCGATGAATTGGCGAAGAACGGCTTCACCGATTCGACGGCCAGGTCCGCGCACTATTTATTGTCGATTGCGTATGACACGCGGCCGGCCGCGATCGGCGTGGGCGCGAAGGATTGCGCGCCAGGTGCGTGCGAACGCTCGCCCGAGCCACCGTTTTCGCTATTCGGTGGACGCGCTTATCAGCACGCGCTGACGCTGCGGTTTTTCGAACAGTCGAGCGGACAGGAAGTCTACAAGGTGAGCGCAGCAAGCAGCGATCGCGATGCCGATCCGTTGCATGCGATGCCGGTGCTCGTGAAAAGCGCGTTGGCAAAGTTTCCGTTCGATGCGCCGCCGGACTGGCGCGTGAAACTGCGGGCCGATCAGACGGGCGGCGTGCCGGATGTGGTTTCGGTCAAGCCCCTTCAGCCGTAGCGGTCAGACGTCAGCGCCAGCGTTATTCCGGCGCTTTGTCGTCTTCCGGCCAGCGATTTTCGAACACACAATCGGCGAGCGGCATGCGGCTCGCCCAGCGTTCGGTTTCCAGCATCGGCTCGCTGTAGAACTGATCGACGTGACCGAGACACAGGATCGCCACCGGCCGTGCGCCGTCGGGCATATGCAGCAGCGTACGCACCGTGTCGACGTCGAATAGCGACACCCAGCCCATTCCCAGACCTTCCGCGCGCGCGGCCAGCCACATGTTCTGGATCGCGCACGCCACGGAAGCCAGATCCATTTCCGGCAAGGTGCGGCGTCCGAAGATGTGCCGCTCGCGGCCGTCCATCAGCGCCATCACCAGCAGTTCGCCGCACTCCAGCATACCTTCCACTTTTAGCTTCATGAACTCTTCGCGACGCTTGCCGAGTGCGTCGGCGGTAGCGAGGCGTTCGCTTTCGACGCTCGCATGCAGGGCCGTGCGCAAAGCCGGGGCGGTAATGCGCGCGATGCGCCACGGCTGCATGAAGCCGACGCTCGGCGCATGATGTGCTGCATCGAGCAGGCGTTGCAACACGGCAGGGTCAACCGGGTCGCGCACGAAATGGCGCATGTCGCGCCGCTCGTAAATCGCGCGGTAGACGGCTTCGCGTTCGAAATCGTTAAAAGGCTTCGCCATGGAACAGGGCGGCCGTGAAGGCCGGGTTGGAGGGCCAATAAGCATGCATATAGGTTGCCACAATCGAGCCTGTGCGGAACACGGCCTCGCCGGGGGCGTCGCTATTTGGCCGGGTGGCTGAACGCAACGGCGTGAGCGGCGTCGTCAGCTTCGAGTAGTGAAACGTGTGGCCGGTCATTGAGCCGTGCAGGCTGTCGATCTGTTGCATGCCGAGCGCGGTGAAGCGCGTTTGCATCATTGCATGGCCGGGCAGCAGGCCGAGCATCGGCGTTGTGGTGCCGCCCGTGTCGGTCAACTGTTCAAGCAGGTAGAGCATACCGCCGCATTCGGCGACGACCGGTTTGCCTGCTGCAGCATGTGCGCGGATCGTTGCGGCACTGCGCAGATTGCCGGCGAGCAATTCAGCATGCAGTTCAGGATATCCGCCCGGCAGGTACAGGGCGTCGGCATGCTTCGGCAACGCTTCATCGGCGAGCGGTGAGAAGTAGTCGATGCGCGCGCCGAGTGTCTCCAACAGCGTGACGTTGGCCGGATAGATGAATGAGAACGCGGCATCACGCGCAATGGCGATGCGCTTGCCTTCCAGAAGACGCGGCGGCGCTTCTTCTATAGGCGTGCCGAATTCGACCGGCGGCGGCAATTCGGCCAGCGCGGTTTGTGCGAGCGCATCGGCGGCACGATCCAGACGTGTGTCCAGATCGTCGATCTCCGTCGCCTGATGCAAGCCGAGATGCCGATCGGGCAGCTCGATTTCGTCGTTGCCGCTGATGTGCCCGCACCAGCGCAGGTCCGGCGGCAAAGCCTCTTCGAGCATTTGCGCGTGCCTTGATGAGCCGACGCGATTGGCGAGCACACCGTAAAACGGCACTTGCGGCCTGAATTGCGCGAGGCCGAAGGCGACCGCGCCGAAGGTCTGCGCCATGGCTTTCGCCGAAATTACCGCGAGTACCGGCACGCCGAATGTGGTTGCCAGATCGGCGCTGCTCGGTGTGCCGTCGAACAGACCCATCACGCCTTCGATCAAGATCAGGTCCGCTTCGGCCGCCGCCTGCGCGAGCAGGTTGCGACAGGCCGCTTCGCCTACCATCCACAGATCGAGCGACAGGACCGGCGCGCCGCTGGCACGCGCCAGGATCATCGGGTCGAGAAAGTCGGGGCCCGTTTTGAATACACGCACGCGTCGCCCCAGCCGCCGGTGATAGCGCGCCAGACCCGCAGTAATCGTGGTCTTGCCTTGGCCCGACGCGGGCGCGCTAATGAACAGGGCGGGGCATGCGGACATCGCTCAGAACTCCACGCCGCGCTGCGCTTTCACGCCTTGCTCGCGATACGGGTGCTTGACGATGCGCATTTCGGTGACGAGGTCGGCGGCTTCAATCAGCGCGTCCGGCGCGTGACGGCCGGTCACCACCACATGCAGCATTTCGGCGCGCGCGTTCAATACCGACAAAACTTCGTCGAGCGGCAGGTATTCGTACTTCAGCACAGTATTCAATTCGTCGAGGATCACCATCTGATAGTCACCGCTTTCGATCATGCGACGTGCTTCGTTCCACCCTTTGCGCGCGGTGGCGATGTCGGCGTCGCGATTCTGCGTGTTCCAGGTGTAGCCGTCGCCCATCGTGACGAAGTCGCAATTGGCGATTGCGCCGAGGAAGTCGCGCTCCGACGTATGCAGCGCGCCCTTGATGAATTGCACGACGCCAAGGCGCATGCCGTGCCCAAGCACGCGCACGGCCATGCCGAACGCAGCGGTGGTTTTGCCTTTGCCGGTTCCGGTATTGACGATCAGCAGACCCTTTTCGACGGTGGCGCTGGCCTGCTTTTTCTCGTGGCCCTCGCGCCGGCGTTCGGTCATGCGTTGATGTGATTCGGGATCGGTCTTCATGGCAGGTCCTGTTCTCGAGTGTCGTTGTTTGTCTGTTCGCAGGCGAGGCGGGCGGTGGTGGATGCTATCGCGACTGTGACGCCGGCGTGCACGGTTTTGCGTACGAGTAGCCGTGCGTTGGGGGTCTCGGCTGCAAACGAGCCGAGTGGGGTAATTGAGCCAATCGAGGCATGGGCTGCGTCAGGCGCGCGGGCCGCATCAGATTCGGCCGCTGCAGCGAGCAAGGCGCACGGCTCGCAGACGCCGTCCATGCCGAGATGCTCGCGTGCGGCCGCCGACGGATCGTCCACGGAGATCGCCGCAATCTGCTCGCGGCTGAACAGCTTCAGCGGTAGCGCATGACGTGCGCAAAACTCGAGCAAGCCGGTTTCGTGGGCTTTGATGTCAACCGAGGCTATCGTGCTGATTTCATCGAATGAATGCGAGCCGAGCGTGGCACGCACAGCCGTTTCGATTTCCTCGGCGGAGCTGTGCAAACGACAACCGATGCCGACGGTTAGCGTTCTCATTGCGTGTCTGTGGGATTCGCAGCCGACATTCACCGCATCCCGCGCCAAAGCCAGCGACGCCACACCACCGATCACCACGATCGCCGGCGAGCCGAGCCCGGCGCGCGAGACCGTATCCGCGAACTCGCCGAGCCGCGCGAGCGCATGCCGTTGCTCGGGGCGCGTAGCTGATTCGATCGCCGCGCATGGCGTATCGGCGCTCATCCCGGCCGCGAGCAACGCATCGACGATTTCGTTCAGTCGCCGCATGCCCATGTAAATCACCAGCGTCATCCGCGTAGCGACGAGCGCGGCCCAGTCCGGCTCGCCGCTGCCGGCGCCGTGTCCGGTGACGAACACCACGCCTTGCGCGTGACCGCGATGCGTCACAGGAATACCGATTGCCGCGGGCGCCGCAATTCCGGCGGTGATGCCGTTGATCACGTCCACGCGAATGCCCGCGGCATGTAGCGCCTGCTGTTCTTCGCCGCCACGGCCGAACACGAACGGATCGCCGCCTTTCAAACGGGCGACGCTGCGTCCCGCCTGCAGATGTTCGAGCATCTGCGCGACGATGCCGGCCTGCGGCGTTGACGGATGCCCGCCGCGTTTGCCGACATAGACGACCAGCGCGTCGACGCGCGCGAACTGCAGTACTTCAGGGTTCACCAGATCGTCGACCAGCACCACATCGGCTTGCGCCAACGCGCGTGTCGCCTTGAGCGTCATCAGTTCGACGTCGCCAGGGCCGGCGCCGATCAGCCAGGCGCGGCTCATCGCGGCGTGCATGGCGCGCGCCATGTCGTGACCAGCGGGAGCGGGTGAGGCGCGAAGATGCCGGAGGCGGCAGAAATTGAGGTCATGCGGTGCTACGGATTACGCGCAACGAAAAACGCCGCTCGCCAGGTTTCCCACAGGAAAACGCCAACGGCCGCGCCACGTCGTGCTTCAGCGCCTTCACATCCGTCCCTCGCGGATTCCAGCGGCCGGCAGCGTGACGTTCACTGCCTCCGCGTCTGGCCGGTATCCGGGCTGACGGCCTCATGCGTTTTGCCTTCCCGTCCGGATTCGTCGGACAGTGGCATCAAAAACGCATGCGCGATGCGAAAGCACCGCAGGTCGCTTACCGTTGCGGGGACAGCACAGGTTGAGCGCAGCGAGCGCGGCCTGTTTCCCGTTTAACTGCACATGCGAGCGCATATGCGGGCACCAAACGCGCGCATACGATAGCACACGGCAGGCCGCGCCGGCACTGTGGAAAGGCCTTGCCGAAGCCCGCGTTTCCTTGACGGCACGGGGCGCTCGGCCTAAACTCGCACGCACTTTGGTGCTCGTGTGCGCGCTCGTGCGCATGCAGTTAAACGGGAAACAGGGTGCCCACCTGCAATGGACCGGGTCAACCTGTGCTGCCCCCGCAACGGTAAGCGAAAAGCGGTGCGCTCAAGAGCGCCGCGGAGCCGGCTTCGATGTCCACGCGCAAGGCCGCGTCGGCATATAACCACTGGGCGAGAAACCACTCGTCCGGGAAGGGGAAGCGGCGCTTTCGCCAGCCCGGATACCGGCCAGACTACGAAGAACGACCATCGCGGGGATGCGGTGGCGCGTTCATGACCTCATTCCCGTTTTCTGATTTTCGGTTGCCTCGGCAACGCCGTTGTTCGTCCCCGTGTTTTGTTATTGTTGTTGCCGGCAGGGCTTGAACCCCGTTCGCATGACCTATAGAGACAAAACGCCCCGGCGTGCACGAGCAGCTCCTACGGATGGACCTCACGATGCAAACTCAAATGCGCAAGATTCCCGTCACCATCGTCACGGGCTTTCTCGGCAGCGGCAAGACCACGCTGCTGCGGCACATTCTTCAGCATGCGGGCGGCAAGCGCATCGCGGTGATCGTCAACGAGTTCGGCGAACTTGGCATCGACGGGGAAATCCTCAAGGGTTGCGGCATCGGCTGCGATGAAAACGGCGTCGAGACCGAAGGGCAACTGTACGAACTCGCGAACGGCTGCCTCTGCTGCACCGTGCAGGAAGAGTTTTTCCCGGTGATGGAAAAGCTGGTCGAGCGCCGCGAGCAGATTGATCACGTGCTGATCGAGACCTCCGGTCTCGCCTTGCCGAAGCCGCTGGTGCAGGCGTTCAACTGGCCGCAGATCAAGAATAGCTTCACCGTCGACGCGGTCGTCACCGTGGTTGACGGCCCGGCCGCAGCGAGCGGCCAGTTCGCCGACAACCCGATCGCCGTGGATGCGCAACGCAAGGCCGATCCGAATCTCGATCATGAATCGCCATTGCACGAATTGTTCGAAGATCAATTATCGGCGGCCGATCTGGTGATTCTGAACAAAACCGATTTGCTCGATGAAGCGCAGCAGGCTTCTGTCGAGGCCGTCATTCGCGAAGAAATTCCCCCGCAAGTGAAGATCGTGCGCGCGCAGATGGGTCAACTCGACATCCATACGCTGCTGGGTCTCGAAGCGGCGTCGGAAGAAACGATCCATCTGCGCCACGACCATCACGGTTCGGCCGAAGACGCCGATCACCACCACGACGAGTTCGATTCGGTGGTGGTGCACGCGAATGTTTCGTCGCGCGAAGCTGTGATCGCCGCGTTGCAGGGCCTTGTCGAAACGAACACGATTTACCGCGTGAAAGGGTTCGCGGCGTTGCCGGGCGCGGCGATGCGTCTGGTGATCCAGGGCGTGGGCCGTCGTTTCGATAGTTACTTCGACCGGCGCTGGCAAGCGGGTGAAACGGGCACAGAACAACAAAGCCGCTTTGTGCTGATCGGCGCAGACCTCGACCAGGCCGCGCTGCAAAAAGCATTCGACGCCGCGTTGGGCGCCGTAGCGAGCGCCCAGCCGCAACAGGCGTAACCGGTCATGCATCTGCTGCGCACCACGCCGGGCGGTTTTGTCGACGATACACAGGGTGTGATCCGGATCGATCAGCAGCCCGCCGATATCGTGGTGCTCAGTTCCGCGGATACCACGCTGTCTTTGCTCGCGAGCGTGTTTCCTCGTCTGGGTGCGGGTTTTCCGAGCGTGCGGCTCGCGAACGTCACGTATTTGCGTCAACCGGCCTCGATCGATTTCTATGTCGAAGACGTGCTGCAGCATGCGCGTGTCGTAGTGGTCGACCATCTCGGTGGCGAGGCGTACTGGCCGTACGGCATCGAACAGGTGGTCGCCCTCGCCGAGCGCGAGCAGCAAACGCTCGCGATGTTTTCCGGCGATCTGCAGGAAGACCCGAACCTGCTCGCGCGCAGCACCGCCGACGCCGATCTGTGCCATCAGCTATGGCGCTATCTGCGTGAAGGCGGCCCGCAAAATGCCGAGGCGTTCCTGCGCTGTATCGCGTACCGCTCGCTTGGCTGGGGGGGCGAGCCTGCGTTGCCGCGCGCGTTGCCTGCCGCGACGCTCTACCATCCGGATCGCGACACGCCGACCATTGCCGACTGGCAGGCGCGCTGGCGGGAGGGCGCGCCGGTCGCTGCGATTCTGTTCTACAAGGCCCATCTGCAGGCGGCCAACACGGCGGTGTTCGATACCCTGATCGATGCGCTCGAAGCACAAGGTCTGAATCCGTTGCCGATCGCGATTACCTCGCTTAAAGATGTGATGAGCCGCGACGTCGTTCAGCAGTTGTGCGCGCAACATAATGTCGCGCTGGTGCTGAATACAACCGCATTCGCCGCGTCTGCGATCGACGACCCGGAGCCGCTTGCGCTTGCCGGCGACGCGCCGGTGCTGCAGGTGATCCTGAGCGGCAGCAATCGTGAAGATTGGGTCAAGGACAATCAGGGCCTCAATTCGCGCGATATCGCCATGCATATTGCGCTGCCGGAAGTGGACGGCCGCATCATCACGCGGGCGATCAGCTTTAAGGGCCTCGCCTATCGTTGTCCGCATACCGAGGTCGATGTGGTCCGCTACCAGCCGGACCTCGAACGCGTCGGCTTTCTGGCCGAACTGAGCCGCCGCTGGTGCCGTTTACGCACGCTAGATAACGCGGACAAGAAACTTGCGTTGATCCTCGCCAACTATCCGATGAGCGAAGGGCGTATCGGCAATGGCGTGGGGCTCGATACGCCGGCCTCGGTGGTCGGCCTTCTGTCCATGTTGCGTGATGAGGGATATCGCCTGGCCGAGCTGCCCGCCGACGGTGACGCGTTGTTGAAGAAGCTGACCGAAGGCGTGACCAACGATCCGGTCGTGCGTGATTTGCGGCCCGCGTTGCAAAGCCTCGCGCTCGACGACTACCTTTTGTACTTCAACGCGTTGCCGGCGGAAGCCCGCAATGCGCTGAACGCGCGTTGGGGCTCACCCGAGCAGGATCCGACGCTGCGGCGCGGCCGTTTCATGATCGCGGGCTGGCGTTGCGGGCAGGTGTTCGTCGGGATCCAGCCGTCGCGTTCGCGCGAGCAGGGCGATTACGCGAGCTATCACGACGCCGAACTCGTGCCGCCGCATGCCTATCTGGCCTTCTATTTCTGGCTGCGTCATCAGTTCGGCATCGACGCGATCGTGCATGTCGGCAAGCACGGCAATCTCGAATGGCTGCCGGGCAAGAGCGTCGCGTTGAGCGATGCCTGTTGGCCCGATCTGATTCTCGGTCCGATGCCGCATCTGTATCCGTTTATCGTCAACGATCCGGGCGAGGGTAGTCAGGCGAAACGCCGCGCCCAGGCAGTCATCATCGATCACCTGATGCCGCCGCTCACGCGCGCCGAAAGTTACGGGCCGTTGCAGGACCTCGAGCGCCAGGTCGACGAATACTATGAAGCACTGATGGTCGATCCGCGCCGCTCGAAGCTGTTGAGGTGCACCATTCTCGCGACCATCGTCGAGCACAAGCTGCATGACGAGTTGAGTCTTGCGGAGCCGAACGGTCAGGACGATGAAGATGCGCTGTTGACGCGCGTCGATGCGTGGCTGTGCGAGTTGAAGGAGGCGCAGATTCGCGATGGTTTGCATACGTTCGGGCAATCGCCTGAAGGTGTGCAGCGGCGCGATACGTTGCTGGCGCTGGGGCGTTTTCCGGTCGGCGATGGCCAGGGCGGCAAGGCTGGTTTGATCGACGCATTGGCGCGTGATCTGCAGATGGATCACCTGTTCGACCCGCTGTCGGTGGATTGGTCTGCGGTGTGGGACGGTCCGCGTCCTGGCGCATTGCAGTGTGTGAGCGATGCGCCTTGGCGGCACTGTGGCGATACGCGCGAGCGTCTGGAACTGCTGGCGGCTGAGATTTTACGTGAAGTGTGCGGCGATGAATCGTCCGATGCGACGCCCGCAAGCGGAACTTTGCCGCAAGCCGAACGTGTGATCGAACGCTTGCGCAACGACGTGCTGCCGCGGCTCGACGCCTGCGGTCCGCAGGAAATGCTGCATTTGAAGCGCGGCCTTGAAGGGCGCTTCGTGCCGCCGGGGCCGAGCGGTTCGCCGTCGCGTGGACGACCCGACGTGCTGCCTACCGGCCGCAACTTCTATTCGGTCGATACGCGCGCTGTTCCGACGCAAGCGGCATGGTCGCTTGGTTTGAAATCCGCGCAGCAGTTGATCGAACGGCATCTGCAGGAAAAGGGCGACTACCCGCGAGCGATCGGGCTCTCGGTATGGGGCACGGCGACGATGCGCACCGGTGGCGACGATATCGCCCAGGCGCTCGCTTTACTCGGCGTGCGGCCGAAGTGGGCGCCAGGCAGCCATCGCGTGACCGACTTCGAAATCATGCCGATCGCGGCCTTCGACCGGCCGCGTATCGACGTCACGTTGCGCGTATCCGGGTTTTTTCGCGATGCCTTCGCGAACGTGATGCATCTGTTCGACGCCGCCGTGCAGGCCGTGGCCGAACTCGACGAGCCCGAGGACCTGAACCCGATCCGCGCGCGCGTGCTGCGCGAACGCGACGCGCTGATTGCGCGCGGCATGGACGCCGCCGAGGCGCGCAAGCGCGCCGGCTGGCGCGTGTTCAGCGCGCGACCCGGCGCGTATGGCGCGGGTCTGCAGGACATGATCGACTCGCAGCAATGGCAAACCGACGCCGATCTCGCGAACGCCTATCAGGCGTGGGGCGGTTACGCCTACACGCAGAAAAGCGCCGGCGAAGAAGCGCGCCACGCATTCGGCACACGCCTTGCCGCGATGGACGTCGTGCTGCAGAACCAGGACAATCGCGAGCACGACCTGCTCGATTCGAACGATTACTACCAGTTTCAGGGTGGCATGGTCGCGGCGGTGCGACATCTGGCGGGTAATCAGCCGCAGATCTATCACGCCGATCACAGTAATCCGGCCGCGCCGCGCGTGCGCACGCTGCATGAAGAGATCGCGCGGGTGGTCCGTTCGCGCGTGGTCAATCCGAAATGGCTCGATGGCGTGAAACGCCATGGCTACAAGGGTGCCGCCGAAATCGCGGCGACGGTCGACTACCTCTACGGCTACGATGCAACCGCGCGGGTGATCGCCGATCATCAATATGCGCTCGTCACCGATGCTTACCTGAACGACGCCGACACACGCGAGTTCTTGCAACGGCACAATCCGCACGCCATGCATTCGATCTGCGAGCGTCTGCTCGAAGCGATGCAGCGCGGTTTGTGGCAGGCGCCCGGCGACTATCGCGCGCAAGTCGAACAGCATCTGCTCGCGAGCGAGCAGCAGATCGAAGGAATGCAACCATGAACGCTTCGACCCAACGGCCCACTTTTCCTTTTGCCGCGCTGATCGGCCAGACGCCATTGCAGCAGGCGCTCCTGCTCGCTGCGATCGATCCTGGTCTGGGTGGCGTGCTGGTGAGCGGGCCCCGCGGCACTGCGAAATCGACCGCGGCGCGCGCGCTCGCGGAGCTGTTGCCCGAAGGGCAATTGGTGAATTTGCCGCTCGGCGCAAGTGAAGATCGTTTGATCGGCACGCTCGATATCGAAACCGTGCTGCGCGACGGCTCGGTGCGTTTTTCGCCAGGCTTGCTTGCGAAAGCGCATCGCGGCGTGCTGTATGTCGATGAGGTGAATCTGTTGCCCGACGCACTTGTCGATGCGTTACTCGATGCGGCTGCCAGTGGCGTGAATACCGTCGAACGCGATGGCGTCTCGCATAGTCACGATGCAAGCTTCGTACTAATCGGCACGATGAATCCGGAAGAAGGCGAGTTGCGGCCGCAATTGATCGATCGCTTTGGTTTGATGGTTGGGCTGCAGAACTGTTTTGAGCCGCACGTGCGTCAGCAGATTGTCAAGGCACGTCTGGCGTTCGATCTTGATCCGCAGAGTTTTCGTGCGGGATATACCCAGCAACAGGAAACGTATGTTCAGCGGATTCATGCGGCACGTGAAGCGCTGCCGCAACTCGACTTCGACGACGCTGTGCATGCGCATGTCAGTGCGCTGTGCATCGACGCGGCGGTCGATGGGCTGCGTGCCGATCTCGTGATGTTGCGCGCGGCGCGGGCATTGGCAGCGCTGGAGCAGGCGGATGCGGTGACGACGGAGCATGTCGAACGGGTTGCTGAGTCGGTGCTGATGCATCGGCGCCGCGATCGGGAGGCGCGTGCAGGCGACGACGCACGTAAGAGCGAAGCGCCGCGGCAGGCTGCCGACGATGAGGATGCAACGTCCTCGCCATCTTCGCTGGATGCAACGTCAGGCGTCGCTGCCGGTGATAGCGACTGGGGTTACTTGCCACCACAGCCTGCTGGCGTCGCGCAGGTGAAAGGCGTCATCCCGCTCAACGCAAAAAAACGCTGAGCCATCGAAAGGGTGCCGCCGCTGACTCGCGCAGCGGTTTTCGATGGCGGCAAGGTGCCGGCGCAGGTCCGCGCAGCCGCTTGCAAGGCGCGCCGGGCAAGCGCATTGCATGGCTGCCGACGCTCATCGCAATGCGTCAGGACACATTGCGCGCCGAACATCTGCGTTTCGCACGAGAGGCGCCGCAGGGCGGTGTGCTGCATTGCTTCGTGCTCGATTGCTCCGGTTCCATGCTTGGCGGCCAGCGCCTCGCGCTCGCCAAGAGTCTGCTGATCGCCTTGTTCGATCGCGCAAGCGCCGCTCGCGCCGAGGCGGCGCTGGTGTGTTTTGGCGGGGCCGGCGCGGATCTGCGTTTCGGTCCGGCTGTGCCGCGCTGGTGGAATGAGCGGTGGCTAAGACCGGTGTGCGGGGGCGGTGGGACGCCGTTAGCGTCCGGCGTGAAGCAGGCTGCGCAGGTGCTGGAGCGCAGCGCCCGACGCAAGCCCGCGCAGCAGCGCTGGCTGTGGATCCTGACCGACGGCCGCAGTGGCGATCAGCCAGCGCGGCCGCGCCACGCGGACGAGGTGGTATTCGTCGACTTCGAGCGAGCGGCGATACGGCTGGGCCGTTGCCGGACACTTGCCGATGCATGGGGCGCGGCGCTGTTTACGCCGGACGAACTGATCGCCTGAGTCTGAGCGGCACGCGCGACGTGCGGCACGTTTTCGCGCGATTATTTCAAACCGTTGGACCAGTACTGCACATCGTCCTGGCGATCGAATACGAAGACTTTCATCGCCATCAGCTGCGCGGCGTCGAGTTGATCGAGTTCGAGGCCGTGGGCCGACGGCTCGCCAGGCGCACTGCCTTTCTGCACGTTGCGGATGACTGCGGTGGTTTCGATCTCCGTTTGCATCTCCGCCGATTTGAGGCTGAAGGCGATGCGTAGTCGTTCGCCGACTGCACCCAGCGTCCACGAAGCGGCCAACGACATGCCGAGGGCGCTGATGCTTTTGGCGAGGCCCAGGCCGTCATACGAATCGCCAGCTTCGCCGACGCCGAAGCGCACTGCGAGGTGCGCATGGACGCGGATCGATTTGCGTTCGCGCAGGCGGCGGATCACACCGGGTTTCGATAGCACCACATAGTCGAATGGGGCGCGGCACACGGCCTCGACCGTGCAGACGAAACGAAACACAGCATGGCTTGCTATGGCGACGATCTCGATGTTTTCACCGAGTCGTAGCGGGGGGGTGCGGCCGTCTTGCAGTGGAGGCGTGACGAAGAGCGCATGGTTGGGTGCGAAACCGATGATGCGGCTTGGATGCATCGGGGCGCCGCTGCCGAGCTGGGAGCGCACGCCGATTAATGCACCTATCGTCAGGTGCATGTCTTTTAGTGTGAGGTTGCCGGTGGTGTTGGCGGGGTGGTCGGTTTGGGATTCCGGTTGTGAGGCCTTTTCCAGCAGGTCGCCGCGGTGCGGGTGAAAGTTGTCGAAGAGGAATTTGCGCTCGTCCGTGGTCGCGAGGATGGTGCCGCCGGCGAAGAGGAGCGTGCCGTCGGAGTCTGCAATCGGCCAGTCGAGTGGGGTGCCTACCGGCACGGCTTCCAGCGTCAGGGTTGGGGCCGCGGCTAGGGCTTCGGCTTGGGTTTCTGTCGGGTTTTCCATGGTCGGCGGCTAAATATGTGGCGGGATTACTTGTTTACGGCTGTTCTGGCTGGGAGCTTTAGGGGTTGTTTGGCTAGGGACTGTGGTTTTGCTTGATTTGCTAGTGGTTTATTAGCGTTGCCCCTGTGCGGGGCGGCACTTTCTTTGCCGCCGTGTACGCGCCAGTGACAAGGGAGTCATTCTTCCGGCGGCGCTGCGCGCGCCGAAGAGTACTTCATAACGCCACTCCCCTTGGTTGCACTTCTTGTGGCGTGAGTTCGCTCGTTAGTATTGGCGTCTCCCGCTTGCAAAAAATTGCGATCACAGCTATCGCCCGTAAATTAACTTGGATACCTAAGTATTTTTCCGTCGCCGTGACGTGGGCTGCTTCGGTGTCTCTCAACTTTTTGAAAATAATTGCTCAAGGGGGATTGACGACCTGTCGACCGATCTCCATAATCTCGTTTCTCTGCTGCTGATGCAGCGACGCAGAACGAAGCGGTGCCGGGTGGTTGGGGTTGATGCCTCGCGGTGCAGGTTCGGTAGTGAATGCGGACTCGATCTTTAAAAATTAACAGCCGATAAGTGTGGGCGCTTGATGCGCGGCGCGAGCCGGACTCTTCGGGGTCTGGCGACAAGCGAAAGTATCAAGTCTCACACGAGTATTAAAGGAAGGTTTTCCTGTCGGGGTGGATTCACGCCGGCAGGAGGATCATTCGTCAGTACGTTGAGTGAGCGACCGGTCTCGGAAGAGACCGAAAAACAGTAACAGGTTTGAACTGAAGAGTTTGATCCTGGCTCAGATTGAACGCTGGCGGCATGCCTTACACATGCAAGTCGAACGGCAGCACGGGAGCAATCCTGGTGGCGAGTGGCGAACGGGTGAGTAATACATCGGAACGTGTCCTGTAGTGGGGGATAGCCCGGCGAAAGCCGGATTAATACCGCATACGCTCTACGGAGGAAAGGGGGGGATCTTAGGACCTCCCGCTACAGGGGCGGCCGATGGCAGATTAGCTAGTTGGTGGGGTAAAGGCCTACCAAGGCGACGATCTGTAGCTGGTCTGAGAGGACGACCAGCCACACTGGGACTGAGACACGGCCCAGACTCCTACGGGAGGCAGCAGTGGGGAATTTTGGACAATGGGGGAAACCCTGATCCAGCAATGCCGCGTGTGTGAAGAAGGCCTTCGGGTTGTAAAGCACTTTTGTCCGGAAAGAAAACCTCTGCCCTAATATGGTGGGGGGATGACGGTACCGGAAGAATAAGCACCGGCTAACTACGTGCCAGCAGCCGCGGTAATACGTAGGGTGCAAGCGTTAATCGGAATTACTGGGCGTAAAGCGTGCGCAGGCGGTCCGCTAAGACAGATGTGAAATCCCCGGGCTTAACCTGGGAACTGCATTTGTGACTGGCGGGCTAGAGTATGGCAGAGGGGGGTAGAATTCCACGTGTAGCAGTGAAATGCGTAGAGATGTGGAGGAATACCGATGGCGAAGGCAGCCCCCTGGGCCAATACTGACGCTCATGCACGAAAGCGTGGGGAGCAAACAGGATTAGATACCCTGGTAGTCCACGCCCTAAACGATGTCAACTAGTTGTTGGGGATTCATTTCCTTAGTAACGAAGCTAACGCGTGAAGTTGACCGCCTGGGGAGTACGGTCGCAAGATTAAAACTCAAAGGAATTGACGGGGACCCGCACAAGCGGTGGATGATGTGGATTAATTCGATGCAACGCGAAAAACCTTACCTACCCTTGACATGTATGGAACCTGGCTGAGAGGTCGGGGTGCCCGAAAGGGAGCCATAACACAGGTGCTGCATGGCTGTCGTCAGCTCGTGTCGTGAGATGTTGGGTTAAGTCCCGCAACGAGCGCAACCCTTGTCCCTAGTTGCTACGCAAGAGCACTCTAGGGAGACTGCCGGTGACAAACCGGAGGAAGGTGGGGATGACGTCAAGTCCTCATGGCCCTTATGGGTAGGGCTTCACACGTCATACAATGGTCGGAACAGAGGGTCGCCAACCCGCGAGGGGGAGCCAATCCCAGAAAACCGATCGTAGTCCGGATCGCACTCTGCAACTCGAGTGCGTGAAGCTGGAATCGCTAGTAATCGCGGATCAGCATGCCGCGGTGAATACGTTCCCGGGTCTTGTACACACCGCCCGTCACACCATGGGAGTGGGTTTTACCAGAAGTGGCTAGTCTAACCGCAAGGAGGACGGTCACCACGGTAGGATTCATGACTGGGGTGAAGTCGTAACAAGGTAGCCGTATCGGAAGGTGCGGCTGGATCACCTCCTTTCTCGAGCTAACGTGTCGAACGTTGAGCGCTCACGCTTATCGGCTGTGAACAGGACAGACTCAGGGGTCTGTAGCTCAGTTGGTTAGAGCACCGTCTTGATAAGGCGGGGGTCGATGGTTCGAATCCATCCAGACCCACCACTGTTTCTGCGGTGGCTGCGCTGATCACTGAACCCCCTGGGGCTATCAATATACGGATAGCAGTATCCGTGTATGACTGGGGGATTAGCTCAGCTGGGAGAGCACCTGCTTTGCAAGCAGGGGGTCGTCGGTTCGATCCCGTCATCCTCCACCAATCTTCAATGCCGGTTTTACTGCAGCGGCCCTGAAAGGGATTTGCGGTGTAGTGAAACAGGCATTGGCGATTGAGCCAGTCAGAGTGATACGCGGTTATAGCAACCGCGCTATCGGCTGTCGTTCTTTAACAATCAGGAAGAAGTAGTAAAGAGATTCACGAAAGGACATCTAGAGATGGGTGTGTGAGTAGGTGAATCAGGGTTGTGATTGTATCAATGTATGAAAAGGGGAATCGAAAGATTGCTCTTGGAATACGGCGCAACACGAATACTCAACCTGTAGCGACTGTGACGAAACACTTCATTCCCCGTGGATGCAGTGCGAGACACACCCGTTATAGGGTCAAGCGAACAAGTGCATGTGGTGGATGCCTTGGCGATCACAGGCGATGAAGGACGCGGTAGCCTGCGAAAAGCGGGGGGGAGCTGGCAAACGAGCTTTGATCCCCCGATGTCCGAATGGGGAAACCCACCTCTTTTGAGGTATCCGTAGCTGAATACATAGGCTACGTGAAGCGAACGCGGTGAACTGAAACATCTAAGTAACCGCAGGAAAAGAAATCAACCGAGATTCCCAGAGTAGTGGCGAGCGAAATGGGACCAGCCTGTACTCTTTATCTTCATTGTTAGTCGAAGGCTCTGGAAAGTGCCGCCATAGCAGGTGATAGCCCTGTAGACGAAAACAGCGAGGAAGAACTGGGTGTACGACAAGTAGGGCGGGACACGTGAAATCCTGTCTGAAGATGGGGGGACCATCCTCCAAGGCTAAATACTCGTGATCGACCGATAGTGAACCAGTACCGTGAGGGAAAGGCGAAAAGAACCCCGGGAGGGGAGTGAAATAGATCCTGAAACCGCATGCATACAAACAGTAGGAGCCTCCTTGTGGGGTGACTGCGTACCTTTTGTATAATGGGTCAGCGACTTACATTCAGTGGCAAGCTTAACCGATTAGGGCAGGCGTAGCGAAAGCGAGTCCGAACAGGGCGATTCAGTCGCTGGGTGTAGACCCGAAACCAGGTGATCTATCCATGGCCAGGATGAAGGTGCGGTAACACGTACTGGAGGTCCGAACCCACTAACGTTGAAAAGTTAGGGGATGAGCTGTGGATAGGGGTGAAAGGCTAAACAAACCTGGAAATAGCTGGTTCTCTCCGAAAACTATTTAGGTAGTGCCTCGTGTATCACCTTCGGGGGTAGAGCACTGTCATGGTTGTGGGGTCCATTGCGGATTACTACGCCATAGCAAACTCCGAATACCGAAGAGTGCAATCACGGGAGACAGACATCGGGTGCTAACGTCCGGTGTCAAGAGGGAAACAACCCAGACCGCCAGCTAAGGTCCCCAAATATTGCTAAGTGGGAAACGAAGTGGGAAGGCTAAAACAGTCAGGAGGTTGGCTTAGAAGCAGCCATCCTTTAAAGAAAGCGTAATAGCTCACTGATCGAGTCGTCCTGCGCGGAAGATGTAACGGGGCTAAGCAATATACCGAAGCTGCGGATGCACATTTATGTGCATGGTAGGAGAGCGTTCCGTAAGCCTGCGAAGGTGCATTGAAAAGTGCGCTGGAGGTATCGGAAGTGCGAATGCTGACATGAGTAGCGATAAAGGGGGTGAAAGGCCCCCTCGCCGTAAGCCCAAGGTTTCCTACGCAACGTTCATCGGCGTAGGGTGAGTCGGCCCCTAAGGCGAGGCAGAAATGCGTAGCTGATGGGAAGCAGGTTAATATTCCTGCACCATTGTTAAATGCGATGGGGGGACGGATCGCGGAAGGTTGTCCGGGTGTTGGAAGTCCCGGTCCTTGCATTGGAGAAGGCGCTTAGGCAAATCCGGGCGCGGAATTCAAGGGTGCGAGGCCATTCACTTCGGTGAAGAAGCAACTGGAAGTGGTTCCAAGAAAAGCCTCTAAGCTTCAGTTTAACAAGACCGTACCGCAAACCGACACAGGTGGGCGAGATGAGTATTCTAAGGCGCTTGAGAGAACTCGGGAGAAGGAACTCGGCAAATTGGTACCGTAACTTCGGGATAAGGTACGCCCCTGTAGCTTGATGCGCCTGCGCGCAAAGGGTGAAGGGGTTGCAATAAACTGGTGGCTGCGACTGTTTAATAAAAACACAGCACTCTGCAAACACGAAAGTGGACGTATAGGGTGTGACGCCTGCCCGGTGCCGGAAGATTAAATGATGGGGTGCAAGCTCTTGATTGAAGTCCCGGTAAACGGCGGCCGTAACTATAACGGTCCTAAGGTAGCGAAATTCCTTGTCGGGTAAGTTCCGACCTGCACGAATGGCGTAACGATGGCCACACTGTCTCCTCCCGAGACTCAGCGAAGTTGAAGTGTTTGTGATGATGCAATCTCCCCGCGGCTAGACGGAAAGACCCCATGAACCTTTACTGTAGCTTTGCATTGGACTTTGAACCGATCTGTGTAGGATAGGTGGGAGGCTATGAAGCGTGGACGCCAGTCTGCGTGGAGCCGCCCTTGAAATACCACCCTGGTTTGTTTGAGGTTCTAACCTTGGTCCGTTATCCGGACTGGGGACAGTGCATGGTAGGCAGTTTGACTGGGGCGGTCTCCTCCCAAAGTGTAACGGAGGAGTACGAAGGTACGCTAGGTACGGTCGGAAATCGTGCTGATAGTGCAATGGCATAAGCGTGCTTAACTGCGAGACCGACAAGTCGAGCAGGTGCGAAAGCAGGTCATAGTGATCCGGTGGTTCTGTATGGAAGGGCCATCGCTCAACGGATAAAAGGTACTCTGGGGATAACAGGCTGATACCGCCCAAGAGTTCATATCGACGGCGGTGTTTGGCACCTCGATGTCGGCTCATCTCATCCTGGGGCTGTAGCCGGTCCCAAGGGTATGGCTGTTCGCCATTTAAAGAGGTACGTGAGCTGGGTTTAAAACGTCGTGAGACAGTTTGGTCCCTATCTGCCGTGGGCGCTGGATATTTGAAGGGGGCTGCTCCTAGTACGAGAGGACCGGAGTGGACGAACCTCTGGTGTACCGGTTGTCACGCCAGTGGCATCGCCGGGTAGCTATGTTCGGAAGAGATAACCGCTGAAAGCATCTAAGCGGGAAACTCGCCTTAAGATGAGATATCCCCGGGGCTTCGAGCCCCTTGAAGGGTCGTTCAAGACCAGGACGTTGATAGGTCAGGTGTGGAAGCGCAGTAATGCGTTAAGCTAACTGATACTAATTGCCCGTAAGGCTTGATCCTATAACAGGTGTGTCTCGACCAGCGCTTACGCTGGTCCGATCCCCGAAGGGGATACGTGTGAACCCCCGGATGGGGGAGCAGAACACACAGGTTGAGATCGATGTTGTGCACGATACGCACAACCCAAAGTAATACCGAGAGGCATCCTCTCAGCTACTTCTTCCAGATTGGTTGTATTGCTCCACGAGCAGTACGGCAACAAGTCATGCCTGATGACCATAGCGAGTCGGTCCCACCCCTTCCCATCCCGAACAGGACCGTGAAACGACTCCACGCCGATGATAGTGCGGATTCCCGTGTGAAAGTAGGTAATCGTCAGGCTCCCCAGCAGCACCAGAAACCCCACCCCGCAACGGTGGGGTTTCTGCGTTTACCGGCGCAAAAAGCGGGCATCCGAAAACATCGCCACCGCAAGACTTTGACCGAAGCGCTCCGGGGCTGCCGGTGTCACTCCTTCCCGACCCGCAGTGCGTTCGCGTAACCCGTCAGCTCCAGATAGGCACGCCCAACGTCCACGCCGCCACGGCTCACCCGCACAGCACCTTCCCAATACACTGCGCCCGTGGATTGACGGGAATCGAGCTCCTGGTCATCCATCAACGGATCGAGGCGCCACGTAAGCGCGCCGGTTTTGACCGTCATCGACACAGGATACGACGTGTTCGTGTGCGGCGAGCGCCATGTGCGAACTGGAGTGAAATCGACCTGATCGCGGCTGAACGTTGTCACCTGACCGTCGCGATTTCTGAGTGCGGCATGTGCCCATACTGCGTGTCCATCGCGACTGCGGACCTTGAAAGCCATCAAGGCTGAACCGTCCGTCAGATTGGCGCCGAGCCAATCCCATCCGAGCGCGTCGGTATCGAGCAGCGTGCTGGACCATTCGTGATCGAGCCACGCAGCGCCGGTAACGACCGTTTCGCCCGTCGATTTGCTGCCCGCCGCGACCGGTCGAACTACGCTGCCAGTCACGCGCAATTGCGGCTCGCTGTAGTAATAGCTTGCCTGTTCGGGGCGCGGACCCTTGCGCGAGTAGCCCCGTTCGCCCTGGACCAAAGGCGCCTGTGTCGGCGTCAGTGCGAGGCGCAGCGCGAATCCGTTCGCGTCCACTGTAACGTCATAGTGGCCGTCGTCCGCACGGACGATTTTCCATGCATCGAGTTTGACGTCGGTATTGTCCGGTTTCGCATATGCCAGCCCGAAGCCTTCGCGGGCAACGCGCTGATCGTGAGTCAGATGACCAAGCGCAGGGTCGCTTAACGCGGCATGGGCAATGATCAATTGCGACGGTGCGAACGCGCTCGGGTCCGCTGGGTCGTGACCGGTTGCCGAGCGAAAGAAGGTGATCTGGAAACCGAGCGGCTGATTGTCCGGTGTCGTGAGCCAGCCTGTTGCGTACCACCACTCGGTGCGAAAAGCCGCGTGTGCACCCGTGTCTTGCGGCAGCACGATCGAATGGCCCGGCGTGACCGCCGCGAACTCGGGTGTCGCGGCGAACGCAGGTGCGGTAGCCATCAAACCCAGGCAAAGCAACGCCGAATGAATCGCAGCGCTCAATTGCCGTGCACTTGCGAGGCGAGGCAGCGCAGCCGATGACCCGCATGGAGCACCGTGCGCCAGACAGACGCGACCGGCTCGATAAGCGCGTGTCGCTACTCGATACGTCGCTTGATACATCGATCCATACGCCGCGTCATACATCGATTCTCGCCCCATCTCATGCGACGACCCGTCCATCACCAATCCTCCTTCACCGCCCGCACGGCATCCACCGACACCGCGCCTCGTCCCGCGATCACCGCCGTCGAACACGACGAAGCCAGCATCACCAACGCGACGGTGCTGAGCACGGTCCATGGAACGTGCAACGACATGCTCCAATGAAACGACTGCGGATTGACGACGAACACCAGGATCAGACTGATCGCGAATCCAAGAAGGAAGCCCATCGCGATCCCGCAAGCGGTGAGCATTCCGCCTTCGAGCGCAAGAATCGCGAGAACCTGCGAGCGGGTCACGCCCACATGCCGCAGCATGCCGAACTCACGGGCCCGTGCGAGTGTCTGCGCGGAAAACGTCGCTGCGACGCCGAACAGGCCGATCACGATCGCGACCCCCTCGAGAAGATACGTGACGGCAAAACTTCGATCGAAAATAACCAGCGTACGCGCGCGGATTTCGCCTGGTTGCGACAGGTTCAGCGATGCACTGAAGGGCAGCGCACGCAGGCCAGCAATCACACGTTCGACGCTCGTTCCCGGCTGAACGGTGACTGCCACATCTGTCGCGCCTGTGTCGGCGGTTAGGCGCCGGTAATCCGCAAGCCGTATCTGAATCGCGCCGGTCTGCCGCACGTAATCACGCCATATACCGGCTACAACGAACACGTGACCGCGCTCGCCGAGCGGCAACTGCACGCGCTGGCCGAGCTTATATCCATACAGATCGACCATTGCTTCGGATACCCAAACAGGTATCTCGCCCTCATGCAACGCGGAAGGAGGCAGCACCGCTCCAGTCATCTGCAGATTCGCACCCGGATCGGCGGCGTCGATTTCACGGGCTAGCACCGCGACGTCCGGCCGTGCAGGATCGAGCGTGAGATGCGAGGTGCGGGCAAACGCCGCCGTCTTGATGCCGGGCACGGTACGCAGCAGCGTCTGTTCGTCGGGGCGCAAGCCACCGGTGTCGCCGTTCGGTGCCACGCGAACGTACAGATCGGCCGAGAGCAGGTGGCCCAACCAGTCTTCGACAGAAACACGGAAACTGGCCACCATGATCGCCATCGCGACGATCAGCGCGAAGCTCGACAGCACGCCGCCTATCGCGATCGATGCATGGCCCGGCGCATTCGCGAGACGCGCCAATGCCAATGTGCTCGCCGCGCCGGCCCGGCGCCGCGCGCCGAGAGCACGGCTTGCAGCGCCGAAGATCAAAGCGGTCACGCGCGGCATCAGCGCAATTCCGCCGACCAGCAACAGCGCAACAGCCAGATAGCCGCCGACAGGCGCATCGAACAACGGCGGCACCTGGGTGAGCACGGCGGCAACCAGCAGACACGTCAACGCGGGCCAAGGCGTAGCGAGCCGGGCCAGTGCGCCTTCTTCGGCGCCGGCTTTGAGCGCCACCGCGGGCCGCGCACGTGCCGCCTCCAATGCGGGGGCAAGACTGCCTAATACGGACACAGCAATGCCAAGCGTCAGAAATAGTGCGGTTGCTAGCGGCTCGAAACCGACGTGCGGTTGCACGCCGGGAAAGTATCCACCGCCCAGGTCGCTGCCGAAGAAACGCAACGCGCCGCTCGCCATCGCATAGCCGAGTGCGAGTCCGGACAGCGAGCCGAGCAGGCCTAGCAGCGCACCTTCCATCAGGATCTGGCGCAGCAACTGGCCGCGCGTCAGCCCAAGTACGCGCAGCATCGCGAACTGTGCACGGCGCCGCACGACGCCCAGCGCCTGGGTCGAAAACACGAGGAACGCGCCGGTGAAAAGCGCCACCAGCGCGAGCACGTTCATATTGATCCGATAGGCGCGCGACAAACGATCGGTGCGGCTTTCGGCGTCGCGCGTTTCGGAGATCACCCACCGGCCACCGAGCCGCGCTTGAAGATCACGCTTGAAGCGTTCGCGATCGACGCCCCGTTCGAGTTGCACGTCGATGCGTGACAGCTTGCCCACCTTGCCGAACTTCCACTGAGCGGCGGCAATGTCCATCACCGCGAGCCGCTGCCCCGGCCGTGTTCTCACGAGACCGCCGGCCACACGAAAGTGCACGATCGATGTGCCGCTTTGCAGCGCCACGTAATCGCCGATCTTCACGTTCAACCATTGTTGCGCCGCCGCCGAGAGAAACACCGTATCGGCCGCGAGCGTATCGAACGGCCGTTCAGGCGACGGCACACCAATCAGATCAGGCGCAATGCGGCTTGCCTTGAAGACATCGATACCGAGCACAGGCAACGCTGCGCTCTGATCCGGCACGGTGACATCGAGAGCGAGTACGGGACTCGCCAGCGCCACGCCAGGCTTAGTCGACAAACGCGGATAGATGGACTCGTCGAATAAAGGTTGCGCACCGCGCACCTGCAGATCGGCCTCGCCCGACAGGCTGCGCGCCGCCGCCGAGAATTCATTGAAGGCCGCGCTGTTGATCAACTGAACTGCGTAGCCAAGCGCGACGCCGAGCGCGATCGTTGCGATTGCAACCAGTGCGCGTCCACGATGACTGCGCCACTCGGCACCCAACAGCCAACGCGCGAGCGTGCGATGACCTCGCATACGCTGCAGCGGGTGTGGGTCAGCGTGCATCATCGGCTGAACGCGCAGCGGATCGAGCGTCGGGTGTCGAACCGGAAAACGCGGAACGTCCGGACGACGATACGTGCAAACCGCCGTCGCTCAGAATCAGAATGCGGTCCGCCACTGCCGCGGCTGCCTCCGAGTGCGTGACCATGATGGTGGCTGCACCGGTTGCCTTGCTTTGCGTGCGGAACAAGCCGAGTACTTCGTGTGCGGTATCGGGGTCGAGGTTGCCGGTGGGTTCGTCGGCGAGAATCAGTTTCGGACGATGCACGAGCGCACGCGCAATGGCGACGCGTTGCAACTCGCCGCCCGACAGCTGCCGCGGAAAATCATCGCCACGGCCGCTCAAACCGACGGCCGCGAGCATATCGAGCGCGCCGGCCGTGGGCAGCTCGTTTAGCAGCAGCGGTAGAGCGACATTCTGCGCAAGCGTCAGATGAGGGAGTACGTGAAACGCCTGAAACACGAAGCCCAGTTTTTGCCGGCGCAACCGTGTTGCCGCGTTGTCATCCAGACGCGAGACTGCGCTGCCGTCGATGATCACGTCGCCGCTATCTGCACTGTCGAGCCCTGCAATGAGATTCAGCAGCGTCGATTTGCCGACGCCGGAGTCACCCATGATCGCGACGAATTCTCCTGGCGCGAGCGTGAAATCGAGGTGTGCCAGCACGATGCGGCCGGCGCCATAGGTCTTGCCAAGCCCGCGGCATTCGAGCGCGGGAACGACACCTTCATCACGAAGCAGCATGCGGTATCCGATAAGTCTGGCCGGTGAGGGCGCGGCGTCCAACCGTGCGAAGAACTACCTTACTACGCACGAGCGTCGGCCCCTGAACCGCCGAAGTATATTCGGGTTCTGTAAGGCTCGCAGGCGAGCGCCGCCATCACCCGATACCTGTCTGACAATGGACAGGCAGGCAGATCGACCGGGTCTTTTCGGGCCCGCGCCGATGCTTCTTTAGAGTGCCGGATCAAAAAAATTTTCCGTTCGTGAGCGCGCTAAATTTTTGCCGGCGGCTCGAAATCGGCTTTGATGGCGCGTCGCGCACCAGAATGATTTATTTCGGTGCGATCGTCGCGTTGAAGCGGTTGTGCAAGAGTGGCTAATCGCACGTCAACTGCTTTCTTCTACATGTAAATAGCATGGTGTATACCCTGAAAAAATTGCTTTGTGCATCTGCACATTTTTGGGCGTTTCGCAAGGGCGGGCGTGACAACAATGCATTACCAAAGGCGTTGCAGCGTTGTTGCGCTGCAAAAGTATTCTTATCTTGGTAATCTCCCACCCTTGGTCATTCGACTGCGGGTAAACGTGAGGCAGGCAGCACCGCTTCCACGTCAATTTCAGCGAAATCCAGCCTACATATCCATTTCAATGCTTTCGTTTTTGAAGGCGTTGATGCGGCGTTTTGTATTTCAAGTTTTCAACAGAACACATGCCATTGCCTCCGCTTCTTAGCCTACTCATCTGGATCCCTATTGTCGCCGGCCTGGTGGTTTTGCGTGCCGGATCGGACTCGGCACGTAACCGCACGCGATGGCTCGCGTTGACCGGCGCGATAGCGGGTTTCCTGCCGGTGATTCCGCTCGTGTCGAATTTCCGCAATGACGTGACGTCGATGCAGTTCGTCGAGAACGTCCGCTGGTCGCCCACGTTCGATATCGCATGGCATGTGGGGGTGGATGGGATTTCGCTTTGGCTCGTCGCGTTGACCGCGCTGACCACGATCATCATCGTGGTCGCCTCGTGGGAATCGATTACCGAGCGCACCGCGCAATACTTCGGCGCGTTCCTGATGTTGTCGGGTTTCATGCAGGGCGTGTTCACGTCGATGGACGGCATGCTGTTCTTCATCTCGTTCGAAGCGACGCTGATTCCGCTATACCTGCTGATCGGGACGTGGGGCAATTCGAACCGTTCGTATGCCGCAGTGAAGTTCTTCTTCGTCTCGTTCCTCGGCTCGCTGATGATGCTGATGTCGATGCTGTATCTGTATGCGCAGACGCACAGCTTCGACCTCGCGCTGTGGCGTGAAACGCACCTCGGCACGTGGCCGCAAGTCCTGATCTTCCTCGGCTTCCTTGCCGCGTTCGGTGTGAAGGTGCCGATGTGGCCGCTGCATACGTGGCTGCCCGACGTCCACCTCGACGGCCCGACCGGCGCCGCGGTAATGATCGGCATGCTCAAGCTGGGCGGCTACGGCCTGCTGCGTTTTGCGTTGCCGATCGCCCCGCAGGCCAGCCACTTCTTCGCGCCGATGATGATCACGCTGTCGCTGGTCGCGGTGATCTATTCGAGCCTGCTGGCACTCGTGCAGACCGACATGCGCCGTCTGCTCGCGTATTCGACGATCGCGCACATGGGCCTCGTGACGCTCGGCCTGTTCGTCTTCAACCGCATCGGCCAGGCCGGCGCGATCGTGCAGATGCTGTCGTATGGTGTGGTGTCCGGCGCGATGCTGCTGTGCACGGGCATGCTCTTCGACCGCACGAAGACGGCTTCGATCGCTGAATACGGCGGCGTTGCCAACACCATGCCGCGCTTCGCTGCGTTCGTGATGCTGTTCTCGATGGCCAATATCGGCCTGCCGGGCACTTCGGGTTTTGTCGGCGAGTTCATGGTGCTGATGGGCGCGATCCGCTTCAATTTCTGGATCGGCGCCATCGCGGCCTCCACGCTGGTTCTGAGCGCGGCCTACACGCTGTGGATGTACAAGCGCGTGATTTTCGGCGCGATTGCCAATGCACGTGTCGCGAAGCTGCAGGACCTCGGCAAGCGCGAGTTCGTGCTGCTCGGCGCGATGGCTCTGCTGGTGCTGGCCATCGGCATCAATCCGAAGCCGTTCACCGACGCGATCGACCCGTCGGTCGGCACGCTGCTGGCGCAATCGGAACGCAGCCTGCATCCGTCAGACTCCGTGCCGGCTGACGGTGGCGAGCACCTGCAGGCTGCGGCGCCCGCTACTGTCGCGGCACGCACACCGGGCTGATCGAAACAAGGCGCGTGTCGCAGGTGCAACATCCGTCGCCAGGACTTTGCTGGCGCGAACGCGCTTTTTTTCACCCCTACACACGTCCTTTTCGGGCATTCGGCACAGATCAACCACTCAGGTCACGCTGCGTTTTAATGCTTGTTTAAAGGGACTTTTGTGATCTGTCGATTCCGTCGGCACTTCGCAATAGCGCATTGCAAACCCTCACGTGCGCGCAGCCGTGCGGCAACATGTCACACGGTGTTGCGGCGCAATAGATCGTTGCGAAAACGAGTGTTTATATCCCCTTGACGACCCCCTATTATGCGATCGCTTACTAATGGAGAGCGGTCGAATGACGTTCGTTGAAGTCGTAGAAGAAAGGCAATGGATATGAAAGGAAAGACGCTGCGAGGGTCGGCAGGTTTCCTTTCCGCCGGCCTTGTGTTGTTGCTCTCGGGTTGCAGCAACCTCGATGTTTTGAATCCGAAGGGAAGTGTGGGTCTGGCTGAACGTGAGCTGATTGCCACGTCGGTCTGGGCCATGCTGATTGTGGTCGTTCCGGTTATCGCGCTCACGCTGCTGTTCGCATGGCGCTATCGTGCATCGAACAGGAATGCCGAATACAAGCCGGGCTGGGTGCATTCGACCGGCATCGAAATCGCCATCTGGACGATTCCGACGCTGATCATTCTGTTTCTCGCCGTGCTGACGTGGAAGAGCACACACGAGCTCGATCCGTATAAGCCGCTCGAATCGCAGGTCAAGCCGATCAACGTCGAAGTCGTCGCACTCGACTGGAAGTGGCTCTTCATCTATCCCGACCTCGGCATTGCATCGGTGAACCAGCTGGCGTTCCCGGTCGGCACGCCGGTGAACTTCCTCATCACGTCGGACACGGTGATGAACTCCTTCTTCATTCCGCAACTCGGCGGCCAGATCTACGCGATGGCGGGTATGCAAACGCGTCTGCACCTGATCGCTGACGAGGCCGGCAACTACGCAGGCACTGCAGCGAACTTCAGCGGTAAGGGTTTCTCGGACATGAAGTTCCGCGCGCTCGCCACGTCGCCGGACGAGTTCAACGCGTGGGTCAGCAAGGTACGCGCCTCGTCCGACCGTCTTGACATGGACCGCTATCACGCGATGTCGGCGCCTACCGAGAAGGAGCCGGTGCGCTACTTCTCGTCGGTCGATCCGAGGCTCTTTCACAACATCATTGCCCGATACAACAACGGTAACGTCCTCGACAACATGAACGACGCCAACTGTGCGCCTAAGGGTAAGGGGTAACGCATGTTCGGAAAACTTACGCTCGATGCGATTCCGTACCACGAGCCAATCATCGTGGGCGCGGGCATCTTCATGGCGCTCGTCGGGTTGGCCGTGCTCGGCACGATCACCTATCTCGGCAAATGGCGCTACTTGTGGACGGAATGGCTGACTTCCGTCGACCATAAGAAGCTCGGCATCATGTACATCATCGTGGCGATGATCATGCTGCTGCGCGGCTTCTCGGACGCGATCATGATGCGTCTGCAACAGGCGCTCGGCTATATGAGCCCAGGCTATCTGCCGCCGCATCACTACGACCAGGTGTTCACGGCTCACGGCGTCATCATGATTTTCTTCATGGCGATGGCGTTCATGATCGGCCTGATGAACCTGATCGTGCCGCTGCAGATCGGCGCGCGCGACGTAGCGTTCCCCTTCATCAACTCGTTGAGCTTCTGGATGACCGCGGTAAGCGCGATTCTGATCAACGTGTCGCTGGTGATCGGTGAGTTCGCGCAGACGGGCTGGCTCGCTTATCCTCCGCTATCGGAATTGCAGTTCAGTCCGGGCGTTGGGGTCGACTATTACCTGTGGAGTTTGCAGCTCTCCGGTATTGGCACCTTGCTTACCGGTGTGAACTTCTTCGCGACCATCGTGAAGATGCGCGCCCCGGGCATGACCTGGATGAAAATGCCGGTATTCACGTGGACCGCGCTCTGCACCAATGTGCTGATCATGGCGTCGTTCCCGATCCTGACCGTGACGCTCGCGTTGCTCGGTCTGGACCGTTACCTCGGCATGCACTTCTTCACGAACGACGGCGGCGGCAACGCCATGCTGTACCTGAACCTGATCTGGGCATGGGGTCACCCGGAGGTGTACATCCTGATCCTGCCGGCGTTCGGTATTTTCTCGGAAGTCGTGGCCACCTTCGCCAAGAAGCCGCTGTTCGGCTACAAGACGATGGTATGGGCGACCTGCGCGATCATGGTGCTGTCGTTCCTCGTGTGGTTGCACCACTTCTTCACGATGGGTTCGGGCGCTGACGTCAATGCCTTCTTCGGCATTGCGACGATGGTGATTGCGATTCCGACCGGCGTGAAAGTGTTCAACTGGTTGTTCACGATCTACAAGGGTCGTCTGGAATTCACCACGCCCGTGCTGTGGACGATCGGTTTCATGATCACGTTCACGATCGGCGGAATGACCGGCGTGATGATGGCGATCCCGGGCGCGGACTTCGTGCTGCACAACAGCCTGTTCCTGATCGCTCACTTCCACAACGTGATCATCGGCGGTGTGCTGTTCGGTTATCTGGCCGGCTTCAACTACTGGTTCCCGAAAGCGTTCGGTTTCAAGCTGAACGAGAAACTCGGCAAGGCTGCATTCTGGTTCTGGCTGGTCGGCTTCTATGTCGCGTTCATGCCGCTGTATGTGCTCGGCTTCATGGGCATGACGCGTCGTCTGAACCATTACGACAATCCGGCATGGCATCCGTGGCTGATCCTCGCTGCGTTTGGCGCAGGGCTGATTGCTATCGGCATTGCCTGCCAACTGGCGCAGTTGTACGTCAGTATCCGCGACCGCAATCTGCCGCAAAATCGCGACGTCTCGGGCGATCCATGGAATGGTCATACGCTGGAGTGGGCGATGAGCTCGCCGCCGCCGGTGTACAACTTCGCGATCATCCCGACGGTGCGTAAGCTGGATGCGTTCACCGATATGAAGTCGCGTAAAGCGCAGCAAACAGAGCCGGTGTATCGCGACATTCATATGCCGTCGAACACGTCAGCGGGTCTGCTGGTTGGCCTGTTCTCGCTGGCGCTCGGCTTTGCCGGTGTGTGGCACATCTGGTGGCTTGCGATTGTCGGCCTGGTCGGTGCAATCGGAACAGTGATCGTCTATAGCTTCCAGGGCAACGACGGCTACTACATCCCGGCCGACACAGTCGCGTTGATTGAAGAAAAACGCGCCGGCGCTGGTGCCCACATTGCGCTTGAGGTGGACTGATGCTACAGAAGACTATTGCGGTTCAACCGCATCTCGCGCCGGACCATGTGCCGTCGCAATCGGTATTCGGTTTCTGGCTGTACCTGATGACCGACTGCATCATCTTTGCCGCGCTCTTCGCCGTGTTCGCGGTAATGGGCCATCAGTTCGCGGGTGGCCCGACCGGCAAGGATCTGTTCGAGATTCCAGGCGTTGCGCTTGAAACGTCGATGCTGCTGCTGAGCAGTATTACGTACGGTTTCGCGATGCTGGGCGCGCACAAGAACCGGAAGGGCGTGCTGCTCTTCTGGCTCGGCGTGACCTTCCTGCTGGGTCTCGCGTTCCTCGTGCTGGAAATGCGCGAGTTCTCGCACCTGATCGCAGAGGGTGCGGGCCCGAGCCGCAGCGCGTTCCTGTCGTCGTTCTTTACGCTGGTCGGCACGCACGGTTTGCACGTGACGTGCGGCCTGGTCTGGATGGTGGTGCTCGCCGTGCAGGTGATGCGTCATCGCGATCTGACCGAACGCGACATGATTCGCCTGACGTGCCTGAGCCTGTTCTGGCACTTTCTGGACGTCGTGTGGATTGGCGTCTTCACCTTTGTCTATCTTGCGAGCGTGATCTAAATGGACCATAGCCATCACTCACACCTGGCGCACCCGGACGAAGGACACGGCGGAGAAAGTCACGGCAGCTTCGGCAGCTATACGGTGGGTTTCATTCTCTCCGTCATCCTGACTGCCGCGGCTTTCGGTCTCGTCCTTAACGGGACGTTGACCGGCGAGAACGCGCTGCTCGCGATTGCAGGCCTCGCGTTTGTGCAGATCGTCGTGCATCTGATTTTCTTCCTGCACATGAACGCGTCGTCGGCACAGCGTTGGAACGTCATGGCGTTCGGCTTTACGGTGCTCACGGCTGTGATTCTGATCGTCGGGTCATTGTGGATCATGCATAACGTCAGCATGCACATGATGTCCCGCTAGGCGGAAAACTAAGTCATTTGAGAAAAAGCCCCGCAAGTTGAAAACTTTGCGGGGCTTTCTTCATGCATTCCAAAGGCGCACGATTTGGACACGGCGCCGCGATTCAGGATTGACCGCTCTCGAAACACGCGTTAGCATCGTTTCCATGATCGCATCTATCCATTCTCGTCCGCATTCTTTGCACGCATGCTGTTGCAGCCTGCCAAGGGGAGCTTGCGTCTAGCGAGTCGATCTGTACACGTCCGCATCCCTGAGGCCACCCGTCACAAGACCGGTGGCTTTTTGTTTTGATCTTTCCGCTTTCGTTCTTGCGCTCTCACGTTCACTAACGCGCTCAACACCACAGGAATTCACATGCCACTCGTCCTGTACGACACCTGGTCGCGCACCTTACGCGCTTTCACGCCGATTCAAGCGGACCATGTGGGGCTGTATTGCTGCGGTCCGACCGTGTACGACCACGCGCATATCGGCAACCTTCGAACCTACGTGTTCGAAGACGTGCTGCGACGCGTGCTGACATTGAACGGTTACACCGTGCGGCACGTCGTCAATATCACCGATGTGGGTCACCTGGTGTCCGATGCTGACGAAGGCGAAGACAAAATGGAGAAGGGCAGCCGCCGCACTGGCGAATCGGCGTGGACGATCGCGGAGCGATATACGGAAGCCTTCATGAACGACTGGCGCGCGCTGAACCTGCTCGAGCCTGCCCTGTGGTGCCGCGCGACCGATCACATCGTCGAGCAGATCGACTTCATTGCCGAACTCGAACGCAACGGCTATACGTACCGCACGACCGACGGCGTCTACTTCGATACGAGCAATCAGGACGACTACGGCTTTCTCGCACGTCTCGACGTCGCTGGCCTGCAGGCCGGCAAGCGTGTTGCGCTGGGAGAGAAACAGAACCCGACGGATTTCGCGCTGTGGAAATTCAGTCCGCCGGACACCATACGGCAAATGGAGTGGGATAGTCCGTGGGGCCGGGGTTTTCCCGGTTGGCATATCGAATGCTCGGTGATGTCGGCGAAATACCTCGGCCCGTGGTTCGACATTCATTGCGGAGGAGAGGATCACATTGCCGTGCATCACAGCAATGAAATCGCGCAAACGCGGGCACGCCATGGAACCCGTCTCGCGAACTTCTGGATGCATGGCCATTTTCTCACGCTGGACACCGGCAAGATGTCGAAGTCGGGCGGCGATTTCGTGCGTTTGCAGACGTTGATCGATCGAGGCATCGATCCGCTCGCGTATCGCTACTTGTGCCTCAGCGCGCATTACCGGAGCACGCTGCGCTTCAATCTCGAAGCGCTCGATGCCGCGCAATCCGCGTTGGACCGTTTGCATCGAGCTTATGTGCAATGGCCTGAAGGGGGCATGCCCGATGCGAACAGCGTTGAGCGTTTCAAGGCTGAGGTCGATCAGGATCTGAATCTGCCGCGTGCGCTCGCCGTGCTCTGGGATGTGGTGAGAAGCAATCTCCCGGCGGCGACGCGACGGGCGACGGTCGATCGATTCGACGTCGTGCTCGGACTTCGGCTTGCCGACTGGAAGGAAGACGTGCCTGTGATTCCCGCCGATATCGCGCTTATCTTCGACGAGCGTGACAAGGCCCGCGCGGCTAAGGACTGGAACGAGGCTGATCGTCTGCGTGAGCAATTAAAAACCGAGGGCTGGCTCGTGAAAGACGGTCCGGGTGGGCAGGTGCTGCGTCCACGCGATACAGGGAAGTAACGATACCCCGGCGTGGCGATGAAGATAGACGGGCCGCCATGCTGGCCCGTCTATCTTCACGCGGTTTCTCGCGTTGCCTAAAGCGGCACCACGACCGGCTCGGAGTGGCAAGGCGGCTTGCCGTAGGGGACATGGACAGGCCCACAACCCCAGTGAATCGGCGGACACTCCCAGCCGCGCCGAACGACAATAGGCGGCATCATCCCGCCAGGGCAAGCAGACGGTGCTTCCCGCGTGAGGCAAGCGATGCCGCCGCGGATGGATTGCGAAGCCGTGCAGTCGAGCTCATCGACGCGGGGCAAATCTTTGAGAACTAGCGTTTTCATGGTGGATCTCCGGCAGGGTTGGATTGACAGTGAGCCCGGGTATCGCCGCGCTCATTGATTCCCTTTGCACACACCATGCCATCCGCCGCAAAGCGTTATGGCGTCCACATCTACCGATCTCGCGAGCGCAGGATGGTTGAGATACACCGACTCGTGACGCTACGGTGTTGGCGCACCACCAACAGCTACGCTGTTGCGAGCATTCGCTACACCTGCCGGAATTCTGGGCACAATGGGCAACCCTGCGCCACTCGCGCACGAATCGCCGATTTCCATTAGCAAGCAAAGGAGGATGTATGAGCCAGCTTAAAGCCGTCGAATATTCCGCAGCTTCGCCTGAAGTCACAGCCGTCTATGACGACATCAAGCAGACGCGCCAGGTCGACGACGTCAACAACTTCTGGAAATACATCGCCCAGCATCCGCCTACGCTCGCGCGCACGTGGGACAGTCTGAAGGACGTGATGGCACCGGGTGCGCTAGATCCGCTGATCAAGGAATTGCTTTACGTCGCGGTGAGCGTGACGAACAACTGCGGCTACTGCGTCGCAAGCCATACGGCGGCGGCCCGCCGCGCGGGCATGACCGATGAAATGTTCGGCGAGCTGCTGGCGGTGGTCGGTATGGCGAACGAGACCAACCGCCTCGCGGTGGGGTATCGCGTGCCGATCGACCCCGCTTTCGAGTAACGTCGTCGAGTAACGGTGCGCGCGCTTAACCCTGCACGCCGCGCCATCCGGCGAGCAGCGTGGGCAGGTCGGCCATGTCACGGAAGACGTGAACCGCGCCCGCGCCGTGCAAGGCAGTGGCGCTGCTGTGGCTCAGTTCTTTCGGACAATAGCCGAACACTGTGGCACCGGCGGCCACGCCTGCAGTCACGCCCGTAACGGTATCGTCAACCACAGCGCAGCGTTGCGGCTCTACGCCCAGGCTTGCGGCCGCGGCGAGATAGACATCGGGATACGGCTTGTTGCGCGGTGTTTCGTGACCGCTAGAGATGCGCCCTTCGAAGCAGTCGAGAATACCGGCCTTCGCCAGTTGCAGTTCCACTTTGATGCGATCGGCGCCGGACGCGACAGCAATGCGTCCGTTGAGCGATGTGTAAAGCGCGCGCACTGCCGACGCCGCGCCATCGATCGCCACCAGCTCGCGATCGAGCGCCTCATTGCGACGCGCGCGAAATTGCATGAGCCAATCCGCTGTAATTGCGAAGCCGGTGCGCGCTTCGATGAGTGCGGCTTCATCCCTGACGGCCTTGCCGACAAAAATTTGCATCGCCTCTTCGACACTCAAGTGCCAGCCCAGCTCACCGAGCATCTCGGTCAGCACGCGGTTGGTGATGGGTTCGGAGTCGACGAGCACGCCGTCGCAGTCGAAGAGTACGGCGTGGAAAGGGAAATCGGCCATCGGGCAGGGTACGAAAAGTGGTCGCGGAACCGGGAAGGATACCTCACCGGCTCGCGCGACGCTGCGTAACGGCCCCTGTGGGAGTCAGGACCCTGCGGCCTTATACCCGTCATTCAGCGTTTTCATAAACGCAATGATGTCCTGAATGTCCTGATCCGTCATGGCCGGCTGATCCCCGAACTTGCGATCGAACGGCGCATCGGCAACATCGACATTGGCGCGATACTGCGCCGGCAGATCGTTGTACTTCTGTACCTTGCCCGAAGCATCGCGTGGATAGATCTTCTCGGGCGCCGTGTTGCGCAGGTTGTAGAAGTCCATGACCTGCTTGAGATCGTGATACACGCCGTTGTGGAAGAACACCTTGCGCTCGGCAACATTGCGCAGGGTCGGCGTAAGGAACATCCCGCAGTACTGCGTCTCCTTCGTCATGTCGTCACGGAACGGCCCGCACACGCCCATATCGAAGAACTTCGGATCCTTGTTGGCCGGAATGGCCGGATTCCGCGGCACGCCAAGGGCCTCGTACTGAGTGTCGGTGAACACTGGCGGCAAGCCATCCTTGCTGGGCTGGCTCAAGTGGCAACCCGCACAATTAGCCTTGTCCTTATCGTTGAACAACTGCAAGCCATGCAATTCGGCGTGGGTCAGCCGTGCTTTACCTTCGAGCCAGTAATCGTACTTGCTGGTAAAAGCATGGAACGACTGATCCTCGGTCTGATACCGTCCCACTGCGAACATGGCTTCCGAGATCAGCAGGCTCGGATTATTGACGATGCCCGGTCCGAAGATCTGCTTGAACTGGTCCACATACTTCGTTTGCAGCAGCTTGTGCGCGACATCTGCTTCAGTTGCGTTGGCCATCTCCACCGGATTCATCAGCGGACCGATTGCCTGGATTTGCAGCGTATCGGCGCGGCCGTCCCAGAACAGACCGCCTTGCGGCACCATCGCCGGGGCGGCGGGGGCGGCAAGCGCCGTCTTCTGTGCGCGCTGCACGCCGGCGGCCTGCGACGCCAGTTGGGTCATATCGACGGGCACGTCGGTATCGCCCTGATCTGGTCCGATGCTGAATGGCGCCTGGCGGTACAGATACGTCAGCGACGGCGGCGGCCGATAGCCCGCCTGATTCATGTGCGCGCCGCCGAGTTGAACCGGGAACGCGTTATCCGGCGCATACGAATGCTGTGCTGAGTGGCACGACGCACACGACTGCGTACCCGATGCCGACAACGTCTGGTCGAAGAAAATCTGTTTGCCGAGCAGCGCAACCGCGCTCAGCGGCGCGTCTTGCGGACGCATCAAATGAACTGGATTGGGATTCGCGCCGGTGATTTCCTCGACGATCGAGCCAACTGCGGGCGGCATCCGTTCCGGATAGATGAGCGCGTACGCGCAAACCACGACGAGCGCGAGCATGATGCCGGCGGCGCTCCACGCGAGCAGCCTGAGCCAGGCGCGACGGGTAATGACGGGACCCGGCTCACCGCCGGCAGGCAGATGCGGGGGCAGCAGGGCGTCTGAAGGATGATTCATGGCGGTAGTGACAAGTAATTCGATCAGGTGCGATCAAAAAGCAAATCGAGCCAGCACGTTTGCACTGGCTCGACGCCCAACTACAGCTTGATGTGTTTCGTGCTCTTCCTCGCGCTGCGCATCGTGTCGTCATGCACGAGCAGCGCTCGTGCATGACATGACGGCAGGTGCACCGAAAGAGCAGTCCGCACGTTTGCGGGTCAGCTAGCCGGCGGCGCCGACAGTTTCGTACCCAGGTTTTCGTCCAGATACACCGTCGGATTGTTGCCCGAGCCCGAGAAGTTGAACATGTTCATGATGCTGCCCGCGGTTGCATCGAACGAACCACTGCCAAGGCGTTGACCGCCGAGCCAGTTGTCCTCAATGAACCTGACCACGGACGCCTGGGTGATCGGCGTATCGTCGACGAAGTTGACCTTCGCCCACGGCGACACCACGATAAACGGCGTGCGCGTACCCGGGCCGCAACGCCCGTTCACCGCACCGCCATTCACACCCTGCGGCTGAACCGCGCCTGTTGCAGTGCACTGACCCGTGCCGCTCAGGTTGTCGGTGCCAGCCACCGTCGCGCCGCCCGCGGATTGCGCCGTGGTCGAATCGAACGACGAGCTCTTCGGCGCCATGTAGCGGTGGTCGTACCAACCGTCCGAATCGTCGTAGGCGATGATCACGGCGGTGTTCTTCCAGTCAGGCTGTTGCTGCAGGAAGTTGATCACCTTCGTGACGAAAGCTTGCTCGTCGATCGGGTCCGAGTTGCCCGGGTGGCCATCGCTGATCGCAGGCGCCTTCAGGAAGCTCACCGACGGATAGTTGCCCGCCTTCACCGCGGTGAAGAAGTCGTCGGTGTCGTACTGGTGGTGAACCGGCGTTGCCGTGTTGTCGAGCGGATCGGTCGCGCCGATCACTGCCGTCGACGTCGGACGCGTGTGCTTCAGGTTGGCCGTGGTCGCGTAGTACTGGAACCAGGCGTGATGCTGCACGTAGTCAGACTTGGTTGCGTTCAGGACTTGCGAGAAGGTCGAGCGTGCGCAACCGGTCGTGCCGTTGGCATTCGTGGTCGTCAGGTTGAAGCCGCCCATGAAGCCGCCCCACGTCAGGCCCTTCGCGCTGAGCAGGTCGCCGATGTTCCTGGACGTCATCGCGCCCGTCACCGTGCTGCCTGCCGCGATCGTGCAGGCGTCACCGGTCGGGTCCAGGTCGCCGACCATCGTGAAGCCGCCGGTCGAGTCAGGAATTGCGTTGGCCGAGGTTCCGCCCGTCACCACGACACCGTTGTTCTGGCCTGAGATGACTTCGAGTGCGCCAGGCGTCGACGGACCATACGTGTCCGTGTACGCGTTCTGGTTCATTGCGAAGTTCTGCGCGTAGTTCCACATTGCCGTGACCGTATTGCCGTCGAAGTAACCGAGCACCTGGCCTTTCGTGGCGAACGCGCCGGTGCTGCCGGCAATGGTCGAACCCGCCGCCGTGAACAGCGGGAACGAGTCCATCGCGCCGTTGTTATATGCGAGCTGTTCTGCGGCATACGCGTGGTTCTGGCTCGACGTATTGGCTTGCGAACGATCGAGACGGAACGGCAGCAGGTCGGCGGCCGGCAGGCCGAGACCCGCTATCGTCACCGAACCCACCGTGCGGCCCGCCGTGTTCGGCGAGGTCGACAGCGCGTTCGGGTTCGCGGTGATCAGGTTGTTGGTGCTGAGGTTGTTGACCGACGGCGTGCCAGCGGCTGCTGAGAATTGCGGCTCGCCAACCGGGTTGTTGGCCTGCGGGTAGGTTGCGAAGTAGTGGTCGAACGAGACGTTCTCGCCGAAGATCACCACCACGTGTTTGATCGGCGTGGCCGTCGTGACGGCATCCTGCGCCGACACCGTAACTACCGGCGTCGATGCAGCCGCCGGCGCGGACGCCGTCGAACTCACGCTATTGTTGCCGCAAGCAGCGAGCGCAAGCATCGCGGCAAACGGGATGGGTAAGAGGGTTCTACGGAACATGTGACTGGCTCCAGATTCGACTTCGCCGTTCAGCGTTTCCAGTAATGCACGTGTGGATGTTCGCTGGGGATATTGTTAGAAATACAGCTGAGGTGTCTTACCGCTAGAAACAGCGCGCATTGAAACACCCGCTGATTAAGATTTGAGGGCGCGAACATTACGCCACCTATCGGTTGCCATTCATTTAGATAACTTTTACTGTCGTTCCGCTTGCGCGAGGCCGCGATGGAAAGGTTGTTATGGCCTCCTCGATTCGCGTGCAGCGGCGCGTTTCTTTCAGCGCCAATCAGAACGGCGGAGAACGACGGATTTTTCCGGCTGCGGCGTTCAAGAAGAAACGCAGCCGCTTCTGGCTTCGGCTCTTATGGGAGAAATCCAACATGACATCGACCAAACTGGTCCGCCTTCTGACTTCCGTGCTCGCTGCGGCGATTACGTCCGTTGCCACACTGGCGGCTGCGCCTGCCTTCGCGCAGGCGGTGATCGTCGCGCCGATGGCGCCGCCGCCGCCGCGCGTCGAGGTGATGCCGGCGCCGCGTGCCGGCTACGTCTGGGATCAGGGGCGCTGGCGTTGGGAGCACGGCCGTTATGTGTGGGTGCCGGGCCACTGGCAGCCGGTGCGCGTCGGCTATCGTTGGGTGCCGGGGCATTGGGTGCAGCGCGGACCTAACTGGCGTTGGGTCGAAGGGCATTGGGCCTGAACGTTGAGCGCCGTGGTGCTCTTTGGCTCGCTGTGGAGCCGCATACCTTGAGCGAACGCGATCCCGATGCGGAATTGCTCGAGGGGGTGGCCCGGCAGGACCCGGCCGCCGTCCGCTCGCTCGTCGCGCGCAAGCTGCCGCGTCTGCTCGCGCTCGCCACGCGCATGCTGGGAGACCGCATGGAAGCGGAAGACGTGGCGCAGGAGGTCTTCGTGCGGATCTGGAAACAGGCTTCGCGCTGGCGGGAAGGCGAGGCGAAGGTCGATACGTGGGTCCATCGTGTCGCGCTCAATCTCTGCTATGACCGTCTGCGCGGCCGCCGCGAAGTCCCGCAAGACGACCTGCCCGACGTGATCGACCCCGCCGCGTTGCCCGACGCCGCGCTTGAAGCGCGCGCCCAGGACGAACGCGTTCGCGAGGCGCTCGCCGCATTGCCGGCACGACAGCGCGAGGCGCTGGTGCTGAATTACTACCAGGAGATGTCGAACATCGACGCTGCCGCCCTGATGGGCATCACGGTCGATGCACTGGAAAGTCTGCTGGCACGTGCGCGCCGCAATCTGCGCGCCCAACTGGCCGGCAGCGGCCTTAGCAAGGACAAGTCATGACGCCCGAAAGATTCCATCAGATCGTCGAAGCCTACGGCGCCGATCCGCGCCGCTGGCCGCAACAGGAACGCGCAGCGGCAGATGCCTGGGCCGCGGCGCATCGTGCCGAGGCCGGCGCGTTGCTGGCGGACGTGGCCGGCATCGATGCATGGCTGGCCACCGACAAGGTCGATCCGCCTGGCGCGGCATTGCAGCAGCGCATCATCGGCAGCGCACCGGGACGGCGGCCGAGCGCACCACGCCGGAAACTGTGGTGGTCGGGTGCGGCGGTGGCAGGCGTTGGCGTGCTGGGCGGCGTGGCCGGCGCTTTTGCGGTCTCGTTCTTTGTTTTGACGGGGACGGTTCCGCAAGTGCATGAGTCCTCTTATTTAACTTCGAGCTTCGGTGGTTCATCCGCCGATTGGAGCGGCGAATGAACGGCCGGTCATGGAAAATCGTGCTGGTGGCTTCGCTGGTGCTCAACGTGTTTCTGCTGGGCGCGATTGCCGGGGGCGCTTATCAGTGGTTTGCGGCGCATGGCGCGACCACCACGGTGCTGGCGCAGCAGCGCACCGCGCTGCGCTTTGCTGCTGAAACGCTGCCGGCCGAGCGTCAGAAGGCTTTCGTCGACGGCTTGAAGAATGCGCGCCGCGAGGGCCGGCAATATGCCCGCGAAGGCCGCGAAGGGCGTCACGACGTGTTGCGTCTGCTCGCCGCGCCGCAGTTCGATCGCGCGGCACTGGACGCGGCGTTGGCCCGCACGCGTCAGGCCGACAGCAGCTTGCGCGCGCAAGTGGAGGGCAGTGTGGCGGATTTTGCGGCGACGCTGTCGCCTGAAGAGCGCGTCGCATTCGCCGACAGCCTGAAGCTGCGCGGACAATGGCGTGAACCGCAACCGGCCGCCAATGCGAACAAGCCACCGAAGCCGGCCGCAAGTGAGTCTTCGAGTGAAGTGTCGGGCGAATAAAAAAATCGGAACGGCCGCGACGGATTGGAGCGTGGCGGTCGTTTAAAGAAATATCCAACGCCGAAGAGGATGGCATGGCCACATCACCGAACATGAATGCCGCGGCGATTGCGCTGAACCGCTTCGGCCTCGGCGCGCGTGCCGACGATACGCCGCCCGTCGACCCGAAGGGATGGCTGCTCGCGCAGTTCGAGCAATATCAGCCGCGGCCTGCCGCGTGGGCGAGCCAGCCTGATTCGGCGGCGCTGTCCGGTGAGCTGGCACAGCAGCGCATGCAACTGAATCAACTGAACCGCCAGACTCAGCAGACCGTCAACGAAGGCGCATCCGCCAATCAGACGAATGCGCAGGCCAGCATGCAAACCACTGGGCAGGCCAACCTGCAAACCAGCGGGCAGGGCGCACCAGAAACCGTCGCACAAACTGATAAGCAAGCCGAACGAAAAGCATTGCGCGGCGAAATTCTCGACATGTACCGTTCTTCGGTGAACGCGCGGGTCGCCAGCGCGCTGACCACGCAGACACCTTTTATCGAGCGGCTGGTTCATTTCTGGGCGAACCACTTCGCGGTGTCGACGGAAAAACCCGGCGTCGCGGCGCTGGCCGGTTCATTCGAAGCGGAAGCGATCCGCCCGCACGTGCTTGGCCGTTTCGAAGATATGCTGGTCGCCGTCGAACGTCATCCGGCCATGCAGTTGTTTCTCGATCAGACGCGTTCGGTTGGACCGGACAGCATGGCGGCCATGCGCGCCGCAGAGCGCAATCCGAACGTCAAACGCGGGCTGAATGAGAATCTGGCGCGCGAAATCATGGAGCTGCACACACTCGGTGTGCGCAGCGGCTACAACCAGGACGACGTCACGGAATTCGCCCGTGCGCTGACCGGCTGGAGTCTCGCTGGCAATCCAGGCAACCCGCGCGGGCAGGGTACGCAGCCGAACGCCGCCCCAGGCACCTTCGTGTTTCGCGTCGCGCTGCACGAGCCGGGCTCGCGAACCATCATGGGCCTCCGCTACGACCAGCCGGGAGAAGAACAGGCGCTGGCGATCCTGCACGACCTCGCGAGCGCGCCCGCGACGGCACAGCACATCGGCGGCAAGCTCGCCCGTCACTTCGTTGCGGATAATCCGCCGCCGGATGTGAGCGAGCGATTGGCGAATGCATTCGCGCGTAGCGGCGGCGATCTGCCGACTGTGTACCGGACGCTGCTCGACATGCCGCAGGCGTGGTCGCCGGCTGCGGTGAAGTTCAAGACGCCGTGGGAGTGGACCATTTCTTCGATGCGCGGGCTCGGCTGGCAGGACATCGGCAACCTGCAGGCCGCACCCATCCTGACGCAACTCGGTCAACCGGTGTGGCGGCCAGGCTCGCCTGCGGGCTACGACGACATTGCCGCAAGCTGGGCGGCGCCCGATGCGCTCGTGCGCCGGGTCGAAGTGGCACAGCGCTTCGCGTCGCGCGTCGGCGACCGGCTCGACGCGCGCTCGCTCGGGCAGACCTTGCTGGCCGGCTCGCTCAGTGCGCCGACTGCCACGGCCGTGTCGCGTGCCGAAAGCGCATCGACCGCGATCGCGCTGCTGCTGGTCTCGCCGGATTTTCAACGGAGATGAACGCCATGTTTTCACGCCGAAAATTTCTCAGCGTTGCCGCTGCAGGCGCAGGCGCGATTCTCGTGTCGCCACGGATCGCGTTTGCCAGCGTCGCAACGGATCGCCGCTTCGTGTTCGTGATCCAGCGCGGTGCGGCCGATGGCCTGAACATCGTCGTCCCGTACGCCGAACCCGCCTACGCGACATTGCGCGGTGCGCTTGCGATCGATGCATCCAAAGCGACCCGGCTCGACGGCACCTTCGCGCTGCATCCCTCGCTGGTGCAGACCGCCGCGATGTATGCGGATCGCCAAGCGCTGTTCGTGCATGCAGTAGCGTCACCGTATCGCGACCGCTCGCACTTCGACGGGCAGAACGTGCTGGAGACCGGCGGCACCTCGCCGTATCAGATGAAGGACGGCTGGCTGAACCGGCTCGTCGCATCGATGCCCGCCACGCGCGAGAACGCGATCGCCTTTGCGCCGACCGTGCCGATGGCGCTGCGCGGCAACGCGCAGGTGACCTCGTACGCGCCCTCGGGGTTGCCGCAGGCTCCCGACGATCTGCTCATGCGGGTCTCTCAGCTGTACGATCAGGATGCGCAATTGCGCCCGCTATGGGAGTCCGCCATGACCGCGCGCGGACTCGCGGGCGACGCCGGAGCGCGTCAGGACCCGGCGAGCCTTGGCAAGCTCGCCGCCGGTTTTCTGTCACGCGACGATGGTCCACGCATTGCGATGATCGAAACCGGTGGCTGGGACACGCACACTGCGCAGAACGCACGCCTTGCCAATCAGCTGAAAGCGCTCGACACGATGCTGGCGGCATTGCGCGACGGCATGGGGCCGTTGTGGAGCAAGACTACCGTGGTGGTGGCAACCGAGTTCGGCAGAACCGCCGCCGCCAATGGCACGGGGGGCACCGATCATGGCACCGGCTCGGTGGCGATGATGCTGGGAGGCGCGGTGGCGGGCGGACGTGTGCTCGCCGACTGGCCGGGCCTGAAACCGGGCGACCTTTACGAAGCGCGCGACCTTAAGCCGACGATGTCGCTGGATGCGTTGATCGCCGGCGCCGCAAGCGAAAGCCTCGGACTCGATCCGCAGCGTACGGCCGCTACATTGTTCGGCCAGACCGCCGGCATGCGCCCGCTGACAGGGCTCGTGCGCACATAAGCTGAAAACCGCCAGAACGACAGACAGCGCCGCAAATTGGCTCTTGCGGCGCTACCCATCGTCACTGCTCGTCATTCGTCAATCGTCAGACGCGATCAACCTCCACCGCCGCCCTGCGTGCCGAGCGTCAGCTTGTTGTTCACCGACGTCACGCCTGAAACGCCCTTGGCCACTTCCTCAGCTTGTGGGATTTGAGCGCCATCGGGCACCGTTCCAGTCAAGGTCACCGCACCGCCGCGCGCCCGGACAAACACGTTCGACACATCAAAACCCTGCGCCTTGCCTAATGCCTTGCGCACGGCCAGACCCAACTTGCGGTCCGTGCTCTTCATCGCTTTCGAATTCGGAGCCGGCGCCATCATGGTGCCCGACGCCATCGCATCGCTCGATTGGGCATAGGCGCCGGACGCAGTCGCCACACACAATGCGATGCCGAGCGCCTTCAATAGATTGACTGTTTTCACGTTTTCTCCATTCCTCGAAAAGTTGATTTCGCATCGTTGCATGCAAAAAAACACGCGCCTGCAAGCACTTTTCCGCCCGCATGGGCCTCCGGTCTTGTAGAAGAGTAACGTCGTGAAGCTCCCGGCGCGCTTAAACAATACTCCAGCAAACGCGCGAGCGTTGAAAAAACTGACCTGGCCGCCCGTCACCCGATTCGCCTATCATGACGGCTTCGATCATTCAGGGCGTACCGCAGATGTCTGATGGCGTACAGGAACAACTACACGAACCACGCACTGAAGCCGCTGCATCGTCGATCGATTATGGCTTGTGGGCACTGACCTTCAGCTACGTATTGAGTCAGTTTTTCCGTAGTTATATCGCTGTGATTTCCACCCAGCTGATCGGCGATTTTCATTTCTCGCCGCAGATGTTCGGCTGGTTTGCGGGCTCATTCTTCCTTGTGTTCGCCATCGCGCAACTCCCGGTCGGCGTCATGTTCGACCGCTACGGCGTGCGCGGTCCGACCGCGCTTTTGATGGGCGTCGGCGCCGCGTGCGCCGGCGTTCTTTCGATGACGACGAGCGCAACCGTGGCGCTCGTCGCGCAAGCCGGCATCGGACTGGGTTGCGCGCCGATCTTTATGGGGCTGCTCAACTACGTGCTGCATTCCGGCCACGGCACGCGCAATGTACGCGCTGTCACGACGGCGAGTGCGATCGGCATGGCGGGCGCATTGCTGGCCGCGTTTCCTCTGAGCCGGGCGACGGCTAGCTTCGGCTGGCGTCCGGTCATGGTTACCGCTGCGTTAGCCATGCTATGCGCGACGCTTGGCGTCGTATGCTTCGTGCGCCGGCGCGATGCCGCCGCGCATGAGCAAAGCCTCGCTGCATCGCAACACGCGGCAGGCGCATTGAAACGGCGTACCGGTTTCTGGACCTTGATGCCGGCCTGCCTCGCGCTCTCGGTCGGCAGCACGTTTCGTACGTCATGGGGCGGCCCGTATCTCGCCGACGTCTACGGCTTCGACGTTATCGCCCGCGGCAATGCAATGACCGTCACCAGCGTGATCGGGATCGCCGCATCGTTCTGTATTCCGGTGGTCGTGCGGTTCTGCGCACCCAAGCTTATTTCGTTGCTGTGGCTGATCGCCGGCGTGCTGGCGGCACTGGTACTCGCTGTCAGTCCGGACGGCAACTGGGGCGTCAGTGTCGCGTTGATCTGCGTGTTGTTCTCGGTCGGCTCGATCCATCCGCTCGTAATGTCGCAAGCGCGCGCCATCATTGCACCGCGCCGGCTCGGGCTCGGTCTGGGCCTGCTCAACAGCCTCGTTTTTCTCGGCGTGGCGCTGACCAGCAGTTGTTTCGGCTGGATCGCGGGTGTCGCAAAACAGGCGCATCTGTCTAATGCGGGGATCTACTCGGCGCTATTTGCCGTGACCGTCGTGCCGCTTGCTGTCGGCGCGGTAATTTATTTTTTCAGCCCGGTGGTGGCTGCGCCGAAAGAAGAAGTCTGAGCGATTTTTTGCATTTGTCTATAATTCCGCAGCCCGGATCACCCCTGTTCCGGACTATGGTTTGTCCTTCAGATGGTGCCGTTTCGCGGGAGCGCGTTTCATTTTGAGCAAAACCAATCACAGCCCGATCGATCATCCGGTCGAGGAGCCGAGCGCGGCAGACGGTGAGCAGACACCCGCTGCATCCGCCAGCGCAAATTCGGTCCTCGCGAGCCGGACGGCGCACGAGGCGCACAAGGACGACCGGCATTTCGTCACGGCACTCGCGCGCGGGCTCGAAGTGCTGGCGTGTTTTCGCTCAGGCGACAAATCGCTGAGCAATCAGGAACTCGCATTGCGCTGCAAGCTGCCGAAATCGACGGTATCGCGTCTGACTCACACGCTGACGCTGCTCGGCTATCTGATTCATTTGAAAGAGAGCGGCAAATACCGGCTTGGCACGGCTTCGCTCGCGCTGGGCAGCGCGATGCTGGCGCGGCTTGATGTCCGCAAGATCGCCCGGCCGGTGATGCAGGAGTTGGCTGATATCGTCGGCGCAACCGTGTCGTTGGGTACGCGCGACCGGCTCTCGATGATCTACGTGGAAAATTGCCGGGCCTCGGTTGCGCTTACGCTGACGCTGGAAGTCGGTTCGCGTATTCCGGTTGCCACGTCGGCGATTGGCCGTGCGTGGCTCGCGGCGATTCCTGAACACGATCGTCTCAGCTTCATGGAGCAGGTGCGTGAGCTCGATCACGTCGCGTGGCCGAAAACGCGCCGTGGCATCGAGAACGCGCTCGAAGATTACCGCACGCTCGGCGTGACGACTTCGTTCGGGGACTGGCAGAAAGAGGTGAATGGCATCGCACGTGCTTTCCAGCCGGGTGGCGAGCTGCCGATCATGGCGATCAATGTCGGCGGACCTTCGTTCAAGCTCTCCAAAGAGTTCCTGCTCGAAGAAGTGCGGCCACGTCTGATCGACGTAGTGACGCAGCTGGAAGTCGCGCTGTCGCATTGAGCGGTGTCAGGCGGTATCAAGCGGCGTGGAAAGCCGCACTGAGCGGCAGCGCCTAGAACCACTGAGGTGCCATGCTGAGCGTCGTATCGTCGAGACTGCGCAGCGTGGCAAGCATCAGCGAGACACGCGGCAGTTCCCAATGGAAGAACCACTGACACGCATGCAGCTTGCCGCGATAGAAGTCACGGTCGGCTTCACTCTTCGCTTCAGGTAGCGCGGCGCTCGCAACGATCGCCTGCCGCAACCACGTCCACGCAATCACGATATGCCCGAACGCTTCGAGAAAAGCATTCGCGTTGGCGAGCGCGCGTTCGCTTTCGCTGGCGAGCGTGGGCAACAACGCTTCAACCGTGCCGGTCAATTCGTTCCATGCCTGGCCGAGTGAATCGGCATGCGCTTGCAGTGCCGGATGAACTCGAGCCGATTCGAGGCTGCGCTGTATTTCACGTCCCAGCAGCTTAAGCGCCGCGCCTTGTTTCATCACGACTTTGCGGCCGAGCAGATCGATCGCCTGGATACCGTGCGTGCCTTCGTGAATCATGTTCAGGCGATTGTCGCGGTAGAACTGCTCGACCGGATATTCACGCGTATAGCCATAGCCGCCGTGAATCTGGATCGCCAGACTATTCGCTTCGAGGCACCACTGCGAGGGCCACGACTTCACCACCGGCGTCAGCAGATCGAGCAGCAGGCCCGCTTCGGCGCGTGCAGTGTCGCTCTCGCCGGTGTTCTGTTCGTCGACGAGGCGCGCCGCGTACAGGCACAGCGCGTACGCGCCTTCCACATACGCTTTTTGTGCAAGCAGCATGCGGCGCACGTCGGCGTGTTCGATCAACGGCAATTGCGGATCGAGCGGATTCTTGTTTTCCGGACGACGCCCTTGCGGCCGTTCGCGCGCGTAATCGAGCGACGCCAGATAGCCGCGATAGCCGAGCATGACTGCACCGAGGCCGACGCCGATACGTGCCTCGTTCATCATGTGGAACATGTAAGCGAGCCCGTGATGCGGTTCGCCCACCAGTTCACCGATGCATTCGCCGCGCTCGCCGAACGACAGCATCGTCGACGTAGTGCCACGCCAGCCCATCTTGTGAATCAAGCCCGCGAGCGCGACGTCGTTGCGCGCACCGCGGCTGCCGTCGTCATTCACATGGAACTTCGGCACCGTGAAGAGCGAGATGCCTTTGACACCCGGCGGCCCGCCGGGAATGCGCGCCAGCACCAGGTGAACGATGTTCTCGCTCAACTCGTGATCGCCGCCCGAAATGAAAATCTTGTTGCCGCGGATCGAATAGGTGCCGTCTTCGTTAGGCGTTGCACTGGTGACGAGATCCGAGAGGCTCGAGCCCGCTTGCGGCTCGGTCAACGCCATCGTGCCGAACGCGCGGCCTTCGAATAAGGCTTGCAGATACTTGCGCTTCTGCGCGGCGCTGCCGAAGCGCTCGATCACGTTCGCATTCGCCGTGGTCAGCATCGCGTAAGACGAGGTGGCGATGTTGGCGCTCTTGAAGAGCGACAGGCAAGCAAAGGAAATCACCGAGGGCAACTGCATGCCGCCCCATTCGTAGTCTTTGCCTGCAGCAAGGAAACCGGCGGAGCGGAACGCGTCGAGTGCGTCTTTGACCTCGGCGGGCATCGTGACGCGTTGACCGTCGAATTGCGGTTCGTGTTCGTCCGAAAGACGGTTGTGCGGCGCGAACTTTTCAGCGGCGACCGCATGAGCGGTTTCGAGCGCCGCGTTGAAAGTTTCGCGAGTGTGGTCGGCGTGGCGCGCGCGCTGCGTGAGCGTCTCGGCCTCGAGCACCTCGAACAACTGGAATTCCAGATCACGCGAGTTGATGATCAGCGCATCTTGCATGGGAGAAGATCCGTCCAAAGGTAAGCCGCTACGCAGAACAACTACGCGGCAAGCGCGGGAACCCACGAAATCGCATAGACGCGGCTCGATTGAAAAGTGCGGTATTCGGGTAAGTCCCGATGACCCGCCCATCGACGATGCGTGTCAGTTTAAATCAAAAGTGAATGAGCGTGCTTTTATTTACAGGCTGAATTTCGGCACGTATGATGGTTAGCAAATCTGGAATAGAAGTCTGCATTGCAGAACAACTTGGAGGAGCGTCGTAATGTCTGTGAAAGACCTGTTTCAACTGGACGGCAAGGTTGCACTGATCACCGGAGGCTCGCGCGGGCTGGGCCTGCAAATGGCCGAGGCACTCGGAGAAATGGGCTGTCGCGTGGCAATCACCGCGCGTAAGGCCAATGAACTCGCCGAAGCGAAAGCACATCTGCAAAGCCGGGGTATCGAGGTACAGACCATCGTCAACGATCTGCAGCGCTTTGAGGGAATCCCCGGTCTCGTGGATGAAGTGCTCGGCCTGCATGGCAGCATCGACATTCTCGTGAACAATGCGGGCGCGACATGGGGCGCACCGGCCGAAGATTATCCCGATGAAGCGTGGCACAAGGTGATGAACCTGAATGTTCATGCGCCGTTTTTCGTCGCTCGTGAAGTGGGCAAGCGCAGCATGATTCCGCGTCGTGCGGGCAAGATCATCAACATCGCGTCGGTGGCAGGGTTGAAGGGTTCGCCGCCTGGCATGAACACGATTGCGTACAACACCTCCAAGGCTGCGGCGATCAATTTCACGCGGGCGCTCGCGGCGGAATGGGGCAAGTACAACATCAACGTCAACGCGATCTGCCCGGGATTTTTCCCTTCGAAGATGTCGGCGGGCTTACTCGACAAACTCGAAGACACCATCGTTTCGCGCACGCCGTTGCAGCGCCTCGGCGGTGATGAGGATCTCAAAGGCCCGGTCGTGTTCCTCGCGAGTGAAGCGTCGCGTCATATCACGGGCCAGTATTTTGCGGTGGATGGCGGATCGATCATTGTTTGATCGGCTGGTCACGAGACGCGGCGCGTGGGCCAGGGCGCGCTGCGTTTACCTAAAAGAGCTTTGCATGGGACCGGAGTAAGTGCTTTGCATGGGACCAGAGTAAGCGCTAAAGCGCCAACTCTGGCCGACAGCTAAAGCGCTAACTCCAGTCGACAGGAGACGCCGCATGAATTTTCAGCACTCGGACAAGGTCAAGAGTTTGCAGCAGCGCCTGAACGCTTTCATGGACGAGCACGTGTATCCAGCCGAGGCGGTTTTCGAAGCGCAGATGGACGCCGCGCGTGAATCCGGTAACCGGTGGCAGCCCGCGCCGGTCATCGAGGAATTGAAACAGAAAGCGAAGGCCGTGGGTTTGTGGAACCTGTTCCTGCCCGAATCGAAATACGGCGCGGGGCTCACCAACCTCGAATACGCACCGCTGTGCGAAATCATGGGGCGCTCGCATATCGGTGCGGAGCCGTTCAACTGCTCGGCGCCGGACACCGGCAACATGGAAACGCTGGTGCGTTACGCAACACCGGAGCAGCAACAGCAATGGCTGCTGCCGCTGCTCGACGGCACGATCCGCTCGGCATTCGCGATGACGGAGCCGGAAGTGGCGTCGTCAGACGCGACCAATATCGAAGCGCGCATTGAGCGCGACGGCGACGATTACATTCTGAACGGCCGCAAATGGTGGACCTCGGGCGCGAACGATCCGCGCTGCAAGGTCCTCATCTTCATGGGCAAGTCCAGCCCGGACTACACCAACCGGCATCAGCAGCAGTCGATGATTCTGGTGCCGATAGACGCACCAGGCGTGAAAGTACTGCGTCATCTGCCGGTATTCGGCTATGACGACGCCCCGCATGGCCACGCCGAAATCTCCTTTGAAAACGTACGTGTGCCGGCCAGCAACATGCTTCTCGGCGAGGGCCGCGGCTTCGAGATCGCGCAAGGGCGGCTCGGGCCGGGCCGTATTCACCACTGCATGCGTTTGATCGGACGCGCTGAGCGCGCGCTCGAAGCAATGTGCCGCCGCTCGCTGGAGCGCGTTGCGTTTGGCAAACCGATCGCGGACCAGGGCGTCACCCGCGAACGGATCGCGAACGCACGCATCATGATCGACCAGACGCGGTTTCTGGTGCTGAACGCGGCGCACAAGATGGACACGGTCGGCAACAAGGACGCGCGTCAGGAGATCGCCATGATCAAGGTGGCTGCGCCCAGCATGGCGTGCCAGGTGATCGACTGGGCGATGCAGGTGCATGGCGGCGGCGCGGTCAGCGACGACTTCGGCCTTGCTCGCGCGTATGCGAGTTCGCGCACGCTGCGTTTCGCGGACGGCCCTGACGAAGTGCACCGTAACGCCATTGCGAAGATGGAGCTTGGGCGTTACCTCGGGCGTTCATGAAGCCGCTGACTCCACTGATTTCCCTGATTCATTAGCCAGCCGCGTCCGTCACGCGGTGGATGTAAACGAAGCGCGCACCACCGTGTGAAACGCGCACAGACAGTAAGGCAGGAGACGCCGATGAACGAACGCCATCACCCGAATTGGCCGCCGCAAGTGCCACTGCATCTGACGCTGCCCGAGACCAACATTTTCTATAACGCCGAAGTATCGGCGGCGCGTTTTCCCACGAAGCCGTTCATCGTCTTCTACGACACGCCGATTACGTTCGGCGAGTTCAAGGACGAAACCGAGCGTATCGCGGGATTTCTTCAGCAGGAATGCCACGTCAAGGCGGGCGACCGCGTGCTGCTTTACATGCAGAACAGCCCGCAATGGATCATCGCTTACTACGGGATCCTGCGTGCGAACGCTGTCGTGGTGCCGGTCAATCCGATGAACATGAGCGGTGAACTGGCGCATTACGTCGAGGACAGCGAGGCGACCACGATCATCGCGCCGCAATGCCTGTTCGCGAACGTCGAGCCGCTGATCGGCAAGGGGTCGGGGAAGGGCATCGAGCACGTCATCGTCGCGACGTATAGCGATTATCTGAAGCGGCCATCGCCGATTCCCGTGCCGGAATTCGTGGCGGCGCCGCGCAAAACCTTCAATATCTCCGGCGTCATACCCTGGCGCGAGGTGCTCGAACGGCATATCGCGCCGGGTCCGCTCACTACCGGTCCGGACGATCTGTGTGTGATGCCATACACGTCCGGCACCACCGGCAAGCCGAAGGGCTGCATGCATACGCACCGCAGCGTGATGAGCACGCTGCTCGGCGGCTGCGTCTGGTTCTCGGCGCCGCCGGACGGTGTGTATCTATCGATATTGCCGTTCTTTCACGTGACCGGCATGCAAGGCGGCATGAACAGCGCGGTCTTTTCCGGCGCCACGATTATCGTGTTGCCGCGCTGGGATCGGGAAGCGGCGGCGCTATGCATGCAGAAATATCGCGTGACCGCGTGGCAGTCGATCACGGCGATGATGGTCGATTTTCTGTCGAACCCGAAGCTCGGCGAGTACGATCTGTCGAGCCTGACGGGCGCACGCGGCGGCGGCGCGGCGATGCCGGACGCGATTGCCAGGAAGCTCAAGTCGCTGACGGGGCTCGATTACGTCGAAGGCTACGGCATGTCGGAGACGATTGCCGGCACGCACATCAATCCCCCGCATCGGCCGAAGCCGCAGTGCCTGGGCATTCCCGTGTTCGACGTCGACTCGCGCGTGATCGATCCGGTCACGCTGCAGGAACTACCGCAAGGCGAAACCGGCGAGATCATCGTGAACGCGCCACAGGTGATGCAGGGCTACTGGCGCAATCCCAAGGCGACTGAAGAAGCGTTTATCGAACTCGACGGCAAGCGTTTTCTGCGTACCGGCGACCTCGGTCATATCGACGAGGATGGCTATTTCTTCATGACCGATCGGCTCAAGCGCATGATCAATGCATCGGGCTATAAGGTGTGGCCCGCGGAAGTCGAGGCGCTCATGTACCGGCATCCTGCCATCCACGAGGTGTGCGTGATCGGCGTGAAGGACGCGAAGCGCGGCGAAACCGTCAAGGCGCTGGTGGTGCCTGCCGCGGCGCATGCCGGCACGATCACCGAGCAGGAGATCATCGACTGGTCGCACGATCAGATGGCGTCTTACAAGGCGCCGCGCATTGTCGAGTTCGTGACGTCGCTGCCCAAGTCGGGCAGCGGCAAGATTCTGTGGCGCAAGTTGCAGGAAGAGGATGCGGCACGCACGGCCGCGGCCAGTGAGAGCAGCGGCAGCACTGGCAGCACAGGAGGCGCCTCGTCATGACATGGCTCGAAGCCTTACTGGACGAACCGTTCGTCTGCATCACCGACATGCTCCGCCGCTTCGCCAAAGAACGCGGTGAGCACGCGGCATTGATCTGCGACGGCGAGGTCGTGACTTATGCCGAGCTTGATGCACGAGTCGATCGCTTTGCTGCCGCGTTGCAGCGCGACGGCATCAAGCCTTACGATGCGATTGCGTTATGCGCCGCCGCCTCGGTGGAATACGCGGTGGTGTTTCTTGGCGGCCTAAGGGCAGGAGCGGCGGTCGCGCCGCTCGCGCCATCGTCGAGTGCGGCGAGTCTCGTCAGCATGATCGGCAACTCCGGCGCGCGGCTGTTGTTTCTCGGTGCCGACGTCAAGCGTCTCCTCGAACCGGTGGCCGCAGAGATCAGCGCAATCCCCATCGCGCTGGATGCGCACGCAGGCAGCACCCCGCTTGAAGCGTGGCTCGCGCCCAAGGGCGCAACGCCAGAAGCCGTGACGATCGATCCGGCGTGGCCGTTCAACATCATCTATTCGTCAGGCACCACGGGTACGCCGAAAGGCATCGTGCAGTCGCACGGCATGCGCTGGGCTTATGCGGTGCGCAGCATCCAGCGCGGCTATGGACCAGACGCCACGACGCTCATCTCCACACCGTTGTATTCGAACACGACGCTCGTGAGTTTCATGCCGACGCTGACATTCGGCGGCACAGTCGTGTTGATGCCGAAATTCGACGCCACACGCTATCTCGAGCTGGCGCAACAGTATCGTGTCACGCACACCATGCTGGTGCCGGTCCAGTATCAGCGCTTGATGGCGCATCCGGACTTCGACCGTTACGACCTCTCAAGCTTCCAGGCCAAGTTTTGCACGAGCGCGCCGTTCGCCGCGAGCGTGAAGGCGGACGTGGTGCGCCGCTGGCCGGGCAAGCTGACCGAGTACTACGGCATGACCGAAGGCGGTGGCTCGTGTCAACTGGAGGCGGACGAATGTCCCACCAGGCTGCATACGGTCGGCAAACCGATCGAAGGTCACGATATCCGTCTGATCGACGAGCTCGGTAACGAGGTCGCAGCGAGCGAGGTGGGCGAAATCGTCGGCCATTCGCCCGCGATGATGACCGGCTACTACCGTCAACCGGAGAAGACTGCCGAGGCGGAGTGGTACGACCCGAGTGGCAAGCGTTTCATCCGCACCGGCGACATGGGCCGTTTCGACGCAGACGGATTTTTGACCCTGCTCGACCGCAAGAAGGACATGATCATTTCGGGTGGCTTCAACGTTTATCCAAGTGACCTCGAGGCAGAACTGTGCTCGCACCCGGACGTCGCGGATGTGGCCGTGGTGGGCGCGCAGTCGGAGCAATGGGGCGAGACGCCGGTTGCGTTCGTGGTGCGCCGCCCGGCCGCACCGATCGACGCCGACACGCTGCTGGCCTGGGTCAACGCGCGGCTCGGCAAGGTGCAGCGGCTCTCCGCGCTGACCTTTGTCGACGCGTTGCCGCGCAGTCCGATCGGCAAGGTGCTGAAACGGGAATTGCGCGAGCAGTACTATCCCGCATCGCGTTAGCACAGCGTATAGAGACGTCTGAATACACCTGGCTGAATACACCAACTGGCAATGGGACAAGGCATGGACAATTTTGAAGGCAAGGTTGCGGTGATCACCGGCGCGGGCTCCGGATTCGGCCGAGAGTTCGCTCGGCTCGGCACGAAGTTGGGCATGCGCCTCGTACTCGCCGACGTGCAACAGGACGCGCTCGATGAAACCTTCGCCGAGGTGAGCGCGGCCGGCGCACAGGCCATCGCGCGCCGCTTCGATGTCGCGAAGGGCGAGGAAATCGACGCACTGGCCCGCGCCACGCTCGACGCCTTCGGTGGCGTGCATCTGGTTTTCAACAATGCGGGCGTAGGCGGCAGCGGCGGTCTCGTGTGGGAGAACACCGAACGCGACTGGCAATGGCTGCTCGGCGTCAACCTGTGGGGCGTGATTCACGGCGTGCGGGCTTTCACGCCGCTGATGCTCGACGCCGCCAAACGCGATCCGGACTATCGCGGACATATCGTCAACACGGCGTCGATGGCCGGCATGCTCAACCCGCCCATGATGGGGCCGTACAACGTGTCGAAACATGCCGTGGTGTCGCTGACCGAGTCGCTATACCAGGATCTTTCGCTGGTCACGCAGCAGGTGGCGTGCTCGGTGCTGTGCCCGTACTTCGTGCCGACGGGTATCGCGAAGGCGCATCGCAATCGTCCGTCCGAACTGGACAACGACACGCCGCCGACCTTATCGCAACGCGTGTCGCGCGCGATGAGCGAAAAGGCGGTGAGTTCAGGGAAGGTGAGTGCGGAAACAGTCGCGGGCATGGTGTTCGATGCGATCCGCGAAGAGCAGTTCTATATTTTCTCGCATCCGCACGCGCTAGCCGCTGTGAAAACGCGCGCTGAGGACATCGTTACGCCGCGCAATCCGACCGATCCGTTCGCCGAGCGGCCTGAAGTGCGTATTCAGATTATCGAAGCGTTGAAAGGCTAATCCGAATTGGAGATGCGCGAAGCGCCGTGGGAACCACGGCGCTTTTTTTCGCCTATATTACGTTGTCACTTTGCCGTTGTCAGCGAACTCAGCACCGCCGACTTCAACTGTCCGCCCTGAACTACCGCCGCAACCGGATTGCCGATCACGAAGCCACCGTGATCGTCGACGCCCGTCACACTTTGCGGATTGGCCTGTGGCGGCAGCGCCTTCACGGCTTTATCGAACTGATTGCGGATCGCGGCCGCGTCACTGACGCTGCCGGCCAGCTTCATCGCGAGTGCCGTTGCGTAGACCGCGGTGTAGTTCAGCGATACTTCCTGGCTCGGATCGCGGCCATCGTGACTCTTGCGGAAGCGCTCCACAAACATTTTGGCGTTCGGCGTTTCATCATTAGCCAGCGGCAATACCCCGATCGCGCCGTTCAACGGTGCATAGCCGCCGGTCACCTTGGCCACTTCGTCGAGCTTGGCCTGATCCATCACGATGAAGCCGCCTTTGAAACCCAGTTCGCGTGCCTGCTGCGCAATCAGGCCGGTCGGCTCGGACGGGCCGCCGATAAACATCACATCCGGTTTGGCGGCCAGCACACGGCTCACGCCGCTGTAGAAATCGGTGGCGCGGTTATACGACATCGAATTGTCCGCGACGATCGTGCCGCCGGCCGCTTCCCACGCGGGCTTGAATGCGGCGACCCAGACCTTGCCGTAGTCGGTATCGGTGGCGGCGAGTGCAACCTTCTTGCCGTACGTCGCCATTTCGTACTTGATGAACGCGTTCAGATACGACGTGAACGCGGGCGGAATGCGCACTGTGAGCTTGTTGCCGCGCTCGCTGATCTGCGGCACGCTGGTGTACGAGAGCAGCAATAGTTTCTGTTGTTCGTTGCTGGTCTGCACGGCGAAGCCACCGCCCGAATGCGGGACGAGCACCACAGCCGCCTGCTGTTCCTGCGCGAGACGACGCGCGTTGATGGCGGTCTCTGCGGGGTTGTACTTGTCGTCAAGCGGCACGATTTCGAGCTTGATCTTCTTGCCGGCCACTTCGATGCCGGCCTGATTGACGTCGGCGGCGGCCATCTGCATGCCTTCGAGCACTTCCTGGCCGTACTTCGCCGCGCCTCCGCTTAACGGACCGGAGTAGCCGATATGCACCACCTGCTGCGCCATGACTGCGCTGGAACCCAGCAGCGCGGTCGTGGCGACCGCCGCAACCACTCCGGCGCGTCCGCACAAGCGTTTGATCGTCATACGTGTCTCCTTTAGGATTGTTCGAATGGCCCGACGCTTATGGTCACGTTCATGGTCATGCGTCAGGCTGTGCATCAAATCCGTTTAGCCGCCGACGTACGCGCGCCGGATCGCTTCGTTGTTCATCAGACTCGCGTGATCGCCTTCGAGCACGATGCGGCCGTTCTCGATCACGTAGGCACGGTGCGCGATCTTCAACGCCGCAAACGCGTTCTGTTCGGCGAGCAGCACCGTCGTGCCCGCGCGATTGACCTGCTGGATCACCTCGAACACCTGTTTGACCACCAGCGGCGCGAGACCGAGCGACGGTTCGTCGAGCAGCAAGACCTTGGGCCGGGCCATCATCGCGCGGCCGATCGCCACCATCTGCTGCTGCCCGCCGGACAACGAGCCGGCCGCATGATCCTTGCGTTCGGCGAGAAGCGGAAAGAGTGCGAACACCTGGTCGAGATTGCGCTGATTACCGGCCTTGTCACCGCGGTGCACATAGGCGCCGAGCGTGAGGTTCTTCAGCACCGACATGCCCGGGAAAAGCTTGCGGCCCTCGGGGCACTGAATCACGCCGTTGCGCACAATCTGCGCGGGCGTCATGCCGAGCAGCTCGCGCGTCCCGAGGCGCAGGCTGCCACTCGTGGCGCGGCGCAGGCCGCTCGTCGCGAGAAAGATCGAACTCTTGCCCGCGCCGTTGGCGCCGAGCAGCACCACCAGTTCGCCGTCGTCCGCGTGCAGCGTGATGCCGTCCAGCGCGCGGAAACTGCCGTAATCGAGCGCGACGTTCTCAAACTTCAGCATGTTCGCTCCCAAGATAGGCATCGATCACGGCGGGGTTGGCGCGAATCTCGGCAGGCGTGCCCTCGGCGATTTTCTTGCCGTAGTTCAGCACCATGATGCGATCGGCGAGCTTCATGATCATGTTCATCTTGTGTTCCACCAGGCAAACCGTCACGCCGTGTTTTACAAGCTTGCGGATCAGTTCGGCGAGGCCTTCGGTCTCTTCGGGGTTGACGCCGCCAGCGGGTTCGTCGAGGAGCATCAGGCTCGGCTCCGTGGCGAGTGCGAGCGCCACGGCGGCACGCTTGCGCTCTTCCTGCGAGATGTCGCCGGCCATCCGTTCCGCAATCGCCGACAGCCCGACGAAATCCAGGGCCTCGCGCGCCTTCTCGCGGCAGATGCGTTCTTCCTGCTTGAGCCGCGCTGAATGCGTCAACACATCCCATAGCCCCGAGCGTGTGCGCAGCCGGTGGCCGACGATCAGGTTGTCGAGCACGCTGGCCCGGTCGAACAGCGCGGTGGATTGAAATGTGCGCGCGATGCCGAGGCGCGCCATCTGGTCGGCGGCCATCTTGGTCACGTCCTGGCCTTTGAAGCGGATGCGTCCCGAGCTCGGCAGATGGGTGCCGCTGATCAGATTGAAGAAGGTGGTCTTGCCCGCGCCGTTCGGCCCGATGATTGCATTGATCTTGCCGGCTTCGATATGCGTGCTGATGTCGTCGACCGCGACGAGACCGCCGAAGCGTTTGCTGAGCGAGTCGATTTCAAGCATGACGGTCTCCGCTCGTGGGCTGCGATTGACGCGCGACACTGCCGCTCGTCGCCGTTGCCAGTTTCGCCCGCTGGCTCTTTCTCGCCCTATACAAACCGACAATACCGTTCGGCAGAAAGATCACCAGCAAAATGAGGATCGGGCCGAACACGACGAAACGGTACGCCTGCAAAAACTGCAGATACTGCGTGAGCCATGGTATGGCGAGCGCGCCGAGCAGCGGGCCGGCGAGGGTGCCGATGCCGCCCACCAGCATGTACATGGTCATGTCGAAGGTATGCTCGACACCGGCCAGATCCGGTCCGAGAAAACGCACGGAGCCCGCATAGAGGCCGCCCGCGAGCCCGGCATAGACGACCGACAGCACGAAGGCCAGCACCTTGTTACGCATCAGGTTGATGCCGAGCGACTGCGCGAGACCGTCGCTATTGCGGATCGCCATGAACGTCCGGCCGAGCAGCGAGTCGACGATGCGATGCATCAGCCACACGCCGAGCACCAGAAAGGCAAACACCAGGTAATAGAGCGGCCGCGGATTTTCAAACGAGACGATGCCGAAGCCCGAGGGCGCCGGGATGCCGACGATGTCCGAGACACCATGCGTGAGGCTGTCCCATTTCTCGATGACGAGAAACATGATGTAGCCGACGCATAGCGTAAAAATAGAAAAGTAGTGGCCGCGCAGACGCAGCGAAACAAGGCCGACCAGCGCACCCAGTATCGCGACGACGACGCCCGACGCAATGAACGCCAGCCAGAACGGCACCTGATGATCGACTGTGAGAATGCCCACCGTGTACGCGCCCACCGCCATGAAGCTGCCATGCGCGAGATTGAACTGTCCCGTATAGCCGGTGATCAGATTCAGCCCGACGGTGGCCAGCGCGAAGACGTACGCGGTGGACATCACGGTGAGCATGTAGTCGTTGGTGGCCAGAAACGGAAACACGAGACCGAGCACGAACAGCAGTGCCCACGCCAGCTTGCCCTCGAATAATTTCATGACCGGTTTCACGATGCGCGCAGTTCCCTGGTGAACAGTCCTTGAGGACGAACCGACAGAATCACCACCAGCAGTACGAAGGCGATGATGTCCTTATAGTCGGTCGAAATGTAGAAGGCGCCGAAGCTCTCCGCCATGCCGATGATCAATCCGCCGACGATCGCGCCAGGCACGCTGCCCATGCCGCCGAGAATGATGATCACGAAGGCCTTCAGGATCACCAGTTGGCCCATGGCCGGATAGACGAGGTTGATCGGCGCGTACAGCGTCGCGGCCACGGCGGCGAGAAGGCCCGAGATGCCGAAGGTCAGCATTGTGACCTTGTTGGCGTCGATGCCCATCAGCGATGCGCCTTCGCGGTCCTGTGCCATCGCGATGATGCTCGAGCCGATCACTGTGTATTTGAGGAAGAGTTGCAGCAGCACCACCAACGCGAACGCGGCGCCGATGATCAGCAGGCGCTGCACCGGCGCGGTCACGCCGCCCAGATCAATGATCCCGGCGTAAGGCGTGGCCATACGGTGAAAGTCCGCGCCCCAGAGCGCCTGCGCACCGGCTTCGAGGAACAGCAGAAGGCCGATCGCGGCGATCATCGGATGCAATTCGGAAGATTTGCGCAGCGGGTGGAATACCAGCCGTTCGGCGAGGATCGCGAGTAGTGCGACTGCGAGGCCGGAGCCGATCATCGCGAGCCAGTAGTTCCAGCCGAGCCGGCTCATCAGGTAGAACGAGACGAACGCGCCGACCATGTAGAACGCGCCGTGGGCGAAATTCGGTACGGCGAGAATGCCGTAGACCAGCGTGAGTCCAAGTGCGACGAGGCTGTAGATGCCACCTAGCGTCAAGCCGTTGAGAAGCTGCTGCAAAAACATGTCCACGCTTTGACACCCTCCAACGGAGGCACACTGCGCAATGGTTACCCTTGCTGCAGGGGACGCATCGCCGCATGCCTGACTACGGATGGGACAACAGCCGCTTCCTCGAATCCGGCGACCGTTATCGACGGTTGTCGACGCTTAAAACACGCACCCATCGGCACAAACTGGAATTGGTGATGGGTGGCGGCGCTAGAGAAATTTGGCACGGGCGTTCGCTTTGCGTCAATAAGTTTTTCCATTTGATTGTTCTGCATTGCAGATTACTAGGGAAGTCACTTACATGGCGCGCATCAACTCGCCCGTTCGCATGATCCAGCGCGCCGCTTACGCGGCACTCCGGCATCTCTGGTTCTGCGGCGGTCAGAACATGTGCCGCATGCCGATGTTCACGCCGGCCGTTGTGCCGGTCACTTCGTTCAGTGCGTTGTTGACGGACAGTCCGGTGTGCATGGCACCGTGGTTAGTCACGAAGCCGGCCTGCCCATACACCACAGTAGCCTTCGAGAGGGAATACTCGACCCCGGTGGAGGCCAGTATCGAATTGTTCGACGAGTTGTTTCCGTCGCGCGTGACCCACACGCCAGCGTCGACGTTCAGCGCCGGTGTGATGCGATAGCTGGCGCCGCCTGAATAAACACGATCGTTGAACGAGCCTGCCACCTTGTACTGCACGTAGGAAGCCTTCACGGTCAGGTTGTTGAACACGTAGCTGGCGCCGATTGCACGGCCGTCAAATTCGACCACGCTCGGAATCGCGATCGATGCTGCGCTGCCGCCGGCGTTGCCGCTATAGAGCGCGGCATCGATGGTCAGCGTGCCGAGGTGGTAGCGCAGGCTCGCCGAGTACTGCCGTCCCGCCTGAAAGTCTCCGGCTGTGCCGCCCAGCGCCATCATCGCGCTGCCTTGCAAGCCGGCGATTTCCGGCGACGTGTACGAAATACCGTTCGGGTTGAACAGGCCGGTCACATAGACGTTGTTGAGATAGGTGATGAGACCGCTGCCGAAGTACGACATCTCACGCGGATCGAAGTCGTACACTGCGAGGAAGAAGGGCGAGAACTGCAAGCCGGCCTTGACCGTACCGTAGCGGCTGTCCACACCGACCCACGCCTGCCGCCCGAACGCGTTGCCGTTCGAATTGCTGAACGCGCCGTTAGCAATGCTGATGCCGCTTTCGAGTTCGAAGATCGCACGCATGTTGCCGCCAAGATCTTCGGCGCCACGCATGCCGAAGCGTGAGCCGGAGAGGCCGCTGTCCGTGAACGAGTATTGATGGCCGGCGTTCTGACCGGTGGTCGCGTTAAGCGTTTTGCTGGTGTAGAGGATCGAGCCGTCGACGATACCGTACAGCGTGACACTGCTTTGCGCATGGGCGCTCTGGGCCGTACCCAGAGCGCATGCGCCCACTAATCCAAGAATGGCTCCAATTCGATTGCGATGACTTGCCGGCATGCTTCGTGTCTCCTTGTTTATTGGAATCAATTGAACTGGCGAAGTAATGCTTGTGCTGCAAGATTCTGGCGATCTGTTGCGCGATGCGATTTCAACAGGCGATAAAGAGCCCTCGCGATCTGATAAGGGATGCGAAATTTTGGGTCTGCTGGTATGCGTCTCGAGTCCGGTTGCCGGCTGGCTTGTCTCCTGGGTGCTGGGGCGGCTCGGCGCTGCTAGGAGCTCATCGATCGCGTGCTTGCGCACAGGATGCAGGCGCAATTTGGCACGACCGTTCGTTCTGTGTCAACGGGGGAAATCGCTCGTTTGGACTGCAATGCAGGCCAAAATAGGGAAAACACCTGGCACTGAAGGTGTGCTTGAAGTGCACCGTAAGGCTATGTAACACAAGGAGATTGCCGGAATTATCCGGTTTGAATTGCGAGAGAGGCGGTTGATTTGACAGTTCTGCATTGCAGAACTGTCAAAGAACTGCCTCAGCGCGCGGCGAACGCCTCTATCAACACGTCGACGAATGCCTTGACCCGCGCCGTCATCTGCAACTGTTGCGGGTACACCGCGTAAATATCGGCATCCGGCGTGCGGTATTCCGGCAATACGTGGATCAGGCGGCCATCGGCGAGATACTCCGCGATGTCCCATTCCGCCCGCATCAGAATGCCGTGACCGTCGAGCGCCCATTTCACTGCAATCTCACCGTCATTGGTGGTGAGGTTGCCGCGCACGCGTACGGTCTCGGTCTTTTCGGCCGCGCCGCGTCCGCTGGTTAAACGCCATAGCCCGTAGCCATCGTCGCCCTGACGAATGCCGATGCAGTTGTGTTGCGATAACTCCGCCGGACTGCGCGGCGCGCGCCGTTTGGTGAAATACGTTGGCGATGCGCACAGCAGCCGGCGGTTGGACGCGACCCTGCGCGCAATCACGCGCGCATCCGGGGGTTCGCCGAAACGCACGCACACGTCGAAGGCGTCGTCGCTAATCGGTGGTGGGTCGACGGAGAGTTGCAACTGCACGTCAACCTCGGGAAAGCGCCGCACAAATCGGGAAATGAGCGGCGCCACGTGACTGCGGCCGAAACCGAGCGTCGCGTTCACACGCAACAGACCTTTCGGGGCCGCTTGCGAGCCGCCGAGTAACTGGGCCAGGTCGTCCATTTCGCTCAAGATGCGCCGTGCCCGGGTGAGATAGAGCTCGCCCTCCGGCGTCAGGCTCATACGCCGGGTTGTGCGATTCACGAGCGACACGCCCGCGCGCGATTCCATTTGCGCCAGATGCTTGCTTACGGCCGCCGTGCTCAAGCCGAGTTCGCGCGCAGTGGCGGTCAGGCTGCCGCTTGCGGCGAGCGTGGAGAAGAAGGCGAGGTCTTCCGGTTGTATCGACGAAGTCATGTTGAGCGGGCCATTGAGCGGCCCATTATTAACTTCAGGTTAAGGATGCTTTGAGTCTAGCAGCGTTTTCGCGTGCGGTCTCCGTTCTAGCATGCAGCCATACGTTCAACACCAAGGAGACGCCAGTGAAGACCTATCGCATCGCAACCATCCCCGGCGACGGCATCGGCAAGGAAGTCGTGCCCGCGGGCCAACGGGTTCTCGAAGCCATCGCTGCGCGAAGCGACGCCTTCCAGTTCGAGTTCGAGAATTTCGACTGGGGCGGCGATTTCTATCGCCAGCACGGCGTGATGATGCCGGCCGATGGACTCGATGCCATCCGCAACAAGGATGCGATTCTGTTCGGCTCGGCGGGCGACCCGCATATTCCCGATCACGTGACGCTTTGGGGGCTGCGCCTGAAGATCTGCCAGGGTTTCGATCAGTATGCGAACGTGCGTCCTACCCGCATCCTTCCTGGCATCGACGCGCCGTTGAAACGCTGTGGACCGAAGGATCTCGACTGGGTCATCGTTCGCGAGAACTCGGAGGGCGAGTACTCCGGCGTAGGCGGACGCGCACACCAGGGCCATCCGATCGAAGTGGCCACCGATGTTTCGATGATGACCCGTGCGGGCGTCGAGCGCATTCTCCGTTTCGCGTTCCGCCTCGCCCATTCGCGGCCGCGCAAGCTGCTGACGGTGATTACCAAGAGCAATGCGCAACGCCACGCGATGGTGATGTGGGACGAGATTGCACTCGAAGTCTCGAAGGAATTTCCTGACGTCAAGTGGGACAAGGAGCTCGTCGACGCTGCCACCGCGCGCATGGTCAACCGTCCCGCCACGCTCGACACGATCGTCGCGACGAACCTTCACGCAGACATTCTCAGCGATCTGGCAGCGGCACTGGCCGGCAGCCTCGGCATCGCGCCGACTGCGAATCTGGACCCTGAGCGCCGCTATCCCTCGATGTTCGAGCCGATTCACGGTTCCGCGTTCGACATCATGGGTAAGGGTCTCGCCAATCCGGTTGGCACGTTCTGGTCGGTTGTGATGATGCTCGAGCATCTCGGCGAGATGGCCGCTGCCAAACAATTGATGAGCGCGATCGAACGCATCACCGCTGACCCGGCGTTACACACGGGGGACCTCGGTGGAACGGCCACGACCGTCCAGGTGACGGATGCTGTCTGCGCGATCCTCGCCGCGAAACCAGCGGCAGAGTTCAAAGCCGCCTGAACTCGCAATACGTAGTACGCAATACACAATGCCCGCATTAGACAAAAACAAAACGCCCGGACGAACACGTCACGGGCGATTTGAAGAATGGAGACTGGCATGGCCAATGAATTGCAAGCCCGTGTGGTTCGCAAGCTGACGTGGCGGATTTTGCCCTTCGTCATGCTGCTTTATTTTGTGAGCTTTCTCGATCGTGTGAACGTTGGCTTTGCCGCGCTCACGATGAACAAGGATCTCGGCCTCTCGCCGACCATGTTCGGGCTCGGCGGCGGCATCTTCTTTCTAGGGTACTTTCTGTGCGAAGTGCCCTCGAACCTCATTCTGAATAAGGTCGGTGCACGCATCTGGATTGCACGCGTGATGGTGACGTGGGGGCTGGTGTCGGCGGCTTCCGCGTTTGTCGTCGGGCCAAACTCGTTCTATACGCTGCGTTTTTTGCTTGGTGTGGCCGAAGCCGGTTTCTTCCCCGGCATCATTCTTTATCTCAGCCAGTGGTTTCCTGCACGGCAGCGTGCAGTCGCGGCGGCCGCGTTCATGGCGGCCGCACCGTTGTCGACGGCAATCGGATCGCCCATTTCAGGCGCCATCATGCAGATGCCGGCCCTGTTCGGCTTGAAAGACTGGCAATGGCTTTTCCTTATCGAAGCAATTCCTGCGGTCGTTCTCGGCTTCGTGGTTTTGAAAGCGCTCACCGATTCGCCGGAAAAGGCGACGTGGCTTGCCGCGGATGAGAAAGCGTGGCTCGTCGCAACCTTGCGCGAAGAACGCGCGGGACGTGAATCGCAGGCAGGCCACGCTGCGGGTGCGCTCGCTGCGCTGCGCGACCCGCGCGTGTGGATCATGTCGATGATTTATTTCGGCACTTCGGCGGGACTTTATACGCTCGGACTGTGGGCGCCGCTGATCATTCGTCAATTCGGCTTTACCGCGCTCGGCACTGGCGCGTTGAACGCGATTCCCAGCGTGCTGGCTGTGATCGGCATGGTGATGTGGGCGCGTCATTCGGATCGCACTGGTGAGCGCACGTGGCATGTGGTGATTCCGTGCGTCGCAGCCGGCGTCGGGCTCGCATGGGCAGGCTTTGCGGATACCGTCCTTGCGGTGGTGCTCGCGCTGATCCTCGTGAACGTGGGCATCAGCGCGGCCAAGGCGCCGCTGTGGGCTATGCCGAGTACCTTTCTCTCTGGCGCCGGCGCCGCGGCCGGTATCGCCATGATCAACTCGATCGGCAATCTCGGCGGTTTCGTCGGTCCGTTTGCGATCGGCTGGCTGAAGAGCGTGACGGGTGGATACGCTGCCGGACTTTACGTGGTGGCGGCGAGTCTTGCGGTATCAGCCATACTCACGTTGGCTATCGGCCGGCGAGGATATCGGCCGGCTCCCGCGCCACAATGATCTCGCTGGCTTTCTGATCGGTTTCCCGATTGACGATGTGCCTCGCTTCCGCGCCGATTGTTGTGCGTTGACTTGCTGTGAATAGCGGTTAGCGCGGGGACAGCGCGGAAGTGCAAGGCATCATCGCGCGTATTCAATGCCTGAACAGTCGCGAGTCCTTACCCGCGAAACGCATCGTCGCAGATTGCGAAAAGCTTGTCGCGGGTGCGCCGTAACCTGAGCTGTCACCATGGCCCGACAGCGTGTGCGAGGGTTGCTGATATTGCGTACCCGCCTGATTGTTCTGCGTGTCGTGCATCGAGACGGTCGGCGCGGGTGGTGTGTCGTTCATCGGTGCGTTCATCTGCTGGGCAAACGACAGGGTCGGGATGGCGACGATCGAAGCAATGAGCATGACGTGTTTGAGTGCTTTCATGAAGGCTCTCCTATAGTGTGATGGTGCCGCGCCGACCATTCCGGTCGACGCGTACCCACAGAATAAGAAGCTTTCCTTAATTTCTCCTTAGGGGCGCTCAAACAACTCTCTTCCGCATCTTCAATCCCCATCCCAACCATGGCGCTCACGCCATTCGCGCTCGTGCTCCTCATGCTCATGGTGGCGCCACTGTCGTTCGCGCCACTCCCGACGTTCATGCCACTGTCGTTCGCGCCAGTCGTCGCCGTAGCCGTAGCCATATTCCACCACCGGCGGGGGCGCATAAACGACCGGTGGAGGTGCAATGTAGGCGGGCTGGGCAGGCACGAAAACCGGCCCGGGAATGCCGATGCCGATGCCCACGTCGACGTGCGCCGAAGCGACTGTGGAAGCCACTAATATCGCGCCGCCGAGAATCACTGATAATAGGTTCTTGCGCATGTTTTTCTTTTCGCCCGATGATTGCGGGCGATGACAGTGAAGATGGTGCGCAGTTTAGGCAGGGCCGCGGTTTGCAGGTGCAAGAGGGATGCGAGATTGGTAACACGGAGTAACGGCGCGTAGCCTTAAGGTTGCCCTAATGAATTCCGTGCACGATGAACCGGCTAGACCTCTGGTTCTCCTCCTCTGCGTGCAACCAGTGGCGCTGTGTTCGGCTCGAACCAGCAATCGATAGCCAGGTCGCGCCGTTTCAATTTTTGCCGAATGGCATCCACGATGGGCGGGGGATCGTAATGGGCTTTTCTGCTGAGGTTTGGGCGCTAGTGCGCCTGTGTTGCATGTACCCCGTGCTGGGCGGCCTTGCGATCTGGTATTTTTCGCGGGCGGACCGTCTGCTGCAGGTGGTTCGCGCCCGTCATTGAGGCTCGATCCTTGATCATGGCGCCAACCTCGCGGACGTGCAACGACGCCTATTGAGCAACGGTGGGCTTGCTGCGTTGCGGCAAAATGCGCCTGCCACGTCGTCCGCACAGCTTTTTTTCCGCCAGGCCACCCTGACTTGCTCTGGTGCGACACGGCCGGCCAACCGCTCCAACACCCCGCAAACCCTTTACCAGAAGGGCTTCGCCCGCCGCCAGCCGGCGCCCGCGCACTGGCGGTGTCGCATTTCCACATGTGGTTGTCGCAAATAGTCGGCTAGGCGTACTTTTTTCTGGCAACTATGTATGCACAGCGCGGACGGACGTCCGCCACTGCAGCAACCATCTTGCATGGGACCGGAGTAAATGCTTTGCATGGGACCAGAGTAAGCGCTGAAGCGCTAACTCTGGCCGGCCGCTAAAGCGCTAGCTCCGGTCGACAGAGGAGAGCATTCAATGAATTCCCCAAAGGTCGTGGTCGAAGGGCTGTGCAAGGTGTTCGGCACCAACCCGAAACAGGCGATCGGCATGCTGGCAGGCGGCGCAACCAAAGAAGAGGTCTTTGCGCGCACCGGTCAGATAGTCGGCGTCCATAACGTGTCATTCGAAGTCAAGGAAGGCGAAATCTTCGTGCTGATGGGCCTCTCGGGCTCCGGCAAGTCGACGCTGATTCGCCTGATCAACCGTCTCGTCGAGCCGACGGCCGGCAAAGTGCTGATCGACGGCCGCGACGTGGCCAGCGTGCCGCGCGCGGAATTGACGGCGCTGCGCCGCAAGGACATGAGCATGGTGTTCCAGTCCTTCGCGCTGATGCCGCAACGCACGGTGCTGTCCAACGCGGCGTTCGGGCTGGAAGTGGCGGGCATCGGCAAGAAGGAGCGCGAGAAGCGCGCCATGACCGTGCTCGAGCAAGTTGGCCTCGCGCCCTTCGCACAAAAGCTGCCGGCCCAGCTGTCTGGCGGCATGCAGCAACGCGTGGGTCTGGCGCGGGCGCTGGCCGTCAACCCGTCGCTGATGATCATGGACGAGGCGTTCTCCGCGCTTGATCCGCTCAAACGCAAGGAAATGCAGAACGTGCTGCTCGACCTGCAACGCGAGCAGCAGCGCACCATCCTGTTCGTCTCGCACGATCTGGAAGAGGCGATGCGCATCGGTACCCGGATCGCGATCATGGAAGGCGGCAAGGTCGTACAGGTCGGCACGCCCCAGCAAATCATCACCAATCCCGCCGACGACTACGTGCGCGCGTTCTTCGAAGGCATCGACACCAGCCGCTATCTGACGGCCGGCGACCTGATGCAGACAGACGCCGTGCCGCTCATGCAGCATTCTCCCCAGATCGACGCCTCGAGCGTGGCCGCGACGCTCAACGGCAGCGCCGAATACGCGTTCGTACTCGACAGCGAGCGCAAGTTCCGCGGTTTCGTATGTCGCGATGCGATGGGCAGCGCGTCGCCGCAGCTCAATCACATCGAATGCATCCGCCGCACTACGCCGTTGGACGACGTCGTCGAGCGCGTGGTGGCGAGCCGTGCGCCGCTGCCGGTCGTCGAAGCGGACGGCTCCTACTGCGGTTCGGTCAACAAGACGAACGTGCTGAACGTTCTCACGCGCCATCGAGGTTCCCATGTCTGAAGTCATTCCACTTGGCGCCTGGGTCGATCACGGCGTTCACTATCTGCTCGACCACGACGCAAAAACCTTCGACTCAATCGGCAAGGTCATCGAGAGTTTTGCCGCGCTGATCGAGCACGGCCTGCAAGCGGTGCCGATGTGGGCGCTGATGGCGTTTTTCGTCGGTGTCGGTTTGTGGCGGGTGGGCTGGCGTTTCGCGCTGTTCACGTTGCTGGCGATGCTGCTGATCTACGGCACCGGCTTCTGGGATCAGATGGTGATCACGCTCGGTCTCACGCTCTCGTCGACGTTGATCAGCCTGCTGCTCGGCGTGCCGCTCGGCATCTGGACCGCGAAGAGCCGCACTGTCGAAATGATGGTGCGCCCCGTGCTCGATCTGATGCAGACCATGCCCGCGTTCGTCTACCTGATTCCGGCGGCGATGCTGTTCGGTCTCGGCCGCGTGCCGGGGATTCTCTCCACGGTGATCTTCGCGATGCCGCCCGCTGTGCGTCTCACGTCGCTCGGCATCAAGCATGTGAATCGCGAAATCGTCGAAGCAGGGCAGGCATTTGGCTGCACGCCCTTGCAGTTGCTCTACAAGGTGCAGTTTCCGAACGCGTTGCCGTCGATCATGACCGGCGTGAACCAGACCATCATGATGGCGCTCTCGATGGTGATCATCGCCTCGATGGTCGGCGCGGGCGGCCTCGGTAACGACGTGCTGGCGAGTATTCAACGGCTCGATATCGGCCTTGGTTTTGAAAGCGGCCTCTCTGTGGTGATGCTTGCGATCATTCTCGATCGCATCACGGAAAGCTTCGGCCGCTCGCCGGGCACGGCGCGGGCGCCTCTGTTGTCGGGCTTGCGCAGCGTCATGAAGGTGCGCAGGGCGCCGGCGGCACAGCACGGCTGAGCCGCCTATGAAGCGCGACGCGATCTCTCCTGTTGTTGAGGCTCCATCCGATTCGCCGCTGTCCGGACTCGCGCACTTCGGCTTTCTGACGCTGCCGAATTTTTCGATGATCGCGTTCACGAGCGCGGTCGAGGTGCTGCGCATGGCCAACTACGTGGGCCGCGCGCAGCACTACACATGGTCGGTGATTACACCGGACGGCGAGCCGGCGCGAGCGAGTAACGGCATCACCGTGAAGCCGACCACGACGCTGGCCGAAGCGGGTATGCCGGATGTGCTGATTGTCTGCGCCGGCTGGCATGTGCGCGACTACGTGGACGATACGATCATCGCATTGCTACAAGACGTTGCGTCGAAGGGCATTCCGCTTGGCGGCATTTGCACGGGACCGTACGCGCTGCTGGCTGCGAATCTGCTCGACGGTTATCGCTGCACCGTGCATTGGGAAGACATGTCGCCGTTGCACAAGAGTTACCCGCACGTGCGTTTTGCCGATGAACTGTTCGTGATCGACCGTGACCGGATGACCTGCACCGGCGGCACCGCGCCGCTCGATCTGATGCTGAACCTGGTCGGTATGCGCCTCGGCCATGCAGTCGCGGCGCAAGTGTCCGAACAGTTCATCGTCGAGCGGATTCGTGGTTCCACGGATTATCAGCATATTCCCGTCGACGCGCGGGTCGGCTTCTCGCGAGCCGAATTGATCGAAGTCGTGCGCTTGATGGAAGCCAATATCGAAGAGCCGTTATCGCTCGATGAGCTCGCGCGGCTGGTGCATCTGTCGCAACGTCATTTGCAGCGCATGTTCAAGATGTTTCTGAGCGTGTCGCCGACGCACTACTACCTGACGTTGCGTTTGCGTCGTGCGCGTGAACTGCTGCGCAATACGGATGCGTCGATCGCGCGGGTAACGGCTGTATGCGGCTTTCATTCGCCGTGTCATTTCAGTAAGGCCTATCGCGCGCAGTTCGGTCACGCGCCGAGTGTAGAGCGACGGTTGTCTGCGTAGATGAGTCCGTATGAGTGAGTTGACGTCAATGAAGTCGACGCAAGAAGCCGCACTTTGAAAATCCGATTATTAAAACCAGTGAAGCATCAATCACCCAAAGGGAACGCCATGAAACGTTTGTGGGCTGCGTCGTTGTGCGCGCTGTCGGTGTCGTCTGTCCTCGCAGCAGAACCTGCCACCTGCCGGGACGTCCGGTTCGCCGACGTCGGCTGGACCGATATCGCGGCGACGACCGGTCTCGCTTCGACGGTGCTTGAGGGGCTCGGCTACAAGCCGACCAAAACCATCGCTTCGGTGCCGATCACTTTTGCGGGTGTGAAGAGCAAGCAGATCGATGTGTTCCTTGGCTACTGGTCGCCGACCATGGACCCGATGATCGATCCGTTCAAAAAGGCCGGCCAGCTCACTGTGCTGCCTACGCCGAATCTGACCGGAGCGAAATACACGCTGGCTGTGCCGGACTACGCGTATCAGGCTGGCATCAAAACCTTCGCCGACATCGCGAAGAACTACGACAAGCTCGACGGCAAGATTTATGGCATCGAACCGGGCAACGACGGCAATGCGCTGATCAAGAAGATGATCGACAGCAACCAGTATGGTCTTGGCAAGTTCAAGCTGGTGGAGTCGAGCGAGGCGGGCATGCTGGTCGAAGTGAATCGCGCGGTTCGCGATAAAAAGCCAATCGTGTTCCTCGGTTGGGAACCGCATCCGATGAACGTGCAGATGAAGATTGATTACCTGTCCGGCGGTGACGACGTGTTCGGCCCGAATTACGGCGAAGCCAGAGTGCTGACGGTCGTCCCGAACGATTACTCGACGCGTTGCCCGAACGTCGCGAAACTCGTGTCGAACCTGCACTTCACGACGGATATCGAGAACCACGTGATGCTGCCGATCATGAACAAGACGGATCCGAACAAAGCGGCGAAGGACTGGCTGAAGGCGAATCCGGCTGTGCTCGACAAGTGGCTTGCTGGCGTGAAGACCTTTGATGGGAAGGATGGGTTGCCGGCAGTGAAGGCTTATGTTGCAGGGAAGTGAGGCTTGAATTTGGGTTTAGCTTTCGCGCCGCTCCGGCGGCGCGAAAGCGGGACTGCAAAAGCAGACCCATCACTTCAGCCGGCAAACCAGGGCTGCCAAACCCGGACAACAAACGGCGCGCTCAGATCGCCCGAGCCCGCCCCGGAAAGGTTTCGTCATAGCCTGAGCCGTCATCGACTTCAGCCGCCGTACCGCGTTGCTCGCGGTACATCATCGGCGGCAGGCCGAACTGCTTGCGGAATTCGCGGCCCAGATGCGAGGCATCGGAAAAGCCGCAGCTCGACGCGATATCCGCCACCGTTTTATCCGAACTCGTCAGCAGCCAGGCGGCGGTGCGCAAACGCACCTGCTTCGCATAGGCCTGCGGCGCCTTACCGGTCTGCGCCTTGAAGAGCCTTTCGAGCTGACGCGGCGACAGATCGAGTTTGCGCGCCAGTTCATCGAGCGATAACGATCGCCCCACATGCTGCTCCATCAGCAGAATCGCGCGCTTCACCTTGGGATGCGCAGCAGGCGCCAACCCCGGCGGATGCGGCTGCGGCGCGTTGCCCTTCTGCATATCGTCCACCAGCAGAATCCGCAACGCCTTCTGCACCGTGGCCGTTTCGAAGTGGCGCAGCAGAATCGCGGCCGCCACGTCGATCGACGCCCGCCCACCGGAACATGTAATGCGCCGACGGTCGATCACGAACAGCCGATCCGCCACCAATGCCTCCTCGTTGACCGCCGGAAAGCGCTCGATGAAATCCCAGTAGTGAAACCAGCTCACGCAGATACGGTGGCCTTCCAGCACGCCCGCGCGCATCAGCGAGAACACGCCGGTGCACATGCCGACGAGCGTCGCATCGGTAGCGGCGGCGCGGCGGATGAAGGCCAGCGTCGCATCGTTCGCGGCCGGCCCCGAATGCAGCAGCCCCCCCACCACGACGACGTAATCGAACGGTTCGGCCTTGTCGAACGTCTCCCACGGCGTGATCTGGATCCCGCAACTCGCGCGCACCGGAGCGAGGGTTTCCCCTATCACGCTCCACGAACAGCGCACGGGCTTGCTGAAGTCGCCTTCGTCCGCGGACAGGCGCAGCAGGTCGACGAAACCCGAGAACGCCGTCAGCGTGAAGTTCGGCAGCAGGATGATGCCGAAGCGGATGCGCTGCTTCGAGGCGCCGTCGATCGATTGAAGGGGAAGCGGTTCAGCGGAATTCATGCACGCAGCCAGCAAGGGAAAAGGGTTGAAACAAGCATAGCACCGGGGACAGGGACCGCTTGAGACGCCCTGTCGCAAATGCGTCAGAAGTCATCGCAAATCCGCCGCAGTGCTTGGCCGGCGGTCCGCTTGACGCCACTATCCCACTGTCATGCCGTTTTTATTCTATCGGTCCAATTTGACGTGCGGTGCAATAGGGGCTACTTCAAGCCAAACCCGGCACCCCAGCTAATTCTGGTCTCGCAACGTATAAGGCACGCCATGAACGTCAGCGTCTTCGATCTGTTCAAGATCGGCATCGGTCCCTCCAGCTCGCACACCGTCGGGCCGATGATCGCTGCGTGCCGCTTCGCCTCGCATATCGAAGACGCCAATCTGCTGGGCTTCGTGCGGCGCGTCAAGGTCGAGCTGTTCGGCTCGCTCGGCGCGACCGGGAAAGGGCATGGCACGGACAAGGCGGTGCTGCTCGGCCTCGAAGGTAATCTGCCCGATCTGATCGACCCGGACGTGATCGAACCGCGCCTGCAAGCAATTCGCGAAACGAAGCAACTGGTGCTGCTTGGCAAGCATCCGGTCAAATTCGACGAGCGCGAACAACTTGGCTTTTTCCGCAAGCTGATGCCGGGCGCACCGGGCTCGAGCATCGTGCATCCGAACGGCATGCGTTTTCAGGCCTTCGACGAAAACGGCCAGTTGCTGGTGGAGAAGGAGTATTACTCGATCGGCGGCGGCTTTGTGATCAATAGCGAAGGCGATCGCGTCAATGGCCTGCGCGCCGGCGCGGAAGTGCCGTTCCCGTTTCGCACTGGCGACGATCTGATGCGTGTGTGCCGTGAAACCGGATTGTCGATCGCGCAGGTGACGCTGCGCAACGAATGCGCGTCGCGTCCCGAACAGGATGTGCGAGAAGGGCTGCTGGCGATCTGGCGTGTCATGTCCGCCTGCGTCGAGCGTGGCTGCAAGGTGCATGGCGAATTGCCCGGCCCGATGCACGTGAAGCGCCGCGCCGCCGACCTGTGCGCGCAATTGCGCTCGCGCTCTGAAGAGTCGTTGCGCGATCCGCTGTCGATGCTCGACTGGGTCAACCTCTACGCCATGGCCGTGAATGAAGAAAACGCAGCGGGTGGGCGCGTCGTCACGGCACCGACCAACGGCGCGGCCGGCGTGATTCCCGCAGTGCTGCATTACTACGTGAAGTTCATGCATGCGTCGAACGACGAGGGCATCGTCACCTTCCTGCTGACGGCCGCGGCGATCGGCATCATCTACAAGGAAACCGCTTCGATCTCAGGCGCCGAAGTGGGCTGCCAGGGCGAGGTCGGCGTCGCGTGCTCGATGGCCGCAGCGGCGCTCGCCGCCGTGATGGGCGGCACGCCGACGCAAGTCGAAAACGCCGCCGAGATCGGTATGGAACACAACCTCGGCATGACCTGCGACCCGGTCGGCGGCCTCGTGCAGATTCCCTGCATCGAACGTAACGCGATGGGCGCGATCAAGGCGCTCAACGCGGCGCGCATGGCGATGAAAGGCGACGGCCAGCACTACGTGTCGCTCGACAACGTGATCAAGACGATGCGCGAAACCGGCGCGGACATGAAGACCAAATACAAGGAGACGTCGCGCGGTGGACTCGCCGTGAACGTCATCGAGTGTTGAACAAGTTAAGAATCAAAGAGTAACAACAGGACCCAAAGGACCAACAATGAGCCGCTATTCGATATTCAGCCTGTTGCGCAACGGGATGTCGTATCACGAGAACTGGGAGCGTCAGTGGAAGAGCCCGGAGCCAAAGCGTGAATACGACGTCGTGATCGTCGGCGGCGGCGGGCATGGCCTCGCCACTGCCTATTACCTCGCGAAGGAGCACGGCGTGCGCAATATCGCCGTGCTGGAGAAAGGCTGGATCGGCGGCGGCAATACCGCGCGCAATACGACCATCGTGCGCTCGAATTATCTGTGGGACGAATCGGCCGCGCTTTACGAAAAGGCGATGAAGCTGTGGGAAGGTCTGTCGCAAGACCTCAACTACAACGTGATGTTCAGCCAGCGTGGCGTGATGAACCTCGCGCACACGTTGCAGGACGTGCGTGACACCGAGCGCCGCGTGAATGCAAACCGGCTGAACGGCGTGGATGCCGAGTTCCTCACGCCGGAGCAGATCAAGGAAATCGAGCCGACCATCAATCTGAACAGCCGCTATCCGGTGCTCGGAGCGTCGATTCAACGCCGTGGCGGTGTGGCGCGCCACGATGCGGTGGCGTGGGGCTTCGCACGCGGGGCGGATCAACACGGTGTCGATATCGTGCAGAACTGTCAGGTCACGGGGATTCGCCGCGACGGCAGTCAGGTGGTTGGCGTGGATACCACCAAGGGTTTCATCAAGGCGAAGAAGGTTGCGGTGGTTGCGGCGGGTAATACGTCGTCGCTCGCCGATATGGCGGGTATCCGCTTGCCTCTGGAGAGCCATCCTTTGCAGGCTTTGGTCTCGGAGCCGATCAAGCCGGTCGTCAATACGGTGGTGATGTCGAACGCGGTGCACGCGTACATCAGCCAGTCCGACAAGGGCGATCTGGTGATCGGTGCGGGCGTCGATCAGTACACGGGCTTCGGTCAGCGCGGTAGCTTCCAGATCATCGAAGGCACGCTCGAAGCGATCGTCGAAATGTTCCCGGTGTTTTCGCGCGTGCGGATGAACCGCCAGTGGGGCGGCATCGTGGACGTGTCGCCGGATGCGTGCCCGATTATCAGCAAGACCGACGTGAAGGGGCTTTATTTCAATTGCGGCTGGGGTACCGGTGGCTTCAAGGCGACGCCTGGTTCGGGATGGGCCTATGCACACACGATCGCGAAGGACGAGCCGCATCCGCTGAACGCGCCGTTCTCGCTGGATCGTTTCTACACCGGCCATCTGATCGACGAACACGGCGCTGCCGCTGTTGCCCACTAACGCTGAGGAAAACAAAATGCTGCTGATCGAATGTCCTTGGTGCGGGCCACGCGCCGAAACCGAATTTTCCTGCGGCGGCGAAGCGGACATTGCACGTCCGCTCGACACCGACAAGCTCACAGACAAGGAATGGGGCGACTACCTGTTCATGCGCAAGAATTCGCGCGGCGTGCATCGTGAGCAATGGATGCACGCGCAAGGATGCCGCCGCTGGTTCAAGGCCCAGCGCGACACCGTGAGCTACGAGATTCAGGGCTACGAGACGTTCGAACGTCCGCTGCTCGCAATGGACAGCAACGAGGCTAACGCACAAGACAAGGCACACGAGGGCAAGGCATCATGAGCCAGAAAGACCGACTCCCCAGTGGCGGGCGCATCAACCGCGCGATTGTACTGAACTTCACGTTCAACGGACGCAAGTATCAGGGCTATCAGGGCGATACGCTCGCGTCCGCGCTGCTCGCGAACGGCGAACACTTCGTGGCGCGCAGCTGGAAGTACCACCGGCCACGCGGCATCGTGACGGCAGGCGTGGAAGAGCCGAATGCGGTCGTGCAGCTCGAAACCGGCGCATACACGGTGCCGAACGCGCGTGCGACTGAAGTGGAGTTGTATCAGGGACTTGTCGCGACCAGCGTGAACGCGCAGCCGAGCATCGAAAAAGACCGCATGGCGATCAATCAGAAGTTCGCACGCTTCATTCCGGCGGGCTTCTACTACAAGACCTTCATGTGGCCGCGCAAATTCTGGCCGAAATATGAGGAAGTGATTCGCGATGCGGCCGGTCTCGGCAAGGCGCCCGAGCAAACCGATGCGGACCGCTACGACAAGTGCTTTGCGCACTGCGACGTGCTGGTGGTCGGCGGTGGCCCGACGGGGCTGGCGGCCGCGCATGCGGCGGCATTGTCCGGCGCGCGCGTGACGCTGATCGACGATCAGCCGGAACTCGGCGGCTCGCTGCTGTCGTGCCGCGCGGAGATCGACGGCAAACCGGCGCTGCAATGGGTCCACAAGATCGAGGACGAGTTGCGGCAGATGCCTGATGTGAAGATCCTGTGCCGCAGCACCGCATTCGGCTACCAGGACCATAACCTCATCACCGTTACGCAGCGGCTCACCGAGCATCTGCCGGTGTCGCAGAGAAAGGGTACGCGCGAACTGATGTGGAAGATTCGTGCGAAACGCGTGATTCTTGCAACGGGCGCGCACGAGCGGCCGATCGTGTTCGGCAACAACGATCTGCCCGGCGTGATGATGGCCTCGGCTGTGTCGACCTATCTGCATCGCTATGCGGTGCTGCCGGGTCGCAATGCTGTCGTGTTCACGAACAACGACGACGGCTATCAATGCGCGCTCGATCTGAAAGCGGCCGGTGCCCAGGTGACGGTCGTCGATCCGCGCGTGGGCGAATCGAAGGGCACGCTGCCCGCGCTCGCACGGCGCTATGGCGTCAGGGTGATGAACGGTGTGGCTGTGACAGCGGCGCACGGCAAGCTGCGGGTTGCCTCGGTCGATGTGGCGTCGTATTTGAACGGACAGGTCGGTGCGAAGCAGAGCGCGCTGCCCTGCGATCTGCTCGCGATGTCCGGCGGCTGGAGTCCGGTGCTGCACCTGTTCGCCCAATCGGGCGGCAAGGCGCACTGGCATGACGACAAGGCCTGCTTCGTGCCTGGCAAAGCGATGCAGGCGGAGACGAGCATCGGCGCGTGTGCCGGCGATTTCACGCTGGGACAGGGGATTCGCTTCGCGGTCGATGCCGGTATCGAGGCGGCGCGTGCGGCGGGTCACATCGTTGCGCGGCCGAATCCGGTGCACGTGGCCGAGGTTACCGAAACGAAGATGCAACCGTTGTGGCTCGTCGGCGGCCGCGAACTGGCGGCGCGCGGGCCGAAGCAATTCGTCGACTTCCAGAACGACGTATCCGCAGCCGATATTTTTCTGGCGGCGCGCGAAGGTTTCGAATCGGTCGAACACGTAAAGCGTTACACGGCAATGGGATTCGGCACCGATCAGGGCAAACTCGGCAACATCAACGGCATGGCGATTCTCGCGCAGGCGCTGGGCAAGACGATTCCCGAAACCGGCACGACGACGTTCCGCCCGAACTACACGCCGGTTACGTTCGGCACGTTTGCGGGCCGCGAACTGGGTGAGTTTCTCGATCCGGTGCGCAAGACCGCGGTGCACGAATGGCACGTGGAAAACGGTGCGGCGTTCGAGGACGTCGGCAACTGGAAGCGCCCCTGGTACTTCGCGAAGGCCGGCGAGGACATGCACGCCGCGGTAGCGCGTGAGTCGCTCGCAGTGCGCACGAGCGTCGGCATTCTCGACGCTTCCACGCTCGGCAAGATCGACATTCAAGGCCCCGATGCGGCGAAGCTGCTGAACTGGGTCTACACGAATCCGTGGAGCAAGCTGGAAATCGGAAAGTGCCGTTATGGTCTTATGCTCGACGAAAACGGCATGATCTTCGACGACGGCGTGACCGTGCGTCTCGCCGATCAGCACTACATGATGACGACCACCACAGGCGGCGCGGCACGCGTGCTTACCTGGCTCGAGCGTTGGCTGCAAACCGAGTGGCCGGACATGCGCGTGCGGCTTGCCTCCGTAACGGATCATTGGGCGACGTTTGCCGTGGTCGGCCCGAACAGCCGCAAGGTCCTGCAGAAGGTGTGCCACGACATCGATTTTGCAAACGCGGCGTTCCCGTTCATGAGCTATCGCGAAGGCACCGTGGCGGGTGCAGCATCGCGCGTGATGCGGATCAGCTTCTCGGGCGAACTGGCTTATGAAGTGAACGTCCCCGCGAACGTCGGTCGCGCGGTGTGGGAAGCGCTGATGGCTGCGGGCGCGGAATTCGACATCACGCCGTATGGCACGGAAACCATGCACGTGCTGCGTGCAGAGAAGGGCTACATCATCGTCGGTCAGGATACGGACGGTTCGATGACGCCGTACGACCTCGGCATGGGCGGTCTCGTCGCTAAGTCGAAAGACTTTCTCGGCAAGCGTTCATTGACGCGGACGGACACGGCGAAGGCCGGGCGTAAGCAACTGGTCGGGCTGCTCGCGGACGATCCATCGTTCGTGATTCCCGAAGGCTCGCAGATCGTCGCCGGTCCGTTCCAGGGCGATACCGCACCGATGCTCGGCCACGTCACGTCGAGCTATTACAGCCCGATCCTGAAGCGTTCGATCGCAATGGCGGTGGTGAAGGGCGGTCTCGACAAGATCGGCGAAACGGTCACGATTCCGCTCGCGAGCGGCAGGCAGATTGCGGCCAAGGTCACCAGCTCGGTGTTCTACGACAGCGAAGGAGCACGTCAACATGTGGAATGAAACAAGAGGGACGGTGTCGGCAGTGGATCGCGCTGTCGGCCAGCAAACGGGCGTGTGGCAGGAGTCGCCGCTGGTGGGCACGGATGCGCTGCTGAAAAAGCATCAGGCGACGGTGTCGGCGGCTTTCAGGTTGAGCGAGCGGCCGTTTCTCGAACTCGTGAACGTGCGAGGCGACACGCGTGACGCGGCGTTCGTGAGCGCGGTGGAAAGCGTGATCGGCTGCCGGCCGCCCGAGAAGGCGAACACCATGGCAAGCGGCAACGACTACGACATGCTGTGGCTCGGCCCCGACGAGTGGCTGGTGCGCTCGGCTATGGCGCACGACGCGACGCGTACCGCGCCGTTGCAGGCGAAGCTCGGCACGGCGTTTGTGGGCGTGTTCGCGTCGGCGGTGGATATCGGCAGCGGCTATACGGTGCTCGAAATCAGCGGCACGCGTACGCGTGAGGTGCTGGCGCGCGGTTGCCCGCTCGATCTGCATCCGAAACTGTTCGGCGAAGGGCAGTGCGCGCAGAGTCACTACTTCAAGGCGTCGATGACGCTGGTGCCCACCGGCGCGGACAGTTTCGATATCGTCGTGCGCCGCAGTTTTGCGGACTACTTCGTCAAGATGATGCTCGACGCGGCCGAGCCGCTGATGTCGTGAAATGCGGCGGGCGGTGTCTTGCTGAGGCACCGCTCGCGGCTTTCCCGGCCGCCGACTGACATGACGTCGACACGTCTAGCCACCGCGCGTCTCACCGAGCGTGCATGCCTTCAGGGCGATGCCCACGCTGCGCTCGCGCTGCTCGATCAGAGCATCGTGCTGCGGCACCGGCGTATTGCATTAATCCGCTATCTCCTCGCGCAGCAGTTGGGCGCACCGCTGCAGCCGCGGCATCACGAATACGTTGAGAAAATCGCCGCTCGCTTGAGTGCGGATGCACTCGCGCGTATCGCCGGCGCCGCGCGTGCGCGGTTGCGACCCTAACGACGCCCTCGTTCCATCCCGATGACGTATTCCTTCTATGTGGCCGATTTATGTCGGCGTCTACTGAATACGCACTGATCGGAACGTCCACGCGGCAGCCGCCGCATCAACGAGGGCATGACATGTCTACCGCTTTTCAGCCTCGCGCGAGCGCAGCCGCCAGACTTGAGCGACTGCCGTTCTCCGGATATCACCGGACCATTTTCATCATCATCGCGATCGCATTCTTTTTTGACTCGGTCGATCTCGGCACGATGACTTTCGTGCTCGGCTCGATCAAGAGCGAATTTCATTTGTCGAGCGCGACGACGGGGCTGGTTGCGAGCGCGAGCTTCTTCGGCATGGTGATCGGCGCGGCCGTCGCCGGATTATTGGCCGATCGCTTCGGACGGCGCCCCGTGTTTCAATGGAGCATGGTGCTGTGGGGGCTCGCATCATATTTGTGCTCGACCGCGCAGAGTGTCGAGGCGCTGATTTTCTATCGAGTGCTGCTCGGTTTCGGCATGGGTATGGAGTTTCCCATTGCACAGACGCTCCTGTCCGAATTCGTGCCTGCCAAGTCACGTGGACGACTGATCGCGTTGATGGACGGCTTCTGGCCGCTCGGGTTTATCACGGCGGGCGTGGTGTCGTATTTCGTGCTGCCGTCGTTCGGGTGGCGCACGGAGTTCGCTTTGTTGGCCATTCCCGCTGTGTTCGTGCTGATCGTGCGCCGCGTCGTGCCGGAATCGCCGCGCTGGCTGGAACATCGCGGACGCCTGGCCGAAGCGGACAAGATCCTTGCTGAGGTTGAAGTGAAGGTGATGAAGGCGACCGGACTGAGCCAGTTGCGCGCACCGGTGATGCTGCAGGAACCGCCGGCCGCAAAGGGTACGAGTGCGTTTCGCGAGATATGGAGCACAGCCTACCGTCGCCGCACGATCATGGTGTGGACGCTGTGGTTCTTCGCGTTGCTTGGATTTTATGGGCTGACGTCGTGGCTCGGCGCGTTGATGCAACAAGCGGGCTTTGCGGTGACGAAGTCGGTGCTGTATACGGTGCTGATTTCGCTCGGCGGGATTCCGGGCTTTATCTGCGCAGCGTGGCTGGTCGAACGCTGGGGACGTAAGCCGACCTGTATCGCGTCGCTGGCCGGCAGTGCGGTGATGGCCTATGTCTACGGACAAACCGCGCTGCACGCGCAAACGCCGACGCTGCTGATCTGTGCCGGACTCGCGATGCAGTTTTTCATGTTTGCGATGTGGGCGGTGCTTTACACCTATACGCCTGAGCTTTACGGCACAGGAGCGCGGGCTACAGGATCAGGGTTTGCATCGGCGATCGGTCGTGTGGGGTCCTTGATCGGCCCTTATGTGGTCGGCGTGGTGCTGCCGATGTTCGGGCAAGGCGGCGTGTTTTCGCTTGGCGCGATGTGTTTTGTGATCGCTGCTGCCGCAGTGTGGATCATGGGCATCGAGACGCGTGGGCTGGCGCTGGAGACTTTGGTGTCGGAAGCGGTTGAGCCGGATGCGCAGGGGGTGTTGAGTCCTGCGCGAGAATGAATGCTTAGGGGGTGTTGGATCTCGCTGGAAATGAGCTTTTGCGCACGCCAGATACATACGACCAGGGCGGACGTAAAAAAACCGCCCGGAGGCGGTTTCATGTTGGTGCTGTCGGGCGTCTATGCGGCGTGTGCCAGTTCTGGGAACGCCTGGATCTTGCGATGCGGCCTCTGTTGCGCCTGCCATAGGTCATAACGCGCCTGCATGATGGTCCACATCTCCGCCGAGGTGCCCAGCGCAGCGCCGAGCAGCACGGCCATGTCCGCCGAAATTCCGGCGTGACCGTTGAGAATCCTTGAGAGCGCCGCTCGCGTGACGCCAAGCCTCTCAGCAACAATCGTGACGCTGAGATCGCCAAGGTACTCGCGCAACACCAGTCCAGGGTGCGCCGGGTTGTGCATTGATGTCATCGTCGAATCCTTAGTGATAGTCCTGATAATCGACAAGAACAGCATCCGGTCCCTCAAAGAAGAACGTGAGACGCCAGTTCCCGGTTACCCAGATAGACCAATGGCCTTCGATATCCTGCCCCTTCGGGTTCTTCCCGGAAAGCTGATGCAGCCGCCATGGCACTGCGTTCATATCCGCCGGTCCTGTCGCAGCATGGAGCGCTGTCAGGCGAACCCGAAGTTTCTCCGCGTGGGCGGCCGTGATCCCTTTTTTGGAACCCGTCAGGAAGAACTGCTCCAGCCCTTTGTGTCTGAAGGTCTTGATCATTCGTATAGTGTATATGAACGCTATACGAAAAGCAAGCGACCTGAAGGGATGCCATGTCCTAACCGTCGCCGCCTAGTTCGCAGGGTTGCTGCGCGTTGCCTTTGCCACTCAACTTCAGGCGCGTGCGAGCCTTACGCCCCTGAGGACGCCCCCTGTGGGATAACTTGTTTTTGCCCTTTGGACGTTGACCGCGAATGCGTCGCGCCCGCTCCATTCGCCACGAAGTACGGCGTCTCCACCCGCGCCAGCGCATCCCGTCCGCGAATCCGATCGGCGATCTTTTCCGCGAGCATGATCGTCGGCGCGTTCAGATTGCCGGTTGTGATCTGCGGCATGATCGATGCATCGACGACGCGCAGCGCGTCGAGCCCATGCACGCGGCCCTCGCTATCCACCACGGCCATATCGTCATAACCCATCTTGCACGAGCACGACGGATGAAACGCCGTCTCCGCCCGCATGCGCACGAACGCATCGAGCTGTTCATCCGTCGTCAACTCCGCGCCCGGATTCAACTCCCGGCCGCGATAGCGATCCAAAGCCGGCTGCCGAACGATCTCGCGCGTAATACGGATACCGTCACGGAATTCCCGCCAGTCGAGCGGATCGGCCATGTAATTGAACAGGATGCTCGGATGCGCGGCAGGATCGCGTGACGTGAGCTTCACACGGCCACGGCTTGGCGAACGCATCGAGCCGACATGCGCCTGGAAGCCGTGCATCTTGATCGCGTTGGAACCGTTGTAGTTGATCGCAACAGGCAGGAAGTGATACTGGATGTTCGGCCACAGGTCCTCATCACGGGTACGGATGAAGCCGCCCGCTTCGAACTGATTGCTCGCGCCAATACCCGTGCCGTTAAACATCCACTCAAGTCCGATGGCAGGCTGATTCCACCATTGCAACGCGGGATACAGGGAAACCGGCTCCTTGCATTCGTACTGGATGTACATCTCCAGATGGTCCTGTAGGTTTTCGCCGACGCCTGGCAGATCGTGCACGAGCGGCACGTCGAGTTCACGCAGCCACGTCGAGCGGCCCACGCCCGAGCGTTGCAACAATTGCGGCGAGGCAATCGCGCCGCTGCACACCAGCACTTCGCGGCGCGCATGCGCAGTCTCGGCATTACCGTTATGCAGATACGTGACGCCTATCGCACGCTTGCCGAGGAACAGCACGCGATCGGTCATGGCATGCGTCACGATCGTCAGATTCGGACGCGTCTTCGCGCGATCCAGATAACCGCGTGCGGTGCTGGCGCGTCTGCCGTTCGCCGTGACCGTGCGATCCATCGGGCCGAAGCCTTCCTGCTGATAGCCGTTCAGATCGTCGGTACGTGGAAAACCCGCCTGCACGCCGGCCTCGACCATAGCCGCAAACAGGGGATTGTTGCCGGGCTTGCTCGTCGTCACATGGACCGGGCCGTCGCCGCCGTGGTACGCGTTCGCGCCGACATCACGCGTTTCCGCTTTGCGGAAGTACGGCAGACAATCCAGATAGGTCCAGTTTTCCAGTCCAGAACGCGTTGCCCAGCCGTCGTAATCGAGCGCATTGCCGCGGATGTAGCACATGCCGTTGATCAGCGACGACCCGCCGAGCCCCTTGCCGCGCCCGCACTCCATGCGGCGGTTGTTCATATGCGGCTCGGGGTCGGTTTCGTATGCCCAGTTATAGCGTCGCCCCTGCAATGGATAGGCGAGGGCCGCAGGCATCTGTGTGCGGAAATCGAAACGGTAGTCCGGGCCGCCTGCTTCGAGCAGCAGCACGGTCACGTCCGCGTCTTCGGTCAGGCGCGAGGCGAGCACGTTGCCTGCCGAACCCGCGCCGACGATGATGTAGTCGTATTCGTTCGAAGCCATCTCCATCCCTCCTAGAACACCGGTTGATACGGGCCGAGTTCGACCTGCACGGACTTGATGCGCGTGTAGTGTTCGAGCGTGGTGATGCCGTTCTCACGGCCGACGCCCGATTGCTTGTAGCCGCCCACCGGCATTTCCGCAGGCGACTCGCCCCAGGTGTTGATCCAGCAGATACCCGCTTCGAGACGGTGAATCACGCGATGCGCACGCGCCAGGTTCTCGGTGACAACGCCGGCGGCCAAACCGTACGCGGTGTTGTTTGCCCGCGAGATCGCTTCGTCTTCGTCATCGAAAACGAGGATGCTCATCACGGGGCCGAAGATTTCTTCGCGCACGATACGCATCTCGTCATTGCAACCGGTGAAAACTGTCGGCTCGACGTACTGGCCGTTGCCGAAGTGGCCTTCCGTCAGCCGCTTGCCGCCGGCAATGAGCCGCGCGCCGTCCTGCACGCCGCTTTCGATGTGGCCGAGCACTTTCTGCAATTGTGCGGCGCTGACCAGCGGGCCGAAGTTGGTGTCGGCGTCAGTGGGTGCGCCCACGCGAATCCGCTTTACACGTTCCAGCACCAGTGCTTCGAACCGTTCCAGCACGCTACGCTGCACGAATACACGTGTGCCGTTCGTGCAGACCTGACCGGAACTGAAGAAATTGGCGCTCATCGCGATGTCAGCGGCGCGTTCGAGGTTGGCATCGTCGAAGACGAGCAGGGGGGACTTTCCGCCTAGCTCCATCGTCACTTCTTTCAGCGACGAGGCGCCCGCCAGCGACATGACCTTCTTTCCCGTTTCGACGCCGCCGGTGAACGAAATCTTCTCGATGTCCGGATGCGCGGCGAGCATCGCACCCACGCGTCCGTCGCCTTGTACGACGTTGAACACGCCGGCTGGTACACCGGCCTCGGTATAAATCCCGGCGAGTTTCAACGCAGACAGTGGCGTGATTTCGCTCGGCTTGAAGATCATCGCGTTGCCGGCAGCCAACGCGGGCGCCGATTTCCAGCACGCGATCTGGATCGGGTAGTTCCACGCGCCAATACCTGCACACACGCCCAGTGGTTCACGCCGCGTATAAACAAACGACGACGGCCGCAGCGGAATCTGCTGACCTTCGATGGCGGTAGCCAAACCTGCGTAGTACTCGATCACGTCCGCGCCAGTGACGATATCGACAGCGCGGGTTTCTGCAATCGCCTTGCCGGTGTCGCGTGTTTCGAGTGCGGCGAGTTCGTCATTGCGCTCACGCAGGATCTCGACTGCACGGCGCAGGATGCGCGAACGCTGCATCGCCGTGAGCGCGGCCCATTCGCGTTGGCCGTCACGTGCGGATTGCACCGCGCGATCGACGTCGGCCGCCGAGGCCTGTTGCACGGTCGCGAGCGTTTCGCCGGTGGCGGGGTCGAGGGTGTCGAAAGTCTCGCCACTGGTCGCGTCGACGTAGGTGCCGCCTATATAGAGACGTTGCGTTGCGAATACCGCCATGACTTGCTCCTTTCTGAAGATGTCGCCGTTCTGGACGCGTGCTAGTTGCGTGCGTCCAGAAGCAGATCGATGTAGTCGTTTGCCACACGCAGTGCAGCCTTGGTATCGAAGGGCTCACCGGACAAAGCGCCGCGCAGCCACAGTCCGTCGATCAACGCCGCCAGGCCGCTTGCTGCACGGCGCGCCGCCGGACGCGGCAGTGCTTTAGAAAAATCCGCGCACAGGTTCGAGTTCAAGCGCCGCGTGTTCACGTACTGAAGCCGCCGCAATTGCGGCTTGTGCATGCTCTCGGACCAGAACGCGAGCCACGTTTTCATGACCGGGCCGCTGGTCTGCTCGATGTCGAAATTCGCTGCGACGACCGCGCGCAGTTTCGAGCGCGGATCCGCCTTCGCCGCACGGCGCCGTCTCGACGTGGCTTGCCACAGATCGCGCAGCACGTGGCGCATGGTGGCTTCGAGCAAACCGTCCTTGTCGCCGAAATAGTGGCTGACGATGCCGGTGGAAATGCTCGCGCGCTGTGCGACCGAGGCGAGCGTCGCACCGGCCAGACCAGTCTGGTCGATGGTCAGCAAGGTTGCGTCGATCAGCTGGGCGCGGCGGATTTCGCGCATTCCAAGTTTGGGCATGGTGCTGGAGGCGGCGGGCGCAGGCCGGCCGCCCAAGTGTTCGATGGGGAATGTTAGTTTTTTTATATTGAACGGTCAATCAATAAAAACGGGGTGCATCAGTGAACTCGTGGGCGGTCCGTACGATTGCGGCCGCCGTACCGCAACAGGAATAACACCGCGGTTGAACGACAGACGTTAGCCTCAGGCCTCGCGGCTGAGCGTACGGAAACGGCCGGGACTCTGTCCGGTCGAGCGCTTGAAGGCGATGCTGAATGCCGTGTCCGACTGATAGCCGATTCGCGACGCAATCTCCGTCAACGGTTCCTCCGAGTGTTTGAGCGCGGAACGGGCAATCGTCATGCGCCAATGAACGAGATAGTCGAGCGGCGCGCTGCCCACCTGGCGGCGAAAGCGTGTCGCAAACGCGGTGCGCGACATGCCCACTGCGGACGCGAGGCTCTCGACGGTCCAGCGTTCACCGGGTTGCGCATGCATCATGGACAAGGCGCTACCGATCTTCGGATCGGCCAACGCGCCGAGCCAGCCGTCGGGTTGCGGCGTTGACGCCAGATAAGCGCGCAGCACGTGAACGAGAACCAACGCGGCGAGACTGCTGCTCGCGACCTCCGCACCGGCATGCTGACCGTTCGTTTCCCATTCGAGCAGGTCGAGGACGCGTGAAAGCGCGTGCGAGCCCAGGTCTGCCGCACGAAGATGAATCAGCGGCGGCAGATGCCTGAGCAGAATCTCCGTGACGTCGTTCTCGAACGTGAAGCGGCCGCTCGCGAGACTCACCTGTTCGTGATCGCCGTCGCCCGGGTCGCCCTGGTAGCGAACCACACCGTCCGCGCCGCGAATGCTGCGATAAACCGCCGGTCCATCGAGCGGCGCACGCTCGGGGTCGCTCGCCGAACAGAACGGCTGGCCGTCCGTGAGCATGTAGAAATCGCCCTGTTCGAGCGTCAACGGCGTCTTGCTGCCGGCGATCCACAGATGAAACCGCCCCGACAGCACGCCGCCGAACTTGATCCCCTCATACGCGGGAAACCGGAAGGCCCACGCGCCGTGTCCTTCGAAGCGGGACGACAACACGCTGCTCACCCGCAGCATGGAAAGCACATCGGAAAGTGCGTCCATAAATGTACGATCTAATAGGAATTAAGGCGTTTAAATTATAGAAACGATTGTTCGTTAGCGGGATCATAGCGCCAATCCAGCATTGAATACACCGACTACACCGTTTAACTGACGGAGAACCTATCCATGAGAGCCTGGCAACTCGATCGGCTCGGCGGGACCTTGAGCCTGACCGATCTTCCTGTTCCTGAACCGCGTGCCGGCGGTGTTGTGGTTCGCATCGAAGCGTCGTCGTTGATGTCATACATGAAGGAGTATGTCGACGGCAAGCTGCCGATCTATCACGCGCCACCGCAACCGTTCATTCCCGGAGGCAACGGTGTGGGTGTCGTGCATGCAGTAGGCCCTGACGTGTGGCATCTGCAGCCGGGTCAACGGGTTGTCCTGTCGTCGCATTTCGTCGCGCAGGAAAACGTGCGGGAGCCCGCGCAGATCCTGATTGGCGTGACAGCAAACGGACCCGTCGGCCATCGCGTGCAGGCCGGCTGGCCGGACGGCACGCTCGCTGAATTTGCTTCATTTCCCGCGAGCGCGGTGACACCGGTCGACGATCTGCCGCAACTCAGTGCCGTACAGCTCGCGTTGACGATGCGCTGCATCGTGCCGTTCGGCGGCTTGCTGCGCGGGCGTCTCGCGGCGGGAGAGACCTTGATCGTGTCGGGTGCGACGGGCGCGTATGGCAGCGCCGCGGTGCTCGTCGCGCTGGCGATGGGGGCGAGCCGTGTCATCGCAGTGGGCAGAAATGCACAGGCGCTCGAGTCAATCGCGAAGCTCGGCGGCGGGCGTGTGGTCACAATGACGGCGACCGGCAACGTAGCCGCCGATGCTCAGGCGATACGCACAGCGGCGGACGGTGGCGCGCACATCGCGTTTGACATGGTCGGCAACGCCCGCGACCCGAACCTGACGCTTGCCGCGCTGCGCGGCCTTGCTCAAGGCGGCAGGCTCGTACTGATGGGCAGCATGACCGTCCCGCTGCCGCTTCCCTATACCGAAGTCATGCTGAACGGCTGGGAGATTCTTGGCCAGTTCATGTATCCACGAGACGCGTACCGGCGTCTGCTCGATCTCGTTCGCGGTGGACAGCTCGACATCGCCGCGCTGCATGCGCTTGTCTATCCGCTCGCTGCACTGCCGGAAGCCATGGACGCCGCGGCTGCTGCGAGCAACGTTGAATGTGTCGTCATCGATCACAAGGAGAACCTATGACAACCCCACAAACTCCTCTTCATTCCGGATTCGGTCCGCGTAACACGGCTGCAGATGTCATCGCCGACATCGATCTGCGTGGCAAGGTGGCAATCGTCACCGGCGGATATTCCGGTATCGGCCTCGAGACGACACGCGTGCTGGCAGAAGCAGGCGCTACGGTGATCGTTCCCGCGAGAACGCCGGACAAGGCGCATGACGCGCTTTGCGACATTCCGCGCACCGAAGTGGCAGAAATGGATCTGCTTGATCCCGTCTCGATCGACACGTTTGCGGAATTCTTTCTGTCGAGCGGACGCCCGCTGCATCTACTGATCAATAACGCCGGCATCATGGCCACGCCGTTTACACGCGATGCCCGCGGATACGAGGCGCAATTCTCCGCCAATCATCTGGGTCATTTCCAGCTTGTCGTGCGGCTTTGGCCCGCACTGAAGCGTGCCGGCTCCGCGCGGGTTGTCACGCTGTCGTCCGGTGCGCACCGGCGCGCCGCCTTCGATTTCGACGATCCTCACTTCGAGCGCCGTAGCTACGACAAATGGATCGCCTACGGTCAGTCCAAAACCGCCGGCGTGTTGTTCACGCTAGCACTCGATAAACGGGGCTTACCGCACGGCATTCGCGCGTTCGCTGTGCACCCCGGCCGGATCGAGACGGCGCTGCAACGATTCATCACGATGGAAGAGCTTAAGACGCAGGGTTTTCGCGACGCGGCGGGGCGGATTCCCGAGGATCAACTGTCGCTCTACAAGACCGTTGGGCAGGGCGCGGCCACGACAGCATGGTGTGCCACGAGTCCAGCGCTCGAGAACACGGGCGGCGTGTATTGCGAGGATGTCGATATCGCACAGGCTGTCCCGGCGGATCACAAGGCATTGAACGGCGTGTTGCCGTGGGCAATCGACGCGGACGCTGCGGAACGTCTGTGGATTTTGAGCGAGAACCTGTGCGGAGCGCGTTTGTAGGGGCGGTAGCAGGTTTGGCTGCGAAATTGACGAATGCCGGTCACCGTCCATACAGTTGCACCTTGCTTGTCGGTTCCGGCCAAAACAGTGTCGTGTTCGGTACACGTCCTTTGTTTCAGCGGGCGCTACGCTCGTTGAACGGCGCGTCATGTAGAGTCAGACGCGCCGCTCACGAGACATGGAGACAGACAAATGAGCAGCAATCGCGGCGTCGTGTATCTAGGGCAGGGCAAGGTGGAAGTGCAGTCGATCGACTTTCCGAAGATGGTCGATCCGCGTGGCCGGTCAATCGGTCACGGCGTAATCCTGAAGGTGGTAAGCACCAATATTTGCGGCTCCGATCAGCACATGGTGCGCGGCCGCACGACCGCCGAGGTCGGCCTCGTACTCGGCCACGAGATTACCGGCGAAGTGATCGAGGTGGGCCGCGACGTTGAAACGTTGAAGGTTGGCGACCTGGTGTCGGTGCCGTTCAACGTGGCTTGCGGACGCTGCCCAACCTGCAAGGCGCAGCACACCGGCGTGTGCCTGAATGTGAATCCGTCGCGGGCGGGCGGCGCTTATGGCTACGTCGACATGGGCGGCTGGATCGGCGGTCAGGCCGAGTACGTGCTGGTGCCGTACGCCGACTTCAATCTGCTGAAATTCCCCGACTACGCCCAGGCGATGTCGAAAATCCGCGACTTGACGTGTCTCTCCGACATTCTGCCGACCGGTTATCACGGCGCGGTGATGGCGGGCGTGAAGCCGGGCGCTACCGTCTACATTGCGGGCGCAGGGCCGGTTGGGATGGCGGCGGCCGCATCCGCGCGCCTGTTAGGCGCGGCCTGCACGATCATCGGCGATATGAATGAGGCGCGTCTCGCGCATGCGCGCAAGATGGGTTTCCAGACCATCGACCTGTCGAAGGACGCGACGCTTGGCGAGCAGATCGAACAGATTCTTGGCAAGCCCGAAGTGGATTGCGCGGTGGACTGCGTCGGTTTCGAGGCGCACGGCCATGGCAGCAGCGGCTCGCATGAGGAAGCGCCAGCCACGGTACTCAATTCGCTAATGGAAATCACCCGTGCCGCGGGCGCGATCGGCATTCCGGGCCTGTATGTGACGGACGATCCGGGCGCCACCGATGCCGCCGCCCGCAAAGGCAGCCTGAGCATCCGTTTCGGCCTCGGCTGGGCCAAGTCGCACTCGTTCCACACGGGGCAGACGCCGGTGATGAAGTACAACCACAATCTGATGCAGGCGATCTTGTGGGACCGGTTGCCGATTGCGGATATCGTGAACGTGACGGTTGTCTCGCTCGACCAGGCTCCGGACGGTTACCGGCAGTTCGATGGCGGCGCGCCGAAGAAGTTTGTGATCGACCCGCACGGGCTGTTGAAAGCAGCTTGAGGGCGCGAAGGGACCGCGTTCGCGGTCCTGTCTGAGGCTGTCACGCAAGGCTGAACAGCGTGATCACAACGCACGCGTTGAGCGGGTTTCCGTTCAACGCGTTGTGTTTTCAGGCGGTGAGGTTATCAGCGAGGAAATCGACTCAAGCCGCCAGCACCGGCACTGCGGCCAGCGACGGCGCCTGCTTGCGCCGTTCACGCGTCGGCGCGGTGCCGAACGCGTCGCGATAGCTCTTCGAGAAGTGGCAAGCCGACTGGAAGCCACAAGCCATCGTGATGTGCATGATCGACATATCGGTCTGCAGCAGCAATTCGCGGGCGCGCCGCAAGCGCAGCGTCAGATAGTAATGCGTCGGCGTCATCCCTAGATGTTCGCGGAACAGGCGCTGCAATTGCCGCTGCGACATGCCGGCCAGCCGTGCAAGCTCTTCGCGCGAAAGCGGCTCTTCGATGTTGTTCTCCATCAGCGAGATCACTTCGAAGAGCGACTTGTTGGCCGAACCGAGCCGCGCCACCAGCGGCATTTTCTGTTGTGCGCTGTTATCGCGCACATGCTCGACGATGAACTGCTCCGCGATCTGCGTGACCCGTGCCGTGCCGACTCGCGGCGCGATCAGGTTGAGCATCATATCGAGCGGCGCCACGCCGCCTGTGCACGTGACGCGATCGCGATCGATCACGAACAGTTCTTTCAGAAAGCGCGTGTCGGGAAACTCTTCTTTGAGCGCCGACATGTTCTCCCAGTGAATCGCACACGCGTAACCGGCCAGCAAACCGGCACGCGCCAGCGCATAGGTGCCGGTGCACAGGCTGCCGAGCACGCTGCCCATGCGGGCGAAGCGGCGCAGCGCGACGAGGTGGGCAGGGGTGGTGGCGCGCTGCACGTCGATGCCGCCGACCACGAACACGATATCCGGCTGACCGACACATTCAACCGAACCGGTATCGACCGAGAGGCCGTTGCTCGCTGTCACCGGGCCGCCTTCGGGGCTCACGATCGACCAGCGGTAAAGCGTTTGTCCAGTCAGGTAGTTCGCCATGCGGAGAACTTCGATCGCGTTGGTGAACGCGATCATCGTGAAGTTCGGCACCGGCATGAATGCAAAGTGCGACAGCGACGCCGTGCGATCGGTGGACATGGGGGAAATGATTCCTTCGAATCTGTAATGTCACGTCGCCGTGGGGAGCAGCGACTCCTGCAATTTTGAGTACTAGCGCAACTAACGTGCCATCAGGCTAAACCCTCGGTTGCGCATCAATAAGGTTGGATCGCTAAACGAACGGCACCAGAACGGAGCTACCCAAGCCCACACGCGCACCCGAACTGCGCACAACGATCGGCTGCAGTGCAGCAAAAGCGCGAATCGCTAACGATCGTTCAAAACCTGCCATCGCGACTTGTCGAAAAAGGACGCTCATGGCGGAAAAGGCAAAGAACACGTCTGAATTCGTAAATTGGCGCGTGAGGCGAGAGTCAAGAATAGACGCAATGCAGACCGGTGGCAGCAGGGCTTCACGGCCCGTCAACAGCCCGCTTCACAGCCGCTTCCGGTCCTTCGCCAACCACCCCACGGACCTTCCATGTCGAACCCGAATCCTTTCTTCGAAGAATCGCTGGCCACGCGTGACGCGGCGGTGCGCGGCGCCATTTTGAAAGAGCTGGAGCGCCAGCAGTCGCAAGTAGAATTGATCGCGTCGGAAAACATCGTGTCGCGCGCGGTGCTCGAAGCGCAAGGTTCGGTGCTGACCAACAAATACGCGGAAGGGTATCCGGGCAAGCGCTATTACGGCGGGTGTGAATACGCCGACGTGATCGAAACACTGGCCCTCGATCGCATCAAGCAGCTGTTCAACGCGAAGTTCGCCAACGTGCAGCCGCATTCCGGCGCGCAGGCCAACGGCGCGGTGATGCTCGCCCTGGTGAAGCCGGGCGACACGGTGCTCGGCATGTCGCTCGACGCGGGCGGCCACCTGACTCACGGCGCCAAGCCGGCGATGTCGGGTAAGTGGTTCAACGCGGTCCAATACGGCGTGAATCGCGACACGATGTTGATCGACTACGAGCAGATCGAGGAACTCGCGCAGCAGCACAAACCGGCGCTGCTGATCGCCGGCTTTTCGGCCTATCCGCGTGCCCTTGATTTTGCACGGCTGCGCGCAATCGCCGACGGCGTGGGCGCAAAACTGATGGTGGATATGGCGCACATCGCCGGGATTATCGCGGCCGGGCGTCATCAGAATCCGCTCGAGCATGCGCATGTCGTCACGTCGACCACCCACAAGACGTTGCGCGGTCCGCGCGGCGGCTTTGTACTGACGAATGACGAAGACATCGCCAGGAAGATCAACTCCGCTGTGTTTCCGGGCTTGCAGGGTGGCCCGCTGATGCATGTGATCGCCGGCAAGGCCGTTGCTTTTGGCGAGGCGCTGCAACCGGGTTTCAAAACCTACATCGATAACGTGCTCGCGAATGCGCAGGCACTTGGCGAAGTGCTGAAAGCGGGGGGTGTCGATCTGGTCACGGGCGGCACGGACAACCATTTGCTGCTGGTCGATCTGCGTCCGAAGAGCCTCAAAGGCAATCAGGTCGAGCAGGCGCTGGAACGGGCAGGCATCACCTGCAATAAGAACGGCATTCCTTTCGATACCGAGAAGCCGACGGTCACGTCCGGCGTTCGCCTCGGCACGCCGGCGGGCACCACACGCGGCTTCGGCGTCAGTGAGTTCCGCGAAGTCGGTCGGCTGATCGTCGAGGTGCTCGATGCGCTGCGCGATCACCCGGAAGGCCACGCCGCAACCGAACAACGCGTGCGCCGCGAGATTTTCGCGCTGTGCGAACGCTTTCCCATCTACTAAGCACGCCTGGAGCAAACGATGAGCACTTTGCACGACAACAGCATCATCATCGACGGTCTGAACATTTCGAAGTTCGAGCGCTCGGTGTTCGAAGACATGCGCAAGGGCGGCGTAACCGCGGTGAACTGCACGGTGTCGGTCTGGGAAAGCTTCCAGAAGACCGTCGACAACATCGCCGAGATGAAGCAGCAGATCCGCGAATACGGCGAGATCCTGACGCTCGTGCGCACCACCGACGACATCTTGCGCGCGAAGAAAGAGAACAAGACCGGCATCATTTTCGGCTTCCAGAACGCGCATGCATTCGAAGACAACCTCGGCTATATCGAGGCCTTCAAGGACCTCGGCGTGAACGTGGTCCAGCTTTGCTACAACACGCAGAATCTGGTCGGCACGGGCTGCTATGAACGCGACGGTGGTCTGTCGGGTTATGGCCGTGAAGTGATTCAGGAGATGAATCGCGTCGGCATCATGGTCGACCTTTCGCATGTGGGCGGCAAGACGTCGTCCGAAGCGATCGCGGCCTCGAACAAGCCGGTGTGCTACTCGCATTGCTGCCCGTCGGGGCTGAAAGAGCATCCGCGCAACAAGAGCGATGAGCAACTGAAAGAGATCGCCGATGCAGGCGGTTTCGTTGGTGTGACGATGTTCGCGCCGTTCCTCAAGCGCGGCGCGGACGCGACCGTCGAAGACTATATCGAAGCGATCGAATACGTGGTGAATCTGATCGGTGAAGACCAGGTCGGCATTGGTACGGATTTCACGCAAGGCTATAGCACCGAGTTCTTCGACTGGATCACGCACGACAAGGGTCGTTATCGCCAGTTGACGAACTTCGGCAAGGTGGTGAATCCGGAAGGCATTCGCACGATCGGCGAATTTCCGAACCTGACGGCCGCGATGGAACGCGCCGGCTGGAGCGAGACACGCATCAAGAAGATCATGGGCGAAAACTGGGTACGCGTGTTTGGCGAAGTCTGGAAAGTCTGATTCGCCATTCACTGAACCTGAACCTATAAAAACGGAGCCCCACATGCAACCCCAACTGCCTATCGATGTCGATCCAAACACCGGCGTCTGGACGACCGACGCGCTGCCGATGCTCTACGTGCCGCGTCACTTCTTCACGAACAATCACACGGCTGTCGAGGAAGCGCTTGGCATCGACACGTATGCCGAGATTCTCTACAAAGCCGGCTACAAGTCCGCGTATTTCTGGTGCGACAAGGAAGCGAAACAGCACGGCATTGCCGGCATGGCGGTATTCGAGCATTACCTGAACCGTCTGTCGCAACGCGGCTGGGGCATCTTCACGATCACGGAAGCCGATCCGTCCAGCTCGCGTGCCCGCATCGAATTGCATCATTCGTCGTTCGTGCTCGCGCAGCCGGGCAAGGAAGGCAAGCTTTGCTATATGTTCGCCGGCTGGTTTGCGGGCGCGATGGACTGGGTCAACGACACGGCGCCGGACGGACAGCGCAAGGGTCCGCCGTCCCATTCGAAGGAAGCGCGCTGCGCGGCTGAAGGCCACGATCACTGCGTGTTCGAAGTGTCGCCGCTCGCGTCGTAAAAACGCACAAAGCCTATCCATTCCGAGGTCGATCGCGATGCGTTACCCGAACCTTTTCAAGCCTCTCACGCTGAACAAACTGACTTTGCGCAACCGCATCGTCAGCACCGCGCACGCCGAGGTGTATGCGGAACCGGGTGGTCTGCCCGGCGACCGCTATATCCGTTACTACGAAGAGAAGGCCAAGGGCGGCGTCGGCCTCGCCGTGTGCGGCGGCTCGAGCCCGGTGTCGATCGACAGCCCGCAAGGCTGGTGGAAGTCGGTAAATCTCTCGACCGACAAGATCATCGATCCACTCGCACGGCTTGCCGAAGCAATGCATCAGCACGGCGCGAAGATCATGATTCAGGCCACCCACATGGGCCGCCGCTCGGCGTTTCATGGCGAGCACTGGCCGCATCTGATGTCGCCGTCGGGCGTGCGTGAGCCTGTGCACCGCGGCAATGCGAAGATCATCGAAGTGGAAGAGATCCGCCGCATCATTTCGGACTTTGCCGCGGCTGCCAAGCGCGTGAAAGATGCCGGTATGGACGGCGTCGAAATCTCGGCGGCCCACCAGCATCTGATCGATCAGTTCTGGAGCCCGCGCACGAACTTCCGCACCGACGAATGGGGCGGTTCGCTCGAGAACCGTCTGCGCTTCGGCACGGAAGTGTTGACGGCTGTGCGTGAGGCGGTGGGCGCGGACTTCTGTATCGGTCTGCGCATGTGTGGCGACGAATTCCATGAAGACGGTCTCGATCACGAACAGTTGAAAGAGATCGCCCAGGCGATGAGCGAAACCGGCCTGATCGATTATCTCGGCGTGATCGGTTCCGGTGCGGATACGCACAACACGCTGGCGAACTGCATGCCGCCGATGGCGCTGCCGCCCGAGCCGTTCGTGCATCTCGCGGCCGGCATCAAGTCGGTAGTGAAGCTGCCGGTGATGCATGCGCAAAGCATCCGCGATGCGGGGCAGGCGGAACGTCTGCTCGCGAGCGGCATGGTCGATCTGGTTGGTATGACGCGTGCGCAGATCGCCGATCCGCATATGGTCATCAAGATCCGCGACGGGCGCGAGGACGAAATCAAGCAATGTGTTGGCGCGAACTACTGCATCGACCGCCAGTACAACGGGCTGGACGTGCTGTGCGTGCAGAACGCGGCGACATCCCGTGAAGAAACCATGCCGCACGTGATCGCGAAGACACGTGGGCCGAAGCGCAAGGTGGTCGTGGTCGGCGCGGGTCCTGCCGGACTGGAAGCGGCGCGCGTGGCGAAGTCGCGCGGTCATGACGTGGTGCTGTTCGAGAAGAACGACTACGTCGGCGGTCAGATCATGCTGGCCGCGAAAGCGCCCCAGCGCGAGCAGATGGCGGGTATCGTGCGCTGGTTCGACATGGAAACGAAACGCCTCGGTGTCGATCGGCGTCTCGGTGTTGCGGCCGATGAAAAGACCATCATGGCAGAGAAGCCGGACATCGTCGTGTTGGCGACGGGCGGTTCGTCGTTCACGTCGCAAGTGGCGGCGTGGGGCGTCGAAGAAGGGCTCGCGGTTAGTTCATGGGATGTGTTATCGGGCAAGGTCGAGCCGGGCAAAAACGTGCTGGTTTATGACGGTGTCAGCACGCATGCCGGCGCGGGCGTTGCGGATTTCATGTCGAGCCGTGGCTCGAACGTCGAAATCGTCACGCCCGACGTGAAGGTCGCCGACGATGTAGGCGGCACCACGTTCCCGATCTTTTATCGCCGCCTCTACGCGCAAGGCGTGATTCACACGCCGAACTACTGGCTCGACAAAGTTTACCAGGAAGATGGCAGGAAGATCGCCGTGATCCGCAACGAGTACACGGAAGAGCAGGAAGAGCGCGCGGTCGATCAGGTGGTGATCGAGAACGGCAGCACGCCGAACGACCAACTCTACTGGACGCTCAAGCCCGAGTCGGTGAATCGCGGCCAGGTGGACGTGCACAAGCTCTTCGCGTCGGAGCCGCAACCATCGCTCAGCGAGGAACTCGGCAACGGCCGCTTCCTGCTGTTCCGCGTCGGCGACTGCATTTCCATGCACAACATTCACGGCGCGATCTATGACGCGCTGCGCCTTTGCAAGGATTTCTGACGATGAGCCCCGTGTTTGTCATCACCGTCCTGCTGTGGTTGTCGGTGGCCGGTCTTGCGTTCGCGCTCGCCAAACGCGCTGCGTATTGGCGTGAAGGCCGCGCCACGGCGGCGGGCGCGTATGGATGGACCAATCTGCTGGCGATCCCGAAGCGTTATTTCGTCGACCTCCACCATGTGGTCGCGCGCGACCCGTACATCGCTAAAACGCACGTGGCGACGGCGGGCGGGGCGATCCTCGCGATGGCGCTGGTGTTCGTCAACTACGGTCTCGCGATCTACTCGCCGTGGCTCGACAAGCTGATCTTTCTGGCCGCGCTGGTGATGCTGGTCGGCGCGGTGTTCGTCTGGCGTCGGCGGCATGGCGCGAAGGCGGTGCCGGCGCGGCTTTCGCGTGGGCCTTGGGATCATCTGCCGCTGCTGCTTGGCTCGTTTGCGCTCGGTTTGGCGCTGTTTATTGCGCTGCCGGAAGCGGCGATGTCGGGTGCGCTGGCGATTATCGTCGCGTTGCTGATCGCGGTGGGGGCGTTCACGATGACCTTCGGCGCGGCTCGCGGCGGTCCGATGAAGCATGCGCTCGCCGGGCTGCTGCACCTCGCGTTTCATCCGCGTCAGGAGCGTTTTGCCGAGCGCAACGACAACGATGTCGTGCCGCCGACCGCGCTCAAAGCGCCGCTGCTCGACGCGAAGGAATACGGCGTCGGCAAGCCGGTCGAATTCCGCTGGAACCAGTTGCTGAGCTTCGACGCCTGCGTGCAATGCGGCAAGTGCGAAGCGGCGTGCCCCGCGTTTGCTGCCGGGCAGCCGCTCAATCCGAAGAAGCTGATTCAGGATCTCGTCACGGGCATGGTCGGTGGCACGGATGAAGCTTATGCCGGCAGCCCGACGCCGGGCATTCCGGTCGGCAAACACGGTGGCGCGCCGGGCAAGCCGCTCGTATCGAGCCTGATCGAAGCGGATACGCTGTGGTCGTGCACCACTTGCCGCGCCTGCGTGCAGGAGTGCCCGATGTTGATCGAGCACGTCGACGCGATCGTGGATATGCGCCGCAATCAGACGTTGGTGGAAGGCAGCGTACCGGGCAAAGGTCCGATCACGCTCGCCAATCTGCGCGAAACCGGCAGTTCGAACGGCTACGACATCGGTGCGCGTTACGACTGGGCGGTCGATCTGCAAGTACAGGTCGCGCAACCGGGCCGGCAGGTGGACGTGCTGTTGATCGCGGGCGAAGGCGCGTTCGACATGCGCTATCAACGCACGCTGCGTGCGCTGATCAAGGTGCTGAATCGGGCGGGAATCGACTACGCGGTGCTCGGCGGCGTCGAAACCGATACCGGTGACACGGCACGGCGTCTCGGCGACGAAGCGACTTTCCAGCAGCTCGCTCAACGGCTGATCGGCACGCTCTCGCAGTACTCGTTCCGCAAGATCGTTACCGCCGATCCGCACGTGCTGCACAGCCTGCGCAACGAATATCGTGCACTCGGCGGTTTTTACGAGGTTCAGCATCACACCGCACTGATCGAAGAACTGGTTTCGAGCGGCAAGCTATTGCCGAAGGCGGTCGCCGCGTTCGCGGACCGCAAGATCACGTATCACGATCCGTGCTATCTGGGCCGCTATAACGGTGAGACGGAAGCGCCGCGCCGTTTGCTGAAATCCATCGGCATCAAGGTGGTCGAGATGGAACGCAATGGTATGCGCGGACGTTGCTGCGGAGGTGGCGGCGGTGCGCCATTGACTGACATCCCCGGGAAAAAACGCATTCCGGACATCCGTATCGACGACGCCCGCACGATCGGTGCCGAAATCGTCGCGGTGGGTTGCCCGAATTGCACGGCGATGCTCGAAGGCGTGGTCGGCCCGCGTCCGGAAGTGCTGGACGTCGCCGAACTGGTTGCAGCGGCGCTGGAGTAACGCCATGAACAATCTCAAACGAATCGATCCGCGCCGGCCGTTCACGATTACGGCCGGTGGGCTTAGGCGCATTACGCTCGGCGTGACGGCTGTTGCCGGCTCGACGGAACTCGCGGCGCATGGCTCGACGGGGTCGGCGCATCGCGAGCACGCAAAACCGCGCCGCACGACGGCTGCAGCACAGCGTGTGCTGCTGGTGGCTGCTCACGCGGACCGCGGCGCGCTGGACGATCACGCGCGCCAGATCCTGGCCGCTGCCGCGTTGATCGCGGACGCGACAACCGAAGTCGTACTGCTCGTATTCGGTGAGTTCAGCGGCGACGCCGCCGCGCTCGGCGCCGACAAGCTGATCGAGTTGCCGATGTTCGACCGCCGCGTTTTTGCGCCGCTGGACGAATTGAACGCACTCGCCGCGTGCGTCGCGGCCTATGCGCCGGCGCACATTTTCCTGCCCGACAACGCCACCGGCGACGGCGATCTCGGCCGCCGTTATGCGGCAGCCGCGAACGCGAGCATTGCGACACACGTCGTCGAGATCGACGCGGCCCATGTCGCTGCTTATATTCAGACGAATACGGCGTTCGCTTCTCGCGCTCTGCCTGAGGTCGTGCTGCTTGCGCCGAATGCGGTCGATCCGAAGTTGCCGTTTTTGGGGGCGGGTGAGCGAGTAGTGTGGCGTTTCGATGGCGAACCGGCGGCGTCCAAAGGCGTCGTGCGCGACTTGGGCATCGAGGAAATCGACGCCGCCCAGCTCGCGCTCGAAGAGGCGGATTTCATCGTCTCGGCTGGCAACGGTGTCAGCGATGTACCCGCGTTCGAGCGCCTTGCGGCCACGTTAGGCGCCGCGATTGGCGCGAGCCGCGTCGCCGTGGACGACGGCAAGTTCACCCGTGACAAGCAGATCGGCGCCACCGGCAAGACCGTCGAGGCGAGCGTCTATATCGCATTCGGCATTTCCGGCGCGGTTCAGCATTTGCAGGGCATCAAGGATTGCCGGCACGTGATCGCCGTGAATCTCGACGCCAGCGCGCCAATCGCCAAACGCGCCAATCTGACCGTCATTGCCGACGCGCAGGAAACCATCGCGGCACTGAACGAAGCCGCGGCGGCTGCGCGCACGGCACGCGGCACGGGGGCTGCGCTATTGAACTCAACGGCAGTTGCGGAAGGAGCGCTTGCATGAAAATCGCCGTACTGGTTTCCGTGGGGCGGCACCCGGTCAGCGGCACCGCGCGCTACAGCCGCAACGACGCCGCCGCGCTGACGATAGCGCTCTCGCTCGCCAAAACGCACGGCGCACCGCTCGACGTGTTGCACGCGGGCGATCCGTCGAATCCGGCGCTCAAGGAATATCTCGCACTCGGCGCGCGCACTGTCGAGGTGCTGGAGGTTCTGGCAACGCCTGAATTCCAAGGCGATGCGATAGCGCCGCTCGCCACGCGTTTGCAAGGCTACGACCTTGTATTGACCGGCACCCGCGCGGAAGGCGCATTCGATAGCGGCATGCTGCCGTATCGCGTTGCCAGTGCGCTGGATATGCCGCTGGTCGGCGCAGCGGTTGATCTGACGATTCGCGACGGCTGCGCAGAAGTCCGGCAATTCATGCCGAAAGGTTTGCGCCGCCGCGTCGAAGTGCGGTTGCCGGCGCTGATCGCCGTGCATCCGATGGCCAACGCGGCACCGAGCTACGCCTACGCAAGGCTGCGCGAAGGCACGATCCGTCCAGTCGCGACAGATGCGGCCGCCCGCCCGGGCGCAGCCAACCCCGACGAACCCGCCTGGACGATCCGTCCCGCGACCGCCAAACCGGTGCGCCTCGCCGCTGCCGAAAAGCGCTCCGGGCATGCCCGTATGCTCTCGGCGACGACGACCGAAAGCCGTGGTGGCAGCGTCGTAATTGAAGGGAGTTCCGTCGAAAAAGCACAAGTGATCCTCGCGTATTTGCGCGAGCATAAACTTGTGGATTACTGATTTCCGGTTCGGGCGAGCATGCGACCAGGAGGGCCTGGTGCAGCGCCAGACGTGACATGCAACGGAGCACACAATGAAAGTTTCGGCAGACGTTCGCGCAATGATCGAACGCCGCAAAAGGAATCACACGCTGGAAGCGCCGTTCTATACGGGCGAGGAGATTTTCGCGCTCGACATGGAGGCAATTTTCCGCAAGCATTGGATTCAGGTCGCGGTGGAACCGGATGTCCCGGAGCCGGGTGACTACATCACAGTGGAAATCGGTAACGATTCGATTCTGATCGTACGCGACGATGACATGCAGGTGCGGGCATTCCATAACGTTTGCCGCCATCGTGGTGCGCGTTTGTGCAATACGGACAAGGGTTCGCTCGGCAATATCGTTTGCCCGTATCACAGCTGGACCTACAACCTGAACGGCGATCTGATGTTCGCCGAGCATATGGGCGACCAGTTCGACCGCTGCAAGCACAGCCTGAAAGCGGTGCACCTCCAGAATCTCGCCGGCCTGATCTTCATCTGTCTCGCGGATGAACCGCCTGCTGACTTCGCCGTGATGCGCGCAGCGATGGAACCGTACCTGCTGCCGCACGATCTCGCCGGCTGTAAGGTCGCAGCGTCGATCGACATCATCGAAGAGGGCAACTGGAAGCTCACGATGGAGAATAATCGCGAGTGCTACCACTGCGTTGCGAACCATCCCGAGCTGACGATTTCGCTTTACGAATACGGCTTCGGTTATCAACGCACGCCCGCCAATGAAGAGGGCATGGCCGCGTTCGAAGAGACCGTGGCGCGCCGTACCGCGCAATGGGAAGCGATGAAACTGCCGTCGGCGGAAATCGATCGTCTGGCCGATCTGGTCACGGGTTTCCGCACGCAACGCCTGCCGCTCGATCGCGACGGCGAATCGCAGACCATGGACGCGAAGGTGGCATCGAAGAAGTTGCTCGGCGGTTTCGAGCAGGCCGATCTCGGTGGTCTCTCGTTCTGGACGCAACCGAATTCGTGGCATCACTTCATGAGCGATCACATCGTCAGTTTTTCGGTGATTCCGTTGTCGGCAGGTAAAACGCTGGTGCGCACCAAGTGGCTTGTCCACAAGGATGCACGCGAAGGCATCGATTACGACGTGAACAATCTCACTGCCGTGTGGCGCGCCACCAATGACCAGGATCGAGCGCTTGTGGAGTACTCGCAACGTGGCGCGACCAGCAGCGCCTACGAACCAGGTCCGTATTCGCCGTTCACCGAAGGTCTCGTCGAAAAGTTCTGCGAGTGGTATGTCGGCCGTATTGCGGAGTACAGCAATGCGCCCCAAACCCATGATGCCGGTGACACGCCGGTTTCGCACGGCGAAAAAGTCGTGTCTTTCATGCGCTGAGCGCGATACCGCAACCAGGAGCGGGAGAAAATAATGATGCGCGATCAGGCGACGCTTCAGCTCAGCCCCGAGCCGGCTCCGAACCGTGAGGCTTCAAGCCGCGAAACCTCGAGCCGGGTGACGCAGCCGCGTTTCTGGGAGACGTTGCCGGCGCGTTGGAACAGCGATACCGACGAGACGCTGGTGTGCTGCCAGGTCCGTCAGGAAACGCACGACGTCAAGAGCTTTTTCTTTCGCGCACCGTCCGAGCGGGCGTTCGTGTTCGAACCGGGACAGTTCATCACGCTGGAGTTGGAGATCGACGGCGAGGCCGTGAATCGGTGCTACACGATCTCCTCGCCGCCCACGCGTCCGCATACCATCTCCATCACCGTGAAGCGCGTGCCGGGTGGCAAGGTATCGAACTGGCTGCACGACAATCTGCACGCGGGTACTCAGGTTCGTGTGCTGGGACCGTCCGGCGAGTTCACCTGTGCGCGGCATCCGGCACGTAAGTTTCTGTTTTTGTCGGCAGGTTCGGGCGTTACGCCGCTCATGTCGATGAGCCGCGCGCATCACGAACTCGGCGAGGATAGCGACATCGTGTTCGTGCATAGCGCCCGCACGCCGGACGACATCATCTTCGCGCGCGAACTCGATCTGATTGCATCGAATCAGGCTAATTTCCGCACTGCGTTTGTTTGCGAGCGGGTTGGTACGCGCACGAACTGGCCTGGCGTCACCGGTTTTCTGACCTTGCCGCTGCTGAAGCTCATCGCGCCGGATTTTATGGATCGGGAGATTTTCACCTGCGGTCCGGCACCCTACATGCAGGCAGTCCGAAGTTTGCTGAATGAAGGCGGCTTCGATCGCAGCCATTACCACGAGGAAAGCTTCTCGTTCGAGACGATCAGCGAAATGGCTGCACAATTGACGACCGCCCATGTCGCCGATGCGTTGCAGGCGCCCACAGCTAGCGCGGAGAGCTTTGCCGAAGCGCGTGAACACGCGGCTGGATTTGCACCCGCGCAGGTGCCGGTCCCGCCGGCGGAAATAGAAACGACGTTCAAGGTAAGCTTCGCCAAAAGCAATCGCGAGATCGAATGCGGCAGTGGCCAGCACGTACTCGAGGCGGCGAAGAAGGCCGGCATACGGCTCCCGTCCTCGTGCACGCAGGGCATGTGCGGCACCTGCAAGGTGAAGCTGATGTCCGGTGAAGTCGCAATGAAACACGCCGGCGGGATTCGTCAGCGCGAAATCGATCAAGGCATGGTGCTGCTGTGCTGCAGCAAGCCGTTGAGCGATCTCGTCGTCGATAAGTAAGACAAGAGCGGGGCCCGGACTCGCGGTCGAGGCCGAAGTCGCCTGCGGACAACTGGATGTCGTAAAACAACGCTACCCGGCAATTCTGGTTGGCGATTCTAAATGCTCAATGGGTAGTTTGGACGGCGAACGGGAGAACGGCGATGAGACTGATCAAAAAGATACTGGTGTTGAGCGCGTTGAGCGCGGCGCTGGCGGCAAGCAGCGTGAGTGTGTCGGCCGATAGCAAGCCGACCATCAAGATCGGCTATGTAGAAGGCTGGGACGACAGCGTCGCGACCACAAACGTCGCTGCGCGCGTGATCGAAAAGCGCCTCGGCTATCAGGTGCAACTCGTGCCGGTCGCGGCCGGTGTGATGTGGCAGGGCGTGGCGCGCGGCGACCTCGACGCGACGCTGTCCGCATGGCTGCCGGTCACGCACGGCGCGTACTGGAACAACTTCAAGGATAAAGTCGTCGACCTGGGTCCCAACTTCAATGATGCGAAGATTGGCCTGATCGTGCCGGATAACGCCGACGTGAAGAGCGTTGGTGATCTGGAAGCGAAGAAGACGGAATTCGGTTCGCGCATCGTCGGTATCGATGCCGGCGCGGGCGTGATGCAGAAAACCAGCGAAGCGATCAAGGCATACGGGCTCGACTATCAACTGATGCCGAGCTCGGGCAGCGCGATGACCGCGGAACTGGCGCGTTCGGAAGCGGCGAGCAAGCCGATTATCGTGACCGGCTGGAAGCCGCACTGGATGTTCGCGAAGTACAAACTCAAATTCCTCGACGATCCGAAGAAAGTGTTCGGCGATGCAGAACACGTGGATAGCGTGGTGAATCCCGAACTGGCGACGAAGGCGCCGACGGTCGTCGCGTTTCTCAAGAAGTTTCAATGGAAACCGGGCGAGATCGACAGCGTGATGCTGGCGACGCAGAACGGCGAGAAGCCGACGGCTGCTGCCGATGCGTGGATCAGTGCGCACGGAGATCGAGTGGATAGCTGGGTGAAGTGATTTCGTATTTCACGTGAGTGAGTTGCCGCTTGTTTTGAGCGGCAACTTGTACGATAGAAAACGCCGCTTTTTTCAGCGGCGTTTTTTTATTGCAGCACGACTGTGCGATCGCCGTTGATAAATACACGTCGCTCGATAAACGCCTTCACGGCCCGCGCAAGCGTGATGCATTCGACGTCGCGTCCCGTTGCCAGCAGCCGCTCCGGGCTGTAGGAGTGATCGACGCGCTCTACGACCTGCTCGATGATCGGACCTTCGTCGAGATCGTCGGTGACGAAGTGCGCTGTTGCGCCAATCAGCTTGACGCCGCGCGTGTGCGCCTGATGGTAAGGCTTGGCGCCTTTGAAGCCGGGCAGAAACGAATGGTGGATGTTGATCGCGCGGGCTGCTAGCGCACGGCTCGTTTCGCCTGAAAGAATCTGCATGTAGCGCGCAAGAATCATCAACTCAGCGCCTGACGTCTCGAACAGATCGAGCAAACGCGCCTCCTGTTGCGGCTTGGTATCAGCGCTGATCGGCAGATGATGGAACGGCAAGCCGTGCTGCTGCGCGAGCGGCTCCAGATCGTGATGATTCGAACCGATGCCGACAATATCCATCTTCAACTCACCCATGCGCCAGCGGAACAGCAGATCGGCGAGACAGTGTTCGAGTTTCGACACCATGATCAGCACTTTCGGCCGTGTGCTGACGTCATGCATCGCCCATGTCATCTGAAAGCGCTCGGCGATCGATTGGAATTCGCGCTTGAGTGCCGCAATGTGCAGGGTCTCGTTGGTGTCGACGCCATGAAACACGCAGCGTACGAAAAAGCGCTCGCTGAGGTCGTCGTCGAAAACGGTCAGTTCGTCGATATAGCAATGATGCCGGTCGAGAAAGCCGACAACAGCGGCAACCTGGCCCGCCGCGCTAGGACAGGCGACCGTGAGAACCAGTTGATCGGGACGGGAATCGGCGGACATGCGCTCTCCACTTAGGCAGTAGGGCAACGCCGCGGGGCGCGGCATGCATCATCGCAGTAGAGCAAATCAGCGGCACAGGGGGATAGAAGCTAACCGCCGTCGCGCTGGAATGGGAGCGTCAGGGGAGGTTGGGGCGGTGGCGCACGGCATTGACAGCTTGCCGTGCTCACTCAGCATCGAGCCCACATTCGCCGAGCAGCCATTGACGAAATGCGCTGACCGCCGGTGTCGCCGCGCGTTGCGTGACGAGCAGGTAGCCGCGCTCCGTTACCACCGGCGTGTCAAACAGTTCCACGAGTTGCCCCGTGGCAAGAAGCTCGTCGACCAGTGGCGCCCAACCAAGCGCGATGCCTTGGCCCATGATCGCCGCGTGGGCCACGAGCGTGAAGCTGTTGAACGTGATGCCGCGATGTGCGGCCGGCGCCTCGAGACCCTGCGCGGCGAACCAGTCGGCCCACGACAGCCAGCGTGCCGGCTGAGTGGGTTCGAGATGCAGCAGCGGCAAAGTCAACAGGTCCGACGGCGTGCGCAATTGCGGATGCGCCGCGAGAAAAGCCGGACTGCACACCGGCGTGACACGCTCAGGAAATAGCTTGAGCGCGCCTCGCGCGCTCAGGTCCGCATCTTCATCGCCGAACGCAATCGCGATGTCCGCCTGATCGTGCGATGGATCAAATACGCTCTGCGACGTGATGATCTTGACGTCGACGTCCGGCATCAGCGCCTTGAACTGAGACAGGCGCGGCATCAGCCAGTAGGTCGCGAAACCGAAGTCGGTGGAGAGCGAGAGAGTTTGCGGCGTGCGCCGCGCACGAATCTCGGTGGTGGCGAGGCGGATGGTGTCGAGGGCGCTGCGCACCGCTTCGAAAAGGCGCACACCATCTTCCGTCAGCGTGACACCGCGATGGCCGCGCTCGAACAGCGGCACACCGAGTGCATCTTCGAGTTGCACCACGCGTTGACTCACCGCAGGCTGCGTCGAGCCCAGCTCGCGCGCCGCCGCCGTGAAACTCGCCAGACGCGCTGCGGATTCGAACATCGTCAGCGCCTGCATTGGCGGCAAGCGATCCTGCCTCGACATAAGTCCCCCTTATAGGCACATAACGATTTGCCGTCTTCACAGCGGCGAATTGGACGGCAATAGTGGTGTTCACGCGAGGACTGGCACACCGGTTATCCCGCTTGCAACGACACCCGCACCCCTATTTGCGATTCTATTCGAGGCACGCTCCAATGCATGACACGAAACAGAATATCCTTATTCTGATGGCCGACCAGCTGACGCCGTTTGCGCTTGCCGCATACGGACATCGTTTAACCAAGACCCCTAATCTCGATCGCCTCGCGAAACAGGGCGTGGTATTCGACTCCGCGTACTGCGCCAGTCCGCTGTGCGCGCCGTCGCGCTTTTCTTTTCTATCGGGCAAGCTGCCGTCCGCGATCGGTGCCTATGACAATGCAGCAGAATTTCCGTCGCAAACGCTAACGTTCGCGCACTATCTTCGCGCCGAAGGGTATCGCACGATCCTGTCCGGCAAAATGCATTTCTGCGGCGCCGATCAGCTGCACGGATTTGAAGAGCGACTCACTACAGACATTTATCCCGCCGATTTCGGCTGGACGCCGAACTGGGACGATTTCGAAACGCGCCCCACGTGGTACCACAACATGAGTTCGGTGGTCGACGCGGGTCCGTGCGTGCGCACGAACCAACTCGACTTCGACGATGAGGTCACGTTCACCACACGCCAGAAGCTCTTCGATATCGCGCGTGAGCGGCATGCCGGCAAAGATGTACGGCCGTTCTGCATGGTCGCCTCGCTGACGCATCCGCATGACCCGTACGCGATTCCGCGGAAATACTGGGACATGTATGCGGACGAAGACATCGAGCTGCCCGCACATCGCGATTCGCTAGATGAAGCCGATCCGCATTCGAAGCGCCTGCGCCACGTGTGCGAAACCGACCGCACGCCGCCGACTGACCAGCAAATTCGCAATGCAAGACGCGCCTATTACGGCGCGATCTCTTACGTCGATGACCAGTTCGGTGCGATCCTCGAGGCACTCGAAGAGTCAGGGCTCGCGAAAGATACCGTTATCGTGGTGACGTCCGACCACGGTGAGATGCTCGGCGAGCGCGGGCTCTGGTACAAGATGACGTTCTTCGAAGGAGGCTGCCGCGTACCGTTGATCGTTCATGCGCCGCAGCAGTTCGACGCGCATCGTGTGCACGAGTCGGTTTCGCATCTCGATCTGCTGCCCACGTTAGTGGAATTGGCGCGCGGCGAACAGCCCGCAGTCTGGCCGGATTCGCTGGATGGTCAAAGTCTCGTACCGCATCTGCGTGGCACGCAAGGCGCTGACGGCGGCCACGACGAAGCGATCGGTGAATACCTGGCGGAAGGCGCTATAGCGCCGATCGTAATGCTACGACGCGGGCGTTTCAAATTCATTCACACACCGGCCGATCCTGACCAACTATACGATGTAGCAGCGGACCCGCTCGAGCGCGAGAACCTCGCCGCGGGCGCCGAATATGCATCACAGGTCGCGGCATTTCGTGAGGAGATCGCACAACGCTGGAACCTCGCCGCGCTGCACAACGAAGTACTGAAAAGTCAGCGTCGCCGCCGCTTCCATTTCGAGGCCACAACGCAGGGCACGGTCGCGTCATGGGACTGGCAGCCGCATGTCGATGCGAGTCAGCGCTACATGCGCAATCACATCGACCTCGACACGCTCGAAGCGATGGCGCGTTTTCCCGCTGTAACGCGCTAACGTCTCCGCTCACAATTCAATCCATCCACAGGAAGCCGACATGATGAAAAAGCTCTTCAAACAGGCTGTATCCGGCGTTGCGCTGCTGTGCGCGGCGGCCACCTTTGCCGCGGCCGCAGAACCGCAGTCCTGCACGCAGGTCAACATGGCGGGGCCTGGCTGGACCGACATCGACGCGACCAATGCGATGACCGGTGTGCTGTTGAAGGCGCTCGGCTACCATCAGAACGTGTCGAACCTGTCGGTGCCGATCACCTATCAAGGCTTGAAGAAAGGCCAGATCGACGTGTTTCTCGGCAACTGGATGCCGGCGCAAGCACCGGTCGTGAAACCGTTCGAGGATGAAAAATCGATCGAGGTTGTGCATCCGAATCTGAGCAACGCAAAGTTCACGCTCGCCGTGCCCGACTACGTGGCGGCCGCAGGCGTGCATTCATTCGCGGACCTTGCGAAGAACGCCGACAAGTTCGACAGCAAGATCTATGGCATCGAACCGGGGGCGCCGGCCAATCAGAACATCAAGAAGATGGTCGACGACAAGGCATACGGGCTCGGCAGCTGGAAGCTCGTCGAATCGAGCGAGACCGGCATGCTCACGCAGGTCGACCGCGCGGTGCGTGAGAAAAAATGGATCGTGTTCCTTGCATGGGAGCCGCATCTGATGAACACGAAGTTCAAGCTGACTTACCTCGACGGCGGTGACAGGTACTTCGGGCCGAACTACGGCGGCGCCACGGTCAATACCGTTGCGCGTAGCGGGTACGCTGAGCAGTGTCCGAATGTCGGCCGCCTGTTCAGGCAACTCACATTCAATGTCGATCTGGAAAACGGCGTGATCACCGAGGTGCTCGAGAAGAAGACCGGTATTGCCACGGCCGCCACCGAAGCGCTCAAGCGCCACCCCGAATTGCTGAAATCATGGCTCGACGGCGTGAACACCGCCAGCGGCGCCAACGGCTTGCAAGCGGTGCAAACCGCACTCGGTGTGAAATAAGCCCGGCATTCCTGACTACGAGGTCGCTACCCGACAGATTCATGTCGCATCCGGTCGAATCCTCATAAATCTGGACACTTATTCTTGATCCGTCGATGCAGGCATGCAGATGATCGTATGCAGTGCCGATAGCTTCAATCAGCCTCGCCGGCTAGTTCAGGTTTAGCCGGCCAGGTCAGCGTGTGTGAGCTTCAATCCGTTTCAATCAGTCTCAGCCGATTTCGAACTGCCCGTCATGCGAGAAGCGCCGCGCGTTGGAAGACAACCCGCAGCAGGGATCGCTTTATCTAACGAAATACGCAGGCAAAGAGCAGGGGAGAACTAGATGAAGAAGAAAAATGCCGTTAGTCTTTCGGGACTCGCCCTCGCGGCAAGCGCGGTATGCGCACCGACGGCGGTCCATGCGCAGAGCAGCGTCACCCTGTACGGGATTCTGGACGCCGGTATCACCTATGTGAACAATGCCGGCGGCGCACACCAGTTCAAATTCGACGACGGCATTTCGTACGGCAACCGGATCGGCTTCAAAGGCGTGGAAGATCTCGGCGGCGGCTTGCAAGCGGTCTTCGTGCTCGAATCGGGTTTTCACCTGGGCAATGGCCAATATGCATTTGGTGGTGCTGAATTCGGGCGCCAGGCTTATGTCGGCATCAAGAACTCCTGGGGGACTTTCTCGTTCGGTAACCAGCTCGATATGACCGAAGAGTTTGTCTTTCTGTACAACATCTCCGCGTGGGCAAGCGGCTACGCGATTCACCAGGGCGACTTTGACCGGATGAACGGCGACCGTCTGCCGAACTCGGTGAAGTTCCTGTCGAACGATTTTGCCGGCTTCACCTTCGGCGGCATGTACTCGTTCGGCAACACCGCCGGCGACTTCCATCAGAAGAGCGCGTGGAGCGTGGGCGCGCATTATGACCACGGTCCGTTCAACATGGGTGTTGCGTACACGCAGTTGAACAATCCGTTCGGCATCTATGCGTTCGACCCGTACGCGATGATCGGCACGCACACGTTCCTCGGCCAGCCGACCGTTTCCGTCGATCCGGCCACTGGCGCGGTGACCGATCTGTATAGCTCGTCGGCATTCCCGGTGGATAAGCAAGGCGCGTTCGCGATCGGCGCCGCGTATACGATCGGCAACCTGATGCTCACCGGCGATTTCACGTACACGACGATCAAGGGCTTCGGGCAGACCTCGCGCATGCAGGTTTACGAAGGAGGCGCGTCGTATAACTTCACGCCTGCGCTGTCGCTGTACGGCGGCTATCAACACACGGCCTTCGAAGGCAATCACTGGAACCAGGGCTCGCTCGGACTGCACTACCTGTTGTCCAAACGGACCGATGTGTATATTTCCGGCGACTATCTGCGTGCGTCGGATGGCGTGAATGCGGTGATCGGCTACAGCTTCACGCCATCATCGTCGAATACGCAATCTGATGTGCGGATCGGGATGCGGCATTCGTTCTGAGGCATCCGTGGTGGGGCTGGCACTCAAGTGCCAGCCAGCGCCTGGGATCTCGGTGCAACACTCACTGCGCCGCGCCGTCGCCCTGTTTCTTGTGTTGCGACGCCATCCGTTCCTGCTGGGCAGGCGGTACCGGATCGTAGTGGCTGAGCTGGATGCTGTAGTTACCATGCCCGCCTGCGATGGCGTTCAGCCGCGACTGATAGTCGTTGAGTTCGGACAACGGCACCTGGCCCGCGACGACCACTGCGTTGCCCGCAGCCGAGCGTGTGCCATGGACCTGCCCGCGCTTGGCGGACAGGTCGCCGATAATGTCACCCATCGCGGCTTCCGGCGTCATCACCTCGATGTCCACGATAGGTTCGAGCAGCAGGGGCTGAGCTTTCAGCACCGCGTCGATGAAGGCCTTGCGCCCGGCGGATACGAATGCCACTTCCTTGGAGTCGACTGAATGGCTCTTGCCGTCGAAGACGGTGACGCGCACGTCCTGCATCGGGAAGCCGGCAAGCGGCCCGCTATCGATGACCTGAAGGATGCCTTTTTCTACGGCGGGCATGAACTGCCCAGGGATGGCGCCACCCTTGACGGCGTCGACGAACTCGAACCCCGTACCGCGCGGCAGTGGCTCCACGCGCAGCATCACTTCGCCGAATTGCCCGGCGCCGCCGGTTTGTTTTTTGTGGCGATGGTGCCCCTCGGCTTTGGCGCCGATGGTTTCCCGATAGGCGATTTTCGGTGGGCGCGTTACGACCTCGAGCTTGTACTGCTCGGATAGTCGCTCCAGCATAAGGCGCAGGTGTAACTCGCCCAGACCTCGCACCACCGTCTCGTTGGTGCCGACCGGGTGGTCGATGCGCAGACATGGGTCTTCGGCACTCAGCTTTTGCAGAATCTCCCAGAGGCGCTGCTCGTTGCCCCGGCGCGCAGGCTCGATCGCCAGTCCATAGATGGGCGTGGGGAAGTCGAGCGGAGTCAGGTGGATGTTGCCGTCCTCGGGGGCGTCGTGCAGCACGGCATCGAAACCGATCTCATCGATTTTGGCCGTGGCGCAGATATCGCCTGGGCCGGCTTGTGAGACATCTACGTGGTCCTTGCCCTGCAGCATCATCAGATGGGCGACTTTGAACGGCTGGCGTGCGTCGCCGATATAGAGCTGGCTGTCCCGCCTGATCGTGCCCTGATGGACGCGAAACACGGCCATTTTGCCGATGTAGGGGTCCATGACGATCTTGAAGGCATGTGCCAATACGTGCTTGTCGGCGACCGGTTCGGCACGCACGATTTCCTGGCGGCCGCGGGCATCGCGGTAGAAAAGGGGCGGGTTGCCTTCCATTGGATTGGGCAGGAGGCGGACGAACACGTCGAGCAATTCCGCGATGCCGGCGCCGTTGGCCGCTGACGTGAAGCAGATCGGCACCAGATGAGCCTCGCGCAGCGCCCGCTCGAAGGGCTCATGCAACTGCTCCGGGCTGATGGCTTCGCCTTGTTCCAGGTAAAGCTCCATCAAGGCGGGATCGATCTCGACCACCTGATCGACCAGCGCATTGTGCGCCGCCGCAACAGACAGGAAGTCGGCGTCGCCGGCGGGGTTGAAAAAGCAATCTACCACCTGGCTGCCGTTTTGCGCCGGCAGGTTGATGGGTAGGCATTCCTTGCCGAAGGCCTCCTGGATTTGCGTCAGAAGCCCCGGAAGATCGACCTTGTCGCGATCGATACCGTTCACGACGATCATTCTGCACAGCCTGCGATTTTCCGCCCACGCCATCATGCGGCGGGTGGTCATTTCAATGCCGGTCTGCGCGTTGATGACTATGGCGACGGTTTCAACCGCGGGCAGGGCGCTGATCGACAGCCCGGAAAAGTCCGGATAGCCAGGCGTATCCAGCAGATAGATGCGTGTATCCCGGTAGTGCAGGTGGGCGATGGCGGAGTTCAGGGAGTGGTGATATTTGCGTTCGAGCGGGTCGAAATCGCAGACCGTGTTGCCGCGCTCCACGCTGCCGGGGGCGCGCAACTCGCCACCCTGGTGGAGCAGGGCTTCGACGAGCGATGTCTTGCCACATCCGGCATGGCCGACCAGAGCGATGGTGCGGATGGCTTCGGGGCTGTAATGCATGGCCGCCCTCGTCCAGTAGTGGATGTGGGGCCATTATTGGCGAAAACGGACCGGTGTGCCATACGACGCCATCAGTGCTGACCCTTAAGCGGCTGGACATCGAATATCTGATTCGTCGGGCCGCGTTAAACGCAAGGCCGTTGCGCGTTCGCCAACATCGAACGAGGCGCAGAATTGAATCGTCCGGTAGACGCTATGCGCAGCCCGCTGCAAAGCCTGCGCGCCCCTCAGACGGAGGCCACAATGATCGATTTCAGAGAAGCCCGGGAGCGGATGGTTGTACGGCAAATCGCGGGGCGCGGCATCCGCGATTCCAACGTGCTATCCGCGATGCGCCGTGTGCCGCGCGAGGAATTCGTACCTGCACAACTCCGTGAATTCGCGTACGACGACAGCGCGTTGCCCATCGCGAGCCAGCAGGCGATTTCGCAGCCCGCCATCGTCGCGCAGATGATGGAAGCGGCCGAACTGGGTCCGCGCGACCGGATTCTCGACGTCGGCACGGGGTCGGGGTATGCCGCCGCAATTGCGGCGGCAATCGTGGCGCACGTCCATTCCGTCGAACGCGATCCGGTGCTCGCCGACGCCGCTCGCGAGACGCTGGCGCGGTTGGGCATTTCTAACGTGACTGTTCATCTTGGCGACGGCACGGTCGGTTTGAGCGACTATGCGCCGTACGACGCGATTATCGCCGGGGCTGGCGGCCCTCGTATCCCGCAGGCGTGGCGTTCGCAGTTGTCGATTGGTGGCCGGATCGTGATGCCGGTAGGGCGCGAGCGTCACCATCAGCGATTGATCAAACTGGTGCGTGACGGCGAACAGGATTACCACGAGTGCTGGTTGGGCGATGTGAGCTTCGTACCGCTAATTGGTGAGGACGGTTGGGCAGATTACTAGGTGCACGGCTGGCGGGTTTCGGTGCGAACGCATGACTGCTCAGGGTGCGGCCCCAGGAGCATATGTGACAAGCAACGGTACAACGACGCTAGAGCCGACCGGCTTCCATAAGAGCAAGCATCTGGACGGCCGCATCACCCGCATATTCGGCGATATCTTCTTCGCTGGGGCTTTTTAAACCAAGCAACGCATCGTCGAAAAGCCTGGCTTTCAGGAGTGCCGCGAAGGTTGCACCGGCGCCGTGCTTATTTCTTACTTCCCAGCCCGTGACAGGCAGCCATCGATCAAGGTAGCTCGTGAACAGTGCGTCGCGTGTGTCCGTCACTTCCTCGCGATAGCGGCGCGCCAGTTCGGGGAAGCGAGGTGCGTCCCGCGTGACTTTCAGAAGGGCGGGTTCACCAATGCCGAGTGCGTCGAACTCATGAAGAAGCTCAACGATTCTTCGCTCGATTTGCTGGAGCTATCGGGCGGTTCGCTCGAGCAGCCGAAGATTGCCGGCCTCACGCTAAAGGACGAGGGAGAAGACGCGCCGCGCGAAAGTACCGTCAAGCGCGAAGCCTTTTTCGTGGATTTTGCCGCCTCCATTCGTGCCGCGGCGAAGATGCCCGTGATGGTGGTGGGTGGATTTCGTACGACGGCAGCTATGATCGAATCGCTGGAGCGCGGTGAACTGGATGTCATCGGGCTCGGCCGTCCGATCATTGCCGATCCTGAAGTTCCGAAGCGCATTCTCTCTGGTGAAGTTGATCGTGTGCCTAGTCCCGAAACTGCGCTCCATCCGTTTCATCTTCTGCCATGGAACAACATGCAACTCGAGCGCCTGGCAGACGGGCTCGACCCGGATCTGTCGCTGGATGGCGCCGATGCCGTGGAGCAGTTCACGGAGCTCGAGACTCGCAACATAAGCGCATTACTGCAGCATCGCGCTTAGGCCATTGTTGCCGCATCGCCCGAACGCCGCCTCGCCTCAAGGGGCGTTCGGGGGCTACCAAGACAGACTCAGTCAGGCGCGGCTATTTGTACTCGACCAGCACTTCGCGGTAGGGGGTGCTACCCTCGTTGCGTGCCTTGTGCGTCGCGGGAACCTTCGCGCCCTTGCCGATCTCGGACAGCACTTCCAGATACCCGTTCTCGCATTTGAGTGAGTAAATCGCGCCCGTCGGCACTTCGAAGATGCCGAGGTCCCCGCCGTTCTCGTCGAAGATATGCAGGGGCGCACCTTCGATCGCGTACCACATGTATGAAAGCGTGTGGGTATGTACCGGCGTTTCCTCGCCTGGAGCGAGAACGAAGTTCCATACAATGACTTTGTCATTCTCAAATACCTTTTCACTGCCGACACCAGCCATGATCGTCTCCTTGAGTGTGCGAATGTAGCGAGAGGCATCTTGCATTGCAGCAAACACCATTCACGTTCGGACTTCAAAACGTGTTGGTCAGCCGCCGGATCGTACTTCGATAGCTGCGGTGCAAGAGAACCTGTACGCAGAGTAGGCGAATGTCCCACTTGTAGTGGCTCCGGCCGTATGCAGACTTGTCACAGACGAGGCCGATTTATCATTCCGGATGGTGACTTTTTTCGCGAAGCGGCCGAGACACCGCGAATGCTTTGAATTCATCGGGACGGCAGGAGGTAATTACATGTCGGAACCTTTACGAATCATTCACGGGCCGTTCGGAAGAGTGGCGTTGCTGCTGCTGGACAAGAGCATGGTCCTCCATGCGCATCGGGTTTCCCACGTCATCTTCAAGGAAGGCGGTCCTGACATCCAGTTCGGGGTCCGCAATCGTGAATATGTTTTGTCAGACAAGAACGTGCTACTCGTTAATGCGTGGGAGCCGCATTTCTATGAGCATCGCCCACAATCGCAGTCGACGGTGCTGCTCGCGCTTTATCTGGAGCCGGATTGGTTGAGGGATATTGACCGGCGTTTCGCGTACAGTATTCATCCCCGGTTCTTTCCGAGCTCTTCCGTACTGTTGCAGGGAAAGCTCAGCCGCCTTCATTCTGACCTGCTCGACATTCTGACCGACCGCGAGGGCCGGTCGCTTCAGGCGGTTCAAGGGCTGATCGCCGACATGACCGGCGAACTGGTCGGTAAATCGCTCCAGGGGAATGTACTTTCAGCAGCCGGACTCGTTGGTGGTATCGCGTATGACATCAGGATTCGTCATGCGATCGAAGCAATAAAACAGGCGAGGGGCCTTACACCCGACTTCGACGATCTCGCGCAAAGGGTTGGGCTATCGCGTCCGCATTTCTTCCATCTCTTCCACAAGCAAACCGGCATGACACCGGCGACTTTCAGCAGCATGCTGAGGATGGACCTGTCGATCGAGAGTGTTTCGCAGCAGGAAATGGCACTTCAGGATATCGCGCTCGATCTGGGCTTTGACTCGCCGGGAAATTTCACGCGTTTCTTTGTTCGTCAGCAAGGCGTGACACCCAGCCAATACAGACGCAGCGTTCAATATGTCCCTGGGGAAGGGCGGTGACAGCAGCGCGTAGCGATCGCTCTAGACCTGGCGCGAGGCGTAGCTCTGTATCGACCGTGCCCGACTCCGCGTGCTCACGGCAAATCAATTCAAAGAGCAACAATCAGGTGGTGCCTGCCAGCTTCAATGCATCGATGGTCATATGTGCACCGAGGGCAACCAGAATGACTCCCATAGTCCAGCGCTGAGCTTGCAGGAGTCCCGGGCGACTGGAGAGGAACGTCGCCATGCTGCCGGAGCAGACCGCCACGAAACCATTGACGGATGCAAACGCAACAATCAACGACGAACCGAGCACGAGCGATTGCCTGAGAACGCTGCCGTCCTGGTAGTTGATGAATTGCGGCAGCAGTGACAGAAAGATCATCGCGAGCTTGGGATTCAACAGACTAGTCGTCGCGCCCATCGCGAAGAGCCGGCGAGGCTGTTCGCGAGGCAACTCACGAACCTCCAGGGGAGAGCGGCCGCCGGGCTTCACAGCCTGCCACGCCAGATAGAACAGATACAGCGCGCCCCCTGCGCCCAGAACGCTGGCTGCATAAGGCACGCTCAGGAAAAAGGCGGTGATGCCGAACGCTGCCCCAAACATATAGAAGAGGTATCCGAGCATGACGCCCGCAAGCGAGATAAGCCCGGCCGTGCGTCCCTGCGCAATCGAGCGCGACATCACGTAGATCATGTTCGGCCCCGGTGTCACCGCAAGCATTCCGCCGACCGCCAGAAATCCGTAAATCGAAACCGTACCGTGCATTTTCCCGGGCTCCACCAAGTGGTCATTCGTCGTAGTATCGCTTTGATGAATACTCCAGTAAAACGGATTAAACTGAACCTATTACTCAGATTTTCTGACTAACGTGAAAAAACTCGATCTGGACGTGCTTGAAATGCTGGTGGCGGTCGCTGATACAGGATCGTTTGTTCGAGGTGCGGAGTCCGTGCGCCGGTCACCGTCGGCAGTGAGCATGCAGATAAAGGCGCTTGAAGAAGCGCTGGGAAAGCCGCTCTTCGTGCGAAGCACCCGCAACGTAGCGATTACCGCAGAGGGCAAGACGCTCCTCGACTATGGCCGTCGAATGCTTGCGATGCGGGAGGAAGCATGGGCGTCGGTGGTTCGCCCGGAGATGAAGGGCCGCGTAACCATCGGTGTTCCGGACGACTACGCTTCATCGTTGCTGCCGCAGGTTCTGGCAAAGTTCGCGGTGGCTCATCCGCGTGTAGAAATTCGGGTGATCGGTTTGCCAAGCAGTGAGCTTGTTCCATTGCTTAAAGACAATACACTCGACCTGGCTTGCTTCACGAAAACAAGGGGCGTCGCGGGCGAATTCATCCGATTCGAGCCAATGGTTTGGGTCGGGTCGCCCGCAAGAAAAGTGTGGAAAGAGCGCCCGCTTTCGATTGCCGTTTTCGCACATGGCAGTACTGCGCGTGCCCATGCCGTCAACGCGCTCCAACGGGAAAATATCAAATACCGAATGTCCTACGAAAGCCCGAGTTTGCTGGGCCTTATCAGCATGGTCGAAGCAGGGCTCGCGATAGCGCCTCTTGCAAGATGCAGCGTACCGGCGCACCTCGTTCAGCTATCGCAGAACGAAGGGCTGCCGCCGCTGAGTGACCTGGAAGTCGTCCTTGCACGCAGTGCGCGGTCTGGGCGACCGCCGTGCGATTTTCTGGCTGAACAGATTCTGGCTGATTTGAGGGTTTGAACCGGCCGCTCGATGGCAGAATCACCGCATAAAAAACGCTGATTGTCTGCGCTTTACCGCTGTAGGTCGGTGTCTTGACCAAACGTTTAGGCGTTGCTGGCGATCGGTGCCTCGAGAAGGCAACCAAACTCGCGGGCAAAGTCGACAGAGACGCGGGCGTGGACGGCGCCTTGCTTGTCAAAGAACCGCTGCGTCCCTCTGAGAGTGAACACACCTTCATGCCAGATGTTTGGATGGATGTAGAGACCCTGCCGTCCATCGAAGCGAAAGCACACGAACTTCTCCGGCGCGATGTCGTCACCGGGTAATGCCAATGGAACGTAGAAGGGGCGATGGCCGAGAGGGAAGAACAGTTGCCCGCCGTCTGGGTGGTAGTTCGCGTGCCAAAGCAGCATGCGTTCCGGTGCGTTGGCGTGGTCGTCGCGGGCTGCTTCAGGCTCCTTTGCGTATGCAAGGATGTAATTGCCACCGACAGCGTCGTTTCGACCGTAGAGAATGTCCCCGCGCCATTCGCTGACGAATGTGCCTTCGGTTGTGCCTGCTTCATCGCCAGTTCCGGGGTCTATGGGCCTTACTCCGATCGCCGGCCACTGCACAATCTCGATCGAGCACTCGTTTGGGTCTGTTACAAGCCTGCCAAATCCAGTGAGGGAGTCTGGAGTCGCGTCGACCACGGGCATCGACACGTGACGGAGCCCAGGAGGAAGGGCTGGGTTGAGGTAATCTATTTCTTGGGGCATGCGAGGAGTTTATATGAGTCAGAAGATACTGACTGCTGATGCTCGGACCGGGCTTGTTTGATGGTGTCGTCGAATATTCTTAATTTTACATAATATAAACAGACTTGCTAACTAAAAGCTGGCGTCACACCTGTGGAACCAAAGCCCCACAAGCGTTAGCGGGTAGCGCCAGCCACCGAAAACCCTTGGAAAATTTTTCCAAGAGGCCAGACCAAACAGCGCGTGCCTCATCGCTCTTCGCGCGCTCGACCTGCATCGAAAAAAGAATCTCGGCCGGATCGATTTCGCACAGATAGGCGAGTTTGATCGCCATCGCGTCATCAAAATGACTACGGCCCTTGCGGTAGTTCGTGATGCCGGAAGGGCTTACGCCGAGCAGCTTCGCGAGGGCGTAGTCGGACGGAAGGTCCCGCTTGATCTTCGCGAGATCAAGGTAATGATCGCAGCTCTTCATGGAAAAACCCCTTTAATTTCAACCCGAAGCAAAGGTACTGCAAGTACCTTGCTAGTGCAATATGCAAGAAACTTGCAATTGCAAGGTACTTGCATGGTGCAAGAGTCTTGCATTATGCTTGCGCCTGTCGCCCGGCAACCGGTTCCCAACCCCGCCGGTGCTGGAATAGCTACCCAGCCGCCGGGCGAGTTTTGCGCCGTACATCGTTCAAGGGGTTGAACAAGGGGAAGTCAAATGAAGCACATTTCGTTACAAATCACACGCCCTGGTTACAGACCGGTCGCGCTTGATCGACAGGTTGTAGACGCCGCATGGCGCGCTCTTATGGACTCAATGCAAAAAATTGTCCGCAAGTGGAGTTCGGTTGCTCTGGACGGTTTAGCAGGAGCGTACTGAGCCGGTGAATTGCAGGTTTCAATTGCCTGCCTCTTTCAAGCGTGGCGGACAGACGCGAACGCCACGCTCGGATAACTAGAAAGAATCAGTATCGAAGTGGAGATTTCATGTTGCCTATGAATCGGACTACTAACGTAGTGAATGGCGAGTCTGATGCAATTCGCCGTGAGTTGAACGCACACAACGAAACACAACGGGCGCGCTACCGGGCGCGTGCGGCAAGCATGACTGCATTGCGTGCCCGTCAACAAGGACGCACGCATTTATCCGCCGTAGGTGTCGCATGACGGATGGTGATATCGAACAGGCGCAGCCGCGAGTAGTGGCGCCGGGTGTCGTGGAGTGTGGTCCGTACTTTGGTTACTTTGAACGGCATGCACGTGGCGGCTACTTCGTCGTCGGGGGGCGTCAAATCCACTGGTACGAGGAAACCCCGCCGCTGAGTGCGTCGTACCTGCTGACGCGCGACGAGGCACGTAGCGCAGCGTTGCATGAGACACGAGGGCGCGTGTGAATCCTGATCTCGCGCCCAATGAACCAAGACCCGGCCGTGGAGAGTTGATTGAAGACCTCGCGGCATTTGGGGTCGGGGCGGGGGTGCTGGTAGCCCCGTTCGTCGTTTACGCCCCACCGCGAAGCGCACATGCAGATCGAGCGGCGGCCCAAGCGCTGGATGAATTGCGGCCCCTCCTAATCAAGCTCGCACGGCGTCGTCGTGTCATTCGCTAGGAAATCTCATGAAGAAACGAAGCCTCGATAGGCCGATGCCCCTGTGGGCAATTTGGCTGATTTCGGCCGCTGCGATCCTCGCGTGGTGTGGTGTCCATGGAGAGACTGGCGGCGATGCGTCGGTGCCTGTGCGGCCGGTTGTTTGTAGTTGAACGATCAGGGGGCAACGCATGTACGTCTATATCGAAACCGAGCGCGTCGAAAGCGAAGATGAATTTACCCGCGTGAACTACACAGTCGGTTTCTTCGATCCGTCCGGTCGATGGCGGCTGGAATCCGCCGATCATGGTTCACCAGAAGAAGCGGCCCGCCGCGTCGCGTGGCTGAACGGTAATCTGACTGAGCACCCGGCAGGCGAGTGATGTGGATATACGCGAACGCAGTGGCGACCGAACTGCCGAACCTGCCTGCCGTGCAGAAAGCGCGTAAGCGCCTCCCTTACAAATGGTATCGACGTGCATATCGGACGGCCGAGGACGCGGGTCGCGAAAGCGCTCGAAAGAGCGGTACACCGTATCTATTCGACATGAACGCGGCCGCGCGCAGCATGGCCGCGTTTGTGGGCGAACACGCGCCGGATTCTATGCCGGTGCGCCCCGATGCATCCGATTTCGAAATCTGCATGAAAGCGCGCACGCTCGCCAACGACTTTGTGTTTCGCGCGTTCGGTCTTGACTCCAATAAAGCGCTCGTAGTCGCGGCTCGTACATGCGCCGCGTATGGTGTGCCAATGCCGGCATTCGATGACCCGGCGCAACAGGTGCTGCGTGTGAAGTGCGAACTGTGGTGGCGCCGCCAACTGCGACGCCTGCATATCCGCACGTTGGAACATTCGAACATCCGCCTGCATTACGTCCACTACAAGGCCGAGCCATACGCGAGCGACGATGCTGTTCGTCGGCGCATCGCGCAGAATCGGCGCAACGCGGCCACGCTCGAAGCTGTTACGCTGGAAAACGAACTCGGCCACCGTTTCACGCTCGCCGAGCTGGCTGCAAAGAGCGTTTCCAACAAAGCGCTGAAGCGCGGCGAGCTGATGACTCGTCTACGCGGCTGTGAAGACCTGGCGGTGGCGGCGCACTTTGAAGGCGTGATGTTCACGCTCACTTGCCCGAGCCGCTTTCACGCAATCCGGCAACTAGGCGATGGCACGCGGTTCATTCCCAATAAGAAATACAACGGCGCTTCCGCTCGCGACGGGCAGGTGTATTTGCGCAAGGTGTGGGCGCGGATTCGTGCGCAGCTCAAACGGGAGGGAGTGACCTATTTCGGTATGCGCGTGGCAGAGCCGCACCACGACGCTACACCACACTGGCACGGCCTGATTTTCTCGAACGATGTGGACCGCGTGTGCGCGGTGATACGCGCCCATGGCCTGCGCGATTCGGGCAATGAGGCCGGCGCGCACGAACGGCGTGTGAAGTTCGAACGAATCGATAGTGCCAAGGGCTCGGCAGTGGGCTACATCGCGAAGTACATCGCCAAGAACATTGACGGCCACGCGGTCGGCGATCACAAGACGCAAGAGGGCTACATCGTCCAAGCGGATATGTGGGGGGAAGACGAAATTACGCCGTCGCAGCGTGTCGAAGCGTGGGCCGCGCTGTGGGGTATCCGACAGTTTCAGCAGTTCGGCGGTGCGCCTGTCGGCGTGTGGCGCGAGCTGCGACGTGTGAAGGTTGAAGACCTGCCGGCCGCAGAAGAATCCCCTGCAATCGTGGCGGCATGGCACGCGGCGCAGAAGACTGAAACCCATAAAGCGGACTGGGCGCAATACGCGCGCGCCATGGGCGGCGTTGCGGGCGAAGAGCGCCTGATCTACGTCAAACGCACTACGCAGCACAGGGAAGGCCGGTATGGCATCTCGCCTGTCAAGGTGGCACACGGCGTTGCGGCAACCGGCGTTGCCTACATCGTGGACGGCATGTGTGCGTACTCGAAGGAAACAGAGATTTTTGTTCCGGCTACTCGCTACGAGTGGCGGAAGGTTGAGCGCAGCGGCGAAGCCGCGAGCACTCGGACTTGTGTCAATAACTGTACGCGCACCGTTCGACTAGGGGCGGCCGATCCGGTTGCGCAGTTGGATCGCAGCAAAGAAATCAGCGTCGGGGGGGAAGGGGACGGCGCGAAATGGGGTCAATGGAACCTGTAGAGCGAGGAATTCCCATGACACAAATGAAGATCGATTGCCCGTGCTGCGGCGGCGAAATTGACGCACGCCATACCGAAGGTTTGTCTACAACGCTGCGGCGTATCTACTTCGTTTGCGAGGACTGCGGGTATCGCACCCCGGCGGGCTTTGAAATCCTTTTCTCGCTGTCGGCGTCGTCCCGTCCGCGCGAAGGCGTGTTGCTCGAAGTGCGGCCGTCGCCGATGCTGCGCGGCGCGGTGAATGCGCGCACGACGATGCATCGGGAGAGCCGCCCGTGAGATTCACAATCGTTTGCCCACATTGCGGCGCGCGCGGCATCGCGCGCGCGATGGAAAAGAAGTCGGAGACGGATTGGGAAATTGACTTTCAGTGCGATGACGTAACGTGCGGTCACACGTATCGCACAAAGCTCGAAATGTTCCCGCCCGAATTGCCAATACCCAAACGGCAGAGACGAAGCAACACCGAATTGCAGTTTGATCTTTAACCACCTCCGGGGGAGCGAAACAGGATGACTTTGCCAATGAGAGCACCACCAGCATTACTCGCGCTCGCGGCCACCATAACTGCGGCCTGTCTGTCGATACTATCGGGGTGGCAGCGGGGCGGGTTACTCGCGGAGCGTGTGCTTCTGGTCTGCGTGGGCGTCGTACTGGTTGTCGCTACTCACCTGCTCCCTGCATTGTGTCGTCCGCATGGCTGGCGGATTCGGGCGCTTGGCATTGCGCTATGGATTGGCTGCATGACGGCAACCTGTTACGGCCACGCGATGTTTTTCGTCATGGCCCAGAAACACGCCGGCGAAGTCCGCGCGGCGGTCGTTCCCGGAATCTCCGCTCCGTCTCGCAATCGGGCAGAGATTGCCAGTGACCGCGTCAGCCTCGTAGCACGACTAGCCCGCGTGACCGAACGCAAATGCGGCGACCGATGCGCAGCGGTTCGCATCGAACGCACGACTCTCAATGCGCAACTCGACGCACTCGACGCCGAGTCGGCCGAAGCAAAGCGTCGCCAATTGGCGTTCGACCGTGCGGACGCCGAGCGTGCAGCGGCGAAAACTAATCCGCTCGCAGGGCTGTTGACCGACTTTGGCGTCGCGGCCGGTGGCGTCGATCTCGTAGCCGGTATGGCGTTCGCCGTCGTCGTTGAGGGAGTCGCATGCTTTTGTTGGCTGCTTGCGCTATGGCCTACCGACGGGACCGACACCACAGTCACGACCGCACGGGAAGTCCGTGACGGACTCTCAGTCACGCGAGTCACGGGCAATAGTACGTTGGTCCCGTATGCCGGTAATGGTGCGACCGGACGGCGGAATACTGCCGACTCACCGGCTGTCGAGCAGGCGAATGAACTTACTCGAGTGTTGACCGCAGTAAGCAACGGAACGCTACGCGGCACCGTCACTGAGATTCGGAAGCACCTTGCATGCTCCCAGGCAAAGGCCGCAGCTCTCCGCAAACAGCTCGCGCAACAGATGCAATCCAGTCGCGAGACCAATGAAAAATGATCGGAGTTGGCTGACTGCGGCCCGATGCAGTCGGCACAATCCAACAACATTTCGGCAATCGCGTCGACGAGTCCTCAAAATCGGTCTGTTGCTATCGCCAGCGGCGTACATGCGACCTACCGATTTTTCTTGCGTTGGGCAGCTTGCTTCGCTATCTCGTTTGAGCGCGGTCCAGGTGAAAATCCGGATTTAACACCCTTGCGCACGTCTGTTGTGTCGGGAAACGCCCCAACCATCAAATTCGTTGCTTCTTCCATCGTCTCGGCTGCGATGTTCAAAAAGCGAGTCAGATAATTTCTGTCACTGACGTTCTCCAACCCAGTTCCCCGGCCATTTGGCTCCAGACGATAGAACGATAAAGGCAGGATATGCGTGTTCTGTGAAAGCAAGTCCCAAAGAACACTAAACGTCTTCGGTGCTATACCAAGCTTATTCAGTCTTTCATCCCGCGAGTCGATCATTAGATACTCACCAGCGAGAAACCGCTTTCGCTTTGGCTCTGGCATGGACAGGAAGAAATCGTTCTTAAGGAGCCGCTCACGAAGTTCGTCCGCCTGCGCACTTAAGGATGCGACCTGATCTCGGCTCTCTAAGCCTGTAAACAGCTTGATGCGCCTCATGCAGTCGTTAAGGTGCATGATGTTGATCTTAGTGGACCACTCCTCGGTTGACTCAGGGGTTTCGATGATGTACGAGAAAAGTTGATACCCTTCCAGAATCGCTCGTACGTGCGGTGCCGCGCAAGAAAAATCCCAATCCCAGTGGTCGGATTTCACCCATCGCGTAAGCGGAACCGCTCGAATCAACGCGATCCCGTGCGCGCAAAGACGCGTGAACAATTTCGTCGCATGGCCTTTGTGAGCCTCGACAAATCGTCCCGACGCCGCTTGGCTTACCGCGACCGCTTCGCAGATGGCTGAGTCAAATTCATTTAATGCGGCGACGTAGTCGCTTCTCGTGGCGTCTATATCTTCAACGGCTTCCTCGGCAACAGAATTGAGATCATCCGGTCTTGACGGATCTTCTTGTGGGGTCATATGGGAGAGGCCATTAAAGGTTTTCAATAGGTCGGATCGGCGAACGTCCGTTGCTGTCTTTTAGATGCGGGCATTCGAACGGCCATCTTAACCTGAGAGCGAGCGACGGAAACTGGCCAAACGGCCACGAGATAGGCATGCGGCGAAGTGCGTGGAAGATCGGTTACGCGCATCAAATTGCATCATTTGGCCGGCTCCGAACCGATCGCGAATTCGGCGCAGACAGGCCCTACAGCGGCTGGCGGCATCCTGCATCAAAACCAGCGCCTCAAGAGGAGGGCAGGCGGGGAGGGGGACTGCGATCCTGAAGCCGCCCGGACCACTCAGTGTACGTAGAACCGACCAGCGGCAACAATGGGCCCGCGCCGCGTTGCTGGATCGCGACCAGCCCGTCATGATCCGGGAAAACGAGTCGGGAGCCGCTGCGTACTTCTAGGTTCAGCGACCTACGGGCACTCGATGCCGCTACGCTATGTAGCTCGTTGGTTGCTTCCAATATTCTTACGGGCGCGTGTTGGCGTTTTCGCCACCTAGAGCGGTCTGGGCGGCATGCTACGATTCTCGAAATGCACACACGGAGGTTATTATGTCCCGCGAGTCCGAGTGGATCGAGGCCATCCTTCGAGGCGAATTTTCCGATGATGTTGAATTCCAGGAGGGCAGTCGTCCGAACCACGTCGTCGTCAACTGGGCAGTCGTCGGGCCTGACGATGCGCCGCGACGTAACGCGCCGTTCGTCATCGTCGCAGATATGGAAGCGATCGACCGATACGACTCAAGTAATGCTGTAGAGCAGGCGAGAATAGAGGCCCGCGTATGCGAGATAGTCGGGCATCGGCGCCGGCGCTACGATCCGAATGGCCCCGTCGATGTTGCCACCCCGTTCGTCGTTCAGATTGACGAAGGCGATCTCTAACTACTGTCGAGCACGAAGGGACTAGGCAAATGCAAGTATGGGGGAAACCGCTGGAGTTCTGGGACGCAGCGTCTGTTTGGTTGATATGGATCGCCGCCGTTTGTGGCGCCGTGGCTGCGATCTCGGGGCTCTTCGGAGCAATCGTTAGTAGAGAAGTAACCGCAGTCACTCAGCGGGAATCGGATGAGCGTCTCGCTGCGTCGAACGCATTGGCGGCGAAGTCAAATGAGGCGGCAGCAACCGCGGTGTTCAAGTTGGAGCAGCTCCGTGCACAGGTCGGGCCGCGGCAGTTCAATCGTGCCGCGTTTCTAGAGGCGCTCCGGGGCGAAACCGTGGGCAGCGTTCAGATTGTCTATCTACGAAACGACCCTGAGTGTTTCGACGTCGCACAGCAGGTTTGGCACCTCTTAGAAGATGCGGGCTGGCAAGTCACGCCACCTGCCCCGATCTTCGACGGTAGAAACGACCAACCTGCCGCAATGAACGTTGACGGCCAGCCCGCTGGACTGACGGTCGTGGCCTCGATTCAGTCGCCGGCGGAAGCGGAAGCGGAGCTACTTCGCACAAATGGCCAAGCTTGGGCGCACACGCCGTTTACAACCCTGACGTATGCGATTGAGCGCGGCATTGGCAGGGTTGCGACGCACATTAACGGCCCGAACCATCCCGCGCCTGGCACACTACGTGTCGTGGTGGCGCCTCGCTAGGACCCGCGTAATAGACGATGGCCGTTCGGACTCGAAGCCGGTCGTTGAAACCACGCGGCGTCGAAGAACCGCGCAGGGTCATCTTATGCCTTTTGCATGAAACGCACGCCCTAGGCTATCTCCGCGCTCGGGTGTGGGACGCGGTACGGCTAGGATGCGGCATTCGAAGGGGATGCCGAGATCGTCAATCGCGTGCAAATCTGTGATGCTTTTGCAAGATTTGCACGGCTACATGCAGTATTCTGGCCGCGCTCACAACGCGACCGCTATTCAACTCTCCGGGAAGCCTGAAACGTGCCAAGACTTTTGTTACGAAGCAACGGTGTGCTGCGTCACTTGGCATCCGTCAATGTTATGCACGACGGTTCCATCAAACTCAACTTGGTCCGAGATGGGATCAGCGAGAGGGGCTATCAGTGGTCTGGTGAAAAAGATAGCGTAAGTCCCGTCTTGGAGCGTGAATCCGCTGAGCCCAAAACAAAGTCAATAACGATTCATACGAGTGGGCGGATAAACTACCACTTTGGCGGAGGCCACATCCATTACGTGCCTTGCCTGCTGGACCTTGATGTCCCCACGCCGATCGTCGGGTATTCGATTCCTTGCGCGCAGCTTCTTGACGAAGTCGGTCAACTCCGCAACGACGACTGGATTTCCGACATTCCGCCCGAAAGCAATCGTCGAATCGCTTTCTCGTTTGTTGTGCTACCAGCTGTTCTCCCCTTACAGGCGGGGGAACTTGGCAGATTTGGCGTAGAAGGCCTTTATGCGCTCAGTTGGGGCGCCCATGCTGACGCGACGCGAGCCGACCTACCCGAGGACGTGTTCACGACGTTTCGGCCTCACAACGGACTAGATAAGCAGGCCATTGCCGAGGAAGTTGCCTATTTACGTTTCCGACGCGCGATGTATGCGAATGACGTGACCGCGGCAGTTGACGCATTGCCAAACAGAGACGAAGTTACTGCTGAACACATCGAGGCAATGATTGAGGAAGGGCCTGGCCTCTACCCTCCGAACAATGAGGGCGTTTGGACCTTGCTTACCCGGGTACCAATGCGCATTGCGCCCGAGGTTGTAGTTGAATTTGAAGACGCAAGATACCGAGCGGTAATAGTAGAACTACGGCCCGGTGACACTCGACTTTCTACTGTGCGCGTACGGTTTAAAGTTTTCGATGAACAGGCGAAGGGGTATGTGAAGAGTCATGTCGCCATTCGTGGGTGGACGCTCGACGCCCGTCTGTAACGGCGCGTGCTGGCCGCTTTGAGATTTTGTCGAGCGCGGGCGTTGCGTCATCGTTATCAGCCGAGTTCTCGAACCTGAGGTTCTGGACCGACTTAGTACTGACCGGCCGCTTTTGCATTTTTCGAAAGACGGCTTAGGGGCGGATATATCCGGTCGCAGTAGGCTGAATGCTGCTCAAGCTGTGGCGGCCGCCCGCTTGATAGTGTAGGGATTGAACCGCACGACCTCGTCGCCGATCCACTCATTGAGCTGCGTAAAGCGGCGCTGTAACGGTTCGATCTCGTTGGCCCCGAATACCTCGGCCGCCGTGTCTGCGGCCCCAAATCCGCCCGTATTGCTCGGCACCACGCCGATAAGCTGCGGCGGTACGCGGTGCGCGGCGAGCAAATCGTCGCGCGTCACGTTCTTGATGTTGAAAAACTCGTCTTTCGCCGTGACCTCGGACACCGGGATTAGCTGAATGCCTTCCTTTTTGCCGTTCGGCGCGTACATGAAGAGGTTGCGGAAATTGCCTGGTCCCTTGCTGTTTTTCAACGCCTCGCGCAACGCGTCAACGTCCTCCTGTTTCTGAGCCGCATCCGTCATGTACAGGATGAACCCGGCATGCGATCCGTTCTCATAGTAGCGCCGGCGAAACAGCGTCGCCGACTCGTTCAACCATGCCGCGTGCAGCGCGCCGAGATATTCAGGCAGGCCATACACTTCCTGATTGATATCCGGTTCCATCAGGTTAAAGATCACTCCCGGTTCAAACTCGTGCCTTTCCTGTATTCCGTTGACCTGAAAGAAGCGCTGCAAGTCGGTCGCACGTCGCATGTACTTTGCCGGCGCCCGCTTGAGCGCGAGCGTGCCGCCTAGCCGGTTCTTTTGCTTCTCGATCGGGCCGTTGCCAAACACCAGGAAATCAAGCGCCCACTTGTCGAATTCCTCGCGCGAGAGCAACTTGTGCGGGATGAACGTGGACGACAGCACATTGCGCTTGAAGTAAATCGCCGAACTGTGATGCACGCCGGCGCGAAATGACTTCGCAAGGCCGGCGAACGACACCGGCGGCTCAAACCATTCGCCGGCCGACCAGCTTTCGACGTAATCCAGGATCTCGGCCCGATCCATAACCGGCATCGGGTCGCCGAACGTGAAGGCCTCGGCCCGCGCCGGCGGTGCTTCAGCCAGCGCCGGCGCTGCGGCGTGAGTGTGGTTGTGTCTGCGCTTGCTCAATTTGAAAACTCCATAAAGCCAGTGTTGTTGGCGGTAATGCCCTCTAGCGGTTCATTGCCGAGCGCATGCAGGCAAGCCCATGCAAGGTCCGCGTGCCCGGTTTCCTCGCTGCGGCTCGCCTCATAGGTGACTTGTTTTCCGCTCGCGGTCATGGTTTTACGGATAGCCATGAAGGATTGCGCCAGGTCGGTCCATCCCGCATCGAACTCGAGTCGGCCCTTGCCGATCACCGACAGGCCTTTGAGTACGAGCCGCCCTTTAACCTCGGGCGAGTAGTTGAGCGCGACCGCGTTCGGGTAGAACTGGCGAACGAGCTGGTACACGCCCTGGCCGATGCCGGTCGTATCGATCGCCATGTATTCGACGTTGAAATCTTGAGTGACACGCCTGATCGCATCGGCCTGGGCTTCGAAGTCCATGCCGCGCCATTGCTCCTTGTGCAGTACGCGAAACTTGCCACCCGGCAGCGCCGGCGGCGCCACCACGATCAAGCCGGCCGAGTCGCCGGACAAGGCAGGGTCATAGCCAACCCATACAGGGCGATAAGCGAAAGGACGGGGTGCCAGGGGCTTGAAGTCGTCCCATAGCTCCCACGAATCCACCATGCAGCGCTGCAAGTCGGCGAGCGGGAAAATCGATGCTGTGTCATCAATGAAGTGACACATCAACAGGTTGAGATATTCCTCGGGGCTGTACTCAAGCCCCAGCTCGGCAAGATCGAACAGATTGCAACCGCCGGCAACGGCGTCTTCAACCGTCACGATCTGGCGCCACTGCCGATCCTCGCAAAGCCGGCCGCGTGCGAGCGCCTTGTGTGTCACGTCCAGGTGAAGATGATCGGCCTTGGCGCGGCCGCGGTTGAAGTGATCGCCGGTCCAGAAGGAATACGCTTCATGCTGCATGCTCGATGGCGTGGAGAAATAGGTTTTTCTCCACTTGCTATGCATCGCCATGCCCGATGCAACCTTGTTCAGCTTGCGAAAGCCACCGACCCAGAAATACTCATCGAAATAGAAGTTGCCGTGATAGCTCTGCGCGGTGCGGGCGTTCGTGCCGAGAAAGTAAAGCATTGCCTCGTTCGGCAACAGGATTGGCTCACCGGACAGGTCAACATCGGCGGCCTCGCGCGCGAACTGGCACATGTACTGCCGGAACACATGAGCCTGTGCCTTGCTCGCCGATAGAAAGATCTGGTTCCGGCCTGTCTCGATGGCATCAACCAGCGCCTCACGGGCGAAATACCACGTCGCGCCGATCTGCCGCGATTTCAGGATATTGCGCGTGCGCTGATCGCGCTGGCGATACCAGACCTTCTGATAGTCAAACAGGGAATCGCGGAAGGCCTCGACGATCCTGTCGCGCTGCTCGTCGCTGAATTCGTTGCGTACGGCCTTGGCCTTGCGCGGTGCCGTGTTGCGCGCCTCGATCGCGGGGTTTAGATCGCTCTCCCTGCCTGTCTCGCGGTACTTGTGGACACGCGCCATGCGCTCGACTTGGCGCATGAGCAGATCGACCTCTTTGAAGTCACGGCCGTCTTTTTCCGGCTTGGCAATCAGCACCGCAAGCCGCGTTTCTAACGACGACTCGATGCGCTCGATCGGCGTCGCCTTGTCCCATTCGTCGCGCTGTTTCCACGCCTCGACTGTCGCGCGCTTGATCTCCAGATGATGTGCGATCGACGTGACGCGCCAGCCCTGCCAGTACAGCGCGCGGGCTATACGGCGGGGGTCGGCATTCGATTCAAGTACAGCGACGATTTCAGCGGTTTCTAGCATGGCCCCAAGTTTCTCGCGACGCGCACGCGCGAGCATCCCTGGGCGTCTGTACCCATATCGGGAACATATGCCAACCGTTGAGCCGCAGCGCGCGCAAACGCAAGATATGGACTCACGCTTAACCAACCTTTAAACCCGCTGGAGACCTAACACATGCAATCCCGCAAGCTGTCGCTAATGTCGTTCGCCGTTGCGGCGATCGCGTTCGCTTTCACGATGGACGCGCACGCGGCGACGCTCGCCGTGAGTAGCGTTCTCAGCCATTCCGATTTCATTGCCGACCACCTCGGCGCCGGCGCGCTTGCCATCGGCTCTGTCGCTGCGGCTGGCGCCGGCGAGTCGGTCAAGCATGCGACAACGAAGTTTTTTCGCATCGCCGTCGAAGGTGCGACAAGTGACGGCCGGAGCATCGATCGCGCATCGTTGGTGCAGATGGCGAAGAACTACAACCCCGATGTGTATGGCGCACGGCTGAATCTCGAACACTATCGCGGCATCATCCCGGACAGCCCGTTCAAGGCATACGGCGACGTGATCGCACTGGAAACCCGCGACGAAACCGGCCCGCTTGCTGGAAAGCTCGGCCTGTATGCGCAAATCGCCCCGACGACCGACCTGGTCGCACTGACGAAAGCCAAGCAAAAGATTTACACGTCGTGCGAAATCGATCCGTCATTCGCCGACACGAATCAGGCGTACCTGGTCGGCCTCGCCGTGACCGATAGCCCGGCAAGTCTCGGCACGCAGATACTTTCTTTCGCAGCTCAGAACCCGACCGCCTCACCGTTCGCAAGTCGCAAGCTTTCGCCAGCGAACCTTTTCACGGCGGCCGAGCTGGCGACCATCGAGCTGGATGAATCGGCCACGACGCCCAGCATGGGCGCGCTGTTCTCCCGCGTCGCCGAACTGCTCGGCATGTCGAAGAAGAAAGATGCGAGCGACGAAACGCGATTCGCTGACGTGGGGCAGGCCGTCGAAACGCTTGCCGCGCACGGCAAGCAACAGGCCGACGCCGTCGCCGCCCTCACGAAAACCGTCGCGGAACTGACCGAGCAGCGCGAAGCCGACCGCAAGGCATTCGACGAACTGCACACGCAGCTTTCGACGACCAGCGGCACGCAGGCACGGCCGCCGGCAACCGGCGCCTCCGCTGCTGTTGTCACCGACTGCTAACCCGCATTCGTCCCCCTCACCGATCCCGGAGAACCTTTAAATGCGCAATGAAACCCGGATTGCTTTCAATAAGTATGTGGAAGCGATCGCACAACTGAACGGCGTGCAAGATGCCACGCTGAAATTTGCTGTCTCGCCCAGCGTGCAGCAAAAGCTCGAGACCCGCATTCAGGAGTCCAGTGACTTTCTGAAGCGCGTCAACATGATCGGCGTGACCGAACAGCAAGGCGAAAAGCTCGGCCTCGGTATCGGCTCGCCGATCGCCGGTACGACCGACACCACGAAACAGGATCGCGAAACGACTGACGTTAGCGACCTCGATGCGAAAGGGTACATCTGCACGCAGACGAACTTTGATTCACACATCACGTATGCGAAGCTCGACGCGTGGGCGAAGTTCGCCGACTTTCAGGCGAAATTGCGTGACGCGATTGTGAAGCGTCAGGCGCTCGACCGCATCGCGATCGGCTTCAATGGCACCTCGCGCGCGGCAACTTCCGACCGCACGAAAAACCCGCTGTTGCAGGACGTGAATAAGGGCTGGTTGCAGAAATATCGCGGCGAAGCCGCAGCGCGAGTTCTGCACGAAGGCACGAAAGCGGCCGGCAAGGTGCAGGTAGGCAAGGGCGGCGATTACGAAAACCTCGACGCGCTGGTTTTCGACATTCTCGCGAGCATGGTCGATCCGTGGCACCAGGACGATACCGGCCTGTTCGTTTTCTGCGGCCGTGGCCTGATGCACGACAAGTATTTCCCGATCATCAACACGACGCAGGCACCGACTGAAACCCTCGCGGCCGACGTGATCGTGAGCCAGAAACGCATTGGTGGCCTGCCGGCGGTTAGCGTGCCGTTCTTCCCGGCCAATGCGCTGCTGATCACGCGTTTCGACAACCTGTCGATCTACACACAGGACGGCGGCCGCCGGCGCAACATCGTCGATAACTCGAAGCGGGACCGGATTGAGAACTACGAATCGAGCAACGATGCGTATGTCGTCGAAGATTTCGGCTGCGGTGCGATGGCTGAAAACATCGAACTTCTGCCGAAGGCTGCATGATGAAAAGCCCCGCCCAACGCCATTACGAACGCGTCTCGGCCGAACAGGCGGCGGCCTCGGCCGCGCCCGGCGAATCTCTCGCCGGCGCGAGCGCATACGAGCTGATGCTTGCGAAGCTGGCGACCGATCGCCGGCGCCTGAAAGCGATCCAGTCGATCGAACGCAAGATCGACGTGAAGCGCGCCGAGCTGCTGCCCGAGTACGTCGATTATGTCGCAGGCGCACTGAGCGGCGGGCGGGGCGCACAGGACGATGTTCTTACGACCGTGATGATCTGGCGCATCGACGCGGGCGACTTCGCCGGCGCGCTCGATATCGCCCGGTACGCACTCGCACACCGCATGACACTGCCCGACCAGTACGACCGGCCGCTCGCGACTGCGATCGCCGAAGAATTCGCACAGGCGGCACTGGCGGGTCTCAAGCTCGGCGAAACGTTCGACGCGGGCCAGCTCGCCGAAGTAATGACGCTGACCGGGTCGGCCGACATGCACGACCAGGTACGCGCCAAGCTGCATAAGGCGCTTGGCAAAGCGCTACAGGAATCCGACCAAACGGCGGCCCTCGATCACCTACGCCGCGCGTTGCAGCTTGACGAACGCGCTGGCGTGAAACAGGACATTGCCCGGCTCGAAACCGAGCTGAGCGATGCGGCCGGCACCAAAGCCGGCCACAAGTAAAGAGCCCCCCCGGCATGGCGGCGCCGGCTGACGAAACGCAACACCTGACGGAAACACGTTTCCGACGCCGGCCCACCGCCATCATTTTCTGAGCCATGTTCCATGAGTAGCTTTCTCGCGACCGCTGAACCGACCACGCCCCAGACACCTGGCTCGCCGGCCAATGCCGCGATCGTCACAAACGATGGCTGGTTTCCCGACATCGACATGAACGCCTTGCGCGCCTCGATGCGGCTCGACGGCACCGCGACACATGAGCGCTTGCGCGACGCCACGATCGATGCGATCGCCAGCATCAATGCCGAGCTGGGCACGTGGCAAGCCGGCCAGGTTGCGGCCGGCTATGCCGATCTGGCCGGCGTACCGGCGCCGAACATCGGCGGCGAAAGTGTGCAGCTCGCGCGCTATCGCCGCGCCGTTTTCAACTGCGCACACGCTGACCTCACCGAGCGGTACCGCGATTTCGATTCGACGAAATCGGGCGGTCAGAAGGCCGAAGACCTCGAAACGACCCTATGCGACGCGCGCCGTAACGTGCGCTGGGCACTGAGCGACTTACGCGGCTTGCCGCGCTCCACGATCGAGCTGATCTGATGATCGTCACTGCACAACAGGGCGACACCGTCGATTCCCTTTGCTGGCGCCACTACGGCCGCACCGATAGCACCGTTGAGGCCGTACTCGAAGCCAATGCGGGCCTCGCCGATTACGGCGTCTTTCTGCCGATCGGTACCCCTGTTTTCCTTCCCGAGCTGGCGAATGTCGATACATCGACGCCGCTCTTGCAACTGTTTGACTGATTGAACCACACGAACCCAGGAGCCGACATGGCGGAACCGAGCACCACCACCCTCGCACTGTCGGCCGCGATCGGCCTCGCGAGCCTCGCGCCGGGTATCGACGGCAACGCGCTGATTGGCGCCTTCACGGGCGCCGCGCTCGTCGTCGTCACGTCGAAAGATATCGGCGCCCTGAAGCGCGTCGCCTACATGCTGATTTCGCTGGTGATGGGCTATCTGGCTGCGCCTGAGATCGTCAACGCGACACCGATCAAGTCAACCGGCGTGGCGGCGTTCTTCGCGGCCGCACTGGTTATCACTGTGACGCTGCAACTGATCGACCGGGTCAAGACGCTCGACGTGTTCGCGATGTTCAGGAAAGGAGGGTAGGCCGTCGTGTTATCCCAATTCGCTCCTTTCGCCCTGATCGCTCTCGCGGCCTACGTCGCCGCAATCGTGCGCGTGCTGACGTTTCGCAGGCAGGGCGCGCGGCACCGTCGCCATGTTTCATGGATCGCCTGGGCGCTTGTCGTCGTCCTGGGCGGCTCGGCGATCGAGCTGGCGCTACACGCGAAATCTGTCGGCATTTTCGAAGCTGGCTCGGCTGTACTGCTGGCCCTGTTTGTGTTTGGCGTGCGCGGCAACGTCGCGCGCCTGCTCTGGAGCAATGAACCATGAAGACGCACCGTTTTGGCGACCACGGCGACGATGTAGGCCTGTTGCAACGCCGCCTTATCCGCGCCGGCTTTTCCGTAGAAGTCACGCACCTGTACGACGGCGCGACCGAATGCGCGGTGATCGCGCTGCAGAAGAAAACCGGCCTGATCGATGACGGCGTCGCCGGCCCGAAGACGCTGGCCGCGCTCGCGACTGGCCAGCGGGACCCTAAACACCTGGCGCTGGCCGATCTCGTCGCAGCGGCCGACACGCTCGGCGTGCCGCTCGCATGCGTGCGCGCCGTCAATGAGGTGGAGTCAAGTGGATCTGGCTTTCTCCTCGACGGCCGGCCGGCGATCCTGTTCGAACGCCACAAATTCTGGAAACAGCTACAGGCGCGCGGCATCGATCCGGCGCCGATCGCGGCGAAGTATCCGAACATACTTTCGCAGATCGCCGGCGGCTACCTCGGCAAAGCGGCCGAATACACGCGCCTGGCATCGGCCGAGCTGATCGACGCCGGCGCCGCGTATGAGTCGGCGAGCTGGGGCGCATTCCAGGTGATGGGCTATCACTGGCAACGGCTAGGATATTCGAACATCGACGATTTCGTCGCATGCATGGAAAACAGTGAAGCCGACCAGCTCGATGCATTCGTGCGCTATGTGGCAGCCGATGCGGCCTTGCTGTCGGCGCTGAAGGGCAGGAAGTGGGCGGCGTTCGCCAAGGGCTACAACGGGCCGGATTACGCCCGCAACCTGTACGACGCGAAGCTCGCACAGGCTTACCTCAAGTACGCCGGGCCGACCAAGGCGGCCGCATGAACGCGTTCGCCGCACGTCTTGTTGCCCGCGTCGTCGCCGGCGTCGTTGCGCTGCTGCTGATCGTCGCCGGCGTCCTGTACGTGCGCGAGCTGCGCGCCGAGCTGGGCGGCGCACAGGACGCCGCCAAACGTGCCAGGGACGATCTGGCCGGCCGTGACGAAACAATCAGGCACCTGCAGGACGATGCGGCCGACAAGGCAACGCAACAGCGCAAGCTCGATGCCGATCGCAACAGCATCGACGCGAAGCTCGCCGGCATCCGTGACGAAATCAGGAGATACAACAATGAAAGCGCAGAACTCCGCGCGTGGGCTGCTGGTGTTTTGCCTGCTGACGTTGTCCGCATGCACGCAAGCCCCGCTCTCATCGGCGCCGCCGATTACCTTGCAAGAGTGCCAGGCGGTGACGCGCTGCACGCTGCCGGCGATGGCCCCGACCACTAACGGCGCTCTCGACGACGCGCTACACATGGTTAAGGCAGCGTGGGCAGCATGCGCGGCAAAGGTCGATATGGTGTTTGACTGCCAGGCGAAACATACGGCGCCGGTGGCCGGCCATGATTAAACCGGCGAGTCTACGCGCGGCGCTCGTTGCGGCAATTCCTTCACTCAAGATCAACCCCGACGCACTAACCGTCTTTATCGATCGCGGCTCGATCGCCGCCACCGGAAGCCACACGCTATCGTTCGAGTATCGCTATGTGTGCAATGCGCTCCTGCTCGACTTCGCCGGCGAAGCGGACGACGTCTTTATCGCACTGGTCGCTTGGGTCCGTGAGAATCAGCCGGATCTTGTGACGAACTTTGACGAACGCGCGAGCGGCATCACGTACGAGATCGACATACTGAGCAATGCCACGGTCGATATTTCCGTCAAGCTAACGCTGACAGAAAGTGTCGTCGTGTCTGTCGATACTGAAGGCAAGCGCACCGTGACGCACGTCAATGACGCGACCGAAGAGTGGGTGGCTCCCTGATGGATGAATTGCAAGCCGTCGAGAGGTTCCTGGGCGGTCTGCTCGGCAAGCTCGAACCGGCCGCGCGCCGGGCCGCGATGCGCGACATTGCGCGTGAGCTGCGCCGCAGCCACCAGACGCGTATTGCCTCGCAGAAGAATCCGGACGGTACCGCATACGACGCGCGCAAGCCTCGCAGGAAACCGGACGGCAAACTACGCGACAAGCGCGGCCGCATCAAACGCGCAGCGATGTTCGCGAAGCTGCGCACTGCACGCTATCTCAAGACAGAGACAGATTCGAATGGCCTCGCGCTCGGCTTCGCCGGCCGCGTTTCGCGGGTCGCGCGTGTTCACCAGTTCGGCGAGACTGATCGCGTCGCACCGCACGGCGTCGAATACAAGTACCCGGCTCGCGTGCTACTCGGCTTCACCCATGACGAGCGTGAACTGATACGCGATATGTTGCTGAAACACATCGCCAGATAGCCCCTGATTTCAGGGGCGTTTGTACCCAAACGCGTTACATGCGGCGTTACTCGCATCGCGCGCGTGCGGCCGGCAACATGACCGGATGGACGCTAACGAAATCCGCCGACTCATCATCAATCTGATCCGCAAGGGGTCAGTGATGAAAGTTGACCTCACCAGCAAACCGCCAACGTGCCGCGTGTCGGTCGGCGACCCCGACGACCCTGCCGGCGACGGCCTGCAAACGAACTGGCTGCCGTTCCTTTCGCTGCGCGCGGGGAAGACCCGCGAATGGAATCCGCCGACCGAAGGCGAACAGGTCATTCTCTTTTGCCCGATGGGCGACCCGGCGCAAGGCGTCGTTCTCTGCGGCCTGTCATCTGACGATTACCCGGCCCCTAGCGATAGCCCAGACAAGCATTTGCGCGCCTATCCGGACGGCGCGACCGTCGAGTACGACCATGCAGCTCACGCGCTCAAAGCCGAGCTGCCGGCCGGCGCGACGGTGCTGATCATCGCGCCTGGTGCAGTCAACGTGCAGACCCAAACCGCAACCGTGCAGGCCGACGACGTGATGCTCGATGCGAAGCAGACGACCATAACGGGAAACATGCTTGTTAAAGGTGCGTTCGTTTTCGAAGGCGGCATGAGTGGCAAGGCGGGCGCAAACGGCGGGCCTGCCGCAATCATCGCGGGCACTGTCGCCGTGAGCGATGACGTGATCGCCGGCGGCAAGAGCGGGGCGCATCACTCGCACATGGAAGAGGGTGACGGCAAGCCAGTGAGCGAACCGATATGAAAGGAATGAACGCCATCACCGGCCGCGCGATCGCCGATCTCGATCACCTGTATCAGTCCGTGGGCAAGATCGCCTCGACGCCGCTCGCCTCATGTATCAAGCGCCGCACGTTCGGCTCTGATCTTTTTTCCTACGTCGATGCAGCGAACAACGGCGCGACACGTACGCGCCTCTATGCCGCGATCGCCACGGCCCTGATGCTCTGGGAGCCACGCATCACGCTCACGCGCGTGCAGCTCGTGGCCGACGAATCAGATACGGACGGCAAAGCCTTCATTGATATCGAAGGCTTTACGACTGTATCCGGCGATGCCGTGCGCACGCGCGTCCCGCTCAACCTTGGGAACATCGCATGACCACGTCCGCACTGATCGACCTCGCGAGCGTGCCGATTCCCGACGCCCTGGAGCTGCTCGACTTCGAAACAATCTATTCGACGCGAAAGGCGAGCCTGATCGCGCTATGGCCGGCCGACCAGCAAGCCGAGGTTGCTGCAACGGTCGAGCTTGAATCTGAACCGCTCGCGCGACTGCTGCAGGAAAACAGCTATCGCGAACTGGTCTGGCGTCAGCGCGTCAATGATGCGATCCGCGCGGTCATGCTTGCGTTTGCGAAGGGTAACGACCTCGAACAGCGTGCGGCCCTGTTCGGCCTGAAACGTCTGGTTATCACGCCGGCCGATCCGGCGAACAACGTCGCCGAAATAGACGAAGGCGACGACGACTTACGCGAACGTATCCAGCTCGCGCCGCAGGGCTTTAGCGTCGCCGGTCCCGGCGCCGCGTATGTGTCGAAGGCGCGCGCGGCGGATGCCCGCGTTCTCGACGCCAGAAGCTCACGCCCGATTCCCGGCGACGTGCTCGTGACGATCCTGTCACGCCAGGGCGACGGCACGGCTGGCCGCGATCTGCTCGACATTGTCGAAGCCGCATTGAGTGCGGAAGATCAACGCCCGCTTAATGACACTGTCACCGCGGAGTCGGCTGAGATCGTCCGGTATCGCATCCGTGCGAAGGGTTACACGCGCTCGGCCGTTGGCGCAGACGTGCTGATCGCGCAGGCTAACAGGAACACGCAGGCTTATACCGTCACTTCTCACCGGCTGGGTGTGGGTATCGCCGAATCCGCCATCAAGGGCGTTTGTCAGGCTGCGGGCCTGTCGAAAACCGAGCTGCTTGAACCTGCCGGCGATCTGGTTATCGGCCCCACGCAGGCCTCGTACTGCGAAGGCGTTGAGATCGTATGGGGCGGCGTCTATGAATAGGCTGCTGCCGCCCAATGCGACGACGCTGGAAAAGCGCACGGCGGCCGCGCTGGCTGTCGTCGACGAAATGCCGATCCTGATCCGCGATTACTGGAATCCGGACAAGTGTCCGTCTGCGCTGCTGCCGTATCTGGCCGCAGAGGTTTCCGTCGATGGCTGGGAGCTGGCCGAGTCCGACGACGCTCGCCGGGCGCTTATCAAGGCCGCCATTCCGCTGCACCAGAAGCGCGGAACGCCCTGGGCAATCCGCGAGGTTATCCGCCGACTCGGCTTTGGTGAGGTGACGCTTGTCGAAGGCCGGCGCATCCGCCGGCGCGACGGATCGACCACCCGTAACGGTGATTACCTGCACGGCGACCCTACGGCGTGGGCGCAATACATCGTCAAGCTCACCCGTCCAATTACCCGCGACCAGGCGGACAACCTGAAAGCCGTTCTCGAACGGTATGCGCCGCAGCGATCGCTACTGGCATCACTCGACTATCGCGCAGCACCGATCCGGCACAACCGCACGGCAACGCGTAACGGCCAATACAACAGAGGGAGCGCTACCTAATGGCGAATCTAGTAGAAACCCCGCAATGGGAAGGCGGGATTTACCAGCTCGAAACATCGGACCCGGTTGAAGGCGGTCCGGATGGTATCGACAATGTACAGGCTCGCCAGCTCGGCAACCGCACCGCGTATCTCAGGGCTCAGCAGGAAGCGCACGCAGCCGCGGCGAACCCGCACCCGCAATATGCGACGCTCACCGCCATGCAGGCCGCGATTGCCGCGCTCGTGAATTCGTCGCCGGCCGCGCTCGATACGCTCAAGGAACTGGCCGACGCGATCGGCGATGACCCGAATTTCGCCACGACGATGACGAACGCGCTGGCGTTGAAAGCTGCGCTCGACTCGCCGATCTTCTCCGGCACACCTGAATCGACGACGCCGGCGCAGTTCGACAACAGCGCGAGGTTGACTACTTCCGAATGGGTCAATGCTCGTGGCGTTGCATATGGTGGGCAAATCATTGTCAATGCTGTCACAGCGCTGACAGCAGCGGCAGCAGGGCGCTTTCATACGTTTTCTGCGGCCGTCACTGCAACGTTGCCAGCTGCCAGCAGTGTCGTTGTCGGTTCCTTACTGCATTTCCAGTCGATCGTGTCAGGCGCATCGGTAGTACGCAAAGGGACGGACGTAATTGCGATTGGAAATGGTGGGTCTACGCCGAACGTGTCGATTGGCGCAGGTGACACGCTGGTATTGATGAGCGACGGAGTTTCAAACTGGATTGCTATTGGCGGATCGACGCAACTTGGTTCCGCTGCTGCGTTCGGCTCGTTGGTGACTGGCACTGGTTACCAGAAACTACCTAGCGGGCTGATTATCCAGTGGGGTAGTTCTGGTTCCAACGCTTCCGGCATTGCCGCACTGACTCTTCCGATTTCATTTCCGAATGCGTTGATTCTGGCCAATTGCAACTACCTGCTTTCAGGTAATGCGCTTGGTGTTGCGGCGCAAATGTCAAGCCTTTCGACAAAGAGTGTCTTGTACGGGAACGTATTCGCGACTCCGACGGGCGCGGCCGTGAATAACGGTCAGGTGTGGTTTATCGCATTCGGTTTCTGAGGAAAGTATGGGTCAAAAATTTGCTGCGTATAACACGCAAGGCGCGATTGTCGCCTTCTACGATTCCGTTGATAGCCCCGCCCCCGAAGGCGTCGCTGTCACCAAAATAACCGACGAGCAATGGCGTCTTCTGCTGGCCGGCCAGGAGGCCGGAAAGCGGCTCGCAGTCAACGAATCAGGCAATGCCGTGCTGCTCGACCCTTTGCCGCCGTCGCGCGCGGATGTCGCTGCAACCATGCGCGCCGGTCGCGATGCGGCCATGTCGGTGACCGACTGGCTTGTGTCGCGGCACCAGGACGAAAAAATTATCGGCAACGGCACGACGCTCACCGCCGACCAGTTCGCCGCTCTCCTGAAATATCGCCAGGCGCTGCGCGACCTATCGGACGCACCGGGCTGGCCGAACGTCGCTCTGCCGGTCGCACCTGATTTCGTGACCGCGATCGCCTGATCGCTTTCCCTCTCTGTTCTCTTAATCTGGAATCCATAATATGGCGCAGGATCAATATCACCACGGCGTAAGTGTCTACGAAATCAATCAGGGCTCGCGCCCGATCCGGACGGTTTCGACCGCGGTACTCGGTCTCGTTTGCACGGCCGAAGATGCTGACGCCGAAACCTTTCCGCTCGATACGCCCGTCCTGCTGACGAATGTCGTCGGAGCGCTCGGCAAGGCCGGCACCAAGGGCACGCTTCGCCAGGCGCTGACCGGCATCGGCGCACAGACGAAGCCTTTCACGATCGTTGTGCGCGTCGCTGAAGGCAAGGACGCGGCCGAGACAACGAGCAACGTGATCGGCACCGTTACGGCCGCCGGCAAATACACCGGCATGAAAGCGCTGCTCACGTCGCAGGCCAGGTTTGGCGTGAAGCCGCGCATTCTCGGCGCTCCGTTCCTCGACACGCAAGCCGTAACGGCGGGATTCGTGACGATTGCCCAATCGCTCGGCGGCTTCATCTATGCCTATGCATCCGGTTGCAAGACGAAGGAGGAAGCCACCGCGTACCGCAAACAGTTCGCTGCGCGTGAGCTGATGCTGATCTGGCCGAATTTCCTCGCATGGGACGACACGACCAGCTCGACCGTTGAAGTCCCGGCCGTGGCCTACGCGATGGGTCTGCGCGCGAAGATCGACAACGATATCGGCTGGCATAAGACGCTATCGAATGTCGCGGTCAACGGCGTGACCGGTATCAGCGCTGACGTGTCCTGGGATCTGCAGGACCCGGCGACCGATGCGAACTACCTGAACGAACAGGAAGTAACGACGCTCACCAATCAGGACGGCTACCGCTTCTGGGGTTCGCGTACCTGCTCTGACGAACCGAAATTCAAGTTTGAGAACTACACGCGCACCGCGCAGGTTCTCAAGGATTCGATTGCGCTGGCGCAAATGGCGGTTGTGGACGGTCCGCTGAATCCATCGCTGATGCGCGACATTATCGAAAGCATCAACGGCAAATTCCGCAGCCTGATATCGCTCGGCTACCTGATCGGCGGCACGTCATGGTTTGACCCGGAGCCGAACACGACCGACGAACTGCAGGACGGTCACGCATACGTCGATTACGACTACACGCCGGTTCCCCCGCTGGAAAACCTCACATTGCGCCAGCGCATCACGGACCGATATCTCGCCGACTTCGCCGCCCGCGTGAACGCGTAAGCACGGCACAACCAGGAGAAAACAAACATGGGTATGCCTCGCAAACTCAAGGGCTTCAATCTGTTCCACAACGGAAACAACTTCAGGGGGCAGGTTGCAGAAATCACCCTGCCGAAGCTCACGCGAAAAATGGAGGATTACCAGGGCGGCGGCATGAGCGGCCCGATCAAGATCGACTTTGGTCAGGAAGCGATCCAGATGGAGTGGACATGTGGCGGTTTCATGTCGGAGGTACTGAAACAGTACGGCATTACCACGCATGACGGCGTACAGCTGCGTTTCGCCGGCGGCTATCAGGCAGAAGATTCGACCACGTACGACTCGATCGAAGTCGTCGTCAAGGGCCGTCACATGGAGATCGACCCTGGCACTGCGAAGGCGAAAGAGGACACCGCATTCAAGGTAACCACCGTCGCAAGCTATTACAAGCTCACCGTGAACGGCGAAGACATCATCGAGCTGGACTTTATCAACATGATCGAGAAGATCAACGGCACCGACCTGCTTGCCGCGCTGCGTACCGCGATCGGCCTGTAACGCGGCCGCCATGCAATACCCGCCTGCCTGCTCGATCGGGCAGGCCTCTCACTCCCTCACATCAAAGGCAACACCATGCAAACCATCGACCAGTCGCCGAACACGAGCGTATCGACCGACACCAACGCGCCGGCGGCCGCCAGTAAAGACCCGAACACGCATACGCTTGACGTGCCGATCGTGCGCGGCTCGCAGACGATCGACACTGTCACGTTGCGCCGGCCGAAATCGGGCGAGCTGCGCGGCGTGACGCTTTCCGACCTCGTCAATCTCGACGTGACCGCGCTCTCGCGCGTGCTGCCGCGCATCAGCTCACCGACGCTCACCGAACAGGACGTGGCAAACCTCGACCCGGCTGATCTGGTGCAACTAGGGGGCATCTTTTCCGGTTTTTTAATGACGAAGGCGATCGCCTCGAAAGTGGCATCCCTGATCGCGTAGAAGATCCGATGGCCGATATCGCCACGGTGTTCGGCTGGATGCCGGCGGCGATGGATGATTTTTACCTGGACGAATTAATGGAATGGCGTGAACGTGCGCGCCGACGGTCAGGCACGGAATAAGAGAAGCGAATAACGATGGATAACGCCCTGAAGCTTCGCGTCATGTTCGACATGATCGACAACATGACGAAGCCCCTTAAAACCATGCTGGCGGGTCACAAGGGGCTTGCCAACTCGCTTAAGAACACCCGGCGCGAGCTGGCCGAAATGGGCAAGACGCAGAAGGCCGTCGCCTCGTTCCGCGAAATGCGCATCGGTCTCGATGCGACCGGCACGCAGCTCGCCACCGCGCGCGGCAACGTCAAAAAACTGGCCGACTCGCTGCGCACGATGGGACCACCGTCGCAAAGGATGATTGCGGATCTGCAGGGCGCACGCGAGGCGGCCCGCGCTGCCTCGCAGCAACACAAGGCGCAGACTCAGGCCGTCAACGAACTGCGCACGAAACTCGAATCCGCCGGCGTTAATACGCGCAATCTGTCGCAGCACGAGCGCGAGCTGCGCGCCAACATGGCGGCAACCACCTCGGCGATGAACGCACAGGCCGCGAAGCTCGAGCAAATCAGCGAGCGCGAGCGGCGTGTTGCCACGGTGCGCAGGAGCATGCAGACCATGCAGGGCGTCGCGGCTGGGATGGCGGTCGGTGGCTATGCCGCGAAGGCCACCGGCATGCACATGATTGGCGATCTGCGTGAGACGCTGGACGAATCGAAGAAGGCCGAAGCCGAAGGGATGCGCATCAAGGCGCTCGGCCTCGGCGATCATGCCTCGGCCGACGCGGTCAAGTATGCACGTGCGATGAAGCTGTACGGCGTATCGACGACCGATAACCTCACCATGATGCGCGATTCGCTGACGATTTTCGCGGACGAACATCATGCCCAAATGGTAATGCCGACACTCGGCAAAATGAAGTTCGCCAATGAAGCCATGTTCGGCGCAGAGGACGCGCACGCGAACGAAGAAAAGTTCATGAACATGCTCAAGGTGATCGAGCTGCGCGGCGGCACGAAGAACGAAGCCACATTCAAGGACGAAGCGAACATGGTACAAAAGGTTCTGACGGCCACCGGCGGCCGCGTGGGCGGCGACGAGTGGCGCAACTTCATCCAGACCGGCGGCGTCGCAGCCAAACAGATGCGCAAGGACGCGTTCTATTACCAGATGGAGCCGCTCATTCAGGAAATGGGCGGCCATGCTGTCGGTACCGGCCTCATGTCCGCTTACAGCAACGTCTACCAGGGTAAAACGACCGTCAAGGCCGCCAAGGCGATGATGGGGCTCGACCTGCTCGACAAGAACAAGGTCGAGTACAACAAGATCGGCATGATCAAACAGATCCGGCCGGGCGCGCTCGCCGGCGGCGACATGCTCAAGGCCTCGCCACTCGAATGGCTTGAAAGGGTTCTGTTGCCGAAGCTGGCCGCGAAGGGCATCACCGACCCCGACAAGGTCAAGGACATGATTGCGACGATTTTCACGAATCGCACTGCGGCGAATCTGTTCACGACGATGTACATGCAGAAGGACCAGATTCACAAGAACGAAAAGCTCAACGCCGGCGCCGATGGCATCGACGAGCTGAACACCAAAGGCCAGCAGCTCACGGCCGGCCGTGAGATCGCAGCGCTCTCGCAACTGCGCGACCTGAAACTGGAAATCGGTGAGAAGGTTTCCCCGCTCTATAACGCTGGCCTGCAGGCAACGGCGGCCGCGACAGAGAAGGTCGTCGCCTTCATGCGCGAACACAGCACGGCCGCGAAGGCGATCATCGTCACCCTGGCCGCACTGGCGGCGCTGCTCGTCGTCGCCGGCACGCTGACGATTGCGCTCGCCGGCATTCTCGGCCCGATGGCGATTCTCAAATTCAGCATGACGACGCTCGGCATGCAGGGCGGCATTCTCGCGCGCGTGCTTGGGCTGGGTGTGGGCGCGTTCCGGATGCTGGGCTCGGCGATCATGTTCGTCGGCCGCATGATGCTGATGAACCCGATTGGCCTCGCGATCGCCGGCATCGCGCTCGCCGCGTTCCTGATCTATCAGTACTGGGAGCCGATCAAGGGATTTTTCGGCGGGCTATGGGAACAGGTGCGCGGTGTGTTCGCCGGCGGGATCGGCGCGATCGGCGCATTTATCCTCAACTGGTCACCCCTCGGCCTGTTCTACCAGGCATTTGCGGGCGTGCTGTCATGGTTCGGAATCGACATGCCGGCGAAGTTTTCGGAGTTTGGCGCGAACCTGCTTTCCGGCCTCGTGAACGGCATCACCGGCGGACTCGGCGCCGTGAAAGACGCGATCGTCAACGTCGCCAGCTCGACCGTCGGGTGGTTCAAGGAAAAGCTCGGCATCCATAGCCCAAGTCGCGTTTTCGGCGAGCTGGGCGGATTCGTCAGCGAAGGCGCGGCCGTCGGCATGGAAAGCGGACAGGGTAGGGTAGCCAAAGCCGCGATCGGTCTCGCAGCGGTCGCCGCGACCTCGTTCGCCTCGCCGGCGATCGCGGCCGGCGCGCAGCTCGCCAATGCAGCCGCCGTGCCGCTCGTGCGGCCTACCGTGCCGTTCGATACCCGACCACCGCTCACAGCGGCACCAGCGACCGGAAATGCGGCCGGCGCTGCAGGCGGAGCAGGGCAAACCATCATCAATATCTATCCGGCCCGCGGCGACGACCCGGCCGCGATCGCGCGAGCGGTTGAGGCCGCACTGGATCGCCGCGAACGCGCGAAGCAATCGCGCATCGGCTCGCGCCTGTCTGACTAGGAGACCCCGACATGATGCTGTCACTCGACCATTTTGTTTTCAGTCTGGCCACCGCTCCGTATAAGGAGCTACAGCGGCAGCGCAACTGGAAACACCGCACCAGCTCGCGCGTTGGCGTGCGCGATGCGAGCCAGTACAACGGCCCCGGCGATGACACGATCACGCTTAACGGCATGGTCGCAGCGGATAACAAGATTGGCACGCGCGCATCGCTCGACCAGCTGGGCAAGATGGGCGATGTAGGCGATGCCTATGTTCTCGTCGATGGGATGGGGACGGTATTCGGCGCGTTCATCATCGACGGACTGAACGAAACGGCGACGTATCACACACCCGAAGGCATCCCGCGCAAGATCGAATTCAGCCTCACATTGAAGCGCGTCGCCGATGAAACACTGGCGGCGCAGCAGGGTGACGGAAAGGAGACAGAGAGCGCGGCCGCAAGCCGGTTGAACGATATCAGGGCTGTCTCAAAGGTGGCATCCGACGCTGTAGAGCGGGTTAAGAATCTGTCCCTCAACAGCATCAAGGCCGGCGCGATCACTGTCGCCGCGACGATGGCGCCCGGCGCAGCAGAAGCCGCGATCAAGGGGCTCTCAACGGGAAGCGGCGAAGCGCTCGACAAGGCATTGAGCGCGGCCAAGGACATATCGTCCGGTAATGGCGAAGCGGTCGCCGGTGTCGTTTCGTACATCCTCGAAAAATCGGGCGGCGCATGACCAACCAGACGCCCGCAATCGCGCGCCGGCAACCGCAGGCCGATTACCGCATCACGCTCGACGGTCGCGATCTGTCGCGCCTGATCGCGCCGAGCCTCATAAGCCTGTCGCTCAAGGAGTCGCGCAGCGACGAAGCCGATACGATCGACCTCGTCATCGACGACTCGAAAAACACATTCGCCATTCCGAAGCGCGGCGCGAACATCAAGGTAGCGATCGGATGGGTCGGCGAGCCGCTCGTCGATAAGGGCACGTTTTCCGTCGATGAAGTCGAGCATAGCGGCACGCCTGATATCCTGACGATCCGCGCGCGGTCGGCGTCGATGACAAACCAGATGCACGAGCGGCGCGAACAGAGCTGGCACGCGCAGACGATCGGCTCGATCGTGCGCGCGATTGCCGGTCGCCACTCGCTCAAGGCCGCGATCGCCGACGCACTCGCCACGGTTACGATCGCGCACATCGACCAGACGCACGAAAGCGATATGTCCTTTCTGACGCGGCTCGCCAGGCGGTACGACGCCGTGATGAACGTCAAGGATCTGAACCTGCTGTTCATGCCCATAGGCTCTGGCAAGACGGCAAGCGGGAAAGCGCTGACGGTGTTGAACCTGACGCGTGCAGACGGCGACACGCACCGTTACCACGTCGCGCAGCGTGAGAGCTATTCGGCCGTGCGGGCGCACTACCACTCAAACACCAAGGGAAAGCGCAAATCTGTCGTCGTTGGTGGCGAAAACAACAGGAACGTGAAAGTGCTGCCGGAAGACTATGCGAGCGAAGCCGAAGCGCGCGCGGCCGCCGAAGGCGAGTTTGCACGCACGCAGCGCAGTCAGGCGACGTTCTCGTACCAGCTCGCGCTCGGCCGGCCCGAGGTTTTCCCCGAGCTGCCGGTGAGCGTCGCCGGCTTCAAACCGGAAATCAACGAAACGCCCTGGCTTGTGAAGGAAGCGACGCATTCGCTCAGCGGCGATGGCGGCCTTACCACGTCGCTCGAAATGGAAGTTCGCGACGACCCGGCCACCGATCGGCACCGCTCGCATTTTCGCAAGGGCGGGCAGTGACATACCGGCGCGTGATTAAAACTGATGCATTGAAAGGGGCGCCAAGCGCCCCTTGTTTGTGGCTATCGCGACCGATGCAAGCGGCATAGAGGAAGGCATAAAGCTTTATATGACCGGCTGGTTTATCTGATAATGTGCACTCCGCGTTTCCCCCTGGTCGGTGAGAACAGCTTTTTACAGTTGAAACAAGGAGCGCTTATGCCGTGGTCATATCAGCAGAGCACCGGAAACCTTTCGTTCAATGGCGAATTCGTTGAACGCGGTTATTCCGGCGCGGCGACAGGTAAAAACAATCCAGCTATGCAGGCGGTTCCGAACATCGGGCCAATCCCGCGCGGTAATTATCAAGTCGGCGAACCCCACACCTCCCCTCACACGGGAACCTACACACTCAATCTAACGCCGACTGCTGGAACCAATACGTTTGGGCGAAGTGCTTTCAGGATTCATGGCGATAGCCTGCACCACCCGGGTACAGCGTCCGAAGGCTGCATCATCATGGGCGTTCAAACTCGCCATCGCATATGGGTGAGCGGCGATCGTCGGTTAGAGGTTATTCAATGAAACGCGCATCCGGTTTCACGCTTGTACTCGCTTTGGCCTGCTCGACCGCAAACGCGGGCGCACAAACAAGCCCTTCCATCTTAGCCAAACTGATCAACGACGAAGGCGCAAAGGCCGCGGTAAGCGCCATGTCGGAGTCAGAATGGGACAACGTTCTTACCCGTATCGATTCTGGCAATGCCGCGTGGATCGCACTCGCACCAAAGCTTGCAAAAGGGACTGACGGCGGGAATTCGGAAGACCTCGGAATCGGATTGGCCTACGCGCTCCCGAAAAATGCCAAGGCGGTTCTATCGGTCATCGATCCCGACAACGGGCCAGTGCTGGGCGTCAGTCGCGTTTGCTCTGCGCCGTTCATCGAAGATACAGTGAAGGACATTCCCGCGTACATCAAGCGTGCCAAAGCGGCGCTAACCAAGGTCCACGAACCATCGTTGCAAAACGTGAAAAAAGATTGCCTGACGGAGCTATCAAAGCCGCAAGGATAAGCATATATAAAACGTTGGATTTCTCGATCCCTGAAAAAGGGGCAACCTATGCCCCTTTTTTACGTCTCGACGTCAGGAACTAAGGCGGTTGTTATCCGGCTCTGTGCGGCCATGAGGTGTCGTTCGACACCCTCGTTCATCGGACATTCGGGCGACTGCTTCGCCTCGCAATCAGCCGTTGGATTGGTGACTACTTGTCGTCTCGCCATCTGCCGTCGATGGGATATAGAGGTTTCTTTTGTGCCAATCGGACCGCCACTAGGATTTTTTAGATAGCTGTCTAAACTGCGTGGAGGTAGCTACGCGCGGTTTTTATAGTGGCGGGGATATCGCTGTGCGCAGCCAGCGACACATGCGTCTCTCAGAGAGCATTGATCTAGCTTTCTTTAGCATCGATGAGTCGTTGGAACGCCTTTCTCCAAAGGTCGGGATTCGGCCCAGGAAGCGTCTCGTGGACCGTACGTGTGCCCACAAATCGAAAGAGTAGACCGTAGTCAGTTGAATCAGGCAGCGACAATCCGATATCTTGGCAAGCATCCTGCGTTTTGCGCCAACCAAGCGGTACGTCATGCAGGGCCCCAGAATAGTCGCCCTCTTTACTAGGAGGCGTGATGAAGATCGTTTTATTCAGATAATTGCCTTCAACAATTTGCTTCACCTCCCAGAGTGTCCCGAGATGATACGACGGAATGACAAATATGAAGGTAGCATGCTTAATGAGCCCTAGGGCAACCCGCTGCCAATCTTGTTCCGTCGTCAATGCGCGTCCCGCGCCACGATGCTCACCCGGATTTCCGAGGGCGATGATGCGGAGCGTAGCCTTCAATGCACGGGCGGTCAGCCTTTCAATGTCGTCGTATCCGTCGTATTCAAACTGTTCCAATTCAAATGGCACCACCTTCGATTTGATCTTGTATTTATTGGTAGAATCAAATGGACGAAGATAAATAAAGAAAGGCTCCCAGGTGACCGCCTTGGCATCAAGATTGGGAACGGGAGATTCAAAGTGTAGTATGGCGCTCACTATTGCTTGTGCCCGTCTGTCGTCCCTCTTTTGCTCCGCGCCACTACATTTGTGCAAAACGAGGTACCCTGTTCCCAGCAATATGGCATTTATCACAAAAGAGATAAGGCCTTCCGGCGACAAAGGAGTTTGCTTAAAAAATAAAGTATCAACAAGAAACCCCCCGACGCCTGCAAAGACAAACAAAGAGCCAAGCCACTTTGTTCTCGATAACAGCAACGCTGGAGCGCATTTATATAGTAATAAATATCCTGATCCGAGCATAGTCGCGTTGATCGAGAGGCCGGGAATAAAATAAAATGTGAAAGGATTATTTTTTATAATGAAAGCGTTGGCAATGAATCCTGCAACGCCTAGAATCATAAGCAGGGAAGCAAGCCAAATTGAGATTTTTACGAAAAAAAGCTTCATTTTTTGGTTGCTCCGCACCACTATTCAACGCAGATGCACGTCATGTTCAAGGGTGACTATTTAACACAGCATCAAAGTAAATCACTTAGAAAAACCACCCATAGGATGATATAGAGCAGAGAGGATAGCAGGCCAATTCTGAGTATGCCGGACCCATACGAAGCTGCCCGTTTAAGTTTTAGAGGCTCGGAGCCTTTTCCCTTCGCTCCGTTCCAGAACTTGAATTTTGCGGACACCTATTCTCCCCCTTTACAGGAGCGAGCGTGACGACGTTGGGAAACCAACTCGAACCGGACGTCGGCCGACGCCTGAAGCCTTTGTTAAGAGAGTACAGGTCAGACTGGACAAGTCAACCCGCCAAGGGCTGGCGATGGCAGTGATGACAAGTTATACCCGGAAACCTGCCGCCGTCGACGCCGCGCGTTCATGGTTCGCAAAGTGTCGACTTGCGTGGGGTGCGGTCTGACCAACATCGTCCCACCAACCGGGTTCACCATCGGACCGGGATCGGCCGAGGGTGTGTCAAAACACAAAAGTTGAAGGTTTTGAGGGGTCACTTTGCCCTTCCTGACACGTCACCAAGCCGTTGTAGGCCCTTCTCGAAAGCCGACTTTTTGAACGAGAGGCGTGAGCCTGACTTTTGACACACCCTCGGCCGGCAGCGGCCATTAGCACACGTTCCAATGCGGACACTCGAACGTCGGGTCCCCCAGAGAACGGGCTTTAGCGACCGTACTCTTGCCGGACAATCGAACCCAGATTGGCCGCCCGATGTAGCAATACCCGCGCGGGCGACACGCCGCCGGACTCAGTTGGGTACAATTCCCAGCGTTTCTCATGAGCTTGTAACGAAGCATGCGCCGGATCGTCTTGGTTTCCCAGTGTCAATCTCCGGCAACTTCTCCTCTTGATTTCGCGTACGCGAGTCCTATGATTCCGTGATCAGTTCCTTCTCAGCGACCTGTCAGAGGCATCATGGTCATCGATCCGCCAGGCCAGACGAAACGCTATTTGGAGGGGCGTCACTACCGTGCATTCCCGATCAATATATTTGGCAGGCTCTGACCGCGTTGAGATTTCGACGGGTTAGAAGAATTGAACGATTTTAAGTCGCCGTTTTGGACGAGAACGCCGTTACGTCGAGCTGTTTGGCTGGGTGCAAAAATTTGAGATAGTTAATGGCGTTTCCCCTATCCGGATAATCTATTGGCCGCTTTCGATTCATTGGTTTATGCAGAAATCCAATAAAAATAAAAGGCGGCCGATTCAGCGAAGTCAGCCCACAAACCAAAACGTCGAAGAAAGTGAGGTAAATCCGGGGCGACGATCCACTGCCGCGAATTCATGGGGAAAAGGCGGCAGGGTATATAGGTCGTGGCGCAAAATCGACGAGGTCGGGGGTCCTTTGGCGAACATACCATTTTCCACCTTCAATGGTCATCTAAAGAGCATGCGCTGGTCGCGTTTCAGCGATGCGGCGAAAGAGGCCACGAAATTAGCTTTCCCCCATTTTTTTCAGACGGCCGCTGCCGATCCGGAAATAAAGCGTTTCTTCCGTAACCGGCCATCCAGCGGTACGCAACCACCATATTCATATCGAAGATTCGCAGGAGGGGCGGAGTTCCCGCGAGAACGTTACTATTCCATATCAGACGGTAACAGCGGCGACGACCAGGAAACACTACTTTACGAGTTGTTAGCTTACACTGCGCCTGGGACGGCCGGCGCGATGATTCCGATCGACGGGCTCTATCGAAAAAATAGGGAAACAGTTGGACGCGAGTTCGGGATCAATCCTGCCCGTTTTTCAACGAGAGCAATAAATCTTTTGTTCATAGATGATGATGAAAGAACCCTCACGCCGTTATTCAGGAGTGAAGGAATGCGGTCGCACAGGAAGTTGACCGAGATTGTTTGCTTGCCATACACGGTCGAGAGGATGACGATCGAAGGTGTGATCGATCTTCGCCTTCCACAGACGCGGGAGTGGTTCGAGAAAAACATCCTTGCTGGCCTTCCGGACATTCGATTCGTCTACGGTAAGGCACGTGTCGAAAGACTCAGCGTCGGCATGGAGCGACCGGAGAGGAGCGCTAGGAGGCCGCGGCGCCAGGCGCCCGTGAGTGATCGAGTAATGCTTACATGGGCACCACGGTCAAACTGGGACGGTGAAACGATCTTCGGAACTGATGACTTCTTCGGCCTATTGCCATTTCTGACTTTTCCACAATTAGGAGGAAGCCCGGTCACCGAGGCCATTGGCGTTTGGTTGCGAAACATCGGTGCCAACGGACTTGTCTACCCGTCTGCCCGCAACGACGTTGCTGTGCGGGTTGAAAAGGGAGTATTGATCGGATCGCGCGGGTGGTGTTTCGTAGACTACCGCAATGCTCCACCTCCAACAAACGAATTCCGACTAATCTTTGAACCCGATAGCTGGAGCAGCATAGACGGCTTTTTGCAGCCGGAAGTCATCATCGATAAAGCCAATCATGCTTTCGGCTCTTGGCGTCTCCTTGGCCGGGCGCACCACTCCGCTAGGCAATTTCGAGCGGGTCAATTGGCCCTTCTCCGGGCAATGCTGAGTCATCAACGTGAAAATCAGACAGGAAATCCCTCGCGGAAACTTGAGTCGCTGGCTTCCAGCAGCGTTGCATACCGCTTGTGGGCAGCGAGAGAAGCCTATCGAGCGAAAGATTATGCATTGTGCAAAGAAGGATTGTACGAATTGGTGCGGTATAACGCGGCATCGGCCGACGCTTACTTCCTTCTTGGGTTGACGGAAGCGAAGCTTGGCGATCATCAGGCAGCGATCACAGCATTTGAGAATGCCTCGATCCTTGACCCCGGAAAATCCGAAGCTCATGCGAATATTGGTAACAGTTTTATAGTCCTCGGCGACTTCGCCCAAGCCGCCGCCGCATACTCTCGCGCCCTCGAAATTGATCCGAATGATTCGGTGGCGTTGCGCAACATCAAAACTGCAAGAATTTTGTCACGAAATCTCCGCAGCAATCGCGGATCGGCAAAGAAACTGGATGGGGGTTAGCCCATTACGCAAGGATGAGCCGATGATCCGGTATCTGTGCGAGTAGTGCCAAATTGTCGGATGTACGAGCGTGAGGTTGTGGTTTCATCAAAAACGTTTAGTAGCTATTTGAAGCAATCGTGGTAAGGAGTTCGGCAAAGCACGGAATGAATTTTGCGCCGACGGGGCAAACGCAAGCGCTCGCTGGTGCACTTCCCAAAACGAGAATTTTGTACAAGTTCCTTCGGAGATATCATGAGCGCCACTATTACGGACTTTGTTGCGGTGATTGGTGGCCTTTGGCAACTCGAGCCAGTTAAAGCGGAGGCAGCAAGAGCTGCGGCTGGCGCGGTCGGGGCGGAGCTCGCAAAGGCCGGCTTTGGCCTCGTTGTCTATTTTTCCGACAAGGAGTCGCTGGAGCCCCATGTTGTGTCTGGATACTGTGCCGCATTGTCCGATGGTAACGGGGTGATCCGTGTTCGGTATGCGCAGCCACAACGCGGCGAAGTCAAATTCGAAGAGGAAGAAACTCACGCGGAGATTTTTGAACATCGCTTGTTTCCCGGCCAAGACTGGGAAGCGCCGTTTTATCGATCGTTGGCGGAGGACAACGGCGTCGATGGAATACTCTTGCTTGGGGGCGCCGCCTCAACACTCATCGCGGGGCAAATAGCGGTGGCACGCCGACTTCCGGTGCTTGCGATCGATCAGTTTGGCGGATCTGCAGCCAAGATTTGGAATCAACTTGCGCAGGCCTCGTCTGAAGGCAGTCAATCTTCTTGGGGAACGCGTCCCGCCAGAGCATTCGTGCAACAACTCAAGGACGAATGTGCCGCAAGACGTGCCAAGCGCGACGAAGAAAGCCGCCGACAACGGATCTTCGAAGCAATTACGACACAGCGCAAACAAGTTGGCCATGCGGCGGGCGCATTCGTAACGCTTTTGATCAGCTTATTTTTCGGAATGGTATATACACCACTGCCCGGCGCATATACTTTCATTATGTTTTTGGGGCTCGTTTCGGCGGGGGCTACCGGTGCCTTAATCCGATTGATACTTTCCAAACTCGAGCAAACTGATCCTCGGACGTCGCTTTTTCTTGGTAGCGTCGCAGGGTTCGTCGTTGGGCTCGCTTACCTTATTCCACAGTGGATTGGTGCTCCGGGAGTTCTTGCGTCCACTGAATCTGCTGTAACAGCCACTGACAAAATCCAATTCGCATCAGCTGTCCTTGTTGCGATTTCCGCTGGCGTAGGGTTCGATACCGTTTTCAACCGACTGCAGAAGGAAGCTCAGGGCATTTCCGTCAGTCCGTAGTCTTGGGGAAAGGGGCTAAGTTTAATAACCATTTCTCTCGGAAGCGACCATTCGAGTTGTTGCATCGACCGGTTGAATCCGCAGCTTGCTTCACCCGCTAACTTGGCTGGTTTCGTGGTTTCTGAAGGGAAGGTTTCGCGGATATAGTTCGGATTGCGTGACGATAGTTGTTGCAGACAAGCTCCGGTGACAACGGGGTACTGCATTGCAATGAGATCAGGCGGCTTGCCATACGTTAGAGACCGTGAGACAAGATCCCTGACGTCCGCCTCGGTCGGCATTCTGCCGACAGACTCGATGGGATGAATGGCCGTTACACTCCGAAAGCTGCCGATTGGACGGCGCCTGATCCAACGGCCGGAGAGGGTCGAACAGAGCCGTTCAAGGTCACTTTGACGGGTCTTCTCAGGCGGAGACTACCCGAAGCGTCAATCCATCGCGATGTGATGCACGTCGTCGGCAGCGTACGCGGCGTGAAAAAAAGCCGGCGCGAAGGCGGCTTGAAACGATCTAGCATCCGAGTGAGCTAGAACCTGAGAGGAGGTGAGGCACAGGCGCGACCTTCCCACAGGCGCTGAACGCGTCTGGGAAGATCTGACATGAGCGGAGGCGCGCATCCTACCTGAGAACCGACTGGATATGCTTAAGGAAAACTGAAGAGTCAATTGCAAGGCGCCACGCGAAACGAAGGCGGAGAGGCCCGCCACGAAAGATGTCGAAAATCGTGTATAAATATTGTGAATGTCAGAGCGACATAGCCACCAAACCACTTCCGCCAGGGACGATGAGTAAGCAGATCGACGATGTTCCGCTCGCGCGGCGTAGGGCTCTCGCCGCTGAGCTTCTGTTGAACGGTGAGGGTATTAGCGAAGTGTCCAGGAAGGCCCGGTTGAGCCTTCCGACCGTGAGCAAATATAAGGACCTGGTTGAAAGAGGGGGAGCTGCCGCCCTTGCTCACCTTCGCATCCACGGGGGTGCCCCGCGACTGGATGATGCTTCGCAAAGCTGGCTCGTTAGCGCGATCAAGCACTCACCCGGCCTTCATGGATATCCAGGCCCGACCTGGACTATACGCCAACTGCGCGAATTGATCTTTCGGCGTTTCGCAGTCCAGTTTTCAGCTTCGCATGTTGGTCACCTTGTTCGGGGCTATGGCCTCGCATACCGACTCACTTATTCAACTTCAGAAAAAACGTCGCCGGCTACCGTTCAGGCATCGCAGAGCGACGTCTATGCCGCGCGCCGAAAGATTGCTGCGAAAATGCTGCTGGATGGGGACAGTGTCGAGCGCGTCTCGAAAGCGCTCAACATCAGCGTGCGCACCATTACAAAATACAGATCAATGGCAATGGCTGATGGAGTTAAGGCTGTTGAACAGCTCAAGTCGTCCGGGCGCAAGGCTACGCTTGGCCCCGAAGCTCTTGAGTGGTTACGGGCGACATTGGAGGGTAGCCCCTTGGCCCACGGTTATGAAACCGAACTCTGGAGAAACGGGGATGTCCAAAAGCTGATCAAGGAGAAGTTCGGCATTTACCATTCCACTGGACACGTGAGAACCGTCGTCGGGAAACTTGGAATGGGCCATCGAATGCGATCGCCGAAGCAGCGCACGGACAAAAAGCCTTCCGCGATGAATGACGAAACGCTGGCATGGGTTGCCGCAGCACTCAGGCAGTCGCCTCGAGCGCACGGAATAGAGGCTGATCACTGGACCAACGCACGTTTGCGCACCGTGCTTCATCGGCGGGTAGGCGTCGATTATTCTCGCGGATATATATGGGAAATTGCCGCCCGTGCTGGGGTGGCAGACCTGCTTACAAGACGCCGTAGCTGAAGAGTTCATTCTGGTCCTGGCCGCCTCACCGTATGTGTCCTCTGCAGCAGCGCGGAATCGCTGCAATGCGTCGCGAACAGCGTGCAGCTCGTTTCTTACCGCTCGGCGCTCAATGCATAGTCGTCCCATTGCGGCCCATTTCAATGCCGTAGACTGTTAGCTCTGCATCCATCCAGCTCGGCACCAAACGAGAAATGAACAACTCGAGCAACCTTGACGACGAAGCCCGTGCAGAGCTGCTTTGCTATCTGGTGGTGGGGCAACTGATTGCGCGCGCTCGAACAGGCGGCTGGCTGCGAACCGATCATGTGGTGGAGTTGCTGAACATCTGGCTCCAAGGCAATGGAGCGCGAGCCGGCTGGCTTGACCGTCTGTATCTTGGTGCCCTATCGGAAAAGATAGCACTGGACTTCGCCGAGCTGGCAGCGTTCGAAAATTCGGAGTCGCTCGCGCAGCTGTTCACCGATGGCTGGCGTATGGACTACCGGTCGCCGCTCGTTGGCCGGATCTATTCGGCCTGTGAAGACGAGTTGAAAAAGGGTTAGGACCGCTCAATCGGGATCATGTTGCCGGGTTCCCGCAGGGTGAGTTCAAGCGCAACCATTCGAAGTTCAGGAACATGCGGGCGGGAGGGCCGCCCGCAAGTCTGCGCCGCACCTCCGCACAGTCATTCTCGGGAGGACAGGTCAACCGATACGCTCATTGCGGTCGGCCTGTGGTTACCGGGCAGAAAAAAAAGCCGCAGACGATGCTGCGGCGAACAAACACACACGCCGAACGTTGGGAACGCTGACGCGTTCTGTCATGCTATCCAGGCTCGTTGCGGATGCAAATCGGGTGTCTCGTGTGATGAATTCCGTCTCGCCCCGTCAAAGCTTGCAAAGACGGGCTTTGCGGCATAACTGGATGACGCGGTGGTCGCAAAAAAACCACACAGAACTTTGGGCCAGGCGTAAAAAAATCAATACCGGATTGGTAATGATCGGCATAGACGACGGTCCAGCGATGTGAAATCATCAGCCAGCCCGGCTGGAGCGAAGCTCTGGCTCCGGTTGTTCCCTGTTGCTCGTCGCAACCAACCAAAGTGGGTTTTATGTCCCTCCCGTCAATCACCCAACGTCCATCCCACGACGACGGGGGACAGCTTGCGCTGTGGCGCCTGAAGAGCGCAATCAGTGCAGTCGACTCTCAAAGTGTGGTCGTTGCCCATGCCGAAATTTCGGTAGGAGAATCGATAGCGTTGCTACTGAGGTTGAAAGGTTTTGTCGCCGTAGCCACATCGACTATGGAAAACCTGGAACTCATGCTTGAGCATTGGAAGCCGCGCGCGTTGCTGATCGACACGCGCCTGTGTCATGCCGACGACTTCCGGTTCGTCCGGCATGCAGCCAGCGATCCCGCCTTCAGCGGTGTCGTGATTGTCGCGATGACGAATGTCTTTCCCGAAGAGACGGCACGCGATATCAGCCAGATTGGCTTTGACGGACTATGTCGCAGGCCGTGTCCGGTTTGGAGGCTTGCGGACGTGCTTGAGGGGCATTTTCGCCCCTCGCGGGATCGCAACTAACGTCGCACGGTTGCCCTGAAAAATTCTTCGATGCTTAGGATGCCAAAACCGGGTAACTGGCCAGGTGTCGGGCACGACTTGCGGGTACCGTTAGAAGCGGCCCATCCCGCCGGATGGGCCGAAATGTCCAGATCACCCCAAACAACAATGCCGCTGTGAGCTAGGCGATTAATTCAGTGCGAGCGCGGTGCATCCGGTATTTCATTGGGGTGGCGTTTCGACCGGAGTGCGGCTCCGGGATATTGGCGTCTCGCCCTGGTTACTATCAACGTTGCCGTCACGCTCGCAGATCCATTCAAACGCCCATTGTTGGGCAACCTCGATCGCCTCGTCCTCCGTGTCGAAGTAGGAGAGATCGCGCTCGATGTGGATTTCACCATCAACGTCATCGTCAGTCGAAGCACGGACCAGTCGCGCGTGTGCGAAGAATTTCCCAAGGGAGAAGTCCGGAGTCGCGTCGATGATCCACCCACGGTACCCGCATTGCATGATTACCTCCGATACTCAGGCTGTTCGGGATTCGAAAAGACAAAGCATGGATTGGTCCGGTCATAATCGCTAAACCTCCTTCCACGGTCAAAAGTTCGCGGGTTTCCGCGCCTCGGCAGTTGAGCAGGCAGTCATCTCGGACTACCGATAATGTTATAGACCTTCGGCAGCCCAACGAGGACTCCTACGGTGCACGCACGCAAAAAAATGCCCATTCAAATAGACCGCGAAATCGAGCGGTTAAGATCCGAGAAAACCGTGACTTGGAGCGCATCTTTAGGGCCGCACCATGAAGTGCGGAGCTGCTTCAAGGCGGGCAGGGGGCTCGGCGTCAGAAATAGGTGAAGCTGGCATAAAACTTATATTATACTTATAATCGAAGTATGAACGCGATTAACTGGACCCAGAAAGCGGCAAAACAATTGCGCAAGCTTGACCGGCAGCATCAGGTTGCGATTCGTGACGGCGTGAGCACTCTGGCCGCGATGCCAGATTGCCAGAGCGTGAAAGCGCTGACCGATCACGAATACGGCTACCGGCTCCGCGTCGGCAATTACCGGGTCTTGTTCAACTGGGACGGCGCTGTCAAGGTCGTCGAGATTGAGGAAGTGAGGAAACGCAATGAACGCACGTACTAACATTCAGGTCATCAACGGACCGGACGGCAAACCCGCCTATGTCGTGATTCCGTACGCGGAGTATGTCGCCGAGCATAGTGCTGAACACGGCCTGATTCCGCACGAAGTCGTGAGCCTGACGGTTGACGGTGCAACGCCGGTTCGCGCCTGGCGCGAGCATCTTGGCCTGACGCAGGTTGAAGTCGCTGCACGTATGGGCATCAGTCAATCAGCCTACGCACAGCAGGAAGGCAGCGATCGCTTGCGCAAGGCTTCACGCGAAAAGATCGCGACCGCGCTCGGCATCACGGCGGTGCAGCTCGACTTCTGACGGTTCCCAAACCATCCAGATTGAATGGGGCGCCAGACGCCCCATTTTCCGCCCATACGTCGATTAGCCGTCACGATGCTGTTTTGTCATGCACGTACGTAGGTGGGCCAATACCCGCAAACATCCGGCCGGAGCGCCACATTCGCGGCAGCTCGACTGCCTGGGTGCGCCAGCGCGCGAGTACGGCCGCGAACGTGCCTTCACGCTTGGCGCGTCGGATTTTTTCGACTACGTTCCAGCCGCGTACATATAGCGCAAAGCTGCGCCTGCTGGAAACGTAATGCGGGGCGTGAACGCCGACCCACGCGAGCAATTCAGCGGGCGGAACATCCGGAGCAGCGGGATCGGGTTCGATATTGGCCACTACAGGCGTTTCATCGGCCGACATACCGTTGCTGGAATTGCCTTGCGTCGCGGAGGTTTCAAGCGCGAGCAGGCGAAGCATTTCGATGCGATGCCACGGTATTGGCGAGCGGCCGGCGACGTAGTTGCGGATCGTTCGCGAGCAACAGCGCAGTTTCCTAGCGACTTCGGCGATTGAAAAACCGCCGGTCAGCGCCAGAAACTCATGCAGACCGCCATGTCGTTGTTGTGCGAACACCTGAGAACCCTCTGAAGTCTGAAGGGCGCGCAATCTAACGTAAACATTACAATCTTGCAAAATACGCTACAGATTGTAAGCAACGGGGATTTGGTGTTAGCAAGTCTATTTGACATAATATAAATTATCAACATTTCGAATGTCAGGGCTTTTTAGAAATGTCCGGTTCTGGCTCATTAGAAATGTCCGGTTTCCTGCTCCGGGCTGGCTGCTGTGGCGCATGCTGCGGCATCCCAGCGAGCCCGGAGCCAGATCATGAACGGACGTGGATTCATCACGATCAGCATGCACGAGCTCGAGCGCGTGAAAATCATCGAGGCGGTCGTCCAGCATCGCCTGACGATCGTACTGGCGGCTGAACGGCTGCAGCTGTGTGAGCGCCAGATCAGCCGGCTGGTGCGGCGCTACGAGGCTGCTGGACCGGCTGGGCTCGTCTCGGCGCGTCGTGGACAACCCAGTAACCGCGAACTGCCGGTGGATGTCCGTGCGCGGGCGATGGCGCTGGTGCGTGAGCGCTATGCCGATTTCGGGCCGACACTGGCGTGCGAGAAGCTGGCTGAATGTCATGGCGTGGTGCTGGCGAAGGAAACCGTGCGGCGCTGGATGCGGGAAGCCGGACTATGGATTCCACGCAAACTGCGGCCGCCGAAGCTGCACCAGCCGAGAAACCGCCGCGCGTGTCTGGGCGAGCTGGTGCAGATCGACGGCAGCGATCACCGCTGGTTCGAGGAGCGCGCGCCAGCGTGCACGCTGCTGGTGTTCATCGACGATGCGACCAGCCGGCTGATGGCGCTGCACTTCACGGCGACCGAATCGACCTTCAGCTACTTCGAGGTGATGCGCCGTTATCTCGAGCAGCATGGCAAGCCGGTCGCGCTGTACAGCGACAAGGCCAGCGTGTTTCATTGCAACAGCCATTCGGTGACGCCTGGCAAGGGCGTGACGCAGTTCGGGCGGGCGCTGTATGAGCTGAATGTGGATACGTTCTGCGCCAATAGCAGCCAGGCCAAGGGCCGTGTCGAGCGCGCCAACCTGACGTTGCAGGATCGCCTCGTGAAGGAGTTGCGGCTGCGCGGAATCAGCACGAAGGAGGCGGCCAACGCTTACGCGCCCCACTTCATTGCTGACTTTAACGGCCGGTTTGGCAAGATGCCGCGGAGCACATTCGATGCACACCGGCCGCTGCGTGCCGACGACGATCTTGATCTGATCCTGACATGCAGGGTGCCGCGGCGCGTGTCGAAGGTATTGACGGTGCAGTACGACCGGGTGATCTATCTGCTGGAGGATACGGTAGCGAACCGCAGCCTGATTCACCGTTATCTGGATGTGTTCGAGTATCCGGATGGGCGTATCGAGATCCGGGTGAATGGCGCTGCCCTGCCCTGTGTACCGTATGACCGGCTCTCGGAGATCGATCAGGCGGCGGTGGTCGATAACAAGCGGCTGGGACACACACTGCAGATGGCGCAGGTGATCCAGGCACAGCGTGATGACCGGCGGACATCAGGCTCCCCATCGAGGACCAACCAGGGTGAAGCGCCGCGTCCGAAGGAGCGCAAGGTGGGCACCCGCAAGCAGCGCGAGCTGACCCGGGAGCAGTTGAATGAAGCGATTCTGGGAACTGCCGGAATGCGGGTTGGCTCGGTGCTTGAAAGCCGTCTAACATAGAGATTTCTGAACCTCAAAACCGGACATTTCTAAAAAGTCGCAACCCGGACATTTAAAACCAGCCTCGACAATGGTTGTAGTAGCTTTATAGAAATGTCGTGTTCTAGCCATTTAGAAATGTCGTGTTTTGGCCTCGGTATGCTTGCCGGTTCCCTGCGGGACTATGGAGCCGGCCATGCATGCAGCTGCACTGGTGACATTGAACATGCGCGAACTCGACCGACTGAAGATGATCGAGGTTGTGTGGTGGACACGGGACTGAAGCCCGGCCGCGCGGATGCCAACGCGCTCACGGTATGGCAGCATCCGCCAGCCTGTCACTACGCTGAAATCAACGCCGCAATCTGCTCTGCACCAAGCGCGTTACGGTAGATGCGAAACTCGTCGACCAATCCATTGAAATACGGATCGGCTGAAAATTGCGATCGCCCAATCCAGTTCTGGCTCGTGCTTTCCACACGGAACGGCGCAAACGACATCGCCGTGTTGGAGCTGATCTCCGCACCGTTCAGATACAGCGTGCCGACGTTACCCGATAACTCATGCTGCTCGAAGTCGTGCTGGTGGATGCAGGCCAGGCCTATCTGTTTTCAACGCCGCTTTCGTACATCTACAAGGCGCAATTCGGCGCGCGAACAGGCCTGAGCGCGCAACTTTGGAAAATCCAGAAAGGCGAACAGGACAACTACCTCCAGTTGCGCAGACGCAGAGCTATCAGCAATGTCGAATGGCTGTGTTTTTCCCTGTTGAGCGCGGTCAAGTATTTTCGACGCTGCCTGGTGGCGCGGAGGTTCACGTGAGGAATCGTCCCACAACCCACGTACCCGCAAGCACCGCAACGTATCAACTGGCCGGGCGCGAGATATGACTTACTACCTCATTCCCCTGCTGATCTTTTACTTCGGCGTGGCACTGTGCATTGCCTATGGTGGGACCAATCCCGCCGTCGTTCTCACGTGTGCGTTTCCGATGGTGGCGCTGGCCGTCTTGCGTGGCCATACCGGTACCGACACGGCGGCGTATTACCAGGCGTTCACGGACCTCGGCAAGGGCAATGGCTATGGCGCTGAACCGCTATTCAATGCGTATGCGCAGTTTCTCTGGGCCATCGATCCCGACCCGCGCTTCGTCGTCAACAGCATTTCCATGACGACGGCGCTGCTGTTGCTGTGGTCCATTTCCCGCAGCCGCTTTGGCATCTGGTTCGGCGGACTGGTGCTCGTGCCCGGCATGTTCTACGAACTGACCATGAACGTGATGCGATTCGGTCTGGCGTCGGCGATCTTTCTGCTCGCGACCCGCGTTTCGCCCCACCAGAAGCCGCTTCGATACGTCATTTACGCGTTGATCGGCACCTGTGTGCATTTTTCTTCGGCGCTTCTGTTTCTGCTTTTCATTGCAACGACCCGGCGCGGCCACACGCTGATGTTTGTCGGCGTTGCGATTGCCGTCATCGCCGGCTCACTGTTGATGCCTGATTACTTCGCCGACAAGACCAGTCTCTACACCGGCATAGCGGCTCCGAATGCCTCGTCGGGATTGCTCTTTCTGCTGATCCAGATGCTGATGCTAGGCGTGATGATCGTGTACCGGCGGCAGTTCGCCATTCCACCCATCGGTTGGCTGATCTGTGCGGTGTTGGCAGCCGCGCTTTACGGCATGACCCAGGTGACCTACGCGGGCATCCGCTTCCAACTGATCCTCGTGTTCCTGATGCTAGTCGTGCTCTGGCGTCAGTTCTCTCCACCGACAGGGCGCATGCGGATCAATCTGGCGACGTGGCTGTTCCTCATCGGACTGATCGCGCTCGCGGGACGCATCCACAACATGACCGATGAAGAAGGACACGGCGAGTCTCCGTTCCTGCCTTATCAGACGGCCCCAGCAATCCAGCAACTAGGGTGAGCGATCATGCGACAAAAAATCGTACACGTAACGGAAGCACTGGGCGGCGGCGTGCTGCATTGCGTTGCTCTGCTGGCCAATCGCCAGGCAGCGGCAGGCGACGAGGTTGTCGTGCTGCATTCCGTGCGGCAAGACACGCCGCCGGCCGCGAAGCTGAACGAATTGTTCGATCCGAGAGTGCGGCGCCAGGTCGTGGACATGCGCACCAGTATCGGCGCTCACGATATCGTGAGCGTGTTCCGGCTCCTCATCGAACTGTTTCGGGAGCGTCCGGACATTGTTCATCTTCATTCGTCGAAAGCCGCCGCGTTGGGCCGGATCGCGGCGCGCGTCCTCGGCATCACTGCGCGCACAATCTATTCGCCGCATGGGTTCGCCTTTCTCAAAGAGGACATCTCGCCACTCAAGATCAAGCTGTTTTTGCTGATTGAACGGGCGCTGCATGCAACGGGCGGCCATATCGTTGCCTGTTCGAAGAGTGAATTGCGTTACGCGCGAATGCTGCTGTTGCGCGCGGAACGGACAAGCCTTGTTGAGAACGCGGTGAAACTCGATGAATTCCATTCGGGCGGTCGCGGACCGGCGGGGGAACAGGTGGTCGTCTGCACGTCGGCGCGCGTCACCTGCCAGCGGGTGGGTGCCGCCGCGAGTGCGCACGCCCGCGCCCGGTTCGGTGACTCGCAACTCTTCCGTTCTTACGTGGGGATCTACCGGCGACTGCTGACGCCGGTACAAGGCCACCGCTTACCGGCTGTGACGCACGTACTTTCCCATGAGGTTCCGAAATGAACGCACCCGAAACCGAAACCGCGCCCGTCGTCGTATCAAGCCCTCCTTCCGCTCGATCGCCCCAGGTCGGCAACGCCCAGCCTGCGACTGTCCGCCGCGAGACACGCATCGCATTCTTCGGATTCTACGGGCGGCACAACTTCGGCGACGATCTGTTCGGCTACCTGCTCCAATCGATGTCGGTCAGAACACCGGGGATTCGTCCGCTGATAGTCGGCGCATCGCATGCGTATGAATTGACGCATCCGTTCCACTTGCCGGTTGCGAGAGCATTTTGGGCGCGTCCCGGGGCAATCGGCGCGGTGGTGCGGTCGGTGACCTACGTAGCAGCCATCCTGCGGGCCCGGGCGGCGATCTTCGGCGGAGGGTCGCTATTTGGCGCCAATGCGTCGCTGCCCTTTGCGAGGCTGATCGTCAACGTGGGGCGGCGGTTCAACAGGGCCGTCGCCGCGCTCGGGGTGTCGGTTGGGCCATTCGAATCGGCGGAGCGGCGCCACGCGTTTGGACGTGTTCTCGGCGCGATGCAGCGCATTGCGGTCCGCGACGAAGCGTCGGTCCGAGCGGTCACCGACGCGACGGGGGCGGCGCCTGCCAACCTCAAGGACCTCGCGTTCGCGTTGCCGGCGCTCTATGCACCAAAGCGCAGGCAGGGGGATCGGCGCACCCTGATCGTGTCCATTCATCTGCGACAGTACATGGACGCGGTGCTGGCCATCCTCGCCGCGGTCGACAGCCTGCACCTCGTCGATGAGGTACTGTTCGTCTCGCTGGACGACGAAAGCGTTGCAGTAACAGGAGACATTGCTCGCCTGTTCTCGCCTTCGAACGTCTCCGTGAGCCGCTTTCAATACGGCGATTCGATTACCGAGGTTGTCGATCTGCTTGCTGCCGCCACGTGTATCGTTACCTCGAAGTTGCACGGTGCGATCGTCAGCTTCGTGTACGACGTCCCTGTCATGCTGTTCTGCTATCAACGAAAATGCGCGGAATTCCTGCTGGACAATGCATTGCCGGGACCCCAGGAACCTCAACCGCCAGACGATGTGTGCGTGAGACACGTCACGGAGCTTCTTTCAGGTCGCGGCCGTGAGCAACGATATTCGAGCGCTGGATGGCATCTCGACCAGTTCACGCAGTTCATCACCGCTATCGGCAACGTGCAGACACGCACTGGCTGATGGATGTCGGGAGGTGGCGATGCCGGGGAGCGTAAGGACCTCTCCTCAGTATCGCCACTTCGGCGTCTTTTATATTTGCAGCTCTGCCATGCGGGTGGCGAGATAATCGCTGAAGTCTGCCGAGACTTCAGGATGGCGCAGCGCGAACTCCACCGTCGCCTTCAGGTAGCCAAGCTTGCTGCCGCAGTCGAAGCGCGTGCCTTCGTACCGATAGGCTAAAACCTGCTCATCGCGCAGCAAGGACTGGATCGCATCCGTCAGTTGCAACTCGCCCCCGCTGCCTGGCCGCAATGCACGCAGATGCTCGAAAATCCGGGGCTTGAGCACATAGCGGCCAACCACGCCGTAACGGGAGGGTGCATCTGCAGGTGCGGGCTTCTCGACGATACCTGACAGCTTGAAGATATTCTCCTCCCATTGTTTGCCGTCGATCACGCCATAAGACTTTGACTCGTCCGGCGCAATCTCTTCGACACCCAGTACCGACGTATGGTAATGGTCGAATACATCGATCATCTGCCGCAACACAGGCGGCCTGCCGTCCAGCAGGTCGTCGGCTAGCACGACGGCAAATGGGCTGTCACCGACGAGCTTTTCGGCACATAGCACGGCATGCCCCAGACCCAGCGCTTCGGCCTGACGAACATAGAAACAGTCGACATGGCTCGGCTTGATACTGCGTACGAGCGAAAGCAATTTCTCCTTTCCCCGCGCCTCGAGCTCCGCTTCGATCTCATACGACTTGTCGAAATGGTCCTCGATGGCCCGCTTGCTGCGCCCCGTCACAAAGATCATTTCGGTGATCCCAGCTGCAATTGCTTCTTCAACGGCATATTGAATCAACGGTTTATCGACAATGGGCAACATCTCTTTCGGGCTTGCTTTAGTCGCCGGAAGAAAGCGGGTGCCGAGTCCCGCCACGGGAAAAACGGCTTTCGTTACTTTAAGCATGGGACTTGAATCTCGCGTGTGGAATGATCAGGCGTTAATTCGGAAATGCCGGTGCCCGGCCGTAAAAAGAACCTGCCCGCATGAATCCAGAATCCGGGCAGGTTTAACCGAGGCATGTAGAGTTCGCCGGGCGCGGCAAACCCCGGACAAGTATCGTCTGCCATTAGTCGGATCGGGTGGGGTCTTGTCGGATCACACTGATCAATTGACGGAACGCTACAGTAATGTCATTAACCAGCGTCGGTAATTGCATTCAAAAAATTCGCTCTTAAATCGATCGGTAAAACAGGCACGGTTGATACCGGACATTGGCGGAATGACTCAAGCTTTTGTCACCAACGGGCATGTCTGCGCGAGTAAACTTCGAATAGGCATATCACCGGGAAATGATCGGTGATGAACGTCAACCTTCGTATGCAAGATAGACCATTGACCAAGAAATCAGATAGCCTGCAGGCGATCGCCGCATTCAACCAGTCGTATCTCCTGCTCGCGCAGCGGATGCTTGGAGAAGACAGGGAGCAGGCAAAACGCGCACTCGGATTGTCCGATTCGATGGCGACACGGATCTGTTCGTTGACCGCGGCCGAGATCGAGACCATTGCCGATAGCTCGGACGTGATCTGTCAGTTCCGATTCGACGCAGCGCCTGGCCGGGCGTGAAATCAGACACCTGCCAACTGCAATCAACGCTGCAAGCACGCAGCAGTGAATGCCAACGCAGTCGCACACCAAATATCCGGCGAAACTCACTCCCCCTTACAACTTGCTCGACAAGCCCCCTTGCCTCTATCTGCGCTCGGATATACCGCGTACGCCTATACGATCAACATGACAGTCTATGGAGACTGCCGCAGGTTATCCATCGCGCATGACAACATTTAACATGACGACCCGGTCTGCCGTCCGTCTGAAAGGCACTATAGTAGAGTGGACTTCCAGCCAGCAGAAGGAGTTCGAGTATGAAAGCACGCACCTATCGCATCGCAGCTTCAGGGATGCTGATTGCAGCATTGCTGCCTGTCCCGGCCGCTCAGGCGCAGCTCGGTAACCTGCTCAACCAGGGCTCGGGTGGTGGATCGTCCGGTGGCCTCGGGAGCCTCGGCGGCATGGGCAGTGCCTTGTCAGGCCAGTCATTAACGTCCGGCAGCACCAGCAACGTCGCGGGCGTGCTGGAGTTCTGCATCAAGAACAACTATCTCAGCGGCGGCAGCGCGTCTTCGGTCAAGGACTCGCTGATGAGCAAGCTTCCGGGCGGCTCCAGTTCGGCCTCGTCAGACAGCGGCTACACCAACGGCGCCAAGGGCATCCTGAGCAGCGGCGACGGTAAGCAGCTGGACCTGAGCGGCGGCGGTCTGAAGGAACAGGTCACGAAACAGGTCTGCGACAAGATTCTCGCCCAGGGGAAATCCTTGCTGTGAGCGGGTGTGGAACATGTTGATGCAGAACACGGAATCCGATGCGCCCCTCGAGCTGCCCGCACACAGTTCGCCATGGAGCCTTTTCTGCATTTTCCTGCGGCTCGGCCTGACCTCGTTCGGCGGCCCTGCCGCACATCTTGGCTACTTCCGCGACGAGTTCGTCAAGCGCCGCCGTTGGCTCGACGAACACACGTTTAGCGATCTGGTCGCGCTGTGCCAGTTTCTGCCGGGCCCCGGCAGCAGCCAGGTCGGTATCGCGATCGGCCGTTTTCGTGGCGGCATTGCGGGAGCGCTCGCGGCCTGGCTCGGCTTTACGCTGCCGTCGGTGTTGTTGATGGTCGCGTTTGCCTATGGTTTCACCCATCTGGCAGAGGCGAACGGGCTTCATCTGCTGCGTGGCCTCAAGCTCGCAGCGGTCGCGGTCGTTGCGCAGGCGGTCTGGTCGATGGGACGCACGCTGTGCCCCGACCGTGCCCGCATCACGATCGCGGCGGCGTCGGCCATCGCGGTGATCGTGCTCGGCGCAACTTACGGCCAGATCGCATCGATCGTTGTGGCGGGCATCGCTGGCGCTCTGCTTCTGAAATCGTCGACCGAGGTGCCACGTGCGCCGCTCGGCATGCCCGGCACGAAGACCGGCGCCCTTCTTTGCCTCACCGTCTTTGGGCTGTTGCTGGTCGGCTTACCCGCTGCGGCTGCCTTGCTGCATGCGTATCCACTCGACCTGTTCGCGGCGTTCTACCGGGTGGGCTCGCTAGTGTTCGGCGGCGGCCATGTCGTGTTGCCTTTACTCGAAGCGGTCGTCGTGCCGCGCGGCTGGCTCTCGACCAATTCTTTCATGGCCGGCTACGGCGCAGCCCAGGCGATCCCGGGGCCGCTGTTCACTTTCGCGGCGTTTCTAGGCGCCGCCAGCACCGGTTACCCGGCGGGCATAGCAGGCGCGCTAATCGCCACCGTCGCAATTTTTCTGCCGTCGTTTCTGCTGGTCGGGGCCGCGTTGCCGCTGTGGGGCGAACTGCGGGCATTCGCGTCGATGCGCCGGGCGATGGCCGGCATCAACGCTGCGGTGGTCGGGATTCTTCTCGCCGCGCTCTACGATCCCGTATGGACCAGCGCCGTGCACAGTGGGCGCGATTTCGCCCTGGTCATCGTGGCGCTCGCTTTGCTCGGCTGGTGGCGCCTGCCTTCGTGGGCCGTGGTGCTGCTCACGGCGCTGCTCGCGTGGTGGGTCGTCTGAATCCCGGTCCGCCATCGTTACCAGCGTGAAACGGCGGATGCATCGACCCCAGGCGCGAAATCTGCTGCTCGATAGACCCGTTGATCGCATATGCCGGATTCGCCCTGCTGCAGGCCGCTTCGGGCACGCGACTTCAACGGCCCAATCGGGGTGACCGGTAACGCTTTCCATAGCAGGCAAGCTGGTCCCGTCCGTCGAAAGGAAAGGAGAAAAACGATGACCCTGCTCATTTATCTCGTAGGTTGGATCATTCTGATAGGCGGTGTGGCGTGGGGATTGATGGCGCTGCATGTCGCACAACATACGATCGCGATCGTGGCGGTCATCATGCTCGGCCTCGCGGTGATCACGGGCGCCACGCGGGCCCGTAACCGCGACCGGTCATAGCGCTGGGCACGTTCTCATTCCCGCCTTACATTTTGTCATGCTATGATGCGAATCGTTCTCATTTACAAGGGCGCCGCATCCACCGATCCGGCGCGTCCGGTAGGCCATGGCGGCAAACGAATCGGCCCTGCATCACGAGATGCAGGCGCTCTATAGCAATCATCACGGCTGGCTCCACGCGTGGCTGCGTAAGAAGCTCGGCTGCGCGCATCGCGCGGCCGACCTTGCGCACGATACGTTCGTGCGTCTGCTCGCCCGCGATGAACCTCTTGCCCTGGAAGAACCGCGTGCGTTCCTGACGACGGTCGCGCAACGCGTGATAGCCAACTACTGGCGTCGCGAGCAGATCGAGCGCGCTTATCTGGAAGCATTGGCGCTCGCCTCCGAAAGTTTTGCGCCCTCACCGGAAGACCGCGCGCTGCTTCTCGAAGCACTGTGTGAAATCGACAGTCTGCTGGAGCGGCTGCCGGTCGCTGTCAAGCGTGCGTTCCTGCTTGCCCAGCTCGACGGCTTGAGCCATGCCGAGATCGCCGCACAACTAAAGCTGTCCGTCTCGACCGTAAAGCGCCATCTGGTGCGCGCCGGCGCGCAGTGTTTCTTTGCACTCAGCGCGGCCTGACGGATCGACGGATGAACGCGAGCGCGCGACCCGATATTCCGCAGCACATCGCCCTGCGCGCCGTGGAGTGGTGGATGGAACTGCAATCCGGCGACAACACGCGCGCGCAGCAACTCGCGCTGGCGCGCTGGTGCGCGGAGCATCCCGATCATGAGCGTGCGTGGCAACACATCTGCAGCGTCGGCAGCCGCTTCCGGGGCCTCGCTGAAACAGGCTCGGGCAACGCAGGCGCAGGTGGCGCGGCGGCCGCACGCGCTGCGCTGACCGGTCCCGGCTCGGCGAAGCGCCGCGCGAGTGTCAAAGTCCTCGCGACTCTGCTGTTCGCCGGCGGAGCGACATGGATCGCCGGTGAACACGTGCCGTGGCGCGCATGGAGCGCGGATGCGCGCACCGCACTCGGTGAACGCCGCACCATGACGCTTGCGTCGAAATTTTTCGTCTGTCGTGAGCTGTTTTCGAATCTCGCGTGACAAGGGAGATGAGAGCAACACATCGTCTACCTTCCTGCGAGCTTTGAACATGGGACAGCATCGAAAGAACGGCGTCGGCAACGGCAGCCGTAGCAGCCGTGGCGCTTTGTGCGCGCGGCGGCCGGCACACTTCGCGCGGCATATTGCAACGGCCGCGCTGATCTCGGCGGGACTGCCGTTCAATGTCGCGCTGGCCGCCGATGCGCCAACCGCTTCGGCGTCGCCGCGTAAGAGCTACGACATCCCGGCTGGCCCGCTCGAAGCGGCGCTCAATCGCTTCGGGCGCGAGAGCGGACTGCTGCTGTCGTTTCCGGCGGCGCTGACCGATGGCCGCACGAGTGAAGGCCTGCGTGGCGATTACGGCATAGGGGAAGGCTTTGATCAAATCCTGCGCGGCACGGGGCTCGGCGCGGTGCAACAGTCCAATGGCAGCTATACGCTCGTGCAGCGCGCTGAGCCGTCGGCGGACACCAGCAACGGGCGCGGCACCACCCTCCCCGCCGTGACCGTCAGTTCGTCGACGGTGAAAGCCGGCAGCTACCGGCCACCTGTCGACGCAGTGGTGACGCGTTCGGATACACCGGTGCTCGACACGGCCCAGGCCGTCAACATCGTGCCGGCCCAGGTATTGCATGACCAACGTCCGCGCAATCTGGACGATGCGCTCGCGAACGTGAGCGGCATCGTGCAAGGCAATACGCTGGCCGGCACGCAGGACACCTTGCTCAAGCGCGGCTTTGGCGGCAATCGCGACGGTTCGATCATGCACAACGGTATGCCGCTCGTACAGGGGCGCGCGTTGAATGCGGCCGCTGACAGTGTCGAAGTACTCAAAGGTCCGACTTCGCTGCTGTACGGAATCATGGACCCGGGCGGCGTCGTCAACGTGGTGAGCAAGCAACCCTTGCTCAAACCGTATCACGCGATCTCCGTGCTCGGCTCGACCTACGGACACGGCCGCAATGGAGCCGGCGCGACGTTCGATACGACCGGGCCGATCGGCAACTCCGGCCTCGCCTACCGGCTGGTCGTCGATCAGACAGACGAGCAATACTGGCGCAACTTCGGTGAACATCGCGAGACGCTCGTGGCGCCGTCGCTCGCATGGTACGGACGCGATACGCAGGTGTTGGTGTCGTACGAATACCGAAAGTTTCTCTATCCATTCGACCGCGGCACAGCGCTCGACCCAAAGACAAACAAGCCGCTCGCCATCTCGAGCCGCGAACGTCTCGACGAACCTTTCAACGAAATGGACGGCGAATCGAACCTCGCGCAGATCAGCGTCGACCATCAGATCAACGCCAACTGGAAGGCGCACTTCGGCTACAGCTACAACCGCGAGACCTACGACGCGGGCCAGTTGCGCGTGCAGGGCATCAACAGCACGACCGGCGCCGTGTCGCGTAGCAACGACGCGACGCACGGCGCGCTCAGCACGGACAGCTACGCGATCGCCTATGTGGACGGCCATTTCGACATTGCCGGTTTGCGCAACGATCTGCAGGTCGGTGTCGACGACGAATACCGCCGCATTTATCGCAAGGACTTGCTGCGCCAGGCCACGAAATATCCGTTCAACTATTTCAATCCGGTCTACGGTCTGGAGAGTCCGTCGACCACGGTGTCGGCGAGCGACAGTGATCAGACCGACACGCTGCACGACCGCTCGCTCTTCTTCCAGGACAGCTTGCATCTCACGGACAAGTGGATTCTGATCGGCGGCGCGCGTTTTCTGAGCTACAACCAGATCGCGGGAAAGGGCCGGCCGTTTGTCGTCAACACTGACATCAACGGCACCAAATGGCTGCCGCGAGCGGGCGTGGTTTACAAGTGGACCGAGACGGTGTCGCTGTACGGAAGCTACTCGCAGTCGCTCAAACCGACATCGACGATTGCGCCGCTGTCTTCGGGCGTGGTGATCGATTCGTCGGTGCTGCCTGAGGAAGCCACCTCATGGGAGCTCGGCGCCAAAGTAGCGATGCCCAACGGCCTGAGCGGCACGCTGGCGTTGTTCAATATCGACAAGAAGAACGTGTTGGTTCAGCAGTACAACGACACCACCAGGCAGACCGACTGGCGCACAGCCGGCAAAGCGCGTTCGCGCGGCGTGGAACTCGACGTGGCTGGCCAGATCGGTCAGCACTGGAGCGTGATCGCGAGCTACGCGTACATCGACGCGAAGACTACCGAGGACCCGCTTTACGCCGGCAAGCGACTGTGGAATGCGCCGCAGAACACGGCATCGCTTGCGGCGGTGTACGACTTCGGCACAATCTTCGGCGGCGACCAGTTGCGCGTCGGCGCCGGCGCGCATTACGTCGGCACGCGCCCGGGCGATTCGGCGAACAGCTTCACGTTGCCCGCCTACACCGTCGCCGATGCCTTCGCCACGTATGAGACGAAACTGGGCAATCGCCATCTGTCGTTCCAGCTCAACGTAAAGAATCTGTTCAACAAGACTTACTACCCGTCGAGCGTGAACAAGTACTTCGTATCGGTTGGCGACGCGCGTCAGGTCTCTTTGCTGTCGACGCTGGAGTTCTAGGCCGTGCCGACATCGCACGCGATACACGCATTCACCTGGTCAACACGAGACTGGAATCACCATGAAACTTCAGAATCGCCGCGCTGAACACAGCTCAGCGCCCATACGTAAACGCCGGACATTTCTCGCCGCAGCAGCGGGCCTTGGCGCCCTGCTGGCTGTCGCGACACCTGCTGCGCGCGCGGCAACGAGCGGGCCACGCACGGGCAAGAAAGTCGTGATGGTCGTGCAACTCAACGGGCCGAGCATGGCTGTCGACCAGAAGATCGCGACACACCTTGAAGCGCGTGGCTATAGCGTGCGCATGCTGGACCAGGTGCAACCGCCGGAGGCAGTTGGCGACGCGGATCTCGTTGTTATTTCATCGACGGTCTCATCGAAACAGGTAGTGGGTGGCTGGCGCTATCTGGCCACGCCGTTGTTGACATGGGAGAACGATTTACTCGACGACTTCGCGATGACGGGCAAGCGTCACGACGTCGATTTCGGCGAAGCGGAGAAGGAGCGTTACCTGTGGCTGGTCAACGCACCCCATCCGATCGCAGCTGGTTTACCGGCGGGCGTGACGAACGCATATGTCAAACAGGCTGCGATGAGCTGGGGCAAACCGGGCTTGGGCGCGACGACGATTGCGACGTTGTATGGGCAGCCGGAGAAGGCGGCGATCTTTGCATACGAGAAAGGCGCGACGATGGACTACGAGTCGCTGGCCCCGGCCCGTCGCGTGATGTTCTTTCTGAACAACGACACCTTCGGCAACTTGTCGCCGGCGGGAACTAGCCTGTTCGACGCAGCGGTGGATTGGGCGATAGGCTTAAGTTGAAGGACACAAGCCACCGCGGCGGATAAAAGCGAGCGCAAAACCGCAGGATCGGTTTTATGAACTGCTCTTCGGCGCGCGCAGCGCCGCCGGAAGTATGACGCCCTTGTCACTGGCGTATGCAGGGGCACGAACCCGGATTCCAGATGCACCACTACCCGCAGCAGACCACGGGCCCCGCTTAGCAGTAGCGGTTTGAGCTGCTTTCTTTTGCCTACTTTTCTTTGCAGCCGGCAAAGAAAAGTAGGTGCCGCCCCGCACAGGGGCAACGCTAATAGACCACCAACAATTCAAGAAAAGGCACCAAAGCCAGATCAAGGAAAGGCCAACACCCCAGGAGTCCAGACGCAGCATCAATTAGAGGCCGCCTGAGCCTGATCGCCAGAAGCGCCAGCAGTCTTCACAGCACCAGCCCCATCCGCATGCTGAATAGCATAAATCTCCCGATTCCGAGCAATCTCCCTGGCCGTAGGCGGATAGTCATTATTAGACGTAGGCACGACCCCTTCAGCCTGAGCCTGCTGCAACTGAGCGATGACTTCAGCGCGGGTCAACCCCGACGAATTGGACTGAGCAAAAGCATTCGCCCCAAACGGCAAACTAAGCGCAGCAACAGCAATAGCGGTAAGCAATTTCATGATGTCTCTCCGATGAAGTGCAAGAAATGAGTGGCTTGAACCACGCTTCCCATTCTTGTCATTTCAGCTGTCGGAGCACTGACCCGGAGATTACCGTTTTGTTATCTACGCATCGGGCCCAAACGAAAACCCAAAAAACCAAACCTCAGATAACAGAACGGTAATCTACCGGACCACACCCGGTAAGTGCCCCACCCCCACACTCCAGATTAACGAAGAAGCCCGCGCCCCGCGCCACCAGTCGCATCAAAACCCGCGCGCCTCCCTCTGCCTCTTTTCAGGAAACCGTCATGTGGATCGTCAAGCTCGCGCTGCGCCGCCCATATACATTCGTGGTCCTCGCGGTGTTGATCTTTATCGTCGGCCCGCTCGCGATACTGCGCACACCGACCGATATCTTTCCGAACATCGACATCCCGGTGGTCAGCATCGTCTGGACGTATAACGGCTTTTCCGCGCAGGACATGGCCAACCGGATCACGTCGAACTACGAGCGCGCACTGACCTCCGATGTCGACGATATCGAGCATATCGAGTCGCAATCGCTGAATGGCGTCTCGGTGGTGAAGATCTTTTTCCACCCGGGCGCGGACATCAATCGTGCGATTGCCGAGGCGGCCTCCAATTCCGCATCGATTCTGCGCGTGCTGCCCCCCGGCACGCTGCCGCCGAACATCATCACGTACAACGCGTCGACGGTGCCGATTCTGCAACTCGGACTCTCCAGCGACACGCTGTCCGAACAGCAGCTCTACGACCTCGGCAACAGCCAGATCCGCACGCAACTGGCGACGGTGCAAGGCGCGTCGGTGCCGCTGCCGTTCGGCGGCAAAGTGCGGCAAATCATGGTCGATATCGATCCGCGAGCGCTGCAGGCCAAAGGTCTCGCCCCGCTCGACGTGGTCAACGCAGTCAACGCGCAGAACCTGATTCTGCCGGGCGGCACCGCCAAGATCGGCACGAAGGAATACAACGTGCAGATGAACGGCAGCACCGACACGGTGGCCGCGCTGAACGACCTGCCGATCAAGACGGTAGCCGGCGGCGTGGTGTATGTGCGCGACGTGGCCCATGTACGCGATGGTTATGCGCCGCAAACCAACATCGTGCGCAGCGACGGCAAACGCGCTGCGCTCCTCACCATCGAAAAATCCGGCAGCACGTCCACCTTGACCATCATCCAGCAGGTCAAGGCGATGCTGCCGCATATCGCGGCGGGTTTGCCGAGTGCGCTGCATATCACCGCGCTGTCCGATCAATCGGTGTTCGTGAAGTCGGCGGTAGTGGGTGTGGCGCGCGAGGCCGTGATCGCCGCGGCCCTGACCGCGTTGATGATCCTGCTGTTTCTCGGCAGCTGGCGCGCCACGCTGATCATCGCGGTGTCGATTCCGCTCGCGGTGCTGACCTCACTGATCGCGCTGTCCGCGCTCGGCCAGACCATCAACATCATGACGCTTGGCGGGCTCGCTCTCGCGGTGGGTATTCTCGTCGACGACGCCACCGTCGCCATCGAAAACATCACGCACCATCTGGAGAACGGCGAGCCGCTGCACGACGCGATTCTGAACGGCTCGGGCGAAATCGCCGTGCCGACTTTTGTCTCGACACTGTCCATCTGCATCGTGTTCGTGCCGATGTTTCTACTGTCCGGCGTGGCACGCTATCTGTTCGTGCCGCTCGCCGAGGCGGTGGTGTTCGCGATGATCGCGTCGTATTTCTTCTCGCGTACGCTGGTGCCGACCCTCGCGATGTATCTGATGCGTGCGCGCAGTAACGCGCCAGTCACGGGCAACGGCCCGATTGCACGCTTGGTCCGCTTTCAGGCTGCCTTCGAACATCGCTTCGAGATGTTGCGCGAACGCTATCGCGGCGTGCTCGCGTCGGCTATCGCTAGCCCGCGCCGTTTCATTGCGATCTTTCTGCTGCTGTGTATCGGCTCGCTCGCCCTGGTGCCATTTTCCGGCCGCGATTTCTTCCCCGCTGTCGATACCGGTGAGATCCGCCTGCATCTGCGTGCGCCGACCGGCACGCGTATCGAAGACACCGCGCGTATCACCGATGAAGTCGAAGCCCGTGTGCGCAGTGTGATCCCGAAGCAGGAACTCGCGGCCATGCTAGACAACATCGGCGTGCCGGTGAGCGGCATCAACCTGACTTACGACTCCTCCGACCCGATTGGCCCCGAAGACGCTGATGTGATGATCACGCTCGCAGCCGGACACAAGCCCACCGCCGCCTATGTGGCGACGCTGCGAACCACGCTCTCGAAAGATTTCCCCGGTGTCACGTTTGCCTTCCTGCCCGCTGATATCGTCAGCCAGATTCTCAACTTCGGCCTGCCCGCGCCGATCGATATCCAGATCGTCGGCAACAAGCTCGACGCCAATCGCGTCGTGGCGAACCGCTTGCTCGCTCAACTGCGCGGTGTGCGCGGTCTCGTCGATGCGCGCATCCAGCAACCGGGCGACGAACCCGCGATCAACGTGAATGTCGACCGTACGCGGGCGATTCAGGCCGGCCTGCTGCAACGGGACGTATCGCAGAACCTGCTGATCGCGCTCTCAGGCAGCTCCCAGACCACGCCGAATTTCTGGCTCGATCCGCGCAACGGTGTCAGCTATCCGCTGATGGCGATGATGCCGCAGTACGACATCAACTCGCTACAGGCGCTGGCCAATATTCCGGTCGCGCAGAGCGGAGGCGCAGGTGCGGGCGCGGCGACAGCGTCCGCTGCGGCCAACGGCAACGGCCCCGCTGCGCAGAACCTGCTTGGCGCGATGAGCACGCTGACACGTGCCACCCAGCAAGCCGTCGTCTCGCACTACAACGTGCAGCCGGTGCTCGATATTTTCGCGTCGGCCCAAGGGCGCGACCTCGGCGGCGTGGCGACCGACGTGAACCGGCTCGTCGATCAGATCCGGCCGCAATTGCCGCCGGGTGCGTCGATTGTGGTTCGCGGCCAGGTGCAGGCGATGCACGACTCGTTCAGCGGCCTCGCAAGCGGCCTCGTGTTCGCGATCGCCCTCGTCTATCTGCTGATGGTCGTCAATTTTCAGTCGTGGATCGATCCGTTCATCACCATCAGTGGTTTGCCGGGCTCGCTTGCGGGCATCGCGTGGATGTTGTTCAGCACAGGCACGACCGTGAGCGTGCCGGCGCTGACCGGCACCATTCTGTGTATCGGCATTGCCACGGCCAACAGCATTCTCGTGATCAACACCGCGCGTGAATTCCACCACGGCGGCAAACCGCCGCTACAGGCCGCGCTCGAGGCGGGCTTCAGCCGCTTCCGTCCGGTGCTGATGACCGCGCTCGCCATGCTGATCGGCATGCTGCCGATGGCCCTCGGACTCGGCGACGGCGGCGAACAGAACGCGCCGCTTGGCCGCGCGGTGATCGGCGGCCTTGCGCTTGGAACGGTGTCCACGCTGCTGTTTGTTCCGGTCGTCTACGGGATGGTGCATGCGTGGCTGGACAAACGCCGCGCGGCTCGCAACGCCGCAGAAGAATCCCGCGTTCCTGCCCGCACACTTTGACTCCGACGAGAACTTGCTCATGAACAATCCATCACTTCCGCCGGACCTCGGCGACAGGTCTGAAGCGGCTGTCGAGGCCGGTCGAGCCGCAGAAGCTGCCCGCGCCACCGATACCGTGCATGTCACTGGGACCGCTCAGGCGGCTCCGCAGGCTCAGCCCGCGAGCGGCAATGACTACTCGCATCCCAACGCTGCCGGAACCGCACGCTCCGCCGACATGACCCCAAGCCCGAAGCCGCGCCGCCGCGTTTGGCCGTTCGCGTTGGCCGGTCTCGCCGCGGCGTTGCTGATCGTCGGCATCGTGCCGCGTCTGCACGCAAGCGCCGCGCTGACGCAACAAACGCAAGCGCAAAGCGTGCTCAGCGTTTCCGTGGTTACGCCACGCCCCGCGTCGGCCGTCAACGAGTTGCTGCTGCCTGGCGCGGTGACGCCGTTCGCCGAAGCGTCGATCTATGCGCGCACGAGCGGCTATCTCGCGCACTGGAACACCGACATCGGCACCCAGGTGAAAAGCGGCCAGACGCTCGCCACGATCGACGCGCCCGATCTCGACGCACAACTGCGTCAGGCTCGTGCCGACGAAGCCACCGCGCAGGCCAACTTCGACTTCGCGAAAACGACCGCGCAGCGCTGGCAGGAGATGCTGAAAACGCAATCGGTCGCGCAGCAGGACGCCGATACGAAAGTCAGCGACATGGAAGCGCGCCGCGCGATGCTGGCGTCGGCGCAGGCTAATGTCTCGCATCTTGCCGAGCTGGTGTCGTACGAGAAGATCACCGCTCCGTTCGACGGCACGATCACCGCGCGCAACGTCGATGTCGGTGCACTCGTTACCGCGGGCGGCACGCCCGGAGCGGCAGGTATGTCGGGCGAGCTGTTTCATATCCAGCAGACCGGCGTGCTGCGTGTGTTCGTCGACGTACCTCAGAACGACGCGCCTTACGTCACACCTGACACCGGCGTGTATCTGACCGCGCAGCAATACCCCGGGCGGCACATTGCAGCGAAAGTGGCGCGTACGACCGGCGCGATCGATCCATCGAGCCGCACGCTGCGCGTGGAGGTGGACGTCGATAACAAGGATGGCGCGCTGATGCCAGGTGCTTACGCGCAAGTGCATCTGCAGTTGCAATCGACCACACCGGCGCTCGATCTGCCGGTGAGCGCCCTGCTCTTCCGCCCCGACGGCGTGACGGTCGCCGTGGTCGACGGCAATGGCCGTGCGGTACTCAAGACGGTGCACATCGGCCGCGATTTCGGCACGCATGTGGAAATCACTACGGGCCTCGCGGCGACCGACCGCGTGATCGATAACCCCGGCGATTCGCTGAGTACCGGCCAGTTGGTGCAGATCGCACCGGTCACGCATAGCTGAGCGCCAGTCACCGAAAGGATGAGCCGAATGTCTCCGATATCTCTTCCGCGTCCGTTGTTGCGGCGTTCGATCGTGGCCACGCTGATCGGCGCGCTGCTGAGCGCCTGCTCGACACTGCCGCCATACCAGCGCCCTACCGCCGAGATCCCCACGCAATACGCAGGCGCAGCGCCTGGCTGGGCCCAGGCGGCTCCTGCCGACGCGGCGCCGCGCGGCCCCTGGTGGACCCTCTTCAACGATCCGGTGCTCAACCAACTCGAAGCGCGCATCGACGTGTCGAACCAGACCGTGCGCAAGGCGGTCGCGCAGGTTCAGCAGGCGCGTTCGATGGTGGACTATCAGCGTGCCGGTTTCTTCCCGACCGTCACTGCCGGTCTCGCCCAGAATCGTTCGAGAACTTCGCAGAATCTCGTGGACCGTGCGCTGGCGGGCAAGACCATTCCCGACTATTCGGCCGGCGTTTCGGCGAGCTGGGAGCCGGATCTGTTCGGCCGCGTGCGCGATAGCGTGACCGGCGCGAAGGCCGATGCTGAGGCGAGCGAAGCGGACCTCGAAGCCGTGCGCCTGTCGATGAGCGCCGATCTCGCCGTCGACTATTTCTCGCTGCGCTCGCTCGACACGCAAAAGAAGCTGCTCGACGACAGCGTGACCGCCTACGCCGCCGCCTTGAAGCTGCTGCAGCAGCAACTGAAAGACGGCGCGATCGATGCCTCGGCGGTCGCTCAGGCCACCACCCAACTCGAAGCGACGCGCACGCAGGACACCGACATCGACGTGACGCGTGCGCAGATGCAGCATGCGATTGCCACGCTGATCGGCGAGCCGGCCTCGACCTTCACGCTGCCGCCGAACGGCTCGGCCGCGACGCCGCCGGCGATTCCCGTCGGCGTGCCGTCGCAACTGCTCGAACGGCGTCCCGACATTGCCGCCGCCGAACGGCGCGTGGCGTCGGCGAATGCACAGATCGGCGTGGCGCATGCAGCCTTCTTCCCCGATCTGGTGCTGTCGGCGAGCGCCGGACTGGAAAGCACCTTCTTCGCGCCATGGCTAAGCGCGCCGAGCCTGTTCTGGTCGCTCGGCTCGCAGCTGGTCGGCACGCTGTTCGACGGCGGCAGGCGCACGGCCAGCCTGCATGGCGCGACGGCGCAGTACGACGGCACGGTGGCGGATTACCGGCAATCGGTGCTGGTGGCCTTCCAGCAGGTCGAGGACAATCTGTCCGCCTTGCATTCGCTGGCTGACGAAGCCGCCAGCCAGCAGCGCGCGACCACGGCCGCGGATCTGTCGCTGCGGCTCACTACAAACCGGTTCAACGCGGGCGCGGTCAGTTATCTCGACGTGGTTACGGCGCAGACGATCGCGCTGACGAACGAGCGCACCGCGGATCAGATTGCGGCAAGGCAGTTGGAGTCCAGCGTGTTGTTGTTGAAGGCGCTGGGTGGGACGTGGCATAACCAAGGTGATGGTGCAGCGACGCCGGTTGTGGCGGCCGCTCAGGCAACTCCTAAACCCGCCGGAACGTAAGCACGAACCGCGTGCTCTGCGCGTCGCTCTCCGCATGCGCCGTGCCGCCATGCAACTCCATGATCGTGCGGACGATGGCAAGTCCGAGCCCCGTCGAACCCGTGGACCCTTGCGACATACCGGACGACGGCAAGGCACTGCGTGACGGATCGACGCGATAGAAACGGTCGAAAATCCGTTCGAGATGTTCGGCGGCGATCGGTTGCCCCTGGTTCGACACGGTGACGCGCACCGCGTCGGCCGCTGCGCGGGCATCGAGCGTGATCTCGCCGCCGCTTGGTGTATAGCGGATCGCATTGGCCAGCAGATTGCTGACGGCGCGACGAAACAGTTCGAGATCAGCCGTCAGCATCGCCGCGCCGGCGACCTGCACCCGGACATTGGCATCGTCTGCGATGCCCTCGAAGTATTCCGCGATCCGCGTCAGTTCCTGCCCCGCCTCGAACGCGCGCATATGTTTGACGAACTGCGGATGCTCAGCGCGTGCAAGAAACAGCACGTTTTCGATCATTCGCGAGAGCCGGTCGCACTCTTCCAGATTCGATGCGAGCAGCGCCTCATATTCGTCGGTGGAGCGTGGTCGGGCAAGTGCGACTTCGGCGGCGCCGCGCATGTTGCTAATCGGTGTGCGCATATCGTGCGCGAGGTCGGCCGTGAAACGCGACAGGCGCTGAAAGCCGTGCTCGACGCGTTCGAGCATGGCATTGAGCGCGTTCACCAGTGCTTCAAGTTCGCTCGGCACGCGCGCCACGGTGATCCGCGTGTTCAGGCGATTGACCGTGACGAGGCCAGCACTCGCCGCGATATCGCGCAACGGCCGCAAGGCGGCGCGAATCAGCAGATAGCTCAGCAACATCGCCAGAATCACGCCGGCTGCGCCCGCCAGGTTGAGCTTGTCGCGATAGCGGTCGAGCAGTCGCCAGCGATCGCTCATGTTGCGAGCAATCAACACGGTCGCCGTGTCGCCGTCGTGCAGCCGCGCGTCCGCGAGGATGCCGCGGATCGGGGCGCCGTTGCGGCCGGTCCAATTGCCGATATCCACGTCGGTGATGCGCGCCGCAGCGGGAATGCGCGTGAGCGGCGGCAGCGCGGCGATCGTCTCGACGCCGCCCGCTTCAGCGGTCTCGCCGGGATCGTGGAAATCGCTTGCCGCGCCTCCTTCGCCCGTTTCGCTCGCCTCGTTGAGCGCAACGGACGCATCAGGCGCATTTGAAACTGCCGAGGCAGCGCCGCTCGCCGCGCCACCCTGCGTCGCGAAAGTCTCCCCGGCGTTGTGCTCGATCGCCATATGCCCATCGGGACCGAACACCTCCATCGACATCGCTTCATTGCCCAGCACGATGCTGGTCAACCGGTCGCCATGTTCGCGAATCCCTTTCGATGCATCGAGTTCCTCGGCGAGCCGTCGCGCATGGCGTGCGGCAAGCACGATGTCGAGATCATCCTGCGCCTTGATCTGTTTCTCCAGCGCAAGGTACAGAAAACTCCCGACGAGCACGAAAACCGCGAGCGTGGTAACGCCGAAGGCCAGCGCAAGCGTCGCGGCAAGCGAACGGCCGCGCATCACGCGGCATCCTTCACTTCGAGCACATAGCCGACGCCGCGCACCGTATGAATGAGCTTGACGGGAAAGTTATCGTCGATCTTGGTGCGCAGCCGGCGGATCGCGACTTCGACGACATTGGTGTCGCTGTCGAAATTCATGTCCCACACATACGATGCAATCTGCGTGCGGCTCAGCACTTCGCCCTGGCGGCGCGCAAGCAGTTGCAGCAGCGAAAACTCGCGCGGCGTGAGATCGATACGCACGCCGCCGCGTTTTACGCGCCGGCGATTGACGTCCATTTCCAGATCGCCCACCTTGATCAGTTCGCTTTCGCGCGGCGGCCCCCGGCGCGCCAGCGTGCGCACCCGGGCCAGCAATTCGACGAAGGCGAAGGGCTTGACAAGGTAGTCGTCCGCGCCGAGTTCGAGGCCGCGCACGCGGTCGTCGACGTCGTCGCGGGCGGTGAGAAACAGCACCGGCGTGGTACGCGTGCTACGCAAGGTCTTGACGACGGTCCAGCCGTCCATGCCGGGCAGCATCACGTCGAGCACGATCACGTCGTATTCTTCTTCCTGCGCGAGGAGAAGCCCTTGTGGGCCGTCGTTCGCGACATCGACTGCGTAGCCGGATTCTTCCAGGCCTTTCTTCAGATAAGCCGCTGTTTTGAGCTCATCCTCGATCACCAGGATTCGCATGAGAGTGCTCCGCTGTGCTTGACCCTTAAATCATACCGGCAAGCGGAGCATCTGATGATTACGATTCGGTAATGTTGGCTGTGGACGGTGGCCGGCTATACCCGTTCACACAACGCAAATGGCCCCTCCCGCCTCATGCGCGCCACGTTCCTACTCGACGTTATCCGTGACATCCGTCATCCGGACCATATGCGGCTTGACGACATCGTCTTCCTCGTCGACGGCCGTGGGCGGATGAATCAGCGCTTCGAGCCGCGCCTTGGTAGCAAGAAATTCCGGCGACGTGGCCTGCGAATAATCGCGCGGACGCGGCACCGGCACCTCGATCAATTCCTGCACCTCGCCGGGATTTGCCTTCAGCACCAGGATGCGGTCGGCGAGAAAAATCGCTTCGTCCAGATCGTGCGTGATGAACAGCACCGTCACATCGATATTGCGCCAGATGTCGAGCAAATGCGTCTGCATCTTCGCGCGGGTTTGTGCATCGAGCGCACCGAACGGCTCGTCCATCAGCAGAATCCGCGGCCGGTTCGCGAGTGCACGCGCAATTGCCACGCGCTGCTTCATCCCGCCGGACAATTGATGCGGATACGCGTTGGCGAACTTCGTCAGACCGACCAGATCGAGCCATTGCAGCGCGTCGCGCTCCGCGTGCATGGTACTGTGGCCGTTCATCTTCAGACCGAACATGACGTTTTTCTTGACTGTCAGCCACGGAAACAGCGTGTAGCCCTGAAACACCATGCCGCGATCGGCGCCAGGCCCCTCCACCGGCTTGCCGTCGAGCAGCACGCTGCCACTCGTCTGCCGCTCGAGACCCGCAAGAATGCGGATCAGGGTCGACTTGCCGCAGCCCGACGGCCCGATCACGCAGACGAACTCGCGCCGGTGCGTTTTGAAGCTGATGCCGTTCAATGCGGTGCACTCGCCCTGCGCGCTCTCGAAGCGCTTGTCGAGGTCGCGAACTTCGAGAATCACCTCGCGCGACTTCAAACGATCGAAACGCTCACGCACCGCTTCGGACTGGATAAGGTATGACGGAATCGGTTGCGGATTTAACATGATTGAATCCTTGAATGCGGTGCAATGAGGTGCCGTGCGCTGCGATGTATGGCAGCAGGCCGTGGCGCGAACGGTCCTGCTACGCCTTGAGCGTGCGGTCCCACGGAAACAGCCTGCGGCCAACGTAGGCCAGCACAAGATCGGTGCCGAGTCCAATAATCCCGATCATCATGATCGCCGCGTAGACGTTGTCGAAATGCTCATAGCGCGCCTGTTGCGTGATGTACCACGTGATACCGGAGCTGGTGCCGACCAGTTCCGCCACGATCAGGTACGTCCACGCCCAGCCGAGCAGGATGCGCTGGTCGCGGTACAGGTCGGGCAGGATGCCGGGAATCACCACATGCGTGAGGAGCTTGAGTTTCTTCGTGCCGAGCGTCATCGCCGCTTCGAACAGACCGTATTCCAGCTTGCGCGTGGTGTTCGCCACAATCAGCACCTGCTGGAACAGCGTGCCGATCACGATGATGGCAATCTTCGGACCGTCATAAATGCCGAGGATCGCCACCATCAGCGCACCGAAGGCGGGTGCCGGCAAGTAGCGGAAGAACTCGAAAAACGGCTCCTGCAGCCGCGCAATCGCGCTATAAGTCCCGCAGACGATGCCGATCGGCACGCCGATCGCCGACGACAGCAGAAAGCCCCAGAAGATCACCTGGATGCTGTGCCACAGGCTTTGATGCAACCATACGCCGTCGCGCGACGCGGGCGGCGTCGTGAACGCGGTGTAGAACGCACGCAGCACTTCGTGGGGCGCGGGCAGGTACACCGGGTTGACCGGCTCGCCCGTCGGCAACGCCGTGTGGCCGGCTTGCGCATGGCTCAGTTCGTCGGCGAACACATCCTTGTCGACTCGCATACCAGGCTGAAAATAGTCGACGCTGCCCGGGCTCTCGATCAGCACCTGCGGATGCCAGACGAACGGCACATAGCTGACGATGCACCACACAAGAACGGGCAACAAAAACGAGCCGAAGCCCAATAGCCACTTGCCGCGTGCGGAGAGTTCGCGGCGCACCGCGAACCAGTCGCTTCTGTTAATGACGGTCATGGGATTCTCCGGGGCAGCGTTCGGTATCGGAACTCGATCCACCTGACTTGCAGCGCGACTGCAGCGCCACAATCAGCATCGATTCGAACAGTTTGTCGGCTTGCTTCATTTGCACGTCGCCTCCTCGGTGGTCCCGGCCGCCACGTCGGCACGCAGCACCATCAAACGCTGACCCGCGACAACCGCCGCGCCGGCCGCACAATCGATCGTTTCGATCACACCGTCTTCGGTGACGGCAACGGACACTTCCATCTTCATCGATTCGACGACTGCCACCACCTGCCCTTCGCTCACGCGTTCGCCTTCGCTGACGAGCAGTTTCCAGACGCTGCCCGAGACATCGGCGACGATGCTCTGCTGACCGGCCGCCAGCGCGTCGTCCGCCCCGTTGCCGGTGGCCGAACCGGCGTCGCTGCCCGGCTCGCCGGCATACTCGGCGTGCCCCGCGGCATTCCAGCGTTCGCGCTCTTCGTCGAACGCGGCCTGTTGCAAGCCCTTGAAGGCGGAGATCGATTCCGCTTCGTCTTTCAGGAAGCGGTTGTACGCGCCGAGGTCGAAGACCGATTCCTCGATCTTCAGCCCAGCGCGTCCCGCGATGAAGTCGGCGCGCAACTCGGCCAGCTCGGCTTCGCTGACTTCATAGAAGCGGATCTCGTCGAAAAACCGCAGCAGCCACGGCTTGCCGGCCTCGAATTCGCGGGTGGTGCGATAGCGGTTCCACATCTGCACGGTCCGGCCGACAAACTGATAGCCGCCCGGCCCTTCCATGCCATAAACACACAGATAGGCGCCGCCGATTCCCACCGCATTCTCCGGCGTCCAGGTGCGCGCCGGGTTGTATTTAGTCGTGACGAGCCGGTGACGCGGATCGAGCGGCGTCGCCACCGGCGCGCCAAGATAGACGTCGCCAAGACCCATCACGAGATAACGCGCATCGAACACGATGCGCTTCACGTCGTCGATGCTATCCAGACCGTTGATGCGGCGAATGAACTCGATATTGCTCGGACACCACGGCGCATCGGGCCGCACCGATTGCATGTAGCGTTCGATCGCGATCCGCGTCGACGGGTCGTCCCATGACAGCGGCAGATGCACGATACGGTTCGGCACGCGCATCTCGTCGACGGCGGGCAACTCGCGCTCAGCCTGCTGAAGATGCGCGAGCAAGGTATCGTGCGACAGCGCGCGCGGGTCGAAATGCACCTGCAGTGAACGGATGCCCGGTGTGAGATCGACGATGCCGGGCAGCTGGTGTGCATCGAGCCAGTTCATCAGCGCATGCACACGAAAGCGCAGGTTCAGGTCCAGCATGAGCGGGCCGTATTCGACCAGCACGTTCTGGTCGCCGGAGCGGCGGTAGACCACGCCTGTGCCCTCACCGGCCGATGGATCGCTGTAGAGAATGCAGTCGTGAGCGCTGAGGTTTATCGTCGCTTCGGTTGCCGTAGGTGCTGCCGACGCCGTCAACGACGCTTGCGCGCGCACCGGTTCGAACTGCACCGTGTCCCCCGGCCGCAGTTGCCCAAGCTTCCACAACTCGTCGGCCACCACGGTCACCGGACAGACAAACCCTCCGAGGCTCGGACCGTCCGGGCCGAGAATCACCGGCATGTCGCCTGTGAAATCGACCGCGCCGACCGCATACGCGTTGTCGTGAATATTCGACGGATGCAGCCCGGCCTCGCCGCCGTCCGTGCGTGCCCATTGCGGCTTCGGGCCGATCAGGCGGACCCCTGTGCGGCTGGAGTTGTAGTGAACCGTCCAGCGCGTGCCGTACAGCATCGCGATGTCATCGGGCGTGAAGAAGTCCGGCGCACCGTGCGGACCGTCGAGCACGCCGAGGGTCCAGTCGTGCGTCAGCGCCGGCACGCGCGCCGGATCGAGTTGCGCGCCCGCATCGCCGCGGCCTGCGTCGGCGGCAAGATGCAGCACGTCGCCCTTGCGCAAGGCGCGCCCCGCGTGGCCGCCGAACTGGCCCAGCGTGAAAGTGGCCTTGCTGCCGAGATAGTCCGGCACCTGCAAGCCGCCCTTGAGCGCGAGACAGGCGCGCATGCCCGCGCCGGTCACGCCACCGAGCTTGAGCACCGAACCCGCCGGTGCCCGCGTGACCTGCCAGAGCGTGACTGGCTGGCCATCGAGTGTGGCGGCAAGCGGCGCGCCGCCCAGCACGAACAACGTCGTGGTGTTGAAGCGCAGCGTCGCGCCGACCATCGCGCATTCGAGTCCGGCCGCGTCGGCCGGATTGCCGAGCAGTTCGTTGGCGAGCCGGAACGACAGATCGTCCATGGGGCCCGACGGCGGCACGCCGATGTCCCAGTAGCCAACCCGTCCCGGCGTCTGCTGCACGGTGGTCTGCACGCCGCCGTCGAGCACGTCGATGGTGTGCGGCGCGAACATGAAGCGCGTGAGGAAGGCGGTGGTTTGCTCGCCACGTGCGAAGGTCGCCGAACCGGCGATGGCGCGCAGATAGTCGAGGTTCGTCTCGATGCCGTACAGCTGCGTTTGCGCCAGCGCGGCGCGCATGGCGGCAAGCGCGGCATCGCGTGTTGCGCCCTTGACGATGATCTTCGCGAGCAGCGGGTCGTAGAACGCGCTGACTTCGGTGCCTGCATCGACCCAGGTGTCGACCCGCGCATCGGCGGCGAAAGCGACGTGGGTCAGCACGCCCGCGCTCGGTTGAAACTGCTTGTGCGGATCTTCAGCGTACAAGCGGACCTGGATACTTGCACCGCTGGCCATCGGAACCAGCGTGTCGAGCGGCGCAAGCTTGCCCTCAGCCTGACGAATCATCCACTCGACCAGGTCGATACCCGTCACCTCCTCCGTGACGCAATGTTCGACCTGCAGCCGCGTGTTCACCTCGAGGAAATAGAAGCGCCGCGTGTCGGCGTCGAATACGAACTCGACCGTGCCGGCGGATTCATACTTGACGGCCTGCGCGAGGCGCACGGCGCTTGTGTGCAATGCCGTGCGTTCCGCTTGCGTCAGATCCGGTGCGGGCGTCTCCTCGATCACCTTCTGATTACGCCGCTGCACCGAGCAGTCGCGTTCGCCGAGCGCGATCACGCCGCCCCGGCCGTCGCCGAAAATCTGCACTTCGATATGGCGCGCGTTCTCGACGAATTTCTCGATGTAGACACCTGCGTTCGCGAAGTTGGCCTCGCCAAGCCGCGCGACCGATGCGAACACGCTCTCCAGTTGCGCCGCATCGCGGCACAGCGACATGCCGATGCCACCGCCGCCCGCGGTACTTTTTAGCATCACGGGATAACCGATCGATCCGGCCTCGCTTAGGGCGGTAGTCACGTCAGGCAGTAAGCCGGTGCCGGGTAGCAGCGCCACGTCGTTCGCTCGTGCCAGCTCGCGTGCCGTGTGCTTCAGGCCGAATTCACGCATCTGCGCGGGGCGCGGCCCGATGAAGCGGATGCCCGCGTCTTCGCAGGCCTGCGCGAAAGCCGCATTCTCCGAAAGAAAACCGTAGCCGGGATGCACGGCATTCGCGCCGGTTGCACGCGCCGCCTCGAGAATCGCCGCGCTATTCAGATAGCTGGCGGCCGCCACCGCCGGGCCGATGCAGATCGATTCGTCAGCGAGCATCACGTGCATGGCGTGGCGATCGGCCTCTGAATAAACCGCCACCGACGCAATGCCGAGGCGTTTGAGCGTGCGAATTACGCGACAGGCAATTTCGCCGCGATTGGCAATCAGGACTTTGTCGAATGTCATTGGGCGTCCCAGATGGTCAGCCGCACGGGCGTCGGGTTGTAGCCGTTGCACGGATTGTTCAGCTGCGGACAGTTCGAGATCAGTACGGTCACGTCCATCTCGGCGCGCATCTCGACGTATTTACCCGGCGCGGAGATGCCGTCTTCGAAGGTCAGTTTGCCGAGCGGTGTCACCGGCACATTCATGAAAAAGTTGATATTGCTGACGATGTCGCGCTTGGTCAGCTGCGTGCCAACGCCGCAGGTGCAATGCGTAATGGCATGCAGGAAACTGTCGCGGCAGCTGTGCATATAGCGTTTGTCGAGCGAGTAGCGCACCGTGTTGCTCTCCGCGGCGCAGGCTCCGCCGAGCGTATCGTGGCGCCCGCAGGTGTCCGCGACAACGGTCAGCATCGGCTTGCCTAAGTTCGACATCAACACGCTGCCCGCGGACAGATAGAGATTGCGCTGCGCACGAATCGTGTCCTGCGCGCTGTAGCGTTCGAGCGGATCGGCGCTGTTGTAGAACAGCGTGTCAACGGCCTGATTGCCTTCCAGGTCGAGAATGCGGAACAGCTGGCCGCGTTTGATTTCATGCAGCCACGGCTCGCCGGACGGCAGCGTGAGGTCGTAGACCGCGTGACGGACGTCGAGTTTGCTTTCGATGATAGGCATCGCGGGTCTCCTTAAACGAACAGACGATCGGTATTGACGAAGCCGCGCCCGTTCTCAGGGCAGGCGGAGCGGCAAGGATCGTCGGCCGGTACGGAGCCGTCGGCGGCGTATGCGCGATACGCGATCAGCTTGACGGGCCTCGGTTCGTATTCGGAGGAAGGGTTCAACGGATGCGGTGCGCTCGAAAACGCGGCGAGCGTGTCCATTTCGAAACGCAGATCGAAGGCGGCGCCGGCAGCGGAATGTCCCGCTACGAAGTCGAGCGAGCCATCCTCACCGATCGCGAGTTTGCTGAAAAAGTTGATACTGGCTACGAGATCGCGCGTGCCCAGACCGTGTTTGGCCAGTTCGAGCAACAGGCTGTCGTGGCCGTTGCGGACCATCGCATTGCGGTGTTGCTGATAGCGGGCTGTGCCATATTTTTCGGCGAACAATTCGGCGTCGCCGAGGCCGCCTAGCGGATCGTGCCAGCCAAGCGTATCGGCGGTGATCGACGCCATGACGCGGCCCATATCCGAATAGAGCACGTGACCGCGCGTCAGATGCGCGGTGTGCTGTGCCTTCAAGGTATCAGCCATGTTGTAGCGTTCGAGCGGTTCGTCGTGCCGGTAGAACACGGTGGCCAGATTGGCGCCGCCCTCGGGATCGACGATGCGCAGCGCCATGCCACGGCGCAGCACGCCGGACCAATGCGTGCCGGCAGGAATCACTGTTTCCCACAACACATGCGGGATCGGTGCGAGATCGACTGAGGTTTGCGTCGACATGGAGGCTCCAGGTATCGGTTGGGAAAAAGCATGAGAGGGCGATTGACCGACATCGCGACCTCCCGGGCTTTTATCCCTCCGTGGAGCCTCGCCGGCGCCTTGAAAGAAGGTGAACGGCAAGACCGGATTGCTCTCGGACCAGACATCGTGTGCGCGCTTTAAAGCCTTCTGGAAGCCTTTAAAGCGGTACGACCGGAACCCTAGCGATCCTGAAGATGATGCAAATTACTTCGCACCTCTCGATGTGTAGCTAAGCGAGTTGCGTGCCAGCGTGATGTTGCTGAGGCCGTGACGCATTGTGGCAAGGGATTGAATGGTATCGGTGGCTCAACGGGGTGGCTGGTGATTGATCGGCCTGATGACGTACGCACCACGCCTGATGGCAAATCGGCACCAGTTGAATGCGTGAAGCACCATGATTGGGCTGCGCGCTCGCGTGTCCGACGGTGTGCAGGCGCTCTGCACGATGGCACGGTGTGTGCGAGTTATTGCGCCACACTCATCCTTCCCTCTTCCGACCATGCTCACGCTTGCCACGCTTCGCCGCACGCTCTACACGCTGATGTCGGCGCGTTTCATCGAACTGCAAAAGCAACGGCGCCGCTCGTAGACGAGGTGGCGCCGTAGTCCTGATGCGCGGGCAGTTCCTGCTAAACAACATCCTGCTCGGTGCCCGCATAACGAGCCAGTTGCCCAAAGCTCGCCAACCCCTTCGACCCCTCCGGCAACACCAGCTCACCGCGTTCGAGCCGCTGCTTCAAATAGGTAAAGCTCTGCGCCGTCTGCGCGAACAGATGATCGCCCGCCGAAACCGGCGGGTATTTCGCCAACGCCTCGGGTGTCGCGAACTGCGGCAGTGGCGCGACCATGGTGTGGTAGTCGCAGGCAAAGAAGAGCGGAAACGAGTAGCGCTCTTCCCTCACCTTGCGCACGCGATGTGACGTCGCCACGTACGTGCCGCCCGTCCACACCTCCAGCATGTCGCCGATGTTCACGACAAACGCGTTGTCGACCGGCGGCGCGTCGATCCACTCGCCTTCGCCGTTCATCACTTCGAGGCCCGGGGCCGTCGGCAGCAGGATCGTGAAGCACTCGTAGTCCGTATGCGCGCCGATGCCCGGCCGGTCTTCCGCGGACGGGTCGAAGGGATAGTGAAGCAGGCGTAGTTGACTCGGGGGCTTCTGCAAATACCTGTCGAAATGCGTCTCCGGCAAGCCGAGTGCAAGCGAGAAACCACGGAACAACGCTCGGCCGAGCGCGAACGCCGCCTCGTAATAGCCGCTGACGGCGTCACCAAAGCCCGGCTGCTCGGGCCACATATTCGGCCCGAGCATCGGCGTGCCGGCCTGGACATCCGGGTCGTCGGGCGGCAGTTCCCGGCCCGTATCGAAGCCTTCCTTCCTGTCGCGCTTGCCGCCTGCGAAAACCTCTTCGCCTTCGGGTACATAGCCACGGTGCGCGGTCGATTTGCCGATGTAATAGCGCATTTTCCATTCATCGGGGGCGGCGAAGAACTCCTTGGCCTGTTCTATGAGTGCAGCTTGCTGTGCACGCGAAACCTGATGGCCGGTGACGTAGAAGAAGCCTGCGTCACGCGCCGCGCGGTCGAGTTGGCGGGCGGTTGAAAGACGCTGGTCGGGATCATCGCTAAAGAGGCCGCTGACGTCGACGACGGGCAAGCGGTCGAAACGGGTGTGGGATTGGCTCATGAGCTTGGCCTATGCGTGCTGCGGTTCGGTGGGCGATTGGGTCGGCGAATGCGTTTGCGCGGACAGGTTCGTTTGCGATTCGGTTTGCAGGCCGCCACGCGTCTCGCGTCCGGCAAGAAACGCCGCGATGTGACGACGCTCTTCGCGCCCCATCCACGTGTTGATCTCCCACAGATCGGCCACCGGCGCATTCGTAAACGGAAGCGTGTGCAGATAACCATCGGGGCCGAACTCGGGTGTCATCGTCGTAGTCGTATAGCCCCTATCGATCTGCGCGGACCACAGCGCCTCCCAGATCCGCTGGTGCGAGGCGAGGCAATCTGCGTACTCGGGTGCCGCCGGATGCGGAACCTGCGGACCTTGCGGGTAGCCAACACGTCCGTGCAGATGATGCGCATGTGGCGCAAGCTCAAGGATCGTGTCCCATTCGCCGTCGAGCAGACGCTCACACACCGACACCCAATGGCTGAAATCGCAAGTCAGCTTGAGCTCCGGTACGGCACGCGCGACGTCGCGGGTAATCCATGGGTTATAGAACGAGCGGCCGCGATGCGTCTCGAAGCTGCAGGTCACCTCGTGCTTCGCGGCAATCTCCACCGCGCGCGCAAAGAAATCCACCTGTGTGGCGGCCGGCCATGCGTCGCAGCCCGCCATCACATTGAAAAAGCGCGGCTTGAGCGGCTTGCCCCACACGATCTTGTCCTCGAAGTCGCGCAGGTGGTCCGCCGGCGTAGCGGACCGTTCCGGCACATAACTGCCCGCCGTCGTAATTTCCGCAATGAACTCGAGACGTTCATCCGCGATTGCCTGCGCAAACGCTTCACGCTCAGCTCCACCCGACGGAACGGGCGCTTCGATACCGTCGAACCCGGCGGCACGTACCAGTGGCGCGGCATCGTGCGGACCGCCATCGAATCCCCAGAACGTCTTGAACAGTTCGAATTTCATCGCCTCTCCAATTACATGCAAAATTGCATGCAATGGTACACACGAAATTCCTTCGCCAATAAAATATCTCAACCTCGCCATGCATAATTCTGGCGCGCCCGATTTCCGGCGCGATTAGCACTTAAACTGTGCACCCCTCCTCCTCGTGGTGAATCGATGAAGAAGAAACTTGCGCGTCACAAGGGGCAAGCCGTCGCGCGCGCCATTCTCGACATGGACTGGCAGTGGTCCTCGCATTTCGGCGACCTGGGGCTGAACGACCTCAACTACAGCGATCTGTTTTGCCGGATGTGGGTGGAGCCGGAAGATGACTTCGCCAAGACGGCGCTCTACGAGTTCATGCCTGGCGTGAGCCGGCGCACCGCGGTGCGCTACGTGCAGGAGCTGATCGACACCGGCTGGCTGCTGGAGACGAGTTCCGAAGCGGATCGCCGCATCAAACGGGTCAGTCTCGCGGCCTCGATCGAGGAGCGCCTCGAGCAGTTTCTCGCCTACGTGCATCAGCGTTTTGCCACCTTGGATTGAGCTTTTGACGCGATGTCCGCGGTGAAGCATACGCATAACAAGCATCTCGACGCATCGCGTAATCCGGCTGGCATATTTCTCGCTAGATTATTCGTCGAGAGGTGCGGCAGCGTCGCATCTTAGGGATGCTAGGGTTCCGGTTCGCGAGAATGTCTGGTCCGAGAGCAGCCCGGTGCACCCGTTCGTTCGATTCGGACTTGATCCGGGAACGAGCTGGCCGCACTACACGGCGGGACAAAAGCCCGGGAGATTGGCGATAGCGATGCCTATCGTGCCTCTCCGTGGCCGGCGTTTGTCTCCCGCAGTTTTCGCGCAGTGTCCGCACCAATCGGATTCTCGCGGGAACCGGTCATGTTGTTTTATCGCGCAGTCGCCGCGCGATCCAACTCAACAATCGCAATTGACCGGTCTCCTGGAGAAAACGATGAAACGCTTCGAATCCGCCCGTACGTCCCTCACCTTACTGAGCAGCCTTGCCTCATCGCGCCGCGTGCGTGGCGCGATCGCCGGCGCTGCCGCCGCGGTCGCTATCGGCTTCGCTGCCGCGCCTGCACAAGCGGCCGCGCCGCTCGCCATCGGCTATAGCGACTGGCCCGGCTTCGTCGCGTTCCAGATTGCCATCGACAAAGGCTGGTTCAAGGAAGCCGGCGTGGATGTCAATTTCCAGTGGTTCGACTACTCGGCCTCGCTCGACGCGTTCTCCGCCGGCAAGCTCGACGCGGTCGGTGCAACCAACGGCGATGCGCTGGTCACCGGGGCAAGCGGCGCAAAAAACGTGATGATTCTCCTGACCGACTATTCGAGCGGCAATGACATGATCGTGGCCAAGCCGCCCATTCGCACGGTGGCTGGACTCAAGGGCAAGAAGGTTGGTGTCGAAATGGGTCTGGTCGATCACCTGCTGCTGGACACGGCGCTCGAAAAGCATGCGCTCAAGGAATCGGACATCACGCTCGTCAACGCGAAGACGAACGAGCTGCCGCAGGTGCTGGCGTCGTCAGGCGACGTCGCCGCGGTCGGCGCATGGCAGCCGAACGCGGGCGAGGCACTCAAGCGCGTGCCGGGTTCACGTCCCATCTTCACCTCGGCCGACGCGCCAGGGCTGATCTACGACGCGATCACGGTCAATCCGGTCAGTCTGCAGTCGCGCAAGGCCGACTGGGCCAAGGTGATCAAGGTCTGGTACCGCTGCGTGGCCTACATCAACGATCCGAAGACGCAACCGGACGCCGTCAAGATCATGTCCGCACGCGTCGGCCTGACCCCGGCCCAGTATCTGCCGCTGCTGAAAGGCACGCACCTGCTCGACGCGGCGGCCGCGAGGAAGGCTTTCGTCAAGGGTGACGGGCTGGACTCGGTGTACGGTTCGAGCGTGAACGCGGACAAGTTCAATGTACGCAACGCGGTCTACAAGCAATCGCAGAACGTGAGCGCCTATCTCGATCCGGCGTTGACCAATGCGCCGTAAGTAGCGCCAGTCGGGCGTCTATAGCTATACACGGTAATATGGGGGCAGCACGCTCCGTCGCTGCACACATGCGCTTCATTACGGCGCCGGAGGACGGCCACAAGGAGGCAATCGTGTATAAAAACCGGTCTCGCTATCACGCCCTGCTCGCGCCGGCGCCCGTACTGGCGCTGCTTTTGTCGCTTCTGCTGCTGGCCCAGCCGCGATCCGCGTTAGCCAGCGAAGACAGCGCCAACGGCAGCGCGGAAGCCGCGGGCCAGCGGGCCCGCTTCGCCAAAGAATTCTGCGGGGGTTCCGAGCAGGACGTGGTCGAATACAAGGAGAAACTCAGAAAGGTCCTCACCGAAGCCAGCCAGTTCGATACGCGCTGGCAGGCGGGTTGGCGGCGCGGGGATAGCGATGCGATCCAGATGCGCTCGCTGCAACTCAACTCCCCGTCGGAATTCGCAGTGCGGGTCAAAAGCAACTGCGACCGCATCAAATGGCAGGCCGACAACCTGCTGCGAGTACGCCCGCCCAAGTAGCCCGGCGCCCGAAGCTGGTATTCTTCCCTCTCTCCGGCCATCACCTGGTCGCCTGCCGCCTCCGGGCGGCATCCCAAGCGGCGCGCTCACGCGCCCGGCATCAGCGAGACAGGAATTTGCATGTTCGGTTTTTTGCGTGGCTATTTTTCCAACGACCTGGCAATCGACCTCGGCACGTCGAACACGCTGATCTATATGCGTGGCAAGGGCATCGTGCTGGACGAACCCTCGGTGGTCTCGATTCGTCAGGAAGGCGGCCCGAACGGTAAGAAGATCATTCTGGCCGTCGGCAAGGAAGCGAAACAGATGCTCGGCAAGGTGCCGGGCAATATCGAGGCGATCCGCCCGATGAAGGACGGCGTGATCGCCGACTTCAACATCACCCAGCAGATGATCAAGCGCTTCATCCAGATGGCGCACGAGTCGCGGATGTTCGCGCCGTCGCCGCGCATCATCATTTGCGTGCCGTGCGGGTCGACTCAGGTCGAGCGCCGCGCGATCAAGGAAGCCGCGCATAGCGCGGGCGCCTCGCAGGTCTATCTGATCGAAGAACCGATGGCGGCAGCGACCGGCGCCGGCCTGCCCGTGTCGGAAGCGACCGGCTCGATGGTGGTCGATATCGGCGGCGGCACGACTGAAGTCGGCGTGATCTCGCTCGGCGGTGTCGTCTACAAAGGTTCGGTGCGCGTAGGCGGCGACAAGTTCGACGATGCGATCGTCAACTACATTCGCCGCAACTACGGCATGCTGATCGGCGAGCAGACCGCCGAGGCCATCAAGAAGGAAATCGGCTCCGCGTTTCCGGGCTCCGAAGTCAAGGAGATGGAAGTCAAGGGCCGCAATATGTCCGAAGGCATTCCACGCAGCTTCACGGTGTCCAGCAACGAGATTCTCGAAGCGCTCACCGATCCGCTGAACCAGATCGTCTCGGCGGTGAAGATCGCGCTCGAACAGACGCCGCCGGAACTGGGCGCCGACATCGCCGAGCGCGGCATCATGCTCGCGGGCGGCGGTGCGTTGCTGCGCGATCTCGACCGCCTGCTCGCTGAAGAAACGGGCCTGCCGGTGTTCGTCGCCGAAGCGCCGTTGACCTGTGTGGTGCGCGGCTCGGGCATGGCGCTGGAGCGGATGGACAAGTTCGGCGGGGCGTTTTCGTACGAATGAGGGTGGCGTGGCAGTCGCCTGGCCACGCATCGCCCCATGACGCGTCGCTTCGCGCGGCCAGGCCGTTCGGGACCCTAGGGCCGCTGCTTCACGGCTGCTCCGGGATCCGAGGGCCCTGTGAGCAATCAGGATACGAATGGTAGTTTGCTATCACGCGCGGCGGCCAGCATGGACAGCGTGATCTTGCGCACTTCCAGCTTGCTCTGCGTGATATGCGCACGCAGCAGGATGAGCGCTTCGGTCACCCGGTTACGTTCGATCAGGTTCAGCATGGTCGAATGCTCGTCGTAGGTGGCGCTCGTGCGGTGCGGTTTCAGGAAGTCCAGTCGACGCACGATGCGGATGCGCTCGGTCACCTCGTTATGCACGCGCAGCATCTCCGCATTACCAGTCGCGGCGACCAGTTGACGGTGGAAGTTCTCGTCCATGCCGAACATCTTCACCGGGTCGCTCTCGCGCAATTCGGGCTCGACGCACCATATCGCTTTTAGCGCCTCCACAGCCGCATGCGCGACGTCGCCGCCCGCCCCCACCCGTTCAACGGCCGCCACTTCCAGCACGATGCGCAAATCGTAGAGCTGATCGAGTTGGTCGAAATTGATCGGCGAGACTTTCCAGCCACGCCGGAAGCCGACTTCCAGATAGCCTTCCCGTTGCAAACGAAACAGGCCGTCGCGCATCGGCGTGCGCGACACGCCGTAGTGTTGCGCGATGCCGTTTTCGGAAAAACGGTCGCCGGGAAACAGGCGAAAGCTGAAGATATCGTTCTTCAGTTGCTGGTACACCTGCTCGGCGAGCGGATTGGCGGCGGCCGGCACGGCAGGCATGTCCTGCGTTCCCGCCGAGCCTGGCGTGTCAGGCTCCGCGGGGGTCTCGAGCAGATTCGTCGTATCGTCGTTCATTGATGCCACATTCCCTTTTTTCTTATTATCGGCGCTTCATGGCATCGCGATAAGGCTGACGTGCGCGGCGACGATCTTCCAGCCGTCGGCGGGACTGAGCCTCGCCCACGTCTGCATCTGACGGCCGATCAAAGGCGTCGCGTCGCTGGTGAATTCAGTGCTGACAGTGGCGAAGTCGGTGCCGAAGGTCGTCACCACGGTGCGACGCAGTTTGCGCGACTTCGGCACTGGCGCGCAGGTCTCGCGCCATGCGCGGATCGCTTCGCCGCCATGCTGGATTTCGGCGATGCCATAGCGGACCGTCTCCGGCGTGTGCCAGAAAAGCGCGTTCATCGCCGCGACGTCGTTGTCGACCAGCGCCCGCTCGTATTCGATAAATGCTGCCTGCACTTGAGCTACCATTTCGGGCTGATTTATCTCCATGCCGGGATCGTCTCGTCGAGTTTAGTCAATGAAGAAAACGGTGCGGTCCAGCCGATAATGCCGCCTTGCGAGCGCACCATCTCGAGCGTCGCCTGCTTGAACGCGGGGAAATAGCTGGCGGTTGCGTCTTCGATCAGGAGACTGTCGTAACCGCGGTCGTTGGCTTCGCGCATCGAGGTCTGCACGCACACTTCGGTGGTCACGCCCGCGAACACGAGATGTGTGACGCCGCGCATCGCGAGCTCTTCGCCGAGCCGTGTGGCGTAGAACGCGCCCTTGCCGGGTTTGTCGATCACGAGTTCACCGGCAAGCGGCGCGAGCGGCTCGATGATTGCATTGCCGGGCTCGCCGCGAATCAGGATGCGCCCCATCGGCCCTGCATCGCCGATGCGGGCATTGGGCGCACCTCTGAGCCGTTTCGCCGGCGGGCAGTCGGACAGATCCGCCGCGTGCGATTCACGCGTATGCACCACGAGCCATTGATGCCTGCGCGCGAAGGCCAGCAACGCCGCGACGGTCGGCACGATCTCGGCCAGCAGCGACACATCGTTACCAAGCGATTCGCCGAAACCGCCCGGTTCGATGAAATCGCGTTGCATATCGATTACGATCAGCGCGGTTTTCGTGGGGTCCAATGTGAAGGGACCCGGTTGGGCGTCGATCGTCAATTGGGTTTGCCGTGTCATCCGATGGCTTCCTTCATTCTTTCTGCGGGTACGGCGCGATGCGCCGGGGTATCGCCGTGCCCTGCCATATGCTGACCGAGCACGGTCCGGTCCGCGCGTGCCGCCGGCGTCTCGAACACCAGCTTGCCCTCTGCGATCACCACGATGCGGTCGGCCAGTTCGAGCAGTTCGTCGAGGTCCTCGCTGACTAGCAACACCGCCGCGCCTGCATCGCGTGCGCCCATCAGACGGGCATGGATATCGGCGACCGACGCGAAGTCCAGACCGAACACAGGATTCGCGACGATCAGCACGTCCACCGGCTGTCCGAGTTCGCGCGCCAGCACCGCGCGCTGCACGTTGCCGCCCGACAGCGTGCCGATGGTTCGTTCGGGTAGTGGTGGACGCACATTGAACTCGGCGATCAGCTCCGCGGCGCGCTCACGCACTGCACGCCGGTCGAGCCACCAGCCGCCGCGCCGCAACGGCTCGCGATCGAAGTCGCGCAGCGCGAGGTTCTGTGCCACGCTCATCGCGGCGACGCAGGCGTTCTTCAGCGGCTCCTCGGGAATCGCGAACACGCGCCTTTGGGTCATTTCTTCGCGCGTTGCATGATAGGCCTTGCCCGCCACCTGCATGTCGCCGGCTTTCACCCGACGCTGCCCGACCAGCACCTCCACCAGTTCCTTCTGTCCGTTGCCGGAAACGCCCGCCAGTCCGAGGATTTCGCCCGAACGCACGGACAGCGTCGCGTGCTTGACCGCCGTGTGGCCGCGGTCGTCTTCGACTGAAACGTCGTGCAGCGCGAGACGCACTTGCGCCGTGTCGTCGACAGGTTTGCGCGGCGCGCGTTCCAACGTCACCGCGGCCATCACCGGCGCGGCGGCCGCCAGGGGGACTTCTTTCGGAGCACCCGCCAAGGGGACTTCCTTCGAGGCGTGTGTGGCGACGGTGCCCATCATCCACGCTGCAAGTTCATCGCGGCTGGTGTTTGCAACCGCGCTCGTGCCGACTTGCCGGCCCTTGCGCAACACGGTGACGTCGTCGGCATAGGCCATCACTTCGCGGAACTTGTGCGTGATCATCAGTACCGTCAGCTCGCCGCGTGAGGTCAGATCGCGCATCAGGCCAAGCACTTCGTCCGCTTCTTGCGGTGTCAGTACCGAGGTGGGTTCGTCGAGAATCAGGAAGCGCTGCTGCAAATAAAGTTGCTTCAGGATCTCCAGTTTCTGCTTTTCCCCGGCGGCTAGCATGGCCACCGGCGCGTCGAGCGGCAAGCGAAACGGCATTCGCTGCATGAACGCAGCAAGCGCGGCGCGCTCGCCCTTCCAGTCGATCTTCCACGGCATCCGTCCGCGCGCGAGCAACAGGTTTTCTTCGACTGAAAGGCCGGAAGCCAGCGTGAAATGCTGATACACCATGCCGATGCCGAGCGCCTGCGCATCGCGCGGCGATGCGATGTGGACTTCACGATCGTCGGCGACGATCTGCCCGTCGTCGAGCACGCCGTAGCCGACTAGTCCCTTCACGAGCGTGCTCTTGCCCGCCCCGTTCTCGCCGAGCAACGCGTGCATCGTGCCGGCTTTGACCTTGATCGACACGCTATCCAATGCGCGAAATGCGCCGAACGATTTGCTTGCGTTCAGCACTTCCACACCCAATGCCTTCGGCGCCGTGGTCATGGTTTATCTGCCTGAAGTGGCCAGCGCCGCTGCTGGCGCCGCCGTCATCGTGGCCGGTAGCGTAGCCAGCAGCGCGTTCGAATCCGACACCGTGCCGAACACACCGCCTTGCATGGTGATCATGTGTAACGCGGCGGCGTGATTGCCCTTGTCGGTCGCGCCGCAGCAATCGGCCAGCACCGTGCATTCGAAGCCGCGATCGTTGGCTTCGCGCATCGTCGTGTGGACGCAAACGTCGGTGGTGATGCCGGTCAGCACCAGATTGACGATGCCGCGCGTACGCAGGATCAGTTCGAGATCCGTCGCGCAGAAGGAACCCTTGCCGGGTTTGTCTATGATGATCTCACCTGGCAGCGGCTTCAGTTCGTCGATGATTTCCCAGCCCGGTTCGCCTCGCACGAGGATCTTGCCGCACGGGCCGTCGTCGCCGATGCCTACGCCGTCAGTGCCCGCACGGCGGCTGCGCCAGCGTTTATTCGCGGGCAGGTCGGAGAGGTCCGGGCGATGCCCTTCACGCGTGTGAATGATCGTGAAGCCCAGCTCGCGCATCGGCTTCAGCACGCTTTTGATCGGTTCGATCGGCGCGCGCGTCAGCGACAGGTCGTAGCCCATTTTGTCGACATAGCCGCCGTGGCCGCAGAAATCCGTCTGCATGTCGATGATCACGAGCGCCGTGTTGTCCGGCCGCAGATCGCCGTCGTAGGGCCACGGATAGGGTTTCGCTTCGATGAATCGGTTCATGGCGGTGAGATCCTTGTTAGGTCCTGGCAGGGTCTTTGAAGGCATGCACGGTGTGGCAAGCTCAGCGAGTCAGGCTCAACTCGCCCGGCGCGCCGGCCAGCGTGCGATCCGGACGGCAATTGACGATCATGATCGCGAGCGTCAGCACATACGGCGCCGCGTTGTAAAGGTAATAGCCGCTCGTCACGCCGATCGCCTGCAACGCCGGCCCGAGCGCGCCTGCCGCACCGAACAGCAACGCGGCCCACAGGCATCGCAAGGGCTGCCAGCGCGCGAAGATCACCAGCGCGACCGCCATCAGTCCTTGTCCGCTGGAGAGCCCTTCATTCCAGCTCCCTGGATAAACCAGCGACAGGTACGCCCCGCCGATGCCCGCGAACACGCCGCCCACCGCCGTCGCGGCGATGCGCACGCGTGTGAGCGGATAGCCCATGGCGCGCGCCGTCTCGGCGTGATCGCCGACGAGCCGCAGCACCATCCCCCAACGGGTATTGCGCAAGCCCCATTGCAGAACGAAGGACAACACCACGCCGATCACGAACAGCAGGTTGATATGCAGCGCGTTATGCAATTGCGGTGACGAGGTCCACGTGCCGAGGTCGATGAATGGCAGCATCGGCGCCTGCGGTTCGATGAAGGGTTTGCCGAGATAGAACGCGAGCCCGGTGCCGAGCAGCATCAACGCGATGCCGAACGCGATGTCCGACACGCGCGGCAACGAGCACACGAGGCCATGCAGGCAACCGAGCAGCAAGCCGACGAAACCGGCCGCAAGCACACCAGCCCACGGCGAGCCGGTCAGAAAAGCACCGGCATAGCCGCTCATCGCACCTGACACGAGGATGCCTTCGAGGCCGAGATTCACGCGCCCGCCCTTCTCGGTCAGACACTCACCGAGACTGACGAACAGATAAGGCGTGCTGACGCGGATCGCACCGGCGAACAGCGACAGCAACAGGATCACGATGGGCGAGTGCATATCAGGCATGGGTCTGCTCCAGTTGCACGGGAAGGTCGGTCTGCGCGGCGGCCTGCAATTTGACGCGCCATGCGGCGATGCGCCCGCCAAGCGCCTCCCACGCGAGCAGGTTCGCGAACAGCAGACCTTGCAAGACGAGCGTGGTGGCGTCGGGGAGATCGAGCCGGCGTTGCAGCAGAGAACCGCTCGCCTCGATGCCGCCGATCATCAGCGCACACGCGATGATCGCGAGCGGATTCTGCCGTGCGGCGAACGCAACGAGGATGCCCGCATAGCCATAACCCGCGAGCAAGGACGCATTCGCGCTGCCCTGTACCGCCGCCACTTCGAACATGCCGCCAAGTCCCGCCGCAGCACCGCCCAATACGCACGCCGCAAGGGCCAGCAGATTGACCGGCAAGCCGACCAGGCGTGCCGCGCGATGACTGCCGCCGACCACGCGCATCGCAAAGCCCTTGGTGCTGAATTTCACGAACACCCACGCCGCGATGCACGCAACGACGCCCCAGAACAGTCCCCAGTGCGTGTCGAGTCCGGGGATCGAGCCGATCATCATCGCGTCGGGCACTGGATACGTGGACGGCTTGTTCAGGCTCGCGGGGTCGCGCAGCGGCCCTTCCACCAGATGTTTGAAAAGCGCGATCGCGATATACGACATCAACAGGCTGCTGATTGTCTCGTTGACGCCACGCCACTGCCGCAATGCGCCGACCGCGCCGATCCAGATACCGCCAGCGAGCATGCCGGCCACCGCCATCAACGGCGTGGCGATCAGCCAGGGCGTGCCCTGCGGCAGCATCTGCGGGACGATCGCCGCGCACATGCCGCCGAGTGCGAGCGCGCCCTCGCCGCCAATCACGATCAGTCCGACCTGGGCGGGCAGCGCGACGCACAACGCGGTCAACATCAGTGGCGACGCGCGCAGCAAGGTGCTCTGCCACGCGAACGACGAGCCGAAAGCGCCCTCAAAGATCAGCCCGATCGCATCGAGCGCCGGCTGCCCCTGCACCAGCAGGAACAGCGAGAACAGCAGCAGCGTGCCGAGCACCGCCAACGCGGTCGGCAACGCGGGCAAGAGCGACAGCATCACTCTCGCGGTAGGGGCATTGGGGCGCATCACGGCTCCTTCGCTCATGCAAAGTCACGCACACTCACACAATCACGCAGGCCACGATCAGATCTGGCCGACGACGCCTGCCACCAGATAGTTCATGCTTTCGAGCGTGTAGTCGGTCTGTATGTGGCTCGCGCCGGAGGCGATCGCCGTGCCGCCCTTGTTGTCCTTCATCGGTCCTTTGAAGATCACGAAATTGCCGGCCACCATGCTGCCTTTGATCGAGTCGGCGTTCTGCTTCGTCGGCGCGGTCACTTTCGCGCCGTACGGCGACATCTTCACGAACCCTTCTTTCAAGCCACCGCGCAGCACATTCGGTTGCGGCGTGCCGGCCTGTGCGCCGGTAACCAGTTGCTTGTACGGCGTCGCCCAGTCCCATTCCGCGCCGGTCAGATAGCCTTTCGGCGCGAGCGCCGCCTGGCTCGCGTGGTAGCCGCAACTCATTGCGCCGCGCTTTTCTGCCGTTTCGACGACGACCTTCGGGCCATCGACGTGACAGGTCAGCACATCGCATCCCTGATCGATAAGACTGTTGGTGGCTTCCGCTTCCTTCACCGGCATCGACCAGTCGCCCGTGAAAATTACCTGCGTGGTGATCGACGGATCGACGGACTGCGCGCCGAGCGTGAACGAATTGATGTTGCGCAGCACCTGCGGAATCGGTTTGGCCGCGACGAAGCCGAGCTTCTTGCTCTTCGTCATATGGCCCGCGACGACGCCGTTCAGGTACTGGCATTCGTCGATATAACCAAAGTAGCTGGTGATGTTCGACGGGTTGCCCTGCTTCCACAAACCACCGCAATGCGCGAAACGCACCTTCGGATATTTGGCCGCCATCTTCAGCACGTGCGGATCGAAGTAACCGAACGAGGTCGCGAAAATCAGCGTCGCGCCGTCCTGTTCGATCATTGCTTCCATGGTTTTTTGCACAGCGATGGTTTCCGGCACGTTCTCCTCTTCCACCACCTTCACGTCAGGCATCTTCTTGATGACGGCGGCAGCGGTCGCCTGAGCCTGGTTGTAACCGTAGTCGCTGCGTGCGCCGACGTAGATCACGCCGACCGTCGTCTTCGGCGCGGCAAACACCGATTGAATCGGCAGGATATTGCCGAGCGTCAACAGGCTGGCGCTCTTGATGAAATTGCGGCGACTGGTCATGGTGTCCAATTCCTGGTGGGGGGGTGAAGAGCGTTGGCCTTCAGTTGACATTCAGGCTGTCGAGATAAGCGCGCCAGCCGCCAAACGAGGTGATGTCTATTGCGCCGCTACCGTTGCCGACCGCCGACGGTTCGCAGATGAAGCCCTTCACCGTGAGGCCGTTGGCGAGTTGCACAGAGCCGATACCGAGCGGTGCCGGCACGTCGGCGACAAATTTGCCGAAAGTGCGCAGCGGCATGTCCCAGACTTCCACGGCGATGGGGGCGCCTTGCTGGTCGGTGACGCGCACCAGGCCTGGTTTCGGCGGCTGCGTATTCGCAAGCGCGTAAAGCATGTAATCGGCGGTGGTTTGCGTCGCCACGACAAAACGCGCGCCGGCTTCCTGAAGTTGCCAGTTCAGCGGCTGGCCACGCAGATGCGCACCGACCACGGCAAGCGCGACAGTCGGCTCCTGAAACGGCAATGGCGCGATCGTGTTTGCCGCGGTTTTCTTTTCAGTCACGGTTGTGGCCACGACCACAGCCTCGCTCGCGCTCCGGGCTTCGCTCGCGAACAGCGCCTGGATCCGCGCGCCCAACTCCGCGAGACGCCGGTCCGCGCCGCTCGGCGCGATCAGCGTGACGCCGGCCGGCAAGCCGTCCTGACGACGCTGGCACGGCACGGCCAACGCACACAGATCGAGCAGGTTGACGAAGTTGGTGTAGTAGCCAAGCTGGCTGTTCAACTCCACAGGATTGGCCTGCACGTCGGCGATCAACGGATGCGTCGGCGTGGTCGGGACGATCAGGATGTCGATCGTCTCGAAGAGCTGTTCGGCGTGCCGCTTCAGATCGGCGAGCGCGTACTGGCCGTTGAACGCGTCAGCGGCACTGTAGCGATCCGCCTTGCCGATCACCGTCGCGACGACCGGATGGACCGCTTTGTGATGCGTCTCGAAGAATGAACCGAGCGCGGCTCGCCTTTCCGCCACCCAGGGGCCATCGTAGAGCAGCGCGGAGACCTGCTTGAGCGGCTGGAAGTCGATCGGCGTGGGCGCGAGATCCAGATGGGTAGAGAGCGTATCGAGTGCCGCTGAGAAGGCCTGATTCGCCGCTGTGTCACCGTAGAACTCGAGATGATCCGGCACGCCGATCCGCGGCGCGCCACGCAGGAGACCGAGACCTGGTACCTTGCGCGAATAGCCGTCGAGCGGATCGAAGCACGCGATTTCATTGAACACGTGCCACGCATCGTCGACGTCGTGCGCGAACACCGAGATCGTGTCGAGACTGCGGCACGCCGGCACGACACCGCGCTTGCTGACGAGTCCAAGCGACGGCTTCAGGCCGACAAGCGCATTGAACCCGGCCGGCACGCGCCCAGACCCGGCCGTATCGGTGCCGAGCGAAAAGGCCACGCAACCCGCGGCCACGGCAACCGCCGAGCCTGAACTCGACCCGCCTGACACGCGCTCCGGAAACGCCGTGTTCCGCACCGCGCCGTAAGGCGAACGCGTGCCGACGAGGCCAGTCGCGAACTGGTCGAGATTGGTCTTGCCGATCAGGATTGCGCCGGCGTCAATGAGCCGCTGCACGGCGAATGCCGAAGTGTCCGGCGTATAGCTGAAAGGCTCGCACGCGGCGGTGGTCGGCAAGCCGGCAACGTCGATATTGTCTTTGACCGCGAACGGCACGCCGAACAGCGGCATCCGCTCGAACACGGCACTGCCCTGCGCTTCGTAAAGCGCTTCGAGCGCGTGGGCGCGGGCCTCCAGGTCCGCTGCGGGCACGCGCAGGATCCAGACTTCCGGCCGGTCGATTTCAGCGATACGAGCAAGCGCCGACGCCACGACCTCAGTCGGCGTAAGACCTTTGGCGGCATAAGCAGAGAGGAGACTACGGACCTTCAGGGGCGACAAAATAGGCACTGGTTTTTCCTTGAGTTCAATCTTGAATACAAGTTTGAACTCAAATTAGCAGGAGCTATGCCAGGTGCATTCCACGGTCGACTGAACGCGCTGTCATCCTTACCAGGTTTGGTTTTTTGACGATTTTCCGGCGACGAGGACGGGCCGCGCTGCCACCCCTGGATCAATGCGTCATGGTGCAGCGCTCCCCAACTCGGGGCTCCTGCGCCCTGCATTCGAGCCTGGCGCGCGGTGCGCCGTACCGCAGGCGTTACGGCGCGCCGGCGACGACGAACGCGCGCACCATGTCATGTGCCTGCGCCTTGTGATCTTCCTGCCACTGCGTGGCGAGCATGTCGGTGTTGAAAATCCGCGACAACGTGAAAGCGTTCGACTTGTGAAACGAACACAGACTCACAAGAGCGACATACAGATGAAGCGGGTCCATGTCCTTGCGCAACGAGCCGTCGTTTTCGCCACGCGCGATTACCGTGCGCAGCAGGCTCAACACCGGCGATGACATTTCCGGAATCGCACTCGAGCGCTTCATCACCCGGGCGCGGTTCAGATTCTCGAACGACAGAAGCTTCAACAGTTCAGGATGGGTCGCGAAGTGCCCCTCGATGAAATCATAAAGCTGCACGATGGCCGTGACCGGCTCGATCTGGTCGGCGTCGAGTTTGAGTTTGAGTTCGGCCTCCCGCAGGCGCCCCAGCACGAACTCGAGCACCTCCAGATAAAGCGCCTCCTTGCCGCCGAAGTAGTGGTAAATCATCCGGATGTTGACCTTCGAGCGGCTCGCAATCGTCTCCACGCGCGCGCCGCTTAGCCCCTTGTCGGAAAACTCGGCGATCGCAATCTTGAAGATACGCTGGCGGGTCGCCGCAGCGAGCTTCTGACGCTGGGTTGTAGGCGCGGCCGATGCAGCGGGGGTCGATCGGGCGGAAGCACGTTTCATATCGATGGAAAGCCTGGCGGTGGCAGGGATGCGTCAAAGGGATGCGTCAGGGGTTGCGTGACTTCACAGGATTGTAAGCGCGGCCTCAGCGCCGGAACGGCTGGGTCAGCGCAAGCGGCGCGGTTTGCCGGCCAATCAGCCCCGCCACCGCGATCAGCGCGAGCAGATAAGGCAGCATCACCAGCAGCGCGGTCGGCACATGCACACCGATCAAGGGCAACTGAAACTGCAACGCGCTCGCGGCGCCGAACAGCAAACACGCGCCGACTGTGCGGCCGATCTTCCAGTTACCGAAGATGATCGCCGCAATCGCGAGGTAACCGGCGCCGCCGGTCATCCCTTCGGTGAAGGTGTGAATGTCGCCGATCGAAATGAAACAACCCGCAGCGCCCGACATGGCGCCTGAAAACAGCACTGCGCCATAACGCAGCCGCGTCACCGAGAGCCCCGACTGATCGACCGACCTCGGCGCGGCGCCCACCGCGTGCAGCGCCACACCGAGCGCGGTCCGCCGCATCACGAGCGAGGTTGCCAGCAAAATCGCGAGGCCGAGATAGACGAGCCATACCTGATGGAACACGGGCTCGCCGATGACCGGAATCGCACCCAAACCGGGTGGCGACCAGCGCGCGAGGCCAGGAATCACCGCGCTCGAACGTTCGCCGAACAGTTCGCGATAAGCGAGCGTCGTCGCGCCAAGCGCCAGGATATTGATGCCGATACCGGTAACGATCTGATTGGCGCGCAACGTCACGCTCAGGAACGCTTGCAGCAAAGCGATCGGCAGCACGCCGAGCATGCCGATCGCGAGACCCAGCGCCGCATTGCCGGTCGCCCATGCGCCCGCCGCGCCGAGAAATGCGCCCGACAGCATCATGCCCTCCACGCTCATGTTGAGCACGCCGGCCCGTTCGCTGATCAGTTCACCGGTCGAAGCCAGCATCAGCGGGACAGCAAATCGGATCGAGGAGCCGACGAAAACCGCTACGAATTCCGCGTTCATCAACGTGCTCCTTTCGGTTCGAGCCACAGCGATCCGCCGGCCAGCGCGACGATCACGACGCCCTGCACCACCAGCACCAGCGCCGACGGCACGGATGCGACCATTTCCATATTGATGCCGCCCGAGCGCAGAAAGCCGAACAGCAACGCCGCCGCGCACACGCCTGTTATCGAGCCGCGCGCGAGCAAACCGACCACGAGACCGTCAAAGCCGTAACCCGACGAAAAGCCGGCTTTCAGCGAATATTGATCGCCTTGCAGCATCAATGCCCCGGCGAGACCGCCGAGCGCACCGGCCAATGCCAGCGCGCCGACGATTGTCGACGTGATCGGCATGCCGGCGCGGCGCGCCGCCAGCGCGTTCAGGCCGACTGCGCGCAGATACATGCCGAAGCGGCTATACACCAGCACCAGCGCCACCACGATGCACAACACGAGCGTGATCGGCAAACCGATATGCAGCCCCGTGGAGCTTGCACTCGACAGCAGCGCAAGCTTGGTCGAATCGGGAATATCCAGCGACTCGGGCAGCGTGGCAGCGTTGGTCATCGGCTGGCGCAGCAGCGTTTCGGATTGCACGCACCAGTAGAGGAACCACACCGCGATGAACGTCAGCAGCAAGGTGCTGATCACCTCGTTGGTACCGGCGCGCGCTTTCAGCCAGCCGGGAATCGCGCCCCATGCCGCGCCGGCCAGCGCGGCCGCCAGCATCGGCATGATGAACGACAGACCGAACGGCAAGTGCGCGACGTGGCCATAGAGGCTGACAGCGGTGGCGGCGATGCCGCCCATCGCGATCTGCCCTTCACCGCCGACGTTAGTCAGCTGCGCGCGGTTCGCCAGCACGAAGCCGCTGCCGACCAGCGCGAACACGAGGCTGCGATTGATCGATGCGCCGATCGCGTAAGGCGAGCCCCACGCACCGTCGGCGAAGGCGGCGAGCGCATCGCCGATCGGCACATGAACGATTGCAATCAGCGCCAGCGCCGCTGCAACCGCGAAGAGCGCGGCGCCTCCCAGCACAGCCGCGGTTCGCACGCGCCGCGAACCGCGCCATGAGGCGAGGGACAAAGAAGTCAATGAGGTCGTGGGAGTCATGCTGTCTGGCCTGCCATCCATGCGCCAATGCGCTCGCGTTGAAGATTGAGTTGCGACGCATCCGGCATACAGGTGCCCATGATGCGGCCGCGATACATGACGAGGACGCGGTCGGCCACAGCCATCAATTCGTCGAGTTCGGACGAGATCAGCAATACGCCAACGCCCTGGTCGCGGGCGGCGCGAATGTGCTCATACACCGCCGCGACAGCGCCGACGTCGAGACCTCGCGTAGGCTGCGCCGCGACCAGCACGGCGAGGCCCTCAAGCGTGATCTCGCGCGCCAGCACTGCTTTTTGCTGGTTGCCGCCGGATAGGCCGCGAAACGCGACGTCGGGACTCGCGGCACGCACATCGAAACGCTGCATCAGCGCGCGGGCGTCGCGCCGCATCGCACGACGGCGCATGAAGCCGTGCCGCGCGAAGTCGTCGAGGCGGTTGAGAAAGAGATTTTCGGTCAGGCTCATGTCGGGCACACAGCCGACCGCGTGCCGGTCTTCCGGCACCACGCCGACACCCGCCTTCGTCAACGTCTGCGGCGCGGCCTGCGTGCAATCCTTGCCCTGCACGAAAAAGCGCCCGGCACTCGCTCGCTGCAGGCCGGCGAGCACCGCACCGAGTTCGCTCTGACCGTTGCCCTCCACGCCCGCGATGCCGACGATCTCGCCGCGGTTGACCACCAGCGTGCAGTTTTCGAGACGCGTGACACCGTCGGCATCGCGCACCGTAAGGCCGTCGATCTGCAAGACTTCATCGGCGAGTGGCCTGCCATAAGGGGACGCGCTGCGGGGTTTCAGCGGCGCGGGCTTCGCGCTGTGCTCCGCCCTGTGATCCTCATTGCCCGGCCGTTGAATCATGGCCCGCACCAGCATATCGACATCTGCTGACGGCGTGCTCGAACGGGCGACCACGCGGCCGCTTTGCAGCACCGTCGCGCGGCTGGCGATCCGGCGGATCTCCGCCAGCTTGTGCGTCACCAGTACGACCGCGCAACCGCGCGCGACAACCCGCGCACAGGTGTCGAGCAATGCATCGATTTCGGCCGGCAGCAGCACGGCGGTCGGCTCATCCAGCACCAGAAGCCGAGGCTCACGGATCAGACACTTGACGATCTCGACGCGCTGTTTTTCGCCGACCGACAGATCAGCGACACGCGCATGCGGCTCAAGCGCGAGACCCAGATCAGCCACCAGCGCGCGCACCCGTTGCGCCTCGCGCTTGCGATCTAGCCAGCCGCGTACCTGGCCGAGCAGCAGGTTGTCGAGCACGCTCACGTCTTCGACGAGACTGAAATGCTGATGCACCATCGCGATGCCGTGCGCAAGGGCGTCGCGCGGACTGTGGGGCCGATACGGCTCGCCATCCAGCCACATTGATCCCGCGTCGGGCTGATGCACGCCGAACACCACGTTGCACAGCGTCGATTTGCCGGCGCCGTTCTCGCCCAGCAGGCAATGCACTTCGCCCACGAAGAGTTCGAGCGACACGTCGCTCAACGCCTGAAACGGGCCGAAGCGCTTGCCGATGCCGTCCATGCGCAGAACCGCGGTGCGCGGCGCGTCGTGACTTGCGTGGGAGGCGGCGTCCACGCCGGCAAACGCCGTTGCGGAAGCGGCAGAAGCTGGAGTGGCGTCCATATCAGCCTTCCGAGACCTTGATCTTGCCGCTCTCGATGTCCTGCTCGATCTGCCTGATTTTCGTCGACATCTCCGGCGTCGGCTTGCAGACAACCATGCCCGACGCCTTCGGCCCCATTGCCAGGCCGAACGCCTTATAGCCCGGCTGCCACGTGCCAGCCGCCATCTGGTCGATTGCGTACTGCACCTGATAGCCGACGCCGGTAATCGAATACGCGATATACAGCGGGTCCGTGCCGCAACGGTCGGTATAGCTGCCGATCACATGCGTATGCTTTTCGTTGGCCGCCTGCTCCATACCGCGCAAGCCGAGATTGAGAATGTGATAGTGGACGTCCGCGCCCTGGGAGATGGCCGCCAGCGTGGCTTCCTTCGCCTTCGAGACATTGTCGAAATCGCCCGTGTAGCTCTCGAAATACTTGATCTTCGGATTGATCGAGCGCGCACCGTTGCCGAACTCCTTGCCGGCGTTGACGATTGACGGAATCTCCATGCCGCCCACGTAGCTGACCGCGCCGTTCTTCGACAGCATCGCCGCAGCCGCGCCGGCGACGTAAGCGATCTCCGCCTGCTTGACGTCGTAGCCCGCCACATTTGGCGGCATGTCCTGCCCCTTGTTACCGCCGACGATCGCGAACTTCACATTGGGAAAGCGCCTGGCGATCTTCAGCACGGACGCCTGGGTCTGCCCACCTACACCGATCACCAACTGGTTCTTCGACGCGAGGTTGGTCAGCGCCTGTTCCATGTCGGCGTAGTTGATGTTTTCGATCATCTGCGTCTTGAGCTTCGGACCCAGTTCATTCTGCGCGGCAACGAGCCCGTCATAGCCGGATTCCATCCAGCCCTTGTCTGATTTCGAACCGGGAATCAGCACACCGACCCGCAACGGATCGGCAGCGACGGCATGAACCGCGCTGGTGGATACGGCGAGCGCCACGACGCAGGTGGCGAGGGTTTTGAACTTGGCGATCGACATTCTGGCATTCCTCTTGCGTTTGATTTGGGTAAGTAGGTTATTCATGAACGAAATATATGCAACTTCGATGCCATGCCGTGCTTTTGACAGACGCCGGGCTTCGTTCCGATCTGCTCGAAACAGCGGGCTGCGCGCTGCAAACGCATCGTGCGGCAAGGTCCGGGCAACCCACTTTTTATGGCGATTCAGACGCGATGGAGAACCTCCGATGAAACAACACGACGCATATGGCACAAGCGTTTCCGGCCAGTTGGGCCGCGATGGCCGCTATCGCTGGAGTGCCAGCGAGAAACTGGTCGACATGTCGTTGCCCCCGCCCGCGCCGGTCGTCGCGACGCTGTCGTGCGAACCGCAAGACGTGCGCATCGACCTGCGCAGCACGGCGATCGTCGTCATCGACATGCAGAATGATTTCTGCACCAACGGAGGATGGGTTGCCCAGATTGGGGGCGATTTCGAGGTCGACCGCGCACCGATTGCACCATTGCAGCGCCTGCTGCCGGCTCTGCGTCACCGCGGCGTGCCGGTTATCTGGGTCAATTGGGGAAACCGGCCCGACCTCGCCAACATGCCGCCGAACCAATTGCATCTATATAAACCAACCGGAACTGGGACCGGCCTCGGCGAACCGCTCGCGAGCAACGGCTCGCATGTGCTTGAAAAGGATTCGTGGGCAGCCGCCGTGGTCGACGAACTCAAGCCGCTGCCCGAGGACATCTGCGTGGACAAGTACCGCATCAGCGGCTTCTGGGACACGCCGCTCGACAGCATCCTGCGCAACCTCGGCATTCGCACGGTGATGTTCGCGGGCGTGAACACCGATCAGTGCGTGCTGCATTCGCTGACCGACGCCAACTTTCTCGGTTACGGCTGCGTGCTGGTGGAAGACTGCTGCGCGACGTCGTCGCCGGCGTTCTGCACGGAGGCGGCCGTCTGGAACGTGAAGAAGTGCTTTGGCTTCGTCACGGATTCGGCGCGCATCGTCGATGCGTTGGCGGATGCCGCATGAGTGCGTTTATCTCCGGCCCACGCGTACGGGTAGCTGCGACGGCGAGCGGGCCACTCGACGGCCTGCGCTTTGCGGTGAAGGATCTGATCGACGTCGCTGGTGTGACGACCGGCGGCGGCAATCCTGACTGGCGGGAGAGCCATGTGGCAGCGCGCCGTCACGCGCCCTGTGTCGGCGCGCTGCTGGCTGCCGGCGCGACGCTCGACGGCAAGACGATTACCGACGAACTCGCCTATAGCCTCGAAGGCGCGAACCATCATGACGGCACGCCGCTCAATCCGCGTTGGCCGCATGCGTTGCCGGGTGGATCGTCGGGCGGCTCTGCGTCGGCAGTGGCCGGCGGTGAGGTGGACTTTGCGTTAGGCACCGATACCGGCGGCTCGGTGCGCGTTCCCGCGGCGTTCTGCGGATTGTGGGGTATGCGGCCGAGTCACGATGCGATTTCGCTTGAGGGTGTGTTGCCGTTTGCGCCGTGCTTCGACACAATCGGCTGGTTCGCGCGGTCGATCGATGTGCTTGCAGCGGTGGGCGACGTACTGCTGCCGCAAGCGCCCTCTGCAGCTTCCTCGTCCGGGCAGCCGGTGCGCCTGGTTCGTGTCGCCGAGGCGTTCGCTGCTCGTGCGCGCAACGAGCCTGACGATGCTTTACGGCTTGACGCGCTAGCTGAATCGTTAGGCGCGGACACGTCGCTCGATCTGTTCGCCGGGGACGAGGCGCGCTGGCTTGCGTGTTATCAGGCGGTGCAGGACCTTGAAATCGACGCCTCGCTCGGCGACTGGATCCGTTCGGCGCGGCCGCGTTTCGGTCCATCCATTGCAGCCCGCTTTGCGCGGCTGGAGACGCTCGATCGAAACCAGGCCACGCAACGGCGCGCCACGCAGCGCGAACTACGCAGCGTGCTCGATGCGATGTTCGAACCCGATGCCGTGCTGCTCATGCCGACCACGCCCGTTGCGCTGTTGGCGAAAGACGCGCCGGACGCCGCGATCGGCAGCTTCTATGAAGATGCGCTCACGATGAACTCGATCGCCGCGATTGGCGGCCTGCCGCAAATCACGCTGCCCTTTACTGACGAAATAGATCGTCCGCTTGCGCTGTCGCTCATCGGCGCGCGCGGCAGCGATCGCGCGTTGCTTGCCCTCGCGCGCAATCTATACTCGCAGCACACCTTGGCGAACCTTCGGTAGCGGGGCATTGATGCACAATCTGAAACTCGCCAGCAGCAACCGCGGCATGGTCACCAGCCCGCACGCCGTTGCCAGCGCCGCGGGCCTCGACATACTGCGTGCGGGCGGCAACGCGATCGAGGCTGCCATCGCCATCGGCGCGGCGCTGTGCGTGACGTATCCGCATTTCACCGGACTCGGCGGCGACGCATTCTGGGTGATCGGCGACCGGCACGGGATGTTGCGCACGGTGTCGGGCATCGGCCAGGCCGCGCAGCAACTGCCCGCGTTCACAGGCGCCATTCCATTGCGCGGCGCAGCCTCGGCACTCACCACGGCCGCGACCGTCGATACATGGCGTCAGGCGTATGAGATCAGTAAAGACGCATGGGGCGGCGCGCAATCGTGGTCGTCGCTGTTCGACCGTGCACTGGAATATGCATCCGATGGCTTCCCGGTCACGCCCTCGCAGCATTTCTGGCAAAGCATGCGGGCGGACGAATTGCACGCCCTGCCCGGCTTTGCAGAGACTTTCGCGCCACACGGCCGGATTCCCGCCGTCGCCGAACGCTTCGTGCAACCCGCGCTGGCGAAGAGCCTCGAACGGATTGCCCGCTTCGGCGCACGCGAATTCTATGAGGGCGAGCTTGCCGAGCGGATCGCACGCGGTTTGCGCGAGGCCGGCTCGCCGCTGACATTGAGCGATCTGGCACGAACGCAAGCACGCGATGAGGCGCCATTGCGGGTGGCTTACCGTGGCGGCGAACTGGTCAGCATGCGGCCGCCGACTCAAGGTGTGACGACCCTGCAGATCATGGGCATGCTCGATCGCTTCGATATTGCGCAGATTGCCGAGGGCAGCGCGGACTACTATCACCTGCTGGTGGAAGCGGTGAAGTGCGCGTTCGTGGACCGCGACCGTTTCGTGTCCGATCCCGAGTTCAACTGGGTGCCGGTCGACGACATGCTGTCGCCCGCCGCGCTCGATGCGCATGCGCGCTCGATCAATCTGCGTGAAGCGCGCGCATGGCCTCATGTGTTCCGCCCGGGCGACACGGTGTTTATCGGCGCGACGGATAGCGAAGGCCGCAGCGTCAGTGTTCTGCAAACGGTTTACTTCGACTGGGGTAGCGGCGTAGTGGCAGGCGATACGGGGATTCTGTGGCACAACCGCGGCGCGTCATTCAGCACGAACCCCGCACATCACAACGCGGTGCAGCCGGGCAAGCGGCCGTTCCACACACTCAACCCCGGCATGTATCTGAAGAATGGCCGGCCACACCTGCTGTTCGGCACGCAAGGCGCCGACGGTCAGCCACAAACGCTGGCCGCGATTCTCACGCGCCTGATCGACTACGGGGTGGACCCGCTCACTGCCCTCGCCCGTCCGCGCTTTCTGCTTGGCAAGACCTTCTCCGATACGCGCGATGCCTTGAAGCTCGAAGAAAACGCCGGCGCCGACGTGTTCGCCGAACTCGCTGCACGTGGGCATGAGGTGAGCGTTATTCCGGCGCAGAGTCCTTTGGCGGGCCATCCAGGCGTGATCCGCATCGAGCCGGACGGCGCAGCGTCAGGCGCGCATGATCCGCGCAGCGATGGCCGTGCGCTTGGGGTTTGAGTCGGCCGGGCGTAGAGCGGTCGCGTGTCGTCACGTAGTCGCCCGCGCCGAAGCGTTGGCGTGGCCAGTAATGCCGAGTAGCTGGCCGAGGCTTTTCTCGCCGCGCATCCGCGAGGTTTCGATCCGCTCCTGGATATCGCGAAGATGCGCTTCCATGTGGGCCATTGCACCTGCTGCATCGCGTGCTTCGATGCAATCGACAATCGTCGCATGCTCCGCGTGTTCGCACGGCGCATGCCCCGGTGGCTCATACACGCCGACAATGAGCGAGCATCGCGAAACCAGTTCCTTCAGATAGTTCTGCAGGATCGAGTTGCCCGCGAGCGCGGCGATGCGCATATGAAAACCACTGGCGAGCGTGGCCCACGATGGCTGGTCGAAGCGATGCATCGCTTCGTGCTCGCTCGCCAGTTGCTCGCGCAAGTCCTTGATGTCCTGAGCGCTCGCGCGCTGTACGGCCAGCTCGACCAGCATGCGTTCAACGGAGCGCCTCGCCTCGAAGATCTCGCGCGTTTCCTCAGGCGTCGGCTCGGCGATCACGGCGCCCTTATTCGGCCGTAGCACCACGATGCCGTCGTAAGCGAGCTTTTCCAGCACGCGCCGCACGACTGCGCGGCCCACGCCGAACAGTTGGCACAACTCGGGCTCCGGCAACTTCGTGCCGGGCGTCAAACGATGGTTCAGCACGCCGTCGAAGATCGACTGATAGATGCGCGCGTCGACGTCCGCTTCTTCCTTGGGCGTTTTTCTGGCGGTGGCCGGGCCGGCTTTCGGGTTGGTGCTCGTGCTCATGCGACCTCCGGGCGCAGCACGCCGTCCCGCTCCAGTTCGTCCATGTGATGCGCGATTGCGCCCGGCGTCGTGATCCACGCATCGCCTTTCGCTCGTGCCGCGGCGATGTGTTCGAGCGCGCGGCGCAGATGCCGCAGTCGGTAAGGCTGCCCCACCAGATAAGGATGCAGCGCGATGCCCATCACGAGCGCCTGCGGCTGCGTGCCGCGATTCGCCTGTTCGAGCATCTCGTCGAACTGATCGACGATCATGTCGGCAAACGCGCGGCCGTCCATATGGCGACCTACCATCATCGGCAGATCGTTGAGTTCCTGTGGATAGGGAATCGACCATAACGGCCCGCTGCGTGTGGCCATGCGTACCGGACGATCGTCGTGACACCAGTTCAGCGTATAGCGATAACCGGTCTCGGCCAACAGGTCGGGCGTCAGGTGCGATTCGGAGATCCACGGTGAAAGCCAGCCCTGCGGCGGCGTGCCGGACGCTTCGGCGATACGTTCGCGGCAATGCAGAAGCAGCTCGCGTTCCCCATTTTCGTCGAGGTCGCTTTGCCGATGTGCATTAGTGTGCCCATGGCCGATCAGTTCGTCGCCGCGCGCCACACAGGCCGCGATCAACTCCGGGCAATGGTCGTAGAGCGCTGTATTGATGAGCGTGCCCGCAGGCATTTCCAACTGGTCGAACAGTTCGATACAGCGCCAGGCACCCACGCGGTTGCCGTACTCACGCCAGCTGTGGTTCAGCACATCCGGTTGCGGCGAAATCGGGCCAAGCGCGGCGCCGAGTCCCTCGCCGAACGCAAAGTGCTCGATGTTGAAACCGAGGTAGACCGCTAGCCCGCTATCGCCTGGCCAGCGAAACGTGTCGCTGTCCGTGATCGGGCGATACGCAAAGCGGCCATGAGTAGCGATCGATTGATGGGCGCGATTCTCTGGTGCGGGCATGTTCCGTGTGTCGTTCATGTAAAGAAGCCGTGAGTGACGAAAAGCGACGCGTGGCGCCCCGCATGAACCGAGTTGGCCGGATCATGCCCCGGGACGGACCGAAGACGCACCGCGATTGCGCAAAAGAAACGCTTTGATCGCTGACGATCGACGCTACGGATCGTTTGCAATATGTGAGCCAACTCGTCGACGTTAAGCACACCGGCGCGTTTGCAATCCGCGACCATCACGAATCGACGGATGGCACATGTCTTGCATTTGGATGGCTTCATCGAGGCATCGCGTGTGGTTTAGCGTGCGTCAGCACTTCGCCGTTCACGAGGACATCCACTCCATGATTCAGCCTGCTTCAACGGTACTCGAAACCACAGCCGCCGATATCGAACTGGTGCACGTGTCGAAGCAGTACGGCGACTCGCTTGCCGTCGACGCCATCGATCTGCGCATCGCCGGCGGTCAGTACTGCTGCCTGCTCGGGCCTTCGGGATGCGGCAAGACGTCAACCCTGCGCATGATCGCCGGGCATGAATCGGTCACCGAGGGTGACATTCTGATCGCGGGACGCAATGTCACGCGGGAAGAACCCGCTGCCCGCGGCACGGCAATGGTGTTTCAGAACTACGCGCTGTTCCCGCATCTGAGCGCGCTCGATAACGTCGCGTTCAGCCTGAAGATGCGCGGCATCGCGAAGGATGTGCGCCGCAAGCGTGCCGGCGAGCTGCTGGAGCTGGTTGCGATGTCCGCGTATGCCGAACGCAAACCGGCACAACTGTCGGGCGGCCAGCAGCAACGTGTGGCGCTCGCCCGGGCGTTGCTGAATCAACCGGGATGTTTATTGCTCGACGAGCCGCTGTCCGCGCTCGACCCCTTCCTGCGCGTGCAGATGCGTGCAGAACTCAAGCGCTGGCAGAAAGAACTCGGTATCACGTTCGTGCACGTCACGCACTCGCAGGAAGAAGCGATGGCGCTTGCCGATCTCGTAGTCGTGATGAGCCACGGGCGCATCGAACAAAGTGGCACACCGCACGAAGTCTTCAACCGTCCACGTACTGAATTTGTCGCGCGTTTTCTCGGTGGTCACAACGTATTCAATACGAACGGCCGCTCGTTTACCGTGCGTGCCGATCATCTGCGAGTGGTGCCGCACGGCGTGACGCCCGTCCAGACGGCAACCGGTGAGAGTGGCCTGACGCGGATTGGCGGCGTGCCCTGCAAAGTACGCGAAGCGGAGTACCAGGGCACCCATTTACGCATGACACTCGATCCGCTCGACGGCTCGCCAGAACTGATTTCGCTCGTAAGCGACGGCGATTACGACCCGGCGCGGCTCGGCCCCGACGCGCGTGTGGTGGTCTGGTGGAACGAGCAGGACGCGCATCCGCTTGCGGCCTGAGCGGGTGCGCGATTGTGTTCTGCCTTGCGCGACATGGCGGCGCAAAGAACGCCTCTGAACGAGTAGTGTGAACGGGGCTTCAACTGAACGACAAACAGGCGCTGATCGAACATCAAGCGCAGATCAAACGAACGTCAACTGAGGAGAAGGCAATGAGTGAAGCGAACGAGAGCCCGGCAGCGGCCGCATCCGATCTGAAGGAAAAGGGCCTGTCGCGCCGCACGTTCATCAAGGGCGCTGTGGCGGCGGCCGGCATTGCCGGTTTTCCGTACGTGCATGCGCAGGAGAAGATCACGTTGCGCTACCTCGGCACGGCGGTGAATCAGAGCGCCGACATCGCGAAGAAATTCAAGGAAGACACAGGCATCGACATTCAATACGTGCCGGTGACGACTGACGACGTGGCCAAGCGCATCATCACCCAACCCAACTCGTTCGACATCGTCGACACCGAATACTTTGCGCTCAAGAAACTGATTCCGGCCGGTACGCTCGCGGGCATGGACGCGAAACGCATCAAGCTCGCCGACAAGATCACGCCGGTGCTGACGCGCGGTGAAGTGAACGGCAAGAAAATCGGCGATCAGGGCACCGCACCGAAGAAGGTGATGTTTCTGACAGGCCCGCGTTCCACCGAGTTCTCAGCGACGCCGACCGAATGGATGACATTGATCCCGACCACATACAACGCGGACACGCTCGGCATTCGTCCCGACCTTATCAAGCGCCCAATCGACAGCTGGGCCGAACTGCTCAATCCGCAATTCAAGGGCAAGGCGGCACTGTTGAACATTCCGGCGATCGGCATCATGGATTCGGCAATGGCGATCGAGGCGATGGGCCACGTGAAGTACGGCGACAAAGGCAACATGACCAAGGCCGAAATCGACCAGACCATCAAGATCCTGATCGAAGCCAAGCGCGCCGGCCAGTTCCGCGCGTTCTGGAAGGACTTCAACGAAAGCGTGAACCTGATGGCGTCGGGCGAGGTGGTGATCCAGTCGATGTGGTCGCCGGCCGTGACCAAGGTGCGCACCATGGGTGTCGCCTGCAAGTTCCAGCCGCTCAAGGAAGGCTATCGCTCGTGGGCGTCAGGTTTCGGCTTTCCGCGCTCGCTGCAAGGCAAGAAGCTCGACGCTGCGTATGAGTTCGTCAACTGGTTCCAGGACGGATGGGCCGGCGCCTACCTGATGCGTCAGGGCTACTACTCCGGTGTGCTCGAGACGGCGAAAACGCACATGCAACCTTATGAATGGGACTACTGGATCGAAGGCAAAGCTGCCGCGCAGGACATCAAGGCACCTGATGGCCAGTTGCTCGAAAAAGCCGGCACCGTGCGCGACGGTGGTTCGTACAACCAGCGCATGGGGGCGATTGCCTGCTGGAATGCGGTGATGGACGAGAACATCTACATGGTTCAGAAGTGGAACGAGTTCATCGCGGCCTGAATGTAACTTGAGCGTGGCTTGAGCGACTGAATCGCATGCCGGACTGCCGGTGCATGACATGCCGGCAGTTCTTCGATGACGCGGTCATGCCGCAAAAGTACTTCCACTGACATCCGCCCATGGCAACGATCGACCTTCCCTCTGACACGCAGGATGAGCCCGTCAAACACCGGCGCGCGCCGGCATGGCTGCAGGCGACACCGCTTTCGCTCACGTTCTTGCTGTTTTTCATCGTGCCGTTGATCATCACGTTGATCGTCAGTTTCTGGGACTTCAACGAATACCAGATCATCCCGGCCTTCACGCTGAAAAACTACGCGGCGATTTTCAACGGCTGTTCGTCGATGACGGACGTCTGCGTGACGTTAAAAACGTACTGGTCGACGCTCAAGTTCTGCGCGATCGTATGGACCGTGACCTTGCTGCTGGGTTTTTCGATCGCTTACTTTCTCGCGTTCCACGTGCGCACGACGAGCATGCAGACAATCCTGTTCCTCGTCTGCACGATTCCCTTCTGGACGTCGAACGTGATCCGCATGATCTCGTGGATGCCATTGCTCGGCCGTAACGGGCTCGTCAATCAGGCACTGCTGGGCGCGCATCTGATCGACCAGCCGCTCGAATGGCTGCTGTATTCGAACTTCTCGGTCGTGCTGGCGTTCGTGCACCTCTACACGTTCTTCATGATCGTGCCGATTTTCAACGCGATGATGCGGATCGACCGCTCTTTGCTCGAAGCGGCGCGCGATGCCGGCGCGAGCGGCTGGCAAGTGATTCGCGACGTGGTGTTGCCACTGTCGAAGACCGGCATCGTGATCGGCTCGATCTTCGTGATCACGATCGTGATGGGCGATTTCCTGACCGTCGGCGTAATGGGCGGCCAGCAGATCGCATCGGTCGGCAAGATCATCCAGGTGCAAACCGGCTACCTGCAATTTCCCGCGGCGGCGGCCAACGCGATCATTCTGCTGGCCGTCGTGTTGATGATCGTGTGGGGCTTGACGCGGGTAGTCGACATCCGCAAGGAGCTGTGAAGATGCAGGCCATTCGCCTCAAACATCGGGAGCGTCGGCCGGCCAGCTTTTACTGGCTCGCGCTGCTGTTCGGCTTGTTCGTGCTGTTCCTGTATGGACCGGTCATTACGATTTTCATTCTTTCGTTTCAGGGACCCGAGGGCGGGCTGACGTTTCCGATGCGCGGCGTGTCGTTGCACTGGTTTGCCGCGCTGCGTGACGGCGTCGGCGACGTCGATATCTGGGGTGCATTTGGGCGATCAGTGCGGCTCGCGCTGGCTGTAACGGTGTTGACCGTGCTGTTCTCAGTGGCGGCGGGATTGGCTTTTCGCCGGCGGTTTTGCGGCGACACGGCCGTCTTTTACGTGTCGGTTGCCAGTCTGATCATGCCATCCATTATCGTTTCGCTTGGGATCGGGTTGACGTTCCGGTTGCTCGATAACGGTGTGAAGTATCTTGCTTCCGCGTGGGGGTATCAGTCGTTTGCGGACACCTATACGACGTCGATGGGTTTGTTCACGTCGGCGCTGGGTGCGCATTTGACGTGGACGCTGCCGTTCGGCTTGCTCGTGATGTTTGCTGTGTTCAACCGCTTCAACCCTGCTTATGAGGAAGCTTCGCGGGATCTTGGCGCCACCCCATGGCAAAGCTTCCGGCATGTTGTCTTGCCGATCATCGGACCTTCGGTTGTCGGCGTGGCGATGTTTGGCTTCACCCTTTCATGGGATGAGATTGCGCGTACCTCGCAGGCGATTGGAGATCAGAATACCTTGCCGCTCGAATTGCAGGGGCTTACCACGTCGGTGACGACGCCTGTGATTTATGCACTTGGGACGATGACGACGGTTTTGTCGCTTACGGTTATGGTTTTGTGTTTGCTCGCGGTGCGGGGGTTGGGGCGTCGGCGGGTGAAGTAAAGTTTTTGCCTGCTCGGCGGTTGATTTTCTGTTTGCCTGAGGTTTGGGGCTTTCCTTGTTCTGGGTTTGGTGCCTTTCCTTGAATTGTTAGTGGTCTATTAGCGTTGCCCCTGTGCGGGGCGGCACCTACTTTTCTTTGCATGCCGCAAAGAAAAGTAGGCAAAAGAAAGCGGCTCAAACCGCTAATACTAAGTGGGCCCCGTGGTCTGCAACGGGTAGTGGTGCATCTGGAATCCGTGTTCTCGCACATTCGGCGTTAGTGACAAAGGACTCATCAGCTCCCACTCCGCACTGCGTGCGTCGCGGACGGGTCTGCATGGGAAACCAGAGGCTTCGTTTGCCGCGGCGGAGGCCATCGGCTTCGCCTCGGCGACGCGCTTCTGCGCTCACCTGGAACCCCCACTTCGAATCATATGTCGGTGTACTGCAATCACCCGTCCCGGTCCCGGTCTCGATTCGAACAGTCCCGGTCACATTCACAGTTGCGGTAGGCGGTTGCGGTTGCCGTTCTAATCACAATCGCGGTGGTGGTGCAGTGACGAGGTGCGGTTAAGGAAAGACCAACGCCCTAAGCGCACAGACAAACAAGCGCCGCGCAGGCAAAAAAGCCATTTCACTACCCGTTCTAAGAATCAACCAAATACTTGGTTGCTCGCCCCCGTCCCCTCCCGTACCGTTCTCAGATTGCGCTCGGCGCCCGGCCCGCTATGGAGAACACATGCCAACATCTGAACCGCACTCGCCCTCAAATCCCACCACCGCAGACGCAGCAGACCCGTTCGGCGACGACGAACTAACCCAACGCTTCGCACCCGTATTCGCCCGCATCGCCGAAGGTGCCGTGGAACGCGAACAGAATCGGGAACTGGCCTACGCGCCGGTGGAATGGCTTCGCGAAGCCGGCTACACCAAACTGCGCGTACCCAAGCGCTTCGGCGGCGAAGGCATCTCGCTGAAAGCGTTCTTTGCGTTAGTCACGCGTCTCGGCGAAGCAGACTCGAACCTTCCGCAAATCCTGCGCGTGCACGGTGGGTTTATTGAATCGCTGCTGGAAAACGGCGATGAATCGTTGCGTGACCGATGGTTCACGCGTATCGCACAAGGTCAGATTATCGGCGGCGCCGTTTCGGAACGCACCGGCGTGACCAACAACAGCGTACGTCTCACCCAAACCGACGGCGCGTGGCATCTCGACGGCGAGAAGTACTACACCACGGGCACGCTCTACGCTGACTGGGTCGACGTTACCGCGCACGACGGCGAAAGCGACGTCCGCGTACTCGTCAAAACCGATACGCCGGGCCTCGCCCGCATCGACGATTGGGATGGTTTCGGGCAGCGGCTGACCGGTAGCGGTACGGCACGTTTCGATCACGTGCCGGTCTCGCTCGACAATCTGTACCGCCGGTATAACGCCGCCGAGCCACGCCGTAACAGTCTGCTTACTGCGTACTATCAGGCGCTTCATGTCGCGAACCTGGCCGGTATCAGTCGCGCGGCGCTACGCGATGCGGTGGCGTTCACGCAGGGTAAAACGCGGACTTTCGGCATTCCGGGTGAATCGAACCCGCGTGACAATCCGTTGGTGCATCGAGTAGTCGGCCGGCTCGCGAGCCTTGCTTACTCGACGCAGAGCATCAGCGCTTCGCTAGCCAGCGCAATCGATGAAGTGTCGGTCGCGCGGCAGGACGGCCGCACAGACGAACAGACCTATGTGCGCCTCGATATCCAGACTTTCCAGGCGCAGCAGATTGTTATCGAACAAACCTTGCAAGCGGCGACGTTGTTGTTCGAAGTGGGCGGTGCATCGGCAACCAGCGAGACGCGTCGCTTCGATCGCTACTGGCGCAACGCGCGTGTGCTGGCGTCGCATAATCCGGCAATCATCCGTGAAGCCGCTATCGGTGATTTCTATCTGAATGGGACGGCACACAAGGAAAGGTTCGGTGTGGCGCGGAATCCGGAAGTCTCCGGGGCGATTGCCCAGCTGTAGAAAGTATCAGGTCGGTGCCCGCCTAGGTCGCGGCGCCCGCCCGGTCCGCTAAAAACTCTAAGGCCGCTCACGCGGCCTTAGAACTTGGAATCCGGGTTGATGCTGGATGCAGCGGCTCCCCGGATCACTTCGCCGAGGGCGTCCAGATACGGATATCCGTCGCTTTCAAAGTGGCGGGAATCAGCCCTGCCGCGCGATACGTGTCGGCGATGCGCTGCTGCTCGGCCAATTGATCGCGTTTTACCGGCACGATGTCGTAGCTGCGGCGGCTATTGGCCAACTCGACAGTCGGCCCAGGAATATTGCCCCACACCGGGCCGAGAATCTGTGCGGCTTCCTGGGGATGCGCCTTGACCCACTTGCCCGTCGTGTTCAATTCGTCGAATACGACGCGCAGCACATCCGGATGCTTATCCGCGAAGGCGGTTGTCGCCGTGTAAAAGCGGTTGTATTGAGCGACGCCGCCGCTGCCGTCCGCGATCACGCGAACATGCGCCTCACGCTGCTGGGCCGCGAGGAACGGGTCCCAGATGGCCCATGCATCGATGTTGCCGCCGCGGAACGCGGCGAGCGCGTCGGGCGCCTCCAGATAGCGCACCTGTATATCGTTGATCGTCAGACGCGCTTTTGCCAACGCGCTCAGCAACAGGAAGTTGCAGCCCGATCCTTTGGACACCGCGACGCGTTTGCCCTTCAGGTCCGCCACCGAATGAATCGGCGAATCCGGCGGCACGATGATCGCCTGGGCGGTCGGCGCAGAGGTCTCTTCGGCGTAGTAGGTCAGCGGTGCATTGGCGGCCTGCGTAAAGAGCGCAAAGGCATCCGCCACATCCGCATGCAGATCGACGCTGCCGGCGTTGAGCGACTGCAGCAGGCCCGTTGAGAACTCGTGCCAGCTCACGTCATAGCCGAGCGCGTTGAGCTTCTTCTCGAGGGCGCCCGTTCGCTTCAACAGGATGAACAGCGTCGAGGAACGCTGGTAGCTGATCGACACCGTTTCGTTGGCATATGCCACGTCGGTCGACAGCACGCCGCCGATCAACGTCAGGCATACGCAGAGGCGTCGCAGGCTTCGGGAGCCAGAGAAAGCGAGGGGCATCGATCGAGATCCATGTGATGTGAGTATGCGGAATCGCTGAATATATAAAAGAACGACACACGGCCAAAGACTGATTTCATCGATCGATATGGGTAGAAATTGGAACGCACGACGGCGGCATCGCTCATCATTCGAAGTTTGATGCGAGTTGAAGCGCACGCTTTCACCGTGGAGATTTCTGCGTTATGTCGACACTCCCTCCCCGCTTCGGTATCTGGGCGCTGGTTCACGGCAGCCGCGCCGCGCTGCAGGACCCCGATGAACCGTACGACGCATCGTGGGCGCGCAACAAAGCCCTCGTTCTCGAAGCCGAGCGGCTTGGCTACGACTCTGTGCTGGTCGCGCAACATACGATCAATCCGCACAATCCCGACTTCGATCAGCTCGAAGCGTGGACCGCGTCGGCCGCGCTCGCGGCGCTGACCGAGCGCATCGAGATCATCGCCGCCATCAAGCCGTATCTGTATCACCCGGTGGTGTTGGCAAAGATGGCGCAGCAGATCGAACACATCAGTGGCGGGCGCTTCGCGATCAATCTCGTCAACGCGTGGAATCGTCCTGAGCTGGAGCGCGCCGGTATCGGCTTCGCGGAGCACGACGCCCGCTATGCCTACGGGCGCGAGTGGATCACGGTGGTGGATTCGTTACTACGCGGCGCGCGTACGCGTTTTCGCGGCGAGCATTTTAATGTGGATGACTATCTATTGCGCCCAGCGGATCCGTTTCGCAGCCGTCCGCGCATCTATGTGGGCGGCGAATCGGAACCGGCGCGGGAACTGGTCGCCGACAAGGGCGACGTGTGGTTCATCAACGGCCAGCCACTGGACGCCGTCAAAGCGTTGATCGCGGATGTCTCCGACCGCGAGCGCCCCGAGCCGCACGAGCCGTTGCGTTTTGGTTTGTCGGCCTTCGTCATCGCTCGCGAATCCGGCGAGGCTGCCGACCGGCACCTCGCCCATCTGTTCGCACTGGCGGCAAAAGATGCTCCGCTCCGTGAGCAACAGAAATCGAACATCGACCCCAAGGCGGTGATGTTCCAGACCTTCGCGCAAACGCCGCGCGTGGGGTCGAACGGCGGCACGGCGGCTGGACTGGTCGGCAGCTATGACACGGTCGCGCAGGGGATCGCCGCTTTTCATCGTGCGGGGATCGAGTTGTTCATGTTGCAATTCCAGCCGTTCGAGACTGACATGCGCATTTTTGCCGAAGAAGTGATTCCACGGGTACGTCGCCTGCTCGGCTGATCCGGGCGGCGTCCGTGGCCTTCAGCGCGTCGCACTCATGTGGCACAGTATCGTCAAACGCATGCGCTACGCTTGCGATACTGGACAGCCCCGATGAGCGAGATGAAGAACCTGACTGCGTACGAGCCCCCGGTCGACGAAGACCAGCTTCTGCTGAAGTGGATCCGTCGTGCGCGTGAATCCCAGATGAGTCATTACGACATGGCCGACCTGTTATCGGCGCGGGACCGCAGCGTTGGCTGGCTGGTCACCGCATTAACCGCGTTCGTGGGGACGGCCGTGTTTGCATCGCTGAGTTCGAGCGCTGTCTCGCCGGCGCTCAGGATCTTCGTGGGCTTCGTGAGCGTTGCGGCAGCGGTTTCAGCCGCGCTGCAAACCTTCCTCAGATACGCGGAGCGTGCGGAAAAGCATCGCGCGGCGGGGGCCCGCTATGGCGCTGTGCGGCGCAGGCTGGAAGCGATCTTCGCAGGTGACGCCGACGCACGCGATGGCCACTATCTCACCGCGATCCGCGACGAACTCGACCGGCTCGCAGAAGATTCACCCAACGTGCCGCCGCGTATTTTCTATCGCACCCAGCGAACCCTATCCGCCGAACCGCGACGAAGCCGCGATGCGTGAGCGCCTCCCACTCGCCTGAAAGCACCGGCAAGGCCCTGTTTCAAGCGGCCCAGTTGGCTGTAGTTGTCGAAGAATGCGGTGTCGTCGTAAATGTTCTGTGCCATTTGTAAATGGCATTAACTTCAATTGAAGCGACGTAGCCGCTGATGTATATGCGCGGAACCCGCAGCACATCATTTCCCCATGCAGTTTTCGATTGCAGAGACCGGCCACCATTCCTTGTGAGGCGCCTCACAGGCCATATGGGCCGCGCCTCGCGGCCCTTAAGCGTCACTTAAGGACATTGCCCGCACAATGCGCGCTGGTGAGAATACCCCTATGCGCAGGCGTGTTTTTCCACCACACATTCGAAACACGATATTCCCCTCAGCCTTCCGGTATTTACGTCTTACCGGGCCTTTCCGTCCGCCTGATTATGGTATCGTCCGACCTGCGCTTAAAAGCGCATTGCCACACTCAATCGGGAAGCGCAATCGCTCCCTAAAAAAAAGATTATGGAAGTCCAAAACGCCCGTCGTTGGGCACCACGGGGAACCCGCGTCTGGCTCACCGCGGCCGCCGCATTGGCGATCGCGAGCGGAGTACGCCTGTTGCTCCATCCGCTGCTGGGACCGATCATGCCGGGGACCGCGTTTTGTATCGCGGCGGCCCTGGTCGAATACTTTTGCGGGTTGGCTCCGGCGCTAAGCGTCATGGTGCTCGGCCTGGGTATCGCCGACTATCTGTTCGTGCCGCCCTACGCCACCATCGCTGTATTCGATCGCGCGGACGTGGTCCTGCTGATCTCGTATCCGTTGGTAACACTGATTGTCATCGTGCTGATCGAACGCCTGCGTCGCTCGCAGTTTCGTGCCGAACTGATCGCATCGGTTGCGCAATCGCGCTATGAAATGCTGTTGCGTCACGATAACGAACGCATGCTGGCGCGCCGCGGCGTCGACGAAACGCACCGGCTGCTGCGCCACCTGTCCCATCACCACAGAACGTTCATTTTCATTCAGGCGCTCGAGCGCAACGCGCTACAGCCGGGCAACGACGTCAAGCCGCAAGGCATGCTGCCGCGCCTGCCCAACGAGATCGCACCAGGCCCGCGCTTTGCCGATGTCGATCCCGACGACATCCAGCGGCTCAGCAAGGCGCTGTGGCCCGGCAGCCATCGCGTGCACCTGAAAAGCGGCGATGGTCCGTCGAAGCTGACCGAGTGCATGTGCGAACGGTTCACCACCCATGCCGGCGAGTTTCTCGTCCTACGGATCGGAGCCTGATCCATGAGTCAACCGACGAGTCTCTTCTTACCGGGCGACGATCATGCCGTGCTGATGTTGCACGGCCTGTCGAGTTCGCCGCTTGAATTGCGTTTTCTCGCCCGCTTTCTGAACGCCGAGGGCTTCACCACCTGCGCGCCCATCCTGCCAGGCTACAGCGCCGGCTCGGAAGAAGAGGCAATGGAGGCATGGCTCGACGCCGCCGTGCGTGAGTACGACGCTTTGGCTGAGCGCTTTGCCCGCGTCTCGATCTGCGGGCTATCGATCGGCGCGGCCCTGGCACTGGCACTCGCGCATCGCCGTCCAGGGGCGCAGTCGCTCGTGTTGCTGTCGCTGACGCTCTCGTACGACGGCTGGGCGATCCCCTGGTATCGTTTCCTGCTCAACTGGGCGTACTTCACGCCAATGCGCAAACGCTGGCGCTACCGCGAGGAAACGCCGTTCGGCCTGCGCAACGAAGCGCTTCGAGCAAAGATCGCCCGCGCAATGCAACGCAGCGACTTCAGCGAAGTCGGGCCGTCGACGATTTCATTGCCGGCATTGCACCAGGCGAGCCGCCTCGCCGCGAGCGTGCGCACGCAGGTACGCGACATCAAGACCGATTGCCTGATTGTCCACGCGATCGACGACGAGACGTCGAGCCCGCGCAATGCCCGTTTTGTCGCCGCGAATATCGGCGCTGCCTTCTTACGCACAATCTGGTTGGATGATTCGTATCACATGATTACGTCGGACAACGAGCGCGAAATCGTCGCGCGCGAAACCGCCCTATTCCTGCGCGAAAGCGAAGCCGTCCATAGCGGCGACGACGGCAAACAACAGGTTGTCTCGAAGGCTTTGGCGCGACGCCTCAGGCAACTCGCGGCGCTTGGCAAGGAGCGCGTATGACGGCGGATACCACGCTGAGGTTCGGCAAATCCGCACGCATGTCGCTGCTGCTCGCCGCTGCGCTCGGCCTTTGCGCTGCGCGCGCTGCCTACGCGGACGATGCAAGTCCGACCGCGACGACAGACGCCAGCACCGGCGCGGCCACCGACAGCAAATGGAAAATCGGCGTAGGCCCTGGCGTGGTGATTACGCCCAAGTACCCGGGGTCCCGTCAGTTGAGCGTATTCCCGTTCCCTGCGCTGGACATCTCATACGACGACCGGATTTTCTCGCAAGGTCCGGACGTGCTCGGCGTGAACGTGCTGCGCGGTCCTGCCTATCACGTGGGCGCTGCATTGAGTTTCGATTTCCAGATGCGCAAGGAGTCAGACGATCCGCGCCTGCATGGACTTGGCAATGTGAATGGCGGGCCGAAACTGAAGCTCTTCGCCGACTACACGTGGTGGGCGTTTACCGGGTCGGTGGCCTTGTACCAGGATATCGCCGGACATCATCAGGGGACGACGGTCAGCACGGATTTCGTGGCGTCCGCGCCGGTTGGCGGCTGGTTGTTCTCGGTGGGACCTGGTTTCACCTGGGCGAATGGCACTTATACGCGGACGTTTTTCGGCGTGTCCGGGCAGCAAAGCGCGGCGTCAGGTTTGCCCACGTACAGCACCAGTGCAGGCGTGCGCGACGTCCATATGAACGCCCAGGTGACTTACGATTTTTCGAAGCACTGGAATGGGTCGGTTTCCGCGACATTCGGGCGACTGGAGCACGATGCAGCGAATAGCCCGATTACCGAAAAAAGATTCGAACTCAATACACTCGCTTCGGTGAACTACAAGTTCTAGTTTCAGGTTTCTCGCGCGCCTGGACGCTCCCACGCTCGCAGCGTGCGAAAGACCAGGCGCCAGTCGCGTTTCAATCCCCCGTACCCAGCTCTTCAACTTCAATCCCCAACTCCGCAGCCATGCGCCGCACCACGATCTGAAGCCGGCTCAGCTCGTCGGCGAGCCGCTTCTGTTCAGCTTTGACCGCCTCGAACGCCGACAGCGGCACGACCTCGTCGTCTCCGCCCGGCTGGGCAAGATCGCTTGCGCTGACTTCGCCGCATAGCAGATGCACCCAGCGATTTTCGCGCTCGCCCGGCGTGCGGGCCAGCTTTGCCACCCGCGGCGGATCGTTGGCAGCCAGTTCGTCGAGAAACGCCTCGACCGACGAGATGTCAGCAAATCCATGCAGGCGCGCGCTGTTCAAGCGCAACTCGGCCGCGGTCTGCGGACCGCGCAACAGTAGCGTGGTCAGTAATGCAGCCGACTGGCTTGGCAAGCCCAACACCCGATTCATGTTGTGCTCGAAACGCGGTACTCGGCTACTGCTACCCTCCATCACCAGGCTCAACCGCTTCAATCCGTCGACGGCGGTCAGCACCTCGGCTTCGGTCGCATTCATCACGGGTGCGCGGCCGGTCTTCTGATTGCAGCCCAAAGTCAGCGCGTTCAGCGAAAGCGGATAACTGTCCGGCACAGTGTGCTGTTTTTCGACGAGCACGCTAAGCACGCGCCCTTCAAGCAAGGTCAAAGCGCGGATGGAGGGACGGGAAACAGCGTCGGGAGTTGAGTTCATAGAAGATGTCGCGGCATGCGCCGCCGGGTCTCGTGGATGGTGTGCCTTACCGTTGCACAGCCGGGCGGCAGGTTTTAGTTTGTGGCCACTATGATAAACGGCCCGGCCGCTCGCAGTGTACGAATCTCCGCAATGGCGAAGCGTGCCCGGAACGCGTTCGCATCCGAGCCGGCGCATTTTTGTTTCGTTGACGAATTCCCATATTCGAGATAATTTCCCGAATATGGAAAACACGCTCACCGACGACAATGCCATCGACCGCCGCATCGCCCAGCGTTTGCGCGGATTACGCGCCGAGCGCAACTGGTCGCTCGACGATCTCGCCAAGCTGAGCAACGTCAGCCGCGCCACCCTCTCGCGCCTCGAGAACGCCGCTGTGAGCCCCACCGCGAGCGTGCTGGGCAAGCTCTGCGTTGCCTACGGCTTGCCGATGTCGCGTCTCATGCACATGGTTGAAGAAGACTTCGCGCCGCTTGTGTCACGCGATACGCAGTCGGTCTGGATCGATCCGAGCGTCGGCTTCCGGCGCCGCTCCGTGTCGCCACCCGCCCAGGCGCTGAGCGGCGAGGCGCTGGAGTGCGAGCTCGATGCAGGTGTGCGCATCACCTACGACGCGTCGCCGCGGGCCGGCCTCGAACATCATCTGATCCTGCTTGAAGGGCAATTGCAGATCACCGTCGACGGCCGAAGTCACGATCTGCAACCCGGCGACTGTCTACGCTATCAGCTGTTCGGTCCCAGTGCTTTCGTCACGCCCTCGCATAGCGCGGCGCGCTACATCCTCTTCATCGTCTGAGTTCGAGCCACCATGAACGCGACCACCATCACGACCTTTTCCGCCGACGACCTCGTTCACCATCTGCGCGAACTCGGCGCGCTGCTGCGTGCCTGCGTGCATGACGGTGCGAGCGTCGGCTTTGTGATGCCGTATAGCGTCGAGGAGAGTGAGGCGTTCTGGAGCGGCAAGGTGCTGCCGTCGCTGCGTGCGGACGCGCTGGTGCTGTTCGTCGCTCGACATGGCGAATCGATCGCCGGCACCGTGCAACTGGATTACGACACGATGCCGAACCAGCGTCATCGCGCCGAGGTGCGCAAGCTGCTGGTCCACCCAGGGTTTCGCCGCCAGGGCATTGCCAAAGCGCTGATGGCGGAACTGGAACGCCGTGCGCACCAGTTGCAGCGCAGCCTGCTGACGCTCGATACGCGCACCGGCGACAAGGCCGAGCCACTCTATGCCGCGCTCGGTTATCAGACGGCTGGTGTGATCCCGCAGTTTTGCCGCGACACGCTGGAGGAGCGGCTTGATTCAACCACCATCATGTACAAGACGCTGTGAGCGTGACGCAGGCGAGTCTGCATCGCGTGGCTCAACGGCGCGAATCGAGCGCGATCCGCACGGCCAGACCGGCGAGCACGGTGCCCATCAGCCAGCGTTGTATCTGCAGCCAGACCGGCCGCCCCGCGAGAAACCCGGCGATCGAACCTGCCATGGTCGCAATCAACGCGTTGATCGTGACGGAGACGACGATTTGCACGCAACCCAGCGCGATCGACTGCGTGAGCACGCTGCCGTGCTCCGGTGAAATAAATTGAGGCAGCAGCGACAGATACATCACCGCGATCTTCGGATTCGCGAGGTTCGTGACGAGCCCCATGGTGAACAGTTTGCGGCGGCTGTCGTGCGGCAGGTCGCGCACCTGGAACGGCGAGCGGCCGCCCGGCTTGACCGCCTGCCACGCCAGATACAGCAGGTAGAGCGCGCCGCCGAAACGCAGCGCGTCGTACGCATAGGGCACCGTCAACAGCAGTGCGGTGATACCGAACGCCGCGCAAAACATGTAGAACACAAAGCCGAGCGCGACGCCACCGAGCGACACGAGCCCGGCGCGCCATCCCTGGCAGAGCGATCGAGAGATCAGATAGATCATGTTCGGGCCAGGTGTGAGCACCATGCCGAGCGAGATCAGGGCAAAGGCGAGCAGCGTTGTGGCAGCGGGCACGGCGTTCTCCTGTGGGAATTGAAGTCGGGCAATGCCGCCAAATATAGCCGATGCTACCGGTTCAAGCCTTTAATCCCACATGAAGAGTCCGGATAGGCGGTTGAAAGGCGCTCGTCGCACGGAGGATTGCACATGTGCGTGCGACCGCTGCGTCGCTTGTTGAGAGTCGCGATTGACTGGCAACGCGCGCCGTGCTCCGGATCACGGCGCGCGATTTACCGCGCTACTGCCAGGTGAAGTCAGCCGAGGTACGCTTCCACGAGCTTGACCCAATAGCTCGCGCCAAGACTGATGATGCGGTCGTTAAAGTCGTATTTCGGGTTGTGCACCATGCAACCGCCCCACTCGCCCACGCCGTTGCCGATCACCACATAGCAGCCCGGCACCACATCGGACATCCATGCGAAGTCTTCGCTGCCCATCATGCCTTTGGTGTCGGTCAGCACGTTCGCGGCGCCGACCAGATCGGTCAGCACATTACGCGCAAGCGTGGTCGGCGCTTCGGCATTGACCACCACCGGCACGAGCCGTTTGTAGTCGATCGAGGCTTCCACGCCGAAGCATTGCGCCTGCAGCGTGACGATTTCATGCACGCGCTTTTCGATCCGCTCGCGCATCTCGGGGTTGGTCGAGCGCATGTTCAGCAAGAGCTTCACCGTCTCGGGGATCACGTTGTGGGTCGCGCCCGCGTGAATTCCGCCGATGCTCACCACGCCCACTTCAGAGGCCGGCAGATTGCGCGAGACGATGGTCTGCAACGCCATGATCAACGAGCCGGCCGCGACGATCGGGTCTCGCGCTCTGTCGGGCATCGCGCCGTGGCCACCTACGCCCGTCAGTGTGACCGTGGCGACGTCCGAGGCTGCGGTCACGCCGCCCGTCTTGACCACGACCTGGCCGACCGGAATGCCAGGCCCGTTGTGCAGCGCGTAGACCGCATCGCATGGAAAGCGCTCGAACAGGCCCTCTTCGATCATGCGGCGCGCGCCGCACAGGTTTTCTTCGTCGGGCTGGAAGATCAGGTTGAGCGTGCCGTTGAAGCCTCGGCTCGTCGCCAGATGTTTGGCGGCGGCGAGCAGGATCGCGGTGTGGCCGTCGTGTCCGCAGGCGTGCATCTTGCCCGGAATCCGGCTCGCGTACGGCAGATGCGTCTGCTCGTGAATCGGCAAAGCGTCCATGTCCGCGCGAATGCCGATCTTGCGTGTCCCGTTGCCCAGTTTCAGCTGCCCGACCACGCCCGTGCCGCCGATGCCGGTATGCACTTCATAGCCCCACTCCTTCAGCAAACGTGCAACCAGTTCAGCGGTGTTGACGACGTCGAACCCCGTCTCCGGATGGGCGTGGATCTGGCGGCGCAGATCGACGAAGGTCTGTTCGTCGGCGACGACGTCCGCAATAAGTCCCGTCGACTGCAGATCCGTCTCAACGATTTGTACTTCAGACATGCGATGTTCTCCTGTTGGTTCTCTTGATTCTGTGGGGCCTGCCAGTCATTCCGGGCGATCAATTGCGCTGCTTCGATTGATCGAAATCTCCAGCCGTGCGTTTAGTCGGCGCGGTGCTCTTTCAAAGCCGCCAGTGCGCCAAGAGACACCGCGCTGCACGTGACCATGTACCAGGCCGGCGACATGGGGTTGCCGGTCGTGCTGATCAGCCATGTGACGATGAATTGCGCGAAGCCGCCGAATACAGACACGCCGATGCTGTACACCACCGACAAGCCCGTGGCCCGCACATGCTTAGGAAAGCCTTCCATCAAAATCAGAAAGCCCGAACTGGAACCGAGCGCGAGACAGCCGACCAGCGCGGCGATCACCGTCAGCGCGACGCCGAGTTGCGCGGTGTGGTTGAGCAGCCAGAACGCCGGATAGATCAACACGGCGCCGAGCAGCGTGGCGCCGACGACTAGCGGCTTGCGACGCGGCAGACGGTCCGACAGCAGACCGGCGAGCGGCGAACCGATCAGCAATACCGCGCCGGCCACGCAGCCCGACAGGAACGCGGTGCCCGGTGGCATATGCAATACGCGGATCAAATAGGTCGGCATGTAGAAGACGACGATGTACATCGATGCCGTGCCGCCGACGATCATCAGAATGCCGACGCATACTTGCCGCCCATGACGTGCCATCACCTCACGAAACGCACTGCTTTCGCGCGACGTCACCTGATGCGTTTCATGCAGCGTACGGCGGATATAGAGGCCGACCGGCCCGATCAGCAGACCGCACAGGAACGGGATGCGCCAGCCCCAGCTTTCCAGATCGGCGGGCGCGAGGAAATGCGACAGCAGAAAACCGCTCAGCGCGCCGACCAGCGCCGCCGCACCCTGGCTCGCCAGTTGCCAACTGACCAGAAAGCCGCGCGTGGACGGTACGCCCGACTCCATCAACAACGTGGTCGACGCGCCGATCTCACCGCCTGCCGAGAAGCCTTGCAGCAAGCGTCCGATCACGATCAGGAGCGGCGCGAACAGGCCGATCTGCGCGTAGGTGGGCGCAAGGCCGATCAATGCCGTGCCGAGTGCCATCAGCGCGATGGTCAGGGTCATTGCGGCCTTGCGGCCTGCCCGATCCGCGTAATTGCCGATCAGGATGCCGCCCAGCGGCCGCATGACGAAGCCGATTCCGAAGGTGGCGACCGCCATTAGTAGCGAGCCGAAGGCCGTATGCGACGGGAAAAACAGCTTGCCGATCAGCACCGCGAAGAAACTGTAAATCGTGAAGTCGAACATCTCCAGGCCGTTGCCCAGCGTGGTCGCGGCGATCAGCGCGAACTTCGAGGCGCGCGGCTGAGCCGACGTCTGAGCGGACAATTGTGTGGGCAATCGGGTGAGCCCCTGAACCGGCCCCTGGGGCACCGCGTCGACTGGCGCGGGTTGCAGCGAGGTGTGCAGATTTGCCATGAGAATTCCGATGATTCCGGTGGAAGGGACTGCGTCGCCTGGCGAGCCGACGTCAACCGAACAGTGAGGTCGTCAATTTCCGAGCGCAAATCGTTTGTTTTTATAGCCATCACTTTTATTTATCCCCACACTGGAGGCTGCCGCGGCACACAGCCGAGGCGCCATCCAGTGGATTCGACGATGAAACTTCACCAATTGCGCTCGTTGATCGCCGTCGCGGAGAACGGCAGCATCCACGAGGCGTCGCGCGCGCTGCATGTCACGCAGCCTGCAGTGAGCAAGGCGCTGTCCGATCTGGAGGCGGAACTCGGCGCGCCGATGTTCGTGCGCTCAGCCAAGGGCACGCAGCTCACGCCGTACGGGCAAAGCCTGATTCGCCATGCGCGTGCAATCGAACAGGAACTGCGCCACGCACACGAGGACATTTCCACGCTGCTCGGCATCGCGCGCGGCACCGTGACGGTGGGCGTTACGCCGGTAACGTCTGCCGGGCCGTTTGCTGAGGCGTTGCGGGAGTTTTCGCGCGTTTATCCGCAAGTCACCCTGAACGTGTTCGAGTTGCGTCCGGCGCAGATCCAGGAGGGTCTCGCGGACGGCTCAATCGATTTCGGCCTTGTCTCGCGCATCGGTCAGCCGACCGACACGCGTTTTTACTGGGAGACGCTCTACACGATCGCCACCACGTTGGGTGTGCGCACCGACCATCCGCTGCGCGGCACGCATTCTCTGCGGGCGCTCGTTCAGGCAGCGTGGCTCAGCTGGGATGCGCTCGACGATTCGACGAGCCTGATCGGCACGCTGTTCGGCAGCCAGGACGTAGCGCCGCCGAAAAATGTGCTGCGTTGCACGTCGACGTCGCTCTACCTTGAGATGGCCAGCACTACCGACCGCATCAGCCTGTGGTCGGAATTGCCGTTCCATATGACGCCGTACAAGAAACTGCTGCGTAAGATCGGTTTGACCGAGCCGCTGCCGGACATGACGATCGGGTTGATCTGCCGCGATATCGAACTGACCACCACCGTCGCTGCGACGTTGATCGAGATGATCCGCACCGCCTGCACCGAATTCGCCGGGGTGTACCTGCGCGCCGGGGCGACGCCGGGGCGGCGGGCATTGGCGCCGAAGGAGCCGCCGTGAACATGGCTAATTGCGCACGGCATCGCAGGAAACACTTGCGGTGAAATTTATTGCCCGGTATCGTCGAGCCGTTCTGCAATGCAGCGCGGGAGAGATCGTCAGAGGATTGTGACGACGCCGACGGAGCAACCGCCCCGGAAACTCTCAGGCAAAAGGACCGCGCAGCTGGAACATCTGGAGAGCGGCGCCGTGCGCGCCCACCGAAGGGGATTCCCTGCATACCGCTTGCATCGCGAGCGTAGGCTCACGGGAAGAAACTCTCAGGTACATGGACAGATGGGGCATCGACGCCGGTTTCGACACGAAATCGACACCGGTGATGCTCAACTACTCTGGACCATGTCATGTCACGAATCGCCATTATCGGCGCCGGCATTACCGGCGTCACGACTGCTCACGCCCTTGCGCAACGCGGCCACCACGTCACCGTGTTCGAACGTCATCGCTATGCGGCGATGGAGACCTCGTTCGCCAACGGCGGCCAACTGTCCGCCAGCAATGCCGAAGTCTGGAACAGCGCGGCCACGGTGCTCAAGGGCTTGCGCTGGATGCTCACGCGCGACGCCCCGCTGCTGCTCAATCCGATGCCCACGTGGCACAAGTATTCGTGGATGGGCGAATTTTTGCGGCAGATTCCGCACTACCGTGCGAACACCGTCGAAACGGTGCGGCTCGCGATTGCGGCGCGCGAGCATCTGTTTTCGATTGCCGAGCGCGAAGGGATCGACTTCGATCTGGAGCGGCGCGGCATTTTGCACATCTACAAGACGCGCAAGGAGTTCGATGCGGCTAGCAAGGTGAATGAATTGCTGCGCGAAGGCGGGCTGGAGCGGAATCCGGTGACGTCGGGCGAGTTGCACGCGATCGAGCCCACGCTGCATGGTGATTTCTTTGGTGGTTTTTTTACGCCATCGGATTCGACTGGCGATATTCACAAATTCACTCGCGGGTTGGCCGAGGCTTGCGTGCGCCATGGTGTGGAATTTCACTACGACGCGGAGATTACTTCGATCGAGCAGCCGGCCGAGGGGCGGTTCTCGTTGAGGGTCAATCTGGAAGATGAGTCGCAACAGTTTGCTTTCGAGCGGATCGTGGTGTGCGCCGGTGTGAAGAGCCGCGACTTCGCGGCGATGCTTGGCGATCACGTGAACGTCTACCCGGTTAAGGGTTATTCGATCACCGTATGTCTCGATGATGAAGTGAGTCAGCAGAACGCGCCGTGGGTAAGTTTGCTCGACGACAGCGCGAAGATCGTGACGAGCCGGCTTGGCGTGGATCGGTTCCGGGTCGCCGGCACTGCGGAGATCAATGGGTTCAATCGGGATATCCGGTCGGATCGGATTGCGCCTCTGGTCGACTGGACTCGACAGTATTTTCCTGAAGTGTCGACTTCGAAGGTGATTCCGTGGGCGGGGTTGCGGCCCATGCTGCCGAGTATGTTGCCGAAGGTTGGGCGCGGGAAACGGCGCGGCGTTTTCTACAACACCGGGCATGGACATTTGGGGTGGACGTTGTCGGCGGCTACGGCGCAGGTTTTGGCGGGTTCTATTCAATAGGGCCTGTTTGCGTGCGCGGCGCTCAATGCCATACTTCCGGCGGCGCTGCGCGCGCCGTCGCAGTGGTTCCATTGGACACGCCGACAAAGGAAAAATCGGCCACATCTGCTAGTGTTGTCCAATCAGCACCTACTCTCGAGGGAATGTCCATGACCAGATCCCGCTCCGTCAGGCGCAGCAACCCAGCCATGCGCCTCACTGATGAACAGATCGCCGCAGAAGCGAGGAGGCGTCTGGCATGGGATGCAGCCGTTCCCCCAAACACCCTGCAAGTCAAAGTCTCACACGGACGCATCACCCTGCTCGGCGTACTTCAGCACGACCAGCAACACGCCGCCGCGCTCGAAGATGTCTCCCGCCTCTTCGGCGTCACCGGCGTCTCCGATCACGCCACCATCAAAGCGACATAACCCTAACCCGCTTCGGCTCGCAACAGCATCCGGCAATGCCTTGCAATCTGCTTCTCCTCCTCGGTATGAATCGCCCTCACCTTCCCCGCTGAATCCCCCTCCGATAGCCCCAAAAACGCAAGCCCCTCGCACACGCGCTTACGAATCTCCTCACTGTGTTCACCGATTCCACCCGTGAACACCAGCAAATCGATCCCGCCCAGCACAGCCGCATAGGCGCCAATCGTCTTGCGCACGGCGGTAGCAAACGCATCCAGCGCCAGCGATGCATTCTCATCGCCCGCCGCGACACGCTTTTCCAGCGCCTGCATATCGCTCTCGCCATCGGCGTAACCGGCGAGACCGCTCTGGCGATTCAACAGCGTCTCCAGCGCATCGGCATCGAGCTTCTCCACGCGCATCAGATACAGCAGCACGCCCGGATCAAGGTCGCCACTGCGTGTGCCCATCGGCACGCCGCCGGTCGGCGTGAGACCCATCGACGTATCGACTGATTTGCCGTTCTGCAATGCACATAAACTCGACCCGTTGCCCAAATGGGCGAACACCGCTCGCGGCGGCAAATCAGCGCCGAGTTGCGTCACCAACGATTCATACGACAGCCCGTGAAAGCCGTAGCGAATCACGCCGGCCTCCGCATAGCGGCGGGGCAACGCCAGTTGCGCCGTGCGTGCCGGCAGTGTGGAATGAAACGCCGTATCGAAGCAGGCGAAATGCTCCGCGTCGCCGAAAATCCTGGTTGCCTCGTCGATCAATGCCAGCGCCGGTGGAATGTGCAAGGGCGCAAAGTGCACGGCGTCCTGCAAGCGCTGCCGGACTTCAGGTGTCAAGCGTTGATGCGTTCGCAGATGCGGCCCACCATGCACCACGCGATGCCCCACCGCAGCAGGACGCCCGTGCTTCTGCTCCGCAAGCACGCGCGCGAGCTTCTGCAACGCGTCGGTCTGCGACTCCAGCACATCCTTCTCCTGCACCAGCACGCGGCCGTCAGGCGACTTGATGCGCAAGCTTCCGTCGCCGCGCCCAATACCTTCGGCACTGCCTTCCAGCAGCAAGGTTTCGTCGCCGCCGGAGCGCGCGGAATGCGTAAACAGTCCGAATTTTAGCGACGACGAACCGCTGTTCAACACCAGAATTGTCGGAGTCGGGTCGCCGGTCTTCTTATGAGTCTCCATGGCACGCTCCGCTCAGCCCTTCCACGTCCAGTTGCGGATCTCTTCCTTGTCGATGCCCTCGGCATGCGCATAAGCAAGATGCTCGATGATCTGCCCACGCAACCACTCTTTCGCGTGGTCGCCGACGCCACGCAGCGCCGGCACGCGATCGATCACGTCGATAGCCAGCGAGAAACGGTCGACCTGATTGATAATCGCCAGTTCGAGCGGCGTATTGATGTTGCCTTTCTCGTGGTAGCCGTGCACATGCAGATTGCCGTGATTGGTGCGGTTGTACGTGAGCTTATGCACCAGCGACGCATACGAATGGAAGTTGAAAATCACCGGCGTGCTGGTGGTGAACAACGAATCGAAATCGCGATCGGACAGACCGTGCGGATGCGCATGTTCAGGCATCAGGCGGAACAGATCGACCACGTTGACGAAGCGGATTTTCAACTCGGGAAAGCGCTCCTTCAGAATCTGCACGGCGGCAAGCGCTTCCATTGTCGCGATGTCGCCCGCGCACGCCATCACCACGTCCGGCTCGACGCCCTGATCCGTCGACGCCCAATCCCAGATGCCGATGCCCTTGGTGCAATGCGTGACGGCCGAATCCATGTCGAGATACTGCAGATGCGGCTGCTTGTCGGCCACGATCACGTTGACGTAGTCGCGCGAACGCAAACAATGATCGGCGACGCTCAGCAGACAGTTAGCATCTGGCGGCAGATAAATACGCACCACGTCCGGGCTCTTGTTGGTCACGACATCGAGAAACCCCGGGTCCTGGTGCGTGAAGCCATTGTGATCCTGACGCCATACCAGCGACGTGATCAGCAGGTTGATTGACGGCACTGGCTGCCGCCAGCCGAGATCGCGCTTCGCTTTCTCCAGCCACTTGGCGTGCTGGTTAAACATCGAATCGATCACGTGGACGAACGCTTCATAGGTGGCGAACAGCCCATGGCGTCCGGTCAGCACGTAACCTTCGAACCAGCCTTCGAGCGTGTGCTCGCTCAGCATCTCCATCACGCGGCCGTCCACCGAGAGTTCGCCGCCATCAGCGTCGCTTGCCATGGTTTCGGCCAGCCAGGTTTTCCCGGAGGCCTCGTAGATGGCCGTCAGCTTGTTGCTCGCGGTTTCGTCGGGTCCGAAGACGCGAAAGTTCGTCATGTTGTTGCGCATGACGTCGCGCAGAAACGTGCCGAGCACCTCGGTAGGTGACGTGTACGAGCTTGCGGGCTTTTTCACCGCAACCGCGTAGTCGCAAAAAGCCGGCAGGTCGAGCGTTTTGCACAGCATGCCGCCATTCGCATGCGGATTGGCGCTGATGCGACGCGTGCCTTCGGGCGCGAGTTCGCGCAGTTCGTCGACCAGACGCCCTGCTTTGTCGAATAACGATTCCGGTTCATAACTGCGCAGCCAGCCTTCGACAAGTTTCAGGCTCTTGCCATTCGTGACCGGATCGAGCACCGGCACCTGGTGCGCGCGCCACGAGCCTTCCACCTGATGGCCGTCGACTTCCTTCGGTCCGGTCCAGCCTTTTGGCGAACGCAGTACGATCATCGGCCAGCGCGGCCGCGTTGCGTCGTTGGCTTCGCGTGCATGCTGCTGGATCGCACGGATTTCGCCGATGCATTGTTCCAGTGTCGCGGCCATCTGTTGATGCATGGTGTCCGGATCGTCACCCTCGACGAAATACGGCTTGTGGCCATAGCCGGTCAGCAAGGCCTCGAGTTCCTCGCGGGGAATCCGCGCGAGGATCGTCGGATTGGCAATCTTGTAGCCATTCAGATGCAGAACCGGCAGCACCGCGCCATCGCGAATCGGGTTGAGGAATTTGTTCGAGTGCCATGACGTGGCCAGCGGTCCGGTTTCCGCCTCGCCGTCACCGATCATCACCGTAACGATCAGGTCCGGGTTGTCGAACGCGGCGCCGTAGCCGTGCGACAGGCTATAGCCGAGCTCGCCGCCTTCGTGAATCGAGCCCGGCGTTTCGGGCGTGCAATGCGAGCCGATGCCGCCGGGAAACGAGAACTGGCGGAAGAAGCGCCGCATGCCGGCTTCGTCTTCGCTGCGGTCAGGATAGATTTCCGAGTAATGGCCCTCGAGGTAGCAATGGGCCAGCGTGGCAGGCGCGCCGTGGCCCGGGCCGGCGATATAGATCACGTTCAGATCGAGCTTCTTGATCAGCCGGTTCAGATGCACCAGCAGGAAGCTTTGCCCTGGATCCGAGCCCCAATGGCCCAGCAGGCGATTCTTGATGTGTTCGGGTCTGAGCGGTTCGCGCAACAGCGGGTTGTCGCGCAGGTAGATCATGCCGGCCGAGAGGTAGTTGCAGGCGCGCCAGTAGCGGTCCATCTTGCGCAACGTTTCGGGCTCCAATGTTTTCGGCGGGGTCGGACGGGAGGTTGCTTCGGCCATGGCGCCACTCCTTGAAAAGGACTGTCAGGCAGGTTAGCGGGTGCTGCAGCGATTGTTCGCGGCAAGATCAGTGAAGAAAAACCGGCAATGGCTGCCACCTTGTCATGCGCATGACATAGCGCAAGCGTACGGCAAAGGTCCGTTGTACAAGGCTCCCGGGAGCGGGCCGGCGATCGTCAGAGGTGTGACAGGAAGTGCGCGTCATGGTTCGGCGCAATCGTCCAAAGCTTGATCTTGCGACACGTGTGCGTCGCTTTCGCGTAGGCGCGGGAAGCGCCGATAGGGAAATGGCCGATCCGATTGCCGACCCGAACGTTGGCTAGCGCCCGTTCGATTGTTTATTCGTTCGTTCGCGGGTGTTCAGTTGAAGGCCTTACACCGGCTCTTTTTCTTTCCGTTGTGGTGGCTGGTAGCGCCATTTGCTGGCATTGGGATCGTTGCGTGTATCGTCGCGTTCGCGTTGCTCGGCGCGCGCTTCATCGGCACGGCCGAGTTCGGCGCGCCGGTCGCGCACGGCGCCAGGCGAATCGGACTGACGCAACGGCGACGGCGAACGTCGCGGAGCAGGTATTGGTGACATGGTGCCTCCCTTTTAGAGGATGTGGGACGAATCAACGTTTCTTGCCAGTCCAACGGGGGTCCGGGCGGTGCAGGAGACGAAGCTGACGCAGGTACATCGAAGCGCCGAACATCAGCGCCATGCCTGCTACGATGCCCCAGATTGCGGATGTCATGATTTTTCCTTGGCCCGCCGGCCGCACTGCGTCTGATCGCCTGCGGCGTGAAAGTGGGCATCCGATTGAGCGCGCGGCCGATTTTGAGCAAATCTGCTTACGACACGCGCCAAGCAAGGATCATGCGCTCAATTGGCCGCCGTGTCTGTACGGTGTTGGACCGTCCGGCTGACGGGCCGTTGGCGCGGCAGAGGCTGCCGGTTTTGCGCCAGACTTTAAGTGAGCATTAAGTGAATGCGATTAAGCTCTTTATGCTAAATGCGCGACGGCGGGCCGCATCTGGCGCCTCCTCTGCTGCTCGCCCATTATCCGAACGGCCACTATGTCGACACCCAGCCGCCTCAAAGGGCCCCTGATTCTCCTTCTCACGCTCGTGCTGTTGTGCGCTGGCGTCGCCGTTCTGGTGGGCGTGTTCGGCTTGCTGGTCAAACTGCTGGGTCTTGGCTAGCAAGCGCTGAAGCCACCCGGTGGGCGCTGAAAGGCAGAAAATCTAGGCGCCCCCAGCCGTCCCGCCGCTGAGAAGCATATCGAGGTCGATATCAGCCAGCTCCCCAATCCTCTCGATCGTCACATCCGCGGGCGGATTGCTGGAAATTTCCTTGGGATCGAAAGCGTAGTGCCCCTGGCGAGGAAAAACCGTAGTCAGCGTCTCTCCCCAGGCCTTCTTCATGGCGGTCAAAATCCGCAATTTGTCATCCACCATCACATAGTGCCGGGCCGGGAAGCATTCCATCACCTGATCGAGCATCTGCTCCTTATGGATGTAAATCAGAACCCGTCCCCCAACCTCTTCCCATAGGCCCGAGCGGGCGATCTTGCGCGGCTGGAACACGACATCGCCGTCAGACAGAATCACCGCCGGCCCCCACTGCGACACATGTTTGATCGCATCCAATGCCCCCGGATACAGCCGGTTCGCAAACGGATAATCGATCAGAAACGACGACATCAACAACAGCCGCGTGTCCCGAGTGTGCTCCTGCCGATAGCGCTGCAACGCCCCAAGGTAATCGGCGTAGCCAAGCTCCTTGCGCAAGTCTTCAAAAATTTCCCAGTACCGCGCGCTGTTCTGCTCGCCGAACTCCCGCATCATGTGAGCACGCAAATCCGCCAGCACATGATCGTTGTCCAGCAACGTGTTGTCGCAATCGAAAAGAAAGACGACTTCGTGAGGCGTGGTATTGGAGGCTTGCATTGCGGCTCCCCTGAATTAGCTCTTGTGTCCATCGGCCGGCGTGGCCGCTTTCTCGACGTGACCACCGAAGTCGTGCCGCATGGCCGACAACACCCGGTTCGCAAAATCCGCGTCGCCCCGCGAGCTGAAACGCGCGAATAGCGCTGCGCTCAGCACCGGCGTCGGCACGCCTTCGTCGATCGCTGCCGCCACCGTCCAGCGCCCTTCGCCCGAATCCGATACACGCCCCGCGTAGCTTTGCAGATCGGCGTCGCTAACAAGCGATCCCGCTATCAGGTCCAGCAGCCACGAACCGATCACGCTGCCGCGCCGCCATACCTCGGTGACCTCGGCGAGATTCAGTTCGTATTGGTAAAGCTCGGGACGGCGCAACGGTGATGTTTCGGCGTCGGCTTCGCGCGCGTGTTTGCCAGCATCGGCGTGACGCAGAATGTTCAGGCCTTCGGCATACGCGGCCATCATGCCGTATTCGATACCGTTGTGGACCATCTTCACGAAGTGCCCCGCGCCTTGCGGACCGCAATGCAGGAAGCCCTGATCGGCCGTGCTGGCGCCGGCTGTACGGCCCGGCGTGGCTGGCGCTGCGCCCGCACCCGGCGCAAGCGTCGAGAAAATCGGTTCGAGCCGTTTCACCACTTCAGGCTCGCCGCCGATCATCAGACAGTAGCCGCGCTCACGTCCCGCAACACCACCGCTCGTGCCGACGTCCACATAGTGAAGCTGACGCTTCGCGAGTTCGGCGCTGCGGCGGATGTCGTCGTGGTAATAGGAGTTGCCGCCGTCGATCACAATATCGCCGGGGTCCAGCAAGGGCACGAGGTTCTCGAGGGTCTTGTCGACCACCGCTGCAGGCACCATCAGCCACACAGCGCGCGGCTTTTGCAACTGAGCGACCAGGTCTTCCAGCGATGTGGCACCCGCGACGCCGTCCTGTTTCAGTTTTTCCACCGCGGCCGGTTGCACGTCGTAAGCGATGCATTGCTGACCGCCCTTCGTCAGGCGCCGCACCATGTCCGCACCCATGCGGCCCAATCCAATCATGCCTAGCTGCATATCTCGCTCCGGAAAGTGTCTCGTTGCGCTGCTCGATCTGGCCCGGTGTGCTGCGGCCATGCCGCGCGCTTTGCAGGCGGCAAGTGGCTCTCCTGACTGTAGTTGCGTTTTGCGTGATCCGACGGACACACGGTAGCAGCCTCGCACAGTCCATGCAGTGAATCGGGCATCCCCGCCTGCATCGAACGACGATACGCTTCTTTGCAGAGGTTTTGCGCAGCCTGAAGCTCCGGACGTGCGTCGATGCGCGCTGTAGTCAGCACGCACGCTTCGATTTAGCTAACTGCCTTCTTACACTTCTGGCACACGATAAAGCGGGACGCTTTCGCAGGCGCCGCCGCATTTGCGGCCATGGGATCGGTCTGCGTGCGCGAGGAGCATGGTGCGTTGTGCGTGCGAACTGCGGGCCCTATCGCCGCCGCGCCTGCACCTTCTCGTATTGCGTGAGCGCAAAACGCCGCACCGCGCGCCACATGAGCGGATAACGATAACCCGGCACGGCAAACAGCACCAGCGCACAAAGCGCCAACAATCCGCAGAACAGGAACGTGCCGCGATAGCTGAATGCCTGGACCAGCAAACCCGACAACACACCTGAGAGAATCGAGCCGACCCGCGCAGCGTTGAAAAACAACGCCGTCGCGCGGCCCGGCGCGTGCGGCATCAGATCCTGCACGTAGACCATGCCGAGGCACGAAGTCACCGCGACCACGAACGCGTTGAGTATCTGCATGGGGATCAGCACGTGGACGGTCCCCGCCATCGACATCGCGACGAAATACAGCGCGTGAACCGCTGCGCAGGCGGCCAGCCAGTTCGGCTTGTGCAGCGTCGACGACTTCGCGCCGAGCGCGAGCATCATCGGAATTTCCGTCAAGGCACCAAGGCCGAGCATCACCGACACGTCGAGATGCGTGCCGTTCAGGCCGTGCACGATGTAGAGCGGCAGCACGATCATGGTGGCGTTGGCGGCGAGACCCAGCAAGGTGAGCGCGGCCACGGCACGACGGATGTCGTTCTGCGAAGCGACGCCCGGCAAGTCCTCGTGCGCCTCTTCGCCGGGCGCGGTCAGCGGCGGCACGGTGATCGAGGCCGACGGCTCCGAGGCCGTGTCTTCGACGGTGTGATCGCCCAGATGGCCTTGCGGCTCCCGCATGCGCCAGACGATGGTCGCGCAGGCCGCGAAACTGGCCGCCGCGAACAGGAAGAGCCCATAGAAGCCGGCGCCGGCGAGCACCAGTGCACCCACCGACGGACCGAACACCCACGCCGCCGAGAGGATGGTCCGCAAGGTGGCGCTGGCAAACGCGCGCTCCGCAGGGTCCGGCACCGGCAGCGCCGCGCGGCTGAACGAGAACACCATCGAGATGGCCGAGCCGCCCGCGCCGATGAAGACAATGCCAACTGCCAGCAGTAGCCGGTAGTCACGCACTACGCATAGACAGAGATAACCGAGTGCGGCGGCCACCAGCGCCGCCAGCAGCAACGGCCGATGCCGTCCGCTCGCGTCGCTCCAGCGGCCGGCGAAGGTGCTGGCGAGTACCCCGCTGGCAGCGATCAGCGTCATGAAGATGCCGAGCTTGAGCGGCGTCATGCCGGCGCGCTCTACGCCGAACAGCGACAGATACGGCGCGGTGAACGACATGGCCACACCGAGCATGAGCGTGGCGGCGGCCAGCGGCTTGAAGCCTGGGATGTGCAGCAGGTCGAAAAAACGGGAGGTTTTCAACACGGGTGGCGGTGGGTCAGGGAAAGCGGGCCTGCGACGCGTGATGCGCGGCGCAGACTTCGTGGCCGGAACAACCGGGGCATTATCGGCCTAGCTTGCGGACGCGTAAACCAACGCCCCGACATCCCAAATCTGTGTTGCGCGCCGTTGCGGACACGCTGACGGCATGGACGACGCTACTTGCCGTCCGTTGAGCGCATTTGCTGCGCTTGCGCCTTGTAATCGTAGGTCGGATAAAACTCGGTGCGATAGCCGCCCCACGCCGTCGTCTCGATGGCACGGTTGACTTCACGCAGACGGCTCGCCGGCACGCGCAGCGTGACCACCTGGCCGATGCCCATCATCACGTACCACGACACGACCTCGATTCCGGGCGGCGGAAAGGTCTTGAAAAATCCTTGCGCGCGCAACTGATCGTTGATTTTCGGTAGCGGTTTGGATTCGTCGTGACGCAGGAAGATGGTGAGCAGAAAGGTGTCGTCGGGGGCGGCAGGCATGGCAGCTTGCGTGCCTGCCGCGACCGGTGTGCCAGGGCCTGGCGTTGGCGCGACGGCCGGATCGGCGCTGTGCGCGAACGGGGCGGCACAGAGCGACGAGATAAGCGCCGCGCATAACAGGCCGCGGCGGAGCATGGCGCGATGCTTGGCAGGCGGGGCAAACGGGGCGGGGGTCCTTACGGCAATTCCAATCGGCATCGAATATCTCCATGACGGCGTGAGAAGACCTGGCGGCCTGCTTCAGGGGATCTGCTTAGGGGGACGTGCATGAGTGGCTTGAGCTTCAGCAATATCCGCTCCTACCGAACTGCCCTCGCCCGCCGGACGCACCACGACGTATCCGCGCTGTTCGAGCGTCCGACGGTGCCACTGGTTGCCATAAACACCGCAGGCAACGCCGAACAGCACCGACAGCACCAGCCCGATCGTGCCGATTGTCTCACCCCACAAGCCCGAGAAAAACAGCAACGTGTTGACCGCCAGCATGATGAAAGTGGCAAACCACATTCTCTTCGACATGGCCCAGACGAAGCCCAATAGCAACGCGCCCCAACTGAAACCGGTAGCGACCGCGACGGTTTCATCCTTGCCGGGGTGCCGAAGGTAGATCTTTTCTGCCATGTCCTTTCCTGAACGCGATGGTGCCTCGAGAGCGAATCATGACGTTTAACATGTCACGCTGGCAAGAATATGCGTTTGTGTGAAATTTGCGGGACGAAGCACCCGCTGGTGGCTCTCAGAAGCGCGATACATCCCGGCATATTTTAGTTGCCTTGCTAACCATATTGAGTTTCAATAGCGCTCATGTTCGATCATTGCCTTTACTTCAATTCATCCGCATTGGCGCGGCTGGCCGAGCGCGAATGGGGTGCCGTGTACGCCGGATTCGGGCTGACGCCGCCGCAGGGTTTCGTGCTGCGCGTCGTGCTGGCCACGCCCGGTTGCCTGAGCAGCCAGGTGGCGGATCTGCTGGGCATCGCCCGCCCCACTGCCACGCGGCTGATCGATAACCTGAGCGACAAGGGCTTGATCGAGCGCCGTCAGGGCGAAACCGACGGACGGGAATGGCGCGTGTATGCCACGCGGGCCGGCAAGGCGCTGGACCGGCCGATCAACGAGGCCAGCGCGCAAATAGCAAAGAATCTTCGGGCAAAGATTGGGCCGGAGTTGTTTGAGGCGGCCGTTACCTCAATGCACGGCGTGCGAAAAGCGCTTGGATAAGGTAAGGCGTTTTTTTTGCCAAATGGTTGTCTTGCTAACTATAACGAGGGGTGTAAATGGATGATCTGGCGAGTCAGCACTGCACAGCGATCCGCAAGGGTGCAAGGTTTTCTGCCGGCCATGTGCGGTGGTCGGCGAACTGGATTTTTGGGGGTGTGATGGGGGTTGCGCTCTGCGTCCTGCTGGGTATCGCGATTGCCTGCGCGCCCGCTGCCGTACGCAGCAACAACGAGCGTTGTTTGCAGGCGCTGGCCGAGGAACAGCACGTTAGCGTCGAGGACTTTTTCCAGAACCCTGCAGGGCAGGATGCTTTGGCTCTGGCGGTAACGCAATGCACGAGGTAGCGGGTTTTGCGCCTCGGGCGGCGTTGTGGGTTTGCCTGCGCACAGACAACTGCCACCCGCACTGACGATCCTGACCATAGCTGCTACTCTTACAAAAATCGACGGGCAGCGAGAGTCCGCGACAGTGGAAAGCCCCGCCGGCACAGGTAAAAAAGCACCGGAGCACTCATGGCAACCCGAACGGCCTATTCCCCCAAAGCGCCCGCACGAGCCGAAATCGACGCCTTCCCGGGCGTCACGGTCATAGAGTTCGGCACGGACTGGTGCGGCTACTGCCAGGGCGCACAGGCATCGATCGCAAAAGCTTTCGAACCGCATGCCGGCATCAGGCATCTGAAAATCGAAGACGGTCCCGGCCGCCCGCTGGGTCGGTCCTTCAAGGTGAAACTCTGGCCCACGCTGATCTTCATGCGCGATGGCGCCGAAGTCGCACGCATTGTGCGCCCGGCTAACGCCACCGAGATAGCCGAGGCTTTCACTTCGCTCTGACAAGGCTTCATCCGCTAACCGGATTACTGGGAGCATACTTCATGGACACCCGTAGCGAGCTGCAAGCCACCGTCGATGCGATGGCCCAACCCGGCAAAGGTCTTCTCGCCGCCGACGAAAGCGGCCCGACCATCGCCAAACGCTTCAAGACGATCGGCCTCGAATCCAGTGAGGAAAACCGCCGCGCCTATCGCAACCTGCTGCTGACCACACCGGGTCTCGGCGAATTTGTGAGCGGCGTGATCCTTTACGAAGAAACACTCGGCCAGAAAGCGGACGACGGCACGCCTTTTCCGCAACTCTCCGCGAGGAACGGCATCGTGCCGGGTATCAAGGTGGACCTCGGCAAGATTCCGCTCGCGCTCGCCCCGGGCGACGAAATCACCGAAGGCCTCGACGGCCTCGCCAGACGTTTCGTCGATTACAAGCGGCAAGGCGCGCGCTTTGCGAAATGGCGCGCGGTCTACAACATCACGGCGAGCTTGCCGGGCCGCCTCGCCATCGAAGCAAATGCGGACTCCCTCGCGCGCTACGCGGCGATCTCGCAGGAAGCGGGCATCGTGCCGATCGTCGAACCGGAGGTACTGATGGACGGCGATCACACCATCGGACGCAGCGCGGAAGTAACCGAGGCCGTGTTGCACGAAGTTTTTAACGCTCTGCACCGGCATCGCGTGGTGCTCGAACACATTCTGCTGAAGCCGAGCATGGTGCTGGCGGGCTCTGAACACGCGCAGCAATCGTCGACTTCGGACATCGCGGCGCACACGGTACGAATACTCAAGCGCACGGTGCCGTCGGCGGTGCCGGGGATCGTGTTCCTGTCCGGCGGGCAAACGCCGGAAGAAGCAACGGCCAACCTCAATGCAATGAATCGCCTCGGGCCGCTGCCGTGGAATCTGAGCTTCTCGTATGGCCGCGCGTTGCAGGAACCGCCGCTGCAAGCATGGAAGGGTCAGGCGGGCAATGTTAAGGAAGCCCAGGAGGCGTTGCTCAAGCGCGCTCGCCTGAACAGCGCGGCGGCGCTCGGCAAGTACGACGCGTCACAGGAAAAGAGCTAGCCCCACGGCGAGCGGTCCGCGCATGCCGCGACTTTCGGCACGCGCGGGCACGATCCGCGTCGAACAGGCTTCAAACAAAGCCGTCGGAAGGGAAGATCAGACCAATCTCAACGATTCGCGGTGGTTGCACGGGCAATCTTGTCGAGCAGCGCCTGCAGCGAAACCGGTTTGCCGAGGTGGCCGTCATAGCCGGCACGGATCGCACGCGTGGCGTCCTGTGGGCGGCCAAAGCCGGTCAGCGCCAAGGCCGGGACCGAAGCGGTAGCCGGCAGTTTGCGCAGCGCCGCGATCAGTTCGTAGCCGTCCATGCCCGGCATGCCAATGTCTGACAGGATCAGATCGAACGGTTGGTGGGCCGCGACTGCAAGCGCGTCAGCGCCATTGGTTTGCGGCCACACTTGCGCGCCTTCGAGTTCGAGCAGGCTCTGAAACGCCTGCAAACTTTCGACCGCGTCGTCGACCAGCAGAATCCGCATACCCTTGAGCAAACTGGCGTCGCCCGGCGTGTCGTGGGTTTCGGGCTGCGCCCCCGTGCTGTCGGCCGGCAGCCAGACGCGGAAACGCGCGCCCTTGCCTACGCCCGCGGATTCCGCCTTCACATGGCCGCCATGCATTTCGGCGAGCTGTTTGACGAGCGCGAGCCCGATACCCAGTCCTCCGCTACGGCGCCGATGCGCGCCCTCGGCCTGGCTGAACATGTCGAATACGTTCGGCAGGAAGGCAGGCTCGATGCCGCGCCCGGTATCCTGAACCTCGACACACGCATAGTCATCTTCACGCGAGAGCGTCAGATTCACCTGTCCGCCCTGCTGCGTGAACTTCACCGCGTTGCTGACGAGGTTCCACAGAATCTGCTCGAAGCGAACGGGATCGGCGTCGATAAAGAACGGCTCCGCCACGCCGCGCACGGTCACGCTCACGTGATGCGCCAGCGCATCGGCCTCGATCGCGCTGGCCACCAACGCCGTGATTGCCGCGATGTCCACATGCGAGCGCTCCAGCGCCAGTTTGCCGGTGCGCACGCGCGACAGGTCGAGCAGGTCGTCGATGATCTTGGCGAGGCTGATCACCGAGCGGCGAATCGCGTCCGCTGCATCGCGCACCACCGGCAGGCCCTGCGTCGACGGCGCGCGGTCCAGCATGTCCGCCTTCACGTGAATCAGGTTCAGTGGGTTCTTCAACTCGTGCGACAGCACCGCAAGGAATTCGTCTTTCAGGCGGCTGGCCGCCTCCACCTTCTGGCGCACCGAGCGCTCAAGAGAGATCTTGCGCTGTTCGAGCGCCTCGGTGCCTTTGCGCTGCGTCAGATCGCGCACGATCTTCGCAAAGCCGCTGAAGTTTTCCGACGACACCGGCGTGATCACGCCGCTGCAATAAAGCCGGGAGCCGTTTTTGTGGATGTACCAGCGCTCGTCTTCGACGCGGCCATCGTTCTGCGCGCGCTGCCGCTCTGCCGACGGTTCGTTGGCTTCGCGCTCTTCCGGCAGATAGAGCCGGTCGAGCAACTGCCCCGCCATCTCGCTCTCGCTGTAACCGAAGATCCGCTCCGCACCCTTGTTCCACGTCACCACGCGGCCATCCAGATCCTGCACGACGATCGCGAAGTCGTTGGTACTTTGCGCGGCGAGATGCAAACGCGCTTCACCCAGGCGGACCAGTTGCTCGGTGCGCCGCAATGCCGTGATATCGACAATGGTCAGCACCGCGCCCTCGATGTGATCGTCGGTCGTGCGATACGGCGAGAGGCGCGTCAGGAAATAGCGGCCGTCGACGCCGCGAATCTCACGTTCAATCAGCTGCAGCGATTCGAAAACGGCGACCGTGTCCTCGGCCAACTGCGGATAAGCGAGCCGGTGCGTGATGTCGTGCAGCGGGCGGCCCACATCCGAGGGAATCACGTTGAACAGTTCGGTCGCGGCCGGCGTATAGCGCTTGATGCGCATCTCACGATCGACGAACACCGTCGCGATGCCGGTCGAGGCGATCACATTCTGCAGATCGTCTTTGGCCTTGCCGGTCTCCTCGATCTTGGCCTGCAACTCGGCATTGACGGTAAACAACTCCTCGTTCAACGATTGCAGTTCTTCCTTGCTGGTCTCGAGTTCTTCCGTCGCCGCGCGCAATTCCTCGTTAATCGCCTGCAATTCTTCGTTCGATGCTTTCAGCTCTTCAGTCGAGGCTTCCGACTGCTCGACGGTCGAGCGCAACTCCTGCTTCGTGCGATGCAGTTCGTCTTCGAGGTGTCCAAGCAGCGAGTCCTGCGCGGCCGGACCGGCCGGCTGAACGGTTGCCACGGGCACACCGGTTGCGTTTTCCTCGAACAGCACCAGCGCGAATTCCGGCGAATCTTCGGTACGGCGGTATGGACGCACGATGATCCGCACGAGCGTCCCGGCTGTGAATTCGATCGGCGCGGTCGTCACCTCGCTGTTGCTGCGCATGGCCTGAAACAGCGTGCCGCGCAGCTGCAGGCGCAATGCCGGATTCACCAGCATGATCAGGTTGTACGACGGCTCGCCGCGCGCGAAACGCAGGAAGCGGCCGGCGTGTTCGGACATGTGCAGGATGTTCGCATCCGTATCGACCACAACGCTCGGCGGCGCATACAGCTCGAGGATGCGGTGATGCAAGGCCGAGAACGGCAAGGCCTGCGGCAGCGGCGGCGTGGGCCCGGCGCTGGCGGTGGCGGCCACGCCGCCTTGCTGCACGACCGGCATGCTGATCGGCGGCCGTACTGCGCTGGTGACCATGTTCGCGCGGTAGATGCGATTCTTTTTATCGACCGGCGTGAACAGTTCGCCCGCGGCCTCGGCGGATTCCGAACTGCCGAGCAGCAGATAGCCGCCCGGTTGCAATGCGAAGTGAAACATCTGCAGCACCTGGCTCTGCACGCTGCGATCGAGATAGATCAGCAGATTGCGGCAGGACACCAGGTCGACACGTGAAAACGGCGGATCGCGCAGCACGTTATGCACCGCGAACAACACCTTTTCGCGGATGGCTTTGGAGACGCGGAAGTGCGCGCGCTCCGGGGTGAAGAACTGGCGCAGGCGTTGCGCGGAGACATCCGCGGTGATCGATTCGGGATAAAGACCTGAACGGGCGAACGCAATCGCGCGTTCGTCGATGTCGGTCGCGAACAACTGGACCGGTATTCCTTCATGCCGCTCCGGATGATCGGCGAGCAGCATGGCCAGCGAATAGGCTTCTTCCCCGGTCGCGCAGCCGGCGACCCAGGCGCGCACCGGATCGTCTTCGGATTTCTTCTGGAACAGTTTCGGCACGATTTCGCGTTCGACCACCTCGAACGTTTCACGATCGCGGAAGAAATTGGTCACGCCGATCAGCATGTCCTTGAGGAGCGCCGGCGTTTCGTCGAGATGCGTGAGGACATAGTCCTGATACGCCTGCAGATCGGGAATGCCGTTGACCTGCAGACGGCGTTCGATACGCCGCAGGATCGTGGCGCGCTTGTAATGGCGGAAATCGTGGCCCGTGCGCGCGCGCAAGGTGGCGAGCACGCCGAGCAAAGCCCGCTCGGCGGCGGACACCGGATCGGGTTGTGCGGCGGTGAGCGTTTCGGGTTCGTCGTCCGCGGGCGGCAGGCGAATCGCGCGGGCGTTGTCGGCGAGCTCGCGAAGTTTGCGCGGCATGTCCACTGCTCGCAGCGAGAGATCGATCATGCCGGTCGCTATCGCGTTCTGCGGCATTTCCGGGTATTCGGCGTCCGCCGGGTCCTGCGCGATCGTCACGCCGCCCTGTTCCTTGATGCGGCCGATGCCGGTCGCGCCGTCCGCGCCCGTGCCCGAGAGCACGATCGCAATCGCCCGCTCGCGGTGCGTATCGGCGAGGCTGCGGAAAAACAGGTCGATGGCGATCGGGCGACCGCGCGGCCGGTCGGCTTCGACAGGTGTCAGATGGCCGTCGTCGAGCGACAGATCGTGCGACGGCGAAATCACATAAACGTGATTCTTTTCGACCTGTATGGCGTGCTGCACCTGGCGCACCGGCATGCCGGTGGCGTGTTGCAGGACCTGATCGGCGCTGCTGGCATGATCGGGAGACAGATGCAGCACGACGACGAAGGCCATGCCCATGTCGGCCGGAGCGTTCTCGAAAAAGCTCAGAAGGGCCTGCACGCCACCCGCGGACGCACCGATGCCGACCACCGGAAAATCCAGCGAGCTCACGGCAGGCGCGCGCGTGTCTGCCGAGTCGGCGTCCGTGCTAGTGGTGGTCGTTGGAGTGCCTGTCTGCGTGCTCGCCTGCGCAGCGGACTGCGCGTTCGGTGGAGACGCCCCTGCTTCACTACCCGCCATACTCATCCTTTGTGCGCTACGCTGCGTCTCAGTACCCCGCCTTTTTGAGGCGCTGGGCCCGTGCTGTTTCCGCCCGCATTGTCGCGTGTGTTGCGCCGCATTGCAAAGGCCGTCACGGCTATGACGGCACGGTCCGGGCGAGCCGGCTGCGGACTCACAGACCTGACTGCTGCCGGCTCTCGCTCACGGCTCTGGCCAACTGAATGCGCAGCCCTCGTCATGCTTTCAGCAAGGGTCGTGCCGCGTTGCTGAAACGCTTCGAACATAGCCGACAGCGCGGAAAAGTGGCGCCTTACGGTTCGCAAGCCACCAGCGCGTGCAGCTCGTCGATATTGAAGGGTTTCGCGAGTATCGCCACGCCGAGCCGGCGTGCCCGTTCGAGTTCGTCGGCATAGCCTGTCATCAGCGCGATCCTCTGCGCCGGCCACGCGCTGCGTACTTTCTCCGCGAGGTCGATGCCGCTGAGCTTGCCCGGCATCTGGATGTCGGACAGCACGAGTTCGAACTTCGCGCCTGCGGTCAGCACGTCGAGAGCCTGGTCGGCGGTCGGTTCATGCCGCACTTCGCAGCCAAAGGTTTCCAGCACGGCGGCTACGCCGGCCGCCACGTCTTCGTTATCTTCCACCAGCAGCACGACGCCCTTTGAGGCCGGCGCAGGCTGTTGCGCTGTGTCTGCATCGGGCACCAGCGCCTTCTGCCGATCGCGATAGCGCGGCAAATACAGTCTGACCGTCGTGCCACTGCCCGGCACGCTGTCGATTTTGGCCGTGCCGCCTGCCTGTTCGCACATGGCGAGAACCTGGGCGAGGCCGAGGCCGGAGCCCAAGCCGCGCAGCTTGGTGGTGAACAGCGGCTCGAACGCGCGACGGGCGACGGTTTCGGGCATCCCCTCGCCGTCGTCGGAACAGGCGATCAGCACGTATTCGCCGTCGGGCAGCAAGGTGTCGCTGCCCACCAGGCGGTTATTCTGGCAACGGATCACGAAGCGGCCACCGCGCGGCATCGCATCGCGCGCGTTGATCGCAAGATTCATGATCGCGAATTCGAGGTCGATCGGATCGGCTAGCACCTGCCAGACGTTGTCGACCATGTTCAAGGCCATTTCGACGGTGTCGCCGAGCGCCGCGTCGATGAGCGGCGCGGCGTTCGGCAACCATGTGGCGAGGTCGACGGGTTCCTGCTTGAGCGGCTGTTTTTTTGCCACGCTGAGGAGTCGCCGCGTCAGCGATTCTGCCGTGGCGGTAGCGCGTTCGACCGCTTGCACTTCTTTTTCCAGGTTGTTGTAGCGTTTCAAACGCGCAAGTTCGGTGTTCGCCGACACCACCATCAGCAGATTGTTGAAATCGTGCGCGACATTGGCGACGAGATTGCCGAGCGCGCCCATGCGCTGCAATTGCCGGCTCGAGGCCTCGGCGGAAAGACGCATGGCCACTTCGCCTTGCCAGCGCTCCCACGCGCGGCGCTCGCCGGCGAGCTGGCGCAACGAGAAAAACACCAGCAACCAGATCGCCACACAGGGCACCGCCGTGATCGCCGCGATCGCCATGAAGTGCTCGCGCCACGCCTCGCCGATCGAGGCCGTGTCATAGGCGCTCATCACATAAAGCGGATAGTCGCCGACGCGGCGAAACGCCAGTAGCCGTTCGACACCGTCGACGGTGGACGTCAGACGAATGTGACCGAATAGCTGTTTGTCGCGCAAAGCCGCGGTGAACGCGCTCTGCTGGGTGGGCTTCGCGCCGGTCGGCCACGCCGGATAACGCACCAGCAGATTGCCGTCCTGGCGGTACAGACCTAATGAGAGCGACGTATCGCCATTCGTCAGTTCACGGTAGAAGCGCGAAAAGTAATCGGTGCGCAGCGCCACCGACACCACGCCCAGGAATTGCCCATTCTCGCCCGAGCGGCCGGTCACAGTGTTGAACACATTGGTTTGCGACAGCGGCCCGAATAGGGGCAGTGAGAAATAGGGCTGCGGCCGCATCGCCTTGGCGGCAGTGAAGTCTTCGCGCTGACTCGTCGACATGACCGGCGCCGGATAAGCGCGGCTCGACACCAGCAAATTGCCGTTCGCGCCGACCACGTAAATCGAAGCGACCTGCGTGAAGTCGCCGCCGATTTGCCGAAGGCGGTCGTGCAGCCCGGCCTCCTGCGCACGGATCTGCGCGTCGTCGGCGTTGCCGAGCAGGTCGACGATGCGCGAGGCCATCTGCTGGTTGAGGTCCAGCACCTTGACGGCCTGCTCCTCGGTCACGCGCGCGAGCCGGTCGATCATGTCGTTCGAATCGGCAATCCGGCGCTGGTAATCGAAATACCCATAGCCCGCGAGGCAGGCCAAAGGAAACGCAATCGAAACGGCGAGCACGATCAGAAGCACACGCCGCGTCGCCGCGAAATTGCGCGACGGCATGGGGAAATCGACTGCGACACGCTCCGCACGTTGCACGGTCACGATCTCCATGAAAGATAAACACAGGTCGGGGGTGGCGGCGCACAACGCGCCCCAGGTTGTTCGTGCGCTATTTCTCTTCCCCGGAATTTACCGCACTTCCGCCGTTCTCCATAGGGTGGCACGTAATCAAAACGTCACACGTGAAGCCGCGCGTGAGCGGGCATGTGGTTTGCTGCCGCAGAGGTGTCCAAAGGGTCCGTTTTCGTGTTGCAGCGCGGCGTAAAGTCCGCTGAGGCCGCCGCCCTCTCTTCACGCGCAGCGGACCTTCGTCCCTACGCCTGACGATGCAGCATTTAATGAACCCGATGGCGCTGCTGAATTGCCGGCAGCCTGCTTATTTTCCGCGATTACTTTCCGCGAGGAATTGACCATGCCAACACCTGCCCGATGCGTCGCCCGGTTATCGCAACTGCGTGCGGACCGCGCCGAACGCATCGTGGTGGACGGCGAAAACATTCTGCTCGTACGCGCCGGCGACACAGTGCGCGCCTATGCCGCGGATTGCCCGCACGCTGGCGGCCCGCTGGAAAAGGGCGCGCTGTGCAATGGCCGGATCATCTGTCCTTGGCACAAAGCGACGTTCGACGTTGCCACAGGCAACGTGCTCGAACCACCCGCGCTGGTCGCGCTCGACCGTTATCCGGTGGTAGTAAGCGGCGACGATGTGATGGTCACGGTGGAGAAAATGCCGCAGCCCGTGCACAAGGCATCCGTTCAAAACCCGCATTACGTGGTGATCGGCGCGGGCGCAGCCGGTGCCGCGGCTTGCGCGGCGTTGCGCGAATGCGGCTTTGCTGGTCGTATCACGCTGGTCGGAGACGAGCCGCACGCACCCTACGATCGCACCACCCTCAGCAAATTTGTACCGTCCGGCGAGATGGCGCCAGACGACGTGCCGCCCCTCCTTGCCACGGATTGGCTTGAGCGGCAGGACGTGGAACGTATCGTCGCAAAGGTCGCGCGGCTCGATGTGCCACGACGCACGATCCATTTCGAGTCCGGCGGCGAACTGGCGTACAACACCGCGCTGCTCGCCACCGGCGGCGTGCCGAAGATCCCGTCCATTCCCGGCCGTGAACTCGGCGGCGTGTACGTGCTGCGCACTCTCCACGACGCCGCCGCGCTCGTCGGAGCAATCGGCCAGGACGCCCGGAACACTCATGTCGCCATTCTCGGCAGCAGCTTCATCGGTCTGGAAACGGCTTCGGCGTTGCGCAAACGCGGCACGCGGGTCACCGTTATTTCGCCGGAAAAAATACCGTTCGCGAGGCAATTCGGCGAGCGGGCGGGCACCATGTTTCGCGAACTGCACGAGCGCAACGGCGTGGTGTTCCACCTCGACACAAAAGTCGCTTCACTTGAAGGCGAGGAAGGCAACGTGCATGAAGTGATGCTCGAAAGTGGCGAGCATGTCGCCGCCGACGTCGTGTTGCTGGGCACGGGCGTTGCACCGGCTACCGGTTTTGTCGAAGGTTTGCCGCTGCAAAAGGATGGCGGCGTGATCGTCAATGCGGGCATGCAGGCCGCACCTGGCCTTTACGCAGCCGGCGATATCGCCGTCTTTCCGCTGTACGAAGATCAGGAACCCGTGCGCATCGAGCATTGGCGCGTCGCGCAGCAACATGCACGCATCGCCGCTGAAAACATGTGCGGCGCGCGCCATCGCTACGTCGGCGTACCGTATTTCTGGACTTATCACTTCGGCAAGCGTTTCGAATATCTCGGTCATGCGAGCGAGTGGGACGACGTTGTCATCGACGGCGAACTCGATCGCCAGCAATTCGTTGCGCTGTATGTGAAGGATGACAAGGTGGTTGCCGCGCTTGCCTGCGAACGCGAAGCGCAGACCGCGCGTCTAATCGACGTCTTGGGTCGCGGTTTGTCGCTGGCGCAAGCGCGGGAGATCGTCAAAGGCGATTAGTTCGCTTCGCGCTTTACTTGCGCAGCACAAGGCTACGCCGTCATCCATTCACTACGTCCAGCGCCTGCTCCGCCCTGATGCCGTCGATTCGCCGGCACGCGTCCACCACTTCCCGCAACGAAGTGGCATAACACTCGGCCCCCATCGCGGTCTGCAAATCATCGCTCCACTTTTCGGTATCCGTAGCCGCCCATAACCCGACAACAATAGATGCTTCGGGCAACCTCGCACGAATGCGCCTGACCATATACCGGAGATGTGAAGGAATCCCTTCGATCTGCAAATAAAAAATACACACGATACCGACATCGTCGGCATCGAGACTATCGATCGATGCCCGCGAAGCCGCCTCATTCGGCAAACCGCGCGCCGCAAATCCGTGCTTGCCGAGCAGTTGCAACAGGATCGTGGTCGCGAGCGAATCGAGCGGTCCCCGCCCGGGAATACACAACACGCGTTTTCCTGGCGGAGAACTGACCTCCCGGCTTCTCGCCTCAGCTAGTCGAACGGTCGAACTAACGGCCACTTCAGCCACCGGCTTGTTCCCTTCGTCGGCAGGAAAATCTCCTATCGGCCCCGCTGCACTCCAGTTTTCTTCTGCCGTTTGCGGCGCCGGTTCGTGGTCCTCATAGCCATCCAGACCGTCGACCAGATCGTTGGTGGTCGACTCGATCCGAGCAAGTTGCTGTGCCGTCACGCTACCGCGAAGCATATCGTTGGCGGCGAGCTGCAAGCCCTTGATCGCCACTTCGTCGTAATACGCGCACAACGAACGCTCGCGCAATAAAACCTCCGCTTGTTGCAACGCCTCATCGGGATCGCCGGCAAGGGCGCGCTGGTAAAAATTCTCGATCGGCGTGAGTGCCGGCTGATCGCCCAGCAGCACGTCGAGAAACTCCAGACGTCTCACGTGCCGTCCGAGCACCAGGAGGCACAAGGTCAAAGGCGTCGACAGAATCAACCCTATCGGCCCCCAGATCCAGCTCCAGAAAATCGCCGCGACCACCACCGAAAATGGCGAGAGTCCCGTGCTGCGTCCGTACAGCAGGGGCTCCACCACCTGCCCCACCAATAATTCGACCGTGCCGAACAACGCGAGCGACCAGATCGCCATTGCCCACCCTGGACTGACCGCTGCGGCGAGCGCGGTGGCAAGCGTCGCGGAGATCCAGATGCCGACATACGGCACGAGCCGCAGCAACGCCGCGAGAATCCCCCACAAGATCGGGCTCGGCACGCCGATGAGGAACAGCCCCGCGCCGATCACCACGCCAACGCCCGCGTTCACGCCGAGTTGTGAAACGAAGTACCGGCTCAAGCGTCGCGTGGCCTCGTCCATCACGGTGGTCGTGCGGTGCAGATCCCGTGAACCGAACAGCCGGATCGCGCGATCGCGCAAATCGTCGCGTTGCAGCAGGATCACCACCGTCACGATGAACACGATAAACGCCGTCTCCAATGGACTGATCGCCGGCGACAGCACACGCCGCGCGAGTTCGAAGGGCGTCGGCACCGGTTCGCGCACTTCGACGGGCACGGCGGCAGGCGGATGGACGCTCGAAGTCGAGGTCGCATCTCGTTGCGCTTGAGGTTGCGGCGGCTCGATCGTCGCGCGCTGCAATGCCTGCCCGGCCGCACCCGCGAGCCGGTTCAGCTTGCCGATGGTGAGGCTGTGCGCGGCGTCCGCCTTGTGCTCGATGGTCGCCTGATAGCGCGGCATGCCGGCCGCAAGGTCGGTCAACTGCGTGGCGATCACCGCGCCGAGCATCACGATCACCGACACCGACATCACCACCGCGGCAAATACGGACGCGACATGTCCGAGCTTCAGACGTCCAAGCGAATTGGCAAGCGGTGCGACCAGGAAACTGAGCAGAATCGCGAGCGTGATCGGAATCAGCACCGCGCGCGCAAAGTACAGGCAGGCGACCACGGTAACGCCGACCGCGAGCGCGACCACGCCGTCGATGCCAAATGCGGAAGGCGACGCAAGAATGCGCGCGGCCGGCGTTGCGCCACGAGGTTCGGGGAATTCCTTCATCGGATTCGTTGCTGCCTCTGCTTTGGCATCTGCGAGAGCCTGCGCGCCGGCGAGGCCTCGCACCTTCACTTCGGCGCGTCAGCCACTGGCCCACTTTCTGTCGGCGGTGCTTCCTTCTCGATTTCGTCGCGCGCCTGCTCCCAATACTCGTCCGGCGTCCCCTTCGGATCCCCGGCCTGCTGCCAGAGGTAGTAGGCGCGTGTGCGAATCTGTTCTTCCTGAGAAGATTCTTGAGACGTTTGTTCCTGTTCCATTTGAGCACCCTCAGTTGCACCGGGCAGAGACCGACACCGGCTGCCTGACTCATTTGTCGCGGGATGCGCCAAACGGTGGCTATCCGGAATCGAGCAAGCGCTATACCTGGCGGCTAGCGCTCGCGCCCGGCCCCAAGCTCGTCACGTTGCCGCAGGGCGTTCGCTTTCATCAGTGGTAAGTTGTTCTTCCAGGCGATCAAATACGCGTTGTGTCGCGCGGCTTGGCGCCTCGAGTGCGAACAGCAGCAATGAACGGCCGGTCACCTGATACGCGTCGCCGGCGCTGAATTGTGGCAACTCGGAGCGCACCGGCATATTCGTATCCAGCAGACAGGTCCACTGATCGCCCTCGGGAACATCGGGCAGCGTGAAATTGACCACGTCGTGATGCGCGTTCAGCACGAGCAGCAAGGTTGCATCGGACGCGGGGCGTCGAATGCCGCTCGCCTGAGCGCGTCCGTCGATCACGAGGCCGAAGCAGCGCATCGACGGATCGTCCCACTGTTCCTGCGAAAGATCGGTGCCGTCTGGAGAAAGCCAACGTGCGTCGGTCACGTCGAGCGCCTCGTTATATTCGCCGCTGAGAAAGCGCCCGCGACGCAGTACCGGCAGACGATGGCGCAGCGTCGTCAGATTCTTGACGAACTCGATCAGTGCACGGCCGTCATCGTCGATGCCCTCCCAATCGACCCAGCTGATCTCATTGTCCTGGCAATACGCGTTGTTATTCCCCTGCTGCGTGCGGCCGAATTCGTCACCCGCGAGGATCATCGGCGTGCCTTGCGAGAGCAGCAGCGTGGCCAGCAGATTGCGCTTCTGGCGCTCGCGTTGCTGCCGGATATCCGGATCGTCCGTTGGCCCTTCGCTGCCCATGTTCCATGACTTGTTGTCGGAGTGACCGTCCTTGTTGTCTTCGCCGTTGGCCTCGTTGTGCTTGTCGTTGTACGAGACCAGATCGTTGAGCGTGAAGCCGTCGTGCGCGGCGACGAAGTTGACGCTGGCCCACGGTCGGCGCCCACGATGGTTGAACTTGTCGCCCGACCCGGTCAGTCGTTTGGCGAGATCCGGGACCTCGCCTTCGTCGCCCTTCCAGTAGCCGCGCACGGTATCGCGAAAGCGGTCGTTCCATTCGGCCCAGCCAGGCGGAAAGCCGCCCACCTGATAGCCGCCGGGACCACAATCCCACGGCTCGGCAATCAGCCGCACAGCGGAGAGCACCGGGTCCTGCCGGCAACTGTCGAGGAAGCCTCCGCCTTCGTCGAACCCGTGTGTTTCACGGCCGAGAATCGTGGCGAGGTCGAAACGGAAACCGTCGATCTTCATCTCCGTCACCCAGTAGCGCAGGCTGTCGGTCACCATCTGCAGCACGCGCGGATGGGACAGATTGAGCGTGTTGCCGGTACCGGTATCGTTGATGTAATAGCGCGGCTCATCGGGCATCAGGCGATAGTAAGACGCGTTGTCGATGCCTTTGAAGGAAATCGTCGGACCGCGCTCGTTACCTTCGGCGGTGTGGTTGTAGACCACATCGAGAATGACTTCGAGATTGGCGTTATGAAAACGGTCCACCATTTCCTTGAATTCGCCGACCGAGTCGATCGACGACGCGAAGAAGCGCGGGTCGGCCGCGAAGAAGCCGATCGTGTTGTAGCCCCAGTAATTGGTGAGGCCTTTGTCGAGCAGATGACTGTCGTTGACAAAGGTCTGGATCGGCATCAATTCGACCGACGTGACCCCAAGGCTCCGGATGTAATCGAGCACGACCGGCTGGCCGAGACCCGCGAAGGTGCCACGCAAATTCTCCGGTACTTCGGGATGACGTTTGGTAAAACCGCGCACGTGCGTTTCATAGAAGATCACGCGCTCCCACGGCAGCGCGTTGCGTTCCGGATGACTCCACGAAAAGTTGGCGTCGACCACCTTGCACTTCGGCACGAAGGGCGCGCTGTCGCGCTCGTCGAATGACAGGTCGCCCTCTTCCGAATCGAGCGTATAGCCGAAGATTTCCGGCGCCCATTTGAGCTCGCCGATATGCGCTTTGGCGTAGGGGTCGAGCAGGAGTTTGTTCGGATTGAAGCGATGTCCTTTTTCCGGCTCATAGGGCCCGTGAACCCGATAGCCATACACCGCACCCGGCTTCAGATTCGGCACGAACACGTGCCAGACCTCGTCGGTGTACTCCGGAAGCTCGATGCGTTCGATTTCCGTCTCGCCGGTTTCATCGAACAGACAGAGTTCGACCCCGGTTGCATGCGCTGAGAACAGCGCGAAGTTTACGCCGCTTCCGTTCCACGTCGCACCAAGCGGGAAAGGTGTGCCTTCCGCGATGCGCGTCGAATAGCTGGCTTGGGATGACATAGGGATTCCTGTAAAAGCTGAGGGCGCTCGGATACGTGCTTTGCATGTGTAAGCTTGCTGCGTCAGCAAATTATGGGCCTGAGCGTTGCGTCGCTGGAACGCAACTGCAACAAGCCGTCCTTCAGGCAACTACGGAAAAACGCAAGGACGTCGCGTGCACGCACTGCATACGATGCGTTCGCCGTGCATGAATGGAGACAGGAATGACGTGGGCTAAAGCCCGTGAGCTGAACCGGTTGACCGGCGAGAACATCGCGGAGAAATTAACGCACCGGACATGATGCGTTTTGTGGCCATATGTCGCGAATGATGCGCTTGTGCCCAGGGTTTTTGCTTAAGGGCACACCGTTGCGAACCGTGCGTATCCGATGCTTGCCGCGACTGCGCAGAACTGCGCAGAACTGCGGGAAGGCGTCATTAAACATCTTTTTTAAACGGTTCAGCCTTTCGGCCATTGTGCCGGCTTTACTGTGGTCCCACAGTATGCAACGCTGCGGCCGACTCGAGCACGCGCAAGAGCCGCTCCGGTGTCAGGGGTTTGGCACAATGCGCGTCGAAACCGGCGGCCTTGGCGCGCACCTTGTCTTCGCGCGAGGCAAAAGCCGTACAGGCCACCAGCAGCATGTCCGAAGTCAATGGGTCGGCCCGCAGGCGGCGAGCCAGCTCAAGACCGTCGAGGCCGGGCATCTTGATGTCGAGCAGAACGGCAAACGGCTGCCACTCACAGGCCATGCCGCAAACAGCGAGCGGATCGCACAGCGCGCGGCACTCAAAGCCGTCGGCGTTCAGCAGCATCTGCAAAGCTTCGGCCGCTTCGCGGTAATCGTCGACCACGAGCACGCGACGGTTTGATGCCATCGCATACTGAATAGTCCGCCAAACCACGACGTCATCGTTCTCGTCCATTCTGTCGTCGAACGTCACCCTGGTCTCCCTGGCTACTTTCTGGTGCCACTTCCGGGCATCGAGGAACATGCGAGCAAGATTCGCTCCCATCGCGCGGCGGAGGCTTATCGCGCGCCAGGCATTCGCTTCGGTTTCGCCACGCCGCGTCCGATCCGCCGCTGCACACGCGCTACCCCCTCACCATAGCGCACTGCGCAGACTCCCGCTTCCTGATTTATGCTGTCTTGACGCCTCCCGACACATCGTGCGCAAGCACGGGATATTGCGTTGAAATACGGATGAAACGCACTTCCGCCGTGCATGCTGCCCTTGCTGCGTGCATTGCGCATAGCTTCGTATTCACCTCGACATCATCGGCTCGTTGTATACGAATGAATATAGTCACGGCGAGTTGGGGAAAACACGCAAACCTCAGTTGAAGAAAACGCGAAATTTTGTCGGAAGACGGCGTCGCATCGATGAACCCTGCCCGCGGGTTATCCCGCACGGTCGGCGGGGGTGGCTGCGTTCTTGCTACGAATTTACGGTAAGTGCTGAAACGGACTGCTTTCCGGCAGGCCCGCGGCAGGCCCAATGACGCACACCGTGAGGAGCCATGCCAACCATCCTCGATGAGCATGCGCTGTATGTCGCGAAACATCCCGGCACCTTTGTGCTGCAAACGTTGAAAGCTTTCCGCGCGAACCAGGGTTTGCTGCTCGCGGGGGCGGTCGCTTATTACGCGTTGTTGTCGATTGTGCCGCTGATGATTCTCATCGTGATCGTGTTGTCACGGCTCGTGCCGCAGCACGTTCTGCTGGCAGCGCTGGCTCATCTGTTGCAGTGGCTGGTGCCGGGGCAATCCACCGCGCTGGTACGCGAACTGGCCAATTTTCTGGCGCATCGTGCGGCGATCGGCTGGGTTCTGTTGTTGACGATGATCTTTTTCAGCTCGCTCGCATTCACAGTGCTCGAGAACGCGATGTCGTTGATTTTTGTGCACCGGGTGGTGGTTCGGCGCCGGCACTTTTTGCTCTCTGCGCTGCTGCCGTATTGCTACATCCTCTTTCTCGGCATTGGATTGTTGATCGTGACGTTTGTGTCGAGTGGCCTGGAGGCCGTCGGGACCGAAGGTGTCGAACTATTTGGCCTGCATGTTTCATTGCAGGGATTGTCGCGCGTGGTGTTGTATCTGCTTGGCCTCGCGGGCGAGATTTTTGTGTTGACATCGATTTATATGGTCATGCCCGTTGGGCGCCCTTCCCTCAAGCACGCGCTGTTCGGCGGAATCGTTGCCGCCGTGCTGTGGGAGATCACGCGGCATGTGCTGGTCTGGTATTTTGCAACGCTGTCGCAGGTCAGTGTGGTGTATGGTTCGCTGACCATGGCGATCGTGATCCTGTTCAGCCTGGAGTGGCTCGCTACCTTGCTTCTGTTCGGCGCGCAGGTGATTTCGCAATACGAACGATTCGGGCTCGATCCGGCTGAAGCGCCGCCGCAGGAAATCAAAACGGCATGAGAGATAGCGCATCTTTGCAGTTGCACATCACGCACGGCCTCACGGCAAGACTGCGGTAACATTGCCCCATTACATGCCGGGCCTGGCGTATCCGCTGCTTAGGCCCGCAGGCATCAGGACTCGGTAATGAGCATCAGCAAGCGCAATAACGTGAAAATTTCCGGTGCCGGCCAACGGACCATGGTGCTGGCGCACGGCTTTCTCCCAGCGCGAGCGCAGCGGCCATGCGCGCCTTCCTTGAGCCGATGAGTCTGTAAGACAATGCAAAGCACGGACCGTCCGCTGCCGTCTGCCGATGTATTGTTCGAGCACGCCGCCTGCGGCCTGCTCGTGACCGACGCCGATGGCTGCATCCTGCGCGTGAACGCGACCTTCTGCGGTTGGCTCGGCTATCAGGCGGTTGAACTCGCCACCACGAAGCGCATTCAGGACCTTCTGACCACCGGCGGCAAAGTGTTCTACCAGACGCACTGGGCGCCGCTTCTGCAGATGCAAGGCTCGGTGGCCGAGGTCAAACTGAACATGATGCATCGCGACGGCCACGTGGTGCCGATGCTGCTCAATGCCGTACGCCGTCGTCATGGCGAAGTCAGCTATGTCGAAGTGGCGGTGCTGATCGTCGCGGATCGCCACAAGTACGAGCAGGAATTGCTGCTCGCGCGCCGCAATGCGGAAGCGTCCGTCGCCGCACATCAACTCGCGCAGAAAGAGCTGCGGGAAAGCCGTGATGTGCTGAGCCTTGCCATGCGCGGTGCGCGTATGGGTGCGTGGTCGCACGAGCCGAAGTCGGACGAGTTCTGGTGGAGCCGCGAGCTCGAAGCGCTGGCGGGCTACGCCGAGGGACGGTTTGCGAAAATACCGGGCGGTTTTTTCGAGCTGATTCATCCTGGCGACCTGATTGCGCTCAACGAGGCAGTCGATCATGCGGTGAAAAGCGGTGACGACTACGTCGCCGAATTCCGCTTCCTGCATGCAAGCGGCGACTGGTGCTGGATGGAAGGCCGCGGCCGTGCCACTTATAACACCCACGGCGAGCCGCTGATGATCTATGGTCTCGGTATCGACGTCACCGAGCGCAAGGAAGCACAGACCGTGCTGCTGCGCCAGGCGGCGATTTTCGAGCATCTGAGCGACGCGATCGTGATCACCGACCTCAGGGGGAACATCACCGACTTCAACGTCGGCGGAGAACGCATGCTGGGTTATCGCATGCGCGAGATTCTCGGCAAGCCGATCTCGATGTTCCATCCGCCGGAAGATGCGCTACGCATCCGGCGAGAAGCGTTCGCCGGCCTCGCTGCAGACGGCACGTGGCGCAGCGAACTGACCTTCGTGCGACGCGACGGCTCGCGTGGCGTGTGCGAAACGGTGGTCAAACCGCTGGCAAACGCGCGCGGTGACATCTATGGCGCAGTCAGCGTGAGTCGCGACATCACCGGGCGCAGACGTGCCGAGCAGCAATTGCAGCGTCTGAATCTGGAGCTCTCAAAAGCCGATCGCCGCAAGGACGAATTTCTCGCCACGCTCGCCCATGAGCTGCGCAATCCGCTCGCGCCGATGCGCAACGTACTCGAAATCCTACGTCTGAAGGAATTCGCCGACCCGCAATTGAGCTGGTCTCGCGACGTGTTCGACCGGCAATTGCAACACATGACGCATCTGGTCGACGACCTGCTGGAAGTGTCGCGCATCACGCAGGGCAAGCTCGAATTGCGCAAGCAGCGGCTCGAACTCGCGCGTGCGATGCAATCCGCCATGGAAGCCGCGCGGCCCACCGTGCAGGCGTCGGCGCACCATCTGAGTGTGACGTTGCCGCGCGAACCGCTCTATCTCGACGCCGATCCCACACGCCTGTCGCAGATGATCCTGAACCTGCTGAACAACGCGGCCAAGTACACGCCGCCCGGCGGCAGCATCTCGCTCGCCGCGGAGCGCGAAGGCGATGAAGCTGTGATCGTCGTACGTGATTCCGGCATCGGCATTCCGCGCGAGCATCTGGACAGCGTGTTCGAAATGTTCTCGCAACTCGCCCCGGCGCTGGAGCGCTCGCAAGGCGGTCTCGGTATCGGTCTCGCGCTGGTGCGCGGCCTCGCCGAACTGCACGGCGGCACGGTCGCCGCATTCAGCCACGGTCCAGGCAGCGGCAGCGAGTTCGTGATCCGTCTGCCCGTATCGAAAGCGACCCCGCAGCAGTCGGAGAATGCGCCGGTCGAGATGCCACGCACGGCGGGTTTGCGCGTGGTGATCGTCGACGACAATGCGGACGCCGCCGATAGTCTCGCCATGGTGCTCGAACTCGAAGGCCACGAGGTTCGCACAGCCGGCGACGGCATCGCCGGGCTGGAACTGATCGGCGAATTCGCGCCGCAGGCAGTGATTCTCGATATCGGCTTGCCGCGCCTGAACGGCTATGAATTGGCGCGGCGCATTCGCCACGAGCATCATGACGCCGGCATTCTGCTGATCGCCGTTACCGGCTGGGGTCAGCAGCAAGACAAACAGACGGCTGAAGAAGCGGGCTTCGACCATCATTTCACCAAGCCTGTCGATCCGCGGGAATTACAGCGCGTATTGAACCGCTAACGGACGAAAACTTCAGCCTATGCTCGATGATCAGGTAATCAGTGCCCTCGCCGCGCACGACATCGTTCCCGATGCCACCCAACGCGATGCCATCGCGGCGCTCGTCACGTTGCTGGGCGCGAACGGAACAAGCGGATCAGCCGCGCGCCGCGCCAAGTCCGGTATCACGCCGGCGCATCAGGGCGTCTATTGCCACGGCTTGCCCGGTCGCGGCAAAAGCCTGGTGGTCGATACGGTATTCGAGCTGGCAAGCTGCCGGAAGCGGCGCCTGCATTTCCACGAATTTCTGCGCGAGATGAACCGGCGCCTGGTGAATGAGCCGCGCGGCGACGACCGGCTGGGGTCGGTCTCGCGACAATGGCTCGACGGCGTGGAGCTGCTGTGCTTCGACGAATTTCACGTGCACGATATTGCCGACGCGTTCCTGATGGGCCGGTTTCTCGATACCGCGATCGGTTTGGGTACGCGCGTTGTGCTGACCTCGAACTACGCGCCGGACGCGCTGCTGTCCGACCCGGAGTTTCACGAGCGCTTTCTGCCGACGATCGAACAGATCAAACGCTGCTTCGCGGTGATTCACTTCGACGGCGCACGCGATTACCGTTTCGGCGGCGAAGAAGCCGCGCTGTCGCATTTTTTTGCGCCGCTTGACGCGGCAACCAGCGACGCACTCCTGCAGATTTTCGAGCGCTATGAAGGCAATGAGACGCTGGAGCCTGCCACCGTCAGCGCGGCAGGCCGACCGCTCGCCGCATGCGCCGCGGGTGCCGCTTTGCTATGGGCGGACTTCGAAAACCTGTGCGTGGCGAGCCGTTCTCACCTGGATTACCTGGACCTCGCGGAGCATTGGCACGGCCTGATTCTCGACCAGGTGCACACTGAGTGGCTTGCCCAAACGCATACGCTGCAACGGCTCATATGGCTTGTCGATATCTTCTACGACCGCAAATGCGCGCTGTTCATCGCGTCCGATCGGCCGATCGAGGCGGCGTTGAGTGGACTCGAAGGCGCGCACGATCTGTCGAGAACGCTCAGCAGGCTCGCCGAAATGCAATCGCGCAGCTATCGCAGCACGCTTGACGGCACTGCCGGCAGGACTGGGACTGCTGCAGCGCAGACGGTCGCCCAGCCGTGACAACGGCGTGAACGACCGTCTGTAGACGCACCCTACGCCTTGCCGCTCTTCCCCTTCACCCGCGCAATCTGCTGCTTCGCCGCGTCATACACATGGTCGGGCGTGAAGCCGAACTTCTTCTTCAGATCGGCGAGCGGCGCGGACGCGCCGAACGTATGCATCACCACCTGCGCGCCGAGCCGACCGACATAGCGGTCCCAACCCAGCGTTCCCGCCTGCTCGACGGCTACGCGCGCATCCACATCGGGCGGCAGCACAGCGTCCTGATAAGCCTCGTCCTGTAGCTCGAAGAGGTCCCACGACGGCATCGACACCACCCGCGCCGCGATCCCCTCACTCTTGAGCTTCTCGTAGACGTCGGCACATAGCGACAATTCGCTACCTGTAGCGAGCAGAATCACTTCAGGCTTCTGCCCGTCAGGCGCATCGGCGAGCACATAAGCGCCCTTCTGCACACCTTTCGCCGACGCATAGCGCGTGCGGTCCAGGGTCGGCAACGCCTGACGCGACACGACGATGCACGACGGCCGCCGCGGATGCGACATCGCCACGCGCCACGCTTCGGCGACCTCATTCGCATCGCCCGGACGCAGCACGGTCAGTCCCGGCACACCACGCAACGAAGCCAACTGCTCAATCGGCTGATGGGTCGGACCATCCTCGCCGACGCCGATCGAATCGTGCGTGAACACGTAGATCGACGGCACCTCCATGATTGCGGAAAGACGAATCGGCGGCTTCATGTAGTCGCTGAAAATCAGGAAGGTCGAACCGAACGGCCGCATGTTCGACAACGCGAGCCCGTTCACGGCTGCGCCCATGCCGTGCTCGCGAATCCCGAAGTGCAGGTTGCACCCGCCATAGTTGTCGGATTCGAAACTGCCCGCGCCTTCGAATTTCAGATTCGTCTTGGTGGACGGCGCGAGATCGGCCGCACCGCCGATCATCCAGGGCACGCGAGCGGCAATTGCGTTGAGTACCTTGCCTGAGGAGTCGCGCGAGGCGATGCCCTTCGGATCGGCATCGAACGTGGGGATGTCGCTGTCCCAGCCCTCCGGCAATTCGTGCGCTTCCATCTGCGCGAATTCGCGTGCCAGTTCCGGGTATTGCTTGTTGTACGCGTCGTACTTCGCCTGCCATGCCTCGCGCGCCGCCTTGCCGCGCGCGCCGATACCCTGTGCGAAGCGTTCATGCACGCCGTCCGGCACGTAGAAGAACTTGTCTTCAGGCCAGCCATAGAACTTCTTGGTCAGCGCCACTTCTTCGACACCAAGCGCCTCGCCATGCGCTGCGGACGTGTCCTGCTTGTGCGGTGCGCCCCAGCCGATGATGCTATGGACCACGATCAGCGTCGGCCTGTCGGTGATGCTTTTCGCTTCGACAAATGCGGCTTCGAGCGCCGCGGCGTCGTTGGCATCGTTCACATGCAGCGTGTGCCAGTTGTAGCCACGGAAACGGCTCTCCACGTCGTCGCTATAAGCGAGGTCGGTGTGGCCCTCAATGGTGACGCGGTTGCTGTCGTAGATCCAGATCAGATTCGAGAGCTTCAGATGCCCTGCGAGCGACGCCGCTTCGTGCGAGATGCCTTCCATCATGTCGCCGTCGCCGCATAACGCGTAGACGCGGTAATCGAACAGCGGCGCATCGGGCTTGTTGAAGTGGCTTTCGTGCCAGCGTGCCGCCATCGCCATGCCGACGCTATTGCCCAGCCCCTGGCCGAGCGGACCGGTGGTCGTCTCCACGCCAGTGGTCATACGATATTCGGGGTGGCCAGGCGTCTTGCTGTCGAGCTGGCGGAAATGTTCGATGTCGTCGAGCGAGACGGCGGGCGAACCAGTCGGCTTGCCGTCGTGGTCCACCGCCTTGACGTTCGCCAGATGCAGCAGCGAGTACAACAGCATCGACGCGTGCCCGACCGAAAGCACGAAGCGGTCGCGATTCGCCCACAGCGGCTCGTCCGGATCATAAACAAGGTGGTTTTGCCACAGATGGTAGGCGACCGGCGCCAAAGCCATTGGCGTGCCGGGGTGACCGGAATTGGCCTTTTGCACAGCGTCCATCGATAGCGTGCGAATCGTGTTGATGCACAACTGATCGAGGGCGGGATCGTTTTGCATGGGGACACTCCTTGTTCGGCGGTTGGAGACATCGCCGGGACGCGTATTGAAACGGCGTGGTCGGCGACCGGTGTTCGTCTGGAAGAACGTGGAAGAACGCTTGAGGACCACAAGGCTCATCGATGATGCGCCGATGTGCGTAAATCTGCACGGCGCGTTACATCCTGTGCAGCGTTGTGCCGAGATTGGAGATCGTTCTTTCAAAAAGCTTGCGATTTTACCTGGCGCGTTACTTCTCGGGGGCCGCGCGGTCGGCGGCCACGATCTCGCGGCCGTAGTCGATCGCCGCACGGCGCGCCTCGTCGGCGGTCGCGTACGGGCCAATCTCCGGTGCGCCATCGAATGGAAACAGAATCCGCCTGTCGGCTTTTCTGACGACCTTCAATCCACCTATGTAACGGCCGTCGCCTGTTCCGTGATAGCTGGCGTAAATCTCGAAGTCGTCGTCCACAACGTCGGCCTTATGTCGCGCCATGTTTATATCCCTTATCCCTGCACCGTTGGGCTGGTGCGTCAATTCCAATGGCAGCAAGCTGCGTACCGGCGTTCAGCAATACCTGTTCCACCCGAAACGGATTGGCTAAGCGCGAAATTGGGAGGGGGAGTAAAACTGCGCGCACTGGATATCCGATGAACTCGGTTCCAGTGCGCCTGGGCAAATAGACATGCGGTCGTTGTCGCCGCAACGGGTTGGGCGGCCGTCGTATGGACGGCTGTTACGAAGGTGCCGCTAAAGCCAGATTAAAACTGATGCAGCATCCCGACATACGCGCCGGTTTGCGATTCGCCGGCGAGTGGACTCGTGTTATTGGTGGCATCGCGCGGCGACGCTTCAAGCGAAAAATTCGAGTTGCTGCCGTTATGCACGTAGCCAACCGTGCCGTACACGAAGGTCCGCTTCGAGAGGTTGTAGGTGGTGCCGAGCACGTACATCATCGCGTGGCCGGACGGATCGTGCGCGGCATCGCTGCCGCCGTCGCCGACCTTGATGTAATAGCCGCCCGCCGTCACCGCCCAGCGCGACTGGATGTTGTACGTCGCGCCGAGCCAGTAGTGATCGGCACTGTCGGCCACGCCCACCGGTGAATCCGGCGCCGAGTAATGCGTATACGCGCCCTGGATCTTCCACGCGTCGAAATGCACATTTGCACCGGCGAAATATTCTCGCGAAGCCTGGAAGATGTTGGTGAAGCGGCCGTTGCTGTCACGCAGTTCGTCGTAGATGCCACGCACGTCGAAGAGCGGCGAGTGATACGTCAGCATGATGCCGTCGGAGCGGCCAAACTCGCCTGATGCACCGCTGTTGAACGCGCCCGCCTGATTGCCGAAGGCGTATTGCGCCTGCACGTCGAAACCCCAGAACACCGGGCTGTGATACTCGACGTTGTTGCTGGTCTGCTGCCAGTTGCGTCCGCGCACGAGCGATGCCGACGAAAACGCCTGCTGCACGAACGGGTCGAATTCCCACACGCCGTCGCTATCGATAAACAGATTGCGCCCGGCCTGCAGCGTGCCCCACTGGTCGCTCTTCAGGCCGACGAAGGCACGCCGTGACCACAACCGTCCGCCACCGGTGGTGCCGTTCATGATTTGCAGACCGGTTTCGAGGTTGAAGATCGCATTCAGCCCGCCACCCAGATCTTCATTGCCTTTGAGGCCCAGCATGCTGGTGCCCCAATCGCCGCCTTCAGCACTCCAACGGGTCGAACTGCCGCCCGCGCCATTATTGATGTGATTCAGGTATTCCACGCCGCCGTCGAGACGGCCATATAGCGACACGCTGGTTTGACCATATGCCAGCGGACTGATCACCGCCAGGGCGGCCACTAATTTTGTATGTAGTCTCATCATTGTTTTGCCGTGAGTTTCTTCTGTCGAGAATAGAATGTTGTAAAACTACACGTTTCGCGCACGAACTATAGGTGATCGGTGCTTGCTGGCCTATCCGTTTGACGCAATAAACTTTTGCGGACTGCGCGCCCGGCTTTGAAATTCCGCAGTGGAATGGGCGTGCCTCAAAAGAAGTCCCCATCGGTGAGATCGAAAGGTACTCACGATAAGATAGTCGGTCATTCGGCATCAGCCAAATAGAAACGCACTGATCGTTTGCCCATTCATCCTTTGCCACTCGCCATGAACGTGCCTGAACTGACCGAAGACGAAAACCTTGGCCTTTACCAACGTGCAACGGAGAACGGCTCGGAATGGTGGCGCGTCAGCGTGGCGGACCGCCCGGAAAACTATCGGCTCGAGCATGGCGTCGATGTCGGCAACGGCACCGGATCGGTCGATATGGATCTGGTGGTCGATGGGGAAAACCTGCGCGCGAAGCTGAAGAAGTGGCGCCGCGAAGGCTTTGCGATCGATACGCCCGATGCCGCGGACGAAGCGGGCGCGGCAGAACGGGTGGCCTTCATGCCGGAGTTGCAGCGCGTCGCGGCGCTGGCCTCGGCGGCGAAGCGCCATTCACACGTAGAGGGCGCGGGCGAAACGGTGCGCATCGGTCGTGTCGACGTGCCCTGCGGCGTCGACAATCCGCTCGTGCCGCGCGTCAATCCGGCCTATCTGTTTTCCGAGCGCTTTAACGACATCGTTGAAGATATCGTGGAGAACCGGCGCGTCATGCTGATCGGCCACACCGGCGCCGGCAAGACCAGCCTGATCGAACAGGTCGCCGCGCGCTCGCATCACGGCGTGTTGCGCTCTAACATGAACGGGCAAACCACCGTTGGCGATTTTGTCGGTTTCTGGACGGTCAAGGGCGGCGAGACGATCTGGGTGGACGGCGTGCTGCCCACGGCGATGCGCGAGGGCCTTTGGCTGATCGTCGATGAAATCGATTTCGCCGAACCGTCGATTCTCGCCGCCCTCACCGCCGTGCTCGAACCGCACGGCCGCCTCGTGCTGAAAGAAAAAGGCAACGAGATCGTCGCGCCGCATCCTGCGTTCCGGCTGTTCGCTACGGCCAATGCGGTCGGCGCGATGAGCCAGTTCCGTCATCTGTATCAGGGCGCGAATCTGATGAACGAGGCCTTTCTCGACCGCTGGCGCGTCTATATGCTGGACTATCTGACGCCTGCCGAAGAAGCCGATGTGCTGATGCGCACCCTCGCGCCGCATATGACACGCGCGCTCGCCACCACCCTCGCCGCGATTGCCGCCGACTGCCGCGCGGCGTTCGCCCGCGAAGACCTGTCGAGCGCATTCTCCACACGGCGCCTGCTCGACTGGGCCGAGCTGATGCTGCGCACCGGCGACCCCGAACGCGCCGCCGGTCCGGCGATCTATGCGAAGGTCAGTCCCGAAGACGCGGCGCTCATTCGCGGCATCATTCGCCATCACATTGCGCCGGCCGCCTGACGCTAAGTGACCACAACACGCTGACGACGACACGCACCATGAACGCCATGCACGCAATGCGCGACACGCGAGGCTTCGCGTTTGAATCGACGCTCAGCAAAGTGGCGCGCGTGCTGACCGGGCAATACGGCGTGACGGTCGCCTTCAGTCCGGATGGGCCGCGTGTGGAACCCGGCCGCATCGTGATTCCCGACTACGAGTTGAGCAACGGCGTCGAGCGCGACGTGCTGATCGGCTATCTGGATCTGCTGGTGGCACGCGCCAAACATTCGTCGCTCGCGCAGATGGACGTGCTGCCGCCGGGCGTAGCGGCGAATCTCGCGCAAGTGATCGAGGACCGCCGCGTTTGCGCTCAACTGCTCGACGAGTATCCGGGCGCGCGCTGGTTCATCGGCAAACTGCGTGTGCATGCCGCCGAGCAGGCGCGGCAGCACTGGCCGAAGCTGCATTGGCGTGACCGGTTGGTCTGGCTGGTGGAGCGCGCGCTGTGGGACGAACAGCCGACTCGAACCGAAGCGAGCCATTCCCTGCTGGCCGCGCTGCACGCCACACAGGATCTGCTGGACGAATCGCGCAGAAGCCGTTCGACCGCGCAAAGCATCGCGGCAGCGCAGGCCCTGGTGGCGCGCGTGCGGGCTTTGTCGGCGGGCGATGTCAACAGCATGGTGTTCACCGCGGATCCGGTTGAAGACATCGACACGGAAACCGCCGCGTCTTCTTCAGCGCCACTCAACGATGACGACACGGCGCTGCCCGACCAGGACAACGCGGCCTCACCGCCGTCCGATAAAAGCGGTGGCGCGCAAGCGGAAAAAGCGGTGGGCATGGGCCAATCGCTAGCCGATGCACAGCAGCCGTCGGCACGTTCCGAAGGGCAAGGCGGTACTGCATCAGACACCACTCGCGCGCGGCTGTCGATTCCGCTCGCCACCGAATTCGACGAGGTCACCGACGTCACCGGTCAAGGCGACAGCGCGACATGGCGCGAGCTTCGCGCGCAGGCCCGAGCGGACACCGCGCCGCTCAAGGAGAAACTGGAACGTGCGCTGAGCGCCGACGAACGCACCCGTTGGCGCCGCGAACAGGAACGCGGCGAGATCGACCGCACCGCGCTGGCCAAACTGGCGACCTCGCCCGGTTACCGCACGCCGTTTCGCACGCAGCGGGCAGCCAAAGGGCGCGACGTCGCCGTGAGCTTGCTGATCGATCGCAGCGGTTCGATGGCCGGGCGCAAGATCGAGCTCGCGCGCCTGTGCGCGACCGCGCTGTGCGATGCGCTGACACAGTTGTCGTTCGACTGCGAAGTGCTCGGTTATTGCTCGCTCGAGTCCGCGCCGATGAAGCAACTGTATGAGCGGCAACTCGCGGCCGGCGCGGATTTGCAGCGTTATAACCGCTTTGTCGAGCGACTCGATCTGAAAGTCTACAAACGCTTTGGCGCGATCGATCCCAGCGGGATCGCCACGATCGATTGCGGCCACGAGAATCCGGATGGCGAAGCGCTCGCCTGGGCCGCGACGCGGCTCGCGGATCATCAAGCCGGGCGGCGCATCCTGATCGTGTTCTCCGACGGCTATCCGTCGACCGGCGACGGCGATCCACAGGTATTGCGCCACGATCTGCGCGAACGCGTCGCGGCGATCCAGAAGCGCGGCATCGAACTACTGGGGATCGGCGTGCTGACCGATGCGGTCGAGGACTTCTATCCGCACAACGTGGTGGTGAGCCGCCTTGCCGAATTGCCGTCGACGGTCTTCTCGGTGTTGAGTTCGATGCTGCTGACGCGCTAACGCGCCTACGCCAGTTGCGGCTTGAACGGATACTGATCGATCTCCCCGCCCCGCGCGACCACGGCTGTGCTCTCCGGAATCTCCTCCCACCAGCCCGGCAAATCCGACAGCGGCTCCGACAAGACCAGGAAGGCGTCTTCGCCCGCTGTCGCGATGCGCGGGTCGTCCGGATACAGATCGTGCAGATGCCGGAACGAGGTGCTATGGAAGAGCGAGCGCGACTGCGCTTCGCTCGAATAGCGAACTGCGACGATCTGCTCGCCGTCGGTGGCGCATAGGGTCATGTTCAGCGGCTCATCGACACCGTGTTTGCGCCCGATATCCTCGACAAAACCCACCATCCGCTCGAGCGCGGTAACCGGCGCGAGTTCGAGACCGAAGGTCAGCGCGAGAAAAAACAGCACCTCGGAATCCGTCGAACCTTCGATTGAAGGGAACAACCCGGGATCGATCGCCAGCATCAGATCGCGGCGTACCAGTGGAAAGTTACGCACCAGCCCGTTATGCATGAAGAGCCACCGCCCGTAACGGAACGGATGACAGTTGGTTTCCTGCGACGGCGTTCCGGTGGCCGCCCGGATGTGCGCGACGAACAGCGGCGCGCGGATCGCCCGCGCGGCCTCGCGCAGATTGCGGTCGCTCCACGCGGGCTGGATGCAGCGATAGCGAAACGGGATGTCGGTGGGATGACCGTACCAGCCGATGCCGAACCCGTCGCCGTTGGTGGTGGTCTGGCCGAGCCGCGAATGCAGGCTCTGGTCGATCAGGGAGTGTTTGGCGTTGAACAGCACCGTTTCGAGTTGCAGCGCGTTACCGGTATAAGCGAGCCAGCGGCACATGAGTTCCCCTCCGGTTGCGACGAAATGCGACGAGATATCTGACGAACCTCGCACAGCCTCGACCAGGCTCGCGTGCCGCCGACCGCTATTTGACCACGGGTTGCAACTGTGCAATCGGTATCAGGAACTCCGAAAAACCGGTCAGGATAATCTGCACGCCAATGCACAGTAGCAGGAACGACGAGACGCGCATCGCGACCTTGGTGCCGTCCGCGCCGAGATACTTGGCGAACACCACCGCCCGGCTGTAGATCAGATACACGGTGGCCGCCACCAGAAGCGAGATCACCACCGAGGCGATGCTCGACAGCACGAACGCCGAAAGCTTATGCGTGCGGTTCGCGGTCAGCGCGACCGCGGTGGCGATCGAACCTGGCCCGGTGGTGAGTGGAATGGTGAGTGGGAAGAACGCTTTCGACATGGCGTTATCCGCGTCCACGCGCTTGACCGCCGGCTGCTCGGCCGGTTGCGTGTCGGGCGCGTTGAGCATCTGCCAGCCGCCGACGGCGACCGCGAGGCCCCCGCCGATGCGCAATGCCTCCATGGAGATGCCGAAGAAATGGAGAATCGGGGTGCCGACAAAGAAGGCAACAAGCAACACGCACATGACGTTGAAGGCGATTTTCTTGGCGAGCGCCGTGCGGTCCTCCGTAGTAAGCGATGCTGTCCGGTCGAGAAAGACGAACGCCATGCCGATTGGGTTGATGATGCTGATCAGCCCGGTAAAGCCAAAGAGAATGTCCGAGATCAGACTTTCGACCATATGCGATCCGTTTCGGGCAGCGGCGCGGGCGGGCTGATCGACTGACTGCCCACCGGAGCGCCACGCCAGGTTGAAGTGCCGGACGCCTTCGGGCGGTCCAGATTGATGCTCGCGTTGCGTGGGTCAGATGATATCGCGGCGCGGCACGCAAATTGGCAAAAAACGGGGCGATACACACGGCGCGCGGCGCTGCACCGCAGCAGACGAGCGCCGAAAGGTGCGCGCACAACTTTCGGAAAGCCTACACTTTTTTGACTTACTTTACGTAACCAAAGCATCAGGCATACAGTCCCCAGCGAAGCCGCACTTTCAACGAGACGTACTTACCGGTTCGAGGAGCTGCCCCTATGTTGCTTCGTGTACTCGCCGCGCTGCCGTTCATCGGCATTCTGCTCGGCGTCCCGTTTGTGAATCGTGTCGAGCCGCTGGTGCTCGGCATGCCATTTGTGCTGGCCTGGATCGTCATGTGGGTCGTGCTGAGTTCGATCATTATGGCGATCATCTACCGTCTGGACCCCACCAACCGGCAGCTTGCCGCTGATGCCGAGGAGGTCCAATCATGAGCGCACTCGTCATCATTGCGGCCATTACGCTGTTTGCGCTGTACCTTGGCGTGCGCGCGCGGCGCGGCCACGACATGAGTCTCGAACAGTGGACCGTGGGTGGCCGCAGTTTCGGCACCGCGTTCGTGTTCCTGCTGATGGCGGGCGAAATCTATACCACCTTCACCTTCCTCGGCGGCAGCGGCTTTGCTTATGGCAAGGGCGCGCCGGTCTACTACATTCTTGCCTACGGCACACTGGCGTACATCCTCTCGTACTGGATGCTGCCGCCCATCTGGCGTTATGCGAAGAATCACCGTCTCGTCTCACAGCCGCACTTCTTCACGCGCAAGTACGACAGCCCGGCGCTCGGCACCCTCGTTGCACTGGTTGGCGTGGCCGCGCTGATCCCGTACCTCGTGCTGCAACTCAAGGGACTCGGCATCATCGTGGCGACTGCCTCGTATGGCGCGATTTCGTCGACGGCCGCCATCTGGATCGGCGCCGCGGTGGTGACGGCTTACGTGATCGTCTCGGGCGTGCGCGGCTCCGCGTGGAATTCGGTGGTGAAGGATCTGCTGATTCTGGCGATCGTGCTGTTCCTCGGCATTTATCTGCCGTTGCACTACTACGGCGGCTTCGGCGAGATGTTCCACGCCATCGACGCCGCGCGCCCGGGCTTCCTGACCTTCCCGGCGAAGGGTTCGAGCGTGACCTGGTTCCAGTCGACCGTGCTCCTGACCGCGTTGGGCTTCTTCATGTGGCCACATACGTTCGGGTCGATTTTTACGGCGAAGGACGAGCGTATTTTCCGCCGCAATGCGATGGTGCTGCCGCTATACCAGTTGATTCTGCTGTTCGTGTTCTTCGTGGGCTTTGCGGCGACGCTGAAGGTGCCGGGCCTGAAGGGCGGCGACATCGACCTGTCGCTGTTCCGTTTGTCCTTGCAGACTTTCGACCCATGGTTCGTCGGCGTGATCGGCGCGGCCGGGATTCTGACAGCGCTGGTGCCGGGCTCGATGATCCTGACATCGGCGTCCACACTGCTCGCCAACGACGTGTATCGCGGTATGGTGAGCCGCAATGCGTCGGACGCGACGGTGGCCAACCTCGCACGCCTCCTGGTGCCGGTGGTGGCGCTAGTGGCGGTGGGCTTTACGCTGCATGGCGGCGAGACGATCGTGGCGTTGCTGCTGATGGGCTACAGCTTCGTGACCCAGCTGTTTCCGGCGGTGATCTGCAGTTTGCTGCCGCACAACCGGGCGACCAAGTACGGCGCGTTTTGCGGGATTCTTGCAGGCGTCGCGGTCGTCACGGTGACGACGACCATGCATCTGAGTATCGGGCAGCTGATGCCGTTTTTACCTGATGCGCTGAAGGACATCAATATTGGCTTCCTGGCATTGGCCGTGAATGTGATTGTTTTTGCCCTGGTGAGCGCTGTGACGCAGCCTCGGTCAGTCGAGCAGACTCACGCGTCGGTCCATTGAGGGTTTCTTCGTATCTTTTTGTATAGCGGTTGAAGGGCTGGTCGCTTTAGGCACCAGCCCTTTTTTTCACGAATCGCGCTAGACTTCGCCCGAATTGAAGTCGATCGAATCGAATGAGTGTGCGGAGCGAATGAATGGGCTATCGTCTTTACTACTCGCCGGGCGCGGCAAGCATGGCCGTTCACTGGATGTTGATAGAAATGGGCATCCAGTTCGACGTCGATCTTGTCGACATCGACGCCGGCAATCAGCGAAACCCTGAATATCTGCGGCTGAACCCCGCAGGCCGTGTTCCCACACTAATGGTCGACGGAGCGCCGCGCCACGAGTCAGCCGCGTTGCTGATGCTGCTGGCCGAGCGGCATCCTGAAACCGCCCTCGCGCCCGCGCCGGGTTCCGCCGACCGGGCCGCGTGGCTGGAACTGACGATCTATCTGGCCAACACGCTGCTGCCCTCCATGCGCGACTGGTTTTACGCGGACGTCGACGGCGATCCGGCAGGCGCCGAAGCAGTCCGGGCGCTCGCACGGCGGCACATCGAAGAGGCCTGTGACCGGCTCGACACTGATCTCGCCGACGGACGTGACTATCTGGTCGGCGGCAAGCTCAGCACAGCCGATTTCCTCGCGGTCGTGGTGATGCGCTGGACGCGCCACATGCCGCGCCCCGCACTCGGCTGGCCACATCTCGCGCGCTATATCCGCGGACTCCGAGCTCTGCCCTCGTTCATCGAATTGAATGTGCGAGAGGGACTTACCGAATGGCGCAACCAGGATGATTGATGCGCGTGCAACTAATTTTCGCTCGTCGGCGGTTGGCGTGACCGCGTGGTTGTGAACAACGTCAGTTAGTTCGAGTTCGCTCGCGTGCCAACGATCACGATGCCGCGTGAAAGTCCGCTCACGTTGTCGACCGCTTGCGCCCCTGCGTACAGTTGCGTGACAGGTACCCAGACTGCCGGATACTTGTAGCGCGCCACATCGAGAAGCAGCGCGCTGTCGCTCGCCGCGTCGTAGGCCGCGAGTGGCGACCAGTGACCGCCCCCTGCTTCGCCTATCTCCACCCGCCTGAAGTTCAATAATGCAAAGCGGTCGCTGTGGCCCGTCGTGTCGCGAATCAGATCGCGAAACTGACCGAGCGTCAGGTCGCCGGCATGGAATTTCCTCACCTCGACAGGAAATGTGCTTAGGGCCGTGCTCAGCTGGTCAAGCGTCATGCCCTCCTTCGATACTCGCGCGGCGTTGGCCACCTGCGGATCGACGCTGCGAAAAAAATCCTCTTGCGAGAAGTATGGGAAATCCGGGTACAGCGTCGACTCGGGACGGCGAATGCCCAACGCATTGAGCGCCATCACCGAAGTCGCCACCGAACAGTAGGCTTCGTTGCGCTGCGTTTCGAAGTACTGCGACAGCGGCCAGTACGATTGGTTGTGGGCGGTGGCCATCAAGCGCTTCTGGCCAGCCGGCTGCGTCAGCGCGATCAGATTCGGCGGAACGGGTAGCGGCCCGTCGGCTGCGCGCGCCGTGCTCGCTGCGGGGGCTTGATGCGCGGTTTGATCTGTGGCTTGATTTGCAGCCGGTGGCAGCGGCGCGCAGGCCGTTAGTGTCGCCGTCAGCACAACAGCAATCCACTCAGGCCGGCTTACGCGCTCAATGGCGCGTATCAACGAATATCTGGACATTAACCCTTCCGCCGCTGATGATTTCGGAACGACTTCGGTCATACCGATGCGTTTTTCATCCCGCGTCGGCAAGCCCCGATTTTTAACACGAAACAGCTCGGCGCGTGAATGTGCGGCCCGGGCGCATGGTTGTTCATGCCGCTTGCTATACTCCCGCGGCATATTCTGGACAGCGCGTTTGAACAACGATCGACGTCGCTTACAGCCAATTCAAGTAGATCGGATTCGAAAATGAGTGAATTAAAAAGCGCCGCGTGTGACGCAGAACGCGACCATACCTCTTCGGGCGCATTCGATAGAAAGCCAGGTCAATCCAGCGGAACCGATGCCTCGATTGTGACCGTTCCTTCGCCTTGCATTGACGTCTGCAAAATCGACGGAGATACGGGCTTGTGCATCGGCTGTCTGCGCACACGTGAGGAGATTCGCGGATGGAAAAACATGCCCGACGACTCGCGCCTCCAGATGATCGATGAACTATCGCTGCGCAGGGCGAAGCTGGAGACCGGGAAGACGCAGACGCCATAAAGCGGGCATCATCAAAAACACAGATCAGATCGCCTGATCGGCGAACGCATAACTGTTCTTGCCGCTGCGCTTGACCCGGTACATCGCCTCGTCGGCCGCGGCCACGAGGCGATGGTAATCGTCAACAGAACCCGGAAAACTGGCGATACCGATGCTGGCACGAACCATCCCGACCCCCATCGCCAGGTCCGTCTGAACCACGCAGGCGATGAGCCGCCGGGCGATTTCGCCAAGCTCCGCATGCGACGAAAATTCGCGGACCAGAACGGCGAATTCGTCGCCGCCGATTCGGGCGACGACATCGACTTTGCGCACCGACTCACGAAAGCGTTTCGAAACCGCGATCAGAAACTCATCGCCTACGCGGTGACCAAGCGAATCGTTGACCTGCTTGAATCCATCCAGATCGATATACAGCACAGCAATTTCGCAAGGCGCTGTGCGCGCGGACAGTTTCGTCGCCGCCGCTTCGAGCGTGGCAAACAGCTTGCGCCGGTTCGGCAGGCCGGTCATCGCGTCGTGCAGCGCCGCCCACTCGAATTCGTGCGACCGCCCTGCCAGCAGACGATTCCGTTTGGCATACATCCCAAGCGCAGTGATCAGCATGCAGAACAGCAACGCCGCCGACGCGATCAACGTGCGCGCGACGTGAGCAATCCGCACGCGCACATCGGCGCTGTCGGCGTCGCGCTGCGCCCGCCACCAGGCCGACACGGTACTGAGCACGGCGTCCGTGTCGCGCAGATCGGCGTCCGGCGCTAGCGAAGCTGGCGGCAGACGCGGCGCCGCCGACGGACTCGCGTTCACCAGCGCCGCAAGCGACGCGAGCCGATGGGCGAGTTCGGTGCGCGCGTGCCGATACCCAGCGGCTCTGGCTTCCGTGGCGTCGGGCAGTTGCTGCCAGATGCCGACCAGATTCCGGGCGCCTTCCGCTCGATCGACCGCTTCGAGAACGAGCCCCGCGTATTCCTGCTTCAACTGATCGGAAAAGATCGTCCGGATTTGCAGCGCAAGGTACAGAAGGCCGATCAGCAGACAAACCAGCGCGGCGGCGGCGATCGCAGCCGGGCCCGGCCTGAAGCGAATCGCGAGAGCGCCCCTACGAGCAGCGCGGGGGGGACGCGTCCGCTCAGGGATGGGAATAGATGTCTTGCCGGTTTCCGGTGTCATGCTGGCGGTAACTTACGCGACGAAAGAACGAACCCATCCGGGCAAGCAGACTGCCTTTGTGCCTGGCATTTGCCGCCGAAGTAGCGCGACGATCCTGCTGCGCGAGGCGCGCGTCTTTGCCTGGCCGGCCGGACGCCGATTGCTGCGGAGCAGGCTTGGACGGCGCCGCCGCAGGGGCAGACGACCCGGCCAAGGCGGGTGTTGCATCGGCCACGACGGTTTCGCTAACCATAGTAGGCGCCGGGGGGCGCGTGACCGGACCGGACCAGGAAGCCAGTTTTCCGCCCTCTTCCCCGTCCGGTGCTGCCTGCATTTGTGCTGCTGCCGGTGGGCCTGCTGTTGCCTGCGTGCCCGTGGTCGCCGGCGCAACTGCTGTTACCTGCGGTTTAACTGGGGGTGCATGCATACCGCCCGCCGCTGCCGCTGCCGATCGCGGCGCTTCCGCGAAAGTTGCCGGTCGTGGCGGCGCAATCGATTTTGCCAACGCCGGTCCTGCAGCCGCTGACGCAGCCGCGCCTAGCGCCTGCCGCGCACGCGCCATAGCCTCGGCATATGCTTGTTGATCGTGGTTGAACCAGACACCGTAAGCGACCGTACCCACTACGCCAAAAGCCAGCGCGCTCGCCGTCGCAACGCACAGCGCAAGACGTCCGAATCGCACAGGCGGCGCCGCAGCCGGCGGCTCAGCGCCAGAATCGAAGCCAGCCTCCGGACTCTCTACGGCAGATTTTGAAAATTCGGTATCGTTGAGCATCGCAATACTCTCCGGAATCCTCACATGTCTGACCCGTCGGCAGACATTGTTCATATGATTCAGCGGGGGTCGATCTGGCGTTGTTGGAAGAATTTTTCCCGCTCGCCGGCTAGCGACAACACGCTAATGCTGCGCTTTAAACGCTGGCTTTGCGAGTCCGCTTTGCGTCGATGAGACAGGTAAAAGATTCAACGCCGCACGTATCCACTTGCTGGCCCGCGAGTGCTTGCAGGCCGCTTCCGCGTGGGGATTGGAGGTGGCGATAGGGGGCACGCACGGCAGTTCTGCGTCATGCAATAAACACGCCTATCTGGAACGTGCTCATCGGTAGCGGCCGCTTAAAACGCCATGCATGCCCAGTGGCGCGCGGAACGCCCCACACACGACCCGTCACCTACTGCACGGTAATGGTTTCTTTCATATTCGGGTGGATGCCGCAAAACACCTTGTAGACGCCCGGTTTGTCGAACTTGAACTGGAACGTGTCGTTCTGATCGAGCGCGGCGGAGCGGAACATGCCCGCATCGTTTACGACCGTATGCGGCTCGCCGTCGAGATTTTTCCACGTCACCGTCGAGCCGGCTTTGACCGTCATTGCCATCGGGGAAAACATGAAATTCTTGATGGCCACAGCGTTCGGCGTTTCTGCTCGCGCAACGGATAGTCCAGCCGACGCTGCGATCAGCGCCGAACTCCCGAGCAACACGAAAAACGCACGACAAATAACATTAGTTTGCATAACTGATCTCCTGCGAAATAAAAAATTCTGAAATCAAACGAGGGTCGTGTCGGCAAGCGTCGCCTTGAGCGGATGACGCACGATCTTGATGCTCGTCACACCTAGCATCTTCGGGAGTTCATCGCTCGCTACCGTGAGCGGCCCCGGGCCTGGACCGTTGCCGGCGGTCGGTTGCGGATAGGCTGTCGAGCGGGCGGTATGGAAAGTAATATTGCCTTCGACCTTGGACACGATCTGGTGAATATGACCGTTCAGCACAGTCACCGAGCCGAAGCGTTTCAGATAGCTCATGGCCTGACCGGCATCGCCTGTGCCCCACCCCCACGGTTCGTAGATCGTCCACATCGGCATGTGGGCAAAGACGACGATCGGCGTGCTGGACGAACGCCCCTTCAGGTCATTTTCGAGCCAGGCGAGTTGGTCGTCGCCGAGACCGCCCAGGCCGTTAGGCTTGAAATGCATCACGTTGACGAGTGCGACGAAGTGCACGCCGTTGTGGTCGAAGCTGTAATAGCCTTTGTTGTCCGACGCCTTGCCGAAGCGGCTGAAGTATTCGGCTCCGGGGCCGTCCGTCACGTCGTGTTCGCCGGGCACGGTGTGGAGCTCCGTGATATTCAGCCCTGACATCAACTGCGCCGCGAGATCGAACTCCGCCGGCTTGGAAAGATGCGTGATGTCGCCCGTGTGGATGGTCAGCGCGGGCTTGACCGGCATGGCATTGACGTAGTCGATCGTCTGTTTGAGCGTGCCCGCGACGTCCGGGTTGGCTTCTTTATTGAAGCCGATGTGCGAATCGCTGATCTGCAGGAAAAGCGGCACGCCCATGGACGTCGCGGATGATTTTGCGTCGGCCGCAAGGGCCAGTTCCACCGGCGTAAGAATGCCGCCGGCAAGAACGAACACTGTGCCTACGCCGCCGAAAGCGAGACATTTCAGGGCGCCACGCCGCGACGGGCTGAATGCGGGGTTGAATTCAGGATCGGATGAATGATGTGACGACATGTTGACCTCACGATAAGGATTCGCAGGCAAACCGCGGGATCATCCGGCGGGCCACACGACTCGGTTCATCAGGAAGACTGGCATGCCGCCGGTTTTATTCCCGGGACAGAAAATTAGTGCTGGACGGCCAATCCAACCGCGCCAGCTGATATGACGCATGCCAGGGTAAGTGCGGGAATAGCCGCGCCGCGGCGGCGGTCATGCAGATGAGAGAACCTGAAAAAGGAGTAGCTAACATGGACATCATCGACATGGCCCGTGCCTCGGGCATGGCAGTCACCCTTGACGGCAGGATTGGCCGCGAGGAATACCAGAGCGTGTGCGGATCGCTATCCGCACTACAGCGATTTGCCGAAGCGGTGCGCCTGGGCGCGGTACAACAGAGCGGTCCTCAGACACGCGCCGCCGCACCCCGCTCGCAGAGCGTGAGGAGTACAAGGGGCTTGAGAAGGCCGGCAAGGCCGCCTGCCCGACGCGATTCGACTGCGGCCACCCATGCCGCTTCTGAGCATACAAATTGAAAGGAGAATGATGTGCGACCGGAATTGTGGCCCGTTCTGCGCCGCCTGCAACTCGGATCTGGCGTGATGCTGCTCATTTATCTGTTCTTGCACTTGGTCAATCACGCGCTCGGAATCTGGTCACTCGATCTTGCCGGGCGAGGACTGACGTTCGCCCTGTGGATCTGGCACAGCCTGCCCGGCACGCTCCTGCTGTACGGCGCGGCCCTGGTCCATTTCGCGTTGGCTGTGCGCACGATTTACGGACGTCGTCACTGGGTGCTCCCGCCCGCCGAATGGATCCGGCTGTGGGCAGGACTCAGCCTGCCATTGCTGCTCATCCGGCATGCGGTCGCAACGCGCCTCGCGACGTCGCTGTATGGCTTCGAGCCGAACTACGAGCGGATCGTGATATCGCTGATCACGAGCGGCACGCAGGGTCTGCAACTTGCACTGCTTGCGCCAGGCTGGATCCATGGCTGCCTCGGCGTGTGGTTCCGATTGCGCCACTATCCGGCGATGCAACGCGCGAGGCCCGCTCTGCTGGCCCTGCTCGTTGGTTTGCCATTGCTATCCGCCGTGGGTTTTCTGCGAATGAAGCAAGCCGTCGTGGCAATGCATGTGGTTCTCCCTGCGCCTGATTCGAAACTGCTGATGCACCAGCTTGCACTCGATACGTGGCGCCACAGCCTCGTCTCGCTTTACCTTGCCGTGATCGTTAGCGCGCTTCTGGCGGGTCTGTTGCGGAATTGGCTGGAGCGTCGACCGAGTTCGGCATGAGCGACACCGGTATTCGACCGCTTATCCAGGCGGATGTAGATATCAAAGCATGGTTGGAAAAAGCTGCGCTCCTTCGATGCAGCAGACGTGCCGTGGCCCGCATCGCATCTGGATGCGGGCCACGACGGCCCGGCCTTTTACTACGGCCATGTACAGCTACGGGCTTTCCGGGCTTATTGCCCTTGCTGCGCTTGCGGCTTCAGTTTGAACTTGCCCTGATAGCGGATCGTCGGACGCAGCGACTGTGTCGTCGGCGCAGTCATCAGCAACTGACGCGCAAGCGGCGTAGCCGTCGGGCTAAGCGAGCCGATACTGGTTGCACGCGATGGATCCGCCAGACCGTTCTTCACCAGCAGCTTGGCTTCGAGTTGCAAACTGGTCAGCAAAACCGGATCCTTCAGCGCGTTCCCCTGCGCCAGCAACTGACTCCACGCGTTGTTGCTGTAGTTCGTCACGTAGTAGTCGAGACCGCTCGGATCCGCGAGCACCGCTGAACAGCCATTCAGGCGCACCTGCGTTTGCGTGTCCTTCATCGCAACCGTCTTGCGCGATGTCAGTCCGTCACCGTAGGCGAGCGTCAACGGAATGGTCCATTGCGTGCCGGGATACTGGTTCTGATTCGGGAATGGCGACTGCTTGAGCGTGACCACGGTCTGATTGGTCGTCAGATCGCACTGGGTGTCGAGCGAAAGCAAAGGCACGCCGGTTTGCCGTACGAAACTGTCGCCGATCGCGACCATCGGCTCGCCGCTCGCCTTGGCTAGTTCGTCCCACAAACGCTTCGGCGTGCCGTTGCCGAGCGCATAGTCGGCCAGATACGACTGCAGCCCTTTGCGCAACACGTCCTCGCCGAGATAATTTTCCAGCATCTTCAGCACATGGCCGCCCTTGTCGTACGTAAAGGCGCTTGCGCTCAGGACGAAGTCGTTCGAGGCCCAGCCGTTGAAGTTTGGCTGCACCGGGAACGAAGTGGATTTCAGATCGGCGTTGATGACCGCATACTTGTTCTTCACGTCATCGACCCAGCTGAAGCGGTCCGGGAAGAAGCGCACCTTGGTCTTGTTCTCGAAGAACGTCGCGAACGATTCGTTCAGCCACACGTCGTCCCACCAGTCGAGCGTGACCAGATCGCCGAACCATTGGTGCGCGGCTTCATGCGTCAAAACCGTCACGCCGTAATCGGACATGGTGGTGCCAGGCGCCGGCAGAATGTCGTCGGCGAATTCGAGAATCGCGCCCCAGTTCTCCATCCCGCCGAAGTTCAGATCCTTCTGCTCCTTGAACGCGTCGTTGGCGGCGATCGTGTCGAACTTGGTGAGCGGCAACGGAATGCCGGTATAGCGATAGTAGTAATCGAGTGCCTGCCTGGTCTGCTGCATGGCCGGTTTCGCCCAGTCTCGCATGCCAGGTGGCGTGAAGATGCGCAGATGCAGACCCTTGTGGTCAGGCAGCGGGCTCGAGAAGTCGTCTTCGAGAATGTCGAACTGGCCGCCACCGAAGAAGAGCAGATACGAAGGCATCGGCGGCGTCTTTTCGAACGACACCAGTTTGTAGCCGCTGTCCACATTCACGGCCGGTTTTTCCGCCGCGTTCGAGACGACGTTCCAGTTCTGCGGGACTTCCGCACTCACCTCGTAGGTGGGCCGGAAAGCTGGCTCGTCCCAGCCCGGGAACCACTGACGCGCGAGATTCGACTCCCCCTGCGTGAGAATCGCGCCGCTCGTCGTGCCATCGGTCGACTTCAGGTCGACGCGAAACACGCCCTCCGCCGCGGAGCAACCCGGATAGGGATCGTCGCCGCAACTGCCGCCGGTCTTGGCGACCGGATCGTCGTAGGTCTTGAAGTTGATGATGCCGCTCCACTCCATGTGCAGCGAGTAGTTGCCGGCGGCGATCTGCCCGCTTACTGGCCGAAGCTGGTAGAAATCACCGTCATCCTGCGGCGTGGCGATCAGCTGGATGTTGCCTGGCTGCAGCGTGATCGTGCCGTTTGTGAACTTGACGCGATGCCCGGCAATCGTGATCGCGTTGACGGCCTTCAGCACCTTGATCTGGACGTCCGCGCGGCCGTCGAATGAAGAGAGCGCCGGGTTCGGCCGGAACCACAGCTTGTAGTTGATCGGTGTGACCGTATCGGGCAATTCGACCGGCGGCACGCTCTTGTTGATCGATGTGTCCGCAACGATCGGCGCAGTGGGCGGCGCAAGCGCCACATCGGAGGCGGCGGCCGGCGTCTGAGCCGACTTGCTCGAGAGCGTCGACGAGCCGTCTGAACCGCCGCAGCCCGCCAGGACCATTATTCCGGCTAAGGCCAGGCATTGTATCTGCAATCGGAAATTTATACGCATAGTTAATCCTCGACTGACAAAATCGGCATAAAGAAAGTGCGATGAGTGCTTAAGCTGTGTTTCTCTGATTTTTCAGCAAAAAAGGTCTCCCGCACTAGCGCCGGATTGCTAGCGAGAATATACGGACGTGTTACTACCTCAGCACTTGTGGCTGATTTTTGAATTACGCTTCCTTATTATTACAATACTTTCAAAAAGACGACGTGAGCCGTTTTTCTGCAGTTTCACGCGATCGCCTGACTGACGGACAAAGCAGCGGCTTACCTGCGTCTCCGAGCAGGTGGACAGGATCCGGGTCAGTTTTTAGCGACAGTGCGTAGCCTAGATTGGCAAACGTTCTCGTGTCAACTTCCTTTCACAATCTTTCCTGAATGGGTGCACGACGTATGCAGATCGAATGGATTGAGTAATCGGCAGAGTTAATACTCTAAAGGTGGGATAGGCGCACATTTCTACGAGAAACTTTATTTTATTGCAGTGCGGAGTGTGCTATTAGACGCGGCGACAGCCAATGTTTTTTAAAATTAACCAGCTGTTGAGTTCACGAATGAAAATAAACGACTAGTGAATGAAGTGGCCGCAAATCGGCATCGCGCTCAGGCGCGCATAGAACGACAACTGTTCGCTCCGGACATCGGCGAATTGATCGGCCGCCAATGCGGAGCCGGCAGCGGCGCCGATCGCAATCAACACGATTGCGATGCGGCGCAGACGCCCGGCACGGCCGATCAGCGTACCCGAGACGCTACGCCAACTGGCGAGCAAGGTCATGGCGAGTGCAACGATCGCACAGCACATGGTCGTGCCTTCAGACGTGGAGCGCGGAGTTCGCGGCGGAAGTGCCGGAAGTGCCGGAAGTGCCGGGATAGAGCTTCACATTCGACCTCAGTATGAGTTGAGTTCGTTTCCGACGCGAGTCAGTTGCCCTCGTCTTCCAGCTGAGCCATGAATGTATCGAGCTTGTCCAGTGCAGTGCTCCAGCCGGTCTGATGAGCGTCGCGTGCGGCCTCGTCGAAGAACTGCGCGTGCGTGAGCGTGAGCTCGGTTCCGTCTTCAATGGGGTGCAACTTGATGGTGACGAGCGAGCGTCGTTCGGGCGTCGTGACCCACTCCCACGTGAAGACGAGCTTGCGATCCGTTTCGACTTCCCGGTATTCGCCGCGGCAGTCGTGCGTTTCGCCGTCCAGTGTCTGGAACACCACGCGAAAGTGGCCGCCCACGCGCGGATCGGCTTCGGCGCTGAGCACTGGCCCCGCGTCAGGCCCCCACCAGCGCGCCATCAGTTCGAGGCTCGTCCACGCTGCGTAAACTCGGGCTGGCGGGGCTTTGATGCGCCGCACGATAGTCAGGCTCGGCTTTTCCTGGGTCATTCCTCGTGTCCCTCCACAAAATCGGCAAGCCGGTCGAGGCTCGCGGACCAGAAGCGCTCATAGCGCCTCAACCATGCCATTGCCTCCTCCATCGGCCCTGCGACCAGATCGACCGAAACGGTCCGCCCGCTCTTGGTACGCGCCACCAGACCCGCGTCGCTCAGCACGTCGAGGTGCTTCATGATTGCCGGAAGCTTGAGCGGCAGCGGCCGCGCGATTTCCGTTATCGACAGGCCGGGCTCCCGCTCAAGGCGAGCGAGGATGGCCCGGCGTGTCGGGTCCACGAGGGCGGAAAACGTACGATCGAGTTGACTGACTGGATACTTTGCCATATGGTGAACTATAGGCAATGAACGAACGGTGTCAAGATTTTCTGTGAGCGGGCCACGGCGCGCGCACGCTCGTTTGCGTGCCCATCACCAGTCCGTTCCAGACTGCGGATCGGCCACATTCGAGGGGGCAAGCCGGTATGGACATTCTTCAAGGCATGGCAGTGTTCAAGCGCGTCGTCGATGCATCGAGCTTCTCGAAGGCGGCCGATTCGCTGGAGATGCCGCGCGCGTCGGTGTCGACCCTCGTGCAGAATCTGGAGAGTCATCTTGGGGTACGCCTGCTGAATCGCACCACGCGCAGCGTGCAGGTTACGGAGGACGGCGCGCTCTACTACGAATACTGCTCGCGCATTCTGGCCGAGGTCTCCGACGCTGAGTCCGCATTATCGAACAAGCGACTCAACCCACGCGGCACGATTCGCGTCGACACGTCCGCCACCTTCGCCGCCAACGTGCTGCTGCCCGTCATGCCCGATTTCAATGCGCGCTACCCCGACATCACCGTGAAGCTGGGGCTGGCCGATCGCAACGTTGATCTCGTGCAGGAAGGCGTCGATTGCGTGATACGGATCGGTGTTCTCGACGACTCCAACCTCGTCGCGCGACCGATCGGCAGCGTGCGCACGACTATCTGCGCTGCGCCGGCGTATCTCGAGCGAATGGGCGAACCCGCCACGCCCGACGACCTCGACCGCCATCGTGCAGTCAATTATTTTTCCGCGCGCACCGGACGTATCTATCCATTCGAGTTTGAAGTGGATGGAACGCGAATCAGAAAAACAGTGAACGGCATCATCGCGGTCAACGAAGGGCTGGTGTATGTCATGTCCGCAACCGCAGGCTTGGGGATTATTCAGGTTCCGCGTTTCATGGTCGCCAAGGCGATTGAGGCCGGCGCGTTGCGTGAACTCTTTAGCGCCTACCAATGTCCGTCCTTGCCGCTTTCTTTGCTGTATCCGCACCGCCGGCTGAGCATGTGCGTGCGGGTATTCAGCGAATGGATTCACGAACTCGCGCAGAATAATCCGGACCTCAACGGTTAGCGGCACGCTTAACCGCGTATCACGCATGGCGCCCGCGTTACGTCGGCTCGATCAATCCGCAACGCTCCAACTCCGTCGACAACGCTGCTGCACTGACAAACTGATATCCCTGCAGACCGGCGTGGCGCGCGCCGGCCACGTTGGCATCCGTATCGTCGATGAAGAGCGTTTCGGCCGCTGGAACACCGAGTTGTTCCACACAGCGAAGATAGGTTTGAGCGGCCGGCTTCGCTGCGCCGAACGCGGCGGACGCATACACGTGAGGACCGAACAGTTGAGCGACGGGTGGATTCAGAAAGCCAATATGGTCGGTCAGCAGACGGCAGTTGTTGGTGAGCACTGCAATCCGGTGATGTTCTGCGACGCGTTCGGCGAGCGCGAGCACTTCTTTATTCGGCGTGATCGATGCGTGGCGCGCGCTTAGCCAGTCGTCCCGACTGACAGGATAGTTCAGCAGTTCACCGAGCGCGGCCAGATAGTCGCCGTCGCTGATCTGCCCCGCGTCGGCACGAGCTTCGAGCCCTGATCCCCAGATCGCGTCCCGCACAGCCTCCGGCGTCTGCCCGGAAATTGCCGCGAGACGATCGACCCGCGCCGAACGATCGTAGTGGGACAGGACGCCCTCCATGTCGAACAGGACCAGCGTGATGGATGCAGTCATGCTGTCGGCCTCGCATCGAAAGCTTCTAGAAATGAACATGCCACCCGACTGTAGGCCATCGGACGACCCTCTGTTTCTATTGTGCCTCGGCTGGCCGGCGACGCCATGCGCAGCATGAACGAAAAGAGATCGAGCGTACAGACGCAAACCACCGCCGGGCGGAGTCGTTGGGCAGCGCGGCGAGCCCGCAAAAAAAATTATCGAATTCACAGTCAGAATTTTTCCTCTGCCTCGACTAAGACCCGCGTACACTTTTGCGGCGAGGGATTTAGCGTGAATGACATCAATTTCGAATGCACTGCTTGCGGCAAATGCTGCCACGATTTGCGTCTGGCGCTGACGATTGCCGAGGCTATCGTCTGGCTGGAGCGCGGCGGGCACATGGAACTCATCTGCGAGGCCATCCCGTGGCCGGTCGAGCCCGAGCCGGGCAATGCGCAAGCTGAGTACAAACGGGCGCGTTCTTCGCCTGCAATGAGCGGAAGCCTGCCGGTCCGTATCTCGATCGTTCTCGCGGCGGCGTTCGATGGAGCCTGTCCCAATCTGGGCGCTGACATGCGCTGCGGCATCTACGAAGAAAGACCGCTGGTATGCCGGATCTATCCCGCTGAAATCAATCCTTTCGTCGTGCTGACACCGGAAAACAAGGCGTGTCCATCAGATGCGTGGCAGAAGACACCGCTGCAAAGACACGGAATCCTTGTCGATGCCACGACCGTTGAACGGATCGAGCAGTCACGTCGCGCGAACCAGCTCGAGGCGCCGCTGCGCATGCAGGTATGCCTTGAGCTGGGACTGAATCATGCCGCGCTCGCGAACGAAGGCTTTGTCATGATTTCGCCAGATAGCGATGCGCTGTTGACTGCCCTGCGCCATGTTCACGCGGCGCCGGAATCGCAAGAAGCAGCCGCGCAGTGGACATTTGTGTCGAATCGGGCGGGAACCCTGGAAACGCTTCTTTCGGTGGGCGCCACCGGTCAGCTCGCTGAGCCCACCGCTGCCGGCAATTCCCGGTATCACGGATTCTTCCCGCCGTCATAAACGCAGAACCACCCGCAGCTCTTCGCAGAGCACTACGCTCCGTTGCCACCCACCGTCTTGATGCTCTTCCATTGTCCTTGCTGGACCTGAAACAGCGTGTACGGCGGCTTGATCAGATCGCCATACGGGTCGAAGGTGATGTTGCCGGTCACGCCGGTAACCTTCACTTTCGACAGGCTGCCGACGATCTTCGCGCGATCGAGCGAGTCGGCCTCGTGAATCGCCTTGATCATGGCGAGCGCGGCGTCGTAGGCAAACGGTGCGTACAGTTCGACATCCTGATTGAAACGCGCCTTGTAGCGCTTGCCGAACTCCTGCGCGGCAGGCAGCTTGTCGAGCGCCGGACCGGGCTCGAGATCCTGCGTACCGTCACCCGCCGAGCCGGCGATCTGCAGGAAAGCATTGCTCTTCAACGCACCCGCGCCGAACAGTTGCGCTTGCATGCCCAGTGAGCGCATTTGCTTGACCAGCATCGCGCCCTGTTCATCCAGACCGCCGAAGAAAATCAGATCGACGTTCTTGCTCTTGAGTGTCGTCAGGATGGCGCGAAAATCCACTGCCTTGTCATTTGTGAACTCACGATCGACGATATTGCCATTCGCTTCTTTTGCGCCTTTTTCGAATGCGTCCGCGAGTCCTTGCCCGAATGCCGTACGGTCATCGATGATGCCGATGCGCTTCGCCTTCATCTGCTCCACCACGAAATGTCCCGCCACGACACCGCCGATGCCGTCGTGCCCCATGGTGCGAAACACGTTCTTGTACCCTTGCTTGGTGAGTTGCGGATTGGTCGAGCCCGGCGTAATCATCGCAATGTTCGCCTGGTGATAGACCGTCGACGCCGGAATGCTGCATCCCGAGTTGTAGTGGCCGATCACGCCGACTACGCCGTCGTCGACCAGTTTCTGCGCAACCTGAATCGCGACGCGCGGGTCTGCCTGATCGTCCTGCACGTCGAGCACGAATTTGACCGGCTTTCCGCCGATAACCGGATGTTTCGCGTTCTCTTCATCGAGCGCGAGTTGCGCACCGTACTGCAAGTCTTTACCGACTCGCGCGACCGGCCCGGTCAACGGCCCGACGAAACCGATCTTGACGACCTCAGGATCGGCCGCCCACGCAGACGGTAGATACGTGACGAGTGCGCAAACTGTGGCACTCAACAGCCAATTGCGGCGATTCATGATGCGCTCCTTGCGAGATGTAACGTCGCGCGATATGTAGGTTGGCCGATCCGATGCGCGACGCGTCGAATCTGTCCTGCCGTGCTAGTCGTGAAACAAGAAAATCGGTGCGGTCAAAAACTCAATAAAAATCAAAAACGCGTGGCCGAGTAAGGCGCGAGATCAAGCGCCGGCGCACGCTGCGCGATCAGATCCGCGACGATGCGTCCGCTCACCCCGGCTAACGTCAGTCCGAGATGCTGGTGGCCGAATGCGTAGATCACCCGTTCGCTCGCGCGTGAGCGTCCGAGCACCGGCACACCGTCCGGCAACGTCGGCCGGAACCCGAGCCAACTGCTATCCGGCGTATCGAGCGCGGGTAACGCGCGCTTCGAAGAAAACGTCAGCAGATCGATCAGCGAGCGGTTGTGCGTGTCGCCGAAACCCGCCAGTTCGACCGTGCCGGCGACGCGCAGGCCGTCGCTCATCGGCGTCATGTAAAAGCCGCGCTCGGCCCAGCCGACCGGTCGCGAAACGAGTTGTTGTGCGCCTGGAAAGCGAACGTGATAGCCGCGCTCCGTGTCGAGTGGAACCGGGTCTCCGCATTGTTTGGCAAATTGGGCGGAGCGCGCGCCGGTGGCGATCACGACATGATTGAAGCGGCGCGTGGCGCCATCGATCGTCACACTCGCGCCGTCAGCCGAAGGCTGTACTGCATCGACAGTGGAGCGCTGCAGTGTCAGCCCCTGGTCGGCAAGCTGTAGATAAAGCGTCTGCAGAAAGCCTTGTGGATCAGAGAAATGCCAACTGTTACTGAACAACACTCCGCGCTCGAATATCGGCGCGAGCGACGGTTCGAGCGCACGGATGTCGCTGCCCCTCAGCACGTCGAAGGCAACGCCTAACTGCCGGCGCAGATCGAGTGCAGGACGCGCGGCATCGAACGAAGCCGTATTCGAGTACAGATAGAGACATTCACGGGGTCGGACGAAACGCGCAAGTTCCGGGTCTGCCAGCAGCGGCGCGTAGCCATCGCTCGCTCGGTCGAGCAACGCGGCGAGTGCCGCAGCGCTCGCTTCGTAACGCCGCGGCAGCGAACTCATCATGAAGCGCGCGAGCCAAGGGGCGAGATGGGGCAGATATCCCCAGCGCAATCTGAAGGGGCTGTCGTTAGACAGAAGAAAACGCGGCAAATCGCGGAACACTGAGGGGTTGTTGACCGGAATGCACGCATAGTGCGCGAAGGTCCCCGCGTTGCCGAAGGACGCGCCCTGCCCCACGCCAGCCGGATCGAACAGCGTGACTCGATGGCCGTCGCGCATCAGCGCCGCAGCGCTCGCGAGGCCGATGAATCCCGCACCGATGATGGCAATTTCCGGCATCACTTGCGTCCTTCCATTTCGCCGCCGCCACCGCAAAGCGCGTGCACCGTGACATGCTGCTCACTCGCCAGCGCGCCATGCTTTGGCGCGGATGAGGCTTGAGGAGACTGCGGAAAACTCATCGGGAGACTCCTGCGGACTGAATCCGGACACAGTCCGGCGACACCTTGGCGCACTCGCCACCAGACAAACTCTGGCAATCAGAATCACACAATATTTTTTTGTGTGCAATTAAAACTCACATTGTGTGGCCCTGGCATTTTCCCTGGATGGTCTATGGCGCAGTCCTTGCAAACGTGGGCGCACCAAACCGCAACTGTGCTGGAGCGTCGTTTTTAGGCGTTGCGGCGGCGCTTGTCTGGTATAGAATCGGCAAAATTCCGCACAATCGCGGACAAAGTCGATTTTGTATGGAGACATCAGTTCTTATGGCTTCTGGCAAAGACACAGCGCGTGGGGCCAACGGAGCGCCGGCGCAGGCGAAGCGTTCCACGTATGTCGAGGTGTCCAGTTCGATCGAGAACGAGATTCGCAGCGGCGTCTATCCGCCGGGCAGCCGCCTGCCGCCGCAGCGGCAACTGGCCACCGAACTGGGCATCAATGTGTCGACGGTGTCCCGCGCGTACAAGGAATTGCAGTTGCGCGGGCTGGTGATCGGCAGTAAACGGCGCGGCTCGCTCGTGACCGGCGGCGCCATGCCAAGCGTCGAACCCGCCCAGGCATCCAGCAACGCGGCGATCGACCTGACCGTCAACCGGCCGGCCACGGGCGAATTCCTGAACTGCCTCGCACGCACGCTGGCGGAATTGCCGCGCGATCCGCGTTACCCGCAATTGCAGGAGTACCAGCCGCCACAGGGCCCCGCCTGGGCGCGCGCCGCCGGCGCCCGCTGGATGGCCGCGCCGGGCTTCACGCCGACGCCCGATCACGTGGTGGTCACGAGCGGTGCGCAGCACGGCTTGTATGCGGTGCTGAACAGCCTGATCGGCACCGACGGCGTAATCCTCGCCGATCAACTCACCTACTACGGGTTGAAAGCACTGGCTCCCGTGTTCCAGTTCGAGATCGTCGGCATTCCGAGCGACCGCGACGGCCTGCTGACCGACGAGGTTGAGCGTGCCTGCCGCCGTATGCCGGTGAAGGCGATCTTCACCGTACCGAATCTGCAAAACCCGACGGTGACGACGATGAGTCTCGAGCGCCGCATGGCGCTCGTCGACATTGCACGGCGGCATGGCGTGGCGATCATCGAAGACGACGTCTATGGGCCACTGGTTTCGCAGCGGCTGCCAACCATTGCGAGCCTGTGTCCGGAACTGACGTTCCACCTCGCGGCAACCTCGAAGATTCTCGCGCCCGGTTTGCGGCTCGGCTACCTGCTAAGTCCGCCGGACAGTTCCGCGCTGTGTGCGGAGGCGGTGCGCACCACCGCGTGGATGCCCGCGCCGATGTCGATGCTGATCGCTTCGATCTGGATCGAGGACGGCACCGCACGCCACATCATGGACGCTCAGCTTGCTGAAATTCGCGCGCGGCAGGATCTGGCGCGCGAGTTGTTGCCACAGGAATTGCTGCAGACCGACCCGGCGTGCATGTTCGTGTGGCTCAAGCTGCCGCCGCCGTGGCGTGCCGACGACTTTGCGGCGAATGCGAAGGCGCGTGGCGTCGTGGTGATGCCGTCTTCGGCGTTTGCGGTGGACAGGTCGGAGATCGAGCACGGCGTGCGGATCAATCTCGCTTGCGCGACGAGCCGCGATCAGCTCGTGAGTGCGTTACGACTGTTGACAGGCACGCTGAAAGATCGTCCCCGGGCACTGTTCGGTACGATCTGAAAGAAGGCCAACTGAATACCGCCTCAGATCAGATCAAAATTGTTCGCCCACCAAAGGAATAAACCCACCGCCTGCCTCGTTCAATAACCGCAGCAACCATCGGTCTTGAGAGAGGTGCGGTCATGAAGTCTGTGCTTACAGTGTTGAGCGCCGTGGTGAGCACCGCGGCTTTGACGAGTCTTGTCGCGTGCGGCGGCAGCTCCGGGTCTATCAACTCGCAGTCGTTTACCTCGACAGTGCTGGTCTCCGACGGCGCGGTATCCGCGCCGCACACTGACCCTAATCTGAAAAACGGGTGGGGTGTCGCGTTCAATCCAAAGGGCTTCGTCTGGGTTGCCGACAACGGGACCTCCGTCGCCACACTCTACGACGGCAACGGCGTGCCGCAATCCTTGGTTGTCAGTATTCCGAACGGAACCAGCGGCCCGGCGAATCCGACCGGCATCGTATTCAACGGTACGACGGATTTCACGGTCACACAGGGCGGCAAGTCCGGCGTAGGCGCCTTTATCTTCTCCGGCGAAGGCGGCACGATCACCGCATGGGCGCCGGCGGTCGCGCCCACGAACGCGATCGTCATGTTCGACGACGGTAGTGGCGGCGCGGTCTATAAGGGGCTTGCCCTCGCCAGCAATGGCACGGCGAACTTCCTCTATGCCACCGATTTCCACAACAACAAGATCGACGTGTTCGACAAGAACTTTGCGAAGGTCGCAATGCCCGGCAAGTTTCAGGACGCAACGCTGCCGGCAGGTTTTGCGCCGTTCGGCATTCAGGCGATCGCCTCAAAACTCTTCGTGACCTACGCCAAACAGAACGCAGCCGCGCATGACAATGTCGACGGTTCCGGGTTGGGCTTCGTCGACGTATTCGATACGGCCGGCAACCTGTTGCAGCACTTTGCCTCAGCGGGTCCGCTGAACGCACCGTGGGGCGTCGCTCAGGCGCCGGGCAACTTCGGCCGCTTCAGTGGCGACATACTGATCGGCAATTTCGGCGACGGCACGATCAACGCTTTCGATCCGGCAAGCGGGCAATCCTTCGGCACCGTCAACCTGTCGAACGGAACCACGTTCGTGCAACCAGGGCTCTGGGGTATCGCGTTCGGCAACGGACTCGATAACCAGCCGACCAACACGCTGTTTTTTGCTGCGGGGCCTAACGACGAAGCCAATGGCGTTTATGGGCGCATCGACGTGAAAATGTGAACGCCTGGCTCTTTACGCGGCGCAAGGAGTAAGCAGACAGTGTCGCGAGGCGTTCGACACTGAGCAACCGGGCGATCCGTTTCAACGCGTGACGCACACGGCCGCGCAGATGCGCCACGCGCATGTGGCGCCAAAAACGGTCCGGCGCAAATTCATCAAAACGCGCCTCTCTTTCCAGCAACGCCTTACCGCCTGGCAAATGAACGAACGAACAGCAGCGAAACCAGCGCACGTCGCGATAATTATTGCCGGGCCAATGACGGCCGACGGCCTGATAAGCCCCCACTTCGATCAGGCCCTGCCCTTCGTCGACCAGCACATTGAGTGCCGCGGAAATGAACGCTTCGTCGCCGTGATGTGTCAGGCGCTTGATTTCGGTGACATAGCGCGCGTAACTGGCACGCGCGCGGGGAACCAGCCGGCGTAATGCAGCGGGCGTCGCCAGAAGAAACTCGCCGCCGTACCAGCGCGGATTTCTGAGCCGCCTGTCCGCCACGATCTCGAGATCCGCAACAACACGTTCGCTGCCGTACGGCGGAAATACCTGATCCGAAATATCGAATGCGCCGAGTCCTGCTTCAGCGCAGCGTTCGATCAGATTACGCTCGAGCGGCAGCAGCGCGACCATGTCGGCGTCGAGCAGCAACAACATCGTGTCGGCAGGCAGCGAATCGGCCATCTGGTCCATCAGATCCAGCTTGAAATGCGCGGCATAGAACGGCGTGCTCTTCGGCAACTCGATCGTTGCCTTCAACGTCATCAGTGCCGGCCGATGCTCCTCCGGCATGCTTTCGAGCCGTTGCGCGACCACCGCCGGCGCGTTGGTCATGATGGTCAGCTTCGGCATGCCGGCTTGCCGCAAGCTGTTGTTCAGGCAGATCGCCTGACTCACGTACGACAGCGGATCGCGATTCGTCGAGTTGGGACCCGGACTCGCGTCGACATCCACATAAACCAGCGTGCAAGGAAAAAGATTCACGTTGCTCCTCACCAGGCGTGAGAGACGGTTCGCTTTTTTCCAGCGTTGCCGCTATCGTTCGCGGAATGATCCGCCTCTCCTTTCGTGGGGTCAGTCTGAAGTCCGCGCGAGGCGCGCAGCCTTCGTGCCGCGGCCCGCGCCTTCATGGCGTCACACTCGAGCCGGGTGATGATCCGCGGCGATGGAGTCGGATGAACCGGGGCGCAGGCATCAGCTATGAGCTATCGTTTCACGTCCCTGCATTGCCTTTCCGCCAAAAGTCAGCAAGAGTCAGCAAGACGCAACACGGGTGCCGTCAATCGGCTTTCGGCCGGTCGAAAGTACGCCAAAATATCCGCCGCTTTAGCATTCGAGTGAACAAGTTACCTGCCTGCCGCACACAATCTTTGCGTCAAGTGTCACATTTCAGCGGCGCTGTCTTCCCCGTATCGCATGCCATGCGCGCCAAGCAAACGGTACAGCGTCGCGCGTGAAATGCTGAGCTCGCGCGCGGCGTCGCCGGGCCGCCCACGATGGCGCAGCAGCGCGAGTTCAATGGCCTGCCGCTCCGCTGTCTCGCGTGCCTGTGCAAGCGTCAGGGGCGCGGTCGCGACATAACCCGCCAGTTCGAGGTCGTCCGCGGTAATCGTGCGCCCCTCCGACATCACAATGGCGCGCCGAACCCGGTTGATCAGTTCCCGCACGTTGCCGGGCCAGTCGTATTGATGCATCACCGCGATCGCGTCGGGAGAAAATCCATACAGCCGGCGGCTCGCATCTTTCCTGTAGCGATCCAACGTGTACAGCGCAAGCAGTTCGATGTCCTTGCCGCGCGCGCGAAGCGGCGGCTCGTCGATTCTCAGTACGCACAAGCGGTGATACAGGTCAGCACGGAAGCGCCCGTCTTCGATCGCGACCTCCATATCGACGTGGGTGGCGGAGATGATGCGCACGTCGACATCGATCGAACCGTTGCCGCCCAGGCGGTCTATGGTGCTTTCCTGCAGGAAGCGCAGCAGGCTCGCCTGACTCTCGAACGGCAGATCACCGATTTCATCGAGAAATACCGTGCCGCCGTGAGCGGCTTCGACGCGCCCTATTCTGCGTTGATTGGCCCCTGTGAACGCACCGCGCTCGTAGCCGAACAACTCAGACTGCAACAGGTGCGGCGGAATCGCACCACAGTTGATGGCGACGAACGGCGCGTTGCGACGCGGCGAGTGTGCGTGAATCGCCGCTGCCGTCAACTCCTTGCCCGTACCGGATTCACCGGAGACAAAAACGGGCGCGTCGTTTGCGGCCACTTTGCGGATCGAGCGGAATAACGCGAGCATGGCATCGCAGGTGCCGATCATCTCGTCTTCTGCAGTGGACGTATCGACGAACACCGGCTCGCCGAGCGAAATCATGCCGCAGGCATGGCCCACCGTATCGATCACCCTGGCGTTCGCGGTAGGCAGCGTCACGTAATCGAAGCAATAGTCGCGCACCAGCCTGCGTATTGCAGCGTCATCGAGTTCCGGCGCCGCGGTCATCGCGACCCAGCCGATGTTTGGCATCGCGAGGCAAGCTTCCAGCGCGGCAACGTCGCCGGAATCGAACACGCTCGACAGATCGGCCAGCCCGGCCGCCAGCGAGCCGTCATCCACGGCCGCGCGCACGTCACGAACCGAGCCGATGACTTCAACCTGCCAATCGCGCTCCTCGAAGCTCGTCAATAGATCTGGCAAGGGATCTCGCGTGAAGTAGATGACACGCCGCTTGATGGCCTTCATTTTCTGCATTGTTTTTTTGTTTTCCCGCCGGGCCTGCTCTGAAACCTGGTGCGGTCAGACCTATCGTCGCGGCATTGTTCTTGTGCCCCATGGCGCGGATGCCTGTCCTCGCGAATCAGACGCGTACCGGGAGCTGCCATTTCATGGTGCATCGGGTTTCGGCGAGTCGGCGGCGCTGCGAACGTCGGCTGACGAAAAACCGGATGCGACAACGACCGTCGATCATACGCGGCTGCGTGGGCGCCGTGACGGGTCCTGACCTTATTTGATGATTGACTCCGCAAGCGCACCGCCCGGCGTATCGGAGTCACTATCGAGCTGCCGTCTTGTGCGCCGCCACTGAGGCGTCAATGCGCCTAACGCCTCAACTTCCTGAAAAACTTGCGAATCTCGGCAGCGAGCAAATCAGGCTTTTCCATCGCAGCAAAATGGCCACCGCTCGGCATGTCGGTCCACTGCACGACCTCGAAGGTCCGTTCGAGCCACGTGCGCGGCGGGTGATTGATCTCCTTTGGGAAACGGGCGAAGCCCACCGGCGGCACGACACGCTGCCCTTCGGCGAAGCGCATCGGCTGCAGACGGTTTTCCCAATACATCTGCATCGCCGTTCCAATACTCTGCGTGTGCCAGTAGAGCGAAATGTTGGTGAGCAACTCGTCTTTCGAAAACACCCGCTCGACGTCGCCGTCGCAATCGCTCCACGCCCGAAACTTCTCGCCGATCCACGCCGCGAGACCCACCGGCGAGTCGTTCAGCGACGCCGCCACGGTTTGCGGTTTCGTGGCGTGCATATGGGCATAGCCGCCTTCGAGAGCGGCCCATTCGTTCTTCTCCCGCAGATAGGCTTCCTCCGCGGACGTAAGCGGTGTTTGCGCGGCACCGCTCGCGGGCTCGTATGAGCTCGGCAGGAAGTTGAGATGAATGCCGTCGACATGCTCATGATGCCGCGCCGCGAGTGCGATCGAGACGCCGGCGCCCAGATCGCCGCCCTGGGCGCCAAAGCGCTCGTAACCAAGGCCACGCATCAGTGATGCCCACAAATCCGCCACCTGAAACGCGGAAGTACCGGGCTCCGCTGGAGCCTGCGAGAACGCGAAACCGGGCAGCGACGGAACGACGACGTCGAACGCATCGGCAGGATCGCAGCCGAATGCGGCCGGATCGCATAGCCGGTCGAGCAGCGCGTGGAACTCGAAAAATGATCCCGGCCAGCCATGCGTAACCACGAGCGGATAGGACACCGGACCGACGCCGCGCCGATGCACGAAGTGCACGCGCTGACCGTCGACCTCGGCGAGAAATTGCGGTTGCAGATTCAACCTGCGCTCCGCCTCGCGCCAATCGAAACGCTCGGCCCAGTACTGGGCGAGCTCGCGCAGCCAGGCGGAATCGGCGCCTTGCTGCCAGGCGGGCGACGGCGTCGCCGGTGTCCAACGTGTCGCGTGAATCCGCCGGCGAAGATCATCTATGTCAGCGTCAGGCACGGCAATCTGAAACGGCTCTATCTGCATGTCAGTTCATCCGGCACGGGGTGTGGGATAACAGGCGCTTCGGATTCGATAGCGCTGTTCACGGCAGTCCAGCAGGCGCCACGGCACGAAGCGAGCATGAAGCGCACGCAGCGTGCAAAGCAATCTGCATGGTACACAATGAGCGCATTTCTCGTTTGGGCCCCGGAGACCGCCACGCTTGCAGCGCCCGCGGCTTCACTGCAAACAAGAAAGCCCGCAAAATGCGGGCTTTTCTACAGCTTACTGCCTACACCAGCCGCTTAGAAGCGGTGACGGATACCCACCGTGCCAACCACCTGCGAATCGGTTGCCGAGCGGCTCACACCGACGATATCCGCCGTGATGCCCGAATCACCCACGCTGCCGACGTGCTGGTATGCCGCTTCAACATACACGTCGGTACGCTTGGACAATGCGTAGTCGGTCTGCAACGTAAGCTGTTGATACTTCGGGCTCGCGCCGTTCAGACTTGCATCGGTGAACGTGTACGCGCCCGACACCGTCCATGCCGGCGTGAACGCATAACGTGCGTTCACTTCATAGTTCGTGAAGCGCGCGCTGCCGCTGGTCAGCGCGAATCCGCTCGTCGTGCCCGACGCCGACGATCCGATCGACGTTGCGTTGCTCAGTTGCGTCTGCGTGAACACGAGGCCGACGTTGGCCGCGCCGAACGCATAGTTCACACCGGCTCCATACGTGCGCTGAAGGCCTGCGTTGAACGTGGAGTCACCGCTCGCCACGGCACCGCTCGTGTTGGTCGTCGAACCGCCGCCGTTCAGTTGCAGGTAGCCCGCAGCGAACTTCAGGCCGCCGAATGCGTACGATGCACCGACGCTGTAAGCGCGGCTGTCCGCGAAGCTGCCCGCTGCGTTCGAGAAGCCGTACAACGCACCGAACTTGAAGCCGCCGTAATTGACACTCTGGAACTTCACCGAGTTGTTGATACGCACGGAGTTGTTCAGGTTGTCGTTGTCGTACGGGTGCGATGCGAGCGTGCCGCCGTATTGCGTGCCGTTCAGCGCGAGCGGAGCGAGATAGTCGACCAGGCTGTCGTACTGGCGACCCAGCGTGACCGAGCCGAACTGGTCGCTCGACAGACCGACGAAGGCCTGACGCCCGAACTCACGGCTGTTCTGCCCCAGCTTGCCGTTCGACAGATTGAAGCCGTTTTCCAGCACGAAAATCGCCTTCAGACCGTTGCCCAGATCTTCCGAACCGCGCAGGCCCCAGCGATTGCCGTTCAGCATGCCGCTGGCTTGCTGGAAGTTGCTGCTGCCGCCCGAATTGCTGGTGTAGGTCAGGCCCGTATCGATCAGGCCGTACAGCGTGACCGAGCTTTGTGCGTGGGCGGCACCCGCGGCGCCGATGAGTGCGAGCGAGAGGCCCGACAATACGAATTTATTCATGGATTTCTCTCCTGATTCGAATAGCGGATGCTATCGAGCGGCCGAGAATATCTCACCAATCGAAATACTGTTTTTCAGTTGATTACGACGTTGTGTTTATACGACGCCACTGATTTTTTAGATTGCCGATCATTTCACGTAATAGCCGGACTTCCGCCGAAAATGAAATGGGACGTACTCCTCTCGCGAGCACGCCCCAAGTGCCTGATTTTATGCTTCTCCCGGAGAATCAAGCCGACGCAGAATAGCATGACGAATCTCGGTCAACAACGAATTAAGATCGATTTATAATTCCAATTAATTCCAATGGAAATTAATTGGAATATTTTGGCAGATAAATAAATCAATTAAATCAATTATTGCGGAAATTGAAAATAGTTGTTGTTAGTTTTAAAGGCCACGCGGGAATCACATTGCACGGAGAAATCCAGTTCTGCCCGGCTCGCTGCATCGCTTCGATAGCCGGCAGTCTGCGCAGCTTCAGGGTCGCGGCACGACCGTCATGCTCGGTGCGCCGCCGGGTCCCGCCGGGTCCGGATTGCCGAACGCGGGAAGGCTGCCGTCGGCGCGAGCGCGGGCAATTTCCGCACGCACCTCTGCGCGGGTTTTTGGCCCGCTCGCCGATTTAACCAGCGTGCCGGCAGAGGGCATGAGCTGAGATGCCGATGGCGTCGGTATGGCTTGCGCGGTTACGTCGACTTGCGAGCTTGGCGGCGCTGACGTCAGCCGTGTCGGCTGTATCGACTGTATCGACTGGATCGACTGGATCGACTGGATCGACTGGATCGACTGGATCGGCTTTGACGCAGCTGGCGCGCTGGTCACGTTGGAGACTTCCTTCATCTCGGCAGGAACAGTGGATGACGAACTCGCAACAGCAGGCGCGCCAACGCCACTCGTTCTTCCGCTCGACAAGCTACTGGCGCTAACAGCGACTACTGCGGTTTCAGGAGCATGCCGGGTCTTCGCGTAACTGGAGGACGCGCGGTTCGAGTGTTCGCGCGTCGCTACGTAACTTTCGTGAGAACGGCCTGTTTTCCCGGAAGACAGCGACGCAGAGCGTGCCGATTTCGCCCCCTGCAACGCCGGCTTCTCCCCATGCACCGCGGCCAGCGTGTGCTGCGCCTGCTCCGCGCGCGCGTCCACTTCTCTTTGCAGCGCAAGAATCTGATCGTCGTCCCGGTGTGCGGAGCGCATCGCGTCCAGTTGCGCCCGCGCGGCGGCAAGATCGTCGCGCTGCAGACTATTGCGCGCCGCCTGCAGGCTCCTGGCAATGGCCACTGCCGAATCGCTGCGCCCAACGACCGGTCCGGAAGTCACCGAACCGGTCATCGTGTCGCCGCGTGAGTAATGAGCCGACGCATTGTCGCGCTCCAGGTCGAGTTCGTCCGTCGACAGCCAGCTTGTGCCCGACTGCGAAATATAAGCCGCAATCGCAACCGCGCCGACAAAAAGGCTCGTGAGAACAATCTTCCTGGGTTCGCTAACCATGACATCTCCCTCTCAAATCGTGGACATGCGCGTCTGCGGCATCGTAAACGTGCCCGAATTCATCAGAGGGTTCGCAGCGAATCAATCGATGTCGCCGCAACGACCGCGAGTTCCGGCCGGTACAGTCACGTACGAATGAGAGTGCAAGCTGGATGCGTGCTACCTACTATTTATAGTCGCCCAACACCGATTCGTCCGCATGTGCAGGGCGTGTTGTCCGAAAAAGCCAGCTTGCTGGCCAGGCTTTCCTAGGACGATTGTTTGAACTGCGAAGCAATAAAACGTGAGTTTGAATTCGGCGAATGCGGCGCACGCCTACACGAGCGGACCCTCGGTCTGCTTGCCGCGCACGGCAACCGCAATCGAGCTGCCGACAATCAACGCAATGCCGAACAGCGACATGCTCCCGATCGTCTCGCCCCACACGATGTAACCGAACAACGCAGCCCACACGATGCTCGTGTAGTTATACGGCGCGAGCGCGCCGGCATCGGCCTGTCGAAATGCCATCGTCATCAGCAACTGCCCTGCCGTGGCGAACCCACCGAGCAGGGCCATCACCCCAAGTGCTTCGATCGACGGCGTGCGCCACGCGAAATATAGCGATGCCCCAGTGACGATCGTGCCGATCACCGTGAAGTACAGCACCGTGGTGCCCGAATCGTCAGTGGCGCGAATCCGCTTGATCTGAATGATCGACAAAGCACCAAAAAACGCGCTCGAAATCAGCAGGACCGGACCGAGCCAATTCGAATGCGAACCGTCCGGACGCACCACGAATAACACGCCGACAAAACCGACCGCGGCGGCAAGCGCATCGCGCGGCTTGAGCGTTTCCTTCAGAAGCAGCGGTGCAAGCACGATCACCAGCAAGGTCTCCGAGTAGACGATCGCCACCGCTTCGCTGAGCGGCACATAGGGCAGCCCTGCAAAGAACAGCCCCGACGCGCCGAGCAACGTCAACGCGCGCAAGGTCTGCCCACGCACATCCATCTGCCTGAAACGCTCGATGAGAGGCTTGCCGCGTAAGCAAACCGCCACCGCAGGCAGCAAGCCGAACAGCATCCGGAAGAACGTCACTTCATTGGCCGGATAGGCGAGCGCCACGGATTTCGCGAGAGCGTCGACGAGGGCGAAGCAGAACATCGAAACGAGAATCAGCGCGACGCTACGCAGCGGCACGCCTGCATTCCGGACGGCGGTGATGGGCGGCATGAGTTTTCCTGGGAACGCGCAAAGCAGCGCGTCGCTTAGGTTTCGCCTCCGGTGAAAGGGAGACGTAATCAGAAAACGGATTATGCCTGCTGCTCCTCGCGCGATCGACCGGGAAAACAACGCTCACCTATTCCGCATCCGCGCCGTCAAGCGAGCCAGCGCACCCGTTTGACACCCTGCCCTCCGTTTGCACCATTCCGGGTAAGTACCGATACAGGTCTCGCCAACTAATAATATTATTCATATCGATTTCCGCATCCATGGGGCTTGGACACGCTGTCTATGGCCCTATGCAGATTTAATAATAATTATGACCATCAATTAAGCGGGGACATCAGGAGATACAGGTGCGCAATTACTTTGTGCTGGCGGCGCTCGCCATGCTGGGCGCTTGCGGCGGCAATGACGGTTCACCGGGCGCGGCAGCGTCAGCGAACAGGCAGATCGCGGCAGTCGATTCCGCAGCGGCATCGGCGGCGTCGGCGGCCTCGGCAGCGGCTCTCGCGGACACCGCTAACGTCGAAGCCGAATTCAGGGCCGCGAAGGCCATTCCATTGGGGATGAAAACGACCACACCCCCGCTCGTGATCGCCGACCCCACCCTCAACCTTCCGCCGTACACCCCGCCACCGCCGCCCACTCCGGTTTCCACCACGACCCTCAACTTCGGCGACTTCACGAGCTACCTCGCGCCCGGATCGACACAAGGCTGGCAGCCCGGCACGAGCAGTTCGACCATCACGATTGCCCCACCGGCCACCAACGGCACGGGCGCCGGCGATAAAACCGTTGCGCTTGCAAGCACCTACGCCACTGCGTCCTACGAAGCGGATGTGACGGTGAGCGCGCCAGTGGGGAACGGCGCTGCGAACGCCGGTTTTATCGTCCGCACGACAAACCCCACCGCAGGCGGCCCAGATAGCCTGACCGGCTACTACATCGGCCTCGATACCGGCTCGCACGTGTTGCAGGTCGGCCGCGAAAACAACAACTGGACGAACTTCATCGCGTATCCGATAAGCACGATCGTGGGCGGCAGCACGCACCACCTGAAGGTCACGACGAGCGGCACGGCCATCACCGTCGATTTCGACCAGCAGCGCGTGATCAGCGTCAACGACGCCACCAACGCCCTCCCAGCGGCCTTCCAGTCGGGCAGCTTCGGGCTGCGGCGATTCGGCGTTGGCGCGACCTTCAGCAACATCACGATCCACACGTATCCGACCGTTACCTCACCCACCTTCGATTTCTCCAAGGTTGTCGGCGCGGTTTACACGCCGTCCAACGCGGTGAACGCGATCGACTTCTGGGAGAACTACGACCCCGAGATCGTCAATCGCGAGCTGACGTACGCGCAAACGTACGGTATGAACACGATTGCCGTGTATCTGCACTACCTCGTGTGGGCGAACGATCGCGTCGCATTCCTGAGCAAGTTCGAGAACCTGCTGAAGATTGCCGCGCGGCATGGCATCAAGGTCTCGCCGATCTTCTACGACGACTGCTGGAACCCGACGCCCGCGTATGGCCCGCAGCCCGCGCCGGTCTGGGGCGTGCATAACAGCCAGTGGGTGCAGTCGCCCGGCACACCGGTCGAGCAGGCGTATTTCCAGCCGACAGCGACCAATGCCAGCATCACGTACAAGGCGAGTCTCGCGAGCTACATCACCGACTTCGTCGCGCCGCACCGCAACGATCCCCGCATCATTTTCTGGGAGCCGATGAACGAACCGGGTTGCAGCGGCAACGGCTCGTTGCAGCAAACGCGCGCCGTGATGATGAACGATGCGCGCATCGCGATTCTGAATGCAGGTGCGACGCAGCCGATCAATTCGCCGGAGGTGCAGGAGGACGAAGGCACGTATTTCTCGGACTTCTATGCGTTCCACCCGTACAACAACCCGTACACAGGTCCGGTGAACGGCAGCAATGTAAGCGCGCTGAATTCCGAAACGCTGCAGCGAGGCTTCCCTGGCACGACGGGGCAAACGATGCCGGGCATTGTGTCGAACTATGGCGGCACGACGGGCTTCATCGTGTGGGAACTGATGATCGGCCGCACCAATACGCGCTTCCACTGGGGCCAGGTGCCGAGCGCGCCTGCCACCGTCGAACCGGCAACGCCCTTCCAGGGAACGATCTATCCGGACGGTCACCCGTGGCAGACCTCGGAGACTCAGGCATTGACGGGTGGATTCGATGTAAAGCTGCCGGTGCTGCAGGTCGCCTACTACAACGATCCGACCTTCAACAGCGCGCCGGTCAAGACATCAATCGCGCCGTTGATCGACTTCGACCTGAACACCGAACGCGGCACCGATTCGCCTGATGCCTCAGCGGGCGTCAACGCGACCGGTTATGGCGTGCGATGGACCGGTGCGATAGAGGCCGCCAGAACCGGGCCCTACACGTTCTCGATCAATAGCGACAACGTTGCGCGTCTGTGGATCAACGGGGTGCGGGTCATCAACAAGAAGACCTCGACACTGGCCACCGTGAGCGGCACGACCTGGCTCAACGCGAAGCAGCGCGCATCGATCAAGGTGGAGTATGTGCATGGTACAGGTCCGACCAGCATGCATCTGTCGTGGTCGAGTCCGGCGGCGCAGGGCCCCGGGGCACTGAGGATCGTGCCGTCGGATTCGCTCGTGACGTCGAACTGAAGAAGGCTTAAGGAGGCCTGGTTAGCCGCTCGGCAGCGCGCAAGCTGCCGGGCGGCTAATGCAGTCGTATGCCGTCGGCTTGCGCAGCGCACCTCGGCGCATTCCTCGCGCATAGTTTGAACCGCCCTCCGTTTTGTGCGATGCTAGCCGCGCCCCGGCAATCATGAGAAGAAAGAGGGCGTGAGGCAGACCAATCCTGTTGTCCATTCCTCAGGAGGAGACATGATTGTGTCATCGCAATTGCGCCGTATCGGCCTCGCCCGTCGTCTGTCATTCGCCCCGCCGCTGGGCGCTGCCAGTTTAAGAAAAGCAAGCGCCGTTTCCAGCTTCGTTTTCCTCACCAGTCTCAGCGGCGTGTGTCACGCCGACACCCAGGTCGGCGGCACGCTTCCTCCCGCTCCCGACAAGCTATACGGCGATCTTTTCGTAGCCGTGCAAACCGCGCAGATCTATCCGGATCAGAAGACTTTCGTCGACGCAACGCCGAACGCCGATCCTGCCGCGATTGTGCAACTGTACGAACAGCAGAAGAACAATCCCGGCTTTTCGCTGGCGAACTTCGTCAACCAGTACTTCACTCCGCCGAGCGAACCTGTTATCACGCCGCCCGCGAATCAAACGCTGCGCGAGCACATCAACTGGCTGTGGCCTGCTCTCACCCGCACCACGACGAGCGCGCCTGCAAACAGTTCGCTGATCCCGTTGCCGAAGCCGTACGTGGTGCCAGGGGGCCGCTTCCGCGAGGGCTACTACTGGGATACGTACTTCACGATGCTAGGCTTGCAGGAGTCGGGGCATGAAGATCTCGTCGACAACATGCTCGACAACTTCGCCTATGAGATCGATACGTTCGGCCACATCCCGAACGGCAATCGCACCTACTACCTCGACCGTTCCCAGCCGCCGTTCTTCTCGTACATGGTGGCGCTGGCGGCGAAAGTCGAAGGCCGCAGCGTCTATCAGAAGTATTTGCCTGCCCTGCGCAAGGAGTACGCTTACTGGATGCAGGGAGAAAGCTCGACGCAGCCGGGCCAGGCAACCCGCAACGTCGTCGTGATGCCGGATCGCACGGTGCTCAACCGCTACTGGGATGAACTCGATACGCCGCGTGACGAGTCCTATCTGGAGGACATTCAGACCGCCCAGCAGGCAACGGGCCGCAATCCGAACGAGGTCTACCGCGAGTTGCGGGCGACTGCCGAGAGCGGCTGGGATTTCAGCTCCCGCTGGTTCGGCGACAACATGACACTCGCGACGGTGCGCACCACGTCGATCATCCCGGTCGATCTGAACAGCCTCATGTTCCACCTTGAAATCACCATTGCGAAAGGCTGCGGCGAGACGCGCGATTTCCGGTGTGTCGGCGAGTTCGCTGAGCGCGCCGCCAAACGGGCGCTCGGGATCAACCGGTACTTGTGGAACGCCAACGGTTACTACGGCGACTACGACTGGACGCTTGCGAAGCCGCGCGACAACAAGACTGCGGCGATGGTGTTTCCGTTGTGGGTCGGTGCGGCGTGGCCGGACCGCGCGCAGAAGACGGCTCGACAGGTGCAGTCCGTCCTGCTGCAACCGGGCGGCCTTGCGACGACCACCTACAACACCACGCAGCAATGGGATGCACCGAACGGCTGGGCGCCATTGCACTGGGTTGCGATCGAAGGCCTGAAGCGCTATGGCCAGGATGCGCTTGCGCAGCAGATCGGCACGCGCTTCCTGACTGACGTGAAAGGCGTTTACGCGTCGCAGAACAAGCTGGTCGAAAAGTACGTGGTGGAAGGCGCTGGCACCGGAGGGGGCGGCGGTGGCGAATATCCGCTGCAGGACGGCTTTGGATGGACCAACGGCGTGACGCTCAAGCTACTCGATCTGTATAGCCCGGGAGACTGATCGGCACAGTAAAGCAATGCAAGGAGGCACACACGTCGCTCATAGCGGCGTGTGCGCGGGAGCGCGGATTACGAAATCGGCCTTGTGATTCGCTGCGTGACGAAGCCCAGGCCCACTCAGCGCTTCGCTTCTTCGTCCATCGTCGGGTAATCGATGTAACCTTCCGCGCCACCGCCATACATCGTGTTCTTATCCGGCTCGTTCAACGGTGCGCCGGCCCGGAGCCGCTCGACCAGATCCGGATTCGAAATAAAAGGCCGGCCAAACGCGATCAGATCCGCCCGTTTTGCCTTGAGTGTCTTCTGCGCGAGCTCTCTGTCATAGCCATTGTTCGCCATGAACAACCCATCGAATGCCTGGCGCAACACCTGCAGATCGAAGCCGCCCTCGACTTCACGCGCGCCCCCCGTGTCACCTTCGATGACATGCAGGTAGACGAGCTTGCGGGCGTTGAGTTGCTTCACCACATAGGTGAAAAGCGGTTCGGGATCGCTGTCGGCGATATCGCCGAAGCTGCTGAGCGGAGAAATACGCACGCCAACGTGCTCACCGCCCCAGACCTCCGTCACGGCATCGGCCACTTCCAGCAGCAGGCGCGCGCGATTTTCAATCGAGCCGCCATATTGATCGGTTCGCTGATTGGTCCTGTCGCGCAGAAACTGGTCGAGCAGGTAGCCGTTTGCCGCGTGGATTTCCACGCCATCGAAACCGGCGGCCTTCGCGTTTTGTGCGGCCAACCGATATTGCTCGACGATGCCCGCCATCTCCGAAGTTTCAAGCGCACGCGGCGTGACGAGCGGCACGAAGCCCTCGTCGGTATAGGCCTGGCCTTCGGGTTTGATTGCCGAAGGCGCTACGGGCAACGCATTACCCGGCTGCAGCGACGGATGGGAAATACGGCCCACGTGCCACAACTGCAGGTACATATGGCCGCCCTTCGCATGCACGGCATCGGTAATATGTTTCCACGCCTGCACCTGGGCGTCGTCATAAATACCAGGCGTGAACACATAGCCCTTGCCTTGCTGCGAAATCTGCGTCGCCTCGGCGATGATGAGGCCGGCCGTTGCACGTTGCGCGTAATACTCGATGGCCAGTTCGCTCGGCACATCGCCCTCCTTCGCGCGACTGCGCGTCAGCGGCGCCATCACGATGCGATTGGGCAACTGCAGCGGCCCGAGCGCAACCGGTTCGAACAGGTAACTATCGATGTGCGCGGATTCGGTAGACATGGCGGTTCCTTGAAAAAGATCCAATGCATCGAAAGGCGGCTAGCTGCCTGGCTCGTGGCGCTCCATCGAGCGGCGTCACCGGCGTGTGCTGCAACACACGGTGGAGCGGTGTCACCGGCTCCAGGCGCTCTGGCAGTATAGGCGGCTATGCGGCACGTCGAAGCGGTTTTCCGGTTTGACTACGCCCGCTTTTCGTGGGGCGGCCGTGCGCGGCTAGACCGCATAAATTTCAGGGTTGTCCACCAACGGCAAGAAATCCCCTGTGCGCCCATCGAGTGCGAGCATGGCGCCGCTTTCGATATTGAAAATCCAGCCGTGCAGGCGCAGCGTTTTGTTCGTCAGGCCCACGGCCACCGATGGATGCGTGCGAATGTTCGCGAGCTGCGCCATCACGTTATCTTTGACAAGAGCGTCGAGACGCTCGGCATCCGACGCATAAGTTCGCGATGCGTTGATGGCTTTCGCCGCGTCGGCGTGACGGAGCCAACCCGCCACGGCCGGCAGATGGTCGAGGTTCTTGCAGGTGCAGATCGCCGTCATCGCCCCACAATTGGAGTGACCGCAAATCACGATATCCCGCACGCCCAAGACCGCCACCGCGTATTCGACAGTGGCCGATACGCCGCCCGGTTCCGGGCCGTAAGACGGCACGATGTTGCCCGCGTTGCGGATCACGAACAGCGCGCCGGGCTCCACCTGGGTCAATAACTCGGGAACGACACGGCTGTCCGAGCAGGTCACGAACAGCGTTCTCGGACTTTGCGCGATCGATAACCGTTTGAACAATGCGCTTTGCTGCGGGAAGACTTCGCGTTGAAAGCGGATGAATCCTTCTATGATTTCCTGCACGACGTTCTCCGGATGGTCAAAGCCTCAGCCTGCCGGTCCCGCGGCAAAGGTCCAAGGCGTGTCTGCGATCGGTTGGCGCGACTATACCGCAGCACATCGGAAAGCCGTAGCTCAGGTTCATGTACTTGAGGCATTCCAATTGATCGTGTTGTACTCGATGGCGTTGCTCACGCGCACCGGACGGTTCGGATTGTCGCTGTGATTGCAGGCGAGGCGCGCTGCGAATGAAAAGCCATTGAAGCAGGCCCGGCGCGCAGATGCCGGACCGCCCTCCCAAGTCAAGATTTGGGCCGCTCAGGCCTTAGTTGAAATCCCCGGTTTCGAGCTCCACGGATTGTCCCCCGTTTTTCTCGAGAACCCGCCGCGTAGCATTTTCAATCCGCGCGCGATTAGCCTCGAAGGTACCGACCAGATTGTGGGCCGACGGACCCTCGTTGCCGAAATGGTCGTTCAGCGCGTCCAGCGACACGCTGCACCAGACGTCAGCCCCATCGACATTAGCTTCAAAGGCTACGCGCGCCGCTGCCACCACTTCACGGCGTCCGGTGAATTCGATCCTCATAATGACCCTCCATTTGGCGAAAGTAGCGGTGAGCGCGCAAAGGCTGTGCCAGGCTGACGCTTTGAAGCCGAATCAAAGCCGCTTGAGCCTGGCCATCGCTGAGCACGTTCAGCACACATTCTCCACAAGGTGCATACTCGACATCGGCCGCCTTCGTGCGGCCGCGCTTTTGCGTCGCGGCATGCCTGCCACCTGTCACGCCGTCAGACGCTTCCAACATCCTAATACTACCCGCCCCATGTCCCGCAGCCCGCAATCGTCGCGTCCTCTAGTCATTGCCGCAGTCATGGCTTCAATGGCGATGGTCGCCATCGAAGCCACCATCGTTTCCACCGCCATGCCGCAGATCGTCGCCCAACTCGGCGATCTGCATCTGTATAGCTGGGTTTTTTCGTCGTTCCTGCTGACACAAACCGCGATGACCGTGGTGTTCGGCAAGCTCGCCGATCTGTATGGGCGCAAGCCGGTCATGCTCGCCGGCATCGCCATCTTTCTGCTCGGCTCGGTGCTGGCCGGTTTCGCCTGGTCGATGCCCGCCATGATCGTGTTCCGCCTGATTCAGGGCGTCGGTGCCGGCGCGATCCAGCCGGTTACGCTGACCATCGTCGCCGACCTCTATCCGGCACGCGAACGCGGCAAGGTGCAAGGCTATCTCGCCAGTGTGTGGGCCATTTCAGCGGTGGTCGGGCCGATGGTGGGCGGCTTCATCATCCACAACCTGTCGTGGGCATGGATCTTCTGGATGAACGTGCCGATCGGCCTTGCCTCGGCAGCCGGCTTCATCGCGTTCCTGCGCGAGTCGGAACGGCATGCGCGTCCGTCGATCGACTTCGCGGGCGCGGCGCTGTTCATGGCGGCGATCGCGGCACTGATGATGGCGCTGACCTACGCAGGCGACGACGACATCGCCAAGGCATCGCTCGCGGGTGGCGCATTCATGCTGTGCCTGCTGTTGTTCGTGTTCCAGGAACGCCGCGCAACAGAACCGATGATCTCGTTCGCGCTCTGGAGCCGCCGGCCGATTGCCGCGTGCAATGCCGCAACCGTGCTGTCCGGCATGATCCTGATGGGCTCCACCACCTTCCTGCCGATGTATGTTCAGGGCGTGCTGCACCGCTCGCCGGTGGTCGCCGGTCTTGCACTCACGATGATGATGGTGGGCTGGCCGGCGGGCGCGACGCTCGCGGCGAAGTCATTTCACCGTATCGGCTTGCGGCGCATTCTGATCGGCGGCAGCGCGTTCATACCGATTGGCGCCGTGCTGTTGCTGTTCCTGCAGCCTGGCGGCTCGCCGCTCATCGCGGCGTTCGGTTCGCTCATCATGGGTTTCGGCATGGGCACGTCGAGCGTCAGTTCGCTGGTGCTGATCCAGGAGATCGTCAAGATGGATGAGCGCGGCAGCGCCACTGCATCGAATCTGTTTTCGCGCAATCTCGGCAGCACGCTGGGTGCAACGCTGTTCGGCGCGGTGCTCAACTTCGGGCTCAGTCACTCGAAGGACGTCGCCGTGGTCACGTCGGATCAGTTGAAGGCGCTGTTGCAGAATCAGGTGGCGAGTCTTGCCGATAGCGACATGATCCGCATGGTGTTGCACCAGTCGCTGCACCTGACCTTCATCTCGATCTTCGCGATTGCGATTTTTGTGGTCGTGCTGCTGGGCTTCGTGCCGGCGATCAACCTCGGGCCGGCGAAGCAGGTGCCGCTTGAAGCGCTCTCGCCACTTGAGGACTGAGCTTCGCTACTCGTCACCCGCAGGCAACGTGGTGGCGAAAAAATCGATCGCCCGTTGGGCCGTCTGCGCATGGATCGCATCGCGATCGACGCCCGGATTGTCCTTGCAGATGGTCGCAAGGTGTTCGACGCCTGCGGGCAAGCAGGTATCCAGAAAGGTATAGTGCGACGCGCCCGGCACCATCGTAATGGTTGCGCTCGGCATAAAACCCGCGATGCGGTGGATGTTGGTGTCCACCGGCGCGGTTACGTCGGCCTCGCCCGCAAGCAGCGACACGGGGATGCTGACATCCGCGAACGAGGTGCTGTCGAACGCCTCGCCCAGTGCCGGCGCGATCGCAAAGACCGCCTTGATGCGCGGGTCGCGATACGAGTCACCGGCGCGCGCTCGTGACGCCTTCGTCTCAGGTGAAAGCGTTGCGAGCGTCAAGGCAGGCGCGCCGGGGTCCTCATGGATTCTGGCGGCTTCCGGCGGATGACAGATCGCGTCAGCCTGCGGTGACGAACAGAAGCGCTCGAACGCCGGCAAATTGGTGTGCGCGCCCGCCAGTTCAAGAACCGTATACCCACCGAGCGAGAAACCCACCGCGCCGATCCGGTCCCGGTCGACATGCGGACCCAGCATCGGGTCGGCAAGCACGCCGTCGAGCACCTCGCTTGCGTCCGTGGCGCGTTCCCACCAGAGCATGAAGCCGTCGCGGGTCATCGGTTCGAATGCGTTGTTACCCGGATGGTTGGTACCGGCGACGATATAGCCTTCGGCGGCCAGCGCCGATGCCAGCCAGTCGAGACTGTCCGCGGTGCCGCCGGTGCCGTGTGAGAGCACGAGCAGCGGATATTTTGCACGTGCGCCGGACAGCGGCGCATCGACGACAGCGGGATGCCCGTGGAAAAACGGACGACCGTGCGCGCCAATGTCATGCGCGACTTCCGGGCGTGTCAGATCGGCCGGATACCAGATGCTCGTCACAAGCGCCTGCGTCTGCGCCCCACGCCAATGACGAGCCGCAGCGGGATGAAAGACACGCGTCGCCTCGCCCACATGCCAGACAGCCTGATCTGCCCGCGCGGCGGCCGCCGCCGACCACAACGCCGCCGCGCATGCGAAAGCGGCACAGTAACGACGAAACATGTTCAGTCCTTGCGAATGGGGATCATCAGGTCCGTGACGCAGGCGTGCTGCAAACCCGCAACCATCAGGTTCCGGTACACCTCGAGCCCCGGACGGTCGTCGTGCGCATAGCCGCTTTGCGGCAGCCAGCCGCCGTAGAGCGCCCGGAATGTCGGCGCGATCAACGCATACGGACCGATCAGCCGGTGGACCGCATACAGGCCGCCCTCCACGCGCACCGCCTCGATTGCCTGGCTCTCCGCCGCTCGCGGCACGCGAGGAGGCGTGGCGACGATGCCGGCGTAATACTGGAAGCCACCACTCAGCGCAGGATCGTGCCTACAGATGCCGACGCGTTGACCCTTCGTCGAGCTCCCCTCGCAGCGCAGCACGTCCATCAGCGACCGGTAGGTCTGCCCGATTGTCGCGATAGGTCCATCGTGGCGAAGGCACATGAGATCGATCGGTGCGATCTCGGCGAGTTCGATCGACGGCAAAACCGACAGTTCGCTTTCAGTCGCGGCGGCCTCGCATGGCTCACTTGTGCGGCACGCTTTCGACGGCGCGGCGAGGCGTTTCTGCCGCGCCTTGAATTCGCTCGGCGTAACCCCGGTGAAACCGCGGAACGCTCGCGCAAAGGCCTGCGGACTGTTGTAGCCGGCGTCATGCGCGACCGTGGTGACCAACGCAGCGGCATCGGTAAGCCGTTGCGCGGCCTGGGCTAACCGCAGCCGTTGCACGGTCTCGACCACGCTCTCGCCGGTCAATGCGCGATAGATGCGATGGAAGTGATACGGCGACAGATGCGCCACCGCGGCAAGGGTCTCGAGCGTGTGCGGCGCACCAGGCTCCCCCAGGATTGCCTCGATGACGCGGGCAATCCGTCGACGGTAATCGCGTTCCGTGCTGGGCTTCATCATCGCGCTAGGATAGCTGCCTCATGGCCGGAAGATGGTGCAGAGCTTGCGAAATTTTCCCGGGGCGCAGCGCGCATGGGCCACGCCTCAACCACCGTCCCGACAGAGCCTCACCATCCACGCATAAACCGCATCCACCGCAGCGGAGCGCGCCGGTTGGGCGGAGCGCATCAGCCAGAGCGGCGCGAGCGCGAAGCCCGGTACCTGCGGCATGACCTCGACGCGTCCGCTCGTCAATGCATCGCCGGCGGTAAGCCGGGACACCATCGCGATGCCCGCTTCCTGCTCGGCGGCCGCCACAAGGATGCGGGGGTCGTCGACTGTCATCGCGCGCCGCGTGCGCAAACCGCCGCGCCTTAACTCAGGCAACCACGGGGCCCACTCCGGACGCTGCTCGAGCACCAGCAAAGGCGCCTGCGTCAACACCTCGGGAAAGGGCATCGAACGCAGACGGCGCGCGGTCACAGGTCCGCAGATAGCGACCGCCTGCTCGTCGAGCAAAGGCTCGCAGATCACTTCCGGCGTGCGGATCTCCTTCGCGGAAACGATCAGGTCGACATCGACACGATCGATCTCGTTGACCTCGTCCCCGGTAACGAGCCAGATCTCGATGTTCGGCATTGCCTCCGTAAACGCCGGCATGCGCGGCATGATCCAGCCTGTCGCGAACTGCAGCGCGCAATAGATGATCACGGAATCGGGGTTGCCATACGGCTCGATGCGATCGCGCCCATCCGCGAGGGTCGTCATCGCCGACGTCACGGTCTGCGCAAATAGCAAACCGGCCGCGGTCAGCGCGACGCCGCGCCCAATCCGCCGGAATAGCGGCACCCCGGCCCACTCCTCGAGTTGCTGGATCTGATGGCTGATCGCCGACTGGGTCAGCGCGAGTTCTTGCGCCGCGCGCGTGAAGCTGCCGACGCGCGCGGCGGCGTCGAAAGCGAGCAAAGCCTGCAGAGGGGGAAGTCTACGCATCGGATCGCCGCGGTCAGGGAAGATATTAGAAATATCGATACTTCCAGCAAAAATCTTCGCTTTTCGCCGGAATATTGCCTCGCAATCATAGCGCCAGTTGGCCTTCACACGTCTCATGCTGTTTCTACAGACATGAGAAATATTTGTGTGACGGCGCTCATTGAAACTGACCGGACCGACGTGTATGACCCTGAACCTGAACGCTTTGCACCCTGCCTCGACCGCCCCTGCCGCGGGCACTGACGCGGCCGGCCAACCCCTTGCGCCCACCTACGCCGGCGTGCTGTCCTTCATGCGCCGGCCCTACACGCGCGATCTCACCGGCGTCGACGTCGCCGTATCGGGCATTCCGCTCGATCTCGCGACCACCTTCCGTCCCGGCACGCGTTTCGGCCCGGCGGGCATGCGTGCCGCCTCGGTGCAACTGGCCGAACTCGGCGCGTTTCCGTGGGGCGTCGACCCGTTCGATCATCTGAACGTGGTCGACTACGGCGACTGCTGGTTCGACGCCCACAACCCGCTCGGCATCCGCGACGCGATCATCGCCCACGCTCGCGAAATTCTCGCCACGGGCACCCGCATGCTGACGCTCGGCGGCGACCACTACATCACCTATCCGCTGCTGGTCGCTCACGCTGAAAAGTACGGTAAGCCGTTGAGCCTGATCCATTTCGACGCGCATTGCGACACGTGGCCGGACGACAACCCCGATTCGCTGAACCACGGCACGATGTTCTACAAGGCGATCCGTGAAGGGTTGATCGATCCCGCGCGCTCGGTGCAGATCGGTATTCGCACCTGGAACGAGGACTTCATGGGCGTGCGCATTCTCGACGCGCCGTGGGTCCATCGCAATGGCACACAGGCGACCATCGACGAAGTGCTGTCGATCGTCGGCGATGCGCCCACCTACCTCACCTTCGACATCGACTGTCTCGATCCGGCCTTCGCACCCGGTACGGGCACGCCGGTGGCGGGCGGCCTGAGCTCGGCACAGGCGCTGGAAATCGTTCGCGCGCTGGGCGCCGTGAATCTGGTCGGCGCGGACGTGGTGGAAGTGTCGCCGCCCTACGACCACAGCGACGTCACCGCGCTCGCCGCAGCCCACCTTGCCGCCGACATGCTGTGCCTGATGCGCAATCAGAAGCTGCAACGCCATCAGCGTATGTAAGGCCGCGACCGCTCTGTTGAATGAATCCTCTCTGGACGACCATCATGCCCCACACCTTCATGAAGCCCAGGCCGACCGCGTCGCTGCTGGCAGCGCTGTTGTTCTGCGCGTTCGGCACTTCCTCGCACGCCGACGAAAAGCAGCTCAATCTGTACAACTGGGCCGACTACATCGCGAAAGACACCGTGCCGAACTTCGAGAAAGAGTCCGGCATTCACGTGCAATACGATGTCTACGACGGCGACGAAACCTTGCAGGCGAAGCTGCTGACGGGTTCTACGGGCTACGACGTCGTGGTGCCGACTTCGAACTTTCTCGCCAAGCAGATCGAAGCCGGCATCTACCAGAAACTCGACAAATCGAAACTGCCGAACCTGGTGAACCTCGACCGCAATCTGCTCAAGCTGGTCGCCGATGCGGACCCGGGCAATCAGTACGCCGTGCCGTGGGCATGGGGCACCACGGGGCTCGGCTATAACGTTACGCGAGTCAAGAAAATTCTCGGCAACGATGCGCCGCTCGATAGCTGGGACATCCTCTTCAAGCCCGAGTATCTGAGCAAGCTGAAGAGTTGCGGCGTGTCCATACTCGACGCGCCGAGCGATGTGTTCGCGGTGACGTTGCACTATCTCGGGCGCGATCCGAGCAGCGTGAATCCGGCCGACTACCAGGCCGCGTACGACGCACTGAAGAAAATCCGTCCGTACATCACGCAGTTCAACGCGACGAGCTATATCAACGATCTTGCGGGCGACGACATCTGTTTTGCTTTGAGCTGGTCGGGTGACGTGTCGATGGCGAGCCATCGTGCGCGCGAAGCCAACAAGAGTTACGAGGTCAAATACTTTATTCCTCAAGGTGGTGCGCCGATCTGGTTCGACATGATGGCGATCCCCAAAGATGCGCCGCATCCGGAGGCGGCGCTCAACTGGATCAACTACATCGAGCGCCCCGAGGTTCATGCCGGGATCACCAATGAGGTGTTCTATCCGAATGCGGACGCCGCCGCGCGCAAATTCGTGCGGCCGGAAATTCTCAACGATCCGACCGTGTACCCGCCTGAGTCCGTGCTGAAAACGCTGTTTCTGCTCAAGCCCCTGCCCGCCCAGATCAAACGTCTGGAAAGCAGGCTCTGGGCACAGTTGAAGTCAGGGGGCTAAGGAATCGGCTGAATCGGCGGTGTGCGGGTCAGCCGCCTTTCGCGTACAACGTCGACTCCGCGAATCCTTCAGCCGCCAGCACCTGCCCCACCAGGATCAGCGCAGTCCGCTCAATGTTCGTGGACTGCACTTTGCCGACGATATCGTCGAGCGTGCCGATGATTTTTTCTTCATCCGGCCAGCTGGCGCGATAGATCACCGCGATCGGACACGCGCCGCCGTAATGCGGCCGTAATTCATCGACAATGCGTGCAAGATGGCGCACGCCGAGGTGAATCGCCATCGTCGCGCGATGTTTCGCGAGGTCGCCGAGTTGTTCGCCTTCCGGCATCGTTGTTTTGCTTGCGAAGCGCGTGAGGATCAGCGTCTGCGAAATGTTGGGCAACGTGAGTTCGCAACCGAGTGTGGCCGCGCATGCCGCGGTCGCCGTTACGCCCGGTACGATCTCGTAGGGTATGTCGAGTTCGCGGAGTCTGCGAATCTGCTCGCCGATCGCGCCATACAAGGACGGGTCGCCGGAATGCACGCGCGCCACGTCCTGGCCTTTGTCGTGTGCGGCCTTGAGTAAGGCGACGATCTGGTCGAGGTCGAGCTCGGCGGTATTGACGACCTGCTCCGCGCTATGCCCCTCGAGCACGGCGGCCGGCACCAGCGAGCCGGCGTACAGGATCACCGGGCAGCCGCGCACAAGGCGTTGCCCTTTCACCGTGATCAGTTCCGGGTCGCCGGGACCCGCGCCGATAAAAAACACCGTCATTCACTACTCCATGATTCGTTTGGCCGGCATGGCATGCATGCATGCGCCGTTTAACCTGAGACTTGCAATGCTTCCAGCAAGTCGGCCACGTTTGCAAACTCGCGATCGACTGCGGGCAATGCAGGGCGCCGCAGCATGACCACCGGCAAGCCGCGTTCGCGCGCGACTTCGAGTTTCGCTTCGGTGGCGCTGCCGCCGCTGTTTTTGCTGACGACGACATCGAATGCTTCCGCACTGAATAGCGCTCGCTCGCATTCGAGTGTAAACGGCCCGCGTGTCGCCAGAATCCGCGCACGTGGATTGGCTTCGTGTGCGTCGAGGCAGCGTACCGTCCAGAATTGCTGCGACGGGATTTCGTCGAGATGCGCGAGCGGTTCGCGTCCGAGCGTGAACAGGGGTCGATTGAATGAAGCGAGCGCGGCCGTGAGTTCGGCCCAATCGTCGACCATGCGCCAGTCGTCGCCGGCTTGCGGCTGCCATCCCGCGCGACGCAGCGCCCAGCACGGTATGCGCGCCGCACTGCTCGCTTTCGCGGCATTCGCGCTGATCTGCGCGGCGTACGGATGTGTCGCGTCGATCACGAGGCTAACGCGTTGGTCCTCGATATAGCGCGCCAACCCTTCGCTGCCGCCGAAGCCGCCCACGCGCACCTCGCAGGATAAATCGTCCGGCACCTTGCCGAGGCCCGCAAGACTGTACACATGCTCGGGGCCGAGCTGCCTGGCAATCCGCAAAGCGTCGCCTGTGCCACCGAGCAGCAGGATCCGCATCATTGGGCCGCTCCGATCAGATTGCCGAGGCGGTCGATCGCGAACATTTCGACCGCGACCTGCGGCGGCACGATATCGCGCGCAACAGCTAGCGCGTGACGGCAGACGATATCGCCGAGCGGCACATGTTGCGCGTGCGCCAACGCGACCGCCTGCTGGCTCGTATTGGCGGCGAGGATCGCTGCCCGTAACGCGTCGTCGGCGCCATACTCGGCGGCCCACGTTGCGAGCCGTTCAAGATCGATGCTCGAATTGCGGCTATGCAGATCGAGGTGCCCGGCTGCCAGTTTGCTGAGTTTGCCGAAACCGCCGCACACGCTCAGGCGCTCGACCGGCGCACGCTTCATATGCTTGAGCACCGCGCCGACGAAGTCGCCCATTTCGATCAGCGCGATGTCCGGCAGACCGTAATGCGCGCGCATCGCGTCTTCGCTTGCATTGCCGGTGCAGGCCGCGAGATGCAGGTAGCCGTTCGCACGCGCGACGTCGATACCCTGATGAATCGATGCGATATAGGCCGAGCACGAGAACGGCCGCACGATGCCGGTGGTGCCGAGAATCGACAGGCCGCCGAGAATGCCGAGGCGCGGGTTCATCGTTTTCAGTGCGAGTGCTTCGCCGCCTTCGACGCCGATCGTCACTTCGAAGCCGCCCGCGTATCCGTGTTCCGCTGCGAGCTCGGTCAGATGTTCGGTCATCATCTTGCGCGGTACGGGATTGATTGCCGGTTCACCGACGGGCAGCGTGAGGCCGGCGCGCGTCACCGTGCCAACGCCTGGCCCTGCGCGGAATGTCACGCCCGGTTCGGCAAGCAAGCGCACGCGGGCGAATACGATCGCGCCGTGCGTCACGTCGGGGTCGTCGCCAGCGTCTTTTACTGTGCCGGCTTCCGCGCCATCGGTGGTCCGGCGGCAGAACACCAGTGGCATCGGCACACGCCGGCCCTTCGGCAACACGATCTCCGCGACCTCGCTGACGACACCCGCGAGCAACAGACGCGCGGCCGCGAGCGACGTCGCGGTGGCGCAACTGCCGGTCGTGTAGCCGCTACGCAGCGGTGCGGGTTGTTCGGGCGTTTCTTCGCGCATTACGGGTGGCGTGGTGAGGCGGCTGAACTGGTGGACGTGCTGGATATGGCGCTCTTGCTTGAGGTGCCGTTTGTGCCGTTTGTGCCATTCGTACCGTGCGCGGTATTCGTGCTGGAAGGGCCGCTCGTGCTGCTGGCCAGCTTCGTGACCTCCAGCAGCGTGATCGGCAGCGCCTGGCGCCACGTATCGAAGCCACCGAGCGGCTGTGCGTCGGCCAGCGCGATGCGGGTCAACGTGCCGCCGTGTTGCTCACGCCACGCTGCTAGCGCTGCCTCCCCTTGCAAAGTGACGGCATTGGCAACCAGCCTCCCGCCGTCACGCAGACGCGCCCAGCATGCGTCGAGCACGCCCGGCACCGTCACGCCACCGCCGATGAACACGGCATCCGGCACAGCCAAGCCCTCCAGCGCTTCAGGCGCGCGGCCGGCCACCAGTTGCAAACCCGGCACGCCCAACGCATCGCGATTGTGCTCGATGAAACGCTGCCGCTCCGCGTGCCCTTCGATCGCGATCGCGCGGCAGGTCGGGTGCGCGCGCATCCATTCGATACCGATCGAGCCGCTGCCCGCGCCCACGTCCCATAGCAATTCGCCGGGCGTCGGCGCGAGGCGCGCCAGCGTGATCGCGCGGACGTCGCGCTTGGTCAACTGACCGTCGTGGCGAAAGGCGTCGTCGGGCAAGCCGATGGTCAGCGGCAAACGCGGCGCGCCTTCCGTTGCACGGCATTCAAGCGCGATCAGGTTCAACGCCGCCACTTCTCCTGCGGGCCACTGGTCCGCGCGGCCATCTATGCACCGTTCAAGATCTCCGCCCAGATGTTCCAGCACGGTCATCCGGGTCGCGCCGAAACCGCGCGCATTCAGTAGTTCGGCCAGTGCAGCGGGTGTACGCCCGTCTGCACTCAGCACGAAGACGCGCGCGCCGTCGTGCAAATGAGCATTCAGCGTAGGCAACGGGCGTCCCACCAGCGAAACCGTGGCGACATCCTGCAACGGCCAGCCAAGCCGCGCGGCCGCCAGCGACAGCGACGAGGGCGCGGGCAGCACCCGCAACTCACCTGCCGGCAACTGCCGCGCGAGAGTCGCGCCTACGCCGAACAGCATCGGGTCCCCGCTCGCCAGCACACACACAGGGCCGCCACGCTCCGCCAGCAAAGGCGCGAGATCGAACGGCTTCGGCCATGCCGCACGGCGCGCGGCGAGGCGCACGGGCAGCATCGCCAGATGACGTTCGCCGCCATAAACCACCGACGCTTCCAGCAAAGCGCGTCGCGCGGGCCTCCCCAAGCCGGCGAAGCCGTCATCGCCTATGCCCACCACGGTCAGCCACGCCGGCATGCATCCATCCTCTTTCTGTATCTTCAAATAATGCGCTGTGCCACGCCGATCAAAGCGTCCAGCCTCGTTGTGCTGTTCGAAAAAAGGCATAATACAGCCGCCGGTGCCCTTCGGGGCCGAAGAGGGAACACAGTGTCGCTGTGGCTGCCCCCGCAACTGTATGCAGCGAGTCCGCCTGCGCTCCGCGCCACTGGTTCGACCGGGAAGGCCGCGGCGGACCATGACCTGCCAGCCAGGAGACCTGCCGGCCAGACTGTTCGTGCCAGCCTACATCGGGCGGGGTGTACCGATGCCGTAGCAATGGCCGCTGTGCGGCTTGCTCGGGCCGTCGCGCGACGCTCAACCCGGTGTCCGTCTTGAATCAAGCTTCGCCCTCCACTGCTTTGCCTGACCCGGCTCTCGCGCTGCGGCCCTCGGCGTGCCCGGGGCTGCTGCGCATCGTCGCCGCGCGCGATGGCGGGATCTGCCGGATCAAATTGCCCGGCGGCGAGCTGAGCGCGGCGCAGGCCGCGGTGATCGCCGAAGTCAGCGAGCGGCATGCGGCGGGCGTAGTCGATCTGACCAATCGTGCGAATCTGCAGGTGCGTGGCGTGCGAAGCGGGCATGAAACGGCGTTGATCGCGGCGCTGGTCGATGCGGGGCTTGGACCGATTTCGGCGGGCGGTGCAGCGGATGCTGACAGCTTGCTGCTCGCGACCTCGGCGGATACTTCTGACGCGTCTCGATTCGGCGCAGCGGATGTCTCAACTACGCGACCGTCGACCGCACAGCAAGCGCCTGGCCCGATATCGGCGTCCGCTGCGGACGATGTGCGCAATGTGATGGTGAGCCCGACTGCCGGACGCGATCCATTTGCGCTGTTCGATACGAGGCCGCTCAGTGCCGAACTGCTCACCTTGCTGCAATCAGAAGCGCGTTTCGCGGCGCTATCGCCCAAATTCGCGCTACTGCTCGATGGTGGTGAGCGTCTTGCGAGGCTCGATCATCCGCACGATGTCTGGCTGGCGGCGACGCAGGCGGAAGATGGTGTGCGATTTGTGTTTGGATTCGCGGGTTGTCCGCCAGCTCTGGCGAACGCCGATGCCGATGCCGATGCCTTCCTGCATGTCGCGCGTACCGGCTCGCATGGCTCCGTTGACCATCCTCATCCGAATTACGCCGGCGCTCTCGCCGCAGTGCTGCCTTCTCAAGTCACAGGCCTTGTTCGTGCACTGCTGCACACGTTCCTCGATCTGGCCGCGCCAGATGCCACGCGCATGCGTCACCTGCTCGCCACGCATCCTGTCGACACGCTATTGCAGCACGCTCAAACGTACGTTGATTTCCCGCTGTCACGCGACACATCGCTTGCAGACTGGCAACGGCCCACGCGCGCCGATGTCATGCTTCGACTCGGCGCGCACGCACAGCGAGTCGTGGGAATGATGCACGTAGGCGGCCAACCGCCGCTCGGACGCCTCGACGCCGCGACCTTGCGCGGCCTCGCCACGCTCTCGCAGCAGCAAGGCAACGGCACGTTGCGCATGACGCCCTGGCAAAGCGTATTGCTGCCCGATATCGCTGCCGATGCCGCGCCCGCCGTGCTCGCTGAAATGCACGCGCTAGGCCTCGCCTGCGATCCCGCGCAGCCTACTACGCACTTGATCGCCTGCGCCGGTTCGACAGGCTGCGCAAAAAGCCTCGCCGACACCAAAGCCGACGCGTTACTTCTAGTGGATCGCTTACCCGACGGTGTCGATGTTCATCTGAGCGGCTGTCCGCGCTCATGCGCCGCCGCACATTGCGCGCCGTACACGCTGCTCGCCGCGGCGCCCGGCATCTACGACCTTTATCGCCGCGACGGCCAGCCGGGTTTCGGCTCGTGCGTCGCGCACCAACTCACGATCGAACAGGCCGCCGACATGCTCGACCCATTGTCACACCCGGCCCGGAGCCCCTCAGATGCTTGATTACATTCGCGACGGTCAGGAGATCTATCGCCAATCCTTCGCGACGATACGTGCGGAGGCGGATCTGTCGCGCATCCCCGTCGACCTCGAGAAACTCGCGGTGCGCGTGATCCACGCCTGCGGCATGGTCGACGTCGTTGAAGATCTTCAGTTTTCCGAAGGCGCAGGCGCCGCGGGCCGTACGGCGCTGGCACAAGGCGCGCCGATTCTGTGCGACGCCGGCATGGTGGCGCAAGGCATCACGCGCGCGCGACTGCCCGCGAACAACGACGTGATCTGCACGCTCACCCATCAGGACGTGCCCGCGCTTGCGCGCGAACTCGGCAATACGCGCTCGGCCGCCGCGCTCGAATTGTGGCGGCCGCAGCTGGCAGGCAGCGTCGTCGTGATCGGCAACGCGCCGACCGCCCTCTTTCATCTGCTCGACATGCTCGATGCCGGCGCGCCGAAACCCGCGCTGATCCTCGGTTTTCCGGTCGGCTTTGTCGGCGCGGCCGAATCGAAAGCGATGCTGGCCGAAGACAGCCGCGGCGTGCCCTTCGTCGTGGTTCACGGTCGACGGGGCGGCAGCGCGATGGCCGCCGCTGCCGTGAACGCGCTGGCGACGGAGGTCGAGTAAATGACGGTACAAGGACGTTTATTCGGACTGGGCGTCGGCCCCGGCGACCCGGAACTCATCACGCTGAAAGCGCTGCGTTTGCTGAAAGCGGCACCCGTGGTCGCGTATTTCGTCGCGAAGGGTAAAAAGGGCAACGCCTTCGGCATCATCGAGGCGCATCTGCATGACGCTCAACAGCATCTGCCGCTCGTTTATCCCGTCACGACCGAAGCGCTCGAACCGCCGCTTTCGTATGAGGCGATCATTGCCGACTTCTACGACACCGCTGCGGAGGTCGTCGCCGGGCATCTCGACGCGGGCCGCGACGTCGCGGTGATTTGCGAAGGCGATCCGTTTTTCTACGGCTCGTATATGTATTTGCACGACCGCCTCGCGGCGCGTTTCGAGGCCGAAGTCGTGCCCGGCGTGTGCTCGATGCTCGGCGGTGCAGCGGTGCTCGGCTCGCCGCTGGTGTATCGCAATCAGAGTCTGTCGGTGCTCTCCGGCGTGTTGCCTGAATACGAACTGCGTCGGCGTCTCGCCGATGCCGACGCTGCGGTCATCATGAAACTGGGCCGCAATTTTGATAAGGTGCGGCGCGTGCTCGGCGAACTGGGGCTCGCGCATCGTGCGCTCTATGTCGAACGCGCGACCATGGGCAATCAGCGCATCGTGCCGCTTGACGAGGTCGATCCGATGGCATCGCCGTATTTTTCGCTGCTCGTGGTGCCGGGGGAAAAATGGCAAGGTTGACGCCACCCGCGATCGTGATTCTCGGTGCGAGCGCGTTGGAGACCGCGCGGCGTATCCAGATGCTGTATGCAGGCTGCCAGGTTCATGCCTTGCAGGGGCGAGTCGAGGCTGACGTCTCGTACACGGAACTCCGCGCGCATCTGTGTGATCTGTATGCACGCGGCACGCCGATCATCGCGTTATGCGCCGCCGGGATCGTGATTCGTTGCGTCGCGCCGTTGTTGTCGAACAAGGGTGTCGAACCGCCTGTGCTGGCCGTTGCAGAAGATGGCAGTGCGGTCGTGCCCCTGCTCGGCGGACTTGCCGGTGTCAACGTGATGGCTCGCGAGATTGCCGCTGCGTTGAACGTGCCGCCCGCGATTACGACGAGTGGCGAATTGCGCTTCGGTACGTGCGTGCTCAATCCGCCTGAGGGCTATGTGCTTGCCGATATAACGCAAGGTAAGCGCTTCGTGTCAGATCTGCTGGCGGGTGAAAGCACGCGCATCGAAGGTGAAGCGCCGTGGCTCGATGACGCGCAATTGCCGCGCTCGAAATCGGCACGTCTCGCGATCCGCGTGACGCCGCGTGCATGGGATGGGCGGGATGATGAGTTGGTGATTCACCCGCGGAGTGTGGTGGCGGCGGTGACTGTTCCGGGTGCGGATGCCGGCGCCGCTGCCGGTGCGCATTCCAGTACGGATACGGACCTCGGCGCAAATTCCAGTGCTGATGCGCTGACGGCTTCCGGCGCGCGAATCGCCGCGCTGGTACACGAGGCATTGGACGCGCACGGTCTTGCACCGCTTTCGCTCACAGCATTGCTGGTTCCTTCCGAACACATGGCGAACCCGGCGCTCGCCAATGCCGCCGCGAGCCTGAACGTGCCGCTGCGTTTTGCCCAGGCGGGCCCGGAGGACGGCGAGCCGCCGAGCAATTTGCTGCATGCCGCGCTACGCGTCCCATATCAAACCTTGCATGACGACGCAGACGCAGGAGTCGCACTCGCGTTGGCCGCGCTGGCCATCGACCCGGACACGATTGGCCGTACACGCGGCCGCTTGACCGTGATCGGCCTCGGCCCCGGCAGCGCGGACCTGATGGTGCCTGCCGCTCGAACGGCGTTAAACGAAGCCACCGATATTCTCGGCTACGAAACCTACGTGAAAATGGCCGGCCCCTTGCGTGCCGACCAGCGCGTACACGGCACGGACAATCGCGAAGAGATGCAGCGGGCACGCCATGCGTTCGAACTCGCGAGCACGGGACGTTCTGTGGTGATGGTGTCCTCGGGCGATCCCGGCGTGTTTGCCATGGCGGCCGCGGTGCTTGAGGCGCTCGAAGAAGGCGCTTCGACGAACGCTGACTGGCGAGCCGTGCAACTTGCCATCGTGCCGGGGGTGTCCGCGGCCATGGCAACCGCGGCGCAAGCGGGCGCGCCGTTGGGCCATGACTTCTGCATGCTGTCGCTATCCGACAATCTGAAACCGTGGACCATCATCGAAAAGCGCCTTCGGCATGCGGCCGAAGCGGATCTGGTGATGGCTTTCTATAACCCGATCTCTCGCGCACGGCCGTGGCAGTTGGATAAAGCGTTGGACATCGTGCGTGAATATCGCGCTGCCGCGACGAAAGTGGTGCTCGGCCGCGATATCGGCAGACCGGGCAGCACGCTGCGCACGATCACGCTCGGTGAACTGCGTTCGTCGGATGTGGACATGCGCACGATGGTGATCGTAGGGTCGTCGACGACACGTGCGTTTGCTAACGGCGTCGATGGTGGTGAGTGGGTTTACACGCCGCGGTGGTATGAGTGAGCGCGGCGCATTATTTTCGCCTCATCCCCCTCACCAACGCCTCCATTTGCACCCCATCGGCCCGCGCGAGGTCCTCAAGAATCGTAAAGTGATTACACCCGGCGAGCGGCACAAACTCCACCTGCTCGCCCGCTTGTCGACACGCCGCCACATATTCCTCTGAATGCCGAACCAGCTCTGGCAACTCGGCCGTGCCGACGCTGACAGTCATCGGCACACCTTTGCCGATGTGCCGCATCGGGCTGTAAGCGCCGATCTCTGCCTGCGTTAGCTGCAGCTTCTCGTTGAGCCATGACATCGCAATCGGCTCCAGGTCCACCAATGCGCTGATCGGCATGGCGTGCACGACAGACTCGTGTGCGCGATAAAGCGCACTCAACTGCCCGCCCGCAGAATGCCCCGCAAGGCAAACCGGACCACGCGTGCCGAGCCCATCGTGATCAGCGGCCAGCGCCGCCAGCAACGCATCGATTTCGCCGACGATCTGCGTCATCGACGCCTCCGGCGCCAACGTGTATTCCGCGAGCACAACATTAAAGCCGCACCCCAGCGGGCCACTGGCGACGAACGCAAAATCCTCTTTGCTGCGCGCCTGCCAATAGCCACCGTGTATGAACACAAAAATAGGCGCGTCAGGCTTTCCGCACGGAAACCAGTCGAAACGTTGCCGGGGCAGCGGGCCGTACGCCACATCACGCCTGCACGGCGCAGCCGCATACAGCGCCGCGCTGCGCGCCTGAAAGCCGAGCATGCGCTCAGCGACGTCGGCCACCGCTGCCACGTTGTCGTAGGCTGCACGCAGCGCCGCTTGATCCATGCCGCGATAAAGTTGAGTCATGACGTTCCCGAGTCATTCACCGAAATCAAAGCGTCGCAAGACGCCCTATGCCGCCACCTTCAAATCCTCAATCGCCCGCTGCCTGACGCCCAGATCGTCCCAGAGCTCCGGATGGCACGTGAATACCAGAATCTGGTGCCGCGTAGCCGCATCGATCAGCGCCCGCTTGATCGCGTCGCGTCGCGTCGCATCGGTATGCACGGCTGCATCGTCGAGCATTAGCAGGGTGGGTCGACCCGACGCCTTCAATAGATCCGCATAGGCGAGCCGCGTCAGAATACCGAGCTGCTCCCGCGTGCCAAAGCTCAACGCATCGAGCGTATCCGCGCGGCCATAACGATCCAGCGTCGCCGGACTCAGATCGTCGCCGAGCGCAATCGTCGACTGCGGGAAAATTCGCTTCAGATAGTGCCCGAGCCGCTCGGTCAACGGCGCACGCAGTTGCGCCACCGCCGCATCACGTTCGTCGACAAGCACCTCATCGAGCAGACTCAAAGCGCTTGCTCGCAAGCTGAGTTCTTCCTTACGCCGCGTGGCCTGTTCCACCGACGCCTTCACCGTCGCAAGACGCTCTCCCAACCCGGACGCGCCGACCGTCTCAAGCTGACTGCGCAACTCAGCGATCCGCAGTTGCCGCGTGTGCTGCTCGTTACGCGCGAGTTCCGCCGACGCACGATAGCGCTTCGCCTCAGCTGCCGGATCGTCAAGGCGCGCAGCTTCCAGTTCGCGCGCTCGTCCTTCAAGCTGTTTCTTCAACGCCTCGACCTGCACGCGCTGCTCAACGATTTTCGTCTGCCACTGCGCGCGGTTGCGGCAGAACGCCTCGTCGCCCAGTTGCGCTTCCTTGCGTTGGAGTTGCGCGGCGAGCGATTCCGTCGTGGCCGTAGCGGTCGACCGCTTCTCCGCCGCTTGCGCCAATACATTTCTGGCGGCGTCCAGCGCATCACGTGCGATGTCGGCGTTGCGGCGAGCCTCGTCGAGCGGTGGCGCGGCGGAGACATCGGGCAAGGCTGCGAGCCGTCCGTTGGCCGATTGCAATCGCGCATCCGCCGAAGCCAACGCAGCGCGCAGCGCGTCGATACCCTGCGGCGCATGCACCTCGAGAATCTTCGCCTGGCTTTTCTGCTGCGCGACCAGCATCTTCCACTGCTCGTGCCGGGCCTCGGCCTCACCCAGCGACGCCACGCCCAGCGTCTGCAACAGCTGCGCATGCTGGGCTTCGAGCGACGCCAACTCGGACAATCGCGCCGACAGATCGGAAACGCCCGGAATCACGCGCAACTCGCCGAGCTCGCCAAGACCGATCAGTTTCTCCTCGTCGAGCCGCAGCACGCCCTCGCCGCTCACCTTCGCATCGCCGACGGTGATCGCGCCGTTCAACCGGTATTCGATCCGCGTCATCGCCGCCTCGGTCCGCGCACGCAGCACGGTCAATTCCGCATCGAGCGATTGGAGCCGCTTCAATTGCGCTCCGTCGATCTCGAGCGCGGCCGCTGCGCGCGTCGCCTCCAACACGGCCTCGTTCGCCTTGCCGGCGGCTGCGATCGACGCTTCGAGCCGCTCGCTCTCGGTGCGGTGCAGAGCGATCTGACTGCGCAAATCGCCCGCGGTTACCGCGGCGTTCGCCAGTTCGTACGCGCGGTTGGCATCGGCACAAGCCTGTTCAAATTTCGCCACGCTCGCCTGAGCCTGCGCATGTTCGTTCTGAACCGCCGAAACATTGGCTCGTGCGGCGTCGAGTTGCTGCCGCTCGCGTGCAACGGCGGCTTCGAGTTCAGTCGCCGCCTGTTCCTGCTGTAACGAAAGCGCTAACTCTGCGTCCTTCAACTGCAGCGATTGCGAGAGCCCCTGAAGACTGCGTTCGAGTTCTGCCGCGGCATCGGCGCGCTGTTGCGCCTGCATGGCCTTCTGCTCATGAAGCTCCCAGGGGCGCTTGCGTTGCGCGTCGTCGAAGGCTTCCTGCTGCGTGGCAAGCCGCACGATGTTCTCGTCGAACTGCTGGCGCTGCTGCTCCAGCTCGTCGCGCTCTTCGATTAGCGCCGCCAACGCCTGCTCGGCCTCGGCCAATGGGCCGGTGGACTTCTGCGTACGCGCCGTGAGCAGTTGCCGGAGTTCGCGCTGCACCGCCGAGATCAGCGCATCCTCACCCGCCGATTCATTGCCCCCGGACAGTTGCGACAACGCATCGCGCAGATACTGCGCAGCATGTCCCGTTGAATCGCGCATCTCCTGCGTGCCGCCTTGTTGCACCCACAACAAACCGGGGACGCCGGCGTTTTCCGCCTTTAGCGGCCCACGTGCAGCGCGCGAAAAACCGAGCAGCGCGGCGAGCTTGTCTTCCGCTTCGTCCTCGCCGAACACCGCCTGACCGATCTTCAATTCGCAGCGCTGCCGGGTGACGAACTGCTTCGACAACCTGCATGCCGTGCCGTCCATGTCGAATGTCACTTCAACCGACGGCTGCCCGCTCGCCTTGCCCCAAGGCAGCAGGTCTTTCAGATGCGAAGCCTTGTAGCGTTCGAGAAACACCGCCCGCACGGCTTCGGCGATCGTGCTCTTGCCCGCCTCGTTCGGGCCGGTGAACAGATTGAGTCCGGGCTGCAGATCGTCGATGACGAGCCGTCCGGTGAACTGCTTGAACTCCTGAATCGCGATGCTTTCCAGCTTCATGTGGACCTCGCTTCGCGCGGCAGTTCACGTTGAAAACGCGCCAGAAGCAATAACGCCTCCGCCGCGCGCTTGACCTGTTGCGGGTCGGACTGCGGGTCTTCCTGCAAGCTTCGCAGACGCGCCACCACCTTCGCGAGGTAGCCGCTCTGCGCGCCGAGTTCGGCGAGGTCGTCGGCGGTGGGCAGCACCTGCAGGCCACTCAGATCGACGCGTAGCGCACGCACCCGCGCACGGGCTTCTTCCACCGCGACGTGAATGGCTTCGGCCCCGGCCAGCGCGGTCGAGCCGCTTACGGTCACCCGCAGCACGTCGTGACTGCCTAACGCGCTGAGGCGCAGTTTGAGCGAATCGACGTCGGTCGATACCGAGATCGCCTCCTCCCAACGATGCCATTGATATTTACCGACCCGCACTGCTTCAACTGCCGGCACGGCGCCTGGCTCGGCCAGCGTGACGTCGAGCATGAAGCCCGGATCGTTGGCGCGGAAACGGTCCTGCTCGTGCGTGCCGGCATACCAGGTGCGTTCGTCGACGCGCAAGTGACCGTGCCAGTCGCCGAGCGCGAGATAGTCCAGACGCGCGCTCGCTGCACGCGTCGGGGCGATCGGATTTGACGAATCGATGCCCTCCTGCAGAATCCCGCTCACGCTGCCATGCGCGAGTCCGATACGGTGATAGCCGGGCGGCGTCTCCGTCGTGTCGAAGAAGCCCGTCGTGTCGTCGTAAGTGATGCGTTGCGTGAGCGGTGCGCAGAGCAACGCGCACTGGCAGGCGTCGAGCGTCACCACGCCGGGCTCGAGCACCAGCCGTACGTTCGGTGCGACGCAGTTCAGTCGCTGCGCGCGGGTCCACACGCTCTCGACCAGCGCGGCATCGTGATTGCCCGGCAGCATGATCCAGGGCCCGGAGAACGCTTGCAGCGCGCCGAACAAGCGGCGGATCACTGTGTCCGAGACGGTCTGCAGGTCGAATACGTCGCCGGCGACCAGCACGGCGTCGACCTTGCGCGCCGCCGCCTCCTCAGCGATCCGGCGCACGGTCTCGAAGCGCGCTTCCGCGAGATGCGCGGCCTCGTCCGGCTCGAACTGGCCGAATTGCGTGCCTATCTGCCAGTCTGCGGTGTGCAGAAACCTGATCACTGTGCCTCCATTCCGTTCATTTGCATCGTCACTCAATGTTCATTCGGCGCTCATGTTACCGCGCCTGCGGGTCAAAGAATGTCCGAGGGCCGCGCCACACGGCAGGAACAGCGGCGCTACACTCGCGTTTCTGGACCAGCACGCCAACCGCACCGCACCATTCCAATCGGATAGAACCCCGCTGCCCTGCTGCCGATGAACAAAGAAACCGAACTGAAGAAGGCCAAGCGCACCCCGCTACTGCTGCTGGCGGCCGCCGCCTGCGTTTTCCTCGTGACCGCCTTCATGCCGCGCGGCCTCTGGGTGGACGGCATCAAAGCGGTGGCCGAGGCCGCCATGGTCGGCGCGCTCGCCGACTGGTTCGCCGTGGTCGCGCTGTTTCGCCGCGTGCCGATCCCGATCGTCTCCGCGCACACCGCGATCATTCCGAAGAACAAGCACAAGATCGCGGACAACCTCGCGGTGTTCGTGCAGGACAAATTTCTGGACGTGCCGTCGCTGGTCGGGCTGATCCAGAAACACGACCCGGCGCAAAGCATCACCGGCTGGCTGACGAAACCGGCCAATACCGCGCGGCTGGGCGATTACGTGGTCAAACTGACGGGCGGCATCCTCGAACTGACCGACGACGTGCGCATCCAGGTCTTCATCAAGGACGCCTTGCGCGATGTGCTGGCCAAAGTCGATCTGTCGCAATCCATGGGCTCGATTCTCGACACGCTCACCAAAGACGGCCGTCACCAGGAACTGCTCGACGCCGGCATCGAGCAGGTCGTGGCGCTGTTACGCGAACCGCAGGCGCGCGAGTTTATCGCTGAGCGCATCGTCGAATGGGTGAAGAGCGAATATCCGAAGATGGAGATGATCCTGCCGTCTGCGTGGCTCGGCGAAAAAGGCGCCGAGGCGATCGCCAATGCGGTGAACCGGATGCTCGAACAGATCAGCGAGAACCCTGCCCATCAGCTGCGCCAGAAATTCGACGACGCGGCGCAGAAGCTGATCGTCAAACTCAAGAGCGATCCGGCATTCCTGCAGAAAGGCGAGGAACTGAAGCGTTATCTGGTGGAAGGTGAGGCACTCAGCACGTACGTGAAGGACATGTGGGGTGAATTGCGCGCATGGCTCAAACGCGATCTGCAAAGCAGCGATTCGGCCCTGCACGCCCGGGTGTTGGCGATGGGCCAGTGGGTAGGCCGCGAACTGGCACACGACCCCGCGCTGCGTCAGTCGCTCAACGACCACCTGGAAGAAGCGGCGCGCGCCATGGCGCCGGATTTTGCCCAGTTCCTCACGCGCCACATCAGCGATACAGTGAAGAACTGGGACGCACGCGAAATGTCACGGCAAATCGAGTTGAACATCGGTAAGGATCTGCAGTACATCCGCATCAACGGGACGATTGTGGGCGGCTTTATCGGCTTGCTGCTGTATGCAAGCTCACAGCTGTTCGAGCTGTTGCGTTTGCACATGGGCTAAGGGATACGGCCGCCGCACTACAAAGCGCCTACAATCCGGGCATATGAATTGCTCGGGCGCTTTAACTGACCGCCGCCGTTCCAGCCGCGCGAACCCTCAGTAAAAGCGTCAGCGCCACAACATCGAGAAGTCTGTCCATGAAAATATCGTTACCGCCAGCTGGGCGGCCGAACCGCGTATACCCACCGGGCACGCCCAGTCTGCATGGGTTAGCCTCGGTCATCACCGGCGTCGTGGTGGTCTGCGCGCTGTACTTCGCCCGCGAGGTGTTGATCCCGATCACGCTCTCCGTGCTGCTCAGCTTTCTGCTCGCACCGCTGGTGCAGGCGTTGCGGCGCTTGCACATGGGCCAGTTGCCGTCGATCTTTATCGCGGTGCTGTTCGCTCTCGCTACCTTGCTGGCCGTCGGCGGCCTGATCGGAGCGCAACTGGTGCAACTGGCGGGCGATCTGCCGCAGTATCAGGCAGCGATCGAGCAAAAGATCGAGACGGTGCAGGAGAAAACCGTCGGCCGGGCCGATTCGCTGATGAGCCGTGCCGCCGCCACACTGCAACGCGTCGCGCCGAGCAAGCCGAGCCCGCCGCGCCTCACCGGACGCGCCGCGCGCAACGCACCCGCTGTGCCGACGCCCGTCGAAGTGCACGAGCCGTCGCCCACGCCGATGCAACTCGCTCAACGTGCGCTGTCACCGGCCATTGCTCCGATCGAGACCACCTTCATCGTGCTGGTTGTGACGATCTTCATTCTGCTGCAACGCGAAGACCTGCGCGACCGTTTGATCAGTCTTTTCGGTTCGCGCGACCTGCACCGCACCACTACCGCGATCAACGACGCCGCCGGGCGGCTGAGCCGCTATTTTGTCGCGCAACTGGGCGTGAATCTCAGCGCGGGGGGGATCATCGCCATCGGCCTCGCGATTATCGGCGTGCCGGGCGCGCTGCTGTTCGGCGTAATTGCTGCGTTGCTGCGTTTCGTGCCGTATATCGGCATCTGGATCGCCGCGATTCTGGCGGTGTTTCTCGCTGCCGCCATTCAGCCGCAATGGACGATGGCGGTCTATACGCTGATCCTGTTCATCGTTGTCGATGTGGTGGCCGGACAGATCGCCGAGCCGCTGCTGTACGGTCATCGCTCGGGGCTGTCGCCGCTGGCGGTGGTCGTGGCGGCGATTTTCTGGAGCTGGCTGTGGGGGCCGATCGGCCTCGTGCTGTCCACGCCGCTCACGCTGTGCGTCGTCACACTGGGCCGCTACGCCGACCGTCTGAACTTCCTCACGGTGCTGCTGGGCGACCAGCCTGCTCTCACGCCTGCACAGAACTTTTATCAGCGACTTCTGGCGGACGATCCACACGAAGCCATCGTGCAAGCCGAGCGGTTGCTGCGCGAGATGTCCCTGATCGATTACTACGACAATGTCGCGCTGGAAGGCCTCAAACTCGCGCGCAACGATGCGATGCGCGGCGTGTTGATGCCCGAGCAACTGGCGCGAATCAATGACGCACTGGTCGACATCGTCGAAAACCTGGAAATTGCCGATGGACTGCCGGATCGCATGTCGCGCACGGAACCGGCAGACTCCGCTGGGGCAATCTCGGCATCGGCGACGGCCGACCTTTCGGAGCGGCACGACAGCCACATTTCGGCCCGTGCGCCGATGCAGCGTGAAACAGACAAGACGTCGGTGCTATGCGTGCCGGGACGCGGCGCATTCGATGAAGTCACCGCCGCGATCGCCGTGCAATTGCTCGGACGCCAGGGCCTCGCGCCGATGATGGCCACGCACTCGGGCTATCGCAGCGCGCATGCCGACGAACCGAGCTTCAAGGACGCGCCGATCATCTGCATCATCTCGCTCGACGCGCCGGAGTCGCCGCCGTATCTGCGCAACATGCTGCGGCGCACGCGTGAATGGCGGCCGAGGGCGACGCTGGTGATCGGCGTGGGCGACGCACCGGAAGGCGGGCCGGAGATGGGTGCAACCGGCGCTTCGCACGCGGCGCCGACGTTCCGCGCGATGATCGAGGAATGCCGGGTAGGAGCGAGCGTCCAGCACTCGCGCCAGGCGTCGCATCTGGCCGGGGCAGATTAGGCAAGTCTGCGCGGTCTGCATTGCACGGATCAGAAAGGCCGCAGGGTGCGTAAGCGCCCTGCGGCCTTTCTATCGCCGGAACGCCCGGTGCTTGTACCCAAAATGAGGACAGCCACCCACCACCCCTCCTCCATACTTCACCTATCGATTCGCACCGCCTCCAGAGAGCACTCAAGCCGCGGCGGGCAATCCATCGGCAACGAAGATCCAGGAGACACGCATGAGCCGCAGTTTCAAACCCTATCCGTTCACGCCGCGGCACTATGCGGGCGAGGTGCCACCGCTGGTCGACGGGTGCGACCCTGTGCAGCGCGCCGTAGCGATTGTCGGGGGCGGTCCGGTAGGCATGACACTGGCGCTTGCGCTGGCTCGGCAGGGCGTACGTTCAGTGCTGATCGAAGCCGACGACGGTGTATGCACCGGCAGTCGCGCGATCTGCATCTCGCGCCGCAGCCTGGAGATTTTCAAACGCCTCGGCGCCGTGCACGGCTTCCTGCAAAAGGGCTTGCCATGGACCGGCGGCCGCAGCTTCTACCGCGACGCCGAAGTATTCCGCTTCGCCATGCATCAGGACGACGAGCAATCGCTGCCGCCGATGATCAACATCGCGCAATACCAGATCGAACAGTTGCTGCTCGACGAAGTGGAACAACATGCCGATCTGATCGACATCCGCTGGCAAACCCGCGTGACCGGTATTGAACAACATACCGGCAACGGCGCCACGCTCGACCTCAGCACCGGCGACACCGCCTGGAAAATGCGTACGGATTGGGTCGTCGCATGCGACGGCGGCCGCAGCACAATTCGCGAGGCGCTCGGCCTCAAGCTCACCGGCACCACGTACGAGGGACGCTACGTGATTGTCGATATCGAACTGGAGAGCGAGCGCGCCACTGAGCGTCTCGCCTATTTCGATCCGCCCTCCAATCCCGGCTCGACGGTGCTGGTGCACAAGCAACCCGACAACGTCTGGCGCATCGACTACCAGCTTCGCGACGATGAAGATCCCGAGGCCGCGGTCAAGCCTGAAAACGTGATGCCGCGCGTGCAGAGCGTGCTCGACTCGATGGGCGAAACAGGCGAATGGTCGCCGATCTGGATTACGGTCTACAAGGCCAACGCGTTGACGCTCGAACGCTACCGCCACGGCCCGGTGCTGTTCGCGGGCGATGCCGCGCATCTCGTGCCGATTTTCGGCGTGCGCGGCGCGAATTCCGGTATCGACGACGCCGACAATCTCGGCTGGAAACTCGGTTGCGTGGTCAACGGCATTGCGTCGGACCGTCTGCTCGACAGCTACAGCGACGAGCGCGTGTTCGCGGCGCGTGAAAACCTGAGCTACGGCATGAAGAGCACCGAATTCATGGCGCCGCCCTCGTTCGCGTTCGAGCTGATGCGCCAGGCAGTCCTGGGACTTGCCACGCATCATCCGGCCGTGCGGGCACTGATCAATCCGCGGCAGACTCATGCGATTGCGTATGCCCAGTCGCCACTCAATCGGGTCGCCGCCGTTGCATCGGACGCGTTCGCCAAGGGTCCGGCGCCAGGCACGGTACTGCCGGAGTGCCGACTTCAGCGCATGTGCGACGGCGTAGCAGTGGATATCCATCTCACCGATCTGCTTGAGTCGTGCTTCACCGCACTTCGCTTCGGCGTGGACATGGCGCAAGACGAAGGATGGCAGCAATTGCACCATGTGCTCGGCGAACATCGCATTCCGTTCAAAGCGATCACGCTGGTCACAGGCGACGCACCGCACGCCACCGTGCCGCATGTGGTCGATCCGGCGGGACACTTGCATGAGATGCTCGATGCCACGCCGGGAACCGTCTATCTGATCAGGCCGGACGGTCATGTGCTCGCCCGCTGGCGCAACGGCAATGCGACGGACGTGCAAAGCGCCGTGACGGCCAGTCTGACGAATTGACGCAAGAGGAATCCACACCATGACCGATAGCGAACTCGACCTCGTCTACACGACGCTCTGCAAGACACTGACCGCTGAAGGCGAAGCGCAAGCGCCCTTATATCTGGCCCGTCTTGCGCTACTGTGCATGACGGAACTCGGCGACACGCAGCGAGCGCTGTCGCTGATCGAAGCGGCGAAACTGCCAGCCGCTTCGGCAGTGACTGCGTGATGCGGAAAGCCCAGCACATAAGACTCGAAACATAAGACGAAAAAAACCGCCCCGTTGCTTACGTGGGGCGGCTTCTTTTCGGAAGTCGGAACAACCTTCACTGCCGGGGATACAACCCCAACGTACTCGCATGCAGACGCGCGAGCCCGAGCAAGGCGTCCGTGTAGGGTGTCGGCACGTCGGTAAGCTGCCCCAGTTCACGCACCGCAGCCACCAGCGCATCGAGTTCGACCGCCTTGCCCGCCTGGACATCCTGCAGCATCGAGGTTTTCATCGCACCGAGTTTGAGCGTGACCTCGTGACGATCCGCCGGCGCCTGTTCGATCGGAATACCGAAGCGCGCGCCGATCTCCTTCGCTTCCAGCATGATGCTCGTGACGAAGTTGCGCACCAGTTCGTCGCTGAGAATCCGGTCGGTGGTCGCGCCGGTGATGGCGCTGATCGGATTCATGGTCATATTGCCCCACAGTTTGTACCAGACGTCGCGCTGAATCTGCTCCGACAACGACGCGTTGAAGCCCGCTGCGGCCAGCGCGGCGGTGAGCGTTTTGACGCGTTCACTCGCTTGCCCCGACGCCTCGCCGACGATCAGCCCATTGCCCTGGTGATGCCTGATGACGCCAGGTGCCTCGATCAGACAACTGGCGTGCACCACGCAGCCCACTGTCTGCGCAGTCGGAATCGCGGCTGCGATCGCACCGTCAGGATCGATCGACTTGAGCCGTTTGCCGGCGAAATCACGGCCGAGCCCATCGCAGAACCACCATGGCACACCGTTCATGGCTGTCAGCACAATCGTCTGTGGGCTCAGCAGCGGCGCAATATGCGCGGCCACTGACGCCATCGCCGGACCCTTGACTGCCACCACGACGAGGTCCTGCACACCGAGATCCGCCGGCTGTTCACTCGCCTTCACCTTCACCGCGTGCGTCTCGCCGCCTTCGATCAGACGCAGGCCGTACTGCTGCAAAGCACTGAGTGTCGCGCCGCGCGCCACCACGCTCACGTCGTGGCCGGCCTGCGCGAGCTTCACCCCCATCCAGCCGCCGATCGCACCGGCACCGTAGATACCTACTTTCATTGCTTCAATCCTTGCGTTAAGCCTCGGGTCAATCTTTGCCGCAATTTCCGCGTCAATCCTCGCGCTAATCCTTATAGCTCGCATCGATGCGATCCACGCGCCGCACCAGCGCATCGAATACATCCTGTCCCGCACCGTGACGCGGATCGAATTGCAAAGAGTCGCGCGAGCAGCGGATCGCCACGTCTTCCGGCACCGGCCGCGCGCGGCCCATCGAGAATGTGGCCATCTGGATTTCGCACGCGCGGTTGAGCGTCCACAGAATAGCGAAAGTCTGCGGCAACGTGTGACCCCATGCCAACAGGCCATGATTGCGCAGGATCACCGCTTGCCTGTTGCCGATATGTTCGACGAGACGCGGCCCTTCCTCCGCATGCACCGTGATGCCTTCGAAGTCGTGATACGCGATGCGGTCATGCAACTGCGCGCTATAGAAGTTGGTTTGCTCCAGGCCGTTTTCGAGGCACGCCACCGCGACGCCGGCCGTGGTGTGTGTGTGCATCACGCAGTGCGCATCACCCAGACCTTCATGAATCGCCGCATGCACGACGAAACCCGCAGGGTTAACCGGATACGGCGAGTTGTCGAGCACGCGTCCTTGCCCGTCGATCTTCACGAGATTGCTCGCCGTCACTTCGCTGTAGTGCAGGCCGAACGGATTGATCAGGAAGTGCCGCTCGCCGCCGCTCACGCTCGCCGGCACACGCAATGTGATGTGGTTATAGATCATCTCGGTCCAACCGAGCATATCGAAGATGCGATAGCACGCGGCCAGTTGCACACGCGCATGCCATTCGTCGGGGTGCATCGCGGCGGCCTTCGCAGGGCTCGCCGTCGGCATTTCAAGAGTCGTCATCAAGGTCTCCGTATTTATCGCTCGTTATCGTCAAGCCGTTGCGGGTAACAGCCGTTATGCGCCCGCCACCACCGCTGCGATCGACGACGCCACATAGCCGGCGTTGCGCGCATTCAGTCCGGCGACGCACATGCGTCCCGAACGCAGTACATACACAGCGTATTCGCTGCGCAAACGCTCGACCTGGGCTTCGCTCAAACCCGTGTAAGTGAACATGCCGCGCTGTGCGACGTAACGTGCGCGCATCACTTCGTCGACACGGCCTGCGAGGCCCTCGTGAATCGTGCCGCGCATGGCGAGAATCCGTTCGCGCATGGTGGCGAGTTCCGCTTCCCACGAAGCACGCAAGGACGCGTCGGACAGCACATTGGCGACGAGACGCGCGCCATGCGTCGGCGGATTGCTGTAGTTGGCGCGCACCGTCGACATCAATTGACCGAGCACGCGAGCCGCCTCTTCACGGCTCTTGCACACCACGCTCAGCGCACCGCAGCGCTCGCCGTACAGCGAGAAGTTCTTCGAAAACGAATTCGCGGCGATCAAGGGCACGCCCGCATCGGCGAGCAGGCGCACGCAGGCGGCGTCCTCCTCAAGGCCTGCGCCGAAACCCTGATACGCCATGTCGACAAACGCAATCAGTTTGCGGCGCTGCAATACCGGCACCAGTTCCGCCCATTGCGCCGGGCTCAGATCGACGCCGGTCGGGTTGTGGCAGCACGCGTGCAGCAGCACGACGCTTTGTTCCGGCAAGCGGCCGATCGTGTCGAGCATGTCAGCGAAACGCAAGCCGCCGGTGTGTTCGTCGTAATACGGATACGTGTTGACCGTGAGGCCCGCGCCTTCGAACACCACCCGATGGTTTTCCCAGCTCGGATCGCTGATCCAGATCTGCGAGGCCGGGAAATAGCGCTTCAGAAAATCCGCACCGACTTTCAGCGCACCCGAACCGCCAATGGTCTGCAAGGTCGCGATCCGACCCGCGGCACGCGCTTCGTTGTCCGCACCGAATACCAGAGCCTGTGCCGCGTCGCGGTAGAGCGGCAGGCCCGCCATTGGCAGGTAGGAGCGCGGGCCGATTGAATCGAGCAGCGCAGTTTCGGCGCGCCGCACGGCGTCCATCACCGGCAACTTGCCGGCGTCGTCGAAATAGATGCCGATGCTCAGGTTGACCTTGTTGGGCCGCGGATCGAGTTGAAAATCCTCGTTCAGGCTCAGAATCGGGTCGCCCGGATAGGCGGGAATGTGGTCGAACATGGCAATTCCTTGAGTGGAGCACTGCATGCGGCTTGATTGCGGTCTGCGTATACCCTGACTGTGGACTATTGCAGTCTGGTCGCAGCAGCGTGGGCGAGACGGAAGTCTAAGCGGGTTTCCTGCATCGCGTCGATTGGGGCAAGTGTCGGCCAGTGGCTCGCTCCACACAATCAATCGATTTTTCACGATTCGTAAGTTTTTCTTTAGAATCGCCTGATGCCACTCACACGCGTCACCATCCGTCAGTTCGAAGCGTTTCTCGCCATCGTCGATTTGCACAGCATCGGCGCCGCGGCGGAACGGCTCGGGCTAACCTCATCGGCGGTCAGCCAGTTGCTGGCCGAACTGGAAACGGAACTGGGCTTTCGCCTCTTCGACCGTACGACGCGGCGCGTCAATCTGTCGAGCGCGGGGCAGGATTTCCTGTCGTCGGCCGAATCGGTGTTGCGCTATGTGCGCGCCGCCGCCCAGTCCGCCGACGACATCCGCAATCGCGCGGCCGGCATCGTGCGAGTCGGCGCGCCGCTGGTGCTCGCGGCGACCGCGCTGCCGGCGGCCATCGCCGAATATGCGCGCGACAAACCGAAGGTGGTCGTACGCATTTGCGACACCGTGGTCGAACAGTTGGTGGAGCGTGTGGAAAGCGGCGACGTGGATCTCGCGATCGGCCCGGATCGTCAGAGCGGCACGCGGGTGCGTTGCGATCCGGCTTTCGCGAGCCCGTGGGTGATGTGGTGCGCGCCGACGCATCCGTTGAACGCGCGGCGCCGGGTGCAGTGGCAGCACCTGCGCGGCGTGCCGATTGTCGCCACCGGCCGCGACCACGAGCGCGCAGTCGAACAGATGCTGGCTAATCTGCCGGTGGAGGCGCGCATCATTCCGGTGGACGTGGTGGACAACGTCACGACGGCGTTCGGTCTGGCGTCGCAGGGGCTTGCCGTGACGCTCGCACCCGCCTATGTTGCGCCGCTCGCGCGAACCTTCGGGCTGGTGATGAAGCGGATCGTCGATCCTGAAACGATTCGTGAAGTGTGCGTGTATCGCTCGACCGAACGTGCGCTGTCACCGCCCGCGGACGGATTCGCGGAATTCATCATGCCGTGGTTGAAGCGCTGGGATCGTGAGACGCAGGCCGACGCGCGGGCAAAGCGCGGATGATTTTCTCAACGCGGGCTCAATGGCACTTCGGCAGTCTTTGGCCGATCTTCGGCTGCATAGCGGTTAATCTACGGCTGCAATTTCGGCGCGTCGGCTCAAGACTGCTCAGGCAGCAGACATAGCGCGAACAACTGGCGCTGGCTCGAGATCCCCAACCGCGCGTAAGCGCGCTTCTGATACGTAATCACGCTGGTGGCCTTGACGCCCATTTGCTCTGCGATCTCGGTAGCGCTTGCGCCTTCGAGCGTGCCTCGCAGCACGTCGATCTCGCGCGGCGTCAGCGCCGGGCAGGCACGTCTGACCCGTGCCAGCATCGCTGCTGTTGCGCCTTGTTGATGTTGCCCGTTGAGCGCGTAATGGCTTTTTGCAGCATGCGCAAACAGATGCGCCATGCTTTCCACATGTTCCAGTTCGCCTGGCTGAAACATGCCGTACGCGCTGTCACGATACAGATTGATCGACAGCCAGACGCTTTCCATGGGTTGCAAAAGCAGCGACAGCCGGTCGGACACGTTGGGCTGCGCGTAGCAGGCGGCGCGGTAGGCTTCGTTTTCGATTTCTTCGCTTTGCTGCTGATGCAGCACTAACGCCTCGTGCGCCTGCTTAGCTTGCGGGCGGCCGACGATGGCGCGGTTTCCGTCGAGCGCATAAAAGTGCGTGGCGTAGCGATCGGCGACATCACGGAGAAAGCGGCCGCCGCGATGGTCGGCGGCGGAGACGGTACGTGGCCTCGCATCAAACTCGTACGCGAAAATCGTGCACTGCGACACGGGAAGCGTGTCGCCAACCGTTTTCAGAATGCTTGCAGCAAGCGCGTCCGGGTCGTCATGTGAGATCGACATGACGAGGTCGGTAACACGCAACGTGTTGATGTGCCCGCTGCGGGCCGGTGTGGATATGCGCCAGGAACGCATGATGATGGCGAGGTCACGCTACGTGGAGTTTGGTCTGGCAAGCGTAGCACAATGAAGCATTGCACCTGATTCTGCTCTGCCTTCACGGCGAAATCCGCTCACGCCGCCGAGCCCTCGCAAACCCTTCGGCGGGCGATAAAGCTACAACGCCCCCAACTTGACGGCAAGGAAATCGGCCAACAGCCGTGTCCGCTGTGGCAGCCGCCGCGTCCTCGTCCACATCGCATGTAACGGCAAAGGTGTCAGCGGAAAATCCGTGAGCAAAACCTCGACCTTGCCTGCTTCGATCCACTCCTGAATCTGCCAGAACGCAGCGATCCCAACCCCCATACCACCCAGCACGCCCGCATTCACCGCCGCAACCTGATTGCTGTCAAAGCGCCCCGCCACGTTCACCGCAATTTCGTTGCCGTCCGGCGACATAAACACCCACCGCACGGGATGCCGCGCGCCCGTTCGAACGACACAATCGTGTCTCGCCAGATCCCGCGGATGTGATGGTCTGCCGCGCTCGGCAAGATAAGCCGGCGCTGCGAACACCACCCGCCGAAGCGTGCCGATCCGTCGCGCCACCAGCCGTGAATCAGGTATTTCGCCAATGCGGATCGTCACGTCCGCGCCGGTCTCTGCAGGATCGCGATACTCGTCGCTCAGATCGAGCGACAAAGCCAGTTGCGGATGACGTTGCAAAAATTCCGCGGCAAGCGGCGCGACGAATTTTGGTCCGAACAGCGTAGGCGAATTGATGCGCAAACGCCCGGTGAGCCTGTGTAATTCCTCCGCGAGTTCGGTACGCGCCAGTTCGAGTTCGGTCAACGCGCCTTTGACACGCTCGTAAAAACGCATACCGGCCTCGCTCGGCTGCGAAGTGCGGGTGGTTCGCACGATCAGGGTCGATCCGTGCGCGCGCTCGAGCACCTGAAGCGAACGGCTGACAGCCTGCAATGAGCGGCCAAGCCGGCGCGCGGCGTTCGTCAGACTGCCCTCCTCGACCACGGCCACCAAAGTTTCCAGATCGCGCAATGCATCCATCGGCGATTCTCCCGTTTTTCGTGAGGATGTATCCAATTCAGTGCGAATTGTGTTCGTCTGACGTGAGAGTAGCATCGATTCACTTTGACTTTACCGGTAGCCCGACGATGGACTCATCCACGATTCAATGCCCGACGGCGGCCCAAACGGCCACGCCGCCGGCACAGAGCGTTCCGACCGCACGCTTCGCCGCGATGGTCGCGGTCGCCGTGCTGCCCCTGTATGCGTCACAAACGCTGATCGGCCCGCTTAATGTCTCGCTGCATCTCGGCGCGTGGACCACGCTCGTCACCGCATTGACGCTGTTAGGCTATGCGGTCGGCCTCGTCGGACTCGTACCGCTAATCGACCGCCTGCCCAATCGGCCTCTGATTGCGGCGACGTTGTTCGCGCAGATCGCGTGCCTCGCCCTGGCCGCCATCGCGCCGCTCGCGCCTGTGTTTCTGGCGGCATCGTTCGCCGTCGGTGTGACGTCGAGTGTCGTGCAGATGCTGGTGCCCGCAGCGGCGTCGCTCGCACCGCCGGCTTCGCGTGGCAAGGTCGTCGGCAATGTGATGAGCGGTTTGATGCTCGGCATTCTGTTGTCGCGCCCGCTTGCCAGTGTGATTGGTGGCGCACTCGGCTGGCGCGCGTTCTACGCAGCCGATGCCCTGCTGCTCGCCGCGGTTACGCTCGCCGTGGTGCCACGGTTGCCGGATAGCCGCCCTGTCGGTGCGCCGCCCTATGCCGCGTTATTGGCGTCGATGGTGCGACTGGTAGCACATGAGCCGGTGTTGCGCCGGCGGGCGCTGTATCAGGGCCTGCTCATGGCTGGCTTCAATGCGTTCTGGAGCAGCGTTGCCATTGTCCTGACGCGTGCGCCGCTCGGGTTGAACAGCACCTCCGTCGCGTTCTTCGCGTTAGCCGGCGGCGGTAGCGTGTTCATCGCACCGTTGGCGGGCCGTGCCGGCGACAGGGGCTGGTCGAAGCCCGCAACCCTGCTCGCTCATGCAGTTGCCATCGCGGCCGCACTGCTGGCGGCATTCGCGCTGACTTCGGGTGTGTCGCGCGTCGCATCGATTGCCATGCTGGCCGTGGCTGCATTCTTTATCGACGGTGGCGTGATTGCCGATCAGGCGCTCGGCCGGCGCGCGATCAATCTGCTCGCGCCGGAATCGCGTGGTCGGGTGAATGGGCTCTACACGGGGCTCTTTTTCGTCGGCAGCGCGGCAGGCGCCACCATCGCCGGGCCGGCGCTCGCGCATTGGGGCTGGCCGGGCGTATGTGTCGCTGCGTTGGGGTTTTTCGCCGCGGCTGCGGGGCTGCATCTGCGCGACAGTTCGCGCGGGTGAGGTGGTTTTGGGTTGCAGGGTCAGGGAATTAGTCCGGTTGTTCAGCGCACAAAAGACTGGCCGGTTCGCACCGGCCAGTTCTGTTTGATCAACCCGATTGCTTAAACCATGACGCGGCTACGCCGGCACCGTCTCCGCCTGAGCGGCACGCGACCACACGCGATGCTGTTCGGCCACCTTGATGAAGGTCTTCAGCACCTCGGCAGCCTGCTTGTCGTCGCCGGTTGCCACACCATCAGCATTGGCTGGCAGGTGAGCCGCAGCCAGCACGTCACGCCCTGCGCCGATGGCCGCAATCGCCTTCAGGTGCTTGAACGCTTCGAGCACGAAATGCCGTGCATCGCCCGATTGCGCCAGCTTCTTCGCGCCCGCCTCGCCACCCACCACGATCACCGCGTCGAACATGATCGACGGCAAGCCGGCAATCGTTGCGTCCGGCGCCATACCGTCGATCGCAGCAAGGGTCGGCGCGATCAACATCGGCGTCGCGCCCTCGCCTTGCAGCGTCTGTTGCAGTTTCTTGATCACCGCGCCATCGGAACCCGGCGCAGCCAGCAAAGCGATTTTGCAGGTCTTGATGCCGGGCTTCACGCGATTGAGCAGACTCAGCGCGGCCGACGCTTTAGTACCCTTGAGCTTCGCCGTGCCCTTCTTCGGCGCCGGCAAACCGAGACCTTCGGCAACCTTCGTGGCAAGCCCCGCATCGAAATTGGCCAGAATCTCGTTGACCACGCGCGCGCGAATCTCCGGCTTGGTGACCTTGCCGAGTTCGAACTGGTAAGCCGCGGCGATATGGTCTTTCTCAGGCTCCGACATGCTGTTGTAGAACAACGCGGCCTGCGAGAAATGATCGGCGAACGACTCGCTACGCACGCGAATCTTGTTGCCTTCCACGCGTTCCGGATAGCTTTCGAAGCCACCATCCGACGGCGCCGGATCGGTTTCCTTCGGCCAGCCGCCACTCACCGAATTCGGCTCGTACGAGGCCTGCCCGACGTTGATCGTCTGGCGGTGCATCGCATCGCGCTGATTATTATTGAACGGACATACCGGGCGGTTGATCGGAATCTCGTGGAAATTCGGTCCGCCGAGACGGCTAATCTGCGTGTCGGTGTATGAGAACAAACGCCCTTGCAACAGCGGATCGTTCGAGAAGTCCAGGCCCGGTACAATGTGGCCCGGATGGAACGCAACCTGCTCGGTTTCGGCGAAGAAATTGTCCGGATTGCGATTGAGCGTCATCTTGCCGATGATTTTCACCGGCACCAGTTCTTCCGGAATCAGCTTGGTCGGATCGAGCAGGTCGAAGTCGAACTTGTGCTCATCCTTTTCCTCGACGATCTGCACGCCGAGCTCGAACTCAGGGAAGTCGCCTCGTTCAATCGATTCCCACAAGTCGCGCCTGTGGAAATCCGGATCCTTGCCGGCCAGCTTCTGCGCTTCGTCCCACAGCAGCGAATACGAACCCAACACCGGGCGCCAGTGAAATTTGACGAAACGCCCCTTTCCTTGCGCATTCACGAAGCGGAACGTGTGAATACCGAAGCCTTCCATGGTGCGAAGGCTGCGGGGAATCGCGCGGTCCGACATGGTCCACAGCACCATATGCGCGGACTCCGGCACAAGCGACACGAAGTCCCAGAAGGTATCGTGCGCGGAGCCGCCGGTCGGCATTTCATTCGGCGCTTCTGGTTTTACCGCATGCACGAAGTCCGGAAACTTGATGGCGTCCTGAATGAAGAAGACCGGCATGTTGTTGCCGACCAGATCGTAATTACCTTCTTGCGTGTAGAACTTCACCGCGAAGCCGCGCACGTCGCGCACGGTATCGGCCGAACCGCGCGGGCCCTGCACCGTCGAGAAACGTACATAGACCGGCGTCTGCTCGTTCGGGTTCTGCAGGAATGCAGCCTTGGTGTACTCGCTCATCGACTCGTACACCTGGAACACACCATGCGCGGCAGAGCCTCGCGCATGGACGATACGCTCGGGGATACGTTCGTGGTCGAAGTGCGTGATCTTCTCGCGCATGATGAAATCTTCAAGCAGCGACGGGCCGCGCGGACCGGCGCGCAACGTGTTCTGATTGTCGGCGAGCTTCACGCCCTGATTGGTTCGCAGCGCCTCACCTTCGGGACTGACACGGAACTGTTCGAGATCCTTCGACTTCGGATCGTTGGCGTGTCCGGGCTTCGCCGCGGGCTTCTGCGTGTTCGTTTTTCCTGCCATGAGATCTGCTCCTTGCATTCGGGCGCACCGGGAATGTCCGGTTTAACGCACCCGAAGAGGGCAGCAAGCGATGTACCCGTGAGCACTCGATTGCATATTGGATTGGCTGCTGGACCAGACTGATGGACTAAAGAAGCGGCGCGCCTCAATCGCGCGCCTGCGTCCATACCGTCAAATAGAGAACCGCTGCATCAGAAGCGGTAGTTGATGGAGATATCGGCCACACCGGTGGCCCTGGTGTGCGTAATCGGACTATTGCCCGCGCTGCCGACCAGTTGTTCAAATGCGCCGTCGGCAGTGGCGAACCAGTGCTTGTCGAACAGCCACACCGCGCTAATGCCGAAACCCACCGACTTGAAACCCGCACTCGCGTGATACTGCGAGTATTGCGAGTGCGCCGCCTGGTTCTGATTCACACCGTACCAGCTGTTCATGTAGGTGGAGTCCGCGAGTGTCACGTTCGGCCCGGCGAACCAGAAGAATTTTTTGGTGCTGCCCGGCATCGGCATGTAGGCGCCCAGATCGCCGATCCAGCCGTTCGAACCGCCGAAATAGCGTCGGACGTCGGCGCGCAGTACGAGCGGAAAATCCTTCGACACGACATATTCCCCGGAGAGTTTGACGCCTGGCGCCGGATTGATGTTGCCGAGGCCGTTCAACTCCTGCGGATCGTCGTGCGCACGACGCCCGAGATCGTAAACGGCCGCGAGACTCGCGCGCCAGTTCTGCCCCTGCGCGAAGTTAACCCCGAGGCCTTCGCCGCTCGAAAAGAAGAACAGATCCTTGTAGCGCACGTCGATGCTTGGACCGCCCATCACGTGATACCGGTCGGACCCCTCGTAACGTGGCTGGAACGACGTCGCCGCGCCGACGCGTACCTGCCAGTCCGGAATTTCGGGCTGCCACATCTTCTGCAGCGGAATGCCCACGGAGTACTGCCATTCGCCCAATGGCGAAGGGGTTTGGGCGAAGGCCGAAGCCGGCAGAATGCCAATACCGCCGAGGGTCACGGCGACCAGAGATGTTGCCGCTATGCCTGTTTGTTTATTGCGGATCTTGCCGATCCGCTTTCTACGGCTGATCAACACCAGAAGCCTCCGTTTCTCGCGTATCGCGAAGAGGTTTATGTTCTCGCCCGAGATCCGTGATGGATTGCATACCCTCCGGGCAACCGCCGCATTGCTACGCGCGGCATGTAATTTTTTCAGCAGACGACACGCATTGTCCGGCAAAACGCCCTGTTCGATCCTGATGCCGCCCCGACAATTGGGTAATTGTATGAACAGTTACGTGCGAACGCTTCGCCGACGCACACTGCTGTGCAAAATGCGGGCCTGGTCACCGGAGTGTCGGCTCGGATCGGGTCGGAGAAGCGGAAGGACAGACCGACGGACGCCGGCAAGCGCGCCGTGGCGATGATGACAGGCAGAATACAACCACAAAAAAGAGTGGCCGGCGCTGCGCGATGCGGCGCCGGCAAGGGAAGATAGCCGCCGGCGTGGCGCTCGCCCTTTTACTGCGCCGCTTCGACCAGCACCGCCTTGTCGCGATAGAGATTCGGAAACAGACGCTTCAGGTTGGCAACCTTCGGCATGTCGTTGATGGCGATATACGCTGAGTTTGGATGCAACGTCAGGTAGTTCTGATGGTAGGACTCGGCCGGATAGAAGCCCTTGAACGGCTCGGTTTTCGTGACGATCGGCGCCGGAAAGGCATGCGCCTTCTCGAGTTGAGCAATGTAGTTTTGCGCGACGTGCCGCTGCGTGTCATTCAGCGGGAACACCGCCGAGCGATATTGCGTGCCGCTGTCCGGCCCCTGGCGGTTCAACTCGGTTGGGTCCTGAATCACCGAGAAGTAGACCTGCAGCAACTGCCCATAGGTGACCCTGGTAGGGTCGAACGTGACCTGTACGGATTCCGCATGGCCTGTCTCGCCGCCACTGACGGTCTCGTACTGTGCGGTGTCGCGCTGGCCGCCCGAATAGCCTGACACCGCCTTCGTGACGCCCCGCACGTGCTGGAATACGCCCTGCACGCCCCAGAAACAGCCGCCCGCGAATACGGCGGTTTCTTCGTGCGCGGTTGCGGCGGAGATCGGTTCGTCGACTGCGGGCGGCGCAATGACAACCCCTGCTTCCGACGAAAATGCCATACGCTGCGCCAGCAGCAGCGCCAGCGCGCCAAGCCCGACCGAAAGCGCGATAGCCACCCCGCGCGAGCGGGCCGGTTTGCCGATAGTGCGTTTCTCGATGCTCATGATGTCCGTCCTGATTCGATCAACTCGTGCCGCGCGCGGCAGGCGTGAAAGTCAACGCGAGGCCGTTCATGCAATAGCGCAGGCCGGTCGGTTTGGGGCCGTCGTCGAATACGTGGCCCAGATGGCCGCCGCAGCGCCGGCACAGTACTTCGTCGCGGGTCATGCCGAACGACTTGTCGGTATGCGTGATCACGGCGTGATCCATCGGCTGCCAGAAGCTCGGCCATCCAGTGCCGCTATCGAACTTCGTTTTCGACGAAAACAACGGCAGCGCGCAACCGGCGCATGCGAATGTGCCGACGCGGTGCTCGTCATTCAGCGGGCTGCTGAATGGGCGTTCCGTGCCCGCTTCGCGCAACACGCGAAATTGCGCATCCGTGAGCAGCTTGTGCCATTCGGCGTCGCTGCGCGCAACCTCGTAGGCCGCTGCTGTGCCTAATTCCGCCGCGCCTGCCGTGCGCCATGCAGCGGTACCGCCGGCGAGCGACGCCGCGCCGATTAACCTGAAGAATGTCCGTCTGTTGCAAGCCATGATGATCGCCCCGGAAAGTCCGTACCGTCCACCCGCTCAGGCGCCAAGCGCGCCGCCCGTGAGGGGTCCCGACACTTAGTCGTCCAGCAAGGGGATTTATGACAGCATGCGCGCCTTTTTACGTGACGGCAGCGACTACAGCGGAAATTTCGTGGTCGACAGGATTTCCTTGAGCACCATGAACGAGCGGATTTGCCGGACGCCGGGCAAATAGAGCAGCTGTTCCGCATGCAGACGATTGAAGCTGTCGCTATCGCGCGTGCGGATCGTCATGAAATAGTCGAACTCGCCGGTCACGACGTGGCACTCCATGCACCCTGCCACCTTCTGCGCCGCTTTTTCGAACTCGGCAAACGACTCCGGCGTGGACCGGTCCAGCACCACGCCGATGATGACCAGCATCCCCGCGCCGGCCGCCTTCGGGTCGATCAACGCGACCACGCCGCGAATCAGTCCCGACTCCTTCAGCCGCTCGACGCGCCGCAGACACGCCGGCGCGCTCAGTTTGACTTTGGCCGCGAGCGCGACGTTCGAGATCGACGCATCGGTTTGCAGTTGACGCAGGATCGCCCGGTCGATGCGATCGAGCGTGTGAAGCGGATCGGCTTCCGCGAATGAGGCGTCGGCAGTCATAGGTGCCCTACGAACTTTTGTTGCGTTCATTGATTCCAGTCCGGCTGTTTATTAGATCATTTTGGAGTGAGTAGTTTTAAAAGTATGCGGAACAGAATTTATTTGCAAGCTCATTTCTAGCGCTTTTCCTTAACATTTGTTGTAACGCGACTGCTTGCTGCTCGCGTCAAACCTACCATTCCGGAGCTGCCATGAACCTGCAACGATTCCCTCGCTACCCGCTGACTTTTGGGCCCACGCCGATCCAGCCGCTGAAGCGTTTGAGCGACCACCTGGGCGGCAAGGTGCATCTATATGCGAAGCGTGAGGACTGCAACAGCGGTTTTGCCTTCGGCGGCAACAAGACGCGCAAGCTGGAGTATCTGATCCCGGAGGCGTTGGCGCAGGGTTGTGACACGCTGGTTTCGATTGGCGGCATCCAGTCGAACCAGACCCGCCAGGTGGCGGCGGTTGCGGCGCATCTGGGGATGAAGTGTGTGCTGGTGCAGGAGAACTGGGTCAACTATTCGGACGCCGTGTATGACCGGGTCGGCAACATCCAGATGTCGCGCATTCTGGGCGCGGACGTCCGCCTGGTTGCTGACGGCTTCGACATCGGCATTCGCAAGAGTTGGGAGGACGCATTAGAGAGCGTACGGGTTGCGGGCGGCAAGCCGTACGCAATCCCTGCTGGCTGTTCCGACCATCCGCTGGGCGGCCTCGGGTTCGTCGGCTTTGCCGAAGAGGTACGTCAGCAGGAAGCCGAGCTGGGCTTCAAATTCGACTACATCGTGGTGTGTTCCGTGACCGGCAGCACCCAGGCCGGCATGGTAGTGGGTTTCGCTGCCGACGGCCGCGCTGAGCGCGTGATCGGCATTGATGCATCCGCGAAACCGGCACAAACGCGCGAGCAGATCACCCGAATCGCGAAGCAGACCGCCGAAAAAGTCGGCCTGGAGCGCGACATCACCGGGAAGGACGTGGTTCTGGACGAACGCTACGCCGGCCCCGAATACGGCTTGCCGAACGAAGGCACGCTGGAGGCGATCCGTCTATGCGCGCGCCTCGAGGGCGTGCTGACCGACCCGGTGTACGAGGGCAAGTCGATGCATGGGATGATCGACATGGTGCGAAACGGCGAATTCCCGGAAGGCTCACGGGTGCTGTACGCGCACTTGGGCGGCGTGCCGGCACTGAACGGCTACAGCTTCATTTTCCGCAACGGGTAAGCAGCGGTAGGCCCGCGGGCGGCGGGCGGCGGGCGGCGGGCGGCGGGCGGCGGGCGGCGGGCGGCGATTAGTCTGCCGCGACGAAGTCCGCCGCTGCTGCGCGAAATGTTGCTGAACTGGCGAAGTCGAAGACTGAAACGCGGCGGGCGGGCGGTTTTTGAGGTGCTCTTCGGCGCGCGCAGCGCCGCCGGAAGTATGACGCCCTTGTCACAAGCGCGTGCAGGTGCACGAACCCGGATTCCAGATGCACCACTACCCGCAGCAGACCACGGGCCCCGCTTAGCAGTAGCGGTTTGAGCTGCTTTCTTTTGCCTACTTTTCTTTGCAGCCGGCAAAGAAAAGTAGGTGCCGCCCCGCACAGGGGCAACGCTAATAGACCACTAACAAATCAAGAAAAGGCCAAAGCCCCAGGCACACAGACGAACAAGCGCCGCGCAGGCAAAAAAATCAAGCCACTAACCTCTTCCTCAATTGCTCCCGCAAAAACTCAACAAAAACCCGAATACTGACAGAGCTCTGCCGATGCTGCGGATAGACGGCATAGACAGTAACCGCCGTAGGCAAAAACTCTTCCAACACAGTCACCAACAGCCCACCCCGAACCGCCTCAGCAACAATAAAATCAGGAAGCCGAACAATCCCCAACCCAGCCACAGCCGCATCGCGAATCAAGTCCCCATTATTAGCCCGAAGTGGCCCATTCACCTCAACCCCCTTCGAAACCCCATCAACAACAAAATCCCAACTCACAACCCCACCATGCCCATACAACAGACATGAATGCCGCGCAAGATCGCCAGGCACAACCGGCGCCCCCCGCCTCCGCACGTACCCAGGACTACAGCACACCACCATCCTGACATCCACAAGCTTCTGCGCAATCAAAGTGGAGTCCGGCAACGTACCGATCCGAATCGCCATATCGAACCCCTCGCCCACCACGTCGACGGTTCGATCACTCAACTCCATGTCGAAGCGCACATCGCCATGCTCGCGCAGGAAGCTCGCCACCAATGGCGACAAATGCATCATCCCAAACGACATCGGCGCACTAACCCGCAAGAGCCCCCGTGGCCCGGCGCGCCGCAACGACATCGCCTGCTCGGCGTCTTCCACCTCACCGAGAATGCGCCGCGCACGCTCATAGAACTCCTGGCCGAGTTCAGTCACGGCCAGCTTGCGTGTATTGCGGATCAGCAATTGCACGCCGAGCGCCTCTTCCAGCGCCATAACGCGCCGGCTGACGAACTGCTTCGACAGCGCCAGCCGCTTTGCCGCGGCGGTGAAGTTATGGGCGTCGACCGTGGCGACAAAGATCCGCATATCATCGAGTTGCATCGTATTGTCCACCTCATGGAGACAGTATTTCCTATTTGCATCTGATTATAGCCATCCTGATTGACCTACACTGTCATTCATGGATCGCGGCCAAACATCCGGCCGGATCGCACAACCGGAAACAAGGAGAAATACGATGCTCGATATCAGACACGCCAATCAACGCGGCCGCGCGGAGCACGGCTGGCTTAGCTCGCGTCATACGTTTTCCTTCGCGAACTATCACGATCCGAAGCAGAACGGCTTTTCCGACCTGCTTGTGATCAACGACGACCGTGTCGCACCAGGACAAGGATTCGGCAAGCATCCGCACCGCGACATGGAGATTTTTTCGTACGTGCTGGAAGGTGCGCTGGAACATAAGGACACGATGGGCACCGGCTCGGTGATCGTGCCCGGCGACATCCAGTTGATGAGCGCAGGAACCGGTGTCGCGCATAGCGAATACAACCATTCGAAGACCGACCCGGTGCACTTCATGCAGATCTGGATTGCGCCGGCGCAGAAAGGCACCACGCCGCGCTATCAGCAACGGCGCTTTGGCGCGGACGAGAAGCGCGGTGCGCTGCGCCTCGTGATGTCGCCTGACGGTGCGGACGACTCGCTGGTACTGCAACAGGACGCGCGGGTCTATGCCGGTCTTTTCGACGGTGAAGAAACTGCGCGCCTCGAACTGGCCAGTAATCGCTATGCTTATATCCACGTGGCGCGCGGCAGCGTCACGGTGAACGGCGTCGAACTTGGCAAAGGCGACGGCGCGCGGGTCCGCGGCGAAGAAGCCCTGACCTTCACGCAGGGTCACGACGCGGAGGTGTTGGTGTTCGATCTGCGTAACATTGAAGTATCGGAGTTGTGGGCTTAAGCGGCTCAATCCTGTCGATTGATCTGGCCGGCTTAAGCGTGGCTCGCCGCGAAGTTTGCGGCGAACCGCACCCTTCCTTACCTACAGAGAAAAATCATGCGCTATACGCTATTTGAAAACCAGAAAGACACGGTCCTTCTCGTCGCCCGCATCCTGTTGATGGTGCTGTTCGTGATGTTCGGCTGGTCGAAGCTGACCGGCTTTTCCGGCACCGTTGCTTATATGACGTCGACCGGTGCGCCTGCGCCGGAGTTGTCGGCGGTCATCGCCGTCGTGATGGAATTAGTGGTGGGCATCGCGCTGCTGGTGGGCTTCTATACGCGGCCGCTTGCGCTGCTGCTGGCGCTCTATACGCTGGGCACGGCGATCATTGGCCATCACTACTGGAACATGACGGGTGCGATGCAGTACGACAACATGATCCACTTCTACAAGAACATCAGCATCATGGGTGGACTGCTGTTGTTGTGCGTGACCGGCGCCGGCAAGTATTCGATCGACCGGCGTTAAGGCTGCGCTGCTGGTCTTCGACACGCTCGATAAAAAAGCCGCCCGGTATTGCCCGGACGGCTTTCTCTTTGCAAGAAGCAATCTACGTTAGCCGCCAAACTGCGCCAACACGCGCTCACGAATGGCCGGCCGGATATTCGACTGCGCCATGTTGCCTTGATAATGCGCGACCACCCGCGGGTTCATCACGCGGAACCACAGTGGCGGCACGTAGGCGAACATAATCATCGTCGCGTAACCGGAGGGCAATTGCGGTGCACCATCGAAATGACGCAGCGCCTGATAAGAGCGCGTTGGATTCGCATGATGATCGGCATGACGCTGCAGTTGATACAGAAACAGATTCGTCACGATACGATTGCTGTTCCATGAGTGCTGCGGCTGGCAGCGCTCGTAACGGCCGCTCGCGAGTTGCTTGCGGCCGAGCCCGTAGTGCTCCAGATAGTTGACCACTTCCAGCAGCGAGGCCCCGTACGCTGCCTGAATCAGCAGAAACGGAATCACCGTTTTACCGAACAGCGCGACCATCGCACCCCACAGCACGACGGTCATGGCCCACGAGTGCAGGACTTCATTGCGCCATGTCCAGGGCGATTTGCCGAGACGTTCGAGCCGATGCTTCTCGAGATGCCACGCCGACGCGATGCTGCCGAATACCGTGCGCGGCAGAAACCGCCAGAATGATTCGCCATAGCGCGCGCTCGCCGGATCGGGCGGCGTAGCGACGCGCACGTGGTGTCCACGATTGTGTTCGACGAAGAAATGGCCGTAGGCGACCGGAGCCAGCGTGATCTTGGCGAGCCATCGTTCGAAACCGTCCGTTTTGTGACCGAGCTCGTGCGCGGTATTGATCGATACGCCAGTCGCTGCGCCCAGCGAGAGCGCAAAACCCAGATAGTCGTACCACGTCAGAGCGTGCGTGCCGACGATCCACAGCGCGCCGAAGAACGACACGTATTCGATGAAGGTGGCCAGATAGACCACGCGGCGGTAATAGCGCTCCCGTTCGAGCGTGGGGACGACCTCCTCGGGCGGATTGCTCGGATCGTCGCCGATCAGATAGTCGAGCACCGGGATAATGCCGAACACGAAAATCGGCCCGAACCACCAGAAAATATGCCAGCCAGTCTGCAACGCCAGATTGGCCGCATGCAGCGGCAAGGTGATGGTGAGTGCGCCCAGCAGCCACAGATAGCGCTTGCTGTCGACCCACCGAGCGGGGGCCGCCTGCGATGTTGCCATTGTCTCCCTCCTTGTTTTATGTCGCCTGGTATCGGCAAACTGTGCGCTTGCGAACCAGTACGCATGTCGGCGGGACCGTGCCCGACTCCCAGATTTATATGGCCTGACGGGCGGGATAGCCAAGGAATTGGCCTAGACGGGAGGCTCCAAACGAAGGTGCCGTTGCTGCGGCATTCGGGGTGGGCGTCGAGCGGATGAATAAAACGGGTGTTTGCCGGTTTGCTGCAGTGCACCTCGGGGCGCCAGCTTTGTGATCAGTCGAAGTCGCCAAATGGCGAAGCCCGCATTGACGTGCGCTCCGGTCTCAACCACAAACAAAAACGGCGGCCCGCAGGCCGCCGTCCACTACTCACGCAACACCATCAAGCTGTCGCTTCAGTTTCCGCTTCGCTCACCACTTCATCTACGTCGCTGCTGCGGATCAAATGATCGAACGCGGAGAGCGATGCCTTCGCACCCTCGCCCACAGCAATCACGATCTGCTTGAACGGAACGGTGGTTACGTCGCCTGCGGCAAACACGCCCGGCACCGAAGTCGCGCCACGCGCATCGACGACAATCTCCCCGTGCTTCGACAATTCGACCGTGCCCTTCAGCCATTCGGTGTTCGGCACGAGACCGATCTGCACGAAGACGCCTTCGAGTTCGATGTTCTTCGTTTCGCCCGAACGCAGGTCCTTGTAGACCAGACCGTTGACCTTCTTGCCGTCGCCGGTGATTTCCGTGGTCTGTGCCTGCGTGACGATCGTCACGTTGGCAAGGCTGCGCAGCTTGCGTTGCAGCACTTCGTCGGCACGCAATTGCGCACCGAATTCGAACAGCGTCACTTCACGGACGATACCCGCGAGATCGATCGCCGCTTCGACGCCCGAATTACCGCCGCCTATCACCGCAACGCGCTTGCCCTTGAACAGCGGACCATCGCAATGCGGGCAGTACGCCACGCCGTGGTTACGGTACTCGCGCTCGCCCGGCACGTTGATTTCGCGCCAACGGGCACCTGTTGCCAGAATGATCGTCTTCGCCTTCAGCACCGCGCCGTTCGCCAGACGCACTTCGTTGATGCGGCCCGGGATCAGCGCTTCAGCGCGCTGCACGTCCATGATGTCGACTTCGTAGCTCTTCACGTGCTGTTCGAGCGCCGTGGCAAACTTCGGTCCTTCGGTTTCCGTTACGGAGACGAAGTTCTCGATCGCCAACGTATCGAGCACCTGGCCGCCGAAGCGTTCCGCCACGACCCCCGTCGCAATACCCTTGCGCGCCGCGTAAATCGCCGCAGCAGCGCCCGCCGGGCCACCGCCGACGATAAGCATATCGAACACCGGCTTCTTTTCCAGTTCCTTCGCCGCACGCGCACCGGCATTGGTGTCGAGCTTCGCGAGGATTTCCTTCACACCGCTGCGGCCCTGGCCGAACACTTCGCCGTTCATGAACATGGTCGGTACCGCCATGATCTGGCGCGCTTCGACTTCGTTCTGGAACAACGCGCCGTCGATCGCCACGTGGCGGATGCGCGGGTTGATCAGCGCCATCACGTTCAGTGCCTGGACAACTTCCGGGCAGTTCTGGCATGACAGCGAAAAATACGTTTCGAACTGATAGTCGCCGTCGAGACTGCGGATCTGTTCGATCACCGCATCGTCGAGTTTGACCGGATGGCCGCCGACCTGCAAAAGCGCGAGGACGAGCGACGTGAATTCATGCCCCATCGGAATGCCAGCGAAACGGATACCGGCTTCCTTACCCGGCTCGCCGATCGAAAACGACGGCTTGCGTTCGCTGTCGCCGCGACGTTCGACCACCGTGACGCGTTCCGACAACGTCGCGATATCGTTCAGCAATGCCAGCAGCTCTTGCGATTTCGCGCTGTCGTCGAGCGAGGCGACGATCTCGATAGGCCTGCTAACCTTTTCGAGGTAGGATTTCAACTGAGTCTTGAGATTGGCGTCCAGCATGGCTATTCGATTCCGTGACGAGGGGTGTTGGATCCCGGGCGCCGCGCGCATCCGGATAGGAGGCGCGCAGTCCGGGGACGTGCGGACCGCTGTATCAAGCGGTCCGCACGGCAATGCGCCGTGAGGCGCTTACTGCGAGAGGCTTTTAGACCTTAGATCTTGCCGATCAGGTCGAGCGACGGGGTCAGCGTTTCAGCGCCCGGCGTCCACTTGGCGGGGCAAACTTCACCCGGGTGAGCCGCGATGTATTGCGCAGCTTGAACCTTGCGCAGCAGCTCGCCGGCGTCACGGCCAATGCCGTTGTCGTGAATTTCGGCCAGCTTGATCTCGCCTTCCGGGTTGATCACGAACGTGCCACGCAATGCCAGACCTTCTTCTTCGATCAGCACGTCGAAGTTGCGCGAGATTGCCAGGGTCGGGTCAGCGATCATCGGGTACTTGATCTTCTGGATCGTGTCCGACGTGTCGTGCCATGCCTTGTGCGTGAAGTGCGTATCGGTCGAAACGCTGTAGATTTCGACGCCGAGCTTCTTGAATTCGGCGTAACGATCTGCCAGGTCGCCTAGTTCGGTCGGGCAAACAAACGTGAAGTCAGCCGGGTAGAAAACGAAAACCGACCACTTGCCCTTCAGGCTCTCTTCAGTGATGGTCTGGAAGTCGCCATTGTGATAAGCCTGTGCCTTGAACGGTTTGACTTGACTGTTGATGATCGGCATTTACTGAGTCCTCTTTCGGAGTGGTTGGAAAGTGGAATCAGTATGTCAGACGTTGCTTAATAGGTAAAGTGGTGTGTTTAAATTATTTCGATAGTATATTACTATTTGACTGGCTACCGGCGACTATTGCGTCGCACCAATCCTCGGTTCAGTCTCGCATGAGCCGCCAGAGGGTTGTGCGGCCGATTCCCAGCGCCCGGCTTGCTGCAGCGCGATTGCCGCCAGCCTGTTCGAGAGCGCGTATGACATCCTCGCGGGTGGGTGAACGGCGGCCCAAGGCGTCGCCGGTGGCGCGGGCGGGAGCCATGGCCCCATGCATGTCCGCGGCCGTCTGCCGCATCCGCCCGAACTCCGGAAACACCGCCTGCAGATCCTGCCAGCCCTCGCCGGCCGAATCGCTCAGATAAATCGCGGCGCGCGCCAGCAGATTTTCCAGCTCCCGCACATTGCCGGGCCACGCATAGTGCTCGAACAAAGGTGCGAGAAACGCCAGCACCCGCTCGAGCGCGGCGCCTGACAACCCATACTGGAGCGCGCTGCGGTTCAACAAATGCCGCGCCAGTTGCGCGACATCGCCACGTCGTTCGCGCAACGGCGGCAATTCTATCTGGAGCAGATTCAGCCGAAAATACAGGTCCGCGCGAAAGCCGCCCTGCTCGACCAGCGCGTGCAGATCGCGATGCGTGGCAGCAATCACCCGCACGTCGACGGGTGTCGCGCGCCCAGAGCCGAGCTTCATGACTTCGCGCTCCTGCAACACCCGCAGCAGCCGGCTTTGCAGCGCCGCCGGCATCTCGCCGATTTCGTCGAGGAAGATCGTCCCGGTGTGGGCGATTTCGAAGAGCCCTTGCTTGCCGCCCCGGCGCGCACCGGTGAACGCGCCTTCCTCGTGACCGAACAGTTCGCTCTCGATCAACCCTTCAGGGAGCGCCGCGCAATTGAAGGCGACAAACGGATTGCCGCGCCGCCGGCTGGCGTTGTGGATGCCCTGCGCGACCAGTTCCTTGCCGGTGCCGCTTTCGCCGCACAAGAGCACGGTGGCGTCGTGAGCCGCGCCCGCGCGTGCGAGCCGCCGCACCCGCTCGAGCGCCGCCGAACTGCCGATCAGGTCCTCCAGATGGTGCCGCGCGACCAGATGTTTCGGCCGCTGGCTGGTGCGCAGCGAGCGGTCAATCCGCTGCGCGACCAGCGCGTCCTGCACCATGACCACCGAGCCCGAGCGCACGCCCTGCTCGAGGATCGGCACACAGTTGACGATCAGCGCGCGGCCGCCGATCTGCTCGATACGCTCCTCGACCGGCAGGTCATGCTCAAGCGTCTCGCGCAGTAAAGGGCCGACAGTGCGCGTCAATTGCGCCGGGACGTCCTGTTCGCGGTCGAGGCCGAGCAGATCGAGCATGGCCGGATTGACTGCTTCGAGCTGACCGGCGTCGTCGAAGGCGGCCACGCCGTCGCGCAGATGGGCCACGATCGTGTTCAGGCGTACCCGCTTCGATTCCTTCTGGCGGCTCACGCGCGCCAGTTCGACCGAGCGCTCGAACGCTTCTTCGACCGCGCCCAGCGAGTACAGGAAGACGCTTTCCAGGCCGGCTTGCTGGGCAAAATCGCAAGCCATGCCGGGGCCGATGATGACGCTGCAGCCCTCTGCTGCGAGGCCCGCGACCGCGAGCCGCACTTCATCGATCGAGCGGTAGGCGCGCTGTTTCAGGCCAACATTCAGCCACGCGCTCAGGTCCGCGAGTTCGTGCGAGATGGTTTCGTGCAGGACAAGGCCGATCTTTGCGCCGGGCCAGGTCGTCGTGGCGCGGGTGATCGCGCTCAACACGTCGAAGCCGTTCACCTTGACCATCACCACCGGCACGCTCAGATTGTCGCGCAGGTAGGCGCCGTTCGATCCGGCTGCCAGCACGACATCGACCGAGCCCGCATCCACATAGGTTTGCAGGGCCGTGACGGCAGCGCCGTAGCCTTCCCTGACCGAAAAGAACCTGGCCCGCCCGGTATAGCGCGGCGCAACCGTCTCGCAAAGCGATTGCAACCGGCTGATACTGACCAGGGCGATGCCTGGGTGACCGGAATTGGAATTGGCAAGGGACGACGTGAAAGTGGACACCGCGACGCTCCGCTCGTAGGTGGAACGTTCCATGAAACGTTTCATGGAACATATCGGCTATTCTGCCATGAACAGCGGCGCGGCCCCTTTCCGCCTAAGCTTTTGATTGTCCGGCACAAATCGTGAAACGCGGCAAATGGCATGCTTCCTGCAAATTCAGCTCAGCGTTCTATCACCCACTTCCCATCTGGAGACACACACCGTCATGAGCACTTCCGCTAATCGACGCGCCGCGTTCCGCGCCAAAGTCAACCAACGCCAGGGTCTGCTCGTGCCGGGCGCCTTCAACGCAATGAGCGCGCGGGTGATTGAAGACGCGGGTTTCGAGGCGATCTACATCACGGGCGCGGGAGTCACGAATATGTCGCTCGGGCTGCCCGATCTTGGCTTCATCGGTCTCGCCGAAGTCGCCGAGCATTGCGCACGGATTCGCGACGCGGTTGCGCTGCCGCTGATCGTCGACGCCGACACCGGCTTCGGTAACGCACTGAATGTGCGCCAGACGGTGCGCGTGCTCGAGCGCAGCGGCGCCGACGTGATCCAGTTCGAAGACCAGATCATGCCGAAGAAATGCGGCCATTTCTCCGGCAAGGAAGTCGTCAGCACGAGTGAGATGGTCGGCAAGATCCGCGCCGCCGTCGACGCCCGCGAAGACGGCAACCTGCAGATCATGGCGCGCACCGATTCGGCCGCGGTCCACGGCATTGAAGACGCGATCGAGCGTGGCCATCGCTTCATCGAGGCTGGCGCGGACATTCTGTTTATCGAAGCGACCGAATCGCTCGCCGATATCGAGCGGTTGCCGTCGCTGTTCGACACGCCGCAATTGATCAACATCGTGATCGGCGGCAAGACGCCGGTGCAATCGCGTGAAGCGCTCGCCAAGCTCGGCTACGGCATCGTCCTGTATGCGAACGCGGCGCTGCAAGGCGCGGTGCTCGGCATGCAACGCGCGCTCGGCACGTTGAAGAGCAATGGTCGCCTCGACGAAGACGCATCCCTCGTCGCGCCGTTCAGTGAACGCCAGCGTCTTGTGAACAAGCCGCTGTACGACAAGCTCGATCGCGAATACGCAGCGAAGGATTGAGCGGCAAGAAAGCCATGTTTCCGGCGCGGTCCTCGCCACGTTGGCTTGGTGCGCCGCTGTCTGCAGCGGCTTGTTGCGTTACGATGCAGAGCTGGCTTACGCCAGACAGGCCGCGACCTCGTTACCCGTCCAACGAGGCGTACCGGAAACACGTTTTCGAAAGGTTGTCGCAAGAACATGAAGTCAACACGATCGCGCGGGACACGCCGACACGCTAAAGACGCCGGAGGCGTCGTCGAATTCACACGCAACGGCAAGGCGTCGAGGACGGCGCCATGACCGGCGGCGCACGCAATTCACATGTCGGCTGGCTGCCGTATATCGTCGCGGCCACCTTCTTCATGGAATATCTCGACACCACGGTGATCGCCACTGCCTTGCCGCAGATGGCGCACTCGTTCGGCGTCGGGCCGAACAGCCTGAGCCTCGGCATGACGGCCTACATGCTGGCGCTGGCGATTTTCATCCCGGTGAGCGGCTGGGTCGCCGACCGCTGCGGCTCGCGCACGGTGTTCTTCAGCGCGATCGGCGTATTCACGGTGGCTTCCGTGTTGTGCGGCTTGTCGCACAACGTGACCGAATTTACGGCCGCGCGGCTGCTGCAAGGCATGGGCGGCGCGATGATGGTGCCGGTGGGCCGTTTGATCGTGGTCCGCAGCACGGAAAAGAGCCGAATGATGCAGGCGATCTCGACCATCACCTGGCCGGCCATCGCTGCGCCGGTGGTCGGACCACCGGTGGGCGGCTTCATCACCACCTATGCGTCATGGCGCTGGATCTTTCTGCTGAACGTGCCGTTCGGTCTGGCAGCGATGGCCGTTGCGCTCGCGCTGGTGCCGAATCTGCGTGGCACGGAACGCAAGCCGCTCGACGTCGTCGGCCTCCTGCTGAGCGCCACGACGCTCACGGCGATTCTGTACGGCGCTGAACTGGCGAGCCAGCCCGGCGAAAATCCCTGGGTGGCTGGCGCGTTCATCGTCGGCGGATTGCTGATGGGCGTGGTGGCGTTCCAGCATGCGAAGCGTCACCCGCATCCGCTAATCGACGTATCCACGCTGAAGATCCCGACTTTTTCCGTGACGGTGGTAACCGGCTCGTTCACCCGGATCGGCATTGGCGCGGTGCCGTATCTGATGCCGCTGCTGTTCCAGATCGGCTTCGGATTGTCGGCGTTCAAGTCGGGCCTGTTGTTGCTCGCGAGCGCGCTCGGCAATCTCGGCATGAAGGCGCTGACCACGCGCATCCTGCAACGCTACGGTTTCCGCATGGTGTCGATTATCGACGTGGCGGTGGCCGGCGTTTTTATCATTGCCTGCGGGCTGTTGACGCCGAACGTGCCGCTCGTGCTGGTGCTGTTCGTCGTCTTCATCTACGGCGTGGCGCGCTCGATGCAATTCTCGACGCTTGCCACGCTAGCCTACGCCGACGTCGCACAGCCGCAGATGAGCGCGGCCAGCACGCTATGGAGCGCTGCCGCCCAGATGACGATCGGTCTGGGCATCGCCTTCGGCGCCGTCTCGCTGCGCGCAGCGGCGTTCTTCAACGGCGAGACGACCGGCCGTGTATTCACCCTGGACGATTTTCGTCTCGCGTTTCTGTTTGCCGGCGTGCTGACGCTGGTGTCCGTGACCGGCTACCTGGGTCTCGCGCGCGACGCCGGACAGAGCATCGGCGGCGGTTCGCGCGGCACCGAAGATCCGGCGAAGGGCTGAGCTCGCAGCGGGCTGGAGGAATGGAAAGGTTTGAAGCGGAGTTGAAGCAGCAGCGCAGCGCCCAACCGGCGCCGCATCCTTTGACTGCCTGACCGGAACAAGCGGAGACACGCAGTGCGAACAAACGATCTGACGATTTCGAGCAGCAAGGCCGACCTCGACATAGAGATGGTCTACGCGTTTCTGTCGCAGGAAACGGCGTGGGCGAAGGGCATGCCGCGCGAGACGTTCGACCGGGCGATAGCGGGGTCGCTATGTTTCGGCGCGTATATCGAAGGCAGGCAAATCGCGTTTGCCCGCCTGATAACGGACCAGGCGACATTCGCGTACCTGTGCGATGTGTTCGTGCTGCCGGCGTACCGTGGCAACGGATACGCCTCGGCGTTGATGAAGCATGTATTCGGCAGCCCATCGCTGACCGGTTTGCGCAGAATCGTGCTGGTGACGACAGACGCTCACCACGTCTACGAACCGCACGGCTTCACGGGACTGGCAACGCCGGAGCGTTATATGGAAGTGCACAACCCGGACGTTTACAAGACGGCTTGAGGAAAGCGCGGGCGGCTGGTGACGGGGCCGCCTGTTGGCGCAGCACGCGCAGGCCGGGCGCCCTGCCCGGCTTCGCCGGGGCGGACGAGCTGGTCCTGATCGCCGGCAGCCGTTACAGCACTGTCATCTGCACGCCACGTTCGACGGGTATTTTTCTGCGACAACGTAACCCGTCCCGACCCGATGCCACAGCCTTCCGTGCGCGACAGCCACAGCCGCACCACACAAGGCGGCCGCCTTGCTTAAAGCCGCCTCCACCAGTGCGCTGCTCAACGCCTTTCTCATGGCGCTGCAGATTGCCATCGGCCTGACGGCGCATTCGGACGGGTTGGTCGCGGACGGCGTCCACACCTTGAGCGACCTGGCCGCCGACGGCGTCGTGCTCATCGTGCTGTATCTCAGCTCGAAACACCTGAATGCAACGCCGCGTGAGGGGGACGGCAACACCGCGCAAGCGATGGCATCCCTCTTCATCGCCGCCCTGCTGATTGTCACAGCAGCCGAAATGCTCTGGCACAGCATCGGGCAAACCGCCACGTTGAGTGGCAACACGACGATGCAGGTCGGTGCACTCGCCATTAGCGGCTTCGTCACGATCGCCAAGGAAGCATTGTTCCGCTACCTGCGCGCCGAAGGCCAGCGCACCGGCTCGGCGATTCTGCTGGCAAGTGCATGGCACGCGCGAATGGATGCAGTGTCGGCGCTGGTCGCTACATTGGGAGTGGCCGGCAGCATCGCGGGCATGCCGATGCTCGACCACGTGGCCGGCGCGGCGATCGGCCTGATGATCATGCGCATGGGTTGCGTCGGCGCGCGCAGTGCATTGAAGCAACTGTCAGCCGGTGCTCCAGGAAAAACCGCCGCACCGCACGCGGCCGAATAGCGCGCGTCAGCCGTAGGCGCGCTCGCGCATCCACTTCGTCATGATCCATTTGTCGCCGCCGAGCACCGGCGCGCCGCCGTGCAAGGTCAGGGGATCGAGTTGGCGCTGGCCGTTCATATAGCGGAAATATACCGCGCCGCCCTTGACCGCCGCGACTGACATGCCCGCTTCCGGAAAGATCGTCTCGCCGCCGTCGGGCACGTCGTTCAAATAGATCACCAGAGTCGACACGCGCTGGCCGCCCTGGGCGGTATGCACCGCACTGCCGGGCTGATCGGGCGGGAAATAATCGAAGTGCGGGCGATATTCGCCTGTCGTGCCGTAATGCAGGATCTGCAGCCCCTCGCCGTTTTCAACCGGCCAGTTCATCAGACTCGAAATGCGGCGGTCCATCTTTTCGATGAACGCGTCCTCCCCGCGCTGGTACCAGATGCCTTCGCTGGTGCGGTTGCGGATCACGTCTTCCTTGCCGGTGGCGGGATTGACCGTGGTCGAGCGTTTCAGTCGATGACGCGAGCGCTCGATCATCTCGTCGCATTCGTCAGGCGAAAGTACATCTCCGAACACGATTACCTGGGGCCGCTCGCAGCGCATCAACACGCGGACGTCGCGATCGTGCGCACGGATCACATTGCCGCGCGCTACTGGCGACTCGTCGTATTGGTAGGTTTGCGGCGAGGTTTTGACCAGGGTGGCCTCGGTCGCTACGGCCGCCGGGGCCGCTCCTGCGTCCGCCGGGTTCATGCCGAACGCTTTGCGCACTTCCGCGCGCGCGGCTTCCGTGGCGAAACCGGCTTGCACCATCGCGCCGATCATCGAGTCGATGCTGCAACCGCGCGCTACGTTGCTGCTCAGCCACGCTTCCCATGACGCATCCACTACCGGCATAGAACTCCCCGCTTGTCGATATCACGAAATACTGCATCAACTGGCCGGTTCATAGCAAGACTGGGTGGATTGCGCCGGGCTGAACCCGGGTTGACCCGTTAAGCGCGGTGCTGTCGGCTTCGATAGAGGTCGAGGCCTTTTCTCGCCTGCGCCCTGATCGCGCCCTGCACGAAAGGTGTCCAGCCGAGCAGCAGGCCCTTGATCCCCAAAGCCTGACGGGCCCAACGCCAAAGGTCGAAGGTATCGCGGTGTTCGACGATGCGGCCCTCGCGAAACACGAAGCGGGCGTCGATGCTGTTCACCACCGTGCGGCCCGTCTGACTGAATGTGTAACGGGCTACCCAGTGGGCGCGGCCGTTGAGCTCGTCCGCTTCGACGCCGTCGAACGTCAGCGAGAAGTCCTGTGCGCGCGACATCAGCATGCGCCACATGTCGCGGGCCTCTTCGCCGCGCAGCTCGCCAAAGGCCGGATCGCTGAAGACCACATCGTCGGCATAGCAGGCAGCCATCCTGTCCGCGTCGCGTTGCTGGAACGCGGTGTAAAAACGCTCGATCAGTTCGGTGTTGGGATGGCTCATTTTCTTGTGTTTATGCGTGACCCGGTCGGCCGGTCGTGGAAACGGCCCGGAAAGGAGCGCGCGCCAGGATTTGAGTTTGGCCGCGCACGCAGCACACGATATCGGAAAATGGGGCGGCCGGGGCCGCGACGCCCGCCCGGTAAAACCAGCGCCGCTACCCTCACGCCACCTTTCGTTATATCCTGTCGAATATCACGGTATGCTTTTGTGCGGCGCAGCGACCCGCCCGCCAATCGCGTACGACAAAGCGAAACAAGCAGGAGCCAGCAGCAGTGCCTAGTCGACCCCCATTGCGACCCCCATTGCGACCCACCTCGTCCGACCCGGCGGGACACCGCCCGAAAAGACTGCCGTCGACCATCGTCGCGGTGAAATCGGTATCAGAACGTGGCCGCGCCGAACTGATCCGTGACGTCGTCGATGCTTACCGGCGCCTTTACGGCAGCGTGCAGCGCTTCGTGCTGATGCTGACCGGCGACCAATTGAACTTCGCGTCGGTGGGCACGTCGGGCTCGCACTCATTGAACCAGCTGCTGTCGATCCTGGCCGAACAGGCCAAGGCGGCGGCTTTTGCCCGTCTGCGCGATCTGAAAGCGTCGATCGAAGAGGCGCGCTCGGCCGAGCAACTTCGCGACGCGATCTTCTCGGATGCGTTCAGCAACGACCTGGCAGCGCTACGCAAGGTGGTGGCGGAACTCGAACGGCTCGATACCGCGTTTATCGGTCTGTGCGTTGGACATGTTCTGGATCAGCATGCACGGACAACCGGCGGCACAACGCCGGCCGTCACCCGTCGCGCCGCCGGCCGCACTACCGCGGCAGTTCCCGTCACTGCTTCTGCCGCCGCTTCTACCACGATCACTCAGCGCAAAGCACGCGCTGAGCGGACGCTCGTCCACCCGAACGACTAATTCGTCATTGCCGCATATGAACGTTTTCTCTTGCCGATCGTTATATCTTTTCGAATATATCGCCAGCAGCGCCTGCATGGCGCGGATGTCCAGCACGCACGTTCAGTCAGCCTGACGCCAGATCCGGATTCGAGGTCCTCATGCACACGCCGCCGTTTCGTCTCGCCCAGCCTTCGCGCCTCAAACTGTCCGGCGACGAGCTTGCCGGCACCGGTTTGCGCGCGGCCGATCCGTGCTGCACGCCCGCCAAGGCATCGCTCTCGAACACCAAACGGCGCGCGCGCCTCGCCGAGCTCGATGGCCAGCTGCATTGCTCGATCATCGGCACCTGTCTCAGCACGCACGAACTGCGCAAGCTGGTGCCTAAATTCACCAGCCTCGATCGCCGGGACGCGAGCGATCTGGAGATTCATCACTCGGCCGTCGAACTCGCGATCGATGGCGGCGCGGGCGCCAAAGCCCTGCACAAGTTGCTCGACGAGCACTATGCGGCGGCGATCCGCCGCTTCGACAAAGCCGCCGACGACGTCGAGCTGCTGAAGCTCTGGGACGAAGCGCTGAAAAGCGGCGAGATCCCGCCGGCTTACTGGGCTTTGATGACGCATCCGTGCGCGACCCTGCAAGTGCGTCAGAAAGCGTTCGGCGAATTGCACATGCTGTCGCATCTGGTCGGCGCGGCGAATCGCGCGGACATCCGCAGACTGGTTGCGCTCGAAGCGGAAAACGCCGAGTTGAAAGAGAAAGTCGAGCGGCAGCAAAGCCGCTTGCAGGAAATCAGCACACAGCGCGACGCGGTGATCGCCACGCTCAACGAGCAGATCGCGCAACTCACCGCCCGGGCCACGCGCCAGACGCCGACGGATCCTTCCGATCTCGAAGCCGAGATATCGAGGCTGCGCGACAAGCTCGCCGACAGCGACCAGCGGGTGGCGCTCCATACGAGCCGCCGTGAGGCCGCTGAACAACGCGCGCTGCAGGAACAGGGCGCGGCACTCGCGTTACGCAAGAGCCGTGATGAGACGTTGGCGCAGCTCCTGTTAGTGCAAAACGAATGCGACGCGCTGGAACGCGCGACGGTGAATTCAGCGGACAGCAGCCATGGCGCGCAGACGCGGCAAGCCAGCCTCGACAGCGTGCGCGGCAAACGGATTGTCTACGTGGGCGGCCGTCCCGGCTCGAATGCCGCGCTCAAGCGGCTGGTGGAGGCCGCCGGTGGCGATTTCGTGGTGCACGACGGCGGCGTGGAAGACCGCAAAGGTCTGCTAGCCGCCGCGCTGCCGGGCGCGGATATCGTCGTGTTTCCGGTCGACTGCGTCGATCATGATTCGATGAATACGCTCAAACGGGTATGCGAGCGCCATCAGATCGACTATCACCCGTTGCGCACGGCAAGCGTGGCGAGCTTTGTCGAATTGGTGGACCGGCTGCGCCCCGAGCATCTTGCCCAGTTGGGCAATCCGCCGCCCTCGGCGTTTTGCCTGCGCCACGGTTGAACTGTGAGTGAGGCCGCGCTCAGGAACGAATCAGCCGGGTCAACTCGGCGATCTGTTTCGCGCAGCTTCGTTGGGCCTCGTCTTCGACATCGCGGTACAGATGAATGATGCGTTCGCCGACCGGCGTGAGCGTACAACCGCCGCCGCTTTGACCGCCCTGCTCCGAGTGCGTGGCCGGCGTTTTGAGCGAGCGGTTCAGCTCGTCGATCAGCAGCCATGCGCGCCGGTACGACATGCCGAGGCTGCGCGCCGCAGCCGAGATCGAGCCGTATTCGCGCACGGCCTCCAGCAGTTCGACTTTGCCCGGTCCGAGCGCGACAGCGTCGCCGCTGCGGATGCGCATTCTGAAGCGCACTTCGGGGCGTGGTTTCGCGGATTTTGTCGCGGGGCTTGGTTTGGTTTTCGCGGTATCAGCCATGCGCGAAAGCATACACGAACCGCCTCGCGCTGCCACCCTGGCTGCATGGCCGTCAGTGGTGGCCGGGAAAGCAATGCCCATAGTCTTCACAGCCCGGGCAACCGGGCGCCGGGCCGGGCTGAAGCCCCAAGGAAAGCGCCCGTTGCTGCGCGAGGAATTTCTTCCAGCGCAGGTTATCGACATTCAACACCACGAGCGTTGGGAAATAGCGCGTCAGCATCCACGTAACTTCTTCGCGGCCCGCAAGACCGAGGTCACGCCACAGGTGATCCGGCCGCAAGCACGCGTGAGCGACGATTGAGGCGAGGCAGCGAGCGTCGTTCGTGTCGACGGCGGCGCTGGCGTACGTGAGCAGCAATGCGTGCAGCGTTTCGACGAATGCCGCGTGTTCGCTGGTATCGACGGGTGGCAATGCAGGCAGGGACGCAGGGGCGTGAACAAAGTGCCGCTCCAGTAGCGCGCGCCACGCCGGTTGAGGCAACCCAAGCAGCGTGAGTTCGTCCCGGACATCACGCGCGGCAATCAGCCTGACGAACAATCGAGTATCGGGTGACGCGGCGTCCGTGGCCGCGGCCAGCCACTGCGCCGTGCGCTCGGCAACCCGCGCATCGAGCGACGCAAATAGCGGTTCGGGGCTGGGCACGGCCGGTTGCGCAACAGGCGAAAGCGGTTCGTCAGACATGGCGGCGGCACGATGAAGAACATCGAACCATATTACGCCCGTCATTCGAATCACCTACGCCAAGGGCTTCAAAACATGCGCCTCGATACGCGCGAGCCGTTTGACGTGGCGTGGCGCGGGCAGAATGTCCGAACCGGAAAACAGAATCGGCGCACCGTCTTCAGCATCGAGCGCGCGGCCATCGCATTCGTAAGCAACCAGCACGTTCTCACCGATCGGCGTGTTGAACAGCTCATGCCACGAGAATGTCACGACGTAGCCATCGTGCCCCACCGCCACGAACACCGTGCGCTTGAACTCGCCCGGTACCTCGTTCGGCAAACCCGCTTCCGAGATCAAGGTCGTCAGACGCACACCGCGGTATGGCTCAACGCTGCGGATGAAACGGTTCGTCGTGTAGCAACGCAGATCGAATGGCCTGGCCAGCACGCTTTCGTAACCCTTGAGTCGATCGAGGTCGAAAGACAGCGTCCGCTGGAACCGTCCGCTCAGGACGAGCGCGCTTTCGACGGCAGGCGCGGCAATCACATTCACACTATCCATACGCGATTATCTCCAGCATTAAAGCCTGACCAGCTTGTTCACCCGTTATTTCCGTGTGTATATTACGCTGCGATGGCCGCGTCGGTGCAAGACCGCATCGATACGCAATATATCGCCAGGCATATCGGCCGCTCCGCCGGCCGGTCCACATCTATAAAAATTCACAGCTCGTGTCGACCGGCCGGCTTCGCGGCCGGCCTTCAACCCGGCCGCTCAGGAGATCACATGCGCCTTTCACCCGCTCTGCGACGCAGCACCCAGCTCGCCCTCGTCAGTTGTGGCCTGATCGCCTTGCTGGCGGGTTGCGGCGGCGATAGCGTCACGGCCGTCCCGCAACGGGTCGCCGTCAGCGCTTCGCCGAATGGCATCGCGGTGCGCGCGGCTGACGGCGCCGTCTTCATTACCGACGATCAAACCAACGGCGTGCTCTCCTCGCCCGACGGTCACACCTTCTCGCATTACGCCACTGTGCCGGTCGTGGCGGGTCAAGCCAACAGCCTGAGCCAGTTGAGCTTCGCCGACGCCGGCGCGCTGATGATCGAACGCTTCGGCTTCGGAACCGCGAGCGCGGTGTTCAGCATCACAGGTGTGGACACGATCGTGCCACTGAGCGGCCCCAATCCGGCGCGACGCCGCCTCGGACTCATCTCGATCGGCGCGAATCGCTTACTGTCGACGTGGTTCATCAAAAACGGCAGCGCGCCGCCACAGGGTGGCCTGAGCCTCATCACTTACGATCCGACCGCCCACACCGCTGTCGAGCGCGATCTGCTGACGGGCCTCGGCAAACCGGTCGGCGTTGCGGTGTCGGGCGACACCGTGTACGTCTCCGATCAGGCGAACAACAACATCGTCAAAGCGAGTCTGAGCACGCTGCTCGGTGGAGCGCAGGCGGTGGCGCCGAGCGCGACGCTCGCGCACATCAACAGCCCCGACCTCATGGCCGTCGACACGAGCGGCAGTCTCTACACCAAGTGCAACACCACGGGTCTGTGCCGGATCGCCCCGGACGGCACCATCAGCGTGCTTGCAAACGACTTTCAGGACGCGCGCGGCGTGGCCGTCGACACGCCCCGGCACCTGCTGTACGCCATCGACCGAACCGGCAGCACAGGCGGCACTAGCTACGTGCGGATTTTCCCGCTCAATTAATTGACCACACAGAGCGCGCAGCGACCCACAACGCAATGCGATGGCGTCGTAATATAGCGCTCTTAATAACGCATCGGGGTTAATCGCATGATTCGCAAGCTGCTTGCATCTTTTGTGGTCGTCGCCGGCGTGGTAACAGCCACGCCCGCCTTCGCGCAGGACGACACGGTCAACGTGCTGTACGCCGGTTCGCTCGTCAATCTGATGGAGCGCAGCGTGGGGCCGGCCTTCGAAAAGGCCACCGGCCAGCACTTCCGCGGCTACGCGGCGGGCTCGAACAAGATCGCCAACGAGATCAAGGGCAAGCTGCGCCGCGGCGACGTGTTCATCAGCGCGAGCCCGAAGGTGAATACCAGCCTGATGGGTCAAGCGAATGGCGATCACGTCACGTGGTACGTGAACTTCGCCGAATCGCCGTTGATGATCGGCTATAACCCGCAAAGCAAATTCGCGGCGGACTTCAAGAACAAGCGCTGGGATCAGGTGTTGCAGGAGCCGGGCATCCGTATCGGCCGCACCGATCCGAAGCTCGATCCGAAGGGCGCATTCACCGTCGAGATGATGACGAAGGCCGCGGAGCTCTACCATCAGCCGGACCTCGTCGAGAAGACGCTGGGCGACGCGGAAAATCCCGCGCAGGTTTTGCCTGAAGAAACGCTGGTGGGCCGTTTGCAGTCCGGCCAGCTCGATGCCGGCTTCTTTTACTCGACCGAAACGTCCGACCTGAAGATTCCGGCGCTTCGTCCTGCGCCCGAATTGCAGGCCAAAGCGAGCTACACGCTCACGATTCTCAGCGATGCACCGAACCGTGAGGGCGCAAGCAGCTTTGTCGACTTCCTGCTGAGTGCGCAAGGCCGCGCGTTGCTCAAGCAACACGGCGTGGACGTCATCAAACCGACCATTACCGGCAATGTGCAAGCCATGCCGCCTTCGGTGCAAGCCGTGATCGACGCCGCGCAGTAAGGCGATGGAACAGGCGGTGAATCAGGCGGTGAAGCGGTCCGCCGCGCGACCGCTGCTGTGGCTGGCCGCGCTGCTGGCCGTCTATTTGTGCGCGCCGTTTATCGCGAGCGTGCCGCAACTCGGCGCAGCCGATTGGCCGAATGTCGATTGGCGCGCAGTGTGGTCGGCGGTCGGCATCTCGGCGGCGAGCGCCAGCGTGGCGTCATTCGTGATTCTGCTCGGCGGCGTGCCGCTCGGCTATCTTCTGGCGCGCTCGAACTCGCGCAAGATGGCGCTGCTCGGCTTCGTCGTGCAGTTACCGCTCGCCTTGCCACCACTCACGAGCGGCGTGCTGCTGCTGTTTCTGCTTGGGCCCTATAGCTGGGTCGGCCGCTTCACCAACGGGGCGCTGACGGATTCGTTTGCCGGCATCGTGCTCGCGGAAATCTTCGTGGCCGCGCCCTTCCTGATCATCGCCGCGAAATCGGCGTTCGGCGCTGTGGACCCCGTGCTCGACGACGTGGCCGCGACGCTCGGCCATCGTGCAGGCAGCCGCTTCTTCCGCGTGATGTTGCCGGTTGCGTGGCCGGCGATTCGCGCGGGACTTGCGCTGGCGTGGTTGCGAGCATTCGGCGAATTCGGCGCAACGGTAATGGTGGCCTATCACCCGTATTCGCTGCCGGTGTACACGTACGTCGTATTCGGTGGCCAGGGCCTGCCGGCGATGATGCCGTTATTGCTGCCGACGCTCGCGATTGCAATTGTCTGCGCGGCGTTATCGATTTACAGCCTTCGGCAGAAAGCCTCGCTCGAACAAACCGAAAACGGCGATGACGCGCTGGAACCCGGCACGGATCTGACGGCGAGCCGGGGCGAGATTTCCGACCTTCGCCTCGCCTTTCATCTGCAGCGCCGATTGGGCGCATTCGAACTCGACATAGCATGGGCGCCTGTCACGCGGCGGCTTGCGATCATCGGCCCGTCGGGCTCCGGCAAATCCCTCGCATTGCGTCTGATTGCAGGGCTCGAATCCAACGCAGCCTGTTCCGTTCGGCTCGGCACAACTGACTTGGGCACACTGCCGCCCGAGCGCCGCCAGATCGGCTACATGCCGCAAGACTACGGTCTGTTCCCGCACATGACGGTGGCGCAGCAACTCGCGTTTCCCGTCGACGCCGACGCAGCCAGCGCTCGTTACTGGCTCGATCATCTCGGCCTCGCGCAACTGGTTGCGCGCTTGCCGCATCAATTGTCGTTCGGTCAGCGGCAACGCGTGGCGCTGGCGCGAGCGCTCACGCGTCACAGCGAATTGCTGCTGTTCGATGAGCCGTTCGCCGCGCTCGATACGCCGCGGCGACGGCGTTTGCAGCAGTCGCTGCGCGCGTTGCAGCGCGAAATTGCGGCGGTGACGATCATCGTCACACACGATCCCGACGAAGCGGCTCTGCTTGCCGACGAGGTGCTGGTTGTCGAACAGGGGCGCGTGCTGCAGGCGGGTTCCATCGATGAGGCGTTCGAACGGCCGGCTTCGATGCGGGTTGCCGAGTTGCTCGGCTTGCACAACGTCGGCGAAGGTTTGATGACGGCGCCGGGGCGAGTCGAGATTGGCAATGGGTTGACGATCGCGACCGGCGATAGCGGTTTTGCCATTCCTGCGGGGCAACGGGTGATGTGGCGCATCTCGTCACACGCCGTGGTTATTTCACCCGGTGGCGCATACGCCGGCATGGTCGACGCCGTCGAGTTACGGCGCGGCGAGCGGTATGTCCGCCTGAATATCGCGGGGCTGCGTTTCGACATCGCGAACGAAGATGCCCGGTTGCGGGAAGGGAGCCCTTGCCGGATTGACGTTGATGCCGGTGGCGTGTCGGTCTGGTATGTGCGCTGACATATCGGGCCAAACAGCCGACTAACCCTCGGCCGCGTGAGCCCTCTTTCTGATTTCGGAAAACGTCGCATCGACGAGCAATTTTCCAGAATCGAAAACCGTCGCGAGCGCCTCGTCCCAATCGCCTTCAACAGTGCGCTCATCCCACGCCACCGGCAGCGTCACTGTCCGATATTCGCCTGTGTGACGATTCACCAGCAACGTAAGCCGCCCTTTCATCGAGCGCTTGCCGGCATCCGTGACCGGGTCCTTGCGTACGTCGTGCCACTCGTCACCGAGCCGGATGGCCGAACACTTCATGGCGAACCGCTGCGTATCGCGGTTGATCTGCTGCAACAACGCGCCGCCCATGCCAAAGACGATGTTGTCCGCCGCAAAGCCGGCCTCATCCATGGCCGCAAGGATGGCCTCGATCGAATCCGGATTCACGCCGTCGCCCTGAATCACGCGCACGTTGTTGAGCACACGCCGCCCCTTGCCGTTCACCGTCGAACCGAACGACGCCTCGAGCGCCCGCATGGTCTGCAGGACAATCGTCAGCGGATCGCCGGAATCAGGCCGGATCACCAGCGTGCCACCGGAGTCGAGCACGGCCTGCTTCAACGTCGTGCCCCATACTTCGAGCGCGGCGAACAGGTCGTAGGAATCGGACACCACCGAAACGATCGCCCCAGGCTTGCCGAACTTCGCGATCATGTTGCGGAACGCGTCGGTTTCACGCTCGCGCCCCCATGACGTGATCGTGCTGTGCTCCGCGGCCGGCACGGAAAACGCCGCCATCGATTCGTTGTAGTAGTGGTTTGCCGCAACTACGCCAAGCACCGTATCCGAGCCCATGAAACTAACCAGATGTGCCGAGCCGCCAATCGCAGCCGACTCCGCACTCGACACGCCGCGCGCGCCGAAATCGTGCAGCTTGAACGGCAATTGCGTGAGGTCGTCGCTACTCTTCTCCAGATAAGCGCGGATCGTGTTGCGCAGATGCCAGCTTTGCGTCGCGACGGTAATCGGATACCACACGCGCAGCAACATCGTTTCCAGATACGAGGCTAGCCAGAACACCTCGGGATCGTCGCATTCGACCGTGACCAGCACGTTATGCGTGGGCACGACCGAACCTTCCGGCACCGCGCGAATCCGCACGGGCAGATAGCCCTCATGGTGCTCGACGATGTAGCGCCAGCCGCCTTCGTTGAACGGCTCGCCATGCGCCGTGAAAAACACCTTCGCCTGGTCGATCATGGCCGGTGTAATGGGCCGGCACAGATACTCCTTGATCAGCATCTGCAGGCCAAAAAACAGCGTACGGTCGTAGCGTCCCCCACGCGACTCGATGTATGAAAACATCGCCGACGCTTCCGGCGGATATTGCAGGTAGTGCGACGCCTTGTACGAATCCGTGTTGAGGATCGGATTGGAAAGAATCGATGCCATGTCGTGGAACGGGTTTGTATCGCTTTGCATGGATGATGTGGCGCTCGTGCGGATCTATCAGAGGTAGTCAGGCGGGTTGGGGGTTGGGGGTTTGCCGTTTAGCGCCGCTCATTGCGGCTCGTTGCGGTTTGCACCGCAAGAGAAACTACACGATACACCGTCAAAACACGCCCGGAATTACCCGGAACCGCACCTTACCCCTGTACGTCCGATACCGCTCGTCGTCGGACAGGAGCCGCTCCTCCCGCACAATGCGTCCAACCTGCAACGCAAACTGGCATCCGTAGACAATCACATTCTGAATCCCGAAGTTCGCCAGCAAAAACCCGACGTCCGTCACGAAATACCCCAGATACATGGGATGACGCACGAACCGGTAAGCCCCGCGGGAAACAACCCCGCGATTGGCGGGCAAAATGCCGAACGACCTGCGCAGCGAGACCTTCGCGAACAGTTGCCAGACAATCCCCAGCAGTTGCAACGACGCGCCGGCCGCCTCCGGAATAAGTTGGGTGCCGGGCGAAAGCCGCACAGCAAGAAAATAGAACGTCCCACCCACCGAGCAGATGAAAGCGAAAGGCGTCCAGTCACGATGGATGGGCACCCGCGCAAATAGCGACAACCCCAGAGTCATGAACGCGCTTACCACGAGCAGCAGCAAGGTGATGCGTGTGGGCGCCGCGAGCCATTGCTTGACCGCCGCATAAGTAAAGATGCTCAACATGAGCGCCGCGGCAATGCGCGCGAGAATTTCGGTCAACGCCTCGCGGATGCCGCCAGCCGGCATAACGCCGTCTCCACCGTCGGCGCGGGGCGCTGCGCCCGCCGGGTCCACGATCGTGGCATCCTGGAGACGGCCCTCACCATCGAATTCCCGCGAAGGTGTGGTCTTTGTCATGTCACACTCGTTTCGATATGCGAATTATTATTCAAGCCTGCTTCATGAAGGCTTCCGGTCCGTCAGTGTCGCAGCGTAGCAGTCACACCGGACGAATGTCCATATCATGCCACGCGCGCCAGGATTCGATTCTGGCGTGCAAGTTTCAGTGATCGGGTGGGTTCAGCGGTTGTACTTGAGTTGCGGCGGCACATTCGACTGCCTGGCGAACCGGCGGCCGAGCATGCCTTTGTGGGGCGCGACGACGACCGGCCTGGAGCCATCCGGCCGGCAACGCCACGCCAATCGCCGTCAGCATTCAGATGTAATCGTCGGGTCCGGCTGGGTCGACGTCCGCACTGCGCTCGTGGCCTCGCTCAGGCGACGGCGGCATCTCATGGATCGCGTCGCGCAGCGCATCGCGCTGAATTTCAGGCTGAGCCTTGCGTTTCATCGCCTCGGCGATCACCAGCGTGAACAGATCGGCCGGCGGCGCAGCGAACAAGCCGCGCGGGCCTGCGACAAGACGCTGATAGGAGAGAACGGCGCCATGCGCCGTGCTGTGGTGGTCCAGCCGCAGTGCGGCCAACTTGCTGATCGTTTTCATGACAACCCCCGAATGGTGAGCCATTTCAAGCCCGCGTCCAGGTAAGCCGTGCCCGCGCAATCGCGCCGGCACGGCGCCCAGTCCACCTCGTGAAGCGTGCCCCTCTATGGAGACTAAGGCCATCCCTCCCCGCATCGTCGCGCCGGCTGGTCCTGACCGTGCGCTGCCCCGCCCCTGTTCTGTGCTGTGCATCGCGTGCCCGCAACTTGCACGAGCACGGTACCTGTCGCTATTGCGATCAATTTAATTCCGGCCATCAACGCCAGGTCCGTCCAGTCGGACGGAAAAAATGGCGAGGTCAGCGTTTCACGTCGTCCGGTGAAGAATGACCGATGCACCGCATCGACCATTCAGCCCACTTTTTTGACGTCCGTTTTTCAGTGGCCCCGCCACACCCTCGTAAGACACATTGGCTTCCCCGGCCGCGCTTACGAAGACGATGTTCACCGCCGGGCTCCGGCTGCTTTCCCCGTGCTACCGGAGCGGGCGGCAATGCATTCGCTTGTAACGCTCCTATTGCAATGGCTGTGCCATGTCCTCTCAACCCCTTGATGCACGGTGAATTTCGCTATAGCGCACCGCGCCGGACCATACCTCACGGCACACGTTGATTCGGATTTGACACGCAATGGGTTCATCCGCCAGCGCGTTGCAGGAGGATCTACCTGTTCGCGAACCTGGATGGGCGCCTGGCCGGCCTCGGTCGGGCCACGCTTTGCGGCGTGGCCCGGTCAAATGTGCCGAAGCTTCGGGCCACGAAACAGCTCTCGCAGCAGTTGCCCAAAATGTTGCAAGCCTGAGACACGGTGATTCGACGGCGCCGCATCCGTTGCACGATGACCGCCATGCGATTTGCAATCGCTATGTGGGATTTCGCACATAGCGGCGGTTGACCGATCATTTTTGAACCGCAAACACGCAGGCCGAAGCGGGAAAAACGTTTCTGAATCCAGATTTGTTTGTATGGCGCTCGAAAGCACTTTCGCTTATCGTTAAGCAATGCGCCACGTAGAGCGCGTCTGCCAGACCACTGAGGTAGAAAACGGCTTTTGTGATTCGGGGATGAAATAGTCAGGCGGTCTCACCGTTAAATGCTGTCCTGCTATCTGTCCGACGTGTAGCACCTCGCGGTTCATGCCGCCGCTCTACGTCCCCGCCATTGCCGCTACCGTGAATTTGTCATAGCCGGTCTGTCCAGTTCGTCGAAGAGCAGTTCTGAGAGCAGCAACAATCCGGGGGTCACATGAACACGACTTGCACGCCTGTCGACACCGAACGCACCGTTCTATACGTGTCGAACTCGCCCGACCGGGATCTGGCCAGCTTCCTGGCCGCATCCGGCTGGCAAGCTGTGCACGCCAAAAGCACCGCAATCGCCGAACGCATGATCGAGCGCGACAACATCAAGGTCGGCCTCGTCGAATTGCCCGGTGACTGCACGTCCCAGCATTTGTCCGCTCTCGCCTCCTGCATGCGCCGCGTCGAAACCAATTGGGTCGCGCAGATCGCGCCAGGCCAGTCGGACGACGAACTGGTCAGCCGCTTCATCCTCGATTATTGCTTCGATTTCGTCACCCGGCCGTGGCTGAACGAGCGGCTGGTATTCGCGCTCGGCCACGCGCACGGGCTGTCGAGCCTGCGGCACGTGCCAGCCGCCCCCGAGCCTTCGCTCGGCCGGCACGGCATGGTTGGGCAATGCGAGGCGATGCAGCAGCTATACCGGCGCATCGACAAATGCGGCGTGACCGACGCGCCAGTGTTCGTTGCCGGCGAATCGGGCACCGGCAAGGAACTGACCGCCCGTGCGATTCATGAGCGTTCGCCGCGCGCCGGCCGGGCGTTCGTCGCGATCAATTGCGCGGCCATTCCGCCGAGCCTGCTGCAAGCCGAATTGTTCGGCCACGAGCGCGGCGCCTTTACCGGCGCGTTGCAGCGCAAGATCGGCCGGATCGAAAGCGCCAACGAAGGCACCCTGTTTCTGGATGAAATCGGCGACATGCCGCACGAATGCCAGGCGGTGCTGCTGCGCTTCCTGCAGGAAGGCACCATCGAACGGCTGGGCGGCAATGGCCCGATCAACGTCGACGCACGGGTGATTTCGGCGACCCACGTCGATCTGGACAAAGCCGTCGAAGACGGCCGCTTCCGCTCCGACCTGTATCACCGCCTGTGCGTGCTGCGGCTTGTCGAGCCGCCGTTGCGCGAGCGCGGCGGCGACATCAAGCTGCTCGCCAACTATGCGCTCAGCATGTACCGGCAGGACGGCGCGCGTAAATTGCGCGGGCTGTCGAGCGACGCGATTGTCGCCATGTCGAACTATCCGTGGCCGGGCAATGTGCGCGAGCTGATCAATTGCGTGCGCCGGGCCGTGGTGATGAGCGAGGGCCGTTTTATCACGGCAAGCGACCTCGGCCTGCCCGAAACCGACAATGGACCGGCCGTGACGCTGGCGGAGATCCGCAGCAAGGCCGAAAAGGACGCCATCGAGCATGCTTTGCAGCGGCACGGCTATAAGCTGTCCGAGGCAGCAACCGAGCTCGGCATTTCGCGCGCCACGCTGTATCGCCTGATGCATGCGAGCCGGCTGCATCAGGATCCGGCGGCCGGACGCGCGTCGAACGCCAACGGCGGTGCGGATGCCGACGACGAGGCGGAGCGGCAGGCGCCTTCGCTGGTTTGACCTCGCTGGTTTGACCTAAGGCCGCCTGAACGGGCAAACCACCGCCAATAGTGCCGCGACCGCGCCGGTTGGCGCCGCTCGGTCGGCGAGGCGTCGTAACCGCCTATCGGTTCTCCCCTGGCGTTGCTATGCTGAAAGCCGTTCATCCACCCTGGAGTGGACTTGGCCAACCAGCACGCCCCGGCGCCCGTGCGCCGCCCTGCCTCCACGCTCCCCGCCCAGGCGAGCCCGTGCGACGCGCTGGCCATCCACGCGCAGCCCCTCAGCTTCGATCACCCGTGCCGACGCAAAAAGCTCGCGCTCACCGCGACCATCCTCGGTTCAAGCATGGCGTTCATCGACGGCTCCGTGGTCAACGTCGCGCTGCCATCGGTCCAGACCGAACTGGGCGCGAGCGTCGCGGCAATCCAGTGGGTCGTCAATGCGTATCTGCTGTTTCTCGGCGCCCTGGTGCTGGTGGGCGGCTCGCTGGGCGACAAGCTGGGCAGGCGCACCGTATTCATCGCGGGAATCGGCCTGTTCACGCTGGCCTCGATTGGCTGCGGCCTGGCGCCTGGCGTCGGCGCCCTGATCGCGGCGCGCGCCGTGCAAGGCATCGGCGCGGCGCTGCTGGTGCCGAGCAGTCTCTCCATCATCGGCTCGGTGTTCGACGACAAGGAGCGCGGCAAGGCGATCGGCACTTGGGCCGGCGTCGGCGCGATCACCTCGGCGGTCGGGCCGGTGGCGGGCGGCTGGCTCGTCGATGCGTTTTCGTGGCGGGCGATTTTCTTTCTGAACGTACCGGTTGCGTGCGCAACCATCGCGCTGGCTGTCATCGCCGTGCCGGACAGCCGGCAGGAAGACGACTCATCAGACCTGGACCCCGCGCACAAAGGGCAAGCGCTGCCGAGGCTCGACTTGCCGGGCGCCGTCACGGCGGCCGCAGGGCTCGCCGCGTTGACCTACGGCCTGACCATCGCCTCGGCGCGCGGCTTCGGCGACCGCAGGGTGCTGGCGTCGATCCTCGGCGGCCTCTTCGTGCTGTCCGGCTTCGTCGTGCTCGAAGCGAAGACCCGCAATCCGATGATGCCGCTCGATGTGTTCCGTTCGCGTGACTTCGTCGGCGCAAATCTTGTCACGCTACTGCTCTATTTCGGGCTGGGCGGGGCGCTGTTCTTCCTGCCGTTCACGCTGATCCGCGCGTATGGCTATAGCGCGACCGAGGCAGGCGCCGCTCTGCTGCCCGTGCCGGTCACGATCGGCCTGTTGTCGCGTTTCACCGGCGGCCTGACGAGCCGTTACGGTGCACGGGCCTTGCTGGGCATCGGCCCGGTGATCGCGGCGATCGGCTTTGCGATGCTCGCGCTGCCCTGGGTCCGCGGCGAATACTGGCGCGGCTTCTTTCCGGCGCTCGTCGTGCTCGGACTCGGCATGACGATTACCGTCGCGCCGTTGACGACGACGGTGATGACATCGGTATCCGCTGCCCGCACAGGTGTCGCCTCGGGCATCAATAACGCCGTCGCCAGGGTGGCAAGTCTGCTGGCGATCGCTGTGCTCGGGATCGTGTTCGTGTGGTCGCACGACGCGGCGCTCGACGCGCGGCTCGATGCGTCGAACGTGCCGCAAGCGGCGCGTGAGTCGGCACGGTTGACGCAGGACACGATGAGTACGAGCTCGGCGGCGCCAGGCGCAACGGACGACACGACACGAGCCGAAGTGGCGCGCGCGCAAGCCGAGGCACTTGGGGCGGCCTTGCGGGCAGTGGCTCTGGTATCGGCGATGTGTGCACTGGCCGGCGCGGCGCTCGCGATGTTGACGATCCGCAAGGCTAGCGGGAAAACAGCTGCGCCAGGCTAATTAATGAGGCACTTGTCGCTTGCCAGGTATGCGGCTTTCATACCGTCGATGAATCCAGTCATCCCCGCTCAACCACAGTTCAGAAAGCAGTGAAACGTCGCAGTCGAGCAGTCTCCATACTGGTACTCACTGCTTCAAACCACCCCCACCCGATCGGGAGCTCGCACATGACGATTACCTGCTTCATCCGCTATCAGATCGATCCGTTCCAACGCGAAGCCTTCAACGACTACGCTCGGAACTGGGGCCGCATTATTCCGCGCTGCGGCGGCCATCTGATCGGCTACTTTCTGCCCCACGAAGGGACCAACGACGTCGCCTGGGGATTGATCGCGTTCGACAGCCTCGCCGCGTACGAAACGTATCGGGCGCGGCTGCGCTCCGACGCGGAAGCACGGGAAAATTTCCTGTTCGCGCAGACGAAGCGCTTCATTCTGCGCGAGGAGCGCACCTTCACCGAGGTGGTTGAAGGCACGCTCGGCGTGGCGGCGACGGATTCGGTGGAAGCAACGGAATAGGCATTGCCGGGCCTGAGCGCCCCTGTGGTGCCGAGCCCTTGCGCTTTCGCGCATGGCCGCCTGCCACACGGCGCCTGCCGCCTCAGCAAATCTCAAGCCGCGCGATCTTACGCGCTACGCCGTGGACGGCGCCTCCGTCAGGCAAGCTTTCTGCTACCTGACGTTACAATTCGGACCAACTGGCCGAACCTCCGCGTGAACACCAATAGCCGCCGCGGATGGAACTTGTACGACTAAACGCGTGTCGGTCCAAGGTCACGCCGCCGAATCGACCCACGCGTCCCGGCACCGCCGTCCGCACCTGGTACCCCGCCTTACACCCTATGCGCAAAAAACTCCACGCCTGGCTTGTCATTTTTCTCCTCCTGAGCGTCTCGCCGGCCTTTGCCGTCGCAGCGCAACCCGCCACCGCGTCCGCGGCATCTGGCGCCGCGCCCACCCTGACGCCCGAGCAGGCCCGCCAGGCTCTCAGCGTCCTCAATGACCCCACCCGCCGCGCGCAAGTCAGCGACACGCTACAGGCGATCGCCGCAGCGGGCGCGCTCAGCGCTCCGCCTGCCTCGGCGGCCGCGGCTGCGTCGGCACCCGCCGCAGCTAGCGGCGCGACCGCGCTCGTCCCAGCTGCCTTCCAGTCCAATGGCCTCGCCTCGCAACTGGCGCGTCAGGGCGCGCATTGGGCCGTGCACCTCGGCAAGTCATTGCGCAGTTCAGTCGCAGCGCTGCTCGACGTCACTTCAGTGCGTGCCTGGTGGCATTGGCAATCGACCAACCCGCAAGCACGCGGCGTGCTCGGCCAGGTCGCATGGTCGCTGCTGGCCGCACTGCTGCCCGCGCTCGCGCTCGAATGGCTCGCGCGCCGCCTGTTGCGCCGCGCGTACGCGGCCCTCGCCGCGCGCCGCGAACGTGGCGATGAAGACGGTGCATCGCAAGCGGACCTGCCCGTCGACGTCCAGCCGCAACCGGCTGACGCGCCGGATGCCGCGCCGCCGCTGCCCGTTTCACCCACATCGCCCGATGCAACGGCACGGGCGGCGAAGCCCGGCGCGTCCGTCACGACGCCCACGCCCACCACCGGCAAAGCCACTGAGGCCAAAGGCGAGCAGAAGGCCGCTCATCACCTGACGCTGCTGCAGCGCCTGCCGCGCGCGCTCCTGACGATGGTGCTGCGCCTGTTGCCGCTGGCGGTGTTCATCGGCGCGGCGAGCGCGCTGATGTCGATCTTCACCGAAGACGGCACGCCGCAAGACCGCGCGCTCGATTCGTTGATCGACATCTACGTGCTGTGCCGCCTGATCGTGATAATCAGCGGCTTCTTCCTGCAGCCGAGCGCGCCCCGCCTGCGCCTGTTGCGCATGAGCGATGCGTGGGCCGCCTTCGTGCAGCGCTGGATCGTACGGATCGTCGCCGTGGTCGGCGCGGGTTCGGCAATCGCTGAGATCGCGCAGTCGCTCGGCCTGAGCGACGCGGCGCACCTCGCGCTGATGAAAGTGGTCGCGCTCGCCGGCCACATCATGATCTCGATTCTGATCCTGAAATGCAGGAAGCCGGTCGGCGAATTGATCCGCAGGCGCTTTGCAGCGAGCGAATCGCTGCAAATGTTCGGCAACGCGCTCGCCGATGCATGGGCCGGGTTCGCGGCGTTCGTGGTGATGGCGCTGTGGTTCATCTGGGCGCTCGACGTGCAGAACGGCTATCGCACCCTGCTGCATCTCGGCGGCATTACGCTGGCGATCCTGGTGGGCGCGCGGGTCGTCGCGATCGTGATTTTCGGCGCCATGGCGCGGCTATTCAATGTACAGGGCGACGCGGAGAAGTCGCTCGTGCAACAGCATGCCTACCGCTATTATCCGCTGCTGCGGCGGGTCGTCGCGTGGATCATCGGCATCGTCACCGCGCTCGCGCTGCTGCAGGTTTGGGGCGTCGACGTGGGCGAACTGTTCCGGACCGGCTCGATCGGCCATCGGCTGGCTTCGGCGCTGGTTACGATCGGTGTCGCCGCGGTGATCGCGCTGGTGGTGTGGGAAGGCGCCAACGTGGCGATCGAACGGCGGCTGGACCGCTGGACCACCAGCGGCGACCTCGTGCGCGCCGCACGTCTGCGTACCCTGCTGCCGATGCTGCGCAGCGCGCTCTTTTGCGTGATCGCGCTGGTGGTGGTGCTCACCGGCCTGAGCGAACTCGGTGTGAACATCGGGCCGCTGCTGGCCGGCGCGAGTATTTTCGGCGTGGCGCTCGGCTTCGGCTCGCAAAAGCTGGTGCAGGATTTCATCACCGGCATGTTCCTGCTGATGGAAAACGCCATGCAGGTCGGCGACTGGGTCACGCTCGCGAGCGTATCCGGTACGGTCGAATATCTGTCGATCCGCACCGTACGCTTGCGCGGCAGCGACGGTTCGCTGTACACCGTGCCGTTCAGTTCGGTCACGACGGTGAACAACACCAATCGCGGACTCGGCAATGCGGCGGTGAAAGTGAATATCGTGTTCGGCGAGGATGTCGATCTGGCGATCGCCACGCTGAAGGAAATCGGCGCCGCGCTGCGCGAAGACGAGAAGTTCAAGGACGGCATCCTGTCCGACTTCAGCTTCTGGGGCGTGGATGGCGTGGATGGTTCAGCGGTCACGCTGGCCGGCCAGATCCAATGCCGCGACACCGCGCGCTGGGGCGTGCAGCGCGAATTTAACCGGCGCATTCTCGACCAGTTCAGCGCGCGCGGCATCGAAATCGCGAACCCGCAGCGGCATCTGCTGACGTGGGACCCGGAGAGCGTACCGGCCAAAGTCGAATCGAACGGCGCACCGGATGACGGCCCCGACGCTGCAGGGAAAGACGAACCGCCTTCAACGGCGCCTGCCGACGCCTCGCTGAAAGCGGCGGCCGGCAAGGCCGACGCACCGGTTGAAGATCAACTGCCGGTCGACCCTAAACCGGCCGGTGGCCCAGGAACGCCAGCAAATCCTGGTTCAACTTCTCCGCATGAGTGAAGTACAGGCCGTGGCCGACGCCTTCGTAGACGTTGAGTGACGCGCCTTCGATCAGCGCCGCGGTCGGCCGCCCGGTCAGCTCGAGCGGCGCAGAGGCGTCCCGGTCGCCTTGCACAACGAGCGACGGCACCCGGACGCGGGCCAGCTCCGCGCGGAAATCGGTGATGGTCTGGACGCGGGCGAGTTCGAGCATGGCCTGATGCGAGGTTTGCAGCATCATGCGGACAGTGACGAGCCGCTTATTGCACCTGCCACCAGCGCGGCAACAAGCGCCGCACTTCCAGCCGCCGATACCGGTCATCGATCAGATGCACCACCCCCTGATCCTGCTCCGTGCGAATCACGCGGCCGGCGGCCTGCACGACCTTCTGCAGGCCCGGATACAGATACGTGTAGTCGTAGCCGTTGCCGAACTTCGCGTCCATCGTGCGGCGCATCTGCTCGTTGACGTCGTTCATCTGCGGCAGGCCGAGCGTCGCGATGAATGCGCCTATCAGCTGCTGCCCGACCAGATCGATACCCTCGGAGAATGCGCCCCCAAGCACCGCGAAGCCGACGCCCTGGTTCATGGTGCGAAAACGTGCGAGGAACGCATCGCGCGCCGCCTCGTCCATGCCCTGTTCCTGTGCCCATACCGGCAGTTCCGGATGACGCGAGCGCATCAACCCCATCACCTGCTGCAGATACTCGAAACTGCTCAGGAACCCGAGATAATTGCCCGGCTGCGCTGCGTACTGCTTTGCGATCAGATCGACGATCGGCACGAGCGAACGTTCGCGATCACGCCAGCGCGTGGATACGTTGCCGGCCACCCGCACCTGCAACTGCTCGGCGCGGAATGGCCCTTCAACGTCGAGCCAGTTCGTCTGCTCCGGCAGACCCAGGGTGTCGCGATAGAAATGATGCGGATTGAGCGTGCCTGAAAACATCACTGTGGTACGCGCGGCGGCGTAACGCCCGCCAAGGAAAGGTGCCGGGATCACGTTGCGCACGCACAGCGTGGTGCTGCTTTTGTCGCGCGGCGCGTAGCGATCCGTGGTGAGCGTGATGTCGAAAATCGAATGCTCGCCGAATTGCTCCGCCAGCGCGACGAAATGCATGGCATCGAAGAAAAATCGCAGCGAGGCTTCGTCGATGGAAAGCGGTGCTTCGGCGAGTTGATCCGTCACCGCGCCGATCAGATTCTGTGCTGCCGAAAGCAGTTTGCCCGGGACGTCGGCGTAGACCTGATAGGTGTCGGTCTGTGCGCGCTTGACCGCGTTCCACTCGCGCTGAAGCCGTTCAAGCGGCTTCTTCAACGTCGCAGGCGCGGTTTTGCGGGCGAGCCGGAACGCTGCCTGATCGAGCGTCGCGCTGTACATGCGCCGTGCCCGCTCGAGCAGGTTGTGCGCCTCGTCGACCAGCACGCCAACGCGCCATTGATTGATCTGCGTGAGCGCGTACAGCATCGCGCTGCTGTCGTAGTAGTAGTTGTAGTCGCCGACCACCACGTCGGACCAGCGCGCCAGTTCCTGCGCGAGATAGTACGGGCAGACGTCGTGCCCGAGCGCAGCGTCACGCACCGATGTCCGGTCGAGCCGCGGTCCGGCCAGCGCCGCGCTGCGGGCCGCGTCGAGCCGGTCGTAGAAGCCGCGCGCGAGCGGACAGGACTCGCCGTTGCAGGCCTTGTCGGGATGCTCGCAGGCCTTGTCGCGTGCGACCAGTTCCAGGGTTCTCAGCGGCAAGCGCGCAGAAGTCAGCGCGGCGCTTCGATGAAGCGTTTCGATTGCATCGAGGGCAAGCGCGCGGCCCGGCGTCTTCGCGGTCAGGAAGAACACACGGTCGATCTGATCCGATGCACATGCCTTGAGCAGCGGAAAAATCGTCGCCAGCGTTTTGCCGATGCCGGTCGGCGCCTGCGCCATCAAGGGCTTGCCGTCACGCGCAGCGCGATACACCGACACAGCCAGCTCGCGCTGACCACTGCGGAACTGGCCATGTGGAAACTGCAACGCACTGAGCGCGGCATTGCGCGCGGCGCGATGGGCCTCTTCCTGCACGGCCCAATCGAGAAAGCGCTCGCATTGCTCGACGAAGAAAATTTCCAGCTCACGCGCGGTGTGCGTTTCGGTCAGCAAGGTTTCCTTCTGATTGCCGACATCGAAGTACACCAGCGCGACCGTCAATCCGGCGAGCCCGCGGGTCTGGCACAACAGGTGACCGTACACCAGCGCCTGCGCCCAATGTAGCGTGCGGTGATTGGCCGGCACCCGTTCGAGCGCGCCACGATGGGTCTTGATCTCTTCCAGCCGGTTCGACACCGGGTCGTAACCGTCGGCGCGGCCACGCACGGTCAAACCGCGATGCGTGCCCGTCAGCGTGACCTCGGCTTCATAGCCGCTCGCGCGCCGCCCGGCGACCGTCACATGGCCGGCCATGCCTTCCAGCGACGTAGGCGCGGGCGTGAAGCGCAGATCCAGATCGCCGCGCCGCGCGGTGAATTCGCACATCGCCCGGACGGCGACCACGTAGGTCATGGGGTGATCTCCGTGACGGCTTCAGACGCGACGATCTCTTCATCGGCCCACCGCACGTCGAGCACGCGCACCGGCATGCCGTGCTGCGCGCAGTACGCGAGCCAGCGGATCTGGTTGTCCTGCAAGCGGTCGCCGGGGCCTTTCACTTCGATCAACTCATAACGGCGCTCGGCCGGCCAGAACCGAATCAGGTCCGGCAGGCCCGAGCGGTTGCCGCGGATGTCACGCAGCAAACGCTCGAACCATAGTTTCAGATGCGCGGCAGGCAGGCAATCGAGCGCCAACTCGACCAGTTCCGGCGTCAGCAAGCCCCAGAAGACGAACGGCGATTGCAGACCCGCCTTGCTATGCAGATGCCGCAGAATTGTCTCGCGATAGGCGCTGCCGTCGAGTTGCGCAAGACAGGCGGCGAATTGCGCGGCGCGGCGCGCGTGAAAATCTGGTGCATGCAGATCGGCCGGCCCGCGCTGGAACGGGTGAAAAAACGCCCCGGGCAGCGCCGCGAACACCGGCTCCCAGCACAGCAAGCCGAACAGCGAGTTGATCAGCGCGTTTTCGACGTAGTGAACCGGCGCGGCGTCGCAAGTCAAATGGTCGCGTGCGACGTATTCGACCGGGTGTGGCGCCTCTGGCCTCGGCAGAACCAGGGTGCTGCGCTCGACCGGGCGAGCGGCAGCCACACGCGCCACCCGCTCGCCACGCTTGCGCTGCAAACGCGGCAACATGCGCTCGACACGCTGCGCTTCCTCTTCGCTTTCAGGTTTGGCAGCGGCTTGCAAAGCGAGGGAGAAGGCTTCGTCGAATCGCTCGCTGCGTTCCAGCACACGCAAACGCCGATGGCGCGCGCCGGGCCACGCGCAACGCTCATAGACAGCGAGCGCGGCGGGCCAGTTCTGTTGACGCTCGCAATGCTGGCCGATACGAAACAGCAGTTTCGCGCGACGCGTTTCGAGCCAGGGATTCGAGGTTTCGATGGCGGTAATTGCGGCGACGAGTTCGTCGATTGCCTCTGACTCCAATTCACCCGAGGGCAGCCATTCGAGCGCTTCGCGGCAGGCATGCAACGCAAGATAGACGTCGACGTCCACACGCTGCTGGAAGGCGCGCGACGACGGCGCGAATGCAACCTTCTCGTACTGGAACACACCGAGATCGGCAAGTACGAACTCCGACCAGTCCTGCTGCAGATTGCCGAAGAACATGAGGCGCAGACGCTCGCAAACGGGTGCGATGGCGACGTGGAAGACGCGGTCGGTGGTTTGGCCGTGCCATGTGGACAACGGATGCGCGGTGGTGCCTCGTTCGTCGCCTTCGCCTTCGCCCTCACCCTCTCCTTCGCTTTCGCTTTCGTAAAACGGCCGCAGCGTTTCCAGCAGATCGGGTTTGCGCAAGCCTTTCGCGCCGGGAATCGACGCGATGGCTTCCGCAAAGATCAGCAGCAATTCGGGCCGCGTGGTGAGCGCGAACAGATCGTCGAGTGTCAGACCCGGTTCCGTGTCGACCCAACCGAGCACTGCCAAAGGCGCAACTGCCTGCAAAGGACAACCGATCTCGTCATAAGAAAGACGGCTGGCGCGGAACAGCGAGCCCTTGCGCATCAGCATGCGAACCAGCAACGCGCGCGAGGGCTGCGGCAAAGCGGCGAAATCGCGCAGGAAGCCGTGTTCGTGCGCGTCCAGCAGATCGTCGTAACGCTCGGCGAGCCACGCCAGCGCGCGCTCGAAATTCAGCAGGTAATAAGGGACATCAGAACGGAGGTCTGACGGAGCATCTGTCGCCACGGCGTTTTCACGAAACCTGTATGTTTATACAGTGATGATATCAAAATATAGCCACACGTTGATACCCGCTCGGTATGCGCATGGAGAATTCACTCACTAGTCCTCGCCGCCCGAAATCGCCTGGGCCCGGCCAATCCAGAAGACGCGTTCTGGTATATGTGGGCAGAATTGTCACGCATATGATATAGATCGTTCTACAAAGGCGGCAACGAAGCCAAGTTACGTCCGGTGTTAAGATTTTTTTGAAATAAGCCCTAGTGAGAGCGTGATCTGCATGCGTGCGAGCAAACGACAACTTGTCGTCGACAAAGCCACCCAATTGTTTTCGATGCACGGTTTCCAGGCCGTCGGCGTGGACTGGATCATCGACGACTCAGGCGTTGCGCGAATGACGCTATACCGCCACTTTTCAGGCAAGGACGAATTGATCCGGGAGGTGCTGCTGCAACGCTATGCACTGATCGTCGGCAGTATCGAAACCCGTCTGCAGACGCTTGAGATCCCGGAAGAACGGGTCAAGGCAATTTTCGACTGGTATGGCGATTGGTTCGCGACGCCAGAATTCGCGGGTTGTCTGTTTGAACGCGCACTGGCGGAGTTTGGCACTGAGTACCCCAAGATTTCAGGCGTGGCCATCCAATATCGGACAAAGATGACCACCTGGATAGCGGAGCTGCTGCAGGGTCTCATGCCGGCATCCGAGGCAAAACGCCTTGGGGATGTCTTCATGATGTTGCTCGACGGGGCAACCGTCAACGCACGCGCGGCGAATGATCCCGGGCCGGCTTCGCAGGCGTGGGCTGCCGCAGAGGTTCTGCTGCGATCGGCCAAAGCCAGGGCAGCGTGAGCGGGCGTCCGCTCACCCGCTAGATTCCTTGCGGTGCCGCCACCCACACCACCGTCAACGACCGCACCCCCTGTGCACCGCGAATCAGCACGCCTTCGATATCCGCGGTGGCCGAAGGGCCGGTGACCAGCGCCGCATAGCGCGCATCGCGGAAGTCGTCGCGACGGTACACGTCCTGCAAGCCGTCGAGTACTTGTGCCGGATCAAGCAGCACCACCAGATGCTGCACGATGTACCCCAGCGAGTTGACCACATACTCGCGCTCGCTGAACCACACCGAGCCGGTTTCGGCCACGCCGAAGCGCCCCCGCACCACGCCCACCTCGATATCCTGCAGCGAAGCCGGTTCGGTTTCGGCCGTGATCACGCGCGTGCCGGACACCTCGGGCGTTGCCGACGCCACCGACGCTGCATCGCCGAACCGCTCGCGGATCAGCGCAAGCACGTCACCCGCAGCCGACGCTTCGACACACGTGCCGCCCATCGCCTGCAATGCCGTCGTGAAGCGCGCCCGCAAGTCCCCGCCCGCCGAAGCGAACAACGGCACATCGGGCCGTGGACGCGCCGGCGGCTGCGCCTCACGCACCTTCGCCAGAAAAGCTTCACGCGTTGCCATCGCCACCCCCACGATTCTTCTTGTACCAGGCGTGGAAGGTCAGCTTCGGCGCCTCCGGCAACTCACGCTGCCGGCCCCAGATATTGAGCGGGTTGTACAACACGAAATTCGGCAGCCGCCGCAACGCGCCGCCCATCGACGACACCGTCGCCCGATAGAGCGTTGGACTCGCGAGCAAGCGTCCCGCCATCTTCAACACTTCCTGCTTCACGAACGGCACCTCGTGACGCTCGGCGATCACCGTGCGCCATTTGTAGATCTGCTCGTGAATATTGATCTTCACAGGACACACATTCGTGCAACTGCCGTTCAGCGTCGACGCGAACGGCAACGCGCTATAACGCTTCAGGTCGAAGGTCGGATTGATGATTGCGCCGATCGGCCCCGAATACGTGCCGCCATACGACAAGCCGCCGCTGCGCCGGTACACGGGGCAGGTATTCATACACGCGCCGCAGCGGATGCATTTGAGCGAATACCAGAAGTCCTCCATCGCCAGCCGCTCCGAGCGGCCATGATCGACGAGGATGAAATGCATCTCGGTGCCCGGACGCGGCGCACGAAAATGCGAGGTGTACTGCGTAATCGGCGAACCGAGCGCGCTGCGCGACAGCATGCGGATAAATACGCCGAGGTCCGACACTTTCGGAATCAGCTTCTCGATACCGATCGATGCGATATGCAACGGCGGCACATTCGCCGACAGGTCGGCATTGCCTTCGTTCGTACACACCACCACCGTGCCCGTCTCCGCCACCGCGAAATTGCAGCCCGTCATGCCGGCCGTTTTCTCGCGTACGAAGTACGGCCGCGTATTCATCCGCTGGCTTTCCGCGAGGTAATGAATATCGCTGTTTTGCGGATCAGTGCCGATGGTTCGACCGAACAGTTCGGCCACATCGGCGCGCAGTTTATGGACCGCGGGCACCACCATATGGCTCGGGTCCTGATGATCGAGCTGCTGGATGCGCTCACCCAGATCGGTCTCCATCACCGTGATGCCACGCGGTTCGAGATACTCGCGCATCTTGCATTCGTCGGTGAGCATCGACTTGCTTTTGACGAGTGTGGTCATGCCACGCTCGGACATGATCTGGTAGACCAGCGCATTGTGCTCTTCGGCCGTCGCGGCCCAATGCACCACGACGCCATTTGCTTCGGCCGCAGCGGCGAACTGTTCGAGGTAGTCGGACAGATGCGACAGCGTGTGTTCCTTGATGCCCGATGCCAGTTCGCGCAGCGTCTCCCACTCCGGGATGCCGTGCGCCTGCGCATCGCGCTTCTCACGCAAATCCCACAGACGCTTGTCGTGAAACGCGACGTGCTCCGTTTTCCTGATGAAAGCGCCCGCGGCTTTCGCGTGATCGATGCGGCTCATGCGCGTGCTCCATTCAGGACCTGCGCGATATGGATGAAGCGTGCGTCGGCTTTCATCCGTTCCGCACAGCCTTGCTGATGCATCAGGCACGACATGTCGCCCGACACAATGTACTCAGCGCCCGCGTTGAGATGATCGCGAACCTTGTCCTGCCCCATGCGCACCGACACCGGCTCCTCGGTCACCGAGAAGGCGCCGCCGAAACCGCAGCATTCATCGGGCCGCGACGGTTTGACGAATTCGATGCCTTTCACGCCTTCGAGCAAGGTGCGCGGCTTCGAAAATGGCGGCGCGGCAATCTCCGAAACCGACGCTTCCTTCAGATGCCGCAGCGCGCTGCAGCTGTTATGCAGGCCGACGCGATGCGGAAACTCGGCCCACGGAAACTCACGCGCGCCAACCACGTCATGCAGAAACTCGACGAGTTCGTACGCGTTGGCGCGAACCTTTCTGACTTCATCGGTCTGCTCGAGCGCCGTCAAATGCTCGCGCACGTGATGGATGCAACTCGCCGACGGTCCGACGATGTAGTCGTAGCCGGCAAAGTTGCGCGCAAACACACGCTCGGCACCGGCTGCCTCGGTGTGCGCGCCACTGTTGGCCATCGGCTGCCCGCAGCAGGTTTGCTCCTGCGGATAGTCGACCTCGATGCCGAAGCGCTCGAGCAATTCGAGCGTGGCGATCCCCACTTCGGGATAGAACGCGTCGATGAAGCACGGGATAAACAGGGCGACTTTCATAGGCTCTTTGAAATGAAAAGCGGCGGCCGCTGATTTACCTACTTTAGTGCGGAATCGTGGCGGCGCAGGCGTTTCCTGCCGACAGCGTGTTCGCGGTCGGTCAGTAAGACTGGTCTTGTTGGTCTGACCACGAAATATAAGGAAGTCGCCGGGCGGTGTCAACCGGGAGAAGGTTGGGAAGCAGGCTGCGCGGGCCTCAGCGCGGCTGTGGGCGAACGCGGCCCGCCGCCTGCGCGTGGGCAGCCGCAAGCGGTGGTCAGGAAATCAGCGAATCAGGAAGTTGGGGACGGATGGGAGACCAGCAACTCAGGAAATCACGCTCGGCGAAGGTTTCGCCGCGTCTTCCTTGTACATCTCGCGGACATAGGTCAGATGACGCTCGGCGGCCTTGCGCGCCTTTTGCGCGTCGCGGGCGATGACCGCGTCGTAGATGGCCTGATGCTGGCTCATCAACTGCTTTTCCATCGCGTCGTCGTAGTCGATCAGACGATGGTACTGCCGCATGCCCTCGCGAATCAGCGTATGAATGCCGTGCATCACATGCGCGAGCGCGATGTTATGCGTGGAGTCCGCGATGGCGAGATGAAACGCGGCATCCAGTTCCGCGAGGTTCACGCGGTCTTGCGACTGCGAACCGGCCTTCAAGGCTTCGAACGCCTCGGTGATCTTCTGCAGATCGGCTGCCGTGGCGCGCTCGGCGGCGTACACCGTCGAAATCGATTCGAGACCCTGGCGCAGTTCGAGAATATCGGCACTGGTGCGCGGATTTTGCAGCAGCAGTTCGGCGAGCGGCTTGGAGATGATCGGCGCGGTGACATCGACGACCGTGAAGCCGCCCCGCCCCGACGTTTCGATATACCCGTCCGCTTCCAGCCTGATCAGCGCTTCCCGCAACGACGGCCGAGACACCCCGAGCTGCGTGGCCAGATCGCGTTCGGCCGGCAAGCGGTCGCCGGGCATCAGCGCGCCGTCCGAGATCAGTTGCTTGATCTGGTCGGACACCACGTCGGAAAGTCGTTTGCGCGTGAAGGACTGGATCGGGAGAAATGGCATGGGCGGCGCTGGGCGAAGCCTGGTTGATGAAGTCTGGTTGGCGAAGCCGTGGACAACGGCATGGACGCACCTTCGAAGGAACGCGCCAAAGTGGCGGAATTATACCGTTCAACGACTTGCCGCGGACTTGCGCACCGGCCCCAGCCGCCTACCTGGGCCAAGGCGCTGCGCCAGTCGCTCCTGACGGTCCGACAGTCGCTCACCGCATCGTGTGCCAGCGCCACTGCTTGCATAGCTAGCCCGCCCTCGCCTTATAGAAGCTCGCCAGGTCCCGCTTGAGCGCATGCAACGCGGCATCGTCGAGATAGATCATGTGCCCGGTCGGGTAGTAGGCAATGCGCACGTTGGCGCGCAGCGGCGCATCGACGCCCAGATGCGCGAGCGCGTACCCGGTCGCATAGAACGGCGTGGCGAGGTCGAAATAGCCGTTCACCGACATCACGCGCAGGTGCGGATTCTGCCGCATCGCTTCGGCGAGATCGCCCGCCGCATACGGCACGGACAAGTGTTCGCCCCACCACTCACGGAGTTTTCAGTCCCATTGCGTCAACGCGTCGTCGTTGAAGACGCGATTGCCGGCAGTTGCAGCGGATGAGTTGTCCAGTTCGGCCGCCGCGCACATCTGACTGAACGTGGCAATCACGGCAAAAACCAGCGCCATCGCCACCAGTGCGGCCGCCATGGATCCTGCCATCAGTGATCGGCGCAACGAGAGGTAGAAGCGAATGGCCATGGGGTATCCGGCTGCGAGTCGATAGGCGTCGATGTTCCGATTGTCCAGCTTAAGACGAATCAGGCGACCGATTCTTGACGCAAGCATCGAAAATGGCCTCAAACGCGTGGCCCTCTCAAGCCGCATCGTTTCCTCGAGGAAAACGAAAGCAATACGAAATACTTAAGAAAGCCGCTCCGCTATCGCGACGCCATAAGGACCTCGCCTGGCGTTCACTATTCAGGCGGCTTTCTTTGTTCCCGGCCTACGCGTTCGTACGCACCCGCAATCCACCGACGAACGCAGCAATCCGCTCGCACGCGTCGATCAGGCTTGCCTCGTCGACCACGAAACCCAGCCGCACGAAGCCGTTCGCGGTCTCGCCGAAGGCGCTGGCGTCGAGCAGCGACACGCCTTGTGTGCGAAACAGTTGCCAGGTGAAATCTACCGTATCGAGACCCGTGCCGCTGACGTCGACCATCATGAACATGCCGGCTTCGGGCAACAGGCAACGCAAGCCCGGCACACGGTGCAGGCGCTCGAACACGACGTCGCGGCGGCGCCGGTAAATCTCGCGCATCTCGGCGACGATCGGCGCCTTGTTCTGCAGGGCCGTCAATGCAGCCTGCTGGATGAAACCTGGCAAGCCATACAGCATCGCCAGCGCGAGCCGCCCCATATGCTCGATCAGCGTGGCAGGCCCGATCGCCCAGCCCACACGCCAGCCCGCCATTGCATGCGATTTCGACAGACTGCCAAGCGTCACCGTGCGCTCCGCCATGCCCGGCAACGCGGCGATGCTCACGTGCTCACGCTCGAACGTGAGATCCGCATAGACCTCGTCGGAGAGCACCCACAGATCGTGCTCGCACGCGATTCGCGCGATGCGTTCGAGATCGGCACGCGGCATCACCACGCCGGTCGGATTGCAGGGCGTAGCAAAGAAAATGGCCTGGGTGCGCGGCGTGATGGCCGCTTCGAGCGCATCACAGTCGAGGTGAAAAGCCCGCTCCGGATCGACTGGCACCGGCACGAGCGTGGCGCCTGCGGCGCGCACGCAGGCCTCGTACGTGAGGTACATCGGCTCGGGGACGATCACTTCGTCGCCCGCTTCCAGCAGGCACAGCGAAGTCGCGAACACGCCGTTCTGCGCCCCCGCGGTCAGGATCACGTTGGCCGCGCTCACGGCGCAACCGGTGGTGCGCGCATGGTCTTCGGCAATCGCCGCGCGCACCGGCTCGCGCCCGGACACGGCGCTGTAATGCGTATCGCCACCACGCAACGCCTCGATCGCCCGCTCGACGATCGGAGCGGGCGTCGCAAAGTCGGGGTCGCCGACGCTCAGCACGATCACGTCTTCGCCATTGGCGAGCGCCTGTTGAGCGACACGATGGATTTCCCACGCCGACGTACGCCTGCCCTGCAAACGCTCAACCAGATTCGAATACTTCATGGAACTCACCCCGTTTCGACTTGAGCCGCCAATGTAATGGGGCGCGTGCGAAACGTCCAGATACGAAAAAGCGCCACGCAAGCACGGAGTCTCGCGTGGCGCTTCGCCAAAGCCATGGCCCCAAAGGGCAACGCGTTTAAATCTGGCGGCGCAATTCCGCCGGCGGCACTTTCATCAAATGACGATATTTCGCCACGGTACGCCGCGCCACCAGCACGCCCTGATCCGCGAGCATCCTGGCGAGTGTCACATCGGATAGCGGATCGTGCGTGTTCTCCGCGGCGATCATTTCCTTGAGCAGCGCGCGCACGGCCGCGGCCGAACAGGTGCCGCCGCTTTCCGTGCCGAGTTCGCGCGGGAAGAAGTGCTTGAACTCGAAAATACCACGCGGCGTGGCCATATATTTGTTGCCGGTCGCACGCGAGATGGTGGACTCGTGCAGGCCGAGCTCCTCGGCCACATCGCGCAGCACCATCGGCTTGAGCGCGATTTCACCGTACTGGAAGAAGGCTCGTTGATGCGCGACGATGCACTCGGCCACGCGTTGAATCGTATCGAAGCGTTGCTGCGCATTGCGGATCAGCCAGCGCGCTTCCTGCAATTGCTGCGCGAGCGGCGAGCGGCTTGCACCAGCCGACTGCGCGAACAGCTCGGCATACATGCGATGGATCCGGGCGCGCGGCTGCACTGCCGGGTTGATCGTCACCGCCCATTTGTTGCGCACCTGACGCACGATCACGTCCGGCACCACGTAGTTGTCTTCGGTACGGCCGTAATTGTTGCCCGGCTTCGGATCGAGCTTGCGCACCAGCACGCAGGCCACCCGCAGTTCCTCGGCACTGCAGCCGATCTGCTTTTGCAGTTCAGCCTGTTCGCGGCGCGCGAGACGTTCCAGATGATGGTCGACGATTTGCCGCGCTACATCGCGTCCCGGCGTGTCAGCGGGCAAGGCGTTGACTTGCAGCGACAGACACTCGGACAGCGAGCGGGCGCCGAGACCGGGACGATCGAGCGATTGCACGAGCCGCAGCGCCACCAGCAATTCTTCTTCGGTCAGTTCGGGTTCGAGATCGACGCTATCGGCGAGCTCGGAGAGTTCCTGACGCAGATAGCCGTCGTCGTCGAGCGCCTCGATGATGAAGCGGGCCACCGCGCGGTCACGGTCGTCGAGTCGATAGAGACGCAGCGAGTCGTGCAACTGCTCGCGCAAGCTCGGTTGGGATCGCGCCCATTCCGCAGGATCGCTACCGTCGGAGTCGCCGCTCTGGCGCGTCGAACTGCGGCTGCTGTAGTCGCCCGAAAAGTCGCCGGGTATGTCGTCCTGCCCTGCGCTTTCCATCGTGTCGCCAGCGCTGTTGTCAACCGGCGACGATTCGGGTTCGGCTGCGGCGACCGTGGCGGGCGTCGCGCCGGCGTCATCGCCAGGCGTTGCGGTGGCGAGCGCGACGTCTTCCGTGTCGGTCGAGTCGTACTCGAGGAACGGATTGGTGTCGAGCGCGGTGCGCAGCTCCTGCTGGAACTCCAGAGACGACAACTGCAACAGACGCACCGATTGCTGCAGACGCGGCGTGAGTGCGAGGGACTGCCTTGCGCGTAGTTCAATTGACGGCATTGTAGTGAGGTCCCGTTGGATAGCTGAGAAAAGGGTTATGGCCTCAATAGAGCAACTGTCATACCAGCTCGCCCAACACCCTGTTTTTTCTAAGTTTTGCGCTTTCAGGCCCGCCAATTGCGCGGGGGGCGCGCGCCCTTTTTACAAGGACCCGGCAATTTCCGGTCGCGGGCCTTACGGACCACGGCACAGCCCGCCGTACATGGCCAGCGCCCTATTCCTCAGCCTAAACGCATGTGCAGCAACGGCTTGTCCCGACATCGGGCATTGGTGCGGTGCACCGGGCACACAGCTTGCGGATCAACACGATGTGGACGGACGTGGGTCTTTGCACGCGAGTCGATCGCGAGGTAGCGCACAAGTAGGAACGCAGCCGCGCAAACGGAACGCATGCATAGACCGTCGTCCGGTGTCGATAACGGGCCCTGACGGAACCGTAGCGGCAACGACCCCACGCGAGTCATCAACGGTTTCGACCGCGATCGACCGCAGGCAACAAGACCGCATTTTTCATCAACACCCGAAGGAGAAACCATGAAGACCAGCCAACTTCTGAAGACCGCAGGTAGCATCGCTTGTGTCGCATTCGCATTGAACGCTACGGCGCAAACCAGCAGCTCGGCCCCGTCGGCAGCGTCCGAGACCATCGGCCAGCACGTCGACGACGGCACGATCACCACCAAGGCCAAGGCCGAACTGCTCAGCGCGAAGAACGTCAAATCGACCCACATCCACGTGAAGACGCGCAATGGGGTGGTGTGGCTCACGGGTTCGGTGCCGTCGGCCGACGACAAGGCCGCAGCAGAAGAAGTCGTGAAAGGCGTCGATGGCGTCTCGAGCGTGAAGAACCACCTGAAGGTCGCGGCGGAGTAACAGCAGCATCTTCGCTGCTGTCCCGCTTCAGAAAACCGGCGCTCGTAAGAGCGCCGGTTTTCTTTTCTACCTGCAATTACGGCCTGGCCGCAGCGTATTGATCGCGCAAATCACGCACGCGGTCATGGTTCTGCAGTACGCCCTGGTACTGACGCTCGACGATAGCCCGCACGTCCAGCGGCAAATCCTTTTCAAGCGCGTCGTGGTAACGCTTCTTCGCAACGTCTTCGCCCTTTTCGCATTCGGCGAGAATGGCGTGGTCACTGCGATCCGTCACGGCCGACTTCACGTCGACCCAGCCCCGATGCAGCGCACCACTCATGCTGCCGCCTGTTTCAGGCTTGCCGCCCAACGCTTGAACCGCATCCTGCAATTCACGCGCGCCGCGCGTGCAGTCTTCGGCACGCGATAAAAACAGCGTTTTCAGCTGCGCGTCATGCGCGTCTTCTGCTGCCTTCCGAAAGCCCTTCTCGCCATCCTTCGACGTTTCGACCAGATCGTTCAGCACGGAAACAACGTTCGTAGCCATTCAATACCTCCAGGGGTTTCGTTAATCGTGGAATCCGCCGCTACGCACCGCCATGTAGCCACGGGGTTCATCGGTCTATGCGCATGAGCCGTGCCCGGCGGGCCCGGTCGTCGATACCCTGTCCGATGGCGCTGGCGAGCATCGACACGCACTGGCAAACTTGCCGGCGCACGTAAATGTTGCGCGCCCAGGCGCACCCTCTCGACCTGAGAAAGCCACCCAGCGGACTTCTGGCGGATGGCTCGCGGGGAGTCCTGTTTGCAATGCAAAACGGCCCGACATACGTCGGGCCGTTTCGTCGTCCACCACGCCCCCACTCAAACGGAGGCGATCACCTCACTCAAGCATGCCTCTCGCTGAATTCGCTGAGCGGCTCGGGCGTTTTGAGCGGATCGAAGTCGGCCCAGCGCCCTTGCTGCCAGCGCCCACTCGCGCGTTCGATCGCGAGTCCTCCTGCGTCGCGCAATACGCGAGCAGCGTCGAACTGATTGTCGGGCGATACGTGGACGGCAACCAGCACGCCGGAATCGCGCATTTCCTGATGAAAGTGCAAATGGTGGCGGCCGGCCTCGTCGCCTTCGCGTGTGCGCGCCATCGCCCCGACGAGAGAGCCGACGTAAGCGCCGACGCCGGCCGCGATCAGCGAGACGACAATCGGCGCCGAAAACGCCGCAAATATCCCGACGCCGACCACCGCCCCCACGACCGCGCCGATGGTGACGCCCATTCCCGCGCCCTTCGGCGCGTCCCTCGCGCCCGCATCGGTGCCGGTATCGCCGCCGATCGGATAACGCGCGTGCTGGCCGCGCGGATTGACAAAAAACAGCGTGACGTCTTCTTCGACAAAACCTGCGTTGAAGAGCTTTTGCGCCGCGTCTTCAGCAGCGGGGAAAGTCGTAAACCGTGCTGCGACGATAAGTGACATAAGGCCTCCTTACATCGTTGAATCGCGTTTTGCGGACCCTGCCGCCGCGCGGCATCGCGCTGAAAAATACGCGCAGGCGGCAGGCATGCGCCCGGGCTACGCGGTGGTTCCGCGATCGGGTTCCATGCCTTCCACTCTGAACAGTCCGCTATGCAACACTACGCCTTCACCGCCGCTCTGGTCGAGTGCTTCCGCGCAAACCGAGCGGATGCGATTGCGCCCTTTGCGGAAAGCGGCCATCAGGGCGGATTCGAGCGCGGAATCGGCGCCGAAATGATCTTCCAGCGCCTCGGCGGTGATCTCGCACACAACCGCTTCGCCGTCGACGCGCGCCATGAAACGCACCGTCAGATTCGCTCCGTCGAAGGCCGGTTCATCGTCGGGAAAAGTGATATGCATAAGAGAATCCTCATAGGCCGGCCGTGGCAGGATCGCGTTCATGGCGAACTCTTCATTGAACCGGCAAGTTGCTGCGCCATCGCGAGGTGATGCCGGATGGTGGGCAGCGCATGCGCGGCGGCCGCCTTCAGTTGCGAATCGGTGCCGCTCTGGCTCTCCTGCTGGAACAGGTCGACCGCTCGCTGATGCGCTTCCACCCCGATCTGCTCGACATAGGCCTGATCGAATTCGCGGCCGTTGAGCGTCTGCAGTTTGCCGACCAGCGCCGAATCAGCCGACGGCGCCGTGGCAAGGCCCTTCTTCGCGACGAGTGTGGCCATGCCGTGCGAAAGTTTCGTATGGTCAGCGATCATTTGCTGCGCGAATTTCTTGACGTGCGGATCGCTCGAATTCTTGAGCGCGATTTTGCTTGCCGCGATCTCGGTGGCGTCGGACTGTGAGGCATCCTGCACGAATTGCTGGTCCGCCGGCGAGAGCTTCGTGCCGCTCATCGGCGCATCGCTAGCGGGGGCATCACTGGCTTGTGCGTACGCAGCCCCGATCGACGCCGCGCCGAGCCCCAGCGCAACCGTCATCACTTGTACGGAATACCGGAATTTCATGCATTTTCTCCCTGGTCGAGCTATCCACCGAAGCGGCTGAACGATGAAGCGCAGTACGTCAAAACAGCTTCTGCACATCTCGCCAATCTCGCTTCGCTCAGGCGGCCTTGCGCTTCGACAATTGCGCAATCAGCGTTTTGTTGAAAGCCGGAATATCGTCGGGCTTGCGACTGGTGATCAGATTGCCGTCCTCGACGACTTCCCGGTCCACCCACGTGCCGCCCGCATTGCGAATGTCGTCTTGCAGACTCGGCCAACTCGTCACCGTGCGCCCCTTGATGATCCCTGCGGACACCGGAAGCCACGTGCCATGGCAAATCACCGCGATGGGCTTCTTTGCGCTATCGGCAGCTTTAACGAAAGCCTGTGCCTGCGGCAGCAAACGGATCGCGTCCCCGTTCACCACACCGCCCGGCAGTACAACGGCGTCGTAGTCATTCGCGCTGGCTTTGTCAAAGGTCGAATCGACCTCGACGGTGTCACCCTTGTCGACGTGCCTGAAACCCTGAATCTTGCCGGGCTTCGCTGATATGACGTGTACTGTCGCGCCAGCTTCGGCGAGCGCGCGTTTCGGCTCGATCAGCTCGGCTTGCTCGAAGCCGTCCACCGCGAGTACCGCTACCTTGCAACCCTTCAGCGTATTAGCCATGCGTTTCTCCTTCACGTTAGTGCGGGGTATGGCGCTTCAGGCGGCCTACCCCCTGTTACGTCGTAAGCCAGCAAAAGACGTGCCTATGTCTGAACGCGGCCTAGAGACCCTGCGGATCCTCGTCGAGGCCATCGTCATCGCCGGCCAGCGGATCGACGATGCGGTCGGGTTCGATATCGCCACTCTCAACGAGCGTCGAGTCGCCGTCGGCGGCAGCCCGCTCGCCGGTACCGGCGCGATCGGTGTCACTGCCGAGTTCGGTGTCGCCGGTTTCGAGCGCGTGGTTGTCCAGTTCCGAATCGACGTCGAATTCATGACGCTTCGCACCGGCGACATCGCTACCGCTATCGGACGAATCGCTCGGGCCTAGCGTGCCGGTCGTGCCTGAGGTTTGTTTGACTTCCTGTTGCGGCTTTTCATCGGGATTCAGCGTGCTGCTCATGGCGCTCTCCTTGATTTCTCCAGTACCCGGATTGCGTGTTCGCAAGGACTGTTCCGCTTGTGCGTCACGCAGCACGGTGTGGCACGCGGTCGCCACGCCCGGCACTGGGCATCTCCTTTGCTTGCAGGCAGGCATCGGCGCAAATCGCGCGCTGCCTGAAACTTCTACCTGCGACGATGGCTGCCAAGACCACTTCGATCCGACGTCAACCCGACCGCGCTGACGACAGCGCGCGACCCGCTCCCGCCGTCATGCCGCCGGGCTTGCGCCACGCTGACGACACCAAACCCGGCTACACCCGCAAGCGTGAAAAAGACGGCTTCATCTACGTCGACCTGAGCGGCACGCGTATCGACGACGAAGATGAAATCAAACGCATCAATGCGCTCGCCATTCCGCCCGCTTACGAAGACGTCTGGATCTGTCCCGACGCGCGTGGCCATATCCAGGCGACGGGCCGCGACGCACGCGGCCGCAAGCAATACCGGTATCACCCGCGCTGGCGCGAAACACGCGACGCCGACAAATACGAGCGCATGGCCGAATTCGGGCGTGCGTTGCCGAAGATCCGCGCGCGCGTCGCACGCGACCTGAAACTGGCGGGCATGCCATGCGACAAGGTCATCGCCGCGATCGTGCAGCTGCTCGACACAACGCTGATTCGCATCGGGAGCGCGGAATACGCGCGCGAGAACCAGTCGTACGGTTTGACAACGCTGCGCAAAAAGCATGTGAGGATCGAAGCTGGCCAATTGCGTTTCAAGTTTCGCGGCAAAAGCGGCATCGAGCACGACGTGACCGTGGACAATCCGCGCATCAAACGCATCGTGCGCCGCTGCGCCGAGCTGCCGGGCCACGACCTGTTCCAGTATCTCGACGAAGATGGCACGCGCCGCACTATAGGTTCGGCCGACATCAACGACTACCTGCGCCGCGCGAGCGATGCCGACTTCACCGCGAAGGACTATCGAACGTGGGCCGGCAGCGTCTATGCATTGGCCGCGCTACGGCGGCTGGTGTGCAGCAGCGCAACGGAGGCGCGCCGCCATATCGCTGCGACCGTCAAGGATGTGGCAACGTTATTGCGCAATACGCCCGCGGTTTGCCGGCGCTGCTACATCCACCCGGCGGTGATCAGCGCGTTCGAGGCGGACGAGCTGCAGAGCTTGCCACCCGGCCACGCGCGCCGTGGACTGAGAGTAGACGAAGTGGCATTTGCCGCACTGCTCGCCCACGCTGAGAAACGTGCGGCGAAGCTGGCACGCACGGCCGGCGCCAAGGGCCGCAAGATGCGGGAGACGGCGGTGACGGACAGCGTCAACGGCTCGCTGACAAGCCTGCTGAAAAAGTCACGCGTGGTGCGTAAAGAGGCCGCGGCGAAAGCCGACGCCAGGCAGGCGGCTCGCTAGGCAAAACTGGCGGCGTCGAAAGAGACTGGACTGGCGGAAATCACCGCCTCAGATCCATCTGGGCGTGGAATCCTGGGGGCAACAATCCACTCTTCCATAGTGCAAATGCACGCGCTATTGCCTGGATCTCCGACCTGACTTACTGACTGGCGCCGGAGGCCCCTGCGGCCGCGCCCGGCGCACTCGTCGCGTCGGTGGCGGCCGCAGCAGCCGCACCGCTGCTCGTATCCGCAGTGCTGCCGGTAGCCGCGTTGCCGTTCATCACGCCGCTACTGGCCAGCGCGGCACTGGCGGCAGTGGACGTATCCGCGCTGCCGCTATCGGAACGCTTGCAGCCTGCGGCTGCGGTCAATAACACCACCGCCGCCACGATCAGCGCCTGCTTGCCTGCGCTCTGTCTGGATAACTGTTTCATCACGCCTCCCTCATCGGCCGGGTGAATCCGTGCCGTCATGCGAACGTGGATTCACCTGCCATGGTTGGTGTTTATTGCCTGAGTCATTGGCCTTTCGTATCGCTGCTCGCGTCCGCGCCCGGCGCGTTGGTCGAATCGCTCATCGGCTTCTTCGTCTTCGCCTTCGACTTCGACGTGTGATGCGTTTTCGAGCCGCTAGCGCTCATTGCCCCCGACGCTGGATCGCCGCCTGCCGTCGGCCCTGCGGTTGCCGCACCATGGCCGTTACCCGAGCCGCCGGCTCCGCCTCCGCCACCGCTGTTACCGTTGCCGCCGCCCGCTTGCGCGAAAGCGGCGCCCGACATCGCGACCAATGCCGACACCAGCAATGCCTTTGAATATTTCATCGAAATCTCCGTAAGTGAATGGACGGCGTTTGCCGTGTGCAGCGCGAGGTTCTCCTATCCGTGCTGCCGTTCGCTTCGGGCTTCAAGATTGCCGCTCGAACCGGGCACGGGACTCATGCTGTTGGCGAAACGCGCAGCAAGGGCTATGCCGCGCGCCGCCTTCATGACCGGGTAGAGCGTCGCAACTTGCTCCGTCGCACGCTTTCACTTCTCTCGTCGATACAGACGAAATTATTTCAAACGCTTCGGCATCCTTTACGTGCCGTCTGGATGCGTCGTTGGACTCATTGTTTTAACGAAGCCCGCGCTACACCGATACCGCCCATGCAGCGGTGCTGGAATCCGGAGGAACGATGGTTGCTCAGTTCTCCACACATCGAACCGGTAAGGAGAAACATCATGCTCAACCAGACACAAACCAGCGGCGGTATGCGGCAGGGCCAAGGCGCACGTATCGTCGGCAAAGGCAGCGCGAATGCCGGCGGCCCCGGCCCGGACGTCATGGCGGCAGCCACGCTCGACGGCAACAAGGTGGTCAGCAGCGATGGCGAGGACATCGGCAAGGTCAAGGACATCATGCTCGACGTCGGCTCGGGCCGCATCGCCTATGCGGTGCTGTCGAGCGGCGGCTTTCTTGGCATTGGCGACAAGCTGCTGGCGATTCCGTGGAGCGCTCTTACGCTCGATACCGAGCAGAAGCGCTTCGTCCTCGATATGACTGCCGAACGCGTGAAAAACGCACCGGGTTTCGACAAGGATCACTGGCCTGCGATGGCAGACCAGACATGGGCCACGTCGGTACACCAGTACTACGGCAGCGAGCCCTACTGGGGGCGCGATCCGTATGACCGGCGCGACGACCTGGGTGTAGGTGACATTCCAGCAGGCTCGTCGGACGCACCCGAAGCCGGCGGCCTGAAACTGTAGTTCGCCCACCCGCTGCGGGCAAATCCGGTTCCTGCAGCTTCGAGCTGCACACGCAGCGATGCGCCGGCATACCGCGAAAGCGGCAGCCGGCGCGTTTCGCTTTGAGTAAGCGATTCATCGAGCAGATGACCAGGCGAGCAAATATGCAAGCTGCCAAACGACGTCATCGCGAGCACGAAGGGATAAGGAGGCAAAAGCATGGCTACCAGAAAAGCCGCTAGCAAATCGAAACACCCGGTCGCGCGCGGCAAGTCAGGCCGTCCACCGCGTCAGCGGCATGCACAGGCACATGCCGCGCAGCGCGCGAAAGCCGCCGGCCAAAGCAGCGCGAAGGGTCCGAAAAAATGGTCGCATCATGTGATGGAAACCAGCGATGCGATGGATATCGAACACGATATTTTCAGAACCGGCAGCGCTGAATCGATCGCAAAATCGCTGAAGCAGTCTTCGACGCATAGCCGCCGCCGCAAGGGCACGCCGTTTCAGTCGGCGATGTCGATGCTGAACTTCTATATCAATCGCGCCGGCCGGAATCTGCCGAAGACGCGCCGCGACACCTTGCAGCAGGCCAAACGCAAGTTGCGCGAAGCATTCGGACGCGCACCTTGAGGGAGCGAGTTCGTTGACGCATTCGCGCGAGCGCCCTCACCCGGTTGCGCATGCGTCGTTCGCATGCCGGCCCTAACCGGATGCCCATGCACGAAACACTGTGGTTTCTCATCGTCGGCGCCGTGCTCGTTTTTATGGGCGTGGCAGCAACGACGCTGCGGCGGCTCCCCGTAAGCGCCGCCATGTTCTACCTCGCCATCGGCTACGCGCTTGGGCCGTCCGGCATCGACCTGTTGCGCCTCGATATCGGCGCCGATGCGCATCTTCTGCGAACCATCACCGAGGTCGCGCTGCTGGTCTCGCTGTTCGCCATCGGCCTGCGTTTGCGGCTCGGCGTGCTCGAGAAACTCTGGACCGTGCCGCTGCGTCTCGGCTTCCTTGCCATGCTGGCGACTATTCCGTTGCTCACGCTGTTCGGCGTCTACGTATTGCATCTTGGCTGGGGGCCGGCCCTGCTGCTCGCGGCGATCCTTGCGCCAACCGATCCGGTGCTGGCCCACGACGTCCAGGTCCACAATCCCGGCGATCACGACCTCCTGCGCTTCGCGCTCTCCGGCGAAGGCGGCCTGAACGACGGCATCGCGCTGCCCTTCGCCATGCTCGGACTTGCGATATGCGCGGCGCCCACCGCTCGAGTCAGCGACGTACTGACGTTCAGGCTCGCGGGCGGCATCGTCTGGGGCGTGGCCGGCGCAATCGCGATCGGCGGCCTGCTCGGCTGGGTCACGACGCATGCGGTCGCCTGGTTGCGTACGCGCCATGCGCAGGCGCTCGGTCTCGAGGGCTTCTTCGCGCTGGGTCTGATCGAACTCTCGTTCGGCGCCGCGCAACTCGTGCACACATATGGCTTTCTGGCGGTGTTTGCCGCGGGCGTCGCGATGCGCCGCGCCGAGCATCGCGCAAGCGGCGGCGCTTCACCTCGCGAGGCGATCGGCACGGTCGATTCCGAAGACGTCGAAGCAACCGCGGCAAACCCGAGCAAAGCGCATGCGTACATGACCGAGTCGGTGATGGGTTTCACGATCGAACTTGAACGCATCGCCGAGGTGGCGGTGATGGCGATGGTCGGCAATGTGCTTGCCACGCTGCAAGTCCCGCTTTTCACCTGGCAGACGGTTGCACTCACGGTTACGCTGTTCGTGCTCGTGCGGCCGGTATCGGTGGAGTTGTCACTGCTGGGGTCGAGCGCGACGTCGGCGCAGCGGCGTTTAATGAGCTGGTTCGGCATCCGCGGCATCGGCTCGTTTTACTATCTGGCGTACGCACTCGAACACGGCGCGGCGTCCGACGTCGTGCCACTGGTGCCGCTCGCATTGGCGGTCGTTGCGGCTTCAGTCGTGATTCACGGTGTCTCGGCCACGCCTCTGATGAACTGGTATCACAGGCTGCGCAGCAGCGAAAAGTAAGCTGCCCGAGCCAATGTCCGTTCGTGCCGGCCGGTCCTTATCCGTTCGATCGTAAATTGGAGTCGCTAGAATACGAGTCCCTCGTGCTGCGACAAACTCCCCCCATTCGATGACCGCTCCCGACGAATCAAGACGTGAAGCGCGGACGAACGCCGCCAATTCGCTGTTTGCTTTTCTCAAGGCGTTGCCGCTGGGCGACCGGCTGGCCGAAGGCAGTGTAATGGCCGCGCAGGCGGTGGCCGGCGCCAGCCTTGCTTTCGTGATCGGCCGTTGGCTGCATACGGAGCAAGCCTTCTGGGCCGCGATTACGGCGATCGCTGTCAGCCAGCACAGTTATATCGACACCCGCAATCTGTCGCGCGACCAATTCATCGGCGCGATGGTCGGAGCCGTTTGCGGGCTCGTCGGTGCAACCCTCGGTGGTGGCAATCTTCCCGCTTACGCGGCCACAGTTGCCGCGGCAATCGTGATTTGCTGGGTCGTGAATGTGGGCAGCGCCGCACGTCTGGGCGGCATTACAGCGACCATCATGCTACTGGTGCCGGGCGTCGGTTCGCCATGGGACAGGGCCTTGCTGCGCCTCGGTGAAGTCACGTTGGGCACGGTCTGCGCACTGCTGGTGACCTTGATCATGTCGAGGATAGAGAAGCACTGGTTCGGGCGACCCGACAAAGCCTAGCCGGATTTCTGACCGCTCTCCTGCGGTTGACGCCGGTAACGTCCCGGCGTCGCGCCGACGCTCTGCTGAAACGCCTTGCCGAAGGCCGCTTCCGATTGATACCCCACTGCCTCACCGATCTCCGCGGCGCTGCGCTGCGTGCGTAGCAGCAGATCGCACGCGATCGTCATACGAATCTGCGTGAGGAAGTCCATCACCGTCATACCCGCACGCTCGTTGAAATGGCGTGCGTAAGTCGCACGGGACATCGCCGCGCGTTCACCGAGCTCGGCAATCGTCCACGCCCGTTCGGGCGCGCTCAGCATGCTCTGTACGGACGCACCCAGACGCGCATCAGCCAGCAGCGCCAGCACGCCTGCGCCCGATGCATTCTGTTCGCCATGCACGCGCAGGGCGATCGTGAAGAGCGCGTGGCTCAAAGCAGTGACGATCGAGAGCGCGCCGGGCTGACGTTGTTCGGCTTCGGTTCGCATCAATGCAATCACCGTCTGCAACGCGCCGAGCGTTTGCACACCGCTGAGCGACACATGAAACGGGTCGGGCAGCGCGTTGAGCAGCAACGCTGAGGAACCCGGCGCGTAGACGAACCGGCCGCATAGAAGATCGAGATCGGCGCCGCCCTCGTGCTCGTCATTGCGCTCGTCATTGCGACGCAACGGCAGCATGCCGTCGTGACTTAACGTCAGCGGTGCGGTGGCAGCCGCGCGCCCGCTATCGCGCACCCGATGCGCGGCGCCACGCGGGAACAGCATGAAATCTCCCGCCTGCAGCGTAACCTGCGCGCCACCCGCAGTCTCGACGACGCACTCGCCGTCCAGCACCAGATGAAACGGCGCAATGCCCGCCTCCATCGGTGCGTGATCGATGTCGAAGCCCCCCGTGAGCAGGCAACGCAGATCGAGGCTGGCTTGCGGCCGGGCAAGGTCGATCAGTCGGCTAAGCGTATCCATGAGACGGTCGCGCTAAAAGTTGAGCGAATCGAGTATTCAGGATATCGCGGCACAGCGCAATACTTTGCCTAACGACACCGGCACCCGCCGGGGCGTGGCAAACAAAGGAGCACTGTCATGTTGAACTGGATCGATTACCGCAAGGAACTGTTCGGCCGCATCGGCGAGATCGCCAAACTGTCGCCGGATACGGTGAAGGCTTATCAAACGATGTCGAGCGCGGGCCAGAAGGCCGACCTTCTCGGCGCGAAGACGCGCGAGCTGATTTCGCTCGCGGTGGCCGTGAGCTTGCGATGCGACGGCTGTATCACCGTGCACACCGCCGAAGCGCTGAAACACGGCGCGACACGTGAAGAGATCGCCGAAGCGCTCGGCGTGGCGGTCGCGATGAACGCGGGCGCCACCATGGTGTACTCGGCACGCACGCTGGACGCCGTCGCCGCTTATCAGGCGGATAGCAAACCGGCAGTGTGAAGGAAGCAGTGTGAAAACGATGTGACGGCATGCGGCGCTCACTACGCGCCGCTAGCCCGTTTTGCCGCCGGGCCACCAAGCCGGCGCACCGTTGACCCATTCCCTGCTACCCGCGGCCCACGAGCCATAGTCCGTGACTGCGCCGCGCAACCGCTTCACGCAGCACGTACCACCTGGCGCTACGCCGGATGACGCGCCTCTTCAAGCTGCTTGCGGCGCACCTCGCCCTGGCGCTCCAGCATCCAGCCCGGGTACTCAGCCGGCAGCGTGCTGACCTTATCGAGCTTCGCAAGCTCGTCGGCAGTCAACGTGACGCCGGTTGCGGCGATGTTGTCGTCGAGTTGCTCGATTTTCTTCGCCCCGACGATCACCGAGCTCACCACGCGTTGATGCAGCAGCCACGCAAGCGCGATCTGCGCCACGGACACTTTCTTCGCCTCCGCGATATCGCGCATCACGTCGATACAGTCATAAGCGCGCTCGCGATTGACCGGCGGGAAATCGAATGTTGTGCGACGGCTGCCCGCTTCGCCCTGCTGCTCGCGCCCATATTTGCCGCTCAGCAAGCCGCCCGCGAGCGGACTCCACACCATCAGTCCAAGCCCTTCGCTGTGCAGCATCGGCACGAGTTCGCGTTCGAGGTCCCGGCCCGCCAGCGTGTAATACGCCTGTAGCGATTCAAAGCGTGCGAGGCCGAGGCGCTCCGCAATGCCCAGCGCCTTCGCGATCTGCCATGCGGCCCAGTTCGACACGCCGACATAGCGCACATGGCCATGCTGAACCAGCGTATCGAGCGCGCGCACGGTTTCTTCGATCGGCGTGGCCGGATCGAAACCGTGGATCTGATACAGGTCGACATGATCGAGTTGCAGACGCTTCAGGCTCGCCTTGATCCCGTCGATGATGTGATAGCGGGAAGCTCCGCGCGCGTTTGGAAACTCGGCCGTCTGGCCGAATACTTTGGTTGCGACCACAACCTTGTCGCGCGGCACTTTCAGGTTCTTCAGCGCCTGACCGGTGATCTGTTCGGACTGGCCATCGGCATAGACGTCGGCCGTGTCGATGAAATTGATGCCCGCATCGAGCGCCCGGCCGACCAGCCGCTCCGCGTCCCCCTGCTGCAGATCGCCGATCTGCTTCCAGATACCCTCGCCACCGCCGAAGGTCATCGTGCCCAGGCACAGCTCTGAAACAAACACACCGGTACGGCCTAACTGGTTGTATCGCATCGTCGAGACTCCATCGTGGATTCGTGGATCGGTGAGCCGTACAGAGTACTGCACCTGGCAAATTTCGACAGGACCTGGCGCAAGTCCTGGTTAGCCACCTGGCGAACGAATGTTTCAAACCACTTACGGTTCGCGCAGTAGTTACCGCAGCTCTTTTTTCGGTCCGGAAATAATTCCTTCTCCTTCCATGAGCGAGGCGCTATGCGGGTCTCCGCCAAGCGTCGGCGATGCGCAACATATTCGTAATGTTATGTCGGGGGCGTTTGGAAAGTTTCGGTAAGGCGTGTATAAGTCGGACCATTCCGCTCGTATGGTGCAGTGCCTTTACCAAGGACCGTGCGTATGAAGAAGAAGAAAACGTTTGGAATCGGCCTCGGCAGCGTCGTGCTGCTCTCAAAGGCGTTCACCCCTTCAGCAATGGCCGCGTGCAGCAATACCGCGCCGCCGAGCAATACCACAGTCACCTGCACGGGCAGCGGCCTCGCCGCCGTCATTGCGCAAACCGGCAGCACCGGTGTGACGATCAACGCCGATAGCACCGCCTCGGGCAGCTTCGTGCGCAGCGCCAATCCGGTTGTCTTCAGCGTCGACACCAACAGCACGATCAATAGCAGCGGCAACTTCACACTGACGGGCGGCGGCGGCACGGGCACCGTGCGCGGCGCGGTGCTGCTCGGCGTGGGCAACGGCAATCAGATCACCAACGCGAGCGGCGCGGTTATCACCACGAGCGGCGCCTTCAATGACGGCATGGCCGCCAACGGCAGCGGCAACACGCTGATCAATCGCGGCTCGATCACCACCAGCGGCCCCAACGCTTACGGCATGACGGCCGCGTGGGGACAAACGAACGTCGGCCAGTTGAACAACACGTTGGTCAACAGCGGCAGCGTGACGACCTCGGGCAGCAACGCGCGCGCGGCATCGATCCTGGGCGGTAGCGGCACCATCAACAACAGCGGCACGTTGACTACCACGGGCTCGGCCAGTCCAACCGCTTATCTGCAAGGCAATAACGACCAGCTGATCAACAGCGGCACGATCAGCGCGAGCGGCAGCGGCTCGGATGCGGTGTTTTCCAACACCGCGGGATCGAGCTTCGTGGCGACGATCCAGAACCTCGCGGGCGGCAGCATCATCAGTCAGAACGGCTCCGGCATCCGCACGCTCAACGGCAACAGCACCATCATCAATGCGGGGCTCGTGCAGAGCGGCATCGGCACGGCCATCACGATGGGCAACGGCAACGATTCGCTGATTCTGCAAACCGGTTCGGTGATCAACGGCGCGGCCGATGGTGGCGCAGGATCGAATACGGTGACCTTGCAAGGCTCTGGCACGGCATCGAATGCGTTTACCAACTTTCAGACCTTGCTGATGCAAGGCACGCTGTGGAACTGGACCGGCAGTGGGACCTTCACGCTCGCGCATGTGCAAACCGGCACGCTCAATCTCACCGGCACGTTGGGCGCGAGCGCAACGGCGCTCGTCGATAGCGGCGCGACCTTGCAGGCGAACGCGCAGAACCTGCCCTCCAGCGTGACCGACAATGGCCTCGTGCGGTTTGCCCAGGACAACGCGGGCACCTACACGGGATCGATCAGCGGCACAGGCGCAGTCGACAAAACCGGGGCCGGCGTGTTGACGCTTGCGCCGGCTGCAGCGAGCGGCAACACCTATTCGGGTGGCACGACGATCGATCAAGGCACGATCGCCGTCGGAGCGGACAACGCGCTCGGCGCGAACACGGGCGGGCTCACGTTCAACACCGGCACGCTGCAATTGACGACAAGCTTCGACCTCGCCGGCACGCGTGCCATCACGTTGGCAGCAGGCGGCGGCACGATCGATACGCAATCGTTCGATACCACGCTCTCCCAGGCGGTAAGCGGAACCGGCGCCTTGACGAAAGCGGGCAGCGGCAGCTTGCTGATGACCGGCGTGAGCACCTATAGCGGCGCAACCACGGTCGCAGCGGGCACTCTCGCAATCGGCGATGCCACCCATGCCAATGCTGCGCTGACGGGCGGCGGCGCCACCACGGTGGCCTCAGGCGCGACGCTCGGCGGCTATGGCAGCGTGACGGGCGCGGTCACGAACAACGGCACGCTCGCGGTGGCGAATGCCTTGCCGTCGTTTGCCAGCGAAGGTAACGGCGCGTTCTCGATCAACGGCTCGCTGGTGAATGCCGGACTCGTGCAGATCGGCGGCCCTGCCAACGGAGGTGTGGGCAACCGCTTGAATGTGACGGGCAACTACACCGGACAGAACGGCACCATCGGCCTGAACACCGTCGTCGCCGGCGACGGCGCGGCATCCGATCGCCTCGTTCTGAGCGGCGGAACAGCCACTGGCTCGACGCATCTGCAAGTCACGAACGTTGGCGGCCAGGGCGCACAAACGGTAGCCGACGGCATTCAGGTGATTCAGGCGACCAACGGCGCCACCACCGCCTCGAGCGCTTTTACTCTGGCTGCACCGGTGAAGGCCGGCGCCTATTCCTACTATCTTGCCAAAGGCGGTGTGAGCAGCGGCACGACGGACAACTGGTATCTGCGCAATACGGTTGCGCCGCTGCCGCCCGCCACGACACCCGGCCAGCCGCCGGTCACGGCGCCGGGCACCCCAGGCGAGCCACCCGGTGTCGCGTCCGGCGTGCCGATTGCGGCCGAGGGCACGCCGCCCTTGCCGCCCGCGCCCCCCGCCGGCTCGGCCGCCACGCCGCTGTATCGCGTCGAAGTGCCGGTCTACGCCGCAGCGCCCGGCGTCGCGCGTGAACTCGGGCTGATGCAGATCGATACGTTTCATGACCGGCAAGGCGATCAGGCCTTGTTGAACGAAAGCGGCAAACTGCCTGCCGCATGGGGTCGCGTGTGGGGCGGCCATAGCGTGCTGAGCCAGAACGGCACGGCAAGTCCGCAATTCGACGGCTCTGTGTATGGCATCCAGGCAGGCCAGGACCTGTACGCGGATCGCAGCGCGAGCGGCCAGCGCAATCACTACGGTTTGTTCGTCGGTTTCGCGCGGGCCACCGGCGATGTCGACGGCTTCGCGCTCGGCACGCCCAATCTCGCCGTCGGCCACCTGGCGATCAATGCATACAGCCTCGGCGGCTACTGGACGCATATCGGCCCAAGCGGCTGGTACACAGATGCCGTGCTGATGGGGAGTTCGTTGACCGTCGATCCGGTCTCGCGCGACGGCCTCGCCACGACGACGCACGGCAACGCGGTGACCGGCTCGCTCGAAGGCGGTCTGCCGATCCCGCTCGGCGCGGGGCTCACGCTCGAGCCGCAAGCGCAACTCGTGTGGCAGCACCTCTCGCTGTCCGATTTCAACGACGGCGTGTCGAGCGTCGGCTTCAACAGCGGCAATACTTTCGTCGGACGAATCGGCGCGCGCCTGCAAGCTCAGTTCGATGCCCTCGCGATCGCCTGGCGGCCTTATCTGCGCGTCAGCTTCCTGCGCGAATTCGGCTCCGACGACAAAGTCACCTTCGGCGGCGGGACCGTGATTCCGGGCACCGTCGGGCAAACTGCTGCGCAACTCGGCGCGGGCGTGGTCGGCAAATTCAGCACGTCGGGCAGCGTGTTCGCGACGCTCGCCTGGGTGACGAATCTGGGTGGCGCACACCAGAGAACGGTGACGGGTGACGCAGGCGTGCGCTGGGTCTGGTAGTTTTGCGCAGGACTGTGCTGCAGGTGCGGTGCGGTCCGCACCTGCAGTTATTGCCGCCGTGTTCCGCGCGATAGCCCCCACCGAACCATCGGCAAAGCCGCCCAAAACCTGCCAGACTGAGCGTTGATCCTCGAAACACGCTAGCGCTTGCCGCCCTCTGGATATGGCAGATCGCGTCCCCATCTATGCCAGCATGACTTCGGCCTCGACATCCACCGCCGCGTTGGACGAGCGCTCTGATTCTTCGGGCGTCGATCCGGTATTGCAGGCGACTTCAGACGCTGCTTCGGGTCACGCTTCGGCCCCTGCTTCGGGCCCTTTCACGCCCAGCGCACTGGATGACTTCCATCCGGCAGTCGCCAGTTGGTTCCTGAAGACCTTCCCCGCCCCCACCGCCGCCCAGGCCGCCGCCTGGCCGCAGATTCGCAGCGGACGCTCGACCCTGGTGGCCGCGCCCACCGGTTCGGGCAAAACCCTCACCGCCTTCCTGTCCGCGCTCGACGAACTCGTCCAGCAAGGCCTCGCCAACGGCGGCGCGTTGCCCGACGAAACCCTGGTGGTCTATGTCTCGCCGTTAAAAGCGCTCTCCAACGACATCCGCATCAATCTGCAAGTGCCCTTGCAAGGCATCGCCGCGGAACTCGAGGCGCGCGGCCTGCCGCCGCTCGACATCCGCACTGCGGTACGCACCGGCGACACCACGCAGCAGGAGCGCAACGCGCTAAAAAAACGCGCGCCGCATATTCTCGTGACCACGCCGGAATCGCTCTATGTCCTGCTCGGCTCGGATTCCGGCCGACGCATGCTGTCGACGGTGCGCACGGTGATCGTCGATGAAATCCACGCGCTTGCCGGCAGCAAGCGCGGCAGTCATCTGGCGCTCAGCCTCGAACGTCTCGACGCGTTATGTCAGCGGCGCCTGCCACGAATCGGTCTGTCGGCGACGCAAAAACCGGTCAGCGCTGTTGCACGCTTTCTGGTGGGCGGTGCGAGTATCGAAAGCGATATTCCGGCGGACTGCGCGATCGTCGACGTGGGTCACATTCGCGAGCGCGATCTCGCGCTGGAGATTCCGCCCGTGCCGCTTGAAGCGGTGATGCCCAACGAAGTGTGGGAGCGCGTCTACGACCGCCTCGCCGAACTGATCGCAATGCATCGCACCACGCTGATTTTCGTCAACACGCGCCGCATGGCCGAACGCGCGGCGCGCCATTTGACCGAGCGACTCGGCAAGGACGCGGTCGCCGCGCACCATGGCAGTCTCGCCAAGGAACATCGCTTTGACGCCGAGCAGCGCCTGAAACGCGGCGAGTTGCGGGTGCTGATCGCGACCGCTTCACTGGAACTGGGCATCGATATCGGCGACGTCGATCTGGTCTGCCAGATGGGTTCGCCGCGCGCGATCGCGCCGTTCCTGCAGCGCGTGGGGCGCTCCGGCCACCATGTGGGCGGCATGCCGAAGGGCCGGCTCTTTCCGGCTTCGCGCGACGATCTGATCGAATGCGCCGCGCTGCTCGATTGCGTGCGGCGTGGCGAACTCGACGCGTTGCGGATTCCGCGCGCGCCGCTCGATGTGCTTGCACAACAGATCGTCGCCGAGGTTTCGAGCGCCGAATGGAGCGAAGACGCACTGTTCGAGATGGTGCGGCGCGCGGCCCCCTACGCGGGCCTCGAACGCGAACAATACGACGACGTACTGCGCATGCTGGCCGAAGGCTATACCAGCCGTCACGGCCCGCGCGGCGCCTATATCCATCGCGACGTGGTGAGCGGCACCTTGCGCGGCCGGCGCGGCGGCAAACTGGTCGCCGTTACTTCAGGTGGCACGATTCCCGAGAACGCCGACTATGCGGTGGTGCTCGAACCGCAGGCGATCAATATCGGCACCGTCAACGAGGATTTCGCCGTCGAGAGTCTCGCCGGCGACGTGTTTCAACTCGGCAATGCGTCGTACCGGATTCTGCGGATCGAGAGCGGCCGCGTGCGGGTCGAGGACGCCCAGGGACAGCCGCCGAATATTCCGTTCTGGCTCGGCGAGGCGCCGGGGCGCAGCGATGAACTGTCGTTCGGCGTGGCGCGCCTGCGTGAGCAGATTGGGCGCCTGCTCGATGGGGGCGAGCTCATGACGGTGCGCATCCAACGCGCAATCGACTGGCTCGTCGACGCTCCCGGTCTCGACGAAGCCGCCGCGCGGCAAATCGTCGACTATCTCGCGCGCGCACGCGCCGCGCTCGGCGTGCTGCCGACGCAAAACACGCTCGTGATGGAGCGTTTCTTCGACGAATCCGGCGGCACGCAACTCGTGATCCATGCGCCTTTCGGCAGTCGCGTGAACCGCGCCTGGGGCCTCGCGTTACGCAAGCGTTTTTGCCGGACCTTCAACTTCGAACTGCAGGCCGCCGCCACCGAAGACGCGATCATCCTCTCGCTAACCGGCAGCCATTCCTTCGTACTCGACGAAGTATGGCGATACCTCCATTCGAACAGTGCCGAGCATCTGCTGGTCCAGGCGCTACTCGACGCGCCGCTCTTCGGCGTGCGCTGGCGCTGGAACGCGACCACCTCGCTCGGCCTGCCGCGTTATACCGGCGGGCGCAAGACCCCGCCGCAATTGCAGCGCATGCGTAGCGAAGATCTGCTGGCGAGCGTGTTTCCCGAACAGGCCGCGTGCCTGGAAAACATCGTCGGCGAGCGCGAACTGCCGCATCATCCCTTAGTGGACCAAACGGTCGACGATTGCCTGCACGACGCGATGGACAGCGAAAGCTGGATCGCCTTGCTGCGTCGCATCGAACAGGGCGAGGTGCAACTGATCGCCCGCGATCTGCCGGCGCCCTCGCCGCTTGCCGCCGAAATCCTCACTGCCAAGCCCTACGCCTATCTCGACGATGCGCCGATCGAAGAGCGCCGCACGCAAGCCGTGCAGAACCGTCGCTGGACCGATCCGTCCAGCGCCGACGACCTCGGCGCACTCGATGCCGACGCGATCGACAGCGTACGCGACGAGGCCTGGCCGCAGGCGCGCACCGCCGATGAGATGCACGAAGCGCTAACAGGTCTCGCCTGCATTACCGAGACGGAAGCACGCAGTGTCGAAGGCTGGCCGGCATGGCTCGCGTCGCTTGCCGAATCCGGCCGCGCGACCCGTCTGTGGACCGCTGCCGACGACGCGCTGTGGCTGCCCGCCGAGCGCCTGACCTGTTTCCAGGCGCTCTACCCTGACGCCCGGTTCGAACCGCCGCTCACCGCACCGAAGGGCTATACCGATAGCTGGAGCGCCGACGACGCCCTGCTCGACGTGCTGCGCGCCCGGCTCACCGGCTTCGGCCCGCTGCCGGTGCGCGTGATCGCGCAGGCTCTGAGCTTGCCCACAGCGTCGGTCGAACACACCCTGACGCGCCTCGAAGCAGAAGGCTACGTGATGCGCGGCCGCTTCTCGCCTGGCGCAACCGAAGAAGAATGGTGCGAACGCCATCTGCTTGCGCGGATCCACCGCTACACGGTGAAACGCTTGCGACGCGAAATCGAGCCCGTGGAACGGCACGACTTCATGCGTTTTCTGTTCGAGTGGCAGCATTTGACGCCTGACACCCGCAGCGAGGGACGCGACGCGTTAGCCGCCGTTCTCGACCAGATGGAAGGTTTTCAGGCCGCGGCGGGCGCATGGGAAGAAGATATTCTGCCGGCGCGCGTAAAGGCGTACGCGAACATTTCGCTCGACGAACTATGCCGTGCGGGCAAGATCGTCTGGACGCGTCTGACCGAGCGGGCACGCGGTGCGACGGGACCGGTGCGCAGCACGCCAATCGTGCTTTTGCCGCGCGCACAGGTACGCGTCTGGCGCACGCTGATCGATCCGTCGAAACAACCGGAGCTATCGGCGCGCGCGCAGAGCGTCCATGACACGTTATTGCAGCATGGGGCGATGTTCTTCGACGAATTGCTGACCGAGGTACACGGCTTGCGCATGGAACTGGAAAACGCGCTGGGCGAGCTGGTTGCCGCGGGCCTCGTGAATTCCGACAGTTTTGCCGGCTTGCGGGCGTTGTTGAAACCTGTCGCCAAACGCAGTGCTTATTCCAGTAGCCGGCGTGTCAGGTCGAGTGCATTGATCGGAGGAATGGACGACGCGGGGCGCTGGGCCCTGGTCAGCCGGCAGCCCGTTGTCGCCGCAGCGGAAGCCTCACCGACGCGCCGTCAGCAGTTCGCCCCCGAAGTACTCGAGCATGTCGCAATGACGCTGCTGCGCCGCTATGGCGTGGTGTTCTGGCGTTTGCTCGAACGCGAGGCCGAGTGGTTGCCGCCGTGGCGGGACCTGTTGCGCGTGTTTCAGCGGCTCGAAGCACGCGGCATCGTTCGCGGCGGGAGGTTTGTGAATGGCCTCGCCGGCGAACAGTTTGCTTTACCCGAAGCGATTCCAATATTGCGCGAAGTTCGGCGGCATGCGAACGATGGTGCTTTTGTGTGTATCGCAGGAACCGATCCTTTGAATCTTGCCGGTACGTTGCTGGTGGGTGAACGCGTGCCTGCTGTTGCCGGGAATCGGGTTCTGTATCGCGATGGAATCGTTATCGCGACGCTGGTTGCGGGGACTTTCTGGTTTGACCCCACGGTGGAAACGATTCCCGCCGAGCGGGAACGCGCCCGAAGCGCGTTGGCCCGGCGGTTTTGAGGCAGTCCTGAGCTAATTCCGCGGCGGTTTAATGCGGTTTCAATGCGGTTTCGAGGCTTCGCGCCTGTGTGTGCGCCAAAACAAAAGTCTCAAGACGAAGGCCATCACGACCGTTAATGTTTATAGGCCCGAACGCCAGCCGCTTCGCTACAATGGGGGTCAGTCTTTAAGTATGATGAAGACTGTTTGCCGCCGCCCCACCTTATGGTTGGCTCATCGGCACACCGCCCGGGGATCTCATGAACGACGACCAACACGATCAGGTGCTGTTTGCCCAGTTCGGCACAAGCAGCCCTTGCTGGCGTCTGTCAAACGACAGCAACGCGCTGGAACTCACGCCCGTCACCGGTGACGTGCCGGCTAATGTCGCCATTCCGCTGAATCCCCAACAGGCTTCGCAAATCCGCTGCCTCACCGGCATCACCTCGCACCTCGTCCTCGACGTGCGGCTGTTCGGCGAACCGCTGCGCCTGCACCTCGTCGGTAAAAAACTCGCCAGCAATACGTGGGCAGGTACTGCTTCGGCCTACGACGATACGGAGTCCGTTGCACGCGACCTCGTCCACGGTCTCTCTTTCGCCGAACAGGTGGTCTCCGAAGTCAATTCGGTCGTGGTCATCGTCGACAGGCACGGTCGAATACAGCGCTTCAACCGCCTCGCCGAGGAACTCACCGGCGTTAAGGAAGAAGACATCGTCGGCCGCAATGTGTGGGCGCTGTTCATGAGCACCGAGTCCGGCGCGGCGTCCAGCCAGAACATCACGGGCTTCTTCAATCGCGGCGTCTCGTACGAAGTCGAGCGGCGCGTAAAAACCCTTCGCGGCGAACGGCTATTCCTGTTTCGCAACAAGTTCGTTCAAAGCGGCAGCGGCGTCGAAGAACAGTTTCTGATCTGCTCGGGCACCGACATCACCGAAGAACGGCTCGCGCAGGAACGTCTCACCGAACTGGCGAACACCGATTCGCTCACCGGTCTCGCCAATCGCAACGCGATCCAGGACAAGATCAGTGCCGCGATCGAAGCAGCGGGAAGCGAATCGGTCGGCGTGCTGTTCCTCGATCTCGACAACTTCAAGAAGGTCAACGACCACTACGGCCATGTCTTCGGCGACCGGCTCATCCGCGATGTGTCGTCGGCGATCAGCACCTGCCTGAACGAAGGCGACGCGCTCGCGCGCCTCGGCGGCGACGAGTTCATCGTGCTCGCCGCCCAAGGCACCGCCCACGATCTCGAAGCCACCGCGCAGCGCATTCTCGAACGCCTGCGCACGCCGTTCAGCCTGGGGCTCGTCGAGGTCTACACCGGCTGCTCGATCGGCATTGCGCGGTATCCGGAACATGGCAACGACCTCGAATCGCTGATTCGTTCGGCGGACACGGCAATGTACGTTGCCAAAGATGAAGGCAAGCGCACCTATCGCGTGTTCTCGCCCGACATGAACCGCAAGGTCGCCGAGTACATGTGGCTCGACACCAATTTGCGACGCGGTCTCGACGAGGGCCAACTGACGCTGCACTACCAACCCAAGCTCGTACTCGCCACCGGCGCGGTGCAGGGCGTGGAGGCGCTGGTCCGTTGGAACTCGCCGGAGCGCGGGCAGATCATGCCGGCGGAATTCATTCGCTATGCGGAAGAATCCGGGCTGATCGGCGTGCTCGGCCGCTGGGTCATGGAAACGGCCGCGAAGCAGGCGGCCAAATGGAAGGCGGATGGCTACAGCCTGCGCATCGCGATCAATGTGTCGGCACGGCAACTCGTGGATACCGCCGTGGTGCGGCATTTCAGCGAAGCGCTGCAGCGCGCGAATCTCGATCCGTGCCTGATCGACCTGGAACTCACCGAGAGTTGCCTGATCGAGGACGAAGTAGCGGCAATCGATCTGATCAAGCAGTTCCGCCAGCTCGGCGCGCAGGTTCACCTGGACGACTTCGGCACCGGCTATTCGTCGCTCTCGCAGTTGGGCCGCATTCCGCTCGACGTCATCAAGCTCGACCGCAGTTTCGTCCGCTCGATCAATGCCGACACCAAAGCGCAGGCACTCGTGCGCTCCATGGTTGTGGTCGCGCAAGAACTGAATTTCAAGGTGGTCGCCGAAGGCATCGAAACCGAATCGGAAGAGGTGTTCATGAGGGGGCTGGGCGTCGACTACGTACAGGGCTTCCTGTACGGTCAGGCCATGCCGGTCGCCGAATTCGAACGCTGGTTGCAGGATAGGCAGAAGCTCAGACTGATTGCCTGAGCTTCCACGCGCCCGAAGGACACATCCCCTTGGGGGATTGAGAGACCGCCCGCCTGCCGCTCGATATCGTCGCGGCCCGGAGCGATTCAGGCGAAATTGGCCGCGCTGGAGGCCGTCTGGCGCAGGTTCGAAGTACGGCGGTTCTGCAGCATCACCAGCCGCTCCATAAAGACGAGGTCCTTCTCCTCGATCGTGAAAGCGGCATCCACCCAGTCCTCGGTAATTTCCATCAACTCGGCGCGCGAGAGTTGCAACACCCGCTGACGCGCCCGCAGCATCGCGCGGATCCCGTTCATCTTCGGCCGGAGCGTATCGATGAAGGTGCGCGTCGCCATATAGGCGTCGCCAGGTTCGAACAGCTGATCGACCAGTCCCTTGCCGAAGTGCCACTCAGCCGTGTGCGATTCGCCCATGCCGATCAGTTCCTCGGCCAGACGCATGCCCACCTTGCGCGCGACCAGCGAATAACCGCCCATGCCCGGGAACAGATTGAATGCGATCTCCGGAAAGCCCATGCGTGCATCGTTCTGCGCGAGCAGGAAATGATGCGCGAGCGCCGCCTCGAACCCGCCCCCAAGCGCCGTGCCCTCCACCATCGCGATCGAAATCGCCCCCGTATCGAAACCGCGTGCCGCCGCATGCACGCAATCGACGCAAGCGCGCGCGTACGCCATCAACACCTGGCGCTTACCGGAGCGGATCGTATCGGCGAAGAAATCGAGGTCGCCCCCGACGTTGAACATGGTGGGAATCAACGAGCCGGTCACCCAGAAGTCGATCGGCAAGCCGGACTCTCGTGCTGCCTGCGCGAGACCCAGAATGTCATGCACCAGATCGAGGTTGAAACAGGGACGCGGCTGCGCCCGCAGCATCATCCACATGATGTTGCGACCTTCTTCATAGTAGGCGGAGACTTGCGACAAATTGCCGGCTTCAAGGAACGGGCGGCAGGCGTGGTGGTTATGCAGATTCATTTTGAACGGTCCTTTTAAGGTTAAACACTGGCATTGCAATGCGAGCCTAAAGCAGACCGGAATCGGATGGGAGCGGGGTAACCAACAGATGAATGCAACACGCGCGTGAAGCCCCGCCAGACGGAGCTCTGCGGGGAGGCGGACGGATGGGTAAAAGATCCTGCGGACGCAAACGCTTGCGCACCGAGGAAGGGCGAAATTGGCCCGCAAATGAGCACCCGGCCGCAATAAATTAGCGAACGAACAAAGCTTGAATTTCTTGCCGGATTCGAAAGAAAAAGAAATAGTCTTCGATTAGGTAATGCAATCGAAAATATGGCTTGCGGAGGTTTGTTTTTTTATTTGTGGGCCAACAGACGGACTATTCAATTCGCATATTCAAACGCGGGCGCTCCGGAGCGCCCGCTGATTCGCCTGCAACGTTATTGCAGGAAAGCTCGAGGCGAAACGCTCATCACGGCGCGGCCGCGATCACCTGAGCAACGGCTGCCGTCAGCTTCTTGCCATACGGCACGTGCAGGAACTCGTTCGGTCCGTGTGCGTTCGACTTCGGCCCGAGCACGCCGCACACCATGAACTGCGACTTCGGGAAACCCGACTTCAATACGTTCATCAACGGGATCGTGCCGCCCTGCCCCATGTAGGCAACGTCCGCGCCGTAGTGCGCGCGCGACGCGTCGTTAAGCGCGGTGGCGAGCCACGGTGCGAGATCGGGCGCACTCCAGCCGCTCGCCGCGCCAGCATCCGGCTTGAAGGTGACCTTAGCGTTGTACGGCGGATCGAATTCAAGCAGCGCCTTCAGTTCGGCGACGGCCTTTTCCGCTTCGATCAGCGGCGGCAGGCGCAGCGACAGCTTGAATGCCGTGCGCGGACGCAGCACGTTGCCGGCGTCGGCAAGCGCGGGCAAGCCGGCCGCGCCGGTCACCGACAACGACGGACGCCACGTCGAGTTGAGCAAGGCTTCCTGCGGATCGGTGGTAGTGGGCAGCACCTGACGGCCGTCCTGACCGCAGGCCCACGGCAGCTTCTTCCAGACGTCGTCACCGAGAATCTGCGCGGTCGCTTCCGCTTCGCGCAGACGATCCGCCGGGATCGAAACGTGGAAACCCTTCGGCAACAAGGTGCCGTTGGCGGAGTCTTCGAGACGGTCGAACAGTTGCCGCATGATGCGGAAGCTCGACGGCGCGATACCGCCGTAACCGCCCGAGTGAATGCCTTCGTCGAGCACCTGGACTTCGAGGTCGCCGGCGACCAGCCCGCGCAACGACGTAGTGAGCCACAGTTGATCGTAGTTGCCCGCACCCGAGTCGAGACACACCACAAGCCCGACTTTGCCGAGCCGCTCACGCAATGCGTCGACATACGGCAGCAGATCGTAGCTGCCCGATTCTTCGCAGGTTTCGATCAGACCGACGCAGCGAGGACGCTCAATGCCTTGCGCGTCCAGCGCGGCCAGTGCCGTGAGGCTGGCATAGATCGCGTAGCCGTCGTCGGCGCCGCCGCGGCCGTACAGCTTGTCGTTTTCGAGCTTCGGCGTCCAGGGGCCGAGGTCGTTGCGCCAGCCGTCGAATTCAGGCTGCTTGTCGAGGTGGCCATACAGGACGATGGTTTCTTCGCTGCCCGACCGGGTTGCGGCCGTTTCAAAGAAAATCACCGGCGTGCGGCCCGGCAAGCGAATCACTTCGAGTTTCAGGCCGCGCACGGGTTGCTGTTCGGCCCATTGCGCCGCGTCAGTAATCACGCGCTCGAGATAGCCGTGCTTGACCCACTCGGGATCGAATGCCGGACTCTTGGCCGGCACGGCAATGTAGTCCGTGAGCGCAGGAACAATCTCGTCATTCCATTTACGGTCTACGAATTCGCGTAGCGTGTCCTGGTTGATGCGCTGGGTCTGCTGGGTCGTATCGTCGGAGATCATGGTGGCGGTCCGTGGCGGTTCTGTTCAGTCGAAACGTCCATGATAGTCCCGATGCGCGATGCGCTGAACCCCCTCGCCCCGCATGCAGGTTTCAGAGCGACCCAGCGCAAAGAAAACAATCGCGCGACAATCGGGGGATACATCGCGTCCTGAGGAGCCAGTCTATGGGCGGCAACATCGTGGTACAGGCCGTCGCCGCGGTGCTCGCGCTGGCGCTGTATTTTCTGCCGAGCATTCTCGCGGACCGGCGCAAGCGTCATGACGTGCTGACGCTGGCACTCTTCAACGCGTGCCTCGGCTGGACCGGCTTTGGCTGGCTGCTCGCCCTCTACTGGTCGCTACAGCCCAACCCGCCGAAGAACGTGGCCGGCGAAGTGGTAGAGACGCGGAAGATCGTGCGGATGCGCGCGTTTTCGTCAGCGCTTCTGGTGCGCGTACAAAGGCGGTCCGCGGCGCGTGAGCGTCCGGAAAACAAACAGCCTTGATTTCAATAACAATTGTGCGCAACAACCGCAGGCAGCAAGCTAGCGGTGCGTTTGCTGCCGCGCGTCATAGCGCTCACGTGCAGCATCGAGTGCGGCCGCGTTTTCCTCGGCCCAATGATCGAGCGTCACCAGCGCGTCACTGAGCGTTCGCCCCAGTTCGCTGAGCCGGTACTCCACGTGCGCCACCGCGCCCGGCTGCTCCTCGCGGATCACCAGACCGTTCCGCTCGAGTTCCTTGAGCGTCTGCGTCAGCACCTTTTGTGAAATGCCGCCAATCTTGCGCAGCAACGCGTTATTGCGCATCGGGCCGGGCAGCAGCGCCGGCATGATGAGCAGCGTCCACTTTCCCGCGATCAGTTCGAGCGCGAGACGCGACGAACAGGCGGCGTCGAAAACGTCACCGCGATAGGGTTGTTCGGTCGAGGCGAGGGATGCGTTGGCGGACTCGGGAAATGCCATGGTTACCAGTGGGTAAGTAATGGTGAGCGCATCACTATAGCCCTAAGCTGCCCGCTTACTAACCACTCACCAATGGGGCTCACGATGGCATGGCTCATTCTGCTCGCAGCAAGCGCGGTCGAAATCCTGATGGCGTTGGCGTTGAAATATGCAAATGGATGGACACGCTTGTGGCCGAGCATCGGCGGCGTTGCGGCCGCGCTCGGCAGCGTGTTTTTACTAACGCTGGCGATGAAGCATTTGCCGGCCGGTACAGCCTACGTGGTATGGACAGGGATCGGATCGTTCGGCATCACGGTGCTCGGCGTGATGCTGTTCAACGACCCGGTTTCGGCACCCCGCGTGATCTGCATGACCTTGATCGTGCTGTCAGTGGCGGGGTTGAAACTAATCGATGGATAAACCGGTTTGCGGGACTAGTACGTGCGCAGGGCCGCTTTTCTCAGGCCGCCCGCCCCATTCTGCCCCACATCACCGAGCCGGCCGGAATCGAGCGCGGCTCAGCCCGCACGCTCTCGTGCGCGAACATTTCGCGGCGCAGTTCGCCATGTTCGTCGAACCACTCGCAAATCAGCCAGTCGCCCGGATTGAGCGCTACCGGTCCCGCATACGTCACCGTCATGCGCGAACCACCTTCCTTCAGCGTGACAACATCGCCGACATTGAAGCGCGCGGCTGCCGGTGTTTCGAATACGTCAATGGTAGCGGTCAGCATATTCAATCCCCTACGGAACCCGTTGAGCGGAATAAAGTCATCGCACCGTGCTTTGCAACATAGAACCCTGCCGAAGGAAAACTCTAAAAAGTTGACCAAGATTAACAATCGAAATTAACAACGGCAAGCGCTTTTTATTGATACCGTTTTCATTGGGACTGGAATAGGTTTCCCATCCCGACAGTCGATGGGTAAAACCGGGGAAAACCCTTTATAACGACGCCAGACCACCACCCGTGCGGCATTGCACGATCGCAAAACTTACGGCGGCAAACCCGATCCGCAAGTAGAAAATGCGCACTGGATTTGTCATATCTAAACTGCCACCGACAAACCCGATTCGGGTTTATTCCGATCACTCACATGCGGAATTACCTATGAACGGGAAACTCATCGGTAAATGCACCCACTCCAAAACCGGTTTTGTTTAAAGTGCATAATAGTTTTTAGCGACCACCGTTGAAAACGATCTCCCGTCCGCTATTTTCAAACCGGCTGTGCAGCGCGGCGCAATGCGAGTTGTTGATGCCGAACCAGCAGCACGCTCAAACCGATACAGACGAACATCAGACACGCGTTGATCGCGAGGCTGTACTGGAACGCGTGCGCATAGGCAGCCGGGGTTTCGCGGCCGCCGATCACGCCGAAAAACGCGCCACTAATGGCCGCCGTGCCGAACGCCGAGCCGATCTGCAAGGTCGACGACACCACGCCCGAAGCAAGCCCTGCCTTCTCCGGCGCGACTTCCAGCAGCACGATGCGCATGATCGACGGCAGGAGCAGACCATGACCGACGCCCGCACACACCAGCCCGCAATAGAACAGCAGATCAGGCACAGCGGCATGGGTCGCGGACCAGCCGGTGACGGTGAAGCCTATGGTCATCATCGAGAAACCGAGCGCCAGCACATGGCCGCCGATGCGCTTGACCACCGCGGGCGACGTCAACGGCCCGATCACGAAGCCAATCGCGAACGGCATGATGGCCATGCCCGAGGCGAGCGGCGTCCAGTGCAGACCGGTTTGCAGGAAGATCCCGTAGGTCAGGAAAAACGCGCTGTTGCAGTAGAACAGGAACGCGAGCACGAGACCCAGTGCGAAGGCCGGGTTGCGGAACAATTGCAGATCCACCAGGGGATGGCCGCCGCCGCGCTCGACGCGCCGCTCGATCGCCACGAATAGCGCGAAGACGGGGACGGCCAGCGCGAACATCACGAAGGTCCACGTCGGCCAGCCGGCTTCACGGCCGTGCGTCATCGGATAGATGACCAGCAGCAGCACCATCGAGAGCAGCGCGACGCCCTTCAGGTCGATGCCGGTGTTCGTGGCCGGCTGATTTTCCGGCACGAACTTCCATGTGCCGATGAAGGCCACGATGCCGATCGGAATGTTGATCAGAAAAATGATGCGCCAGTCGAGCCCGAACGGGTGATAGGTAATCAGCGCGCCACCGCCCAACTGCCCGACAATCGACGACAGCCCGAATACGAAACCATAGAGGCTCATGACCTTGGTCTGCCGATGCAGCGGCACGACCGCGCGGATGGTCGCGAGCACTTGCGGCGCCATGACCGCGGCGGCGATGCCCTGCACGATCCGCGAGATCACCAGCATGTGGCCACTGGTGGCGAAGCCGCACAGCGCGGAGGCTACCACGAAGGCCGCCATGCCCGTCATGAACATACGACGCCGGCCGAACAGGTCGCCGAGACGCCCGCCCGTGATCAGCAGCACGGCATAAGCCGATGCGTAGGCGGACACCACGAGTTGCAATTGCGCGTCCGTAGCGTTCAGGCCGGTGTGAATCGACGGCAGCGCGAGGTTGACGATGAAATAGTCGAGTGGCGCGAGGAAGGCGCCGACGAACAGCACAGCGAGCGCGAGCCCCTGGCGCTCGAAGCCGGAGGTGGCCTTTCCAGCGCTGGTTGCCGCCGCCGCACCGGCGGCAACCGTACTGGCGGCCACCGCACCCATGCCTGGGCAAACGGCGGCGGATCCACCCGCCGCTCCAGCGAATCCCGCCGGAGCGGACTTGATGGGGTCTCTATTCATGACCGTTCGTTCAATAATTTGGTAAAAAAATTAGACGAGCGCACGCATGGCGACGTCCACGATTCCGATCAGCGCATCTTCCTTGTGGGCGACTCGCCCCAATACACGCAGGCCTTGCATCACGCACAGGAGGAAATCGCCAACGGCTTTTTCGTCGAGCGTGGAATTGAAAGCGCCGCTCGCCTGGCCGCGAATCACCGAAGCTGCAAGCAGCGTCGCCATGCGGCGTTGAATCGCCGCGACGCGGCTGCGCAGTTCCTCGTCCCCGGGTTGCATCTCCAGCGTGGTGTTGGTGATGAAGCAGCTGCGCTCGCCGGTCAGCGCGCATGCGACCCGGGCGTAATGCAGCAAAGCGTTGCGCAGTGCCTCTTCCGCCGGCACCGGCGCGTTCAGCCGCTCGGCGAGCCGCGCGACCGAACCTTCCGCATAGTGATCGAGCGCGGCGAGCATGATGCCGTGCTTATCGCCAAATACCCCGTACAGACTGCCACGCAACAGGCCGGTGGCCTTGCAGAGGTCGTCGATCGAGGTGGCGTGGTAGCCGTGATTCCAGAAAACCTGGCTCGCGCTCGTTAAGACGGTGTCCGTGTCGAACTCGCGCGGCCTGCCCCGGGTGCAGACCTCGCCGTCTTTCTTCACGGATTGTTTCGAACTGCCAGATTGCTTCATGTGACGGATATTATGACTAACCGTTCAAGAAATCAAGGTGAGATTCGAAACGGGTACGGTCGTCTATTTACCCCACTTCTGCGCGGCGCTCGTGAAGAGCTGGTTGATCTCATTGCCGCTGGCGGCTTCTTTCGTGTAGTTGAAGGTGCCGTGATCGCGCATTTCGTGCGCGGCGCGGAGAAACGCGCCCAACGCCGCGCGCGCCAACGAGCCGCCCACACTGACACGCTGCACACCCAGCGCCTGCAGGTCCTCGAAACTGAGCAGCACGCCCTGCAAGCCCATCAGCACATTGACCGGCCGGTCGAGGGAGCTGACCACGGCGGCGATCTCTTCGCGCGTCTTCAGGCCGGGCGCATAGAGCACGTCGGCCCCGGCCTCCTGATAAGCCTGCAGACGCCGGATCGTATCGTCGAGATCGGGCCGGCCCACCAGATAATTCTCGGCACGCGCCGTCAGCGTGAACGGAAACGGCAGAGCACGCGCCGCGACGACTGCCGCGCGCACACGCTCCACGGCGGCCTCGAACGGGTAGATCGGTTCTTCCGCACGACCGGTTGCATCCTCGATCGAACCGCCGACCACGCCCGCAGCCGCGGCCTGCATGATCGTTTCGGCGCAGTCTTCCGGCGCGTCGCCGAAGCCGTTTTCCAGATCGGCGCTAACTGGCAAATCGGTCGCTCCCGCGATTTCGGCGAGATGCACCATCATCTGCGCGCGACCGATGGCGTTATCCGGCAGGCCACGCGAAAACGCATAGCCTGCACTGCTGGTAGCGAGCGCCTTAAAACCGGCCAGCGCGAGCAACCGTGCGGTGCCGATGTCCCAAGGATTCGGGATGATGAAGGCCTCGCCCGCTGCGTGATATGACTGGAATTGCCGTGCTTTTTCGGTTTGCGTTGTCATCGACGGTCCCATTGAAGACGGCGACCGGCGTTTGCGCCCACGCGCTGCCGGATCGTCGTCGTGTGTTCGTTAAATGGCCAACAAGCAGCAAATAAACAGCAAATAAGGAAATGTGCGAAGAGTGGCAGCCGGCGGTCTGGCTACCGCCGCCAGCCAGCCCTTCATCTGTCCGCAATAGACAAACCGCGCGCTCAGGTTTCGAGCTTCGCGTCCATCGTGATGGTGGCGTTCAGTACCTTGGAAACCGGGCAGCCCGCCTTGGCGTCCGCGGTTGCCTTCTCGAACGCGGCTTTGTCACCACCGGGGATTTTCACGGCCACATCGAGATGCACTGCGGTAATCGAAAAGCCGCCGCCGTCCTTGTCGAGCGTGACGGTGGCCGTGGTGCCAATACGTTCAGGCGTGATGCCGGCCTTGCTCAGTTCGGCCGATAGCGCCATCGAGAAACAACCCGCGTGCGCAGCCGCAATCAGCTCTTCCGGATTCGTGCCGATGCCGTCCGCGAAGCGCGTGGCAAACGAGTATTGGGTGTCCTTGAGGACGCCGCTGTCGGTGGAAATCGAGCCCTTACCGTCTTGGAGGCCGCCTTGCCAGACTGCTGATGCCTTGCGCTTCATCGCTCTCTCCTGTTTGTGCCCTGCTTCGCACCGCTCCTCAACCCTACGTGATGCCGTCCACAACGGTCCAGCCCGGGTATTCGTAGTATCGGCATCGGTCGCGAGTGCCCCAAGGGGACGTCCTTCGGGGCGTGCCGCGCGGCGCAAGAGGTGCGGGCGTGGACCGAACTTCATCATAGGCGCTTCCGTGTGCCAGTGTCGTGACGACGCCGGGATACGGTTCGCGGATGCGAGTCACAGTCCGAGCCGCAGTCCGTGCAGCAGACTCAGGGCGCAGTCGCTACTCGGCGAACGGCAAGCTCTCCTGTCCCACTGCGCGCATGTCGAACACGCTCAGTGTCATCGCCACCAGGGCGTAGTAGCCGAGCAAGCCCACCAGGTTGATCACCACCTGGTGGCCGAAGCGCCCGACCGCCTTTCTATAGGTGACATCCGACACCCGTTTGGTGTCGTACAGTTCGCTCGCGAAGTCATGGATCAATGCGTCATCAGCATCCGCGAAGGCGGGCCGATGCCCCTGGCGGATCGCCTCGGCATCCGCTTCGGCGACTCCGGCATGGACGGCGATCGGATGGTGGATATACCACTCGGCTTGCGCCCGCCAACGCGCCGCGGTCACCAGAATCGCCAGCTCTGAAAGGCGCAGCGGCAAGCCGGTACGATAGCGGCAGAACGCGCCAAGCCGCTGCGCCTGCTGCGCCAGCTCCGGACTATGAATCCAGCCCAGAAACGGCCCGTTCAGATTGCCGCGTGGACCGGACAGAATCTCGTCGAGTACGGCCTTCTGTTCGGCTGTGGCATCGGATAGTTCGAAGTGAGGCAAGCGCTCGGTCATCGCAGATCTCGCTGAAAGGGAAAGGGTGTCAGATGGCGGTCAACGCGCCTTCGATCGCATCGGTCAAGCGGCCGACGATCTCGTCGATGTCGCGCGCGGTGCAGATGAATGGCGGCGCCAGCAGCACATGATCGCCGATCTTGCCGTCGACCGTGCCACCCATCGGATACACCATCAAACCACGTGCGAACGCTTCGCGCCGGATCGCCGCGTGCAGTTTCAGCTTTGCGTCGAACGGCGCTTTAGTGGCGCGGTCCTGCACGAGTTCGACACCGACAAAGAGCCCTCGCCCGCGCACGTCGCCGATATGCGGATGTTGCGCGTAGTGCTCACGCAGCCGGCCCCGCAATTGTTCGCCGCGCGACTGCACGTTCGCCAGCAGGTGGTCATCGGCAATCACGCGTTGCACTTCGAGCGCCGCGGCGCAGGCCGTGGCGTGTCCGATATAGGTATGCCCGTGCTGAAAGAAGCCCGAGCCGCCGACGATCGCCTGATAAATCCGGTCGCTGACCAGCGTCGCGCCGATCGGCTGATAGCCGGCGCCGAGCCCCTTGGCGATCGTGAGGATGTCCGGCGCGATGCCGTCTTCTTCACACGCATACAGGTAGCCTGTGCGGCCCATGCCCGACATGATCTCGTCGAGGATCAGCAGCACGCCGTAGCGATCGCACACCGCGCGGATCTTGCGGAAGTATTCGCGCACCGGCGGCACGGCGCCGGCCGTTGCGCCCACCACCGTTTCCGCAACGAATGCGGCCACTGTGTCAGCGCCGAGTTCGAGAATCTTCTGTTCGAGTTCATCGGCGAGACGCTGCGCGAACTGCTCTTCGGTTTCGTCGGCGCGCTGCTCGCGATACGCGTAACACGGGCTCACGTGATGCGCTTCGATCAGGATCGGTAGAAACGGCTCGCGCCGCCACGCATTGCCGCCAATTGCCAGCGCGCCCAGCGTGTTGCCGTGATAGCTCTGGCGCCGCGCGATGAAATGACGGCGCTGCAACTCGCCCTTCTCCACAAAATACTGCCGCGCCAGTTTCAACGCCGCCTCGATCGCTTCCGAGCCGCCCGACACGAAGTACACGTGTTCTAGCCCTTGCGGTGCGCTCGCCACCAGGCGGTCGGCGAGTTCCTCGGCGACCTGGGTGGTGAAGAACGACGTGTGCGCATACGGCAACTGCTGCGATTGCCGCTTGATCGCGTCGATCACACGCTGGTTGCTGTGGCCGAGGCATGAGACGGCTGCGCCGCCCGAGGCGTCGATATAGCGCTTGCCGGTGGAATCGATGATCTCGATGCCGTCGCCGGCAATAGCCACCGGCAGTGACTGCTTCGGCGAGCGATGGAATACGGTGGACATGATTTTCCCTTTCCTTTCTATTGGCGACGGCTGCTCACACGCGGGGCGGCACGCATGCGATGACGGTGTCGAACGCGCATTGCCCCTGTCGATAGACTTTCATCGAGACATCGGTGCTGCCGATTTCGAAGAGCGCCGTGGCGAGCGTGTTTTCGTCGTCGGGATCGAGCGGGTCGTCGCGGTAGATCGGCAAGCCCACAGGCGCGCGATCCTGCAATACTTCGAGCAATTTGGCGGGGGTAATTGCACTGGCGAACCTGGGCAGCACATGTTCGACACGCGTCTGCCTGTCACGCGAAGAATCGGTGACGATTTGCGCCTCGGCTTCGCAGCCAGGATGGATCAGATGGTTCGCATGGCCGGCGATAGTCGACACCGTTTGCACGGAACATCGCTGCGCACTTGCTTCAATGCTCAGGAGACGCTCATCCCCCGCACAAGCGAGCGTGTGATGAAAGCCGCTCGCAGCCGGTGTGGCGCGCAGGATGTGCAGCGCTTCGTCGAGCGAGGCCGCATCGAGTACCGCGCGCGCGAGAATCATCCGCGGCACGCCGGCTACAGGTACGCGGATGCGCAGATTGTTGACGGCCTGCACGAGACCGGCACGGTTAGCGGCGAAGGTGTGACCCGGCAGCGATCCAGGGTAATAGAAGCTCACGAAGCCGGGCTTGCCCGCAGGTTGAACCTCAACCAGCGAGCAACGCTCGCGTAGAAAGGGATCGCCGTCTTCGTTGTGGGCAATGAAACGTGCATGGCTTGCGACGGCGGCCAACGTCGTGCAACCATCCGGCGCGTTGTGAATCAACTCGCCGCGGCAATTCCACAAAAAGAGATCTTCCGCCGACCAACCCAATCCTGCCGCCATGCCGTCGAGTTCGACCAGCAGCGCTGGAAAATGGGTCTGGGCCGCATCGCGCAGTTGCTGCACGAACGGATCGCCGTGCCAGCGCCGCACCGCCCGCCACGCACTGCTTTGCTCCATGTATTCAGCGAACACCGGTCTGGCGATTTCACCCAGCCGGTAGCCGATGTCATACGGCTCACCGCTTACCTGAAAAAGACTCAAATCCTGCTTCGACACCACGGCTCGCACCTACTCAACAATCGGTACGTATTTATACTTCTAAACAACATTTGTTGTCAAACGATGTGATGATGAAGCAAACGGAGCGGCTGCGCTCCGTGACACGCTGCTGCGCGGTTCAGGGGAAAAACTTCAGGGTACGTACGCGCCCTTTTCGTGCAACGACTGCTCGGCGATGCCGAGTTGCTCGACGGCACCTGCCCCTTCCAACGCGAGCAGATGCGCGACCAGCGATTCGGCAATCGCCGTGGCCGCCACCAGCGATGGAAAGAACGACGGGCTTTCGTGCGAAAAAATCAGCACCTTGTCGGCATTCAACGCGATCGGCGAAACCGCGCTGTCCGTGATCGCGATCAGCTTGCTGCCCTTTTCCAACGCGGCTTCGGCCACGCGCGCCGCTTCGACTGAATAGGGTGCGAAACTGATGACGATGGTGGCGCTGTCGCGCGCGACGGTACGCAACTGCATCTCGAGCGTGCCGGCTTCGCCGTTAAGCAGCGACACCGACGAGCGAAACAGCCGGTAGCCGTAGACCAGCCCAAACGCCACCGCATAACAGGAGCGAAAGCCTGCTACATGCACGTGCGGCGCGCGCCGCAACAGGCGCGCCGCTTCCACGATCACGCGGCCGTTATGCGCTGCGGTGACCTCGAGGTTGTGTTGTTGCGCGACCAGCAGGTCGTTGGCCAGTGCATCTTTCGATTTGACGAGAGAACGGGCGCGGCTCGTGAGCGGCTCGGGCCGCGTGCGCACGCGCGCGACGAACAGGTTGCGCAACTCGTTCCAGCCGGGAAAACCCAGTTGCTGCGACAGGCGAACGAGCGAGGCCGGTTGCACCTGCGCCCGCTCCGCCACTTTGCGCATAGACGAGACCGCGACTTCGTCGGGATGATCGAGCAGGAACCCTGCTCCCATCTGGAACTGCGGACTCAGTTCGGAGAAGCGCGCCCGGATCAGGGCGGCGAGCTGGTCAAAACTGTCTGGCATGCGATATACCGGGCGAACGGTCGATAAGGATGACAACAAATGTTACCACCCGGTGCATCGCATCCAACAGAACTTCCAGCGTGCGCTTCGTGCCTCGCGAAGACGCGGTTCTACAGCAGCGCGACCACCCGCACGTCGCCTTGCTCGGCCGCCGATGCGACCACCTTGTCGCCGATCCGCCGGAACGTGATGGACACCGACGAATCGCCCACCCTCAGATCGCCGACCTCGAGCCAGTCGATACCCTCGGGCAACATGGGCTGCTCGATCACGACTTCGCGCCGCTCCGCATCGATCGTGATCCCCAGACAGGCTTCGAGCATCATGAACGGCGAGCCCGCCGCCCAGGCTTGCGGCAGACAGGCGACCGGATAGGCTGTAGGCGGCTCGCCCCGTCGCCGCGGAAAACCGCAGAACAGCTCGGGCAGGCGCATGTCGAAATTGACCGCCGCCTGGAACAGCGCCTGCAACAGCCGCACGGCCGCCGCCTTGCCGCCGTAGCGTGACAGGCCGCGTGCGCAGAGCGCGTTGTCATGCGGCCAGACCGAGCCGTTGTGGTACGCCATCGGGTTGAAGCGCGCCTGGCTTGCGGCCAACGTGCGCACGCCCCAGCCGGTATGAAACAGCGTGGAGTCGAGCGCGTGCACCACCGCTTCGCCGCGCTCGCGCGAGGGCAAACCGAAGGCCAGCAAGTGACCCGCATTCGACGCCATCACGCGGCACAGTTCGCCGTGGCCGTCGAGCGCGATGCCGTAGAAGCCGGACTCTTCCATCCAGTACTTTTCTTCGACGCACTGACGGATTTTCTTCGCGCGCTCGCTGTATTGCTTGACCTGATCGTGCAGTCCGCGCAGCTTGGCGAAGTGAGCCATCGTGTCGAAGGCGGCACTCGCATACGCCTGCACTTCGACGAGTGCAATGGGACCGTCGGGGAAGCGGCCGTCGGCGTGGAAGACCGAATCGTGGCTGTCTTTCCAGCCTTGATTGGCGAGACCACCGTCGGACTCGCGTTGATAGTCCAGCAGACCGTAACGGTTCTTGTCGCAGACGCCCGCGACCCACTGCGCCGCGCGCTCCAACGCCGGCCACAGTTCGTCTACCAGTGCGAGATCACCCGTGCGTGCCGCATAGGCGCCGGCCAGCACGATGAAGAGCGGCGTGCTGTCGACGCCGCCGTAGTACAGGGCGAACGGCACTTCGCCGGTGGCGGCCATTTCGCCCTTGCGCATCTCGTGCATGATCTTGCCGGGCGCGGCGTCACGAAACGGCGAATTCTCGCGCGCCTGATGTTCGGCGAGAAAGCGCAGCACGCCCGCGGCCAGATTCGGTTGCAACCACAGCGTCTGCAACGACGTGATGATCGCATCGCGGCCGAACGGCGTTGAAAACCACGGGATGCCGGCGTAGGGATACGGGCCGGTGGCGAGATCGGTCGTCAGCAAACCGAGGTCGGCAAGCGAACGATCGATCCACGCGTTGAAGAGCGGATTGCCCGAACGCACGCGGGCGGTGACGCGGCGCCGTTCACGCATCACCAGGTGGGCGTCGACCAGCGCGGCGCGCACAGCAGCGCGGCCGACGCGCGGGCGCTCTGCATCGATTTGCGAAAGATGGGCTTCGCTCACTGCGTGCGCGGGTTGCGCGACGCCCGCGGCTGGTTTGTCGGCTTGCGCGACCACTTGCACCGAGACGGACAGATAGATCGACACGCACGCTTGCGCCGGCAGCTTGACGGTGTAGTCCGCGCGATCGGCGAAGAGCTTGTCCGGTTCCGGCGAGAAGGCGATCTGCACATTGCGCGCCACGTCATCGAGACCGACATAGCCGAGCAGCACTTCGCGGTTCTCGACGCGCGCCGGTTCGACACGACCCTGTTTGTCGCGCTTGAGACCGCGCACTTCGAACATGTCGCGAAAGTCGCTGGCGAACGAAATGGACAGCGGCACGACTGCATCGCTCGTGCCGTAGTTGGTGAGTTCGATGGCTTCGTTGAGCACGGTGCCGGAGAGCACGCGCACGCGTTCGACGTGGATCACGCCTTCCGGTGTGCTGTCGCCGCCGAGCGGCGGCAGGGGGCGGTTGGTCAGGTGTGCGGTGAACGAGGTGTTGTCGCTGCTGACGCTGCCTGACAGCAGCGAGGGCGCGCGGCCGCCGAAGGTGAGGCGCAGGTTTGACAGGACGCGGGTGTCGTTGACGAACAGGCCGTCGTCGTGGCCGGTGATATCGCCGAGGGGGTCGTTGACGATAAAGGTGTCGCCAGACTTCAGCACGTGCTGGGTGGCGCTCGCGACGTTGAGGTTTTCCGTCGGGATGAATGCGCCGTCCGGCTCGGGTTCGCGGTGGTCGATTCCGCCCGAGTGGGACAGGCCGCCGAGGGCTTCTGGCTGCTGCATCAGGGTCGCTCCTATGGTGTTCGCTTTCGGGTTGATTTTCAATTTCGGATGCCGATGGGGGCTGGCTGGTCGATTCCGATTGTAGAGGGTCTGTCCGCGTCAGACGAACTTATCACAGGCGAGTTTCTTGTTTTTGGTTTGGCATGGGATGTGCAGGCAGGTTTTGCGTTTTGCACCAAGTGCAGGGGGTTGGCTGCGTGGCGCTTGTTTGTCAGTGTTCTTAGGGCTTTGGGCTTTCCTTGTTCTGGCTTTGGTGCCTTTCCTTGTTCTGGCTTTGGTGCCTTTCCTTGCATTGTTAGTGGTCTATTAGTGTTGCCCCTGTGCGGGGCGGCACCTACTTTTCTTTGCCGGCTGCAAAGAAAAGTAGGCAAAAGAAAGCAGCTCAAACCGCTACTGCTAAGCGGGGCCTGTGGTCTGCCACGGGTAGTGGTGCATCTGGAATCCGTGTTCTCGCACATTCCGCGTGAGTGACAAAGGTGTCATCAGCTCCCACTCCGCACTGCGTGCGTCGCGGACGGGTCTGCATGGGAAACCAAGGGCCTCGGTTGAGGCTAGCGGGGGCCGTCGGCTTCGCCTCGGCGAGGCGCCTATGCACTCAGCCGGAAACCCCCACTTCAAATGTTTTGTCGATGTGCTGCAATCACGGGCACGATCACAGTTGCGGTTGCAGTTCCAATCACAATCACGGAGGCGGAGGCGGAGGCGGAGGCGGAGGCGGAGGCGGAGGCGGAGGCGGAGGCGGAGGCGGAGCAATGATGAGCCGCAGCGCAGTGGGAAAACGCGGGCACCAAAACGTAGCGGGTGGTTTTATGAAGTACGCTTCGGCGCGCGCAGCGCCGCCGGAAGTATGACGCCCTTGTCACAAGCGGAGGGTGTAATTAGTTTTGTGTAAACGGTCATTTGGCAGGAGACTGCCAGTAATCAGGAGCGACGATGACCGTAGCGAAACGCAACAAACGCGTGAAACCCGACCCTGAGCTCGTCAAGCTGGCCGACAGCCTGCTGGCGAACTACCAGAAACCAGAGGACCTGATTGGCGAGAACGGCCTGCTCAAGCAGCTCACGAAGATGCTGGTTGAACGGGCGCTAGAGACGGAGATGTCCGAACACCTGGGCCACGGCAAGAGCGAAGCGGTCACCAATGCCACGGGCAACACCCGCAACGGCCATAGCGCCAAGACGTTGCAGGGGGAGTTTGGCGAGTTGCCGCTCGATATCCCGCGTGACCGTCAGGGTGCGTTCGAGCCGAAGCTGGTGAGTCGTCATCAGACGCGCTGGTCGGGCTTTGACGACAAGATCATCTCGCTATATGCCCGCGGCCTGAGCGTGCGGGAGATTCAGGGGCATCTGGAAGAAATGTACGGTACCGAGGTGTCGCCCACGCTCATCTCGGCCGTAACAGACGCGGTGAGCGAGGATGTGAAGGCCTGGCAAGCCCGCCCGCTCGACGCGCTTTACCCCATCGTTTATCTCGACTGCATCCACGTCAAGGTGCGCGACAGCGGTGCTGTACGGACCAAGGCGGTCTACCTCGCCATCGGCGTGAACATGGACGGCCACAAGGAAGTCCTGGGGCTGTGGATCGCCCAGACCGAGGGCGCGAAGTTCTGGCTGCAGGTGGTGACCGAGCTGAAAACGCGCGGCGTGCAGGACATTTTTATTGCCTGTGTCGATGGGCTCAAGGGCTTCCCCGAAGCCATCGAAGCAGTCTATCCGAAGGCAGCAGTTCAACTGTGCATCGTGCATATGGTGCGCAACAGTCTGAACTTCGTGTCCTGGAAGGTGCAGCGCGAGGTCGCCGCCGACCTGAAGACGATCTACACTTCATCGACGGTCGAGCTGGCCGAGCAGAAGCTGAGTGCCTTCGAAGCCACGTGGGACAAGGACTATCCGTCCATCGGGCAGAGCTGGCGGCGCAACTGGGCACGCGTCATTCCGTTCTTCGACTATCCGCCGGAAATCCGGAAGGTGATCTACACCACCAACGCCATCGAATCGATCAACATGAGCCTGCGCAAGGTGATCAAAACCCGCAGTTCGTTCCCGACCGACGAGGCCGTGACCAAGCTGTTTTACCTGGCACTTAACAACATCAGCAAGAAGTGGTCGATGCCGATCCGGGACTGGAAGGCAGCCCTGAACCGCTTCACTATCCAGTTCGAAGACCGCCTGTTACCGGGTTAAATCAATACCCGTTTACACAAAATTCCGGACACCCTCCACAAGCGCGTGCAGGGGCACGAACCCAGATTCCAGATGCACCACTACCCGCAGCAGACCACGGGCCCCGCTTAGCAGTAGCGGTTTGAGCTGCTTTCTTTTGCCTACTTTTCTTTGCAGCCGGCAAAGAAAAGTAGGTGCCGCCCCGCACAGGGGCAACGCTAATAGACCACTAACAATTCAAGGAAAGGCCAACGCCCCAAGAACACGGACAACCAACCGCCGCAAAAGCAAAAGCAAAAACCAAAACCTTTACCGCCTGGAAAGCGCCCGAGCCTCCCGCTGAGTCTCTCCGACAAACAACTGCCGCGGCCGCCCAATCTTCTGCTCCGGATCGGCGATCATTTCATTCCACTGCGCAATCCACCCCACCGTCCGCGCCATCGCGAAGATACAAGTAAACATCGCCGTAGGAATCCCCAGCGCACGCTGCACAATCCCAGAGTAAAAATCGACATTCGGATAAAGCTTCCGCGAAACGAAGTATTCGTCTTCAAGCGCAATCTTCTCGAGCGCCATTGCTAGCTTGAACAACGGGTCATCATGCAGACCCAGCTCTTCGAGCACTTCGTGACAGGTCTCACGCATCAGCTTCGCGCGCGGATCGTAGTTCTTGTAGACACGATGACCAAACCCCATCAGCTTCACACCGGAGTTCTTGTCCTTCACCTTCGCAATGAACTCAGGAATGTTGTCGACCGAACCGATCTCTTCCAGCATGTTCAATGCGGCCTCATTCGCACCACCGTGAGCCGGACCCCACAGGCATGCAATACCCGCTGCGATACACGCGAACGGATTCGCGCCCGACGAACCCGCAAGACGCACCGTCGACGTCGACGCATTCTGCTCGTGATCCGCATGCAGAATCAGAATGCGATCCAGCGCGCGCACCAGCACGTCGTTGACCTCGTACTCTTCCGCCGGATTGGCGAACATCATCCGCATGAAATTCGCGCTGTACGACAGGTCGTTCTTCGGATAAACAAAAGGCTGGCCCACGGTGTACTTGTACGCCATCGCCACCAGCGTCGGCAGCTTCGCGATCATGCGGATCGCCGATACGTCCCGGTGCTGCTGGTTATTGATGTCGAGCGAGTCGTGATAGAAGGCCGACAGTGCACCCACGGCGGCGACCAGAACCGCCATCGGGTGCGCATCGCGGCGGAAACCGCGGAAAAAGAAATGCATCTGCTCGTGCACCATCGTGTGCAGCGTGACAGTGTTGACGAACTCTTCCTTCTGCTCCGCATTCGGCAACTCGCCCTTCAGCAACAAGTAGCAGGTTTCGAGGAAGTCGGCGTTTTGCGCCAGATTATCGATCGGATAACCGCGATACAGCAGCTCGCCTTTGTCACCGTCGATATACGTGATTTCGGAATTGCATGCCGCCGTGGACATGAAACCCGGGTCATACGTGAACTTGCCAGTCTGGCCATACAGCTTGCGGATGTCGATGACATCCGGCCCGAGCGTGCCCTGATAAATCGGCAAATCAATCGTCTGATCGCTGTCGGAAAAGCTCAGCGTTGCGTGTGTCTTCGAGTTCATCTACACGTTCCTTTTACTTTCACATCGCACACATGCCGGCATGCTCGATCGTCGGATCGCCGCGTGGCATGCTCAGGCTCCGCTTCGCATTCTACGGTCCGAAGGTGCTTTGATTGCGGCGATTGACAGCAACAATCCATCTCGGCTAGCGCAACATTCGTTGCCTGAAAGATGGGCGTAATCACCGGAAACACGCGCAAATAAGCGGAAGTACGCAGCACGGAAACGCGCTGAGCCCGCCGGGTGGCGTTGCCAGCCAAATGAAAGTTAGTACGCTTGCTGCAACAATGTTTTGCGGCCGCCAGGCTGCACAAGCGACGCTGCTCTGCGATACTGAATCCGTGTTTTGCTTCCCCTGCGAACACATCGCTGTCTTTGGCCCGCCGTTCTACGGCGGGCCTTTTTAATCAGCCAGAAGAACAGGAAGGACCAGATGAACGCCTCACTCGAAACACTGTTTCCGGATCACGTCCATACCGAAGACAACATCGTCACCGCGCTGAATCACCAGGACATCGTCGTGGCATTGTCCGCGGCGCTGAAGACGCAAAACGTGGCGGTGCTACATATGCTTTACCCACGAACCGACGCGCGCACCCATCACAGTCTCGATACACTGGTGAATGTGCTGCATGGGCATGGCCTGCATGAGGTCGCTGATCTGATCGCGCAGGAAGCGCACTATCTGCTGTTCAAAGACCCCGTGAAAGCATGGAAAGCCTTCCACGAAATTCGCAACGACTCGCTCGCGATCGGCGTGCATCTGTATTACCACGGCCTCGTCGGCGAAGCCGCGGAGCTCGCGCTCGATAAAGACGCGCATCGCAAGGCCTGAACTGCGCCGGTAATTCAAACGTCCATTGCGCGAATAAATTCGTCGACGTAACGATTGAACGCTGCCGGATGCGCGAGATTCATTCCGTGCGAGGCACCGCGCACCGTTTCGCGGCGGGCATCCGGCAGCCATGTTTGCAGCGCCGTCGCCGTGCGGCGGAACATGTCGGGACTCTTTTCGCCATCGATCAGCAGCACCGGGCAGCGCACCTCAGCCGCCTGCTCGGGTACGTACGCCGGCAACGGGTCGCGGAATTGACGCGCGAGCGTGTGTGCGTTGTCGGTCGCCATCTTGCGAAAACCCGGCGTGCTCATCGCCCAGAAACCAGGGCGGCTCACCGAATCGACGAACAGTTGCAAGCCCGCTTCCACCTCACCTGTTTCGATCAGCTGCGCAGCTTTTGCGCGCAATGCGTTCACGGTCTCCGGCAAACTCGCGGGCGGTCGCCCGGCAATCTGCAACGGTCCGCCCGGGTCGGCGAGCGTCAGCGTGCGCACGTACTGCGCATGGCGCCGCGCGAAATGAAAGGCCACGCACCCGCCGCGCGAATGACCCACCACGTGCGCCGGCCCGGCGCCGAAACGATCGATGAATTCGGCCACGTCATCCGCATGTTCGCTCCAGCTGAACGGCTGGTCGGGCTCGGTATCCGTCACCGGCCAGTAATGCGTGAGACTCACCGTGACGCAGCGGTATTGCTTCGACAGCCCTGCGAGTTGCGGTTGCCAATAGCGGTAATCGCATAGCGAGCCATGCACGAACAGCAGCAGTTCACCCTCCCCGGCTTCCACATAGGGCATGCGCAAGCCGCTATGCAGTTCGATGAAGGACGGGGATGCGGGAGAGGACGAAGCGGAAACGGATTGATTCACAGGTGGTTCACGGACGGCGCGGCAACGGCTGAAACCATCAGCGGTGCCGGCTAGAAATGGATTCGAAGAAGAAAACGTGTTCGCGTCCCTGAAATTGGGACGAGAGGCGTATTGTCACACAGCCCTTCAATATCCGCCGAGGCTCACGCGGCCGGCCGGTGTCCCAGCCACCTGCAACGCCGGACGTCCCGCATCGAATCATTCGTAGGCGTTGTCGTCGAGCAAACCGGCCGCCGCCGCCGCGCCCGCGCCACGCACCGCGCAAGTGAGCGGTTCATCGGCGACGCGGACCTCGAGCCCGAGTTCATTGGTCAGGCGGCGGCCCAGATTGCCGAGCAGCGCGCCGCCGCCGGTCAGCACAATGCCGCTGTGCGCGATATCGGTCACCAGTTCCGCGGGCGCCGTTTCAAGCGCACGTTTCACAGCGCCGATCACCTGACGCAGCGGACCCTCGATCGCATCGGCGATATCGTGATTGCTCAACTGAACCGTGCGCGGCAAACCATCGTCGACGCTGCGCCCAGTCGCGTTCATATGTTCGACCGGCACCTCGCGCAAGGCCGAACCGATGCCCTTCTTGACGTGCTCGGCGGTTTGTTCGCCGAGCAGCACGCCATACAGGTTGCGCACGTAGCTGACGATCGCCATGTCGAAACTGTCGCCGCCCACGCGAATCGAGCCGCTATACGCGAGGCCGCCGAGCGAGATCACACCGACTTCGGTCGTGCCGCCGCCGATGTCGACCACCATCGAGCCAGTCGCCTCCGAAACCGGCAGGCCCGCGCCGACCGCCGACGCCAGCGATTCGCCGATCAGACTGACCTTCCACGCGCCGGCCGCCACCGCGGCTTCCTTGATCGCGCGACGCTCGACCTGGGTCGCGCCCGCAGGCACACACAAGGTGAATGCAGCGCGCCGGCTGAACAGCGGCCGCGGCCGGGCCATGTCGACGAATTGCCGGATCATCTGTTCGGCAGCGGAAAAGTTGGCGATCACGCCGTGCCGCATCGGCCGTATGGCTTCGACGTTGCCCGGCGCGCGGCCGAGCAACTGGCGCGCTTCGGTGCCCACTGCCGCCACGCGTTTTTGCCCGGCGGCGGACTCTTTCTGGAAAGCGACGACGGACGGCTCGTTCAGCACGATGCCGCCGTTGTCGGTATAGATAAGGGTATTGGCCGTGCCGAGGTCCACCGCCACGGAATGACGGAACAGTCGATCGAAAAGCGGGTAATGCGGCGTCGGTCTGGCCATAGGAAGGCTCTGATGTGTCGTTATCCGCCCTTGCAGGGCAATATGGAAAATGCGCCCCCGGTCACCCGAACCGCTTGGCACGCCTAGATGGGCGTTGCGCGATCCGCGCGGCGGGAGTGATTTTCATGCTAATGAGCAGTTAACGGCAAGCAGATCAGAATCTTTAGGGCCACTTTTCAATTGGGACCGTGTCAGTCGCGCGACAAAGTGCCGAGCGCATGCTCCAGCGCCTGCCTGCCGAGCTCGACGCCGTCCGCGTTGATCGTGTGGCCGATGCCGGGCAAGGCGTAGGCGTCGACCGTGTAGCCGGCGTTGCTGAATGCATCCGCGGCGTATTCCAGTTCCTCTACCGGGATCACTTCGTCGTCTTCGCCGTGCACGAGCGTGAGCGGCGTACCGTTCTGCGCGACGATCACCGAGGCGAGCCGCCCCGAATACGCGATGACAGCGGCAGCGCCTTCCGCGCTAGTCGCCACGTGATGCATCGCCATGATCGAGCCTTGCGAGAAACCGATCAATGCAAGGCGATCGAAAGAAAGCTGCCAGTGCGCCAGTTCCACCTCGAGCATGCGCCGTAATGCCGGATAGGCGGCGGCCACACGCGCCTCGCGATTGCCCTCGTTGACATCGCGCAGGCTGAACCATTGGCGCCCGCCAAAGCCGCCGTCGAAAGCGTCAGTGCCGTCGAGCGACGCAAACGCCACGTCCGGCAGGCTCTCGCTCCAGATGTCCGCGAGCGGCATCAGATCGCGCGCATTGCTGCCCACGCCGTGCATCAGCACCACGACTGCCTTGGCCGGCGTTATCGCCGGCGCGCGCCGCCAGCCGTGTTCGAATTGCTCCCAAGCCATATTCAATCCTCTCTCTGTACCCGCTGTACTCTCGGTTCGTATTTCTGCACGCGCGCTCAGCCACGCGGCAACGTGCTGCCCTCCGTGGCGCCTTTACTTGTACCTGGCTTCGCTCGCGTAGCCCTGGCGATGCCTCAGGTCTCAGGTGGTTTCACGGCGCCTGGTATCGCTCCATGCAGCCTCAGCCGGGAGCATACGCTGCCGGATTCGGTTCTGGCGTCCGATCTGCATGGCTCGACGACGCCAAAACGCGAATACAGGTATGCTTTTTTGCGAGCATTCGATGGACCGCCCGGCTCATTGCCCGGGTGGTGAATAGAATAGAACGCCGTGCAGAACATCCGTCGCATCGCCATCCGGAGAATCGTTTGAGCCAGCCCTCTTCCGCGCCCGCCGCTGCCCCACCTGCACCGCCAGCACCGCCGCCACTGCAAGGCGGCAAACTGGTTCTGGCGACCATCGCCGTTGCACTCGCCACTTTCATGAACGTGCTCGACACGTCGATTGCGAACGTCGCGATTCCCACCATTTCGGGCAACCTCGGTGTCTCGGTCGACGAAGGCACATGGGTCATCACGGTGTTCGCCGCGGCCAACGCGGTCTCGATTCCGCTGACCGGCTGGCTCACGCAACGCATCGGCCAGGTCAAACTGTTTGTCGGCGCGATTCTGATGTTCGTGCTGGCTTCGTGGTTGTGCGGCATTGCGCCCACGCTGCCGATCCTGCTGGTCGCCCGGGTGTTCCAGGGCGCGGTGGCCGGCCCGCTGATTCCACTCTCGCAAGCAATTCTGCTCGGCTCGTATCCCAAGGAGAAATCGTCGACCGCGCTCGCGCTGTGGGCCATGACGGCCACCGTCGGCCCGATTGCCGGCCCCGCGCTCGGCGGCTGGATCACGGATAGCTACAGTTGGTCGTGGATCTTCTATATCAACATTCCGGTCGGCATTTTCGCGGCCGGCGTGACGTGGATGATCTATCGCACCCGCGAGTCTGCAACCCGCAAGCCGCCCATCGACGTGGTCGGGCTCGGCCTGCTGGTTACGTGGGTCGCGTCGCTGCAGATCATGCTCGACAAGGGCAAGGACCTCGACTGGTTTTCGTCGCCGGTGATCGTGATTCTCGGCATCACCGCGGTGATCAGCTTCGCGTTCTTCCTCGTGTGGGAATTGACTGAAGAAAACCCGATCGTCGATTTACGGCTGTTCCAGCAGCGCAATTTTCTCGGCGGCACGATTGCGATTTCGGTGGCGTACGGCGTGTTCTTCGGCAACCTGGTGCTGCTGCCGCAGTGGATGCAGGAGTATCTGAACTACCGCTCCGTGGATGCCGGTCTCGTCACCGCGCCGCTCGGCGTCTTCGCGGTGCTGCTCGCGCCGGTAATGGGCCGCGTGCTGCCGCGCTCAGATGCGCGCATCATCGCCACGCTCGCATTTATCGGCTTTGCGATCGTGTTTTATATGCGCTCGAAGTACGTGATCGAAATCGACACGTGGCACCTCGTGCTCCCCACGCTGCTGCAAGGTATTCCGATGGCGCTGTTCTTCGTACCGCTGACAGCGATCATTCTGTCCGGCCAGCCGCCCAACAAGATTCCGGCTGCCGCCGGCCTGTCGAATTTCGCGCGGGTGTTTTGCGGCGCGGTGGGCACGTCGATCGCCGGCAACGAGTGGAACAACCGCACTGCCCTGCACCATGAACGGCTGACCGAGCAGGCTACCGTGAACAACCCGCTGTTCAATCAGCAGATCGATTCGACCCAGTCGTTGCTGCATCTGAATACGCAATCGGCGCACGCGCTGTTCGATTTCACCGTGAACACTCAGGCCGCGATGATGGGCCTGAACGACATCTTCTTTGTGTCAGCGATCATTTTCATTCTGATCATTCCGCTGATCTGGATTACGAAGCCGGCCAAGGGCGGCGGCGGAGCGGCCGCGTCGGGCGCGCACTGATCGCGGTGTTTTTCGGCGGTGCGTCAGCGGAGTCAACGCAGTCAGCGGAAATAGCGAGCGGGCGTGTCGCCGAAGGCATCGCGGAACACCGCGATAAACGACGACACGTCGTTGTAGCCGACTTCGAGCGCCACCTGCGTGACGCTCGCCCCCGCGCCGAGGTGCTCAAGCGCAGCCAGCAAGCGCAGTTGCTGCCGCCACTGGCCGAAGGTCTGCCCGGTCTCCTTGACGAAAAGGCGCGCCGCCGTGCGAGCGGTTACGCCCGCAGCCCGGGCCAGATCGTCGAGTACCGCCGGTTCCGCCGGGTTGGCGCTCAACGCTTCGGCGATCCGCTGGATCCGTGGATCTTGCGGCCAGTGCAGTGCCAGAGGGGCCGTGGGCAAGCCTGACAGGCGGTCCAGCAAGACTTGCAGAAGACGCTCGGCGGGTTCGTCGAGCGGTTTGTCGTGCGGCAGATCGGCTGCGGCACTCAGCAGCGCTTCCGCCAGAGGGTCGAGCGCCAGGGCAACGCTTTGCGCGGGTAGCGGCACAGCGTCCGCATCGGCATACAGCGAATGGAGTCGCACCGGCTCGGCGCTCGACAGGTAATGCTGCACGTTCGCCATCAGCCAGAGCGCGTGCCCCGTCGGCACGACCCATCGGGCGGTTTCGGTGCGCACGGTCAGCACGCCGGCGCTCACGTGGATCAACCGCGCGCGGCGATAGGCGCGCCACGGTTCGTCAAGCGCGTTGTAACGCTCGTCGACCACGAATACCGGACGCGCGACGCCGTCCGGATCGAAGGCTTGCGTCATGGATGTCTGTTTTACCCGGTTACTGTAAAAAACACAGTAAGACTAGCATAGCCTTGGCGAAACGCTGTTCGAACCCGGCAGCGCCTGGCCGCACGAACAATTCGCGCCAGGTTGCCAGTAGAATCGCGGCTTCAAACGGTCCGAGCCCAATGAACTACGCATCCATCCTCGAGCAGATTCAACGCGATCTTCAGCCGTATCTGGGTACCGGCAAGGTCGCCGATTACATTCCCGAACTGGCAAAAGTCCCGGCCGACAGCTTTGGCATGGCCATCGTCACGCCGTCCGGCGAAGTCTTCTGCATCGGCCAGGCCGATACGCGCTTCTCGATTCAGAGTATCTCCAAGTTGTTTGCCTGCACCATGGCTTTCCGGCTGCTCGGCGACGAACTGTGGCAGCGCGTCGGCCGCGAGCCGTCGGGCACGCCGTTCAATTCGCTGGTGCAGCTTGAAACCGAGCAAGGCAAGCCGCGCAACCCGTTTATCAACGCTGGAGCACTGGTTGTCACCGATGTGCTGTGCCGCCGCTTCGTACGTGCCGAGACAGCGCTGGTGGAGTTCATGCGGCGGCTGACCGGTGAGATCACGATCGACTACGATTCGCGCGTCGCGCAGTCAGAGCTTCAACATGCAGACCGCAACCAGGCGATGGCGCATTTCATCGCGAGCTTCGGCAACATGGACATGCCCGTCCACGCGGTGGTCGAGGCGTATTGCCGGCAATGCGCGATCTCGATGAGCTGTGTCGAGCTGGCCAAGGCTGCGTTGTTTCTGAGCAATGGAGGCGTAGTGCCTTCGACCGGGGAACGCATCCTCGACAGCAGTTCGACCAAGCGTTTGTCGGCCCTGATGCTGACCTGCGGCACCTACGACGCTGCGGGCGACTTCGTCTTTCGTGTCGGCTTGCCAGCAAAGAGCGGCGTGGGCGGTGGCATCGTCGCGGTGCTACCGGGCGAGATGGCGGTCTGCGTGTGGTCGCCCGGGCTCGACGCGAACGGCAACTCACTTGCCGGCGCGAAGGCACTGGAATTGTTGACCACGATCACTGGGCGGTCGATTTTTTGAATTTGAGTTTCTTGACGCGCCCTGCCACGTCCGTGCGCACTCGAGGCCGCCTTACACATCAAGAAACTGGCTGAACGGCCCCTCGAGCACCGTTCGTTCAAGCCGCCAGTTCGAATCGAAAGGTTTTCCCTAGTGCCGCTGCCGCGCTCGCCAACGTAGTCAACGTCAGACTCGTATCAGTTTCATCGAGCAATCGATTCAGTGCCGCGCGACTGGTCTTCATCTTCGTTGCCATTGCCGTCTTTGACAGATGTTGAGCTTTCATTTCCTGCTCGATCTGCCAGGCAATGACACGCTTCATCGCGGTGGCGGTGGCTTCTTCAAGCATCGCCTCTTCCGCTAAGAAGTCATCAAAGTCACTGCCGATATGCCTGTTTGCCATGTTCAGTTCCTTGGCCATGACCCATCCTAAAATTTACTTGACGTTCCTCAACTGGCGCAATCGATCCTTTGCCAAATCCAGATCTTCCTGAGGCATAGCCTGAGACTTTTTTTGATAAACCCATGCAGCAGCACAATATCGCTGGCCACTACGGTGAACAGCACTCGGGCAATTCGCCGGTGAAGGTGAATGCGAATTTCCCAGAGATCCTTACCCATTTTGCGCACCAGCGGCATCCCGATAGGCCAGCCGACTTGTACGGTCTTTATGTCTCCGCCAACTGTTCTGCGATCCTCTGCGCCGAGGCCTTTAAGCCATTCCCGAACGGGTTCGTTACCGGCATCCGTTCGAAAAAATTTAACAGCAAGTACAACTTGAACCGTCTTTGACATCGTGACGAAGCGGAAGGAGTGGCATCAATTGAATACCTCAATCGTACCAAAATTGGTACGACTGAACAACTACCAAGAATACGCGCCTTGCAGGCCAGCGACGCTCGAACAATATATTTGCCCCGCCCCGCATGCCCGCACTGCCGTCGCTCAGCCCGCCCGCTCAACCAACTCAGCCAGCACCGCCTGATACCCGGTGTTGCCAATCACCCGCTCATGCACGCCGTCTTCGAAATCGATCCACCCTGAATTGAAGCCATCGATCATCTCGATACGCGGCACAGGCCACCCCGTGCCTTGCGGGTGGAACAGCGCCTCCCACTGATCGTGCGGCACAGCCTGAGCCTTCACCGAACGTCCGAGCACGCCGCCCAGCATCGCGGCGATCTCATTTTGCGTATAGCGCTGCGGCCCTTCAATCTCGATCACGCGGCGCCCCTGCCACGACTGAGTCAGCGTTTCAGCGATCACCCGGCCGATATCCGCGGTTGCAATCATCGGATACGCACGTTCGAGCGGTTGCAGAAAGCTCGACATCACACCCGTCTCGCGCGCCGGTGCGATATCCCACAGCGAATTCTCCATAAACCACGCAGGCCGCAAAATCGCCGTCGGAATCTGCAGGTCCGCAAGTGCTTCTTCGAGAATATGCACTTGCGTGACGAGACCGAGACCCGACTCGCGCTGCCCGCCGATCGACGAGAGCGCCGCGACGCGCTGCGGCCTCGCCGTTACCAACGCTTCTTTCAGCGCCGCCGCCGCTGCACGCGCGCTCGGATAGCCCGGCTGCGGCGCGAAGTTCGGCGCCACCATCACGAAGACGCCCGCCGTACCGCTCAACGCCGCGGCGAGTGCATCCGCGTCTTCGAAGGACGCGATCGCAACTTCGGCGCCCCGCTCCACCCACTCTGGCGCCTTCTTTTTGTCGCGTAAGACAGCGCGCACTGCGTGTCCCGCGTCCAATAACGCGCGTGCCGCCGCGCCGCCCACCTTCCCTGTCACACCGGTAATTGCATACATCTTCATCGCTCCTTGAATACGGCCAATGCCGTTCTGAGTGCGATTCTCGGCGTTTCCCGATGATTTCACGAGAGCATGAATGTCATTTGCGCAATGACTCGATGGCATGAAAAGCCCCGTCCGAACCCCAGCGATGCAAAAAATGAGTTTGACAAACTATCTTTAGATATATATCTTACGACACATCTTAAGACACAAATGGGAGTACCCAACATGCGTCATCACCATCGTTTTTCCCGTTCGCGTGGCGCGGACGAAGGTTTCTTCGCAGGACATGATCGCCCGTCGCTGCATGCGCTTTGGCATGTGTTCGCTCGCCACTACGAGCTCCGCGGCGAGCGCGGCGGCGAACAACGCGGCGAAGACTTCGACCGCCGTCATGGCGGCCGCAGAGACTGGCACGAGTTTCATGGCGACGAGCGCGGCCATGGCCGCCATGGCGGACGCAATGAACACGGCGAGCGCAACGGCTTCGGTCACGCTCACCGCTTCGGCCGTCACAGCTACGACCGCTTCTCGCTTCACGCCCTGTGGCACGCAATCGGCCGCCATGACGACCATCGCGGCGGCGGGCGCGGCGGACGCTTCGGCGGCGGCGGCCCGGGTGGCTTCGGCGGCGATGGCGACGGTTTTCCGCGCGGCCGCAAATTCAGCTCCGACGACCTGCAATTGCTGCTGCTCTCGATGATCGACGCGCAGCCAAGCCACGGCTACGAGCTGATCAAGGCGCTCGAAACGCGTTCGAACGGCTTCTATAGCCCGAGCCCGGGCATGGTCTATCCGGCGCTCACGTATCTGGAAGAACTCGGCTACGTGACCGTGCAACTCGAAGGCAATCGCAAGCGTTACGAGCTGTCGGAGGCGGGCCGCGAATACCTGGCCACCAACCGCGACCGCGTCGAATTGATGCTCGCCAAACTGTCGCATATCGCCCGCAAGATGGATTCGGTGCGCCGCGCGTTTGCCGGCGAGGAGCCAGCCGACATCAGCGAAGGCGGCTGGCTGCCCGAACTAAGCCAGGCACGTCGCGCGCTGAAGCATGCGCTCCTGCGCCGTGACAACGTGCCGGCCGCCGAACAGCGCCGCATCGCCGCGATCCTGATGCGTGCGGCGAATGAAATCGAAGGCGAAGGCAAACCCGGCAGCGATCAAGGCGGTGATCAAGGCAGCGAACCGGCCGCTTGAGATCGCGCTATCCAACAGACGCGTTCGAAGGCGTCCATGCGCACTTTCGAATGCCAATCAAACCGACAGGAGTGGCACCCTTATGCTGACAAATGACAACCGAGCCGATCTGGCAGTCCATCGCGTGCGGCATCCGCTGAAGTTCCGCTTGTTGCAGGTCAAGAAGGTGCATGCGCTGAACCCGCATCTGATTCGCGTGACCTTCACGGGCGAGGATCTGCACGACTTCGTCTCCGCTTCGTTCGACGATCACATCAAAGTGTTCTTCCCCGAACCTGGCGCCGACAAACCCGTGCTGCCGGAGAGCGGCCCTGACGGTCCCGTATTTCCCGCCGGCCAGCCGCGGCCGATTGCCCGCGATTTCACGCCGCGCCGCTTCGACGCTGAAGCGCGCGAACTGGACATCGAGTTCGCCATGCACGAGGCCGGCCCGGCTGCAACGTGGGCGGCGCAAGCCAAAGTGGGCCAGTACCTCGGCATCGGCGGCCCGCGCGGTTCGCTGGTGATACCGACTGGCTTCGACTGGCATCTGCTGATCGGCGACGACACCGCCTTGCCGGCAATTGCTCGCCGCCTGGAAGAGTTGCCTGCCGGCACACGCGTCGCGGCAGTGATCGAAGTGGCCGATCCGTCGGCACAGATCGAATTCGCAACGCGGGCCGAATTGCACATGGTCTGGCGCCATCGCAGCGAATCGGGCTATCGCGGCGAGGCCTTGCTGCAAGCGGTACGCGAAATCTACTTGCCCGAAGACGGTGAAGGCTACGTGTGGGCCGCCGGCGAATCCGCGACGATGCGTGCTGTGCGCTACCACCTGTGCACGGAACGTGGCGTCGACAAATCGCGCATTCGCGCGGCCAGCTACTGGAAACAGGGCGCCGAAGCGGTACATGAATCGCTCGACGACTGACTGTCTGCTGCCTGCGCGCAGTGAACTGCGCGAGCCTTGCAAGCGGCGTGCGTCGAACAAAAATAAGGAATTGACCGATGTATTCAATTAGCACAAAGCACGAGCGACGTTTGCTGTGGCTGCTTGCGCTGACGCAGTTCACCATCATCATGGACTTCATGGTGATGATGCCGCTCGGCCCGCAGATCATGCACTCGTTCAGCATCACACCGGCCGCGTTTGCGACAGCTGTATCGGCCTATTCATGGTGTTCGGGGCTGTCGGGCTTATTCGCGGCGACCTACATCGACCGCTTCGACCGGCGTCGTCTGTTGCTGACGATGTATGCGCTGTTCGCGCTGTCAAACCTGGCGTGCGCATTGGCGAGCAGCTTTCCCCTTCTGCTTGTCGCGCGCGCGTTTGCGGGCATCACGGGTGGCGTGTTGGGCTCGGTGATCATGGCGATTGTCGGCGACGTGATCCCGGTGCAGCGCCGCGGCGCCGCGACGGGCACGATCATGACCGCCTTTTCATTGGCGGCGATTGCCGGCGTGCCGGCTGGCGTGATGCTTGGCGCGCACTTCACCTGGGCGGCACCGTTTTATTTGCTGGTGGTGTTGTCGGTGGCTGTCTGGGTTGTGGGGTGGCAACTGGTCCCGTCGCTTGCGGAGCATTTGAGCCGTCGCCAGCCGGCGCTTGGCGAGGTGCTGCCTGAGTTGTGGCGGCTGCTGAGCAACCCACGGCATATGAATGCGTTTGCGCTGACATTCATGATGATGGTCGCGCACATGCTGGTGATCCCCTTCATTTCACCGGTGCTGGTCGCCAATCATGGCGTGGCCCCCGCGCAGTTGTCGTGGTTATACATGGCAGGTGGCGCGGCAACGTTCTTCACGTCGCGCCGGGTGGGCCGCCTGGCAGATCGGTTCGGCACGCGGCTCGTATTCCGGATTGCGGCGGTACTGTCGTTTCTGCCCGTCCTGTTTGTGACCCATCTGCCGAATCTGCCGTTCTACGCGCTGGTGATGTTTTTCCCGTTTTTCATGGTGCTGATGTCCGGGCGGATTGTGCCGATGCAGGCACTGCTGACGACTGTGCCGGAGCCTTCCCGGCGGGGTGCTTTCCTCAGCGCCAACAGCGCGCTGCAGGCATTGGGCACGGGGTGCGGCGCATGGATCGGCGGCTTGATGCTGAGCAGTTCGCCGACGGGACAGATCGAGGGGTATGGGACCGTTGGATGGGTGGCAGTCGCCGTCGCGTTGATTGGGGTGCTTTGGGTTTCCCGGGTTCGAGGGGCGCAAAGTACAGTGCCGCCAACTGGTGTATTCAGGGGCGACACAGTGGGAGAAGGTTGACGTTCAAGCGCGCCGACGCAGTCTGAAACACCGCGTCGGCGCGCGCGGCCTTCAACCTTCTTCAACCCCCAACCCAACCAGCGGATGCGTTTCCCGCTTCCATGGTGAGCTCAGAAAATACCGGACGCGTTCCGAGCGCACTTCCGCAAGCGTCGCCGGCGCCCAGCGGCTCTTGCGATCCTTGTCGATCAACTGCGCCCTCACGCCTTCGCAGAAATCGCCTTCCTCGATCACCAGCTTGACGATGCCCAGCTCCATCCGGAAGCACTCCGCCAAGGTCATCTGCCGGCCGCGCAGGAGCGCCTCGCGCGCGACATACAGCATCGTGGGCGAGTGTCCAACCATCGCGTCATAAGCAGACTGCAGCCACTGTTTCACCTCACGTGCAGGCTCGCGCTCCAGATCGTGGCGCAATGTCGCGACGATCCGCTCGATGCTCGAGCGCCGGTCGAAGTGCCGCAGGATCAACTGCGTAAACGGCCCCAATGCAGCATGCGGGATGATGTTGCACGGCGGCTCGAACACGCCACGCAATGCAGCCATCAAGTCTCCCGCGTGCGACATGCGCTGCAGGCGCTCTTCGAATGTGCCAAGCCACTCGGCCGGCACGCACAGATCCGCCAGTTGAAGGCGCAACGCATCGGCGCCGGATAGCGTCACGCCGGTGAGCCCGACATATAACGCGACTTCCGCCGGCATCACGCTCAGGAAACGCGTCGCACCGACGTCGGGCAGGAAGCCGATGCGCGTCTCCGGCATCGCGATCTTGCTGCGCTCCGTGACGATGCGCAGCCGCGCCCCCTGACCGAGCCCCATGCCGCCGCCCATCGAGATACCGTCGAGCAGGGCGACGACCGGCTTCGGAAACTTGTGCAACGCGTAGTCGAGCCGGTATTCGTCGGCAAAGAACGCAAGCCACCGGCTGTCGCCATTCTTCGCAAGCCGGTACACCTCGCGCACGTCGCCGCCGGCGCAAAAGCCCTTGGCACCCGCGCCTTTCAGCACGAGCGCAACAATGCCGTCGTCGGTGCGGCAATGTTCGACCAGTACGGCAAGCTCGCGCACCATCGCGTGCGATAGCGCATTGAGCGCGGCCGGCCGGTTCAGCGTGATGATCGCCACACGGTTGACGACGCGAAACAGAATCTCCCGCTCCGCTTCGACGCCCGTATCGACCGCGACGCTCTGCAAGGCGCTCATCGATGCGTCTCCTGCCCGGCGTTAGCGGCCGGCTCAGCCTGCGTCACCTGCCAGCGTGGCGCGCGCTTCTCGAGAAACGCATTGACGCCTTCGCGCTGATCCGCGCCGTCGAACAGATCGACAAAGCGTTCCCGCTCCACCGCCAACGCCGCCGCACGCGGCACGCCGTTGCGGCCCTGGTGAATCAGCGTCTTGCTGAAGCCGACCGCCTGCGGGCTGAGGTTCGCGACACGCGCCGCCATCGTCAGTGCGGCCTCGCGCGCGGCGCCCTTTTCCACCACCTCTTCGACGAGGCCGATACGCAATGCGGTCGCAGCGTCGACGCGTTCGTCGGTGAGAATCATCCGTTTGGCCCAGCCTTCGCCCACCAGCCACGGCAGTGTCTGGGTGCCACAGCCGCACGGCAGTAAACCCACTGCCGTTTCGGGCAATGCCATCAACGCGTGTTGCTCGGCGATGCGGATATCGCAGGCCAGCGCGCATTCGAGCCCACCGCCCATCGCGTAACCGTTGATTGCGGCGATCACCACCGGCCGAGCGTTCTGCAGGGTCTCGAACGCCGCGCCGAAGCGCGTCGCCGCCGTGCGCGCAACTTCGCGATTACCGTCGGCGAACGTGTTCAGGTCAGCGCCCGCGCTGAAGAACTTCGGGCCGTCGCCCGTGATCACGATGGCCCGCACGCGCGCTTCGCCGTTCAGACGCTCCACCGTCTGCTGTAATTGCAGCAAACCGTCCGGTGTGAACGCGTTCGCGGGCGGCCGTTTGAGCGTCAGCAGCGCAACGGCGCCGTCGTGTGCGTAGTCGAGTTCGATCATTACGCGTCTCCGTCTTTGCGATAGAGCTTGATCACAGCCGAGAAGTCCAGACGTCCCGCGCCCTTCGTGCTCATCGTCTGATAAAGCTGTTGTGCCAAAGCGCCGAGATACACCGGTTGACGCGCGAATTTCGCGGCGTCGGTGGCGAGGCCCAGATCCTTCAACATCAGATCGGTGCCGAAGCCACCGGTATAGCCGCGCGTGGACGGCGCGGTTTCGATCACGCCAGGCATCGGGTTATACGTGTCCGAACTCCAGCAGCGGCCCGTCGAAGTATTGATGATGCCGCCCAGCACTTTCGAGTCGATGCCGAGCGCCTCACCCAGCGACATCGCCTCGGCAACACCCGCCATCGTGATGCCGAGCACAAGGTTATTGCAGATCTTCGCGACCTGACCGGTGCCGGTGTCGCCGCAATGCACGATGTTCTTGCCCATCGCCGACAACACCGGCTTGACCTGCTCATAGGCATCCGCGCTGCCGCCGACCATGAAGGTCAAGGTGCCTGCTGCCGCGCCGCCGGTACCGCCCGAGACGGGCGCGTCGACGAAAGTATTGCCGCGTTGTTCGGCCAGTTCGGCAAACGCCTTCACACTCGCTGGATCGATGGTGCTCGAATCGATGATCGTGACGCCTTCCGCGATGCCGGCGAAAACACCGTCATCCGCTATCAGCACGCTGCGCACGTGAGTGGCAGCGGGCAGCATCGTCACCACACATTCGACGTCGGTCACTGCGGCTTTCGGCGAACTTGCAGCTTTGGCACCCGCATCGACGAGTGCCTGCACCGCTTGCGCGTTCAGATCGAATACATTGACCGCGTGACCCGCCTTCAGCAGGTTGAGCGCCATCGGTGCACCCATGTTGCCGAGTCCGATAAAGCCTATTTTCATGGTGTTGTCTCCCATCCGATACAAAGCAATAGACCTTAGGCCTCAGCGCAGGCTGATGGTCGTGTTAACACCGTCGTTGACGGTATCGTCGTCGAACCAGCGGGCGGTAACTGTCTTGGTCTGCGTATAGAACTGCACGACCTGCTTGCCGTACGGCCCGAGGTCGCCGAGTTTCGAGCCGCGCGAGCCGGTGAAACTGAAGAACGGCACGGGCACCGGAATCGGAATATTGATGCCGACCTGGCCGATATCGATCTCGCTCTGGAATTTGCGCGCCGCCGCGCCGCTCTGGGTGAAAAGACCCACGCCGTTGCCGAACGGATTGCGATTGACGAGCGCGATCGCGTCATCGAGCGTGGCGGCATTCAGCACCACCAGCACCGGGCCGAAGATTTCCTGTTTGTAGATTTCCATCCCGGTGGTGACATCGGTGAATACCGTCGGGCCGATAAAGTTGCCTTGCTCGTAGCCCGGCACCTTCACGTCGCGGCCATCGAGCGCCAACGTTGCGCCCTCTTTCACGCCTGTTTCGATCAAGCCGAGAATGCGTTGCTTCGCGGCGCGTGAGACGACCGGACCGACGTCCGTACCCGGCTCATTACCCGCGTTGACCTTCAACGTCTTTGCCTTCGCAACCAGATCGGGTAGCCATTGCTGCGCGGCACCCACCAGCACGACCACCGAGGTCGCCATGCAGCGCTGTCCCGCTGCGCCGAAACCTGCACCGGCCAGCGCATTCAGAGTCTGCTCGCGATTCGCATCGGGCAGCACCACGGCATGATTCTTTGCGCCCATCATCGATTGCACGCGCTTGCCGTGTTCGCTGCCGAGGCGATAAACGTGCGTGCCCACCGCGGTCGAGCCGACGAAGGAAATCGCCTTCACCAGACCATGCGTGCAAAGCGCGTCGACCACATCCTTGCCGCCATGCACGACATTCAGCACGCCCTTCGGCACACCGGCTTCGAGCGCCAGTTCGACCAGTTGCATCGTCGACAACGGACCCTGCTCGGAAGGCTTCAACACGAACGTATTGCCGCAGACGATCGCCATCGGGAACATCCACAATGGGATCATCGCGGGGAAATTGAACGGCGTGATGCCGGCGCATACGCCGATCGGCTGACGCAGCGTGTAAGTGTCCACGCCACCCGCCACGTTCTCGGCGAACTCACCTTGCTGCAAGGTGCCGATCGAACAGGCGTGTTCGACCACTTCGAGCCCGCGGAAGATATCGCCTTCCGCGTCGGGGATCGTCTTGCCCTGCTCGGCGCTCAAGGTCCTGGCGATACGCGGCGAATGCTCGCGAATCAGCGCCTGGAACTTCAGCATGATGCGCATACGCGCGCCGATCGGCGTGTCCTTCCACGTCTTGAACGCGGCGTGCGCGGAGCGGATCGCTTCGTTCACTTCATCGGTGGTGGCGAACGGTACGCGTGCGAGCACCTCTTGCGTGGCCGGGTTGACGATGTCGCGCCATTCGGTGGTTTTGGATTCGACGAACTCGCCGTTGATCAGCAGTTTGACGGTGGTGGCCTTGTTCGATGCAGTAGCGCTCATGCTGGAACTCCTGTAGTGGTCGCGTGGCGGCCGGACAGTGATGTGGAATGAAAAGGATCAACGCAGAATCAACGCAGATCCGGGAAGTCCTCTTCCCAATACTCGCCCGGCAGGCGCGCGGGTTCGGCTTCGCGCTCCATTTCGCGGCGCCGCAATTCGACGCGGCGGATCTTGCCGGAGATGGTTTTCGGCAGCTCGCTGAATTGCAGGCGGCGAATCCGCTTGTACGGTGCGAGTTTTTCGCGTGAGAACGCGAAGACCGCGCGCGCGAGTTCGGGGCTGGCTTCATAGCCCTGGCGCACGGTGACGAACGCTTTGGGCACCGCCAGGCGCAACGCATCGGCGCTCGGCACCACAGCGGCTTCGCCGATCGCTTCGTGTTCGATCAGCACGCTTTCGAGTTCGAAGGGGCTGAGCCGGTAATCGGACGATTTGAAAACGTCATCGGCGCGGCCGACGTAGACGTAGTAGCCGTCATCACGGCGCAACGCGACGTCGGAGGTATGGTAGAACCCGTTGCGCATGGCTTGCGCCGTGGCGTTGGCGTTGTTCGCGTAGCCGGTCATCAAACCAAGCGGACGTTCGGCCAGAGGCAGTGAGATTTCGCCTTCGGTAACGGGTTGATCGTCGGCATCGAGGAGCTCGATTTTGTAGCCCGGCAGCGGACGGCCCATCGAACCCGGCACCACCGGTTGGCCCGGCGGGTTGCCGATCTGGCAGGTCGTTTCGGTCTGGCCGAAGCCGTCGCGTATCGTGATACCCCACGCATGCCTGACGCGTTCAATAATCTCCGGATTCAACGGCTCGCCCGCGCCGACGATCTCGCGCAGCTTCACCGGATAGTCGGTGAGATGCTCCTGCACGAGCATGCGCCAGACGGTCGGCGGCGCACACAACGTCGTGACGTTGAAACGCACCAGCACGTCGAGCGTGTCTTTCGGCACGAAGCGCGGAAAGTTGAAAACGAACACGCAGGCCTGCGCATTCCACGGCGCGTAGAAGCAGCTCCACGCGTGCTTGGCCCAGCCCGGCGAGCTGATATTCCAATGGATGTCGTTCGGTTGCAGGCCGATCCAGTACATCGTCGACAGATGGCCGATCGGGTAACTCTGATGCGTATGTTCGACCAGCTTCGGCTTCGAAGTCGTGCCCGAGGTGAAGTACAGCAGCATCGGATCGGTGGCGTGCGTGACGCCGTCGGGCGTGAATTGCGGCGATGCGTCATAGGCCGCGGCAAGATCGATCCAGCCATCGCGCGGCGTGCCGACCGAGATGCGCGTGAGCGGCACATCGAGTGCATCGAACTTGGCGAGCTCCGCACTATCGACCACCACGAACTGCGCGCCGCCAATCTGCACGCGGTCGCGCACGTCGTCGGCGGAAAGCTGGGTGGTGGCCGGCAGCACGATCGCGCCGAGCTTCATGGCGGCGAGCATCACGTCCCAGAGTTCGACCCGGTTCGGCAGCATCAGCAGCAAACGGTCGCCACGCCCCACGCCAAGGCCACGCAGGAAGTTCGCCATGCGCGACGAACGCTCCGACATCTGCGCGTAGGAAAGGCGCAACCCGTCGCTTGCCGGATCGTCGACGATCCACAGCGCCGGGTTGTCGTTATCTCGCGCGATCACGTCGAAGTAGTCGAGCGCCCAGTTGAACTGGCCCAGCGTCGGCCACGCGAATTCGCGGTAGGCGCGGTCGTAGTCGGTTCGATGGCGCAATAACAGATCGCGCGCTTCGAGAAAGCCCTTCGCTGCAGTCATCGTCGTCTCCAATTCCATGCTGGTGGCGCGGTATGCGCTCTGATTTTTGCCTGTGCATTTGCCTTGCCGGCAGGCTATTTTGCGCTCAAACGCCCTCTAACTTGCGTTTAAACATGCCGCGCAATAACCATCCGCTGCACTTCGCTGGTTCCTTCGTAAATCTGCGTGATGCGGGCGTCGCGATAGTGGCGCTCCACCGCATAGTCCTCGAGATAGCCGTAGCCACCGTGAATCTGGATCGCATTCGAACAGACTTCTTCGGCGAGTTCCGACGCAAACAGCTTGGCCTGCGACGCCTCGGACAAACACGGCTTGCCCGCCGTGCGCAAACGTGCCGCGTGGTGCACTAGCAGACGCGCGGCGTTCAGGCGGGTCGCCATGTCGGCGAGCATATTGGCGATGGTCTGGTGATCCTTCAGCGCCTTGCCGAACTGGATGCGTTCGTTCGCGTAGAGGCGCGCGGCATCGAATGCGGCCCGCGCGATGCCGACCGCCTGCGCCGCAATACCGATGCGCCCGCCCTCGAGATTCGACAACGCAATGCGCAGGCCTTCGCCCGGTTCGCCGAGCAGATTGGCTTCGGGCACCGCGCAGTCATCGAGGGAGATCGGGCAGGTGTCCGAGGCACGAATGCCGAGCTTGTGCTCGGGCTTGCCGACGTTGAAGCCGGGCGTATCGGTCGGCACGATGAAGGCTGACAGGCCGCGCTTGCCGCGGTCGGGATCAGTGACGGCAAACACGATCGCGATGCTGGCGCGCGCCCCGTTGGTGACGAACTGCTTGTTGCCGTTGAGAATCCATTTGCCGTCGCGCAGCACCGCACGGGTGTGCAGATTGTTCGCCTCAGAGCCGGCTTGCGGCTCGGTCAGGCAGAACGCGCCGATGCGGCGGCCAGTGGCGAGGTCTTGCAGATAGCGGTCCTTTTGCGCGTCCGTGCCGAAGTTCAGGATCGGCCCGCAGCCGACCGAGTTGTGCACACTCATCAACGTGGCGCAGGCGGCGCAGCCCGCGGCGATCTCCTCGAGGGCGAGCGCGTAGGCCACGTAGTCGGTATAGGAACCACCCCACTCGGACGGCACGATCATCCCGAGAAAGCCCAGTTCACCCATTTGCGTCACGACTTCGGAGGGCAGTTTCGCGTCGCGATCCCACTGCCCGGCGTAGGGCGCGAGACGTTCGGTGGCGAAGTCGCGGGCGGCGTCGCGGATCATCCGCTGTTCGTCGGTGTAGAAGCTATCCATGGCTCGATCCTGTTGTATGCATCGCGTCGCAGCGACGAGGCGCTGCCTCGTCATTTGCGACTCATCGCGGGGGATGACCGGCCTCGCCGTGGTGTCTCGGGGGCAAGGCGTCCCGCGATGGGTTCAGGTCAAGTGTAGGGAAGCTACTGGACAGGTTCGATGCTCAGCCCGATCATTCTGGTTGAGCGCATTTACCATGCCGGTATCATGCAGACCCGATTCAAGCCACGTTTTCAAAGGCTTAGCGGATCGCCACAAGGAAAACGCTGAGCGCATTTGCCAGACAGTCATGAAAAACCTGAAAAGCACCAAGAGCGACAGGGGCACAATTTCCGTCAGTCTCGTCGAGGAGGCCCTGACGCTGGCGCGAGCGCGCGGGTTCGAGGCGCTGCCGCTCGCCGAAGCCGCCGGCATCGCGGCAACGATGCTGGCGTCGCCGAAAAGCCGGGTCTCGTCGGCGCAGTACGGCGCGCTATGGGCCGGTATCGCCCGCGCGCTGGACGACGAGTTCTTCGGCCAGGACTCGCGCCGCATGAAAAGCGGCAGCTTCATCGCAATGACCCAGACGGCGCTGAGCGCGCGCAACGGCGCGCAAGCGCTCGCGCGGGCGGTCGGTTTCATGCGGCTCGTACTCGACGATCTTGGCGCCGAGATCGAAACGGATGCGCTGCGCGTGCGCTTGCGGTTTGTCGAACGCGAAGGTGCGAAGCCGCCCGCCATGTTCGCTTATGCGACCTACTTCATCGTCGTCTACGGCCTGCTGTGCTGGCTGGTCGGGCGGCGCATTCCGTTGCTCGAGGCGCGCTTTCGCTGCGCCGAACCGCCTGCCGCGCATGAATACCGTCTGATGTTCTGCGACGACATGGCGTTTGATCAAACCGAGTCGTATGTCGATCTGTCGCCGGCATTTCTCGAGTTGCCGGTGATCCAGACCACGAAGTCGGTCAAGCCGTTCCTGCGCGACGCGCCCGGCAGCTTCATCGTCAAATATCGCAATCCCGGCTCGCTTGCCGCGCGCGTGCGCAAAATGCTGCGCGCGCTGCCGATGGCCGGCTGGCCGGCCGCCGACCAGATGGCGCTGCGCCTGCACGTCGCCGAAGCGACGATGCGGCGGCGTCTGAAACAGGAAGGCTATACCTATCAGTCGATCAAGGACGACTTGCGGCGTGACATCGCAATCGGCGAACTGCAGGACACCGATCGCACGATCGCCGACATCGCCACTGCCGTGGGTTTTGCCGAACCGAGCGCGTTTCACCGCGCGTTTCGCAAGTGGACCGGGATGCGGCCGACCGACTACCGGCCGGCGCGCGCGGATTTCACGCGCCGCGCGGAATCGGACTAAGCTGTAAGGAGCAGGCCAGCCTTTTTGGGGTATCGGCCCGCGCCGGTCGATACCCGTCGGCATGGCGCGGCAGCCGTCAGCGATGAGCACGTATCCGCGTCTCCCGTTCCGGCAGTCTGGTCCGCGCTTTGCGCTTATCCGTGGCGGAGTCGTGGGCCGGTTGATGCGCGGCATGACCGCGTTCGGCGTACTTTTGGCATTTGGATTCGCGTTGTGCGAAAACGCGCCGCGGGTCTGGGCCGCCGAGGCCGCCGTCGCGCCGAATAGCGTTATCGTGATCCCGGTGAACGGCGCGATCAGTCCGGCCAGCGCCGACTTCATCGTGCGCAGCCTGCAGCGCGCCGCCGACGACCGCGCGCAACTCGCCGTGCTGCAACTCGATACCCCCGGCGGACTGGATACGTCGATGCGGCAGATCATCAAGGCGATCCTCGGCTCGCCGGTGCCGGTCGCCACCTTTATCGCCCCGAGTGGCGCGCGAGCGGCGAGCGCCGGTACTTATATCGTCTACGCCAGCCATATTGCGGCGATGGCGCCGGGCACCAATCTCGGTGCGGCGACGCCGATTCAGATGGGCATGGGCGGTGCGGAGCCGCCTGCGGGCGGCGGCGGGATGCCCGGTTTGCCCGGCACTGGAGGCGGCACTGGCGCGCCAAAGAACGGGCCCGGAACGCAGGCCTCTGGGGATTCGGCGAACCCAGCGGCGCCAGCGAATTCTGCCAACTCAGCGACCCCGGCGAACGCTGGTAACTCCGCCAGCGCCGCCCTCCCACTCGACACCCAATCCACCGAACTGCGCAAGCAGGTCCACGACGCGGCCGCCTACATCCGCGGCCTCGCGCAAATGCGCGGGCGCAACGCCGATTGGGCCGAGCGCGCCGTACGCGAAGCCGTCAGCCTGTCGGCCAGCGAAGCGCTCGCGCAGCACGTGGTCGATCTGAATGCGCGCGACATTCCCGACCTGCTGCGTCAGGTAGACGGCCGCACGATCGCCACAAGCCACGGCGATGTCAAACTCCGCACCGCCAACGCACCGGTGGTAACGCTAGAAGCCGACTGGCGCAGCCAGTTTCTCGCGGTCATCACCGATCCGAACGTCGCACTGGTTCTTCTGATGATCGGCATGTACGGCCTTTTCTTCGAGTTCGCCAATCCCGGCTTCGTACTGCCGGGCGTGGTCGGCGCGATCAGTCTGCTGATGGGACTCTTTGCGATGCAGATGCTGCCCGTCAATTACGTCGGACTCGGCCTGATCTTTCTCGGCATCGCATTCCTGATCGGCGAGGCGTTTCTGCCGACCTTCGGCTCGCTCGGCTTCGGTGGCGTAGTTGCGTTCGTGATCGGCGCGTTGATGCTGATCGATACCGATGTGCCCGGTTACGGCATTCCGCTGCCCCTGATCGCGGCCGTGACCGTGTTCAGCGTCGCGTTCGTGTTCGGCGTGTCGAGGCTCGCCCTGCGGGCGCGCCGCCGGCCCGTGGTAACGGGCTCGGAAGGACTGATCGGCAGCCTCGGCGTCGTGCTCGACGGCGGCCTGTCGCCCGACGGTAGTCCGCCGCCGGGGGACGCAACAGCAGACGCTGCAGCGGGCGGCACGCTGGCCGGCTGGGCTCAGGTGCATGGTGAACGCTGGCGGGTGTCCAGCACGGCCCCGGTCGCAGCCGGTCATGCGGTGCGCGTCACGGCGCGCCGCGGACTGACGCTGACCGTGGTGCCCGCGGAAGCACAACAACAAGGAGAACGCTCATGATCGGTTTCACATTCGGCTTCAGCAGCATTCTGATTCTGCTGGTGGCCGCACTGATTGCTTCATCGATACGGATTTTTCGCGAGTACGAACGCGGCGTGGTGTTCATGCTCGGACGCTTCTGGAAGGTCAAGGGGCCGGGCCTCGTACTGATCATCCCGATCGTGCAACAGGTGGTGCGCATGGATCTGCGCACTGTCGTGTTCGACGTGCCGCCGCAAGACGTGATTACGCGCGACAACGTGTCGGTGAAGGTCAACGCGGTGGTGTACTTCCGCGTCGTCGATCCGGAAAAGGCCGTGATCCAGGTAGCGCGTTATTTCGAGGCGACCAGCCAGCTATCGCAGACCACACTGCGCGCGGTGCTCGGCAAGCACGAACTCGATGACCTGCTGGCGGCTCGCGAACAACTGAACGCCGACATCCAGAAGGTGCTCGATGCACAAACCGACGCGTGGGGCATCAAGGTGGCAATCGTCGAGATCAAGCATGTGGACATCAACGAAACGATGATCCGCGCGATCGCCCGCCAGGCCGAAGCCGAGCGCGAACGGCGCGCCAAGGTGATTCACGCGGAAGGCGAATTGCAGGCCTCACAGCATCTGCTGGAGGCGGCGCAGACGCTGTCGAAACAACCGCAGGCCATGCAATTGCGCTACCTGCAAACCCTCACGACGATCGCCGCCGACAAGAATTCGACGATCGTTTTCCCACTGCCGATCGATCTGCTGAGCGCGGTGCTCGATCGCTTCAGCAAGCCGTCGGCCTCCTGAACCGGGGGGCGCGCCGCTTCACTTTAGCCCGCTTTGGATCACGGGGTGAAATGGTGCATTGTCTGCAATCGACTTACTCGGAATGCCCATGAAATTTAAAATTTAAGGGTCGTCTTTAACCGCTCCATAGGAGCCAATCATGAAAATCGTCTCTCTCGTTGGACTCGGCACCTTGTTAGCCGCCGTGAGTATGAGCAGCGCGTTTGCGCAGACCTCGCGACCTTACGACCCGTCGGCGCCGCTAACGCGCGCCCAGGTGAAGGCCGATCTGGCCGACTGGCGCGCCGCCGGCTACGATCCGCTCGACTGGATCGACTATCCGGACAACGCGCAGCGCGCGGGCCGCATCGTCGCCGCGCGGCGAGCGAAGCAGATGGGTGGGAGCATGACGCAGTAATCAGTTTCATCCTGGCCTTGAAGCGGCAGGCCGGACTACTTGCGACTGCAAAGGTCCGCAGGCGGCGCCGGCCTTGGATGCCCTGCCCATCCCCGCACGAACGGCCTGCTGCGCCCTTTCGCCGTCCGCGCCTTCTACCTGCGTTTTTACGGCTGGCTTCTGGCCGAATCGTTTCCATTCACGCTGCCCCGCCAGACTCCGCCTGTCCCCGCGCCCCCGCAAGCCCACCGTTTCCCGTCGCAACATCGTAAATTCGCTTGCCGCGCCACCCCGCGCGCTGGCAAGGTATCATCTCGCCCCTTCAGCACAGCCCGCAGTCACACAAACCGGTGCGCCACCGCCAATCATGACTACAATCCGCCCGTAGGCTTCGCCGCCTGGTGTATCGGTGCCGTGTCGGACGGCAGAGTCGCCCGTTTATTCGCGACGCATTGCCCGTATCAACCACAAGAAGCGCTTTTGAAAAACGAGAGACCCGCCTAATGGACTCCATAAAACGATACTTCGGCTTCGAAGCCGCCGGCACCAACCTGCGCACCGAAGTGCTCGCTGGGCTGACCACCTTCCTGACGATGGCCTACATCATCTTCGTCAACCCGGCGATTCTCGGCGACGCCGGCATGCCGAAGGACGCGGTGTTCGTCGCGACCTGCATCGTGGCAGCGTTGGCCTCGCTGATCATGGGCCTCTACGCCAACTACCCGATCGCGCTCGCGCCCGGCATGGGTCTGAATGCGTACTTCGCGTACACCGTCGTGAAAGGTATGGGCTTCACGTGGCAAGCCGCGCTCGGCGCGGTGTTCATCTCCGGCTGTCTGTTCCTGATCGTCACGCTGTTTCGCGTGCGCGAGGCGATCGTCAACGGGATTCCGCATTCCATACGCATTGCCATCACCGGCGGCATTGGCCTCTTTCTCGCGATCATTTCGCTGAAATCGGCCGGTGTGGTGGTCGGCAATCCGGCCACGTTGGTCACGCTCGGCGATCTGCATAACCCGCACGTGATCCTCGCCGTGATCGGTTTCTTCGCGATCGTCACGCTCGACTATCTGCGGGTCCGCGGCGCGATCCTGATCGGCATTGTCGGCGTGACGGTGCTGAGCTTTTTCTTCGGCGGCAATCAGTTTCACGGCATCGTTTCCGCCCCGCCATCGATTGCGCCGACGCTGTTCCAGCTCGACATTCGCGGCGCGCTGTCCGGCGGCGTGCTGAACGTGATCCTGGTGTTCTTCCTCGTCGAACTGTTCGACGCGACCGGCACGCTGATGGGCGTGGCCAATCGCGCCGGGCTGCTGGTCGAAGGCAAGATGTTTCGGCTGAACCGCGCGCTGCTCGCCGACAGCACGGCGATTCTGGCCGGCTCGATGCTGGGCACGTCGTCGACCACGGCGTATATCGAAAGCGCGTCGGGCGTACAGGCCGGTGGCCGCACGGGTGTCACAGCGATCACCGTCGCCGTGCTGTTCCTCGCAGCGCTGTTTTTTGCGCCGCTGGCGGGCGTGGTGCCCGGCTACGCGACAGCGCCGGCCCTCTTGTACGTGTCCTGCCTGATGCTGCGCGAAATGCTCGATCTGCCGTGGGACGACGCCACCGAAGTCGTGCCGGCCGCCCTAACCGCACTGCTGATGCCGTTCACCTACTCGATCGCCAATGGCGTGGCGTTCGGCTTCATCTCGTATGCCGGTCTGAAACTGCTGACCGGGCAGGCACGCAAAGTGAAACTGGTGGTGTGGATCATCGCGGCGATTTTCCTGTTCCGCTATTTCTACCTCGGCAGCGAATAAGCTGCGGCGGCAATTAACGTGAAGGCACGGGAGTGAAAGCGCACGACAACACGTGACACGGCGTGGCATGGCGATACGCGATGCTGCCGCCAGGCGTCGCAGCCTGACCGAAAGCGCTGCGGCATCGTCGCTGCGTCTGGTCACCGTTCGGTCTGGGTCAACAATCATTTTATTGATGGAGCCCGTTCTGGTCGGGCACCCTTTATCATCTGATGATTGATAAAAACCAACGAACCGGTCACGGGAGTTCCCTGCATGTCTTCTTACAGCCACAGCCGCGCCACGGACCGTTATACGTCGCCCGCCATCTTCTTCCACTGGGCGATCTTTCTGCTGATCGCGCTCGCTTATCTGGCAATCGAAATCCGCGGACCGAAAGGCTCCGATAGCCGGATCTTTTGGAGCAGCGTGCATTTCTGGGCCGGTACCCTCGTGCTGGGACTGGCGGTCCTGCGCGTGCTATGGCGTCTGTGGGCCGGCGCGCCTGCGGAAATCGAGGGCAATCGCCTGCTCGTCTTTCTGGCGCGGGCCGCGCATCTCGCCCTCTACGTCTTTATCTTCGCGCAGCCGCTGCTGGGCATGCTGATGATCAACACAGGCGGACATCCGGTCACGCTGGCCTGGGTCAACTTCAGCTTCACGCTGGTCGGCGCGGATCCGCTTGCGCGGCCATTGCTCAAGACAGCGCACGAGTGGCTCGGCAATGCGTTTTACTGGGTGATCGGATTACACGCGCTTGCGGCGATTGCGCATCACGTGGTGTTCAAGGATCGGACGCTGCGGCGGATGGTTTGATCGGCTTCCAGTTTTCGACGCTTGCGGCATTGGCGCATGCGTTCGCAGTATCTGGAACTTACGGCCGCGCGAGCGCAGACCTGGGCGGCGCGAATGGCCGCGGCCAGTTGTAGACCCGTTGAGTTGCGGACGCCGCGCCTGGGTTTGCGTCTCGTGTTTCTCTTGCGCGGCTGGTTCTGCTTTTCTGCTCTGCCCGCTAGTTGGACTTATTTTTGGGCTGACTTCCGCGCTTTTTTTGGGCTGAGACCCGACAGGCGCGGATTCGCTCAGTTCCGCCAGTTCGCTTCATAGAAACGCACGTAGCCGCTCCTCAGCACCAGACATTGCGCCCGCGTTTCCGATAGCAGACGCCGCGTGGCCGCTTCGATCCGGGCCCGGTGTGCGTCGAATGCATCGACCATGTCCTCCAGACGCGGCGACGCGGCGCCGAAGTGATCTTCCAGGGCCTCGGCCGTAATCATGCACTCCACCCTTTGCCCATCAATCATCGCCGGGAACGCCAGGGTAAGTTCGCGACCTGAATATTCAGGAGTTTCGTTCGGGAATAGGATCTGCATGGGAGTTCACCTGAAAGGTTGGGTGCTGCGCATGGGTCGATTGGTACTGCGCACGCTGGTTAAGACTGGTCGCACCTTCAGCGCTTGTCCCCCTTTTCGAATGCCGGTAGCGCGGGTCCGTCACCTCACAGTTGCGAAGGCGCCGTACTTCGCGCCCCGCGGAGGTGATTTGATTCACTGTAGACGAGTTCGGCCACTGCGCAAGTTTTCCTTTTTGTTTGCTTGATTTTGGTGCCTGACGTGGTCTTTTGAGGCGTTTTTTCCTGCCGCACGATCCGGTTTTATCCCTGCTGCGCGGCTTTCGCCTGGGTCCTGTTTCGTCCTGTAATATCGGTGTTCGGCCGCAGACGCGTATGTTGCACTGCGGAACGCAGCGGCGGGCAACGCACCCGCCGGATCCGATAACCGGAGACATGCTTTGGTCCATCGTTCTGCCACGCCGCCCACCATTGGTCGGCCAGATGTCATCGCGCAAGCTCATGCCCGCTCGCTCGAAGTCGGCCTGCGAGTGTCGGAAACGCCGGACTTCCATCCGCTGCGCCGCCCCGCCCTGCGCGAACTCCTGGAACGCAACCAGTCGCTCTATACCCACGCGCTCCCCGTCATGGAGACGCTGCACGCGCAGATCGTCGACACGCAAAGCATGGTGCTGCTCACCGACAATCACGGCGTGATTCTCCACAGTCTCGGCGATAGCGATTTTGTCGAAAAAGCCAATCGCGTCGCGTTGTGTCCGGGCGTGTCATGGGCCGAAGCGGATCGCGGCACGAACGCGATCGGCACCGCCCTGATCGACGGGCAGCCGACCGTTGTGCATGCCGGCGAGCACTTCTTGCACGCGAACCGGATTCTCACCTGTTCGTGCGCGCCTATCGCCGATCCGTTCGGGCGCACCATCGGCGCGCTCGACGTCAGTGGCGACACGCGCGGCTTCCACAAGCACACGCTTGCGCTCGTGCGGATGTCGGCGCAGATGATCGAAAATCATCTGTTTTCCAACCAATTCGTCGACGCCATTCGCATTCACTTCCACGCACGCGCGGAATTTATCGGCACGCTGTATGAAGGACTCGCCGCGTTCGCGCCGGACGGCACATTCCTGTCCGCGAATCGCAGTGCACTGTTTCAATTCGGGCAGCAACTTGGCGAGCTGTTGCGGCAACCGTTCGACGCGCTGTTCGGAATCACCTTTGCCAGAGTGTTGCAACAGGTCTCCCGCGCGCCAGGCGAAAGTATCGAGCTGACGCTGCCAAGTGGCGTGCGCGTGGTCGCACGCGGCGAATTCGCGGCGCCGCGCTATGTTGGTTCGGCGGAGGGCTTTGCTGAGGCGGCGCGTACGGCCACGTCCAGCGGCGCGCGTGCTGCGGCTCAGCCCTGCGAAGCGGCGCCGCTCGCTACACTCGAAACGCTCGATACCGGAGATACAACGGTCTCCGCAATCCTGCGGAGAGTCGCCAAACTGCGCGGACGCGATATTCCCATTCTCGTGCTCGGCAAAACCGGCACCGGCAAGGAATGGCTCGCCCGCGCGATCCATCACGATTCGCCGCGGCGGGCCGCGCCCTTCGTCGCGCTGAATTGCGCATCGTTGCCCGACACGCTGATCGAGGCAGAGTTGTTCGGCTACGAAGACGGCGCGTTCACCGGCGCGAAGAAACGCGGCAGCGTCGGCAAGATCGTCCAGGCCGATGGCGGTACGCTTTTTCTCGACGAAATCGGCGATATGCCGCTCGCCCAGCAAGTGCGCCTGATGCGCGTGTTGCAGGAGCGCACTGTCGTGCCGCTCGGCGGCACGCGGGCGATTCCGGTCGATCTGCGCATCGTCTGCGCAACTCACCGCAACCTGCGCGAGATGATCGAAGCCGGCACCTTCCGCGAAGACCTGTATTACCGGATCAACGGCCTCGTCGTCACCTTGCCGGCGCTGCGTGAGCGCAGCGATCTGGCGGCGCTCGTCGAGCGCATGCTGGCATTCCAGCCGGATGGCGAGCGGTTGCCGCGTCGCGTGTCCGATGAGGTGCTGGAACGGTTTGCGCAATGCCGCTGGCCAGGCAATCTGCGGCAATTGGCTAACGTGCTGCGCACCGCCAGCATCATGGCCGAAGGCGCGCAGCAGATCGAACTCGAGGATTTGCCGGAAGATTTTCTGCAGGATTGCGAGGCTTCGTCGGTCGAAGTCCGCGCCCAGGCGCACGGGGTGCTGTCAGGCAACGGCAATGGCGGCGACGGCCGCGACAAGTCAGCCGAGCCTGCGAATGCGCCACCCGCGCGGATGGAGGAATGGCAAGCCACGTTGATTGCGCAAACGCTCGCCCGGCTCGACGGCAATGTGTCGGCGGCGGCACGCGAGTTGGGGCTTGCGCGAAATACGGTGTATCGGTATTTGCGGCGTGGGAACACGACGCATTGAAATGGCGGCGCCGGAGCCTGGGCGTTTGGTGTGAACGTGTAAAGTGTGGCGCAATCCGTCACCGATTCACACGATGTCCGACTTTACCCGCCCACCTCTCGTTCGCGTCGAGCCGCTCGGCCAAAGCTTCGAAGCGCCGGATTCGCTGACGATCCTCGAAGCCGCCGGCTTCGCGAATCTGCGTCTGCCACGCTCGTGCCGCAACGGCACATGCCGCACCTGCCTATGCAAAATGACGGCGGGACGCGTGCGCTACACGATCGAATGGCCGGGTCTCAGCCGGGAAGAAAAAGCGGAAGGCTACATCCTGCCGTGTGTGGCGATCGCCGAGACGGACTTGGTGATCGAGGCGCCGGACGCGGTCGAAATATAGCGGCGCGAGGACAGTGCCCGGCGCCGCCCGCATCGCATTCGGCCTTACCGACCGTTGCCCATCGCTCGGGCGATTTTCTTGTCGGTGTTGTACTGACTCAGTGCATACACCGACCAGATCGCGGCCGGAATCCAGCCAATCAGTGTGATCTGCAGGATCAGGCAGATGATCCCGGCAAAAGGCCGGCCGATCGTGAAGAACTGAAACCACGGCAGAATGATGGCAAGCAAAAGACGCATTCAGATTTCCTGTTTGTATTGACCTGGCGGCACACGTTGTTCGAGTGCAATCGTGATGACGATAACGATCGCCTGAACGAGGCAGCCTAGTTGATCGGTGCGAAGCGCGACACCTTGGTGCCGTCGACTTCGACCAACTCGAAAAACACCGAAGCCGGACGGGTCCAGATCGTACCATTGCTGGCTTTGTAGACGATCATCGTGACCGTCGGATCGGACTCCAGCGTGGCCTCGCAAACCAGCTCGTAAATACCGCCTTTGTAGTGTCGATAACGCACCATTCAACTACTCCTGTCCCAATCAACGGAATCTTTTATAAGCGGGCCGACGTGTTCCGGAAGAGAGCACGGGGTTTTGTTGCAGCTGTCATTGTAAACCTGTGCTGGACCGCGAAAGATCACTGATGCAGGCTTACGCTGTCGCCAACACTTGCAGAGAAACCTTCGCCCGCGCATTTCAACGCGTGCCCAGGCCCTGGCATGTGCATGCGCTCAATCTTTTGACGTAACACCCATGAGGACAATGATGACTCTCGCGATCGCAACCGCCACCTCGGACGCAGATTCACCCAACTATGTCGTCAAAATCGATGCGGGCACACACAGCCTGCTCGGTGATGAAGGGCCTCGCGAAGGAGGACAGGATAGCGGCCCGGCCCCGTTCGAATTCGTCCTTTCGGGTCTCGCGGCATGCACCGCGGCAACGCTCAGGATGTACATGCAGAAGAAAGCGTGGCCGGGCGGCCGGATCAAGGTCGACACGCAATTGCACGCCGAGCGCGACGGCGGTCAATACATTCGCCGCACCGTTTCCGTCGATGGCCCTCTCGACGATAGCCAGCGGAAGCGCCTTGGCGAAATCTGCGAGAAGACGCCGGTCACCCTGTTTATCAAACGGGGAACGCGAATCGACACGACGATGCAGTGGTGAGGCGGCCACGATCTTTCCAATTTTTTTGAAAATGATTCAAAAGACACCCCTATTATCAAATAGTGCTCCAGCTCGCACAATGCGTCACGTCGTCAGAACAGTCCGGCGTTCAGCATCGAGTCGATGCTTTTCACCGGCGACCTGAGATGACGCACGCAATGCTAATGCAGGCTCACCCCGCAGCAAGGAGCAGAACATGTTTGTCTATCGCAACTCGACCGCCCTGATTACCGGCGCCTCAAAAGGACTCGGCAAGGTCTTTGCGCAGACGCTGGCCGCGCGCGGCATGAACCTTGTGCTGGTCGCCCGCTCGGCTGACACACTGCAGACTCTGGCGGAGGGACTTTCCGCCAGACACTGCGTGCAAGCCGTTGCGCTCAATATCGACTTGAGCCATCCCGATGCCGCCCTCCAGATCGGCGAAGAGCTCGAGCGCAGCGGCATTCAGGTCGATCTGCTCGTCAACAATGCGGGGCTCGGTCTGACCGGCAGTTTCCTCTCGCACGATCCGACGAAAGAGCAGTCACAGATTCAGGTCAACGTTCAGGCGCTCGTCGGCCTCAGTCATCGGTTTGGCAGCGGTATGGCGAAACGCGGCAGGGGCGGCATCATCAACCTCGCGTCCAACGCGAGCTTTCAGCCCCTCCCGCATATGGCCACTTACGCAGCGACCAAGGCTTTCGTCCTGTTCTTCAGCGAGGCGCTGCAATTCGAACTCGTCGGCACGGGCGTTCATGTGATGGCCGCCTGTCCGGGACCCACGGCAACGAGCTTCTTCAACGGTGTGTCGACCAATGTATCGCCGAAAGACATGGACAGCTCGGAGTCCGTCGTTCAGGAAACGCTCAAGGCCTTCGATAAACGAAAAGCGGTTGCGTATCCTGGGCGGACCAGCGTGCGAGCCGCGACCTGGCTGTCACGCCTGCTTCCCAGGGGGCTCGTGGTCCGCGTCGCCGCCATGGCGAGCGGCAAAATGGGACTGCACAGCTGAACGCAGCGATTCCTCCCGCAGTGCGGTCTCAATCTCCCGGGCGCATCGGCTTACTGATCAGCGTGATCATCGGCTCACTGCCGGGTCCGGGTCCGGGTCCGGCGCCGCGCAGCGCCAGCCCACTGTGATCTGAGGAGCGTCAGCCGCCCTCTTTCATCTGCTTCAGAATCTTGTAGACGGTAGCGCGGCCCATCGTCAGCACAGCGGCCACGTAGTTGGCGGAACTACGGCCGCGAAACGCGCCCTGCGCATGCAGCGCCTCGACGATTTCCCGCTTGTGTTCGCGCGTGAGTGCATTGATGCCGATTTGCCGCTCGCGCAGCCACGTGTGCAGGAACGTGTTGATGCGGTCCTGCCAGTCGTCGCGGAACAGCTCCTCCGCGGGCGCGTCCGTCAGATTGCCGCCCTTGATGAACAGATCGAGCGTGGAGCGCACATCTTCGAACACCGCGATGTTGAAGTTGACGCACAGCATGCCGGCCGGCTTGCCCTCGTCGTCGAACAGGATGTTGCTCACGCAGCGCATGCGACGGCCGTCCCAGTTGAGCTTCTCGTACGGCCCGATCGTCCGGCCGCGTGCCGCGTAGTGGACTTCATCGAGCACCGAGGGGCCACCGACTTCGAGCTTCGACAGATTGTTCACGAGATACGCGATGGTCTGATCACGCAGGTCGTGAATCACGACTTCGGCACACGGATAGAACAAGGCCGCGATGCCGTCTGCAATGGGTGCGTAGCGGTCCAGCAGCAGGTCTTTCACAGGAGAGACGGTTGTCTTGCGCATTGAGAAATCGCAGTGTTCCAGGGAGGCGGAGCCGCTCTAGCCTGATTGAGCCAAAAGCGGCGCCGAGGTTATGGCCGGCAGACGAGGCAAGCACAACAATGCCGGGCAGCCGCGCGCTGCAACTCGCCATTGTAACGACCCCAATCGCCCGCGACGACCACGGCGGCACGGCGCCAGCGCAGCGGCTATTTTATTGCGGGGCCGCATCACGCGCGGGGCCTTGATGGGCGCTCCACGGCGTGTTGCCAGCCCGTTCCGGTTGTTGCATCCGCACCCGGGGATTTTTGTTCGCTTGGCGGGCGCTTTTTTTTCGTGCGATAAAAGAACTATCTATTTCACGGAGCAACAGATGGCTACGCTCGAAGCGTTTCGCGCCGTGCTCGATGACGAAGGCACGCCCGAAATCATCCGCAATCACATCATCGATTCGCTGCAATACACGCTGCGCAATCACGGACAGATTTTTACCTCGAAGGAAGTCGAATGGCTCGCTGGCTGGGATGATGCGCGCATCCCGCTCGCCGCTTCACGCGAGCTGCAAAAGCGCGTCGCCGAAACCACCCGCTGAAGCCGGCTCGCCCTCGTCCTCACGGCGCGACCTCACACACGGCGTTCCGCTCATGCCCCGGCGCGCCGTTCGCGGCAGCCCTTTTTCGCCCAAAGCCCCGCCGGCTGGGCGGTTTGCCCGCGCGCGGAACTTTTTGCTATCCAATTAGCCCCATTTAGTGCATCATATTGGAATAGCTGTATTCCGCATTCGTACCATCGGGAATACAGCGCGGGAACACAAGCGGCAGTACCAAGCACAGTATCAATCGGCGTCTCCGCACCACCCCCGACTGTTCGACCGCTGCCTGTCAGCGATCCCGTCACTCCGGCAATGCGCCGCCTGCATTCGCCGTCGCGAGTTGTGCAGCTGAGTGGTTCATTTACGCGCCCGATGTCTGCGCGACATCAGCGTGTTTCTTCTCCATCGAATCCGCGATTTTGCGCGGCCGCGCTCATGCCCTTGCCATCGGGCCTGTGCCAACCTTTTTTCAATGGCGGCGCGCCCCAAGGTGCTGCGCTGCCGGGTCTGTCGTGCCGCGCGTAACACGCGTGACACGGGGGCCACGTAATACAGGACACGTGCTTCATGAATTCAGTTGTCAAGACGTACAAGGGTTACGAAATTCACCCACTCGTCTATCCGCGCCGCCCGGCGGACGGTCAGACGGGTCGCAATCCGGACGCAGGTTACGACGCGTCGGTGCGCATCTGCCGCGTGGGCGCCAATCCGGCAGCCGACGGGCGTGTGTTCCGTCTGCAGTATCTGTTTCCGTTCGACGGCACGGGCAAGGCGCGCATTGCGTGCATGGCCCACGCCGAGCAATTGATCGACGGCCGTGTAGACGGCCAGTCCGTCGCCGATCTTTGAGCGGTACTATCAGCGAATCAGCTGGTGCCGCAACAGCTGGCCTGAAAGCCAACTGTCAACCGTATCAGATGTTGCGCCAGGCGGCTTAGCCGTACGGCCAACACCCACTTATCCCATCGACCAGGAGTTATGCATGGCGAAAGAAGAACTGCTTGAACTTGACGGTATCGTCGACGAAGTACTTCCGGACAGTCGTTACCGCGTGACGCTCGACAACGGCGTCGTGGTTGGCGCTTACGCGTCCGGGCGCATGCGCAAGAATCACATCCGTATTCTCGCGGGCGACCGCGTGACGCTGGAACTGTCGGTTTACGATCTGACCAAAGGCCGGATCAATTTCCGTCACAAAGACGAGCGCGCCACCGGTGGCGGCGGCGCACGCAATACGCAATTCCGTCGCCGTTAAGGCTGGCGGCACGCTGACCGTTTCCTGAGTTGTTTCATGACCGGTCCGGGCGTGGTCAATTGTTGCTATCTGGTTGTTCGCGAAGCCTTTCGCGCGCCTTCTCCGGCTTGATTCGTTGACTCGAGTCTGAGCGGCGCGCTGCGGCGTCGCACGCGTTACCTCTCCCTTCTTACATTCCGAACACCGCACCGAGATCTGCTCCTGCGGCGCTTTTGCGCACCTGCGCGACCACCCGCTCCTCCAGTTCCGACAGATGCTCCCGCATCGCCGCCAGGGCCGCATGCAGGTCTCCCGCATCGAGCGCTTCAATGATCTGCATATGCTCGTCCGCGGAGCAGGCCGAACCCTTCGACGGGTCGAACAACGCCTTGTACAACTCGGTCTTCGCGACGAGCTGCCCGACGAGGCCAAGCAATTCCGTCCCGCCCGCCAGTTCCGTCAACAACACATGAAACTGGCCCGCGAGCCGCACGGATTCCTCGACCGCGCCAGCGTGTGAAGCCTTCTCTTCGCCACGCACATGGGCGCGAAGGCGGCGCTTGTGAGCCGCGCTCAAGCTCCCGCACAAAGCTGCAACGATGCCCGCCTCGACAATCTGCCGGGCGCGATACACCTGACGAATGTCTTCCTCCGATGGCGACGGCACGAACGCGCCGCGATTCGCCTCGAGCACCAGCTTGCCCTCGAACCCCAGCCGCGCGAGCACCTTGCGCAATGCGCCGCGAGTGCAGCCAAACGCCGCAGCAAGATCGCGCTCGACCAGTTGCGCGCCCGGCCGTAGACGGCCTTGCAGTAATGCCGCGGTGATCAACGCATAAATGCGCTCTTCGACGCTGATCGAATCGTCTTCGGGCGCGCTGCGGATTGGTGTGCCGGTGTTGGCGGACGGCGTACGCGAGGAACGGGAGAGCATGGGTTCAGTTATGGAGAACGGAGCGATATCGCCCGGCATTGTAGCGACGAGGGGTGGCAGGCGCCATCCGCGGGCGCTCGGACTTATACCGGGCATCAGGAAAATGGTTAACCATCACATGATATTATGGTTGACCAAAATAGTCGCGCACGGTCGTTTCCACCCTGCTCGAGCCTCGTCACCCGCCTTGCCGCCGCTGGTCGCGCAGCGCCCCGCAGCGTGTTTTTCCCGCTCGCAAGGTGTCGCCCACTCCCGCATTCAGGTCCATTGTGAACTCGCACTCCAGCGCCAGCCCGACCCCCGCCCATGCCAACGACGCATCCCACGCGCTTACGTGGCGAGACGCGCTATGGCTGGGCGCGATTGTCGCGATCGGTATCAATCTGCGGCCCCTGCTGACGTCGATCAGCCCGTTGATGACGACGATCCGCGACGCAACCGGGTTGAGCTTTTACGGCGCGTCGTTGCTGACCAGCCTGCCGGTCGTCGCAATGGGCATCGGCGCATTCGGCGCAGGCGCGCTAACCCGGTCGATCGGTGAAACGCGCGGCGTTGCGCTCGGCTTGCTGGCGATCGCGCTTGCCTGCGGCGCACGCTGGTCGACCGCCGGCGGCGCTGCGCTCCTTGCTACGGCAGCGCTCGCCGGCGTCGGTGTCGCGGCGATTCAGGCGCTGCTGCCCGCCGTCCTGAAGCAGCGTTTCCCTGCACGCGTACCGCTGGCGATGGGGGTTTTCTCGGCATCGATCATGGGCGGCGGCGGCCTCGGGGCGCGTTTGAGTCCGTGGGTAAGCGCGGCGATGGGGTCGTGGCAGGCGGGACTCGCGGTATGGGCGATTCCCGCTCTCGTGGCGTTGCTGTGCTGGCTGGCTTTGAACCGCGGACCTTCACACGGCCCTGCGGCACAGCCCGCTCCGGCAGACGGGATCGCTTTTTCGCTTTGGCGCAAGCGGCGTGCGTGGACGCTTGGCTTGTACTTCGGGATCGTCAACGGCGGCTATACGACGCTAGTCGCGTGGTTGCCGGCGTTCTATCAACAGCATGGCGCGAGTGTCACGGAGAGCGGTTCGCTCCTTGCCGGCATGACGGTGTTTCAGGCCGCTGCGGCCTTATTGCTGCCTCTTGCTGCCGCACCGTTCCGGGATCGGCGCCCCTGGTTGATCCTCGGATTGTCGGCGCAACTGGTCGGCCTGCTTGGCTTGATCTTCTGGCCCGATGCCGCACCGCTGGTGTGGGTCGGCATTGCCGGCGCCGGGCTGGGTGGCACTTTCTCGCTGACGCTCGTTACCGCTATGGATCATTCGGCACACCACTGCGTGGCCGGAAAGCTTGTCGCGTTTACGCAAGGTGTCGGCTTTGTTGTAGCGGCCATTACGCCCATTTTTGCCGGCATGGTCCGGGGCTGGACCGGCGGGTTCGGCGCCGCCTGGGTCATGCTGGCCGTTAGCGTTGCCGCCATGATCGTAGTGAGTGTCTTCTTTTCGCCCCGCAGTTACGCGAAATGGAACTGATGCGTTGGCATGCTGCGTGGACGCTCGTCGATGACCTTACACGGCAGGTAAATTATCTGACCGAAAAATAGAAAGTCCTGATTGCTTATATCAATCAGGCTATTTATTCTCCTCCTTGAGCTATTTATAGCGTCCAAACATAAGAACCTGACCGGCTGACCTACAGCCGCAGAAGGTCACGTACCACGCAGCCGTCACCAACGGTCATTAGTTAGGAATCTTAACTCGGCATAAAAGGCAACCTGTGTCGGCTGGCCAAATGACGGTCTATGGCTTTGGCACCACTGATGACCGCAGTACGACTACTTCATAAAAACAGGGGCAATCATTTCTGTACGTCGTACCGGGAATAAAACCGTGAATCAAAAGACAGATGAGAGCCTGCGGAACGGCTCTCGTAGAACAACGGACTACATTAGCGCGCAGCGGTCCAAAGCAGGCGCGCGCCATACGTTGGCAAGCGCTGGCTGTATTTTTTCGCTTTCGCTGGCACTCGCGGCATGTGGTGCGAGCAACGCGAGCGACGCGACTTCCGAGGCTAAAGAGCCAGTCGCGGCGGCGGCAGACGCGGCCAACTCAAGCACCGTTTCACTGCAAACGGCGCTAAAGATGAATACGACCAGCCTGTCACCAGATGTGTCCAGCGACCGCTTCATCATCAAGTACAAAACCGGCACCGCCGAGCGCGGAGCAGCATCGACGGTGCAATCAAAACTTAACCGGCTCGCCAATGCTTTCCCGTCGAAGGCGCACCACATGCGCCGCATGGGCATCGGCGCTGACGTGGTGACAACGGAGCGCAAGCTGACGGCGAAGGAGGCCAAAGCATTCATGCGCGCCATTGCTTCGGACCCTAACGTCGAATATGTCGAACCGGATACGGAAATGTCGACAACCATGGTTCCGAACGATCCTGAGTATTTCAGACAGTGGAGTTTGGCCTCGAACCTGAAGCCCGCAACCCCCTACCCGGGAATACGGGCCGAGGGCGCGTGGGATATTGCTAACGGCTCGGGGTCCGTGATCGCGGTGGTGGACAACGGCGTAACGAGTCATAGCGACCTGGATGCCAATATCCTGCCTGGGTACGATTTCACCGCTTTTAACCGGGGCGGCAACGGCAGCAATCCAGGAATCACAACAGAGACGTGCGCGGTCCAGTGGCACGGCACGCATGTCGCGGGCATCATGGCCGCGCCGGCCAACAACGGTCTGGGTATAGCCGGCATTGCTTCTGCTGCAAAGGTCGTCCCGGTCCGGGTGCTGAACGGGTGCGGCAAAGGCTATACGTCCGATATCGCCGACGGCATCGTATGGGCCGCTGGCGGGAATGTTCCGGGCGCCCCCGCCAACGCCCACCCGGCCAGGATCATCAATGTGAGCCTCGGCGGTAGCGGATTCTGCGAAACGACATTTCAGAACGCGATCGACTATGCAGTCAGTCAGGGTGCCGTGGTCGCCACAGCAGCGGGCAATGACCAGGTCAGTGCAACGAATTTTGAGCCCGCTAATTGCCGCAACGTCATCAATGTTGGCGGTAGCAATCGCTATGGCGCGAGGTGGATCGGTTCAAACTTCGGCGCCGTGGTCGATATCGCTGCGCCAGCCGACTCGATCTGGTCCACTTACAACAGCGGAACAACTGTGCCCGGGGCCGAAGCGTATGCCTTCATGAACGGCACGTCGATGGCGACACCGATGGTAAGCGCTGTGATTGCTCTCGCCCAGTCAGTCGCGCCCACACCCTTGAGCGCAGCGGAAATGCGAACCCTGCTCTCGCAGAATGCACAGCCCTTTCCCACCGGTCAGCCAGATCGCGCGCTCGGGCAGGGCATTCTGGATGCGAACGCAGCCGTCGTTGCAGCCAGGTCCGGGAAGATTCCAGCCGCGGCGGATTTCAAATGCTCCCAGAGTACGGCGGTGATGCAGGTGTCATGTACCGACCTCTCGACTGCGAGGGGTGTGCCCATCAAGTCATGGTCCTGGAACTTCGGTGCCGGCGCGCCTGATTTCACGCGTACGCAATCAGTCAATCCGACCGTGAACTATGACTATCCCGGCATTTACGAAATCACACTGACGGTGACGGATAACACCGGCGCTGTTAGCCGGCTGACGCGCCCTTTCCGGGTCATACCACCGGCCATTACGGATATCAGCCCCAATGCTCCGGCGACGTTTTCGGCTAACCCGGGCGATATGAGGTATTTCGCATTGGACGTTCCAGCGGGCGTAAAGAGCCTCACTTTTAGCCTGTCGCCCGGCGCCAACGGCGAAACCGGAACGCTATATCTCAGGGCCGGCACGCCTTCCGTGCTCCATCCTGACTGCGGGAACGCCTGGACCAAAGGTGCGAATGCGATCTGCACCCTCTCCAACCCGGCGTCCGGGATTTACTACGGGATAGTTAGCATTCCCAACTCAACCGTCAGGGATGCGTCCATTCTGGCAACTTATACGCAATAGGCATCTGTCAACGGAATGACACCCCGCCCCTGCTGCGGATCACAGGGGCGACTTCCCGCGCACGATAAGCTTGCCCCAGGACCTCCTGTCGATGTTCAGAATCCCCCCTTGCAATAACGATGACTCAGGCGTCGACGCGCTCGTAGCGCGTGCAGACGCGCATTTTTCCGCGCGGCGGATGACAGAGGCGATCGTCGCTTACCGGCAAGTGCTTAGCGTGCGTCCACGTGACGCTCATGCGCTGCACCACATGGGACTCGCCTGCGTTCATACAAACGACATGGAGCGGGCTCGCGGTTGCCTGGAGCAGGCACTGCAAGCCGCCCCTGACCGGGCTGAACTATGGGAGCACGCGGGCCTGCTTGCGGCGTTGGCAGGCAAGCACGAATCGGCTGAAGCGTTCTATCGTCGCGCAATCAGCCTGGCGGGCAGCACGGCCAGTCTCCACAGAAACCTCGGCGACTGCCTGCGGCAATCCGGCGACCTCACGGAGGCAATGACTCACTACGAGAAGTCGATCGAAATCGAACCGGGGCTGCATCACGCGATTCGTGCTCTGGCTCGCATCCATGCGCAACTGGGGCAGTTCGATAGCGCGGCACACTACTGGCGCCGCGCATGGACACTCGAACCGGCCAGCCTGAACGATGGACTCGGCCTGATCGCCGTACTCGCAAAATCCGGCCGTACGCACCAGCTTGCCAATGCGATCACGCAGATAAGAACCCGTTTTTCCGGCGAGGCCAATGTTCTAAAAGCGTTGGCCTTCGTACTGAACACAAGCGATCGCTTCAACGACGCACTCAGTGTCGCGCGACAAGGTCTCGCCATCGATCCGCACCATCCACTCCTGCATCACAACGCGGCACGCGCACTCAGCATTTGCGGAAAAATCGCCGAAAGTCGGCCGCACAGTATGGAGGCAGCACGGCTTCTGCCGGATAACCCCCACATGCAATTCCATCTTGCGGGCGTGCTGCTTGGGCTGGGTGAATTCGAAGAAGGCTGGAAGCGGTACAGATGGTTCTACGATCTGCCGGACAGGCAAAAGGAACAGGTCCGGCCCATCTTCCGCGAATGGAACGGGGAACCCGTTGCGGGTTGCCGGTTCCTGCTCGTGGGTGAACAGGGGCTCGGCGATGAAATACAGTTCATCAGATTTGCCGAATGGCTGCATCGCCAGGAGGCAACCGTTGATGTGCTGGTAAGCGAGCCAATAGCGGACCTCGCGGCCAGCATGATGGGCGTGCATGCCGTATTCACCACGATGCCACCCGGACCTTACGACTACTGGTGCAACATGCTAAGGATACCGGAGCATATGAAACTCGATATATCGATGCTCCCCGTCGCCATGCCGTATCTGAGGGTGCCCCCCGACAAACTGCACCAATGGCGAGCTCGTATCGACGCTATTTCACCGGGCAGAAGACATGCCAATAACAGACGCGTGGGCGTCGTTTGGGCCGGCAGCCCAAACCACGTTCTTGACCGTTACCGGTCGATCCGGCTCGATACGCTAAAGCCTCTTTTGGGACTCGCTGGGGTGACGTGGTATTCAGTGCAAAAAGGCGACCACGAGCGTGAAAGCGAAAGCCTGGCGCATGAATACGACTTGCACACGCTGGGCCCCGCAATCGACGATTTCACGGACACGCTGGCGATATTGCAGACGCTCGATCTTCTGATTACCGTCGACACGTCCGTCGCGCATCTTGCCGGTGCGGCCGGGCTCCCCGTTTGGGTACTGGTGCCCGCCTACTCCGAATGGCGATGGTTGACCGGCCGAACCGATAGTCCATGGTATCCATCAATGCGTCTGTTCCGACAGAGGGAACTGGGCGAATGGGCTCCCGTCGTCAATGAAATGCAGGCCGCGTTGCAAGTGTGGCGTGACACCCGCAACCCGCCTTTGCGCGCATTGAGACAATGTTCATACCTCATGCGCCGCTTCGGTGCATGCCTTGCGCATGCCCCGTACGGGTGCAACTGCTGTTGTCTACGTCGTTTGTAAGCCCATGATTGCGCTGCCTTCAGCGTAATCATTCCGCACTGGCATACACGTTGCTTTATCAGTAGCCAGCCGTCGATAAACCACACTCCATGCTGCGTGTTCTCCTCGTAACCGATACCGACAAGCCGATAGGCGATCTGCGCGATGCCCTCGCGCGACTCGGCTACGAGATGCTGGCCGGCACGGCGACGCCTCAAGCGCTGCATCGCGTGGTTCAGAGCGAGCGGCCCGACGTCATCATCATCGATACGGAATCGCCGTCGCGCGACACGCTCGAACAACTCGCGGTGATGAACGCCACCGCGCCACGTCCGGTGCTAATGTTCAGTCACGACGCGAACCAGCAATTGATCCGCGACGCGGTCGGCGCCGGGGTCACGGCCTACCTCGTCGAAGGGCTCGCCACGGAACGACTGGCGCCGATCCTCGAAGTCGCCCTCGCACGATTCGCACAGGAATCAGAGTTACGCGAACGCCTGGCGCAAGTCGAAAACGAACTCGCCGAACGCAAGCTGATCGATCGCGCCAAACGCCTACTGATGGATCAACAGAAGATCACGGAACACGCCGCCTACGCCAACCTGCGCAAGCGCGCAATGAACCAGGGCGTCAAACTCGCCGAAGTCGCACGCGCCGTCGTCGCGGCGGCCGACTCGCTCAAATGAAGCGCCGCACATGAACTCTCCCAGCTCCCCCTGCCCATCGTCCGCGCCTGCGCCGCTCGAGAAAACCCACTTGAGGCTCGGTTTCGTCGCACTAGCCGATGTCGCGCCGCTCGTCGCCGCAAAGCTGCTCGAATTCGGCCACGCCCATGGCTTGACGCTGGAATTGTGCCGGCAGCCATCATGGGCTGCCGTGCGCGACAAATTGCTGTCGGGCGATCTCGATGCGGCACATGTGCTCTACGGTCTCGTCTACGGCGTGCAACTCGGCCTCGGCGGCCCGCAAACGGATATGGCTGTGCTGATGGTGCTGAATCGCAACGGCCAGGCGATTACGCTCTCGAATCGTCTCGCCGATGCTTTGGCCGAACACGGCACCTTGCCCAAGGCCTTGGCGACGCTCGGACGCAAGCCGGTGTTCGCACAGACCTTCCCCACCGGCACGCACGCAATGTGGCTGTACTACTGGCTCGCGTCGCAAGGCGTGCATCCATTGCGCGATATCGAGAGCGTGGCGATTCCGCCGCCGCAAATGGTCGCCGCGCTCGCGGAAGAAAGGCTCGATGGCTTCTGTGTCGGCGAGCCGTGGAATGCAATGGCAGAAGCGGAAGGCGTCGGCAGAACGGTCGCTTACACGAGCGAAGTGTGGCCCGACCATCCCGAGAAAGTGCTGGCGTGCCGGCGCGATTTTGTCAGCGCGAATCCGAATACCGCGCGAGCGCTGGTGCAGACAATGCTCGAAGCGTGCCGCTGGCTCGACGGCGCGGGGCATCGCGAGGAGATTGCACGCTGGCTCGCGCGGCCCGAATTTATCGGTATCGATGAAGCGTTGATTGCGGCGCGGCTCGGCAACGAGATCGCGGCCTCAGCGCCGCGGGGCCTGCCCATGCGGTTCTTCGACAACGGCGCGGTGAATTATCCGCGAGCAACCGACGGTGCGTGGTTCCTCACGCAGTTCGAACGTTGGGGCATGATCGACCCACGCGCGGATTATGCGGAAATCGCGGCGCACATCAATCAGACGCAGTTGTATCGTGAGGCGGCAGCACGCGTCGGCATAGCGGTGCCGGGCGATGAGCGCTCGCAAGTGCTAATCGACGGTAAGGTATGGGGTAACGACATGGAATCCAGGGCTTACGCGCGGAGCTTCACTATCCACGCATAGCGATGCCGATGCGGCGCGACCGTCACGCGGACTTTAGCGTTGGAAACAACACACTAACCACCAGCCCACCGCCAGGCGCATCGCTCAACGCAATCACCGCGCCATGCACACGCGCGATTTCCCGCACGATCGACAAACCCAGCCCGCTGCCCTCGACCGCCTGGGTCGCTTCGCTGCGATAGAAACGCTCGAACACCGCATCGCGTTCACCGATGGAAATCCCAGGCCCGTTATCGATCACCTGCAGCAACGGTTGCTCACCTTCGCATGCAACGCGTACGGTAATCACCGCCCCATCGCCCGAATAACGAATCGCGTTGTCGATCAGATTGCCGACCAGCTCCGCCAGCAGATCGGTCTGCCCCATCACGTCGATATGCGCGTCCTGTTCAAAGCCGAGATCGATACCACGCGAGCGCGCCACCGGCGACCAGTCGAGCGTCACGCTGCGCGCCACTTTGTGCAGCGGCACGGCGGCATGCTTGACCATATAACCGCTGTCCGCATCGAGCCGCGAGAGCGACAGCAATTGCTGCACGATACGCACCGCCTGCTGCACCGCGCGATTCAGCCGCCGCAAATGCACGCCTGGCCGACCATTACCGTTCGAGGCCTCATCACCACTATCGATATCACGCAACGCCAGCTCCGACTCCGCCTGAATGATCGCAAGCGGCGTCTTCAACTGATGCGCGGCGTCGTTAAAGAATCGCCGGCGCGACAACTGCATCAACTGCGTGCGGCCAATGTACTGATTAATCGAATCGACCAGCGGCGCGACTTCACTCGGCAGGCCCACCGTATCGAGCGGCGTAGGATCGTCCTCAGCACGCGCAGCGACTTTCGCCGACAGGCGGTTCAGCGGCCGCAAGCCGCGCGCCACCCCCAGCCACACGATGCCGAGCGCAAGCACCACCAGCAGGAATTCCTGTTGCAGTGAGCCGATCAGAATCTCGCGCGCCAAGGCCTGGCGCTGCTCGATCGTTTCGCCGACCCGCACCAGCACCACACGCGTCTGCGCTGACGGCACATCGTGGACCGGCAATCTCAGCATCGCGATGCGCAACGGCCGTCCGCGAAACACGTCATCATAAAACTGCACGCTGTAGGGCTCGGCAAGCGCCTTCGTGCCTGACGGCAGATCCGGGTAACCGGTCACCACCCGGCCGCCCTCCTCACGGATCTGATAGTAGATATTGCCGCCGCCGTTTGATTCGAACATCTCCAGCGCGAGATACGGCAGATCGACTTCGATCTGGCCATCGCGCAAACGGATGCCGTCGCGTATCGAACGCAGCGAAAACTCCAAGGTGCGATCGAAGGCCGCGTGCGCGGCGTTCATTGCGCGTTGATACGTGAGCCATGCATCGAAGGCGAGCAGCAGAAGCAGCGGCAGCAACAACCAGAGCGCGACGCGAACGCGCAGATTCGGCCGCGTCATGCGTCTTTCGCTTCCAGCAGATAGCCAAGTCCGCGCAGCGTCACGATGCCGACCGAACTGCGTTCGAGCTTCTTGCGCAAGCGATGCACGTAGATTTCGATGGCATCGGCATTCACCGATTCATCGAGCCCAAAGATTTTCTCCGAGAGCGTGTCCTTGTTGATCGCACGGCCGTTGCGCAGGATCAGCACCTCGAGCACCGAACGTTCGCGCGGGGTCAATGCGAGCGGCTCGCCATCGAGCGTGAAGCCGCGATCGACGCTGTCGTAAAGCAGCGTGCCGCATTGCGCATGCAGCGGCTCCTGGCCATGACTGCGGCGCAGCAGCGCCCGTGCACGCGCTTCGAGTTCGGTGAGCGCAAAGGGCTTGGCGAGGTAATCGTCGGCGCCAAGATCGAGGCCGCGCACGCGCTCTTCCACCGAACCATGCGCGGTCAGCATCAACACCGGCACCGCGTTACGCCGCGCGCGCAGACGACGCAGCACTTCGAGGCCGTCGAGCTTCGGCAAACCGATATCGAGAATCACCAGCGCGTAGTCCTGCGTACGCAAAACATGGTCGGCGGACTCACCGTCGTGCATGCAGTCGACCGTGAGTTTCGCGCTGGTCAACGCATCGGTTAGCGAGCGGGAAAGGATCGGATTGTCTTCGACGAGCAGCACACGCATAAACAGAATCCCAGGGAAATCCATGAGGCGAATTCGACCATTGTGACGCATTTTCCTCGAAAACTGAAAGCATTCAGAAAGCACGCGTCTCTTACCATTCGCCTACACAAAACAAACACAATGTTTTCTGGAGGAAGACGTGCAAATCTCTTTGAAGTATCTCGCCGTAGCCGTTGCATTCGCCGCAAACTCAGCATGGGCGGCCTTTCCGGCCGGTTATCCCAGCGACTACCAGACCACCGTCGACGGAGCAAAGAAGGAAGGCAAGCTGATCGTGTATTCGGTCACGGACACGGCCCTCGTGCGTCCGCTCATCAAGGATTTTGAAAGCTTGTACGGCATCAAGGTCGAATACAACGACATGAACAGCACCGAGCTGTACAACCGCTACATCAGCGAAAACGCGGCCAGCAGCACCAGCGCCGACGTGCTGTGGAGCTCGGCGATGGACCTGCAGGTCAAGCTCGTCAACGACGGCCTGATGGCCAGCTACGAATCGCCCGAAGCGAAGCAGTTGCCGCAATGGGCGCAGTACCAGAAGCAGGCGTACGGCACCACGTACGAGCCGCTTGCGATCGTCTACAACAAGCGCCTTCTGCCGCCAGGCGAAGTGCCGCAAACCCGCGCCGATCTGATCAAGCTGCTCCAAAGCAAGCCGGATCAATTCAAGGGCAAGGTCACGACTTACGACATCGAAAAATCCGGCGTCGGCTTCAACTATCTGACGCAAGACGCGCGCGTCAATCCGCAAGTCACGTGGAACCTCGTGAAAGCAATGGGCGCAACCGGCCCGAAACTGCAATCGAGTACCGGCGCGATGATGGAGCGAATTTCTTCGGGTGAAAACCTGATCGGCTACAACATCCTCGGTTCGTACGCGCTTACCAAAGCGAAGAAAGATCCGTCGATCGGCTACGTCTATCCGAAGGACTACACGCTGGTGGTGAGCCGCCTTGTGACGATTTCGAAGAAGGCGCAAAGCCCGAACGCCGCGAAGCTGTGGGTCGATTACCTGCTGTCGCAACGCGGTCAGACCTTGCTCGCGAACCAGGCGAGCCTGTTCTCGATTCGCGCGGACGTCGATGGCGAAACGTCGATGGCGGGCCTCACGAAACAACTCGGCGACTCGCTCAAGCCGATCCCGATCGGCTCCGGCCTGCTGGTCTATCTCGACCAGTCCAAGCGGCTTGAATTCCTCAAGCAATGGCAACAGTCGATCAAGCGCTAAGCCTCGGCTGACCCGACGGCGTCCACGCTGAAACGCGCGGACGCCACGCCTTCCTTCACTACCTGTCGATATGCGGCTTCACGCTGCAGGGGGACACTCATGCTTTCCACTAGCGCAACCGGACACCGCGATGCACCCGCCCTCGCGGCCGACGGCGGCACGATAGGCGCGCTGCCGCGCGGCGGTCTGCAGCCGTTTGCGGGGCTGCTGCGCTGGCTCGTCATCGCGGTGCTGACCGTCGCGGTGGCGCTGCCGCTCGGCTTCATTCTGTTCCAGAGCGTGCTGAACGCGCCGTTCTTCGACGCCAAACGCACGCTCGGTCTTGCCGGCTTCGAGTTCATTTTCAGCGACCCCGACTTCTGGTCCGCGCTGAAGAACTCTTTCATCATCGCGGCCGGGATGCTGTTCATCTCGATCCCTCTCGGCGGCATTCTCGCGTTCCTGATGGTGCGCACCGATCTGCCCGGCCGCCGCTGGCTCGAGCCGTTGCTGCTCACTCCCGTGTTCGTTTCGCCGATGGTGCTCGCGTTCGGCTATGTCGTCGCGGCCGGCCCGGTCGGTTTCTATTCGGTCTGGTGGAAGGAACTGTTCGGTACCGCCGAAGCACCGTGGAGCGTGTACTCGATTCTCGCGATCACGGTGATCGTGGGGCTCACGCATGTGCCGCACGTGTACCTGTATTCGTCGGCGGCGCTGCGCAATCTCGGCTCGGATGTCGAAGAAGCGGCGCGCGTCGCCGGTGCACGGCCGTTCCGTGTCGCGCTCGACGTCAGTCTGCCGATGACGCTGCCGGCCCTGCTGTTCGCGGGCGTGCTGGTGTTCTTCCTCGGCTTCGAAGTATTCGGCCTGCCGCTCGTACTCGGCGACCCCGAAGGTCACCTCGTGCTGGCGACGTATCTATACAAACTCACCAACAAGCTCGGCGTGCCCTCGTATCACCTGATGGCCGCGGTCGCCGTGTGCATCGTCGCGATCACCTTCCCGCTCGTACTGCTGCAACGACGCTTGCTGAAGAGCGCGAACCGCTTCGTCACGGTCAAGGGTAAGGCGGGACGTCAAACCGTGCTGCCGCTCGGCGTATGGCGTTGGGTTGCGCTGGCAATCGTCGCGCTGTGGTTGCTGCTCACGGTGTTCGTGCCGCTCTCCGGCATCACGCTGCGCGCGTTCGTCACCAACTGGGGTGAAGGCGTGAATCTCGCCGAAGTGCTGACGCTCGCCAACTTCACCGAACTGTTCGAACAGGACAACCTGGTCCGCGCGATTCTCAATACGCTCGGCATCGGCGTGCTCGGTGGCGCGCTTGCAGTGGGCTTCTATTCACTAGTCGCATTTGCCGGCCATCGTCGCAACGACTGGGCCACGCGCCTGCTCGACTACCTCGTACTGCTGCCGCGTGCAGTGCCCGGCCTGCTCGCCGGTCTGGCGTTCCTGTGGATCTTCCTCTTCGTGCCCGGCCTGAAGGAATTGAAGAACTCCATGTGGAGCATCTGGATCGCGTACACGGTCGTGTGGCTCGCGTACGGCATGCGCCTGATTCAAAGCGCGCTGCTGCAAGTCGGCCCCGAACTCGAAGAAGCGGGACGCAGCGTCGGCGGCACGCGGGCGCGCGTCAGTCTCGACGTCACGTTGCCGCTCGTGCGCTTCGGTCTGCTCGCGGCATGGCTCCTGATCTTCATGATCTTCGAGCGCGAATACTCGACCGCCGTCTATCTACTCTCGCCCGGCACGGAAGTGATTGGCGCGCTGCTGGTGTCGCTGTGGGCGACCGGCGCGGTCGATCAGGTCGCGGCGCTTTCTGTCATCAACATCGCGATGGTCGGCGCCGGACTCGGCGTCGCCCTGCGCTTCGGAGTGAAATTGCATGGATAAGCTCTCGGTCGACAACCTGTTTCTCAGCTATGGCGACAACCCGATTCTGAAGGGCGTGTCGTTCGAACTGAACCCCGGCGAAGTGGTGTGCCTGCTGGGCGCGTCGGGCAGCGGCAAGACCACCCTGCTGCGCGCGGTCGCGGGGCTGGAGCAGCCCTCCTCCGGCCGTATCGAACTGGACGGCAAGGTGTTTTTCGATGGCGCGTCCAAAGTTGACCTGCCGGTCGAACAACGCTCGCTTGGGCTGGTGTTTCAGTCGTACGCGCTGTGGCCGCATCGCACCGTGGCGGACAACGTCGGCTATGGATTGAAGTTGCGGCGCGTGTCGAGCGCTGAGCAAAAAAAACGCGTGCAGTCTGCGCTCGACCAACTCGGCCTTGGTCATCTCGCCGCGCGTTATCCGTATCAGCTTTCCGGCGGCCAGCAACAGCGTGTGGCGATTGCGCGGGCGCTGGTCTACAACCCGCCCGTCATCCTGCTCGACGAACCACTATCGAATCTCGACGCCAAGCTGCGTGAAGAAGCACGTGCCTGGCTGCGCGAACTGATCGTTTCGCTGGGTCTGTCCGCCTTGTGCGTCACGCACGACCAGACCGAAGCGATGGCGATGTCCGACCGCATCCTGCTGCTGCGCAACGGCCGCATCGAACAGGAAGGCACGCCCGCCGAACTGTATGGCGCGCCCCGCTCGCTCTATACCGCCGAATTCATGGGCAGCAATAACCGGATCGACGCGCGCGTTGCCGCGGTCGATGGCGAACGCGTGACGCTGACCGGCGACGGCTGGCAATTGCAAGCCCAGGCGCGCGAAGCGCTCACCACCGGACAAAACGCGCAGGCCGTGATTCGCCTCGAACGCGTACAGGTCGCCGATGGCCCAGGCGCAAACCGCCTCGAGGCGGACCTCATCACGTCGATGTATCTCGGCGACCGCTGGGAATACCTGTTCCATTGCGGCGATCTGCGTCTGCGCGCCTTCGGCCATGTGCCGCGCGCGGCCGGCCGCCACTGGATCGAATTCCCCGCCAACGACTGCTGGGCCTTCGCACAGGCGAGCTGAAGCGAGCTCAAACGTGCTGATGGAGCCAGCCACACCGTATCCCCAACCGAAGTGAATGAACCAAGCACAGGAGACTGTTGATGAAGTGGAGCATGACAAAGGCGACCCTCGGCGTGACGTGCGCCGGCCTCACCGGATTGGCAGCAACGGCCCATGCGCAATCGAGCGTGACCTTGTACGGGATCGTCGATGCGGGCGTCGAATACGTGAATCACGCGAGCAAGGACGGCGGCGCCGCGCGCCTCGTCTCGGGCGGCAAGAACACGTCGCGTTGGGGCCTGCGTGGCGTGGAGGATCTTGGCGGCGGACTGAAGGCGGTCTTCCAGTTGGAGAGCGGCATCAACGTCGCGAACGGCCAGTTCGACGACGGACCCGGCGCAATCTTCGACCGCCGCGCCACGATCGGCCTGAAAAACCGCTTCGGGCAAATCACGCTCGGCCGCAATTTCACGACCACCTACGACTATATGCTGCAGTTCGACCCGATGGGTTACGCGCCGAACTACTCGTGGGCGACGTCATCCACCGCGACCGGCGGTCGTAAGGACGGTTTGTTCTCGCGCTCGGCCAACGCCGTGCGCTATGACGGCACGTACGCCGGCTTCAAGTTCGGCGCCATGTACGGCTTCGGCAACGTGCCGGGCAGCATGAAATCAAGCTCCAAGTATGACTTTGGTCTCGGCTACGAGAACGGCCCGTTCGCCGTTGTCGCCACGTTCGACCGGCAGAACGGCGCGAACGACAGCGTGACGCCCGCGGACACTACCAACTACATTCAAGGCATCCACGCAGGTTTGAGCTACGACTTCGGCACGGTGAAGGCGATGGCCGGGTATCGCAACTATCGGCGCACCTTCCACACTGCCGCGCCGACTTTGCGCAGCGATATGTACTGGGTCGGCGGTCAATACGACGTGACGCCGTTCTTCTCGCTGTTTGCCGCGGTCTACCATCAGGACATCAAGGACGCGAGCGACGCCGATCCGACGCTGTTCTCGCTGCGGGCGCAGTACGCATTGTCGAAGCGGACGGTGCTGTATATGGCGGGCGGTTATGCGATGGCCAAGCATGACAACGCGGTCAGCCTGTCACGTGATCTGACCGGCGCGGCGGATACGCAAGCGGGTGTCACAGCGGGGATTCAGCACCGGTTCTGACGCATCCGGAACGGGTCCCGTATCTACAACACCCACGCATCTGAAGCATTCAAAGCGTAGCGAGGCTCGGCGAAGGTCTATCCTTCGCCGAGCCTCGTTCGTTTGCTTTTAGATGGATTCGGGCAGTCCATTCGCCTAAAATGAATCAGGCAAATAGCGCACTAGCCGACAGGAGCCATGCCATGTCACAGGTAAGCCGTGATCCCCATAAGACGCCTCGCCACGGCCTGCTGTGGTTCCTTGCATTGTGGCTGCTTGGCGTCGGCGGGACGGCACTACTCGTGCTCCCATTTCATCTTCTAGTCGCTGCAGCCATGCATCACTAGCATCGGCACTTTCCCCGGCGCTTATGCGTCCGTCCTCGCGCAACTCAAGATTGCTCAAGCGTTGGCGGTAACTGTCCAAGTTGCCGGAACACCGACAGCCAGTCTTCGAGGTGCCACGTCTTCGCAATTAGATTTCCGCGCATCTGATGGAAAGAGTGAATCGCGAAACTAATGTGTTTGGAACTTGCAGCAATGCCCAGTAGTGTCCCGGTTTGCGTGCCCGTGATCTCTGCGCGAACGCCCACCCGGTCCCCATGAATCAACACGTCGAGAATGGTGATTTTCATATCCGGCAGTGCTGTGGCGATGTTCGCGAATATTTGAACCATCTGGTCAGGTCCCGGCGCCACCCCGACGGGCTCGGGAATATATTCCCAATCAGGGGTAACGACCTTTCGTAACAACGCGACGCTTTTCTGCTCGAAGGCGCGATAGAGCCCTTCAATCGCTTCACGGGTGATAGCTTCGTCCGCAGATACGGCCATGTCCGGTTACTCCTGAAGAATGCACCCGGTCAGGCAAGGGGTTTGCGAAAAACGCTCCCACCATAACCGAGCACGATATTGTCGACTTCAAACGGTGACGCCTCCTGCGCCTCGAGGATGAATGCCACGTGGCCAGCGGTCAGTTTGCCGGATATCGATGCGACCAGATCGTCGTCGAACGTCTCCTTGATCGCATGCTCAGCCAGTCCACCGCTCGCCCCTATCGTGAAGCCAAGTAGCGCCCCCGCCGGCCCACCAAGCATCCCGAACAAACCGCCCGTTAGCGCACCGATCACTGTGCCCCAAAACGGCCGGGTTTGCTTGTCGAGCACGATCAGTTTGCCGGTGGCGTCCTTTTGAACCAGCACGCCGCTCCCGATTTTGAAACCAAGGTCTTTTTCCTCAAAATTCCTGAAATCCCGACCGGCTCTTTCGGCAACGTCCACACTGTCGAAAACCGCGACGATCAACTGTTGTGCCATTTGATAGCTCCTTGACTCGCCAACGTTGTCTATCAAAGATAGTGATTTTCGCATCGCGTGCCATTTGTTTATTTCCGATTCATGGTATCGGTCGAGGTCGGCTCTGACCTCGGCGCGCGCTCTGCCGAGGATTTCCGGCGTGCAATGGTTTAGCATCGTCACAATCAGCTGTACCCGCATGGGTATCAGGCGTTGGGTCTGACTCAGGAGATTCAGTTCGAATGGCGGCAGCTCGAATTCCGGCAGGATTCGGACCAGCCTGCCCGCACCAAGCGCATCGGCACACGCCGGCTCTTCCAGCACCCCGATGCCGGCGCCCGAGAGAATCATTTCATACATGGGCCGCCAATGACTGGTCCTGATTGCGGTACGGATCGGCGCGCTCTCCACAACGGTCGCCATGTGCCTGAGCGGCAACTGGTCGGTGCCGAACATGCCCTGGACGCGGATGAACGGGTGCTTGACCAGATCAGACGGCTCGGTGATTGGACCGTGCTGGCTGAGATAGCCTGGCGCGGCAACAAGAACGCGGCCAACCTGCCCCAGTTGACGGGCAATGAACGCCCCTTCGCCAAGTTGCCCAAGACGAAACGAAATATCGACGCCGTCCGTCACGAGGTCGACGATCCGGTCGTTAAGGACCAGTTCCAGATCCAGCTCTGGATAGCTTGCCCGCACCAGCGTCAACGCATCGGGTACGATCGTCTCGCCAAAGCAGTGGGGCGCCGCGATACGAATCGTTCCCTTGAGACCCTGCGCGTCGCTCGACACTTCAGCGACTGCCTGTTCCACCGCGTGCAGAATCCTCTTGCTACAGTTGTAGAAGGTGACGCCTTCGGGCGTGCGATTGAATGCGCGCGCACTACGGAGCAGGAGCCGGCAGCCAAGGTACTTCTCCAGCCGCTCGATGCGTTCACTCGCGGCCGGCTGCCCGATATTGAGGTCCCGTGCCGCGCCGGAGATACTCCCACGCTCAACCACCCTGACGTAGATACGCATGGCTTCGAGCAGATTCACCGCACCCTACCTCCATTCGCAATGCGAATTATCTGGCGCAGCCTTTCTCGCTGCGATAGACAGCCTTGAACGGATGGTAACGATATGACAGGAGAATAAAAGGCCGCCGGGTCCGATATGAAGTATCGAATGAGAAGCAGAGATTTACGACAAAACAATGTCGAACCTTATCGGCACATGATCTCGCCCGCCGCCGCTTGATACGTTGCCCCGCCGGCAAGCATGCAAAACGCAATCGGGTCGCCCGTCTGCCTTCGGGATGCCGCATTCGAACTCACCCGGATCCTTTGCACTGTTTCCATAAAGTGCCTGGGCGGTATAACATCTCTGGACGCATAGTTGAACATCGACCATGTCACGTATATCTGCGCACCTCCTGATGACGAAGCAACGCTTAACGTGTACTTGCGGCGACTGCAGCAGCACACGTACTTCATTCATCCGGACGAAAAATTTGCGCGCGCCTTAGACAGATGATCGCGAAGGCGGAAAGACACTCGCTCCATTCCCGGAATCAATAACGGTTCATCAATATTCAATCCGATGCCCAAAGACATCCCAGAATCGCAAGCCGTTTGTAATGACATCACACGTAGCGCGATCTTCATCGTCGCGACCCTCGCGGCCGGCCAGGAGCCCGCTGAACAGGTGCGCGCGTGGTGCGGGGACGTTGCCGCCCTGGTGCGCTCGGTCGGCAAGCGTGTCCCCTCAGGCAACCTGTCGTGCGTTGTCGGCTTTGGCTCCGACGTGTGGGACACGTTGTTCGGCGCCCCGCGCCCGGAGAGCCTGCATCCGTTCCGCGAATTCGGCGCAGGCGAACGCCGCGCCGTGAGTACGCCGGGGGATATCCTGCTGCACATCCGCGCGGATCAGATGGATCTCTGCTTCGAGCTCGCCACGCAGCTGACAGGACGGCTCGGTACTGCGGTCTCGGTCATCGACGAAGTACACGGTTTTCGCAACTTCGATCTGCGCAGCATGGTGGGCTTTGTTGACGGCACCGAGAATCCAGCGGGTCGCAAAGCCGTCGATTCCACCCGCATCGGTGACGAGGACCCGGAGTTCGAGGCCGGCAGCTATGTCATCGTGCAGAAGTACCTGCACGACATGACCGGCTGGAATGCGCTTTCCGTCGAGACGCAGGAGCGCATTATCGGCCGCACGAAATTGGCCGATATCGAGCTCGACGAAGCCGTCAAACCGTCGTGTTCACACAGCTCGCTCACAACGATCACCGAGAACGGCGAGGAAGTGAAAATCCTCCGCGACAACATGCCATTCGGCCGCCCCGGCATGGGAGAGTTCGGCACCTACTTTATCGGTTATGCGCGTTCGCCCGAGCCTATCGAGCAGATGATGGAAAACATGTTCGTCGGGCGGCCGCCGGGCAACTACGACCGGCTGCTCGACTACAGCCGCGCAGTCACGGGCAACCTCTTCTTCATCCCCTCGGCCACCTTGCTCGAGGCGCTCGCAGATCGCGATCCGCAAGCGGCCGCCGCCGTTGTCGAGCAACGGTCCGAACCGTCTTCATCCGCCGAGCCGCGTCACGAGGGCTCGCTGAATATTGGCTCTCTCAAGGGAATCTCTCAACATGAATAATCTGCATCGCGAGCTTGCCCCCATCTCCCGTGCCGCCTGGTCACAACTCGAAGACGAAGTGGCTCGCACGTTCAAGCGTAGCGTCGCCGGCCGTCGTGTGGTTGACGTCAAGGGGCCCGGCGGAACCGAACTGTCCGGCGTCGGCACGGGGCATCAGATCGCGATCGCCGCGCCGCAGCAGGGCGTCGTGGCGAAGCTGGCTGAGGTAAAGAGCCTCGTCCAGTTGACCGTGCCGTTCGAACTGCAGCGCGAAGCGATCGACAGCGTCGTGCGCGGCGCGAAAGATGCCGACTGGCAGCCCGCTAAGGAAGCAGCCAAGCAGCTCGCCTATGCCGAAGATCGCGCGATTTTCGATGGATATAAGGCTGCGGGCATAGGCGGGCTTCGCGAAGGCTCGTCGAATCCGTCGCTCGCACTGCCGGCCGACATCAGCGATTATCCGAACACGATCAGCAACGCGCTCGAAGAGCTACGGCTTGCCGGCGTCGACGGGCCCTATTCCGTGCTGCTCGGCGCCGACGCATACACAGCGCTCGGCGAGGCGCGCGATCAGGGTTATCCGGTGATCGAGCACATCAAGCGGATCGTGAATGGCGACATCATCTGGGCGCCCGCGCTTGCGGGCGGCAGCGTGTTATCCACTCGCGGCGGCGACTTCGAGTTGCACCTGGGCGAAGAGCTGTCGATCGGATACGTGAGCCATACCGACACCGTAGTGCGCCTCTATCTGTGCGAGACGCTGACATTCCTGATGCTGACGAGCGAAGCTTCAGTGTCGTTGACGCAAGCAGAGTAAGCGGCTTCCGATTCCTGCTATCGGTTGCCGGGGGTTGCCGGGGGGTTGCCAGATCTCCCGGCCTCAGCCATCGTTGCGAGTTCAGGCCCGCAACGATGGTGTTAGAAGTGCGGACACATCATCGTCGGGAAGTACTTCAAAGCGACTCGTCACTTCGCCGCAGTCGACCTGCACCCTCTCCAGGATTTCCGACGTGCACTTTCTCAACATCGTCACCATCATCCGTACCCGTGGCGGCACCGGACGTTGCGCCTGAATCAGTACATTCAGATCGAAGGGCAGCACCTCGAATTCCGGCAGTATGCGCACGAGCCGGCCCGCTGCAAGCGCATCGACACATGCCGGCTCTTCCAGCACCCCGATGCCGGCACCCGAAACGATCATTTCATACATGGGCCGCCAATGACTGGTCTTGATTGCGGTACGGATCGGCGCGCTCTCCACAACGGTCGCCATGTGCCTGAGCGGCAACTGGTCGGTGCCGAACATGCCCTGAACCCGGATGAAGGGATGGTTGACCAGATCAGACGGCTCGGTGATCGGACCGTGCTGACTCAGATAGCCTGGCGCGGCGACGAGAACACGCCCAACCTGCCCCAGTTGACGGGCAATGAATGCCCCTTCGCCAAGTTGCCCAAGACGAAACGAAATATCGACGCCTTCAGTCACGAGGTCGACGATCCGGTCGTTCAGGACCAATTCCAGATCCAGTTGCGGATAGGCTGCGCGCACCAGTGTCAACGCTTCCGGCACGACCGTCTCGCCAAAGCAATGAGGTGCTGCGATGCGAATCGTTCCCTTGAGATCCTGCGCGTCGTTCGACACTTCAGCGACCGCCTGCTCCACGGCGAGCAGAATCGCTTTGCTACGCTCGTAGAACGTGACGCCTTCGGGCGTGCAATTGAAAGCGCGTGCGCTACGGAGCAGGAGCCGGCAGCCGAGGTATTTCTCCAGCCGCTCGATACGCTCGCTTGTGGCCGGCTGTCCGATATTGAGGTCCCGTGCCGCGCCGGAGATACTCTCGCGCTCAACCACCCTGACGTAAATCCGCATGGCTTCTAGCAGATTCATAGTGCCCAACCTCCCTTTGTACCGATCTCGAGTCATTCGAACCAGTTTTTACGCATTGGGAGGCCCCTGCGGGGCGACCTGGCAATGCGCATTCGATGGAGAAGAGGTTAAGGCCGGGCCATCAGTCGCAGAGTGCACACATCGGGTCGACTCGGGTCAGTACAGTTCTGCTACGCTCCTTGCACCGGGCGGCGGCATGGCGAGGCGAGCGCGTACCAGCCGGGGGGGAGAGGTCGATGCAACGTGCTGCTGCGGAACGCTAAGGGCAAAGGAAATCGTCCGATGAATCTCTACGAGAAGCTGGCAGATGACATCGAGAAGCTGATCCGGCAAGGCGTGTACGGGCATGGCGAACGCCTCCCATCGGTACGGCAGACCAGCCAGCAACATCGGCTCAGCGTGACGACCGTCATCCGCGCCTATTTGCTGCTCGAAAGCCGTGGCTTGCTGACCGCGAGGCCTCAGTCGGGCTATTTCGTCAACTTCCGGGGCGACGGGGGCGAACGGAAAACGCTCGAACTCCGGCCATCGAAGCCGATTCCGATTTCGTCACCGGTTGACGTCAGCCGGCTGGTGCTTTCCACCTTGCGCTCGATCGGTGTCGACGATGCCGTGCCGCTCGGTTCGCCCTACCCCGACCCTGGTCTCTTTCCCTTCGAAAGGCTCAACCGCTACGCCTACGACGCGGGACGCGGCAAGACGCGCTGGGGCGTGACCGACGCGCTGCCGCCCGGCAATGCGGCCCTCGTGCGGCAGATCGCGCGACGCTACCTCGAGAACGGCATGGCCGTCGATCCGAACGAGATCATCATCACGGTCGGCGCGACTGAGGCGATCAATCTGTGCCTGCAGGCGGTCGCGAAGCCCGGCGACGTGATCGCGGTCGAGTCACCGACGTTCTATGCGATGCTCCACGCGATCGAGCGGATGGGCATGAAAGCGATCGAGGTGTCGACGCATCCGGAGCACGGCATCGATATTGAAGCGCTCGCCGCCATCGTGGAGTCGCAGACCATCACGGCCTGCATGGTCATGCCGAACTTCCAGAATCCGCTGGGTTTTCTGATGCCCGACGAACGCAAGCGCCAACTCGTGGAATTCCTGACGAAGCGGAACATTCCGGTCATCGAGAACGGGGTCTACAACGAGCTTCACTATGACAGCACGCACCCCAGCACGTTGAAGTCCTTCGACACGAAGGGGCTGGTGCTGCACTGCGGGTCGTTTTCGAAGACCCTCACGGCAGCCTACCGGATTGGCTGGGCGCTGCCGGGCCGATATCGCGATCAGGTGGAGAAACTCAAGTTCCTGAATACGCTGACCTCTCCGTCGATTCCGCAAATGGCGATTGCGGAATTCCTCGAGCGCGATGGTTACGAGCATCATCTGCGAAGGGTTCGCAGAGCGTATGCGCAGCAGGCCAATCTGATGAAGGCGACCGTCTCGCGTTTCTTTCCTGAAGGCACCCGCATGTCCAACCCCGCGGGCGGATATGTGCTGTGGATCGAGCTGCCGCCCAAAGTCGACGCCATGCGACTCTATAACCTCGCGCTCGATCAAGGCATCACCATTGGACCAGGCTACATGTTCTCGGTCTCGGAGACGACCTATCGAAACTTCATTCGCCTGAACTACAGCAGCCCGTGGTCAAGCGAGATCGAACAGGCGGTGATTACTGTGGGCAAGCTCGTCGCGATGTGCGCCAGGTAGCGGCTCGCTGGTACGCTGACCACGACCTTAGCGCACGTGGGCGCGGATGAACTCCGTGCGGCTCGATCAAGATCTTGAGGGCAGGAGCCTCAGCCCCCCGTGACTGGCGGAAAGAACGCGATTTCGCTGTCCTCGCGCACGACAAACGTGTCGGCGACCATCTCGTGATTGACGGCTGTGCGGAGCGGCCGACCCGCGCGCAGTGCCCCGGCCATCCGCTCGTCTCTCGACGCGAGCCTGACCCGCAGGGAGTCAACGGCGAGTTCGGGCGCGTCAATGTGCACAATCTCGTGCGAGATGCCGAGTTGTTCACGAACGCTAGCGAAGTATCTGATGGTGAGTTTCATTCGTCTGTTCCTGTTGCCGGCGCGATGTGGGCGCACGTTGTGAGCGAATCGCGCATCAACCCCACCGCAGCATCGACTGTTCGTCGCGCGTCTTGGCTTCGACCCATCTGACTTCGCCGTCACGGCGGATTTCCTTCTTCCACAGCGGTGCATGGGCTTTCAGGAAGTCCATCAGGAATTCGCAGGCGTCGAATGCCGCCCTGCGATGCGGCGCGGCGACCACGACGAGGACCACCGCCTCGCCAAGCGCGACGCGGCCCACCCGATGCACGATCTTCACCGCCTCCAGGTGCCATCGTGCGATGGCTTCTTCGACGATGCTGCTGAACGACTGCTCCGTCATCCCCGGATAGTGCTCAAGCTCCAGTGCGACTACGTCGTCGAAATCGCCGCAATGACGCACCACGCCGAGGAAGTTCACGATGGCGCCCACGTTGCGATTGCGTGTGACCGGCATGATCTCCGACTGGATATCGATCGGCTGAAGCTGGACCCGCACTTCGAAGCCCGACGCGATGGTGGTCTGGACAAGCGCAGGATCGCTTGCACGCTTGTCGGCATGCGCTGCGTCAGGCTGTGTGCGATCGCTGGGCGACGGTGTTGTCATGGCAGAACTCCGGTCTGTGTCTGCTTCGCAAGGACTCGCCAGGCATCAACCGCCGACCAGCGACATGCGGACGGTGGGATAGGTCTTCCCCGATCCTGGCCTGCGCGGTGTCGAGCGAAGCTCGGAGTAGCGATCGGCGCGTTGGATCCACCGGCTGCGGACGACCCCTGCCAGTTGCTCGACCGAAGCGGCCTCAGTGAGCCATGGTCTGAGGTCCGTGCCATGTGTGGCGAAAAGACATGAATAAAGTTGACCGTCGGCCGATACGCGAGCGCGCGAACACGACCCGCAGAACGGTTGCGATACGCTCGCGATGAAGCCGACTTCGCCTGTGCCGTCGGCATGGCGATAGTTGACGGCGGTGCCCGTCTGTTCACGAACGACGACGGGAACCAGGGGAAAAGCCGATTCGACGATTTCGCGCGTCTCGCGCGCCGTGATCACCTTCGTGTTCGACCAGCCGCCCGCGCCGCCAACATCCATAAATTCGATGAAACGCACAGCCACGCCGGTGCCCTTGAACCGCCGCACGAGCGGGAGAATCTGGCTGTCGTTGACGCCTCGCTCGATCACGGCGTTGACCTTGACCGGATCGAGTCCCACCGCGCGTGCGGCCTCGATCCCGTCCAGGATCCGCGACACGGGCATGTCCACGTCACTCATCCGGCGGAATATGGCGTCGTCCACCGCGTCGAGGCTCACCGTCACGCGACCGAGGCCGGCGTCGCGTAACGACCGCGCCTTTGCGGCAAGCAGGGAACCATTTGTCGTCAGCGCGAGTTCCAGCGGTTTACCGCTGGCAGTGGTCAGTTTCGCGAGTTGCTCGATCAGGGATTCGAGTCCACGCCGCAGGAGCGGCTCGCCGCCCGTGATGCGGATTTTCTCCACCCCGAGCAGCGCGAATGCTTTCGCGAGCTTGAGCATCTGTTCGAACGACAGGCGTTCCGAAGACGGCAGGAACCGGTAGTCTGCGCCGAAGGTCTCCCGCGGCATGCAGTATGTACAGCGGAAATTGCATTGATCGATGACGGAAAGGCGTAAATCCCGCAGTGGACGATCGAGCGTGTCGAGCGTAGTCGTGATAGCACCGGCGGGTACGCCATGGCGGGATTCTATGTCGGCGAGTATGGGCTGGTGGACGATGTTCACGATCTATCCGAAGGTAGGCGGCGGCATACGGGGTAAGGGCGTGGCGGCAGTCGATCCGTCTGACTGGGACGGCCGCCGGTCCATCAATGACCTGTTGGCAGGATAGTGCGTTGGGCTCGCCCTCGGGACGCACAGTCTGTGGCGAATTTCAGGAGTACAGTTCGTGTGCCGTATCGGGTGTGACGGCGAGGTTGACGCAGTATCCTGCTGGGCAGGCCGACCGGATGCATCGAAGGACGCACCCTAAGTCAGTTGGTACGCGCGCACCGGTTCGACCTCGGCGGGAAGTTCACAGCCACACAGTTCGAGAATGGATCGTTCGATGTTGCGCGTCATGGCGTCAAGCGCCAGCGCGTTCGGCGCGACAGTAAACGGCTCGGCGACTTCGCTGGCAATCGCTTCGAGTGCAATGAGCGTATAGGAAATAAAAACACAGAGAAGCGGTGTGAAGAACTCTGTCGAATCGACCAGACCGAACGGCAGCAAAACACAATAGGCATAGACGGTGCGGTGCAGCAACACACTGTAGGCAAACGGAATGGGCGTCGATGCGATCCGTTCACACCCTCCCACCGTCTTTCCCAATTCGTTGATCTGCGCATCCAACATCCAGAGCTGGGTATCCGACATCAAGGCCCGAACCTGCAGATCGGCAAAGTCGCGACGAAGCTCATTGAGCAGCGTGGTCGGTTTGTAGCAGGTGTGTTGCAACGCCTCGGTTCGCGTGCGTCCGAGAAAACGAACGAGATCTGAAGTTGGGTCGGTCCCACGCAGTTGATGCTTCAACGCGTACACAGCGGCAATCAGCGTATGGGCTATTTGAACGTTGTGATCGCCCCGCGGGACGTAACACAGCATCTGCGATGTCAGCGCCCGCGCCGAGATCAGGATGCTCCCCCAGAGATGGCGGGCCTCATTGAAGCGCTCGTAACTTGCGTTATTGCGGAACGCAAGGAAGATCGCCAGCGCCAGTCCGAACAATGTGAACGGCGCCGTATTGAGCGGGATCTTTTCGCCGAAAATGCGCCCTTGCGTCACCACGGCAAGACTGCTGACAGCCGCCATGAAAGTCAGTTGGGGAATAATCGACTGCAACACGGAACCGTTCCAGACAAACAGCAGCCGGAACCAGTTCTGCCCTGGCCTCACAATCATAATGTGCTCTTTTAATAGTCAGACTGCGCCGTCACCCTCAGTGGTAACCGGCATCCCCTTCCCGCACCTTGCCCCGGAACACGCGATACTGCATGACGTTGTAGACGAGGATGACCGGCAGCACGATCACGGTGCCGACCAGCGCGAACAGCTGGCTCGAGTGGCTCGACGAGGCTTCCCAGATCGTCAGCGACGGCGGAACGATGTTCGGCCAGATGCTGATGAGCAAGCCGCTATAGCCGAGAAAGCACAGCGCGAGCGTGAGCAGGAACGGCGTCGCCTCGTGCTTCTGGCGAAGCGAGCGGAAGACGCCCCACACACATGCGACGACAAGAATCGGCACCGGCAGGAACCAGCCGAGATTGCCGCTTCCGAACCAGCGATGTGCAACCGCCGGCAAGCCGATTACCGTCCATAGACTCACGACGACCATCACCCCGAGCAGGATGCTCACGAGCGGCCGCATCACTTCACGCATCTTGTGCTGCAATTCGCCATCCGTCTTCAGGACCAGCCAGCCGCAACCGAGCGTCGCATACGTGGTGAGCACGCCGATTCCGCAGAACAGACTGAACGGCGAGAGCCAGTCGAACGGGCCGCCGGCGAAGCGACCATCGACAATCTTGATACCTTGCAGCAGCGACCCCAGCACGATGCCCTGGCAGAGCCCCGCGAGCGCGGAACCGCCAATGAAGGCGAGGTCCCACGCGTGCTGCGTCCTGACGGCCTTGGCACGCAGTTCGAAGGCCGCCCCGCGGAAGATCAGGCCGATCACCATCAGGATCAGCGGGAGATAGTTCGCCGGCAGCAGCGTCGAATAGACCACCGGGAACGCCCCGTAAAGCCCGGCGCCGCCGAGCACGAGGAATGTCTCGTTGCCGTCCCAGACCGGCGCGATGGTGTTGAGCATCACTTGCCGGTCGCCCTTCTCCTCGAAAAACGGAAACAGCAGGCCGATGCCCAGATCGAAGCCGTCCAGCATCACGTAGATGAAAACGCCGAGTCCGATGATCGCGGCCCACACAACAGGAAGATCGATTTGCATGGCGTCACTCCCCTTCCAGTGCGTCCAACGGACGATTACGCAGAACCGGATGCCGGCGGGAATCGCGGCGCTCGACGTGCTCTTCGGGCCCACGCTTCATCATCTTCATCATGTAATAGAAGCCCATGCCAAACACCAGGAAATACACCAGCACGAAGATCAGCAAGGAAACGCCGACCTGCTGGGAACTGACTGGCGAGACCGAGTCGACTGTGCGCAGGACACCGTAGACCGTCCAGGGTTGGCGACCGACCTCGGTCGTTATCCACCCTGCCAACAGCGCCACGATTCCGGACGGCCCCATGCACAGGACGAAACCCTGATACCAGCGCGTCTCGTAGAGACGGCCGCGCAGTCTGAGCAGCAAGCCAAGCAGCGCCGTCAACAGCATCAACATGCCGAGACCCGCCATGATCCGGAAAGTCCAGAACACGATCGGCGAATACGGACGGTCCTCGGGCGGAAACTCTTTCAGGCCGCGAATCTCGCCATCCCAACTGTGCGTCAGGATCAGGCTGCCCAGATGCGGTATCTGGATCGTGTATCGCGTCACTTCCGCATCCATGTCGGGCAGGCCGACCAGGTTAAGCGCAGTGCCGCCGTGCTCGGTTTCCCACAGGCCTTCGATTGCCGCGATCTTGGCCGGTTGATATTTGCGCGTGTTGAGTCCGTGCGCATCGCCAACGAAAATCTGTATCGGGGTCAGGAAAAGCAGGATCCACAGCGCCATCGAAAAACTACGCGTGACGGGTTTGTCACGTCGGCCCTGCAACAGATGCCACGCACCGCACGCCGCAACAATGAAGCCCGCGACGATGAACGCGGCAATCGTCATATGCGCGAGGCGATACGGAAACGACGGATTGAAAATCACCTTCATCCAGTCGACCGGTACGATCCGGCCATTCTCGATGGCGAATCCTTGTGGCGTCTGCATGAAACTATTCGACGCGAGAATCCAGAACGTGGAAATGAGCGTGCCCACCGCAACCATTAGCGTGGCAAAGAAGTGCGCGCGTGGACTGACGCGTTGCCAGCCAAACAGCATGACGCCGAGAAAGCCTGCCTCGAGAAAGAATGCCGTCAGCACTTCGTAAGTCAGAAGCGGCCCGGTGACGTTGCCGGCCACGCTGGAAAATCCACTCCAGTTGGTGCCGAACTCGTAGGCCATCACCACGCCCGAGACCACTCCCATTCCGAAGCCGACCGCGAAGATCTTCGACCAGAACTGGAACATGTCCTTGTAGGCAACGTCGCCCGTGAGCAACCAGCGCCATTCCAGCACCGCGAGGAAACTCGCCATGCCGATACTGATCGCGGGGAAAATAATGTGAAATGAAACGGTGAACGCAAACTGCAGCCTGGCAAGGTGGAATGCATCGAAAATTTCCATGATCGATCAATGGCTCCAGGTAACAACAGAATTTGCGTAAAACGGCGTTCACGCCCGCTATCCTGCAGGCCGGTCAACTGGACGCGCACGCCCGGTTGATCGACCCGCTATTGCTCAAAGTCAGGCGTCTGCCGAGCGCACAACATGAACCGGAACAGACTTGTACGAAGGCGTACCGCTCTCCTTGTCGATGAAGTCGAGCGGCACCAGCACGTTGGCTTCCGGATAGTATGCCGCCACAGAACCCGGTGCGATGTTGTAAGCGATTACAGTGATTTTCTTCAATGTTCGCTGCCTGCCCGATGAAATCGTCTCAATGTCGACCAGATCGCCGTGCTCGAGTCCACGTGCGGCAAGATCGTCTTCGTTCATAAACAGCACGTCACGCCGGCCGAACACCCCCCGGTAACGATCGTCCATGGCATAGATGGTCGTGTTGTACTGGTCGTGGCTGCGGATCGTGATGAGACGGAGCACATTTTCAGCGCCGAAAACGTCGGCGTCTTCCCTCACGCCACCGTACACCGAAAAGATCGCCTTGCCAGACGGCGTGGGCCACACGCGTTCGGTCGGGGGAAGCGGCATACGGAATCCGCCCGGCACTCTGATTCGTGCATTGAATGCCTCGAATCCCGGCACAGTTTGCTCGATCAGGTCTCGAATCCTGTCGTAGTCGGCAACCAGTTCCGACCATGCCACCTTGCTGTTCGGCAACGCAGCCCTCGCGATACCGGCGACGATCGCCGGCTCGGATAGCAAATGTTCGGACGCGGGCTTCAGCTTGCCCGACGAAGCGTGGACCATCGACATGGAATCCTCGACCGTAATGGATTGCCGGCCGGTCGCCTGGATATCCAGTTCCGTGCGCCCCACAACAGGCAGCACGTACGTTTCTTTCGCCACCAGCAGGTGCGAACGATTGAGCTTGGTACCGAGGTGGACGCTCAGATCGAGCTTGCCCATGGCCGGAAAGCACTGTTCGGAATCGGGTAACGCCACCGCGAAGTTTCCACCCAGGCAAATCAGAGCCTTGGCCGTACCGGCGATCATCGCCTGCATTGCCTGGACGGCGTCGTGTCCGTGCGCTGCCGGCGGCTTGAAGCCGAATACATCTTCGATCTGCTTGAGGAAGGTGGCGGACGGTTTTTCGGTGATACCGACCGTGCGGTTCCCCTGCACGTTGGAATGCCCACGCAAAGGACAGATGCCTGCGCCGGGTTTGCCGATGTTGCCGCGCAATAGCAACAGATCCGCAATCAGACGGACATTGGCGGTGCCTTTGTTATGCTGGGTAACACCCATGCCATACGTGACAATCGTCGCATTCGATTTTGCATAGGCAATCGCAACCTCGTCGATATCCTCACGAGTGAGTCCACTGGCTTTTTCGATGTCGTCCCATGACGTCGTTTCCAGATCGGCGGCAAACGCGTCGAACCCCTGGGTATGCGTTGCAATGAACTCGTGGTCCAGAACCGTGTTGCCCTGTTCCGCGTCCATCTGCAGGAGCGCCTTCATGATGCCCTTGAGCGCGGCGGCGTCTCCACCGGCGTCGAGCTGAAAATAGGTCGAAGCGATTCGGGTCGATGCGAACGTCGCCATTTCGATAACGCTCTGCGGATCGGCGAAGCGCTCCAGCGCGCGCTCGCGCAGCGGATTGAACACGATGATCGGGACGTTGCGCCGCGAACATTCATGGAGCGTCCCCATCATGCGGGGGTGATTCGTGCCGGGGTTGTGGCCGATGGAGAGGATCAGTTCGGTCTTGTCGAAATCATCCAGCGATACCGTGCCTTTGCCGATCCCAATCGATTGGGGCAAGCCAACGCTGGTCGGCTCATGGCACATGTTCGAGCAATCCGGGAAATTGTTGGTGCCATATTCTCGCGCGAACAACTGAAAGAGGTAGGCGGCCTCGTTCGACGCTCTGCCTGAGGTATAGAATTCGGCCTCGTCCGGAGAGGACAACCCGCGCAGCACTTCGCCAATGCGAGCAAATGCGTCCTCCCATTCGACCGCCCGGAATTTATCTGTGACTCGGTCGTAGACGAGGGGATGCGTCAGCCGGCCGAGATCCTCCAACTCGTAATCCGTTCGTTGCAGCAACGACGACACGGTGTTGTTCTCGAAAAACTCAGGCGTCACCCGCTTGGTCGTCGCTTCCCATGTGACCGCTTTGGCGCCGTTCTCGCAGAACTGGAACGTGGACTTGTGCTCCTTGTCAGGCCACGCGCAACCCGGACAATCGAAGCCGTCGGGCTGATTGGTCCGCATCAACGTGATCGGCGCCTCGATGCTTTCCATTTGGGTGCGGACGGCTTGAGCTGTCGCCCGGAGCGCTCCCCACCCGCCAGCGGGTCCGTCATACGGTCGGATTCCAGGCACTTCGCGTCGTGTGGTCATTTTAAACTCCATGGCCTTTATTAGGATGCCTGATGGCTATCCAGATTGAGGTTACGCCGCATCACGGCATAAAGCGTGGATACGGGTTCAGTCTAATCAGGTTGATGCACCGTGAAAGGTACAGATCGCCCAGCGGCGAGCGTGCACAGTACACACAGCACAAGTACGGCCATACCGCCTGTATCGCCAGGCTGGGAGCCCGCACACCGTCGGCAATGACGTTGCGGCTCCTCCCAGCTGGTTATGCACCTCATTCCTTCGAGTGAGCGCTTTCCGTTGGCTCTGGGCTGCTGACCTCTTTGGACGGTTTCTTCTTCGCACGTCCGTTACTACCCTTCGCGCCCGCCGCCTTAGGCGTAGGCGGCGCCTCGCTCTTGCTGAACTTCACCTCGCCACTTTCCTTGTCGTAACTGACCTCGACACTGTCGCCGGACTTCAGGGCGTCGCTGAGAATCTCCTTCGCAAGCCGCGTTTCCAGTTCCTGGCGAATCTGCCGCTTTAACTCGCGTGCACCGAACTCCGGCCGATAACCGGCATCGGCGAGGTGATCGACAACCGATTCGTCTATCTTGAGGGTAATGTCCTGCGCGGCGGCCGTGCGCACGACCCGCTCGAGCTGGATCTGCACGATCGAGTGGATGTTGTCGCGCGAGAGCCCGTGGAAGACGATGATCTCGTCGATCCGGTTCAGGAATTCCGGCCGGAAGTGGCCCTTGAGCACCCCCATCAACTCCTCGCGGATTGCTTTCTCGGTCTGGCGGTCCGCCTCGGGTTTTTCGAGGTTGTCCATGATGATCGATGCGCCGAGGTTGCTCGTCGCAATGATGATCGTGTTGCTGAAGTCCACCACGCGGCCCTTGCCGTCGGTCAGCCTCCCGTCGTCGAACACCTGCAGCAGGACGTTATACACGTCGGGGTGGGCCTTCTCGATCTCATCAAGCAGGATCACGCTGTAAGGGCGCCGCCGCACGCGCTCGGTCAGTTGCCCGCCTTCGTCGTACCCGACGTAGCCCGGAGGAGCGCCGATCAGCCGTGCAACCGCGTGACGCTCCATGTACTCGGACATGTCGATACGAACAACCGCCTGCTCGTCGCCGAACACCGTTTCCGCCAGCGCCTTCGCGAGTTCGGTCTTGCCGACGCCCGTGGGTCCGAGGAACAGGAACGTCGCGATCGGCCGGTTCGTCTGGCCGAGTCCGGCACGTGACAGGCGCACGGCATCACTCACGGCAATCACCGCGTCGTCCTGGCCGACCACGCGTTCGCGCAGCCTCTTCTCCATATCCAGCAGCTTCTGACGCTCTTCCTGAGTGAGCTCCGTGACCGGAATGCCGGTAAGACGCGATACCACTTCGGCGATTGACTGCACAGTCACTTCCAGCGTCTCCGAGCCGGTCTTGCGCTGCCATGCCTCCATCTGCTCGTCGAGTTTCGCCTGCTTTTCGCCGATACTCGCCTCGAAAGCCTTCGCTTCATCGAAGCGTTTGCGCGAGGACGCATAATCCTGCTCGCGCTTCATCTGGGTCATTTCGGCTTCGAGCTCCTGGATGGCCGCGGGGCGCGAGGTCGCGCCGATGCGCACACGCGCCGCCGCCTGGTCGATCAGGTCGATGGCCTTGTCAGGCAAAAAGCGCGACGTAATGTAGCGATCCGAAAGTTCGGCTGCCGCAACGAACGCATCGTCGGCGAAAGTCACCTGGTGGTGCGCCTCGAGCTTGTCGCGAAGGCCGCGCAGGATGACGATGGTCTGCTCGACCGTCGGCTCCGGCACTAGCACCGGCTGGAAACGCCGCTCGAGCGCCGCATCCTTTTCGATGTACTTCTGATACTCGTTGAGTGTCGTTGCGCCGATCAGACTGAGCTCCCCGCGCGCAAGCGCTGGCTTGAGCACGTTCGCGATATCGAGGCCGCCTTCTCCCCCGCCTTGTCCCGCGCCCACGATCGTGTGCAGTTCGTCGATGAACAGAATCAGTTCGTCCTTCTTCGCTGTAACCTCATCGATCAACTGCTTTGCACGCTCTTCGAATTCGCCGCGATACTTCGCGCCTGCCACCATCGAGTTGATGTTGACCTCGACGAGCCGCTTGCCGCGCAGCACTTCAGGCACGTCACCGTTGATGATGCGCTGCGCCAGACCTTCGACGATCGCCGTCTTGCCGACACCCGGCTCGCCGATCAGCACGGGATTGTTCTTTTTGCGCCGCGCGAGCACCTCGATCGTGCTTTCGATTTCCTGCGCGCGGCCGAGCACCGGGTCAAGTTTGCCCTGACGCGCCATGGCCGTGAGGTCGCGCCCGAACTTGTCAAGGTTGGGTGTGCCGGTTGGCGTGTCGACACGACCGTCCTCCGCGCCTTTGCCCACGACTTTTACGACTTTCTGTCGCAACGCCTCCGGCGTCACGCCATATTTCTTCAACAGGGTGCCTGCGATACTGTCCGGCACGGCAGCAAGCCCAATGAGCAGATGTTCCGGACCGACGTATGAATGCCCCAGATCACGCGACGCCTGGAACGCATACTGGAACGCTTTTTTCAAACGAGGCGACACGGTCATCTTGTCGACCGGCGAGTCAGGATCACCCTTTCCCTTCTGCGCATGCTGATCGATGTAAGCCTTGATGTCGTCCGGCGAGAGCTTGAGCTCCTTCAGCAACGCCGCACACACATCGGTGTCCGCAAGCACGTACAGCAGGTGTTCGGTGTCGAGTTCATTGCGGCCAAGCTCGTGTGCCTTTTCCGCGGCGCGTTGCAACAATTCGAGCGTCTGCTCGCTGAAAGCATCCGTGGCATCGACCGATTCCCGTGGCACTTCAGCGTATCCGGCGTCATCGTCCTCGTCCCCATCCTCCATGCCGCCGAAGAAGCGCGACAGGCCTCCGCCACCCAGCAGTGAATCGAATGGGTTCTGCATGCTTTGATGCCGCATTAATTGCCGATAGTCGTAGTCGCAGATCGATAAAGATTTCCGCTCCCCGTTTTGCACAACGGTTACACGGGCGACAGCGGGACGGGCATTACAGATTTCGCAGAGAGCTGGCATCGGGAGTCACCTTTTCGGTTAAGGCATCCGGCTACGTAAAAGGTTATGGGGTGCGGTCATATGCGTTGCGAAGGTTTTGACGGGCTTCGTCAACATGTCAACTTGAGTCACTGTTCACGGGCCGTTTGTCTGGCTCAATAATCGGGGACCCGTGATAGCGATAGCTCATCGAGCGCGGTTTTAGCATCGGCGCGGAGCAGCTGTTCGTGCTCGACGAGCTCTGTCTGAACAATACGGATTGGTTACAACGTCGATATCCAACATGATTAGCATAACGAAACCCTAATCCGCCATTGGATTCTATGAGGGGCCTGTGAAGAATGGAACATTGGTTTTTCCGATGATAGGCATTGGCGCAATCTGCCAGCGGCACTTCATGGAACAGGATCTCGCGGCCCGGCTTCAGGACCGCATCACGGCCTTCCCTGACATCACAGCGAGGTTGGACGCCATCATTTGCCGGTCTCGCGACGGCCCTGCTCTTCAACAGTCAGGATCGCTTCCGGGGCAACTTCGAGCCGGGCTTTCGGTATCGGGTCACCACTCTCATCGGAGAGACCGTAAGTCCCCTCGTCGATCTTCTGCAGCGCCCGCTCGATATCGCTGATGCGCTGGTCGTTCACGTCGTGCAGTGCCTGGTTGACCTCGTTCTGCGCCATGCCCTGCGCCTCATCCTCGAACTCGTGCGCCTCGTCGCCGTGCTGCTCCTCGGCCGTTCGCTCGCCCGCGATCGTATTCTCCTCTCCGCCCAACAGTTCCTGGCGTAACGAGAGGAGGCGCGTGCGCTGCTGCGCGATGAACTCGTCACTCAACGTACCCTGCTGCTCCGACATGGTTCTCTCCCTCGCCCTATATCATTCGACAGCGCGCTTTCAGCCAGCCTAAGGCAAGAATAGTACTAATTTGTAGAGATCAAAGTGCTATCTCGACCGTGTCGGAACGGCGCGCTCACCTCATCGATTCACCGTGACATGAACGATCAGGCACCCAACTCCTGAAACGCATGGCCATTGGCCTCGAGCCCTTTCAGGATGTCTGGCGTCAGCTCGCTTTGCCACACGTGTCCATTGAGTTGCCAGTCACCTGTGTCGACGAGGTCGGGGAGGCCCGCTCCCGTGCGGACATAGAGACCGAGTGTCGGCTTCTTCAGGTTGATATAGAAATCGAATTCCTGCTGCATGGCAACACCTCGTGCGAGATACGGAGAATCAACTATCGTCGACGTTGTCCGCATAGTGGTCGATAGCGACTTTGCACTCGTCCACAACGACCTGAAGGAAAGCGGGTTCATTTCTTTCAACCCATCGTTCCACATGGAGAAAGCGTGCCGTTCCCAGATCGGCAATGCGCGCCTGATCCGAGGTTGTGACATCGACTGTGACAATCCCCCGGTTACCCTGCAGAGGCGAGATCGTTGCGGCGATCAGGAACCGCCGATATGAAAGGTCATTCTGTGCCATGAAACCTCCCGTCGACCGAAAAGTGTGAGCCTTACAATTCTTTTGTACTCGAAGTCTATGAGCAAGTCATGTCCATGTGAACATGGGTTTCTCCGATGCTAGATATTGGTGAAATACGCCTACCGGTTTGTCACTTAACCTCAATAATCCGCGTGTCGAACTGCTGGAGTTACGGCATGATGGCGCTAGAAGGCAAGCCCGCACGCTGCGTTGCGGGTGGATATCGATCATGACGGCTGCAAAGGAGAGAACGATGCCAACACGCACTGTTTCTTACGGCGAATTCGAAATCGCCGTGCACCCTGAGTGCAACAAGCTCGGCGCCTGGATCGCAAGTGTGAGTGTGAGTCGCGGCGCCCAAACAGTCGTCGATATTCGTCCCATGACCGTTCAACCCGAGTGGCTAACCGAAGAAGAGGCGGCAAGAGACGGGGTCGAATGGGGATGTCGGTTCATCGATCGCGAGTTCAACACGCCGCCGTCTCGCTCCTGGGTTGCCGAGCGGTCTCATGCGGAAACCTGGTTCCGTGATGCCGAAGAATCGGGTAGCTCGGAGACGAGCGCGTAGACAACACATCAACACAGAAACCCTGCGAGGCCACGATCCGTGGCCAGGTCGGGTTGACTGTGTGAGGGCTATTTCACGCCGAAGGCAGCCGATCAGTGTCGCCGCAGGTGCGCCTCGATTTCCCGGGCATTGAGCGTCGACAGATCCTCGCTGGTTTGCTCGAATATCAATCGACGGGTTTCCTCGCTGAGATCCGCTTTGACCATGCCAAGAAACTTCGGCTCGATGGCAAGTCTCAGCCGATTGTAGAGTTGATGGAGCCGCCCTGCCTCCAGATACTCGGCAACGCGCTTCGCGAATTTCTCGCGGTCCTTTTCCGTCAGCATCGTGCCGGTATATTCAGTGTTGATGAGACTTTCTTTTTCATGCAAGTCGAGTGTGAGCCCCGGCGTCTGGAAAACACGCGCACGGCCTCCGTCAGCCACAACAAGCCACGTCATTCCGATCATCATGCACCTCTAAGCAGGGATTTATCTGCGTGTACGGCATCCGTTCTGACTGCTCGCCTCCGTCCTCGCCGAAAACCGCGACCGCCAACTGCTGCGTCAATGATCATCCGTGGTCCGAACGGCGTTCACTCAAGATAGCAGTTCGGAGCCACCACGCCCACGGTCGATTTACCGATTCATAGTATAGGTCCTAAAGTTCACGACGACGCCTCCTGCGCGAATCCGCAGCGGTTCCCGGATTGGCCGGGAGGCATGCATATCCCGTACCCGAATTGCGGGGCTCTGGCTCGCTGGCTAGAAATTAAAGTTGTCGATATTGCTCGCGTCGAACGTGGTCGGCGGTCCGAGAATGATTTCGCCTTGCGGTCCGATCGTGCGCTTGCCGAGCTTGCCGGCATCAAACGATTCGCCTTCCTTGCCGGCAATCGTCCCCGAGGACAGCGCCGCTGCAGCATAAGCCGCCAGATAGCCGAGCTGATTCGGATCCCACAACTGGAACGCCTTGACGGTCCCGTTCTTCACGAAGGCACGCATCTGATTCGGTGTGCCCAAGCCGGTCACTTGTACCTTGCCCTTGCTCGACGACGACGAGATATAACGCGCCGCCGCTGCAATGCCCACCGTGGTCGGCGCGACGATCGCCTTCAGATTCGGATACGCCTGCAGCAAGCCTTGCGTTTCGACGAACGACTTCTGGTCGTCGTCGTTACCGTATGCGATCTTCACGAGCTTGATCTTCGAATATTCGGGTTTTTTCAACTCCTCCTGCATCCACTTGATCCACGTATTCTGATTCGTCGCGTTAGGCGTGGCCGACAGCACGGCAAACTCCCCCTCCCCGCCCATCAGTTTCGCGACCAGCTGGATCTGTCCCCGCCCGATACCCTCGGCGTTTGCCTGGTTGACGAAAAGCTGACGGCCTTCAGGCGCCGTGTCGGAGTCGAAGGTCACGACCTTGATGCCTTGCGACATCGCTTTCTTCAGATACGGCACGACCGCATTCGCGTCGTTAGCCGCGATCACAATCGCGTCCTGCCGTTGCGTGATCAACGTGTTGATGTATTGCACTTGCGACGATGCGCCCGCATCCGACGGCCCCACGACCTTGCCTACCCCGTTGAATTCCTTGATCGCGGCCATGCCGCCGTCGTCGGCAATCACTTCATAGGGGTTGTTGATCTGCTTCGGCACGAAGGCAATCTTAAGACCGCTTTTCAGGCCCGCCGCGGACGCGGCACAACTGATCGCGACTAGCGCAATGCAAAGCGCAGTCTTGCCGGTGTGACGTAGAGGATTGAACATGAGGTGTCTCCTGCTTTGTTGTTGGACGACATGCTGTCCGGGTTGTCGGTATTTGGTATTGAGTATTTCTTGTGGAGCCGGTTATAAGAGAACGTTATAAAGAAGAAGCGGACTTCGCGATGAAACGCCGGTCACGCGCCGCACGCCAGCGTGCAACCAGATTGGGAATCAGCACCGACGCCAGCAGCAGCACGCCGGTGACGATCGTCAACGTTTCGCTCGACACGTCGTCGAGCGTCAGCGCGTTTTTCAGCACGCCGATAATCAGCAGCGAGAGCAGGACGCCGAGCATCGAGCCGCGTCCGCCGAAAATACTCACGCCGCCGAACAGCACCGCCGCGATCACGGACAATTCGAATCCTTCGCCGTTATCGCCGCGTGCGCTGGTGAAGCGCAGCGTGTAGACGACGCCCGCCAGCGCGCTCATCGCGCCGGACAACACGAATAGACGCAGCCTGATCTTCGCGACTTCGATACCGGAGAAAGCCGCCGCGGTCGGATTCGCACCGATTGCGTAGAGGCTGCGGCCGAACGCCGTGGATTGCAGCAGCACGGTAAACAGCACCGCGCCGACGATCACGATCGCAAAGGGCAACGGAATGAAAGTCGCGCCGACCGTGTCCATGCCGAACGCCGTATAAGCTGCGGGAAAATCCGCGACCGCCTGATCGCCGAGCAGCACATACGCGAGGCCACGAAACAGCGCCAGTGTGCCGATGGTGACCGCGAGCGAAGGCAGATTGAGCTTGACGATCACGAGGCCGTTCAGCAGACCCGCCAGCGCGCCGGCAATCAATACCAGCACGATCACGACGGGCATCGGCAGGCCCATATGCCACAGCACGCCCATCAACGCGCTGGACGCGCCCAACACCGACGCCACCGAAAGATCGATTTCCGCAGCGACGATAATCAGCGTCATGGGCAGCGCCATCAACGCGATCTCGGTCAGATCGGCGAGGATGTTGCTGACATTCGCACCGGTGAGAAACACCGGCGACAACAAGCGCCCGAGCACGAGCGACAGGGCCAGCACGATGACCAGCAACACTTCCCATTGCAACGGCGTTTCGCGTTTGCGCGTGAGCAGCGCGGAATCGGGTTTAGCCATGATCGCGTTTCCTCATCATGCGTTTGGCGACAGAGCGGGCCAGCAAGGTGTCGGCGGTAATGGCGGCGACGATCAGCGCACCCTGGATCGCCTGCTCCCAGAACGGCGAGACGTGCAGCACGACGAGCGCGATGCTGATCACACCCAGCACGAGCGCACCGAGCGTGGCGCCGAGGATGGTGCCCACTCCACCGGTGATCGCCACGCTGCCCACCACGGCGGCGGCAACGACCTGCAATTCGATGCCCTTCGCGGTGCTTGCATCGACGGTGCCGAAGCGCGCGAGCCACAGTGCGCCCGCGAAACCGGCAATCGCGCCGGACAGCAGAAAACCCGCCATCACGCGACGTTCGACGTTCACGCCGGCTAGTCGCGCCGCCTCCGGATTCGAGCCGATGGCATAGTGTTCGCGTCCGCCGCGAAACTGCTTCAGATAGACGGCCAGACCGGCCAGCACGACGATCGCGATCAGCGCGAGCGTCGGAATGCCTAAGAAAGTGCCGGTAGCGAGACGGGAAAACGCGTCAGGCAAACTGGTCGCGTTGATCTGGCCGCCGTGCACCCATGCATAATCCGCGCCGCGAAAGATATAGAGCGTGGAAAGCGTCGCTACCAGCGACGGCACGCGCCCCACGGCCACGAGCAACGCATTGATACCGCCCGCCACCAGACCGATCGCGAGTCCGGCCAGCAACGCGACGATCACCGGCATATGCGGAAACGCAACGTACAGGCTGCCGACCGCGTACGCGCTGATACCGACCGTCGACCCGACCGACAGATCGATATGTCGCATCAGGATGACCACGGTCATGCCGGCCGTCAGCAAGCTGATGATCGACACGTTGAGGAGCACGTCACGCAGATTCTGCAGATTCAGAAACTGCGGTTTCGCGAGCCCCGTGCCCACGATCAACAGAATCAGCACGACAAAGAGCGTCGTTTCGCGGCTCTTCGCAACGCCCGCGATGAAGCCGCCCGGCGCGCTGCCGGTGCGCTTGGTGGCTGACGGCTGAACCGGCGCGGGATGGGTCGTCGAATGGCGCATCATGCCGCGTTCCCCAACGGTGGAATCGGTTGGCCGAGCGCAGCGCCCATGATGCGTTCTTCGTCGGCTTCGGCGCGCGCTATGTCCGCGCTGATACGTCCCTCGTGCATGACCAATACGCGATCGGCCATGCCGAGTACTTCCGGCAGTTCGCTCGAAATCATCAGCACGGCCATGCCATCGCGCACCAGTTCCGCCAGCGCGCCGTACACCTCGGCCTTGGCGCCGACGTCGATGCCGCGCGTGGGTTCGTCGATGATCAGGACCTTTGGATTCGTGGCGAGCCACTTGCCCAGCACGACCTTCTGCTGATTGCCGCCGGAAAGCGTGCCGACCGGCGCATTCGGGTCACCCGCTTTGAGGCGCAAACGCGTGCCCCACTGGTTGGCCAGCTGCGTCTCGCTTCGCGTGGAAATCAGCCCATGTTTGACCAGACGTCCAAGCACCGTCATCGAGGCATTGCGCGCGATGCTCAACTCCAGTGCCAGCCCTTGCTGACGACGGTCCTCCGGGACCAGCGCGAGGCCGGCACGTACCGCGGCGGCCGGACTGCCGGCGGCGAGACGTTTTCCGCCAATCGAAATTTCGCCCGAATCAAGAGGATCGATACCGAAGATCGCGCGTGCCACTTCGCTGCGCCCCGCGCCGACGAGCCCCGCCAGTGCGACGATCTCACCTGCGCGGACGTCGAAGGAGATGTCCTTGAAGACACCGACGCGCGTCAGGCCACGCACTGACAATCGCACTTCGCCCGGTGGCCGGTCGGCCTTGGGATAAAACGTTTCCAGATCACGGCCCACCATCTTTGCGACGATGGATTCGGTGGTGAGATCGGCAGTGAGTCCGTCGAATACTTTCGCGCCGTCGCGCATGATCGTCACGCGTTGCGTCAACGTGAACACTTCATCGAGCCGGTGCGTAATGAACAGAATCGCCACGTCACGCTCACGCAGCTTGCGCACGATCGCAAAGAGCCGCTCTACTTCGGGCAGCGACAAGGCAGCGGTCGGTTCGTCCATGATCAGCACGTTCGCGTTCAACGACAACGCCTTCGCAATTTCGATCACCTGCTGATCGGCAATCGACAGACCACGCACCAGCTGATCTGCACGCAGATCGACCCCGAGCGAAGCCAGCAGACCATCCACCTCGCGGCGCATGGCATCATACTGAATGCGGCCGATCCGGTCGACCGGCTGCCGCCCCATGAAGATGTTCTCCGCGATCGAGAGATCGAAGAACAACGTAGGCTCCTGATAGATCACGGCCAGCCCCGCGTCGCGCGCTTCGGCAGGCGTGGCAAAGCGGCGCGCCACGCCGTCGACCAGCAGCTCGCCGGTATCCGGCTGGTGCACACCCGCGAGGATCTTCACGACCGTCGATTTGCCCGCGCCATTTTCGCCGAGCAATGCATGCACTTCGCCCGGCCACAACGCGAGATCGCCGTCGGATAACGCACGGACCCGGCCGAATGATTTGCTCGCGTGCCGTAGTTCGAGCCTGGGCACGGTGGATGGGGATTGCTGCACTGCGTGTCTCCTTCTCTTTTGCTTTTGGGAATGCGTCAGACGCGGCAGGTACGTCAGATACGATAAAAACGCTCCGCGTTACGACAAAACAGTGCTTCTTTTTCAGCATCGCTCGCGCCGTCGACGATCGACGCGTACGCATGCCACAAATCCTGGTAAGAGCCAAACAACCGATCGACCGGAAAGTTTGACGCGAACATCGCGCGTTCGACGCCGAACGTATCGATCGTCTCAAGCACATAAGGACGCAGGCTCTCGACGCTCCACTGATGATCGAACATGGCGAGTCCGCTGATCTTTACAGCCACGTTCCTGCAACCCGCGAGCGTCCGCATACCTTCGCGCCACGCGCGATAACCGGAGACGCTGCTGCGATCCACGAACATCCCCGCGTGGTTGACGATGAAAATCGTATCGGCATGCGCGCGCGCCAATGCAGCCGCCTCCTCCATCTGCGACGGATACAGTTGCAGATCGAACGACATGTCGTAACGGTGCAGCAAGGCAAAATGTTCGCGCCACTTCGACTCGCGCATGAAATGACGGCCTACGTAATCGAACAACTTGTTCTCGTGCACGTTCAGGATCTGTCTGATGCCACGCGTGTTGGCAAACGAAGCGTGCGCCTCAAGCAGCTCGGGTGCGTTCGCCGCGGACAGATCCACGGCGGCGACAATCGCATCCGGCATGCCGCGCGACGCCGGACGATCCGCAATGGATTGCAACCAGCGGGTTTCCTCGACCGGATCGGCAGGATCGTGATTCGCTTCCACGTGCACCAGTTTCAGCACCTCGATCTCGCCCGCCTCGCCGAGCAGATCGTCGAGCAGATAGTCGTGCTTCAGGTCGCGCGCGTCCCCCACGAACGACACACCCGGGTTTTCCAGCCACGGATAGCGATGCGACTTCAGATTCCACAGATGGATATGCGAATCGACAACCTGCATGCGACACCCTCCGCCCATTGGGCAAGCACAGTCAGCTAAGCGAATTCAGACGAAAGACCGGCTCCAGCGGTTGCTGAAGCGGCGTATGGTCAGGAGCCGTCTGCATGATGTCGGCCATGTAATCCCACCATTTGCGCATCACGTCGAGTTGCGGCAGCGCGTTCATGGTGTGATTCGTGCTGCGCGTCAGAATGGCGAAAAGGTAATCCGAGTCGGCGTCGAAGAAGATCCGATAGTCGCGCACACCGGCGTTGTGCAATGCATCAACCAGCTCAGGCCAGATTTGCGCATGACGTCGTTCGTATTCCTCGCGCATGCCGGGGTTGAGTACCATCCGGAAAGCGATTGTTTCCATTGCGGCCTGTCTCCCGTCGTATCCGGGCGCTTTCTCAGAGAAGCGTCTGGTACGACTATAATTCCTGCGTCGATAGCATCTCAATCCGTGTTTGGGATTGGGCGATCCACAAACCGAATCGCACCCGGAACCATGAGCCAACACTCAGCTGCCATCGCACTCGTCAATCGGCTCAAGTTCAAGCATCTAGCGCTGCTCGTCGCGCTCGACGACGCACGCAATCTCCACCAGGCCGCCGAGGCCATCAACGTCGCTCAACCCAGCGCGAGCCGCATGCTCGGCGACATCGAGGAAGCGTTCGGCTTCCTGCTGTTCGAGCGCAACGCGCGCGGCATGACGCCCACGCCGCTCGGCGTGGTCACGCTGGCGTATGCACGCCGCGCACTCGCCGAGTTGACCCGTTTTGCCGACGACCTCGACGTCAAACGCCGCGGCGGGCATGGGCAGTTGACCGTCGGCGCAATCATGGGCGCCGCGCCCGATCTGCTGGCCATGGCGGTCGCCGCCCTGAAAACCGAGAGCCCTCTGCTGAACGTGCGCATTCTGGGCGAAACCAGCGACCAGGTCGTGCAATTGCTGCATCGCCGCGAAGTCGATCTGGCGCTTGGACGCCTGACCAGTCCGTTGCAACACAACGATTTCAGTTTCGAGCCGCTCGCGCGCGAGACGTTGTTGCTGGTCGTGCGTTCGGTGCATCCACTGGCGCAGCGCTCGCACATTACGTTGCGGGAGCTGATCGACTGGCCGTGGGTGGCTCAACCTGTTACCAGTCCGGCACGCGTGCTGTTCGAAGAGGAACTCGCGCGTGCGGGTCTCGCGACACCCGTCAACCTGACCGAATGCGCGTCGATCTTCGCCACGCTGCAATTGCTCGAGAACTACGACGCCGTGGCCATGCTGCCCGAGTCGGTGGTGCGTGATCATGTGCGCGGCAAACTGCTGGTCGCGCTGCCGCTCGAGATCGGTAAGAGCCTCTCCGGCTTCGGCATTCTCACGCGCAAAGAAGAGGCCCTCGCCGAACCCGCGCTGCGCTTTATCGATTTGCTGCGTGGTTTCTCGCGCAAGCTCGCACGCGACGATTCCAGCGCGACTGCGACTGAGTCTGTGGTCGTATCCGCACCGGTTCATTGACGTCGGCATTGCGCGCTACTGCAAGTTGACGAACAGGCCGCCGTCCACCAGCAGCGCGGCGCCTGTTACATAACGCGCGCGGTCGGAGGCAAGGAATACCACGCAATCGGCGACGTCCTCCGGGCGGCCCAGCCGGCCCAGCGGAATGCGCTTTTCGAAGTAGGCTTTTTTGGCTTCGTCGGCGAGATCTTCCGCGTTCAGGTCGGTCGCAATCGTGCCGGGCATCACCGAATTGCAGCGAATGCCGTACGGCCCCAGCGCCACCGCGCATGACTGCATCAGCGAATGCACACCGGCCTTGGTCGGCGTGTAGTGCGTTTGCATGCCGCCGCCCACCAGCGCGCTGATCGAGCTCGTCGCCACGATCGCACCGCCCGTGCCCTGCGCTTTCATCTGCTGCGCGGCGGCTTGCGTGACGTAGAACGCCCCGTTCAGATTGACTGCTACTGTCGACTCCAATACCTCGGGCGGCATGTCGAGAAAGGCGTGAAACGGGCAGATGCCGGCATTGCTCGCGAGCACGTCGACTTTGCCGAAGGTTTCGACCGTGTGGCGAACGAGGTCCTGACCAGTTTCGCGCGCGGCGACGTTGCCTTCGATCGCGATTACGCGCCGCCCCAACGCTTCGATTTCGGCGACGACTTCCGCGACGGCCGAACGGCGCCCATACGATGCGTCGTTATCGCCCCAGTAGTTGATCGCCACATCCGCACCTTCGGTTGCGCACGCAACTGCTATCGCGCGGCCGATGCCACGCGAGCCGCCGGTAACGATCACGACCTTGTCCTTGAGCAACACGTCATTCTCCTGTTGGCTGGGTCAATACGATGTCTTGTGCGTCGAGCCCGGGCTCACCTTGCCCACAACGCGTATTCAACGCGCATTCAACGCGGATAGGGCCGCACCAGCGCACACTCCGGATTGAGCCGCACACCAAAGCCCGGTGTGTCAGGCACTTTCATCCGTCCATTCACGGGTACCGGTTCATCGAGCAGCAGCGGCGTGAACATCGGCACGACTTCATCCGCCTTCGGCGCCATCATCAGAAACTCGGCGAACGGCGAGTTGTGTCGCGTGACGACGAAGTGATAGCTATACACCGATGAACCGTGCGGCACCACCATCACATTGTGGGCATCGGCGAGCGCGGATATCTTGATGAGTTCGGTGATGCCGCCGCACCAGCCCACATCCGGCTGAATCAGATCACAGCACTGCATCTCCAGCAGCATGCGAAAACCCCAACGCGTCGCTTCGTGCTCGCCGGTCGATACCATCATGCCGCGCGGCACGTTGCGGCGCAGTTCGGCGTAACCCCAGTAGTCGTCCGGCGGCAGGCACTCTTCGATCCACTTCAGACCGTACTCGTGCGCCGCCTGCGCGAGCCGCGTGGCATACGGTACGTCGAGGCTCATCCAGCAGTCATACATCAGCCAGAAGTCGTCTCCAACGCGACTACGCATCTCGGCGAGCTTCTCCAGATTCTTCCTGAGACCCGCCTCGCCTTCTGCGGGACCATGCTGCAACGGCAATTTGCCACCGATGAATCCCATCTCCTTCGCGAGATCGGGACGCGCGCCGGTCGCATAGAACACGAGTTCGTCGCGCACCGGGCCGCCCAATAGTTGGTACACCGGTTCCTTGCGCACTTTCGCGAGCAAATCCCACAACGCGAGATCGACGCCCGAGATCGTATTCAGCACCACGCCTTTGCGGCCGTAGTACAGCGTCGAGAAATACATCTGATCCCACATCTTCTCGATGTCGGTGACGAGCTGGCCTTCGAGAAAACGTGCGAGATGTTTTTCAACGATGAACGCGCCGATCTCACCGCCCGTCGTCACCGCAAAACCAACCGTGCCGTCGCTCGCTTCGATCTCGACCACCAACGTGCCGAGCACATTGATGCCGAATGACTGGCGGCTCTGGCGATACTCCGGATAACGCGCCATTGGCGTGGAAATGTGGTCGTCGATCCAGTGTCCGTCAGGTTGATCGTGATAGTCCGCGCCGCCACCGCGGACGATGAAGGCACGCACGTGCCGGATAGTAGGCATGGCCATGAAAAGGGCTCCGATATGGGTGCGTCGAACGTGCAGCCAGAAAATGCGCCTAGCGGGCGCGGTGCAGTAAGTGTTGGAAAGACCAGCTTGATTCGGTGCCGTCGCGGCGCAACAGCGTACCGATCATGAGCGCCGCCAGCAGACTCGACGCGCCCAATACGATCAGCCCCGCCGAGGTCGATGAAAACGCGCGTTCCGCAGCGGTGCGCAGGCTCGGCGCAATAAATCCACCGAGGCCGCCGAGCGAATTGATCAGCGCGATCCCGCCCGCCGCTGCGGCACCCGTGAGGTAGCGCGTCGGAAACGTCCAGAACAGCGGTTGCGCCGCGATGAAGCCGCTGGCTGCGCAGCACAGCGCGATCAGGCCGATCGACGGGTTATGCGCGAGCCCTGAGGCGCCGATGCCGACGCCCGCGAGCACCAGCAGCGCGACCGCCCAGCGCCGGTGTCCACCCGTGCGATCCGCTCGACGCGGCACGTACCACGTGACAGCCAACGCACATAGCCACGGCAAGGCGCCGACGAGGCCCACGCGCAGGCCGACCGTCGTGCCGAGCAAAGCCGCCACCTGTTGCGGCAAATAGAAGATCACACCGTAGACACTCATCTGAATCAGCAGATAGATCGCCGAGAGCAGCAACACACGGCGGTCCACCAGCGCAGCGAGAATATGACGCGGCCCATGCGCCGATGCGGCGAGCGCGTCGTCGTCGAGCGCGCGGCGCAACGTGGTGCGCTCCTGCGCGTCAAGCCACTGGGCGTCTTCAGGGCGGTTGTCGAGATACCAGAACGCCCATACGCCGACCACCGAGGCCAGCGTCCCCTCTATCAGAAACAGCCATTGCCAGCCGGCCAAGCCCATTGCGCCATGCAGTTCGAGCAAGGAACCCGACAACGGACTGCCGAAGATGAACGCCAGCGGCGCACCGAAATAAAACACGCCCACCGCGCGAGCTCGCGCCGCTTGCGGAAACCAATGCGTCAGGTAATAGATCACGCCGGGGAAGAAACCGGCTTCGGCGACGCCGAGCAGAAAACGCAATGAGTAGAAAGCAGTCGGCGTATGCGCAAGACACATCGCCGCTGAGACGAGCCCCCAGGTCACCATGATCCGGCACATCCATGCGCGCGCGCCGACCTTATGCAGCAGAAGATTGCTCGGTACTTCGAACAATGCATAACCGACGAAGAACACGCCCGCGCCGAAGGCAAAAGCCGCATTGGACAAGCCCGTATCGTGCTGCAACGCTTTCTGTGCGAAGCCGATATTCGCGCGGTCGAGAAATGCCAGCACATACATCAGCAACAGAAACGGCAACAGCCGGCGCATGACCTTGCTGTTGATCGCCTCCAGTGAAGCCGGCGAATGCGGATTCATGTCGTCTCCTTCGCAGAGCATGCGGGTCGCGCTCTGCGTTTTTCTACCTTTTGCACTGCTACTGCTACGACTTGGCCGACGCTGTGACGACTCAGTAAGTGGCGCGGCCGCCGGACAGGTCGAATACCGAGCCGGTGCTGAAAGCGCAGTCTTCGGAAGAGAGCCAGAGAATCAGCGACGCCGCTTCTTCCGGCAGCAGGAAGCGGTTCATTGGGATCTTCGAGAGCATGTAGTCGATATGCTGCTGCGACATGGAATCGAAGATCTCCGTTTTGGCCGCCGCGGGCGTGACCGCATTGACGAGGATGTTCTTCGTCGCAAGTTCTTTGCCGAGGGATTTGGTCAAGCCGATGAGCCCGGCTTTGGAGGCACTGTAGTGGGAAGCGTTCGGGTTGCCTTCTTTACCGGCCACCGATGCAATATTGACGATCCGGCCGTAGCCCTGCTTGAGCATCTGCGGCACGACCGCGCGGCAGGTGAGATACGGGCCGATCAGATTCACGTCGATCACGCGGCGCCAGACCTCGGGGTCCAGCTCCCACGTCGCGCCGTTGCCGCCGGTGATACCGGCGCAGTTGATCAGCACGTCGATCGCGCCATGGGCGGCGACCGTTTGCGCCACCGCCTGAACCACTGACGCTTCCTGGGTGAGTTCGACCGTGACGGCGGTGACCTTGCCCAGCTCGCTGAGTTCGCGCTCGCTGCGCGCGAGGCGCTCGGCGTCGATGTCCCATAGCGCGACCGACGCGCCCGAGTTCAGCGCCCGTTGAGCCACTGCGTAGCCAATACCGCGCGCGCCGCCCGTAATGGCGACAACACGCCCCTCCAGATCGATTCGATTCATCGCTGTGCTCCTGTAGCAGGCCCGAGTGGCCTGCCGTTCAGTTGTTGTATTTCTGCTGTCTGTGCTTTCGTCCAGCAAATATACGAGCGGTGCGATGCGCTAACAATCCGTGTATTGGAGGGGCCGATAACAAAAGCGGATCGGTTGACCTGACGCTCGACGCTTACCGGCTAGTCAGTGCACGCCGGACACGCCATTGCTTTCGCGGGCACTTCCTGCTTGCTTCGCCCGAAACTCGCGAGCGCCGCGAGTCCCAGCAGCGCCAAACCGCTGCCGAAGAGAAAGTCGGCGGAAATGCCAACATGGTCGACCACGACGCCACCAATGAGCGATCCCAAAGCAATAGCAACCTGGATGATGCTGACAAACAGCGCCGAGCCCGCCTCCGGCGAATCCGGCGTGGCGCGCTGAATCCAGATGCTGAAACACAGCGGCAGTGCGCCGAAGGAAACACCCCACGCGAGTACGAGCGCTGCCACTCCAATCGGCGATTGTTCCAGCAACGGCATTGCCAGCAGCGCGAACATGAGCAGAGAAACCATCACGGCCAGAGACACTTTCAGGTTATGCGTCACCGTCGACGAAACGGCGAAGTTCGAGAAGAAGCCAATAATGCCGAAGCCGAGCAGCAGCCACGTAATCGTCGACATCGAGAAACTCGCGTTATGCAGCAGGAACGGCGTGATGTACGTGTACGAGGAGAAATGCGCGCCGAATACGAGTGCCACCATCAGCATGCTTCTACGCGGATGCGGTCGGCGCAGCAGCGCAACCAGATCGCGCAGCCGCAATGCGGTTGTCGACGGCAACGACGGCACGAAAACGAACTGCGCCACGAGCGCGATCGCGACAAGCACGCCGGTTGCCATAAACGAAGCACGCCACGACGCGAAGCTGGCAATGAATGTGCCGAGCGGCACACCGATCACTGTCGCGCAGGTCACGCCGGTCAGGATCGTCGCCATCGCCTTGGCCGAATCTTTCGGCTGCACGAGGCGCCCCGATGCAGCCGTCGCCAGGGTCCAGAAGCCGCCCAGAGCCGCGCCGAGCAACGCGCGTCCGACCAGCATGACCAGGAAATCAGGCGCAAAAGCCGAAATCAGATTCGACGCCAGCAGCAAGGCCGTGAGCAACAGAAACACACGCCGGCGATCCATCCGTCCGGCCACCAGCATCAAACCGGGCGCCGAGATGGCGGCAATCACGCCCGGCACGGTGACCATCAGCCCCGCGGTGCCAGGCAGCACACCCAGATCCGCCGCTATTCGCGGCAGCAGGCCAACAGGTAAGAATTCCGTGGTCACGAATGCGAACGCACCGATTGCAACGGCCACGACGGCGAGCCAGGAACGCAGGGACGACGAGGCGCCATCGTCCGGCGAGGCAATGCTCGCCGGCAGATTATCTTCCATCAACATAGTATTGTTTGCGAGTAACTAAACAACGGGTGGGATTGGAGCACTCACACCGGACTAATCAAATCGCAGACGGCAAATCATGAATAAAAAAGCAGGCGGTATTGGCCTGCTTATGATTGCGATCGGAAAAGACTACGGGTGAAAACCTGAATGGAACACACCTTAACATCGTATTAAATCGCCCGCTGACGACTCCGTAAAATTGCACTCGGGCGTGTGGGTATTCCGATCAGGGTGCCGTGCGCGGATGGGATTGGAGGCGGTGGTTCATCTCCTACCGCCTCCTGAACTGCCGGCCTGCTATTGGCCAAAATAGATCCTGCATTGCGGCCCGGAAGCGCACGGCCGCTCCTGTCGGCCTCCCACTTCCGTCGCGCCTGCAGCCACCCCGCCATAAGAGACGTTCTGCACCGATTGCCCGGCCGGCATCACGGTCCGCACAGCGTCACCAAACGACATGTCGGTGGTGGCTTGCGCAGATTCGTTTGCGTTCTGCATGAGCGCCCGGCCCGAGGCGGCTTCGCCCTGCTGGCCGTCCAGTGCGCCGGCTGTGCTCGGCGCCAGAAACAGAGCGGCGCTTGCCAACGCCATCAATAAACGTAGTTTCATGTCCAGACTCCTCGAATCCGGCGCAGCAGCGCTTGTCCCCTTCAAAAAGAATTGATCCGCGAAAAAACGTCGTGTCATGAAATCGAACTAACTAACTGCCGAACTGACAAACGGGCGAATGCCTATGCGGGACTGCTGCGGCGAGTCACCGAACTAAATGAGTAAATAGTTGCCAGACCTGAAACCGATGTCGGGCGTGCACGCGCGGCTTGCCGGAACCGGTCGCCACCAGGCTGGAAACGCAGATTGTTGCTCTGCTGTTTCGTTATAGCTCGGCCACTCAGGATTGCAATCCCGGCGGTACAGGCGGCCTTGGCGGCACCGGCCGCCGCTCGATCGGCGACATGCAATAACAAAATCAGGCTGGCCGGCACGTGCGTTACCCGAACAGTGCGTTATGATGCTGGCATAACGCACAAAAATCGGCCCCACGCGAGGCACCGGCGAGAGACGGAGCGTGGACATGAGACCGACTGTTCGCAATCATTGCATTGTCATCACCGTTTTTTCATTGCGGCCGTAGGGCTTACCCAGCCGTACCTGCCGCGCGGCGGAGCGCTTGAATATTCACTGATTGGCACAGTCAGCCTTATAGGCGGGCTTGTTGGACATATGCTGTACCGCAATGTATGGGCAACGTTCTTTGACGCTGCCACTGGAATTTCCTTCGATCAATAACCTTACCGCGAGCGGACCCCATATACGTGGGCTCAATGCTTTCGCGGCTTCCCCTTGCAATCTGTAACTGACAGAACGCCGGACGCTTTAGAAGGACGAATATCTTATGGACGAAAGGAAGCGAGATAGCATGATTGCGTATCTCCGCCACCGCATGGAAGAGTTTGGTATCAAACCAGAAGACCTCGCCGCCGTGCTGGCGGCCGAACCGAAGGGGCAAAAAGCTGAACGCTACCGCAGCGCAACGGGAGATAGCTGGGACGGCCAGGGTGAAATGCCCCAATGGCTTAAACAGGCAATTAGCGCTGGTCAATCAATCGACCACTTCGAATTATCGGCCACCCCGGCACCCGCCCCGCAGCCGAAAAAACAGGTGGATTGGCTAAACGACCCATTCGCGGGAAGTCCGCTTGCGCGCCCGAACAACCGCTAAGCCGTCTGATCGCCAAACCCAAACCGTTAGACCAAAGGCATAACCCCGAGGCATCACCCCGTACTGGCTGACGCGCCGGGGCCGTTCACACGTTGCACTGAATGGCGGGATTCGTTGCGTCGTTCATCGATGCACACGACGCGTCGCCGGTACGAGCCGGCGCCGCCGCGTACTGCGGCAATTCGATAAACGTGCTGACCTGCCGGACGATCTGCCAGAACACCTTTTCAAACGAACGGACGCGCTCCGGCTCGAGCATGCCATCGGCAAGCGGATCGGCGAAGATCCAGCTACACAACGCAGGTTCTCCCGGAAAGCGCGGCGCATGATGCCCGGCGACGCACGCGTCCATGGCAATGACGACGTCCATCCGCGGCGCCCATTCGCCGGTGAATTCCAGCCAGCTTTTCGGGCAGAGCACGCCGAGGTCCGATATACCGGGCCGCAATTGCGCGATCGCAATGGGATGAACGCGCGGGGCCGGTTCGGGCCCCGCGCTGAACGCTTCGAACCGGTGTCCAGCCAGTTCGCGCAGTAAAGCTTCGGCAATGATGCTGCGTGCTGAATTCTCGCGACAGAGAAACAGCACATTGTATTTTCTGGTCACGCTCACCCCGAGTTTTTTTATCTCTCTCTATGCGCAATTGTGCCGGCCTAGTCTTGCGTCCTCGTGACACTACGATGTCGTAATTTGTTGCGCCACAAGAATTTGTACCTGGACAGTCAATCCACGGATATCGCGCGCTGCATTGGCGACGAAGTTGAGCAGCGCAAGGTCGAATCTTTCATTATGCCGACAATTTCGTGGCAGCATCTCCTCATACGGAAGCGCCGCTGTCGCGCTGCTCAGACACGATCCGGTTCGCGGCGTCGCTCGCGCCGTCAGACACCGCAGGTGACGCCTCGAACAGCATCGCCGCAGGCTGCGCGCTGATCGACTTGACGCCGTTCGCGATGCCGGGCGCCGCGACGTACGGGATAAACGCCGCCATCGCAACGACAAAAATAAAAGTAACCATGGCTGTCGAGCCTCTCGGAATCTGCAACGTGGAGGTCAAGCGAAGCGGGTCTTTCGCGGGGGAAGTAGAGTCGGCGACAAAGGGAGGAGCAGCGAGCACGTACATCCTGTGCCCGACATGCTGATGCGTCCGCCACCCGCATGCGTGGCAATGAGGAACTGTCGCGCTTCACCTTGGCGTTCGAACGACACATGTCACGGACGTGTCTTTGATTCTAGAAGCGGATATACCGACGCCGAAGGCCGCTCTCTATATCAATTCGGCCTACGTGTGGGGTCTTTCAGCCAGAACTGTCTGTTCAAAACCGCAAGCCGTTCAGGAACTGGAACCAGAGTCCACCCAGTACGCCGGCCGGATGAGCATCGCTGGCATTTTCTTCGCGCTTGCCTGGGTTGGCGTGCTTACCTGACGCGTCACGATCAGCGGCATCGTCGCTCGCGGCAGTTGCCTTCGCTTCGGCTGAAACGTCGGGGACGTCCACCGCTTTTGCTGCCGCTTCGGCCGCAGCCGCCGCCCTCTCCGCCTCGCGCCGCGCCGCCTGCAAGGCCGACACGCTGTCGGCGATCTGCGCGGCCCGCTGTGCCTCGCATCGACGTCCTAGCAGCACGCCGAAGAGCACGTCGCGATTGTGGCCGTCGTCGGCGAAACGCATGGCGAGCGACACCATCTCGGCGTAGGCTGCTTCGTCCGCGGCACGCACTGCCGCTTCACGTTCGGCCTGCGCTTTTTGCTGACGGGCACGCTGTGCTTCCCAGCCGCGCATCTGCTCGGCGTAGACCGCGTCATACACCTTGCGCTGCGCGGTGTCGGAAAGGATCGCGTACGCGTCCTTGATTTCCTGGAAGGTGGCACGCGCAACTTCTTCGGCGCCGTTGTTGCGATCCGGATGCCATTTCATCGCGGCCTTGCGGTAAGCCCGCTTGATTTCTTCGTCCGTGGCGTGCGCGTGCACACCAAGCGTGTCATACAGGGTTGCCATTGCTTGTTCGACCTCGCCGTGATTCGCGTTGCGGACCATCGTAGCATGCAAAAAACGGCTTTATCGTGAAGCGGCAAGTGCTGGCGCCACTGGAAGTCCAGACAAAAAAAGGCCCCACCACTGACGTAGCGAGGCCGAGTCCCATGTCAAGGAGATGTCATGGAGGAGACGACTCGATCTTAGCCGCGTGTCATCGCGCCCCCAAACAATGGTTCGCCATATGCTTATCCGGTGCCGCCTCAACTACATTGCACAGGGCGGCGTATGTGGATCGAAAATGGCTTCGAAGCATCCGTCAGACGCCCCACTGAGCCGCCAATAACCCCGCACGGTTATATCGTTAGAACAAAAAGTCGCTTCGCCCGGCTCGCGGCGGTCATTAAGATAACGCTTCAAAGTCCGGTTCGCCCCGGTTCGTCTACGCGCAGCCCCGCGCCAGCGTCCCGTGAGCCGCTACCGAAGGAGCATTTCGTTGACCAGTTTCGATCATCAACGCCGGCCGCTCGTGATCGGCATCGGCGGCACGACACGCGCGGCGTCGTCGACCGAGCGCGCGCTCGGCTTTGCGCTGCGTGGCGCGGAAGCCGCGGGCGCGAATACCCGCCTGTTCGGCGGCACTTTCCTGCATAGCCTGCCCCACTACGCTCCGGAAAACCCTCAACGTACCGCCGAACAGCTCGAACTGATCGAGGCCGTGCGCCATGCGGACGCTCTGATCATCGCGACGCCCGGCTATCATGGCGGCGTCTCGGGCCTCGTCAAGAACGCACTCGACACGCTCGAAGAGCTGCGCGCCGATGAACGGCCGTACCTGGATGGCCGTGCGGTCGGCTGTATCGTCACCGCTTATGGCTGGCAGGCTGCCGGCTCGGTGCTGACGTCGCTGCGCTCGATCGTCCACGCCTTGCGCGGGTGGCCGACGCCGTTCGGCGCCGGGATCAACACGCTGGAAACGCGTTTCGACACCGTCGACACCTGTTCCGACGCCAAGGTCGTCGATCAACTCGCCACGGTCGGCCAGCAGGCCGCGCAATTCGCCCTGGCGTTCAACGCGCATCGCACGCCGACAGCCGCTCCGCTCGGCAATGCAGTCAAGGAAGCGCAACCCGCCCGGTTGCTGCACGCGGTTTAACGCCTTTAAGTACGGCGTCGAGGATCCGCGCTTATGGGGTCCTCGACGCACTCGCGTTTGCACTGAACCGACTGCCGTCCCGCTGCCTCGACGAACCATTCAACGCATGCGTGCGTCTGCCTCCTCGCCCCGCCAACCGCAGCATCCTCCAACGATTCTTTTAAGGCCGACAAGCCGCGTCATGCGCGTTCGAACGCACGCGTGTTTCCGCTCGTCCAAACCGTGCGCCACACAACAGACCGCTCTCCCACAACGCCGGATAGTGTGTTCGAACGCTGCGACTATCGTCCGATCCGGCCTTGCGAAGACCGTTCCCGAACCTCGCTGATTTGCTTACGACGAAAGATTGGTTCACCCGCTGCGCGGCGCGGCCTACGCTTGATCCTGCTCGCTCACCCACCGGTTGCCTGACGCACAGGGTTGCGTCCCGCGCGCCGGCTCCTTAGTAATACACGCGGGCACACTCACTGCCACGACCATGAATTCAAATATCCGCTACAAGGGCTACGAAGTCGCACCGGTTGCGCAACGGCTGCCCAACGGCCTGTTCGCCGCCAACCTGACCATCGAGAAAACGTCTGCAAGCCAGGGTCAGGCTTACTCGTTCGACGCACTCGATTATTTCTTCGACGAAGAGCACGCGCTCGCCTATGCGTTCCGTTGGGGACGTATGTGGATCGACAGCCGGCAATAACGTCGGCAGGCTCGTTCGATAGCACGCAGGCGGACGCGTCGATCTCGCGTGCAGAACCCTATAGAAGGTCGTCCGGCTTGCGAGTCGGCAAACGTGGGCCACCTTGCGCCACCCGGCGTCGATTTTTAAGCGGCTGTGCCAGAATAGGCGACACCTCAGTTAAAGGAGACGCCTGCGATGACATGGACCGTAGATCAACAGTTGGCCCTAACCGCAACCGAAGCGGTCGCTGCGATCCAGTCCGGGCGCCTCAAGGCCGCCGACTATATGGCCACGCTGCTGGCGCGCGCGGCGTCGCTCTCGAGCCTCAATGCACTAACCACGCTCGACCTCGACGGCGCGCTTGCCGCCGCGCAGCGCATCGATGCATTGCCACCCGAAGCAAAAGCGCAATTGCCGCTCGCCGGTTTGCCCATCGTCGTGAAGGACAACATCAACACGGCTGGTTTGCAGACTTCTGCGGGCACGCCTGCATTGGAGGGCTTCGTACCGAAGACAAACGCGCCTTCGGTGCAACGGCTTCTCGATGCCGGCGCGATCATCCTCGGCAAAGCCAACATGCACGAACTTGCGTTCGGCATCACCAGCACCAACTTCGCCACGCACGCCGGACCGGTGCGCAATCCGTACGACCCCACGCTGATTCCCGGCGGCTCGTCGGGCGGCACCGCCGCCGCGATTGCCGCGCGCATCGTGCCCGCGGGTCTGGGCACCGACACCGGCGGCTCGACTCGCATTCCGGCTGCGTTGACCGGCATCGCGGGGTTTCGTCCGTCGGTTGGTAACGGTGGTGCCGAACGGCGCTATCACGACCCGGATGCCGTCGTGCCGATCAGCCATACGCGAGATACGGTGGGGCCGATGGCGCGCACGGTTGCCGACATCGCTTTGCTCGACGGCGTGATCGCCGGAACGGGACCGTTGCCTGAGCTCACGCTGAATGGTTTGCGCATCGGCCTGCCCGAGCCGCTCTGGGAAGGGCTCGAAAAGCAGGTTGAAGACGTCGCGCGCGCCGCCTTGCTCCGCCTCGAAGCAGCGGGCGTCACCTTCGTGCCTGTGGCGATGAGCGAACTCGAGACCTTGAACGGCCACGTCGGTGGACCGATCGCGATCCACGAGCCGCGCGAGGACGTGCTCGCCTGGCTCGTCGCCAATAACGCACCGGTAAAGACAGTGTCCGAAATGGCAGCCCGCATCGCGAGCCCGGACGTGCGCGCGATCTACGACGGCGTGCTCGCCGACGTACTCGGCGCTCAATACGACGCAGCGCTGAAGCAATGGCGGCCGCGCTTGCAGCAGTATGTCGCGGCGACTTTCGCAGATGAGCGTCTCGATGCGCTGCTCTTCCCTACCACGCGCCTCGCCGCGGTGCCGATCGACGACCTGAACGGCTCGTCGACGGTATCGATCGATGGCTCTGCGCCAATCGATACGATGGACGCGTTCCTGCGCAATACCGACCCGGCCAGCACGTCCGGCATTCCGGGCTTGTCGCTGGCGGCGGGGATGACTGCCGGTGGTCTGCCGGTCGGCCTGGAGCTGGATGGGCCGCTCGGCGAGGACCGGCGGCTGCTGGCGATCGGCGTCGCCTTCGAGCAATTGCTCGGCGTGCTGCCGGCGCCAGTGCTCTGACGGTTCTGAAAATGCCGTCGAAGGGGCCATTGAAGGTGCCATTGAAGATGTCGCTGAACACTCCAGTAAAAAAATGCCGATCCGCATGCCGATGACCGTGCTCAAACCCGCCCGCTTTCGCCAAACTATTCTGCGCACCGCCGCCGCATTGGCGGTCGCCTTCGCCGCCTCCTCCTGCGCGCGCCTTGCTGCAGTCGATTCGAACGCACTCTGGAAAATCGTCGATGTGCGCTGCGTGCCCTCGCAACAGGCCACCGGCACGCCGGGCCAATGCACGGTTGTCGATCTCGACAAACGCTATGTGATCCTGAAGGATATTGTCGGCCGCTCACAGCATCTGCTGATTCCGACCGATCGCGTTACCGGCATAGAAAGCCCGTTCGTGCTGGCGCCGAATGCACCGGATTACTGGGACGATGCGTGGGTGTCGCGGCCGTACGTGGAAAAGTCGGTCAAGCGATCCTTGCCCGACAATCAACTCGGCCTCGAAATCAATTCGCAATTCCGCCGCACGCAAGACCAGTTGCATATCCATATCGATTGCATGCACAACAAAGTGAGCGACGCCTTGGCGCGTCACGCGAACGACATACCTGGCGAGTGGCGCTGGGATACGCTCGACGGCCAGCGTTACCGGATCATGCGCGTCACCTCGCTCACTCAGGCAAGCAATCCGTTTCGCATCGTCGCGCGTGATAACAAAGACGCTGCGGCGATGGCCATGCAAACCATTCTCGTGACGGGTGCGGGGCCGTCGGCGGAGAAGGACGGCTGGCTCATCGTGAATAGCGGCCTCGATGTCGACAACGGTAGCGGCTCGGCGGAAGGCTTACTCGATCACGCGTGCCGCGTGGCGGACGATAAATAAACGTCTTCTACCGATCGCCCGGACGGGATCCGCGAGGACCTTGCATGGCATTCTGCGCGCCGGGTGATGGCGGCCTGGCGCTGCGTAAGCGCTGGCGATGTGCCCCCCGCTTTTGCACGTATGCGCAGATGCATTGCTGAACAAAATGGTTCTAGTCGCATGAATTGGTCCGTAGGATCGGTCTAAACCTGCATTCCGACCGATCCAGCCGATGGCGATTTACCTCGACGACACGCAACGCAAAGCACTCGCCCAACAGGCTGCAAGCTGGACATGGCGCACGCAATGGCCGACCTGGCTACTGATCGCCACAATCTACGGTGGATGGTTCGGTGTGGCGACGAATGCGCGCGTGTTCGGCCTGCCGCTGACCATTGCGCTGCTGGCGTTGCTGGGCGCATGGTACATGTCCCTGCAGCATGAGTTGCTGCACGGCCATCCGACGCGTTCGCCGTTCTTCAACGCACTATTGGGATTCGCACCGCTCGCGGTGTGGTTTCCGTACAGCGTCTATCGAGATTCGCATCTTCAGCATCACGTCGATCCGCATCTCACGCTTCCTGAGCGCGATCCCGAAAGCTACTTCGTCAGTCAGCGCGTCTGGCAACGTGCGGGTTTGGCGATTCGCGCGCTGCTGACCTTCCGCAATACGTTTGTCGGCCGCCTGCTAGTCGGGCCGGTTTTTGCCATAGCGGCAACGGGTGTCGATGAACTCCGCAGTATCAAACGCGGCGATTGGCGCCATGTGCCGATGTGGCTTGCGCATCTGACCGCGTTAGCCGCGCTGACGGTATGGCTTCAACGCGTCTGCGGAATCCCTGCCTGGGCGTTTATCGTCGGCGCGGGTTATGGGTCGTTGTCGTTAGGGTCGATCCGCTCGTTTCAGGAACATCGCGTGGCACATGCTCACGAGCATCGCACCGTCATCAACGAGGCGGGGTGGTTCTGGCGGCTGTTGTTCCTGAACAATAACTACCATCTGGTGCATCATGACTTGCCGCATGTGCCGTGGTTTGCAATCCGGGGAGTCTATGAAACGTCTCGCCAGCAATACGTAGAACGCTCCGGATGCTTTCTGGTCCAGGGTTACAGCGAATGGCTGAGACTTTACGCGTTCGCTCTTGTTGCAAGTCCAGCTTATGGGGATCGATCCGAGTTAATCCAGAGTAATCCACCTGCTTCCGACAGTTTTGCGGGTAAATTGCGGGGCCGGATTCAATGACGAAAGGCTATTCAGGGCGCACGGCGCACGGCGCCCGGCACGTTTAGCATACGGACGCACGGGAGGGCAGCAGACTCCAATACTTGCTTGCAAGGCGCTGCCAGGTTTCAATCTCCCTGCCCTGCCATGCTCTAGTCACCGTTCTATCCAAATCAGGAAAACCAGGCGGTCGCGAGACACCAAAAATGCGCACATGACGGTTCCGACTCACTCCTTGAGGGCTGGTGTCGAATCCCCACTCGATTGACCACCACCTGCCGCAAATCAACGCTGAGCCTCGCTCGGATTCCCTTGCGCCCGCCGATAGCCGCTACCACGTCCACTGTGATGTCGGGGTAGCGCGCCGTGAAATCAGGAAGCATCGGCGCGATGTGAAGCATGCAGAACGATAACGAGGCGGTGACGCGAAGGACACCGCTTGGACGCACAACCGCTTCCCTGGTTACAGCCTCTGCTTCGCCAAGATCGGCGAGGATGGATTTGCAGCGTCGGTGAAACTCGGCGCCAGCCTCCGTTAGGTAAAGGTTGCGAGTCGTCCTGCGCACCAGTTGGACGCCAAGTCTCGCCTCCAACGAAATCAAATACCGACTTGCGGCCGAGATGGAGAGCTCGACAGCTTCCGCAGCCCGGCTGATGCTGCCCGTCTCGGCCACCTCGACGAATAGTTGTAGTTCCTTGAACTGATCCATGCCCTTGCACCGTTACGCCTCGTTCACCCACATCCGAGCCGGATGCGGGAGCACGCGCGACATCGCTGAGTCATTCCGTGTGTCGCGTCGGCACCATGATAGAGTCGCGGCTCCATCATTTATTCACAAAAACACATCAATAATCCATCAATTTTCCGGATTTGCCATTCCCCTGACGCCAGGCATGCTTTGCGAGGGCTCGCGTAAACTCGGCCGGCTCCCAGTCCTCCCGAAGCGCTCGGCGCATCATCTGGCCTTGGCTCTCCGGCGCGAGCCCCCCCGCGGGCGGATCCCTGTCAAGGTTTGTCGGGAACGAATAGCCTTCGGCGCACGAGGCAATCACCGACAGCGCCTCGAGTTCGGTTATCTTGCCGGTCTTAAACCTGTCCCGAAGGACTGGGTAGAGGGTCTCGGACATGCGCGTTCGATCAACCGCCTCCATCGCCCGACCGTAAGCCGACGAGATTTGAAGCAGGTTTGCCATGCGCTGAACGTGGCTCGTTCGATTCGAGCCGGCTGCGTGAAATAGCGCCGGATTGAAGAAGATGGCATCGCCCTTGGCAAGGGGCATCTGGACGAAATTGTTCTCGAAATACTCCCTGAAATCAGGCCTACGCCAGGCGACATAGCCTTGAGCGTATCGCTGCGAGTAAGGCAGGAGTTTGGTTGGGCCGCTCTCAACAGGCATGTCGCTGTGCGCAACGGCCCCTTGCAGCGTGAGAAAAGGCGACATCCCATGCACGTGCGCTGGAAAAGACGCTGCCACCTCCGCTGACTGAAAGCCCAGATGGTAGTCACGATGGGCCTGCTGTGCCTCTCCGCCGGGTCTGACCACATTGACCTGGGACGTAACCTGAAAGCACGGGCCAAGCCACGCCTCGGCAGCCGCCGTCAGCCAGGAGTTCGAAAAGTATCTGGCGAAGACCTCAGGCGCCGCAAGGCAGAGTTTTTCCTGCGCGTTCCAGATACGGTCGTTCGCGCCTGATTTTGCGAAATGGTCAGCCTTCGAGCCGGATTTCTTCTCGTCTTCAATAATCGATTCGAAGATGGCCGTCGCCTCATCCACGCACCCGGGGTCGGCAAAAGCGCGCTTGAGCACAAAGACGCCCGCGCCATCTCGCAGAACCCCGGCCCACTCTGAGAGCAGCTGAAGCCGTTCTGTTTCAGACGAGCCCACTTCTTCCAGGTCGCTGCATTCGTATACAGGAATCGATTGAACCGACGTTACCGCGTAGCGTAGCCCTCGCTCCCCTCCCGCGTTGAGCGCTGTCACGAAATCACGCAAGCTGCAGTCGCTTTCGCGATACCAATTGGTTCTCTCAGCGAGATAGTCTTCGCGTCGCTCGTCCATACGTGCCTCCTATTTTGAATGTAGGATAGCTCGCAAAGCACAAATCGAATTATCATAAACACATCAAAAAACTATCAACAAAGGAGGGTCGGTTTGGCTCACCGCTTCTTGATCAAGGAAATTGCCCTTCAGGCAGGCCTTGGAGTGGCAACTGTTGATAGGGTGCTGAACGGACGCGCAAACGTCCGGGAGCACACTCGCAATCGGGTTGAGCAGGCGATAAAAGAACTTGAGAAACAGGAGCTAAACCTGGCGAACACCGGGCGCAAGCTCATGGTCGACGTGGTAGTAGAAGCACCGGCGCGGTTCAGCGACGAGATAAAGAATGCGCTCGAAGCGGAACTCGCGTTGATGCACCCGGCGGTTGTTCGTCCGCGCTTCCTGTTGCGGGAGACGATGACGACTCCCGAAGTCGTGGATGCCCTTCGATCTATCGCCCGAAGAGGCAGCCATGGTGTTTTCCTGAAGGCCCGCGACGTTCCCGAGATTGCCGAGGTGGTCCGCGAGCTCCAGCATCACGGCATTCCGGTCGTCACTGTCTTCACCGACATACCGCTGTCGGGCCGCATCGCCTACGCCGGACTCGACAATCGCGTCGCTGGGGCCACGGCGGCTTACCTTCTGGGCCTATTGCTGGGCCCTCAGCCGGCTAATGTGTTGATAACGATGAGCGACGAGCATTTTCGGGGCGAAGAAGAGCGCGAGATAAGCTTTCGTCGAGCACTGCGCAAGCACCACCCCCGACTCAGACTGATTGATGCAAGCGGCGGTCATGGCCTTGATTTGCCCACTGAAGGGCGCGTCCGCAGCGCTCTCAACGATGGTACTGACATCGCTGCCGTGTACTCCATGGGAGGAGGTAACGTCGCGATTCTTCGCGCGCTGGAAGCGCAGCGGCAAGCTCCGGTCTGCTTCATCGGTCACGACCTGGACAAGGATAACGTGCAGCTTCTACGCGCTGGAAGGATTCAGGCAATCTTGCATCATGACCTCCGACAGGACATGCGCTCCGCGTGTCATCACGTCATGCACTTTCACAAGCTCCTGCCAGCATCATCTGTCGCGTCATCCTCTGCGGTCGTGGTCGTGACGCCAGAAAATATTCCGGACCACATCGCCAGTCGTTTCCGCGATTGATTCGACCGCTCATAAGCGCAGACGCAGCGCCCGACAGGTCCGAGAGAAAGTCGCCGCTCGGACCTATCGACAGCATCAGAATGTCGTCGCCAACCCTGCAATAACGCCAAACTGGCTTTGCCATAGTCGGGGTTGGTGCTCGAGGTGCTTCCGTTGACCAGGTCGTTGTTGATATTCGCGCCATACAGACCACTGTCGAGGCCGATGTTAGACGACGAACTGTTTCGAACGTACGCCAGTTCCGTGTACAGGAGCGTTCGCCTGGGCAACGAATAGTTCGCACCCAACGTGTAGAGGGTTGCGTTCCCGTTGTTTGCATTTGCATGATAGACGGCGCCGGTGATAGCAAGCGCGGGCGTCGTCTGCCAGATCGCGCCAATCCACTCATGATTGACGGCTGTCGGGAGGCCCGTTCCCGCCGGCAACCCTGACGGGGTTGCCGTGCCGAAATAGCCCGCATTCGATGCGTTCAGAGCGATCAGGTGCTGGTAGCCAACGTATCCCGCCACAGGACCGAATGCGTACGTCAAGCCCGTGAGAATCGAGCGGGAAGCAAGATACACGTTGCTGAATTGACCATTTCCGTCGCGAACCTCGTCATAGGTCGCCAGCCAGAAAAGGCCCTTATTCGCGTAGGAGAGTTTGATACCGTCTGAGCGGCCCTGCGAGCTGCCGAGTCCACTAGAAGTACCGAGTTGACCAGGCGCGCTTCCAGGGTTTCCGGCGTTCCACGTCGACGAATTCGTCAAATCATATTGACCTTGCAGGGTAAAACCGCCGATCGTCGGCGACAGATACTCCGCGCCGTTCGCTGCCTGCGAAAAGATGCGGCCGCGCACCAGCGTTCCAATCGCATACTTCTTTGTTTGCTGTGGGTCGACGTCGCCCGAGTATTGACTTATCTCAGCCGAGCCCATGTTGCCGAACTTGATTTGACCCCAGGTGTCATTCTGCAGGCCTACGGTCGCCTGTCCCTCGAAGAAACTTCCGTTCGCGAAAGTACCGTTCATGGTATTCAGTCGGGACTCGAGCGTGAAGATTGCATGAGTGCCGCCGCCGAGGTCCTCACTGCCTTTGAGACCGAATCTCGATTGCGCCCAGCCTCCACTTTGCGCACCGAATACATGCCCCTTCGGTTGATTAGTCTCGTATGCGATACCGTTGTCCACGATGCCGTATAACGTGACACTGCTCTGAGCCATCGCAGTTGCCTAACGCACCCATACGGAGATACGTATGAAGTTCAAGCAACTGTCTGTTTTTGTTGTTTCAGCGGGTATGGCTTTGAGTCTCCTCTCACTTCCGATGTTGCAAGCTCATGCAGCGATAACCGACGCAGGCGCCTCCGATAGTGCTATGTCGAAGCAAGAGATGAAGGCGCAAAAGAAGGCCGACCGCAAGGCGCGCCGCGCGAAGAAAAACGCCGAGCTCAGCAAGCTGGAAAAGAACGGGTACAGTCCGGCGGGGAATCAAACGAACTATCCGCAGAATCTCCAGAACGCCCAACAGAAAGCCGCCGGTCAAAAGCCAACCAACGCACCTGCAGTCGCGCCTTGACGCATTACGCGTACTGAATCGCGCGCGTGGTCAAGCTGGTGGTGGCTCGAGTCACGCGGGCGATGGAAGTAGGAGCGCTTACGCGAAGTACATCGGCACCAACGTCTACAGCCGGACGTCTTCGAAGCTGGACACCGCATGGGAACGGTTGCCCATGGAGGAACGGATACAGTAGTTGGGCAGACAGTGCTGGTATCGAATGGCCGACTTTCGCCGAACCTGGAAGTTGGATGTCGAAGTGGCTTGATCAAACCCGGGCTTGCGTCGAACTTCTGCAGTCGACCCTGGAGGGACCTTCGTACGTCGCAGACGCTCATGGGCCTAGTTCAACTGGCATCGAAACACATTTGCGCCAAGCGTTACCCCTGACGTCGAATGGGCACCTAACTGCGTCAGGGAACCAAAACATAGCGATTTTTTCCATGCCGCTTAGCCTCGTAAAGACCTTGATCGGCGACTTTGAAAATTTCGGTGAGGCTCATCGCCTCGCTCAATCTGGATATGCCAATGCTGATCGTAACGACATGAGTTGAAATACGTAGTTTCGCGACACTCTCACAAAGCTGCTTCGCCAAGGCGCACGCTGCGTCTTCTTCCCCCGCAAACACGACGCCGAATTCCTCGCCCCCAAGGCGGCCACGAGCATGCGCCTGCGCGTGTCGTTCGATGATGGCGGCTACCGCCACCAGGACCTCGTCTCCGACGTCATGGCCCGAGGTATCGTTGATGCGTTTGAAGTCGTCTATATCGATGACCAGGAAATAGAAATGGTTCGCCGCGGCGCGAGCATGATAATCCTGCATTGCCTCCATCAGGCTTCGCCGATTATCAATTCCCGTCAGAGCGTCTTTAAACGCAAGCTTGATCAACTCTCTCTGAACGAGGAATGTCTTTTTTCTCTCTCGCACAAAGAGCCAATTGAGCAACAAGCCCAGCGAGATTCCAGAGACGATAGAAAGAATTATCCAGCTGGAATCCGGCGACTTTATTACAGAGTCGACCCTGTCATACGAAATAATGAACCAGACAGCAATCGCGCTAGCAATATAACTATAGTAATCAGCGAACACCGGCGCCATACCTACTGTAATCAAAATACCCATAGGCATGATCCAGAATTCAGGATTCGACGTTCCGCCAGCATTACTGTGAAAACCGAATGCTATTGACGCGGCACAAACGAAGCATCCTATTGAGTTAATGGACACGCTACGGGCAAAAAACGTCGTTGCTGCCCCGAAGAGCATCCCACTCAATGCGACGGTCGTACAGGTTCTGTCAAACGTAGCGCCAGGGTTCGCGAAAACCCGGGATAGCATCCAGCCGACGATTCCAAAAACCTGCACGCAGACGGCGAGAGGACGCACGCTGATAGCCGAGCTCCGCCAAAATAGCCGTTTCTCGGACGCGTCCCGAAAGGCTATTCCCCTTTCAAGGGATCTGACTTTATGAACGAACCGCATGGCTTGATCCTCGTGTCCGTGCGGAACCTACGTGGTCGGACATACTACAGTCGAATGAAGGGGGCATCGCGCGGATTTCGCCGTAGAGGGAATCTACTGCGTCTTCGAACCCTTGATCGCTGTTACTCTGCGATTGAAAATCGCGCCGGGCGGCGTTGCGGCGATTTGGCGGTGCGCTCAACGCGCGGACTGGCGCCGCGGATGAAGAGGATCGCGCAGATAGCTACCATCGTCCAAATGCAGAGAATTACGGTCAAGGCATTCATTTCAGTCTTCAGAAGTTCGATACTGCGATTAGTTCCGTCTGGCCTGACGGCCAGTCAATGTGCCGTAGGTTGGTCGGTACCATTGAGCAATAGCTCATCAATCAGGCGCGTGGTGAGTGCCAACTGCTTTTCGAGCGACACGCGCGCGGCTTCCGCAGCCGCCGTTTCGCCACGTGCGACGGCGTTGTGAGTCTGAGTCGCGAGGCGCAACACGGACTCCGACGCGAGGTGCAGGTCGCGCATCATGCCCGCGTCGGTGTACGGCGATGGACTGTTCCAATCGGACATAGATACGTCCGGCAGGTCAACTTCGAACTGACCACTTTTGTGGTGGCGGAAAGACATCTCAGGCTCCCTGCGCGATTGGCACGATGTCAGTTTGCGCCAACGAGGGGGATTCCGATCCGTTGAAAAGAAGGCAATTCTGGAGTCAATCCCCCGCCATGGAAAGGACGAAAATTTCACTAAGAATGGGGGCCGGGTCCCGCGCCCCTAGAAACTGCGCTGAGCACGGATAGTTTGCGCGGCGCAACCCTCAACCGTCATTCGAATCTTCACAAAGCGATCACTCCTCCTGACCTGCCTTGGATGGCTGCACGCTCGCCCCGATCAAGGGTCGTTCGTGGCTAGCCAGCTTATTCGCAAGGTAAAACCGGTTCATCAAGCGCAGCTCGGCAGCCCCCCCGGGGCTCGACGGGGCAGACTTGTCCAGTGTCATCGCCACCATGGTCTTCATGTTATTGAGCAATACGACCGCCACGTCTTTGGCGGCCTCTTCTGGCAATGTCGGCAGAACTCATCATCTGGAAGGAGAAACCCATGCCCGATCTGCTGGCACCGGACAGCTATAACACGCGTTGAAATTTCTACGACCGGTTTGAAAACCATTCGTCGCCCTGGGCGATTCGTGTCGCGTCTCGTTCCATGTGGCGCATGCGTTCCTGTTCGGTCATGTGCTCTTCCCGCCCCCATCGATCCCTGCGCCTTTGCGCCACACTGCCTTTCCTTCTTCGGAGAGTTCGCCACTGCTATGCGTAGCATCGGGCTCCGTCCCTTCAACGGCCATTGACCCGCCCGATTGTTCTTGCGCCTTCTGCTTCTTATGCTTTCGTGCGGCGATCCGCTCGTCTTGAGACTGCCCTGCATGGGTGTTCATGTCGCCCTCCTTGAGTTGCATAGGGTTGACTCCAACCGTCATCGTATGCGCGCATAACCTGTGCCTACGGTCTGGACTCCCGTGGGTACGTCAAATGGTTTGGTGCCAACAGGCCGGTTTGAGATGGCGGTTCGCACGCGATGAGTTCGAGAGGGAGGATCTTAACCATGAACGCGATCACATCTTTTTCCTCGTAAGATTGCACCGACGGCACCTTTGACGAGGCGAAAAGCCCTGCCAGCCCCAGTTCGATCTCTTCGATCCGTTACTCCCAGTCAAACGGCCTCACGGGCGTTTCCTCCGGTATTCCGTTACCTGACGGATGCCTCGCGTACACGTACGTCGAGCTCGCCGGATCGCCGCCTGAATAACTCAGGAATTCACGCCCACCCTCGGCGATGACGCGCCGTTACCGTTGCTGTCATGTCCACCCGGAACAGTGATTCCGCTGTCGTCCTTGCGCGAGCATCCGCTACACGAAGCTGCAATGACAACGATGAGAAGAATTTTCATCAATGTGCTGACCATCGTGATCTCCACTCGCATAGCGAACGGGATACCCGCCTATTTACTGCCCGCTCGGCCGACCTTGTGCGTCCAGAGGAGGTTCGTCGAGAAGGTTGTGAATCGTCTTTATCAGTCGACCTATCGGGGCAGGCTTCAATAGAAGTACGTCCCATAACGGCTCCTCCGGATGGGGTGGCAGCGCGGCCGACAGCATGATCACAGGAATGCCGGCCGTTGCGATGTCACCCTTCAACCGCCGACACAGCTCAATGCCATCGACGCGCGGCATCATCCAATCGGTCACAATGAGATTGGGGCTCTCGATGACGGCGACCGCCTGTGCCGCCTCGCCGTTCTGCGCAGTCAGCACGCGATATCCCTCACGCTCCACCAGCAGTTGAAGCGGGCGCAGAATATTCGGATCGTCATCGACTAGAAGTACCGTTGCCAATTCAGGTGCCGCGTTTAGGTAGGACGGGCATCAGAGACAACGGCGCTGGCATTTCATCTTCACTGCTGCCACACGTCTTTGACATGTTTGCCCAGTCGGCATCGGCTCGCCGGCATGCAGAAGGTGGACTCGGAATTGGACTGGCTGTCGTGAAGCATCTGGTGGCGGCACACAACGGCACCGTCACGATTGCGAGCGCCGGTGAAGGCCAGGGGACGGAAGTCACCCTGCACCTCCCGATTGTCTGCGAAAGGACGGGCAAAGCGCCATGACCGCGAGGCACACGATGACGCCAATGCGCATCCTCCTTGTCGACGACAGCGCGGACGCCACGGAAGCACTGGGCACGTTGCTGGAACTGAACGGACACGAAGTGAAACGGGCACAGAGCGGACCCGACGCACTTCGGATCGTGGAGTCTTTCACGCCGGACGTTGCCCTGATTGATATCAGCATGCCCGACATGGATGGCATTGCACTTGCACAGTTGCTTCGTCTGCGGGCGCAGTGCTCGCTGACGAAGCTCGTGGCATTGACGGGCTACGCCGGCAGACTCCAGAGTGACGAACGGGTTTTTGACGGCCATCTCACCAAGCCGTTGTCGCTCGATGACCTTGCAGAGGTTCTACAACCTTCGTAGGGGTCAGACGGTCGTGGTTCGCAGAAGCGCGCGCAACTGGGCCAGCCTGCTCGTTCACATCGTCTTCGGTATCGTGGCGGCGAACCTGTACATGAGGCTGAAGCGCAACGCATCCCACGGGCCAAGGCGCACCTGGGCGGCCCGTCGTAATTCGGCGCCGTGCTGATCGACTGTCTCCAGAGCGGATAGGGGTCGCCGCGCAGCATCATGCACACCTCGTCGGGATCGTCACGCTTGGCCACTCCGGTGAAAACGCCGGTCAACATGGGCGAGGATGCTGCGTGACAGGCGCGTTGCGCGTCCCTGAATCATCCGCTCCGAGACGCGCGAGAAGGCATACGACGCGGTGAGCACTACCAGCACTGTCGCGACGAAGAGCACAAGCGACGTCGCCCGGTCGCTCTGCCCGAACGCGCCCTCGAAAAAGTGCAACGTCGCGTAGACGCAGATGAAGTGCCACAGGTAGATACCGTAGCTTTCGCGGCCCAGCGCGTCGGCACAGCGGCTGATGTACGCGCTGCGGGTCGCGTCGTCCCGCGCTGGGCGGCTGCGCGAGACGAATAACAGAAACGCGACTGCACTGCACGCGGCGAAGACCGGCGCGAGTTCATGTGCTTTCGAGAGCCACACGCCGAGCGCCGCCGTCGCGAGTGCGAAACCTGATGCGAGCGAAAAAAACAGCCACGCCGTGCGCCGCGTCACGCTGGATGTGCCCGTCAGATGCGAGCGGAACGCGTACCACGCCCACATTCCCACGATGAAGCATGGCCCCTGCACCGGCGGCCAGAAATAGCCGAACGAGTTGTTCGTCACATGACAGTCGAGCGTGCCGTGACAGTCGCCGATCGACAACGCGATGACCGACAGTGCCAGCAGCAACGCTGTCGCGATCAGCAATCGCGTGCGGTTCATCGCGACAAAAAACAGCAGTGGCGCGATCAGATAGAACAGCATCTCAACACCGATCGACCATCCTCCCGGCACCACGTTGTTGATCGCGGTCGGCGACAGCGCATGCAGAAACAGCACATTGAGCAGGATATCCGTTGCACCGTGGGCGCCGAGCACCCATGAGGGTTCGTAGCCTGACCATGTCGCGCCGAAACTGATCAGTCCATACACGGCGATCGCGGCGTAATACATTGGGGCAATGCGAAAGAAACGCTTGATATAGAAACGCAATGTGACGTGCCGTGCGCAGGTGCAACGTCCGTGATCCGCTTCAAGCGTCATGAAGATCGTGACCGCGCTGATTACGAAGAACAGCTGCACGCCGTATTGGCCCATGCGGGCCAGCAGCGTGACGCTGTGCGGCAGATTGGGAAACTGGAACGACAGGTGTACGGCAACGACACCGACGATCGCGAGCGCCCGACCGACATCGAGCGCGGCAATACGTCCTTTTTCCATCGATGCATCCTCCTCGCGGTTCGTGCCGCCCGATCAGGCGGCTGCGAGCTTCGTGGACAAGGCGCGGTTCGCAGAAGTTCCCACTTTTTTGCTACAGGATGGCCGCGGACCGCGACACGCGCGATTCGATCGATGGTGCCGCTTAACACACCGCAGGCGGCACTTGCCCCGGTCGTTATCGCCGCCTGTCTCGGTCCGCTCGAGGCGTGCGGCGTGTGGCGGCTTTATCGACTACGGCCCAGCGAATTCGTGCGATCGATCGTCTGTCTGGCCGGTGTCGCGATGATCGGGGTCGGGCGGCATCGGCGTTGCGCTTGCGCTCGCGGTTCTCGGGTTCCTATGGCACGGATGATCTATAACGGTACGGTATTGCGGCGTCGACGGCCTGCGTGCTGCCCGCGCAGCCGACCCCGAAGTCGGTAGTTCATTCCTGGAGGTTTAGCGAACGCGCGCGACGATAACCTCGCCAGCACGAAGGCTGATTCATCGACGCGGCGGGACGACATACCGGCGAAGGCTCCAGCCAGATTTAACGCTTCTTAAGTTTTCCTTCAGCCCCCTGGGGTAAATTAATTCCACACTAACATTCGCCGCTCATTGCGACTCAGTCCAGCTGTACGCCCGGCCGTGCATGCACGCGTACAAAAAAAAGATTGAGGGACCTCATGCCACGAGGAAATACAGGTGGTGCCACCATGGTGGATGCTCGCGCGGTGTACGTGCTTGAACTGGCACGAGGTTGTTCATACATCAGCAGCACTTTGAGTCCGGAAACGCGAGACAGCGCTATCGCTGAAGTTCTCGGCGAATTTCGCGAACTGTACGGCGAACAGGAAGGAACACTCTTTCAGAAACTGCTTGCAGAGGATCTGCAGCGTCGACGCAGGCCGAACGCCGCCGCGGCAGTCCTCGCCTTCAAATTCATCAGCCCGTAAGCGTAGCCTATCGTTGCCATCCCATCGACGAGAACACAGGCATCGAAGAATCGCTGACAACGTTGCTGAACAAGTCGCGCGCGGTGCGCAAGGCAGCCGTTGCGCAACCCGCGCGCAGGTTCGTAGAACACGCCGACCACCGGCCGCGAGCAAAGAAGACGAGGCGCACAGGTTGCCTCAGGATTCTTCTTCGAACGCTGCCATCACTAGCCACACGTCGCGCTCGCCGTCGCGAATCTCGGCGGCGAGCGCATAGGGATCGCCCGGTCCGCACATGCGCTCGAGTGCCCGATGCGCAACCTCGCCGTTGTTGAACACACGTCCCGACAGAGGACGCACCTCCTGTTTTCCCTGGAACATCTGCTGGTTCCAGCGATACACGAGCGGCTGCGATTTCCAGTCGCGGAAGCATTCTCTGACATGCGTGAAATCGCCGCCGCAGGTATTCATCTGGTAATGGATTCTTGAGTCCATGACTGCATCTCCTGCGATGCAAGCGCATGCGTTCATTCTCGCCTTGGCGAGAGCCGGGCCGCATGCATCGCTAGCACCGATACAGCCGGAGCAGCCCCAACTTGCTGGAACTGCTACTCCGGCGTTTGCCTGGTCATGAGGCGTTTAGCGCCGACCGCCCTACTGCAAATCGGCATCGACTTCATCGAAGTCTCCGTCGGCGAATGCGGCACTTGCCGCTCACAGCGCAACTGTTGCCCGCTGTCATCGGTGATCAAGCAAGGTCTACGCCACGCGAACGCGCGCGGGAAAAGCGACGACGCCGGGCATGTAGAACATTGGCACGCGGCGTGCATCGGCTTCGTGCGTAACGATCTTTATGGAGAGAATGATGCAAATCACGCCGATACCCGACGGGGTCTCCAGCACACCTGCATCGGAAGACGATCACGCACAACCGGCACCGCCCGACGACAGCCACAATCTGCCCGAGTTGCCCGATCCCACTGAAGTCGGCGAAGACGGCTAGCCGCGCGGACGCCGACCACGTGCAACGCAGCCACGCTCCTGTTCGTCGGCGATTCACCCACGACGCAGCGCGAAACATACATCCTTCTGCAGTCGCAAGAGTGCGTGTAAAAACCGTTCGTCAATCTTCCTTTTTTGTTCATACGAAACAATTGCAAACCCGCCGGCATTCTTTACGCGCCGAACCGCACTGCATCGGATTTCGTGCGTTGTCGTCTGCCGGTGGCAATACGACCAATGTAACGCCCCTTGCTGCGACGCCCATATGCCTAACCTGTAGAGGAGGAAGATCATGCCGGCCCAGACGCAGACGCCGGGGTCGGGCCGCTGCTCTATCACGCCAGCGGAGCGCATGCAGCCCGACGACGCCCATAGAGTCAGCGTCATGGAGCAGCACTGCATTCATTGATCAGGCGGCGCCGGTCTGTTTTCGTTATATTCGACCCGCACATCGGCCGGCAACCATGGCTCCTTGTGGCAGCACCAAAGCTCGTAGGTCGGTTCATAAAGGCCGACCCGGTCGAAGGCGCCCAACGGGAGATCCAGTTCGTCGCTATCGAGGTACTCCATAAACGCGACCGATCCACACGTCGGGCAAAAATACCTTCGTGCTCCCGGTGAGCTCTGCCACATCTGCGTAGCGCCGGAAAATTCCACTGCGCCACGCTCGAACATTGCATAGCCGCCGAACGCGCTCCCATGTACTCGCCGACACGTCATGCAGTGGCATATCGAGACGCGCCTGGGTTGCGCGCTTACCCGGAATCGCACCGAGCCACACGCGCATCCGCCGGTTTGTTCGTCTGACTCGCTCCTTGTCATCACCACACCCTCCTTCGCGGACTCCGTGGACCGCGCACCAGCGCTTACTTGTCGCTCTTCTTCGGAATCTTCGCGCCGGATTTGCGCGCCTGGTTCAATGCGATGGCTACAGCCTGTTTTTGCGGCTTACCATGTTTCGTCTTTGTCTTGACGTTGTGCGACAAAGTGCCCTTCGACGTTCCTTTTTTCAGCGGCATAACCGTCTCCTTTCGCTCAGAGACTCACGAGTTGCAGTTGGAGCTGTAACGGCTCGCCACACAGAGACATGCCATCACACTACGCACACAGCTAGTCCTTACTGGTGCGCATCTGCTTAACGTGCAATGGCGATACGCGTGTTCACCTTCACCGGTAAGGCATTATCGTCAAACGGCGGTTGTGGAATGAAGCAGCTAACAGCGCCGGGCTCGAAAACCACGCAACAGGAGGAGCCGCCGTACTGGAAGAAGCCCAGTTCATCTCCCTTGCTGACGTGCTGCCCGGGTAACGCCTCGATCACGCAGGACGACACGTCCGCCATGCCGACGAACACGCAGCCGACCCGCCCAATCGCTGGGTCGTCGCACTCGATCACGATCACCGCGCGAGCGGCAACCGCCGTGATATAGCCTTGCGAGTCATTAAGTCCGCCTGGGTCTTCGCCTTCCGAGTCCGCATCCGAGTAATAGCTGCCATCTACCGCATATGCTTTTAAAATCAAGCCACTCACCGGCGCGTGCCAGCGGTGATAATTGAATGCGCTCAGAAAAGCCTGATACACCGAACCGCCGGCAAAACGTCGCGTTATGTCGGATTGGCCCGACGTGAACATGTCTTGCAATGAGTAAGGCTGCGACTTGATCCAGAACGTGTCGTGAAGCTTGACGTCATGCTGGATGTTGTAGGGTGCGGCCTCACACGGGCTTACGATGACCTTTGGGTTATCCGGCTCATCAACAGGCCGTACTCCCGGGCGAAACTGGCGCGTAAAAAAGTCGTTCCACGAAGCAAATCCCCAATACGGTTCGTGGGGATCGCAGAGGAATTGCAATAGCCCGATCTTCTTGTCGGCTTCCGCACTGAACCAGCCGTTTGGGGGCGAAGTGTTCAGATGTTCGCGTGAATGGGGCCCGCTCAGAAAACCACACCAGCAGTTCAGGACACGCTTGAGTTGCGCGTTGAGTACGGGATCGCGGAACAGCGCATAGCCGGACGGCATGCACATCGGCCAGTCCAGCATGGCGTTCAAGGGGCAATGAATCAGGCTCGTTTTGCTGAACGGAGGTGAATAGGTCATCAGGTAGTCGAAGACGACCATCAGTTCGTCAATCGACGCATAGCCGAGCATGTATCCCGCATCCCGCGCCTGGGCGATAGCCCGCGTCATGTCCATTCGCAGCACCGGGTCACCGTGGATCAGCGTCGCCAGTTCCTCGACGGCACTCGTGCGAGGCACGTGGGCCGCGCGCTCGCGCGCTTTCACCGCAAGTTCGGTTCTGTATCGCGCCAGATGGGCTTCGTTGCGCGGAAGCCATTCCCCTAGCCTCCGTCGCTGCGCACGTGGATCGCCCGTTTTGTCGGTCATGCGTTGGAACTCCCTGCTCGTCGAAAACATCGAAATCGGACATGCTTTCGCGCGGCTCATTCTGCTCGCGGAGGAGCCAGACTATCGTCTGGCTCCTTTCGTCCATAGCGAATCTGTTCGAATACAAACGGCCACTGCTTCGGCGGCATTCGCAACCTGTCGTCACCAAACGTGGCGAGTGGTTCGGATAACAGGTACACGGCCAGTGATGATGGGCCCGTGGTCGGCATCGAGATTGACTTCGCTGTCAGCAACCCATGTGCCCACGCTATTTATGAATGGCGCTGCGCACGCTTGCCACATCGCGCGTCGTAACAGGCGACGCCGCGTTGCCCCACGTATTGCGGATAAACGTCAACACCTGGGCCATTTCCTCGCTGGTCAGCTGATCCGCGAAGGACGGCATCTTGCGCGAGAGCGGCCCGTTCTCCGTGTGCGGGCTCGCGCCGCCCTCGACCAGCAGACGCACGAGCGACGTGGTCTGCGGCGCAAGCACTGCGGGATTGCCCGCGAGGCGCGGATACTTCTGCACGACGCCTAACCCATCCGCCTGATGACAACGTGCGCAATAGCTCTGGAAAATACCGGCACCCGGCCGCTCGACGTCGCCAGTACGCAGCGCCTGCACAGTTTGCTGCGCCGCGCGCGAATGCATGTCGTAGAGCCCAGCCGGCTCGCGCGGCCGCAAGCTCTTCAGGTACGCGGCGACGGCAGCCAGATCGTCGTCGCTCAGATACTGCGTGCTGTCTTCGACAACCTGAACCATGCTGCCGAAGGTAACGAGACCCCCGCCGTGCCCGCTTCTCAGGAACGCTGCAATGTCCTGCGCCGGCACGCGTCCAAGACCCGAACCCGGGTCGCCGGTGAGATTCGGCGCGAACCAGTGATCGTTGGTGCCGCCTGTCAGGTAAAGATGCGCATCGTCATCGTAGCCGCGCTCCTCATAAGCCGGACCGCGCGGCGTATGGCACGCGCCGCAGTGGCCGAGCGATTGCACGAGGTAGGCCCCCCGATTCCACTGTGCGTCGTGCCCGGGTTGTGACGCGTATTGTCCGCTCGGCACGAACGCCCAGTCCCAGAACATCAGCGCCCAGCGCTGGCTGAACGGAAAAGGCAGCCGCGTTTGCGGCGCCGATTGTGCGACGGGTTTGACGCCATGCATGAAGTACGCGTAAAGCGCGTGCATGTCGTCGTCGTTGATCTTCGCGAAAGACGGAAACGGCATTGCCGGATAGAGCCGCTTGCCACCAGGCGCAATCCCTTCGCGCAACGCGCGGGTGAAGTCGTCATAGGTATAGCGGCCGATTCCACTGACGGGATCCGGTGTAATGTTGGACGAGTAGATCGTGCCAAACGGCGAGGCCATGCCCAGGCCACCGGCGAAGGGAACAGGCGGCACCTCGTGGCCCGGGTGGCCGCCGGCGGGCGCTGCGGTATGACAACCCGCGCAATCGGCGGCTTTCGCCAGATACGCGCCACGGGCAATCAGTGTTGTGTCCGGCGCGGCTTGCGTGGCGCTTGCAAACGGCACCCCCGGTTGGGCCGCGTGAAGCGCCGCTGACGCCGCCAGCGTCCCCACGAAAACCGTGACGCAACCCGCCGCCAGCACGGCAAGCAGACGCCGGCGATTGAAGCGCTCCCGAGTCGTTGGCCGGTGTACGGATTTGCGCGCGCTCATCTTCGCCACCTGCATGGCGAGACAATCAGCACCGCGATATCGGTGGCGGTCCGCGCGTGCGAACCGCGTAGGCGCGGCATAACAGCAGATGTGGAAGCCTGCGCTGCTGACGGCGCGTTGGTTCTGGTGGGACTCATGACGCTTGCCTGAACAGATACGGCGTCAGATACAACGTGGCGAAGATAAACAACCACACCGCATCGACGAAGTGCCAGTACAGTCCGCCGATCGTCAGCGCCACGCACCGCCGCTCGTCGAAGTAGCCAAACGCCGTCCATAGCAACAGCAGAAACAGTACGACGACTCCCACCGCGACGTGCACCATATGAAACCCGGTGATCGTAAAGTATAGCGAGCTGTACAGCTGCGCGGTCAATCCATATGGATGGCCATGCCATTCGCGAGACTGGATGCCGATGAACGTGATGCCGAGCAAGACCGCCACACCCATCGAGGCAATGCCCCAGCGCAGCCGCCGGCGCCGCACGCAGCGCTCGCAGAACCAGACAAAGCCGCTGCTCGACAACAGGAGGCCGGTATTCAGAATCCCGAGGCCGAGCTTGGGCAGCCCCTCCGGCGGCCATTGCTGACCCGTTTGCGCCGCAAGGTACAGATACGAAAAGATCAGATAACCGAACAGCGCTCCTTCGGTGACGATCAGCGTGAGGCAGCCCCACCATCCGCCGGAGCGCTCGCCGGCACTCCCAACCGGCAAGGTGTACTCGTGACGTGTGGTGACCTCGTCCATGTCAGTCTCCTGCGTCGGTCACGGTCTGTGGCTCGCGCTGGATCAGCGCGCGTTCGGGCCACAACCACACCACGATGGTTATTGCGCAAGCGAGCAGCGCCGCCGCCGTAAAGAACCCGGCGCGTAGCGCGAGTCCGGCAAACACGAGCGTCGCGAACAGGCCGAGCCAGAATGGTGCGTACGAATCGCAGGGCATCTTCAGGATCACATCCGGCTTGCCTTCGAGCGCCGTAGTGCCAAGCGCCTCGCGGCCTTCGCCCAGCAGGAAGCCCTCGTCGAGCGTCGAGCGGCGGCGCGGCGCCCCGCCCCCCGAGCCCTCTTCCATCCGCCCTTCCCACAGTGGATGACGGCTCGCGACAAACGGCACCACCGCGAAGTTATACGGCGGCGGCGGCGACGAAACGGCCCATTCGAGCGTCGGCGCATCCCACGGGTTATCGCCCGCGATGGCACCGCGTTTGACGCTGTAAAGCAGATCGACAAGGAAAATCAGCACGCCGGACGCGAACACGAACGACCCGAGCGAAGTCACCAGATTCACGGTGTTCCAGCCCATGTCGGCCGGATACGTATAGATGCGCCTCGGCATGCCGAGCAGCCCGGCGATGTGCATTGGAAAGAACGCGGCGTTAAAGCCAACGAACATCACCCAGAAACCAAGCTTGCCAAGCCGCTCGCTCATCATCCGCCCGGTGAATTTCGGAAACCAGAAATAGATGCCGCCAATCACCGGAAATACGTTGATGCCAAGTAGCACGTAGTGCAGATGCGCGACCACGAAATACGTATCGGTCAGTTGCCAGTCGAGTGGCACGGCGGCCGTCATCACACCCGACACGCCGCCCACCACGAACAGCAACACAAAACCGGCGAAGAACAGGAACGGCACGCGCATAACCGGCCTGCCCGTCCAGATCGTCGCGATCCATGCGAACGTTGCGACCGCGCTAGGCACCGCGATCACCATGCTGGCCGCACCGAAAAATGACAGCGCGAGCGCCTGGATACCGGTCGCAAACATATGATGGATCCACACGACAAACCCGACCAGCATGGTCGCCACCGTGGAGAGCGCCACCGGCCCGTAACCGACCAGCGGTCTGCGGCAGAACACCGGCAACGCATCAGAAACGATGCCCATCGCCGGCAGCACGACCGCATAGACCCATGGGTGCGCGAAAATCCAGAACAGGTGCTGCCAGAGCAAAGGCCGCCCGCCGTTGAGCACGTCGAAAAAATGTGTGCCCACGCGCCGGTCCAGCCACAGCAGAAAAAAAGCCAGGCTCACCGACGGCACTGCCAGCAGGTTGGCGCCCGATGCGGTCAACGTGCCCCACACCAGCACCGGCAGCCGGTCGAGCGACATGCCCGGCGCACGCATCCGCAGCAGCGTGACGACGAAGTTGATTGAGCCGACGGTGGTCGAAATGCCGAGCAGCACCATCCCGAGCGCATACACGTCGATGTTGGGTCCGTTGTCGTATTCCAGCCCGGATAGCGGCACGTAGTTGAACCAGCCCGCATTCGGCGCTTCGCCAAGCGGAAAGCTCGCATAGAGAAACAGGCCCGCGAATACAAACACCCAGTAAGAAAACGCATTGAGGCGCGGAAATGCCATATCGCGCGCGCCGAGAATCAATGGCCAAAGATAGTTCGAGAAACCGGAAAGCACAGGCAGCGCATACAGGAAAATCATCGTCACGCCATGCATCGTGAAGAGCTGGTTGTACTGTTCGGGCGTCAGCAGCGTCGAGTTGGGCCGCGCCAGTTGTAAGCGCATCAGCAGCGCTTCAATGCCGCCCGCCAGCAGGAACAGAAAGGCCGTCAACAGATAGCGCAGGCCGATAGTTTTGTGATCGACCGTCGAGAACCAGCCGCGCCAGCCTGGCCGCGCTTCCCACAGTTCCCGCAAGCGCGCCTCCTCCGCGCTACCCGGTTCGATGCGGCCGACGCGCAGCGTGCGCGACAGGCTCAACGCCTCGGGTTGCGTTGAAGACACGGTGGTATCGGGCATCGGCTGGGCTCCTTCGTCAGTGCAGCGTGGACAGATACGCGGACAGCGCAGCGGCATCCGCTGCGGTCAAGGCAATGGACGGCATCAGCGAGTCCGGCTTGATCCGTTGCGCGTGCTGGATCCAGTCGATCCGATGCGCGGGCGTGTTGGTGAGCGCCCCCGCGGCCAGCAGGCGACGCGAGTCCAGATGCGTCAGATCAGGGGCCTGGGCGCCCAGTGCATCGGTGCCGCGCACCGTGTGACACCCCGCACAGCGCTCGCCGAAGAGCCGCTGCCCCGCGGCTGCATCGGCGCTGCTCACAGGTTGCGCGGCCTGCCCCTGAGCGCGGCGCCACGCATCGAAATCCTGGGCGCTTTGCGCGACCACCTCGAACGCCATGTGAGCATGCTGCGCGCCGCAGAACTGCGAACACTGGCCGCGATAGGTGCCGGGCTGGTCGGCCTCGATCCATTGTTGGTTGATCTGACCGGGAATCGTCTGCGTTTTGCCGGCCAGTTGCGGCACCCAGAACGCGTGAATCACATCGGCGCTCCGCAGTTCGATCTTCACCGGCTCGCCGACCGGAATATGGATTTCATTGGCGGTCACGAAGTTGCACGCCGGGTCCGGCGCGTCGCTATAGGTCACCTTCCACCACCAGTCGTACGCAGTGACAGTAATCGTCAGGTTTGGCTGCCGCGCGGGTGCGGCGACGGTTTCGAGGGTCATCAGCGCATAAACAAGCGACATGAGCAACACGACCGACGACACGCCGGTGCCGATATAGATCCAGGCAAGCCCGCCGCTATCCGCATGGAGCGCGGCCGGGTCGGCATGCGGCCGGCGTCGCGCGATGGCGATAAACAACAGCACCGCCACCAGCGACGACACCGCGACCGCCAGCGCCGTAAGCATCCAGCCCAGCTGCATGGTGGGCACCGCAGCAGGGCCGGCCGCATGCAGGAAGTAATTGAGAGGCGCGATGCCAGGCGCCGGTTGCGCGGCGGCGGATGTCGCGGCAAGCCAGACCGACGCGGCACACGTGCGCATTGCAACGCAGCCGCGCAACGCCATCGTGAACTGTTGCCGTATCCGCATCCGTCCCGTCTCTGTGAGTCCTGGTTTCGCGGCCGGCCACCCGGAAGGTGGACGTCCTGCGTGTGGACGACGATTAGCAAAAAACGGACCGCACTCGCCGGCTGTTGCCAGACGGAGCAAACCGCGCGCAGGTTCGGATATGCCTGCTGACACAAGCCACGCGGGCCTTGGCCGCTCCAGAGCGGGCACCTCGTTTGCTGGACGTCGGTGCGCCGCGGGCCGTGGCCGGCGCAATGTCCGGTCGTACTCTTCGGGACGAATCCCAATGCCAGATCAGAGCGCCCCCTCGCACGACGAGCAGGATCGTAAGCAACCTGAGGACCGGTCCGCCCGCGCTTCCCGCGATCAGACGCCGCAGATCTGGATCACCGCCAACTTCAAGGAATCGCAACTCGAGCGAATGCGTCCGGGCGACAAGCTAAGCGTCGAAGTCGATGCGTATCCGAAGTTCGACCTGCACGGCCATGTCGATAGCATCCAGCTCGGCAGCGGCTCACGCTTCTCGGCGTTCCCCTCCGAAAATGCAACTGGCAATTTCGTCAGGATCGGACTGTTCGGCGCCGCAATGTTCTATGGCGATTCGATGGTGACGCCGGCGGTTTCGGTGCCGTCGGCAGTTAAGGGCCTGCGGCAGATCAGCATGAAATTCGATCCATTCGTCGGGCCGGCCGCGCTGGCGATCCTCGTCGCGCTATTCGCGTTTCAACGGCACCGCAGCGGTCGGCCGCTGGTTCGGACCAGTGATGGACGTGTGGTTGGTTCCTCTGGCTCGTGGTGGTCGGCGTGCACCGCGTCGCGCAGCATCGGCACGTGTTGCGCGCATTGTCGCCGGGCTGGGCGATCCAGCGAGGCACACGCCTTGCGGCCTTACTCGTACGCGGGTTGTCACAGGCTCGCTGCAACCTAACCCCGATTTCTGGAGGATCCGACGATGAAAAGCTCGACGAGGAAACTGATTGTTTCGGCGCTGGTGATGGCATTTGCCGGCGGCGCTTATGCCCAGGCCGGCGGCGCCGGAACGGGTGGCGGTACTGCCGCGGGTGGAGGCGGTAGTGGAGGCGGTAGCGCAGCCGGAGGCGGTGTAGGAGCCGGCGGCGGTGGAACGGCGGGCCCGGGTGGCACCATGGTTCGGCCGGGCACGCCGGCACAGAACACGGGCGGCTACGGCAGCCCCGGCGGCACCGTTACCGGCGGCGGACAGGGTACGGGCACGGGCGCCTCGCCCAATACGATGACGCCGAACGGCACGAATTCGACGTACCCACGCGGTACGAACAGCACGAACGGCAACACCATGAACCCGCCGCAGCCGGATACATTGCAAAACGGTCAATAACGGCGAGTACCGCACCGTAATATCGACTGCCGACCCGCCACAGTGCGGCCCGTTCGGGCCGCACTGTCTGCAAGGCAGAATATGCGCTAACGCCGCCCGATTTTGTAATCCGCGGTTAGTCGCACTGTTGAGGAAATCGGAAGTCGGCCTCGTCATTTTTGATCCCACGCAAGCATGGCCTCAATTAGAAAACCTGATCGCGGACTTTGTCTACCTCCGCTTGCATGGCACCAGAGAGTCAGCCGCGACGAGTAGCGTCGCTCCTGCATCGAGCGAGCCGGCCGTTGTGACCAGACCCAATGCGGCGGTAAGCGGGGCCCGCGCCGTGGCCCCTCGCGAGGCACCGCTTGTGTCGCGTTGCGCCAAAGCGCGCAACGGTGGCACTCATCCGGTGTCGCAGGCTGCTGGTCGCGCTCGACGCCCGGAGCGAATCGAGCACCACCGGGTGCGCGCCGCGTGTGTTTGTTATCGGTCATGGTCGGCATTCCCACGACGCCGCGAATCGTTGAGCGGCTCCTCAACTCATGCTGCCATGCAGCTCTCGTCCATTACTTCTCGCTCTTCTTCGGAATCTTCGCACCCGACTTGCGCGCTTGGTTTAATGCGATCGCCACAGCCTGTTTTTGCGACTTGCCGTGTTTCGTCTCTGTCTTGATGTTGTGCGACACCGTGCCCTTCGACGTTCCTTTTTTCAGCGGCATGATCCACTCCTATCGATCGGCGAGTTCAAAGGAAGCAACCCTCGAAAACGGGCTGCCTTGCACAAAGGCAGCATGCGCCGTGCCAACCCCTTGCAGCGGCTTTGCTCACCATTCACGCGGTCAAGGACTCGCGCCAGACGCTGTCACGGCCAAAGTCAGGTCTGGATTCGCCGATCCCCACTACGATCTGTCGGTCGAGCGGCGCGCGGCACGAGTTTTGCCCTGCTATATGCACCTGCCGTTGCCGACTGAAGGTGAAAACCATGATTCAACGAATAACCACGCTTGCTTCCGCAGGACTGCTCTGCGCGATTTTAGCCATCGGTGCGCTAGCTCAAGGGGCGCCTCAATCCATTACGGAAAGGCGGACCGATGTCGTCCAGCTCTCGGCTGGATACCGGGCATCCAGACTCCAAGGCGCAGCCGTCTATAACCGCGACAAAGACAGGATCGGCAAAGTGGACGACCTCGTCGTCGCGCCGAAAGACAGCAGCGTCTTTGCGATTCTGTCGGTAGGCGGATTTCTGGGGGTGGGCAAGCATCTGGTGGCGGTGCCATTCAGCGATCTGCAAATCGATGGCAGGCAGCTCATCCTGCCGGACGCAACGACGAAGTCCCTGGAGGCGTTACCCGAATTCAAGTACGCGCCTGAGTAGGCGCGGCAGCACGCGATGCAAGCCAGTGCGGTGAGCAAAGTCTGCATTGCACCGCGCATCTTTTTCAAAGCAGCGTTGGCCCGGCCGCCGCCGATCTCCTGCATTACTTTGCCCGTGCCGCCGCATAGCGTGCCTTCGCCCTCCACCATGCCAGTGCCGTGGCACGCGCGGCATACGTCCTACCTGCAGCGATCGCGTCGGGCGGGCGCTTCGTCGCCAGAAGTATCACCCCAACCAACCGCCTGATAGAGAGCCCCACAACCATGCAACCGATGCCGCTCGTCCCAGACTGGCAAGACTTCGTAATCCGGCTCGCGGTAGCGCTCGTCACCGGCACCGCGATCGGCTTGAACCGCGGTGAATCGGGCAAGGCCGCAGGGTTGCGAACGACAATGCTGGTTTGCCTCGCCGCGTGCATCGCCATGCTTCAGGTGAATGTCTTGCTGCCGCAGGCCGGCAAACCGGAGAATTCGTTCGTTGTGCTCGATTTGATGCGCTTGCCGCTTGGCATCCTGTCCGGCGTCGGTTTCATCGGTGCGGGCGCGATCCTGCGCAAGGACGGCCTCATCGTGGGGGTGACGACCGCCGCGACGCTGTGGTTCGTCACCGTGATCGGACTGTGTGCCGGAGGCGGTCAGATCGCGCTGGCGGTGGCCGGCACCGCGCTCGGCCTGATCGTGCTTGAGGTGCTCGGCGTGCTCGAACGCCGCCTGCCGCGCGGTCATCGCGCATGGCTGACGGTTGAATACGCGGCGGCATCGCGCGAGCGCGGCGAATGGATCGCGCGGCTCGAACAGCAGCGCTGCAACGTGGACTCGAAGGGGGTGCGCATGAACGCGGGCAACGGGCTGCTTGAAGAACGCTTCGAGGTCCGCTGGCGCGCGCCGCTGAAGAGCCACGCGGTCGAACACGCGCTTAGCGCGCTCGTTAGCGCCAGCAGCCATGCCGCGTCATGGTCCGTCGACGCATGAGCGCCCACATAAACGGCGCCGCGCCACGAGCCGTGTATTACGCTCTGGCGTCCAACGTCGTGGTGGCGCTTTGCAAATACGCGGCCGCGGCCTATACCCATTCCGGCTCGGCATTGGCCGAAGCGATCCACTCAAGCGCCGACTGCGTGAACCAGTTTCTGCTGCTGATCGGCAACCGGGCGGCCCGTAATCGTGCAGATGAGCAACACCCGCTCGGCTTCGGCCGTGAAACGCATTTCTATGCACTGCTGGTGGCTTTGCAGATTTTTCTGGTGGGCGGCGTCGCCTCGGTCGTGGTTGGCGTGGTACGGCTGCTGCATCGCTCGCCGCTCGAGCATCCGTACGTGGTGATAGTCGTGCTGTGCGTGTCGGGCGTGATCGAAGGCAGCGCGTTGAAGGCATCGATCGGCACCATTGACCGAGCCCGCCGCAAGGCCGGACTATGGGCCTGGTTCCGCGCGACCGGGCAGCCGCTATTGCTGCTCGCGGTCGGCGAAGATGCCGCCGCGCTGGCGGGGGTAGTGGCGTCGCTCGTGGCAGTCGTCCTGTCGGTCCTGACCGGCAGCCCGGTATTCGATGCGTGCGGCGGCATCGCCGTCGGGCTGATCCTGATGGGCACCGCGGTTTTCTCGATGCGAGAGATCAAATCGCTGATCGTAGGCGAAGCGGCTCATCACCACGTGAGGCAAGCCATGCATGCGTGGCTCGCACAAAGGTCTGAGATCCAACGCGTGGTGAGTCTGATCGTGCTGAAGTGGGCCGACGATCTGGTAGTAGCAATTCAGGCTGAACTGCGGCCGCAAGGCAGTGCCGATGATCTCGTGCGCACCATCAACCAGATCGAAAATGATCTGAAGAACGCGTTTCCGCCGGCAAAGTGGATATTTTTTGAGCCTGAGTTGCCCGAACACGGAAGTCATCCGCTATAGACGGTCTGCCATCGGCTCCCCCGCCGTCTTGCATGAAGGTCGCGATGCGTCGTGCGCCCGCTTGCGGGTCCGCTTATTGCGCCGCCATTCGTGATGGCAGGCTTGCACCTGCCGGCCAGTTTGCGGAGGAGTCGCCATGAGTTCGGACACACCCGTCAAGGAATATCGTCATCCAGCCGGCGGCTGGGGTTCGGCCAAGGCAGTCGCGTCGATTCTCGTACAGGAGCATGTTGCGCTGCATGGCAGCCGCATCCTGATGCATCAGAACAAGCCGGACGGTTTTGCCTGCGTCAGCTGCTCGTGGGCGAAGCCTGCCGATCCGCATCTGTTCGAGTTCTGCGAAAACGGCGCGAAGGCAACTGCATGGGAGATCACCAGCAAGCGCGTGGATGCGGACTTCTTCGCGGCCCATACGCTCACGGAACTGGAGTCATGGTCCGGTCTCGAACTCGAATCGACTGGGCGGCTGACCGTGCCGCTGCGCTGGGACCCGGCGACCGACCACTACGTGCAGACCACGTGGGAACACGCGTTTGCCGAGATCGCGAAAGAGCTGAACGCGCTGAACCCAAATGAAGCGGTGTTTTACACATCGGGGCGGGCGTCGCTCGAAACTTCGTATATGTATCAGTTGCTCGCGCGGATGTACGGCACCAACAATTTGCCGGACAGTTCGAACATGTGTCACGAAAGCACCTCGGTCGGCCTGCCCAAAAGTATCGGCGCGCCGGTCGGCACCGTGACCCTCGACGATTTCGAGCAGGCCGACTGCCTGTTCTTCTTCGGCCACAACACCGGCACGAACGCGCCGCGCATGCTGCATCAGTTGCAGGCCGCGCGCAAACGCGGCGTGCAGATCATCACGTTCAATCCGCTGAAGGAGCGCGGGCTCGTGAGCTTCGCGAATCCGCAAGCACCGCTCGAGATGCTGACTGCCAGCGAGACCCAGATCAGCACCCAGTACCATCAGGTCAAGGTGGGCGGCGACGCGGCAGCCGTCGCCGGGCTTTGCAAGCTGTTAATCGAGTGGGACGACGATGCGCAGCACAGCGGCGCGCCGCGCGTGCTCGACACGGCGTTCATTGCCGAACATACGCACGGCTTCGAAGAGTTCGCGCAGGCGATGCGGGACACCTCATGGGAGACCATCGAACACTACTCACAGTTGGCGCGCGGGGCGCTCGAAGCCGCCGCCCGCGAATATGCAAAGGCCAAAGCGGTGATGGTGCTGTACGGAATGGGTATTACCCAGCACCGCAGCGGCGTGACCAACGTACAGATGCTGACCAATCTACTGCTTCTGCGCGGCAATATCGGCCGGCCCGGCGCCGGCATCTGCCCGATCCGCGGCCATTCGAACGTGCAGGGACAACGCACGGTGGGCATTACCGAGAAGCCCGAACTCGCGCCACTCGACAAGCTGGCCGAATTCTATGATTTCGAGCCGCCGCGCGGCAAGGGCATGAGCACGGTCGAAGCCTGTCAGGGCGTGCTCGACGGCAAGGTCAAGGCGTTCATTGGACTGGGCGGCAACTTTCAGGTCGCCACGCCCGATCACCACGTGATGGACCCTGCATGGCGCAAGCTGCGGCTCAACGTGCAGATCGCCACGAAACTCAACCGCAGTCACCTGATCCATGGCGAAGTCGCCTATCTGTTGCCCTGTCTTGGCCGCATCGAAATCGACCGCCAGGCGAGCGGCGAACAGGCCGTCAGCGTCGAGGACAGCACCGCCTGCATCCACGGCTCGCACGGCTATGCGGAGCCCGCCGGCGAGATGCTGCTGTCGGAACCGGCGATCGTCGCGGGACTGGCGAAGGCGTTGCTGCCGCGCAATCCACGCGTCGACTGGGACGCATGGGTAGGCGATTACGCACTGGTCCGCGACGCGATCGAACGAACTTACCCTGACCAGTTCCGCGATTTCAACCGGCGTTTCTGGCAGCCTGGCGGATTTCACCGCCCGATTGCCGCATGCGAGCGCAAGTGGCAAACGCCGAGCGGTAAGGCGAATTTCATTGCGCCGGATACGCTCGACGAAGATGCGGACATGCCGTCAACCGGCGAGAGCGTGCTGCGGCTAACGACGACACGCGGCGACAGTCAGTTCAATACGACGGTCTACTCGCTCGACGACCGCTTTCGCGGCGTCATGGGCACCCGCGACGTATTGCTGATGCATCGGGACGACATGGCTCGCCTGGGGTTCGACGAGGGCAGCGCGGTGTGCATCGCGACCGTATCGAACGACGGTATTGCGCGTGAAATCGACGGCATGCGTGTGCATGCGTTCGATATTCCGCAAGGTTGCCTGATGGGCTATTACCCCGAGTGCAATCCGTTGATCCCTCTGTCGCATCACGCGCAGGAAAGCCTGGTGCCGGCCGGCAAGTCGATTCCGGTGCGGTTGCGCAAATCCGAGCGTGTGGAGCAAAGCGCCGGTTCGCGAACGGCAAGACGCTGACGTCGATCGACGTGACCTCGCTCGTGCCGGTCGACCTGAATTGCCTGCTCTACGATCTCGAACGCACGCTCGCCAAAGCCTACCGCTTGCAGGGCGACGTCACGCGGGCCGAGAACATGGCGCAGCGCGCGAACGTGCGCGCCGACGCGATTCGCCGCGTGCTGTGGGATCCGCAATTGCAGGCCTTTGGCGATTTCGATTTCGTGCATCGCCAGCTGACGCGCCGCCTCACTGCTGCGCCGCTTACCCGCTGTACGCGGGTGTCGCGGACCATTGCTCGGTGATGGAGCGTGCGCACCCAACGCGGCGTCCCTGGACGCCGCGGATAAAGCGTCATGCGTGGCATAGGCCGCGGTATGGCGTAACGCGTAAAACCATCCTTGCCATCCGTTTGTGGAGACTGCGATGACTCAAACCGTCGGTGACTTTATTGTCGAAAGACTGCATGCGTGGGGCGTGCGGCGAATTTACGGATATCCGGGAGACGGCATCAACGGCGTCTTCGGTGCGATGAATCGCGCCAACGGCAAGATCGAATTCGTGCAGGTTCGCCATGAGGAAATGGCTGCATTCATGGCCTCGGCACATGCAAAGTTCACCGGCGAGTTGGGCGTATGCATCGCCACTTCCGGGCCGGGCGCCTCGCATCTGATCACCGGGCTTTACGACGCTCGCATGGACCACATGCCCGTACTGGCGATTGCCGGACAGCAAGCGCGTGCGGCGCTCGGCGGCCACTACCAGCAGGAACTGGATCTGGTGTCTATGTTCAAGGACGTAGCCGGTGCGTTCGTGGAGCAGGCTGCCGTGCCTTCGCAGGTCCGGCATCTGGTCGATCGTGCGGTACGTATCGCGCTGTCGGAACGCAAGGTCACGGCAATCGTGCTGCCCAACGACCTGCAGGACCTCACCTACGAAGCGCCGGGCCGCAAACACGGCACGCTGCATTCGGGCGTCGGCTATCGCGCCCCGCGACTCGTCCCCTACCCCGACGATCTGCAGCGGGCCGCCGATGTGCTCAACGCCGGCAAAAAAGTCGCCATTCTGGTCGGCGCAGGTGCGCTGCGCGCCACGGACGAAGTCATCGCCGTAGCAGAAAAACTCGGCGCGGGCGTTGCCAAGGCCCTGCTTGGAAAGGCCGCGTTGCCGGATGATTTGCCTTGGGTCACCGGGTCGATCGGACTGCTCGGCACCAAACCCAGCTACGATCTGATGAGCGAATGCGACACCCTGTTGATGATCGGCTCGGGTTTTCCATACGCTGAATTCCTGCCGAAAGAAGGCGCCGCCCGCGGTGTGCAGATCGACCTTAAGGCTGACATGCTCAGCTTGCGCTATCCCATGGAAGTCAATCTGGTGGGCGACAGCGCCGAGACGCTGCGCGCCTTGCTGCCGTTGCTCGAGCAGAAACAGGATCGCGCGTGGCGCAAGAAGATCGAGGGTTGGACTGCCGACTGGTGGAAGACGCTCGACAAGCGAGCCCATGAGATCGGCAAGAACGGCATGAACCCTCAGCGCAGCGTGTGGGAGCTATCTTCGCGCATACCGGCCAATGCGATCGTTACAAGCGATTCCGGCTCGTGCGCGAACTGGTATGCACGCGATCTGAAAGTACAGCGCGGCATGATGTGCTCGTTATCGGGTGGCCTTGCCTCGATGGGCGCAGCGGTGCCGTATGCGATCGCCGCGAAATTCGCGTACCCCGAGCGGCCCGTCATAGCACTGGTCGGGGATGGTGCGATGCAGATGAACAACATGGCAGAGCTCATCACGGTAGCCAAATACTGGAAACAGTGGGCCAATCCGTGCTGGATCTGCATGGTGCTCAACAACAGCGACCTGAATCAGGTGACGTGGGAGCAACGTGCGATGGAAGGCGATCCGAAGTTCGAGGCGTCGCAGGATATTCCGTCCGTGCCATATCACCGTTTTGCGGAAATGATCGGTCTCACCAGCATTTACGTCGACGACGCCGAACGCATGGGCGACGCGTGGGAGCGGGCGCTCGCCGCGGACCGGCCCGTGGTCATTGAGGTAAAGGTCGATCCGGATATTCCGCCTCTACCGCCGCATATCACGTTGGCGCAGGCAAAAGCATTTGCATCAACGCTCATCAAGCGCGATCCGAATGAAGGCAACGTGATCGTCGAAACAGCGAAGCAGGTGCTCGACGCGGTGTTACCGGGGCATCGTGACAAATGACACCGCCTCTGACTGAAACCTCCGCGTTGCGGCGCGGCACGGATCGATCGCTTGCGGATTCAAGCTACGTCAAGCCATTGTTCGATAACGGGCCCGCGCTCGCCCAGTACAGGATCGCTCGGAGGAAATGGCAGGGACTCCATTGCAACAAGCTCCGCCGGCGTCAGCCTCTCGCGCCGAATGTCCCACTGCTGCCCTGGTGGGTAGGCCCCCACCACACGCAGATTGCCGGCGAATGCTTGCAGGCAATGTCCGGTGCCGGCCGGCAGCAGCACCGCGTCGCCCGGGCGCAACGTGACCACGCGTCCACCGGGGCCGCCAATGATGACCTCAGCCGAGCCCGATGCGATGCCCAACACCTCGTGCGCGGTCGAATGAAAATGGTGATAGTCGAAGATGCTGTTACGCCATTGCGGCGGCCATTGGTTATGCTGAAACAGCGCTTCGAATTCGGCAGTCACATCATCGCCCGCGCCCGGTATCGCCGCTCGGTAAATCGCCACGGCGAGTTTGCGATTGTTCGGCACCCAGTCGCGCGGTGCCAGCGTGAATGCTTCGTAGTGTCCCTGTTCAATCTGCCGCTCGTATTGCATATCGTCCTTCCCTGATTGCCGAATTTGTGTACCCGCCGGCATCGCCTTGCGCGGTGCTGCACGATGAACTTCAGTGGAAAACCTTGCATTGCACCGGGCATCATTTTCAAACGCCCTCAAATAGGTCCATGGCCCAACCATTGCTACGTGACTGGCTCGATCGGTATTCCCAACCCAGTCATATGAATCCGTTTCGATCCGGACACGCTGTCTCGCGCAACTTTTGTACCAACCGCTTGACCATTTTCCCGGTTGCGCCTTCTGTCTGACTGGATGGGTGGGACAGGACGCGTCATCAAACGGGTTTCTGCGCATGGGTGGCCGGGCGGATTTGCAAGTGGCTTCTGGAATGATTAATGCTCCTCAGTGTGTTGTGCGGGGGGTCTGGTGATCTGGATGAAGGGGCGGCTGGCCAAGGCCACCGCAGCTGCCGACGCATGACAAGCTCGCTCTCCGGAGGTCAGAATGTCCACGCAGCCGACCAACGCGCAAATCGAAGTTTCACGGGACGATCCCGTGATCCAGGCGATATCGGTTCAATACAGCACGCCGGTCGACAATGGGCGCTACCGACTCACCGTGCGTGCAAAGTCAGGTAGCCTGAAGGTCGTCGCCGCCTGGCAGGCTCTCAGTTGCGAGGCTTGCCAGGCCGACCACATCCGGTTCCGTGTGGATCGCCGTCACAGTTTCGAGGAAATGACTTTCGCATTCGCCACCGTCTCCCCCGACGTGCTCGCTGCGATCGTGACCCGGCTGATCGCACTGCCATGGGTGCTGGACGCGTACTTTTATCGGTGAGCCGTGCGGACAGAGGTCGGTTCCGGCTTGGTGCTACTGGTGCCTCAGGCCATGCGCTCGCGGAATAGCGGCGGTGCCCCGCCCGACTTACAGCGCGGCGATCACAACCACGCCGCTGGCGAGCGAATTCAGCGCGCGCAAGCTCTGCACTGCGGGGGCCAGTTCCTGCGGGCTCGGCGACGCAGGCGATGATGAGCGGGGTTTCATGAAGGCAGGTGTTGAAATCAGGCGAATACCTTGTCCAGCGTAATCGGCAGATCGCGGATACGTTTTCCCGTCGCATGCCAGATCGCATTCGCAAGCGCCGCCGCGACACCGACTACGCCAATTTCTCCCACGCCCTTCATACCTAGCGGATTGACGACATGATCGGTTTCTTCGACGAACAGGACGTCGATATGGTCAATATCGGCATTCACCGGGAAGTGATACTCGGACAAATTGTGATTCATCACGCGGCCCAGGTCATGATCGAACTGCGCCTCTTCCTGCAACGCCATGCTGATGCCCCATACCACCCCGCCGGCGATCTGGCTCGCCGCGGTCTTCGGATTCACAATCCGGCCGGCCGCGACCGCGCTGACTATGCGCGTGACACGCACGGTGCCGAGCGCTTCGTCGACGCGCACCTCCGCGAACACGGCCGAATGCGTGCCCATCGAATACTGTTGTTGTCTGTCTTCCGGACTGACGGTTGCAAGTTCGTCGAGCCGCTCGACGCCGGCGCGGCTCAGCAACTCCGCGATCGTGATCGTGTCACGCTGGTCCGCACCGCAAAGCAGTTGCACGCCCTCGCGCCGAATCCCGGCAGGCGCTGCATTGGCAAAAGCTTCGCCACCGTATTCGCGCGCCAGCGCGGCGAGGCGCTCGCGCAGCCGCGAACACGCCGCGTGCACCGCGCTGCCCACCGACGACACGGTAAACGAGCCGCCTTCGATCGGCGCGTCCGGCAGTGTGGAGTCGCCGAGTTCGAAGCGAACGCTCGCGATATCGACGCCGAGTGCATCCGCCGCGATCTGCGTCATCGCCGTGTAGGTGCCGGTGCCAATATCAGCCGTCGAACTGGACACGGCGACGAGGCCGTCGCGAGTCAGCACCGCACGGGCCGTAGCCGGCCTTTGCATGGCATCCCATGCGCCGGTCGCCATGCCCCAGCCAATGAGTTCCGCGCCATCGCGCATGGCGCGGGGCTGCAATGGACGGCCGGTCCAGCCGAAGCGTGCCGCGCCTTGCCGGTAGCATTCGCGCAGGGCCTTACTCGAAAACGGCAGATCCTTGTTCGCGTCGCGCTCGGCATAATTGATCAGACGCAACGCCAGCGGGTCCATGCGCAACTTCAACGCAAGCTCGTCCATGGCCGACTCGAGCGGAAACAGCCCCTGTGCCGCGCCAGGCGCCCGCATGTCACCCGGCGTACAGACATTCAGTCTTGCTACCTTGTAGCCGAGCCGCACGTTATCGCACGCATAGAGCTGCCCCGCCCAGTTCACGATCACGTCACAGTGATCTTCAAATAACGAGGTTTCGGACACTGCCTCGTGGATCACCGCCGCCAGCTTTCCGTCCGCCGACGCCGCGAGCGCGACGCGCTGGATCGATTGCGGCCGATGCACGAAGTTGAACATCTGTTGCCGCGTGAGCGCGACCCGCACCGGCCGCTTCAGGTCAAGCACGGCCATCACCGCCAGCGGCAGATGGTAGTGCGGCCGCAGACCGGAGCCGAACGCGCCGCCGACGAAAGGCGAGATCACGCGTACGTCGTCAGCAGCGAGGCCGAACACGCTCATCAGGTACTGCTGGGTGTTCAGTACGCCCTGGGTCTTCTCGTAGACCGTGAGCCGCCCCTGGGCATCCGGCACCACGGTGCAGCCATGCATTTCCATCGGACTGTGATATTCGATTGGCGTGGTGTAGAACGCATCCGTACGCTCATCCGCATTGACGAATGCAGTGGCGGCATCACCGCGTGGTTCAGGCGGCGGCTCGAAGCCGCCTTTTTCCCGCGACGGCGGATAGGCGTGCGCAATCACCGCAGAGAGCGCCGTGCAATGCGGCGTATGTTCATAGCGGATACGCACGAGCGAAGCAGCGTGGCGCGCGAGTTCGAGCGATTCCGCGACAACCAGCGCGACGGGTTGCCCGCTATACCAGATCCGATCGTCCCATAGCGGCCGGAACGGCATGCCGCCGGGCGCAATCTGGTCCTTATAACTGGCGTCGAGCAGCGGCAATTCGGGCCGGTTCTCGTGCGTCAGGACGAGCAGCACGCCCGGCGTCTCGAGCGCTGCTGACGCGTCGATCGCAATGATGCGGCCACTCGCGATCGTGCTCGACACGACGAAGCCGTACACCAGGCCGTCGGCCGCGAAATCCGCGGCGTAACGCGCGGCGCCGGTCACCTTCAGTTTGCCGTCCACCCGGTTGACGGGCTTCCCGGTTGCCGGGGACGCCGGATGCCCAGGCAAAGCCTCTTCGCGTGCCATCACGCCACCTCCGTGAAACGCCGCCGTGTCGCGATTTCGAATGCCCTGACGACGGCTCGCGTGGTGAGTTCGATTTTGAACGCGTTACCGCGCCGGCCGTGTGCTTCACGCACCAGCATGTCGGCGAAGGCGCGTACTGCATCGCCGGTAAGCTGCTTTTCGCGCAACCATGCTTCCGCTTCCACGTCGCGCCACGGCTTATGCGCGACGCCGCCTAGTGCGCAACTCACTTCATGAATCGTCTCGCCTTCGAGCCGGAGGCCCAGCGCGACGGACACCAGAGCGAATGCATAGGACGCGCGGTCGCGAATCTTCAGGTAAGCGTGACATTCGGCGAACCCCGGCGGCGGCAGTTCTACAGCGGTGACGATTTCATCAGCGTGGAGGTTCGTATCGATCTGCGGCGTATCACCGGGCAGCCGGTGAAAATTGGAGAACGGCAACACCCGCGTTCCGTCCTTGCCCGCGAGGTGAACGATCGCGTTCAGCGCCGCAAGCGCCACGCACATATCGGACGGGTGCACGGCGATGCACTGGTCGCTCGTACCGAGAATCGCGTGGATCCGGTTGACGCCTTCGAGTGCGGGACAGCCTGTCCCGGGTTCGCGCTTGTTGCACGGCGTGCCCGTATCGTAGAAGTAATGGCAGCGGGTGCGTTGCAGCAGATTGCCGCCGACTGTCGCCACATTGCGGATCTGCGCCGAAGCGCCCGCAAGAATCGCTTTCGCGAGCAACGGATAGCGTTGCGCGATGACATCGTCATAAGCCACTGTGCTGTTCGTCACCAATGCGCCGATTTTGATCCCGCCGGCCGGCGTTGCCTCGATGTCTTTCAGCGGCAGCCGGGTGATATCGACGAGCAGCGTGGGGCGCGCGACATTTTCCTTGATCAGATCCACCAGATTGGTTCCCCCCGCGACGAACGCTGCCGCGGCCGTGCTCCGGTGCTGGTCGATCGCCTGTTCCACGCCGGTTGCGCGAGCATACGAAAAGCGGTTCATCCGGCAGCTCCGTTTTCTTGATATCCAGGTGCACGCCCGTTCTCGCTAGCCACGCTCTCCGCGCTGCCGATACCGGCGACCTCCCCGATCGCGGTCACAATATTGACGTACGCACCGCAGCGGCACAGGTTGCCGCTCATCAGCTCGCGTATATCCTCGCGCGTTCCGACGTGTCCTTCCGCCAGCATCCCGACTGCCGAGCAGATCTGGCCGGGCGTGCAGTAGCCGCACTGGAAAGCGTCGTGATCAATGAAGGCCTGCTGCATCGGATGCAGCGAGTCGCCGTCCGCCAGCCCTTCGATCGTCGTGATGGATGCGCCGTCATAGACGGCGGCAAGCGCGAGACAGGTATTGATCCGCTGCCCGCCGACCAGTGCCGTGCACGCGCCGCACTGACCGTGGTCGCAACCTTTGTGCGTGCCAGTCAACCCGCAATGTTCGCGCAGCAGATCGAGCAAGGTGGTCCAGGGTTCGACGTCGAACGCGTACTGCGCGTGGTTGATCTCGAAGGTCACGGCCACGCGCTGCACGTCCGGACCGGCAACGTCCAACAGGGCCAGGTCATCTCGCGTATTCAGCGTGTTCATCTAGCGCTCCTCGGTTTGTCGGCGGTTGAGCGGATACGGAATCGCCGCGCATTGCGCGTGCCTGCCGGGACCGCCGCGGAACATAAGCGTACGCACGCAACGAACGGAAACCGTGGTCGATGGAATATCTACATGCTTCGCCGCAATCTTTGCAACGGGTGTGCAATTACGATGGCGATACTCGTCTCGCTGCGCACACAGTAGAGCTATGATGGTTGTTGATGGTCACATCAGCGCAGGAGGAAATCATGCCCTCGAACCCGACCACGCGACAGGCTCATCGGCCTGGACTTCCGAACCATCCCGTCCACGGCGTTACGCCAGACTCCCGGTCGCCGACTCCTAAGCCTGCGCCGGGCACCCCGGGTGCCATTCCCGATGCAGCAGAAGCAGAGCCCGTCCCGCACGAACATCTACCGAGCAGATCAGACGATAACTGAGCAACCCGCCTGCGTAGTCCGGTGCGCCACCGCCAGACTGAAGGCACGTCGCTTGCTACCAGCATCCATGCGCCGCGGTGTCCCGGTTGGATCGTCCGGAGGATGCGGCCCATCTGACTGGACGGACATTTCTGGCAATTCAGCGTTGGAGGTCTAGCGAATACGCGCAGATGAATCCATGCTTTGTCTGTTCGAATCCCGATTATCGAGGGCTGGGAGGTAATCATGAAGTACGAGTACGGTGGCTGGATCATCGACGCAACCGCGGAATTCTCACTTGGTCAGTTCTTTGCGCGCGCCCGGCTGATCCGCTTGTCACCTGACGATGAGGCGGACGCTGAGATGCACATTGAACGCAACCTTGCCTGGCTCGAAAACGAAGATGAAGCAATCCAGGTGGCGCGCCGATGGGCCATCCAGTGGATCGATGCGCGCAACAATAATATCGCCAGTGCGAATATTGTTTCATCGGCACAGTGGAGCGAGATGCCGGCGAAGACCGCGGCCACATGAACGTCAAAGTCCGGGAACGTCATCCGGGCGGCGGATGAGCGTTCCCGTTGACAGAGCAGTCAGGGCGCTGCGCTACGCAGGACTACTCGCTCACTTGCCACACGGTTCCTTGCACAAATTGCAATGCAGCGTAAAAATTCGCTGCGTCTCCCGAGTGATGCCTCAGGGGTATCCGGTAAGTGGCGCCCCTCATCAATAACGATCATCTGATTCGCTCTGGTTGCGACGCCGGTGCACGGCAACGACATCTTCAACTCGACTTCGATGCCGAAGCCAGGTGAGGATCAGATAACGGGCGCCACCGGTAGCGCCCCCGTGTTGCTTTAGTGCCCAGCGCTCTGACCGCCGTCGACGTGCAGAATTTCGCCCGTCACAAACGGCGCCGCATCCAGATACAGGATCGCGTTGACGATGTCGCTCATCTCACCCATATGGCCCATCGGGTGGAGTGCGCCGAGCGCCCCGTGCGTTTCGGGGGCGTGCATCGGCGACTTGATGATGCCGGGGGCAACCGCGTTCGCGCGGATGCCGCGCTTCGCGTATTCGATTGCAAGTGATTTCGTGGCTGCGTTCAGACCGCCTTTAGTCAGCGATGCCAGCACCGACGGCACACCGTCGATGGCGTGGTCGGCCAGGGTCGTCGTGATGCTGACCACGTGGCCGCTGTTATTCTTCTCCATCTCGGCGATCGCCAACTGCGTGATGTAGAAGAAACCGTTTAGATTCACGCCCGTCACCGCAGCGTAGTCTTCAGACGTATAACCGGTGAACGGCTTGGCGATGAATACACCGGCGTTGTTGATCAGCGTGTCGATGCGGCCGAAGCGTGCCACGCCCTCGGCAATCACGCGACGCGCCGTCGCCGGATCGGCGATGTCACCCGCCACCGTCACGATGTTGGGATCTTCGGACGGCTTGATGTTGCGAGCCGTTGCGACGATGCGGTAGTCAAGCTTGCGGAATGCCTTGACGGTCTCGGCACCAATGCCTTGCGATGCGCCAGTAACAACTACGACCTTTTGCGACGTGCTCATGGAATACCTCGAATATTGGATTGGGCTTTCTTGCCCACCGGGCCGGTGGCTCCGATAGGTGCCTAATCTAGGTGTATTCACGCGCTGAGCAAACACCCGCCATGGACAAACTATCTTGCGTGAGCGGAACAAATCGGATCGAGGTTCGAGGATTCATGGCCTGGCCACGGCGGCTCAGGCCCCGCGCAACTCACGCACGCCCTTACCTATCCGCCGCCGAAGCAACGTTCGCAATGTGTGGCCGTCCGCATACCCGACCTGCTCAGCAATGCGATCAACCGTGAGCTTGGTCGTCTTGAGCAGATGAACGGCACGCTCCACCCGAAGATCCTGAATGTACTCGACGGGCGTTTTACCGAGCACCCCATTCAGACGTCGCGTCAACGTCCGCGTGGTGGTCGCCAATGCATCTGCGACGACGTCGAGCGAGATTGTCGTGTCGAGGTGTTCACGTACCCAACGGTCAAAACGCTCGACGAGCGGGTCCGAATGGGAAAGGTGATCGGCGATCGCGTAGGCAGACTGCGACAAGCGCGAATCAAATACGAGGTACCTGGCGACGAGCGCAGCAAGCTCAGGGCTGTAATTGCGGATCAACCAGAGTGCAAGGTCGACATGGCTCAGGGCCGCCCCTGCCGTTAGCGCGCTGCCGCTCGGAACGACGATGCGATGCGCGTCCAGGTGCACCTTCGGGTAACGCTGCCGGAACAGTGGCGAGAGCCACCAGGTGGTCGTGGCTTCGCCGCCGTCGAGCAAGCCGCTTTCAGCCAGCACGAACGTCCCCGTACAGGCGGCTGCAACGCGGGCCCCACCAGCACGCCACGAACGCAAAGCACCAAACGCATCAACCACATCGTTCCGGCCGAGCGCAGGCACAAGGTCCTCTCCCGTCATGCGGTTGAGCGCCGGTAAGACAACCCAGTCCGGCGCAGGGGCGTCGGCCATATTGTGAACGGGCACCTGCATCCCGAGCGCGGTATGCACCTCGGGCCGCATCCCCACGGCGGTGATGTCAAAGCGCGTTGTGGCCATCCCCATCGTGCCCGCAAGGCCGTTGGCCATCGTCAGGCTGTCGAGCACCGTGGTGAGACCCGTATCGAACACCCCCTCGAGCGCGAGGACAAAAATTCGCATGGCAGGATTGATACCAATATTGTCGATTTAGACAGTATTCCCCAGCGCACTCCGTGTGTACAGTGTCGTTCACCGCATGAATTCATCACGCGGAAAACGGAGAACAGAGATGATCAGGACCGCGTTATTTGTCCGACTTGAAGCCAAACCGGGAAAGGAGCAGGAGGTAGCAGACTTCCTCGCAGCCGGTCTTGAAATGGCAGGCCAGGAAGCGACTACGCCGATCTGGTTCGCCCTCAAGCTATCGCCGACCACATTCGGCATCTTCGACGCCTTTGCCAATGAAGAGGATCGCCAGGCACATCTGCACGGTCCAATTGCCCAGGCCCTGATGGCGCATGCCGACGAGTTACTGGCAAGCCCTCCGTCGATCGAGTCGATCGACGTGCTGGGCATGAAGAATCAGCCGGCGTGAGTCGTTGCGCCTCGGCAGCGCACAAATCCCGCCGCACAAGATGGTAGCTGCCGCTGGGGTGGCGTGCGCTTCTCCGATTTCATGAAGCGTGCGGGCATGGACATGACGGCGAAGTACGTGTCACTGCATTGCGCGGACAACTCTTGGACCAGCATCGACATGCCAACGGCATTGCGTTCGCACCCTGAGCGGCGCCAGCCCGCCGCTTGCATCGCGCTGTGGCCGCCCCTATCAGCCCTCGCCACCAGGCAGCGCGGCATTAAACACCAGCGAAAGCGTGCCCACCAGAATGAGGCTCGACGCCCAGACTGCGTCCAGGTTGAACCAGCTTCGTGACACGAATTTCAGCCCCAGATAGCGATAGACCAACCAGGCCAGCAGCCCGCCGACCGCGATCATGGCGGTGGCATGGACGCCGGACACAAGCAACGCCATGCCCAGATTGGCGTCGATCAGCGTCCGCGCGGCCTGATGCCCTCGATCCATGTCGTAGGACCGGCAAAGGCCGAGGTAGATCGGTACCAGCATCAGTCCAGCGCCGTGCGCGATGGCAACGGCGAAGGACCAGAGCGCAAGCCGCGACGGCGGGATACGCGCAAGGACACGCGGATGGCGCCGCCAGATCAGAAGGCAGATGCCAAAACCGATGACCAGCACACTCGCGCCGATCTGGATCTCGCGCTGCCAGGTGAGCAGCATCGCAAGCAACGCGAAGGGCACGATCACCACGAACATGGCCAATACGTGCCCCACCGCGAGATACAGGAGTGCGGAGAACAGCGCCCGTGCACGTTTGTCCATCAGTCCGCTCGAAACAGCGAGCGGCCATCCCATCGCCGGGTTAAGCCCGTGATAGAGACCGCTCGCCGCGACAGCTAGCCAAAGACCAGTCTGCGGCCAGCCACTCCCAATCAAGTCCCCACCGACGGGTAGCAAAACGAATCGGTCGAGCAGTCGCCGCCTTCGAGCCGGATCTGATGGGCCCGGTATCCGTCGGGAAAGGCGACCCAGTAGTCTTCGGCCAGTTCAAGACCGCCGCCCGGTTCAGCCCGGGCCATGACCTGTGCCGCTGGCACACCGTCAGGGTAGAACTGGTTATCCCACGTCGAGTAGAGCGAGTTGGTCCAGTAGACGCGTTTCCCGTCACGACTGATCTCGACCATTTGCGGACCACCCGCGAAGGTCTGACCGTTCGGATGGGGCGTGCGCCGCACGATCCCGCCGATGTGGACCGATCCCGTGAGCTTCGGCTTACGGGGTTCCGTCACATCGTACTGGCGCATTTCGCCGGTTCCCCAACAGGCGACGTACAGGAATTTATCGTCGATGGAGAGATCGATATCGGTGACGAGCGGCGGCACCGCGCCGAATCCCTGAAGCAAGGGCGGAAGCAGTTCTGGGGCCGCAGGCTCAGGCGGAATCGTCGCGGTCTTCTCGATGTGAAACTTTCCATCCTCGCGCCACCAGGTCCAGATCGATCCTTCAAGGTTCGTCGTATCCACCACCACGCCGATGAAGCCGTATTCGCGGCCAGGATCGTGCGCGGGCCGCACTTCGAGCGCCATCTGATGGTTGGCGCCGAGGTCGATCGTCTGCACGTTGCGCCGCGCCCGCAAATCCCAGAAGTGGATGTGGTGCCCGTACTTGTTCGAGAGAAGATCTTCGGGGACGATTCCGTTCTCGAATTGCGGCGGCAACGCCCACTCGCTCGACACCATGTAGTCGCGCGGCAGGTTCCACCAGAAATCGTAGTGTTTTTCCTGGGGTCCGCGGTCGATTTCCCAGCGGCCGAGGACCTCGAAAGTCTCGCAGTCCATGATGAAGATCCCCGGGGGGCCTTCTGTGCCATCCTTCCCAGCGCCGCCGAGCGTGCTGACGTAGATTCCTTCGGGTCCGCAATGAACCGTATGGGGACGCGAGTAACCCGTCTTGCGGAAGATTTCCTCAGGTTCGATGATCTTGTGGATTTTCGCCTGAGTCGGATGGGGCTTGGTGTCCACAATGTAGATGCGCGACGATCGCATCCCGGGAATGATCAGATAACGCCGTTCGAGGAAGGCGTGGCCCGTCAGCGGTGACAGTGACGACGAGCAGGCATTCCATCCAAAGTGGTGAAATTCGTCCCCCTTGTTCGGCACGGGCACCGTGTGAACCACCTGGCTGTAGGTGGGCGACCCGGGCTTCACGTCGACGACGGCAAGCGCATCGGGCTGCGAGAAATCGGGGCTGAGCAGCAGCGTGTAAGCGAAGTCTTCCGCTGGCGCATCCATGGCGAGTTTCGGCGATGCGTGGAACGTAGGATCTGGGCGCATTCCCATGACGGGGTCCTCCTGTCGATCTGGTTCGGGGCCGGTAGCGGCGAGAGCGACCGGTTGTTTCGCCAACTTCAGCGCGCTTCGCAATTCGTCATACTTAAGCGCGTTGCTGCACCTCATTGTCGCGACATTGGACCGTTAGTGCTGCACGCCCCAACGCCGAACGGTCACGCGCTCGAGCGTATCGAACACCAGGTGCTCGATCAGCAGGCCAATCACGATGACCGCAGCCAGCCCGGCGAAAACGCGATCCGTATACAACTCGTTGCGATTCTGAAAGATATACCACCCAAGCCCACCGCTGCCGGAACTCGCACCGAATACGAGTTCGGCGGCGATCAGCGTGCGCCACGCAAAGGCCCAGCCCACGCGCAAGCCGGCGAGAATCGACGGCAATGCGGCCGGCACCAGGATCAACAGCACATGGCGAATACCGGTGAGGCCGTAGTTACGCCCCGTCATACGCAGCGTCGCCGGCACCGATTGAAAACCGGAGTACGTGTTGAGCGCAAGTGGCCACAGCACCGCGTGCACCAGCACGAACAGCAGGCTGCCGGTGCCGAGGCCGAACCAGAGCAAAGCGAGCGGCAACAACGCGATGGAAGGCAACGGGTTGAACATCGCGGTCAGCATCGATAGTAAATCGCGGCCTATGCGCGTCGATACGGCCAGTGAGGTCAGAACAAAGGCGAGTGCGGCGCCAAGCAGATAGCCGCGCAGCAGTACGGACATCGACACCACCGTTTTCTGCAGCAGTTCGCCCGACCAGACACCTTGTACGAAGGCGCTGAACGTCGCGCCGAAAGTCGGCAGCAACAGATCGTTGTCGACCGCACGCGCGGCGATTTCCCATATCGCGACCAACACCAGCGCAATCAGTGTCTTGCGCAACCAGCGTTGCGCAAAGAGGCGCTTGCCGAGCGGCAGCGGTGCTTCGAGAACAAGTTCACCGAGCGGTTCGAGCGGGCGCTCATACTCTTCGCGAACCGGCGGCAGCAGGACGGTGGGCGTACTCATTGAACAGCCTCCGTTTGTTCGAACAACAGGTGATGGATACGCGCGACACTGTGCTGAAAGTCGCTGCGCCCGAAACTATCCTGCGAATACTGGTGACTATTGAGCTCGGCGCGCACGCGGCCCGGATGTGGCGACAGCAACAGAATCCGGTTGCCGACCACGAGCGCCTCTTCGATTGAATGTGTGACGAACAGTAGCGTGAAGTTCACCTCTTCCCACAAGCGCAGCAGTTCTTCCTGCATCTTGCGGCGGGTCAGCGCGTCGAGCGCGGCAAACGGTTCGTCCATCAGCAGCACACGCGGTTGCATCGCCAGCGCGCGGGCAATCGCGACGCGCTGCTTCATACCGCCCGACAATGTATGCGGATAGGCATTGGCAAACGAAGCAAGCCCCACCTTGTCGAGATAATGCAGCGCGCGTTCTTTGGCTTCCGCGCGTGAAAGCTTCTTCGCCACCCGCAGCGGGAAAGCCACGTTCTGCAGAACCGTTTTCCACGGCGGCAACTGGTCGAACTCCTGAAACACGACAATACGATCGGCACCGGGGCCGCGCACGGCAACGCCTTCGAGCGAGATGCTGCCCGACGTCGGCTGGATGAAGCCGGCAACGGCTTTGAGCAGCGTCGACTTGCCGCAACCCGAGGGGCCAAGCAGGACGAAGCGATCGCCGCCGAAAACGTCGAAACTCACGTCGTGGGTCGCGCGAACGATCCGTTCACGCGTGCGGTATTCGAGGTTGACGTGTTCGACCGCGAGCAGTCTTTCGCTGGTCGCCGGAGCGGCCTGCTCGGCATCGTTCGGAAACAGCAAGGTAGGATTGGCCACCATCAGATCGCTCCCTGTAAGCCGGCCGCACACGCCGATGAATCGTCGGCGAAGCTCGAGAAGAAAATCACGCTCAACTTCCCGCCGCGGTTGCCGGATCGTCGAAGAAATAATCCTTCCATGACTTGGGCTCGTTTTTGATGACGCCGACGCGATACATGAACTGCGCGAGTCCGAACGTATTCTGCGGCGCGATCTTGAACTGCACCTGGGGGTCCTTGATGACCTTCAGCAGCAGATTACGGTCGATTTTCGACTGGTTCGTACGGATGTAGATATCGGCTGCAGCATCGGGATTCGCCGAGATAAAGCGCGCGGCATCCGCCAGTGCCTCGACAAATGCGCGATAGGTCTTCGGATTGTTGTCGCGGAATTTTTCTGTCGCGTACAGGACGGTTGCCGAGCTCGGGCCACCCAGCACGTCGTACGAATTCAGCACGATGTGCGCCTTCGGATTGCCGGCGAGTTCCTGCTCCTGAAACGGCGGATTGCCAAAGTGTCCGGTGATTTCCGTGCCGCCCGCGATGATCGCCGCGGCCGCGTCGGGATGCGGCAGCGCCTGCGTGAACTTGTCGAGGCGGTTGTAATCCTTGTCGCCCCAGCGTTTCGCCGCCGCGTATTGCAGCACGCGCGATTGCACCGACACATTGACCGCCGGCAACGCGATGCGGTCCTTCTCGGTGAAGTCGGCGATCGTCTTGACATTGGGATTGTTGCTGACGAGGTAGTACGGCAGATTACCGAGCGACGCCACGCCCTTCACGTTCTGCTTGCCGTGCGTGCGGTCCCAGATCGTCAGCAAGGGGCCGACGCCCGCACCGGCGACATCTACCGCGCCGGAGAGCAGCGCGTCGTTGACTGCGGCACCGCCCGAGAGCTTCACCCAGTCGACCTTGATATCGAGGCCCTGCTTACGCCCTTCTTTCTCGACGAATTGCTGGTCGCGCGCCACGTTCAGCAGCAGATAGACGATACCGAACTGTTCGGCAATGCGGATCTGCCCTTCGGCGTGTGCGGGTACGGCTGCGCCGAAGCCGGCGACACCTATCGATACAGTCAGCAGCGTCGCAGTCAAGCGGCGAGCAAAGAACGACCGCGCAGCGGTCGGGCGAAACCTGGCAAGCATCGGAACTCCGGTCAGCATGTGATAGTGGTTATGGCGGGCGGCGTTGCCGTCAGAACGGCACGTCGCCTTCAATCGTCGTGCGATACAGTTTGCGGCGCAGATGGTCTGGCGTGCCGGCCGCAAGATGCATCAACGAGCGGTTGTCCCAGAACACCATGTCGTGTTCGGACCATTGATGCCGGTACAGATGCTCGGGGCGCACGCTATGCGCGAAAATTTCTTCAAGTAATGACTTGCTCTCGTCTTCCGGCAAGCCGATCACACGGGTCGTGAAATGCTCGCTGACGAAGAGCGCGCGGCGCCCGGTCTCAGGATGCGTGCGCACAATGGGCTGCACGACCGGTTTCACCTGCGCAATCTGCTCGGCCGACAGATTCGGCCGCCACGGGCTGCGCTTCTGCAATTCCGCGTATTTCGCTAGATACGTGTGCTCCGCCGAACTTCCCTCCACTGCGCTGCGCAAGTGCGCCGGCAACGTGTCCCACGCGAGATGCATGTTGGCGAACAGCGTGTCGCCGCCTTCCGAAGGCAGTTCCTGCGCGTGCAGCAGCGAACCAAGGCTTGGCTTCTCCTTGTACGACAGATCGGAATGCCAGTAATGGCCGGCGTCGCCGAGACCGATCGGCTGGCCGTTCTCGACGATGTTCGAAACGACCAGCACCTCCGGGTAGCCCGGCAACTGGAATTGATGCAGCACGTGAATCTGCAGCGGGCCGAAGCGTCGGCTGAAGGTGATCTGCTGATCCGGCGTGATGCGTTGATCGCGAAACACCAGCACGTGATGGTCCAGATGCGCACGGTGAATGCGCGCGAAATCCTCCTGGCCCAGCGGCTCGCTGAGATCGAGACCCAGAACTTCAGCACCGACGGGACCGTCGAAAGGACGAATTTCGATGTGCCGGGCTTGATTGGCATGGCCAGCGGCGCTGGCGGCGGTGGGTGTAGTTGCAGTCGTCACAGGAAACTCTTCGTCGAATCTGTTCGAAGGACGCCGGCAAAGGCGAAGTCAGACGAATTTACCGGCGCATGCGCGCGACGACAACGAAGCAAATCCGATACGGTTATCTGCTGGAGTGATAAACCCGATGCTTTAACGCGCTGCGGGCCACGTTCAGCCCCAAGCCCCTGTTCGCTGCAGGGCCTATCCACCGGAAGCGGTGGCCGGAGTGGTGGTCAAAGCGGCCGCGGTTTCGGCCCGCTTCGTGGTGAAGTTCCAGCGCGGCGCCGTGGCCGTATAGACTGGCGCCGGCAGAAGACCCGCTCGATAGAAGGTGTCGGCGATCTTTTGCTGCTCACCGAAATTTTGCGCGTCTACAGCGCGTACGGCATAGCTGCGGCGCCCATTCGCACGCTCGATCGTCGCCGCGTCCAGGCCCCAGATCGGCGCGAGCAGCTTTGCCGCATCGTCGGGATGACTGCGAACCCACACCCCCGCCGACGTCAACTGCGCAAACACGATGCTAATCACATCGGGGTGGGCCGCGGCGAAGCTGCTGGACGCGAGGTAGTACCGTTGATACGAGGCGAGGCCTTCGCCGTTGGCGAGGATGCGCACGTCCGGCGCTTTGTCGACCGACGCGACATACGGGTCCCAGGTGATCCAGGCATCCACGCTGCCGCGCTCGAATGCGGCACGTCCATCGGCGGGCGTCAGATAACTGATGCGCACGTCAGCAGGTGCGAGACCCGCTTTGGCGAGCGCGGCGAGCAGCAGATAATGGCTGCCTGCCGCCTTGGTCACCGCAATGCGCTGGCCTTTCAGGTCGGCAAGCGTATGCAGCGGCCCATCGCGCTTCACGATGATGGCCTGAGCGCCAGGCGACGGCGCTTCCTGCGCGACATAGACAAAACGTGCATGAGCGGCCTGGGCGAACACCGGGACCGTATCGGCGACATCGGCGCTAAAGTCGACCGCGTCGGCGTTGAGCGCTTCGGTCAGCGGCAAGCCGCTGGCAAACTCGTTCCAGCTAATGCTCACGCCCAATGGCGCCAGCGCCTGCTCGAGCGAGCGACGCGCCTTCAGGATCGTGATGAGCGTTGACGACTTTTGATAGCCGATCCGCAGTTTTATCGGAGCCGAAGAATTGGTGGCGGTCTGCGCGTGAGCGGCACTCATGACGAGCAGCGAAACCAGCGCCGCGCGAGCGAGCAAACGAAAAATAGAAAGGGTCACGGCTCGAAATTCCGGTCTGGTCAATACGATCAAACCGCGATCGTAACAACGCCGAATCGCATGGATAAGCGAGCGTTTTAACTATGCTTAGCAGACTCAAGCATAACGATGAAAAACTGCGTTGAGAGCCAGTGCATGCTCCACGCTCTGCCAGACGTTAACCGTCCACCGGCGGCTCAAGCCTTCTCCTGATCACATCAATCAACGCGCGTACCTTTGCCGTCGGATAACGGGTAGGTGGAAACACGGCGTATATGCCCTTCGGCTTGCCGGTCCAATCAGGCAACAGGCGGACCAGCCGATCCGCCGCCACGTCGTCCGCAATCGAAAAATCCGTCAGCAATCCGAAGCCACCGCCAGCCAGTGTCGCCGCACGGGCTGCATCGGCCGTATTCACCAGCAGAACATTCTCGCAGCGCACGCTTTGTCTTGTGCCTTTCACCCGCTGCAGCTCGAGCGTCAGCGGATGCTGCAAAACAGATAGTGCGACGTGAGGCATGGGCGCGAGCGCAGCCGGCGTCTTCGGCTTACCCCACGTCTCGATGAATTCCGGACTCGCGACGATCCATTTGACGAAACCACCGAGCTTCACGGCGCGGTAGCCCGAATCGGCCAGTTGCCCCAGACGGATGGCCACGTCGATGCCTTCTGCGATCAGATCGACATAGTGATCGTTGCAGACCAGTTCGATGTCGAGTTCCGGATACGTACGGCGCATCTCCACTAGCGCGGGCGTCACCACCAACGCCCCATAGTCGATCGGCGCATTCACGCGCAACGTGCCGCGTAGCGGCGCCGATTCCCCCGTTACGGCCGACAGCGCTTCCTCCGCCGCCTGCAAGATCTTGCAACTTGCCTCGTAGAAGGCACGCCCGCTTTCGGTCACGCTGAGCCGCCTCGTCGTTCGGACCAGCAGACCTGCGCCGATTTCGCGCTCGAGTCGCTGCAGATGCGTGCTGACCATGGTTTTCGTGAGACCGAGACGCGCCGCGGCTGCGGTAAACGAGCCCGCTTCCACCACTGCAACAAAAATCGCAAGGCGGTTCAGATTGACATCTTTTAGATCTGCCATTCGCCGATTGTCCATCTTTGATTGATTATGTTTTCTAGCTTAGCAGGCTTCTGCGCGACGCCGCGGGCCGGTACGCTTACTCCATTCCAGTCGACGGTTGTCGGCTTTCCCCGCCCCAGGAGCTTTCAATGTCTGCCGCCAAACCCGCCCAGCCGATCCGCCTTCACACCACACTCCTCTCCGGGCACGGGCACCGCGTGAAGTTGTTCCTGACCTTGCTCGATCTGCCGTTTGAAGTGATCGAGCTGAACATGGCTGCCGGCGACAATCGTCGCCCGGAATATCTGAAGCTCAATCCGTTCGGCCAGGTGCCGACGATCGAAGACGGCGAGACGGTGCTGTTCGATTCCAACGCAATCCTCGTCTACCTGGCGAAACGCTATGGCGACCCGTCATGGCTGCCGGAAGACGCGCTCGGTGCCGCCGCCGTGCAACGATGGCTCTCGCTCGCGGCCGGACAGATCGCTTACGGACCGTGCGCCGCCCGGCTGGTTACGGTATTCAGTGCGCCGCTCAATCTCGACACCGCGCAGAAGATCGCCCACAAGCTGTTCGACGTGCTCGACGCCGAGCTTGCCGGCAAGAATTTCGCTGCGGGCGACCGCGTGAGCATTGCCGACATCGCCGCGCATACGTACATCGCCCATGCGCCGGAAGGCGGCGTATCGCTCGAGCCGTACCCGAACATCCGGGCGTGGCTCCGTCGTGTCGAAGCGCTGCCACGCTTCATCGCGATGCCTGCGACGAAGGCAGGACTGCTCGCCGCTTAACCAGAGAAATGCACACGCCCTAACGGGCAGAGGCCGATATGTCCCAGCATTCTTCCAGCGCGTCGCGCGGTTGGGACGCCGCCGAGTCGCCGTTTCACGCCGCCGAACTGCTGGTACAGCAACATGCCGGAGTGAACGAAGAGGCGGAGTCGATCGGTCGTCGCGGTATCCGTCGCTATATGCCGGACCAGCATCGGCAGTTTTACGCCGAACAGCCATTCATGGTGTTCGGCGGACTCGACGCAAACGGCCAGCCGTGGGCAACCCTGCGCGCGGCCGAACCGGGCTTTGTATCGTCCCCTGACCCGCGCACGTTGCGGATCGAGGGCGGCGTTTTACCGGGCGATCCACTGGCTGGGTACTGGCAACCCGGCATGATGATCGGTGGCCTGGGGCTGCAGGCGCAGACCCGCCGGCGCAATCGCGTCAACGGCGTGGTGTCGTCGGCAGATGGCGATACGGTCACGCTCGAGGTCATGCAAAGCTTCGGCAACTGCGCAAAATATATTCAAAGTCGTACGCCGAGCTTCGTTGCGCGCGGCGCAACCGGCACGCGGACGCCCGTTGAGACCGCGACCCAACTCAGCGACGCGGACCGCGCATTGCTGGCCAACGCGGATACTTTCTTTATCGCCAGCGCGAACGTCAGTGAAGATGCGGGCCCGGCGCGTGGCGCCGATGTTTCGCATCGCGGCGGCATGCCGGGCTTCGTGCGCGTTGACGATGCGACCACGCTGACAACGCCCGATTTCAGCGGCAACCGCTTCTTCAACACGCTGGGCAATCTGCTCCACGATCCACGTGCCGGCCTGCTGTTCGTAGACTTCGTGAGCGGTGACATGCTGTACGTCGCGGCCCTCGCTGAGATCGTGTGGGACGGTCCGGAACTGGTTAAATTTCCATTGGCGGAGCGGCTGGTGCGCTTTCGTATTACCGAAGTGCGGCGCAGCCGCCAGGCGTTACCGTTTCGTTGGTCGGAAGTCGGCTATGCGCCGCAGTTCGTGACGCCGGCTTCACGGCCTGCTTCAATGCCCACTCCGCCGCTCGCTTCAACGCCCGAATCGCCGTGGAAGAAGCTCAGGATCGCCGCCGTGCACCAAGAAACGCCCATGATCCGCTCGTTCTATTTTGAATCGGCGGATGGCTCGCCCTTGCCTGCGTACGAACCTGGCCAGTACTTGCCGATCCGCGTACCCGTCAACGGCTTCGACAAGCCGCTGACGCGCACCTATACGCTGTCCGATGCGAGCAACCGGCGGCAGTACCGGATCACGGTGAAACGCGACGGGGTCGGCTCCGCCTCGCTGCACGACCGCTTCGCCGCCGGCATGCAGGTCGAAGCGATGACACCGCGCGGCGCATTCACCTACGACTCAGCCAGCCCGCGCCCCGCCGTGTTCATTTCGGCGGGCATCGGCATCACGCCGATGATCACGATGCTGCATCACGCCATTGCCGCGCGCGAGCCGCATAGTCCGCCCAAGCCGCTGCATTTCTTCCATGGCGCGCGCCGCGACGGCGACCGGCCGTTCAGTGCGCACCTGCAGGACCTCGCGTCGCGCCATCCGGCGGTCTCGATGCACCTGTTCGACAGCGCCGCCGATCCAGCCACCCAAACGTCTTCCGGCGCCTTCCCCGGTCGGGTGACCCTGGCTGAAATCAAGCGCGCACTGCCCTTCGACGACTACGACTTCTATTTGTGCGGTCCCGAGTCGTTCATGCGTGAACTGTATGAAGGATTGCGCGCGCTCAACGTCGCCGATAACAGAATCCGCTTTGAGGCGTTTGGACCGGCAACCGTCAAACGCACGCCAGCAATCCCACCGGCGGTGGCGGAAAACACTCAGAGCTCGCGCCCCGCAAACGTGCCGGCAAGCGATAGCACGGGCATACCCGTAACGTTCGCGCGATCGCAGCGCACGGTTCAATGGCTGCCGAAGAACGGCACGCTTCTCGATCTCGCCGAGGCATGCGGGATCGCCGCGCCGTCGAGCTGCCGGTCCGGGATGTGCGGCACATGCTCCACGCGCGTGTTAAACGGGAGAGTCGCCTACGAAGAACCCACGGACGCCCCCATCGAGGAAGGCCATGCCCTCATCTGCATGGGGCGGCCGGTCGCCGACGACGTCGCCGCGAAGGACGGACTGACGCTGGAACTCTGAATGACCGGCCCGCCGTCCTGGCGCAAAATCGGACTACGCATGCGGCCACTCAAGCGACAATTATTTCCGACCGTTAAGATGGAGCGGAGGCCCGGCATTTTCACGGCAAATGCCGGTTTTCCCACATACCGAAAGCTTACGGCCAGTCATCCTGATGACTCAGGCGTGCGGCGGGAGGTTGTCATGTCGGTATATGTCGATGAAGGATTCAGGCCCTGTGTCACGGAATGCGCGACTGTCGCCTTCCGCGTCTGTTATGACGATCGGGTACAGGTTTTCGAGGTCAGCGCCGAGGCGTTGATGACCTATTGCGGAGCCGCGAGCAAGCGCCGCACGGATTTGCTCGTCGCGTTCGAAGACGCGCAACTGGAAATATTGAAGGTCGTGGAGTGCAAATGGCCGTTCAAACAGACCGAGCCCGTGCGCCTGGGTCTGGACGAATTTCGAATGGTCAGACATTAGGTATGCCAGAATCGCGTCCATGACCTGGATCGCCGCCCTGCCTATGTACAACGTGACGCCCGCACTTGCCACTGTGTGGCGCGAGTGGCTGGACGACGTCTTGCGCATGGTGAACCCGGCCTGCCGCATCGTTGAGCCCGACGAAGAATTGCATGGCTTCTGGCGGCGCCCTAACGTACTGCTCTCGCAAACCTGCGGCTATCCATTGGTGCATGGGCTGAACGAGCAGGTTCAGGTGATCGCTACGCCGCAATTCGACGCACCGGGCTGCACAGGCGCGGATTATTCGAGTGTACTGGTCACGCGAGCGGAGTCGCAGTTCGATTCGCTCGCGGCGTGCCGCGGCGCGCGTGCCACCTACAATCAGGACGATTCGAATAGCGGCATGAATGTGTTTCGCCACGCGGTGGCGCCGCTTGCACGCGAGGGCGCGTTTTTCAGCGCGGTCCTGCGCACCGGTTCGCATCTCGGATCATTGCGGGCGGTGGTCGACAATCGCGCGGACGTCGCCGCAATCGACTGCGTGACGTTCGCGTTTGTCTGCGATGAATTGCCGGAACTCGCGCAAAAGGTTCGGCAAATCGGCTTGACGGCGGCATCGCCGGGCTTGCCGTTGATTGCCTCCAACAACGTGCCGTCCACGACGATCGAAACGCTGCGCGAGGCACTTAACGAAGCGCACCGCGCCCAGCCGGAACGTGCCAAACGCCTACGTTTGAAGGGCTTTTCCGCGTTGCCGCTCACCGACTACGAACGGATCGAGCAACTCGAAAACGAAGCGCGCGCCGCCGGCTATGCGCGCCTCGCTTGAACGCGGCCGTTAGCCCACATCCAGCACCAGAAGCTGCGCGCCATCGGCAACCTGATCGCCAACCGCATACAGCACTTCCGTTACCGTGCCTGCCGCCGGCGCGCCGATGGTGTGCTCCATCTTCATCGCTTCCATCACGATCAGCGGCGTGCCCTTTTCCACCACCGTGCCCGGTTCGACCAGCACGGCGATCACCTTGCCCGGCATCGGCGCGGTCAAACGGCCTTCACCGCCTTCAGCATCCGCGGCATGGGCGAGCAGGTTCTGCCACTCGAACGCCAGCGCCTCGCCGAGGCAGAACACGTGGAACGTATCGCCGTCGATGAAAACACGCCCCGTGACCCGCGCATCGCCGATCGTCGCGCGATATTCGTGCTGGCCGGTGCCTTCCGACCAGGTGAAGCCTTCGCGCACGCCGTCGTGTTCGAGTGTTTGCGTGGCGCCGTCGCGAGCGAACGTGGCCGTGAAAACGCTTTCGTTTTCGACGTCACGCCAGCCGAGCGTCTGCGTATAGCCGCTGTTCAGGCGCCAGTGCGATAGTGCATCCCACGGCGACGCGCCGTGCGCCGTGCCGCCTTCACGCGTCAGCAATGCGGCGCAAGCGAGTGCCAGCGCTTCCTTGAAGGGCTTTTTCACGGGCGCGAACAAGGCATCGTGATGACGCTCGATCAAACCCGTATCGAGATCGCCAGTCGCAAAAGGTTCGCTCATGACAATGCGTTGCAGGAACTCGACGTTGGTGTGCGGACCAACCACTTCGCAGGCACGCAGCGCACGATTCATCCGCGCGAGCGCCTCTTCACGTGTCGCGCCGTGGACGATCAGCTTGGCGATCATCGGATCGTAGAACGGGGTGATGGCGTCGCCTTCGCGCACGCCGCTGTCAATACGTACAGGCGCTTTGCGGTCCGGCTCACCGAGGGTGAATTCGACGCCCTCAGGCATGCGCAAATGCTTGAGCGTACCCGTCGACGGCAGGAAACCACGTGCAGGATGCTCGGCGTAAATACGTGCTTCGATCGCGTGGCCGTCGATTTTCAGTTGCTCTTGCGAGAGCGGCAGCGGTTCGTCGGCGGCGACGCGTAGTTGCCATTCCACCAGATCCTGTCCCGTCACCATTTCCGTGACCGGATGCTCGACCTGCAGGCGCGTGTTCATCTCCATGAAGTAGAAATCGCCCGTGCTGGTCATGATGAACTCGACCGTACCCGCGCCCACGTAATTCACCGCGCGCGCGGCGGCCACGGCCGCTTCGCCCATCTCGCGTTTGACTTCCGCCGACAAGCCCGGCGCCGGCGCTTCTTCCAGCACCTTCTGGTGACGCCGTTGAACCGAGCAATCGCGGTCGAACAGATACACCGCGCCGCCGTGACGGTCCGCGAACACCTGCACTTCCACGTGACGCGGTCGCGTCAGATACTTTTCGATCAGCACGCGGTCGTTGCCAAAACTGCTGGCCGCTTCGCGTTTGCACGACGCCAACGCCGCCGCGAAGTCTTCAGTGCGCTCGACCACGCGCATGCCTTTGCCGCCGCCACCCGCGCTTGCCTTCAGCAAGACCGGATAACCGATCGCATCGGCTTCGCGATGCAGCAACTCAGCATCCTGATCGTCGCCGTGATAGCCCGGCACGAGCGGCACGGCGGCCGCATGCATCAGCGCCTTCGCGGCTGCCTTCGAGCCCATGGCGGCGATCGCTTCGACCGGCGGTCCGATGAAGACGATGCCGGCCGCTTCGCAGGCATGCGCGAAGTCTTCGTTTTCCGACAGAAAACCGTAGCCCGGATGCACCGCCTGTGCGCCGGTCGCACGCGCGGCTTCGATGATGCGCTCGACCCGCAGATAACTTTCCGCCGCGGTCGAACCGCCGATATGGACCGCCTCATCACACGCGGCTACGTGTTTTGCGTTGGCGTCCGCATCGGAATACACGGCCACACTCGCGATACCGAGCCGCTTGCAGGTCGCGGCGACGCGGCACGCAATCTCGCCTCGGTTGGCAATCAGGATCTTGTTGAACATGAGGTGTCTCGGTGAATGTCCCGCTCGGGCTGTTGTTCTGATGAGGGCTGACAAGCGCCTCGGAATGTCTGCTTGAATGCCTGCTTATTTGCGCTTCAGTTGCGCCAGGAAGGCGTACGTTTTTCAAGGAACGACGCGACACCTTCGCGACCTTCCGCACCGGCTCGCGTGCGCGCGATGCGCGCCGCCGTGTCTTCGATCATCGCCCCGTTCAACTCGCGGCCGGCGATATCCTGCACCAGCTGCTTGCAGGCACGCACCGCTTGCGGACCGTTTGCGCAAAGCGTCTCGGCGATCTGCTGCACGGTAGCGTCAAGCTGTTCCGCACTGACCGCTTCGCTGACAAGGCCCAGACGGAACGCCGTCGCGCAATCGAACTGCTCAGCGGTCGCGAAGTAGCGGCGCGACGCCTGCTCCCCCAACGCGCGGATCACGTACGGCGCAATGGTCGCCGGGATCAGGCCGAGACGCGCTTCCGACAGGCAAAACCGCGCGCCCTCCACCGCGACGACGATATCGCACGCCGAGATCAGGCCCATGCCGCCCGCGTAGGCGTCGCCGTTCACCCGCGCGATCACCGGTTTGTTGCAGCGATAGATCGACGACAGCATGTTTGCCAGCAGCATCGCGTCGGCACGGTTCTCGTCGTCCGAGTAGCCGGCCATTTTCTTCATCCAGTTCAGGTCGGCGCCCGCGCAGAACGCCTTCCCGTTCGCGGCGAGCACCACCGCGCGCACGTCGTCGCGCGTGTTCAGCGCCGTGAAAACCGAGGTGATTTCGGCGATCATCGTTTCGTTGAACGCATTGCGCACGTCAGGCCGATTCAGCGTGACCGTGGCGATCTGACCGGCGAAAGCGACATTCAGCGTTTCGTATTGCATCGTTGCAGCTCCTGCGCTTTGCGCTCTGTCACATTCTGAACACGCCGAAACGCGTGTCTTCGATCGGTGCGTTCATCGTCGCCGAGAGGCCGAGGCCAAGCACATCGCGCGTTTGCGCCGGATCGATCACGCCGTCGTCCCACAGACGGGCGCTTGCGTAGTACGGGTGGCCCTGATGCTCGTATTGGTCGCGAATCGGTTGCTTGAACGCTTCTTCCTCTTCCGCGCTCCACGAACCGCCCTTGCCTTCGATGCCGTCGCGCTTGACGGTAGCCAGCACCGACGCCGCCTGGTCGCCGCCCATCACCGAAATGCGCGCGTTCGGCCACATCCACAGGAAGCGCGGCGAATACGCGCGGCCGCACATGCCATAGTTGCCCGCCCCGAACGAACCGCCGATGATCACCGTGAACTTCGGCACCTTCGCCGTGGCCACGGCCGTCACCATCTTCGCGCCGTTACGCGCGATGCCTTCGTTCTCATACTTGCGGCCCACCATGAAGCCCGTGATGTTCTGCAGGAACACCAGCGGAATCTTGCGCTGGCAGCACAGTTCGATGAAGTGCGCGCCCTTGAGCGCCGACTCTGAAAACAGAATGCCGTTGTTCGCGATGATGCCGACCGGATGCCCCCAGATATGCGCGAAGCCGCACACGAGCGTGGTGCCGTAACGGGCCTTGAATTCGTCGAACGCGGAATCGTCGACGATGCGCGCGATCACCTCGCGAATATCGAACGGCTTGCGCGTATCGACCGGAATCACGCCGTACATGCTCTTCACGTCATAGCGCGGCGGCTTCGGCTCCTGCAACGCCACCGGCACCTGCTTCGTGCGATTCAGATTGCCGACGATGCTGCGCGCAATGCCCAGCGCATGTGCATCGTTCTGCGCGAGATGATCGACCACGCCCGACAGCCGCGTATGCACGTCGCCGCCGCCGAGGTCTTCTGCACTCACCACTTCACCGGTTGCGGCTTTGACGAGTGGCGGGCCGCCCAGAAAAATCGTCCCCTGATTCTTGACGATGATCGATTCATCGCTCATGGCCGGCACGTAGGCACCGCCTGCCGTGCACGAACCCATCACGACGGCGATCTGCGGAATGCCTGCCGCGGACAAATTTGCCTGATTAAAGAAGATGCGGCCGAAGTGATCGCGATCGGGGAACACGTCGTCCTGATTCGGCAGATTTGCCCCGCCCGAGTCGACCAGGTAGACACACGGCAGATGATTCTCGGCGGCGATTTCCTGCGCCCGTACGTGCTTTTTCACGGTGACGGGATAGTAAGTGCCGCCCTTGACCGTAGCGTCATTACAGACGATCACGCACTCCTGCCCCGCAATGCGGCCAATGCCGGTGATGACACCCGCGCCTGGCGCATCGTTGTGATACATGCCGTAGGCCGCAAGTTGCGAGAACTCGAGAAACGGCGTGCCCGGATCGAGCAGTTTCTCGATACGCTCACGCGGCAACAGTTTGCCGCGGCCCGTGTGTTTGTCGCGCGCCGCCTGCCCGCCGCCCAGCGCGAGCTTCTCAATCTTCGCGCGAAGATCGGCGACCAGCGCTTCGAGCGCCGCCGCATTGGTGCGGAAGTCGTCTGAGCGGGGATTCAGCTTTGATTCGATGATCGGCATTGCGTGGCTTCTCCTCTTGGCTCAAGCCGTCTCGGCAAACAGTTCGCGGCCGATCAGCATGCGGCGGATTTCGCTCGTGCCTGCGCCGATTTCATAGAGCTTCGCATCGCGCCACAGACGGCCGACCGGATACTCGTTGATATAGCCATTGCCGCCGAGAATCTGGATCGCCTCGCCCGCCATCCACGTCGCTTTTTCAGCGGTGTAGAGAATCACGCCTGCGCAGTCCTTACGCACCTGGCGCACATGTTCCTTGCCGAGCGTATCGAGTTGACGGCCCACTGCGTAGAGATACGCGCGGCACGCTTGCAGCGTGGTGTACAGATCGGCGACCTTGCCTTGAATCAGCTGGAATTCGCCGATCGGCTGACCGAATTGCTTGCGGTCGTGGATATACGGCACGACTGCGTCCATGACTGCGACCATGATTCCGGTCGGGCCGCCGGCGAGCACGGCGCGTTCGTAATCGAGGCCGCTCATCAGCACCTTCACGCCGCCGTTCAACTGGCCGAGGATATTTTCTTCCGGCACTTCGACGTCCTGGAACACCAGCTCGCCGGTATGCGAACCGCGCATGCCGAGCTTGTCGAGTTTTTGCGCGACCGAGAAACCCTTCATGCCCTTCTCGACGATAAACGCGGTAATGCCTCGCGAATTCGCTTCGGGATCGGTTTTGGCATAGACGACCAGCGTGTCGCAATCCGGGCCGTTGGTGATCCACATTTTCGTGCCGTTCAGCACGTAGTGATCGCCCTTCTTGTCCGCGCGCAGCTTCATGCTGACGACGTCCGAACCCGCGTTCGGTTCGCTCATGGCGAGTGCGCCGATGTGTTCGCCCGAGACCAGCTTGGGCAGATATTTTTCCTTCTGCGCGGCCGTGCCGTTGCGATGAATCTGGTTGACGCACAGATTCGAGTGCGCGCCGTACGAGAGACCGACCGATGCCGACGCACGCGAGATTTCTTCCATCGCGATCATGTGCGCCGTGTAGCCCATGTTCGCGCCGCCGTATTCCTCCGAGACCGTCATGCCGAGCACGCCCAGGTCGCCGAATTTTCGCCACAGGTCCATGGGGAACTGATCCGTGCGATCGATTTCCGCGGCACGCGGGGCGATTTCTTTGGCAGCGAATCCGGCGATGCTGTCGCGCAGCATTTCGATTTCTTCGCCGAGCGGGAATTGCAAACCGGGCAGGTTGCTCATTGCAGTGTCTCCAGAGTTCGTTGGCGGACGGCTTAGCCTGGGTGGGCGCCGGCCCGTCTGAGTGCGGCTCAGCGGACGGCGGCGGCCTTATGGGCCACCCTTGCCACCCCGCACGAGGCGCGAAACGTTCAAGGCGCATTTCACGCCAGATTTACGTAAGCGTCAAGTGGTATTTTTGAGTATCACTCAGAAACCGGTTGGCATGCGTCTGGAGCCGCTATACAGTGATGGGACGGGTGTCACCGAGGCGATTGGCCTCACAAATCTGAACTGGACTCATATGACGGTTGCCATGAAGGCTGAGTTACCTGCCTCGCGCCGCCAGCCGGCCGGGCGCAAGTCTCAGCAGCGCGTGCGGGAGATCTTGCAGGCGGGGCGCGACGTGTTCTCCGAGAAGGGTTACGAGCGCGCGACGACGGCGGAGATTGCGCAGCGCCTGGGGATTTCCGAGGCGACCGTATTCAGTTATTTCCGCGGCAAGCGGGAGTTATGCGCGCGGGTGATTGGCGACTGGTACGACGAGATCATTGAAGCGATCGAGTCGGGGCTGCCGCGTGACGGCAGTGTGCGGCAGCAGTTTGCTTTTATTGTGCGGACGCATTTGCGGTTGATGCTGGTGAATGGCACGGACCTGTGTGCTTTGGTGTTGTCCGAGGGCCGGGCCCGGCATCATGAGTTGAGTGAGGCGCTGACTGAATTGCAGCGGCGGTATACGGCACCGTTGATGCGGGTGTTGGCGCAGGGCCAGGAGACTGGGCAGATTCGGGCTGATATGCCGTTGAGGTTATTGCGGTCGATGGTGTTTGGGCCGATGGAACATGTGTTGTGGGACGCTACGCTGGCTAATCGGCATATTGATATTGACGCTACCGCGGGTCAGTTGATTGATGTGTTGTGGGCGGCGTTGATGCCGCCGGATTTGGAGGTTAGTGCTTTGCAGCAGTTCAGGGCTGATGTTGGTGAGGCTAACCGGCGGTTTGAGGAGGCGGCTCGGGTGCCTCGTGGTGGATAGTGGTTTTGGTTTTTGGGTTTTTTTGTCTGCGCGACGCTCTTGTCTGTGTTCTTGGGGCTTTCCTTGATCTGGTTTTCGTGCCTTTCCTTGTTCTGGCTTTGGTGCCTTTCCTTGCATTGCTAGTGGTCTATTAGTGTTGCCCCTGTGCGGGGCGGCACCTACTTTTCTTTGCTTGCCGCAAAGAAAAGTAGGCAAAAGAAAGCGGCTTAAACCGCTAATACTAAGTGGGCCCCGTGGTCTGCAACGGGTAGTGGTGCATCTGGAATCCGTGTTCTCGCACATTCGGCGTTAGTGACAAAGGAGTCATCAGCTCCCACTCCGCACTGCGTGCGTCGCGGACGGGTGTGCATGGGAATCCAGGGGCTTCGGTTGAGGCTAGCGGGGGCCGTCGGCTTCGCCTCGACGAGACACAAGCGCCAAAACGTAGCGGGTGGTTTTATGAGCGGGTCTTCGGCGCGCGCAGCGCCGCCGGAAGTATGACGCCCTTGTCACTGGCGTATGCAGGGGCACGAACCCAGATTCCAGATGCACCACTACCCCAAGCAGACCACGGGCCCCACTTAGTATTAGCGGTTTGAGCTGCTTTCTTTTGCCTACTTTTCTTTGCAGCCGGCGGTGTGTGTCAAGGTAGTTGTCGCCTGAACCGTCACGCTGCCTGCTTATACATTTGGGCTGAGGCCGAGGCCCGCTCCGGATTCAGATAGACCGCGTCTGCCAGATGCCAGTTGCGGATGGCCCCTGACCAGCGCGCCGGGTTTTGCATGCGTGCGCTCCGGTACAGCGCACGCCGGCGGGCCAGCAGGTCGCTGGCTTCGCCGCGATGCCGTTGCGCCGGGCTGACATACTTCAGGCCGCTGTGGCAGTGCTCTTCGTTGTACCACTGCACGAAGCGCTGCACCCATTCCCGGGCTGCCTCCAGCGTGTCGAACGGCTGCTCGGGCCATAACGGACAGTACTTCGCCGTGCGGAACAGCGACTCGGCAAAGGCGTTGTCGTTACTGACGCGCGGCCGGCTGAACGAAGGCTGCACACCCAGATCAATCATGGCCGCGCGCATCGTGGCGCCTTTCATCGCACTGCCGTTATCCGAATGCAGCACCAGCGGACGCCCGGCGATGCCTTCGCGCAGACATCCCTTGGCTAGCAGCACGCTCGCGTGCTCGGCCGACTCCTGCTCCCACACTTCGTTCATCACCAGCTTGCGGCTGTAGATGTCCTTCATCATGTACCAGTAAAAGTACCGGCCCCTGACCGTGGTCGGCATCCACGTAATATCCCAGCACCACACCTGGTTCGGACCATCGGCACAATGCGTCGTGAGTGTGCGTCGTTGCGGGGCCTTCGCGCGTCCTCGACGCTGGCCCTGTCCTGCCGCTTTCAGTACCCGGTAAAACGTCGATTCGGAGGCCAGATACACGCCCTCATCAGCCAGTTTCGGCACGATCTGGTGTGGCGTCAGGCTGGCGTATGCGGGCCGGTTCGCCGCATCAAGCACGGCCTGGCGCTCGGCCTGACTCAGTTTGTTGGCCGGAGCCTGGCGGGTGGCTAGCGTACGGCCGTCCTGCGGCGCCTCGCGCCAGCGCTGGACACTGCGCACGCTAATGCCCAACTGCTCGCACGCACACGCACGGCGGGCTCCCTGCTGCACCGCTTCATCGATCAACTGCATGGCTTCATCGCGATCCGGGCTGCTGATCAGTCGTCCTCTTCCTTGCCCCAGATCGCTTCGGCTTTTTTTCGCAGGTTCAGCAACGCCGCCGCCTCCGCACGCGCAGCGTCGCTGCGCTTGAGCTGGCGTTCCAGTTCACGGATGCGCTTGTGGGCAACCTTGGCTTCATTGCGCTGCGCAGCTGTGGGTTTCGTTTCAGGCGCGCTGTTGGCCTGTTCGCACGCCTCGCGCCACTGCCGGATCTGCTCCGGGTAAATGCCCTTGCTGCGGCAGTACTGTGAGGTCTCGATCTCGTTCAGCGACGCCGTCTCCAGCACCACCCTGAACTTGTCGGCGCTCGACCACCGATCACCCGTTTTGCCATTGCCCGGCATGAATTCTCCTGCCTGTCTTGCACTTTGCCGCCAGGCGCGCAGCGTCACTGTCGTGATGCCCGTCGCCCCAGCCAGCTCGATTACCGCACGATTGAACGGTGGCATCATCTGTTTGATTACCCACTCCCGGGTTTCCGCTGAGTAGCGCTTCATCTTCCATTCGCTGTCCGCCCCCCATCTTTACACCAATCGGTTCGGATGAGGCGACAACTAGCCTGACATGGAGGGCCGGCAAAGAAAAGTAGGTGCCGCCCCGCACAGGGGCAACGCTAATAGACCACTAACAAATCAAGGAAAGGCCAAAGCCCCAAGAACACTGCCAAAAGCGCCACGAAGGCAAAACAAAAAAAGCACCGCGAAGGCAAAAAACCTGAGACAAATGCGCTAACCTACCTCTCCCGGCGAAGCCGCCCAAACAGGCTCCAAAAAAATGCCATCCCCGAAACCCGGCAAAATCCGAATCGGCATAGGCGGCTGGACCTACGCCCCTTGGCGAGGCACGTTTTACCCGTCAGACCTGACACAAAGCCGCGAGCTCCAACACGCGAGCCAATCCCTCACATCGATAGAAATCAACGGCACCTTCTACGGCTTGCAAAAACCGGCAAGCTACGAAAAGTGGTATCAGGAAACCCCCGAAGATTTCGTCTTCTCGCTAAAAGCCCCCCGCTACGCAACAAACCGAAAAATCCTGGCGGACGCCAACGAAACCATCGAACGGTTCTTCGCCAGCGGTGTGCTACTGCTAAAACAGAAGCTAGGCCCGATCAACTGGCAATTCGCCACCACCAAAAAGTTCGACCCTGAAGACTTCGAGGCCTTCCTGAAATTACTGCCCGCGAGCATCGAAGGGCAAAAACTAAGGCACGCCATCGAAGTCCGTAACGACACCTTCAAGACCCCCGAATTCATCGCGTTAGCCAGAAAGTACAAAGTCGCCATCGTGCTGGCGGCCGACAGCGACTACCCGCAAATCGCCGACATCACCGCGCCGTTCGTCTACGCCCGCATCATGGGTACCAGCGACAAGGAAGCCAAAGGCTATTCGGCCAAGGCCCTCGACGCCTGGGTCGAACGCGCCCGTCAACTCGCCGCAGGCACAACACCGGACGACCTCGATACATCCGCCGCGGCCCCCGCAAAAACCGCAGCGCGCGACGTCTACCTCTACGTCATCAGCGGCTTCAAGGAACGCAATCCGGCCGCCGCCATGGCGCTGATCAAGCGCCTCGAATAACGGTCATCCGGCCCACACGCGCGAGTGTCATAATCCCGGCAGCGAATCAACGCTCCGACACTCACCCATTCAGGCCGCAAGGCCATCTCAACCCAAGGTCCGGGAGACTATTTTGAGCGCCATCGACAATCCTTTGCACGATCAGGAAGTCGGCTCGGCCGACGCCACCCAGGACACCACGCGCATCGACGACGTCCGCATCGGCGCGGTACGTCCGCTGATTTCCCCTGCCTTGCTGCAGGACGAATTGCCTGTGCCGCCGTCGGTGCAGACGCTCGTCGAGAAAACCCGCGCGGAAATCGCCGATGTTCTGCACGGCCGTGACGACCGGCTCGTGCTGATCGTCGGCCCGTGTTCGATTCACGACCACGACCAGGCCATCGAATACGCGCGCAAGCTCAAAGTCGCGGCACAGACCTATAAGGACGATCTGCTGATCGTCATGCGGGTGTACTTCGAAAAGCCGCGCACGACGGTAGGCTGGAAAGGCTATATCAACGACCCGCGTCTCGACGGCAGCTTCCGCATCAACGAGGGCTTACGTCTCGCACGGCAACTGCTGCTCGATATCAACGGTCTCGGCTTGCCCACGGCCACCGAATTTCTCGACTTGCTCAGCCCGCAATACATCGCGGACCTGGTCGCATGGGGTGCGATTGGCGCGCGCACGACGGAGAGCCAGAGTCATCGGCAGCTTGCGTCGGGGCTGAGCTGCCCGATCGGCTTCAAGAACGGTACGGACGGTGGCGTGCAGATCGCCGCGGACGCCATCGTTGCGGCGCACGCAAGCCATGCGTTTATGGGTATGACCAAGATGGGTATGGCCGCGATCTTCGAGACCCGTGGCAATGACGACGCGCACGTGATCTTGCGCGGCGGCAAGAAAGGTCCGAATTACGACAGCGCGTCCGTCGACGCAACCTGCGCAGTGCTCAAATCGGCAGGCCTGCGCGAGCAGGTCATGATCGACTGCTCACACGCGAACTCAGGCAAATCGCATTTGCGTCAACTGGAGGTGGTGCAGGATCTGGCGCAGCAACTCTCGCAGCGCGAGCGCCGCATTCTCGGCGTCATGCTCGAAAGTCATCTGGAAGAAGGTCGTCAGGATCTGAAGACCGGTGTGCCGCTGCGTTACGGCGTATCGATTACGGACGCCTGCGTGAGCTGGGCGCAAACCGAACCGGCGCTCGAGACGCTGGCCGAAGCAACCCGGAAACGACGCGCGGGCTGAAACCCGCCGACGCGGCCTGCACGATCTCGCGCATCCAGTAACCGTCCGATGAACATCACAATGAGCATCATTAAAGGCTGGAACGCGAGCGTGCATGACGCAAATCTGAAGCAGACCTGAAGCAAACAACAACATCATAAGCACCACACGCGCCGCACCAGCCACCGATAGAACACCCTCACCGGTGTTGGGCAGCGCGTGTTTCCTCACGCCCGATGCATCGGGCACCGCGCACTAAAATAGCGCGCGTGGATGCTCCAGCGCGAGGCGCGTTGCATTACGACGCGTTGACGGCTTCCTTGAACGCCTTGCCGGCGGTGAACTTCACCGTCTTGGCTGCGGCGATCTGGATCTCAGCACCGGTCGACGGATTGCGACCCACGCGTGCTGCGCGCGCGCCGGTCGAGAAAGAACCGAAACCGACCAGTTGCACCGTATCACCACCCACCACGGCTTTGGTCACCGCTTCGACGATAGCGTCGATGGTTTGGCCGGTGGCCGCTTTGCTTTCGCCCGTCGCTGCGGCGACTGCATCAATCAGTTCCTGTTTGTTCATAGCACTTCCCGTATGGTAATCATGGAACCGGCGCCACATCTGTTGCGCCGGGACCGACACACTAACGCATAGGCGCGCATTCGCGCAAACCTTGGATGTAAGCCTTGTATCGCCCGCCCAGCGGCAATTTGACGTTTTTTTGTCCCAAAGTGCTATAAGAATCGCGCGCTTACGCATTTCTCCCGCTTTACGACGCTCCGCGGCGTATCACAATCCGTTGCAATTTCAGTGATTTAGCGGCGGCAAATCGACTGCCCCCATGCTTTTTTACGATGTTACGGGGGATCGCGAAAATTCACGATTCAGCACCGCGCTACGCCCAGCAATAAAAATCCGGGAAGAATAAAACAATGAAGATTCGCCATATTGCAACATGCGCGGCGCTCGCCGCATGGTCTTGAATGACCGCGGCAGCCGGCGATATCGCCTGCGAGATGCGGGTCGGCGCAGCACAAATGACTCATCAGCAGCTCGCTCTCAGGGCGTATTTACCGCTCTTTCAACACGCCTGATTTATTTCCGCTGAGAATTCCCTCAAGGTCTCACCGACGTTGCCGATATACAAAGCTGCGTGTGCGGCGCAAACGTTACAAGGACGGGCATGGTTCGGTTAGCCAGATTGAGGGAAGCGCTATCGGTCGCGGAAGGCGACCCGGAACTCGTGCGCTCGCAACTTCAGGCATTCGGCCGCCAGATACCGCTGCTTTATTTCATCCTGATCGTCAACACGATGGCCGTGGCTGTCACGCATCTGGGATCGGCGCCGGCGTGGCTGTCCATCTACTTCCCCGGGACGCTCTGCGCGCTGTGCGTTATTCGTTGCGTGCGCTGGTGGCGCATCCGGCACCGGGTTCTCACGCACGACAAGGCCGTGCCGGAACTGCGCAAGCTGATCTGGCTCGCGGGCATCTTCGCCGTCGCCTTCAGCAGCTGGTCACTATTACTGTTTCCCTACGGGTCAGCCTATGAGCAGGCCCAGGTCGCGTTTTACATGGCGACGACGCTGGTCGGCTGCGTGTTCTGCCTGATGCATCTGCGGGCGGCCGCCCTGCTTTTGTTATCAATCGTTATCCTGAGCTTTTCGACGTACCTGGTCTCCACGCGTTCTCCTGTGTTCATTGCGATGGCCGTCGACATGACGCTGGTCGGCGTCGCGCTCGCCTTCATCATCGAGTTGTATTACCGGACGTTTGCCGGCGTGGTGCATGCGCAGCGCGAATTGCAGGTGAGCCAGCAGAAAACGCAAAGACTCAGCGACGACAACTTCAGGCTGGCGAGCATCGACAGCCTCACCGACCTGCCCAACCGGCGCAGCTTCTTTGCCTCGTTGCGCGCGCTATCGGAACAGACGCCCACCGCCGGTGGCGGCTTCAATGTCGGCTTGATCGATCTCGACGGCTTCAAACAGGTCAACGACATCTACGGACATGCAAGCGGCGACCTCGTGCTGCAGGAAGTCGGCGTGCGCTTGCTGGCGCTCGCGGAACCCGGCATCTTCTTCGCGCGCCTGGGCGGCGACGAATTCGGCGTACTGGCCCAGCACAAACTGCCGAACGAGACCCTCGTCGAGTTGGGAGAGCGTATCTGCGAAACGCTCAGCCAGCCCTATCGGGTGGCCGGCAATGTCGCCGAACTGACCGGAACGATCGGCTGGGCCGCGTTTCCTGAAGCGGGCACGACAGTCCAGCAGGTTTTCGAACGCGCCGACGCCGCCTTGTACGTCGGCAAGGAAAGCCGCCGCGGCACGCCGGTGATCTTCTCGACGGAACATGAGACGCGCATCCGGCGCTCGAGTCTCGTCGCCCAGGAACTCCGCCATGCGGACCTGGAGTCCGAACTGTTCCTCGAGTTTCAACCAATCTACGATGTGCTCACACAACGCACCATCGGCATGGAGGCGCTCGGGCGATGGCACAACGCGCGGCTAGGCGCAGTCAAGCCAGAGGAATTCATTCGGATTGCCGAGCGTACCGACCTGATTCTGCGCGTCACTGAGGTGCTGCTGCGCAAAGCGCTCGATGAAGCATCGCGCTGGCCGTCCGATCTCTATCTGTCGTTCAATCTCTCCGCGATCGATATTTCGACTTCGCCACGCGCTCGCCGCCTGGTCGATATCGTGCTCGGCAGCGGCGTGCCTGCGCATCACGTCAACTTCGAGATCACGGAAACCGCGGTCACGCGCGATTTCGAACAGGCCCACTGCTCGCTGACGATGATCAAGCAAGCCGGCTGCCGCGTCTCGCTCGACGATTTCGGCACCGGTTATTCGAGCCTCAGCTACGTGCATCGCCTGCCCTTCGATACAATCAAGATCGACCGCAGCTTCATGACCGACGTGGATTCCAATAGCGCGTCGAAGAAGATCGTCAAGTCGGTGCTCGATCTGTGCAGAAACCTCGGACTTGAATGCATCGTGGAAGGACTCGAGACGTCGTCGCAAGCCGACGTCGTCAAGGCGCTGGGCGCTCGCGCGCTACAGGGCTATCTGTTCGGCAGGCCGATGCGGGCAAGCGCCGTCCCGGGCTATTTGCAGACCATGCTCGGGCAAGGTGACGTCGTCGAGACGTAGATGCTCTCCTCCCTGCCTCGTGCGACTCAGCGCGACAGGCGCACAGCACGCCTGCATGAAACCGCACGACTAACGCGGCACCGTGTCGTACTCCAGCTCCGGATACCAGTCGCTGCCGCGGCCGCCGGGGGTCATGTCGAGCACCGTCCAGATCGGCATCACATCGGGTGCGCCGCGCGGATCCTGACCCGGGTCCGCTGTCGACGGTCCCATTTCCTCGGCCCAGAAATGCCGTACCGTACCGCCTGAACGCGTGAATACGTTGAAGGCGGGATTGTCACCGCCATCCGGAACTTCAGCGGCGTAGTCGCGGTTGAAGGTATTGCCGCCCGACGAATACAGCCGCAGGTGCCGCCAGCCGCGCTCTTTCTTGAATGCCACCAGCTTGTCGATCGGCGAGCGGCCGATCACCGCAAAGGCCACGCGCTGCAATATGTCGGGCATTTCACCGTCGTAAGCGCTCAGGAGCGAAGTGCACATCGAACAGGGGCGCTCACGCTGCGGGCCGAACATCCAGTTATAGGTGACGAGCGTGTCATGCGCGCCGAACATTTCGGATAGCGTCACCGGGCCCGCTTCGCCCTCGAACAGATAGTCCTGCGGCACGATACCGCCGGGCGGCAGAGCGCGGCGCTGCACGGCCACGCGTTCGATATGGCGGCGCAATTCGATTTCCGCAGCCAGCAAGTCGTTGCGCGCACTGCGATATTCAGCGCTCTCGCCCGGAAACCGGGCGGGCGATTCGGCCAGCAGCCGGGCCGGTTTCAACGTTTGTGCAGATGGGTCTACGTCATTCATCAACCACCTCCTGTTGCGGTAACAAGGATTAAGGGCGCGATAGCGGCATGACGCGACGCAGCCGCGAGCGCATCTTTTGCCCTTATATAGCTACGACGAACGGCGTGGCGGCGAATCGACAACGCCAGCGAAATATTTTTCCGACCCGACCGCGGCGGCAATCGGAACCTCATTGCAAGGTATCCTTTCCCGAAACAGCATGCGCGCGCCGGCGCATTTTTGCACTGTCACGGCGCCCGCCGCGCCGCCTTTGAGGATGCCCCATGCCGCTTCGTCTGCCCCCGCTGCCCGCGCTTCGTTTTTTCGAAACGGCCGGCAGGCATCAGAGTTTCAAGCTCGCCGCCGCGGAACTGAACGTCACGCCGAGCGCGATTAGCCACGGCATCGTCGGCCTCGAGCAATCGCTCGGCGTCGAGCTGTTCGTACGCGAGCCGCGCGGAATTTCGCTGACGACGGCGGGCGCCGACTATCTGTCCTACGTATCCGAAGCGTTTTCGCTGATCGCGATCGGCACGCAACGCCTGCCGAACCACCGCGCGAATCGCCCGATCGCGCTGAGTTGCGCGCCCACGCTCGCCTCGCGCTGGCTGTTGCCGCGCCTCGCCGCCTTTCGCGCGCGCTGGCCGAATGCGAACGTCACCGTCGATACCTCGCACCGTCAGGTCGGCTTTCCCGTCGACGGTTTCGATTTCGCCATTCGTCTGAGCCGCGCCCCGGTCGCGGGGACCGCCTGGACGCGTCTGTTCGGCGAACGCCTGGTGCCGGTATGCAGCCCGGCGTACGTGGACAATCTGCGCGACGCGCATGGCAACATCGATCTGCGTCACGCGACGTTCATTCACGTGAACTCGGCGAGCGAGGACTGGCAGGCGTGGTTCGACGGGATCGCCATAGACCGGGTCGCCATAGACGGGGTCGCCATAAACGGAACCGCCATCCACGGCATCGACCTGAACGACGGCTTGCGCGTCGACACGATCCAGCTCGCTTTCGAAGCCGCGAGCATGGGGCTCGGCGTCGCGCTCGGCAGACGGCCGCTGGTGGACCGCGATCTCGCAAGCGGTGCGCTCGTCGAGGCCAGTCCACACACGACCGCCTCGTCCACGGCATATTGGCTGGTGAGCGCGCAAAACACGGATAGCGCGGAGAATCGCCCGGAACTGTCCGACTTCAAACGGTGGCTACTCAGCGAGGCTGAACCGTTCGCCAATCCATCCGATGCTGCCAACGCGGAATCGCGCCACGCCAACCGCTAAACCCTGCACGCCCTCTGTCTGGACAGGTGAGCCACACTCACCTGTCGTCAAAATCTTTTCTTTTGCCGCTTCTGACGCTCGCTGCGACCATGGTGTCCAAGGAGATCAGAACCATGTCCACGACAAACAGCAAACGCCTCGCCATCCCGTTGAGTCAAACGACGCTTGTGATCATCGCCGGCGCGCTGATTCTGAGCGCCGCCATGGGCATCCGGCAGACCTTCGGTCTCTTCATCGGGCCGTTCTCGTTCGACCGCGGCCTGCCCGTCACGCTGATCGCTTTCGCCATCGCGCTGCACAACCTGGTATGGGGTTTCGCGCAACCGTTCGCGGGCGCGGCGGCGGATCGCTATGGTTCGGCGCCGGTGGTCGCGTTCGGCGCGACGACGTTTGCCGCGGGCCTGGGCGTCGCGGCGGTCGCGCCATCGGGCCCGATGCTGATCGTCGGTATGGGTCTGCTGGTCGGCATCGGCGTGAGTTGCACGACGTTCGGCGTGGTGTTGCCGGCAGTCGGCCGCATCGCGTCTCCGGAAAAACGCAGCATGGCGATGGGTCTCGTCAGCGCAGGCGGCTCGGCAGGACAGGTGCTGATGATCCCGCTCGTGCAGAGCATTCGACTCAGCTCGGGTATCGCCACCTCGCTCTTCGTGCTGGCCTTCCTGATGCTGCTGATCGCGCCGCTCGGCATCGTGCTCGACCGGCGCACGAGTGTCGGCATGCAGGTTCAGGAGCCGCCCGCTGCGTCGCTTCGCAAGGTATTCGCTCAGGCGATCCGGCATCGGGGATATCGACTCCTGACCCTCGGCTTCTTCACCTGTGGATTTCAGCTCGCGTTCATCGCCACCCATCTGCCTGAGTATCTGACGCTGTGCCATATGCCTGTCGGGCTGGGCGCCACCGCGCTCGCGCTTATCGGCCTGTTCAACATGGCGGGCAGTTGGGGATGCGGCTGGCTGGGCGGCCGGTTCCGCCAGCACCATATACTCGGCTGGCTTTACCTCATTCGAAGCGTGACGATCGGCGTCTTCTTTCTGCTGCCGAAGACCTCCGCTTCGGTCGTCACCTTCGCGGCGGTGATGGGGCTGACCTGGCTCGGGACTGTGCCGCTGACGAGTGGACTCGTGGCGAAAGTGTTCGGCACGCGGCACCTCGGCAGCCTCTTTGGCGTCTGCTTTCTGAGCCACCAGATCGGCTCGTTTCTCGGCGCATGGCTAGGCGGCCTGGTGTTCGATCTGACCGGGTCCTATTCGCTGCTGTGGGAAGCCACGGTCGTCGCAGGACTCGTCGCCGCAATGCTGCACTTCCCCATCGACGACAAGGCCGTCAGTACGCCCGCAATCCGGTCCGAGCCGGTGGGGGCGTGAGGGTTTGGCTGCGGACTTGCGTGAGCGCGTATCGGCGCGCGCCGCGAGTCCGCAGCTCCGATGCTATTTTCGCGGCGCGTCCGCCGCCGCTTTCGGCACACGCCCCATCAGATAGAACTCGTCGTTCGGCCGCATTGAAATGACGTTGGCCATCCGGTTCGACAAACCGAAAAATGCGGTGATGGCCGCGATATCCCACACGTCTTCATCCGAAAAGCCGTGCTTACGTAGCGTCTGAAAATCGGCATCGTCGACCGTGCCGGATTCGCGGCAGACCTTCAGCGCAAAGTCGAGCATCGCCTTCTGACGCGCCGTGATATCCGCCTTGCGATGGTTGACGGCCACCTGATCCGCAAGCAAGGGCGCCTTCTCGTAGATGCGCAGAATCGCCCCGTGCGCGACCACGCAATACAGGCACTGATTCACCGCGCTCGTGGCGACGACAATCATCTCGCGCTCGCCTTTGGTGAGACCGCCTTCTTTCAGCATCAATGCGTCGTGGTAAGCAAAAAACGCGCGGAATTCATCCGGCCGGTACGCCAGCGTCAGGAATACGTTCGGAACAAAACCAGCTTTCTCCTGCACTTCCAGGATCCGAGCGCGGATATCGTCCGGCCACGCGCCAGGCTCAGGCACGGGATAGCGGCTGATCGGCTGAGGGTTTGCCATGGGGTGTCTCCGTTGTATCTGTATGTGCACGACGATTGTAGCGAACTTCGACCCGCTGCCGTCCGGGTCAATCCGGCGCTTTGCTCCGCGCTGAGCCGCGACAGGGACGGACTGCACAGGGCCAACACAGCACGGTCAATCGTTCCATTCCCTTGAATTTTTTCAGGTACTCAGCCCGCCCCACGGCGCCATTTCGCCAACCTGTGCTTAAATCCGAAGTGCGTGCTGCTGCCTTCGTGCCGCCGGCCAGCTGAACGAGCCATGCAGCCGGCCGCTGTCCGGCAGGAACCGGCCATACATGACGTGTTCGCAACGCACGCCGGCGAGGCGCCAACTGTTCCAGATCCCTTCATCGCATCAAGAGGAGCGTGGTTGTGTGGCATTTTCCGGTTGCTATTCCACCCTCGTTGGGCGTGTGGGCCGTATTCATGAGCGTGCTCGTCACGCAACTCGGCCTGCCGATTCCGGCGGCGCCGATGCTGATCCTCGGCGGAACCATGGCCGCCATGGGACAGACCTCTTACGCCAGCGTCATCGGGGCCGCCGTCTGCGCAACGCTGCTGGCGGACTCGCTATGGTTCTTCACCGGGCGGACATACGGCCGGCGCTTGCTGAATCAGCTGGTGCGCTTCTCACTCTCGCTCGATACCACCGTGCGTGTCGCACGCAATACCTATGAACGGTACGGCGCGCCAATTCTGACCGTCGCCAAATTCCTGCCGGGGCTCGGCCTGATCTCGGCACCACTGCTCGGCACCACGCCAATCAACGTTGGCGTGTTTCTGCTGTGGGATTTTGTCGGCGCGGTGCTGTGGGCCAGCGTGTGGGTGATCGGCGGCGCCGCGCTTGACGATCAGATCGTGCAACTCGTCCTGCTCGTGCGCCATCACGGCGGCACGATTTTCGACGCGTTCGCGGCGATCTTCCTTGCCGTGCTCGTCTATCGCTACGTACGCCGCTGGCAGTTTCGCCGCTGGCTCGCGCATATACGCATCTCGCCCGACCAGCTCGACGAACTCATGAAGTCCAATGAACCGCCGCTGATCCTCGATGCCCGGCCGCACAGCATACGCGCGAAAGAATCGCACCGGATTGCAGGCGCGCAGTTGCTGGACCTCGATTCGCCCGAGCCCCTGCATCCCGACTTGCTGAAGCGGCCGATTGTCGTCTACTGCGTCTGTCCTAACGAAGCGACGGCCAAGCGGATCGTCAATCAGTTGCATCGAAAGAATATCCATCACGTCCGCGCGCTCAAGGGCGGCCTCGACGCGTGGGAAAAACGCGGTTATCCGGTCGAGCCGCTGCCGCCCGACTTCGAGACGGCGATGGCCCATATGGCGGAAGACGAGGGCAACGAAGGCGAGTACACCGTGCGGGCGCGATTGGCGAAGTGACGGCAGGTGTTTGAACCCGCCCTCCGAACACAACGGGGCTGCATTAAAAACCGCTTGCGCATCACCTTCAATGTGTGCAACATGCATATATGCATGTTGCACACATTGAGGTGTCGCTATGACGCAGCGCACAGAAAACCTGCTTGGCGTGCTCGCCCTGCTGGTCACGGACGAGATGAACGCGCAGCCTACCGTGGCCGCGCTCGCGGGCCCCACTGCCCGCGCCATGCTCAACGCGGTCGGTCAATATCCTGATTCATCCATTGAAGTATTACGCGAGGCGGTCGATCTTTCGCATCCGGCCGCGGTCCGCGCCGTTGCAGGCCTCGTGGACGCCGGTCTCGTCGAAAAGAAATCCGGCACGGATAAACGTTCCGTCGCGCTTGCCTTGACCGCTTCCGGCAAGCGTGAAGCCAAACGCCTGCAAACGGCACGCGACCAGATGCTCAAACGCATCGTCGGACAGCTCGACGAGCGCGAGCGCGACGTGCTCGAAAGCCTGCTGATCAAGATCCTGTGGAATGAGACCCGCGATCCGGCGCACGCCATGCAACTGTGCCGCCTTTGCGACGACGGCCCCTGCCTGAAAGCCGGCTGCCCGGTCGAATGCCGCGAACAGGGTCTGCCCATGCCTGCGCGGAGCGGCACATGAATACCGCCGTGCCGGTGCGCTGGCCGGCGATCGCCGCGCTGACCGCGGTCTCGGCGCTCTCGCAGATCGGCCAGTTCGGCATCGGCTTCATGGTGCTGCCGGTGTGGCTGGCGCAGCGTGGCCTCGACGCACCACGCGCCGGCCTCTTCTCCGCTTCGCAATGGACCGGCATGCTGGCCGGCTTGTTGATTGCGCCGTGGCTGATGGAACGGATCGGTGCGAAGCGCACGGTATCGCTCGGCCTCGCCGCCACGGTGCTTGCGTTCGCAACGATGAACGCGCTGTGGTGGCCGTTGTGGCTCGTGCCCGGCCTGTTGACCGGGCTCGGCATCGGTTTGCGCTGGATCGCCAATGAAACGTGGCTCTATCGGCTTGTACCGGCCGAATCGAGCGGACGTGTAGTGGGCGTGCACGAAGCGCTGATTGCCAGCGCCGGCGTCATCGGCCCGGCGTTGGCGGTGTGGTGCGCAGTCGACGGACGCATTACGTTCGCGGCCGGGGCGGCCTTCACGTTTGCGGCGGCCCTTCCACTGTGGCTGACTGCGTCGGACGACAGGCCCACTGCTGTCAAATCAGCACGGCCTGCGCGAACAGACAGCGCAGCGAAAAGCGCCCCCATCGGCCCAATGGTCAGCCTCGGCATGGTGGTCGTCGCTGCAGGCGGCATCGGCGATGGCGCGCTCTATGGCCTCTTCCCGCTCTTTGCCGACGCCCACGGTCTCAGTACCACGCAAACGGCCACGCTACTCACGCTATTCGGCGTCGGCGGCATGGCGCTGCAATTTCCGGTCGGCTGGTTTGCGGATCGCGCGGGTCTGGCGGCCACGGTGATCGTCTGCGCCGCGCTCAGCACGCTGGCGATCTGCGGTTTCGCGCTCGCCGCGCCCGCCTCATGGCTCGCGAGCGCGAGCGCCTTGCTGCTCGGCGGCATGAACAGCGCGTACATCACACTCGGCATGGTCGCGGCGGCATGCAGCGACAAGGCCGCGCTCACGCGTAACATGCGGCTGGTGTCCCTCAACTTCACCGCGAGTTCGATCGTGGGGCCGCTCATCGCCGGGTTCGCGATGAAAGCACGCGGCAGCGACATGCTGTTGTGGCAACTGGCAATCATGAGCGGCGCGCTCGTTGTCTACACGCTCGGCTTGCGCGAAGGCCGGCGTCAGCCCGATCGATCATCGTCGATGGGCTGAACCGGGATTGCGCTTCAGGACGATCGAACGTGCCTAGCGTTCAGCGACCTTCTTCTGTCGCCAAAGACACAACAGATCGCACGCGATATGCGCGGCGGCAATCGCCGTGATCTCGCTCTGGTCATAAGCGGGCGCCACTTCCACCACATCCGCGCCCACCAGATTCAACGCACCGAGCCCACGCACGATGGCCAGCCCTTGTGCCGACGACAAACCGCCGGCCACCGGCGTGCCCGTGCCCGGCGCGAACGCCGGATCGAGGCAGTCGATATCGAAGGTCAGATATGCGGGCCGCTCGCCGACAATCGACGTGATCCGCTCCACCGCCGCTCGCGTGCCGTGTTCGTGGACCCAGGCGGCGTCGAGGATATTGATCCCCATGAAGTCGTCGTTCCACGTGCGAATGCCGACCTGCACCGAAGTCTTCGGATCGATCAAGCCGTCTTTCACCGCCTTGTAGAACATCGAGCCGTGATTCAGGCTGTCCGGGCTATCGTCGGCCCAGGTGTCGCAGTGGGCGTCGAAATGGATCAGCGAGAGAGGCTTGCCGTACTTCTCCGCATGCGCGATCAGCAGCGGATACGTAATGTAGTGATCGCCGCCGAGCGTCAGCATTTTTGCGTCTGAACGCAGAATCGTACGGGCATGCGCGACGATCGATTCCTTGATCGTCATGGGATTGTGCGCGTCGAACCAGCAATCGCCGTAGTCCGTCACGGCGAGATCGTCGAACGGATTGAAGCCCCACGGATACGGATGCAGCTCCGACAATTGCACGCTCGCCGCGCGCACCGCCGCCGGGCCGAGACGCGCGCCCGAACGGAACGTGGTGGCCAGATCGAGCGGCACGCCGGAGACCACGACGTCGACGCCGTCGACTTCACGGGTGTACTTGCGGCGCATGAACGACAACACACCCGCATAGGTGTTTTCGATCGACGAGCCATAAAGCGACGGACGACGGATCGCGCCGTCGCCATAAACGAGTTCAGTCATGGGATGACCTGATACCTGATAAACATGCCGGAGCCGCACGCGGGGCTTCCAGGTAATGCGTGCAACGTCCGGCCTCGGATTCATTGGGAACGCGACGGCGTTTCTTTCAAACGCCGCCGCGCTGGCTTGCGAATCCTTTAGCGCAGCCGAACGAGCGTGGACTTCAGCTCGGTGTACTTCTCCAGCGCGTGCAACGACTTGTCACGGCCGTTGCCCGATTGCTTGTAGCCGCCGAACGGGAAGTTCATGTCCCCGCCTTCGTCGTAGCAATTGACCCACACCGTACCGGCGCGCAGCTTGCGCGACACTTCATGCGCGGTGGTGAGGTTCGAGGTCCACACGGCGGCGGCAAGACCGTATTCGCTGTCGTTAGCGATCCTGATCGCTTCCTCAACCGTGTCGAACGTAATCACCGACAACACCGGCCCGAAGATTTCCTCGCGCGCAACCTTTGCGCCGGCAGCCGGGATATCGAAGATGGTCGGTTCGATATAGAAGCCGCCGGTCTCCTGCTTGACGCGCGAACCGCCCAGCAACAGCTTCGCTTCGGCACGGCCCGCTTCGATATAACCGAGCACGCGTTCGAGTTGCACGTTATCGACGATCGCGCCCATCGAGGTTTGCGGGTCGAGCGGATTGCCCGGCGTATAGCTGCGCGCGGCGGCAATCAGCTTGTCGAGGAACACGTCCTTGATGTCTTTGTGCACGAGCAAACGCGAACCCGCGGTGCACATTTCGCCCATGTTGTAGAAAATCGCACCGGCCGCCGCGTTCGCCGCGCGATCGAGGTCGGGGCAATCGGGCATCACGATGTTCGGCGACTTGCCGCCGAGTTCTAGCCACACGCGCTTCAGGTTCGATTGACCGGCGTATTGCATGATCAGCTTGCCGACATTGGTCGAACCGGTGAAGGCGAGACAGTCCACGTCCTGATGCAGCGCCAGCAGCTTGCCCGGTTCGCCCGCGCCCGGCACCACGTTGAACACGCCGGCGGGGATGCCTGCGTCCAGCGCGAGTTGAGCGAGGCGAATCGCGGTAAGTGGTGACTTCTCCGAAGGCTTGAGCACGACGCTGTTACCCGCGGCGAGCGCCGGGCCGAACTTCCACGACGCCATCAGGATCGGGAAATTCCACGGCACGACTGCCGCGACGACACCGATCGGCTCACGCGTGACGAGCCCCACCAAATGATGATCGGCCGGCGCGACTTCGCCGCCGACCTTGTCGATGGCTTCAGCGAACCACTCGACGCAATAGGCGGCGCCCGGCACGTCCACCGAGGTGGTGTCGGCGATCGGCTTGCCTGCGTCCAGCGTTTCGAGCAGCGCGAGTTCGTCCATATGCTCACGGATCGACGCGGCCCAGCGCAGGAGGATCGCCTTGCGCTTGCGGGGATTGAGGTCGGACCACACGCCGGCATCGAACGCGCGGCGTGCGGCTGCCACGGCGGCATCGACATCCGCCGCACCGCTGTCAGCCACCTTGGCAAGCAGCTTGCCGTCGATCGGGCTCAGGCAGTCGAACGTGCGGCCGCCAGCGGCGTCACGGTACTCACCGTCGATAAACGCACGGCCTTCGATCGAAAGCGTAGCGGCTTTGTCTTGCCAGAAAGCGAGAGATTTCTTGTCCATCAGGATGCCTCAATGTTATGCGCTCGACGCACGCCGGCTTCGACTTCAAGCGGCCTGGAAACTGCGTCGCGGCGCGTTGGCGCGGAGTCTTTAGAACGTGGGCGGCGAATTGGCCGACACGATCTCGCAGAGATGCTCCGCGCTGGGATTGCGAAAACGATGCGGTAGACGGCTTTCGAAGTAATAGCTGTCACCGGGGTCGAGCAGCCACGTCACGCCGTCCACTGTCAGTTCGATCTGACCGCTGACCACCACCCCGCCCTCGTGCCCTTCGTGCTCCAGCATTTCCGGTCCGGTATCCGAGAGCGGCTGATAGACCTCGCGCAGAATGCCCATATTGCGGTCTTTGACACTGGAGCCGGCGAGATAGAACTCGATCGACTCATTGCCGAGATTCGGCATGTCGGCGCGGCGCGACACGACCGAGCGCTCCACCTCGACTTCAAAAGTGAAGAACTCGGCGAGACTCATCGGTATGCACTCAAGCAGTTTCTTCAGCGATCCAACCGACGGACTCACCCGGTTCTGTTCGATCAGCGAGATCGTGCCGTTGGTCACCCCCGCCCGTTTCGCCAGCTCACGCTGGGACAGACCATTCTTCTTACGGATGTACTGCAGGCGGGTGGCAACTTCTATGGACATCGCTAGGTTCTCTGACATGGAAGACGATCGGGCGCGTGGACTCGGGCAACGTGTGCCCGCGAGTGTTGAATATTCTAGTCACTTTAATCGTTGCGCCGCTGGGGAAAACCCTGAAAGGATTCCGAAATATGATTTGCGCAACGAATGTTCCCACTGACCCGGATTCCAGGGACACCCTCGGGAAAGCCCTGATAAATCTTTTATAAAAATGATTTGACGGCATTATTGGCTCGTATACGATGGTTCTCAGGCGATCGTCATGCCGACGTCACGAAACACGAACGTGTGTTTCTGACGCAGCGAACCCGGTTCGCAACGGTCAGAGACGGTCATCCCAGCGTCATGTTTCTTTAAACGCCCTGTGCGTTTTTCGAGCAAGCGTTCAATACTTTCAACGTCGCTAGTCGAGTGTAATCGTGAGAGTCCGAGGCCCTTTGGTGAGATGGAATCGAAGTCAGGCGAGTTGTCCTCGCGCTGACGGCGCCATCGCCGACGGCAGCAACGGCAGCCTTGCGTTCCGCCGCTTCCTGTCCGTCTTCACGATCCTGTCCCGCCGTTCAGTTCGACGTCACAACTCCATCTCCGCGCGCGCCTTCATTGCTGTGCGCACGGACGAAGTCGCCTCGCTGCTGCCGTAGCGCCTCCCCCTTTTCCGTCGTTCGATTCGTCCGTTTGCGTGAACGCGCTCTCTTGAGCCATGCGTTTGTGCGTGTGCGGTGCCGTCTGCCGCGCAGCGCCTCATGCGGATCAGATTAGCTGCGCACCGCAGCGGACCGAATCGAACGACACATCTAATTACCACGCGCGGCGCGTCCCGCTGACGACGACCGCCTGCACTACCCGGTGGCCTGACGCCTTGCGTCCGGCTGCGGAATGTTGCCGCGCCGTGTTTAACGTTGTTCATGCCGCGTCCCGCGGGGAACATACACGTCTATCTGATATGCGAAACAAACCTCTCGTCGGCATCAGCGCCGACAGAACGATGATGGGAGTCCACCCGTCGCACGTCACCGGCGAGAAGTACATCGCCGCGATCGTGGACGGCTCGCAGGCGCTGGCCATGTTGCTGCCGGCGCTCGGCGAACGTCAGTCCACCGAGGACGTGCTGGCTACTGTCGACGGCTTACTGTTCACCGGCAGCTATTCGAATGTCGAGCCGCACCGTTACGGCGGCCATCCCAGCGCGCCGGGCACGCTGCACGACGCCGCACGCGATGCGACGACGCTGCCGCTGCTGCGCGCCGCGATCGCCGCAGGCGTGCCGGTGCTGGCGGTATGCCGGGGCTTTCAGGAAATGAACGTGGTGTTCGGCGGGACGTTGCATCAAAGCGTTCACGCGGTGGCCGGTCTGAACGACCATCGTGAGAACAAGGAAGACGACCTCGACGTGCAATATGCACCGTCGCATTCGATCACGCTGACGCAGGGCGGCTTGTTGCAGCGCCTCGCGGGCGGCACGAATGAAGCGCGTGTGAATTCATTGCACGGTCAGGGCGTCGAGCGGCTGGGCGTGGGTCTGGTGGCAGAGGCCACCGCGCCGGACGGATTGATCGAAGCGGTGAGCGTGAAAGATGCGCGTGCCTTCGCGCTGGGTGTGCAGTGGCACCCGGAATGGAAGCATGCCAACGACGCGCTTTCCACCGCGATCTTCCGTGCCTTCGGCGAAGCCTGCCGCGATCGAATGCGCACCAAGGCCGGCTATGGCGCGGCATCCGCCGCTGCCACGCATGCCTGAGCCGGTCGCGCACCAAAACTGAGAGAATAACCATGCATGAAATCGACGACTTCCTGAAGAAGAACCGCGTCACCGAAATCGAAGCGATCATTCCGGATATGGCCGGGATCGCACGCGGCAAGATCATTCCGCGCAGCAAGTTCGAATCCGGCGAATCCATGCGCTTGCCGCAGGCGGTGATGATCCAGACCGTCACAGGGGACTATCCGGAAGACGGCACGCTCACCGGCGTCACCGACCCGGACATGGTCTGCGTTCCCGACGCCAGCACCATCCGCATGATTCCGTGGGCCGTCGATCCGACCGCCCAGGTGATCCACGATTGCGTTCACTTCGACGGCACGCCCGTCGCGATCTCGCCGCGCCGTGTGCTGCGCCGCGTGCTCGAACTGTATAAGGCCAAAGGCTGGAAGCCGGTTATCGCACCGGAGCTCGAGTTCTACCTGGTCGACATGAACAAGGACCCGGACCTGCCGCTGCAACCGCCGATCGGCCGTACGGGCCGTCCGGAGACCGGCCGTCAGGCGTATTCGATCGAAGCCGTCAACGAATTCGATCCGCTGTTCGAAGACATCTATGAATACTGCGAAGTGCAGGAACTGGAAGTCGACACGCTGATTCACGAAGTCGGCGCCGCGCAGATGGAAATCAACTTCATGCACGGCGATCCGCTGAAACTCGCCGACAGCGTGTTCCTGTTCAAGCGCACGGTGCGTGAGGCCGCGCTGCGTCACAAGATGTACGCGACTTTCATGGCCAAGCCGATGGAAGGCGAACCGGGCTCGGCGATGCACATGCACCAGAGCCTCGTGGACGAAGAAACCGGCCACAACCTGTTCACCGGTCCGGACGGCAAGCCTACGTCGCTTTTCACGGGCTATATCGCAGGCCTGCAGAAATACACGCCGGCACTGATGCCGATTTTCGCGCCGTACATCAACTCGTATCGCCGCCTGTCGCGTTTCATGGCTGCGCCGATCAACGTGGCTTGGGGTTACGACAACCGCACGGTGGGTTTCCGGATTCCGCATTCGGGCCCGGCTGCGCGCCGCATCGAAAACCGCATTCCGGGCGTGGACTGCAATCCGTATCTGGCGATCGCAGCGACGCTGGCTGCCGGGTATCTTGGCATGACGCAAAATCTGCAGCCGACCGAGCCGCTGCTCAGCGACGGTTACGAACTGCCCTACCAGTTGCCGCGCAATCTGGAAGAGGGGCTGACGCTGATGGGCGCGTGCGAACCGATGGCCGAGATTCTCGGCGAGAAATTCGTCAAGGCCTACCTCGCACTGAAAGAAACCGAATACGAAGCGTTTTTCCGCGTGATCAGTTCGTGGGAACGCCGGCATTTGCTGCTGCACGTCTAAGACTTTTGTTGATGACGTCGCCCGCAAACGCAAAAAAATTGGAGGCAGTATGAGTTACAGAACAGAAGAAGTCGCTTACGTGCAACCGGCCCAACCCAGCGTCGCCGCCAGCGTGCAAGCCGCACAACCGCAACGCAGCACCGCCGAATACCGCGCGCTCGACGCCGCGCACCACATCCATCCGTTTTCGGATATGGGTTCGCTCAATCGCAGCGGCAGCCGCGTGATCGTCAAGGCGCAGGGCGTGTACCTGTGGGATTCGGAAGACAACAAGATCATCGACGGCATGGCCGGATTGTGGTGCGTGAACGTCGGCTATGGCCGCAAGGAACTGGCCGACGCAGCGTACCGCCAGATGCAGGAACTGCCCTTCTACAACACCTTCTTCAAGACGACGCACCCGCCGGTGATCGAACTGTCGGCCTTGCTCGCCGAGCTGGCGCCGGAACCGTTCAACCACTTCTTCTATTGCAACAGCGGCTCGGAAGGCAACGACACCGTGCTGCGCATCGTTCACCAATACTGGGCGACGCAAGGCAAGCACTCGAAGAAGTTCGTCATCTCGCGCAAGAACGGCTATCACGGTTCGACGATCGCGGGCGGCACACTGGGCGGCATGGGCTATATGCACGATCAGATGCCCTCGAAGGTCGAGAACATCGTGCATATCGACCAGCCGTATTTCTTCGGCGAAGCAGAAGGCAATCTGACGCCGGAAGAATTCGCTCTGGCCCGCGCGCAGCAACTCGAAGCGAAGATTCTCGAAATCGGCGCGGACAACGTGGCCGCCTTTATCGGTGAGCCTTTCCAGGGCGCGGGCGGCGTGATTTTCCCGGCTTCAACTTATTGGCCGGAAATCCAGCGCATCTGCCGCAAGTACGACATCCTGCTAGTCGCCGACGAAGTGATCGGCGGGTTCGGCCGGACCGGCGAATGGTTCGCGCATCAGCACTTCGGTTTCGAGCCGGATCTGATCACGCTGGCCAAGGGCCTGACAAGCGGCTACGTGCCGATGGGCGCGGTCGGTCTGCATGATCGCGTCGCCAAGGCGATCATCGAGAACGGCGACTTCAATCACGGCCTCACCTACTCCGGTCACCCGGTGGCCGCGGCCGTGGCGCTCGCCAATCTGAAGCTGCTGCGCGACGAGAAGATCGTCGAGCGCGTCAAGACCGACACGGGTCCGTACTTCCAGAAGAAGCTGCGCGACACCTTCGCCAATCATCCGATCATCGGCGAAATCTCCGGTGCGGGTCTGGTGGCCGGTCTGCAACTCGCAGAAGACCCGAAAGCGCGCAAGCGCTTCGCCAATGGTGGTGAAGTCGGCACGATCTGCCGTGACTTCTGCTTCAACGGCAACCTGATCATGCGCGCCACCGGCGACCGGATGCTGCTCTCGCCGCCGCTCGTGATCAACAAGCTGGAAATCGACGAGATCGTTTCGAAGGCGAAAAAAGCCGTCGACGCGACCGCACAACAACTCGGAATTTCGTAACGGCAGTTCGTTCCGGCATGGGCACACCCACGATACGCGCTCATGCCGGTTCTTCACATCAAGGGAAAAAACCATGAGCGTTTGTCATCTTCGTCATGCGGTCGCGGGGGCCGCGCTTCTCGCCTTCGCGGGTTTTGCGGCGTTGTCGGTTACGCCGGCCCTTGCGGCCGACACGGATCTGAATGTCTACAACTGGTCGGACTACATTGCGAAGGACACGATTCCGAACTTCGAGAAGCAGGACGGCATTCACGTCAAATACGACAACTACGATAGCGACGATACGTTGCAGGCCAAACTGCTCGCAGGCAGCTCCGGTTATGACATCGTGGTGCCGACGTCGAACTACATGGCCAAGCAGATTCAGGCCGGCGTGTACATGAAGCTCGACAAATCGAAGCTGCCGAATCTGTCGAACCTTGACCCCGTGCTGATGAAGATGATCTCCGACGCCGATCCGGGCAACCAGTACGGTGTGCCTTGGGCTTACGGCACCGATGGTATCGGCTACAACGTGCAGGCCGTGCAGAAAGCACTCGGCGCCAATGCGCCGGTGGATAGCTGGGCACTCGTGTTCGACCCGGCCAATCTGTCGAAACTGAAAGGCTGCGGCGTGTCGTTCCTCGACCAGGCGGTCGACGTGTTTGCCGCAACGCTGCAATACATGCATAAAGATCCGAACAGCACGAACCCCGCCGACTATCAGGCCGCGTTCGAAGTGCTGAAGAAAGTCCGCCCGTATATCACCCAATTCAATTCGTCCGGCTACATCAACGACCTCGCGAACAACGACATCTGCGTCGCGGTGGCTTGGTCCGGCGACGTTGGCATTGCCAGCCGCCGTACCGCTGAAGCCAAGCGCTCGTATCAGGTGAAATTCTCCAACGTCAAGGAAGGCGGTCTGCTGTGGTTCGACGTGATGGTGATCCCGAAAGACGCGCCGCATCCGGAAGCCGCGCTGAAGTGGATCAACTACATCGAAGATCCGAAGGTCAACGCCGCCATCACCAATGAAGTGTTCTACCCGACTGCGAACAAGGCCGCGCGCCAGTTCGTCGTTCCGGGTGTCGCACAGGACACGACCGTTTATCCGGGCGACGAAGTGTTGAGCAAAATGACACTAATGAAACCGATGCCCACCGACATTCTGCGCCTTGAAAATCGTCTTTGGGCGCAGCTTAAAACCGGCCATTGATTAAGCCAAACTAAAAAGAATCGATCCCGCGCTCAGGGATCGCTCGAACCCTGAGCGCATGAATAGTAGTAACAGTAGTCAGCCTGCGTGCTTAAGTCCCACCTGTGCGCAGTCCCATGTTTTCCGATCGCAGCGCATCTTGCGAGCCGCTTTCCGCGACTCGTATGGAGACACTTGCGCTCGCGATCCGCAAGGAATGGTTACATCATGAACTCGACGACACAAACAAGCGTAGCCGGCGCCACCCAGATGGCCCGCCCCGCACCGACGACAAAATCGAAATCGGACGAATTCGTTCGCATCGAAAATGTCGTGAAGAAATTCGGCGACAGTATTGCTGTCGACAACGTCAATCTGAGCATTGCGAAGAACGAATTGTTCGCGCTGCTCGGCAGCTCCGGCTGCGGCAAGTCCACGCTCCTGCGCATGCTCGCAGGACTCGAGTCGGTCACGTCCGGCCGCATTTTCGTCGACGGCGAAGACCTCGCCGCGATGCCGCCGTACAAGCGGCCGGTCAACATGATGTTCCAGTCGTATGCGCTGTTCCCGCACATGAGCGTCGAAGCGAATATCGCCTTCGGCCTCAAGCAGGAGGGCACGCCGAAGAACGAGATCAAGGAGCGTGTTGCCGATGCACTGCATCTCGTGCAGATGAGCAAATACGCGCAACGCAAGCCGCACCAGTTGTCCGGCGGACAGCAGCAGCGTGTGGCGCTGGCCCGCTCGCTCGTCAAGCGCCCCAAGCTGCTCCTGCTCGACGAACCGATGTCGGCGCTCGACAAGAAGATCCGTCAGAAGACCCAGCTCGAACTGGTGAACATCATCGAGAAGGTCGACGTGACCTGCGTGATGGTGACGCACGATCAGGAAGAAGCCATGACGATGGCCGGGCGCCTCGCCGTGATGAGCGAAGGCCGCATCGTGCAGATCGGCTCGCCCAGCCAGGTGTACGAGTTTCCGAATAGCCGCTTCTCGGCCGAGTTCATCGGTTCGACCAACCTGTTCGAAGGCACCGTGGTCGCGGATGAGCCGGACCATATCTTCGTGGAAAGCGAAGACCTCGAATCGCGCATCTACGTGAGCCACGGCATTACCGGCCCGCTCGGCATGCCGGTGGGCATCTCGGTGCGTCCGGAACGCGTGAAGGTCTCGCTCGACAAGCCATCGACGCCGCACAACTGGGCGCGCGGCGTGGTCTCCGATGTCGCCTACATGGGCAGCTATTCGCTCTATCACGTGCGCCTGCCGAGCGGCAAGACGGTGGTATCGAACCTCTCCAGCTCGCACCTGATGAGCGAAGGTGCGCCGTCCTATAACGACGACGTGTTCGTCTACTGGTCGCCGGCTAGCGGCGTGGTGCTGACGCAATGAGCAATCCCACTACCTCCCCCGCGGCGCTCGGCGCGCCGTCCGGCAGCCGTTTGCTCGGCTCGCTGAAAAACCGCCTTGCGATGATGGTGCCGTCGGGCCGCACGACCGTGATCGGCGTGCCGTTCCTGTGGCTCTTCCTGTTCTTCGCGTTGCCGTTCGTGCTGGTGCTGAAGATCAGCTTCGCCGATCTGCGCCTGGGCATTCCGCCGTACACGGATCTCGTGACGGTCAAGGACGGCATGGTGCACTTCGCGATGCAGCTCGGCCATTACGCCTTCCTGCTGCAGGACGATCTGTATGTCGCCACGTACATCAGCTCGCTGAAAATGGCCGGAATCTCGACCTTCTTCTGCCTGTTGATCGGCTACCCGATTGCGTACTACATCGCCCGCTCGGAACCGACCAAGCGCAACCTGCTGATGATGGGCGTGATGCTGCCCTTCTGGACGTCGTTCCTGATCCGCGTCTACGCATGGATCGGCATCCTGAAAGACGACGGCCTGCTCAATCACACGCTGATGGCCATCGGCATGATTCATTCGCCGTTGCGCCTCTACCACACGGATATTGGCGTCTATATCGGCATGGTTTATTCGTATCTGCCGTTCATGGTGATGCCGCTGTATGCCCACCTGGTGAAGATGGATCTGACGCTGCTCGAAGCGGCCTACGACCTCGGTTGCAAGCCGTGGACCGCGTTCACGCGTATCACCTTGCCGCTGTCGAAGAACGGCATTATCGCCGGCAGTCTGCTGGTGTTCATTCCGGCGGTCGGCGAGTACGTGATTCCTGAACTGCTCGGCGGCGCCGATACGCTGATGATCGGCCGCGTGATGTGGGATGAATTCTTCAACGATATGGACTGGCCGATGGCATCCGCTGTCACCGTTGCCATGGTTCTACTGCTGCTCGTGCCGATGGCCGTGTTCCAGTACTACCAGGTCAAGGAACTGGAGGGCGCGAAATGATCAAGCCAAATAGAACGCTTTCCAATAGCGTGCTGACGTTCGGATTTCTTTTTCTGTATATCCCGATCATCAGTCTGGTGGTGTATTCGTTCAACGAGTCGAAGCTCGTCACGGTCTGGTCCGGCTTTTCGCTCAAATGGTATGGCGCATTGCTGCAAGACGGCGAACTGCTCAGTGCAGCGTGGTTGTCGCTGAAAATCGGTCTGCTGACCGCGTGTGCATCGGTGGTGATCGGTACGTGGGCAGGCTTCGTGCTGGCCCGCTTCGGACGCTTTCGCGGCTTCACGCTGTTCGCCGGCATGATCAACGCGCCGCTCGTGATTCCTGAGGTGATTCAGGGCATCTCGTTGCTGCTGCTGTTCGTTGCACTTGAACAGATGCTCGGCTGGCCGAAGGGCCGTGGCCTCTTCACGATCTGGATCGGCCACGTGATGCTGTGCGTTTCGTACGTGGCGATCATCGTGCAATCGCGGGTGAAGGAGCTCAACAAGTCGCTCGAAGAAGCCGCACTCGACCTCGGCGCGACACCCTTCAAGGTGTTCTTCCTGATCACGCTGCCGCTGATTTCGCAGGCTCTGATGTCCGGCTGGCTGCTGTCGTTCACGCTGTCTTTCGACGATCTCGTACTTTCCGCGTTCCTGTCCGGCCCCGGTTCGACCACGCTGCCGCTCGTCGTGTTCTCGCGTGTTCGTCTTGGCCTGAATCCGGAAATGAACGCGCTCGCCACGATCTTCATCACCACGGTGACGATCGGCGTGATCGCCGTGAACCGCTGGATGCAGGTGCGTGAGCGCAAGCGCAACCGCGACATGCAGATGGCTTTCGCACTCGCCGAAGCTGCCGACCCGTTACCGTCAGCACCACAACAAGCCGCCGTACGGAAGTCGCTCGATACGGCACGCGCATAAGAAGTCCTTTTGCAATACGACCAATAAGGAGAATTTGCATGAGAAAGAAGCTCATCTGTCTGTTGGTGGCGGGGAGTTTGCCAGGCTTTGCCATGGCAGACGCCACCAGCGACCAGATCAAGGCGCTACAGGCCCAACTCAACGCACTGCAAAAGGAGGTGAAGCAGTTGCGTTCCGAGGTAGCGTCCAAACCGAAGGCGGCGGCAGCAACCACCGCGGCACCGGCTCCGGCTGTGGTGGCGGCGCCGGTCGACATTTCCTCGCCGGACTACGGCAAGACGCAGGCGACGCTGACCAACGATCAGGTCGATACGATGAAGCAGCAGATCGCCAATCAGCAGTTGAAGGTCGACTCGCTGGTGGACGCTGCTAACACGGGGCCGATCGCCGGCTTGTCGGTGACGGGCTATATCGATCCGACCTACATGTATAACCGGGCGCAGAGCAGCTCGTCGTTCCTGTTCGCAAACCATGAAAGTAGCTACAACTACTTCAACAGCACGTTCGGCGATCTGTACTTAGACATCAAGAAGACCTTCGGTGTCGGCCCGATGGCGCCGTCGGCCGAAATCACCTTGATGCCCAATCGCGGTAACGGTATTACGCTGCTGCAGAATGAGCATGGCGATATCGGCAACAACATCCTGAACACGGCGGTCATCAACGTCCCGCTCACCGCGGAAACGACCCTCGTGGCCGGTTTGATTCCGAGCTTCGGCGGCTATGAAGTGCAGCAGTCGAACCAGATGCTGACGCTCACGCACAACCTGCTGTATGACTTCTCCGATCCGGGCAGCTACATCGGGATCGGCGCGAACTACACGAAGGGTGACTGGGCGTGGAAGTTCTTCCTCGGCAACGAGCAGTACCGTACGTACGGCGCGACGACGCAGATCGGCACCAACGCGCTGGGCGATCCGATCACGACCAGCAACAAGATTCCGACCTTCACGGGACGGGTCGACTACACGTGGTCGAGCGCACTGGATGTGGGTGGCTCGTTCAACATCGGCCGTCAGACCTTGCCTAGCGCGATCGATGCCAACGGTGCAGTCAGCTACGGTGTAGGCGGCCAGTCGCCGAGCGCGGGCGGTACGTTCTTCTTCACGGAAGCCGACCTGACCTACACGCTGGCGGACGTGCAGTACAACGCCGAACTCGACTACGGTCAGCAGCAGAACGCCGCGTACAACGGTGGCCAGGCGCAGTGGTATGGTCTCTCGCTGCTCGCGCACCGCAAGTTCAGCATGCCGGTGGTCGGCCGTGTGGGCGTGACGGCACGCTATGACCTGCTGGTCGACAGTAAGAACGGCGGCGGCGGCGGTGGCATCGCTCTGAATTCGAACGGCATGGATACGTCGAACGGCTTCGGTATCGGTGCGGACTGCATCGCGAACTCGTCTAACCATGGCTTCGAGTGCAAGGGCGCCACCCGTCAGGACGTCGCGCTCGATCTGCTGTTCTACCCGACCCAGCAGATCACGGTCAAGGTGGAATACCGCCACGACTGGGCGAACAAACAGGTGTTCCTGAAGAACGACGGCTCGTACGGCAAGTCCAACGACCTGCTCGCGACGCAGTTCATCTACTCGTTCTAAAACGACCCGCCTCGTCGCGTGGCCCGGCTTTACCGCGGGCCACGCGCCAAGGCCTCTTCTGCATTCCCTGCCTATGCTCCGATTCTCAAACCAGCCTCACGTCACCTCGTATTACGCCGCAACCGCTAACGACACCACCCGCCATCCCCCGCTCGAAGAAACGCTTAACGTCGACGTCTGCGTGATCGGCGCCGGACTCACCGGCATCTCGACCGCGTTGAATCTCGCCGAACGCGGTCACTCGGTCGCGGTGCTCGAAGCATCGAAAGTCGGATGGGCCGCGAGCGGCCGCAATGGTGGCCAGTTGATCGGCGGCTTTGCCTGCGATATCGATACATTCGCGAAATTCATGCCCGCGGATGACGTGAAGCGTGTTTGGGACATGGGGATCGAAACCCTGGATATCGTCAAGGAACGCGTCGCGAAGCATCAGATCGACTGCGACCTGACCATCGGTTATCTGACCGCGGCGAACAAGCCGCGCGATACGGATGCACTACAAAAATGGCGCGACGAAGCGCAACGTCGCTTCGGCTATGACCGTTTTAGTTATGTCGACGCCGATGGCGTCGGCAACTATGTTCAATCGCAGCGCTACGTCGGCGGATTGTTCGATGCGGACAGCGGCCATCTGCATCCGTTGAATTACACGCTCGGTCTGGCGCGCGCGGCACGCGAGGCCGGCGTACAGATTTTCGAAGACAGTTGCGTCACCGCGTTGCGCCAGGAAAACGGCCGGCATGTGGCCGAAACCGCGCGCGGCAAGGTCAATGCGCAATTTGTCGTGCTCGCCTGCAACACCTATCTCGGTCAACTCGCGCCGGATCTCGCCAGCAAGATCATGCCGGTGGGCACCTACGTGATCGCCACCGAACCGCTCGATCCCGATCGCGCCGAAGCGCTGATGCCAGCGAAAGCGGCCGTGTGCGACAGCCGCTTCGTGCTGGATTATTTCCGCCCTGCCCCCGACAATCGCCTGCTGTGGGGCGGCAAAGTCAGCTATTCGACGTTCGCGCCGCGCAACCTCGGTGAAGCAATGCGCCGCGATATGCTGAAGACTTTCCCGCAACTCGACGATGTCAAAATCGACTATGCGTGGGGCGGTTTCGTCGACATTACGATGAATCGCGCGCCGCATTTCGGCCGTCTATCGCCTACCGTGTATTTCGCACAGGGTTTTTCCGGCCACGGCGTGAACACCACCGGGCTCGCGGGCAAGCTGATTGCCGAAGCGATCGACGGTCAGGCGTCGCGCTTCGATCTGTTCGGCAAGATTCGTCACCGCGACTTCCCCGGCGGCGCTACACTGCGCACCCCTGCCCTCGTGCTAGCGATGGCCTGGTATCGAATGAAGGACCTGCTCTGATGAATGCCCCGACTCCTGGCTTCAACACCCTCGACCACCGCGCCGATGCGCTGATCGCCAACTCCTACTATGAGGCGAGCGCCACGCGTCCGCCGGCCGACGATCCGATGCTCGACGGCACGCTGGAGGCCGACGTCTGCGTGATCGGCGCGGGCTTCTCCGGTTTGTCAGTGGCGTTGGAATGCCGGGCGCGCGGATTGTCGGTGGTTGTGCTCGATGCGCATCGTCCCGGTTGGGGCGCGTCGGGCCGCAACGGCGGCCAGACGCTGGTGGGTTTCGCGAAAGACGAGATCATTGAACGGCAACTCGGGCTCGACGGCGCACGCGCCGCGTGGGCGATGTCGGTGGAAGGCGTGGCTCTGGTGCGCGAGCGCATCGAACGCTACGGCATCGATTGCGATTTCACCTCCGGCTATCTGACGGTGGCCACCAAACCAAAGCGTGTGCCGGATTTGCGTTCGTGGATGGAATCGGCGTCGCAACGCTGGGGCTATACAAAGCTCTCGTGGCTCGATACCGATGAAGTGCGCTCACGCGTCGCTTCGCGACGTTATCTGGCCGGCGTCTACGATCCGTTTTCCGGTCATCTGCATCCGCTCAAATACTGCCTCGGTCTCGCCGATGCAGCACGTCGTGAAGGTGCACAACTGTTTGCGCATTCGCCGGTGATCGAAGTCGTGCGTGGTGCACGGCCTGTCGTGCGGACCGCCAATGGCGAGGTACGCTGCCGCTTCGTCGCGGCATGCGGCAATGCCACGATCGGCGACGTGTTACCGGCGCCGGTGGCCGCACGCATTGCGCCGATTGCCTCTTACATTGTCGCCACTGAACCGCTCGGTCAGGCACGCGCGGACGCGTTGATCAAAGGACGTGAGGCGATTTGCGACAACAACTTCTTCCTCGACTACTTCCGTCTTTCGGCTGATCATCGCGTGCTGTTCGGTGGACGCGCGAGTTCGACCGGCGCGTCGCCCGTGCAACTTGGCGAGGAAATCCGCAAGCGCATGATCGACGTGTTCCCGCAGCTAGGCGATGTACGAATCGACTATGCGTGGGGCGGTTTTGTCGACGTAACGCGCAATCGTGCGCCCGATTTCGGTTCGATCGATCCGAACTACTTCTACGTGCAGGGGTTTTCAGGTCACGGCGTGGCGTTGACCGGCATTGCCGGGCGCGTGATTGCTAAAGCGATGGCTGGTGAGACCGCGGCCTTCGATCTGTTCGCGCAACTGCGACATGCACGCTTTCCTGGTGGGCCGGCATTGCGTGGACCGGCGCTGGAACTCGGGATGATGTATCACCGGATTCTGGAGTTGTTTTAGGCGGATTTTCAGGCGCCGGTTGTTGTCCTCTCGCGGTCTAGCTGCGTAGAGTACTCCACGCCACTTCAAACGTCGATTCGATATCCTGGATCTCTTCGAGTGCGAAATCGCGAACAATGAAGATCGCCGTCATCTCTGATGCGCTGCCCGGCGCCAGCCTGCGCGGCGCCGCGAACGTCGTGCCAACGCTCTGCAACAGAACTCGATCGGAAGACGACGCTCCCGCGACGATCGCCTTCATCCTCAACAGGCGCTCCCCTGTCGCGCCGGCAATGTTCTCGAGCCAGTCGAGCACATCCTGCCAGTCAGCCTGGGAAACGAACCGCGCTCGAAACACCTGCACGCGAGGGTGGATTAACGCTCGTGGTCTCAACACTCGCTCGTCGACGAGGGGTGAGCCAGCGGCGAACACATCCCCGAAATCGCGAAACGCCTCTCTCGCGCGCGCCGAAAGCGAAAATTCGTCAATCACACGAGCGAGCGGATTCAGCGTTCGCGCGGTGTCTCCGGCAAGTGTCCGGAGGGCCGGAGTGACAATATCTGTCTTGGTCAGTACGATCGTATGAGCGGCAACAAGCTGCGCCACCGCATCATCAAAATCACCATATTCGGCAGGTGGACGACTGCAGTCGTAAGTGACGACGACATGAACGCGAAGCTTCAATTCCGCTAGCTGATTTAACGCGAGCATCACTTGCCCAGGCTTCGATAATCCACTGCATTCGAGCACTATTCGTTCAAACGGTGGCAGTAACGACTGCTCACGTGTGGCGGCCAGATCGCTAATCGTCGTCACCAGGTCGTCGGTCAACGAGCAGCATACGCACCCGTTGCTCAGTGTCGCCAACGTGGCGCCATGCGCGGATTCCGACAATACGGCCCCGTCAATGTTGACCGCGCCGACCTCGTTGACAATCACCGCCGTCGCCGCGTCAACGCTCGCGCCGTTCAGAAAGGCCTCAATGAGCGACGTCTTCCCGCTCCCAAGCAGGCCCGCGAGAATCACCAGTTGCGTCGACACACCCATCCCTTTCACTCCGCCCTGCTGTCGAATGGCCCCTCGCGATTCGGCCAGGTTGCCGCAACCATCGCCCGGACATCCGCCAGCAATTCCGCAACGCCGAATACCATGCCGCCTTTGATCGTGAACCGCAACGCGCGCTGCTGCTCAAGAGCGCCACGCTCGTCGTTCAACCGCAGTGCACCCGTACCGTACAGCAACTTGAAATCGGACAATGGGTTCTGGTCGTGCACAAGCAGGTCAGCACGACTACCGACTTCGAGCGTGCCGGTATCATGGTCGATGCCAAGCAATTCCGCGCCATGCAGCGTCGCCGCACGTAACACTTCCAGCGGCGAGAAGCCCGCCTCCTGCAGGAGTTCGAGCTCGCGCACGAAGCCGAAACCGTAGATCTGGAACATGAAACCCGAGTCGCTTCCAACACACACGCGACCACCTCGATTCTTGTAGTCGTTGAGGAATGTCATCCAGATGCGGAAGCTTTCGCGCCATTCAACCTCGTTCTTTACCGACCAGCGATAGAAATAGGCGCCGTGACCGCCACGCTGCGGCTGGAAGTACTTCCACGTCGTGCTATCCGTGTAGGCTTCGTGCCATTCCGCACGGCGCGCGCGCATGAGATCGCGATTGCTGTCATAGACGTTCATCGTCGGCACGAACGTATGGCCGGCCTCGAGAAATGCGGCGAGCGCGTCGTCCCACTTGCGGCTACCAGGACGCGCGGCCTGCAGGAACGTCTGCCCAGCCGTCGCGAAACGCAAGTATTCGTCGTTGTAGTTGTAGTTGTCGTCGATGTCCTGCAACGTACGGCCGTCGAACAACGCTTCGGGCAATCCATACGCGTGCTCAGTGCTCGTCAGCCCCCACTGAGCTGTCCTCAGCGCGTTCATCCGCCCCACGGACAGTTGCGCATGGTGACAGCATGTCCGCAAGTCGAGTTTTGCGCATTCGTCGAGCGCCGCCTGCATGATCGCCGGTGGGGCACCGAAGAACTTCACACCTTCCGCACCTTTGTCCCGTGCCTGCCTGAGCCATTCACGGCCCTCGTCGGGGCTGTAGATCGTCTTCAGGTAGTCGTTGACCGCCGGAAAATAGACATAAGGATGCAGATGCGGCGCCGCAATCCGGTTCGCTTCCGACGCGTCTTTCTGCTCACGCGTCCACGCAAGTCCGTTCATGCAGCCAGCCTCGCGAACGGAGGTAACGCCGTGTGCGAGCCAGAGTTTGTAGACATAGTCCGCAGGCATCATCTCGCCGCTTTCCGCATGGAACGGCGTGCCGATGTGCGCATGGCTGTCAATGAAACCGGGGGTAAGGAACTTGCCGGCGCAGTCGATTTCGCGGTCCCCCCCGGCTGGCCGGCGCGTATCGTTGATCGGCAAACCCGGCACGCCGACCGCGGCGATCGTGACGATCCGGTCGCCCTCGATAACAATGTCGGCCGGTCCCCACGGCGGCGCCCCCGTTCCGTCGATGACCATCGCGCCGCGCAGCACGAGCCGTCCGAACGGCCCGTCGCCGCGATCCCTCGTAGTCGACGGCCGGAGTTGCCCCAGCCCCTTGCGGCCGAAGCCCGCGACCATCTCCTCGCCTACCTCGACCGCGGCCTTTGAGGGTTTCGTCATGCCACCTCCAGGTATCTCGTCATGTACCGTGCCGCACGTGTGACACCAATTCAGATAACGCGGCGTGTGCCGACATCAGAAAACTTTTGTGCCAGGTGCGACGTCACGCTCGGTCGTCAGATACACGACGGCACCTTCGGACCGATCGACGCCGAGCATCAACACCTCAGACTTGAAGCCGGCGATCCGGCGCGTGCCGAGATTGACCGCGCAGACGACCGACCTCCCGACGAGCTGCTCCGGCTGGTACAAGACCGTATATTGCGCACTCGTCGTGCGCTCGCCCAGTTCGCCGAAATCAATCCAGAGCTTGTACGCCGGCTTTTTCGCTTCGTGGTTGGGTTCCACACGCGCTACCTTGCCGACGCGCAGCTCGACCTGATTGAACGCTTCATACGCAGTGACTTCATTCATCATCTCTCTCGATTGGTTTCCATTGCACACACACTCGATGCAATCATCGTAGACCTCACGTAGCGCGCGACCTCGCCGGTTTCAGACCAGACGACGCTGGTACCGGCTCGGTCGGCATGAGCTTCTCCGGCATCATTAATCCATACGTCGTCGTATCCAAGTTCGGTTGCCAGGCGGCGTGCGGCCACATGGTCCCCGGACCAGATCCATGCCGCCCTACCCCTTCCGGTCGACGTCGCCATCTCAGCCATCTCTTCTGTCTCGGCAAACTGCAGTACCGGCAGCAGCGGCCCGGCGTGTGCGTCCTCGACGATTCGCATGCCGGGCCGCACGTGATCAATCACTGTCGGCGCAAAATACAGACCGCCCAGGCGCCTGCCCCCAATCACGACCCGCGCGCCGTCGCATACCGCGTCCTCAATCTGTTCGTCGATGATGTTCAAAGTCAGGCTGTCGACCAGTGGCCCAACCTGGGTCCGCGCATCAAGCGAATCACCGCAGCGCAATTCGGCCGTACGCGCGACCACCGCGCGAACCAGATGCTCCGCAACACGCTCGTCGACATAGAGCCGGTTCGCGCTCGTACAATCCTGTCCCGCATTACGCAGAAACGTGACGGCGACGAGCGCATCCGCCGCGCGTTCGAGATCGGCATCCGCCAGCACGACGAACGGCATCTGGCCGTCTACTTGAAGCAACACGTCCTTGCATGCGTCAGCGCATTTGCGCGCCAGGTGCTGGCCAACGTCCCGGCCTCCAATGAACGAAACCATGCCGATGCGTGCGTCGGCCATGAACACATCAGCAGCGGTAACGGGGTCGTCTGTCGTCAACACTTGCAGCGTGCCAGTCGGGCCGCCGGCGGCATCCCACAGGCTCGCTACTGTCAACGCGCTCAGCGGCGCGCGGGACGACGGCTTCAGAATCACGGGGCAACCTGCGGCGAGCTCAGGCGCGACCCGGCGCACCGTCGTCAGCACTGGTTGGCACCAGTTGGTGATCGCGGCGACCGGGCCAATAGGCCGCAACCGGTGCTCGAGCCTCCGCTCGCCAAGATGTTCCGTGACAGGCGCCACCTCCGTCAGCCGGCTCTGCTCGGCGTAACACTCGATCGCGCGGATCGCGTCGCTGACCTCTCGCCGCGCCTCGCCGATCGGCTTGCCGGTCTCGAGTGTCAACGTCGTTGCGACGCGACCGGCGTCGTCGACGAGCCGTGCCGCCCATTTCAGCAGTAGCGCGCTACGAACCCCGGAAGTGGTTTCACGCCATGGACTCGCGGCGCAACACGCCGCCTCGATCGCCAGTAGCGCATGCTGTCGCCCGCATGCTGACACCTGTGCGATGACGAGTCCTGTAGCCGGGTTGACGACTGGAAATGTCGCCGGAATGCGATCGAGCACACCCGCTAGACGCGCATGCCATTGCGGAACGACCTCGTGGGCGTGCGTCGCGTGCATCGTTCAGGCCGCGCGCTTCGCGGCAGTGACTGCGCGCCCGAACATAGCCAGCGCGTCTGTCACATCCTGCGCCGACGTCGTGAGCGGCGCGAGGAAACGGACAACGTTGCGTTCGACGCCGCACTTGATCAGCAGCAACCCTTCGTCGCGCGCTGCATCGAGCACGCGCTGCACGAGTGCAGCCGCAGGAGCTTTCGTACCTCTATCCGTCACGAACTCGACTGCCACCATCGAACCCGTCTGGCGAACTTCGCCCATCTCGTCGTGCGCCTCGGCGAGTACAAGGAGTCCTTCGCGGAGCTGCGCGCCGATCTCGCGGCTACGTTCGATGACGTTCTCACGCTCGAATAGGTCGAGCACCGCGTTCGCCGCCGCGCAAGCGAGCGGATTGCCGCCATACGTACCGCCGAGCCCACCCGGCAGTGGGGCGTCGACCATATCCGCCCGGCCAACGACGCCTGAAAGCGGCAGTCCACCGGCGAGGCTCTTTGCGACCGTCACAAGGTCGGGCTGGATGCCGGAATGTTGGAAACCGAACATCTGTCCGGTACGGCCGAAGCCCGTCTGGATCTCGTCCGCGATCAGTACGATTCCGTAACGCTGAGTAAGCGCGCGCAACGCCTGCATGAATTCCGGCGGCGCCGCGAGAAAACCACCGTCACCCTGCACCGGTTCGAGGATGACCGCCGCGACGCGCTCTGCGGCAATCTGCGTCGTGAAGATCTGCTCGAGCGCGGCAAGCGCGTCGTCCGACGACACGCCGTGGTACGCGTTCGGATACGGAGCGTGGTAGACATCCGGCGCGAACGGCCCGAAGTTCTGCTTGTACGGGGCACTCATTCCGGTCAGCGTCATCCCCATCAGCGTACGGCCATGGAAGCCCCCGCGGAACGCGATGATGCCAGGCCGATTCGTGTAAGCGCGGGCGATCTTGATCGCATTCTCGACAGCCTCAGCGCCCGTCGTGAAGAATGCCGACTTGTAACCCTGCCTGGGTGCGACAAGTTCAGACAGTCGCGCAGCAAGACGAACGTACGGCTCGTAAGCAACCACTTGAAAGCACACGTGGGAGAACGACTCCAGTTGTTGCTGGACGGCTGCGACGACCGCCGGGTGGTTGTGCCCGACGTTCAGGACACCAATGCCCCCGACGAAATCCAGATACTTCCGGCCGTCCTCGTCCCACAAGTACGAGCCGGTCGCACGCTGCGCAAAAATGGGATGCGCGGTCGCCACGCCGCGTGCCACATACGTTTGCCGCATTGCGGCCAGCTGGCTGGTCGTATTCAGTTCTCTACTGCTCATGAGGTTCACCTCCATAGAATGTCCCCATGGTAGGAAACCAGAACGGCCGAGAATACCTACTTAAAATAGGAAAATCTGCGTATTCCTTCCCCTCTTTCAAAGATTCTCCTATCTTTTATACGAAAATAGACCTCATTTTTCCTCTCTCTGGTGGGTAGTTATGCGATTTGTGGCTAAGTCCAATGGCTGTGAACGGGCGCGCTACGCTGCCCCGTGCCCCGGCTCGACGCCGTCGCAGATATTACGAATCAGGAGTGGTGGAAATGAATACCGTGCAACTGTCCGCAGGCTACGAAGAGGACCGCACTGCGCGACGACGCGCTATCGTCGCGACCGTGCTCGGCAACGGATTCGAATGGTTCGACTTCATGGTCTATGGCTTCTTCGCCATCATTATCGCGAAGCTGTTCTTTCCAACGGGCAACGAGCTAACGTCGTTGATGCTGTCGGTTGCAACGTTCGGCGTCGGGTTTCTCGTGCGGCCGTTTGGCGGCATCCTGATCGGGATCTACGCGGATCGCGCCGGCCGAAAGGCCGCGCTTTCGCTGACAATTTTGCTGATGTGCGCCGGTACCGCGTTGATTGGCCTTGCGCCGACATATTCGCAAATCGGCATTGCGGCCCCCTGTCTCATCGTGCTGGCGCGGCTGCTGCAGGGCTTCTCCGCGGGCGGCGAAATGGGTACGGCAACGGCCTTCCTCACCGAGCACGCACCGCCCGGCAAGAAAGCGTACTACTCGAGCTGGATCCAGACGAGCATCGGCTTCGCGGTGCTGCTCGGCGCGTGCTTTGGCACCGGTATTACGCTTGGCCTGTCGGCGGCCGACGTCGAGAACTGGGGCTGGCGTATTCCCTTCCTCTGCGGCCTGCTGATTGGGCCGATCGGTTTTTTCATCCGGCGCAACCTCGAAGAAACACCGGTGTTCCTGCAAACGACAGACAAGTCGAAGACACCGCTCGCGGATGTGCTGCGCGACTATCCGCGGCAAGCATTCGCGAGTTTCGCGATGGTCGTATTGTGGACTGTATGCATCTACGTGATTCTGTTCTACATGCCGACTTTCTCGGTCAGGGTGCTGAAGCTGCCGGCGTCCGCGTCATTCATCGCTGCAATGGTCGGCGGCGGCGTAATCACCGTGTGTTCGCCCATCACCGGCTGGTGGTCGGATCGAATCGGGCGGAAATGGCTGCTCGGGGGTGCGTCGGCCGCGATGCTCATCCTCGCATGGCCGCTGTTCGCGATGATTGTGTCGGCGCCGTCGCTTGCCACGCTGTGCGTATTCCAGGCAGTGTTCGGCGTGCTGATTGCCGTCTATACCGGCCCGATTCTCGCCGCGCTTTCCGAAACGTTCCCGGCCAAGGTGCTGTCGACCGGGCTGTCGGTCGCGTACAACCTCGCCGTGATGACGTTCGGCGGCTTCGCGTCGCTGATCCTGACCTGGCTGATCAGCAGGACCGGCACCGCGATGGCACCCGCGTTCTACGTGATGTTCGCGGCCGCATTCAGCTTGCTCGGCGTGCTGTTCGGTTACCGTCAGCCGCGTGGCACCTGATTTTGCTCGACTTCGCGGCGCCCCGCCGCGTCGTTCCTGGGGAGCCGCGATGAAACTCGAGACCGCAATTCGCGAAACCGTGCTGCGCGACGCCCAGGTCGTAGCCGGCGGCAAGAATCTTCAGCGCGAGATCACCTGGGTGCACATGGTCGATCACCCGGACATCGCGAACTGGGTGAAATCAGGCGAGCTTCTACTATCGACGGGCTATAACTGGCCCGGGGACGAGACCGCTTCGCGCCAACTCGTCCGGGATCTGAGCGCGATCGGACTCGCGGGGGTCGTACTCGCAGTGCCGAATTTCCGCGAGCATTTCCCAACCGAGGCGCTCGAAGAAGCAAATCGCGTCGGGTTACCTCTGCTGGAGTTGCCATGGGAGGTGCAGTTTAGCGATGTCACGCATGAGATCCTCGCGAAGATCATCAACTTCCAGGGTGAGATCATAGAGCGCTCAGAGCAGTTGCACCGTGCGCTCACGAATGCAGCAGTGTCCGCGACGAGCCTGTCTGATATTGCGCGCGCATTGAGCAGCCTGCTCGGGCGAGCGGTGACTTTCACCGATCCTGCCGGTCATGTGCTCGGCAGCTCCATGAGCGACGTCGACGCGCTGGCGGCCCTGGAGCCGCAGTTCCTCGACGCAACGCGTGTGGACCTCCCTTCACATTACCGTGGGCCCGCGAATCGCCCGACAAAGGTTGCATTCGCGACGGCGGGCGGCGACGCACAACGGCTCTGCCACCCGGTGCGTCTGCAGGACACGATGGTCGCGCTCATTTGGCTCGATCTCGCCGATGGCGCGACCGATGAGCTGGACGCACGCGCTATTGAGCACGCGAGTGTAGTGGCGGCGCTTCACATGATGCACCAGCGAGAACTCGCACAGCAGGAAGACCGGCTCGGCTACGCGCTCGTCGCGAGCCTGCTCGACGGAGAATTCACCACGTCGGCGAGCGCCCTCGAGCGGGCTCGCGTATTCGGCTGGAGCGAAGCCGCCCCGTATCGAATTGGACTCGTGCTGATTGACGAGCCAATCCCTTTGACGACCGAAGGACTCGAACGCCGCGAACACTGGGTCAATGCACTAAAGCGTCAGTTGCGTGCGAAGGGAATGCCGGAATTGCTCGGAATCTGGCTGAACCAGATCCGGTTTATCTTGCCAGCAGACGCATCGGTGACGGCACTTTGGGAAACCGTAACCGACCGGCGCGCAGCGATGGCGGTGAGTCGCGTACACAGCGGCGTGAAAGGCATGGCGGTCGGCGCGAAGGACGTCGAGGCGCTAGTTCCGACGCTGCGGGCCGGCCGGCTGCATCACTTCGACGAGATCCTCTTCCCGCGCGCACTGATGGGCGAAGCCGATGCGCGCGACATGCTAGTCGAGCGGCTCGTGCTGCCACTGGCGGAAAAGCGGCGCGGCGAACCGCTACTCGATACGCTCGGCACGCTTGCCGACGAGGGCTTCCAACTTGCGAACACAGCAAAGGCACTCAGCATCCACATCAGCACGCTGCGCTATCGTGTCGAGCGAATCGAGAGCACGCTCGGCGTATCGCTTGAGGATCCTCGCATTCGTTTTCAGTTGCAGTTCGCCATCGAGCTGTATCGGCTTCGCGAGGAATAGACGCTGATTTCATACGTTGCGCAGGAAGATTTCAGGGCAACATCACGCTTTAATACGGGCGATCGGCCCGTCTTTCCACCACGATCATTGCGTAGCTTCAGTCGTCATCTGTCAGCAACTTGTCGAGAGGCACTCCGTGCTTGACGAACGGCGAACGGATCACGATGTAACTGAAATACTTCTCGATGCCGAGATTGCGGTCGAGCAGGCGTTCAATCACTTCCTGGTAGTGACCGATGTCCTTGACGACAAACTTGAGCAGGTAGTCGTACCCGCCGCTCACCAGGTGACATTCGGTAATCTCGTCGAAATCGCGCACGTTCGCCTCGAAACGGACAAAGTCCTCGCGCCGATGGTCATGCAGCATGATTTCCGTGAACACTGACACGATGCTGGTCACTTTCGCGACGTTCACGTGCGCACCGTATCCAGAAATTACACCGGCCGATTCAAGACGCTTGACGCGCTGCAGGCATGGGCTCGCAGAAAGGCCGACGGCGGCCGCGAGATTCGCGTTCGTGATGTTGCCGTTCCTCTGCAATTCGGCGAGGATCTTGATGTCGATCCGGTCGAGTTTTGGTCGGTTGCTCATATCGTTCTGTTCTCGAATCGGCTGGCGAACCGGCTTTCCCGCTAAACGCGGGAAAGCTCCTCGTGATGCGCCTTGACGAACTGCGCCATGCTGGTGAACCTGAAATCGACAGACGGCTCCGCGAATGTGCGCATCGTCGCGCCGAGCCCGCGCTGCTCGAAGCGCCGATGAATCCAGCATGAACGAATGTCCAACCGGTTGGCTGGCTCATGATCGTGGTACATGCTGTCCGCGACGTGCAGGATTTCGTCCTTACGCACGCCGAGTGTCGACAGCACGTCGAGCATATATTCAAAATTACGGCTCGACGGCTTGTAGCTTCCCACATCCTCAGCCGTGACAATGACGTCAAAGGGCACATGCAGCCTGGCGCGGCTGTATGTGAAATTCTCGTTGTCCACGTTCGATATGATGACCAGCTTGAAGTACTTCTTCAAATACTGCAGCGTACTTGCTGAATCCGGAAACGCAGGCCAATTCCGCACCGAACGACCATAGGCCTCCGCCTGCTCGCGCGTGTAGCTGACACCCCACTCCTCCGCGAGCCGCTTGTAGACCACCTCGAGCAGCCGGTTGTACGGCATGTCGGGCGTCGCGCTCTGCTGATATGACTCGTGGCGGGCGTGCGCTTCCAGCACCTGGTCGCGCGTCGATGGCTGGTCAAGCGATGAGACCAATGCTGACAGGCCCGCGACGATGCCCGACTCCCAGTCGATCAGGGTGCCATAGCAGTCGAATGTCAGGGCCTTAAAATCCGTCAGCCGCATGAAGGGCTCCTTAACTGGGGTGTTCCGGTTTGCGCGGAACTCGCCGCGCCGGCACCGGCGCGGCAAATCAAACCGGCACTAAGGCCGGTAAATTTGTCGACTACTTACTTCTGCAGCAGCGCTTCCTGGTGAGCCTTCGCGAATTCGGCCATGCTATTGAAACGGAAGTTCACAGTGGGTTGCTCACCGGGGTTCATCGTCGCACCGAAACCGGTTTGCGAATGGCGGCGATAGATCCAGCACGATGCAAGCCCGAACGCATTCGCGGGCTTGTGGTCGTGGAACAGACTCTCGGCGGTGTGGAGGATCTTCTCCTTCCGGATGCCACGGTCGCCCAGCTTGTCCAGCATGTACTCGAAGTTCCGCGGCGAAGGTTTATAGGAACCGACGTCCTCTGCGGTGATGATCGCGTCGAATTCGACCTGAAGCTTCGCGTTGCTGTACGTGAAGCTGTCATTGTCGATGTTCGACAGGATGACCAGCTTGTAGTACTTCTTCAGATACTGCAGCGCGTTCGCCGAGTCCTTAAATGCCGGCCAATTGCGTACGGACTTGCCGTAGGCGAGGCACTCCTCGTACGTGAAAGGCACCTGCCATTCCTCGGCGAGTCGCTTGTACACGATCGGCAGCAGTTCCTGGTAACGCTTCGCCGGCGTGTAGGCCTGCTGCGACGACTCATGACGTGCGTGTGCTTCAAGAACCTGATCCCGCGTCAGCGGCGGGTTGACGCGTTCGAGCAGAGGACGCAACCCCTCGAAAATGCCCGTTTCCCAGTCGATGAGCGTGCCGTAGCAGTCGAAAGCCAGTGTATCGAAGTCGGTCAGTTTCATAGTAACTCCTCCTGTTGGTTGGTGAGCTAGACATAGTCTATTGGGCACGCCCAGCAACCGTTACTTATGTTGCCCACCGCATCGGCAATCTCTGTTGCTCGTCCGCACACCATCAGCAGAATCTGCTGCTGGCCTCTGCATGGCATGTTAGCAAAAGGCGACCGCTGAATACCTTACTGCAGGTACCACCTGGTTGTCGGGGAGCCGACACGAACGGGACCTTCGCGCCGCTCCTCCACCGGAACCCGTCAATCGCTTATCCCGCCCGGTATCGCGGGATAACCCTATTGCCGGATCTGGTTCAACTTCCCGTCAGCAATCTTGTACAGCGTAACCGGCGCGTTAGCCCATTCTCCCGAAGCATCGAAGCGGACCGCCCCGACCAGGGTCGAGAACGTGTCTTTCTTCAACAAGGGGACAAACTTCTCGGGATCAGTTGAGTTAGCCCGCTTCATGGCATCGCTCACAAGTATGGTCGCCGAATAGAAGGCGGGCGAATAGATGTCAGGTTTGCTGCCAAACTCCTTGGTATAGCGAGCGGCGAATTCGGGCCCCTTCTCCAGTTGCTCCAGCGGCAAACCACCCTGGGCGCAATAGCCTCGCCCGTCAAGCGCTCCTCCGGCAAGCTTGGGAAGCTCGACAGAGCAGATTCCGTCACCGCCAAGAATCGGAACGGTCAGCGCAAGTTGGCGGGATTGACGGCCGACAGTCGCTGCTTGAGCGTAGTAACCGCCATAAAAGATCACGTCAGGTTTCGTGGCTTTGATCTTGTTCAGGATCGCGGTGAAGTCAACTGACTTGTCCGTCGCGAACTCGCGAGTCGTTATCGACATCCCCAGTTTCTTCGCGGTCTCCACGAAGACGTCGGCCACACCGGCACCATAAGCCGTGCGATCGTCAATCACAGCGACTTTGTCAGCCTTGAGTTCTTTCCGGGCGAATTCCGCCATCCGGGCACCCATGACGTTATCGTTGGCCGCCAGGCGAAATACGTATGGAAGGCCAGCCGCCGTGACCGCTGGATTGGAGGCGGCCCCAGTGATCACAGGGATGCGCGCATTGTTGTAGATTTGGTCGGCGGGAATCATCACACCAGAGTTGTAATGGCCGATCACTGCCTTTACACCAGAATCCACAAGTTTTTGCGCAATTGACATTCCTGTCTTCGGATCTGCCTGATCATCTTCCGAGATCAGTTCAAACTTAACGAGTTGTCCGTTAATCTTCAGATTTGATGCATTCAGATCGTCGATCGCCAACCTTACGCCACGCTCATTGTCCTTCCCGAAGAGTGCCTGCGCACCGGTAAGTGGACCGGCCACGCCGATCTTAACCACCTCGGCGTGAACAACGATAGCGGAAAAAAACACGGACAATGCAAATGCGGATTTGAATTGCGTTTTCATTCGTTACCTCATGGATGGGAAACTGGCTCGTGCGTCTCATTCGATGGTGAAGTCGACACGGCATCGTCCAGCGATTCCGAGCATAGGTAGCCAAATTCGACGAACCATCCTGCTCAACGTACGAAAACGCAAGGATCTTTCACTGCTCTTTACGTTAATGTCCGCCTGTAGGCGTAAGTACGAAGATTGGCGCACCCGGATGACCGGACCGGTTCTATCTCGCGTGCGCGCAACACAGTGCTCGACACGCAGAGGCTCATGGGGTTGTTGCATCGGCCGAAGCAACGGGCAACGGGCGACCGCCGTACTCGTCAGTTCCGCAAGACCATCTCGCGAATGTCGATGGCGGGCTTTCGTCCTGCGACTAGGTCAGCAGTTATCCGGCCGCTGCCGCATGCCATTGTCCAACCCATGGACCCCTGCCCCGTGTTGAGAATCAGGTTCCGGTATTTCGCCGAGCCGAATCGGGTATTGCCGTCAGGCGTAGCGGGTCTCAATCCGGCCCAGTATTTCGCCTTTGAATAATTTCCGATGGTCGGATACAGACTCTTCGCCGCCTGAGTCATATGCCGGAAATCACTCGCCGCGTGCGATGTGTCGTAGCCTACAAATTGCGCCGTCGCGGTGAGCCGAAGCTTGTCGCCGAGACAGGAGAACGCCAGGAGGTTGTCTTCATCTAGTCCGCCAATCACGGGCGCCTGGTCCAGATTCTCGATAGGGACGGTCATGGAGTAGCCCTTCACCGGAAAGACGTCTAGCTTAATACCATGCGGCCTGAGCAAAAGCGGAGAGTAGGAACCCATTGCAACGACAAACTTTTCCGCCACGATCGGGCCGCGAGACGTTTCGACCGAAACGACGCGATCGCTCGCCACGTTGAGACCTTTAACGTCGGTGTTATAGAGAAACTTGACGCCCCGTCCCTCGAGTGCCTTCGCCAACTCGACCGTGAACAGTCTGGCATCCCCGGTGCCATCGCTGGGTACGTAGACAGCGCCGACGAACTCGTTCTTGACCGGTTCGAGCGACGGCTCGATAGCTGCGACCTCAGTCGGATTGACGATCCTGATCGGAAGACCGTTGTTTTCGAGTACGCGCATCTGCTCGACACCGTGCTTCATCGTCGACTCATTGCGATAGATGTACAGCAGTCCCCGATCGGTATGGTGGAACTGCAGCTTCGCGTCGTCGACGACTTCGCCCATAAGCGACTGCGAATAGGACGCGAGTCTCAGACGCGACGCGGCGTGACGGTCGGCGCGGTTACGTGGACATTCGAGCAGGAACTTGAAAAGCCACGCCCACATGCGTGGCGAAAACTTGAGGCTCAATCGCAACGCCTGGTCATCGCGTATGAGGGATTTGAGCAGAATTCCCGGCGCTGCGGGGGAAGCCCACGGATACGAGTGTCCGAGGCAAATGAGACTACCGTTCGCATGGCTGGTTTCGTTCGCCGCTACAGGCTGTCGGTCGACCACCGTGACGTCGAAGCCGTCCTTATTCAAATAGTAGGCGCAGAGTACGCCCGAGAGTCCCGCTCCTAGTACAACGACTTTCATCAGTTTCTTCCACGTAGTTTGCAGGCAAAAAGCGGCACCAGTTGTAGTGAAGCCTCGGTCGTCCAGGAATGGTGTTCCCACAATCGACTTTGCCGTGGCGTGAATGCTGAGGTGCTCTGCCACCGCGACTCGATCGTAGCGAGGTGCCGCGGCAAAAAGTATCGAAATTGCGTGGTATATCGCTAGAAAATGCCGGGCAAGTCCAGCTCAGGTAGACAGGGGGCGGCCGAGCCAATGCACAAAATAAAATACTGCAAATAGGGCAAATTTAGCGCGGGCTGCGCCACAAGTAACCTGAGTTCGGTATTGGCTGCCGTGTGAGTCCAATACACTGAAACTCGCCTCTTGCAACCGCACACGGCCTGCCAAACCTTTAACGCGGCGATGTACTCCGTCGACATATCGGATCGAAATATCAACGGAGCTGATGAAGGCCATTGTGAGAGCTTGCACGGAGGAATGAAGGGGTACGGGGGCAATGGCCTTCCTCGGCTCCAGTGCCGTGTGGAAGCGACACGCACCATGTCAACTTGAGAGGAAACGATGACGATTCAACGAACGGAAACATCCAGGCGCATGAGCCAGGCTGTACGCGCGGGCAATACGATTTATATCGCGGGCCAATTGGCGTACGACAATCAGTTCGCCGATGCAAAGACCCAGACCACGGAGATTCTGGATCGCATCGACCGGCTGCTCGCAGTTCACGGCGCGAATCGGGAAAATCTGGTGTCTGCTACCGTATGGCTCAGCGATATTCGCTATTTCCATGAGATCAACGAGGTCTGGGATGCATGGGTTCCTGAAGGCCATGCACCTAGCCGCGCCTGTGTTGAATCGAAGATCGCCTTCGATGGTTACAAGATCGAAATCCAGGCAATAGCCTATCTGTCATCCGACGCGTGATCGCAACGGCGAGGGCAACGGCAGGTACTCGCGGTTGCGCCGATTAGTCACCGTATTCATTCGAAAGCGGGCAACCAACAGCAATGAGAACGATTTTCGTAGACTGCACCCCGGAGCTGTATGAAGCGATCTCCCGACGACGCCTGCCGGTTCCCGCAGGTCTGGAATTTCACGTGGGCAGTCCTGATGGCGAAGAGATGCTGCAGTTGTGCCGAGGTGCAGATGTGGTCCTGGTCGAACACAGTTTCGTTCCAGATGCCCTGTTTCGTGAAAACACCGGGCTTCGCGAAATTGTGTTCATGGGTACCGGAGCGAGTTCATACATTAACCTGACGGCCGCAGAAAGTGCTGATGTTCCTGTATCGACCGTCTCGCGCTATGGTGACCGGGCCGTGGCCGAACATACAGTCGCCCTGATGTTTGCGGGGGCAAGACAGATTGCCAGAATGGATCGCGATGTACGTGGTGGAATCTGGATGCCATTGTCGGGCCAGCAGCTCCACGAGCGCAAGCTTGCGGTGCTTGGTCTTGGTGGCGTAGGGACAGCCGTGGCCGAACTTGGGCAAGCACTTGGTATGGATGTGTATGGATGGAGTGCTACTGCCCGTTCAGCTCCCTTCTTTGAACCCGATCTACGAAAAGCGCTTCAATCGGCGGACGTGGTCTCCATCCATCTGGCTCTTACGAAGGAAACGCAGGGATTGTTGACTGAGGAATTGTTGCATCTTCCCAGCAGAGGATTTCTACTCGTTAACACCGCTCGTGCGGCGCTGGTCGACAGGAAAGCGATGATCGCGGCACTTGACTCCGGGCAAATGGGCCACGCCGCTCTGGACGTATTTGACGCAGAGCCATTGCCACGCGACGACACGCTTGCAAGACGATCTAACACAACCCTGACGTCACACGCAGCATATATGACGGAGGAGGCATATTGTTCGTTGTGGCGTAAGGCGCTCGATCATTTAAGGCGTATCGCCGCAGCCGACTAGGCCCGAAGGAGGAGTGACCTTCTTCGAATCTTGCACACACGGAAATGAGACCAGCCTTGGCATCGTCATCTTGCGAGTCGTTGAAATGAGTCAGTTTGAAAAAATCGTCTACGTATGCCGAGTGAGCGGTCAGCGCTTGCACGTTCGACATGAGGGTAACGCATTGTGGATGCGCCTCGGCGACGCAGCGCGGCTCTTTGGCAAGAGGCCCGCGCAACTCGAAAAGTCGCTAAAGTATTTGCGGCTCAATCGCGAAATTGACGAGGCCACCGATATCAAGGAAATGAACTCCGAACCAGCGACGGCCGACCTGTTACTCAATCACCGTGCAGTGATCTCGCTTGGGTACCACCTGAATTTCGGGCGCGTTCCTCCCTTCAGGGACTGGTGTTCCGAAACGCTGCAGGCACATCACCGGATTCTGGAGTTGTTCTAGCTCACCGCCGCTGCGGCCCAAACATACGCGACAACGCACGCGCGAGTTCCTTAACAGCGGCATCCGCCGTCGGACGATGCAGCAGCGCGATATCCATGGTCTCGATCGAAGGCAACCCGCTCTTCGATGTCAGCACCGCGTGATCCGCCAGCACCGCGCGCGCGGGCAGCAGACTGATACCGAGACCATCGGCAACGGCTGCCTGGATTCCGCTCAAACTCGAACTGATAAAGCTCATCCGCCAGCGGCGCCCGAGTCCTTCGATCGCGTTGGTCATGTCGTCACGGTATAACCCGCGCGGCGGAAACGCGACGATCGGAATCGGATCGAGGTGGATTGAAGGGTTCTTCGCACTGTCGATCCACCTCAATTGCTCCGGCCAGCACGCCACGGCCTCGCGGCTATTGCGCCGCTGCTTCACGAGAATCAGATCCAGATCGCCGCGATCGTAGCTATTGCTCAGGTCGCGGCTCAATCCGCTGGTCACTTCCAGCTTGACCTGCGGATGCTTGCGGTTGAACGCGGCGAGCATATGGGTTGTCGGCCCGCCGACGAAATCTTCCGGCACGCCCAGCCGGACCGTCAGCCCCACCGTCGCGCCCGACAGCGCTTCAATCATTTCATCGTTGAGAGCAAGCATGCGGCGCGCGTAGGCGAGCAAGGTTTCGCCGGCATCGGTCGGACTCACGTCGCGACTGCCCCGCTCGAGTAGCTTGTGCCCCGCCATATCCTCGAGACGCCGCACCTTCTGGCTGATGGTGGACTGCGTGGAATGAAGCCGTGCGGAAGCCGCTGTAAAGGTGCCGCAATCGGCCACCATGACGATGGCCTTCAGCAGATCCAAATCGAACAACGGGGTACGCGCTTTCGCGTTGGGTTTCATTGAGCCTCCAATCAGACGACGCAATGCCGGATAACGGCATACGTCTGATCAATGGTATTCGATTTTGCACTGATATGCATTTGAACATTTAATTTTTGAATATTGGGCGACGTGGATAACATCAAGCGATGTCGAAGCGGTGGCCACTCGACGGCCAGCTACTTAGCGTCGACATCAGACAAAAAACTCGAATGTGAGCGAAACGCGGCACGACGCCGCCATGCCGGCAGAAAAAAACACCACAACGAGACACATACCCGGAGACAGGCATGCAGCAAACGCAGTTGAAGAAAAGTTGGAGGAAGTCACTCGTAGGCATCGGCGCAGGCATGATGCTAGTGGGCACAGCAGGCGCGCAGTCCAGTGTCACGCTGTACGGAATCGTCGATTCGGGCGTGACCTACACGAACAACCAGCAAGGCCATTCGGCATGGCAGGCGACGGCCGGCAACGAATCCGGGCCGCGCTGGGGGATGCTCGGAACGGAAGATCTGGGTGGCGGGCTGAAGGCGAACTTCCGGCTGGAAAACGGTTTCAACCTCGAAAACGGCGCGGCCGGCCAGGGCGGCCGGATGTTCGGCCGGCAGGCATGGGTCGGCATGAGCAGCGACAAGATGGGCGCGCTGACCTTAGGCCGCCAGTACAACACCGTTCAGGACATCCTTGGATCAATTCAGATCAGCAACACGCTGGTCCAGTATTCGACCCACCCGTTCGACAACGACGACATCAACAATACGTTCCGCACCAACAACGCGGTCAAATACGTCTCGCCGACCATCGCCGGCTTGCAAACCAACCTGATGTACGGCTTTTCGAACGCAACCGGCTTCGCCGCGAACAATAGCTGGAGCGCGGGTGTGTCGTACACGCACGGCCCGCTCAATGCCGGTGCCGCGTACGCGCGTATGAACCAGCCCGCCAGCAGCGCGGCAGGCGCGGTCGCATCCGACAATTACTTTGCGCCTTCGGCCGCCGTATTCGGCACACATCTCGGCGCCGCGACGCGTCAACAGATCTGGGGCGCCGGTGCGACCTACGCCATCGGGCCCGCCACGCTGGGGCTGCTCTACACGGGCACGGACTTCAACATGGCGGCCGGTGGCGCCCTGCGCTTCGGCAACTACGAAGGAAGCCTACGCTACGCGCTGACGCCCGCACTGATCGCGGCCGCCGGTTACACCTACACACAGGTGTCACAAGGCGACGCCAGCGGACACTATCACCAGGCCTCGGCCGGTCTCCAGTACCTCCTGTCCAAACGCACCGACGTGTATGTGAACGGCCTCTACCAGAACGCCTCGTCGCGCATCGGTCATGCGTGGATCGACGGCATCGCAGCGCCATCGTCGACGACTTCACAACTGGCGTTCGTCGCCGGCCTGCGTCAGAAGTTCTGACAGGACACGCAAGACACCTCGGGAAGGACCCTATGAAACTTCGCTTTCTGCTTGCCACGCTGCCATTCATCGGCATCTATTCGGGCGGCTCTCTCGCCGCCGGTACGCCGCTCCTGTTCGGCCTGCCGTTTCTGCTCGTCTGGAACCTGTTCTGGATGGCTGCAACGGCCGCCATCCTCGCCATCATCTATTGCCTCGACACGCGCGACGAAGCGGCGCGCGCGGCCGAACAGACGGGAGGTGGGCAATGAACCCGGCCCTCGTCATCATCGTTCTGTTTGCCCTCTTCGCGCTGGCGGTCGGCCTGTACGCGCGGCGCGGCAAGACGTTCAGCCTGGAACAATGGGCCGTCGGCGGGCGCGGTTTCGGGTCGCTTCTCACCTTCCTGCTGATGGCGGGTGAGGCGTTCTCGACCTTCTCGTTTCTCGGCGCGAGCGGCTGGACCTACAGCAAGGGCGTGCCGGCGTTCTATATCCTGTCGTACGGCTGCCTCGCGTACGTGTTCGGTTACTGGATGCTGCCCGCCATCTGGCGTTATGCGAAGGAACGCGGCCTCGTGTCGTTCGCCGATTATTTCGCTTCGAAATACGACAGCCGCGCGATCGGCGTGCCGGTGTCGGTGGTGGCTGTCTTCGCGATGGTGTCGCTGCTGATCATCCAGTTACGCGGTCTCGGCATTATCGTCTCCGAGATGTCGTATGGCTTGATCTCGCAGGAAACAGCCATCTGGATCAGCGCGACGCTGATGGTCCTGTACATGAGCGTCTCCGGCATCCACGGTTCGGCCAGCATTGCGATCTTCAAGGATGTGCTGATCCTCGGCCTCGCGATTTTTCTCGGCACCTATTTGCCGCTGCACTACTTCGGCGGCTTTGGCGAGATGTTCGCGCGCATCGACGCCGTCCATCCGGAACTGCTGCGCATGCCGGAGCACGGTTTCAATCTGAGCTGGTACAACTCGACACTGCTGCTGACATCGCTGGGCTACTACTTGTATCCTCATGGTTTCACCGCCGTCTACGTGGCACGCGATGCGTCGGCGCTGCGCAAGAACACCATGCTGATGCCGATCTACCAGGTGTTGATCGCGTTCCTGTTTCTCGTCGGTTTCGCCGCGGTGCTGACCGTGCATGGGCTCGAAGGCGCGCAAACCGATCTCGCGCTGCTGCGGCTCGTGAAGCAGACTTTCCCGTCGTGGTTCGTCGGGATCGTCGGCGGCGCCGGTCTGCTGACGGCATTGGTGCCAGGCTCGCTGATCATGCTCAATGCGTCGACGATGATTGCCCGCAACATCTATCGCGAAGGCTTCGCGCCGCAGGCGAGCGACCGGCAAGTCGGGCGCGTCGCACGTATCGCGCTGCCGCTGTTCACGCTGGTTGTCGTCTACTTTGTTCTGCGTGGCGGGTCGAACTTCGTTGCTCTCGCAATCTTCTCGTCGAGCCTCTTGACGCAACTCGTACCCATGCTCGCCTCGAGTTTCCTGAAGCGCCCATTCGGCACCCGGGAAGCAGCGTTCGGCGGCATCTTCGCGGGTGCGATCGTGCTGGCGCTGGCGAACTGGCGCGGCATGACGCTGGCCACTGTTTTCCCGGCCGCGCCGATCGCCTTCACCTCCATCAACACGGGCCTCGTCGCGCTGTTCACCAATGCCGTGGTGTTCATCGCGATCAGCGCCGCGCAGCGCGCGCTGCGGACCCGTATCGCCACCTCCGTCGAATCGGCATGACCACCATGACTCGCTCCATTCTTCTCTCCAACGTCCGGCTGGCTGACGGCCAGGCGGTTTCCATAGTCATCGCCGACGGCCGCATCGCGGCGCTCGGTCCGCATGTCGAAGCACAACCCGGCGTGCTGGCCGAAGACGGCGGCGGCGCGTTGCTGCTGCCGGGTTTCGTCGAAGGGCACACGCACATCGACAAAAGCCACTGGGGCCGCTCGTGGTATCGCAACGAGGTCGGACCCGCACTAACCGACCGGATCAGCAACGAGCGCGAATGGCGCAAGACGTCGGGACACGATGCGGCCAGCCAGTCGCTCGCGCTGTCGCGAGCATTCGTGCGGGCAGGTACGACACGCCTGCGTACCCATGTCGACGTGGATACCGACGCGGGGCTGCGCTATGTCGAAGGCGTGCTCAGCACGCGGCAGACGATGCGCGATGTGCTGGACATGCAGATCGTGGCGTTTCCGCAATCGGGCATGTTGATCCGTCCCGGCACGGTCGAACTGCTCGGCAGCGCACTCGCCGCAGGCGCCGACGTACTCGGCGCGCTCGATCCTGCGTTGATCGACGGCGATCCCGTTGCATCGTTGAACGCGACCTTCGAGTTGGCGGAGCGCTATCGCAAGCCGATCGATATCCATCTGCACGAACCCGGTGAAGTCGGCGCGTTCACGCTGAAACTGCTGCTCGATCGCGTTGCCGCGATGGGCATGCAGGGGCAAGTCGTCGTCAGCCACGCATTTTGCCTCGGCGCATTACCGGAACGTGAACGCGACGCGCTGCTCGAACGGATTTCGTATTTACGTGTAGCGCTTCTGACCAGCGCGCCGCCATCTCGCCCCGTTCCGCCGCTCAAGGTCTGCAGGGACAAAGGCATCACGATCTTCGGTGGCAACGATGGCATTCGCGACACCTGGTCGCCATATGGCGTACCGGACATGCTAGAGCGCGCGATGCTGATCGGCATGCGCTACGACTTGCGGCGCGACGACGACCTCGCGATTGCCTTCGACTGCGTGAGCGACGCTGCCGCTCGAGGTTGCGGTTTCGCCGACTATGGCCTGCGTGTCGGTGCACGCGCCGACCTCGTGCTGGTCGATGCCGAGTGCGTCGCGCATGCCGTGGTTGCCCGGCCAAAGCGCAAGCTGGTCATCGCAAACGGACACATCGTCGTGCGCAACGGCGAGCTGGTCGACGCCGTGTGACCGCGCGTGAACACCTCACAAGACACAAGAAGAATTGGCATATGAACGATAAGCAACAGGTCGACATCCTGATCGAGCACGGCTGCGTGATCACAATCGATTCCGCACGCCGCGTCATCGAAGATGGCGCAGTGGCCATCAAGGGGGACCGCATCGTCGCCGTCGGCGAGACAAGCGAGCTTGCGCAGCAATACCAGGCAGACCGAGTAATCGACGCACGCCGCAAAGCGGTGCTGCCAGGCCTGATCGATGCACACGCCCATGCCGGGCACGCGATGCTCAGGACGATCGGCGGCGCAAACGGCGATGCCTGGTCGGCGGCGTGCGAGGCGATCTATACGCGCGCCTCGGACGAAACGTTCTGGGAAATGGAATCGCATCTTGCAGCGCTGGAGCGCCTCAAGGCGGGCGTGACGACGGGCGTATCGCTGCTCGGCGGCGGCGACTCGATCATGCGCGTCGACGACCCCGTGTATGCGCGGCGTCATTGCGACGCGGTGGTCAGAACGGGCACCCGCTCGATCGTCGCGGTTGGTCCGTCGCGGCCACCCGAACCGCGCGCTTACACCCGGCACGGCGCGAATGGCAACGTGACGCGCGAGGTCGATTTCGCGCAGATGTATGAGGTTTGCAAAGAGATCATCGACGCATGCCATGGCGATGCCAACGGCCGCATCCAGATTGCGCTGACGCTGCCTGTCTACGCCCCGCAGCACTATCCCGAACACGCTGCACACGAACCCAGCTTCCGCCTTCAGGCCGAGCGCTACACAGCGTTGGCCCACGAACGTGATCTAAGCCTGACGCAGGACGGACATCGCGCCGGTTCGCTCGATTTCGCGCATCGCGAGCTGGGACTGCTGAACGCGAAGTCGTTCATGTCGCACGCCATCGATCTCACTCCCGAGGACATTGCGGCGTGCGTCGAGACCGGCGCTTCGATCGTGCACAACCCGAGCGCGATCATGTCGATCATCGGACGTTGCCCGGTGCCGGAACTGATCGATGCCGGCGTGACGGTGGCAATCGGCTCGGATGGCGCGGCGCCCGACCGGGGCTACGACATGTTCCGCCACATGTGGCAATGCATGCATTACCACCGCCGTCATTTTCGCGACCCGGATGTCCTGCCGCACGGCAAGGTGCTCGAAATGGTCACGATCGACGCCGCCAAGGCGTTGTCGATCGACCACGAGCTCGGCTCGCTCGAAGTCGGCAAGCAGGCCGACATCATTCTGGTCGACCTGTTCAAGCCGCACCTTATGCCGATGAATATGCCCGTTCATCGCGTCACCTGCTTCGCGAATGCCGGCGACGTGTGCATGACGATGGTCGGCGGCAAAGTCCTGATGGAGGACTACCGGGTGCTGTCGGTCGATGAAGGGGACATCCTTGAGCGCGTGCAGGCGGCTGCCGATCGTGCGTTCGACCACGCAGGGCTGCGTCATCTGCTGGAAGCGCCGCCAACGCTGTGGCGACGTAGTCATTATTGAGGTTGGCGCGGCTTGTGGCGACGCAGGCCGCGCAGGCCGCGCTAGGCGCTAAGCACCGGCTCGGTGCCGGACAACAACCTCAACCTCAGGTGGCAGAGCCCAAGCCTGCCGTCGTGACCTTGAACAGCAAGCGGGACGAATCGCCCCAGAATTGCCCGCTTCTGACGATAGCCCGATCGGCCGGCACCGCAGCAACGGCAGCAGCAGCGTTCGGCGCTTTCACGACGACGAAGGTCGCCTCATTGCCGACCTTCAATCCGTAGCCGCTCTTCCCCACCACGGCAGCGCCCGCTTCCGTTGCCATGTGCAGCGCAACGCTCAGTTCTTCATCCGTATAAAAGCCGGAGCGATAACCAACAAGCATGGCTCGTTGCAACATGTCGCCGTTGCCATACGGCCACCACGCGTCCTGAATGTTGTCGTTACCGGTGAACACGCGCACACCGGCTGCGCGCAGTTGCAGGATCGGCGGGAACGAACGATCGCCCGGCGCATTCGTCATGATCGATACACCAGCTTCCGCAAGCGCGGCGGCGACACGATCCACCACCTCGGGTGCGACGTCGCCGAGCCCGTAGGCGTGGCTCACCGACACCCGTCCGTTCAACCCCGATGCAAGGGTACGCGCGGCAATGCGGTGCAGTTGATCGATCCCCTGCTGCTCCGGCTCATGGAGGTGAATATCGATTTTCACGCCGCGCTTTTCAGCAATGCCGAACACAATATCGAGCTGGCCATCAGCGTCGCCATCCAGCGTTGTCGGGTCGATTCCGCCCACCACCTGCGCGCCTTCACGGGCGGCCGCATCGAGCACCTCCGCTGTGCCCGGACACGACACGACGCCCGCCTGCGGGAACGCAACGAGTTCGATATCCACCACACCACGCCATTTCTCGCGCGCTTCCATCACGGCATGCAGGTTGGTCAGGCCCGTCGTCGCGTCGACGTCGACATGGCTTCGCATCGCAATGGTGCCGAACGATGCAGCCTGGCGGATCAGCGCGTCGGCGCGCTCGACAATAGGCGCGGCGCTTGCCAGTTCCTGCTTTTCGATAGCGAGACGCTCACGCAGGCTTGTGACATGACGATGAGGACGCCAGCGATCGCCAACGAAGCTTTTATCGAGGTGAATATGTCCGTCGACGAACCCGGGCAACACCAGCTGCCCGGCCAGATCGACGACTTCCGCGCCGTCGATCGCGGGACGTTCCGGACCGATGGCGGCAAAGCACCCCTCACGCACGGCGAGATTGAGCGGGTTGCCGTCGGCGTCTACGGCATTGACGAATACGCGGTCGAACATGGTTCTGGCCTCTGCAAATCAGGACTCAAGCACTCATCCAGCGCGCCCTGATCGGGTTGCGTTCGTTGCGCCGCGTGGTCCTGTGGAATGGATCGTAGAACCATATCGGACCCCCGACACATCCACAAATTAAATGTTGGAATGGCCTGTATTCATTTTCTGGATAGATCTGCATACTGTGCGGCTTCTGCGGCACTTTGACGGCGCGAATAGCGCCGAACTTCAATATCGTGCCGGTCGCGTTGCTGGAACTGAAAGGCCAGAACGGCCTGATCCGGGCGCCGCGACCGGCTGCTTTACTATTGTCGGTCGTCAATATCATACTGTCGTACCTATTGCATTCCGCTTTTGAGGAGGCGCCGATGACTGTCCAGCTCACGCCCGAATTCGCGTCCCGATTCGCCAATCTCGCGCTCGCCCACCTCACGCGCGAGTATCCGAACAAGCTGACCCACTCGCTCGCCGGTCCGCAAGACGTGCAAGGTCCGCGCGCATTGCATCCGATCTTTTACGGCAGCTACGACTGGCATTCATGCGTGCACGGCTACTGGCTGATCCTGCATCTGCTCGACCGCTTTCCCGATCTACCTGAAGCAGCGCGCATCGTCGCGGTGGTCGACGAGCATTTCACCGAAGCGAATGTGGCCGGTGAGCTTGCGTATCTCGACCTGCCGCACAATCGCGGTTTCGAGCGTCCGTATGGATGGGCATGGCTGCTCGCGCTGAGCGCACAACTTCATTCGCTGAAGTTGTCGGACGCCGCGCGCTGGTCCAGGATCTTTGCGCCGCTTACCGCGACCTTTGTGAGCCGCTTCGAGGAATTTCTGCCGAAAGCGACCTACCCGTTGCGGGTCGGCACGCACTTCAATATGGCATTCGCACTTGCGCTCACGCTCGATTTCGCGCGGCAGACTTCGCGTGAATCGCTGGAGGCGCTGCTGGTGAATACGGCGGAGCGATGGTTCCTGAACGATGTCGCCTGTCAGGCATGGGAGCCCGCCGGCGACGAGTTTTTGTCGCCTTCGCTGATGGAAGCGGAATTGATGCGCCGCGTGTTGCCGCCTGCGCAATTCGTTGAATGGTTCAGGCGCTTCCTGCCCGATCTCGGCGCGAAGAAGCCCGCCACGCTGTTCGAACCCGTCACCGTGACCGACCGTACCGACGGCAAGATCGCCCACCTGGATGGCCTGAATCTGAGCCGCGCATGGTGCCAGCGGTCGCTGGCGCGCGCACTGCCGGCTGGCGACGTGCGCCGGACGGCATTGTTCGATTCGGCCGAGCGGCATCTTCTAAGCGCCCTGCCGCATGTGGCGGGCGACTATATGGGCGAACACTGGCTGGGCACGTTCGCCACGCTCGCATTGGAAGCGTGATTCAGCCGGCGAATCCGCCGGCTTGACGCATTACTGGCCGGTCAGCTTTTTAGGCTTCGGCGGCGCCTGAACCTTGTTGTACTGAAACTCGGGCGTCGCCTTCAAGGCATCCTTGGTCGCACCGGCCAGATAGAAATTCCCGCCGCGAATATCCAGCGCAGCGATCGGCACCGCTACGTCATGCGATGCCACGCCGAGAAAACCGCCGGCGGAGACGATGGCGGCGGACAGCGAGCCGTCGGGAGCGACCACCAGATCGCGGATCGAACCGATCTTCTCGTTCTGGTCGTTATAGACCGCCTTGCCGAGAATGCTCTTCTTCACGCTCCAGCCGCTCAGCAGCGCATTGGACTGTTCGACCGTGACGCTCAAGGGTTGCGTGCCGGCGACTTGCGCCTGTGCACCAAAGCTGGTTGCAGCTACCGCGACCACGACAACAAGTTTGCTCAACGTCATATCGCTCACTCCGTTCTTAGTAGACTTGACCGGCGCATGGCCTGCGCCGAAGGAATCGCTGCAAAACGATGATACAGACTACGCGGCGGGTCTGCATCCAGACGTGTCGCGCGAACGAAACGACCACCCGTCGCCGCCACGAAAACGGCGGGGGGCGCGGCCCAAAGCGCATAACGGTAAAATCGAGCCAGGCGATGACGCCCGTTTAGAGGTGGAAGTTTGACTGAGCTTGAACAGGGTTTCATTTTGACCCGACACTGGCGGGATACGCCCGCCGGCACGGAGGTGGATTTCTGGCTGGCAACGGACGGCGGGCCCCGTCACGTGCGCCTGCGTCTCCAGCCTTCGGTGGCATTTATTCCGGCCGACCACCGCGAGCGGGCGGAAACCATCCTGCGCCGCGAAGCGCCCCTCGATCTGCGCCCGCTCGAACTGTGCGACTTCCAGCATCGTCCGGTGATGGGGCTTTACTGCCCGCAGTACCGGCAATTGACGGGCTTCGAGAAACGCCTGAAACAAGGCGGCGTCGATGTCTACGAAGCCGACATCTTCCCGCCCGAGCGCTACATGATGGAGCGCTTCATTACCGCGCCGGTGTGGTTCGCTGGCGACGCACAGCATGGCGGCCCGCTTCTGAACGGCGAATTGAAGCCGGCCACGAACTACCGCCCGTCATTGAAGCTGGTGTCGCTCGATATCGAAACCAGCGCGCATGCCGAACTCTATTCGATCGCACTCGAAGGTTGCGGGCAGCGTCAGGTCTATATGCTGGGGCCGCCGAACGGCGATGCCAGCGGTGTCGACTTCGACCTCGAATACTGCGAAACCCGCGCACATTTGCTCGAAAAACTGAACGCGTGGCTGGAACGGCACGACCCCGACGCGATCATCGGTTGGAACCTCGTGCAGTTCGATTTGCGTGTGCTGCAGCAGCACGCCGAACAATATCGCGTGCCGCTACGGCTCGGCCGTGGTGGCGCCGTCATGGAATGGCGCGAGCACGGCCACAAACAGAACCATTTCTTCGCGGGCGCTGCAGGACGATTGATCATCGACGGTATCGAAGCGCTGCGCTCCGCCACGTGGAGCTTCCCTTCGTTCAGCCTCGAATATGTTTCGCGCACGGTGTTGGGCGAAGGCAAGTCGATCGACAATCCGTATCAGCGCATGGATGAAATCCAGCGTCGCTTCGATGAGGACAAGCCTGCACTCGCGCGGTACAACCTGAAAGACTGCGAGCTGGTCACGCGTATCTTTGCTAAAACCGAGTTGCTGCCGTTTCTGCTGGAACGCGCGACGGTCACCGGCCTGCCTGCGGATCGAAGCGGCGGATCGGTCGCGGCGTTCACGCATCTGTATATGCCGCGGATGCATCGGCAAGGCTACGTCGCGCCGAATCTCGGTGACGTGGCCGGCGCCGCGAGCCCCGGTGGCTTCGTGATGGATTCACGGCCCGGCCTCTATGACTCCGTCCTGGTGCTCGACTACAAGAGCCTGTACCCGTCGATCATCCGCACGTTTCTGATCGACCCGGTGGGTCTCGTGGAAGGCATGCTGAATCCCGGCGACGATCAATCGGTACCGGGTTTTCTCGGCGCACGCTTCTCGCGCACCCGCCATTGTTTGCCGTCGATTGTCGGCCAGGTGTGGCAGGGGCGCGAAACCGCCAAGCGCGAGCACAACAAGCCGCTTTCGCAGGCGTTGAAGATCATCATGAACGCCTTCTACGGCGTGCTCGGATCCACCGGCTGCCGATTCTTCGACCCACGTCTCGCGTCGTCGATCACCATGCGCGGCCACGAAATCATGCACACCACGCGTGAGCTCATTCAGGCGCAAGGCTACGAGGTTATTTACGGCGACACGGATTCGACCTTCGTGTGGTTGAAGCACGCGCACAGTGAAGAAGAAGCGAGTCGCATCGGCCGGGCGCTTGTGGAACATATCAACGCGCAGTGGCGGCAGAATCTGCAAGAACGTTTCGGTCTCGAGAGCGCACTCGAGTTGCAATTCGAGCGGCACTACAAGCGCTTCTTCATGCCGACGATTCGCGGCGCCGAAGAAGGCAGCAAGAAACGCTATGCTGGGCTGACTCTTTTGCCGGACGGCAGCGAAGACATCGTCTACAAGGGGCTCGAAACGGTGCGGACCGATTGGACGCCGCTCGCCCAGCAGTTTCAGCAGGAGCTTTATGGGCGAATATTCAGGCAACAACCGTATCAGGACTATGTGCGTGACTACGTGCGCGATACGTTGGCAGGAAAACTGGACGATCAACTCGTGTATCGCAAGCGGCTGCGCCGCTCGCTCGGCGACTACGAGCGCAACGTGCCGCCGCACGTGCGCGCAGCCCGTGTGGCGGATGAGTTCAACCGGCAACAGGGGCGCCCGCTGCAATACCAGGACGGCGGCTGGATCAGCTACGTGATGACAACCGCCGGACCGGAACCGCTCGAAACATTGCGCTCGGCGATCGACTACGAACACTATCTGACACGGCAGTTGCAACCGGTCGCCGACGCGATACTGCCGCTATTGCGCGATGACTTTACGACTTTGGTATCGGGGCAGAGACAGTTGTTCTGATAGCAGCGTTGGCAAGCTTCGCAGAAACCGCATGACAACTCTGCTTGAACAGCACCGGTCGCATCCTCAGAAACTGGTGCGCAAGCCAATGCGCGCAAGCGTCTGCGACCGGTTGCTCGCCGCACCGTCCGGTTGTAGCAAGCCGTTGATCCATGCTCGCGTCACCGCCGCATCGCCACCCGCGCGCTGATACATCGCTTCGACGTAGCCGGTGGTACGCTTCGAGAAACTGTATTGCAGCGCCGTGGTGATCTGCTGCGCCTTGTTGTCCAGCAGCACGTCGTTGCCTTTCATATACGCATAGTCGAGGCCGAGCGTCCACGCCCCGGAGATCGTCCACGCCGCGCTGCCCTTGTACACGTCGATCTTTGCGCCGCTCGCCGTATTCTTCGTGTTGGTGTACAGCAGCATGGCCAACACGCTGCCGAAGTTATAGTGCGCACCCACGCCGAAATTGCGGATACCGTCGTGACCGTCGCCCAGTTGCGGATACTTCACTTCGACGTACGCCGCGCCGATGCCGAACGGACCGTTCGCATAGTTCGCACCGAAGCTCATGGTCGAGTCTTCTGAAAACGAACCCGGCACACCACCAAAGCCGTAGAGAGCGCCGAGAGTGAAGCCAGAGATATCCGGGCTGCGATACTTGACCGAGTTCCCCACACGCGTTGCACCCGCCATGCGGTCAAAGTCGAACGAGCCGGTTGGATTGTTTGGCACGCCCAACGCAGTAAACGGCCCCTGACGAAAATCGTAGATACCACCGAACAGGAACGCGCCGTCATACAGTCCGAGCGTCAGCGTCTCGAACATGAAGTCATACTGATTGCCGAAGGTCAGCGAGCCGAAGCGATCATTGGTGAGTCCCACCAGGGCTGTGCGATTGAAAAGCTGTCCTGCGCCCGGAATCGTCGCGCCGCTGCCCAGATCGAACTGCGACGTAAGTTCGAAGATCGCCTTATTGCCGCCCCCCAGGTCTTCACTGCCTTTGAAAGTCAGCAAATCCGGCGACAGCACGCCGCTGTCGAACAGCGTCGCGGCGCCGCCGTGCTGGTTGTTCACATACGTGACACCCGCATCGATCACGCCTTGCAGTGTCACACTGCTTTGCGCGCCTGCGAAACCCGGCGCCATCAAAGCGACCGTGCAGCCTGCTATCGAAAAGCGCTTCGTCTTCGTCTTTTTCATGTCTGTCCCCTTCCGTTGTTGTTAAATATGTTTCGCTGCTCAATACGAATGGCAACGCGCGTGAGCGCAGCCCCCTGACACGGACCGTCGATGCACTGACCGTCTTCGAACCGGAACATCGCGCTGTGATGCGCGCACATCAGCAATTCGGCGTCGTAGGCCCAGAACGTGTTCGGCTCGTAGTTCAGCGGAATCGAAAAGTGCGGGCAGACGTTGCGGTAAGCCCAGGCGTCGTCGCCTCGGCGCACCACGACGATGCCAGGTGCACCGGCTTGCTCAGCGGCAATTTCCAGCGCGCCGCCGTCCGGAATATCGTCGAGCGCGCACAGAAAGCCCGCATGGGGTTCGGGACTCGCCGCATTCATGACGTGCCCTCCTCACGCGAGTCGTCGACTCATCACGAAGTCGCGCTGGACTTCGAAGAATGGGCTCGGCAAATCCCACTCCCTCGCGGCCGACGCGCTGTCGTTTGGCACGTAGTCGATTACGAGCGACGGCTTCGCGCCAAACACCGCGTCGGAGTCGACATACGGGTCACCGGCGGAATACAGCGCGGTGGTGAGCGTCTCGTAGCCGGGCGCCTCGATCAGGAAGTGGATATGCGCGGGCCGCATCGGATGACGTCCGGTCGCGAGCAACATCTGTCCGACGGGACCATCGGTCGGAATCGGATAGCTGGTCGGTTTGATAGTTCTGAATGCGTATTCGCCGTTCGGTCCAGAACGGAATTTGCCGCGCAGATTGCTCTCCGGTTGATCGGGGTCCTGGCCTTCGTACATGCCGTTATTGGCCGTTTCCCATACCTCGATCAATGCGCCGGACACCGGTGCACCACGTTCGTCGACGAGACGGCCGTGGATGAGCGTCGGCTCGCCTTCGGTGCGCGCTATGTTGGCGCCGAAGGGCTCATCTCTCGCTCCCTCGCGGTAGAACGGGCCGAGGAGGCTGCTCTCGGTCGTGTCGCCGGCGCGTTCGTGATTGATCGCGTCGACCATGATCGACAGGCCGAGCGTGTCCGACAGCAGGATGAACTCCTGGCGAATGCCGCTGCACTTGTTGCCGGTCGCAGTCAGGAATTCAATGCCGCGACGCCACTCCTCGCCGGTCAGTTCAACCTCGCTGGCAAATGCATGCAGATGCTTGACCAGCGCGGTCATGATCTGCTTGATGCGCGGATCGGTGCAATCGGCAAACGTCCTGAGCACGTTCTGCGTCAAGGGATGAATGGTTTCGTCGTTCATTGTCGACCTCATGCGCGATGGGGAGCCGACGGCGTTTCGACGGAATCGGTCGATGCATCGTGCGGCGAAGCTTGTTGTGAACCTTGCTGTGAAGCGCCGGCGTCGACGAATACAACGCGGCGTCCCACGGGGAACAATTGCAGTCCGTAGCGGCGCGATACGAAACCCCACAGCCCTTGCGGAAAGAACATCGTCACGACGATCGCCAGCGCGCCGAGCCCGATCAGATACCAGGTGCCGAAGTCGGAGAGAAACTGGTTCAGCACGAAGAAAATCAGCGCGCCGACAATCGGGCCTTCGAGCGTGCCCAGGCCACCGATCATCACGATGAAAATGCCGAACGCCGTCCAGTTCACCGAGAACGCCGCGTCCGGCGAGATACGCAGGTTGCCGACGAAATACAGGCCACCGGCCAACGCTGTACCGCACGCGGATACCAGATAGACGAGCAACCGTGCACGTTTCACGTCGACACCCTGACTGCTGGCCGCCACCGCGTTGTCGCGCATCGCGGTCAATGCGAGACCGGCTTTGGAACGCAGAAACAGATACAGCAGACCGATCGCCGCCGCGACAATGGCCAAAGCAAGCCATAACGTCAGCGATTCACGCAGCGCACGCGGCACGTCCTGCAGCGCGGTGAGACTGGTGCCCGAACCGCCGCCGAGCACCGACACGTTCGCCACCGTCAGCCGGAACACTTCGGCGATCACCCACGTGCCGATTGCGAAATAGCCGCCTTCCAGCCGGAACGCCACCATCGATACCGGAATCGCGATGACCGTTGCGATTGCCGCCGCGATCGGCACAGCGACGAACGGCGAGATCCCGCAGTAGTTGGCGAGAATCAGCATCCCATAGCCGCCGATGCCGAAGAACGCCTGCTGCCCGATCGACACCATCCCGCCATAGCCCGCCAGCAGATTCCACATCAACGCGAACACCAGATACGACGCGAGCTGCACGAAGTCGCGCATCGCATCGCGCCCGGCCCACCATGGCGCGCTCGCCACCGCCAGCGCGACGATCAGGAGCACGATCATCGCTACGCGGCTCGCGCGGGTCGCGCGCCGCACTTCGAAGCCCCCTGCGGGCCGGTTCATATGCATCATCGTCATGTCGAGCCTCTATGCGGTTTTGGGCAGCAAGCCCTGCGGCCGGGCCACCAGCACGCCGAGAAACACCACGTGACCGAGCCAGATACCCCAGCCGGGATCGAAGTAAAAGCCCACCTGCTGCGCAATACCGAGCGCCATGCCGCCAACGAAGGTGCCCCAGAACGAGCCCATCCCGCCGATGATCACGGCTTCGAATGCGTATAGCAGCAATGCCGGGCCATCGGTCGGCGACACCGCGGTGCGCATCGAATACAGCGCGGCAGCGACTGCGATCAGAACGAACGCAATGCCCATCGCGAGCGCATAGGTGCGGCGATAGGAGACGCCCATCAGTTGCACGATCTCGCGGTCATCCGAGGTGGCGCGAAACGCGCGGCCAAGTGGCGTACGGCCGAACAGCCACTGCATGGCGAAAGCCAAAGCGGTGGTGACGACCAAAGTGACGAGCGGCAGATAGCCCAGCGTGATGCCGCCCACTAGCGTGAGGCTCTGCGACTCGAAGCTGCCCGTTGCGATCGAACGCGGATCGGCGGAGAACACCTGTTGCAATACGTTCTGGATCACGATCGACAAGCCGAACGTGACGATCAGCGAAGGCAGCGGATCGCGGCTGCTCACCCGGTTGAGGATTACGTACTGCACCGCGTAACCCGCACCAAACGCAATCACGAGCAGCAGAACCAGCGACACGGCGAGCGGCAGATGCGCGTAGCTCGTCAGAGCGAACAGCACGAACACCAGCAGCACGATGAAATCGCCGTGCGCTGTATTGGTGAGCCGCATCACGCCGAACACCAGCGACTGCCCCATCGCGAAGAGCCCATACAGCGCGCCGAGCAGCACGCCTTGCACGACGATATTGATGAACGTGTTCATGCGACCGCTCCAAAATATGCCTGCGTGATGGCCTCGTCCGACACCTCGGCCGACACACCCGCCAGCGACACGCGTCCTTCCTGGAAGCAATAGAAACGCGACGACACGCGGCGTGCGAGTTGCACGTCCTGCTCGACGACGATCGCACTCATGCCGTCGGCGACAATCGCGGGCAACGCCGCATAGATCTCGCGCACGATCACCGGCGCGAGGCCGAGCGAAAGTTCGTCGCACATCAGCAGATCGGGATTGCTCATCAGCGCGCGGCCGATCGCGACCATCTGCTGCTGGCCACCTGACAAGGCGGTGGCCGCATGATGACAACGCTCGCGCAAGGCCGGAAACAGCGAGTAGACGCTTTGCAGGTTCCAGCGGCCGGGGCGTTTGGAAAATGCGCCAAGCAGCAGGTTTTCCTCGACGCTCAGGCTTGCAAACAGACGCCGCCCTTCCGGCACCAGCGCAATGCCCTTGCCGACAATGCTCGCCGCAGCCGCGCCGCCAATCGGCTCGCCGCGATACAGGATCTGCCCGGAGGAACGGGGGCGCAGCAGGCCCGCCACCGATTTCAGAAAGGTCGACTTGCCTGCACCGTTCGAGCCGATCAGCGCGATCACCTCTCCGGGCGCCACCGTCACGTCGATGCCGAACAGCGCCTGGAAGTCGCCGTAAAACGCGCTCAGCGCGCGAGTCTCCAGTAATGCCGACATGGTCATGCCTCCAGTCCGAGGTACACGCGCCGCACTTCGGCGTCGTCCATCACGGCGGCGGGCAGGCCTTCAGCGAGCCGTTTGCCGAAGTTGATGACGAGCAGCCGGTCGGCCACCGCGAGCAACGCATGCACGACGTGTTCGATCCACACGATCGTCACGCCCGCCTCTTTCACGCGACGAATCTCGTCGACGAGTTCGTGCGTTTCGGGTTCGGTCAGGCCGCCTGCTATCTCGTCCAGCAGCAACAACTGCGGTTGCGTGGCCAATGCGCGAGCCAGTTCGAGGCGCTTGCGGTCCAACAGGCCCAGCGTGCCGGCCAACTGGTTAGCGCGCGCTTTGAGGCCCGTGCGTTCGAGCACATCCATGCAGACGTCGTAGGCCGCGTGCTCGGCCAGTTCGCCGCCGAAGGTGGCGCCGACCAGCAGGTTTTCGAATACCGTCATGCCACCGAACGGTCGCGGCACCTGATACGAGCGGCCGATCCCCGCCGCGCATCGGCGATGCGGCGGCAAGTGGTTCACATCAGCGCCGTCGAATTCGACGCTGCCCTGATCGGGCCGCACGTCGCCGCTGACGAGGTTGAACAGCGTGGTCTTGCCGGCGCCGTTCGGACCGAGAATGCCGTACGTCTCACCGCGCTCGACCGCGAAGCTGATGTCGTCGGTCACCTGTAGCGCGCCATAACGCTTCGACACGCCAGTTAATCTGAGAACTGGGTTCATCACCGCTCTCCGCTATGCATTCACGCGATCAGCTTGAGCGGGCCGGATAGCGGCACGTTCGGCGCGAGCTGGTTGTTGACGATGGCGAGATCGAAGCGATGCTTTTGTCCCGATCCTTGTGCACTGCGCCATTGCCCGCCGACCAACGGCGTCTTCGCGACGTTCTTCACCGGCCCGCTGCCCCACGCGACATGACCGACCAGCGTATCGAGCTTCGTCGCCGCCACTGCGTCGCGGATCGCTTCATTCGAGTCGACATCTTTCGCGCGCTTCAACGCATCGACAGCGATTTCGAACAGCGCGTGCGCGAAGCCGATCGGTTGCGTCCATTGCTTCGACGTGATGCGCTCGTAGTCGTCCGCGACCTGCCGTGCGCTTTGTCCCGTCAACGACGACTTGAACGGATGCGACGGCGACCACCACACCTCGGTGGAGAGTCCATCGCCGAGATCGCCGAGCGCTTCGATCGAAGTGGGAAACAGCAGTGCCTTGCCGATCGAAATGACCTTGGGTTTCAGACCTTGCTGACGCGCCTGAACGAGGAAGTTCTTCGCATCGGGTGGAATCACGACGCCAGTGACTATCTGCGCATTCGCCTGCTTGAACGACGAAATCTGCGCGGAGAAGTCCTGCGTCATGCTTTGGAAGCGACCCGGGTCCTTCAGCGTGAAGCCCTTTTGGGCGAGCACGGGCGGGAAGCCAAGTTTCGCGTCACCCCAGGCGTTGCCGTCGCCATCGTTCGGGAATAGTCCGCCGACGCTGTGATTGGTCTGCACCGCTTGCCACATGCCGGTGTAGACGGTGATCACATCCTCTAGTCCCCAGAAGAAGTGATAGGTGAAGCGGAAGCCCTTCTTCGGATCGCCCTTTCTACCGAAAAACCAGGGCTGCCACGGCACCACGGTCGACACGCACGGCATTTCGTTCAGTTCGCACGCATCGCTCACTGGATTCGCAGTCTCGGGCGTACCGGAGACGAGCATGATGTCGACCTTGTCCTTCAGGATCAGATCGTTGGCGACTTCGCCGGCGCGATTGGGATTCGACTGACTATCCTTGACGACGATCGACACCGGATAGGTTTTGCCGCCGATCACGATGCCGTTTTTCAGCGCCGTCTGCATCTGCTGGATCGTGAAGCGGTCGGCTTCACCGAACGGCGCGAGCGGGCCGGTTTGCGGCGATACGTAGCCGATTTTCAACGTGCGCGGGCCAGCGGCGAAGACAAGCGGCGAGAACGCCGAGGTTGACGCGGCGAGCGCGCCGCCTGCGGCGAGTGTGACGAAGCGGCGGCGCTTCGCATCGAAGGAATGTGCGTCCATGGTTGTCTCCTGATTTTTTTGTATGAATGGGGGCGTTTGTGCTAATCCGGCCGTCTGCCTTCGAACGCAGCTTCCAGCAGTGCGCGTAGCGGCGTTCGTTCGACCGGCCGCGGATTCCAGTACGGGTTCTTCAACGCGAGATCGAGCGCGAGGTCGAGATCGCTTGCGCTGACACCCATGTCTTTCAGCGCGGTAGGGGCGCCGTGATCGCGTGCGAGATCGAATACGCCTTGCGCGGCGTCGTCGGCATGCAGCGCGCGTGCGATACGCTTCATCGCCTCCGGTGCGGCCTCGCGGTTATAGGCGAGCACGTGCGGCAACACGATCGTGTGTGTCTCAGCGTGCGGCAGATTGAATGTGCCGCCGAGCGTATGGCATAGCTTGTGATGCAACGCCATGCCGACGCTGCCGAGCACCGCGCCGCATAACCATGCGCCGTAGAGGCAGTCGCCGCGCGCGTCGAGATCGCCGGGTTGCCGCATCACCCGAGGCAAACCTTGGCCGAGCGCACGGATACCCTCTTCCGCCATCAACTCGACGATCGGATTCGTGTCCCGCGCGTAGAGCCCTTCGGCCGCGTGGGCGATTGCGTTGATGCCGCTCGTCAGCGATAACGCGGGCGGCAGCGAGGTGGTCAACGACGGGTCGTAGATCACGGTCTTCGGCAACACGCGCAGATCGCGACCGGTCTTTTTGACACCGTCCTCGGTGAGGCCGTAAATCGGCGTCATTTCGGAGCCTGCATAGGTGGTCGGAATCGCGATGATCGGCAGCGAGGTTTCAAGTGCGATCGCCTTGCCGAGTCCGGTCGTCGAGCCACCGCCGATCGCGATCGCGCAATCGGCGCCAACCTGCACGGCAAAGTCGCGGGCCGCGCGAGCGGTTTCGATCGGCACGTGCATCACGGCTTCGGCGTAGACGCCTGCCGCCCGTGAGCCAAGACTTGCCGCCAGCGCTTCGGCCTCGGCGCGCTGCTGCGGCGTGGACAGCACGATCGCGCGCGTGGCGCCGAGGAAGCCAATCTCGCGATCCAGCTGGTCGAGACTGCCCGCACCGAAGATCACGCGTGACGCCAGGCCGTTATAGACGAACGATTCCATGGCGGTTCAGCGCGGGTAGTAAGGCGGAATCTGCGCATCCACGTTGACCCAGACCGACTTGGGCTGCGTGTATTCGCGCATCGCTTCGAAACCCATCTCACGTCCATAGCCGCTCGCGCCGACACCGCCGAACGGTGACGCGGGGCTTACGCGCTTGTAGCAGTTGATCCACACCATGCCGGCGCGAATCTCGCGCGCCACGAGATGCGCGCGTTGCAGGTCGCGTGTCCAGAGACCCGCGCCAAGACCATACTCGGTGCCGTTCGCGATCGCGAGCGCTTCTTCGTCCGTGCGGAATGTAGTGACCGTCATGAACGGACCGAACACTTCTTCCTGCGACACGCGATGCTCCGGCTTCGCTTCGACGATGGTCGGCTCGACATAGCAGCCATTCGCCAGCGCGGCATCGTCCGGCGCCTTGCCGCCCGCCAGCACGCGGCCACCCTGTTCGCGTGCGACGTCGACGAACGACAGCACGCGGTCGCGATGCTGACGCGAAGTGAGCGGGCCCATTTCGGTCAGTGGGTCGAGCGGATTGCCGATCCGGATCGTGCGGCTCAACGCGGCGAACTTCTCGAGCACTTCGTCAGCGATCGATTCATGGACGATCATCCGCGAGCCGGCGATGCACGCCTGCCCCTGGTTATGGAAAATCGCAAACGCGGAGCCTTGCACAACGGCATCGATATTCGCGTCGCCGAATACGATGTTCGCGCCTTTTCCGCCGAGTTCGAGCTGCACCTTCTTCAGATTGCCGCTCGACGCCTGCACGATCTTGCGGCCGATCGCCGTCGAACCGGTGAAGGCGACCTTGCTGATCCCCGGATGCTCGGCGATGTATTGACCCGCCACATGACCCAGGCCCGGCAAGATATTGACGACACCCTCCGGAAATCCAACCTCGGCCATCAGTTCTGCAATGGCGAGACTCGAGAGCGGCGTGAGTTCAGCGGGCTTCATGATCACGCAGTTGCCCGCGGCAAGCGCCGGCGCCATCTTCCAGCTCGTGAACATCAGTGGGAAATTCCACGGCACCACTTGCCCGACAATGCCGACCGGCTCGCGCGTCATGTAGTTCAGAAACCCTTGCTCGACCGGAATCACCGAGCCTTCAAACTTGTCGGCCATGCCGCCGAAATAGCGGAACGTAGCCGCCGTGCGCGGCACATCGAGATTACGTGTGTCGCGAATCGGGTGGCCGGTATCGAGCGATTCGAGGCGTGCGAGCGCATCGGCATTCGCTTCGATTGCGTCGGCGAGTTTGAGCAACAAACGCCCCCGCTCCATCGCGGCGAGATTGCTCCACTTCGGAAACGCCGCCTTCGCAGCCGCCACGGCGCGATCGACATCGGCGGGTCCGGCCATCGCGACTTCGGCAATCACCGAGTTGTCGTGCGGATTGAGGGAGGCGAGCGTTTCGCCGTTTGCAGCCGGCACGAAGCGGCCGCCGATGAAGAGTTGCGTTTGCATGTCAATCCCGCGCAAGTAAAACTTTGGACGTGACAGTCCCCGCGACGCCAGCGGTCTGGCGCCGTTCGATCGACGATCGGAGGGAATATCTGAGAGTTAGATCTGGATCGGATACGGCGGCAGTTCACCGCTTTCGTAGCGCTTCGGCAGATCGGGGGTGGCGTTCTCCCACACCAGCAGCATCGAGCGTTTCTGCGAGTAGCCCTTGTGGCGGATGTCGGCCGGCATCGCGGCGATATCGCCCGCGTTCATCGTGATACGGGCACGCGGCTCGCCGCTGTCCTTGTCGCCGACGTCCCAGATGATCTGGTCGGACAGTTGCAGGAACCACTCGACGCGGTCGTTGCCATGAAACACCGGTAGTACGAACTCTTCGGTGGTCGGGCAGAACAGGCTTTGCTGGCACACGGAAGTGACCGACGGATTCCACGTCACGTCCGAGCGCGACAGGTACTTGAAGAGGCTGAACGCATGCAACGTGTTCTCAAAGCCTGGCTCTGCATGAATCTCCGGCTCGTCCTGATCGACGTCGGCGAACTGGCGGTTGACCGGCAGGTCATCGCGCAACGGCGAATCGCCTTCGAGGCCCGGCATGCGTTTGGTGGCGATCCGCGTGCGCTCGATCGCGGCGATGTTGTCGCCATGTTTCGTGCCGAACGCAGAACCGGTTTCTTCGGGAGCTGCGAACGGATCGAAACCTTCGTTGACCCAGTCCCGCAGAATCGCCTTGAAGGTGGCCATGATGAGCGGTGTGTCGAACTGCTGCATATGATCGACGCCCGCTTCCTTGAAACTCGCGTTGTACGCGCCGGCATACATGTCGACCTTACCGTAGTGATTGCGCGTGCCGATCACTTCGTCGAAGTTGACCCAGCCGTAGAAGAAGCCCCACGCAACATCCCGCATCATGGCGCGCAGGAAGTCGTCGGCATGCATCTGGTGCGAGCGGATCTGGCCTTTCGCGGGCCATTTGACGGTGGCGAAATAGGCGTCGCGGCTGAATTCGAAATCGCCGAGGCGGAATGTGCGATAACCGCTCACCGCGTCGGCCTCGCTCGCGGTGACGTTTTGCAGGATGCTGACTTTGTCCATGATGGACTCCAGGAGAGGATCGATCGGGTAGAGGGAATCAGTGGATGCAGATATCGGCCCACTTCTCGACCGAATAGCGCCCGAGGATCGTCTGCACGAGCAGCACACCCTTCGTCCTCGCTTCGAAGCGATACGCGGCGCCCGCAGGCAGCAGCGCCTGATGGCCGCGACGCAGCCGCACATAACCCATCGACTGGCCCGACGGCTGGCCTTCGAGCCGCACGCTGCCTTCGGTCTGCGCGTCGACCAGCGGGCCGTCCGACGGCTTGATGAAATAGATGTCGATCTCGCCGTCGAGCACGACCGCGAATTCATCGTGCGACGCAGCAAACCACGGCGACGAACCCTCCGCGCGCAGCGTCTCGATCACGTACTTGAGATTCTTGCCGACGACGACTTTCTCGTAGGGCTCTGCGCGGCTCGCGACGTCGAACACGTTCGACATCGCGTAATGCTCCGGTTTGCCCTTGATGATTTCGATGGAGCCTTTGCGGAAATTGTCCAGGCTACCGAACCAGGTCTCTTGCATGTCTGCCTCCAGTTGATCTACGAATCCGCGAATGCATTGCTTGGATCGAAGATTAAGTGGCGGCAGGCGCAACAGCAATGATCTGAGGGTCGGGAAACGCGAACCATGGGTGCTTCAAAAACGCGCCAGGGAAACTACCTGGTGGAGAACCCGCAAGGTTCTCCAGTGATTCTCAGTCTTCGGCCAACTCCTCGCCGACGCTTTTGGTCTCGTCGTCCGGCGGTGAAATGCCTAGCGCCTTGTCCCACTGCGGTTCGCGCAAATAACGGGCGCGCAGGAAGTCGACGAAAGCCTTGACCTTGGTGGTGGAGCGGTGCGAGGCGGGATAGACCGCCGACAGCCACAGCGGCGGCGCCGCGTACTCAGGCAGCACGCGTTCAAGGCGCCGTTCGAGCAGATCGGCCGCGGCGACCATCGTCGGCAAATAGACGACGCCCGCACCGGCTCGCGCGAACTCGAGCAGCAGGTGCACGCTATTGGTTTTGAGCACGGGATTCAGCGCGATTTCGAAGCACTCGTTGCCGCGCATCAGCGGCCACTTGTCGCCCCATGGGTAGTACGAATAACGGGCGAAATCGTGCCGCAACAGGTCGAGCGGCGTTTCGATCACCGGCTCTTCCTTCAGATAACCGGGCGCGGCGCACAGCACGCCACGCACGGGAAAGAGACGCCGCTCCACCAGCAGGTTGGAAGCCGGTGGATAGATCTGCAAGGCCAGGTCGAAGCCTTCCTGCACAGGATCGATCACCCGGTCGTTGACGGTCACGACGAACTCGACGCGTGGGTAAGCCGCGCGGAATTCGATCAGCGTTTGCGAAAAATGCCCAAGCGCAAAGCCCGGCAGAACGTGGATATTGAGCGTGCCGGCAAGCGCCTGCGGATCGCCGCGCGAGCGTCCGGACAGATCGTGGACCTTGGTGACCAGTTCCGCGCACTCGCGGTAGTACGTTTCGCCGAGTTCCGACAGGCGCACCGCCCGCGTTGAACGATGAAAGAGCGGCACGCCGAAATGCTCTTCGAGCTGCTTGACGCGCGAGGTCACCACCGATTTGGCGACGCCCAGCTGGCGCGCGGCGCCTGCGAAGCTCTGCGCTTCCGCGGCACGCACGAACGCTTCCATCGACATGAACAGGTCCATCTTGTCTCCTCCGGTCACCGTGGCCCGTAGTCTGCCTTGCTTACGGCAAGTGTAGTCTGGTTCGGGACACTGGACGCGGAAACGGCATTAAACACCGGCGCGAGCCCCGTGCTGTCGAGCAACCTGCTGAATTCACCGAGTCGTTTGTGCAGATACGCCGGCACATCGACATCCGCGTAATCGTAGAAGCCACGCGCATTGCGCAGGCCGTCGCGGCCTTCACGCATGTTGTCGCTGACGATCGTAGCGGGCAGGAAGCGCGGATCGATCGCCCGCGCCAGATAGTGCGACGCGTAGTAGAGAATGTCGCAGCCGCCCCAGTCGATAAATTCGAGCAGACCCAGCACGGAAAACCGCAGACCGAAACCGGTACGGATAGCCGTATCGATGTCTTCCGCACTGGCAACGCCCTCCTCGACCATGCGCGCGGCCTCGTTCATCGCCAGCGCCTGGATGCGCGGCACGATGTATCCCGCCGACGGCGCGCACACCACCGGCACCTTGCCGACCCTGCGCAACAAGGCGACCACACGCTCAACAGTCTCTTTCGCCGTGGCATCGCTACGACTAACCTCGACGAGCGGCATCAGGTGGGCCGGGTTGAGCCAGTGCGCGTTGAGAAGCCGCCCGGGATGCACGACCACCTGCTGAAGCTCGGTCACTAGAAACGTCGAAGTAGTCGATGCAAACAACACGTCCGCCCCAGCGTGCTCACCTAGCCAGGCGAACGCGACCTGCTTGGCCTCCATCACTTCCGGCACGGCCTCGAAGACGATCTCGCCTTCGGCAAGCCCTTCCCGCGCGCACTCACGATCCACGATAGCGATGCGCGCCATCGTCTCCGCTGCCTGCGCCTCGCTGATGCGGCCGAACACCACCAGCGTCTGCAACTGCCGTACGATCTCGCCACGCGCGGCCGCCGCAAAGGCGCTACGGGCTGCCGCGTCGCGCTCCTTGAAGTCGATCAGCGTGACGCGCAAGCCCGCATAAGCGAAGGCCAGCGCGATGCCCTGCCCCATCCGCCCCGCACCGAGGATATGAACGTGCTGGATCTCGACGGCTGCGCTCATTGGTCGAAACCCCGTTCGAGCAAGGCCGTCATCGCCTCGCGCGAAAGCGACGCAAGACCCAGCCGCTCGAGCGTGCGGCCTTCGCCGTACAGGTCGCGCTCTGACACCGCGCTCGCCAGATTCAACAGACCTTCGGCGACGGGCGTCGGCACTCCGGCCCAACGTCCCGCCGAAACAAGAAACGACAAACCGAGCCGCGTATCTTCGAGCATATAGCGGTGCGTCTTCAGATCGATGTCCTCGCGCCAGTCGCCACTATCCGTCAGCTTGCCGTGCGCGCCGCGGCCGTACATCCACTCGTCGCCCTCGCTCGCGTAGTGGTCGGCGAGCGGGAAATGCGGCGCGGTGTAGCCGAGGGCTTCGCGTACCGCCATACGCTCGGCGTCGAGCACACTCGTCACGCGGCGGATCGACGGTTGCGTGCCTTCGTTGTGGATGTCCCAGGCGTCGAAGTGCTCGAGCGGTCCGGCGTTCATCATGATCAATGGCGGGTGGATCACCGGTCCCGCGTTCATCAGGGCGCCGCTCAATGCATCCTCAATCGGTTCGACCGATGGATAAGCCTCCTGCAGCACCGGAACCGCCCACGTCGCGAACCGTGCGGGAAAAACGCCGCTCGGCAGACGCGTGGCGTACGCGCTCACCACCACGTTGTCTTCGCCATGTTTGCGTGCGAGGTACGGCAGCGTGCCGGTCTCCGCGAAGGCCACCTCGTGCGCGTTGCCCGCCTCGTGCATCGCCTTCGCGAACACATAGCTGCCGAACGTGCCAGGCGGCAGGAACACCACCTGATGGTCCGCGAGAAATGGTGCCAGTTGAGCCGCCAGCGCTTCGTGCGTCGTTGAAGGCAGGGGAATCACGATGAGCGCTGCGCCCTCCACTGCTTCCGCAAGGTCGTCGACGAGACGGATCGCGCCCGGCTGCGCGCCGATCGGCACCCGCCGCTCGCCACGAAAGTCTTTGACCTTGAGCGCGCCGAGTTCACGCAGCCGCGCCGCGGCGACCGTATCGCGGCGCCACCACGTCACGTTATGGCCTTTTTCCAGCATGTCGATCACGGCCGCATAGCAGCCATGGCCCCCGCCCAGTACGCTGACATTCATCACACTTCTCCTTGTTCGATGATCGTCAGACTACGGGGTCGCCGGCACAAAGACGCTTCACAGCGCGCAAGCCGCATTCAAATCCGGCAACTCAATGCAAGCGCAGTCGCGCGCCTGATGAACAATCGCGCTATCCGGGTCGATCCGTTCTTGCGCGAAAAATATGGTCACCGCATGATGAGCGCGGTCCCCGCTACACGCTTCGAGGCTCATGAATGGAAATCGCGATTTCACGCAGAAACCGTAACCGTCTGATCGCATCGCACGCCCGCGAGGACATCGAGCGGGAAGTGTCACAGGTGCTGTGCCCGCACCGGATGGAAGTCGCACACCGGGGCCCGCTCAACGCCGAGCTATACGGCGTCGCTCTCCATCAGGCGATGCTCCTCGAACTCCACTACGGCAGCGAAACCCACATCGATGCCGGCGACATCGGCAATCACTACCTGTTTCGCACCACACTCAGCGGGCAATGCGCGCTGGAATCGGGTGGCGAACGCGTTTCGCTGCGGGCGGGGAGCCTGAGCGTGTCATCGCCCGCGCGCATGAGCCGCATCGTCACGGACCGCGAATGCCGCAACCTGCTCTTGCGGATCGACCGCCAGGCGCTCGAGGTCAAACTTGCCGAGATGTTGAACGACAGCGTCAAACAACCGCTCGTGTTCGATCTCGCTTTCGACAATGCACACACGGGCACCACGGTTTTCTTGTCGACCCTGCGCTACCTGTGCAATCTGTGTGACCAGTTCGACGAGCCCGCGCAGGAACGGATCTTCGGCCGCGATCTCACGCAGTGGCTGATGACCGTTCTGCTCAGCCAGTTGCCGCATTCGTACAGCGCGACGCTGGCCCGTGCTTCCTCGTCGCCACTGCCGGTCCACGTGCGCCGCGCGCGCGACTATATCGACGCCCACCTCGACGAGCCGCTGCGGATGGACGCCTTGGCGCGCGCCGCCGGTGTGTCGACGCGCACGCTACAGAACGGCTTCAGCCAGTTCCTCAATACGTCGCCCGGGGGCTACATCCGTGAACGGCGGCTCGAGGCCGTGCACCGCACACTACAGACGCAGTCTGAACGGTCGGTGACCGATATTTTCATCGAGCACGGCGTACACAGCTTTGGACATTTCGCCAAGGCGTACGCGCGGCGCTTCGGCTGCCTGCCATCGGCTACCGCGAAGCGCATGGTGCGCAACTGACTCCCATGCAGACCGATCCCGCCAATTCTGCCGATCCCACCGTTTCTGCCGATTCCGTTCCGCACGAACATGACCCGTTGCCCTTCGCAGACACCGCCGGGGCCCCGCGCGTGCGGGACCTCGATCTGAACCTGCTGAAGGCATTTCACGCGGTGTACATCGAGAAAAACGTCGGCCGTGCGGCGTTGCGGCTGGGGATCACGCAGCCTTCCGTGAGTCACGCGCTGGCCCGCCTGCGGCTCGTGTTTCGCGATGCGCTGTTCGTGCGTACGCCCGGCGGTGTCGAAGCGACGCCGCGCGCGCAGCGCCTCGCGATTTCCATCGATCGCGTGCTGGACATCCTGCAGGACATGCTCGATGAAGGCGCGCAGTTCCGCGCCGCCACGTCGCGCCGCGTGTTCCGCCTGCATATGAGCGACTTCGCCGAAGCCGCGTTCCTGCCGACGCTGATGCGCGAACTCGATACGCGAGCGCCGGGCGTGGTGATCGAAACCCATCAGATCGACGACAGCCAGTTCAACGTCGCGCTCGAATCGGGCCGCATCGACTTTGCGCTCGGGCATTTTCCGCATGCGTCGAGCCACTTTCACCATAGCGAACTGCTGCAGGAGCGTTATGTGCTACTGATGGCGCGGCGGGTGGCGGAGCAGTTCGAACTGCAGGAAGGCTATACGCTGAATGCAAACGTGCCCGCGGGACTGCACTTCATCGCGGTCACTTCGCACCCGCAATCGGTCGAACTGCTCGAACGCTATGGGCTCACTTCGCGCGTGCGGATTGCCGTGCCGAACTTCATGGTGGTGCCGGCCATCCTGAGCCGCTGCGATTACGCGCTGATTCTGCCGCGCACCGTTGCGCGTGCGTTCTCCACGCTCCGTGAATCGGTCGTGTTCGAGCTCGAAGATGCGCTCACGTGGCCCGTGAACGCCTACTGGCATCGCCGTTTCGATGCCGATCCCGGCCACCGATGGCTGCGCGGTGTGCTCATGGAGCTGTTCCGGATCGGCGCGCGCGAGCCTTTCGACAGCTGGCTCAGCGCGCCGCTCGATCTCAATCCGGAAGGCGTACGTAGCGCCTGAACGCGTCAAAAGGGACGCGCCGGTCCATCAGCACGTCCGCTTGATCAACCGCCTAGAAGGCCGTCATGATGCCGGCCACCACCGAGCTTGCGGTCGCGCCAGCCTTCGCCACCGACACCCCGCCACCCGCCGCGCCGTTGACCGTGAAGTTCGCGTGCGCGCCGTTGCGGATCATCGCCGCGCCCGTGTAGAGCACGGTGCGCTTCGAAAGCGGATAGTCGCAGCGTACGCCGAACGAATCTGCATTGCCTTCGCTGTCGGCCACTTTCCGGTAATGGCCGTAGCTCAGCAATACCAGCGCCCGACCAACCGGCACCGTGGCGTCGAGTTCGAACAGATCGTTGTGTGGATTCGAACTGGCGGCGTTCACGCTCGTCGCGACGTCCGGGCCACCCCGATGACGTAGATAGATAAAAGCCGGTTTGACGAAGCCGAAATCGTACGAGATTGCGCCTAGCGCGTAATTGCCGGCGGCCGTCGGACTGTTCGCGTTCAGTGCCGCCGCGCTCGCCGGACTGAAGGTCTGCTGCATATAGTCGGCGTCGACCGACAGATTGCCGTTCACGTAGTTAACCGACGCGCCATACGTATCGCCCAGCGTCGAGGGAACGTTCGATGCACCATTCGCTCCGCGCGCGGCGATAGCCCGCACCAGCACGCCACCCATACGGGGCGAGGAATAGCGTATTGAGTTGTTCACGCGCAGAAAAGCCGGCCCAACGAAGTTATTCGCCGCATTGCCCCACGCGAGGCCGGCTCCGTCTCCCGGCAAGCTGTAGGTCACGAACGACGTATGCAGCACCGTGTAATTGACGCCGGCCTGCATCGCGCCAAACGGACCCGACAGTCCGACCCACGCTTCGCGTCCAAACAGCGCGCCGTTGTTGCCGAGCGTGCCGTTAGTCGAGTTGAAGCCGTTTTCGAGCTTGAAAATCGCACGATAGCCGCCACCGAGATCTTCACTGCCCTTCAAGCCGAATTGCGTCGCGAAGATATCGCCGCTGCCCATCCGCACCACGTGGTTGGGGCCGAAATTCGCGTATTCGATCGACGTGTCGATCCGTCCGTACAAAGTCACGCTCGATTGCGCAAGCGCGGGTGCCGCTGCGAGGCTCAGCAGCGACACGCACCACATCCGTTTGGTCATTCCTTTAGTCCCGGCGAAAGTCTGGTTCTATCTGCCGCGCGGATTTGCCGTCGCGACGCTCGTGTTTTCCGTCTTCTCCATAGCCTTTCGTTTGATGGAGCGGAAAACGAAGCGAGTCTAGGAACACCAATTTCGAGCGTCGATGAATGCGCACATATAACACTTATAGACAGCGCGAATGAGGTGCGCCGCGCACCGTACAACGGCCTCTCTCGCCTTGTGGGACAAGCCTTTCCGGCCGCCTCCTGGGGAAAACTTTAGCGGCCCAGGGGAATCTCGCCGTGTGTGCGCAGGCCTTGCGTATATGTTTCGGAAATTTGGTTGCATACGCTGCTTCGCAACCTCATTGCAACCTCATCGCAACTTCGTCGAATATCAGGCACAGGAGAATCGGCATGGCCGTATCAACGAGCAATAACTCTGCGCGCAGGCGCTATACGTACGAGTGGTACGTGGTCCTGATCTGCATGCTTGCGTATGTGTTTTCCTTTGTCGACCGGCAGGTTCTCGCGCTGATGATCGAGCCGATCAAGAAGGATCTGCATCTGACCGACACGCAGTTCAGCCTGCTGCAAGGCTTCGCGTTTTCGCTCTTCTACGCGGTGATGGGCATGCCGCTCGCCTATCTCGCCGACCGTTTCGCCCGCCCCCGCATCATCGCGACAGGCATTGCGTTATGGAGCCTCGCCACCGCGGCCTGCGGCGTTAGCCAGAACTTCATCCACATGTTCTTCGCCCGCATGAGTGTCGGCGTGGGCGAAGCCGCGCTGTCGCCCGGAACGTATTCGATGTTGAGCGACTACTTTCCCAAGGAAAAACTGGGGCGCGCGGTGGGTGTGTACTCGCTGGGCTCATTCATCGGCGGCGGGATGGCATTCCTGATCGGCGGATACGTGATCCATCTGCTCAAACAGATGACGACGATCAGCGTGCCGCTTCTCGGCGACGTGCGTTCGTGGCAACTCACGTTCTTTATCGTCGGATTGCCGGGCTTTCTCGTTGCTTTGCTGTTTATCCTCACCGTGCGCGATCCGGCGCGTCGAGGACTCGTGCGGGATGGCGCAGGCCAGGCAAAGCGCGTATCGATGGGCGACTCGCTGCGCTTCATCGGCACGCATGGCAAGACGTTCACCTGCCACTACCTCGGCTTCTCGTTCTATGCGATGACGCTGTTCTGTCTGATGAGCTGGACGCCCGCGTTCTATATCCGCCACTTCGGGCTCACGCCGGCTGAAGCCGGTTACACGCTCGGCACGATCCTGCTGGTCGCGAACACCATTGGCGTGTTCTGCGGCGGGTGGCTCAACGACTGGCTCATGAAGAAAGGCCGCACGGACGGCCCGATGCTCGCGGGTTTCATCGGCGCGGTTGGGATGCTGGTGCCGGCCGTTGCTTTCACACAGGTCGATAGTCTGAATGTGTCGCTTGCGCTGCTGGTCGTTGCGATGTTCTTCGCGTCGTTCCCGATGCCCACTTCGACCGCCGCGATGCAAACGCTCGCGCCGAACCAGATGCGTGCGCAGATTTCAGCGGTGTTTCTGCTGGTTTCTAACCTCATCGCACTTGGGATCGGTACGACGCTCGTTGCGTTGCTGACTGACAAGGTGTTCGGTTCGCCGAAAGCTGTTGGCGACTCGATGTCGATTGTTAACCTTGTTGCCACGTTGCTGGCTGCCGGGCTGTTGTGGCTGGGGTGCAAGCAGTTCCGGTTAAGTCTTGCGCGTGAGCAGGGGCAAACGGGTTCAGCGGCGGCCACGTCACATCACGGCACCGCAGACGCTGCGCATGCCGGCGAAGTTGCGCCGCTCGTGGGACAGTAAGCGTATTCCTGCTTCGGTCTTAACCCGTGTCTTTGCACTATCCGCTGATGGAAGAACCGCCCGCTTTCGGGCGGTTCAGCATTGGACGGCAGTCGGCGAACTGGAGCTGTCCGCCTTATCGGTCGTTAATGTTGCACGGGAGCTGGCTGTTCGTCCGCATCTTCTTCTTCGTTTGTCGCGGATTTGGCTTACGTTTGTTTGGCCGGGCTGGGCTTCGTGGCTGCCGGTGTTTCCGTCGTCGCTATTTGTGATGCCTCTGCGAGAAGGCGCGCTGCACGGCTCGCGGTGATGCGGCTTTGAGGGATGCCCTTCGCATCGAGCGCGATCACCTGGTATAGCTCACGGTCGCACTCGAGCTCCCGGTGATATTGCTCTGCTGTGTCGACGAGCAATTCAAGCATGGTCTGTTGACGTCGTCTTTCGTCGCTCGTGATGGCAGGATTCCTACACATTGAGGACGCAAGTGTGATTAATGTGTTGAGTTGGCTCAACTGCCGGTTGCAGAGGGCGAAGGTGGAAAGCGCGAGCTTTTCGTACTGGAGCGCGTCGACTGGCGGGCGTGAAGCGGGTTGAGATTGTTTTGTAGGTTTGTTGCTCATGGTGCGACCTCCCTAGTACTTCTTTGATCGCCCGACACTCGCTTGCTTGGGGAAGTGGGTGAGCGGGCACGTGGCGGGTTTGGAAGACCGGGATACAAACGAACCGGCGAGCCTTGCGGCTCCCCCACCACGGCCCGCCCATTGGAATATAGACGTGCAGAGGTAGACGCACGACCCGCGTGAGCGGGTGTGCGGTTTGTATCGCAGGCTTCCACACCTGGCCGCCGGGTGTTTCCCGACGGCTTGATGATTATAAATCAAGGCAGCGACGTCGCGATCAACCAGGCAGGCTAAGTGTTTGCGTTTGGCCGATTGGATGAGGGATTATCGGCGGCGGTTGGCGGGTTGTCGCGAACTCGGAGGCCACAGAGGACGCGGGCAGTTGGTCGTTTCTGCATCGACAGTCAGCGCGTAGGCATATCTGGGCTTCGTCGGTGTCTGAACTTGGCGGTCCATGACGGTTCATTGGCCCTAGCGAACGTTGGGCTTCCATCTGATCGCAACCGGTCGAATGACTGCTCTCCGAGAACGCGGAGGACTGAAATTGACCCACAAGAGACCTTCAGAATTGTCGAAAGCGGCCGTTCACCAAGTAGCCGGGTCTCGCAAACGCGTAGGACTGGCAACGCACACAATCCCGATCCGACTGGTTCATCATGTCCGACAACTGGTTGCAATATGTTCCCCTCGACCCTGAGTTCAGGCCAACCGAGCTGGCCGCCGAAACTGCGCTTGCGCTGTTTTCTCGGTTCGTTCCCAATGCGGATGAGGTCGTATTCTCGTTCAAGCAGGAAATCGAATTTTTCCATCCCGGTGCGAATTGGGCAGGCGTTACTTGCTCCGTATGCGGCACAAACGTCGAACCTTGGTGGGCAAACAAGATGGACGATTTCGCTGCTGACCGCCAATTTGACCTCTTTGTCGTGACCGCATGCTGCCAGTCAAGTGTTTCATTGAACGACCTCGGATATGTATGGCCCGCAGCATTCGGACGATTCGTACTTGAGGCGATGAATCCGAACACACTTGGTCTATCGGTCGCCCAAGAGTCCCAGGTCGAGGACGCGCTTGGCTGCAAACTCAGAGCAATTTGGGTCCACATTTAGCGAGATCGCGGTTGCGTCCGAGCCCCGTTTGTGTCGATAAGCGCTTTGCGCGTCCAGGACTCATTGGCGAGTGTCCGTTATGGAGCGACATCGACGACTGACCGAAAGTGGCCGTTCTCAGCCATTGGCAACCCCGAACATCGGTAACAAAACACGCGCATTGTGGCACGGGCTGGACGCCCTGAACGTCTCCTTTCGAACGATACGAATGTCCCTTCGGGGTCGAAAGTACGCATTCGTTGATGCCACTGTGCCCTTTCGCGATTGCCGTTGCCGAACGACCGCTGTGATGCAGTGAGCGGGCATGCCTGTGTCGACATGCGAACGTCGGCCAAGCCCGAATAGTGCGCATAGCCCATCCGCCAGGCTTCGGTTTCCTCCTGCCGAGCCGATCGCGATGACGACCAATACGCACATCCTCCGCAACAGAAAAAATGCCCTAAAGAATACTGTCCAGCGCCTTCGCGAGCCTGCCCACCGCCCCATCAACATCATGCAGTTTGTCCAAGCCAAACAATCCAATGCGGAAGGTCTTGAAATCTTCAGGCTCGTCGCATTGAAGGGGAACGCCAGGCGCGATCTGCAAGCCGGCATCAGCGAACTTCTTGCCGGATCGTATTCCGTCATCGTCCGTGTAGCTGACGACGACGCCCGGAGCCTCAAAACCTTCGGCCGCCACGCTTTTGAAACCCTTGTCCACGAGGAGTGAGCGAACGCGCTTGCCGAGTTCAAGCTGCTCTACTTTCACTTTATCGAAGCCGTATGCCTCGGTCTCCTTCATGACGTCACGCAACGTAGCGAGACCGTCCGTGGGCATCGTTGCGTGGTATGCGAACCCACCGTTCTCGTAGGCTTCCATGATCTGCAGCCATTTGCGAAGATCACAAGCGAAACTGGTGCTAGTTGTTCCGTCGATTCTTTCGCGGGCAAGCGGGCTAAGCATGATCAGCCCGCAGCACGGTGACGCGCTCCAGCCCTTTTGCGGCGCGCTGATCAGGACGTCAACGCCGCTCGCCTTCATGTCGACCCAGACCGTGCCGGAGGCAATGCAATCCAGTACAAACATGCCGTCGACGGCATGCACAGCGTCGGCCACCGCGCGCAAATAATCGTCCGGCAGCATGATCCCGGATGCGGTTTCGACATGCGGCGCAAAGACCAGATCCGGCTTATTTTCCCTGATCGCAGCGACCACCTCTTCGATCGGTGGCGGTGCATAGGCAGCCTGCCTCCCCTGTTCGACAGGGCGCGCCTTCAGCACGATCGATTCAGACGGAATGCCGCCCATGTCGAAAATCTGCGACCAGCGGAAACTGAACCAGCCATTGCGAATCACCAGACACTTCTTGCCCGTCGCGAACTGCCGGGCAACGGCTTCCATGCCGAACGTCCCACTGCCCGGCACTACAATGGCCGACTTCGCGTTGTAGACTTTCTTCAGAGAACCGGAAATATCACGCATGACTCCTTGAAAGAGCTGCGACATATGGTTGATTGATCGGTCGGTGTAAACGACTGAATATTCGAGCAGTCCCTCGCGGTCGACATCGGGAAGTAAGCTTGGCATGTTTGTCTCCGGTTATGGACGAATATAAGAATTCGAAAACAGATTCTAACGAAAGCCGCCTCCAACGGCATCGGCCGAGACGCCCCCCTTACCCATCCAGCAAGTTTCGGCATGAACCAGCCGTCGAGTCACGCTGGCTGGGAATGCTCCAGTGGCGACGATCGGTACGATTATGGACCTTCGTAGGAATCGCCCTGATGGAGGATCGGAGTCACGGCAGTGCCATCGCACGTGTCCGGCATGCGCATGTTGCTTCCATCATGGAAACGGGACGCCTGTAACGGCCCGTTGCATACGTGAGTCAGCGCGCCCAGCGGCACAGGCGCGTGAGTGCGCCTACTCCCAACCCTGATATCCGGCAGGCTGAGCCGGATTGCCGTAACCGGCGGGGTACGGCCGCCGCAGTTCTGGAGGCGTGTACATCTCGTTGTATGCCGGATAGGCAGGCGGGCGGCCCACTATGATGACCTGCTGCGCCGCCGCTTGAGTGGGCGGACGAGGTACATAGGCGGACTGCGCGTCAACCGGTTGGTACCGAGCGGGTGGATACGGAGCTGGCGCGTATTGGTTAGCCTGAACAGTTCGAGGCGGCGGCGCGTATTTCCGCCCGGCGTACCCACCAGACTCCTGAGACTCTGTTGACGTCTGGTTATAGGCCGGCGCCGCTGCGTATTGCTGGGGCTGCTGATTCTGATATTGCCGGGCTTGCCGGTTGTAAGCCGCTTGAGTTCCCTGCTCCGCCGCGTATTGCGACTCCTCATCGACCTGCCGATATTGCGGCACCGCGCGCTGAGCATTCTGCACATCTCGCCTCTGCGTCACCTGCGCGTCGTCATCATGCGGCAATGCCGTCACGGCTTGCGTCGGAATCAGTATGGGAGGCTCGGACTCGGGGGCAAACAGCTTCGGCGACGTAGTCCGAGTAGAAACCTGCTTCAGAGGCACGGGCGGCATTTCAGCCCGCTTAGGCGGCCTAACCCGTAGTGAAGCCTGCTTCAACGACGCGACCGCGACCGGTGCAGAGACCCGCTTCGGCGGCGCAGACGCGACTTGCGCGAGGGCGTGCTTCAGCGGCATAGGGCTGGCCTGCGCGACGACCTGCCTCACCGGCGTGGCTCGCGCAGCAGTATCCCGCTTCGGCGATGTCACCGGCGCGGATACTTGCCTCGGTGGCGCGGCTTGCGCTACGACCCGCCTTGGAGGTGCAACCCGCTCGGCAACCGGCTTCGGCGATGCGGGCATGGCCGGAGCAGCAAGCGGCTTTTGCCGATGCTTCACCTCGTCGCCCAACGTCGCATAGGATTTCGAGTCTTCCCTGGCGCGCGCGTTATAGCCGATGAAATGCGCATAGCGCAGGTCCGCCAGGCGCGCCTGAATGTCGGCATCGGTGGAGACGCGTTTTTCCCCGGGGTCGAGAGAGGCGTCGACGGCCGAGTCTTCGAAGGCCGAGGCTGCGGCATCAGCGGCACGGGCGGATTCGGGATGCAGCGCGCCCACAGAAGACATAAGCGCAGCGGCTACCGCGACGAGCACTTTTTTTTCCATACTTTCACCTCGGAATTCCGTGCGACAGACCGCGTGGGATTCTCCAATCTCCGGACCGGACCTTCACTCGCGCTTACGGGATATCGACTATTTTTAGCACGTCCTTAATGGCCCAGGGTAGTGTTCCCGGGTATAACCCAGGCGAAAGCCTATATGCCGAACAACCATAGCAATACTGACGTTGTCGGTTCGGAAATTCTTGCCTCCTCCGGCGGCTATAGAACCGACTAGCATGTCGTCGTTGGCAGCGGCGGTGAGGAGTGTGTTTACGCCGGCAACATCTGGCGTGTGAATCGACTCGATCGCGGGCACGATCCGGTCATGGTCAGGGAGGTTCGGCTTCGGACGGGATCCGGCCACGAACGGCCAGTCGACATTGCGACCTGAATTGTTGACAATTAGCATTAGGCTGTCGAAGTTCACATTTCACTGGTACGGTTGCTGATGGAAAAAATAACCGTGAGAGAAGCAAGTAAGGACAGACAACGCAACGGCGCAGACGAGGAAATTGAGTCGATCAACCAGTTGCCTTTTCTGCAACATTGTCTCGGGACCTTTGCCGCTATCTCACTCGCATTGATCTTTGGCTTCGGGGCTTACGACGACCTCCAGATCGCGCAGGCATTTGAGAAGGACTCAGTTATCGTCACAGGACGAGTGATACGGTTCGAACAGGGGCAAAATGGAAACGTTAGTCCAGTTCTCTCATACTCGTTTCAGGACCGAGCCTATGAGCATCGCGTTCCAACGAAGGACGGACGTTACAACATGAACGAGCTTCGTGCCGGACATTTTGAAGTGCGCCTTGTTCGATCAAACCCGCAGGTCGCCTTGGTCAATACTTGGGAGCAACCACCCGTTTTCTTGCCATGGATTTTTATGGCAGGCGCTGCCGCTTTTATTTCAGTGGGCCTTTTAGCCAGTTTGATCGGGCGAATGGTCCGGCGGCAGTTTTAGGTCATGGGCGACTCAATACGACGTCCAATGACCATTTTGACGATCCTCGATGGCCCGACGGGGGTCGAGCTGAACAGACCGAATTAGGCAGAGGTCGGCCACTTTCGGTCAGTCGTCGATGTCGCTCCATAACGGACACTCGCCAATGAGTCCTGGACGCGCAAAGCGCTTATCGACACAAACGGGGCTCGGACGCAACCGCGATCTCGCTAAATGTGGACCCAAATTGCTCTGAGTTTGCAGCCAAGCGCGTCCTCGACCTGGGACTCTTGGACGACCGATAGACCAAGTGTGTTCGGATTCATCGCCTCAAGTACGAATCGTCCGAATGCTGCGGGCCATACATATCCGAGGTCGTTCAATGAAACACTTGACTGGCAGCATGCGGTCACGACAAAGAGGTCAAATTGGCGGTCAGCAGCGAAATCGTCCATCTTGTTTGCCCACCAAGGTTCGACGTTTGTGCCGCATACGGAGCAAGTAACGCCTGCCCAATTCGCACCGGGATGGAAAAATTCGATTTCCTGCTTGAACGAGAATACGACCTCATCCGCATTGGGAACGAACCGAGAAAACAGCGCAAGCGCAGTTTCGGCGGCCAGCTCGGTTGGCCTGAACTCAGGGTCGAGGGGAACATATTGCAACCAGTTGTCGGACATGATGAACCAGTCGGATCGGGATTGTGTGCGTTGCCAGTCCTACGCGTTTGCGAGACCCGGCTACTTGGTGAACGGCCGCTTTCGACAATTCTGAAGGTCTCTTGTGGGTCGGCTACGGAAGTTCAGCGTTGGTCGGTGGCCAGCGTCGTGGGGCGGAGGTCATTTGTCTCAGTGCGACCCTGAGCGGCCCCTTAACGGTTTCTCACTTACGACCGAAAGTGGCCCGGAAGCAGGCCCGCGGCCGTTGCTGCCAAACTGCTCTACATCGCCGACCGCGGGTGCCGCAAAGCAGAAACCAAGCGGCAGAAGTCGTTGAATTCGGCCTACAGGAAAAAAAGATAATCGATAAATATCCATTCTTAACTATGCGATTTGGATATTTTCGAAAATCAATGGCCAATTTCACCAAGGTTCACCGGCACTACATATCCGAATGAGGCTGCCCTCTGTAGTCGGCGCGCCACTCTAAAATCTGGTGGGCAACATGCTTCTCGATTGGCAGTTGTGAGCTGCCTAACACGCCGGCCGTCGGAATACTTATTTAGCCAGAAAATCAATTCAAGTTTCTCCGTACTCCGCCGTAATACGATCACAACCTTAAAAATGAGGATGGCATGAGCATTTCGATAAATTCCGCGAACTCCACGACGCTATCTGTATCCGACTCGGCACTCAACTCCGCAGCGCCAACGCCGGGCGTTTCAGCTTCGCAGACCACTCCTTCATCGATTACCGTCAGTGCCGTTGACACCCAGGACCATACCCGTATTGACAAATACCTGGATGCACTGAATGCACCATTGAAAATGGGAGTCGATGCTCAAAGCATTGCTGATGCGCTAGTGCCGACAATGCAGTCCGTCATAAAAGAACGGCCGGATCTTGCAAATGCGCAATTCGACTTCGCGGCGGACAATGGTGCCATTGCTGTCTCTTCGACAACAATGAGTAACAGTGACAAAACCTGGCTTCAGGGAAAGCTAAATAGCAATACATCCCTCGTCCAGGCTGTGAAATCATTTCATGATGACGCAGTCGCCGGTTATACGACTTGGGCGAAGGCGGGTGGCAAGCCACTTTCACAGTCCGAGACCGACTCCATAAGCAAACAGGCAGATAATTTGACGAGCTTTATGGACCTGTTCAAGAACCTCGGCGCCGGGGCTCAATCTTCGCTGATGAGAGATGGCACTTACAGCACCTCAGGCGGAGCACCGCTGAATCTCGCTCAAGATCCCGGCAGCGCGAAGGGATTCTTGAGTTTTATGCAAAGCGTGCAATCTGCGAAGAACGGCACTGCCACTTTCGCGACCTCTTCGGGGCAGTCCTTGCACGCAGTTCTTCAGATGAATATTTTCGAAATGAATAGTTCAGCGATGCCGAACTTCTTTCCGCCATCGGACACTCAGTCACTAGGATTTAAGGAGAAAGCCTGATTCCAAGACGTAAGCACGGTGATTCGGCCCGGTATCACCGGGCCGAATTATTTAGTATCGGCCGAGGTAGGTTTCTGTGCAGATGTGAGTGAAGTACGCGTACGACGAGCTGGCGCTCAGCGCCTGACTGTCCGTATAGGCGACCGCGAAGGAATTGGGGTTGTACGTGATCTGCCAATGATCAGCCGGCGTGGACAGTGTTTGAAAAGTCCCGGTACTGGTCCCTTGCCCTTGGCAGACTCCTACGTTCAATGGAGTAACAAGTGTGCCCGTGGATCCCGTATAGCCCGAGGTAGCGGTCAACAGCGTCAGCGCACCTGTCGTACTGCGGTCATGCGCTTGAATGGTGACATGCTCACCCGGCGGCAGTCGAACATTGCCGGTGTGGTCCCAGGCGATCACGCCCGAAGTTATCGTGCGCGCCACATTTTCGTGTCCGGGGGCAAGATGCGTAATGTTTTCGGTATCCGTGAACTGATAGAACCCGGCAGTGCCGCCGCCATCTGAAACGCGCAGTGAGTATGTCTGTCCTGCAGGGGCGGATGTCCCCGTGTCGTAAGCGCGCATCAGCAATGTAGCGCCGGCGGACGATGTAACGTTGTACGTTGTTCCTGACGTGAGAGAGGCCCAAGTGTTTGGTGCTGTCTCCAACTGGGCGGTTTGGGTCCCAGATCCTGTGAAGGTAATCAGATTGGCGGTTTGTGTGCTTGATGTCTGAAAGTTGATTGCCCGGCAGCTGTGTCGGGTGGAGAATTGAGTCGTTCGGTTCGTACGTATCGTAGCCGGTCGTGCCAGTCACTTGAAACTGGAACGTCGCACCACCTGCTCCCTGTTATGAGTCTACGAGCAATAAAAGTCGGACAGGACCGCCGGGTATGCCTTCGACGATTTTGTTCTGCGACGAATCGCGTTCGTCATCCAGATACGTGAAAGAACCATCCGAATTGACCTGGACCAGGTGGGCGTCGTGTTCTTCATTAAATGGGAGATTAACGACATAGGCCACTGTCTTGGTTACATCAGCTGCAACGAACTCAAAACAATCTGTTTGCCCGGAAGGCGCTGTACTTGCGTTGTACGCCGCACCAACTTGAATGTCCGCACAGCCTGTAACAGGCGGCGCTACCGTCGCAGCGGTAAATGTGGTACCACGCGTTGTTCGCAGCGATTGGAAGCGGGTAGTTGGAAGACTCCATGGCCTTACGGTGATAGGTTTCGCAGCTGCGGACTTTAGGCGGGCGATGGCAGGTGTGTCGTCGTTGACGCTAATTCCCGAAGTGTGGGACTGTGCATTAATAGTTTCGGCCCAACTGAGTTGCGGCATATAAATCGCCGTACCAATGAACAGGCTCAAGAACAAGGCTTTTGTTTTCATATTTTTTAGCGGAATGAGTTGCGGATGAGATTCGGACAGCGGCACTCATGTTAAGGCTAATTTCTAATTATTTCTTAAAATATATCAATCATCGGACTCGCATATGCTATTCGAATACATGAATTTTCTATGTGCCGCTCAAAAGCTTTTTCCCAGCACTGCTCCAGGAGGGAGATAGAAGCCAAGTTTTGTCGGTACCGAATTGCAGGCGTGGATAATGCCCTTTGCATTAAATCGATGCCAATTTGGCGCCAATCAAATTTGCATCGACCATGTGAGGCGGCCTCTATTCGCTGACGATGCGAATGCTGAAAGCGTGACGAAGAGAGACACTCGCGCTCGCTGCGCGTCCGTCGCTCTCTGGCCGTTTGTCGCCTCCGGTGGTTCGCGCAGACTGGAACTCCCTTCACTTGGAAAGGAGATCGTCATGGAAGCTAATACCGTCGCCAGCCCGGCACGGGTGCCTTGGAACAAAGGCAAGCTTACTGGGCAGAAGCCCCCGCTAAAACTGAAAGAGATCTGGGCGATACGGATTCGTCTGCAACTGGCCGCGAGAACCCGCGACCTTGCGATGTTTAACCTGGCCATCGACAGCAAGCTGAGGGCATGCGATCTGACCAGGCTACGCGTGCGCGATGTCTGCCTTGGCCAGCGTGTAGCGTCACGAGCGATGATCATGCAGCAGAAGACTCAACGTCCGGTCCAGTTTGAAATCACCGAGCAGACCCGCGATAGTGTGGAGGCCTGGATCAAGCTGGCGAAGCTAGTGGCGCCCGACTTTCTATTCCCGAGCCGCATTCACGGGTCGCCGCACCTGTCCACGCGCCAATACGCCCGTCTGGTGCACCGCTGGATAGGGTCGATCGGCCTTGACGATACCGCATACGGAACGCACACAATGCGTCGAACCAAGGCGTCGCTAATTTACCGCCGCACGAAGAACCTGCGGGCGGTACAGTTGCTGCTCGGTCACACGAAACTGGAAAGCACAGTTCGATACCTTGGCATCGAAGTCGACGATGCACTCGAGATGGCAGAGCAGACCGAGGTTTGAGCTACGGTCAGGCCGGACGGTAACGGTCGCTGTCCGGCCATGAAGCGACGTTCATCCAGACCGTCACATGGACATTCGTGCGACTGCTCCGCTTTCTGAGCGGCCGTTTCGATCACAATGACGCGTGTCGCGTCAATGGGACCTGGCTTCGATAAGATCACTCGCTCGGGCGGCGCCACCACCGGCACGCTCCCAGCGCCGCACCGCAACGCGTGGTTCATAGATGTTTGAGCACACCGCTCGCCAGCTTGCGCAGTTCGTCGAACTGCGTAACGAGTTCGAGGCACAGAATAAAGGCCAGCATCGCTGAAGGCCCCGGGCAGCGTTCGATCCATCGCAGCGCCGGAGTCGCGGAGCGCACGCGGATCGCATCTCGCGTCATGACATAGGTAATTCCGATTCCCGCAGCGGCGCCCACCAGCAAATCGGTTGGGTAGTGAAAGCCGAGATAGGCGCGCGGAACGCAAATGAACAGCACGGTATAGAGAATCGCCAGCACACCGATGCCACGCCACACGAGGAAGATGCCGGTGGCGACCGCCATCCATAGCATCGCGTGATCGCTTGGGAAGGAACTCCAACTTGTCAGCAGTGCGTCCTTGATATCGCTACTTGCAAAGTGCAGATGCAGTTCGGCGCTATAGACGGGGCGCACTCTGAACGGCAACCAGTGAGTCAGCAGTCTTCCGGTGAAGAGCGCCACGAGGCCACTGAGAAGCGTCGCGAGAACCATTTCTCGCCGCCATTCGCGGTGCTCGTCCTGCTGAAACCACATCCACCACAGCACGGGAATGAGTACGAGGCCTTTGAAGGTGTAAAGGTCGGCGATAGCTTCTATGGATTGGGTCGCGAAATGACCGAAGTGTATGTTGGACAGATATGTTTCGATAGACGAATCGAAGCTATTCATTATTTTGTAAGAAACTTGAACTGGTCGCATCGAGGTTAGCATAGCCCAATGGACGCGCCGCATTTTTGGTGCTTACTTTCACTGACAACTTTTACTGCGCAATTTCATCGCCAACTTTCACTGACGGCTTACTGCGCGAGTTTCCTCTTCGGGCGGCGTATGCTGACGAACACTGCGTCGGCCACGTTCATCGGAAAATCGTCGGGTAGCTATGGCGACACCTGCTCGATACACGTCGATCAGCGCGTCGATAGCCGCAGCGGAAATGCCGCGCGCTGTCCTTCGGTGGCCCGATCGAGCTTCGGCCGAGAATCCGCCAACCATCTCATTCCTCGAGTGTCCGCTGCTCTCCGAGACGCGCCGCACAGTTCGCAGGATGATGACTGTCTGCACCGGGTCGAATTGAGCCGGCCAGCCGCGCAGCTTGCTATCGATTGCGACGTTGAACAGCGCCAGATCGCGAACCGAATGGGCATTCTGGAGATGAATCCGTATTGCCCAGATTTCTTTCGGCTCCAGCGGTGGCTTTTGCCCGATTAACTTGCCTTTGTTCCAAAGCTCCCGCGTTTGCCTGGTTTCCATGGCGGACTCCAATTGATTGATCGGAGCCTGATTTTGTTCTGGCCGAGGAGGACCACCTCCCCCCTGTACGCACGTCGGATGCGTGCTACAGGGCAGGAGCCGCCACTCACCGTCTGTTCGCTGGCCCCACAGCCGGATCGCCCGGTGCGCCAGTACCCGCCTCGCTTTGTGGCCGGTGGGCGCCGCAAAGCGCAAGCAGTTCTTCACTCGTTCGGCCAGAAAAGGGACAGCCCTGTACGTCCGGTGGGCTATCATGCCTATCCTCTTCGAAGCAGCTCCTTATGATTTCCGTCCGTAATGTCACGCTGCGCCGTGGCGTCAATGTCGTACTCGACAACGCATCCGTCACCTTCACCCCCGGCGAAAAGATTGGCCTTGTCGGCCGCAATGGCGCCGGCAAGTCATCCTTCTTCGGCCTTCTCAACGGCACGCTGCACGAAGACGGCGGCGAGTTCTCGATTCCCGCTGCCTGGAGGATGGGCCAGGTTGCGCAGGAGATGCCGGAGACCGAGCAGAGCGCGACCGACTTCGTTATCGAGGGTGACACCGTACTGCTGGCCGCGCAGGCCGAAGTAGCCGCCGCTGAAGCCAGCGACGATGGCATGCGCATGGCGCACGCCTACATGGCCCTGCACGACGCCGGTGCACATGATGCCCCCGCACGCGCCCAGGCGCTGATCCAGGGCCTGGGCTTCAGTGCTGCGGAGCTTAGCCAGCCGGTCAACAGTTTCTCCGGTGGCTGGCGCATGCGACTGCAGTTGGCGCGCGCGCTCATGTGCCCGTCCGACTTGCTGTTGCTCGACGAGCCGACCAATCACCTCGACCTCGATGCGCTGGTCTGGCTGGAAGCGTGGCTCAAGCGCTATCAGGGAACCATGGTAGTGATCAGCCACGATCGCGAATTCCTCGACGCGGTGACGCAGGTGACGGTGCACGTCGACAACGCCAAGCTGGTGCGTTATGGCGGCAACTACAGCAAGTTCGAAGAGATGCGCGCTGAGCAACTGCTGTTGCAGCAGGCCGCGATGGCCAGGCAGGCGGACAAGATCGCTCACCTGCAGAAATTCATCGACCGTTTCAAGGCCAAGGCCTCGAAGGCGAAGCAGGCGCAGAGCCGGGTCAAGGCGCTCGAACGCATGGAGAAGATCGCACCAGTGCTTGCCGACGCAGAGTTCACCTTCGAGTTCAAGGAGCCGCTCAACGTCCCGAACCCACTGTTGTCGATGCTGGACGCGAGCTTCGGCTACCCCGCGCCGACCGACGCAGCGCCGGGCACGCCACCGACGGTCATCGTGCGGGGCATCAACCGATCCGTACTGGCCGGGCAGCGCATCGGCATTCTCGGTGCCAACGGCCAAGGCAAGTCCACTCTGGTGAAGACGGTGGCGCACGAGCTGGCGCCGGTCGCCGGCGAGATCAGCGAAGGCAAAGGCCTGAACATCGGCTACTTCGCACAGCAGGAACTCGACGTGCTGCGTCCTCTCGACACGCCGCTGGAACACATGATCCGCCTTGCCAAAGACACGCCGGCGCACATGCGTGCCCCCGGCCAGAGTGGCACCGAACAATCGCTTCGCACCTTCCTCGGCACCTTTAACTTCAGTGGCGACATGGTCCATCAGGCGGTCAGCACGATGAGCGGCGGCGAAAAGGCGCGGCTCGTGTTGTGCATGATCGTGTGGCAACGCCCCAACCTGCTGCTGCTCGATGAGCCTACCAACCACCTCGACCTGGCCACACGCGAAGCGCTAGGCATGGCACTCAACGAATTCGAAGGCACAGTGCTGCTGGTCAGTCACGACCGGTCTCTGCTGCGCGCGGTATGTGACGAGTTCTGGCTCGTCACCAAGGGCGGCGTCGAGCCCTTCGACGGCGATCTGGACGATTACCAGCAGTTCCTGCGCGACGAAGCCCGCCGCATGCGCGAGCAGGCTGCCGGGGAGCAGAAGGTCATCGCCTGAGTTAGCCCCCTGGCAGTTCCAGTTTGGAAGCTGCCATAGCGCTCGCATCGAGTCGAAGGGCGGCTTCGGGTCGGGAGCACACATTCGTGCCCCAGACCCGACTACCTGGAAATCTTCTCCAGCTCAAGCCCCTTCGTCCGCGGCCCCATCAAACCGATCGCCAGCATCACAATCAGCATCGCCCCAGCGATGAACACGAACACACCAGTCGTGCCGAAGTGCTTCAACACGGCCGCGATCAGAAAGGCCGTGAAAATCGCCGAGAAGCGGCTCCACGAATAGACGAAGCCCACCGCCCGCGCGCGGATGCTGGTCGGAAAAAGCTCGGTCTGATATGCATGATAGCTATACGAAATAATATTGCCTGCGAGCGTCAGACACACGCCGAGACTCACCAGCAGCACCGCGCCGGACGCCTGGCTGAACCACAAACCGCACACGATATTCACGGCCGCCATCACCACGATCACCGTCTTGCGCTCGAAGCGGTCGCCGATAAAAAGACCGATCACCGGACCGATAGGCGCGGCCAACGCGATCACGCTCGAGTACATCAGGCTCGTGGTGATCGTAATGCCCTGCTTGATCAGCAGCGTCGGCACCCAGTTCGCAAAACCGTAAAAACCGACGGTCTGGAAGATATTGAAGATCGTCATCATCAGCGTGCGGCTGCGGTACGGCGGCACCCACATATCGCGGAAGCTGCCGCGCGGCGCGACCGGTGCGGGAGGCGCCGGCGGCGGCAGTTCACGGCCGTATTCGCGGCGCACTTTCGCTTCGAGCTCGCTCATCACGCGATCGGCTTCGGCGAGACGCCCCTGTTGTGCGAGCCAACGCGGGCTTTCCGGCAACGCGCGCCGGATCCACCAGACAAACAGCGCACCGTGCGCGCCGATCAGCACCACCCAGCGCCAGCCGTCGAGGCCGAACAGCGTGCGCGGCACCAAGAGATAAGAGAGAAACGCCACCACCGGGACGGCCGTAAAACCGACCGCCTGCTCGCATGCGAAAGCGCGGCCGCGAATCTGCTTGGGCACCAGCTCCGAGATATACGTGCCGATCGTCACCAGTTCGACGCCGATGCCAACCCCCGCCACGAAGCGCCAGAAGTTCAAACCCGTCGCCGTTTCCTGAAACGCCATCACGACGTTGGCCGCCGTGTACCACAGCAGCGAATACGTGAACACAGCGCGGCGTCCGAAGCGATCCGCCAGAAAACCGCACGCGATCGTGCCGATGAACAGCCCGCTGAACAAAGCGGCGATGAAACTCGCGACGCCGGTCGAGCCGAACAGGCCATGCGTCGTCGCGGTCAGCAGGCCGCTTTTGACGAGGCCAGGCGCAACGTAGCCCGAGTACAGCAGGTCGTACAGTTCGAAGAAGAAGCCGAGGCTCAGCAGCACCACCAGCTTCCAGATGGAACGCGTGGCGGGCAGCCGGTCGAGGCGCGCGGAGATGCTGCCGGCGTCGAGCGTGGTGGACGCAGCGGCAGTCGCGCTTGCGGAAGACGCCGCGCCGCCGGCGCCGCGCGCGACGGATCCAGCGTGATCGGGGGATGCCATATTGTTTGTCTCCTGGTGATGCGGGTCATACAGGCGAAGCACGATGATGCTCGCCGCGGCCGGTCTTGTGCCGGCCTTGGGTACTTTCGTGTGTCACGCACACCACGATGCCGGGCCGCAAGGTCCGGCCAGCATTCTAGCCGCGTGCGCGCTTCAATTGTTCGAAGGTGGTGATTTTTCCGGCCAGCGCGCTCGCCGCAACGGTGTACGGGCTCGCGAGCCACACATTGCCCGGCCCCGAGCGGCCGGGGAAATTGCGGTTGATCGCGCTGATCGTCACCTCGTTCGCATCGGCCGACTGCCCCGGTCCGCAGTTCGCGCACGAACCGCAGCCCGGCATCACGAGCGTCACGCCCGCGCGTTCGAAAACCGGCAAATAGCCCTGGTTCTCGCAATAGGCGCGCACGGCCATGGTGCCGAATTGCAGGAAGAGACGCGTGCCGTCGGGCACATGCATGCCCTGCTCCACGCCCCAGCGCAATACCTTGTGATAGAAGTCGAAGTCTTCGCGCTTGCCCGCCGTACACGAGCCGCCATACGCGATATCGATCGCGACGTCCTGCTCCAGTTGCGGCGCCGGCACGCCGTTGCCCGGATCGCCCGGACGCGCAAGCATCGGTTCGATGGCGGTGGCGTCGATGCGAATCGTGTCGCGATACGTAGCGCCGGCATCGCTTTTCATCCAGTTTTCAAGGGTGAAATCGACGCCGCGACGCTCCTTCAGGAACGCCACCGTGCGTTCGTCCGGCTCCACGACGCCCGTGAAGCCACCCAGTTCCGCGACCATGTTGGTCAGCGTGGCGCGTTCGTCGATCGACATCGCGCGCACCGCGGCGCCGCCATACTCGAACACGAGGCCGATCGCGCCGCCCGAGCGGATCGCGTCCATCTGCAACAGGTGCAGCACGAGGTCCTTCGCGGTGACGCCGTCGCGTAACGTGCCGTCGATTTCAATGCGCAAGGTCTCCGGCACCTTGCAGCGCACGTAGCCCGTCACCCAGCTATTGGCGATTTCCGTTGCGCCCGCACCGAATGCCAGGCAACCGAGCGCGCCGGAATGCGGTGTGTGCGAGTCGGTGCCGCATGCAACCTGTCCCGGCAATGCGTACTGCTCGGCCATCAACGCATGACAGATGCCTTCGGAACCCGGCGAGTTGTCGAGCGCGCCGTGCGAGCGCACCGGATAGTCGCGCGAGAACGACGTATGCCCTTCCATCAGATTGGCAACGCCCGGCAGCAATCCGTCGCGCACGTGGGGAATGCTTTGCGAGGCGAGCACCAGATGATCCTGAAACGCGATGATGTGATCCGGCGCATGCAGCGGCGCGGGCTTGCCGAACGCGCGATGCATCAGATGCGCGCACATGCCGGTGAAATAGTCGTGGCTGAAGCGCCAGTCGGCGGCGATGAACACGCCGTCGCCGCGTTGCGCGCTTTCAATGCCGGGATGGAGATGGCGCTCGATGATCTTCTCGACCAGCGTCTTGGGCTCGGCGGTGCTTGCCGCATTCGATGCGTTTGCCGCGTTTGCCACCTCCCGCACACGCGGCGCCGGCCAGTCCGCGAACTTGCTGTACGCAAGCAAGCCGCCGCTGCGAATGATCTGCTGCGTGAGCGCATCGCGCCCCTTGAGAAACTCGTCGATCGGCACCGTCTCTCCTGCGATCAGACGATCGAGCACGGAGAAATCGGTGGTGGTGAGAATGCCGATGTTGTCGCAGTTCTGCTGATAGATACGCTCGAAACTCTCCGCGACGATCAGGCGAATGCCCGCGGACAACTCCGCCAACGGGCTCGATTCGCGCGACGACCCCTTGCCGTAGCGCTTGCCCGCCACCGTCACCTGGAAGCCGCCATTCTTGACTGCATGGCGGCCAATCGGCATGCGCTCGCCGGCCTTGAAGCCGACGTACGGATACTGGCCGAGGCGTTCGTCATAGGTGAGCATGACGGTGACCGGTGTGATTTCGTCGGTGGAGACGTTATCGCGCAGCGCACCGGCGGTGGTGCGCGTGAAATTTTCGCCGGCGAGTTGCGCCTCGATCACCGCGGGGTCCTGGGACAGGTACAGCACGCGGCCGTCCAGACGAATCGTATCGCTCATGAACATTCTCCTTGCGCCCACTATACGGCGCGCGCAGGCAATGCCGAAGTGCCGGTCCGGCAACGCAGACGTCTTGTTTGGAGAATGGTGCGATGCGCCCTGCGGGCTAGGGCTTGTTGCCGAGGAACCCCACCAGCGCCGCCGCGCTGGCGCTTAACTGATCGCGCGACTTGAAGATCATGATGAGATGCCGCACCGCCCAGGCGTCGCTCAAGGACAGCAGGCGCACGTCGAGCGCATTCACATAGAGCAGCCCCACCTGCTCGGGCACGATTGCGATGCCAAGGCCGGCATGGACCATCCGACATAACGCATCGAGGCTGCTGACGCGGATCTTGACGTCGATCTGCCGCCCTGCGCTGGCCGCCTGCTGTGCGAGAAGCCTGGTCAACGCACTCTCGCTGCGCAGGCCGACGAAACTGTCGTCGAGCAACTCGTCGAAGGCCACGCGCGAAGCGGAGGCCAGACGATGGCCGCCCGGCACCAGCACCGCCAGACGGTCCTCCCGATACGGCACCTGCTCGAAAGCCGCACTGCCCGCCACCGGATTGCAGATGCCAAAGTCCGCGCCGTGTTCGTCGACGATACGCAGCACGTCGGCGCTGTTCTCTTCCTCCAGTTCGATCGACACCTCCGGGAACGCGCGCCCGAAAGCCGCCACGTCCTCCGGCAAAAACTGCACGATCGACGAGAGATTCGCCACCACCCGCACCCGCCCCTTCGCCCCCGAGGAAAAGCGCGACAACTCGGCGCTCATCTGTTCGATGTTGCCGATGATCGCCAGCGCATAGCGCAGCACGGTCTCGCCGACCGGCGTCACCGTAATGCCGCGCGACTGGCGTTGGATCACCGGCAAGCCGATCAGCGCCTCGATTTCGGCGATGCGTCGGCTCACCGCTGACGACGCGATGAACTCGCGCTCAGCCGCGCGCGCGATGTTCTGCTCCTGGCAGACGGCGACGAACAGGCGCAGCGAGGTGAGGTCGAGCTTTTTGAGGAGATTTTCCATGGATGCTGCGCTTAACGTTGGGCCCAGACCCAACGCTAGCACAGAGGCGACCATGGGCTTACGCGTCCAGATAAGCCACTTCGCCATGCAACTCGGTATCGAGCCCGTGCTGCGCCGCGGCTTCACCCACTTTAACGGGTGTCACGCGGTTGATCAGCCACAACATGCCCCACGTGAACACGAACGCCCAGACGCCGGACACGCATACCGCCACGCATTGCTTGACGAAGAAAGCGCCGCCACCTAACAGCAGGCCATCCGCGCCATTCGGATTCCACGCCTTCGACGCGAACACGCCGAGCAGAACGGTACCGACGAGGCCTCCCACGCCATGCACGCCCCACACGTCGAGCGCGTCGTCGAGGCCGAGCCGGTTTTTCAGCGCAACAGCGTAATAGCAGATCACACCAGCGGAGATTCCGATTATCGCGGCTGTGCTCAACGACACATAGCCGGCCGCGGGCGTGATGGTCGCGAGGCCGGCGACCGAACCGGTCAGCAGGCCGATGAATTTCGGCTGCCGTGCGTTGGCCCATTCGATCAGCAGCCACGTGATAGCAGCGAACGAAGCAGCGACATCGGTGTTCAGGAAAGACGAAGCCGTGATAGCGTCGACGCGTAACTCGGAGCCGGCGTTAAAGCCGTACCAGCCGAACCACAGCAGACCCGTGCCGAGCGCGATCAAGGGCACGTTGTGCGGCTTGTGGGTGAGGGTCTGACGGCGCCCCACGTACAACACCGATGCTAGCGCGGCGAAGCCGGCGGTGTTGTGGACCACAATGCCCCCCGCGTAATCGAGCACGCCCCACTTCGCGAACAGTCCATCCGGACTCCAGACCATGTGCACGAACGGGAAATACACCAGCACCAGCCAGCCGGTGAGGAACAGGAAGTACGCTTTGAACGTCACGCGGTTGGTGAACGCACCTGTAATCAGCGCCGGCGTGATGATCGCGAACATCATCTGATAGGCGACGTGGACCACCAGCGGAATGCCCGCGTCGTTGCCCGTGTACATGGTTTGCAGCGTAATCCCGCGCAGGAACGCATAGTAGGTCGGGTCGCCAATGATGCCGTGCCAGCTTGGGCCGAAGCACATCGAGTAGCCAAACGCGAACCACAGCACGGTTGTCCATGCGAGCGAGATGAAGCTCTGCATCATGATCGCCAGCACGTTCTTGCGTTCGACGAGGCCGCCGTAGAAAAACGCGAGACCCGGCGTCATCAGCATGACGAGGCTCGCGCACAGCAGCATGAAAGCGGTGTTGCCGACGTTAATCGGCATGGTTGCGGAAAGCACAGCTTGTCTCCTTGATGGTCGTCGTGATGTGCGCCTCCGGCGGCGCGAGGCACAGGCGTCGAAAAGAGCCCTTCAGCGCGGAATTTCTTTCAATTTGTAGGCTTCATCTGTTTTCGCGCGTTTGCGGCAGGCGAAAAGTATTCTCGCGCCGAGGCCGGCGCAATACGGCTGGAAGATATAGCGGGATTCACGTGACCCGTATGGCCGTCTCAGGCCCGGCTGGCGACCGCTTGCCGTTGTCAGCGTGCTGTAAGCGCGGGTAAACCACGTCCACACGAACGGCCGCTCACAGCCATTGCCGGAGCAAAAGCGTCTCTTTTTCGCGTCAACTTCTCAGCGCTCCGCGCGGCAAAACACTTATGATTTGAAAGACATATTTCTTTCAAGAGGAGATTTAATCACTTCATGAAACAGCTTATTGTAAAAAAGTAGAGACACTTTGGAACCGGTTCCATTTACTATGGCGCCCAAATCCGACGACCGTCCGTGCGCACCACGGCGCGCTCCCATCTCGCGATAAAGAACAATATGGCTCAATCTCCTCTTACCTCCCGCCGCGGCTTCTTACGCACGGCTGTTGCGCTGGTTCCCGCCGGGACCCTCGCCGGTTGTGAAGTCAAGCAATCCGCCACGACCGCTCAAGGCGCGAGCGGCGCCGCCTCTGGCGCCGACTACAAGCCGCATTTCTTCGACGCGAAGGAATGGGCATTCATCCACGCGGCGGTCGATCGTCTGATTCCATCGGACAGCGAAGGCCCGGGCGCGGTCGAAGCCGGCGTGCCCGAGTTCATCGACCGGCAGATGGACACGCCATATGCGCACGGCGCGCTCTGGTACATGCAGGGCCCGTTCACGCAAGGCGCGCCGGAACTCGGCTACCAGTTGAAGCTCGTGCCGCGCGATCTGTACCGGCTCGGCATCGCGGCGGTCAACGCCTACTGCACGAAGACCTACTCGCATCCATTCGACGCCCTCGACGCGCCCACGCGCGACACCGTGCTCACCGCCCTCGAGAAAGGCTCGATCGACCTCGCGGACGTACCTGCCGGCGTCTTCTTCGGCCAGCTGCTGCAAAACACCCGCGAAGGCTATTTCTGCGACCCGATCCACGGCGGCAATCGCGACATGGGTGGCTGGAAGATGATCGGCTTCCCCGGCGCGCGCGCCGATTTCATGGACTTCGTCAACCAGAACGGCCAGGCCTATCCGTATGGCCCCGTGTCGATTGAAGGAAAGCGCACCTGATGACTACACAAACCAAACCGCACGTCGACGCGGTCGTCATCGGCTTCGGCTGGACCGGTGCGATCCTCGCGAAGGAACTCACCGAGGCCGGCCTCAAAGTGGTCGCGCTCGAACGCGGCGAGTATCGCGACACCTATCCGGACGGCGCGTATCCGAACACGATCGATGAGCTGACCTACAACGTCCGCAAGAAGCTGTTCCTCGATCTCTCCAAGACCACCGTATCGATCCGTCACAACGTCGGCGAAACCGCCCTGCCTTATCGGCAGCTTGCTGCGTTTCTGCCGGGTGAAGGCGTCGGCGGCGCCGGCTTGCATTGGTCAGGCGTGCATTTCCGCATCACGCCGGAAGAGTTGAGTCTGAAGAGCCACTATGAAGAACGCTATGGCAAGCGCTTCATTCCGGACGGGATGACGATTCAGGATTACGGCGTCAGCTACGACGAACTCGAACCGCATTTCGATTTCGCCGAAAAAGTGTTCGGCACCTCGGGCCAGGCCTACAAGGTCAACGGCAAGGTAGTCGGCGACGGTAACGTGTTCGACGCGCCGCGCAGCAACAACTTCCCGCTCCCCCCACAGTTGAACACGTACTCGGCCGAGCGCTTCGGCAAGGCCGCGCGCGAACTCGGATTGCACCCGTACCGCCTGCCTTCCGCGAATACGTCGGGTCCGTACACGAACCCGTACGGCGTACAGATGGGACCGTGCAACTTCTGCGGATTCTGCAGCGGCTACGCGTGCTACATGTACTCGAAGGCATCGCCGAATCTGAACATCCTGCCGGCGCTGAAGCAGTCGCCGAATTTCGAACTGCGCTCGCGTTGCCACGTGCTGCGCGTCGAACTCGACGATACGAAAAAGCGCGCCAAGGGTGTGACGTACGTGGATCCGGCGGGCAACGAAGTTTTTCAGCCTGCGGATCTCGTGATCGTCGCGGCATTCCAGTATCACAACGTTCACCTGCTTCTGCTCTCGGGCATCGGCAAGCCGTATGACCCGATCTCGGGCGAAGGCGTGGTTGGCCGCAATTTCGCGTATCAGAACCTCTCGACGATCACCGCGTTCTTCGACAAGGACACCTTCACCAATCCGTTCATCGGCGCGGGCGGCAACGGCGTCGCCGTGGACGACTTCAATGCCGACAACTTCGATCACGGTCCGCTCGGCTTTGTCGGCGGCTCGCCGTTGTGGGTGAATCAGGCCGGCACCAAACCGATCAGCGGCATCGCGACACCGGCCGGCACGCCCAACTGGGGCGTGGACTGGAAGAAGTCGGTAAAGGACCACTACGCGCACACGATTTCGATGGACGCGCACGGCTCCAACATGTCGTACCGCGACGTGTTCCTCGACCTCGATCCGACCTATCGCGATTCATACGGCCAGCCGTTGTTGCGCATGACCTTCGACTGGAAGGACAACGACATCAAGATGGCGCAATACGTGACCGGGCAGATGCACAAGATCGCGCAGCAGATGGGGCCGAAGTCCATCGGCGTCTATACGCGTGAATTCGGCGCGCACTTCGATTCGCGCCGCTATCAGACGACTCACCTCGTCGGTGGCGCGATTATGGGCACCGATCCGAAGACGAGCGTGTTGAACCGCTACCTGCAAAGCTGGGACGTGCATAACGTGTTCGTGATGGGCGCGTCGGCGTTCCCGCAAGGCATCGGCTACAACCCGACCGGCCTCGTCGCGGCGCTCGCCTACTGGTCGGCGCGCGCGATCCGCGAGCAGTATCTGAAGAACCCCGGCCCGCTGGTGAGCGTATGAAGAAAAACATCGATATGAAACGCCTGGGTCAGGCATTCAGACGCGTGCGCGCAGCGTCGTTCTGCGTGGCGGCTACGTTGTCCGTTCCGCTCGCCGCGCAAGCCGCTACGCCGCCAACTCAATCCGATGCGGCGTTGATCGCGCACGGCGAATACCTCGCGCGTGGGGGTGACTGCATTGCTTGTCACACCGCGCAATCGGGCAAGCCCTTCGCGGGGGCCCTGAAGTTCGACACGCCGATCGGCGCGATCTACTCGACCAACATCACGCCCGATCGCAACACCGGCATCGGCTCATGGACCTTCGCACAGTTCGATCGCGCGGTGCGCGCAGGTGTACGGCCGAATGGCGACACGCTGTATCCGGCGATGCCATACCCCTCGTATGCTCGTCTGAGCGATGACGACATGCACGCGCTGTATGCGTACTTCACGCAAGGCGTCGCGCCGGTGAACCAGGCGAACCGTGCGGTCGATATCGTCTGGCCGCTGTCGATGCGCTGGCCACTCGGCATCTGGCGTTATCTGTTCGCACCTGATCCTGTGGCGTTCAATTCGAAGCACTACGCCGATCCGGTGGTGGCACGCGGTGCATACCTCGTGCAGGGCCTCGGCCACTGCGGCGCCTGCCACACGCCGCGTGCGGTGACGATGCAGGAACGCGCGCTGAGCGATCTCGACGGCGCCGAGTTTCTCGCGGGCGGCGCGGCGATTGACGGCTGGGTCCCGTCGAGCCTGCGCGCTAATCCACGCACCGGCATCGGCGCGTGGAGCGAGGCCGATATCGTGCAATTCCTGAAGACCGGACGCACGCAGCACAGCGCGGCATTCGGCGGCATGACCGACGTCGTGCAGCACAGCATGCAGCACATGAACGACGCCGATCTGACCGCGATCGCACGCTACCTGAAGACGCTGCCCTCGACCGATCCGAAGGAAACGCCGTACGTGTACAACGATACGGCAGCTCGCGCCCTGCGTACCGGCGACGCCACAGCGCCAGGTGCAGCCGTGTACCGCGACAACTGCACTGCCTGCCATCGCAGCGACGGTCGTGGTTATACGCGCGTGTTCCCGGCACTGAGCGGCAATCCGGTCGTGCAGGGCAAGGACGCGACTTCGCTGATTCATGTGCTGCTGACCGGCAACACGCTTGAAGGCACGAAGACCGCGCCGTCCTCGTTCACGATGCCCGCCTTCGGCTGGCGCCTGAACGATCAGGAAGTCGCTGACGTCACGAACTTCGTGCGCAACAGTTGGGGCAACACCGGTTCGACGGTCAGCGCGGCGGACGTCGCCAAGGTTCGCAAAACGGTCACGGTGCATGCGCCCGAAATGCCACCTGGTGCGGCACTAAGCCACTGATATCGCGCCCTTGCAACCCGCCCGCAGTCAGGGCGAGTAACAAGGGCCGCGCAAGCCGCTTCCCCCGCTTCACGCGATCTGCTCCGTTGGTCAGGAGCGGACTGCGTGCGTGCGGAAAAAAGAGAGATCGCCGTACAGGCGACTTGAGATAGACGATCCAACCGAGCTATAACCACGATGAAAAAGCAATTGATTGCTGCACCCCTGCTGTTGTCCTTCGCAGGTATCGCGTTCGCGCAGAGTTCCGTCACGCTGTACGGCATCGTTGATGCGGGTATCAGCTATCGCAGCAACGAGCGCACCGGCTCAGTCGGCGCTTACACGGGACACTCGAACGTCGCGTTGACGAGCGGCAACCTCTCCGGCAGCCGCTTCGGCATCAAGGGCCAGGAGGACCTCGGCGGCGGCTGGAACGCGCTGTTCCTGCTCGAAGACGGCTTCGACATCACCAACGGCAAGACCGGCCAGAACGGCGGCTTGTTCGGCCGTCAGGCGTTCGTCGGCATCGGCAGCCAGCAATACGGCACGGTCACGCTCGGCCGCCAGTACACCTCGCTGAACGATTTCGTCGCCCCCGTTGCGCCGGTCGCGATGGTCGGCGGCTACGGCGCGCATCCGGGCGATATCGACGATCTCGATCAGACCGCGCGCGTCAACAACTCGGTCAAGTACACAAGCGCGAACTACTCGGGTTTTACGTTCGGCGCGTTGTATGGATTCGGCGGTCAACCGGGCAGCCTGAAACAGCAGAATACGTGGAGCGTGGGCGCGGGGTACGGCAACGGCCCGCTGCATGTAGGCGTCGGCTACGAGCGTTCGGATAACAGCAAGACCGGGCCGAAAGACTCGACGGTCGGCAAATGGAACGGCACCGACGACGGCCTGTTCAATTCGTCGATCAATGAAGGCTACGCCAGCGCGCAATCGCAACAGATCATCGGCGCGGGCGCTACCTACAATTTTGGCCCGGCCATCCTCGGTGTGAACTACAGCAACGTGCAGTACCGCTCGGGAGCCGATTCGTTGTTCAACGGGCACGCGACGTTCAATATCGCAGGCGTGTTCGGACAGTGGACGATCCGCCCGGCCGTGCAACTATTCGCGGGCTACAGCTACACGCGCGGCGGCGAAGTGGAAGGTGTGGATGAGCGCGCGCAATATCACAACGTGACGCTCGGCGCGCAGTACAACCTCTCGAAGCGTTCGACCGTCTATCTGATGGGCGGCTATCAGCACGCGTCCGGTGTCACGCTGGATGCGCTCGGCAATCCGGTCGCGGCGACCGCGTCGGTCAGCGACAAGGGCAACAGCCACTCGTCGGACACGCAGTCGCAGGCTATTGTGAGCATTGGCTTGCGGCACCGGTTCTGATGAGGTGAAGCGGCAGTAGCGATTCGCTTGCCTCTGCCGCTCAGTGCTGTTGCTGGGTCGCGTCGATCATCTCAAGATGATGCGCTTCTGTCTCGTCGTCTGCGGGGAACATGCATTCGATACGCAGCTCCTGTGCCGCGACGGCTTGCGGCGTGCCCACGGTTGCGACCATTGAAAAGTAGTTCAGGACCTTGCCGTCCTTGACGAAGCCGATGGGGATCACCGGCATGGCCGCAGCAGCGGCCCCGGTTTCCACGGTGCGCTGAGAAGACTTCATATCAGCCTTCACATCCGGATACGCACGCAGCGCGGCAAGCAACTCGTGCGTCTGTTCATCGACCACGCGACCAACCGACTCCCGATAGACACGCTGAATCAGGCTATTCGACACCGTTTGCCAATCGGCAACGAACGGACGCATCCCATCCGGATCGAAAATCAGATGCAGCATGTTGCGCGGCCCCTTGCGCGCAGCCATATCGATGAAGCAATTAAAAAAACGCGGCGCAGATTCGTTGGTCATCAGCACGTTCCAGTAGCGGTCCATGACGAGCGCGGGAAACGGCTCGTGCTGGCGCAACATTCGCCCGAGTGCTTTCGTGACGCTCTGCATTTCCTGTGCGTTCCAGGCGCCATCGGCATACATCGGCGCATAGCCCGCTGCCAATAGCAACGTGTTGCGTTCGCGCAGAGGAATGTCGAGCGTCTGAGCGATATCCAACAGCATCTGCCGGCTCGGCACGCTGCGTCCGCTTTCGATAAAACTGATGTGACGCTGCGAGACACCCGCGTTGAACGACAGGTCCAACTGGCTGATGCCGCGCATGTCTCTCCAGTGACGCAACAACGCGCCGAGTTCATTCGGCGGCGTCTTCCTTTCGGGATTCGCAGGATTCATCGGTCTCTCGTCCGCAAGTCGATACAAATCAGGTTCGGTGATCGATGGCGCTGGAGCAGCGTGCATGTCCGGCGCCAACCGGCCGTTCGAACCGCGCCGGTCAGCATACTCCCAGTTGCGGACCGGCCCTTCCAGACGTGGCTTACGCGGTCCAGACATATTCCTGGAACGGCGCTTCGAGCGGCGGCTTAGTGATGTTGCCGGCGTAGTTCGTGATTGTGGAAGCAGCCAGCACCGTGAGGACTTCAAGCACCTGGTCCCGACGGAAGCCGGCTTCGAGAAATGAGTTCACGTCATTGTCACCCAGGTGTCCGCGCTTCTCGATCGCTGTTTTCGTCAAGGTCGACAACGCGGCATGCTTGCGATCGGCAGGTGCTCGGCCATCGCGAATCGCTTCGACATCGGCGGGTGAAAGGCCCTCTTTCAGCGCGAGCGCGGTGTGAAACGCAACTGCCCATGAACACGCGTTGGTCACTGCGTTAGTCAGCAATAGAGTCTGTATCTGCGCTTCCGAGAAAGTACCCGCATGAACCTTCTGGAAGATACCGATAAAGCCGCCAATCAGCACCGGCGATTCAGCCATCGCCCCCGCGATGTTGGGGATAAGACCGAAGTTCTGCTCGAGTTGCCGAAGCACTGGCCTGGATTGTTCGGGTGCGGATTCAATCGTGTGAATGTGAAACGTCGACATGGTGTGTCCTCGATCGTAAGCGCCGCTCGGGATGAGTTGCGCGATGACCGAAGATTAGGCGTGAGCGTGCGGCTCGCCAATTACCTCGGATGTAATAGGTTTGGGTAACCGGCACGCGACCATGCAAGCGTTCACGAAAAGCAGAAAGGCCGGGTCTGAACTGACCCCGGCCTTTCTCACCGTAAAAACTACCAATCAGAACCGGTGAATAATGCCCACACCCACCGCCAACTGACTGCCTGAGGAAGACGGCGTACTGTTATACCCATCGCCGAGTGTCGCCGTGGCGTCGATGATCTGCCCGGCGCCGTTGGCGCCCAGCGTCTTGCCCTTCGCCTTCTGATAAGCCTCCAACGCATACAAACCCGTGCGCTTGGACAATGCGTAGTACTCGGAGAGATTGAACTGGTGATATTGCGCACTGTCCTGAATGCCGTTCGCGCGTGTAGCACGGGTATAGCTGTACCCCGTGGCAAAATCCCACGCAACGGCCGGTTTCCAATGCAAGACGGTACCAGCCGTATTGAAGATCGCCGTATCGTGGAACTTCGAGCCGCTGCCCGGAATGTACTGGACGTTCGAATAGGTCGCCGTGATATCCCACGCGCCGTTGAACTTATAGCCGCCACCCACCGCGAAACGCTGTTGCGCCTGCGCGGTCTGGTAGCCGTTCGTCAACGCGGATACGCCGATTTGCGAGCCGCCGTTCGTGGTGGTCGAATCCGAGCCCCATGAGCCGCCGCCCGCGGTCGAGTTATTGATTCGCGAGAAGCCGACTGCGAGGCCGACCGGCCCCATCGCATACTGGACCCCGGTCGCCCAGGTCGAGCCCTGATTCGTGCTGCCCGCCACGCCGCCCAGCGAATACGAGCCGCTCACGGTCAGGCCATAGAGCTTCGGCGACGTGTACTCCAGCGTGTTGTTCGCACGGTAGATCGTGTCGAGGCCGTCGATATCGCCAGGATGCGCGCCGTAGTACCCGGTGATCCAGGTGGTCGGGCTATACGGTGAGAGCATCTGGTAGTACGAAGCGTATTGGCGGCCCGCCGTGAAGGTACCGTACGCCGGATTGGTCACGCCGACCCATGCCTGGCGCCCGAACATCGCGTTGGTGTATTGCTGGGCACCGGTTGCCGAATTGAAGCCGGACTCGAGCTGGAAGATCGCCTTTGTGTTGCCACCCAGGTCTTCCGCGCCCTTCAGGCCGAAGCGGCTGCCCGCAAATACACCTTGCGCCATTTTGACGGCCGATTTTCCTCCGCTAGTGGAGCCGAGCGACGTCAGATTGTTCGTATAGGAGAAGCCGTTGTCGACGATACCGTATAACGTGACGCTGTTTTGCGCGAAAGCCGGCACGGAAGCCGCGATCGCTGCTCCCAACAGCGCAACGTCTACTCGTCTGATACTTTTATTCATGCTGCAGATCTCCAAATCACACGTGTTGTTGAAATTGTCTTAATCGGCATTGACGCTCGAGGTTCGCCAAACACTTTGTTCTATCGGCCTTGCGGTTGCAGCAGTCGCTTTACCGTCAAGGCCAAGGGGACCGTGAAGAAGATATGGGACATGAAGCCACCAATGATCACCGCCGGGTCGTAGTAGTTCGGATGGTTGTCGGAGGCGATCATGATCGCCACATGCATCGCGATCCACGCGAAAACCGCGTAAAACAGCGCCACGAAAGTGGCTTCGTATCCGCGTCGGCGAAAGTAAGGCCAGATTGCCGCGAACAAAACGCCCCAAGCCGACGCGAACACGAAGTGAATGCCCGTGCCGACGATATAAGCCCATACCCCGATTGATTCCTGCACCTGCTTGCCGAACACCAGCCCCGTCGCGTTGCGTGGAATGCCCGCCAACGGCATCAAGTGCTGCGCCCCTACCCAGATGAGCGCTTCGTAAATCCAGATGATCACGGCGCCGACCAATCCGCCGATCACACCCGCGCGAATCATGGCCATACGGTTCGGCCATTCCGTCACATTCGCCGTCTCACCCTTGTTGATCCCATTTCCACTTCCGCTCACGCTCAAATCGCCACTCATGTCTGCTCTCCTTCGATAATTTCTGGTAAGGGATGCCGTGCGCACAGCAGCCAACACGCCGCTGCGTGGGCTCGCTGCAAACGCGTTCAAGCGTCAGCCACGGGACTGGTGATAAAGCGCAGCGCGAGACGGTTCATGACAATCGCCACAGCAGCGATCAGCGCAGGCACAGCGAGTACCGCGAATACGGTTTCGAAACTGAATCCCAGCGACAGCAAAGCGCCACCCACAAGCGAACCGAGAATGCCGCCGAGCCGGCCGAACCCAAGCATCCAGCTCACGCCGGTTGCACGGGCACGTGTCGGATAACAGCTCGGGGCAAGCGCATTGAGACCGGTCTGTGCGCCGCTCATGAAAAAACCGGCACAGGTAACGAGAACCGGCAGCAGGTTCGATTTGAGCGTGCCCATACCCAGCGCGAAGATGAACACGCCGCCGAGCAGATACGCCGCACCGATCACCGCATTGCGATCCATGCGGTCCATCGCGAAGCCGACCGCGACGGCACCCACGGTGCCGCCCAACTGGAACATGCCGGTGATCGCAGCGGCACGCTCGACCGGCAAGCCGGCGTCCTTGATCAACGTGGGCAGCCAGCCAGTGAGCAGATAGATGATCAGCAGGCCCATGAAGTACGTGAGCCACAGCATCAGCGTGCTGAACGCGTAGCCGTCCGCGAACAGCATCCGCACCGGCGCCTTCGCAGCGACCACAGGTTCGGGCGCGGTGAAGCGCACGTCTTTCCCGAAGACATGTCCGCAAACGCGGCCAAGCGTTGCTGAGATGCGCTCGGTCGACATCTTGCGCACCAGCATCAAACGTGCGGACTCAGGCAGCAGCCACAACAGCACGGGAATACTGAGGATCGGCAAGATACCGCCGAACATGAACACCGCGCGCCAGCCGAAGTGCGGAATCAGCGAAGCCGCCACGAATCCGCCGGCCCCCGAACCGAAGTTGAAGCCGGTGAACATGATCGTGAGCAACAGCGAGCGACTGCGCGACGGCACGTATTCGGAGAGCAGCGTGGTCGAGTTCGGCATCGCGGCGCCGAGGCCCAGGCCCGTCAGAAAGCGCAGCGCAACGAGTTCCACGGGTGAGTCGGCGAATGCGCACGTCAGGCTGAAGAAACCGAAGCAAAGCACGGAGGCAATCAACACTTTCTTGCGCCCGATGCGATCGGAAATCGGCCCTGCAGCCAGCGCGCCGATTGCAAGGCCCACCATCGCGGCGCTCATCACGGGACCGAAGGCGGCCCGGCTGACATTCCAGTCATGCATGATGACGGGCGCGACAAAGCCCATCACGGCCGTGTCCAGCCCGTCCATCATGACGATCAGAAAACATAGAACGAGCACCAGCCATTGGTACGCCGACATCTTGCGTGCGTCGATAAACGCCTTGATGTCGACTGAGTCTGCAGATTTCATGCGTGTCTCCGGAGAAAACAGTTTCCCGCCCCGGCGTTCTGTCAAAGCCGGGGTCTTCTTGGTATTGAAATGAAAAAGCCGCTAAAAAAAGATGCGGCGCAGGGTCAAGTAGCCTTAGACGGCTTCCGGCACCCTGCGCGTTTTCAGAAACGCCTCGAGTGTTTCGCCTCGCATGCTGGCGTACATGCCCAGGTTCGTAATCTTCACTACGCGTGCGAATTTCTCGAGCACGAAGAAACACACGCCATATCGAATCAGTCCAATCCAATCCGTGTTGTCAACGAGCGCGCGCTCCTCCGCCGTCAGGCTGACCGCGTCGTATGCAGCGGTCCGGTTCTCCAGCCACAGCGTGCGAGCCGGCGCTTCGCGCATCTGCCAGAAGAACCGATTCAGGCGCATCGCTTTCATGCTCTGGCGGATGTCGAACGGATAGGTGCCCGTCAATTCCTCGATACCGATCAGTTGCGGGTTCATTGCGTCACCTCCTCTTCGTAGAGGGTCACGGCCATCGCGGTGCTCGTCGCAAGGTAATAGCTGCGATGCAGTTCCCGTACCTTCGGCCCGAGCGCGCCGCGCATCGCGAGCCACATGATTGTCTCCACGCTCTCCGCGCCACCAAGGCGCACATAGTCGACATGCTTCATCGCGGCGAGACGTTGCGGCTCATGCACGATCAGATCGAGGAACTCGATGTCCCAATCGGTGTTGTTGAAGCCACTTCGCTCGCCGTGGACCTGGTGCGACAACCCGCCGGTGCCGACCACCACGACATCCAGATCCTGCTCGAACGACTCAATCGCCCGGCGCAGCGCCTGACCGAGACGGTAGCAGCGGTTCGCGGTGGGCAGCGGATATTGCAGCACGTTGACTTCCATCGGCACGAGCGACATCGGCCAGCCGCCGTCGTGAGGCAACATCAGCGAAAGCGGGGAATTGCATCCGTGATCGAGTGCACGGTCCTGGAAAATCGTCAGATCGAACTCGTCGTTGACGAGCTGCTCCGCAATGTGAATCGCCAGATCGGGATGACCGGCAATGTCCGGCAGCGGGCGCTTGCCTGCGCCCTCGTCCGCGAACTCGTGATTGGCCGATACACCTAGCGCGAAAGTCGGATAGCAATCGAAGAAGAAGCTGTTCGCGTGGTCGTTGTAGAACATCACCATCACGTCCGGCTTGCGCTCGGCGAGCCAATCGGCCACCGGTTCGTAGCCTTTGAACAGCGGCGCCCACGCGGGATCGTTCTGCTTGCCCTTGTCGTACGCCATGCCGATAGTGGGCACATGCGACGTGCCGATTCCACCAATGATCCTTGCCATATCCCGTTGTCTTCCGTTACTTCGTGCCGCGCGTGATCAAATACTAATCGGATGGGTCGCCGCTACCGGGCGGCAGCCCTTGCAACCATCCTGATGGTGCAACCATAAGGATCATGCAGGCTTGCCGAAAGTACGGGTAAACCACATTCGCACCGGTTAAATTGCTCGCAAGCGCCCTGATTGCCAGTGGGCGGCAGACGGATAAACACTGAAAGCCCCACCGGATATGGGGTTCGGGCTATCGCTGGCGGGCGTGCCGAGTCCCGCTCCACCCTCCTGACTATTCACATGCGATAAACAAAACAGATGCCCGGGAAACGAAGTCGCAAGCCGTCTGGCAAGCGTGGTATGAGACTTGATGCGTCGCTATACTTGATGGCCTCGAATGAGCAGACACCCATGAACCAGATCACCCAGCACATGATCGCGGACGCGTTGAATATCCGCCAGCCAGAACGCCGCCATCCGTGAGCAGCAAAGAACTCCTCAACCTGGCGCAACTGCGCGCATTTCGACTCGTTGCCGAAATGGGTAGCGCCACGCGTGCGGCAGCGGCTCTATTTCGCGCTCAGTCCGCTGTGACGCGTTCGGTGCAGGAACTGGAGTCGGCCCTCGGTGAGCCCCTCTTCGATCGCGGCCCCTCCGGCATGCTGCCGACGCCCGTGGGCCGCGCTGTGCTGCAGCGGTGCGAGCGGATCTTCGCCGAACTGGAGGAACTCGCGCAGTGGTGCTCGGCGAGGCAGGCACGCCGGCGGCCGACCGCAGAAGGCGCGCTGCCGGCCTATCTGCTCAATACCCGGCGGCTTCAGCTATTCATCGCATTGGCGCGTCATCGGCATATGCCGAGCGCGGCAAAGACCTTTGGTATCAGTCAGCCGGCCGTGAGCACCGCGATCCGGGTGCTGGAAAGCGGCTCCGGTTTGAGTTTGTTCCATCGCAGCCCGCGCGGCATCCTGCTCACCACGGAGGGCGAAACGTTTCTGCTTCATGTGCGCCGCGCATTGAACGAATTGCGGCATGTGCCCGACGATATCGCCGCCTTGCACGGCAAGATTCAGGGTGCGGTGACGGTGGGCGCATTACCGCTCGGGCGCACATTGCTTCTGCCCAAGGCGATTGCGCGGATGACCGTGCAGCATCCGGGCGTGAGAGTCGTCACTGACGAAAGCGCCTATGAGGCGCTGGTCGCCGGCCTGCGCGCGGGCGATATCGACTTCATTCTCGGCGCGCTGCGCGATAACGACGCCAGCAGCGGTCTGAAGAACGAGCGTCTGATGTCGGAAGATATGGTCGTTCTGGTGCGCCGCGATCACGCACTGACTCGCGCTCGCGATCTGACCATCATGGATTTGCGCGACGCGCAGTGGATCGTGCCGCGCAGCAATGCGCCGGCTCGCGCCCTGTTTGAAGCGCAATTCAAACGAATGAAAGTGAAGCCACCCATGCCCACGGTCGAGACAGCAGACCTTGCGGTGATTCGTGGGCTGCTGCTCGGCACGGACATGGTCGCGGCGTTATCGGGCCAGCAACTGCACTACGAGGTTCAATCTGGTCAACTGGCGGTGCTCGACGTGCAGTTGCACAACACCCGGCGCGACATAGGACTGACCATGCGGGCAGCCGGCACGCCCTCGCCTGCGGCACGCGCGTTGATCGACGCGATCCGGCTCTCGGTTGTCGATGTCACGCGGACGATCAGCATCGCCGCAAACCAGCTTTAACGCGGCAAAGTCACTGGAAACTGGAATTCAGAATTACAAAGATCGCCAGAATATGCTGCTGTTGCCTTGGTCGAATAGTGACGATCAAGACAACGGAAGCAATATGAAAAGCCAACCTTTTTTGTTAGCACTATTCGCCGTCGCCGCGTTCTGGGCTGCCGATAGCCAGGCCGTGCAGCCGAATTACGCCTATTCGACAACGGTGCGCCTTTCCGACGGCAAAACGCTGAGCTGTGCTGTGAATGAGCCCCTGACCGCTGTGCGCGACGCCAGTACCACGCTCACCCGACGCGAAACGACGGAAGCAGACGTATTGGCGACTCAGCGCCTGCGCCTGCTCAGCGGCCCCACGTCCGCGTATCCGTCCCCGTACACTGCGCCGAACGTCACGTGCGGGGCCGTCGGTTGACGTGGAGTGGAGTGGCGTGACGGGGTGCGTGCGGCTCATTCGGTACGATGCGGAACATCGTCCGGGAAAGGATAAGGGGTGTGAGGCCCTGGCCATTCCGCCGCCGGTGGACCGCTTAGCGCATTGCATCCGGCGAGACCTGCGAGAAAGCTGCACGTGAGTAAAGCGGCGCAAATGCACCGCACTGCTGCTCGACCGTTCATCGCACACCTCCTCGCATCTACCGCATACGCTACTTCTTGGACCTTCGGTCGGCGTGGCAGGTTGCACATGGCGAGCCCCAAAAAAAACGGCGGGCGGATAAGTCCGCCGCCGCTAGCAGGAGCATATCGATGAACGGTTCAGAGCGAATCTGATTCCTGGATCAGAAGCGAGTGCGCACGCCCGAAGTCAGTTCGAGCTGATTGGTCGCGCCGAACGTGGTTCCGACTGTGTAGCCGCCATGCAGTCTCATGTAGTCGCCAGCCAGATACACTTCAGTACGCTTGGACAGGTGATAGAACGCGGACCAGTACAGCGTTTCCTTGTAACCGTTGTGGAGACCCGACGTCGGATCGAAAGCGCCGATGTTCGCGTTCGGGATGTCGCCGTCACTGTTGTAAGCGGCGTTCTTCACGCGCATCTGCTGATAACCTAGTTCGTAGTCGAACGGCCCCTTCGGCGACAGCTTGAGCGATACCGTAAAGGCGTTGTCCTGACGCTGGCCGAGCCCGCCCTGATTGCCCAGGTAACGGAAGTAACCCGCATTGGCGCGCAGAATACCGAACGTGTAGTTGCCACCCACCGAGAACGTCTGATTGGTAAAGCCGACGCGATTCGCGTGGCTATAGAAGCCCGACAGGTTGAACGGGCCGCCGTTGTACCCGAGCGCTGCCTGGTAGTTGGCGTTGGAGCCGAAACTCGTCGAGTTGCCGAATGCGTAACCTGCGCTGGCGAAAATGCCGTTGTCGAACAGTTTCTTCCATGCCACGCCATTGTTATAACGTGTGCCGGTTGCGCTGGCCGCGTAGAAAATCATCTGCTTGAAATTATTCGCGTTCGTCCAGCCGCCTTCTTCCGTCGTCAGACTCGCGGTGCCGTACGGATCGCCATAAATCGTCGATGCGTCGCGTGCGATCGTGTTCTGGAACCCTGCCGTAATCTTGCCGAATGCGTCGTTCTGGATGCCCACCCATGCGTCGCGGTCGAAGATCTGGCCCGGATCTTCCATCTGGCCGTTGGCGACAACGTATTCGCTTTCAAGCCGGAAAATGATCTTCGAACCGGCACCGATATCTTCCGCGCCCTTCAGGCCCCAGCGGCTGCCGCTGAACCACGGTTCGCCGCCGATACCCATGCCGATCACGTGATCGCCGTTCGCATTCGCGTGCGACTGATAGGTCGGTACGCTCAGATCCATCAGGCCATAGAGCTGAACACTCGATTGGGCGTGCGCGCCGGTTGCTGCAAAAGCGCCTGCCGTAGCGGCCAAAGCCAGATACTTTTTCTTCACGATCGTCTCCTCTGATTACAACATTGAAATTTTCGTTCTCGCCGACTGCGGTGACTGCCGTCCAGAGATCCGGACAACAGCCCCGATCAGTCGATGAGCGCAATCCTAGTTTTCTCAATCCTTCACGCCGCTTTCCCGCATCACCGGCACAACTAAGTGAATTCACCGATATACGTCGCCAATTCGGGCGTTCGCTGCGCGGTATCGATGCTGCGCAGGAGCTGCCGACCCCTTTTCAGCGTTGCAGGCCGTTCGGAGAAAAAAAACGGCACGCTACTGGCGTCGAACTCGATCACCGGGCGTCTTTGGAGACAACGGGATTCATCAGGCAAAACGGTGCAGGATGCCGGTACCGCGAAAGCGGCACCGGCGGCGCAACGAAGTCACACTGCAACCGGCCGGCGGCAGCGACCGGCAGCGCCGGCTTATTTCGAACCGGTGAACTCGTTGGTGTAGGTTTTCGCCAGCTCGATATGCTTGCCTTTGACTGACGGGTTGAACGCCGACAGCACCTTCAGCACGGTCTCGGGACCGTCGGCCGGCATCTTGCCGTCCTTCGTAAACATGGGCAGCGACGCTTTCAACGCGCTCACGTAAAGCGCTTTGTCTTTCTGATAGTCGTCAGGCATCTTCGCTGCAATTTCTTCCGCGCTATGCGTGTGGATGAACTGCATCGTGCGAACGAACGCGTGCGCAAGCTTTGCTGCTTCCGCCTTGTGAGAATCGGCCCATGCAGCCTGGACATAGAGGCTCGACGCCGGGTAGGTGCCGCCCAACGCGGCCTTCGTGCCCTCCACCGAGCGCATGTCGACAAGCACCTTTGCGTCGCCGGACTTCTGCAATGCGGAGACGGTCGGCTCGGTCGTCATGCCGGCGTCGATGCGGCCTTGTTTGATCGCCGCGATGAAGCTGGCGTCGGCGCCCACCGGCAGCATCGTGTATTGCGTGGACTGGATGCCGTGCTGTCCAGCGAGGTATTGCGTAAGGAAGCTGGTCGAAGAACCGAGGCCAGTCACACCCAGCGTCTTGCCCTTCACGTCCGCCATCGATTTGACCGTTTCGGCCGCTTTGGTCGATACCATTTCGACCTCGCCCGGCACCTGCCCGAACACGACGATCGCCTTGACGTCCTTGCCCTTGGTTTGCAGATCGATCGTATGGTCGTAGAAACCGACGACAGCCTGAACGGCGCCGGCCAGCAGTTCGTTCTCGGCGTCTACGCCCGCCGGCTGCGACAGCAGCTCGACATCGAGCCCTTCATCCTTGAAATAGCCGAGCTGTTCGGTCAGGCGCGCCGGCAAATAGATCAGCTTCGTGATACCGCCGACCATGATCGTGATCTTCTCGCCGTCGGCTGCTATCGCGTGCTGCGACGCAAGACTGAACAGCAGGCCGGAAGCAACGGCGATATGGCGCAGTGTGCGAAAGCGAGGGGTCATCGATAGTCTCCGTTATTGTCCGGTGCGGCGGAGTGCCGCCCGTCTGCATCGATGGGCCGATTCTAGGAGAGCGAATCCTTCCCTCGGCTTACACGGAGACCGAAGATCCGTACGGGATTTCCATGAGGGACGAGCACAAAAAAAAGCCAAGGCGTGAAGCCTTGGCTTGGAAAATTCTGTGGGTCGAGAGGTCCAGCAGAATCCGAAGATGCCTGCTGCGCCTTGGAACGCAGCAGCACCCAGGTACGGCAATAACAGTCTGGCGAGCGCGAAGGCTCAATGCCGGGCTTTGCTCCAATGCGGCCAGTAGTGGCGGTGATCGAGATGTCTAAGCCGCTTGCGACGCATCTGCTCCCGGTAATAATGAGCGGTGACGAACACAGGTGCCATCGCCAGCACGAACGAACCCATAACGATTCCCACTGCTTCACTCATCGCGACCTCCATTGCAGAACTAGCGAACTATCGGTATCGGCTTGACTTCAGTCCACGAATTGGATGCTGGAATTCATGATCCCAGCACCCATCAGCAATCCTTCATATATACCGGAGACCTCGCCACGGGCATTGCTGCCCGCGTCAGTTCTATCGCTTCGCTCCCGCAGCTACGGGAGCTTTCTCACCGTTGCTTTGTGCGGCTTGTGACGCCGTGGCTGTGACGACATCAAGATTGCTCCCGGCAAACTGCACGGCCTGTTGTCCCGTTTTCTGCAGCGTTTCGTACAGAGTCGTGGTGGCGGCAATCGCGGATTTCCACGCGGCGACTGCTGCTTCGGAGCCGGTGGGAGCATGCTTCGCCGTTTCTTCGACGAATGCCTGTACGCGATCGTTATAGCGCTCGTAGTGCGCCTGTGCAAGTTGCGTCACTTCAGCCTGAGTGCTCGATGCGATCTCGAACACCTGCTTACCGTATGACAGCGATTTTTCCGCGAAGGGTGCGGTGAAACCGGCTTGCAGCGCGAACCATTGCGGCGGCTCCGTCGTGCCGGGCACCTTTGCCATGTTTTCCTGCGTCTCGGCCAGCGTGGCCCTGACAGCCTGCAGGTTCAGCGCAACCAGTTTTTCGAAGCCTTCAAAGATCTTTCCGGCCGCCCCGAAGAACGCGTCGACGTTGGCCTTCTGTGCGGCAACCTGCTCGGGACTCAATAGAGTCATTGTGAATTCCTCAAAATTCGGTCCGGCGCGCGAAGCCCCTATCGGACGGGCGTGCTGCGGCGGACCGTGATGGTGAATAAATCGACGTGGGTGCCGCGGATGCAGATGCCTAGCGCATCCGGGCAACCGCCTTGAGAATGGAATCGCCTTCGCTTGTGATCTGAGGACGTGAGCGTCCCGACGCGAGGTTTTCAAGGGAAATGAGTTGTCGCTCGAGCAGAGCGTCGAGCTCGGCGCGGCCCAGTTCGATCTGATCCGGGGCGTTCTTGATGAGCATTAACGTAGCGAATTCATGGGGACTCAACATATCGTCTCCTCGATTTAGTCCACCTGCGCGGGAAGTATTAATTACCCCCTCTAGATTTAATGCCCGGCAAATGTTCCTGCCGTCTCCGCAAGCGATCGTTCGAGAAATCGCATCTGGGAGACGCCATCATAACCGCTCAATTTTCAAATGCAATATGCGGGATGCGCTTTATCAAAACGGCTGTTTTGTCTGTTGAATAGCTTCGCATCGCGTGGCCTCGTAATGCGCCCCGATAACACCGCCGACGCCCCGTGGATGCAGGCCTGGTAAGGCCGATGGGTTGATCCGATCAACCCGCCAATGTTTGAATCGATGGCTTAATTAACGCTACCGATCCACTTTAAATTCACCGAGCCTGTTTATATTTGAATATTGTATTTATAGACCGGCACTTTATCGCGGCGGCCACCCATACCTCGACACTGCGAAATATTTATTACAACGCACATCAATTTCAATAATTGTCAGAATTTCAATCAGCGCAGAGGCCTCTGACTTATTTATCGGGTTGAATTCCACAACCCGCCATACCGCTAACCGTGCCGAAACCGACGGACGCGATCCGCTTGAAGTCCGCTCATGTCCGTGCCGGCCAAACTGCAGAAGGAATGCCGACTGCGCCGTCGAACAGCCACCTCGCCGTGCGCAACAGCGCCGCGCTCAGCACTTCAGGCTGGCCTAGGCTGCCGCCGGGAACGAGCTCCACCGTGAACTCGCCTGTCGGGTGCTCAACCGACACGCGTTTTCGCGCGCCGTCAGCGTCCACATCGGCGAGGCCCTCGCAGACCGTACCCGGCAGCACCGCGGCCGTGGCCACGCTCACCGCGCCGAGTACACCGATCGACGCGTGGCAGCGATGGGGAATAAAGCTGCGCGTACTGATCGTGCCGCCCTGGCGAGGCTCGGCCACCAGACACATCTTCGGGACCGTGCGCGCGCTCACGTCGCCGAGATTCATCATTGGCCCCACAGCAAGCCGGATCTTTTCGATGCGCGCTTTCAGTTCCCCGTCCGCGTCGAGTTGCTCGCGCGTTTCGTAGCCTGTGCGATCGAAATCGCCCGCTCGCATCAGCACGAGGGGCATGCCGTTGTCGATGCACGTCACGTCGATACCGTCGACCGTATCCTTGAGATGCCCTGTAGGCAGCAGCGTGCCGCAGGTGGAACCAGCCGTGTCCCTGAACTCGAGCGGAATCGCCGCTGCGAGGCCTGGCACACCGTCAATGCGGGCATCGCCTTCGTAGGTGACCTGGCGTCCCGGCGTGCTTACCGTCGCCACCGCGATCTGCCCGGTGTTCACCATGTGAATCGCGACCCGTGTGCTGCCATCCTGCGCATCCACGAGACCGCGTTCGATCGCAAACGGGCCGACGCCCGCGAGAATGTTGCCGCAGTTCTGTCCGAAATCGACCCGCGCCTCGTTCACAACGACTTGTGCAAACAGATAGTCGACGTCGGCATCGTTGCGCGTGGAGGGCGAGATGATCGCCACCTTGCTCGTCAACGGATCGGCACCGCCGATACCATCGATCTGACGCGGATCGGGTGAGCCCATCACGGCAAGCAGAACACGGTCCCGAAGAGCGGAATCGGCCGGCAAATCCGACGCCATGAAGTAGGCGCCCTTTGACGTGCCACCGCGCATCATCATGCACGGAATACGCGTTTGCGCGCGACTGGCCATGACCTCGCCTCTCCGTCAAATATCGTCGGCCGAGGCAACGTAGCGCAGGCCCTTTTGCGCGAGCTTGTCACGCATCGCGTAGTAGTCGAGTCCCAGCGTGCCGGCGGCCAGCACCGAACGCGTCTTCTCTTCCTTCGCCATGCGTGCTTGCGACGCCTGCGCAACACTCGCCACGGTATCGAGCGGCACGACGACCACGCCGTCATCATCCGCAACGATGACATCGCCTGGATTCACGATCTGCTGCGCGCAGACCACCGGAATATTCACCGACCCGAGCGTTTCCTTGACTGTCCCTTGTGCGGACACGGCCTTCGACCAGACTGGAAATTTCATTTCCCTGAGCGAGGCAACATCGCGGCATCCCGCGTCGATGATCAGTCCGCACACGCCGCGCGCCGCGAGCGAAGTCGCGAGCAGGTCGCCGAAATAGCCGTCCTCGCAGGGCGAAGTCGGCGCCACAACGAGAACGTCACCCTCGCGGCATTGCTCGACGGCAACATGCAGCATCCAGTTGTCCGACGGCGGCACCAGCACCGTCACCGCCGACCCCGCGATAGCCGGCCCCGAGTAGATCGGCCGCATGTAGGACGCGAGCAGGCCGAGTCGGTTCTGCGCCTCGTGAACGGCGGCGGCGCCCGCATGCTGCAGCACGGCCACATCGCGCGGATCGGCACGGCGGATAGTCGTCACCACGACGCCTCGCTTCATGCCAGATCTCCCGTCACGGCCGGTGTGATGCGTTGATAACCTTCAGCGTATTGAATATCGCGCGCGGCGGTGATGCCGATATTGCGCTTGGCCTGCACGCCGCGTTGCAGGGCGACGCGCGTGTAGTACTCCCACAGGTGCTCCTGGCCCGCCATGCACTCGATCGCACGGCGCTTGACGTCCCAGACCTCGGTGATATCGAGGAACGTATTGGGCATCCATTCGCATTGTTCGGTTTGATGCGGTTCGAACGCGTAGACGGGCGGCGCACCGACCACCTTCTGCCCGGGATTGTGACCTTCGGCCTGGGCAATGATCCGCGCCTCCTGCGCCACGTGCATGGCGAGCGGGTGATCGAAGTTGTACGGGTCTTTCTGCGAATGGCTCAACACGAACGCCGGCTGCAGTTCACGGTACACATCGACGAGGCGCATCAGGGCCTCGTCGGGCACGCGCAATGGGTAATCGCTGAGGTCGAAAAATTCGACTTCCGCACCGAGAATGTCCACGGCCCGCTCGGCCTCCTCCCTGCGTGCCGCCTTGACCTTCTCGATCGTCATTTCGCCCTTGCGCCAGAGTTTGGCCGACTCCCCGCGCTCGCCGAACGAAAGACACACGACCTTCGTACGGTATCCATTTTTTTTGTGCAGAGCGATTGCGCCACCTGCTCGCCACACGAAATCGGCGCTATGCGCGCTCACTACCAACATCGCCTTGCCTGCCATTTCCAACCCGCCCATGTTCACTATGTGATGGGTACTATTGTAGGTTTCGAAGGTGGCCATGAAGCACCTAAAGGAGCGTGCAATACCATCTAATCTGTTTATCGGAATGGCTCAGTTCAACGCGAGACCGGCTTGGCACCTCAAGGAGCGCGTTGTTCAACGATGTTCTCGAACACGCGGCACAACGCGAATACAACCCCGTCGTCCCGCGCTCAAATCAGAACAGGTGATGTATCCCGCTCAGAAACACCGTCTGCCTTCCACCTGACGCCGCGCCGATCCCGAGCGTATTCGCCACCGCCCCTCCGCCCGCAGTCTCGAACATCAGGTCGGCATAGAGTTGAGTCGCTTTCGAGAGCGAATATACGTTCGCCACGGTGAATTGAGTCCAGCGACTCCCCGCGAGTGTCGCGGTCCATGCCCCCGCCGCAATCTCCTCCGCAGGCGTCAGGCGCACATTGAGGCCGCCGTCGACGGTGCGAAAGTGCTCGCTGCCACCGTCCGACTGGATTCGCACATCCGTTGCGAGCGCATGCAGCGTGACGCGTTCAAAACGATACGATCCGCCGATCCCCATGTCGCGTACCTGTTTCGCGTTGAAGGAGGCGCCGGGCGCGAGTGTCTGTCCTTCGAACGACGTCAGGCCGAGTCCATTGGAAAGCGGTAGCAAACGATCTCGGTATTCGGAATACACCGCCACCAGCTTGAGCGGTCCATTCGTATAGTTAGCGCCGAAGCTGGCGGTCCGTCCGTTGGTGTTGCTGGCCGACGCGCCGGGAAACCCGTAGAGCGCACCGAAACTGAGTCCGCTGTAATTCGCACTCTTCCACTTCACCGTGTTCGACAACTGCACGGGCAAGGTGCTTCCAAGGCCATCGAGATTGCCAGGGTGGAACGCAGAGAAGTCGCCGAGCAGTTGACCGGTCGACACCGAGCCGAGCCAATCGAAATTCCAGTCGGTCTGACGGCCGAGCGTCACGGTGCCGAGCATTGGATCGGACAGTCCCACATAGGCCTGACGATTGAAGAAGGTACTGCTGCTCGCGGACGCGCCCGTCGTCGTGACGAAACCGCTTTCGAGTCTGAATACCACCGAGCGGCCCGCGCCGATATCTTCAACGCCCTGGAAGCCGAAGCGATCGGCCTGGAAAGTGCCCTGCTCAGCGATATAAGCGTGAGCGCCGTGCAGGTTGCTCACGTAGCCAAGGCCCGCATCGAGACTGCCATACAGCGTGACGCTGCTCTGGGCGTTGGCCGCGGTCGAAACGACGAGCGCAGGCAGGCACGCGACGAGCGTCGCGCGGAAAGCGAAATGGGTTTTCATGGCGTGTTGGTTGAAGCGTTGGAGGGAGAACTGCGTGGGCGTGCGTGAGCCGTTAAAGCCCGAGGTCATCAGGTTGTCTGGATTTTCTCCGCGGGCCTAAGGTGCCATGGGCCGAAAACCAGATTGACGACGATGGCGGTGAGCGTCCCCGCCGCCATACCGTTGCCCAACACGATCTGCAAATAGCCCGGGAACGATGCGTAGACATTGGGGACCAGAATCGGTATCAGCCCCGCCACGAGCGCGGCGGCGAGCGTGTACTGATTGCCGCGTGCATGCAGGTCGACCTTGCCGAGCAGATTGACGCCCATCACGCCGATCATCGCGAACACGATCAGCGCCGTGCCGCCTACCACTGGCGCGGGAATGGCGTAAGCGAAGCGTCCGAGCGGCGCAAGCAGCGCGATGACCATCAGCATCGCACCCGCCGTCGCGGTCACGTAGCGCGAGCGCACGCCGGTGGTCTGCACGACGCCAATGTTCTCCGCACTCGTAATGATGAGCGAGGTGCCCAGCAGCGAGCCGAGCAACGACGCCACCGCATCGCCGCGAATGGTCCTCGGCACATCGCGGCGCATGTCGATCTTCTTGCCGGTGATCTCGCCGACGGCAACCGTCTGCCCCGTTGCTTCGGCCATCGAGATCACGCTGAAGATCAGCATCGGCAGCGCGGCGAGCACGTCGAAACGGGGCATGCCGAAAGGCAGCAAAGTCGGCAGCGTGAAGAGCGGACCGCCCCACATGCCGCCTGCGGGCATCAGTCCCATTGCCCAGCCAGCACACGTCCCCATCGCAAGGCCGAGCAGCACGGCAAGCCGACCCACCGTGCCCTTGAAGAGGCGCGCTACGGCCAGCGTCGCCACGATCGTGAGCAACGCGAGGCCGAGCGACTGCGGCCGCGCGAAACCAGGCGTTCCCGGCTGCCCGACGATGATGCCAGCGTAAATCTTGATGAGGCTCACTGACACGAGCAGCAGCATCGTTCCCACCACCACACGCGGGAAAAACCGCAGACAACGCGCGAATACCGGCAGGACGAGCCAGTAGAACAGGCTGGTGAGAATCGCCGCGCCCGCGGCGGTGCGCAGATCCGTCTGCGTGGCGATGACGGCGAACAGCATGGCGGGCGCGCCGCCCGGCACCATCACGAAGGGCAGCCGTGCCCCGATCGACCCTGCTCCGAGCGATTGCAGAAGCGTGCCGGCGCCACAGGCAAAGAAGGTCGCGCCGATCAGTTGCACGGTCATGTCCGATGAGAGCGACAGCATCCTCGACACCAGAAATACCGCGGTGACGGGCGAAGCCGCCATCGACAGGACATGCTGCAAGCCGAACAGCGCGAGTTGCCATGCGGGCAAGCGCGCGTCGACGCTATGTGTGGCTGGGTCTGGATTCACGTTACCCCCGAGGGATCGAAAACGCGGCGTTCAGGCGCGTAGCCACGGCAATTGCTCGCGGCTGTAGCGGAAAGTCTGGAAGACGCTGTTCAACTGGCCGGGGCCGGTTTTGCGCGCCGCATCGTCCGGGTACTGGCCGAACCAGGGAATCACGTATTCCCATACCACTTCTCCAGCGGGCGTCACTTCGAAGAGGCGGCCCGTTGCCGACTCGGTGATGTGCGTATTGCCATTCGCGAGTCGCTGCGCGTTGCCCATGAAAGCGCTGTAGAACGCATTCACCATGTCGTCGGCGTACGACCACACCACCTCGTTGTTCGACGGATCGATCTCGAGCACACGCGAGAAAGCGACGTGCGCACCGCTACGAAAATTGCCGTTGTCGAACGTGAGAATGTTGCCGTTGGCGAGCGCCACGGGTGCGTGCTGGTGCGACACCACGCTCGGCGGAACGTGCATCGTGACGCTGCCGGTCTTGCGATCGACGGCGATGATGCCCGACGTGGTGCGCAGGCTCATCAGCACGTCGCCCTTCGCATTCACGCCGAGCCCGTTCACGAGCGGCCAGTGATACCGGCCGAAGCCGGCCGCGATCGGAAAGTCTTCGGGCTTGAGGTGCTCCCATGCTTTCCATTCCCACACCAGCTCGCCTGCGCGATTCACTTCGCGGATCACATCGGCGTACATGACTTCGTCGGGACCGTGCGCCGTGCCGCCCGGCACGCGCTCGGCAAATCCCGCCGGCACGGGTGCGCACGCGGCGTAAAGCAGGTTGCCGTTGGCAAGCCACTGCGCGTCATGATGATGCGCCGGATCTTCGTAATGCCAGACCACTTCGCCCTCAGGCGTGACTTCGGAGAAATCGCCGCCGTGCCACATCGACCATGGCGCGTAACGGTTTTCCGATTTTGCATGGTTGCCGTTGTAGCCGAGATTGCCGTTGGGAAGAATTACGGCGTGGCGTCCGGCCCGCACCGGCATCTTCCACTCGTGCACGACTGTGCCCTCGATATCGATGAGATAGACGTGGCCGTCCGCCGTTTGCGGCGCAATCAGCGTATACCCGCCGAATGAAACCCTGGGGTCGTGAGCGATGAGGCCGACGCCGCGGCGCCGCTGGGTAATTTGATCGACTGTCGTGGTCACGGTTCGCTCCGTTAAGATGATGAAGCGAAATCTAGGCTATTCATTCCGTCAATAAAATCTGATTATTCTTTACGGCCCGTATGGAAAAACCATACGGTCGATTTATGCGTCCAATATCACAGACGTTCCGTTGTTTCGACGAGGTGGTGAGGCGCGGTTCGATCCGCAAAGCGGCCGAATCGCTGCACCTGACCGCGGCCGCCGTGCACCAGCAAATCCTCAACCTGGAGGAGCAGGTCGGCTCGCCGCTCTTCGACCGTTTGCCGCGCGGCATGCAACTCACCACGGCTGGCGAGATCATCATTGCTGCCGTGCGGCGCGGACAGCGCGATTTCGACAACGCGATGACGCAGGTGGAAGATCTGCGTTCGCTGCGCCGCGGGCATATCAACCTCGCGGTGTCGCCTTCGTCGGCCGAGCAGTTGGTGCCCGACGCGATTCAGGCCGCCATGAAAAGCTATCCGGGGGTGACTTACAGCGTGCGCTCGGGCAACGGCGAAAGCATCCTCAAGTGGGTGGAGACCGGTGAAGCCGACATCGGCTATGGCCTGCGCCGCAAGCCGCCGCCGGGCGTCGTGGAAGTGCGCGCCTTCTCGCAACACCTCGGGCTGGTCACGCCACCTGGGCATCCGCTGACGAAGCTCGGCAAGCGGCCCCGACTGCGCGACTGTCTCGAGTACCCGCTCATCCTCATGTCACCGGATACGGAGTTGCGGGCCATGGTGGATCAGATCGACCACCGCGAGCAACGCAAGGCGCGGCCGCTGGTGGAGACGAGTTCGGTTTCGATGGTGCGCCGGCTCGTCGCGGATGGTGTCGGGATCGGCTTCCTGATTGCGGAGAATGTGGCGGAGGACGTGACGCAGCGCAAGCTCGCATGGACCGCGCTCGCCGACGCCGGCGCGAAGTCGTTCAGTTGCCTTTATCAACGCTCCGATCTGACCACGACCGTCGCGATGAGCATGTTCCTGCAGTTCCTCGGCCACGCGATCGAGGCGACCGAGAGCCAGTTCCACGCGTCAGCGCAATCGGGCCGTAAGCGTGGGCAGCAGGTCAAGTGAGGAATCCGGAGTCGTGAAACGTTCAGTAGAGCGCTCAGCGGCAAACCGCTCCACACACGCCTGCCGCACTCTCTCAACCGACACGGCCCAGTCTTCGCCCACTGCCCGGCGGAATAGCCGCAGCGTGTGCGGATACCACGGCGAATCGTTGCGCTCGTGCATCCAGCGCCAGTCGATATCTTTCTCCGGCAGCATCACCCAGCACGGTTTGCCCAGCGACGCGGCCAGATGCGCCGTGGACGTATCCACGCAGATCACCAGATCGAGTTGTTCGATGATCGCGGCGCTGTCCGCGAAATCGTTCACTGCCGAGCCGAGTTCGAGCAGCGGCTGACCGGCGGGCGGCTTTTGCGCCTCGTCTTCACCCTGGCCTTTTTGCAGACTCACGAAGCTCAGACCCGGCACGCTCCAGAGCGGTGCGAGCGTGGCTAGCGTTGGGATCGACCGGTTTGCATCGTTATGGTGTTTCGCATTGCCTTTCCACACCAACCCGACTTTGCGGCCGGGCGGCATTGTCTCGAGCATCGGCCGCCACTTTTCGACGAGCGACGGTGCGGCCGCGAGACGGACCGGGCGCGGAATCGTGTCCACCGCCGTACGCAAGTGCAGCGGCGCGCTCAACAGGCTCGTCCAGCAATCGTATGTCGATGCGGCTACGCGGGCCAACGCCGTATCGTGATCGAGCACGGCATCCACGCCGTCCACCGAAGCCATCAGCCGGTGCAAGGCAGGCACGCACGCAAAGGCGATATGCGCGGCCCCTTGCGCCTTGAGCAAGGCGAAATAGCGGCTGAATTGGACCATATCGCCGAGCCCGTCTTCCTGCCAGACCAGCAAGGTCTTGCCGGCGAGCGTGTCGCCTTGCCACTGCGGACAGCTCAACATGGAACGCGTCTTGTGATGCACGAAGCCCGGCTGGTCGTAGCGGCACTCGTACAAGCGCCAACCCTCTTCAAAGCGGCCCATGCTGAGCACCAGCACAGCCAGACCGAACCTGGCATCGCCGTAATCGGGGCGTAAAGCCAGCGCCCGCAGGTAAGCGGCTTCAGCTTCCGGCAGCCGCTTGAGTTGTGCCAGCGCGGCCCCGGCGTTGTAATGAGCCTCGGCCAGATCGGGCCGAAGCGCAAGCGCTTGTGCGAAGGCATCGACAGCCTCCGGCAAACGGTCGAGCTGACGAAGCACGCAGCCCAGGTTGTTGTGCGCGTGAACGATGTCGGGCCGGCAGCGAATCGCCTCCCGGTAAGCTGTTTCGGCCTCGGGCAGACGCTCCAGACTGGTTAGCGCGAGGCCGAGGTTGTAGTGCGCCTCGGCATAGTCCGGGCGATGCGCGATGGCCTCCCGGTACGCCGCTTCAGCCTCGGGTAGACGCTTGAGATCCGCCAGCACAGCACCTAGGTTGAGGTGCGCCTCCGCGTAATCCGGGCGAATCGCCAACGCGAGCCGGCAAGCCAGCTCGGCCTCGGGCAGACGGTACGTCGCCTTCAGCACACCGCCGAGGTTATTGAGCGCTTCGGGATACTGGGGCTTGATGGTCAGCGCCTGCCGGTACGCGTCGTCCGCCTCGGCAACGCGGCCGAGTTCCATCAGCACGTTGCCCAGGTTGTTGTGCGCCTCGGCGTGTTCCGGCAGCCCGATCAGCGCCTCACGATAGGCCACTTCCGCCTCATGCAGGCGGCGCAGTTCGTGCAATACGATAGCCCGGTTGTAGTGCGCCTCTGTGTAGTCGGGGCGGATCGCAACCGCCTGACGATACGACGCCTCCGCCTCGTCCCTGTAGCCCATCCCGTAGAGCACCGTGCCGAGATTGTTGTGCGCGTCGGCCTGGCCGGGACGCAGCGCGACCAGTTGCCGATAGACCGCCTTGGCCGCCGACAGGCGGCCGTGCGACTTGAGCAGCATGCCGAGACTGCTGTACACCTCGGCATAGTCGGGTTTTGCCCGCAAACACTGGCGCCAGTAGGTTTCAGCATCGGACAGGTTGCCCATGCCGTACCAGCAAGCGCCCGCAATATTCAACGCGTCGGCCCGCGCGTCTTCCGCCACCTCCTCGTGCGGTTCGAGGATCGGCTCCACCAACGACCAGGCATCGGCGAATTGCCCGCTTTTGCAGAGCAATGCCGCCTGCTGATTGATGTCGGCTATCGAGGATGCGCGCGTCTGCGTGGCGGTCATGAGTCGTGGTAACGGGTGGCGGCGGTCGGGCCGGGTCAATCGTGTTTTGCACGCCCTGTCCGGCGTTTCGCTTTTCTGCGCGGTCGCGCGGGGGGCGAAGCGCCGACAGGGAAAGCCGAACATTTACCACGCAGCTTAAGGGAAACGGTGAAGCTGTAACGCCCCGAAATGAGCGGGTTTCGGCCTTCTAATCCGACGCTATAGGCGGAATCACAGGAGAAAAGACCGCGCGGCAATGCTAGAATCGCCCGCGTCTTTACGTTCATCACCATGACTCCACGCTCCCATAACCGCATGACCGCATGGCTTGGCCTGATCGCCATGTGGCTTATCGTGTTCGCGCCGGTCGTGAGTCAGATGCTGGTGTCGAACCGCGCGAACGAGCCCTTCGCGGCGCTCTGTTCTGCGCTACAGCCGGCCAATCAGAGCCTGGTGAGCCAATCCACCCAGGCCAACCCGGCGCCCGTCCACCTCAGCCATGACGACGCCTTCGGCGCATGCGGCTACTGCCATCTGCTCCAGCATCACGTCGCCATGCCGAGCGTCGCGGCCGTCGAACCGCCGCCAGCGATCGCGCTTGCCGGCACTGTGCCGCCCGCCCTCTCCACCCGCTTCACGCCGCTCGGCGCGTTCCCGTCCGGACGCCCAAGAGGCCCGCCCGCCGTTTCCTGATCGCTGTTGTTCCTGATCGCGCATCTTGTCGCGCCCGTTGAGGGGGCACGCGATCGCCTGTTCAATGCATCAAGGAAACGTTCATGCTCAACTTCGCTCTGCGAAGGCTGCCCTTTTGCGCCCGTCGCGGCGCTCGGCGCATCCCATCCGGCCGGCGGCCGCGATCGTATTTTCCAGCCTATTTTTCTGCGTTAATTCCGGCGTTCGCACCGGCATTTATTGCCTCCCCGGCTCACGCGGATAGCGCGCCCGCCGACGCCACGCTGCCTGCTGTCAGCGTCACCGCCAATACCAATGCCGTCTCCGCCCCGCGCGCGGTCGACCCTAACCTGCCGGCCTCGGTCGAGACCGTGACGCGCGAACAGTTCGACAACTGGAACGTCGTCAACACCGAAGACGTGCTGAAGTACATGCCGAACCTCGCCGTGCGCAAGCGTTTTATCGGGGATCTGAACTCGATCATCGCCGTACGCGGCACCAGCAACACGCAGAGCGCGCGTGGCCTCGTTTACGCGGACGGCCTGCTGCTCAGCAATCTGCTCGGCAACAGTTATTCGTTTCCGCCGCGCTGGTCGATGGTGTTCCCCGACGAGATCCAGCAGGTCGACGTGATCTACGGGCCGTTTTCCGCGCTCTATCCGGGCAATTCGCTAGGCGCCACGGTACTCATCAGCACCCGCATGCCGAAGAAGTTCGAAGCCGACGCGGACGTCAAAGCGTTCACCCAGCACTTCAGCCTGTTCGGCGTGAATCAGAATTTCAATGGCAGCGAGGCGAGCGCATCGATCGGCGACCAGATCGGGAAGTTCTCGTATCGGTTGGGCGTGAATCACCTTGAGAACACGAGCCAGCCGCTGCAATTCGCCACGCTGGCCAAGTCGAGCACGCCCGCGAAAGCCGGAGACACACCGGTGACCGGCGCGTACTTCTACAACAACCAGACCAACACGCCGACCGCGGTGCTCGGTGTGAACGGCGAAGGGATCGAACACACGGTGCAGGACCAGTTCAAGCTGAAGATGCAGTACGACTTCACGCCGACACTGCAGGCTGCCTTCACGCTCGGCTACTGGCATCAGACGTACAACAGCGCGACGTCGAGTTTTCTGCGCGATGCGAACGGCAATCCGGTATACAACGGCAAGGTCGCGATCGCCGGCTACGAGTACTCGATTCCGGCGGCCGCCCTCGCCCCGAGTCTCGGCTACAGCGAGAACTGGTTATACGGACTCACGTTGAAAACCCGCAACGCCACCGGCTGGAATGGCGAAGCGATCGCTTCGTACTACGACGTCGGCAACAGCGTGGCGCGCACTGCGAATTCGGGCGCGCCGGGCAACGGCCCTGGCACCGTGATCTTCGGCGACGGCACCGGCTGGAAAACGCTCGATCTGCGCACCACCTACACACCCGTCACGCCGCAAGCGGGCCTGACGAGTCACGCGCTGAGCTTCGGCTATCACTACGACAACTATTTCCTCGACAACGAGAGCTACAACACGCTGAACTGGCGCGACGGCGCGGCGACCTCGTTTGCCAATGCATTCAAGGGCAAGACACAGACTCAGGCGCTGCACGCACAGGATGCCTGGCACTTTCTGCCGCGCTGGAAGCTGGTCTACGGCGTACGGTACGAAGACTGGCAAGCCTATGGCGGCTCGCAGGCGCTGCCGGGCAAAGCCTTTCCGTACAGCGACGCGAACCAGCATCACTTTTCGCCGAAGGCCTCGTTGTCGTTCGACGTCACTGACGATCTAAGCTTGCGCGCCTCCATTGGCCGCGCTTATCGGTTTCCGACGGTGGGCGAGATGTTCCAGGGGCAAATCAACGGCTCGTCGATCATCAACAACAATCCGGACCTGAAGCCCGAAGACGATCTCTCGAAGGAGTTGACCGCTGAATGGGCGCACTGGAATGGCGTGTTCCGTTTCTCGCTGTTTCAGGACGACGTGAAGAACACGATCTTCAGTCAGACCGATACGACCGTGATTCCGAACGTGACAAATTTCCAGAACATCGGCAAGGTGCGCTCGCGTGGCGTCGAAACGAGCTACTCGGGACAGGATGTATTCGTGCGCGGTCTCGATCTACTGGGGAGCGTGGCGTACACGCAGTCGAAGATCATCGCGAATGCACAGAACCCGGCGACCGTCGGCAAGTACTTCTATCGGATTCCGCTGTGGCGCGCGAATCTCGCCGCGACGTATCACATCGACGAACGTGCAGCGATCACGCTTGCCGCGCGCTACTCCGGCCGTGAATACAACACGCTCACCAATACCGACACGAATCCCGATGTATTCGGCGGCACCAGTTCGTACACGGTGGCGGACGCGAAATTCACGTTCAAGCCGACGAAGCTGAGTGAAGTCGGTATCGGCGTCGATAACCTGTTCGACGCGCGTTACTTCGTCTATCACCCGTATCCGGGCCGCACGTTCTACGTCGAAGCGAAGTTACGTATGTGAACTCGCGATTTGCATGCGCGGTTTGCGCTCGCCCGGTGCCCGATGCACTCGCGAGTTGCCAACCAGCGCATGCATCGCTGCGCAAACCGATCGACTCATTTTTTGCTTCAGGAGGATTGAATGTCCACCACCACCGCTCAACGCGCGACCTCGGCAACAGGCGCTGCGAATACTGGCTACCGGACGCTCTGGCGCTGGCACTTTTACGCGGGACTCTTTGTGATGCCGTTTCTGGTCGTGCTTGCGATCACCGGCACGCTGTATTGCTTCCAGCCGCAAATCGAACCGCTGCTTTACCCGCACCGCCTGATCGTCGAACCGCAAGCCACGCCCAGGCTGACTGAAGACGCCTTGCTTGCCAAAGCCCGCGCGGCGATGCCGGCCGATGCGCGCGCGGTGACGGCGCCAATCGCGAGCGCACCGGACCGCAGCACCGAGTTCATCTTTCGCCTCGTCGACGGCGAAAAACAGAGCATCTATCTGAACCCATACAGTGGTGAAGTATTGGGCACGCTGAGCGTCGAGCGCCGCTTCATGCAGGTGGACCGCATGCTTCACCGCAAGCTGCTGCTCGGCAAGCCAGGTGAATTGCTGATGGAGTTGGCCGCGTGCTGGACGCTGGTGATGATCGGCACGGGCATCGCACTCTGGTGGCCGCGCGAGAAGACCACCGCACGCGCGGCGCTGGTGCCTCGTTTCTCGCTGCAAGGACGCGCGCTTTGGAAGAATCTTCACACCGTGATGGGTATCTGGCTCGCGCTCGGTGCGCTCATCTTCGTGCTGAGCGGCCTGCCGTGGACAGGCTCATGGGGTAAGCAGTTCAAGGCGCTCGCGACCGCCGCAAATCTTGGCGCGCCGCCGGGCTCGTGGGGTGGCTTGCCGTTGCGTTCTGCCCTGCCAGGTGCGCGCGCTGATAAGCATGCGGGTACTGTGGACACAGACGCCGAACCGCAATCGAGCCACGACGCACACGGCGAACACCAGGCGAACATGGACTCGATGCCGGGCATGGTGATGGACGATCTACCGTTGCCGCTCACGCCATGGGCCGTCGGTAACACGCCAGTGCCGCAATCCGCCGATGCACACGCGGCGCAAGCGCTGCCGCTCGGACGCATCGTCGCCCTCGTCGCATCGCTCGGTGTCCAGACCGGCTACGACATCGTGCTGCCCACCTCCGCTACGGGCGTCTACACCGTCTCGTACTTTCCCGCCGACCCGAAAGACGAGCGCACGCTGTACATCGACCAATACAGCGGCACGGTGCTGAAAGACATCCGTTACGGCGACTACGGCGCGGTGTCGAAAGCCGTCTCGTACGGCACGTCGTTGCATATGGGCCGCTATTTCGGCGTCGCCAATCAGATCCTCTGCGCCGCGATTTCGCTTGGCCTCGCGGGAATGGCCGTGACCGGCTGCGTAATGTGGTGGAAGCGTCGGCCGCAACGCTCGCTCGGCGCACCCTCGCGCGAACGTGCCGCACCGCCGATGCGTGGCTGGAAAACCGGTCTCGTTCTGCTCGGCATCGTCTTTCCGTTGATGGGCGCCACGCTGCTCGCAGTGTGGCTCGCCGATCACACGATTTTTGGCCGCGCCACGCGGCAACCTGCTTAACGCTTCATTTCCGCCGTTAAAACAAGGAACACATCATGAAGACATCACGCAAACTTCTCCTCGCCGCCTTGCTGTGCGGATCATCCATTCAAGCCTTCGCCGGTGGCGCGGCAACCGTGAGCGTATCGGACTGCTGGATCCGCACCCTGCCGGGTGACCTGCCATCGGGTGGCTATTTCAAGGCCAGTAATGCGGGTGATCAGCCGGTCAATCTCACCGGTATCAGCACAGAAGCTTTCGGCATGGCCATGCTGCATCAGACACAAAGCCAGGGCAGCACGTCTTCCATGGCGATGGTCCATCAGGTGGCGGTGCCCGCGCACGGCTCGCTCGTCTTCGCACCAGGCAACTATCACGTGATGCTGGAGCATCCGAAACAGCCGCTCAAGATCGGTACGACGATCCCGCTGACGTTCTCGTTCAGCGACGGCGAGAAAGTCACCGCCTCCTGTGCCGTGAAAAGCGCGAGTACGATGAGCCAGTAACATGCCGGATAATCAATACGGCAGGCTTAAAATCGGCTTACACGTGACCCCGGCGCTGCGAATCAGGCGCACCGTCTCAGCCCCGAAGCAGCCCATGGCCAAGCGACGGTTGAAATGGTGCGGCGAGCGATCCACTGCCGCTTACTCAGGAGAAGCAAATTGAATTCGAAACTTAGCCGGCCGGCATTGATCGCCGCGGCCCTCGCAGGACTCGCGGCCACCGGAATCAGCGCCGCGCATGCGGACGAGAAGGTTCAGTGCTTTGGCATCGCCAAGGCCGGCCAGAACGACTGCGCGAGCAAGACCGGTGTGCACGGCTGCGCCGGTGAGGCCAAGGTCGACCACGACAAGGGCGACTTCAAGACCGTGCCGAAAGGAACCTGCCAGAAGATGGGCGGCAAGATCGACGAACAGCATTCCTGACGCCAATGCGGCGATCCTGTGGCAGTCGACGCCTATGATGCATCCCCTCGTCCCTTCTGCCTGCGCGCCGGCCGGCATCGGTATCGGGTTGCGCCATACCCATTACCGCGACTTCCTCAATGCTACGCCGGCGGTCGACTGGGTCGAGGTGCACAGCGAAAACTATTTCGGCGACGGCGGCTTCGACCTGCACGTGCTGGACACCGTGCGACGCGATCTGCCCGTCAGTTTGCACGGGGTCGGTCTCGGCCTTGGCTCGGCGAAACCACTTGACCTCGCTCACGTTGCGAAGCTCAAACGTCTGATCGAGCGGATCGAGCCGGCTGTCGTCTCCGAACATCTTTGCTGGGGCGCGACATCGGCCGGCCATCTGAACGATCTTTTGCCGATGCCGTTGACTGAAGCGGCGCTCGCGCTGCTCGCTTCGCGTGTCAGCGAATTGCAGGACGTGCTCGGCCGGCCGGTTCTACTGGAAAACGTCTCCACCTACGTTCGATTCCGCGACGATCAATACGGCGAGACGGCATTTCTTGCGGAACTTGCGTCACGCACGGGTTGCGGCGTATTGCTCGACGTGAACAACCTGTACGTGAACCAATGCAATCATGGAGAGGACGCTGTCGCGGCCATGAACGCCCTGGCGATTGGCACGATCGGCGAGATTCATCTTGCGGGTCATCGCGTGACGGACATCGCCGTCATCGACGATCACGGCTCAAGTGTCACCAACGAAGTCTGGGCGCTCTATGAATACGCACTACAGCGGTTCGGCACCATACCGGCGCTGATCGAGTGGGATACCGATGTACCGGCGTTAAGCGTCATGCTCGATGAAGTCTGTCGCGCCCGTGATATCCAGAACACCGTTCACGCCAGGCGATCGGCCCTCACCCCTTCCACTCAATACGACGCCGACGATGCGCACGCCGGTTGAGTCACTGCAGCGCTTGTTTGCCGAATCGCTGGAGGGCGAACTGCGACCTGTGCTTTCGCAACTGCAATGCACGGGGCGCGGAGTCGATCAAGTGCAAGGTCGCGCCGACATCCCTGCATGTGCCGCTGGACAAACGCCTTGCTTCAGCAGCAACGACAATGGCGCCGGCAACGAACTCGCGGACAATCTGCGCCAACGCGTCGACCTCTATCGGAGCAGCATTCGCGCCAATCAGCGGACTGCACTCGCCAGCGCCTATCCCGTCGTGCTGGCGCTGGTCGGCAGCGCCTACTTCGATGCACTGTCAGTGACTTACGCGCAAGCACATCCGTCACAGAGCGGCGACCTCAATCGCTTCGGCGCCGCACTGCCGGCTTTCATCGAAACCTTCGAACAGGCCCCTCGTTTCCGTTATTTCGCCGACCTCGCGCGTCTCGAATGGTCGCTGCATCTGGCCTACTTTGCCGCCGACGCCAACGTGCTCACGCAAGCGGAATGGGCCGCCATCCGCCCCGAAGATTTGCTCGAAGCGAAACTGGCCGTGCATCCCGCCTGTGCGCTCATCTCGTCGCGCTATGCGATCGCCGAGATCTGGGCTGCACACCAGCCGGGCGGCTCGTTTCCGGCAAATCTCGAGTCACCGACCTACGCACTGGTTGTGCGACCACAATGGCGGCCGCAAATACTCGTTCAATGCGCCGCCGCGCATGCGGCTTTCGATGCGTTGCAACGCGGAGCGACGCTCAATGAAGCGCTCGACTTGGCGTTTGCAATCGATGCCGAATTCAATTTCACGTCGCAATGGCGCGCGTGGATCGCGGCCTCGGCGATTACAGGCCTCCAGCCCGGTGCGCGGCCCGCCCAGCCGACGTCAGCGCCTTAACGGCCTGCCGAACCTGTCCATTCAGGAGAATTTCGACCGCACCGTTGCTCGATCTGCTCGTTTACGTTAGATTATGCTCGATTATGATTGTTTTACAATCGAGCAAGGTGAGGTCATGCAACGAACGCGGCAGGATGCAGTGGACGGGCTTCTGCCCGAAGAGCGGGAGCGGCTGATTCTGGAACGGCTGCGGGCACAGGGCCGCGTATTGGCATCCGAACTCGCTGCCGAACTCCAAACATCTGAACATACGGTCCGCCGCCACTTGCGCGAACTGGCCGATCAGGGTCATTGCAAGCGCGTGTATGGCGGCGCCCTGCTGATCTCGCCTGCCGGCGTAGACGCCTCGGTCCGCATGCACGAAGCCGTGGATCGCAAGGCCTGTCTCGCCATCGTCGCTGCGTCCATCGTCCGGCCCAGGCAAATCATTTTGCTGGACACCGGGTCGACCAACGTTGCGATTGCCACCGCGCTCCCGGACAACGCGGATCTAACCGTCGTGACGAACTCGCCTGAGGCTTGCGCGCGCCTGCTGAACCGGCCGGGCTTCGACATCATTCTTATCGGCGGGCGCATCGCTCAGCACGCAGCCGGCACGACCGGCGCCACGGCGTTGCTGCAGATCCAGCAGATCAAGGCCGACCTTTGCTTTCTGGGTGCGTGCGCGTTCGATCCAGACGAAGGAGTCGCCGCGTTCGACGCTGAAGAGGCCGAACTCAAACGGGCGATGGTGCAGGCAAGCAGCCAGGTCGCCATCGCCGTGACGTCGGAAAAACTGATGACCGCTGCGCCGTTTTACGTTGCGCCGGCGCGCGCCGTGGACCACCTATTCGTCGAAGCGGATGTAACGGCCGCGCGGCGCGCCCAACTCGCAGCGGTATGCGACAACGTGATGGTGGCGCGCTCATGAAAACACTCGCTACTCCGGTCAGCACGCCGCTCATGAAACCGCTCAAGGAGCGGGTGGCCACCCTCGGCGTATTTCTCGCCAACGGATTCGGGATCGGCGCCTGGGCAGTCGAAGTGCCACGCATCAAGGAAAGCCTGTCGCTCAACGATACTTCGCTGGGGATCGCGTTATTCGCCTTTGCGCTGGGGGCCATCATCGCGATGCCGCTGGCCGGACAGTTGGCGCCGCGCTTCGGCAGTGGTCGGGCCACCGCGCTGCTCGGCGCGGCGTTTGTCGTGGCGCTGCCGCTCCCCGCCTTCGCGCCGAACCTGGCGACGCTGTGCATCGTGCTCCTCGCGCTCGGCGCAGCGAACGGCGCGCTCGACGTTTCGATGAACGGCCACGCCAGCACGATCGAAACGCAATGGAAGTCGCCCATCATGTCCTCGTTTCATGCGGCGTGGAGTGCGGGCGGCCTGCTCGGTGCGGCGACGGGCGCCATGCTTCAGAAAAACGGCGTCGGCGTGATCGGCGGTCTCGTGCTGCCGGACGTGTTCATCGCCGTCCTCATGGCCGCCGCCGCGGTGCTGGCGTTGCGTGATCTCGGTCCGCGCGCGGCCGCGTCCTCCAGCGGCTTCGCGGTGCCCAACGCCAAAGTGATGAAGCTTGCGCTGCTCGCGTTCCTTTGCATGATGGTGGAAGGCGCGGTGGCCGACTGGAGCGCGGTGTATTTGCGCGCTACCTTGACCGAAGCGGCCAGCGTCGCGGCGGTCGGCTATTCCGCGTTTGCGTTCTCGATGGCGGCTTGCCGCATCGTCGGCGATGTGTCCGTGCGGCGCTTCGGTTCGAGCAAGGTGATCGGCTTCGGCGGCCTGCTGGCGGCGGCCGGGCTCGCGCTGGTGTTGAGCCTGCCGACCGTGCTCACGGCTTGCGTGGGCTTTGCCATGGTCGGCGTCGGCCTCGCGAATATCGTCCCGGTGATTTTCAGCGCGGCGGGCCGCTCGACGGTTACGCCGGCTGTCGGCGTTTCGATGGCGGCCACGGCGGGTTATGCCGGCTTCCTGGTCGGCCCGCCGTTGATCGGACTCGGCGCGGGTTTGCTCGGCTTGCGCGTAGCGCTATGCGTGCTCGTCGTGGCCACCATGATTGTTTGTTTGACGGGTGGCAAGGCGGTGCGTGGTGGGAGTGTTGGTTAGAACACGCCGGGAATCACGCGATAACGTACGCGCCCCTTGTACGTCCGATAACTATCGTCTGCCGATAGAAGCTGCTCTTCCCGCACGATCCGGCCCACCTGCAAGGCAAACTGGCAGCCGTACACCAGCAGGTTTTGCAGGCCGAAGTTCACCAGCAGAAAGCCGATGTCGGTGATGAAGTAACCCAGATACATCGGATGACGCACGAAGCGATATGCCCCGCGCGATACGACGCCACGGTTCGCCGGCAAGATGCCGAACGAACGGCGCAGCGACGCCTTCGCGAACAGTTGCCAGAGAATCCCTAGCAGTTGCAACGATGCGCCGACCATCTCCGGCACCAGTTGCGCGCCGGGGGCAAGACGCACGGCGAGGAAGTAATACGTGCCGCCCATCGAACAGATGACCGCGAAGAGCCGCCAGTCGCGCTTCATCGGCACGCGCGAAAACAGCGAAAGACCGACTGTCACGCACGCGGCCACTACCAGCAGCAACAACGTGATCCGCGACGGCGCCGCGCGCCACTGAATGATCGCGGCGTAGGCGAACAGGCTCAGCATCGTCGCGGCGGCGGCCCGTGCTGTGATTTCCACCAGCGCGTGGCGCAAGCCGGTGGACTCGCCCATATCGGCAGCGGATGCGGATGCTGATGGCAGAGCCGCCGCGTCCGCAGGGCTGAGTGCGAGAGGCAGATCCTGCAAAGGTGTCGTCGGTGTCATGGCGCGCTCACTTGGAAATGCGGAGAATTTGCGAGGCCAGCTGCGAAAAGCACGGCTTCAGATCGTTCGGCGTCGCGGCATAGCAATACACGCCGACCGGTTGCGCCGGGTTGTAGCAGCGGGGCAGCGAATCAGGTGTGTTGGCCATGCATTTGAGTACTTCCTCGCCTATTTCGTTGTCCGGGCCTGCCGGCTGAGCGAGGGTGAGTCCATAGCCCAGCGTGAACACGTAAGTGCCGTCGATGCGCGCCTGCGCTGCCATCGCTTCGAGCAGATTGCGCGACACACGGTTGACGTTCACATACGTGACATTGCCGTTCGGCACCGCGCGCGGAGCGGTCACGGGCCAGATGGGGAAGATCTGTTCGTTGAAGTTGTGCGCGTTGTACCACTTCGGTAGCGCGGTCACGAGTGTGCTCGCGTCGCTGCTCGCCCTCTGGCCGCTCTTGTAGCATGGCGATGCGAACTGCTGACTTTGGGCACCTATGCTGTCCAGCCCCGATAGAAAGCCGTTCGTAGCGTCGCCGCTTGCGATCGTGCCGGCTTTATTGTTGTTGCACGCGCTCTGATTAGTCGGGAAGAAAGACGAGAAGCTATTCGGTGCGCCGTCCGAGAAGAACACGATCACCCGCAGACTGGACGGCTGCGTAATTACCGTATTCAACTGGTTGCGCGCATTCCAGATCGCTTCAGCCGAATTGGTGTTGCCGCTGAAAGCGTAGTTGTTGATATCAGCGGTCATCGTTGCGCGGTCGAATCCGCGTGTATTGCCATTGAACGGCACGTCCACCACGGTGCCGAACGCGAAGTGCATCAGCGCCACACGATCGTTCGTGACGTCGAAGTTGTTAAGGAACGCCACTGCATTCGAGCGAACCGCGGCCGGCACACCTGACGTATTCAGTGAACCGGTCGTATCGATCACGAACGCCAGATCCAGCGTCTTGCGGATCGCCTGCGACGAGGCGCTCACATTCAGCACCCTGAACCCAAGCGTCTGCATGAACGTGACCGGCACACTCGCCTGCGCCGTCATGCCGATCGTGACCGTGCCGGCGTTGAACACGATCGACGGCGTACCAGCCGTCACGCTCGATCCGAGAAAACCCGTCGGGTAATTTGCAGCAAAGAAAGCGGTGGCCGCCTGCTGCGCGTTGGCCGTCTGTTGCGTCTGGTTGTTGCCGCGCGTGACCGCTTCGCCGGCCGCGATCACCGCGCCGTCGGTGGCGGCGTCGAGCCGCGCCTTGATCATGTAGCCGAAACCGGAATCCACCGCGAGCCCGATAATGCCCAGCAACGCAATCAGCGACACCGCCACGATGATGCTGACCGAGCCCTTCTGCCGTTTATGTGCCGCTCTTGTTTTCATTGCATCCCCCGACCTGCGTTTTTTTATTTGAATCCGTTGCTGCCTGAATCAGAACACCGTCATTGCATAGAGATTGGGCGAGAGCGCCGGCGTCTTGATGCCGCCGCCCAGATTCAATGAGCCGATCAGTGGTGTTTGCAAATAGAACGTCTCGACCGCGTACGCTATCTGGCCGTCGGAAAGTTTGCCTTGCAGCAGATTCACCACCGGCGACGTGCTCCCCGCCGCCGGAATCCCGCTGCAACTGCCGGTGCCGTCGGTGGCCCAGCGCGTGCCACTGTTGCCGCAGTTCCACAACTGGCTCGCCGGAAAATAATTGCTGCCGTTCCAGCGATACTGGGCGACCACGACGCCCGTGCAGTTGTTGCCGTTGCTGTCGCAGTTGTTGTTGCCCATGATCTCGGTGATGTAGATCATCCCGTGCGCATTCATGTTCAGCGGCGGTGTGGTCGAGGTCAGCGACGACATGATGGTCTGCATCGGATACGTGAGCGACGCGCGCGACGACAGGCTCGCGCCTTCGCGGCTCACGTTGATCAGAATCATCTGCGCCTGGATGTTGCGCGCGACGTCATACACCGGCAGCGCCAACGCGACCAGGACCGGCAGCAACAGCGCCATTTCCACGCTGACGATGCCTCTGGCAGCGTGGCGGCTTCTTCGCGAGGAATGGGTGCGCATGTCAAAAGCCCTCGTTACGCATCGTGGCCGCGACGCTGAAACTGAACTTGCCATTGGCAAAGAACGGCTTGACCAGTGGCGTCAGCAGCGGCCAGATGCAATTGATCTGCAGCACGACGATGTCGCCCGGATTGCCGAACATGCCGGTGCTATAACTCGTCTGCGTGGTGTAGCTCTGGGTCGCGCCGTTGATGGTAATCACGTAACTCGGTGAAACGAGCGTGTAGAGACCCATCGAGCTAGTCTTGATTTCCTGCACGATCGCCAGATAACGCTGCTGGTTGGTCGCATTCGGATCGAGATTGCTTTGCCCCGTCACCGAGTAACGGGCGCCTTCCCTCACCGCATATTGCATCGTCAGATTGACCCATAGGGCGATGCCCAGGTCCATCGCAATGCACAGCAGCAGGAACAGCAGCGGCGCGAGCAGCGCGAACTCGATCGTCGCTACGCCGCGCTGCTTGCGCGTGGTGTCCCTTAAGCCAGATGTCAGGCGGGTGGCACGCCGGATGGCTTTCATTTCGCCTCCTTGTCCAGTATCTCGACACGCCTGCCGTTCAGAACGGCGCCGAGGCCAGCATGCGAACGCAGCGGCCAGCTCAACGCACCGAGCAGCGAACGCGGTTGTGCGCCGTCGTCCAGACCGGTAGCCGGCCATTCATGTTTCGCCGGCACCCACAGCGTACCGAACAGGTCGTCCCACAGCGGCAGCAGTTGCGTGAAGTTGTGGTCGAAATGCTCGGTGCGGTTCGAGTGATGCAGGCGGTGGTATTGCGGATTGTTGACCCACGTCGTGAAGCGGCCCAGGTCGACACGCAGGTTCATATGCGCGAAGTAATTGCCGAACATAAAAATGACCGCTGTGACACCGACGATCCACGGCTCGACCTTGAACAGCACGCCGACCACCGGATAGAGCAGGCAGCCCTTGAGGAACACCTCGAACCAGTGATGCCGGAACGTCACCGTGACATTGAAGTCGGTGGCACTGTGGTGCAACGAATGCAACTTCCACAGCACGGGCCACGCATGCTGCAAGCGGTGAAACGCGTATTCCAGCAGATCGACCGTCAACAGCACGACCACGATGGAAGCGAGTGCGCCCCACCCCCGCGAAGCCAGCACGACCCAACCACCGCCGAGCGCATTGATGATCGCGACGCTCGCCACCGCCATCAGCGGCCGCATGATTTCCGCGAGCCCCATATACAGTCCCGCGTAGATGACGTTAAAACGCATCCCCGCACGCGACTGCAGCAACTCGGCAGGCCAGCGCCGCTCCAGCGCCGCACCCACGCTCATCATCACCAGGGCGAGCGCGAAGCCGCCCAGCCAGTGCCGCGCGTGGATCAGCAGTTCAGGAAACGGGCTCGACGCAAACATGGAATTCCCCGGTAGATATGGTTCGCTCAATCTCTATCGCTCAGCCACCCGACATGGCGGTCATGGTCGGAAGCAGCTGGCGCGCGACCTGGATCGCTGACGGGCCGACCAGCACGACCAGTAGCGTCGGGAAAATGAAAAACATCAGAGGAAAGAGCAACTTTAACGCGATCTTCGCAGCCTGCTCTTCCGCGCGCAAGCGCCGTTTGGTGCGCAGGTTGTCCGTATAAACACGTAGCGAATCGCCAACGCTGGTGCCGAAGCGGTCTGCCTGGATCAGCATCGCGGCGAGCGTATCAATATCCTCGACGCCGGTGCGCAGCGACAGATTGCGCAGCGCCTTGTCGCGCCCCGATCCGGCACGCAATTCCAGCAGCACCATGTCGAACTCGTCTTTCAACGCGCGGCTTTTGACGCCTATTTCCTGGGTGACACGCATCATCGCCGCATCGAGCCCGAGGCCCGCCTCGACGCAGACGGTCATCAGATCAAGCGCGTCGGGCAGATCCTCGAACAGCTTGCGCTGGCGGCTGTCGATCAGGCGCGTGAGCACCAGGTTCGGAAGATAGAAACCGATTGCCGATACCGCCAGCACTACCAGCAGCAACACCATCCGCTTGTCGGCGTCGAAGACATTGCTGAGAAAGATGAGCGCGATGGCGGGCAGAATGAGGGCCAGTAGCGTCTTGGCGGCGAAATAGATGGCCGGAGCGGACGGTGTGCGGATACCCGCGTTCGCAAAGCGCAGGCGCAGCGCCGATTTGTCCCAATCTTCTTTTGGAAGCGAAAGCCTGGCGACACGTTCGGATACCTTGGTGACGGTTTCGACCCAGCTCTTCTGCGCGCCGGCATCGCCTTCCGCATCGCCAAGAGCGATGGCGCCGGACTGCCCGATCTCCTCGATACGCCGTTGCACCGGATCGGGCTTCAGCAGCATCATCGCTTTCAGCGCCGCGCCGAACACGATCAGGAACATCACCCCCAGCATGACGATCTGTTCTGTTTTCATGGTCTGCGGGCCGCGCCCGCGCTCCTCATTTCGAACCTATGGAACGGACGGTCTAGACATGAATGCGCACGATCTTGCGCATCCACACGATGCCGAACAGCATCATCGTGAGCGCTCCTGCGGCGAGTTGCACACCCGCCGAATCCTTCCAGAACACGCTGATGTAGCCCGGATTTAGCAGCGACAACAGCGCGAGGATCGCAAACGGCAAGACGCCGAGAATCCACGCGGACAGCCGCCCTTCCGCCGACAGCACACGCACCTTGCCAAGCAACTTCAGCCGCTCGCGAATGATGCTGCTGATGCTGCCGAGAATCTCCGCCAGATTGCCGCCCGCTTCGCGCTGGATCAGCACGGCGATCACGAAGTAGCGCAGATCCTCGACCGGCACGCGGTTCACCATATTCAGAAGCGCATCGTTCATCGACACACCGTAGTTGATCTCGTCGAACACCAGCGCGAATTCGCCACCGAGCGGGTCGGGCAATTCTTCGCCGACCATGCCGAGCGCGGCAGGAAACGAGTGGCCGGCGCGCAGCGCGCGGCCAATCAGGTCAGCCGCGTCGGGCAACTGACGCTCAAGTTGCAGCACGCGCTTTGCGCGCTTGCGGCGCAGGATCATCGTGGGCAGCAAGCCTGGCACCACGGCCACGGCGCTTATCACCGGGGCGGGCGCATGCATCACGAAACCCAGCACGGCGCCGACGAGCGCGCACAGCAGCGTATAGGTCGCAAAACGCGCCACCGACCAGCGCAGCCCGGATTGCTGCAACTGACGGTCGAGCGCGTGCACACGCGGCACGTGCAGCAGCAGCCGCGTAATGAACGGCGAATCGCTCAGGAGGCGCTGCTTGAGAATCGACAGTTTCTCGGCGCTGATATTGCCGCCCGCCGTGAGTGCGCGGAGGCGCTCGTCCATGCGCTTGACGGCCGTGCCATGACGGCTGCTCCAGAACAGATAGACGGCTTCGATCAGCAGCACGATCGCAAGAAACGCCAGCACCGCAAAGCCGATAAACGAGGTGTTCATGTCCGTCTCCCTGAAGCCTTTGTGTTAGGCATGCTCACACCTCGAAGCGCCGTGCCGGATCGAACATCTGGTCCGGCAGCGCAATGCCGAAGCCCGCCAGCCGGTCGCAGAACTTCGGCCGCACGCCGGTCGCACAGAAATGCCCTTTGATCATGCCGTTTTCGTCGACGCCGGTCCGCTTAAATGTGAAAATCTCCTGCATGTTGATGATGTCGCCTTCCATGCCGGTGACTTCCTGAATACTCATCAGCTTGCGACGTCCGTCCGTCAAACGCGAGGCCTGCACCACCACCGTGATCGCCGAAGCGATCTGCTGGCGAATCGCCTTGATCGGCATCGTCAGACCCGCCATGCCGACCATGTTTTCGAGCCGGGTCAGTGCATCGCGCGGCGTGTTCGCGTGCAGCGTGGCCATCGAACCTTCGTGGCCGGTATTCATGGCGTGCAGCATGTCGAGCGCTTCGGCGCCGCGCACTTCGCCGAGGATGATGCGGTCGGGGCGCATCCGCAGCGCGTTGCGCACCAGCGTGCGCTGCGAGATTTCACCCTTGCCTTCGATGTTCGGCGGCCGCGTTTCGAGCCGCAGCACGTGTTCCTGGCGCATCTGCAATTCGGCCGCGTCCTCGATCGTCACGACCCGTTCGTCGCCCGGAATGAAACCGGAGAGCAGATTGAGCAGCGTGGTTTTGCCGCTGCCCGTGCCGCCCGAGATCAACACGTTCAGCTTCGATTTGATAAGCGCTTCGAGCAGCTGCGCCATCGCCGGCGTGAAGCTCTGATTGGTCACCATGTCCGCCACCGTCAGCGGATTCACCGCGAAGCGGCGAATCGACACCAGCGGACCGTCGATCGCCGACGGCGGAATGATCGCGTTGACTCGCGAGCCGTCGGGCAGGCGCGCGTCGACCATCGGCGTGGACTCGTCGATCCGGCGGCCCACGCGCGAGACGATGCGTTCGATGATCTTCATCAGATGGGCGTCGTCGTAGAACGTGACGTCGGTGTGTTCGAGACGGCCGCGTCGTTCCACGTACACGTGCTGCGATGTGTTGACAAGAATGTCCGAGATGGTCGGGTCGTTGAGCAGCGGTTCGAGCGGACCGAGGCCGACCATTTCGTCGTGCACGTCCTGCGCGAGACGGCGGCGCTCGAGCTCGTTCATCGGAATCTTGTCTTCGTCGACGATCCGTTCGACCAGTTGCGCGAGTTCGCGCTTGATCTGTTCGGGCGACAGGCGTTGCAGCTTGTCGAGCTCCACCCGGTCGATGATCGCCTGATGAATGTTCATCTTGAGTTGCTGGTACGCGCGCCGCGCCGCGAGACTTTCTGCGGCAACGCCGGCAGCTGCAGCGCCGCCGTTGGTGCCGTCGAACGGTATCGTGCCGTTTTGCATCATCAACTGTTCGCGCAATGACATGGTGCTCTCCGCTTTGTTTCGATGGCAGCCGGGTTCGGTTTGACTTGTCCCGGCTTAGTGTCCGGCTTTCAGTTGCGGCGGCGAATTCGGCCGGCCCGGGAACAGACGACCTAGCACGCTCTTACGTGCTTCGACAGGGCGCGGCCACATCATGTCCGCCAGATGCGCAATGCCTTGAGCGAGCGCGCCGCCCTTCGCCGACGTAACGAGCGGCACACCGTGGTTAAGCGCCTCGGTGGCCTGCTTCTCGTCGCGCGGCAATTGTTGCGCAACCTTCGCGCCGAGCGTTTCTTCGAGCGTCGCCAGATCAATGCGCGCGCTCTTGTCGTACTGGTTGACGATCACCCTCACCTTGCTCGCCGGGTAGCCGAGTTCCTTGAAGATGTCGAGCATGCGGCGGCCGGCGTGCAGATACAGGATGTTCTGCCGCACTACCATGCAGATCGAGTCGCTGTGATCGAGCGCATGAATTGCAAGCGGATTGATGTTCTGGCCGACGTCGATCAGCACTGCGTCGTACTGCTCGCGCACCAGCGTCAATATCCGTTCCAGATGCGCGGCGCGCAGCTCGCCCGACTTGACCGGATCGCCCGCGCCGGCCAGCACGTCGAGATTCGGGTGCACGTGCATCACGCAGGCTTCGAAGAAGGCGGCGTCGAGCCGGTCGATTTGCGAGCACAGGTCGGCGAGCGTCGCAGGCGGCGGTTTGTCGGCGACTAGCAAACTCGCGTCGGCGAACTGCTGGTTCAGGTCGATCAGCAGCACACGCTTGTCACGCTGCGCCGCAAGGGCGTAAGCGAGATTCACGGCGATCAGCGTCGTACCACTGCCGCCTTTGCACGACGTGAACGAGACCACGCGGCCGTCACGGCGCACGCCCGCGCTTTTCTTCGCTGAGACATGCGCGAGGGCGTCGGCGAGTTCGGCCTCGTCAAGCGGCCAGGAGAGCACGTGCCGCACACCGACGCGCATGGCGGCCATCAACAGCGTGGTCGAAGGCGTGGGCGTCACCAGCATGCAGTGCAGATTCGGCGTGTGGGACAGCGCCTCTTCGACGCCACTCAGTTCGCGCGGCGTCAGCTCGGCGTCGTCGATGATTAGCAGGTCGGCGCTCCTGATCGCCGCGGCGTGCACGCGCAACTGCTTCGCGGTGCCGTGCAGCGTGCGCAGCCGGAACGCAATGCCGCTTGCTTCGAGACGCGCGGCGATCCGCGGCGCGCGCTCGGCGCTGGACGAAATCAGGAGGGTGTCGATCATGGTGTGTCTCCGCTGGCTCGAGTCCGAGCCGCCTGGCTGCGCTGTTTCAGTAGCTGCTCGACGAACCGATGCCGATGGTGAAGCTGTTGGTCGGCGCGGGTGGCGCCGTGAACGATTTGGCATAGCTCTTCTGCGCTGCGGCCGCCGCCGTGCCGTCAATGCCCGCGACCGGATCGGTATTGGTCGAGGCTTGCGGATTGAGCGTCTGCATTTCCTTGATCTGGTTGACCGAGTCGCCGAACGTCGCGTCCCAGTGCGGGGTTGAAGTCAGGCAGCCGGCGAGCGCGGCGCTCAGTCCTGCGCACACGGCAGCGCGGATCAGTGTCTTGGTAGATGTCATGTCGATCTCCGATGAGTCGCGATTCAGCGCGCGGCGTGTGAGGCGGCGCCGGCCGCCGATGTTTGGCTGACGAGCGCGGCGTCGTGGGCCGGGGTGGTCGCGGCCACCGGGGCCGGCGTACGATCATCCTGGCCTGGCTTGGGTTGCGTGGGTGGCAACGGTTGCGTGGACGTGGCCGGCGTTGCGACAGGCGTGGTCACCACCGGTGTCTGGCTGATTGCCGCGGGCATGTCAGGCGCGGCCGGCGTCGAAGGCGCGTTCGGCGAATTCGGTGCAACCGGTGCCGTGGCCCCCGCTGCTGGCGCGGCGCGCTTCGCGCCTTCCATATGGCCGGTCAGATACACGTTCCCTTCGTTGGCGTCGCTGAAACCGTCGGTCGGTAGCGGATAGTGCTGCGGCAGCGGCTTGGCGAGACGCGGCGTCACGACGAACACCAGTTCCGTCTTGTCCTGTTCGTAGCTGGTGCTGCGAAACAGCGCGCCGAGCACCGGCAGTTCAGCCGCGCCAGGCAGACCTTTGATCGAGCCAGTCACGTTGCTCTTCAGGAGACCGCCGATCGCAAAGCTCTGACCGTCGAACACCTGCAGCGTGGTCGAGGCGCGCCGCGTCGTGATCAGCGGCAGGATCGAGGTCGTGTTCGAGTTGCCGGCGCTGACAACCACACCGGTCGACGAGAGCTCGGACACTTCCGGCGACACCTTGAGATTGATACGGCCGCCTTCGAGCACCGTCGGCGTGAAGGTCAGGCCGACACCGTATTGCTCTTCCTGCAGGACGATCGTCGTGCCGCCCGAGCCGTTGCTTTGCGGCACCGGAATGTAGACCTTGCCGCCCGCGAGAAAGCTTGCTTCCTGGCCGCTGATCGCCATCAGATTCGGCTCGGCGAGGATCTTCACGAGTTGATCGGTTTTCTGCGCGTCGACCGCGAGGTTGAGCGGCAGATTGTTCGCTTTCGAGGCGGTCAGCGCGCTCAATCCGCCGGACAGGTAATTGGCCAGCAAGCCGAAACTCCAGCTGCCGATGCCGCCCTGGATGTTGGCCGCGACGCCGAGCTGGTCAATCAACGTCTTCGAGACTTCGGCGACTTTCACTTCGAGCATGACTTGCTGCGGCGCGGCCACATGCATCATGTTGATGATGCGTTCGCCACTCCCGCCACCGAGCGTCGGTGCCGGCGCGCCCATCGCGCGTGGCGCCGCACCGATCGGCAGCGGGCCGCTTCCCATCGGCGCACCACCTTGCAGCGCGGTGGTCGGCCGGGCCACGAAGGCGCGCGCCAGTTCCATCACACGCTCGGCCTTGACTGCATCGGTGACCGTGCCGGTCAGCACCAGCGTATCGGCGGCTGTCTTGACCTGGATGCCGGTTTCCTCCGGCATCAGCGCGGCGAGCGTCTGTTGCAGGCCGCCCGGGTCCGCGCCAACGCTCACGTCGATGATCGTGCAGGAGCCGCTACGGCCTTGCACGATCATGTTGGTGGTGCCGACGTCCGAGCCGAGCAGATAGAGCGTTTGCGGCGACACCAGCATCGCCTGCACGATCGACGGATTGCCGACGGTGCGGCTGCGCACGGGTTCGCGCACGTCGACCATCGTCGATTTGCCGACCGGGATCGTCACTGAAGTATGTTCCGCCACCGGGCCGCTGCAATTGGGTCCGCGGGTGGCTTGGGCCGCGCCGCCGGAAGAGGCGCCGCCGCTCATGCCCGTTGCCGCGATGGTCAGATGCACGGCTCCGTTTGACGCCATGGTGACCGGCATATCCGGCAAACCTGGCACATTGGCAGCTGCATTCTGTCCGGCCGCTTGCGCGACCGGCAGCATCGACAGATACAGTCCGACCACCACGCAAGTGCAAGCTTCAGCGATCCGGGTCCGGCCGCGGGCAGAGCGCGCATGCAGTCCGCGCGATTCACCTGGGCCAAGCGGGTCCTGCGGCGCGCGAGCGCGCTGATTCGTTCTGGCTTTCATGTCCTACCCCCGTTATGTGCCGCTTTTTTAACGCGCTGGACCTGGTGGTCAGTCACGCATATCGGTCACGGCTTGCAGGCTAAGGCCTGTCAAAAGCATTCTTGTCGTGCGTCGGCGCCGTCGAGCACGCGGACACAGTTGCCCGGCGCGCGCACCGCCACTTTCCGTATGATGTGCGCCGGTTTCGGTTCAGACGCGGCGACTACCGCAACCGGCATCTTGAGCAGCGTTGCCTTGGTGGCGCCAGCGGTGTCGATCGCCTGCGGATCGATCTGGTTGCGCAATACCAGCGAGAGCGTGCCGATGCTGCGCGCCAGGTCGATCTTCTCGGCCTGTTCCGGCGACACTTCGAGCGTCACCGCATCGACCACCTTAGGCTTGGTTTCGTCGCGGCCCACTTCCTGAGCGACGGCCAGCACCAGAATCTTTTCGAGCACGATCTTCGAAATGTTCTGGTCGCGCTGCGCACCGGGATCGCGATTGTCTTTCTGCGTGTTGACGATGATGTCGACGTAGTTGCCCGGCAGCGCGAAACCCGCCACACCGATCACGTCGTTCACCCGTACCGTGATGGCCCGCTTGCCTTCGCCGATTACCGCCGACAGGCCCCCGAGCGTGCCGACCGGTGTCAGCTTCGCGTCGACAATCGGTTCACCGTGCAAGAGGCTTTCCTTGAGCACACGGCCGTCGAGTTTCTGGACGTCGGTGTACGCGCCGGGCGGCACGCTGTTCGATGGCCAGTCGGTGAGCTTCAGAAAGTCCGGCCCGATCCGCTGACCGAGATTGATGTCGGTTGCGGCCACCACCACCTTGGTGGTGGCATTCGACGTCTGCGAGATCATCCAGCGTGAAGCGAACACGACCGCGGTGAGGCCGGCCAGCGTCGCGATCAGCAGCATCGTTACAGCGCGCGCATTTTTCATTTTGAACCCCCGATTTTTTTTGGCCTGCTGGTCCGCGTCACACGCTGTAGAACAACACGAGTGCGCTGCCTATCGCTATGGCCACTCCGTACGGCATGGACCCCGTCGCACTACTTTCGGCCACACCGCCTTGCCGCTGCCTTGCGCCGTTGCCCGGCGTCGTGTAGCTCACCAGCAATGTCGCCACCCCGCTCAGTCCAGCGCGCATCTGACGTCGCCGGAGCAGTATTGCAAGCGACCCGATTCCACCAATCACACAGGTCACCAAACCTATTTCGAGTGCGCCGTAAGCGCCACAGAAAGCGCCGATCGCAGCCATCAGCTTCACGTCGCCGGCGCCCATCAGCCGCATCGCATAGCCCGGCAGAAATATCGCGCCGCCTACGAGCATGCCGCCCAACCACATCTGCATCCCGTCGATACCGCCTTGCGTGAACCATTGCACAGGTATCGCCGCAATTAATCCCGTCGCCACCAGCCAGTTAGGAATCCGGCGCGTTTGCATGTCCCATAATGCGGCGAGCAATGCCAATGTCACTACGCACGGTCCAACCGGAAAAGGAACCCCGTTCATTTTCTGCTCCGTTTCAAGGATCGAATTGCCCTGCTGGAGTCGTTTCTTATTGGCGCGAGGCCGTCGCTACCCTGTTTCGAAGGACAATCGAAACAGGGTAGCGATCGGGTATGCGCCTGTTGCTGTGGGTCGAACTACGCAGCTGGGTTGACCACACCATTCAGTGCCGTCGAAACGAACCCAAACACGGTGTTGAGACGCGTGCCGATCAAGCCAATCGTCGTGATGATCGCCACCGCAATCAGCCCGGCCAGCAGGCCGTATTCGATCGCTGCAACACCGTCTTCTTCGCGCAGAAATTGTTGGATCGTGTTCTTCATGCTAACCCCCGTAAGAGTGAAAGTTGACTTCGGTTTGTGCCGCCACAGCTGCCTGAAAACAGGTCCACTGGTGCGGTGTTGAGGCCCGTCCACAGAGACGGAAAAAGTGGCGAGGTCAGCGCTTCACGTCGTCCCGGTCGCGAATCGCCGATACCCCGTATCGATCGTTCGCGCCGTGCTTTATTGACATCCGTTTTTCGTTGGCCCCGCCGCACCCCGTAAAGCGCGTTGAACTCTCCGACGCGTTCTACGAAGACTGTTGCTGCCGCCGGGATTTTTCTGCTGCTTCTGCTCGTTTGCTGCTTCCCGGCTGCAACGTGTTTCGCTTTGTGACTCGCTTATTGCACGCGCTGTGCCATGTGCCCTCAAAACCTTGCTGGACGGTGATGAGCGATTCGGCGCACCCCGCAGAAGGGGGTTCGCATCACGCGATGATTCGTGTTTGATACGCCGTGAGCGGTCGTGGCGGCGGGTTGCCGCGATGCGCCAGGCGTAATTTCCGGAGGGTGGGGAAACCCTCGGCCGTGATGACTGGCAATGGTTTGACGAATGCCCAGGTCAAAAATGCCGGGTCTCAACACACAAAAGTAGCTTTTACAGGTCGTGGACCAGCGTGTCGCAAGCTTGAGACAGCAAATGGTCGTTTCGGTGGACAGGTTGCGAGATTGACGTGGCCCGCGCCTGCATTGCTATGTGTGCTGGCCCGCACTACGGGGATTGACGGAGGATTTATGAATCGCTTGGACGTGGGACAGGCCGGCAGCCGAACACATTTTTTTGTGTGACGTAAGCGATGTGCCCGCTTCGCCTCGCACCAGGCGCAGCGCCTTGCTGGTCGCGCGCCACGCGGCGAAAAGCTACGTTTCAAACGATGGGGTTTTGCGGGCGGTAGGTAAAAAACTTCGTACCTGGCGCGTCGCATAGCGTCCCGGATGCTCGCGAAGCACACGGTGTCCGACTTAGTTCAGCGCTGAGTGAAATGCGGCGTGAACCGGCCGGTTTTGATTCATGTGGACCGTAGAGAGATCCATGTTGATGCGCCGCGTACTCACGCTGCCTGCGACTCAATATTCCACGAGGATGGTGACGCGGCGATTCGCGGCGCGCGCTGCGGCATCCTCGCCGATGATCAGGGGGAAGTTGTCCGCCCTGCCAATGGCGGCCATTCTGTGAGCTTCAATGCCCTTGTCGGCAAAGAATCGAACCACGGCGCCGGCTCGTGCCGACGACAGTTCCCAGTTGGACTCGTACTTCGCTGTCGATATCGGCACGCTGTCCGTGTGCCCTTCGACGAGGATGTTGTTCTTCGAGCGGTCGCGCAGCACCCCTGCGATCTGATCCAGGACGCCAAACGACTCCGGCAACAGGCGCGCGTCGCCCGAGTTGAAGAGAATTTTCGCGTTGATGGCGATTTCCACGCCCTGTGAGGCACTCGAGATCGTGATCTGCCGGTTGTCCTGAAGCGGCGCCAGCAAGGAAAGAAGCTGCCGCCTCGCGGCCTCCGGCGCGCCGGGCACGGCGACCACCGGTACGTGGGCGCTGCCGGCGGCCGTCGCCGTTTTCACCTCGCGGCGCTCGAGCATCCTGACTTCGAGCTCCCGGTTTTTCGCCAACTGCAGCGCGTAAAGCGCCAGAAACAGCACCATCAACGTGGTGATGAGATCCGCGTAGGAGATCAACCAGCGCCCGGACTGCGCCTCGCCATCGCCGTCGTCATCGTCGTGCCGATAGCCGGCTTTGTCCGCCGCAAGGCGCTTGTTACCCGAGGAGATTGTCATGCTCGAAACGTCTGCTTCCGAATTGCGTTTGAATGGACGCCTGGCGCGTTAGCGCCAACCGATCGAGGCCGGCTATCCCGAGTTATCCCAGGGCAATCCCGGGTTATCCCAGCAACTCAGCCGATCGTTCCCGGACGTCGCCCGCGAGCCGGGTTTCGATCGTATGGGGCGACTCCTTGCGCGAAATCGCGAGCAAGCCATCGAGGTACAAACGTCTGAAGCGCAATTCGCTATCCACCTGCGCCCTGATCTTTCCGTACAGCGGCAGAAAAACCAGATTCGCCAGCGCAAGACCGTACAGCGTCGCCACAAAGGCGACGGCAATGCCTTGTCCGAGTTGCGCTGGCTCAAGCAGATGGCCCGTGACCTGAATCAGGCCAAGCACCGCCCCCAGAATGCCGAACGTAGGCGCGTAGCCACCGGCCTGCTGCCATATCCGCGCGGCCGCCATGTGATTGCGCTCATAGGCGTCCAGTTCCCGTTGCAGGGCGTCTTCAAGCACAGCCGTCGACACCCCGTTGGCCAGAAGCTCGAGACCTCGCTTGGCAAACGGATTGATGTCGCCCGCCTCAATCGACTCGAATACGAGCATGCCGTTCAGCTTCGCCTGATCGCCCCACTCGAGCAGGACCGACAAGCTTTGCCGGTCGACCTGCCGCGCTTTCACAAACGCGAGCCGCAGTTGCTTCACGCCGTCATAAAACCTCGCCCACGTGTTCTGGATCATCACCGCGCCGAAGGTACCGCCCAATACGATGACGAACGCCTCCAGCTGAAACAGCGAGGTGAAGTGACCACCCTCGAGCGAAAATCCGGCCACGATGGCGGTCACGCCGAACAGGGCGCCAAATAGCGTCAAAAGATCCATACGTCCTCTCGAACGGCTGCTCCAGTGATCGGACCGGACCTGAAAGCATCCGGTGTCCGACCATCAGGCGTCAGGCATCCACATTGGAAAGCGGCGCTGCAGCGGCGGCCGGAGATTTGATCGCGCGTACGGTCTCGATGAAGCGCTCCTCGATCTCGGCAATCTCGAGCGGATCGATCTTGATTTCACGGCGCATGACCCACGACACCTCCTTCTTGCGCGCCTCGGTCATCACCGAGAACAGGCGATCGCAAATCGGCTCGCCTGTGACAGCAGAAAGCAGTTTCGCGAGGTCATAGGTGTCGAAAGCGCTGATGGCTTCGAACAAGGTTCGCTGGTCGACAAACTCCAGATCGGCCAGCGACTTCAGCTCGCTTGCGCCACGGGGAGTACGCCGGGAAAAATACGTGATGCCCTTTTCCTCGACGTAATTCAACACCTTGGTCTTGCGGAACGCGAAGATGTCTTCGGCGATTTCCGCATGCGCGAGCTTGTTGAGAATCAGGTTCTTCTCGACGCCGATCAGGGCTTCCAGGTCGGCCAGCTCGATCAGTTCCAGTTCGCTGTTGATCGACACGTCGAGATCGTGGTCCGCCACCTGCTGGGCCCGTTCCGTGATCCGCACGGGATCGAAAGTCACGAGTTGCCGGCCGGCTGCACCGTCCTGCGCCGAATAGCGCGCTGACAGCGTGCTCACGCGATCGGAGCGGCCCGGTTCGAGCGTGACGAGGTTGAGTTTTTCCATGCGCTTGAGCATCGCCATCACATGCGGACGGGAATGACCGGCAATCGCATGACACTTCTTGATGACTTCGGGCAGAGGCACCGAGCACTCCTCCCCCTGAGCGCGGCGCGAGCGCCCATCCACCCGGTCCGCGCTCTCAATACCCGCCATCAGCGACAGAACGTGCGCGTATGAGAGGACCCCCGGCAGAAAATCAGCGTGCGTGTTGGTGGCGAGGACATCGTCCTTCTTTCTCACCCGTCGAATCATGGTGCGCACGATATGGCGCAGCAGCGGCGATACGCGCTCGAGTTCCTCTTCCACCACGCTTGCCGCGATGACAGTCAATTGACAGAAGCTTATTGCTTTCGCAGTGTGCGCTCGTGGTTCGGCCGGCAACAACGAGGCCTCGCCAAAAAACTCGCCCTTGCCTAGCGTGGCGAGAATGACCTTCTTTTCGTCGCATTGGGTGGAGATTTCGACTTTGCCGTCTGCGATTACGTAGATGACGGCGTCGCCCGCGAAGCCTTCGGAATAGATGACTTCGCCCGGAGCCGCTGCGCGCGACCATGGCGATCGTTGCTGATTCAAAATTCAATCCCCCGTAGAGCTATTGCCTCGCTCATCCCGCGTCTTCATGAGGCGCGGGTATGTGCGATGGTCCTGACTTATTTGACTGGATAACGACATGCAAAACGCAAATCTTTAACCCTCTCAATCGTCAGACATAATCGTGCAAATAGCGCAAACGTTTGGCAGGCTGTGAGGCTACGTAAGGGATGGGTCTTCGTGGCCGGATTTCGTCCGCGGCGCGATGCACACAGCCCGGCATGCGGGTGAGCTCTGATCGCGCCGTATTCGCATCATTGCGGTGCGCCCGTGCGCAGACGCTCCAGTAATTCACGGCCCTGACGGGTCAGTTGCAGTGTCGAACCCTGCCGGCCACGCTGCCGAATTTCCACTAACTCGTAACGGCGTAACGCCAGTACGTCCGGATCGAAATCTTCCAGCCGCTTGTCCGTGTCGCCAAGCAGCATGAGTGTCGCAAGTTCGTGATGGCTGAGCATCGGGTACCTCCATTGATCGATACATGAGCGATGGAGGCATCCTAGCCAAACGACGCTACAGTTTGGCTACGGTTGTGTTTCTACGGATTACCTGCAGTGCTGTAAGCGTCGGCGGTAAACGTTGATGCGTCGCGCGGCAGAGGTAGTGAGCGAGGTGCGGAAGTAAAGGGGCGCAATACTTTCCGTGCGCCCCGTAATCGGGGCCTGCGTATGGGTCGCGGCACCGTCGCCTTACAGTGTCGTCAGCGCCTCTGTAATAGAAAGAAAGCGTTCGACGTCGCTGGGTGCATGACAATGCAGCGGCGAAATCCGCACTGCGCCCGCCAGATTGAATGACTTCAGCATGCGGCCCGAGTACAGACTCGAGGCGATCCGCTCGTAGACGATCACGCCGCGCTTCTCGTACTCGCGCACCGCGTCGGTCGGGCTCAGATTCGCGAAGCCGATACCCAGGATCAGGTCGCGCTTCGTAAGATCGGCATGATCCCAGAACACCTCCACGCCATCGAGTCGCCGCAAACCGCGCCGCCCACCCTGGCCATCGAGTAGCGCCGCCAGCAGCGCGCGCTCATGCAACTCTATACGCTTCATCCCCTCCACGAAAAGCTCGCGGCGCGTGTCGGCATCGCTGAACCGGCCACCGATCCACGTCACATACTCGACGATCTCGGTCACGACCGCGAACTGCGAGGGCGCCGGGCTGCCGAGTTCCCACACGCCTTCCTGCTTCGCGTCGAGGCGGTGATGCGGCAAAGCGGCCACACGCGGCGACAGCCAGGAGATGCCGGAGCCCCGGCAGCCAAAAAACTTGTAGGGCGCGAAATTGATGCCGTCGACCGGTGTCTTCTGCAGGTCGATGACACCATGCGGCGCGTGCTGGACCGCATCCACAACGATGAAGAGCCCGGGCTTCTTCTCGCGCGCCCGGCCGACGAGTGCCTCGATGTCGAACTTGGCGCCGGAAATATTCGACGCGTACATCACGCTGAGCAGCGCCGCGTCCGCGTCGATCAACGACAGAATCGCATCCACGTCTACCCCGCCCGTCTCCGGATTGCTGGGCGCAACCCGCAACGACTTGCCCGTGCGTTGCGCGTAGTACGTCATTGCGTCGAAAGAAGACGGATGTTCGAGGATCGTCGTGACGGCGTTGGTGCCCGGCACGTTTTCCATAATCGCGCGCACCATGTCGAACATCGCGCCCGACGCGGTCAATGAGGGATAAATGCTGCCGTCCTTCGCGTTGAGGATCGCGCGGATATCCGTCTCGCCGCGCGCCTGAACGTCCTGAAGATGGCGTGCGCGGGCGTGAATGCGCTCCGGGCAATCGGGCAGCGCATCGATTCGCGCGAACGCGTCGACGGCCGCCTTGAGGCGGAACGAGCCACCCGCGTTGTCGAAGAAGAGTCGCTCGCTCCCGTCGATATCGTGGTCGACATGGTGAAAACGCGCCTTGATCTCCTGCATCAACGACTCGGAAAAGAACTCGCCTTGGCTACTGCTCATCTGGATGCTCCTGATCTTTCTGCTAAATGATGTCGTGCTGCGAACCGTGCTCACTCAAGCGTCGAGCGACGCGAGATACGCCTTGCCCTTCTCCGCGTCGTACTGCCGCTCCCATTTGGCGATGACGAGCGGCGCAAGCGCGTTGCCCACCACGTTCAGCGCGGTACGTCCCATATCCATTACGCGGTCCACGCCGGCGATGAACGCGAGCCCTTCGAGCGGCAGCCCCGCGCTGGCCAGCGTCGCGAGAAGAATCACGAACATGAAGCCCGGTACGCCGGCTGCACCCTTGGACGTCACGACCATCGTCAACACCAGGACCATCTGCTCCTGCCAGCCAAGATGAATGCCATACAACTGCGCGACGAACAGCGTGCCAATGCCGAGATAGATCGATGCACCGTCGAGATTGAACGTGTATCCGGTCGGCACGACGAAGGTCGTGATGCTCTTCGGCACACCGTAGTCTTCCATCTTCTTCATCAGTTGCGGCAGCACGGTTGCCGAGCTGCAGGTCGAGAACGCGATGATCAGTTCGTCCTTGATAACACGCAGCAACGTGAAGATACGAAAGCCGAACAGCCGGGCGGTGATGCCGAGCACGACAAGCACAAACAGCACGATCGCCAGATAGGTGACGGCCACCAGCTTGAGCAACGGCAACAACGAACCGAAGCCGAAACTCGCCACTGTCACCGCGATCAGCGCGCATACGCCGATCGGCGCGTAACGCATCACCATGTTCGTCACCTTGAACATGGCTTCCGCGACACCCTTGAGCATGGCGATCACCGGCTTGCGGAATTCTTCCGGGACCGATTGCAGGCCAAGGCCGAATAGCACCGAAAAGAAGATCACTGGCAGGAGATCGCCTTTCGCCATCGAAGCAAGGATATTGTCCGGAATCACGCCAAGCACGAGGGTCATCAGGCCATGATGGCCCTGCACCTGTTGCGTTGCCTGCTGATAGCGGGAAATGTCGGCGTGGCCGAGCTGCGACATGTCGGTGCCGACGCCTGGCTGCAGCACGTTGCCAAGAATAAGCCCGAGCAGGATTGCGATCGTCGTGATCACCTCGAAGTACACGAGTGTTTTCAGGCCGATGCGCCCGAACGATTTGCCATCGCCGACACCGGCGATCCCGACCACCATGCTCGTGAATACGATCGGCACCACGATCATCTTGATCAGCTTGATGAAGATGTCGCCGGCGGGCTGCAACAGCCCCGAAATGGTCGCGTCCCGCATTTGCGGAAAGTGGTTCAACACGAGTCCCGTGGCAACGCCAATGACGAGACCGATCAGTATCTGCCATGCGAGTCCGACACGCGGTTTGCGCTCGATATGGTTGACAGGCGGGCTTTCGACAACGGTATCCATGCTCTCTCCAGATTGGGGGCGGGGCGATGGAGGAACCTTAAGCAGCCGAAATAAGTAAAAAAAGCGATTTTTTTGTATGAGAAGCTATCGCTTTAATTCATATTAAGGAAGGCGCGATGCTGACATTCAAGCAGATGGAAGCGCTCTACTGGATCGTGCAACTGGGTTCGTTCGAGGCTGCTTCGAGCCGCCTCAACACCACGCAGTCGGCCGTTTCGAAGCGGATTCAGGAACTTGAGCGCGCCTTCGACCTGTCGGTATTCGACCGTGCGCACCGCAGCGCGCGTCTGACCGAGAAAGGCGCCGACCTCTTCGTCTACGCAAAAGAACTACTCGAACGGCGCGACCAGATCGTCGAGCGAATCAGCTCAAGGGAGGCGTTGGTTCGGCAGGTCCGCGTCGGCGTGACGGAGCTAACCGCCTTGACGTGGCTGCCACGGCTGATTGGTGCGATCCAGGCGGCGTATCCGAAGGTCGTGGTCGAAGCCGAGGTGGACTTGAACGCGACGCTGCGCGACCGGCTCGCGGACGACACGATCGACATCATCGTCGTGCCGCAAATCCACAGCACCGAGTCCTTCGTCATGACGCGGGTCGGCGAAGTGGAGAATGCGTGGATGTGTGCCCCGGCACTGGCGCCGAAGCAGGCCGCCATTCCGCTCGCCGAGATTGCGCAGTACCCGCTGATCCTGCAGGGCGGCCTGTCGGGAACGGGCTTTATCTATAGCCGCTTTCTACAGGAGCACGGAGTCAACATGCAAAGAGTTCTTGCGAGCAACAGTCTGATCGCGCAGATCGGGCTGACGCTGTCGGGCCTCGGCATCAGCTATCTGCCGAAGGCGTGCCTGAACCACATGGTCACACGCGGCGCGCTCGGGATGATTCAGACGCGACCGGCTTTGCCGCCTGTCTCGTACGTCGCGATGCATCGCGCGGAACAACCGCACTCACTGAATGCTGAAATCGCCCGGCTCGCCGCGCAGTGCTGCGATTTCAGCTCGAACCTGCTCGATCCGGGCCGCGTCTGAACAGGACCGCGGCCCTGCGTTGCGAATAATCCGCCGCGCATGCCCTCCCTTATCAAGGCAAGGTAATCGGCACAGGACGCGTAAGCAGATCGACGTAGAGGCTGAAGAAACGATTGTTGTCGAACTGCGTGACGTACGTGATCTTTTTCGGTGACGCGCCCGCCGCGGGTTGATCGGGGTAGACCGTCACGTGTCCCTGATCCTCGCCGCTCGTCGTGTCGATATCGAGGTAGGCGCTCTTCGTCTGCGTGGCGTAGGTCGGATCCATGAAATAGGCGATCGTCAAGGTATCGAACAGATCGGTGTTGTCGGCGAATGCGCCCGCGTTGGCGATGCCGTACGCCCTGGTCACCGCGGTCTGTTTGCTCGGATTGTTGACGATCTGGTCGTACACGCTCTGCGTGAGCGGCACCGTATCCGTGACGTCGAGTGGAATGACGGCCTGGGGGATTGTCGTTTGAAGAACCGTGCGCACGGCAAGCGGATCAAACCACCAGTTGAGTTCCCCCACCGCATTCGCATTGCCCGGCACCGCCATCGCGCCGCCCATGTAGACGATCTGCTTGATCAGCGGCACGATCTCCGGCGCCTTCTTGATGGCCGTGGCGAGATTGGTGGGCGGTCCAACCTCGAGAATCGTGACCTGATTCGGATAGCGCTTGATGGTCTGGATCATGAAGTCCGCAGCACTTTGCGTCTGCAGTTTCGTCGACACCGCGAAACCGTCCGGCGGCGCCACAAGCTGGGATTGCTGGGTCGGTTCCGTCCGCATCCACGCGCCGAAATAGCCTTGCGGATTGGCAGCCTGCTGCGCACGAATGCTCGCCACATCGTATTGCAACGGATAGTCGGCGCCGCCGTAGACACCCACCACGTTCTGCACGCCCATGCGCTCCACCGCCTTCAGCGCATCCGCTTCTTCCTGGAGCAACCAGTCGTTACCGGTCACGACGGTCAGCCCGAGCAGGTTGACCTTGCCCTGCCCCATCAACTGTGTGGTCATGGCGAATAACTGGCCGTCGTCGCCCATCGTGTTGAAATCCGAATCGATGATGACCTTCGGCGCGTTGGCGAGCGGATCGGTGGTCGTCACACTGCCCCCACATGCGGCGAGCAGCGACGTCATCATCAGGATGCCTATGTATTGTGATTTCATGTTTCGTCCATTTATTCCAGTAGAGATCGCGATCAAACCAGGGGGAACACCATCCGGAGATGGTGCCGGTCATTCAACGTCAAGCTACCCAGAGTTGCAGGTCGGACTGCCTCATGTCACAACAGGCATCCGTTTCAGGCTGCGCTTTCGACTTCCGCGCGAGTCGGGATCGACGGCTGCGCGCCGGCGCGCGTGACCGAAATCGATGCCGCGCGTTGCGCAAGGCTGATTGCGCCTTCCAGCGGCTGCCGGGCGGCGAGTTGCGCGGCAAAGACACCGATAAAGGTGTCACCGGCCGCAGTCGTATCGACCGCCCTCACCTGCGGCGCGGGAAAATGCATGCCTTCACCTCCTTCCGGCAACAGGTAAGCGCCTTGCGCACCGAGCGTGACGATCACGTTGCGGGCGCCGCCGCGTTGCAGCTCCAGCGCCGCCCTTCTCGCGCCGCTTTGCGATTCGACCGGCAAGCCGGCGAGTATCGCGGCTTCAACCTCGTTCGGCACGAGGTAGTCGACGAGCGGCAGCCATTCCGCCGGTAGCGGGCCGGTTGCCGGCGCCGGGTTCAGCACGGTGATCTTGCCGAGGCGCCGGGCGAGCGCGAGTGTTGCGTGGACGGAATCCCAGGGCGTTTCCAGTTGGCAGACCACCACGTCGCTTGCCTTGATCGCCGCTTCGTGGCGTGCGACGCCTTCAGGCGTGAACTCACCGTTACTGCCCGCGACCACCACGATCGTGTTCTGGCCGTCGTCCGAGACCGTCACCATGGCGACGCCGGTGGGCTGCACGGCGTCGACCTCGACACCCGCGCAATCGATTCCTTCAGCTTCCAGATCCTTGACCCGCTGGGCGCCGTTCGCATCCTCCCCCACGCGCCCAACCATCGCCACGCGCGCACCGATGCGGGCGGCCGCCACTGCCTGGTTGCCACCCTTGCCGCCGGCAACCTGCGAGAACTCCTGTCCGCTGATCGTTTCGCCGGGCCGCGGCAAATGCGGTGCACGGGCGACGAGGTCGGTATTGATGCTGCCCACCACGAGCACGCGGCCCGGCTTCACTTCTTTCGACACGTTCACTCTCCTGCTGACCGTCCACGAAAGGTCGCTGACGGTCATTAATGGTCAATATTTATGCAGCGCGACGTCGGCTTCTATACGTATCCAGCACGACAGCCACGACAATCACGGCCCCCGTGATGATGCGTTTGGTCGGCTCGGTCGCCCCGATCTGGGCAAGACCCGCAGCCAGCACCGAGATGATCAACACGCCGAAGAACGTGCTGATCACCGAGCCGCGTCCGCCCATCAAGCTCGTTCCGCCGATCACGACGGCCGCGATCACCTGCAATTCGATGCCCGCGCCGGCATTCGGATCGGCAGCCTCGAGCCGCGAAATCTGGAACAGGGACGCGAGGCCGGCCAGCAAGCCCATCATCGCGAATACAGCGATCTTGTAGGGACGCGGGTTGACGCCCGCGAGGCGCACCGCTTCCTCGTTCGTGCCAATGCCGACCAGATAACGCCCGAACACCGTGCGGGTCAGCACCAACTGCGCGACGACCATCACGACAATGGCAATCAGGAACGCGGGAGAAATGCCGAAGGCAATCGGGTTGGACAGGAAGTCGAACGCATCGCCGATATAGGCCGTGCGGGAGTTGGTCAGCTGGTACGCGAGACCGCGGGCCGCCTCGAGCACGCCGAGCGACACGATGAACGACGGAATCCGCCAGGCCACGGTAATTGCGCCGGTCACGCAACCCGTCAAGGCCGCCCCTGCCATGCCGAGCAAGGCGGCAGGCAACGCCGGCCAGTGCCACTGCAAGGCCGCCACGCTCGTGAGCGCCGCGCCGAGTGCCAGCACGGAGCCGACCGACAGGTCGATCCCGGCGATGATGAGCACAAAGGTCATACCGACCGACATCACGACCAGATCGGGAATCTGGTTTGCGATCGTGCTGAAGGTGTCGTAGCTCAGGAAGTGCGAGCTCAGCAGCGAGAACAGGATGATCATCCCGAGCAGCGCGCCAAGCAGGCCAATATAGTTCGAGAATCCAAGGCGCGTGCCGATCGGCTTTGCGTCTTTGGGCGGTTCGTTCTGCACGGAAGGCAGGCTGGTTGGTGCAGTCATGCTTCAATACTCCACAGATTTTTGATCGGGCGCCGCTGAGTCGGGCGCTTTGGCGTCGGGTTCGATCGGATCGTGCAGCAGCGCGTCGCGTTTCGTATAGCCCGCGAACGCCGCTGCGAGCAGCGCGTCCTGGGTCCAGCTTCCGCGCTCGAACATGCCCGTCATCCGTCCTGCCGACATCACCCCGATCCGGTCGCAAATCGACATCAATTCGCGCAGATCGCTCGACACCACCACCAACGCGCGGCCTTCCCGCGCAAGCGCGCCCATCAGGGCATAGATATCGAACTTCGCCCCGACGTCGATGCCGCGTGTGGGCTCGTCGAACAGCAACACCGTGCAATCGCGCGCGAGCCAGCGGCCGATCACCACCTTCTGCTGGTTGCCGCCGGAGAGTTCCGACACCGGTTGCGACGGCCCTGAACTGCGGATACTCATGGCGTCGATCTGTTTGCGCGCCAGCGCCGCCTCGCGACGGGCGTCGACCACGCCGTTCTTCGATACCGAGCGCAAATGGCCGAGCGAGATATTGGCGGCAATCGGTTGCGTTAGCAGGAGGCCCTCGCCTTTGCGGTCCTCCGTTATCAGCGCGATGCCGTTCTTCACGGCGTCTGACGGCGACGACACCGTCACGGGCTGAAGCGGGCCACCGCCATGCGCGATCGACACCGTACCGGCGTCCGCGCGATCGGCTCCGTAGACGAGCCGCATCAATTCCGTGCGGCCCGCGCCGATGAGACCGCTGATGCCGAAAATCTCACCTGCTTTCACTTCGAAGGACACATCGCGCACAACGGGCTCACGGGTCATGCCTGTGACCTTGAGCGCCACGTCGCCAATGCGCCGTTCGCCGAGATCGATCCGTTCGCCGATATCACGCCCAACCATCAGCGTAACCAGACGGTCCGCCGAGAGGTTCGCCATCTCGTCGACATGCACGAGCCGTCCGTCGCGCAGTACGGCAGCGCGCCGCGCGATACGCTTCAATTCTTCAAGTCTGTGCGAGATGTACACCAGCGCCACGCCGCGCGCCTTGAGCCGCTCGACCTGCTCGAACAGCAGGTCAACCTCTCGGGCGGTCAGCATCGCGGTGGGTTCGTCGAGAATCAGCACGCGGCAATCGCCAATCAGATTGCGCGCGATCTCGACCATCTGCTGATGGCCGATGCCCAGCGTGCCCACCAGCGTGTCAGGATGAATCGCGTCGAGCCCGACTTGCGCCATGGCATGCCGGGCGTCCTCGCGCAACTTGGCGCGGTCGATCCAGCCGAACATGCCGCGCTGCGGCAAACGATTCAGGAACAGGTTCTCCGCCACCGAAAGGGTCGGCAGCAGGTTCAACTCCTGCATGACCATGCGCACGCCGAGCGCCTCGGCGTCCTTGCGGCTGCCCGGCGTGTAAGCTGCGCCGCCAAGCGTCATCGAACCAGTGGTTGGCGTAACGAGACCGCCGACGATCTTGGACAAGGTGCTCTTGCCCGCGCCGTTTTCGCCGGTCAGCGCCAGCACCTCGCCCGCGTACAGATCCAGCGAGATATCGGCGAGCACCGGCCCGGCGTAGGTCTTGCCGATGCCGTGAACAGTCAGCACGGGCGGGGCAACGGCAAGGGATAGGTTGGGAGTGGACATCAGATTGATAAAGCCAGACAAAGATCAGGCGGGGTGGCCCGCAAACGACGCGGGCCACGTGTTACCCCAATCTTACTTGGTGACCAGATCGACAGGCGTTTCGACGACGCCCGACAATTCCGACTGCTTCTTGTGTTCAGCGATTGCCTTCAGAGCCGTATCGATACCGAACACGGCCTGTCTGGCGGCGTACTGATTGGCAGTGGCAAGAACACGGCCATCGGCGAGCATCGGCTTGATCGCGTTGATGTCGTCGTAGCCGACCACCTGCACCTTGCCGGCCTTGCCTGCCGCGCGCACGGCCGATACCGCGCCGATCGCCATGTTGTCGTTACCGCACAGCAGCGCCTTGACGTCCGGGTTCGCATTGAGAATCTGGCTCGCGACGGCGTTGCCCTTGTCTATTTCCCACTCACCCGACTGCAGCGAGACGACCTTCATGCCGCCCGTCGCCATAGCCTGCTTGAAGCCGGCCGTGCGTTGCTGCGCGTTGGTGGTGGTCGAGACGCCTTCGATAATGGCGACGTTGTCGCCCGACTTCAGGCGCTTGGCCAGGTAGTCGCCCACCTTCAGTGCGCCCTTGGCGTTATCCGGGCCGACGAACGGGATGTTCAGGTCTTTCGACTTGAGCACGTCCGGGTCCAGCTTATTGTCGATATTGACCACGATGATGCCGGCGTCGACCGCTTTCTTCAGAACCGGCACCAGCGCCTTGGAATCGGCCGGGGCGATCACGAGTGCGTCGACCTTCGACACAATCATCTGTTCGACGATACGAATCTGGTTACCCGTATCCGTTTCGTCCTTGATGCCGTTCGTGACGAGATCGAATTTCGTGGGGTTCTGCTTCTGATAGTCTTTCGCGCCGGTTTCCATGGTCAGGAAAAACTCGTTCGCCAACGACTTCATCACCAGTGCGACTTTCGGCTTGTGGGCGGCCTGAGCGAACGCTGCGCCCGGCAGAATCGACACTGCGAAGAAGGCTGCGCTGGCTACGATAGCGCGACGCCGCGCCGGTTGGAAATGACGAATCATTGATGTCTCCGTATCGCTCGTTCGGTCTACGTAGTGACTGATAGCCGTTGAGTCGTGTGATGGGCAGGTTCGCCACACTTGCCTTCAACTGCCAATGAAGCCCTCAGGCTTCTTTGCCAGATGCTGGGACGAGTATGGCCAGGTCCAATGCTATCCTCGCGATCCACGTTATGCTATGCCTAATTTCAAAATCGAGCGTTTCAAAAATGGAACACGTAGACTGGGACGACCTGCGGATTCTGGTGGCAATCGCGCGCGGCGGCACGATGCGAGCCGCCGCGACGGCATGCGATCTGAGTCCGCCCACCCTGTCGCGCCGTCTGACCGAGCTTGAACGGCGACTGGGCGAGCCGCTTATCGACCGGGTGCCGTCGGGCTGTACGGTGACGGCATTCGGCGCGCGCGTGCTGGCCTGGGCCGAGCAGATGGAGGATCTGGCCCACCAGATCGAGCGTGCCGCGGACGTGACCGGCGGCGCTGCGGCTCACGGCACGGTGCGGATCAACGCCGTCGAATGGCCATCTTACATTCTGCTTAAATTGCTCGGTTCGTTCCAGGACCGGCTGCCCGGCCTCGCCATCGAGGTGCTGACCTCGCGGCGGCCGTACAGCCTTGCCCGCCGTGAAGCGGATATCGCACTGTGGTCCGAATGCCCTGACGAGGGCGATCTGTATGTCCGGCGCATCGGCCGGATCCGCTTCGGCCTGTTCGGTTCGCGCGACTATTACCTGCGCCACAAGGCAGCGATTACGCGGAAGGAGTGGGACAAGCTGTCGTTTGTCGGTTATGACGACCGGCAGCCCGATCACCCGGCCACGCAATGGCTGAAAACCCTGCCCGGCGCGCCTGCGCCTTCGCTTCGGAGCAGCTACGGCATGGGCGTATTCGACGGCGTGCTGGGCGGCTCCGGGCTCGGCGTGCTTGCCCAGCTCGCGGGCGACACCACGAGCGATCTCGTTTGCATCGAGAAACACATCAAGGCGCTCGACCAGGATGTGTGGATGGTGCTGCATCCCGCTCTACGCGATAGCGAGCGCATCCGCACGGTGGCCAACCTCATCGCCGAGATTTTTCGTTAGACCGGGGCGCAATCTGGACCTTCCAGTATCTAGTACTTAGCCCGGCGATCGCGGGCCGATTCCGGGAAACCTAAGATTCGCGCCCTTCCTCGACGCTGCAAAAAATCTGGAATAAGCAGCCACTCGATGTGTTTGCCCCTACATGGACGGCAGCAAGCAGACGGTCCACGAGCGAAAGCAGAAACCAAGCAGAAACGCTTCTGCGCAGCTTCAGCAGCACGTGGATCAAACAGTTGGACAAGTAAAGACGCAGTTCTCAATCACATAGATCGTTAGATTCAATCAACCTTAATTAGGCATCCAAAATGAAACTCAACCTTGCAATGACCCTTTCGATGATCCTCCTTGCATCAGCCGGTGCAGTCACCCAGGCATCGGCACAGGAAAAGACCCGCGCGGAAGTGCGCCAGGAACTGGTTCAGGCAGAAGCTAACGGCTCGCGCCTCGTGACCGACGCGTCGTACCCCGAGATCAGCCCGATCTTCGCGCAGCAGGCCGCACGTCTGAAGACGAACACGAGTGGCGAAGGCCCGGCGATGTCGGGTTCGACGGCGGCAGGCCAACGCTCGTCCAGCACACCTGCTCACTCGGCAGGCGCGGCGATGCCGGCGTGTGTCGGCCCCGTAGGCTTCTGCACGCCGTACTTCGGCAGTTGACCGCTGACGATGCACTTCTGGAAGTGGTTCGGACATCAGCGGATGACTGGCTGGCTGTCGAATGCCGATGCCGGGTGCGAGCGGACGGTGGCGTTATGAGGCGTCCGTCCGCGCCAACGATTTAGTTACAGCCCGCATTGTTTTTTATTTCCCCTTTGGCGACACGGCTCAATTAATTTCAATTTCAATTTAACAGACCTACCCTTTAATTTAAAACACCTAAAATCCCTGCGCATCACTAGCGAATTAGCATAAGTAAATGATTTTGTAATTAATGACGGAGCGACATCGTCATTAAATCAATTAGAGTCCCGCCTCCATTGCAGGGCGCCACACACGACGAGCCTCGCTTCGCCGATCTTCGTCAGGCTGCGGGCACGTTTGCAAACCGCGAATTCGAATAGCCTGAGCTTCCCCGCGGCCAGCTTTTACGGCGCTATCAGCTCGACGCCTTTGCTGGTGCACGACGTGACATCGGGCAACAACGGCTACAGCGGCTATGGTTACAAGGCGAGCACCGGTTGGGACTATCCGACCGGCTGGGGCAGCCTGGATATCGCGAAACTGTCCGCTTATATCAAGAGCAACGGCTTTGGACACTGAGTCTGCAGGCCGTTTGATGTGAACGCCTGAACGCTCGCCGATGATTTCGTGACATGCGGGTCATCGGCGGCTATGGGCAAACCGTTCGTCGAAATCACCGCGCGCGAGCATCCCTCCCCTCGCGCCCAACGATTACGGCGGTCCGAATCCGGGCCGCCCCTCACGCGTAAAACGCCCCTCCTCACTTTCCCCAATCGCTCGCCGTGCCTTCCGGCGGGTTGTCATTTTTGTTTTTCGATGTAATGATATAACATTACGCAAAATGGATGGCGACAAGGTGCCCGCTTGATCGGGACCAGTCAGCGCACGCCTCGTCATCCGTGTTTCGTCCAGGAAAAACGTCAGCAAGACAGAAAACACATCCACCCAGTGCTCACCCTGAATAAATAACGATGAAAAACCGCACGCGTGTCTCCCATGCAGCCTTGCTGCTGTTCGCTATCGCCGCTCATGCCCATGCCGCGCCCGACGAAGGTTCGGTGACGGGTGCCGTCACTGACGCAGCGGGCAAACCCGTCCGGAACGCCACCGTGAGCGTTCAGAACGCAAGCGGCGCCGCAGTCAATGAGGCAAAGACGGATGCAGACGGCCGTTTTGCGATCGGCCATGTGACACCGGGCACTTATGCGATCGTAGTTACGGCCCCGGGATTCGCGAGCGGCAGCAGCATGGCGACCACAACTGCGGGCGCAGAAAGCGCGGTAAGCGTCAAACTCGCTCAAAGCGACACGCTCGACGTTCAGGTGAACGCAAAGCGTCTCGATCGAGCCCGCAACGGACTGTTGCCGGAAACCGGCAGCAGCGTGTACCGCTTCAGCCAGGCCGATATCAATGCGCTGCCCGCGGGGCAAGACACGCCGCTGAACCAGGTGTTGCTCCAGGCGCCCGGCGTGGCAAGCGACTCGTACGGGCAACTGCACGTGCGCGGTGATCATGCGAATCTGCAATACCGCATCAACGGCATCATCATTCCCGAGCCGATCAGCGGTTTCGGCCAGGCACTCGACACCCGCATCATCGATCAGGTGAACCTGCTCACCGGCGCGTTACCGGCACAATACGGCTACCGCACGGCAGGCGTGGTGGACATCCGCACAAAGACGGGCGATGCCGGCAACGGTGGCTCCATCGACGTGTTCGGCGGCAGCCATCAGACAATCAAGACCAGCGCGGATGTATTCGGCAATGAAGGGCCGTTCAGCTACTACTTCAGCGGCTCGCTCGGCATGAACAACCTCGGGATCGAGAATCCCACAGCCAGTGCCAACGCGATTCACGATCACACCCGTCAGGGCGACGCGTTCGGCTACATGTCGTACATCATCAACCCGCTCACCCGCGTGAGCGTGATGTTCGGCACGACGAGCAACCAGTTCGAGATTCCCAACATACCCGGCTTGCCGACCAACTTCACACTCAACGGCAGCAACACGTTCGATTCGAGCCAACTGAACGAAACGCAATCGGAGTTGAACAACTTCGCGGTGGTGGCCCTCCAGGGCACCAATGGCGGCGCACTCGACTATCAGGTTGCCCTCTTTACACGCTACACGCGGACGCAATTCAATCCCGACCCGGTCGGCGATCTGCTCTTTAACGGCGTGGCGTCGCAGGACTTTCACAGCAACTCGGCCAATGGCGCACAGGTGGACACGACCTGGCGGCTGAACGACAAGCATACGGTGCGGGCGGGTATCTTCTTCCAGCAAGAACATGCGGTGTTCAACGACAGCGTCAACGTATTCGCGACGGACAGCAACGGCAACCAACTTTCCGATCAGCCCTTCGATATTCAGGACTCCAGCAGCAAGACCGGTTATCTGTACAGCGCCTACGTACAGGACGAGTGGAAAATCACAGACAAGCTCACGCTGAACTATGGTCTGCGCTACGACAAGATGGACGAATATGTCAGCGCGAGCCAGCTTAGCCCACGCATCGGTCTTGTCTATGCGCTGACGCCGGCCACGACGCTGCATGCCGGTTACGCGCGCTATTTCACGCCGCCTGCGTTCGAGCTGGTGTCCGGCTCGACCATCAGCCGCTTCAATGGCACGACCAACCAGAGTCCATCGAACCAGAACGACCAGGTGCAACCTGAACGCAGCCACTATTTCGATCTCGGTGTGACCCAGCGTCTTGGGTCGAACGTGACAATCGGACTCGACGCTTACTACAAGAAGTCAGCGAATCTGCTCGATGAAGGACAGTTCGGCTCGGCGCTCATCTTCACGCCGTTCAACTACAGGGAGGGACGCGTATATGGAGTCGAGTTCACGGCAAACTACAAACAGGACAACGTATCTGCGTATGTGAATCTCGCGTGGAGTCGCGCGCAGGGCACGCAGATCGATTCAGCGCAGTTCAATTTCGACCCGGCGGAACTCGCCTATATCAACAATCACTGGGTCTATCTGGATCACGACCAACGCATCACCGCGTCGTTCGGTGGAACCTACGATCTCGGCAGAACGACCTTCACATTCGACGGACTCGTAGGAAGCGGTTTGCGTAGCGGCTTTGCGAACACGGATCGGCTGCCGGTCTATGCGCAAGTCAATCTCGGCGTGATACAGCACTTCAACCAGCCTCTCATCGGCAAATTCGATGCACGCCTCGTCGTGATCAACGCGTTCAACCGCGTCTATGAGTTGCGCGACGGATCGGGTATCGGCGTCGGCGCCCCACAGTACGGCCCACATTTTGCCGTCTACGCCGGCGTCACCAAGCATTTCTGATTCTGTCCAGCTACGAAGAGGTAGAGCATGCAAGATTGGACAAGCGTTCTAGCGGCGGTACGCGTAGGCGGATGGGTCATCTATCCGCTGACGATACTCGCCATTCTGACAGTCGCCATCGCCCTCGACCGGGCCTATGTGTTTCTGCGTTTTGGCCGGTTGTCGGGCACGCTGCGTGGCACACACGACATTGCGGCGCCCGGCTCGGCCCTTGATTGGGCCGGCAGATTGAAAGATGTCTCCAGTCAGAACGCATTCAGACGCATGAGCGCGCCGTGGGCGCCCGATCCTTCTGTACCGCTGTGGCTACGCGAGGCCAAGGCGCAATCGGTTGCCGCACAAATCTTACGCGACATGAGCAAAGGTTTCTGGGTGCTGGAAACCATCGTGACGGCTGCGCCTCTGCTGGGTCTGTTAGGCACCATCGTCGGCATGATGCATTCGTTCCAGTTGTTCGGCGGCGATGGTCTCGTCGATCCGGGTGGCGTGACCGGCGGCGTGGCCCAGTCTCTGGTGGCAACCGCGATTGGCCTCGTCGTCGCCCTGTTCGCGCTCTTTGCGTTCAACTATTTTTCCCGCCGGCTCGAACGACTCATGGATGAACTCGAGTCGTTCGCGAATGCGCGACTCAGCGAAATCCGCCTTGCCGTTGCCGACACGTCCGCGGGAGCGCAGCCGTGAAGTTCAAGCGTTCGCGCGCGGCGAAGCGCGGTCGCATCGAAATCATTCCGATGATCGATGTGATGTTCTTTCTGCTGGCGACCTTCATGCTCGCATCGCTCGCGATGCAGCGGCTCGATGCGCTCAGGGTCAACCTCCCTGCCGGCAGCGCGCAAAAGATGGCCGCCCATGAACCCCTGACCATTTCAGTGGACCGCAGCAATGAGGTATTCGTGAACCGTCAGTCCGTCCATCTCGATCAGGTCGAACCGACGGTAAAACGCCTGCTGCAAGCGGACGGCAATGTTGTGATCGATGCGGACGACGCGGCGGGCCACGGCATAGTCGTTCAGGCGATGCTGGCCGCGCGCCGCGCGGGGGCTGAGCGGTTTTTGATCGCCGTGCGTCGTGAGTAGCCGGATGCGCCTTGCGGACACTTTGGACGATGCTCCGCGGATACGGATTGCGCTCGCGGTGCTGGTCGCGCTGGTCGTATGGATCGGGTTTCTGTTTCAGTTGGGGCGATGGTTGGGTACAACACCGTCCGTGCATGGGCCTGATAAGCCACTCGAGATGCGGGTGGTGGAGCTTGATCCTCCGCTGGCTCCGGCTACTCATGCTATGCCCGCTCCTATCGCATCGGCAAAGCCACGACAACCCGCCAATTCGCGCCCTCACGCGTCAACACAAGCACGCGCGACGCCACCTGTTCCATCGAAGCCGGATGTGCGATCGGTACAAAGCGTTACGCCCACTCAGTCGGCTCCCACGGTTCAAGAACCGAGGCCGACAGCCGAGCCGCCTGCGCGCGCTGCGAGTCTCTCTTCCGAAGAAAGAGCAAACGCCACGCCATCGGCCACATCGTCCGGCGAGACAACCGCGCGCGCCATCGCTCAACCGTTGCCGGAACTCCCCGACGATTTACGTGACCAGGCGTATCAAACCGTCGCGACCGCCCGCTTCGCCATTCACGTTGACGGCTCAGTCGATGTCGAACTCGTCAAGCCGACCGCCAACCCGCGTCTCAACCAGATCCTGCTCGAAACGCTCCGTAAATGGCGATTCTTTCCGGCGATGCAAGCTGGACATCCGGTCGAAAGCCGACAGGACATCCGTGTGCATTTCAATGTGAGTTAGCCCGAAGAAGGTTGTGCGTTGAGTTTCTACCAGCGCCTTCCTCACCCCTTCGTCGCCCCAAACGTCAAGCCCGCCACGAAATGCTTCTGCATCGCAAAGAACATCGCGACCGAAGGCAACGCGGCAAGAATCGACCCCGCCGAAACCAGATTCCACGCCGTCGTCCACTGCCCTTTCAACGCCGCGACGCCTACGGTAATCGGCGCCGCGTCGTCACCTTGCGTGAGACACAGCGCCCAGAAGTAGTCATTCCACACGAACGTGAACACGAGAATCGCCAGCGCCGCCAGCGCGGGACGGATCAGCGGCAATACGATCTTGAAAAACACGGTCCACTCATTGGCGCCTTCGATCCGCGCCGCCTCGACCAACTCAAACGGCAACTGCTTGATGAAATTCCGCAGAAACAGCGCGCAAAATCCCGTCTGAAACGACACATGGAACAGAATCAACGCGCTTACCGTATTGAACAAACCGAGTTGCAGCGACAGGTCCCGCACCGGAATCATCAACACCTGCACCGGCACGAAATTGCCCGCAACAAACGTCGCGAACAACGTCGAATTCCCGCGAAACCGGTAAATAGCCAGCGCGAATCCCGCCATCGCCGCAAGCGCAATCGAACCCACCACAGCGGGCACCGTAATTAGCACGCTGTTCCAGAAGTAATGCAGCATCGGCGAGGTCGTCAGCGCCTCGCGATAGTTATCGAACATCGCGAAATGCTTCGGCCAGCCCCAATAGTTGCCTTCGCTCAATTCTTCCGTTGAACGCACCGAAGTCACGAGCACCGCGATCATCGGCAGCAACCAGATCAGCAGCGCGAGCGGCAACGTCAGTTTGTACGCACGGCGCGTCACCGGCTTCCATTTGTCGATCGGGATCGGAAACATGATCGGCTCCTTATTGCTCGGTGCGCAGCATGCGGCGCAGGTGATAGACGATGTACACCAGCATGATGGCAAACAGCACCACTGCCACCGCCGCGGAATAGCCGATGCGGTAATACTTGATTGCCTGGTCGTACATGTAGTACGCGAGCACGGTCGAACTTTCGAACGGTCCGCCGCTCGTCATCACCGAAATCAGATCGAAGCTGCGCAACGCGCCGATCACCGTGACGACGATCGCCATGAACGTGGTCGGCCGCAATTGCGGCAGGATCACGTGCCACAGCATCGACCAGCCGCGCGCGCCCTCCATTCGCGCCGCCTCGATCTGCTCGGCGTTCAGCGACGTCAGGCCGGTCAGGTAAAGAATCATGCAATACGCGGTTTGCGGCCACAACGCCGCGAACACGATCCCGAGGGTCGCGTAACGAGGGTCGCCAAGTACCGGCACACCGTGCCCGAGAATCACCGCGAGCAGGCCGAAGGTCGGGTCGTAGAACCATGAAAAGATCAAGCCGACCACCACGCCCGACAACACGAACGGCGCGAAGAACAGCGATTTGACGATGCGAATGCCGGCCACGGCCTGGTTCAGATAGAGCGCGACGGCGAGCCCCATCGGCGGCGCAAGCAGGAACAGCAGCAACCAGATGAGGTTGTTCTTCAGCGCCGTGTAGAACGTTGGCGTATGGAACAACTCGATATAGTTTGCGAGACCGACGAAAGATGGGTCGGTCATCCCATCCCAGTTGAAAAAGCTCAGGCGCACAGTCGAGATGATCGGCCACACGACGTAGATCGCCACCATCACGCAGGCCGGCGCGAGAAACAGGAAAGCGGCTCGCCGCTGCCGGCGCGCGGTCGGCGACGGACGGCGCCGGCGCGCCGCGCCAGGCGGCCCGCCGCGCAATGCACCGCCCGAGGCCGGTGCGGCAGGACCGCCGACGGTGTGACGGGTGACGGAGTGCGACACGATCATTCTCCTGTCGACCAGAGTTGGCGCTTTAGTGCCGTACTCTGGTCCCATGCAACATAGTTGCCAATCTGATGCAACAAGTAGCGGCCCACGCCAGGACCTAAACCCGGGCCGCCACCGCTCACTTCTTGTAGATCCGCTTACGCGTCTGCTCGAGTTGCGCGAGCACGTCGTCGAGCTTCGAAGGATCGGAGATGAATTGCTGCATTCCCTTCATCCCTTCATCGGCCATTTCCTTCGTCATGTCGCGGTCGTAGAACTGCGCAATGCCGCCCTTCGTATTCGCGAGAATCTGGAAGCCGATCTTCGAAATCGGATCCTCAGGTTCCGGCGATTTGCTGTTCGCCGACAGCGAGCCGAGCCCGGCCGCCAGCTTCGCACCATTTTCCGGCGTCTGGACGAACGCAAGGAAGGCATGCGCATCGGCCTTGTTCTTCGCCTTCGACGGAATATGCAGCGATTCGACCGGACCGTCTTCGGCGGTCGGCACGTTCGCGTCGATGATCGGGAACTGGAAGTAGCCCATTTCCGGCTTGACGTTCGGCGGGAAACCACCCGTGATGAACGTGCCCATCAGCATCATCGCGGCCTTGCCCTGGAACAGGAACGGCTGCACCGCATCCAGATCGTAGGAAAGCGAATTGTCGATGAAATAGCCGGCGTCGATCAGTTGCTTCCACGTCGTGTAGACCTTCTTCACGCGCGGATCGGTGTACGCAATATCGCCCGCCATCAGTTTCTGATGGAACGCGTTGCCGTTCAGGCGCAGGTCGAGATAATCGAACCAGCCGGCCAGCGTCCATGAATCACGGCCAGCCACGGCAATCGGCGTAATGCCCGCTGCTTTCAGCTTCTTGCAGTCGTCGAGAAACTGATCCCACGTTTTCGGTTCACCGGTAATGCCGACCTTCTGGAACAGGTCCTTGCGATAGAACATGCCCCACGAGTAGTACACGGTCGGAGCGGCGTACTGCTTGCCCTTATACGACGACGCTTCCTTCGTCGACGCATACATGTCGTTCCAGCCGTTCTTCGCCCAGTCGCCGCTCAGATCTTCGAACAGGCCGCGCTGCGCGTAATACGCCATCCGCTCGCCGTCATGCCAGTTCACGATATCGGGCGCGACGGTGGAGAGCCAACCGGGCAACTGAACTTTGTACGCTTCTTCGTCGACGAACGACACCTTCACGTCGGTACCGGGATGCATTTTCTTGAAGTCGTCGATGATCGACTGCCAGACTGCGCGTTGACTCGCGCCCTTGAACGCGATGTTGACCGCGAGCGTGCCGGCCTGCGCCGTGCTGACGACGGACACGCCTGCGGCGGCCGCGGCCAGCGCAAGTGCCAGCAGAATCTTGCGAGGTTTCAGTGCCATGTTGCTGTCTCCTTTATGCCTTGATTTTGCGTCGTTGTTGTTACTGCATGGAATCCTTCGTTCAGCGCGTCAGATCATTTGCCAGATCGATAGACGGCCACACCTTGCGGTTCGATAGCGCGTGAACCGATCACGAAAGCGTCGTCGGCGACATGGGCCAGCGTGTACGTCTGATCGCCGTAGTTCAATACGTAGGTCAGCGCGCCACGACGGCTGAAGCGTACGGTGTCGCCGAGCGGTGTCGTTTCGACGCCCGCTTCTTCGGCGATGCGGGCGAACAGGCGGACCGTAAGCGCATCGTCGAACAGGCTCGCGAGGTAGTGAAACGCGCCGCTCTTCACGTAGGCGGGATGACCATCCGAAAAACGGGCACGCACGTCGAGCGAATCCGCTGTATCGCTGTCGATGAAATCGCGCCAGTGGCGCGCAACGCCGTCCTCCGGAGTCGCGTCCTGGTTATCCACGAGCAGCACTGCTTCGGTCACATTCGGCCGCATCGATTCGACTCGCCACACACGCAGCGGCAACACTGAAGCGAGCGCGCCCGGCGGCAGGTTCGCCGGAATCTGCACGTCTGCCGTCTTCGAACCGGCGCGGGGACCCAGCACGACTTGCGCGCCCGAGCTCGCCAACCGGGCGGCGAAATCCGCGGGCACGATCGGCAGAGGCGGAACGACGATCAAACGATAGCCGTCGAGAGCTGCATCGACCGGCACGATATCGACATCCAGCCCGAGCGCGCGCAGCGCCGAGTAATACTCGAATGCGAAGCGCGGATAGTGAAAGTCCGCGCCCTGCGGATGAATCTCGAAGAGCCACTTCGCTTCGTAGTCGTAGACGAGTGCAACCTTCGAGCGGATCGCTGCGTTGGCGTCGGCGTTCGCGGCGAGCACCGCGCGAATCTCGTCGGCAACCTGCGCCGCTTCGTTGCCGCCCACATCGAGCCGATTATCGGGTGTGTTCAAACCAGCGTGCATCTGCTCCTGCGCAAACGGCGCCTGGCGCCAGCGGAAATACGACACGCAGCCCGCACCGTGCGCGAACGCCTCCCAACTCCATAGCCGCACCATGCCAGGCAGCGGCGCCGGATTCCACTGCGCCCAGTTCACCGGGCCGGGCTGCTGCTCCATCACCCAGAACGGCAGCTTCGACATGCCGCGGTACACGTCATGATTGAACGACGCGAAGTCGGGATGCCCGCTGCGCAACCAGCGCGCTTTCACGTCCGGCGCAAACCACTGCTCTTCGAGTGCGCCGAGAGGATAGCTGTCCCACGCGGCAACGTCGAGATCGGCCGCCACCTTGTAGTGATCGAACTCGGTAAAGAGCTGCATGAAGTTGTGCGCGACCGGCCGCCCCGGCGAATGCGCGCGGATGATCTCGACCTGCATGCGGTTGTAGCGCGCCACTTCGTCGGAGGCGAAGCGCCGGTAATCAAGCCGGTGCGACGGATGCGCTTCGGTGACCGTCGCCACCGGCGCGTCGATCTCGTCGAAGCTGCGGTACTCCATGCTCCAGAACACCGTGCCCCACGCACGGTTCAGCTCATCGATCGTTTGATAGCGCGCCTTGAGCCACTCGCGAAAGCGCCCCACTGCAGCGGGCGAATAGCTGACCACCGTGTGATGGCAGCCGAATTCGTTATCGGTCTGCCAGTAGGCAACGGCCGGATGCTTGCCGTAACGCTCGGCGACCGCCGTGCAGATCCGCTGCGATGCCGTGAAATACGAAGGCGAGGAGAAATCGTAATGACGGCGTGAGCCGAAGGCGCGAGGACGGCCATCCGCCCCGATCGGCAAAATGTCCGGATGACGGTCGATCAGCCACTTGGGCGGCGTCGCGGTGGGCGTGCACATGACGACCTGCAGACCGGCTGCACCGAGCACATCGATCGCGCGATCGAGCCAGCCCCAGTCGTACTCGCCAGGCGTTGGCTCCATCCGGCTCCACGCAAATTCGGCGATTCGCACCTGCTCGATGCCGAGGGCTTTCATCCGGCGAGCGTCGTCTTCCCACATCGACTCCGGCCAGTGTTCCGGGTAATAACAGACTCCAAGGCGCATCCGAATGTCCTCTATGCGTAGTGTTCGACGGATTCGAGCGAAGCTGCGGCAAAGCCGTCTTCGGTAAACAAATGGCAAGCGCGGCTGGGGACGCGCAAGCTCGCGCGGTCGCCCGGCGCGAGGCGTGTGTCGCCGGGCGCCTTGGCGATCAGCGTGGCGCCGCCGGGCTGATCGAGGTGGACGTAGCTGTGCTCGCCGAGTTGTTCGACGAGGGATACGGTGCGGCTCAAAACGGCGCCCGGCGGGTTTTCAGAAACTGCCGCGTCGATGAATTCCAAGTGCTCCGGGCGTACACCGAGCGTGACGGGTTGCGCCGCCTGGAGTCCATCGCCGCCGACCGGCACGCGCACGTTTTCGGACGTATCGTCGAGCGTGACGATCACGCCCTGCTGATCAACCGACGCCACCCGCCCCGGCAAAAAATTCATCCGCGGCGAACCGATGAAACCGGCGACGAAGCGGCTCCTCGGGCGGTGATACAACTCGAGCGGCGCGCCGATCTGCGCGATGCTGCCGTAGCGCTCGGTGTCCTTACCCGCATGCAGCAGCACGATCTTGTCGGCAAGCGTCATCGCTTCGATCTGGTCGTGCGTGACGTACACCACGCTGGCTTTGGCGAACTGCTTATGCAGCCGCGCGATTTCGATGCGGGTCTGGCCGCGCAGCGTCGCGTCGAGATTGGAGAGCGGTTCGTCGAACAGAAACACGCCCGGCTCGCGCACGATGGCCCGGCCAATCGCCACACGTTGCCGCTGGCCGCCGGACAGTGCTTTGGGCCGGCGCTCGAGCAGCGCCTCAAGTTGCAGGATGCGCGCGGCTTCCCGCACCTTGCGGTCGATTTCGTCCTTGGGAGTTTTAGCGAGCTTGAGGCCGAAGGCCATGTTCTCGAACACGGTCATATGCGGAAACAGCGCATAGCTCTGGAACACCATCGCCACACCGCGCTGTGCCGCCGGGACGTCGTTGACGAGGCGGCCGGCAATCGACAGGTCTCCGTCGGTCACGTCTTCGAGGCCGGCGATCATTCGCAGCAAGGTGGATTTACCGCAGCCGGACGGACCGAGAAACACGCAGAACTCGTTCTCGCCGATCTCCAGATCGACATCGCGGATCACCAGCGCGCCGTCGCCATACGCCTTCTGCACGCCTCTCAACGAAATGCTCGCCATCGCATCGACTCCGTGATTTAATCGGCTCGACGTCGGAGATTAAGCGCTTAATCAGCAGGGCCGAAAAAATCGATCGCTTCCGATCGCTGGGGCCTTGCCTGTCTCCGATATCGTTTTGTCTGTGCGGCAAATGGTGCCGCGCCTTGGGCTGTGATGCAAATGCCGGACACCCATCCCAAATATTGAATAACTATTATGACAACCCTTAGCGAAGTCGCGCGTCACGCCGGCGTCACCCCTGCCACGGTGTCGAACGTGCTGCGCAATCGCGGCCGGGTCGGCGCGAGCACCCGGCAGCGGGTGCTGGACGCCGTCGCCGTGCTCGGCTACCGCCCGCATCTGGCCGCCCGCGCGCTCGCCGAAGGCCGCGCGCCGACGCTGGCGTTGATGGTGTCGAGCATTGCCAATCCGTTCTATCCGGAGTTCGCGCTCGCGGTCGAACACGCGGCGCGCAGCAGCGGCCACTTCGTGATCATCTGCAATACGAACGAAAATCCGCTGACCGGGCGGGCTTATCTCGACCAGATCGCTGGGACGCTTTCCGAGGGTGTGCTCGTCACCAATGCGAACCTGGACTTTGCCGACCTTCATACGACCGAATCGCGCGGCACGCCCGTGGTGCTGTGCATGTGGGAACGGCCCAATGAGCCGCCGGGGCTGCCTTGTGTAGCGGTCGATTTTCGTCTGGCAGGCGAACTGGCCGGCGCGCATCTGCTGACGCTCGGACACCGGCGGATCGGCGCGATTGTCGGCAGCAAGGCCTCGGGCATTCACGCAGCCCGTTACGAAGGTTTTGTCGATGCACTGCATGCGGCCGGCGCGCCGAAAGGACGGGTCAAGCATGCGCCCGATACGATACAGGGCGGCTACGCCGCGGCGCGTGCGCTGCTGGAAGCCGATCCAAAACTCACCGCGATCTTCGCGACCAACGATCTGCCGGCGCTTGGCGCGATGCACGCCGCCGCCGATCTTGGCCTGAACGTGCCGGGTGATCTGTCCGTGATCGGCATCACCGATATTCAACTGGCGCGCGAATCGCGGCCCGCGTTGACCACAGTCGCCGTGCCGACTGTCGAAGTCGCCGACCTGGCGGTGTCGCTGCTGCGCGAGTTGATCGAATCGTCGTATGGACAAGCGGGTCATCAACCAGCGGCAAGCGTGCCGATGCGGATTTCCTCCGCGCCGAAACTGGTTGTGCGTGCGTCGACGGGGGTGTCGCGCCCGAGGTAACGTGGCCGTAACAACATCGAGGACGTTACGTAGCGAACCCTGGCAACGGCCGCCCCCACCTCCCGGGCCACCGTCCGCAAACGCCCGTATCAAGCGGCTCCGTGGCAAAAAACACCGTTTTAATCAGTCCATCCATGCAGTTGGCACGGTCCCTGCGATAAAGCAGGAAAAGGCCGAGCGCCGGCATGACTCACATGCCGCCTGCGCTCCCCCAACCGGCCAGGCCAGGGCCATAACAAGCATGGATACTCAAATGAATGCCGCTCTTCTGCTGGACGCCGATCTCGCCGAACAGACCACCGACGCAGACTCGACCTTCGCGCAGCGCCATCCCTTGCAAATCGCAGTCTGCCTGCGCAAGCTGATGTCCGGACAGGACTTCGTGACGGTGGAATTCAACGGCCGCCAGATCGTGACGCAGGTACTCGATGTCGACTCGCGCAATGCCCGCTTTATCTTTGACGCCGGCAATACGCAGCTGGACAATTACGCGCTGCCGTCTGCGCGCCAGTTGATCTTTCGCAGTTTGCCAGGTGGCATTCGCACGGAGTTCACGACGCTCAACGCAGACCCGATCATGTTCGAGGGACGCCCGGCTTTCGAGGCAGCCTTCCCCTCGCTCCTGTACTACGTGCAGCGCCGCGAATTCTTCCGTGTGCAAACGCCCGTGCTGGATCCGTACATCGCTAGCGGGCCGTATGCGGACGGCGGTTCGTTCAGGCTCGAACTGCAGGATCTTTCATTGGGCGGCGTGGCGTTGAACACTGCCGATGCACGTTTCGGCTCGCTTGAAAACGGCACCGTATTGCGCGACGTCACGCTGCAACTCGGCAGCTTCGGCACGCTTACGCTCGATCTGGAAATCGTCGCGCCACGGCAATTGACTACGCCGAAGGGCGACCTGCGCTTCATGATCGGCTGCAAGTTCGTGACGACGCCGGGGCCAGCCGAACGGGTCTTGCAGCGTGTCGTCACGCAACTCGAAACGAAGCGTCAAAGGCTCACGCCGCGCGGGTAAACACCTTCGGGCACGCTCGCCACGATTCTCACGGCGTTGATCAGGTTTGCTGTCATCGCCGATGAGAATCGCTGCTTTTAGCCGCCGCTTACTACCTTCGCGACGGCAGTCAAAACCGTCGCAACGTATCAATTAGTATTTCAACCAGCTTTCAACCGAGCCAGGACTTTCCCGAGGTACCGGCGCTCGATCTTGCATCGCACCACTCCCGAAAAGCCCCGTCACGTATGGCCTGCCGCCTTGGCGGCCGCTTTGGCGCGTCGACGCCCTTCCTGATCGCTTCCTTGACGAGCGTCCTCGCGCCTGCTGTACTAAATCAACCAAAGTGATTTAAGCAGCCAGTTTTGCATTGCATTGGAATCGCATCAGGTTCGAAACCAGATCGCAAGCAGGCGGCAAGCGCGCAGCGTTCGCGTGTGCAATCACCCGCAGTTCACAACGTCGTGACCAATAACCGGAGGAGCGTCCCATGAATCTGAATTCCCGCAGGCATCCTGTCGCCAGGAAAATCGTGTCGATGTGCGTCGCGGCGTCGGCCGTGTGGTGTGCGAGCGCGAGCCAGGCGGCCGACCAGCCTGTTGTCGGCCTCATCACCAAGACTGACACCAACCCGTTCTTTGTGAAGATGAAACAGGGCGCTGAAGCGGCTGCATCGAAAGACGGCGCCAAGTTGCTCACCGCCGCCGGCAAGTTCGACGGCGACAACGCGAGCCAGGTCACCGCCATCGAAAACATGATGACGGCCGGCGCGAAAGCGATTCTGATCACGCCGAGCGATACCAAAGCGATCGTGCCGAGCATCAAGAAAGCGCGCGCCGCCGGCGTGATGGTGGTCGCGCTCGATACGCCGACCGATCCGCAAGACGCCACAGACGCCCTCTTCGCCACCGACAACTTCAAAGCCGGCGTGCTGATCGGCAAGTACGCAAAAGCCGCCATGAACGGCAAGCCCGCAAAGATCGCCACGCTCGATCTTGCGCCCGGCGTCTCGGTTGGCGTGCTACGTCATAACGGCTTCCTGGAAGGCTTCGGTGTGAAGGAAGGCGACCCGTCGATCGTCTGCAGCCAGGACACCCGCGGCGATCAGTCGAAGGGCCAGACGGCGATGGAAAACTGCCTGCAGAAATCGCCGGATATCAATGTGGTCTACACGATCAACGAACCGGCTGCAGCGGGTGCGTATCGCGCGCTCAAGGCAGCGGGCAAGGACAAGAGCGTGATGATCGTTTCCATCGACGGCGGCTGCGAAGGCGTACGTAATGTGAAGGCCGGTGCGATTGCGGCGACCTCGCAGCAGTATCCGTTGAAGATGGCCTCGCTCGGCGTGACGGCGGGTGTCGAGTATGCGAAGACCGGCAAGAAAGTCTCCGGCTATCAGGACACGGGCGTGACGCTGATCACCGATAAGGCGATGTCCGGCGTCGACAGCAAGGATACGAAGTACGGCCTCGACAACTGCTGGGGCAACAAGTAACGCGCACTAAACGGCGGCCCACTTCGCTGGGCCGCTCACGGATTGCCAGCCACTGGACCGCCGGCCCGGGACGCCGAACACCGGGACTCCGGCCGCCAGATGGCCGGCCGCCGTATTTGCCACGTGGCCTGCCCGCCACGTTCATGCATCGAGGACACCTATCATGTCGACACCTTCCGCGCCCGCCGGCCACCCGCGCACCTTCACCGACCACCTGCCGTCGCTCGCTGAAATCGGACCGCTGATCGCCCTGCTGCTGGCCTGCGGTTTCTTCATTTCGCAGAGCAACCGCTTCCTGTCGTTCCAGAACCTCTCGCTGATCCTGCAGCAGACGATGGTGGTCGCCGTCATCGCCATCGGCCAGACGCTGATCGTGCTGACAGGCGGGATCGATCTGTCGTGCGGGATGGTGATGGCGTTCGGCTCGATCATCATGACCAAATTCGCGGTCACGCTCGGCGTGCCGCCCGTTCTCGCGATTCTGTGCGGCATCGCCGCGAGCGCGTTGTTCGGTGCGCTCAACGGCGTGCTGATCACGCGTATCAAACTGCCCGCCTTCATCGTCACACTCGGTACGCTGAATATCGCATTCGCCCTCACGCAGATCTATTCGAACGCGGAGAGCGTCTCGAACCTGCCGGACGCGATCATGTTCCTCGGCAACACGTTCAAACTCGGGCCCGCCGATGTCACCTACGGCACGGTGCTGACACTGCTGATGTATGGGGCGACATGGTTCGTCTTGCGCGACACCGTGCCCGGCCGGCATCTGTACGCGCTCGGCAATAACCCAGAAGCCGCGCGCCTGATGGGCCTCTCGTCGCAAAAGATTCTGCTGACCGTGTATTCGCTGGCCGGTGCGATCTATGGCATCGCCGCGCTGTTGTCCGTGTCGCGCACCGGCGTCGGCGATCCGCAAGCGGGGCAAACCGAGAACCTCGACAGTATTACGGCAGTGGTACTGGGTGGCACGAGTCTGTTCGGCGGACGCGGCTCGATTAGCGGAACCCTGCTCGGCGCGCTGATCGTCGGCGTGTTTCGCAATGGCCTGACGCTAATCGGTGTCTCTTCGGTCTACCAGGTGTTGATCACCGGCATGCTGGTGATTCTCGCGGTTGCCGCGGACAAACTTTCCCATCGTCGCGGTTGAACGCCCAAAGGAACCTGTCATGTCGACACCTACTTCCGCTTCTGCCGTGATGCCCGTTCTGCAGGCGCGCGGACTCGTCAAACGCTACGGCAACGTCACCGCCCTCGACGGCTGCGATTTCGAAGTGCTGCCCGGCGAGATTCTCGCTGTGATCGGCGACAACGGCGCGGGCAAATCGTCATTGATCAAGGCGCTTTCCGGCGCCACCATCCCCGATGAAGGCGAAATCCTGCTCGACGGCAAGCCGGTCAAATTCCGCAGCCCTCTGGATGCGCGCGCTCAAGGCATCGAAACCGTGTACCAGGAACTCGCGGTGGCGCCCGCCATGAGCATCGCCGAAAACCTGTTTCTGGCCCGTGAGCTCGTCAAACCGGGCCGGCGCGGCTCGATCTTCAAGATGATCGACAAACGCCGCATGCTCGACGAAGCCACCGCGCACATGAAGGATTTGCAGATCGGCATCCGCTCGATGCGCCAGGCGGTCGAAACCTTATCCGGCGGCCAGCGTCAAGGCGTGGCTGTCGCGCGTAGCGCGGCGTTCGCACGGCATGTGGTGATTCTCGACGAGCCCACCGCCGCACTCGGCGTCAAAGAAGGCAACATGGTGCTCGAGTTGATCCGCCGCGTGCGTGATCGCGGCTTGCCGGTGATCCTGATCAGCCACAACATGCCGCACGTGTTCGAAGTCGCGGATCGTATTCATATCCAGCGGCTCGGCAGGCGCGCCGCGGTGGTCAACACCAAAGACATCCACATGTCGGAGGCCGTGGCGATCATGACGGGCGCGAAGCAAGCGGACGTCAAGGCGATTGCATGATGCACGCATCCCGCTGAGGGGCACACGACGATGGACACCACCGGTACACGCTCGCCTCTCAAACGCACGGTCGGCTCGAACCAGGTCGGCATGCGGCAGTTCAACGAACGAATCGTCCTCCAGGCGATCCGTTTGCACGGGCCGCTGCCGAAGGCCGACGTGGGACGCCTCACGCGTCTGTCGATGCAGACCGTCTCGATGATCGTCGACCGTCTGATCGACGACGGCCTGCTCGAAAAGCAGGCGCGCGTGCGCGGCCGCATCGGCCAACCTTCGGTACCGATCGCACTGCGTGCCGACGGCGCGTACACCATCGGCATCAAGGTGGGCAGACGCAGCCTCGACGTGTTGGCGATGGATTTCGCGGGCCACGTGGTGTGCCGCGATGTATTCGACTACGCCTATCCCGATCCGCGCACACTATTCCCCGCGCTCGAAAGCAAACTGGCGCGCGTGAATCAGACGCTCGGCGCGAAGGCAAACAAAGTGGTTGGCGTAGGCGTGGCGGCGCCGTTGTGGCTCGGCGGCTGGCGCGATTTTCTCGGCGCCCCGCAGGATGCGTTGGAAGCGTGGCACGAGATCGACTTGCGCAGCCGCATCGCGACGATGACGGGCTTGCCTGTCGAGTTCGCCAAAGACACTACCGCGGCCTGCGCGGCCGAACTCGTGATGGGCCAGGGCCGCGGGATTCACAATTTTCTGTACCTGTTCGTCGGGACGTTTATCGGCGGCGGCCTGGTGATCGACGGCCGTTTGCATGCCGGACCGCACGACAACGCCGGCGCAGTCGGCTCGATACCGCTGCGGGACGGCAGCACTCGCAAACCCGCGCGGCAACTGCTGCACGCAGCATCGGGTTTCGTTCTGGAACGGCTATTGAGCGATGCAGGCGTGCCGCCCGCCGCCGCGCACGATCATCGTGCGTTGTCGCCTGAACTGTGGCGGCAGACCGAACAATGGCTCGACACCGCGTGTCCCGCGATCGCCAATGCATTGACCAATGCGGCTGCCTTGCTCGACCTGGAGGCGGTGGTGATCGACGGTGAACTCGACCGGCAACTGGTCCGCGAAATCATCCGCCGAACCGAGCGCGTGCTCGATCGCTTCGAATGGGAAGGCATGGTGCGTCCGCAACTACTGGAAGGCACCATCGGCGCCGATGCGCGGGCGATGGGCGGCGCAATTCTGCCGCTGTATGCGCATTTCGCGCCGGTGCACGAGCTTTTCCTTAAGCCGGCGACGGACACCGGCTATTAGGCGCCCTTGCTCATTGCGCGGCGACTTTCGCTATCGCAGCGGTTTTGGCCGGCGGATTTTGCAGCAAGGGCTGCAGCACCGGCGCTAGCGACTTCAGCAACTGCACCGAGAGCGCACTCGTGAACTCGTAATGAGCCGCATACGGCTCATGCACCCAGGCAGTCAGCGTGCCGTAGAAGCGGTCTCCCATCACGAACACGAAGGTTGCGCTGCGGTTCACCTTGCGCGACTCGATTAGGCGCGCGCCTTTGGCCCAGACATTGAAACGCTGGTCGCCGGTGCCGGTCTTGCCGTAAATCTCGAGTGTCTGACCGTTGGGGAACGTCATGCCCTGCGCGAGACGCTTGGCCGTACCGCCTAATACGACATCACGCAACAGCCCCCTGACCACCCCGGCGATCTCCGGCGACAACTGCTGCTGCGGCGCCACCGCCGCGCGCTGGAAATGCGTTTCGTACGGCGTGTTTTTCGCGAAGTCGAGTTGCGTGAGACTTTCGGTCGGCACCTTGTTGCCGTTGTTGGCAATCACGCCTATCAGTTGCGCGAGCGCAGCCGGCCGGTCGCCGGACGCGCCGATCGCCGCCGCATACGACGGCGTGAGCGTCGCGAACGGATAGCCGAGCGCCTGCCACGATTTACCGATCGCATCGTAGGCGCGCAGTTCGACCATCCGCTTGATGCGGCGATCCTGGGTGGCGTGATAGCGAGTCTTGAAGAGCCACGAATAGGTCGACAGGCGCACGTCGCGGCTCGCGCTTTGTATCTGGTCGAGCGTCGCGTCGGGATGGGCGCGCAGATAGTTGAGGGTCCACAGTTCCAGCGGATGCACGCTCGAAATGTAGCCGCGATCGTTCAGATTGAAGCGGTCGATTGCATATTTGTCGTACAGATTCGCCAGGTCCTCGTCGTCCAGGATGGAGGCAGCCGGCGTATTCTTCAGCGCCGCACGCATCTTCGCGTTGAACCACGCGTTCGATTCGTCCGGCGCGACACTGCGCAACACAGTTGCTACTTTAGGCGGCGATTTGCGCACGCCAAGCAGCAGCAAGGCAAGTTGCTGCTCGGACGCCTTGCCGTGGTACTTCGTGTAGAAACGATTCATGTACACGCGGCTTTCCTGATCGGCGAAACGCGTGAGATACATCTTGCGAATCGCCGGGTCGCCCAGCCATTGCGACGACGGTCCGGTGGTCTGCACCATCTCGTAGTGGACGATATCGCGCATCAGCCGCACGAACACCAGATTGACCGAATGCTGGAATGCGCGGTGCACGGTGAGAATGCGGCTGTTGTCGTCGGATTCGAAGTTGTTGAAAGTCTGCGCGCCGCCCCCCGTGTAAAACGTTTCGCCTGGACTTGCCGAGTATTTGCGCTCCACGGCCGCGTCGAGCATGGCTTGCAGCGAGCGGTCCGGGGTATGCGCCAGATAATCCAGCGCCCAGCGCGTGAGCTGATCGTTCGGATCGGGCCTCACGGCTTTCAGCTCCGTTGTGCTCAACGGGGCATAACGCGCGTGCAGATCGGAGACGATCTGCAAATACGTCACGACGGTACGCATTTTCGCGGTTGAACCGAGATTCAGTCGCGCGCCGGAATTGATGTCGAAAGGCTGGTTCACGCTATCGGTTTGCACCCGCACCAGGTTCCCGCCGTCACGCCGTTCGAACAACGTAAAGCTATAAGCAATTCTCGACGGGTCGTCGGAGGCGCGCAGCATTTCATAGCCGACGAGTCCCGCGGCTTTTGCGCCGTCGCGCGTCGCGGCGGCGGCAAGACGTTCACTCACGGCCTGCTGCACGGCATTGTTGAGCGTGCCCGTTGCCTGCAAGTCGAGCCGGTCGAGTTCATAGAAACTCGGGATGCCGAGCGCCGTCAACAGGTGCGAACGCATCGACGTCACGGCTTTGCGCGACACGAATGAGTCGGCGTTCAGCGTTTTTTCCGGTGCGCGGCGCAGATCCACTTGCGCGGACAGCGCGGCATCGCGCAGCGGGATCGAAATGACACCGCCGCTCGCCAGCAAGCGCAGATAACTATCCGTCAAACGTTCAAGTTCGGCATAGCCGTGATGCAGGAAATACGACGGCGCACGTTGCGCGATCATCAGCGAGAGCACCTGGCGAAACGCCACACCCTGCTCCGCAAGATTCGCTTCTGTCGACGGCGCTTTGAGAACGCGGTTGACGTCGTTGAAATCGCGACCGTACCAGGCGGCGAGCCCGTCGCCCATCCCGTTGATTTCGCCGATGCCCGGCTGCGCGGCAAGCGGTACCGAGTTGAGATAGTGGACGACGATCTGCTGACGCGCGGGCATGGTCTGCGGGCCATTCAGATAAGCGCGTACCGAGGCGGATGCGATTTGCCGCAATTTCTCCGGCGGCGTTGCCGTGCGCCCACCTGCCGAGTGGCGAAACTTCTCAATCTGCGTAGCGAGCGTGCTACCACCCGGCGTCGACTGATGCCGATTGAACACGCGCGCGCCCTGGTCGACGAGCGCGTGGCTAAAGCGCCCCCAGTCGATTGCCGGATTACGGTTCGGCTGATCCGGATCGAGCAGATAGCGGTCTTCGATAAACAGCAGCGAATTGACGATCAACGGCGGGATCGAATCGAAGCTGTCATAAACGCGGCCTGGATACTGTGCACCAAAGAGCGGCGCGCCGGTACCGTCAAAGAGTTGCAGCCCCGCCTGATCTTTTTCGGCGTAGGGAATAAATAAGCCGTTATCGGCCAGCGACAGCATTCGCTCGGAATCACGCGACTGCGCGCTGATTTCAAACCCACGTTCGAGCAAGCGCTGCTGGAACGACGGCAGCAACGCGTAGCCGAGGCGGCTGTCGTAGGGGCCCTTGTCTGCCTGAGGGAACCGGATGGAATGACTTGGACCGTTCTCGACGGAGAAACCCACGTCGCGCGTGAGTTCGGAGAGATAGCGCGCCTGCAGTCGAGACGTTTCGATCTCAACCTGGATAAAGCGGGCCGCCAAGGCCAGCGCGAGCAGGAATCCCGCTGCCAGCCCCCATATGAGCCACTTCCTGACGGGCGTCATGCCTGTCGCGCGAAGCGGTAACCGAATCAGTGGCCGATTCATGGCTGCTCTCCCCGAGCGTGCGCCATTCTCTTGATTCTGGCGCACCTTCGATCAAGTGTAGCGCGGAACGCGAGCACGCAATCGGTTCGGATTTACCCCACAGTGTCGCCGCAGCAACACCTTCTCGCCGGGCATGGCGGAGCGCCGATTGCCATGAGATATTGAAGGTCTTTCGCGCGTCAAAAGAAAGCAGATTCAGACGTTTTTTTGCGCCGACGCCGCTTGCCCTTCCACCTGCCCCCTCGTCCTTCCACGCAGTAATTCGATGAATTGCTCAGCCGGCGGCGACAGCACGCCGCCTTTGCGCGTCACAATACCGAAGGTTTGTGACGGCGACTTCAGTTTGACCGGCACGAAGCGCAACATTTTCTGCCGCACGAACAACTCCGCGATTGCGGTCGGTAACAACGAAACCAGATCGGCACTGCTTTGCAGTAATGCGACTGTCACGAAAGTGGAGGCAGTCGAAATCGGGTTGTCCGGCATCTCAAGCCCCGCCAGATCCATCTCCCGTTCGAGCAACGCATGCAAGGGCATATGCGACGGATACATGACCCAGCGGTGGCCGGCCAGGTCACGCAGTTCCACTTCTTTCCTCGGCAGTGGCGGATGGCCATAACCCACCACCACGGATAACGGCTCGTCCCCAAGCGGACGATAGTGATATTTCGACGGATCGGCGGCAACCGCCGCACGGCCGATCACCAGATCGAGCCGGCCTTCGTCGAGTTGCAGCAGCATGCGCGCGCTGGTGTCTTCCATCACTTCGATCGACAGGCCCGGCTGGCCGGCATGCAGATCGTTCAGCGCCGGCACGACGCACTCCGGAATCGCGCCCATGATCGCGCCGATCGCGAGACGCCCGCCCCGCCCCGAGCGTATCTCGGCGACGTCCTGGCAGAGCGCGGTAAGGTCTGTGGCCACGAGCCGCGCGTAGCGGATCACGCAGTGGCCGAGCTGGTTCGGAATCATGCCGCTCTTCGAACGCTCGAAAAGCGGCGCCTCGAGCATCGACTCCAACTCCTGTAACGCCTTGCTGGCAGCCGATTGCGTCATCGACATCGCGCTTGCGGCTTTGTGCAGCGACTTATGGTCGTCGAGCGCGATCAGCAGTTGCAGCTGCTTCATACGCAGTCTCGACAGCAGGACGTTCAGGGTGTCTTTCATGAATTGCCGGGCAATCAAGGGAGTCGCGAGGTGAGTCGCAAAAGCGATCACAAGATGGAAACAATTCAATATACCCGCCACGCACCCCGCCGTATAGTCAGCGACGGAGACATTCAAACACCCACGCCTCATCACCTCATCACCTCGGCACAACGCACATCACCATGACCCACACCCACAACCCTGCTCCCATGCGCGGCGTGTTCCCCGTCGCGCCGACTATCTTCGACGAGGCCGGCGGTCTCGACCTGGAAGGCCAGAAACGCTGCATCGATTTCATGATCGACGCGGGCTCGAACGGCCTGTGCATTCTGGCGAACTTCTCCGAACAGTTCGCGCTGTCCGACGACGAGCGCAACACGCTGATGCACGTGGTGCTCGAACACGTCGCCGGCCGCGTGCCGGCGATCGTCACGACCACGCATTTCAGTTCGTACCAGTGCGCTGAACGCAGCCGCAGTGCGCAGGCTGCGGGCGCCGCGATGGTAATGATCATGCCGCCGTATCACGGCGCGACGATCCGCATCGGCGAGCGCGGTATCTATGAGTTCTATCGCACGGTGTCCGATGCAATCGGGATTCCAATCATGATCCAGGACGCGCCGGTCAGCGGCACGGCGTTATCCGCGCCGTTTCTCGCCCGCATGGCGCGTGAACTGCAGAACGTGTCGTACTTCAAGATCGAAGTGCCGCAGGCGGCGAACAAGTTGCGCGAGCTGATCGAACTGGGTGGCGACGCCGTGATAGGTCCATGGGATGGCGAAGAAGCGATCACGCTGATGGCCGATCTCGATGCGGGCGCAACCGGTTCGATGACCGGCGGCGGCTATGCGGACGGCATCCGCCTGATCGTCGACGCCTATGCGGCGGGCGACACCGAAGCAGCCGCCGCCCACTATCAGGAATGGCTGCCGCTCATCAACTATGAAAACCGCCAGGGCGGCCTCGCATCGTGCAAGGCCTTGATGAAAGAAGGCGGAGTGATTCGATCGGACGCAGTGCGCCATCCGCTGCCGCCGATGCATCCGGCCACACGCGCAGGTTTGCTGAAAGTCGCACGACGGCTCGATCCGCTGGTATTGCGTTGGGGCGTCTAGGCTCAACCTGGAGCAGTCCAAAGCAAAACGATAAGCGCGCAGGCGCAACCCTCGGACGCAACCCCCGGGTCCTGCATCCACATACGCGGCCATACGCCTGGCGGATGCAGCACACGGGGGAAAAACCACATATAAGGTCAGAAGGAAATTGAGTAACATAGGCCCGCAAGCTCACCACACCAATTTCCATGACCGCCGATCCTCGAGAACTGACGCCGGAAACCCTCGCTGAGTTGCTCGAACGCATTGCCAAAGAGGATGCTTCGGCACTACGCGAGCTATATGATCTCGCCGCCCCGAAACTGTTTGGTCTTGCGCTCCGTATATTGAGCAGGCACGAGTGGGCCGAAGAAGTATTGCAGGACAGCTTCGTCAACATCTGGCGCTTTGCGGGCGACTATCGGCGGGCACTCTCCGCCCCCATGACGTGGATGTCGGCAATCGTCCGGAACCGTGCTCTCGATCACCTGCGGCGGGTCAACAAGCAGGAAACCGAATGGAGCGATGCGTTGGACGATCTTGTGGCAACCGGCGATCCGGATCCCGAAGCACTGACCGCGGTCAGCCTGCAGGCACGTCTGCTGGCCGGCTGCATGCAGCAGCTGGAACCGGCGCAGCGTCAGGCGGTGGCTCTCGCCTACCTGCGTGACCAGAGCCATAGCGAGATCGCTGAAGCGCTGACGGTGCCGCTCGGCACCATCAAATCCTGGATCCGGCGCGGCCTTGCCAAGCTGAAGACCTGCCTGGGAGGTGAGTGATGAATCTCCATCGCTATCCTCAACTGGTCGATATGCTGGCCGCCGAGTATGTGCTCGGCACGCTGCGTGGCGGCGCCCGGCGCCGCTTCCAACGCTACGCGGATCACGATACGGTGATTCGTCAGGCCGTCGAAGAATGGCAGCGGCGAATCTCGCCGTTGGCCGAGCTCGCGGAGCCGCGTATGCCGCCGGCCGCCGTCTGGGATGCCGTCGAGCGGCGGCTCGGCCTGACGTCGGCTCGTGACGCTGCGCGTGAGGCGGCACGACCGCGCACCGTGGTCGAAAAACCCGCGCGTCCGTCCGGCAGCATCTTCGAAAATCTCGCGTTCTGGCGCGGCTGGGCGATCGGCGTGACGGGGTTTGCCGTAGTCGCCGCGGTGGTTGCCGTGCGCTCGCTGCTGCCGTCCGGCGTAACGCCATCCACAGCGCCATCCACAGCGCCGACCGTCGCGCAACAGCCGGAAGCGGCCGTCTCGCATGTCGCGGTGCTGAATGACAAGGACGCGCATCCGGTCATGCTGGTCGCGTGGGATGAAGCCCGCTCCACCATGACGCTGCATCCGCTCGGCAAGGTCGACCTGCCGGCCGGCCGGGCGATGGAGTTGTGGGGCATTCCGGCCAATGGCCATCCGGTATCGCTCGGCATGCTGCCGGACAGCGCCAACGGCAAGGTCACGGCCGGTCAGCAGAAGCCGGAGAGCTACGCGGCGCTGGCGGTCTCGATCGAAGCGCCGGGCGGCTCGCCCGATCACAATGCGCCTACAGGTCCGGTGGTGTTCAGCGGCAAGCTGCTGCCGGTGTCCTGATCTAACCTGAGCCCTATGCAAAGCTTTTACGAAGCCACCATCACCCGCGCTGCCGGGCACTCGCCTGCTTACGCGCCGCTAACCGGCCGGCGCAGCGTCAACGTCTGCATCATGGGCGGCGGCCTCGCGGGGTTGTCTACGGCATTGGGACTCGCCGAGCGGGGCGTCACCGACGTCGCCGTGCTCGAAGCCGAGCAGGTGGGCTTCGGCGCCTCCGGCCGCAACGGCGGCTTCGTGTTCGGCGGCTACAGCCTCGATTGCGCGGATCTGCTCAAAACCATCGGGCCGGTCCGCGCGCGCGAACTCTATGCACTGACAACCGACGCCGTCGATCTGATGAGGCAACGTATCCAGCGCTACCGCATCGATTGCGACGTGACCGATGCCGGCGTGATCCTCGCCAACTGGTTCGACGAACCTGCAAGGCTCGACACGCAGCGGCGTCTGATGCGGGATTCGTTCGGTGTCGAGTGGGAACCCGTGGCGGCCGCGGAGCTCGCTTCACAATTGAAGACGAACCGTTATCACGGCGGCCTGTTCGAGCGCAATGCGTTCCACTTTCATCCGCTGAAATACGTGCTCGGTGTCGCGGCCGCCGCGGCCGACGCGGGCGTGCAGATTCACGAGAAGTCGCCCGTTGTGCGCTTTGAGCGCAGCGGCGCCCGGGGCGAGGGTGCCGGCTTCGTGGTGCATACGCCGCAAGGCGCGCTCGAAGCACGCCACGTGGTGATGGCCGGCGGCGGCTATGCGCGCAACGTCTATGCACAGGTCGAACGCGCAGTGCTGCCGATCGCTACCTACGTGATGGCCACCGAGCCGCTCGGCGCCCGCCTGAAAGACGCGATAGACACCCGCGCCGCCGTCTACGACACCCGCTTCGCTTTCGATTATTACCGTCCGCTGCCCGACACACGCATCCTGTGGGGTGGCCGCATCTCGGTACGCGACCGCGCGCCCGACGTCATCGCGCGACTGCTACGGAGTGATCTGCTGAAGGTCTATCCGCAGTTGCACGACGTGCGCATCGAGCACGCCTGGGGCGGCCTGATGAGCTACGCGCGGCACAAAATGCCGCAAATCGGCCGCAGCACGGACGGCGTCTGGTATGCGGTCGGCTTCGGCGGCCACGGCATGGCGCCCACCACCGTCTCGGGCGAATTGCTGGCGGCGGCCATCTCCGGCGAACGGCCGGTACCCGACGCATTCGCGGCTTTCGGCCTGACGCGCACCTACGGCGCGCTCGGCCTCGCGGCCGCGCAACTCACCTACACCGCCATGCAGACGCGCGACGCGCTCGCCGCCCGGCGCCCCTCGCCCCGGTCGACGCCGTGACGCTACTCAGTACGCGACCCGACACCCAGCTCAATACGCCGCCGTTTATGCCCGAGACCCGCTCCGGAGGCTGGTTTCAGCATGCTAGAATGCGCCGTCATCGCCGCTCGAATACACAATGAAAAAGGGAAGCAAGGCCGCCGAGCCTGATACCAACGGCATCGCGTCCGACACCCGACGCAAGTACGATCCCGAACAGACGAAGCGCAACATCCTCGACGTCGCGACGCAGGAGTTCTCCGCAATGGGGTTGACCGGCGCACGCGTCGACGCGATCGCGGAGCGTACGAATACCACCAAGCGCATGCTGTACTACTACTTCGGCAGCAAGGAAGGGTTGTACCAGGCCGTGCTGGAAAAAGTGTATGGCGACATTCGCGCGCTCGAACAGGATCTGCACGTCAGCGAACTCGATCCGATCGAGGGCATGCGCGCGCTGGTCGAGTTTACGTTTGACTATCACGACCGCCAGCGCGATTTTGTCCGCCTCGTGACGATCGAGAACATTCACGGCGCGAAGTACGTCGAGCAGGTGAAGAGCTTCAAAGGCCGCAACGTCACCGTCATTCATACGATCGAAGATCTGCTCTCGCGCGGCATCGCGGCGGGACTGTTCCGCAGCGACATCGATGCGATCGACCTGCATCTGATGATCAGCTCGCTGTGCTTTCACCGCGTCGGCAATCGCCATACCTTTGGTACGGCGTTCGGCCGCGATCCGTCGCACCCGCGCCTGCGCGCGCGTCATCGCGCGATGATCGTCGACGCCGTGCTGCGTTTCGTGCGCAAGGAAGACTGAGGCCGGCCTGAAACAAAAAAGCGGGACCTGGCTGGCGCCGGGTCCCGCTTTTTTTGCCCAATGAAAGCCGTTCGAACGATACGTGCCGTTCAGTCCACTAGCACGATCCGCTTGATGTCACCGACGATAAAGATGTACGACAGCGCGCCGATCAACGCGATCGCGCCGATGAACACCAACGCCCCGACAAACGAGCCGGTTGCCGCGACGATGAAACCCACCACCAGCGGCGTGACAATGCCGGCCAGATTGGCGGCAAAGTTGAAGATGCCGCCCGTCACGCCAAGCAGGCCATCTGGCGCAATGTCCGACACCAGCGTCCAGCCGAGCGCCGCCATCCCCTGCGCGAAAAACGCCACCGACAGAATCGCGATCACCGCCACGTTGCTCTCGACATAGTTGGCAAGAATGATCGTCGACGCGAGCAGCAAACCGGCGATGATCGGCAGCTTGCGCGCCACGTTCGGCGACTTGCCGCGGCGCAGCAGCCAATCGGAGAAGATGCCGCCGAACATCACGCCGATCGACGCGGCAATGAACGGCATGATCGCGAAGAAGCCGATCTTCAGCCATGCCATATGGCGTTCGGTGGCGAGATAAGTCGGGAACCAGGTGAGGAAGAACACGAGCGTCGAGTTGCCGGCGAACTGGCCAAGGCAGATGCCGGCCAACTGACGATGCTTGAGCAGGCGTCCGATGGTGCGCCATTCGAAGCCGCTCTTCCCCGATGCAGCCGGTGCGCCGGAAACATCGGCGTCCTTCTTGCTGTGTGTCAGACCGCCGCCTGCTTCGATATAGTCGAGCTCCGCCTGATTAACGGACGGATGATCGTGCGGCTCGCGATAGAACAACCACCAGATCACTCCGAACACGAGACCCACACCGCCCACCACGTAGAACAGCGAACGCCAGCCGAACGCGCCCATCAACATGAACAGAAACGGGCTGAAAAACGCGAGGCCGATATATTCGCCAACCGTGTAGGTGCCGGTCGCCATCGCGCGTTCGCTCTGCGGAAACCATGTGGCCACCACGCGGCTGTTGGTCGGAAAACACGGCGCTTCCGAGACGCCGAGGCCAAGCCGGAACACGAACAACGCGCCGATACCGTGCACGAGCCCTTGCGCGAGTGTGCATAGCGACCAGAACGTCATCGACAGGAAATACGTGAGCTTGCTGCCGAAACGGTCGAGAAAGAGGCCGCCCGGAATCTGCGAGGCAACATAGCTCCACGAGAATACGGAGAACAACAACCCCATGAGCGCGGCGTTGATGCCGAGTTCCTTGGTCAACTGCGGTGCTGCGATACCGAGCACCGTGCGGTCCAGATAGTTGATCATTGTGCCGACCGCTAGCAGCGAGAGAATCTGATAGCGGGCTTTCGAGCGGCGCGCGGTGCTTACCGTGGCAGCCGTTTGGCGAGTTGCCTCGGCGGGCGTGGAATGAATGGGTTGTGGCATGGCGTCTCTGTCTCCTCGGTCGGATTACGTACCGGATATGTATGGCTTATGTGCTACTGGCCTGGCGTTGCAACAAGGACTGGAAATGCGTGTACACGCGCTCGGCGTCAGGTTCCAGGCCAGTGAAAATGCGCATCGCGTCGACCGCCTGATACACCGCCATCCCGCCGCCGCTCAGCGTGCGGCAGCCGAGTTCTTCGGCGGCTTGCAGCAGCGCGGTGCGGATCGGGAAATAGACGATATCCGCTACCCATAAATCGCGGTGCAGCAATTCGACCGGCAACGGCAAGCCCGGCAGTTTCGCCATGCCGGTGGGCGTCGCGTGAATCAGGCCGTTGGCGGTGACGAGCGATTCTGCGAGCGAGTTGCCAGCGCTGACAGTGGATGCGGGAAAGCGCTTCTGCAATTCCGCAGCGAGCGATGCGGCGCGCCCGGCGTCCACGTCGAATAGCGTGAGCGTTTGCGCGCCCATGGTCAGCGCGGCATGCGCGACCGCCGCGCCCGCGCCGCCCGCGCCCAGTTGCACGACGCGTTCCAGCGATACGTCCGGCAGGCCGCGTTGAAACGCGCGCGCGAAACCGGACCAATCGGTGTTGTGGCCGATACGTTTGCCGTTCTTGAACAGAACCGTATTGACCGCGCCGAGTGCGCGCGCGTCGTCGGAGAGTTCATCGAGCAGCGGAATCACGGCCTGCTTGCAGGGGTACGTGATGTTCAGCCCGTTGTAGCCCATGCGTTCGGCGGAAACGAGCAAATCGGAGAGTGCCGTGATGTCCAGCTTCAACGCTTCCAGATCGATGCGCCGATACACATAGTGCAGACCGAGTTTGCTGCCCTCTTCCTCATGCATCGCCGGGCTAAGCGATCCGCCGATGCCCGAACCGATCAGACCGACGAGAAACGATTGCGGGCTCGCTTGGGCGTTTGCTTGTGGGTTCACGCTCACCTGTGCGTTCATTTGGCCGCCCTATTCTTAAGGATGACCGCCATCCGCTCCAGAGCGAGTACATAGCCTTGCGTGCCGCAGCCAACGATGATCGCCTCAGCCACCGCCGACACGTACGAGTGGTGCCGGAACGCTTCACGACGATGCACGTTCGATATATGCACTTCGATGACGGGCTTTTCGATCGCCGAGAGCGCGTCGGCGATCGCTACCGAGGTATGCGTGTAAGCCGCTGGATTGATCACGATGCCGTCAACCTTGCTGCGCGCCGCATGCAGCCAGTCGATGAGCTGGTGTTCCGCATTCGATTGGCAGAAATCGACCGACAGATCCAGCCGCTCGCCCGCGTCGCGGCAGAGCTGCGCGACGTCGTCGAGCGTTTCCGAACCATAGATGGCCGGCTCACGCGTGCCGAGCAGGTTGAGATTCGGTCCGTTGAGGACCAGCACTGATGCAAAACTCATGACGACTACTCCTGCAAAAGTAAGGCATAAAGCGGGCCGCAGCACGCGCCGCGGCTCTACAACGTAAGCGCAGTGTGCGCGCATTGCCCGCAATCGTCATTCGGGGTTTATACGAATTTGTACCATCTAGTTAGTTTGTATAGACTATCGGGAAATTCCGCTAGTATGGGTATTTCTAACCTGAGACCTGCTGGTTGACGGTAACTAGCTAGACCATTTTGCGCATTGCAGCATGGCGAACCGCAAGACATGCGGACACCGTACAGCGGCCGCTTCGCGCCGCCCCAATAGCCGTTTCATTGTTTTTTGCAGGAGCCGTTCATGCAACGTTCGATTGCCACCGTGTCGATTAGCGGGACCCTCGTCGAAAAGCTGACCGCAATCCGGGCGGCGGGCTTCGAAGGCGTCGAAATCTTCGAGAACGACCTGCTGTATTTCGACGGCTCACCTGCCGACGTGCGGCGCATCGCCGAGGATCTCGGGCTGAAGATCATGTTGTTCCAGCCGTTCCGCGATTTCGACGGCGTAAGCCCGGAGCGCCTCGAGCGCAATCTGGATCGGGCGAAGCGCAAGTTCGACGTGATGCACGAACTGGGTACGGACCGGATTCTGGTCTGCAGCAACGTCTCGCCCGACACTATCGGCGACGATTCGCTGATGACCGACCAGTTGGGTGCGCTGGCCCGCGCAGCCGAAGCGGCCGGTGTGATCGCCGGCTATGAGGCGCTCGCGTGGGGCAAGCACGTCAAGACCTACCGCCATGCATGGAAACTCGTCAACGCAGTCAATCATCCGAATCTGGGGCTTGTGCTCGACAGCTTTCATACGCTGTCGCTGAATGATACGGTGGACACGATCGCCGATATCCCGGGCGATCGAATCGCCTTCGTGCAGATTGCCGATGCGCCGAAGCTCGCTATGGACGTGCTGGAATGGAGTCGCCACTACCGATGCTTCCCGGGTCAAGGCGATTTCGATCTGGCAGGCTTCACCGCCCAGGTCGTGAAAACCGGCTACACAGGGCCGCTTTCGCTCGAAATTTTCAACGACAGTTTTCGCGCCGCGCCAACCACCATCACGGCAGCGGACGGCCATCGTTCATTGCTGTTCCTCGAGGAACAGACTCGGGCGCTGCTTGAATCCACCCAGCAACCGGTCGGCGAGCTCTATCGATCGCCCGCTGCGCCCGCACACGTCGGCTATCAGTTTCTCGAGTTCGCGGTCGACCACACTACCCGCGCGCATCTCGTCGACTGGCTCGGCAAGCTGCGCTTCCGCCAGGCCGGCCAGCATCGTTCGAAAGATGTGACGCTGTTTCAGCACGGCGCGGCGTCGATCGTGCTGAATGCTGAACCGGATTCATTCGCCAATGCTTTCTTCCAGCAGCATGGTTTGTCGCTGTGCGCGTCGGCGTTTCGCGTGGATGACGCCAATCAGGCGTTCGAGCGCGCCGCCGGGTTCGGCTATGCCCCGTTCTCGGGCCAGATCGGCCCGAACGAACGCGTGCTGCCGGCTGTGCAGGCGCCCGACGGCAGCCTGAACTATTTCGTCGACGAGACGCCGGACCAGCCCACTCTGTTCGAAGCCGATTTTGTGCTCACCGACGTCAACGGTCCGACCGAAGTGGGGCCACTCGCGCGCATCGACCACGTCTGCCTGTCGGTGCCGGCGCCTTCGCTGGATACGTGGGTTCTGTTTCTGCGGACCGCTCTCGGCTTCCAGGCCGAGCCAGGCGTGCTGGTGCCCGACCCATACGGGCTGGTGCGCAGTCGCGCGCTGCGCAGTCATGACGGTTCGGTGCGCATCGTACTGAACGCGTCGGTGGACCATCACACGGCGGTGGCCGAAGCGTTGCACACCTATCACGGTTCGGGCCTGAATCACGTTGCGTTCAGCACCGGTGATATTTTTAGCGCAGTTCCCGAATTTGTCGCCGACGGTCTGCCGGTGTTGCGCATTCCGCGTAATTACTACGACGACCTCGCCGCCCGCTATGCGCTACCGGACGAGACGCTCGAGGCACTGCGCGCGCACAACATCCTGTACGACCGCGACGAACGTGGTGGCGAGTTCTTCCATGCCTACACCGAACAACTGGATCAGCGCTTTTTCCTGGAGATTGTCGAGCGGCGTGGCGGCTACGACGGTTATGGCGCGGCCAATGCGGCCGTGCGGCTCGCAGCACAGGCTCAGCGTCGCAAGTAGGAGTTTGCGGCCGGTAATGCTGGTGGGCGGTGGTTTGTCGTTTGCAGTTTGCGTCCCGCGAATTCAGGCAGATCGGGCACGGCTCATGCTGCGTCGGCTCAAGCGGGCGCGCCGCCCCGATATAATGGCGCTTGATCCGCGGTCCGGTGCCGCGCGCACTGTGCCCCCATGCGGGTGTGGCGCGAACCGTCGTCCGAATGAAAACGCCAGGAGAGATATGAAGAAGTTTGCCGTAGTCCTGTCAGTTCCCCTGCTTCTCAGCGCTTGCGCGTATTTCCAGAAGAATCCGGATGCCGGCGAGCCCGTCACGGATACCACGACGCAACGCTCGGTCAACGACGTAGTCGCCTGCCTGACGCAAGTGGCGACCAGCCACAACGCCGCCTTCAAATCGACCGGGATCCCGCAGGGCCAGATGCTCGATTTCGGCGATTCGAATATCGTCAAGGTGCGTAGCGACAACGGCGCGACGACTTATCGCTTCTACGCGGGCAAACGCCACGTGAGCAATCTGTGGCTTGAATCGGCGAGCAAAACTTGCGCACCGTAAGGTAAGCAAGCGCAACAATCGGCCAGGTGTAACGGTCGGTAACTTGTTCCGGCGCAATCATAGTGTCACGGTGTTACATCACAATGCTGTCTTAAGAATCGTTTAAGACTTCATCCGCATGATCCATCCGACACTATCCCGCACAAGGTGCGCTTCATGAACCAGCCCGATTACAACACGAACGACTCGCCCGCACCGGCGAAAAAGCCCACGATTCTGCGTCGCTTGCTGAGCCACCACGAGCTGGCGACGCTGCTGCTGTTACTGCACGCGCCGATCGACGCGTCCGCGAAACCCGAGATTCCGCAGCTTCACGAAGCCGGCCTGATCGAAACGGTCTCCGGCGACGCAGGCGCTTCGCATATCCGTCTGACGCCCGAAGGCAATGCAGTGCTGCGCGGACTCGGCGTGAAATAAAACTGGCTTACGCCTGCCATACGCCATACCCCGCCTCGCGTAGTCCAATCGCCAATTCCACTTCCATATCCTGAGCGCCGCGGTAAGGCATCGGATTGTAAACTTCATACAATTCGGGCATAAGGCGCAGGCCGTAATCGCGCACGTAGCGATTTGCCTGAATGCCGGCCTTGTGTCGGTCGAATCTCAGATCCGGGTCCAATCCCGTCATTCCCACGTACACACACGGCTTGTCGAACCGGTAATCCGGATTCGCGCGGCGAAAGCGCGCCTCGTTCCAGACGGTGTCATCGAGCGCGACGACGTATACGAAGTAATGATGCTTGCGACGAACCATGTGCGCGGCGGCTCAGCTTCGCGAGGTTCCGTGCAGCAACATCCGGTACTCGGTCGGCGTGACGCCGACGGTCGCCTTGAATTGACGCGTAAAAGCGCTGTGGTCGGTGTAGCCGCAGAGTGCCGCGACGTCGGTGACCTTGTCGTGTGAAACCAGCAATGCGGTGGCGGCGTCCAGCCGCGTTTTCAGCAGCACCTGGCGCGGCGTCAAATGAAACACTTTGTGAAAGTAGCGCTCCAGTTGCGCCACCGACATATCCGCCATTGCAGCAAGCTGTTTCAGATTCAACGGCTGCACGTAATTTTCCTGAATGGACTGCACCACTTCAGCCAGCCGGCTGTACGCGGGATGACTGCTTTCGTCCGCTTTCAGGTCGCGGGAGATGCCGGCAAGGCCGACCACCTTACCCGCCGGATCGCGCAACGGCTGCTTGCAGGTCAGGCACCAACCCGGCTGACGGCCAGGATACAGGTGCAGTTCCAACTGATCGATCATCTGGCTGCCTACGTTGATGATCGCTTTGTCCTGGGCGGTGTAGATACGACCGAAACGGTGCGGGAATACATCCTCGGCGGTCTTTCCGAGCAGCGCGGACTTTTCCTTGAAGCCACAGCGCGAAGCCAGCGTGCGATTGACCAGCGCATAGCGGGCATGCGCGTCCTTGACGAAGAACACGACGTCCGGCATCGCATCGAACACGGGCTCGAGTAGCGTGAAATGCGACAGCATGCCGGACAGCGTTGCGTCGTCCGGTTCGAGCGGATGAGCCAGCGTGTTCATCGTGCGGGTTCCGTGGTCGGTGCGGTGGTTCGTTGGTGCGTTGGGTGCGCTCAACCGCGCAGGTACGCGGGTGGTCACTTGCGGTCGATTATAGGGCCACGCGCTACTGAAAATATCCAGCGGACGAATGGATGCCGGCGTCACTTAGCGGGCGACCGCTCCTCGCCGATTGCCATCAACGTGCCGATTTGCGCCGGACTGAACGGCGGGCGCGGCGCTGCAGCTTGCCAGCCTAGATATAGCGACGCTGCGGCGCCGCAGATTCGGCCCTGGCATGCGCCCATCCCGCAGCGGGTATGCAGCTTGGCCTCGCGCCAATCCGGATAGGCGCGCACCTCGCCGAGGCTGACGTCTTCGCAACGGCAGAGCAGCGTGGCGTCGTCGGGTGGCATGCGCGCGGCGGACTGCAAGGCGAAAGCCGTTTCGACGCACCTTGCGAAACGCCGCCATCGGGCTCGTTGCGCTTGCAGCGTGGTGGCGTTTGCCCGGATGCCGCTTGCCGAGCCGCCGCTGGCAGAGAGCCCTGCAATCTCGCCTTCCACACCCGCCAGTTCCGCGCCGCCGACGCCTGTGCATTCGCCTGCCGCCAGCACGCCGTCGACCGAAGTCCGCTGCTCATCGTCGACAACGATCTCGCCCGCTTCAGTGATCGCACAGCCGAGCGCTTGCGCAAGCGTGATGTTCGGCACGAGTCCATAGCCGCAGGCGATGCGGTCGCAGTCGAGCGTCGACTCCTGCTGTCCGCGCCGGATCGTCACGCGCTCGACGCTGCCATCGCCATGAGCTCGCTGGACGATGCTGCCGGTCCAGTAATGCGTACCCGCTAAGCCGCGCGTCATGGTAATGGCTTGCCGTAACTTCGCCGGCTCGCTCAACAATGAGACGCCGAATCGGGCGACCTCAAGCGCCGAGGCCTGCTCCACGACCGCCAGCACCCGCGCCCCCGCCGCACGCGCGGTGGCCAGCGCCGCGATCAGCAAGGGCCCGCTGCCTGCAATCACGATCCGTTCGCCGCGCACCGGCATGCCGCCTTTGATGAGTGCCTGCAGTGCGCCTGCACCGGTTACGCCGGGCAACGTCCAGCCGGCGAATGGCAAGAGCCGCTCGCGCGCGCCGGTCGCGAGGATCAATCGATCGTAGCTGATCGACACGCCACCATGCTCACACGACTCGAGCAGTAGACCTCGCGGACTCAAAGGCGCGATCACGCGAGTCGACGGCAAAAGGGTGACATTGGTTTGCGTCTTCAAAGCGCCGAGCAGGCCTTGTAGCGGCACTTGCTGCGGATGGCCGGGACCTTGCCGCCAGATTTGACCGCCGGCGCGCGGATTGTCGTCGAGCACGGCGACTGTGGCGCCTTTGCGCGCCGCTGCCTTCGCAGCGTTCAATCCGGCCGGACCGGCGCCTACCACGACTATGTCGAAGTGATGCTTCATCGTTTGTCCGTGGTGGTCGGGGCGTTGGTCGCGTTGACTGCGTTGGCCACAGCCACGGCAGTGCAGACAACCTGCCCTTCGCGGCAAAGCGTCTGGCATGCCAACGCATGCGGCCGGCCGTCGATCGTGACGCGGCACTCCTGGCACACGCCCATCCCGCACAGTGCTGCGCGCGGCTGGCCGCTAACCGACGTCCGCGTGCCGCCCGCGCCCACCATGACAAGCGCCGCGGCCACGATCGTGCCGGCTTCGACCTCAATGCTTCTACCGTCGATCGTCAAATGAACGCGTGTTGCATCGGCGTCAGCCATGGGCCACCTTTTGCGCAAAACGGACCGGCAAGTACGGCTCGGCCGGAATCGGCGTGCTATTCCCTGTGATCAGCGCGGCGAGCAACTTTGCGGTTGCCAGCGAAGTCGTCACGCCAAGGCCCTCGTGTCCAACCGCAAGCCACACGCCGGGTGCAAAATCACCGGCCGGACCGATCAACGGTAAACCATCCGGCGACGCCGCACGAAACCCGGTCCACGCGCGAATTCCATTGAGCGTCGGCAGGACCGGCAGATAGTGCGCCGCGCGCTGCAACATCTGCGCGAGCACCGGCATGTCGACGGCGGGATCGGTTGTATCGAACTGGCGCGACGAGCCGATCAGCAACTGGCCTGTAGGCCGCGGCTGCGCATTGAACGCCACCGAGGTGCCGGCCGCATGATGCGCGCTCTTGATGTAGCCCAGTTCGAGCAGTTGATGGCGAACGAGTCCGGGATAACGGTCGGTGATCAGCAGATGACCTTTCTTTGGCTGCAACGGCAGAGAGCGCAGCAGTTGCTGAGCACCCAGACCATTGGCCACGATCACGTGCTCCGCGCTGATGTGCTCGCCGCCGGCCAGCGTCACGCCACGCGCGCTGATTGCGGTAACCCGCGTACCGAGCCGCACACGGATATTCTCGACTCCTGACGATTGCGTCAGCAGCCACTCAGCAACCGTAGGCGCATATACGATGCTGTCGTGTTCGATCCGCAGACCGCCTGCCATCGATGCCGCCAGCGCCGGCTCACACGCCCGCAACGCAGCCGCGTCGAGCAGTTGAGCGGAGACGCCCTGCACTTCGAAGGCTGCATGCATGGTGCGGGCGGCCTGCCACTCCTCATCGTCGGCGGCAACCCATAAAGTACCGCAGCGCGCGAACGCGTCGCGCGTGCGCAGTTGCGGCGCGAGCGCCAGCCACAAGTCGCGCGAATAGCGGCTCAACGCGAATTCTGCGGGCGAGTCGTTCATCACGACGATATGCCCCATGCCCGCCGCCGTCGCACCGCCGCCGATGCCCTGCGCGTCGAGTACCTCAACGCGCATGCCGAGCGCGGCCAGCTCCGCCGCGCAAGCCGCGCCGACAATGCCGGCCCCGACGATCAACGCATCCGCTGTCATGCCGTGCGGATGCCCCATGCGAACGGGTCGCGCTCGTCGAAACACAAACGCCCTTCGGCCATGATGTGCGCGTGACCGGTGATGGTCGGAATCACCGAGCGGCCATCGCCGGCGTGACGATAGCTCGCCTCGAATACGCTGCCGATGATGCTCTCCTGCCGCCACACCGCGCCTTCGGCCAGCTTGCCGTCGGCGGCGAGGCAGGCGATTTTCGCGCTCGTGCCGGTACCGCACGGCGAGCGATCATACGCGTTGCCGGGACAGAGAACGAAGCTGCGGCTGTCGATGCCGTCTCGCGAGCCGGGTCCGAAGAGTTCGATGTGGTCGATCAAGGCGCCGTCCGTGCCGGTGATGCGCTGCGCGATCAGCGCGTCACGGATTGCTGTACTGAACGCGCTCAGCTCGAGGATACGCGCCGCCTCCAGCGTGCGTCCGTGGTCGGCGACGAGAAAGAACCAGTTGCCGCCCCAGCCGATGTCGCCAGTCAACATGCCGTAGCCCGGCACGTCGACCTGCACGCCTTGCCGGTAGCGATAGGCCGGCACGTTGCGCACGGCGACACTGCCGTCCTCGTTGAGCGTCGCTTCGACGACGCCGACCGGCGTCTCGATCCGACGAAGCCCCGGCCCGATCCGGCCCATGTGCGCAAGCGAAACGACGAGACCGATCGTGCCGTGCCCGCACATGCCGAGATAGCCCACGTTGTTGAAAAAGATCACGCCGGCCGCGCACGCAGGGTCGTCCGGCTCGCACAGCAGCGCGCCGACCACCACATCCGAGCCGCGCGGTTCGGTGACGATGCCTGCGCGCCAGTCGTCGAAATGCGTGCGAAACACGTCGAGACGCTGTGCCAGCGTGCCGCCGCCGAGCGCAGGGCCACCCGACACCACCAGGCGGGTCGGTTCACCGCCGGTGTGCGAGTCGATGATGTCTAGGGTTTTCATGATGCACATGGTAGGAATACCGGGCGCCCGAGTCTTGGTGTGCATAATCGTGGATTGTGACGATTTCAGCATATCTCATCTGTCCATCCGCGCACACGTCGACTATTGAAATCAGGTGGCGGCCACGTCTGAACAATCTCTATCAAGCGAGCTCAGGAACGCACGTGAGACCCGCTCCACGTGCTTTCGATATATTTTGCGTCCTGTGCTGAAATAGCCGACAAGCTTGAGCTTTTCAGGCGTACAAGCATAGCCGTTATGCTGAAATCGTCATCCGCCACGCGTGAAACACGCAAGACGGCAGCATTTTCCCTGCTTACACTGCGCTTCGACTCAACACACTCAGGAGAGCAGTCGTGGCGCATATCTGGGAAGGCGTATTGCCCGCAGTTACCACCAAGTTTCACGCGGATTTCAGCATAGACCGCGAATGGACCGGCAAGAATATCGAGGCGCAGATCGACGCGGGTGTGGACGGCATCATCGTGTGCGGATCGCTCGGCGAAGCATCGACGCTCTCGCTCGACGAGAAGCTGCAAGTGCTCGACATCGCCGTCGAGGCGGCACACGGCCGTGTGCCGGTTTTGCTGACGATCGCCGAAAACAGCACGCTCGACGCATGCCGCCAGGCCGAAGCTGGAAGCCGGCATGGTGCGGCCGGTTTCATGGTGCTGCCCGGGCTGCGCTATCTGTCCGACCGGCGCGAAACGCTGCACCACTTTCGCAGCGTCGCCGATGCGAGCGCGCTGCCGCTGATGATCTATAACAATCCGCTTGCCTATGGCGTCGACATGACGCCCGAGATGTTCGCGGAAATCGCCGACGAAAAGAAGATCGTCGCGATCAAGGAGTCATGTGGCGACGTGCGGCGCGTGACCGATCTGATCAACGTGGTCGGCGACCGCTTCGCGATTCTGTGCGGGGTCGACAACCTCGCGATGGAAGCGATATTGATGGGCGCGCATGGCTGGGTGGCCGGTCTCGTGTGCGCGTTTCCGCGCGAGACGGTGGTGATTTATAAGTTGCTGAAGGCTGGCCGTCTTGAAGAAGCGCGCGCGATCTATCGCTGGTTCGCGCCCCTGCTCGCACTCGACGTTTCGTCGAAGCTGGTGCAGAACATCAAGCTGGCCGAGATGATCGTCGGGCTCGGCACGGAGCCGGTGCGGCCGCCGCGTCTGCCGTTGGCCGGAGACGAACGCAAGGCAGTCGAAGCGTTAATCCGGCGGGCGATTGAAAACCGGCCGACGCTGCCGCAGGTTTAAGTTGCGGCACGTTAGTTGGTCGCCGTTACCGGTCGCGGTGCGGCCGGTGCTGTGCCGGTTGGTCAGGCCGCCTGCTTTTCCGCGGCCGCTTCACCTTGCCGCAAATGCAGCAGCCGGTAGCCGCTCTTGTAAACGGGTTGCAGCCGGAAGTCGTTTTGAGGCTCGATCTCAAGCAGCAAACGCAGACGCGACACGTGGCTGTCGATCGTGCGGGTGAATTCGCGGAACTCACGGCCCCACACCATCGCGAAGATATGGTCGCGCGACATCACGCGGCCAATATTGGAAAAGAACAGCGACGCCAACCGGTATTGCGTACCCGATAGCGGAACCGGCTGGCCGCGCAGCATGACGAGCTGGCGATGCGTATCGAAGCGGTAGGGGCCGACATCGAAGCTCGCGGCGCTGAAACGGTCCGGATAGGCACGGCGCAGTAACGCCGCAACGCGCTCGCGGAACTCGCCCGGACGCAACGGCAGCCCGACATAGTCGTCTGCCCCGCTGGCAAAGGCGCGCACCACGCTGTCCTCCGACGTCTCGGTCGAAGCGAACAGGACAGGCAGGCGGTCGCCGCCGACCGCACGCACCGACCTCAGGACTTCGGCGCCGGACAGGCGAGTGCCTTGCCAGTCCAGTACCAGCAGATCCACGGTGGAACGGGCGAGCGCTTTCGACATGGCCAGACCATCGTCATAGACCATACAGGTATGGCCGGCACTCATAAGGATCTTTTCGATCGACTGACGCATGACGGGGTCACGCTGAAGGATGGCAATGCGCATGGGTTGACTCTTAACTGATAGCTCGGACGCGATTCTCAGAGGGACGCTCAAGCCATCCCATAGGAGCATTCCTAATTTGCGCGCCAATCGCCCCGCTCCGACACGTGCGCGCTGCACTCCTACACGTGACCGCTGCGGCTCGCACAACACGCAGCCGTCGCCATCCTGGCCGCCGTCGAAAAGACATGTTTCCGGGAACTTTTTCCAATCTAATTAAGCGCTTCCCGAAGCGACCGGCTTTCATCCTGTAAAATCGCCGCCCTGGCCCCAGTCGTCATCGCGCTTACCCTATCCGGGCCCGCGCGCCGGTGTCCCGTGCTCTACCCAGCGCTTGCCACACTTCTCCCGACGACCGCCGTTTTTCCACGCGCTACGTGTGGTTTCCAATTCAAGACAAGACTCAAGCAATGCAAGCGACAAATCTGGGTGGAGCGCAGGCTGTCACCTCACGCCCTCTTGGGCGAAGCGATTACAAGACACTCGGCCTCGCCGCGCTCGGCGGGGCGCTGGAGTTTTACGACTTCATCATCTTCGTATTCTTTGCGCCGGCGATCGGCCAGTTGTTCTTCCCCGCCGCGATGCCGGACTGGCTGCGTCAGGTGCAGACCTTCGGCATCTTCGCGGCCGGCTATCTGGCCCGGCCGCTCGGCGGCATCATCATGGCGCACTTCGGCGACCTGTTCGGCCGCAAGCGCATGTTCACGCTGAGCGTGCTGCTGATGTCGGTGCCGACCTTAATGATGGGTCTGCTGCCCACCTACGCCAGCATCGGCGTGATGGCGCCGGTATTGCTGCTGGTGTTCCGCGTGATGCAAGGCGCGGCAGTCGGCGGCGAAGTACCGGGCGCATGGGTGTTCGTTTCCGAGCATGTGCCGCAGCGGCACATCGGCTATGCGTGCGGCACGCTGACAGCGGGCCTCACGGCAGGCATCCTGCTTGGCTCGCTGATCGCCTCGGCGGTGAACCGCAACTTCGCACCGGCGGAAATCTCCGCCTACGCATGGCGCATCCCGTTCCTGGTGGGTGGCGTGTTCGGCATGTTCTCGGTTTATCTGCGCCGCTGGCTGCATGAGACGCCGGTGTTCGCCGAGCTCAAGCAACGCAAGGCGATCGCCGCGGAAGTGCCGCTCAAGGCCGTGCTGCGCGACCACGGTCGCGCCGTGATCGTGTCGATGCTGCTCACGTGGATGCTGTCGGCTGCGATCGTCGTGGTGATTCTGATGACGCCGACGCTGCTGCAAAAACAGTTTCATATCGCGCCGGCCACCGCGTTGCTGGCGAACTGCGTGGCGACGCTGTGCCTGACGATCGGTTGCGTGATGGCGGGCTCGATCGCCGGCCGCATTGGCGCGGGGCGCACGATTTTCATCGGCGGCCTCGCGCTGGCCGTGACGTACTACGTGATGTTCCGGCAGCTTGCCGTCGATACGTCGGCGCTGGTGCCGCTGTACGCAGTGGCCGGCCTGTTCGTCGGTGTGATCGGCGCGATTCCGTTCGTGCTGGTGAAAGCGTTCCCGCCGGTCGTGCGATTCTCGGGCATCTCGTTCTCGTATAACGTTGCTTACGCGGTGTTCGGCGGCCTCACGCCGATCGCCGTTTCGCTGATGATGAAGTCGAACCCCATGGCCGCGCCGCTGTATGTCGGCGCGGTCTGCATTGTCGGGGCCTTGACTACGCTGTTCATCAAAGACGCGCCGCAAGCGCGCTAATCGAGCTGTTTTGCAGCGGCGCACCGCTTGGCGCGCCGTTGTTTCCATCGGCTTCACGCCCGGCCCATCCGGCAATTCCGGCGACATCGACACTTCACGCCGGACCGAAACATCGTGCGCTGCATCGGCCTACGATGTGTCTCATGAACTCTTCCCATACCCCCGTCTCGCCCGCCCTCGGCCGCGTCCTTGCGACCGTCAGCATCGGCTTCGTCGTCACGCAACTCGACGTGACCATCGTCAACATCGCGCTGCCGAAGATCGGCGCGGACCTGCATGCGGATGTCGCGGGCCTGCAATGGGTCGTCGATGCGTACACACTCGCGTTCGCCGTGCTGATGCTTTCGGCGGGCGCACTCGGGGACCGGCTCGGCACACGGCGCATGTACGCGGCCGGCATCGTGCTGTTTGCACTCGCGTCGCTCGCCTGCGGACTCGCGCTCGATGCCACCATGCTGGTCGCCGCGCGCGCCGTGCAAGGCATCGGCGCCGCCGCCATGCTGCCGAACTCGCTGGCGCTGCTCAATCAGTCATACGGCCACGATCCGAAGCTCCGGGCACGTGCAGTCGGGCTGTGGACCGCCGCGGGCGCGATTGCGATCGCGGCCGGACCGGTGGTCGGTGGCGTGCTGATCGCGGCATTCGGCTGGCGCAGCATCTTTCTCGTCAATCTGCCGATTTGCGTAGCCGGTTTGCTGGCGACTTTGCTTTGGGTGCCGCGATCTAAGCCCGCACGGAAAGACGCGCAAGGAGCGGCCTCGTCTCCTGCTCCCGCTACGACCACGACTGGTACTCACACGAGGACTGCGACGGGGACAACGGCGGGCACTGCCGCGAAAACTACGGCTGGAGTTACACCAACGGCATCGGCCACAACCACAGCAATCCCGCGTGGCATCGATCTGAGCGGCCAGGCTCTTGCGATCGTCGCGCTCACCGCCTTCGTCGCCGCTGTGATCGAATGGCGCCCGCTGGGGCTAAGCCATCCGCTGGTCGCCGGCGGTTTCATACTCGCGCTGATCGCGGCCGGCGCCTTTATCGTCGTGGAATCGCGTGTCGCGGCGCCGATGCTGCCGCTCTCGCTATTCAGCAAGCGCACCTTCAATGCGGCGGTGCTATTCGGCATCTGCGTGAATCTGACTTACTACGGCATGGTGTTCGTGCTGAGCCTGTATTTGCAGCGCGTACGCGGCTATACCCCGCTGCAGGCGGGCCTCGCTTTCCTGCCGTTGACCGGCGGCTTTCTGCTCTCGAACGTGGCGAGCGGCTGGGTGGTCGGACGCTTTGGCGTACGTGTGCCGATGATCGCCGGCGCAATCACGGCGGGGCTCGGCTACGGCTTGCTGCATTTCGTCAATGCGTCCACGCCGCTCATCGGCTTGCTGCTGCCGTTCCTGCTGATTCCGTCCGGGATGGGCCTCGCGGTCCCGGCCATGACGACCGCCGTGCTGGCTTCCGTTGAAGCGCAGCGCGCCGGCACTGCGTCCGCCGTGCTGAATACCGCCCGGCAAGCAGGCGGTGCGGTGGGTGTGGCCGCCTTCGGCGCCTTGGCGAGCGGCGCGGCTGCCACGCAGATCGTCGCGGGGATGCGGGCCGCGACGGCCATCTCGGTCGGTTTGCTGGTGGTCGGTGGCATAATGGGCTGCCTTGTCCATCCGGAGCCGCAGACGTCGGCCTCCAAACCGCCCAAAACCGGCCCTGGGCGAGTTCGTGAATCGCGCTGATCGTCTCTTCGGTTGACCAGCGCGGGGCGGCAAATCACGCTGCCGCCGCACGGGCTTACAGCGGCGCTTCCTGGATCGTGCCGGTGTCGATCGCTCGTTCGATCAGCCCTTCGTTTTGCGCCTTGGTGATCGCGTCGGCGATCAACTTTTCCGGCTGTTCAATTTCGGCCTTGATCGTGCCGATAAGACCCGATGCATCCAGAACCACCAGTGTTTTCGCCGAATCGGCAAGGCTGATGATGACGCGATGCGGCGTAGGCCCTTCGCCGAGACTTGCGCACAACTGCGTGACCTTGCCGCCAATGGTTTGCTCAAAACTTTGAATCATTATTTGCTCCCTTGATTAAAGCCACAATCAAAAGCGACCTGCACAGACTACCTCAATTGCGTGATCAGAGATTCAGCCCGCCGCGCGGCGCGCGCGCGCCGTCGATACTGATTCGGCCCGCTCCGGTCACGAACAGCAGCAGGAAACCACCCGCGATACCGATGTTTTTCCAGAAGTGAATCACCATATCGCGTTGCAAAGCGGGATCGGTAACATTCCAGAAATCGTGGCCCAGCACTGCGGTTGCCACCGTGTAGACGGCCATGATGAGCGCGAGCGGGCGAATCTTGAAACCGACGATCAGCAGCAGGCCACCGAGTGCCTCGACCGCTGTCGCAATCGGCGCGGCGACCTGGACGAGCGGCACACCCTTCGCATTCAGATAGCCGACAAAGCCCGCATAGCCCAGCAGTTTCATCACACCGCCCCATAAAAACAGCACGGCAAGGGCAATACGCGCGATGAGGATGACGCCGGAATCGACGGGACGCGTCATGAGGGACTCCTGTAAATGAATAAGCAGCAGACCCGGCCAGACGGCCGCAGTTCCCCACTTTGCACCTGAGAATAGGTGCGCCGCCCGCCTTTTCCAAGCGTGAGCCGGCACGAACAGCGCAATCCGCGCAGTCTCAAGGGAAGGAAAACCGTGTCCGGGCGCACAGCGCGTGCCCGGTCGTGCGCGCCACGGACAGTATCGTCGCCGTGCCTAAGCGCGGGGATACGTCGCGACCTCGATCAGATTGCCATCCGGATCGCGGCAATACACCGAGGTCATCTTGCCGCGTGCGCCGTCGCGTTCAACCGGGCCGGCTTCTATCTCGACACCCTGAGCGAGCCAATGAGTTTTAACCTCAGCGGAACTCGTGGTGGTGACAAAACATAGATCGGCGCTGCCCGGCGCCGGCTCGCGCCCGGTGAACCACGCGACCGTGTCCGCATTCGCAGGACGCAAGTTGATCTTCTGATTGCCGTATGTCATCGCCACGCGCGTGCCGGTGCGCGACTCGAACTCGGTACGCCGCATGCCGAGCATGCGTGCATACCAGGCCGCGCTGGCTTCCACGTCGGCGACATTCAGAACGAGATGATCGAGACTGTCTATCGAGAAGCTCATGGGTTTCGTCGCCGTAGTGAGGTGTGAGGTGCTACTGCTGCGGCACATCCGGCGCGAGCAGGACACCCTTCGTAAAAACGAAGCAGCCGTAACCGCGCTCTTCACCCGTAGCGATCACGCAATAGGCTTTGCGCGCCCGCTCATAGAAAGCGAAACGTTCGACCGAAGCAAACGGCACCTCGCGCCCTTCCGCCACGTTGATCTCGATCTGCACTTCGCGCTGTACGGCCGGAATCGTATTCGGCTCGCCGACCACTTCCATCCGCGACGCAGGACGCTCAATGAATGTATCCAGCGGCATCACCGACAGAATCGCGCGAATGGCACGCGGCGCGTTCACGCCATCGAGGCGCAGCAGCTTGCCCAACACCGTTTCCTGCGCGACGGATGCGCCGGGAAAGTTGGCGTCGCAAACCACCAGTTCGTCGCCATGCCCCATCGAGCGTAGCGCATGCAGCACATCGGCATTCAGCAGCGGGTCCAGATTCTTCAGCACGGTGTCTCCTTGAGGTTCGATTGGCCGCCAGCCACCCGGGTTCGAGCGGATTGCCCTTGTGGCGTATCGCGATCGATTGTAGCAAGACCGTAGCGCACGGTCCGTTGCCGGCGGCTCACCGTCAACCCGCCTTTCCACACGATGCTGCGAGCGGCATTGCGCGACACCGCCACCGCAGCCATCCGACCAACGCGAGCAGCACGAGACCCGCGCCACCCAGCACCGGCTCGCGCCAGGCCAGCAACGCAGTGAAGGTGAACGCGCGCGTGCCGGCCAGCAGAGCGAAGCCGGCGATCGCGCTGGAGAGCGCGTCGACAGCGCCCGACAGGCGCGCGACCGTGAGGACAGTACCGGGAGCCGTGACGACAACGGACTCGTGCATGATCGTCTCCGTGAAAAAAATCGTATGGTCAGGTAGCGGCAGGCACCTGGTCGAGGAAACCAGTCACCGCCTGCAGGCGGCCGTGCGTGTCGAGCACGCCGAAGTCGGATCCCTTGACGATCGCCTCGCCGGCCGGCGTGGTGAGTGCCCACGAAAAGCGCAGGCGGTTCGCGAAACCGTCGACTTCAGTCGTGCGGTGAAACGTGTGATGCGGGAAGCGTTCATGCACCGCGCGAATCATCGCGTCGATGCCGTCATGGCCCGCGCCTGCCAGCAGCGGATCGCGATAGTCGGCATCGGCAGTCCATATCGCGGCGATCAGTTCGCGGCGGCGCACTGCATCGATTTCATTCCATGCGTCGAAGTAACGGTCGATCAGATCGGTATGCGCATTCATCTCAGACTCCTTGATTGGCATGACTGAGCACTACGCTCGGCAGACACGTTGTATGCGGCGGGCTCGGAGTGAAGATTGACGGCTCGAGCGCAGCGCGTCGATTACGTGGGAGGTAAGCATCCGGATGCACCGGCGTGAAGAACCATGCGTTTTGTCCACCGGATTGGCCATCCGGCCGAGTCGTCACCGGCTGCGTCAGCCGCTAACCTCGTGGCGAATTGGGGGGCCGTGCAGCATCGACTCGCGGCATGTGACGAACTGAATGGGCGCGGACACAAGCCGCTTTTTTAATATGGTTTTCACACTTGCAAGACCGTATCCAACGGGATACACTCATCAACAAATCGGTTCACCGCCTGTGTACACGGTCAAGCGCACCGAGGAATTCGACCACTGGCTCGCCGGCCTCGCAAACTTGAGAGCGAGAGCCAAAATCCTGGTGCGGATCCGGCGTGCTGAGCGAGGTCATTTCGGCGACGTGAAGTTGCTGGACGACGGTGTGTCCGAGATGCGTATCGATTGCGGTCCCGGCTATCGGGTCTACTTCGCGCGCGAAGGGCGCATGGTGTTCCTGCTGCTCTGCGGTGGCGATAAATCCACGCAGCCAGTCGACATCAGGCGTGCCAGATCAATGTGGGCAGACATCAGAAAGGAACTGTCATGAGCAAAGTCAAAACCACACGGTTCGACGCATCGCATTACCTCGATAGCGAAGAGATGATCGCCGAGTATCTCAACGCAGCGCTGGAAGAAGGCGACGCCGACCTCCTCCTCGCCGCGATCGCCGACATCGCAAAAGCACGCGGCATTGCGAAGGTTGCGGCCGACGCTGGACTCGGGCGCGAAAGCCTCTATAAAACACTCGCACCCGGCTCCAAACCGCGCATGGATACGGTGTTCAAACTGCTGCGCGCGCTGGGCGTCAAACTCAACGCCGTGCCGGAAGGCGTGGCGCCCGCCTGATTCGCGCCTGGCGTGTTGTCGCTTGGGGTACCACCCTGAATGAGTTGCGTATCCATGGGTGCTCCTACGCTTTCTCGGATATTCCTGGGTATTGCTGTGCATTCCCGGGTATTCCATTACCTGTCAGGTAATGGATCGCTAACGCGCTTTGGCTATCATCGGCAACATGAACACACACTCTCTCGCACAAACCATCCCGTCAAACAGGCCGACGGCAAGCCGCACGGTCGGCGATCTGCTGCGCGAATGGCGGCAGCGGCGAAGAATGAGCCAGTTGCTGCTCGCCGCTGAAGCCGATATTTCAACGCGGCATCTGAGCTTCGTCGAATCGGGCCGTGCGGTGCCCAGCCGGGAAATGGTTATGCACCTGGCCGAGCGGCTCGACGTGCCACTGCGCGCGCGCAATGCGCTGCTAATTGCGGCGGGTTACGCGCCGCTATTCCGCGAACGCCCTTTGACGGACCCGCAGTTGGCCGCCGCACGCGAGGCAGTTGAGTTGGTGCTCAAAGGTCACGAGCCGTATCCGGCACTCGCGATCGACCGTCACTGGACCATCGTTGCCGCGAACAATGCGCTTGCGCCGCTGCTTGCAGGCGCAAGCCCGGAGCTTCTGAAACCGCCAGTCAATGCGATGAGACTGAGCTTGCATCCGGAAGGCATCGCAGCGTCGATCGTCAACTGGCATGCCTGGCGCGCGCACGCGCTGTCCCGACTCCAGCGACAAATCGACGTGAGCGGTGACGACACGTTGAGCGCCCTGCGCGACGAACTCGCCGCATATCCCGCCCCGCCCGGCGCGGAAGCGGCCGACCACGAAGACACGATGGGCAATCAGATCGCCGTGCCGCTGCGTTTGCGCACACCGATCGGCCTGCTGTCGTTCTTCAGCACGACCACGGTATTCGGCACACCGGTAGATGTCACACTGTCGGAGCTCGCTATTGAAGCCTTCTTTCCCGCCGATCAGCAAACCGCGGCGGCATTGCGCGAGTTTGCCGCAAGCCAACGCGCGGAAGGCCAAGGGGCTGAAGCCGTGAGGCCATAGCCGCACCGCTGAACCGCGGAAACCTGAAGAGCAACATCGAAAGCTGGGTTGTTTCCGCTTGCAGCACCATTCAAACCATACGGAGAGACACACTTGATCAACAGCGCCCTACTGGTTCGCCAACTCGGTCCCGCCGACCGCGACGCCTACTTTCAGCTTCGCCTGCGCGGACTGAAGGCGCATCCGGAGTCGTTCGGTCAAAGCTACGAGGAAGCGGTGGCCAAGGGTGCCGCTCGGCACGACGCGATTTTGCAAGGCGCACGCGCAGCCGAAGGCGACTTTTTGCTCGGTGCTTATGAATCGGCCAATACCCCATTGATCGGCGTGGTCGGATTGCTGCGTAACCGGAGCGACAAGGAACGGCACAAGGCCTCTGTCATCGGTATGTATGTCGCGCCGGAAGCTGCGGGCCGCGGAGTCGGGCGCGCGTTGCTTAATGAATTGCTGGCGCGAGCGGCACAGATAGAAGGTCTACGGCAAATCCAGTTGATGGTGGGTAGCCGCAACGAGGCGGCGCGCAAGCTCTATGAATCGCTTGGCTTTCGCAAATATGGTTGCGAGGTCGACGCATTGAACGTCGGCGGAGTGTTTCACGATGCTGATCTGATGGCGCGCTTCTTGTAACAGCTATCGGGCGCCAATCCTGCTCTGGGGGCATCCGTCCCGAGACGCAGTGAGAAGCGGCGGCAATCAGTGCCCATGCTCAAAGCGAAACGTAGTCAATCGACCGGGAAGCCGTCGCCCAGCAGTCAACGCCGCACAACGGACCGCGCCCTGCTTCAACGCGCGATCCGTGCTATCTTTTTCAATCACCTTTCCGCTGCGCCAACCCCGAAACGGCTCATCCGCCGCCCTCGGGCTATCTTCGATTTGCCGCTCGCCAGTCAAACACCATGTCCGATCTTGCCACTTCGCTTCCGCGCGTCCCACGCCGTTTCGACATCAATCCGAAACCGCTGGGCGCCGCACTCCTTCTAATCGCGCTGGGCGCCGTCTATCTGGCGCAGACCGTTAGCGGCCGTCAGGCTGCGCTCTACATCGTCGGCACATTGCTGGGGTTGTCGCTCTATCACGCGGCGTTCGGTTTTACCTCCGCGTGGCGAGTCTTTATCGCCGACGGCCGCGGCGCGGGTCTGCGCGCCCAGATGCTGATGCTGGCGCTCGGCGTGTTGCTGTTCTTTCCGGCGCTCGCCGCGGGCACGCTGTTCGGCCGGCCGGTGGTCGGCCTCGTCGCGCCGGCCGGCACGTCCGTTCTGGTCGGGGCCTTCATGTTTGGCATCGGCATGCAGTTAGGCGGCGGCTGCGCGTCCGGCACGCTGTACACCGTGGGCGGCGGCAGCACGCGCATGATCGTCACGCTGGCGGCGTTCGTCATCGGTTCGGTTGTCGCCACCGCGCACATGCCGTTCTGGACCGCACTACCGTCTCTTAAACCGCTTTCGATGGTGACCACGCTCGGCCTCGGCTGGGCGATCGCGCTGAATCTGTTCATGTTCGCTGCGATCGCAGCGCTCACCGTATGGGTCGAACGGCGCCGCCATGGCCGGCTGATCGACGAGCCGCAGCGTGCGCCGCACGCGTCGCCATGGCTACACGGCCCTTGGCCGTTGTTCGTCGGCGCAATCGCTCTGGTCCTGCTCAACTTCGCGACGCTGGCGCTGTCCGGTCGCCCATGGGGCGTGACGTCTGCGTTTGCGCTGTGGGGCGCCAAGATATTCGCCGCACTGGGTATCGATGTGGCCAATTGGCCGTATTGGGCCACTCACGCCAACGCCGGCGCACTGGCCGCCCCTGTTACACATGACGTCACGACGGTGATGGACATTGGCATCATCCTCGGCGCCATGACGGCTGCCGCGCTTGCCGGCCGTTACGCACCGGTCTGGAAGGTGCCGGCCCGCTCGCTGGTCGCGGCGGTGGTCGGTGGCCTGATGCTCGGCTACGGAGCCCGTCTGGCCTACGGTTGTAACATCGGCGCCTATTTCAGCGGCATCGTGTCAGGCAGCTTGCACGGTTGGCTGTGGCTGGTCGCCGCCTTCGCCGGCAACGTACTCGGCACCCGCCTGCGCCCGGCGTTCGGCCTCGAAGTCGAACGGATCCGCGCAAACGGTTGCTAGAAGTTACAAATGCGGCCTCGTTTGTAACCGGGGCCGCATCAATGTGTTACACGTCCGATTTGTCCCCATAGCAGCGCCAATGAACGGTATTTATTACTTTCAATTGGACTCGCTTTCTATTTCCTTTCTGATTCAGTCCTGATTTTCCAGTTCTCGATCGGGCACACATCATTGCTCAGATGAATAACTATGAAGCCCACCACGCAGGGGTTTTCATGGATCAGACGAAATTCCCAGGCAGCAAAAAACCCGCTAAGCATTGCCTATTACAGGACTGTGAAAGACTTACCGAAATTTGATGTATCTTTTTGAGATATTTTTTTAAGAAGGGATTGATTTCTTGTTTTGCCCTTCATACAATTCGACCCAAGCTGTTACGAAATGTAACGCGATGTATCAAAAAGTCGCGATCTGTATCAGGTGGTGACATGTAGCCGGAGGACAACGTTTCCGGCGAGGCACAAAAGACATAACGGCAAAAAAAGCCGACTTAGTAATTCGGGGCTTCGGAAACACAGAAAATGGACCGTAGCAGCGAGACGCTGGATTCAATCCGCGAGATCAACTTGTCTTACATCATGCTCGCGCAACGTATGTTGCGTGAGGACAAACCGGTCGGCATGTTCCGACTGGGACTGTCGTCGGAACTGGCTGATTTGCTTGCCGGGCTGTCGCTCGCGCAGATCGTCAAGCTGGCCGCTTCCGATCAGCTTTTATGCTTCTTCCGCTTCAACGACCACTCGATGTTGTCGGCGTTGACGCAAACGACGAAGCACGCAGCAGTTGCACCGACTCACGCGGCGATCCTGCTTGCAGGCCAGCCTGCTGAGCAGTTTGCTTAATTGAGGTGACCGCGATGCTCAAGCGTAGCCTGACGGAAGACGCACAAGAAGTATTCCGTGCCATCGCGCTGATTGAACTCGGCGCGCGCATGCAGGTGCTCGAAAGCGAGTTGACGCTTTCGCGCGACCGCATGATCCGCCTGTACCGCGAGGTCAAAGGCGTGTCGCCGCCCAAGGGCATGCTGCCGTTCTCGGCGGACTGGTACATGACGTGGCTGGCGAACATCCACGCGTCGTTGTTCTACAACACGTACCTGTTTCTGAAGAACGAAGCGCGTTGCTCGCACCTGGATGCGCTGACCAAAGGGTATCGGCTGTATCTGGAACATTGCCAGCACAGCGACACCGAACCGGTACTGGATCTGACGCGCGCATGGACGCTGGTGCGTTTCTTCGACGCCAACATCTTGCAGCAGACCAAATGCTGCCGTTGCACCGGCAAGTTCGTCGCGCACAAGCACGACCTGCAACACAACGTGGTGTGTGGCGCCTGCCAACCGCCATCGCGCGCCGGCAAGACCAAAAAGGCCGCCGCCGCTCGTCAGGAAGCGCTCGAAGCAGCGCAGATTGCGCAAGCCGCCTGAGTTAAGTGGAATCGATGAGGGCCGGTCCAGCCTGATTCGAACCGAAGCACCTTGGAAAAAGTCCGCCATCCCGCGGACTTTTTTTTGTGTAATTCTCGCCCTGACACGAGACACATCACATCCAACACCCGACACCAGGCGCTACCCCGCTGCTTCCCGCAGCCGCATCAGTCGACCAGTCCCACCGTCTGCACCACCAGCCACAGATTCGCCGCACTGATCACCACGAACAGCGACCAGGCGAGGAGCCGCGTCGGCAGCCTATTGGCGAATTCGCCCATTAACGAACGATCGTTGGTCATGCGGATCAGCGGATAAAGCGCGAACGGCAGTTGCAGGCTCAACACGACCTGGCTTGCGACCAGCAGTTTGCCGACTGCGCCGTTGCCCATCGTCTGCACGCCGATCAGCGCCGGAATCAAGGCAAGCGCTCGTGTGATAAAGCGCCGCTGCCAGCACGGAATTTTCAGCTTCAGGAAGCCTTCCATGATGACCTGCCCCGCCACCGTGCCGGTGAAGGTCGAGCTTTGCCCCGACGCCAGCAGCGTGATCGCGAATAGCACCGCCGCGAAACCGGTGCCGACGATCGGCGCGAGCAGTTTGTACGCGTCTTCGATTTCGGTGACCTGATTGTGGCCGGTCGCGTGGAACGCGGCGGCCGCGAGAATCAGGATCGCCATATTGATCAGCAGCGCAATCACCAGCGAGACGATCGTATCGATGCGCGACATGCCGATTGCCGATCGGATGCTGGCCGAATCGCGTTTAACCGCGCGGGTCTGCACGATTGACGAATGCAGATAGAGGTTGTGGGGCATCACGGTCGCACCGAGTATGCCGATCGCCAGATACATCGGCTCGCGGCTGCTGATCGCCTGCCACGAAGGAATCAGTCCTTGCGCGACTGACGGCCAATGCGGCTTCACCAGTGCCAACTCGATGATGTAACCGACGCCGATAGTCGCGATCAACCCAAGCATGATCGCTTCAAGGTCGCGGAAATTCTTGCCCTTCAGGCCGAGCACGATCAACGTGTCGAATGCGGTCAGCAACACCCCGGTGGTCAGCGAACATTTGAAGAGCAGATGGAAGGCCAGCGCACCGCCGAGCACTTCGGCCAGATCGCAGGCCACGATCGACAGCTCCGCAAGCAGCCACTGAAAGCGCGCGACACCTGGTGAATAACGCAGTCTCGACAATTCCGCGAGGTCCCGCCCGGTGGCGATGCCCAGGCGCATGCTCAGGCATTGCAGCGCCATCGCCGCAAGACTCGACAGCATGACGACGAACAGCAGGCTGTAGCCGTAACGCGAGCCCGCTTCGATATCGGTGGCCCAGTTGCCGGGGTCCATGTAGCCGATCGAAATCAGCAGGCCAGGCCCCGCGAATTGCAGGATTTTTTTCCAGAACGGCGCGCCTTGCGTGACGGCGACCGTGCCTTGCACCTCGGATGGGCAAAACGGCGCCGTTGCGGTGGTCGGTAATTTGAACTGCAAGCCGGTGGTCTCTTGAAGGGGATAAACCGCGACGCCTCAGGCAGGCCACCGCGAACCGCCTCAAGTGTACAAAGAAACTTCCGGCAATGTCCCGCTTAACGCATACCGGCCAACGTCGCGTACGCGATAGTCGAGTGGATCGTGCAGCGTATGCACGCGAGCGTTACGCCAGAAGCGGTCGAGCGCGAGCGGTGCGTGGGTGGCGCGCGCGCCGCAGGCATCGAACAGTTTTTCGCTGACGTCGAGCGCGGCGCGGTGCGCGACGATTTTCGCCTCCGAGGTGGCGAGCGCCACCTGTGCACGGGTTTCGGCGTCCAGAGCCGGGCCTTGTTGCCATGCGTCTTCGAGCGCGTAGGCGGCACGCACTGCCAGCGCTTCCGCACTCACCGCCTGCAAACGCATCTCGCCGAAGCGCTGGATCAGGTAGGGATCGTCGGTGGCTTTATCAACGCCGGAAGAGATCCACGGCTTGCCGTACTGCGTGACGTACGTGCGTGCTTCTTCGAGCGCGCCCTGCGCGATGCCGACGAACAGATTGATCAGCACCTGCTGCGAGATCAGCGTGCGCAAACTCGCGTATGGCGTGTCGGCCCGCTCCAGCACCTCGTGCGGTTCGACCTTGACTTGCACAAAGGAGACGCTGCCGCTATCGGTTTGCCGCTGACCGATCGGATTCCAGTCTTCGTGAACGGTAATGCCTTCACGCGTGGTCGGCACCACCGCGAACACCGCTTTGCCAGTAACCGGATCATGTCCGGAAACCGTCATCATGTGCGAGCCGCGCGTGCCCGAACAAAATCCTTTCTGCCCATCGAGACGATAGCCGCCGTCGCCGGTTGCGCTTGCAACGAGCCGCGTGTCGAGCGGATTGACCGCATTACCCCACCACCAGCGTCCTTCCACTGTGCCGCCCAGATAGCGGGCACGTTGTTCCGGGTTGCCCCATACATTGACGCTGACCACCTGCAGGCACGTGAAGCCCAGCAGATGTGCAAGCGCACTGTCGACTCGCGCGATCTGGCGGATCGTCTCGTAGATCTCGGGCCAGCGCGTGCCGGAACCGCCGAATTCACGCGGCACGGCGAGCGTGAGCAGCCCCGCGTCGGCGATCCACTGTTTTTCCTGCGCGGCGTGGCCACCGTCGCGATCGCGCTGAGCCGCGCTGGCACGCAACGCATCGAGCAAGCCGGTCAGATCGCGCACCACAGGCGCAGCACCGGTTTGCAGCGGTTGCAGTGCCTCGGGATGTCGAGGTTCGTTCATGCAATGTCCACGTGAAGAAGTTTGGCGAGCGACACGCGCGCTTATCCGCGCGGCCGGTTTGCATTCGATCGGGCGAGCGGGAGTCTCGCTGCGTCCAACGTCGTAAATAGCATAATAGACGGTGGCGTCAGCGCTGAAAACGTGGGCCGCACGCGCGTATTCGTCATGCGAATAGCGGCCGAAAGGCGACGCTCATGCGCGTTGCGCAAGCCGTCGCACGAAGCGATCGCCGACGAACTGCACCGCCGTCACGATCACGATCAGCAACACGATCACCGTTACCATCACGGTGGTATCGAAACGCTGATAACCGTAGCGGATTGCCAGATCGCCGAGACCACCGGCGCCCACCGCGCCTGCCATGGCAGAGGACCCGATCATCGCCACCACGGTGATCGTGAAGCCGCCGAGAATGCCCGGCAGCGCTTCAGGCAGCAGCACATGCCAGATGATATGCCGGCGCTGCGCGCCCATCGCCTGCGCGGCTTCGATCAAACCCCGGTCCACTTCGCGCAAGCTGACTTCGGCCACGCGTGCAAAAAAAGGAATCGCCGCGATACTGAGCGGCACGATGGCAGCCCATACACCGATCGTCGTGCCAATCAGCAAACGTGTGAGCGGCAACAGCGCGACCAGCAAAATGATGAACGGCGTGGAGCGGAATGCGTTGACGAGCGCGCCGAGCGTGCTGTTCACCACACGCTTCTCGAAGATGCCGCCGCGCGTGGTGGTGACCAGCACCAAGGCGAGCGGAATGCCGACCAGCGCCGCGACGAAGGCCGATATGCCGACCATGACGATGGTGTCGCGAATGGCATCGGCGAGTTCCGAGAGCCAGAGATCAGACATAGCCCAGCACCTCGACATGATTGGCATAGTGACGCGCGCGCTCGAGCAGCGTCGCGATCTGCTTTTGCACCGTGCCGTCCGCATTCGCGCGCACTTCTGCCGATACCACCAGACGCCCTTGCGCATGCCCCTGAATCCGGTCGATGCCGCCATGCACGAAACTCACGCGTCCACCTTCAATGCTCAATGCAGACGTCAACCCGCCCAGGTCAGGCTCACGTGCGTCGCTGCCGGTGAAGCGCACGTCGAGCAGAATCTGCGCATTCGCTTGCGCGATCTCGTGCAACGGTTTGACGCGCGCGGCGAGATCCGCAGGCAGATCATGCACCAGGGTCCGCAGCAACGCGCGCGTCGCGTCGTGCTGCGGGTCGCCGAATACCCGCCACACCGGGCCGGTCTCCACCACCTCACCGCGTTCGATCACGGCCACCGTATCGCACACTTCGCGAATGACCTGCATTTCGTGCGTAATCAGCACGATGGTCAGGTTGAGCCTCTGATTGATATCGCGCAGCAACGCCAGAATGGCTTGCGTCGTTTCCGGATCGAGTGCGGAGGTCGCCTCGTCGCACAGCAGAATGTCCGGATCGGTCACAAGGGCGCGCGCGATCCCAACGCGCTGTTTCTGGCCGCCGGACAAACTCGCCGGATAGGCATCGCGCTTGGTCGACAGGCCGACTAGTTCGAGCAAAGCGTCGACCTTCCTGTCGATCGCAGCTTTTGGCGCGCCAGCGATTTTTAGCGGCAACGCAATGTTTTCGCGCACCGTTTTCGCGGAGAGCAAATTGAAATGCTGGAACACCATGCCGATACGCCGTCGCAGCGTGACCAGCCCGCGTTCGTCGAGCTCGCCGACACTCACGCCATTCACACGCACGGCGCCGGAACTCGGCTTTTCCAGACCATTGACGAGCCGCAGCAGGGTCGATTTGCCTGCGCCGCTTCGGCCGATTATGCCGAACACTTCACCACGCGCTACCTTCAGCGTGACGTTCTCCAGCGCTGCGGTAGACACACCGCGCGTGTTGGCGAACACCTTGCCCACGTCGTCGAATACGACAACTTCTTGCGTGGTATCGATCGCCTCACGATTCAAGGCGAGGGATGGTGCGTCTTCAATGAATTGCGGCACGTCGAAAAGATGAGCCATGACTTCGTTCCTCTCAAGCGTCCACGGTGGATCGCGCGCCGGTTTGCGCAATTGGTGCATTGCGCCGATGCCGCGCACCGGCATGCACCTCAGGCAGTCGCGCGCGGCCGCCACCGAATAGCTTTTCACGCAGCGTCGGCGCCGGGTCGTAGTCTTCCTTGTAGACGCCGCGATTCTGCAATTCCGGCACCACCAGATCGACGAAGTCTTCGAACGATTCGGGCATGACGGTGCGCGTCAGATTGAATCCGTCGACGCCGGCCTCTTCTATCCACGACACCAGCTCGTCCGCGATCTGCTGCGGCGAACCGACTACGGGCTTCGCGCGGCCGCCGAGCGTCATCTGTTCGAGCACCTTGCGTTTGGTCCATACGCCGCTCACGCTCTTCTTCGAAATCGCTTCAACGGCCGATTGCATCGATTCGGTCTTCACATACGAAATCGGCTCATCCAGTTCGTACCGCGAGAAGTCGATGCCGGTCGAACTGGAGAAATGCGCGATGCCGCCCTCGGCGCTCGCGTAACGCCGGTATTCTTCGAATTTCTCCTGCGCGGCGCGTTCTGTTTCGCCGACTACAACGGTGATGCCGGCAAAGATCTTGATATCGTCAGGCGCGCGGCCGAAGCTCACCGCCCGTGCGCGAATGTCGTCGACAATGGAACGCGTGAGCTGCTTGTTCTGGCCACCGACAAACACGCATTCCGCGTGACGCGCCGCGAAATCGACGCCCCGGCTCGACGAACCCGCCTGATACAGCACCGGCGTGCGTTGCGGCGACGGCTCGCTCAAATGAATGGCGTCGATCGAATAGTACGGACCGTCGTGCTTCACGCGATGCACCTTGTCAGGGTGAGAGAAGATACGTGCTTCGCGATCGCGCACCACTGCGTCGTCTTCCCAGCTTTGCTCCCACAGCTTGTAGACCACGTCCATATAATCGTCCGCGCGATCGTAGCGGTCGTCGTGGCTAATCTGTTGCGCGAGACCCATGCCGCGCGCCGCGCTGTCCAGATAGCCGGTGACGATGTTCCAGCCGACCCGGCCCTTCGTCAGGTGATCCAGCGTCGACATGCGACGCGCGAACAGGTATGGCGGCTCATAAGTCAGATTCGACGTGACGCCGAAACCGATATGCTTCGTCACGTGTGCCATCGCGGGCACGATCAGCGACGGGTCGTTGATCGGAATCTGCACCGATTCACGCAACGGGGTTTCCGGACCGCCCTGATAAACGTCGTATACACCAACGATATCCGCGAGAAAGATCCCGTCGAACTTGCCGCGTTCGAGCGTTTGCGCGAGGCTCGTCCAGTAGTCGAGGTCGGTGTAATGCGCCGAACGGTCGCGCGGATGCGTCCACAGACCATGATTGATGTGGCCGACCGCATTCATATTGAACGCGTTCAGCAGGATCTTTTTCTTCGCCATCGTTCGGCTCCTTGCTGGTTGCAACGTTGCTAGCGGCGTGACTTGGTTGCGTGCTTAGTTGCGTGGCCTACCAGGCGACGGCGTAGAGGCTGCCGAAGGCCTTGTCGAGCGCAGCGCGCACAGCGGGCGAATGTTGATAGATCGAGATGAACTTGCGGATGCGCGGATCATTTGCGCTTTCCGGGCGCACAACCCACTGGATCGCGTAGTTCTTGTTTTCCAGGCCGTCGAACAACAATGCGCTATTCGGATCGGTGGTGCCCGCGAGCTTGATGAAGCTCGGGTAGCCTTGCGCGAGATCGACGTCGTCGAGCGAGCGGGCCAATTGCGAGGCTTCGAGCTGAACGATCTTCAGGTGCTTCGGGTTGTCGATGATGTCGAGCGTCGTGGCGCGATAGTCGATGCCCGGCGTCAGCTTGATGAGACCGGCGCGTTGCAGCAACAAAAGACCACGACCGCCGTTGACCGGATCGTTAGCGATGGCGACGGTGGCGCCGTCTTTCAATTCATCGAAGCGTTTGATCTTTTTCGAATACAGGCCGATCTTCATGATCGTGCCCGGGGCGATTGCGACGAAGTTATAACCGCCTTGCTTCTTTGCGTTCTCGAGAAACGGGATGTGCTGGAAATAGTTGACGTCGATATCCTTGTTGGCGAGCGCCGCGTTCGGCGTATTCCAGTCGGTGAACTCGATAATCTTCACGTCCAGCCCTTGCTCCTTCGCTTCGCGCGCGGCGACTTTGAGCGCCTCGATTTGCGGGCTGGTGGCGGTGCCGATTTTCAGCGTGGGCGTGTCTGCCGCGAACGCGGGCGTAGCCGACAACGCCAGCGCGAGGCCAAACGTGCCGAAGAGCGTCAGCGTCCGCGCCTTAAAAAAACGCCGTGCAGCGGTCAGAGAAATGCGCATGGTGAACTCGTTAGGATGGGGGCGTGGTGTGTTTCGAGGCGAGCCGAGCCCACGGCATGCGGCCAGGCGTGCCGGATCGGTCGGACAACGGAAATCTGCAGCGCGGGGTTTAACCGGCGCGCGGCAGCGATAGAACGCGCGAGCGGGTCAGCGCGGACAGTGGCAGGTCGGACAGGTCATCGCCTCTCTCCAGATGAGGTGCGAATCATCATAGACGGCGGGAAACCGGCGGTCTACGAACGGATTTTTGGAAGGAAAGCGGGAAAAACGATTTGGGTTGCCCCATCGAGCTAACGCAACATGTCACCAAAGAAAAAACGCCGGGTCGCGCTTTAGCGCAACCCGGCGTTCTTCATCAGCCAACAAACTAAAAGCAACCCTTAGCGCTTCGCCACCTGATCCGCCGACGCAGAAGCAGAAACGGAGCTAGATGCAGCAACCGGACCCGAAGCCGGCGCAACCGCCCCAACCGCCTCGTCGCCCGCAGGCTTCACATCGCCCCAGCCGCCACCCAGCGCGCGAATCAGATTAACCGTCGCCACCGCCTGCGTGCCCGACAGATGGCTTGCCTGCAGTTGCGATGTCAGCACCTGCCGCTCGCCGTCGATCACATCCAGATAGCTGACCGCGCCTTCTGTGTACTGCGTGCGCGACAGATGCGCCGCCCGTTGCGAGGCCACGACCGCATCGTTCTGCTCGCGCATCTGATCGTCGAGCAAACGCAGATCGGCCAGGTTGTCCTCGACCTCACGGAACGCCACTAGCACCTGTTGACGATACTGCGCCACATCTTCGTCATACTTCGAGCGAGCTTGCGCGAGGTTGGCCTTGCGGCGTCCACCATCGAACAGAGGCACTGTCAGCGCGGTGCCGGCCAATGGCCCAAGGAGGAACGCGCGGCTCGACCACATGAACAGATCGCCGAGCGTCGCCGACTCATACCCAAACGCGCCCGTGATATCGAGCTTCGGGAAAAACGCCGACTTCGCCAGACCGACTCGTGCATTGGCCGCCATCATCGCCCGCTCCGCCGCCGAAATGTCCGGCCGACGTTCGAGCAGCGCCGAAGGCAAACCTGGCGGCACACGCGCCGTCACCGGCGCGAGCGGCGCTTCCGCGAACGAGAAATCCGCCGGCGGCTTGCCAAGCAGAATCGCCAGGCTGTGCTCGGAGGCCGCGCGCTGGCGCGCGACGCCCACTGCATCCGCACGCGCACTCGCCAGTTCGTTACGGGAGCGCGAAACATCCAGCTCGCCGATATCGCCTTCCTTGAAGCGGCGCTCGACCAGCTTCAGCGTGTCCTCGCGCAACGCCACGGTACGGCGGTACAGATCCTGATCCGTGTCGAGCTCGCGCAACTGGAAGTAGTTCTGTGCGACGTCAGCTTGCAAGGACAACTGTACCGACCGGAACAGCGCTTCACTTTGCTGCTCGTCCGCACGCGTCGCATTCACATTCGACCCGACCCGTCCGAAGAGATCGGTCTCGTACGACGCACCCACCTGTGCGCGCCAGATCGTGCCCGTCGTACCACCCACGCTATCCGGCTGCAATTGCGAGGCCGCCGACGCCCGTTCACGCGTCGGGCCGAAGCCCGCGTCGAACTTCGGGAACCAGTCCGACTTTGCCGCCTGCGTCACCGCACGCGCCTGCTGCACGCGCGCCGCGGCCGCCTTCAGGTCCTGATTCGCGGCAGCCGCCTGCTCTTCCAGCGCGTTCAACTGCGGGTCGCCGAAAATCGTCCACCATTCGCCGCGATGCGCGTCGTCGGCGGGCTGAGCCTGTTTCCAAATACCCGCGTCCTGCGGCGATGCGGCGGACGTAGCCGATGCAGCGGATGCACCCGTAGCAGCAGCGGGCGTTTCCTTGAACGCAGCCGGCGCATCCACCTCCGGTCGCTTATACGTGGGCTCCACGGAGCAAGCCGCGAGCAACGCCAGCAGCAAACCGCTGGCAGTCGCTCTGCCCCACCCGCTTAAAGATTCAAAACGCTTCATTATTATTTTCTCCTCAGGCGTCCGTCACCGGCGCCCCAAGGTGCGGCGCGTCTTTCTGCGCGACGTGAATCGTCCCGCCCGCCAACGTACGCAGCACCACATAGAACACAGGGGTCAGCATCAGGCCGAACAGCGTCACGCCGAGCATGCCGAAGAACACCGCAATACCCATCGCATGACGCATCTCCGAACCGGCTCCGCTCGAGAGCACCAGCGGCACCACACCCATGATGAAAGCGATCGACGTCATCAGAATCGGACGCAGACGCAAGCGGCTCGCCTCGATTGCCGCGGCCAGCGGCGTACGCCCGTCGTGTTCGAGTTCGCGAGCGAACTCGACGATCAGAATCGCGTTCTTCGCCGACAGCCCCACCAGCACCATCAAACCGATCTGCGTGAAGATGTTGTTGTCGCCACCCGTGAGCCACACACCGGTCAGCGCGGACAGCACGCTCATCGGTACGATCAGGATCACTGCGAGCGGCAGCGTCAGGCTTTCATACAACGCGGCCAGCACGAGGAACACGAGCAGCACGCTGATCGGGAACACCCACAAGCCCGCATTGCCGGCGATGATCTGCTGATACGTCAGGTCGGTCCATTCGAGCTTCACGCCATGCGGCAACGTTTCCGCGGCCACGCGTTCGGCCGCGGCTTGCGCCTGGCCCGACGAGAAGCCCGGCGCCGGACCACCGTTGATGTCGGCAGCCGTATAGCCGTTGTACCGCACCACCATTTCCGGACCGTACGTAGGCGTCACCGTCACCAGCGACGACAACGGCACCATGTCGCCCGTGGCATTACGCGTCTTCAGTTGCAGGATGTCGTCGGCACGTTGACGGAACGGCGCGTCAGCCTGCACCCGCACCTGATACACGCGGCCGAAGCGGTTGAAGTCGTTCACATACAGCGAACCCAGATAGATCTGCATCGTGTTGAACACGTCCGTGACCGGCACGCCGAGTTGTTTGGCTTTCACGCGATCCAGGTCGACGTTCAATTGCGGCACGTTGATCTGATAGCTCGAGAACGTCGGTCCGAGTTCAGGCGTTTGCGCTGCCTTCTTCACGAAGGCTTCCGCAGCCTTGTTCAACTCCGCATAGCCCACGGCACCGTGATCTTCCAACTGCATCTTGAAGCCGCCCAGCGTACCCAGGCCAAGCACAGGGGGTGGCGGGAAAACCGCAACGAACGAATCTTTGATCGCGCCGTACTGCTGGTTCAACGCACCGGCAATCGCACCGGCGGAGAGCTTCTTGTTGCCACGCTCCTTGAAAGGCTTCAACGTGACGAACACGATGCCCGCGCTGGAACTATTGGTGAAACCGTTCACCGACAAGCCAGGGAACGCCACCGCGCTTTCTACGCCCGGCTGCTTCAAGGCAATCGCGCTCATGTCGCGGATCACCTTTTCCGTGCGATCCAGCGAGGCACCGTTCGGCAATTGCGCAAACGCGATCAGGTATTCCTTGTCCTGCGCCGGCACGAAACCGCCCGGCACGACGCGCGAGATCAGCACCGTTGCACCCAGCAGGATCGCGTAGACCGCGAGCATCGCACCTTTACGGCGCAGCACGCCCTTCACGCCACGACCGTATTCCGTCGAGCCGCGATGGAACACCTTGTTGAAGCCCTTGAAGAAGCGACCCAGCACGCGATTCATCACGCGCGTCAGGAAGTCTTCCTTGGCGCCATGGCCACGCAACAGCATCGCGGACAAAGCCGGCGACAATGTCAGCGAGTTGAACGCCGAGATCACCGTCGAGATCGCGATAGTCATCGCGAACTGCTTGTAGAACTGGCCCGTCAGGCCGGTCATGAAAGCGAGCGGCACGAACACCGCAACCAGCGTCAGTGCGATGGCGATAATCGGCCCGCTCACTTCCTGCATGGCCTTATAAGTCGCATCGCGCGCACTGAGCCCGCTTTCGATGTTCCGTTCGACGTTCTCCACCACCACAATCGCATCGTCCACCACAATCCCGATGGCCAGCACCATCCCGAACAACGACAACGCGTTGATCGAAAAGCCGAACGCCAGCAGTAGCGAGAACGTACCGACAATCGACACCGGCACCGCAATCAACGGAATAATCGACGCACGCCACGTCTGCAGGAACACGATCACCACGATCACCACCAGCGCAATCGCTTCGAGCAGCGTGTGAATCACCGCCTCGATACTCGAACGCACGAACTGCGTCGGGTCATAGACGATCTTGTATTCGACGCCTGCCGGCATGTCTTCCGCCAGCTCCTTCATCGCGGAACGAACCTGGTCGGAAATCGCGAGCGAGTTCGCGCCCGGCGCCTGATTGATAGCAAGCGCCACAGCAGGTTTGTTGTCGAGCAGCGAACGCAGGCCGTATTCCGACGCCGCCAGTTCGACACGTGCGATATCACGCAGGTACGTCACGCCGCCATCCGGCGCCGTTTTGACGATGATGTCGCCGAATTCGCCCTCAGTCTTCAAACGGCCACGCGCATTCACCGACAACTGCAGTTGCGTGCCCGGCACCGAAGGCGATGCGCCGATCACACCGGCTGCCACCTGAATGTTCTGCTCGCGGATTGCGTTGACCACTTCCGTCGCCGTCAAACCGCGCTGTGCGACTTTCTGCGGATCGAGCCAGACGCGCATCGCGTAGTCGCCGGAACCCCACAACTGCACTTCGCCGACGCCCTGAATCCGCGCCAACCGGTCCTTGACGTTGAGCAACGCGTAGTTGCGCAGGTACGTCATGTCGTAGCGATTGTTCGGAGAGATCAGGTGGACCACCATCGTCAGCGTCGGCGAACTCTTGATGGTCGTGATGCCAAGTCGTTGCACGTCTTCCGGCAGGCGCGGCAGCGCCTGGTTGACGCGGTTCTGCACCAGCTGCGTCGCCAGGTCCGGATTGGTGCCGAGCTTGAAGGTCACCGTCAGCGTGAGATTGCCGTCGCTATTGGCTTGCGACTGCATGTACAGCATGTTCTCGACGCCGTTGATCTGCTCTTCAAGCGGTGCCGCAACGGCCTCCGCGATCACTTTCGGATTGGCGCCCGGATATTGCGCATGCACCACCACCGAAGGCGGCACGACTTCCGGGTACTCCGAAATCGGCAGCTTGAAGAGCGAAATAATGCCCCCCAGCAGGATCAATACCGATAGCACACCGGCAAAGATCGGTCGATCGATGAAGAATTTGGATATGTTCATGGGAAGCTCTTAACGTTGGAGCATGCGCCCGCTACGGCCCGTCAACATGACTGGCCGAGCGCGGCGCACGAGGCTCACGAATTCTTGTCCGCTGCTTTTGCTCGCGTCTGCGCAAGCGGCGCGCTGTTCGGATCCTGGTCGGTGGTCATCGGCACCATGTGAGCGCGCACTGCATCGCCCGGACGCACGCGCTGGATACCGTTCACGACGATGCGGTCGGTTGCCTGCAAACCGCCCTTGACCACGCGCAGGTTTCCCTGCATGCCGCCCACTGCGATTTCCCGGTACACGACGTGGTTGCTCTGATCGACCACCAGCACGAACTTCTTGTCCTGATCGGTGCCCACCGCGGCGTCGTCGATTAGCAGTGCCGGATGCGGCTCGCTGCCGCCGACCTTCACGCGCGCATAGAGACCAGGGATCAATGCACCATCCTGGTTATCAAAGCGCGCTCGCACCCGAATCGTGCCGGACGACGTATCCAGCCGGTTGTCGACGGATTCGATCGTGCCGCTGCGCGAGTAGCCGCTTTCATCCGCCAGCCCAAGATCCACCGGCACCTTGCTGCCATCTTTCGCACGGCTCAGGTATTGCAGGTAGGTTTGTTCGTCAACATCAAACGATGCATAGATCGGCGAAACCGACACCAGCGTGGTCAGCGGCGCCGCGCTTGCGCCCGCCGACACGACGTTGCCCACCGTGATTTCCGCACGCGAGACGCGGCCCGACACCGGCGCGACGATCTTCGTGTAGCCGAGATTGATGCGCGCGGTTTCGACGGCGGCTTGCGCGGCCTTCAGGTTGGCGCTCGCTTCGCGCGCGGCGTTCTGCTTCTCGTCGTAGTCGCGCTTGGCGATCGCGTTGTCGGCGATCAGGCGTTGCGCGCGCTCCCAATCGCTTTGCGTATAGCCCGTACGTGCTTGCGCCGCCGCGACCTGTGCTTCGGTGCGATCGACTTCAGCCGCGTACGGACGCGGATCGATCACGAACAGCGTGTCGCCCTTCTTCACGAGGGCGCCGTCCTTGAAATTGACGGAGACGATCGTGCCCGGCACTTGCGAACGGACGTCCACTTTTTCGACCGCTTCGAGGCGGCCCGAATAGCTTTGCCAGTCGGTGATGGTCTTTTGCACCACGGTGGCCACATCGACTTCCGGCACGATGGTCGGCGCAGCAGGCGAGCTCGCGTCGACGCGGATTGCGCCGAACGTGCCCAGCCCGGCCACCACGATGACGGCTAGCACGGCAATCGCCACACGGCGACGGGAAAGAGGAAGGATAGTCATGAGAAGCTCCCGGTATCGTTGATTAAAGTTTTGCTTATTGGTGTCTCAGCGATGGGCGCGTGCATCGAAGCGCCACTGAAAAAATCGCACCGCTTCCTGCAAGGCGGGCGGATGGTCGGCCAACGCGGCGTGCGAGACGCTGGGATAACGGACCACCTGGGTCAGCACACCCGCGTCGATCAGGCCGCTCGCGTATTTCTCCGCTTCCACATGCAGCACGTCGTTTTGCGCCGTCACGATCAGCGTGGCCGGCAGGCCCGCCAGGCGCGACGATTCGAGCGGTGCGGCATACGGATGCATACGTTGCGACGCTTGCGGCAGATACGCGCGATAACACGCTGCGCATTCCTTCGCGGTAATGTCCGAGCCCAGGCGCTTTTCGTCGCCGAGGCGCGTCAGACTCGGATCGAGCATCGGTCCGAACAGTGCTTGCGCCGCAATGCGCACGTCGCCGCGATCCCGCGCGATGAAAGCGAGGCAGTTGGCCAACTGCCCACCGGCATCGTGGCCCGCCACGCCGACCTTCTTGCTGTTCCCGCCGAACGCGCGTGCCCGTGTCTGCACCCACAGCGCCGCGCGATGTGCGTCTTCGGGCGCCGCCGGAAACGGAAACTGCGGCGCCAGCGAATAACCGACCGAGACGACCAGAGCCGGTAAGTGTTCTGCGAAATACCGGGCGGCGAAGTCCGCCTGATCGATCGAGCCCTTGGTAAAACCGCCACCGTGAAAGTAAAGCAATACCGGCAGTGCGGTTTTCTGTGCCTGGCGGTACAAACGCAACGTAATGTCCTGTGTGTGCCCTTCGATCTGCACGTCAGTGACGTCGAGTGCCGTGCTGTCAGCCTGTGCCGGGCCGCTGCCGGCGGGCACAAACGAGTACGGCGGTTTAAATGCATCCATGTCGAGCCGCGCAATGCGCATAGAACTTCAATGGTGCGAATTGTGGGTTCGGCAGAGTCGTAAATAAATGCCTATAATCCGGCAACACAATTCGGCGCCCCTGAACAATCGAACGCGATTGCTCTGCGGATTCGATTCCTGCTCAGTGCGCCCGCCCCTTTCTGGAGGTTTGCAATGGACCGGCTTCAGGCCATGCAAGTGTTCACGCGCGTCGTCGACACCAACAGCTTTACCCGCGCGGCGGAAACGCTCGATCTGCCACGCGCATCAGTTACCACCATCATTCAGAACCTCGAAGCGTTCCTCGGCACGCGTTTGATGCACCGGACCACGCGGCGTTTGTCGCTGACGCCGGACGGCGCGGCGTATTACGAACGCTGCGTGCGCATCCTCGCGGACGTCGAAGAGACCGAGGCAAGCTTCCAGAGCGGCAATAAAAAGCCGCACGGCAAGCTGCGCATCGACATGCCGGGATCGATCGGGCGTTTGCTCGTGATCCCTTCGCTGTGTGAATTCCACACGCGTTACCCGGACATCGACCTGCAGCTCGGATTGACGGACCGGCCCGTCGATCTGTTGCAGGAAGGCGTGGATTGCGTGGTGCGGGTGGGCGCGCTACAGGATTCCTCGCTGGTGGCGCGCCGTATCGGTTTGTTCGAGGGCGTGACATGCGCGGCCCCCAGCTACATCGAGCGAGCGGGCATGCCGACTTCGCTCGAAGACCTCGAGAATCACAAAGCAGTCAATTATTTTTCGAGCCGCACGGGGCGCACGATCGATTGGGCCTTCATGGTTGATGGCAAAGAAGTCGAAGTGAAGATGAAGAGCATTGTGTCGGTGAACGATGCCGATGCTTACGTAACGTGCGGTCTGGAAGGCTTCGGCCTGTTTCAGCCGGCGCTCTTCATGGTGCTGCCGCATCTGCGTTCGGGTCAGCTGGTTGAAGTGCTGCCGGAGCTGAAACCTTTGCCGATGCCGATTTCCGCAGTCTATCCGCACAGTCGGCATCTGTCGCCTAAAGTCCGTGTTTTCGTAGACTGGATTGCCGAGCTATTCGACCGCTGCCCGTTGCTGAGCGGACGCGGCAGTCTCGACGCGATGTGCACGAAGCGTACTTTCGAAGAACGCGAATCTGCTCCGATACTCGACACGCCGGTGATAACGGAGTGGGTTGCCTGATTCGCGTGAGTTGAAGTACAGATTATGGAAAAGTGAATTTCAACCGCGGCTCTAATGCCGCGGTTGCCCCGCAGTAACCGGCTAGCACGCACGTCGTCGCGATTGTTCTAGATTCGCGACAATTCATTTCGCGAAAGTGCGATTTATCCGCATCACCTCGAAGTCTACATTTCACCCTGTCGCAGCGCTGCTCGTGCTGCAAACGAATCGACAGGAGTGAATCATGAAGCGCAATCTCTTAGCAGGTCTGGCTCTTTCGCTGCTTGCCAGCGCACCGGTGTTTGCTCAAAGCAACGGCGGCGGCATTGGCCATGCCGGCACATACCAAACGCTACCGACGCCGACCACCGTCGGCAAAACCCGTGCTGAAGTTAACGCCGAACTGGTCGCGGCGTATCGGGATGGTTCGCTGCCTGCATTGAATCGTACGTCGTATCCGAATAAAGGTCTGATTGGTCAGACGCAGGCCGCGCGCCTTGCTTTGCAGGAAGGGACTAGTGGCGACGTTACGCGCGTCGCCAACGGGCAGTAATGCGAATTCGCCGCGATGATTCGGTTTCCAAAAGAAATTTTCATCGCGGTGGATTGTTTGCACTCTTTACGAAGGAGCATGTTATGACACCGTCTGAACTTGATGATTGGGATATGGATGTGGGGGTTTGGGTGCCTTATCGGGCACCGCAGCGGTGAAGGTTTGGTTTTTTGCCTGTTCGGCGCTTGTTTGTTTGTGTTCTTAGGGCTTTGGCCTTTCCTTGCTTTGTTAGTGGTCTATTAGCGTTGCCCCTGTGCGGGGCGGCACCTACTTTTCTTTGCCGGCTGCAAAGAAAAGTAGGCAAAAGAAAGCAGCTCAAACCGCTACTGCTAAGTGGGCACCGTGGTCTGTTGCGGGTAGTGGTCCATCTGGAATCCGTGTTCTCGCACATTCCGCGCTAGTGACAAAGGATTCATCAGCTCCCACTCCGCACTGCGTGCGTCGCGGACGGGTCTGCATGGGAAACCACCGGCTTCGGTTGAGGTAGCGGGGGCCATCGGCGTCGCCTCGGCGACGCCGATGGCCCCCGCGCGGGAACACCCACTTCAAATGATATGTCGGTGTGCTGAAACACCGCCCCGATCACGATCACAGCCGCGGTTGCAGTCGCGACTGCAGTTGCCGTTCCAATCGCGATTGTGATGGTGCAATGACAAGCCACGATCCGCTGGCGAGACGCGAGCGTCAAAACGTAGCGGGTGGTTTTGTGAAGTACTCTTCGGCGCGCGCAGCGCCGCCGGAAGAATGACTCCCTTGTCACCATCGCATGCAGGGGCACGAACCCAGATTCCAGATGCACCACTACCCCAAGCAAACCACGGTTCCCGCTTAGCATTAGCGGTTTGAGCTGCTTTCTTTTGCCTACTTTTCTTTGCAGCCGGCAAAGAAAAGTAGGTGCCGCCCCGCACAGGGGCAACGCTAATAGACCACTAACAAAGCAAGGAAAGGCCAAAGCCACAAGAACACTGACAATGCCGCCGCAAAAGGCAAAAAAACTACCTCTTAGGCACCCCCTCCCGCCACTCCCCCCAATGAGTAGCAATATCCTGCACAAGCGGATTCCCAGACCTGTACAGGTTCTCAATAGCAATCGTAAAGCCCCCCTGCGCAGCATAGTTAAGCAAATTATCCGCACTAGTTTGCCCATCATATGGCCGATCAAAATCAGACCCAGCCCGCAGCACCGCAACGCGACTCAAATCAACCTTATGCACCGAGGCCGCGCGCTTAAGCGCCTCATACGTCGCGTTATCCTCCTGCTGCGTCGTGCAATACACACCATTGCCATCCGTCAGAATCTTGGTCCAATCCCGCGCCCGCTGCCCAAGCAGCGTCCCCGACCACCAGGTGTCGCCCGCGAGTGTGTCGCATTGAATGACAGCAGGCGGCCGATTCGCTGGCGCATACGAATACTTGGCCCGCGCAGCCTGCGCCTGAGCGTTATCGGACAGCACAACGCTACGCGACAAAGCAAACGCCGTATCGGCTAGCCGGGTATTCAACTGAAACACCTCCGTCCGATAGTCGAGCGGTGGCTTAGCCGTCGGACTCGTGGTGTTGATCCCCAGGTATCCGGTATTCCAGCCTGGCGGAATCTCCCGCCCGTCGATCTCCCACTGAATCCCGAAGTCGACCAGGTACTTCGCCCACGCAGCGGATCCGACCGTGCCCTGCTGCGGATCGATCCCGGCAATCCCCGCCACCATAAAGTACGTATGCCGCAAATCGAAACGCGACGAAAAGGTCAACGCCATGATCGACGCGGCAGCGTTGCTATGCCCCATGCCCGTCGTCATGACACACACGTCCTGCTTATTGCAATGAACCGTCGGGTAGTCGGGCGATAAGCCATCGACCGTAATCTCGCGCCATGGACCAAGCCGATCGAGCCATACCTGCCCTTCCGGCCCGAACATCGAAATGATCATCACCTTGACCGGCCGCCCGTGCGAGCCGCCGTCGCCTTGCGAGAAACCGTCGTTGTCGTCAGCGCTGGCAGGGCCGGATGTGAAGGCGGCGCATGCCGCGAGTGCAATTACGGAGATTGCGCCAAGTGTGCGAGTCAGCATCGTGATCCTTCCTTTTTGCTTGTGATGCAGATTGGGAGAAAGGCCGCTTTCAAGCCGAAAGAAGTATAGATGCGAAGAAATTATTTTCCACTACGTATTGCAGCAATTCGCCCACCGCGACCGAACTCCGCCGACCCGCGCGTCCAGTTGGCCCGTCAGCCCTTCAGCACGTCAACGCGTCCGTTCCTATAATGGGGGGTCGTCAGCACGCACCGCGTTTGTGCACTTCAACACAGGAGCACCTCGATGGACTATGTGAAACTGGGCCGCACCGGCCTCGATGTATCGCGTCTTTGTCTCGGCTGCATGAGTTATGGCGTGCCCGCTCGCGGCACCCACCCCTGGTCGCTCGACGATGAAGCGGCTCGCCCCTTTATCAAGCAGGCGCTCGACCACGGCATCAATTTCTTCGATACCGCCAACGTTTACTCGGACGGCACCAGCGAGGAAATCGTCGGCCGCGCATTGAAGGATTTTGCGAAGCGCGACGAGATCGTGTTGGCCACCAAGGTGAATAGCCGCATGCATCCGGGCCCGAATGGTGCCGGTCTGTCGCGCAAGGCGATCATGGCGGAAATCGACAACAGCCTGCGGCGCCTCGGTACGGATTACGTCGATCTGTATCAGATCCACCGCTGGGACTACGACACGCCGATCGAAGAAACCATGGAGGCGCTGCACGATGTGGTGAAGGCCGGCAAGGCACGCTATATCGGTGCGTCGTCGATGTATGCGTGGCAGTTCGCCAAGGCATTGCATGTGGCCGAACGCCATGGCTGGACGCGCTTCGTGACGATGCAGAACTACGTGAATCTGCTCTATCGCGAGGAAGAGCGGGAAATGCTGCCGCTGTGCGAAAGCGAAGGCATCGGCGTCATTCCATGGAGCCCGCTGGCACGCGGACGCCTGACGCGCGACTGGAACACTGAAAGCGCACGCTCCGAGACCGACGAGTTCGGCCGCACACTGTACGCACATACCGAAGACGCGGACCGCCGGATCGTGGAGCGCGTCAGCCAGATTGCGAAGGACCGCGGTGTGCCGCGTGCGCAAGTCGCGCTAGCCTGGGTGTTGCAGAAGAAGCCGATCACCGCGCCTATCGTCGGCGCGACCAAGCTGCATCATCTCGACGATGCGGTCGCCGCACTGTCATTGAATCTGAGCGCGGAAGAAATCCGTCAATTGGAAGAGCTGTACGTGCCGCATGCGGTGACCGGTTTCAAATAAGCGGCCAATGCACCGGCCAACGGACGCGAAAGTAAGGGCTTTCCTAAGCGGAGACCCTAGCGCGATCCGCTGGCCACCGACGGACCGGATGTACCTGGAGAGCGGGACAAAACATCAAACCCGCGGCACGTCCGGTTCGAAAAACACCCAGCGCACTTGCGGAAACGCCGCCTGCAAGTCCGCTTCGATCACGTTGATCGCATCGACCATCGCGCGGCCGCTCGCGTAGTCGATCATTTCCGCCTGCACCGCCACCACCACGTGGCGGCCCCATTGCAGCGTAATCATGTTGATGATGCTGCGAATCTCGGAGCGGCCGCGCAGATGCGTCTCGATCGCGCGGCGCACTTCAGGACTCGCCGATTCGCCGACAATCATCGACTTCACTTCGCGCGCCACCAGCCACGCAATCACCATCAGCAACACACCAACGCCAATGGAACCCAGTGCGTCGTAGACGGGATTGCCGGTCACCATCGTCAGCAACACGGCGACAAAGGCGATCGCAAGACCCGCCAACGCGGCAATGTCCTCGCCGGCCACCACCAGCAGTTCGGACTCGCGCGTTTCGCGAAACCAGCGCCACAGGTGTTTGTCGGGATGCGACTTGCGGATCTCCTTAACGGCGCCCCACAACGAAAGCGTTTCGAGCACCACCGAAACGCCCAGTACGACGAGCGCCACATAGGCATATTGCAAAGGCTCGCGCGCGAATAGACGATGCACGCCTTCGTACACCGAAAACGCGCCGCCGACAAAAAACAGCAGCAACGCCACCAGCAGCGAATAGAAATTGATCTCGCGGCCACCGCCCATAGGATGCAACGGGCTCGCCGGCTTGCGCGCTTCACGCAAGCCGAATAGCAGCAGCAGCTGGTTACCGCAGTCGGCGGTCGAGTGAATGGCTTCGGCGAACATCGAGCCGGAACCGGTGAATGCGGCAGCAGCGAACTTGCAGATGGCAATGCCGAGGTTGGCGGCGAGCGCATAGAAAATGGCTTTCGGCGATTCTTCTTTCATCGTCGTGGAGAGGGTCCGTGAGTTTGCAGAGCGCTTTCGGTTGGCAATAGTTCGTATTATGGACATGCCAGGTGGCATGCGTCCAACCCCGGCGCTGTTCTGCGCCGGGGTCTGTGACGTATGCAGCACATCTGCCCGCTCTCGCGCTTCGTCGTGCTATGCCCTTTCGAGCGCGGCCATCTCACGCACAATCACCAGCAGCATCGACAAGCTCGCACCGCCCGTGGCCCGCAAGTCGGCAAGCAGGCGCGCATAACGCTCGAGTTGCGCGGTGCGCTTCTCGCGCCATGCCTGAACCAATGCCTCCGGCGTGGATGCCTCGTCGGCGTCGGCCAGTGCGCTCGTGGTCAGCGCGCGTTTCAGGCGTGCGAGTTCCGCTAGCGCCGTGGCGCGCGCCAGCATGTCCCAGTGCGTGGGCGCCGGCAGCGCGGCCGCACGCTCGCTGATCCAGCCGTAGTTCAGCAGCGTGCCGAGCGCGAAGTAGACACCCGCCACGAGTTCGAGACTGCGCCCGCAGGTCGACGCCACCTCGGCGATGTCGAGCAAAGCCGCCGATATCTCCCCGCTGGCGATCCGCACGGCCAGTTCACCATCGACACCCGCGTCCACAAGCACGCGTTGCCGCTCAGACAGCGCTTCGAGATCGGCGCTTGGCAACAGCGCCGGCCATTGCGGCGCGAGGCGTTGCGCCGCGTCGCGGCAGCGTGCGAGCAGGCCGGCGACATCGCCGTCGCTAACCGCCCCCGATTGCAATTGCCGCAGGAACCACAGTGCCGAGCGTTCGACGAGCCGCGCCACTTCGACGAACATGCGCGCCTGCACATCGTCGGCGACACGGTTATCCAGCGCATCGATACTGCGCCATACGTCGTCGAGATCGAACACGTCACGCGCCATGATGCAGGCCCGCACAATGTCGCCAGGCTTCGCGTCGGTCTCTTCCATCAGCCGATGCACGAATTCGCAGCCCACGCGATTCACCAACGCATTGGTCAAATGCGTCGCAAGGATTTCGCGCCGCAACGGGTGACGTTGCATCGGTTCACTAAAGCGCTGCCGCAACGGCTTCGGAAAGTATTCGATCAGCATGTCGCTGACGAGCGCGTCTTCCGGCATCGACGATTCGAGCAGCGCGTCGTACAGCCACATCTTGCTATAGGCAAGCAGCACCGCGCGTTCGGGCGTGGTCAACCCTTGTTTCGCGGCCTGGCGTTCGGCGACTTCTTCATCGGTCGGCAAGAACTCGATCACGCGGTTCAGGCGGCCCGCGCGTTCGAGATAACGCATCAGGCGCGCTTCGGCATCGAGCAATTCGACGCTATAGCGGCCCGCAATCGAAAGCGCCTGGGTCTGGTAATAGTTGTCCTGCAAGACCAGCAAGCCGACTTCATCGGTCATTTCCGCGAGCAATGCATTGCGCTGCTTCTCGGTCATTTCGCCGTCGGAGACGACCAGACCCAGCAGAATCTTGATGTTGACCTCGTGGTCCGAACAGTCGACTCCGGCAGAGTTGTCGATCGCATCCGTATTGATGCGGCCGCCGCGCTGCGCGAATTCAATACGCCCGAGTTGCGTGAGGCCGAGATTGCCGCCTTCCGCGACGACCTTGCAGTGTAGATCGGCGCCATTGACACGGATCGCATCGTTGGCGCGGTCGCCAACCTGCAGATGCGTTTCGCGGCTCGCCTTCACGTAGGTGCCAATGCCGCCGTTGTAGAGCAGGTCGACGGGCGCCTGCAGAATTGCGCGCATCAACTCAGCGGGTGCGAGCGCCGGTGCGCTGATGCCAAGCACCGACTGCACGGCCGGCGACAACGGAATCGTCTTGGCGGCACGCGGAAACACGCCGCCCCCTGCCGAGATCAGCGACGGGTCGTAATCGGCCCAACTCGACCGATCCAGCACGAACAGGCGCCCACGCTCGGCAAGGCTTACCGCCGGATCGGGATTCGGATCGAGAAAGATATGCCGATGATCGAACGCGGCCACCAGCTTGATATGGGGTGACAGCAGCATGCCATTGCCAAATACATCGCCCGACATATCGCCGACGCCCACCACCGTGAAGTCGGTCGCTTGCGTATCGACGCCCATTTCGCGGAAGTGCCGTTTGACCGACTCCCATGCGCCGCGCGCCGTGATCGCCATTTTCTTGTGGTCATAGCCGACCGAACCGCCCGACGCAAAGGCGTCGTCGAGCCAGAAACCGTATTCCTGTGAGATCGCGTTCGCGTAGTCGGAGAAGGTGGCGGTGCCTTTATCAGCGGCGACGACCAGATAGGGATCGTCGGGGTCATGCCGCACCACATCGGGGGGCGGCACCACCGTCGTACCCGTGAGGTTGTCGGTCAAATCGAGCAGGCCGCGCAGGAACGTCTGATAGCAGGCGATGCCTTCCCGCATCCAGGCGTCGCGTTCGGTCTGCGGCGGCGGATTCTTCACGACGAAACCGCCTTTGGAGCCAACCGGCACGATCACCACGTTCTTGACCATCTGCGCCTTCATCAAGCCGAGTACTTCCGTGCGGAAGTCCTCACGCCGATCCGACCAGCGCAGACCACCGCGCGCAACCCGGCCGCCACGCAAATGCACACCTTCCACACGCGGCGAGTACACCCAGATTTCGAACATCGGTTTCGGTTCGGGCAAACCGGGCACCTGAGCGGGATTGAATTTGAACGACAGATACGGTTTCGGATGGCCGTCGGCGTCGAAGCGATAGTAGTTCGTGCGCTGCGTGGCCTTGATGACGCCGAGGAATTGCCGGAGTATCCGGTCCTCGTCGAGATTCGGTACCTGATCGAGCGCGCTGTCGATCGTTTTCAACAAGCTATCGACGCGAGCCTCGCGCGTGTCGCCGAGCACCGGATCGAAACGTGCAATGAACAACTCGACCAGCATGCGGGCAATCGCCGGATTGCCGGTGACCGCGCGTTCGATATAGGCATCGCTGAAGGTCGAACCGACTTGCCTCAGGTACTTGGCGTAAGCACGCAGAATCGTCACCTCACGTGCACTCAATTGTGCGCGCAACACCAGACGATTGAAATCATCGCTTTCGATTCCGCCGGTCCACACCTGTTCAAACGCATCTTCGAAAAGATCTTTTACGCGTTCAATATCGAACTCCGCATCGTCCGCGAGTTCAAGGCCGAAATCGTGAATCCAGGCAGGCGTGGCGTCGAGTGCTTCGATCAGATAAGGCCGCTCTTCATCGACACGCACGCCGAGATGTTCGAGCATCGGCAAGCTACGCGACAACGCAATAGGCAACCCCGCACGATAAACCTTGAAACGGAACGCGCGCGGCCCTGCTTCGATCGGGCGGTACAGGTTCATGGCGAGCCGCTCGCTGCCCTGCACGCGTTCAATCAGCTCGATATCGCGCACTGCGGTACGGGCCGGATAATCGTCGCGATAGCCAGGAGGAAACGAATCCGCATAGTGTTGCAGGAGACGATTACCCTGCTCTTCGCCGAATGCATCGAGCAACGCGTCGGCGAGATCGTCCTGCCAGCGGCGCGTGACATGCACGAGCCGCGCTTCGAGCTCACGTGTGTCGACGCGGGGCATGCCCCCGGGCTTCGCATGCACGACGAAGTGAATGCGCGCGAGTGTCGACTCCGACAACAATGGCGTGAATTCGACACTTTCCCCGTTGAACGCATCGGTCAGCAGATTGGCGATGCGTTGCCGCAGATCGGTGTTGTACTTGTCACGCGGCACGAACACGAGACACGACACGAAGCGGTCGAAGCGGTCGCGCCGGACGAACATACGCGTGCGCTGATGCTCCTGCAAACGCAGCACACCCAGCGCGATATCGTAGAGCTGGTCTTCGTCGGCCTGAAACAGTTCGTCACGTGGATAGGTTTCGAGTACCGTCACCAGTGATTTGGCCAAGTGACCCTTGGGCAGGAAACCAGCCCGCCGTACGATGTTCGCGCATTTGCGCCGTACGATCGGAATCTCCGCGGCCGACACCAGGTACGCGGTGGACGTATACAGGCCGATAAAGCGCCGCTCGCCGGTCACCTTGCCGTCCGCACCGGTCAGCTTGATGCCGACGTAATCCAGATAGCCCGGCCGATGCACCGTCGCACGCGAGTTGGCCTTGGTCAGGAAAATGGGCGACGAGCCGGAGATGATATCGGCGGCCGCCGGTGGCAATGGCGTGACTTCCGCTGCGCCCGCCGGACGCAACTCATCGCGCAGAATGCCGAGACCGGAGCCGGGTATCGCACGCAGGCCAAAGCCGATATCGTGCTGCACCAATTCATAATCGCGCTGGCCGAGAAACGTGAAATGATCGGCCACCATCCATTCGAGGAACGCGCGGGCCTCGACACCTTCCGGCCCCGCCTCGCCGGCCTTCATGCCCTTGACGGTGACGCGCGCGAGTTCGACGATCTTCGGCCAGTCTTCCACCGCGGCGCGCACGTCGCGCAGCACTCTCGCGATCTCGTCACGCAATGCGTCGAGTTTCGCTGCATCGCCGCAACGGTCGACTTCGAAGTGAATGAACGAGGCAAGCTGCGAGCGCGTATCGGCGGCATCTTCAGCGCCCTGACCCACGCGCACAATGCTGCCGTCCGGTCCGCGCCAGATGCGGAACACCGGATGCACGACTGAATGCAGCGCGAGCCCGAGGCGATTGACCGCCATCGATACCGAATCGACCAGAAACGGCATGTCGTCGTTGACGATCTCGATCACCGTGTGATCGGAATGCCATCCATGCTGTTCGAGTATCGGGTTGTAGACGCGCAGCCGTTCGCTGCCTGGCACAAAGCGCTGCGCGGTTTGCCAGTGGGCAAGCGCTGCGCCGTAAAGATCAGCGATGGAGCGGCTTTGAAGGTCGTCGGCGTCGACGAAATCGTAGTAGTGCCGCAGGAAAGGCTCGACGACTTTGTAGGTTGGCTCCGGCAATCGCCCACGCGCAAATTCAAAGACATCGTTCAGCAGGTGCGTGACGGCTTCTTCATTCTTTGCTTGCATGATCAACTCCCCCGGCGGGCGGCAATAGCGAGTATCGCTTGATTCGCATGCATCGTCTGAACGGGGATTATGCGCCTGCCACCCGGAAATCGATGCGCGAGCTCACTTAGGTTATACCCGCTGCCGGTGAACGTGCCGCCTCTGTTTAAAGCGAGGCCTTCAATTCGCCAGCCTCCTGCTTCAGCCATGCCTGAACCTGTTCGCTGGTCCAGGCCGGGTCGTCGTGCGGCAGGTCGTGACCGGCCCATTGATGCTCGCGTTGCGTTGCGCCCCACGCTGCCGCGAGTTTGGCCGAACACACCGGATTGACCAGCTTATCGGCGCGTGAAGAGAGAATCAGCAACGGGCAATGCGGTTTCACCGCAGCCGCACTAAAGCGCGCGGCAGCCCAAAGCTGCCTTAACGCATTGCCGCGGCTCACCGGCGCGCTGCGGCGAATTTCGCTCCATGCATCGAGATCGGCGCCCAGCGTTTCAACGTTGTTGCACGTCAGCCGATGAATGCCGCTTTCCGCGCGCGGCGCATCGCGCCAGTGTGCTGCGACGCCCAGCAGGCCCGGCCATGCCGATGGACGCAAGCGCTCGTGCATGCGGCTGAACGGCCGCATGCTGGTATTGATCAACACGAGCCGCTCGATCTCCCCGGGATGCCGTTGCGACCAGTCGGTCGCCACCATGCCGCCGAGCGACATCGCCAGCACGCGATAGGGAGCTGGCGCACCCGTTTGCAATGCAGCAATCCGCACGAAGCCCACCATATCCTCGACCGTGGCCGGCGCGCGCAAGTGCACGAACTCGCCATTACCGGGCAGATCGAGCAGCAACAGGCGATCCGCGCCGGTCGCCTCGCGCAGCAAGCCGGGCAGACGACCCCAGTGGCGTGTTTCGCGCGTCAGTCCACGCAAAAGAATCCACGTGCTCATGGCGCTTCCGGCGTGGTCCAATGGTCGATCGCGCTTTGCAGGAGTTCCTCGCGACGATTGCCTTGCGGCAGCCAGCGTTGCGACGAGAACGCTGCGCGCGCGAGAAAATCGAGCAGATTCGCGTGACGCCGCAGCACGCGCGCGGTGCGATGCGCCTTCACCGGATTGAACATGCCCTGGCGCGAAAACAGTTGACGCGGATTCTTCTTGATCCACAGCCACGAACCGAGTTCGAGCGTCATCGGCAGGAAGACGTTGGGCGGCGGCGTACGGTCATAAGCGAAGTCCCACAGATCGCCGTGCAACAGATACTGGTGGCTCTGCGGTTCGAACGCGTAGCCATGATGCGGATGCGCGCGCTCGAACATGGTTTTCAGCACATACATTTCCGGCAGATGCGGCATCAGCTTGCGCGTGCGCGCGTAGGGAAACCAGATGCTGTCTCGCCAGCCGTACCCCGAGTGGCAGTCGAGTGCGATGCTCAGGGGCCGCGCGGCCATGTCGGTTTCGACCACCCGCAGGAGTGCCGCGGCCTCAGGCTCCATCGGCTCGCCTTGCCGGCCGCGATACCACGGCAGCCACGCGCCCACCCGCTGGCCGCCGGCGAGCAGCGGCACACGTTCGTCAGCATTCTGCGGCGCATTGCGCATCAGATCGACCCCATTGGGATTGGCTCGCGTGGCGGCCCACATGCCGCCCGGATTGACGATCGGCATAAAAATCAGACGAATCGACTGCAACTGCCGCACCAGCAGTTCGTCCCATTCCAGCCGGGCGAGCAGCGCGCGCATGTAGTCGAGCACGAGTTGCGAGCCGATCCGTTCGAGTCCGTGAATGCCGCCAAAAAAACCGATTGCCGGCGCAAGCGGATCGGTCGAACCGATGCTCGCGGTGTGCACGGCGAATTGCCGGCCCCGCACCGTCGTCTCGCAGACGGTGCGGATCTCAAAGCTGGCGCTGCCCTGGTCGAGGATCGTCTTGAGATCTTCGTACTCCGCAAAACTGTCGGGCAGAAAGCTCAAAGGCTGCATGACGACGTCGAAAGGAACTGCAAGGTTATTGGGGACGGCACACCGAATGACGCAATATAGCCTGGCCGCGAGTGATCATGCGCAGCCGGGCCCGCCCAATGCAAATCATGTCATGCGAGTGTCATTTTCTGTTCGAACGAATGACTTCTGTCTGCCTTCCTGGCGACGCAAAAAAGACACATAGAGATATAGTCGTCTAGACGTTGCGATGCCTTCACTCAACCGTCACAGACGCTTCCTAGAATGAGCCCCACACATGCCGGCAATGGCCGGATGCATGAAAGGGTACTTATGGAAGCAATTCGGGAAGCAATTCGAATCGAACGGTTGAGCAAGACGTTCGGTAACGGCCGAAAGGCGCTGGACGAAATCGATCTGCGCGTCGAGCCGGGCGAAATGGTGGCGTTGATTGGCGCCTCGGGCTCGGGCAAGTCGACACTGCTACGACATATCGCAGGCTTCACGGCCTCGGATGCGCAACCGTCGCAGATCGCGATTCTTGGCCGGCCGATCCAGCAGAACGGCCGCATTGTGCGCGAAGTGCGCAGCATTCGCCGCGATATCGGTTTCGTGTTCCAGCAATTCAATCTGGTGAACCGGCTTTCCGTTGAGAGCAACGTGCTGATCGGCGCGCTCGCGCGGCTGCCTTTGTGGCGCCGCTTGAGCGGGCGCTTTCCGGCTGCGGAACGGGCGTTATCGATGGCCGCGCTCAATGAGGTCGGCATCGGCGACCATGCGCGCGAACGCGCCGCCAACCTCTCCGGCGGCCAGCAGCAACGCGCGGCATTGGCGCGTGCGCTGGTGCAACGCGCGCGCATCGTGCTCGCCGACGAACCGATCGCCTCACTCGATCCCGAATCGTCGCGCCGTGTGATGGAGATGCTGCGCACGCTCAACATCGAACATCAACTGACGGTGCTGGTGTCGCTGCATCAGGTCGACATTGCGATGCAGTACTGCCCACGCACCGTTGCGCTGCGTCGTGGCAAGGTGGTCTACGACGGCCCCTCGGCCGCGCTGAGCCCTGCCCTCCTCAAGAAACTCTACGGCGACGACGCCCGTGAACTGCTCGAAGAGGCAACTGCGGGCGCGGTCAATCATGCGGACAGCAACGCTAACGGCGGCGACACCGCTGCACCGGCGCAAGACACCGAATCCACCTCGACGCGTTACGCGTTCGCCCTCAATCCGGCGCACTCGAACTGAGCGCGCCCACTCATTCTGTTCACTCAACCGGACCTCAAAGCGATGAAATTCCTGCGTTCATTGATTACGCTGACCGTCGGCGCGGCCGCATTCGCCTGCGTCGCCACCGCACAAGCCGAGGACATCAATCTCGGCATCATCTCGACCGATTCGTCCTCCGTGCTGAAACAGCGCTGGGAGCCGCTGATCGCCGACATGAACAAGCAAACCGGCCTGAACGTCAAAGCGTTCTTTGCGACCGACTACGCCGGCATCATCGAAGGCATGCGCTTTAGCAAGGTACAGGTCGGCTATTTCGGCAATGCCTCGGCGATCGAAGCGGTGGATCGCTCGCAAGGCGAAGTGTTCGCGAAGGTCCTGTATGTGAATGGCGACGCGGGTTACAAGTCGGTGCTGATCACCAATGTGAACAGCCGTTTCAAGACGCTCGACGACGTGTTTAAAAACACGAAGGACGTCACACTCGGTTTCGGCGATCCGAACTCCACCTCGGGCACGCTGATCCCCGGCTATTACCTGTTCGCCCAGCACAACACGCCGGTCAACACTTCGTTTAAGGCCGTGCTGCCGTCGAGCCACGAAGCGAATCTGCTGGCTGTGGTGAACAACAAGATCGACATCGCGACCAATAACACCGAGATGCTCGACACGCTGAAGAAGCAGCATCCGGACAAGTTTGCACAAGTACGCGTGTTGTGGACGTCGCCGCTGATTCCTTCGGACCCGCTGGTATGGCGCAAGAATCTGCCGCAAGCCACCAAGGACAAGATCCGCAACTTCTTCGTGAACTATGGCAAGACCGATCCGCATGAAAAAGCGGTGATGGCTGCAATCACGGGTTACGCCGGCTTCGCGCCATCGTCGGATGAACAGTTGCTGCCGATTCGCCAGGTCGCGCTGTTCCAGCAGAAGCAGAAGATCGAGAGCGACACGCATCTTTCCGACGACGACCGCAAGACCCAACTGGCCGCGCTCGACGCCAGGCTGAGCGCACTCAACACCGCCGTAGCCAAGCAATGAACACCGTTGATCTGATCACGTCGCCCACGCGTGCGAGCGAAGCGCTCGCCGCGCAGGCGGCGCGCGCCGCCCCCGCTGCGGGCAAGCGCAGCTGGCTGTCGCTCATCGGCTGGATCGCCGTGCTCGCCGTGTTGGGTGGCGCCTGGCACGGCGCCGATATGCGACCGCTCGACCTGCTCTCCGACTCCGGCAACATGGGCCAGTTCGCCAAGGACTTCTTCCCGCCGGACTTCACCGAATGGCGCAGCTATCTGCACGAGATGGTTGTGACGCTGTCGGTGGCGGTGTGGGGCACGGCCCTCTCGCTGGTGTGCGCGGTGCCGTGCGGGCTGATGTCCGCGCACAACATGGCGCCGATGTGGGTCGTGCAGCCGATGCGCCGCATGATGGACGCGTGCCGCGCGATCAATGAAATGGTCTTCGCGATGCTGTTCATCGTCGCGGTGGGACTCGGTCCGTTCGCCGGCGTGCTGGCGTTGTGGGTGCACACCACCGGCGTGCTCGCCAAGCTCTTCGCCGAAGCGGTCGAGGCAATCGATCCACGTCCGGCCGAAGGCGTACGCGCCACCGGCGCGACCAGTCTCGACGAAATCATTTACGGCGTGCTGCCGCAAGTGTTGCCGTTGTGGATCTCGTACGCGCTATATCGCTTCGAATCGAACGTGCGCTCGGCGATGGTGGTCGGCATGGTCGGCGCGGGCGGAATCGGCGTGGTGCTGTACGAGGCGATCCGCTCGTTCAATTATGCGCAGACGGCCGCGGTCATGATCATGGTGATCGTGGTCGTGACGGTGATCGATCTGGCGTCCGCGTGGCTGCGCGAACGCGTGACGTGACACGGCCGGAGCCGGCCTGACGCGTTCGGAAGCCGTCTATCGGGTTCAAGGTTGGCGAGGCGCCAATGCGCCATTGAGCGCCGCGCGCAGACGCTGCGCCATAGCGGGCAGAGCCGCAGCCTGGGATAACTGTGGGTCACGCATAGTGCGGTGACGCAACAGATTCGCGCGCTCGAAGACTATCTCGGGCAGAAGCTGTTCGAGCGCAACGGGCGCACCCTGCAGATGACGCCGCACGCCAGACACTACCTGGTCGATGTCGCCAGTTGTCTGATCCGTTTGGCCGAAGCTACCGCGCAAATGGGCGGGACCACCGCGCGGCGAACGATCCGTGTGAATACATCGGCGTCATTTGCGCACGGCCGGCTGATTCCACGACTGGCGCGCTTTCACGCGCCGCACCCCGAAATCGACGAATCGCACGACGCGATCATCCGCCGCTACGAACCAAACCTGCGACGCTACGGCTTCGACTCCCGGCCACTGATCGCCAACGTGGCCGTGCCTGTGTGCTCTCCCAATCTGCGCGAACTGGATTCGCTGCGTGCGCCGGCAGATTTGAGGCAAGTGCGGCTGCTGCACTATGCGGGTTTGCCGGAGGCCTGGCAGTACTGGTTCCACTGTGCGGAGGTGCCGGTCGGCGAAACGCTCGGCGGCCCGTTCTATGAGCAGTTCTTTTTACTCGTACAGGCGGCCGCGAGCGGACTCGGCGTGGCGCTCGCGCCTCAGGCGATCGTCGAAGAAGACGTGCAGCGCGGGCGGCTGGTTGCACTCTTTCCCGAAGTCAAACTCGAAGGTCCGCCGTTCCATGCCTGTATCGCGTGGCGCCCCAGGACCGCGAACTCAGCATCTTTCTCGACTGGCTGTTCAGCGATGCAGTTCAGGTGCCGGCGGCCGCGTCCAGAGCTTCCCCAAAGTCCCTGTAGCTAAAGCGTGATTCGTCTATTCTCGCGTTCTGCTGGAATAATCACGTGCTTGCAGCCGGCCCCCTGGCCTTCTTTCTCCTCTCCCTGATCTTCGATGGACACCTTTGTCGTCTTGCTGGTGCTGCTCTCCGCGCTGCTTCACGCTACCTGGAACGCGTTTCTGCATCTATCCGAAGACCGCGTATGGCTGCTCGGCATGATGGCGATTCCGTATGTCGCTGTCAGCGCGATCGGCGTGATCGTGCTGCCTTTGCCTGCACCGGCGGCTTGGCCTTATATCTTCGCGTCGGTAGTACTCGAATTCGGCTACCTGCTGGCACTGATCCGCGCTTACAAGAGTGGCGAGTTTGGGCAAATCTATCCGATTGCACGCGGTCTTTCGCCGATGCTCGTGTTCGCCGGTGCACTGGTATTCGCGCACGAATCGCTTAAGCCGTTGGCGGCCATCGGCGTCGCGCTGGTGTCGCTCGGCATCGTCTCGCTGGCGTTCCGCCGCGGCATGCGATTTTCCGGCGAAAGCGTGCCGTTCGCGTTGCTGACCGGCTTCTTCATCGCGACGTATTCGGTCGTCGACGGAATCGGCGCGCGCGTGGCGGGCAATGGCCTGAGCTACATCATGTGGGTTTACCTGATCTGGAATATCCCGCAGTTTCTGCTCGCCTGGCATTGGCGCGGCGGCGCGAAGGGGTTGTTCATCGGCCGCACGGTGGTGCTCAAGGGTATCGCGTCCGGCGTGCTCGCACTGACCGCCTATTGCCTGATCATCGAGGCCTACCGTTATATGCCGATTGCGATGGTCTCCGCGCTGCGTGAGCTCAGTTCGATCTTCGCGGTGTTGATCGGCTGGCTGTTGATGCAGGAGAAGCTGACCACGCGGCGGATCGTGGCATGCGCACTGGTTACGCTGGGGGCTGTGTTGATTCGGATTTGAGGCGTTGAAGCACGCTCACGCCCGTTTCGTTTATTGCGATTTCGAATATTTCGATTTACGATGCCGAATTCGAAAGGAACCGTGCCATGAACACTTCGATCCACCCTACGCCGCTCCCGTCAGCGCAAGAGGCTGGCTCGCCCGTGTCTCCGGCCGGAATCTGTCGGTCGTGCTTTCAAGCCGCGCCGAAACGCAACAGTTCGACTTCAAGGACAGCAAGGGCGAAACACGCAGCGTGGAGTTGCCGACATCGGTCGTCCGCCTGATCATCGACGTCCTCGCGGAAATCGGCCAAGGTAATGCCGTTTCGATCATCCCTATTCATGCCGAGCTGACCACACAGGAAGCAGCCGACCTGCTTAATGTGTCGCGGCCGTACTTCGTGCAAGTGCTGGAGAAGAAGGATATCCCCTTCAGGAAGGTGAACACGCATCGGCGTGTGCGTTATGAAGACGTGATGGCTTACAAGAATCGAATCGATTCGGAACGCCGCAAGGCGCTGGACGAACTCGCAGCGTTGTCGCAGGAAATGGGTCTGGAATAATCGATGTCGTCACATTTCACAGCGATTTACGACGCTTGCGTTCTGTACTCCCAACCATTACGAAACCTGTTGATGCGTCTGGCGCTAACCGACCTCTATCGTGCGCGCTGGACGCCGGCTATTCATGACGAGTGGACCCGCAATCTGATTGCAAACCGCCCTGACCTCGACCCCGTCAAGATCTATCGCGTCCGAGACCTGATGGGCGTGCACGTGCGGAATGCCTTGGTCGACAACTATGAGCATCTGATGGCGGCTATCGATTTGCCGGACCCTGGTGATGCACATGTGGTCGCCGCCGTGCATTGTGGCGCGGAACTTATCGTCACGTTTAACCTGAAGGATTTTCCAGTTGACGCATTGAGCACATTCAATGTGGCCGCTCAGCATCCTGATGACTTCATCGCTGATCTCTTCGACCTGAACCAGGCCAAAGTTCTCGAAGCGATGGCTGAACACAGGAAATCATTGAAAAATCCGCCCAAGTCAGTCGATGAATACCTCGACACGCTTGCCGGCCTGGGTCTCACGCAAACCGTTTCAATGGTCCGTCCCTACAGCGTCGCTATCTGATAAGCACCCTCGCCCCCGCTCACGCGAACTGCACAAGCGTCGCGTCAATCGCCTCAGCCAACGTATTGAACGCCGGCGCGATCTCCTCGTCCGGCACACACGCATAGCCGATCAGCAAACCCGACGGCGCCAGCGACGGTTGCGCGTAATACCCTGACAACGGCCGTACGACGATATTGCGCTCCAGCGCCTCCGCCGCCACCGCGCGGTCATCGCTGCCTTCAGGCAATTGCATGACCAGATGCAAACCGGCATCGCCGCCCACGGCCGGCAGCGCATCGCCATAACGGTGCGCGGCGGCGTCCAGCAGGGTCTGGCGACGCTGCCCGTAGAGCGTGCGCATTTTGCGGATATGCGACGTGAAATGCCCTTCCGCGATGAACTCCGCGAGCATCGCCTGCTGCAACAACTGCCCTTCCCGATACAACTCCGCGCTCGCGGTCGCAAAGCTCTCGGCCAGCGCTTCCGGCACGACCAGGTAGCCGATGCGCAAACCCGGAAACAGCGTCTTGCCGAAGCTGCCCACGTAAATCACCTGCCCGGACCTGTCCAGACCCTGCAGCGATGCCAGCGGTCGGCTGCCATAGCGATATTCGCTGTCGTAGTCGTCCTCGATGATCCAGCACTGATTCTGCCGCGCGTACTCGAGCAGCATGCGGCGCCGCGCGAGGCTCATCACCATGCCGAGAGGATATTGATGCGACGGCGTGACGAGCATCAGCTTCGGCGGCTGCGCGAGATCGTCGGCGGAGGGATTGATGCCTTCTTCGTCGACGGCGATCGGCCGCGATTGCAGACCGGACACGTGCAGCACGCTGCGCACGCCCCAATAGCAAGGGTCTTCGGTCCAGATCACGTCGCCAGGATCGGATAGCAGGCGTACCGCCAGATCGACCGACTGGTGGATCCCGGTCGTGACGATGATCTGTTCGGGCGTACAACGCACCGAGCGCGACGTGCGCAGATAGTCCGCCAACGCGTGCCGCAACGAGGCCAGCCCGCCGCCCGGCGCGTAGGTCAGCAAATCCGGACGCGGCCGACGCCAATACTTGTTGTGCAGTCGGCTCCACACGCGGGCCGGAAACTTCGTGACATCCGGCACGCCGGGCATGAACGCGCCCCATTGCCGCTTCGACACGCCCGCCCCCGAAATGAGCCTCGTGCCACGCGTCGACAACGCGCGGCTGCCCTGCAAAGGCAGCGGCAGGGGCAATGACTCGAGCGGCGCGGCCAGCGCCTCGGCGTCGGGTACGCCGACGATCTCGTCCGGTGCGCTTTCGGCGACGAACGTGCCGCGGCCGGTTGCCGAGTTCACATAACCTTCGAGCACCAACTGCTCGTACACCTGCGTGACCGTATTGCGCCCGATGCCCAATTCCTGCGCCAGCAGACGCGACGACGGCACCCTGCTGCCCGCCGGCAATTCGCGCGACAGGATTGCCTGCTGCAACAGCCGATGCAGCTGACGATAGATCGGCTGGCCGTTGCCACGGTCGAGGCGCTGCGCCAGCCAGTCGGACAAAACGCTCGCGCGCATGATTGGCTCCTACATTTTTATTGAAATGGCTCTGAAGTTAAGAGCCAAATCTCATTATAGTCGCTGCATGTGCTGCGCTGAGCGTGCGGCGTCCGCAAAAACCGAGGAGCGAAGGAGATAACCATGAAGAATGCTGACCTGAAGAGCCGCAAAGACGCCGCCACGCCGCGTGGCGTCGGAGTGATGTGCGATTTCTACGCCGAGCGCGCGGAAAACGCCGAGTTGTGGGACGTCGAAGGCCGCCGTTTCATCGATTTCGCTGCGGGCATTGCGGTGTGCAACACCGGCCACCGTCACCCGAAGATTCTGGCCGCGATCCGCGACCAGCTCGATCATTTCACGCACACCGCGTATCAGATCGTGCCGTACGCGTCGTACGTCGAGCTGGCTGAGAAGATCAACGCGCGTGCGCCGGGCGACTATCCGAAGAAGACCGCTTTCTTCACGACCGGCGCCGAAGCCGTTGAAAACGCGATCAAGATTGCGCGTGCCGCGACTGGCCGTCCGGGCGTGATCGCGTTCACCGGCGGTTTCCATGGCCGCACGATGATGGGCATGGCGCTCACCGGCAAGGTTGCGCCGTACAAGATCGGCTTTGGTCCGTTCCCGGCGGACGTGTTCCACGCCCCGTTCCCGAATCCGCTGCACGGCGTGACGACGGCTGATTCGCTGAAGGCAATCGAGTTTCTGTTCAAGGCCGACATCGATCCGAAGCGCGTCGCGGCGATTATTTTCGAACCCGTTCAGGGCGAAGGCGGTTTCTACCCCGCGCCGGCCGAGTTCGTTCGCGCACTGCGCAAGCTGTGCAATGAGCATGGCATTTTGCTGATTGCCGACGAAGTGCAGACGGGTTTTGCCCGTACCGGCAAGTTGTTTGCAATGCATCACTATGACGTGGTGCCTGATCTGATGACGATGGCCAAGAGCCTGGCGGGCGGCATGCCGTTGTCGGGTGTGGTTGGACGTGCTGATTTGATGGACGCGGCGGCGCCTGGCGGTTTGGGTGGCACGTATGCGGGTAACCCGCTGGCGGTTGCTTCCGCGCATGCTGTGCTCGATATCATCGATGAAGAGAAGCTCTGCGAGCGGGCTACGGTTCTGGGTGATCGAGTCAAGGCGAAGCTGATCGCGCTGCAGAGCGAAGTTCCGCAGATCGCCGATGTGCGTGGGCCGGGCGGGATGGTTGCTGTTGAGTTCTGCAAGGCAGGTGGCACGGAGCCGGATGCGGAGTTCACCAAGCGGGTGCAGGCTCGGGCGCTGGAGCGCGGGTTGTTGTTACTGGTTTGTGGTGTTTATTCGAACGTTGTTCGGTTCCTGTTCCCGCTCACTATTCAAGACTCCGTCTTTGATGAGGCTATGGGGATTCTTGAAGCGGTGCTTAAGGAGAGTGTTGCTGTAGCTGTTTGATGGTTTTTTTTGCCTGCGCGGCGCTTTTTTGGCTGGATGCGTGCCGCGTTGGGCTTTGCTTTTTTCTTTGCCTGCGCGGCGCTTTTGTCTGTGCTCTTACGGTGTTGGCCTTTCCTTGTTTTGTTAGTGGTCTATTAGCGTTCCCCCTGTGCGGGGGGGCACCTACTTTTCTTTGCATGCCGCAAAGAAAAGTAGGCAAAAGAAAGCGGCTCAAACCGCTAATGCTAAGCGGGGCCCGTGGTTTGCAACGGATAGTGGTGCATCTGGAATCCGTGTTCTCGCACATTCGGCGTTAGTGACAAAGGACTCATCAGCTCCCACTCCGCACTGCGTGCGTCGCGGACGGGTCTGCATGGGAAACCAGGGGCGTCGCTTTTGCGCAGCGGGGGCCGTCGGCTTCGCCTCGGTGAGGTGCTCCTGCACTCACCCCGGAACCCCGGTGGCGAGACGCGAGCATCAAAACGTAGCGGGTGGTTTTGTGAAGTACTCTTCGGCGCGCGCAGCGCCGCCGGAAGTATGATGCCCTTGTCACTGACACATGCAGGGGCACAAACACAGATTCCAGATGCACCACTACCCCTAGCAAACTACGGTGCCCGCTTAGCATTGGCGGTTTGAGCTGCTTTCTTTTGCCTACTTTTCTTTGCAGCCGGCAAAGAAAAGTAGGTGCCGCCCCGCACAGGGGCAACGCCAATAGACCACTAACAAAACAAGGAAAGGCCAACGCCCTAAGAGCACGGACAAAAGTGCCACGAAGGCAAAAAACCTACATTCGAAACCCCTGGAGCAAACCAAAAATGCCGACGCTAGTCCTAAAAGACCCCTCTCTCCTAAAAACAAAAGCCTACATAGCAGGCGAATGGCAACCCGCCGACGACGCCGCAACATTCGAAGTAAAAAACCCCGCCACAGGCGAAACAATCGCCACAGTGCCCCGCATGGGCACACCCGAAACCCGCCGTGCAATCGACACGGCCAACGCCGCATGGCCAGCATGGCGAGCCACCACCGCCAAACAACGCGCCACGATCCTGCGCAAATGGCATGACCTCATGCTGGAAAACGCCGACGATCTGGCAAAGATCCTGACCACCGAACAAGGCAAACCCCTCGCCGAAGCCAAAGGCGAAATCCTTTACGCCGCCTCATTCCTGGAGTGGTTCGCGGAAGAAGGCAAACGCGTCAACGGCGACACCATCCCCACACCGGCAAACGACAAACGCATCGTCGTGACGAAAGAACCGATCGGTGTCTGCGCAGCCATCACGCCGTGGAATTTCCCGGCCGCCATGATCACTCGCAAGGTCGGCCCGGCACTCGCCGCCGGCTGCCCGATCATCGTCAAACCGGCCGAAGCCACGCCGCTCTCCGCACTCGCCCTCGCCGTGCTGGCCGAACGCGCCGGTGTGCCGCGCGGTGTGTTCAACGTCGTCACCGGTGAGCCGAAAGCCATCGGCGCGGAAATGACCGGCAATCCGATCGTGCGCAAACTGTCCTTCACCGGTTCGACGCCGGTAGGCCGTCTTCTGATGGCGCAGTGCGCGCCGACGGTCAAGAAAGTGTCGCTCGAACTCGGTGGCAACGCACCGTTCATCGTCTTCGAAGACGCGGACCTGGATGCGGCCGTTGCCGGCGCCATCGCATCGAAATATCGCAATAGCGGCCAGACCTGCGTTTGCACCAATCGCTTCTACGTGCACGATAAAGTCTATGACGCATTCGCCGAAAAACTGCGCGTCGCCGTCGAACAACTCAAGGTCGGCCGCGGCACCGAAGACGGCGTCACGCAAGGTCCGCTGATCAATGAAGCGGCTGTGCTCAAGGTCGAATCGCATATCGAAGACGCCCTCGCCAAAGGCGCACGCATCGTCACCGGCGGCAAGCGCCATGCGCTCGGTCATGGCTTCTTCGAGCCGACCGTGCTCGCGGATGTCACGCCGGCCATGAAGGTCGCGCGCGACGAAACCTTTGGCCCGCTCGCACCGCTGTTCCGCTTCTCGTCGGATGAAGAAGTGATCCGCCTCGCCAACGATACGGAATTCGGCCTCGCGTCGTACTTCTATAGTCGCGATATCGGCCGTGTGTGGCGTGTCGCGGAAGCGCTCGAATACGGCATGGTGGGTATCAACACCGGTCTGATTTCGAACGAAGTCGCGCCGTTCGGTGGTGTCAAGCAATCCGGTCTCGGCCGCGAAGGCTCGCATTACGGTATCGACGACTACGTCGTCATCAAGTACATGTGCGTCGGCGGGATCTGAGCCTTTACTGCAAAGGCTCGAATACCTCTCTGTTTTGCGCTACCGCCGAGCCGTCTGGCGGTAGCCTATTCAATCTGAAAACTGGTCGCGGACAGTGAGTTACGTCGTAACCCGCGAGCCCCCGCTTGCGCATCATGACATCGCGACACAACTCGTCCCTTAACGTCCAGCGCCGTCAGTCGGTTTGGCGATGGCGTCCAGTTGATAGAGTTCCAGCTTGCGATATAGCGTGCTACGCGAGACACCCAATGCGCGGGCCGCCTGAGCGAGATTGCCGTGAGCATCCTGCACTGCGCGGGCGATGGCCAAACGCTCCGTTTCCTCCAGACTGCCCGATTGTTTGTGCACAGGCAGTACAACGCCGGCGGAGCCGGTTTCGTCGAGCAACTCAGCAGGCAGCTCGTCGAGCGTCACCACCTCTTCGCTGGACGTCAGGAGCAGATTTTCGATGACGTTGCGCATCTCCCTGACATTGCCGGGCCAGGAATAAGCGCGTAGCACGGCCATGATTTCGACGCTTAGTCGTCGCTCGGGAACCGCGTGGCGTTGGGCGAGCCGCCGGTTGAAGAACGCGACGAGGAGATCGATGTCGATGTCCCGTTCGCGGAGCGGCGGAATGCGTATGCGCGTAACGCTAATGCGATAATAAAGATCGCGGCGGAAGTGGCCCGAGTCGACCTCTTCGCGCAGATTGCGATTGGTCATCGCCAGCAGGCGCACGTCGACGCGTCGCGGCTGAGTGTCCCCTAACCGGTAAATAACGCCCTCCTCAAGTGCACGCAGCAGGACCGGTTGAAGTTCGAGCGGCATCTCGCCGATTTCGTCGAGACATAGCGTGCCTCCGTGAGCCAGTTCGAATCGGCCCGCCCGGCCCTCGGTAGTCGCCCCCGTAAATGCACCACGCACGTGGCCGAATAACTCGCTGGCGATCAGTTCTTTGGACGCGGCTCCGCAGTTGTACGCGACGAAAGGCCCGCCTCCCCCTTCTTCGCCATGTATGGCGCGCGCGAACAGTTCTTTGCCGACCCCGGTTTCACCTTCGATCAGAACCGGCACACGCCTGCGGGCAAGCTGACGACCCCGATTGAGGGCGGCCAGCATTGCTGCACTTTGACCCTGGATCTGCGCAAAGCAGTTGCGCTGCGGATCGTCCTCGCCGCTGCGCTCTGCAATCCGGGCATTGATGGGTCGCGATCGCACGGGAACAACGAGCATGGCACCAATCGTGTTGCCTTCGACCACAACCGGGTTGAACCAGTCGGCATGCAAGCCTTTCGGCAGATGTTGCGCCCAGTCTTCGACAGCGGAGCTCTCGTCCATACCGGGGAAGCGTTCTCCGATGTTGACCGGCAATGGCACCCTGCCGGTCGTATGCACAAGCCGCCCAGCCCGATCAATCGCGATCATCCCGGTTGCGTCGGATGACGACAGGCGCTGCAGGCAGAAGGCGAGCAGTCGCATATGCTCGCGAGCCGCCAGCTCGGCCAGCACCATTTCAATCTGACGCGCGGCCGTTACCGCTAACGTAAGGTTATTGATCTGATAGGTGGAAGGCGGCCCGGAAATGTCGAGCACGCCGAGAATCTTGCCGGTGCCGGGTTCGCAAATCGGCGCCGCTGCGCAACTCCACGACTTGATTCCTTCGCAGAAGTGCTCGGAACCGTGGATATAGGTGGGCTGGCCGGTAGCGAGCGTGGTGCCGATGCCGTTGGTGCCGGCCTGGCCTTCACGCCAGTCGCCGCCCATCGTCAAATGGATTTTTTCGCCTGCCGCCAAAGTACGCAAGTCGCCTGCCGCCTTGAGAATCACGCCGTCCTGGTTGGTCAGCAGCAAGATCGAATGCGAATCCGCGAAGAGATCCGCGGTCACGGTGAAAAGACGATCAGATGCCGCCAGCAACTCCCGGTGCCGCCAGCACAACGTCGCAACTGCATCGCCATGGACCGCGAACGGTGCCGATCCAGCAGTGGGACTGACTCCCGATTGCAGACTGCGTTGCCAGGAGTCGATCAGGGCAGAAGGCGCAGACGTCGACGGCTCGCCCGCGAGAAAACGCTCCCATGCGAGCATCGTGACCCTGTCCGAGTGACGGTCGTTCGCACGCTGCGCGTTAACCACTACCCGGCGCATAGCGGCCTGATTGCCAAGACCCGACATGGTACTGAGCTGCTGTCTCGTCACAACTCTCCTCCTATGCGATGGCTCAGCTCGGAACCGGCTCTGCGGCTGGATTCGGCGTGACTCGCAAGTATGTCGCGGCTTGGCTTTTTGCTCGACTGTCAGTCAAACCCAGCGACGCGATCGCTGATTAGTATATGCCTGCATCGCAATCAATTCAGCCTGGCAAGCCAGGAATCTCAACGCCGACCGTCTGCAGTATCAGCACGACATTGAACGATAAGACGACGAATGCCGCCAGCGTGGCGATTACGGCAATGAACGCGCGATTTTTGTATGGGCCCATCACGTCCTCGCGACAGGTGAACCATAGCAACGCTGCCATCGGCAGCGGTAACGCGAGGCTCAATACAACCTGACTGAGGACGAGCGCCTGAGTCGCATTGACCCCAAGCGCCACCACGACAAAACTCGGCACCATCGTGACGGCCCGGCGCAACCATAGTGGAATGCGAAAGCCCACGAACCCTTGCATGATCATCTGACCCGCCATCGTGCCGACCACGGAACTCGATATGCCCGAAGCGATCAGCGACAACAGAAAAATCCCCGCCGCCCCAATGCCCAACAGCGGCGCCAGCGTGTGGTAGGCCGTTTCTATCTCCGCCACCTCAGGATGCCCGTGATGAAATGCCCCCGCGGCCATGATCACCATCGCCATATTGATGAGACCGGCGATGGTCAGTGCGATGACGACCTCGATATTCGAGAATTTCAGCAACTTTGCCCGCTCGCGCTCCGTTCTCGCGGGTGCTCGCCGCTGCGTTAGCCCCGAGTGCAGGAAGAGCGCGTGCGGCATCACCGTCGCACCCACAATACCGACGGCAATCGTAAGCGCATTCGCGTCGGGCAATTGGGCGGAAAACGTATGGACGAAGACACTCGGCCATGCGATCGGCATAATGAACAGTTCGGCAAGGTAGGACAAACCAATGATGCCGACGAGTGCCCCGATCGCCAGTTCAAGGGGACGAAAACCGGCGCTCTCGAACAACAGCAGGCCGTATGTCACCACCGCGGTGACCATCATGCCGCCGAGCAATGGCATGTGAAACAGTAACGACAGTCCGATCGCGCCGCCGAGAAATTCGGCCAGATCGGTTGCCATCGCGGCAATTTCGCTTACCCCCCACATGATCAGCAAGACAGGTTTCGGAAACCATTCGCGACATAGCTCCGCGAGGTTTCGCCCCGTGACGATGCCGAGCTTCGCCGAGAGCGCCTGAAACAGCATCGCCACAAGGTTTGCCAACAGCACCACCCAGAGCAACGCGTAACCGTATCTGGCGCCTGCCTGAATATTCGTCGCGAAGTTGCCCGGATCCATATAGGCAACAGAAACCACCACTGCCGGTCCTGCGAACGGCAGAAGCATCAGCGCGCCGCGGCGGCGGCCTTCCAATACTTCTCTTGCCGCAAGCGTTGTGCGCTCGGTTCTCGTCGCCGGTCTGGCTGCCTTACGAACGCGATCGTCCAAGCTCTGGCTCCTTGCTCATGAAAATGACAGGAGTGCCCGATCTACCGGGCAGGCATGGCATTCACGGCATCGCACTGCTGATTGCACCGAAAATGCCTCGCAACAGCGGAGCGGCCGCCGTGCCCATATCGGACATAATAATCAATGTACCGCAGAGTGTGATTGTCCACCCCGATGCGAGCCTGAGCAGGCGAATCAAGGACATTGCGCCGAGGTACCGAGCCGTCGTCGCGACGGCATTGAATCGGGCAGCCGCGCCAATACCCATCGTTGTCTCCGTCTATTGATGGCCGCCCGAAACACGCCGGCAGCGGCCGTTTTTTAGCTGGTCCTCGAACCGACGACCGGTTGTAGCGTCACTATTTCCGGCCGAGCAATTCGGCGCCGGCGCCAAGCGCCGGGCCAGCGGTCGGATCGATCGTGTCCGGCTTTTTGGCAATCAGTGTCTGGGTAGTCAGGATCAAGCCGGCGACCGAAGCAGCGTTGCGTACCGCGCTATACGTGACCTTTACCGGATCAATGATGCCGGCCTCCATCAGGTTGACGAACTTGCCCGTGCGGGCGTCGAGACCCACGCCCGGTTTCGCACGCACGGCCTCGGACACAATCGCCGCGCCGTCGAGGCCGCAATTGGTCGCGATGTGATAGAGCGGTTTCGCCAGCACGCGCTGCAGCAATCTCGCACCCTGCTGCACACTGCCGTGGGTCCGCGCAATCACGCCTTCGAGTTCCGTGGACACGCGCAGCAGCGCCATTCCGCCGCCTGGCACGATGCCCTCGGCAATCGCCGCGCGTGCCGCATTGATTGCATCCTCGATCAGGTGAAGCCGGCGCTTCTGTTCGACCGGCGTGGCGCCGCCAGCGAGGATCATCGCGGTACCGCCGGACAGCTTGGCGAGACGCACCTGAAATTTGTCGCGTTCGACATTCTCCGGGGCCATCTCATACTGACGCGCGACCTGCTGACGGCGCGCGGCAACGGCAGCCGGATCGCCGCCGCCAGCGGTAATGATGGTCTGGTTCGACGAGATGCGTACCTGCCGCGCGCTGCCAAGATCGCGCAGTTCCGTCGCCTCGAGCTTGCCGCCAAGATCACGGGCAATCACCCGCCCGCCTGTGACGATAGCGATATCCTCGAGCATGGCTTTGCGCCAATGCCCGTACTCCGGCGGATGAATCGCCGCCACCGGCACCCCGCCGTTGTCCCGCCACGCCAGCAGGGTCATGACACAGGCGGGGGCAACCTCCTCCGCAATGATCAGCAGCGGACGTTTGCTGTGAGCCGCGAGCGCCTGTAGCGCCGCCACTTCCTCTGCCGACTGCAGCCGCTGATCGGTCATCAGAATAAGCGGATTGTCGAGCACTACCTGCATTCTTTCGATGTCCGTGACCATATGGTGAGAGAGGTAGCCGCGATCGAACGCCATCCCATCGACCACTTCGAGACGGGTCTCGACCGTCGTGCCGTACTCGACGTCGACGATGCCATCGGGACCCACTCGCTCGAGCGCTTCGGCCACCATCGCGCCAGTGACCTCGTCATTGGCGGCGACCACGGCCACGGCGTGCACCTCTTCGCTCCCGCGCAGCGGTGTCGCTGCGCGCCTGAGCGCCGCGATCACCTCGTCTACCGCGATCTCCAGCCCCTGCACCAGCTCAACGGGGTTGGCGCCGTCCGCGAGACTGGCGAGGCCGTCCTGGACCAATGCATCGGCCAGCACAGTGGCCGTGGTGGTGCCGTCGCCGGCGACTTCATTGGTCTGCTTCGAGACTTCGCGCACCACCTGCGCACCGATGTTTTCGAACGGATCTTCCAGCTCGATCTCATTGGCGATGCTCACACCATCGCGCGAGATGATCGGCGTACCAATCGGCCGGTCGATGATCGCGTTCATCCCGCGAGGGCCGAGCGTGCCTCGTACCGCTTTGGCCAGTTTGGCGACACCGCGGCCGAGGGCCATGCGGGCCTCGTCGTCATGCAGCATGATATTCGGCATGATTCATCTCCTCCTGTTTGAATATTCTGGATTGCTACCTTTCAAACTGATTCCGCCGTGCTGCCCGATTGCGCGAGCCCAATGCCCCTCTTCCAGTCGCTGACCGGCACGAAGTGCACGGGCTTGATCTCGACTTGCGGCGCAGCCGCGTCCGCGTCCGCGTCGCCGTAGCGTGCCGCCAGCAAGCCGCGGCACAACGCGCCGTTGAATTCCGCATTGACGCCGACCCGCCGCAAGGCACGCAGGTAGACGCCAAGCCCGTCCGCATCGAGCAAGGCGCCTTTACTGTCGACGAAAGCTGCTTCGTTGGCCCGCGCCGTACCATCGGCACGGCTTCCGACGACGAAGCGCCGCTCCAGGTAGCGTTCTACGAATCGCCGGTTTGCGGAATCGTCCGGCAAACCGGCGAGTTCCGCCACACTCATACGCACCAGCAGCTCAGGTTCAAGGCCGTGTTCGAGCAGAGACGTCAGGAGCGCTTCCTGTCGCCGCTGAAAAGCCTTGACCATGAAGGTCTGGCGGATGTCCTCGAGTTCGCCGCTGGCCTCAGCGCCAAAGGTGTCCTGGAACGACCGCCCGGCCGCGACGCCGCAGTTGATTTCGTCGGCATACATATGTTCGCCGAGTCCGATCGTTACCTTCGTCACCCACGGTAGGCCGGCGACAGCAACGCGCATGTCGTCGGCCATCAGGAAGGCGAAGTTGGCGGCACACCAGTAAGTCGGCAAGCGGAAGCCGATCTGAACGCGCCCTTCTGCATCCACTTCCACGTGCGTGATGAAACCCAGCTCGGTTACCGATTCGTCGAGTTCGGGATCGGTGACCGACGCGAGCTGAACCCGCACCTCGGCGGTCTGGCGGTCGATGGCGCTCGTTGCGGCCATGGTATTCATGCCCCGGCCGCAGCCGGCTGCCGGACATCCATCAGCAACTTTTTCTGCGCCTCGACGTCGATGCCGTACAACCGCGCCGCGTTGAGCCCGAGAATCTTCTTCTTCGCCGTCAGCGACAGTTGCACACCGGTTTCCTTACTGACTGACTCCGGCAATTCGAAGGCCATGAACTTCTCGATCAGCCACTTGGGCGACCAGATGCCGTAGTCGCTGCCGTACAGGATCTTGTCTTCGCCGATCCAGAACAGCAGCTCCGAGATCACATGCGCGAAGTACTCCGGACGCGAGTGAATGAACGGCAGCACCACCGCAAGACCGCCGTAGACATTCGTCTCCTGGGTCGCGATCCAGCAGAAATCGTCCAGACGCGGCAGGCCGCAGTGCTCGACGATGAAGTTCAGGTTCTGGAAGCTGGTCGCCACGTCGTCGATATCGGCAACGTCAAAAGCGTCGCGATTCAGCGGCAGGATCGTCGGGCCCTTGTGAACGTGGATGTTTTTGATGCCCAGCTTCTCGCATCGCTCCAGGTACTTCTGCACGCTCGGGTCCGACAGCTTGTAGCCCTTGCTGTCACCACGCCATTCCGCCGTGTAGAGCTTGACGCCCTTGATCCCATACGTCTCGGACAGCTCGTCCAGGTAGTCGAGTCCGGCCTCGCCATCGCGCGGATCGAATGCGCCATTGACGATAAAGCGGTTCGGATGCTTTTTCTTTAGCTCGTAATTTTTCTCAGTCGTGTTAAATCCGTTCTTGTAAAAGTCCGTCAGGTAAGTCGGCTGGCAGATCGCCATGTCATCGTAGCCTTTGACAAACAGGTCGTCGTACATGACTTCCGGGCCGTAGTTGTCGAACTTCTCCTTCGGCCACAAATACTCCTTGGGACTCAGGTTCGAGTGATAGGCGTAAAAGCAATCGATGAACTGCTGGCCATGCACGTTCTTCAAGTTGGCCTTGCTGCCGTCCCATAGATGGACGTGTCCGTCGATGATGAAGATGTCTTCACCGTTCGTGGTTCGATACATGACATTGTCTCCGTGGTTGTACGAGCGGCCCGCCGCCCGTCAGGGCAGCCGATCGCCTGATTGGATAGCGGGATGCACGCTCACTCGTAGGCCATCGCGTCGTCCATATTGCCGAACAGCACGACGGTCTCGTCATCGACCATCACCATCCGCCCGTAATGGGTCGATGTGGATATCTCGAACAGATGCGGTGTCATCTCCCGGCCCAGCGCTTCACTGATCTCGCCCATTTTGAATTCGATCTTGCCTTGCCCATCGATTCGGATCATGGCTGGCAGATAGGTCACCGTGATGCCGGGTTTGTGGGTCATCAGTTCGGCGATCGCGCGGGCCTCGACGCTGTCGTTCATCGTGACGCCGCACTGGTGGGAAATGGTCTGCTCGAAGCGAACATCTTTCATCGACTTGAAGATATTGTCGTTATGCACTGACATTGCGTACTCCTCTTCGCGGTTGGGTTGTGCGGTTAGCTTGCGCAGTCAGTTCAACTGGGCAAGGAACCCGTCAGGCCTGGAGTGCCAGCGGAAAGTGGACGCCAATCTCTCTGGCAATCATCTCCGCCCGCTCTATCGAACTGTTCAGGCAGTCATTGAACTGCGCCGTCTTGACATGCGGGATCGACCAGATCGGCTGCAGGTGCTTCGCGGCGGTTGCGGCAAGCGCACCGTGCTTCTCCAGCCACTCGCCGAACAGCTTCCGATTGGCCTCGCCGTGCTTCGGATCGTTGGCCAGCATGTGAAACAGTTCAACTGCATTGGCCAGATTTCGTTCGTAGTCCCCCTCCGCTGCGGAAACGACCGTGGGCGTCAGAAAGTCGTTCTGCGAAGCGGCGACCTGCATGATGAAACCGCTGCGGAACAGATCCGCCACCATCGGCTCGAACACGACATTCACCGCAAAGTACTTTTCGAGGAAGTCGGTTGCGCCGCCGATAGCTTCGACCGCCCGGCGTGTTTCCTGCCAGATGGGATCGTTCAGCCAATGCTCCTTGCCGGCGTCAAGATCCATATTCGACAGGTCCAACGCGATCTCACCCAGGTAGAGCGTCAGGTCCTGAGCGAAGCGCAGCTTGTAGGAGGCGTTGGTCAGGATCGCGCTATTGATCATCTGCGTGTAGCCATAGCGCTGCGCGTGCATGGTGGCGGTGCCGAGACCGAACTCCGCATGCTTGTACGCGCCGAGATGCTGCTCCAGCACCTTGATCCAGGTCTTATCGAAGCGCTTCACCGCGCCCGAGCGCCGCGCGTTGTTGACGGCGCCGGTGATCATGCCGACGATCGTCGACTGACGCTGGTAGTGCGTGCGCTCCCACTCCTCGTCGACTGCGCGAAATTTATGCCAGTCGGTGCTTTTGGCCGCCGTCCACGTTTCCGAATAGGTCGGCGTACCGTCTGCGAACGCGAGGATCCAGTCCTGAAGCAGATAACGCTTCGGGTCCGGCTGGACATCGACGGTCATGTCCTCGTAGTGGGTCGCCTTGCGTCCCTTGGGCTCGAAGTAGTTGTACTTGCGACTCTCCGAGCCCGCGAACTGGGCCGCGCCCGCCGCACCTGACTTCAGCGGTGCGACTTCCTGTAGCGTCGTGCTCATGTTGCTCCTCCTTCCTCTTTCGGTTATCGGACTTTCGATCTGGCGCGATGCCTTGGCTTCCGTCAGCGAATAGCCTGGGTAAATTTGTCGAAATAGAGCCGCTCGGGCGCGACACCCGCCATCTGCAGGACCGGCATCACCGCGTCGATCATCGGCGTCGGACCGCATGTGTACGCATCGATCTCACCGTCCAGCGATTCCTCACGCAATGTGCGGCCAAGCACCTCGTGAATGAAGCCGGTCTCGCCGGTCCAATCATCACCCGGCTCGGCGTTTGAAAGCGCCGGAATGAAGCGAAAATCAGGCAGCCGGTCCTCCAGTTCCGCGAAATCGTCGAGATAGAACAGATCGCGACGGCTGCGAGCACCGTAGAAGAAACGGATTGGCCGTTGTTCGCCGCTTTGCACGTGATCGTTGAGGATCGACCACAGCGGAGACATCCCCGAACCGCCACCCACCAGCACCAGCGGCCCCGGCTCGTCCTCGCGCCGGAAACACGTGCCGTAAGGGCCCTTCGCCACCAGCCTGTCGCCACGCTTCAGACCGCCGTCCAGTTGCGACGAGAACCCGCCGTTGGGATACTTCTTGATGATGAATTCGAGCTTTCTCTGACCGTTTGGCGTGCTCGCCATCGAGAACGATCGCGTAATGCCAAGGCCCGGAATCGTCAGGTCCACATACTGACCCGCCCAGAAGCGCAGCGGCCGGGACAACTCCACTTCCAGCAGCCTGATGTCATGCGTCAGCGCGGTGATCTTCGTCAGCGTTGCGTCGTATTCACTCACGGCTATCGAACGGCGCATGAGGTCTTCGTCGTAGTTCAGCAGTTCGATCGTCAGATCGCTGAAGGCGAGCGCCCGGCACAACAGGATGTGATTGGTCTCGCGCTCGTAGTCAGGCAAAGCGAAGGTCGAGTACTTCTTCATTTCGACATCGCCCTCGACCAGCAAAGACTTGCAACTGCTGCACTGCCCCTCCTTGCACCCGTGCATCACCGAGATACCTTGGCGAAAAGCGGCATCGAGCACGGTCTCGCCTTCCTCAACCGTCATCTCCACGCCGACCGGTTCGAATCGCACGGTATGAAGTACCTTGTCCTCTTCTGCATCCGGCATGTCGGCCCTCTTCTCTTGCGTGTCACTCATGTCGTCCACCTCGCGCTCCTCGTTCGTCCGGGGCAGCCGCACCGCTGCCGCCGGACGACATGGTCACGTCAGTTCACCGGATTGATCTTGAAGCCAGCGCGATACTCAGCGATGTGTTTCTCGCGCTGTTCCGGTGTCATGTTGCGCAGCAGAACGATCGGGCTCTGGATCGTGTGCCCGCGAACATGATCGAGCGTCCACATGTTCCTGTCGTCGAACCGTAGATGCGGTTGCGGCACCAGGGTCTTGCCGTCACTGCGCACAAAACCGAGATCCTTGATGCAATCGGCCAGATCCCAGCCGTGGTAGCACTCTTCCCATTCGCGGCGTCCGCTGAAGCGTCCCATTGCCGGAGTCGGCCGCCCTTCGTATTCCGAGGCGAACGCCACCTTGTGAGTCCAGCGGCACAATTCCGAGCAGTAGGTGTAGAGCTGGCCGTCGACCTCGTCGACCACGAAATCTTCACGGATCAGGCACGGCACCAGACAGCTCCAGCAGCGGTGCGGGTACACATAGCCGTTCTCCTGATCGAACAGCATGTTGGTCTCGCCAGGCACACTCTTCTTCGCATACCACTTCCAGAAGTCGCCGAATTCGGCGTACCAGCCCGGGTACTTGTGCTCGAACCACTCGAAGTCCTTTTCGGTCTGCGCTTCGATACGCCAGAAGTTGACGGGCCAGCCTACGGAAAAGAATTGGGCTACCTTGTGGACATAGTTCTTCTTGACGATGCGATCCCAGGCGGCGGCAACATCGTCGTGATGGATCTTGATGCCGTACTTTTCAAGCGGCAGCATGTAGGTACGGTAGTAATCCTCGTAGATCCACCGGTGCCACAGCTCGGCGTACGATTCCTTGTTCTTGTCGCGATCCGCGGTGCCGTATTCGATGAACGTGCCGATTGCCGCATCGACGATCGCGTGGTTTTGCCAGAAGGCGTAGCGCAGGTCGCGCTCGAGCAGCAGGTGGTTGTCCGGGTCGTTGATGATCGACATCACCAGAGAATGGCCATTGCCGATGTGCCGGCTTTCGTCCGACTGCACCGATAGAAAGACCGTCGGCAACGCATAGTCGCCGTTGCGTGCCGCTTCCGACGGCATGGCGACAAACAGCGTATTGGTGAATGCCGTTTCGGCCACCACCTGCAGAAACACGTTGGCTGCGGTAACTGCATCGCCGGTGAGGAACCCTTCGGCAAACTGGCGGCCGATGGTGGTTGCATAGCACTTACCGAATGCCGCCTCGGTAATATCGAACCCGGCGGGATCGATATAGTTCTCCATGTACCACTTCTTCAGATTCATCTGGATCGTCGAGTGCCGGAACTCGTCGACCATCTGCATCGTGAAGCCGGTTCGCAGCTCTTCACCGGGCGCCAGCCGTCCGAGCATCGCCATCGAACGTGCCGCCGAAATTTCGGGGAACGGGATGATCGCGAGGAATAGCTTCATCCACTCGACCCAGCGCGGCTGGACATTGCGGAACATGTCGCCGCGCAACGCCGCATCGAGCGCGCCATAGACGCGGTTATCCTTTTCCTCCTGCATCGGAAAATACGAGCGCAGCACCTGCTTCATCGGGTCACGCGGTGCCTTGCTGATCTTGTAGTCGGTCGGGAAGGTCATGGCCTCCTGGACGTAACTGGGTGTCCAGCCAAGATCAGCGACGCGGCGAGCCGCCTCACCAATACTGATCCCTCGCTGGGAGGTGATCTTGTTTAGCGTTAATCCATCAGACATTGGGCTCTCCTTGTTCCATTTCGCGATAGCCGCCGTTCGGCGACGCTTCGGGGCAGGGCTGGCCAGTGCCGCGGCCAGAGTCAACAACGCGGGCGTAGTCGCATTCGCTAGCGAAAAGTGGCGGGAGAAATGCTGAAGGACGTATGTCCAGATTCGTTCTTCATGAATGTGTCTCCTGCCATTTTTGTTTTGCGCTTCGGGACTTCAACGCTTTCCTTGTGACGTGAACCAATAGAGCGATAAGCGTGCCAGGCAACTCTGGTTCCGGATTGACAAGGCTGAGGCGTGCAAACAGGTCTGTGTGAAGTCACCAGCGCGAGTTTTCTGTTGTGTTATGCGACATTCGTGTTCGATGGACCTGTCCGATATTGGGACGCACTTTCTTGCCGGATAAATAATCTGGTGTACTGATCGGCTCTAGTAAATGACGGCCGAAGGAGCAAAAAAAAGTTCAGGTACGAACCGCTACTACAGGCCGATCCCCCCATGACTCTCGCCCCTGTAGATCACACTGGGGGCGTTGTCGCCAGGCGGCTTGCCCTCGGCGACAAAGCGCGCGGCGAGGATCATGGCGCCCATGGCGAAATCTTTGCCATAAGCCGCAATCATCGCGTCTGCGAGCGAGCCCAACCGCTCGAAGAACTGGTCCTTGGACGGGTGTTGGTCGTTCATCGTTGTCTCCTTCCTCGCATGTGATGAATCTCGTTGCACTCTCATCGCGGACTTCTGAAGCGGAACAGCAGGTCCGGCAAGAACACCAGCGCAAGCTCGCCAGCCTCTGTACCCAACGCTAACCGTGCGCCATCAGGGGACCATGCAATGGTGCTGACCGGACTGCTACCGGAATGTTTGATGACCAAAACATCGCCGCTGCCTGGCTGGCAAAGCAGCACCGCGCCGCTGTGGTAACCCACCGCAATCAACGGATGAGTGGGATGGCAGGCCACCTGGCTGACCGGTGTCTTGCTGGCCACGCCGCATTCGTGCGGCTGGTCATCGCCGCCGGGCGGATCGAACCGCCAGCAGACGGGGCGCAGACCACCGCTCGTCGCAAGAAACCGACCGTCCGCAGAAAAAGATAGCGATCGAGGTTGGCCGGGGTACCCCCCCATTTCGATGTCGCCACCGTCGGAAAGCCGCCAGCCGTGCAGCGCGTTTTCTTCCATGCCACTCACCAGATAGCGGCCGTCAGGGCTCCACACGACGGTGCGATGATAGCCGGGCCACGCCAGATGGCGTTGTTCATGGGTGTCAGTGGACCATAGCGTGACCCCGCCTTGATGCGAGACCGCCAACTGTGTGCCGGCAGGGTCGAAAGCAAGGGCAGTCGCCGAACCGGGCAGCGTCAGACTGCCGGGCTTCGCCCCCAGCAAGTGGACCCGGCGGCCGGTTGCATAGGCGCGCCCGCCTGCCGGACTCGCGGCGACCAGGTCGATCCACTCGCCGGCCAGGTCCACGAGGACTTCGCTGGCGCCATCGACGTTCAGGTGGACGAGGCGGCCGTCGTCTCCGCCGCTGAGAAATCCTCCTGCGGGGTCGGCTGCAAGTCCAAGGCAGGTGCTCTCGTGGACGCTAAAGCGCGCCAGTGGCGTGGGCGGCGCTTGCGCCTGCACGAACTCGACACCGCCGCTCTCGCGCGGCGTGAGCCTTGGCCCGCCTTCCCATGTGCCGGTCGCGAGCGCCAGCGTGCCGTCACCCAGCGCGAAGCCGGCGTATAGCCCGGAAGCGTCCCAAACGGCCGCAACGACGGGCGCCTCCGCCACCCAACGCGCGCCGAGCAATTCGATCAGAGGCGGGGGCGCATTCATGAGTCGATCTCACAGTGTCTGATGCCCTCGCGCAAGCCGCGTCGATCGAGATTGCGCCCGATGAACACCAGTCGGCTATCGCGATGTTCGTCCACTCGCCAGGGCCGGTCGAAGTCCGTGTCCATCGTCATGTGCACGCCCTGAAAGACGAAGCGGCGCTCCGATCCGGCCAGGTCGACGATGCCTTTCGCCCGCAGCAGATCCTGGCCTTGCTCAACCACAAGTTGCTGCAGCCACGAGAGGAAGCGAGTGCGCTCGAGGGGTTTGTCGACGCGCAGCGACACGCTGTCGATGTCGTGACTGTGCCGTCCACGATGGATGGAAGCGCGAGAATCAATACGTGAATCGACGGGAACATAGCGATAGCTGCGCTCGCCACGCGGCAACGCGCCACCCTCGTCTTGCGACGAGGCGAGATGCAACCGCTTGAGATCGAACGCACCGCGATCGAGCAGCGTTGCGAGTGGCACCGCACATCTGACACTGGGCAGCAGTTCCGCGGTCGGATTGATGCGCCGGATTTCATCCTGTACCGCCGCGAGCCCAGCCATGTCGACCAGGTCAGTCTTGTTGAGCAGCACGATGTCCGCTTGCGCGAGTTGCTCCGCCGCTTCGCGACTGTCGGAGAGGCGCGCTTGCAGGTGGCAGGCATCGGCGACGCAGATCACGCTGTCGAGGCGCGTGTGCTGCCGGATGAGATCGTCGATAAAGAATGTTTGCACCACGGGCGCGGGGTCCGCCAAACCGGATGTTTCGATCAGGATTCCATCGAAACCGCTCTTGCGTCTAACGAGCCCCGACACCACGCGAATCAGGTCGCCCCGCACCTTGCAGCAGACACAGCCGTTATTCAGTTCGATGACTTCGTCTTCAGCGCCCACGACAAGATCGCCGTCGATACCGATTGCGCCGAATTCATTGACGATCACCGCATAGCGCCGCCCGTGCTGCTCACGTAGAATGCGATTGAGCAGCGTGGTCTTACCTGCGCCGAGAAAGCCGGTGAGAACAGTGACCGGAATTCGATTCATTGCCAGCCTCCCTGCTTCTCTCCTGGAAGCATCGCGTCGAGATTGACCAACTCGTCTTCGAGCCGGACGCGCTCGGATTCGATCTCCTGCAACGTGCGTTCAACGTCGCTCAGCCGTTCGCGCAATTGCGCGATGTTGCGCGTCCCATCCGGCGAGATGCCGTCGCGCTTCTCACTTGCCAGCGCGCACGCCAACTCGATCTCCGCACCCGCGCGCCGGCTCTCGCCACGCAAGTGGTGGGAGTTGACCTCGGTCAGTGCAATGACCAGTCGCATGCGCTCGAAGAGCGCCATTGCGTCTTGCTGCGCCACGATGTTCTCCCGCCGGGCCGACCGGCTACGGAATCAGCACCGCACGGCCCTTGATCTTGCCGTGGTGCAGGTCCTTGAGCGCCTGGTTCGCCTCGCTCAAGCGGTATTCCCGGGTCGCCAGATGAACCAGTCCACGGTCGGCCAGGGCCATTAATTCAACCAGCTCGGGATAGGTACCCACCAGATTGCCGACAATCGTTTTCTCACTCGTGATCATATCGATGGTCGGCAACTCGATCTTCCCGCCATAGCCGACGATGTAATAGAACCCGGCGTTGCGCGTCATGGCGAGTCCCTTGGCGATCGCGTCGCCTTCGCCGACAAAATCGATGACTGCCTCCGCGCCGTTGCCACCAGTCAACTCAAGCACGCTCTCGACTTCGTTTCCATCGCCCTTGACGGTGTGGTGCGCGCCGCACTCCTTCGCAAGCTGCAGCGCGGTCTCGGACCGGTCGACCACGATGATTTCCGCCGCGCACAGCGCGTTCAATACCTGGATGCCGATGTGACCCAAGCCGCCGGCGCCGATCACGACCGCAAACTGACCCGGAAGCAGGTGGCGCGACGCTTTTTTTGCAGCGCGATAAGCCGTGAGTCCGGCGTCCGTATAAGGTGCGACGTCCTTGGGCGCGAGCGACTTCGGCAATTGAATCAGCGAGCGTTCGCCGGTCAGCAGGTACTGGGCATAGCCGCCATTCGCATTGATCCCGGGAAACCGGCTGTCTGTCGCATGCATATCATCGCCGCGACGGCATGCAAGACAATGGCCGCTCGTCACCAGCGGATGGCAGATCACCGGATCGCCAACCTTCACGCTTTCAACGCCGCGTCCGACGGCCTCGACCCAACCGGCATTCTCGTGGCCCATGATGTAGGGCAAAGCCACGTCGACCTTGCTGCGCCATATGCCTTCAACGACGTGAAGATCGGTGCGGCAGACACCGGCGCCTCCGATACGGACGATCACGTCGGTGGGGCGTTCGATTTTCGGATCCGCGATCTCCTCGTAGCGCACGAACTCGTCGCGGGTCAATGATTCGTCGTACTGGTGCAGCACTGCGGCTTTCACGTTTCGTCTCCGTCAATCACGTTGTGTTTCGGGTTCGAGCGTGTGGTCGGCCACTGCAAGACCCGTCTGACACGCTTGCGACTTTTTCTAACGCTTTCTGCGCAAGCTCCGTGCCAATAATCCTGAAATCGCCAGGCATGGACGCGGTCTACGTGATGGACAAGGGGAGACTGACTGATACGCACAGAACATAACGCTGGTCGAGCGCGGCCCGTGCTGTCGCAAAATCGGACGTATGATTAAAAGCAGGCCGTCTGACCTGTTTCAAAATGGGACATCCCGCTTTTGCTGACGTGTGGCTGGTCATCGGCGGCACGCCGCCCACTTCGGCCACGCCGCCCGAGGTGTGTCGAATGACCAAAAACTCGAATCTCATCCCGGATCAGCCGACCAGCAGTCGAGCGGCATCGCCGTCGGCGCATGAACGTAAGGGACGCTACCTTATGAGAACCTGAAGGACTTGCTATCAGAGCGGGAAACCGCGTAGGAATGTTTGGCGTCGGACTGTGGATAGACAAAGGGGCCCGCGCTATGAGAGGCTTCGCATCACGACGACCGGCGGCGGGGAGATCCGCGCCCGGCGACATTGACCGCATCGCTCGGCCTCTACTGAAAGTGGCTTGGGAAGACGTCGTTCCAGTACGGCAATCCTTTAAGAAAACGAGAGCTAGAACGTGAGTGAATGGGAAGCCGGCAGCATTGATGGTATTGCGTACACGTACGGCTATTGCGACGAACTCGATCCGCTGCGCCTTAAACTTCCGTTGCTACAGTCGGGACTCGCGCTTCCCGCCCTGCGTACCGCCTGCGAACTGGGATTCGGCCACGGCGTCAGCGTGAATGTCCACGCAGCCGGGTCCGCTACAAGATGGTTCGGTACTGACTTCAACCCGTCTCATGCGAGCTTTGCACGGCAACTGACACAGTGCGCCCGATCGCAGGCAAGCTTGTTCGCTGAAAGCTTCGCAGAATTCTGTAGGCGAGATGATTTGCCGAATTTTGATTTCATCGGCATGCATGGCATCTGGAGCTGGATTTCCGACGAAAACCGTGTGCTCATTGCCGATTTCATACGACGCAAACTCAATGACGGCGGCGTCGTGTATATGAGCTATAACACCCAGCCAGGGTGGGCCACGATGTTGCCGGTGCGCGAATTGATGAACTGTCATTTCCAGGCGAGCGCGCGGTTGAATGCACACGGCGGCGTGTCCGCCGAAACGCAAGTCCAGACGCACATTGCAGCGGCGTTGGACTTCTTGAAGACCGTGGTTGCGACGCAACCCGGCTACGCGGCGGTCAACCCGCTGCTGGCTGAACGTGTCGACGCATTGTGCAAGCAGAACACGCACTACCTCGCACATGAATACTTCAACCGTGACTGGCAGCCCATGACTTTTTCACAGGTCACATCATCACTTGCCGCGAGCGGTCTGACTTATGGCTGCTCTGCAGACTATCGCGATCACGTTGACGAGATCAATCTCAACCCAGCTCAACGCACCTTGTTGACGGGCATTCCAGACACCGCTTTACGTGAGACCGTACGGGACTTTTGCATCAACCGGTCGATGCGGCGAGATTACTGGGTCAAAGGGCGTCGGGCGCTCGGTGAAGAGGCGCAGCAGACGGCGCTGCGTGCGCATCGCGTCATGCTGGCGCTGCCGAGGGTTTCGGTGTTGCTGAAGGTGCGCGGAGCGCTGGGAGAAGCGACGCTACCGGAAAGCTCATATGGTCCGATTCTCGACGCGCTTGCCGACCATCACCCTGCACGCCTCGCCGATATCGAAAACAGCGTCCGCGGACGTGGGATTACGCTCCCCCTCATCGTCAAGGCCGTGACATTGTTAGTGGGGGCCGGCGTGTTGCTGAATGTACAGGACGAGGCGCACATTGACCTCGCTCGTCCGTCATCGGACAGGCTGAACGCCGCCATTTGCGAGCAGGCGCTCCAGCATGGGGACGTACAATTCCTGGTCAGTCCAGTGTCCGGATCGGGTATTTTGATTCCCCGTGTGCCGCAGCTCTTCCTGTTGGCGAGGCAACGTCACTTGATGGAACCGCTACAGTGGGCCCAATTCGCCGAGGCTGCTTTGCGCACGAGTCCCGCACCAGTTCACGTCACGGAGGGCGTTGCCGTGAGCCCGCTCAACACCAGTGGCGATCTGATTGCGAAAGCGACTCGCTTTGCTGAAATACATCTGCCGATATTGCAGGCACTGGGAATCGCTTGAGGAGGCGACACGGTCGGCAAAAGGATGGCGCTACTACCTCCGTGACCGCGTCCTCTCCAGGGGACAACCGCGTGTTCGGCCAACGCAATCGCCGCGGAATTGCTTACGACGATCACGTCATCCGGCAATCAGCGCGCGGGCCGTTACTGCTGGTCGTCTGCCGGCACAAAGGCCATCCCGTGCGGACTGGCCAAATTGGTCACCAAAGGAAGGAGCGCTCCGCTACGCAAATCAAGTTGGCCGACATAAGCCGGCACCGCCGGCGTGCTACTCGTCGCGGCCACGCCCGTTGATGCGGAGAACGCCGCGTCGCGCTGCCAGACATTGGCACTAATCTTGTACACCATGTTCGCCTTCGTATCGGACACGAGCAGGTAGCCCCGTCGCGCAGTGGCGAATACCGTGTCGTCAACCTGCACGTTGCCGAGAAGCGGCAGATATTGCACTCGCGGTTCATCGCCCGACGAGCGCAACAGTACAAGCTGACCGTCTCCCTGATCATCGAGCAGCACATCACCCGACGGCGTCAGCGTCATCGAATCCGGATCGGTCAGGTTGAGGGTTGCCACCGTGCCAAACGGAATGTTGCTGGCGTCCAATGTGCCGCGCATTACCGGAGTGATGTCGATCGTGTAGGTGTTTGCATCAAGGTGCACAACGCGGACAATCGCGGGCCCCGTATTCTTGCCACTAGAATTAAGAGTGGGGTTGGACGCACTGAAATAGGCCTGGCCGTCCTTGAATACGATGTCATCGTAACCGCCGCCGTGCAGTGTCTTGCCGAATGAATACGGTTTGGATGCCTGGCCGGTCGCGGGATTTATGATGACCAGGTTTGGATTCGCATCCTCATTCTGCATCGCCCAGATCTCACGCGTGTACGGATTGACCTTCAGGCCATCGTTGTGTCCCGCGACCTGGTAAGTCTTCATGACACTGCCGTCTGACGAGTATTCAACAATCGCACTCATCGCGCCATTCGAGCCATCCGGGGCGCCGTTGTTTGCATAGCCGACCCAAACGTGACCATCAAGCACAGCCAGTGAGTCCGGTGCGCTGATCACCCCCCCGGAACCCGCCGCGAACACAGCCAGGCTAAAGCCCGGGGTGACTATCGGCTTCGCCGAGGTTTGCGCGTCGGCACTGCCGGCCGAGAAACAGAGGGCGGTGAACGCTAGCGCGGTGCGACTGAAAATGCGGCTTACTGCGTAAACGGATCGAATGCTGGGCATGTTCGTCTCCTGAAACAGGTATGCGGGGTGGGAAGGCAGGGGAACCGAAATTTGCGAGGTAGCCGGCAATGAAACGTAATAGATAGAAACATGCGCGCGTGACTGAATGGTGACGGCTCTCATTGCGATGAGAAACCTTATGCCAGCCTTAAGAAAAGGACGCCTCCATGGCAAGCGGATTTGTCCTGTCAACACGCTTCGTTGGCCTTTTCTTAACTCTCCTTAAGAGATCCTTAAGATGACGGAGATTTAAAAAAAATATACTGCTCAAGCACTCCGAATCGAGGCCGATAGACAGAACGCAGTACACACGTTTTTTCTCTATCGGGAGATTGGGATGTCCATTCAGGCAATCGGTCAAAGCACCGCGCAAGCATCAGCTTCACCCACTGCGGCGACCTCGAGTTCAGCGGCGAGCGCGCCGGCATCGAGCACGAGCGCTTCTTCGGCTACGGGGTCGAGCACCAGCACGTCCGCTTCGTCCGGGTCGTCGTATACGGTCAACATCAGCAGCGCTGCACGTGCCTTGTTGGCCGAAGCAAGCGAGACGTCGGTTCAAACCGCACAGGAAGCAGGAAAGGGCGATCAGCAGGCGCAACGCCTGCTCGCCAAGGAGGCCGCAGCCAAAGTGCATTAACGCACTCAGGACGTTCGGGTGGAAGATATCGACCGCCGCGCCGGATCGGCGGCGGTCCAACAGAATTGGAATGCGTGCCGGGATAACACGCTGGGCATGGTGAGCGCGCCAGCAGTCTAGCACCGGCAGCTACGCTGCCGACCGCGCTCAACCTACCGATTCACGCTCGAACATACCGCCTTTCGCACTCCGTTTCTCCAGCCAATGCGACAGACGGTCGAACCACAGGTGCACCACCGGCGTCGTGAAGAGCGTCAGCATTTGCGACATGATCAGTCCGCCGACAATCGCGATGCCGAGCGGAACACGCAATTCCGCGCCCGTTCCGTGACCGAGCGCGAGCGGCAACGCGCCAAACAGCGCGGCCAGCGTCGTCATCATGATCGGGCGGAAGCGCAGCACGCATGCCTGACGGATCGCTTCACGCGGCGATAAGCCTTGTTCACGCTCGGCCACGAGTGCAAAATCGATCATCATGATCGCGTTTTTCTTCACGATACCGATCAGCAGGATGATGCCGATCATCCCCATGATGGAGAGATCCTGGCCGCACAGCATCAACGCGAGCAATGCCCCCACCCCCGCCGAGGGCAACGTCGAAATGATGGTGAGCGGATGAATTGCGCTTTCGTACAGGATGCCGAGAATCAGATACACCACGACGAGCGCCGCCGCGATCAGATACGGTTCGCTGGCAAGCGAAGCCTGGAACGCCTGCGCCGTGCCCTGGAACGACCCCGTCAAACTGTCGGGTTTGCCTGCCGCGACTTCGGCCTGGTGAATCGCCGTCACGGCATTGCCGAGCGATTGCCCCGGCGCCAGATTGAACGAGATCGTCACAGCCGGGAACAACCCCTGGTGATTCACCGAAATCGGCGACACGTTGTTGTCGATCTTCGCCAGCGTGTTGAGCGGCACCAGTTCATTCGTCAACGGTGAACGCACGTAGAGGTGCGCGAGCGCGTCGGTGGTCAACTGGAAGCCCGGATCGACTTCCTCTACGACGTGGTACTGATTCAGCTGCGTAAACAGCGTGGCGATCTGCCGTTGTCCGAACGCGTCGTAGAGCGTGTCGTCGATGGCTTGCGCGGTAATGCCGAAGCGCGAGGCCGTACTGCGGTCGATCACGAGCGTCGCGCTGGTAGCGGCAGCCTGCTGGTCGGAGGTGACGTCGGCGAGTTGCGGCAGCTTCGACAGCTTGTCGGTCAGCACGCCGGCCCAATGATTCAGTTCGTTGATATCCGGGTCTTGCAGCGTGTACTGATACTGAGCGGCGCTGATGCGGCCACCTACCTGAATATCCTGGCGGACCTGCATCGACAGCGAAATGCCCATCACCTTCGCCAACTGGGGCTTCAGGCGATTGAGCACCTGCGCGGCGCTGTCCTTGCGCTGACCGAACGCCTTCAGGTTGATCATTACGCGACCCTGACTCACGGTCGGATTCGCACCCATCCAGTAGTAGACGTTATCGACAGCGGGATCGGCTTCGATGATATTGCCCAGTTGCTGCATTTTCAAAGACATCGCGCGCGGGGAAATATCCGGCGCGGCCTGCGCGACACCCATGATCAACCCGGAGTCCTCCTGCGGGAAGAAGCCCTTCGGGATCACGACGAACAGCGCGATCGTCGCGACGATCGTTGCAATCGTCACGCCAAGCATCAATTTCGGCCAATTCAACACCCAATCGAGACCACGTTCGTAACGCCGTTCCACCGCGACAAAGCCTCGTTCGAGCCAGGCTTCGAGCTTGCGCATCCGTCCTGCATCATCCGGTTCAGGCAAGCGGATCAGCCAGCCGCATAGCATCGGCGTGACGGTCAGCGAGACCAGCGCCGACATCAGGATCGCAGCGCTCACCGTCACCGCGAATTCGCGGAACAGGCGTCCGACAATGCCGCCCATCAGCAAAATCGGAATGAACACTGCGATCAGCGAGATCGTCATCGAGATAATGGTAAAACGCACTTCCATCACGCCGAGCAACGCGGCTTTCATGCGCGGCACGCCTTCTTCGACATGCCGCATCACGTTTTCGATCACGACAATCGCATCGTCCACCACAAAGCCCACTGCGATGGTCAGCCCCATCAGCGACAGATTGTCGAGGCTATAGCCGAGCAAATACATCACGCCGAACGTAGCGACGAGCGACAAAGGAATCGTCAGGCTCGGAATGATCGTCGCCCACACGTTGCGCAGAAACGAGAAGATAACCATCACGACGAGCGCGACCGTCAGCATCAGCGTGAACTGCACGTCGTGCACCGATGCATTGATGGTCTGCGTGCGATCACCCACTACATTCAGATGCGCGGCGGCGGGCAGCGTCGCTTCGAGTGCGGGCAGCTTCGCCTTGATGTTGGCAATCGTCTGCACGACGTTGTAGCCAGGCTGCTTGTGAATATCGAGGATGATCGCGCGTTCGTGCTGAAGCCATGCGGCCTGCTGATTGTCTTCGGCGGCGTTCAGAACGGTGCCGAGATCGGATAGGCGAATCGGCGCGCCGTTCTTGTACGCGACCACCAGATCGCGATACGCCGAGGCGGTCGTGATCTGGTCGGTCGCGTTGAAAATCACCGAGCGATCCGGGCCGTTCAAGCTGCCCTTCGGCGCATTCACGGTCTGCAAGCCGACGATCGAGCGCACGTCTTCCAGCGTGAGGCCGCGTGCGGTGAGCTTGTCGGGATCGAGTTGAATCCGCACGGCAGGCCGCTGCTGGCCATGGAAATCGACGAGACCTACGCCGGGCAACTGCGAGATCTGCTGCGCCAGATAGTCCTCGGCGTAGCTGTCGAGTTGCGTGAGCGTGAGCGATGGCGACGTCAGCGCGAGTGACAGCAAAGTGAAGTCGGCCGGGTTGACCTTTTCATAGGTCGGCGGATTCGGCAGATTCTTCGGCAGGGTACCGCCGGCCGCGTTGATCGCCGTTTGTACGTCCTGCGCCGCGCCGTTGATATCGCGCGACAGATCGAACTGCACGGCGATGTTGGTGGTGCCCAGCGAGCTCGACGACGTCATCTGCGTGATGCCCGCAATCAACGAGAGTTGCCGCTCGAGTGGCGTCGCTACCGACGTCGCCATGGTCTCCGCACTCGCACCTGGCAACTTCGCCACGACCTGAATGGTCGGGAAATCGACTTGTGGCAAGGGCGCGACCGGCAGCAGAAAATACGCCACTGCGCCCACCAGCAGCACCGCAATGGCAAGAAAACTGGTCGCAATGCGCCGCTTGATGAACAGTTCCATCAGGCTCATGACGGATTGTCCTGGTTAGCCTGACTGTCCGCCGAGTTTGCGTTGGCCGGTGCCTGGGCTACTGTCGGCACCGTGGTGACCGCCACACGCACGCCTGGGTTCAAGCGGCTTTGTCCATCGAATACAACGATATCCGCGGGCGCAACGCCGCTGCGAATTTCCGTCATTCCATCGACCGTCACGCCTGTTTGCACTGGGCGCATCTGCGCCGTGCCATTCGCATTGATCACATACAGCTGTGTGCCGTTCTGCGTGTTCACGACCGCACGGCTCGGCACCGCGATCCGCTGCGTATCGGTGCGCAACAGCACGAGTGCATTCACCAGCTCGCCTGGCCACAGCTTGCGGTCCTTGTTGGTGAAGGAGGCCTTGAGTTTGATCTGACCGGTGGTGGGATCGACCGTACTGTCGATGAACACGAGCGTGCCGTCGGCGAGCGCTGTGCTGCCGGAACGCGTGGTGACGTTCACCGCCAAAGGCGCGGCCGCCTGATTCGCGAGCAGGTCGGGCAGCACGTCTTGCGGCACGGAGAACAATACGGTGATCGGCTCCATCTGCGTGACGGTGACGATGCCGATGGTGTCAGTGGGATGCACGATCGCGCCGATGTCGGCCTCGCGCGCGCCCACACGGCCGGTGAAGGGCGCGAAGAGCGTAGTGAAGCTCAGTTGCAGGCGATCGCTCTGCACCAGTGCTGCATCTGCTGCGACGGTGGCGGCGAGCGCTTCGACTTGCGCCTTCGCGGTATCCACGGCCTGGGTGGTCGCCGCACCGATACCGACCAGCTTCGAGTAACGCGCGAGATCCAGCCTCGCGTTATCGAGCGATGCCTGGTCCTTGCGTTGCGCCGCTTCCGCCTGATGCAATTGCGCGGTAAGCGGGCCCTGGTCGAGTTGCGCGAGCAACTGGCCTGCCTTCACGTCCTGCCCTTCATTGAAGGCGACGCGCTGCAACTGGCCGTCCACACGTACTTTGACGTCCACGGTATTGAGCGCCAGGACCGTACCCACTGCGGCCACGCGAATCGGAAAGTCGCTTTTCACCGGATGGCCGGCGTTGACCGGCACCGCAGCCGCAGGCCTCACGGCCGGATGCCTCGGCCATAACCACGCGACAAGAATCACAGCAAGGACAACGCACGCCACTGCAAGCGGCGCGCGACGGCGTGCGCGAGGCGCCTCGTGGTTCGGAAAATCAGCAGATTTCATGAGCGGGAAGGCATAGGAGTGGAAGCAGTGCTGCTATCGGTCACGCCGAAGCCGCCGCCGAACGCGCGAAACAGGCTCACCGACGCCTGCAGGCGCGCGAGCCGTGCCTGCACCAGCGTGTCTTCTGCCTGATAAAGCGTGCGTTGGGCGTCGAGTACGGTCAGGAAGTCGACGGTGCCGAGCTTGTACTGCGCTTGCGCGAGCGTGGCGGCTTTGCGAGCGGCATCGGCGGCGTTCTGGTCGGCGGTTTCCGCGAGCTGCTGCTGTTGCGCCGCCGACAGCGAGTCCTCCACATCCTGCAGCGCGGTGACCACGGCCTGCCGGTAATCGGCGACGCCCTTCGCTTCGGCTGCCTGGCTTGCGTGCAACTGGCCATGCAGTGCGCCGCCGTCGAACAGCGGCGCCGCCAGCGAAGTGGCAAGGCTGGCAAACGGACTCGACAGGAAATGCGAGAGCGACTTGCTGCTGAGGCCGCCGTCGGCGGTCAGCACGATATTCGGCAGAAAAGCCGCGCGCGCCGCGCCGACGCTTTGATTCGCCGACTGCAACTGCGCTTCTTTCGAACGGATGTCGGGGCGCGTTTCCAGCAGGCTCGCGGGCAGATTCGGGCGCGGTTGCGGAATCACAATGTCTCCGAGCGCGGCTTCGCTCACTGCGAACTGTTCGGGCGCGGTGCCCACCAGCACGGCCAGCGCATGGAGGTTGGTGTCGAGCTGCTGTTGCAGCGCCGGCACCGCAGCCTGGAAAGTGGCGAGCGCGTTGCGCTGCTGCTGCACCTGCAACTCAGTCGCGACACCCGCCTGCTGTTGCGCGAGCAACAATTGCAGAATGTGCCCGGCATCGTCGGAGATGGAGCGCGCGATCGCCAGGCGGTGGCGCAGGCTCTGCACCTGGAAATACGTATCCGCCACCGATGCGGTCAGCGTCAACGCCACCGTATCGCGATCGAACTCGGACGCGCGCGCAAGCAGGTCCGCCGCGCTGGCGTTGGCGGCGTTGAAGCCCCAGAAATCGATCTCGTAACTCGCTTCGGCGAACAGGCTTTGGGTTTTGGTGGTCGAGCCACGCCCCTGGTGACTGCGGGCCAACGTAGCGCCGAGCGTCAGCGACGGATACTGTGGCGCGCCGGCTTTTTCGGCGTTGCCGCGCGCCTGTTCGACGCTCGCAATCGCGGACGCCAGCGTGAAGTTGTTGCGCAGACTGCGATCGACCAGCGCATCGAGCACGGGGTCGTGATATTCGCGCCACCAGCCGCTCTTTACAGGAACGGTATCGGCGAGCGAAGCATTCGACGCGCCGTCGAAACGCTGCGCGAGCGGCGCACTCGGCTGCTGATAGGCCGGCACGAGCGAGCACCCGGCAAGACCCGTGACACCCAGCGCGCAGACTGCGGCAAACACCGCGCATGCAGCAGTGCGCACCGCCAGACGAGGCGCACGAGGACTGACGACGCGCGAGAACGGCGCCGAACGGGACTGCCCTGACATGGGAGAACGCTCCGGCAACATGGGAATGTCGCCAGATTAGTCAGCGGGTCCTGTCGGCGCCTTCGCCCAATGATGAAAAAAATTTAATGCGCCGCAACACGCCGCCGCAGCGGGCATACAGGAGGACATCCACGTCGCCCCCGAAAGTGTCTTCTAAGGTGCCGGGTTCAGCACATAACCCGCACCCACCACGGTATGAATCAGCGCCACCGGAAAATCGCGATCCACCTTCGCCCGCAGCCGATGCATGTGCATATCAATGATATTGCCGCGCGGCTCGAAATCGTAATTCCACGCGGCCTCGAGCAGCATGCTGCGCGTCACGACCTGGCCCGCGCGACGCGCCAGGCATTCGAGCAACAAAAACTCGCGATGCTGCAGGCGCAGATCACGGCCGCCACGCGTCGCGGTTCGCGCCCGGGTGTCGAGCACCAGATCCGCGCATTCGAGGCGCTCGCTCATTCTGCTGCGATCCGCGCGCCGTGCGAGCGCCTCGATCCTCGCCAACACTTCGACGAAGGCATACGGCTTCATGAGGTAATCGTCGCAACCGGCGCGGATGGCCTCCACCCGCTCGTTCAGCCCGCCGACCGCGGACAGCATCAGAACCGGTGTGGTATCCCCGCCAGCGCGCAATTGCTGCACGAGAGCGATGCCGTCGAGCGCCGGCAGGAGCCGATCGGTCACAATCACGTCGTAAATGCCCTCGCGCGCGTAGGCGAGCCCGGTCGCGCCGTCGGCCACCGTGTCCACAATGAGACCGCTCTCGCTCAAGCCGCGCGCCAGAAAGTGGCTGGCGCGCGTATCGTCTTCAACCAGCAGGATTCGCATGCGCTAAACAGGTTGATGGGGACTTACATTAAAATTTTTTAATGTTGGCGCGAAACGCCTGTGCAGCTTCGCGCGGCATACTTCGCGACATCATAGGTACGAGCGTAGTGTATATGGCCGGCTCGCACAGATTCGCCGCGCGCTCACTTCTGGAAAAACGCATGTCAAACGTACTGGTCGTCGAAGACGACGAGCAAACCCTCGCGGAGATCGTTGAGGCGCTCACCGATCACGGCTGCAACGTACAGACCGCGAGCACGGGACGCGACGGTCTGATGCTTGCGGTCGCCAACAGTTATGACGCCATCGTGCTCGATCGCATGTTGCCTGGCGGACTCGAAGGGCTCGGCATGCTGGCGGCCTTGCGCAGCGCCGGCGTGCTCACGCCGGTGTTGATTCTGAGCGCACTCTCCGCGGTCGACGAACGTGTGCGCGGTCTGCGTGCCGGCGGCGACGATTACCTGACCAAACCGTTCGAGTTCATCGAACTGACCGCCCGGCTCGATGCGCTGATGCGCCGGCGCGAAGCGGCGCCCGGTGTACAGGAATATCAGGTCGGCCCGTTGCGTCTCGACCCGCTCAAACGCGAAGTGAGCTGCGCCGGCCGTCCGGTGCCGCTCCTGCCACGCGAATACCGGCTGCTCGAATACCTGATGCAGCATGAAGGCCAGGTGGTGAGCCGCACCATGCTGTTCGAGGCGGTATGGGATTACCGGCTCGACGAGCGGACCAATGTGATCGACGTGCACATCAGCCGCCTGAGAAAGAAGCTCGACCCGGACGGGACGGCTCCGATGATCGATACCGTGCGCGGTTCGGGGTACATGCTCCATGCGCCTGACTGACCTGCACCGCACCACCGGTTTTCGCCTCGCCACGCTGTTCCTGATGCTGTTCGGCGTGATCGCGATACTGTTGTTCGGCTACCTGTATCGAGAGATCACCGGCTTCGAACAGGAGCGCGTCGACGACTGGCTGATTCGTGAACACGCACAGTTGCAACGCGAAGAGCCGGACGAACTGGTCGCGCGATTCGAACATCAAAACCAGTTCGATCCGCGCCGTCAGCGCCCGTTCGGTCTGTTCGACGCGACCGGCAAACATCTTGCCGGCGGCTACGCAGGCGATCAACCCGCTATTCCGGTCTTCGACAAACCGTTCTCCATACGGCTGGCGAATCTGCCCGGTCATCCGCCCGGCCGATGCATCGCCGCGCGCGTGCCGGACAACCGCATCGCGTTGCAATGCCAGAATACCCGCGAGCTCGACCATTTCGACGAAGAACTGCTGCACGCTCTGCTTTCCACCGCCATGATCACGCTCGTGATCGGCCTGGTCGGGGCGAGCCTGATCGGCATTTCCGCAATGCGTCGGCTCGACGCGGTAACCGCCTCGATCGAGGAAATCGTCGCCGGCAATCTCAGCAGGCGTCTGCCGGTGCATTCGAAACGCGACGACGTGGATCGCCTCGTCGGCGTCGTGAACGGCATGCTCGACGAAATCGAACGACTCATGAACGAGGTCAAAGGCGTGTGCGATGCGATTGCACACGATCTGCGTACGCCGCTCACACGGATGCTCGGCGGACTCGAACGTGCGCAGCGCCGCGCCAAAACCGAATCGGAGTATCGCGCGGCAATCGATGAAACCATCGTCGAGACTAGTGGGCTACTGCGCACCTTCAATGCGCTGCTGCGCATTTCGGAAATCGAAAGCGGCGTGCGCCGCGCGGGATTCGCAACGGTCGATCTGGCTGCCGTCGCCGACGACGTATTCGAGTTCTACGATCCGACTGCCGAAGACAAGCAGATCGCCTTCGAACTTCAGCGAACGGTAGCCGGGCCGCTCGAGATCCAGGGTGATCCGAATCTGCTATTCGAGGCACTGGCAAATCTGGTGGAAAACGCCATCAAGTTCGCACCGCACGGCGGCCATGTGCGGATCGCGGTGTTCCGCGACAAGACTGGCGCAGGCATCACCGTTTCGGACGACGGGCCAGGCATCGCGCCCGCCGAACAGCAAGCGGTGCTACGGCGCTTTTATCGCGGCGAGGCAAGCCGTCACACGCCCGGCAGCGGGCTCGGGCTGAGCCTTGTACTCGCGGTGGCCGGCATGCACGGCATGTCGATCGTTTTCAAGGACACGACACCCGGATGTGAAGTCCTGTTGTACAAACCGACAGAGTAGTGTCGCGTGCAGAGTGCGTGCGCCCGGCGTCAAGACCAACTGATCCGGAAGCCGTCTGCTTCGATCAGAACGATTCATGCAGTGCTAGCGGTAAGGAACCGCAATGTACTCGCCAAGTGTCCCGTAAGTGGCCGGTAAGTGTTCCGGTCGCACCATCCATCGACAGTCCTTCGCCACGGCCGCCGCGCTGCATGGCTAGTACCTCTTTTGTCATTCTTGTACCGGGAGTCCCCCGATGAAAAGGCGCGATCTGAATTCACTGGCGCTCGCCACCACGGTGCTTCTTTCATCGGGATGCGCGACGGGGCCCGGGCGCACCGCAGGCGACCCGCTTGAACCGATGAACCGGACCATCTACTCGTTCAACGACAAGATCGACAGATACGCGGTCAAACCAGTAGCAACCGCCTACCAGAAGGTGACGCCGACACCCGTTCAGACGGCAGTCCGGAATTTCTTTTCCAATCTCGGCGATATCGGCAACTTTGCCAATGACCTGCTGCAACTGAAAGCGACAGACGCGAGCGAGGATGTAGTGCGCTTTGCGTTCAACTCCACCTTGGGGATTGGCGGCCTGATCGACTGGGCGACGCCTGCGGGCTTGCCCAGGCACCATCAGGATTTCGGCCTGACGCTTGCGCACTATGGCGTACCGATTGGGCCATATCTGGTGATGCCGTTGTTTGGCCCGAGCAGCGTGCGGGATGTCAGCGACGTCGCGGCAGGCGTTCTGCTCAACCCGTTCGGGGCCGCACCAGTTGCCGTTCAGGTGTCGGTGAGCGGCACTCGTATTGTCAGCAAACGCGCCGATCTTCTAAGCGCCTCGGACCTGCTTTCACAGGCCGCGATCGATCCCTATTCGTTCACTCGCGACCTCTACCTGCAGAGGCGCCGTATTCTTTCGACGAAATCCGGCGACGCCGACAAGTTGCCGGACTACCCGGATCCCTCACCTCAATAGCTGCCGGATCAGTACTGTCGTGTAGATCCACCCATGGAGCGTTACATGGATGCACTATTTCCCGACACCGCCCCACCTCGCTCGATTCTCTTATCTAGATCATCATGAAGCAGAAATAGAAGCGCCCCTATGACAGGTCAGCAATAGCTGACATCCGTGCATCGCTCAAAACGAATGGCGAATGCCGGCCATCACGCCGAGTTGCCCGATGCCCGGCGCCGGCGTTGTTCCTCCACCGCCCTGGCTCACCGTATAAGCGGCATGTGGGCTATTGAAAAGATACGCACCCTGCAGGTAAACCGCGGAACGCTTCGACAACAGATACGTGGTGCGTAGCGCCGCGATTGTGCCGCGAGTATCGTCGGCGCGATTGATGATGCGGTACACGCCGCCGTCCAGGATGAAGGCAGGCGTCACGTTATACGCTGCCGTGACGTAATACAGATTCGAGCGCACGTCCGGCAATGCCGGAGACACAGTCTCGACGTGACGGCCAAGCCAACCCGCCCCGAGTTTTACCGGGCCGATGTGTCCGTAGCCGTTCAATTGCATTCGCACGTCCTTGTCGCCGGATTGTGTCAGCGCAAAAGGTGCCGTGCCGTCATACAGGTTCGCGGCCGCGCCCGGGCCACCGCGTTGTTCGTCGTAGGCGCCCGCCACGCCGTAGCCGTTCATGTCATAACGCAGCATCGTCGACCATTCGCGGCAACTCTGCGAACTGCCCGGAATCGACCCCACACAAGTGCCCTGTCCCGGCGAATTTCCAGTACCTGCTGAATCGCGGCCGAACGAATAGGTCGCACCAAACGTAAAGCCCGAGAACGTGCCTTTATACGCAATCGTGTTGTCACTGCGCGCGCTCGGCATGTACTGATCGAACGATCCCGTGCCGCCATAAATGTCCGGGCCGAGCAGATCGGAATCGAGTATCGCCCAATAGGTCATCGTGTACTGGCGGCCGAAAGTCAACGTACCGTAGGGACTCTCGATACCCACAAAGGCCTGGCGGCCAAACATCCGGCCACCCTGATTGAGCGTGCCGGCTTTGGTGTTAAAGCCGCTTTCCAGTACGAAGACCGCGGACAACCCACCGCCCAATCCCTCCTTGCCGCGAATCCCCCAGCGCGACGGAAATTCGCCGGTAATGCCCGGCATCCGCACGACGCTATCGCCCGCCGCGTTTGCATGCGTGACCAGTTCGATGCCGGTATCGATGATCCCGTACAACGTCACGCTGCTCTGCGCGAACGACGAAGCGCCGATACCGAGCAACATACTGCCCAAAGCGAGTTTGTATTTCATTATCTCCGAGTCTCCTGGACTAGTGCTTTGTGTAAGCGCACACCAAGCCGTATGCGGCCCGCACGCAGCGTTTTTATGTAGCGATACTAATGATAGACGTGACGATACCGACCGCTATTCAAGCCGCCCGATACGCTAAAGATTGACTGCGTCAGATAGCGGCGATCCGCGTGTCACACCCGATCACCGCAATTCAGGATCTTGCGTCCCTCAACCGCCCGGCTTCGGAATATGGCGTTTGACCACCATCAGAGCGACCATCACGATCACCATCGCGATACCGAGCATCCACAGGTATGACGAAGCACCGCCGGCCGTAATCACCACCGCACCCGCGAACGCGCTGGCAATCGCGCCGAGCCGGCCGAACGCCAGCGCCGATGCCGTACCGGTTGCACGCACACGGGTTGGATAGACATAAGCGCACAACGCAAACATCGTCGACTGGACCGCGTTGACAAACAGGCCGTGCACGCCAAGACCGAAGATCAGCAAACCGGTGTGGTCGGAGATATTCACACCGAGCAGCACCAACGCGCTCGCCGCACCACCCGCGCTGCAGAGAATCAACGGCCAGCGCGAACCGGTACGAGCGATCACCACCGCGCACAGCAACGCGCCGACCACACCGCCGAGGTTGTACGCGGTAAGCCCCGCCCCCGCCACCGACACGGACAAACCCTGCGTGCTCAGCATCGTCGGCAGCCAGCTGAAGGCGCTATAGACGGCCAGCAGGCACATGCAGAACGCGCACCAGATCGCCACCGTATCGAGCGCCAGGCCCTCGCGGAACAACGCGGTAAAGCCCGTGTGTTTTTCAACAGCCTGTTCGCGCGAGTCGGTAAACACGCAGCCGCTGGCCACCGGCCGCGACATCCGGCCAAGCAGGCGTTTAAGCTCCGGCCAGCGCTGCGGGTGCCGGGTGAGAAAGCGCGGCGACTCGGGCAACGTGAAGAGCAGCAACACGCCGAGCGCGAGAGGCAGCACGCCGCCGATCATGAACAAGCCGCGCCATCCGTACGTCGGCAGAATTTCATGCGCGAACAATCCCGCCACCATGCCGCCGAGCGGCACGCAGACGATTGTCGCGGTGACCGCCAAGGTGCGACGGCGAGCCGGCGTGAACTCCGCGGTCATGGTCGTCGAACTCGGCAACGCGCCGCCGATGCCGAGGCCGGCGATAAAGCGCAGCAAGGCAATCGTCACAATGTCGGGTGCGAAGCTGATGCCGCAGGTGGCAGCGCCGAACACCAGCACGCTGCCGATCACCGCCCAGCGGCGACCAAAGCGATCGGCCAGCAGCCCGGCACACGCGCTGCCGATACCCATCCCGATCAAACCGGCCGCGACCACCGGCGCAAAAGCCGCGCGTGTGACGCCCCATTCCTTGATCAGCACCGGAATCGCAAAGCCAATCAACTGGCTATCGAAGCCGTCCAGAACGATCGACAAGGCCGCGAGAAACACCACGATCTTCTGCATCGTGGTGTAAGGGCCTTCGTCGAGCGTGCGGCCGATATCGATGGCATAGCGCCCCTCCTCGGCTCCCGCCTGATGGCCGGCAAGTGGCGCATTGGCCTCGCCGGTTGCCGCACTGGCCGAGCCGGCCGGCGGTACATAACTGGTCATGAAGCTGTCTCCTGGTTTGTGTGCGCGATCTGAGCGCCGCGCTTTTGAAGTCACGTTTTTTAGTCAGTATGTGAGCGAGCGAACGGCTTCTGACATTGCCGTTTCGCGCAAAAGCCATGACATGTATGCATGGCTTTCACGGCACTCCGCCCTTCAGAACGGGTAATGACGCGGCGTGGTCTGCACCGTAATCCAGCGCAAATCCGTAAACTCAGCGATCCCCGCCTGCCCACCGAAGCGTCCAAAGCCGCTGCCTTTGACGCCGCCAAACGGCATTTGCGCTTCGTCGTGAACGGTCGGCCCGTTGACGTGGCAGATACCCGATTCGATGCGCCGCGCGACATTCATCGCGCGCGCGATATCGCGGCTGAACACCGCCGACGAAAGCCCATACTCGTTATCGTTCGCACAGGCCACAGCTTCGTCTTCGCCGTTGACACGCACGATGCCCTTCACAGGCCCGAAAGATTCGTCGCCATAGATGCGCATGGCAGGTGTGACGTGGTCGAGCAGCGTGGCGGGCATCAAGGTGCTGTCCGCCTTGCCGCCGCAGACGAGCGCGGCGCCTTTGGCCAGGGCGTCGTCTATCAGCGCATTGCAGCGTTCCACCGTGCTCATGTCGACGACCGATCCCAACACGACCGGCCCTTTACGTGGGTCGCCGAGCGGCAGGCCGCGTGCTTTCTGCGCGAGCTTTGCAACGAACTGATCGGCGATCCTTTCGTCGACGAGGATCCGTTCCGTCGACATGCAGATCTGCCCCGAGTTGGCGAACGCGCCGAATGCAGCGGCGTTGACGGCTGCATCGAGATCCGCGTCGTCGAGCACGATCAATGGCGCTTTTCCGCCGAGTTCCAGCACCGACGGTTTCAGATAGCGCGCACACGTGGCCGCGATAATCTTGCCCACATGCGTGGAGCCGGTGAAATTGACACGCCGGACTTTCGGATGCGCGATCAATGCCTCGACGACCGCCCCTGCATCGGCCGGCGCATTGGTGACGAAGTTCACCACGCCCCTCGGCAAGCCCGCTTCCTGCAGCACTTCGATAATCAGTCCGTGTGTGCCGGGGCAGACTTCCGACCCCTTCAGCACGACCGTATTGCCACATGCGAGCGGCAACGCAATCGCACGCACGGCGAGGATCACCGGGGCGTTCCACGGCGCGATGCCCAGCACGACGCCGGCCGGTTGGCGCACGCCCATCGCAAGACTGCCGGGCACGTCGGACGGGATCAGCTCGCCACCGATCTGCGTAGTGAGCGCCGCCGCTTCCATCAATCCGCCGGCGGCGAGATGCACATTGAACCCCGCCCACATTGCCGACGCGCCCGTCTCCGCTGCCATCACCGCGGCGAACGCCTCGCTGCGCGCTTCCAGCGCATGCGCGGCCTTCATCAGCAGCGCGCGGCGCTCGCTCGGCCCTAGCGCGGACCATGCCGGAAACGCCGCTGCTGCGGCATCGGCAGCGGCTACCGCGTCGGCACCCGTCGCCGCGGGAGCACGCGTCGCGACTTTGCCGTCGAGCGGATTGCGGCGTTCGAAAGTGGCGCCGTTACTCGCTTGCACGGCTGCGCCGTTGATCAGCATCGAAATACTCTGCATCGTCCTGTCTCCTGCGGAAAGTTTTATGAATGCGGGCGCGACGCTCGCCTGAGCTCAAGCCACGATGACTTCGACCAGCATCGGTCCGGATGACGCCAACGCGTCGCGCAGCACGTCATGCAGGCGTTCGGCGTCGGTCACGCGCGTGCCCTGGCAACCCATGCCTGCAGCAAGCACTACGAAATCGAGTCCGGGCAGATCAGTGCCTTGTACGGGATCGCTCGCACCAAAGCCGAATTCCGGGGCAAAATCCTGCAACGCGGCATAGCGTGAATTGTTCAGGATCACGAATGTGATCGGCAATTTCATCTGCACGGCGGTATAGATGGCCTGGATCGAATACATGCTGGAGCCGTCGCCGATCAGGCCAATCACGCGCGTGCCGGGCTTCGCCAACGCCACGCCGACAGCGGCCGGCATGCCATAACCGAGGCCGCCGCTATCCATCGTGTAGAAGGTGCCGCTGCGCGTGAACGGCAAATAGTTCTGCATGACCGGCCGCGAACTCGGCGCCTCCTCGACCACGATATCGTCAGCATGGCGCACCTCGGCGAGGGTCTGCAACGCGAACGCCACCGACATCAATGGAGACGGCTCTGCGCGCGGCGATGCTGCGCGCGGCGCGGGCAAGGGGCGCGTCTGCGGCGCGGGCCGCGTCAGCAGATCGGCCACGCCGAGGCGAATATTGCCGACCACCGCGGTGCCTGTCGGCGCCCACGCCGCAATAGCCGGATCGTCGATCAACTGACACAGCGTTGCGCCGGCAGGCAGATGCGGACCGTGTCCTTCGACGTGATACGTGAAGGCCGGTGCGCCGATCGCGAAGATCAGGTCATGGCCGCCGAGCAGTTCGACGATCTTCTCGCGCATGGCCGGCAAGAAACCGGCGAACAGGCGGTGGTCTTCGGGGAACGCGCAGCGACCTGTCATCGGCGCGACGAACACGCGGGCGTGGTGGCGTTCGGCGAGACGCACGACTTCGTCCCAACCGCCGGCGCGGTCGACAGCGCCGCCCACCACGAAAGCCGGACGGTCGCAGCCATCGAGCGCCGCGCCGATCTGCTCCAGCACGAACGGCTCCGGCCTCGTCTCGGTACTCACTACGCGCGCCGGCACCGGCTCGGCTGCACGGTCCCAATCGTCGACGGGAATCGACACCAGCACCGGCCCGCGCGGCTCCTGCATCGCCACGTGATAGGCTCGCGCGATCGCCAGTGGCACGTCTTCGGCGCGTGCCGGTTCGATGCTCCATTTGACGTACGGCTTCGGCAATTCGGTGGCTTGCGTCGACGCGAGGAACGGGTCGAACGGCAGAATCGAGCGGGCCTGCTGCCCGGCGGTAATCACGATCGGCGTGCGATTGCGGAACGCGGTGAAGATGTTGCCCATCGCATTGCCCACGCCCGCCGCCGAGTGCAGATTGACGAACGACGCGTTGCGGGTGGCCTGCGCATAACCGTCGGCCATGCCAACCACGACTGCTTCCTGCAAACCCAGCACGTAACGGAAATCTTGCGGGAAATCGCGGAACAACGGCAATTCCGTCGACCCCGGATTGGCGAACACCGATGTCATGCCAAGGCGCCGCATGAGATCGATGACGGCGTGGCGCACGGTGAAAGGTACGTGTTGAGAAGATCCCGATGCGTCTGAACGGGGCGCGTTGCTGGTCATCCGTGTCTCCTGTTGATGAGCGCCGTTTCTTGAAGGCTCATTATCGGAAGCTCAAGGTTGATTGAAAATTGCCTTTTTTGAGAAAAGGCATTACTTTTGCGCATGACTTTCAATCTTCAGCAATTGCACGCGTTTGCAACCATCGTCGCGAGCGGCAGCCTGGGCCGTGCCGCGGAAGTGCTGCACGTCACGCAACCCGCGCTGAGCCGCACCATCAAGCGGCTCGAGGATCAGGTTGGCGCACCGCTGTTCGAACGGCACTCGAAGGGTATGCAGCTTACTGCGATCGGCAGCGCGCTGCTGCCGCACGCCACGCTGCTGCAACGCGAAGCCGATCACGCGCGCGAGGAGATCGACGCGATGCGCGGCCTCGCGAAAGGGACGATTCGCGTCGGCGCGGTGGCGAGCATCGCGACGCTCGTCCTGCCGCTCGCAGTGAGCGGCGTGCTCGCGCGCTGGCCGAATCTGCGTGTGGAGATCATGGAGGGGGTATGGGACCGGCTTGCGGACAGTCTGATGAAACACGAGATCGACCTCGCGCTCAGCATGGCGGTGCCCGACACGGATGAGATTGCGGCGATTGCGGATTGCAGATGGGAAGACACGAGCTATGTGGTCGCAGCGCTCGATCACCCGCTGCGAAACAAGACGGACTTATCGCTTGCCGACACGCTCGATCAGCAATGGTGTGTGCCGCCGCGTGGGACGGGTCCGTTCGAGCATATGCAGCACGTGTTCGCCGAGCATGGGCTCGGCATGCCGCAAATAGCCGTCGAGACACGCTCGATCACGGTGCTGAAAAGCCTGGTCACGCGCGCGGGATTTCTGAGCTGGATGGCGACGCCAATGTACGACACCGAAAGCGCGGCCGGCGTGTTCGATACGCTGCCGATTCCTGGTCTCGTCGCACGCCGTACGTTGACGGCGTTTCGACGCCGTCAGGGGATTTTGCCGAGTCCGGCGGTGAAGCTGCTGGAGCAACTCAGGCAGTTGACTGCCGTTCAGGGCTAAATGCCCGCATGAAGCTAAGCGCGCCGACCGCCTCGTTCAACACTCAATAGCACAGCGGCCCCCTTTCACATTGAAGTGAAAGCGGGGCCGCTGTATATCGCTATCAATCAAGCGGGCGCGAGACTACCGCTCGAGCCACCGCCTATTAATGACCGAAGTTGGCAACCGGAGCCGAATACGAGCTCGGCGTCGTTTCGGTATGGCTGCCTGCTTGCGACGAGCCGTTCGTAGCTGAACCATAACCGCTGGTTTGAGCGACGCCGTTTTGTGCCGCAACGCGGGCCTCGGCAGCCTGAATGTTTGCCGGGTAATCATCCGCATTCGACAAAGCCGGGTTGTAGCCGGCTTTTTCCAGCTGCACCAGCTCCGCACGCACCTGGGCGCGGGTCACCGGCTGATTGGATTGAGCAAAAGCAGCGAGCGGCGCAGTAATGAGAGCGGCGATAACAACAGCTTCGATCAGGGATTTCATGACGACTACCTCCAGAGATTGTTTTTTGCCGGGCTGCAAACCTGTTTGTTTGCAGCCAGTGACGACAGTCTAGGAGGTAGCATATATAGGGTAAACCCCTAATAAACGAATTCACTGTTGCTAGAAACGGCACAATTGCCGTGAACGCTTGCTGAAATAGGGGTCGTCAAGCCGGCAATTCAGGCTCCCAATGTTTGAGGTCTCGCGCGCAACGAAGTCAGTTTTCCAACAATACGGGAGCCGATGCCTGGGTTGCCTCGCTCGAAGACAATATCGCGCTGCCATTTCTGCCGCCCATCACCTGCCTGTCACTTCTCGGACTCACGCCGAACCGCGCGCGATACGTCCGCGAAAAATGCGAGGGCGACTCGAAGCCGCAGGCGACGCAAATCGAGGTGATCGACATGTCGGTCTGCTGCAGCAACTCGCGCGCACGGGTAAGCCGCAGTTGCAGATAGAAATGCGTCGGCGTGTCCTTCAGCAACGCGCAGAACAACCGCTCCAGTTGCCGCCGCGTCACGCTGATTTCCTCTGCGAGTTGGTCAGGCGTAAGCGGCTCTTCCATATGCTGCTCCATAGCGCCGATCACCTGAATAAGCTTGCGGTTGTGCACACCGTAACGCGCCGCAATTTCCATCCGCTGATGATCCGAACGCTGCCGGATCCGGCTCACGACGAACTGTTCCGACACCGCCGAGGCCAACGCTGCGCCGTGCTTGCGGCCGATCAGGTCCAGCATCATGTCGATCGACGCCGTGCCGCCCGCACAGGTGATGCGCCGAGCGCCGATCTCGAACAGTTCCTGGCTTGCGTTCAGCGTGGGATAGCGCTCGCTGAACGCCGACAACGCTTCCCAATGCACGGTCACGCTGTCCGTGCTGCTCAGGAGTCCGGCTTCCGCAAGGATAAAGCTGCCCGTGTCGATGCCACCGAGCGTCGCGCCGGCGCGCTCGAGCCGCTTCAGGCAATCGCCGAGCACGCGCGTATAGCAGGCGAGCGGCTCGAAGCCCGCGACGACGAATACCGTTTGCGCCTCATGGACATCGGCGATTGCCGCTTCTGCATTGATCGATATACCGTTACTGGCCGCGACCGGCGCGCCGTCGAGACTCAGAATGCGCCAGCGGTAGAGATCGCCGCGAAAGCGGTTCGCCACGCGCAAAGGCTCGACCGCCGACATGAAGCCGATCGCCGAAAAGCCAGGCAGCAGCAGGAACGACATATCTTCGGGCATCGTGCAGATGACTCGATCAGGGACACAGGGGGACACAAGCCGCAAGCGAACGCGGGGTTCCGGGCGAGCGTAGCAAGCAGCGCGCAAGCCGGCAAGGCACATCAAAATTCGCCGCTGCAAATCGATGCTGCATCGCAATGACGACCGATGCTGGTTTTCCCTCGTTGTCGCGTGGGAGCAAGAACGGGTCGCTGGCGGTCGCTTTGGCGAGAATATGGGGCATTAACGTTACGTCACTCGTGCAGCTCAAGCTCTGCTCAAACATGACGCGAGCCGTATCGCGCAGATCCGGGGGCCGCTCGGTTTTTTTCGCCGCGGCTATTTCGTAACACGCTGTTTAACGTGTCCGAAGGGGGAACATCATGAAGTTACGCGTCAAAGCCCTGCTTGCCCATCTTGCCTGTCTGGCAGCCGTCGTCGCAACGTCGCCGGCACTCGCACAGGATCCCTCCACCTGCCGTGCGGTGCATTTTGCCGACATCGGCTGGACCGACATCACGTCGACCACGGCGCTCGCTTCGACCGTATTCGAGGGACTCGGCTATCAGCCTGTGACGACCGTCGCGTCGGTGCCGATTTCGTTCGCGGGCCTGAAGAGCAAACAGCTCGACGTATCGCTCGGCTACTGGTGGCCCGTGCAGGAGAAAGCGATTACACCGTTCATCGATTCGAAATCGATTCAGGTGTTACAACCGCCTAACCTGACTGGCGCTAAAGCGACCTTCGCCGTACCGGGCTACGAATACGACGCCGGCCTGAAGACGTTCGCCGACATCGCCAAACATCGCGATCAGCTCGACGGCAAAATCTATGGCATCGAACCCGGCAGCAGCGCGAACGCGGCGATTCAGAAAATGATCGCCAGCAATCAGTTCGGCCTCGGCGATTTCAAGCTGATCGAATCGAGTGAAGCGGGCATGCTGGTTTCGGTGGATCGCGCCATTCGCGCGAAGAAATGGGTGGTATTCCTCGGCTGGGAACCGCATCCGATGAATATCCAGATCGACATGAAATACCTCACCGGCAGCGAGGGCGTATTCGGTCCGAACGATGGCGAAGCGCGCGTTTATACGCTGACGTCCCCTGACTTTCTGACGCGTTGCCCAAACGCGGGCAAGCTCGTGAGCAATCTGCGCTTTTCGACGCAACTGGAGAACGTGGTGATGCAATCGGTGATGAACAAGGAGAAGCCCACCGATGCCGCCAAAGCGTATCTGAAGAAGAACCCGCAAGTACTGGATGCGTGGCTCGCAGGCGTGAAGACGTATGACGGTAAAGACGGCTTGCCGGCGGTGAAGGCCTATCTCGGGCTTTGACGGGGCCGCCCAGGCGCTGTCCGGCTTGCATCCATCCAGTCGCGTATTTCAATCCACAGGAACTAGCACGCATGAATCATGAAGTCATCGTGACCTGCGCGGTCACCGGCGCGGGCGATACCGTCGGCAGGCATCCCGCCATCCCCGTGACGCCGAAACAGATCGCCGAAGCTGCTATCGAAGCTGCGAAGGCCGGCGCCACAGTCGCACACTGCCACGTGCGCGATCCGAAAACCGGCCGCGGCAGCCGCGATCTGCAGTTGTATCGCGAGGTTGTCGACCGGATCCGCTCGTCGGGCACCGACGTGATCATCAATCTGACAGCGGGCATGGGCGGCGATCTCGAGATCGGTCCCGGCGAAGACCCGATGCGCTTCGGCGCGGGAACCGACCTCGTCGGCGGATTGACGCGGCTCGCGCACGTCGAGGAACTGCTGCCGGAAATCTGCACGCTCGATTGCGGCACGCTCAATTTCGGCGACGGCGACTACATCTATGTGTCGACGCCCGCCCAATTGCGAGCCGGCGCGCGGCGTATCCAGGAACTCGGCGTGAAGCCGGAGCTGGAGATCTTCGATACCGGGCATCTTTGGTTCGCAAAGCAATTGCTCAAGGAAGGCTTGCTCGATGCGCCGCCGCTGTTTCAGATCTGCCTGGGCATTCCATGGGGCGCGCCCGCCGATACCACGACGATGAAAGCGATGGCGGACAGCCTTCCGCCTGGCGCGCAATGGGCCGGCTTCGGCATCGGCCGCATGCAGATGCCGATGGTCGCGCAGGCGATGCTCCTCGGCGGCCACGTGCGTGTTGGCCTTGAAGACAACATCTGGCTCGACAAAGGCGTGCATGCAACGAACGGTACGCTGGTGCAACGCGCGGTCGAGATCATCGAACGGCTCGGCGGCCGCGCGCTGACACCCGCGGAAGGACGCCGCAAACTCGGCTTGCCCGCGCGTGGCGAGCGGCAGTTGGAGCGGCGTGCGGCTGGACAGTATGCGTGAGTATGTCGCGTGCTTCATATAGCGCGCTGCGAAACCTGAGAACTCATAGGCAAAGGAAACATCAGCAATGGCTGTGATCGTCGATATCAAAACATTTGCGGCAATCGGCGCGGGCGTGATCGGCAGCGGCTGGGTCGCGCGCGCACTCGCGCACGGGCTCGACGTCGTCGCGTGGGACCCCGCTCCTGGCGCGGAGAAACAGTTGCGCGAGAACATCGCGAATGCCTGGCCGGCCTTGGAGCGCGTCGGCCTCGCCGAGGGCGCCACGCCCGACAGATTGCGTTTCGTCGATACGATTGAAGCCTGTGTCGAACGGGCGGACTTCATTCAGGAAAGCGCGCCCGAACGCGAAGAATTGAAGCTCGCGTTGCACGAGCAGATCAGTCGTGCGGCGAAGCCGGATGCGATCATCGCTTCATCCACTTCCGGCCTGCTGCCGAGCGATTTCTACGCGCGGGCGGTGAATCCGCAGCGCTGCATCGTCGGGCATCCGTTCAACCCGGTGTATCTACTGCCGCTCGTCGAAGTGCTCGGCGGCGAACGTACCGCACCGGCAACCATCGACGCCGCGATGCAGATTTATCGCTCACTGTCGATGCGACCGCTTCTCGTACGCAAGGAAGTACCCGGCTTTATCGCCGACCGTTTGCTCGAAGCGCTGTGGCGCGAGGCGTTGCATCTGGTCAACGAAGGCGTGGCAACCACGGGCGAAATCGACGATGCGATCCGCTTCGGCGCGGGCATCCGCTGGTCGTTCATGGGCACGTTCCTGACCTACACCCTGGCGGGCGGCGATGCGGGTATGCGCCACTTCATGCAGCAGTTTGGACCGGCTTTGGAGCTGCCGTGGACTAAACTGGTGGCGCCGCAGCTCACTGACGAATTGATCGACCGGGTGGTGGACGGAACGTCTGAACAAGTCGGGCAGCGCTCGATCAAGCAGCTTGAACGCTATCGGGACGATTGCATTACGAGCGTGCTGGCGGCGATTGGAGCAGCCAAGGCGCGGCACGGCATACTTCCCGCAGAGTGAGACGGTGTGCCGGAAGACGCCGCGCCCCGCTCCGCCAGGATGCGTCGGCGGCACAAGATAGCTGCGGCCAGCACCGTCCATAGGGATAAAGGAAACGATTGCATATGTCTACGCCGCACCACGCGTCACTGCCCTGCTATCGCGACGTCGTGCGCGCCGAGTGGGTCGACTACAACGGCCATTTGCGCGACGCGTTTTACATGCTGATTTTCAGCTTCGCGACGGACGCGTTGATTGATGTGATCGGACTGCCTGATTCGGTGCGCAAGCAACGTGGCCGCTCGATCTATACGCTCGAAGCGCATATCAACTACCTGCATGAAATCAAGGAGGGCGTGCAGGTTCGCGTCGATATACGCCTGCTTGGGCACGATGCGAAGCGGCTGCATCTGTACCTCGAAATGTTCGCTGGCGATGGCGTTGAGCCCGTGGCCGCGGGCGAACAGATGCTGCTGCACGTCGATACCAGCGGGCCGCGCGCTGTTGCCTTCGACCCGGATGTCGAGGCGCACGTGCGGGCGTTGGCAGAAGCGCATACTGTGTTGCCGGCGGCCAGGTTTGCAGGCCGCGTGATCGGCTTGCCTGTCAAGGCGCCGCGTATTGGTAGCGAGGGGAATGAGCGTGCTTGAGCCCGAGATCGCTGCGTTCATCGAACGGACCGCTGCCATCTATGCGGGGCATTCGACTTCATTGCCGCCGAGCGAACAGCGCGCGATTTACGATCGCTATGCCGCGGCACTCACGCCGCCTTTGCCAGCCGATGTGATAACCGAAGACGCTGTGTTTCGCGCGAGCGCCGGGCATCTGATCAGGCTGCGACTTTATCGGAATCGTAGAAAGGCGAGCGGGACACCTGTCGGCACCGTGTTGTACTTTCACGGCGGCGGCTTCGTGCTCGGCTCGTTGGATAGTCATGAGATCGTAACCGCACGAATTGCCGCGGATACCGGACTCGATGTGATTGCGGTCGATTACCGGCTGGCTCCCGAACACCGCGCTCCGGCAGCGCATGAGGATTGTCTGGAGATTACGCTCGCCGCACTGGCCGGCCAGTTGCCGTTCGATTCGCTCTCACATGGCGCACTGCAGTTAGCGGGTGACAGTGCCGGCGCCACGCTCGCTGCCAGCGTCGCGATGCGGTTGCGCGATGACGGTGTTCAAGGCGTGCGCGGACTTGCGCTGGTCTATCCAATGCTTGGCACCGAGCCGCAAATGCCCGCGCGCGAACGCGAAGCGCATGCGCCGATGCTCACGCTTGCCAATGTCCGTGCGTTTCGCGATCTGTATTGGGGCGAACGGCCGCCCTATCCTGCGTGGACGATACCGCTCGATGCGGCACGCTTCGACCGACTCCCGCCGACACTTGCCGTAGGTGTTGAACACGATCCGTTACGGGACGACGCGAGGGTATTTGTCGAACGCGTTAATGCGGCCGACGGACAGGCCCGGTTATGGATTGGGACCGGACTCGTACATGGGTGCTGGCGTGCGCTCGAATCGAGTCCCGGCGTACAGGCAATGCATCACACTGTCTGCCAGTTTCTAGGTGAGCATTCAGGCATGCAGTGATGGCTCCAGCCATGCACGCTTCACGTCTGTGCCGCTGCGCCACTCCGCTTGAATGAACTGGCAAAGAACAGCACCTGGTATTGCACCGCATTCGACCAATACTTCCACGTATGGCCGCCAGGCCGCTCCGCGTAATCATGCGGCACGCCCAACTCGACAAGCCGCGCATGCAGCATCCGGTTCGACTGAACAAGCGAATCGTTCACCCCGCAATCGATCGTCAGCGCAATATGCGCATTTCCGAAATTGCGCGCGTTCTCAACAATCGCTTCGTTGTTCCAGAAGTCGGCGTGACGAGTCGGATCCCCAAATACCTGATCGATCCCGGGTTCATCCTCGCACCCGCGCGGATCGACCGCTCCGCTAATACTTCCTGCGGCGCCGAATTCGTCCGGCCGGTCTAGCGCGATATGCAGCGCCCCGAAGCCGCCCATACTCAATCCCGTAATCGCGCGCGCCTGGCGTGTCGCAATCGTGCGGAAATGCGTGTCGATATATCCGACGACTTCTGTACCTACATAAGTTTCGTAACGGCTGCGCGGATCGACAGGGCTGTCGATATACCAGCTCTCGTGACCGCCGTCCGGCATGACAAGGATCACGTGATAGCGGTCGGCCAGTTTGCCGATGTGCGAATTCGTGGTCCAGTCGGTGTAGTCGCCGCCTGAGCCATGCAGCAAATAGACGACGGGAAAGCGATCGGCCGCTTTGCCATGCGTGTATTGGTCAGGCAGCACCACCGTCGCCTCGAACGACTTGTGCATGGCTGCGCTGGGAATGGTGACGACCCGGGACTGGAACGCCCAGACCGGGTTCGTGAAAAGCAGCGTCAGAATGAGCCAGAACGCACGATTCATTTTCATGGTTTGTCGCTCTCCCCCTTTCTATGTGTCCAAAGAACACTGTCTGGCATCTAGCGGCAAAATTCTGTCAACGACTCTAACAACGGCGACTTACAACCAAATTTCAACGAAGCATACGGTCCCGTCAGCTTGGCGCCATTCCAGGGGGAGCTGGAGCGGCCCAAACCAAACGTCTATTTAACGGTTACGCCCTGCGCACGCATGTGGGGAACGCAACGCATCTATTCAATATGTGCTGAAAAGCCAACCTGATCCGTAGCAACATCAGGTCGCAATGTAAGCGCCGGGATGTCATATGCACCGGCGTTCTGCGGGCGAAACGGTATCGGCGCAGTCTTCCAGAGGTGATCGAGACGTTGACCGAGCGCATCACGCACTTCTGCAAATCGCGCTGCGTCGATGCGGCTTGTCCGATGGATCACGAACGGTGGCAAAACGTCGAAACCGGGGTAATACAGAACGCCGTGCTGGATGGGGAACAGGACATCGTCGATCGGACCGTTGATACCACGCGGGCTGTAATGTGACTCCCAGCCACCTGTTGTCACGACCAGCATCGCCCGCTTGCCCGCCATGCTGCCTTCCCCGTAACGGTCGCCCCAGCGCGCGTCGGAATGTTCCCCGACGCCATACGCGAAGCCATATGCATAGACGCGCTCCACCCAGCCTTTCAGGATCGCAGGCATCGAGAACCACCACAGCGGAAACTGCAGAATCACTGCATCCGCCCACTTCAGCTTCTCCTGTTCGAGTGCGATGTCCTGGCTTTGCCGTCCGTCCTTGAAAGCACGCTTCGAGTCGAGAGAAGGATCGAAACGCGCGCCCGGTTGCCTGTCCAGGCTGTCGTTGGCATCGAGCGATGCTTTCCAGTTCATCGCATACAGATCGGATACCTGGACAACGTGTCCGGCATCCTCGAGACGCTTGACTGAAAAGTCCTTAAGGGACCCGTTCAACGACCGGGGTTCCGGATGTGCATAGACGAGAAGAATATTCATGACCTGACCTCCATTGCAAGAAAGCACCACGATAGGTCTCCTGCCGGTATATTGGAAATGAATAACCAACATGTCAGGTATTGCCATGAATAATCTCAGAAGACTGGATCTCAACCTGCTGGTGACACTCGTGTTCACCCACAAAAAAGTTGGAAAAGAAAAACAATAAAAACCGAAAAGGTAGCCGGTTAAAAGCCCAATAAAAATCGAAATTGGAAAGGCAACTGAAAGACTTGAGGATACGCCCGCCAAAATTCTCACCCAAAGCGGCAACCAAGCTGTGGCGAGGGTCGTTGTGTAGTGGTCAAGCAAGCTCCATCGGCGTGTGCGGTCGGTGACGCCTTCACCGATGAATGACCGCTTCTTTGAATGTCGCTTCATCGGCCATAGCCGACATTGGGACGGACTGGGTGCTACGTGAGCAATGTGGATAACTGCAGTCGGCGGGCCGGTTAGGCTGCCGAATGATCGTTTGCCGAATTGTTGCCCCGAATTGCTCCGACCCATTCAGGGCGTTTTCGCCCGAAATTGTGCGGCGCGTCATACCGTTGAATCTGGTTAAACGCGCGCCCTGCGCTTATTTCCATACCGGCGCCGGATTAGCCCGTAGTATTGCGAACACGAATGTAAAAGCCGTTCCGAAAAGGGCAAGTACTCCTGCGAGAAGTGCCGTTTTGACAGCCGTGTCCAAGCGCTCCCATCTGGTGCGATTAAGCCGGTTTTTCCCGCGATACGCCGCCGTCGCTTGTCCGGTGACGTGGAGTTGACCTACTTCGTCAAAGGAGGCCTGCAAATCAGCTTCAGGAATGTTCAACGCTTCGAGCGGTGCTAACTGCTGTTTAGCATCGTTCACCAACATGCTTTTCACGCCGCTACGTACAATCAAACCGCTGATCCTTCCGCTGTCTGACATATCCAACATGTCGCGAGCCGGCACATTCTCAAGGCGGATGTCACCATGCACGTTGCTGATAATCAGCGGCGCTTTACCGTCACCGTAGTAGACCGTCGACTCTGCTTCGGGTTTCAGCTCAAGGATGATCCCGGACAAGATGCTATCTGCATTCACGCTGACCTTGGTTTCTTCTACGCCTCTGGTCAAAGTTGCAGCCCGACACAATGAATTTTTTCCTTCGCTCATCTTCACAGCCGGCGCAAGTGCGATTGAGAATTTACGGTTATCTGCTGTGAAATTGATATTTCGAACAGATTTATTTATATTTCCATTTTTACCGATATTCAACAAGTAGATATTGATAAATGCATTGAATTTGTTGTGGGCGCTAAAAATTCGAAGAGTCGAATCATCCCCGGCCAGTACGTCCAAGGATTTTTTCCCTTTCTCCTCTGTTAGCCAAAACTGGGTACCATTATTGTTTATAAATTGTGATTGCAAACCATCGTTTTTTTTAATTCAATTGAACTTGCCCCTGCATCGGTAACCAGATCGATTTTTCTGACATCCATTAAATCAAAACGGTTTCCAGCATCACTAATCTTGCTCGCTTGATCGGAGCTGACGCAGCCGGAAAAAAATTTCAAGGAAATATCAAATTTTTCAGGTCTTTCATCTTTACTCCAAGTCAGAGTCTGTGGGGCGTCAATGATCGTTGCCGTGAGATTAGAGTTAAGATTCGCACGATGAGAAAGTACACCAAAAGGTTTGTCCTCTGATTTCTCTGTCGAACCCCGAACGTCATGTGGTTTCGTGTTTTTAATGTAGAAGGTACTCACGTCCTTCGATAGAACTAAGTCAAGGTCACTTGGTGTTAGTTTGAAAAACAATGTGACCACATTGAACAGCACAAAAACAGCAAGCAAGCCGATACCGGGCGGCATTGCGAAGGATAGCAGTTGGGTCGCCCAGCGCGCGCTTTGGCTAAATGTCAGAATCCACTCGTTGAATTTGAGCAGAATGAGTACGATGCCTCCTATGAGCGCTCCACCTACGAGATTAGCAGTAGCGCATTGCCATAAATCTGCTCTTTCTGCATTCGGCGCGGTAAAGAAATATCCCCATACATCAAGCGCGGTCAATGCAATAAAGAAATACCCGAAAGAAAGAAGAAAAATATCTCTTGTTGTTTTTAAGCGATAAGCAATTGCAACAAACACCAGCGCGACAACGCTTAACTCAAGATTTTGAAGATTAAATAACCAATCTTGAAATTTTTGAACTTCAACTAAGTTGTCGCCATAAATAGATGAGTAAACGGAAGGTTCTCCGCTATTCAGAATGGCGAACGAATACATTTGCAATGCTGGACCTAAGCTTAGAATTAGGCCGAGCCCCAGCGAGAAAGAAAGAAGATGTGCTAGCAGAGCCTTACGGTTGTATAGTCCGGTTAATGAAAATGCCGGCTTGAACATAAAAATTTCCCTTACTTATTTTGATATTTACTTCCTCGCACGTCATTCTAATTGAATGCGTTAGGGAAGTCGGTCGCTTAAGCGAAGACGCCCGAATATTTTCGTTGGTTTGATGCAGATCGCATGGATTCACCCGGTCTGTTTCCTCAGGGACGTCACGACCGCATTCGCTTATGGGGGCTATCTTACTTTAATCCGGCTTTCGAACCCTGCCACAACGACTCCGGACGTGCTGATAGATTCTAGCGGATGTCTTCGCGGAGCATCGTCTCTAACGAACGGTGCGCAAACACGGTGTCGGCACGCCGGCGAAGACTGCAGCAGCCCTTATTGCGAAGACCGAAGCGGAAGGTGACATAGAACCCAGTCCACCCGAATGACGGCAATGGCCGAACAAAGGTCACTCATCACATTACTTTCGAACGCGCCTAGATTGCCCATCCCCGCTTGCCACTGCAGTCCACCCGCACGTCGATTGGCGAACACGAGCGGCGCAACCCATATCAAAATAGAAGCGCCACATCCGCACCCATTCCCCCTCAATCACCAACCGCCCCAAGCAGCGCCGGTGCTCCAAACTCCTCAATCGACGCATTCGATCTCTGGAAATAAAGCGTCCAGAACTGCTTCAAAGCACTCATCGTCTGCGGATCACGATAAACATTCTTAACCTTCGCATCCCCAGCCAACAAACCCGCGCCAATCACATAAACCCGCGCCCCGCCGAAATCACCAATCAAACCCGCAGCCGACGCCTTCTTCATCTCCACCTGCGGATCAATCCGTCGAACCGCATTGTGTGAATAGAAACTCGATACCGAACTGTTCTCAAGCATATCCGACGCAAGCAGCACAACCTTATCGGACGCAGGCGAAGCCCGAACCTTGCCGCTGATATCCTTCAACGCCCCCAGAATGTCCGACTTCGCGAGATCATTCGTGGCCACCGACTCGACACGCACGATCGACGTAAGCAACGCCTTTTTCGCATACGCGGACTGCCCCGTCATACACGCATCGAAGCTACGCAACGCGCGTTCACTGATATCGTCCCGCAACTTCTCAGGTATCGGCGACTCGATGACGCCGCGCGTCACGACTTCCGTGTAGTGTCCTTGCGAAAAAGCCGAAAAATCGAACAGCGTATAAGCGCCTGCGGGCCTGATGGCCTTCCCGGCCATCTCCGCAATCTGGGCTTGCAACTTCTCGTCAAAAACCGTCGTCTGGTCAATGGCGATGAAAAGCTCGTGATCGGCGCCGCCTGCTGCCGGCTTGATGTGATTGGCGACGTAGCAGCTCGGAATATCGTTCGTGACGCCGGCTTGTGCCGACACGGCAATCGCGGCCAGACACGCTGCCGCGACTACGTGGGTGAGATGTTTGATCATTTGCGTCGCATCAGGCTTTGAAAAGATCATCGAGTTCGGACTCAAGCACGAGCTTTGCTTTCTCTGCACGCTCTTTACGAAGCTTGATCGCATTAACCACATCAGCTCGCACGGACTCATCGAGGCCGTATATCATTTCCTTCTTGCATGCCACGTCAGACTCGGCCTCGATCTTCGCGACTAGCGCGTCGATGGTCGCGGTCGTCGATACTTCGTCAGACGCTGCTGCCGGTGCCGCGACAACCTTCGCGGGCGTATCGGTCGCGACGCGTGCAGATATGGCTTGCTGTGCCGTCACCTGCGGCTCCGGCGTATCGACAGCCGTCGCCGCGGTTGTCGCGCGAACCAGACCGCTTTCCAGATCCGTGAAATTGCGATGCTCGAGCACGTAGTCCCTGAAGGTCTTCGAGAACGTCTTGCCCGAGATATCTGCGTTCTCAGCCATCCGCTTCTGAAGGTTCTCGAGCTGCGACTGCGCAATGGCCCGGAACGGCGCATAGTAATTGTTGTAGTCCTCGAATGTCTTGAAGCCTTTGGTCGTCTTCCATGCGTCGAGACTTTCACGGCCGCCGAAGCCCCACGCGAATCCACCAAAAATGCCCACGATCTGCGTGACCACAAAAATCACGGCCAGCGTGATGAAGGCCGCAGCACCTTCGCTTCGGGTCGACGACGATTCTTCTGCTTTCGCGCGGTCGTCCGCGGCTTTCTGGCTGGCGACGAGTTCGGCCGGCATCGAGTTGGCCGTCGCAAACGGATTGCCGGCGTCAGCGCCCTGGCTCACGCCCATCGCTTCACGCGTCTGTTCCGCGTTGAGGTTGCTCCAGCGCATCCACGTCGACGTTCCCGCGATCACGATAATGACCGCGACCGTCAATCCCACCATGAAATAGCTGTGACTCGTGCCGACGCGATTTGCAACCTGCGTGTAGTCGGGTTCGCCATCATCGACGGACTGGTCATCGTCGAGTTTGACCTTGCGGCTCGAAAAGCGCTCTTGCGATTTGTCCTGTTTCCATTGCTTCCGGCATCGCGCAACGAGACTCGAACGATAAAGCTGATGCCCCGCCACGTGCGTCAGAAATACCATGATCACGCACAGCACGAACACGATAGCCACCATCAACAAGGTATGCGTATTCGCGCTGCCATCGCGGGCCATCCAGCTACCGAGCAGATACGAAAAACCAAGACCCTCTGCTATCACCAGCACGGTCAGCAGCGTCAGAAGCCATAGTGGCGTCGGCGAGCGTCCGCTGTCGTCGGACTTCGCGAGATATTCGTTGCGTTTGCTGAACTCGGCTTTCGACAGGTAGGAGATGAACTTGTTGTAGTCGCCGCACAGCGTACGCTCGGAATCAGTCCATCCGTCCTTACCGTGAATGCCGTGGCGCGACAGACGCGCAGTCTTTCCGAGAACGGGGAACGTGTACTTCCACTGATTCAGCCAGAACTCGAGCGTCGAGCGAAAAGAAAATGCGCCGACTGCAAGCAGTACCACGACGACGCACCAGATAGCCGGGCCCAGGTTGGCCTGAATAAAATCCATCATGATCGTTATTACCCTCTTGTTAGGTGCGTGCGATGACCGGCACGTAATTCACCGTGAAATACTGACTGCTCTTGCGGCGAACGAGCTCACCGGATGTCGCCTTGCCGTCGGAGAAGATGATGTCGGCGCAGTCGAACACTCCGCTGTTGTTCACGAAGACCCGATACAAAACGCCGCCTTTCACCGCGTAGGCATTCACGTCGGGAGACAACGTCACTTGCGGCGAGCCGTTCGGGCCAGCGTTACGGTCGTAGTCTTTCCATACGAGCAGCGTCGGCTTTGCACCCGCAGTGGCGCCGCTGCGAAGGACAGAGACATCCTTAAGCGCGAGATACTGTCCGTTCAGCGCGGCGCCCCAACTGCTCCCATACAGATTCGGCAAGTGATCGCGCACGGGCACTCCCCGGTCATCGGCAACGGACTTCATCGCTCGCGAAACGCGCGGCCGGTCGTTCACGCAGCTCTTCGCCACCGGCGCCTCGTCGGCTACCGCAGAAGAGAGAAACGAGAGCGTCGAGGACGATGTAGGCGCAGCAGCAAACTGGAGGCCAAGCGTCGCGGGAAGCGCCTCATGCCAGCCGAAATCGATGCCGTCGGACGACGTGGAACGAACGGACGCCCCGGGCGTCGCAGGCGCGGAGTTCGATGCGGCGGCCGCGTTCGCCGAACCGGAGGCTGACGCCGCGGGAGCGGGCAAAGCTCCTGCCACAGCGCTCTCTGTCGCCGGGCGCTTCTTGGAAGCCGTTCGACGCGCCGCTTTGGCGGTCGCGCTGCCAGATGTTGCGGGCACCGTACCCGCCGCTACCTGATCGGACTGAGCGGTCACCGCCCGGTAGTACTGGTATTTCGGTACGCGGCTGCTTGCGTAGCTTTGCAGAATGTCGGGCCTGGCACCGCTGAGATCGACGATCTCGACTCGACGGTTGGCCGAGCGCCCCTGCTCCGTATGATTATCAGCAATCGGCAGCGTCTCCCCTGCGCCCTGGTAGAACACATTCTCCGGCGCAATGCCGTGGTCCGCGAACAGGCGCGCTACGGCTCGAGCACGGCGCTCTGACAGGTCTGCGTTCAGTTCTGAGCTGCCTGTGTCGTCTGTGTGGCCGATGAGCAGGATTTTGGTTTGAGCCGCGGCTGCTTTATCGACCGCGCTCGACGCCTCCGCCACGCGACTGGACGTGCGATATTGTTCGGCAATCTCAGCAAAGTAGATCGCCGCGTCTGGCGTCAATTCGGCCGATGCCGTTTCAAACTGGGTGTGTCGCGCGGTGTCGACGATCGCGAAGGAACTGCCGACCTGCTCGGTCTTGCCTGTATCCGGAGCACGCGCCTCGAGCGCGGTTGCCGTGTAGGTGAGGTTGTGCTTTGCGGCGATTTTGGACAATGCACAGCGTCGACTATCGACCGCATGTCCAATGAGGCCGCCAGCCAAGCCGCCTGCGGCGCCGGCGATGGCCGCGGCTGCAACCTTGTTTTTGTTGGCGATCACTGCACCTAGAACTGCACCAAGCCCCACCCCGACCGCGATACCAATGTTCCGGTTGCTGTTCGCGCATGGGTCAGGGTTTGCAAATGTGCTCTCGAACACATTCAAGTCCCCGGCTTTCTCCGGATCCGCGGGCGCTCCACTAGTCTGCTGGGACCCGCCAGGATTGGCACACCCGGACAATGCGAAAACGGTGATCGTGGCGAGCCAAAGCGGCCTCGCTTTTCCTATTCCTCTCACTGAGAAACCCCTCGGTCAAGTTATTTTTAATTGTGCTAACGCGTGCATCGGCCAAAGAAGCCCCGTGCCGCCGTCGAGACAAGCGCTCACATATCGATAACGGCAGAGGTTTGGTTAACTTTAGAGATATTTCTGGCTAGTTGACCTAGGGCAATTGCCATAGAGTTAGAGTGGTGGAGCCTCCTCCCGCTTCAAGCGTCCGTGGCCGATCCGCTTCCGCTGTTCGGTGTGATACGACCAGCAGTGGGCGGATATATCCGCGTCGATAGACCAATGTCTGCAAAGGCCGACCTGCGGACCTACCAAATCCCATTGGCTATGTCCCGCACGCTGCAAAATCGCACCAACGCAGCTTGGAGTGCCCTGCTCCACAATGCCTTGCCGAAGTTTGCGGCGATAACCGATGTTATCGCGGCTGGCACAGGACATTTGTAAATAGCTGCCGCTACGACATCTTGAAATGGCTATGACACTTCGCGCGAGTGGCAAATTATGTTATGTCAAGTCACAATTGCCAAACATGCGTCCGGCGATCTCCATTCGTTGGTTTGCAGAAAACTGTTCCCGGTTTTTGCAAAATCCAGTTCTGCACTATTACGGTTTCAAGGCCCGAGGGCGAGCTGGTGCACCATCAATATTGCAAAGCCAATTGCAAGCGACCAACGCATCCATTTAAACCCGTTGGCTTCGATTCTTTCACGAATCGCGAAGGCTCGAGCGTCTCGTGCCCCAAGCTGCTTTATTTCAAGAGCTGCCATGCCTATGATCACCCCAAGCCATGCAACCATGCGAAATTCATCAGCGGCTGCATACCAGAGAAAAATGCAGCCTCCCACGATCTGAATTGCATGAAGACCGTACATGAACACTTCTTGTTTTGATTGACGAGTCACTTCTAGGTCTTCTTTTGCGATTTAGTGGAAGTTGCGGTGGCAACTCTATAGCACGGCCGTTTTATCCGGTTGCCAAAGTTTTTATGAGTTTTTTCGATTAAAAGTAACACATTTTTGCATGTCACGCGACAAAGATAGCGGTCTGTAGTGGTCAAGCAATCCTGGACACCGGCAAAGGGTATTTTTAAAAAGTCGAAGCTTCGTACCGCATCGGCGGCATCCTGTCTGTTGCCGAATGGATCCGACGGCAGTTGTAAAAGTCGTCAATATAGGCCTCGATGTCGCGCTCGGCATCGGCGTGATCGAGGTACCCCTTTGGATTGAGCCATTCGCTTTTCAGGCTTCTAAAGAAGCGCTCCACGACCGCGTTATCCCAGCAGTTTCCCTTTCTGCTCATGCTCTGCACCATGCCGTTGGCCTTCAGGTCTTCAACAAAGTACGCACTGGTGTACTGACAGCCCTGGTCGGAATGGAACATCACACCGTGCGATGCCCGCCGTCTGGCCCGAGCCTGCCGGATGGCCCGGATCACCAGCTCCGTGTCGGCCTGCAGCGCAAACGCCCAGCCGATAATGCGGCGCGAATGCAGGTCCATCACGATGGCCAGATACGACCAGCCCTGACGCGTGCTCACGTACGTAATGTCTCCAGCCCAGACCTGATTGGGTCTGTCCTGCTCAAAGTTGCGATCCAGCAGATTCGGTGCAACCAGCGCCTCACCATTGGCCTTGCTGTAACGATGCGTACGCTGCCGCGTTACTTTCAACTGCGCTTCGCGCATCAGCGAACGTGTGCAGTGACGGCCTATGTCGTGGCCGCGCTGGCGCAACGCCTGCGACATCCTGCGGCTGCCGTAGCTGCCGCGGGTTTCCCGATGAATCTCGCGCGCAGCCGTCAGTAGCGCTGTTGGCGAACGACGCGCCACTGGGCGCCGCGCGAGCGCGTAGTAGCTGCTACGGGCAACGCCTGCCACCCTGCACATCACGCTTACCGGCCAGGCCTTCTTCAGCGAATGGATTACTTCGGGAAGCGATCCATTTCCTTGACGAAGAAGGCCGTAGACTTTTTTAGAATGTCGCGTTCCCTCTCAAGATCGGCCACCCGCGCTTCCAGTTCGCGGATGCGACGCGCGTCTCCTTCGAGCTGCAAGGGCGTACGCGCTGGCTTTGCCTGCTCGGCACGCCATTGCGCTACCCAGCGGCGCAGCGCCGTATCGCCCACGCCCATTGCTTCACAGGCCTGGGAAAACGAATAGCCCTTGCTGACCACCAGTTGTACCGCTTCTGCCTTGAATTCTTCGGGTATGTTCCGTCTGCTCATTTCTCACCTCGTTTGGAGAATTATCCCCTTTAGAGGTGTCCATAGTCATTGGACCACTACAGTCGGCATAGTCCGACACCAGAGTGTGTGGAAAGAATACTTAGCGCAATAGCGCCGTTTTTGACCATTGCGGTACTGACGATCGACGACTGTTTGGAGAAACAGTGACTGCCGCAGCAGTGGCCCCCTTCGGACTACGGGCCGAGCGGGAACGGATTTGCCCAAATCAATGTTGCGTAATATTGTTTCTCCGTGCTGCGACGGACCGACAGATTCCGCGACTAGGGTGCCGGCGACCACGGTGCGCCAGTTCACAGGCTTCGGCCTGAAATTGGCGCGGAGGATGGTGCTTGAGGCTGACTCTGTGATGATCGCCCTTTTTCGATCCACCCGCTCCTTTGCATTCACCGATGAGAAAGTAGAATTCGGGAGCCAGTGCATGCCAGTCAGGGTGGCCATAGAGGCACGTTGATCATTCTCGGCGCAACTTCGTAATTTACGCCCTGCCACATGAAAGAGCGAAACCCAACCACGATACAAACTAGGAATACGACTAGAGCAGTTGCAAGAAGAATCTTGGTTGCGCGTCCCATGTTGGTTTTCTCTCATTCGCGTTGCATTTTCGAACTTTGGCATGCAAGTTTCAATTCATCTATATCGGCAGGACTGATTGCCTGCGGCTTTATCGGCGCTGTCGAATGACACAAACTGCGCCAACAGTACGCGCGTAACTTCACCTCGTAAAGCGACCGAGCAAACTCCAACTAGTGACCGTGACCTGCGGCCGACCCCTTGCACCGATCCGCCTAGGGCGGTACATGAACCACTGTTCGGCATCCTGATTTGACGTTGATTGCCAGTACATTTCACATACAGTTAAAATTCTTCCATCTCATCCAATCAGCTTTGGCGTCCAATGAATAAGAAAATCCGCCTACGAGTTGCGTTGATTATTTCGGCCGTTGCGATTTACCGGGCATTCACGTACGTTCAGCACATTCAGACTGGCTGCGTCCCGCTCGGCGATCACCAACGCTGCAGCTTTGAAAACACGGCGAATTTCGAGGGGCTGCTGAACCTCGATCTGCTTTTCACGTGTGGCTGGGTCGCGGCCGCAGCGTTGTGTTGGATCGCCTTCGCAAAACGCGACAAGAAACTTCGCTAGTCCGTCGATACACCACTGCGGTGCACATCGCTCATTACGCCTGCGTCGCGAGTGCCGTCTTGCGACGATACCCGCCGGGCCATCGCCACCCGTGTTACGAATGCCAACTGCTGCTCACGGCCGCCAACACGGTTGGATCCGTGATTGCCGGATTGCCTGTTAGAGTCGGATCGAAGCCCGGATTCGCGCTACTGAAAGTCGCCATCGCCTGCACGAGCTGGCCGATCTGCGCGTTGTCGAGCGTCAGCGCGCCGGCCGATCCTTCGTTGACCGTCAACGCGCTCAACTGGTTGTACGAATTGCTGAACCAGCCCTGGATGGTCGCCTCGGTCATTGAGCCCATGATGTCGACTCGCAGATCGTTGCCGACTTGCTGCAGCCAGATGTTGTCCGGATTCGTGTCGCCTATCGACAGATCGCCGGCCGGCGTGGTGCTGTAACCCTGCAAGCCGTTGACAACCGTAAGCGCGCCGTATCCCGGATCGAGCACGTATGTGTCGGACCCAGCATCGCCGTAGACCGTGTCGGTGCCGCCCTTGGCGTCGATCAGGTCGTTGCCGGTCGATCCATATAGCGTATCCGCCCCGGAAGTGCCGGTCATCGCCATCTGCAGCAACTGCGCGCCGGTCCACGTGGTGCCGTCTGCGAACTGCACCTGCTGAACGCCGTACGCAGGCGACGCCACAGCGTAATCCAGTGTGATCTGATCGCCGGTCACGCCGTCGGTCAGCACCATGCCGTAAGAGGGATTCTCGCTGACCTTGACGTCGGACTCGCTGATGGCCGCCCCCAGTCGCAGCACGTTGGTCGAGGTGCCTGGCTCGGCTTCGATGATCTCCAGATGTCCATACCCCGGGTTGAACACGAAGGTGTCACCGCCGCCACCGCCGGTGACGACGTCGTTGCCGCCGAGTCCGTCGATCAGATCCGCGCCCGAGCCGCGCGTGAGCGTATCATCGCCTGTAGTCGCCGGCGTATTCAGCGTCATCTGCTGCAACTGCGCAGCCGACAGCGTCGTGCCGTCGGCGAACTGCACCTGCTGTACACCGTAGTAGCTGCCGTAGCTCTGATAGTCGAGCAGGATCCGGTCACCTGCAATGCCGTCGGTCAGCGTGTAGCCTCCGCTGCTGTTGAGCGCCACACGCAACGAGGATTCGTCGATCCCCGCGCCGAGCCGCAGCACATCCGTCGCGCCGTAAAACTCGAACTCGGATATCTCCAGTTGCCCGTAACCGGCGTTGAAGATGAACGTGTCACCGCCACCTCCGCCGCTAATGGTGTCGTTGCCGCCCGCGCCGTCGAACAGTTCAGGCGCGGACGTGCCGGTCATCGAGTCGTTGCCGGATGTGCCGAGAAAGCCCGTGGCCTTACTTGCCAGCGTCTGTGCGGACCAGCTTGTGCCGTCCGCGAACTGCACCGTCTGCACGCCATAGTTGGCGCCATTGCGCTGATTGTCGAGCGTAATCCGGTCGCCGCTGATGCCATCGGTCAACACGTACCCGCTGCTGGTCAACGATACGACCAGCGACGACGCACTGATTCCCGCGCCGAGTTGCAGCATCGCCTTCGATCCGGTGTAGTCGTATTCGGAGATCTCCAGCTGGCCGTAACCGGCAGCGAACACAAAGGTATCCGCACCGCCATCGCCGTATTCATAGTCGTTGCCGCCTTTACCGTCGAAGGTGTCCGCGCCGGTCGTGCCGAACAGTGCATCGTCGCCGGCCGACGGCGGCACGGACTCGGCCATCTGCACCAGTTGCGCACCGGTCCACGTCGTGCCGTCGGCGAATTGTACGGAGCCCACGCCGTAAAGGGTGTTCTCCAGCTGCAAATCCACCTGGATCTGGTCGCCCGTCACACCGTCTGTCAGCAGGATATCGCCGGCCCGGTCGGCAGTCACGGTGACCGACAACGCGCTGATCCCGGCGCCGAGTCGAAGGACGTCCTCCCCGAAACCCTCGTTCACTTCGTTGATCTCCAGATGCCCGTAGCCCGTATTGAAGACGAACGTGTCCTGCGGACCCTGCGAGGAGATCGAGTCGTTGCCGCCCTTGCCGTCGAACACCACCGCTTGGGAGCCGCCATAGATCGTATCGTTGCCGGTCGTACCTATGGCGGCGAATTGCAGCAGTTGCTGACGGGTCCACGTCGTGCCGTCAGCGAACGTTACCTCGCCGACACCTTTTTCCCCGAGGTTCACGTTCTGCAGCATCGAATCGAGCTGGATGCGGTCGCCCGTGATGCCGTCGGTCAGCATCAGGTCGCCGTAGATGTCGGTGCTCGCCTTCAGCGAGGCCGCCGTGATGCCGGCACCCAGCTGCAACGTGGCCGCGCCGGTCGAGAAGATCGATTCATTGATTTCGAGGCTGCCGTAGCCGGCATCGAACACGAAGGTATCCGCGCCGCCGTTGCCCAGCTCGAAATCGTCGCCGCCCTTCCCGTCGAACAGTTCCGCGCCCGGGCCGCCGTACAGCGAATCGCTGCCGGTGGTCGAGACGAGCGACGCATTGATCATTTGCTGCAACGACAGTGTCGCGCCGTCGTCGAACTGCACCTGCTGCACGCCGTAGTACCCCGACGGTGACAGTACGTTGTCGAGCGTAATCTGATCACCGCTGATGCCATCCGTCAGAATCAGATTGCCGCCGTCCGGCGCGGCCCGAACCGTCAAAGCGGATGACGTGATGCCGTCGAGCAGCAACACGTTGTCGCGAGCCGGATTCGTGTCCTCTTCCAGGATCTCAAGGTGCCCGTATCCTGCGTCGAACACGAAAGTGTCGTTGCCCCCGCCGCCGGAAATGTAGTCGTTGCCGCCCTTGCCGTCCAACATGTCCGCGCCGCTCGACCCGTACAGCGAGTCGTTGCCGGGAGTACCGGCCACCGTCGCAAGCGCGATCATGTCGGCGCGTGTCCATACCGTACCGTCGGCGAACTGCACCTGCTGGACACCATCGGTGGCGTTGCCAAGTTCGCTCGCTAGCGTGATCTGATCTCCCGTCGCGCCGTCGGCCAGCACCAGGTCATCGCCGTTGCCTCGCACCGTCACCGACGCGGTGCTGATTCCTGCACCCAGCTGCAACACGGTGGTGTCGGTCGCCGCGCCGAACTCGATGATATCCAGCTTCCCGTAGCCGGTGTGATAGATGAACGTGTCGTTTCCGCCCGAGCCAAATACGGTGTCGTTGCCGCCTTTGCCATCAAACAGGTCTGCACCACTGGTGCCCCACAGCATGTCGTTGCCTGCTGTGCCGGTGGTTGCGAGGTGCAGGAGCTGCTGGCGCGTCAGAGTGGTGCCATCGGTGAACTGCACCGTCTGCACGCCGTCATAGGTACTGCCCAGCATGCCGTCGATCTGGATCTGATCACCGTTCACGCCGTCGGTCAGTAGGAGGTTATTACCCGACTCCTGAACCGACATCGAGGCCGCAGTGATGCCGGCGCCGAATTCGAGCAAGTTGGCTGGCGTGCCGGCCTGGGAGTATTCGTGGATTTCCAGATGGCCATAACCGGCGTTAAACACGAACGTATCGTTGTCGCCCGTGCCGGACTCATAGTCGTTACCGCCCTTGCCGTCGAACAGGTTCGCGTCGGAGCTGCCGCCGTACAATGAATCGGCACCCGTGGTCCCGATGGTTTCCATCCGGATCAGTTGCGCACCCGTCCACGTCGTGGCATCGGCGAATTTCACGAGCTGCACGCCGTCGTTCGGCCAGGTCAGGCCCCAGTCCACCGTGATCTCGTCGCCGGCAATGCCGTCGGTGATCTTGAGATTGAAGCCGTCGGACTGCACGCGAATTGCCGATTCGTTGATGCCCGCGCCGAGTTGCAGTACGTCCTGCGGATTGCCGGGGAAGTCGCTTTCTTCGATTTCGAGTGCGCCGTAACCGGCGTTGAATACGAACGTATCGGGGCCGCCAATGCTGATCTCGACATCGTTGCCACCCTTGCCGTCGAACAGGTCCGGGCCGGTAGTACCGTACAGCGTATCCGAGCCGGTGGTGCCGGTGGTTTCCGCCTGGATCAGCTGTGCGCGCGTCCAGACAGTGCCGTCGGCGAATTCGACCGCTTGCACGCCGAAGCTCGGATCATCCAGCGCGCGGTCGATCGTGATCTGATCGCCGCCGACGCCGTCGGTCAGCACTAGGCTGTGCCCTTGCGAGCGCACGACGAGCGATGCTGCGCTGATCCCGGCGCCGAGTTTCAGCACGCTGTCGGCATTGACGTGGAAATACGACTGGTTGATCTCCAGCTCGCCGTAGCCGGCATTGAAGACGAAGGTATCGTTGCCGCCGTTGCCGATCTCGAGGTCGTTGCCGCCCTTGCCGTCGAACACGTCGGCTCCGGTCGAGCCGGTCAGCGTATCCGCCCCCATCGTGCCGGTGGTTTCCGCCCGGATCAGTTGCTGGCTCGTCAACGTCGTGCCGTCGGCGAACTGCACGGATTGCACGCCGAAGTACGAACCGCTCAGCGCCGAATCAACCGTGACCTGGTCGCCAGAGAAGCCATCGGTCAGCACCAGATTATTCCCCTGCGCTTGCACGACAAGCGTCGCTTCGGTGATGCCGGCCCCGAATTCGAGCACACTGCCCGGGCCGGAGCTGAAGTTCGTTTCGGCGATTTCAAGCTTGCCGTAGCCGGCATTGAAAACGAAGGTGTCGCCTCCACCATTGCCGACTTCGAGATCGTTGCCACCCTTGCCGTCGAACAAATCCGCGCCAGGCGTACCGTACAGCGTATCGGCGCCGCTCGTGCCCGTCGTTTCCTGAAGGATCAGTTGCTGGCGTGTCAGGATGGTTCCGTCGGCGAACTGGACAGCTTGCACGCCGTAGCCGGCCCCCTCCATTGTGTTATCGAGCGTAATTTGGTCGCCGCTGACGCCGTCGGTCAGGACGAGTGCATTGCCGGACGTCCGAACCACGAGCGAAGCTGCGTCGATCCCGGCGCCGAGCTGCAGCAGGTTTGCCGCGCTAAAGACAAAGTCCTCTTCTTCGATTTCCAATGCGCCGTAGCCGGCGTTGAAAACGAATGTATCGTTGCCGCCGCCGCCCGACTCGTAATCGCGACCACCCTTTCCGTCGAACAGGTTCGCGGCGGCGGTGCCGTATAGTGAATCCGCCCCGGTTGTCCCCGTTGTCTCGATCTGCATCAACTGGTTGCGTGTCAGGACCGTACCGTCGGCGAACTGGATCTGCTGCACGCCCTGGCTGCCGTTCGTGAACATGCCATCGAGCTGGATGCGGTCGCCAGTGGTGCCGTCGATCAGCACGAGGTCGCCGAGGCTATCGATCTGGACCTTTAACGATGACGCCGTGATACCCGCACCCAGGCTGAGCACGTTCGTCGCGCTGCCCGCTTCGACTTCGTTGATTTCGAGCGCGCCGTAGCCCTGATTGAATACGAACGTGTCGCCCGCGCCGCCGCCCAGCTCGATATCGTTGCCGCCCTTGCCATCGAAATGCTCGGCCGCAGTCGAGCCGTACAGCACATCGGCCCCCGTACTGGCATGCTGCAGTTCCAGAGCGATCAGGTCGTTGACTGTCCACGTCGTCCCGTCAGCGAACACGATCTCCTGCACGCTCTGCGCGGCGCTTGCCAGCATGCCATCCAGCTTAACGTGATCGCCGGATGAACCGATCGTCAGGATTGCGTCGCCAGTTACGTTCGAGGTGACCTCAATCTGGTCGGGCTTTATGCCCGCGCCGAGTTGCAACACGTTGTGAGGATTCGTCGATGTATCGGTTTCGTCGATCTCCAGCGTACCGTAGCCGGCGTCGAACACGAAGGTGTCGTTGCCGCCCAGACCGACCTCATAGACGTTGCCTGCTCCTCCGTTAATCAGGTCGGCACCGGTGGTACCGGCCAGTTGCGTGGCACCCTGCGCAGCCGCCGACAGTGCAATAATTTCGCTACGTGACCATTGCGTACCATCTGCGAACGTGATGATTTCGACACCGCATATGGCGGTGCCCTGCATACCGTCGAGCCTGATCGTCGAACCGTCTGCGAGCGTCAGCACGACGTCGCCGTTTTGCGCGGAGACTTGGACATTGGCTGCGGTAATGCCCGCGTCAAATTGCAGCGTGTTGGTTGCCAAGCGAGCGAACCCGTCGGCTTCGTTGATTTCCAACGACCCGTCGCCGAGCCGGTACACGAACGTATCGTGCTGCGCGGAAGGATCGTTGTAGGTTTCTCCGCCGCCGTTTCCGACCATCAGAGAGACGCCCTGCCCGGCGTAGAACGTGTCATTGATCGTCGTGCCGGTCTCGATTAGGTGGCCATTGGCGTCAACGCTCACGGCCAGGTTGGACGCGATCACATTAGCGAGCGACGCGATCGTATTGCTGCTCTGTTCCGCCACGACCACTTCAAAGTCTGCGATCGACATACCAGTCTCTAGCCGGTACGCGTCAGCGACCCGTAATTCCGTTTCCCACAACGCCGCATTTGCCGCGGTGAGATCGCCGAGCCTTGCAAACGCGGACTGGATCGCATCGAAGCCCTGTGCCGAAACCACGGTGCCTTCCTGATACGAGAACTCCGGCACAAGCGTCGCCAGCGACGGGGATTGGAGCACCAGTTGCGCAAAGACGGACGAATACAGTTCGTTCCATGCAGCTTTGACGTCGGGCCCGGCGTGGTAAATCGGATTCGCGCCGGACGTCGGGTTACTGTATTTCTCGCCGAGATAAGTCTCGACGAATTCGAGTTGCCGCGCGTCGACATTGGGGCCGCGCGCGCTCGACAAGACGTTTTCGTCGCCTGCCCATTCATACATGATCGATTGCACGTCCGCGGTCAGCATTGCCGCGGCGGTCGTCGCGGGCAGCGCGGCGAAACTCTGCACCAGCGCAGCGAGCACCGGATCGCCCATCATCGCGGTCTGCAGAGCTTGCAACGTGCCACTGCCTGCGATCTCCGGCAGTGCGACGATGGCCGGCGAGATGGCGATGCTGGTGTCCGACACAGTGTTCATCGGGTTCTGCGCAAGCGTCACCGACGCGACCTCGCGCGTCGAGCCGTCCGCCAGTGTGTAGCTAGCGGTCGCCGTCACGGTGTCGTCGCCGATCGTCTGGCTGGTTGCGAGCGCGGCCAGGCTGATCGACGTGATGCCGAGCTGGGCCAGTGTCATCAACTGGCCGCTGCCGGCTGCGTTGCCGGTAGCGCCGTCCGCCACCCAGACGCGCAGTTCGCGGTAGAGCGGATTCGACGCGTCGATGGTCTGCACGTTGCCGGCCAACGCCTGCAGTTGTGCGAACGACTCGATCATTTGCGTGCCGTTGGTGATCGCACTGCCGTCTGGGTCGAAACACAGGATGCCGGTGCCCGCACCGACCCACGAAGTTTGCTGCGCGAAGCCGTCGTTGCTGAAATCGAAGTAAGTCGACGAGCCTGACAATGCCGTCAGGTTCAGGCCGTTGCCGCTCAGGTCCAGCAAGACCGGATCGACTTCCCGCCGGGCCAGACCGAGGTCCCGCTCGGCGGTAGCGCCCGCGCTGCCGCCCGGCGGGTCATCATCATCGTCGTTGTGGTGCTTGACCCACTTGTAGATGCTGTTCACAACTCCGGCTAGATTCGGCCAGTCTGGCGATGCGGCGTACGTCATCATCGCGCCGATCGCCGACAAAGGCAGACCGATTTCAGGCGCCCCCGAGAAGGTCAGCACGGCACCCACGAGCGAAATGAGCCGCCCCTCTGACGCGACCATACCGTTGATGTCCGCGGCCGTCGGCGAAGCTGGCGCACCACCCGGGTCTAGCCCGCCATTGGACTCCGTGCTAGTTGTCGTGTAGGCGCTGAAGACGCGAGTCAAAGCCTGGTTTGTCGACCCACTATCGTTCTGATAGTCGTTGTATGCCTGATTCGCCGCCTGAACGTAGACATCGGTGGTGCCAGCGAGACTCGCGGCGGTCGAGCCCGCGTCGAGCGGGACGCTGCCTAAGTCCGACGCAAGCTGCTCGACGTCCTGCAGTTCGGCGCCTAGATCCTGCGGCACGCTGCCTGCAGCCGCGCTCGGGTCAGTCTCGTCCGTCACCATCTTGCCCACGTCTTCGATCAGGGCGCTGACGTCGTTAACCAAAATCTCTTGCATCGCTTCACTGACAGCCATACCACCCCCTCAAGTGATGTTCTGTTCGTGGCACCGATCAAAGAGGGTCCGTGCAACCCTTCAAGCTGCCACGCGCCTGCGGAGCCCAAGCACTTCGATCTGCCGCGGCAGGCACAGATCGCGCAAACTGAACCGCTCACGCACAGTCGCAATCCCTCCGGTGCGCAAACTTGCCGCCCGCAGCGCGTCGTCGCACACGTTCGCGAGCGCATCGACCAGTTCGTCCTGGGAAAAAAAATCGACCAGCAACCCGTTGCGGCCGTGCTCTATCACTTCTTCGACCGGGGCGGTCCGCGAACCGACCACCACTGCGCCCGCAGCCATCGCCTCAAGCATCGACCACGACAACACGAACGGATAGGTCAGGTAAACATGTGCGGTCGACAGTTGGAGTACGCGTAAGTAGTCAACATACGGCAGCCGGCCCAGAAAATGGACACGCGACGCATCCAGTCGCGGGGCGACTTCGGTGAGGTATTGTTCTCGCCACGTCCCCTTCGCGGGTGGCTTACCGTACGACACGCCGTCGGCGCCAACGATCACCACGTGAGCGCGTGGCAGGCGTCGCTGCAGTGTCGGCAATGCGCGCATGAAGCGATGAAAACCACGGTACGGTTCGAGGTTACGCGCCACGTAGGTAATCACCTGATCGTCGCGCGTCAACGTGACGCCGCGTTGCGGCAGGTGCATGCGCACAACAGGATTCGGCTTCACCAGATCGAGGTCGACGCCGTCGTGCACAACCTCGATGCTTGGCTGAAACAGCGTCGGGTAACGCGAGCGCTGCCATTGCGTCGGGCTGATGCCCGCGTCCGCCGCGACCAAGCTGACGAGCTGCGGCATGTTCTCAGTGCGGATGCGCAGGCCTTCAGGATCGACATCGGGAAACTCAGGGTCGAACTGGTAATCCTGCTCGTCGCGATTGAAATAGAACTCGCAGTAATTGACCACGCGGGCATGCGGAAACACGTCCTTCACGTGTAGCATCTCGCCCCAGCCAGGATGGCCGTAGACAAGGTCGGGGCGGAAACCGTCGGCGGCGAGCTGCTTCATGCATGCCGCGACGGTACGGCCACGGCGCAAAGCGTTGTCGGCGGTCCACAGATCGCGTGGTACACGATCGCGCGGCGTCGGCGTGAAGTCGTAGCCGAGGAAACGCACGCCGTCCACCGGCCGCCGGATGTTCTCGCGGACGCGTTTGCGTTCGCCGATCGCGACGACCTCGACGCGCGGATCTTGCGCGCAATGAAACATCAGATGGCGAAATTGCGCCGGCAGGTTCTGATGAATCAGCAGGATCTTCACGATTCGATGTCCGCTCGCGGGCGCGGCGCGGTGTGGGTCCGACAGACCCACGTCAAGCGCCCTCTGTCACCCGGCCCGATGCGTCGGCCGACCGCCGCAATCCAACTTGCTGTCGCTTCGCGTGTGCGCCGCGCAGTCGCAGGCAGGCCCATCCGGATGCGATCCGTCAGTCGATATTCCATCGTCAGTAACTCACTTCTTTGCATACGGGAGCGCGATGCGCAATTGGCAATGTGGCAAACCAGTAACCATCACGATTGAATGTGGCGATTACCGTTAATAAAAAACGAATTGATTAACCGTCCATACGTCGTTATATGCCGAATGGATCGTTATCTAGTCGGCATTACTCGCGCGAATGGTGCACAGTGCCAGCCCTGACGGGTACGCGCGACGTGCTGACACCCGCGCTGACAGGCGTGACCAGTTCGAAGGCGTGCTACAGACGATGCGATGAACGCCACGATGGTGGCGAGTATTGATGAGAAAAAGACTATATCCCCGGATATTTTTTTCATGCGCCCCTCGGTATTTTTCTCTCAATATGCCTGCCTTTCGCAGATTCTTACTTATGGGATATACACTATGCCGCACGTAATCCAATGTCAATCAATTCGTCAGAATAATTTCAATGAAATGATTTTGAAATATAGAGTAATTATTTTGAAATTTTATAATGCCGGTGGGCCGTCGAACGTCCACGCAATCCAAGGTCGGTATGGGCGACAAGTATGAAAGGCATGGCCGGAGCGAGCCCGAGCAGCTTGCCAGGATTCTTGTCTGAGTGCGTGGAGCGCGTTCTTTAACGCTCACCCAAGTGCAGATCCTGTAAATCCAGCCGCCCAAGCTTCGCGGCCAGTTGTAGCCGCGCAGCACGCCAGTCCGTGAGCGCCTGGATCCGTTGCTGATGCGCGTCTGCCAGTTGCGATTGGGCATGCAGCAACTCCAGAATGTTGCCAACCCCCGCCGTATACCGGTGCTTCGCTGCGTCGAAACTGCGCTGCGCGATGTTGAGCAACGCAGCCGTATTCCCGGTGTTCTGCAGATCCGTCTGCAGCGACTGGTAGGTCTTCCACACGTCGAGGCCGACCTGCTGCGTCGCTTCGTCAAGCGTGTATTGCTGCACCTCGACCTGCGCATGCGCCTGACGCGCCTGATAGGTCCGTCCGAACCCTTCAAAGAGCGGAATCTGTACCTGCACACCGAAGTACCAGTCGTGACCGGTCGCCGGAAATTGCGGCTCACCCAGGCCAAGGCTCGCGGGCTGGTTGTTCTGGCTGTACTTCGCCACGAAGTTGAGGGTCGGCCACCCTTGTGCACGCGTCTGCTGCTCCTTCGCGACCGCTGCTTCGAGTTGTGCACGCGCAGCTGCCACGCTTGGATGCTGCTGCTCGGCCTGCTGGATCAGCTCGGTCACCGACTCCGAGAAGTCGAGGTCTGGCGCGACGCCGTCGTTAACCGGAGGCACCGCGATCGGTTCGGACGGGTTCAGGTCCATGTCCGACGCGAGCGTGCCCAGTGCCGTCTTCAGGTCGCCGTCAGCTTTCGCGCGAGCGAAGGTCGCCTGCGCGTACGAGGTCTGCGCTTCGAGCTGGTCGGTGATCGCCGCCACACCGTGAGCGACACGCGCCGACGCCGCAACAAAGCTGTCGTGTGCGGTTTGCTCGGTTTCCTGCGCCGCCGCTAGCTTGCCGGCCGCCGCCTGCGCGGCATAGTAGTCTGTGGCGACCGTAGAGAAGGCGGAGCGTAACGTCGCGTCCTGATTTGCGCGCGCGGCGGCCAGCAGTTGGTCAGCGTTTCGCAGCGCCGCCTCACGCCCACCGAAGTCGTACAACACCCAATTCAGTGATACCGACGCAGTGTGGATCGATGCGCGATCGGCCGAACTCAAAGCCGGGTGACCGGTGATGTCGGTCACCGAGTCGTCGCGCACGTCTTGCCAGTTCGCCGTTACGGTCGGCAGATAGGCCGCACGCGCAACACCGACGTTGGCCGCCTGCACTTTCACATTGGCCCACGCTTCACGTGTCTTCGGATTCTCGCAAAGCGATCGGTCGACTGCCTCCTCAAGGCGCAGCGGAACACCAGGCGCGCCGAACTGGCACGGCCGAATATTGCCGTCGAGGCCCGTCGCAACAAGCGATGCCGCAGCAGTCGGCGGTATCGCACCCTCGGTGCGCAGAACGTCGAAGGCCAGCACCGGCTGCGATACGAAAACCAGCAACGACAGATATAACGTGTACTGTGAACGCCCCCGCATTCTCGACGGACTACCGCTCATGCAGACTCTCCTGCGCAGTCTGCACCAGAGGATCAAGGAAATATCCTGCAACGCTGCGCCGACCTGTCTTGATCTCGGCAGTCACTTCCATTCCCGGCGTCAGATTGATCCACTTGTCGTGGATGAACATCTGCCCGCGCGGCAACCGGATGCGCGCGGTAAAGCTCAAGCCCTGCTTCTTGTCCTTATCCTGCACCGCGTCGTTAGACAATGCCGTCACCGTGCCAGTCAGATAGCCGTATCGGGTGTACGGAAATGCTTCGATTTTCACCACCGCCTGCTGCCCCACGTTGACGAAACCCACGTCCTTGTTCTCGATGGTCGCTTCAACTTCGACCGCGTCGTCGGGGACCACCTCCATCAGGGCCTGCGCGGTCGTCACCACGCCGCCCAGCGTATGCACGTTCAGTTGCTGCACCGTACCTGTAACCGGCGCATGCAGCGTCAGCAGTTGCTGACGCGTGACGGCCTTGGTCTCATCACCGCTGTTTTGCGCAAACTGCTGGTTAGCCTTGTCGAGTGTTTCGAGTTGCTCGCGGTTGAACTGCGACGTCGTCTGTTCGATCGTTGCGCGTTGTTCGGCGATGCCGGCCACGAGCTCCTGCGCGTGGCTCTGCTGCGCGGCAAGTTCGTGTTCCTGCTCAAGTGCGGTCTGCTGCTTCTGCAGATAATCGTGTTCAGCCACGTAGTGATCCACCGCCAGTGACTTATAGTCATTCGCCTGGCTGCGTGCGAGCGGCGCAGTGGCGCGCAGCTTCGCGACTTCCTGCCGGGTCGAGTCGAGTTCGGCTTCACGCTTGAGCAGTTCAGCCTGCGCCGCATTCAACTTGTCAACATACTCACGATAGAGCCCTTGCGCGAAACGTTGCGCTTCGGCCTGCTGGTCGGGCGACGCGCCGTCAACCGGCGCCAACACCGGAGGCTGGCTCTTTGCACGCGCATCAAGCAACGCTCGCGAACGCGCCGCGGACAAGGCGGCCTCCACCCGCGCCGAGCGGGCCTTGTCCGCATCGGCAGCGGCCTGCGTCGCGTCGAGCACGATGATCGGCTGCCCTTCGGTCACGCGCTGGCCGTCGTGCACCAGAATCTGCCGCACTACGCCCGTAATCGCCGGCTGTACGATCTTCACGCGTGCACTAGGAATAAGTTTGCCTTTCGCGACCGCGACGATATCGAGCCGCCCACACACGGCGATCAGCAGCGCGATGACCGCCAGCAGCACGACAATGCGCATCGACCACTTCGGCGCCGGATGCACCGGTGTCTCGGTCAGTTCGAGGTTGGCCGGCAGGAATGCCAGCTCGCTCGCAGTGCGATGTGGCGTATCGAGTTGGGCGCGGATCGACCATGCGGTCCGGAAAATTGTGCTGTAGCGGCGCAACAGGTCGCCCAACGCCTGAAAGCGGATCGGAGTCAGATTCATCGCCGTTACCCGTTTTGCAGCGACACAAGGTGCGCGTAGTAGCCGCCCTTCTCAACGAGTTGTGCATGATTGCCCCGCTCGACGATCCGGCCTCTATCCATTGCAATGATGTGATCGGCGTGACGCACCGCTGTCAGCCGGTGCGCGATGATGATCACGGTGCGCCCCTGGCACATCGAACGCATGTTGTTCTGGATAACCCGCTCGGTTTCGAAGTCGAGCGCGCTGGTCGCTTCGTCGAAGATCAGGATACGTGGGTTCGTAACCAGTGCCCGCGCAATCGCAATACGCTGGCGCTGTCCGCCGGATAGCGTCGAGCCGTGCTCTCCGACCATCGTGTCGTACGCTTGGGGTAGCTCGGTGATAAAGTCGTGCGCGCCCGCCAGTTTCGCGGCGTGCATCACCGTCTCCAGCGTCGCGCCCGGATCGGTGACGGCAATGTTGTCGCGAATCGACCGGTTGAACAGCAGATTCTCCTGCAACACGACGCCGATCTGGCGTCGGAGCCATGCAGGGTCGGCGAGCGCCAGGTCGATACCGTCGATGCGCACGCGGCCGTGTTCGGGAACATACAGACGCTGCAGCAGTTTGGTCAGCGTGCTCTTACCTGAGCCCGAGCGACCGACAACGCCAATCACCTCACCCGCGCGAATCGTCAGGTCGACGCCATCAAGCACCGGCGCACCGTCCGCGCGATAGCGGAAGCGCACCTGTTCGAAGCTAACGTCGCCCTTCAAAGCCGGCAATGCCTGCCGGCTTTGAGGCACTTCGGTGCGCGAGTTAAGGATGTCGCCCAGGCGCATCATCGAAATGCCGACCTGCTGGAAGTCCTGCCACAGCTGCGCGAGGCGAATTACAGGCGCGGCGACCCGCTGTGACATCATGTTGAAGGCGACCAGCTGCCCGACTGTCAGGCGACCGTCAATCACCAGCTTTGCCCCGAAGAACAATGTTGCGAGCGTGACGAACTTCCCGATCACCTGGATGATCTGCTGGCCGACGTTGCTAAGCGCGTTCACCCGAAAGCTCGCCGTCACATAGGCGGCGAGCTGGTTGTCCCAGCGCCGCGTGAACTGCGGCTCGATTGCCATCGACTTGACCGTCTGCACGCCCGATACCGCTTCGACCAGAAACGACTGGTTGTCCGCGCCGCGCGCGAACTTGTTGTTAAGCCGTTCACGCAAGATCGGGTTTAGCGTGATCGACGTGATCGCGTAGAGCGGCAACGACACGGCAACGATCAACGTCAACCACACGCTGTACACACACATCACGCCGAGAAAGATCACGGAGAAGATCATGTCTATCACTGCGGTCAGTGCCTGGCCAGTGAGGAAGCTGCGGATGTTCTCCAGTTCACGCACGCGCGCAACCGTGTCGCCAACGCGGCGCGCTTCAAAGTATGCAAGCGGCAACGTCAGCAGATGGCGGAACAACCGCGCACCGAGTTCGACATCTATCCTGTTGGTCGTGTGCGAGAACACGTAGTTGCGCAAGCCGGTGAGCAGCACCTCGAAGACCGAACTGACCAGTAACGCGACGCAGACCACGTTCAGCGTGCTGTATGCACGGTTGACCAGCACCTTATCCATCACTACCTGGAACATCAGTGGCGAGACGAGTCCGAAGACCTGCAGGATCAGCGAAACCAGTAGCACTTCGAGCAGCAGGCGTCGGTATTTGACGACCGCCGGGATGAACCAGGAAAAATCGAAACGCGCGAGTTCGCCCGCGAGTGACGCACGCGACGCAAAAAATAGCATCTCGCCGCCGGAGCGACTCAGCACGTCAGGCGGCGGAATTACGGTCGGGCTGCCCGCATTCGCTTCCATCACCAACGCCTTCTGTGCATCGCATCCGGCAAGGATGAAGTGTTCGCCCGCTTGGTCTAGCACCAGCGCCGGAAACGAAGCGCGCGCAAGGCGCTCAGCCGTGACCTTGACGCGGCGAGCCTTCAGCCCTATCGAACGGGCAGCCAGCAACAGATCCGAAGCGGTGAAGCTGTTCGACGCAATGCCCGCCGTGTGACGCAACTGCTCCGCATCTGCAGCGATGCCGTGGAAGCGCGCAATGCGCACGAGCGCTGTCAGACCGGCGTCCGCAGCAGGAATGTCTGCATTGCCGGGCGCGGATTGACCGCGGACCGGCGTCTCGATGTCGTCTTGTGTCATTTCTTGTATTGCTGCAGCCTCTCAACTGCACATTGCATTCTGCTGGACTGGGTATCGACGATTGGATAGAAGGTCGATCGGAATAAATTGGTCCATCGCAAGCCGTTTTGCTCCCCCGCATCTCTGGGTAACGACACAAAATACTGCCGACTTGAGCGTTTTTTTGCCACCGACCGACCCGCCGTTGCGGATGACATTCTGCAAGCCATACGAACAACCCGCGGGTCGTGCCAGAGTCATCAGTGACATCAATGCCAGTTCGCCGCAATGACCGGTTGAAGTTGGTTCTGGTAGCTTTCAGGCAGTGTGATCGAGCCAGCCGCAGGAGGACTAAACGCGGCCATCGCGCTGACAAGTGCGTTTACGTCATTGCTTGTCAGTACTTTGCCATCCGCCGCGTCAAATGACTGGACAGCCTGCGAACTTCCGTTGTACCAGCCGGTAATGTCGATTTGCGACGACGTTCCGATGACACTAACGAGAAGGTCGTTGCCTGAACGGGAGAACCAGAGTTGGTCACTACTCGCCGCGCTAAAGGCCAACTCATTCGTCTGGGGCTGCGAGCTGCCACTTTCAGTGATGACCGTACTTGCGACGTTCATGCTATCTCCAGCCAAGGCATTGTCAGTGAGGACGTCGTTGTCCTCGAGGAAAATAGTATCGTTACCACTTCCAAGCGTGACATGGCCAACGCCGTTCCCCAGAGTAACCGTATCTGTTCCGCTGCCAAGGGCCACGTCGGTCGACCCGGTCGTTTGTATGACGGCAGCCATGCCGCTGACTGTAATGGTGCTTTGATCGCCGCTAATGGATACTGTGTCGCCATTGCCGTCGATGTTCACAGTCGAATTGTTGCCGGAAATGGTCAAAGCTTCGCCATTTCCGATCAAGCTAACGTTCGTGTTATCACCGGTTATGGCAAGCCCGTCGTTGGCTCCAGTGGCAGATACGGTATCGCTGTCGCCAGCAATCATCGCCGTTGTGCCTGCCCCTGACAAATCAATGGTTGTGGATCCACTGGTCTGGATGACGTTATTGCCGCCAGTTACCTGCACCTGATTGCCCGAACCCGAGACGCTGACCCCTGCGCTGGTTCCCAGCGTGATCTGATTGTCGCTGCCGGTCAAGTCGAGCGCATCGCCAGCGCCCACCGTGATGGTATTTGAATCGCCCGTGAGCGTATTCGGCGTGGAGCTGCCTGACTGCGCGCCGCTCTTGAGTCCATACCAGTAGTCGACGATGTTCAGGCCGGCCTTTCCTTGAACACTGAAGTCTCCAGCTTCTACCCCAGCAGGATTGGCCTCCCAGTTCCACAAATATGCCCCCTCAAACCAGTTTCCACCGTTCTGACTGAACGTCGAAAAGAACGCCTGGAGCGCGTTGCTTTGTTGCTGGAAGTCCACCCAGTTTGATGTGCCAAAAGCTCCCTCAAGTTCGTTGGTGTCGTTGACGCTTTGATAGCCGATTTCCGTGAACAGAACAGGTTTGTCGTATTCCGTAGAGAGGCTCTTGTAAAAGTCGACGGGAGCCATGTTGTCCATAACCGACGCGTCGTAGCTATTACTCGACATCGTAGTCCATCCGGTTTCGAGTTGCTGAACCGTGGGATCCGTAATGTCGGTCACGGGGATATATGCGTCCGCGCCAATAATATCGAGCTTGTTCCAGAAACTGACATTGGCAGTTTCATTCCATCCGGATGCGTAGGTCAGTTGCCCAGAATAGACCTGGCGCACAGCTGCAATCAGCGTATCCCAATACGGTTCGTAAGCGGTCCCGCTTAAGGATTCCATCTCCGTCCCGATCACTAGCGTCCCGACACCGGTAGCCTGTGCTATCTCGGCATAGTGAACAATCATTGCCTGATAGTTGCTGAAGAACTGAGCGACATTCGACGGGTCGAGGTACGCACGCCATGTCCCGTCCGAAACATCCAGATGGGGCTTCAGTGTGACGCCCAGCCCATCCGCTTGAGCTTCGCTGATCGCCAACTCCAGGCTTGCATCCGACTCGGTGGCGCTGGTCGATTCGATATTCGTGTCCGTGACGTTCTGAACATACTGGGTTACCACCAGCGAGACCGAGTTGGCTCCGGTGTCTGCCAGCGATTGCAACGATTGTGCCCCCGCAGCCGATGAAAACTGCCCTGCGTTATAGGACGTAAAATCGAATCCATTAACGGCGAAACCGCTTGCGCTGCTGCCAGCTTCGGGATCGCTTCCAGTGACCGCGGCGCTATCGGTCAAATTCAATGTAGCACCTGTCATCTGCAGGGAGTTGCCGTTGCCGGTCAGGTCAAGCGTCCCGCCCGCTCCAACGCCTACGGCATTGTTGCTGCCAGTGACGCTGGCTTGAATCCCTGCTCCAACTGTAATCGCGTCGTTGCTAAGGATCGCATACTGCCCATTGCCTTCGAGAACGGCCGTCACGCCTGTTGCGTCGCCGCCAATCCCGTTTCCGGCACCCATCAACGTAACGGAATCGTTCGACGCGGCATTTACCCAGTTGTTGGAACCGTTTACCGTGAACGTGTCGGATGCATCAAGGGTCACCATGTTGCCGTTGCCTGTCAAACCGGCCTGACTTCCGGCGCCAATGCCGATGTTTCCCTGATTGACCGCGAGCGCCTGCTGTACGCCACTCACGGCTAGCGTCGAATCCTGACCAGACACGGTTACGGTATTGAGTGACCCACTGAGATCCACCTGCCCACTGTTTCCGTTAAGTGTCACGGTATTGTGGTTACCACCTACCGTTGCGACGTTGTAGTCACCGTTGGCTACGACACTGCTATTGGTCGCGGTTTCCGTGATCGAAAACCCACTTCCGTTTGCAGTAACGGTATCCCCGTTATAAACGGTGACGCTATCCCCGCCACCTTCGAAGTCGGCAGTACTGTTATCGAGAACAAACGCCGAGGCGCCGCCCGCGTGCAAGGTGTTATTTGTGCCAGCGAACGTTATCTGATTGTTCTGGCCATTGACCGCGAGTACGTTGTCGGTCCCATTGATATATGTGGTCTCATTGTTGCCGTTCAGCGTGACATCGTTGTAGTTACCGTTGGACGAAAACGAATCATTACTGCCATTTCCGGTGATAAGGTTGCTGGAGCCCTCTTCACTAAAGTTGTTTGCATTGCCGTTTGCCGTGATGGTGTTCTGATTGCCATTCACCGCTAACGACATACTCCCGCCGTTAACAGTAAGCTGCGACGTATTGCGCACGTTCACCTGATCCGACACACCATTCACCGTACCACCCGCGTTATCTGATAGCGAGACAATGCCATTACCGATCGATATCGTATTGCCAGCGCCAGACAGCGACGCGGTAATCTGCTGGCCGTTCGCGTTCAGGTTGTTGTTGTTCCCGGTGACTGTCAGATATTCGTTGGTGCCGTTCTCGGTCAGGAGGTTATTGTTGCCAGTCGCCGTGATTGCACCGCCCGTCCCATTGATTGTCACAGTCGTACTGTCTAACTGGCCCTGGACCGCATCGTAGCTGCCGTTGACGGTGACCCGCTCGTCAACGCCGTTTTCGGTCACGTTATTGCTGTCACCGTTGACAAGCACGCTCTCATTGCCGCCATTGTCCGTAATCGCGTTGTTCGATCCTTGTACGCTGACACTTTCGCCATCACCGTTCAGGGTGACCGTGTTTTCTCCCCCGTTTGCGGAGAAATTCATGCTTCCGCCGTTTACCGTCAATTGCGTCGTGTTGTAGACGTTGATCACGTCAGAAACGCCGTTGATTGTCGCGGTGGAACTGTTTTGCAAAATGGCCGTGCCATTTGCAATGCTCACGTTCTCCGAGCTGCCCGAAACGGTCGCCGTAGACTGCTGTCCGTTAGAGACCAACTGGTTGTTACTTCCGGAAACGGTCAGGTAGTTGCCGTTTCCATTAGCTGTCAGCACGTTGTTGCTGCCAGATAGCGAAATTGAATCGCCCGATCCGTTCAACGTGAACTTCCCAGCGTTAGCGGTACCCGTCACTCCCAGCGATGTGCCGTTCAGTACCACCGTATCGCCATTGCCATCTACGTTAACGCCGGAATATTGGCCGTTAAGAGTCAGATTATCCTGGTTGCCGATGGTGACCCCCAGACTCTCGCCATTGACAGACGCTGTGACTTCGTCTGCAAGGGACACTGAACCCGAGCCCAACGTGACATTTTCGTTCGTACCGATGAGGCTGAATTCGTCACCCTGACCATTCCCTGTTACCGTATTTGAGTCGCCGGCCAATTTGAACTGCTCATCATTGCCATTCGCGACAACGGTATTGCTGTCGCCGCCGACATTGACGATCATATTGCCGCCGTTAACCCTCACGGACCCGAGGTTCGAAAGGCTTATGTTTTCAGCGACGCCGTTGATCGTCGCACTGCTACTGTCGCCGACTGTCACAGATCCGTTGGCATTAGTTACAGTGTTGCCCAAGCCTGAAACAACGATACTGGTATACCTACCGTTGACGGTGACGGAATTGCCATTCCCATACATCGAGACGCTATCGGAGTCACCATTGACCGTTGCAGTGCTGCCGTTTCCGTTAGCGACAAAGACATTATTGCTTCCGTTGAAAACGAAAGTCTCAGTGTTTCCAGTGATGCCGATGCGGTTATCGTTGCCGTTGACTGTCATCGGCAACGAGTCGCGAGCCAGCGTGAGGGCAAGATCGGAACCGGAAAGTTCTGCAATATCGTTAGAAAACGCGGAAGTAAGAACCGGGTCCTCAAGTACCTGTTCAAGGTCGTCTGGATACCGATCCTTGGCGGTCACAGTACCCCACTTGAGCGTGTTTGGTGGCCAGGGTTGCTGATTGCTCGCAGCCAGGTCGTTGAGGCCGAGACTAGCTGCCTCTTCCAACTCGATAATCCATCCGGCCGCGAAATTACTTGTCGGATTCTGTGCGATCAATCCATTGATTGCACTGTCGTTCGCAAGATACTTCTCATAGTCCTTGGCAATCTGAATATTTCCGACCAAAGTGTTGACGGAGACATCCGGCTGTCCGTTCTGCGTGCCACTTCCCTCGGCCGCCGATGCAATTGACTGAACCTCCGATGATACCCAGTTGTAAACTGTTTCGTTAATTGCCTTCTCGACATAGACATCGCCACCGACAAATGACAGGTCTGAAAGCTGCTCGAACACCACGGCACTAATATAGCTCGAAGCTTTTGAATCACTGTACGCGCCTACTTTGTAAACGGCATTCGTTATCTGGGAGCCAACAGAAGAATCCGTGCCGATGTTGTTTTCATAATAATCACCATAACCTAGTTGTCCCGATACAGCGTCAACAACCAGGTGCATTTGGCCGCTTGCTTGCTGAGCGTTAGAAATTGTGCCACCGACTTGCGCCAGAATCTCATTCAGCTCCGTTGAAATAACGGTGCCAAGGCTATTGAGGTACGAGACCGGACCGTTGTCTTTAACGCCAGTTAGCTGGTATGAGTATGGACTACTGGAGTTCTGGTTAATTACGAGCGTTCCATAAACGCTGGGGTCCTTAGGGTAGGTGCCACCAAACGCGCTTCCAACAATTCCACCAAGAATATCTCCGATTAGCCCCCCCGCAAAGCTGCCCCAGGGACCCCAGATGGACCCTACTGCGGCGCCGAGAGTTGCGCCGATTTCTGCAGCTTCCTCTTCTTGTGGACTGTCCCACTTGATCGTCAAGGTCGCGAGTTCAACGCCGGCGAATCCTGCGAATGCACCTGTGAAACTGGTCAGGCTGAGACCAGAATCCCATGCCACATTCGTAGCCCCCAAAGCTTCTCTTGTGAGATTCGTAGCGATTGTCGAGACGACAAAACCAGCACCTGTATCTACGACTTCAGCAGGCAGGCCAGTAATTCCCAAGTCCTTAACCAGATCTCCGGTCAGGTACGCTCCGACAGCTCCTACCCCGGCTGTTAAGACATCAGGAAGTGCCGAATCTGCGAGATTCTGAATTGTTCCGCTCATGTCGCCCGCGGTACCGCCGTCGGCGTTTTGCAAGTCGATCGCCTCGCCGAGGTCTTTGCCGATTACACCGAGCACGGACGAAAACCCGATGCTCTCAACGACGTTATTACCGCCGAGAATCTTTCCTATGGCCGATCCGAGAACACTACCGACTTGACCATCCGAAATAGTTCCTTCGGTTGCGGTTGAATAAACCGTACTCTGAACGGAGCCCGTCCCGTCCCATCCCGAATAGGTCGTAGTCACGGCTGTTATACCGTCGGACGACAGGCCACCTTCGTCAGACGTATCAGCCGATGCATACGTCGTCACGATCGACGTGCCGTCCGTAAAGTTGGTTGTGGTGCTTAAAACCTCGCCAGTTCCGTCGAGATCGGAGTAGAGAGTTTTGGTAACCAAAGCCCCCGCTGCAGTGTTATAACTATCGACTTCCGACAATCCATTTATAAAGTCGGTCGTTTTGTTGACAAGCGTTCCCGTGCCATTGATCCCGGAGAAGTTCTCTGTCTGAGTGATGTACCCTGCGGATGGGTCTTCAGGATTGAACGCCTGAATCTGCGACGTTCCGTTTGCGTAGTTGGTCAACAACTGCGTCGTATTGCCATCAGAATCGTACGATTCAACAGTAATGGGCGACGTCTGCGCGCTTGAGTCATCAAACGTGGCGAGGGACGAAACGGAGCCATCCGACGCAAACGAGTACTGTTGTGTGGTACCGCTGCCGGGCGCACTGACATCGATGGTACCTGAGCCAATCGTTACCGATGAACCTTCTTCAACCGTTGCGTCACCCAAGTTGGCTGAACCAAGGGTGGCGGACCCGCCCCATACAGGAACTGTGAAGGTGCCACCCGCCAACGTCTGTATGGAAATGCTTTGGCCCAAATTGATGCTCGCTAGTGAGTTGGTATCCAGCGTCACATTCAGCGTGCCACTTGAATTGCCGAGCACGTAGTTTGATGAACCACTTAGCGGTTGCAACGAATAGGCATTCCCTGATTGGTCAACGATCGAGTAGCTGCCGTCGAGATTCAACGTCATCGATTCGATGCCGGAAACGTCGACGGGGCTGCCGCTTGCTTCGCCGTTCTGCAGTGCAATTTGCGCGGTACCGCTCGGACCTACCGAAATGGTTAGCGCGTCGCTCGATATCAAAGAGGATTGCTGGGCCGACGGACCCAGCAATACCGATCCGCCCGCAAACTCAACGTTGGTTACGTCACCACTACTATCTTCACCCAATGTAATTGCCAGAGGATTGCCATCTGCATCGATCGAGTTGAGCGAGAATGTGGATCCGTCTAGAACTGCCGCTGAATTGTAAGCATCCGTGCTTTGGCTGGTGGTTGCCCCTTCAGAATTAAATGCAGTCACCTGAAGCTGCTGTCCACTGGAATTGTAGGTTGTAACCGAAGAGACAATGCCGCCTGTCGTCCGTGTAAAGGTGGCTGTTCCGTCCAGGTTTACCGTAACCGTCCCGTTCGATCCTGTGACGCTTACGCTCTGGTTAGATCCATCGACCGACACAGAAGTCGCGCCGGAAATATTCCCGAGGAGTGCAGTCCATTGATTTAGTACCGACTGCCGATTCGCAGCGTTCAGGGCCGCGGTCGCTTCGGGGTCTGTGTCGCTATCATCTTGCCCACCAGATGCCGTTTGAGTGCTCGACAACGGTATCTCCAGTTCCGTCAGTACGTTCGACGCACTTGCTATTCCTACCGAATTAGTAAGGTCAAATGTTTCGGATATGGTCGCCACGCCAGGCGCGGGGGACGACGTTGATACTCCGTACTGACTCGCAAGATAGTTCCGAGCGTCCTCGGCGCTTAGGCCTTGGCTAGTCTCTACCTGCTTCAACTGCTGTTGGTAATACGCGTTGGCATCTGAGTAGGCGAGTTGTCCGCTTTGCTGGATTTGCGTGGTTATTGCATCATCTACGAGCTGATCGTGAACATTAGTCCCTCCGATCGCGCTGGGAACAGCGGCGAGGGTTCCGTTGAACGTCGTACTTACGTTAGTGGTGAACGTTGAGCTGCCAAGGAATCCTTGTACACTTGTTGACGATGCATATAAGCCTTGGTGCCATATACCGTACGCGACATCTGCGGTGGGTTGAGAGGCTAGGCCCGAATTTTGTGCCTGCAACGCGACAGCCCGGTTCCACACCGTCTGGAGAGACCCGCCTATGATATCAATCTGGGCCTCCGCACTCGACTGATAGTCTGCCGCTGTAAAATCACCGTCATACGTCTTGTTATAAAGAGTTAGCGCGTCTTGAAGCGAGCCGGTCAAAAACTGACCGAGACCATATCCCGTCGAACCAGGGGCCTGAGCTGAAACGTTGTACCCGGACTCAGTGTTCATCATCGCTATGCCGAAGGCGATGACATTCCCAGGAATCCCCATCGCCTGCCAAGTGCTCACGGCCTTTGCGATGATATTTCCAGCCACGTAGGCCGGCACCGTCGATTGCCCCGGAATTGCCGCGACGGTAATTCCATTCCAGTTCGATCCGCTCATTTCTTCCCCGATTCGTGTTTTTAAATGATGTGTCTAATACTTGTGATTCTTAAAGTTTCGGCACAGGATTCGTGCCACGCTGCAAAATATACTTGCCATTGTCTAGTACGTATTCGGCGACATAGTTTGCTTCGCGAAGCCTCCTTAGATCGGGCTCTGCAAACCGCGCGCGGAAGTGGATACGGAGTGTGGTGCCCCCCCTTGTGAATCGAGGCTCGCCCACAATTCGAAAGCAGCCGTTCGTTTCGCCCGAAAAAGGGGCCGCGCCGGAGTGAGTACTATCCAGACTGCTCGCAAAGTCGTTAAGAGGAGTAACTACCCTCCTTCCTGAGTTGATAGCAGCCTCGCAACCTTGCACGGCAGCGATGTTATTGCCCGCTAAGGGTATCCGGTCGCCGAGCAACATCCCGTCACTCGGAGTTAGCCGAATGACCGAGAGCCATCTCTCACATATACCCTGCGAGCAACTCTGGCTAACAAGCGCTACGCCGACTTCTCCAGACGCGATCCAGCTCAGTGATAATTTTCCTGGCACCCCTCCAAATCCGCTTTCACCAATAATGAGGGGAGGCCTTCTGACCGTCCAGTTTCGGCCGACTCGCGTTAAAAACGCCACGGAAATTTGCGCGTCGGCCGCATAAGTGGAGGGTGCTTGATCTGCCGAAGGCGCAGTAGCAGTACCAATCATCACCGCATCAGATTCGGAGAATTCGACAAGCAACGACGGATGGAAATTGGTGGCTGCGGGCCTTCTTTCGAGTGGCATGCCCAGGTTCGCCGCAGGGCGGCCGGATACCGCGTGATTCCAGAACCTTGCTATGTCTCCCGACGCTTGGGAGAATTTGGGGTACTTGGGCTCGGCGCGACTATCGAGACCGTAAACAGCCAACTGGCCGATGATCAGATAGCCGACGCATAGCCGTGCCAGACCTTTTATCCGCCCCTTATTTCCCATCGATTCTGAACCTTGGCAATTGCGCGCGATATGCGAGGAAGCTGCGCTTACGTTATGAAACAATATTTACCAAAGGTTGCAAGATTACTGCAAATTAATTTGAATGGGTGAACGGTCGGCAAAAGCTTAGGTATTTCGTACCGCGCTTTGTTTTTCCAAAGTTTCTCCTTCTGAGAGACAACTCTGGCGGGCAAGCCCACGTCGTATGCGCAGTGAGTTTTATTACGAATGCCTATCTAAACCTTTCCATTTCCCAATTTACAAATAAGTCGCGTATCGGATGAGGTGGTTATCACCGTGCGCGCCGTTCACCAGGTCTTTGACGGAGGCCGCGTCTGTGATAGAGGATGTGCAGGCAAGGCGATACTACGGCCCGACACGTGCCTGACTATCTGCAGAAATCCCCGTCGCCTTGAAGGCGGCGGGGACGTGATGGCAAAGTTACTGATGCCACGCGGTATTGACAGCTGCGAGGACGATCGGGTCAGTTACGACCGGATTAGCGGCGGACGTCGGATCAAATCCGGGGTTGTTGGCAGAAAAAGTTGCCATCGCCTGCACCAGCTGGCTGACCTGTGAATCGAGCGCATAGGAGCCACCGGGCGTTCCATCAGAAACGTCGATCGCGGCCAGCTGGCTGTAGTTATCGCCGTACCAGTCCGCTATGGTGGCCGAAGTCGACGAGCCCATCAGATCGACCTGCAAAGCATTGCCGACCCGCTGCAGCCAGAGATCCTGCGGCGCAGCTTCCTGGATCGAAAGCTCACCACCGGTCCCCGAGGACCACCAGTGTGCGGAATTGCCGTTCTCGATCGATAACGCACCGTACCCGGGCTTCAGCACATATGTATCATTTCCGCCCCGGCCGATTTCAAGGTCGGTGCCGCCCTGGCCATCGAATGTATCGTCTCCTGTCGACCCGTACAGCGTATCGTTGCCGGCCGTACCGGTAGTCTCCATCTGGACCAGTTCCTGGCGCGACCACGTGGTGCCATCGGCGAACTGCACAGACTGGATGCCGGACGCAGCGTCGGACAACATACTATCGATCGTAATCTGGTCCCCGGCCGTGCCGTCATGCAGGACTAATCCCTGGCCGTTGGCAGTGGCGCTCACTATGACCGCGGACGTAGTGATGCCAGGTCCCAGCTTCAACACGTTGGCGGGATGCGCGCTGTAATCGGCTTCGTCGATCTCGAGCGAACCGTAGCCCTGATTGAAAATGAACGTGTCTCCGCCACCGCCGCCTTCTTCGTAGTCGTTACCTCCATTTCCATCAAGCACATCCGCGCCCATCGAACCGTAGAGGCTATCGTTGCCCGTCGTGCCCGTCGTTGCCATCTGCATGACCTGGTCTCGCGACCAGATCGTGCCGTCGGCAAATTCGAAGCTCTGTACACCGTGCGAGCCGTCCTCGATCATGTAATCGAGCGTGATCTGATCACCGGGCGTGCCGTCCGATATTTGAATGTCGACGGGCGAACTTTCGCTAACCGTAATCGACGATTCGGTGATGCCCGCGCCCAGCTTCAGGACGTTTTGAAGGTTTGGTCCGAAATCCTGTTCGGCAATATCGAGCTGACCGTATCCCTGGTTGAATATGAAGGTGTCGTTCCCGCCGTTACCCTCCTCGAGGTCATTACCCCCCTTCCCATCGAGCAGGTCCGGGCCCGTTGTACCGTACAACGAGTCATTGCCACTCGTGCCGGTCATTTCGAGCTGAAGAAGCTGGGCGGCAGACAACGTCGCACCATCAGCAAACTGTACGACCTGCACTCCATATTCACTTCCAAGAAGCATGCGGTCCAGGGTGATCTGGTCTCCGGATGTGCCGTCCGTCAAGACAAGGTTAGTGCCATAGTCGCCCGCACTGACGGTCAGGTCAGATTCGTTAATTCCCGAACCTAGTTGCAGGACGTTATCGGGATTTATGTCCTGGTCGTCTTCATTGATCTCCAGTTGCCCATAGCCTTGATCAAAGATAAACGTGTCTCCGCCGCCGTTTCCGATTTCGAGATCATCTCCGCCCTTGCCATCGAAGAAATCCGCGCCGTTGCTACCTGCAAGCGTATCGCTGCCCGTTGTTGCACCCGCGAGTTCCACCTGGATTAGCTGACCACGAGACCAGGTCGTTCCGTCCGAAAACTGTACCTCCTGTACTCCACTTCCGCCCGCAAGCATCTGGTCCAGGGTAACCTGGTCGCCGACTGTGCCATCAGTCAAAACTATGCCCGTTCCATCCGAGGTCGCACTGACGGTTGTGGCCGACGCGCTGATGCCGGGACCAAAGACCAACACATTCGCCGGATTCGGCGCTGTATCCGATTCGACGATGTCCAGCTGTCCATATCCCTGATTAAAAATGAACGTATCGCCGCCGCCATTGCCTTGCTCGTAATCATTGCCACCCCTGCCGTCGATCAGGTCCGGTCCGTAGGAGCCGTACAGAGTGTCGTCCCCTGTCGTACCGGTTGTTTCCATCTGGACGAGCTGACTGCGGGACCACGTCGTGCCATCGGCAAACTGCACCTGCTGTACCCCATAGCCATTTGAGTACAACATGTTGTCAAGGGTGATTTTGTCTCCGGCAACACCATCTGTCAGAACCAGGTTGACACCGTCGAAGCTCGTTACCGTTACCGAAGACGCACTAATGCCAGAGCCAAGTTGAAGGACGTTCTCCGGGGTTGCGGAATAGTCCGTCTCATCAACTTCAAGCTGACCATACCCCTGATTAAATACAAATGTGTCCTCGCCACCACCGCCGTGCTCATAGTCCGAACCACCCTTGCCGTCGAATAACTCGGCTCCATCGGTTCCGTATAAAGAATCGTAACCAGTCGTTCCTGTTGCAGCCATCTGCACAAGCTGGCTGCGGGACAAGGCTGTCCCGTCCGCAAATTGCACCTTCTGTACGCCGTACGAAGCACCGGCAAGCATGTCGTCGAGGGTGATCTGGTCGCCATCGACGCCGTCCGCCAGGAAAATGTTTACGCCATCGGACGTGACAATGAGTGACGCGAGGTTAATGCCGGCACCGAGTTGCAACACGTTGTTCGGAGTATCGCTGTCGTCGACCTCGTTGACTTCAAGCTGGCCATACCCCTGATTGAAAATGAATGTATCGCCTCCACCGTTGCCTACTTCAACGTCGTTCCCACCCTGGCCATCCAATAGCTCCGCCCCAGGCGATCCACACAATGTGTCGTCTCCCGACGTCCCGGTCGTTTCCAACTGAATTATCTGGCTGCGTGACCACACAGTCCCGTCGTCAAATTCGAACTGCCCGACTCCTCGGTCCGATCCAGCAAGCATATCGTCGAGGATGATCTGGTCGCCGTCGACCCCATCCGAAACAACGAGCCCGGTGCCATCCGGCGTTGCCGAAATATGAATTGATGCTTCGTTGATGCCTCTCAGTTTGAGCGTGCTAAGGTCGGTCGGGCTCGAAGAGTTTTCCTCGACTTCCAGTTGGCCATAACCTGCCGCGAACACAAAAGTGTCATCGCCACCGCGGCCGATGGCGATATCGTTGCCGCCCTTACCATCCAGCAGATCGGCGCCGCTTGTTCCGACGAGTGTGTCGTTGCCCGTCGTCCCTGTCTGCTCCATCTGCAGCAGGTCTGCCCTCGAAATCACCGAGCCATCGGAAAACTGAACCGACTGAACACCATTGAAGGAACTGGTGAGCATGTTGTCGATAGTAATTGCATCGCCCACGACACCGTCGGTTAAGACGAGGCCCGTACCATCGGCAGTGCGTCCGACCACAAGCGATGCTTCCGTGATTCCGGTACCGAGCAGGAGGACGTTATTTGAATCATCATTCCAGTCAAATTCGGAAATTTCCAGGTTGCCGTACCCGGCTTGATAGGAAAATGTGTCGTTGCCGCCGTTGCCAATCTCGAGATCATTACCCCCTTTACCGTCAAACAGATCCGCGCGATTACTACCGTAGAGCGTGTCCGCTCCGGAAGTTCCGGTGGTCTCCATGCCGATAAGCTGTGCGGCGGTCAGCGATGATCCGTCTGAAAACTGAATCTGCTGCACGCCGTTCGACGCACTTGTAAGCGCGCCGTCGAGCACAACGCTGTCCCCAGAAGTGCCATCCAGGATTACCAACCCAGTTCCGTCCGCCGTTGCTGATACAGTCAGTGATGACTGCGAGATGCCGCCCCCCATCTCCAGTACGTTGCCAGCCGATGCATTCGGGTCTGTTTCCCGGATCTCAAGATGACTATATCCTGCCTGGAAAACAAAGGTGTCGTTTCCTCCCCCGCCTCGAACCAGATCATTGCCCCCGTGCCCATCCAGCACATTGGCACCGGAATTTCCGACCAGGAAGTCGTCGCCGGACGTACCTGTCATTTCCATCTGCCACAGTTGACTTGCCGACAGTGACGTTCCGTCCGACAACGTGAGCGACTGAACACCGCTAGTCGGGTCGATCAGCATTCGATCAAGCACGATTTCATCACCAGCTACCCCATCCTTCAGGACAAGGTCCCGGCCGTCCAACGATGCACTCACAGAAAGCGCCGTAAGCGATACGCCCGTTAGGTGCAATACGATGTCAGGATTTTGGCTACTATCCTGTTCGTCAATCTCAACCGCACCACTTCCTGCGGCAACGGTAAAGATATCGTTGCCTCCGGCGCCCACCAGTTGGCTTGGTCCCGTGGGTGCGACAAGCGTATCCGCGCCTGAGGTACCGACGATTTGCGTTACACCCTGATTTTGATCGGCGGCCATCTGGAGCATATCCGTGATTGACCAAGTAGTGCCGTCCCCGAATGTAACCCCCGTTACCGCAGCTGTATTAGCGGTGCCTAGCTGGATGGTGATGCTGTCATTGGCTCGTCCGTCAGTAAGCTCGAGAGCTCCCCCTCCTGCAATTAAGCGCAAATTGACGCTGGCCTCAGTAATGGTCGGATCCAACAACAGCGCAGCGCTCGCGTTTGTGCCTGTGACATTCGGTGCTAACAAGGTCACAGTGCCATCACCAGCTTTGTACGTCTGGCTATCCAATCCGGCCACGTTCCCTCCTGTCAGATCCGGTGCGATCGCGGGTATCGGAGGTGCAAATGTGGTCGGCAAACCGGGTGGATTGTAAAAATACCAACGTTGGTCGTCATATTTTTGGCGTGAGCCATCTGGCGATACGCCCGGAAAGATCGCAGGATCGTCTGAATAATATCGACGAGAATCAGCGCCGGGCTTAAGATAGAAGCGCTCTCCAAACTCGTCGATGAATCGTGCATCGATTACTTGGCCATCGACAGAAAAATGCTCCACAAATTTATTCGGAGAACCTGCCCACGTCTCGGTCAAGGTGATTCCGCTCTCCGTTTTTTGAATGACCACGAGACCTTTATCACCGCCGGTTGCCATTGCGTCAGTGTTAGGTCCCCATTCCAACGGATTCTCGTCTGGAGGTCCTTGCCCGACAGTATCGGAGTAGACGTTGGATACCAACGTCGCCCAGGCTGGCAGTTTAAAATTCGCCGATGCCTTGGCGAGGTTAGCTCCATTAATCGTTACTGTGTAATCGCCATTTAGGTTTACATGAGCTGATGCAATAATTGCCTTCGATACAGGATCAATTTCGGTCAAATCGTAAGAGCCGTCCTGATTGACTGTAGTGCGCTCACTGTTACTTAGCATTCCATCTCGGTAAATCTGGCTTGGAAATGGGTTCCCACCGCCAACAGACCACCCTCCATTCCAACTGGACCATGTGCTAGCGTTCGGATCTGCAAGCTGTTCCGTTCCGTTACCGGAGGAAAACGAGGTCAGCGCAGCATCAACCGCAATGATATTGGCCCACGGAACTGTCCCTGGTCCGCTCAGTTGCAAATAGGTGGGCTCCACTATTCCAATTTTGGATAACGCGGCCCATACAAATGTTACGCAATTATTATTGATTACATCGTACGTTGACGCATCAAAGCCGTCACCTGCAGGATAACTCCCAAAATCTTGCAGAGCCGCAAGTTGAGCTTGGGAAATTTGAACGGACCTCGTATAATTTACACTTTTGTATGTGCCGCTGTCGTTGTATTCAATGGTGCCTTGACCGTGCGGGGTAAATTCCGATAGAGGAGCGAATCCGTATTGACTGGGAACGCCGGCATCATCTGTAACCACATACCATATATGGCCGCTAACAGAAGTGCCGCCGTTATTAAGTGGAGTGAACGGAGCTGCAATGTTGATTGTTAGTGTTGGCATTTTCGTCCTTTTCTATCAGTGAGCGCTGTGGAATATTTTTATCTGGCGGTCAAATTTCTGAAGATTATTCGGAATTCGGCTTGACTTTACCTCGACCCAGTAGTCGCCCGCCTGCAACTCAGTAGACAAGACCAAAACGGAAACGTACCCGTAGTCTCGTCCTATCGGAGTGGATGAAATCACCTTATTCGCGATGAAATTTGCATCCAAATAGTAAGAATATTTCGCGTTGTGGATTGATATCGATAATATTATCGGGTCCAAAGCAGCAAGATTTTCTATCCCTTGATGAACACGTTGATTCTTTGCCCATTCGAGCAAATTTTTTAACTCGGTGACATTTTTGTAGCTAAAATCCACCGTGAAATCATAGGATTGCTCCTTCTCGTTCTTGAGGTGTGTGCTTCGTTCACCGATCGCCGTTGGCACGCTCATCGGAATGATGGCCGCAACCGGTGGAGATTCCGGGCGCTGTGGGAGACTCTCGGCGCGAATCCCGATAAGAAAGAAGAAAAAAACGGCGCCTATCAAATAAACGCTGGCGGCTTTTAATTTGTTATTTGTCGTTTTCATTTTTTGGCCTCATCGCGCCAGAACGGAATCAAAAAAACTAGCATTAGCCAAAAAACAAATGCGATGCACTGTTCCTTTCATTGACTTCGGGATGCTCGATTTCAAGCACACATCATTCGCATTGAGATCGCCCAATGGCAATTGTCAGCTACTGCGCAAAACTGGTTGAAGTCGCACTGATCGCTGCCCCGGAACGGCGATCAAGCCCGCATACCTACAATCCGCTATCCATTGATTTCGTGGCGGAAGCTCTCAAACTTCTGCAACTAGCATCAGTTATCCGCGGCTTGTAACTGTTAGTTACCTAACGTTACATTGCGTTACGCGTCCGTCTCAGTTAATAGCAACAAATTGAAAATTTCAAGTACTGGTAAACACGTGGTTCCGGCGCGCCCCACAGAATCTATACAAGTTCGCGATTTGACGGCGCTATCATCGATGAATCAATTGTGAGCAGTATGTGTGGGTCCCCACATGTCGAAACGGAACGGCAGCGCCGCTCCGCTGCTATGCCCCCTTTCGCGGCCGTCGTCTCTTCTGCAACAACTGGGTTCATGCCGCTAGCGGCATGAACCCAGTTGTTGTCTATGGGCACGTGTCCGTCGTCGAGATAGCGCGTAAGCGCCTCCCAGCGTTTGAGGCTGCCGGCGCCACTGCCGACTGCACAGTCACATCGTCACGCGAGACGAGAAAGCGCTCGTTCCCTTCGGCCTGTTCTACCCAACGTCGGAGCAGATTTGCGTTCAGCTTGTGGTGCAACGCGATGGCCGCGAGCGATACCCCAGGCCCCTGGCAGGCTGCCACCACCTGGACTTTGAACTCGACGCTATAGCGCCGGCGTCGGCGACGGCCAACTGCCGCTTCTTCTTCGATAGTTTTCACGTGTCCACCTATTTAAGTGGATACGATGCTCCCAAGACCTTCCATGCAACTCAAGATGGGATCGCTAGGCGCTTACGGATGACCGGGCGCTTACCGCGGAGGTGCGGCAGTGACGCGACAATCGATGCCTCCCGCCCGAGACCGCCTCCCGCCGCGCCTCCAAGCCAACCAAAGCTTCCGGCGACTACAGGTATGTGTACAGGTGTGAAAAATATACAGGTCGTCGATGGTGCGGTTAATCGCGTGTGGGACTTGGCCGAAGTGGAAGCGTGGATCGAGGCACTCAAACCGGCCCCTCGCAGCAGGTATCTCGAAGCCGGATGTCCCTGCGAAGAACCCGCCTTGCTCGAACGGGTTCGTCTGAGGAGTGAACCCGGCCACTGTTCTATTCGGGCTCTTGACGCTCAATGAGTACTCGGTAACTATGAGTAGCTGCTATTCATCAATCGTGGGCTCGAGCCGGATGTCGCAACATAGCGGCTCACCACGATCGGTGCAGAGATTGGACGATTAAGCTTTGTAGATGATCGTTACGTTGCCTCGAAGCGAGTCATTTAGCGTCGGCATATCGGCGGATAGAACGTCCCACGTGCCGCGTTCGGACTCGGTTGCTATCTTCCTGATTTTGGGCAGCGGAACAATGACGCGCACAATCGCAACGGCATCGAGTTGCGACGCAATCAGGCACGCGTAGCCATCGCTACTCTGCTCAATATCGCTATAGAGCGTAAAAGTGTCGCGCGTCGCCCATGGCAGGGCACGGAATCCGCAGCATTCGATGACCGACAGTTCCTGGGAAGTAACTGAAAGGAAATATCGCATGCCGGACGGAAACACGTCATCGCGCACACACCTTTCAATCCACCAGTTGTTTGCTTCGGTGGAATATCCCATGAGGTCGCCGAGCATCCTTTCGAATGTCTCGCTCCACCCCCCGACCTTTCCTGCTTCCTTATGCAGAAAATCGTAAGCATCGACCCGCCAGGCGTCGGATGGGGGAGTGTAGTAAACAGCGCCCAGCCGTCCTCCGCCCTCCGGTACAGTGTTGTCCCTCTTGTACAGCAGCCCCTTTTCGACATACGTTTCGAGACAGGAAAGCCGGAATTCATCGAGAGGACTTAGGTTTGGATGAACGTCAATCCAACCCAGTCTTTTTCGCCCGCTCAATAAAAGCGGCAGTTCGTAGCCGGTATGGACGAGATACGGTGCCTTTGATGGCTCTCTTTTTTCTGTCCTAACTATGAGAAATGATGTTTCGGGGTTCACTCCGTCACGAACAAGGTCCTCCCAAATCTCGAGATCGCTAGGAGTTGCGTTCACTCGCCCGAACCGCCGGAAGCGTGCCGAGGCATCGCTCGAATCGCGAAAAATCTGCCCCGCCATATTCAGCGGGTACAAGAACGAAGCGACGGGGAAACATAGGTCCTCGTCTATCGGTTCAACGACAATGACTTCCATCCGACGCAATCTCCGATGCTTCGATCAAGAATCCTGGCGACTCATTCGCCTGATCCGTAGTAAGTGAAGGGGCGCAATATTTCCGCTTGTTCAGCAGCAGGAAGGTCTTCGGCGCCTGTTTTATACAAAGCGCATTTTTGGCACAAAATGCCGCTGCTGAATTGATAATACCCGCTCGTCCCATAATCGCCACCGCTTTGACACCGTCCTCCGCTGCACTGCAAGTCTCCCGGATGGTTGTTCGCACCAGTGACGAAGCTGTCCCCAGTAAAGACACTTGCGAGACCTGTTGGATCGACCGCATTTATCGGATTGTTGCCAACGTAGGCGTACAAATTTTCGTCATCCCGATAGCCGACAGGATCAGTTTGAAGGAACCTGCCGAGCGCCGACGAGTAAAATCGCGCTTTGTAATAGTACAGCCCGGGCGTCGAAAGGAACTGTTGTCCTGTGAATCGAAAACGCACGCCGGTCGTAGCGTTTGGCTCGCCGAATGGGCCGTAAGTAAAGACCGCCGTTCGTGCGCCCGACGCATTCGCAGTTGCAACCACACTTCCCAATTGGTCGGTGTAAAGCCAGCTTTTGCTCGTGGTGCCGCTGCCTTCGTACCAGACCAGGGGATTGTCAACGGCTGGTCCCTGCACATACCGTCTAAGGACAGTATTGCCCGTCGAGTCATACTCAGCGACCAATTTTCCGCCGTCGTTGAGCAAGTTGGTCGTCGTGCTGTTGAACAATCCGACCGTGTCGACAGTCTGCCGCATGCGACCATCGGCATCGTACGAAAAACTGATGTTCGGGATGCCAAGAAGTCCTGTTGATGCCGACTTCAGACGATTGTCGACGTCGTAGCTATATGACCATCCAGCGTAACCCGACATGTTGCCGCTGCTGTCGTAGGAAGGAGTGTTTCCCTGTGCGCTCGTGTAGCGGTTGAGGCCATCCGCTACATAGCTTTGTGTGCCAACTGAGGCGCCGCTCCACTGATAGGCGGCGTTACTCGAAGTGACACTGTTCACATCGAGCAGCTGATTCCGGGCATAAGTGTATTGGACCTGATCGCCAGTCGCTGTAAGTGCGTTCGTCAACGTCGCCAGCCCGCTCTGGTTGTCGTATGTGCGCTGAACCGATGTGCCATTGCCCAGCGTAATTGTCGTGATCCGGCTGAGATCATCGTAGGCGTAGCTGGCCAGGCTGGTGCTGCCGTTCTCCTTGATTACGCCCGTGCGGTTTAGTGCATCATAGCTGGTGGTGGTGTAGAACCCGTCGGGCCATGTCATCTGAATCCGGTTGCCAGCGCCATCGTACTGGAAAGCCAGGTTCTTGCCGCCAGATGACGTGCCGATCAATCGACCGGGGTTGTCCCACGTATATGTGACGGCGTAACTGCCATTCGCATACTGCGCGGAGGTCCGGAGGCCACGGAGATCATAAGAAAACTGAACGTTGTCGCTGCTGCTCGGGTAGGTCCTTGCTGTTAATCGATTGAGCGCGTCCCAGGTCTGGGTGATCGTGCTCCCGCTGCGCCGGCGTATGGATGTGATGTTTCCTTTAGCGTCATAACCATTTTCTTCATAGTCGTTGGTGTTCGCCGAACCAGGCGTGCCCGGCAGGGGGTAGTAAGTGCGCGTGCGGCGATCAAAGCCGTCGTAGGCATAGGCGGTCAGATTATTCTTCGCGTCCGCACTGGAGTTCAGATTTCCATTTGCCGTGTAAGTGAACTGAACGTAGGTTTGCTCCTGCGCTGTCCCGACAGCCTTTTTCACTGCCGCAATGCTGTCATCGTTGTTATAAATGGTCGTGCTAACGCGATTGCCACCATCAGACGTCGCAAGATATTGCGTTGTCTGGTACGCGCGATCCAGATCGTCGTATGCGGTGTCGGTGATCGGTACCGGAGCAGCTTCTGCCGGACAGCTTGTTGCTGATGCCGTCAGGGAAGGACCCCAAGCCCGGACTGGTTTGCCAGTCTCACTGTAGCGCGTGCAACTGGTCAGCCATTGCGACGCCGTTTGTCGGGCGACGGCAATCGGTCGGCCATCGGCGTCGTAAGTGGTCTGCGTTTGTTTCCCGAGCGCATCCGTCACCGCGGTCGGGCGACGCTCACTGTCAAAGCTCGTCGTGACCGTATCGATCACGTCGGTGCGCGGGCCGTCTACCACGGTCAGATCCCCAGTTCCGTCGTAGGTATAGGTGGTCGTAAGATTGAGCGTTCCCGTGCCGGCGTCTACCGTCGTGGTAGCGGGCACCTCATTGTGCGCCCAGTCATAGGTCTTCGTCGTTGCGGTGAGGTTTGATGCGCTTGTCTTTACAGTCGTCTTCGCAAGAAGGTACATCGTGGGAAAGCCGGTCGGCGTCCACGAATAGTAATCATAGGCCGTCCACGGTGCCACCCCGCCAGCATCGACCGGCGATGTCACTGTCGCAATGTCACCCCATGGCGCATAGGTGTATGTGGTGACATTGCCGCGCGCATCAGTTGCCGTTGCGACTTTGTTGTAGGCGCTCTCGTAAGTGAAGCTCTGTACGAGCGGCGACACACCGGAACCTGAGGGTGCAAACTGGCTGGTCGACTTGACGTTCTGGGTGCAACGCTTCTCGGCGCTCGCGCAGGTGGCATCGTCGTAGGTATACGACGTCCCATTGCCCTGCGGCAACGTCTTCGTTACAAGCCGGCCTTGCCCGTCGTAGCTGAAGATCGTCGTGTTGAACAGTGGCGTTGTGTCCTCAAGAACGTTTCCCAGAGCATCGAAATACGTAACCCGTGCCACGCTGCCCGGTCCCACCTCCATTGATCGCGAGCCCGCGAAGAAGTAGTAGTAAGTCTTTCCTCTCGCGTTGGACTGGATCGCCACCCGATTCATATAGTCATAGGTGTTTGTAACCGCGGCAATTGAAGGAAAACTCGGAAGGAACATCTGGGTCAGTTGACCCGGCAGGCCGTACGCATAGGTCGTGCTGGCGTTAAGCGTGTTTGTAAAGCTCGACAGATTGGCGCTTGTATCGTAGCCGTACTTGACTACTCGGGTACCGTCACTGACTTGGGTTATTAGCCCGTTTGTGTAGGTGAACGTCAGTGTCCGTCCGAAGCTGTTCGAAACACCGATCAGTGTGGATCCGGAATAGGCGTACTTCACCTGAACGCCGCTTGTATCGGTGTACGTGTCCGGTTGGCCTGCGGAATTGAACTTGAGCGTTGCATGATGAACGGAGTCGAGGGAATACGTACCGTCGGCGTTCAGCACTAGCTTCTCAGAGCGGCCTGGAGGCGGGTTGTAGGTCCCATCTGGCAGTTTAACGAAGGCCTCGCCATTAAGTCCCTGCGTCACGATGACAGTGTTATTGATGAGCTGGTCGCCAAACCAGCGCTGCCCAAGCGTTGCCGTCACCATTTTTTCGATGGGCGTCGAGCTATCGAGCACAAGGTCGAGTGACGCCTTCATTTCAACCAGAGTGCCCACCGCGTCAAGCGCTGAGTCTTCCCCCATTCCCTGATAGCCATCGGAGTTCACCAACGCTGTTGTATTGAAATTATGTGTCCAGCCTTTCCCTAACGGACCACTCTGGTTCTTTCGGCCTGAACTGTACAGGCGCTGAAAATTCAGGCTCTGCGGGAAGGCGCCAGTGCCTACAACGACGTCGTTGTGGTCATAGTTGAAGTTTCCAGAAGCTCTGTCGATGGGGTCGTTGTAGGTAAAAGCAGACGCGTTGGTCAGGGAGCCATTGCTTGGTTGGGAAATTAGCGCCAACGCTTCATAGAAGGTGAGGGCTTGAGGCTGGCTGCCAAAGCCACCGCCGAGTCCGCCGTTTATCATCGAGCCCACAGTCGATGAACCAATGACAAAATACCCAGCGCCCGTCCATTGGTTTTCAGTGAGGTCGCAGTGCTGCGGCAGAATGAGCCGGTTTCCCGCTCCAAGATAAGCGGCAAAAGTTGAAGCATACGCGCCGCAATTAACCAGATTCGGCTGAACGGCGGTCGAGTAGTTAGAAGAGTTTGCGTTATAGATGGGCTGACCGGCTGCGGCCGCAATGTCGACAAGATTGACGGTCGACGTCGCCGGCACACTGCTTGTTTGCTGTACAGCTGTTGATTCGAGCGAACTGAAATGCATCGCCACGTTAAACAGCGCCGCCTGTTCCTTGGTCGGGTTAGCATCGAGCGTCGCGATTGAGATCGCGCTCCCTTGAAGGTCAACGTACGAGCTGGACGCATACCCAGCGATACCTATGTGGTGCTGATGCAGAATTGTCGTATTAGAAAGAAGCTGCTCCGTCAGATACACGGCCTGGGCACCCTGTCCCAGCCATTGGGCTGCTAGCAACTCGAGGGCAGACCCTGTGACGGGTTCCGTTCCACTGGTCGCACCACTCGCGCGCAGATCGCCTAGCGTTTTCTGATACGAATCGGCGAGGCCGCGAGACGTTGGGCCCCAACCATTAGCGACAACGTAGGTGTTGCCGGGTCCTGCTTTGAGCGTCTGGTTGTAGGTCTGATTGGCAAAGGGCAGTGCGTACGCATTGTGTGTGACGGTGAAAGTGATCGGCGTCGACGTGCCCGGAGTCGCCGCTGTGCCAGGCACTCCGACCATGGACCCGTCCAGTTGGAGGACGGGTTGGTTTGAGCCGTTGTAAGTGATGGTCAAACGATGACCGTAAATCGCGTCCGACGTAAAGGTCTGGTCGATGCCTTGATACTGAACCCGAAGTGTCGGTTTCAGCGAGTTCGGAATATCCGCCAGATCCTGGAGTGGAAAGGCTGTGTCCTGGAGAGGCGGCGATGTATAGTGCGGAATCGCACCGTACACCTGATCGAGAGATTTTCCACCGACAACGTCATCCAGCGTAGCCGCGGGGAGGTTTGAGCGCAAATAGCCGGCCAGGTTACTTGCATAGGTAGTCAGGTTGTTCCGGATGTTGGTCCGGTTAATGTTTTGAACGTAGTTGCCAGTAATCGTTGCTCCGCTCTCCGCCGAGCTAAGATACGTGGCTGCGCTGTATCCAGTGATGCTGGCGTTGCCCAGATCGATGCCTGTTTTGAAAGTGTGGGTTTTGAAACTCGGGTCGAAATAGTAGGTAGTACCATTCAGGACGGTTTTTACCCAGACATGGCCAATCGAGACATCAACGAGAGCCCCTACGTTACCAGGGCAGCTTCCGCCAACAGTCGAATGAACCGTGTAGATGGGGATCTGCCCTTTGCCGAGCAAAGCGACGACGCCACAAGCGTTTGACGTGTCAACGCCGTACCATGCATTAAGCTGGGCGGCGGTAACCTTGATCACGCCTGTAGTGAACGACGCGGTATAGCCGGAAGCGCGAAGCAGATCAACCATCAGCATCGCCTGATCGTACGCGGTGCCCTGATTGTCAAGAATTGCGCCGACCGAACCTTTCTGGGCTCCGAAAATCGGATAAAACTCGACGTTATTCCGAACCCACTGAAAGATCACATCTGGATCGAAGTCGAGCGCCCGCGCGAGGACCGCAATCGACGGCGGCCCCTCGGGGTTTGTATCTCCCGCAATCCGGTTTGCCCGAAGTTGCTTTGTCACATTCGCTTTGCCAATTCCCTGATTGATATTCAGCGGTAGCTGCGCCGACGCGTGCAGTTTGTCCCAGGCTTCGCCTGAGACTGGCGGAAAATTGGCGAAAACGGTACCGGGCGCCGGGGATTTCCCACCGGCTGCCGCTTGCGGGAAGTTACTCATAACAGCAGGCTGGCCACTAACGAATGTGACTGCCTTGCGGGCTACTGTATTCGATGGCGGAACGCCGATATAAGGGCTACCTTGAGATTTTGATGGAATCGGTGTTCCGAGGTATGAGGCTGCGCGGGTGCCTGCAAGCGATACGAGTGCCTTAGTATTCAAAGGATCGGGACTGGCAAATCCTGATGACGCCGCGAAACCGAAAATCCCCAAAATGAATATCTTTATATACTTATTTACACGCAAACGCGCAGGGCTGGACATCGAGTCCTCCATGAGAAGCGCATTAGTATTGAGTACCCGCCCTGCTCGGCATCATCACGATGCGTGCAGTTGACTAGGGTGATGTAGTCGACACTGACGAACGGTTGCCTGCAGCGTCGTAGGAATAGGAGATAGTGGTAGTGCCGGAGCCGTTGTCGTAGATCGCTTGGGCAAGCCGCCCGAGAGAATCGTATGTATATCGGACAGAGACGGCCTCTGCTGAAGTACTTACAAGCAGCAATGCGAGGATAGCTGCGCCAGTAGCGACCCGGGACGCAACGCGTATCCCGAATCGATCCAGCCCGGCGTTCTGATAATCCATACTGCCCCCGAGAGTCTTTGGTATTGAATTTGCGGCGAACGTAAGAAACACATTTCTGCCGAACGCTGACTATCCGTTTAATTTCAGGCAAGCTATTTTTATATGAGGATTACAGCCTGCGCAAGAAATTTCGTAAGAAATTTATGCATCTCGCGATTTTCGGCCGAAAAATTTTTAAACAGGCGTTTGTCCTATGCATTCCGGATAAAACCAACTTCACCCATTTCTCTCATATCAAAGAAACGAGATAATCGATCCCGAATAATTCGTAAATCGTGCGTATTGATCGTCTTCGTAATTCGAAAGTCGGGGTCACGGTAAGACGGAGTGTCGTGCCGCCCGCACGGGCCATGTTCCGCGTCGGCTTCAAAGTGCCGACGCTTGCCGATGCCGTCGGTTAGCCTAAAACTGTTCCCGCTTCTTGCAGAAATGCGTCTCTTGGACGGCGACAATCATGTTGGCTGGTGTAGCGGCGAAGGTTTTGGCCGGTGGTGAGGAGTCGAAGGCGGCGTAGCCGCCGAAGACGACGCATCACCGGCGGCGCCGAGTCGGCCGGGTTCTACGATGTCTGATCGAATAAGAAAGCGATCAGCTACATGTCTGGAACCCGCATTACCGACCAACAGGTTCGCCTCTACATGTCCAAACGCAAACATCACTCGCAGGAGATCGCCGCCGCCAAGGCCGGCATCAGCGTACGCAGCGCCCGCCGCATCGAACGGGACGCCACAATGCCTTCCCAGAAGCCTCGCGGCTACTGGCGCTCACGCCCCGACCCATTCGCCGACGTATGGGACACTGAGGTCGTCCCGATGCTCGCAAACGCGCCACAGCTTCAGGCGATCACGATCCTGCGCAAACTGCAGGACGATCATGCCGGACAGTATCCCGACAGCACACGCCGCACACTCGAACGACGCGTGCGGCAATGGAGGGCCACGTCTGGTCCGCCGAAGGAAGTCTTCTTCCCACAGTTGCATGAGCCCGGCGCTCGCGGTCTGTCCGACTTTACCGACATGGCCGAACTGCGCGTAACGATCGCCGATGTTCAGTTCGATCACCGCCTGTTCCACTTCGTGCTGGCGTTCTCACGCTGGGAATACGTCAATGTCGTCGAAGGAGGCGAGAGTTTCGAGGCCCTGTCGCTGGGATTGCAGAACGCCCTGTGGCAGGCCGGTGGCTGTCCGCGCGAACATCGTACCGACAGCCTGTCAGCGGCGTTCAGAAACCTCGCGGACGAAGACGACTTCACGGTGCGCTATGCGGCGTTGCTTGAGCACTACGGCATGCTCGGCACACGCAACAATCGTGGCCTGGGTCACGAGAATGGCAGCGTTGAGTCGTCGCACCGCTATCTGAAGGAAGCCGTCGATCAGGCGTTGATGTTACGCGGTCATCGGGACTTCGCCGATCGTGCGGCCTACGACGAGTTTCTGCGCGAGATCGTCATGCGTCGTAACCGGCGTAACGGGGCGGCGTTCCGCCTTGAGCGCGAGCAGCTCATGGATCTGCCAGTGAGGCGCACGACCGACTTCGTCGAGGAAGAAGCGCGCGTCACCCGCTGCAGCACATTCACCGTGCGCGGGATTCTGTACAGCGCGCCATCGCGCCTGATTGGTCACCGCCTCAAGGTTCGCGTTTATGGTAGCCGGCTTGACTGCTATCTGTCCGGCGCACTGGTGCATAGCACCCCGCGAAGCTCGCGTGCCGGCGACAACCGTCGTTCACTGGATTACCGACACTTCATTGATAGCCTCAAACGCAAGCCACAGGCCTTCAAGGGCCTTGCGTTTCGCGACGAACTGTTCCCGCGTGAGGCCTATCGCCGGACGTGGGAGCAGCTCGAACTACGACTGACGCAGCGCGAGGCGTGCAAGACGATGGTCGGATTGCTTGAACTCGCCGCTATGGATGGCGTCGAGGCTGTGCTGGCCGCGCGCCTGAACGCGTTGCTGGTTGACGGCAATCTGCCTGATCTGAAGGCGTTGCGCGAGGAATTTGCGCCGCGTCATGCCGCTTGCCCCGTCGTCAATGTCGAGATACCCCCTGCAAGCACCTATGATGATCTGCTGCACAAGGAGGTCGCATGAGCACGCCCGCTTACGATGCCGGCCGTCTGGCGCTGATGCTCAATGAACTGCGCCTGCCGACGATAGCCCGCCTGTGGCCCGAATTTGCGCAACGCTCCGACAAGGAAGGCTGGCAGGCTACGCGGCTGCTCGGCGCACTGCTCGAACACGAGCTAGCCGAACGAGCGAAACGACGCATTGAACGACACCGCGCCGAGTCGCATCTGGACCCGACCAAGACGCTTGCCACCTTCGACTTCAGCATGGTGCCGATGGTCTCGAAGGCGCACGTCATGGCGCTCGCGACCGGCGACTCATGGCTTGAGAAAGGCGCCACGGCACTTCTGTTCGGGCCGCCCGGGGCTGGAAAAAGTCATCTGGGTTCGGCCATCGGTAAGCGCTAAATTGAGCACACATCCGTGCTTAGGCGGCGTAGACGTCGGCGTGGGGCTGCACGAATCGGAATGGCAATAGATCGTTGACGTCGGCGTCCGGTGCACGTTGAGGCAGTTGCGTAAGAACGTGACGCAGGTACGCGTATGGCTCGACGTTGCACGCGCGGCACGTAAGCACGAGACTGTAGATGACGGCGCTGGCTTTCGCTCCCGCGACGGTGTCGCTGAAGAGCCAAACTTTCCTGCTTGTGGCAAACGGGCGGATGTCGCGTTCCGCGATGTTGTTGTCAACCGGGGCTAGTCCGTCGGCAACGTAACGGCTGAGATACTCCCACTGGTTAAGCGTGTAGCTGATGGCGCTGCCCAGCGAGCTTTCGGGCGGCACTTGCGGTGCCTGCTCGTCCAGCCAGGCTTTAAATGCGTCAAGCAGCGGAACGCTGTGCTGTCGTCGCAATCGCAATGTATACGTAGCACGGGTTTCGCCGCCCGGCGGTTTCTCTCGTGCGAGTGCTTCGACGCGATAGAGTCGCTGGAAGAATTCGAGAGCCTGCTGTGCCCGCTTGCCTGGTTTTTTCTGCGTCTTCAGGGCCTCTACGAATCCGCGTCTCGCATGAGCAAGGCAACCGAAGTGAGTCACGTCCTTGATTGTTCGCCACGCGCTGTAGCCGTCGGACATCACCATGCCTTTGTAGTCCGCGAGAAACGTCTGGGGATATTGCTTGCCACGTCCGGGTTGATAGTCGAACAACACCACCGGCTCGGCGCTATCCTGCCCGCTTCGATACAGCCACATATAAGACTGGCTTTGCGCGGTTTTGCCCGGCTCCTTCAGCACCTGAACGGTGGTCTCGTCGCCATGAATCAGTGGCTGCGACAGCAAGGTCTTGCGTAACGACTGATAGAGGCGGTCCAGATGCAATTGCGTTGGCTTGATGACCCAGTGTCCTAATGTACCTCGGCCCACCGGAATGTTCGCGCGCCCGAGCGCGTCCTCCATCCGGTATAGCGGCGTGCCGTCGACATACTTGCCCGTCATTACGGTGGCGATCATCGCGGGGCTGGCCTGACTGCCCGGTAATGGTTGCGCCGGCATCGGCGCGACCAGGATCGGCGTACGCTCGGCGAGACGCTCGCAATGACGGCATGCATATTTAAAGCGAACATGCTGCAAGACTGAGGCCTTCACCTCGATATGCAGTTGCTCGCTGATTTCCTCCCCCATACGATGCATCGCGTTGCTGCAACAGGGACAGTTCTTCTGTTCTTCGGGCAGGTCGTACTCGATGCGCTGGCGGGGAAGAGCCGCTGGCAGAGGCTTGCGACCTCGCTTGCGGCGAGCAGGCTCTGACGCTTCCGGCAAACCCGTGTCAGGCAAGTCGAGTTCGCCCACGTCATCCTCCGGATCTTCGGCTGCGGCCTGCTCGGCTTCGTTGAAGATACGATCCCGAAGCTTCTCGCTGCTCGGTGCGAAGCGCTTGTGTTGCGCAAGCCGGAACTGTTCCTCGAGATGGCGAACTCGCTCACCCAACTGGCGGTTGCGGGCCTCGAGCTCACGGATGTAAGCCTGCGCGGCTGGAGGCAATCGGGAGAATTCGCGTTCGTCCATGCTACCCACAGTAGCGAATCAGAACGCACAATGGGTTTACGGAAATTTGTAACGGCTGTCGACGACGTTGCCTGGCAATGCCCGCAGCATCAGCTTGTATGATGGTACTGTCGTGCGGGATGACGACGCATCGCATCGACGTCAATACCGTCAAGCAACCAGTGCAGCTGCTCGGTCGTCAGCTCGATCACGGCCTGCTTGCGGCGCGGCCACATGAAATGGTCCTTCTCGAGACGTTTTAACATTAGCCAGAAACCTGAGCGCTCATACAGCAACAGCTTGACGCGGTTGCGTTTGCGGTTATGAAACGCGAATACGGCGCGGGCGAAAGGATCGAGCTGCATCGACTGTTCGACCAACGCCGTGAGGCTATTGATGCCAGCCCTGAAGTCGACAGGCTCGCGGTGCAGGTAGACGCGGAGGTCGGAGTCAAGGCGGAACATCAATGCGCTCCCAGTGCGGCGATCAATGCCGTGACAAGTGTCGCATCGTGCCGTGAGCACTCAAGTTCGACTCTTACCCCGTTTGGCAGTTGCGCCGACAGGCGCGCCATGGGTCGCGACACTGTCGCCGATTGCCTGTGACTCGAAGGCACTGGCAGCGCTGACGACTTGGGATCGGAATCCGGATAGCTGTGTTCGACAGAAACCATAGGGATGAACGCCGTCGTTACCGGGTCCACCGTGTCTTCGGCTGCACGAGCAGACTTTGCCCTCTCATGCAGGCGAATCCACTTGTGCAGCTGGTTTGCGTTTACTTGAGCCTTGAGTGCGAGGCCGGCGATTGACGCACCCGGCAGCAAGCACGCCTCGATCAGTCGGCGCTTACCCTCAGGGTCGTACCTTCGCTTGCCGTTGGAGCATTCTCGAATGACTCGCAGTGGCAGAAAGTCAAACTCATCATCGCTCATGGTTTGCGTCCGCAATGTAGGTTGCGGACGCAATCGTCTCTCTCAAATGCCGACAATGATAGGTGCGCCTTTTTTAGCGCTTACGGCCATCGGACACGCGCTGATCGACGCCGGTTACCGGGTGATGTTCACGCGCACCAGCGAACTCGTCCAGAAGTTGCAGGCCGCGCGGCAGAGCCTGCAGTTGCCGTCCGCCCTTGCCAAACTCGATCGGTTCGACCTGATCATCCTGGACGACCTGTCGTACGCCCGGAAGGATCAGGCCGAAACGAGCGTGCTGTTCGAACTGATCGCCGAAAGGTACGAACGCCGTAGCCTTCTGATCACAGCCAACCAGCCGTTCTCGGGCTGGAACGATGTGTTCCCGGACCCCGGCATGACCGTCGCAGCGATTGACCGGCTCGTTCATCATTCGACGATCTTCGAGATGAATGTCGAAAGCTACCGCCGTCGCACCGCCAGCGACAAGCAGAACAGCCGGCGCCGACAATCATCCACCGACAACCACAGTGAAGGAGCGACAAACATGGCCGAATAACCACCGACAATCAACCCGGTCGACCGGCCAAGATGGTTGTCGGTAAACCGGCCGTGCTGCTTGACGCTATCCAGCGTCTCTAGCCTGTAGACGTGAAACGAGCGCCGCGTGATACCGCGGGCCCAGTCTCCTTTGCGCCGCAGGGAGTAGTCTCCAGCGGGAGCACTTTCGTCGGAATTCAAATCGGCCACGTCCGGGAGGCGTCGGCAAACTTACAAAATTGCCTCAAACGTCCGCCGAAAGAACAATTTTCTGCAATGCTTCTTGACGCAAACCTGTTCCCAATGCATCTACAAGCCCCGATTCGACTGGCCATGCGCAGGAACAAAATCACACAAACCAACGGCTAGCGTCGGTTTGCGGAAAACTGTTCTCGTATTCTGCAGAATTTTGTTCCCAATCTCTGTTACGCACCGCGCAGCGTTGTATGGGAATCTCTACACCGCATCGCCGCCCGTTGCGTTGATCGCGAGCCCTGCCCGACAGACGGTCGCGTTTAGGCACTGGGGTCAATCGCGTGCACCGTGCCGCGCGGGAACAATCTCTTGCAAAACGTCTTGCAGCAATTGCGTTCCCCACCGGCCGTTGAGACCTGTCAGACGGACAGATCGGCGGGAACAAACTGGTGCAAACTAACGACATCCACGTTGGTTTGCATAACCTTGTCCCCGTCGAGCATGATGCGACGGACCTTCTCGCGCAGGAACAATTTTGTGCAACGCCGTCTTGCATAAATCTGTTCCTGCCTGCCCGGCGGATCCCAGCCAGTCGTAGGCTGGCAGGAACAAAATTGTGCGAACCGACGAAAACCGTTGGTTTGCAAAAAACTGTTCCTGTCATTGGCTGAAAATTGTTCTTTGCATGTCGGCCAACGGCCAGTCCTACCCGCGGTTCGGCCATAATTGCGGCTTCGTCGGCCGGGGATACACTTTTATGCAACTGCATCTTGCATGAAAATGTTCCCGGCTGACTCACAGCGCCCGGCTGGCCGCTGGTGCGCGCGAACACTTTGCGCAAACCAACGAAAACCGTCGGTTCGTGCGCCGGCGAATGCGGTCATCGCAGACGACTTCGGTTCGATATTGTGACCTTCCGAAGACGACCGACCTGGCTCCTGAAAAACAGCCATTCATAACAGTCTTCAATATCCGGAAGCGTCCATACGAAAACCTCGCTGACACGGCGTGGCCGATCATTCACCGGCAGCGGTGGTGCTCCTCGATCGACTTTCTGCCCAGCTGTTGCTCACGCTTATGGCCGTTCGGCATCCTTGAGCCAGTTGTAAAAGATGTCCCCGCCGGATTGAAGCAAAGTGTCATGAACCGCAACGACGCGTCGGAGGAATTCCCCGCTATCGGATTCTTCCCGCTCTTCCGCTTCTTGAAACAGTGCGCTGAAGATGGACGGTTGAAAGAAGAATGTTCCTTCTTCTGACCAAGTAAAATCATCGAGCATCGTCTCGATGGCCGCAAGCGTTTCGTCGGGAGCATCGACAGCATTTGCTGCCAGCCACTCAAAGAAGGACGTGGCTACGGTCTGTTGCGCCGGGTTGATTCTGCTTCTATACACAAATATAGCTTGTAGCAGCGTCTGGGGCACGTAGCGCGGAGTCGATTCCGCATTGAACAGCCGGTGGTCCACTTCGTTTGCGATAATCGGTGATGATGGCGCATGTTGCAACACCCACTCAATCATCTCAAAACACGCGGCCCGGTGTTCGGCAAGTCCAGCGTTGGTGGCAAATACGCGGGCAGCACCGACCCACGCCGACTCATCTTCGATGCCCTCAAGGGACGTCTTTATATCAGTTGTAGAGACGTGTCCCGAGAGGTGCGCCAAGCATACAATATGCGCCCAGGACTCGTAAGCGCCCGCTTCACACATTACCGCGAGGTATGGATCCACTTTGTCAAAACCATGATGATAAGCATGGTAAAGGCACGATTCGGCCTCAACCCAGATTGACGGGTTGGCACCTTGGGTTGCGAGAGCGAAAAGAAGCCAACCCAAATCTGGATCCGCCTGCTGCAGTTGTGGTAGGTAACGAATGATGGCAAATCGAACACCGGCGCTTGCGTCAGCGGCAAAGCGCTGAAGCGTCGATACAAGCTCAACGGGAACGTGTTGGCCTTCTGCTGCCCATCGAGCCACGGCTTTCGCCGCTGCTTGAGCGGCGATCCCTCTTGTACTGTTTAGCGCCGTCATTGCCAAATCGCTCCCCTCCTCTTCCGGATCCTTAGACAGGGATATGCCCACAAGATGAAAGGCAAACCGGGAGAGATCAAATTCATCTTCGATGACGGCTGCCGACGCCTCAAGAGCCTCGGCAGCAGCCCGAGTACCGCGCCATGAAGCGGGATGGCGGTCGAGCTCATCCAATATCAGCTTCGCGATGACGGAGCCAGAAGGTTCTTCCGCCGGCGTCCATCCGCTGGTATTCCCGTAGTTGCCGAAGCGGTAACCCAGGTGCCGACTCACACCTGCGAGGATGGCAGCGCCGAAGCGATCGTCAATCTGTGGCCAATACCCAGCAAGCAGCGACAGGAATCGCAACGGATTCCTTGACGCGGCCTCTGACAATTGCGTCGCGATAGAATCAGGCCCTCCCATGCTAAGAAAATCGTCTCGGAAGTAACCACAACTGTATTGACGCAAGAGAAGGATGACAGCGGAGGCCGAAAGCTCAACGAAGCGTTTGTACTCAAACGGGGGGGCGACCCATCCGCTCCTGCGTTCTATCCTCGGCTTGCGATCGAAATCGCCAAACCGATCGCGCAACTGGTTTAGGTAGGCGTTAGCCCCGGAAGACCTGAGACAGGCCGGAGTCCAGTCCAGAAGATCGCGTCGCTTTCGTTGAATCCATTCGAGTGCGCTCCCTTCTTCCCCGGAACGGTCCTCGTGAAGCGTCATAATCTGAGCAAGAACCTTGTCTCCGACTTCCGGTGTAAGAAGATGAAATGACGCATTGAGCATCCGCCCGATTTCGTAGTCGGCTCCATATTCAAGCATGGATCTGTCGAAGAGAACGCTCTGGATGCTGGGAATATTCGTTTCCGGTGTTTTCCCAATGGAAAGGATCGCAATGTAGCGCAGGCCGTCGTCCGAACTCTGGAGGAGCGTATTCACATTCGCGCGCCACCATGCAGTGTCAGCCGCTGCGTGATTTAGGCAAGCGTACTCGATCGCGCCCAAAAGTACGGTCCCACCGTCCACGCGTCTCATGTCATCGTGAGCATGCGACAGTGAGTATGACGTCTCGTCTATGAAGCCGCTCCGCCATCGCGACCCACCGAAGTTTTCTGACGCGCGTGCGGTCCAGTCGTCGACGCTCTTAATCGAGAGGTTCAGCAACGTCTCTGACGAGGCCATGCGCCTCTTTAGAAACTCCCGGTCAGGACCAAGGCGATCGGGCCCGCAGCGAAGTTTCGCCCCGATTGCGCGATAGCGTACGTCCTCTGAAGTGATGTCTTGGATGATAAACCGCCAAAGGAACTCGTCGCCGTCCCCCGTTGCCTCGACCCACTTTGCGAGTTGCCGACCAAGCTGCAAACTGATTGCTGAAGGAGAGTCAATCAGCGCGCCGAGGACTTCGCCCAAGCGGGGTGCCGTCCAGTCAGTCCAATGATACATTGAACGGGCGATGATCCCGATTGCATGGTTGCGCGGCAGCCAGTTCAGCCTTAGCAGTTCCAAAAAAACTTCCACGACCTCCCGAGACGATGTCGAAACCCAAGCGCCAAGGTGGTTTCCGTATAAATCAACGCCTTCGACTGCTCTCTTCGCAATGAGATTTGGCCACCAGTTCCGCCTGAAAAAATCGAACCAATCGGCCGAGCGAGTTGAGAAATAGAAAAACTGAAAGAGCTTCGGGTGTCGGGAAATAAGGTAAGAGGCGAGGCGCCAGTCATCGTCGACTGGCGTTGTCTCAGCAAGTGACTCTGCCACGAGTCGCTTCAAATGAAAAGCGATGTCATCGGCATCAATGACAGCTCGAACCTGCGAGCGAAAGGTGCCTACATCTGTTGAGCGTAAATGAAACAGAAAGCTACGGATCGTGGGGCGCAGAAATGGTGTAGCCGCATGGACACGCACAAAGCTTATCAATGAAATGTTCGACCTGATTGCCGCGCGCACCGCGAGCACGTCGAGCAAAGTTTGATGCCCAAACTCGATAGATCTGGCTGCGTTTTCAACGATGACCCCACTACTGAGCAACGACGCTTTCATTTGTTGAGGAACGTTGGCGCTCATGGCCGAAATAGATAATCGGCGCCGCGTGAGCATCTGTTGCCCCAACGCCTCGAGAACTATCAATGCCTGCTCCCCAAGCGCAACATCTTTCGAGACAATGGTCTCGAGATACCGCTCTGTCAGCTCTTGTGACGTGGTTGCCACAGGAATTTGTCCGCCACGAACGACGTCGCTGAAGATAGCGAGCATACGTGGGTTGGTCAGAATGTCACGAAGCCGGTCATCGAGTTCTGACGAGTCGACATTCCATTCCTGCAGAAATGGCACGACATCAGTCTGCAAATCAAGCGCGCCAAGGGTCACCGTTACGTCCCACTCACGACGCTCGAGCCGACGGTCATATTTCAGATCGAAGCTTCGACACGCAACGACTACAGAAACCTTTTCGATTGTTGGCAGCCGATCGACAATTGTAAGAAAGTAATTAAGAGAGGAGTGGTCTCGGGCCAATGACAATACGTCCATTGAGTCCAGCACGACCACAACAGGCCTGTACTCGGCCATACGGGCGACAGAGTCAAGAATGCTGGAGGGCAGTCCCAAAGCGCGACGCTCTGCGTCGCTCGCCGCGTCGGCGAACTCTCGACCCTGGACAAAGATAACAGCGCGGGAGTTGTGAGTCTCGAGCTCATCGACCAGACTAAGCAGCAAACAGGTCTTTCCCGCACCTGGGCCGTCTGATACCAGGACGCGCTTTGCGCCATTGTCGATGTGTCGCAAAAGCTGCTGCAGTGATGCACGCGGTATGCGTCGGGAGCCGATTTCTCTACGCCATGCTCGGCCCACGGCAGACACCTGTTTGAACTCCTGTAGCAGGTCCGCTTCTGCACGCGGTGGCGTATGTACCGCGCCCGCCTTACTAATAAGCTGCGAAAGCGCCTCTTTTGTGAGAGCCGACGCCGCATTGACTGTGGCGGGATCCCCACTCGTCCGACTTTTGAGCCGGCCCAGATGCGCGCACAATGCGTTGTAAACGTGCTCGGCCTGAGTAACACTCATTCCCAGATCACGCCTAATCTGATTGGCAAGAGATAATTGCGAAGGCGTAACCTCGAAGGAAGTACGTCGGAGAAGATTGAAAAGAGTGTTGCTGCCAGTGTCAATCCAATCCGACCATAGCGCGGTAAGTTTGCTGACAATTGGTGCCAGGGATTTGTTACTGGTGAGGCTCTTCTGAAACGCGCTGTTGTCCGAAAAAGAGTTCGAGTGCTCTTTTAGCTTTTGAAGCTGGCCGAACGGCACGGCGGAGAAGAAAACTACCCGTCCTTGATTGTCACGGATAAGCTGCTTCGCCGTTTTCTTCAGGTCGTCAGCAAGGTCTCCGATACCCCATGAATCGAAATCTATTTGATTCTTCTTGCACTGACAGTACGTTTTAGTCCCGTCCTTGTGTGTAATCACAACATCGTCAACAGTGACAAACTCGCCCGACGCATCTAGCTCCGTCGAGTCAATGCCCACGCTCTCAATATCGACGCCAGTCAGCATCTTCAATACCCATTGAGCGGCAATCAGAATCTCATAGCTATCGCCACGGCTTGAGCGAACGCTTGCCAAGCTCATAGAACACCTCGGATATCTCTCGTTATTGGGTGCGGTGCGCACTGGCGCCGCCGTATCTTCATTGCGCGTGAGAGTATGTTATCGCGAGTTACAGGTTCGAAGGTATTCGGCGCTAGATCCGATTGGTAATACTGTGACTGAACCGTCGGCGGGCGCCGCCACGCAACCCTACATGCGCGAAACGTGTGCGTCGAATTGTCCGGTCTCGTTGACCTAATCATGTGTTCGAAGAGCGCGTCGCGCAACGCTGTGGACCTCGGATCGTGCGTCATGCGAACCTTTTCCTACCCGAGATTGCGCAACGCACGCGTCAACTTTTGGTGTGCTGCTTGCAATTGGATAAAGGCGTAAGGCAGGTTTCTGTCAATGATTCTGCGGTCTCGCCCATCTGACGGTCGAGGTCTGGGATGCGAGATGCCATTTCTTCCAGCGCGGCCCTGCGCTCGATCGCAACCTGCAACTCTGACGAAGTTTGTTCAACCTTCCGCTCCGCGTCAGTCAGGTCCTTCTCCAGTTGCACGACTTGCTCAGTTAGAGATCTAACGAGCTGCTGCTTCTGGGCTTCACTAGCCGCGACAACTCTCAGTTCATCCGCACTGCTCCGCACCTGTTCACTCAGCGTCCGAATCTCTGCCTCAAGAACTGGGACTCGTGAAGACCGCTCAGCCAACCTCGCCTGCTCATCGCGAACAGCAAAAAGTTCCTCGCGCAAGGTGTTGGCTTGATGTTCCACCTCATCCCTCGACCCGCGGGCTAACCTCAAGTCGTCCCCCGACGCCCGGAGTCTCTCTTCTAACTGAGCAATTTGAATCTGCGACTCCGATTGGCTACGGACAACCGCTGCCTGCACGTGCATGGCCTCACCGCTCCGTAATAGCACCCATGCCGCCACCGCACCGAGAATCAAACTTACTACCGAAATCGCAAACCCAGCAGCTGTCTCCATCACGCCCCCAGAATCTGTTTTTTGCGAGGAAATTTACCCTGCTACCCATAGCCACGCGCAAGTAAAGGCGGATTGTCATCTGGGTGCGATGCGCGTTTTCACGTCACGCAACGCTGTTCGGGCTCGGCAATCACCTTACCTGCAGAACTGATTCCCTGCTTCCAGAGTATTTCGCGGCAATCGGACACCTCGTCACGTCGCGACGTTCGACGCCAAGACATACAGGTCTAGCCGTCTTTTCGGTACCGAGAGTGAAGATTAGCTATCCGTGCATCAAACGCCTCGGTCAGGCACGTCATGTCCGAACAGCTTTTGGTGACTTGATCGACCCAGTTCTGCTGTTCAATACGCACTCCGATGTCTTTCCCGCCAATGCGGCCCTGCGCCGCCTCGTACTCTTTCAGTTCACGGTCGTAGGCCGCCGCGAGGGTTGCGCTTTTGCATATGTTGGCACCGAAAAACGTCCCATCGTCGGTGCAACTGACGCTCTCCTGACCGGACTGCAGTGAAGCATCTGGTACCTGTGCAATCGAGACCGACTCCGAAGCGAGAGCTGGGGCGACACTTTCGGGAGCGACCACTCGCTCGTTCGAACCGAGCGCAACTCCGCTGTCAGACTTTTTCTCCGCTTGTTGAGGGTCAAGAGCGACAACGGGATTCGACACTTCTGCCTGTGAGGCAGCGACCACCTCAGGCTGCGAGGCAACATTGTCAACCTGAGTAGTGGACAATGTACGCTCAGAAGGCGAACTTAAGCTGACAATGGCTGAAGCTACAATACAAATCCCTATGCCGTACAGAATACGCTTGCCTGCACGACCAAAGTTCCTGTTATCTGGCTCGTTATTTTTATAGCCTGTCTTGAAGCGCCGGTCGACTTTTCGAGTATCGAAAAAGCCTCCAACACCTATCAATCCGGTGAGCACGCCAACAAGAAACAGCCCGACCCCGAAGTTGCTCATTTTTTGTTTGCTTTAGAGAACTGTGACCAAAAAGTCAGAAGTTCCAAAGGTTGTGAATGGCAGATTCAACCGCTCGCTTACCGCCTGACGGGCCGCTTTGGAACGAGCGACTCCTAAAATTCTGCAGCCTCATGGCTCGTCTATCCCGCCATTCGGTTCAGCACCTGGCGATTCGTTGCAACGCCTTCATCCACCCGCGAAAAGGTCCATATTTGCGATATCGCGTGCAGCGTATATTCCGAACAAGTCGGCTCGAAAACGCAAGCGTCTCGAAGTGCAACCGGAGCAAACCTCCGATAGACACCGATTACCGCCTCGCTCGCGCTAATCAGGCTGCCGGAAGGTAACGACATAGTCTGTTGGAGACTGCGCCTTGCGACCAGACAATGCATCAAAGCATCCAGGCTGGACGTCCACTCCAATGCTATCGACGCGATAAAATTCCCATCCATCTCGCGCGTACTCGTTGACAACCCCCTCCGGGTAGGCGGCGGCCTCATTACCTCTATGCTCGCGTGTACGGACCGCAATGTTTGGAGGAACCTGAACCATCTTGTATTCGAACGCCATACATCCTCACAGGACTTAATGCCTGCTTGACGACAGTTGCGTCAAGAACTTTAGGTCTTCGACACAACATTTCTATCGGTGCGAGACAAGCACATCACAGCATCGGTAGGCGATTGGCTGCAAATCCCTCGTAGCACTGGTATCGCTCTTGCGATATAACTGGGTACTTTTCACACTCTGCTGCCGTCGACTGCTCATACGCCTGCTCGGAAGACAGAAGTTCCGGCGCGCCGCCGGGCCCCCCTGCTGCTTTCAGGCGCTTCAGATACAGGTTGTGCTCGACGCCTTGCACACTTCCACGCTTGTATTCAGCAGATGTGTTGAATTTCAGCAAGGAAGAAACAATCTTCTGGGTACCAACCAGCGCATCCTCGTTATTCGCAGTACAGTACAGAACCGTCGTTGGCCTGTTCGCTGCGAGCAGAAACGCGTAGACACACGATTGCGGTTTAGCAGCGGCGAATGCTGAAGGCGCTGCAGCGGAGCCACGGATAGCTACGGCTCCCGACAAGTCGCCGGGCGCGAGAAGCGCAGCGCTGGTAAACCCTGCCTTGGTCACCAGATTGGCTTCATTTCCCAGTTTGCGTGTCAAAACATCGACCGGCATCCCACGCAGTGATTGGATCACACTGTCGAACCAGGTCAAAGGCACGAAGCGGTCGCGTTGGCTGACAATCCGAATTTGCCAGATGGACGTATCAGAGGTTCCCACAACTGGTTGGCACATGCTGACTTCGTCGTCAGCAGGGCTCGGCAACATGCAAGTCGCATTAATCCCGTAAGACGGCAGATTTGCCTTTAGCCGCAAGGGGCCAATTTTTAACGTTTGCAACTTCCATACGGCAGCGGGAACAGACTCAGGCTCGGCCGGTTGCGGCACCGCTGTCGCCGGCGCACTTGCGATATCGAGCGGCGCAGCGACGTCAGATGACGTGTGTTTGTTAGCCCCGGATACGAGCACGCCCGTTGCAACAGCGAAGACCAAACCTAAATAAGCTGGAGCTTTACTTGTGGACATGATTCTTGGATTATTATCTCAGGCTTAAATACTAACGCGCGGTTCCGAGCTTAGCCAGCGCCGCATAGCGAGAAGACCATGACTGAGAACAATGACTTTGCTACGCAGGTAGCATTCGGCACAGACAATTTCGCCGAGAATCCTGAGCAACGCTGTCCCTGCGTGCTTGTCCTCGACCGTTCAGGCTCCATGGGTGGAGAGCCAATCGCTCAACTCAATGCTGGCCTGACGATTTTCAAAGATGAGCTGGCCGCAGACTCTCTCGCGATGAAGCGGGTTGATACGGCAATTGTCACATTCGGCCCAGCCACACTCGAAATGCCGTTCCACACTGCACCGAATTTCTTCCCTCCCACTCTGACGGCCCATAACGATACGCCAATGGGCTCTGCTATCAACCTCGCGCTGGACACGCTCGAGGCGCGAAAAGCTGAATACAAAGCAAACGGTATCTCCTACTACCGCCCATGGGTGTTCCTTATCACCGACGGCGGTCCGACGGATGCCTGGCAATCAGCTGCGGCCCGCGTTCGAGAAGGTGAAGCCTCAAAGAAATTCGCCTTCTTCGCGGTGGGAGTACAGGGCGCGAATATGGATATACTCGCCCAGATTTCGACTCGTCAGCCATTGACGCTTCAAGGATTGAAATTCCGCGAACTTTTTCAGTGGCTGTCCGCATCGATGGCAGCCGTGTCCCGCTCAACGCCGGGCACTGAAGTACCACTCGCAGCTCCCACGGGTTGGGCCTCAGTGTGAGCTGGCGAGTCATTGGCGCTTCCGTTGTCGGCAGTTCGCATGTCCAAACGTCAGCACCGTGCCAGGACAGTTGTTTCTACCATGTTGTGAATGATGCAAGCGGCGCCATTTTTCTGGTCGCTCTCGCGTCTGACGGGGCTGGAAGCGCACAGTTCGGAGAGGTAGGAGCTGAGATTGCTTGCGAAACCAGCGGAAGACTTCTTATAAAAGCGGTCGAGGCTGCAGGCGAAGCGGGTCTGAAGACAGATTTGGTTGCCGAGTTACTTGAGAGTGTACGAGCAGATATCGCCAATGCTGCGACCGCTCGAAACGTAACCACGCGCGCGCTAGCGTGCACGTTGCTCGGCGCAGTCATTGGACCAACACGGGCACTCTATTTTCAGGTCGGTGACGGAGCAATCGTCGTGCGGCATGAAGGTACACTTGCGCCGGTTTTTTGGCCCGAGTCTGGCGAGTACGCAAACATGACCTATTTCGTCACGGATGCCGATGTGCACGACCATTTGCGCGCCGAAGTCAGGTGCACGACCGACGAGGCCGCTCTGTTCAGTGACGGCTTGCAGCGCCTTGCTCTGGTGTTCTCCAGCGAAACAGCGCATGCGCCGTTCTTTGAACCTATGTTCAAGTCTCTACGGACGTCGACAGACGAACAGACCGACTCGCTGTGTGCGGCACTCGAACGTTTTCTGGGTAGCGATGCGATAAACGAAAGAACCGACGACGATAAGACGCTGATTCTTGCCACACGTGCGCTGGGGGCAACCGATGTCCGTGGCGTTTGACGAACAGGGGAACCAGCTCAAGCTCGGCAAGAAGCTGGGGCAAGGCGGTGAAGGTGCTGTCTTCGATGCGATACATAACGGCGAGAACGTGGCCGCCAAGATGTATTCCCACGCTCTCGATGCGGACCGGCAGGCAAAGCTACGCGCGATGGCGCAGGTGGGCGACACCTATCTGAAGCAGATCGCAGCGTGGCCGATTAACGTTCTCCTAGCACATAAGCCAGGGCCGGTAGCCGGGTTCACTATGCCAAAGTTTTCAGGCTACGAACCCGTGCACCAACTGTACGGCGTTGCGAGTAGACGGCAGACATTCCCAAAAGTCGATTTCTCGTTTCTAGTCGGGACAGCGAGGAACATCGCCGCAGCGTTCGATGCAATACACGCGCATGGACACGCGATTGGGGACGTCAATGAAAACAATATCATTGTCAGCCACCAAGGGACCGTCAAGCTACTCGACTGCGACTCGTTTCATGTCAACACGGCTTCAGCCAGCTTCCCATGCACAGTGGGGGTTCCTCACTACACTCCGCCGGAGTTACAGGGGCTGGGCTCATTTCACGGCGTAACCCGTACTGCGAATCACGACAACTTCGGGCTGGCCGTCCTGATTTTCCAGTTGCTATTTATGGCGCGGCATCCCTTCTCCGGGATTCCCAAAATATCCGGCGACCTCCCGTTGGAACGGTCGATTAAGGAGTTCCGCTTCGCGTATGGCGCTGACAGGCTCGCTCGATTGAACGATATGCCGCCGAGAGCGCTAGGGTTGGAATATCTGCCACCAACCATGGGCGACCTCTTCTGGCGCGCCTTTACTGAAGTAGGTGCGAAATACGGCCGCCCCAAGGCGAAAGAATGGGTTGCCGCTCTGGACGGGCTATTGCACTCGTTGCGTTCATGCAGCACAGAGCCTCGTCACAAGTACCCTGGACACCTAAACACCTGCGTCTGGTGTGAGCGGGATAGACTCGGAACACCCTACTTCACACCGGCATCGGCCACCGGTGCAACCATAAACTTTCAGGTTGCGGGCGCGAACATTGCCGCTCTCTGGTCGCAAATTCAGGCCCTAAGTGCGCTACCTTCGCTATCGGCCTACAACCCACCGCCCTTCAACCTGACGGGGCGGCCCCCGCCGACATCCGTAAGCAAAGGCGTTACGAAGACGCGACTGACCTACGCCGCTATCTGTCTCCTCGCGTTTTTGATGTCGCTGGTTGTCCCTAAACTGTGGCCGCTCTGGTTTGTATTGGGGGCATTTGCCATCCATGGTGTAAAACCGGCCACACCAATCGAGCTCATCACGCGAAGGAGCGTTGTCGAGAGTACAAAGCGCGCATACGAGCAGGCACTTTCCGACTACGAAAGCTTGCGCTCTGACCGGCGACTTTCGGATAGGGCGCGGTCAGCAAGCCAAATCAAGGCTCAACTGGATGACCTGCCGCAAGTGCTCGCGCGCGAGATGAAACAACTGCAGGCATCGATAGTCGCCCGGCAGTTGCACGATTTCCTCGATCGTCATCTCATTCATTCTGCAAAGATTGCGGGCGTGGGTGAGCAGCGCAAGCAAACCCTCGTCTCGTTCGGCATCGAATCTGCGGCAGATATTTCAGCAGCCGCTGTCGCTGGCATTCCTGGCTTTGGCACCGGACTTACGGCAAATCTGCTGGCATGGAAGCGCAGTATCGAACAGCGATTTGTTCCCACTGCCGGTGCAGCTCCGACGCAGCAGGACATTAACGCGGTGAATTCCAAAGTCGCGTCGATGCGCAACAACCTCGAACAACAACTCAGAGATGGGGCACGGCAACTGCAGGACCTTCGCAACGAAATAATTGGGCGACAGAACAACGCCAAGGGAGCACTGGAAGCAGCTTCGCATGCACTCGCCCAAGCAGAGGCGGATCTCGCCGTCATGCAGGCGCGCTGATGAAAAGCATACTTAGGCCGAAGTTGTACGCCTCTTTTAGCCTGTCATTGGCCGGCCTGCTGGTTTTAAGTGCAACTTATGGCCAAGCGCAAGAGGCACCCATTCAGATCGACCAGTTTCTAAATGCCTTTCGCGGGAAGCCGGTTGGACCTGTTGCGCCCCCTCCGGCGAATGCATCGCCGATGACGTCGCTGCCACAATCTCCAAGCCAAGCACAATCGTTGCCGACTGCCGCTGGGCAAAACACATCTGCAAGCAGCCAGTCCTTATGCCCACCAGGTGTCGACCGCATTGGGTGCACGAATTCCGTCAATCAACGCGCACGACCGGACTGCCCTGCAGGAATGGCTGCCGGGCCATCGGGATGCGTCCCGATGGCAATGCCCGCCAACGCCCATCGAGTCTCGACAGACGAGCAATGGCAATGCGACGACGGATTTCTGCGATTCGGGGCAGTATGTATGTCGATGCAGAACACGCCGTCCAACGCGCATTTGACCGGTGTTGGCTCGAACTGGGACTGCAATACAGGTTTCAGACGCATGGGTAACACATGTGCTGCCATCAGCTTGCCACCTAACGCCCACCTAGCCAACACATGGAACGGATGGGAGTGTGACTCAGGCTTCAGAATGATTGGCAACTGGTGCGTCGCTCAATAAAAAGGTATCGGGGCGAATTCAATGGGACCGAGCTACAGGAAATCGCTATCCGCTGGACCATTCCGCTTTAATCTATCTGGCGCCGGCATCGGCGTGTCCGTCGGGTCCCGGGCTTTTGCATCGGAACAGGTCCGCGGGGGCAATTACGTGTCGATATCGAAGGGCGGTTTCACCTACCGAGCTAAGGTCGCACAGGATTTGTGCGCTGATCATCGAGATCGGTGGCGAAAAGTTCATACTCGAAACGCCATTCCTCGGCGCGATCAGAACCAGTGAGCTAGGTCCTGCGACCGGAACGCTCAAGCCCGAACAGAGTCGGGTTCTGGCCGCACTCGATCGTCTGTTCGGCGCTTACTGGTCAACCTCGGCCGGAAATTACACCGCTCATGTCAAACGCACATATCAACGGCCGGAATCGAGCTGACGATCACCTGTCGCGTTCGGCTCGTACTCGAGCCTGAACTGCCGTTCGGACGCTTGCTACCGCAACGACTGCTTCCGAAATACAACGGCCGTTCCTTCTTCTGTTTCGTGCGGCGTGTCATCAGCGATTGCCCTCATTCAAGTATCGGCGTTGGTCAGGCGGTTATGGATTGCTTTCCTGACATTCGAAGGTCGACGGTCGTGAATGACCGGCCTGACCGAAACCGGATGCGTACTCTCGACCCGATGCCATCAAGTTCACCGTGGCGCCGATGACCGCCGCTCTCAAAGTTTAGTTGTCGTTTTCATGCACAAGAGCGCTTGCCGCTGGTCGGTGCGAAACGTTTCATTCGCGACTACAGACCCCGGGAGGCACGGCGGAGGATCGTCATGTAAGGCCTTACTGGGAGGGTGAGTGACGGGGCCGCTAGGTAAGGTACGCCCCTCCCCCAAAACCTACGTTTCAGGGAAGACGGCAGGCTATTTCCTCTCTTGGGCCGTCAGAAAGTCGGAACGAGATTCCTATTTTAAAAAATAGACGATTCTAAGTTGTTGATTACATTGATTTTTAAAATCAAAGAATACGATCGGTCAATGCGTCGAAAGATACATAACTCTTTGATTTTAATCAATAAAAAAATACATTGCCGCATCAAATAGATAAGCTATAATAGGCTGAACATTCACCAGCCCCTTGGGAGCAACTATGTCTTTTGATGAACTGCGCGCAGCGACCTCGGCAGAGGCTTCGACTCATGCCGCTTTTGAAGTCGATGTGACGAGACTTTCGAGCGCAGTGCTGGCTCGGCTTGTGAATGAAGTGAAGAACGACGACGTTATGGCGACCCGGTCATACGACCGGGTTCACAATCGTCACAACCGTTAATTCGACTACACGTGCAGATCGACACCGTACTAGTAAAAGTAGCCAGCCGCTGCAATATCAATTGCAGCTACTGTTACGTTTACAATATGGGGGACGACGGCTGGAAGGATATGCCGAGCCTGATGTCCCGCAATACGGTCGGCGCGCTGTCTAAGGCGCTCGGTCAGTTGTCGCAAGATCAGGAGCGGCCGTTTGCCACAGTGTTCCATGGCGGTGAACCGTTAATGCTTGGTCCACGGCGGCTGGAATTTCTCCTCCAGTCGCTTCGGTCGGCTTTGCCGACCAGCTATCCGCTTTGCATGCAAACAAACGGCATGCTCATCACTCGCGAGATACTGGATCTTTGCGCAAAACATGGCGTCTCGATCTCAGTGAGCCTTGATGGACCGAAAGCAATTAACGACCGCTTTCGCCTCGACAAGCGGGGACAAAGCACGCACGCGCGCGTAGTGGCGGGCATTGAGCTTCTAAGAACACATCCTTCTTCGAGCCTGTTATACGCGGGTCTGCTTTGCGTGATAGACCCTGCTTCCAGCGCACGATTGACGTACGACTACTTCAAGAGCTTGAGAGCGCCTTCGGTAGATTTTCTATATCGGGACGGCAATCACTCGGACCTGCCTTTCGGGAAGTCTTCGTTTGAGTCTACCGAATATGCAGACTGGCTTTCCGAGCTCCTCGATGTATATCTGAGCGACGCTAACCCTCCGAAGATCCGATTTCTTGACGACATTATCAAACTTTGCCTCGGCGGTCGGGGCATCAAGGAAGGACTTGGGCAGCAGGAGTACGGAATTGCCATTATTGAAACGGACGGAACAATTACCAAGAACGACACACTCAAGAGCAGCTTCAATGGCGCAGACCGCTTCATCCAAAATTGGTCTGTTCACAATGATCGACTTTCAGAAGTGTTCGAGTCGGCCGAATTCAAAGGCTATCATGCGATTCAGAATCCGACGTCAAGCTCTTGCCAAGCTTGTGAGTATCTGAAAATTTGCGGGGGAGGCATGCCGTTGCACCGCTGGAAGGAAGGAGCGGGCTTCGATAACCCCTCGGTCTACTGCTCCGATCAGAAAGTAATTATCGGAAAAGTTATTGGCCGCCTCAAGGCTGAAGGTTTAGTGCATTGATGCTGAACTCGTTTGCGCAACCGTTACAAACAAAGCCCTTTCCATACTTCGCGTTGGCGGAAGCGCTTTCCCATCAAGCCAGCCTCGATGTGTTGCGTTGGCTGGAAGAAGACGCTCCTTGGCGACTTCGCATCGCTGACTTCTACGAGCAGTATGAGTTCAGTTTTCTGGACGCAGATCTGCCGCCTGATATCAGCAAAGTGTTTGGCCGGTCGGCATTGGAAACATTGAAAGCCGAACTGGAGCAGACGTTCACCGTCAGGCTCGCCGATAAAATCGACATAACCGCACACAAGCTGGTCTCGGGACAGAAGATCAAGGTTCACAATGACTTCATTGCTGGTCAGGAATCACACCGGGTACTGATTCAGCTTAATCGGGGGTGGAGTGAAGAGAACGGTGGTGTACTGATGTTTTTCAACAGTGACGATGCACGCGACATCCACGGTGCATTTCTCCCGGCCCATAACACGTCGGTTACCTTCGAGATCTCCCCACGATCGTTCCATGCAGTATCAGCAATCTCTTCCGGGCATCGTTACACTTTAGTGCTGTCGTTCTACAGAGCGGATCATGACGGTTGACGGTTCGTTCGTCGTTTGCGCTCGCCTTCTAGATAGTCGTGGCGATCTTTGGTGGCCGAGTCTGACGGATTTTTTGGTCAAAACTCGTCTGGATCGACCTGTTTGCGAGCGGTCTCCGTCGTGCACCCAGTACACTACGTCCCGATTCCTAACTGGGGATGCCGACGCGGATTCTGACACGCTCTGGGTCACCCCTGCAGTGCCTTTCCCTGGGCCACGCCTGCGAATCGAATGTCTTTCGAGCAACGCGGCGCTGCACCCCCTAGTTACTGGTCGCGATCTTGCGCGCAGCGACGAAATCAGGCAACCAACCGTACTCGGTGCAGTTTCCAGGGCATCTGCGCTGATCGGGTCGATCCCATCATTGGCCGCAAGCATTGAACGTCTGGCGCTTAGCATTCATATCGTTCGGCAGGATGACCCGGCGTATGACGTGAGCTTCAGCGAGCCTTACATTCCGTTTTCCATATTTGTATCGATACCAGGCGACTCATGGAAGGCGGCCGCGCGCGTCGCTGAAGCAATTATTCATGAGGCTATGCATCTTCAGTTGTCGCTGGTAGAACAGTTGGTCCCGCTTGCCCAAGAGTCAGCCGAGCAGCAGTATTCACCATGGAAACGGGAAGCTCGTCCAGTCTCCGGATTGATCCACGCGTTGTACGTGTTCGCGGTCATCGATGGCTGGCTTGCACTTCTCTCCCCTTCGTGGTCAATTGCCGATTACGTTCGAAGCAGGCGAGAACAGATTGTCCGCGAAGTCGCCGAAATCGACTTTTCGGCGTGCGAAGCCGGAGCGACGCAAGAAGGACAAGCGCTCATCAACACGATTGCGAGGCGCTTCAATCACCGATAAGCCACCGTAGAGGCACCGACAGTACAGGCACTCCAATTGTGACTTGCAAGTCTGTGACGAATGTCGATCATTGCTACTAGGGAGTTTTCGACTTTCGGGCCAACAATGATTTTCGATCCCTGCTCGTGAAACAAAAACGCAGGCGTTTCTACGAAAAGCTTCGAAAATCCGCCATCTACAGCCTGTCGCTGAAGTTTCGGATCGCCTAACGCTCTCGCCTCGATGGCACGAACTTCACATTCGTTGGCGTAATTCCTGTCTTTGTACAGGTAAAGCAGTTCGCTCACAATGAGGGCTGCGATTCTTCGAATCTCGTCCTTCAGGCCAATCCTGTGCTTTTCCAACTTATCCATTTGCTGCCGAAGCCGCTTTAGCGGTTCTCTCAACGTATCTAATGCAGCAGTCGCATCGCGATCCTCGTACAGTACCCTGTACAAGGTAAGCCTTGACGCGACCGCCGCCTCCTTCGTCCAAGGACCCCGTATCATCCCTGCCGCCGAGCTGTCTCCGAATGCAGAGAAGGGAGTTACCACGCCAAACCCCCTGCCGTCCCGGCCATAGAAGCGCCAAAGATCAAGGTTATCGCACTGTCGCGAGAAACAACCTATGAAGACGTGAAACTCCTTTGCTTCCCAACTTATTGGCAAGTACGTTCCGCTCTCTGTTGGAAGAAAGTCTTGCAACGGATCGTCGAGAGTCGATCTAGAAAACGTCTGTAGACGTGTTCCTTCTTTCGGATCATTCACATACGCAGTGCTATACAGTCGAATAAAATTCTTTTTCTCGTTCCGGTCACCAGCCAACATACTTGTCAACGCGACCGCGTCGGTGTAATGGGCAAGACCGTCACGGCAATCATCCTGGTTTAGAACATGCCTCGTTTTTCGTATCGTATCGACGGTCTGCCAGAGTGACTGCAACAAGGTGAGCGTAGACGCGAAGAGTCGCTTCGGAAGATCACAGTTCCCGAGGGCACGCGCTATTAAGCCTTTCATGCTGTTTGCCGCAACTGCCATCTCCAACGATTGAGAGAATCCAAACTGATCCCCGGCGTGGTAACACAGGACCGCGTACTCATAAGCGGCCTCACCGTGTCCTGCTGCGGCAGATTTCTTCAAGTAGTATCGATATTTCGAACGATTTTTCGGAGTGCCGATACCTTCTTTGTACGCAAGTGCGATGCTGTACAACGCGTCGGCGAGCACCTCCGGAACATCATCGTCTGCCAGAAACGCTTCATCAACGGCCGCGTCAATTTTCAACAGCCACTCAAGGTACTGGACCCGTCGATTCGACTTCACATCTCCGCGCTTGTTCTTAAGATTCGGAAGCTTCTCTAGCATGATTTCGGGAAGCTTTTGGCCGCATTCCATTCCGTACTCCCTCGCGAGGTCAATCGCTTCCGCCGCGGCGGCTGCGGCGTCCCTGCTGAATTTAGACGCCTCTCTATGTTGTCCGCGCATACGATATGCTTCTGCAAGCATCGCGAGCGCTTCGGGACGGTCCTCAATCGTCAATTCCTGACTGTAATCGCCCTTCGAACTCACGCGCGCAGCCAGCCACTGTTTCGAAGCAGCGCCTACGGCACGCTGGGACCATTCCAGAACCTTATCGAGGTCTTTTTCAATACCGTTACCGTCGCGATACTGGCGAGCAAGTCGGACCATCGCGGCGGCGGCTCCGGCGTCTGCCATTTTCCGCGTCCATTCGACCGATTTTTCAACCGAGAATTGCCCAAATTCCGGCTTGAGATGCGCCTCGGCTAACTGAAACATTGCTTCAGTTCGCGACGTGGAGTCAGATGTCGAAGCGGCCTTCACCATCCAGTCCCAAAATCCCGCAACGTCACGCTCCGTTCCCGCGCCGTCGCGATATGCCATTGCGAGATCGAAATAAAATTCCGCGTCGTCGCCCTTTGCTGCCTTACGAATCCATTCAAATGCTGCGGACTCGCTGGGCTCAACGCCTTCTCCTTTTTGATAGGCATCGACTACACTATGGACCGCATCCCGAACGCCAAGTAGCGCCGCATTTCTTGCCCACTCGAACCTGTCGACTTCGGTAGCCAATTGATCGATGACGAGGTTGTAAAGATCCGCACGTTCAGTAGCCGCCGCCGCCGCTAGCTCATTCATCCAGTTTTCCATATTCTTGCCGGCCGTCATGTGCACTAACTCGCTCGATTTGCCGCGCGCCAAGCGCCTATACGTGCGCAGATAATAGCGGGTTTTCGATAAGCACCAACTATCTACCTGCGAGATTACCTTTCCTATTCATCTGTTCCCAAACGCCCCCGCAATCTGCTGCGCCCGCTTGACGTCATCGCTATGCAGGTAGATCGAGGTCGTCGAGATCGAGGCGTGGCGCAGGTTGTCGCGCACGACAGTCAGTTCGGCACCGCTTGCGAGTGCATGGGTGGCGTGCGTGTGGCGCATCCAGTGCGGACTTGCCTGCCGCAGTTTTTGTGAAACCGCCGGGCTGTCGCCCTCGACGAGGTCAGCGGTCCTGGCAAAGAACCGCCGCAGCACGGTCCAGAGCCGCACACTCGTGATGCGCGCCGCACCGTCCTCGGCGAGACTCGCGATCAACGGCGTATCCGGGCGCCAGCGGCGGGGCGTCACGGGTAGCCGGCGCTCGACCAGGTGACGATCGAGCGCCGTGCGGGCGAGCGGCGGCAAGGCAACCCTGGCCACCTTGCGTCCTTTCCCGACGACCCTGATCCAATGGTCGCCGCGCGCGTCGGTCTCGATATCGCCGAGCGTCGCGCCAACCAGTTCGCTCGCGCGCAGGCCCGTCGCATACCCGAAGTCGAGGACGAAGCGCAGTCGCTGTGCCGCCTCCGGCGCCCAGCCGTATGGCCACTCGAGACCGTCGGCGATGGCCCGGACCAGGAGCCATTCCCCTTCAGTAAAGACATGCGACGTGTCGAGCACGCCCGTGCGGGCGCTGCCCCGTACCTTCACCCCGGCAAACGGATTCGCGAGCAGGTACCGCTGCTCGATGAGCCACCGGAACAGCGCGCCCAGCACGGACAGGGCATACGCGGCCGAGCGGGCGGACAGGCCGCCCGAGAACGGGCGCCAGTCGGGTGCACTGCGCGGCCGGACCAGTCCCACCCACCGTTCCCGCGGGATCGGTCGGCGCAGGAAGGCGCGATAGGCGACGGCGTCCTCGGTCGTGAGCGACGACAGCGGCCGCCCCCGCTCGACGATCGCCCACAGGATCAGCCGCTCGGCCTCCTTGCGGTACGCGCGCTGCGTCGCAGCAGAGTCGTGCAGCGACAGCCACGCCTGAACGGCCTGGTAATCGTTGTCTGCATCAAGTGTGCAGGTGGCGCGCGGCACGCGATAGGCGCCGGCCGAACCGTCGACCTCGTGCGGTAGCCGCAGTTGCTCCCACGGCACGATGCCGCTGGCTGGCGAGACGACGATGAGCGCCCTCGCCCGCTCCGTCAGTGCCGGATGCGCGGCGAAGAACGCCTCGATACGCCGCGCACTGGCAACGCCGAGCCCGGGAATAAATCTCCACCACTGGCGCCGGCGCGGAATCCGTACCGTCAGGTCTGCCAGCGTCGAGATAGCGTGTGCGCGCAGGGCGGCGACCGCTCGAGCCGGCAGCCAGATGCCGATGTCGTCACTGATCTGCGGAACCGGCATGCGCGCGTGCCGCAGGACCTCGATTGCGTCTGTGACCCCCCTCGCTTCCCGTAAACGCTCACCGTCAGCGTGCTCAAGAACCGTGGCGAGGTCCGACCGGCCGACATGGTGCGCGACCCTCACCAGCCGCCGGCGAATGCCGCCCAGGATGCCACGCGCCGACTGTCCTGCCTCGATGCGGTTCGGCAGGTAGCGTTCCACAGCTTTGCGGACCGGCATGCCGGCGTACCAGGCGCGCAGCATGGCCAGCTCGTCGGCATCGGGAAAACCCACGGGACGAGATTCGGGCGAAGGTGTCGGCGTCAGGCGCGTTTTCATAGGCGCCAGTTTGACATACGAACAGTGCTATTGTGATAAGAATACTTATCTTAATAGAACTGTTGAAATGTGCGTTTGTAGCGGAGATCTCGACGCTGACAAACTCATCGCTCGGTTCGTGAAAGATCTAGTTTCGACAGGCAATCTTCGGCGAACAAGGCCATTAATAAGGTGACAAACAATACGGTCTGCATGCAGGTCGTCTACGATTTGTGCATGGACCTCACCTCCCCTTGCATCGACACCTACTTTGGTCGGTATAGCCCAAACAGAAAAGCGTCCTCTAACGTCCTGGATCCGGGTTACGCTTCTGGACGCCCATCCCGCCGGATCGTGCGTGACCATCTGCCGAAGCGGTCCCAAAGCAAGCCGCGTCAACGCCCCGCGCAGCATGTAACATGCAATGCAGTAAACTGCATCGTCACACTAGCTAGTCCAAGGCTCGCTAGAGATAAACGATGTCCGCGAGGCGAGTTCCGACGAGACGTGTCGGAGGTTTGGAAAACGCGTCGACCATTCAACTTCCGGAAATCTGAAATCCAGCCACGCCAAAGTAACGCAAGTGGAAATGTCGGCGATCGTTGGCGCGCTGCCACAATAGTAGCGATTGCGACCGAGCGCTTGCGATAGCGCCTCGACGCCCGAGTGGATCTTCTTCATCTGCCGCCCGATCCAGACAGGATCTCGCAGCTCATCAGCGCGTTCAACGAGTTCGGAGCGGGCAAGAATGCCTGCATCCAGTACTCCATCGGCCAACGCCTCGATGCGCCGCGCCCTCACTCGCTCTAGCGATCCGGATGGGTACATGCAGGGAGCCGGAGAAAGGAGATCCAGATACTCAACGATTACGCTTGAATCGTAAAACGATTCGCCGCTATCGATATCTCCCGCGATAAGGCATGGAATTTTGCCGAGCGGGTTATATGCGAAGACCGGCGAATCGGAGTTTGAGATCTCCAGCTCCAACAATTCGTATTCCAGATTCTTCTCGGCCAGAACAACGCGAATTTTCCTCACAAACGGACTACGGTGGGAACCCAATAAGACTACACGCATATCGATTTCAGTCTCCTCTATGACCGAACAAAATCACGCACCGTTCACACGCGATCAGTGCGGGCACAGTGTAGGCGCAGCCCTCCGCAATTCCTCTGCGAGCACGTTGACCATTTGCGCAGCCGGCATGTCGCGCGACAGCGCCAATCCCTGCCCCGCCCAATGCACCGAAAATTGCGAGTTGCCGATCGCGGCGGCCGCCGCATGCAATGCTCTGCCCGCGTCATATGCAACCGGATAGTCGGGAATCGCCACTCCGCCGAGCTGCCGTCCGGCCTCCGTAAAACGGTTGGCGATGCACCGCGCGGGACGCCCCGAGATGGCGGCTGTTAGCTCGGTGCGAGCTGATGGGTCGATCAGCGCAGCGCGATACGTAGAATCAGCGGCTGATTCTGGAGTACGAAGGAACGCTGTGCCGAGCTGTGCGGCTTGCGCGCCGGCCGCCAGCGTCGCAGCGATACTGGCGCCATCCATGATGCCACCAGCAGCGACGACTGGCAGCGACGTCCGCCGCACGAGCCGTGATACGAGCGCGAGCGTACTCAATGCTTCGTCTGAATGGGCCGTCGGGTCGAATACGCCGCGATGACCGCCGGCTTCGATACCCTGAGCTACAATCACATCGACGCCCGCGCCTTCGATTGCCTGTGCCTCTTCAACAGACGTGGCGGTGGCAAACAGAATAATGCCAGCCTCCCGTAGTACGGTAATGCGCTCCCTCGAAGGCAGGCCCAAATGGAAGCTGACGACTCGGGGGCGTTCTTCCAGAAGAACTTCCAGCATCGCGTCGTCTGCAACGAAGCTCCTGTAAATTTCCGTCAAGCGGGCGGGCGGTGTGCTGCCTAGTTCCTCGAAAAACGACGCCAGAAACTTGATCCAGCGGGTCTCCCGATCCAGATCGGGCATGGGCGATACGTGAGCGAACACGTTCACGTTGAACGGTTTGCTAGTCAATTCTCGCAACTCACGGATTGCCCGGCGCGCGGCCTCGGGATCCATCGCACCGACCGCGAGCGAACCCAATCCGCCGGCGTTGGACACTGCTGCGGCTAGAGCCGTCGTCCCGGTTCCTGCCATCGGCGCCAGAATGATTGGGATTGCAATTCCCAACCGATGCAACAGACGTTCGGTTCCAGCAAAGGTTGTCACTCTGTTTTCTCCGTACGGCTCTGATTCGAAAATCGTCTCCCGAAAGACGACTTTGTTCGTAGACTTGTGTTCAAGTGCTGATCCGCACATTTCTAGATCCGCCCGTGCTGCAGATTGGACGAAGCTCCCATTGTCCAATGGGTCGGGTGAGATATTGGCGTAGGCTTGCGCTTTCTCAAACATCACAGAACGCCCACGCTTTCCTCACCCGAATGCCTTTTTGACCGTGAATTGCGCCAACTTGTTCAGGCACCTTGCTCCTGCCTTTACACCGACAAGATCTCGCCCTCCTTGAACTCCGTCGGGACACAAAGCGTTCCGTCGCTCACCAAGCCGGCGAAGAACAACGTTAGCCATTCACGACTCAATGGATCGAACCTGTGGTTAAGTCGCTCGAGTTGCGACAGCGTTCGGTCGTGCTTCAGCGTAATCGCACGTTTCTCCCGATTGGCCCAGAAATAGCCAAGGGATATATCCCGGTCGCGTGTCTGGCTGTGTGGCCGGAAGACGTCGGCGAACGTTTCGAACTGGGTCGGCGTGAACCTGGCACCGATTGCTTCGAGCGCGGCCAGAATGTCGACGATTGGGATTTGCCACGGACTGTCAACATGAAACGTGTGTCCCGTCAGCGAAGCATCGACAGACAACCTGACAATGCCTCCGACCACCGTATCGACCGGACTCAGTGCGATGTTCTCGCCTAGATTGAGTGGCCGTTCACCGATTTTCAGAGCCGCGCGCAGAAATTGAACAAAGCGGTTGTCGCCGCCGTTGCGTTGAAAGCGTCCGCTCTGCGAGTGTCCGGATACATTGCCGGTGCGGTAGATGTAACCGTTTCCGCCGTGTGCGATGAACGCGTTGACCAGCTGTTCCGCTTTGAATTTTGAGCGCTCGTAGTCGTTGAGGAAGTCCTGACCTACATCGAGCGATTCTTCATCGAATGTAACCGGATCGTCGCCCGGATTGAATCCGCACACGGCAAGGGTCGACATGTAGTGCAAGTCCTTTTGTCGGCCATTGCGCGCGAGCTCGATCATCCGGCGCGTGCCGTCCACGTTCTGCCGTTTCAAGGTCGATTCGTCGGCGAACAGACGGGTGTCGGCGGCGAAGTGGTAGATCGCTTCGATCTCGCGTTCGAGCTTCGCATAGTCCGATTCCGCGAGTCCCAGATTGTCGCTTTCAAGGTCGCCGGACAGCACCGTATAGCGAGTCGAGAACGCGTTTAGTTCGGCTTGCGGGAAATACCATTTGAACGTTTCCTGCAAGCGCTGCAACGCGCCGACTCCGGCCGTTTCGCGGACCAGGCAGAACACGTGTGCTTGCGTCGTGGTCAGCAGTTCGTGTAACGCGTAGATGCCGAGGTAGCCGGTTGCGCCGGTCAGTAACACACTCGCATAGTCGCGAGTCGTCTTCGGCGCAGACGCAATCCAGCCGAGTGAGGCCGGTGCATAGGCGAGCAGGCCTGAACTGCTGCCTCGTTCGACGACGACCTTTGCTTCGCTACCGGAAAGCCCCGCCGCCTTCAGCAATGCGTCGTGGAGTCGAGCAAGGATATTCTCGATCACATCGCGGCGGCGGGTCGCGCTGTTGAACGACAGATCGACGAGCAACTGGCCGTCCAGAATTCGCGCAGTGAGTTTCAGGTCGTGCGTACGTTCGTTTTCCGGTCCGCGCGCGATGCCGGTCGAGTAGCGCGACGGTTTGAGCGGCAATCCCGGATCGCGCGCGAAATTGAATTCCCCTAGGTAGTTGTAGCAGACCGCCGGCACCGGTTCGCCGCCCCATTCGCCGACCAGTTCGTCACGCAACAAGCCATAAGCAACGCCGAGATTGGGTACAGCCGACAATGCATCGTGGACCTGCACAACGCTTCGCCTGAAATCGGCGTGGGCGCTGTCGAGCACCAGCGGATAGCTGGACGTGAACCAACCGGCCGTGCGTGATACGTCGATGTCGTCGTCGAAGCTGATGCGTCCGTGGCTTTCCACTTCGACAAGCGTTTTACGCGGCAAGCCGTCTTGTGCATCATGCAAAACGTGCAGAAACGCGGCGATCAGCACGTGATGCAATGGCGCGCTGAAAATCGCCGGCAGTTCGAGCGACAACGCTTGCGTCTCTTCACCAGAAAACCGCAGCCAACCGGTTTCAGCTAACTCTTCCGTACCGAGCGCCGACGTCTCCGACACCTGCACGTCGGCCAGTTTGTCGGGCAAACCGCGCCAGAAGCCCGCATCGGCTTCCCACGTCGCGCGGTGCTGCGACAGATGATCGACCCACGCGGGGAACGGCGTATTCGCAGGCTTTGCCGGTATGGCTTGAGCCATCTCGATGACGCGATACAGGCGCGTGAGATCGGCGACGATCACGCGCCACGAAATCACGTCGATAGACAGATGGTGTGCGACCAGCAATAGCTGATGCGAACCGTTGACGCGCGTGAACAGATGCACCGCGAACACGCGTCCGCCATCGAGACTCAGCGTGCTTTGATATACCTGCGCTGCGGTGCGGATCAGCGTGTCAATCGCTTCGTCTTCGTCCAGCGCGTCCACCGACGACGTACCAACTACTGGACGCGTATCCGATGCCTGCATCGCCCATTTGCCGTCGGCCTGCCAGTAACGCGCGCGCAACAACGGATGCCACTCGCGCAACACGCCTACTGCTTTTCGCAAGATATCGATTGAAAGCGGACGACTCGACTCGAGCAGAATCGACTGGTTGTAGTGATCCGGTTGCGCGAAACGCTTCGAGAAAAATGCTTGTTGTGCGGTGGAGAACTGCTCTGCCACGGCGCCGGAAGTCCATACGTGTTTCGCGGCCGCCGGTTTCTTTTCTTCGGCGCCGACCAGCGCGACCAGCGCGTCGACTGTCGGTTTTCGCAGGAATGCATTGGCCGACACGCGATAGCCTTTGCCCTGCAATTCGGCAATCACCTGAATCGCATCCAGCGAATCGCCGCCCAATTCGAAGAAATCGTCCTGGTCGCTGAAATCGCCGTGCCCTAACGTTCCCTGCCAGACCGCACGAATCATGTCGGTGACGGAATCGGATTGCGCGGGCGGCGATTGCGGCATGGATTTCACGGTTGAACCCATCAGACGCTGTTCGATGGTTTTTTTCAATTCGGCGAGATTTGTCTTGCCGTTTGCGTTGCGCGGAAACACGTCGAATGCTTCCAGCCACTTCGGAACCATGTAATGCGGCACGATCTCGCGCAAACGGTCCTTCAGCGTCGGTGTCAGCGCGTCATACGGCGCAATCGCCGCGGCGATACCTGTCTTCCCATAGATGTCGACGAGGAATGCCGATGCGCCTTCGACGCCCGACAGCGAGCGCAGTGCGCTCTCCACGTGCTCCAGTTCCACGCGATAACCATTTACCTTGACCTGCCGGTCGATCCGGCCGAGAAACTCGACTACTCCGTTCTCGTCGATATTGACCAGGTCTCCGGTTTTGTAGAAGCGGTGCGGTCCGTCCACATTCGTGACGAAGCTGTCTTTCGTCGCCGTCGGATTGCGGAGATATCCCGGCGATACCGAAGGTCCACCTACATAGAGCTCACCCGTTGCGCCGGTTTGGTGGAATGCGCCGTCTTCGGAGCGAACCAGCACGCGTGTCTGTCCCAACGGCAGTCCGACAGGAACCGTCTTCGAGGTCAACGCCTGCACGGCGTCGGCATCGCGCATACGGTTCGCCATAACGCCGACCGTAGTTTCGGTCGGCCCGTAATGATTTACCAGATTCTTTACCACGCCGGACCTGAGCGTATCGGCGGCAAGTCCCGGATTGAGTGCCTCGCCTCCCAACACGAGATGTTCGAGCTTCCACGCGCCGCGTGCGCGAGTCGAGAATGCGTTGAAAACTGCACGCCAGTGAGACGGCGTGATCTTCAGAAATCGGATGTCGTGATGCGCGAGATAATCGGCCAATTCGCCCGGATCCTTGCGCATATGATTGCCGATCAGATGCAGCGTGCCGCCCGTATATAACGACAACATTAATGACGTATTGCCTAGATCGGCCGCGAGTGTGCTCACGTGTGCGTATGATAGCGGCGTGTCGATCGTCAAACGCTCGCGAATCGCGGTGACATAATGCTCGACGTTCCGATGAGTAATCATCACGCCTTTCGGTACACCGGTCGATCCGGACGTGAATAGTACGTAAGCGAGGTCGTCGAGTTTGACTTCGGGCAATGGCGACTTTGCATCGACAGCCGACTGCGACGAGGGCAGCCCGGCAATGTTGAAGCCGTGTCCGGCCAGTAGCTGCTCCCCAGCGTCGTCAGTCAGCACGAGTGCCGGAGCAATGGCTTTCAACCGATGAGCGTGTTCTTCGGCGTTGCCTTCGTTTTCGACGACCGTGTATGCCATCCCCGCGTACATTGCGCCGAGTATCGACGCAAGCGCGTCGACGGTTCGCCCCAGAAAAACTGCAACCAGTTGCCCTTGCTCCAATCCGGCATCGATAACCACGGACGCAATCCCGGCACTACGCTCCTTCAGTTCCGAATAACTCAACACTTCAGCGCCTGCTACGACGGCCGCACGATCAGGACTGACGGCAGCATGCAGCAGAATTTGATTGAGTAGCATGTCTCACCTCGGTGAAATCTGGATGGCCCGTTGCGGCCGGCAGCAAGTGCCTCGCTTGATTCGCTTCGAGCGTACGAGCGCGTCCTACGCCTGGCGGAGCACCGCCAGGCAAGGCGCGTCTTTTGAAATGCGTGAACGGGTGATGCAGACTGGCTGTTATGCGGCGAGCAGCCCTTCCTGAACAAAGGCGGCACGGGTCTCGGGATGGGCCAGAATGCCGTTGCGATCGAGCAACTTCACCAGATTGGCGATCGTCACGTCGATATAGCTTTTCGCGCCGGCCGAATAGCGCTCATCCGTGTCCTGCAATACAGTGTCGATCTCGTCGACAGTGAGATCCAGTTGCGACAGCACGTCGCGATCGAATTCGCGTTCGAAATCGGCGGCGAGATAGTCGCGGAGGTAGTTCGGCAGGAAACGGCCGATGAGTTTCTGGTCGTCCGTGCCGACGGTTTTCCAGTAATCCTTCAGCACCCTCGCGAAGTAATTCGCGTGCCGGCCTTCGTCCGAAACGTGATCCGTCATCACTTTCGTGAACGTGATCGTCGCTTCCTTTTCCTTGCCGATACTGAGCAGGTCTTTCGTCAGCGTATGCTCAGCCAGGCACGTCGCCAGCAACTGGAAAGTGCCGTGCAACGACCTCGGCAATGTTTCGTAACCGCGATGGACAGCGTCGAGATTGCCGTTCGTCTGCGGAACGGAAAGCGGTTCGATACCAGTATTCGCCTTCAGCTGGATGATGAAATCGAGCGCGACGTATGCGTGATATCCCTCGTCGATCACGATGGTGATCGCTTCACGCTTATCCTCTTCGGGAATGTCGGTGCCGATTTCGCCGTTGATGATCTTCAGCGAGCAATCGATGACGAAGCGCGTTTCCAGCAGACCGATCTCATACATGTACTTGTACGTGGATTGCGCAAGCACATAAGAGATCGCTTCTTGCCCCAGTTTTTTGACCAGCGGATGAGTCGCGAGCAATTGTCGCGACGGCGGAAAGATATTCTCTTCCGCGATATTTTGCGGAACGTAGATTCGCGGTGCGTTGCGCACGGTGGCGCCGGCATACCAGCGCGAGACGGGATCAACGACGGACCTATCGGTTACCTCGGCGACTGCATTCATGTTTTATCTCGAGCTATGGGTTAGCGATACGGGTTGTTGGTTTCAGGCGGGTACGGACTCGCAGCGCAGCGCATGCAAGGTCTGAACCGCTTCGCGAGCGAACCGCTCAAGATCCTCGTGCGTGTGCGCCGCTGACAAAAAGATCGGCTCTTCGAGCGAAGGCGGCAGAAGGAAGCCCTTCTCGCGCATCTGGATGTGGAACCGCTCGAACAACTTGTAGTCCTGCGTCTTGACGTCCCGATAGCTGAGCAGCGGCTCGGCACTGCCGCGGAACGCGAGGCCCAGCAACGCGCCGTGCCGGCTGACCACAAACGGAATGCCGTGCTCGGCGAAGCCCGCTCGCAGCAGACCCTCGACGAAAGCGCCCTTCTCTTCAAGCGTTTCGTAGAAGCCAGGCTTGCCCAGCAGATCCAGCGCCGCGTTACCGGCTGCGACGGTCAACGGATTCGCGGCAAAGGTGCCGGACTGGAACACGTTCCTACCCAACGCGACGTGATCGAGAAACTCGGCTTTGCCAGCGAACGCGCCAACCGGCGTGCCGCCGCCGATGATCTTGCCGAACGTTACGAGATCCGGCTTCACGCCGAATGCCGTACAGACAGCACCGAACCGGAAGCGGAATCCCGTCACCACTTCGTCGAAAATCAGCAGCGCGCCGTGCCGGTCGCACAGTTCGCGCAGAAGCCGGTGGAATTGCGGTTTCGATTTGACGAAGCCCATATTCGTTGCGTGCGGCTCGACCAGCACGGCGGCAATCGACGCGCCATGCATTTCGAACGCCGCAGCGACTTCCTGCTCGTCGTTGTATTCGACGATCAAAACGTCGCGATTCAGGTGATCGCTGATGCCCTTCGACACCCCTTTGGCATTGCCGGACCCGCTCACCAGGTTGGCCGGATTCGCCAGCAATGCATCCGAATGGCCGTGATACGATCCGCGAAACTTCAGAAGCAGATTGCGGCCCGTATGGCTGCGGGCAATTCGCGCCGCGGTCATGACGGCTTCCGTGCCGCTGCACACGAAACGGATTCGCTCGATCTCAGGCGTGCTCGCGACAATCCGCTCGGCTAGGCGGTATTCGCCCTCGGTGGACAGGCCGTAGACGGGACCGCGTGCAGCCTGTTCCGAGATTGCGCTGACGATCTCGTCGGGCGCGTGTCCGAGCAGCAGCGCACCGAACGCGTTGAGAAAATCAACGTACGAGCGCCCGTCCGCATCGACGATCCGGGATCCTTTGGCCGACACAGCGCAAATCGGATTGCGCCCGACCTGAGCAAATGCTCGCATCGGTGAACTCACGCCATCGGGAATGACCTTGCGTCCACGCTCGAACAGCGCGGCAGAGCGATTCTGACTATCCATTAGACCCTCGGAAAATTTGAGTTGGGATAACGCCCCCACCGTACCTGCCATCAAGAAAACGTCAGTCATATTTGTATTTTCAGGTAGACGGGTCTGTACATAATATTCGTCAATCTTCGGTTGTCAATCCCCCGTGATGGAATTTATTTAGCTGTAAAAAAACTTAGACAGTTTTGTGAAACCTCGTAATTTATGAGTGTTTTCTATTTTTACGAAGTTTATAAGTAGTCACTAAAGAATGTTCCTGTAAGAAAAATAATCTTGCGGACAGGTAGTACGGTCTGTATATTTTGCGACGAAAAGAACGGCCGGTTTGACGATTAAGGATTGCGACGCGGAATGAGACAAACGCACAGCAATAGTGCGGGAGAAGCGTTGATGAAAGTGTTCCACCGCTATGGGAAGTTCAGCATAACGATTCAAATGTGCCGCCCTGAAAGAGCGCGGCGTATTGCGCGGATGCTCGACGCGCCACCATAACCAGGAGTGAAAGCCTTGACGCAGACTGTTCTTACTATTATCGGCATGGGCCCGCGGGGAATCAGCGTACTGGAGCGAATCGCTCATCACGTTCGTTCCGAATCGCTGAATCAGAAGCTCGTTGTGAACCTCGTCGATCCTGGCGAATGCGGACAAGGCACACACTCGGCCCGGCAACCGCATCATCTGCTGACCAATACGCTGGCCAATCAGGTTACGATTTTCCCGCCGGACACCGCGGCCACACACGCCGACGGGCTTTCGTTCGGTGAATGGGCGCGGATGGCCGGCTACCGGAAGTTTGGTAGCGCCTGCTATCCAACCGGCGAAACCGCCGGCGAGGAAATCAGTGACCAGCACTACTTGCCCCGCCATCTCCTTGGGCAATATTTCACATGGGCATTCGACCGGATCGCTGAATCATTGCCCCGCAACGTCGAGCTTGTTCATCTACGTCATCGCGCAGTGGGTATCGAAAGAAGCGCGGACAACCGTCAAGTCGTTCATCTGGACGGTGGCTTAAAGGTGGAATCCGATTTCGTTATTCTGACCACCGGTCACGGAAAACGGAGCAAGGACAAAGACGATCTGCGATTCGAGGATTTTGTCCAGTCTTCGTCATTCAAGAACAGCAATCTTGCGTTTTTCCCACACGCTTACCCAATAGATCAACTGGAACGCGTGTCTCCCGACGCCACCGTTGCAATTCAAGGCTTTGGGTTGACCGCCCACGATGTTTTATCCCATCTGACAACGGGGCGCGGCGGCGCTTTCGTCGAAAATCAGGCGGGACTCGAATACCGCAAGTCAGGCCGCGAACCCAGGATACTGATGTACTCGCGCAAAAGCCTGCCGTTTTCAGGACGCGCGATAAATCAGAAGAGCGTCGACGGTCGATATCAGGCTCGCTTTTTCACGGTGGAGGCGGTTGCAGAACTTCGTAATCGCTCGCTGATGACGCGCGGAACGCCCCAAATAGATTTCGTTGGCGAAATACTGCCGCTCGTCAAGAAGGACATGGCGCGCGCACGCAGAACTGCGTTGGATGGGCAAAGTCCTGGCGACGCCGAATGGAGTCCGGACGCCGCCGACCTCACCGCGATCGACAAGATTCTCGATCCTCTACACGACGCGAGCTTCGACGGCTTCCAGGCGTTCGAGACGTTCTTCCGCGATTTTCTGCTGGACGATCTCGCTGAAATTGACAAGGGCAACGTACACGGCCCGGTGAAGGCCGCGACGGACGTACTTCGCGATCTGCGGGAGACTTTCCGGCTGGCGGCCGAGTACACGGGATTCACCGCCGAATCGCACAAGGTTTTCGCAGGCGAGTTCGTGCAGACATTGAACCGCATCGTGTTCGGTCCTCCGCGGCATCGGAACGCGGAACTCGTCGCGCTGCTGAATGCAGGCGTCGTTGAGCTCGCGGGCGGCCCCTGCGCCACCACCGACGTCGATCCATCCAGCGCGAAGTTCGTGATCGAAACACGCTTTGGCGAAACGATAGAACGCCGGTTAGCCGATGTCCTCGTGCTATCGCGAATTGACGTGTTTAGCCCGCTTACTGACGGATCGGCACTGATGCAAAACCTGCTTCAAAGCGGTTCGATCCGGCCCTACTATAACGGCGAATACCATCCCGGCGGAATCGACATCGACCAGAACAACAACGTACTGGACAGGGGAGGCCACAGCCAGCTGGATTTCTGGGCAATCGGCTATCTTGTCGAGGGGCCGCACTACTACACGCAGGAATTGCCGAGGCCGGGACGCTATTCTCGTCTCACCAAGGACGCCGATGTATGCATCAGCAGGTTGTTCGAATTGCTGTCTTCGCGCGCGGCGTCAAACAACAACGCGTCGACGCAAACGGCCGAAGACGAACAACTCCTTGATGCTGCGTATAAATGAAAGCAGGAAACGTATTTCTGACCTTAGTTCAACGGAGAAGAAAACCGTGAAACTGTATTCGTTTCATCGCTCCACAGCATCTTTCCGGGTGCGCATCGCGTTGCACTTCAAGGGCATTCCATTCGATACGAATGCCGTCCACCTGCTTCGTGGCGACGGGGAACAACACGCGGAGGCGTACCGGCGTCTGAATCCGCAACGGCTGCTTCCGACCCTGGTGGACGGAAAAAACGTGCTAACGCAGTCGCTTGCGATCTGTGAGTACTTGGAGGAGACGCATCCGTCGCCGGCGCTGCTGCCGGCAGGCGCTGCGCCGAGGGCGCGAGTTCGCGGGTTAGCGACCGCGTTAGCGGCAGATATTCATCCTCTGCACACTATTCGCGTGACGCGTCATCTGGCGAACGCGTTCGATATCGGCGAAAACGAAAGACTCGCGTGGACCCGGCACTGGATCCACGACGGATTAAGCGCGATCGAAGAGCAGTTGTCGAGTTCGCCGGCCACCGGTATTTATTCGCACGGCGACTCGATTACACTCGCGGACGTCTTTCTGGTGCCACAAGTCCTGTCGGCCAAAGCCTATGGCGTCGATATCGAGCAGCTCGCCCATATCACGCGAATCACCACGCGTTGCCTCCGACATCCCGCATTCGACGCAGCGCTACCGGTGAATCAACCAGACGCGGCCTAACTCCGGGCACCACAATTTCGCCCAGAGTGGGACGACAGGCTAGTAGGAGCCGAATGCTTCGCCGCTATGCGCGAGCCGCAGCCGGTTTCGGCACCCGGCGTGGGGCGGTTTTCCCGGTGGCTTCGTCGCCCTTCGGCAGCAGCTTGGAGAAAATCTCCCATGCGGTCATTGCACTGTCCGAGCGGCCAGAAACCTGCGTCGCCACCGTTGCGCCGTCGATCAGCATCATCAATTGGCGAGACAGCGGTTCAGCCTCCGTGCTGACGGACTCGCTCAGTATCGCGGTGAAATAGGCTTGCATGCTCGACTTATGCTCGGACGCGGCGCGAAGTATCTCGCCACTGTCCTGACCATACTCGGACACCGCATTAACAAACATACAGCCGTTGAATTCCGCGCATTTTAGTCGGCGGTCAAGCCATTGAAAGATCGCCTGCACGCGATTTCGGGCGCCCTTGCTGCGCGTCACAAACGCTGCGAGAGACTCCCTCGTCCGGCGATCGCGCTCTCTCAGCACTTCAACAACCAGATCGTCTTTAGAGCGGAAATGCTTGTACATTGTCATTTTCGCGACGCCCGACTCAGCAATGATCCGGTCGATGCCGACAGCGCGATATCCATGAAGCTCAAATAGACGCAATGCCGTCTCTATGATGTCCTGCCTTTTCTGTAGCATAAAGCAACCTCCGGCGATGCTGCTCAGTACGTCGAAACCGCGTGCGTACGTGACCGCGACAACAGATGTATCCTATTTCGCATAATATATACGGACCTGTACGTATAAGCAATTCAAAAAAATACCATGCAGGTGCCCGTAGCACCCACAGTGTTCCCGTGAATCGCGACATTCAATTCTTGACTGCCTGTTTGCGCGCACGCGCTCGCAGGTACGCGTTGTTGAAAATCAGCGCCGCACCCGTCAAGCACGCGCCGACAATCTGCATATTCGTCGGAATGACACCTTCGATTGACGACACGATGAACGTCGTAATCGGCACCACGTCCATGAAGAGCACGCCATTCAACGGCGTGAGAATCTTGTTGCCGAGATTCCAGCACAGGATGCCGCCGAAGCCGGCGATGATGCCCATATAGAGAAGGTGCGGAGCAATGGCGACGAGATCCGCGCTTCGCGGAACCGGAATCGTATGTAGCGCGAACAGGACCAGGTTGACCGCGACAATCGTGGTCAGCCCCAGCCACGTCGTTACAGTGGTGTACTTGAACGCCGACCACTTTGGGAAAAACATTGCGCTGAATGTGTAGATCACCCAGCACAGCGCGCCGAGCACGATGAGTGCATTTGCCGAATAGCTTTGCGGTTCGCTTAACAGGCCGCCGATGTCGCCCTTCGTGACGACTAGCGCGACGCCGCAGAACGACATCAGAATGAAAAGAAACGAGTACAGGGGCGGCAAAATGCGGCGCACGATCGAATTGACAAGCAGGCCGAGCATCGGCTGAGTCGCCATCATGATCGATGCGGTAAGCGCGCCGTCACGTCCGGCGAGCTGCTGCCCCAGAAAGACGAAGAAACCAAAACCGGCGAAGCCGATAGAACCGAGAAACCACGCGAACCATACGCGTTCACCCTTCAGATTTAGCGCCTGACGCCCTTCTCTCACGATTAGCAGCACGAGAAAGGCGGTGCCGGCGACGAGATAGCGCAACGAAGTGAATGTGAAAGGATCGATGCGGGTTAGCGCACTCGTCATGACCGGAAACATGATCCCGAAAGACAGTGTCGCAAGCAGGCAGAAGATAACGCCCCGAGAATATGAGGACCAGGCACTGGATTTCACAACAGCGGCCGAGGCGGCTGTCGCGTGATTCGTAGTTGACACGGCGGTGCTCCCATTCAGTTGTGAGATGTTCCTTTCCGCCGCGGCGTGCAGGAACGGATAATGGCCGCTAGTCGATCAGCAGGCCGGACTGTTGCGGTTGCGTGAGGCCAAACTGCGCGAAGACTTCTTCCGTGTGCTGCCCCAACGTCGGCGGATTACGGACAGGCATGCGCGACGACACATCGCGCCATGGCATGCCCGGCACAGCGACGCGATTGCCGCTGCCCGGCGGATACTCGAGGTCGATTAGCGTCTGCCGCTGCGTTAGGTGCGGATCGGCAAGGATTTCGGGAACGGAATTGACCGGCGCCGCGGGCAAGCCAAGCGCAAGAAAGCGCTCGATCCAGTATTCAGCCGGCTGCAAAACGAGAATCCGTTGAAGATCGTCACCCAACAGGGCGCGGTGTTCGTTACGCGACTCCTGGGTTTGATAACGCGTATCCGTACCAAGCGCCGAGAATTCATCGATCGAACACAACTGGCGCCATCGCTTCTGATTGGCGAGCGACACCACGATATCGCGTGTTTGCGTACGGAACGACGTGTACGGCGACATCAACTCATGCGCATTTCCATGCCGCTTCGGCTCAACACCGGACATCTGATAGGCGACGATCGGTTGCGCAAGCATCGTTATCAATACATCCAGCATGCTGATGTCAAGCATCCGGTCGCATTTGATTCCGCGCGCGCGCCCGAGCAAAGCACCCAGTACGCTGAATGCTGCGGTAAACCCCCCCAGCAGGTCCGCAACCGGAACGGCTGCCTTCACCGGGCGACCGTCGGGATCGCCATTGAGCGACATCAGTCCGCTCATCGCCTGGATGATCAGATCCATCGCACCGTGTTTCGCGAGCGGACCGTGCTGCCCGTAACCAGAGATCGCGCAATAGATCAATTCCGGATTGATAGCCTTCAGCACCGACTCGTCGATACCGAAGCGCTTCATCGTCCCGGGCCGGAAGTTTTCGACGACGACGTCGGCGTGAGCCGCGAGTTCGAGTATCTGTTGACGTCCTTCGTCTGCATGCAGATCGATGGCAACGCTGCGTTTATTCCGGTTGAACCCAACGTATGCGGCACCGCACTCCTCGACGAACGGCGGCCCCCAGCGACGCGTTTCGTCGCCGGTTTCCGGCAGTTCGATTTTGATCACATCCGCGCCGAGGTCGCCAAGCACCATCGTACAAAACGGACCGGCTATCGCACGGGACAAGTCGAGTACAACTACTCCTTTGAGCGGTCCATGTTCCATCGCTTCCTTCCCCTGTAAATGATGCGTCCGTTCGTTCGACCGCGCACATCCAGATCGGCGAAATCGATATGCCAATACGCATGAACCAGCCATTGAACGCATCCTAGAATAGACAAGTCTGTCTGTCTAGTTTAATCTTCGGATTTAACGAAGCACCATGCTTTTACGCTGGATCGACGCATTGGCATCACCCGAAGAAGAGGAATGAATGACGGTATCCGTGTTGACTGTTCCAGGTCTGTACAACTCCGGCCCGGATCATTGGCAGTCCAGATGGGAAGTGGAATTCGAAGGTGTCAGACGTGTAAGCCAGAAAAACTGGCACACCCCTGACGTTGCTGAATGGATCGCCGCATTGGATGCGGAGATCGAGCGCACCGGAGACGACATCGTTCTCGCCGCGCATAGCCTTGCGTGTTGCATGACGGTGAAATGGGCTGCTCAGGCAAATCGCTGCATTCGTGGCGCCTTGCTCGTCGCACCGACCGATACAGAAGGACCGGCATTCCCATCAGGCACGCATGGTTTCACACCGATGCCGACCACAAAGCTCCCATTTCCGTCGATCGTCGTGATGGGTTCGGCCGATCGCTTCATTTCCGTCGAGCGAGGCACATTTCTCGCGAAAATGTGGGGTAGCGAATTTGTCGTTTTGCCCGGTGCCGGACATCTGGGGTCGGACAACGATCTCGGCACATGGCCGTACGGAATACAGCTGCTTTCGAAGCTCACCGGTAGTGGCCGCCTGGTTCGAAAGCCGATGCATTCTCGGGAATGAAAAAGACCATTCCGATGACAGGTTTTGGGAGAACACGTTAAGGAAATATCCATACCATCTGCAGATCGCGGGCCCGCATCGGCTTTGTCAACTTACCGAGAGCGGGCTGCACGAGGCCTGTGTGACGACTGGTCGGAAAATGAACGACGGATTTTGGGTGATGTCAGCGAATTGTCGCCAAGCGACGAAGCGGACAGCGAGCTATTTCCGATAAAGTGAAGCGCTCGGCAGATGCCACTTGGGCGCGGAGTGTTGCCGGATGGCCCGAAGCATGAGAGAAATTTCTGTGGGCGTCTCAGATCGCGAAGGCCGCGTATCCAACGCTCGCGTTCGAATGTAGGTTGCCGGCTGTTTTCGCCGGATATTGGGCTGCGCGGTCGCTTTGACGAACGCGTGTTTCCCGTTCGCAAGCTCCGGAAGCAGGCGGACAAGGTTTTCGTTATCCTGACTGGTTGAACCGGTGTTTGTCGCTGCCGAACTGACGAGCCGCGTGTACGATACAACCGGTTGACCTTGAATTTCAGGAGGCGACATGAACGCGGTGTGCCCACTGCACGGGCCAACGACCGTCATCCGCACGAATGCGTACGGGTTTCCGGTCTATGCGTGCTGCTGCGACGACGTGACCTATGTAACGCCCCCAGATGCGTGTACTAGAGCACCGACGCAACGCGGACGTGACCCGCAGCCCGAACAACCGAAGACGAGGAAAGAAGGACACTAACGAGCGCGATGTCGGTCAGGTTCTTCAGATTGCCGTAGTCGGACGCCGCCTGCGTGAGCTACTTTATCGCGTTGATTCTTTCTGTACCGCACCAATCGGCGGAATGCTCTGGGACGATCTGCCGATCACTGACGCGAAGTGACATACTGTTGCGCGGCCTTATGCGAAGCTTTCCATAAGGCCGACCAGTTGTCCTCTGAAATCCTATTAGCCATGCCTTGCACATTGCAAAGTCGCGCCAACGGGCCTTAGGACGCCCTGCTCAACAGCACCTTGCCGAGCTTTGCAGCGATAACGGGTGTTATCGCCGCTGCGTATAGATCCAGCCCAACCTATTAGCCGCGTCTAAACCCATACTTTTTGGTGCGCACACCTCATGGAAAAACGTGGCTTCCCTCCCACTCACGGTCTTTGCATAAAAGAAATTAGCAACAATTGACATGAGCGATCGTGCTTTTATCCGCAATTGCTGACGATGAATCCCGTTCGTAGTCGCGTGGTAAGGATTCAAGTTGCCTGTGTTTCGAGACTGCGCCTGCCTAGCGCCCGGTGACAAAATCACCGCTGGTGAGTCGCACCGAATGGCCGGGTCAAGCCCGCATTTTTCTTTCTGCGAACGCAATAATGCGTTCGCGACCATCTGCAAACGTGTTTAGCATGCGGACTTCGTCGGCGCCTGACCGCCTTGAACTTGCTACCGTCGATTGCGACCAGTGCATCAGAAAACAGGTCAAGGCGCTGGCAGAGCTTGACGAACTGACGGCAGACGCTGCGAATCGCGTTGCCATTGTCCTTGCGGAAGCGGGCGATGGTCTTGAAATCAGGCGCCGGACGGCCGGTGAGCTACATCAATTTAATGTTTCGCCGCGCTTCACGTTCGAATCGGCGGCTGGATTGAATCCGGTTCAGGTAACCGCAGATATAGATATTGAGCATCACTTCGCGATGGTACGAAGGGCGGCCGGTGAGCGCAGGTTCGACACACGCGAACCTCGCCGTAGATCAAGTTCATCTACAACAACATTGACGACTCGCACGGGATTCATATCCATTACGTAGTCGTCGAGTGCCTCAGGAAGGAGAAAACTTTGCGTACGGCTGTCGCCCTGAACGAACCACTTCATCTCTCGCCTCCGATACCGGATACGGAAATCATAGTGGTTCAAAAAGGAGTTTTGACGCAATCTAGGCCAACTCTGGACGTTGACCCGTCTCTGTCAGATCATCGACAATCCAGACCCTGCATACGCTGGGCCGATGGAAAATTGCGGGTGCCATTCAGTGAAGCCGCGCGATCCGCACCGATGCTGTCGATTTGATCGCCGCGAAGTCAGAAAGTCAGGATTGCCACTTGCCACTACAATTCCTCTTCTGTCCCATCGGCGCACGATACCCAATGAAGATCCCGCTCAAAGATAACGATTTCTGCATCGACCTTCGCGACGATTGGCTTTCAGTCGAGACAAGGATTTACAGAACCCATGGCAACTTGGTTGGCACGTCCCCCATCGAAAAGTACTCCGAACTCGAACCGGTTGACGTGTACAAGGTTGCCGACGTGGACAATCTCGTTCCTAGACCTTACTCCGTCAGTTATCAACGGATCTATCCACGCAATGTGGTTCCTAGCAAGCGTGTTCAGGATCTTGCCAGCAATCTGCTGCGCGCGAGTGGAGAAATCGAGATCGGCGCTCTGCTCGGCAGACTCACGGCTGAGCCGCGGTTCAGTAGGCTGCCCGCCGATTTCATTGAGCTGTGCATAAAGGGCAGCCTTGCCATGGGGGCGTTCATCGCGGAGGAAAAGGGCAAGGGCAAGAAGAAGGTCCTGATTTCGCTGAGCAGCGAGCAAGCCGAGCGAGAGAAGGCGAGGCTGTTTGCGGGCAGCCTCGCTGAAGAGCTTTCGAGTTTGAGCGACCGGATCAGGATGCTCATCGGACACACCTCGACAGTCGGAACCTATCGAGAAAATATCCTTCAGAGCCTGTTGCGAAAACACCTTCCGAAGCGATATCACGTAGCCACAGGCTTCATTTATGGCTGTCCACGGCAAATTGACGTAGTGATCTATGACGGACAGGACTACGCGCCAATCTTCAGGGAGGGCGATCTGGTTGTCGTCCCCGCGGAGTCGGTTCGCGCGGCCATCGAGGTTAAGACAAAGCTAACCCACGCCGAACTTAGAAAAAGCCTCGCCTTGCTCGCCGATGTTAGCCAAATGGATGACAACAAGCCGCCGTTCTTTAAGGGATTATTCGCCTTTGAGTCAGCGATGAGCAGCGAAACGCTGGCAAAGAGAGTCATTGACTTTTACAGGAAAACGCCAGGCGAGGTCGAGGAACTCGAAATCGACGACAAGCCGCTATCCGAAGCAGGTTCGGGTTCGGGACAGACTAACGGCGATGACGAAGAATCGGTGTCGGAGGTTCACAAAGGGCCATATCCCATCGTTTCTGCGTTTGGCCATCTTACAAGCATGTGCATCCTGAAACATTCATACCTTGAAGTCGACTACACCAGGGACGACGCGACATCCCCGTTGAATCCCACACTCTTTTCGTACACAAGCGAAACGGCGCTGAATATCCAGCCGACCCTATTCCTGGATCTCCTTCTTAACTATCTGCGCGTGGACACGCTAAAACCCGCGCGGCTCTACGAAATGACGCATCGGTTAGGCACCGACGTCAAATGTTCGAACGTCGGCGATCTTTCTGACGGAGATTGGGGACCGTATTTCGCACTGGCTGACGGGATAGGTGGCGCAGAGGAGCTCATAAAAGCCACGGAAGCGAAGATCGACAAAGCATGGGAGTGGTTAGCCGGACGACATCGCTTTAACTAATGGCTCGGGGCCGCGCCGTGTGCGACGTCACCGGCGAAGCCTCACCTTCATTGCGGCCTCGTGAAAGATACTAAAACCAGCGATCCGGCGTCGTCGTTGGAGCGGCATGCGAGCCGCTCCTCCGTGCCGGCATGGCGGAACGATCACGACATGGCGCTCCTCGTGGTCCTGTGGCACAAAGATGAGTCGCCCCCGGCTAGAGACCTGGCATGCGGCATTACATGCCGCATGCAGAGAGACTCCGGCCAGCCCGCGTCAACTAGCGACTTGCTCTACGCCGTTTCGCCGCAACGCGGCCCCTGGCCAATGAACTGCGCCACCGCGTTCATACTGTCCCGGATACTTTATCTCTTCAAGATCTCCAAGCGCTTCAAGATCTCCAAGCGCTTCGGCGGCATGCCACGGCCAACGCGGGTCGTCGATGAATGCACGTGCCAAGGCCACAAGGTCTGCCTGACCGCTGGTCAGCACGGACTCGGCTTGGTGCGAGTCTGCGATCATGCCCACAGTTCGCGTCACGATTCCGGTGCGCTCCTTTACTTCGGCAGCCAAGTGCACCTGATAGCCCGCTTGCACCGGGATAGACGCTGGAGCAACGCCGCCCGACGCTACGCACACGTAGTCAACACCAACCGACTTGAGCGCATCTGCGAGCACAACCGCTTCGTCGATCGTGATTCCGTCCGGGCGCCAATCCGTCCCGGTAATCCGAAAACCGAATGCAACGTTCGGCGGAAGCGCCTCTCGAACCGCCCGCGCCACCTCCAACGGAAAGCGAGCACGATTCTCCAGGCTGCCGCCATACTCATCTACGCGGTGATTTGCAAGCGGTGAAAGAAACTGATGCAGGAGGTAACCATGCGCTGCGTGAATCTCCACAACATCGAAGCCGGCCCTGGCCGCCCTCAACGCCGCCTCGACAAACGCGTTACGCACACGATCGATATCCTGCTTCGTCATCTCGCGCGGCGTGTGCCAGCCGTCAGCGAAAGAGATTTCCGACGGTGCCTCTGTCTCCCAAGGAGACTCCCGTGCACCGAGTGCACCCCGACCTTCCCAAGACCGTTGCGCTGAAGCCTTCCTGCCAGCATGACCCAGTTGAATACCCCAACGCGTTCCCGCAGGGGAAACGGCACGAGCCGAAGACATCACGCGAACCAGCGCTGCCTCGTTCACGTCGTTATAAAGACCGAGACAGCCGTGAGTGATTCGCGCGTGCCGCTCAACTGCCGTCGCCTCAAGCACAATCAAACCCGCACCGGAAACGGCCAGTTGCATGAGATGCATCAGGTGCCAGTCGTTTGCGCAACCGTCGTTCGCGCTGTACTGACACATCGGCGCCACCACTATCCGGTTTGGCAACTTGACCTGTCCAACCTGAAACGGCGAGAAAAGAAGACTGTTCATAAATACCCATTAAACGAAGTTGGTACATGCCGGGATCGAAGCCCTCCTTCCCTCTCCTGGAAGGCAGCCAGACACCAGACGGACTGAAACGAGAAGTGCGCATGGTCTGCAAGCACGATTGGCTCCGCCCAGATCAACGCGCGTCCGACATCACCCATTCAGCTCGATCATCCGCCTTCACCTCGGGCGGATGAGTACCCCTGCAAGCACCAGGCCCAAAAAGCTTCAGCAGCATGGAACGCGGGGCGTAGTCCAATGGTTCGGGCGATTGGCGTTCAATGTACGTCAAGGAGAGATGCGCGTTAACCCGTAAAAATGTGATCGCCACGTTGCGCGTGGCGCAACGTCTTTGTGTTGACATCTGCACACAAATTTGACTCGCTCCGCGACACCTGCGAAGCGTGACTAATCGACTGGCTGATCGGATGGAGCAGCCAGCGTTGCAAACAATGCAAAGCTGCGTTCGCATGCGTCGGACTGTGTGAAATTTTTTTTTACCAATATGCTGATTCCACTGCACGATTTCCGGTACGAGGCCGCGTCCCGAGAATCCGTGTAGTAAGCGCCGTCCTGGCGGCGAACAATGACGGCCCAATAGTAATCATATGATAAATAAAGTTTTCAGCACGGGAGTTGTATGCGCAAGCTTGAAGAATTTCGACGAGGCTGGGTGCAGCTGGCGGCATGCACAATTGGCTTGGGGGTAGGCGTAATTGGACTTGGTTCATATAACCTCGGTCTTTTTGCCAAGGACCTGGAACAGTCGTTCGGCATGACCAAGACACAGTACGGCGCCGGATACCTCGCCTTCACATTGGGGTTGGCGCTAGGCCTGCAATTCTGGGGGCGCATGCTGTTGCGGTTCGGCGCCAGCCGGACTGTTGCCGCGAGCGCCGTTGCCCTCGCGTTATGTTTCGGCGCGATGGCGACGTTCGTGAGATCGCCGTCGACCTACATCTGCCTCGTCGGTGCCGTCGGTTTCATCGGCGGCGGTACTAGCGGATTGCCGTACACGCGCGTGGTCAGCAACTGGTTCGATAGCGGGCGCGGCTTCGCTTTAGGACTCACACAGGTCGGACTGGGTCTTTGCGGCGCGACTTTCCCGCTGGTGGTCGCCGCCGTTATCCGTCATCAAGGCTGGCCGCTCGGATATGCGGCGTTGGCGGCGATGGCGCTCATCGGGGTACCCGTTGCTCTTTTCGTGCTTCGCGACGGTGCCGACGGCGCTCGACAGACTCCAGAGAATCTCCCTGCTGGCGAGAAGGACGCTCTTCTGGAGCTTGAGTTCGCGCGGGTGAAGCGTAGCCGCACTTTCTGGCTGATGTTCGTGGCCTTCACGCTATCCACGCTAGTGGTCTCCAGCAATGCGCAGCACATGGCACCGATGCTCATGGAGTTCGGCGCCTCCCCTCGAGGCGCAGCAAAGTACATCAGCCTTGTCGGCATTGGGACGATTTGCGTCCGCCTGATTTGTGGATGGCTCTCCGATCAGGTTCAGGCATCGAGCCTGATGGCCGTTTCTTGCGTTGTCGGCGCCTCCGGTCTGCTCCTGCTCCACGTGGGAGGCTTGAAGTACGCAGCACTCTACGCGTTTTCCGTTGGCTGGACGTTCGGAGGCGAAATCGATCTGGTTTCCTATATGTCTACACGTTACTTCGGACTTCGTATGTTCCCTCGCGTTTACGCGTGGCAGTACGGATCGCTTTGCCTCGTCGCGGGACTGGGCCCCTTCGCCTTCGGATGGCTCGCGGACAGGTTCGGCAGCTACCAGCCGGGCATTCTTTTGAGCACCATTCTGGCGGTCGCTGCTGCAGGCGTCTTCACCATGATGCCCAGGTACGGGCAGTCGAACGACTCTATATCCCGTGACACTGAACAGACCCCGACAGTCATCCGTCACGACGTTTAACTCTGCAACTATCAGGAAAGACAAGGAAGATGATTCATTTCGACCATATTTGCCTCGCTGCTCAAAACGTCTATGAAGCAACATTCAGACTCAGTCGCGAGACGGGGATCGGCAATTACGACGGCGGATTCTTTCCGCTTTACGGGATTGGCCACAAGGTCGTCCCATTAGCCGAGGACATCTATATTGAAGTCGAAAGCATCGTGGATCACACGGTTCTGAAGCGTGGCCAACCCTTGGCTCAGTTCTTCGAACAGCAAACACTCTCTGGCGACTGCTTCATCGGATGGTGCCTGCGCGCCGACACGTTGGACGAGTTGGAGGCGTTCGCGCGTCACCATAAGACCGTTGTTGACCCCAACACAACCGGCAAGGAGGCAGGCCGGCAGATGATGAACGGCAACCGTAGCGCTGCGCTGCAAACCCCGAGCGCACTGACGGCCTGGCCGCAAGGAAAGCCTAACCTCTACTTCAAGATGAGCAACGGACCCCATCCGGCAGCTCTGCCCGTCGTACCAGGCACCGGTGCGAATCGCGGCAACGGCCTCAACTGGATCGAGATCGGCGAGGACGAGAATGCACTCTCCGTGTGGCTCGGCGACGTTGCCCGGCCGAAGGATTTCCCGTTTGAGATTCGATACAACAACATGAGTTCGGGCCTCTACGCGATCGGCGTGGAAACAGACGCGGGCGAGAAGCAGGTTCGCCGCCCTCCGGTTCGAATTCAGTCTCTCTAAATAGCCAACACCCCTGTCGATGATCGACGCCGCCGCGCTTTCAGGCGAGGCGGCACGGGCCGACTCGCCCATCGAAGGCATCCACACGCAGGATCGCAGCCGGATTTCTCATGAAACTTAAAACTATCGCTCTTGCAAGCTCGTGCATCATTGGCTTTCATGCCCAGCAATCTTTTGCGCAGAGCTCGGTGACGTTGTACGGGTTGATTTCCGTGGGGTTCGCCTACTCGCCGAACCAGTCAGGTCACCATACGTATCAAGCACTCAGCGGGCAGAACCAGAGCCCTCGCTGGGGATTGCGCGGGACAGAGGACTTGGGCGACGGGAATTCCGCCGTGTTCACGCTCGAGAACGGTTTCAACCCGTACACGGGTGCGGCGAGTCAAAATGGGCGAATATTCGGGCGACAGGCCTACGTAGGACTTTCGAATAACCGATTGGGTACGTTGACTGCGGGTCGTCAGTACGATGCCGTTGTCGACTATCTCGGTCTGAACACCGCATACAGTTGGTTAGGCAGTGTGGGCGACAGCGACAACACGTTCAACAACATTCGCATCCAGAATTCGATCAAGTACGTAACGCCGGATGTGAAAGGGTTTTCGGCAACGGTGCTATATGGCTTTAGTAACGCGGCCGGCCAATTTGCAAACAATAGGGCCATCAGTGTAGGCGCTCGCTACGTCCAAGGAGGATTTAGCTGGAATGTCGCATACGCTGAGTACGACTCGCCCTACAGCGCGACGAATCAGCCTGGCGCAGTCGATAATGACTACTCGGCGAGTTACCTGCTGTTCACACACAGTGCGCTCAATCCAACTGTCTACGCAAGCCGGCAGAAGATTTTTGGCACGGGCGGGTTCTACGTTGCTGGCCCAATGCGGTACGGGGCAATGTTCACCAATGTCAACTATTCGTATCTTGACTCAACGCACCTCACGTTGAACAACTTCAACGTGAGCGTCAACTACAATCTTCGCCCCGACCTGCTGCTAGGCGCAGCCTACATCTTTACTCGCGGAAATTATGACCGTCCAAATGAGATTCCAATGTGGCATGAATTGAATCTTGCGGTTGTGTACTCACTGTCCAAGCTGACGGATATTTCGATGCTGACGTTTGCGCAGCAGGCCGCCGGAGCTGAAGCCCACGCGACAATTCTCGGCTACGTCCCAGCAAGCGGGCGGCGACAACTTGTAGTGACCGTGGGCATCAAGCATCGGTTCTAAGGTGGCGCGGCGCTCGCGTCGTCCTCGGTAACTAACGGCAGGCAATGTCGGCGGGGTGCCCGATTGACGTAAAATCGGGCTGCTCACGAGGGAGTCGAAATGGACAAGCTGTTAGCCCTTCGAACGTTGTTGAAAGTTGCTGACTGCGGAGGGTTTACGGCCGCTGCCCATGAACTTGGCAAAACAACTTCGTCGATCGCAAGAATAATGGATGGGCTCGAGGCATCGCTTGGAACGTCGCTGCTTACGAGAACCACTCGCAACGTGACCCTTACGGATGCCGGTCAGGCCTATGTCGAGCAGGTTCGTCAAGTGCTTTCGGACCTTAACAACGCGGACAATGACGTCATTGACCGAGGGACGGAGTTGACCGGCCATCTGCGGGTCTGCGTTTCCGCAACGTATGGCCGCCTTCATTTGGCACCTCATATCCCCACTTTTCTTCGAGATTACCCGAAGGTCACCATGGACCTCGTGGTATCCGACACACATCTCGATCTCGTCAGCGAACGGCTTGACGTCGCGGTGCGCGTCGGCGTGCCGGATGTGGATGAAAAACTCGTCGTGAAATCGCTGTCGAAAAGCGAGCGGCTTCTTGTGGCCAGTCCAGATTATCTGCAACGCAGCGGGGAACCCACGACCCCTGCAGACCTTGCGAAGCATCAATGCGTACAATTCGCGTATAGACCGGGACGCCGGCAAAGGTGGAAGTTTAGAACCGGCGACGCTACGGAATCAGTCATCGTGACGGGCCAGCTCATCACGAATAATCTGGACATGATCGCTAGCGCTGCAATAGGAGGTCAGGGCGTCGCGCTTCTGCCCAGGTGGCTTGTCGCTCAACCTGTTCGCGATGGCCGGCTCGTTCGCCTGTTCGAAGACGCAGAGATTACCGCCGACGCAGGCGAAGCATTCATCTATGCGACTTATCTGCCCAATCGAAGGCACTCGCGCAAAGTGCGCGCGTTCGTCTCATTCGTTGAAGCGCTTTCGTAAGACCACACATCACAACTGGTACTTCAGATGGCGGCTACAAACAGCACCTTGGCAGTCAACTGCCCCAAACCTCGCGCGCATAGCGGATAAAGTTCTGACCGAATATCTTCTCGATCCGGCCCGCGAGATCCCTGAACCGGCCCGGTCCGGTCAGGTCGACAGCAAATGGCAAAAATCCGCACTTTCCCCTCGCGCGGAACCCCCTTCTGGCGTCGCTCCTCAACTCGTTTCCATATGCCCGCCTTGAACGCGCCCAAATTGTCGATCGTCGTCGACACCCGTCCGTACCGATGCCCACGCCATCCCATGTCAGAGTTCTGAAATCCGTAGATCAATCCGTTCTTGTTCGCCTTCTTCGCACAAAGAATGTCGCCGCTGGAGAATACCTTGACGATATCCGCATCATTCGCCTTGACGATAGCGTCCCATTGCTCCACCTCCCTGAGCGTCATCACGTAAGGACCGAGGTCGCCGAAAACGTAGCCCAAGGTCGTGTGGACAGCAGTCAGACCGGAGGCGCGAGCGTGGTCGATGGCCCGCTTCGGAACCGACGGAAATGTTCTTCCGTCGCCTGAATTGACGCCTGCCCCATTGGGGTCGGCAAGGAAACCGAGGGTATCGAAGACAAACATGTCCCCGAGCGGGTCGTGCGCTGCATCCTCTGAAGCGGAAAACCGAAAGAAGGCTATTGATTGGCGCCTTGACCCAGGCCGGCCTTTTTCTCAGCATTCTGCAAATCGGTCGGATAGTTGGGGTCGTTGCTACCCGGTTTATAACCGGCATCTTCAAGTTTCTTCAGTTCCACATTCTTCTTTGCACGGGCCTTTTTCCGAGCTGCTTTGCGCTCAGCCTTTGATGGTTTTGCGCTCGACGCAGCGTCGGGTTTAACCACAGCGGTCGCATTGACTGCTGCAGTTCCGCCTGCGTCTTGAGCCATGGCAGGCACAAGCGACCCGGCAGTCATGGCGGTGATCGCAAGCCCGACGATGCTCTTTCGTGCAGCAAATAGCTTCATTTCTGAAATTTCCTCTGGATAGTTGGCGACGTCCTTGCCGCCTGCAATGAAATATTCACGGACGCACCGCGGTTCTGCGCCGACTACCGTATCGCGACAACGGATGATGAAGAAAGATTTCGCGCCACCAAATACCGGTCTGTATGCTGGCCCGATGCAATCAGCGCGACAGATTCAATCAACCACCGCTAGCGGCTAGCCACGGGATGCATCAATTGCAGGCCCACACTAAACAATGTTCAGCCCCATCCGTAGCGCGTCAAAAAATCTCGCAGAGCGGGATTGACCGCGTCAGGATGCGTCAGGTTCGGTGTGTGTCCCGCACCGTCGACACAGGTGAAATCCCGACACGCCGGAAGCCCTTGGGCAAGCGCCTTGCCGAAAGCCGGGTCGATCGCGATATCCGCTCCGCCATGGAACACGATCGCGTCGAGCGTGATCTCCGGCAGCCGGGACGTGATGTCGTCGCGATGGACTAGCGCATCCACCGGGTGCTCGAAATGCGGGATACCGATCCTGTGCCACTTGGCCACCCAGTCCGCCGCGTCATAGCCTTCGCCCAGCAACAGACGGGATAACGGCCCAGCAACGTTCGCCGCGCCGCCCGATGCCCATTCCTCTTTGAGTCCTTCGAACGACGCCTTAACCTGCTCGTCATCGGGCGCGCTACGCGTCGAGATAAGCGCAATCGCCCGAAATCGCTCGGGCGCGAGCAGGGCTGCGCGCATCGAGATGAAGCCGCCCTGCGACATACCGACGAGCGACGCCGACGTCACCTCCAGATGATTCAGCAACGCAATCAGATCCCGCGCGGAATCCCAGTAGCTGAACGCGTTAGCAACCGCGCCGGTTTCGCCGAAACCTCGCTGATCCCACGTAATGCACCGGAATGTGTCGCGCAGCGCCGCCACGTTCGGAGAAAACATCTCGTGATCCATCAGGAAACCATGACTGAACACTACCGCGGGCCCATCAGGGACGCCCTCTTCGTGATAAGCGATACGGATGCCATCATGCGTGAAGCTTTTCATGCGTCTCTCCCCGTTTCTTGTACTCCGCACCCGCTCTGCATCGTCAGGCATCGGCCATCACCGGATGTCCCGCCCACATCCCAGCCGATATCCCTGTCAACGCGGGGCCAGCGCCTGGGAAGACTGCCTGCGGGCAAACGTACGTCCTGCTAACCCCAGTGCGCCCAGCGTCACGATGGCAGCCGCCGCCGGCAAGGTAGCCGTCAGCACAATGTCCCGCGCCGGCCAGCCCATCGAGAGCAGCGCACCGCTGATCGACGGGCCGACAAAAGACCCGATCCGCCCGATGGCATGCCCCCAGCCCACGCCGGTGGCACGCATGTCGGTGGGATAGAACGCGACGGCCAGCGCGGTCAGGCCCATGATGCAATTGATCAGGCCTGCACCGATCACACCGATCATCAGCAACACGGCCGGCCCGCTCAACTGCACCCGACCGAGCACGAGAACGCCGACCATGACCAGGACGATACCGATCGTCAGCGCCGACTTCAAGCGTACCCGGCCGGCCAACACCATCGCGGTGACGGCAACGGTCATGATCACATTGCCGCTCAGGCCACCCAGGCTGAATGCAGCAATACCCGAGGATGCCTTGGCGGCCGAAAAGCCAAAGGACGGCAGCAGCGTTGGGATCCAGAACAGCAGCCCGTAGATATCCATGAAGACCAGGAAGGCAAACAGCCACAGCAGCAGCGTGTACCCCGCACGCGCCTCGCAAAACAGCGACCGCAGCTTGCCGCCGGCGCGACTCGCCTGATCCCGCCCGCCAGCCAGTTCCGCGCACAAAGCCGGTGACAACACCCGGAAGAACGGCACCGTCAACACGAACGGCAACAGGCCGCCCACGATGAAGATCGATTGCCAGCCCAGATGCTGCATGAGCGGTCCGCCTGTGATCCCGCCCGTAACCGAACCGACCGACATGCCGGTCGTCACCAGCAGCGAGGCGGCAATCTTGTGCTTTGGACCCATGATGCTGGTCGAAGCCGTAATGGCGATCGGCAGCACGGAACCGAGCCCGATTGATGCGATCAGGCGCAGCACCGAGAGCATCGCAATATTGGTCGAAAACACGCCAAGGAACGTGAAACCGCCAAACAGAACGACACTCGCGACACCGGCCGCGCGATATCCGATCCGCTGGGCAAGCGGGCCGATCACGACATAGCCGATCAATGCCCCTACATTGGTCGCCACGAATACCGGCGTAAAACGCGCCGGAACCAGCCCCCACTCATGCGCGAGACGAGGCACGACGAACGACACCGACGTCGTGTTGAACCCATCCAGCAGAATGACAAGAAAGCATGTCAACAGCGCAAGCGTACGCTGCACGTTGCCGGTCAGATAGACCGTCTCATCAGTCTCCCCGCCCGTATCCATCAGTTTCGCCATCATCCGATCTCCTCCTTCCTGTGCATTCAACGGGCGCAAGCGCCGTCATCCAGCGCTTCCGCCCCGTGCCGAGAGCGTCGCAGGCCTAGTCCTGGTTCTTCCCGGCATGCCCGGCATGCGCGACGGCCTGCTCCTGTTGTACAGGTTCCCCCTGGCGGGCAAACCACTCCTCAGCGCTGTCGATGTTCATCGTGAAAAGATCCGGCCGCCGCGCGTAGGTCATGCCGCCCATACGCGCGACCGGGCGATAGGCCTGTGCGTTGACGTACATCCGCTCCGGGTCAACCAGACCTTCCCGCGCATGAAACCGCACGATTTCCCCGATGACGAGCTCGCCCTTCGAACCCAGGACGAGCGACGCGATGCGCCGGCACTCAAGCGAAAACGGAGCTTCCGCGATACGCGGCACCGGCACATCCACCCCATCGATCAGTGTCAACCCCGCCGCATCGATTTCGCAGTAATCGGGCGGAAAGTCGATCGCTGCGACATTGGCGGCCGCAACCAGATCCTCGTCGACGAGATTGACGACGAAGACCCCGTTGGCGGCGATATTCCGGGCCGTGTCCTTGACCGTTCCGTCGAACCGCTTCTGAACGCCGAGCACAACCACGGGCGGATCAGGCGAGAACACGTTGAAGAAACTGAACGGCGCGGCATTGACCACACCGTCCTCGCTCACGCTCGTCACGAATGCAATCGGGCGAGGCACCACACTAGCGCTCAGGAGCTTGTACCTGTCGCGCGGGTGCAGCGATCCCATGGCGGCCTCGAAGCTCATCGAACGCTCTCCGGAAGCGCCAGCTTCGCGACGAACCAGTCCGCGATCCTGCTCAGCGCCGGCTCGGGGCGGTCCAGCTGGACGTGCGCTGCACCACCTTCCTCACGCGTATAGACACGCAGTTCCTTCGACTTCGATCCGATCGCCGCGTACAGCTTTTCCGCCTCGGGCAGCGGCGTCTGCTTGTCGTCTTCGCCCTGAACTAGCAGGATGTCGCAGCTGATCTGCTTCGCCACGCCTTCCAGCGTGAACTTCTCGAGTTTGGTAAGCGCTTCGTCATAGCTCGACACGCCGAGAATGCGCAGCAGATGGGTGCCCGTTGTGCCGAGCGCGGCGTCCGCGTTGACGCTGACCGGCTCACCCGGACGCACGTTCAGACGGCGGGCCCAGATACCGTGATAGTCGTAGATCGCGCCCCAGGCCACGCAGGCCTTGAGCCGCTTCTCGAACGCGGCCGCGCGCGGCGCGTAATAGCCGCCCATGCTCGCGGCGCAGATGCCGACGCGCTCGGCGTCCACGTTGAAATGGCTGACCAGGTAATCGTAGGCCACGCCTGCGGCCACCTCGGAATCGTAGCGCGCAGTCAGCTTCCCCAGACGCAGCGTCGCCCCTTGCCCCGGGTGGTCGATCGCGAGGCAACTGATGCCCCGGGCAGCAAACGCACGGGCCACGTAGAACATCTCTTCCTTGGTCCCATCGAGACCGTCCGAGAGAATGACTGCAGGCGCCAGCCCTTCCACGCCCTGGGCGGGCACGAAGTACGCGGAAATGAAGCTGCCATCGAACGGGATATCGAACGTGTCGACACGCGGATGCATCAACGCGGCGGCACGCGCGAAGGTGTCCATGTGGCTGGCGAACGTGGCCGGCGCCCGATCGTCGTCCGGCGGCAAAAACGCCTCTGCCCACTGGTAGTACTGGGCAGCCCGGTAGTACGCCTCGCTGGCCGTCACCGTCGTTCCGCCTTCGATCGCTTCGTCCCCGACAGCCTCTACCTGCTCGGCCAGCTTCTTCCAGGCATGATGCCAGGCCAGCCCATCCCCCCACGGGCCGGACTTCGATGCGTCCAGGAGATCCTTGCAGACCCAATGGATTTCGCCAAAGATCCCGCCGCTTGCCAAACAACGGTTCACGGCCAGCGACCACATGTAGTTACCAGGGAAATATTCAAACATCTCAATGCTCCTCATTTTTTATGGCGCGGCCTGCTCCACCGCACCCCTATCGAAATCTGTCTCACCACCTTGATGGGCCACTGGTGACCGGCCGCCGGCCTAGTCCGTCGCGCTCCGGCGGTAACCTGTTTCGCCGCCGAAAAGCGTTGCGCGCTGCGACCAGTCGTGCGTCTTCTCCCAGAGTTCCAGCACGCTCATGGCTTCCGTCCTGAACTGCGCGTCCTGCGCGGCTGTCGACGTGTGCGCGGTGAGTTCGAGACGGTGTCCGGACGGATCGAAGAAGTAAATCGAATACAGGAAGTCGTCGTGGTTAGTGGGTCCCACTACTGGGATGCCGGCCGCCTGGAGTCTCGCCTTCGCCTCGTCCACGGTCGCCTTGTCGGCGACCCGGAACGCGAAGTGCTGCACCCAGTCGGGCGTCTCCGGATCGCGTCCCGATGCCTGCCCCCGATCGCGCGGCAGTTCGAAGAACGCGATACAGCTGCCGTCGTCCATCTCGAAGAAGATATGGATATGCGGGCTGTACGCGCCCGTCGACGGCACATGGTCCTCGCCCATCGCATGGATGAACTTCAGTCCGAGGACGCCCGTGTAGAAGTCCGCCGTCTCGCGCGCATCCCGGCAGCGAAACGCCGCGTGATGCAGTCCCTTGCAAAGCATGATGTCGCTCCTCGAAAATCTCGCCGACGCGCGGGTCAATGCCCGCTCGACACGAATCGCTGATCGATGGCGCCGAAGACGCTATGCCCCGTGCGATCGAAGTGCTCGATCCGGACCCGTTCGCCGAATTTCAGGAACGACGTCGCGGGACTTCCGTTCCGCAGGGTCTGCAGGGCCCGGATTTCACCGATGCAGCCGCAACCGGCCGATTCATTCTCATTCGACACCGTGCCGAGGCCGATCACGGTACCCGGCTCGAAATTCCGGGTCTGCGCAGCATGCGCAATCAGATGGCCGTAATGAAACGGCGTATCAATTCCCGTCTCGATGTTGCCGACCTGTTCGCCCCGCACCCAGCAACGCATCTCGCCGCTCACCAGTCGGCCGTCCCACAACTCGCCGAGCTCGTCCGGCGTCACCGCGATCGGCCCCATGCTCGACGCAGGCTTGCCGGTCAGGAACCCGAACGTCCGCTTCAACTCGGCGGGAATCAGCGCCCGCAGCGAGACGTCGTTGAGCAGCACGAACAGATGAATGTGTTTGCAGGCGTCATCGGCCGACACCCCCATCGGAACGTCGCCGGTGAGCGCCGCGATCTCCGCCTCGAAGTCGATGCCGAGGTCCTCGGACGGCAACCGCACATCCTCGTTCCAGCCCAGAAAACCGTGAGAGACGCCCTGATAAACGAGCGGCCGATCGTACAGATCGTCAGGCAGCGGCTCGCCCCGAGCCGCGCGATTGCGGCGGATGTGACTCAGATAGGCCGCACCATCCAGATACTGGAACGCGCGCGGCAACGGTGCCGCGAGCGCCTCCGGAACCAGATCGAAAGCCCCGGTGGCGATGCCCTCATTGAGCGCGCCGTACAGCCTCCGCAGCCCCGGCGCCCGCTCCGCCCAGTTGTCCAGCGCCTCCTGTAAGGTCGCCGCAACGGAACTTGCACTCACTGCCCGGCTCAGGTCGCGACTTACGACAATCAGTTTGCCGTCGCGCCCGGACTTCAACGATGCCAGTTTCATTCAACCCACTCCTCTCGATTAGCCTGCGCCTTCAATCAATTGCACCTGTCATGTGCCATCGATGGTAGGCTGAATATTCAGGAAGATGCCCCTGTTTCCATTCCGTGGACACAGATGCGCGATGTGTCATTTTCCGTATTTGCCTCGAAATACTGGGATACTCCGCATCGCTAGCACCTCGTCCCGTCGTTGCCGGATTGATCCGATTTCCAATTGATGGAATCAGCAGGCGACAGACGCTGCGGGACCCATGAAGGTCGCGTCAGAACGTGTGACGCACGCCAATGTTGACCGCGATCGTGCTGCCTGGCACCTCGTGAGGCAGGGACGGCCCTGCGATGAAGCCCGTGTTCATCCTGCCGTGGTTGTCCACGAAGCCGAACTGGGTATACAGGGTCGTCTCCCTGGAAACGAAATAGGCCACGCCGGTCGCTACGAGGATGGAGTGATCTCTCGAGTTGTTGCCGTTACGCGTGTACCAGGTTCCCGCGTTGAGATTCCAGGACGGCGTCATCTGGTAATTAAAGCCGGTGCCATACACCTGGCTCGAGAAGCCACCCTTGACCTTGTACAACGCATAGTCCGCGCCGAAATCCAGTTGGCCGAAGTGGAACTTGACGCCCGCCGTTCTGCCCGCAAAAGAGGCCGTGCTGGGTGCAGGCGTGCTGGCCGCTGTCCCGCCACTGTCCCCGTTGTACATGGCGGCGTCTACGTGCACGAACGGCGTGTCGTAGGCCAATCGGAAAGCATATTGGCGACCCGCGGCAAAATCCCCCGGTTCCCCGCCGAGCGCGATCATCGCGCTGCCCTGCAACCCGGCGATCTTCGGACTGTCATAAGTGATCGCATTGGCGTTGAACATTCCGGTCACGAAGACATTGTCAACGTACAGCGTCTCGGCGGAGCCGAAGAAGAACGAGGCGCCTCTCGGGTCGGTCGCGACGACCGAGCGAAAGAACGGGGAAAACTGCACCCCGGCCGTGAGCTTGCCGTAATCGTCGTTGTCCATTGACAGATAGGTCTGGCGACCGAATGCATTCTTGTTCGAATTGCTGAAGGCACCCGTCCCCAAACTGACACCGCTCTCAATCCGGAATTCCATCCGGGTGCCGCCGCCGAGATCCTCCACGCCGCGCAACCCGAATGAACTGGCCCATGTCCCACTGTCGTTGAACGCATAGATATGACCGGCATTGCTTCCGTTTGCCGCGGGATAGTGCGAAGCATAGAGAAGGCCAGCGTCCAGCACACCATAGAGCGTGACACTGGATTGCGCATGAGCGACCCCGCCACAAAGTAATGCGCCCCCCGCCAGCGCGCAAAGATACGGCATCTTCTGGATAGAAAAAGAGCACGGCACGATATTTGTCTCCATTGGTATCTATTTTCGATTGCGAAAAACCGTATCGATTAGTATATCTAACCTCTTACGTGCCAATGATAGGTCTTTCGATCGACTGGACAGGGCATCTTCCAGCCAGTGGACACGAACACTGTCGGGTGCCGCTCCGGGAGAGCCCGTCAGTATTGCCGGGAAAAACTGTGCAGCGCGCTCTGAATCGCGGATGCCGTCGACTGCAGTCTGCGCGATAGCGATTCGATCCGTGCTTCCGTCATTCGGCTATCGACGGCCGCAACGCTGACCGCGGCGATCGGGTTGTCCAGCGTATCGCGGATCGCCACCCCGACAGCCGTCGTGCCGAGCGTCACCTGGCTGCGGATCAGCGAATAGCCGTGCTTGCGACAGGCATCGATGGCCGAGCAAAGCGCCCGGGAGCGCAGCGATTTGTTTTCGCCGTGGCGCTGCACGAGATGCTCGATCGTGACGCGGCGCTCCTCCTCCGGAATCGCGGCGAGAATTGCGAGCCCGCCCGCGCCGAGCCCCAGCGGGCGTCGGCTGCCCACTTCCAGCGTGACGACCCGAATCGTCGACGGCCCCTCATAGCGGTCCGCGCAGACTGATTCATTGCCGCTGCGGACGGTGAGATAGACGGTATCGCCGATGTCCTCTGCCAGCCGACCGAGAATCAGACGACAGGGTTCGCGGATGTCATAGATCTGCGATGCCGCCAGACCCAGTTCCATGCTCAGCGGACCCAGTACGTAGCGTTTGTCCGATTCCCGCTGCACGGCCATGCGTTCGGCAATCAGCCGATGCAGCAAGCGGTGTACGGTCGAATGCGGCAGCCCGGTCGTGCCGGACAGTTGCGTGAGCGCCAATCCATAGCGGCCCGCGGTGGCCAGCAGACGCAGCAATTCCAGCGCACGTTCGATCGTGCCCAGGTCGGTACACCCCATACTGCGGGACTTGACTCGCGCATTCATCGGAAAAGGGCTTGTGTCAGCAAATGATGTCCAAGCCTAAACAGAAATGAAGGCGTGTGTAACTGGTGTTTCTATCAAGATTTCCACCAGATGAACATGCCTGCTACTAACGCCATACGTCGACCGGCCTGCTGCACTCAACAGCGTGCTTCCGCTCGAACCGCAGATCATCGCGTGGTCGCAAGTGTTTCCGTCATCATATTCGCCTCCGCGTGTCGCGCTTCTTTGTCGACGCCTTGAATGCCCGGATTGTCAATCCATCCAAACGTGCCTGTCGAATGTCCATTGATGGCTGATTGTGATTTGAAAAAGTCGCTACGTTTTTTCAGTTCCCTCGCGAGAAAATCGGCCTCTCAGATCACCCTATAAACGTTTCGCGTACACCGGTCAAGGTGCAGGAAGACCCATGAAAACTTCGTCAGATAGTCCGTCACCGACTTTTTCAAATGTGAGAGACTTCCCCGTCCCGGTGTGACGCTGAAGTCGCAGGCATCAAGTGCCATGATTGAGGTGCCATCCATCAATCGGAACAGGAGGGGGAAGTCATGGACCAGCTTACTACCGTCGGCATCGACCTGGCAAAGGACATCTTCGCAGTCTGCGTGCTTGATGCTACCGGTGTCGTGTTGCAGCGACGCTGCTGCGACGTGAAGCACTCATGCGGTGGGTTGAGCAACTGCCTCGCTGCCGCGTCGCAATGGAGGCCTGCGGCTCCTCCCACCACTGGGGACGCTGGTTTTCCGCCCGCAGTCATATCGCACGCCTCATTCCACCCGAATTCGTCAAACCGTTCCGCCCCGACGGCAAGAACGACGCAGCCGATGCTGAAGCAATCGCTGTTGCCGCACGGCAGCCGACCATGCGCTTTGTAGCAATCAAGTCTGTCGACCAGCAGGCCATTCTCGCCTGGCACAGCGTACGTCAGGGCCGGCAGGAGGAACGTACCTCACTGCTTAATCGCACGCGCGGATTGCTGCCTGAATTTGGCGTGGTGATTGCACGTTCAGCCGACCGCTTTCTTGGCGCGTCGCCCACGCTGATCGAAGACGCCAGACTGCCTGACCCGGTGCGTGCCATGTTGCTTGAGGTTCGCGAACAACTGGTCGCGCTGAACCTGAGGCTTGCTCGCTGCGACCAGCAGATCGCCACTCACGCCAGAAACAGCGATGTCGCCAAACGCGCCGGCGAACTACTCGGCGTCGGTCCGGTAACATCGAGTGCACTGGCCGCCACAGTGCCCGATGCGGGGGTCTTCAGAAACGGGCGCCAGTTCGGCGCCTGGCTCGGCCTGACACCACGGCAGCACAGCTCAGGCGGCAAGACCAGGCTGGGACATATCAGCCTGCGCGGCAACGTCTATCTGCGCACGCTGCTTGTTCAGGGCGCCCGAAGTACGTTGCAGTCGGCGTTGCGTGCGGACCCCGCGCACGCAAGCCGGCCACAACGGTGGATCAGACAGCTCCACGAACGCAAGGGCTCCCACAAGACGCTGATTGCGATTGTCAACAAGCATGCCCGGATGTTGTGGGCGATGCTCGCAAAAAATGAACGTTACGATGCCGACGCGTGGCAACGTCATCCGGTACATCCGCCGTTACCACCCGCTACAGCATGACCCGGTTAGCCTGAGACTCAACTACTGCTCGACGCGATAGCAAGACGAGGTCGGACCGAACGGGAGAAGAACCCGACGATTCTGTTGGCGAGTCATCATCGCACGCGGCGTATCACAACGCGCCTGTTCGCCGGTTTTCAAATAGGGTTCTCCTGTGCGGCTCATATCGTGGCCCGCCCGATACGTCTCGGGCAACAAGGCCGTTTGCAAAGACGCAGTCTGTTCCTGGTATTGCTTCGACACGACTTTTATCAGCTGGCGGATAGCCTTTCCGGCAATTAAACAGCAGTCTTGATGTTCGACGACAAGCGTGTGCATACCCACCGCCCTCGTTCTCGAAAAAATTGAAGAAATTCGTGACGAAATCAACCTACGAGTCGCCAACGTAGGCGCACAAACTGCAAGCAGGATTGGGAACAAAGCATCGAGTTTATGTTCGATTTCTCAAACGTAGATGACCAGACGGCTCTGGAGGCGGCAATCATGAAATCGCTCATCAAAGCTATTGCTATTGCACTTTGAAGAGCCGCCCGCATTTACCGCGAGTTCTTACGCTTACCTGCACTACAAACTTAGCCTGTGTGTCCTTGCCGAGATGATGGCTGAGCGGGGTGGGTCACTCCCGCACACGACGATTCTGCCTTGCGCGCAGCGTTATACGCCCGAGTTCGCCAAACGCTGGAACCGGTTTTGCACACCCCGGACAGTCGTGGCGTATCGACGAAACGTACCTCAAGATCCGCGGTAAGTTTGTGTACCTCTATCGCGCGCAGGATCGGACCGGCCACACGGTAGACTTCACGCTACGCGGCCTCGCACCGGGCCGTGCGCGAGATGAAGGCTGACGGCCTGCTTCCGGCCAGGACCGCGGTCAGATCTTCGAAATATCTGCCTTGTGTTTCCGTTGTCTTCATCATACGGCTCGCTCTTTTTGTCGGCAGGTGATCCTATCCTGCGGCTCTATCGCGATAAAACTGAGAGCGGCACATCTTCCTATCCTCAGTGGCTATCGGCGCGATTCTCGAAACGCCAAATATCGACTGTCTTCCAGATTCCCGCCGTGTTGAACGGATCGTCGAGAACGAAGCGCCGGACCGTTTCAATATCGTCCGACTCATAGTGAAAAAAACTCCCGCTAACCGTACCGTCGAGCTCGATCAGTGGCCCCGCGATCAGGGCACGCAGCGTCGAGGCCTGCAATCGTGCCTTATGTTCCTCAAAGTGGGCACGACGACGCTCCGCCATCTGGCTATGATCAAGGCAGTAAACGATGAATTGCATTTGGGATCCTCAGTGAACAGAAAAGACCGGTGGCTGAGCCGCCCGGACCGACCTGATGCAAGACGGCGGACAACCGCCGCTGCCGCGCCATCAAGCTATAAAAAACTCCGATATCCAATCAACCTTGCGTCGAGCGACAGATAGCGCGCCAGCCCTTCATGGACCAGCGCGTTGCCACGCATGCCTACTTTCTCTTAGACGGCACTGTAAGGCTTGCACTGCTCGAATCACTGACCGGAAAATACCTCCTGCTTATCAGATCGTCCGCATTTTGCGATTCGACTTCCTTACTTGAGCGAGGCGACATACGCCTAGACCTATGCGATCTCATCGTCGCGGAGTAAAGGCACGACCTAGCTCATCAGCTTGCCGTTGCCGCCGCCCTGCCCTCTCCTCCATGCGTGCAACTACTCGCTCACATAGGTCTCGCGCTACCCGGTGATTACCTTAGATACTGCCCCGCAAGCCATGGATGAATTGCGGCTGCAATATTGGCGTCAACGCCATGAACAGTGCAGCGAGTCGCGCCAATTGCGCTCACGTATGCCGCGATCTCCTCAGCGTTCCGTTCGCCCCAGCCATACGGCAAACGCCGCGCCGAAGAATGCCCGAGCGACTTTGACGCACCACAACGCGCGTCTCCTCATTGACGTGCGGCCTGCACTTTTGCTAAGTACAGCTTACGACAACGGAAGCAAGCATGGATAAGCTTTCGGCTTGGCTTCAGCTTGGCCAGCGCCGGCTTTGCCTTTCTGATTGTCATCGTGCTGCTGTCCCTCCTCGAAAGCTTTGTTTCCTCCGTCATCTTTTCCGTCTTCTCCGCCGCCTGCCTCAACTATTACTTTACCGAGCCGATTTTCAGTTTTAGCGTAGCGTCCCCTCAGGATCTGATGGGACTGGCTACGTTCGCGATCACCTCGCTCATCATTACGGCACTGGTCAGGCACACGCGCCACTTGGGCGACGCGCGCCGCGAGCAAGCCAGGCTCCTCGATCTCACGCATGACCCCGTTTTTGTTCGCGACATGAACGACGTGATCAGCTACTGGAATCGCGGCGCCGAAGAACTCTACGGATGGAAAAAGACAGAGGCGATTGGCAAGATCAGCCCCCAACTCCTGCAAACGCGCTTTCCGGTCCCGCTCAATGAGATCACAGATACCTTGTTGAGAACCGGACGCTGGGAGGGAGAACTGGTCCGCACCAGGCGGGACGGTCAGCAAGTCGTGGTGGCAAGCCGTCTCTCGCTGCAGAAGAGCGAAAATGGACGGTCACTTGCGAAGCTCGAAACCAACAACGATATTACCGAGCGCAGGCGGGCCGAAGATGCACTACGCCGCAGTCAGGCGGAGTACCTCGCGGAGGCGCAGAGACTAAGCCTCACAGGCAGCTTTGGCTGGAATGTGATCAGCGGAGAAGTCTTCTGGTCCGACCAAAGCTTCAGGATCTTCGAATACGATCCGGCTATTCCACCCACGATCAAGGGAGTGCTCAAGCGTACGCATCCGGACGATGTCGCGCTCGTTCAGAGGGTGGTCAAGCAGTCAATTGACGCCAGGCAGGACTTCGATTTCAAGAATCGACTGCTGATGCCTGACGGTTCGATCAAGCATCTCCATGTGGTCGCACATGCCGTGAAAGAAGACGCCAGCAAACTGCAGTATTACGGTGCGATCAAGGACATCACCGCGACCCGGCTTGCCGAGGAGCAGTTGCATGAGAGCCAGGTGGAGCTCGCACATGTGGCTCGCGTTACCGCCCTCGGAGAACTGAGCGCGTCCATTGCCCACGAAGTCAGCCAGCCGCTTGCGGCAATCGTCACCAACGGCGATGCCTGTTTGAGATGGCTCGACCACGCTACGCCGCAACCGGAGGAGATGCAGGCCTGCGTGCAGCGCATGATCGCCGATGGTAGGCGCGCCAGCGAAATCGTCCGACGCATCCGCGCGCTCACCAAAAGGGATACTCCAGAGAAGACTTGCCTCGATCTCAACGACGTAGTCAACGACGTGGCGTTGCTCGTCCAGCACGAGATTTTCACTCATCGGGTCTCGATGCGCCTTGAACTCGCCCCCGCGTTGCCGCCACTGCTCGCCGGCCGGGTCGAACTTCAACAGGTGATTCTCATCCTGGTGCTCAACGGCATACAGGCGATGGACGGAATCAGCGACGGACCACGCGAACTGTTAATCAGGACACGACAGGACGAAGTAGGTGATTTGGTCCTGACGGCGCAGGACTCCGGTACCGGCATCAAGCCGGAGAGATTCGGTCAGCTATTCGATCCGTTCTTCACCACCAAACCCGATGGCATGGGCATGGGTCTATCGATCTGTCGCTCGATTATCGAGGCCCACGGCGGTCGGGTATGTGCGTTTAATCACATTCGACGCGGCGCGGTCGTTCAATTCAGCGTGCCCCCATCTGCGTGAGCGAAGAGTCACGAGTGGGCGACGGATAGGCTTTTGCGTGCTTTATGAACTCCGCTTCTCTCACGCATTGCAGCTCTGAGCACCGACCTCTCCGAACGCCCCCATCGCCGTCCTTGGCATCATCAAGCAGGCTGCCGCACCGAGGAATCTGGAAACCCACATCACTGGGGAAAGTTTGTTCAATAACGGTGTGAATGCCGTGATCTTCCTGACGATCCTCGACGTTGCTGTTGGGCGGATTGATCAAATCGTTGGTGGCGTATCGCCGTATATTGTCCGGGAAACGCGTGGAGGCATCCCAGTCGCACCTCATCAGCACTGTTAGAAAAATCGCCACGAATGTTGAAGTTGCGCCGATGTAAATGAGACCATCGCTCAACCTAGGGGAAATTTTTAAGATAATTTAAGATATCCTTGAAGAAATTTAACTCCATTCGACTATAGACTGCAATCTTCCCTGATACAGAACGGCGTTCTGCGTCGAGAAAAGACGGATGTTGGTGTAGGACGATCAGTTGCATCCACTGCGCTTTCTGAGTCATTCGGATGTTGCTGGTCTGATCGCAGTTGGCCAGCCTACAGATCGGTAATCGGTGGCGTGAACTCTTTCTTCGTCAACCATCCTCACGGCACGGTAGCGGGTACAGAACCTCAGTGCGTCAGTGAATATTTCATTGCAGGCGGCAAGGTCGTCGCCAATTATTCAGAGGTAAATTCAGAAATGAATCTATTTACCGCAAGAAAGATCATCGTCGCGTTTGCGGTCACCGCCATGGGTGCTGGGTCGTACGCACCAGCCATGGCTAAAAATGCAGGGGGAAGTGCAACGGTCAATGCGACCGCCGACGTTAAACCCGACGCCGCATCGAGCGTAAAGCCATCAAAGGCTGAGCGCAAAGCGACACGGAAAACGGCCCGTGCGAAGAAGAATGCGGAACTGAAAAAGCTTGAGAATGCCGGTTACAAGCCCGGTGCGGACGACCCCAACTATCCGACCGATTTGCAAAACGCCGAGAAAAAGGCCGGCCTTGGCCAAGGCGCCAGTCAATAGCCCCTCCTTCGGCCTTTCGCTTCAGCGAACACGCGGACTAATCACACGGCGACCGCAGGTGAGCTTCTGACGGGGCGCGAAAGATCACAGCATTGCGCCCTGATTGCCGTGCTGTGCTTATTCACATCAGATTATCTTCGATTGGTTGCACACGACTCTGGCGCCACAGCACTAGAAATAGAGAAAGCAGCCTAGCTACCGAGACACAACGTACAGAACAGCGTTTTCTTTTGTATGAGTGAGTGCAAGAAAATTCAATGCATTCTTCGGATGACTCGGAGAACGACGCGTGGAGTTTAGGAGGCGATTTCAAGACTGCTTCGTACGCTGAGCTAGTTCAGCTTCTTGCCCTGCGGCCGGCAGGCCGTGCGCCGCTCAAAGCATGTCGCAGTGCGCATTAATTGCGCTCACAAGATTTAGTTGCCCATAGTGGATGCGAGCGCCGATACTTCAACTCATCGACTCGGCCAGATACCGGTGAACAAACGTGACCGCCATGGCCCCTTCGCCAACCGCCGAGGCGACTCGCTTGACTGACCCGTAGCGGACATCGCCAGCCGCGAAGGAGCCGGGGACACTCGTTTCCAGAAAATAAGGGCGCCGCTCGAGCGGCCAGCAAGTTTCGAACTGGGGAAAGTCGCTCAGGTCGGCGCCTGTCACAAGGTACCCATTCCTGTCCCGGACGATCGTGGTGTCTTTTGCCCACTCGGTGTTCGGTGCGCCACCAATACACACGAATAGGCGATCTGCCGAAACAACCTGGGTTCCGCCCGCCTTGTTCGTGATCTGCAGCGCTTCAAGCTGGGCATCGCCGTAAATTGCTGAGACAGACGACTCAAAGACAACCCGCACGTTGCTCGTGTGGGCAATACGATCCAATAGGTAATGCGAAAGCGTTGCGGCAAGGGACTCGCCGCGAACGATCAATGTGACACTCTTCGCGGTTCGCGCGAAATTCATCGCGGCCTGCCCTGCGGAGTTTCCGCCGCCTACGATGAAAATCTTTTTTCCGGTGCACATTGGCGCTTCGCTCGCGCCCGCGCCGTAGTACAACCCTGCGTTCAACAGCCTTTGCTCATCGGGAATGCCCAGGCTACGGTACTCGATACCCGTCGCGCAAATATTGGCGCGTGCCCTCAGCAGCGTGCCGTCCGCCAGATTAACTTCAATTTTTCCATCCACAAACGTGGCGTGAACACCCTCGCGCATCATAAGCAGTTCGACGCCAAACTTCACTGCCTGCTGACGGGCGCGCTCAGCCAATTCCGCACCGGCGATGCCCTGCGGGAAACCCATATAGTTTTCAATGAGCGAACTCGTTCCCGCTTGCCCGCCCACCGCAGCCCGTTCAATGACGACAGCCCGCAGGCCCTCCGATGCCGCGTAGACCGCGGCGGATAATCCTGCGGGTCCCGCGCCGTATATCGACAGGTCATACTCCTGATAACGTGGACGCGAGACCCACCCAAGCTTGGCTGCGATCTCCGCTAAACTCGGCGCGTCTAACCTGGAGCCATCTGGAAAGACGACAACAGGCCACTTGATATCGCCAAAACCGGAAACGCCTAGTTCCCGGACGCACGCTTCGTTTGATGCGATTTCGCACCATTCATATTCGACCACACCTCGGGCGAGGAAGTCCCGGATCTCGTACGCTTCCTTGCTGTGTGCCGCCCCAAGAACCCTGACCACTCTTGCGCCGTCCATCGAACCTCCACGACTAACCTGCCACGCCCGTCGAGATTGCCTCTTATGGGCGCCACCGCTGCAGTTTCTTAACTGCGCATGCTGGCCCAATGCAGTCTCACAGTCGAGTTAACGTTTCTGAATGTGTAGCGCGAGTAGGGCTGCCGCCCAGCCTTCGAGGTGAAGCAGCCCATAGCCACTGCGGCCCTGCTTACTCAGCGGTGGCGTGGGGTTTCAGGGCACCCTCCAGCGTTGCCCGAAACAGAGCGACAGACTGTGCGCCGCTGATAATTTCATCGCCGATCTTCACCGACGGTACCGAGTTGACGCCATGCCCGATCGCCTGAGCTTCAAGCGCACGCACTTCGTCTACGCCACTGTCCGATGCGAAAAACGCTTCGACCTTGTCTTTCTTGAAGCCCGCAGCGACCGCGATCTCCGTCAACACGGCGACGTCTCCAATATCGCGGCCAGCGGAAAAATACGCATGGAAGATCGCCTCAACCAACGCCGCTACGTCATGTCTTTGTTGCAACACCCATACAAGCCGATGCGCGGCGAGCGTGTTCGGCGTGCGCTTCGCCAGTGCATAGTTGAACTCCAGACCGACCTGACGTCCGGCCTCCGTGACTTGAGCATCCATGACTTGCGAGCGCGCCCAGCTCCCGAACTTCGCCGACCGGTATTCTTTACGGTCAAGACCTTCGGCGGGCATACCCGGATTCAATTCATAAGGTACGAATACGAGTTTCGTTTGCTCCGTGGCGTTCGCTTCGCTAATCGCTTTCTTGAGTTTTTCCTCGCCAATCCAGCACCAGGGGCAAATGAAATCGTATGTGACCTCGATATTGAGCTTGTTCATCGAACATCTCCAAAAGGGATTGTTTGCATAGCAAACGATAGCGTGGCTATCAGCCGATCGGAATGGCAATGCGAAGCAATGTACCTTTGCGTGGCCCGCAACAAGGCGCGGCGAACGGCGAAGTCAGCCTGGAGTCTCTCGCCTCATGCACGAAGCCACTCTTTCCCATGCAGCCCACCGCGCTATTTCTGAAAGACTATTTTTGCCGTTCACGCAAAGGTGGATTGCGTCGCGTCTCGATTCTCTGCTGCTTCCGCAACGGCTAATCTTCCGCTATCGGGCAATAGCAGGAGAACGCGGTGAACGCCATAGCTCAGCAGAAAGATCAGACGCAGAATCATCAGGAACGCCTCATGGGGAATGTCAATCGACCCTCTGCAATCGTTATCGGCGGTTCGCTCAGCGGCCTTTTCACGGCGACCGCGCTACGCGCAGTCGGATGGAACGTCAAACTCTTCGAGCAGTCGCCCAATGAACTCGACAGCCGGGGTGGAGGGATCGTGCTACAGCCCGACGTTCTGGAAGCTTTCCGTTTCGGCGGCGTGAAACTGCCGGCATATCCAGGCGTGGACTCCGGCGATCGCATCTATCTCGACCAGAACGACCGCATCATCGACCAGTTCTACATGCCTCAGACGCAAACTTCATGGAGCCTGATTTACAGCGCCATGAGACGTGCGTTGCCGGTTGAAGTCATTCATCCCGGCGAACGTTTCACTCATCTCGAGCAAACCGGGGAAACAGTCAAGGCTCATTTTGAAAGTGGCCGCGTCGAAGAGGCGGATCTTCTGATCGGCGCCGATGGTGCGCGCTCTACGGTTCGGGCTCAGCTGCTGCCTGATTCGCAGCCCAGCTATGCGGGCTATGTCGCGTGGCGCGGTCTCGTCGAAGAAAATGATCTGCCGGCCGATGCTGCCAATGTTCTACGGGATCGCTTTACTTTCCAGCAAGGTGAAGCACATCTGATTCTGGTCTATCTCGTACCTGGGGAAGACGGTGCAACCGAGGTCGGCAAGCGGCGCTGGAACTGGGTCTGGTACCGCCCGATGTCCGGCGACAGCCTCAGGGCATTGATGCTGGACAGAAACGGGACGCAACGCAGCACGTCGCTGCCCCCGGGAACGACAAAAGACAACGATATCGCCGAACTGCGTTCCGCTGCAGGCCGCTTGCTCGCGCCTACGCTGCAGATCCTCGTTCAGGCGACGGCCGAGCCGTTCGTTCAGGCAATCCAGGACCTCCGGGTTGAAAAAATGGTCTTCGGCCGGACGATTCTGCTTGGCGATTCCGCGTACGTACCACGTCCGCATACCGCAGGCAGCACCGCAAAGGCCGCCGCGAACGCCGTCGCGCTAGCTCACGCGCTCTCGAAGGGCGGTGAGCACCTGCAGTCTGCGCTGTCCGGCTGGGAGTTACAGCAAAGGCAGCTCGGCATCAGCATGTCGGAACTTGGGATTTCTCTGGGTGACCGCATTATGAAGCTTCGCCGCTAATGCCTGACCGGAACCGTGAAGTTCCCCGGCAATGAATCCAGCGGCAGCGCTGCTGGAGGTCGGGGCCTAGAAACGGTGGGCCAATCCTATCGTATCCACAACCTGCTGGTTTCTCGATGACGGTGTCATCCCCGCGATCGACGCAACCGCGCTTTGCCCTAGCGAGTTCGTTCCAGAGGCACGCTGATAGGCGGCGACCATATACACGTCTGTGCGTTTGGAGAAAAAGTAGTGGACGCCGGCAGTCACCTGCTGATAACGAGCACTCTGATCATTGGGACCATCGTCTTTGGTGAACGAATACGCTAGTCCTAATGATACGGGTACCGTGACCTGATATTGCAGGTTCGCTTCAACCGTATTGAAGGTGGAACTACCTGAGTACGACAGCGGATTCGGTCCCGAAGACGAACCCAAGCCGGCGAACCGCGTGTTGGTGTAAACGAGGCCCAGCGTCGCCGGACCAGCGGTGTATGAGCCGCCCATGCCGAAGATCTGCTCCCGGTGCGCCGACGCATAACCCGCGATGATTGGGTTTCGTTGTGCGCTTGTCGCCGAACCGAACGATCCAAAATTGTTCGTGGCGGCACTACCCGCTGTTGGCGTCGATCCATATATCGAGGTATTGGGATCAAACGCGTCCACAAACGCGATGCCCAGACGCACAGGACCTCCGGTATAACCCATCCCCACGGACCAGATCTGATTCTCCGAGAAACTACCGGCGACCCCACCGGCAGAATACAGCGCGTTGGCGGTAATGCCGTTCCACGTGGGGGAGGTGTATTTGAGCGAGTTGTTCTGCCGATTCGTACCGCCGATGTTGTCGAGATCGTCTGGATGGGACCCGAGATAGCCGGCCCACTGGGTGATCACCGCGAGGGGGGACACGAAATCCCAGAGCGACGAATACTGGCGGCCGAGCGTGATACGCCCCGCGGCAGATGACAAGCCGACAAACGCCTGCCTGCCAAACAACAGCCCCCCTTGGCCCAACGCGCCATTCGCCGCATTAAAGCCGTTCTCAAGCGTAAACAGCGCGGTCATACCCCCACCCAGATCCTCGACACCCTTCAGGCCGAAGCGGCTGCCAAAGTACGACGATGTCGTTGCGTCCATCATGGAGTATTGCTGCTTCCCCGTTAATTGGCCGCCCGAACGGCCTGTCTGTGCATTGTTCACAAAAACAATGTCCGGATCGACAACCCCGTACAGCGTAATGCTGCTTTGCGCGTGGGCCGCGGAAACAGACATCATCAACAACACAAATGAAGCCCCTATCTTTTTCACTGAAAGATCCTCTCTCGATGTAGTCGAACTAGATTGAATAAATCCCGATACCCCGCCTGTTTCCATGCATCACCAGGTGGGGCAATTTCTACGTCTCCGCATAGGACTCCGACATAAAAATAATCCAACCTGGACGCGCGGAGGCCGTCCGCGAACGTTGCTTGCGGGTCCGCAAGAGAACGACGCCGTGATCAATGAGTCAGAATATAAATGTTCGAGTGATAAGTTACAATGCATGACGCATCGGGGTTTGCCCGAGGTGCTCCCGAGGTCTTCTCGAGGCGTCGATTAGACTTTAATTATTCAATAGATAATTAAAAGATGACCGATCACGGCCAATGCGACACGCGCGACGCAAATGCAGCCGCTTAACAACCAGGGCAGAATAGCGACCGTACTGTGCGATGCGAAGCGAATCCGCGGTTGGATATCGGAGCAGCCGGCAGTAGGCCTTAGAGGTTAATGAGCCCGCCGCAAACCACTAAACTGTATGGGCCAAGAGTATGGACAAGCTATTGTCGCTTCGAGCGTTCGTGGAAGTCGCTGAGGCAGGCGGTTTTTCGAGTGCGGCACGGCGCCTCGATCTGGCCACATCCTCGGTCATGCGCTCGGTCGATTCGCTTGAGAAGGAGCTGGGCGCGGTACTCCTGCATCGGACCACCCGCCAGGTGACCTTATCCGAAGCGGGAACCTCCTACTACGCCAAAGCGAAAAAGCTGCTCGAAGATCTGGCCGATGCCGACGCATCGGTGTCGGACAGAAGCGGCGAACCGTCGGGCCCACTACGCGTGTCCGTGCCCGTCGCATTCGGATCCCGACGGATCGCACCTGCCCTCGCCGTGTTCCTGAAAAAATATCCCAAGCTGGAGTTGGACGTCAAACTTAGCGATGCCTTTGTCGATCTGGTCAGCGAGCGAATAGACGTCGCTATTCGCCTTGGCGAGGTCGCTGCCATGGCCGACGTCGTCAGCAAGCGCGTCGGCATCTTCGCCCGTTATCTGGTTGCGAGTAGCGAATATCTCGATCGGGCAGGCTATCCCGCATCTCCTGACGAATTGATACGCCATGAATGCCTTCGGTTCACCTATACGACAGAACCTCAAGTCTGGACGTTTTCGCGTGACAAGGAAGAAAGCCGCGTGCCGGTGACGGGCAGACTCAAGGCGAACAATTCCGAAGTATTGCGCGAAGCAGCATTGGACGGCATGGGCATCGCGTTGCTTCCCGACTGGCTGGTGGGGTCGGACGTTCAGTCAGGTGCCCTCACCCGGCTGTTCGCCGAGTTCGAGACGGGACCGAACGACGCACGGGCTGTCGTGAGCGCTCTGTATCTGCCGAATCAGCGAGGATCGCGAAGAGTCAATGCGTTTATCGATTTCGTGTCCGAACTGACGGGCGGCCCTCAGTAACCGCTCTCGCGGCGTGCTGATCGCTGGACCCGCTCTCACGTCAATCATTGGCAACGGGTGTTCGGTCAATACCGGCAAACGCCGGCTACACCCGCTACACCCGCTACACCCGCTACACCTTCCTCGATCTTTGCTCACCACGCAATGCTGTGTAGCGCGCCGTTGGGATTCCGCCCAGGCCCCGTCTCGCCTAACCTTACACACATCAACCAGCCGCACAGACATGCAGCACCGCTGCATGACCGTCAACGACGAACACCACGTCTGATAGGCGCGTTGCGGAAGGATCAGGTAAGGCGTGCTGCACCTGGCCATGCCTTGAAATGCACATGGCGGCGCTGCAAGGCGCGCCTCACATCTTTGACGGAGATACACCATGACAAAGCACCTGTTTAACCCTATCAAGCTGGGCCGCCTCTCCCTCGATCACCGCGTTGCGATGGCCCCGCTTACGCGCTCGCGCGCCGGCCAACCGGGAAACGTGCCGACAGACCTGAACGTCGAATACTATCGGCAACGCGCCGGCGCGGCATTGATCGTGAGCGAAGCGACACAGATCTCACAGCAAGGCCAGGGTTATGCATGGACGCCGGGTATTCACACGGAACAGCAGATTGAAGGCTGGCGTGCTGTTAGCAAGGCTGTTCACGAAGAAGGCGGCCACATGTTTCTCCAGTTGTGGCACGTCGGCCGCGTCTCGCATCCCGTGTTCCAGCCGAATGGCAGCCTGCCTGTTGCCCCTACCGCCATGCCGGTGCCCGGCAAGACGTTCATTCTCGACGAGGCGGGCAACGGCGTGTGGGGTGACGTACCGGTACCGCAGGAACTGAGCGTTGAAGGCATTCGAGAAATCGTCGCCGACTACCGGCGTGCCGCAGGCAATGCGATCGCGGCCGGCATGGACGGCGTTGAAATTCATGCCGGGAACGGCTATCTGCTGGACCAGTTCATCAACAGCAACAGCAACCACCGCCTCGATAGCTATGGCGGCAGCATCGAAAATCGCGCGCGGTTGCTGCTTGAAGTCGTCGCCGCCGTCAGCGACGAAGTGGGTCCGCAAAACGTCGGTGTTCGCCTCACCCCGATGGGACGTTTCATGGGAATGGGCGACCAAACACCTGAGGCGACGTTCGGCTATATCGTCAAAAAACTCAACGACTACGGTCTCGCTTATTTGCATCTCGTCGAACCGGCGATGGTGGGTACGGTGAAGGACGAGAACTTCGACCCGCGGTGGGACGCCATCATCAAACTGCTGCGACACGAATTCAAAGGCGTACTGATGATCGCCGGCGGCTATGACCGTGATACGGCCGAAAAGGCGATCGCCAACGGCCGGGCCGACATCATTGCATTTGGACGGCCCTTCATCGCGAATCCGGACCTGCCGGCCCGTCTGCGCGACGGACACCCGTTGAATGCCGCCGACAGCGCCAGTTTCTTCGGCGGGGATGTGACGGGCTATACCGACTATCCGACCATGAACTAAGCGTCGGCTTTCCCGCTAGCCAGCTTTAAAAGGTTGTATGCGGGGCGGACGATTCCGCCCTGCTGATTTCGCGCAGCGTTGCACCGCTCAGCCCACTGCGTGATTTAAGGACAATTAATTTACGCTCAGGACATCCCGTGCACAATGGGGGGCTGAGCCTCCATACGTCCATGACCTTACCCCGGGAACCTGCAGATCGTGAAATTCGAAAGCAACATCGTCCCGCCGGTCTCGCCGCACGATCAGACATGATGATCGACCGGCTCGCCCGGCCGCGCTATCTCATGGTGCTTTGGCTCTCAGGCTGCATTGCCCTGAGCGGCGCGACCTGGCTGTGCTTCCGGCTTGGGCTTGACTTGAGCGCAACAGGGTTTGTCTTCCTGATTGTGATCGTGTTGCTGTCTCTCATGGACAGCTTGATTTCCTCTATCGTCTTCTCCATTTTCGCCTTAAGTTATCTTAACTATTTCTTTGCAGAACCACTCTTTAGCTTTCAAATTACCTACGCACGGGATCTTCTTGCGCTGGCGGCTTTTCTGATCACGTCGCTAGCGATCACTACACTGGTCAGGCATATACGCCGGCTCGGGAATGCGCAGCGCGAGCAAGCCCGGCTTCTCGACCTTGCTCACGACACAGTTTTTGTTCGCGATATGAGCGACGTGATCACCTACTGGAATCGAGGCGCCGAGGAACTCTATGGGTGGAAAAAGCGCGAGGCGCTTGGCAAAACTTCTCACGATCTCCTGCAAACCCGTTTCCCCACTCCCCTTGATGAGATTAACGAGACGTTATTGCGCACCGGGTCGTGGGAGGGCGAACTCGTCCACACGAAGCGGGACGGCGTGAACGTCATTGTGGGAAGCCGCTGGTCGTTGCAGCAGAGCGAAAGCGGGCGGCCGCTCGCGATACTCGAAACCAATATCGACATGACGGAGCACAAACGTGCCGAAGAGGCGCTACGCCGAAACCAGGCACAGTACCTGGCGGAAGCACATACACTGAGCCTCTCCGGCAGTTTTGGCTGGAACGTCTCTCGTGGAGAAATCTTCTGGTCCGATCAAAGCTTCAGGATCTTCGAGTACGACGGCGAAACCACGCCTACGATCGAAATGGCACTCGCGCGCACGCATCCAGACGACGTTGCGTTCGTCAGGCAGATGATCGATCAGGCAGCACAGACCGGGCAAGATTTCGACTACGAACATCGATTGTTGATGCCTGGCGGCTCGATCAAGCACCTTCACGTCGTGGCACATGCGGTACGGGATGATCACGCCATACGGCGGTTTGTCGGCGCGATCATGGACGTTACCGCGGCCAGGCTCGCGGAGCGGCAATTGCGTGAAGTGCAGGCGGAACTCGCTCATGTGACGCGTTTAACTGCCCTTGGGGAACTCAGCGCATCGATTGCCCACGAAGTCACCCAGCCGCTCGCGGCTATCGTGACGAAGGAGAGGCCTGTCTGCGATGGCTTGGCCACCCGATCCCGTCTCCGGAGGAAGTACAAGCCTGCGTGGAACGTATGATCGTCGACGGCAAGCGCGCGGCCGAAATCGTCCGGCGCGTCCGCCAGCTCACCCGAAAGGGTGTCTCACAGAAGGTGCATCTGGATCTCAACGACGTGATCAGCGACGCTGTGTCCCTGGTCCAGCACGAGCTCCTGAGCCACCGGGTTTCGCTGCGCCTCAAACTCAGCCCCGAGTTGCCGCCCCTATTCGCCGATCGGATCGAGCTTCAGCAAGTGATTCTCAATCTGGTGATAAACGGCATTCAGGCAATGGACGCCCTGAGTGGCAGGCCACGTGAATTACTGATCGAGACGCTGCGGGACGAGCAAGGTTACGCCGTGGTCGCGGTGCATGACGCCGGCAGCGGGATCAAGCCCGAAACCGCCAATCGGCTATTCAAACCGTTTTTCACCACGAAGCCAAACGGCATGGGAATGGGACTGTCGATCTGCCGGTCAATCATTGAAGCCCACGGGGGGCGAGTTTGGGCATCCAACCATGCGAGCCAGGGTGCGGTCTTCCAATTCAGCCTTCCGCCGACCAACGTGAACGAGTCGTGCTGAGTGGGCCGTTGTGGCCTTCGCTGAGACATCCACGGCGCAATCATGACTCAATCATGCTCAGGGCGATCCCAACGCCAAATTGAGCCAATGCGCCATGGCGGCAGCGTCCACGGGTTTGGGGAGAAACGCCATCACACCGTCCTTCTGGATTTTCGCGTGAAGCGCGACCGGAGGGAATGCCGAGATAAACAGGGTTGGCGGCGCGTACCCGAGCTTCAGCAGTTGTTCGTGCATCTCGATCCCCGAGATGCCGGGCATTCGCACGTCAGAGATCAGACACGACGTTTTACCGAGGTCACCGGATTGCAGAAACGCTTCCGCCGAGGCGAATATGCGCGTTTGCCATCCGAACGACCGAACCAGGCTCGCCGTGGCCATCCGGACGGACTCGTCGTCGTCGACGATACAAACAATCTGAGTGGCGTCCACGCAGCAACCCCGGTTTTCAAAAAATGATCTACAAACACGCGGATTTCTAATCGGGCGCATTGAATCATACAAGGATAGTTCACAAGACTCCGACAGGAAACCATACGAATGTATAACAGTCTGGCTAGCCTTGCGCGCGGCGGATCCTCAGCCCCGGCTAAGCACCGATGTCACGCGATTTGCACCAATTCGGATCAGTCGCGAGGCAAGCAGCGCACAAAGCGCCATGGCGCCCGTGTCGGTATCAAAGCGGCAGCAATAGTGCACGAGCGACCAGAACCAGAACGTGAGCGATGAAATAGAACTCAGTTTCATGACGATGGACTCCCCAGTCACGCTGCCATCAGCGAGTCTCGTGCATCCGCCCCGCTGTGCCTGAACTGAGCGAATGACGAAAGACTGTGCGCCGCCAACGATTCCACTTGGGGTATGGCGCTCTCGCTAAAGCCGCTAACGAGGCGATCAACCAGTTTGCGTACACGCAACGGCTGATTACGTCGCACTCGATACAGCAACTGCGTATCGAACGAGGGTGCTCGCCAGTCACTCAGGATGCGCACGAGTTCGCCTCGCGATTCAGGGATGCTTCCAATATGCTCGGGCAAAATCGCCACCCCCGCACCATCAACCGCGGCGGAAACCAGTGCGCTGGGGCAATTGGTGCGAAATGGGCTCTGAGCACTGATTGCCGACTGTTCGCCTGTGGCGCAATGGATAAGCTGCCAGGATGCGTCACGCGGCCCCACCACAACCGCCATGCAATGCGTCGAGTGCACCTCGGACGGATGTTTCGGCATGCCGACACTGCTAATAAAATCGGGGCTCGCGTAGATGCCAAATCGCGTCGCCCCGAGCGGCCGCGCGACCCACGAGGAAGGCACCGACCTGCCGACGACAATGGAAAGATCGGCGAGATCTCCCAAAGTTTCACCGGAGTTGTCGACAAAGCGTGTGTCGACCCGCACCTTGGGATATTCACGCATGAAGTTCGCCAGAATGGGCGCGAGACGACCCATGCCGAACAGGACCGGTACCTCAAAACGAATATCGCCTGACACTTCGAGTGCAATATCCTGGCTGACTCGCGCGAGGCCGTCGTAGCAATCCAGCACTCCTGCTGCGTGTTCAAGCACCGTATGTCCGACCGGGGTCAGCGTGACCTTGCGGGTGGTACGGTGAAACAGTTGAATCCCAAGCAGCGCTTCGAGGTCCTGCACCGCCCGGCTAACGGCGGGAACGCCCACGTTGGTCACGTCGGCCGCCTTCGTGAAGCTTCCGTGATCCGCGACGGCCTTGAATATCTCCAGCGCTTTCAGACGTTCCATGATTTTCTCCGCGTCAAAAGACAGAATGCATGGACTGAATGTTGGGCTGACGGCGCGTGCAAAGCCAGTTACGTGGTGTTAAGAGTTGCTATGCGCAGAACCGGGAGGAGTGTGTCCTGATTCGCTTTCAGATCTTTTAAGTGGGCGCCAGAACGAGGCCAGGCGAACATACGATATTTTTCCCAATATCGAGCGCCATGGAAGCTTTGCGATCCACCGCACCCGCCGTGAGTGACGATACAAGTAAAGGTGGTTTGATGGTCACCCCATACGCCATGACGTTTGGCCCCTTCACCTTGCATTTCCCGCAGCGCAATCTGACAAAAGACGGTGAAGCTATCCGGCTCGGCAGCCGAGCCCTGGATATTCTCGTCGTGCTGGTCGAAAACGCCGGCGTGCTGGTATCGACCAGGGAACTGTGCGAGCGCGTGTGGGCGGACAACGTCGTCGACGAAGGCGCCCTCCGGGTACACCTGTCAGCGGTTCGCAAAGCACTGGGCGACGGTCATGAGGGCATTCGCTACATCGTCAACGAGACAGGCCGGGGATACCGGTTTGCGGTGCCGGTTAGCAGGTCCGTTGCCCACTCCCCTGCGCCGCCGCTCCACAACAGCGGTGCACGCGCATTGCCGGTCACGCTGGCGCGCGTCATTGGTCGCGAGGACGTCATAGCTGGGCTCACCGATCAGTTGCCCGAGCGCCGCTTTCTGACCATCACCGGGCCGGGCGGCATGGGCAAGACTACGGTCGCATTAGCCATCGCCCACCGATTTTCCGGGCAGACGGGCACACGCGCCCTCTTCGTCAACTTCGCCCCGGTATCGGAGACGTCCAGCGCGGCAAGTACGGTGGCTTCCGCCGTTGGCGTCGCGGTTTCCTCCGGCGACCCCATTCCGGATTTGATCGGGATGCTTGGCGACACGCCAGTCCTTCTGGTACTGGATAACTGTGAACACCTGATCGAGGCGGTCGCCGAACTTGCTGAAAAGCTGCTCCAGGCTGTGCCTGGTATACACCTGCTCGTGACAAGCAGAGAGCCGCTGCGAGCAGACGGCGAGTCGGTGCACCGGCTCGCCGCGCTACCGTCTCCGGCATCGGGCACGACCCTCGGAACGAACGAGGCACGTGAATATGCTGCTGTCGCACTCTTCGCCGACCGGGCCAAAGCCGCGAACGATTCATTTGCCTTGACTGAATCCAACGTCACTGCGGTTTGCGATATCTGCCGCAGACTGGACGGCATTCCACTGGCGATCGAATTCGCCGCGGCGCGTGTCGGCTTGATGGACGTGCATGCTATTTCCGCGCGTCTGGACGACCGCTTTGCACTGCTGACACAGGGCCGCCGCACCGCCCTGCCGCGACAGCAAACGCTACGCGCAACATTGGACTGGAGCTACGAGCTGCTCCAGCCGAAGGAACAGCAAGTCCTGCGGCGCCTTTCCGTGATGCGTGGCCCCTTCGACATGAGCGACGCCGCCGCGGTCGCAAGCTGCAGGGAGCTCGACGAACTTGCCGTATTCGACGCCACAACAGGTCTGATCTCCAAATCGCTCATTTCATGTGACATCAGCGGTTCGCCGTTACCCTACCGGCTGCTGGACACGACCCGCCACTATGCCCATTTGCGCCTCGCGGAGGCGAACGAGATCAACGACGTGCGGCGGCGTCATGCGATGCATTGCTGCGAGATATTTGCAGATCCGGCGGCGGCCTGGGAAGGTAAAGCCCCTCGCGAATGGCTCGCCATCCATAGCCGGCGAATCGACGATATCCGGGCCGCGTTCGACTGGGCATCCCGCGAGGAAGGCGACCCGACCATCGCCATCACGCTGGTGATCGTCACTGCGCCGCTATGGTTTCACCTATCGTTGCCCCATGAGTTTCTCGGGCTCGCCGAGCACGCGATCGCCACTGTGGAGAGCTCGGATCTCGCCGGCACCCCCCAGCATATCGAACTGCTTGCGGCATACGGCCATGCCCTGTGGCACACCCGTGGACCGACGCCGGACATGGCGCGAGCTTTCGAACAGGCTTACGACGCGGCCGGGCGCCTCAACAACGAAGGCATGGCGTTACGAACGCTGTGGGGAATCTGGGCGCAGCGCATCCTCGCAGGAAGCTATTCGGAAAGCTTGCAGTTGGCCCGAAACTTCAGCGACCTTGCATCCCGAACCGCAGATTTGTCTGCCATACAGACTGCCGATCACATGAAGGCGCTGTCGCAGCATTTTCTGGGAAATCAGGCTGAAGCACGGTCTCTGATCGAGGACGTCATCGCTCGCGATGAAGATCCGATTCGCGCGAATCACGCGAACCATGCGCAGGTCGACGGTCAGATCGCCTCGATGTCGCTCCTGATGCGCATACTCTGGCTTCAGGGATCGACCGATCGCGCCATGGCGCTCGCCCACGAGTGCGCCGCGCAGGCATTGGCAATCGACCACGATCTATCGATTTGTTATGGCCTCGCCATCGGATCGATCCCAGTCGCAATATGGGAAAACGATTGGGCCACGGTGCGCGAGCTTACCGGCAAATTGCGCGAGCGGACCCGCCAGCGCGGGCTGTCGTACTGGGATAAATGGGCAGAAGGCTTCGAGGCCCTGATTGAAGGACGGCCAGTCATGCCCCGGGGCGCCACCATCATGCAACTGGAGCTTTTCGCCAGCGCCGGGTCCCAGGCTTGCATCGAGGCGCTGATTGCGCACGGCCGTCTCGACGAGCCGGCGTGGTGCCGTGACCGCCTGCTTGAACATCGGGCAAGCCTTGCTGGCGCGGACGCTAACGGTTCTTAGCAAAGCTTAACTGACGCGCCGAGGCCCGTCTCGATGAGAATCAGTGCTGAAGGATGTTCGCATTTCAGGATCGGCCGCCCTGTTCGCGCAGGGCACGGCGCCGATCGCGAGCGATCCATAACGGCCTCTCTCATCGGAACCTGCTCTCATGAATCAACCCATCTCCACTGGCGAATCCCGGCGCTCCCAGTTGAGTCTGGTGACGCCGTCATCGGCACACCCGGTCCTGGACATCGAGACACAACAGTTTCTCGACCTGGTCGCAGAAGCGGGCATGCATCCCGACGATCTTCTATTGCATTGTCAGTCTGCTTCAGGCGGGTCCGCCCAGGAGACGACGCGGCCTGATCGCCTGCCTGTCCAGACAGAAGATCTGACGCTGCCCACGGGGCCAACCGGCTCGATCGAGATTCGAATTGTGCGCCCGCTCGGCGCCCGGACTCCGCTGCCCGTCGTCATGTATTTTCACGGCGGCGGATGGAGCATGGGCGATCGCAACACCCACGACCACCTGATACGCAGGCTTGCGGCAGAAGCCGGCGCTGCAGTCGTCTTCGTCGACTACACGCGGGCACCCGAGGCGCGCTACCCGATGCAGAACGAAGAGGCCTACGCGGCGTTGACGTACGTCGTCGAGCACGCTCATGCTCTTGGGATAGACGGCCGTTCAATCGCGGTTGCCGGTGACGGCGCGGGCGGCAATATGGCGGCCGCGATGACACTCCTGGCCAAATTTCGGCGCGGCCCGCGGATTGCCCTTCAGGTACTGTTCTATCCGATTCTGTCGGCCAACCGGACTTCCCCGTCCTACTTCCGTTACGCCGATGGCCCCGGATTGACCGCCCACGCGGTGGAATCGTTCATTCACACGCAGTTTCCAGACGAGTGCCTGACCGAAACCACGGCGATGCCGCTCAACGCTTCCACCGCCGATCTTGAAGGCCTCCCTCCCGCATTGCTAATCACGGCTGAGAACGATGTAGTACGGGACGACGGTGAGGCCTATGCACGCAAGCTCATGCAAGCAGGGGTTGAGGTCAGTGCAACCCGCTATCTCGGCACGATCCATGATTTTGTCGCGCTCGAGGGTCTTGCCGACACACTGCCCACCAGCACCGCGCTCATGCAAGCGTGCAGCGCGGTGAAGGCTGCGTTCCTCAAAGCCGACAGCTCAGGTTCAGCGTAGCGATAAGTCCCGGTCTATTGTCGGCAAAGTCGAGCGAGCCGCGATGGAGTGTCGCCACCGCTTTCACGAGCGCGAGCCCGAGGCCTACACCCGGCGTTCCGCGACTCGCGTCGCCACGATAGAACCGCTCAGTCACTTTGGACTTTTCCGCGTCCGGAATACCTGGGCCGTCGTCGGCAACCGAGATCGCAATCATGTCATCGTGACGTGTCGCGACGACACTGATTTCACCTCCGTCGCGCGCGAACTTCAATGCGTTGTCGATCAGATTGCCGATCGCCTGGGCAAGTAGAAGCGGATCGGAATTTGCCATGAGGTCACCCGAAACCTGCAGCGAGAGCGTAACGCGGCGCAACTCCGCCACGGGCTGATAAAACTCGACCGCATCCGACACGATCGTTTCCAGGTCGTTTGGCATGAACCCCGAGCGGCGCACGCCTGCGTCAATTTCGGCGAGACGCAGCAGCGCATTGAAGATGCTGATTACGCGATCGACATCGGTCAACGCGACCTCCAGATCCGGCAAGCACTGGTCATTGCGTTGCCGTCTCAACGTGATCGTCAGCACCTCAAGCCGGGAGCGCAATTCGGTGAGCGGTGTGCGCAAATCGTGAGCGATCGCATTCGACACATTGCGCACGCCATTGATGACTTCAATCAGCGCCTCCTCGGCCTGTTTGCGCGTCTTCACTTCCTTTTGCAACTGGATGTTTTGCTCTTCCTGCAGTTTTTGCAGCGCACGTAGTTTCAGGTGCGTATTGACGCGAGCGGCGACTTCCTCCATCTGCAGCGGCTTGGTGATGTAATCCACCGCACCGGCGCGAAAACCCGTGATCTTGTCTTCTGTTCGCGTCAACGAAGTCATGAAGATGACCGGAATATCCCGGGTCTTCTCCATCGCCTTCAATGTCCGGCACGTTTCAAAACCGTCGAGTCCGGGCATCATGACATCGAGCAGGATCAGGTCAGGTTGCACAAGCTCCGCCCGGCGCAACGCCTCCGCCCCGTCACGCGCAACCGCCACCCGCAAATGATTGCCTTCGAGGCATTCGACCACCAGCCCAAGATTGGCTGGCGTGTCGTCGACAACCAGAACAATGGGCGCGCCCGTGTCGAATGGTTCCATTGTGCTCACGAGTCTCGACCCAAATGTTGTTCGATCAGGGATAGCAGGGCCTGCGATTCAAAAGCCGCCGCGAGACGGCGCAATTGCGTTGCGAAGGCCTCGTAACGGACGTCGAGCCCGATAAGATAGTCGGCGTGATGGACGATGGCGCGCATCGAGCCAAGCAGCGCAAACCGATGCAGCGTGGCCATTTCATTGCGCGGTGGGACGATGGATTCGTCAATCACAAGCACGTGACGCGCTTCGCCTTCCTCACCCGCGAGCTGAAGGGTTGGGCCAAAATCCGCCACCTCCGCATAGGACACAGGTGCATCGAGCTCGAACCAGAACGTGCTCCCATGACCGACGCGGCTCGTAACATGGATTTCGCCCCCCATCATGCACACCAACTGACGGCTGATCGCGAGTCCGAGGCCAACGCCGCCTGTGCGCCGTGTGAGATCGCCGGCCTGCTCGAAAGGCTGAAAGATGGTTTCGAGCCTGTCTGGACTCACGCCGACGCCTGTATCCCGCACTTCGAAGCGCAGCCTTCCATCCGAAATCATTCGAACGACAAGCGTGACTTCACCCTGGTCCGTGAACTTGACCGCGTTGGCGAGAAGATTTAACAGCACCTGCCGAAGGCGTTTTTCGTCAACACGAATGACCGTCGACAAATTCGCCGGCGCCTCGTGGTTCAGGACAAGCTTCTTCTGATCGGCGCGCACGCTCACCATCTCGGCGATGACACGTAAGAATGGGCCAAGTGGTACGTCTGTCACGCTCAGTTCGAGCTTGCCCGCTTCGATTCGAGCAAAGTCAAGAATGTCGTTGATCAGCATGAGCAGATGCTCGCCGCTCTGTTCGATCACCCCCAGACTCGACAGTTGCCGCTCGGTCATGGCCGCGTCGCGCCGCAAAATCTGGGCATAACCCAGGATGCCGTTCAACGGCGTGCGCAATTCGTGGCTGATGTTGGCGAGAAACTGGTCTTTGGCGCGATTCGCCGATTCGGCGGCGTCCTTTGCGACACGCACTGTGTCCTCGAGCGCCTTGCGTGCCGAAATATCCTGGAGGATGGCAATGGTGTGAAGCGCCCGGCCATTCGTATCGCACTGAAGCGCCACAGACACACTCACCCAGACACGGGATCCGTCGAGTTTGACCAGAGGCGTCTCCTCCGAGTAGTGCGAGAGCTTACCCTCGGTCAGCAGGCGATACTTTTCCTCGCTCGCGGCCAGAAAATCCGGATCGATGATGTCCTGAAAGCGCATGAGCAACAGACTCTCACGCTGATAGCCCACGATATCGCACGAACGTTGATTCAAGCGCAGAAACTGTCCATCGAGATCGCAGTGCGCGATGCCGACTGCTGCATTTTCAAAGGTGCCTCGAAAGCGTGCCTCACTCGACCGAAGCGCCTGCTCCGTGAGTTTCAGCTCCGTGATGTCCACCAGACTGCCGACGAAGCGAATCGGTTTTCCGCCGGCATCCCACCGCGCCATACCGCGCACGAGGACCCAGCGGACGCCGCCGTCGCGATGGCACAGGCGGTTCTCCACTTCGAACACATCGACGTCCCGTTTGAGGTACCTGACCATCGCCGCCTCGGTCCGCGCACGGTCGTCGGGATGCAGCACCATCATATAGGCATCGTAGTCGAGTAAGGTCGGCGGGCGCGTGTAGCCAAGCCATTCCCAGATGTTCGAGAAACGCGCGTGGCCGTGACGGTAGTCGCCGTCCGGCATATCGATTTCCCACACGCCGACGTTGGATCCGTGCATCGCCATTTCAAGGCGGGCATTCGTCTCGCGCAGTATTTCGGCCTCTTCGGCGCGACGCCGTTGTGTGACGTCGCGAAACACCAGCACCACGCCAAGGATTTCACCACGGTCGTCGACGATCGGCGACCCGCTGTCGTCGATCGCGATCTCCCACCCGTCGCGCGCGAGCAGTATTGTGTGATTTGCAAGTCCGACAAGCGTGCCGGCGCTCAGCACGGCCGTCACAGGATCTTCCGCGGGCGCGCGAGTCGTTTCGTTGATCACGCGAAACACATCCGCCAGCGGGCGCCCCATCGCCTCGTCGCGTGCCCAGCCCGTCAGCATTTCCGCGACCGGGTTGATAAAGTTGATGCGCGAGTCGCGGCCGGTCGCAATCACGGCGTCGCCAATACTCGACAGCGTCACCGCATACCGTTGTTCGCTTTCGCGCAGACGGCGTTCCGCGCCGTGCTTATAGAGCGCCATTTCGACGACCGTGCGCAACTGCATATCGTCAAACGGCTTGAGAACATAGCCGAACGGTTCGGTAACGGTTGCGCGCCGGACGGTTTCCTCGTCGGCATAAGCGGTCAGGAAAACGACCGGCAGGTTGAAATTCTCACGCAGCAGCCGTGCGGTATCGATGCCGTCGAGTTCACCTTCCAGCCGCACGTCCATCAGAATCAGATCCGGCGCGGTGTCGGCCGCGAGCGGCAGCGCGTCTTCGCCGCGAGCGGTGATGCCGACCACCGTGTGGCCCGCGCGGCTCATCTGTTGCGCGATATCTCTGGCGACCACCCGATCGTCTTCGACTACAAGAATGCGTGCGGGCGTCTTCATTTGCGCTTATCCACGTCCGTTTGCGTTGAAAAGAATGCTGCATGTCGTGCCGCCCATGCGGCTCAGTTCCAGCGTTCCGTGCAGTTGATGCGTGAGATCGTGAACCAGCTGCAACCCAAGCGAGTCGGCTTCGTCCAGCGAGAATTCCGGCGCGATGCCAACGCCGTCATCGGCAACAGCCAGCCTGCACCGCCCTTCGCCGACCAAGCCGAGTTCAACGCGCACGCAGCCGCTACGCCCATCCGGAAACGCATGTTTCAAGGCGTTGGAAACCAGTTCGTTGATAATCAGGCCGCAGGATACCGCCCGGTTCATGTCCAGTTGCACATCGTCAACCTCGATCTGCAATTCCACTGCCATCTGACGCATATCGTAGGCGCGCGCAAGATGGCCGCACAGGTTCTTCACGTGCGTCGCCATCACAATGCGCGCGAAGTTGCCCGCTCGATACAGGTTCTCGTGCACCAGCGCCATCGACCGCACGCGGTTGCGGCTATCGGCGAAGAGTTCGGCGACCGACCTGTCGGTTACGCGCGACGCCTGCAGATTGAGCAGGCTGCTGATCAGTTGCAAATTGTTCTTCACTCGATGGTGGACTTCCTGCAGCAACGCCTCCTTCTCTTCGAGCAGCGCTTCTTTCTCTTCCAGCGACGCGTTTTCGAGAGAAATCGCGGCCTGCGACGCCAGAAGGTCGAGCACGGCAATGCGTGGCGGTGTGAACACGCCCGGTGCGAGATCGTTCTCCAGATACAGCACACCGATCAGTTTCGCCTGCTTCATGAGCGGAAGACACAGAACGGCGCGAGAACGGCTTGAGCGCAGGTATTCGTCCGCCGAAAACGGATTGGGCAGCGATGCGTCGTCGAGCAGCACCCGTTCCTGGGTGCGAATGCTGTGATGCAGAATCGATGCAGGCAAATGGCGCGGTGTCACGACTTCGCTTTGAAGATGCACATCCACGCCGTCGCGACCCGCCAGCGCTTCCGCTTCGATCCACAATGTCTCCGCACGCGGCAAAACGAGCAGCGCCCGTCCCGCGCCGGCGTGCTCCAGCACGATGGTCATCAGCGTATGAATCAGCTTTTCGAACGCAATCTCACCCGAAATGGCCTGCGACGCCTTGACGACCGTCTCGACATCAAGTTGTTGCGCGACAAAGCTCCGCGTTGGTGCGTCGTTCACCAGTTCACGGACCAGATTCGGATAACGCCGGTCAAGCGACTGAACCTTGGCCAGCGCACCCCACCGAAGGTAGGAAAGCCGCGCATTGCCGAGATAGACGAACGCGATAGTCGTGAATCCACGCGCCACATAGAACGTTCCGGCAATTTCGTGCGCAAGCGCTTCGATCAGCGAGGACTCGTGCTCACGCGCGAGACGGATTGCGCTTTCGTATTCACGCATCGCCTCGAATTCGCTCCCCTTGATGCGCGCAATCTCGCCGGCGACCAATGCTGCGCGGCTGGCGAAATTACTCGGACAGTGTTCGGCCCAGGTCGCGAGTCTGGCGTGATGCTCGACGAGTTCGCGGAATTGCTCCGCCTGCTCCTCGGGCGTTACATCGTCGTGCCGGCGCGCTCGTGCGAGTGCGGCGTAGAAATGGTACTCGGCAAGCTCGAAGTGCCCGGATGAAGTCCACAACAAGGGGGCCGCCTTCGTCGCGGCCGCCAGCGCCTGCGCTATGTCCCCGGCGAAATAGCGCCCTTGCAGTTTGCGAATCCAGTACCAGCATGTGGCAATCGCCAGGCACGGATCGGCTTCGAGATGTTGCTCAAATGCCGCTTCGTCGAACGCTTCGTCATTGAAGGACCCAAACGTGGTGGTCAGGCCGCGCAAGGTTCGAATCAGTTGCAACTGCGCGCCGATGATATCGACAATCAGCCCAAATTTCGCGGCTTGCACCACACCCAGGCGCTGCTGGGCTTCGCGCTCGACGTCGGGGAGCGGATCGCCCGCAGCCAGTAGGCTGGTCACCAGGCAGCAACTGCTGAAGCCGGTGTACGTGAGGTCCCCGCTCTCACTCGCGGCATCGAACGCACGCCGCAATAGCGGAAGTCCCGCGCGAATATGCCTGGTCCACGGCATCACGTGATAGGCAAAGCACATATACACGCGGGGCTTGAAGCGTTGCAGACCGCGTTCGTCGACAAGGCCCAAGCCAAGCTGGCCAAAGCGGAACCCTGCCTCGTAATCACCGAACACCGGACCGGCCACCATGCCGAGGTAGGCATAGCCGATCGACGATGCATCGCAGTTGCCATGCTCGAGACTCAGATTCGCCATACGGGACAACACGAGACAGACCAGGTTTTCATCGCTGAAGAACGCCGGCGGCAAGACCGCTGTGAGCACGTCCAGGGTCGCGCGCCGGTCGGTATCGGTGAGCAGCGGCAGATCGATCAGCGATTCGATCGGCGACTCGCCGATTTGCAGCAGAAGCCGGTCGTATTCGCTGCGCGCCTGCTCGCGGGTGGGGTGCGGGTCCCAGTCAATCCCGACATCGCGCAGATAGTCCAGGCAGATTTCCACTGCCCGGTCGCTTTGATCGAGCGCGGTGAACAGGGTCACTCGCAGCCACGTCACGGCAGCGCGGTCAGCCAGCGTAACGGCACGCCTCGACAGGTTCGATAGCCGCTCTTTGGCCGAGTCCGTGTCGCCGGTCAGAAACTCGCACTCCGCAAGGCTGCTTTCCAGTGCGAACTTGAGTGAATAGCGGGTAACCCAAGCCTCGGCGCCGAGCATCGCGCTACCCGCCGACAGGTAAGCCGCCGCCGACGCGTAGGCAGACGATGTCTTCGCACGCCGCCCGGCAATCAGATTGAATTCCACGACCCGTTCGCGCTCCGCCGGGTCGTCGATGAGTTCGGCCGCGCGGTTGTACTGGTTGACGATCTCGAAGATATTCTGTTCGAGATCCGCCGCCGTCGCGCTAGTCGCGAACATGCGACCGATGCCCAGATGGGCGGCCGCGCGCTCACCGGCGGGAATCAGCGCGTAGGCCGCTTCCTGCACGCGGTCGTGAAGAAATGCGTAGCCGTACTCACGCCGAAACACGAGGCCGGCTTCCACCGCCTCGGCGAGTGCGCGGTGCACGGCTGTGTCGGATGTACCCCCGACACGCGTGAGCATCGCGGTCGTCGCACTGTTGCCGAAACACGCAAATTGTTTGAGCGCGGCCTGCGTAATATCCGGCACACGTCCGATCTTGCCGACCATCAGGTCGACGACGCTATCCGGGAAGCGCGCCTCGCGAAGGCGCGCGACGTCCCATCCCCATCTGCGCCGCACCGGATCGAACACCAGGTGATGCTCGTCGGCAAGCGTCTTGAGAAACTGCACCGTGAAAAAGGGGTTGCCGCCCGTCTTCTCCAACATGAATTGCGCAAGGCCAAGCACTTCAGCCGTCCCGGCGTGCAGTGCTTCGCCGATCAGGCGCGCCACATCGCCTACTTGCAGCGGCGTCAGCACGATATCGTGAACCGGCACGCCCAACTTGCGGATCGCAGCCAGTGCACGGCTGAGTGGGTGCGCGGGGCCCACTTCGTTGTCGCGATAGGCGCCGACGAGCAGGAGACTCTGCGGCTTCGGCGTAGCAAGAAGACTCTCGAGCAGGCAGATCGTGCCAGCGTCGAGCCATTGGAGATCGTCCAGAAAGAGCACGAGCGGATGATCGGCGTGCGTCAAGGCGCCGATAAAACGTCCGAATACCCCGTGAAATCGAATCTGTGCATCCTGCGCCGGGAGTTCCGGCACTGCCGGCTGCGGACCGATGATTTTTTCCACTTCCGGAATCAGGTTGACGATCAATTGTCCGTTCGAACCGACTGCTTCGCTTAGCCGCTCGCGCCAATACGCGACTTCTGCCTGCCCCCTGTCGAGTATTTGCCGCGCCAGGCTTTGAAACGCCTGCCCGAGCGTCGTATAGGGAATGTCGAGCTTGTACTGCTCGAATTTGCCGGCGGCGAAGTGCCCATGAGAGGGCCCGAGCTTTTTTTTCAGTTCATGCACTAGCGACGATTTGCCGATACCGGAATAGCCCGATACCAGCACGAGTTCGGCCTTGCCTTGCTGCACCACACGGTCAAACGCAGCATTCAATGCGGATGTCTGCGCTTCGCGTCCATACAACCGCTCCGGAATGAGCAAGCGCTCAGGGGCATCCTGTGCGCCGAGCGGAAATGCGTCGATACGTCCCGTTTGCTCCCACGCATCGAGACAGCGGCGCAGATCGCTTTCAAGGCCTTCTGCGGTTTGATACCGGTCCTCGGCGGTTTTCGCGAGCAGGCGCATGACAATCGCGGCGAGCGGGGACGGCACATCGCTCGCGCGTTCGTTTACTGGAATCGGCGGTCTGGCGATATGGCAGTGAATCCATTCGCTGGGCGAGTTCGCGCGATAGGGAAACTCACCAGTCAGCATTTCGTAGAACGTGATACCCAGCGAATAGAGGTCTGCGCGCGAATCGACCGGACGATTCATGCGACCGGTCTGCTCAGGCGCGAGGTAGGCGAGCGCCCTCGCTGTGACGTCAGACAGCGCGCTCGCCGGCGCCTCGCCGGAAGCGCGTGAGGCGACGCCGAAGCCGGTCAGCGCCACGCTCCCCGTTTCAGCGTTGACGAGAATGTTTGCGGGCCTGATGTCCTTGTGGACAAGACCGCGAGCATGCAGCGCGCCGAGCGCCGCCGCGAGACTTCCGGCCATCACGAGGAAGCGGTCGAGTGCTAACGAACCCATCGGTATCGCGGAAAGCGGGACACCCCCCGGGTCTTCGAGTACCAGCGCGGCACTCCCACGGTACTCGATCAGCGCATGCGGCTGGGTGAGGAAGCGGCCGTCGAGCTGGCTGCGCAACTCATAAGCATGTTCAAGACGCGCCTGGCTGTTGGCCGCGGGCTGCAGGGCCGCCAAGGTGACCGTTAGCCATGTCTGGGCGCCGTCGCGCCTGTTGATCCGGGATAGCACGAACTCGCCATCGTCACAGAGCGTCTCGAATCTGAAATCTGACAACTCAATCATGCCATCCCCACCCGCCACTGTCGGACTAATCGTTCGCCGTCAACACATAGCCCGCGTTGCGAACCGTCCTCAGCAAGGACCGCTCGAACCCCGCATCGATCTTGTGACGCAACTTGCTCACATGCACATCGATCACGTTCGTTTGCGGATCAAAGTGATAGTCCCAGATATTTTCGAGCAGCATGGTACGCGTGACGACCTGATCGGCGTGCCGCATCAGGTATTCCAGCAACTTGAATTCGCGCGGCTTCAGCGCGATCGGCTTGCCGGCGCGCGCCGCTTTGCGCGAGAGCAGATCGATCGAGAGATCGCCCACCTTCAGCGCGGTTTCCGCGTAGCTCTCGTCCGAGCGGCGCACCAAGGCTTCGAGTCTCGCCAGCACCTCGCCAAACGCAAACGGCTTGACGACGTAGTCGTCGCCGCCCGCCTTCAACCCGCGAATCCGCTCGTCAACCTCGTCTAGCGCACTCACGATCAGAATGGGTACGCGATTTCCCGCTGCGCGCAAGCTTGCGATGATTCCCAGACCGTCGATACCGCCGGGAAGCATGCGATCCATGATGATGGCGTCATAGGTCTCGCTTTCAGCGAGGAGCATGCCGTCACGGCCGTTGTCCGCGTAATCGGCCACATGCCCCGCGTCCATCAGGCCTTTTTTCAGAAACCCGGCGACCTGTTCGTTATCTTCGACGAGCAAGATTTTCATTTTAATTCGAGAACTCCAAAACCCTCCCCAATCGCCCCGGCGTCCAGGCCCACCCGGGTTCAGTGCGCCCCGCTCTTGCGCCCGATAGCAAGCTCGATCGAATCGAGCAATACCTCTTCCGCAAAGGGTTTGCGCAGGAAACTGACCGCGCCGTGTTCCATCGCCCGCTGCACCGACTCGTCGTCGCCATGTGCGGACATGAACACGACCGGGATACGCCGTTGTTCCGCGTTCAGTTGCCGTTGCACTTCGAGACCCTGCATGCCCTGCATTCTAAGGTCGAGTAAAACACACAGCGCATCGTCGACCATCGGGGAGGCGAGGAATTCCTCTCCCGACGAAAAAGTCATACTCGTATAACCCACTGCCTTAAGCAGGTTTCCGACGCCACTTCGTACCGAGGCGTCATCGTCGACGATGCAAACAAAGCTCATAGCTGCTAATACTCCAATTGCGCCGACGTAGTAACAGAGACAAATATCCGGCGCGACATTTACTGCATCAGGATGCTCACCGCGTCCGACGTATCAATTCCCACATTTTTGCCAGATCAATGAGGGTCTTTGCCCGCATCTTGGTCATCACGCGCCGTTTATGCACCTTCACCGTCACCTCCTGCGTGCCCAGTTCATGCGCGATCTGCTTGATCATCCTGCCTTCCACCGCAAGTTCGAAGACATCCATTTCACGGGGCGTCAGCGACGCGGCACGCTGCAGCACCTCCGCGTTGAATGCGCGCTCCGCGAGATTGGCCTCGTCCTGTGCAAGCGCCCGCCTGACCGCGTCGAGCAGTTCTTCGTCGTCGATCGGTTTGGTGAGGAATTCATGCGCGCCCGCCTTGATCGCACGCACCGACATCGGAATGGACCCGTACCCGGTCAGAAAAATAATCGGCACCTGCACGCCCTTCTGCGCGAGCTGGCTCTGGACGTCGAAGCCAGTTGTGGACTGCAGGTTCATATCCAGCAGGATGCACATCGGCACGCTGGGCAAATCTTTTGACAGTATCTCTGCGGGCGACGCAAAACCCTGCGCATTGAAACCCGCTGAGCGCAGCAGGCGCCATAGCGCGTCGCGCACCATTTCTTCGTCGTCGATCACATACACCATCGACTCGTGCTGCGAAGGACCCGGCATTTCAGATTCCAGAAAGATTGGGATTTGAGTGCCGTCATGGTACATGAGGCCAGGCTCCGAAAGGCCCTCTCCAGGCCTCATTGCCGCCCACTTCACCGCGCTGCGGCGGATTTCGCCGCAAGGCTGCTGCTAAGCGTCGCCGGCCTGAACCCGCGCTCGTAAGGCTGCTGGTAAGACCGAGCCAGATAGGCCGCGTTTCTTGTCAGCACGTCATCTGCCTCGTCCGATTCGTACAGTTTGCGCAGGGCATATTCACGTGTCGATTCGAGCAGGAAATATGCTTTGGCCCTGCTGTCGAAGGTAGTCATGACGACGCACTTGGAGGCAAGGCCGACGATCGCCTCTGTCACTTCGGCGGGCGACAGGCGCTGACAGGCAGCAACGGCACAGGCCGCATCGAGGGAAAACCTTGCCGGCAAAATACCGAGCCGGTGCAGCACGATCCGCTCCGTTGCGCTGAGAAGCTGATAGCTCCAGTCGAGCGTAGCCTCCAGCGTCTGCTGCCGTGGCGGCGCAGTACGACGGCCACCCGTCAGAAACTGGAACCGGTCGTCGAGCTCGGAAACCGTCTTGCGGATGCCGAACACTGCCGCACGGGCCGCTGCCAGTTCGAGAGCAAGCGGCAAGCCGTCGAGCCGGCGGCAGATTGTCGCGACCATCTCGAGGCTGCCAGGGTCGGTGTCAACGCCGGCATTGAGTGCGCGCATCTGCGCCAGAAACATCCGTACCGAACTGCAGTCTGAAATTGCCTCCGAGCCCGCCTCGGCACCCGGCGTGTCAAGCGGCGCGACCCAATAGAATTTCTCGTCCCGAGTTCGCAACGGCTCGCGGCTCGTCGCCAGAATGCGCAGGTCCGCGCTCGCCTGGACGAGCAACTCACACACAATTGCCGCCGATTCGATCACATGCTCGCAATTGTCCAGCACGACCAGCAATTTGCGCCCCTGGACCGCGGCGACGAGCGACTGCAGCGGAACATCGCCATCGGCACGGCCGACGCCCAGCGCTTCGGCGATCATGCTGACAACGCACTGGGCATTCTCCACCGCGGCCAGTGTGATGAAGCACACTTCCCTGTCTGACGCAGCCGCGATCGACCTCGCCACCGCGATGCCGAGTTGCGTCTTGCCGATGCCCCCCGGCCCAAGCAAGGTGACAATCGGCGTCCCATTCAAGGCCCGCGTGATTTCAGCCATTGCGCCGCCGCGCCCAATCAATGGCGCATGGCAAACCGGCAGACCACTCACGCGCGCCGCGCCGGCCTGTCCGCCCTGAACGGCTCCGGCGAGAGCAGCCGGCTCATTGCCTTCGGTTGGAATGGCGAGCCGGTAGCCCCGCCCCGAGATCGTGCGAATCGCCTGTTTGTCAGCACCCAGGATCCTCCTGAGCGCCGACAGTTGCACATGGATATTATTTTCTTCCACCACCGAATTCGGCCACACGCGTCGAAGAATCTCGTCTTTCGTGACAGTCTTGCCCCTCGCCAGGATCAGCAGTTCGAGGATATCGAATGCCCTTGACCCGACCTGGACCAGCCGATCATCCAGGTAGACCTCGCGCATGTCCAGCGACACTGTTACTCGACCGATTTTTATCATGCTGCACTCACGCCTGGTTGATTAGCGGGACGGGCACGTTCGAAGTCTGCACCCTTGGCACTTACGCGGCCGGTGCGGGGCTTGCGTCGTTAGAACCATACTAATCGGGAAAATCATCCGGATCTATTACCCATAGGGATACGTACCCACGGTTGTGGCGGGCCACGGCTCAAACCCGCCAGCAGCGATCCGCGGCACATTAACCACACCAGGCCGCGTCCTCACATCACACCTTGGTATGACTTTCTCATGCGTTCGCAGGATCACGCCTCCTCGGGATAGATGCCTGCGGACACAAGGCAAACGAATGCTGTTGCCTTTAATACGCACTCCACCGAAGACAGCACGAATCCCAGTGGGAACACCCGGTACTCGGCAGGCAGGCCGAATGCGACGGCCATCAATCCAATCGTGCAAAGAAACGCGTAGGCGATGCGCGCCGAACGGCTTCCGGCCAGAACGAAAGACACGAGTGCTAGCCATAGCGCCTTTGCGGCGACGCAGCAGACTGCCTCCTGTGTGGTGCGACTGAACCAGACCTCAAATGGAAGCTCGCAGGCCGACCAGACGGCCGTAGCGATGACCACCCGTCGTGTCCATCCCCCGAGCGCCGGCGCATCAGACGCTGGCAGATCGGACGCAGGCCATTCCTTCATATCGGCCAGATCGGCGTCCGGCAAAAACGCCAGATCGCTCCGATTCACGTCGTCTTGTGTATTGTCCAGATAGCGCATGATGGTTCTCCAGGTTTCTTCTCGGACTCTGACGCGAAGACCGCGGGGACGCTGCCGCCAACGGTCATGCAGCCTCTGCGTGTTGAGAACATTATTCGGCCACCTGATCCGCCGATCTTTCCAGATCGCCTGCGCGGTTTCGAAAATGCACGGCACACAAGGCGCCGCATTCGGCGTGCGTGGCGCGCGTACCGATCGGCGTGCGAATATGAAACGAGCGGGCGTTTGAACAAGCGCCGCGCTCGACAGCGAGCCATGATTTGCACTTCATGTTCCTCAACGAACGTCAAGTCACGCTTCGCACCGCGGGAGTTCATCATGCATCTCACTGGCGTACTCGATCTGTCGCGCGCCCAGTTCGCAATGACAGCCATTTTTCACATCACGTGGCCGATCCTGACCATCAGTCTTTCGGCCTTCCTCGTACTGATCGAAGTATTGTGGCTGCGCACCGATAACATCCATTACTACCGGCAAGCGCGCTTCTGGAGCAAGCTGCTGGTGCTGAACTTTGCGGTGGGCGTGGTCAGCGGCATCCCGATGGAGTTCCAGTTCGGCACCAACTGGGCCGGCTTTTCCCGTTACAGCGGACAGTTCTTCGGCAACATCCTCGGCTTCGAAGGTGCGATGGCCTTCATGCTCGAGGCAGGGTTCATCGGCATAATGCTGCGCGGCTGGGGACGCGTGCCTCCCGGCGTGCACCTCTTCGCCACCTCGATGGTCGCGCTGGGCTCCAGCATCTCCGCGTTCTGGATCATGGTCGCCAATTCGTGGATGCAAACGCCGGCGGGCATTACGGTCCAGAACGGCAAGATCGTCGTGACCGACTACGCTGCCGCGATCTTCAATCCGGATATGGTCTGGGGCGTCACGCACATGTGGGTCGCGGCGATCGAAACCGGCATGTTCGTGATCGCCGGCATTTCTGCATGGAACCTGTTCAAACGCCGCAATCCGGATTTCTTCGCACGCTCATTCAAGATCGCGCTGCTGGTGCTCGTATTCGCCGCGCCGATCCAGATCTGGCTCGGCGATTCGAGCGGCGGCAGCGTATTCAAAACGCAACCGGCAAAGGGCGCGGCGATTGAAGGCAACTGGATGACGAACAAGCCCGGCACCGGTGCGTCATGGTCGTTGCTCGCGTGGCCGAACCAGAAGGCGCAGCGCAACGACTGGTCGGTTGAAGTGCCGGGCATGCTGAGCATTCTCAGCACCCATACGCTGCACGGCCAGGTCAAGGGTCTCACCGACTTCCCGCCCGCCGACCAGCCGCCAATGATTCCGCTGCTGTATTACGCGTTTCGTGTGATGGCCGGCATCGGCTTCGCTTTCATGGCGCTGGCGTTCTGGACTGCATACGTGCTGCGCAAGACGCACGGCGACCTCGAACGCCTGCTCGCTCAACGCAAGCTGCTGCTCGCATGGGTCCTGTGCATTCCCCTGCCCTATGCGGCGGTCGAGGCCGGCTGGATCGTACGCGAGGTAGGCCGCCAACCTTGGGTCGTGTACGGGCTGTTACGCACGAAAGACGCTGTCTCGGGTGTGGCGCCGACGTCGGTGACCCTGAGCATGGCGATGTTCTTCGCCTTCTATGTGGTGCTGCTACTCACCTTCTTCGTGCTCGCGCGCAACTGGCTGCGCACCGGTCCCGATCTCACGTTGATCCCGCCCGCGCCAGTCAAAGCCGAAGCAGCGGCGGCCGTTACCGGGTACTAACCCCTTCCCGTTACGAGGACATCTCATGGACAATTCGATTCACACGACGCTCGCCTTCACCTGGTTCGGCCTGATCGGCCTGATGCTGGCGTTCTACGTGGTCACCGACGGCTTCGACCTCGGCATCGGCATACTCAGCCTGCTACGCAAGCGCCGCGAAGATCGCGACGTGATGGTGCAGACGATCGGCCACGTCTGGGACGCCAACGAAACGTGGCTCGTCGTGCTCGGCGGTGCGCTTTTCGGGGCATTCCCCGAGGCGTATGCGCAGCTTTTGCAGGATCTGTATCTGCCGGTCATGGCGCTCATCGCAGGTCTGATCATGCGCGGCTCCGCGATCGAATTCCGCCATAGCGCAACGCACGGTCCACTGTGGGACAAGGTGTTCGGCATCGGCAGTCTCCTCGCCGCGATCGCTCAGGGCGTGGTGCTCGGCAAGGTCATCACGGGACTCCTGCCGGGCGAACTGAGCAGCGTGTTCGTCACCGTTTCGGCGGTCGGTGTGGTGGCCGGTTATTCATTGCTCGGCTCGACCTACCTCATCAACAAGACGGTGGGGGAACTCGAACAATGGGCGCGCCGTCTCGCGCTGCTGAGCGCGTTCATCACGGTCGCGGCGGCCGCGCTGCTGACCGCCGCGACCTGGTTCATCAGCACGGTCGGCCATGACCGCTGGACCCAGCGCGGCGTGTTTCATCTGCTGATCGGGCTCGGCGCGGCCGCGGCCTTTGCATTCGCCTACGTCGTGGGCTCGCTCTCGATGGGAAGATCGCGCGCGCCATTCCGCGCGTCGGTCGCCCTGTTCGGTGTGTCGTTCATTGGCCTCGCGGTCAGCCTCTTTCCCGACTTCATTCCGGGCAGGCTCGGCATCGTCGAAGCGGCATCCGACTCCTCAACTCTCGTGTTCATGCTGATCGGGATCGGACTCATCTTCCCGGTGATGATCGGCTACAACCTCTACCAGTACTACATCTTCCGCGGCAAGGTAATGGCCGGTTCACACGCGGCTGAGCGACCGTCGCATTAAGCGCCTGAAGTCCAACCCGGGCCCGATGTGCGGCCAGCTGGACGACCGCATGGCAATGCTGGCGGTGGGTAGCAAAGCGCGCCGCCGCAGCCGCAAGCGCCCGCCTGGCGGGGCCGCTAACGGTTCTTAGCAAAGGTTAACTGACGCACCAAGGGGCACGTCCATGAGAATAGATGGTGACGGATCAGGACACCATTAACTTTTCTACATTGGGGCACTCCATCATGAAACTGGGACGTTTCGACATTGATCTGGGAATGCGTCGCTTGCAACTGGATGGCCAGCTCATTCGTCTCGGTTCTCGCGCCTTCGACATTCTTGCGGTGCTCGTAACCGCAGGTGGGCGTCTGGTGACGCGAGACGAGTTGATGAATGCAGTATGGCCAGGCATCATCGTCGAAGAAGGCAATATCGATGTGCACATGTCCGCGCTTCGCAAAGTACTCGGCGCGAATCGGGACCTCATCGTCACGGTGCCCGGCCGCGGATACCAACTTGCACGGCCTCAGATTCAGTCGGCGCCGGAACAGCCCCGGTCGCCGGCAACGGTGAAACCGTCCTTGCCGGCCCGTCGCGCGGCGCTTGTAGGACGGGATGCTGCGACCCGCCAATTGCGCGAAGCATTGGATCGAGCGCCGGTCGTCACGCTGACCGGCACGGGTGGTGTCGGCAAGACCAGTCTCGCGATTGAAGTGGCACACCAGGTGGCTTTCCAGTTCGACGAAATCGTCTCGTTCGTCGAGTTGACTCCGCTGAACACAAAAGAAGCGGTGCTGCGCGCGATCATGGAAAGCTGTGGTCTGCCGGTAGAAAGCGGCAGCGTTACCGTCCCGTCTCTCGCGGCGGCGCTGTCTGAAACGCCACGACTGCTGTTGCTCGACGGCGCGGAGCATATTGTCAGCAGCGTGGCGGAAATCGTCGAGCCGTTGCTCTCGCAAAACGATGCGCTGCGGGTGCTGGTCACGAGTCGGGAACCATTGCGCATCCGCTCGGAGATGCTCTTCAAAGTCGACCCGCTGGACGTGCCGAAAGCCGATTCCAGCGATACAGATATTCTGCGAAGTCCCGCCGTCGACCTGTTCATTCAGCGTGCGAATTCGCTGCAGGCAAACGTCTGCGCCGATAAAGGCGAAGTTCGGCTGATCGGCGAGATTTGCCGCAGACTGGACGGCATCCCGCTTGCGATCGAGCTGGCCGCGGGCCGTGCTGAGGCGCTGGGCGTCGAAGGTGTACGTCGGCGCCTGGATGACCGTTTGGCGATTCTGACCGGCGGCTATCGCACCGCCATGCCACGCCACCGAACGTTGCGCGCAACGTTTGATGCAAGCTTTGCGCTACTGAGCGAAACCGCTCAGTGCCTGTTCCAGCGCCTGTCCCTATTCAACAGTCCATTCACCTTCGACTCGATGCGCGCCGTCGTGTGCGATACGGAACTGCCCGAAGAGGATGTGATCGATGGAATCGGAGAACTGGTGGCGAAATCGCTTGTGAACGTCATTCTCGACGAATCGGAAGCGAAGTATCGGCTGTTCGAATCCACGCGCGCCTATGCCGCCGACAAGCTGCGGGATAAAGCCGACATGCGGCTGGTTGCGTCGCGCTATGCGCAATTTGTTTCGATGAACTTCGCGGCGGGCGCCAACCGTCATCTCGCGGCTGCTGTCACTCCGGCGGATTCGCTGGTCATCGCATAGAGATACGTGCGGCTGCAAGCATGACCAGCGAGTCGTCAATCATCAAGGACGCAACGTTCGACCGCCAGATCGACTAAAGCGTCCCGCTCAGAGTGAGACGGCATTGTCGAGCACGGTGCGCAGAATCATTGCACCGGAGTTGAGCGGCACGGGACGGCAGGGCCGGGGCTTGTAGATCGCGTCGCCCGGCTGGATCCCGCGTCCACTCATGGCGCAAACGCCGGTCACGCGCGCGCGGCTTGCGTGCCAGACCTGATCGCCATAGGAACAGCGGGTCGGGTCGCGCCATATGACCGTCGCGGTCGACTTCGACGGCCGGTCGATCACATGCACCTGGACTTCGAAGCGTTTTCCCATCACCGGCAGGTCGCAATTCTTGCGACCGTTCCGGGAGACCGCCGCGGCCAATTCGTTGACGCCGGCGTCGGTGCCGCCGGACAGGACAGACAGCAAACCGAGGGTTTGCATCCAGGGATCGGTGAAATTCGCATTCGCCAGCATGATTGCACTCCTGTTTCGGATAATCCAGTTGATCATCGAGGCGGCTCCAGAGAGGCTGCCCATCCCGCAGCTCTGGCACGTCCGGTTGCGCTGCTCAGGCACCATCCGCGAGGCGTGCCGGGACGGCGCCGCCGCCGTTACCGCCATTGGCTGAGGTCTTGCGGTTGAGCAGTACGCAGGCCATCAAGGTCCGGGCATCGCAAGCACCTCCCACGCCTTCCAGCGACGACAATCCGTCATTGAATGGCCCATTTCCGGACTGCCGCAGGAATACTTCGCTGACTTCCAGAAACGCGTGAATCTGTTTAGCGATCGGCATTCGCATTCCTCCTCCAGCAAAATGGGGTCTCCCCTACCAGGCGTTTGAATACCGTCGTAAAGTGAGCCTGCGATCGGAAGCCGCAGCTCAACGCAACGTCGAGCACGTTGTGTCTCGACTGGGCTAAAAGATGTTGTGCGTGTTCGATCCGGCGTCGCAACAGGTATTCGTGCGGACGCATGCCAGTCGCGCGACGAAACTGCGAAGCGAAATGCATGCGGGTCAACCCCGCACTGCTGGCAATGTCCGCGAGACCGATCGACTCGGACAAATGCGCGTCGACATAATCAATCGCGCGGCTGAGCCGCCACGGCGGCAATGCACTCGCTTCGCGGGTCTGCCGTTCGGCAACCGTGAAGTGACGTGCAATTACGCGCGATACGATTGCGAGACTGACGCTGTCCGTGAAAACCCGGCCGAGCGCGGCGTCGTCAGACTGCGACACGGCAAGCGCCTGACCGAGACGTTCGAGCGCCGGATCGCGCACGAGCTTCGGATCGTCGATACGAATATCGCCCGCATGCGGGTGGCCGAACATGTCTTCGAAGCATTCGCCAAGCATCAGTTGGGAGACGAATAGATGCAGGACGTCACCCGGCGACTCGAACACGGCGCTGCATGGCACCTCCGGTGCGGTGATCTGCACCGCGCCCGCGGTCACCCATCCACGCACGAGCGTCCTGTCGGCGTGAACGAACGTCAGCGACGTGCACTTCAGATTCATGGCGACACAATGGAGAGCGGCGCTGCCCGGATTGACAACCTCCAGTGGCTGGGCATCGTTCCGGGTCCAGCGCGACACGAGAATATTCCTTCGCTGCCGCGCGCTGGCATCGGCGTCGCCGGGCGTGCGCCATTGATCCTCCACGGCGATCGGGCTACCCCGACTCCGCTGGACGACGTGCGCAGCGGGCGAAGTCAACGAGCTGATCATGATCTGGTCATCCGATTAGTGGTGAGACAGTGCCCAATTGATCAGGCCCTGTGATGGCTCCAAGGTATCGCACCGCAAATACTCCAACTAGCCCTACATACGGTTGCCCGCAATGACCAATGGTAGGGTCGACTCATATCCAGGTTTAGTCGTGTCTCAAAGGATGTGGACAGCACGCCCCCCGTCTGGCCGCCGCGAGCGCCAGAACATGGGGATCAAGACGGGATAGAGGCGCTTTTCTTGCCAGAAACGGTGAGCGGCCTATACACAGGTATGAGATCGATGCCGGTGATGAGCACGTGAACCACGCGCCAACAACGGACCGTCCCGCACGATGCGCTCAGGTACGCGAGTTGCGCGCCGCCGTCATGCCTTGCGGCGCCTTGATGCCGAGCGCCTCCGCCTTCAGCACGAAGTCGGCGAGCGAACGTGCGCCCATCTTGCGCATCGCCTGACCGCGATGAATCTTGACGGTGATTTCGCTCAGATTCAATTCGCCCGCGATCTGCTTATTCATCAGCCCGGCCGCGACGAAGGCCATGACTTCGCGCTCGCGCGCGGTCAACGATTCGTAACAACGCCGCAGATCCGCGACGGACCGGCTGGCCTCGCGCCGCTCCTCGTCGCTCGCCAGCGCATGGGCGACCGCGTCCAGCATGTCTTGGTCACGAAACGGCTTGGCCAGAAAATCCTGCGCGCCGGCCTTCATGGCTTTGACTGTCATCGCGATATCGCCGTGCGCGGTCATGAAGACGATCGGCAAGCCGAGTTGACTGGCCGCGATCTGCTCCTGCACCGCGAGTCCGCTTTGACCTTTGAGGCGAACGTCGAGGATCAGACAACTCGGCACGTCCGGCATGTCGTAGGCGAGGAATTCCTGCGCGGAGCCGAAGGTTTCAACGCCGAGCCCGACCGAACGCAGCAACATGCTGACGGCCTCGCGCATCGACTCGTCGTCGTCCACGACATAGACCATGGTGCGACCCGCGTTACCGCCGGCATTGCTATGCACATCACTGCTCATGACATCTCCCTTCATCAACGGGCAGGATGAACTGCAGCACGGCGCCGCCTGCTGCCGGCGATTCGGCCCAGATACGGCCGCCGTGTGCCTCAACGATCGAACGGCAGATCGACAACCCCATACCCATGCCCTCGGCTTTAGTCGTAAAAAACGCATTGAACAAATGGCCGCTGTTTTCCTCACTGATCCCCGTGCCCGAATCCTGCACGATCACCTGCACATGCTCGCGGTCGAACCAGCGCGTGGCGATCCGGAGCCTGCGCGGCCCGGTCAAATCGGCCATGGCCTGGACGCTGTTCATGATCAGGTTGATGAGCACCTGCTGCAGTTGCACACGATCGCAGCACGCCGTGGGCGGGGGCGCCGCGAGGTCGCTTTTCAGCTCGACACGATGGCGCTCGAGTTCGAGCCGCACCAGTTCGATCGATTCGCCGACGATCCCGTTCAGATCGACCGTAGCCGGAAGACGGTCGCGCTTTTTGGCCATTGAACGGATCCGCTGGATGACCTCGTCCGCGCGCTTCGCATCGCGGATCATCTGCCCGACGGATTGCGCCGCTTCGTCGATCTCCGGTGCGGGACGGTTCAGCCAGCGCAACGCGGCACCGCCGCACGTCACGATAGCCGCGATCGGCTGCGTAACCTCGTGCGCAACCGAAGCAGCCATCTCGCCGAGCATGGTGATGCGCGTGACGTGAGCGAGTTCCGCAGTGGAGCGCGCGAGCGCTTCCTGAGCGAGATTGAGCATTTCTACCTGTTCGTGCAACATCGCCGTCGCGGCCATATTTCTCAATGCCAGTATCGATATGGTGGCGATCGCCAGCAGGCTCACCGCGCACCGCGCAATCGCGCCGCCAGAATAAGCGCCATTGTGCGAGATCATGAAGCCGAGCAACATCAGCGCCACACAGCCCCACGCGGCCGCGATCGTGGCCGGGCGGTTGCCGGCCGAGGCGACCAGCAGCACCACAACCCCATAGAACACGGCTGCCGCGATATCAAGGGAAGTCAGCGCGGCGATCCCGAACACGGCGAGCGCGATCACGGCGGCGAGCGTCGACACGACACGGACGTCGGGACGCACCGTGGGGGAAGCGCCTCGGCAATTTTTCATGGCGGGCGGATCAACAGGCCGCCGGCCGGCAATTGGCCGGAACGGAACAGACAGGCGTGGACATAGGCGTTCGAAACGGCGTTCATTGACGAATACCGGAAGCCTGTCCATCTGGATGACGGCCAGGATGGCTGTCAGGGCGCATGACACTCAGACCTACCGGTGACCGATAGCTTTTAAGCTGAATGTGATCATGCGGGGGCGCACGTCAAGAGCGGTACTTATTTTTCCTTAATCGTTCCAAAATCACGGCTGCGCGGCTACCGCCCCCGGCCGCCGCGCAAGCGCGTCCGTCAGTGCTGACCGTAGTTCTTGCGCGCCACGGGAATGACGCGGACCTTCGCATACTGGAAAGCCGGAATCGACTTGACCGCGTCGCGCGTGGCGCCCGCCCACACGAGCTTGCCGTTCACATAGTCCAGTTGCGACATCGGAATCGCTACGTCGTGCTGCGACACGCCGAGAAACTGATGAGCCGCCACGATCGCGAACGACGCCGCGTTATCAGGCGCGATGATGATGTCGTGGAGTACTCCGACTTTCTCGCCACTGTCGTTATAGATGCTCTTGCCCAGCAGGCTCTTCTTGGTACTCCAGCCTTCGACGATGAGCTGCGACTCTTCCACGCTGACGCCGATGGTCTGCGTGCCCGCGACCTGTGCGCTTGCCGACTGGCACACCGCACCAAACGCCGACGCGGCCAGAAATACAAGTGCCCACTTTGCCTTCATGATAATTTTCTCCAGGAATTGCGTTGGTTTCAAAACGATAAATTGCACCAGGATGGGGGTGCCTGTGGTGTGGCGTGCCCATGTCGCGCTGACCACTACTTTGAACCGGTTGCGCTCGCGGTGTTTTCGAATTCGCACGGTTTCGGTATTCATGCGCTCAAATTGTGGTGCCTTGTGCGCCGCCGTCAGAGCAATGATCAATGGCTGCGCTGCGGCCTCAGCGTCACCGTGCAGGTCATGCCCATCGCTAGCTTGACCCCGGCGGGAATCTGATCCAGATGAATCCGCACCGGCACACGCTGCGCGAGCCGCACCCACGTGAAGATCGGGTTGACGTCCGCCAGCAGGTCCCCGTTGCTGGTCGGGTTGTCCCGATCGGCGATACCGCTCGCCAGGCTGTCGACATGTCCCTGGATGTCCTTGCCGCCTGACATCAGCCGCACAACCGCCTGATCGCCGACATGCACGTGCGGCAGCTTCGTCTCTTCGAAATAGCCGTAGACCCAGAACGAATGAGAGTCGATCAACGCCATACGCGCGACTCCGGCGGTAGCGAAATCGCCGGGATACAGGTTCAGGTTGGTGATGTAGCCATCCGACGGCGCGTGCACTTCGCTGCGCGTCAGGTTGAGCAACGCGGTCTGCCGCTCAACCACGGCTGCTTTGTACAGGGCTTCCGCCGCGCTATAGGCAGCGACGTCGGCGGAATAGGACGAAGCGGACTGCCTCGCGAGCGACGCCGAATCTTGCCGGCTCTCGTCTGAGATCACATCGCCCGCGAGATTGGCGCGGCGCGCCGCCTGAGCGCGCTTCATCGCGAAGCTGGTTTCGCTGGCGGTCATCTGCGCCTTGGCCTGGGCCATCTGTGCCTGGGCCCGCTGCAGATCCGCGTCGGCTTGCGCGACGGCATAGTGGAAGCGAGCCGGATCGAGCACGAACAATACGTCGCCCTGGCGTACCAACTGGTTGTCCTTCACGCGCACTTCGCTGACCAGCCCCGACACATCGGTTGCAACCTGCACGACCTTGGCGCGGACCCGGCCGTCGCGGGTCCACGGCGAAAACATATAGTCCAGCCACAGCATGCGAACCAGCACGATCGCCACCACGAGAAAGGTCAGCGTGAAACCTGCGCGCAGGATGGATTGCGTTTTCATCTTCGTTACCGGGCGTGATCTGTCAGCGAATTCATGGGAACCTGGGGTGTTCAATGTTCAATATTCATTGCAACAGCAGCAGCGAAGCGCCGCTGAACATCGCGGCAAACAGCGCGACCCGGAACAGGCCGGGATGCCACGTATAGTCATAGAAACCGAGTCTGGCCAGCACCAGATCGAGGACGATAAACAGCAGCACACACCCCGCGAGAACCGGCAGCAGACCGGGTACGAGCAAGGAAAACAGATCAATTTCGCCCGGCATCGTCCGCTCCTTGCAACACTTGGCCGGGCGGCACCGACGCGAAACCGCCACCCAGCTCCTTCATCAGGAGCGCCCACGAATCGAGGCGTTTGGCCTGGATCTGCGCGAGGCTTTCCTCCTGCTGCAATTGTTCGTTCTGCGCCGCCAGCACATTCAGGAATTCGGTGATGCCGCTGCGGTAGCCCGTATCGGCGAGCCGGAAGGATGCGCGCGCCGAATCGAGCGTGTTTTCAACCGACGCCTGCTGCTGCTCGAGCGAGCGCAGCGACACGACTTGCATCGCAACCGCCTGCATCGCATTCACCACACTCTGGTTGTACGCATCGACGGCGGCGTCGCGGGACGAGACGGCCACACCGTAAGTGCCGCGCCGGCGCCCACCGTCGAAGATCGGCAGCGAAATCGCAGCGCCCACGCCGTGACCCATGCCGTCGCTGTTCACGAAGTTGAAGAAGCCGCCGAACGTCGCCGCGGAGCCCAGCGACGCGGTCGCCAGCAGGTTGATGTCCGGATAAAAATCCGCGTGCGCGGCATCGATACTCTTATCCGCTGCGAGCACGCGCCAGCGCTCGGCCACCACATCAGGGCGGTGCCCGATCAGTTCGGCCGGCAGCGACGCCGGCAACGCCACCGGCACGTTCAGCGCGAGGCTCGGACGGCGCAGCGAGTCGCCGTAGCCCGGCCCCTTTCCGGCCAGACCGGCGATGCTCATCCGCGTCAACGCAAGTTGCTGCTCCGCCTGCTGCACCCTCGTTGTGCTCATCGCGAACTGGGTTGACGCCTGACTGACTTCGAGTCGGCTGCCGACACCCGCGCGCCAGCGGCGCGTTGCGATATCCAGCGTGCGCTGCTGTTCGTTCTGCACAGCATGGTAGACATCGAGCAACGCGTATTGCAGTTCCAGTTGCACGTAACTGCGCACCACTGCGGTCTGCAATTCGATTTCCGCGAAGCGCGCGTCCGCGGCGACCGCGTGCACGTTGTCGAGCGCGCCTTCGCGGATCGCGCGCGACTTGCCCCACAGATCCAGGTCATAGGACAGGTCGGCCGCGATGTTGTTGCTCCACACCGTCGTGCCGCCGGGCGGCGCCGGCGTCGTGTAACGGGCGTAACGTCTGCGCTCGAACGTGCCACCCGCATTGAGTTGCGGCAACTCGTTGGCGCCGGCGATCTGCGCCTGGAATCTCGCCTCGTCAATGCGCGTATCCACGGCGCGCAGGCCGGGGTTGCCGGCGGTGGCGTCCTGAACCAGCGTGTCCAGTTGCGGGTCGTTCCACTGGCGCCACCAGCCATCGGCCGGCCATTTCGCATCGTGTTGGGTAGCACGCAATGCAGCGCCCGGGTCGAGCGTTGCCGGGTCGATCATCGCCGCTTGCGTGTGGATGCCGCCGCTGTTGATACATCCGCCCAACAGCCACGCACATGCGAGAGCGACGGCCGCCGCTCGACTCGTTGTGGACACACCGAGACAACGCACTTTCATGCCCGCTGCCCTGCTGGTTGCCATAGGGATAACGTGTCGTCCAGCAGTGCGAGCTCGGTGAAATGCAGCAGCGCCCGCATCCGGCAGTGCGTGAGCATCGTCGCATCGACCGCACTATTCTGCGCGAACGGCAGCGTATCCAGCGCCCTTCGCGTCGCGACCAGCGCGGCGTCGGCGGCCTGCGGCGTGACAGCGGCGAACACGTCGGCGAGCGCCGCCAGCCAGGCGGTCTGCGCGTCGAGCCATCCAGCCGGCAGTCTCTCTCCGAGCTGTTCGGTGTCCAGCCGCATCTGGATCATCGCGCGGCCGATCTCCAGCGCCGCGAACGCCCAGCCAATCAGGTGATTGCGGTCCACTCGCGCATCGGCCGGTGCCGACGCGATCTGGATAATGAAATCACGCAGACTCAATTCGAACGTGTGCAGCAGGTCGTCGAGCTCGTCGTCCCGCGCACTATCCGACACCAGTGTGCGAATCTGTTTCAGGTATTGAGCCGAGATCCAGTCGCCCGCGCGCGGCACGATGATCGAAAACGCGGCGGCCGCCGCCGCGATGCCGGCCAGCAAGGCAAAGCCGGTATCGAGGTAAGCGCTTGGGTTGTAGACGGTCGGATTCGATATGCCGACGATGAAGCAGAAATAGATGTTGAAACCGAGCCCGAGGATCGACGTTTTCGCAAACGTATTCACATAGCTGCCGATCATCACGAAAATCGCAATCGATGCGGCCAGCAAGGTGAAACCATCGACGCGCGGCAGCAGAAAAAAGTTGAACGCGAAACCGGCGAGCCAGCCGGCGAGGCAACCACAGAATATCTGCCAGCTAGCAGCAGCAGGGTTGGGCACGAGCGCAAACAGCGCGCTCGTAATCGCCACCGCGACGATCGCGCTCGATCCGCCCACCCATCCCGACGCGAGCCATGCCGAGCCGACCAGCATCACCGCCACGGCCGCACGCGTGCCGGCGATGAGCGCAGCCGTACGGTTGGCCGTGGCACGGGTTCTACCGATGCGGCCGATGGCATGGATCACCGACTGCGACCACGGCAGCCGATCGACCGCGCGTGCATCGACATAGTTTCTGCAATACAGGCGAAGATCGGCAATCGAGAAGAACAGCGCGGAGCCGGTGGTCGCAACGAACTGTCGTTGATGCGGCGACAGATCCGCGAGTGAATGGATCAGCCGGCCCAGTTGCGCGGGCAGTGCCTGCTCGAAAGCATCGAGACGGCTCAACAGTGTCTCGACCTGGTCGAGCGTGATCAGTTCGAGTTGCGCCTCGGCCGGCACGATCGCGAGCAGCGCGTCGATCAGTTCATCGACAGCCGCGATCGCACGCGGATCGGCCTCCACGGCGACGCGCGCCTTCAATTGATGCAAGGCATGAATCCACGCGACCGTGTCGAGAAAACTCCTGTCGAGATCGAGAAAGACATGGTTGAAGAGACGTATCGACGGATCCTCGAATACCGCCCCGCTACGCAAATTTTCTATCCCGGCGCGCTCGCGGATCAGGTCGAGAAACGTGTCGAAACCGACAACAGTCGTCGCGCGCCCAAGCATCTCATGCACTGCGTTCAACAGGTTCGTGAGGTTTCTGCGACTCGACGCGTAGAGCGCCGGTGTGACAGGCTGCGGAAACACCACCGCGCTAACAAGACTTGCACACACTACGCCGATCACCACTTCACTCACGGTAAACACGACGTTATCGAAAACGCCATAGGGATTGGACCAGGCCGGCATCGCCGTGATGGCCGTACCGTAACCCGTCAGGACGAAGCCGTAGGATTGAAAATTGCGGTAGTACGATGCGCCGAATACGCACGCACCGATCCACGCAGCCAGCGCGATAAAGAACAGCAACGGCTGTTGCGGAAACAACGCGATGATCAACAGGCCGGCAATACTGCCGCACACCATGCCGAGGCCGCGATAGAAACCGCGCGCGATCACCATGCCGCTTTGCTGGTGCATCATGACGATCACGACCGAAACCATGGCCGTGGCCGGCGTGCGGAGTTCCAGCCGCATGCACAGTCCCATCGCGAGGCTCACCGCGGCAGCCACCTTCACGATATGCACGAACCGCGGGCCGTCGTCCTTCCAGTACGTCTTCAACTCGTCCAGCCATCGCGGCAAGGCTGGGCTGTCCGTCAGCAAAGTCATAAGCTACTCGTCAGTTCTGCGTGCTGCTGCCGCAAGTGGGTCCGAGCCAGTTCGACGATCTCATCGCCGCTTCCGTGACGATCGCCCGCATCCAATCCGCTCAAGCTATTGGATTGCTGCGAAAATGTCCTGAAATGGATCTGAAAACATCTGAAGGACACGCATTGACGGGCACGGGGAGAGCCGCGCCGCGGGGATCAAACGAGCACGGGTGAATGCCGCCTAGCCGCGCTCTCTGAATTTTGCGCTCGGCGGCGCATCGAAAGCGCCTCCCACTGCAGGCGCGGCGACCGGACCGTTGGTGCCAGCAGCGGCCTGCTCGCTGGCCGCTGCCGCGATCCGTAGCAAATCGACAGCGGCTGTGAAATCGTCCCAGTCGAGGCCCTCGGTAATGATCGAGCAGGCCGACTTCAGGAGCTGCGCGGCCTCCGCGCTTCGGCCTTGCGCGTGCCAAAGCCGGCCGAGGCTGGTCGCGGTCCGCAATTGCAGCGAGCGGCAGCCTTGTATCAGCGATTCCTCCAGAGCCGCGACCAGGCACGCTTCCGCATCCCTTGCCACCACGTTGGACGGGGACGCGCCCGTCTGCTCCATCAGCAGCAGTTCACCGTGGATGCGCCTGAGTTCGCTGGCATACCAATGGTCACCCGTTTCGTCACACTGACGCAGCGCGTGCACTACGGCGGCAATGCCCTCGTCCCGCTGACCGGAGCGTCCGAGCGCGTAGCTGTACTGTCCGGTGAGCATGGCGCGCGGCGCACCGAACTCGAGCGACTCCAGATCGTCCAGCGCCGTGCGGAAAGCCTGCAAACGCTCGGGTGACACGTCGTCCATCGAGCGCAGGTACTCATCGAAACAGCGGCAGCACGCTTGCACCACGCTCAAACCCGCGCGCGCCGACACCTCCTTCAGCAACCCGATCGCGTAGGCTGCCCGGTCCCGCTTGCCCGACAACAGCGCCAGCGGGACGAGCGCCTCGAGCAGCACATAACTCGTGACCATCGCCTGCTGCTGATCGCAAGCAGCGACCACGCTCTCCTCTGCAAGCCGCAGCGCCTGATCGCGGAAACCTTGCAACCACAGAACGCGCGCGAGCGTCGCGCAGCCGACGATCCGTTGATCGACGGACTGGCCCAGCGGCAGGCGCTGATACGGGCCATCGCTTTGCCGCAGGAATTGTTCGAGCGACGCCCGAGCCTGCCGTTGATCGCCTGCGTAATGCGACGCGATGCCGAGCAACCTGCTGCCGAGCACCGCACAGCCCGTGTGGCCCACCTCGGAAGCGAGCAACGCGAAGCGCCCGGCGAACGCCAGCGCATTGCGCGCCGCACCGGACGATTGACTCGCGTTCCACATGCCCCACAATGCGCGGGCTTCAAACGCAGGGTCCCCAAGCGCAATCGCCGAGGCGAGTACCTCGGACCAGATGCCGAAGGTTTCCTGGTTCGGTCCGTTGACGTAGACGAGGGCCGCCCCAAGCGCCGCCTTCAGTTGCATGCGCACACGGAGGTGGCGGGTCGAGCGCGAGCCATAGTGCGTCGCAGCGACGCTATCGAGGGCTCGCCGGGCCCATGCGCAGCACTCGTCGACCAGCGAAAGTTCATAGAGCAGGAACACAACTTTCACGGCCAGCGCTTCGCCCAGCGCTTCGTCGCCCTTCGGCGACAGGGCCCACCCCAGCGCCACGCGCAAGTCGTCGAGCAGCGCGCGCATTTGATGATGCCAACCGTCGGCGAAGGCGCGCGCGGAGTCCGCTCGGCTCAGCGCTTCGCGCTCCAGCAGCGCAACGAAGTAACGCGCGTGATGGAGCGCGACGACGCGTTGCTCGCCGTTATCCTCGAGCTTCTGCATCGCGTACGCACGCGTGGTTTCCAGCAGGCGATAACTCGCCCCGCCGCATGCCGTGCACCTCACCACCAACGATTTTTCAACCAGCCCCGACACCGCCTCGATCACTTCGAGTTCCCGCAATGCGCCGTCGCTCACGACGGCGATCGCCGCGTCCATCGTGAAGCTGCTCGCGAAGATGCCCAGCCGGCGCAACGTCGTGCGCTCGGCATCGTCGAGCAATGCGTGGCTCCAGTCGAGCGTCGCCTTCAAGGTCTGGTGGCGCGGCAACGCGGTGCGATTGCCGCCGGTCAGCATGTTGAAACGGTCGTCGAGATGGCTGGCCAGTGTCGCGATACCGAGTATCGCCGCGCGCGCCGCTGCCAGTTCGATGGCCAATGGTATGCCGTCGAGCCGGCGGCATACCATGCCGGTCAGCTGAATGCTCCTTTCGTCCGATGAGAAGCGCGCATCGATCGCGCGGGCGCGTGACAGGAATAACTCGACCGCGCTGCATTCCAGGACATGCTGACTTTGCTCGTCCTGGGCGGGCACCTCCAGCGAAGCGACCCAATACAGGTGTTCGTCCACGACGCGCAGCGCCTCCCGGCTGGTTGCGAGCACGCGCAACGCGGGACCGGCGCTCAGGAGCGTCTCGGCAAGCTCGGCGGCGTGGCTGAGCACATGCTCGCAGTTGTCGAGCACGAACAGCGCGCTACGCTCGCGGAACTCCTTGCTGATGCGCGCGAGCGTAAGCGGCCCGCTCGCCGGATTCACGCCGATGCTGGTCGCGAACGCCGCGAGGACGCTGCCCGCATCGGAAGCCGAGGCGAGCGCGACCAGATAGACGCCGTCTGGAAAGCGCCCTAGCGAACCGCGCGCGACTTCCACGGCGAGGCGGGTCTTGCCGATGCCGCCCGAGCCGATGAGCGTCACGTGGCGGGCCGAGGCGAGCGCCAGCGAAACATCGTCCAGCGCTCGGTCCCGTCCGATCAGCGCCGACAAATTGACAGGCAGATTGTGGGGGACGCGCGCGCCTTGCATGACGTCGTCGAGCGGGTCGTCATCTTCAGCGTTGCCGGAGACAGCCGTCGAAGAAACCCTCGGAACCAGCCGGTAGCCTCGTCCGGATACGGTCTGTATCAGTCCGCGGCTTTCGCCCAGCATCTTGCGCAGCGCGGACATATGAACCTGAAGATTGTTCTCTTCAACGATCGCGTTCGGCCAGACCTGTTTGAGCATCTCGTTCTTCGGCACCAGCCCGCCGTTCGCGGCGATCAACACGGCCAGCATGTCGAATGCGCGGCTGCCGAGGCGCACAGGCTGCCCGTCGAGAAACACTTCCCGACGCTCAACGTCTACCTGAAGCGGGCCAATGTGAATCATTACCTGAGCATCCCAAACACAGCGGATAAAGGAACAACCGGGGGAAGACCGAGGGGAGAACACTCAGCGGCGGATCCCCCGGAGTCTAGAGCAGCGACGAATTCGCATGCGCGGAAAAATCTGAACGTACCGTTCAAAAAATTTGTACTAAGCGCATCCGACCCGAGCGCGCGCGACATCGCAATCGGCCGTTGCGCGCGCGCCCGACCTGCCCGCGGCACGCTCAGCAGGCGCGGCCGCCGGGCGCCGTCGCCTAGCCAGACCAGGGTAATCTTTGTATGATGCGTTCGAACATCCTGGGTACCGAACACACCATGCCGAGAAAAGTACCAACGGTCGACACTGCATCGAAGAGCGAAGTGCATGAGAACGAGAAGGGCATCACGCGCCGCCTTGCCCCCGAAGTGCGCGAGCGCCAGATCGTGCTGAAGGCCGTCGACCACTTCGCCACACACGGATTCTCCGGCAGCACCCGCGAACTCGCGCGCCAACTCGGCGTGACACAACCGCTTCTCTACCGCTACTTTCCGAGCAAGGAAGCATTGATCGACCGCGTGTACGAAGAGGTCTATCAATGGGACACGAGTTGGGAATGCCTGATCAAGGACCGCTCCGTGCCGATCCAGGAACGGATGGTCAGGTTCTACTCGGCGTACGCCGGCGTGATCCTGCGGCGCGAATGGATCCGGATTTTCATCTTCGCCGGCTTGACGCGCGAAGGCATCAACTCCAAGTATCTGTCGCGGCTGCGCGAACGCGTGTTCCTGCCCGTCATGGCGGAAATCCGCTCGGCTTATGAGCTCCCGGCATCGACCAGCACGAAGCAGCGCGACATCGACCTGGAGCTGATCTGGAGCCTGCACGCCAGCATCTTCTATCTCGGCGTGCGGAAATGGATCTACGGGCTGCCGGTCAGCGACAACGTTGAAGACCACATCGCGCGCCAGGTCGACGCCTTCCTCAATGGCGTGCCTGAAGCGCTCAAGCACGCGCCGAAAGCTCCCAGTAAAACCAAAGCCTGACGCTGGCCGGCACCACAGCCGGCCACTTGCTTCATCGCTCATTGCGCAACGCTCCTTTGCGTTTTCCAGCGAATTTTCCAGGGTAAACACCGTCGTTACGCCGCTTTCTCCTACCGATACATTCGCCTACAATTTATCCATCGATCACTAATCGATCGATAAATAGCATAGTAGGAGTTCCTTATGCCCGTGTCAAAACTTGCGCACTACTCGATCCGCACGATGGATCTCGAGAAATCCTGTCGTTTCTACGAGCGGATTCTCGGCTTCAAGCGGGGCCACCGCCCGCCCTTCGATTTTCCGGGCGCGTGGCTTTACAAGGGCGGTGATGAGGCCGACTTCGGCACCGTCCACATCATTGGCGTCGATCCAGACAATCCCGCCGGGCTCACCGCTTATCTCGGCGACAAGGCACTGCCCGCCAGCGGAACCGGCACGGTCGACCACATCGCGTTTCTCGCGACGGGTGTCGAAGACATGTGGAAAACCTTGCAAGCGGAAGGCGTCGCCTGGCGCGATCGCACGGTGCCGAGCCTCGGTCTGCATCAGGTGTTTATCGAGGACCCGTCCGGCGTGACCATCGAACTGAATTTCCCCGCCGAAGAACTCACCGGTCTGGCCGAAGCCCATCCGGCCATCGATCAGGCACCCATCATCGTAGGAGAGTAAGCATGGCCAATCCTTCCGCACGTTTAAAGGCGATCATCGTCGGTGGCTCGCTGGGCGGCCTGTTTGCGGCCAATCTGCTGGTACGCAACGGCTGGGATGTCGACATCTTCGAGCGCGTTCCTGAAGAACTGGCCGGCCGCGGCGCCGGCATCGTCACCCATCCCGAGTTATTCGACGCCATGACTGCAGCCGGGATCGCAATCGACGACTCGATCGGCGTCAAAGTGCAGTCGCGCGTGACCTTCGCGCAGAGCGGCGCGGTGCTGTCCGAGCGCGAACTGCCGCAGACCCTGACCGCGTGGGGCAAGATGTATCACGTGCTGCGCGCCGCGCTCCCCGATGTCCACTACCATGCCGGCGGAACGGTCGTATCCGTGGAAGACGGAGCCGATCAGGCAAGCGTGTCGCTCAGTGACGGCACCGTGTGGCACGCGGACCTTGTCATTGCGGCGGACGGTTTCAAGTCGGCGATTCGCGAGCGGTTCCTGCCCGACGTGAAGCTTCAGTATGCCGGTTATGTCGCGTGGCGCGGCCTGGTCGACGAAACGTCGCTGTCGCGAGCAACGCGCGAGGCGCTGTTCGACAAGTTCGCCTTCTGCCTGCCACCGCGCGAACAGATTCTCGGTTATCCGGTTGCCGGCCAGGGTAACAGCACGACCCCGGGTGAACGCCGCTACAACTTCGTCTGGTATCGCGCGACGAGCGAAGACGTCCAGTTGCCCAACCTGCTGACCGATGAATCCGGCAAGCGCTGGGTGGGCGGCATTCCGCCAACGCTGATTCGCCGCGAGGTGCTCGCCGACATGGAAGAAGCGGCGCTCACGCTGCTCGCGCCGCAATTCGGCGAGGTGGTGACTAAATCGACGCAACCACTCTTTCAGCCCATCTTCGACCTCGAAGTGCCGCACATGGCGTTCGGCCGGGTGGCCTTGCTGGGTGACGCGGCGTTCGTCGCGCGGCCGCACTGCGGCATGGGCGTCACCAAGGCAGCGAGCGACGCGATGGCGCTCGTCAGCGCGCTGAAGAGCCACGCAGACGTTCAGGAAGCACTTGCGGAGTACAGCCGCGTGCGCACGCAAGTCGGCGCGGCCATCGTCCAGCACGCACGCCATCTCGGCGCTTACATGCAGGCGCAATTGAAAAACGAGGTCGACCGTGAAATGGCCGAGCGCTATCGCACGCCCGATGCGGTGATGCGCGAGACCGCGGTACCCGCACGCTTTTAAATGTTCGTTGTGCCTGCGGCGGGTTCGATCAACTGCGGCGGCACCGATAAGAAGTCGTTTCGAAAGGAGACAAAGTGGAACATGGCGCCCCAACCTATCCGATGAGCGCGCAGCCCGTCGCCAGCGACCCACCGCCCCCCGCAAATCCGCAGCTCGACGATCCGCGTTTTCGCGCACTCGTGCGAACGCGACGCACCTTCTCGTGGACGCTCACGATCCTGATGCTGGCTGTGTATTTTGCCTTCATTCTCACGCTTGCGTTCGCACCGGCGCTGCTCGGCCGGCCAATCGTCGGCGGCTATCCGGCAACGTGGGGGATTCCGGTCGGCTTCGGCATGTTCGTCTTTACGTTCGTACTGGTCGCGGTGTATGTCGCGCGCGCCAATACCACCCAGGACCGCGCCGTGAATGAAATCCGGCAAGGAGCACGAAAATGAAACGCAATCCTCTATGGCATGGCCGGTTGTTGAGCGCGGCACTGATCGGTGCCCTCACCGCCCTGCCCGCCGTCGCCGCCGAAACCGCAGCGCCGGCGCGCTCGCACAATCCGATCGCGATCGGCATGTTCCTGCTGTTCGTCGCCTCGACGCTCTTCATCACCCGCTGGGCGGCAAAAAAGAACCATAGCGTGTCCGACCACTATGCGGCCGGCGGCAAGATCACGGCCCTCCAGAACGGCTGGGCGATCGCCGGCGACTATATGTCCGCCGCTTCGCTGCTCGGCATTTCCGCGCTGGTTTTCACGAGCGGCTATGACGGTCTGATCTATTCGATCGGCTTTCTCGCCAGCTGGCCCATCATTCTCTTCCTGATTGCCGAGCCGCTGCGCAATCTTGGGCGCTATACGCTGGCCGACGTGGTGTCCTATCGACTGCAACAGCGGCCGATCCGCGCCTTCGCCGCCTCGAGCTCGATCGTCATCGTGCTGCTCTATCTCGTCTCCCAGATGGTCGGCGCCGGCAAGCTCGTCGAATTGCTGTTCGGTTTCAACTATACGATCGCGGTCGTCATGGTCGGCGTACTGATGGTGGTGTACGTGTTTTTCGGCGGCATGCTCGCCACGACATGGATTCAGATCATCAAGGCAGCCTTGCTGCTGGCGGGCGCCGCCTTCATGGCGCTCATGGTGCTCAGCCACTTCGGTTTCAGTCTGAATGCCCTCTTCGCGCAGGCGATTCTCGCCCATCCAAAGCATGCCGCGATCATGCGGCCGGGCGGCCTCGTGTCGGACCCGGTTTCCGCCGTCTCGCTCGGCCTGGCGTTGATCTTCGGCACGGCCGGATTGCCGCACATTCTGATGCGCTTTTTCACGGTCGGCGACGCGAAGGCCGCCAGAAAAAGCATTCTGTACGCGACGGGCATTGTCGGCATCGGCTACGCGCTGATCATCATCATCGGCTTCGGCACGATTGCGCTGGTCGCGACCGATCCGCAATACCACACGGCCTCCGGCGCGGTGATTGGCGGCGTGAATATGGTGGCCATCCATCTTGCGCATGCAGTAGGCGGCAACGTGTTTCTCGGCTTCATCTGCGCGGTCGCCTTCTCGACGATTCTCGCCGTCGTCGCGGGTCTGACGCTCGCCGGTTCCTCGGCGGTCTCGCATGATCTGTACGCGAATGTGATTCGCCGCGGCACCGCCACGGACCGCGAAGAACTGCACGTGTCGCGCATCACCACGCTCGTGCTTGGTGTGCTCGCCATTCTGCTGGGCATTGCCTTCGAGAAGCAGAACATCGCGTTCATCGTCAGTCTGACTTTCTCGATTGCGGCCAGCTCGAACTTTCCGGTCCTGCTTCTTTCGATTTACTGGCGCGACCTGACCACGCGCGGCGCGGTGCTCGGCGGCTCGCTCGGGCTGATCACGGCGGTGACCTTGACGGTTCTCAGCCCGACCGTCTGGGTGCAGGTGCTTGGACATGCACATGCGATCTACCCGTACGAATACCCGGCGCTCTTCTCGATGATCGTTGCCTTCGCCGGTGTGTTCTTTTTCTCGATCACCGACCGCTCGCCGCGTGCCGCACGCGAACGTGCGTTGTATGGCAACCAGCTCGTCGACTGCGAGCTCGGCATGGTGAAACAAGGGTAATGCTAAAAGCAGACAAAGGAGACCGATTCATGGATTGTATGTGTTGTGTTTCGCCGAAACGCCGCAAGCTGCTCGGGACGATGGCCGCGCTTGCCGGAGGCCTCGCATCGGCACTGCCGGCGTCAGCCACGGCCACCGGGCCCGCCGCCGGCAGCGTGGTGACCGCAGGCGCAGCGGGCACCGTCAGATCGATCGACATTCACGCTCACTACTATCCGGAGAGCTACTGCGACCTGGTAGGCGGCGAGGGACAGAAATTCGGCGGCAAGTTCATCCGCGACGCCAGCAGCTTCAGCTTCCAGACGCCTGCCGGCGGACTGGGACCGCTGCCGCTCAAGTTCATCAAGATCGACGAGCGGCTCGCGGACATGGATGCATCCGGGGTCGACATGCAGGCGCTGTCTTTAAGCGTACCGATGGCCTACTGGGCAGACCGCGCCTTCAATGCCAGGCTTGCGGCAACGTGGAACACGGCGGCATCCGGCGTGCACCTGCAGTATCCGACTCGCTTCGTGGTGTTGGCGACCCTGCCGATGCTCAACCCGCACGACGCGATCGACGAACTCGAACGCGCGGCGGAGTTGCCGGGTGTCCGCGGTGTCTACATGGGGACCAACATCAACAACCGGGATCTTGACGATCCCTTGTTTGAACCGGTCTTCGCACGCATCGAGCAACTGGATCTGCCGGTGTTTCTGCATCCGCAGCAGACAGTCGGCGGCTCGCGGCTGGGCGACTTCTATCTGAGCAACCTGCTGGGCAATCCGTTCGACACCGCCATCGCCGGTTCGCACCTGATACTCGGCGGCGTGATGGACCGTCATCCGAAGTTGCGCATTACCTTGCCGCACGCCGGTGGCGCGTTGCCGATCCTGATGGGGCGCATCGACGCGGGTTGGACGGTACGTCCGGAAACACGACGGTTGGCGCAAAAGCCGAGCAGCTATCTGCGCCGTTTCAGCTATGACACGGTCTCGCATTCCGGACCGGTGCTGGACTTTCTGATTCAGAACATCGGCATCGACAGACTGGTACTCGGCAGCGACTATTGCTTCGATATGGGTTATGAGCAGCCGGTCAGGTTCCTGGATCGTCTTGAATTGCCGCCGGAGCAAAAGAATCTGATTCTTGGCGGCAATGCGGCGCAACTGCTGAAGATCTGACGCGCATCGCCTTCCACTTCCATGGAGGGCGCTCGCCCGATCCGGCGATCCGGCGGTCCGGCGCTTCCGTAGACATCCTCCCAACCCCTGCTCCACCCTATACATGCGGATGAACGGCGTGAATGCATTGATGAGTGCGACACCCATATGTAGGGATGGCGCGATCTCGTTGCTGATCGTATTGTCTTCACATCAGGCAAGACGTGTTGCCCAGTTCAACCGGATCCAGGCGTCAAGGAGTCAGTGGCTATGGACAGGATTTTCAGCATGCGCGTGTTCTCGCGGGTCGCGGAGACCGGCAACTTCAGCGTGGTTGCCAAACATATGGAATGCAGTGCCGGCAATATTTCTCGCGCGGTGGGGTCGCTCGAGGAGCATCTTCATACACGGTTGCTGCAACGAACGACTCGCCACGTCTCGCTTACCGAATGCGGCGAGCGGTACTACCAGCGCTGCAAGAAGATCCTGGCCGATCTCGACGACGCGGAAGCCGAGGCCAGCGATGCTCACACGCTGCCGCGCGGCAGATTGAGAGTTCACGCCGTGCCCGACATTGGTCTGACGCAGTTGACGTCCACCATCGTCGAATACCGGCAGGCCTTCCCGGCTGTCTCCGTCGATCTGAAACTGCTGCCACGCATGGCGAATCTGGTCGAGGACGAGTTCGATGTGTCGATCGTGTCGGTGTCGGCCTCGGCCCTGCCGGACTCTCGCAATGTGAGCAAGCTCATAGGACGCTGCGAGCGCGCACTGGTCGCGGCTCCGGACTATCTCGCACGGCATCCAATTGCCACGGTGAACGACTTGCCTCAGCACACGCTCATGCACACGAGCTCGAGCTTCGATCCGCCCTCCGGATGGCTCACTGAGATCGCCGGGCATGCCACCGCCGGCGCGGAGCTAGCCGGTCAATTCGTGGTCAACAACATGCAGGCGCTCAGAGTCGCGCTGCTCGCGGGCGCCGGGGTCGGCGCGGTACCCACTTATTCGGTCGTGGACGATATTAAAGAGGGGAAACTCGTTCAGCTATTTCCTGAGTATCCGCTTCAAACAACCAACGTTTTTGTCATGTATCCGTCCCGTCGATTCGTCGACGCGAAGATAAAGACATTCGTTGAATTCCTGACCGTGTCGTTAAAGGAAAAACTCGATCTGCGGATTGAGAATCTGGCGGCCGTCGATGCATCTGATCACTCATCCGAGCAACCCCAAGCAGAGCTGCAAGCCTGATCCTCGCCGCCATCGAAAGCAAGTTGAAGGAAATGAATCATCTGATAGCCGACCCGCCGAACCTGAACGAAAATTAATAAATGACGCCGACATTTCCGAGATAATCGCGCTGCAATGCTGATTATCACCCTCTCCAGCTTTTGGCAAAGCGAACTGGCGCGACTGTAGCGCGACGAACGGAGGTGACGGATCATGTTTAACGGTGCGGAAACGGCCACCGCCACGGTAGCGCGGCAGAAGGACTCGCTCGGTTGTCTTTCGAATCAGTTGCACAAGGACCTGGAACTCAACACGGGTGAATTCACGTTTTATCGCAAATGCAGACGCCAGGAGAAAACCAGTGAAGTGGCAACCCCGGCTTCGGATCGCGGTTTCCTGATCGGCGTTTCGCTGGCGGCGGGCCATCGCAGGCGGATTTTTTCAGGGAACCGGTCTACATCGCACAACTTCGAAAAAGATTCGGTCTACATACGTAATTTTGAAGAAGACTACCGGGCCGACTTGCATGGCGTTTTCGATTTCGTGCTGGTGGAGCTGTCGCGCGCCTTTATCGCCAACGCCTGCCATGAGCGAAACGGCGCGGCCATCGAGGGCTTCTCGTCGCCCGCGGGCCGCAAAGACCCGATCTTCGGCCACCTCGCGCAAGTATTGGCGCTGACACTGGATAGCCAGATTGAGGCAAGCCCACTCTTTGTCGAGCAACTGGGCGTGACGATCGGAACACATCTGCTCGACCAGTATGGCAATGCGCCGGCACCGTCAAACAGGAAAAGCCCGCGGCTCTCGAACCTGCACGAAGCGCGCGCCAAAGACATGCTGCTCGCGAAGACGCAGGGCAACGTTTCGCTGGGTGAGATCGCGAGCGCTTGCAACCTGTCTCGTAGCTACTTCATCCGGGCGTTTCGTGAAACCACGCATCGCACACCGCATCAATGGCTGCTGGAGCGGCGCGTCGATCGCGCGCGCGAGTTGCTCAGGCATTCCGACTCGTCCCTGTCGGACATCGCCATCGCATGCGGTTTCTCCGATCAAAGCCACTTCACGCGAACCTTCTCGCAACTGGTCGGCACACCGCCGGGCACGTGGCGTAGACAGATCGGAATCTGAACCCGCCACCGGCTCTTCGCGGCTCGATCGGAAGGTAGCTCGACCGGGCGAGGGTCACCCCGGCTGCGCCCATAGACTTTCCTACAAAGCATCGCACTAACATGCAAGACACATAAGTCATGGCGCGGTACTTTCGAGCGTGCCAAGCTCCGGCGCCCGCGACTGCCTCCCCCGCGCCGCCAGCACGCAAGATCTTTTCCGTGACTCGCTCACTGCTCCTGAACCTGAAAAAGTCATGATCGAATTAGGCCGCTTTCAGATCGATCTCGAGATGCGCACGCTTCAGCGGGACGGCGAAACCGTTCCGCTCGGGTCCCGCGCTTTCGACATCCTTGCCGCCGTGGCTTCCGCCGATGGTCGTCTCGTCACGAAAGACGAGTTGATGAATATCGTCTGGCCGGACACCATCGTCGAAGAAAACAACATTCAGGTCCATCTGTCCGCACTGCGCAAAGTACTCGGTCAGGACCGGGATCTGATTCTCACCGTGCCCGGGCGCGGGTATCAGCTTCGCCAGCGCCGGAGAAACGTCCTGTCCGACGGAGCCGGCGTACGGGCAGCCGGCATACGGGCAGCCGGCATACGGGCATCCGGCTCGCAGGCGTTGGGTGCTCGCCGTCTGCCGCCACCTAAATCCGGCCTGCTGGGGCGCGACCTCGCGGTCAGGCAAATCCGCGCGCTGCTGGAACAGACACATGTGTTGACGCTGGTGGGCGCCGGCGGCATTGGCAAAACGAGCGTTGCTGTCGAAGCGGCACACCATAGCTCGGCGGACTTTGAGGAGCCCGTCTGTTTTGTCGAACTGGCCCAGTTGACCACCGAGGAGGCCGTACTCCGCGCCATCGTGGAGCGCTGCGGGCTGTCCGTGCCCGATCCGCAAGTCGATGTCGAGCAGGTGGCGGCGGCTCTGGCCCGGCAGCGCAGACTGCTTGTACTCGATAACGCGGAGCATGTGATCGGCATCATGGCGCATATCGTCGAAGCACTGGTTGCCGGCAACGATGCGCTCCGGGTGCTTGTCACAAGCAGAGAACCGCTCCGCATCATGCCCGAGACGGTGTTTCGGATTGAACCGCTGGAAGTGCCGCCGCCTCGCTCCACCGATGCGGACATTCTGCGGTGTTCGGCAGTAGATCTGTTTCTGCGGCGCGCCAATTCATTGCAAGGAAAAGTGGGCAGCGACAGCACGGAACTCCAGCTCGTCGGCGAGATTTGCCGGCGGCTTGACGGCATTCCGCTGGCGATCGAGCTCGCGGCGGCGCGCGTCGTCGCGCTCGGCGTGGAAGGTGTGCATCGCCGGCTGGACGATCGCATGGCGATTCTGGCGGGCGGTTACCGGACCGCGCTGCCGCGCCATCAGACCTTGCGCGCGACGTTCGACTGGAGCTTCGCGATGCTCGATCAGAACGCCCGTTCGCTGTTCCGGCGTCTCGCGGTATTCGGCGACGCCTTTACGTTCGAGGCAATGTGCGCGGTCGTGTGTGATGAGGCGTACACGGTGGCGAACGCGATCGGCAGCATTGGCGAGCTGGTCGCAAAATCACTTGTCGGCGTTGAATTCGAGGGTCCAGTAGCGAAGTACCGCCTGTCCGAATCGACCCGTGCGTATGCGATGGCGAAGCTCCAGGCGGAAGGCGAGCAGGACGACGTCACCGCGCGACATGCGCGCTATCTTCCTGCTACGCGGCAGTCGGCAGCGTGAAAACAAAGATCGTCCCGCGGGGGTAGCCGGGACCGGCGGTCAGCGTCCCGCCGTGCGCTTCAATGATGGATTTGCAAATGGCAAGTCCCATGCCCATGCCGGATTTCTTTGTCGTAAAGAAGGCGTCGAAAATACGCGGCCCGATCTCCTCGCTGATCCCGCCGCCATTGTCCTTCACGGACACGACCACCGATCCCCGATCGTCGACGCGGGATGTGACGCTCAGCAAGCGCTGCTTCGCGTCGAGATGACTCATCGCATCTGCGGCGTTCATGACAAGGTTGAACAGAACCTGCTGCAATTGCACCCGGTCGGCCATCACGGAGCGGCCGGCGGCCAGATCGAGTCGCACGGCAAGACTCCGCTGCTCGACTTCAGCGGCCGCGAGATCGAACACTTCTCGAACCACACCGTCGACCAGGGTAGGAACGAAGCTCGGCTTCGCTTCCTTCGCCAGAGACTGCAGAGCCCTGATGATGTCGCCGGCCCGTTTGCCGTCTTTCACGATATCGCGCAAGCCTCCTAGCGCTTCCGGAATGTCCGGCACGGGACGGTTGAGCCAGCGTACCCCCGCGCTCGCATTCGACACGATCGACGCCAGCGGCTGATTGATTTCGTGTGCGATGGAAGCAGCCAGCTCGCCCATCGTGGTCGCCCGCGACGCTTTCGCCAGCTCGATCTTGGCGTTCTGCAACGCCAGTTCGGTCGTGTGCCGATCCGTGAAATCCGTGACGACGCCAACAAAGTTGCTGACACCCGACGGCTCGCCAAGCACCTCGAGATATTTGACCGCGCCGTCCGGCGTCACGATCCGATACTTCTGCCGGAACGGCGTGCGGTTGTGCGCGGCCCGTGTGACAGCCTCCTGGTAGAGGCCAACGTCTTCCGGATGAATCCGTTCGAGGACCGCCTGGGTGCTCGGGCTCCCCGCCTCGATCGGCAGGCCGAACACGTTATAAAGCTCTTTCGACCAGTAGCGCTCGCCCGTCAATGTGTTCCAGATATAGCTTCCCGAACGACTGATCCGTTGCCCAAGAGAGAGCGCCTCCTCACTCATGCGCAATGCCATTTCCGTTTCCTGGCGCCGCTTGTTTTCCGCCACGAGTTCGGCGTACAGACGGGCTGTTTCAAGTGAAATAGCGGCTTGCGAGGCCAGCATTTCCAGCACCGACGTGCGGCTCGCCGTGAACACGCCCGCGGTCAGGTTATTTTCCAGATAGAGCACGCCAACGACGTTACCCTGTTTGACCAGTGGCAAACAGCACGCGGAACGAACGGAACGGTTCGAAAAGGAAACGTCGAATGAGAACCGCGGATCGCCTTGCGCGTCTTCCACCACGACCGGCTTGCGGGTGCGCAATGCCGTGTGCAACACCGAAGCCGGCACCTCCTCACGCGTCACCTTGTCTTCACCCAGCGTCACCTGAACGCCACCTGGCTCGTCCCGCCCAATCGCCTCGACGACCGGCACATTACCCTTCAACAGGATCAGCATCCCGATTTGCGCACCGGCGTGAACGATGGCGAGCGTGACGAGTGTGTGGATGAGCTTGTCGAGCACGATCTCCTCGGACAGCGCCTGCGACGACTTCAACGCGGACACGAGGTCGAACTGCTGCTGCGCGTCGGGGATTTCGACCGAAGGCCGCGATGTCACAAGCCGTTCGAGCGAAAGCTGGGCAGGACGCTGGGCGCGTTCGAGCTGCCTGACTTTGGCCAGCGCGCCCCAACGCGTGTAACTGTCGATCGCGCGACCGCTGTGATGGCGTGCCGCACTGAACAGACCGTTCGCCTCGGAGCATTCCGACGCGAGTTCGTGAGCCAGCGCGTTGCCGTGGTTGAAGCCGTTTTCCGAGGCCGCCTCGGCAGCCTGCTCGTACAACGACAGCGCCACGAGCGGCGAGCCGCCGAGCCGCGCTTCTTCGGCCTCGACTAACAGGAGCTTGTCCCTGAACGTGGCCGGATTGAGCTGCGCCCAATTGCGCAGTTTCGCCAGATGCGGCTCGATCGCAGCCACCGCGGCGCCTGCATCCTCGCCACCGGACAGCTTCGCCAGAGTCAGCGCCGTGTAGAAGTGATAGTCCAGCAGATGAATATGCGCGGGGGTCGCCCACTTCAGCTCGCCGGCTTCGGCGAGGCAATGCCGTGCGTTCTGATAGTCGCCGTGAAAATAACAGGAGACGCCCTTCAGCAGCCAGATCCAGAAGCGCAGCGTCGCCATCTGGGTATCGAGCACGCCGGCATCGAAGCTCATTCTGCCGTCCGCCACGACGCCGAAATTGCCCGGCAGCCCGGGACCGCCCGTCAAACTATGGACGAAGCGCTTCTGCAGTTCGAGGATCCCTTCTACGTCCTTGAAACGCACACGTCTTGCGAATGACAGCCCAAGGTCGATTTCCTTGTCGACCTGCTCAAGCGGCACCCCAAGAATTAGCAGGTCCGACACGACGTGATTGCACGCGTAGCAGCTCATCGTCAGATCGCCGCTCGGGCCAGCCGACTCGAATGCGGCGCGTGCGCATTCCAGCACATACGAAAGGGGTTGGGTCCAGACCGCAACCTGATCGAGCGCAACCAGCGTGCTGGTGGCCATCGCGTGATAGCCGCGCTCTTCAACCAGCGTTCTTGCCAGGCGGGAGAATTCGAACCCTTGCGCGTACTCGCCGAAAAATTCCGCGACGTACACGCCGAACCACGCGAGGCAATGCGCCGAGGCCGCTGTGATACCGTGGTCAATGGTCAGCTGCACCATATGGCACAGGTTGAGAAAACCAAGCCTTTCGTTCACGAACGATGCGGGCGCGTAGATACTCACCAGCAAATTCAATTCTGATTCGATTGCCGCGTTGCGCAAAGGCGGCAGATCGGCGATCGAGGCGAGGGTTCGCCCTCCAAGCGATTGATTGAGCCGGCGGTAAGCCGCCTCGACATCCGCGGCTTCCGGATAACGCGGCAGATACGTACCGAACAGCTTGATCCCTTCGAGGGCGGTATCGACAGCCGCTTCATAGTCCGACAGATGCTGCTGCATGTCGGCTTTCAGCTTGTAGACCGACGCGCGCGCAATGACCGACAGGTTCTGGTCCAGCAGTTTTTCGATCTGGGTGCCGGCGGCCTCGAAATTCGCATCCAGAATGCGGCATTGCACCCGCAGAATACCGATGTCGTAGCCGAGCGATTGCGAATAGTCTTGTCCACTCGCGTCGAGAAGCTTCCGCCCGACGTCCAGATAGTTCAGCGCGGACTGGATAGCAATCGCTTCTTTGGCGTGACGGGCAGCCTGCAGACAGATTCTGCTGAAGACCGTCGTCTCGTGCGCGTTCAGTTCGCGCAATGCCCCGGCTGCCTGAGCGCGTTCGATATGGTGAGCAATGTCGAACGCCGGCCTCTGCAAGTCGCCGATGTCGAAATCTTCCAGCAGGATGCGCGCGATCCGGGCATGTTCGGCACCGCGCTCCTCCTCGGCAATCAGTGCGTACGCTGCCTCCTGGACCCGGTCGTGCGCAAAGGCGAAGCCCGTGCGGTCCGACACCGTCAGACCCGCCTCCACCGCGGGAAGCAGACGGCGCTCCAATTCCTCGCCGCCGTCAGGATCGATCCGCGCCAGGGTCGCCCTGTCGAGGCGCCGCCCCATTAACGCCAGCAGCCTGAGGACGGCCTGCGCCTCCCCGGGCAGCCTCGTCAAACGCGCAACCATCAGGTCAACGACGTTATCGGAGGACTCGTATTCGCTAATCCGATCGATATCCCATGTCCAGCGGCCGGCCATGCCGTCGTAACAGATCAACTGGTTGTCGGCCAGCGCGAGCAGCAGTTGTTTGATGAAAAAAGGATTGCCGCCCGTCTTCTCGTGAACGACTGCCGCCAACGGATAGACATGCGCGGAGCCGCAATGCAGCGCGTCGGCCAGCAAGGCCGTGACATTCGAGGTATCGAGCGGCGTCACGTCGATCGTGGAGATGCGTGCGCTTGCACTCGGCAACGAATTCAGGAAAGCCTTGAACCTGGGCGACCGGTCGACTTCATTGACGCGATATGCACAGATCAGCAGCACATGCCGGTCCTCGACCGTCGTCAGGAAACAGGCGATGAAATTCAAGGTTGCATCGTCGAACCAGTGAACGTCGTCGAAAAAAAGGATCAGCGGGTGCGCCTCGGTCGCGAAGACGGACAGCAGCCGAGTGATCAGCGCCTGGAAACGGAGCTGCGCTTCCACGGGCGGCAAGTCCGGCACCTCCGGCTGCACGCCGAGCACCAGTTCCAGTTCGGGGATGTAACTGACGAGGAGTTTGCCTTGCGTGCCAACGGCTTCGCGCAGCACGTCCCGCCAGCTGTCCAGCTCGCCATCGCTCTCGCCCAGAATACGCTGGAACAGCGAGCGTATCGCCTGCATCAGCGGCGCGTACGGGGCGTTCTGGCCGTACTGCTCGAACTTTCCCGAGGCGAACAGCGTGGCTGTCTGCGCGGTCGCGCGGTGCACGCTGCGCACGAGTTCGGATTTGCCCGCACCGGAGTATCCGGACACGAAAATCAGTTCCGCCATGGCCTGCCGCGCGTTGCGCCCGAACGCGTCGAGCAGCAGGCTGTATTCATGCGCGCGGCCAAACAGACGATGCGTGACGGCGAGGTTTCTGACGTTGTCCTCCGCGGCCGGTTCGAATGGAACGATATGCTGCATCTCGTTCCAGTCAGCCAGACAACGGCGCAAATCGGCCTCGAGACTCGACGCGCTTTGATAACGTTCCGCGGGGTTTTTGGCCAGCAGTTTCAGGATGATCGAGCCCAGCACAGCGGGAAAGGATCGACGGTGTTGCCGGGGGTTGGCGGGCTGACGCGCTACGTGGTTATAGACCCATTCGACCGCATCCGCCGCCTCGAACGGCAATTGCCCGGTGAGCAGCTCATATAACGTCACACCGAGCGAGTACAGATCGCTTCGCTCGTCGGCATGCCCTTCCGCCCGCCGGGCCTGCTCCGGCGACATATAGGCCAGCGTGCCGTACAAGGTGTCTGGTGATTCGGTCAGCGGATCGCCGACAGGGCTGAAAGCGTCGCGAAAACCCAATAACCGGATCGTGCCGTCACTGCATTCCAGCAGATTGGACGGCTTGAGGTCGCGATGCAGGACACCGCGTGCGTGCGCGAGACGCAGCGCGTGCGCGGCGCCGACCGCAATGCGCAGGAAACGGCCGACCGCAATCATCCCGTTGGCGGGTGGCAGAACCAGCGTGCCGCCGTTGTCTTCGTACACAAGCACCGGCCCCCGCGACAGCCGCACGAGTGCGACCGGCCGCACGGCCCATGTCGACTCGAGCCTGTCGGCCGGTGCGAATTCCTGCTGCAAGCGGCGCAACACCGCGTCCGAGGGCAGATCGGTCGGTACCGCGATCAGCCACGAACGCGCGCCTTCCTGCCACCTCGCGCGATAACGCACGATGTTTCCGTCGACCAGTAGTGCCTCGAGCGCAAGCCGGTCAAACCACGCCTGGTCAAAATGCACGCTTACACCAGAGTCCGGCGACGATCCGCGAACGCCCTCGATGATTGCCGCTGTACTCAATTCTTCTCTCCCGTCCATCCGATCGCCAGCAGTATCTCATCGAGCAGCGCCTTCCGGCGAGAAGGACGTGCCTAAGCGGTTGCCGCCGTCAACTGGCTCAGGTACGCATGGATCTGACCGACCACGGCCGCGCCGTCGCCCACCGCCGCGGCCACCCGTTTCGCGGACTCCGAACGCACATCGCCGACTGCAAACATGCCCGGCATGCTGGTTTCGAGCGGATACCGCTCGCCTGCTTCAGACAGCCCATGTTCACTGCGGGCAAAACCCGTGACGACAAACCCTCTATTGTCGAGCTCCACGCCGCTCGATTCGAGCCAATCGGTTTTCGGGTCCGCACCGACAAAGAGAAACAGATGACGCGTCTCGATCACTTCGTCTACGTCCTCGTCTTCACGCCGGATATGAAGGTGAGTGAGTCCGGCTTCGTCGCCATCGAGCGAACGCAGCGTGCAGCGCGTGCACAGCGTGACGTTAGGCAAGGAGCCAATCCGGTCGATCAGGTATTTCGACATGCTGGCCTCGAGGTCCTTGCCACGAATCAGCACGCGGATGCTGCGCGCGAAATTGGCAAGAAACACCACCGCCTGGCCGGCGGAGTTGCCCCCGCCTATCAACACGATGTCCTGCCCTTTCACCAGCTTGGCTTCGATCGTCGACGCCCAGTAGTACGTGCCACGTCCGTCGAAGCGATCGAAGCCGTCCACCGTCGGCTTCCGATAAGCGGCGCCGCTCGCGACCACGACCGTGCGGGCGCTGATGCGCTGCCCATCGAGCAGCGACAGCAGAAAGATGTCTCCACCACGCCTCACATCCGTGACCTTGCCGGGAATCGCCAGATGCGCGCCGAACTTCAGCGCCTGCTGGAACGCCCGTGCGGCGAGTGCCTGGCCCGAAATGCCGGTGGGAAAGCCCAGATAGTTCTCGATCCGCGAGCTGGCGCCGGCCTGGCCACCCGGCGCGCGCTGATCGAATACGGCAACCGACAAACCTTCCGTGGCGGCGTACACGGAAGCCGCCAGCCCGGCAGGCCCGGCGCCGACGATTGCGACGTCATAGACGTGCGACGGCTCGAAGGTCGGCACGAGTCCAAGGTACGATGCGAGCTGGACCTCGTCCGGCGCGCGCAGCACGTTGCCGTTCGGGCAGAAAACGAGCGGAAAGTCGTCGGGGCCGGTGGTCATGCCGCCCAGCAGCGTGATCGCCTCGGGATCGCTACGCGCGTCGATCACCATCGCCGGGTAGGCATTGCGGCGCAGAAAACCCTGCAACCCGATCAGCCGCGAGCAGTCGCCATCACCCACGATGATCGGCCCGAGTCCCTGCTCGATCAGTCCGAGCCGCCGCAGGATCAGGGCGCGCATGATGTGTTCGCCAAGTTGTGCATCGGCCACGATCAACGCCCGCAGCCTCTCCGGCTCGATCACGAGCGTCTCGACATCGGTCAGTGCGACGCCGTCGATCAATGCCGGTTTGCCGGAGAGCTGCGCCATCTCGGCCATGAAGTGTCCGTCTTCATGTTCCGTGACGAGCGTCGAGCGGCCGAAACTGTCACGCGAATAGATTCTCACGCGCCCACGCAGCAACACGAACAGGCCGAGTGCAACGTGCCCCGTTTCGAAGATCAGTTCGCCGGCCTTGAACGACATCGGCCGGGCAAAACGCCGCAAACTTTGAATCTCCGCGGCTGACAGGCGGGGAAACATCTGGTGCCGACGATACTCCAGCGAGGAGTTCGGTGTATCGAGTTCCGACAGTGTCGTCGCGTCGGCGGATAAATCTGGAGTGCTCATAACATGGCCTCATCTGGCACGGTTGGCAAATAGCGCTTCTACCAGCCGAATTTGAGTTCCGCGCCGACGTAGTCGGAATTGCGGGCGCCCAGGTCGCGCAGCGACGGTCCGACCTGAAAATGCACGGCTTCGAGCGCCGCGGCGAGATTCGCGGCGACGGCCCAGTCAGCGCGAACCTGCGTATAGAACCCCGTCCAGCTACTGCCGTGTCCCGCCGTGCCCGGCACGACTGCCGAGCCTTGCTGGTAGACGGCGTCAGCGGTGGTCTCGCGCCATTGCAACCCCACGCCGGCCAGCAGAGTCAGCTTGCTGTTCGGTTTAAGGACGAGCGATGGCTTGACGTGAACCAGGTTCGAGTAGCCGGTATAGCCGGCCAGCGAGAAGTAGTAACCGTTCGGGAACAGCGGATTGAACGTACCGACGCGGCCGTCGCCCGGATGGCTATCACCCGACGCGGCGTCGACCTGGATGCCGAGCCTGGGTGTCCATGGCACGGATGTCAGCGTGTAGCCGGCGAGCGAGCCCACCGCCCACGCGCCGATCGTCTTGCTGCCAACGTGCCCTGACTGAACCATCCCCTCGACGTCCCAGTCGATATGGTTGACGTTGCCGGAATAACGCGCATCGAATACGTCGCGATGTTCGTCGCCCACCGCGTCGAGAAAGTGCGCGTTGCTGCGGTTGTAGCGCGAGTAGTACGCGGACAGGTCGCCGGGCCCGACGCCCTTGCGCTCCACGCGCACGCCGCTGAATGTCAGATCGCGATTCGAGACGTCGTCGAAATCCGAATTGTCGCGATACTGAACCGGCTGCGTCGCATAGGCGATCCAGCGCCACGGACCGGTCTCATAGTCGGCCCAGAGCGCGTCGAATGCCTGACGCACGTTCGGGCCGTCGCGAACCGAGACGAAGCGCTGCAAGTCGAACGCCATTTCCTGCCGGCCGACGCGGAACTTGAAGGTGCCGGGCCCAAGCGGTTCGGTAATCGCGACAAACGCCTGGCGCAAATCCAGCGGATTCTTGTCGACCGGCGTGACGTTGTCCTTGCCGTAGGGGCGCGCGTCTTCGAATTGCGTGAAGATCTGCACGTGGGGGCCGAGGTGGACATCCGCATGAACGTCCAGACGTTGCAGCAGATACGTGTCGTCATGCCCCGAGCCTAGACCGAACAGCGGCGCGTCGTTCATCTCCAGGCGCTCGCGAAGCACCACGCCGAGTGAGATGTACGCGTCGGGATTGCCGAATAGCGGAATGTATTTCAGCGAATCGAACGGCCGTTTCGGCACGCAAGGATTGGCCAATACTCCCCAGTTTTCCTGCCAGCGGTTGAACATGATTGCAGGCCGCGCACACGACGCGGCCGCGGCGGCGTTGGCCTTGGCGGTATCGTCAGCCCCGCCGAGCGCGGTATCCGCCGCTGAAGCCGGCAGCGCGGCCGCGAGACCCGTGCTGATCAGCAAGGCACGGGCCGCGCGTAGTGCGAAAACACGCGGCGCGCGCTTGCGCGCCTTCGGTGATCTCAACGGCTTCATGACGTTTGCGTCACTTGCCATCGTGCACTTCAGCAATGTACCGGCCCGGGAATTCGAGCATGGCGGTCGTACCTGTTGCGCTGTGGTACTGCGGGTAGAGCACCTTCGCGCCGGCCGCTTGTGCGCGCTCGACCGTCTGGGCGACATCTTCCACCTCATAGCCGGTCGTTTCGGTGCCGAACGGGACCGGCAGCTTGCCGTCCGTGACGAATACGACCATACGGCCGAAGCCCGAGTTGATGCGAATCACACGGATCGTCTCACCCGGCCGGCCGATCACGCCGGCATCAGCACGCGGATTGTCCGACACCACCTTGCCGTGCGAGAAGCGCACCCACCGGCGAACGAAGTTGTCCGCTTCGTAGCGCGACACGTACACGCGGTTGTCCGGCACGAGCTTCAACGGGGCATAGTTCGGCGCCTTGGTATGCCAATAGAGCTGCATCGTCACGCCGCCCGGCCATTGAATGATCGCGTCCTTGCCGATCGGATCGTCGAACGGATCGACAACGATGTCGGCACCGGCCGCACGCGCGGCTTTCACCGCCTTATCGATATCGGTGACCAGATACCCGGTTCGCTCGTTGCCGAACGGATACGGAATCGCCGTTTCGAAGCCGAACACCGAGAGCATGCCGACCGGCGTTTGCACATACTGCGACGCGGTCTTGCTCGGCGTGGGCGTTACCGTAAAAACCGCACGTGGAGATGCCTTGCCGCCGAAGGTCGCGAGAAAGCTGTTGACGAACGCGTCGAGATCGGCCGAAGCCACATAAACGTGAGTCGTGTCGTACTGCGCGCCGACCGATACGTCGGGATATTTGCCGGCGAAGGCGGCTTTTCCGTTGGACACCTCCGGCGGCCCGGCATCGGCGAATGCGGATATGGATGCAACCGATGTCAATCCAATCAGTATCGCCGCGCAGAGAGACGCGAGTGAACGGGGCTGATGAAGCGACTTGAACATAGTGTTATCCAAAGGTGTTAGCAATGTCTGAATGGTCTGCCTCTGGTCGAGGCGGTGTGTGTTGTCTGCCGAGCATTGGCGCAGCCCGCAATCGGCGCTGGGACGGTGTCCTCGTCGATTCACGAACGATCTTCAACCAGCCGGAAGACATACGCCTGTCGCGTCAGCCGCCCTGCTTCGTCGCGCCCGGCGCGGCCGTCTTTTTCGCTTCGGGGCCGGTCGCCGGCCCAGCAACCTGAACCGCCGTCGTCTGCGCAAAAAACTGCGCTTTGACAACCGGGATGGCGTGCTCGCCCAACACCATGCCGAGCAGCCCAGCCAGCGCAATCAGCGGCGGCGCCGGCGACTGCACCTTGAGTAACCAATAGAGAAGTCCGATACCGAAGCCGACTCCCAGAGAAATGATGTAGCCCATGTTATTCGTCCTTTCCAGAAACACGCTTCAATTCGACCATTCGGACCCGAGCACCAGTCCGCAAAAATTCAAGCGGCGATAGTTCGGATCCCACCGGTCCAGTACATCGGCATTCACCGTTCCGAACGTCGTCTCCGGACGATGCTCCATGCCACGCGCATAGGCTTCGATGATCTTCTTCTTGAAACCTGATTCGCGTGGAAAAGCCTGCACGATTTCGTCACACTGCTGGACGGTGAATTCATCGTGGCGGGCGCCCCGAACATCCATCTGCACGCCGGCGCTGACCAGCGCGACCAGTGGCGACATATGCTCGGGAATGCCCGGTGTCGTATGCAACGCGATCGCTGCCCATACTTCGTCGATCAAACGATCGACGACGACGTGCTGCCGCAGAAAATCGCGCGCGGCATTCGCCCCGTCCACCTCGAACCGGTACGGCGAGCGCTGATACTTTACGTTCAGCCCGACGTTGTGAAACATTGCAGCGACATAAAGCAGCTCAGCGTTGAACGTCAGTTTCTCGCGATGTCCGGTCAGCGCACCGAACAGAAATGCTCTGAGCGAATGATGAAACATCAACTCTGACTCCGTGCCGCGGATCCAGTCGGTCGCCGCTTGAGCCATTGCACCGTCGGGAAGCTCAATGCCGGCAATAGTTTTTTTCATCTCAACTCCTCCGTGTCGCCCCCTACGCCCGGCGCGCCTCTACACGTATGCCGGACCGGTACCACAGCCAGGCGACGCTTAGGACCGTTCGACGTCCAGGGAACCCCTGTACATTGCAGCGTATCGAATTAAATCCATTAAGACTTTGGCGAATCCTTAAAAACACTTAATCGACGCGGTACGTCTACGAATCCACTCAAAGCGACAATGCATGGATGCGCCGCACGCCGTCGCGAATCCATTGCAGAAAGCCGCCGGCGTTCTGCTCCACATTACTCGGCGCTGCAAGGACCATTTCTTCGGTTGCATGGTGTTCCGACAGCAACCGGCACATTTCCTTCGCCACCTCGGGGCGCTGCTCGAGAACGGGCGTCAAGGCGCTCTTGTCCAGCCGGAACACGGTGGCGCGAGTCAGCGCACGCACCACGACAGCGGTCCGGATGCCGGCGAGAACGCCCGACTGGCCGATCGAATCGCCCGGCGCGAGCCTTCTCAGTTCAACCTCGCCGCCGTCCTTCGGCACGATCACTTTCGCGACGCCCTGCGCCAGAATATGAAGCTCGTGGCCGCCCTCATCCGCCGCGGCATAGATGATGTCGTCGACATCGAACTCATGCTTCGTCAGTTGCGCTACCAGGTGCGATATCTCGTCACCTTCCAGCGTGTGGAAGATCAGCACGTTGCGCAGCAAGCGATGTTTCTCGTCCGTTGCGTCGAGAATCGGCTCGGGCACCGATAGCGGCCGCAATACGACGCCGCGTGAGAGCAGATGGCGGTGCGCGAGATCGAACAGATCGTTGCGCACGCCGATCTTTTTGCTCAAAGCGTCGACGTAGCAGACGATCTCGTACTCGATCGCGTCGTTCGTAGCGCGGCGCACGCTGACAAGCGGTTTGGGATCGATCAGCACGTCCCCGGAACTGGCGGCGGCATTGACGAGCGCCTCAAGGACGAGCCCAGGCCGGATCGACGGGTTGACCGGCAGCACGATGCTGATCCCATGCGTATGCGACGGCTCATTGGCGTTGACGATATTGGTGCGCGCCGCCACGCTGTTCGGAATCACGACGATATTGCCCTGACCGTTCAGCAGGCTCGTCGCGCGCCAGTTGCTTTCAACGACTTTGCCTTCCACTTCGCCGATCGTCACCCAGTCGCCGATTTGAAACGGCTCCGTTGCGTTCAGGACGACGCCTGAGAACACATCGTTGAGTGTGCTCTGGATCGCAAGGCCGAGCACGATCGCGAGCGCGCCGGACGTGGCGAGCAGTCCTTTCACGGGCAGTTCCAGCACGAACGCGATCGCCCCCACCGCGGCGGCCATAAACACGAGCGCACCGAGCACGTCCTGAAACAGACGCTCCCGGTGCCACGTCTCGGGCAACACCACGCGATCGAGCAGAATGATCACGAGGCGTGCACCTTGCAGCCACCACACCACCTCAAGCAGTTGCGCGAGCAGATGGCGCAGCGGCTCATCCGGCCAGGGCGCTGCGCGTAGCGGATTCATCCCCGAACGGAACAGCACGTAACTCGACAGACCGAACATGAGCGCACGTAAGACGAGGCGCCCCTGATCGCTCTTGCGGTCCATGAAGCGCCAGGCGAGGAAGTCGAGGACCAGAATGCCCAGGCCAAACAGCACACCGTCGGTCAGGGTCGGCATCTTGCTCCTCGCTCGCGTGGTGGCACGAACCCGTGGTTATCAAAAGGCGAAACAGCTACATCCCAAGGCGCCCCAGAACCCGTTCGAGTCGCTGACCGGTACGTTTTTACGCCACGCCCAGCCGTGGGCGTGGGCATGCACGCCGCATAGGTTCACGCAGCCATCCACACAAGCCACCGCTGTCGGCTTGTAACGGCTGTAGCCACCGAATTCCGCCACCGGCGACCACGACGGGCTGACCGGAAGATCGGGCGGTCCGAGCGGCGCGAATTCATCGTCGGCGTACACGACCTTGCCACCCACCACCGTCATCGCCGAGGTCAGGAATTTGATGCGGCTTTCGTCGACAGTGAAGTAGTCCTCGCTGAGTACCGCGAAGTCCGCGAACTGACCGGGCACGAGCGCGCCTTTGCGGTCGTCCTCGTTCGAGAACCAGGCACTGCCTACCGTGTAGCGGCGCAACGCTTCCATCCGGTCCAGACGGTTCTCGCTGGAATACATGGCCGTGCCGCCGACCGTTTTACCCGACACCATCCAGTAAAGCGATACGAACGGGTTGAAGCTCGCGACGCGCGTGGCGTCCGTACCCGCGCCAACGGGCAATCCGGCATCGAGCATATGGCGAATCGGCGGGGTGCGCTTGACGGCCTCTTCACCATATCGCTGGATGAAGTACTCGCCCTGAAAGGCCATCCGGTGCTGGATCGCGATGCCGCCGCCGAGCGCGCGCACCCGCTCGATGTTCTTCTGCGTGATGGTCTCGCAATGGTCGAAGAACCAGCGCAGCCCGTTGAACGGGATCTCGGCGTTCACGCGCTCGAAGACGTTCAGGAACCGCTCGATCGATTCGTTGTACGTGGCGTGAAGCCGGAACGGCCAGCGGTTCGCCACCAGCAGTTTGACGACCGCCTCCAGTTCGTCTTCCAACGTATCCGGCAGGTCCGGGCGCGGCTCGAGAAAATCTTCAAAGTCCGCTGCCGAGAACACCAGCATTTCACCGGCGCCATTGACGCGCAGGAAATCGTCGCCGTCGCCGGGTTGGGTCATCTTCACCCACTTCGCGAAATCTTCGATTTCCTTTTTCGCGTTTTGCGTGAACAGGTTGTACGCGATACGCACGCTCAGTTCGTTGCGCTTCGCAAGATCCATGATGACCGCGTAGTCATCCGGATAGGCCTGGTAGCCGCCGCCCGCGTCGATCGCGCTCGTCACGCCGAGGCGATTCAGTTCTCGCATGAAATGCAGCGTGGAATTGCGCTGATCTTCCGGAGCGAGCTTCGGCCCTTTGGCGAGCGTCGCGTACAGGAGGCCGGCGTTCGGCCGCGCAATCAGCATGCCGGTCGGGTTGCCGCGCTTATCGCGCTGGATCTCGCCGCCGGGGGGATTAGGTGTGTCTTTGGTGTAACCGACCGCGCGCAGCGCCGCTGCGTTCAGGAGCGCGCTGTCGTACAGATGCAAAATGAACACCGGCGTGTCCGGCGCAATCGCGTTGACTTCTTCGAGCGTCGGCCCACGGCGCTCGGCGAACTGGAATTCATTCCAGCCACCCACCACACGCACCCATTGCGGCGCCGGCGTGCGCGCCACCTGCTTCTTCAGCATGTCGAGCGCATCCGCGAGCGACGGCACGCCGTCCCAACGCAACTCCATGTTGAAGTTCAGCCCGCCTCGGATGATGTGCAGGTGGGAATCGTTCAGACCGGGGATGACCGTGCGGCCCTTGAGGTCGATCTGCCGCGTCGTGTCGTTCACGTGACGCATCACGACCTCGCGAGATCCCGACGCGATGACGCGGCCGTTCGCGACGGCAAGCGCATCGGCGAATGAACGCTTGTCGTCTTGCGTAGCGATCTTGCCGTTGAAGAACACGACCTCGGCCGGTGTTGGCTGGGGGGTATTGGAATTCATGGTGATCCTCATAGGGAGCGCTCCGCCCTCAAGATGCGGAGCCTTTCCGGGGAAGCGGGCGCTCGACGCGATTGCTTCCATGAAGCATTCGGAAACGGGCTGCAACCGGCATGCGGAACAGGATACCGATGCACTGCCCTCGAATCCCGCCGCATCCACCGGCACATTCGTGCCGGTGGATGCTCAATAGATCCGGGCCGGGCGCGACCCGCACAGTGTTCGAGTCGCGCCGCCGGAAGACGTAATGCGACTGCTTACTTCTTTGCGGGCACGGGTGCCAGAACCTCGTGCGTCCCCGTCGTGCGTTGGGGAGCCTTGTGCACCATCGTGTAGGCATAGTCCACGCCCATCCCGTACGCACCCGAATGCTCTTTGGCAATCGCCATGACTTCGTTGTAAGTCTCTTTGTGCGCCCAATCGCGTTGCCATTCGAGCAGCACCTGTTGCCAGGTCATCGGGACCACGCCGGCCTGAATCATGCGCTGCATCGCATAATCATGCGCATCCTTCGACGTGCCGCCCGACGCGTCGGCGACCATATAGATTTCATAGTCACCTTCGGCCATGGCGCACAGCGCAAACGTGTTGTTGCAAACCTCGGTCCACAGACCCGCCACCACCACCTTTTTCCGGCCATTGGCAGCCAGCGAGTCACGAACCTTCTGGTCGTCCCACGAATTCATGGACGAGCGTTCGAGCACTTTGTGGTCCGGAAACACGTCCAGCAACTCGGGGTACGTGTATCCCGAGAAACTTTCGGATTCGACTGTCGTAATCGTAGTAGGAATGTTAAACGTCCGCGCTGCCTTCGCGAGTCCTACTACGTTGTTCTTAAGTACCTGACGGTCGATGGACTGAACCCCAAAAGCCATTTGCGGCTGTTGGTCGATGAAGATGATCTGCGAATTTGCAGGCGTCAGGACTTCGAGTTTCGGATTTGCCATGGCTTTGTACGTCCTAAAGAATTTGTGAACACGGGAAGACATGTCGCACTCGCTTCAAGTGCGAGAAAAACTGAAATCCATTCTATCGACGGCTTTCTAAAGAATCCTTCCCGGGAACCTTAATAGTTCTTAAAAAAGACTTTCAACAAGGGAAGCCCCGGCTAATCCCACTTTGGCCCTCGCCGCCGCCCGCTCAGAACATTTCATATTTTCTGCAGGACTTTATGTGCGCTGCATTCCTACACTCCAACCAGTCGTAGTCGTGAACGCACGTTGTACCCATCGATACAGTCAAAGGGACTCGCTATGAAAGAAGCACTTAAAGCAGCAGCGCATCGCGCGGCGCCGTTGACGACACCGCCCCGTCTGACTGAAGAAGCAACACCAGACTGCAGCGCATTCTCCACAACGACGCGGATTTCGTGACTTCAGCCTTCGGGTGAAGTGTGAAGCCGTGCTTCGAGAAACTGAACGAGCGAGCGCACTTTGCTGGAATGACGGCGATTGGGCAGATAGGCGGCATAGATGACTGCATCACCTTGATGAGGAGTCGCATCGAAGTTCTCGAGGAGACGCATCAGGCGTCCCGCGCGAATCTCGGCGCCGACCAGCCATTCGGGCAGCAAGGCGATGCCGCGTCCCGCGATCACTGCCTCGAGCAGGATGTCGAGACTGTTCGACAACAGATGGCCGCGCACCTCGACGCGCTGTTCGACACGCTGTTCGATATTTTCCTGGCGGAAAGTCCAGACCTGGCGAGGGCGGTAGCCGCCGCCGTACGCGACACGAAGGCACTCGTGGGCTTCGAGCGCTTGCGGTGTTTGAGGCGTGCCACTGCGTTCAAGGTAGTCGTGGCTTGCCACGATGTAGCGCGAATTGTTCGCCAGCTTTCTGACGATCAGGTTGGCGTCACGATCGGGCAGGCCGATCCGGATCGCGACGTCGATCCGGTCGAGCGCGAGATCGACAAAGTGATCGGCCACGACGACGTCGAGAAACAGGCGCGGATTGTCGGAAAGGAACGCCGCAAGATGCGGCGCGAGCCGCAAACGGCTGTAGGTGGACGGTACCGAAATTCTGAGCGAGCCGACCGGCGATGCGCCGCTGTCGAAGACGCTCTCGTCCGCCTCGGCCAGGTCGTCGAGCACCTTGCCGACCTGTTCGACGTACGCAATGCCGGCGTCCGTGAGGCTGACCTTTCTCGGCGTGCGGGTCAGCAACGCGGTACCGAGGGAGGCCTCCAGCGAGTCCATCAGACGCGTAACCGACGACGTGGCCACCCCGAGACGTTGTGCGGCCTTCGAAAAGCCGCCGGCGTCAGCCACTTCCAGCAACGTATTCAGGGCGAGGATTTTGTCCATGTACGGTCTCATCGACTGTTTGGTTGCGAACGACGCAACGCCAGGTTGCATTTTAGACCTATTCTATAAATTCAACGCAACACATAAGCTGCATCCGTTACCTAATCAGGGGTGCAACATGCACGCCATTCAGGTCGAGTTCAGCCACGGCTTCACTTGTCCGTGGCGTTCCGCAGGGCAAAGGAACGCAGCATGAGATCGCTTGAGAAACCCCGCGCGGTCGTAATCGGCGGATCACTTGGCGGGCTGCTCTCGGCCACCACCTTGCGGGCGGCCGGCTGGCAGGTTGACGTGTTCGAAACATCGCCGAATGAGCTGGAAAGCCGTGGCGGCGGCGTCGTGCTTCAGCCGGACGTGCTGGATGCGCTCCATTTTGCCGGCGTTCCATTGCCGAACCCTCCTGGCGTGGCATCAGGCGAGCGCATCTATCTGGACCTCGAAGACAACATCGCCGAACGACTGTATATGCCGCAGATGCAAACATCGTGGAGCCTGCTGTACCGCGCCATGAAAAATGCGCTGCCTGCGGCGGCCATCCACGCGGGCGAGACCTTTGTCGACTTCCGCATGGAAGGCGAGCAGATCGTCGCGCAGTTCGAAAGCGGCCGCAGCGAGCAGGCGGATTTACTGATCGGCGCCGACGGCATACGGTCCACCCTCAGGCGGCGCCTGCTTCCCGAGATCCTGCCGGTCTACGCGGGCTACGTGGCATGGCGCGGACTCGTCGAAGAACCCGATCTGCCGCGGCATGCAGCGGACATGCTGCGCGACCGGTTCACGTTTCAGGACGGTAGTGGCCACTCCGCTCTCGCCTACCTGATTCCGGGCGAGGACGATTCGACCGCGGTCGGCGCGCGCCGCTGGAACTGGGTGTGGTACCGCAAATACAGCCGCGAAAAACTCGACGAGCTGCTGGTTGACCGCCTCGGCGTTGCGCGCGCGTTCTCCTTGCCGCCGGGCACGACCAAAAGCGCCGACGTCGCACAACTGCGGGACGACGCCCACGCGCTGCTCGCGCCGACCTTTCGCGCCCTCGCCGACGCCACCGATGATCCGTTCATGCAACCCATCGTCGACCTGCGCTCGCCGAAGATGGTCTTCGGCCGGGCGATATTGCTCGGCGACGCCGCATCGGTTCCGCGTCCACACACGGCGGGCAGCACAGCGAAGGCGGCGGCCAATGCCCATTCTTTGGCGCTTGCGTTGTCATCGACATGGCACAGCGGCGCAACGATCGATGCAGCCCTCCATCGTTGGGAGACCCAACAGTTGCAACGCGGCAGGCTGATGACCGATCTGGGCATTTCGCTCGGCAATCGCGTGATGAACATCGCCCGCTGAGTCCGTATTTTCCGTTCTTTACTTCAAGGAGTTGTCATGTCAACCCAGGCATCCACCACGGCGGGCGGCACAGGCCACGTCAAAATGACGCGTAGTCTGATCGCGTTGTTCGCGTTCTGCTGCGGCACTATCGTCGCGAATCTGTACTACGCGCAACCGATCACCGAACTGATCGCACCGGACATTCACATGTCCGGCAATACCGCCAGCATGATCGTTTCACTCACGCAGATCGGCTACGCATTCGGCCTGTTTTTCCTCGTGCCGCTCGGCGACCTGCTGGAGAACCGCAAGCTGATGATCACCACAGCCCTGGTGTCGATCGTAAGTCTCGGCGCCGCGGCTTTCGCTCATCAACCCGGCTGGTTCCTCGCGATCTCGCTGCTGGTGGGATTCAGCTCCGTGGCCGTGCAGATTCTGATCCCGCTCGCCGCGCATCTCGCGCCGGACGAGTCGCGCGGCAAGGTGGTCGGCACCATCATGAGCGGCCTGCTGCTCGGCATTCTGCTGTCGCGTCCGATCTCCAGCCTGGTGGCCGGGCACTTCGGCTGGCGTGCGGTGTTCGGTTCAGCGGCGGTGCTGATGGCGATCGTCACCACCGTGCTGGCGCTGACTATTCCGCCGCGCCAACCGGACCACAAGGCCACCTACTTTGAACTGATCGGCTCGCTCGGCCACCTGGTCCGCACGATGCCTGTTCTACGTCACCGCTCGTTCTATCAGGGGCTGATGTTCGCTTCGTTCAGTCTCTTCTGGACCGCGATCCCGGTGGAGTTGACGCGGCATTACGGACTCTCGCAAACCGCCATCGCCATCTTCGCGCTAGTCGGTGCGATCGGCGCAACCTCGGCGCCGGTGGCCGGACATCTGGCCGATGCGGGTCACACCGTGCGCGCAACACTGATTGCACTCGTGGTGGGCGCCCTCGCTTACATGCCGGCGTTGATCCATCCGGCATGGGGTGTGTTCGGCCTCGTCGCGACCGGCATCATCCTCGATTTCGCCGTGCAGATGAACATGGTGCTCGGCCAACGCGAAATCTATGCGTTGCATGCGGCAAGCAGAAACCGGCTGAACGCGCTGTATATGACCAGCATCTTCGTCGGTGGTGCTTTCGGTTCGGCGCTCGCGAGCCCGCTCTACGAACACGGTGGCTGGCCGCTGGTCGCCGGTGCCGCCACGGCCTTCCCGCTCATTGCGCTGGCGCACTACCTCGCGATCGGCCGTCCGCACGCCGCCAGCATCGCTTGACTGCCTCCTCGCTCAGACACCCGGACGGCGCGCCGTGTGCGTGTTGTCCGCATGTTGTGCGGTTAACAAGATTTCAGCGCAGCTTCAGGAAATTCCGTGACGTTGACGATACGCTGATCAACATAGTCCTCTATCCGAGTGACGCACGGCTTAACGCTTGTGCATTCCTTGATCCAGAATTTCTCCGACAGGTGCATGAATGACTCGCAAGTCTAGATTGCTGACGTTAGGCGGCGTGGTCATCGTGGCCGCGCTGGTCGTCGTCGCATTGCTGGTGTGGAAACCCGCCATCGCACCGATCAGCCCGCCAGCGGCGGCGTCGTTCGACGCGCAGACAAAGCTCGCCGGCGCGCGCGTCGTGGCGCTCGGCGACTGTATCGTGTGTCACACCGCGAAGGGCGGCAAACCGTTCGCGGGGGGCCTGCCGCTCGCCACCCCGTTCGGCACCATCTACGCGACCAACCTCACGCCGGATGTCGAAACCGGCATCGGCAGCTGGTCGCTCGAAGCATTCACGCGAGCGGTGCGCCACGGCGTCTCGCGCGACGGCCACCTGCTCTATCCCGCGTTTCCTTATATTCACTTCACGCGCATGTCCGATGGCGACATTTCGGCCGCCTACGCGTACCTGATGACGCGCGAGCCGGTCAAAGCGAGTGCGCCTGCGAACGACCTGATCTTCCCGTTGAACTTCCGGCCGTTGCTGGCCTTCTGGAACATCTTGTTCCTGCACCCCGGCGAGCGGGCCGCGGATGCCTCGAAAGATGCCGCGTGGAATCGCGGCAAGCTGCTGGTGGACGGCCTCGGTCACTGCGCCTCGTGTCATTCGCCGCTCAATGCGATTGGCGGTGAAAAGCTGGGACATGCATTCGACGGCGGCATCGTCGACGGCTGGGAAGCCCCTCCGCTGAACGCGCTCAGCGCGGCGCCGAAGCCCTGGACCCAGGAGCAGCTCGTCACGTATCTGCGCAGCGGCCGCGCCAGCGAACACGGCGCCGCGGCCGGCCCGATGCTGCCCGTCACGCGTGACCTCGCTACGGTGCCCGAAGAGGACGTGCAGGCGATTGCCACTTACATCCTGTCGATTCAGAAAGCGCGACCGGCCATCGTGGACGCCGCTGCCGAGGGCGCCGATCACGCCGATGCGTCGCCTGCGGCGCAACGCGGCGCGATCCTGTTCGGCGCATCGTGCGCGCAGTGCCACGGCCCCGCCGCGCCGATGCAGTCGATCGGCGAGCGCCCCACGCTGGCGTTCAGCACCGCCGTCAATGCAACAGCACCACGCAACGCCGCCCAGATGATTCTCAGCGGCAATGGCTGGCACGGCGAGGACAGCATGAACTACATGCCGTCCTTCAGCGAAATCTACAGTGACCAGCAGATCGCCGACCTGGTGTCCTATATCCGCGCGACCTATTCGCAGCGTGGCGAGTGGAAGGACGTCGAGGAAACGGTGGTCAAAGTCAGAAAGGAGAATGACGCGCGATGATCAACCTTACCGTCAATGGCATGCAGCACGCGCTGGATATCGATCCGTCCACGCCACTGCTTTACGCACTGCGCAACGACCTGCACCTGCACGGCGCCAAGTTCGGCTGCGGTCTTGGACAATGCGGCGCGTGCACGGTGATCGTGGGCGACAAGGCCGCATTTTCCTGCCTGATTCCTGTGTCGTCGATCGGCAGCCGCCCCGTGCGCACGATCGAAAGTCTCGGCACCGTCGAGCATCCCGGCCCGCTGCAGAAATCGTTCGTCGAACATCAGGCCGCGCAGTGCGGCTATTGCATCGCCGGCATGATCATGCGCGCCCAGGCCCTGCTCGAGCGCAACCCGCGGCCGACCGAGAATGAACTGCGCGAACACATGGAACCGAATCTTTGTCGTTGCGGCACCCACATGCGCATCCTCGCCGCGATCCGCGAAGTCGCCCACCTACCCGCACCCGACGCCACGCCCACCCCGCCTCAAGGCGCGCTGACCCATGGAGGCACGCAATGAGCGTCAAAGAAGACGATATCAATGAGGGACGCCGCCGCTTCATGATGTCCGGCGCGCTCGTGGTGAGCTTCAGTCTGTTCCCCGGCGTCAAGGTCATGGCGCAGGAGGTGATCGCGGACGAAGGCGCTGCGGTACACGTGGCCAAAGCGACCGAAACGCTCGCGGGCAGTTTGAAGACCAATCCGTTCCTCGATGCATGGATCAAGATCGATCCCGCGGGCAAGGTGACCGTCTACACCGGCAAGGTGGAATTAGGCACCGGCGTGCGCACTGCGCTGCTGCAGATCGCAGCCGAAGAACTGAACATGGCGCCCTCGCTGATCACGTTTTTGACCGCCGATACGGGCGCCTCGCCGGACGAGGGACTCACGGCGGGCAGCCACACCATTGTCGACAGCGGCACTGCCTTGCTGAACGCGTCTGCCCAGGTGCGCGGCCTGCTCGTCGATGCGGCGGCCAAACACTTCGGCGTCGAGAGCAGCGTACTGAAAGTTCAGGACGCGGTCATCAAGGCGCCCGACGGCCGCACGATGACTTACGGTCAGGCGGTCGGCGCGGTGGATCTCCACCGCATGGCTACGCCGGTGTCGCCATTGAAAGACCCAGCCAGGTTCGTGACGATCGGCACATCATTGCCGCGCCTCGACATCCCGGGCAAGGTGACAGGCGGCCCGAGCTATGTGCAGGACATGTCGATGCCGGGCATGCTGCATGCCCGGGTGGTGCTGCCGCCGGTCTATGCTGCGAAGTTGCTGCAGACCAATACGCCCGACATTCTGAAGATGCCGGGCGTTGTCAAGGTGATCAGGGACGGTAGCATGCTGGCGGTGGTCGCCAAAGGCGAATGGCAGGCGGTGCAGGCGCAACGCGCGCTGGCCGCGGGAAGTCGGTGGAGCGCCGGACGCACGTTGCCCAACCCGGCTGCCGTACATCGCGATCTGAAGACGATTTCCACGCAACACATCGAGATTGCGAACACGCACAATGCAGCCGGCGCGCCCGTCAAAACGCTGAGCGCGAAGTACACCAAGCACTACATGCTGCACGGTTCGATCGGGCCATCCTGCTCGGTCGCGCAGTTCAAGGACGGCACCATGACGGTCTGGACGCACTCGCAAGGCGTCTATCCGCTACGCGATGCGCTCGCGGAAATGCTGTCGCTGCCGAAAGAGAATGTGCGCTGCGTTCACGTCGAAGGATCGGGCTGCTATGGGCACAATGGCGCGGACGACGTAGCATCGCACGCCGCCTTGATCGCCCGTGAGATGGTGGGCCAGCCGGTTCGCGTTCAATGGATGCGCGAACAGGAACATACCTGGGATCACTTCACACCCGCGATGGTCACCGAAGTGAGCGCATCGCTCGACGCGAGCGGCGGTATCGTCAATTGGGACTATGCTCTGTGGAGCAGCTCGCACAACGAACGGATCGTCAACGCGGGCCGGCTCCTTCCCGCGCAAATGCTTGAGAAGCCGTTCGTGCCGGCGCCGTCGGTGCCGATGGTGCAGCCCGAAGGCGGCGGCGACCGGAACGCGATTCCGCTGTACGCGTTCCCCAACATGCACGTGATGAACAACTTCTCGCCGACCATGCCGTTGCAAACGTCGGCGATGCGCTCACTCGGCGCGCACATGAACGTCTTCACGATCGAGACGTTCATGGACGAGTTGGCCGCCGCGGCCGGCGCCGACCCCGTCGCGTTCCGGCTCAAGCATATGCAGGATCCGCGCGCGCGCGACGTGATCCGGCTCGCGGCCGAAAAATTCGGCTGGCCGCGTGCGCCACGCAAGGCCAATCACGGTGTCGGCTTTGCGTTCGGCAAGTACAAAAACCTGATGTCGTATGTGGCGATGGCCGTGGAGATATCCGTGGTGCCCGAGACGGGTCAGGTAATTCTCGAACACGCCGAAGTAGCGGTTGACGCGGGGCAGATCGTCAGCCCCGACGGCATCCGCAACCAGATCGAGGGCGGCCTGATTCAATCCACCAGTTGGACACTTTATGAACAATTGCAATTCGACACAGCGAGAATCCGCAGCTTCGACTGGAGCAGCTACCCGATCCTGCGATATTCCGCGGTGCCGCGCAGTTTGAACGTGCATCTGATCAATCGGCCGGGCTTGCCGTTTCTCGGGGCTGCAGAAGCGTCGATGGGTCCGACCGCCGGCGCGCTCGGCAACGCGTTGTTCGATGCGACCGGAAAGCGCTTGCGCGACATGCCCCTGGGTGGCGATAACCTGCGCCGTCTGATCGACGTATAAAGAATCCGCACGGCGCAGCTTGCACAAGGTGGCGCTGCGTCGCGGATATCAGTAACGTTTCTACAAGGAGCAAGCCAGTGATCATCGATCTATCGGGCAAGACCGCCATTGTGAGCGCGTCCACCGCAGGCATCGGCCTCGCGATCGCTACGGGGATCGCGGCGGCAGGCGCGAACACCATTGTCAATGGCCGCAAACAGGAAGCGGTGGACCGCGCCATCGACACTATTCTTAAGACTGTTCCCACGCCTAAGCTACGCGGTTTCGCCGGCGACCTCAGCACGCCCGAGGGCTGCGACGCGTTGTCGAAAGCCGTACCGCAAGCGGACATCCTCGTGAACAACCTGGGCGTGTACGGCCCCGGCGACGTTTTCACCACCACCGACGACGACTGGGCGCGCTATTTCCAGGTCAACGTGATGTCCGGCGTAAGGCTGACGCGCGGCTACCTCAAAGGGATGATGGAACGCAAGTGGGGGCGCGTGGTGTTCATCTCGTCGGAGTCGGCACTGAACATTCCCCCCGATATGCTCGCGTACGGTTTCTCGAAGACCGCGCAATTGAGCATCGCGCGCGGCATCGCCAAACAGGCCGCCGGCACGGGCGTGACGGTGAACGCCGTGCTGCCGGGTCCCACTTTGTCGGACGGCTTTCGGGCGATGGTGGAAGAGACGGCGAAGGCACAAGGCAAAACGATCGAACAGGTCGGCATCGATTTCGTGCGCTCGCACCGCCGCAGTTCGATCATCCAGCGGCCGGCAACCACTGAGGAAATTGCGAACATGGTCGTGTACGTGTGCTCGCCGCAAGCTTCGGCGACCACTGGCGCGGCGCTGCGGGTGGACGGCGGCGTGGTGGATACGATTGCGTGACCGGTTGGCGGGTACGCACTACAGAAGTGGTTCGACGAAAACACTATGACTATGAATAGCAAAAAGAATATTGCCACTGTGTTCGTGGCAGCCCTCTTCACCGGTCAAGGCTTTGCGCAGGGACTCGCTGACAACACCGCACAGAATGGCTCCGATGCGGCTAACCGTCCACCCGTCGCTCACCAGGGTACCGGTGCTTCTGCGTCTGGCACCAGCAGGCCTCGCATGTTGCATGCCAATGCAAAGAAAAAGAGCAACCCCGATACAAAGCCCAAGCCAAAACTTAAACCAGACTATCCGTGCCAAAATCTTCACGTTAAGCCGATGAATTGCCCAACCAGATAGCAAGGCGCACCCTCTTCCTGTTCGAACGGCCTGGCTCGCCGTTAGCCGTTCGCCGAGTTGGCAGAAGTCGTTAGTAGAAGCCCTTCTCCCCTTCCGGTCGGGTCTTGAAGCGCTTGTGCACCCAGTAGTACTGCTCTGGAATATGCGGAATTTCCGCTTCGAGCCACTCGTTCATACGGCGCGCGTCGGCATGGTCATCGCCGCTCGGATAGTTGTCCCATGGCTTGAAAACCTTGACGCGATACCCTCGGTAGCCCGGCAGCACTTCGCCGATAAACGGCACCACTCGCGCATTACCGGTCCGGGCAAGACGGCCGGTCGCCGTTAGTGTGCAGGCCGGCACGCCAAAGAACGATACGAACGTGGAGTTACGCTTGCCGTAGTCCATGTCCGCGCCGAGCATCACGGGCTTGCGGTCTCGCAGCCAGCGCAACACAATCCGCGCGCTGTCGGCACGGCTTGCCATGTGCGAGCCGAAACGCCCGCGCTGCTCAATTGCCACCTTATCCAGCAGCGGATTGGAGATCGGCTGATACAACGCGCCACATTGCCGCTGCAACGCGTAGTTGATAAAAATCGAGCCTGCCTCGATACCGACAAAATGCGCGCCCAACAATAGCGTCGGCGGCATATCGGGGTCGAGCAGGTCGATTTCGCTGTCGATCTGCACCAGCTTTTCGAGCTTTTTCGCCGACCCGAACCATTGAACACTCCGTTCAACGTAGCTGCGAATGACATGGCGGAAATGCAGCCCCGCGACTTCATTGCGACGGACTGCGTCCCATTGCGGAAAGCACAGGCGCAAATTGGTGTGGACGACCCGCTTGCGCCTGCTCGGAATCTGGTACAGGAGCCAGCCAAGGCCGTCGCCAAAGCGGGCAACAAGGCCGTATGGGAGGATTGCCAGGAATTTCAGGAACCCGATAGCAAGCTGGGTGCTCAGACGCGTAAGCATGAGGGTATTCGCAACAAGCCGGTTGATTGCCGTAGCCCACACAAAGTACATGGGTCCTTCGACATCGCAGCCTTGATGTCGGGGATAGATTCGATCGGCTCTCGCTCTCTTCAAGCTGTGACGCTTCCAGAGAGTTATCACGCCGCGTGATGCGGCAACGAAAGACTCGACGGTCAGGTCCGTCAAGCATTGGAAAGCCCGCGATTCGCGTTTTCGATTCAAGTAAGAGCGTAGGCTAACGCTTCTTTAAAGTCCTTTCCCAGAACTAAAACCTTCTTAAAGCGACAGCGCGGTGGAAAGCCAGAACGTCAGTTCTTGCCGGGTGCCGAGCCGGATTGAGCGCGCGGTTAGAAACGGGTGCGAATGCCCGCGGTCACGCGTGTGAAGTCACCGCCGATATCGATGGCATGATCAACTTGTTGTCCATAAAACGAATGATTTGAATGCAATCGTTTAGATCAGGCCACTCAGGGGTATCCGCTAGTCCTCGCCATGACTAGAATAAAAAAGTGCGTTGAACCAACGCTCTTCATCTCAAGCGGAGACGATCATCATGAAGGTCACTGCGTTTTTCACGGTCGTGGTTTCAAGCATTTCCCTTTTTACGCCAGCCTTTGCCAGTGAGCATATGCATGTGAATCACGACCACGAACACACCCGCTATCAACCGGCCCATGCGGACCCAGGAAGTACGGATAAAAATGCACCGGCGCCGGCGCCACAAGACAACAATCAGATCGTGCCGGGCAGCAAGTAAGACCGACCGCTTCGCACTAGCGAGCGTAGCGAAGCAGGAAATCCCGTAGCGGCAGATTCACGATATCCGCATGCGTCAAATTCGGCGTGTGTCCCGCCTGGTCGACCAGCACAAGATCCTTGCAGTTCGGCAACCGGGCGGCGAGCGCCTCTGCGCAGTCAGGGCTGATGGCGGCGTCGTCGCATCCATGGAACACGATCGACGTATGCGTAATCTCGGCAAGACGCGGCGTGATGTCGTCTCTGGAGACAAGGGCATTGACCGGGTGTTCGAAGTGATCCGCGCTGGCATTCATCCATTTCTGGATCCATGCCGATGCCGCGAACTCGGGACCGAACAGAAACACCGACAGATTCTGCGCGACATTTTTCGCGCCATTGCGCGCCCATTCTGCTTTCAGCTCTTCGAAAGACTTCTTGACCGCTTCGGAGTCGGTGTCGCTTCTTGTCGATATCAGGGCGATCGCCCGAAAGCGGTCCGGCTCCAGCAACGCCGCACGCATCGATATGAATCCACCTTGAGACATGCCGACAAGCGATGCCGAGGCAACCTCCAGATGATCGAGCAAGGCGATCAGATCTTGTGCGGAGTCCCAGTAGCTGAACGCCCGGGTTGTGGCTCCGGTTGCACCAAACCCTCGCTGATCCCACACGACGCAACGGAACTCATTGCGGAGCTCCGCGATGTTCGGCTGGAACATGTCGCCGTCCATCAGGAAGCCATGGCTGAAGACAACGACTGGCGCCCCAGAATCGCCGAACTCATCGTATGCGAAGCGTATCCCTTCTCGCTCAAAAAACGGCATGCCTATCCCTACTTTCGAATAACACGGTGGATTCAATATAAGCTGACCTCCGCCGGAACACCTGACCGAAAGAGCCGATTGCTTGTCAAATCGTCCTGACTTTCTCAAGCCTCCATGCATGTCAGAACACGTTTCTACCCATTGACTGCACTCCTGACTTTTGATTAAGTATCGTCTATGCGATCTGTCAATCGACCGGCTTACCGCAGGATCTTGCCGCTTACCGAAGCGTCTTTTTTTGTATTCATGGAACCCGGCAAAGCGTCATGCGCGGCCTCGGTCCAAGTGGAGAAATGTTGGGTATGACGACAGTACCAATTGATGGCGACAAGCCCGTCTGGATTCTGCAAGGAAGTTTCGGGCGAGCAACGGTAAACTTCATTAGCCGTCCGCTTGTCGCTCACGCTCACTCCCAATACCAGTTCCTTTTCAAGCTTGGTGGAAGCAACTGCAATTTCCGCATCGGCACAGACGATTGCACGCTTACAGCGGCGCGGGCAATCTGTCTGAACCCTTGGGTCGAACACTCAAAAAGTTGCAGCGACGACGAGCCTTCCCTGATCCTTTCCCTCGTCGTCGAAGCCCCCTGGTTGCGCCAGCAATTGAAACTCGCCGAAAGCGGTACCGCAAGCATCTTCCCGAAGGCTGAGGTCGTCGTCACGCCGGACGTGCAGCACCATGTGGATCGCATCGCCGCGGCGATCACTAACCATCTGGTCGCTCAGGACGACAATTGCATGCCGATTCTCGCGGATCTGGTGACCGCACTCGGTCGGGACTTTGCCGATCCGGCATTGACGGCAGGCATCATCCCGTCAGGCAGACCGATCGATTTTCGCATTCGTAAAGCGGTGGATTTCATCAAGCACGCGTCGGTCGCGAATCCCACGGTTGCCCAGGTCGCTGCGCAAGTCGGCTTATCCAGGTCGAGATTCTTCCAGCAATTCCGACTATGCATGGGCATTTCACCGCAGCACTATATCGATTGGGTCCGCATGTCCCATGCGATCCAGCTTCTCGGCGCTAGCGATAAACCGCTTTCCGATGTAGCCGAAGAGTTGGGGTTCGAAGAACACAGCCACTTCACCCGTTTCTTCGCACAACACATGGGTGTGCCGCCCAGTGAGTTTCGCAGGCATTCGGTGACGCTGGACAGTCAGCGTGGTTAAACGGGGGTGTGGGGCCCCGAATGATCCCCACACCATCTGAGAACCAGAATGTTTAACCGGAATCAGTCCGCGGACTTCTGCACTGCGTAACCGCTGTCACTGATGGAGGTGTCAGCGGCTACCGGATTGCCAAGCACGCCGAGTCCATCGATTTCAACCTCGACCCAATCTCCCGGTCGCATATGCACCAGACCCGGTGTCGGAAACGGACCGTATTGACGCGAGAGATCGTGACCCTCGACATCATCCCGCTGAGGCTTCAGCGCGCCAGGCGTTCCCATCGCAATCAGGTCGCCTGGCCGCAAACGATAACCCTGACTCAGATAGCTGATCACTTGCGCAACATCCAACAGCATATCGTCGAGCGGTGCGCTCTGACGGACGACACCGTTGATGCGAGTCTTGATCGTGTGCTTCGCAGGATCGCCAAATTCGTCATGAGTCATCAACCACGGACCATAGGACCCGGATGCTTCGAAATTCTTGCCGAGGCCGAATTGACGATTGTGCATCTGGAACTCGCGAACCGATCCTTCATTGAGGCAGGTGTAACCCGCCACATGTTCCAGCGCTCGCTCCACGGGAATATAACGCCCGGGCGTACCGATGATGACCCCGAGTTCGCACTCGTAGTCGAACGCGCGTGCAATGGATTCCGGCGGCGCCAGAATCGGCTCGCCGGCGCCGACATAGGACGCAGCCGTGCGCATGAAAAGGTGGGGAAACTCCTTCGACGTTTGAAGTCCTGTCTCCGCAATATGGCTCTTGAAGTTCAACGCCAATGCCCACATCGCGTTCGGGCGGTCCAGGAAGGGCTTGAGCGTGACGTCAGCGAGCGCCCGATCGCCTTGCCGCCCTTCTGCCGCCAGCCGCAACCGCGTTAACCCATCCTCCCGCTCCAGGATTGAAATAAGGCTGGATGGCAGGTCCGGGGCGATGTCGGAGACAGCAACGAAATGCGTCGGGCTGGTAACTATTCCAAGTGCGGTACGGCCGCCGTCGGAGTAAGCAATAATCTTCATGATCGAAATTCTCTTTGCGTTAGATTGAAGAACTGGATGTGCAAGCTGAATGGAGAAGCGCTGTCCCATGTGCATCGACGGCGCCAGCAGCACGCTGGCGCCTGCGAGTCCAATCGACGACCTGTCAGTGAGCGAAGCGTGACGTGGCGAGTCTCAGTTCTCTGCCACGGCGCTGTCGGGAAACGTTTGAACCGCTCTGCGACCGACCAACGACAGGGCGGCGAGCGCGAGGATTGCCGCGCCCGCAGGCACAACGGAGGTGAGGACGATATCGCGCACCGGCCAACCGAGCGACAGCAAGCCCCCGCCGATCGCCGGCCCCACGAAGGACCCGACTCGCCCGATCGCATGCCCCCAGCCGACCCCGGTCGCGCGAATCGCCGGCGGATAAAAGGCAACTGCGAGCGCGGTTTGACCCATGATGCCGTTGACCAGACCAGCGCCGATCACGCCGATGAACAGCAGCACGATGGCCGGCGTCACCGCCACCTGGCTAAGGCTGCCGACGCTGATAATCACCAGCAACAATCCCACAACCAGCGCCGATTTCACCCTGAGCCTGCCGGCAAGCGTCATCATCGTGACCGCCACCGTCATCAGGACGTTGCCGCTCAGACCACCGATACTGAAGGCCGCCATGCCGACCGACGCATGGTCCGCTGAGAACCCGAAATCCACCAGCAGCGTCGGCACCCAGAACAGCAGTGCGTAGACGTCCATGAAGATCAGGAATGAGAACAGCCACAGCAGGCACGTATAGGCGCCCAGACCATTTTCGAACAGCGCCTTGAGCGGGTTGGACACACGCACTGCGGCGGCATCGGTTATCACCGGGCTGCGCGCCGGGAGGATGCGAAAAAACGCGGGAACCAGCAGGAAAGGAAGGACACCGCCGGTTACGAAGATCGATTGCCAACCGAAATGCCCCATCAGAGATCCACCGGCCACGCCGCCCGTGACGGCGCCGACAGACATGCCGGTCGTAACGAGCAGGGACGCCGCGACCTTATGCTTCGCACCAATGATGCCGGCCGCCGCCGTAATGGCGATCGGCAACGCCGCGCCCAGGCCGATGGCCGCCGTGAGGCGCATGACGGACAAGCTGGCGATATCGTTCGCAAACGCGGTCAGCAGCGTGCTCCCGGCGAATAGCACAACACTCGCGACACCCATGGAACGGTGTCCGAAACGTTGAGCGAGCGGACCGGAGATCATGAAACCGATCGCCGCGCCAATGTTCGTCGCGACAAAAACGGTGGTAAAGAGCGCCGGCGCCAGATGCCATTCATGAGCGAGCCTCGGCACGACAAAGGAGATCGACGTGGTGTTGAATCCATCTAAAACGATCACCAGGAAGCACACCAGCAGGGCCAGCACGGGCCTCACGCGGCGTGTTTTGGCCAGGCCGCCTTCCATGGACGGTTTCGGGTCTTTCGCAATCATCGAATCATCTCCTTTGCAACTCGTGCACGGGTACGCGACCCGGCTGACATGCTGTAGCCAGGCGCGAGCACACACCTGTTGAACTGACGCACCACCATGGACTCAGGCCCGTATAGACGCTGCGATGCGCTGCTGCAGCGCGGGCGTAAAAATGCGCTTGGGAAGCATGCAATGAATACCTTTGGGCGGAATGGTCGAGTAGACCGTTCCGGTCTGATTGGCGTATTGCGTCACACGGAAGCTGCCTGCCACGCTATAGATTCCGTAGCAATCTTCCGGTGCAATGCCGCTGGCGGCAGACAGCCAGCTGATCATCTGGCGCAGACAGGCAACCAGTGAATTCTCGAGAGAGTCGGAAAACCCGAAGCCGATCCAGTGGTCAGGCGTCTCCGCCATGGGCACATTCAGTGCAGCACCTTTGTGCAGGATGTACTGGATGCGCATCTCTTCGAAAGCCGTCTCAATCGAGGTCTGATCGACGTTGCCTTCACCCGAGGCGCCCATGGAGCCGCCCGTCCATACCCGCGCGCCGCTCACCTGCACAGGCAGGAAGATCGATGTGTCCACACCCAGCACGGCACAGTCGAGATTGCCGCCATAATTGCCGGCCAGATTCGCGCTGATGGGTTTCTCGCCGACCGGCTGCGTGGCGATATACGCCTGAAATGGCTTCAGCGGAATATTGACGCCTGGAACATACGCGGCGGCGGTCCTGTCCTTGTCGAATTTCAGATAGCGCAAGTAAGGCTTGAAATCGTGCGGCAAAGCGCCGACGCCGGGAGGCGCAGAGTTCCAGCCCCAGTCGATCGGCCGCATCTTCAACATACGGCATTCGACCAGATCGCCGGCTTCGGCACCGATGATCGAAATGGGCCCGATCAGCGAGAAGGGGCCGTTGGGGTACTTCTTGCGGATCGGCTCGCGCTCCTTGAAGGTCAGCCCATACTTTGCTTCATTGCCCCAATTGGTCCACGTGCCGTCATACCAGACCGTATCGCCCGACTTGATCACGACTGCCGTCGGCGCGCCCGGATCGATTTGCCCGACCTTGACCGTGTCCAGCGACGGCACCAGTTTGATGGTCTGACCTTCGCGCGAGGCTGCCGCGACAGCCGCCTCCTGCGACGTGCCGCTTTGCGCACGAACTGCGCCGGACAAACCTAAAGCGCCCGCCGCAAACGCACCGAAACCGAGCTTCAGGATCGATCGGCGGCAAGCATCGGTAGCATCGCTAGTCGAAGCATGCCTGTCATCCATGGGACCTGTTACGCCCGCTGCATCGCGTTGTTCTGTTTCGCGTTTCATGAAAATTTTCCCAGTATTGTTTCAGTAGGACACGACGTGTCATCGCACAGTCGTTGCACCGATTGCTTCAATTGCACCCTTGATAACCTGATCATCGATCTCAGAGGGCGCACCGCTCGCGCCGACGGCACCTAACAGATGCCCGTCGACAAAGACAGGAAACACACCCCGTGCCGGCAGAAACGGGGCGAAATACCCCGCACCCGCGACATTGCTGTACTCCGAAGGATCGTCCTTGAAGCGCTGCTCCAGCGTCGCACCGGACTGGCCACCGAGCGCAACGGAGGCAAAGGCTTTGCCGCGCGCGAAATCAACGCTTACAAAGGGTGCGCCGTCCATCCGCACGGCCATGACGAGGTGACCTCCTGGGTCGAGCACGGCAAAACTCATCGCGAGATGACGGCTCTGCGCGGTTGCCGTTGCGATTTCAACGAGCTTCAATGCCTGCTTCATGCTCAGCGAATAGCTTGCAAGCCGGGACACTGCCTGTTGCGCTTCAGTCGTCTCGGCAACGCAAACGTTGCTCAGAAAAGCAACGCACGCCGACCCAAGTAATGCGGCCAATACGGCCTTTTTTGACGGAACTGAACGACAGAATCTCACGCTAGTCTCCTCCTCATGACACCTCGAGCAGCGCTCGATAGATGAAGCTTATGCTGGACGGCGCGCGTCGCTATAACCAGAAAGATCGCGCGCTTACCAACACGTCCGATAACTTTTGTTCGAGCTTATCGCTGAGGACGCAGCCCCCAGCGCCACCCTTAAAGCCGAGCGTGTTATTGGCCGGACGCGGATGCGGGCGTAGCGGGCTTCGATGCAGCGGCTTTGCGCTCCGCATCCATCAGATTCTGCGGATAGTTATCCTGATTGCCTGACTCCCGATAGCCGTTCTTTTCGAGTGCCTTCAACTCGACGTTCTTCTTTTCCCGCCGGGCCTTGCGCGCAGCCTTACGCTGAGCTTTGGCGACCTGCTTTGGCGTTGATGCGCTCGTGGATGCGGACGCCTGCTCCCCACCATCCGGTTGTTGAGCCATCGCCATAGGGGCCTCGACAAGCATCAAGCCAAGCGAAGCGACGAGTGCAGCTGAAACTGCACGAAACTGGACCATGATTGAGTCTCTTTGAAAGTTGAATGACTGAAGATAGATGGGTCGTGATGCCGGATACTTTGTCGTCCGGCGCACGCTCTCGCGCCGGACGACTGGCGGATCGCTTACTGGGTCGCGAATACCGCTACGCCGGCACCCGCGAACTGCTCCGAGTGACCTGGGCTGTGCGGCACGAAGACACGATGAGACTCACCGTCCACCGCCACCGAGTGCGCGCCCGCCGTGGTCGGAACAATCGCGACGATGCTGCGCGTAGCGGCGTCGACAATGCCGAGCGCCGGGTCGAACTTCGCCGTCTTGCTGCCAACCTGCGAGACGTTGTCGGCCGAACGGTGACCGGCAGCCAGGAAGTAGCGATTGGACACCGGGTCGTACACGACTTCGTCCGCGCCGCCGAACGGCAATTCGGCGACGGTTTGTCCGTTCGTACGGTTGATGATCACCGTGGTCTGCTTACCACCCTCATCCGGATCACATCCGATCAGCGCATCGTTGCCCGGGCCCATTGCGAGACCGGTCGGGCCCTCACAACCCTTCAGTGCGAATACGTTCGCAACGGCAGGCTTGCCTTCGAGAACCGACGCCAGCGGAATCACATCGACCTCGCCTTTCGGGTTGGCTTTCGTACCATCGTTGTTCAATACGAAGTTCTTGCCCTTCGGGTCGTACGCGCACGCTTCAAGACCGGTCGAGTCCTTCAACGAAAGCTTCCCGATCACCTCCTGAGTCTCGGTATTGATGAAGGTAGCGAACGGCGGCTCCTCTGCGCCACTCGAGAACATCACGACATGATGATCGGGGTCCAGACAGCTCTCGTCGGCGCGAATGCCGGACGTGCTGACCGTAATCGTCTTAACCAGCTTTTTGGTTGCGACGTCGATCACCTTGACCGCGTTAACGTCCCCCACGTACACCAGCGACGTGCCCGGCACCGGGGTGACCCCTGACGGTCCCGATTTGTCATGGCTAGGCCCAATGCCGGCGAAGTTCGCCGAAATCTGATCGAGCAACGTGGCCGTTTTCGCGTCGAACACGTCGAGCGTTGCATTCGCTCCGTCCGCAAGGTAATACTTGCCGTCCGCCGACGCGCTGATATCGAAGCCGAACGGCTTGGCGCTCGTCACCGGAATATTTGCAAGCCATTTGGGCGCGGTCTCAGCCGCGTCGCTAGCCCATGTATAAGCGCCAAGTGCCAAAGTACCCGCTAATGCCACTCCAAGGTATGTGCGTTTCATGTGTTGACTCCTCCAATCAATCGTTAAAATTTCCGGCCGTAGCCGGGGCGGGGAGCACTTCCCCAATTCGGTTATCGCAGTGCAGACAAACCTGCGAAATAAGGGTGCTTAGAAAGCGTGATACATGCCGATTCGCACGTCGGCCTGCTGACCAGCCAGTGAAGGCGCGAAACTCCCGCCGATGACGGCATCCACACCGGATGACGCCTTCAGGTAATCCGAGGAGATATAGACCTGGGTACGTTTCGACAGCGAATAAAGCGCCGCTGCAGTCACCTGATTCCACGTGTGGCCTTCGAAGCCGGTGTGCTGATAGCCCAAGACAAGCTGCGTGGCAGGCGTCACCTGGTAAGTCGCACCGGTTTCATAGACATGCATGACCGAGGTCTGTGCCTGGTACTTCAGGACGGTGTCGCTGAAGTCGCCATAGAGCGTGAAGTCTCCAATCGCGTACGATGCACCGATTCCGAACGTTCCCAGAGAGCTGAGCTGGAACTCGGGCACCAGATCGGTCGCGGCATTGCCCGACACAGTGGCGACAGGCACATTGAAGAACGTGTGGACGCCAATTTGCGCATAAGGATCAAGCGTGGGCTTGGCCTGGTACGTGTAGGCCGCCCCAACGATCAAAGGTCCATTGGCGTATTGCAAACCGGCACTCCAACCGCTTCCGTCATGGAAGCTGCCAGCCGTATTGCTAAAGCCGTACATCGCGCCGAACGTGAAGCCGCCCCATACGGGACTCGTGTACTTGATGGAATTCTTTATGCGGTCATTGTTGGTGTGGTCAAAGTCACCCTGGTGGATCGCGTAGCCGCTGCCGGAGGCTCCCACGTTGAACTGCCCGAAGAAATCCGCGCTGAAATCGAACTGATTGCCCATTGTCAGCGTGCCGTAGTCAGTCTGCAGCCCCACCCAAGCTTGCTGGCCAAATAAGGTGTTCGGCTGATTGAGCTGGCCGTTGTTCAGGTTAAACAGCGTCGACAACTTAAACACGGTCTTGACACCACCGCCCATATCTTCGGTGCCCGTCAATATCCACAGATTCGGAAACAGCACACCACTATCGGCCCTGTAATTATGGCGACCGCCATCGTTGTCGACGAACGTGATACCGTTATCCAGTTTGCCGGCCATCGTAATGCTACTCTGCGCAAAGCTCGCACAGCTCAAACCGGCGCTGCACAGCCCCGCACCAATGACCGCGGCAATCGTCCTTCGTTTCATGTCTTCCTCACTCGCTCTAAGTAATGGATTCACCGCCAGCCGCTTCCGCCTTCACAGCTCGCATTTATATATTCGTTGTACGAATCGTCTAGGCAGGAAAGACAGGCTAAAAGAAACACACGACGCACCTGCAAGACAACCAGATTGCCTCGGTCGTCGCCTTCGCCGGCTTTCCGACCCACCACCACGCCAAATCCTTCCTCAAGCCACATCTATGCATTATTCATGCAATCGATTGCATTCTATTACGCAAACTTTGCTGACCAAAGAGTTTATCGACTCACGTTTTCCCTTGGTATTTCGACTAATCAGACGAGATTTATTAAACAATCAATTGCTTAATAGTCCGTACTAATAGCGGTGCTTTCTGGAGCACCGTGATCGTTGATCGCTCTATTCTCCCGGTGCGTTCTCGACCGCTCTGGCTACCAACTGCGTTTGTGCCGACCGGATCGTTATCCAGATAATACGGAACATCGGGTTAAAGTCCTTGACCTCGCAGTCTCGCCGCTTATCAAAGCGTCCGTTTTCGTGACTAACGTTAACCGGACATAGCGACAATCACGGCAAAGGGCAGGCAAGACGAACAACGCAACGAGCGACAAACAACCTTGAGGTCATTTGTCGCCCGACAGAGTCAGCCGATCCGCTCTTTTCGGCCCCGTCCGAGCACGTCCGCGAGCACGGCAATGAGCAGAACGGCGCCAATGATCAATGGCTGCCAGTTTGCGTTGAGGTTCAGGAGGTTCATCCCGTCGATCACAAGCGCAAGAATGAGACACCCGGACAATGTGCCCACCAAGCTCCCTGCGCCACCGAACAGGGACGTGCCACCAATCAGTATGGCCGCGATAACGGGAAGCAGAAGCGGCTCGCCCATGGCCGAATCTGCGGCATTGACCCGCGCGAGATAGATGAGCGCGGCGATCCCGGACATCAAGCCACTTATCGTATAGACAGCAATTTTGCGCCGGCGCACCGGTATGCCTGAGAGCCTCGCAACCTCGCTATTGGCGCCAATCGCGTAGATTTCCCGGCCGAAATTGAGCCCTCCCGTGACGATCGTCGCGCCAATCAGCACGAATACCATCATGTAGACGGGCAACGGTATGCCGCCGAGGAATCCTGTGCCCAGTGCCCTGAACCCCGTCGGAAAGCCGTAAATTTCGTTGCCGCCCATGTAATGGAACGCGAGCCCCTGAACGACCCAAAGCATCCCGTAGGTGGCGAGAAACGGTGGAAGCCGCAGCAACGTCACGGCCAGACCGTTGAGCAGTCCGATCAGCGTACTGCATGAAAGCGCGGTTGCGGCCGCCAGAATCGGCGACCCGCCTGTCTTCATGACCCCCGCCGCCAGACAGGCCGACAACGTAAGATTGGCCGCAATCGAGAGATCAAAGCCGCCGGACAGGATCACCAGCGTGAGCCCGGAGGCGAGCAGGAACATCAGGCTGGCCTGACGCAGAACGTTGAGCAGATTGGGGGCTGTGGAGAACGCAGACGTCGCGAAAGCAAGTGCCATCGCAATTAGAACGATGAGTACGGCGCGATAGATCAGCGTGGCCGTTTCCTCGCGGACATGATGACGCACATCCAGCTGGCTGACGCGGGACCACACAAAGCGGGAGTTGTTCAGAATACTCATGCTTTCGCTCCATTGACTCTGGATTTGCGCACACTATCGACAACAACGACAAGGAGTACCAGCATCCCGACGGAAACAACCTGAAGAGAAGACTCAACACCGAGCAGATTCAAGGCATTGCGCAAAACGCCGATCGTCAATACGCCCATAACTGTGCCGAACAACCAGCCTTCGCCACGCTCGAAAGACGTGCCACCGAGGACCACGGCCGCAATCGCATCGAACTCCATGCCGATCGCCGAGGCAGGCTCGGCCGAATTCATTCGCCCAACCAGCACCAGCGCCGCCAATCCGACCATCAAGCCGCTGAACACATAGATCGCAATATGAAAGACTTTAGCCTTGATACCTGCAAGAAGCAGCGCATCCCGATTACCGCCGATGGCGAACACATAGGTGCCAAACCGCGTGTGATACAGCAGGAGATGCGTGAGCGCATACGCGAGGAGCGCAAACATCACCGGAAACGGAACGCCGAGAAGGGTCCACGCGTAGAACTGGGCCACGCTGGGGTTCGCGACGACAACCGCGTTGCCGTCCGTCAGCACCAGCGCGACCCCGTGGGCAATACCGAGCGTGCCGAGTGTGACAACAAAGGGAGGAAGCCCCAGCTTCGCGATGAGAACGCCGTTGAAGAGACCGGTCAGCATCCCCACCGCTACTGAAGCACATAACGCCAGCGCGATGCCCCACCCCAACCCCAGAGCCTGGGCGAAAACGACCGCACAGAGACTGAGGAGCGCGCCCACAGAGAGGTCGAGCCCCTCGCTCAAAATGACCAGCGTCATCGGCATGGCAATCATGAGCAGGATCGAGACCTGCAGTCCGATGTTGGTGATGTTGCCACTCGATGCAAACCCGGGCACGCCGAGCATCGCCCCCGCCGCAAGTGCGCCGCTCGCCGCAACAATCGACGGCACGGGCCGTCGCTTTCGTATCACACTGATTTTTTCAACAGTTGCGTCCATCATTTAACTCCCATGCATCGCCAGACGAAGAATGTTCTGTTCGCTCAAGCTTTCTCTGGGCAATTCACCCGAGATCACGCCTTCGCGCATGACGTATGCGCGATCGCAAACGTGAACAATCTCCGTCAATTCAGAACTGATGAGTAGAACGGCGGCACCGTCTTTAATCAGCTTCTCGATCAGGTTGAAAATTTCCGTCTTTGCACCTATGTCAATGCCGCGCGTCGGTTCATCAAATATGAACAGCCGGCAGCCGGCACTGAGCCATTTGCCAATCACGATCTTCTGCTGATTGCCGCCGCTCAGGACACGAGCGCACTTGTTGGGGTCACCCGGCGCGATCCGCAAGGATTCGATGAGCGCTTTAGTCGCACTCTTTGCTTTCTCCGCTCGATACCACCCTTTCGGAAAGAGTTTCCACAGGCTTGAAGTGAGTAGGTTTTCATGCACGGAACGCTTCAGTGCCACCCCCTCCTGCTTCCGGTTCTCAGGAATCAGACCTACGCCCATCGCCGCGACTTTGTGAGGACCGCCGGTCACAGCCTCCCCAAAAACGGTGACCTGGCCGGTTTGAATCGGGTCCGCGCCGAAGACCGCCCGCACGACCTCTGTGCGCCCGGCGCCGACCAGTCCCGAGAGTCCGACGATCTCGCCGCATCGAACCTGCAAATCGACGCCTCGAACGCCGGTTGAGGTGGTCAACTGGCGCACGTCGAGCGCGACCTTGCCCGGTTCGCCGAAATATTGGCGCTTGTACACGGTCCCGACTGACCGACCAACCATCAACGCGATCAGCTCATCGGGTGTCGCCGCGGTGGCCGGCATTGACTGCACCAGACGGCCGTCACGCAGTACCGTGACGCGGTCACCCAGGTCGAACACCTCCTTCATGCGATGGGAGATATAGACAATCGCGGCACCGGACTCGCGCAGCTTCCTGACGACACTGAACAGCGCTTCCGCCTCGCGATCGGAAATCGCTGCCGTGGGCTCGTCCATGACCACCACGCGTGCATGGTGCGAGAGCGCCTTCGCGATCTCCACCATCTGCTGCTGCGCGACGCCGAGATCGGCCGCGTACGCGTGGGTATCGTAGGTAAGTCCAAGCTCGTCGAGCGCGGCTCTCGCGTCGAAATGCATCTTGCGATGATCGATCAGGCCAAAGCGATTTCGCGGTTCGCGCCCCAGGTAGATGTTCTGCGCGATAGTCAGATGCGGTACGAGGGAGAACTCCTGGAAGATCACCGCAATGCCGAGTCGCCTGGCGTCGGCAGGCGACTCGATGGTTATCGGTTGGCCGTTGCTGAAGAACTCGCCTGAGTCGGCTTTGTACGCGCCAAACAATACCTTCATCAAGGACGACTTCCCCGCACCATTTTCGCCGAGAAGCATATGCACTTCACCGGCGTACAGCTGAAGGTCGACGTCAGTCAGGGCGCGCACGCCCGGGAAGCTCTTGCAGATCTTGCGCAGTTCCAGAAGAGGCACGCCATCGCTCGGAATCGTTGTTTCCATGTTTGCCTTCATTTTGTGGCTCGAGCAGTCACTGGCGGTGCCGACGTATCGCTCGAGCGATATCCGGCGTCGCGACAGCGCGAGCTCGTGGCTCGTGGCTCGTGGCTCGTTAGTTACTCACGACATCGCCCCATTTCGGACACTGCCGTTTGTCGCCCGGCACTTCGAATGGTGCATAGTTCGTTTTGTCGATGACGATGCCCTTGATCAGAATGGTCTGCGGAACTGACTCCTTACGCACCGTCCTCACGGCCGCCATCGTGGCAATGCAGCCCATCTTGTAGCCGTTGAACTCGGCGGTCGCCAGCAGCCGGCCGTCCTTGATGGCTTTGACCGACTCCGGCACGCCGCCGATGCCCACCACCTTGACCTGCTTCTGCCCGGCCGCCTCCAATGCCTCAATAGCCCCCATTGCCATCACGTCCGCCGCAGCGAGAACACCGTCGATCTTGGGATTCGACTGAATCAGGTTCTCCATGACCTGAAGCGCCTGCAAACGCTGATAATTCGCAGGCTGGGAGGCGAGCAGCTTGACGTTCGGAAACTCCTCCAGCGCCTTGTGGAAACCGCGCACCCGCTCGTCACTCGTGGTGGAACCCTTCACGCCTTCAAGGATGACGACATTGCCTTTCCCGTCCATGCTCTTCAGCAGATAGCGGCCGACGTCCAACCCAAGGTTGAAATCGTCGGCGACAACGACGGAGGCGAATTTGCCGCCTGCGACCCGATCGTTGTAGTTGATGATCGGGATACCGATCGCATTGACCTTCTCAATCGCCGGAACGACGCCGTGCGGATTGACGCCCATGAACAGCACGACGTTGGGTTTTCTGACACTCACGTCCTCGAGCTCGCTGAGCTGCTCGCCAAGATCATTGGGCCGTGTCGGCGCGTAGTGGGTCACCGAAACGCCGAGATCCTTCGCTGCCGCGTCGACGCCTGCGTGGACGAGGGCGAAATGCGGATCGACCTGATTCTTGTAGAAGGCCGCAACGCTCTCGCCTGTCGCAAATGCGTTTGGCCCTGCTGCAATGCCCAGTGCGAACGCACAGGTGATGAGAATGCGTTTTTTAGCCAGTCGGCTTGTAAGTTTTGTCGTCAGTTCCAAGGTCGTCTCCGTTTAAATGTTTTCCTGGCAGGTTCAAGCGAGTGCCCGGACCCGGTACGCCAGCGCGGTTGCAGGGATGCATCCCGGGCAGCGCCGCCAATCTCACGCACAATTCATGCAATCGTTTGCTTTATAGCAAATCAATTATTAAGCTTTTACTGCGTCGCGAATGCCGTGAACGGCTTTCTGTCATGCGACAATCTTTATGCAAACGTATGCATATACTATCCCGACAAACACCTTTGTCAATTCATTTATGACACGCAGCACATAGGGTTTGTACGTGCAACATTGAGAGCAACCCTTTGCACCTATACAATGACTTCCATGGCCAAAACATCAGAAACCCGGGCAACGAGCCGCGTCACCATTCGAGAAGTCGCGCTGCATGCGTCTGTCAACGCGTCGACGGTCTCGCGCGCCCTCAATCCCGCAACCCGTCACCTGATTGGGGACGAAGTCGTTCGCAGGGTGTTGGCGTCCGCGAAATCGCTGGGCTACCGGCAGAACAAGCTCGCGTCCGCACTTCGCGGCGGCCAGTCAAGGGTGGTCGGGGTGTGCCTGCCCGATATCGAGAACCCGGTTTTCCCGCCGATTGTCTGTGGCATCGAAGAAGAACTCGCAGCCGTTGGCTATGGCGTCCTCATCGCCAACACCGTTGGCACCTTGAAAGACCAGGAGCGCATGCTCGAGCAGATGCTTGAGCGCCAGGTCGACGGCCTGGTCCTCGCCACCGCTGCCCGCCACGACCCATTAGTACGCCGTTGCATTCTCGATGGCATACCCGTCGTGCTGGTGAATCGCGCGGAGGAAGGCGGACAGGTGCCGGAAGTGATCAACGATGATTTCCTTTCCATGAGGCTTGCGGTCGATCATCTGGTGGGGCTGGGGCACAAGCGGATCGCGCATCTCGCCGGCCCTGAGCGCCTGGCAACCGGGCTCTCGCGAATCCAGGGCTTCCAGATGGCGACACAGCAGCATTGCCTGACCGGGACGGTCATCCTCGAAGCCGCCGAATTCACGCGCGAAGCAGGCCGGGTGGCATGCAACCAGTTGCTGAAGGAGCACAGAAGCGTGACTGCGATCATTGCCGCTAATGACCTGATTGCGCTGGGGTGCTATGACGTGTTTGCGGAACAGCATCTGACGTGCCCGAAAGATATTTCGCTCATCGGTCACAACGACATGCCGCTTCTCGACATGCTCCATCCGCCCTTAACCACGCTGCGCATCCAGCACCGGGAAATGGGCCGCCAGGCCGCAAGACTGCTGCTCGGAATGATCGCGACACCGGGCGCGGCCCCGCACCGCATTACGCTCCCCCCCGAACTGATGGTCCGCGGCTCGACCGCTGTGCCACGCAACACGCCGCTACGAGCAAGAGCACCGAAAACCGCGCCCGCTTCTGCTGAGTGAGCACAGAAGCGCTCAGGTTTTACCCGAAGCGCTTCGTCCAGATGGCCCGATGTGCTGACGCGTGAGCCATTCGCGTGGTGAATTGCCGATCCGTGATTTAAAGAACGTCGAAAACGCGCTCGATGTGAATCCAAGAACACGAGCCGTCTCCGCCACGGAGATCCCATGTACAAGTGCGCACATCGCCGCCCCTACCTGCACCTCCCGGCGCCATCGGCCGACACTGGCGCCCAGTTCTTTGGCAAAAATCCGGCTCAAGGTACGGCAGCTCACGCCCGCCCGGCTTGCTGCGTCCTTGATCGCCATATCTTTGCCAGGATGCACGAGCAGCGCCTCGCATAGCGCCGCGACACGGCTTCCCGATGACGGCATTCGGACAGCAAAATTCCCGGCGGTTTCAGGCCCCGCACACAACTCATCGGCTATCAGCGCCACGACCGCTGCATATGAGCGTTCGATAGTCGATCGTTGCGTCGCCGAGAAGATCGCGATCAATACGGCGGAGCAATTCAGAACGCGCGCCGTCGGCACAAAATCTGCACTCGGGCCCGCGTCGATTCGAAGCGCGCAAATATCGGCTTCGTACATCGCGGAGACGCTATGGGCGACGGCCGACGGAAGCCAGATGCCATTGCCTTGTGTCACACAGTACGCGCGTCGCCCCGCCGTTATCCACACGCCGCCTTGCCGCACATAGAGAAAGCAGCCGACAGCGGCGGCTTGGGCATGCCGCTGCTCACCGGCGCCAAGCCGCATATCCGTCGCAACACCGCTGGAATGCATCATGCGCAACCCTTGCGGGTCGTCGTGGGAAGCACGCGGCGGCTTATCACTGCCGTCGTCTCATCAGCAATGCTCAGGCCGCACAAACGGCATCGCCAGCAGAATCTTCGCCGGACTGCGGGAACGATTTTGCAATGCTCGCCGTTCTCCCGGCGCAATGCGGCACGAATCGAAGGCCGCGAGCACGACCTCGCCTTCATCGGTTTCGACGGTAACCTCACCTTCCAGCACCACATAATGTTTTTCAACGGGCGACGCATCCAACGTGGTGTAGCCGCCCGGCTCGATCGCCGAAACGCCTAGCCACAGCGACTCTGCCGGTCCGGCTTCATGGCCTTGAAGCCGGACACATCGCATCGAAAAGTGGTTGGGCGGAAAATATTCCGGCGCCTCCACGAAGCGGGTCACGTTCATGGCTTGAGCAGAACCCGGCTAGCCGCGCCGCGGAAAACAGCCTGATACGCAAGCGCCGCGTCGGAGAGATCGAAGACAAAATTCTCAACGATGGGAAACGGCTTTAACGTGCCGCGTTCGAATGCCGGCAGCAATGCGTCGAGAATGAGCGCGCCTTCCGTGCTGTCGAGTGCGAGCGTATCGATGCCGACATAGGTATGCTGCCCCCGATAGAACGTAAAGATGTCAAATGGCACCGGACGTTCGATGGTAGAGATGAAAATCTGCGTCCCTCGCACGGCCATGGCCTTGTTGGCCTTTTCAAAATATGGACTGCCAACTGTGTTGTACACGATGTCCGCGCCGTGGCCATTTGTCAATTGAAGGACCACCTCGTCGAGGTTTTGCGACGAGGCGTCGATCATGGTGACGTCTGCGTTCGCATGGCCAATGTACGGTTGATTCGTGCGTTCGACACCCAACACCTTCGCCCCAGCCTGGGTCGCAAGCTGTATCGCTGCCTGCCCCACCTTCCCGTTCGCCCCCAGCACGAGGACGACGTCGCCTTGCTCCACGCCCCCGGCTCGTTGCATTCCTTCGAAGGCCGTCACGAAGGGAACGCCGACCGCGCCCGCCTCTTCCATGGTCAGATTTGCCGGCTTGGCGCGCACACTGCGCACGGGCACAGCGAGATAGCCGGCATGCGTGCCGTCGCGCCGGATACCCAGTTCGCCGCCGCTGCCCCACACTTCCTTGCCGAGCATCTCCTGCGGCCCCTCGACAACAATGCCGGCGTAATCCCGTCCCGGCGTGCGCGGCCACACCGCATGCGGCATGAAGCCCAGCACAGCTTTCACGTCGCTCGGATTCACCGCGGCACTCACCACGCGCACGAGACACTCGGCAAACTCGACGTCCGGCGCGTCTTGCACGCCAATGTGCAGATCAAGCGAGTCGATATCGACGCTCTTTTCCAATACACGAACTGTTTTCATTTTTTTATTTCCTAAAAGGTCAAGATGACAGGTCGGGCGGTTCTGTAACGCTCGGAAAGCGCCACGTAGCGGACAGCGGACGCCGCCATTCCTTCGAATTCTTCGTCATTCAGCGTGCGCAACAGGCGCGCCGGATTTCCCGCCCACAACTCACCCGCGCCCACCACCTTGCGCGGCGTGAGGACCGCCCCTGCGGCCAGCATGCCGCCTGACCTGACGACGGCCCCATCGAGTACGCGTGCACCGAACCCGACAAACCCCGTGTTTTCTATAGTGCAAGCGTGCAGAATCGCGCCATGGCCAACGGTCACGTCATCCCCGATGATGACGGGCAGACCGTTGGTCGTGCCGTGGATGACCGTGCCGTCCTGGATGTTCGTGCGCATGCCGATCGCAATTTTCTGGACGTCGCCGCGCAGCACGCAGTTGTACCAAACGGACGACTGACGGCCGATGGTCACGTCGCCGACAAGCGTCGTGCCCTGTCCGATGTAGACGCTCGGATCCACGTTTGGCGTACCGAATACCGACGCGTCGTGAAGCGCGCTCATCGCCTCAGCCCTAAAAGCTCGCGCGCCTCCTGGCTGGTCGCCAGTTCGCCGCCCAGCGAATGCACGATGTCGCGTGCGCGCGTGACCAGCGCCGCATTGCTCTCGGCGAGCACGCCTTTGGCAATGTAAATGTTGTCTTCAAGTCCGACCCGGACATGGCCACCCGCCAACCATGATTGGGCGACGATCGGAAATTCGAAACGGCCAACACCGAAGGCCGACCAGACGGCCTGACGGGGTAGCAGGTTACGCGCGTAGAGAAGCGTTTCCGGACTGGCCGAGAAGCCATATTTGACGCCCATCACCAGGGTCCAAAGCCCCGGCCCGTCAAGAACGCCCTCCTTGATCAGGTCCAACGCAAGGTGCAAATCGCCGGAGTCGAAGATCTCAAGCTCAGGTTTGACACCCGCCTCGCGGATGACGTTGGCCATGCGCGTGACATTCTTAGGTGTATTGATGACAACGTCGCCGCCGGAGTTCATCGTATTCAGGTCGAGGCTGCAGATGTCCGGCTTGAGTTCGAGAATATGCTCGACGCGCCTTTCCGGCGGTAGCAACGTGGTGCCTGGCGCCGCGACTCGAGGGTTGTCGTCGCTCGGGATAAAACGGCCGCCCGGGCCAGTCGTGAGATTGATGATGAGGTCGACATTCACCGCACGGATGCGCTCGATGACTTCCCGGTAAAGCACCACGTCCATCGAGGGCCGCCCCGTCTCCGGATCACGCACATGGATGTGAACGGCGGCCGCGCCGGCGGATGCCGCTTCGAGCGAGGCGGTCGCGATCTGCGCGGGGGTGATCGGCAAACCTGGATGTTGCTCCGGTCTGGTGATATTGCCTGTTACAGCGCAGGTGATGATGGTCTTGCGGGAATGCATGTTATGCCTCGCTGCAACTAGTTCAGGCGACGGCCACCGTCCACGACGATGGTCACCCCGGTGCTGAATTTCAGATGAGTGGCGCAGGCCTCGACGGCCGCGGCGATATCGTCCGGCGTCCCGATGCGGCCTAGCGGCGTGGTGGCCGCGACCTTGTCGTTGAAGTCAACGCCACGGCCGGGAACGAACGACGTGTCGACCACCCCCGGGGACACGTTCAGGACGCGAATGCGAGGTGCAAGCGCACGGCCAAGCGACGCCGCCATCACGTCAAGCCCGGCTTTGGCCGCGCAGTAGGCGATGTTGCTGCCAACGCCCGTCGTGCCGGAAATTGATGAAACGTTGACAACCAGGCCGTCCCCAGAAGCATCGAGCAACTCGCGGAAAGCGCGGATGGCCGCGAATTGCCCGCGCCAGTTGACCTTCAGAATCTCATCGATCAATTCGTCGGTGAGCGCATTCAGGTCGGAATGCTTGACGGGCTGCGTGAAGCCGGCCGTGTTCACAAGAATATCCGCGCGGCCATAGCGCTCGCGCACCAGCCCGGCCAGCGCGTTCAGACTCTCGCTCGCGGTAATGGATGCAAGCGCCGCGGTGTGGCCCTCGCCCGGCAGATCGTCGACCACGCGCTGCGCTCGGGCCAGGTCGTTCTGACCCACCACTACGACACGTGCGCCAGCTTGCCCAAGACGATGGGCTGCAGCAGCGCCGATACCTCCGGTTCCGCCCAGGATGACCGCAACCTTCCCTGAAAGTGTGTTTGACACGTGAGACCTCTGCTTTACTTGATGGGGGGGGTCGGGTAGGTAGGCGTTCCTTCGGCCAGAACGAAGTCGTAGTCGAGTGTGTAGTACAGCCTGTCTACGTCCTGCCTCGGACCCGTGCCGAAATCGTGGCGCTGGAACGTGCCGACGAGACGGCGGTTGACACCGAACACGACGTCGGAATTCAGGTGCTCCGAGTCGTCGGCGAACACTTGTGAAACCAGGGTTGCATAGCCCTCCGCGATGATCACGAAGTGCAGATGCGCGGGCCGGAATGGGTGGCGATTCTGCTTTTCAAGCAGCACACCTACCGGCCCGTCAGTGGGCACAGGGTAGCCGGAAGGACGCACGCTCTTGCAGGTAAACCGCCCCTGGCTGTCAGTGTAGAAGTGACCGCGCAGGTTCTTGTCGGGCTGGCTCGAGTCCTGGTTTTCGTACAAGCCGACTGGCGAGGCCTGCCAGACGTCGACTTTGGCGTTGGCAACAGGCTCGCCCCTGGTGTTGAGCACGCGTCCGTTCACAAAGAGCGGGGAGCCGGGTGAGTTCTCGCATGCGATGCATTCGCCATTCGCATACTGCGGCGAGTCACCCCGGTAGAACGGTCCCAACAGGGCGCCCGGCGTGCGACCGCTTGCGTCCGAGTTGTTCAGCAACGTAACCAGGGTCGAGAAACCCAGCACGTCGGCGAGCAGAACGACCTCATTGTGCTTGTCGTTGCAAGCCAGACCGACCGCCCTCACGAAATCAAGGCCCTTCTCGAATTCCTCGTCAGTCAGCTTCACCTGCTTCAGGAACGCGTGGCCATGCTCCACTAGCGCGTCGAGGAGCTCCTTGAGCCGAGGATTGTCAGTCCGGCTCATTGCCGCCTTGACAACCGCGGTGATCGAAGCGGCGTCATCGACGATGTTCTTCAGATGGTTTGAATCTTCCACAGGGCTTCTCCATCAGTGCAATCGTTTGCATAATAAATTGCAAAAACGCTGATGTCAAAGCCTATAGATGCCATAGTTAACCCTGATTACTCGGGTAGACAGGCGACGCAAAAATACGCGGATCGCACAACCGATTGCAATAGTCAGTATTTTGCCGGGCGCGATCTCGTCTTGTGAATGCGCGCTATCTTTTTACTAAAGACTCCTGGAGGGCGCATGTGCCCCGCCATCACCCTCCACTCAGTGCGACAATCGCGCTATCGGACCACGCGCCAGGACAGGCGCAATCTGGCAACTACCGCAGGAATCTTTGATGAAGCTGTCATTTGAGGTATTGGAAGCACTCGATGCAATCGATCGCACCGGCACGTTCGCGGAGGCGGCTGAACTTCTGCATCGTGTGCCGTCGTCGCTGAGCTATCTGGTACAGAAACTCGAAAGCGACCTCGAAGTCACTCTGTTCGACCGAAGCGGCCGGAGGGCGAAATTCACACACGCGGGACGAGTGGTGGTCGAGGAAGGCAGGCGTCTGCTGCAAGGCGCCGAAGAACTCGAGCTCAAGGCAAAACGCGTGCAACACGGCTGGGAAGCGGACCTGCGCATCTGTATCGACGAGATCCTGCCTTTCGACGCAATCTGGCCGCACGTCCATGCGTTTTACGACATGAACATGGAGACTCGCCTGCGCCTGTCCCGGGAAGTGTTGGGCGGCACGTGGGACGCATTGATCACGCGGCGTGCCGACCTCGTGGTCGGCGCCGCAGGCGATCCGCCGAACCTACCCCATCTCGTCACCCGCCCGATCGGTTCGATGCGCCATATTTTCGTGGTAGCGCCCACTCATCCGCTCGCGGAGTTTCCTGAGCCGCTGAGCATGGAAACAGTCGCACGCCATCGCGGCGCGGTCATCGGCGATACCTCGCGCGAATTGGTGCCGCGCACCGTCGGCGCCGCCGCTACGCAGAATTGCCTGACGCTACCCACGCTCGCCGGCAAACTCGCCGCGCAACTCGAAGGGCTCGCTGTCGGCACCATTCCCGAGTGCCTCGCGACCGCGCCTATCGCCCGCGGCGAACTCGTCGCCAAACAGGTCTTCGGCATGCGGGACGTGACCCACTTTTATATGGCCTGGCGCGAAGACGAAACCGGAAAGGCGATGCGCTGGTGGATCGATCGTCTCGATGTACCCGATCTCGTGGAACGTTTCGTCAGCCATCAGTACATATGACGGCGGCCGGTACGTGTCAGGAGCCGATACAGGCCGGCCGGAAATCCTTGTTGTCGACGGCGGCGATTTTTATCTCCAGCTCGGCCAGCAAGGCCCGGCCATCCCGGACATCCGGATCGGCCGGGTAATTGCTCAGGCGAGCCAGCGCTCGCGATAGCAAGGTGCGCGCCTCGCCCAGGCGACCCTGCTCGATCCAGAGCCGCGCAAGACTACTCGCTGCGCGCACCGCGAGAACAGCCGCGCTCTGCCGGCGTGCGGACTCCAACGCGGTCGTGAACCACGCTGCGGCATCCGCGTCCCGTTGCAACGCGCGCATCACATCTCCCTTCGCACGGCACAGCTCGGCGTAGTACCACTGCTCCCCCGTCTCTTCGCAATGCTGCAAGGCTTCGTCGATTGCGGTCAACGCTTCTGTGTACTGCTCCGCGCGCATCAGTGTACGTGCGAACTGACATAGCAACATCGTCAGTTGCGCCAGAAAGTCGATGTCACGAAGTTCGTCCAGCGCGCTGCGAAATTGCGCTAGCCTGTGCGGATACTCGCCGGACAGCGAAAACAGATACTCGTCATAGCACGCACAGCAGGTGTGCCAGATCGACAGCGACACGCGCGATGCAATGCCCTTCAGCATCGTAAGTCCGCGTTCCGCCGCCGCGCGATCGCCCGCGAGCAGCGCAAGCGGCACAAAAACGTCGCCGAGCACGTAACAGGTCACGAGCTCGAAATCGTGTTGAACGGCTTCCTTCAGCGCCTCCGCCGCAAGCCTCATCGCCCCTGCCGTGTCCCCCAGCGCCCACGTCACGCGCGCGAGCAGCGCCCGCGCGACGATCGCCTGGTTGAACCTGAAGCCGATCGTGTTCCACCGATGAGCCGCGGGTACCCAGGCACTCAACATCTCTTCGAGTCTCTGGCGAGCCATGCGCTGCTCGCCGACGTAATGCAGCGCGGCGCCTTCCATGCGGCGGCCGATCAGACTGTGCGTCGCGTCTGTGGACTGACCGGCCAGCACTTCGAAGCGCCGCGCCACGACCAGCGCCCGACGCGCCTCGCCGCCCGCCTGATACGAGTGCCGTAGCCCGCACAACGCGCGCGATTCGAAGCCGGCATGGCCCACTGCAACGGCAAGCGCCAACACTTCGGACCATGCCTCCAGCGTCTGCGTAGTCGGACCCTGCGTATAGACAAGCGCAGCCGCCCAGCTCGTCGTCAGCCTCAAGCGCGCTTCAGCCGGGAAGTTTGAAGCGTTTGCATCACGCGCGGCATCGAGCGCGACGCGCGCGCGGCTATGGCATTCGTCGACTAGTGAAAGATCGAACAGATACGGTACGACGACCGAGGCAAGCTCGACGCCGACCAAACGATCGCCCGTTGCCGAAAAAGCCCAGTCGAGCGCAGCTCGCACATTGCCGATCTCACGCGTGAAATCCGCCAGATCGTCTTGCAGCGACGTCACCGCCAGATCGTGCGGCGCGCGTTTGAAGCGCTCACAGAACAACTTGGCGTGGACCACTGTGGCGGCGCTACGCTCGCCGTTGTCGTCGAGTCGCTGCAGCGCATAGGCACGTGTCGTTTCCAGCAGACGATACCTCGGTGAGGCGCTGCCGTCGACGCGAATCACCAGCGACTTCGACACGAGGCCACCCAGCGCATTCACCACTTCCACGTGCGTGAGGCCGAGTTGCGCGCCGACGTAGCAGGCCGAATCGAACGTGAACGCGTCGATGAACATGCCGAGCCAGCGCAAGATGGTGCGTTCGTTGTTGTCGAGGAGACGGTAGCTCCAGTCGAGTGTCGCCTTCAACGTCTGATGGCGCGGCAACGCCGTCCGGTAACCGCCCGACAGCATCCGCAAGCAGTCATCGAGCCGCGCCGCCAGCACCTCAAGACCGAGGACAGCGGCACGCGCGGCGGCTAGTTCGATTGCGAGTGGAATGCCGTCCAGATGCCGGCAGATCTCGCCGGTCAGAAAGACGCTGCGCTCGTCGGATGAAAATTGTGGATCGGCGGCACGGGCGCGAGCGAGAAACAATTGGACCGCACTCGCCTGCAACACGTCATCGCTTGGGTTTCCAGGGCCGGGCACGTCGAGCGACAGAACCGGATAGACGATTTCGTCACGCGAGCGCAGCGCTTCGCGACTCGTCGCCAACACCCGCATGCCCTCGCCGGCTGCCGCCAGCGCCTCCGCCATCGCGGCAGCCGCATCGATCACGTGCTCGCAATTGTCCAGCACAATCAACCGGCGCTTGTCCCTCATCTCATGCGCGATCTGCGCAAGCGAAAGTCCATACGACGAAATCTTCATGCCGAGCGCCATCGCGAGTGCATCCAGCGCAAAACGCGAGTCCGATATCGGCGCAAGCGACACGAACGCCACACCGTCGGGAAAGCACGGCAGCATCTGTCTCGCCGCTTCGATAGCGAGGCGCGTCTTGCCGATGCCGCCCGAGCCGACGAGCGTCACGATTTGCGTGGATTCGATGGCAGCCAGTACGTCGGCGACGGCGCACTGCCGCCCCACCAGCGCAGACACATGAAGAGGAAGATTGTGCGCATTTGACCTGTGTGTCGCGAGGGTGCCCTCGCCCACACCTGCTATCGCAGCGCCTAACCCTTTCTTCACGCCGGCCATACGGTAGCCGCGGCCCGGCACCGTCACGACGCGGTCGCGATCCGCGCCGAGCGCCTTGCGTATCGCCGCAATGTGCACCTGAAGGTTGTTTTCCTCTACGATCGTGTCGGGCCAGACGTGCCGCATGATCTCGTCCTTGGAGACCAGCGCCCCTTCCGCGGCAATCAGCAATTCAAGGATGTCGAAGGCGCGGCTGCCAAGACGTACTGATTCGCCATGCGAGTGTATTTCCCGATGCTCGAGCAAAATATGATGTTGTCCGACTTGTATCATCGCGAGCTTGCGAATCCGGAAGAGTGAATTGACTGAGCGACAGCCTTGCGTATGTCACAATCGTCTGCTCTATGGGTTGCCAGGTCAGGACGGACGCTTGGGCAACCAGAACCCGAAAAGCTTGGTGAGGAAGTCTATCTCGATATTCGGTTCGGAGGAAGATTGCGGCAGTTCGAACCCGCGAACAAAGCAGAATTTTGATTGATCGTGCGGGATCGGGACGCCGGCGACAATGTCAGGCGGGTTTGCACGGATTGGCTTCATGGAACAGGCTCGGTGCGGTAGACCAGAACCGTTCCTGAATCGGCTCATGCGCGCCGGCTAGCCGGCGTTCGCGAAAACAATGCAACACGGTAGCGTCCCGCACCACCGATCGCGATCGTGCCGAACAGGATCAGCAGCATCCAGGCGAACTGCGCCTGATCGAGCGTCCACTCGGGATGCACCAGCGTGAGCGCGATCAGGGTAATCACCATGATCGGCAACGCGGCAAGCCGCGTTGCGATGCCGACGATCATTAGCACGGGGCACAAAACCTCGGCGAAGATCGCAAAGCAGAGCGACAACGTCTTACCGAGGTGCAGCGGATCTTCGATCGCCGCCAGTTGACTTGAGTAATGCATGGCCTTCGGCAAGCCGTGCACGATCAGCACGAGCACGCTGGCCGCGACGCGCAGGAACAGCAACGCGGCGTCGGCCGTGCATGACAGCACCGGTGCGGACGCCTGTTCGGAATCGAGGTGGTTCATCGAGGTTGCTCTATCGCTCAAAACGCGAAGCAGTTGAAACCGAGCGCGTCTGGGACCGCGTTCGAGTCGCGCGCATGCTCGCCGGGAATCGACTTGGCGTAAAGCACGTCGATGCGGACGGCGCATGAGTCGGGCGTAAGCAGTTCGTATGCCATGATGAACTCCATTTACCAGCAGATTAGGCCAAGGGTGCGCTAAACGTCCGCATGAGTTTCCTTAAACGTTCTTAAACGTAGCCGCGCACACTATGTGCGTGAGCGTGGAAGAATGAGGCGAGACGGTGATTTTCGATGCCTTGGCGGCCGGTGCATTTAGCATGCATTCACGACCGGCTCAGGATTTTTAAGGTTGCCATGCGGCATCATCGCGGAACCATGATCCGAACTGTGCGATTTCCTGACGCCGCCTCGAGACGCACGTAATTCTGAAGGAATCTCCTATGCCTCACGACCCGTTTTCACCCGACACCTATGGGGTCTCGGCCGCAGGATCGAATTGCCGAGGCGATGCACGCCGTCCTGCGGCTCGACACGTGATCGTCGCCCGCCGAATACGGGTTCACCCCTGGCATGAGTGACACTGCCTTGCCGACGGGAATGCCCGCTTCGCCTCCACCTCCGCCGGCGCTCATGATGTCGCCGGCGCATACGCGCCTGCTGCTCGTGGGCCTTGGCCTCGCCACCGGAATGGAGTTCTACACGTTCGACAGCATGAACCTGGTGCTGGTGGACCTGACCGGCACGTTGGGCGTGTCCGCGGACGAAGCGAGCTGGCTGCTGACCGTCTATAGCTGCGCACTGTTTCTCGGCGTACCGGTCTCGATCTGGATGGCCGGGCACTACGGCTACAAGCGCTTCCTGATTTCTACCATCGTCGTGTTCGCGATCGCCTCGATGGGTTGCGCGATCTCTCCCGATCTCAGTTCGATGCTGATCTGGCGCGCCATCCAGGGCCTGGCCGGGGCCGGCCTGGTCGTATGGTGGCGCGCGAGCATCTACGTGCTGATGCCCAAACCCCAGCGCAGCTCCTCGCTAATGAAGGCTTCCACGCTGCTCTATCTATCGAGCGCGGCAGGGCTTCTGGTCAGCGGCTATATCACGGACCATTTCAACTGGCGGCTGATCTTCCTGCCGAATCTGCTTTATGCAGCCGCCGCAATATGGCTGCTGGCCCGCTACTTCCCGACGCTGCCGCCGCCCGCCTCCGAGCGCGTAGTCGGCACAGACTGGCTCGGCATTGTTCTTCTCGCGACGGCGCTGATTTCACTACAGATCGTCCTCAATCGCGGTGAAATCGACGACTGGTTCGGATCGCTGCATATTCGCGTGCTCGCCTCTACAGGCGGCGCGGCCCTGCTGCTTTTCGTTGTCTGGCAGGCGAGTCCGGCGAATCGAACGCCCCTGCTGTGGCTCGGCCTGCTGCGTGACCGCTACGTGTTATCGTCGGCACTGATCGGCGTCTTCACCGGCATGATCCTGTCGGGCAGCCTGTTCGTTCTGCCCGAGTTTCTGCGCAATCTTTCAACCCATACCCATAGCGCGACCCAGACCGGTCAGATCATATGCGTCTATGCGTTGACCGCAGCGGCCATCCGGCCGCTCATGGTCGGTCTTATCGCGCGAATCGGCCAACGCAAAACGATCGTGATCGCGCTCGTCATGCTGATCGCGTCGATGGTCATGTTCAATCGCCTGTTGACGACGGACACACCCGGCTACTACTACATTGCTCCGTTGATTCTTTACGCCTGCTGCCTGTCGCCATTGTTACCCGCCGTGGGCAGCGGCACGGTAGCGAGGATCGAGCAGAACAAGCTGCTTGACGGTGTCTCCCTTTACATGACCTTCCGCCAGTTCGGCGCGTCGCTCGGGGTCGCGCTGCTGACCATTCTTATTGGCCACCGCGAGACGCTGCATTCATCGCGCCTGTTCGAACACCTTCGCCACGACAATCCGGTGACGCGAGACTGGCTCTCCTCGGTGAGCGCAACGCTGGTCGCGCGCGATGGCTATACCCCGTTCGAGAGCCAACGCGCGGCGCTACGCGTTCTCGCTGAAGCAGGCGCACACCAGGCTGCCACGCTCGCGTACGCGGACGCGTTCGCCTTCATGGCGGTCGTCGGCGTGATCGCGCTGTGCCTCGTTCCCATCATTCCGCCGACCCCGGTGTCCAAAAAATAAGCAATGTGGCCATGAAAACTGTGTCTCTTCCAACCCTTATCCATTCGCACGGCCGGAGGCAAAGATGAGCGAGGTAACACCGGGGCAGAAACCGGCGACTACGCCGCCGCCCGTCATTGCACCTCCAGCGGCCCCGCCGCCTGACAATCGACGCGGTGTGATCTTCGGCATACTCGCTCTGATCCTGCTGCTGGCGATCGCCGCATATTTCCTGGTGCCGGACCTGTACGAGAAGCAGACGGACGACGCCTATATCGACGCGCATCTGGTCTCGATCATTCCCAAGGTCCCCGCTTACGTACAGACACTTCACGTCAACGACAACAGCAAGGTGACGGCCGGCGATCTCCTCGTCGAACTCGATCCACGCGACTACGTCGTTCAGGTGAATCAGGCGCGCGCCAATGTCGCAGCGGCGGTTGGCAAGCTGGAAGAGGCGCGCAATCAGATCGCGGTGGCGGACGCCAATATTGGCCAGCAAAAGGCAGAACTCGACGTTGCCCGCGCCAATGCCAAACTGGCCGTCGCCAATCTGGCGCGGCTGCAATCCGTCTCAGATGTGCGCGCCGTGTCATCGGAGCGCGTCGATGAGGGGAAGGCGGCCGCTGACGGGACGCGGGCTTCCGTGACGGCGGCCCAGGTCAAGGTCGACGCGTCTCAAGCGCAGGCGACGCTGGCGCGCTCTCAGGTCAAAACGGCCGAGGCCGCCGTTGCCCAGGCTCACGCCATGCTGGAGCAGGCGACGCTCAACCTGTCGTACACGAAAATCTACGCAATCGAGTCCGGCAGTGTCGCGAACAAGAGCGTCGAACAGGGCAACTTTGTTCAGCCCGGGCAGACGCTATTGTCGGTCGTCCCGGACAAGCTCTATGTGACCGCGAACTACAAGGAGACGCAGTTGACCCACGTCAGACCGGGCCAGAAAGTCACTGTCCTCGTGGATGCATTTCCGGATCTGCGGCTTCGTGGTCACGTCGACAGCATTCAACGCGGGACCGGCTCGCACTTCGCGCTCCTGCCGCCGGAGAATGCAACGGGCAATTTCGTGAAGGTGGTGCAGCGGGTGCCGGTGAAAATCGAACTCGACAACCCTGGGGAAGCACTTAAATTGATCTCGCCGGGCATGTCGGTCGAGACGGAAATTTTCGTCAGGGAGCGCCCGGCATGGCTTGGTTTCTGGAACTAGCGGCGGCGCGGCCGGCGCAGCGTCCTCCTTGCCGACGACGGCGTACCGCCGCTATCGTCGCGGCATGGGCCGGACTCCTCGCGGGTTGCACCGTCGGTCCCGACTATGTATCGCCGAAACCGGCCATGCCGGCGAGTTTTACGGAACATACGGGTCCGGCGGCGAGCGCCGCGCAAGCGTCGCCCACATCGAATGATGCGTGGTGGCAAAGCTTTGGCGACGTGACGCTCAACTCGCTCATCGCAGACGCACTGCGGTCCGCGCCCGACCTGGCTGTTGCCGAAGCACGCATACGCGAAGCACGGGCCTTGCGCGGTATCGCAGGAGCAGATCAATACCCGAGCGCTAACGTCGGCGCCCAATACGATCGGACCCATGGCAGCGCCAATGTGCCGGTCGGCGTGCCGCCCGGCGGTCTCGGTCCGGGCGCCAACGGCAATTTATGGCAGACCGGCTTCGACGCATCGTGGGAAATCGACGTGTTCGGCGGCACGCGGCGCGGCATCGAGGCCGCTGACGCGTCGTATCAGGCCACCGTGGCGGACCGAGGGGATGTCGAGCTGACGCTGCTCGCGGAAGTCGCCCGCAACTACATCGAATTGCGCGGTGTACAGAGGCAACTCGCCGTTGCCCGCAACAATCTGTCGATCCAGCAGGATTCGCTAGCGCTGACCCGCTCGCAATTCGATGCAGGGCTGGCCTCGCGTCTCGATGTGCTGCGTGCACAGGCGCAAGTCTCGGATACCGAAGCCGCCATTCCAACATTCGAGGCGAATGAACGCGCGTCCATTTATCGAATCGGTGCGCTGATCGGTCAACCGCCGGAACAATTGATTTCGCGCCTGGATACCCCACAAGCGATTCCCTCGGCGATCGCGGACGTGCCGGTGGGGCTGCCCTCCGACCTTCTGCGCCGCCGCCCGGATATCCGCGCTGCCGAACGCCGGATCGCCGCTGCAAACGCTCGCATTGGCGTCGCTCAAGCGGATCTTTATCCTCACTTCGCGCTGACCGGGGTTGCGGGTCTCGAGAGCCTGAATGCGTCGACTTTTCTGACCGCGCCGAGCCGCTATTTCTCGATCGGACCGAGCATCAACTGGCTAATCTTCGATGCCGGCAAGGTTCGCTTCGAAATGCGCGCTGAAGAAGCGCGAACCGATCAGGCCGCCGCCGCGTACCAGCGAACGGTTCTCGGTGCGCTGCGGGATGTCGAGACCGCGCTCGTATCCTATGCGCAATCACAAGTGCGGCATGAGAGGCTTGCGGCCGAGGTCACCGCCGACCGGGAAGCCGTGACCATCGCAACGCGTCTTTATCGCCAAGGCCTCAATGACTTTCTCTCCGTGCTCGATGCCGAACGCTCGCTATACGCCGCCGACGACAAACTGGCGCAGAGCGAGCGTGACACGGCACTCGAACTCGTTGCGCTTTACAAAGCGCTGGGCGGTGGTTGGCAGACAGAAGGCGATGCTGCAAACAAGCAGGGAATATAGCCATGCTGGCGGATCAGAACGCCGGCAGCATCACTCTGTGCTTAGCCTTGATCGACTTCGCCAAGCATCAAGCTTACGACTGGAGGAATGCAAGAAGATCGGCGTTGACGCGATCCGCTTCCGTCGTGCACATGCCGTGAGGTGCGCCCGGATAGACCTTGAGCGTGACGTTCCTGATGATCTCCGCGGACTTACGCCCGGAGTCATCCAACGGCACGATCTGATCGTCATCGCCATGCAGGATCAGCGTCGGAACATCGATCTTCTTGAGATCCGGCGTGTAGTCGACCTCGGAGAACTGCTTGATGCACTCGTATTGACCGAGTACCGACCCCATCATCCCTTCGCGCCAGAACTCGTCGATCACACCTTGCTGGACTTTTGCATTGGGCCGGTTATAGCCGTAGAAAGGCACCGCAAGGTCTTTGAAGAACTGCGACCGATTGCTCGCGGTATTGGCGCGAATACCGTCGAAGACCGACATGGGCAGCCCCGTCGGATTAGCCTCGGTCTTCAGCATAATAGGCGGCACCGCACCGATCAGGACCATTTTGGCAACACGTTTTGTTCCATGTCGGCCAACATAGTGCGAGATTTCTCCACCACCCGTGGAGTGGCCGACGAGCGTGACGCCCTTCAGATCGAGTGCCTCGATGACGGCAGCAAGGTCGTCCGCGTAGGTGTCCATGTCGTTGCCGTGCGCGGTTTGACTCGAGCGGCCGTGCCCCCGGCGATCGTGAGCGATCACGCGATAGCCCTTCTGCACCAGAAACAACATTTGCGAGTCCCAGGCATCGGCATCGAGCGGCCAGCCATGGGAGAACACGACTGGGTGGCCCGAGCCCCAATCCTTGTAGAAAATCTGTGTGCCGTCCCTGGTGGTAACGAAGTTCATGGATCGTGCTCCTGTATGTGCAAGATGATTGCCGGTTTTGCTGCCCGATGCAGTGCCTGCGGCGTTGGCAACAGCAGGGATGACCGCCGCCGCAACCGCGCCGGCTCCTGCCATCAACATGTTGCGACGTGACGCGGAAGGGATTTCTTTATCGGTTCCAGTGGTCATTTTGATTTCCTTATCGTTTACGACGACATTGGCGAGTTATTTTTCGCGTACACGACGTGGCGCACCGGCCTCATACCGACGCGGCATCACGACTGATCAGCAGATTAGGGGGATGAAGAGCTAAAAGTCCTGACAGTGGACTTAAACATTCTTAAATGTCTTGCCACGCCGATTTACGTGCCGGAGGATGTACTGCTGACCCGGCCTGGTGCCGCGTAACGGCTTTGGGCGTTCTCAGGCGGGCGCTTGCCCTCTTTGATACCTGGATATAACCGGGTCAGACGAATGGCAAAAACAAACACCTGTTTGTAGGTCTGGTGCGAAGGCCGTGCATGCGATACCGTGGGCTTTTCGGGGTCGTTCTCACGGCTGACGTTGCGCGACCCGGATTCAGTGTTCTGTCCGACATGCCGGAATGGGTTTCGTGCACCAACGCGCGACAATTCCACCCGCAAAAGGTGTGCTCTGTATGGAAACGATCGGCCGTACCAGTGTCTCGCTTGAAACACGAGAGGCCTTTCAGGATGGCCACCGGCTTCAAATCGGCGAGCGTGCATTCGATATCCTTGAACTGTTGATTCAGGCGCAAGGCAAAATCGTCACAAAACACAAAATAATGTCGCATGTGTGGCCGAACGTCATCGTTGAGGAAGGCAACATCCACGTCCATTTGTCCGCGCTCAGAAAACAGCTCGGCACGGACGGCCGTGCAATCCAGACTGTTCCGCGGCGAGGTTACCGTCTAGTCCCGCTGGACACCGAAGCTGTCGTTCATCGGGGCAAGAAGTCAGCAATGACCGCCAGGCTGCCGTCAACCAGGTTTGAGCCACTCCCCGTTTGCTATACGCCATTAATCGGCCGGGAAATTGAACTCGACGAGATCGCCAGAAAGTTGCAGGACACGCCGGTCGTGACCCTGCTCGGACCCGGCGGTGCAGGTAAGACGCACCTCGCGATCGAAGCGGCTCGATCAATGGCCGCAGACAGTCACGTCGACGTCTGTTTCGTGTCTCTTGCCCCCGTGCTTCACCCTGACCAGGTGCTGAACGCCGCTGCGGAAGCACTTGGCATCGAGCCCATCGACGATCTGCTCATGCTGCCGAAGCTGCTCAGTACTGTCGCTAATCACCGGATACTTTTGGTACTGGACAATTGTGAGCACATGCTTGAAGAGGCGGCGAGGCTGACCGAACGATTGATTCAGGCAAGCGCAAATCTCCGGGTTTTGTCCACCAGTCGCGAACCGCTCCGGAGTCGCAACGAGACTCTGTGTTGGGTGGCGCCACTCGCTACACCAGATGTCAATGCCACTCACAAAGAGATACTGGCCTCCCCGTCGGTCGAAACGTTTCTCGCATTTGCCGAGTCGTGGACGAGCGACCTTACCGAAGAGCCGGAGAATGTCGAAATGATCGCATCGATCTGTCGCCGACTCGATGGCCTGCCGTTGGCCCTCGAACTGGCGGCAGCAAGAGCAAGAGTTTTTGGCATGCGACACCTGGAGCGTGAAGTGGCGAATGACCCTTTCCGGACCCTTGTGGGAGGCCGTCGGACCGCACCTGTACGTCAGCGGACTCTCCTCGGCATGCTCGACTGGAGCTACCAACTACTCGGCGAACTCGAGAGAGTCGTGCTGCACAGACTCGCGGAAATCTCAGTGCACTTTTACCTTGGCGATGCGCAAACTATCGCTGCGATCGATAGGGTGTCGAATGAAGACGTTACCGAAGCAATAGCAGGCCTGGTATCGAAGTGCCTTGTGATCAGGGCGCGCGGTCGTGAGAAAGACGACTACTACCTGTTGGGAACGACCCGCGAATACGCATTGCGGAAGTTCGACCGTCCGCAAAGAAATGGCGAGGGCCTATCGGAAAGGACACGTCACAGGGATCATGCGCCGGAAGCTCGAAGTGCGGTGCGCGCTTCCCGCAGTGGCAGCCGCGCGGACAAGGGGGTGTCGGGTCTGGAGTCTACGAAGAATCCACGCGGAGTGCGGTAGGTCCTCACCGGTCAATTTAGCGGTGATTTTCCCGCGCAGTTACTACAGCAAAGCGACTCGACCTGAGTCAGGTGTTTTTAGTATTCCGGCGCGAAGCGTCTTAACCCGAAAAGGTGGATATATGGATCAGAGTAGTGTCACACGTGGGTTCTTGAGAGTTAAGGAAATACTCGATGGGGCAATTTCCGCATGGGCAAATGCTCCGGCAAACGGAGGCCCTCCCGACCTGTCAGGACACGGTCCGTTATTTTCGTGGACGACAAAGGCCGCCCTTCTAGCAGCGGTTGGGCACGGCAATCAACTCATTCAGCCGGACGTGATCGGAAATGGGAAGGGAGATATGGCGCATCTCGTCATTGTCCTTCGAACGGGTCTCAAGGGTCCTGCGACACGAATGCCTGAAGGTGGTCCTTATGTTCCTGATGATCAGATACAGGAAATTGAAAATTGGATTAATGACGGCTGCCCGCACTAAAGCCGCAACGGTACGCAATCCAACTTGGCTGAGCGCTCGCTCCGTAGTGGGAGCAGTTCAAAGATCTAACGCTTGCGGGCACAGCGAGCGCGTCGGCATTAATCGGACTCAGTGGTAAATGAGCGGGCTTTCTGGTCATAGCGCTCGGACGATACGGACGTACGCTTCGATTTGAGACGAGTCGCGCAGTAACGAGGAGAAGACCCGTGTGAATTGAATACTCCTCTCCTGGCTGCCGTCGGCACATTCCAGTCAATATCAGGCTCGTAGCAACAAGACGCCATGGCTGCTGAGATCCGCTTCGCGGTGCGCAGTGTAAGGGACGCGAACCGGCAGTTCGAGCAGGCGTCCCTTAACCAGAATGCGAGGAGACGCGTAAATGGGTAGAAACAGGTTCGAGCGACGCTTGGCGAGTCCGGCAACACGGGCCATGCTGGTTGCCGGAGTCCTGCTGTGCGCCGCGATAGCCGCACGCGCCGACGATCTGACTGCACGAATAGGCGAACTGACGACACAGCGCTGTGCAGCCTGTCACGGTGTCGACGGAAACAGCACGGTAGGTTCCTATCCGCGCCTTGCAGGCCAGTATCCGGAGTATCTGTACAAACAGCTCACGCAGTTCAAGGGCGGTCCGGGTGTGCCGCCGTTACGGCATAACGAAATCATGCAGGCGATGGTCAAAGACCTGTCGCCTGACGATATGAAAGCACTCGCGGCCTTCTATGCGGCGCAAAAGCCTACGCCGGGTGCGACTTCAAACGCAGCGCTCGTCAACGCCGGCGAGCTTGTCTATACACACGGCGGTACGAACGGCGCGCCAGCGTGCATTTCATGTCACCGTGCAACGGGAGGCGGTATCGAGCCTGATTTTCCCCGCATCACCGGTCAGCATGAAGAGTATGTCGAAACACAACTCCATGCATGGAAGAGCGGAACGCGCGGGGGCAAGGGGAAGTTGATGAGTCTGATCGTTCCGCTGTTGAGCGATGACGAGATTGCGTCTGTTTCCGCTTATGTGGCGGCGCTGAAGCAATGAAACCCCGGACGGCCTGTCACGCTGGCACGCCATTCGGCCAGGTCCATTGATGGCATCATGATGCGGCCGCCGATTGACTCAGAACTCATGTTCCGCTTGTTAATGCATGAGCTTCTTCTGCCGAACTCAACACCATTGCCGCATCACTATCGCACTGATCAGCGTACTCATTCCCGGTCAGGTCATCGGTGACGACCTCGACACGCTCCGTGCGCTCTCCTCATGAGCATTGCACGACCGTCATGTCAGCGTCGCCCCGATTTCTGGGGATTCTCCGGAGCGCAGCCGTAGCAACGATTTCTGCCTCGTTTCGTTCGCCGGCGGTCAACGCCTGCTGGTCGTTTAGAGACGATGGTGTTGATGCCGGTTCATTGACGGAGCATGTCACGCGCTTGCCGTCGTTCAGTTGAACGGTCGTTACGTAACCAGGCTGCGGCGCCGCTGCCAACGCGGCACCGACTGAGGTAACGAGCAAAGTAAAGATAGTAGCAATCTGATAAGCCCTACGCATGAAAATCCTCCAATATCGAATTTGACGCCGAAACGTTGTACGGATTCTGAACGAATCCGGCTTAACGCAACCTTAACGTCGCGCTCGAACGCATGAGCGCACTTTCGAGTTCGATCAAGCTGCACCATACTTGAGTATGGTGCAGTCAAACTACCATTCATATCTCCTGTACACCTGCACGATTCACTCGACATCCGCCATTCGTTATATTCAATTAAATACATCGAAATTCAGAAAACCTGAACGCAACCCGCGTTCATCTGAAACCGCAAAAGGAGTTCAATCATGGTTACTGTAGCTGAACGACTAGTCGAGACACTCGAGGCAGCAGGCGTCAGAAGAATTTACGGACTGGTGGGTGATTCTCTTAACGGCATCACCGAATCGCTGCGCACGCGCGAGGAAATCGAGTGGATAGCAGTGCGCCACGAAGAGGTGGCGGCATTCGCCGCTGGAGCGGATGCCCAACTCACAGACGAACTGGCGGTTTGCGCAGGCAGCTGCGGACCCGGCAATCTCCACCTGATCAACGGGCTGTTCGACTGCCATCGCAACCGGGTGCCGGTCGTCGCGATCGCCGCACACATTCCGAGCACCGAGACAGGCTCGGGGTATTTTCAGGAGACCCACCCGCAAATCCTGTTCAAGGAATGCAGCCACTATGTCGAACTGGTCACGGATGCAGCGCATGTGCCGCGCATTGTCGAAACAGCGATCCGTGAGGCGGTGACAAAGCGGGGTGTCGCGGTCATCGTCATTTCCGGGGACATTGCACTGCGCGAAGCGGGCGCACAACAACCCTCAGCGAATCTGATTCCTCGCATGCCGAAGTGTGTGGCTCAAGATGGCGACATCCAGGCACTGGCCGATCTGCTCAACGACAGCAACCGTGTGACGCTGTTCTGCGGAGCGGGCTGCGCCGGTGCGCACGACGAGGTCGTCGCGCTGGCCGCCAGGCTTAAGGCACCCGTTGTGCATGCGCTTCGAGGCAAAGAACACGTTGAATGGGATAACCCCTATGACGTTGGGATGACCGGCCTGATCGGTTTCTCATCTGGCTATCATGCCATGGGCGCATGCGACACGCTGCTGATGCTCGGCACCGACTTCCCTTACCGGCAATTCTATCCGGAGCATGCGCGAATCGCTCAGGTGGACATCCGGGGCGAAAATCTCGGCAGGCGCTGCCGTCTTGAGCTTGGCGTGATCGGAGAGGTCAAGGACACCGTAACCCGGTTGCTTGAGCAGCTAGACGAGAAAACGGATGACTCGCACCTGAAGGTTGCGCTCGATCACTACAAGGAGGCGCGTGCGGGTCTTGATGCGCTTGCACTCGGCACCTCCAGGCATCGTCGCATCCATCCTCAACTTGTCGCGAAGATCATCAGCGACACGGCCGCCGAGGACGCGATTGTGACCTGCGACGTCGGCGAGCCTACGGTCTGGGCGGCGCGCTATCTCCGCGTCAACGGCAAGCGCAGGCTGCTTGGCTCGTTCCTTCACGGTTCGATGGCCAATGCGATGCCTCAGGCGATTGGCGCGCAGACCGCGTTCCCTGATCGCCAGGTGATATCGATGTCGGGCGACGGTGGTTTCACGATGCTCATGGGCGACCTGCTGACCCTGCGCCAGTCGAAACTGCCCATCAAGATCGTCGTTTTCAATAATGGTCTGCTCGGATTTGTCGATATTGAAATGAAGGCCGGGGGGTTTCTGCCGGTCGGCACGCATCTGGACAATCCGGACTTCGCCAAAGTCGCGCAGGCGATGGGCATCCATGGCGTTCGCGTTGAGGACCCGGCCCTGCTTGGCGATGCAATCAAGGAGGCGTTTGCGCACGACGGCCCCGCTTTGATCGACGTCGTCACCGATCCGCTTGAACTGGTCATGCCACCGAAGATCACGGTCGAACAGGCCAAGGGATTCAGCGTCTGGATGATGAAGGCCGTGTTGAATGCTCAGGCCAGTGAAATCGTGGAACTCGCACGAACAGCATTCAATCGCTGATCCCTGCCGCCGCGCCGGCCTCCTGATCTGAGGGAACTGTCATGTCCATTTCGCTATCGTCACTCGATGCCACAAAGAGAACGTCCCGGGCCTTCGCGGTTGCCTGGGCGTGCGCCACGATTTTTTATTTCCTGGAGTACGCCGGGCGCTCCGCACCTGCGGTGATGATTCCGGAGCTCTCGCACGCGTTCGGCGTCAGCGCGCTTGGTTTGAGCTCCATTCTTGGCGTTTATTACTACACGTACTCCGGTGCTAGCCTGGTCGCGGGCGTGCTGCTCGACCGCTTTGGCGCAAAACATGTCGTACCCGCCGGCATGATCATTCTGGGGCTGGGCTGTCTGTTGTTCGCCGTGCCCAGTGAACTCGTGGGGACGATCGGCAGACTGTGCCAGGGCGCGGGGTCGGCGTTCGCCTTTACTGGGGCGGTCTACCTGGCCGCACATGGCTTTTCGGCCCAGCGGCTGGCAACCGCAATCGGTGTGACGCAATGCGTCGGCATGCTGGGTGGCTCGCTCGGGCAACTCACCGTGGGTCCGATGATCCATAGCGTGTTATCGGTTAGCGGATTCTGGATCCTGTTAGGTGCTCTGGTGATCGCAACCGGCGCGGCACTCGTGGTGCTTGCGCCTAAAGAGCAGGGACATGCTCCCGAAACGAGTGGTATCAGCGGCATACTCGCACCCTATAAGGTCGTGTTTTCCAATCCGCAATCGTATTTGTGCGGTCTGGCGGCGGGGCTGTTGTTTGCGCCCACGACCATTGGCGACATGGTATGGGGTGTCCGTCTCTTCCAGGAGGACAGGGGGTTCGGCTATCAAAGCGCCGTGTTGGCGGCCTCGATGGTGCCCTTGGGCTGGGTGATCGGTTGCCCGCTTCTCGGTTGGATTGCGGACGCACTGAAGCGTCGCAAGCCGGCATTGATCGGTGGCGCGGCCCTGATGCTTGTGTGTGGCATCCAGCTTTCGTTCGCGCCGGCACTTGTACCCGCCTGGCTCACCCTGCTGGTATTGGGCATCGCATCAGGGGCGGCGATGATCCCTTATACGATCATCAAGGAGGTCAATCCCGATCACGTCAAGGGGAGCGCCACAGGTGGCATCAATTTCATCACGTTCCTCGTAACGGCAGTGCTTGGACCGGTGTTTGCCTTCAGTATCGGCAAGTCGCTCGGGTTGACGGGGACCGACGTGGTCGCGCATTTCCGTGACTCCGGCTTGTTCTGGGTGGGAACCATTGCTCTCGCACTGCTGGTCTCGCTCATGCTGAGTGAGACGGGGCACGCTGTCAAATAGCCCGGTGCACTGGCAAGCAGCGCAGGATCTAGCGGAGACAGCAACCGTTTCCACGACTGCCGGGAAGTGAGCGATTGTCCCGAAAGTAAACGGAGAATTCATGGACAGCGTGGATCTTGAAGTTCTGAAGTCCAGTGCACGCTGGCTCGAGCAGGGACATAGCGCGCTGCTCGTCACCGTGGTGAAAACGTGGGGCTCGTCGCCGCGTCCGGAAGGCGCAATGCTCGCCGTGCGCGACGACGGTCTCGTGGTGGGATCGGTATCGGGGGGTTGTATTGAAGACGATCTGATCGAGCGCGTGCGCCAACGAGGCATCGATCAGACCCGGCCGGAAGTCGTCAAGTACGGCATCACAGCCGATGAGGCACATCGCTTTGGCTTGCCCTGCGGCGGCACCATTCAGTTGGCACTCGAACCGCTGAGCCGGGCGAGCGGCACGTTGACTGAACTATCTACATTGTTCGATGCCACAAGCAAGCATCCCTGCAGTATTCCGTGGGTAGGGACCCGCCTATTTCAGATCCTTTAACCTATGAAAATCGTCATCGCTGGTGGATCAATTGCAGGTCTTTCGAGCGCGCTCACGCTCAGTTGTATCGGACACGACGTGCATGTGTACGAACGCTCCGACGTCCCGCTGCGCGGGAGGGGCGGCGGTGTTGCTGTGCTGCGTCACATGATGAAATTCCTTGAACAGCATGGCCACTACACTCAGCAAATGATCAGCGTTCCAACGATCATGCGGCGGCGTATAGACATTCATGGAAATGTCCTAACCGAGGAGCCTGAGAAACTGCCCTTCTCCTCCTGGGACACCGTATATCGGTCGCTCTGCGCCATGCTCTCGAAAGACAGGATTTCGTACGGACGGGAAGTCGTCGGGTTTACTGAGCATGACGAAACGATTGAGGTTAACTTTGATCGTGGAGAAAGCGTAAGCGCAGACATTCTCGTCGCCGCAGACGGAATCGGCTCTCGCACGCGGGCGAAGCTTTTCCCAAACTACGAATCAAGCTTCGCGGGGTACGTCGCCTGGCGAGGGATTGTTGATGAATCAGCCTTCTCGCCACTGGAAGTTGACGCGCTCGTGAATAACTTCACCATGTTCCGTGATCCCGGACATATGTTTATGGCATTCCTGATTCCCGGTCTCGACGGATCACTGGAACCGGGTAGACGGCGTCTCAACTGGCTCTGGTATCGAAATGAAAGCAATGTTGAGGTGATGCACCGCCATCTAACAGACAATCATGGACACCAGCATCACGCCTCCATTAGTCCCGGCCATCTGTCAACCGAGTCATTCGAGGAACTGTGCGGACTGGCCGCCCAACACCTCCCCGTTATATTCCAGCAACTTGTTCGCGAGACGCGGGCACCGTTCTTCCAATCGATACGCGATGCATTAAGCCCTAGCTTTTCTGTCGGACGGGTTGCGTTAATTGGGGATGCCGCCTGCACAGTCCGTCCCCATACCGCCTCCGGCACCTCGAAAGCCGCGGATGACGCCGTTGCATTGGCCGAAGCCCTATCGGGTGACACCGAATTGCATGTCAAGGAAGTACTCGCATCATGGGCCGCACGCCGACGCGACGCAGTCGGACGCTTACTCGCGAAAGGGCCGGAACTCGCCGCGTCCTTCGGGTTGGGAAGCGCCGATAGGTGAAATCGACCGGCGCAAAAACTGTAGTGGTCGTATTGCCCTGCAGCAGGTCCTGGACCACAGGATAAAGAACTTTTAATTAATGCATGACTTGGTGTGCGTGTACAGTCTTCTGAACACTGGAAATTAACCAGACCCGCCAAACTACGAAATAGCGGGAAATCCCGGTTCGCATCCGTATTCAGGATTGGATCAATCTCGTCAAGGCAGACGAGCACGCTAAATTTGCCTGGACGCGAGAACTCCTCGGATATCTGTTGCTGAGCAGACGTCTTGTGGGGATTTCGCGTCATGACGCCGCGCTGGATAAGCCGCTCCAGGATGAGCGCAAAGACCCTCTCAGTGATGTCTCCGCCTTCCCGATGTTCCGCGAGTTCCAGGCCACCGTCCATACGGATAAAGAACGCGACGTGGTTGGGCGACAGATTTTCGAATTCCTTTGCCGCAGAATGCAGCAGCGTCGTCTTTCCAAGTTGGCACCCCCATACACAAGAGCCGGCCCCCGGGTGCTAGCGAGTTCGACCGCATCCCCTTCTCTTCCGAAGCGCATTTCAGGCGGTGCCGGCAGGCGGGTATCCCCTGCGTGATAGGGCATGTAGTAAGTCCACGGAGCCGCCACCCGCAAAAAGGTCTCAAGAATACGGTGTTCCGATACGGACGACGCCCAACCCATCATCAATGCGGCACTGCGTCAGCTACGCTAGCAGCACCCTACGTGTGTACTCGACCGACCGCCTTCCGCCCGCGAGATCGGGCGAGACGATGATGCAGGAAGCCGCGGTCCCGAGACTCAATCCCGTGAACATCTGCAACCCGCCGTATTGCTGACGAAGAAGATAGCCTCGTCGAACGTCCGCAAAGGCCGAATAGCGGCCCCTGGCAATCTGGGCAGTAATACTCCATCGTTTGAAAAAATGGTCCGGCTATGAACGATCCCGGTCCGCTCCAAATGAGCTTTGCCGCGATAACCTGACGACTCGGACCTGCCTCCTCCCATCCATTGAGGTCGCAGATTGGCCCATTGCCGCCGGTCGTGATGTCAGGGATTCACGGCGGTAAACCGAGTGGTCCGGCCACTCAGGCTGATCTCTCGCAGACAGCAGTTCGGCCGAAGCGGCCGCTCCGTTGGCGCAATGGGAATGTCACCACCTAAAAAGCACGAAGCGGCCAAGGCCGTTGTCACGGCATCGCAAGGTTCGTAGTTGCTCCAGTGCAGAATGCCGGAGTGGTATCAGACAAGGTTGCTTCTGTTCAGGGCCTCATGCTTCGGTCTCGTAAAGCAGGCCGTAGCTCCCGCTCGTTCGCTTTATTCGCGCGAAGCCGAGTTCTCCCAAATGCATACCGGCGATCAAAAGTCCCTCCGAACTGACCAGGTCCAGAAGCCGTGATCGTGTGGTGGCTGCGAGAGATGAGTCTTGATCGAATGCCATCGATACGTCTGGCCGTTCAATCTGGATGTGAGGAAAATGAACAATATCTCCCCAGACAAGCAGGCCTTGATCGCGGGATTCGAGCAGATATCCGGAGTGTCCATCTGTGTGTCCCGGTAGTGGCATCGCTCTGATACCAGGAAGCACTTCCCCCTCATCGAAAGTACGGAGCTTGTCGCGGTAGCCGTCGAACACTTGACGCGCTATCAGGAAGTTACCGCGGGCACGCTCGCTGGCACGACTTAGATTTCCGTCATCCTGCCAGAATGCGACCTCTCGATGATGAGCAACAAGCTCCGCATTCGGAAAGGCAATTTGCCCGGCCACGTCCACTAGCCCTCCGACATGGTCGGGATGGGCGTGCGTAAGCAGGATTGTGTCGATCTCGGATAGTTCGACGCCAGCAAGCGATAAATTGGTTCTCAGGCGACCGCCCCATTGCTTGATGCCTCCAGCGCCAGCGTCGATGAGAACTGTGCGGCCCGCTCCGCGTACCACGTAGCAGTTGATATGCACGGCGTCAGGCTCCTTCTGACCTGCATCACTTTGCATTCTGGAGGCTTCGGACGGGTCGATATTCGAGAGGAAGTCCAGGCTAGCGGTGAGGTAGCGGTCGCTAATTGCGGTGATCGTGAAATCCCCGGCTCGCTGACTGGGAAAGGTAATGGTGGACACAATTCTTCTCCAGAAGACTTCCTAATTTCGGGCGTGAATGTTCGACGCGGCGTAACCAAAACAACGGATGCGCGCTGTGAGACCCGTGCAGCGCTCGATGGCGTCGTCCAGAGCTTCCATGAACCGGTTCATTAGCCGGGGCGTGCGAAACGTCTCAAAGCGATATTGGACTTCCGCAAAGACGGGATGTCCGTGCCCATGCCGAACTTCGACATAGATGACATGAACGTTTTCGAGTGCCGCTTCAAGGACACTCGTACAGAGTTTGACGCAGTCGCTGGAAAGCTCTGCAAGCCTCTCATCGGACGGCATGTGCCCCGCTGGAATATAGATAGTGACATTGGGCATCGCGGACCTATTTTTCCTGTCCGGTCGAAACGGTGCGGGAACTCGTCAGTTGTTCCGTCATCGGCGAATAAACGTGGACGCCTTCCGACATGCTTCCAACAAGCTGAGCGTTTCGCCGAGGCATTCTTGCGAGCCAACGGCGTTCCGGAAACTTTTCCAGCGCAACTGCTCGCATCGCCAACGGTGTGAGGCCCATCTGGATCAGAGGTTCGGGGCCGTTTGCACAAAGCACCAGGAGTTCGTCTGCATTTACCGCCGGCGCAAGGCCGATATCGCTGTAGAGATTTCGGTGCCAGTCGGTGATGTGTTGCTGCCACCTTGCAAAATTGCCGCCGCCTTTTCGGCGATATTCCTCTCCCTTCAGAACATCGAGACCGTCGATCGTATGGACGGCAAGGTAGACCGGGCAACCGTCGCTTAACGACTTGAAACGCTGTGACGTGTGAAAGCCGGTAACCGAGATGAGGGCGGGCAGTTTCTCAAAGCTGTAGAAGTCGTTCCATTCGGCTTCGCTGCTTGGATCGGCGAAGCTGCATTCCACCGTGTAGATCATCAGATTGTCCTTCGTGGCGCGTAAGCAGATTGCTGCAAACGATCCATGTTCGTTGCGGTAACGTAATGCTAATCTGAGATTTTCAGCGTATATAACGATTTAAAGTCAGCCTTCAGTGACGTTTTCTCAAGCTGGCGTCGAACGCATATCAATCGGCGAGACCCCAATGCGACGTAAGATCCCAAGCAATTCCGCGCTCCAGGCTTTTGAGGCCGCGGCTCGACATGGCAGCTTCGCCCGCGCGGCCGAAGAACTAGCGCTGACCGAGGGCGCCGTCAGTCGTCAGATCGGTCGGCTGGAGGCATTTTTGGGTGTCGCGCTGTTCGAGCGCGTTGGAAATCGGGTACGGCTTGCGCCCAACGGCACGCGATACGCGGTGCAGGTTCGCGAGATTCTGGATCGGCTGGAACGGGACAGCCTATATCTGATGGGGCAGCCTATCGAAGGCGCGAGCATTGATATCGCCGCGATTCCGACCTTCGCCACCCGTTGGCTCATCCCTCGGCTGAAACGCTTTCAAAATAAGCATCCGAACATCACCGTGCATATCGCCGAACGTATGGAACCCTTCGTCCTTGCGGGTAGCGGTTTTGACGCAGCAATCCATTTTGAGCATCCGGCATGGGCGGGTATGCGTCTACATCGCCTGCTAGAAGAGGTACTTGTGCCCGTCTGTAGTCCTGCGCTCCTCGCAGACGCCGATGCGAACATATCGCTAGACGAACTCCCACGCCTTCACAGGCGACAAAACCCGGACGCGTGGCAGGTTTATGCACAAGAGGCTGGCATCGTGCTGACCAATTCAGTGGTTGGCGCACGTTACGATCTCCATTCCATGCTGATCGAGGCGGCGCTAGCGGGCTTGGGTGTAGCATTGGTGCCGCGTCTTTACATCGGGGCAGAGCTTGAACAAGGTCGCTTGGTCGCGCCCTGGCCGGACGGCAAAGCGATTACCAAAAACTTCTGCCTCGTTCTTCCTGAGCCAATCGAGTTGAGTGAAGGGCCACTGCAGGCATTTGCGAAATGGATTCTTCACGAAGCCCAGGGCTTAGCGCCTTAAAGCAGCGCCTGACCTCATCACAAACTAGCCATCCTGCAGAGTTGCCATCGCCCAGCGGACGCCTCGCTTCGAACTGACCGCCGCGAGTCGACGAACGGCCGTTGTACCTTGAGAGCCGCCGTAGATGTCGCGCTGGGTCGACGGGCCGCTCCGGGTCGCATTGGGCCGGTCGAGATGGAGCTGACATACCGGGTTTGCTACCAAGACATCGCCGACAGCTTCCGAGGAACGTAGTAGACACTTCCGAGCCGTCGCCGCCGTGTGGAGCGCCGGATGAACAGGCCGCTCATGCCAGAGCGCACTGGGCCGCTCAGTCCGTCGAAGCGCCAAAGCAGCGGCCGCACGAACGCACCTTGCCCAGTCGCAGGCGCCCGGCACTTACTGTCGCCTCAACACCGCAGCCGCACCGGCAAACCCACAAACCATCGCCAGCGTACCGATCGGTCGTCAACTGGCCGAACACCTCACCGCCCCGCAGCGCAGGTGAACCCACTCGGGACCGCCACACACGACGACGCTCACGGCAGCCGCAATCTCGCGTTCGGCCGCCCTCTACCGCATCCAGTTCGGCAGTCACGTGACCGCCGCACCGGCACCTCCAGAGCCACACGTCGGCACCGCGATATTGAAGCGCGACAAGATCGCCGAAGGTGCGACCGGCGACATCGCGACTCGGCGGAAAAGGCCATTCAAGCGGCAACGGGGGGCGGATATGCTAGTTCACGAAAGGTAAATGGGATTCGGCATCCCACTGTAAAGGGTAACCGCTCAACCCGCCTTCGATTCGCAGAGCGCGGCTCGGCAAAGAGGTGGCGGGTCAGCACAGCCCCATGTGGTCGGTGAGTCGCCGCCCCGTAACGGGAGTGCGTACGCATTGTGGCAGCTCGCGCGCACCGCGAATGATAGTTCGTGAACTTCCTCTTGGGTGAGTGATGAACTGCTGAGACGGCGCCATGAACATTGGCCCCAACGGACACGTGTCGGCCAACAGCGGTCAATCCCGAATTGCTTCAGAATACTGACTGTTGAAGCGGCTTCCTGGCTCTGTACAACCACACTCCACGGAGGGAACAAATGATCGATTCGTCTGCCGTTGCGACGGTTTTTTTCTGTCTATGCGGCAGGTGTCGTCATACCTGGCCCGAACTTCGTCGCAGTCGTTCACAAGGCAGTTTCCGGTAGATGCTCCGATACGCTCGCGCTTGTCGCTGGAATCGTGACCGTCAATCTGTTCTGGGCGACTTGCGCCATCTTCGGTATCGGAATGGTGTTCGCCATTTTCCCGTGGCTCGCTGTGGGCGTTAGGCTCGCCGGCGCTGCCTATCTGATCTGGTTTGGCCTGCGGCTCGTTGTGTCGGCACGGGCAAGCGTTGTAGCCGCACCTCACCCTCCGAAGTCGCGGCTATTTCGTGCCGCATTCCTGCAGGGCGTCGCGACAAATATCGCGAACCCGAAGTCCATCGCCTTTTATGCGGCCGTGTTTTCCTCGGCAGCGCCCGCTCACGTCTCCACGCCGACCTTCTTTGCCATGCTTGCTACTGTCGGTGCAACCGCGACATGCTGGTACGGAGCAGTCGCGCTTGTTCTATCGCACGCGGCGATTGCGACGGCGTATCGTCGCGTGAAGGCCTGGATCGACCGTGCTTGTGGATGCCTCATTATCGCGCAGGGTATTCGGCAGGCATTTCGTTAGCAAAGCGCCCGATGGAGCCTATCTGAACGGCTGCTTTGCGCACGGGCGACCGTCCCTTTCGGGTCGAAAGTACGCATTCGTTGATGTTACGATCATGTTCGCGATTGCCGTTGTCGGACGACTGCTATGACGCAATTAGCGGGCAGGCCAGCGTTGACATGCGAGCGGCGCCTAAGGCCGAATTGTGCACGTAGCTGGCCCGTCAGGTAATGGAGTAATGCAGCCGTTCAAACGGCGGGTTCGCCCGATCGCTGAACGGCAGGTTGTGGCCGGTTAGTAGCTCTGGCATCAGCGTTGGCCGTTGAGAAAGTCGAACCAGTCGTGCGCGTAAGCGCAGCCGTGATCAGGAATGCCCGAACCGGCCAGAGTCCGGTCGAAGAATGTTCTGGCAGGCTCGGGAATCTCGTCCAGCCGTACGTAACGGAAGCCTGCGTCGTTCATGCGAACCGGCACCTCTGGTTTCGCAGGTCTCAACGGTAACTCTTCACGCCCCTGATTCAGTGCCGTAGCAGGACAGCGCGCAACAAGGTCCCACACGCTGCCTGCCCATCGCGGATAACTACGCAGCACGGTGGGCTCACCCACCTCGCCGAGAACCTCATCTTCCAGAGCCACCCTGTAATCCGCGAGTGCCCCGCCACTCACTCGCGCGATATCCGCCGTCGCGATGACACGTTTTCCGCTTTCCCGTCCACCCGGCAGCAACTCAATGGTGACTCGAAGCATCCACATCTCCTTTTGATGACTCTCTCATTCGGTACAGCAGTCCTGCAAATGCATATCTGATCGAGGATTCGTACCCGCACCACGATCGCCTGCGAGTTAAACGGAAAATTCGCCGCTTACTTCGGGATGCTGGTGCAGGTCATCGCCATACTGGTATCAGCGCTGGCGATTCGCCGGGACAATATCTCGCCGGTGAATGCCTCAGCGCGTTCCATAGACAGCGACGGCCCGAGAAAATCGCGCATACGGCGATCGGCGACAGCGGTCGTCGACCGAAGGCCTGCCGCGCTGGCGTCCAGCACCACGATGTCAAACTCGAACTGTGCCGCCCTCACGATCATTCCGGCAATGGTCTGGTGCGCGTGCGAGAGCGTGATGCCGCACGCGACGGCGATGTCGATCAGTGGCCAGCGACGCGTGCCAATCCCGTAGCGGTGCGCAAGCAGGTCGGCATTCCGGACGGCTTTTGCATCCAGCGGCTGCTCCGGCCTGACGAGGTTGCGTCCGCGGGTGGCCAGACATTCCGCGACACGGCGGATTGCGGTTTCGAGCGTTTCAGCCTCGACGACCACGCGCCATCTGCCATCGCGCAACCCTGGATGTGCCGCCGGAGGCGCCAGCAGTTGATCCGGCGCAAGCAGGAGTGCACGCTCCCACGCGCGAAGACGCGCCGCGGTAAGCGCCTTCGGAAACGTCCCCTGCTCCCACTGCAACAGCGTGGGATTTGATACGGCACAGGCGCGCGCCACTTCCGCAACCGAAAGGCCTAGCTCCTCGCGCAACCGCCTGGCGTGAGGCCCGATTTCCCGGCACCGGGCCTGGGGAATTCGCGTCTGGAGATCCCCCCCTCCCTCTCGGGCCGCTGCACCTCCGGCATTGAACCCGGGATCCGGCAACGGCTCCATGTCGCGACTGAGCAGCCATCCTTGCGGCACCTGCAGGGCTGCTTCCAGCGTTTTCACAGTAGCTGTTGCAACGGTGTCGGGCCACCTCCCCCTCTCCCAGTGCACCAGGGTCGATTGCGCCACAGCCGCCATGGTGGCGAGTTCAGCCTGGGTCAATCCCAGCGCCCTGCGACGCTCACGCAGTCGCTGCGCGATCCGCCGTGCGTCGGATCGCGGAATCCATTCACGGCCTCCGGTCATCCTGGTCTCCTGCCTGGCATCTGCAATTTTTCATCGATCGGATGTTTTCGTCCGCCCCGGAAGCGTGCTCCTCCAGCGGCCGAGTCTCGTCCGCCGTATTCAGCCAGTAAAAGCGTGCGCATTGGCCCGCGCGTCATGCAGCGCATGGTGTTCGCCGCCATGCCGGGCGAAGTATTCAGCGCGCCGCTCCCGGTCGCGATGGCCCGCGATATTCTCGACCCGCCAGCCGCGTGGCAGGGGGCCACCCAGCAGGAACCGGAACAGGTTCAGGTCCGTCTCGCAGTCGTAGCAGAGTATCGGGCCGGAGTCGCCGGGTACGTTGCCGAGCCATGCGCGCAGTGCCTCGCGCAGCCGGTCAAACGGCATCGCGCGCCCCTCAAACTGGCCGAGCTGCGGCAGCACCACCTTGCGGACAAAGTCACTGCACCGTGCCAGATCGAAGTCGGTACGCTCGCCGTAGAACTCATCCCCGTTCTCGCCAGCGATGGCGAGACTGACCAGTTGGCAATGCCGGAAGTCGGTGAATTCCGTGTCAATGAAATAGCGGTTAATCGAGCCACCTTGCCGTTCGGCCGGCAGCGGCCAGAGCAGCGCGCCGTGGAAGGATGTATCCGTCATGTCCTGTTCTTCTTTCTGTTGCGGGCCCGCAGCGTGCGGCCCCGATCGCATCCCGTCCCGCAGCGGCATTCCCGGAGCCTTGGCCCGGTGATGCGGCCGGATGCTCCGTGTGCATCCAGATCACCCCAAGCGCCCGCGCCGTCAAAACCCGGCCGCCCGATGCTGCTCAGGGCGCACTCCCTTCTTCCGTCGGACCGTCTGCGGTTGCAGGCGCTTCCGGCTGCCCGGCGATCGCGTCCCGGCACAAGCGGCGCTTCCGCAGCCGCGGCCCGGCGAGTACGCTCACGTGCTCGGGAAACGGAATCGTGGCGGCCCCGGTAGCATCGTGGCGGGTAGCAAGCGCGAAGCGCCGCAGCCACGCGCGTAGCTGCGCGGACGTCTCGTCGGGAGGCTGTACCGGCGGTTTCCTGCGTCTGCTCATGTCATCTCCAGAGGATGCGCCCAGGATGAGGGCGAACTCACGTTGGCCGTGATAAGGCGGATTATCACGGCCCGCCTTCTTCCAGACGGTGCATTGCTGCGAGCCGCGTCTGCAACTCCATCAGGACCGCTGGCGCGCTGATGCCAAGCACCGGATCAGTTCGCACCAGGTTACCCCGGCACACCGACGGCCAGCCCGCATCATCATCGTCGAGCGCAACCCACGCTTCGGGCTGACGCCGGCACACATCGCCCCAGACCTGCACGCCACGCGGGATGGAACGGAACCACACCGGATCCATCCGGCCGTGGAAAGTCGCGCCGACCACGCGCCGGCGCAGTGCCGGCGGCAAACGGCGCGCAACTTTGCGGACGCTGCGAAACACCAGAACCCAGCTCGTTGACAGCACGATGCGCAATTCGGGATAGGACTCGAGGCAGCGCTCGAGTAGCGCCGCGTGTTCAAACACCACATGCCCTGGCGGGCTCGCGACATATGGTCCGGTACCAGGGCGACGCCACACGTCTTCCGGGTGGAGGACCCCATCGAAATCGAGGTACAGTACGAGGCCACCTCGCCACCGCGGCAGCACGTCCATCGACTGCCTGGGCAAGCGTGGTCCCACGCCCCTATGCGCGTCCATTGCCAGCGCCGCTCAGCGACTGGCCGGCTTGCCGGACGCTTTTGCGCGCCAGAGTCGCCTTCCGCGCGCAGGGCGTGTTGCAAGGGCACACGGTACCGAAAACGTGCGCCCCGCCGCTGTCGTGAACCGGGTTACCGTCACCAGCCGCTCGCCCTGACTGTACTGTTCTGGCTCGGTTACCCCCACCCGGATCTCGCTCAACGGATCGAGCGTCCACCGGTCGACCTCGTGTGCCAGTTGTGTGCTCAGCACAGCGGCCCCTCGTAGCACGACATCCCCGCCGACGAACCGCTCAAGATGCGGTGCCATCGCGGACAGGTCCAGTAGCATGATTGTCGGAATGACACGCGAGCGTGCCGGCGACACCCGCAGGATCAACATGTCCCGCGGAATCAGCTGCTCGATTGCCGACCACGTGCTGGCGCCCGGTAGCTCGTCGAAAAAAGGCATTGCATACGGAGGCTTCCTGTTCTTTTCACTCGTCACAAACATACTGCCTACTACCTCGAACGCTATCGTAATGAATCAATTACCTGATGACGACGCGCGCCTTCGCCAGGAAACAACCACAGCATCGAGCAAATCTCGCCGACATCAAAAAAAATTGCAAACCCTTACTGCATAAGGATCGCACACACATACCGTCCACTTAATTCCCAGTTCACTGGGAAGACAAATTATAGCGTCAACTGGACAGTTCTCCCATTTCACTGGGAGAGAATTTTGGAATTGGCCGTAGTCTTTGGCGCGGTCTTGCGCGAGCATCGTCTTCGTGCGGAGCTTACCCAGGAACAGCTCGCCTTCGAGGCTGATATCCGGCGCAACTACGTCAGCATGCTCGAGCTGGGTCAAAATCAACCCACGCTGACGATGTTGTTTGCGCTTGCGGCCGCCTTGAGGTGTGCGCCAAGCGATCTGCTCGCTGACGTCGAACGAAAGGTGCAGCGGATGCGGAGGTCGAAGAAGGCCGTGCTGAAGAAGGCAACACCCAGGCGCGTCACAGCGGCCGTCGAGAAAGTGCAGACAGATTCCCCGACAGGAAAGCGTAGTCGGCGCGTCCGTACCGACACGTAAGCCAGCCACGCCCTGCCCTAACCCTCACCTCGTGGCGTGCCGTAGTCTCTGACTAAAACAAAGAGAGCTGAACTGGCACGACATCTATGCTTGGGGCAGAACACTCTCCTACAGATAGGAGCATTGCCGGAGGAGCGTCCACCGGCCTCTCAGGCCAGCCTTTCGAACGGCGCTTGACCACATGCTGGCCATTTTTTATGCAAACCGCCGTTGTTTTCATGATTCGTGACGCTCCCCGATGCCCGATGGAAGGAAGTCGGCCATAGCAGGCATTTACTTATTGGCGCCAAGCGGCGCCTGTAGGTTGAACATCCATCCATTCCGTGGCCGTTCTGAACGACGGCTTACGCTTTCAGCAAACGCGTACTTTCGCCCCCAAACGGACGCACAACCAAAGCAGCTGACTGTCCGTTGCTCACGCTATACCCGTCAGTCTCCGGTCGAATACAGAGAGATTTGAAGCGTTGATCGGTAGTGGTGCGCCGCGACGTCGTCGGCCAACTCGCTCCTAACGTGCGGCCGGTACAGTGCCGCCCGGCAAATCGTCACATTGGGAACAGCATCCACTTCCCGGCTGAGTATTGGCACCGGCCACAAACCTGTGACCGGAACCTGTCCGCTCGCTGAGTCGGCTAGTCGTCGCAATGCAGAAGTTAGCGAGTCAGAGAGTCGGCGCTGAAACCGGCAACCTGCTTATAACGCAGTTGCCACTGTTTGCGTTCTTCATGCGAAATCACTTCGTCGATATCGTTGAACGGTTTGCCGCCGGTGCGTTCGTCGACCACCAGCAGGATCGCGTCCGGCGCAATTTCCCGGTTCGCGAGCACTACGTCCGAGGTCGCCTTCAGCCGGCGTCGTTCGTATTCAACCAATGCCTGCGGCCAGTCGTTCGAGTCGGTGAGGAGACCCGCAAGCGTCGTCGCATCGATGATCGCCTGCGCTGCCCCGTTCGAACCGCGCGGCATCATCGGATGCGCTGCGTCGCCGAGTAGCGTCGCGCGCCCCCTCGTCCAGAAGGACAGCGGATCCTGATCGACCATTGGATACTCGTATACCGCGTCTGCTGCCCGAAGCATCGCCGGAACGTCGAGCCAGTCGAACCGGCAATGCTCGAACAGATGCACGAAATCTTCGAGACGGCCCGCACGATTCCAATCCCGTTGCTGTTCCTCGGGCCGGGCGAATTCGATCACCCAGTTCATCAGTTGATGCCCCTCGCTGTCGATGTCGTCGCGAATGGGGTAAGTAATCAGCTTGCCGGTACGGAACGTGCCGATATAACACATGCTGGCGCCGGACTGGAACGGCTTCCAGCGCGTGACCCCGCGCCATTGCGTCGAGCCTTGATAGCGCGGCGTCGCTTCCTTCGGATGAAATTGCTCGCGAACCGCCGAGTGCACGCCGTCGCAGGCAATCAGCACTTTTCCGGACACGTCCGGCAAGCGGCTGCCGTCCACTGCGTCCTCGAAGTGCGCGGTGACCCCGTCGGCATGCTGATCGAAGCCGATGCATCGTTGACCCAGGACTACGGCGTCTGCCCCAAGACGCTCGCACACCGCGTCGTAAAGCGTCATGTGCAGATCGCCGCGATGAATCGACACCTGCGGCCAGTCCAGTCCGGCGAATTGCCCACGGGGTTCGTGGTCGACCAGTTGTCCGTGGTTCGTGTAGAAACTATATTCGCGCGTGAGAATGCCTTTTGCGCAAAGCGCCTCCTTCAGACCGAGCGAATCCATTTCGCGCATCGCATGCGGCAGCAGATTGAGGCCAACGCCGAGCGGTTTGAGTTGCGGGACCGCTTCAAAGACCCGGCACTGCACACCTGCCTTGTGCAGCGCGAGGGCGAGCGTCAAGCCGCCGATCCCGCCACCCACGATGATTACCTCTTCCATCCTGTTGTTCATACATCACTCCACTTGATCGTTAATCGCGCGCCGGCACTGCTCGTGTCGACGAGGCAGGTCAGACGTGCGGGGTCATACGGACATGCTGTGTACCGCAGCTGGATGCGTCGTCGCTACGACGCTTCGCGATGCGATAAGGCTGACTGCTGCCGCGCCACAATCGGCCGCGGCTCAATGTCCAACCGCCTCGGCAACCGGTGCGCGCGCCGTCCTGCGCCACATGTTGTGAATGGTCAGCGCGGAAATGACGACCGGCAGACCGGCCAGCACGAAAATCAATGGCGTCGAAAAGCCACGCGCCAGCATCAGGCCGCCCACCAACGGACCGCCGATCGAAGCGAGCCGCCCGGCGCCCAGTGCCCAACTGATGCCCGTTGAGCGCATCGAAGTCGGATAGAACGCAGTGAGCATCCCGTCGGCGCCGCCTTGCCCCCCGTTCACGAAGAGGCCGATCATGAAGGCCGCGGCGTACATGGCGCCGACGTTGCCCATCGCTAATCCCATCGAGGCGACCGCCGCCGCGCCGGCAAGATGCACGGGCACGAGAATCGAAAAGCTACCCAACCGGTCGACGATCCGTCCAATCAGCACAGAACCGATCGTCGCCCCGATTAACATCGCCGACGTGACATGGCTGGGTACGGCGCCGTCGAGGCCCGAGCGCAGGATCAACGACGGCAGCCAGACGCCGAGGAACGTGATCTCGAGCAGGTTCATCGCCATGATCAGCCACAGCGAAACGGTGCCAAGCGCACGCCCTTTTTCGAACAACCGTCCGACTGGATTGCGTGCAAGCCCTTCTTCCTGTACGTAGAAAATCGCGGCCGGCGGCGCCTGCCATTGCGGATTTATCTTGGTTAGGAGCACCCGGATACGAGCTTGCGACATCGCTGTTTTGCGCAGTGCGAGCATCCGGATTGATTCCGGCAATAGCCCAATCAACAGCAACGCCGTGACGCACGGTGCAACCCCGCCAACGATATAGAGCGAGCGCCACCCGTGGTGTGGCAACAGTTGCGCCGAGACGAAACCTGCCAGCGCCGCGCCGAACGGGACCGCGCAGATCAGCATGACCACGACGGTCGAACGCGTACGTTTCGGTGCAAGCTCGGCGCACAGCGCGATCGCGTTCGGCACAGCGGCGCCGAGCCCGAGGCCAGTCAACACGCGCCAGAAAAAGAACTGCCCGGCGTCGGTCGCGGTGCAACTCAACAACGTGAACAGACCAAACGCCGCGGTCGATCCAATTACGAGCCAACGGCGGCCGATGCGATCGGCCAGCGGCCCCCCGAGCACGCCGGCGACGCTTGCAAGAACGCTCGCCGTGAAGAGATAGGACAGCTGTTGCGGACTCAGTTGCCATTCAGACTTGATCGCCGGGGCGACGAAGCCAAGCGAGAACTGGTCAAACCCATCGAGCAGCGTGACCAGCATGCATAGCGCGATGATCACGATCTGCCACGATCTCACTCCCCACGCGTCGATCAATCCGCCGACGTCCACCTTTTCCGAATTCATCTCGTCTCCTCCATCTACACGGTTATTAGATCTTGACGCTATCCAGCGTGGTCGCGGCAAACAGATCGGCCGGCGTCATGCGGCGTGCCGAAAGCCCCTGTTCATGGTGATAGCGCGTGAACGCGTCGAGTGTTCCCTCGTTTCCCGCGACGCCGTACGACCACCAGCTCTCACCCATCCGGGCGACCGTCTCCTCGTATTCGCTGACGAGCCACGGCAACATGACCTTCAGCGCAGCCTGTTGTCGCAATTCGCCTTGGGCAATCTGCTTCGCCTGCGCGAACGCCTTGTAGACACTCGACGGAAGCCATGGGTACTGCTCGACGAGCGACTCGCGTATGCCGATCACGTGCATGATTGGAAAGATCCCCGTATCCGCATAATAGTCACGCTCCACGGCGGCAAAGTTCGGGAACAGCCGTCCGATATTCGGCTCGCGATTGACGAAGCACTTGGGCTCGCGTGGCGCGATGAATGCATGGATGCGTCCATCTCTCAACCACTCGGTGAGCGTTTGCGTATCGGGAATGCGCTTCACGTGGATGTCTGCCCGCGCGGTAAAGGAAACTTTCTCGTGGCGGCCGGGATCGTCGACGCCGCCGGTCCACCATTCGATCGCCTCCGCTGGGACGCCGTACTGATCCTGCAGCAGGCCGCGCTGCCAGACGCCTGCGGTCAACTGATATTCCGGTGTGCCGACCGGCCGGCCGGCGAGATCTTCGGGACGTTCGATACCGAGATCGGTCCGCACGTAAATCCCCGAATGGCGAAACGACCTCGAGAGGAAGACGGGAATAGCAACATACGGACACGCGCCGCGCGAGCGCAACATCGTGTAGCTGCTGAACGACAGTTCCGTGACGTCGAACTCCGCGCCGTTCAAGGCACGGAAAAATGTCTCTTCTACCGGCAGATTCAGCAGATTGGCATCGCAGCCCTCGATCGCAACGCGACCGTCGAACAGCGCCCGGGTTCGGTCGTAATCCCAGCATGCGACCGTAAGCGGAACTTTCATGTCTGATCCTTCAGATGAGTGCGTTAAAACTTATGACGAATACCGGCCACAATCGCTGTCTGGCTACTGTTGCTCGACGGCGAGAACAGATAGATGTCCGCCTTGGCGCCGGCCGCTTTTTGGTAGTTGCCGAACACGTACACGTCCGTACGCTTCGACAGGAAGTAATCGATGCACAACTGACCCATGTTCCAGTGCGGCGCATGGTCATAACCGCCGTATTTGCCGCTCGTGTAGATATAAGCGGCCGACAGCATCAACGCCGGGGTGAGGAAATACGATGCGTTGACGTCGACGTTATCCAGATGCAGGCTGGTGCGATCCAGATAATCGTAGCGCACGTCCGTCACCATGCCCGCCATGCGCAACGCTCCCACCGTGTACTGCCCACCCACGCCGAATTCCCGCTGACGCCGCACGCCAGCATTGGAGTTCAGCGGGCTCGAGTGGAACAGCACAAACGGTGCGCCTGCGTAGTCGTCAGTAACTGCCCCGTTCGCGTTGCCGCCAATACCGGGGTTGTCGGTGTTGAGAAACACCGCGGCGAGTTTCAGACCGCCGTTTTCATAGGCAGCACCGGCGCTGACCGAGCGGTTCATCGCCCATTGGCCAGCCGCATTGCTCATCGCATACATCACCTCGCCGCGCAGTCCCGCAAAAATCGGCGTCTGATACTTCAACGCGTTGTTGTAGCGATAGCTGCCGAATACGTTGTCGTTGTCGCCGATGTGCGCGCCGAGCCCTTCCGCAGCCACGGGCGCCTCGAAGCCGGTCAGATAATCGAACGGCACGTCGTACTGACGGCCGGCCGTCAGGGTTCCCCATGTGGCACTGCTCAATCCGACGTAGGCCTGGCGACCAAACATGCGGCCACCCTGCTGAAACTTGCCGTTCGTGATATCGAACCCGTTCTCGAGTGTAAAGACGGCGCGTAGCCCGCCGCCCAGGTCTTCCGCGCCGCGCAGGCCGACGCGGTTGTTTTGCATCGTGCCGGGAATAAGCTTCACGTTCGACTTGCCGCCTTCGTTGCTGACGTATCCGATCCCTTCTGAAAGAAGCCCATACAACGTCACCGTGCTTTGTGCGTGAGCGGCGGGTGCATGCGTCCCGAGCATTGCCGCCGCTGCGATGCAGCCCGTTACGAGGCGCAACCCTCCCTGTGTTTTCGTCGTTTGCATCAAAGTCTCCAAGATTGTTTTATCGCCGTCGTTGCGGCTTTTACTGCGCGGTTGGGAAAGAGAGGCCTGGCAGCTACTCGGTCTGCTCGATCAGCAGATGCAGCTTCGCGAGCAGGTCCCGATCGGTCATGATGAACAGCCGGGCGTTGACGTCGGTGGAAGTGGACTGATGGCTGGTCCAGTGCCAATGGGGAATCGTGAAGACGTCGTTCCTGCTCCACTCGATCGTCGTGCTGCCGATCGTCGAACGTCCTTCACCCTCGACCACGAGACAAATGGCGTTCGACGTGCTGCGCGACGCGCGCGTCTGCGCGTGCCTGGCGAGTTCGAGCATGTAGCAGTCGAGGGTTGGCATGATTGCGCCGCCGGTCAGGGGATTCACGTAGCGCATCCGCTTCGAGCCGTCCGGCGCCGACGGCATCGCGGCTAACGCATTCAGCGTGTGTTTTCCCGAGTATCGATAGAGCGGCGAGAAAGGCACCGGCGCATGCGGCGGATCGGGCACGAAGCCGCCGCCCAGCAACGACGCGTCCGCGAGCGCCGACGCGTCCTTCGGGTAGCTCAGATCGTCCGGCGCTTCCTCGAAGAAAAATCCGTCGAGATACTGTACGAGCGGCACGTCGAGGCCGTCGAACCAGACGATGCGCTCATCCGTGTCGTTCACATGCTCATGCCAGCACCACGCGGGGTTCGTGATCAGGTCACCCGGTGCCATCGGGCACTCCTGCCCGTTGACGAACGTCGCGCCGCCTTTGCTCGACATGATGAAGCGCAGCGCCGACGCGCTATGTCGATGCGGACGCGCGGACTCGCCGGCCTCGAGAATCTGAATGCCGGCTTGCAGATTGGTGGTCGTCACGACTCTCGGCGCGAAAGCGGGATTGGCGAACAGCACCACGCGGCGCTCCGCGGTTTCGAGCGACACTTCGCGCGCCGCGGTGTCGACCAGGCCGGCGAGATCGGCCCATGACCAGTGCATCGGCTTGTCGGCGCAGCGCGGCTCACGGCTCGCGATTTTCATGTACAGCTCCCACAGCGGGGCCGTATCGAGTTCGTCCATCCGCGTGAGCAACTTGTCGTATTCGTTCATGATCAGTTTCCGATATGGGCGCGCCGACTAGATCGCATTGACCGCCACGCGCATCGAGCCGATGCCGGCGATCCGGGCCTCGATCGTGTCGCCGGGGACTACCGGCCCGACACCGGCCGGCGTGCCGGTCAGAATGATGTCGCCGGGATGAAGCGTGTAGAAACGCGACGCCATTTCGATGAGGCCCGGGACGTCCACGATCAGGTTTCGGGTATTGTTCTTCTGACGCGGCTCGCCGTTCACGGTCAGTTCGATATCGAGCTGGGACGGATCGCTCAAGTCGTCGGCGGTGACCAGCCACGGGCCTACCACGGCAAAGCTGTCCACCGACTTTCGAAATGACCGCTCTTCCGGGCCGCGAACGGTCATGTCCAACCCGATTGCATAGCCCGCGACGTGCGACAACGCATGCTCACGGCTCACGCGATTCGCCGCTTGACCGATCACGACAGCCAGTTCCAGTTCGTGATCGTTGCGCCGGTCGAGATGGCGCAGCCGCACGCCTTCCGTCGGCCCGACAAGAGCACTAGCAGACTTGAGGAAAAGTCCAGCCTCCTGGATCTTGTTCAGGTGCTGATAGAAATTGGCCGGATCGGCATCGGCCTCGTTCTTGTGGTCGAGATAGTTGACGGGCGCGCAGACGATCTTGCTCGGCGTGGCCACCGGTGCGTAAAAATCGACCGACGTAACCGACTGCGCCGCCGCACCTGGCCGCACGTCGCGAACGGCCTGCAGCACGAGGTTCCAATGCCTGAATAGCGCATCGCCGAATGGCTGAGGCCAACGTTCTTGCGGCAGCACATCGAGCGCGGAAGTCACGTCGAATACAAGCTTGTCTTCGACGACGCCGAGACGATTCTGGTTGAAACGGCACAAACGCATTGCATGCTCCTCCGTTGGTATGACGTGAGCCTTAGCTTGCGCCGCTCACTGATCTCTCATATAGTACGTACACAGATTATCACAGTACTTTTCATTGTCAAGACAGAACGCGGCAAACGCCTGAATGCAGCGGCTGCTGAAGAACCGGTCTGGAAGGAAACGGTGCGGAAACGGAGAGGCACCTCCTTGCCTGCCGTTCAAGGGCGCCGCAGCGAAAATCGACCAATCGTTTGCCGGCGCGTCAACGCCGGCTAAGTGAGCGTGGCAGGACACTCGTCAGCGATGAGGTTCTGTGACACGATATTGAAGAGGAGACTTAAGAGATGACTATCCGGATCGCCGCGCTAGGCGTGAGCCACTGGCATTCCATCTATGACGCGGCCTACTTGCGGCATCTCGCGCGGATGCCCGACGTCGAACTGATTGGCGTTCAGGACAGCAACCCAGCTGTCGCTGCGCAGCGTGCCGCGGAAGTGGGCCACCCGGCCGTGTTCGCGAGCGCCGCCCAGATGCTCGATACGCTGCGCCCCGATTTTGTGGTGGCGTTGGGGCGGCATGACACCATGGCGGGGGTCGCGCACGATCTGCTCGAACGGCGGCTGCCGTTCCTGATGGAAAAGCCCATGGGACTGAATGCGAAGGAAGTCGCGACAATCGCCGAAAGAGTTCGTGCGCAAGGTTCGTATGTTGCAGTCCCGATGCCGCAGCGCGACTCCGCTTTCGTACGGCACGCGCGCAGGATGCTCGCCGAAGGGGTCTTCGGACCGCTATCGCATCTGTACATCCGGACCAACCGATTTACGTCGGCCCGCTATCCCGCCTGGAATTGCGAGTGGATGCTGGATCTGCAAGCGTCGGGGGGCGGCTGTCTGCGCAATCTCGGCATGCACGGACTCGACATCTTTCTCACTCTGACGGGTGAAACTGCACGCGTTACCGGCGCACAATTCGGCCATCATGCATTGAGAACCCGCGTGGAAGACTATGCGAGCGTACTTTTACGAACGCCCACCGGGGTATGCGGCACCCTCGAAGTGGGCAATACCTACCCCCGCCGGACAACGGAAGGCGTCCAACCTGGAGCGGGGCGCGACAAGCTGCTCGATGGCGCGGATGGCGAGTGGAAAATCGTCGGGCGCGACGCATTGCTGATGGCCAAGGACGGCAACATCCGTATCGTGACTGCCGACGGAGAACAGAATTTTTCTGACCTGCCGACGGAAAATCCGGCGTACCACTGCCTCGCCAGCATCCTGGCAGCGTGGCGGGATGGATTACCCCCGCCCGTCGGCGTCGAAGATTGCCTGAACGCTGTTCGTCTGATCGATGAAGCCTATGTGTTGGGCAACGCAACAGCCGTGTGACAGGTGAATTGACGCACCCGCCGGACCGCCCGCGCAGCAGCGCCGACCCTCGGCCTGCTGCTTGCAACGCAAGCTTGAAGGACGCCGGGGACGTGCAGTTTCTGCGCGTCCCGGTGAATCGTCACAGGACGGAGTATCGTGCGCCGCGTGCTATGATCTGACGATCAAATTTCATGCGGCGCAACTCGATCCCGTGGTTCAGAAAACTCTTTCCGAAGTCCTTTACAAGAAGCCCGGCCACCTGATTCGCCGGCTACAGACGCTCGCCGTTACGCTGTTTCTCGAGGAAGCGGACGGTCTCGACACGACCTTCGATCAGTTTTGCGTGCTTGCCGCAGTGATGGCTTCCCCCGATGCCGATCAGTTGCGCATTGCGCAGGCCACCGGCTTCGACCGATCCACAGTGTCGGGTGTCCTGACCCGACTCGAAGGTAAATCGCTGATCACACGCGAGACCGACGCCGAAGATCGTCGGGCGAAAGTCATTCGGGCAACGAAAAGCGGACAGGCGATGTACCGCAAGCTTGGCGAGTCTGCAGATCGAGCGGACGCGCGCCTGCTGGAGGCATTGACGGCCCGCGACCGAAAGCGTTTCTCACGCATGCTGGCGGCCCTGGTTCGCGATACCAACGAAGTCTCGCGCGTGCCAATGGGAAGCCCGGAAGACAACGCATCACTTGGCCGCTCCCTGTATAGCCGGCCGACCTACCAGATGCGTCGCCTGCAACAGTTTGCTGTCACTGTGTTTCTCGAAGAGACCGCCGGCTACGACATTACGCCGGTGCAGTTCGGCGCGCTGGTATCGGTGCTCGCCCGACCGGGCATTGATCAGATCCGGCTGTCCCAAACAGTAGGCTTCGATCGCAACACCCTTTCCGGTGTGCTCGAACGGCTAGAAACCAAGGGCTTGATCACACGGGAGCCGAGTGCTACGGACCGTCGAGCGAAAGTCCTGTTTTTGACCGCTGCCGGCCATCAACTGTACGAGACGCTTTTTGAGGGGACTGAACGGTCGAACATTCGAATGCTGCACGGGCTCGATGAGGCCGAGCGTAATGTGTTTCTCGCGATGATGGAGCGCATCGTGTGGGCTCACAACGAAACCAGCAGGGCTCCGGTAGATGAATCTCATGCTGGCGGTGCGACCGGTCAGCTTCGTGCCGACGCCTGAGCGGCAGCACGACGATGAGCGTGCGTCATATAGGATGAACTGAAGCCTTTCAATCGATTCATGAATTACGACGGACAGTTTGCGTGAAGACGGTGAAGACTGCGGCTATCATCGCGAACGCTCAGAGCCGGTCCACAGACGAGTTGAGCACAGCAAAGCGAGCTTCAGGGCGTTGCACGTCGCTGCACAGTTCATTGTCGAACTGCTTGGAATCGAAAGCGAGATGGGTAACCTCCCGTAAGCCGTTGATCCAAAATTGGAGCATCTTTATCCTGCGCAGCGGACAGTTCTAGATTTCGCTCACGCTCTCCGGGCTCTCTTAAGCGGTCAATCCCTCACGATAGGCCGCAGCGCTCAATGCACTGGCGTGACTGGACGGAAGAACCTTGAACAACATTTGTGCGAACGTCGGTTGTCAGCGCAACAGCAGGCGCACCGTCGACACCGAGCTATGTCGCTTCCTGGCCGATTGCGGTAGTTCGAAAATCTTCGCCCGATTAACTTGAGCGGCCCGTTTCTGCTGAAGTGGAAACGAACCGCCTTCAGATATGTGAAGCCTCCCACTTTGCAAGGACCTCTACCTGTAGTTCACACCGCAGCGAGCTATTTTTCCAAAGCCTGCACGTCGGATTCCGTTCAGCGCCGCCTGCGATACGCAGCCTGAGTGGCAGGCGCATACGGCAATTTCATCCGCCGCTTCGGTGCAGTCGCTGTCTCCGAAGCTGATACAAGGTGCCCAAGTGTCGCGGCGGCGCCCGGAGTGTGTGACTGTAGCCACGCTGTGACGACGTCATCACGCATCCAGCCCCTGACGAAGCTCGCGGTCAAGGCGAGACAGTAGAGGTCATCGTGATAGCCCGGCGTCAGGGACTGCATTGTCTTCTGCATGTGCGTAAGACCCTTTTCCATCCCGGAAAGCAGCCTTGCGCGATGGCAGTCAGACTGCCGGCCGCGCGGATCGTCGGCGCGTTGCGATGCAGGAGTGGCCACGAGTAATGCGCGCGCAAGATCGCCCGAACAGTTGTCCGCCCCAACCATCACCAGCGCTGCGGTCAGCTGACGCGATGTGACCATCCGCCTGAGCGCAGCCAAGGTGCGGTCCGGCAGTCGGTATCCAGCCAGCAGTGTGAGTGCCTCCGGACAGATGCCTGCGGGACCTGCCTGCCCTGTGGAGGTTTCCATGGCCCGGGCGACGAATCTGGCAGGACGGGCGGTGGTCATGAACTCCTTCCGCTCAGGCGAGTTCGAAGCAGTCGTGGCATCGTAACGAACCCCTGACGTCTTAGCAGCGCCACAAACGCGGGATCGGACAATAGCTCCCGCAGCACACTTTCCAGAATGGCCATCTCCGCCCGGACGGATTTCATCCGTCTAAGAAGAGTCTGCTGCCGCGCGCGTTGGAGCATCAAAACCTTTCGCGCCCTGGCTTCGGGCGTTGATTTCCGGTTCGCGGGACACCGGTCGTCGCGCAACGAGGCCTGGCCCTGGTCGTCCGCCGGGACAGCCAGATCCGAACTGACTGGAATCGCCCGTGCCATGGCATCTAACTCGCGGCCGAACTGGAGACTACTGGCAGCACTTCGAGCGAAACAGTGTCCGCTAGCGCAAGGAGTGCTTTCAGATCGAGACGTCGGTACGGTTCAAAATGGGACTGGCCATGACGGAACACCACGGTGTATTCGCCTGCACGGAGACTGCCGCGCGGCAGAATATGGAAATCAAGCAGTTCTGTGCCCGTGCGTTCGATACGACCATAAACCAGAAAGTCGATCGCGAAGCAGTCCGGCCAACGTGCGGTCCAGTACGGCAGATGCCCCTGGATCATCCACGGACGGCGCACGACCAGTTGCATCCGTAGTGCGCCATCGACGCACAGCGTGGCGGTGTGCTTTTCATATCGAACGTCGTGTCCGAGTTCGCACAGCATTGCAGAAACACTGTCCGCGACGTGTCGTTCCATACGACGTTCGACACATCGGTTTTCGGAGCGCTCGGGATCGAGGTTCGGCGCATAGCCGATGGCTTTATACGCTTCGTTGAGACTGCCAAACTCGTGCGCCACCTGCTCCGCCGACGGTCCGCTTCGGTAGTGTCTCAGTAACTTCTGATTGATTTTGCCTGCCCGGCTTATGATCTTGCGCATGCCATCAATGATCTCTTCACGCGTCGGTCCGCGCCGGCTATGTGCGAGCCTGGCCTGAACCGCTGCAAAGAGCCGCCTGTCAACCACAGCGGCGAACGCGCCCGGTACCCTTATCCACTCGTCATGGGGGACCTGTCGCCAGGGACTATCGAGTTTGGACGTCGTGCGACTGTACACATTGGTGCCGATGTACTTTTCGTTGCACAGGATTCGCATGATGTGCTGACCCTGCCAGGGGCGCCCGCCCCCGTTGACGATCCCAAAGTCGTTCAGGCGTTGCGCTATGCCAGTCGCCGTGACCGGCTGCGTCGCATACCACTCGAACATCTTACGGACGATGGCCGCTTCGCCCGAGGAATCCGGGACAACGATGACACGATCGGTCTGCACGTTCTTGTATTCATGGCGGCCAAGTGGTTGCCGGATCTCCCTGCGGGCGTTGACGAGCACGCGGCGCAGACCATAACCCACAGGCCCCGCAGTGTGAAATCCGCGCTGGACGTTCAGACAGTGGCCTAGGAATATCTTGCGCGACATCTCCCGACTGAATTCACCGGCCATCGCTCGCTTCATCGCTTTCAACACCGACGAGAGTGGACTGCCGTCGTTCTCAAAGGGCTCCGCGATATAAATAATGTTCACGCCAGCGCGGCGGCATGTGTACTCATAGAAGGCACTCTCATCGACATCCTGGAAACGTCCCCAGCGGCTGACGTCGTACACCAGAACGCTGGAAAACCTGCGAGCGGGATTTTCCACATCGAGCAGCAGCTGGATCAGTGCTGGCCGGTCGCGCAATGTGAGACCGCTGATGCCCGCGTCTTCGTAGTCCCGCACGATCCGTATGTTGTGTGTGGCTGCATACCGGGCAATCGCTTCGCGCTGAAAGAACGGAGAGTATTCCTGGTGATCGGTGGACATGCGAATGTACTGCGCGGCCCGGGGCGGCGCAGCCGGGTGAGTAGAAGTCGTCCGGGCGGGGGACATGGAAGCTCGACTGACGGTAAGCTTCAGTGCTAGTGTTTTTCGCCACGAAGTCAAGATCGGCGATGACGGTTGCCGCGAGAGGCGACCGGCATTATTGCCCTGCGCCCGCTCCAGCCCGCCATCAGAAACATTCGCGGCGACGCTATGCGTGGAATTACTTGGGGCCGACAATTCGCAGGGCTACGAACGCTTAAAGCCCGGTCGCAGCTCCAATCCTGCACGGAGGTTCCAGTGAACGAAACCCAGGCGAACAAATGCACTGAAGTTCGCCTTCATGCGGCGATTATTGAGGACGGCTGTCAACGTGCGATCATCGTCTGTGCCGACATGCTGGACGTCACCTAGACAAACGGCGCTTACGAGCAACTATGCGAGGTTCGGGACGCTTCGCCAGGTCCTCACGTTTCAGCTAAGGCAGCACAACACAATGCTGACCGGATACGGTACAACTGATGATCGAATCTACCGGATTGGACGAGGAAGCACGCGCCGAACTGCTCTGCTATCTTGCAACAGCGCAGCTTGTCTCCAGGGCGCGCGGCGGTGATTGGCTACGCACAGACCACCTCGTCGAGTCGACCCGCATCTGGCTGGCCGGAAACGGCGCGAAGGCCAACTGGTCAGAGCGGGTGCAACTTGGCACTCTCTCAGAAAAGATCGCGCTCGACCTGACAGGTCTGCCGGGTTTCGGCGATCCGGAATACCTGGCAAGACTGTTCACCGACGGCTGGAGACTGGACTATCGATCGCCTGTTGTGCGTGGAATCTACTCAGCTTGCGTGGCCGAGTTGAGCGGGGAGGCATGACCTGGTCGTCACTCTGCCTTCGACCGTGTAGCTATCGATGTTGACGAGGGTGTCGCGCTCGTCGAATGAGAATGGCGGACGTTGCGTCGGGCCGAAGTCGACGTGGGATAGCTGGACTAAACACAACGGAAAATATGGCGAAACTCTACGTGCACACGACTGCTAACCCCGTGATGAGACAAAATAAAGTTGTATAGCGCTACCGCTGATTCATAAGCGCTTTTCCGTCGAGCGGCGGACGCCGTGGGAGTGAGTTGTATAGTGGTTGCGTTGATTTTTAAGGGAAAACCGTCGAAAAACGGAGTGCGATTTGCGTGGCGGCTGTTCGAAGTTGCGGAGCACGAAGCGCGAGCCGACCGGTTTGACGCCCGCGGAGCCGCCGGTAGCTGAACGATGCTAAGCACCATTCTCACACCCATTTACGCCCGTTTTGCCCTGCCATAAATGGGTGTAAATGGGTGTATCATTGGTTCATGTTCAGAACCGAAACCCTTCAAATCACGCCGGAGGTCTTGGGCCTGGTTGCCCGGATCGACGAATTCAAAGGCGCTTGGCGTGCCTTGGGCACGCTTGCGCCAGACCGGTTGTCGTCCCTGCGACGGGTAGCGACCATCGAGAGCATCGGCTCATCAACCCGCATCGAAGGTAGCAAGCTATCTGACCGCGAAGTCGAACGATTGCTGTCGAACTTGGCCATCCAGAAGTTCGAAACGAGAGACGAACAGGAAGTGGCGGGATATGCCGAGCTCATGGACTTGATGTTCAGTTCATGGCACGAAATTCCGTTCAACGAGAATCACATCAAGCAACTTCATCAAGTCCTTCTCCAGCACAGCCAGAAGGACGAATGGCACCGGGGCAACTACAAGACGAGTTCCAACAGCGTTGCTGCTTTCGACGAAAACGGCAGGCAGATCGGCGTCGTTTTTGAAACGGCTACGCCCTTTAATACGCCCCGCCTGATGAGCGAACTCGTGTCGTGGGTTAGCGATGAGCGCGAAAAAGCGCAGCTGCACCCGTTGCTGATCGTTGCTATTTTTGTGGTCGTGTTTTTAGAAATCCATCCATTCCAGGATGGGAATGGGCGGCTTAGTCGCGTGCTGACGACCTTGCTGCTGCTTCAGGCCGGATACGCCTATGTGCCGTATAGCTCGCTGGAAAGCGTGATCGAGGCGAACAAGGAAGGCTACTATCTGGCCTTGCGCCAGACACAGGGGACAATTCGCAGCGATGAGCCGAACTGGCAGCCGTGGCTGATGTTCTTCCTTCGCTCGCTTGCCGAACAGGTGCGACGACTTGAGAAGAAAGTCGAACGCGAAAGAATCGTGCTGGCGTCTCTGCCCGAGTTGTCTTTACAAATCGTTGAGTTCGCCCGCGAGCATGGACGAATCACAATGGCCGAGGCTATGAGGCTCACCGGTAGCAGTCGCAACACCTTGAAGCAACACTTCCGTGATCTGGTCGAAAGAGGGCACCTGGAGTCGTACGGAAGTGGGCGCGGCGCGTGGTACGGCATGAAATGACGCGGCTCGTGGCGCTATACAACTTTATTTTTGCCACTATACAACTTTGTTTTTACTCAACACCCCGCGGTCCATCGGACTCTGCGCGAAAAGCTGCGAATCACCGACGACTTCTACATTAGCCAGCACGGAGCGCGTCCTTGAAAGCAGAAATCAGGACTGCGGTCCGTGAGTTTTTTAGCGCCGCTGAAAAACTCCGCAAACTGGGCGTCATCCGATCGGACCGATATTTAGGGGATCTCGGTGAGTACATCTGCCAGCACTTCTACAAGCTAGAGCTGGCGGAAAGTGGGCGCCAGCCGGGGCACGACGGTACCGACCCAGAGGGTTTGGTACAGGTTAAGTACCACGGTTCTTGTACTCGCACGAACGTTGATCTCGGTAATCCTTCCTCCTACGACCATATAGTCGTGGTGCTGGGGCCGAACAGCCGACTCCGGCAAAAGGGAGTCTCTGGGGACTTTTTGGTCTATCGAATGACCGCCCGGGCTGTCCAGAAGCACGCAAACTTGGAAAAGGGCACCTACTCCTGCGGTCGGGGTCCATTCGAACGCCCCCCGGACCAAGTGTTGAACTTGGAAGACCTCCCCGAGGCGCCCGAAGCCAAACATGCCGGCTAACAGCCCGTTCGACACGGACACGCAGCGGCAGCACGCCGCGCGGCATGCCGGTGGGCCTACGCCTCGCTGCGCACTACTACTCTGCGTGCCGATCGAATTCGTTGTTGAGTATCCGCTTTTTAATCCCTGGAATGGCTGCTATTGGCCGGTTCCTGAAGTACTTCGTCAGCAAGCAAGTCCTCACCCGTCCTGCTGTACCGGACATCAGTAGCCAATTCGAAACGATCAGTTATTCGACTCGAGTATTAGGTTTATCTTGCGGAAAACAATGCGTCGTCACAATCGTCATTCCGTCTTGGGTCAGTGCCCCGAAAGTCTGTGACCGACAGCGGATTTCGCGATTCCCCACCTTGCGGCGGTTTGCCGCGATAAGGGCAGTTATCGCGGCAAGCGGCGCCGTTCCCGGCCGGAAAACCGGTTTTCTGGCGTCAGGCGTGTGCGTAATCTAAAGTGGAATTTGCTGCCGCGTCGCGCCCACGTGCCCTGCCCGCCCCTCCGGGCCCGCACCCCTGGCCGGCGCACTGGAGATCCGTCATGCCGCGCCCCGCCGCCGTCACCCGTGACGACATCCGTTCTGCCGTGCTCGCGATGCTCGCCGAGGCCGGCGACCCCGACCCGCCCTCCGGCACGCGTTTCCGCAAGGTCGTGTCAGTGCGCAAACTGCGCGCACGCCTGGGCGCCGGCGACCCCACCACCCTGTCGCGCGTACTCAACGACATCGAGGCCGAGGTGGTCCGTGCCGGTCTGGCCGGCGTCGCCCTTCCCGGCCTGCCCGACCCGATTGCCGAGCAGATGCGAGCGCTCTGGCAGGCCGCCGTGACGGTGCAGCTCACCGAGGTCGTCGCACTGAAAAATGAGGCGACGCAGGCCAAGGAAGCGGCGGAGACAGCCCGACATGACGCCGATCTGCGAGTCGAACTGCTGAGGGTTGAACTCGCTGCGCTGCGTGACCATATCTCGCAACGCGATACTGATCTGGCCACCGCCCGGGCGGACCGGCGGGCGGCGTCGGAACAGATGAAAGCCATGGAAACGGCCTCTGTGGAATTGCGCACAACGCTGGCATCCGCCAATGCCGCCATCGAAAGTGCGCGCACCGACCACGCGGCAGCGGTTGCCGCTGTTCACGCCCGTTACGAAGGCCTCTCCAGGCAGCTACTCCTGGAGACTGAACATCAGCGCCACGCGCTGCAGGCCGAACGCGAACGGCTGACGGCGCAGATCGCCCAGGCGCAGGAACGGACAGCAGCGCTCGAGGGGCTGCGCGATCGCCTGCTGACAGAACTGGCCGCCGAGCGTGACGGACGCCTGCGGGCGGCCGCAGAGGCGGCAGCGCTCACCACGCTTGTCGCGGAACAGCGTGCGCTGCTGCGGATCCCGGACAGTCGCGCCGGCACCACCGGGCCATCCCGGCACAGGAAGGCAACCAGCGGGTCGCCGGCACCTAGCGCAAGCAACCGGCGGCGCTCCAAATGAACAGGTCAGCCGGTTTCGCCGGCTGGGTCGATACCGCCACGGCGCCCCCGCAGCGCCTGCCTGACGGTATCGACGCCGCACTTGCATACATGGCCGATGCCACCGGCCACCCGGTCTATACGCGCTGGACGCTCACGTTACTCAAGCGCGGTTGTCCGTCGCTCGCCGACGCAAAACGTGACCATCCTGTGGTGTTCGCGCTGCTGCTCGATCACGATGCGGCCATCGAGTACTGGGAGCGCGGACGGCTCAGGGTGGTCGCCCCTGATCGCGCACCGGCGCCCGCCACAGTGCTGCTGCGTCTGCTGAAGCAGCACCGGCGCTTCAGGTTTGCCCCGGACCAGCCGGCCACACAACCAGCGATGCCGGCGGTGAACGCAGACGCGCCCATGACCGCCATCGCCATACCGGAAACCGCCAGCCCGGCGGCCGCTCCCGCCGTCTGGCTGGCGGCGCTTGCGCCCGGAACGGACGCATCCGGCCGCGCCTGGCTGGCGCGCGCGGGCCGCTTTGCCAATGCGTCGCCCGTCACCAATACGCTGGGCGTGGCGGACGACGCCCAGGCCGTCGCCCTCTTCCTGCGCGAGCGCGCGAGCCGCTCGCCCCACACGTTGCGCGCCTATCTGGCGGAACTGAGGCGCCTGATCCTGTGGTGCGACCGCCATCAACTAGGACCGTTGTCCGACCTGACCCGGGATAACCTGCTCGCGTACCGGACGGCCCTCGAACGCACCCGCCGCACCACGCCTGCCGCGGGCACTAACGTGAGTACGACCAGGACCCCGCCGGCCGGTCTGCAGGCCACCACCCGTGCGCGGGCGCTCGCCGTTGTGTCGAGCCTGTTCCGCTACTGGCTGCGGACCGGCTACCTGATCGCCAATCCCGCCGCCGAGCTGTCCGGCGGCGCAGCCACCCGTGACAGCTGGACGCCGTCCAGGGTCATGCCGGCCAGCGTGCTGGCACTGTGCGACGCAGTGGTCAACGGCACCACGCCGGACACGATGTCGGCGCTGGTCTGGGCGCGTCGTGGCGCGATCTGGTCGCTGTACCGCTTCGCCGGTGTGCGTCTGGCGGAACTGGTGTGGTCTGAAGCGGAGAGCCTGCCCAGGCTCGAGGTTGATCCGCAGTCTCAATGGACACTCCACGTGCTGGGAAAAGGCAGCAAGCGCCGCTCGATTCCACTGCCGTCCGTCTGCATGCCGGCGCTGCGCGCCTACCGTCTTGCACGGGCCCTGCCGGAGCGGCCGTCACCATTTGAACGGGTGCCCCTCATTCACAGTGAGAAGCGCGACGCGCTGGGTCACAGCGGCCTGTACGACGAGGTCAAGGCCGTGCTTCTGGCCGCCGAAGCGCAGGTGTCATCCGGAGATCTGGCGACGCTCACGCTGCTGCGCGCAGCATCGACCCACTGGCTACGGCATGGCTACGCGCGCGCACTGGTGGTGGATCACGCGGTGCCTCTGCCGGTCGCGCAGACGCTGCTCGGTCACGCGTCGGTGCAGACGACAGCCGCCTATGCGAAGACCGATCTGGCGCAGACGCGTGCGTTTGTGGAGGGAAGTTTTCCAGGTCCTCAGCATTGTGTTCATATCCGATGAGCTCCTGTGTATGCCAGACGTTAATCGAGTAAGCGGCAAAAAAACTGGCAGACTGCACCACCTGACAGCTCCGGAGGTCTGTTGCAATGTGGGAAGAGCGCCCTGACCCGGCGGGAAAATGGCCCGTGCGCGACGGGACGAGGCACGGACATTTGTCGACGGGAGTTTTCGCCAGGAGCGGCGAGTATGCGCCCCTTGAGATACCCCCGTTGCCGCCGCGGTGGAAGCTGCCAGGCGCCCCGCCGGTTGAAATCTTCGACGTCGGTTGCTAGATTTTGATGAGATCGCCGCTCATTGTGTTCTGCGAGATCAGGTGTGCAGAATGCTTGACCAGATTGGCAGTCCGCGACCGCGTTACGCCCAGGCAGGTGCGACGCGGACGGCTCGCCCAATTCGTATGACATATACGACGGACAGGGCTTTCCTTCTCACGACTGCGGTCCTGCCTCTTTGGAGGAACCTTCCGGCCAGCTGCTCGCTGCGGGGGAAATTTATGAGATGGAATACATTTGACAGGTTGATCAGGCAGGGCAGCGGCCAAGGCCATCTTGATGCCTACATACCGTTCCGCCAGAACACCCGCCGCAATATTTCAATGTGCAATAACCAGGCTATTGCGACCATGCCCGGATATCGACGCTCATCACATTTTGAAAACCGTCATCAGCGCAGCGTGGGGCTGCTCGCGTTATGGGCCGGTGCGCGTGACGTTCGTGAAAAGTACCCGCTCTGGCCTTTTACCCACCCTCATCCGCTCTCCGACTGGCCGATGAATTTTGAAGACCGGCCTTGCTGTGTGGGGTCCGCAGAAGCGTTAGGCAGCCTCACCGGTTGCTCTTTCAAGGACCTGTTCGACTCAGCCGGCCTGTCTATCCCGCTCACTGACCTGATGCTTACGGTGGGCGATCCACATTGTCCTCGCTGCGTCATGGTTGCGTGCTTCCCGATCCAACGCACCTTGAAAGCACCGCCCCGCCGGGACAACTTGCCCAGCCTCGAAATTGGTCTCCAATACGCGGCGGCCAATGGCTTTGCTCACCGCATCATCGATACCGCAATGATCGGAAAAACGCTGCTCAGAAATCTGAAAGCATTTTCCTTCTCGGTAAACGTGGTGAGAGAAACCGAGAAAGAGCACGACGTCACCCCGCTTGTTGAGTCACTGAAAGAAGCACTCGAGAGGGGTGAATCCATTTCTGAAGCGGTAAAGGTTGTGTCCAGTCGACAACGCATTCCGGAATGCGTGGTCTGGCCAGTATTCGACTTCATGGCCTGGACACAGGTGATCGACATCGATCTGTCGGCGCAGGTTCGACACTCTGAACCCATTGTCCCGGGGGGGCACCAGCTCAGAAGCGCGGTCCAGGATCTCCTTTTTTCGGACCGAACATGAACGCGCTCCATCTTGACACCATATTGCGGCCCACCTCGGACGAAGCCGGCTTTGACGATACCATGCGGGTCCTCGTGCCACCGTCCGACGGATGGGTGTGGATGATCGCCGTGAATTTCGAAAAAGCGCGCCCCTACGCTTCGGGGCCAATTCGCTTCAGATCCGATATCGTTGACGAATGGCTCACAAGAGGTCTGATCGAGGTGTCCGAGTTTGTCATTCCGCCGCACTGGCTCATGTCGGACGAAGAACTCAATCAGAAATATTCGGGGGACGCCTCAACTGACTGCGCGATGGTACTCCGTCAAAAACGCGCCTGGAACGCGATCGAACCGTATGTGACTGAAAACTCAGTCGACATGGCCATACAGACACAAAATATTCACCATTGGATCACCCAACGACAGGCCGAACTCATCGACCTCGGAAACAAATATGGAGGCAAGTGTGTCAGGTGTTCGAAGACGTGGCTGTATGACTGTGTACACTGTTTCTGGGCAAGCGGATGCAACCAGTATGCGCTTCGGGGTAATCGCCTGCACTGCGGCGCACCCGACGGAGTCCATCAACAGCACACTATCAAACTGGGGCGACCTGATGCAGCCGTCCGGGGAACTGTTGGACCGCTGGAGCGCCTTCCTCTTTCGCAGCAGGACATTGCCAATCTGCAGGTAGGTTGGGAAAATTTCCGCTATGGAAGAACTGTTGGAGCGGCCTATCTGGAAACGATGGCAGTCTTCTATCGCGCTGGGATAGAGGTCAAAAATGGAATTCCCCAACCGATTCTGACGAGGGCCGAGAGCCGGCCCACGCTACGTCAGTTCGAATACTGGGGCAAGAAATTCGACAGCCAGCACTATCGCCGTCGCTGGGAAGAGTCTGCCGGCCGCCGGCCGATGCCTGGAATGGCTAATGAAGACGTTATACGGGTGGGCCAACGCGGATGGCTGGATTCCTCAAGCGGCGATGTGCACCTCGTGTCTGTTTTGAGCCGCGTCGTTCCCGTTGGCCCTGCAAACTGTTTCGAAGTGATGGACGCCAAATCAACGGCCATATGCGGGCTGCACTGCGATTTCGATCCTCCATCAGCCCGCCTGGCACTTCTGACTCTCGCCCACGCTGCGATGCCGAAAGGAGAGTGGTGTGCACGCTATGGATTTCCTGATGTAACCGACAAACAATTTCCCGCCGTCCCCTTTGCCGAAACGTTCACTGACAATGGCGAATTGCGCAATGCATTATCAGAGCGCATTTACGTGCGAGGCTGGCATGGCTCCATAGAATACGCCCCTGCCGGAAGGGGCGAGGCGAAAGGCCCGATCGAAGGGGATCATCACGTCCGCCATTCACAGGTAGATCACCAATGCCCGGGAACCACACATGGTCGCCAGACGCAATACGGCGAGCAGCCTCCCGCGGCACTAGCAGCGCTCAACTACTTTGAGTACGTCCGCCAACACATCAGGCGAGTCCTTTTCTACAACACACAAGAACCAGTTCCGCACCTTCTGACAGCGGAAATGCGCAACGATCTCGACGCCAATGCCTCACGAATGGATATTTTCAACTGGCTTGTCGATCACGGCTATAAGACAGAATTGCCCGTATCGGCAGACATGATACGTGCCCATATGCTTCCCTCGTACGATGCCACAATGACCGGGCGCGGTGTCTTTCTGCATCGGCGAGATACTGGTGAAAAAATTGAATTCATTCCAGGTTGTCGCTTTGTCAGCGACTACCTTATTGAGTCTGGCATGCTTGCTAAAGCCGCACGTGACCATAAGCGTGTGACGGTCACAATGGACGCACCTTGTATCAACGTCGCGTGGATCGCAACTAAAGATGGCCTTCAGCGCCTGGAGAACGTTGACCCTGACCAATTCACATTGAAGCGCGCAACGGTCCACGACCTGCAAGTAATCAGGAATTTTGACATGGTCGCATTGCTTCACGGAAGAACGCCGCGTGAGCAGGCAAAAGTCGAGTTTATCAATGCTCGCGACACTGAAAACGATGCTGCTGTCAATGCCAAAAAACAGGAGATCAGAAAAGGTGGTAATACGAAGAAAAAAAGCACAACTAACACATCTTCCCGTCAAAGTATCAATAAAAACCGGGCGGCAGAAAGGCGACTTCTATCTGAAAATGGGGACCCGCCGCACCCACCGACAACGGCCGACAATGCCGATCAATCAACCTCCGGCTCGTCGGGCCAACAACACATTCCGGCACGGAATCCAGGTCGGGCTACCAACCCGCAACCTCGAACGATTCGGCCGGTCGTCCTTGCATCCCTGAGAAAATTTATGAAGGAGATAAAAAAATGACCATGCACTACCTTTTTTCCGACGAAACGATTGCACTTCCCGCTACGCTTCGTGTCATATATGAGATAAAGGCTGCGATCCGAAGCGCTGACTTGAGAACAATAGATATAAGTCCGATGACAGGTGTGGGCAAAACGAAGGTGAGTATATCGCCCTGTTTTCTGCAAGGCACTGCGCGTAGCAAGGAGGCAGAGGACGACTGACGATGGACGTCTTCCCTCGTTTTCTGTGTGCTGCCCACCCCCTCTTGCTTCCCATTTCAAGAAGACCCGCCGAGGGAAAACAAAAATGACAAAGAGAGGTCTTTCCGCTCAGCAGGCGCTTGCCGCAGCTTTCGGTCGCAATCCTTTGCTTGAAGCGCTTGGGGCACCAATTTCGGTGGACGAATTTCCTCGAAGTCTCCATCGCAACCCACTTGACCTCATCAAATGGCAAGCGGTCCCCCGGCACCAACGTACAGATCTGGTGCCCCTTCTCGAACAATTCTTTGTGTCAACTCCAACTGCAATCGACATTGCTTGTGCGATTCAGCAAGTCATTCGATCCAGCTACATCGCGAGGAACCCAACGCTGATCCAGAATCAGAAAAAACTTTACCAAGTAGCCTCGTTCCAGGCTACGGAGTTCCGCAAGATCCCCTGGTTCTCCGCAAATGCCAAAGGGCTGGTTATCAGTGGGATAACAGGTATGGGAAAAACGACGCTTTATGAGCAAGTATTGGGACTTTATCCGAAAAGCAGGGTGCACGGGATCGACGAAGAGTCCGGATGGACAGAACTAAAACAAATTGTATATCTTGTGGTTCCCATGAGCGCCGGCAAATCCCGTATGGGCTTTCTCGAGAACATACTGGCGGCCATTGACGAGGCGATTGGCACGCGTTTCCACGCAACCTACGCAGGTAAATTCCGATCGGTTGAGCAAGCAATGGTTGTCGTCTCAATTATTCTCCACACTCACCGGTGCGGCGCGCTCGTCATCGAAGAAATACAGGACAGGAATTTCGCGCCGGGAGAGCAAAGAGGGCTTATGCTGCTGTTCTTTCTCAGGCTTCTCAACTTTGGGATCCCCGTCATTCTGGTGGGAAATCCACTCGGTTTCGTAGGCTTCGACCGATTCACACAAGATGTAAGGCGCCTCTACAAAGGTGGTAATTTTGAGTTATGGCCTGCAGATTCATGCGACGATATCGGATGGTACGAATGCTATGTGAGGCAAAAAGCGACATTCAATCTAACGGGCAGAGAACTCCCCGATACATCTCAAATTCGTCAGGCAATTTTTGAATGCACTGCCGCCGTTCCTGACTACTTCGATACCTTGTGGCAGGCCATGCAGATAGAGGCGCTTCATTCATCTCGCCGCGGGCCGTTCACCGAAAACGACATTAAAGCGGTGTACAACAGTTATGCGATGCAACACCTTCACCCGCTGATTGACGCTCTGGTCGCCAGAAACCATGCAGGTCTGACACAGTTCGAAGACATACCAGCGGATCTGTTTAGAAAGCATTGGGCTCGCCTGGATCCGAGCGACGAATCCCCACGCGAGGCGCAGACAGCGAAGGTTCCTTCCCCTGCCACTGCACGGGCTCCAGTTAAGCAAGCAAGGTTCCAGCGGAATGAAGCTAAATCTCGAACAGAGTCGGGAACGACTCCGACGTACATACCTGAAACAGCGGACGAGAAGGCGCTCCGAAAAAAGACCCTTGAAGCCCTGAAAAAGGAGTCAGATTTTTTGAGAGAAGCACTAAGTAATGCTAAGCCATGAAATGATCCGTCACTGCCTCTTCTGACCGTCTGCTCAAGTCTCTTCCGGATAAGCGAGGTCTCGGAACAATGGCGATAAAGTCTTCAATAATCAATTATGCAGCCAGACCTCAACTACTCCTTGAACAGGGCACTTCAGAAAGACGACATGATTGTCACCGTCTTTAGTGAAGCGATATTTCATCGGATCAGTTCAATCGCAGACATGGCAAATGCAGTCGTCTATGCAATGATTATGTTTATCCGAACTTTACTTACCTGAACTTCGCTTCGTCGGTACAGTTTTATCAAGCCACCCTTTGTCATGTGTAATCAACCACTGCATGGAAGTTTGATACCGTCGCCAGAGTTCGGAACGCGATCGCGCGACACCACGGTCCACTGCATCCTTGATCTGACCTCTCGCCACGCGCCGGGCGACCGGATAGGGTTTACCTGCGAGTACTCGTGGCATGGGACGGCCTGGCGCTATCTTTCCGAGCCATTCCTTGTCATGCGCAGCTGCCCACTTCATTGCTGTTTGACGTTGTCGCCATAGTTCAGTACGGGATCGTACAACGCCACGATCTACGGCATCCTTGATCTCATGTCTCATCTCGCGACGAACTACTGAATAGGGTTTATCTGCAACTTCCTCTTTGGCACGAACCGGCATTATCTTTCGAAGCCATTCTGTATCTTGCTTGCTCGCCCACAGAAGCTCGCGTTTATGTGTCGACCAGAGCTTCGTACGAGACCAGCCGGGATTGCCGTTGACTGCACGTCCAATTTTTTCTCTCATCATGTTCCGGACCTGAAAAAAGTCTTTATTCGCAAACTCCGACTGCTGCCGCGGTGCCACTCTGTCAAACCATTCTCTGTCGTTCTCGATCGCCCACTTCATAGCAGATCTGCACTTCGACCAAAGTTTCGAACGGGAGATTGTTCTTGCTCCGTTCATTACCCGCTTGATCTCCCGTCTCGCATTGCGCCGGGCCTCCGAATATGGGATTTCACGCTTCTTATTTCCCAGAAAACGCTCAAGCAAAGGAGAAAATTCAAATATTTTTGATCTATTTAAATGACACTGCTCTTTTATCTTACGCCATAGCCCCGGTTTTTCTGACTCATCGATAATCGCGTCCGGCACCCCAAAAAACCGCAAGGTTTCTAATAACTCCTTCGCCAGACAGCTTGGAATCTTGACCCCGTCTACAACTGAATTTCTGGCACTTTCATTAATCGTCCTGATCCGCACCGCTGTCGTCGTTCTTTCCCAGCGACGTCCCCTAGAGCTTCTGAACGCTTCCAAAAGAAGCAGATGTAGCATTGGGTCACAATCGCTATCGGCACTGGACAACGCACGGTTGATGGAATCAATACTAACCATGGCCCCACTTGTCTCACACAACTCTTTCAGACAGAAGACTTGCCAAGTATCTTTAAGGTATTCGGCGATATATGCGATCTTTTCCTCGTCGCATATTCCTTCTAATCCCATAAAATTTTTCTTGTAACATTCCAACCTCGACTCAGGACTAAGCAGTTCCCAACCCCCTCGAAATAGATCAGCGAGCATCGCCAGCACATTCCAATACGGCCGTACGCGTTCTGACTTGTCAATGGTGACTAGTCTTGCCCCACAAGCGTTACAAAACAGAGACGGAAGGGGGTGCACCCATGTCGTGGAGAAGAATGCGCCACAACTGCTACAGTGATCAAGAGTTGCTTCACGGTGATATGGACAATGATCGATACATGGTATTTGATGAAAAACGCGCCAATACGCCACGCCCAGTTTTCTAATATCCGCTGCGACGCAGCTTAGACAAAGATGCGGTGCCGGTCTGGCGAGGGGACGTGTGGATCTCGCTTTTAAGTAATGTCTTAAACGTGCGCCTTTCCCGGGGCTTGGCTCCATCGACCAAGCCTCACGTATCGTTTCCGGTAAGACGTATGCATAAAAAGGCCAGAGCGTAAAATTTTGCAAGATCGATCTTGGATCCTTAAACGGCTCGTTGCCTATCGCCAGCGCAAACTCGCGAACATTCGTACCCATATAGGTGCAGGGATTGGGAGGACTGATTCCCAGAAGGGCCTTCGCGGCTCGGGAGTAACTGCGGTATGTGTTGCTTAGGCCTGTCGCTACAATCACCGACCCCAATGTCGCTCCGGACGGGATAAAAGGGATGAAGCCGAACCTGCTGCCAGACAGCTTTTCGAGCATATAGTACTGTCCTACATTTAGAGGCGAGTGCCATTGGATGAATCCGCATGTCGGTGGCCTGGCCTTTGCGATGGCTATTGGAACCGGCTGCGATACATTCCAAAATTCTTGGAGATCGGCGCCGTGCCACCTCAAACCAAAAAGGAACACTGTTCGGTCGCCCTTCTTCCCAGTTGGCTTCCTAACGAAACGATTCATTCATTGGCATGTCGCTATCACCTCCTGGCGGCATATCAAGACCCGACTGTCACGGCACTCCAACTCTTCCGACACGTGGGAGCAGGGAACAATCCTCTATTCATGACCGGCATTGATCACCTTTCTGCAATTTCACAAGGAATGCTGGGAACCTGCAAATCTATGGTGCTCGACCATTCCTCTGTTCCCTTCTTCATTTCTTTCTTAAAACCTGCCCGTCGTGAACCCTTTCTGTCTGGATTCGGCCGACCTGGATGGAAATATTGGCAAACCATGCTCCGCGGCTTTTATTGGCCGACCTGGATAACTGCGAAGTTGCGCTATTGTCCGCTATGCCTGAAGCACGACAATGCAAATTTCGGCATCGGATACTGGCATACCGAACACATGCTACCAGTAGCACAAATCTGTTTATTGCATGACTGCCTGCTGGTTGCGCCGCCTTTGCTGCATCGCTGGTCTCTACCAACGGAAGGCGCTTCTTCCTCGAGCAGGCTTGACATAAACATTCCTGCGGCGAGCGCTAGATCTCTCTTAAAAAAAGCAGCGCAAATTTGCAATGTGATCGCGGCTATCGTGCCCGACTGCTCTAACGCTTCGGCCATATGCGACGTTTTCTCTTCTGCACTGGGAGGATTGCACGTCACAGGGGGGCCACTGAATTTGCAATTCCATGAACACGTGGCGCGATTGTTTCTCGCTTATTATGCCCCTATCTTGGACATGCGGGCATCTGTGGAGCTAAGTTTAAGTAGCGAAGACCTCCAGGTGGCCATCCATAGAGTATTCAGCGCAGGGCCATCCTACAGCCCACATATTTTCTGTCTGCTGGTCGCGTGGCTTTTTGAAAGCTGGGAATCGTTCTATTACCAGTATAAGCAGTGCGAACAAGATCATGCTGCCCGCCGAAGGAGAGGTTGTCCGCTACATTCGCTGTTTTCGGATGAACCACATGGCACCCTCGAAGAGCAGTCGGGTTCTGGACAAATCGCATTTGACAGAAGCCGCGACAGTGATAACAGAATAGGAAACCGCCGTTGAAAGCGATGAGCGTCGTCCACGAACCTGCAAGCGCACAAAGCCAGCGTATTGGAGCGAAATTGGTTGGACGCGACCACGAAGCCGCCACCGGAATGTTCACCAACATTTCATAGAAGATCTGGCCGCCCGCTTTCAAATCTTACAGTTTTTATTTTTCAATTTTTTTGTGGACGAACAACTCGATGTGCTGTTGTCGGAGCACAATGTGACCCGTGCAGCCGAACGCCTGCACTTCTCCCAGCCCTCGGTGAGCGTGCATCTCGCCAAGCTGCGGGATATCTTTGGCGACCCTCTGTTGCTGCCGGGTCCCCGAGGCATGCGCCCCACCGCGAGAGCCGAAGAATTGCGCGAACCTTTGCGCCAGGCGCTCGATGCACTTGAGCACGCGGTGTCGCCGGCCAGCCCGTTTAATCCAGCCGAAGCGAGTCACACGTGGCGGGTTGCCGCGACCGACTATGCCGAATCGACGATCCTGCTGCCCGTCCTGTTCAGGTTGCGTGCGGCGGCGCCCGGCACGCGGCTCGCGATCGTGGAAGCTGTTCCGCCCCGCATCGCGAAGCAGGCGGAACAGGGAGACATCGATCTGGCATTCCATACCAGCGAAGGCGCGCCGCCCGGATTGCGCGGGCGGCTACTTTTCAAGGAGCGGTATGTGCTGGCAGGCCGCGTGGATCACCCGCGCCTGAAGCGCCGGCCAACGCTTGCGCAGTTCTGCAAACTGGAGCACGTGATCGTGTCGCCGGATGGTGGCGGGTTTAGCGGCGTCACGGATGAGGCACTGGCTGAGGTGGGTCTCACGCGCAGGGTTGTGCTTTCGGTTCCGCACTTCCTGTTCGTGATGTCAGTCCTGGCGAGCACGGACCTCGTGGCGATGGTGCCGGCGCGATTGGTGCGCGGCAATGGCGCGCTTAGGGTCGTCGAGGCGCCGGTTGAAGTGCCGGGCTATGAAATGGCGATGCTCTGGCACGAGCGCTCTCATCGAGATCCGGCGCACCAATGGTTGCGGGAATGCATCGTGGACGCGGTGGCGACTTGAACGCCGGTGCATGTGCGGTGGCCTAGGTCGGCGCCAACGCAGTGAGCGGTTGAAAATCTCGAGGCCTGAATCGACCGCCCTTCAACCCGGTATCCACGATCGGCTTAGCCCGCGTCAGAAGCGTGGGCAGTTACAACGAAGCTTTTCAAATCACAGACTGTCCCGGTTCGCCATTGGGAACCCGCGTCGTCATGTCCGCAAAGCGTGCCTTGATACGCTTGCGCATAGGCTCTTCGTAGAATTTGAAGCAGAACAGGCTTACCAGCACGCTAAAGACAATCACAATCCATCCATTCGATCGTCCGAATCCGATCATCAATGACCAGAGTGCGATGGGCATATGCGTGAGATAAAGCGAATAGCTCGCCTCGCCTAACCGCACCAGGGGGCGCCAGTTCAAGATGCCCACGACAGGCCGCTCCAGTAGCGCGAGGCCAAGTATCAATGCCGCAAAAAACGGAGCGTCGAGCAAGAACGAAGGTGACACGGGCCTCCACGCGCTCAGTCCCACGAGACCCGTCAGAGCCAGGGCCACGAGCGCCTTCCCCCTGACATGCTGCGATCCAGCGCCTGTCTGAAGGCGTTGATAGAAAAGAGCCGAACAGATGCCCATGACAAACTCCGCGAGCCGCGTCACCGGCATCGCGTAGATCATGGCGCCGCTGCGTGAGACCGGCAGATAGGCATCCAGCAGCGCAATCCACATTCCGGTGGTGAGCCACAACGCAACGCCAAAAAATGCGAGCCGTGCGGGCTTCAACCCGGTCATCCTGCGCACCAGAAACGGGAACAGCAGATAAAAGAATGCCTCGCAGGAGACGCTGTCAGACGGTCCGTTCCAGGGTTGATTGATAGCCGAAAAAGGAAACCATGCATTGAGTAGAAGCAGCTGGCAAATCAGGCTAATGGCCAACGCCGGGTAGATTGCACCCTTGAGGGCATACCACTTCAGCATCAGCGAAGCGTCGCCAGCATGCACGAGGTAGATCATCACTGGAACGCACATCAGGAGGCCGAGCAGGATCACCGGATAGATCCGTGCGATACGTGCCTCGTAAAAAGTACGAACGCCTCCGCGGACAAGTTTGTCGTGATAGGTGAAGGTAAGGATAAAACCGGAAAGAACGAAGAACAGCGATACAGCGGAACGGCCGCCATCCAGGAAGTTAAAGACGGAGGCCGGCAACGGCAGAAGTTGATTTTCTGAGTAGTGCGAGATGACGACCGCCAATGCGGCAATGAACCGGATACTGGTCAACGCGGGCAACGCACCGCCAGACTGGTTCAGGCTCACCGCCATCAGCATCGCCTCCCGATTACGCGGTGCCCAATCTACCATCGCAATCCGGCGAAACCTGCATGCGATGCGGCCATTCCTGCTGTGATGGCGGAACGTTTGGGTAGTTTGGCGCGAATTACCTGTGCGATTCGCCAATTGCATCCAGTTCAGCGCGCACCTCGTCGGTCAATCTCAGGTGTGCTGCCTGCATGTTCTCCCGCAGATGCCCGAGCGACGAAGTACCCGGAATCAGCAGGATGTTGGGCGCGCGATGCAGGAGCCAGGCGAGCGCCACCTGCATCGGTGTCGCGTCGATCTTTTGCGCGATCGTGGAAAGCGCTGACGACTGGATCGGCGTGAATCCGCCAAGCGGGAAGAACGGTACGTATGCGATGCCCTTCGCTGCCAGTTCGTCGACCAGCGCATCGTCTTCCCGGTGAACCAGGTTGTAGTGATTCTGTACGCAGACAATCTCCGCGATTCCCTGTGCCTCGGCAACCTGGGCCGCGGTCGCGTTACTTAAACCGATATGGCGAACCAGCCCTCGCCGTTGAAGTTCGGCAAGCGCCACGACCTGCTTTTCGATCGAACCTTCGGCAGGGGCATGCACGTCGCCCATGATTCGCATATTGACGACGTCGAGTGCATCGACACCGAGATTGCGAAGGTTGTCGTGAACACCGCGCTCGATATCTTCCGGCTCGAGCGCCGGCAACCAGGAGCCATCGTCGCCACGGACCGCGCCAACCTTGGTGACGATCACGAGGTCATCCGGATAAGGATGCAGTGCTTCGCGAATCAGCTGGTTGGTGATGTGCGGTCCGTAGAAGTCGCTCGTATCGATGTGATTGACGCCCGACGCCAACGCTTCGCGCAGCACGGCGATCGCCGCGTCGCGATCTTTCGGCGGCCCGAATACGCCTGGGCCGGCCAATTGCATGGCGCCATAGCCCATCCGTTGCACGGGGTGGCCAGCCAGCGGGAATGTGACCACAGGGGTGAAGTTCGACATAGCGCGCTCCTTAAGGTGAGGGGTTGAGCAGCAGTATGACGAGGATTGCGTTGTTCGATAATCCGGCTTAAATTGCACGGGTTGTTAAACATTTTGAACAATGGCCATGGAATTCAACGATCTTGCCGCCTTCGTATCGGTCGCGCGCGCCGGCGGTTTTCGCGACGCCGCGCGCATCAGCGGCGTCTCCGCCTCCAGTCTAAGCATTGCTGTGCGCCGTCTCGAATCGAAGCTGGGTATGCGCCTGCTCAACCGAACCACACGCAGCGTGGCCCCGACCGAAGCTGGACTGCGTCTGATCGAAAAGCTGACGCCATTGTTCAGCGAGATGGAAGCCGCGCTGGATGTCCTGAACCGGTTCAGGGACAAGCCGAGCGGCACGCTCAAACTCAATGTGCCGTCGAGCGCCGCACGCATCGTGTTGCCGACCGTCATTCCCCAGTTCCTGAAGGTCTATCCCGACATACGCGTGGAGGTGGTGGTGGAGGATGGCTTCGTCGACGTGCTGTCGATCGGTTGCGATGCCGGCATTCGCTACGACGAGCGGCTCGAGCAGGACATGATCGCGATGCCAATCGGTCCGCGTGTGCAGCGCTTCGCTACCGCCGCGACGCCGGGCTATCTCGACACGCATGGCAGACCCGAGCATCCGCGCGATCTGCTGGCTCATGCGTGCTTGCGTGGCCAGTTTGCCGGCGGCGCTACGCCGACCTGGTATTTCGAGCGTGACGGCGAGGTGGTGCAGTTGAATCCGTCGGGACCGCTTCTCGTCAGACCCGGCGCGGCAATCGACCTTGCAGTCAGTACTGCTGTTGCAGGCGTGGGGGTGATTCACCTGTTCGAGGACATGCTGCGCCCGCATCTCGATAGCGGGGAACTGGAGCCGATCCTGGAGCCCTGGTGGCAGCGCTTTTCGGGGCCATTTCTGTACTATCCGGGCCGGCGTCACTTGCCGGCGCCGTTGCGCGCATTTGTCGATTTCCTGAAGGCAGGGGCTTAACGTGAGCCTTTTAACTGCGCCGTATACCGGTTCGACTGCTGAGATGCTGTGAAGACCGCCCTACTCGTGAAACTCTCAGTGTCGACGGATGCCCGCCAAAGTGCAGGCATCCGTCATAACGGGTCGCGTGAAGCGAGGCCGATCAGAATGCGTGACGCATCCCCACCGTGACAGCCACTTGCGTATTCGACGACGAAGGCGAGAGCGTGTTGATCATGGCATGCGAGAGCACGGAATCAGCCGGTGCGCCGTGCACGTTCTGATAGACGCCTTCAAGATAGAAGTCAGTGCGCTTGCTGATCGAATAATCGGCCTGAAGCATCCCCGTATTCCATCCCGGCGACGAGCCGTTATAAGCGCCATGCGTGTAGGTATACGCGCCCGATAAAGTCAACGCAGGCGTGAGCGCGTACTTGACGTTCGCTTCGTAGTTGTCGAGGCGCAGCGAGCCACTCAGGGTTCCGGCGGAAGCATCGTTCGCACCGAGGTAAGTGCCGGTTCCGAACGAGAAGACGCCCGACGCGTTGTCCATCTGCGTATGGCTCCAGACCAGGCCAACGGTAGCCGGTCCGAACGTGTAGTTGCCACCAAGCGACCAGATACGCTGGCGTTGCGCAAGGAAGTTCGCGCTGGTGTCGCCCGTGGTAACGGCGCCGCCTGCGCTGCCTGCGTTGTTCAATTGCAGGTATCCGGCAGCAAGATTGACGGGCCCTTGCGCATAAGACACACCGAAGCCGTATGAGCGGTTGTTCGCGAAGCTGCCGGCCTTATTGCTGAAGGCATACATCGTTTCGAATGTGACGCCGCTGAACGTCGGACTCGTATACTTGACCGTATTGTTGAAAACGACCGAATTGGCGGCAAGGTTGTCGTTTTCGAACGGATGCGCAGCCATGTTGCCGCCCCACGTGTTGAACTCCGCCGTGAGCGGTCCGACCAGATCGTTCATCACATCAAACTGGCGGCCGAACGTCACCGTGCCGTATGGATCGCTTTGCAAACCGACCCACGCCTGAGAGCCGAAACCATCGCCGGAGAAAGCCTGGGCGCCGTTATTCAAAAGGAATCCCTGCTCCAGCTTGAAGACTGCATGCAAGCCGCCACCGAGATCTTCCGACCCCTTGAGGCCGAAGACCGTGTTCTGCGTCGAGCTGCTCACTTCCTGCCAGTTGCTATGTCCGCCCTGATTGTTCGTGTAGATCAATCCTGCATCAATGAGACCATAGAGCGTCACGCTGCTTTGCGCATGCGCCGAAATAGCAAAGGCGCCGGAAAGCGCGACCACGAGTAAAGACTTTTTCATAACTGTTGGCTCCGTGATTGAGCAATGATGAACGTAGTTAATTGTGTGCGTTCGACTCCCACTGGCGAGCGCGTTGGCCGCCAACGGGATCTACGAACGCATAGGCAACGGATAGGCAACGCGTTCGCAGGCCGGTGCCATGCGAATTGCGAAAACATCCGATATTGTTTGTTGATTATTGCGTGTGGCGCATTCAATAACGTGTGGATAGCGCGTGCTGACTACGGCATGGTTTTCAATTGAATTACGCGGGCGCATCTTGCGAGGCGCTGTCGAAAACGAACAGTGCAATCATATGACGTCGAAAATAAATTCCGCGTCAAAAATAAAAATGGCGTGGTGCGAAAAGAACACGCAAATGGCATGTTCAGACAACGTGCCGCGTCAAGCGTAAAAGATGCGCATCCTTATCGCCACGCTTGAGTAAACTCCCCCACCACGCGGGACAGATGCGACTGCATTGCCTCTCGCGCCGCGACTGGATCGCGGCCCATGATGGCAGCAAAGATGCGCTGGTGATCTTCCTGCGACGCCGCACGCATTGCCGGCGTATGAAAGTGTTCCTCGATCTTGGCCCACAGCGGATCACTTCGCGCACAGTCCCACATCGCGGTGACCATATGCAACAGGACCGCATTGCCGGTAGCTTCGGCAATGCGCATATGAAACTGACGATCAGCCGCGTCGTTAGCCTGCTTGTCATGCATCTGCTCGCGCATCGTGGTGAGCGCGGAGAAGATACGGTCGAGGTCGCTGTCCTTGCGCTCGGTTGCCGCGAGCGCCGCCACCTCGGACTCGATTAACGCGCGCGCTCGCAGCGTTTCGATCGGACCAGGGCCGCGTGGCAACTCGAAGGTCACCGGCCTGGCGCCGATGCCTGCCGACACATAGATGCCCGACCCGCCGCGCACTTCAACCACGCCCTGCACCTCCAGCGCGATGATCGCCTCGCGAACCTGCGTGCGGCTCACGCCGAATTTGTCGGCCAAGGTGCGCTCCGACGGCAATCTCGAGCCCGCTTCGAACTCTCCGGACGCCGCGATCAACGCGTGAATCTGTTTCGCGAGGCCGATGTACGAACGGTCTGCGGCTTCCGCGTCCTGTCTGTGGGCGAATGGCTGGGTGGAGAAATCGGTCATCAAGTGCTCGTGGATAGGCATAGCGAGGCGCCACCTGCGGCCCTCGCGCAAAAAATGGTACACCAATTTGATCCGCCAACGGCTTTCCCTTCATTTATACCAACGTCAACCGCTCGCTCATCACGCCGGGACAAGGCTCAGCACAGACATAGACTGGTAAACCACTATCGCCTCAAATTGGTCAACCAATCATAATCCACCTGAATCGGGAGACCGGACAACGCGATCCCGTCCCGAGCCAGCAAGGTCTGTGCAATCAATCCAAGGAGTGAAGTCGTGAAGATGTCTTTCCGGTGGTACGGCGAGTCCGATCCCGTCACGCTGCAGTACATTCGCCAGATTCCCGGCATGACGGATATCGTGTCCGCCATCTACGACGAGCCAGTGGGCGAAGTGTGGCCCGCGCACAAGATCGCCGCCCTGAAGTCGACGATCGAAGGGGCCGGTCTTCGGTTCGAAGTCGTCGAATCGGTGCCCGTGCATGAAGACATCAAACTCGGCAAGCCCAGCCGTGACCGTCTCATCGCCAACTATCAGCAGACCATCCGGAACCTCGCGGCGGCAGGCATCAAGGTCATCTGCTACAACTTCATGCCGGTGTTCGACTGGACCCGCACGGAGCTGTCGAAAACACTCGAAGACGGTTCGACGTGCCTCGCGTTCAGCACGAAGGAAATCGACGAGATCGATCCGAACAATGGCATTGCGCTGCCCGGCTGGGATTCGAGCTACAAGCCCGAACAATTGAAAGCGCTGCTCGCCGAGTACCGCGAAGTCGACGAAGCCAGGCTTTGGCAGCATCTGGAATATTTCCTGAAAGCGATCATTCCCGTCGCCGAAGAATGCGGCATGAAAATGGCCATTCATCCGGACGACCCGCCGCGTCCTATCTTCGGATTGCCCCGTATCGTGAAGAACCGTGACGACCTCGCGCGCATCGTGGGGATCGCGGACTCGCCGGCGAACGGCCTCACCCTTTGTTCCGGTTCGCTCGGCGCCGGACCGCAGAACAACGTGGAAGCACTCGTGCGCGAATTCGGCGGCATGGGGCGCATCCACTTCGCGCACATTCGCAATGTGAAGATCACGCCCGAGGGCGATTTCGAAGAATCGGCACACCTGTCCAGTTGCGGTTCGCTGGATATCGCCGCGATCGTGAAGGCGTATCACGACACCGGATTCACCGGCTATTTCCGTCCGGATCACGGCCGCATGATCTGGGGCGAAACCGGCAAGCCTGGCTATGGTTTGTACGATCGCGCACTCGGTGCCGTGTATATCAACGGTTTGTGGGAAGCGATGGACAAGCTTTCCTGAAGCCCGAATAAAACGATCCAGACAAAAGGCGCCGGCGCAGCGCACTGCCAGCCGGCGCCGCCATAACGCTATAAAAAAAGGAGACTCCAATGCCACGCATCCGATGGACCATGATCTTCATGTGTTTCCTCGCCAACGTCATCAACTTCGTCGATCGGGCCAACCTGGCAATCGCGGCGCCAAGCATTCGCGCGGAGTTGGGTCTGGACGCCGTCGGCATGGGGCTCGTGCTCAGCGCGTTCTTCTGGACCTACGCGTTCCTGCAACTGCCGGCCGGCTGGTTCATCGACAAGGTCGGCGTGCGTGTGAGTCTGGCGCTGGCGGTCGGCTGGTGGTCGGCCTTCACGATCGCTACCGGCGCGGCTCGCGGTCTCGCGCAACTTGTGGGCGTGCGACTGATGCTCGGCGTCGGCGAAGCCGCGGCGATTCCATCGTTCGCCAAGGTTGCGTTCAACTGGTTTCCGCGCAGCGAGCGCGGGCTCGCGAGCAGCATCTTCGATAGCGGCTCGCGGGTCGGCTCGGCGCTCTCGCTGCCCCTGGTTGCGTGGTTGATATCCCTTGTCGGCTGGCGTGGCTCATTCGTGATCACCGGGGGCCTCGGCGTTGTGTGGGCACTCGCGTGGTGGTTCATCTATCGTGACCCGGAGCGCTACAGAGCCATTGCCCCCGCGGCCGTCGACGCCTTGCTGGCACAGCGCGCCGCCCCTGCCGCAGCCGTTACCTCAGACGAAAACGCCGGCACCGTGTCGTGGCTCGATCTATTTCGCTATCGTACGGTGTGGGGCATGATGATCGGGCTGTTCTGCCTCAACTTCGCGATTTATTTTTTCATCACGTGGTTCCCGAGTTATCTGCTGCAGTCACGTGGATTCTCGCTTGCGTCACTCGGGACGTGGGGCATGCTGCCGGCGCTGCTGGCCATTCCTGGCGGCTGGCTTGGCGGCCTGGTGTCGGACAGTCTGTTCAAACGCGGATGGAGCGCAACCGCGGCTCGTAAGACATGCCTTGTGATCGGCATGCTTCTCTCGTCGTCGATCGCGTTGTCCGTAATGGTTCAAAGCACGTGGGCGTGCCTGGCACTGTTCGCGCTGGCCTATGCCAGTTTGTCGTTCGCCGGCGCCAATGTATGGACTCTGGTTGGCGAAGTGGCGCCGACACCCGCTCATGTGGCATCGCTCGGCGGCATCCAGAACTTTGCAGGGAATCTCGCCGGCATTTTCATCACCACGTTTACCGGGGTCATGCTGGCGATCACAAAGGGTTCGTTCGTGATTCCCCTGATGGTTGCGGGCTCGCTATGCGTGGTCGGCGCCCTGTCGTATCTGTTCGTTGTCGGTAAGGTCGAGCCGTTGCCTGTACTTCCACGCGCCCGAACGGCAAAGATTGCCGGACACGAAGCCGCTTGAACAACAATATCGGAGCCGCCGGGTTGAACGTCGTGTTCATCTGGCTCGGGTTACGCAAGAGGTGTTCCACAATCAGCAATTGCGGCCATAATGGGGCAGAAACTTCTATTAGAAACTCCACCCCGATGTACCCAATATGACCGAAACACGCGTTAGCCCGCTGCGCAAATTTGCCGATTTCGTTCGCGAGCAGCGGACGCGCCTGACCGCGCAATGGATGAAAACCGTTTTCGGCGACGTCGACCTCGTCGAAGCGGACAAGCTCACCTACCAACAGCTCGCCGATCACCTGCCGGAAATTCTCGAAGGACTATGCCTTGCGCTCGATGTCGAAGATCTAGAACGCGTCGAGCCGGCGATCGAATGCGATGCGAGAAAACACGGCCTGGTCCGCTGGCGTCAAGGCTACCGGATCGAGGAACTCGTGCGCGAGCTCGATCTGTTCCATCAGGTGCTCGCTGACGCGCTGGAAGAATTCTCCGACCTGGACAGCACGTTCACACGCCGTCATGAAGGACGGGCGCGGCGCCTGATCGCGGAAACGCTCAGCATGGTGACGCTCACGTCGATCAGGGAAGTGGTCAGCGAACGGGACCGCAAGATCGATGAGTACACTGGCAGGCTCGAGCGCGCCAATCACGAACTGACGCTCAAGCAGCAGCTGGTTGGCGATCTTTACGAGTCGCGCATGCAGATCACCCGCAGCGTGGTCCACGATCTGCGCAATTTCCTGAACGCGTTTTCGATTGCGCTGCAACTGATCGAACGGGCGCCTTCAAAGGCCGATATGGCGTTGACGCTGGCCAACCGGCAAGCCTCGGATATGAAGCAACTCGTCGACCAGATGGTCGAGTACTCCGTTGTGCTCGGCGACGGCACGCCGAACACGTTCGAGCCGGTTGATCTGCATGCGCTTTACGATGAACTCGTTGCCTCCTCGCGCCCGGCCATCGAAGTCAAAGGACTGAAGTTGCGCACAGCGTTCGACCCGGCGCTATCCGTAGTCACGTCCAATCGCCTCAAGCTTAAGCAGATTGCGGTCAATCTGCTCTCCAACGCGACGAAGTACACGAAGTCCGGCGAGATCCAACTTGCCTTCGCAATGGCCGATGCGGAGCACTGGTCGATTCGCGTGTCAGATACCGGCGTGGGCATCGCACCTGTGGACGCGAACCGCGTTTTCGACGAATTCGAGCGCGCTGCAGGCGATGATATTCCCGGCACGGGCCTCGGCCTCGCGATCGTCAAGGAGCTTTGCCGCGTGTTAAACGGTCAGATCGATTTTGTCTCACGCGAAGGCGTTGGGACGACGTTCGAAATCCGGTTCCCGCTCGTGCTGGCAGAAGCCGAGTAATCCCTGCCGGCATCCAGCGTCAGAACTGGATGTTCAGTACATTTTAATTATTACGATTAACAAACAAATACATTTAACTTCGTAATAAATAATCGATTAACTCATACGGGCTCCGCGCCCCGACTGGCCGGCTCTTACGCGACTTCAAGCACAATTTCCCGAAGTCGCAATTACGGAAATCCGGTACATCCTTGACAAAGGCCGGTGGCGTCACCTATTTTTCATCTGCCGCCAATATACGAATATTCGATTGCGGAAAAATTCCCCGAAAAGAACCGGAATATCCAAACCAGATATTTAGTTATTCTACGCATACTGCATAGAGATCTTAATCTATGCGCTTTGAAGTAAGTTGGTCTCACCGCTGCATGCCGACGATGCATCACCAATATTTCGAACTCCGATATATTTTCATCGGCGATAGCGGCCTTTGTGAAACGGTATCTGAAGCCACCACCAAGGATAGAGATGAAACGAGACGAGCGTCTTTCCGGCAATAGCCAACATCGCCAAAACGGGCTGCCGGGCCTGGGAATGAGTCTGGGAACATTAACGGTCACGATCCTGCTTCTCGGCGGATGCGGCGGAGGGGACGGCGGTTCGTCCTCCGGCACGGCTGTGAGCATGCAGCAGACTGCAGCGAATCAGCAGCTCAGCGCGCAAGCCGCCGCGCAGTCGCAATCGCCAACGGCCAATCAAACCTATATCGACCCGGTCGCCTATTCGGGCAATGCCACAGATGGCCTCGCGCCGGCTCAGGCCTCCGAGAAGGCTGCGGTCATGCACTACCAGTGGACCCAGGGCAAAACACCGATCAACTACATCACCACGACCGGCCACTTGACGGCCACCGATTCGAGCGGCAACCCCGAAGCCACGATGTCCTATGTTGCGTACACCGTGCCGAGTACGAACGGCTCGCCGCGACCTGTCACGTTCGTCTACAACGGCGGCCCGGGGTCCTCTTCCATCTGGCTGCGGCTCGGATCGTTCGCGCCGACGCGGGTCGCCACGCCCGACCCGGTGTTCGGGAACTGGCCGAATTATCCGCTCGTCGACAATAAGGAGAGCCTGATCGACACCACGGACATGGTCTTCATCGACCCGCCCGGAACAGGTCTTTCCGAGGCGATTCTGCCGAATACGAACCAGAAGTACTGGACGACCGACGCGGACGTCAACATCATGCGCGACTTTATCCAGCGCTATCTGACAGTCAATAGTCGCAGCAGCTCGCCGATTTATCTGTATGGCGAGTCGTATGGCACGCCGCGCACCGACATGCTCGCGTTGGCGCTCGAATCGGCCGGCGTGCACCTGACCGGAATCGTCCTTCAGTCTGCAATCCTGAACTATTTTGCAGATGCGATCGAGGCCGTCGCCATCACGAACTCGACCAGCGCGCTGGCATTGGATACGGATACGCTGGCCGGCTATTTCCCTGGCTACGCGGAAGTCGCGGCTTACTACAACCAGGTGTCACCAGCACCGCTTAATCAGGACCTGTACGCGTACCAGGCAAGCCTGTTCGTCACGGCCGAATACGACAAGTTCAGGCGGTATTCGCAGTCGTGGGTGCTCAGTCAGCTCGGCGTACCGGACGCTCTGGGCACGCCGGTGTTTCCCAATGCGAAAACACTTCAGTCGTGGGCCTTGCCATCCAGTTTGACCCTGCAGGCGCTACAAGGCTACTTCGGCGCCAACCCGTTCTCGACGAGCCTCATACCAGGCACGACGATCGGCCGGTACGACGGACGAGTGTCATTGCCGAACTCGGATCCGCGTCTGCAAAACGACGGTGACCCGTCCGACATCCTGATCTCCCAGCCGTTCACCACGGCTCTGGCAACGCAGATGCCTGACTACCTGGGATACACGGCGCCGAACGCGACCTACTTGCCGCTGAACGACAATATCATCAACGTATGGGACTTCTCGCATGACGGAAAGCCTTTGCCCGATACGATCCCGGATCTGCTGGGCGCGCTGACGCTCAACCCGCAGCTCAAGGTACTCTCGGAAAACGGCTTTCATGATCTGGCCACACCGTTCTTCAATACCGAGAAGCAACTGGCACGGCTGCAGACGGTACCCGGTCTGAATCCGGACTTGCAGGTCAACTTTTTCCAGGGCGGACATATGATCTATCTGGATGATGTTGCCCGTCCGCTGATGAAACGGGATCTGGTGCGCTTCTACCGCGGCACGCCACTGCCGGATGCGCTCGCCCTCTGGACTCTGCCTCCGCCGTGGCGCGACGAAAGCCCCGCCGGTCAGCCGACCACTACTGCCACGGCGCAAGCTACGGCACCCTGACTGAACTGACGCGATGTGCCTCGTTCGCGATACTCTATTCACTCAATCAATGCGAGTCATCATGTCCCTTTTCGATATGTTGCGGCGTGTCTCCCCGTTGATCGTCCTCGGCTGCTTTATTGGCAGCGCGCATGCGTTACCGCCACAAGCGGTAGCGCCGGCGACGCCGCCAAACGGGGCCAGGGGAGTCGACGGTCCGTTCTTTCCTCAAAACCGTGCTACTCCCGTCACGCCGTCGACCGGCACAGCACTGCAGCAGGAAGCCCAGCAGCGGCTTGAAGCACGACTGGGAGCGAACACGGCTCTCAGCAATGGCGCCGCGGTCACGAAAACGCAGGCTCAGACTGCGGGGCTCGGCTACGTTGCCAGGCACTTCGATCAGATCGACACGAGCCACAAAGGAAGCGTGACCATGAGCGACGTCAGACAGTATCTGCAGCAGCAGGGCCGGTAGCGACCGGCCATTGGTCAAAGGCATGTCTTTCTAAAGGACCGCATTTGACAATGCGCGAATGGCCGCTCCGGCCATTCGCGCGTTTCGGCGTTTCGTTTACCTCGTCCCGGCGTTCCCGCCAGTCGGCAAACAGTCGCCCATTGCCCCGCCGCGGTCGCTCAGTCCCCGCATCACTACTTCGGACGACTTGCCATCGCGTCTCGCCAATTCGGCGAGGTCGAGCAACGCTGCGTATTTCGCCGAACAGTCCGGTTCGGATTCAATCGCTCGGTGCACAGCAGGCATTTCAGTGCTTGCTATGCCCTCACCGACTGCAATCGCTATCCCCGTTGCAACTATCATCGTTGCCAACGCGCCGACTTTGCATAGCGTTCGTGTGCGTGCCGCGTTGAAACGTGGCCGCAGCGTCTGAGCACTTCCCTGCTCGCTCATCCACTGCGGACCGGTCCGGCCGGCCTCCTCGCCGGTCCTCACTCGCACGTTTTCGCTCATGACCAGTGCGCCGGCACCCAGACATTCCCCACCCAGTGCCCCGGCACCCACACGACAGGGCGCGGCGCAGGAGCCACATACACAACACGCGGTGCGACATACACAGCCGGCGGCGGGGGCGGCGGAACGTAGACAACCGGAGGCGGCGGCACATACACAACCGGCAGCGGAACAACGACTGGAGGCGGCACGACAACAACCGGCTTCGCTGCAACCACTACCGTCGTGCTGCCTGTCGTGACGACGCCGGTAGTCGTGACCGTTCCGCTCGTCGTCACGGTGTTGCCGTGCGTGCCCGTCGTGCTCGTCGATGTCGTCACGACGCCCGGTGCTACACGCGTTGCCGTGCCGGAATGATTGACGGTTCCGCCATCAGACCCGGTCACCGTGCCGGAACGTGAGCACGACGCGCCCGCGCAGTTGGTCGATGCCGAGTGGTTGACCGTGTTGCCGTTCGAGCCCGTGACCGACCCGGACGACGAATACTGGCCGGGCGCGGTTTTGGTCACATCGCCTGAGGTCGTGGCTGTTTTACCGTCCGGTCCGGTGAGGGTGCCGGTATGGGCACACGTGCCGCCCGCACAGTTGGTGTCGCCGGCGTGCTGGACCTGGTTGCCGTAGCGGCCGGTCGCAGTGCCCGAATTCGAAAACTGGCCCGGCGCGTTGCGGGTCACCGTGCCCGTGTTGGTCGCCACGCCGCCGTAAGGGCCAGCCACGCCGCCAGCATGCGAACAACTACCGCCGCCACACGAGCCGTAACGCGCGCCGTTATAGGTGCCACGCGAAGTGTAGGCGGTGCCATGCTGCGACCAGGCGGAAGCGGAAGCGCTGCTGAGCGCGAGCACGGTAACGGTTGCGGTGAGCGCGAGCTTGCGCAGCGCGCCACGTACGGATGCAGCGGGCGTCACGGAGGCAGGGGAAGCGGCGGTGGCTGCGACGACGAACGAACAGTTTTTCACGGTATGTCCTTCTTGATTTCGGGCCACTTCTGCGCACTGCGGCGTGGCGACAAACGGACTATAGAAGAACGCCTGGATTTAATCAGCAGCGAAGATATGTCACCCTGTTTCACCATGACAGAGGCCCGCTGGGCAACGCTTTCCGGGCGATTCGGAGGCGTCGTGACACAAGCTGACATAAATTGTTTCGGGTCGGGTTCCGCCCGTCAGGCAGGCGGCGTCAATTCAGATACCGCGCTCACGCGCCGGAAGTCGCATACCGCCGCGATGCCGGATAAAAAGCCTCAGGACTACGTTTTTCCGCAAACGCGCGTTTGCACCCAATCACCTGTTTTTACCGGGGCAAAACCATGTAATCTCTCGGTTTTCTTCCGGCATCAAAACAGATGAGTCGAGCGTTGACGAGCGAACAACTTCAACAAACGGCGGCGCACGCGCATCGCCGGCCCATCGTTCTTCGTTTTCGCTGCACTGTGGTGCTGCTGGCGTGTGGGGTCGCCTCCTTCGCACGCCCCGCTCTCGCCGCCGAATCCGCGTGCAGCGCAGAAGCCGGTCCCGCCGGCCGCCCTTCCGTCGGTCTCGTGCTGTCGGGCGGCGGCGCGCGCGGCTATGCACACCTCGGCGTACTGAAGGTGCTCGAGGAAAACCGCATCCCGGTCGATTGCATCGCCGCCACCAGCATGGGCTCCGTGGTCGGTGGCCTGTACGCGAGCGGTATGACGGCGCAGGACATGCAAAACCGCCTCGCGGGCATCAATCTCGCGGACATCGCGTTCGACGTCACCGACCGTGCCGATCTACCGCAATCGCGTCGTGAAGACGAGCGGCTGTATGTGAACAGCCTTTCGCTCGGCTTCGGCGCCAATGGCTTTCGCTTGCCCGTCGGGCTCGTCCAGGGCAATCGTTTGCAAGCGCTGCTGCAGGACTGGACATCCGCCGTGCCGGGCAACGTTTCGTTCGACCGGCTGCCGATCCCCTATCGCGCGATCGCAACCGATCTGCGCACCGGCCAGAAGGTGGTGCTCGATCGCGGTTCGCTGCCGCAGGCGATTCGCGCCAGCATGGCATTGCCCGGCCTGTTCGCGCCAGCCGATATCGACGGGCGCACGCTGGTGGACGGCGGCATCGTCAGTAATCTGCCTATCGAAACGGCGCGCGACATGGGCGCAAAAGTCGTGATCGCGGTCGATATCGGCTCGCCGCTGCGGCCGCTGGATGCATTGGCTTCCCCTGCCGACGTGATGCAGCAGATGATCGGCATCCTGATTCACCAGAACGTTGCGCGGCAACGTGAACAGTTGCAGGCGGGTGATGTACTGATCGAACCGGCGCTCGGCTCGCTGAGCTTCACCGATTTCGCCAACGCGAGCCAGGCCATCGCCGCCGGCGCCGCTGCCACGCGTGCGGCTATGCCGCAGCTTCAGCATCTGGCTCTTTCGCCTGCCGACTATGCCGCGTGGCGCGCCCGGCACGGTACGCCCGCGATGCATCCCGTGCGGATCACGCAGATCGAGATCGCCTCGCAAGGCGTGGTGCCCGAGGCACGGATTCGCGCCGCTTTGCACGCCAAACCCGGCGATGTCTACGATCCGGTCGCGCTCAACAAGGACTTGCTGGCGCTCACCACCGCGGGTGACTTCGACAGCGTGAGCCAGCAACTCGTCGACGACGGCGACGCGCACACGCTCATTGTCTCCGCGCAGCAGAAGCTGTGGGGGCCGAACTTCCTGCTGTTCGGGCTGGGTTTGTCGAGCAGCTCGACAGATGAAGGCGGCTTCCGGCTGCATCTCGGTTATCGCCGGCCGTGGCTCACGTCGTCAGGGCTCGAAGGGCGAGTGGACGGGACCGTCGGCAGCGATCTGATCAACCTGCATGCGGAGCTGCGGCAGCCACTGTCGAGTTCTTTCGGCTATTACGTGGCGCCTTATCTCGAGTTTCAACGTCGCTATGCCAACCTCTACGACGATTCCGGCAACGTCAAGGTCACGCAATACAGTTTGCAAACGGAGCGCGCCGGGCTTGATTTCGGCGTACCGCTCGCCCGTCTCGGCGACTTCCGTATCGGCGTGGCATACGCGCATGGCTACGCGTCGCCGCAATACAACTTGCCGCTCGAGGATGCGTTTAACTCGCCGCTGCTGTTCCCCGATATCTACGGGCGGCAGCTCAGCGCGCGCGCACGTCTCGTGATCGATCAGCTGGACGATCCGCTGTTTGCCCGCAAAGGTTATTTCGGCGAACTACGCGTGGAACGTTCGTTGTTCGCGGGCAGCGACAGCTTCACCGAGGTATACGGAAAGAGCCTTGTCGCGGCAAGCTATGGACGGCATAGCATCAACGCGAGCATCGAAGCGGGCAACGACTTCGGCGGCACCAATCTGACGAATCCGTTCGGCTTCACGCTGGGCGGTTTCCAGCATTTGTCGGCCTACGCCGCCGACCAGCTGTCCGGCAATTCGATGGTGTACGGCCAGATCACCTATATGAATCAGCTTGCCACGTTCAACGCGTCGCCGATTCGCGGTTTGTTTGCGGGGCTGAGCATTGAAGCCGGCAACGTCTGGAACCGCGATTCGACGTTCGGCAGCGGACCGCTGAAGCGCAGCGTGACGGTCTTCACCGCGATGACCAGTTCATTCGGACCGATCTATCTGGGTGTAGCGTTCGCACCGGGCGGCCGCCATAACTTTTACTTCCAGCTGGGACATACCTATTGAGGCTGCGCGGGTACGGTATGTTTCACGCGACCGTGCCCACCGGCCAGCTCATTTCGAAGCGTGCTCCGCCTAGCGTCAACGGGTCAGTCACGGCGATCCGGCCATGGTGGGCGCGCAGCACCTGTTGCGTAATCGCGAGACCCAACCCGTACCCGCCAGTCTGACGATCGAGCCGCACGAAGGCATTGAAAATGCGTTCACGCTGCTCAGGCGGCACGCCTGCGCCATCGTCTTCCACGCAGATTTCCACATTGCCGTGCTTGACGCTCAATCCGACCATGATCCGCGAATGTGCGTATTTGCTGGCGTTGCGCAACAAATTTCGCATTGCGTAGGACATGAGACGCTTGTCCATCACCACGCGTAGCGATGTGTCGACGTCTGCCTGCGGGACGAGTTGCTTGTCCGCGTAAAGCAGCGTGGCGTCGGTGATCTGGCTGTCGAACCATGCCGTGAGCAACGTGGATTCGAGGTTCGATTGCAGGGAACTGTATTCGAGGCGCGCGTAGGTCAGGCTCATGTCGATGAGCTCGTCGAGCTCGGTGACGTCCTGGTCGATGCTCGCCAATGCGCTGTTGTATTCGACTGCGGACGCGGGCTCGCGGAGGTTTTCCAGCGCGAAGCGCACGCGGGCCAAGGGGGTGCGCAATTCATGGGAGATGCCGTTGGTGAGTTCGCGCTGCGCGGCGATCAGGCGTTCCATGCGCTCGGCCAGAGCGTTGAGCGTGCGGGCCAGTGGGCCGATTATGACGCTGTGCGATTCACGGGCGCGGGTGTTGAAGCGGCCGCCTGTGAAGTCTATTGCGCGTTCGCGGACCATGACCAGGTCCAGCCAGACTGGGCGCATCCAGCGGTATGCGGTTACTGCTGGTAGCAGTAGGGTTACCAATGCGATTGGTATTGACGCTTTTGCTGTTGTTAGTGTTTGCCAGATTGATGGTGAGGTTTTTAGTGTCAGGTTTAAGGTTGCTATTGATGCTGCTAGTACTAACAGCGTTAGTGTCAGCAGGCGTGTGTAGACACGCAGGTATAGCCGCGACCAACTCGGAATTCTGTCCGCCCTTGTGTCCGTCCATGAGCGGCGGAAACGAAGCAAGCGCCATTTTCCATAGCGGTAGGGGGTTAGTTTTTTTTGCTCCGCTGGGGGTGGCATTTTTTTCTCTTCGATTTCTTTAATGCGTTTGTGGTCTATTAGCGTTGCCCCTGTGCGGGGCGGCACCTACTTTTCTTTGCTTGCCGCAAAGAAAAGTAGGCAAAAGAAAGCGGCTCAAACCACTCCTGCTAAGTGGGGCCCGTGGTTTGCAGCGGGTAGTGGTGCATCTGGAATCTGGGTTCGTGCACCTGCATACGCTTGTGACAAGGGTGTCATTCTTCCGGCGGCGCTGCGCGCGCCGAAGCGTATTTCTTGAAACCAATCGGCAGTTTAGCTCGGTTCCTTTGGTGTGACACCGGTGGTTTGCTTTGCTCTGGACTACGTTTTTTGCTTGCTCTTCCGCTCGTCTCTTACGCCCTCTGCACGAATGCCAGGGTTTGCTCCGCTACTGTGTCTCGTTCGTTGTCCAGTGTGATCATGTGGTAGCTGTCGGTCAAGCGTACGAAGGTCACCGCGCGGCTTCCCAGGTGTTCACACACGAATTCAGCGGAGCGGATGCTCGTCACTTCGTCTTCCTCGGAATGCATGACAAGGGTCTCGCATGTCACGCGGCTTAGTGCCCGCTTCACCGCGAAACGCATCCAGTCGACCTGCTCGATCGCCGCCAACGGCACATACGGATAGTGGACGCCACTCCCCTTCTGCAGATGGCGGCGGATCAGGTTGCGTATGCGCGCGTTCTTGATACCGAATGGCTCGCCCTCCGGGACGCGAATCAATCGGCGCAGGCCCGGTACGCAATACATCAGATAGCGCAATGGGCGCAGGCGTGAACCGCCCCAGCCGTCGAGGAATAACGGCGGCGATAGCAGAATCAGGCGCCCCGTCGTCATGCGCTCCCGCGCACTCAGCATCAATGCAAGCAACGCCCCCATCGAAATGCCCGCCACGTCGACTCGCTCATAACGTTTGGCCAGTTCGCGGTATGTGCGGCTCAACAACTGCATGTAGTCGCTCAACGTCACACGGCTCAACGCGTCAGGGTTCGAACCGTGGCCCGGCAGCGACGGCAAATGCACGTCGCAACCGATCTGCTCAAACTTGCGGTCGAGCGCGCCGAAATCATGGCGTGTGCCACCCAGGCCGTGAATCATCAACACGGCATGGCGGGAAAGTGGGGAAACGCGAGCGGACATCGATAAGCCTGTCATTACACAAGCTTGCGATGCTAATCATCCCCGCCTCGCATGACTGTCAACTTGCTACCGCGTTTGTGGAGTTTTGTCGGCCGATATTTCGACCTATTACTCAATAGAAACTCAATGCCGACTCTGTCGAACTGCAACTCAACTGCAACCACCTCAAGCGTCTTCAATCCCACGCCAGCTTGCTGAACTGGTAGCCCTTACCGCGTATCGTCTTGATGCGCTGCGGGGTGCCGGCGTCGTCATGCAGCTTGCGGCGCAGCTTGGAAATGCCGCCGTCGATCGTGCGGTCGAGGCCGTCGAATTCGATGCCGCGCAGTTGCCGCATCAGCTCGTCGCGGCTCACCACCTCGCCCGCGCAACTCACCAACGCCCACAACAAATCGAATTCGGCCGATGTCAGATCGGGCAGGCTGCCGTCCGGCAGCTTGACCGTGCGGCTTGCCCGGCTGATCTCGAACTTGCCGAACGTATAGCTCTCCGGCCGCCCGGCCTCCGGCGCGCGTGCGCTCACGCGGCGCAGTTGCGCCTTGATGCGCGCCAGCAGCACGCGTGGTTCGACAGGCTTGTGCACGTAGTCGTCCGCACCGAATTCGAGGCCCAGCACTTCGTCGAACTGCTCATCGCGCGCGGTCACCATGATGATCACGCCGTCGAATTGCTCGCGCGCCTCGCGGCAAATCTGGAACCCGTCCTTGCCGGGAAGGTTCACGTCGAGAATCACCAGATCCGGGCGGCGTTTGAGAATCGCCGGCACGGCGTCGTTGCCGTGCAGCACGGTCTCGACTTCGTATTCGTGTTTGCGCAGATAACCGGCGACCAGCGCGGACAAGCGGTCATCGTCTTCGACAAGCAGGATCCGGAATGGCATGGGACGAATCGTTCAGGGCTAACTCATTTAATAGCGGCGGCCAACGGTACGATGCGCTGCAGGGCCAGCAAGCGACGGCGCCGCTCGGCATACGCATCCGCACGGCGCGGACCCGGCCGGCAACGAACCGGACGAGCCGGCTCGACGCACAGCATAGCGGATGCGCCGCACATCATGCGACACGCGCGACAAAACTCGACAAACGCTCAAGCAATTCGACACGGAAGCGCGATCCCCGCCACTAGCATCGCCTCGTTGAAATAGCCAAGGGATCTGCCATGACGACCGTTTCAAACCAGGGGGCTCGAGCCCGCTCGCCGTGGTTCGCGAGAACCACTGCGTCCTTTGCGGTCATTCAGCAAGCCGCTCATGCCCTCTATCCCGGCACCAGCGTGTTTCATCGCTGGCGCCGCCTGCGCTTATGGCTGCGCTCGCTGATGTCGTGGCGTTCGACGCAAGTATGGCTCAAAGGCTGCGCCATTTCACCCTTGCAAGATCTGGTGCGACGTCATCCCACCGCGCTCGAACGCATGCATCGGCCGTTCCTCCATACCCGCTTCAGTCCGCGCGAACGCCTCACGGCGAGCCTCGATCATCACGCGCTGACCCAGCAGCGCGTACCGCAACTCGCCGCGCGCATCGCCGCAGCCGGCTCGGCGCCGATCGCATCGTTCGAGGTAGGCGCGGAGCGCTGGCACGTGTCGCTCGAGTCGATCGAACAGTTTCAGAAGGAAGGCGACTGGACGTTGTGCATCCGCGATGCGCGGGACCGGCGCATTGTCTCCTGCACCTTCAGCCTCGCCTATCTCGGCGGCAAAGTGCGGCGCCCACGTCTTTGCATCGGCTCCGTCCAGGGTCCGGACACTTCGGTCAACGGCCGCGAGCTGTTTCGCGCGCTCACCAAACGTTGGTACGGACTACGGCCGAAAGTGCTGGTGATTTACCTCGCGCAATGTGTCGCCGCGGCGCTCGATGCAGGCGGCACCTTCATCGTCTCGAAGCAGGCGCACATCTACGCGAACTGGCGCTATTGCCTGAGAAAGCGTCGCGTGGCCGCGGACTACGATCGGCTGTCGATCGAGTGCGGGGCGCTCGCGCGCTGGAATGGCTGGTTCGTTCTCGCGCCGCCGGCGCGCTATCTGGCCGAACGTCAGGGCGACGATACCGGCAGCGCAACCCGTCGCAAGCGTTACGCATTGCGAAGCGCACTCGCCGCGCAAATCCGTGTCAGCGTCTCAGCAAGCAAAGCGAGCCGACTCTGCGTGCCTCGCATTGTCGCTTGAATTCATTGCGATTTTTTCATTGACAAGACATGCGGCAAAACGGCACACTCATTCGCATGTTGACGCACACCTCCATCGCAGTCGCGATTAAAAACCGAACAATGCATGCCATCATCGGCAGGCGTTTGGGAGCATGTGCGCGTTAGCAGTCTGAATCTGCAAACAGAACCCAAAGGCCCCGCCGGTAACGGAAGGGGCCTTTTGTTTTGTAGGTGCCTCCGTCCGCCGGCTCGATGACGGAGAGCAAGATGGATCAGGCAAGCCCGCAGTGCATGGATGACGACTCAAGTCTGTCCGCATATCAACCGGACGAGCGTCTGCCGAAGGTAGTCGTACATTTTTCCGTAGTGCGAGGCGCAACGCTGACGTGGCGTGTCGATGCCGACAGCACGCTCAGTGTTCAAGGCGCGCGTCTATGGCTCACGCGCGTCAACTCGCCTTACGATCATTGGCTCGAACCCGGCAACGAGTTCCGGCTGCAACGCGGCGAACGCGTGTGGCTCAGCACGGATAGCGAACGCACCGCGCGCGTGTCGTTGAGTTGCGCGCTGCCTGCCAGACACGGGTTTGTCAGGCGATGGCTGCGGCTCGCATGGTCGGGCCTGGGGCCACCGGCGGCTCGATAGCGCGCCTTCTCGCGACTCGATGGTCAAACTTTCGTACCGTAGAAAAGCAAACACCCCTGCGATGAGGGGTGTTTGCTGACGTGGCATTAACTGCGCGACTTATTGCGGTGCCACCTATTGCGGCGTCACCTGCACGGCCGCTGCCGAGACGAATACCGCGTGAATCGTATCGCCGACCTTGACGCCCTTCAGATCGACGTCCGGTCCGACTTCGAGAGTTTGTGTCTGATACGCGCCGCGTAGCGTGACGAGGCGCTTCTTGTGATCGATCTTCTGCACGGTAGCGAGCACTTCGACCTGACGCGCGGATGCAAAGCCACCCGAGGCCGGGGCATACACCTGTGTATCGACGCGCGCGCGAATGCCCTTGTCCGCGCCGGTGACCTTGTCTGCCTTCACCAGCAACGCATTCTTGTACAGCACGTCGACCCGATCGCCGATCTTCAGTTGATCGAAACCCGCGACTTCCTGGCTCACCAGCACGACCACCACGTTGCCGCCCGGCCCCTTGAGCGTGAGCGTGCGGCTGCCCGGATCGATACCGACGATCTGCGCCTTCACATGCACCGGTTGCACTGCGCTGACGATGCCCTGCGCGGCGCTGGCCATCGCATCTTGCGCCCACGCCGGTTGCGCCGCGGCGAAAGCCGCTACCATCAACGCTGCTCCAATCGTCGCTGCCTTCATTTACTCTCTCCTCGATAAATTGTTCGATCTGGCGTTACGGCGATCTGAAACCGCAGGATGCCGATTAACGCCACGAATGCATACAGTTTCGGGGGTGACAATTACTAAAAGGGTACGGCGCAACGATTGTACATGCCTTACAAAGAAGCTACGACTGTTATATCCCGATTTTAAAATCAGCGAGCGGTATGCTGCGAAATGCTGCAACGTGGTGCCGCAGCGGCATCTAGCGGGTTGACAGCATTGCCTTAACCTGCCAGAGCATCTATATACGGCGACAATACGCTCTATGCATAAAGCATTAAACACATACTGCATGACAGCCAATGGCTTCGTTATTCTTTTTATCGACGAAATTCGCCGCAGCGCAATAGGAAACCGCATTAACGCCGGTTAAACATCAATTCAATAGCCGGTGAATCCATCCACCGCGCAAAATAGAACAGCCCCGTCGCCTGAGCGAAGGGGCTGTTCGTTATGCGGCTACGGGACTGCTATACGCGAAGCATCGACACGCAAGATGCTACGGCGCGTCCCTGCAAAAACGCCAAACCGTTATACACGTTCGATCGCGATCGCGATGCCTTGACCGACGCCGATACACATCGTGCACAGCGCAAAACGGCCTTGCGTGCGGTGCAGCTGATACATCGCCGTGGTCACCAGACGCGCGCCGCTCATGCCAAGCGGGTGGCCGAGCGCGATCGCTCCGCCGTTCGGATTCACGCGTGCGTCGTCGTCCGCGACGCCGAGCGTGCGCAGCACAGCAATACCTTGCGAGGCGAATGCTTCGTTCAGTTCAATCACATCGAATTGATCAATGGTCATGTTCAGACGCGCCAGCAACTTCTGTGTGGCCGGCGCCGGTCCGATGCCCATCACGCGCGGCGCGACACCGGCCGTTGCGATACCCAGCACGCGGGCGCGCGGCGTGAGGCCGAAGCGCTTAGCGGTCTCTTCATTCGCGAGCAGCAAAGCCGCCGCGCCGTCGTTCACGCCCGACGCGTTCCCCGCCGTGACCGTGCCGTCCGGACGCACCACGCCCTTGAGCTTGGCGAGCGTTTCGAGGCTCGTCTCACGCGGGTGTTCGTCTTGCAGCACCGTGATCGGATCGCCCTTCTTCTGCGCGATGGTCACACCGACGATTTCCTGCGCGAGCGTGCCGTCGCGTTGTGCGCGTGCCGCTTTCTGCTGACTGCGCAGCGCAAACGCGTCCTGATCGGCACGGCTGATCTTGTAGTCGGTCGCGACGTTTTCGCCGGTCTCAGGCATCGAATCGACGCCGTACATCTGCTTCATCAGCGGGTTCACGAAACGCCAGCCGATCGTCGTGTCGAAGATGTCGGCCTGGCGCGAAAACGCGCTGGTGGCCTTGCCCATCACAAACGGCGCACGGCTCATGCTTTCGACACCACCGGCCAGCATCAACGCAGCCTCGCCCGACTTGATCGCGCGTGCGGCAATGCCGACGGCGTCCATGCCCGAGCCGCACAGGCGGTTCACCGTGGAGCCCGGCACGCCTTGCGGCAAACCGGCCAGCAATAGCGACATGCGCGCGACGTTGCGGTTGTCTTCGCCAGCCTGATTCGCGCAGCCGTAGATCACGTCGTCAATCGCGTTCCAGTCGACGTCCTTGTTGCGCTCCATCAGCGCTTTGAGCGGTACCGCGCCCAGATCGTCGGCGCGAACCGACGACAGCGAACCCGCATAGCGGCCGATGGGGGTGCGAATCGCGTCGCACAGGAATGCTTCGGTCATGTGGTGTCTCCAGTTGGTGTGCTGCATGCGCTGCGCCGCTAGCGGATATCGGTTCGTGACGCCGGCCGCTTGCGCATGACGCGCGCTGGATACCGTGCGGTATCGACCCGGCGGACGCAACGGGAACGGTCACATGGCAGCCGTCGCGACTGATCAGCTTAGCGCAGGATGATGAACGATGGGCCCAGGATTGCAGCCATTTGTTCTATACACGAACACACGGTCATATATCGAACAACTTAGGCTCGATAATAGGCGTGTGCCCGAAACCATGTCAAGCGAAGCCGGCCTCGGACCAGGGAATATCTGCAGGCCGGTTGCGTTTAACCATGACCAGCCAAAAGGTCTGAAGATTGACGCGCTCGTGCCGGCAAGCGTGTTCTTATGCCTGCCGGCACGAGGCTTTGGATCGTTCCGCTGTCCGGGATGCCGTTGAAATACCCGCCCCAGCACATGCGTTATCAGTGGATCTGAATACCCTCGTCGGCGATATAGGCGCGAATCACATCGGCGAAGCTGTGGTCGCCGGTCAAGCCGAGCCGTTTGGCACGCGAGGGATCCCACTGCCCCGGCCAGCTGCCGACGATCTTCTCCACCCGCGCATCCGGCTGCCACACGATCCGCTTCGCGGTCTCTTCCCCCGCCACTTCACGCAGCGCCGCCACCATCTCGTCGACGCTCACCGAAATCCCCGGCAGATTCAGCACGCGCTGGTTGCCGAGCGCTGCGGAATCGATTTCGAGTCCGGCGATCAGGCTTTCTATGGCCTTGCGCGGCGACAGCAGCCACAAACGCGTCGTGCCCGCGACTGGGCACACCGCCGCTTCACCGTTCAGCGGCTCGCGAATGATGCCGCTCGCAAACGACGAGGCCGCTGCATTCGGCTTGCCCGGGCGCACGCTAATAGTGGGCAGGCGCAACACCCGGCCGTCGACGAAACCCCGCCGCGTGTAGTCGTTGAGCAACAACTCCGCGATCGCCTTCTGCGCGCCGTACGACGATTGCGGATTCAGCGCGGTGCCGTCCTGTACGACTTCGGGAAGATCGCCGCCATACACGGCCACTGAACTCGTGAACACCACGCGCGGGGTGTGCCCACGCTGCCGGCACGTTTCCAGCAGCAGGCGTGACGCGTCCAGATTGATGCGCATGCCAAGATCGAAATCCGCCTCGGCCTGCCCGCTCACGATCGCGGCAAGATGGAAGATGGCCGACGTCCTGTCGTCGATCACGTGCTCGAGTACGCTGCGCTCGGCGATATCGCCGACTTCCGTGCGTACACGCGGGTCGCCGAAATCGCTTCCGTGCACCACGTCTAGCAGCACCAGTTCGGTAATCGCTTGCGGCTTGCCGTGCTTATCCTTCACTGAACCGCGCGCCAACAGTTCGCGTACGAGACGCTGGCCGAGAAAACCCGCACCGCCGGTAATCAGTATTTTCATGATGTGCTTTGTCCTTGCTCTATCGGCTGCTCTGTCGCTCGCTAGCGCGCGGCATTCAGATACGGCTTAAGCCAATCAAGCCCAGCCGACGTGGCGGCCCGCGGCCGGTACTCACAACCGATGTAGCCGTCATAGCCCAGCGTATCGATCAGATCGAACAGGTAGGGATAATTCAGTTCGCCGATATTGGGCTCATGGCGTTCCGGCACGCCGGCGACCTGAATGTGACCAATACCCGCCATATCGCGTTTAAGCTTCACCGCAAGGTCGCCCTCGACGATCTGGCAGTGATAGCAGTCGAACTGCACCTTGAGATTCGGTGCGCCCACTTCCGCGCAAATCGCCTGCGCGTCATCCTGGCGGTTCAGAAAGAAGCCCGGCATATCGCGCGTATTGATTGGCTCGATCACGACGGTGATGCCATCCTCTAGTGCGGCCTTGGCGGCATAGGCGAGATTCTTCAGATACACCTCGCGATGCTTCGCCCGCGGCTGATCCGCGCCGATCAAACCGGCCATCACATGCAGTTTGCGATTGCCGAGCACGCGCGTGTAGTCGAGCGCGGTTTCGATGCCGCGGCGAAATTCGTCCTCGCGCCCCGGCAGCGAAGCAATGCCGCGCTCGCCTGCGGCCCAGTCGCCAGGCGGCGCATTGAAGAGCGCCTGAGTCAGGTCGCTCGCTTCGAGCCGCGCCTTGATTTCTCCGGCACGGAAATCGTAGGGAAACAGAAACTCCACAGCCTTGAAGCCGTCTTTAGCCGCAGCGGCGAAACGGTCGAGGAAAGCGTGCTCGTTGTACATCATGGTCAGGTTCGCAGCAAAGCGAGGCATGGCAGCAACTCCTTTAAAACAGTTTCGTTCAGCGTGCGCAGGCAGCAATGAATGCGTCCCCCGCACACAAAATCTCGCGATGGGGCGCGCGTCTACCAGCGCGCACCAAACACAGTCCGCAGTTCTTCGAGCGCGACGGCGTCGAGCGGTGCGGGCCGCGGATTCGTCATCAGCCACAGGCGGGCAGTCTCTTCGAGCTCCTCAAGCGCATACGACGCCTGCGCCACCGAGCGCTCCCACACCACCGGGCCGAGGCGCTCGAGCAAAACCGCACGAACGGTGCCCGCGAGTTCGGCGATCTGCTCGGCCACTTGCGGGTCGCCGGGGCGCCTGTAACGAATCAGGGGGACGTGCCCCACTTTCATCACGTAGTACGGCGTGATCGGCGGCAGAACATCGTCGTCGTGCCATACGCCGGCGAGCGTCAATGCAACCAGATGCGTCGAATGTGTATGGACGATGCCGCGTGCCTCGCCATTGCGTGCATAGATGCCCCGATGCAGCGCCAGGGTTTTCGACGGTTTGCCGCCCGACACCGCATTGCCGGCGAAATCGACCTTGGCGATATCGGCGGGATCGAGCCGGCCAAGACAGGCGTCGGTCGGCGTGATCAGCCAGCCGTCGTCAAGGCGCGCGCTGATGTTGCCCGCGCTGCCCACCGTATAGCCGCGTTGATAGAGACTCGCACCGGTCACGCAGATTTCTTCGCGTACACGTGCTTCGTTCGTCGTGTGGAGTGCGGGTGCACCGGTCATCGCAGGCCTCCATCGAGGTGACGCAGTGCCTTTTCGAAAAAGTCGGTCGTGCCGAAGTTGCCGGATTTCAATGCGAGTGCGAGCGGGTCAGCGTCCGTCGTTGCGGTAGCGGGCACGCCGGGATCGATCTGCGCGCCGATTCGCAGCGTGCGCACGTCAAGCGCCTGAACTACGGCGCCCGAGGTTTCACCGCCCGCCACCACGAACTTGCGCACGCCGCGCTCGAGCAAACCGCGTGCGATCGACGCCAGCGTGGATTCGACCAGGTGTCCCGCTTCGTTGACGCCGAGCTCGCGCTGCACCGCTTTGACTTCGTCGGGCGTCGCGGTGGCGTAGATCAACACCGGCTCGGCTTTATCCAGGTACTGCTGCGCAAAAGCCAGCGCCTGCTCGACCACCGGCTCGCCGCGCGCCGCCGCCAGCGGATCGATGCGGAACGCAGGCCGTGTTTCGCGCCATTCCGCCACTTGCGCGTTGGTCGCTTTCGAAGCGCTGCCGGCCAGCACCGCCGACAATCCTTCTACACGCGGCAATTGCGCGGCATTGTTGCCTTCCGCAAGCAAACCAGCGCGACGGAAATTGGCGGGCAGACCTAGCGCGATGCCGGAGCCACCCGTGATTAGCGTGAGGTCGGCACACGCCTCGCCGAGCACGTAAAGATCCGCGTCCGATACTGCGTCGGCGATCGATATTCGCACGCCGTCGCCGCGTAGTGCAGCAAGGGAATCGCGTACTGCCGACACGCCTTTCGCCACCGTGTCGTAACGCACGAGGCCGACTTTCGATCCGCTCTGCCGCTGCAGCACGCGCACGAGGTTCGCATCGCGCATCGGCGTCAGCGGATGGTTTTCCATGCCCGATTCGTTCAGCAAGGTATCGCCGACGAACAGATAGCCGCGATAAATCGTGCGGCCGTTCTCGGGAAACGCGGGGCAGGCAATCGTGAAAGCTGTTGCTCCGGCCTCAGCGGACAATGCGTCGAGCAAGGCATCCGTGACCGGACCGATGTTACCGGCGTCGGTCGAATCGAACGTCGAACAGTATTTGAAAAAGAACTGGCGACATCCTTGCGCGCGCAACCAGTCGAGCGCGGCGAGGGACTGCGCGACTGCGTCGGCGGCGGGAATCGTGCGCGATTTCAGCGCGACGACCAGCGCATCGGCGTCAACGGCTTCGTTCGACGCGGGCACGCCGATGGTCTGCACCGTGCGCATACCGCCGCGCACCAGCATGTTGGCGAGATCGGTAGCGCCGGTGAAATCGTCGGCGATGCAGCCGAGTAGCGCGCGTCTGGACAGAGTGGTCATGGCAAACTCCGCGCTTACTTCGCCGCCGGCAAGTTAATGCCGGGGAAAATCTTGATCACCGCGGAATCGTCCTCGCCCCCATGCCCCGCGGTCGACGCCATCATGAACATCTGATGCGCCGCCGCCGACAAGGGCAATGGGAATTTCGAGCGGCGTGCGGTATCGAGCACCAGGCCGAGATCCTTCACGAAGATATCGACCGCCGAGAGCGGCGTGTAATCGCCGCTCAGAATATGGGGCACGCGGTTCTCGAACATCCACGAATTGCCTGCGCTATGCGTGATGACCTCGTACAGCGCATCGGGATCGACACCTTCGCGCAAACCGAGCGCCATCGCCTCGGCGGCCACGGCGATATGCACGCCGGCCAGCAACTGATTGATGATCTTCACCTTAGAACCCGCGCCGTGCGCCGAGCCCAGCCGATACACCTTGCCCGCCATCGCGGCCAGCACGTCCTCGCACGCGGCATAGGCGGTGTCCGGGCCGGACGTCATCATCGTCATTTCGCCGGACGCGGCGCGCGCAGCGCCACCGGACACCGGCGCGTCGAGCATGTGCAAACCGGCCGCTTCGATGCGCTTGCCGAGTTCGATCGCGAAGTCCGGTGCGACGGTAGCGCTTGCAATCACCACGCCGCCGGGTTTCATCGCGGCGACCGCGCCTTGCGCGCCGAATAGCACCGCTTCGGTTTGGGCGGCATTCACGACCAGCGTGACGACTACTTCGCATTGCGCGCCGAGCTCGGCAGGCGACGCACAGCCGACACCACCTGCCGCCACGAACGCTTGCAGGATTTCGCTGCGCAGATCACACGCGTGGACCTGAAAGCCCACGCTCAGCAGCGAGCGCGCGACGCCCATGCCCATCGCCCCCAGACCGATTACGCCGACATTTCTGGACATGCCTGACCTCTATATTGGTTAGCCGCGAGCGCCCGATGAAACCCAACCTGGCAACCCGCTCGGGCTAGGTTCAAATCAACAAATGCCCGCGTCGGCGAGCCGCCGTGCCGCATTGTTCATATGCGTACTCGCCGCATTGCGCGCCGCCATCGGATCGCCGGCCCGGATCGCCGCGACGATGGCCGCATGCTCTTCACGCACCTGACGTGAGAAATCATCGCGCAGCGCTTCGTTGCGACGGGTAACCAGGGTGCCGGCCTCGAGGTACTGATTCAGGAAGGTGAGTGTTTTGAGGAAATACGGATTGCCGGTGGCCGCGGCGATTGCGCGATGAAAAGCGACATCTTCGGCGACGCCGTTCTCGCCTTCGGCCACCGCTTTGTCAATTTTCGCGAGGGCGATGTCGATCGACACTATGTCCGCGTCGCTGCGGCGCATGGCGGCTTCCGAGGCGACTTCCGCCTCGATCGCCCGACGCAGCGCGAGGATTTGCAGCACCGAGCCCGTTTCGACCGCTTCCGCATAGTCGATGCGCAGCGGCCGGATCGCGCCGTGCGCGGCGATGAACACACCGCTGCCCTGACGCGGCTCGACCACGCCTTCGTTCTTCAGCCGCGAAATCGCCTCGCGGATCACCGTGCGGCTCACGCCGAACTGCTGCGCCAGCACCGCTTCGGTCGGCAGCTTGCCGACGCGCGCAAAGGTGCCTTTGTCGATCTGCTTGAGCAACTGCTGCGCGACGGTATCGCTCAACGCTCGGGCAGGAATCTTGTCGAACATGGGGACCCCGATGAATCAGGTTGTCGGGTCATCATACAAATTTGAGGCATTGGCTGCATCCATGCAAACCCTGATTTTTTGGGTAGTTCTTTGCTCTGGTTGCGCACATGCGCTTGTGCATACGCATGCGCGCCATCGCCGTCCGGGCGGCTGCACGCTCTGAACGAACTAGAACTTCACGCGCATGCTGATGCCGAGCGGATGAAGTGCCTATCCCGGCTGCACAGAATCGAATATCTGCCCATGGTCATAGATAAACAGAAACACGCATCCCGTTTCGCTCCTGAACCCGCGATCGACGGTTCCCGCGCTGGCAATGCCAACCCATCCCGCTGACAGAATCTCGCCGTTCTGAACAGCCTGCCCCTCGAGCATGTAGATGAATTCCGGCCCAGTATGGTAATGGTCCGGAAAGGTCGTGCCCGGAGCGAACTTCACTAACTGAATTGCACGGCCATCCGCGATGCCGAGGTTTTTGACTTCAACACCAGGAGCGATGGCTGATCGCACCCACGGGACCGCTTCGCTGTCGCGGTGGCTAAAGGATGGAATCGAAGCGATCTCTTTCATCTGGATGTCCCGGCGACGTCAACACCTGGTTCAAATGCTTTCATCACAAAAGGCCGGCTGGAGCACACCTGGACGAAGACCACCCATGCGCCCGCCGGAGAAAAAAGTAACGCCTCAATCGGCCCTTCGCCGCGATGAAATCGCAGAGGCCGTGGAGATCACCAGATCGGCAAAGCGGCGCTCATCGCGATCCGCCTGCCACCGCGGCCGCGCCACGGCGATATTGACCGCCCCCACCCCACGTCCCCTCGCATTGGTAATCGCTGCGGCGGTCGAGATGTCGCTGACGAAGTACTCGTCTTCCGTATGCGCATAGCCTTGCTTGCGAATCTGGGCGATACGCTCCTTGATTTTGCGAGGCTGATAAATCGTAGCAGCCGTGTATGCGACGAGATTCGTACGGGAAAGAATATCGTCGACCTCGCCATCGTCGAAGGTCGCGAGAATGGCGAGCCCAGGCGCCGTGCAATAAGCCGGCAAACGCGAGCCGGTGATGACATGCGCATTGAATACGTTGCGGCTGACAATACGCAACACGAAGATAATATCGGTATCGTCCAGGACAGTGAGGTTGGTTGCCTCCTCGGTCTCGGATCCGAGTTGCTGCAAATAGGGCGTGGCGCGGCTAACCAGATCGTTCGAGGTCAGATAGTGGTACGTGAAATCGAGCAGCTTCGGCGACAACTCATACTTGCGGCTCTCGGGGTCCTTGAACAGATAGCCAAGCGCCGCAAGCGTGAACGTAAAGCGCTGAGTCGCACTCATGTCGAAGCCAGTGAGGGCCGCGATCTCCGAGAGCGACAACTGCCGCTTGCTGCCGTCGAAAGCAGTGAGCACGGTCATCGCTTTCTCAACCGACTGAACGTACAGCGACGACGCTGTCGGATCGGCGGCCACGTCCGGCGCGGCAGTCGAGTCGCTCTTTTTCTTACGAGGGGTTTTGGGCGGCGCAGTGGTCACGATGAAAACCTGTTGTTCTAACAGGCTCCAATTATCGCATGAAGATATTAGTCTATCTATACGCAATAATCTTCATCACGCCGCCACGCTAGTCGAGCGGTCCCAGGCATCGCTGACGTCACGCTTGAGCAGATGCTTTTTAATCCGCTCGCTGGGTGTCAACTCGAAGTGCGTCACCGCCCGATAGTAACGCGGCAACTGGAAGCTCGCGAGACGCTCCGCCGCCCATGCATGTACCGCCTCCCAGTCAACGGCGGCATCCTTGAACTGCACGTTCAGCAGAATGTCCTGCTCGCCGACCGCCGAGGCCACGCCGATTGCCGCGCTCGCCCGGATGGCCGGATGCTGCGCGAACACGCGTTCGATCTCCCACGCCGAGACATTCTCGCCGCGCACTCGCATGCTGTCGGTGCGCCTGCCGACGAAGAACAGATCGCCATCGGCATCACGCCGCGCACTATCGCCGGTGTGCAGCTTGCCGTTGCGCAGAGCGGAGCGGGTCGCGTCTTCGTTCTTCAGATAGGCCGGCAAGAATGTGCCTTCCACGCGGCTCGAGAGTACGATTTCGCCCGCTTCGCCGTCCGCGACCGGCTTGCCGTTTTCGTCGAGCAATGCCACGTCGATCCACGGCAGCGGCTTGCCGATCGAGCCGGGCTTGCCACTTGTATTCAGCGTCGCGAAACTCGAGCACTCCGTCATGCCGTAGCACTCGCGCAGCCGAACCTGCAGGCGCGACTCGATAGCCGTCCAGGCCGAAGCGCTGACACCCGCGCCCCATGCCACGCGAATCGTGTGCGTATTCGGCTGTGCGTCGTCGGGGAGTTGCATCAGGATGTCGAGCACGCCGCCGAGATAGTGCAATTGCGTCGCTCGTGAGCGGGCAATCTGCGCCCAGAACTGCGTCGCGGAAAAGCGTGGCACGACGTGCAACTCGACCGTCTCCAGAAACGGTAGCAATAGCATCTGCGCGCCGCCGATATGGCACAACGGCTCCCACAAGAACAGTTTGTCGCCCGGACGGACATCCGCGACCTGCAGGGCCGCTTCGCTGGCGATTCGCATCATCCGGTGCGTGAAGACAACCCCCTTCGGCGCGCCCGTCGTACCGGACGTATAGATCACGCACAACGGATCGAACGGATCGATGCAAGGGGTGGAAACCGTTGCATCGGTATCGTCGGGATCGAAGGCAGGCAGTTCGACTCTGCGCGCGTTGCCGCATTCGACACCGTCGATCACGTCGTCGAACGCGGGTTCCGAGACGAACAGTTTCGGCTCCGCATGTTCGAGCAGATATTCGAGTCCTGCGTGGCGCAGCTTCGTATTGACTGGCACCCATACCAGTCCGCTGAGAATCAGCGAATAGATGAGATGAATATGTTCGGCGCTGTTGCCGAGCATCACGGCGACACGGTCGCCCGCCACCAGTTTCTGGTCCGCGAACCAGCGCTGCAGTTGGGCGATGCGTTGCGCGGTTTCGGCGCGTGTCACGGTGTGTTCGTCGAAATGGAGAACGGCGCCCGGCGCGTTGTCGCGCAAACCGGCGACGATCAGCGGCGCGCAGTCCAGCGCGTCTTGCGGATGACGTTGAGCGAAGAAGTCGGAATAGCTGTGCATGGTCGAATAAGTTGGAAGCCGTACGGTTAGCGCGTTGCGTGCCGCAGCCGGGAGGAAATGAAAACGACCAGCGCGATCAGGACGATGAGTGTCGTAGATACCGCTGCGAGCGTCGGCGTGATGGCCAACTGGATGTCGTCCCACATCTGTTTGGGCAGCGTGGTGTTGATGCCGCCGCTAACGAAGATCGCGATCGTCAGATCGTCGAATGAAACGATGAAGGCGAACAGGAAGGCGGCGGTCACGCTTGCCATCAACAATGGCAGCACGATCGTCGCAATGCGTCTCGCGGGCGACGCACCCATGACCCTGGCGGCATCGTCGAGACGCCAGTCGAACTGGCGAAAACCGGCCGCAAGCGTCACGACGACGTAAGGAATCGCCAGCACGGTATGTCCGATCACCAGGCCGGTATTGGTGCCCGTCAGGCCAAGATTGGCGAACAGATACAGGAGGCCGACCGCGACCACGATACGCGGGACGATCAGCGGCGCGACGAGCAGCGCGAAGAGCGGCTTGCTCGCGCGCTGCGACATGCGGGTCAGCGCAAGCGTCGCGCCGAAGCCCAGTGCAAGCGAGAGCACCGCGGTGCCGAGGCCCACTTCGAACGAACGAAGAAGCGCGCTCTGCCACACCGGCGACTGCAGGAACGTGCCGAACCATCTGAAGCTGAACAGCTTCGGCGGAAACGCAATGAAGTCGCTGCGCGTGAAGGCATACGGAATGACCGACAACACCGGCGCAACCAGCACCATCAGCACCGCGGCGCTATAGAGACGCAGCGGCCCCACACCCTCACCTGCGCTCGACGGACGCACCATGCGCCGTCTGACGAGCGGCGCCGTCAAACGCCCCGCCGTCATCAGCAGCGCCAGCTTCACGCCTTGTGCACGCGAGCCGCGGCGCTTGTCCTGCACCTCGCCCGTCAGCGAGGACAGCCCAACCAGCCTGTCGTAGATGAGGAAGATCACAATCGAACACAGCAGCAGCACTGTGGACAAGGCGCCCGCAAAGCGCATATCGAACAGTTCGAGCACCGACGAAATCACCAGTTGGGCGATCATCGTTTCCTTCGGCGATCCGAGCAGCGCGGGGACAATGAAGAAGCCGAGGCTCGAAATGAACACAAGCAAACCCGCCGCGGCGACACCCGGCGAAGAAAGTGGCAAAAATACGGTGAAGAAGCTCGTGCTGCGTTCCGCGCCGAGTGTCTCGGCAGCTTGTGCGAGACGATCGTCGATGCCGCGCATGACGGGCAACATCGTCATCACCGCGAGTGGCAGCATGGCATGGACCATGCCGATCAGGACGCCGGTCAGCGACGGAATGGTGCCGCTGGTTTCGCTGACGAGTCCCAGCGCGAGCGCGATAGTGGACAGCACGCCGGTTTTCGACAGCAACAGCATCCAGGCGTAGGTTTTCACCAGGTAACTTGTCCAGAACGGCAGCATGATCCAAAGCAACCATCGCTCGCGTGCACGTGGCGACAGACGGCTCAGCAGGTACGCGACCGGATAGCCGAGCAACACGGAAATAGCCGCCGTGAGGAACGAGATGGAAAACGTGATCCACAGCACCTTCGCATAGACCGGCGTGCGTGCAATCCGCTCGAACTGCCCGAGGCCAAACGTGCCGTCCGCATTGAAGAGGCCGCCTTGCAGGATCTCGCCGACCGGCACGATGAAAAAGAACAGCAGGAACAGCAAGGTCGGAACGATCGGCAGGAAGCGGACCGCGTACGCAAGCCATCTGAAGCGACGCGGACGCGCGGCATCATGTGAAGGCTGCGCCTCGAGGGCAATAGTCATGATCTGTCCTTGGCGTTCGTCACGCGCGCAGTAGCGTGGTGCGATGGGGGTCCCACACCAGACCGACCGTATCGCCGACGCACGGCGACAGACTGCGCTCGCATCGCACGGTCAGGTGGCTGCCGTCGGTCAGGGTCAGGTGTACGCGGGTATCGCTGCCGAAAAACACGATGTCGGAGATCGTGCCGTCGAGGAAGCCACTTTTCGGCTCGACCAGGCGCGGCGCTTCAGGGCGCAGCAGCAGACAGTGTTTTGCACCCGGCGAGCCTGCCGCAGCCGCGCCGCTTTGCGGCAGCGGCACGCGGCCGCCTGCAGTCAGCAGAATCGGTTCGCCTCTGGGACCGCGCTCGTGATCGACCGCGCCTTCGAGCAGATTCGAATGCCCGATGAAGCCGGCCGCGAAGCGCGTGGCCGGCCGGTCGTACAGATCGACAGGCGTACCCACCTGTTCGATGCGAGCCTGATTCATCAGGCAGATGCGATCGGAGAGCGTCAACGCTTCATCCTGATCGTGTGTCACGTAGACGAAGGTCGCGCCGAGCTCCTTGTGCAAGCGGCGAATCTCGGACTGCATGTGCTCGCGCAATTTCTTGTCGAGCGCGCCGAGCGGCTCATCGAGCAGAATCACGGAAGGCCGGTAGGCGAAGCAGCGCGCCAGCGCGATGCGCTGCTGCTGGCCGCCCGACAGCTCTTTCGGATAGCGCTTCGCATAATCGTTCATGCATACCATCGTCAACGCGTCGTCGACGGCCCGCCTGACATCTTCGCGCGATTTGCGGCGCATCCGCAAGCCGTAAGCCACGTTGTCCCAGACGCTCATATGCGGAAACAGCGCGTAGCTCTGAAACACCATGCCGATGCCGCGCTTGCCGGGTTCCACGTGCGTCACATCGAGGCCGTCGATTTCGATGCGCCCTGCCGTCGGCGCGACGAGCCCGGAGATCATCTGCAGCAGCGTGGTCTTGCCGGATCCGGAAGGACCCAGCAAGGTGAGAAATTCGCCGGCCTGCACGGTCAGATCGGTAGGTTGCAGCGCGGCGGTTTCGCCGTAGTTCTTCGCAATCCCGATCGTTTCAAGCTTCGCACTCATCGCGCTGCTCCTCAGGAAATAATCCAGGTGTTAAAGCGCTCCGTCACTTTCTGGCGGTTGTCGGCCCACCATTGCGGACTCGGCAGGCGCATGTCCCGCAGATTGTCCGGCGCGGTCGGCAGAATTGCGGCGCGGGCAGCCGGGATCGAGTCGAACGCCTTGCGGTTGGTCGGACCGTAGGCGAGCGTGCCGGTGAGCATGGCCTGGCGCTGCGCATCGCCGCAGAAGCGCACGAACTGCCGGGCGAAGTCGGCGCGCGGCGTGCCTTTGGGAATGCCCCACCCTTCGATCGAATAGAGTCCCTGGTTCCATACGATCGTGACCGGAGCGCCGCCGTCGCGCGCGGCCTGGGCACGGCCGTTCCACGCCGAGATCATGTCGACGTCGCCGCTTTGGATCGCCTGCATGGCCTGCGCGCCGGAGGTCCACCAGATGTTCACGTGCGGCTTGATCCGATCGAGACTGCGGAAGGCGCGATCGACGTCGAGCGGATAAAGCTTGTCGAGCGACACCCCATCTGCCAGCAACGCCTGCTCGAGCGTGTCCAGCGGACTGCGGCGCAGACAGCGCCGGCCCGGAAAGCGTTTGACGTCCCAGAAGTCCGCCCACGATTTCGGACCGTTCTGCCCGAATTTGTCCTGCCGGTACGCGAGCACAGTGGCATAGACGTCGACGCCGAGCCAGTTCGGCGCCACCGCTTCGGCCATCAGGTCCGGGAAGTCGCTGCCCTTCAGGCCGATCGGCTCGAGAAAGCCTTTTGACTCCAGGTACGGGATGTCCGCGGAAAGCGTGAGCGTGGTGACGTCCCAGACATAATTTTTTGTCTGCACCATCGCCGCCAGTTGCGCAACCGGTTGGGATTCACGCGCAACGCTCACCACCTTGATGCCGGTGGCTTTTTCGAACGGGTCGTAAAACGCCTGGCGATACGCGGTGGTGTACGGACCGCCGGGATCGGATACAACGATCTGTTTCGACTGCGCGCCGGCCAGCACCGGCATGGCGCTGGCGAGTGCAGCGCTACCGACGCTTTGCAGAAAGCGGCGCCGGATCAGGTTGAAGTCTTGCGTCATGCTCGGGTCTCCCGCACAGGATGAAAAGAAATGGCCGTGGTTTGCTTTACTTCGCGCGTTCGCGGAAGAACGCTTCCATCATTCGCGCCGGCTCACCGGAGTCGTAGGCTTCGCGCTGGATGCGCGCGCCCGCCTCGATGGCGTCACGGAAGCTCGGCTCCGTCATCTCGCGGAAACGCTGCTTGTCGAGACGCATCGCGATGGGCGGCTTCGCGGCCAGTTCAGTGGCGATTTCGAGGGCCTTGGCGAACACCTGATCCGCTGGGACGAGGTGATGAATCAGCCCGATGCGGTGACATTCTTCGGCCTCCATCAGACGGCCGGTCAGCGTCAATTCGATAGTGCGGGACATCCCGAGCATCCCGCTCATGATCCACGGGCCGGTTGTGCTGGCGATCCCCGCGTTGATCTCTGGCTGACCCATGCGCACGCCCGGATGGCCGACGCGGATGTCGCCGAGCAATGCGACCTGAAACGCGGAGCCGGCTGCCGTACCGTTCAGCGCCATGACGAGCGGTTTCTTCAAGCCACGCAGGACCGTGTAATAGCGCTCCCACTCCTTGACCCATGCGACTGCGCGTTCGCCGTCGAAGTCATGCGCCTCCGACAGATCTTGCCCGGCGGAAAACGCACGATCGCCCGCGCCCGTCATGACGATCGCGGCAACGCCGTCATCCGCGTCGAAACCCTCCAGGGCGTCGATGATCATTTCGCGCATTGCGGTCGTCCACGCATTCAGGCGCGCGGGGCGGTTCAACGTGATGACGGCGACGCGCCCATGGTTTGAAACAAGGATGTCTTCGTTCATTTGTTATCTCATAGAGATAGTTGATGGTGTATTGCAATATACTTTTGCCAAAATACACATGCAAGGTGAAACTTTCTGGGGTTTACGCGAGGGGGTCGCACCATAGATCGGCGTGCAGTGGCGAAACAGATGAGGAGGTAAAGGGGGGAAGAAACTGCCGGGATCGCAGGGATCGAGGTGGCGTCGCTCTGCTTTTCAGGGAGCGAATCGTTTCTGCCGGCGACGTGTACGACCGGCGGCCGCCGCGCACCGGTTGCAATGCAGGTGGGTGTCTGAAAGACCGTACAGCGCCCTGACTACGTGATCTCGTGCGCAAGCACAGCGATCGGCCATGCTAGGCTACGCGTAGAAATGTCCCGCATGGTATAAATTGCGGCGTCGGGAAAAGAAACATCGAAAGTTCAAGTTGCCTGAATATCCGCGTCCGCTCCGTCGTTTAGGTTAAACGCAGGCGATATAAGGTGGATCGATGATCGACGTTATCCAGCGTATTGTCCGGCAGCGGCGCCTGTGCGTCGCGCTATGCGGCTGCGCCGCAGTCGCCGGCTGCATGGTCGGTCCCGATTACCGTACTCCCCCCGCGCCCGCTACCGATACCTACACCGCCTCGCCGCTGCCCGACCAGACGGCCTCTTCTCCAGGGGCCGCAGGCTTGCCGCAGCGCTTTGTGCCGGGACAGGACATTCCCGCCGCCTGGTGGGCGCTCTTTCATTGCGAACCGCTCGATGCGCTGATCCGTCAAGCCCTCGTCAACAGTCCAAACATCACCGCGGCGCAAGCCGCATTGCGGCAGGCACGCGAAAACTTCTCGGCGCAAGCCGGCGGCACCCTCCTGCCGAGCGTCGACGCGCAGCTTGGCGCCACGCGCGAAAAATTGAACGGCATCTCGTTCGGCGAGCCCGGAGTGGTCGATGAGTTCAATCTGTACAACGCATCAGTGAACGTGTCGTACAAACTCGACGTGTTCGGCGGCTCACGGCGCGAGCTCGAAGCGCTGCACGCGCAAATCGATTACCAGCGTTTCCAGTTGCAGGCCGCCTATCTCGCGATGTCCGCCAACATCGTGACCGCGGCCGTCAAGGAAGCCTCACTGCGCGCGCAGATCGAGGCAACCGAGCGGATCGCCGCGGAGGAAGACGAGCAACTGGGCGTGCTCAGCAAGCAGTTCGAACTGGGGGGCGTGGGCCGCACGGCGGTGCTCGCGCAGCAAACCCTCCTCGCGCAGACCCGCGCCACGCTGCCGCCGCTGCAACAACAGCTCGACCAGACACGCCACCAGCTCGCCGTGCTGGCCGGCAAATTGCCCAGCGACGCCACATTGCCTGAATTCAGGCTCGAGATGTTTTCGTTGCCCGAGGCGCTGCCTGTAAGCCTGCCGTCGGCACTGGTGCAGCAACGGCCCGACATCCTCGCCGCCGACGCCGTACTGCATCAGGCCAGCGCGCAAGTCGGCGTGGCGACCGCGGCGATGTATCCGCAGATCACGCTGTCCGCCAGCTACGGCGCCGAGGCCCTGACGCCGGCTCAGGTGTTCAAGGCCGGCAGCACGATCTGGAGCCTGGGCGCCGGCCTGTTGCAACCGGTCTTCCACGGCGGGCAACTGAGCGCGCAAAAGCGCGCGGCCGAGGCGGCCTACGAACAAGCCGACGCGCAATATCGTGAAACGGTGCTGCTGGCGTTCCAGAACGTCGCGGATTCGCTGCGCGCGCTCGATCACGACGCGACCGGCCTGAACGCGCAGACGGACGCCTGGCGCTCCGCCAGCGACTCGCTGGAACTCACGCGCGGGCAGTATCGCGTCGGCGGCGTGAGCTACCTGGCGCTTCTCGATGCCCAACGCCAGTACCAGCAAACGATGGTGAGCCTCGCGCAGGCACAGGCCTCCCGCTACGCCGACACCGCAGCTCTCTTCCAGGCGCTCGGTGGCGGCTGGTGGAACGCCGCCGCGCCGGCCACCGCCGCAACAACGCATTGACTGACGATTGACATAGCCAGACAGAACGCTCGCCGTACCGCTCTTTGCAACACGCGCAGTCAGACACGAAGGCATGCAAAGTCCGGCGCTTCGCCCAATGCCGTGCAAGGACATCACGATGACCGAAAGAAAACCGATGACGAAGCGGATGGTGATCATGCTGATCTGTGTCGGCCTGCTGCTGGCCGCACTCGTCGGCTTCAACCAGTTCCGCTCGTACATGTTCGCCAAATTCATGGCAGGCAACGCCGCACCGCCCGCCACCGTTTCGGCGGCCGTCGCCGGCTATCAGTCGTGGCAACCGCAGCTGGCGGCGGTCGGCAGCCTGCGCGCCGTGCGCGGCGTCGACGTCACCACCGAAGTCGCGGGCCTCGTGCGTGAGGTGGCGTTCAGCTCGGGGCAGGAAGTGAAAGCCAGGCAGGTTCTCGTCCAGCTCAACGACGACACCGACGTGGCGCTGCTCCATTCGTTAGAGGCAGCGGCTGAACTCGCGCAGACCGTCTACAGGCGCGATCAGGCGCAGTACGATATCAAGGCGATTGCCAAGGCGCAACTCGACGCGGACGCCGCAGACTTGAAGGGCAAGCAGGCACAAGTCGCGGGACAGGCCGCGTTGGTCGAAAAGAAAACCATCCGCGCACCGTTTGCAGGGCGACTCGGCATCACCACGATCAATCCGGGCCAATACATCAATCCGGGAGATGCGATCGTCACGCTGCAGGCGATCGATCCGATCTACGCCGATTTCTACCTGCCGCAACAGCAGCTTGGCCAGCTCGCGATCGGCCAGACCATCGTGGTCGACACCAACGCGTTTAGCGGGCAAACGTTCGTGGGCAAGATCCAGTCGCTCAGCCCGAAAGTCGACAGTACCACGCGCAATGTGCAGATCGAAGCGAGCGTGGACAATCACGAGCGCAAGCTGCTGCCGGGCATGTATGCGAACGTGAAGATCGACGCGGGCGCCGGACAGCGCTACCTGACGCTGCCGCAAACGGCCATCACCTACAACCCCTATGGAGCGACTGTGTTCGTCGTCAAGCCGGGCACACAAGCCAATGCGCAAGGCAAGACGCTGCCCATTGCGCAGCAGGTGTTCGTCACGCCGGGGCCGACGCGCGGCGATCAGGTTGCGATCCTCAAAGGTGTGGACGCCGGCACGCAGGTCGTAACGAGCGGGCAGCTCAAGCTCAAGAACGGCACGCCGCTCGTCATCAACAATAGCGTGCAGCCCTCGGACAGTCCGAACCCGACGCCGCAGGAACAATAGAGAGACCGCGAGATGACATTCACCGATCTCTTTATCCGGCGGCCCGTGCTTGCATCGGTCGTCAGCCTGCTGATTCTCGTGCTCGGGCTGCGCTCGCTGGCCACCCTGAAAGTCAGCCAGTATCCGCAAACCGAAAACGCCGTCGTGACGATCAGCACGGCCTACTATGGGGCGAACGCCGACACCATCGCCGGTTTCATCACGCAGCCGCTCGAGGCGGCAATCGCTCAGGCGCAAGGTATCGACTACATGTCGTCGACGAGCAGCACCGGCGTGTCGACCATTACCGCGACACTGCGCCTGAACTATGACGCGAATCGCGCGCTGACCGAAATCAATACGCAGATCGGCTCGGTGCGGAACCAGTTGCCGCCGCAGGCACAACAACCGGTGCTGACGGTACAGACCGGGCAGACCACCGACGCGATGTACATGGGGTTCTACAGCGACGTGCTGCCGAGCAACAACGTCACGGATTATCTGCTGCGCGTCATCAAGCCCAAGCTCGATTCGATCGAAGGCGTGCAGACGGCGGAAATCCTCGGCGGACGGCAGTTCGCGTTACGCGCGTGGCTTGATTCGACGCGACTCGCCGCGCACGGCGTGACGGCAAGTGACGTCTTCACGGCACTCGGCAACAACAACTATCTCGCGACACTCGGCACGACGAAGGGGCAAATGGTCAGCGTCGACCTGAACGCGGGCACGGACCTGCATACCGTCGACGACTTCAAGCAACTCGTCATCAAGCAGAAAAACGGCGCGATCGTGCGCCTCGAAGACGTCGCGAACGTCGTGCTCGGTGCCGATAGCTACGACTTCAACGTCGCGTTCAGCGGCAAGCGTTCGGTGTTCATCGGCATCAAGGTGGCGCCGGACGCCAACATCCTCGATGTCGCCAAACGCGTGAAGGCCGTGTTTCCCGGGCTGCAGAAGCAGTTTCCGACCGGCATGACGGGGGAGATCGTTTATGACGCGACCGATTTCGTCAACACGGCGATCGTTGAGGTGATCAAGACGCTGGTCGAGGCGCTGCTGATCGTCACGGCGGTGATTTTCCTGTTCCTCGGCAGCTTCCGCGCAGTCATCGTGCCGCTGATCGCGATGCCGCTGTCGCTCATCGGCACGTTCTTCGTGATGCAGTTGCTCGGCTATTCGATCAATCTGCTGACACTGCTCGCGCTCGTGCTCGCGATCGGGCTCGTCGTGGACGACGCGATCATCGTCGTCGAAAACGTCGATCGCCACATGAAGGAGGAAGGCAAGGCGCCGTTCGATGCCGCGCTGATCGCCGCGCGCGAACTCGGCGGACCGATCCTCGCGATGACTGTCGTGCTGATCGCCGTGTATGTGCCGATCGGTTTTCAGGGCGGCCTGACGGGTGCGCTCTTCACCGAGTTCGCCTTTTCGCTTGCCGGCGCGGTGACGGTCTCCGGTGTGATCGCGCTGACGTTGTCGCCGATGATGTGCTCGCGCTTCTTCCGTGCGGACCAGGAGTCCGGGCGCTTCGCGCGTTTCGTCGACCGCCAGTTCGAACGCGTCCATCGTGGCTATAGTCGCCTGTTGCGCTCGACGCTCGACACCTGGCCCGTGTTCACCATAATGGGCGCGCTGCTGCTCTGCGGCACGGTCTATCTGTTCATGACGTCGAAAGCCGAGCTCGCGCCGCAGGAGGATCAGGGGATCGTCCTGTCGCAGATCCAGGGGCCGCCGAACGCGACCATCCAGCAGATGCAGATGTACGCGGACCAGGTGTTCGATATCTCCAAGGCGCTGCCTGAATACGCGCAGATGTTCCAGCTCACAGGCGCGCCGACACTCAACCAGGGGATCGGCGGTGTGCTGTTCAAGACATGGGACCAGCGCAGCAAGGGCGCGACCGCCTTGCAGCAGGAACTGCAGCAGAAATGGAATCAGATTTCAGGTGCGCGCGTCGCGGCATTCCAGTTTCCACCGCTGCCGGGCTCGCAGGGCTTGCCGGTGCAGTTCGTCATCAGCACGACCGAGCCGTTCGAGAACCTCAACGAAGTTTCACAGGCGGTCCTGCAAAAAGCCCGTGAGAGTGGGATGTTTTTCTTCGTCGACAGCGATCTCAAGCTCGACAAGCCGGAAGCCACGCTCGTGGTCGACCGCGACAAGGTCGCCTCCCTCGGGCTCTCGCAGAGCGACGTCGGCCAAGCGCTCGGCTCAGCGCTCGGGGGCGGCTATGTCAACTACTTCTCGATCGCCGGGCGCTCGTACAAGGTGATTCCGCAGGTTCTGCAGACCGACCGCCTGAACCCTTCGCAGGTACTCGATTACTACCTGCGCACGCCGGACGGCAGCGTCATGCCGGCTTCGACGATTGCGCATCTCGAACACAACGTCGTGCCGGAATCGATCAACCACTTCCAGCAACTCAACTCGGCGACGATCTCAGGCGTGATCGTGCCGGGGGTGTCGCAAGGCGAGGTGCTCGATTTTCTGCGCAAGGCGACCACCCAGGTCGCACCGGCAGGCTATGCGGCAGATTATTCGGGCCAGTCGCGGCAGTTCGTGCAGGAATCGGGTGGCTTCGTCATCACGCTGCTGCTCGCCACGATCATCGTGTTCCTTGCGCTCGCGGCGCAATTCGAAAGTTTCCGTGACCCGATCGTGATCCTGGTTTCAGTGCCGATGGCGCTGTTCGGTGCGCTCATCTTCATCAATATCGGCTTGACGACGCTGAACATCTACACGCAGGTCGGGCTCGTCACGCTGATGGGGCTCGTGAGCAAACACGGCATCCTGATCGTCCAGTTCGCCAACGAGCTACAACACGCCGGCAAGTCGAAGCGCGAAGCCCTGGAAGAAGCGGCGGCCGTGCGGCTACGCCCAATTCTGATGACGACCGCGGCGATGGTGCTCGGCGTCGTGCCACTCGTGTTCGCCTCGGGAGCCGGCGCCGCGGGCCGCAATGCGATGGGCCTCGTGATCTTCACGGGGCTGTCGATCGGCACCCTTTTTACCTTGTTCGTGGTGCCTGCAATGTATATGTTCCTCGCCGCCGATCATCATCGGGACGCTGCCGCGCAGGAGGCGGGTTAGCGCTTAACCCACCTTCTACGCGCCGTTCGGGGGCATCCGGGCGACGTGGCTCGGTCAGGCCACATTTTTTCGCAACGGGGCAACGCCCTCTTAGCCAACGAATTATTTATAATCAATGGCTTAGTCACTTTGCGCAAGGCAGGTTTCACTCGCGGCGAACGATGGGCGAAAGCGGGCAAAGTTGGCGAAACAGAAGGCTTACGCTATCGTCACGCCTTTGCACCGCATCGCGCCGGCTGAAACGCGCGAACGCTACGCGCCCTTCTTCGAACGCATCTTTCAAGGTCCATGAGCAAAGCCCTGCCACCGCCTTCTGCCGTTCCTGCCAGCGCCGAACCGGCCGCGGACAAACCGGGCGACTCGTATGTGCAGTCGTTCGCGCGAGGCCTCTCGGTGATTCGCGCCTTCAATGCCACCCGCCCCGAACAGACGCTCACTGACGTCGCTGCGGCCACCGGCCTGACACGCGCCGGCGCACGCCGCATTCTGCTGACCCTGCAGACGCTCGGCTACGTGGAGGCCGAAGGCCGCCTGTTCCGGCTCACGCCGAAGATTCTCGACCTGGGTTTCGCGTATCTGACCTCGATGCCGTTCTGGAATCTCGCCGAACCGGTGATGGAAAATCTGTCGTCACAGGTTCACGAGAGTTGCTCGGCGGCCGTGCTCGACCGCACCGAGATCGTCTACGTGCTGCGCGTACCGACGCACAAGATCATGACCATCAACCTGTCGATCGGCAGCCGCCTGCCGGCGTATTGCACGTCGATGGGCCGCGTGCTGCTGTCCGCGCTCGACGACGAAGCGCTCGAAGCGACCCTGAGTTCGACGCCGCTCTATGCGCATACGCCGCGCACGGTGACCGACAAGGAAGAGCTGAAAAAGCTGATCGCGCAGGTGCGCCGCCAGGGATGGGCGATCGTCGACCAGGAGCTGGAGGGCGGTCTGATTTCGCTGTCCGCGCCGATTCGCAACCGCCAGGGGCGCGTGATCGCGGCGATGAACATCAGCGGCAATGCTCAGCGCAATTCGGCCAAGCAGATGGTGAAGGCGTTTCTGGAGCCGCTGCAGCAGGCCGCGCAGACGGTCTCGGAGATGGTGGCGCGGCGCGGTTGATTGTGCGCAGTCATCTGCATGCGGGTGATTGAGCTTCCATGCTACGCCGTGACGCTTTCCTCCGCGTTCATCTCAAGCTCTCACAGCTCAATGATGCCACCCGGAGCATCGAGTCCGACCGTTGCGCCTGCATCGATCTGCAAATCGTGGATCAATGTCCTTGTCGACGAAGACGCGAATCGGATGTTCCCCTTCGTTATAGATCGTCCGCATGTCAGTACCTATGGCGAAGGGGCATCGCGCCACTCCTCCAGCGCTTCCTGCACTTCTTCGACAACCGAATCCCATTCCATGAGTTCGCTCTGACGAAACAGCCGCATCGACGGATACCAAGGGCTATCCGTTCTATCGACCAACCACCGCCACTCGGAATAGGCGGGCTGAAGCACCCATACGGGTAGGTCAGCAGCACCTGCAAGGTGTGCAACGGACGAGTCAACTGTGATAAGAAGATCGAGCGTTTCAAGTATCGCGAGCGTGTCACTAAAGTCTTCAATCAGCGGTCCCAAGGTATGCACGTCAAAGTCGTCAGCCAGCAATTTGCTGCCTTCCTCGTCGTCACCTTTCTGAACCGAGAACCAGGTTATAGAGTGCACGTGAAACAATGGTCGCAGCGTATGCAAACTGATAGACCGGAAGCGATCATTGTTCGTATTCGGACTTCCCTTCCAGACGAATCCGACGCGCCGCATTTTCGCACATGCCGGGCGCGGAGCGGTCGCTTCGATGTAGGTGCGCCAATGGTCGCGCCGCTTCTGCGTGGTCGTGAGATATGGCGTGGCAACCGGGAGCATTGATATTTTCAAATTCATATACGCCGCTATCCGCATCATATAAGACCAGTACTCGTATGGTCCGCCTGGCACGGTGGGATATGTGTAGACCGCGCGCACGCCGGTCATGCTGGCAGCAATTTCGGCGAGCGGTGTGTCGACGAGCACATCGACCGTCGCGCCTTGTCGGTGTAACCACTCGGCGAATCTCAGGAACTGTATCTGGTCGCCGAATCCCTGGTGGAGTACGTACAAAAACCGGCATCCCGCCACCGGTTCTCCGTTCCACTCAGGGAATTCCGGGTGAACCAATTGACGGCTTATCGACGGATATGTATAGAAAGTTTTATGTTGCTTCCATCCTTCATCGAAATTGCCCAGAACAAGCTGAACACACGAGACAAAGTACTGCACGCTCGCCACCTCGTTTTCCGGCCAAAAACGTAACGCTTGCATTGCGTATGGAAAACATTCCCTCGCCTGTCCGCACATCCATAACGCCCTCGCTGCGTTGTAGTACAGAAAATGGTTATCAGGATCGATCGATAGTCCCTGCTTGGCGAGCCTCAATCCATCGGCGTAACGGTGCTTCTCGTTCAACACGCCAGAGATCAGTCTCAGCGCATCTGCGTTGTTTGCATAGAGGCTGCTCAATTGCTCTACCACGCCGCCAATCTTGTCCTCACGCCCCGCGTTGACGAGTGCGATGATCAGGTCGAGCCCATCCTGCAAGCTCGCAGGGTCCAGCATCCAGGCGCGAAAAAGGTTGTCGGCAGCATCATCGGTTTCTGCCAGTTCTGCGCTGATCCTGCCAATGGCTCGAATTGCGTGATGCAGTTCCGGCTCCATTTCAAGGGCCTTTCCGTAGTGAGCTTTAGCCTCCGGAAGTCGGCCCGATTGTCGAAGACAGTCGGCAAGATTCCGGTGCAGCGTCGCTGTACTTCCGCCGATAGCCATGGCGCGCCGATAATACGTTTCAGCTTTGACACGCTCGCCGTTCATCGCCGCTATCAGCCCCCCATGCTCCCACAGGTCTGCATGGCCAGGGGCCGCCAGCACTGCGAGTTCCATGTACGTCGAAGCCCCGTCAATTTCATCCATATGGACAAGGGCGAGCGCCATGCGATGCAGTGCATGCGCGTCACGCGGGCGGACGGCTAGTACCCTCTGGTAACCGTTCGCTGCGTCGCTCATACGACGCGCAAAGAAATCAGCATCGGCGCGCACAAGAAAAGCATCGACGCTCGCGGCGTCGATATTTGCATCGTGAATTTTTGACATTCTGACGGGCTTTTTTATCGACTAGATTTCAACTTCGATTTCGCAAGAAGTCGCGCACCTACGATCCTTGGCTGCGGTCTAGGGGCGTACTTGTCATCCAACCGGATTATTTTGCGTAATTAGCCAGAATGGTGACATCCGTGAGGTTCGAATTAGGGTTCACCGTTCCGTAGTAAGTCCCTGGTGCCGGGTTGGAGACGGTACAGGTAGCGGCTCCACTTCTCACGAAGACGGACTGGCAATCTGCATTGCGCGTGGTAGGTGAATCGGCTCTGAGATACAGCGTGCCAACGTCGCTGTAAGACGCAGGTGACAGGGTAAATGTCAGGGTCTTTACACCAACAGGAACGTCCAGCGAGAAAAATTTCCGGACAAGGTAATTCGCCGAAAACTTCACCGGAACATTGGAACTCAGTTCGGTTACGGCGGGTGCAACGACCGTGAAAGACCGCGTCAGGCTGCTAACAGCGCCCGTGCTATCCGTAACCGTCAATGCAACGTTGTAAATGCCTGGAAATTCGTAGTCATAGTACGGGTTCACTGATTGCGTGCGTACCATATCATTGGGATCACCAAAGCCCAGGTTCCATGCCCATGTCTTGATGGGCGCGCCCCTTGCGGTAGACAGGTCCGTGCATGTCACTAGCATTCCTCCGCTTTGCGAACACTTGAAATCCGCCACAGCCGGAATTTTTCCCGACCGGGCAGCAACAACCGTTGCGTTAGCGTCAAGTACGCCTTTGCCAATCGGGAAGTCAGGTCGTTCCGGACCAAACGCATGGACGTTCTGCATAAGCAAGGCGCGCATTTCTAACGGCGTGAGGGGCTTCGGTGCTACGGATTGGGCGAGCGCGATGACGCCTGACACGAACGGAGCCGCCAGTGAAGTACCGTTGTAGTAGCCGTAACTCTCTGGTCCCGGCGCGGAAGTACCGTTATTGGAAGTAGTCCAGATACTCATCCCTGGCGCAGCGATATCCACCAGTGAACCGTAGTCTGACAGGTAACCTCGCATTCCGTTTTGTCTCACGTTGCCGACGACTATAACGTTTTTGCAATTGCCAGGCTGAATTGCTGAAGCATCTCGCTCATAGTTGCCGGCAATAGCAACGACTGACGCGCCGCGAGCCGTTGCACCGTCGATTGCCTGTTGAAGCGTCGCACTGCACGAACCGAAGCCCTGAATACTCACATTCACGATTTTCGCCGGATTTTTATTATCCGGAATTCCTGGAACGCTTCCACCAGCGGCCCAAGTGATTCCATCCGCGACATCCGATAGAACCCCGCTAGCGCATGCGCCGAGCGCGCGCACGGGGACGATCTTCGCGCCGCCCGCAGTTCCTGCAATACCACTCCCGTTATTCGTCACTGCTGCAAGAACCCCGGCAACGGTAGTGCCGTGCCACTCAACGGGGCAAGTCTCCGTTGTGATTCCGGGATTGAAGCCGTCGCCATTTCCCCGATGGCCCATCCTCACGTCTATGCCGGGCAGGAGATTTGCATCCAGGTCGCTGTGGTGTGTTACACCGTTATCCACCATCGCTATTACAACGCCGGACCCGTCAACTATGTCCCATGCTCCCTCCGCATTGATTCCGCCTTGGTTGGAAAACCCCCACTGTCTGGAATAGTACGGATCATTGGGGATCATACCGCCGTGCATTTCAACGTCGGGTTCAATGTATTCCACGTCGGGGTCCGATGCGATGGCCCGCATGAACTTCTTGGCATCGCTGACGTTCAGTTTGCGCTCCGTAGTAACCACGTCAGACCCGACACCTGTGCGACGTATATGGTGCGGCTTCGAGGGAAAGGCGCCGACGAGTCGGTCTAGCCTCGACTGCACTGCTGCCGCTGACCCACTTTCGGGAGTGCCTGACTTGTACTTAATAATAAAGCGATCCACAGAAGCGTCCGATGACAGACTGCTCGCGTTCATCTTCAACGACATAGCTAAAGGAACGACTGTCGATTTCGCCGCCAATTCCGCTGTCGCTTCCAGGCTCCGAGGCGCTGCCGCAGGTGTTGACGGTGTCGCGCGCGAAGTCGGATCACTACCATTTTCGCCACATGCCGCAAGTGCAAGCGAAATGCATGCGGTACTCGCAATTGCTCGACATGTGTCTGCCTTCCACCATCGCGGACTGATGCCGCTGACTGCTTCACGGGAATATTCCCGTCCGCCTTTTTGCCTCTTGTCTTGCATATTTCTGTATGGCCCGAAAATGAAATTGCCCCAGTTTTTCTCCGATGCTGCGGCCTTAGTCCTGACCGCGCTCCAACCTTTTTCGTCACCTTCGACGCAGGTCATGTTTTCTCACTGAAAACTCCTAACGAAAGAGCAGCAACGACGCATATGTGTCAGGACGTTTCATGGCCTGTAATCAGAGCGTTAGTGTTGCAATCGTTCGCAATGCAGGAGGCTAAATAACGGAGGTAATCGGGTCCATCGGGAATGACTAAAATTCGAGCGGAAAAATCATCAAGGCGTGTACGACTGTTGGTAGGTTTTTGAGGCAATAAAAAGGCGCAATTGCTCGCGCTTTTTTCTTTGCTGCGGCGCGGTGGCCGCTAGTGCCGGTTCTTGCCGCGCGGCCGCCAGCTGCGCGCCCGCCGCCATGCGTTTCACGGGCAATGGTTTGCTGGCATCAACGCGGCATGGGGCGAGGAGGAATGTCTCGACCCGGCTGAGTGGCAAAGACTCGCGCTTTTTAGGAGGTCCGACGATGAATGCACCCCGGGAAGCCACAGAGAAACGGGCACAAGCCAACGACGTACCGCTTACCATCACGCAGTTTTGTGAGCGCTATGGCACTAGCAAACACACTTACTATCGTATGCGAGCGAAAGGGCGGATGCCGCGCGAGACACAAGTGAGTCCGCGTCGTTGCGTGATCCTAGCCGCATCGCTACGCGAGTGGGAGCGCCGGCGGCTGGAGGCCAGCGGCAAGCAGCAATACGACCTGCACTGATCGGGATAGGGGACGATCGTTTGATCGTGCCCTATCCCACACAGCCCGCCATGCGAGTCCGCACCCTCCGATTGGAACAGTCGAGGTCGTCGGGCTTGTGTCGCTCCCGAGACCCGATGCCCGGGTGGCCGGCATCTTGTTCTGCGTCGTTCGTTTCTCTCTGCCAGGGGTCTGCCGGACTTCACTCTATCCACCATGTCGGCGAGCTTCGCTAGAAATGCCCTGCGTAAGCGGCGACCTAACCGATAGGTCAATCAATCGGCTTATCCGCCGTCTCCTTCAACAGCGACACCGCGACCAACGACACGACCACGCACGTCGCCACGTACCCGGCCGGTGCCAGCTTGCTGCCGGTCAGTTTGATCAGCCACGTCGTGACCAGTTGCGCGGTGCCGCCGAATACGCACACACTCAGCGCGTAGGCGATCGAAATATCAGTAGCACGCACACGCCGCGGAAACGACTCGCACATCAAGGCGAATTCCGACGCCGATTACCCCAGATACCGCTCCACCAGCCGCGTCCAGAATGCCGCACCAACCGGCAGATTGCGGTCGTTGAAGTCGTAATGGGGGTTATGCACCATGCAGCCGTCTTCACCCGCCCCATTGCCGAGCCGCAGGAACGTGCCGGGCCGTTTTTGCAGCATGAAGGCGAAATCTTCACTGCCCATCAGAATATCGGTCTGCTCGACCACTTTGTCGTCGCCAACCAGCTCACGCGCCACCTGCACCGCGAAGTCCGTTTCGGCATCCGAATTGATCACCACCGGATAGCCTTCGATATACTCCACCACCGCCTTGCCGCCATAGCTCGCGGCCTGGCTTTCGGCGAGTTCGGTAATGCGTTTTTTCAGCAGCGTGCGCACTTCGGGGCTGAAAGAACGCACGCTCAATTCCAGCTTCGCGCTGCTCGAAATCACATTGTTCGCGGTGCCCGCATGCATCGAGCCGACTGTGACCACCGCCGGCTGCGACGGGTCGACGTTACGCGCGACGATCGTCTGCAACGCCATCACGATGCTCGCCGCCACCACCACCGGATCGACCGTCAGATGCGGACGCGCCGCATGGCCGCCGACGCCTTCGATCGTGATGATCGCCTTGTCGCCCGCCGACATGAACGGCCCCTTGCGGAACAGCATCACGCCCGGTTCCGCGCCCGGATGGTTGTGCAGACCGAACACGGCGTCGCACGGAAAGCGCTCGAACAGGCCGTCGTTGATCATCTTCATCGCGCCGCTGTCGATACCGCTTTCTTCAGCCGGCTGGAAGTACAGATGCACGGTGCCCGAGAAATTGCGCGTGGCGGCAAGGTGTTGCGCGGCGCCAAGCAGCATCGTCGTGTGGCCGTCGTGGCCGCAGGCGTGCATCTTGCCGTGCGTGCCGCTCGCATACGGCAGACCGGTTTGCTCGATGATCGGCAACGCGTCCATGTCGGCGCGAATGCCAATGCTGCGCGTGCCTTTGCCCACCTTCAGCGTGCCCACCACGCCGGTTTGACCGACCCCGCGCGTGACCTGCCAGCCCCACTGTTCGAGCTTCTCCGCCACCAATGCGCCGGTTTGCACTTCCTCGTAGGCCAATTCCGGATGGTGATGGATGTGATGGCGGATCTCGCGCAGGCTCTCGGTTGCAGGCGCCAGGTCGGACACTTCGGTAAAACGCGCGGCTTCGCTCATCTATCGCTCCGTGGAATTCACGCCGCATTACGCGGCAAACAGACGAGCACTATAGCCACGCCATCTTGTTCGAACAAGATACTGTTCTTTTTAGCATCATCTCGCGGCGCGATTTGCTGCCCACGCCGACGGTGCTGCAGTTGGTATCGTGTTGGCAGGAAGCGAAGCGGGAGCGCATGGCGGCGGCCGGGCCAGTCGAGCTTAGCGAACGTGGGGAGCGTGGGAAACGTGGGGAATATCGGCCTCCGCCTGCAAAAAAGCGATCAGGGCATGACCCGCGTCCTCCAGTGCCCCGGAGTTATCGATGGTTGTGCACCGAAGCCCTTCCGGCAATGAAAACGGTGCCCGCCGCGCAAGCCTGGCCGCAACCTGTTCCGCAGACTCACGCGCCCGCGCGCCGAGCCGTGCTTCAAGAATATGCGGCGCCGCGTCCACATGCACAACTTCCGTGTACGGATAACGCGCCAGCGTATGCTGCAAATGCTGACGTGACCCGTTGACGACGACCGTGCAACCGCGCGCAAGCCATGCATCGATCTCGATGCCGATGCCATAACGCAGTGAATGGCTCGACCATTCGAGCGCGAACAGACCGAGCACCGAACGCGCCGCGAATTCTTCGACGCTCAACGCAACGTGCTCTTCACCATTGCCGCTCGACCGCGTGATATAGCGATGCGCAAACAGAATCGGCTCGCCCATCAGACGGCTACGCGCAAAACTCAGCAATGAATCCTTGCCCGCGCCGGACGGCCCCATTACATAGATCAGACGACCTGCCATGGTTATTTCACCTCGCGGGTCTGAAACGGCACGCGCTGCCACAGGACGAACGGTTCACCGGGGGCAGGCTCGACAAAGAGCGCCGCGTGATCGATAGCGAGCGGCCCGAGCGCGGGCGTTTGCGCCTGCCACCACGCAACCAGCGTTGCGCGCTCATCGGCATTGACGAGAGAACTGGATAGCGTCATGTGAAAACGGAATTCGTCGAAGACGTACGGATAACCCCATTCGATCAGCAGTGCACGTTGCCGTTCAGTCAACGGCGCGGCGAGACGGCGCGCGAGATCGGCCGCGGACGGTCTGGCGCGCAGCGCATCGAGCGAGCGCAAGGCACTTGCGGCAACGGCGCCAATGTTCGCTTCACCGTTCTGATCCGCGGGACGCAGTGCGACGAAATCGCCGAGCGTTGCGGCTTCGACCGGCAACGCGAATGGGCTTTGCGTCCGTGCCCATTGACGCGTCGTTTCCAGCACGTCCTGTTGGGTCACGCCTTCAGCGAGGCGAAACGGCGCGACCAGCGTACCGTGCCAACCATAGCGACGCGGTGCGTCGGTTAGATCCGCCAGCGGACGCGTCAAACCTTCCGGTTGCGGCGATACACATCGCTCGCCGCTTTCCGCGTCACGCCCCAACCACGCCGAACCCGCGGGCCACCATGCCGACTCGCGCGACGGTGCGTAATAGATCGCGAAACGTGCGTGGGGGCTCCATTCGACCTGATCGCCGGCGTTCCCCGCCACGGCGCTCATATTTCGTGCTCCACCAGCAACTGCACACGGTCCGCCGCAAAATGCGTGAAACCGTATTTAATCGGTGTGCCTTCCAGATCGACGTCGACGTTTTCGACCCACAACACCGGCTGCTGGCGGTTGATATTCAAACGCCGCGCCACTTCCGGCTCCGGCAACACGCTGCCGATACGGCTCCACTTACGCAGATAGTCGGTCACGCCCAATTCGGCCATTGCCCTGGTAACGCCGCCCGTGCGCTCCAGCACTTCCGGCAAGTCCGGAAAACGCGCCGCCGGATACCAGCTGCGCGCAAACGTGAGCGGCACGCCATCCGATTCGTGCAGCGTCTCGATCCGGTAAACCGACGCGCCCGCCCGCACGCTGAGCGCCTTCGCGACATTCGGCTCGGCCTTCACGCGCGCGGACGACAGCATCATGCCCGCCGCCGCGTGATGCTGCTGCCGCAAGTTTTCTGTAAACCGCGTGCGCCGGCCGATCGTATAGTCGATTGCGCCGGGCTGCACGAACGTGCCACGCCCCTGCTCGACGCTCACGAGGCCCAATGCGGCGAGACCGAGCATGGCGCGGCGCACGGTATGCCGGTTCACGTCGAAGCGTTTGGCCAGTTCGCCCTCGCTCGGCAAACGGCCGTCTTCGCCAAAGCCGCTCGCGGCAATTTCCGCCGCCAGAATCTGCTCGATCTGCCGCCAGACGGCAACGCCCGCGCCGCGTTCGAGCAGCGTGCCCGGCGTCGCGTTGTCGTTCGATGTCATGGTGCTGTCATTCCCCTGGGTTCAAATATTCGCTATGCCATGCATTGTAGTGCGCAAGCCGTGATGGAAATGTGAAACGGCGACCATGCACGACAACGCTCCGCAAGCATACCCTCAAACGTCTAGACGTTTAGATGAATAGATGCTTAAATGTTCACTCGCTGGATCAACAGGAATTTCGATGAGTGCCACTTCCGCCTCGCCTTCCTCCGCCATGCGGCGCGCATGGATGGCCGTGCTGGCCCGCACCCCGCGCGCCGATCTCGAAGCCGCGCTGGAACGCGCGCTGCAAGGCGTTCCACCCCCTGCTTACGACTGGCTGCGGCCGCCCGAAATCGGTCTCGCGATGGTGCGCGGCCGCGTTGGCGGCAGCGGCGACCCGTTCAATCTCGGCGAAGCCACCGTCACGCGCGCCACGTTGCGTTTGCGCGTCACGGGTGAAACAGCGGCAGCCGTCGGCGTGGCGTGCCATCTGGGCCGCGACCGCCGCCGCGCCGAACTGGCAGCGCTTGCCGATGCGTTGCTGCAAATGCCAGAGCATCACAGCGCCTTGCACCAGCAACTGATCGCGCCGTTTGCCGAACAACAAGCCGCACAACGCGCCGAACGCAGACAGGACGCCGCAGCCACGCGCGTCGAATTCTTCACGATGGTCAGAGGCGACTGATGGAAAACTCGCAGATTGCATTGTCTACCTTGACGCCCGGTTTCGCAGACCCGGTCCACGACACCCAGGCGGTATTCCGCACGCTGCTCGACGCACTGTCGCGTCCGGGCACGGTGGGCGTCGTCGAAAAAGGCTTGCCGGAAGTGCGGGCCACTCGCGCCGCGCTCGCCGCCTTCGCCGCGCTGCTGACCCTGTGCGACTACGCCACGCCCGTATGGCTCGCGCAACCCGATACGGCGCTGGGTTCGGCGTTGCGCTTTCATACCGGCGCACCGCTCGTCGACGAACCGGGACTCGCGGCCTTCGCCTATATCCACGACGCAGGCGCAATGCCGGCGCTGGAAAGCTTTGCGCTCGGCGAAGCGGAATCACCTGAGCACTCGGTGACCTTGCTGATCCGCGTCGAAGCGTTGACAGGTGGCGCACCGATCGTGCTCAGTGGTCCCGGCATTCAGCACACCACGACGATCGCGCCGATTGGCCTGCCCGAGCACTTCTGGCGCGAACGCGCCGCCCTCGCGCCGCTCTTTCCGTGCGGCATCGATTGTTATCTCGTCTGCGACAGCACGTTGATCGGCCTGCCGCGCACAACTCAAGCGAAGGTGAACTGATGTACGTTGCCGTCAAGGGTGGAGAACGCGCAATCGAAGCTTCGTGGCGTCTGCTCGACAAGTCGCGCCGTGGCGATACGCGGCTGGCCGAACTCAGCGTCGCGCAGATTCGCGAGCAATTGCGCCTCGCCGTCGCGCGAGTGATGACCGAAGGTTCGGTCTACGACGAAGAACTCGCCGCGCTCGCGATCAAGCAGGCCGCGGGCGATCTGGTCGAAGCGATCTTTCTGCTGCGTGCGTATCGCACCACGTTGCCGCGTTTCGGTTATACGCAGGCGATCGACACGGAAGCCATGCAAGTAGAGCGCCGTATTTCGGCAACGTTCAAGGACGTGCCCGGCGGGCAATTGCTCGGCGCGACTTACGATTACACGCAACGTCTGCTGGATTTCGCGCTGCTTGCCGAAGGCGATGCCGGAACCAATACGACTGCAATCCCGGCTTCCATTCAAGCCGCTCAGTCCGCAGCTGAAGCCATGCCGCGCGTGGTCACGCTGCTCGACAAGGAAGGCCTGATCGAACAGGAACACCCCACGCCGGACGCGCCGGAACCCGGTGACCTCTCGCGCGAGCCGCTCGCGTTTCCCGCGAGCCGCGCCACGCGTTTGCAGAATCTCGCACGCGGCGACGAAGGCTTCCTGCTCGCCATGGGCTACGCCACCCAACGGGGCTACGCACACACGCATCCGTTTGCCGGCGAAATCCGCTTCGGCACGATCGCCGTTGAAATGGAACTCGATGAACTGGGCGAAACCGTTGAAATCGGCGACATCGATGTCACCGAATGCCAGATGATCAACCAGTTCGCCGGCAGCGGCGAGGTGCCGCCTACTTTCACGCAAGGCTATGGTCTCGCGTTTGGACACTCGGAACGCAAAGCGATGTCCATGGCACTCGTGGATCGCGCGTTGCGCGCTGAAGAGCTGGGCGAAACGCTCGCCTCGCCGACGCAGGACATCGAATTCATGCTCTCGCATAGCGATAACGTCGAAGCGTCCGGCTTCGTTCAGCATCTGAAGTTGCCTCACTACGTCGACTTTCAGTCCGAACTCGAACTCGTGCGGCGACTGCGGGCGCAACACAGCGCAGAGGGCCAGGATCAGGGCAAGGATCACGATCAGCAGGAGCAAGCCGCATGAACGCGCCGGCCACATCTCACACCACCGCGTCGTACGACAGCGCCGCGGACGGCTACAACTTCGCCTACCTCGACGAACAGACCAAGCGCATGCTACGCCGCGCGTTGCTCAAGGCGGTCGCCGTGCCGGGCTATCAGGTGCCGTTCGGCTCGCGGGAAATGCCCCTGCCGTACGGTTGGGGCACGGGCGGCATTCAGGTGACCGCGGCGATCATCGGCAGCAACGATACGCTGAAGGTCATCGATCAAGGTTCCGACGAAACCACCAACGCGGTCAACATCCGCCGCTTCTTCGCGCGCACCACCGGCGTGGCGACCACGCGCCGCACGACGGAAGCGACGATCATCCAGACACGTCACCGGATTCCGGAAGCGCCGCTCACCGACAAGCAGATTCTGGTCTATCAGGTGCCGATGCCCGAACCGCTATTTCGTCTGGAGCCGCGTGTCGCCGAATGCAAGAAGCTGCACGCACTGGCTGATTACGGGCTGATCAGCGTGAAGCTGTACGAGGACATCGTGCATCACGGCAGCATCGCCACCACGTACGACTACCCGGTGATCGTCAACAACCGCTATCTGAGTTCGCCGTCGCCGATTCCGAAGTTCGACAACCCGAAGATGCATATGAACCCCGCGCTGCAATTGTTCGGCGCCGGCCGCGAACGGCGCATTCACGCGATCCCGCCGTACACCTCCGTGCGCAGTCTCGACTTCGACGATCACCCGTTCGAAGTGCAGAAGTGGCAGCACGCGTGCGCGCTGTGCGGATCGACGGAAAGCTTCCTCGACGAAATGATCGTCGACGACGCCGGCAAGCGCATGTTCGTTTGCTCGGATAGCGACTTCTGCCACGAACGCCGCGGCGATCAGGATCTCGAGCTGCCGGCATACGAAGCGCGCAAAGGAGAAACCGCATGACGCCGCTGTTGAGCGCCCGCTCGCTCACCAAACAATATGGCGGCCGCAACGGCTGCAGGAACGTCAGCTTCGATCTGTATCCGGGCGAAGTGCTGTGCCTCGTCGGCGAATCCGGCTCGGGCAAGACGACGCTGCTCAATGCGCTCGCCCTGAAAACCGAAACCGATAGCGGCTCGCTCCACTACACGGCCACCCATGGCGAAAAGCTCGATCTGCTCGCCCTGTCTGAACCGCGCCGGCGCCTGTTGATGCGCACCGAGTGGGGCTTCGTGCAGCAGAATCCGCGCGATGGCCTGCGCAGCGGCGTCTCCGCCGGTGCGAATATCGGAGAACCTTTGATGGCCGTCGGCGCCCGCCACTACGGCGACATCCGCCACACCGCAACGCAGTGGATGGAACGCGTCGAACTCGATGCCACCCGTATCGACGAATTTCCCGCGGCGTTTTCCGGCGGCATGCAGCAGCGTTTGCAGATCGCGCGCAATCTCGTCACTGGCCCGCGCCTCGTCTTCATGGACGAGCCGACCGCCGGTCTCGACGTCTCGGTGCAGGCGCGTCTGCTCGATTTGCTGCGCACGTTGACGTCCACGCTGCATCTGTCGGTGCTGATCGTGACGCACGATATCGGCGTGGCGCGGCTGCTCGCGCATCGTTTGATGGTCATGCAAGGCGGCGAAGTGGTCGAGTCGGGCCTGACGGACCAGGTGCTCGACGATCCGCAGCATCCGTACACGCAAACGCTGGTTTCCTCGGTTCTGCCGGTTTGAGGCTCACAATGCGATCCATTGAAACAAGCAAGGAATTCCGCGCCACCGAACGCGCGTTCATCGAGAACAATGCACTGATGCTGCGCGCGGTCGGCATCGGCAAGACCTTCACGCTGCACGGCCAGGGCGGCGTGCAGATCGAAGCGCTCGCGGGCGTGTCGCTCGATGTCGAGCGCGGCGAGTGCGTCGTGCTGATCGGACCTTCAGGCGCGGGCAAGAGTACGCTGCTGCGCTGTCTGTACGGCAACTACCTGGCCAGCGCGGGCTCGATTGCCATTCGCGATGCGGCGGCGGATGACGGGGCGCCCGTGTCGATCATCGGCGCCGAACCGCACGACGTGTTACGCCTGCGCCGCGGCGTGGTCGGCTACGTCAGCCAGTTTCTGCGCGTGATTCCGCGCGTGCCGACGCTGACGCTCGTCTCCGAACCGCTGCTGTCGCGCGGTGTGGCCGAAGACGAAGCCCGTGCGCGTGCTGCTGCCCTGCTGGCGAGATTGAACGTGCCCGAGCGACTGTGGTCGCTCGCGCCCGCCACCTTCTCCGGCGGCGAACAGCAGCGCGTGAACATCGCCCGCGGCCTGATTGCCGGACATCCGCTGCTTCTGCTCGACGAGCCCACAGCCTCGCTCGATGCGGAGAACCGCGACGTGGTCGCCGATCTGATCGTCGAAGCGCGCGAGCGTGGCGCCGCGATCGTCGGCATCTTTCACGACGAAGATACCCGCAACAAGGTGGCCACACGCCGTCTTGAACTCCAGCCGCCGTTGCGTCCGCCTTTGTGTCACTAACTGACACGAAACGGCACTAAACTGAACCACTGAGCTGAAACATTGAGTCAAGCACTGGGTCGAAACACTGCGTGCAAGATTCCGGACAGACCACGGAGCAAGTCGATGTTGATCAAGAACGCTCGCGTCGTGACGCGAGACGATGTATTTACCGGCGTAGTACGCATCGAGGACGGCGTGATTCGCGACGTCGAGCGTGGCACGACCTCGGCGCGCGAAGCGGAAGATTGGGACGGCGACTATCTGTTGCCGGGTCTGATCGAACTGCATACGGACAACCTCGAGAAGCATCTGGCACCGCGTCCGGGCGTGCAATGGAATACCGATGCCGCCTTCGTGATCCACGACGCGCAAGTGGCGGCGGCCGGCATCACCACGGTGTTCGATGCCCTCGCGATCGGTTCGCGCTCGAACGTAGGGCTGCGCGGCCGCGATCTGCAAACCCAATGCGCCGAATCCCTCACGCGTTTCTCCGAGCGCAAGCTGCTGCGCGCCGAACACTTTCTGCATCTGCGCTGCGAAATCGCCACCGCCGACGTGGTCGAGGTATTCGATTCGTTGTGTGCGCATCCGCTGCTGCGGCTTGCTTCAGTGATGGATCACACGCCCGGCCAGCGTCAATGGCACGACCGCGAGCAATGGCGCCGTTTTCAGGAGCGCAACGGCAAGCTGACTGACGAACACGTGGCGACCGCGCTGGCCGAACTATCCGTCGAACAGGAACGTTACGCCGACGCGCACCGCCACGAGATCGTCGCGCGCTGCAAGCGGCTCGGCATTCCCGTGGCGAGCCATGACGACACGCTGATCGAGCACATCGAACAGGCCAAGGCTGAAGGCATCGTGCTGGCCGAATTTCCGACTACCCGCATCGCTGCCGAGGCGGCACGCGAGCACGGCATTTCGACCATCATGGGGGCACCGAATATCGTGCGTGGCGGCTCGCACTCGGGCAATGTATCGGCCCTCGAACTGGCGAAGGCGGACTTGCTCGATATCCTGTCCTCGGATTACGTGCCGTCCAGTTTGATGACGGCCGTGTTCGATCTGGTGAGCAAGGCTGGCTGGACTCTGCCGCGCGCCATGGCGACGGTTTCCGCCGAGCCGGCCCGCACGGCGGGCCTGCATGACCGCGGGGCGATTGAAGCGGGTTTGCGCGCGGACTTCGTGCGCGTCACGATGCTCGACACGCTGCCGGTGCCGCGCGCGACGTATCGCGCCGGGGCGCGGATCGTCTGACGATGTTGTTAGGCCTCGCTGGTGACGGGCAGCAGCGGTTCAACCGCGGCCCAGCGCGTCCAGCGGGGTGTCTGGTCAGGTGCTTCGACGCGCAGGGTGCGCGAGCCGTCGACGAAAACCAGGGATTCGATATTGAATGCGCTCCCCTCTTCAATGCCGGCGTCGCGCACGTGACCGGATTGGTAAGTGAAACTGAGATTGCCTTCGCGCAACAACTCGAGGTAGACGTCGAAGTCAGTCGTTGACGAACGTGTGGCCCAACGATTCAGGAGGGTGGCGGCGATTTCGGCGTCGTACATTCTGTACCTCTCTGGACATAAGCCGTGCCCTGACTATAGCTGAAAAACAAGCATTGTGCTGCAGCGCACCATTGTTGATCTCTACTGCCCTTTACATGACCGCTCGCGCCCCGCTCAGACCGCCTCCACGAATCTCCTGCGTCATTTGCGCTTACAACGAGGCACCTCGCATCGGCACGGTGCTGGCGGTGGCCTGCGCGCATCCTTTGCTCGGTGAAGTCATCGTGGTGGACGATGGTTCAACCGATGGCACCGCGGACGTGGTCGAACGTTTCGTGTCGGCGCGGCTGATCCGGTGCGCCGAGAACCGCGGTAAAAGCGCCGCCATGGCAGCCGGGATCGCCGCCGCGCGTGGCGACCTGCTGATGCTGCTCGATGCCGACCTGAAGGGTCTGACGGCCGAAAGCATCAGCACGCTCGCCCTGCCCGTCCTGCAAGGCAGCGTGCAAGTGAGCATGAGTCTGCGCCAGAACAGCCTGCTGGCATTCCGCGCCATCGGCCTCGATTTCGTCTCCGGCGAGCGCGTGGTCAAAAAAGCGCTGCTCAGCGAAGTCCTGCAGGAGGTTCACGGCTTGCCGCGCTTCGGGGTCGAAGTATTCATGAACCGCCGCATCATCGCGCGCCGTCTGCCGATTGCGGTGACTCACTGGCCACACGTCACGCAGGCCCGCAAAACCGAGAAACTCGGTTACTGGAAGGGCATGCGCGCGGAATGGCGCATGATCGCGGACCTGCTGAAGGCGGTCTATCCGCTCGCGCTGATTTCACAGACCTTTCAAATGCTTCGCTTACGTAGTGAGCAGGACTCACGCGCAAGTTTTGCGGCACGCATGCGCAAAGTGCCCGATACCGACAGTCCACGCTGAAGCGCTTACCGAAGCTGGCGGAGCCCGTCAGCCGCACCGTGCCGTTCAAGCCCGGCCCTCAAGGTTTCATTCAGCGGCCGATAGCGGGTTGCGCCCCCTCGTTGCAAGCGCAACGAAACCTGCCGCGCCCAGCGCCAGGGGGCTGTAAAGCGTCGCGAAACGCCACAACACCAGCGCCGTCGCGATGCCCGCACGGGGCACCCAACTCGCGAATGCGGCAGCGAGAGCGATATCGCCGGTGCCACCACCCGCAGGCACGCCAGTCCACAACGCGGCATGCAGCACGACTGCCTGCACGGCCAGAACGAAACCCAACGGCAGGCGGTAGCCGAGCTCGCGCAAGATAAACCAGAGGGCGCCATAACGCAGCAACCACTGCAGCGTCGTGAGCAGACACAACGCGGCAAGCCGCCACTTGGACCCGGCGACCAGTTCCAGCCATTGCCGGCGAACACTATGGAAAAACCGGCTCAATCTCGCGCGACGCTCGTTGAGCCAATGAACGCGCCGGCCGGCGGCGTCCAGTGCCACCGCCACGCGCCGGCGGTTCATCCAGCAGACGCCCATCAGGCATGCGGCGCCGGCCAGCCCGCCGAACACGAGCGGCGCGCCCGCGCGCGGAATCACTTGCGTCAGCGGCCCGAAGGCAAACAGCAGGGAAACCGGTACGGCGGTCGTGAAGAACGCGAGATCGAGCGCCTGATCCGCGCCGACGACCGTCGTCGCAAGCGACCAGGATGCGCCGGCGCGCTGCAGCAGGCCGATGTTGACGCCGTAGCCCGCCGCGCCCAACGGGGAAGCCAGGAACGCGAAATCGGTAGCCAGCGTGATGGCAAACGTGCGCAGAAAACTGACCCGGAAGCCGAGCGCGGTCTGCATCAGATGCAGCTTGCCCGCTTTTGCCATCGCGCTGATCGCCGCACTCGCGGCAAGCGCGGCGAATACGTAGAGAGAGACGTTACGTAGCCCGGCGAACGCCGCGTGCGAATTGAGAACGAAAGGCGCGCCGACGGCGAGGCCGATACCGGCAAGCGCCACCAACACTGCCGCTTTACGCGTATGGGATCTGATCAACGAAGGCCTCAGCTAGTACAGCCTGGCCCTGCTTTCTCCGCACGATGCAGCATGCATGAGGCTGCGCCGTGCGTGAAATCGAGGCCGTCCGGGGGCCTCATGGTAACCACGCGAAGCTGCGTTTTCGTGACTAGCGATCGGCGAGTAGCGATTGGCGGGCGGACGGCAACTGCCCCCATCCGACCAGCACCTGCTGGATGCTGCGGGCGTAGGCGTCACGCTGCTTCGGGGTTTCCGAGTGGTACGCGCCGATCGCGCGCCAGGTATTGCCGTATTTGACCATCTTCTGCTTCAGCAGCCATGCGGCCACGTAGACGTTCACACACGGATCGGTCAACGCGCGGTGCGGTACGCCCTCGCGCGCGAGGTCGCCGAAATGAATCGAATTGATCTGCAACTGGCCGACATCGATCGAACCGTTCGCATTCTGATGTATCGCGTCCGGGTCCCCCTTCGATTCGTACCACGCAACCGCGCGCAATACCCAGGGATTGACGCCCTGATAGGCCGCGGCCTCATTGAAGCAATCGTCGGCCGCGTGGGCCGCGCCGCACATCGACAGCCACGCTAGCGCGGCACAGAAGAGTTTCAAGGACATGAATCATCCTTCCGCTTGATAGCGGCAAAAGTGGTGAGCTCGACGCCGCGGGCGAATTACCTGGCCAACGCCAGATCGATTTGCCGTTGCACGGAGTCGAGGTACGTATGCGAAGCATCGGACACGACGAGCCGGACTGCCGGCATCGGCGCTCCCCTGCGTTCCTGCGTCTGGATCGGCGCACGCGACTTCTTTCGATGCGTCGCCGGCTTCACCGGCAAGTCATCATCGCTGCCGCTCGACGGCGGCAGCATCGCAAGCGTTGGCAACGGTGGATAGACCTTGTCAGCCGCCGGAGGAAACGTGGCAGGAAACCCGCCTGCCGACTGCAGGTCTGTTCCCGGCGGGGCCGCAAAGGCCGGCGCGGCGAGCAGCGTGGCCGCCGTCAGCAAGGTGATTCGAAGCATCACGATGGCCTCCTTCATTGCACCGTCCTGATCGACACGCTATACGGCTGACCGAGGCCAGCGGTTCGATTCTCGAAGCTCACCTTCGACATGCGTTGCGCAGGCACACCCTTCCATACTGCCTGGTTCAGGTACGCGAAATCCTGACCCAGCGCGGTGACCAGCACGACCGTGGACTGCTGTTGCGCGGCAGCCAGGGCGCCTGCCTTGGTCAGCACGGCGGTGAGTTGCGGGTCATGCGCCCCGAGTGCATCCGGCGGAATCTCGAAGCTGATGACTTCGTTGGATGCCTTGTCCGGATGCGCGGCATTCTGCGCAGGCATCTGTGCGCACCCGGCCAGCGCGAGAACGGCTACCAAAAACCACACCTGTCGCTTCACACCCGTCTCCAGTCAATCCCGTTGCCATAGAGATGTTTTCGGCAGACGGGCGGGAAAAGTTGATAGGTCGAAAACGCGCCCGCGAAAATCAAAAAGAGTTCCCTCAAGATCGGCGCAAACGATTGCTTCGGCGCTCGATGAAGCGTCGAACGAGGCGAAGTTGCCTCGCGTTTTGCGGGGATTATTTGTATGAGGATTGTGGGCTGGGGAGGCCGCGAGACGGGGCTCGGCGGGTCATGCGTATGTGAATTGGGCTGGCGCAGCGGGGGGGCTGCGCTCATGGCAGTATGCGAGCAAGCAGGCGGCCCACCCGCACATCGGCCTAAGTCGACAGCGGCACGCGCTCCGGTTCGTCCGCATCGAACCACGCCGGATTGCGCTCCGCGATCGGACCAAGCGACATCAGAATCTCGCGCAGGTGACTGCGCATCGCTTCTTCAGCCGCGCCCGGATCGTGCGCGCGAAGGCCAGCCAGAATCTTCGCGTGCTGCTTGATCAGCAGATCGAGCGGCGATACTTCCGGCAAGCTCAGGTAGCGCACCCGGTCCATCTGCGCCTTGATGTCCTGAATCGTTTCCCATGCCGCCGTGCAATCGATCGCCTGGGCGATCCCGTAATGAAACGCCTCGTCAAGCGCGAGGAAGGCGGCGGTGTCGTTCGATTTCGCCGCAAGCTTCTGGTCGCGAAGGTTGTCGGTCAGGGCCTGCAACTGCTCGTCCGTGATCGACACGGCTGCCTTCTTCACCACCGCTGTCTCGATCGCTTCGCGAATGAAACGCCCTTCCCGCACCTGGCGCGGCGAAATGCGCTTCACGAAGGTGCCGCGCTGCGGCAACACCTGAAGCACACCGGCTTCGACCAACTTGATAAACGCCTCCCGCACCGGTTGCCGCGACACCTGAAACATGTCGGACACTTCCTTCTCCGAGAGCGGCGTGCCCGGCACCAGTTGACCGGCGAAAATTGCCTGACGCAGCGCACGGAAAATCTGCTTGCCGATCGGCTCATGCGAGTCGAACGAGACGCTGGCAGTCAGATCCGGCAGTTCGACACGCGCGCCGGCATACACGCTCGCGCGACGCCTTGTGCGGGGTGCAAGCGTGGTATCGGAGGAGAAAGAAGACGCGTTGGCGTGGAGGTTCTTGGTCGGCATCGGGTAAAGCAGCGGATAGCAACGAATGAATAGCGACAGAGACGGCACGCACCATGAATACCCGCCAGGATATCCACTAAAGTGTGCCGCACCATACTACCATGCACGTTTCATGTTTAATGCACTCGCTCGCGGCTCGCGAATCCACACGAGCGAGCACACCGCGCCCAGCACGGCAATCGCCCCCGCCAGCACGAACGCGCTCGCGTAATTACCGTGCGTCGCTTCGACGATGAAGCCCGTCACCGCCGGGCCGATCACGCCGGCCAGATTTGCCAGCAAGTGCACAAAACCGCCCGCGCCGCCGACGTGTTCGCGCGGCACGGTGTCCTGAATCACGGCCCAATACACCGCGCCCGTCACATAGAGGAAGAAGATCGACACCGACATCAGCGCGACCGCCCCCTGAGTACTGGCAACACGCCCGGCCAACGCGACACACACTGCCGCCGCGCCCAGACAACTACTCAGCACGATCTTGCGCGATAGCAGCGGCTTACCGGTCAGGCGCAAGATAAAGTCCGAGATGAAGCCGCCCGCCGCGAGGCCGACACTACCGAGCAGCCACGGAATCACCGTGGCGAAACTCATGTCGCGCAGACTCAGGTGATGCGCTTCGGTCAGGTAAGTCGGGAACCACGACAGGAAGAAAAACAGCACGTAGTTGTATGAGAAGAATGCAAAGGCGGTCGCGAGAATGATCGGCTGCTTCAGGAAGTGCCGCAGGCCGAGCCGCTCGCCGTTGGCCGAATGCGCGATCGCATGTTCGTCCGCCTGTCCGGCGCGAATGAGTTCGATCTCGTCAGGCGTGACACGCGAATTTTCGTGCGGGTGTTCGGTGGTCGTTGCCGCCCACAAGACGAGCCACAAGAGTCCCAGCAGCATGATCGCGACAAAGGCACAGCGCCAGCCGAACTGCACCGCCATGAAACCAACCACCGGCCCTGCCAGCGCACCGCCGAGCGGTGTGCCCGAACTGATCACGCCGATCGCGCTCGCGACTTCCTTGCGCGGGAACCAGTTATTGACCATCTTGCTGTTCGACGAACTGAACGGACCTTCGCCCATACCGAACAGCACACGCAGCACGATCAGCGAGCCAATGCCGCTGGCCAACGCGGTCGCGCCGCAGAACACCGACCACACGCCCATCGCGGTGCCGAACACACGTTTCGCGCCGACCTTGTCCGACAGCACGCCACCGACAAAATTGAACAGCGCATAGCCGATGAAAAAGCTGCTGAACACGATGCCCATCTGCGCATGCGAGAAGTGCAGGTCTTTCTGGATCAACGGTGCGGCAATCGACAGCGCCGCGCGGTCGAGATAGTTAATGACGCCGGCCAGAAACAGTAGCGCGACAACAAACCAGCGTTGACTCTTGATCATCAGGTGTCTCCTTCGGGTCGCCTCTTGGTGGGCGTTTTGAATAGCTTAAGTAGCTTGATTGGCCTGGCAAGGCGCTGCGGTCAGATGCAACGCCTCATGCCACGGGCGATGTTCAATCGAAGTTCAGATGCACCTTCATCGACTGCGAGCGGTCGAGCGCCACTTCGAACGCACGGTTCGCTTCGCTCATCGCGAATGCATGCGTCATGAGCGGTCGCAAGTCGACTTTGCCGGAGGCGATTTCTTCGGCAGCGATGGCGTATTCGCCGGTGAAGCGGAACGAGCCTTGATAGCGGAGTTCCTTCGACATTACCAGGTTCGCCGCCACAGGCGATTGGCCGGCCGGCAGATTGCCCACCTGAATCACCGTGCCACCAGCGCGCGCCGCACGCAGCGCTGTATCGAGTCCGGCAGGACTGCCCGATGCCTCGATGACCACGTCGAACGTGCCGCGTTGCGCGGACCATTGATCGATCGTGGCGCTGTCCGTCGCGTTCACGATCTGATCCGCGCCGAGTTGCAGCGCGACCTGCAACGCCCGATCCGAAAGATCCAGCGCGACCACGCGATGAGCACCGGCACGGCGCGCCACGCTCAACAGAATGCAACCGATCGGCCCGCAACCCACCAGCAAGACACTCGCGCCGACGAGCGAACCCGCCTGCTTCACCGCATGCAATGCAACGGCAAGCGGCTCGGCCATCGACGCCTGCGCAAAATCGACGCCATCCGGCACAGGTACGCATTGCCGCGCCGCGACGACGATGTACTGACGGAACATGCCCTGCGTGTGCGGGAACGTCGATGCACTGCCCATGAAGCGCATGTTCAGACAATGATTCGGCATCCCGCCGACGCAAAAGCGGCACGTCCCGCAGGCTAGTCCCGGATTGACGGCAACACGCTGCCCGGGTGTGAGACGACTTTCCGCGCTCACGCCCTCGCCGAGCGAATCGATCTCGCCGGCCACTTCATGCCCGAGCACGAACGGCTCACGCACCGCGAAATCACCGCTCTTGCCTTTGAAGTAGTACGACAGATCGGACCCGCAAATGCCGCCGGCGCGCACGCGCACTCGCACCTGGCCGGGGCCGGGTACAGGCGGCTCGACTTCGTCGATGCGGATCAGTTTGGGTTCGTGAAGCACGGCTGCGAGCATGAAGGACTCCAGTATGGCAAAGGTCTCGCGCTCAGTGCCGCGCGAAAGAAGACGAAGATGAGGATGCGAGGGCGTGCGCTGCCGTATGTGCTTCTACCGGCTCGCCGCCGCCCCAATCGTGGAGATCGCCGCCACGGCGCAGAGGCGCGGTTTCCGGCAATGCAAAAAGCGATACAGCCGACACAATGCCGAGCACGGCCACGTAGACGATCAACGCGAGCGAATTGCCATGCGTGGCCTGAATCAGTTTGACAGCCAGCAGTCCGAGCACGCCACTGCCGAGCAAAGAGCCGATCTGCCAGATCAGCGCGATACCGCTGCACCGCACGCGCGCGGGGAACAGTTCGGGGAAAAGCGCCGCTTGCGGTGCATAGCAAAGGCTGTGGCCCACGCTAATGGCCAGAATCATCACGAGTTGGATCGCCGCGCGATTGCCGCTATCGATCGCCATGAAGAACGGCACCACCAGCGCCACGTGCAATAACGCACCGGCAATGAAGGTCGGCCGCCGTCCGATGCGATCGGACAGCGCACCGGCGAGCGGAATCGTTACGAGCTCGAGCGCGACCGCGACGATCACCGTTTCGAGCAGCATGCTTTGTGCGATGCCGTGTGCTTTGCCGTAGGCAAGCACGATCATCGTGTACATCGCAAAGGCGCAAGCCTCGATCAATTTGGCGCCGACACCTTTTACGATCGTCGGGCCGAACTGCCGCACCACTTCCACCACTGGGCGCGAAGCCACCGCCTTGGTGCGCTGGATCGTCGCGAAGATCGGCGACTCTTCGGTGCGCAAGCGGATATACAGGCCCACGGCGACCAGCAACGCGCTCGCGAGAAACGGAATGCGCCAGCCCCAGTCGAGCAGTTGCGCCTGAGTCAACGTCGCGCTGAGCAGCGCGAACAGACCCGACGGAATCAGGAAGCCGGCCGGTGCGCCCAGTTGCACGAGACTCGCGAAGAAGCCGCGCCGCGCAGGCGGGGCGTATTCCGCCGTAAGCAACACGGCGCCCGCCTGCTCGCCACCCACGCCGAAGCCTTGCAACACGCGAATCACGATCAGCGCGATCGGCGCCCAGATGCCGATCGACTGATAGTCCGGCAGCAGGCCGATCGCGAACGTCCCCAACCCGACAATCAGGATCGTCACGATCAAGGCCTTCTTCCGGCCGACGCGATCGCCGAAATGCCCGAACACGATGCCGCCCAACGGCCGCGCAAGAAAGCCGACTGCATAGGTGGCGAAAGCGGCGAGCGTGCCGATCAGCGGGTCAGCGGAGGGGAAAAACTTTTGACCGAACACCAGCACGGCAGCCGTGCCGTAGACGAAGAAGTCGTAGTACTCGGCTGCGGTGCCGATGGTCGAGGCGAAGGCCACGCGACGCAGCATGGCAGTGCTGGCCGGCGCGGGGGCTTGCGGACGTGCTGGGTTCACGCGTGTCTCCATGATTTTGTAGTTGGGCTCAGTCGAGCGAAATCAGATCACCAGTTCCACAGCGTTCCGTCTTCGAGACGCGCGACCGGCAGATAGGCGGGATCGTAGGGATACCGCGCGGCCGCTGCTTCATCGATATCGACGCCGTGGCCCGGAGCCTCGCCGGGATGCATCATGCCGCGCTCGAAGCGCCATGCATGCGGGAATACGTCGAGCGCTTCTGGCGGAAAACCCATGTATTCCTGCACACCGAAATTCGGTACCCACAGATCGAAGTGCAGCGCCGCGCCCATGCACACCGGCGACAGATCCGACGGCCCGTGGCAACCGGTTCGCACCTGGTACAGCGACGCAAAATCCGCAATACGCCGCAGATGCGTAATACCGCCTGCATGCGTCAAGGTCGCGCGGACATAGTCGATCAACTGCTCCTCGATCAACTGCTTGCAATCCCAGATGCTGTTGAAGACTTCGCCGACGGCGATCGGCGTGACCGTATGCTCGCGAATCAGCCGGAAGCCGGCCTGGTTTTCCGCGGGCGTTGGGTCTTCCATCCAGAACAGACGATACGGCTCGACCGATTTGCCGAGACGCGCGGCTTCGATCGGTGTCAAACGGTGGTGGACGTCGTGCAGCAAATGCGTATCGAAGCCGAATTTGTCGCGCACGGCTTCAAAGAGCTTGGGCACAAAGTCGAGATACTTTTCCGACGACCAGCTCTGCTCCTCGACCGCGCCCTTGGTGGCCGGCTCGTACATGCCGCTACCTTTCGACACGCCGTACACCGAGCGCATATTCGGCACGCCGCATTGAATGCGAATGGCCTGATAGCCGGCTTCGATGTGTTCCGCGTAACGGTCGAGCGCTTCGGGAATATCGCGGCCGGTGGCGTGGCCGTACACCATCACCCCTTCTCGCGAGGCGCCGCCGAGCAGCTTGTACAGCGGCATGCCCGTCACTTTGCCGAGAATGTCCCACAGCGCCATATCCACAGCGGCGATCGCCGACATCGTGACAGGGCCGCGGCGCCAGTACGCGCCCTTGTAGAGGTATTGCCAGGTGTCTTCGATACGGCCGGGATCGCGCCCGATCAGCAACGGGCACACGTGATCTTTCAGATACGAAGCGACCGCCAGTTCGCGGCCGTTCAGCGTTGCATCGCCGATGCCGTATACGCCTTCGTCCGTGACGATTTTCAATGTGACGAAATTGCGGCCCGGGCACGTGACGATCACGTCGGCGCGAACGATCTTCATGACATCTTCCTTGCAGAGGCCAGTCGCGAACCGTCCACAACGGCGGCATGCGACTGGCTGTTTTTTCATGTCGATTTTGAGCGGTGGTTGAAGTGAAAAATCGCACTCGTCAACCTGTCTCAAACCGTTTTAACGATGCTACCATACAAGTATAGCGACACGTCAAATCAGGGTTTTCCCGTTGAACGGCGTCGGTCCGAAGCCTTTCCGCAATCTGGAATTCGTCATATGATTTCTGTAGCCACCTTGCCTCGTCTCGCCCGCCAAGCACTGCCTACGCTGCAAACGCATCTGTTGTCACCGCAATGGAAAGAGCCGCGCATCGGCATCGTTCATCTGGGGATTGGCAACTTCCATCGCGCACATCAGGCCATCTATACAGAGGAGGCCATGCTTGCCGCGGGCGGCGATTGGGGCATTTGCGGCGTCACGCTGCAAGGCGATGTCGGCAAGCGCGATGCGTTGATGGCGCAGCAAGGTTTGTATAGCGTGGTTGAACGCGGACCGCTTGGCGCCAAGGTGACGGTCGTGCGTGCGCTGCGCGAAGTGCTGGCCATGCCGCACGATCGCGCCGCCCTGTTCGCGCGCCTTGCGGATCCGCTGGTACAGATCGTCTCGCTGACCGTCACGGAAAAAGGCTACTGCCGCGACCCGAAAACCGGCGAGGTCGCGCTGGACGATCCCGCCGTTGCACACGATCTGGCCAACCCGCTCGAACCGCGCACGGTGCCGGGCATCCTCGTCGCGGCGTTGCGCGAGCGGCGCGACGGTGCGAACGGCAAACCGTTCACGGTCCTCTCGTGCGACAACCTTTCCCATAACGGCGCCGCGCTGCGCCAGGTGGTCTGTTCGTTCGCGCGGCAAGGCGATCCCGAGCTGGCCGACTGGATCACCGCCCACGTTGCGTTTCCATCGACGATGGTCGATCGTATCGTGCCGGCCACCACGGATGCCGAGCGCATCACCGTGGCCCACGCGATCGTTTATGAGGACGCCGCACCGGTGCCCTGCGAGCCGTTCCGGCAGTGGGTTATTGAAGATCGTTTTGCCGGGGGACGTCCCGCATGGGAAGCAGTTGGCGCGCAACTCGTCGAGGACGTCACGCCGTTCGAACTGGCGAAGCTGCGCATGCTGAACGGCACGCACTCGACGCTGGCCTATCTGTCGATGCTCGGCGGCTTCGAGACGATCGATGCAGCGATCTCTCACCCCGCCATGCGCAATCTCATTCACGCGATGATGACGGAAGAAATCGCTCCGACGCTAACCATGCCTGCATCGTTCGACCTGGCCGCCTATCGGGACGCACTGCTCGAGCGCTACGCGAATCCGGCGCTGAAACATCGCTGCGCGCAGATCGCGATGGATGGCAGCCAGAAGATTCCACCGCGTCTCGTCGCCACGATTGCAGCGCGGATCGGCGCGGGTCAACCGTTCACGCGTCTCGCACTGGCGATAGCGGCATGGATGATGTTTTTGCGCGGCCACACGGACAACGGCACGCGTTACGAAATCAGCGATCCGCTGGCCACCAGATTGAAGGCGCTCGCGGCATCCGCGCAAGGCGAGCCGCAGGCGCTGATGGACGCATTATTGTCTGTGCGTGAAGTGTTTCCGGCAGATCTGGCCGCCCTTCCCGAGTTCAGAAAAACACTTCGACACGCATTGCAGTTGCTTCACGAAAACGGTGCACGGGGAGCCATTGCAGCATTGCAATGAAATTCGCCACTTCAGGCGGTCGGCTCCGCCTCACGGCCTTCCGTTGCCCCTTCGCTCGCCTGTTCCTGCTCCTGTTCTCGCTTGCGCGCCGCCAGCACATCCTCGTAGCGCAGATAGCCACACCGTCCACCGGCTTTTGCTGCATACATCGCCGCATCGGCGTGGAGCAGCAACTCCTCCACCGTGGCGCTATCGTCCGGAAACTGGCTGATGCCGATGCTCGCGCCCACCGTCATGCTTTGTCCGTCGATCACTAGTTCTTCGTTCAATGCCCCCATGATGCGCGAAGCAATGCCCGGCGCGGCCTCCGCGGAGCGCGGCCCCTCGATCAACACGATGAACTCATCGCCGCCGAGGCGCGCGGCAACATCCGCCGTGCAAAGCACCTTCTTCAGCCGCTTCGCCACCGCGGCGAGCACCTTGTCACCAATCGAATGACCGAACTGATCATTGATCTGCTTGAAGCGGTCGAGGTCGACGAACAGCACGGCAAGCCCTTCCTGACGCCGTGTCGCTTCCTCGATCGCCGTCTCGAGCTTCTGCATGAACAACATGCGGTTCGGCAGGCCGGTCAGCCCGTCGTGCGTGGCGAGATGCACGAGCTCGCGTTGCTTGTTATGCAGCACATCCATTTGCGACTTGATTTCCCGGCGCAGACGATCGAAGCAACGCGCGAGTATGCCGATCTCGTCGGTACGTTTAAGCGGCAGCGTTTCCATCGTGTGTTCGGCGAACAGGTGTGTCGCCGCATACGCGAGGATGTGCAAAGGCTTCGTCAGGGCGCGCGCAAACAGAATCGCGAGGAACAGCGCCAGCACGCTGAAGATCAACACCATGCGAATGATTCTGTTACCCAGCTGGGTGGCGCCGGACAATACATCCTCGAGCGGCTTGGCAAGGCCAATCACGATAAAACGGTTGCCTTCGGATGCGCCGAACGGTCTGCGCACGAAAGCAAGCACCCGGCCGGCCGCCTGCCCCGGCCGCACGAGCCCGTTCAGCAGAACTTCGCTTTTTGACTGATCGAAGAGCGGCCTGGTAGCGGAAAAGCTGTCCTGCATCAGAACGCGGCGACCCTTGTCGAAGCCGAACGTTTTCGAGGCATCCGGATGGACCAGGAAATCGCCCCATTCGTTGGCGAGATAGACCTGATAGTCGCTCGGCAAATCGCTCTGCAAACGGTTGAGCAGTCCGGCCAGATCGATATCGATAATCACGACGCCCACCACTGCGCCACTCGCGTTCGCCACAGGTGTGCCGAGCCGCAGTGTCGGTTTGCCCTCGGCCGCATGCGCGCCGTACTCGTGGTTCACCGCGATCGGCGAGGTGTAAATGCGTCCGGGCGAGAATGCCAGCGTGTCGAACACATACGCAAATTGGCCTTTTTCCTGCAGGTTGTTCCCCTCGACCCGCACCAGGCCATCCGCATCGCGGTCGAAACGGATCAGCTCGAGTCCGTAGTGCTTGCGGGTAATGAAACGAATCTGCAAGTACTCGGAGTGATGAACCATGAAGCTGGCATACACCTGCGCCAGTTGTTCGCGCTGCGCATTCGCGCCGACGCCGTTGTCGGTCTGCGCGACGTCCGCCAAAGACGGCAAGCTCGCGAGCACGAGCGCGTCTGCGGCAACATCGTCGATCGCCACGGAAAAGCGCTGTCCCAACAGCTCCGTTGAGGTCAGCAGGCTGTGTTCGGCTTCGTTCACGAGCATCGTACGGTTAGCACGATACGTGTAATAACCGGTCGCACCGGACGCGAGCACGCCAATGCACGCAAGCAGAATCGATAACTTGAATGTCAAGCCGGGGCGCATCATCAGAAACGCTCCGACCGGTCGCCGGACACGATTCTGCTCCACAGGTCTTCGCGCCGCTGAATGTCTTCCACCGGGCCGATCCAGAGGATATGCGCCTTGTCGCTGTTCTCCGCCGGCGCCGTCAACGTGTTGGCGAGTCCCTGGCGTTGCGTCAGCAACGCGCTGACATCCGGTTCGAGCATGTAGTTGATCCACGCAAGCGCGAGCGGGCGATCCTTGGCGGAACGCGTCATCGACCAGCAGTCCAGCCAGGCGAGCACCCCTTCGTCGGGAATCACGTAGCCCACGTCGGCGCCGGCGCGGCGCAACGATTCAACCTGCTGGGTGCCGTAGTTGCCGAACATCAAGGCAGCTTTGTGCTGGATGAAGAACGCGGTCGCTTCTTCAGGCAGCGTGTAATAGGTCAGCAGGTTGCGGCGCAGATCGACGAGCTTGTGAGCGATCACGCGCATCTGCGTGGCGTCGAGCTGGAAGGGATGGGGATAGCCCAGCGCCAACGCGGTGAACGAGAAATTATGCTGCGCGCTGTTGAAGTCGAGAACCTTGCCGCGGTAGCGCGGGTTCCACAATTCGCGCATCGAGCGCGGCGCAACGGCGATCTGCTTGCGGTCATAGATCAGCCCCATCGACGAGTACGTGAATGGAATGGCGTACACATTGCCTGCCGAGGTCAGCCCTTCGATCGCCGACAGCGCCTGAAACCGCGGCAACTGTTTTTTCGTATTCGGCAAACTGGCCAGATCGAGCGGCGCCAGCAGATTCGCGCGGGTGTAGCGCTCGATTTCAGCAGTATTCGCGGCGAGCACATCGAACTGCGGCGTACCCTGAGCATGCATCTGCGCCCATAGCGCCTCGTCGGAATCGACCAGCGTGACTTCGACCTTCGCGTTGTAGCGCGCCTCGAAAGTCTTGACGACGTCGGCGTCCGCATAACCGGGCCATGCCAGCACACGCAGAACGTTGTCGGCGGCCACAACGGGTGCTGAAGGCAAAAGGCTACAGCAGAAAGCGGCGTTTATCAGTAATGTCAAAAAACCGGAAAACCCGCGGCCGCGCAGCGACTTCGCGCGTACCGCTGCGACTGCAGTTCGGCTCCGGCGCGATGGTTTGAAACAGCGCATTTCGTCTGCCATCGAAATCATGTGCATATACAACCGCTTAGCAGAAGGTCATTAAGACGAACGCAAACAGACGCGCGGTATTTAATCGCGGGCGTAGTGCTCGATGACTTTGTTCAGACAGATACCGATACAATCGTACGCTGCAAAGGCAGCCATGCGGAGCGTTGATCATAGCGCCAAGCAATGCATTTTTGGTTCCGGCCCCGCCTCAATCGGAAAAAACAATTGGTCAGGTGTCATTTAACAAATATGCTCATCTGTATTTAACGGTTGTTCTGGCGAAATCTTTAACTCGGCGACAGTCAATTGAAACAACCGCGGTCGCGTAATAGTCTGCAATAACTGGTGGTAATAGCGCCATTCTGAATACTGGTTTTGACGGCACAGCGCATGGCGCAAAGCACGCCGGCAAAGCGCCGCGGTTAGCCAACTTCATTACGGCTTCTTTACGCGAGCACAGGTAGCATCCCAAGGCCATGCAAGACGCATCGCGGCGCCGTCGAATCTCCACCACGTTCAGGCTTTAGAAGCTATTCCCGTGCGCTATCCGGTGTTTCACTAGCTACCCAATCTTTTTGAACTGATAAGCTTGGCGCGCGCTGCTGGCCGCCCCGGCCGGCAGCTTCAACCCAAGCCCGGTCGTGAGTCGCGCCGGGCGTCCCGCAGCGGCACAACCGCATACGGGAGTATTCGAACTACACCGAGGAGTTAAACAGTGAAAAAACTGCTAGCGGCTTTGACGGTTGCTCTGCTTGCAACCGTCTCGATTGGCGCACACGCTAAAGATTGGTCGACAATCCGTTTCGGCGTTGACGCCAGCTACCCCCCGTTTGAGTCCAAGGGCTCGGACGGCAAGCTCGCGGGCTTCGACATCGACCTCGGCAATGAAATCTGCGCGCGCCTGAAGGCCAAGTGCGTGTGGGTCGAAAACGACTTCGACGGCATGATCCCGGCCCTGAAGGCGAAGAAGTTCGACGGCGTGCTGTCGTCGATGTCCATGACGCCGCAACGCGCTGAGCAGATCGCCTTCTCGTCGAAGCTGTTCAACACGCCGACGCGCCTCGTCGCGAAGAAGGGTTCGGGCATCCTGCCGACCGCCGATTCGCTCAAGGGCAAGACGGTTGGTGTCGAGCAAGGCACCATCCAGGAAACCTACGCGAAGACGTACTGGGAAGCGAAGGGCACGAAGGTTGTGCCGTATCAGAACCAGGACCAGGTCTATGCCGACTTGCTGTCGGGCCGTCTGGACGCAGCGCTGCAAGACGCGGTGCAAGCTGAGATCGGCTTCCTGAAGACGCCGCGCGGCGCGGGCTTCGACTTCGTCGGCAAGGATCTCGACGATCCGAAGATCCTCGGCAACGGCGCAGGCATCGGCATGCGCAAGGAAGACACCGATCTGAAGGCGAAGGTCGACAAGGCGATTGCCGACATCATCAAGGACGGTACGTACAAGAAGCTCGAGAAGAAGTACTTCGACTTCGACGTGTACGGCGGCTAAGCCAGCCACGCGCGCCTGACGGCGCGCTTGCCGGTTTGCAGAAAACGGGCTCCGCATCACGCGGAGCCCGTTTCGTTTGTGGGGCCGCTTTGCGGCGCCACCCGGGTCGCGATCGAACCGGACAGCCCTGCCCGCATGCCGCGCGCGCCGGGCCGCGCCGCATAAGACCACGCGCCGCGTCATATCGGCTAAGATCGTGCGCTAGAGGCGCTGCGACCCCGCCCGCCAATGACCGACCTTTAAACACCCTTTCCCCTTGTAATCAACGACATAGCGCGGCACGCCCCAGGTGCCCGCGGATTTGAAAACCATGCAAACCCAAACCCATCCGCTGATTGCCCCGACGCTCGGCACCGCCCGTAATCTGACGAGTTTTCACTATGGTCCCGGCGGCGGGCAGAAGATTTACATCCAGTCGTCGCTGCATGCCGACGAGTTGCCTGGCATGCTGGTTTCGTGGGCGTTGCGCCGCAAGCTCGCCGCACTGGAAGCCGTCGGCAAGATGCGCGGCGAAGTCGTGATCGTGCCGGTGGCCAATCCGATCGGCCTGAATCAGCACTTTCTCGGCCATCTGACGGGCCGCTTCGAGACCAACAGCGCGCAGAACTTCAACCGCAATTTCTACGAGCTATCGGCGCTGATTCAGCCCGGCATCGAAGCGCGCCTCACCGACAGCATCGACGCCAATCGCACGGCGATCCGCGCGGCGATGCGTGAAGCGCTCGATGCGCAAGAGCCGGTAACCGAACTCGAATCGCAACGTCTGGCGCTGCAAAAGCTCTCGTATGACGCCGATGTCGTGCTCGATCTGCACTGCGACTGGGAAGCCGCGATGCACCTCTACACGAACCCGGACCTGTGGCCGGAAGTCGAGCCGCTCGCCTGCTATCTGGACGCCAAGGCGTCGCTGCTGGCGCTGAATTCGGTGGGTAATCCGTTCGACGAAATCCACAGCTTCTGCTGGTCGGATCTGCGCGGCCGTTACGGCGACCGTTTCCCGATTCCGAACGGCTCGGTCTCGGTCACGATCGAGCTGCGCGGTCAACGCGAAGTGTCGTACGAGTACGCGGAGCACGACGCTCAGGCGATCATCGAGTACCTGACCTCGCGTGGCGTGATCGACGGCACGGCCGCACCGCTGCCGGCGCTCGAATTCGCCGCCACGCCTCTGGCCGGCGCCGAGCCGATCGTCGCGCCGATCAGCGGCGTGCTCGTGTATCGCAGCGAAGTCGGTACCTGGGTCGATATCGGCCATGAGATCGCCGATATCGTCGATCCGTTGACCGATCGCGTCGTCACGCTAAAGAGCACCGTAGCCGGTGTGCTGTATGCGCGGCATTTGACGCGCTTCGCGACGGCCGGGCTGGAATTCGCTCGCATTGCCGGTGCGAAGGCGTTCAGAAGCGGGTCGTTGTTGAGCAACTAAGGAACACCTGAAGCCGCGCTTTCCTGGATTCATCTGCGAAAGCCGTGCTTGCAAAGCAGAACGCCCACTATTTCAGCGGGCGCTCTGCGTTTACAGATCTGTTGCGAAAAACCGGATTGCTCAAAGGCGGCCGGAAAGCCGCCTATCAATCCGCTCAGAAAGCCGGAATGATCGCGCCTTTGAACTGCGTGTCGATGTACTTGCGCACCTCATCCGACTCGTACGCCGCGACCAGTTTCTTGACCCACGGCTTGTCGCGATCCTGCGCACGCACGGCTATCAGATTCGCGTACGGACCTTTGAGGTCCTCGATCGCGATCGCGTCTTTCGTCGGCTGCAAGCCGGCCTTCACCGCGTAGTCCGTGTTGATCGACGCCGCGTCGAGGTCGTCGAGCGAGCGCGGCAATTGCGCGGCGTCGAGTTCCACCAGCTTGATCTTCTTCGGATTTTCGGCGACGTCGAGCGGTGTTGCATTGATGCCGTTCGCGCCGACGCCCGGCTTCAGTTTGATCACGCCGTACTTCTGCAACAGCAGCAGCGCGCGGTTGCCATTCGACGGATCGTTCTGGATGCCGACCTTCGCGCCTTCAGGCAAGTCCTTGAGTGATTTGAGCTTTTTTGAATAGAAGCCCATCGGCGAAACGTAGGTCAGGCCGACGTTGACGATCTTGTAGCCACGCTGCTTGATCTGGCTATCGAGAAACGGCTGGTGCTGGAAGCCGTTGGCGTCGAGGTCGCCCGAATCGAGTGCCGCGTTCGGCTGCACGTAGTCGTTGAATTCGATGACCTTCACATTCAGCCCTTCGCGCGCCGCCACTTTGGTCACGACCGACCTGATTTGTGCGTCCGGGCCGCTCATCGTACCGATCTTCAGTTGTTTGTCGTCGGCGTGCGCAAACGTTGCCGTAAGCGAAACGGCGGCGATAGCGAGCAGATTCTGGATGATTTTCCGACGTTGCATGCGTTTCCCCACAAGCGATTTTGATTGGTAGGTGCGGATCCTCGCATGCAGCGGATACCCCCGAAAACCAATCGTTTTTCACACGCTTATATGCACGATCTGGAAAAAGCTTATGCGCGACGTGCCTTGCTTGATTTCAACTGGTAATGCTATGTGAGTGTCGCGCTGGCGCGACAGATTACAAAAATAAGCAAACCTGTCACATACCTTACTCTGCATTCCCTTAAATTTCGGGCCATCGCACGACCTTACCAAAGAGCTCGGCGTCGCGATCGCTTAATTTTTAATCGGAGAAAGTCTTGAACAAGAAAGTATTGACCGCCGCTACTCTCGCCGTCTTCGCCACCGCAGCCCACGCACAAAGCAGCGTCACGCTGTACGGTTTGATCGATGCCGGTATCAGCTATGCAAACAACTCGAAGACCACTACCGGTCACGACAACATCTTCAAGTACGACGACGGCGTTGCTCAAGGCAGCCGTTGGGGCCTGCGCGGCACCGAAGACCTCGGTGGCGGCCTGAAGGCACTGTTCGTGTTGGAAAGCGGCTTTAACAGCGGCAACGGCACGCTCGGCCAGGGCGGCGCGCTGTTCGGCCGTCAAGCGTATGTCGGTCTGTCGCAGAACAACGTCGGTTCGCTGACGTTCGGCCGCCAGTATTCGTTTTCGACGGATTACCTGGGCGGCAACTACTCGACGGGTGGCCAAACCGTCGCGGGTAACTACGCTTACCACATCAACGACGTCGACCAGTTGACGTCGAGCCGCATCAACAACGCGGTCAAGTTCAGCAGCGCGAATTTCGCGGGCCTGACCTTCGGCGCGATGTATGGCTTCTCGAACCAGGCGGGCGCATTCGCCGGCTCACCGGCAACCGGCACGACCGCAGCACCGGTCGCAGGTTCGTCGCGTGCATACAGCTTTGGCGTGAACTACGCGAACGGCCCGTTTGGCGTCGGCGCAGCGTACACGGACATCCGTTACCCGAGCCAGTCTACCCCGGCATTCTCGACGGCCATCGCCAACGTGACGACGGGCAACGTGCGTGATCTGCGCACGTTCGGCGTCGGCGGCCGTTACTCGATCGGCGCGGCTACGCTGTGGGCGTTGTACACGAACACGCGCTTCCAACCGATCTCGGGCAGCTCGACCACGTTCGCGGCATACGAAGCGGGCGCGAAGTACGCGTTCACGCCGGCACTGACGGCAGGCGCAGGCTACACGTACATGCACCTGAGCGATGCGAATCGCGGCCACTGGAACCAGGCCGACCTGAGCGTCGACTACGCATTGAGCAAGCGCACGGACGTCTACGCACTGGGCATCTATCAGATCGCTGCTGGCCGCAACGGCACGCAAGATCTGCAAGCGCAGATCGGTTCGAGCACGAGCTACTTCAACACGTCGGGCACGGGTGCGGACAACCAACTGGCCTTCCGCGTCGGTATCCGTCACAAGTTCTAAGCGAGTTTTGCCTTGTCGGCGAGGAGCGCGAGTTCCTCGCTGTCCCGAGGTTCTGGAAAACGCCCTGCGGGGCGTTTTTCTTTTGGGGAAGCAGTTTTCAGGCCTCTGCGTGGATGTAAAGATGTCTTCCTCACCCCGCCACTTCCAGCGCTGCCGCCGCATCTGGTACGCTGCGCCCTTTGCTACCGCTTGCATTGGACTCGATGGAAACCCCTTTCAACGATCGCGGCGTGTCGGTCACGCGTAACGCACTCTCGTCGGCCGGCCAGGTCTTTCCGCTGCGTGACATCGTCGACGTGCAAGTCGTCACCGTGCAGAAGAACAAAGTCCTGCCCCGTGCGATCTCGCTGCTTGGGCTCGTGGGCGCTATTGTCGGCGGGATATTGCGCTCGCCGGTCGGCATGGTGTGCGGCACGATGCTGATCGTCGTAGGCTGGCTGACGTGGGCGACCCAGGACATCACGCATCGTCTGATGGTGCAGACCGCGAATGGCCTGCGTGAAGCGCTCATGAGCACCGATCGCGAGTTCGTCGAGCGCGTCGCCGCGGCCGTGCACGAGGCGAAGGCAGCCCCTGCGGCGCCCAAGGCCTGAACGGCCGGCCACCGTCCGCAACACGCCAGGCGTGGCGCGTTAACACAAAATTGATTCGCGACGCGGCAGCTTTTGCACCTCGTTGAGGCGCGCGTCGTTAGAGTGGTTGGGTGTCAACAACGCGCGCCGCCTCGCCGAATCGGCGCAATCATGATGCTCACGTCAGTTGCAACGTCTGAAGTCTCCATCCCGCGCGCAGCGCGCGAATCACGCCTTCCCCGCCGCACGCATGTCGTCGTTCCGCTTGTGATTATCGACGTTACCGTGCCCGGCACGTCATCGGCACAAGGGCGGCGCGCGTTGCATACCGCTCTCGGCGACGATCTGCGCCTCTACGTTGTTACCGTCGACCAGCAACACGAGCGCGTAACCTTTCGTGTCGAAGTCACCTCGCGCACCCTCGAGGACGTGATCAGCCTGCTGACTAGCGCTCTCGACCGCGCCACGCTTGGCCGCGCGCAAACCACCGTGATCCGCCGTCCGCGCGACTATTGACATAGATCAACGCTTGCACGGGCAACTTGCTGGCCGCCTCCCAAACCTTTACACATCTTTGCAATTGCCCGCGGGTGGCCGTGTAGAGTCGCCGCTCCTGTTATCGCGTGTTCCCTCCCGCAGGCCCCCGCAAGCGTCCCGGTTTCCCCGCCCACGCCGCGGCAATCCAGTGAGATTGCCGCCAGTGCTGTTCGAGTTGTCCAACCCGCAGCCCACATGCATCGCCTTCGCCAGGGACCCGCCTTTTTGCAAAGCGTGATCCTATGTTCCTGTCGTCTCTCGATGCCGCGCGCCGGCATGTCGGTCCTGATTTTCGTTCTCAATTTCGTCGCTCAGCCGCAGCGGCACTGCTTGCAGCCGGCGCGCTCGCCGCGCTGACCGGCTGCTCCGTCACCTTCCCCACGCCCACGCCGCCGGCCCCCAATGCCGCGCTGATCAATGGCGGCAACGACGGCCTGCTGATTCCACTGCACGTGGAGCGTGCTGACGAAGATCACGCACGCCTCGGTCTGCCGGTCCAGATCGACGGCAAGTCGGTATACATGGCGCTCGACACGGGTACGCAAGGCACGCGGGTGTTGAAGTCGGTGCTGCCCGGTTCGGGCTATGCAAGCGCCGGCGGCGTGACGTCGTTGTCGTTTGCGAACGGCGTGGAGATTCTCGGCTCGGCCGTGAAGGTGCCGTTCAGCCTCGCCGGCACCACGCCAACGCCGATCGCCGCGCAAGCAGTGGACGTCATACGTTGCCTGCCAAACGCGCGCAAGTGCGTCGGGATGGACGGCTACACCGGCGAATTCGGCTGGGCGTTTTCCGGCATCGTCGGCGTCGGCGCCGCGCAACCGGACGATAGCTGCTGCACCCAACCGTTGCGCGCATTACCCGGCAACATCGGCCAACGTTATCTGGTGCATGCGAACTTCGCGAAGCCGTACATGGTGTTGAGCCCCTCGAGCACCCTTACCAGGAACTACACGATGGTGCCGATGCAAATGTCGAAAGACGGCACGGCGCAATGGCCGCGAGGCTGTGTGAACGTGGGCGACAAAATGACCTTCTGTGCCCCGCTGGTGTTCGCAACCGGCAGCACCGGCATGATCCGCCTCGAAATGGACAAAGCGCCTAACTGGACCGGCGATGGCGATGTCGGCAATGTGCTCGATCAGGGCAACTACGAGACGGCCATCGGCACTGGATCGTGGGTGCACCGTTACGAGCAGGCACAAGTCACGATCGTCAAGGCGAAGCCGGACGCTAACCGCATCGTGGTCGGTTTGATGGCCATGCAGAACATCGACGTGCTGTTCGATTTCCCGCGCGGGCAGTTCGGTTTGTATGCCACGAAAGAGAGCGAACGATTCGCCCCTTGATAGTCATTGATCAATAAAGAAAGGCCGTGCAAAAAATTTCGCACGGCCTTTTTCTTTTGAGCAAGCGCCATACACAAACGTGCTTGTCTCACTCCACCCCGTCACTCCACCCCGTCACTCCATACTGAGCGGATTCACGTGCCAGATGTTGCGCGCATATTCGCCGATGGTGCGGTCTGACGAAAACTGTCCCATGCCCGCGACGTTCTCAATCGCGCTCTCGGTCCACGCGCGCCTGTCGACAAAACGCGCATCCACTTCGTCCTGCGCTTTCGCAAACGCGGCGAAATCGGCAAGCACCATATAGTGATCGCCCCAATCCACCAGCGTGTGGAAAATGTCCGAAAAGCGCAGCGGATCATCCGGTGAGAAGTAACCCGTGCGAATCTGGTCGAGCGCCATGCGCAGTTCCGGATTCTCCTCGTACACTTGCCGCGGCCGGTAGCCGGTGGCGCGCAGGTTGTCCACTTCATCAGCGGTATGGCCGAAAATGAAAATGTTCTCGCGCCCCACTGCGTCGCAGATCTCGATGTTCGCGCCGTCCATCGTGCCGATCGTCAACGCGCCATTCAACGCGAGCTTCATGTTGCCTGTGCCTGACGCTTCGGTGCCGGCCATTGAAATCTGCTCGGAGAGGTCGGCCGCCGGAATGATCAACTCGGCAACGCTCACACCGTAGTTCGGCACGAACACCACCTTGAGGCGATCGCCGATCAACGGATCGTGATTGACTTTCTCGCTGACATCGCCAATCAGCTTGATGATCGTCTTCGCCATGCGATACGCGGACGCAGCCTTGCCGGCGAACATCACCACGCGCGGCACCCAATCGCGCTCCGGATTCGCGCGAATCTGGTTGTAGCGCACGATCACGTGCAACACGTTCAGCAACTGCCGCTTGTATTCGTGAATGCGCTTGACCTGAAGGTCGAACAACGCGTCAGGGTCGAAGTGCAGTTTGGTGTGATGCGCAAGCCGCTGCACGAGCCGCAGTTTGTTCTGCCGCTTCGCTTCATGAAAGGCGTCGACGAACGCGCTGTCGTTGCGCAGATTGCGCAGTTGCTCCAGCTCGAACAGATTCCTGCGCCATTGCTTGCCGATCTGCTGATCGATCAGCGACGACAGCGACGGACTCGCCTGCGCCAGCCAGCGCCGCGGCGTGATGCCGTTGGTGACGTTAGTAAAACGGTCTGGATAGATGCGCGCAAAGTCGGCGAAAATATCGCGCGTCATCAGTTGCGAATGCAGCTTCGATACACCATTCACCTTATGACTCGCGACGATCGCCAGGTACGCCATCCGCACACGCCGCTGGCCATATTCGTCGACTAGCGAAATGCGGCGGATCATTTCGCCGTCATGTCCCGATTGTTCGCTGACATGCTTGAGAAAGCCCGCATTGATCTCGAAGATGATCTCCAGATGCCGCGGCAAGAGGCGCGCGAGCATCTCGACGTCCCACGTTTCGAGCGCTTCGGGCATCAAGGTGTGGTTCGTGTACGAGAAAATCTTCGTGACGTGATGCCACGCCTTGTCCCACGGCTGATGATGAACATCCACCAGCAAGCGCATCAGCTCCGGAATCGCCAGAACCGGGTGCGTGTCGTTCAGATGCACCGCCACCTTTTCGGAGAAGCGACCAAACGTGCTGTGCGTGCGCTGATAGCGGCGAATCAGATCCTGCATGGTCGCCGAGACGAAGAAGTATTCCTGCCGCAGCCGCAGTTCGCGGCCGGCCGGCGTCGAGTCGTCCGGATACAGCAGGCGCGAGACGTTCTCCGACATGTTCTTCGTATCGACCGCGTTGCGGTAGTCGCCACGATTGAACGCGCCGAGATCGAGTTCTTCGGTGGCGCGCGCCGACCATAGACGCAGCGTATTGGTCGCGTCCGTCGCGTAGCCCGGAATGACGGTGTCATACGCGGTGGCGTTCACATGCTCGGTGTCGATCCACTCCACATGCTCGCCGCGCTGCACCGTGCGCCCGCCGAAATGCACCATGTACTTGATTTCGGGCCGCGGAAACTCCCACGGATTACCCGCGCGCAGCCAGTAGTCCGGCGCTTCGACCTGTTCGCCGTCGACGATCTCCTGACGGAACATGCCGTATTCGTAACGGATACCGTAGCCGAAACCTGGAATGCCGAGCGTCGCCATCGAATCGAGAAAACAGGCCGCGAGCCGCCCAAGGCCACCGTTGCCGAGGGCCGCGTCCGGCTCGATATTGACCAGCATGTCCATGTCGACGCCGAGATCCGCGAGCGCTTCCTTCATCTGATCGTGGATGCCGAGCGCCAGCAACGCGTTCGTAAACGTGCGGCCGATCAGGAATTCCATCGACAGGTAGTAGACGCGTTTGACGTCCTGTTCATACTGCAGGCGCGTGGTCTTCATCCAGCGCGCGACCAGCCGGTCGCGCACGGCGAGCGCTGCGGCGTGCAGCCAGTCATGTGGATGAGCGGTGACGGCGTCCTTGCCGACGCCGTACATCATGCGATTGGAAATTGAGCGCCGTAGCGCGTCGACGGTACTGTTGAGCTGGTCGAATTCCAGATCGACGGCTGTCATCGAGGCCTCCGGGGAAAAAACGACGCGACATACGCGAACCGCATAGATGACGGACGGGAGGCGCGTGTCGGTCAGGCGGGTTAACAAACAGAGTACGACATTTTACGGCGCGCGGACACCGGCGAGCGCGAGCGGGTGCTCATGCACATGCCATGCCCGCCGGCATACGGGGCTTCACACGTTTCGCACGCATTCCCCGCACGCACGCGGTGCAGAGGCAGCCTGTGCGCAGCACTGGGCGCGTGCATCAGCCCGCAAAACAGGCAAACGATGGCGGGCAATGCAAGCCGACTGCATGGGAGAGGCAGCACGATTATCTTTTTCGACGTGTGACGTGCCGATGAATGCGTTGATCGGTTCAATACGTGGTCAAATCGCCGCCTCGTCTGCTGAACCGTTATGCCGAAGCGATATGTGGCAACGCGGCGCCGTGCCGATTCGAAGACGCCGGACGGCCTTGACCGTTAGTTGCATTATAGACATCCAGGTGAGTGCCCCACCCTGCCGGCCTCCCAGCACGATTTCCACGTCTCTGTAACAATCACTTCATTCGCCGCGCGCCGCCTTGACCGCTGGACACGGGCGCCGCGCTTCACGCCACGCAACCCTGCCGCCGGCACGCCGCCGCGCTGTCCCTCCGACGCGCCCGGCGCTGCGGCATGCATAACCCGACGAGCCACGCCTTGTCCGACAAACCCAGCGCCACCCGCGGCGTCACGCTCGACCAGACCCTTCCAGCGGACGGCCCGATGAGCGCCGCCAACCGCCGCGCGATGGCCGCGATCATGCTTGCCGTCGCGCTCGCCACACTCGACACCGCGATCGCCAACACCGCCCTGCCCGCCATCGCCGCGGATCTGCACGCTGCGCCCGCGGCCTCCGTGTGGATCATCAACGCCTACCAGCTCGCAATGGTCGCGACACTACTGCCGCTCGCCGCACTCGGCGATATCGTCGGGCATCGCAGGATCTATATCGGCGGCATTGCGCTGTTCACGCTGGCGTCGCTGGCGTGCTCGCTCGCCTCGACACTGCCGATGCTGGCCGCCGCGCGCGTGCTGCAAGGTCTCGGGGCGAGCGCGATCATGAGCGTCAACACGGCGCTGATCCGTTATCTGTATCCGCCGCATCGGCTCGGGCGCGGCCTCGGCACTAACGCGTTGATCGTCGGGGTGTCGTTCGCGGTCGGACCGACGGTGGCCTCGCTGATTCTGTCCGTTGCCGCGTGGCCGTGGCTGTTCGCGGTCAACGTGCCGTTGGGTCTGCTGGCGCTGGCTTTCGCATGGCCCGCGCTGCCGCACACCGAGCGCGGCAAGCACAACTTCGACCCAATCGCGGCGCTCCTCAACGTGATCACCTTCGCCGCGCTGATCTTCGCGCTCGGCGAAGCGGCCCAGCGCGCCTCGACGCAACTGGTGCTGAGTGCGGCCGCGATCGCTGTGGTGTTCGGCGTGTTACTGATTCGCCGTGAAGCCGGTCACCCCGCACCGATGCTGCCGGTCGATCTGTTCAAGCGGCCTGTGTTTGCGTTGTCGGCCGTGACTGCGGTGTGCTCGTTCGCCGCGCAAGGGCTGGCGTTCGTGTCGCTGCCTTTCTACTTCGAAGACGTGCTGCATCGCAGCCAGGTCGAGACCGGCTTTCTGATGACGCCGTGGCCCGTGGTGGTCGCACTGGCCGCGCCGCTGGCAGGCAGTCTGTCCGACCGCTATCCACCGGGCCTGCTTGGCGCGATCGGCCTTGCGGTGATGTCGGCGGGGATGGCGTCGCTGGCATTGTTGCCGGTGCATCCGCATGTGCTCGACATCGGCATCCGCATGGCGATTTGCGGCGCGGGCTTCGGCTTCTTCCAGTCGCCCAACCTGAAGGCATTGATGGCGAGCGCGCCGCCCGAGCGCAGCGGCGGCGCCAGCGGCATCGTCGCGACTGCCCGGCTGCTTGGGCAGACCACCGGCGCTGCGCTGGTCGCGCTGAGCTTCGGTATCGCCGGCCGGCATGGCCCCACACTCGCGCTCAGCGCCGGCGCCTTCTTTGCCGGCGCGGCGAGCCTTGCGAGCGGACTGCGGCTGTTCGCGCCTTCGCATCGCTCAGGCGTGCACGCGAAAGCGTCGGCGAAATAAACAAAGCGGGCGCACTGCTGTGGCAGTGCGCCCGTCTCTTCTTCCTGCATTTCGATTAATGCGCGGCGAAATACCCTTTCACCGCGGCGATAAACGTATCGATATCCGCACGCGACACATCCTTATGCGTGACGAAGCGCGACGCGTAGAGCATCTGAGTGAGGATGCCGCGCTCCTTGAGCCACGCTTCGAGCGGTACGCAATGCTGCTGCGGAAAATGCGCGAACACCATGTTGGTCGCGATCGACTGCACCTTGACCTGGTCGATCGATTCCAGACCGGCCGCCAGATGTGCGGCGTTCGCGTGATCGTCGGCGAGACGCTCGACGTTGTGATCCAGCGCGTACAGGCATGCCGCTGCCAGCATGCCGGCCTGCCGCATCCCGCCGCCCAGCACCTTGCGCCAGCGATGCGCCACATCGATCAGCGCCTGACTGCCGACCAATACCGAGCCGACCGGCGCGCCCAGGCCCTTTGAAAAACAGATCGAGATCGAATCGAACGGTTCGCATAGCGCTGCGACCGGCTTGCCCGATGCGACCGCCGCGTTGTAGACCCGTGCGCCGTCGAGGTGAGCCGACAAGCCATGCTTACGCGCCAACTGCACAGTCTCCTCGACATAACCCGCCGGCAGCACCTTGCCGCCGATGGTGTTTTCCAGCGCCAGTAGCCGCGTGCGCGCGAAGTGGTTGTCGATCGGTTTGATCGCGGCAGCGATCTTCTCGAGCGGAATCGAACCGTCGGCGGCATTCTCAAGCGGCTGCGGCTGGATGCTGCCGAGCACCGCCGCGCCGCCGCCTTCGTACTTGTAGGTATGCGCCAACTGGCCGACGATGTATTCGTCGCCGCGCGCGCAATGCGCCATCAACGCCGCCAGATTGCTTTGCGTGCCGCTCGGAAAGAACAGGCCGGCTTCCTTGCCGGCACGTTCCGCGACCGTTGCCTGCAGACGCAGCACGGTTGGGTCGTCCCCCCAGACATCGTCGCCCACTTCGGCGGCCGACATGGCCGCGAGCATGGCCGCGGTCGGACGGGTTACGGTATCGCTGCGCAAATCGATCATGGTGAGAGCCTTGTGTGTCCCTGTTTGTGTCAATGCATGACAGCCTGTGACAGCCGGCACGGGCGCCACCTCTCATCTGGGTCGATGGACGGCCGCGGTTCCGGCTGTGGAGCCACACAGTGTATTCAATTAACGCGGCGCTGAAAACCGTGCGAATGAGCGCAGCTCACCCACCCGACTTCGGCAGCCACGCAAGCGGGTCGACCGGCTGGCCATTCTGGCGAACTTCGAACTGGATCGACGCCACGCCCCGGCTATCCACGCCGACTTCGCCGATGGTTTGCCCTTGCGCGACAGCGTCGCCTTCCTTGACCAGCAGCGTGCTGTTCTGCCCGTAGGCGGTAATCAGCGAGTCGTCGTGCTTGATAATGATGAGCGGACCGTACGCTTCGATGCCCGTGCCGGCGTAAACCACCCGCCCGGTCGCGGCGGCCTTGACCGGATCGCCTGCGTGGCCGCCGATCACGATACCGTTCGACTTGCCCGGCGCAAAGGCTTTCAGCACGGGCCCCCGTAACGGCCACAGCAGCACGCCTTGCTGCGCAACACCGGGCGCGCCTGGCGTGGTGGCAGCGCCATTCTGACCGGCAACACCGACCGGCGGTGTCACGACGCTACCCGACGCCATTGGCGGCGCCACCCGCAGCACCTGCCCCGGATTGACCGCCGAATTCGCTGCGAGGCCGTTCCATGCCGCAATCTCCTGCGGCTTGCGACCGTACGCCGACGCGATGGCCGCCAGCGTGTCACCCGGATTGGTGCGGTAGTAACCGGCCGGCACAGGGACCGTGCTAAGGGTAGTCGGGTGGGAGGGCGCGCTGCTGTAGAACGGCGTGCTTTCCCACGGCATCGACGTACAACCGCTGATCATCACGCCGAGTGTCGCCGAGATCAACAACCGGGTTGCCGTGAATTGCCATTGTCTTGTCATATGATTTTCCTCGACACTTAGATTCAATCGGATTCAATCAGCCCCAAGCATTCGCCGTGCCGCTCGCTACGGGCGCCACGGCGCGTATCCATTATGCCGCCGTGTACGCTGGCAACGGCTTCAGCACGGACATGGGCCAAGGAACCGTCAAACACTGCCCTCTGCCTCGACCACCAGAATGCGCGCCACGCCGATCGGATGCGCAACATGTTCGGTGCCCACCGACGCGTAGAACACATCGCCCGTTTCCAGAATCGCCGACTGTTCAACACCCGCTTCGCGATAGCGCATCTCCACGCGGCCGTCGAGCACGGCGAACACTTCCTCGCCGTCGTTGACATGCCACTTGTACGGCTGATCGGTCCAATGCAGGCGCGTCGTGATGCCGCCCATGTTGGCGATATCGAGCGCGCCCCACGGACGCGTCGCGGTGAAGCTCTTGCTGCGAATGATCTTCATGGTGAATAGTGGGTTGAGAAGCAGACGCTGTCGACGCGTTATCCGTGCCGCATACCGAGCCGCCCGGCCCGGCGGGATCACGCGTTTCGACCGACCCCATTATAGGTGTTACAGCAGGCACGACCGCCGCCACACGGCCACGCGAACGCATTCGTGTGATTATTGAATCCTTTCAAGCCTCGCCTATACTCAGTCATGCTGCCGCAACGCACCGTACGCAAACGCCTGGATCCTGCGAGGAGTTGAGGATGAACAAAGCCACCTTTCTGGCCGTGCAACTCAACGTCGACGATATTGCGGCGTCGCCCGGTTTGGTCGAGTTGCTGAACACCCATCTGGTTTTCGCGGCAGACGTAGCCGAAGCCGCCGACGCGCTGGTCCAGCTGGCCAGCATCGCGGGATTGTCGAGCGGCGTCGAAGCCAGCGTCGAAATTCCAGCGCTAGCAATCGAACGGCTGCGCGAGGCGCTCGACAATCTCAGCGGTTACGACGAATCCTGGTTGCTTGCCCTCGAACCCAGCCGCGCGTTGTTCGATGAAATAGGCCGCCGGCATCGCACCTTGCATTAAAGCTGCGCTCACGGAAAACACATCCGCACTGCCGCGCACCCCGGTGCTCATCTGCTAGTACCGCCGGTCCGCCACTTTTCGCTCACCGCTCGAACCGCCAGATTGTCCGGCATGCTTGACTGTCGACGCCGTCTGAAGGTTTCGGGCGAGTCAACCGGAGGAACCGCCGTGAAAAGTCTCCTGAACCGCCGCAGCGTGCTGGCAGGCCCATCGCATCTCGTGCAGGTCGCGCGAGAGAACGCCGCCGATCCCGTATCGCCTGACGATAGAGAGGAAGCGGCGCTGGCCGCGGCGGCCGGCGTCACGCCCGCTGCCGCTGGTGCACAGCCCGCCCCAGTCGCCGAGCCGGCGCGGCCGGTGACGACGTTACGGCCGGTGCCAGTGGTGCCTTCGCAGGTTAGCGCGCGCGGCGTGCAGATGGCCGACACCGCCGAAATCGAATGGCTCGCCGAAGAAGAAGCGCTAACGCCGTTCCGCGTGTTCCGCAGCTTCGCCTATTCGGTCAGTCTGCTGTTCCACGCGAAGGAGCTGGCGTACTACGTCGCGCTGTATCAGGACGGCTCGCTGTGGCGCGCGCTCAAAGCCGCCGACCTCGAAGCCGCAGAAGCGGCCTTCCATCACTTCGAGGAACAGGCCACGCGGCTCTCGGAAGGCGAAACGCGCCGCGCACAACTCGAGGCGCAAAACGAACAGCTCGCGCGCATGATCGCGCGCTCCGAGGCGCAGGCCGAACGGCTGCGCACGGACCTGCAACGGCGCGGCGCGCAGGAACAGACGGTGTCGAACCGGCAGCATCAAATGCGCAAGGAGGTGTCGCAACTGGAAGCGCAACGCGTCGCCGCGCAGGCGCATCTGAACAAGGCGCATCGGCAGATTCATCAGCTCAATCTGACCAGCAACGAAGGGATCCCGCATTTGCCGAACCGTTGAAGCGCGTCTTGGAACTGATCTGACGACCAAGCAGAGCCGTAAACGACAAAACGCCGCCCGGCAATCCGGTCGGCGTTTTTTTCATTACCCGCCGCCTGTCAGCCAGGCGGCGTTCACATCAGCTTCGGCGAATTAGTTGCCGAAGTAGACCGAGTTACGGTCATTGCCGGTCACCGGACGGCCGGCTTGCGAGGCGCCAGCGATCGGTGCGCCGTAGCCGCTGTTCACAGCTTGAGCGGTGCCGTTCTGTGCATCGACGCGTGCTTGCGCAGCCTGCAGGTTAGCCGGGTAGTCGACATGATCGCCAACCGGGTTGTAACCGGCCTTTTCCAGCTGCACCAGTTGAGCGCGCACTTCAGCGCGGGTAACCGGCTGGTTCGATTGAGCAAACGAAGCAACAGGAGCAACCAGAGCGGCGGCGACGACAACTGCAGAGATAAGGGTCTTCATGATGTAAACCTCCAGAACTTGTATTTAATGTGCTTTGGGCTCGTTGTCCCGTAGCGCTTAAGTAGAAGTTTAGGAGCGGTGACATCTAGGGGAAACCCCTAAAACGACGAAACTCTATTCCGAAATTCGCAATAGTAGAGGGTCCAGTGTGCCGCCACGCTATCTGCACGATAGCTATCAGCAATAATTGCCCATCTCGACTTCAATCGCTCGCGCGACCCGACGCGCCTTGCTGCAAGCACGCGCCGGGTCACGATTCAAACGCTCAGCTCCAGTTCGCGTGGAAGCTGCCCGGCTTGTCGATACGCTCGAACGTATGCGCGCCGAAGAAATCGCGCTGAGCCTGCACCAGGTTCGCCGGCAGGCGTTCCGACCGATACGCGTCGAAATAGGCAACGGCCGATGCGAATGCCGGCACCGGCACGCCCGCATTGATGGCCGCGATCACAACTTCGCGCAACGCCGACTGATAGTTCTTCGCGATGTCGCGGAAGTACGGATCGAGCAACAGATTGGCGATTGCCTTGTCTTTCGTATAGGCGTCGGTGATTTTCTGCAGGAAGCGGGCGCGAATGATACAGCCGGCGCGGAAAATCTTCGCGATCGTGCCGTAGTCCAGATCCCACTTGTACTCTTCCGATGCCGCGCGCAGTTGCGCGAAGCCTTGCGCGTACGAAATCACTTTGCTGAAGTACAGCGCACGGCGCACCGATTCGATGAACGCGTCACGCTCGGCGCCGAGCGGCTTGGCTGCCGGCCCTTCCAGCACCTTGCTCGCCGCCACGCGCTGAACCTTCAGCGACGACAGCACCCGCGCGAACACGGCTTCCGTAATCAGCGGCAGCGGTGCGCCGAGGTCGAGCGCGTTCTGGCTGGTCCACTTGCCGGTGCCCTTCTGCGCCGCGCGATCGAGGATCACGTCGACCAGATCCTTGCCGGTTTCTTCGTCTTTCTTCTTGAAGATCTTCGAGGTGATTTCGATCAGGTAGCTGTCGAGCTCGCCCTCGTTCCATTCGGTGTAGACCTTGGCCAGCTCATCGTTCGACAGACCGACGACCTGCTTGAGCACCGCATAGCTCTCGGCGATCAGCTGCATGTCGCCGTATTCGATGCCGTTGTGCACCATTTTCACGAAGTGGCCCGCGCCGTCCGGACCCATATACGCGACGCACGGCTCACCGTCCGGCGCCTTGGCGGCGATTTCGGTGAGGATCGGGGCGACCAGGTCATAGGCGTCGCGCTGGCCGCCCGGCATGATCGACGGACCTTTCAATGCGCCCTCTTCGCCGCCCGACACGCCCGTGCCGATGAAATGCAGGCCGGCTTTCGCCAGTTCCTGATTGCGGCGGATGGTGTCGGTGAAATGCGTATTGCCGCCGTCGATCAGGATGTCGCCCTTGTCCAGCAGCGGCTTGAGCGACGCGATGGTGGCGTCGGTCGGCTCGCCTGCCTTGACCATCAGCAGAATGCGGCGCGGTTTTTCCAGCGACTCCACGAAATCTTCCAGCGTGAAGGCCGGCACCAGCTTCTTGTCCGGATATTCGGCGATGAGTTCGTCGGTTTTCTCGCGGCTACGGTTGTACACCGACACCGCGTGGCCGCGGCTTTCGATGTTGAGCGCCAGATTGCGGCCCATGACCGCTAGCCCCACCACGCCGATTGCCTGTTTGCCCATGTGAATTCTCCAGAGTCCAAAAAATGTCGAGACGCTGCGCCGGAAAGAACGTCGGCGGAACGTCGAGGGTGAAAGGATAAAAGAAATGCCGGCTTGCCGCTCGCTGACGCGCATTAGCACTTAGCGAGCGGGCTTTCCACTGCGTGCGGGTTTCAACTTTATGCGGCGCCCGGTGATGCACTTTATGACGCACCGCTTACACACCGCATTACGCAACGTCTGTCAGACCCGCGCCGCGTCCAGGCGTTTCCTGAAAACCAGACTGAAATTGTTCGCCGGCATCGCGATCGGCTCGTCGCACACGAGTCCGACCGATGCGCCCAACGCTACCACCGCTTCCATGTCGCGCACGCCCCACGCGGGGTCGCGGCTGCGCAATTGCTGATCGAACGCATCGTTGCTCGGCGAGGTTTGCGCGCCACCGCGTTTGTAAGGGCCGTACAGATACAGTACACCGCCGTCGACCAGTCGGCGACTCGCGCCGGTGAATAGCGCTTGCGTTGCACTCCACGGCGAGATGTGAATCATGTTGATACAGACCACGGCGTCGAACGTATCGACCGTATTCACGCCCCACTCCGCCTGATGCACATCGAGGGCGAGCGGTACGCGCACGTTCGCCAACCCTGCGTGCGCGATCCACGCCGCAATCGACGCGCGCGCATCCGCATCGAGATCGCTCGGTTGCCAGTCGAGCCCAGGCAATGCGCCGGCGAAGCAGATAGCGTGCTGGCCCGTGCCGCTAGCGATTTCCAGCACGCGGCCGGTGGGCGGCAGCACCTCGCGCAATACGGCAAGGATCGGTTCGCGATTGCGTTCTGCGGAGGGCGAGTGTTGCCGCAGCGCCGGATGGGAATCAGTCATGTTCAGATTGTTTCAGTACAGGGTCGTGCGCACGCGTTCGGCGAGTTCACGGTCATAGGTCGCGGCATCGAAACTCACGCCGTTGATGCGCCGGTGGATCTCGCCGGCACTCGGCAGGCGCGAACGTTCGACATGACGCGCGGGATCCCACAGTTTCGAGCGCACCAGCGCCTTCGAGCAATGAAAGTACACCGCTTCGACGTCGATCAGCAGCACGGTGCGCGGGAGTTTACCTTCGACGGCGAAACCGTCCAGCAATTCCGGATCGTTGGAAATGCGGCCGCGACCGTTCACGCGCAAACTTTCGCCGACGCCCGGAATGATAAATAGCAGCGCCAGGTGCGGCTCGGCGATGATATTGCGCAGGCTGTCGACGCGATTGTTGCCGATGCGATCCGGCAGCGCGAGCGTGCGTTGGTCGATCACGCGCACGAAGCCCGGCGCGTCGCCACGCGGCGAACAGTCGAGGCCTTCCGGACCGGCGGTGGCGAGCACGACGAAAGGCGCGATTTCGATGAACGCGCGATAGTCTTCGTTGACGTACGGAATCTCTTTCTTCACTGCGCGTTCGTGGGGCTGACCGTAGATTGCTTCGAGCTGTTCGATCGTCGTCAACATCGGCGTTCCTTTCGCGGGACGGTTGTTTTTCGTGAGAGCGGTGCTGCGTGGGATTGGGATTATCGACGATTTATGCGGGCCGCGCGCTGATCGGGAAGCTCGGGCAGTCCGCTCAATCCAATGCCAGACGGCCCGCCAGCGCGGTCAGCGTGTCGGCACAGGGCGCGGCGATTTTCAGCGACAGCAGCGGATCGGCGCGCGTGCGCCCCAGATTGATCGCGACAATCGGCTTGCCCTGCTTCTGCGCCCACACGCAGAAGCGGTAGCCCGAATAGACCATCAGCGACGAGCCGACCACCAGCACTGCGTCCGCCGCGTCGAGCGCATGCGACGCCGCTTCGACACGCTCGCGCGGCACGCTTTCGCCGAAGAACACCACGGCGGGCTTCAACAAACCGCCGCAGTTCGTGCACGCCGGAATGCGGAAAGCGTCGAGATCGTGCCACTCCAGATGCGCATCGCCGTCGGCGGCGGTTTCGGCGGTGACGTTCAGCAACGCGGGATTGTCGGCTTCGAGCGTCTGCTGGATCGACGCGCGTGAATGCTGCATCCCGCAATCCAGACACGTCACGCCGTCGATGCCGCCATGCAGTTCGATCACCTCGCGGCTACCCGCCCGCTGATGCAAACCGTCAACGTTCTGCGTGACGAGCGTCGGCACATGGCCCGCTGCCTCGAGCCGGGCCAGGGCGGTATGCGCGGCATTCGGCTGCGCGTCGGCCACCACCGGCCAGCCAGCCATGCTGCGTGCCCAATAGCGCCGGCGCATGGCTGCCGTGCCGAGAAATTCCTGCAGCGTGATCGGCGGCGAACGTTTCCATTCACCGTTGTCGTCGCGATAGCCTGGAATGCCGGAATCGGTGCTGATGCCCGCGCCGGTCAGCACGAACAGACGCGGATGACGCTGCACGAAGGTATGCAGGTCGTCCAGCGTGTGCGTTTCGTTGAAGGGTTCGATGGGCGCGGGCTGAAGGTCGGACATGACGGGGACGGGGTATGGCTGCGGCCTTGGCGTAAAACCTGAAACACCGTTTAGCGGCGCGTACGCGGTTTGCTGTGACGCGCTTGAACCGTTTGTACCTTTTGCACCTTCAGCGCCGCCTGCCGCGCTTGCCATTCGGCGAGCGCAGACTGATAGCGCTCCAGAGCTTCATCGTAGAGATCGAAGACACACGGATTGCAGCCACTATGACAACAATCGTCGAGGTCGGGCTGCACGGGCGGCACCGGCTGCGGGTCGTCCTTGGGTGTGGCGCGGGGCACGGCGAATCGCTTTTTCCAAAGGGCGGGAAGCGCCCAGTATAAGTTGATCTCCTGCGATGCGTGCGGAAGCGCCCCGCTCAGCCCCGGCCGACGAACGGCATCTTGCTCGCCATGATGGTCATGAACTGCACATTCGCCGACAGCGGCAATTCGGCCATATGCAGCACCGCGTCGGCAACGTGCTGCACGTCCATCAACGGCTCGACCGCGATTTCGCCGTTCGCCTGCGGCACGCCGCGCGCCATCCGCTCAGCCATTTCCGTCGCTGCATTGCCGATATCGATCTGCCCGCACACGATGTCGTATTTGCGGCCGTCGAGCGAAACCGCTTTGGTGATGCCGGTAATCGCGTGCTTGGTCGCCGTGTAGGCGATGCTGTTCGGCCGCGGCGCATGCGCGGAAATCGAGCCATTGTTGATGATGCGGCCGCCCCGCGGCGTCTGCGTTTTCATCAGACCGAAGGCGGCGCGTGTGCAAAGAAACACGCCCGTGAGATTAGTGTCGACCACCGAGCGCCATTCGTCGACATCGAGTTCGTCGATATCCACCGGCGTGCCGTTGCGGCCCGCGTTATTGAATAGCACATCGAGACGGCCGCGCCGCGAGCGGATCGTGTCGAACAGCGCAGCGACGCTGTCGGCGTCCGTCACATCGCAGGCCACGGCAAGCGCGTCGCCGCCCAGTTGCTGCGCTTCTTCGACCACGGCGTCGAGCGGTGCCTGGCGACGGCCTGCGAGTACGACGCTATAACCGTGTTCCAGCATCTTGAGCGCGCAGGCCCGGCCGATGCCGCTGCCCGCGCCCGTCACCAGCGCAACCTTCTTGATTCCCGTTCCTGTCACAGCACTTCTCCCGCTCGGTTTCTTTGGCTTTAGCACCATACAACAGCGGATCGCCCTTCACAAATGCAACGGGCAACGGCGCGGCCGTCGCGAAGCACGATGTCTTTCAGCTTTCTTTCATTACTTATCGTTACCTTCCGCAACAGCGTCGCGTTGCGCATCAATGGTATCGTTGGCTGTTGCGCGTCACGCGCGCGATTCATGGCCTTCCCAGGACGGAGGAAGGAAGACAGGAAGCACGCTTTATGAACGAACTTTTCACCCCGCATCGCAATGAGCCCGCGCCGCAGCACCGCTGGCCGCGCACCGGCTATCCCGCGATGCTCACCGCCACCGCCGCATGGCACGTATTCGTGCTGGCCGGCTGGCTGCTGACACCTGCCGCATGGCCATGGTGGCTCGCCGCGATCTTCGCGAATCACGCTATTTTCACGGTAGCGGGCCTGTTGCCGCGCACCTCGCTGCTGGGCCCGAACTGGACTCGCCTGCCCGCCGACGCACGCAACGCTGACGCGATTGCATTGACCATCGACGACGGTCCCGATCCCGTCGTCACCCCGCAAGTGCTGGATCTGCTCGACGCTTTCAACGTGCGCGCCACCTTCTTCTGTATCGGCGCGAAAGCGCAACGCTACCCGGAGCTCGCACGCGAGATCGTCGCACGCGGCCATGCGCTGGAAAACCATTCGCAGGTTCACGTGCACACGTTTTCGATCACGTTTCCGGGCGCACTCACGCGCGAGATCGAAGCGGCGCAGCGCACCTTCCAAGCATTGAGCGGCGAGCGGCCGATGTTCTTCCGTGCTCCGGCCGGCTTACGAAACATCTTTCTCGAGCCCGTGCTACGTAAACTCGATTTGCGGCTCGCGGCATGGACGCGGCGCGGCTACGATACGCGCGAGCGCGATCCCCACGTGGTCACGCACCGGCTGCTCCACGGCCTTGCCCCGCGCGACATCCTGCTACTGCACGATGGAAATGCCGCGCTCACCATCGAGGGCAAACCGCTGATACTCGCTGTGCTGCCTTGCGTGATCGACGCGGCGCGCCACCAGCACCTTCGCTTCGTTACGCTGCGTGAAGCACGCATCGACGACTGAACTGCGAGCAATCCTTCCGCGTGGCCCCGCCACCAATATGCGGCGAGCCACGCAAACATTGCTCACGCGGCGCAAGCACAACTCAAGCGCGATCGACTGTTACACCCGGAAATCCGCCGCCATGTCTTCGTCCGTGCGCGCCTCGAGCTCGCCGCTGCGGCAGGCCTTCAGAAACACGTCGTAATCACGTTCCACCTGGTCCGCGTAGCTGGCGGCATAAGCTGCGAGCGATTCCGCAAACTGATCACCACGGCCGATATACGCGCTGACTTCGATCGCCTGGCCACTCGCCTTGGCATGCGCGCGCGCCATGATCCAGCCGCACAGTTTCGCGTAACCTTCCAGCAGGTCGGTGTCGAACAGTTCGATGTTCGCCGACAGTTTCATGTCGCGCAGTTGCCGGAAGTAGAAATGGCGCCCTAACGGCCCGTTCGCCCAGCCGAGAAAGATGTCGCTCGCGGCCTGCAGCATGCGCTGCCCTTGCACGACGCGTTCGCCCTCGTGCTTGACGGGAGCCGACTTGTAGTACTGGGCGACCACCGACGGCCGCGCCTCCTTGAGCTGCAGGAACAACGGCTTGCCCATGTGATCCGTGTTCAACACGACCATGCAGCGCGTGCCGACGCTGCCAACGCCCACCACTTTGAATACGATGTCCTGCACGGTGAAATGGCTGAGCAGCTCGCGCCGGTCATGCGACATCGTCTTCAGGTACTCGCCCCACATGCGTTCGAGCATCTTGCGCCAGTTGTGGCCCCTGAATGCTTCGGTTTCTTCAGGTGTGAACAGCGTGTTCGCGCCTAGCACGTGGAACAGCGCCGGCGGCGCATCGCGGATCGTCCAGTGGTCGCCGTCGTGCTCGGCCATTTTCTCCAGCAGATTTTCGTGGGTACGGTTCGCGGCTTTTTCCATGCCGCGCCGCACGATGCGGCGGCGCTCGGGGGTCAGCGCGGTTTCCGCCATGCGGTCGAAGGTGATGCGGTCGTACCAGAGTTCGAGCGCGCCGCACTGCGCATATTGCGTCATGCGGTCGCGGTATTCGGTGACGGCGGTCATCACCAGATGCTCGGCCGTGCCTCGGCTCAAACGCATATGACGCGCGGCGACCACGAGGCTCGCGGTCAGGCGTTTCAGATCCCATTCGAAGGGACCCGTCGCTACCTCGTCGAAGTCGTTCAGATCGAATACGAGTTGACGCTCTGGTGTCGCGAACCCGCCGAAATTCATCAGATGACCATCGCCGCAAATCGGCATGGTGAGGCCGGTGTCGGGGACACGGCTCAGGTCGTGCGCCTGAATGATCGCGGTGCCGCGAAAGAAGGTGAACGGCGACACTGACATGCGCCCGTAGCGTAACGGCACGAGCCTTTCGACTCGCCCCTCGCTGCTTTGCTTGAGCAACTCGATCGGGTTGCGATGCAACTCGCCTACCGTGCGATGACTCGACCGCTTCGAGTGCTCACGGGCGGCACGGCCACGGGCCTCCCGTTCGGCGATGGTGCTGGCTTTCATGCTCTTCTCCGGTTTTTTTGTGTGAATCTATACCATCGGTTCTAGAAGACTGCTTCTGCTGGCACGGTGAGCCATCACCAACGGTAGCCCACACCGCCGAAAATCACATCCGAGTCGCGATCATAGCGTGTCACGACACGATTCCATTCGATCCGCGCATTCCAGTGATCGGTCACGCGATACGAGCCGGCGATCGTGACGAGGCCGGAAAACTTCCCGGCGCCCGGCCCCGGCGTCAGGCTGTTCTCGTTTTCGTTGATCGCATAGTAGGCGCCGACGCCGAGCCCGAGCGATACCTTATCGTTGAGGAAGGCACGCGTCGCCCACAGTTGGCTGGTCAAGCCGTCGCGGCGCGCCGCCTTGCTGCTGCCCTCGTGAAGATAACCGACCGTCACGTCGAGGTATTTCGCGAGGCCGCGACGGTACTCGATCGCGCCCCCCAGTGCAGTCGGCGAGCTGGTCGAATTGATGATCGTCTCGCCGAGGTACACCGCCACTTCGTTGTTAGTGACCTTGTGCGGACTGCCGCTCGCCCAGTCGCGCGGACCCGGGGTACCTGGGGCATCGAGCTGATAGCCGACGCCGAACATCACGCTTGTCGCATCCGGCCCGCGTTGCACGTGCACGCGATTCAACTGCAGTTGCGTGATCCACCGGCTCGACGCGTAGTACGCCGCGCGCACGCTATACACGACACCCCAGCCGTGAGTGTCCGAATAGCTTCCGCCTTGCACGGAAGTGGTGGTGTCGAAGTAACGGTATGGACCGACGCCTGCCTGCAGGACGAACTGCGGGCTCCCGACGGGAATACGGCCCCATAACTGGATCATCTGGCCGTCGCGATGATGATCGGGAATGTGTCCTTCATTCAGCCACGTGAAGCTCGCGGCGAAGTATTGCCCGAGCCCTTCCTGATAGTTGAACGCCCACGTGTAGGTGTTCGTGCTGCCTGCGCGCGAGCCGCCGCCGAATAGGGAAAACTCCTGGGCGTGAGCGGCGTTGGACGCGAACAGAAGCCCGAGACCGGCAATGCAGGAGGCCGCTTTGGCTGCCAGCTTGATGTTCTCGGCAGAATTCAGATTCCGCATGCTTTTCGCACCTCCGGATGGGCTGCTGTCGCTGCCGGCATTCGTGAGCCGACCAGAAGCCGAGTGGCGGCTTTGAGCGCCGGGACTGGCTGTCGTTACAAACTGTTTACCATGCTAGCAGACCGCCCGGTAAAAATGTCGCGCCATGCGTTTTGAATAATCCAGTCATGCAACCACGTCCTCAATCATCCGGCCTGCGAAGGCCCACAATTGGTTGCGACCGCAACGACTGGTCACAACACGGCGGACAAAATTACCGGAAACCGAACCGATGATTAACTAGTTGGTGAATATTTTCTTTTTCCCTGATGCGCACACTTCAGACATCGCGAATCTGGCCGTTTACCGGTACATACGGAATATTAGTGGCGCACTCGAAAAGCCCTTGAGATGGGGCCTGTTCCACCGAACGTGCGTCGCGCAAGATAACGGAGAGAGCATGTTTGTCGCAATCGGCTGGGTAGTGGTAATTGCTTCTGTGATCGGTAGTTTTGTCGGGGTAGGCGGGCATCTTCCGGCGCTCGTTCAACCGTTCGAATTGCTATGTATTTTCGGCGCGGCGATCGGTGCGTTTGTCGTGAGCAATCCGACCTCCACGCTGAAGAAAACGATCAAGGCGATTCCTTCGTGTTTTAAAAGCGGTGGATATACGAAGGAAAAATATCTTGAACTGATCGCGCTGCTTTACGAGTTGCTTCAGAAGGCACGCAAGGAAGGCATGATGTCGCTCGAAGCCGACGTCATGGCGCCGGAAGAAAGCGTGCTGTTCCAGAAGTATTCGCACGTCTTGAAGGACCATCATCTGCTCGACTTTATCGTCGACTATTTGCGCATGATGTCCGGCGGCAACGTGAACGTGCTCGAAGTGCAGGACCTGATGGACGAAGAACTGGCCACGCATCATGCGGAAGCGTCGGTCGCGGCCAACGCGATTCAGAAAATGGCCGACGGCTTACCTGCATTTGGCATTGTCGCCGCCGTGATGGGTGTGGTTCATACGATGGGTTCGGTCGGCGCGCCGCCCGCCGTGCTCGGCGAAATGATCGCCGGCGCACTGGTCGGCACCTTCCTCGGCATTCTTCTCGCCTATGGCTTTATCGGTCCGGTCGCCGATCTGCTCAATGCCAAAGGCCGCGCCGAAGCCAAACCTTACCAGTGCGTGAAGGCCGTGTTGCTCGCCTCGCTCTCCGGATATGCACCGCCGATCGCCGTCGAATTCGGCCGCAAGGTACTGTTCACTGCCGACCGTCCGAGCTTCCAGGAGCTCGACGACGCCGTGCGCGCCACCAAGATGCCGAAGTCGGCCTGACGCGGAGCGGCATCATGAGTGAAGGAAGATCGCGCGCGTCCCAGCAGGACGAGACAACCGCTCCCGTGATCGTGCGCCGCTCGAAGAAGGGTGGCGATCATGGCGCCCATCACGGCGGCGCATGGAAAATCGCCTACGCCGACTTCGTCACCGCGATGATGGCGTTTTTCCTGCTGATGTGGCTGCTCGGTTCGACGTCGAAGTACGACAAGCAGGGCATCGAAGACTACTTCAACACCCCGCTGTCGAGCCTGCTCGGCGGCAACGAGGGCACGGCAGCAGCACGTCCAAGTGTCATCCAGGGCGGCGGCCGTGACATTTCCGACACTCGTCCCGGCGACGGCAAGAAAACCCAGACCGAACCGACACCACCGGCGAAGGTCCCACCGATCGCGGCGCCTGCGGACGCAGCACGGCTTCAGCAGTTGAAACAGAAGCTCACCGCTTTGATCGAACAGAGCCCGGCGTTGAAGGCATTCAAGGATCAGATCCGCATTTCGATCACGAACGAAGGTTTGCGCATCGAGATTGTCGATTCGCAGAATCGTCCGATGTTTCCGTCCGGCAGTTCGAAGTTGCAGCCTTACGCCGTGACGCTCCTGACGCAGATCGGCGCCGCGCTCAACGACGTGGAGAACCGCATTTCGATTGCCGGCCACACCGACGCAGTGCCTTACACGGCTGGGCCGGAGGGCTACTCAAACTGGGAGCTATCGTCCGAACGGGCCAACGCCGCACGCCGGGCCTTGGTAGCCGGCGGCATGCACGGCGAGAAGCTGCTGCAGGTGCGCGGGCTCGCCGATGTATTGCCGCTGAACAGCAACGTCGCGGACGAACCGACCAATCGGCGCATCAGTATCCTCGTGCTGAATAAGGCCGCGGAACTCGCGTTCTTCCACGACGGCGGCCGCACTGCAATTGACGAAACGTCGCCCGCGAGTTCGACCATTCCCGAGGTAGTGAACCGTTTGCAGCCGGTCAGTGTTTCGCGTAGCACGCCGTAGAATTTTTTGAGCAGAGGTTGAGTTCGGATCGACTTCGACTCGCGCGGTTTTTCGCGCCTGCTGCAAAGCGAATACAGTGTGTATAGAATCGTTCGCATGCGCCCTGCCCCACATCGTCATCGTGAGCCCGAGCTTCCGCTCCACACGCCCAGCGTCTCGTCTGTGACGCTGGCGGCGATCATTGCCGTCATCGCGTGGATTTCCATCGTTGCACAAGCCGACCTGACGATTGATCGCACGCTTGCCCGCGGGCTCGGCGTGCTCGATGGGGTTGCGCGAATGAGCAGTTACCTCACCAATCTGACAGCATTGGCTTGCGCGGTCTGTTTTACCTGCGTAGCGCTACGTGGGCACAGTTCGGCGGTCGTGCGGTTCTTTCGACAGCCAACCGTCGTGACCGCGGTCGTTGTCTACATGGCATTTGTGGGGATCGCCTACAACTTGCTTCTACGCGGAATGTGGTCGCCTAGAGCGTACAGGCTGCTGCTCAACGAATCGATGCACAGCCTTTTACCAATGCTGGCCGTACTTTACTGGGTGTTATTCGTACCGCGATTTCATTTGTGGTTGCGGCATTGCCTGTTGTGGCTGATCTATCCCGTCGCGTACCTCGCCGTTACCTTCTGGCGCGGCAGTTTGTCAGACTTTTATCCCTATCCCTTCATCAACGTTGACGTGCTCGGCGTCAGACACGTTGTCGTGAATTCCGCCCTACTGTTTGGCGGATTTTTGATGTTGATGGCCGTGTTCGTGGGGATTAACTTCCGGCGTAGACGCTGACAAAAAGTACACCGTTGCATCCCCGTCGCAGCTCGACGGAGATAGGCGCGAGATGACCCACCGGTTTTTGAACTACGCTTCGGCGCGCGAAGCGTCGCAGGAAGAATGACACCCTTGTCACAAGCGTATGCAGGTGCACGAACCCAGATTCCAGATGCACCACTACCCTGTGCAAACCACGGTCCCCGCTTGGCAGGAGTGGTTTGAGCCGCTTTCTTTTGCCTACTTTTCTTTGCGGCAAGCAAAGAAAAGTAGGTGCCGCCCCGCACAGGGGCAACACTAATAGACCACAAACAAAACAAGGAAAGGCCAACGCCGCCTGAGCAACCACCCCAGCGGCGCCAGCCACCCGAACAACAACATCAAACCGCCGCAACAACCCTCCGCGGCGACAAAACCGACACAACAAAACTAACAACAACATTAGCAGCCAGCGCAATCAACCCGATATAAACCGGATAAACAGCATCCCCAATATGCAAAGCAAACACCGGCTTTAGCCCTTGAGAAACAGCGAGCCCGGTGCCAAGCACGATCCCAACCAGCCACCCAAGAAACAACCCCGGCGTATTCAGCCGCCGCGTGTACAAAGAAAACACAATAGCCGGAAAGATCTGCAAAATCCAAACCCCACCCAGCAACTGCAGATCAATCGCGTACTGCGTCGGCAAGAACACAATAAACAACAGCGCCCCAAACTTCACAACCAGCGAAACGATCTTCGCCGTAGAAGCCTCCGCCTGAGGCGTGATATTCGGCGAGACGAGAGGACGCCACAAATTCCGCGTGAACAGATTAGCCGCACCAATCGACATGATCGCGGCAGGCACCAACGCGCTAATCGCAATAGCCGCCGCTGCAAAGCCGACGAACCACGACGGGAACAGCGTGTTAAACAGCGCCGGCACCATATCGGACGCCGACTTCACATGCACCCCAGCCGCAATCGCCATGTATCCAAGCAACGCAATCAACCCCAGCAACAACGTATAAGCGGGCAGGAAAATCGCATTCTTGCGCACCGTATTAGCCGACGAGGACGACAACACCGCCGTCATCGTATGCGGATACATGAATGCCGCCAGTGCCGAACCCAAAGCCAGCGATGCATAAGCAGTAAACTGCGCCGGCTTCAGAATGATCCCGGTTGCGCCGCCCTTGGCCTTGAAATACGTATCGGCCGCATCGAACACATGCGCATAGCCGCCGAGCTTCGCCGGAATCAGCCAAATGGCCGCAATCACGACGATGTAGATCATGATGTCCTTGACGAACGCGATCATCGCCGGCGCCCGCAAGCCGCTTGCGTACGTGTACAGCGCAAGAATCACGAAGGCGACGATCAGCGGCATTTCGCCGGTCACGCCGAGCCCCTTGATCACGACCTGCATGCCCACCAGCTGCAGCGCGATATAAGGCATCGTCGCGACGATACCCGTGATCGCAACCGCAGCAGGGAACCACTTGCCGCCGTATTCACCCTGAACATAGTCCGCTGCCGTGATGTGATCCTTCGCCTTCGCGATCTTCCACAACTTCGGCATCACCGCGAACACGAACGGATAGACGATGATCGTGTACGGCAGCGCAAAGAAGCCATACGCGCCCACCGAATACACCAGTGCGGGCACCGCGATCACGGTATAGGCGGTATAGAAGTCGCCACCCACGAGGAACCACGAAATCAACGTGCCGAACTGGCGGCCACCCAGGCCCCACTCATGCAGTTGCGTCAGATCACCCCGCTTCCAGCGCGCGGCAAAAAAACCAATGACAGTGACGAGAACAAAGAATGCGATAAAGACGGTCATCGCGACCGGGTTGACAGGATTGACATCGCTCATTTGACACCTCGGTACACGACGTAAATCAGTAGCGAGGTCAACGGAACCCACAAGAACTGATACCAGTAGAAGAACGGAAAGCCGGCGAACGAGGGACGCGTGTCGTTATAGAACGGCAACCACAACAACGCGATGTACGGGATCAGCAGGATTAGCCATAGCCATGAACGGCCGGCAGGTTGGGAGGTCTCCACAAACTTCTCCTAGGTCTATTATTGAAACCGCGCGTCATGACTTGTGGCCGGACACGCGGAAAACCGGTTACCTGATATTAGACGGCAAAACCGGGTTCTGCTTTTGCACTGTGCGCCGCACCATCGCGCGCCGGAAGGCGCGGTGCGTCGTGGGGATGTAGTATTCGCCTTCGTGAGCGCTCTCACAAGCGCGCAACTACGTAAGCCGGCTACGTAATACTACGTAGCCCGTCGGCCGTCCTGTCTACGATGAAACTCAAAGTAAAGATTGTCCTGCTGGCGATCGTGCCCTTTCTGGCGGCCATCGCCAGCATTGAAACTGGCGTGCGCCAGGAAGCCACGGCGCTCGCCGAAACGCAGCACGCGACCACTCAGGCCGCGTACATGGCCAGCAAGGAAATCGAACTCAAGCACTACGTCGAGCTCGCGACCACGGCGGTCGCCCCGCTCTACAACGCCGACCAGGACAACGCGCGCGACGACGCAATGCGGCGTACCCGCGCGCTCGACATCCTTCAAAAAATGGATTTCGGCAAGGACGGCTACTTCTTCGTCTACGACATGCACGGCCGTTCGCTGATGCATCCGCGCGAACCCGACCTCGTCGGACGTGATCTCTGGGCGCTGCGCGATCCGCAAGGCACGCTGACGATCCAGCAGCTGCTCGCCGCGGCCTCGCGCGGCGGCGGCTATGTGCGCTACGTGTGGCATCGTCCGTCGACGGGCAAGCTCGCATCGAAACTGGGGTACGTGGTGCCGCTCGAACGTTGGGGCTGGATGATCGGCACCGGCATCTATCTCGACGACGTCGACGCCACGCTCGCGGACATCGATCAGCGCGCGGCGGCCAACATCGACCGCACGATGCAGTGGATCGATGCCATCGCACTCGCCGGGCTCGCCGTGATCGCGTTGTGTGCGCTGGTGCTCAACGTCACCGAATATCGCAGTGCCGATGCAAAACTGAAGCGGCTCGCGCAACAGGTGGTCGACTCGCAGGAACATGAACGGGCGCGCCTGTCGCGTGAGTTGCACGACGGCATTAGTCAGATGATGGTTTCCGTGAAGCTGCTGCTCGAATCAGCGTTGGCGCGCTTCGAACGCAGCGATGTACGCGTGCCTGCGGCGGAAGCCGCGCTATCGACCAGCGTGGCCCGCATCGGCGATACCTTGCGTGAAGTGCGCCGTATTTCCCACGCGCTGCGTCCGTCAATGCTCGATGACCTGGGTGTTGCAGCCGCGCTGGAGCAACTCACGCGCGAGTTGAGCGACGAATCCGGCATCGAGATCGGCTTCACGCAGATCGCCCACACTCACGCAGCGGCTTTGCCGGAAGCGGTGAACACGGTCCTGTTCCGTATCGCCCAGGAAGCGCTGACGAATATCGTGCGGCACGCACAGGCATCCAGCGCGGCGTTATCGCTGGAGATATCGAGAGACGCCGTCACGCTGACGATTGCGGACAACGGGCGCGGTTTCGACGTAGCGCACGCGCTTGTCAGTCCACGCGCGGGCGTGGGTCTGCGCAATATGCGCGAGCGGCTGGACGCACTGGGCGGCAAGCTCTCGCTCAGCTCGCAAGCCGGCCATACGATCGTGACCGCGCGCGTGCCGGTCGTTGCGTCCGCGCTTCAAACGTCGGCCTTGCAGGAAACCTCACTATGAACGACATGTCACTCGCCATCGCACGTCTGATTCTGATCGACGACCACCCGCTGGTACGCGACGGCTTGCGCGCGAGGCTCGAAGCCGTGCGTAACATCGAAATCGTCGGCGAAGCGGGTAATGCGCAGGAAGCACTTGCGCTCGCCGCCAGCCAGGAACCGCATCTGGTGCTGATGGATGTCGGCATGAACGGAATGAACGGCATCGCGCTAGCCGGCATGTTTCATGAGCGCTTCCCAGCAATACGCGTGCTGATGCTCTCCATGCACGACAACCTCGAGTACGTGACCCAGGCGGTGCGCGCGGGGGCCAGCGGTTATGTGCTCAAGGACTCGCCCGCCACCGAAATCATTCAGGCGATCGGCGCGGTGCTGGAAGGCAAGACGTTTTTCAGCGCTGGGCTGGGCGCGCGATTGATTCAGGCATCGGCGACACAATCGCCCATTGAAAGGCTCACGCCGCGCGAGCGCGATATTCTCGATGCGCTCGCGGAAGGTCTCTCGAGCAAGCAGATTGCTCAACGCAACGACCTCTCGGTGCGCACGGTGGAAACGCATCGGCTGAATCTGAAGCGCAAGCTCGATATCGAAGGCCAGGCTGAGTTGATCAAGTTCGCCGTTGAAAATCGTCGCAAGAGTCAATGAGGTTCCGAGCCGCCGCTGCATAATCTCGACTGGGTAGAGTCGAGAATCAAAACCATCGATCCGTCTGCCCCACGCTCAAAATCCCGGAGCCCAAGACGATGAAACGCCTGATCCAACAGCACCTGGCGAGTCTGCTGATCTGCATGGCCGCGATGCATGCCCAGGCGCAAGCGCAACGCGTCAATCGCGGCCACGATCCGTTCTTTCAGATATCCAAAGCAATCAGCGACTGCCCGGTTCCCTTAGGCCCACTCGAGACCGAACAGGAATGGCTCGACGATAGTCATTACCGGATCGAGCGCGGCAATAGCTGCTGGGTGGAAGGCCGTTGCCGTCTGTCGAACGCGTATCTCTACGACGCGGAGATTGCCGACGCCGTCCAGCGGCGTCTCACCAACATCAATTACGCCACGCACTGGCGCGAACAGTCGACGCTCTGGCTCACGCTGCAACGTCGTTTCATTTACGTACAAGGCTGCGTTGCATCAGGCTTCGACAAACAGTCATTCCTCGCGGAACTCGCGAAAACCGCGGACGTCGATCGCGTGGTCGACGACACCACAACCAACCCGCACGCGGCGTCGCTACCCTATAAAACGCTGGCAGATCCTGACAAGCCCGTGATCGATCCGGGCAACTAGCCACAGCAGCCGAGAGGCGCCAATCTAGTCGGTAGCGCCACCACGGTCACTATTGTCCCGAATGATTTGTGCGATCAACGCATCCGCGTCGCGCGAGACGTTATCGTGAACGCGCGTACTCTGCGTGGCCGCCGGCGTATCGCTGCCGATCAGATGACCGCTACGCACATGCGTATCCACCGACACCTGCATCGACAGGCCGAGGCGCAACGGATGCGCTGCAAGTTCGGCCGGGTCGAGCGAAATCACGATCGGCACGCGCTGTACGACCTTGATCCAGTTGCCGGCCGCATTCTGCGAGGGCAGCATTGAAAACGCGCTACCCGTACCGGCCGAAAAGCCCTCCACGTGCCCCCGATACACCACTTGCGAGCCGTACACATCCGATACGATGCGCACCGGCTGCCCCACGCGCATGCTGCGAATCTGGCCTTCCTTGAAATTCGCCTCGACCCACAGACGCTCGAGCGGAATGATCGACATGAGCGCGAGCCCCGGCCCGACCTGCTGGCCGATCTGCACTGAACGCTGTCCGACCGTGCCGTCGACGGGAGAAACGACGGTGGTGCGTTGCAAATTCCGGTAAGCGAGCCGCAATTGCGCCGCGGCTTGCAGAACCGGCGGGCTGGCCTCGACCGGGAATTTGCCGCCTAGCGCGCGGGCAGCATCGAGCTGGACTTGCGCCGAAGCGAGATTCGCCTGTGCGACGGTTACCGCTTCGCGAGCGCGCGCCAATTCTTCCGGCGACACGACTTCCACCGACGCATGATCGCGCGCCGCCAGTGCACGTTGCGCCAACGCGAGTTCGGCGCGGCGCGCGTCGATCGATTGAACGTAGAGCTTGCGCGAGATCCTCGCGTTTGCCACCTGTCGCACGGCGAGCGTCAGCTGCGCTTTGGCCTGCGCGAACGCGGCGGCCGCCTCGGCGTCGTCGAGTTTGACGAGCGGCTGGCCTGCGCGCACCTGCCGTGTGTTCTCCACCAGAATATCGGTGACCGTGCCGGGTATCTGCGCCGCGATCTGCACGATGTTGCCCGCCACGTAGGCGTCGTCGGTCTCTTCGAAGAAACGCGCGCTTAAGCCCCAATACGTCAGCCACGCCACACCGGCGAGCGCCACCACGCCGAAGAAAACGGCAAAACGGCGCCGGCGCGCCGCCCGTTTCGCATCATGCGCGTCGCCCGTTATGTCTGCCGCGTTTGCCGGGTTTGCCTGCTCCTCGGTCCAGCCCGCGGCATGTTGTGCCTGTTTATCGTTGTGCATTCAATCGAAGTGCGTATCCGTGATGCGTGCGTGGGAGGGAAAGGTGGTCTGATAGTGAGAAATCGGTGCGCCGGCCACCTTGCGCACGTCGAAGCCACCACCGAGCGCGCCGACGAGCGCAACCTGCAGCATTCTGCGGCGGCCCTGCAAATCCACCTGCTGCGCGCGTTCGTCGAGCAAGGACAGGTCGGCCAGCGTCACGTCCTTCTGCATGCCGATACCGCGGCGATGCCGCTCTTCAGCGATCGCGACGATATGCGAGGCCGCTTCTACCGCGCGCGTCTGCTCGGTCGCGAGCGTATCGACCGTGCGCAAGGAAGTCAGCTGACGCGCGACCTCGCCGAGCGCCTCGTCGACGGTCTTGTTGTAGAGACCGATCGCGGCGTCGACATTCGCGTAATCGCCGCCTAATTGCGCGTGCAAACGAGTCCGGTCGAAAATCGGCAAGGAGATCGCCGGCCCCACCGAGCCCGTTAACGCCGCGCGTGAGAAAAGCGCGCCGGGCGTCAGTGCTGTCAAGCCGGCAAAGGCCACCAGATTCACGTCTGGATAGAACTGGGCCCGCGTGGCGTCCGTGTTGGCGAGCGCTGCTTCGGCCCGCAAACGCGCCGCCACGATGTCGGGCCGGCGGCCCAGCAGGTCGACCGGCAATTGCGCAGGCATCGGCGCATCGGCAGCCGCGGCCAGTTGCGGACGATGCAGCGACAAACCCCGCTCCGCTCCGCGCCCCGTCAACACACCGATCTGCAACTCAGTCAGCTTGATGCGCTCGTCGTTGAGCGCCTGCTGTGAGGCGAGCCGGCTTCGCTTGAGTGTGGCGTCGGCCGAGTCGTACGCGTTATCGATGCCACGCGCGCCACGCTCGCGCAACACCGCATCGACCCTATCCGCGGCCTGCTGCTTCTGCAGCAGAATGTCCTGCATCGCAAAGGCGCGGTCGAGCTCGCAGTAGAGCGTCACGAGCGCGACCGTCAGCGTGAGCCGCGCCTGCTCGGCATCGATTCGTGCGGCGTCGCGCGTGGACAGCAGGCTGCCGGTTAGCGCGGCATTTTTGCCCCACAGGTCGAGTTGGTAGCTGAGGCCTGCGAACAACGCGGCCGGCGACACCACCGGATCGTTGAACAACTGCACCGGAATCTGCTGGCCGCCGACGGATACGTTAGCCACATCGTCCGGCTGCGGTAAGCGGGCCTTGCTCACGGTCGCGCCCGCCGTGCCGGTGAGGCCTGTCAGCGAGGCAAACTGTTCGAGTTGCGCCTGCGCGGCGCCCACTCTCGCCTTGGCGATCTGCAGGTCGGGACTGTTTTGCAAGGCTTCAGCGGTCAGCTCATCCAGTTGCGGATCGCGGTACCGCTTGACCCAATCAGGCGCGGGCCATGCGCCGTTCGCGCCTGGTCCAATGGTCTGCGAAAGTGCATCGGCGGACGGCTTGATCGGTTTGACGTTCGCTTGCAGACCCGCATCGCTCACGCAACCGCTCAGCGCTGCCGCAATCAGCAGCAGTGGCAGCAGCAACGGCAAGGTGCGTGGCGTAGAGAATTGCATAGACCGTCTCATGAGTGCCGGGTAAGAGGCATTGCACGTTCTCCCACTATCGGCGTACTCGTCTCGCCAGGCCTCGTCGAGTTAGCGGCATTAACCGCATTCGTGGTCCTCGCCACACTGGCCGCGAGTCGTGGACGCGTCCGCTCGAGCGGCCCCATTCGTCCGAAGAATCCATCGAATAGACCGAGCGCAATCGCATTGAGCTTCGCCAGCTTGCCCTTTTCTATCAGCACGATCTGCACGATTTGCCAGAGCGTCAGCACGTTCGGCACGATTGCGACCGGCAGGCGCATTCCATATTGCAGCGCCAGCTGCATCGCATTTCGCGCGCTGTAATAGCGGCGGAAACCGGGGTGATTCATCGTCGTCATTTCCAGAGAACCCAGTTTGTGACGGCGCCGCGAGCCGATCCGATGCAGCAGTACGAGTGACGGCACCACGTACACGGGCACATTACGCAGCAGCGCACGCAAGCAGTACTCGGTGTCGACATGGTCGATAAAAAGCGTTTCGTCGAAGCGGCCGAGCCGTGCGAACGCCTCGCGTGAAATCACACAGCCGGACGAAATCAGAAATGCGCAGCGCTGCATCGCGGCGTCGGCGTGTATCGACAGCCGCTCCACCGCCAAACCACTCGTCGCGAGTTCGGGCAGGAAGCGTTGATCGTTTTCATCGAAGATGCGCGGGCCCACTAAAAATGCCCGGCCATTCATCGACGTGCATCGGTCGCGCATCACAGCGAAGTAAGCGTCCGGCGCCTCGGAATCCTGGTCGAACAGCGCGACCGCATCCGCGCCTGCGTCGAACAGCGCGCCCAGGCCGCAATTGAAGGCGCCGGCAATGCCGTTGCGATTACCGTGATGCAGCAACGCAACGCCCGCCTCGCCCAGCATCATCGCGGCGCGCGCGTCCGGCAACGGCGAGTTGTCGACCACCAGCAAGCGGTCGCACGCCAAACGCATCGCCACCGCGCGCACGACTTGCTCTTCACTCGGATGAAACAGGATGATCAATGCGCCCAGGATCGTCATTCGAAGTCCCTCAGTGACCTAAAGCCATCGCCGCGCCGCGCTTCGGACGCGTGAGCCACATCATGGCGGCGAGCACGAGGCAGGTGATGCTTGCCATGTAGAACATATCGCCGGTCGCCATCATGTAGGCCTGTTGCTGCACGACGTGATGCAAGGTGGTGAGTTCGCGTGCGCCGTCGATGCCCATGCCGTGCAGACTCTGGACGAAGCGCTGCGTATTGCCGGACGATTTCGTCACGGACTGCGCAACGACGTCGTAGTGATACAGCGCGCGGTTATCCCATAGCGTGACACTCATCGCCGTGCCGAACGCCGCCGACAGCGTGCGCAAAAAATTCGACAGACTCGAGGCCGCGGCAAGCTTGTCGTCGGACACGCGCGAGAGCGTCGCCGCCGTCAACGGAATGAAGAAGCACGGCAAGCCGATGCCCTGAATCAGACCCGGCGTGATGATCTGCGTGAAGCTCATGGTCAGCGTGAAATGCGCATCCCACCACAGCACGACCGCGAACACGAGAAAGCCGAAAGTCGCAAGCACACGCGCGTCGAAACGGGCCGCGTAAATGCCGACCAGTATCGAGAACACCAGCGCGAGCACGCCAAGCGGCGCGGTGGCGAGTCCGGCCTGGTACGCGGTGTAGCCCATCACGGCCTGCAGCCAGAGCGGAAAGATCACGCCGACCACTGAGAAGCTCATCATGCCAAGCGAAATGATCAGCACGCAAAACGAAAACGTGCGATCCCGGAACAGGCTCAGATCGATCACCGGATGCCGTTCGCCCGCCTCCCAGATCAACAGCGACACGATCGCCAGGCCGGCGATGATCGCGAGCGTCAGGATCAACGGCGAATCGAACCAGCCTCGGTCGTGACCGAGATCCAGCACCGTCTGCAGCGAGCCCACGCCGACGACCAGCAAGATAATGCCAGGCAGATCGATCGGCACTGCCTTGCCAACGGGTGCATCGCGGCGCAGCAGCGTCATGCACACCGCGAACGAAAAAATGCCGATCGGCAGATTGATCAGGAAGATCCACGGCCAGGAAAAATTATCGATGATCCAGCCGCCGACCACCGGGCCGAAGATCGGCGCGAGCAGCACCGTCATCGCCCACAGCGCAAGTGCCACAACGCGCTTATCCGGCGGAAAGGTCCGCAGTAGGATGGTTTGGGAAAGTGGCACCATCGGCCCGGAGAAGAGCCCCTGCAATGCCCGGCATACCACCAGAAGATGAAAGTCGCCGGCCACGCCGCATAGCAGCGACGTCAACGTGAAAAGGATCACCGCGCCGAGGAACAGGCGCGTTTCGCCGACCCGCCGCGAGAGCCAGCCCGTCAAAGGTACGGCGATGGCGGCGGCCACGGAGTACGAGCTGATCACCCACGTGCCCTGGCTATTGGACACGCCGAGGCCGCCGGAAATCGCGGGTACCGCGACGTTGGTTACCGTCGAATCCAGAACTTCGATGAACGTGGCCAGCGACAGCGCGAACGTCAGCAAGGCGAGCCTCGCACCACGCATGCCGGGTACGCTGCGCTCGCCGGCAGGGCCAGGGCCGACGCCGTGTGCCTCGTCAGCCGAGGCGGCGTGCTTCGGCAATGGCGTGGCGGCGCTCATGCGCTATGCCCGCTGTCTGCGAATGCCGGCACAGAAATGCGGCCGCCGGTTTGCGGGCGCACGCCGGCGGGCATGAAACCTTCGATGTACCGTGCGGCCGTCTCGCAACCATCCGGCGACGGCGCAAGTCGATCCCGCACGCGTCCGCACTGCGTCGCAATCGACGGGCTGCCGAGCAAATGCTTCAACGCACGCGCAAGCGCCTGCGGCTCCAGTGGCTTATCGAGCCGAACGCCACAACCGCTCACGACGACACGCTGCGCGTTATCGAACTGATCGTGCGCGAACGGCGTCACTACTTGCGGAATGCCGGCAGCATACGCAAGCGCCGCCGTGCCGATGCCGCCGTGATGCACCAGCGCCCGGCAGCGCGGCAACAGCTTCTGTAGCGGCACGTAACGCCGCTTGAGCAGCGCGCCCTGTGCATCTGCTTTGACGGCTGGCGCATCCGGCGTCAAAAGAATCCCGCGCAGCCCGCTTTCCGCCAGCGCCGCGCTCACTGCCTCCGTATAACGCGCCTGATCGATCAAGGTCGAACCCGCGGTGAAAACCACCGGCCGCTCGCCCGCGGCGAGAAAGGCGTCGAGTTGCGGATCGGGCGCGTGCACGCCCGTGTCGTTGAACAGCGGAAAACCGCTGAGGCAACGCGGCGTCGGCCAATCCAGTTGAGCTTGCGCGAACCAGTCAGGAAAGAGACACAGCACACCGTCGGTCGAATGCAGCCACTTGCCGAAAATGCGGCGCGCCGGTGCGAGCGCAAGTTCCGCGCGCAACGCATTCAATGCGGGGCCGCAGATCTTGTCGAGCACCTGGCGCTCGATCAACCGCAGCAGCGCCGTTTTCACAGCCAGCGGCAAGCCACGCGGAATCGTCAGCCGTGGGTGTGTAGGCGGCGCATGCGCGGAGAGCAGCGTCGACGGCGAGACCTGCACCGACACGAACGGCACCCGATACAGCTCCTGCATCAACCGCGCGGAAAAAGCCCACAACGTGCCGACCAGCACAGTGTCGCTATCGGTCAACGCAGCCAGCGTGTCGAAATGCGGACGCAGCGTCGGCGCAATCACCGCCCACAGCGTGCGGAATGAGGTACGCGGATGCCATAGCGCCGGGTTCGCCATCGCCGCTTCATATTCGGCGGCGGTGCCGATCGGCACGAATGCAAAACCCTGGCGCGAGGCAACCTCCGCAAACGGCGGATGCGTGCAGAAGACGATCTCGTGACCGCGCGCAGCCAACGTTGCGCCGATCCCGAGCAAAGGATGCACGTCGCCCGCCGAGCCGATCGCGGTAATAATGACTTTCGCCATTCAGGTCGCTCAGAAGAGACCGGGAATCAGCGCCGCGACGTCGCGACGATACTGCGAATACGCACGGCCGAAGTGACCGGTCAGCCAGCTCTCCTCGACCCGGACCTTGTACGCCAGCGACGCGAAAATCAGCACTAGCCCAGCCACGCCACGCCATTGCGCGCCGATCAGCACAGCGCCGAGAAGCCCCAGCAGACAACCGGTATAGATCGGATGACGAACCAGTCCGTAAGGTCCGCTGCGCACCAGCTCATGGTCTTCCTTCAGCGTGACCGAGACGCTCCAGTTGGTGCCGAGATGCAACCGCGCCCACACGGAAAACGCAAGTCCAGCCAGTAGCACGGCGAGGCCGGCCAGCTGCAGCGGTCCGATCGCATGCGAATCGAAGGACAACGCCGCTGTGTTGAAGTCCGGCAGGACAATCAGCGCGCCTCCGCCGATCAACGGAATCGACTGCAACGTGCGCGAGAGAGACGCCTCCTTGCGCGCGGTTTCTTTGACGCGGTTCGACGTCGCGATCCAATACAGCAGCCACAGCGTCCACGGTACGACGATAGCGATGCTCTGAGCGATATTCACGGTAGTTCGACCTGTTGGAACGAGTGATCGGCGGAAGCTTGCAACGCGACATTCGCGACGTTCGCGATGGCGGGTTGTTGCACCGGCATGATGGGCGTGCGGGCGGCGAACGTGTCGAAACAATCGAGCCCACCGCCTGGCGCCTGCACCCGCGCGGCGCCGAAGTAATCGAAAATGGCGGTCCGAACCTGGCGCAGTGCAGCCCGCCCTTCGAGATCGAGGAAATGCCCGGCCTGGTCGATCGTGAGAAACTCGGCGCGCTTCAGATGTGCGCTAAGCGAGCGGGCGTCCTCAGGCGTGGTGTAGTCGTCGAGCTCGCCGTTGAGGAATTTCAGGCCGCACTCGATGTTGCGGAACTCGTGCAGATAGTCCTCTGGACGGATGGCCAGAATCTGGTCGACGTGAAAGGCCACCTGGTCCTGCTCATCGCGCGGCAGCGTAGAGAGGTAGCGGTAGTTATAGAGCTTCATGATGCGCGGCAGATGCTGGCCAACGGTATCGTTGAGCAGCTGCGCGGCCTTCAGATTTTCGCCGGCGGCGATATGGTCGCGTGCCGCGGTCACGTACGCGGTCATCGCTGCGTTGAGCCGCGGCGAGAACGACGCAATCACCGCGCGCCTCACGCTGGTGCGCGCCCGCGAGAGCGCCAGCAGCGACGCCACCCCGCCCCACGACACCGACAACAGGAAGCTCGGCTCGAATAAGCCTATTAGATGCAGCAGAATGTCGACTTCATCGTCTTTTGTCAGAACGAAGTCGCACACGTTATGCGTTTTCGATTGACCCGCATAAGGTAAATCGAAACAAATTGGGTTATAGCGTTCGCCGAGGTATTTGATTGTCTGTCCGAACGACGCCGTGGTGGCCAGCGCGCCGTTGATCAGAATGACACTCTCGAAGGCCGGATCGAATACGTGACGTTCAACGTAGACTTTCAGGCCCGCCGGTAGCGGAACAAGGAGTTTTTCGATGGGCATGGCGTATTCGCATGCACTTGCGCAACGCAAATGCGTACCGATACCGCGCCCGCGCTCGCGGACGCCTTGCGGCCGTACTACCGGGGATCAGGCCCATGCGATTTGCCTTTACGTACCATTACGTACCTTTACGCCGGCAAATCCGATCCGCGACGACCGCTGCTGCACCGAAAACATGTACCACTCGACGTGATACCTGCCGGCTCTTCGCGACGCGCGCCTGAACTCAGGTGCGCTTCAATCGAGCGTTCGATGCCTCGTAATATATTTATATGTAATTTCGAATGCGTTGCTTCAATCTCTGCGGCACGCCATTCGTTGCTGCCACTCTGCCCTCACTGCGTGAAGACTTCATGTCAATATACGATGACGGAAAGCTTTTTAACATGTTTCAAAAATAAAAGCTAAAAAAAGTCATTGAGCATATGTTCGAAATGGGCGGAAAAATGTTATTGAAAGGAAACTGCGGCGCGTTGCGCAGTCATTGCATCACAGTTGCGTATCCAGCAGCGACGCGAACTTCTCGATCAGCTTCTCCGGGAATGGCCGTCGCAGCCACGCGTCGAACGTGACCTGGTGCGACTGCCTGATGTCGTCTGCGAAGGTTGCGGTTTGCTGCTTCGCGAAGTCGCGGTCGTAGATATTCAGGTTCGCTTCGTCGTTCAGTTTGAACGAGCGGCTATCGAAATTGGTGGAGCCGACCGAGACCAGGTACTCGTCCACCACCAGCAACTTGCAATGAAACATGGTCGGCTGATACTCGAACATCTCGACACCCGCTCGCAGCAAGTCGCCCCAACAGGCACGCGACGCTTCACGCACGGTATGGGTGTCGATACGTTTTCCGGGCGTGATGATCTGTACTTTCACACCGCGCTTCGCTGCCTCGACGATCGCATTGATCGTCAGCTTGTCCGGTACAAAGTAGGCACTCGCCAGATGAATGGAGCGAGTCGCCGCGGTGATCGCCATCAGATACATCAACTGCATATCGTCGCTGCCGCCTGAAGGCGAGCTGCTGAACATATGCGCGAGGCCGTCACCGACACCTTCGACTTCTGGAAAATAGTCAGGCCCATGCAGCACATTGCCGGTCGCTTTAACCCAGTTGTCCATGAACACGGCCTGCATGTGGCCAACCACCGGGCCAGCCACACGAAAATGGGTGTCGCGCCAATGCTTTTCGTCTTGTGCGTGGCCGGTCCACTCCGGCGCAATGCCCACGCCGCCGGTAAAGCCGATATGCCCGTCGATCACCAGCAGCTTGCGGTGAGTGCGATCGTTCATCCTCCCGAGACCGGTCCAGTGCGGCTTGTGATACTGGATCACTTCCGCGCCCGCATCGCGCAGCATGTTCAGATAACGCTTGTCCATTTTCGACGAGCCCACCCAATCGAGCAATACATGCACGGCGACGCCTTCGCGTGCTTTGTCCGCCAGTGCGCGGGCGATCTGCTCGCCTATCTCGCCGGACCAGTAGATGAAGGTTTCAAACGTGATGGTCTTACTAGCCGAACGGATACCTTCGAGCATCGACGGAAAAATATGCTCGCCGTTCAGCAACATCTCGAAGCGGTTTCCGGACACTACGGGTGGCCCGAGCAGCAGGCCCATCGAACGAAGGAACTGCGGGTCGTCACTCGCATAAAGCCGTTCGATCTTGTGTTCGATCTTCTTTTCGCCACTCGACAGATTGGCAATCGCCAATACGATGACGAGCGTGACAAAGACGGTAATTGGAATCATCAGCATGCGTGGCCTCGATGCTAATCGGCAGGACGCACCGGCTGGGCACCCTGCGGTTTGTAGTTTGCCATTTGATGGGCACGCCGGGACCTTCAGCCCGGGCTCTTACTACCTGGGCAGGACGCATTGCGCGTGCCCGTTGTCAGGACCGCGTTTTGCTACGCAGCGTGCCGATTGACTGAGGAGGGAAGCATCGAAGAGCCCGAAACGCTGTGCAAGGCGCAGCATTCAGGCGTTGGGACCGACTGGAAAGAGGCTACGTCACCCAGCGGGAATAACCGCCAGGAAGTTTAACGCACCAGCGAGAAAGCTTCCCGGCAGGCGATCTCACCCGCGCCATACACGCCGACCACCGTATAGTCGGACGCCACGCATTCGAACGTCGCGTCCTGAAACGTGATGACGAAATGGCGTTGTACGGGACCGGGCGACGTGACGGCCGAAATCTCAGCGGCCAGCGACGAATTCATAACTTCGTGAACCGAGTGCCCACTGAGACCTTGTGACGCAAGTGGATGGATCTCGAGATCGACATCGCCAGGCGGCCCGAGCCGATGAAACACGACCTCGGGAAATAGCACCGTGCAAAATGGATCGTCGTCGGAATCGAATGGTCCGAACCGTTCGAAGTCGGATTCAGCTATCGGATAAGCCAGAATCACCCGGCGGTCGCTGGCGACAATGAATGGTTCGGCGGCGTCGGCTGCCGGATGAGGAACGGAGTCCAGCAGGACGACATGGTCCTCCTGCTGGGGTACTTCAAGCATGCTAGTCATCTACTTCGCGACTCCGTTGCGCTCACGCGCCGGCTTGCACTGTCGAGGTTTGCGGCGCTGCGGCAGCGCTCGTCGCGCCGGCTTTGCCTCTACCACCTGCCTTGCGGCCCGGCGCTTTCCTGGCCGTTGCGGTTTTCTTCACAGCAATCTTTTTTAGCGCGGCTTTCTTCGCCGTGGGCTTGGCCGCGCTTTTCTTAGCCGCAGCTTTTTTAGTCGCCGCAGTACCTTTCTTCGCCACTGCCTTTTTTGCCGTCACGACTTTTTTGGCAGCGACATTGCTGGTAGCCGCAGCGCCATCGATCAGGAATTTGGTGCGATCCTTGACCGTGGCGAGCCATGCCGGCGCCGGGCCGCGTCCGCTCCAGGTCGCACCGGTTTTCGGGTTGAGGTACTTGGGCGGCTGTGCGCCTTTAGGCTGACCTTTACTTTTGCCTTTGGCGTGAGTGACCGCTGCCTTTGCCGCGGACTTCAGTTCGCTTGCGCCTTCAATCAGGAATTGAGTCCGGTCTTTCACGGCGGCAATCCAGGCCGGTGCACGCCCGTGACCCGTCCATGTCGCGCCGGTTTTATGGTCGCGGTACTTCGGCAGCGACTTACCTGCGCCGGCGGCTTTTGCTTTGCCACCTGCAGCATGACCATTCAAGGCGCGCGCGGCGCGTCTCGCCTTTGCCTTTGCTTCGATATCTGCGGTAGTGAGGCCGTGCTTGAGCATCAGGTCGCGAATCTGGTCGACCGCAACTTGTGCTTTCCTGGCAATAAGGACGTCAGCTTGCGCCTGGAGCTTCTTAAGCTTCGCCTGGATTTGCTCTAACGTGGGCATTTGATTGCTCCTTATGTGGTAATCGATCGCACTATGCCATGAATAGCGCGAGAAAGGCAGATCTACACGCCTATAACGGCATCGAGTTTACGCGGGAATGCATCCCGTGGAGTACGAACCTTTCGAGCTCACTACTCGATAGCCGCATTGCTTAACCTTTCCAATTGCCGGCCAGTCACTCAAATAGGAGTAAAAACGACAACCTGGCGGTCCGCGATATACCTCACACTGCGCATGAACCGATACTGCTGATCGTCGGCAGTTATCCGGTTGAGTCCCAACTGCGTCAATGCGAGCATCTCGTCGGCCTGGAAGGCGGCCACTACGCCGTGATCCGTCAAGTCCTCCAGCGTGCCGGACGGGTTGCCCACATAAATACTGCGCACCTGCGTGCCGATCCGCATCAGAACCACGCTTTCTCCCTCGTCGAGTGCCAGTTCGAGATAGGTGGCAAGCGTTCGTAATGAATCCGGCGTGCAAGCCTGGGCTTGATAGATCGCAGCATTCGATGGCGTCATTTGTGTTTCCCCGTCACGCATGTCAAGAGAAGCCGGCCGCCGTGCAATGCGGCAATAGTCGCTTCTACTATAGGCAAGCATCCGGAGATTCAAAGGGCGGCAGTTCATTTTTTTGCCGGTAACCCCACGTTACCAATCTCGCAGCGCTGTTTCACCTATGACTGGCGCGCACGCGAGTGGCGCGAACACGAATAGCATGAGTGCGGCCGCTGGGGCGGCGATTGAAATGACGCGCAAAAGCGCCCTCTTTTCAGGCGATCCGTAGTCCGCAGGCCGGCAGAATCTCCTGCGTAATCACAAAACGGTGCTCTTTGACGGCGTCGTGAAAGCGCCGGTAATCGCTTTTCTCAAAGATGTCGCTCCACCCGGGGCGGTCCCCGCTGTCGTCGTCGGACTGCAAACCGGTGGCCTTATATTTCCAGGAGCCGAGCCCCTTGGCCACATAGTCAGGAACCGACTCTGACAGGCCTGGAATGACGTCGGTTTTCACCGCTTCGCAAATGGTCTGCAGGCGCTTGTTGTCGTCCAGGTTCCGATTGGTGTCGAGAAGCTTCGTGAGTGCGGTTTTGACATCTTCCGGCAGTCCGGGCTGGGATTCAAAATCTTCCCGTCCCGCGACATAGCCGCGCACCGCACGGCAAGTCATCTCGGCCGCCTGCATAAACTCCGGCAGATTGTGCCTGTCGACGCGCTCATTTCTGCCGTCGGTGTAATGCCATTTCGCCCACGGCTGATCGGGATAGTGCAAAGCGGCCCCATGACCGACGGGCAGTGCAAGCGTCAGCACATCTTCCTCGACGTGTTCGATCAGATGCCGGGTGGCGCGGGTAAGGCGGGCAAGCCAGCTTTCCTTCGTGCAATCTTCCGCCTCCAGCATATGAACGCGATTCATCGGGCTTTCGATACCGGCGAAACCCTGGTGGGCCCATGTATCGACGTACGCGTGAAGCGTGACACCCAGGCGGTGCAATGCCGTCTCGGTGCCTCGCTGTCGGATCGCCCGGCGAACCACCTCGCGAGCCACGGCGCTATCCGGCCGGCACACCGCCTTTTCTTCAAGCGTTTCCCCCTCACCGGCAGGCAGAAAATGAAATGGCGTCCACACCAGGCGGTTCTGGTCGTCTTCCGTGTTGGTGTAGTCGAATAGCTTGTGCGCCGTGGCAAAGCGCTCGAAAGTTTCGCCGCCGGCGAAACGCAGTATTCCTGCAGTGGTCGCGTCGTCGACATACTGGCAGGCATGCGCCACCGTGAGCGCCTCAGCGGGCGCCATCCCGCCGATACGGGCGACGATATAGACCACCCCGTAGTGAAAGTCGATATTCATGGAGAACGCTCCTGACGCGCGACGAATGACGGCTAGATCTTCCGGAATGCGCAAAGCGGCGATTGCAGTGTCGCCGCACGCGCAGAGGGTAAACGACCGAGTGCAACAGGACTTTAAAAAGAACGCCACTACTTCTGGCGGAACGCGTACGCCACGCCTACCCCATACGTAATCTGATTGAGCGTGCCGCGCTGCGTGACGGTCGGACTTTCGGCGGCCGAGCCCGTCAATCTTTGATAGTAGATCATCGCTCCGCCGAACCAGTTTTTGTTGAACTGGTAGATCGCAGCGCTCAGCTCTGCGCCGAAAAACACGCTCAGCAAACCAGATGCTGAATTTTCAGGTTTGTTGTTTGCACAGTGTGGCGGCTCATATATGCTTTGTCTAATTGGAAAACCAGCCTCAGTGCAAAACGGCATGCTTTGTCGCATTGTCTCTCATGCGAATCTTCGAGCTACTTGAACACCGGTGAAAAAGGATACTGCAATGAAACTCAAGGAGTGGAGAGAAGGTGCAAGTCCGGAGCGGCGTAGCCTGATACGCAGCAAGGTTCATGTATTGCTGGCCACTATCGGTACGCTTTCTTCTGTCGCCGGCATTGGCGTGGCCATCAACGGCGGCCTTGAATTCAATCGTACCAAAGTCTTCGTCGGCGTCGGCATTATCGTCGTGTCCACCATTCTGTATGTGTCGATGCTATTCACGCCAGCCGAGTGAGACGAGAACTTCGTTTCTTTTAGAAAATCCCGTCGATCAACAAGTCGTCCGGTTCGATCACCGTGAGCGTGGCTCGATTTTTATCGCGGCTAGATTTCGGTGGGCAAATGCAGTGCCCTGAAAAAAGAAAAACCCCGCTTCGATCTCCGGAGCGGGGTTCAGTCTCAGCGCACTTCGCGCGGTATTACTTGACGATACCTACGAGTTCGACTTCAAACGTCAGGTCGCTATTCGGCGGAATCGGGCCTACTCCGCGCTCGCCATAGGCCGTGGCCGACGGGCAGGTCAGCTTGGCCTTCTCGCCGACCTTCATTTTTTGCACGCCTTGCGTCCAGCACGGAATCACGCGATTGAGCGGGAAGGTTGCCGGACCGCCATGCTTCGCCGAGCTATCGAACTCGGTGCCGTTAGCGAGCGTGCCGCGATAGTTGACCTTTACCACATCGTCAGCGGCCGGTTGGGCACCCGTGCCCTGCGTAAGATGTTCAACGATTACGCCGGAAGGCAGTTTCTCAGTGGTGGAAGCGGCCATCGCCGTCGAAGAAAGAACAGCCGCGGCGACCAAAGCAACGATAGATTTCAAAGCAAGTCTCCAGGTGGGTAGTGCGTGTCATTGTAGCGGATGACATGTTGCATGCCTCCGAACGCAAAGACAGTTGAGCGGCAGGGCCCGTGGCACAGAGAATGCTACTTCCTGACGAGCGACACGTAGGGTCGCCACCCGGCGCGCACGCGCGCTATACAAGCGACCTAATACGGTTCCTTTCGCAGGCGGACGACGATGACCACTGAAAACCTCGAACCGGAACTTGTCGTTGAAGATACCGCCGAACGTTCCTGGATGAAGCGGCTAGGCCCCGGCCTGATCACCGGCGCCGCGGACGACGACCCGAGCGGCATCGCCACCTATTCGCAGGCCGGCGCGCAATTCGGCTTCGGATTGTTGTGGACGTTGCTGATCACCTACCCGCTGATGGTGTCGATACAGCTGGTCAGTGCACGCATGGGACGGGTGACGGGCAGTGGACTCGCAACCAATTTGCGCCGCCACTACCCCGCTCCGCTTTTGTATCTCGCAGTACTGGTGCTGCTCGCGGCCAACACCATCAATATCGCAGCCGATCTCGCGGCAATGGGCGCCGCCGCCAAACTGGTGATCGGCGGCCCGCTTCAACTCTATGTCGCGTTATTCGGCACGGCGTCGCTGCTGATGCAGGTATTCATTCCATACGAACGCTACGCGGGTATTCTGAAATGGCTGACGCTCGTGCTGTTCGCCTACGTCGCCATCATCTTCGTGATTCCGATTGATTGGAAAGCAGTCGGCCTGAGCATCGTGAAACCGCCCGTCCAACTGTCCGGCGACTATCTGACGACCGTGGTCGCGGTGCTCGGGACGACGATCAGCCCATATCTCTTCTTCTGGCAGGCGTCGCAGGAAGTCGAGGAGATCCGCTCAAATCCAGCGCAGCGATCGCTTTTGCGCGCGCCGATGCAGGCGGCCGCACAACTGAAGCGAATCAACATGGACACCTGGGTCGGCATGGCCGTTTCGAACGGCGTGGCGTTTTTCATCATGCTCACTGCCGCCGCCACGCTGCACGCGCATCACATCGAAGTGAAAACCACCGCCGATGCCGCCAGTGCGCTCAAGCCGATTGCCGGCAACCTGGCGTTTGCGCTGTTCAGTCTCGGCATTATCGGCACGGGTCTGCTGGCGTTGCCGGTGCTGGCGGGTTCGGCCGCCTACGCGGCTGCGGGCACGATGAAATGGCGCAACAGTCTGGCGTTGCAGGTGAATCTGGCGAAGCAATTTTATGCTGTGATCGCGGTGGCGATTCTCGGCGGCATTGCGCTCACGTTCATGCGGCTCGATCCGATCAAAGCGCTGTATTGGAGCGCGGTGATCAACGGCGTCGCGGCCGTGCCGATCATGGCGCTCGTGATGGTGATGGCGGCCAGCCCCAAGGTGATGGGCGAGTTCGTCGTGACTGGCTGGTTGCGCTGGCTCGGCTGGATCGCCACCGCCGCAATGGCGCTCGCCGCGGCCGGCATGTTCTGGCCGACATGATTGCGGATGTGGTTTATTCGACGTCTTCGTTGATTAGCGATATCGGCCCGCTTCTGGCGATCTCGCGTTGCGTCAGCACCGCGGCCTGTTGCTCCATCCGCTTGAGCAAGCCGTCGAGTAAATGCGCTTCGTCATCGCTCAGGCAGGACGCGAACTCGGTGTTATAGCGTTGACCGCTTACGCGTGCCTGTTCATAGGCGATTCGTCCGGCTTCGGTGAGCGCGAGCACGGTCACCCGCTTGTTCTCCGGCAGGCGCGTTTTCGCAATCAAACCCTTCTTCACCATATTGGCGACGCAGCGGCTCGCCACCACCATATCGAGCGCGGCCAATTCGGCGAGCTGGGTCAGACTCGCGTCAGGGTACTTGCCGACGAACGCGAGAATGCGCCAGTCGCGCCGGCTAATGCCCAGTTCCCGCCGGAACATCAGACCGACGCCCTGGGTCGCCACGCGCGTCAGGTTGTGAAGCCTGTAGAGCAGAAATTCGTCGATGTGCGCGGGATGCTTCAGCACGGGTATCGATTGAGGGTCGGTCGCGGGCACGGGGAGCGTACGTCCAATAAGGGGTTGGCGATCATTATGACGCGCTTTGGCAGCAATGGTCCCAGCGCATTGTGCGTCCGCACATATATTTGATTAGGTCAATCGTCGGGTTCGTTTCTAGCATCGAAGCCTCTCCCCGGTTTCTCTTACTTCAGGCCGCAAGGCCGCAGACGGTGCTTATAGATGGCGGACACCCGCAACGTTCTCTTCATCATGTGCGACCAGCTTCGCCGCGATCATCTCGGCTGCTATGGACATCCCTACCTTCGAACCCGTCATATCGATGCGCTGGCCGCGCGCGGCGTGCGTTTCGACAATGCTTTCGTCAGTTCCGGCGTGTGCGGCCCGTCGCGCATGTCGTATTACACCGGCCGCACGATGAGCAGTCACGGCGCTAACTGGAACCGCGTGCCGCTCTCGATCGGCGAAATGACGCTCGGCGAATACCTGCGCCTGAATGGCCGCTCGCTCGCGCTGGCCGGCAAGACGCACGTGATGGCCGACGGCAACGGCATGCAGCGGCTCGACATCGCACGCCAAAGTCCGCTCGGGCAGCGCCTCTCGACCGGCTCGTTCGACGAACTCGACCGCTACGACGGGCACCACGAACCCGGCAAGGAAAGCGGCTATCCCGCCTTTTTGCGCGAACACGGCTATGTCAGCGACAAACCGTGGAGCGACTTCGCGATCAGTGTGGAAGACGACAGCGGCGCAGTGCATTCCGGCTGGAAAATGCGCAACGTGCGCTGGCCGGCGCGAGTGGCCGAGCCGCATTCCGAAACGGCTTACATGACGAATCAGGCGATCCGCTACATCGAAGAGCAAGGCGACACGCCGTGGGCCTTGCATTTGTCGTACGTAAAGCCGCATTGGCCCTATGTCGCGCCGCGCCCCTATCACAACCTGTATTCGCTCGATCAGTGCCTGCCGCTCGCGCGCCAACCCGCCGAACTCGACAATGCTCATCCGGTTGTTGCCGCGTATCGCACGCAGGAAGAGTGCGTCAATTTCGCGCGTGAAGAAGTGTCGAACACCGTGCGGCCGGTTTATCAAGGCTTGATCCAGCAAATCGACGACCATCTCGGCCAACTGTGGGACACGCTCGAACGACTCGGCCGCTGGCAAGACACCTTGATCGTATTCACCGCCGACCACGGCGACTTTCTCGGCGATCATTGGCTCGGCGAGAAGGAACTGTTCTACGACACCGTGCAGCGCGTGCCGATGATCGTCTACGATCCGTCGACGCGAGCCGACGCCACGCGCGGCAGTGCCGAAACGCGCTTCGTGTCGGGCATCGACGTGGTGCCGACAGTGCTCGATGCGCTTGGTTTGCCCGCCCACGAAGAGCGTATCGAAGGAAGCTCAATCCTCGCGCTCACGCGCGACGAAACGGACCGCGCCGAGGGTTGGCGCGACTACGTGGTCTCCGAGCTCGACTACAGTTTCCGCGGCGCGCGTCTCGCATTGGAGCGCAAGCCCGACGAATGCCGTGGCTGGATGGTGCGCGATACGCGTTGGAAATACATACACTGGCAGGGCTACCGTCCGCAACTCTTCGATCTGGCGAACGATCCGGACGAATATGTCGATCTCGGCGCCGATGCGAGTTACGCCATCATCCACGCGCAAATGCATGCAAAACTCGCCGACTGGTACGGCTCGTTGAAGCAGCGCGTGACAATCGATAACCCGACGGTCGAAAGCAAGACCGACACACACAAGGACTGGGGAGTCTTTTTCGGCGAATGGTAATACAAGGCAATTAGCGGCAAAGGCGCGGACGCAGTCTTAAGCAGAGTCTCAAGCAAAGACGCATGCAGGGCCTGACTTAGCGCCGCATAAAACCATTACATGCGCCTGGTGCAACGTGCCGGGCCGCCAGGAGACACCATGCAGAGCCAGTCAGCCCTTACGCCCGATGACGCGATCTATCGCAAGATCGCGCGGCGCATCGTGCCGTTTCTGTTCATCTGCTACGTGGTCAATTTCATCGACCGCGTTAATATCGGCTTTGCAAAGCTGCAATTCCTGCAGGATCTGAAGCTCGACGACGCCGTGTTCGGTCTCGCGGCGGGGATGTTCTTCGTCGGCTACCTGGTGTTCGAGTTGCCGAGCAATCTGCTGCTGGAGCGCATCGGCGTGCGCAAGACGCTCTTGCGAATCATGGTGCTGTGGGGCGGTTTGACGGTGCTGCTGATGTTCGTCAAGAGCGCGAGCATGCTGTATCTGCTGCGTTTTCTGCTGGGCGCTGCCGAAGCCGGCTTCTTTCCCGGCATCATTCTTTATCTAACCTACTGGTTTCCCGATCGGCAACGCGGACGCATCACAAGTCTGTTCATCATGGCCGTGCCGTTGGCGGGCATCATCGGCGGGCCGCTGTCCGGCTGGATCATGGTGCATTTCCACGACATGCTTGGCTTGCACGGCTGGCAGTGGCTATTTCTGGTCGAAGGCGTACCGGCCATCGTGCTCGGCATCATGGCGATGCTCTATCTGGACGATCGTCCCCAGCATGCAAAATGGTTGAGCGATGTGGAAAAAGCCCACGTCACCGCCGCGCTCGAAGCGGATCGAAAACAGCGCGGCGCGCACCATGCACCACCCGCGCGACTCTCCGATGTATTGCGCAACCCGCGGATCTATCTTCTGTCGGCGATCTATTTCTGCGTATTCATGGGACTCAATGCCGTCGGCTTCTGGATTCCGACGCTGCTGCGGCACGTTGGCGTGCAGCAGATCGGCAATATCGGCTGGTTGAGCGGCGCGATTTCGGTTTGCACAGCGATCGGCATCGTGGCGATCGGGCGCCGTTCGGATCGCCATGCCGAACGGCGCTGGCATGTGGCGGGATGCGGCTTCGCGGTGGCCGGCAGTTTTCTGCTGCTCCCGCTCGCCGCGCATAGCGTGCCATTCACCGTCGCCCTGCTGGTGATCGCGTCGATCTGCATCTACGCGACCCTGAGCATCTTCTGGACGATCCCCACTGCTTATCTGGACGGTGGCGCCGCGGCGGCCGGTATCGCGACAATTACCGCGATCGGAGCGATTGGCGGCGCGGTGAGCCCTTCGCTCGTCGGGATGCTGAAAGCCGAAACCGGTAGCGTCTATGCGGGCTTCGCGGTGATCGCGGCGCTCCTGATCGTAGGCATGATTGCGCTGTTGTGGGCCGTGCCTGCGCCGCACCGCGATGCGGTGGGTGCGGTGCGGCCCGCTGCGTTGAAATAAGTAGCCGCACGTGCGGCTAATCCAGACGATGCACCACGTACTCACCCGCCGTCTCGACGGCGTGCGCCTTGAAGTCCGCGAGCACCGTTTCGCGCTCGCGGACATCGGCTAGCACAGCCGGATCGAGTAGCGCGGTAATCACTTCCTCACGATCGCGGCTGGCTTCCGTCACCACGTCGCCATAGGGGCCCCAGACCGCGCTCGCACCGCATGTTTCCCAGCCGCCGGTGGTGCCGACGTGATTCGACAACAGCACGTACAGGGTGTTGTCGAACGCACGCGCGGGAAACCAGATACGCGACTGGTGATAGCCAGTCTTCACGCTGAAGAGCGCACTCACCAGATAAGCGTGTGCGCCGTTCACAGCGGCATTGCGCGCGTGCTCCGGAAAACCGGAGTCATAGCACACGCCGAGCGCGAGCCGCCATCCGTCGATCTCCAGCACGCAGCCTCGCGTGCCGGGCCGGTAAATCTTCGTCTCGCTGCTGTAGAGATGCTGCTTGTGATACGGCTCGATCAGCTCGCCGGAGCGGTTGAAGATCAGCGACGAAATATGAAGGCCGTCCACGCTGCCTATGCCACGTGTTGCCGCACCGACGATTACGGCGATCTCGCGCTCGCGGCAAACTTCCCGAATCGGTTCGAGCCGCGCATCGTGTTCGTTGAAGGTGTACTTCGCGGGGTCGCCGGCAATCAGGTCAGGCTCGTAGCCGCTTAGGAATTTCTCGGGAAAGACCACCAGTTTCGCGCCGCGATCGGCGGCGATGCCGGTCAGTTCGACCGTTCTGGCAATGTTTAACGTGACGTCGCCGGAAACCGGTTGCGCTTGCGCTGCCGCAATTCGCAATGGCATTTGCGGCAGCGGGGCCTGTTTGTTGTTCAACGCAGACTCCTTTGTGAGTGGACTGGTGCGGTGTGCCCGCTGGGGCTGGATTTGGCGTTTTACGCGGTAAGCGAGACCCGGCATTTAATCATGGACCGCACTCTATCAGGCGGACGCTGTTTGCGCGGCATCGTTATCCTGGCGCCCCCAAAGCGAGCGAGAAAACCGAATCAGGCGACAATAGAGCGATAGCAACCTCATCAACAACAGGAAGAGAAATGCTTTTATCCGAACAATGGGTGCTGGTAACGGGCGGCGCTCGCGGACTCGGCGCCGCGATCACACGCGCACTGGTACGCGAAGGCGCCGGCGTCGTGGTGAATTACCGTAAGAGCGAAACGCTGGCTCACGCGCTGAGAGACGAGTTCGGCGATCGCGTCCTGCCGATCCAGGCAGACGTGACCGATGCGGCCGCCATCGCACGCCTGTTCGAAACAGCGCAGGCACAAACCGGGCAGCCTATCGTGTCGGTGGTCAACAACGCGCTGGCCGACTTTCAGTTCGACGGCGACGCCCGCCCGAAAATCGATTCAATCGACTGGGCGCGTTTCCAGCAGCAACTGGACGGCTCACTCAAGGGCGCGCTCAATACGATGCAAGCGGCCGCTGCGGGCATGCGCTCGCGCGGGTTCGGCCGTATCGTCAACGTCGGCACCAATCTGTTCCAGAACCCCGTGGTCCCCTATCACGACTACACGGCAGCCAAAGCAGCCCTCTTGTCGCTCACGCGCACCGCCGCTCACGATCTCGGCCCGGATGGCATAACGGTAAATATGGTATCGGGCGGCCTGCTGCGCACCACGGACGCAAGCGCGGCCACACCGGAATTCGTCTTCGACCTGATCGCCAGTTCGACACCGGTGCGGCGTGTCACGACGCCTGAAGAGTTCGCCGACGCCGTGCTGTTCTTCCTGTCGCCGTGGGCGCGCGCAGTCACGGGTCAGAATCTGATCGTGGACGGCGGCCTCGTGAAGGGTTAATCCAAAGGCACGCAGCAACGCTGCGCTCAGCTTACCTCGACCACAACTTTGCCCTGTGCGCTACCGTCGGCCACTGCTTCATAAGCAAGCTGCGCGGTGCCCAGACCAAAGCGCCGCGCGTCGAGGCGGGGCGCGAGCCTGTTTTCTTCTGCAAGCCGCGCCGCCACACGTAACATCTCACCGTGATGCGCGCGGCCTTTCCCTGAAAGCAACGCATGCAGCGTGAACACGCCCGAGTAGGTGGCTTCGCGGAACGACAGCGGCGCTAGCGCATGCGTGCCCCACCCGAGCGCGCTCACCACATGGCCGAAATGCCGCACGGCGGCAAACGACGCGTCGAGCGTGGTCCCGCCGACTGTATCGACGACCAGATCGAAACCCACGCCATCCGTCGCAGACTGGACATATTGCTCGACCGACTGTGCACGGTAATTGATCGGCCTGGCACCGAGCACCTCCACCACACTGCGATCGCGCTCGCTCACGGTCGTAAAGACCTTCGCACCCAGCGCGAGCGCCAACTGCACGGAGACGTATCCGACACCCCCTGCCCCGCCATGCACGAGCACCGTTTGCCCCGCCTGCAGATGCGCGCGATCAACAATGCCCGAGTACGCAGTGATGAAAGCAAGCGGCAGCGCAGCGGCTTCGCGCATCGAGAGATTTGACGGTTTCAAGGCCAGCAGATCCGCATCGACCGATGCGTATTGCGCCAGCGAGCCTTGCAGCCCGCCTACGCCCCCCGTCATTCCGTACACCTGATCACCCGCCTTGAACTTATCGACACCTGCGCCCACTGCCTCGACGACGCCGGCCATGTCGATCCCCAGCACCGCCGGCAATGGATGTTTCGCGTGCCCGGCGGCGCCGGCGCGGATTTTTGTGTCGAGCGGATTCAGGCCGCTGGCGGCGATTCGCACCAGCACCTCACCGCGCGCAGGCTCGGGGCGCGGTAGTTCGGTCAGTTCGAGCGGGCCGTTGTGCTGCTTGAGAACAAGAGCTTGCATGGACATCACGCCTCCCCAGCGATTGGTCGTGAACGAGTCGATACGAGCATATTCCTCCGTGCGAAACCGCGTGTAAATCGACACGTTCGCACGGTACGCAAACAAAAACGCCGCCGTTCGGCCGCAAAAGTGTCGCCGCGCAGCCACCATCGCGGCGCTCAACCAACACTTCCTCCCGCGATCTTTTCCGGAAGTATTTCCACCATACACAGCGGCTGTGACAGCCATGACTCGCGCCGCAGCGCACGGACGCTTGTCGCACGTGCTTTCGCGCGGCGTCGATCGTGGACGCGGGTTTACCTTCGTTTGACTTACAGAAGCAGGGCCGTTTACTGGACGCAACTCGAACCTGTCCAGACGCTTTCAATTTGCTTTGTTCAGCTGATTGATGTCCCGAGAGCGTCTCCCATTATGTCTGGAGGTGTGTCATGGTAAGCGTGTCCAGCAGCGCCGCTGAAGAACTCAAAGCCGCGATCCGAGGCGAACTGTTGTGGCCCGGCGATGCGGGTTTCGACGAGGCCCGCAGCATCTGGAATGCAATGATTGACCGGCATCCGGCGCTGATTCTGCGCTGCGCCGGCGTGGCCGACGTGCGCCGCGGCGTAGCATTCGCGCGCGACAACAATCTGCCTCTGGCGGTGCATGGCGGCGGCCATAACATCGCCGGCACCGCGCTATGCGACGACGGCCTCGTGATCGATCTGTCGCCGATGAAATCCGTATTCATCGATCCGGTCGCGCAGCGCGCGTATGTCGAGCCTGGCGCTACGCTCGCCGATTTCGACCACGAAGCGCAAGCGTTCGGACTCGCCACGCCGCTTGGCATCAACTCGACCACCGGCGTGGCAGGTCTGACGCTAGGTGGCGGGTTCGGCTGGCTGAGCCGCAGATACGGCATGACGGTCGACAATCTGATTTCAGCAGACGTGGTCACCGCCGACGGGGAGTTGCTGCACGCAAGCGCGGACTCGCACGACGATCTGTTCTGGGCGATTCGCGGCGGCGGCGGCAATTTCGGCGTCGTGACGCGCTTCGAGTTCGCGCTGCATCCGGTCGGGCCGCTCGTGTACGGCGGCCTCGTCGTGCTGCCGATCGATCAGGCGAAAAATGCCCTGCTCCAGTACCGCACGGCTGCAGAACAGATGCCGGAGGAGCTGAGCGTATGGGCCGTTCTACGGCTTGCGCCACCGCTGCCGTTCCTGCCGCCCGAAGTGCACGGAAAACCGGTCATCGTATTCGCGATGTGCTACTCGGGCCCCATCGAAAACGGGCCGTCCGTGGTGGCGGCCGTACGCGGCTTCGGCACGCCGGTCGGCGAACATCTTGGGCCGATGCCATATGCCGCGTGGCAACAGGCGTTCGATCCACTGCTCACGCCGGGTGCTCGTAACTACTGGAAGTCGCACAATCTCGACAAAATACCGGACGGTCTCATCGATGCGCTGCTCGATGCGATCGGCAAGCTGCCGTCACCGCAATGCGAAATCTTCTTCGGGCAGATCGGCGCGCAGACGAGCCGGGTACCGGTCGAAGCCACGGCCTATTCGAGCCGCGACACGCAATATGCAATGAACGTGCACGGCCGTTGGGACGACGCGAGCGATGACGAGCGCTGCATTGCCTGGGCCCGCGCTTTCTTCGACGCAGCCGCACCGTTCGCGCTAGGCAGCGTGTACGTCAACTTCATGACGCAGGAGGAAGGCGGACGGGTAGCCGACGCGTATGGGCCGAATTACGCGCGTCTCGTCGCCGTGAAGAACCGCTACGACCCGCACAACCTGTTCCGCCACAATCAGAATATCCGCCCGGCGGCCTAAGGAACGAGGAGATCGAGGGGGAAGCGGCGTTGAACGCCGTGAATCCCCCGTGAACGTCAGCGCATGACAGCTGTCTATACACAGTCCGCGGCGTCAGGCACGCTAAATGCTGGCTAGCAGGCATACGGGCTGCCGACGTACGCATGTGCCAAAGTCGCGGCACTCACTGTCACACAAGAAAACGCAATCTTCACCACGCACAAGGAGAACAATCATGCGCAGACGACAATTCATCATGACCTCGAGCGCCGCTTTGGCTACGGCGGGTCTTGGCCTCGCCGGCTGCACGACCACGTCGCCATCCTCGAGCGCGTCTGAGTCGGCGAACGCCGGCAAGCGCGACACGATCAACGCTGGCGTCGATTCCACCTTGTCGCGTCTCTACGCGAACGTCACCGGCTCGCGCGAACTGGTCGCCAAGGCGCGCGGCGTGCTCGTGTTCCCGTCGGTGATTTCGGCGGGCTTCTGGGTTGGCGGGCAATACGGCGAAGGGTCGTTGCGCGTGGCCGGCCGCACGACGGGCTACTACAGCACCGTCGCCGGTTCGTTCGGTTTGCAGATCGGCGCGCAGTCCAAAGCGCTGGTCTTCCTGTTCATGACGCAAGAGGCGCTGGACAAATTCCTCAGCAGCCAGGGTTGGGCCGCAGGCGCCGATGCAACGGTCGCCGTCCTGAAGGTCGGTGCGAACGGCGCTGTCGATACGTCGACCGCCACCAGCCCGGTCGAGGCGTTTGTGCTGACGAACGGCGGCTTGATGGCCGGTGTGTCGCTCGAAGGCACCAAGGTCTCACGTCTGATCATCTGAGCGAGCGCTCGCTAGCTCAGAGTCAGGCGTTGTCATGCAGCCGGTTGCGTGGCGCCTCCATCAGGTGGCGTCACGCGCACCACGATCACGGCGCTGTGGATATCTCCAGTCAGCATCACCGGTCACATTGACCAAATTGCGGTAGAACTCACCCGTTTTACAATTCCGCGTAGCCACTGCACCACCTCGGCTACGGCATTCAGTCTGTCCGACGCCTCGCGTGCCCCCACGCTGTTCACGCCGCTTCCGGCAGCGTGAACACGGCAATCGCAGCCGCCAGTTGCCCGGTCTGTGCTTTCAGGACGTCGGCCGACGCGCTGGCCTCCTCCACCAATGCAGCGTTCTGCTGGGTCGTTTGATCCATGCTCGCCACCGCAATGTTGACCTGCTCGATGCCCGAGCTTTGCTCGACCGACGCGGCGCTGATCTCGCCCATGATGTCGGTCACGCGGCGCACCGCGTGCACCACTTCCTGCATCGTTTCACCGGCCCGGCCCACGTACTGCGAGCCGCCTTCGATCTGCGCGGCCGACTCTTCGATCAGCGTCTTGATCTCCTTGGCCGCCGCCGCGCTGCGCTGCGCGAGGCTGCGCACTTCGCCCGCCACCACCGCAAAGCCACGCCCTTCCTCACCGGCGCGCGCCGCTTCGACGGCCGCGTTCAGGGCAAGGATGTTGGTCTGAAATGCAATCCCCTCGATCACACCAATGATGTCGCCGATCCGGTGCGACGACTGCGAGATGCCACGCATCGTCTCGACCACCTGGCCGACCACTTCACCGCCGCGCGCCGCCGTCTCCGAGGCGTTGTGCGCCAGTTGACTGGCCTGCCTGGCGTTGTCGGCGTTCTGCTTCACGGTCGCGGTGATCTGCTCCATGCTGGAAGCGGTTTCGCCGAGCGCGGTCGCCTGCTGTTCCGTGCGGCGCGACAGGTCCGCGTTGCCGGCGGCGATCTCGTTGGATACCGTCGAGATCAGCGTTGCGCCGCTGCGAATCTGCGTGATCGCTTGCGCAAGTCGATGCTGCATACGCTGCATCGCGGCGAGCAGGCTGACGTTGTCGCCGGCTTTCGTCTCGACGACCACATCGAGGTCGCCATCGGCGATACGTGAAGCAATCTGCGCCGCGTAAGCCGGTTCACCGCCGAGTTGCCGCAAGATGCTGCGCAGGATCACGCCGATCACGACTCCCACCACCAGACACAGAATCAGCGCGGCGCCGACGTACTGCACGAGCGTGGTGTAAAACGCGGCGTCGATATCGTCAGTGAACACGCCGGTGACGATCGTCCAGTCCCATGGCTTGTAGAGCCGCACGTAGTTGATCTTCGGCGCCATCTGATTGGAGCCCGGCTTCAGGAACTGCAGGTGGATGAAGCCTTCGCCTTCGCGCTGGGCGAGATCCGAGCCGTCCTTGAATACGTGACGGCCTTGCGGGTCCGTGAAGCCGCTCATATCCTTGCCTTCGAGATCGGCCCGCACGCCGTGCATCAGCACTCTTGCATGCGGGTCCTCGATGACGAGGTAGCCGCCGGCGCCGTCGTAGCGCATCGCGCGCAGGTCGGCCATGGCCGTGCGTTGCGCGTCGGCGAGCGGCATCGTGCCGGCCGCGACGAGGCCGTTATAGCGATCCAGCACGCTGTAGGCCACGCTCACTACGCTTTTCAGCTCGGCCTGACGGTCGGCGATCATCGTGTCGCGCGTTTTGAACGCGCCCCACAGGCCGATGGCCAGAATTCCCATGCACATTACTGCTAGCGCGAGCCAAAGCCGCACCTTCAGGCGAAAGCGTTCCATCTCCGTATTCCTTTGTACTTATAGCCGGCGCCGCACGGGCGGGCACCGTAACTGTTCATGTCAATCTTCGGAATAACGGCGGAGCGGGGGGAAACTTCAGCGTTTGTTTGATGCGTTTGTTCGATGCCTCTGTTCGATGCCTCGGTGCGCTGACCTATAGGGCTGAGCTTGACAGGTGCTGCTTGCCGGGGCGGCGGCGCCCCAACCCTTTACTCGGCCGGCAGCGCAAGCGAGGCAACTTCACAGCGCGGCCACTGCTTCAGCACCTCGGGCGCCAACAGCAACTTGGCCGCCCGCACCCCTGCCCCCATCACGATCTGAGCACGCTCCATGACTGCGGCGTCGACGAGAATGCGCCAGTCTTCCGGCAAGCCGAAGGCCGTAATTCCGCCGAACTCCATCCCGCTATGCTCCACGGCGGCTTCCCTTTTCGCGAACGAAAGGCGCTGCGCGCCCAGCGCCACCTTCACCGCGCCATTGATGTCCAGACGCAGCGAACCCAGCGAGACCAGCGCCGCGTAATGCTCGGCGCCCTCCTTCTTGTAGCGGACCACGATCGTGTTGGCGCAGTCAGCGAGGCCAAAGCCGTAGCGCGCGCTGAATTCGACGGTGTCCGAAGCGTCGTCGCTGACGGCAAATACGGTCACGCCCTGGGCCGGCAGATTCTCGACGACATGCGCGGGCAAATGCGCGCTCAGTTGTTCCGCGGGGATGACATCCAGCTGCTTGATGAGTTCGTGCGAGTGCATAGTGATAAAAGTGTGAAGGTCCAGCGGCATTCTAACGGCACACATGCTGGCGGCATATCCCGCGCCTGTGCATGAAGCGCTTGTTATAGTGACGGGCACAAGGTTTGCGAAAGGCGTCGATGCGAAGTCTGCAAATGCTGCATTGAGGCCACCTCAACGGCACGCACGCGGCGCTTCCGGCGCCAGTATCCCCTTGAGAAACACGACCATGGACATCGACACGCTCTCCGCCGAGAACCTCCAGCTGGTAGCGCGCAGGCAGGCCAATTGGGCAATCGGCGCATTCAAACAGTTTGCCGACGACCGCTGCGCGGCCATGGCCGCCAGCATCGCCTTCTATGCGGCCTTCTCGCTCGCGCCCACGCTGGTCATGGTAATCGCCGTGGCGGGCTGGTTCTTCGGCGCCGCAGCCGCGCGCGGCGAACTGTTCAACCACATTCACGGCCTGCTCGGCGACCAGGCCGCCGCGGGCGTGCAAACGATCGTCGAGAACGCTCATCACAGCGGCAGCGCCGGCGGCATCGCGGCGATCATTTCGTTCTCGATGCTGGCGATCGGCGCCTCGGCTACCTTCTCATCGCTCAATAGCGCACTCAATATGGTGTGGCCGTATACCGGACCGCGCTCGTCGAGCGTGATTGCGATGGTGCGCGTGCGCCTGATTTCGTTCGGCCTCGTGCTCGGTGTCGCCTTCCTGCTGATCGTCTCGCTGGTGCTCGATACGGTCATCACATTTATCGGCAAATGGCTGTGGGGCAACTCGCCCTACGTGGTGATCGGCAACCTGCTGCAACTCGGTGTCGGCCTGCTGGTACTGGCTTTCGCCTTCGCCGGCCTGCTGAAGTTTCTGCCGGACGCCAAGGTGCAGTGGCGCGATGCGTTCGTCGGTGGGATCGTCGCGGCTGTGCTGTTCTCGGCGGGCAAGAAACTGTTCGCGCTGTATATCGCGCATGCCGGGATGGCGAGTTCGTTCGGCGCGGCCGGTTCGCTGGCCGTGCTGCTGATGTGGCTGTACTTCTCGGCCGCCGTGCTACTGCTCGGCGCGGAGTTTTCGGCAGCGCGCGGGCGCATGCACGATCCGCGCGGCGGCTGGGGCATGCAGGAAAACTCGCCGCCCGGCAGCCGTGCCATGCTTGCTTCGGTGCTGGCGGCATCGACGGTATCGGCCGATGCGCAGCCTCGCGTGGAAAATCGCGAAACCCCTGCTGCCGGGCTCGCCCCAGCAACCGGAGCGGTTGCCGCCATGGCGCGTGCCGCAGCAACCCCAGCGTCAGCTTCACCGCTGCCGGAACCGCGCAAAAAGACTTCAGCGCGAGCGACCGCGGTCAAAATCGGCCGCACTGTCGTCCTTGCCGAAGCGCAAGCAACACGTGTCGCCGCGGTCACGCTGGTTGAAGCAGGCCGCACGGCCGTCGCCGCCGATCGCTATGTCAGGCGGCATCCGTGGACTTCGGTGTTGTTTGCAGCAGCAGCTGGACTGGCCGCCGCTGCCGTGGCGCGCCGCAACGCCGGCGATAGCGGGCCCGGCGCGTGAAGACTGAAGCGGGCCGCGGTTCCCACTGACACAGCCAGAAGAGACCGCCCGACGTAAAGACCATGGCGGCGGCTCAGGACTACACAACACAGCATCAAATCTGAACCAGGGGTTGCAGCCGTAGCGGTTGCGTCTGCTCATAGCGCATAAATTCTGTCCAGTGCGTCCGTCAAGCGATACCCGGCTCCAATTTTATATGGACGCTGCAAAACGGCGAGAACAGCTAGACGACTAAATTACAAAGGCCATTCAAACAAGTGTCCAAATTGAGGTCAGCGAGGCCTTCACTGTCAACAAAACAACAATAATGCGCAGTCAACGAACCAATATTGCGGAAATAGCAATAATCGTTAACAGGCTTTAAATACAAGGCTTTGCGTCCTTTGTCGGTTTTTGGAGACACTCTTTTTTTTCCGGTTCTTGCCGGTTGAGGCAGTGAGCTATTCTCCTTTCCGCAACAACAAACTAATCATCTGCGTGGAGAAATGGATGAAACGAGTCGCACTGTCTACCCTCTCGCTGGCGCTTCTGGGCGTCACCGGTATGGCGCATGCTCAAAGCAGCGTCACCCTTTACGGTTTGATCGACGAGTCGATCCAGTACGTTCATAACACGACAGCCTCTGCTGGCGGTCCGAACAAAAACCTGGTCGCGATGGTCGCCGGCAACCTGCAAGGCGATCGTTTTGGCCTGAAGGGCACGGAAGACCTCGGCGGTGGCCTGAAGGCAATCTTCCAATTGGAAAACGGCTTTGACGTGAACAGCGGCAAGCTGGGTCAAGGCAACCGTATGTTCGGTCGTCAAGCCTACGTCGGCCTGACGGGCGACCAGTGGGGCACGGTCACGCTGGGTCGTCAGTACGATCCGGTGGTCGACCTGGTTCAACCGCTGACGGGTGACAACTACTTCGGCTCCACCTTCGCAACGCCGGGCGACGTCGACAACAACGACAACTCCTCGCGCACGAACAGCGCCATCAAGTACACCTCGCCGGTGTGGGGCGGCTTCCAGTTCGAAGGCATGTACGCTCTGGGCGGCGTGGCTGGCTCGACGGGTTCGGGTCAAACGTGGTCGGGCGCTGCAACGTACGCAACGGGTCCGTTCAGCGTGGCTGCAGGCTACTTCCGTGCTGACAACGGCAACACGCTGGCTAGCCGCACTTCGGCCGGTTCGGTAGGCTGGAACGGCAGCACGTCGGACGGTACGTTCGACGGCCAGGTCAACGCCTTCTACGCAGCAGCGAAGTCTATCGGCATCGCTCAAGTCGCGGCGCAATACGTGACAGGCCCGTTCACGGTCAACCTGCGCTACAGCAACGCGCAATACAAGCCGGACGCACTGTCGGGTTTCGGTTCGACCGAGAAGTACAACGTCGGCGGCGTGTACCTTGGCTACCAGGTAACGCCGGCTATGCTGGTGGGCGTGGGCTACGTCTATACGAAGGGTACGGGCGACACGAGCGCAACGTATAACCAGGTTTCCCTGGGCGGCGACTACAACCTGTCGAAGCGCACGGACATCTACCTGGTCGGCGCATGGCAACACGCAAGCGGCGAACAGCGCACTTCGGCCACCACGGTGGGCGCGGCTGGCGCATCGATCGGTTCGTACGGCTACAACTCGGCTTCCAACTCGCAAGAAATGGTTAGCCTGGGCATCCGCCACAAGTTCTAATCGAACTTTGACGGACTGCTGAAGCAACACGCAGTTTAAGACCAGCCACAGGCGCAAGCCTGTGGCTGGTTTTTTTTCGTCTGCTGGTTCTGGCGCATGCGCGCGAACCCTCACACGTGCAAAACACGGAGCGAATCGATGGGCCGTCCCGCGCGCATCGCGCCTCCCACATGATCAACGCGATCGGCGAAGCAAAAGAAAAAGGCCGCCGGCAAGCCCTTAACAGGCTCGCGACGACCTTGGTGTGATGCTCCCGGCCCGCGTGTAGGGCCTGTAATCTCGCCGACCACCCTAGCGCCGCTGGGCCTTGCCCTTCTCCGCCTGCGCCAATGTCTGTGCCGGCTTCGCATCGAGCTCATGCTCCACGCCGTCCGCCCCCACCGGCGCACGATGCAGCACCAATGCGCGCTCACGCTGCAGCAGCGGCACATCAGGCGATTCCTGCCAGTCCGGATCGGGAATCTCGCCGAATACCTGACGCAGCCGCTCGCCCCACGTACGGTGAATCATCTCGAAGTACGCGTTGTCGTGATCGATCGAGACGAAGCGCGTGACGTGCAGCGAATCTTTCTCGTACACCAGCAGATCCAGGGGTAGCCCAACCGAAAGATTCGAACGCAGCGTCGAGTCCATCGAAATCAGCGCGCACTTGGCCGCTTCGTCGAGTGGGGTAGACGGCGTCAGCACGCGATCGATGATCGGCTTGCCGTACTTGGCCTCGCCGATCTGGAAATACGGGTTCACGGCCGACGCTTCGATGAAATTGCCCGCCGCGTAGATCATGAACAGGCGCGGCCGGTTGCCGGCGATCTGACCGCCAAGAATGAAGCTGCAATTGAACTCGACGCCGAATTCCTGCAGCGCCTCGGCTTCGCGCTGATGCACGCGGCGTACCGCGTGGCCAATCACGCGGGCCGCGTCGGCCATGGTGGGCGCGCTCCAGAGCGTGGGCTGCGAAGGATCGACGGGCTCGGACAGCTCGTGCAACACCGCTTGTGTGAGCGACAGATTACCGGCGCCCAGCAGCACAAGCATACGTTCGCCCGGCTGCTCGAACACCGACATTTTGCGCGCGGTGCTGATGTGATCGACGCCCGCATTGGTGCGCGTGTCCGACAGGAACACGAGCCCGTCGTCGACGGACATCGCTACACAGTAAGTCATAAGGAAAAGTACCCGCAAAAAAACGACAGAACGGCGCTATTGTAATGCGGCGCGCATGCGCCTTACCCCGTTTTACGGCCGCCGCGCGCCGAATCTGAATGGCTATACGGGCTGACGCTCACTTAAACGCCTCGCCAGCCCTCCCGGCGAGCTGTCCTGTGATGGCGGCTACCGAGGCGGCCGCGGGCGGCCTGTCATGCAGCCCTGACGTCCTTTTGAGTTGGCCGCCAGCCTCCACCCGCCATGCTATTGCGGCATTTGCCCGCTGACCGTGACGGACACCTTCAGCTGCTCCTCCAGCCCACCAATCCGCCGGCCTCGCACCGGTGCCGCGGCTTCGTAATCGCGCGCCACGGCGAGGCGGCAGTAGATCTCGCTGGCAAACGCGGCGTGCGTGACGTCGACGGAAATCCAGCCCTTGCCGTCCAGCCACACATCGACCCATGCGTGGCTCGCGCCGTGCTCCGCCCCAAGGGGACTTGCTCCCGAGCTCACGTCGCCGGGTTCGATGTAGCCGCTCACGTAACGCGCCGGGATGCCGCGCGCGCGGCAGCAGGCCAGCATCAGATGCGCATGGTCCTGGCACACGCCGTTGCCGAGCGCGAGCGCCTGGGCGGCCGTGCTGGTGACTTCGGTGATGCCGGTGTTGTACTTCACGCGCTGCACGATCTGTTCGGCCAGCTCGATCAGATTGCTGGATGTCGCAAGACTCGGCACCGATCCGGCCAGCTCGCGGATTGCCGCATCCGCTTCGGTGAGACGCGTCGAGCAGGTGAAATGCTCAAGCGGAATCGGGCCGACCGCGTCGGGCAATTGACCATCTTTCAGTGCAATCGTGTCCACCTCGCCCGCTACGTGCAGACGAATCTCGCCGTGCGGCTTGTTGATGACGAGCGTATGCAGCACATTGCCGTAGGCGTCGAAGGTCGCGTCGAGCTTGCCGGGCGCATCGATGCTCCAGCGTCGCACTACCTGCGAGGCGCCGCTTGCCGGCGTCAGACGCAGTTGCTGGATCGAATAATGGACAGTCGCTTCGTAGCGATAGGACGTGTCGTGGCGGATCGTCAGGTACATAAAAAGAACTCCGTCAGGCGACTGGCAACATCAGATAGGTACGCGCAACCAGATTACCGAGCTCGAACACGCGAGCAAGGAACTGCGTCAGATAGGCGTGCAGGCCGGCTTCGAAAATCTGCCGGATGTCGGAATACACCAGCTCGGCGCGCAGCTTACCGGCAAACCGTTCGCACTGGTTCGAGCCCGGCGTGCGCAGCATCGCCAGATTCGTGCAGACGCCTTCGAGCGAAGCGAGCAGCGAGCGTGGCATCTGCTGGTTCAGGATCATCAATTCGACCACCCGCGCCGGCGTAACGACATCGCGATATACCTTGCGATAAATCTCCAGCGCCGACACCGAACTGAGAATCGAGGTCCAGTAGTAAAAGTCTTCGAGCTGGCGCGCGGCATCGCGTGAATTCGGCTCGACGTCGGCAAAGCGCACGTCGAGAATCCGCGCGGTGTTGTCGGCGCGTTCGAGGAAGGTGCCGAGCTGCGTGAAGAAAAACGCGTCGTCCTGCAACGCAGTGCCGATCGTCACGCCGCGTGACAGGTGCGAGCGGAACTTCACCCACTCGAATAGTGCGCCTGGATTGCTTACAGCCTGACCGGACTGGCTCCGTTCGTTGAATTCGAGCCAGGTGTCGTTGATGGTTTCCCACCACTCAGTGGTCAAGGTGCCGCGCACGGCGCGGGCATTTTCGCGCGCGGCCTGCAAACACGAGTGAATGCTCGACGGATTGTTCGCGTCGGCCACCATGAAATCGAGCACATGTTCGCGGGTCGGTTCATCGTAGCGCTGCGCGAACGCGCTTTCGAGCTCGGAAATGCGCAGCACCGAGCGTTGCGCGCGCGCCTCCTGTTCGGGCGTTTGCGGCAACAGTAGCGCCTTCAGGTTGATGTCGAGCATGCGGGCGGTGTTCTCCGCGCGCTCCATGTAGCGGGCCATCCAGAAGAGGTGATCGGCGGTTCGGCTTAGCATGACGGCGTTCCGTATCTGATGACGCGAGACCCTGTTAAAAGTAAAAAGGCTCGCGCTGGTTATCCGTGTGCACCGGCGGCGGTTCGACTAGTTCGCCGGCACGTTGGGTTGCGGGTGCGGTTGCATGAATTGCTGCACCGACTCCAGCATGAGCAACCGCATTGGCAACCGCGTCAGTCGACCATCCACGTATCTTTGGTCCCGCCTCCCTGCGACGAATTGACGACGAGGGAGCCCTCCTGCAACGCCACACGCGTGAGACCGCCTGCGCACATCGTTACGCCCTTGCCGGACAGCACGAACGGCCGCAAGTCGATATGGCGCGGCGCGATGCCGGATTCGACGAACGTCGGGCATGCCGACAACGCAAGCGTAGGCTGCGCGATATAACCCGCGGGCCGCGCAATCAGGCGCTCACGGAACGATTCGATCTCGGCCTTTGTCGACGCCGGTCCCACCAGCATCCCGTAGCCGCCCGCACCGTGGACTTCCTTCACGACCAGCTCGGGCAGATGCGCGAGCGTGTACGCGAGATCGTCAGGCTTGCGGCACTGGAACGTGGGTACGTTGTTAAGGATCGGCTTCTCGCCGAGGTAAAACTCGATCATCTCCGGCACGTACGGGTAGATCGATTTATCGTCGGCGATACCGGTGCCCATGGCGTTCGCCAGCGCCACACGTCCGGCTCGATAAGCGGTCAACAAACCCGGCACGCCAAGCGCCGAATCGTTGCGGAAAGCGAGCGGATCGAGAAAATCGTCGTCGACGCGGCGATAGATCACGTCGACGCGCTTCGGTCCCTGCGTGGTGCGCATGAACACATAGTTGTCGTCGACGAACAGATCCTTGCCTTCCACCAGTTCGACACCCATCTGCTGCGCGAGGAAGGTGTGCTCGAAATACGCGGAGTTGTACATGCCCGGCGTGAGCACCACTACGACCGGATCGTCGACGCCTTCGGGCGCAACCGAGCGCAGTGTGTCGAGCAGCAGATCGGGATAATGCGCGACCGGCGCAATGCGGTTCTGCACGAACAGTTCGGGGAAAAGCCGCATCATCATCTTGCGGTTTTCCAACATATAGGACACGCCTGACGGCACCCGCAGGTTGTCTTCGAGTACGTAGAACTCGCCCTCGTCGCCTGCGCGCACCACGTCGACGCCGGCGATATGCGCGTAAACACCGAGCGGCACGTTGACGCCCTGCATTTCAGGCCGGTATTGCGCGTTGGTATAGACCTGTTCGGCCGGCACGATACCGGCACGCACGATGTTGCGATCGTGATAGACGTCGTGGATAAACAGATTGAGTGCCTGCACCCGCTGGCGTAAACCGGCCTCCAGCGTCTGCCATTCGCTGCGCGGAATGATGCGCGGAATCAGATCGAAGGGGATCAGCCGCTCGGTGCCGGACAAATCGCCGTTCACCGCGAAGGTGATACCGACCCGGCGGAACAGCAGGTCGGCTTCCGCACGCTTGCGTGCGATCGCTTCATTGCCCTGCTTTACCAGCCACCGCTCAAAGCGCGCGTAGTGTGGCCGCACGGCATCGTCATGATGACGCATCTCGTCATAGCATCGCATGTCACGCCCCGCTCTTGTTGTCGGATAGAAGGCGAATGCGCTGCGCATTCGGTGTTCGACAATCGTTCAAGCAAGCGCTATGCCATTGAGCTTTTCGCGTGCCAAAGACAGTGCATGCACGCCAAGAGCGCATCCCGACCGGCATGGCTTCGCTGCCATCGTACTGCGGCGGCTCATGATGCGCTAGTACGGTGCATAAGCGGCACCCTGGCGGGCAGCGGCGAGTTCGCCAAACCATGGCAGACGCGCATAAAAAATCCCCGCGGATTCGCATCCACGGGGACTCGGACAACTCGCACTGCGGGTCGGCTCAAACGTTAACCGAAGTTAAAAGCGCAAAGTTAAAAGCGCACGGTTAAAAACGCACCGTTAAACAGCCACGCTCAAAAACCGCGGCAACGCATGAAGCACGATCAGCCTGCTGCTGCGTCTTTCAGCTTCTTCAGCGGACGTGCCTTGATGCGCACGCTAGCCGGCTTAGCCGGGAACCAACGCTCTTCGCCCGAGAACGGGTCTTTGCCGAAGCGCTTCTTCTTCGCCGGCACAGCTTGCACGACGATCTTCAGAAGACCCGACAGCGTGAATTCGCCAGCGCCCTTCTTGTGCACAGCGCCGAGGATCGTGTCTTCGAGCGCGGCAAGCACAGCCTTGGCAGCCTTCGGTTCAACAGCAGCGCGTTCAGCGACGTGAGCAGCCAGCGAGGCCTTCGTGAAGGTGTCCTTGATCGGCGACGGAGCGCTGGACGCCTTCACGGCGACCTTCTTAGCTGCGACGGCTTTCTTCGCAGGGACTTTCTTTGCAGCAACCTTCTTGGTCGGTACCGGGGCAGCAGCCTTCTTGGCCACCTTTTTTGCGGAAGTCGGCATGTTTCTCCTACCTGTAGTGGTCAGTGAATTGCACGAAGCGCATACGGTATGTGCACGCTCCAACGCCGGATTCTACAAGCGCTAATACGATTTGCGCGACTCTTTTGTGTATAACAGCGAAGGTTTGTTGCGCGGCGCAGACTGCGCAACACATTTTGATCCTTGTTTTAGCGGGTAAACGTGCCTCGGCGACACCTCGGACTGGTCTGCAACACGAACACGTAACGTGCGTTACAAGTCATTTCGATGCCTGAATAGAGGCACTTTCGGCGCCGGGCAATCGTCGACGGATCGCGATTCAATGCCGAAACCGCAGCTCGCCGACCCGTTCGCCACGCCGATTCACGCGACGGAAAAAACACGCCCCCTGCAGCGAAAGTCTCTGCAGGGGGCGGCTAACGTTGCTCTGCGACAGAAAATCGCAGGCGGTGTCAAGGATAGGCTTAAGTAATATTCGAGCGTGCTTTGGGTCGTCAGCGGGCGAGGCGCGGCAGAATGTCGGCGAGCCTGGTAAGCGCCGCATCGATATGTTCGACAGCGATGCTGCCGTAACCCAACATCAAGCCGGGCTGCGGCTTCGCACGCTGATAAAACGGCGCGAGTCCATACAAACCGATCGACGCTTCACGCGCGGCGCTCACCAACGCCTCTTCGGTAAACGGCGCCTTCAGCCACGTCGCCATATGGATGCCGGCGGTCGGCACGATCGGTTCGAACCATGGCGCGAGGTCGCCGCGCAAATGCTTCAGCAGCATCGCGCGGCGCGCCGCATAGGTCTTGTGCATGCGCCGCAGATGCTTGGCGAAGTCGCCGTTGAGCATGAAGGTCGCGAGCGCGGTTTGCGTGAGGGTGCAGCCGTGACAGTCGGCAATCTGGCGGGCCTTGAGAAGCGGAGCATAGAGGGAGGCTGGCGGCACCACATAGCCGACCCGCAGCTCCGGAAAAATCGTCTTCGAAAACGTGCCCACGTAAGCGACCAGACCGGCGCGGTCGAGACTTTTCAGCGGCTCCATCGGCCGGCCTTCGAAACGGTACTCGCAGTCGTAGTCGTCCTCGATGATCACGGCGCCGCGTTTCTGCGCCCATTCAAGCAACTCGACGCGCCGTTCCAGACTCATCGGCATGCCGAGCGGGAATTGATGCGAGGGCGTCACGTAGACGATCCGCGCCTTGTCCGGAAGCTTGCTCACAATCAGGCCTTCGGCGTCCACCGGCACCGGCACCACGCGCGCGCCCGTGGCCGTGAAGCACGCCTGAACCGGCGGATAGCCAGGGTCTTCGAGCGCCGCGATCTCGCCGGGTCGCAATGTGATGCGCGCGATCAGATCGAGCGCGTGCTGCGCGCCTTGCGTGACGATCACGTCATCCCAGTTGCTCGCGACCGCCCGGTTGAACGCCAGGTAGCGCGAGATCGCAAGGCGCAATTCCTGCTCGCCGGCCACGTCGCGATACGTGCCGGGGCCACGCGCCTGCACGCGCAATGCGTGGTTCACGCAGCGGCGCCAGACGTCGAAGGGGAACAGCGATTTGTCAGTCGCGCCGCCGACGAAATCCTGCGGCGGGGCCACCGTAGGCCGCGGCAATGGCAGAGTCTCGGGCATCTGCTCCCACAGCGGCTGGGCGCGCGCCGCGGTTTTCTGTTTCGCCTTCGCCCGCTCGCGCGCCGACTCGGCCGCCCGTGCATGCGACGAACGCCCCACCGGCAGACGCTCCAGACCGTCGGAGACGAAGGTGCCCGAACCGGCGCGGGCGCTCAGATAGCCTTCGGAGAGCAAGCGTTCGAATACGTCGAGCGTCGTCTTGCGCGAGACACCCAGTTGCGTGGCGAGATCGCGCGTGGAAGGCAAACGCGTGCCGCCGGCGAGGCGCCCTTCGAGTATGCCGGCACGCAACTGCCGGTAGATCTGTCCGGACAGATCGTGACGCCCGTCGACCGCGATATGGATGTCCATCCGAGTGGCTACCTTAAATATCCGAGAAATGCTTTTTTCGAAAGACCAATGCCGACCGTAAGCTTACCCCGCAGGCGCCATCGGAGCAGAAACGTACCGGACATTTACGACAAGGAACCGCGCATAAAACGCAAAATGGCGCGCCTCGGTAATACGAGGCGCGCCATTTCTGTTGCACTACCGGGAGCGATTACTCCGCGACGGCCCCATTCAACGCAGCCGTTTGCCGCGCGTTCTCACGCGCTTCATCGCCGCAACGCTGATGCTCACGCGAGAGCTTGCGCATCAGCGGCAACAGCAGCACGGCGATCAGCGCGCCCAACGCCGCAAGCCAACCCAGGCCGTTAAACAACTTGGTGTACAGGGGCAGCGATTCGAGCGGATCGAGGTTGCCCGCCGGCATCTGCGCGAAATTCGCGACCACGCTGCCCAGATACTGCGACACACCCGTCGCCACGAAGTAAGCGCCCATCATGAAGCCGCTCATCCGCGCCGGCACGTAGCGCGCGATCATCGCGAGACCGAGGCCGCTCACCAGCAGTTCGCCGAGCGAATACAAACCGTAGCCGCCCACCATGAACCACGAAGACACGCGGCCGTTCACCGCATAGTTACCGCTCGCCGCATAGACGAAGAAGCCGGCCGCCACCACCGCGAAGCCGAACGCATACTTCACTGCCACCGGCACGTCCTTGCCGCTCTTCGCGAGCTTCGTATAGAGCAGCGCGAGCACCGGGCTCAGCAACATGATCCAGATCGGATTGAGCGCCTGGAACTGCGCGGCGCTCCACGTGAACCACGTCTGGCCGAACAGAATGAAACGCGGATCGACGTTGCGCAGCGCGAACAGCGTGAGCGAGGTCGACATCTGCACGTAGAACACGAAGAACAGAATCACCTGCGCGGTCAGGATCAGCGCCGCAACCAGACCCGAGCGCTCCGAGCGTTCGCACTTCATCAGCATGTAGCCGAAGATCGCCAGAATCGCGACGCCCGCCGTGTACACGCAGGCCACCGCAATCGCCTTGTGCTGCAGCACGAACATGGTGACCGTGCCGAGCACGATACCGCCCAGCGCAACCGCGCCGACGCGCTTCCAGCGGATCGGTTCGGCGTCCGGCGTGGAGCCGATATGTGCAAGCGTGCGGAACATGATGAAGTAGTTCAGCACCGACAGCAGCATTCCGGCGCAGCAGACCGCGAATGCCGTATGCCAGCCCCAATGGTCCTTGATCCACGGCGTCGCGAGCATCGACGCCGTCGAGCCGATATTGACCGCCATGTAATAGATCGTGAACGCGCTGTCGATGCGCGCGTCGTCGCCTTCGTAGATGCGACGCACGAGGTTCGCGGCGTTCGCCTTGAACAGCCCGTTGCCCACCACGATCACGCCGAGCGACGCGTACATGTAGCTCAATTGCTCGTTGGGCAGCGCCAGCATCAAATAACCGGCTGCCAGCACGCCGGCGCCGAAGATCATCGTGCGGCGCGCGCCGAGAATCTTGTCGCCGATCCAGCCCCCGATCGACGGCGATGCGTACACCAGTGCCGTAAACGCGCCCCATGTTAGGGTGGCATGGCTGTCGGTGAAGTTCAGCTTGTCGATCATGAACAGGACCAGCAGCGCGGCCATTCCGTAGTAGCCAAAGCGCTCCCACATCTCAATCAGAAAGACCGTCGAGAACGAACGGGTCTGTGAGACCGGCGCGCTGGCGAGATTGGACGAATTCATCATGTACCTCTTGTTCTTACGGTTGCAGCGGCGCGCGGACTGGCCACGCGGCGCGAAAAACTGGATCTGGGGAAACGGTCGGCGGAGCCCGCGCGATGCGGCACACGCATTTTCATAGGCATGTGCGCAGTCAGCGGCACGCTCATCTGCAAACCAAGCCGCAAAGTGAGGCGCCTGTACCAGCTGAACCAGCAGAAAAACCAGGGAATGGGATGGAGGCCCGCCACGCGGGACGTCCCGAAGGAAGTGCCTTCGGGGGACGCTGCGCCACATCGGGCTCGGGTTCCGGCAAGCGGAACGGGCTCAATGATAAAGCATTGTGGGGAACGGCTATCCGGCGGGCAGCAGATGGCGGCCGCGCCGGGCGGCGGGCACACAGCCCGCGGCAGGAAAAATCGGCAGTGATAGTCATGTCCTCATGCCGGTGAGCGTTCTGATGGAACGTGCCGGACAATGCTCCGCCGCGCAGGATCGCTGCGCGCGGAATAAAAAACAGCGGCCGGCGTCGCGTCTGATACAAACACGTGCGCCCCTCCGCCAAGCGGGCCTGATTCTGCAAATAGAAACACCGTTCGTCACTCAGGGAATTCACTGATGCCACGCCAATTACCGGTTCTTACAGGCCATATTCGATCGTTCCCCAATCGGGCGTGGCTGAAAATAGTCTTTGATGTCATGCCTTTAACGTCTCCTGATACTCAATCTGCATCAATACCGCCACTCATTGCATACAGCAGTCTTTACCGCGTCCGCTTTCAGTTTCTCGTTGATTACCGGTCAAAACGGCTGGCGCGGATTTCGGTTCTGGCAACATAGAGCGTTGTCTCGAAATTGCGGCCCCTTGCACGACCGGGCGCTGAACGGCCCGCCACCCCGGCCTGGACCGCAATCAAACCATATTTACTTATATCAAACAAATTTTGACGGGCTAATTTCCTCCTGCTATGGTCACGACAATTCAAAAGAAGAATCCGGCACTCGAACTCGGCAGTAAGATCCGCGCGCTGCGGCAACGGCTCAAGCGCACGCTGGATGACACGGCAACAGCGGCAGGTATTTCCAAACCGTTTTTGTCACAAGTCGAACGGGGTCTGGCGTCACCGTCCATCACTTCGCTGGCCGGGATTGCCCACGCACTCGGGGTGACGGTGCAGTATTTCGTCGACACGCCAAGCGAAGAACGCTCGGTGTGCCGCGGCGATCAGTTGAAGTTTTTCGGTTTTGCGGACTCGGCCAATCTGTTTGCACGGCTGACCAATCTGACGGGCGGCCGTCAGCTCGAAGCGATCCTCGTGAGGATGCCGCCCGGGCAGAAACGCTCCGAAGTCACCACGCATGCCGGGGAAGAGTTTGTTTATGTGATCGACGGCGAAGTGTCGTTGACGCTGGAAGGCAAGACGTTCGTGTTGCACGCGGGAGACAGCGCGCATTACGAATCGACGGTGCCGCACAGCTGGGTGAATACCGCACGCAAAGAGTCGGTAGTCGTCTGGGTGGGCACACCAAGACTGTTCTAAGAGGCAGGCACCTTTTCCGGTTGATCCGGCCAGGGTTTGCCTGCATTACGAAATGTAAGGAATCCTGCATGTCGCGCAACCAGCACGGGCAACAAGGGCCTCCCCGGCCCGAGCACCGCAGATAACCGGGCGCCCTGGCGCCAGCGCGTTCTTCTCTCGACCTTTCCTGCGACCTCAACCGATGAAAACCCCGTTTGCCTACGCGACGGCGCTGACTGCGCTCGTCCTTACGTTTCAGCCCTCCGCCTTCGCCGTCAACGTACCCGCGGGTGTCACCCTCGCCGCCAGCCAGGAAATGACCCGTCAGGTGCCGGCCGAAACAGAATCGCTCGACCCCGCGCATATCGAATCCTGGACCGGCGACACGATCGCGCTCGACATGTTCGAAGGTCTGACGCGCATCGACGCGGCCGGCTCGATCGTGCCGGGCGTCGCGCAATCGTGGACTCGCACCGGGCCGACTACGTGGGTTTTCAAGCTGCGCCACGACGCGCGCTGGAGCAATGGCCAGCCGGTCACCGCCGCTGACTTCATCTATGCATGGCAACGCGTGCTCGATCCGAAAACCGGTTCGAAATACACCGTGCTAGTCGAATTCGTGAAGAACGCCAAGGCAATTCTCGCCGGCAAAGCGCCGCTGACGAGTCTCGCCGCACGTGCCGTCGATCCGTACACGCTCGAAGTCACCACCGAAGTTCCCGCCGCCTTCTTCCCGCAACTGACCGCCATGCCGGCCATGGCGCCGGTCAATCGTGAGACCGTGAGCAAATTCGGCGGCGACTGGACCCGTCCGGGCAACTTCGTCGGTAACGGCCCGTATGTGCTGACCGACTGGCAGCCGAGCAACCGGCTGGTGGCGTCCAAAAGCAGCACCTACTGGAACGCCAACAAGGTCGTAATTACGAAAGTGACCTATCTGCCGATCGAAAACGACGAAACGGCGATGCGCATGTATCAGGCCGGCCAGTTCGACTACACGTACTCGATTCCGTCGGGCATTTATGCGCAGGTGAGCAAGCAGTTCGGCTCCGAACTGAAAACCGGCCTGCAAATCGCCACCTACTACTACAGCCTGAACAACGAAGACCCGGCATTCAAGGACAAGCGCGTGCGCCAGGCGCTGGCGATGGTGCTGGATCGCGACCTGCTGACCAGGCGTCTAACGGCCGACGGCGAGGTGCCGATGTACGGCCTGATCGCCAAGGGTACGGAAGGCGCGAACGTCTTCACGCCTGACTGGGCAAGCTGGCCGATGCCCAAGCGTGTCGATTACGCGCGCAACCTGCTGAAGGCCGCCGGCTATTCGGACGCGAAGCCGCTGACGTTCACCCTCACTTACAACACGAATGACCTGCACAAGAAGGTCGCGCTGTTTGCCACCTCGGAATGGCGCACCAAGCTCGGCGTGACCGCCAGGCTCGAAAACGTCGAATACAAGGTGCTGCTCAAGCAACGCCACGACGGCAAGGTACAGGCCTCGCGCGACGGCTGGTTTGTCGATTACAACGACGCCAACTCGTTTTTCGATCTGATACGCTGCAACAGCGTGCAGAATGATCAACGCTACTGCAACCCGCAGGTCGACAAACTGGTCGATGAAGGCAACCAGCAGCTCGACGATGCGAAGCGCACCGCCCTGCTCACGCAGGCGCATGATCTGGCCATGAACGACTACCCGCTGGTATCGCTCTTCCAGTACTCGGCGGACCGGCTCGTCAAGTCGTATGTCGGCGGCTACACGTCGACCAATTACGTCGACCAGCGCGCCACGCAAGACATGTATCTGATCAAGCACTAAGCGCGGGAGCACCGTCATGCTGGCTTACACGCTGCGCCGCACGCTCTGGGCGATCCCGACGATTCTCGCCGTGATCACCGCGTGCTATCTGCTGCTGCATCTCACCCCCGGCGGGCCGTTCGACACGGAGAAACACCTGTCGGCGGCCGTGCTCGCGAACCTCAACGCCAAGTATCACCTCGACGAACCGTTGTGGCTGCAGTACCTCCACTACCTCGGCTCGTTGCTGCACGGCGACCTCGGCCCGTCGTTCCGCTACGCCGACTGGAGCGTCAACGATCTGGTGTGGAAGGCGTTGCCGGTGAGTCTCGGCGTCGGCGGCGTGTCGGTACCGATCGCACTGGTGATCGGCGTCGCGCTCGGCACGCTGGCCGCGGTGCGGCGTGACCGCTTCGTCGATCACTTCGTGATGGTGCTCGGCAATATCGGCAATGTGGTGCCGCCGTTCGTGCTCGGACCGGTGCTGGTGTGGATCTTCGCTATCCTGCTGAAGACTTCCGAAGGCCACGGCTGGCTGCCGGCCGGCGGCTGGGGTGAAGGCGAGTGGCGCTATCGCGTGCTGCCGATCGTGCTGCTCGTCATCATCAACGTCGCCGGGATCGCGCGCGTGATGCGCGGCAGCATGATCGAAGTGCTGTCGGGCAACTTCATCCGCACGGCGCGCGCCAAAGGTCTGCCGGGCCGTACGATCGTGTTGCGCCATGCGATGAAGCCCGCGCTGATGCCGGTCGTGTCGCTGCTCGGCTCGATCTGCATCTCGTCGATCACCGCGGCCGTGGTCACCGAATCGGTGTTCGCGCTGCCGGGTCTCGGCCAGCTGGTCGTCAACGGCGCGATCAATCGCGACTACACCCTCGTGCTCGGTCTCGTCGTGCTGACGACCGCCGTCGCCGTGCTGTTCAATCTGCTGGTCGACCTCGCGTATGCATGGCTCGATCCGCGCATCCGGTACTGATCCATGGCCCGCTCATTTCAAACGACTGCCGCGGCGCTCGATCCGCTCGCGGCCATTGCCAACGCGCCGCGTTCGCGCGGCCCGCTCGCCACCGCTGCCGCGCGCTTCGTGCGCAACCGCGCGGCGTTCGCCGGCTTTGTCGTCTTGCTGCTGATCGTGATTGCCTGCGTGGCCGGCCCGTGGTTCCTGCCGAACAATCCGATCGATAGCGACTGGAGCGCGATCAGCCTCGCGCCCACGCTGCAAAACATGCACTGGTTCGGCACCGATGAGCTCGGCCGCGACCTGCTCGCGCGCACGCTGCAGGGCGGGCGCGTGTCGCTCGAAGTCGGCCTGCTCGGCACGCTGGTGTCGGGGCTGATCGGCGTGGCGTATGGCGCGACCGCCGGTTATCTGGGTGGCCGCGTCGACGCGGTGATGATGCGTATCGTCGACATGATGTACGCGATCCCCTACATGCTGATCGCCATCCTGATGATGACGCTGTTCGGCCGCGCGTTCTATCTGGTCGTGCTCACCATCAGCGCGTTCTCGTGGCTCGACATGGCGCGCGTGGTGCGCGGTCAGACGCTGTCGCTGCGCTCGCGCGAGTTCATCGACGCCGCCCGTGCAATCGGCGTGAGCTCGCGTTCAATCATCGCGCGCCACATCGTGCCGAATCTGTTCGGCGTGGTGGTGGTGTACGCGAGCGTGACGGTGCCGAATATCGTGCTGACCGAATCGGTGCTGTCGTTCCTCGGCCTCGGGGTGCAGGAACCCATGACGAGCTGGGGCGTGCTGATCCAGGACGGCGCGCAGAAACTCGATTCGATGCCCTGGCTGCTGTTGTGCCCGGCCGTGATGCTGTGCATCACCCTGTATTCCGTGAACTTCGTCGGCGATGGTCTGCGCGACGCGTTCGACCCGAAGGACCGTTGACATGCCGCTACTCGAAGTCAAAGACCTGAGCGTGCGCTTCACGCGCCGCGAGGGCGCACCCGTCGACGCGGTGCAGCGCGTATCGTTTTCGCTCGAAGCGGGCCGCACGCTTGGCATCGTCGGTGAGTCGGGTTCGGGTAAAAGCCAGACGGTGATGGCGCTACTCGGCCTGCTGGCCGGCAACGGCAAGGTGTCGGGCGCCGCGACCTATCGTGGCGAGAACCTGCTGACGATGAGCGAAGCCGCGTTGAACAGAATTCGCGGCGACCGCATCGGCATGATCTTCCAGGACCCGATGACCTCGCTCAACCCGTTCCTGACGATCGAACGGCAGATGACCGAGACGCTGCAACTGCATCGCAAGATGTCGCGCCGCGAAGCGCGCCGCCGCGCCATCGAAACGCTCGAAACGGTGCGTATTCCCGATGCTGCACGGCGCATCAATATGTATCCGCACGAGTTCTCCGGCGGCATGCGGCAACGCGTGATGATCGCGATGGCTCTCCTCTCCGAGCCGGAAATCCTGATTGCCGACGAGCCGACCACCGCGCTCGATGTGACCGTGCAGGCGCAGATCATCGAGCTGCTGCGCGAACTGAACCGCGAACGCGGCACCGCGATCATTCTGATCACGCACGACATGGGCGTCGTGGCCGGTTTGTGCGACGACGTGATGGTGATGTATGCCGGCCAAACCGTCGAGCAGGCGAACGCCGCCACGCTGTTCGCCGCACCGACCCATCCGTACACGATCGGTCTCCTGAACGCGCTGCCGCGCCTCACCGACGACGATGACCGTCCGCTACAAACTATTCCCGGCAACCCGCCCTTGCCCGGCGAAATCGGCGAGGGCTGCGCATTCGCGCCGCGCTGCACGTATTGCTCCGACCGGTGCCGCGAGTCGCGGCCTGCGCTTATCGCGTCGCCTACGGCTGCCGATGCGTTGCGCGCGTGCCACCGGCCGGTGCAGGAAATCATGGAGGTACAACACGTATGAACGCCACTTCCATTGCAAACCAGGGCCAAGACCAGGTTCCGGCAACGCTGTTGTCGGTCGACAATCTCAAGGTGCAATTCGGCGTGCCGCGCGGCGGCTTTCCGTGGTCCGGCAAAGCGACGCTGCGCGCGGTGGACGGCGTGTCATTCAGCGTGCGGCGCGGCGAAACCGTGGGCCTGGTCGGCGAATCGGGCTGCGGCAAGTCCACGCTGGCGCGTGCGATCATCGGCCTCGCACCGGTGGCGAGCGGCAGCGTGCGCTGGCTCGACAAGGAAACCGTACTGACGGGCGCTCAACGCGATACCTCGCGCTTGCGCCGCGACGTGCAGATGATTTTCCAGGACCCGCTCGCCTCGCTCGATCCGCGCATGACGATCGAACAGATCGTCGCTGAACCCTTGCGCACGCATGGCCAGGATATTGCCCGCGCCGACGTGCAACGGCGCGTTCTGACGATGCTCGAACGCGTCGGTCTCAATGCGCAGCATCTGCGCCGCTATCCGCATGAGTTTTCCGGCGGCCAGTGTCAGCGCGTCGGAATTGCGCGAGCGTTGATCGGCGAACCGCAACTGGTGATCTGCGACGAGCCGGTGTCGGCGCTCGACGTCTCGATCCAGGCGCAAATCGTCAACCTGCTGCGCGATCTGCAGCGCGAGTTGTCGCTGTCTCTGCTGTTCGTCGCGCACGATCTCGCGGTCGTCAAGGCGATCAGCCACCGCGTGCTGGTGATGTATCTGGGACGCGTGATGGAGTTCGGCGACAAGCGCGACGTATATGGCACGCCGCGTCATCCGTACACGCGCGCGTTGCTGTCGGCCGTGCCGGTGCCCGATCCGGTGGTTGAACGCGCCCGCCGCCATCTGCTGTTGCGCGGCGAGATTGCCTCGCCGCTCAGCCCCCCCTCCGGTTGCGCGTTTCGCACGCGCTGCCCGGATGCGATCGAGGCCTGCGCCAGCGAGATTCCGCAGGCTGTCACGCATGGTGCGAGCGCGACACGCGTCGCGTGCATTCGCGTGGCGGACGCCCTGTAGGACGTCCGCTTGAGGGATCGCTAAAGAAACAAGTCTGAAAACTTAAAACCGTATTCCCCGGCGCGGCGGGCCGTCGCGCCGATGGATTCGTTCGTCCTGCCATCAGCGAGACGAGCGATAAGCGTGGACTGGCTAACCGCCAGCCAAAGATTCACCAAAATAACAGAGACGTACACCATGAAAGATAGCCGAACAAAAAAGTGGTCAAAAAAAACCAATGCAGCCACCTTCTTTTACTGTGCATTCACGCTGCCCGCGCTGACAATCGGCGCGAGTGCCTATGCCGATGACGCCGTATTGGAGTCCACCTCCGATACGGCGAAAACTCAAACACTCGCGCAAACGTTTTCCTCTCCTACGCAACGGTCGCAAGCAACGCCCTCTTCGCAAACTCCGCAAACTCCGCAAACTTCGCAAGCCAACACGTCCGGCAAGCGCAGAGGCGAACAGGGCGGCCAGGTGCGCAACGATCAACCTGACACGACCAACGCCATCGTCAACGCGGAAGCCAATCAGGCGGTCACGCCTCCCACGCCGCCGTCGAGCCAGGCAGCGAGCAAGGGCTTTATCGCCGATAGCCATCTGAACCTGCAGTTCCGCAACTATTCCGACTACTTCCAGGCGCCCAACTCGATCTATCGTCACGCGTGGGTTCAGGGTGCGCAAGTCAACTATGAATCGGGCTTCACACAGGGTCTGGTAGGCTTCGGTGTCGACGCGTCACTGTTCGCCGCGCTCAAGCTCGACGGCGGCAACGGCGCCAGCAACATGGTGCACGTCGGCAAGGACGGCGGCGGTTCGCAGCAGCTCGCGTGGGCTTACCCCGGCATGTACGACATCAAGGGACGCATTTCGGAAACGGTCGTGAAGTATGGTCTGCAAACCGTCACCAACCCGTTCCTCGAACCGCATGACAACCGCGCATTGCCGCCGACTTTCCTCGGTGTGTCGATGATCAGCAACGATCTGGTTCACACAACGCTCGAGGCCGGCAGTTTCACCAAGGTCGATGCACGCGGGCACACGAACCTGACTAACCTGACCACCTCGTACGGCGGCACGCGCATTGACCGCCTGACTTACGTGGGCGGTACGTGGCACTACGCGAAGAACGGCGAAATGGCGCTGTATGTCGACCAGGCGGACGACGTCTGGCGTCAGTACTACGGCTCGGTCGCGCAATCGTTCGGCGACCCGACCACGATCAAATGGAGCGGTCTCGCGAATATCTACTCGACGCACGATACCGGCGCATCACGCCAGGGGCATATCAACAGCAACGCGTACAGCCTGTCTGTTTCGGCACAGCACGGCCCGCATGCGCTGCTGGTCGGTTACCAGCAGGTGCTCGGCGACCAGTTCTTCGACTACGTCAACGAGACCAACGGCATCTACCTGACCAACTCGATGGACGTCGACTACAACGCACCGCATGAGCAATCGCTGCAATTGCGCTACACGTTCGACGGCAAATACGCCGGCGTGCCGGGGCTCAAGGCGATGTTCTGGGGCGAGTATGGCTGGGGCGCGGATGCGTCGGCGGGTGCCGCTGATAATGCTTCGGCGTCGGCACCGCTGCATAACCTGTACTGGAAAAACGGTGAACCGGTGCACGGCCACCATCACGAGTTCGGCTTCATTCCGAGCTATACGCTGCAAAGCGGCCGCTTCAAGGACACGAAGGTCACGTTCATCGCGATGTGGCACAACGCCTCGCGCTATTACTCCGATGGCAACAATATGGAGTACCGGCTGGTGGTGAATGTGCCGGTGAAGGTGTTCTGAGTGGGGTGGTTTACAGGCCCTGTGCTTACGCGCATAGAAACCGTTTTTCTTTGTGTGCAGGTGTGACGGCGGCGCGAACCGACAGCCGGATAAGTTCGGACCCGCGCCGCCCTTTTCGTCTCCGCTCACCCCGCAATCCGCTCCGTAGTCATAGCCCGCGACAAACCATGCATCGGCCGGCGCAGCGCGACATCGAAGGGATTGGTTTGCGGGCCGATCGCATCCGCCTGGCGGCGCAGCAATTCGACCACCATCGGCAGACGATCGTCGCCTAGACGCGCCGCCAGCGTGCCCACGCTCAGCGCCGCCACCGCCACACCGGTGCGATCCAGAATCGGCACCGCCACACCCGCCATGCCGTCGAGTACCCCGCTATTGCGGCCCGCATAACCGAGTTGGCGCACGCGCTCGATCTCGGTGCGCAAATACACTTCGTCGAGCACGCCATAGCCGCGAATTCGCGGTACGTTAAACCGAATGATCTCTTCACGCTCCGCTTCGGGCAGGAACGCGAGAATCGCCAGGCTTCCCTGGCCGACACCTAGGGCCACGCGCCCGCCAATATCGCCGGTGAACGAGCGAATCGGAAACGGCCCTTCGCAGATGTCGAGACACACCGCATCAAAACTACTTTTGACCAACAGAAAAATCGTGTCGCCAAGACTCGCGCACAGCCGTAGCAATGCGGGGCGGCACAGCGTGCGCATGCCGCTCGGATTGCCGGCCTGCGCGGCAAGCGCGAAGAAATCGACACTCAGCCGATACAGCTTCGAATTTTCGTCCTGTTCGACGATGCCTTCCGCGATCAGCGCGTGAAGAATGCGGTGCACCGTGCCTTGCGTGAGACCCACCGCCTTCGCGAGACGCGTGACGCGACCGCCGTCGGGTTGCGCTTCGGATAACGCACGGATCACCGCGAAGGCGCGCTCCAGCATCCCCGGGCCGGGTGGACTGCCCGTATCGGTCAGTGCGGGATCGGCATCTCGTTTGGTGGCAGCATTCATCTCAGGTGCTCCGAATTATTTCATTGACCGGAACACTATAGAGGGAATTATCCGTGAATGGAATGTTCCCGGCACGCCCGTTCCATTCGCACTTCGTTCTGATTCATAGGGATTTTCCGGAGATCATGGAACGGAAGAGTTGGTGCCAGTCTTGTCGAATATATTCCGTTCATCGGAATTTTTTCTAAACTTATACCGGCAAACGGAATTTGAAATTGACGCCATGCAATTTGGCTGGATAGAGTCGGCTCCATCGAGGCAGTAGCCGATTGAACCGGTGTCGATCCATCCAAAGGCCAGATCATGTCGTTCCTCACACTCACGGACGTAGCGAAATCGTTCGGCGATCTGCAGGCAGTCGCCGACGTGAACCTGTCGGTTGAAAAAGGCGAGTTCGTTTCGCTGCTCGGACCGTCGGGTTGCGGCAAGACCACCACGTTGCAGATGATCGCGGGCTTCGTCGAAACCACGCGAGGCCGCATCACGCTCGACGGCCGCGACATCACGCACATGAAGCCGAACAAACGCGGCCTCGGCATCGTGTTCCAGAGCTACGCGCTGTTTCCGCATATGAGCGTCGCGGACAACGTCGGCTTCGGTCTGGAAATGCGCAACATCGACAAGGCCGAGCGCAAGGAGCGTGTGCGCGAAGCGCTGGCGCTGGTGCGGCTCGATACGCTCGCGCACCGCTTTCCGCGCGAGTTGTCCGGCGGTCAGCGGCAGCGTGTGGCGCTTGCCCGAGCGATTGTGATCGCGCCGCCCGTGCTGCTGCTCGACGAACCGATGTCGAACCTCGACGCCAAATTGCGCGAAGACATGCAGTTCGAACTGCGCGCCATTCAACGCAAGATCGGCACGACCACCATCATGGTTACACACGACCAGTCGGAAGCGCTATCGATCAGCGACCGCGTGGTGGTGATGGAAGCCGGCCGCATTACGCAGATCGACACACCGTACGAAGCGTACGAACGGCCTGAAAACAGATTCGTCTCGCAGTTCATCGGCAAGGCGAACATGCTGGCAGGCACCGTGGTGGCGCGCGACGGCGACGCGATCCGCATCGACCTTGGACATGATCTCGCGGAGACCGGCCACACCGCGCAACTGCCCGTGCGCGAACGCGTGATCGGCGTCGGCGACGCGGTCACGTTGTGCATTCGTCCGGAAAAGCTGCGCCTGTGCGCGCCGAACACGGGACGTCTGGCGGCCACCGTGACGAGCCGCTTCTTCCTCGGCAGCCAATGGCTGTACCGCGTGGATAGCCGGCTCGGCGAAGTGCTGGTGTGCTGTCAGAACGAAGGCACCGAACCGCTGCCGGAAGGCACGGCGGTCGGCGTCGACTGGAACAGCGAGGCGATCCGCTTCATCCAACGGGATGCGCATCATGGCTAGTACGTTGCCCGCTTCGAACAACGACAGCGTGAAGACTGGCAATGCGCGCCGCGCGCCGTGGCAGGCGTTCCTGCCGCTGTGGCTGATGTGCACGCCGGCTTTCCTGCTGTTTGCGACGCTGGTGCTGGTGCCGCTCGTGATGACACTGGTGCTGACTTTTTACCGCTTCGATCCGGCGAGCGGCCCACTCGCCGCATTCCAGTTCGGCAACTATGCGGAAGTGCTGCAATCGTCGTATTTCCATACGATCTTCCTGCGCACCTTCGGCATCGCCTTTCTGACCACCCTGCTGTGCATCGTGATCGGCACGCCCGAAGCCTACGTGCTGTCGCGCATGCGCGATCCATATCGCTCCATGTTCCTGCTGATCATTCTCGCGCCGCTGCTGGTTTCGGTCGTAGTGCGCGCATTCGGCTGGAGCATGTTGCTCAATAGCAACGGCCTCGTGAATCAGGCCTTCGGTCTTATCGGGCTCGGACCGTACAAGCTCGAATACACCACTTTCGCGATCGTCATCGCACTGGTGCACGTGATGCTGCCGTTTATGGTGATTCCGATTTGGACCGCGTTGCAGAAGCTCGACCCGCAAACGGAAAATGCCGCGCTTTCGCTGATGGCTTCGCCCGCCACGACCTTGCGCCGCATCGTGTTGCCGCAACTCACACCTGGCATTCTGTCGGGCAGCCTGATGGTGTTCGGCCTGTCGGCGAGCGCCTTTGCGATTCCCGGCCTGCTCGGCGGACGGCGCCTGAAAGTGGCCGCCACCGCCGTCTATGACGAATTCCTCGGTTCGCTGAACTGGCCGCTCGGCGCGACCATCGCGCTCCTGCTGCTGGTCGCGAACCTGATCGTGATGCTCACTTACTACCGGGTTCTGGAACGCAAGTACACCAGAAGCCTCGGTTGACCCTCGCGAGATCATCATGAGAAAAAATGGCCCCATCGCGCTGATTTTCCACACGCTCGTCATTGCGTTCGTGCTCGCGCCGCTCGTGATCGTGGTGCTGGTCGCCTTCACGCCCGATGAAACGCTCACGCTGCCCACGCACGGCGTATCGCTGCGCTGGTTCCGCGCGATCCTCAACTACCCGGACTTCATCTCGGCATTCTTCAACAGCCTGAAGCTGGCGTTCGCCTCGGCGACGTTGTCATTGATCGTCGCATTGCCTGCCGCGTTGGCCATCGGCCGTGCGCGCTTTCCGGGCCGCGGTTTTCTTAACGGCTTATTGCTGTCACCGTTGGTGATTCCCGGCCTTGTGCTCGGCATCGCACTGCTGCGCTTCTTCGCGCTGATCGGCGCGACCGGTTCGTTCGCGTGGCTCGTACTCGCGCACATGATCATCATCACGCCATTCGTGATGCGGCTCGTGCTGGCCTCGGTCAGCGGTCTCGACCGCAGCGTCGAACATGCCGCGCATTCACTCGGCGCCGACGCATGGACTACGTTTCGCCGCATCACCTTCCCGATGATTCTGCCGGGCATTACCGGCGGCTGGTTGCTCGCGTTCATCAACAGTTTCGACGAATTGACCATGTCGATCTTCGTCACCTCGCCGCAAACCGTCACGTTGCCGGTACGCATGTACATGTACGCGACTGAATCGATCGACCCGATGATGGCGTCCGTCTCCGCGCTGGTGATCTTCATCACGGCCGGCGCGATGCTGCTGCTCGACCGCGTGTATGGGCTCAACCGGATTCTGATCGGCCAGCACTGATGTCTTCTACTGCCCTCTCTCACATGCCGTCGAATTTGCTGTCCTCCGAACCCGCCGCGCCGAAACGCGATGCGCAATTTGTTCGCGTTGCGGAGACGCAGCGTGAACCACTTAGCTTTTTTATCGACGGTTATGAAGTCACCGCGTTGCAAGGCGATACGCTGCTCACCGCCGTGCTGATGCAACAACGTCGCGTGCGCGAAAGCGAATTCAGTGGCGCGCCACGTGCCGGCTTCTGCCTGATCGGCGCTTGCCAGGATTGCTGGATGCGCACCGAAGAGGGTCTGCGTTTGCGCGCGTGCTCGACACTGGTGACGCAAGGCATGCGGGTGGTCACGCGGCTCGCTGAAGTTGCTTCCGTCGTTGTCCCTGCTGCCACTGCGTCGACTGTCGCTGCCCCTCCCGTCTCTGCTTCGGCTGCTGCTAGCTCTGCCGCGGCGACAAATGGGGACACGCAATGAGCAACGAACACCGCGTGGTTATCGTCGGTGCAGGACCGGCGGGCGTGCGCGCCGCCGAAACGCTGGTGGCGGCCGGCATCAAGCCCATCGTGCTGGATGAAAACGCCCGCTGGGGCGGACAGATCTATCGTCAACCGCCCGCGAGCGGCGCGTTCCAGCGCTCGAAGAAAACGCTCTACGGTTTTGAAGCGCACAAAGCCGAGGCGTTACATACGACGATGGCCGCGCTGCTTCCGCATCTCGACTATCGCCCCGACACACTTGCCTGGGCTTGTGCGCAGGGCCGGCTCGATACGCTGTACGCAGGACGGGAAATCAGCGTGCCGTTTTCGCATCTGATCATCGCGAGCGGCGCCGCCGATCGCGTGCTACCGGCGCCGGGCTGGACCCTACCCGGCGTCTACACGCTGGGCGCGGCGCAGGTCGCCTTGAAGGCGCAAGGCTGTGCGATCGGCCAGCGCGTGGTGCTCGCTGGTACCGGGCCGTTGCTCTATCTCGTGGCCTATCAGTACGCGAAAGCCGGCGCACAGGTGGTGGCCGTGCTCGACACGAGTCCGCTGTCGCAGCAGATTGCCGCGGCGCCGAAACTCGCGCGGCAGCCTGCTACGTTCGCCAAAGGGCTTTACTACGTCGGCTGGCTAAAGATGCACGGCGTGCGGATCGAGCGCGATGTGAACCTGATCGGCATTCACGGTAAGCACGGCGTGAGTGCCATGGAATGGCGTTCCTCAACCGGCCACTCGAAGAAGAGCGAAATCATCCCTTGCGACGCCGTCGGCATCAGTTTCGGCCTGAAACCCGAAACTCAACTCGCCGATCTCGCCGGGTGCCGCTTCCGTTTCGATGCCCACAACCGTTGCTGGCTACCCGAACTCGACTCCGCTGGCCGCAGCTCCGTGCGCGGCATCTATCTGGCGGGCGACGGTGCGGGCATCGCGGGCGCTGACGCGGCCGAACTCGCCGGCCGCCGCACGGCATTGGCGCTACTCGACGACCTCGGCATCGCTCATCCACGTGGCCTCGGCATGCGCGACGCAGCTTCACTCGAGCGCAGCCTGCAACGTATCGCGGTATTTCGCCAAGGTATCGAAGCGGCATTCGCACCACCCGCAAAATGCGCCGCGCAATGGCCCGACGACATGACCGTGTGCCGCTGCGAAGAAATCGATGCAGGCACCTTGCGGCGCTGCATCCGCGCTGGCGAAGCAAACGAGATCAATCGACTGAAAGCGCTCACGCGCGTCGGCATGGGCCGCTGCCAGGGCCGCATGTGTGGCGAAGCGGCATTGACGTTACTTGCGGAAGAAACCGGCAAACCCCTCGAAGCCGTAGGCCGTTTGCGTAGCCAACCACCTGTCAAACCGATTCCGCTATCGCCCGCGATGTATGCCGATGACATCGCCGAGATTCTCGAGGAGGCGCGCGATGAGTGACACCCTGCACTACGACGTCGCGATTGCGGGCGGCGGCCTGGTCGGCTCATCGGCAGCGTTGGCGCTCGCGCGACGCGGCTTGCGCGTGGGCTTGTTCGAGCGGCGCTATTGCGGCGCGCAGGCAAGCGGCGTGAACTACGGCGGCGTGCGCGTCCAGGGACGGCCGGCCGAACAGATGTCGCTCGCGATGCGTGCACGGCGCATCTGGGACGGCTTGCCAGAACTGATCGGCATCGATGGCGAATTCACCGTGTCGGGACATTTGCGGCTCGCGCGCAGCGAAGCCGATCTTGCTGCGCTCGAAGCATGGGCGGGCATGGCGCGCGACCATGGACTGCAAGCGCAGGTCATCAGCGGCGCCACGTTCCGGCAACGTTATCCATGGCTGGGCGCGGCAGCGGTCGGTGGCTCGCTTTGTGCAACCGATGGCCATGCGAATCCGCGTCTGGTTTCACCCGCGTTCGCACATGCTGCGCGCGCCGCGGGCGCGGACGTGCGTGAGCAAACCGAACTGACCGACATCCATCACGACGGTACGCGCTTCCAGTTACAAGCAGGCGACACGCGCATCAGCGCCGACTGGCTGATCAATTCGGCCGGCGCGTGGGCCAATACGGTTGCAGGCTACTTCGGCGAAACCGCGCCGATGAAACCGATCTACCCGAACATGTGGGTCACCGAGCCGCTGCCGCATTTCATCACGCACAACCTCGGCGTGTATGGCGGCGGCATCTACGCTCGGCAAGTGGCGCGCGGCAATTGCGTGATCGGCGGCGGGCGTGGACATGGCGACGGCGAATACGGTCAACCGTCGACGGAAACCACCCGCGCCGTGATGCGCGATGCGTGCGCCCTGCTGCCCCCGCTGCGCGAGGCGCTGCTGATCCGCACATGGAGCGGCGTGGAAGGCGAAACGCCCGACAGCAATCCGATCATCGGTGCGAGCCGCACGATACCTCGTTTGTTGCACGCATTCGGCTTTTCGGGCGGTGGGTTTTTGCTGGCGCCAGGGGTCGGCGAAATACTCGCGGATCTTGTGATCGACGGCGCCACGGCCACACCGCTCGACGCTTTTTCGATCAATCGCTTCGCTGCTGTTGCTGCGCCATCCATCGCCTAGTTATCGCTTGTTGCTTATTGCCTATCGCTTTGCTATCGCCCAGTCATCGCCTCGTTATCGTTTAATGAAACTCAGGAGCCCCCAATGAAACTGTTCAAGACGATCGCGGCGCTGGCCGCGTTGTGCGCATTCGGTGCAGCCGCGCCGGCATGGTCGGAGACCAGGACCATTTACATCGGCATGAATGGCGGTCCGATGGAAAAGGCCTATACGAGCCAGGTCCTGCCCGACTTCGAGAAAGCCAACAACGTCAAAGTGGTCGTGGTACCCGGCACCTCGTCGGACATTCTCGCCAAGCTGCTCGCCAACAAGGCCAATCCGCAAATCCACGTGGTGTTTCTCGACGACGGCGTGATGGCGCGCGCGGTCAGCATGGGTGTGTGCAAGAAGCTCGACGACTCGCCGGTGCTCAAGGAGCTCTACCCGTTCGCGCGCATGAAGGACGACATGGGCGCAGGTGTGCAACTCGGCATGACCGGCATCGCGTACAACAAGAAGCTGTTTGCAGAAAAAGGCTGGGCGCCGCCGACCTCATGGATGGACTTTGCCGATCCGAAGTACAAGGGCAAGGTGGTGTTCCAGTCCGCGTCGAGCAGCACCTTCGGCCTGCACGGCTTTCTGGCGATCAACCGTTTGATGGGCGGCAGCGAGCAGAACGTCGAACCGGGCTTCACGAAATGGGCCACGACGGTTGGCCCGAACGTGGTGGAGTACGTGCCGAACTCAGCGAAGATTTCCGAAATGGTCCAGACCGGCGAAGCGGGCCTGTTCCCGTTGACGCCGACGGCCGTAAGCGACCTGCAGGACAAGGGCATTCCGGTCGGCTATGTGAGTCCGAAGGAAGGTCCGGTGTTGCTGCTGGTCGATCTGTGCGTGGTCAACAACAACCCAGACCCGCAATTGGCGCAGAAACTCGCGCAGTTCCTGCTGTCCGCGCCGGCCCAGACCAAAGCCGCCGAGGCCGGCAAGCAGATTCCGACCAATCGTCTCGCGAAGATGACGCCGCCAATGCAGCAAAGCCTGGGTAACGTCGACGATCTGGTGAAGAAGGTCACCGTGGTGGATTGGGACACGATCAATGCGCATCGGGCGCAGTGGGATACGCGCTGGAACAGGCAGATCGAGCGTTAAGGCTCCTTGCGCATTTCGGTGCGCCGGTAATCGGCACGACCGCGATGCGCTTCTCCGCATCAATAAAAACGCGCGCCTTGTTCGAGGCGCGCGTTTTTTATTTGGGGCAGTGCATCAGAAGATCACCGAAATCGCCACGCCTAGCCAGATCGACAGGACGCCGACGAGGAACATGTGCCGCGCAATGCGGATGCGGGAATCGCTTGTTTCCGGCTCGACCGGACTGGTCGCCATCCAGGGCACGAGGCCGAGGCAGCCAAAGCCGATCATCGCAAACACGAAGACAAAGACGTCGGACACGTGCCATTTCGACTGATCGTACAAGCCCCAGTAGCCGAGAAAGACGATACCGATCGAGAAGATCGTCGCCGAGGCGGCACTGAGCGCGGGTACGGATCCGGTTGGACTCGGCATTGCTTCACCTCCGAAACGTTAGGCTGCTGTGGCCGTCCCCGTCGCCCGCGTTCCCGTCATTCAGGATGTACGGGTCTGCCTCGCTTCATACGTCTTCAGATGACTATAGGCGATACGCAGCAGCGACAAGCCGTGCTCACCCTTCTGCGCATCGCCGCCGCGTGAGATCAGATCGCCGAGGATGTGATCCGCCTCGGTATGCGAGTGGTTTTCGACGTCGCGCAACATCGAAGCTGTTAACGGCGACGGAGTGAAGAGCGTTTGGGTAGCCCGGGCGTCGAAGTCCGGGCCCATCGTAAAGCCGTTGTGCTCCGCGACGCCACGGCACTCGCCAAGCAGGTTTTCGATGATGCGCTTGCCATCCGGCGCAGCCAGAATATCGCCGACCGAACCGCGCATCAAGCACGTACTGGCCGCCAGTGTGGCCAGGAACACCCACTTTTCCCACATGCGCAGCAAGATGTTGTCGCTAACCACCGCATCGAAATTCGCGCCGGCCATCGCATCCGCAATCGCCTCGACGCGCTCGGACGTGCCGCCTTCCAGTTCACCGAAGGTGATCGCGTGCGTTTCGTTCAGATGCATGATGTGCTGCTCGGGGCTGAGCGTTGCCGCGATCACGCACTGACCGCCCAGTACGCGCGACGCACCAAACTTTTCCTTGAGCACGTCGATATGACGCATGCCGTTAAGCATCGGCAGAATCAGCGTGGATTCGCCGACCAGCGGTGCGAACGAATCGATCGCGTCGTCGAGACTGTAGGCTTTGCAACTGAGCAGCACCAGATCGAACGGCTCCGCGCCGACACCGGCGAGTATCGTCTTGACGTCGCGCAAGGTGAGATTACCGCGCGCGCTGTTAATGACGAGGCCGTCACGCGCAAGCTTTTCCGCGCGGCCGGGGCGCACGAGGAAGGTCACGTCCTGGCCCGCCGCTGCGAGACGTCCGCCGAAGTAGCCGCCCACGGCGCCCGCCCCTACTACTAGAATTCGCATCTTTTGCCTCTTGATAGATTTGGGTCACGCCCGCGGCGCCGGTATGCAAAGGCTTCGAGGACCGCGTGCACAGCACGTCTGCAGGAATGTAGCAAAGATTGACGATACGCATCGGCCACAATGGCGGGCCGGTTTGCTGCATTGCACCGCGGCCTCGGTGTTTCCCACGCCGTTTCCGCGTTGTTTCCGCATTGCTCCTTATGTCAGATCAATCGCGTCAGATCAATCGCCGCGCCGCGAGCCGTCTGCTACGCGCCGGGCTGCGTGGAGAGCGGCACTTAAAGAGGCGACGCCCTTAGCAAACGGCGGCAGCGTGACAAGATCGCCCTACAGCGTGCCGCAGATGGTGCGCTCGTAAAGCGCGAGCATCCCAGGCACATCCACGTCCAGGCAGACCGTGCTGTCGGGCCGGCTGTCCCAGTCCGGCGCAGGCACCGGCATCGTAGAAGGCTTCTGGATGGTTTGGCCCACGGCGATGCCGTCCGTCAGCACACGTACGGGACCACGGCGAGTCGTATAAAGATGCGGCGCCAGCACATAAGTGACTGCCGACGAGTCGTGCACGTAAATGCCTTCAAGTTGCGCGCTTTGCTCATGAAAGGCTTCGTAGTGCCGCGACACGTCCCACACGAACTGCCCTGCTGCACCGCCGCGCTCGCGCAGCGACGCCAGATAATCCTGGCTCATGATGGTGCGCTGCGTGACGTCGAGCCCGACGATCGCAACCGGCCACGGTGCGCCGAACACGATGTCGGCGGCATCGGGGTCGCCGAGGATGTTCGCTTCGGCCGCCGGCGTCACGTTGCCGAGTACGCCGTCCGTGCCGAACGCGCCGCCCATGATGACCACCTGTTTGACGAGCGGTGCGATCTGCGGATCGTCGGCCAGCGCCAATGCCAGGTTCGTGAGCGGGCCCACCGCGACCAACGTGACTTCGCCAGGATGCGCGCGCACCGTGTCGATGATGAAGCGGTGCGCGGGACGTGCGTCGAGCGCGGCTTCAGCACCGGTTTCGATCGCGATGTTGCCAAGCCCGTTGTCGCCGTGAATCCAGGCGAGCGGTTCGGGTGCTGCACGCTTGAGCGGTGCCGCGGCGCCCTGCGCAACCGGCACGCCCGGCGCGAACCGTCCGGCCAGGAAACGCGCATTACGCGTGGTGGTGTCGATCGTGGCGTTGCCGAATACGCTCGTCAGACCCAGCAATTCGATGTCCGGATGCAGCGCCTGAAAAACGAGCGCCATCGCATCGTCCACACCGGGATCGGTGTCGTAGATAACCTTGTGCTCGCTCATAGATAAAACGCGTCCGGCAATTGCTCACGCGCAGTGGTGTCGCGAGTGGCGCCATGCAGATTGCCGAGCCGAATCGGCAATTCGGGGCCGCCCAGTTCGATGATCACCTGGCGGCACGCGCCGCACGGTGCAATCGGTCCATCCGTATCGCCGATTACGGCAAGCGCGGCAAACTGGTCGCGTTGATAGCCCGCGGCGATCGCGCTAAAAAACGCCGTACGCTCAGCGCAATTGCATAGTCCGTACGAGGCATTCTCGACATTGCAGCCGTCGAATACGGTGCCGTCGTTGGTCAGGAGCGCAGCGCCGACCTTGAATTTCGAATAAGGCGCATAGGCCTTTTCTCGCGCAATGCCCGCGCGTTCCAGCAGTTGTTCCATGTTCATGCAACGATCCTCAATTCGATTCAATTCAGCGTCAGGAACATGCCCGCAATCGTGGCGCTCATCAGGTTCGAGAGCGTCGCGGCGAGCACGACACGCAGGCCGTAGCGCGCGACTTCGGCGCGGCGTTCCGGTGCGACGGCGCTAAAGCCGCCCGTCAGCACCGCGATCGACGCAAAGTTTGCGAAGCCGCACAACGCAAACGACAGAATAGCAAGGGTTCGCGGATCGAGCGCCTGCAGGCCGGCTGCGCTCACGCTGGCGGCATCTTTCAGATACGGCGACAGCGACGCATACGCGACGAATTCATTGAGAATGATCTTCTGACCGAGGAAATTGCCGGCAATTGCGGCTTCGCTCCACGGCACACCGATCAGATACGCGAGCGGCGCGAACACCGTGCCGAGCACCGATTGCATCGACAGTTGCGGATGCCCGAACCAGCCGCCTATGCCGCCCACAATGCCGTTGAGCAATGCGATCAGGCTGACGAACGCGATCAGCATCGCGCCGACCATCACGGCGATTTTCAGGCCCACGGTCGCGCCGGAACTCGCGGCTTCAATCACATTCGCGGGGCGTTTTTCATCGAAGCTGAGGTTCTCGAGATGCACACGGCTCGGTTCGGTGGTGGGGTGAATGATCTTGGCGAACAGCAAGCCACCCGGCACCGCCATGAACGACGCGGCCAGCAGATATTCAACCCGCACGCCAAGGCCCGCATAACCCGCCAGCACCGAACCGGCAACCGCCGCCATGCCGCTCGACATCACCGCGAACAGTTCGGCGCCGGTCATGTCGCGCGTGAACGGTTTGACCACGGCAGGCATTTCGCTTTGCCCCAGGAAGATCGTGGTAACGGCCGAGAAGGATTCGAGCTTCGATACGCCGAGCAGTTTCTGGAATATCGTGCCGAGCACGATCACGATCCAGCGCATCACGCCGAGGTAGTAAAGCACGGAAATAAGCGCGGTAACAAAGATGATGGCCGGCAACACCCGTACGGCGAATACGAAGCCGCCGTCGCCGAAGACCTGGAACATCTTCGCCTGCACGAGGCCGCCGAACAGGAACTCGATGCCCGCGTTGCCATAGCCGAGTACGTGATTGACGCCGGACGCAGCGGCAGCCAGGACCGTCTTGCCGATCGGCACGAAGAGAATGAAAGCGCCAATCCCGATCTGCGCAAGCAGCGCCGCGCTTACGGTCCGTAAGCGGATGGCGCGCCGGTTGGTCGAAAAGATGAAAGCGATGAGTAGCAATACGGCAATACCGAGAATGTTTCGTGCGATCAGTGCCATGTCTCTTGGTGTTCTTGTGAAAGTGCGAATGATGCTAAACGAAACCGATGCTGGAGAAAACTTTAAATATGGTCTTACTCCGGTATCGACGGCCGGGCGGTCCGCGCCGGTGCGCCTCGCTGCCATCGTTGTTGGATCACTGCCGTTCAGGTACCCTCACGCCACAGGCGTTTCCCGCTCGCTCCTTTGCCGCTCCACGCGCCGTCGGACGCCTCGTACCGCTATGACCATCACTCATGCTCAACGAGGTCGCCTATGAACGTCGGTATCTACGGAACGCTCGTCACGGCTTCACTGGTTCTGCTGCTCGGTAACCGGCTAGTCGGATGGATCCCCCTGCTGCGCAGCTATACGATTCCCGAGCCCGTCGCCGGCGGGCTCCTTGTGGCAATCGTCCTGTTGATCCTGCGCACGACCAGTCACATCGAAGTACGTTTCGATACCGCGCTGCAAACGCCGCTGATGCTCGCCTTCTTCGCGACCATTGGCCTCAACGCCAACCTCGCCAGCCTCAAATCAGGTGGCCCCCTGTTGCTGCGTTTTCTCGGTCTCGTGATCGGCCTGCTGATCCTGCAAAATGCAGTAGGCATCGCTCTCGCTTATCTATTGGGCATCGATCCGCTGTACGGTTTGCTGGTCGGCTCGATCACATTGTCCGGCGGTCATGGCACCGGCGCTGCATGGAGCAAGGTGTTCGCCGAACACCACGGGCTCCAGTCCGCCACGGAAGCCGCGATCGCCTGCGCGACTTTCGGCCTCGTGATGGGCGGCATTCTCGGTGGCCCGGTCGCGCGGGTGCTGATGCGGCAAGTCGCCAGGAAGGACGTCGCACGCGCCGAAAACGACGCGGAGAATCACGGCGACAACCCCGCCGAGCCGCCGCTCGCCTTCGAAGAACCGAAGGCGGAACAAGCCACCACACCGGCCGCCTTCATCGAGACGCTGGCGCTGATCGCGATCAGCCTCGCGGCCGGCGAGGTGCTCGCACAAGTATTGGCCGGTACGGCGATCGAGCTGCCGACGTTTGTCTGCGTGCTATTCGTCGGCGTAGTGCTAAGCAATGTACTAGGACTCGCGGGCAAACCCGTTATCGATCACGCCGTCGCCCTGCTCGGCAACGTGAGCCTCGCGCTATTCCTCGCCATGGCGCTGATGACGCTCAAGCTCTGGGACCTCGCCTCGCTAGCGCTGCCGGTCGTTTCGATTCTCGTCGCGCAGACCGTTTTGATGGCGCTCTATGCGATCTTCGTCACGTTCCGCGTGATGGGCCGCAATTACGACGCTGTCGTGCTCGCATCCGGTCATTGCGGCTTCGGGCTCGGCGCCACGCCCACGGCCATTGCCAATATGCAGGCCGTCACGGCCCGCTTCGGCCATTCGCACCTCGCCTTTCTGGTGGTGCCGATGGTCGGTGCCTTCTTTATCGACATTGCTAACGCGATCGTCATCAAGGGATATCTGGCCTTGCCGATCTTTCATTAGCCGATGCGGCTACGGCACGATCGCGGTTCGTGGCAACGCGATCGCGCCGCAGCAGCCGATCTCAGATCATTTCCAATGCCAGCGCGATCCCCTGTCCGCCGCCGATACACAACGTGACGATGCCGCGTTTCAGGCCGTCGCGGCGCATCGAATGCAGCAGACGCGTCGTCAATACCGCACCGGTCGCACCGATCGGATGACCGTGCGCGATCGCGCCGCCCTGCACGTTGATCAGTTCATCCGCGATACCGAGTCTGCGCGCCACCGCGATCGGCACGGCGGCGAAAGCTTCATTGATCTCGAAGCGTTCGACGTCCTCGAGTTGCCAACCTGCGCGAGCCAGGGCCATTTGCACGGCCGGCACCGGACCGAGGCCGAACATGCCCGGCTCGACGGCCGCGATGCCAAATGCCACCAGCCGCGCGATTGGCTCGATACCACGCGCCTCGGCAAACCCACGTTCAGCAACTAGCATAGCTGCCGCGCCGCTATTCAAGCCCGGCGCATTGCCTGCGGTAATCGTGCCGTCCGGACGGAATGCCGGACGCAGTCTGGCGAGCGTTTCGACCGTGGTATCCGGACGCGGCTGTTCATCGCTCGTAAAATGCTGCGGACCTTTGCGCGCCGGAATTTCGACGGCGACCAGTTCAGCGTCGAAATCGCCGCGTGCCTGCGCTTCGGCAAAACGCTGTTGCGAACGCGCGGCCCAACGGTCCTGCGTTTCGCGCGTGAGGTCGAACTGCGCGACGAGGTCTTCCGTATGCCAGCCGGAATGCTCGCCGGAAAACGCATCGTTCAGGCCATCACGCAGCAGGCTGTCGTGGATTTGCGCGTTGCCCATCCGGTAACCCCAGCGGCCACCATCGAGAAGATAGGGCGCGCGGTCCATGTTTTCCATGCCGCCGGCCACGGCCGCATCGCCGAGACCAAGCCAGATTTCCTGGGCTGCGGACGCAATCGCCTGCGCGCCCGAGCCACACACACGATTGACCGTCAACGCGGGCACTGCCACCGGTACGCCGCCGCCAATCGACGCCTGACGCGCCGGATTCATCCGGTTGCCGGCCTGAATCACGTTGCCTAGCACCACCGAGGCCAACGCGGCCGGATCGAGGCCGCTGCGCCGCAGCGTTTCACGCACCGCGACCGCGCCGAGTTCAGTTGCGGGCACCTCTTTCAGCGATCCGCCGAATGCGCCGATCGGCGTTCTCACCGGATTGCAGATCACTACTTCTCGCGTACTCATCATTCATCTCCAGTTGGACTACTACGTTCACCGCCACATCCACACGCATCAATTCGCCGATGCGGCCGTGACCGTTTCGGGGACATCCCAGCCGCCGCCGAGCGAGCGGTATAGCGCGACCGCTGCGAGTGCATGCTCGCGTTTGGCCTGATTCAACGATTCCGCGTCACGCAGATACGCCTCCTGCGCGGCGAGCACATCGAGGAAATCCGTCGCGCCGCCCTTGTAAAGCTCACTCGACAGACGCAACGCGTGGTTCGATGCATCGAGCGCGCCGCCCAGACGTTGCACCTGCACCGCACCACTCACCAGGTCGCTGCGGTTGTCCTCGATCTCCTTGAGCGCCTGAAGCATGGTTTGCTGCAGGCCGAGTTGCGATTCGCGCATCCGGCTTTCGCTCGCGTCGATATTTGCGGTGATGCGGCCGGCGTTGAAGATCGGACTTGTTGCGTTCAATGCGGCGCTGAAGAGGTTATCGGTCAGTGTCGGCAGGCCGAGATACGACGAGGCCAGCAATCCGTCGGCGAGATTGAGTCTGAACTGCGGATAGCGCTGCGCTTTGGACACGCCCACTTCCGCCGCGCGCTGCTCGACCGTGGCGTAGGCATTGCGCACGTCCGGGCGCTGCAACAGCGCTTCCGACGGCAACATCTGCGGCACGCTTTGCGCGGGCACTGGAATGTCGCGTGCGTTAGCGAGCAGCAAGCCGTCGACGCTCTCCGGCGTACGCCCCGAATACACCGCGATCAGACTCAGTTGATGCTGCACCGCCGATTGGATGCGCGGGATCTGTGCCTGCAAATCCTCCAACTGATTCTGTGCACGCGCGACGTCGAGTTGCGTCGACAGTCCGTAATGCAAACGCTCCTGCGTGAGTTTCAGGGCGCGGGCGCGGATCTGTTCGTTGTCGCTGAGAATCTGCAATTGCGATTGCGCCCAGCGCAGATCGATGTACGCCGCCGCGGTGTTCGCCGCAAGTGCGAGGCGCAGTTGATTCAAGGACGCCTGCCGACCCGACACTTGCGCCTCGGTTGCGAGAACAGCAAGACGTTCGCCGCCGAAAACGTCCGGCGTCCAGCTCGCCGTCACGCCGACGCCGGCCTGACGCACATAGCCGAGCGGTGGCGGCGTGTTCTGGCGGGAGTCGGATGCAGTCGCGCTGGCGTTCAATTCCGGCAGCAAGGCCGCGCGATTCTGCTTCGCGAGATCCTGCGCCTGCTTGACGCGTTCCACCGCGGCTTGTACGTCAAGATTGCCGGTCAATACCGATTCCACCAGCTGATGCATGACGGGATCGCCGAATTGCGCCCACCATGTATTGGCGTTGATGCTGTCTTGAGGAGCATCGACATTCCACGCGGTCGGTGCGACGGTCTGAACCGTGTGCTGCAGATCCGCATGCGTTTCAGGTTGCACAGCGCATGCCGCAAGTGTCAGCAGCGCCGCGCTCGCGAGTACTTTCATAACGATGGGTTTCATGCTGGGTTCCTCAATGAGCATCGGGCGGCGGTGCGGAATTGCCAAACGGGCGCGAAAACAGCACGCTCAGCAAACCGACGACGAAACAGAGCGACAGCGCAAAGAACGTGTCGGAGAACGTAAGCACGAGCGCTTCGCGCATCAGCAGCGAATGCAACGTCCCGAGGCCCGCATTGGCCGCATTCAGCGCATCGCCGCCGACTGCCGCGAAGTGCGCGCTTTGCTGCTGCAAGATCGACTCGATCACCGGACGGCCCGCGCTCGCATGCTCGTCGAGCCGCTCGTAGTGGAGATTCAATCGATCGTTGAGCATGGTGCTGCTCACGGCAATGCCAATCGCGCCGCCGAGATTACGCATCAGATTGAAGAGACCGCTGGCGGATCGAAGCCTCGACATCGGCAATGAACCGAGCGCCATCGTGACGATGGGCGGAATACAGAACTGCTGGCCAACGCCGCGCAACGCCTGCGGGATCAGCAATTCCTGCCAGCCCCACTGATTGGTCAGCGGCACATACAGATAACAGCCGACGCCGAACAGCACCAGGCCGAACACCAGCAGGATCCGCATGTCGACAAAACGCGCGACTATCGAATACGCAACCATCGCGACCAATTGAAAACATCCCACTGACAACAACGCCACGCCGATCTGCAACGAATCGAAGCCGCGCACACGCGACAGGAACACCGGTGTCAGGAACACCGCGCAGAAAATCCCGATCCCGGTGATGAAGGACAGCAGACTGCCAATGCCGAAGTTGCGGATCGCCAGTGCGCGCAAATCGACGATCGGCTCTTTCGCGGTGAACGCGTGCACGATGAACAGGAATCCGCAGATCGCCGCCACCCAGGTACACGTCAGGATCACGTCGTCGCCGAACCAGTTCTTGCGTGGCCCTTCCTCCAGCACGTATTCAAGGCAACCGAGAAAACCGGACATCAACAGGATGCCGAGATAGTCGCCCTTTTTCAGCAGTGAGAGATCGACGTTGTCGAAGTGCACGTACTTCGGCACCATCAGAGTCACGGCGAGACCCGGCACGAGGTTCAGATAGAACAGCCAGTGCCACGACCATTGCGATGTGATCCAGCCGCCGATCACCGGGCCGACCGTCGGTGCGAGCGTGGCGAGCGCGCTGATGGTGGTGGACGCAATCAGGCGCTGCTTGCCGGGGAACAGCACGAATGCCGTCGTGAACACGGTCGGAATCATCGCGGCGCCGAGCGCGCCCTGCAAACCGCGAAACAGGATCATCGAGTTGATGTCCCATGCAAGGCCGCATAGCATACTGGTGACCGTAAAGCCCAGCGCGGAAAATGCGAACACCCAGCGCGTCGAGAACACACGCGTGAGCCAACCGGACATCGGGATCACGAGAATCTCCGCGATCAGATACGCGGTCTGCACCCACGAGAGCTCATCCTGACTCGCGGACAAGCCGCCCCCGATATCCTTGAGTGAAGACGCCACGATCTGGATATCGAGTGTCGCCATGAAAAAACCGAGGCACATCAGCACGAACGCGAACACTTTGGTGCGCGTCGGCAGGTCGGCGGGATTGGCAAGGACCTGAGTCATGATCGTTTAACCGTGAGCAGCGTCGAGGTGCACTTTCACCGTCGCCGACAGGCCCGGGCGCAGCACGCCCTCCATATCCTTCGGCACCTCGAGACGCACGCGAACCGGCACGCGCTGCACGATCTTCGTAAAGTTACCGGTCGCGTTTTCCGCCGGCAGCACGCTGAAGGTCGCGCCGGTCGCCGGCGCGAGACTCTCAACCACGCCGTGAATCCGCTTGCTCGACGCATCGAGATCGACGTCGACACCGTCGCCGACATGCATCTTCTTCAACTGGTCTTCCTTGAAGTTGGCGTCGATCCACAGTCCGCTCGACGGCACCACAGTCAGCAGCGACACGCCAATGTTCGCCAGCAAGCCGACGCGCGCGGTGCGATTGCCGACGTAGCCGTCGATCGGCGAGCGGATCGTGGTGTACTCCACATTCAATGCCGCGACCCGTTGCGCCGCCTGCGCAGTGGCGATGCGCGCCTGCGCGTCACCGATCTGCGCGTCGAGCACGGCGATCTGCCTTTGCGCCGCAATCAGGGCCGCGCTGCTGCGGTCGACCGCGGCATGCGCTTTGGTCAGATCGGCGTCCGCCCGTTCCACGACCTGGTTCGATACCGCATCGTCCTTTACCAGTTCGCGATAGCGCGTCTGGTCGGCGGTGCTGCGCGTCAACTCGGCGCCTGACGCCCGAACTTCGGCGGCCTGCTCGTTGATGGTGGCAAGCTGCAGGGACTTCTTCGCCTGCAACTCGGTGACAGCCGCCTGCGCACTCTCGACTTCCGCACTGGCCTGCGCGAGACGAGCGTCGTAATCGCGTGCATCGAGCCGGATCAGCACCTGATTCGCATGGACGAACTGGTTGTCCCGCACCAGCACGTCCGTGACGAAGCCGTTCACCTTCGGCGACATCACGGTCACATCACCGCCGACGTAGGCATCGTCCGTCGTTTCGACAAAGCGGCCGACGAAGAACCAGTACGACGCCGCAAGTGCCAGCACCGCGAGCACGGTGATGACCGCGAGCAGCATCCACGGAATGCGCCGTGCCGGTTTGGCGGCGTTCGCCACGCTGGGCGGTGCGATAGTCGAGGGTGTAGTGGACATGATGGCTGTATGTGTGTATGCACTCGTTGAGCTTAAAAAAAAGCGCGTTACGCTGCGCCGGCTTGACCCGCTTCACGCGGGGCAGATTCAAACGGGGTCTTTTGTAATGGCGAACAACTCAGTACGCAAAGCCGCCGCGCGCTGCTCGCCGAAACGATCTTCGAATTCGGCTTGCGCCGCATACCAATGCTTGCGCCCGGCTTGCAAACGTTCTTCGCCGGCGGCCGTCAGCGCAATCGACAGCGCCCGCACATCCGCCCCAAGCGTCTCGCTCGACACCAGTCCGTTACGCCGCAGCGGCTGGATCGTGCGGACCAGCGTGGTGCGCTCCATGCGCATGGCTTCCGCCAGTTGTTTCATGGTCATCGGACCCACGCGCTTCAGGCGCCCCATCAGCGAAAACTGCGTGATGGTGAGGCCGACATTTTCCAGGTGACGGTCGTAAATCTGCGACACATAACGCGCGGCCTGGCGGATCGCAAAGCAGTCGTCGTCGAAAAGCCCGTCCATCGCTGCGCTTCCTTTTTGTGAGTGCGTATGCACATAATCAGGCGTAAAAAAAGCTCGTTGAAACGAGCTCGTACGCTTTGTCTATCCGGTGATGCCGAAGAGCTCGGAGCGCAGCGCCTTGGCACGTGCGTGGCCAAACTTTTCCTCGAACTCGTCCTGCGCGGCACGCCATGCGATTGCGGCCCGATCGAAGGTCGTTTCGCCCTTCTCCGTGAGACTGAACAGAAACGTACGACCGTCATGCTCCGCCGATTCGGCGACCACCAGCCCATCACGCTGCAACGGTTTCATGGCGCGGACCAGCGTGGTGCGCTCCATGACCATGGCATCCGCGAGGTCCACCATCGGCAGGTTCGGCGTGCGCGCGAGCTTGGCGAGAATCGTGAACTGCGCAGCCGTCAGCCCTACCTCGCCGAGATGGCGCTCGTAGATTTGCGTGACGTGCCGGGCCGCCTGGCGCAGCGCGAAACAGTTGCATTCGTCGTAGGAGAGAGGACGGGTCATGTTGCGCAGTGTATATGTGCATACGCACTATGTCAAGATCACTTTCGCTCGGCAGATACCTCGTAGGGTTCGACCGGCCGGCTTATGGTCTGCTTCTGAAAGGGACTAATCAGCCGGCCATGACCTACGATCCGGCGAACTATGCCGGCAACGTGCATCCGTTCCTGTCGATTGGAGGGTTCGTGTAGTAACGGTGCGCTAAAGCAGCCGATACGCCAACCTCGCCGCCGCCCTCGCCGTGCGCTTATCCTGATCGAGCGACGGGTTGTACTCCGCAATATCCGCGGCGCGCAGCTTGCCCGACGCACGCACGCTCTGCACCATCGCTTCGACCACCGACAAGGGCACGCCCAAAGCGGCAGGCGCCGATACACCCGGCGCGGTAGCGGCTGGAAGCACGTCAAGATCGATGGTCAGATAGACGTCGTCCGCTGAATCCAGCAACTGCTGGAGGTCGTCCAGACGCTGCGGCAATTGCGGTTCCTGCATGTCGACGTCGAGCACGTAGCGCACGCCGAGTTCCCCTGCATGCGCGAACAGCGAAGCGGTGTTGCCCAGATCGCTGATGCCGAAACAGGCGTAGTTGAACGGCGCGCCCCGCTCGGCGCAGTCGTTCGCAATCTGATCGAACGGCGTGCCTGAATTAGCCGGCCGCTTCTGACGCAGATCGAAATGAGCGTCGAAATTGATGATGAGTAGCTTGCGGGTTGCGGCTGAAGTTGCCCCATCCACGCGATCCTGATGCAAGCGCAAACCGCTATACGTTCCCCACGCAACCTCGTGACCGCCGCCGAACACCAACGGCCGGCCGCCGCTCGCGAGCACGTCGCTCACTACGTTCGCGAGTTCCGCCTGCGCGCCTTCGAGGTCGCCGTCGTCGCACACCACATCGCCCGCATCGGCGAGCGCCGCCATCGACGTTTTCGCCGGCAGACCGGCCAGCACACGGCGCAATTCTTTTGGCGCATGCGCCGCGCCAACGCGCCCCTGATTGCGCCGCACGCCTTCGTCGGAACCAAAGCCGACGATCACCGTCGCATCGCTTTCAACGCACGGGGCGGCGCGTAAAACATCCTCATTCCGCCGCGCGCCGCCGAACGGCACTACCTGATTGAAAATACGCCGGGTATCGCCGGGCTCACCCTCGTCGGAACGGCCGCTCCACACCTTGTTGTCGAATGGAACTCTCATGCGCGCGACAACACCGCCTGCAGGAAAGCCCGCGTGCGCGGCTGTGACGGCGCCGAGAAAATCTCAGCAGGCGGTCCGGCCTCGACAATCACGCCGCCGTCCATCACCACCACCACGTCGGCGACTTCCTTCGCGAAACCCATTTCGTGCGTGACGACCACCATCGTCATGCCTTCGCTCGCGAGCAGCTTCATCACCTGCAGCACTTCGCCGACCAATTCGGGATCGAGCGCGGACGTCGGCTCGTCGAACAACATCACGCGCGGTTGCATCGCCAACGCGCGAGCAATGGCAACGCGCTGCTTCTGACCACCCGACAAGCTCGCCGGCATCCCATGCGCCTTGTGGGCCAGACCGACTTTTTCCAGCAACGCCATTGCAGTTGCTTCGGCTTCGGCCTTGCTAGCGCCACGCAACATCCGCGGACCGACCGTGATGTTATGCAGCACCGACAGATGCGGAAACAGGTTGAACGACTGAAACACCATACCCACTTCGGTGCGCAGCGCATTCAGCGAGCGCTCCTTGAGCATCGCCCCGTGATCGACCAGCCGATGCCCGCAGATATCGATCGTGCCGCCTTCGGCCTCTTCAAGCCCATTGCAGCACCGCAGGAAAGTACTCTTGCCCGAGCCGCTCGGCCCAATCACGACCACCACTTGCTGCGGCTGAATGTCGAAGTCGATGCCGTTAAGCACGGTATGCGAACCGAACGATTTGGTCAGCCCACGAATGCTGACGATAGGTTCATCTACTTTTACGGTGTTCATTGCACCATCCCTCCTGCACGCAAGCGGCGCTCCACACGATGCAGCGCGTAATTCGTCACCTGTGTCAACACCAGATACACCAGCGCGATAGCCAGATACACTTCGAGCGAACGGTACGACACGCTGATGATCTTCTGGCCTTCATGCATCAGATCGTCGATCGTCAGCAGCGACACCAGCGCCGAGTTCTTGATCAACGCGATGAACTCATTGCCCAGCGGCGGAATCATCCGCACGATCGCCTGCGGCAGAATAATTGCGCGCATCGCCTGCCCCGACGACATGCCGATCGAACGCGCCGCTTCCATCTGCCCGCGATCCACCGATTGAATCGCGCCGCGCACGATCTCCGACACATAAGCCGCCGAATACAGGCCGAGCCCCAGCATCCCGCACACGAAAGCCGGCAACAGAATGCCGAATTGCGGCAAACCGAAGAACAGCAGGAAAAGTTGCACAAGCAACGGCGTGCCGCGGAAAAACGTGAGGTACGCCGTACAGAAGGCGTACACGATGCGCCGCTTCGGCGTGAGCCGGCCAATACCGATCAGCAGGCCCAGCACACAGCTCAGCGCGAGCGCGGCGGCGGTCACTTCGACCGTCACCAGGGCGCCATGCATGATGTCCGGAAAGCCGGCAATCACCGGAGAAAAATCGAGTTCCATTATCTCTGCCCAGCCGGTTATTGCGCGGTGGCGCCGAACCACTTGTGGACGATCGCCGCATACGTGCCGTCTGCCTTGATCTTCGCCAGCGCGGTGTTGAAGGCGGCCTTCAGTTGCGGTTCGTCCTTGCGCACGGCGATGCCGTAGGCTTCGGTCGTCAGCGGCTTGTCGAGCACGTGGAAGCCACCACGGGTCTTCGCAAACTGATAGGCAGCGGGCTTACCGGTCACCGCGGCATCGGCGCGGCCAATACCCACCAGGTCGAACATTTCCTGATTCTTTTCGACTTCGACGCGATTGATTTGCGGGAAGTTGTCGCGCAGGAAGTTGACCGATTTCGTGCCGACCTGGACCGAGACTTTCTTGCCGTTCAGATCCGCCGCCGATTTGATCGGCGAACCGTCTTTCACCAGCACGACGAGGCCGCCGGCGTAATACGAATTGGTGAAATCGATCACTTTCGCGCGTTCGTCGGTGATGTAGATGCCGGAGATCGCCGCATCGAAACGATGCGCGATCAGGCCCGGAACCAGGCCCTTGAAGTCGATGTCGGTCCATTGCACGCGTTTGCCCATGGCTTTCGCGAGCGCATTCATCATGTCGACGTCGAAGCCGGTGCGCGCACCATTTTCGGTGTATTCCATCGGCGGGAAGGTCGCGTCGGTGGCGACGTTCAGCACGTCCGGCGTTTGTGCGGACGCCGCGCCGGAAAAGCTGGCGAACGTCACCGCAAACGTGACGCATGCGAGGGACAACAGTCGATTCAGTTTCATGGGAGGGCTCCTTGTGGTTCGTTCAGTTCGTTCAGTTCGTTCAGTTCGTTCGGTATCCAGATCGAATGCGGCCGCGAGCGGCCCTGCCCGATCAATCGGTTTGCATATGCTCGGAAATAGCGCGGGCCGTACGTAGCGTCCCGTCGATGAATTGGCTTTCCCGGCTGATGGCGCGCGTGGACGGCGCCATCAGCGTGATCGACGCGCTGCTTCCGGCGCCGCGTCCGCTGCGATGAAATATCGGGGCGCTCACGCCCCACACGCCCGGATCGACTTCGCTGTCGCTGACAGCGTAGCCCTGAGCGCGAATCTGTTCGAGTTCGGCTTCGATCGCGGCGCGGCCGGCGGGATCGTTGTCGAACAGGTTGTCGAGCACTTCTGTGCGCGCCTTGTCGGCCATGAACGCCAGCAGCGATTTCGCCGAGGCGCCGGCTTTCAGCGGCACGGCGCGGCCTTTTTCGAACGAGCAGCGCAACGAGTGCTGGCTGTCGACCATTTCCAGGCACATCACCTGATGCTTGACCGCGACCACCAACCCGATGCTTTCCTGCGACGCGCGCGCCAGTTGCTGCATCTCCGTGCGGCTCGCTTCGACGAGCAGCGAATTGACGTCGAAGCCGAGCGCGAGTTGCAGGCTGATCGGACCCGGCGCGTAATGGCCCGCGTTTTCAGCGACGAAACCCCAGCGCTTGAGCAGCGCGATTTGCCGGTACAGCGTGCTTTGCGCGAGACCGGTAACAGCGAGCAGATCCTTGACCGACATGGCCTTGCCGTGACTGGCGAGTGCCGCCAGCACCAGCAGCACCCGTTCAGCTCCTGTCACACCCTGTTCCGCGTTCACGATGAAAACTACCCACAATGAATAACGGAATCAGAATGCCAGAACATTCTCGGATTTCAAAAATTGGATTCCCGGTGAGTGGGAATAGAGAGCGAGGGTTTTCCCCGAAAGCGGGATAAAAGAGCGTGCCGCAGCGGACGCGCGGCACGTCGAGTGAATTCGTCTGCCCGGAAAGCGGCTTGCTGAAGGGGTAAAGCGAGTAGACGCATCCGGCAAAAGCGGGTGCTTAAAGCGCGAGCACCGTCACACCTACCTCAACCCGATGCGCCCCGCCCCCCAGGATCATCCCGCGCAGCAAGGACACGTCGCTGTAATCGCGCCCAATTGCGAGCGTCACGTGGTCCATATCGGCGAGCACGTCATTGGTGGGGTCGAGATCGATCCAGCCACTGCCAAAAACCCGATAGTCTTGACTCTTTCGTAAGACGCGTTCCTGCTGCGCGCAAACAGATGGATGAATCCATCTGAGTCTTAGTCCCGCTCAATTTGATTGAGAGGAATCTTAGAAATTAGTCTTCCACGCAAGACTTTATCGGAATTCTGGAGGTCATCCCGAAATGTTTGCAAAAAATGACACCACGGTTCTGCTTTTTATAATATTTTTCTCATAGCGCTACGGTTGATTGCAAAATATAGGTACGCGGCATCGACTTGCGGATCCAAATTTCACGATCATGCTTCGCATGACATGATTCGAATATTTATCCTCGTCTCTACGTTTAAGTTTTTTAATATCTGATCGTCATTTTTTAGGCTGAAATAAATATATGTCCGCCGTGAGTTTGCCTAAGGCTTTCCTGATTCTGCTAAACGGGACAGACTATCAGATTGGGGAGGGTCATAGCTGGAAAAGAGGTGTCCTGAGTGCGGCTGTCGCTCTAGCGGCGACATTCCCGCTCTTCAATTTATTACATAGTCAATTTTACACGGGGGCGGTGCCACCGGAAGCGCCGGTTATTCGAAGCGTCGGAAATTTTACAAGTGGAATTTATAATCGACGATCAATTAATCGACAATATTCCATCGATTTTCATGCGAACGACGGAAAAATTTACAATTTAATAGATAGCGATTTGGATGTTGTGAGAATTGGAAAGGCTAATTCAGGACTAAATTTTTACGTGGAAGGTTTCCTGCTCCAAGACGGTCGCGGTTTTTTTTGGCCCACGCTCATAAGTGAACTAGACGGACATGTACTGCTTAGCCGGGAGACGTCTAATCTCAGCCTTAAGAAAAACAGGGATCCATTCGGAAAAATATTGTTGTGGGAATACGGATTGATTCTGCCCCTATGGTTTATCTCCCTTTCGAACGCAATCAAGCTCAGAAAAAAACTTTCCAGAGATAGTTAAATGAAAACGCAAAGCTTTATTGAATATATCGGCGATGTCGTCGCCTATATTACCGGCTCGTCCGTCAGCGTGGCCGATGCGGCTAATTCCGCTCAGCAAGCTGTGGTCGAGCAGGCTACGTCAAAAAAAGTCATCACTACGGCCGGAGCTGCGAATGATCTGCTCGGCGTGGTCGCTGGAGGAATGCAGCAAATCTTGCAGACGTTTTCGCAGGGCGCTGAGAAAGCCACCCAGCTGTTAGGTGAAGCTGTAGCCGCAACGTCAGTGTGCGGCCCAAACACGGGGCCCTTCCAATATGACCTTGTTTAAAGCTTTCTTGATCTTGCTGCGGGGCCCAACCGAGACGATTGGGCCGGAATATAAATGGAAACAGTCTATTTTGACTGGAGCTATCATTTTTACCCTGATATCGCCATTTCTTGCTTTCGTGCACTCCATACCTTATCGGGGTGCCATACCTCCTGAAGCACCTATTTTAAAAAGGCGCGGCGTATTTGTTTTTGGCAATGATCGACACGGACCCAAAAAATATCCATTTATCGATTTTAAAACTGAAAACGGACAAATTTACCGACTTCAGGATTACGTAGGTTACAACTCGATTTTGAAATTTAACGAAGCCAATCCTGACCATCAGGAGGTCCGAGCAGAAGGTTTTTTCTTGCGAGATGGCCTAGGTCGGTTCTGGCCAACTCAGGTGACGACCGTCGACGGTAAGGTTCTGCTGGACAAGGATAGGCAGAATGTGGCGTTGATGCGCGCCAGAGATCCGCTCGGGACGATTTTTTATATGTACCTTATCGCTGGATTTCTTTGGATTTTATCTGCCTTTAACGCTATTAAGATTAAGAAAAGAGCACTTCAGGATTAAATATGTCAACGATTACCACTGAACAAGGAATTGCTTCTCTCGTGAATTTTCTAGTAGGCGGAACGGTCAGTTCAGCCGATGCCGTCAACGCGGCGGAACAAGCTCGTACCGAAACTGACCCAACGCTCCAACTGCTTGCCCGATTTACTGCTGCTGCAGACCTTGCGGGCATCAGCGGCAGCACTGGCCAGATGTTGCAGCAGTTTGCGTCGGATTCAGCCGAGGCAGGAAAATTACTGGGCTCCGTCGCGAAGAAGGCGGGTTGGGTCGGACTCGCGGCGGCTACTCTAACAGCGATTAAAGTAGCGCACGAAACAGGTCCAGCAAATGTGCCAGTTGGCAACCTAGCATCAATTGTCGGAGCGGGCCTTGGCATTCGTGCTGCTGCCGTTGCTGCACCTGAAGTCGCAATCGCATTGGGCTTTCTTGCGGCTGGCATGACGGTGATCGGATGGGTAACTCAAGATTCCAGGTACTCGATTTCGAACGTGCTGCAAGAACTGCAAGGTGTCGTTCAGTCATATTACGGCCAGCTCTCCGCTTCGGATCAGGCTGTATTCACAAGCACTCTGTCAGACACCATGCAGTTAACGCTATCCGGCGGCATGATGGTGCCGCAGGTAGATGATTCAGGCTGGATCTCCGGATACAAGGTCGAAATTCCGTCGCGCGTGGCTCAGCAAGGCGACGGCAGCACGCTCTATACCTTCGAATCTGGCGTCACCTATATCGTGGGAACAGTATCCGACGACGGTCCGTTGACAGACCCGACAGCCAGCGCCGGCAAAAGCGTCTGGACCGTTCCCGAGACAGGTACGAACAAGCCGCTCACGCTCAACATCTACCAGGACGGCTGCTACACAACCCACTTCACAGACTCGGACGGCAAGCTCATTACGGAGGTGTATATCACCGGTTCCTCGGCAACGTACGCCGTGGCACCCATGAGCACTCCTTCAGGCGGTGGCGAGTATCAGTTTGTTTACGTCACAGGAACCGACAATCAGGTCACCATCCACGGCGACAACAACCTGGTGTCCCTCGCCGACGGCAATCACGTCATCATCGATGGCGCTAACAACATTGTCCACGCTGGCGCTGGTACGACTGTTCAGTTCGGCTCAGCCGACGGCAACACCATTTACAACGCCATCACCGGCGAAACACTCACCGTCGCCGACGGCGGTATCAACGTAACAGGCGCTCTGAACGGTGGGTGCGGTGGCGAAGATGTCTTACTCGGATCATTTAATCGACTCTCGATCAACGCCGACGGCTCGAAGACGCTCACCCTACAATACGACGGTGATGACCGCTTGATCCACCGTACCTATAACGCCGCAGGCGTGCAAATCGAAGTGCTGTCCATTCGCCCGGATGGCTCATATGCAGACATTCTCTACGACTCGGTAACCGGTTTGATAACAAGGCAGACGACTGCAGGTAGCGACGGAACGGGCCTTGTTTTAAAGTTTAATGCTGCCCAGCAGTTGATCGAACAGGACTACATTCGGGCAGGCGGGTCGGGCACCCAGTTTCTCAAGGACCCGGCAACCGGGCAAACCACAGGTATCAATACGATCAGCGGCGCACTGCTGGACGCCCCGCATTACGATCCAGCCACAGACGCTGTCACCTGGACTTCGCGCACCTTCGCTTCGGTGCGCTCGACAGCCACCGCTTATGCCGAGGCTGATCATCAAGCGGTCCAACTGGTTCAGGCGATGGCCGCATACGCGCCGGAGCCGTCGGTGTCGACAAGCCTTACTGCCGTCCCACCCGAAAACTCTCAACTCTTGCTGGCTGTGTCCGCCCATTAACACTCTGACATAACGATTCAGGTGCTGCCGCTTCCACGCGCAAAGGGAAAGTGGCGGCCCGGAATGCATCAATCGTCCGCTGGTCGGGAACGTTCGAAAGCATGACAAGGGTTCGGTTAGCCGCCGGACGCATTCACACGTTTCAGATATCCACCGCATCACTGCACGTTCATCCGCGCTTTATAAAGTTAAACGATGGGATTCGAAGAGCAATCTGCTCACCTTGAAGACGCCGGCCTGGCGGCACTGGTCGTCATTGCACGCCTTCACGGTATTGCCACCGACGCGTCTCAACTAAAACATGCAGCCGCAACGAACGGACACGCATTTTCCGAAGCGCAGTTGGTGCTGTCCGCCCGCGAAATCGGTTTGAAAGCCAGCGCCGTGAAGCTTGTGCCGGAACGGCTGGCAAAAACACCGTTTCCCGCGCTCGCGTTGGACCGCACCGGCCGCCACTTCATTCTCGCGGGCTCGGACGGTGGAACTGCGTTGGTGCTGGAACCCGGCATGCAGGCGCCGCACACGAAACCTGTGAGCGAAGTTCTGGAGCGCTCCACCGGTCGCATGTTGCTGTTCACGTCCCGTGCATCTCTCGCCGGCAACCTGGCCCGCTTCGACTTCTCGTGGTTCATTCCTGCCGTCGTAAAGTACCGCCGACTGCTTCTCGAAGTCTTAATGGTTTCGGTGGTACTGCAGATCTTCGGGTTGGTCTCACCGCTGATGTTCCAGGTGGTGATGGACAAAGTACTTGTCAATCGGGCCTACAGCACGCTTAACGTGGTTTGCGTGGCGTTGCTTGTCAGCTCGGTTTTCGAAGTGCTGCTCACGGGTTTACGAAACTACGTCTTCTCACACACAACCAATCGGATCGACGTCGAACTCGGCGCGCGACTCTTCCGCCATCTACTGGCATTGCCACTCGCGTATTTCGAAGCGAGACGCGTGGGCGACACCGTCGCACGCGTGCGCGAGCTTGAAAGCATCCGGAACTTTCTCACGGGCCAGGCCTTAACGGCTTTCATCGACCTGATCTTCTCGGTGATTTTTCTTGGCGTGATGTGTATCTACAGCGTCTGGCTGACGCTGATTGTCGCGATCTCGCTCCCCGTTTATGCCGCTATCTCCATGACGCTGAATCCGCTTCTACGGGAGCGACTGAATCACAAATTCGCACGTGGAGCCGATAACCAGTCGTTTCTAGTCGAGGCCGTGTCCGGCGTGCAGACAGTCAAGGCAATGGCGATAGAGCCGCAGTTCACCCGCCGCTGGGACAATCAGCTCGCGGCCTATGTCACGGCGAGTTTCCGCGTCAACGCGCTAGGGAACGTCGGGCAACAGCTCATTCAACTGGTGGGCAAACTGGTCACGCTTGCGACCTTGTTCTTTGGTGCGAAGCTCGTAATCGACGGCAAGCTGACCGTTGGCCAACTAATTGCGTTCAACATGATGTCCCAACGCGTCAGCGCGCCGGTATTGAGACTGGCCCAGCTTTGGCAGGATTTTCAGCAGGTCGGCATTTCGATGCAGCGCCTGGGTGACATCCTCAACACGCGCACGGAACTGCCGCCCAGCCGCCAGGCGCTGCCCGATGTGAAAGGGGAAGTCAGTTTCGAGGACGTGCGCTTCCGTTACCGCGTGGACAGTCTGCCGGTCCTCAATGGGGTCAACCTGACGATTCAGCCTGGAGAAATTGTCGGCATCGTCGGCCGATCAGGATCGGGGAAAAGTACGCTAACCAAACTCATGCAGCGCCTCTACACGCCCGAGAGCGGACGCGTGCGCATCGACGGAATCGATCTCGCGCTGGCCGATCCGGCGTGGTTACGGCGGCAGATCGGTGTGGTGCTGCAGGAGAACCTGCTTTTCAATCGCTCGATTCGCGAGAACATCGCCGTGACAGATCCGGGCGCATCGCTCGACGTGGTGATCCATGCCGCAACGCTAGCTGGCGCTCACGACTTCATTTCGGAGCTGCCTGAGGGCTACGACACGGTAGTAGGCGAACATGGCTCCTCGCTGTCGGGCGGACAGCGACAGCGTATCGCTATCGCGCGTGCACTCGTGACGAACCCGCGCATCCTGATTTTCGACGAAGCAACCAGCGCGCTCGACTTCGAGACCGAACGGGTGATCCAGAACAACATGCGTGCGATGTGTCACGGTCGCACGGTCATCACCATTGCGCACCGATTGAGCGCCGTGCGTCATGCTGATCAGATCATCGCGATGGACAAAGGTCAGATTGTCGAGCGCGGCAGCCACGACCAGTTATTGGAGAAGAACGGCTATTACGCGCACCTCGTCTCTTTGCAAAACACCTGATGACCACGCATTTCCTGAAATTGCGCGCCATTGCTGATCTATGCAGGCGCTACGGCGCGACGTTCCGTTCGGTATGGGCGATCCGCGATCAACTCGATACGCCGGAGCGTACAGCACAGGAACTGCAATTCCTGCCCGCGAATCTCGAACTGATCGAAACGCCATCGCACCCTGCGCCACGGTGGACGATGCGTGTCATTGTCGCCCTTGGCGTCCTTATCTTGCTGATTGTTGTATTCGGCAAGCTGGATATTGTTGCAACCGCAAAAGGCAAACTGATTCCTGGCGAACGCGTGAAAACCGTTCAGCCGGCTATCACGGGAGTCGTGCGACAGATTCTGATTCGTGACGGTGAGCGCGTAACGCAAGGACAGGCGCTGCTGGTTCTCGACACGACCCAGGCCGCTGCCGATGCACATAAGGCACGCTCAGCACGAATTGACGCCGCCCTATCGGCAGAACGTGCACGGGCGCTGCTGGCCGCGATCAAAACGGGGCGAGGCTCGATCTTGCCGCGAAGTTGGGACGTCTGAACGCCGGGGACATACAAATGGGAAGCCGCTAAATTGCAGATAGTCGCGGGGCATCAGCAACTTTCCGAGGGAAGTTTCGAGCAGAGCAGGCGAAAAACTTAGAGCGCAAGCACCGTCACACCCACTTCCACCCGATGCGCCCCGCCTCCGAGGATCATTCCGCGCAGCAAGGACACGTCACTGTAGTCCCGCCCGATCGCGAGCGTCACATGGTCCATATCGGCAAGCACGTCATTGGTGGGGTCGAGATCGATCCAGCCACTCTCCGGGCAATAAACGGACACCCACGCATGCGAGGCATCCGCACCGATCAAGCGCGGCTGCCCAGGCGGTGGATCGTTGCGCAAATAACCGCTCACGTAGCGCGCCGGCAAACCCAGCGAGCGCAAACAGCCGATCATCACCTGCGCGAAGTCCTGGCATACCCCGCTCTTCAATTCGAAGGCGCGCTCGGCGGGCGTGTCAAACATCGTCGCCGAAGGTTTGTACGCGAAGTCTTTGTGAATCCGGTGCATCAGATCGATCGCACCCGCCACGATCGGCATGCCGGGAGGAAAGCTCGGCAGCGCATAAGCGCGCAACGACGGCCGCGGCACGATGTTCGGCGATGCAAAGCAGAACTCCACCTCAGGCCGGAACTCGCCGCCGACCCAGAAACGCAACTCGTCCGCCACGTCTTCCCATTCGGGTGTTTCCTCGGGATCGAGGTCGGTCCAGCGCGGCATAAGCGCGACGGTGGTTTCGCTGACGAGTTGCAGGCGCTCGTGCGGAGCGTCGAGCGCGAAGTACAGGACGTCGTTGCCGAATGCATCGATACGACTGGTTTGATACGACGGCTCCGGTTCGATCTTTTCGCTGTGCGAGACCACGCGCTGCCACGCACAGGCGATCGGCCGGATCGTCGCCAGATGCTGGGCGGTCTCCACATACGTGGAGTAGTGGTAGGTCGTGCGATGGGAGACGGACAAGACAGTCGGCGTGTTCTTCATGACCACACCTGCGATGCCACCGTACTGGCATGACTGAAATAGCGCGCGCTGATCTCATGCGCCGCCGCGCCGACATAGCCACCAATCTGATCGCACACCGCAATCAGGTCGGCGTATGAATCGTCTTCGTCGATGGCGCACAGGGCCGCGAGCGCCGGCAACGATGCGGCAGGCGGCATCATTTCCGCAAACGGCCGATGCCGCATGCCGCCCGCGGCCACGGCGATCTCTTCGAGTTTTTTGCGCAGGCGCTCATAGACGCCATAGACGCCGCGCGGATTGGTAGGCTCGATCACCAGCAGGTCGAGCAAGGCCGGTACTTCGAAACGGCCCGGATACAGCGAGCGGTACGTCAGCGTGCTGTCGAACAATTGCAGCAGCAGATCGAACCCGGCTGGCGTCGAGAGTTGGCCGTTATCGGCGACAACACGCAAGATGGACGACATCGCCGACACGCGTTCGATGTGCCGTCCAACGAATAGCAGACGCCACGCTTCGTCGCGTGTCATGCGATCGCCTTGCGCGCCGCTGATCGCCGACAGCTGCACCGACAGGCGTTCGAGCGCGTTCATCAGCGTCACGCGGTCATAACGGTCGTAGCGTTCGCTGCGCTCGGCGCGCCCGTTGCCATTCGCGCCGCCCTGCGATGAGCCGCTACCGCTGCCACCACCATTACCATTGCCATTGAGACCCGCAGCCGGCATCAAGGTCTGCAATGCATCGCGGAAGTCGTTGCGCGCCGCGAGAATCGTGCGCCAGTGATCGTTCGACAAACGCCCCCGCACCTCGCCGTTCGCACGCGCCTGATAGTTGAGGTTCTGGCCGATGCTCGCAGCGCCGGTGCTCTCGCTCAGATTCGCAACCAGCGCGCGCTCGAATGCCTGTGGCGAATGCGGCGTGGACATATCGCCGGATTGCACGAGACCGCAATGCATGGCGAGTTCGACCAGCGTGGGGAACATCGCGTCGGCGTCGTTGCCTTCCAGCGAGCCAAGAATCAGGCGCAACAGCCGCACATTGTTTTCGGCGCGTTCGCCATAACGTCCGGCCCAGAACAGGTTTTCCGCCGCGCGGCTCGACACGGTGCGATGCTTGCGCGCGAGATCGGCGGGTTGCATCGGCGAAGGCAACAGCGTGAAAGTCGACGTCGGCTGACTCGACAGCACCCACGTGTCGACACTACTGCCGCCGTACTGCATCGACACCGTCGCCTGGCGCTCGGCGGCCATCCGCGTGAAGCCGCCTGGCATCACATGCCAGCCGCCGTTGACGTCGGCAATCGCATAGACACGCAGTACCGACGGACGACGGCCAATGGTGCCGTCCTCGTAACGCGGCGTGCAGGAAAAGCGCTGCGGCTGCTGGATCGTATAGGCGTCCGGCATCGCCTCGATGCGCTCGCGCCATGTCGACAGCCGTTGCCTGCCCTGTTCGATTCCGGGTGGCGCATCGCGTGCCGCGACCGGCCACGTCGGTACGATGAACGCTTCGTCCAGACGCCCGAATGCGTGGACGCGCGCCGCCTTTTCGCCACACCACCAGGTGGCCACGCTCGGCAGCACAAGGTCTTCGTCGAGTAAAACTTCGGCGATACCCGGCAGAAAGCCATGCAAGGCAGGCGATTCGACAAAGCCCGAACCCGGCACGTTCGACACGATCACATTGCCCGCGCGCATCACCTGCAACAGGCCCGGCACACCGATGCTCGAATCCGCGCGCAGTTCGACCGGATCGCAGAAAGCATCGTCCAGACGCCGCAGCACGACGTGCACACGTTCGAGACCGGCGAGCGTCTTCAGATACAGCATGTCGTCACGCACGGTCAGGTCTTTGCCTTCGACCAGCGTAACGCCGAGATAACGCGCGAGAAACACGTGCTCGAAGTAGGTTTCGCTAAATGGACCAGGCGTGAGCAGCGCGATATGGGGCAAACCATCGGCGCCCGAACTGTCGTGCGCCATGGTGGCCTGGGCGGCCTGCGCGAGCGTCGCGATCAGTTGCGAATAGGTCGGGGCGAGGCGGCTCACGCGCATCGCGCGGAACGGTTCGGCGAACAGCGTCGAGACGATCAGCCGGTTTTCCAGCGCATAACCCAGCCCGGATGGCGCCTCGGTGCGATGTGCCATGACGGTCCAGTTGCCGGCAGGCGTACGCGCCAGATCGACGGCAACCACCTGCAGATACTGCCCGCCAGGCGGCGTGAAGCCCTTCACAGAACGCAGATACCCCGGATGCCCGAACACCAGCGCGGGTGGCAACTGCCCACGCTCGAGCAAAGTCTGCGGCCCATAAATATCGGCGACGATGGCATTGAGCAGATGCGCGCGCTGCGTCACGCCACGCTCGATATGCGCCCACTCGGCCTCGCTGATCAGGAACGGCAGCAGGTCGAGCGCCCACGGCCGCGGCTCGCCGTTATCCGCGTAGACGTTGTAGCTGATGTCGTTGTCGCGGATCTGCTGCGCGATCGACGCGCGGTGATCTTCCAATCGCGCGATGCCGTCTTCGCCGAGCCGCTCGAAGAATTGCCGCCACGGCTCGCGCAACACGCCTGAGGCGTCGCGTAACTCGTCCCAATGTCCTTCGTAAGCCGGCAACAGCCGCAATAAGGACGAAGCGTCCGCGCGCGCCGCGGACGTTTCGAAAGGAAAAGTCGATTGAAAGGCCAAGGTCGTGTCGTTCTTAAAAGTATGCTGCCGCTTTCAGTCTACCAGGTTACCAGTAGCGCAGGTCCAACGTGAACGGAAACTCGAGGCTGCGCTGCGGTACACCGACCGTGAGCGGCCCCGGCGTATGACCGGATGCGAAGAAGCGTGCGCGCCGCCGGCTTTCGGCCTCGTAGGCGTTGACCGGGAAGGTCTGATAGTTGCGCCCGCCCGGATGTGCGACATGATACTGGCATCCGCCGACCGAGCGGCCAGTCCATGTGTCGACCAGGTCGAAGGTGAGCGGCGCATCCACCCCGATGGTCGGATGCAGCGCCGACGGTTGCGACCAGGCGCGAAAGCGCACGCCGGCCACATATTCGCTGACGCGGCCCGTCGGCTGAAGCGGCACCGGCACACCGTTGACCGTCACCACATGGCGGTTGTCGTTCAAACCGAGCGCGCGTACCTCAAGCCTTTCCACCGACGAATCCACGTAACGCACCGTGCCGCCAGGTGAGCCCTCCTCGCCCATCACGTGCCACGGTTCGAGCGCGTTGCGGATCGTCAGCGAGACGCCGTTCACCGTGGTCTCGCCGACCAGCGGGAAGCGGAATTCGAAGTGCGGCGCGAACCAGCTGCTCTCGAAGGCAAAGCCCGCCTGGTTGAGTTCGCCGAGCACGTCGTCGAAATCCATCTTGGCGAAGGTGCCGAGCAGGAAACGGTCATGCAGTTCCGTGCCCCAGCGCGTGAGCCGCTGCGTGTACGGCGTGTGCCAGAAGCGCGCCACCAGCGCGCGCAACAGCAACTGCTGCACGAGGCTCATGCGTGCATGCGGCGGCATTTCGAAGCCGCGCAATTCGAGCAGGCCGAGGCGGCCAGTCGGACCATCGGGCGAATAGAGTTTGTCGATGCAGAACTCGGCGCGGTGCGTATTGCCCGTCACGTCGATCAGGATGTTGCGCAACGAGCGGTCGATCATCCACGCCGGCAGGTTCGCGCTGTCGCGGCCGCCGAGCAGATCGATCTGCCGCTGCAACTCGCGGAACGCCACCTCCAACTCATACACCTGGTCGTTGCGTGCTTCGTCGACGCGCGGCGCCTGGCTCGTCGGCCCGATAAAGAGCCCGGAAAACAGATACGACAGCGACGGATGGTTGTGCCAATACGCGATCAGACTCGCGAGCAGATCGGGACGGCGCAAGAACGGACTATCAGCAGGCGTCGCGCCGCCGAGCACGAAATGATTGCCGCCGCCGGTCCCCGTGTGCCGGCCGTCGGTCATGAACTTCTCGCTGCTCAGATAGCTCTCGGCCGCGGACTGATACAGGTATTCCGTGTTGTCGACCAATTGCTCCCAGCTCGAAGCCGGATGAATGTTCACCTCGATCACACCCGGGTCCGGCGTTACCTGCAGGATCTTCAGGCGCGCATCGCGCGGCGGCGGATAGCCTTCGAGCACCACCTGCATCTGCAACTCGCCGGCCGTCGCCTCAATCGCCGCGAGCAGGTCGAGATAGTCGTCCAGTTCGGTGAGCGGCGGCATGAACACATGCAGCAGCGAGCGGCCGCTGCCGAACGCTTCGGTTTCCGCCTTCGGACCGGCGGCCCGTTTCGGGTCGCGCGCTTCGACGCAGATCGCCGTACGCAGCGTTTCCTTCGACGACTGCCCATGCTCCGGCGGCTGCTGGTCGTCTGACTGAGGCGCAAAGGCCAGAACGCCGCTGCCCGGCATGCCGCTCAACAAATCCGCCGCTGACGACGACAACGCTGCCGCACGCCGCGCATCGGCGGCAGTCAAGGTGCGCTGTTCGCCGTCGTATTGCATGCGCAATTGTGCGGCCGGGCGCAACGGCACCGGCGGCGCAAAGGGATCGTGCGCGTGCTGATACGGATAGTCGGTCTTCGACACCCATGGCAGCGAATCGAGCGGCAAGCGATAACCCATTGGCGAGTCGCCGGGAATCAGGAACATGCGCTCGTCGCGGAAGAACCAACGGCCGCTGACCCACTTCGGCGCCTCGTTCGGCACGTCGCGTTCACGCCCGAGCGGCAAGACAAAGCCAGTCGCGCCGCCCAACCCTGCATCGAACACGCGCCGCAGACGCACACGCTCCAGTTCGTCATCCAGACGCGCATCGAGCGGATCGACGTTGACCGGCAGACGGCGCTCGCGCCACAGGTAGTACCAGACGTCTTCGAAGCCGGGCTGGATGCAGTCCGTGTCGAGCGCCAGCTTCGTCGCCAGATGAGCGAGGAAACGCTGGGCGTCGGCGGCCGTGTAGGTGCCCGGCTCGCGTTCGTCGGCGAAGAGCGCGGGGTCTTGCCAGCACGGCTCGCCGTCGGCGCGCCAGTAGAGCGACATCGCCCAGCGCGGCAACTGTTCGCCGGGATACCATTTGCCCTGACCGATATGCAGAAAGCCGTTTGCGCCGTAACGCGAGCGCAGCTTGTCCATCAGTGCGACCGCGTAGCCGCGTTTGGTGGGGCCGAGCGCGTCGGTGTTCCATTCGTCGGCGTCGCGATCGCGCACCGACACGAAGGTCGGTTCGCCGCCCATCGTCAGGCGCACGTCCATCTCGGTGAGGCGCTGGTCGACCTGCTCGCCCATTTTAACGACGTCGTTCCACACTTCTTCGGTGAAGGGCTTGGTGACGCGCGGCGTCTCCAGTACCCGTTCAATCGACATGGTGTGCTCGAACTCGACTTCGGATTCGTCGACCGCGCCGGAGATCGGCGCCGCGCTGCCCGGTTCGGGCGTGCAGGCGACCGGAATATGCCCCTCCCCGGCGAGCAGGCCGGAGGTCGGGTCGAAGCCGATCCAGCCCGCGCCCGGCAGGTAGACCTCGCACCATGCGTGCAGGTCGGTAAAGTCGACTTCGGTGCCGCTCGGGCCGTCGATGGATTTCACGTCGGGCGCAAGTTGCAGCAGATAGCCAGAGACAAAGCGCGCCGCCAACCCCAGTTGCCGGAGCGTCTCGACCAGCAGCCAGCCCGAATCACGGCAGGAACCCGCGGCGCTGACCAGTGTTTCCTCGGGCGTCTGCACGCCGGGTTCCATGCGGATCAGGTAGCGGATCTCGCGTTGCAGCCGCTGATTCAATGCGACGAGGAAGTCGGCGGTGACCATCGGCTTGCGGTCGATACTCGCGACGAACTCGGCGAAGCGCGGCGTCATCGGCCGCTTGACGAGGTACGGGGCGAGCTCCAGCGCGAGGCCGGGCGCATACTCGAACGGAAACTGTTCCGCCGACGGTTCGAGAAAGAAGTCGAACGGGTTGTAGACCGCCATCTCGGCGACCAGATCCACGGTCACCTTGAATTCGCGCGTCTTCTCGGGGAAGACGAGGCGCGCCTGATAGTTGGCAAACGCGTCCTGCTGCCAGTTGATGAAGTGTTCAGCCGGTTCGACCCGCATCGAATAAGACAGAATGGGGGTCCGGCAATGCGGCGCAGGCCTGAGACGCACGACCTGGGGCGACAGCGCAACCAGCCTGTCGTAGCGGTAATGTGTGACATGATTCAACGCGACGCGTATGGACACACCGGACTCCTGGACATTGGATGGCAGCCCGCCAAAAAGCAAGCTTCGTGCCGTTTATAGAACAAGCGCGAAAAACCGCGTGAACTGCCTGTACCGCCCGGATTACAGCCTACTGCGAAGTTTGCCGCATCTGTCGACCGTCCGGTCGATCGATCAGCGCGCCTTTCCCTTACTTTTTCAGCAGCCGCGCACCAAAGCGGCGCAGCGGCGATGCACGATCATGCACGTAATGTGCGTTAAACCAGTGACGTCTGGCAAATGCGGCATGAAGATTGCGCGTTGGCTTCGCCCCACGACTGCCCCCACCACCCAGGCCCGATCGATGAAAACCTTCCACTGCAATCGCTGCTCGCACCTTGTGTTCTATGAAAACGTTCGTTGCGAACGCTGCGAGGCATTGCTCGGATATGTGCCTGAACTGGCCGAAATCAGCGCCTTCGAAGACGCCGGTGAAGGCCGCTGGCGCAGTCTGCATCCGCGTGGCGAGGGTGCATTGTTCCGGCAATGTCACAACTACGCGGTCGAAAATGTCTGCAACTGGATGATCCCCGCCGACTCGCCCGACACGCTGTGCCGCGCCTGCCAGCTCACGCGCACGATTCCGAATCTGAGCGCGCCGGACAACCGGCTCTACTGGTACCGGCTGGAGATGGCGAAGCGGCGCCTGCTGTATACGCTGGCCGCGCTCGGCCTCGACGTGCCTTCGCGCAAGGACGATCCCGAATACGGCCTGGCATTCGAATTTCTCGAGGACGGCGGCGACGGTGAGCGCGTCATGACCGGCCACGACAACGGCCTGATCACGCTGAACATCGCCGAAGCCGAAGACGCCTACCGCGAAAAGGTGCGCAGCGCGATGGGCGAGCCCTACCGCACGCTGCTCGGCCACTTCCGCCACGAGACGGGCCACTACTATTTCAGCCAGCTGGTCGAGAACGACCCGCGCTGGCTCGAGCCCTACCGCAAGCTGTTCGGCGACGAGCGCGCCGACTACGGCGAAGCGCTGACGACCTACTATCGCGACGGCGCGCCGAAAGACTGGCAGGGCTCGTATATCAGCGCCTATGCGACGATGCATCCCTGGGAAGATTGGGCCGAAACGTGGGCGCACTACATGCTGATCGTCGACGTGCTGGATACGTCGACCTCGTATGGCCTTGCCTTACTGCCCGACGACCCGAGCGAGCCGACGCTGACCGACCGCACGCCCGTCGAAGACGCGAGCTTCGAGAATCTGATGAAACGCTGGTTTCCGCTCACATATGCGCTGAACAGCCTGAACCGGAGTCTTGGCATGCCCGACGGGTATCCGTTCACGCTCGCCTCGCCGGTGGTGGATAAGCTGCGGTTCGTGCATCGGGTGATTGCGGCAGCCGGCGATAAAACGCAACCGCGTGAAGCGGCGAAGCCGGCAAGTAAAGCCGGCTCGGCGCAGGCTGGGGCGTTGCAACCGGTGGCGGCACAGCCAGTCGCGCAACCGGCGCCGCTGTCTGCACCACAACCCATCGCTCAACCTGTCGTGTCGCAGGAACCCGTGCAGGTGCCCGTCATGGAAACAGCCGCGCCGTCAGCACCGCCCTTGCAATCCGGACCCGCCGCCGCCAAAGCAGCCCCCGCCAAGCGGGCCGCGCGCCGGCGTTAGCCCAGTCGCAATACCTGCACGTGGGACGCTTCGAGAATCCATAAAAAAGCCCGCTGCAGTATCAACCGGCAGCGGGCTTTTTCCTATCGAAGCCAAACCGAGCCTATCGCTCAATACGCGACGTAAGGCCCCGTCCCGCCAGGCGTCGTCTGCTGCTCGACGGCGGCGTACACGTTACGCCCGTAGAAGAACGGCAGGCCCCAGTCGAAAATCGACGACGTCACAAAGGCCGGCCCAGCCAGCAGCGGCAAGGCTGAATCGCCGCTGTACGTCTGCGAGATCGTCGTGGCATTGCCAACACTGAAGTTCACCGAACTAGTCGTGCCATTCCCCCCCTGGATCATCGCACTCAGCGATTGGGTCGACACCGGGCAGTAGTACGCGCTATTGGGGCTCGCGCATGTCGGCAACGCACTGGTCTGGAAGAACAAGCCAGTCGAGCCGCTGTCCAGAATACTGCTCGAATACGTCGTGCCGTTCTGCACCGTCGTAAAGGTGCCGTTCGACGCACTCACGCCGATCACCTGCGCGCTGCCCAGCGCATTGTTGGCCTGCGTGCCGATGCCAAATACCAGTTGCCCGCTGACCGACTGCGCGCCGCCCGACACCGTCGGCAAGCTCAACATCGAACCGTTGTTGTCGGTCGTGAAGTACGGAATCGGATTGGCGACCTGCAGCGCTTCAGCAAGCGGAATCGATGTGCAGGTCGTGCTGCCGCAGCCGTAATACGTGCCGGCTATCGCCTGTTGCACACAGTTCGCGCCGCAGTCGTGCTTGAACACGCCGATGCCCAGAATGCCGTTGGCCTGCAACGTACCCGGCGTGTTGCGCGACGCGCCGACGCTCGCGCAATCCGACGGCACCGAAGCGTAGCTCGGGTCGATCACCTGGATCGGCAGCGAGGCCGCTTTTTCACCAGCGATCTGCAGGTCCGCGAGCTTCACCGAACCCCATGTGTAGCCGTCGAAGAACTGCATGCATTCGGCAACCAGATGGTCCGAGGCGTCCTTCTGTTGCGGCAGCGCCATCGAAGCGGGCAATTGCGAGGCGAACACGCGCACACCCCACGAACCGGTATCCACCAGGACGTGATCGATGGTTTGACACTGGCTGGTGCCGGGCGCGCAAATCGTAATGCTGACGAACGGCATGTTCGGCACATTGCTCACGCCGGAGTCGACCGTCACGCGCACCGCATTGGCGGCTACCACTTGCGGCGAAGGCGACGTATTGGTGACTGTGGGACCGGCCGAAAGGCTCGTCGTGCCGGAACTCGACGAGGAGCCGGAACCGCCGGAGCCACCGCCCCCGCCGCAGGCACTGACAAGCAACGCGAGCAGCGCCGCGCACAGGAGGGTAACGAACGAAGACGTATGACGCATGATTCGCTCCGTTATTGAATGACGCCGACATCGACGCCCGCAGGCACCGCTTGCGGCAGGTAGGCGTAGCCGGCAAACGCGCGCAGGTGCCCGCCGGAGAACACAACCAGATCGCTGCCGGACACCGCCAGCGGCGTACCACGCCGGGTTGCGGTGGCAGCGACGTATTGGTCGAACGACGTGCCCAGCATGGTTTTCAGATCCGGCAGCGTCGGGCCCTGCCACGCGACACCGAAGACGATGCCGTTGGGCGCGACGTACTCGCGCACCAGCGTGCCGGACGGCATTGTCATCAGGCGCACCGAATACGCGCTTTGCGTAGTGACCGTCTGAGCCGCTGCGTGAAGGCTCGTCTGATCGCTGTCGACAGAACTGACGTTCTGGCCGAGCGTGGCGTGCGCGGCAAACGACAGCGCGCAGCCTGCCCCGAGCATTGCGCGAGCAATGCTTGTAGAAAGCATCGGTTTCAAGAGATTTCCTTCGAGGTGAAACGCTCGTGGCCGGCGGGTGAGCCGATCACAAACGGGGAATCCAGGGGCGCACTCCTGACCGGCGGTGCCGGTTCTGCATTCACACCGGTTGGGTTGCGTGAATGCGTCTACGGAGTGGCAGCGCGAAACTTTAGCTATCGCGCAGGGGCGCAGCAATCGTTTGCGGGACGATTTAAACCTTCTGCATGCTCGGCGTCGTTTTAACCTGTTTGATATTTGAGGACAGGATCACCAAGGGGCGTCGCTTGAGCGCAGATTTTGCCGACACGTCCTGTTTAAAGCGAACACACGCATTAAATAACGGGGCCACAGTAGAAAAATATTAACGCGAGTCGCATGTCGCGAGCAATGTAAGCGTCCGCTGAATAATTCGCATCTACCGGCCCATTTCATCTGATCATTGCGGCACGTGCGGACGGCTTTTGTTTGAAGAGAAAATCGCTTACGTGCGCACTTCAAAGCGGCAAAAAAATGCCGCGGATAACCTGGTGGTCATCCGCGGCATCGGGTACGTCGCTGCTAATTCATTGCGGCTTCAGCAAGCCGCGTCCGTTACTTTTTCTGCTGCTGTTGCAAGAGCGATTTAAGCTCCTGCACATTTTCTTCTACGCGTTTTGCGATCACCGCATACGACTCAGCCTGCGTCTGATATGCGGCTTGCGCCAACTGCTGCATGTCGGCGAGCGACTTATGCAGGCTTTGCTGGATCAGTTCGGCGGCTTTCGCCGGAGGCGCGGCGCCGCCGGCCGACAATTGCCCGGTGAGCGACTGCAATTCGCCCAACGTGGTCCGCAGCATTTCAGTCTGCTTCTGCGCAAGTGACTGTATACCCTGGAATGCCGTCTGATTCGCCTGAACCAGTGCTTCCACATCCTTGCGTCGCGCTTCCATGATGGCGGGTACGTCGAAGCCGGGAAGCTTGAACTGCTCCAGCATTTTGGTGAAGTCGCCAAACGGATTGGTGGCGTCAGGTTGGCTCATGCGAAATCCTCCTTAACGATTGAATACTCGCCCGTAGTGCATCGCCGCAATGGGTTTCTCCGGCATAGGCACCAGTGGCGTCGCGTGCGCCGCGCCTCCCGCAAAGGCGTGCTGCTTCTGGGGTCGGACGGCACATTGCGTCAATCATGCGCCATCCGGCCACATTGCGCCAGCGGGCACACCCTGGCGTCGGGCGTCTCATTGCCGGAACGTTTAACGGCTTCGGCCGCGAAGGATGCAAGGCCCTGTAAGTTACAAGATAGCTTCAGTAACCCGACAAAACGCCATGTCGACTATCGTTTCCAATGTACCGGCGCACGTTGCGCCGGTGCTGTCTCAATGGGAGCGACATCATGAAAAAAGGAATGCTGGGCGCGGCACTGGCCGCCGTTTTAACCGTGGCCGCCACTGGCGCGCTGGCACAGGAAGCGGCAGCGCCGCCGCCCGCATCGGCCCCCGCGCACGGCGAGCCGCATCACGGCGACGGGCCATCTTTTCCGCATGGGCCAATAGGTCCGGGTTTTGCGGTGGTCAACGACCTGGAACAGTTGCGCCGCCTGTATGCAATGAGCGGGCGTGAAGGCGAGATCGTCGCCGTGTATCACGAGGTGTTGAGCAAGACGCAAGATCCGATGCTGCGTCATTACGTGTACGACTCGCTGGCCCGTGAGCAGTTGAAGCCGGCCAATCCTGACCAGGCGATTGCTACGCTGCGCACCAGTCTGTCGGAAGATCTCGTTGCGACGAACAGGCAGCCGCATGGCATGCCGGCAGAGATGCAACCGCCTGCCGCGCAATAAAGCGCGGCCTCGATCATCACGCAGTCGAACGACCAGTAATTCCAACCCGAAGCGAGGGACACGGCAATTCGTCCCGATACAAAATCGGTTGGAAGCGCTCCCGTCGAAAAGCAGCGCACCCGTTCGGCGCGCTGCGTTAGCTTTCGCACATAGCCGCCTCACTGCCCACTTTTCATCTTCCCTCAGGTGATTAGGATGAGAGCACCGTAATGCTAGTGCCTGGTGAACAATGCGCTATCCGCTCAATATGGCCGTCGCCGCGGCCCTGCTCGTCTTCGTTCTTTGCTGCATCGTCAAACTTGCCTTGAGTTGACACCCTGCCGTCGCATTCACCCCATGCCAAACCCGCTCCGCGGCTGCATGTTTCGCCGTGACATTGCGCGAAATAATTGTTGAATGGAGTTCGGGAAGTGACTCGCCCATACTTCGTTTCGCTGCCGGTGCGTACGAAAAAAGACGCATGAGATCAAGGGTGCTTTGCGTGAAAACGCGCGTGCGAATGCGACTCCGATGATCAACGATCCCACGGTTGCCCGATCATCGGAAGATGCGTTCGAAGCTAACGGCACCGCGTGCCGACGACAGGATGAACATGTTCACTTCAGTGAGTTTCCTCAAAAAGAATGCCGCCCGTTTTGCATGCGTTGCAATGGTCTGCGGCAGCGCGCTCCTGACCGGTTGCGCCGGCGGCAGCATCAACAACGCGACCCAGACCAGCGCACAGCCGCAAGTGCGCCCGGACAATATTTATGTCTACACCTTCGACAGCAATCCGGATCAGGTGAAACTGGACAACGGCGGCATGCTGAAGAAATTGAAGTCGCAACTCGACGGCTCGTCCGCTGCAGAAAAGCAATCGGCCGACGCGATCGCCGTGCGTGAGCAGGTGGCCAACGAAATCGTGCATCAATTGCAATCGATGGGGCTGCGCGCGATTCGCTCGGACATCCCCGCCCCCGCCGACCAGAACGTCCTGCTCGTGCAAGGCAGCTTCGACACGATCGACGCGGGCAATCGCCGCCGCCGCGTGCTGATTGGACTCGGCGCCGGCAAGAGCGAGGTGAGCAGCTCCGTGCAGATTCTCTACAAACCGGCGGGCGGCACCGCGCGGCTGGTGCAAAGTTTCAATGCCACCGGCGACAGCGGCAAAGCTCCCGGCATCGCCGAAACAGCCGGCGTGGGCGCCGCAGCCGGAAGCATCGCGACTTCGGCAGCCGTGGGCGGCGGCTTGCACGCCGTGTCCGAAACAAAGAAGGCCGGTGTTTCGGCGGATGCAAAGCGCCTCGCCGACGCGGTGGCAAAACAGGTGGCGCAGATCGGTGTAAGCGGGGGCTGGCTCTCGACGGAGCACGTCAAAGGATAAGTAATCCGCAGCAGGCCCGAACGACAAAAAGCGCGTGGCAGAGTGAATGGAATTCACACCCTGCCACGCGCTTTTTTACGTTTTCAGAGCCGTTGCGTAGCGTACGCCTAAGTGTGCTGCGCTCAAGCGACGGCGTAACGTTCGAGCCAATGCGCGTACGGCGCCGGCAGCGTCCACGACGGACGTTCAATCCCCAGCTTGCGCGCCGCATGGTACGGCCAGTGCGGATCGGCCAGATGCGCGCGGCCGACCATCACCAGGTCCAGTTGCTCGTTCTTGACGGAGCGGTCGGCCAGTTCCGGCGTATCGATGCCCCACGCCGACGAAACGGCGATACCGGCTTCGCGGCGCACACGCTCAGCGATCGGCGCGAGAAACGCCGGCGCCCATGGAATACGTGCGGCAGGCGTGGAGAAGCCCACGCTGACGCTCAGCATATCCAGCCCTTCGCGCTTGAAGTTCTTCGCCAGCTCGATCGACTCGGCGAGCGTCTCCTCGTCGCGTCCGTCGTACTCGATCACGCCAAAACGCGCCGTCAACGGCAGATGCTCAGGCCATACCTTGCGCACCGCGGCCAAGGTTTCCAGCAGGAAGCGGCTGCGGTTTTCGAGGCTGCCGCCGTACGCGTCGTCGCGTTGATTGGAGTGCGTCGAGAAAAAGCTTTGGCCGAGGTAGCCGTGTGCGAAATGCAGTTCGAGCCATTCGAAGCCCGCATCACGGGCCCGTTTGGCGGCGGAGACGAAATCTTCGCGCACGCGGGCGATGTCGTCGAGTGTCATCGCTTTCGGTACTTTCGGCAGACCGCCGCCGAAGGCGATCGCCGACGGCGCAATGGTCTGCCAGCCGCGCGGATCGTTGTCGGCGATGTGGTCGTCGCCTTCCCAAGGACGGTTGGCGCTGGCTTTGCGGCCCGCGTGGCCGATCTGGATGCCCGGCACGGCGCCCGCTGCCTTGATCGACGCGACCACCGGCACGAAAGCCTGCGCCTGCTCGTCGGTCCAGATGCCCGCGCAACCCGGCGTGATACGTCCCTCGGGCGACACCGCCGTCGCCTCGACGATCACCAGCCCCGCACCGCCACGCGCCAGACCGGCGAGGTGCACACGGTGCCAGTCGTTGATCAGGCCGTCTTCGGCCGTGTACTGGCACATCGGCGGAATGGCGATACGGTTGCGCAAGGAAACGTCCTTGAGCTTATAGGGCTGAAATAATGCTGACATCGGGCTAAACTCCTGTGAACATGCTTGTACGGTAGTTCGACAAACATCGAACTATGGAGTATCGCAGAAACCTTTATCATTTGCACAATGCGCACCTATACCCATCCTGCCGCTGAGGATTTCACGCTCGGACGGCTCTTTCATGCACTTAGCGACCCGGTGCGCCTCGAGATCGTCCGTCAGCTTTCAACGGTCGACGAGGCCACCTGCGGCGACCTCGACGGCGGCCGCCCCAAGTCGAGCGTATCCCATCACTTCCGGATCCTGCGTGAAGCCGGACTGGTGCGCACGCGCGTTGCCGGCACCGTGCATCAGAATTCGCTGCGGCGTGACGAGTTGGACGCCCGGTTTCCGGGCTTGATGGAGGCGATCGTCAAACAGATCGTCAACGAACCGGTGTTGAGCGAACCGGCTTGATGGTCGGTTGAAAATCGACTGAAGAGCGATACAAGCGCAACGGGCCCGGCGCTACGAGAACCACACTGCGAAACGCGTGCCCGATACCAGACTGCTCACAGTCAGGCGCCATTCGTGAGCCGTGGCGATCTCCTTGCAGATCGCGAGGCCGAGTCCGGCGCCATCATGCCGGGCATCCGGCGCACGCCAGAACCGCTTGAAGAGAAACGGCAGGTACTCCTGCCTGATGCCCGGCCCTTCGTCCTGAACCTGCACCGAGACGGCATCGACGATCAAAACGACCGCGCCATGCGCCGGCGAGGCGTTGATCGCGTTCTCAACGATGTTCTTGAGCAGAATGAACAACGCGCTTCGATCCGCCCAGATCGCCGACGACGCGACCGTGGTTTCGAGCCGGAGCGTCACCTCCTTGCGATCGGCCTTGCGCGCAAGATAAGTCACCACGTCCTGCGCCACGTCGACGATATTCACCTCGCCGAAGCTGAAGTTCTGTGACTCGCTGACTTCGGCGAGATGCAACAGTTGCCGAACCTGACGCGCCATCAGATCGATTTCACGAAACAGCAGGTCCTTGTCATCGATCCCGGGCTGCAGTTCGATCTGGCCGCGGATCAAGGTGAGCGGTGTCTGCAACTCGTGCGCGGCAGACGCGAGAAACTGCTGCTGCACGGCGAAGCCGTTTTCGAGTCTGTTGAGTGCTTCGTTGAAGGCATTGATCAGTGGCTTGATTTCACTCGGAACGCCCTCGATGGAAAGACGCGTAGTGAGGTTGCGCGGTGTGATACGCGCAGCCGCGCGCGATGCCTCTCTTAGAGGCTTCAGCACCCGATGCACGGTAAACGGGAAAGTCAGACCAAAGATGATCGTGGCAATGACAATGATCGTCTTGATGATCGCCGGCATCGGCTTGACCTTGCTGTCCACAAGCGCGTCGACGAAACGCTCGGCCGTTGCGGTCTGGATATAGAAGACCGCCGGGCCACGCGCAACCCGCATCGTCAAGACTTCGAATGGCTTGGCGCCTATCTCTGTCCGCTGAACGTTATCAACGAATCCGGATAGATCGCCCGCAATCCATGCTTCATCCCCTTGAGCGCCTTTCGAAGCGAGTAACACGTTGCCGCGTTCGTCGAGTACCCGGTACTTCAGCTCCGTCGGCGCCACCTCGAACAGCCAGGCCTTCTCCGAAGGAAGCGCCACGGAAACCGGATGGCCGGCACCGTCGAACCGGAGTCCACTCGCAATTGCCGCAGCACCTTCCATTTCCTCATGCTGCCCGAGCATCTGCTGAGGGAAATGATTGAACGCATAGGTGGCGGCCGTCGCCAGCACGGTCAGGCTGATCGCGAGTGCAACAATGCTGGTCACCCAAAGCCGTGCAGACAAACTGCGAATCCAGTGATTGAGCATGGTGAGCAATGACCGTTGATTTAGTGCTGCGCGGTGGACCCGGCGGCAACCTGGAGCGCGAAGCCCGCGCCGCGAATATTGGCGAGCCGCGTCGTCGCGCCGACCGCGTTCAGCTTTTTACGCAGACGATGCAGCGTGACTTCGAGCGCATTGGGCGTGACAGCTTCGCCGAGTCCCCACGCGGCATGTTCGAGCGCCGCGTGCCGTACGGTGGCGCCCGCCGCCTTCACGAGGCACAGCACGATCTGCAACTCGGCAGGCGCCAGCAGAACAGACTGCGCGCCGCAGCGCATGGCGCGTTGCTGCGGATCGACCGTGATGTCACCGAACGAGATCACCAGATCCGTCAGCGCCACCGGTCGGCGCATCAGCGTACGCACCCGCGCGACCAGTTCACTCATGGCGAAGGGCTTGGTCACGTAGTCGTCCGCACCGTTTTCCAGTCCGTCGACGCGGTCATGCAGCGCGTCGCGCGCGGTCAGCATGAGCGACGGCGTCATCTGCCCTGCCGCACGTAACGTCCGCAGCAAGGTCAGGCCGTCGCCATCCGGCAAACCGCGATCGATGATGAGCACCGCGTAGTCGGCCCGGCTCACGCCATAATGCGCCTCCGAAATGGTGCCGAATACATCGGTCTCGATGCCTGCAGCGGAAAGCGCCTGACGGATCATGCCGGCCAGGCGCTCGTGGTCTTCGATCAGTGCGACACGCGACATGCGCTGGTGCTCAGTTGAATTCGTAAAGGTAGCCGACCCTGGCTTGCGGAATATAGCGCTTGCCTACCAGCGGACTGTCGGTGATGCCGCTGCCCAGGTGCGCGACGCCGACGTCGAGAATCAGGATCTGATGACGCGTGAACTTGTAGTCGATACGCGTGCCCACCGAGATGTCATAGGTCGCCTTGCCGGCATATTCAGGGCGCCCGGCACGCGCTTCGGATGAGCGCACGCCGTAATAGTAATCGACATATTTGCTGCTCAACCAATCCACGCCGGCGTGCGGTTCGAACTCGAATTTGCCGTACTCGAAAGACTTGCTGAAATCGATAGTGGCTTTCTGCCCCTTGTTGCCGCCTTCCAGAAAATCGCCCGAGAGCGTGCCGTATGCGGTGTGCCATGCAAGCGCCGGGCCGTACCAGAACGCACCGTTGCGGTTCTGCATACCGCTCAGAATCGGCGCATCCGACGCTTTATAGCCGTCGCCGACGGCGTACTGTCCACGCAGCGCGAGGCTCACGTTGCTCCACTTGCCGATCTTCAGATCGACTGCCGTACCAAACGCATGCACCCATTTGTTATCGAACGAAATCAGCGGAATCGGCGTGTATTTCGTGCCGTAGCCTTTGTAGGGCGCCTGCTCGATGCCCGCACCCACGCCCAAACCCCAATGCGTCACGTTAGTGGAATTGTTCAGCACGGTGAAGCCTGTGTCGTCTGCCGTGGGCGGCTCCGGACTCTGGCCGTCGGCCCAGGCTGGGCCCCAATATGCGCAGAATGATGCGAACGATGCAATAGCCAGTAACAACCTGCGCTCACGGCGAAGAGTTTTTTTCACGTCGAGTCCTGAGTTGATGGATGAGGCAGCATCGACTCTAGGAGCACTGGACTTACTCGTTACTTACTCGAAGCGAGTGGGAACAGGCGTATTGGGTTACAGCACACGGGATAGGGGACGATCGCGGCAGCAGATGCTTCGGAAAGGGCCGCCGGCCGTAAGTATCAGGTAAGTCATGCGAGTTCAGTATCGAGGCCGCTATCCGATCGCGGGATCTCACTCGATGAAACTCACCACTACGACCGCACTGCGTGCAAACGCCGTGCTCCTCTGCCTCTCGACGTGCGTCGCCATCATACCGAGCCTGATCCTTTCAGTGCTGTTCGGCCTGTTCGACGACAACCCGCCCTTGCTGCCCTACCACGGGGCCACGATCGTACTCGCACTGCTCGTCATGCTTTCGTTGCGATGGGCCGCACGCCGTGCGTTCGACGCCGCTTTAGCGGCACACCAGGTCAGATTGCTCGAAGAGCCCGCCGACCAGGCATCGATCGATGCGTATTGCGCGCGTGCATGGCTCGTCCAGTTGCATGTGGAACTGCAGGGGCGTCACTGCATCGATTGATCGATCTGGAACTGCGCCGGGAGAGCGGCGGCGCAGCAGCAGCACCCGGTCGCTTACGCGCCGCCCTTCTCCAACGCACGCTGGTACGCGGGGCGCGCCTCGATGCGATCGACAAACGCCGTGATATTCGGGAACGCGTCGCGTCCGCAAAACTTCAGGCACGTCTGCGCGACGAACGAGAACTGGATATCGGCACCCGTTAATTCATCGCCCATCAGGTAATCGCGGCCGGCCAATTCCTGATTCAGAAAACCAAGGTGATTCTGCAATTCACTTTCGATTCTCGGTTGCAACGGAGCCGCACCGTCGCCTAGACGCGCTGTGTACACCTTCAGCATCAGCGGCAGCATGGCGGAGCCTTCTGCATAGTGCAGAAACTGCGCGTAACGGTCGTACTCGTCGGTTCCGTATGCCGGAGCCAGGCGGCCGTTGCCATGGCGGCGAATCAGATAATCCACGATCGCACCCGACTCGAAAATCACTTTCTCGCCGTCGCGAATCACGGGGGCCTTGCCCAGCGGATGGATCGCCATCAGTTCCGGCGGAGCGAGACGGGTCTGCGAATTCCGCTGGTATCGAACGAGCTTGTAGTCGAGGCCGAGCTCTTCCAGCAACCAGGTAATGCGGCGCGAACGGGATTCGTTGAGGTGATGGACTTCGATCATGGAGTAGGTTGTTGAGTCGGTGAGAGAAAATGCGGCCAACGCCTGCCCCGAAACCACTCGACGATTCACGTGGGCAGGCATTGGGAGGATCTTGCCAAGGGGAATCAGCGGGACACTGCACGGCACACCTTCGTGCACCGACGCAGGAACACGCTGCTCGTTAGAACCGCAACAGCACCTTGCCCTTGCGCGCGCTCTTCCCACTCGCCGCTGCCGCTTGCGCCACGTCCTCGACATCGAAGACGGCTTCCACCGGCAGCTTCAGTTCACCCGACGCAGCGAGCCTCAGCAATTCGCCGATCATTCGTGCTTTATCCGCGCCCGAAGTGACCTCGAAAATCTTGCTCGCCCAGAAACCCTTGACGGTTGCCTGTTTGAAGATCGCATCGCCGGAGCTGAGGCGCATCGGCTCATTGGACATCGCGCCGAACGACACCAGGGTGCCGTTTTCTCCAAGCAGACCGAAGATGTCACCGCTGGCATCGCCACCCACTGAATCGACACCCGCCAGAATCGGTGCATCGCCGACGATCTCACGAACCAACTTCTTCCAGCCCTCGCTTTCGGTCGACACCGCATTGCCGATGCCAACCTCCGCCAATTCCGCAATGCCCGCCTCGCGCCGGACCAGATTGACCCCGTTGATGCCACGTGCGTTGGCCAGCATCGCCAGAGTCTTCCCGACCGCACCGTTCGCCGTGTTCTGGATAAACCACTGACCGGGTTCGAGGTGCAGATATTCGAGCAACATGACCGCGCTCAATGGCATGGCGATCAGTTGGCAACCCACTTCGTCGCTGATCGCGTCAGGCAGCGGGACCACCGCTGCCGCGGGCGCCAGAACGTAATCGGCCCAGCCCTCGTAGATGCCGGCCACCACCACGCGTTGACCGGGCTTCAGGTGTTCGACACCTTCGCCGATCGCGTCGATCACGCCGGCAACTTCAGTACCGCCCACGGCCGGCAGTTTCGGCTTGTAGCCGTACTGACCGCGAATCGTCCACAGGTCGTGATTGTGAATCGGCGACAAGGTCGATTTGATGCGCACTTGCCCCGCGCCGGGATTCGGCGTGGGACGTTCCGCGACCTGCAGCACCTCGGCAGGATTGCCGAAAGAGGAATAGATAACGCTACGCACAGTCGATCTCCTGGAATGTGCAACGATGAGGACTCCGTTCTGCGCGGAGCGAGGGGTTCTGCGGGTGCGTCTGCAAATGGTTCCCTGAGTGCTTCGGCTGCTGCTTCTGTTCGAGAAATTCCAACAGCACCAGAGCCTCGGCCACAGCAATGTCATGCCGCGCGCAGGACGCTCTGCGTGACCGCCATGGCTTGCGTCATTGCGCTTCCATCCTGTCGCAGCTTGGTGATGAGCGCCGCGCCGAGCCACATGTGGTACAGGAGTTCGGCCGCTTCCCTGGATCTGATCTCCGGCGAAAGCGAGCCGTCTGCCTGGCCTTCTTCGATCACGGACGCAAGACGAACCATCAAGCGGTCGACGCCATCGCGCAGCACCACGCGCATCTCATCGGACAGGTCGCCGACTTCCGCGCTCAGCTTCACCACGAGACATTTTTCGTCGCCGTCCTGATCGAGTTGCTCCTGGTGCCAGGCAGCCCAATAGCTCAGCAGCTTGTCACGGCCGTTGACACCGGGCCGACCGAACAGCTCGTCGAGACGGACCGCGTAGTCGGCAACGTATTGCTGCAGCAACTCGCTGCCGAACGATTCCTTCGAGCCGAAGTAGTGATAGAACGACCCCTTTGGGATCTCGGCGGTCGTCAGAATCTCGTTCAGCCCGACCGCGACAAAGCCCTTGCGGGCGATCAGCGCGCGCCCGGCGTCGAGAATGTGTCGGCGAATGTGGGGATGGCTAGCTCTCATAGGAAGCGGATTATGGCTTCAAATAGACCAGTCGTCTAGAGCGCATTTGGGCGACTCGATCGTGGCCGCTTTGCGGGACGGACACACTGCTGTCATGGCCACGCCACAACAACGCGTCACGCTGGGCATGAGCTGTTCCGTCCTCACTCAGGAGACATGCCATGTTGACTGCCTGCGTTGGAATCGTGTCGCAATCCGCCGCCGTACCTTACACCGATGTCGTCCGTGTCGCGCAGGCACTCAACCTGCAGATCAGCCGCGATCTCGCCCCGATCTGGAACGTGTCGGGCACCGTCGTCGCGCTCGAATCCACCGACCATCTCGACCCAGGCGTCTGGCCGGTTTACGTGGTGGACGAGGTTCAAGCGGGCGCCGCCGGCTTTCACCTGACTGGGCACAACCAGCCGTTCGCGGTTGTCCTGGCCGGCAATACGTGGTCGCTGTCGGCGAGTCACGAGATACTCGAAATGCTGGTCGATCCGGGCGGCAACCGCCTCACCGCGGCCAATGCGGTGACGGTCGTCGACAACGAAGTGCAGGACGGTGACGGCAAAGTCGAATATCTGGTCGAGATATGCGATCCGCCCGAAGACGCAACCTGCGCCTATCTGATCGACGACGTGCTGGTTTCGGACTTCTACACGCCCAATTATTTCGACCCTGCCGGCACGTCAGGGGCACGCTACAGTTTCAGCGGCAAGATCACGCGGCCTCGTCAGGTGCTGCCTAATGGCTACCTCACCTGGTTCAACCCGCAGAACAACAAGTTGCAGCAGGTCAGGCATTTCGGCGCACCCGAAATTATCGATCTCGCATCCGGGCAACCCGGTGGCGGATCGCTGACGGGCGGACGGTCGTTGCGCAGCTTCGTCGACGGACTCACGCAGTTGCCACAGCCGCTCTCGCAATTGAAAGCCAGCGCGCCGGCGGTAGAACGGCGAGACGCGCGCCGCATGATATTCGCCAGTGCGTTGCCAACCGGCGCGGCCCTTTTCTCGGCGGCGCTCGCCCGCCTCAAGACGGACTCTGCCGACACCAACGGTTCAGCACGGGAAACCCAGGCAATCGACATCAGGACCATGCTCGACACGCACGCCGAGTCGTTCCGGCAAGAGGGCGTGCTGTCCGTGCGTAGCGGCTTGCAATGGCCGGCGCCTGGACGCGCTGTCACGCGTGCCATTGTCGTCACCGTGGCGGCGGACAGGCTCACAGCGCTGCAAGCCGCGCTGCCGAAACAGATCGACGGTGTACCCGTCGATGTACGCGCGGCCGACACCATGGAATCGATGCAGGTGCTGGACCCCCCGCGATACTGCGCACTGGCTGAAGCACGCCATGAACTGCGGCAACCCGATTTCGCGGATCAGGTGTTCTTCGATAAACAAGGCAACCCACTCGCGAGTCCGCCTGCGCCGCTCCAGGCGTTTGCCGCTGCCCGTGCGCGCAAGGTGGAGATTCCGTACACACCGGCGCCCGACGCGAGTCTCGATGCGGTGACGGAGCAAGTCTCCCTGGTACTGCATGCGAGTCCCGATGCCGGATGGGCGGAGCTATCGAATTTCATCGCCGGCGTTCGCGAAGAACTGGTGGTGGGAATGTACGACTTCACGTCCGAGCACATTCTCACCGCCGTCGAGTCCGCGTTTGCCGAAGGCCAGAAACTGACGCTCACGCTCGACCATCCCGCGAAGAATCCCACGGCCGACCAGACCGACGAGCAAACCCAGACCGCTCTCTCAGCCAAGCTCGGCGAGCGCTTCGCCGGCACCTGGGCGCTTACCAATGCCGACCCGAAGGCACCCGTCTGGATCTATCCGAACGCGTATCACATCAAGGTCGCTGTGCGCGAAGACGATACCTTCTGGCTCTCTTCGGGCAACTGGAACAACAGCAATCAGCCGGAGATAGATCTGTCGGACGTGGCAGCCGCTCGCAAGCTCGCCGAGAAAAGCGATCGGGACTGGCATGTGATAGTCACGAGCAAGGCGTTGGCAAGCACGTTCCGCGCGTTCCTGCAGCACGACTATGCGGTCTCTCAAGACGCGATAACTGACGCCAAGGCACAGAGGATGGATATTCCGGGAGCCGGGAACGCCGCTCTCGACGTTCCAATCGAAGCGTTTGCAGCCGGCAAGGCCCCGCGCCAGTTCTTCGCGCCCAGGACGTTGAGCGATACCGTACAAATCCAGCCGCTACTTACACCCGATAACTATCAGCCGCATGTTCAGGCGCTCATCGAGTCCACCCAGCAGCGCTTCTACATGCAGACCCAATATATCCATCCGAGCGGACGCCCGGACGATGCAGAACATGACGCGTTGATTGCGGCGGTGAAGGCACTCATCGACCGCAAACTCGACGTGCGCCTGATCACCAGTCAGTTTCAGAACGACGCATGGGTCGAAAAGCTGGTCGCGGCGGGCGTGCCGTCGTCCGTGCTGCGCCGGCAGGCGAACGTTCACAACAAAGGAATCGTGGTCGACGGAAATGTCGTCATGGTCAGCAGTCAGAACTGGTCGGCGGATGGCACGCTGCGTAATCGCGATGCGGGCCTGATCATTCATAGCGCCGATGCCGCGGCTTACTTCGAGCAGATTTTCCTGCACGACTGGAATTATCTGGCTTCGCCGGTGGGGAGCTGAGGAGACTGGCGAAGCGCGCCTGTGCGGTTCTGGAAACCGGCTTTGCAAAACGGAAGCGGCGCAACGTGCCAGGCGGATCCGGTGGGAAACGGCCAGCGATTCGGCGTAATTTGTCCGTCACCTACCAGCAATATGGCGATGTCATGATGATGTTTCGTACCCGCCCCTGCGGCTCGAGAACTTGCAGCCGGATGTGCTGCAGTCCGACACCGCCCGGGCGGGCACGCCTTCCTTTAAACCCTGCATCGGCCGGGTTTAACCCTTCGCGGGACGCCCCGTCTTCACTGTCTCGAGCGACGACACTGCGGCAAGCAGACGTTGCGGCGCTACCGACTCCAGCATAATCAGGCCGGCTCGCAACAGCTCGCTCTTCTTGACCGGCACGCCGGCGTCGAGACATTTCTGCTTAAGGGACGCGATCTTGTCGTAGTCCGATTTCGGCATCGTGAAGCTGTCGCGCACGACTTTCTCTTTCTTCGGTTGCTTGGCTTTCCTGGCTTCCGGAGCGCTGGCGGGCGCTGCTTCCGCAGTTGCGGAACGCTTCGGCTTGGCTGCTTTCTTAACGGCTTGCGCCGCTTCGGCAGCGGCTTCCGCCGGTGCCGCGGGCTTGGCTTTGGCTGCCTTCTTCACGACAGGCGTTGCTTCCGCGGCGGCCGCGCGCTTCGCTTTGGGCGCCTTCTCGACGGCAGGCGCCGGCTGCTCCGCCGCGACTACCGGCTCGGCGCCATCTACTGCATGCTTGGGCAAGCTCTTGGGGAAGCGGAACGCCTTCTTGGTGTGCTCTTTCGTAACGGGTGTTGTCAAGTGGTCTCTCCGTGTTGATAACCGTATAAACAGTATATACCGTTTATTTTGCTATCGGACACGGAGCGGCATAGGCTGCCGTTTCAGCAATCGACTTACATGCGGTGGGAAATAACGCTGGCCACCGCGGCACGGTGCTGTCATGCAACGCGCCGCGGTCAAGGCAGCACCGCTTACTTAAGACGCGCTTGCAACTCGTTGGCAAGCTGTCTCGTTGCAGCCTTGGTCGGCGCGTCGTTGGCGAGCGCGTTAAGCAAGCCAAAGTCGTGGATCGTGCCGTCGTAGCGAACCGTCGTGACTTCGTCGCCCGCTGCATCTAGCTTGCGGCCGTAAGCCTGACCCTCGTCGCTCAGTACGTCGAACTGCGCGACCTGAATGAGCGCCGGCGGCAGCCCCTTCAACTGCTCCACTGACGCGCGCAGCGGCGACGCGTAGATCTCATTGCGCTGCTTCGGATCTTTTGTGTACGCGTCCCAGAACCACTTCATCATCGGCCGGGTCAGGAAGTGGCCTTCCGGATAGGCGTTATACGAGCCGTCGTTGAAATTGTTGTCCGTCACCGGCCACATCAGGCCTTGAAAGCGGATCGCGGGACCCTGCTTGTTCTTCGCCATCAGGGATACAACCGCGGCCATGTTGCCGCCGACGCTGTTGCCCACTACTGCGAGGCGGCTGCCGTCCACACCGATTTCATTGCCATGTTCCGCGACCCATCTGGTGGCCGCGTACGCCTGATTGATCGCCACCGGGTAACGCGCTTCGGGTGACGGCGTGTAATTGACAAACACCGCCACAGCCCCGGATTGCACGACGAGGTCGCGCACCAGCCTCTCGTGCGTCTGGAAGTCCCCAAGGATCCAACCGCCGCCGTGGAAGAACATGAACACTGGCAACGTGCCCGCTGCGCCTTGCGGCCGTACGATCGTGATCGGCACGCTGATTCCGTCCTGCTCGATGGTCTTGTTCGACACATCGATGCCGGACAGATCTACCTTCACGCTGTTCTGCGCGCCGACTAGCACCTGACGCGCCTCTGCCGGTGTCAACGTGTTGATTGCCGGTCCTTTGCCGCTGTTCAGCGCGTGCAGGAACTGGCTGGTCACCAGATCGGGCGAGGCGGGAGTTGCCGGGCTTGCGGCGATGGCGAGAGTGGCGCTGGTTGCAAGTACAGTGGCCAGCAGCAAAGGCTTGAGGGTCTTCATGATGTTTTCCAGGTTCGTGACGGTGAGAGGCTGAGGCTTAGGCGATCGTCAGGGTGACGTCGATGTTGCCGCGGGTCGCGTTCGAGTACGGGCAAACGATGTGCGCCTTGTCGACCAGCGTTTGCGCCGCTTCGCGTGGCATGCCGGGCAGCGAGATCTTCAGTTCCACTTCAATGCCAAAGCCATTCGGGATCAGGCCGATGCCGACGCTGCCGTCAATTGAAACGTCTGCGGGGATGGCGATCTTGTCGCGGGCGGCGACGAATTTCATCGCACCGAGGAAACAGGCGCTATAGCCGGCCGCGAAGAGCTGTTCCGGATTGGCGCCCTCGCCGCCCGCGCCGCCCAGTTCTTTCGGCGTGGTCAGCTTGAAATCGAGGTTGCCTGCGGGCACCACGGCGCGGCCATCGCGGCCACCGGTGGCATGAGCTTGAGCACGGTAGAGGACTTTTTCGAGTGACATGGTGAAGCTCCTTACAAGAGTGAGTGATCGAACTTGCTATCTACTACTAGATAGATTAATCGGCAAAATTAAACAGACAAACCAGGCTTTTCCTGGCTACTTCATATTCCCCATTTATCTATCTACTTGAAGATAGATAAATGGGCCAAACAAAGAGGCGGCGCACCGCCTCATACCTGACTACCTCGATGCGAGCTTCACTTCGCGATCCGCACCGTCGCCTCGACGTCTTCGAGCCGGGCCTTGGTGTGGAACAGACGGCTTGCGAGCACACTGCCCTGAAAAGCCGCGTACAGCGCCCGCGCAGCGTTTTCCGGTTTGCCGTTCACCGCCAGCGTCCCTTCCTGCACGCCTTGCGCGAGGACCTTGGCGAGCCAGCTTTCGTTCGCTTTAAAAAACGCCTGCACAGCCTGCCGGATGTTGTCGGGCAGTGATTCAATGTCTGCAGCCAGCATGCCGCACAGGCAGATCTGATTGCCGTCACCGAGGGTCCTGCCGAACAGCTTCGCATACTTGCTCAGCTTTGTGTCCGCGGTCAATGAAGCGTTAATTCCATGGAGCGCGCCCAATACCTCGTTGCTGTACGCATTCACCGCTTCCAGAACCAGATCGTCTTTCGACGGAAAGTAGTAATGGATGCTCGAGGTTTTTACGCCGACCAGACTGGACAGATCACGGTAACTGAACCCGTTGTAACCGCGCAGCATGATGAGCGTGATTGCGTGGTCGAGGATCTGTTCGCGCACTGTCGTTGTCGGTTCCATGGAGTGAACTATATCTACTCATAGATAGACTGTCAAGCGACTTCGCAATTTTTCAAACGACGCGACGTGGTTATCGGACACGAAGGCGGAGCCGCTGTGGCATAGACTGTTTTCTGACATCGGCCCAACAGTTACCTATCCTGCGAAATACCGTGGGAGACAGGGTCCGCAACTGGCACCTCCGGTGGCGCTGAAAACGGCATTCCGTCCATCCCTTGTTCCAGTTGGTCGACGAGATCTCATCATGGAATATATCGAAAGCCTACGCATTTTCCGGTCGGTGGTCGAACTGAAGAGTTTCACCCGCGCAGCGGATATTCATGGGCTGGCCCGGCCGGCAGTGTCGCGAGCAATCGCGGGGCTAGAAGAGCGGATCGGATGCCGGCTGTTAAACCGGACGACCCGGCAGGTCTCACTCACCGAAGCCGCGGAACGATTCTATGAAGGCTGCGTGCGTATCCTGGACGATCTCGATGTGCTCGAAGCGGATGTAGCCAACCAGACACGCGAAGCGGGTGGCGTCTTACGCCTTGTCGCCCATACGACGGCAACGGTAAGCCGGCTGGTTCCCCTGATCGCCGGATTCAAGCGGGCCCATCCGAAGGTCACGCTCGACGTGACGCTGACGGAGCGGCCCGTCGATCTGGTCGGCGACGGGTTCGACCTCGGCCTCATTCTTCCGTACATGCTGACGAGCGAAACGACGGTCGTGCGTCTGCTCGAACGCATTCCGGTTGTCATGGTCGCGACGCCGCAGTATCTGCAGTCGTCGTCAACACCGCAAGATCCATCAGAACTGGCCAACCATCTTTTCGTGTCGATGTCGCCGTCCATTCGCCGCCCCGTCATCGGCTTCCGGATTGGCGAGGACGAGCTGAGCGTTCCGCTTCGTTTCGATGTTTCGTCGAACAGCCCCGCCTTCAACCTGGAAATGGTGCTGCAGGGTTTCGGAATCGGTGTCGTGCCGGCAGCCCTTGTAGAGAACGAATTGGCCTCGGGGAAGCTCGTCCAGCTGCTCACCGGTTCACAGCTTGTCGACGACAGCGTCGAAATCCAGCTCGCTTACAGCAACCGGACCCTGCTGCCTGCCAAGGTGCGTGCGTTTATCGACTATGCAGCTGCCTTTTTCGAAACGCTGACGGCATCGCGCTAGTCCAGCAAAGACGATCTGCGAAGCGCGCCGGAAACATAAAAGGGCGGCATGATTCGTCACTTTCGGTGTTCGGTGACGAGGCCGACTGGATTCGGCCCTCGCTGCGCGCACCCGGTCGGCGCCCAGCCCCATTCCCAGTTGTTCCCCGGGCGATTGGTACACGAAACGACAACAAACTGATAATCCGGCCAGCATCGCTTTCAGGAAGGTGCCGCATTAATCTGTGCGTATGCACTTAAACGATCTTCCGGACGACGACTGTTTTGCTCTCCGTCAGGCTTCCCGACATATTTCAAAGCTTTACGAGCGTCATTTGTCTGAGGCCGGCATCACGCCCACGCAGTTCAGCGTCCTCAGAACGCTGAGTCGTTGTACGAACCTGACGATGGCTGAGTTGGCCAAAGCGATGGTGATGGACAGAACGACCCTCGTTCGCGCGCTTAAACCCCTGCTCCGGCGTGGCCTCGTGGTTGCTCCTGCCGAACCGCAAAGCAATCGCCGACTGCGAGTCGTACTAACCAGAAAAGGGCTAACGAAGCTCGACGAAGCAGCCGCTCATTGGGCAATGGCGCAGGCCAGTTTCGAACGTAGCTTTGGCCAGCAACAGGCAGCGCATCTACGAAGCGAACTGTTTCGTATGACGAGCTACCTGTCCGAAAGATAACCACAATGCAACAGACTGATTCACTGCGGTAGATCGATCAGTGAAAAATTAAACGCTAATGTGTGCATATGCACTCAAAGAGAAACAAAGCCAACCAACCCAGATGAGCCAAAGGAAACGGAAACCATCATGAATCACGACCGACCCCAGCTCCGAGCGAGCGCATGGGCTGCCACGATAGCCGCGGCGGTGGCGGCGCTTGGTCTCGCCGGATGCGTCAACTACGCCGGCATCAAAAGCGATAAGCAGATTGTCTCGCCCACCCAGTATGAGACGAAGGAGAGCTTGCCTGCCGAGGGTGGACAGTGGCCTGCAATGGATTGGGCCAGGCAGTTCGGCGATGCGCAGTTGCCAAGGCTGATCGACGAGGCGCTGGCCGGCAATCCGACGATCGATCAGGCACGTGCACGCATTGAGAAAGCCTCTGCCTCTGTCGGCACGGCCCATTCCGCACTCTATCCAAACGTGACGGGAAGCTATTCCTGGACGCGCGAGCGCTATAGCGACAATGGGTCCGCTCCACCGCCGGTCAACGGCACCTGGCAGAGCGAGAACAACGTACTCGCCAGTGCTTCGTTTGATCTCGACCTGTGGGGCAAGAATCGCGAACGGCTTCGTCAGTCCGTCTCGCAGGAGAAGGTCGCCGAAGCCGAAGCCGAAGAGGTGCGCATCTCTTTGGCCGCTTCGGTGGCCAGCACCTACAACCATCTTGCGCAACTCTATGCGTTGCGTGATATCGAGGCCCGCGAAGTGAAGAATCGCGAGGATATCGGGCGAATCACGGATGGGCGCGTGGGTGCGGGGCTCGATACCAACGTGGAGCGGCAGACCGCATACGGTGAGACCGCGACGAGCCGTTCGAGCGTCAGCGACCTCGACGGACAGATCACGACCGTACGTTACCAATTGGGCGCCCTGCTTGGTGAAGGCCCGGATGGCGGCCTCAAGATCGCCAATCCATCGCTTGGAGAGGGCGCCAGCGTCGCGCTTCCCGACAACCTGCCCGCGGATCTGATTTCGCGGCGCCCGGACATCGTTGCGGCCTATTGGCAGGTGGATGCAGCAATCCACGATGTGAAGGAAAAAAAGGCCGAGTTCTTTCCGGACGTCAATCTTTCCGCATCAGCTGCGCTGGACGCGTTTGGCTGGGGGCGATTCCTGACGGCTGGAAGCGGCCAACTTCAGGCAGGTCCCGCGATTCATCTTCCTATCTTCGACGCCGGTGCGCTACGCGCCCAACTGAAGGGCCGCTACGCGGACTTCGACTACGACGTCGCAACGTACAACCAGACGTTGATCAGCGCTTTATCCGATGTTGCCACGCAGGTCACGCAGATTCACTCGGCCGATCGTCAACTGGTCGATGCGCAGCAGGCCCTGGATGCACAGACCAAAGCCTATCAACTGGCGCTCGTTCGATACAAGGCGGGTTTGAACCAGCAACTGCAGGTGTTGAACGCGGATGACAACCGGCTCGCAGCCGAAACGGCCGTCGTGAACCTCGAAATGAATCGCCGCGGCATGCAGATCGGGCTGATCAAGGCACTAGGTGGCGGATTCGATGCTTCGCACGCCGGCCTTGCTGCGAACACGGAGACACCGATTCCCGCGCCGTCCGGTAGCACGGCGGCTCACTGAACGACCAGATCTGCGCTCAGGCGTAACGGCCTGAGCGTGACCATCAAACTTTTTATTGGAGCTACCCATGAACGCACCTCAGTCACCGTCGGATAAAGAGCCGGAAAAGAAGCCCGGCAAACGCAAACTTCTGCTCTCACTGCTTGTCGCTTCGCTCGCGATCGCAGGCGCTGCGTATGGCGCTTTCTATTTCGTCGACGCCCGTCATCACGTGGATACGGACGACGCATACGTCAACGGCAACGTCGTGCAAATTACGCCGCAGGTCACGGGAACCGTCATCGGGGTCAATGCGGATAACACGCAAATCGTCAGGAAGGGCGAACCGATCGTCCAGATCGATCCAGCGGACGCCAGGATTGCGTTGCAACAGGCCGAGGCGAATCTGGGCCAAACCGTTCGCAGAGTCCATGGCCTGTATGCCGACGACGACAGATACCGTGCGGATATCGCTGAACGCCAATCGGATCTTTCGAAGGCACAGGACGATCTGAAGCGCCGGCTTGCCACTGGCATGACGGGGGCGGTGTCGGACGAGGAAATCTCACATGCACGTGACGCGGTCCGGTCGGCTCAGGCTTCGCTCGAGGCGGCCCGGCAGCAGCTTGGCGCCAATCGTGCGCTGACGGCCAACACGTCGGTCGACAAGCATCCGGACGTACTGGCAAGCGCCGCCCACGTTCGCGACGCCTACCTGGCTTATGCGCGCACCACGTTGCCGGCCCCCGTGACCGGATACATCGCGCAGCGCTCGGTTCAGGTCGGGCAGCGCGTGTCACCCGGCGCAGCGCTGATGTCGGTGGTGCCGCTCGAGCAGGTTTGGGTCGATGCGAACTTCAAGGAGTGGCAGCTTCGTCACATCCGGGTTGGACAACCCGTTGAGCTGACCGCCGACGTCTACGGCTCCGCCGTCGTCTATCACGGCAGGGTGGTGGGCTTTACGCCAGGCACTGGTTCGGCGCTGGCGCTGCTGCCGGCGCAGAACGCAACGGGCAACTGGATCAAGGTGGTGCAGCGGCTACCGGTGCGCATCGAGATTCCACCTGCGGAACTGGAAAAGCATCCACTACGCGTGGGTCTGTCAATGAACGTGGATGTCAACGTCAAGGACCCAGCCGGCGCCCAACTCGGTACGCAGTCTACGTCCGCCTATAGGACCGACGTTTTCGCAAAGTACGGCGACGAGGCCGATGCCGCGATCGCCCGGATCATCGCCGAAAACGAATGACAGCCGCTCATTGGACCGCGGCACCTGAAAGATGCCGCGCATTTCTTGCCAGACACAGGACAGCCGTATCACCATGAACCCGAACCATCCAAATCACCCGCCGCTGACCGGGGCGACGCTCGCCCTGGGCTCCCTGAGCGTTGGTCTCGCGGGCTTTATGACCGTGCTCGATTCGTCGATCGCCAACGTCGCCATTCCAACCATTTCCGGCAACCTCGGCGTATCGGTCGACGAAGGCACGTGGGTCATCACCGTCTTTGCCGCTGCGAATGCAATCGCGATTCCGTTGACTGGCTGGCTGACGCAGAGGCTGGGTCAGGTCCGGCTGTTCGTCGGCTCGATATTGTTGTTCGTGTTCGCATCCTGGCTGTGCGGCATCGCGCCGACGTTGCCGATTCTGTTGCTTGCGCGCGCGCTGCAGGGAGCCGTTGCCGGACCGCTCATCCCGATGTCGCAGGCATTGCTGCTCAGTTCGTGGCCGAAAGCGAAATCCTCGCTGGCACTCGCACTGTTTTCGATGATCGTGGTGACCGGACCGATTGTCGGGCCGTCGCTCGGCGGCTGGGTGACGGACAGCTATAGCTGGTCGTGGATCTTCTATATCAACATCCCAGTCGGGCTGTTCGCTGCCGCGATGGTCTGGCTGCTCTATCGCAAGCGCGATACGCAGGCCAGAAAGCTGCCAATCGACGTTGTCGGGCTAGTGCTGCTAATCATTTGGGTCGCGTCGCTTCAAGTGATGCTGGACAAGGGCAAGGATCTCGACTGGTTCTCGTCGAGCACGATCGTCGTGCTGGCTATCGTTGCCGCAGTCGGACTCGCGGCATTCATTATCTGGGAGCTGACGGAAAAGAATCCGATCGTCGACTTGACGCTGTTCAAGCAGCGCAACTTTCTCGGCGGCACCGTTTCGATTGCCGTCGCGTATGGCATCTTCTTCGGAACGCTGGTGCTGCTTCCGCAGTGGATGCAGGAATACCTGGGATATCGGGCTGTCGACGCAGGCCTTGCTACGGCGCCGCTGGGCATTTTCGCCGTGATCGGCGCTCCCATCATGGGCAAGATTCTGCCGCGTTCCGATGCGCGCATTATCGGCACGTTCGCGTTTATCGGATTCGCGATTGTCTACTTCATGCGCACGTATTTCTATACCGACATCAGCGAGGGATACATCATCCTGCCGACCCTGCTGCAGGGTATTCCGATGGCGCTGTTCTTCGCTCCGCTCACTGTGATCATCCTGTCGGGACAGCCGCCCGAAAAGGTGCCGGCCGCGGCCGGGCTGTCCACCTTTGGACGCGTGTTCTTTGGTGGTATTGGTACATCGCTGGCGAACGTCGTGTGGAACAACCGGACGATCATGCATCATGAGATTCTGACGCAGCAGTCCAGCCCGACCAATCCGCTCTTCAATGCACAAATGGATACCTACCATTCGCTGCTTGGTTTGGGGCAAGGCGCTTCGTATGCGTTGTTCGACCATACAGTGCAGTCGCAGGCTGCCATGTTGGGGCTGAACGACGTGTTCTATGGAGCCGCGATCATCATGATCATCATCATCCCGCTCATCTGGATCACCAAGCCTGGCAAGGCCGGCGGTTCGAGCGACGCCGCCGCGGCTGCGCACTGAAAAACGGCCGGGTACCGTCACCCGTACCGGGCACCATCCCACAAACCGTATAGGTACTGTACCGGCATGGTTCGCTAGAATGCTCCAAAGGTCCTATTGACCGACACCGGAGCCACCATGTCCATGTCCTACCTCAGCCTCAGCGCGCTGCCCGCCGGCATTCTCTTCGCGCTCGTCACCACGATCACGCCCGGTCCGAACAACACGATGTTGCTCGCCTCGGGCGTCAATTTCGGCTTTCGCCGCACGCTGCCGCATCTTTCGGGGATCAGTGCCGGGGTCGTGCTGTTGATGCTGTCGGTAGGGATTGGTCTGGGCGAAGCCTTCGTGCACTTCCCGGTGCTGTACACCGTGCTGGAAGTCGCGAGCGTCGCGTACCTGCTGTACCTCGCGTGGAAAATCGGCACGTCGGGCGAGTTGAAGGTCAGGAAAGGCGATCGCCGGCCCATGAAGTTTCATGAAGCCATTGCGTTCCAGTGGGTCAATCCGAAGGCGTGGATGATGGTGCTGACCGCCGCCACGACGATCCACCTTAGCGAGAGCGCCAGCGTGAACGCCATCGCGATGGCGGTGATCTTCTACGTGATCGGCTTTCCGTGCATCTGTCTGTGGGCGGGCTTCGGCACCGCGATGCGCAAAGTGCTGTCGGACCCGAAGCGGCTGCGCATCTTCAATGTGGCGATGGCGCTGCTGCTGGTGCTCTCGCTCTATCCGATCGCGCTCAAGCTGCTCGGCCAGTCCGTTTAAGATCGGGCACGGCTAGATCGCGCCCTGCCCGACTCGCTCGATGAAGCGCCACAACGCGTCGTCGGTCGAGTACGGCGCGTTGAAACGGAACCACGTGCTCGGGGCGTCGTCGGGGCGGAAATAGGAGCCAGGCGCGAGCCAGATGCCGTGCTGGAGCGCGGCGGTCGCCACCTCGCCCGCGCGCTCCGCTTCGATCGGCAGGCGAGCCCACAGAAACAGACCGGCTCGCGGCCGGTGAAACAGTTCCAGGCCGAGCGAATCGAGCCGCTCCTCGACGGTCGCATGCGCGAGCTTGAGCCGCTCGTTCACGGCTTCGACGTGACGCGCATAGCGCCCTTCGAGCAACACCTTGTCGACGATCCGTTCGATCGCTTCCGACGAGGTCAATCCCACCGCCATCTTCGTGCGCGCCAGTTCGCGCAGGACTGCACGCTCGGCGACCACGTAGCCGCACCGCAGCCCCGGCGTCACCGTTTTCGAAAAACCGCCCACGTAGAGCACGCGCTGCAAGCCTTCCATGGCGGCAAACAAAGGCGCGCCGGACGGCGCCAGTTCGCGGCTGACGTCGTCTTCGATCACCCACATGCGCTGACGCTCCGCGATCTGCAACAGACGGAACGCCGCCGACATGCCGAAGGTCGCGCCGGTCGGATTCTGCAGCGTGGTGTTGACGAAAATCGCCTTCGGCTTGTGCTGCGCGACCAGCGCCTCGAGCACGTCCGTATCGACACCGGCCGGGGTGCGCGGCACCCCATGCACCACCAGCCCCGCCAGCTTGAGAATCTGCAGCAGATTGCAGTAACCGGGATCTTCGACGATCACGGCGTCGCCCGCGCGCAGCAGCGTGCGAACGATCAGATCCAGCCCTTGCGTCGCGCCCTGCGTGAGCAGCACGTTGGAGACGTCCACCGGCAAACCGCGCCGGTCGAGTTGCTCGGCGATCCGTTCGCGCAGCGGCGCGAAGCCGTACGGATGCCCGTAGTCTCCGAGCCGCGCCGCCGGCACGCGGCTCATTGCACGCAGCGCATGCTGCAAACCCGTCTCGTTGATCCACTCATTCGGCAGCCAGCCGCCGCCCGCCTTGATCGGCACCGAATGGTCTGCGAACACGTCGGACAGCAGCCAGGTCGCGGTCAGGCTCGGCGGCTGCCAGTCGGTCGGGGCCACCCGCGCGGACTGCGCGCGCGCCGCCACGCGATAACCGGAACCGCGCCGCGCCACCACGAGACCCATCGAAACGAGGCGGTTGTAGGCCTCGGTGACCGTGAAGGTGCTCAGTTCGTGGCTTTGCGCCAGCTGCCGCACCGACGGCAACAGCGCGCCGGCGCGCAGCGACTGCGCCTCGATGGCGCGCGCGAAGCCCTGCACGACCTGCTCGACGAGCGTGGGTGCGGCGCGTCGGTCGCGCTCAAGTTGTAGTTCGATCATGGTTCGGACTGAAAGACCGGTTGCGACGGCCGGCTACGTTGCCAGAAAGATGGCCCGGAAGGCGCCAGATAAAGCGTCGAATTGCATCATCGCGCAATCGACACAGTTAGCGCAATTCCACCAACACAGTTAGCACCACACTGCGTCAACTGTTTATGCCGCCATTAAACCGCGGACGCTACAGTTTCGCTACCACTTCGAGGAGAAAACCATGACTTCGCGCCCCGTCATCGACGACCTGTCGTCTTTCTGGATGCCCTTCACCGCCAACCGCCAGTTCAAGGCTGCGCCGCGCCTGCTGGAATCGGCCAAGGGTATGTACTACCGCACCACGGACGGGCGTGAAGTGCTCGACGGCTGCGCGGGTCTCTGGTGCGTGAACGCCGGCCACGGCCGCGACGAAATCGTCGCCGCAATCACCGAGCAACTGTCCACGCTCGATTTCGCGCCGACCTTCCAGATGGGCCACCCGTTGGCGTTCGAAGCGGCCACCAAAGTCGCCGAACTGATGCCGAATGGCCTCGACCGCATCTTCTTCACGAACTCCGGCTCGGAATCGGTCGACACCGCCCTGAAAATCGCACTGGCGTATCATCGTTCGCGCGGCGAAGGCCAGCGCACGCGTCTGATCGGCCGCGAGCGCGGCTATCACGGCGTGGGCTTCGGCGGCATTTCGGTGGGCGGCATCGCACCGAACCGCAAGACCTTCTCCGGCGCGCTGCTGCCGGCGGTCGACCATTTGCCGCACACGCATAACCTCGAACACAACGCATTTTCGAAGGGCCAGCCCGCCTGGGGCGCGCATCTCGCCGACGAACTCGAGCGCATCGTCACGTTGCACGATGCATCGACGATCGCCGCCGTGATCGTCGAACCGGTCGCCGGTTCGACGGGCGTGCTGATTCCGCCGCAAGGCTATCTGCAGAAGCTGCGCGAGATCTGCACGAAGCACGGCATCCTGCTGATTTTCGACGAAGTGATTACCGCTTTCGGCCGCGTCGGCAAGGCGACCGCGAGCGAATACTTCGGCGTGACGCCGGACCTGATCACGATGGCCAAGGCGATCAACAACGCCGCGATCCCGATGGGTGCAGTGGCCGCGAGCCGCACAATCCACGACACGATTGTCAACGGCGGCGCACAGGGCGCGATCGAACTGTTCCACGGCTACACGTATTCGGCCCACCCGGCTGCGGCCGCGGCCGCCGTTGCGACGCTCGACCTGTATCGCCGCGAAGGCCTGTTCGAGCGCGCCGCGACGATGGCGCCGAAGTTCGAAGCAGCCGCTCACTCGCTGCGCAATGCGAAGCATGTGAAGGACGTTCGCAACCTCGGCATGATCGCGGGCGTCGAACTCGAGTCGCGCGACGGTGCGCCGGGCGCGCGTGCTTACGAAGCGTTCGTGAAGTGCTTCGAGGCGGGCGTGCTAGTGCGCTTTACCGGCGATATCCTCGCGTTCTCGCCGCCGCTCATCATCGATGAAGAGCAGATCGCGCACATCTTCAAGACGGTGGGTGACGTGCTGGCGACGGTGCAGTAAGACTGAGAGATGTGGCGCGCGTGGACTGCGCGCGCCGCGTATTGCAACCGGCTCGAGGGGGATGGCAGCGCCGCCTTCGCGCGTCACTTCCCCTTAGCGCCAGCGTCAGTGGTGCGTGCGCGAAGCCCTCGTGTGCGCGGCCTTTTTGGCTGCGGCCGAGCGGCCTGACGCACCTTTGGTCGCTGCGGCTTTCTTCGCCGCGGCCGAACGACTGGCCGCCGGCCGCTTGGCCGCTGCCGATTTTGTCTGCTTCGACAAAGCCTTGCGCGATGCGCCGGCGGTGCTTTCACGCTTCAATGCATTGGTCGCCGCACGTGAACGCTTAGCTGTCGACTCGCTGCTCGCGCTCTTCTTCGCCACGCCCTTGTGCTGGCCCGCGGCGTTATCCTTTTGCGCTTTCTTGCGGGTCGCCTCACTCGTGGCGCCCTTTTTCGGCGACTTCACGGCAACGCCTGCGCGACGTGCTTCCGACAGGCCGATTGCAATCGCCTGCCTGGCCGACCTGACGCCGTGCTTGCCGGCGCGCACCTTATCGATCTGTTCCTTGACGAATTCCCCGGCCTGGGTACTTGATGCCTTGCCGGTACGCTTGTCGGCTTGGGCACGTTTGATGGTTTTCTGTTCGGGCATGACAGTCCTCCGGTTAGCTGTTGGCTTTGTGCATGCAGCAACGCGTGTGCCGGGGGGCGTTCGCCGCGGCGGCGGATGCGGGTGGAGGGCCGTCTGACGGGGATATTGGCGTTTTTTGCGCAGCGCGGACGTTCGCAGGGACATTGCCGCTGGCGTGGTGAAAGGACAGGGAAGCTCGTTGCGGCGCAGCGAAACTTCAGGAAATTGGGCGACAAGGCTCGCGCCCGGCAACTGGACGGCGTATGGTGACAGCAAGGGTTGGCGCCGTGGTCCGACCTGACGGGAGACGCCCATGAAGATACCTACCGTTCGCGCAGGCGCGCATATCGAAGGCGTGCATTGGGTTGCCGAGTACGCTGAAGACGTTCACGAAATTCGTGTGTTCCGCGAAGGCCAGGAAGTGGATGTGCATAATGCGCCGTCCTCATTGTTTGGCGATGAGGAAAACGCAGGGTCGAAGAGCACCGCCGATCATCGGGGGGTGGAAGCCGCTGTGCTGGCTTATTTGAGGCGGTTTGTGATTGAGCATGATGCGGAGGAGTAGGGGTTTTTGCCTTTTGCGGCGGCATTGGAAGTGTTCTTGGGGCTTTGGGCTTTCCTTGTTCTGACTTTGGTGCCTTTCCTTGAATTGTTAGTGGTCTATTAGCGTTGCCCCTGTGCGGGGCGGCACCTACTTTTCTTTGCCGGCCGCAAAGAAAAGTAGGCAAAAGAAAGCGGCTCAAACCGCCAATGCTAAGTGGGTCCCGTGGTTTGCTGCGGGTAGTGGTGCATCTGGAATCTGGGTTCGTGCACCTGCATACGCCAGTGACAAGGGCGTCATACTTCCGGCGGCGCTCCGCGCGCCGAAGAGCAGTTCATAAAACCACCCGCTATGTTTTGACGCCCACGCCTCGCCACCGAGCCGTGGCTCTTCATTGCACCGCCACCGCGATTGTGATTGGAACGACAACTGCAACCGCCTGCCGCAGCCGCGACTGTGATTGCAGCACACCGACATATCATTTGAAGGGAGGGTTCCCCGCTGAGTGCAGAGGCGCATCGCCGAGGCGAAGCCGATGGCTTCCACGGACCTTAAGGCGAAGCCCGTGGTTTCCCATGCAAACCCGTCCGCGACGCACGTAGTGCGAAGTGGGAGCTGATGAGTCCTTTGTCACTAACGCCGAATGTACGAGAACACGGATTCCAGATGCACCACTACCCGCAGCAGACCGCGGGCCCACTTAGCATTCGCGGTTTGAGCCGCTTTCTTTGCTTATCTTTCTTTGCGGCGGCAAAGAAAGTAAGTGCCGCCCCGCACAGGGGCAACACTAATAGACCACTAACAATGCAAGGAAAGGCCAAAGCCGTAAGAACACGGCCAATGCCGCCGCAAAAGGCAAAAAAGAAACCTTATTCAGCCGGCCGCAACTTCTTAACTTCAGCATCCGAAGGCTGCACACTAGCCCCATCGATGTAACGATATGACGTCATAACGCCCTTACCGTCCTTAAGACCGGTAACCCCAACAAAAGCCCCCATCGTCGACTGATTATCCTGCCCCCGATAAGTAATCGGCCCAAATGGCGTCTCCACCCCTAACCCCTTGAACGCAGCAGCCAACTTATCCGGATCCGTCGACCCAGCCTTCTTGATCCCCGCCGCGATCGACATCAACGCCGAATACCCAACGACTGACCCCAGTCGCGGATAATCGTGATACTTCGCCTGATACGCATCGACAAACTTCTTGTTCGCCGCCGTATCGATCGAATACCACGGGTAGCCCGTCACGATCCAGCCCGTCGGCGCCTCCGCCCCCAACGGATCGAGATAGTCCGGCTCGCCCGTCAACAACGACACCACGCTGCGGTCCTTGAACAGCCCGCGCGTATTGCCCTCACGCACAAACTTGCCGAGATCGGCACCAAACAGCACGTTGAAAATCGCGTCCGGCTTCGCATCGGCGATCGCCTGCGACACCGCGCCTGCATCGACATTGCCCAGCGGCGTCGCCTGTTCGGCGACAAACTCCACGTCGGGCTGCGCCGCCGTCATCAGCTTCTTGAACGTCGCCACCGCCGATTGCCCGTACTCGTAATTCGGATACACAAGCGCCCAACGCTTCTTCTTCAGCTTCACCGCCTCCGGCACCAGCATCGCCACCTGCATATACGTCGAAGGACGCAGACGGTATGTGTATTTGTTGCCGTCGGCCCAAACGATCTTGTCAGTCAACGGCTCGGCAGCGAGGAAGAAAATCTTCTTCTGCTTCGCAAAGTCGGTCAACGCGAGACCGGTGTTCGACAGGAATCCGCCGAACAGCAATTGCACCTGCTCGCGTGCAATCAGCTCCTGCGCGACGCGAATGGTGTCGCCTGGATTGCCGTTGTCGTCGCGCGACACCACTTCAAGCTGTTTGCCGAGTACGCCACCCGCTGCGTTCACCTGCTCGAGCGCGAGATTCCAGCCGTTCTTGTAAGGCCCGAGAAAGGCGGGCTGCGCCTTGTAGCTGTTGATTTCACCGATCTTGATGGTCTGCTGTGCACTCGCGCCAATGGCCGCGAGCGATAGAACCGTTGAAACCGTGAAGCGAGAGATCCATCCTGCGCGCGTGGTCATGCGTTTCTCCGTTATCAAAAGGATTGCGGGAATGCGGTCGTTTTTATCAAGCGTTGAAGCGTTTGGCGATTCGTTCGGCGAACCGTATTGCGAATTGTGCTGCCAGTGGTGCTACGAGCGATGCTGCGAGTGATGCTTCAATACGTTTAACGATTTCACTCTGCCCGCGGCATCGCGCGAATTCTCGCAACGCTCGCCGTGACGTCCTGCCATGCCGGCTTGCCACCGGCGAATTGCTGACGCAGGTAGGTCACCAGTTCCGCGACCTGGGCGTCGTTGAAACTGTCGCGGTAAGCCGGCATCGTACCGAGTTCGGGCCGGGCAGGCGAGCCGATACCATCGAGAATCACGCGAATCAGATTATCAGGCGTCGTGCTATGCAGATTCGTGTTAAGCGCCAGCGAAGGATGCGCACCGAACAATTGCGGTCCACTGCCAGTGTGATGACAGGCTGCACACGCGCCATCGAAGAGACGTGCGCCAAGACCTGTTGCCGTGCCCGTAATCGTGCTGGCCTGCTCGTATTGACGCGCCATCGCCACAGGATCCGCATTGGGCTCCAGCGGACTCAACGACGCCAGATACGTGGCCATCGCGCGAATATCGCTGTCGGGCAAAGCCGCCAGATCGTTGACGACCGGCGCCATCGGCCCGGCTGCGACACCATGCAGCGGCGCATGACCGTAGCGCAGATAGCTGAACAGTTCGTCTTCGCTCCAGGGTACGGGCGCGTTGGAAAGCGTCGATAGCGCGGGCGCTTCCCACCCTTCCACCATGCCGCCGCCCATGAAGGTCGCGCCGGTTTTCTCGGCGCCGAATGCATTGCGCGGGGTATGGCATGCGCTGCAATGGCCGAGGCCGTTCACGAGATACGCCCCGCGATTCCATTGCGCACTTTGCGTCGCACTGGCGGCAAACGTATTGCGTCCGAGGAAGAGCCCGTTCCATGCGGCCATCATCGGACGCACGCTGAACGGAAAGGCCAGCTTCGTTTCCGGCGGCCTGGAACGCACCGGCGTTTGCGCCATCAGATACGCGTAGAGCGCTTTCAGATCGTCGTCGGACGTGTTCCTGAACGACGTGTACGGGAACGCGGGATACAGATGATGTCCGTCGCGACTGATACCTTGCCGCATCGCCCGCACGAATGCGTCGAGCGACCATGTACCGATCCCGGTCTGTCCGTCAGGCGTGATGTTAGTGCTGTAGATGGTGCCGAATGGCGTGTCGAGCGGTTTGCCGCCGGCATTGGGCACGCCGTTGTGTGCGGTATGGCAAACCGCGCAATTGCCCAGCGCCGCGAGCAGTTTGCCGCGCGCCACCAGCTCCGGCGCAAACGCGCTCGCGAGCGGTGGCGCGATCGGCGCAATGGCTTGTGGCGTCAAAGCCAATGCTCCTAGCCAGCCGGCAGCGCCCGCGGCAACTACGCCGAGAAAGCCGAGCCGCCAGCGCTTCTTTTTGCGCGCCGCCGCTTCTTCCGCTTGCGCATCGGCGAGTGCAGCGCGGATCGTCTCCGGCGTGAACGGTGGTCTGCGAAAACGCACACCTGTCGCGTCGTACAGCGCGTTGGCGATCGCCGCGGCGCCAGGCAGCGACGCCGATTCGCCCGTGCCCATCGGCGGCTCGCCGTGGCGCGGCATCATCACGACTTCGATCACCGGCACTTCGCGGAACGTCAGAATCGGATACGCGCCCCATTCCTGGCTCATGACCGCGTTATCGCCGAACGTCACGCGTTCTTTCAGTGCACGGCTGGTCGCCTGAATCACATTGCCGTGTATCTGATGACGAACGCCGTCAGGATTCACCATGGTGCCGGTGTCCTGACCGACCACCACGCGCGTCACGGCGAGCTCACCGCTCTTGCGATTGACTTCGACGTCAGCGACCCACGCGGACCATGCCGCGCCGAAACCGGGGAATTTGCTGTGCACGTAGCGGGCGTAGGCAAAACCTCGGCCGCGCGCAATGTCGCCCTCTTCCTGATCATCTTTCAAGGCAATTTTGCGAGGCTGCCAGCCAGCTTTCTCGGCCACAGCCTTCACGAGATCGATCGCACGCGGATCGGTCAGGTGCTTCAAACGAAACTCGACCGGATCTGCGCCCGCCTCAGCCGCGAGTTCGTCAATAAAAGATTCATGCGCGAAGGTGTTAGGCAAGGCCGACACGCCCCGCAACCAGGACGCGCGCACGATCGGCGGCGTGTCGTCGCAGACAATGCGCATGGTCCGGTAGTCGTATGGCGGCACGGACGTGCGGTCGCCCATTTCGAATACCTGCGGCTGAGCGGAAACGGTTCCGGTCAGCAGCAACGCCAACGTAGGGGCGTCGTTCGACGGATAGCGCGTCGCGAAGTCGTACGCAGCGAGCTCGCCTTCGGCATCTAAAGCGCCGCGCACGTCCATCAATTGCGCAGCGCCCTTCGGCTCCCACGCATGCTCGTCTTCGCGCGACAGTTGCACGCGCACCGGACTGCCGGTTGCGCGCGATAGCAGCGCGGCGTCGGCGGCGACATCGTCCGCGCAATTGCGGCCATAACAACCCGCCGCATCCATACGCACGATTTCGATGTGCGCTTCATCCAGGGCCATCAGCAAGGCAAGATCGGCACGCAACGAATGAGGGTTCTGCGTGCCCGACCAGACTTTCAGCTTCCCATCCCGGTAGTCGGCCACCGCACACGACGGTCCAATCGATGCGTGCATCTGAAACGGCCATACGTAGGTGCGTTCCAGCGTTCGAGCAGGATCTTGCGCGAGTGCTGCGTCAACGTCGCCTTCGATCACCAGATCGCGCCGCTTGGCCGGATTCGCTCTCAGCGCAGCTTCCACTTCCTCGCTGGTTTCGAGCGCAGGCAAACCCTCTACGGCTTTCCACTGCACATGCAAGCGCTTCACTGCCTGCTGCGCGACCTCTTCGCGCTCAGCCACGATGCCGACAAAATCGCGGATCACCACGACCTTGACGATGCCGGGCAAATCGCTGACCGAAGCTTCATCGACATGCAGCAGACTGTTGCCCATGAAGTCGCCCTGCGCGACACCGGCATAGGGTGGACGGACAACGCGCCCGTGCAGCATGCCAGGCACACGCACATCATGCACAAAACTCAATTCACCGGTTGCCTTCGCCTGAATATCGACACGCGGCGTGCTCTTGCCGACGATCTTGTACGCGTCCGGCGATTTCAAAGGCGCATCGGTGGCAAGGTCCAATTCGATGCGCCGCCCGGTGATCAGTTCGCCGTAGTCAATGCTTTTTTCCGTCCCACCGTCACGCGTGAAAACCACACCGTCTCGCACGTCGAGTTGCTCTGCGCTTACGTCCAAGCGCGCGGCTGCTTCCTTCAACAGAAATTGCCTCGCTTGCGCCGCTGCATGCCGCAACGGCACCGCCGATATCTGGATCGTCGCGCTTGCAATCGTCGGCCCCTGATTCGGCGCCTCGCTGGTGTGGCCGAGTACCACCGACACACGCGTCAACGGCACATCCAGTTCTTCCGCGACGATCTGCGCGAGCGCGGTGCCGATGCCGGTACCGAGATCAACGTGACCGTTGAACGCCACCACGCTGCCGTCGTCGCGCACCACGAGAAACATGTCCGTCTCGGTCGGCACGAACGACGAGCGCGACCCCGGCTGACCGATCGCAGGCTTCACGGGTGCCTGCGGCGGCCGCGTAATGATGAGCACACTCTGCGCGTCATGGAGCTGTCGTCGTGACAGCGGCACGGAACGCCGATCGACGCTGAAATCCGGCCCCGTCATGCGCGCACTCCTTGCCGCACGGAGGATTGCGCAGCGAGCAGGTCGGCTGCGCGCTGCACCGCGCGCACGATCTCGACATGCGTGCCGCACCGGCAGAGGTTGCGCGACAGTTCCCGCCGGATCGTCTCGACGCTCGGATGCGGATCGCGATCGAGCAACGCTTTGGCGGTCATGATCATGCCATTCAGGCAATAGCCGCACTGCGCGGCCTGTTCTTCGATAAACGCCTGCTGCACCGGATGCAGTGCGACGCGCGTGCCCAGTCCTTCGAGCGTGGTGATCTCTCGCCCTAAGGCAACCTTCGCGGTCGTCACGCACGAACGCGTCGGCATGCCGTCAAGCAGAACCGTACACGCGCCACATTCGCCAAGTCCGCAGCCGAATTTCGGACCATTCAACGCGAGGTCGTTACGCAGCAGATAAAGCAGCGGCGTGTCCACAGCGGCGCTGACGAGATGCGTCGCGCCGTTGACATTCAGCGTAAGAGGCGCCGGGCGGTTCATGACGATGCCGGCCTCGCCGTACAGCGCGCGTTCAAAGCACCACCGGCACTTCGGTCGCCGGTGGCGTATTGCGGCTGCGCCGGCAGCGGATCAGGCCGTCGATCATCACCATGCCGACGCCGGGAATATCGCCGAGTTGCACGCTCTCAAGCAGCGTGTCGGCGGCCGTGTGCTGCGCGCGGTCCATGAAGACGAGGTCGGCGGGACGGCCCACTTCGATCAGCCCTTGCCGCAGATTGCGTTGCCGGGCGGTATTCCCGGTCGCGAAGCAGAAGGCAATTTCCGCGGGGACGTCGGCGAGACTCGAGATCAGCGCGATCATCCGTAGAATGCCAAGCGGCTGGACGCCGGAACCCGCCGGACTATCGGTGCCAAGAATGATTCGATGCGGACACTTCAACTCGATCGCATGACGTGCCGTGAGCAGCGCGATCCGTTCGTTGCCGTTGTGAACGATCTCCAGCGCGCGGCTCGATTGCTCGCACAGATCGCATACGTGCCGATAGGAAAGCGACGTATGGCCGCCGTTGATGTGGCCGATCACGTCCGCGTCGGCGGCGAGCACCACGTCCCGATCGATCAGGCCCGAGCCCGGAATCGACGGACCGCCCGTGTGAATCGTGCTTTGAATACCGTACTTGCGTGCCCACGCGACCATCTGTGCCGCTTCCTCGCCGCCTTTCACACTGCCGAGTCCCACCTCGCCGAGCAGCTTCACGCCCGCTTCCGACAGCTCCTTGAAGTCCTCCTCGACCATGCCCTTCTCGATCACCGGCGCGCCCGCCATGACTTTCACGCCGCCACCGACACCCGCACCACGCATCCCTTCGAACGATCGTTGAGCCGTGATGGCAAGCGCCTTTACGCCGACCACGTCTTTCGGACGGCCAGGTAAATGCACTTCGCCGGCGGAAATCATCGTCGTCACGCCGCCGTTCAGATTTGATTCGATCCAGCCCATCTGATTCTGGCGCGGCGTCCAGTCGCCGAACACCGGGTGCACGTGCGAATCGATCAGGCCTGGAGCAACCGTGGTGCCCTTACAGTCGATGGTGGTCCGCGCGCCTTCGAGGTCGCAATCTTTCTCGCGGCCGATCGCGACGATCACGCCGTCGTCGATCACCAGTGTGTTCGCGTCGAGAATCGGCTGGTCGATATCGCCGGATAACAGCAGACCGATGTTCGTTACCGCGACCTTGCCCGACAAGCCTGTCAACGTCTCTGCTGCCATCTGCTTCTCCTTTCGCACCGACTGCCCGGCGTCGCATACGTGCACACCCTGCACGCATGCGACGCCAATGGAATCACACGCTCAGATAAGCGCGCCTGACCGTTTCGTTCTTTGCGAGTTCGCCGATCGTGCCGCTGAAGCGGATCTGTCCTTTTTCGAGGACGTATGCGCGGTCGCTGACCAGCTCGGCGAAGTGCAGATTCTGCTCAGACAACAGAATCGACAGCCCTTCGCGCTTGAGTTCGAGAATCATGTTGGCCATCTGCTCGACGATCACGGGCGCGACGCCTTCGGACGGCTCGTCGAGCAGCACCAGATACGGATTGCCCATCAGCGTGCGAGAGACGGTAAGCATCTGCTGCTCACCGCCACTCATCTGTCCGCCGGGCCGTTTCGGCATTTCACCAAGATTGGGGAAAAGGCGGAACAGCTTTTCCGGCGTCCATTGCGGCGCGCCTTCGCGTGGCGGCTGACGGCCTGTATCGAGGTTCTCCATCACGGTCAGATCGGAAAACACGCGGCGATCTTCAGGGACGAAACCCATGCCCATGCGTGCGATCCGGTACGGCGGCAATGCCGTGATGTTTTGCCCGCGAAAACGGACCTCGCCCTGACGGCGCGGCAGCAGACCCATCACCGCTTTCATCGTCGTCGATTTGCCGGCGCCGTTGCGGCCCATCAAGGCGACCACTTCGCCGCGGCCGACTTCGAGGCCGACATCGAACAGAATGTGCGCGCGGCCATAGAACGCGTTGAGGCCGGCGACTTTCAGCATCGGCTCGCTCATTGAAGCGCTCCTTGTCCTTGATGGCCGCCTGCCGCTTCATGCAGCGGCGCGCGTGGCTGGAAAGTCTTGCCGGTGCCGAAATAGACTTCCTGAACGCGTGCGTCGTTGCGGATCGTTTCGGCGTCGCCTTCGGCGATCAACTTGCCGCGCGCGAGTACGATCATGCGATCGGCGTACGCGAATACAACGTCCATGCTGTGCTCGGTAAACAGCACGCCGATTTTGTGCTCGGAGACGAGTCGCTTGGTCAACGCCATCAGTTCGTTACGCTCTTTTGGCGCCATGCCGGCGGTGGGTTCGTCCATCAGTAGCAGCTTCGGGCGGTTTGCCAACGCGATAGCGAGTTCAACGCGTTTGACATCGCCATATGCGAGCACGCCGCAGGCGCGGTTCGCATCGGCGCCCATGCCGACCTGTTCGAGCAGCGTCATGGCCTCATCGGCGTAGCGCGAGCCCGCGGGTTTCCAGAGGCCGAATGTCTTTCGTTCACGCGAGACCAGCGCCATCTGCACATTCTCGAGCACGGTCATCGAATTGAAGGTCGCGGCAATCTGAAACGTGCGGCCGACGCCCAGACGCCAGATATCACGTGGCCGCATGCCGACCAGTTCATGATCGTCGAGGCGAATCGAACCGGACGACGGCTGCAGTTGCCCGTTGACCATGTTGAAGCAGGTCGACTTGCCCGCGCCGTTCGGACCCAGCAGCGCCAACAGTTGACCGGCTTCGAGATCGAAAGAAACATCGTCGACCGCTTTCAGGCCGCCGAACGATTTGGAGAGACCGGAGACGCGCAGCAAGCTCATAGCCCCTCCTTGATCGCCGTACCCTGTGATGGCGATGGAGCACGCTCTTCCGCCTTATCCACCGTATCGTCGCCGAAACGCTCGCGAATGAAACCGACGATGCCCTGCGGAAACGCGATCACAAGCAGCAGGATCGTGAAGCCCAGCAACGCCTGCCAATAATCGGTTTGCCGCGCGACGGTGTCCTGCAGCCACGTGAACACGGCTGCGCCGACGATCGGGCCAGTCAACGTCTGCAAGCCACCGAGCAGCACCATCACGAGGCCATCTACTGAACGGCTGACGCTGATCACCTCCGGCGAAATCGTCCCCTTGGAAAAGGCATAAAGCGATCCGGCGAGGCCGCAAAACAGCGACGCGACGACGAACGCCGCCCATTGCACGCGCTTCACGTCGATGCCGATCGCTTCGGCGCGCAACACGGAATCGCGCGACGCCCGCATCGCGTAGCCAAGCGGCGAGAACAGCGTCTTGCGCAACAGCCACACGCCGATCACCGCGCAGGCGAGTGTCAGATAGTAAAAGGCGACCGGCGACGCCAGCCAGTTCGACGGCCACAAGCCGAGAATGCCGTTACTGCCGCCCGTCACGTCGTCCCACTGGAACACGACCGACCAGACGATCTGCGCAAACGCCAGCGTCAGCATCGCGAGGTAGACGCCTGAGAGGCGTACGCAAAACCAGCCGAACACGAGCGCGCCGGCCACTGCGAGCAAGGGGCCGAGCAGCAATGCCGCTTCCATCGGCAGATTCAAAACTTTGAGAAACAGCGCGGCGCCGTATGCGCCCAGGCCGAAATACGCTGCGTGGCCGAAAGAATGCATGCCGCCGGGGCCCATGATGAAATGCAGACTCGTCGCGAACAACACGGCAATCAGGATCTCAACCAGCAGCACCGGCATGTAGGGAAATGCATTGGCTGCAAGCGGCGCGAGCACCAGCACCAGCAAAGCGATTGCCGCCAGCCACTTCAGGCGCTTGCCTGCGGGCCTTAATGGCGCTTCAGGGGCGGCCATGCCACGCACCGCGGCGCTCGCCTTCCCTAGCAGGCCCCAAGGCCGCACCACCAGCACCACCGCCATCACAACAAATTCCGCAACGAGCGTAAAGCGGCTCAACGACAGATCGATACCGAACACCGACACATGGCCGATGCCGATGCATAGCGCCTTGATCTCCGCGATCAGCAACGCCGCGACGAACGCGCCCGGAATCGATCCCATGCCGCCGACCACCACCACGACGAACGCATTGCCGATAGTCTCCAGATCCAGCGACAGATTCGCCGACATCCGCGGCCCTTGCAGCGCGCCGCCCAGGCCAGCGAGAAACGCGCCGACGAAAAACACGCCGGTGAACAGCCACGCCTGATTGATGCCGAGCGCGCCGAGCATCTCGCGATCCTGCGTTGCGGCGCGCACCAGCGTGCCCCACCGCGTACGCGTCAACGCATACCAGAGCAGCAGCAACACCACCGGCCCGATCACGATCAGCGCGATATCGTAGGTCGGCAGCGGATGGCCGAGAAAATTAACTGCGCCTGCCAGATGCGGCGCACGCGGTCCGAAGAGGTCTTCCGGGCCCCACAGCCACAGCGCGGCATCGCGAAAGATCAGCACCAGCGCGAACGTCGCCAGCAAATGGAACAACTCCGGGGCCTGGTAAATGCGCCGTAACACGATCATTTCGACCAGCGCGCCGAGCACCGCAACCACCAGCGCGGCGGCCAGTACCGACAACCAGAACCCGCCCGCCGTATGACCGAAACGGCTCGCGATGCTATACGCGACATAGATGCCGAACATATAGAACGAGCCGTGCGCGAAGTTGACGATGCGCGTCACGCCGAAGATCAGCGACAAACCGGCGGCGACGAGAAACAGCGTCGACGCGTCGGCGAGTCCGTTGACCAGCTGTACCAGCAAATTCGAAAGCATCGCGACCCTTAAAGTAACTCAGCGCAAACCGTCTTCGCCTTTGATCTCACTCACCTGCAACCCGCCGATACGCGGTAAAGGCCGGCCCGAGGCCGTCACCGCGACCGCCACAACAATTTCGTTGGCGCGCGGCGCGTCCGACACGCGCGCTTCGATTGCATCGAAATGGCTGCGCACGAAGGCGGCGTCCTTGTGACCGAGCGGCACGTCTATCGCGGTGCCAAGCGTACCCATTTTTTTCGCAGACGGCACCAGCGCCGCGCCCTTTTCGACCGCTACCCGCAGCGGGGCACCGAGCTTGGGGTGCAGAATCGCCGCCGCATGCTCGAGTTCGCCCGCCTCGCCGACGATCGCCGCCTTGCCGTAGCTTTGCGCGTCGCCCGGCTTGATGCCGAGTGCTTCCACACACTTGTTGCCGAGCAAGGCGCCCAGTTCCTCGCCGGCTTCGATCAGCGCGTCCAGCCTGGCCTCGTAGCGGCCCGCGTAGGGATTATCGATCACCGCAATCGCGACTGCACGGCGTGTCGGCGGCTCGATGGCCTGCCCCATTTCAATGCGTGTTTCATCGACCTGCACGACCAGCTTGCGAAGCTTGATTGCCATTTCGATCTCCGGGTTTCGATGCGTGTTCTGCTTAGTGTTCTACTTACTCGTCTCAGCGCGTTGCTTCAGCTCCGCGCTTCGACTCCTTGTTTCATTGCAATGCTTCAGCGCATTGCGTGGATCAGGCGCCGCTCAGCGCAAGCCGTCCTTGCCCACAATTGCCTCTTTCGCCAGGCCGCCGACGCGCGCATGCACGCGCTGGCCTGTGCTCATCACGAGGATATACACCAGTTCATCCGCGGCGGGCGCACCGGGCACACGCACCTCGATCGCATCGAAATGGCTGCGCACGTAGCTCGCATTGACATGCGTCAGCGGCACGTCAAGCGCGGTGGAAGGCGCGCCGACTTTCTTGGTCGACGGCACGATCGCGTTGGTCGGCACGCCATTCTTCTCCAGCAACTCGCGCATCGCATAGCCGCCGGGAACGTGCCACAACGCGCCATGCTCGAGTTCACCGCGCGAGCCGATGATTGCACCCTTGCCGTAGCTTTCGATCGCCGCGTGCGGCACGGCCATCGCCGCCAGCAGCCGTTGCGCCATGTCGAAGCCGATCGGCTTGAGCGCTTCCATGGCGTGTTCGATTCTGGCTTCGTAGCGGCCAGCGAACGGATTCGTCATCACCGCGGCAATTGCACCGCGCCTGAGCGGCTGTGCGGGCGCGGGACCAAACTCGTGAAAAATGTCTTCGACGTGCGTCAGCACGCGGCGTATTTCGAACACGGAGCCTCCGTTGTTATCCGGGCGCGTTGCGCAAACAACTCGCCATTCTGATAGGTGCCACCGGTCACACGCGCCCGCCCTTGCAGGAACAGTGCGGCGCCTTCAATCAAACCTTGTTCGTGCAAGCGCTGCGCGGCGTCGACACCGCGTGCCAGCGCGAAATCGATCAACGGTTGCGGCAAGGACGGCACGTCGACAGTCACGAGCAGGTCACCGAGATCGCTATCGTCCTTCAACGAGGAAGCCGGCCTGCGCACGATGCCCGCATAGTCAAGGTTGACGGCGTTGGCAATCATCGTGGCGGCGGCATCGGCGGTGGCAGCGTTGCGGGCGAGCACGGTCACGCTGTCGGCGATCCCCAGGCTGAAGCTGCGGCCGCGCCAGCCGCTTGTCGCGACGCCGCGAATCGGCGTGACGGCGTCCAGCGTCAGGTTTGCGTCCAAAGCCAGATCGCCTGAGGCCTTCTCACCTGAGAACGCCGCCAGATCGGCGAACACGCCCACGCGGTACTGCTGCCCTTCGGTCAAATAGAGTGCGATGTCGCCGCCGTTGTTGATGAAGGCGCGCGAGATGCCTTCGCGTGCAAACGCCGTGATCAATTCGTCCGCGACGCTGCCTGCAACGGCCGCCATCGGCGTGATATAGCGAGCGCGGTGCGGATGACATGCGCTCCACATGCGCCGGGCCACGGCGCCTTTCAACGCGCAATCGCTATGCGCCGCGTCGCCCGGCACCGGCTGACGAAGCAGCTTCAACTCACCGACCAACTCGGGCAATACATCCACAAAGCGCACCCAGCACGCCTCGTAAGCAGCCTGCACTGCCGAGGGCTCGCCGTCCGCGCTAAGGATCAGATCGATCGGACCGTGCTGCCAATGCCAGCGGGCCGCGTCGAGCCGGGTTCGGGTTGCGTTCATCGTGTGCGTCGCGTTCGTCGTGTCGATTGTGCCGGTGGTGGCGCCACCGTTAGCCCGGCAATGGCGGCATGGCCGCCGGCCACGGGTTGTCGGGATGGCGAGCGAGCGTCCTGCGCGCGAGCGGCGCCCCCTCCGAATGCTCCGGTCCATTCGCCAGCACGCTTTCCAGTGAACGCACCGCGTCGAGATGGCCGCCGAGATCGCGATACGCGTCATATGTCATGGTGAATTCGATCGGTGCGACGATCGCGGGCGTCGGCACAGTACCGAACGATCGATCGGGCATGCGCGAGACATCCACCATCACGGTGATGCCGCCACCCGGCCACACATAGGTTGGCGCGCCACCACATGTTACGTTCACCAGTCTCTGTTTGATCGCGCGGGTGAGCAGGACCGGGTTCTCCGTTGCCCCCGCTCGCAGGCTGCCACCCGCGCCACCCAGAAACAGCACCGTAGCAAGCGACGGCTCGCAGTTCTCGCCAATTCGTTCGACCGTACTGCGCACGGCATCCGGCATGGCTGCGATACGCGGCACGAGGTTCTGATCGAGTTCGTACCACTGTGCGTGTTCGCCGGTGGTCGACACCATCAGCAAACGCATGCCCGGTTTCGCCACCGCCGGATCGAAGCTTTCGACAATCGCCAGTGGGTCCTGAATGTCAGTGCCGCCCCAACCGGTGCCCGGATTCGCGACCTGAAAATAGCGGCCCGGTGTCGATTTGCGGCCGCGAATCTTCAGACCTGACGGCGTCATGCCGAGGCAGCGGCCCGCCTGGTGTTCAGTGAGCACACCGGTGATGTGATCGTCGACGACCACCACTTCGTCGGTGTGACCGAACCATTGCTTCGCAAAGATGCCGATGGTGGCCGACCCACAGCCCACCCGCATACGCTGTTCTTCAACGCCGTCGACAATCGGCGCAGCGCCCGCGCGAATCACGAGACTCGCACCGCCATCGATGGTCAACTCCACCGCTTCCTTGTTGCCGAGCGCGAGCATCATGTCGCACGTCACACGGCCTTCTTTCTTGCTGCCGCCCGTCAGATGGTGAACACCGCCGAGGCTCAACATCTGCGAACCGTACTCCGCTGTGGTCACATGGCCGACGATCTCGCCATGGCAACGCACGTTCGATTGCTCCGGCCCGAGAAAACGGTCGGTGTCGATCTTCACCTTGAAACTGCAATAGCTGAAAATGCCCTCGGTGACGACCGTGACCATGTCGACGTCGTCCAACTTCGAGGAAACGATGAAAGGCGCGGGCTTGTAGTCGGGATACGTGGACGATGCGCCAACGCCGGTAACGAACAGCGCCTGTTCCGCGGCGGGATCGTGCACCTCGGACGATGCACCAAATTCGACCGTGGTATCCGCATTGCTTGTGATCGCTTCAGGCGAACCCGCCGCGCGCGAAAGAAACACCACAGGGTCGACGCGAATCAACCGTCCGTCCGCATTCGCATAGCGATCGCAAGCGCCGGTGCGGCCTTCCGAAATCTGGCACAACACCGGGCATGCATTGCATTCGATCTTGTTCGACGCCATCCGCTCGCTGCGCGGCGCCGCTTTCTCGAGCACGGTCGGACCCGGCGTCGAGGCGGTTTCGCCGTCGACGCGCTCCGCACCGAAATCGACCTTCGTATGTTCTGTCATGGCGGGGTTCCATACGACGACATTACAATCGGTCCTGCCCGGCTGACAAATAGTCCCTGTTTAAAGGGATTTTTGCGTGACCCGCATTTTTTCCATGTTGCGGTCACTCACCGTTCGTGTAGCATCCACTACACCAAACTTGCTTGAAATCTACTCGATCAAAATAGACTGCGCAACGAGTTTCCCGGTAGTTTCCCAGTATCCGTCTGAATGCTGCGGCGCGGCATCCCCGCAGGGATTACGAATCAATCTACGCCGAAGCACATGACCTTGCAGGGCATTTCGTCGCGCGTGATATGGGTTGTATGATGAAGACGCGCCATACCTGAGCGCACCAAGCGGCTGCGGCGCATGCCGTTCAACCTGACGCTAACAAAGAGATCCGAGACCGCCATGAGTCCCACTGCTGCCCGCAAGCCGGGCGCTATCGGCATCCGAGCGAAGCAGGCGCAAGACACGCGCGCCAAGATTCTCAAAGCGGCAATCAAGGTCTTTGCAAAGCAAGGCTATGCAAGTGGCCGGGTCGAAAGCATTTCGAAGGCCGCGCGTTCGCACGACCGGATGATCTATTACTACTTCGGCAGCAAGGAACAGTTGTTTGTCGAAGTCCTGGAGACGATCTACACGCAGTTCAACGAGGCCGAAAGCAAGCTCGATCTCGATCTGGACGACCCCGTGCACGGCCTCGAGCAGATGGTCGAATTCGTCTGGCAGTATTACCTCGATCACCCTGAATTTGTCACCCTGCTGTCGAGCGAGAATCTGCATCAGGGCAAGCACGCAAAGAAATCGTCAAAGCTGAAGGAGATTTCGGGCTATGCGATTTCTGTCGTGCAGAAGTTGCTGGACGCGGGCAAGGCGCAAAACGTCTTTCGTGCCGACGTCAAAGCGCGTGATGTGTATCTGATAATCGCGTCCCTCGGCTATTTCTATAACGCGAATCAGTACACGCTAGGGGCGTTTCTCGGTGAACCGCTGATGGACAAGGCCGCACTCGCGCATTGGCGCGAGGTCATCAAGGATACGGTATTGCGCGCCGTGAGCTTGCAGTTGCCGGTGGACGCGGCAGTGATGGATGTAAGCAGAACGGCCTGAAGCGCGTTTTGTCCGACGTACGCTTCAGACTGCGCATTGCTTTTTGAGCTGTTTCATTCCTGCCGGAGACAGGACTCGCGGGACGGCGTGGTTACACGCCGCACCCGTGTTCGAACGCCGTTACGGCTTTGCCGCTGCGGCGTCGTCTTCGCGGAACAGTTTATCGGCCAGATGGAACGCCGAATTGGCCGCCGGCACGCCGCAGTAGATTGCGGATTGCAGCAGCACTTCCTTGATCTGTTCGCGCGTCACGCCGTTATTCTTCGCGGCGCGCAGGTGCAGTGCGAGTTCTTCGCTGCGATTGAGCGCAACCATCATCGCGATGGTCAGCAAGCTGCGCGTGTGACGCGGCAAGCCTTCACGCGTCCAGATTTCGCCCCACGCATAGCGGGTAATAAAGTTCTGGAACTCCTCCGTCAAGTCGGTGCGGTTCGCAAGCGACCGGTCGACGTGCGCGCTACCCAGCACCTCGCGGCGCACCCCGAGTCCGGCTTCGTAACGGTCTTCGTCGTTCATTTCTGCTCCGTCAGGAAGTCGAGCACAGTCTTCGTGAAGGCTTCGACCTTCTCGATGTTGGAAATATGTGAGGCGTCCAGTTCGACGTAACGCGCGCCCGGAATCGCTTGCGCCAGCTCGCGGCCTTGCGCCGGCGTTGCAGCCAGATCGTGCGTACCGCTGATCACCAGCGCAGGCACCTTGATGCCGGGGGCTTCAGGGCGCAGATCTGCTGCGTCGATGGCGTCGCAATTCGATGCGTAGCCTTCCTTGTCCGTATGCACGAACACGTCGCGAATCATTGCCAGAACCACCGGCTCACGTTCGATGTAATCGGCGGTGAACCAGCGCGGCAATACCGCATCGGCCAGCGCGAGCATGCCTTCCGTGCGGGCCTTCGCAGCGCGCGGCACCCACACTTCCGGCGAACCGATGCGCGCCGCCGTATTGCACAGCACTACGCGTTCGAGGCGATTCGCGTGACGCGCGGCCAACGCGACGCCGGTGAGGCCGCCCATCGACAGACCACAGAAATTCGCCCGCGCGATCTTCAGCGTATCCATCAGGCCGAGCACGTCGCCGGTCAGTTGTTCGAGCGTGTACGGACCCTTCGGCGCTTCCGAGTGACCATGACCGCGCGTGTCGTAGCGCAGCACGCGGAAATGTTTAGACAGCGCCGCGACTTGCGGCGTCCACATCGACAGATCGCTGCCGAGCGAATTCGACAACACGATCCACGGTGCATTACCGTGACGGTCACCATCGATTCGATAATGCAGCTCGGTACCGTTGACTGCGGCGTAGGGCATACCGGTTACTCCTTGGAGGTGGCGCGCCTGGCGCGCGAGTGATGAAGTGCCAGCGCGGCATCCACATAAGCGTGTGCCTGGCCGACGTATTGAGCGGGATCGAGCAGTTGCGTGAGGCGCTCGAGCGAAAGATGTTCGGTCACGGCGGGGTCTGCCGAGAGCACGTCGAAGAGCGTCTTGCGCCCGGCGATTGCGGCTTTCGATGCGCGCTCGACCAGATGATGCGCATCGAGCCGGCCGATGCTGTCGCCGAGCGCAAGCATCACGGCCTCGCCGAGAATCAATCCGTGCGTGACGTCGAGATTGGCGGCAAGGCGCGGGACATTCACGTTGAGACCCGCGGCGATCTGCTCGATGTTGGCGAGCGCTCCGCCTGCAAGGCGCGCGAGGTCCGGCAACGCGTCCCACTCGGCTTGCCACCCGCCAAGCGCGCGCTCGTGCTCCTGCACCATGCCGGCGAACACCGTTGCCACCAAGCCCGGCGCGCGTGTCGCCGCCGTCAGTACCGCGGCGCAGCCGACCGGGTTGCGCTTGTGCGGCATCGTCGACGAACCGCCCTTGCCTGCCGCGGCGGGCTCGGCCAGTTCGTCGATTTCGGTTTGCATCTGCAGCGAGATATCGCGCGCGATCTTGCCGAGCGTGCCGATCAACATGCCGAACAGTGCCGCGGTTTCAGCAATGCGATCGCGCTGTGTGTGCCACGGCAAGGTGGGCACAGCAAGCTTGAGTTCTTGCGCCAATGATTGCGTGACTTGCGCCGCCGCGTCACGCAGGCTCGCCAGCGTGCCCGCCGCGCCACCGAACTGCAGCACCAGCACACGCCCGCGCAACGCATCGAGCCGCTCACGATGACGCAGCAACGCGTCGAGCCATTGTGCGAATTTCAGGCCGAGCGTGATGGGTAGCGCCTGCTGCAACCAGGTGCGGCCGATCATCGGCGTCGCGCGATGGGCGGCCGCGAGTTTCGCCACTGCATCGCATGTGGCTTGCAAGCCGCTGTCGAGCAGATCGAAGGTGTCGCGCAGTTGCAGCACCGTTGCCGTATCGATGATGTCCTGGCTTGTCGCGCCCCAATGGACGTACTTCGATGCTTCAGTGTCCGCCGCTTTGACACGCGCGGTGAGTTGTTTGACGAGGGGAATCGCGAGGTTGCCGCCAAGCGCCGCGTCGCGCGCCAGTGCGTCGGCGTCGAGTTGATCGGCCTGGCAGGCGCCCTCGATCGCGGCCACAGCGCTGTGCGGAATCACGTTATGGGCAGCCGAAGCGCGCGCGAGCGCTGCTTCGACATCGAGCATCCGTTGCAGCGTGGCACGCGGCGCCCAGATGTCGTTCATCGGCTGTGTGCCGCAAAGAAGGCCGGTCAGACGGGCGCTGGAGTCGAGCATGATGGCGTCGATGAGGGTGTCGGATGTGAAGGTTTCGCCGCGGCGATCTGGCGTGCTGCAAGGCGCGCCCCTGGCGCTTTCTGTCGAGAGCGTACCGCACACGGCGTTGCGGCGCATTCTGCTTCGAATGCTGACGCGCCGGTACACCGTAATGCCAGGACATCGGGTCACGCGCATGAAGCTTGCCTCATGCGCGCCCCGGGCATGAGGCGGCACGCTGGCGTGACGTAGAGGCACGTCAGCGTTGCCCGTTGCGTCGCCAGCGTTGCGGCTGCCGCTTAGGCGCTGCGGTTGCCTCGCAAGCGTCGCCGTCGCCTGCCAGCATCTCGGCTTCGCGGCGGCCTCTGTATTGACGGCGGCCGCGCCGTGCTTAGGCCGCGCGAGCCGCCTGAGTGCCGTCGATCAGCGGCACGCCGGTCAGTTTGTGCAGCGCATCGAAGTCGATGTCCGAGAAGATCTCGCGCACGACGAGGCCCTTGTCGGTGACGTCGATCATTGCAAGGTCCGTATAGATGCGGTCGACGCAGTTCACGCCCGTGACCGGGTACGTGCATTCCACCGCAATCTTGCTTTCGCCTTGCTTGGTCAGGTGTTCCATCATCACGTAGACCTGTTTCGCGCCGATTGCGAGGTCCATGGCGCCGCCGACTGCCGGAATCGCGTCGGGCGCGCCGGTGTGCCAGTTCGCCAGATCGCCCTTCGCCGACACCTGGAATGCGCCGAGCACGCAGAAATCCAGATGGCCGCCGCGCATCATCGCGAACGAATCCGAGTGATGGAAGTAGGCGCCGCCCGTAAGCAGCGTGACGTGCTGCTTGCCGGCGTTGATCAGTTCGTCGTCTTCCTCGCCCTTCGCGGGGGCCGGGCCCATGCCGAGCAGGCCGTTTTCGCTGTGCAGGAAGATTTCCTTGTCGGCACCAAGGTGATTGGCCACCAGCGTCGGCACGCCGATGCCGAGGTTCACGTAAGCGCCTTCAGGGATATCCTGGGCAACGCGCTTGGCCATTTCATCGCGGGTCAGTTTTTTCATGTCGGTCTCCTCAGGCGGCGTTCGCGGATGCAAGTTCGGCTTGATGCGCAGCTTGCGGCACTTCGATCACGCGTTGCACGAAGATGCCTGGCGTGACGATGTTTTCCGGATCGAGTTCGCCGAGCGGCACCACTTTCGACACCTGCACGATGGCCGTTTTCGCGGCGCTCGCCATGATCGGGCCGAAATTGCGCGCAGTCTTGCGATAAACGAGATTGCCCCAGCGGTCGCCCTTGAACGCTTTGATCAGCGCGAAGTCCGCATGCAGCGGCGACTCAAGCACGTAGTGCTTGCCGTCGATCAGACGGGTTTCCTTGCCTTCGGCGAGTTTGGTGCCATAGCCAGTGGGCGTAAAGAATCCGCCGATACCCGCGCCTGCTGCGCGAATACGTTCCGCGAGGTTGCCTTGCGGCACCAGTTCGAGCTCGATTTCGCCGGCGCGATAGAGTGCGTCGAACACATACGAGTCGCTTTGGCGCGGGAACGAGCAGATGATCTTGCGCACGCGTTTGGCGTTGAGTAGCGCCGCGAGGCCGATATCGCCGTTACCGGCGTTGTTGTTGACGATGGTGAGTTCGCGCGAGCCCTGTTCGATGAGCGCGTCGATCAGCTCGGACGGCATGCCGGCCGTGCCGAAGCCGCCGATCATGACGGTCGCGCCGTCGTGGACATCGGCGACCGCCGATTGAAGTGACTCGAAAATCTTGTTGATCATGTCGAATTTCCTTTTGGGGCGCTGCGTATCGCCAGGCTTTTTGCCTTTGCAGGCAGGGGCTTGTGCGGGACGGTCTCCGGGCCGGGGCTGGCGGCGGCTCGCCGGGTGGAGATGCGGGCTGGCGCCTTTGGTTTGTTCGCTGGTAATTTGTTCGATATATGAACATGGATTCGGTTAGCGAACGTTCAGGGCGATTATGGTTGCGCTTTGGGTTGGTTGTCAAGGCAGGGGATTCCCCTTAATCATAGGGTTTGGCCTGCCCGGCGGGGTCGCTTTTGCTTTTTTGGGGAAGTGGCTGTTTGTTGGACTGTTTGCCTGCGCGGCGCTTTTTGTCAGTGTTCCTTGGGCTTTGGCCTTTCCTTGATCTGGCTTTGGTGCCTCTCCTTGTATTGTTAGTGGTCTATTAGCGTTGCCCCTGTGCGGGGCGGCACCTACTTTTCTTTGCCGGCCGCAAAGAAAAGTAGGCAAAAGAAAGCGGCTCAAACCGCTAATACTAAGTGGGTCCCGTGGTCTGCCACGGGTAGTGGTGCATCTGGAATCCGTGTTCTCGCACATTCGGCATTAGTGACAAAGGAGTCATCAGCTCCCACTCCGCACTGCGTGCGTCGCGGACGGGTCTGCATGGGAAACCACGGGCTTCGGTTGGCGTAGCGGGGCCGTCGGCTTCGCCTCGGCGAGGCGCCCCTGCACTCACCCCGGAAACCCGGTGGCGAGATGCGAGCATCAAAACGTAGCGGGTGGTTTTAAGAAGTACGCTTCGGCGCGCGCAGCGCCGCCGGAAGTATGACGCCCTTGTCACTGGCGTATGCAGGGGCACGAACCCAGATTCCAGATGCACCACTACCCGTGGCAGACCACGGGCCCCACTTAGCATGAGCGGTTTGAGCCGCTTTCTTTGCTTATCTTTCTTTGCGGCGGCAAAGAAAGTAAGTGCCGCCCCGCACAGGGGCAACGCTAATAGACCACTAACAATACAAGGAAAGGCACCAAAAATTCAAGGACAGGCACAAAGCCAGATCAAGGAAAGCCCTAAGAACACTGACACTGAATGCCGCCGCAAAAGGCAAAAACCACTATCCAAAACCAAGATTATTAAACTACCCTCTATCTAAATTTCAAATGCCCCCCAGCGCCGCAGGCAAAAAAGCCCACCATGCCCGACACCCTCCTGGACCTAAACCTGATCCCCTACCTGGTAGCAATGGAAGACACCCGCAACGTCAGCCGCGCAGCGGAGCAATTAGGCGTCAGCCAACCCCGCGTCAGCACCGCGTTAGGCCGCCTGCGCGAATACTTCGACGATCCGCTCTTCGTGCGAACCTCGAAAGGCATGGAACCCACACCTCGCGCGCTCGCCATCCTCCCCGCCGCCCGCGACGCGCTTCTGCGTATCGAAAAAGGCATGCTCGACGTGCAGGACTTCGATCCGGCCACCAGCACCCATACCTTCTCCCTCGCGCTTTCCGACGTCGGCGAAATCGTCTTCCTGCCCCGGCTCCTGCAACTCTTCGCCGAACGCGCGCCGCACGCGAATCTGCGCTCGGTGTCGCTCTCGCCCTCGCACGTGGAACGTGGACTCGAATCGGGCGACGTCGATCTCGCCGTAGGCTATTTCCCCGATCTGTCAGGCAATAACTTCTTCCAGCAACGGCTCTTCACCCATCGGTTCATCTGTCTGATGCGCACGGGGCATCCCCTTGCAAAGGCGCCGCTCACACTGGCTCAGTACGTGGCGTCGGGCCACGCCGTCGTGCGTGCCGAAGGACGCAGCCAGGAAGTCCTCGAACATTACCTGGAAAAGAAGCGCATCAAGCGCCGCGCCGTACTCGAAACGCCGCACTTCATGAGTCTGCCGTTCATCCTCGCGCGCACCGATCTGCTCGCCACAGTGCCACACGCCATCGGCTTCGCGTACGTGTCGGAGCATGCATCGATCACGCTGGTCGAGCCGCCGCTGCCGTTGCCGCGCTTCGATCTGCGGCAGCACTGGCATCGCAAGTTTCATAACGATCCGCGGGCGAGTTGGCTGCGCGGTATCGTCGCCGAACTCTTCAACGACGACATGGATGAGTGGCCAAAGTAAGCACACGCCCCGACCGCGAGAGGGGGCATCGACACGATGCGACCTAAAACATGGAACAATGGCCGCACTCATTGAACCCGCGCGCTCCGTTTAGCGTCGACGCGCAATCCCAGAGGAGCGACGGATGGCCAGCAGCAAAGCGAAGAAAACCAAACCCGCGGCCGCAGTAGACCGCCCCAGCCGCGAAGAAGCTGAAGCAGCGGTACGCGTGCTGCTGCGTTGGGCCGGCGACAATCCCGAGCGCGAAGGCCTGATCGATACGCCATCTCGCGTAGTGCGCTCTTATGAGGAGTTCTACGCGGGTTATCAGATCGATCCGCGTGAGATCCTCGCCCGCACCTTTTCCGAAGTGGACGGCTACGACGAAATGATCGTGCTGAAAGATATCCGCTTCGAAAGCTACTGCGAACACCACATGGTGCCAATCATCGGGCGGGCGCACGTTGCCTATCTTCCCGAGCATCGGGTGGTCGGCATTTCGAAGCTGGCGCGTCTCGTCGATGCGTTCGCCAAGCGTCTGCAGATCCAGGAAAAGATGACGGTGCAAATCGCCGATACGTTGAACGAAGTGCTGCAACCCGCGGGCGTCGGCGTGATTCTCGAAGCCGCGCATCAGTGCATGTCGACCCGGGGCGTGCACAAGGCGGGTGTCACGATGGTCACCTCGCGCATGCTGGGCACGTTCCGTACCGATCCGTCGACGCGTCGCGAGTTTTTGTCGATCGTGGGCAATCCGGGCGTGGTGGCCGTCGCCAATACCTGATAGCGGTCGGGCCGCAGCGCGAATCAGGCTGCAGCATTGGCCGCTGCCTCACGCCCTGCTGTGCGCGGTACGCATCTGGCCGAAGGTGGCCAGCAAGACCGCGCCAAGCACGCATGCAACTCCCGCAAGTTGCGCCGCACTCACAGGCTCCCGCAACACGACCGCGGCCAACGCCACCGCGCTCACCGGCACGAGCGCGGTCATGAGCCCCGCTTCCGCGCCGCTGATGCGCGCCGCCCCCGCATACCAGAGAACAAAGCCAGCCACGGTCGGCACGAGCGCGTAGTAGAGCACACCGTTCAGGGCGCTCGCATTGAACGGCATACTCCAGGGCCTTTCGAAGCATGCCGGCACGAACGCCACCGCGAAACCGATGCCGCACATCAACGCCGATAGCGGCAGCGGCGCGACCGGTGTGTGCAACTTGCGATTGAGCAGGATAAAGAGCGCCTCGCACACGATCGCTGCAAACACCAGCGCGTTACCTGTCAGCGAACTGGCGGCATGCGACGTGGTGAAATCGTCGATACGCACGGTACACACCAGCACGCCCAGGGTGGCGAGCCCAATCGCACCGATCAGCGCGGGCGCGGGACGCTCACCCAGCGCGAGCATGGCGACCACGGCCGACACCGCCGGCAGGGTGCCGGCAATCACGCCGGCATCGGCGGCCGAGGCGAGCTTCATGCCACTGATGAGCAACACCGTATAACCGACGCTGCCCGCCCCCGCCTGGGCGATCACGAGCAACGCATCGTGGCGATCGAGACGTGGCCAGCGTACGCCACGCCAGCGCATCACCAGCACAAACAGGGGAAACGCGATGGCAAAACGCAGCGCGGTTGCGCTGAACGGTGGCAGTCCGCTTGCGATCGATTTGCTGACGACCACCGTGCTGCCGACGCCGATCATCGCCAGCGCGCAAAACAGGTATCCGACGTACCGTGAGCTCATGCTACTGTCCTGTTCCGTTGAACGAGCAGACACATTAGCGGCGGCGGACACGCGCGGTCTTGAACGAAATTGCAGAGAAGGCGCCCACCGAAGCGACAAAGAGCGCCGTCAGATCGAACAGGCGTCCAGGTCACGACATACCGGCTCGAATCCGGCTTGCGATCAGGTAGGACAGCCCGGCGCTGTACCTGGGCTCATCGAGTATCCTGATCGAAATAGAATCCCACCTTGAACTCGGACCGAACGCGCGCGTAGATAAACGCGTCCAGGAACACACTTTGCAACCCGGCAAAACAGGCTCCCGCCGCAGCGCGGCCCAACCGTCACAACAGGAGTGCCGCAATTGGTAGAGTTTCCGTCGTCGGCGGTGTCAACCTGGGGCGGCGTGTTCGTTTTTGTGAACGTCCTGTTGACACGGCTCGGCCTGCCGATCCCCGCGGTCCCCGTGCTGCTCTTCGCGGGCTCGGCGATTGCCGCCGGCACGCTGTCTTTCTGGCCGATCCTGTTCGCCGCCGTACTTGGCGCGCTCATCGGCGACGGTGCGTGGTTCGCCGCCGGCCGCATCTACGGCCGCAAACTGATCGCCGCCCTGGGCCGGATCTCTCCGGCGATCGATTCCAGGGTCGACAAGGCCCGCTCGCTATTCGAACGCTTCGGCGTGGCGCTCGTGTCGATCTCGAAGTTCGTCCCCGGACTAGGACTCATCACGCCGCCGCTCATGGGCACGACAGCGGTCGACAGCCGCATCTATGCTTTGTGGGATCTCGCCGGCGCTCTGGTGTGGGCCACCTTCTGGCTACTCGGCGGCGCCGCGGCGGAAAGACAGTTGCATATGCTGCTCGCGTTCGTCAGAGCACGTGGCGGCACGGTACTCGACATCCTGCTGGCCGCCGCGTTGGCCTATCTGGTGTATCGCCTGCAGCAGCGGCGCCGCGAACGACGCCGTCTCGCGGACGAAGCCTCCGCGGCTGCGTCGCAAGCGACACTCGCCGGATGGCGCCGCATCACGCCGCCCAAGGTCCTGGATGCCCGCCCAGCCGCCTCATCTGGTGAAGCGCTGCACAACATCCCCGGCGTGTTGGCGCTCGACCCGCGCTCGCCTGAGCAGATCGACGGCGCGCTGCTCGTCTATGACATGGTGATTTATTGCATTTGCCCGGACAGCGCGACCGCCGTCGAAATTACGCAACGGATGCGCCTGAACGGCTACACGCGGATCCGCGCACTGAGGGGCGGCCTCGACGCCTGGCAAAGGCGCGGGTTTCCCGTCGAACCTGTCCCGCCGACGGACGAATCGACCACCCGCAAACGCAAGCTGGAGCCCTACGGTGAAGTTCGCGGCGCGGTAACGCTGCGCGGGTTCGCCCCCCGACGCAGCTGAAACGTCAGCGCAAGTCACAGAGTGACAGCCCGGTCGGGTGCCGGAACGGCGTCACACGCAAGCCGTTGCCATCACGCGGCACCCTTCACGACGACGCATCCTGCGCCATCGACCGCCCCGCCCACGTCGCCGAGCTGACCCGATTGCGCCCCGCCGCCTTGGCGGCATACAGCTGCCGGTCGGCAGCGGCCAGCAGTTCGAGCGCGTTCGCCCCTTCCGCTGGCACACACGTCGCGCAACCGATGCTCACCGTGATAGTGATCGCTTCACCATCGCGATGCACGACGCGCAGACTCTGCACCTTGCGGCGAATCTTTTCCGCGAGATTGAGCGCGCCCTCCGCCGTGGTGTCCGGCAAGATCGCGGCAAACTCCTCACCACCGTATCGCGCCACCAGATCGACCGCGCGCAGCACCGTCGCGGAGATGCATTCGGCCACGGCGGTCAACGCCTCGTCGCCGCTCGCGTGGCCGTAGACGTCGTTGAATCGCTTGAAATGATCGATGTCGATGAACAATGCCGATAGCGGTTGCCCGGAGCGCCGCGCGCGCCGCCATTCTTCGTCGAGCCGGTTATCGAGCACGCGGCGATTGCTGAGGCCGGTAAGCGGGTCCGTCGCGGCGAGACGCACCAGCGCGGCTTGCGCGCGCAGCTTGTCGCGTAAAACGAAAGCAAGCATCCACGAAACCATCACGAATACCGCGCCGAAAGCGAGCGTCAGCGAGCCGGCAATCCTGCTGCGATGCCGCCACGGCGCGAGCACTTCATCCTCGGACGGTGCAACCACCGCGATCAGCGGCGTACCCGGCACGCGCGCATAGGTGAACATCCGGCGCACGCCGTCCACCGTCGAATTCGCCACATACGAGCCCGAGTTGTGCGCGGCCATCACTTCGAAGGTCGGCGACTTCGCGATGCTCGTGCCGATATCACGTGAGGAAAACGGCTTGCGGGCGAGCAAGGTGCCGTCGTCCATCACGATGAATACGGAGCCCAGTTCGCCTGTGTTGATCCGATCCAGCAAATGCTGAAAGTATTCGATACGAATCGCCAGAAGCGCGATGCCGCCAAACGTGCCATCGGCCTCGTTGATGCGCCGCGTGAGGCCGATCGACAACTTCCCGTCACGCAGTCGCGACCGATATGGGTGGGAGAAATAAAGCCCGACGGCCGGGCTGCGTTGATGCACCAGAAAGTAGTCACGGTCTGCGAGCCGGACGGCGGCATTGATCTCGCCGTTCTGCGAAGCGATCACCCGCCCGTCCGCAGCGATCACATAGGCGCCGCCGAGGTAGGCTGCCGTGGTTGCGCGATCGAATAGCACGGCTTGCTGCAAGTCCTCAGGCAGGGTCCACGTGGCACGATCCCGCGCGCCATCCACCATGGCCTCAAGGGACAAATCGTAGATCTCGACATTTCGTTCGAGATCGGAGGAAATGATCGAGACGAGATTTTGCGCGGTTTCGCGCGCGTGGTTGAGCGCGTCGGCGCGGCCGCTACTCAGCGTCAGCAAGGTCAAACCGGCCATCGCTACGGCGACCAGCGTGCCGGCAAGGCCAGCGAAATACGGGTGGTTGCCCATATAACGCGACACGCCCATCCCACCGGCACGCGACATGAAGCGCAACCGTCGACGCAGCGAAAGCGTTTGATGTGCCACGTGCGCATCGCCTCCTTCGCAAAAGCCCGCCTGACCGATCAGGTGCGGATGCACAGCCAATGTCGTTATTCGGTCCGGGCCGGTCCGCTCGAGCGTGCGACCGCCCTTCAAGCCGCATCACAGTTTGCGCAACAGTCCCGCCGCCGCGCGCATCCGGCGTTTGCGCTCCTTCTTCAGCCAGTCAAGCGCTGCATTGGTGTCGCCGGACCCAGCCAGCAAGTCCGTATTTTCGCGCAGCAGCATCTCGCTTGCGACGATATCGTTCAGCGTGCCGAAACGCTTCTGGATCCGCTTTAACCGCTTCAGGGTGCGTTTGTGGCTCACGCTCAGAACCGGTTCGAAAAACTCGAGCAGATAGCGCACTTTCTTACCCGCCTTTCTGACGTCGTGAAATGCGGTGTAGTTGGAGCCCTTCGCTTGAGACGCACGTTTTATACGCTTCTTAAGCGAACGTTCGGAAGCGCTCACGCGCTTGTCGGCGAATTTTTGCAGCGGCACGCGCTCACGGGCGGTGTTCAATTCCTTATTGGCACTGGTCAAGGCGTCTTGCAGCAAATGTTTGACGTCCGCGTTCGAAAGCGTTTCACGGCTCATCGCCAACGCGCCGCCGCGTGCAGCCTGGAGCGTGGGTGTCATCTCATGCGCAACGCGCTCGTCCTGCGCAATCAGTTCGATCAGGATGTCCCAATCCCGCGTCTTGCCGGCGGCAGTCGCCAGATACTTATACAGCGCCCGTTGGCGCGTATTTTCGCCTTTGTCCAACAAGGGTTCGAACGCCCACCACAACGAACGCAACCGCCGCAGCGACACACGCAGTTTGTGCAGCGCTTCCGGCGACGCGTCTTCGCGCACCGCATTAGCGAGTTCGATCGCGTCATCAACAAGGGGCGCCGCGTACGACGAAAAGGCTACCTCCGCTGAGAGTTCCACGCCGGCCGGCTTGCTGTCCGCAGCCTGTTTGTCGATTTTCCGGCTCGCCCGCTTCATCGGATGTCCTTCAGAAGGCCCTTTGATGTCAGCCTAGCAAAAAAAGGTCCTGGTGGATATCCGTCAACGCGTCGCCTAAACTGCCCGAGCACAGCCGCAAGACAAATGCGCGTTGCATGGACTGCAATCCGTTGCAAGTCGTGGCGACCGCCTGGATCGCGCGAGTTCATATGCGACCCTGGCGGCAGCTGAACCGGACACTCCGTTCCGCTGCAGAGGCGCAGTTCGCGCATAGTTCTTTTCGGACCGCTTATCGTACTACTGCGCCGCGCAGACGGCAGCCTTTCCTGTAACGCCAATCTCTACGCACCTTTCCGCGAACGCCGTCCCGCATAACGGTCACGCCATTGTCATCATTACGACACACAGGCACCCCAGGATCGGCAGTTCCCCGCGACAAACTTTAGGGCTCATGCCATGCCGGAACTTTCGTACCCGCAACCGGGCGCTGCAAGTGGAAAAGGGCGTCATCTCGGCCTCATCATTTTCCTCGTCGTGATTGCGGTCGGCGCTATTTATTGCGCCATGCATCTGGCAACCGATCTGGAGCCGGTTCGCGAAGGCTCAGTCCTCCCCTATTTCCTGCTCGGCGTTGCGCTTCTGATTGCGCTCGGCTTCGAATTCGTCAACGGCTTTCATGACACCGCCAACGCGGTCGCCACCGTGATTTACACGCATTCACTCGCGCCGAACATTGCGGTGGTCTGGTCCGGTGGATGGAATTTCCTCGGTGTGCTGACTTCAACGGGCGCGGTGGCATTCGGCATCCTGCAGTTGCTGCCCGTCGAACTGATTCTGCAAGTGGGTAGCAGTGCGGGCTTCGCGATGGTCTTCGCGCTGCTGATCGCGGCGATCATCTGGAATCTGGGCACGTGGTATTTCGGACTGCCGTCGTCCAGCTCGCATACGCTGATCGGCTCGATCATCGGCGTTGGCTTGATGAATCAGCTGATGCACGGCGCCAGCGGCACGAGCGGCGTGGACTGGAATCAGGCGCTCGGCGTCGGCAAGTCGCTGCTGTTTTCGCCGCTGATCGGCTTTCTCGCCGCCGGTTTGCTGCTGCTGATCCTGAAGGCGGTGGTGCGGATCCCGGCGTTGTATGCCGAGCCTAAAGGCAAGGAGCCGCCCCCGTTCTGGATTCGCAGCCTGCTGATTCTGACCTGTACGGGTGTTTCGTTCGCGCACGGTTCGAACGACGGGCAGAAAGGCATGGGCCTCATCATGCTGATCCTGATCGGCACGGTGCCGACGGCGTACGCACTGAACAAGGCAGTCACGCCGGCGGAAACGCAGACCTATCTCGCGGTCGCACACCAGGCTTCGGCCACGCTCGGCAAGTACACCCAAGGCGCGGCGCCCTCCACCGATCCGCGTGGCGATGTCGAAGCGTACGTGCGCACGCGCCAGTTGACGCCGGCCACGGTGCCCGCCTTGCGGCAACTGACCGAGCTGATCGGCCAGCAGGTCAGCGAGTCGGGATCGATGGCAGCCGTGCCGCAAAACATCGTCGATAACGTGCGCAACAACATGTATGTCGCGTCCGAAGCCATTCGTCTGATGGAGAAAAGCAAGCAGCCGGCTTTCTCACCGGCAGACGTCAAGGCTATCGACAACTTCAAGGCGCAAACCGATCACGCCACCAAATTCATTCCGACGTGGGTGAAGGTCGCCGTGGCCATCGCGCTCGGTCTCGGCACGATGGTCGGCTGGAAGCGCATCGTCGTCACCGTTGGCGAGAAGATCGGCAAGCAGCATCTGACCTACGGACAGGGCGCTTCAGCTGAATTAGTGGCGATGCTGACGATCGGCGCGGCCGACATGTACGGCTTGCCGGTCTCGACGACGCACGTGCTGTCGTCAGGCGTGGCCGGGACCATGGCCGCCAACGGCTCTGGCTTGCAGTGGGGCACTGTGCGCAGCCTGATCCTCGCGTGGGTGCTGACGCTGCCGGTCTCAATCGCGCTGGCCGGAGCCTTGTACTGGCTGTTCCGGATGGTGTTCTGAAACTGCTGAAATCGCTGGTGCCGGGTGCAAGTCCGGCAGCAGCAAAGTAAAAAAAAGCGCGGCTCTTGCCGCGCTTTTTCATTCAACCGAGCCGAAGATCGATCAATAAATTTCAGGCACGATCATCGACGACGCCACCGGCTGGCGGCTGTATTCGTCGTGATAGACCCGCGCCGGCAACTCGACGCGCGAATGCTCGATCTCGTGATACGGCACCTGGCTCAGCAGATGGTGAATGCAATTCAGGCGCGCGCGTTTCTTGTCGACCGCCTGCACGACCCACCACGGCGCCTCGGGAATATGCGAGCGCTGCAGCATGACTTCTTTTGCCTGCGTATAGGCTTCCCAGCGGCGCCGGCTTTCCAGATCCATCGGACTTAGCTTCCACTGCTTCAACGGGTCGTGGATGCGGTTCTGAAAGCGGATTTCCTGTTCTTCGTCCGTGATCGAAAACCAGTATTTGAGAATCTGCACGCCGCTTCGCGCCAGCATCTTTTCGAATTCCGGCACCGAGCGGAAAAACTCTTCGTACTCGTCGTCGCTGCAAAAATTCATCACGCGTTCGACGCCCGCGCGGTTGTACCAGCTGCGGTCGAACAGCACCATTTCGCCGCCGGCCGGCAGATGCGACACGTAACGCTGGAAATACCACTGCGTACGTTCACGGTTATTCGGCGCCGGCAATGCCGCCACACGGCACACACGCGGATTGAGCCGCTGCGTGATGCGTTTGATCGCGCCGCCCTTGCCGGCCGCGTCGCGCCCTTCGAAAATCACCACCAGCCGATGGCCGGTCTGCACGATCCAATCCTGCAGTTTGACAAGCTCGCCCTGCAAACGGAATAGCTCGCGGAAGTACACCTTGCGCGCCTCGCGATGCTCGGGCGTGAAGCCATCCGCGCCGTCGATGATACGGTCGTCGACCTCCATTTCGAGTTCCTCGTCGTAGGCATCGATGAGGTCCTCCTCGAAACGGCGCTGCCGTTCTGCCATGACTTCGGCCTCGGGTCTCGGATCCAGCTCTTTCATTGCGACTCTCCTGGCAACGGAAATGGTTAGGCGCGCGGCGCATACGCATCGCGAACGGGTTCGATTATCGAAGCACGAGGTGTCAGCCGTGTTACCAGCGCGGCCGTCGCATCTTGGGGCGATGGGTGCCCGCCGGCGGCTTGCGCACCTTATAGCCGATCCATGATAGCGAGTTTAGCGCGGCCGCCCGGCGCTAACGCAACGGCTTCGCGAAGCTGAGTTCGTGGCCATCGGGATCGGTGATGTGGAAATAACGCTCGCCCCACGGCGCATCGGACGGTTCGAGCGACGGCTTCAAACCCGCTGCCAGCGCCTTCCTGTACAGGGCGTCGACGTCCGAGACATAAATGATCACGCGGCCCCACCAGTTGACTGGCGCGCGCGTATCGACAATCAGGTTCAGATACGCACCGCCGAATGCAAACGAGGTAAACGCTTCCTGCGAACCACCGAACTTGATCGGAAAACCGAGCGCTTCGTAAAACAGCACTGCGCGAGGCATATTGCCGGTGGCGAGCGTGATGGCGCTGAGGGACTCGATGCGCGGTTCGGTTGGGTCTGTCGAGTCTGTCGGCGCGCTCGAGGCGCTCGACGAGGCAGAGGCTGCGGCGGAAGTGGCGGACGAACTCATGGTAGCTATCTCCTTGGTGCAGCGACGCCTGACGGGCTTGCACGGCGCGTGCCCGGGCGTTGGAGGCCTTGGCGCGGGCGTTGGTCCGGGGCGCTTCAGCCTGCACAACGCCCCCCGCATTGGCGTGGGCCGACACTAGAAAGTGTCTCACAAGCAGCCTCGAGCGCATCGCATCGCTCGCACTTGAAAAACCCGCCCGCCGCCCCGCATCTGGATTCCCGTTTATCCGGAGCATCGCCATGGGAAGCCGCCCACGCTTCATCGATGACCTGTCGCGCGCCGCATCCGACGCCCCCGGGTCCGATCCACTCACCGCTTTATCCGACGACGCCTTGCTCGACGACTATTCCCGCACTGTGATCGGCGCGCTGGAACGCGTTCAGCAGGCGGTCGCCTTCATATCCGTCGAACGCCAGCTACCCGGCGCGCCGTCCGGGCGCGACAGCCGCGGCGCGCGCGGCGGCACCGGTTCGGGTTTTCTGTTCACGCCAGACGGCTATCTGCTCACCAATAGCCACGTCGTACACGGTGCCACGCACATCACGGTGGCGCTCGCTGACGGCGCGAAATTCGATGCCGATCTGGTCGGCGACGATCCCGGCAGCGATCTGGCCGTGCTGCGCATCGGCTCGCCAGAGCCATTAGCGCACGTCGAACTCGGCGAATCGTCGAAGCTGCGTGTCGGCCAGATCGCGATCGCGGTCGGCAATCCGCTCGGTCTCGCGCAAACCGTGACGACCGGCGTGGTCTCGGCGCTCGGCCGCTCGCTGCGTTCGAATTCGGGCCGCATGATCTACGACGTGATCCAGACGGATGCCGCGCTCAATCCCGGCAATTCGGGCGGCCCGCTGATCAATTCGGCCGGTCAGGTGATCGGCGTGAACACCGCGATCATTCCCGGCGCGCAGGCGATCTGCTTCGCCACCGCAATCGATACGGCCAAGTGGGTCATCATGCAGATCTTCACGCACGGCCGCGTGCGGCGCGCTTACATCGGCGTGGCCGGCACCACGAGGCCGCTGTCGCGCCGCGTGCAGCGCTATTTCAGCCTGAGCTCGGAGAGCGGCGTGCACGTCATGGAAATCGTGAAGGGCAGCCCGGCCGCGCTCGGCGGTCTGCGCACCGACGACACGATTGTCGCGATCGATACGCTCGCGGTGCAAGACGTCGATAGCCTGCAACGCACGCTCGATGTGTCGCGTATCGACAAGCCGGTCAACGTGACCGTGTTACGTGGCGCGCAACGGCTTGAATTGGCATTGACGCCGGTCGAGCAGATGAGCTGACTGGCCGGCAGCATAACGGCTCGAAGAACCTCACGCTCGTTCAATCTAACGGATGAAAAAAGCCTCGCGCTCAATTGAGCGCGAGGCTTTTTTCTGCATGCGGCGCATCCGCAAAGATACGCCGCCCAGATGCACTTAAACGATTGAAGTCAACCGCTTACTGGATCACCCGCGTCACACCACGGCCGCGCGGATCGGCTGCGGCTTCTGGCGTATCGCCATTGACCTTGATCGCCTGAATGTCGCCGCTGAAATCCTGCCCCTTCAGCGTATAGCCCTTGGCTTCGATCTGCTTGGCGAGCTCGCCGTCGATCGGCTTGTACGGCTCCCAGAAAATCGTGTTCGGCGGCAACAGCTGGTGATGGAAGCGCATCGCGCCCACGGCTTCCGGCAACGGCATGTTGAAGTCGTAGATGTTGTTGATCACCTGGAAGATCGACGTGAAGATACGCGAGCCGCCCGGCGTGCCGATCACAAGCGACACCTTGCCGTCCCTGGTCAGAATCGTCGGGCTCATCGACGACAACGGGCGCTTCTTCGGTGCAATCGAATTCGCGTCGCTGCCCACCACACCGAACATGTTCGCGACACCCGGCTTCGCGGAGAAGTCATCCATCTCGTCGTTCAGCACGATGCCCGTGCGATCCGCCACCACACCCGAGCCAAAGTAGCCGTTAATGGTGTACGTGTTCGATACCGCATTACCCCACTTGTCGATCACGGAGAAGTGCGTGGTTTCCGCTTTCTCCGGCATCGTCGTGCCCAGACCCGGTTGCACGCTCTTCGTGTCCGACGGCGTATTCGGGTTCACTTCCGCGGCACGTTTCGCGATATACGCGTCGTCGGTCAGTTGCGCGACCGGCACCTTGTAGAAGTCCGGATCGCCGAGATACTGCGCGCGATCGGCGAACACGCGCTTTTCGATCTCAGCGATCAGGTGCACGTATTGCGCGGAGTTAAGCGTGACGTCCTTGAAGTCGGGCGCAATGTCGGCCTTCATCTTCAGCAACTGCACGAGACCGATACCGCCCGAGCTCGGAGGCGGCGCGGTAATCACGCGATAGCCGTTCCAGTCCGCCTGGATCGGCTGACGCCACACCGCCTTGTACTGCTGCAGGTCGGCCTTCGTAATCAGACCGTGACCGCGCATGGACGCCGCGATCAGATCAGCCGTCTTGCCCTGGTAGAAGTCTTTCGCACCTTGATCCGAAATGCGCTGCAGCACGGCGGCGAGATCCGGTTGTTTGAAGTTGACGCCCTGTTTCAGGTTGCCGAAGTAGGTATCGAAGTTGGTCTTGCCGGCAAAGTCTTTCGCGGCGTCGTCGCGGCGTTGCTGCAATTGCTCACTGACCTCGAAGCCGTCGCGTGCGTAATGAATTGCCGGTGCGAGCACCTGCTTCCATTTGAGCTTGCCGAAGCGGCGCTGCGCTTGCCACATGCCGTCGACGGTGCCCGGCACGCCCACCGCGCGATAACCGAACAGGCTCATGTCCTTGATGACCTCGCCCTTGTCGTCGAGGTACATGTTCTTCGTCGCGGCCAGCGGCGCGCGTTCGCGATAGTCGAGGAAGTACGGCTTGCCATCGACATACAGCGTCATGAAACCGCCGCCGCCGATATTGCCCGCTTCCGGATACGTCACGGCAAGCGTGAAGGCGATAGCGACTGCCGCGTCGACGGCGTTGCCGCCTTCCTTGAAGATCTGTTCCGCGGCGTCGGCGCTGTACTTGTCGGCGACCGCAATGGCGGACGCCGTGAGAACTGCCGGCTGCGCTTTCGCGGGCGCTTTGGCAAAGGCTGGAGTAGCTTCGAGAAAACCGCTCGAAACAGAAATGAGTGCGACCAGCGCAAGTCCGCTAACGGACGGCTTGGCGTTGTGAAACAACTTCATTGGATATATCCCCCAAGACGACTTTTTCATCTGACGATAACGAAAAGCTGCCTTGGGCTTATAACATGCCGGTCCGTCAATTGCGAAGCTGTTGCACGCATATGGTGCATGTTGCAGCACACAAAAAACGCCCCATTCAACAACGCTAATGGCCGCGAATAGCCATGCTCGAATCGGCATCGGACGCAGTCAGTGCGCCGCACCACGAAGCACGGCGCACCGTGAGTTGAACACTCAGGCGCTACCGCGGCTGCCGCGTGCGATTTCGTCACCGGCGCCTTGCGGCAAGCGCGCGGTCACCGGAATCGACAGGAACGAGAACAGACCGACCACGAGGAACGCCGGCCAGAAGTCGGAGAACACGATAGTGGAATGACCCTGCACGTTATGCGAGATTTGCAGCACGATGCCGGCAATCGTCACGCCGAGCCCCAATGAAATCTGCTGGATCACGCTCGCGACACTCGTCGCGCGGCCAACGTCGCGGCTTGGAATATCCGCATACGCCAAAGTATTCAACGAGGTGAATTGCAAGGACGGGAAGAAGCCACCGAACAGCACCACACACCAGATCAACCAATGCGGCGTGCCCGGAAAGAACAGACCGTAGACGGCAATCGCCAGGCCCGCGCAACCGGCATTGAACATCAGCACCGTGCGAAAACCGAACCGTTCGAGAATGCGCGACGCAGCCGCCTTCATGAAGATCGAGCCGAATGCGGACGCGCAGGTAATCGACCCCGACTTGAACGCGGTCATGCCCAGACCTTCCTGCAAGGCGAGCGGCAACAGAAACGGCACCGCCCCGAGGCCAATGCGAAACAGCGAACCACCCACCACGCTCGCGTGAAAACTCGGAATGCGCAACAGCCGCAAATCGAGCACCGGCAATTCGACGCGGTTCGCATACAGCACGTACACCACCAGCAGCAGCACGCCGATCACACACATGCTTACCGATACCGTGTTGGACACCAGTTCGCCGCCTACCAGCGAGAGCCCCAGCATGAACAGCGACGCCCCGCTCGCCGACAATACGAAGCCGGTCCAATCGAGCCGGCCGGGATGCGCTTCGCGCACGTTGGCGATGTGCTTGTTGGCGAGCCAGATACCCAGCAGGCCGATTGGAATGTTGATGAAGAAAATCAGGCGCCAGTGCAGATAGGTCGTGATGAAGCCGCCCAGCGGCGGCCCAACTACCGGCCCGAGCAACGCGGGCACCGTCAGATAGTTGACCGCGCGAATGAAGTCCGACTTCGGCACCGAGCGGAAAATGATAATGCGCCCCACCGGCACCATCATCGCGCCGCCGATGCCTTGCACGAAGCGCGCGACCACGAAGGTGCCAAGCGACGTGGACGCCGCGCACATCAGCGAGCCCGCCATGAAGACGCCGATGGCGGTGCGAAAGACGGTCCGGGAACCAAAGCGGTCAGCAACCCAGCCGCAGATCGGAATGAAGACGCCGAGGCCGATGACATAAGCCGTCACGGCGAGCTTGAGGGTGATGGGGTCCTGGCCGAGATCGCGCGCCAGAACGGGCAGCGACGTCACGATGACCGTGCCGTCCACGTTTTCCATGAACATCGCACACGCGACGATCAGCGGAACGATGAAAGTGCCTAAAGCGAGAGGCATTGGCATGACGACGGGTTGCAAGGCCGTCGGTGTAAAGCTGCGATTATCGCATCGCATCGACAACAGATGTTGTTAAGCGAAGCCTTTTCGTGCTCGCGCGGATGACGCGTCGCTATCCGGCGCCCAATAGTTGAGCGCACAACGAAGCTGAGCTGCTTACGAAAAAACAGAAGTGGAAAGGAAGAGAAAAACGACGCGATGGTGAGCCGGCATACAGCCGGTTCACCATGCAATACAGCGGCAATTCAGGAACGGGACTTAACGCGATGCACTGACCAGCGGTTGCAGCTGCGGCAGAATCTCGGTGCTTGCGCGAGCGACGTCGTTCGGGAAGTCGATCTCGATCCACGGCGCGCCGGTCACGTCGGCCGTGTCGAATACCTGGCTGCGCTCCAGCAGGAGGTCGCGTACCGCTTCTTCGTGCGGCATGTTGGCCCGGTCGCTATCCACGTAGCCCGCAACGATCTGCGCGAAACGTTGCGCGGTTTCCTGGCGGAAGCGGAAGAAGCCCACCGATTCGCCGATGGTGTCGTAGTCGAGATTGACGGCGAGTTGCTTGCGCAATTCGACCGGTACGCCGTCTTTCAGGCACAGCTTGACGGGTTCGTCGCCGGCTTCGAAATCGCGGTCGATCAACAGGCGGTTGACCGTCTCGCCCTTCACCAGCGCGCTCAGAATGCGCTCGTCGTAGAGCACGTCGGCATCCATCAGCAGCACGTCGCCGCCGCGCGTCAGCGGCTCGGCCACGGTGTGCACCGTCAGCACGCTGCCCAGGTCGTAACGCGGGTTCAGCACCGTTTCCACTTTATGCGGCCAGTTGATCCGCTCCAGTTCCGCCTGCACCGATTCAGGCTGAAAACCGAGCGCCAGCACGACGTCGGTCACGCCGGCGGTTTCCAGCATTTGCAGATGCCGTTCGAGCAGGCTCATGCCGTCGAACTGCAACAGGCACTTCGGGAACTGTGCCTGCGGCGGTTGCTGGAGACGCAGGCCGAGGCCCGCTGCGAGGATGATGGCACGCATGCACAGTCCTTTAAAAAATTCGGAGATTAATCGACAGCCGGAACGCGCCCTGTGGCGCGCCGCCGTTGCCAGCTTCGTTCGCTGAAGTGCAACACCAGTAGTCCAGGCAAACCGAGCAGGATTTCACGTGCACGCTTGGCGAGCGACAACGCCAGCGCGGCGTCCGGCGGCAAGCCCACGAGCGGCGCGAGCAACAGATAGCCGCCTTCCTGCACGCCGAGCGAGCCTGGGATCATGAACGCCGCGCCACGAATCGCCTGGCCGAGACTTTCGAGCAGGAGTGCGTCGACCCAGTCGACCGGATGACCGAGAAAGCGCAGGGCGAGCCACACCTCGACCGTGCCGACGATCCAGCCCGCCAGACTCAGGGCGAAGCTTGCCGCGACGCGGCCGCGCTCGCGGTAGATCGCCTGCACGGCGCCGTCGACGGCTTCGGCGCGCGTCATCAGCGACGACCAGTCGCGCTTGCCGAACAGCTTCGAGACTACGCCCAGCAAACGGCCGAACAGGCCGCGCCGCTGCGCGTAGTAGAAGCCTGCGATCATCGCACCCAGCACGCCGGTGGCAATCAGCGTGGCGGTTCGCAAATCGTGAAGCGCACCGTGCGCGGCGTAGGCGCCGAACAGCAGCAGCCCGAGCAACGCGAAGACGATTTGCGCGACCGCCTGCGCCGTGGTGCTGACGGTAACGGCGGCGGCCGCGTCACGCATGCGCATGCCGCGCTGGGACAGTTGCCGCACCATCACCACCGGGCCGCCAATCTGTCCGGCCGGCAACAGGCTATTCACCGATTCGCCGATCCAGCGTGCGAACAATGCTTCGCGCACCGTCGCGTCGTGATGCACGCCGTCGCGCTGACGCTGGAACAGCACCGAGATTGCGCCGGCGTCGAGCACCAGCGGCACGAGGTGAAACGCCGCGACAAGCACGAGCCCCCAGCCGGCCGCGGCCAGCGCCGAGGCCACGGAGCCGAAACCCTGCCACGCGAGCAGGCCGACAAAGAGCGCCGTCCCGATCGACAGCAGAATCAGGGCCGCGCGTGTCATGCGGGGTCCTTGCGGCGCTTCGTCATCTGACGGAAAACCTGGCGGAAACCGAAGTACGCGATCGCGTCCTTCATGTTCGAGATGAAACGGCGCCACGGCCGCATGTTCGGGTCGGTGACGTATTCGAAGGTGAGCGAGACGCGCATTTCGTTTGCGCCGGCCGGCGTGATGCGATGACGCAGCTTGTCGCCGTCGAAGAACACCAGGCCACCCGGCGGAATCTGCACCGAGCCGGGTTGATCCGGCACGTCCGGATTGCGCGTATGCAATTCGTAATCGAGCCGGCACGACGATTCGTCGATCACACCGAGCAGCAACGTATAACGGCGGCCGTCATAGTACGAAGTATCGTAGTGCCAGCCGATGTGGTCGCCCGCCCGCGTGTAGTAGTACAGCGCATAGGCGTGCGGATCGTCCGTGGGCGACACTTGTAACTTGTCACCGCTGAGTTGCTCGAGCCAGCCGATCAGTTCCTTCGAGCGATACAGTTCGGCGATAAACGGCGCGAGACGGTCGATCGTATGACGGCTGACGCTGCCGCCCTGCTTGTGGCCCGGCAGATAGTTGCGGTTCACTTCGTCGAGGAGACCGCGCGCGCTCTGCACGAGCTGGGCGGTGACTTCGGGCGCGAGGAAATCTTCCTGGTACAGGAACGCGCCCTGATCGGTGAAATCCTTTGAGAGACGTCGTGTGTCGAACGTGCGCGTGCGGCTCGCTACGGCGCGATCGGCATTCGGCGCAGACACGGCCGACGATGCCAACGAAGATGCCGGCGAACGTTCAACTGAATTTGGTGCGATCACGTCGTCTTCGGCGTGCATACTCATTCACTGGCCCACATTTGACTGGTTTCAGACGCCTTGACGGGGGCGAGCGCCGAGCGTGCGGCGCGGCGCGCGACGCGCCAGTAATCGACCACCACCCAGACGGCAAAAAGCGGCGCACCGATCGACGCGACCACAACGAACGGCATGACGACGCTCGTCAGCGTGACGATAGGTAGCAGGTACAACACGTCTTCAGTTTCGAAACCGCCGACCGATGCCTGCTTTGTTCCTGCCTTGCCCGCCATATCCTCGATACGCATGCGCAGAAAGAAAATCAGCGCGACGGCAACGCCCGCGACGGCGCCCAGCCAGCCGGGTGAAACATTCAATGAGCCGACATGTGTCGAACCGACACCCATGCCGACGAACAACATGACGGTCACGAGCGCGTCGCAAGCCAAATCGTAAAAATGACCGATCCGGCTCGACTTTCCGCCGATGCGCGCGAGTTCGCCGTCGGTGTGGTCAACAAAGTTCGACAGCACGATCAGAAAGGCGCCCGCATTGGCCCAGGCGAATCCGCCGTGGGCGAGACAGAGCGCGCCGGCAAGCCCGATCAACAGGCGCAGCGTGGTCAGATGGTTCGGCGTGACCCACGTGTTGACGAGCGGCGTGACTAGTCGGCGGGCGAGCCTCGCATCCCATGTTCGGGGGGCCGGAACGTTAATTGGAATTGGTGGTCGCGAATTCATAACCCGGAAATATATACGGGATCGTAAAAGCTTGCTTCCTTCCTTAACGTTTTCTTAAGCGCCCATTGTTGCCGATACGTGTCAGACGCCGGGCAAGATATGCCGAATCACGTTAAAGTGCGAATCCAGTTGCGCCTGTCACGCCCGATTACTTCGATGCGCAATGTCTTTTCGGGGTGCGGCGCATCGCCGCCGCCCGTTGCGAACTCACTACATCGAACGCGGGTCGCCATTCACGTATATGAAACGCTTCTTTTCGTCCGTACTCCTTGCGCTGGCTGCCGCCGCGCTGCCGCTCAGCAGTCATGCTGCCGCTCTCGACACACCGCTCACCTGCAATGAGAGCGGTCATCAGTTCATTGCCGATCTCGCTCAGCAGCAGTTGATCGATCCGAAACCAATGCGAGTCGAAAGCAACTCCATCAATGCGTTTTCACCGGCGCAGGGCGCCGACCTGACCGCATTCGGATTTCACGTTTTCGCGGTGGTCGGCTACGAAAAAGACGACCCGATGTTCCACGTCGGCGACGGTGAACCCGTGGCCCGCTCCGCCTATGGCGTCGTGGTGTTCGGCGGCGAATCCAAGGTCCAGGCCGCGCTCACCGAGGCCGGCAGCACAGCGATCGTGCATCGGGTGGCGCCGCTCGTGACGGCGATTTTCTGCAAGCGGAGTTGAGGCGGCGGGTCGCGCCGCCCTGCTCGCCCTCCCTACAACTTGATCCCCGCCGGGTCCGCCGTCAGATACCCCACCGTCGCGCCAAAGCGGTCCTTATAGTTCGCCCGTACGAGCGGATCGAGCGTCGATTGGACCTTGTCGTGCAACGGACTTTCCCAATCGCCGACATGCTGGAAGTTGCTCATCACGTACGTCCAGCCGTTGATTTCGTCGACCGCGTGCAGGCCTGTCGACTCCGCGCCCGCGGGGCACGACAACACACGTGCGAGCGCCTTCGTGTCGACGTTGTAAGCCCACAGAAAATTGTTGACGTGCATGCCGCTGTCTTCGCCGATAAAGAGCGTGCGCAGTTTCTCCGAGAACTTGAGGTTGTCCGGATTCGCGATGCGCTCCGGGTTCGCCGTGTTGCCAAGCACGTCAGCGGACGACAGATCCTCGCCGACCAGCGCCACGGGCGCGGCCATGTCCACCGGCACCCAGTCGCTGTTGATCGCGCCGCCGCTGCGGTCGCGCTGGCCGCCTTTCATGTTCAGCGCGTAAACCGCACCGGCGTTGATCGCCTTGTCGACAGCGACATCGGTCGATGCGGCGTGAGCTCGTACCATCGATTTCTCGATGCGTGACATCGCCGAATACAGCACCTTGTCCTTGATATTGACCGTCGTGCCTTCGAGCTTCGTGAAGCCCATGCTGCCGCCCGCCAACGCTGCGTAGCGATGCGTTTCGAGGAAGGTTGCCGCCTTCGTCATACCCGGCTTGACGCGCACCCAGTTGAAGGTGCCGTTGTAGTTGATCTTCGTGTAGGTCGAATCGGCCGGGTCCCTGGTCGCGACGTCCATGATGTCGCTCGCGCTCAGCTGGTTGGCGAGCGCCTCGATTTCGTCGCTGGTCGCGTGGCCCAGATTGATCCAGGAAAGCGTTGCCGCCCCCGCCCCGCTCGACGACACCTGCATCCACTTCGCGACGTACAGCGTGCCCGCCGACAGATCGGCCTCGCGATCGGCGATGAACATGAAGAGGCCGCCGTTGGTCGCGTCGTCGCCCATCAATACGGTGCGCTTATCCGGCATCACCTGAATCAGTTCATGCGAGATGCGGCCGAGGCAGTAGTGTTTCCTGATCGTGCCGGTGCCGTCGGGATTAACGGTCACTTCCGGCAGATGGCCATAGTGATAGGGATTGGCGGCGGTTTCGTCACCGTAAAGGCTGCGGCTGAAGCCCTTGAACTGACTGTTGCTTGCGATCGTCGCGGCGTCCGGCTCGTACTCTTCGCTCGACAGATGCGTGTTCCAAGGCGACAGGCTCGCGCCGCAAGTGATCCACAAACCATGCGCCTTCGACGTATCGACGTTGTGGTAGCCCACCAGCGTGAGCTTGCCCGTGGTCGGGTCCTGATCGAGTGTGAGCACGGCGATCGGCGACGGCAACTGGCCATACATCGACTTCAGACTCTGATCGCGGGTCGCGTATTCGAACTGCACGACAGCGAATACCGCATTGCCCTTGAGGCCCTTCACCGTGGGCTTGTCGAGACGAATCAGCGAACTGCCGTCCGGGCAGTCCGAATAGAACTGGCGCTCTTTGCCCGCTACCGATTTATCGACGATCGGCTGATTGTTGATATCGAAGTAGCCGCCGGCCAGGATCGTCCCGCCCTTGATGTTCGGCACCGTGTCGCCAGTCACGAAGAACGGCTGGTACGCGAGCTTGAACGTGCGGCTGCTGCCGTCGCTCAGTTGTACCGACAGCGTCGAGCCGACCGTGGTTTTCGCCATCGCGGCGGGGTCAGCCAGCGTCGGCGCGGCCATGCCGCCGAATGCCGCCGAGACGAAGTTGGCCACCGGCTTGACCGGCGTCGCAGCCAGCCCGTCGCCTCCGCCGCCGCACGCGGTCAGCATCGACGCCGTTGCAAGGCCGCCTAACGGCAGCATCGGCGCACCAGCGAGGAGTTTCAGGGCCTTGCGGCGGGAAAGGTCGAACGGCTCTGCCATGTTGTCGTGATCCAGGGTTTGGGTAGCGTGGGTAAATGCACAGCCGGCACGCACTCAGACCCAAAACCGCATGGTTCACGCTCGCGCCGCTATGACGCGAGGATTCTATGAAGTGAATATGAAAGTATGTTGACAGGCCTTAGTAATATTAAATTCAGCTGTTGTTAGCTGAAACCCGTCACCGCCGATCTAGCCCGGACGGCGGAATTCGTTTTCGACCCACGCAGCAGCACTCGCCTTGCTCAGCTTGAAGTTCGGCGCCACCTGCACTTGCGCGAGCTGTTCGCCGAATGTATCGAGGGCGGTCAGCAGCGCATACGGTTCGTCTTCGTCGGGAACGATGTCGAGCGTGATGTCGAGTTCGTCATTGCCGTCCGCGCTGGCCACGCGCACTTCTTTATGCAACTGGGCGCGCAGTTGCTGTTCATGGCGGCGCAACACTTCAGACGCGGTTTTCACCAGCGTGTTGAACGCCGACGTGTCGAGCGGCTTCGGATCTTTCTTGTTGCGACCCATCGTCCACGGGCCGACGAGCGCCGGCTCCGCTTCGCCGTCCTTGATCATTGCGACGGCCCAGCCTTCGTCGTCTTCGTTCTTGATGACACGCGCGGTCCAGCCATCATCGCGCCACAGACGCGCTTCGTGCTGGGTTTCGGGCACTGCTTCTTCCAGATGCTCGAGCGGGGTTTCGTGGATTTCGGACACGCCTTCCGTCGGGGAGTCAGCAGCGGTGTCGGACGATGGAAGGGGGGAATTGGTCATTACAGGTTTACTCACGTTCGCGGGGCGGAAACACAACTCAAGCCTGCGATTCTACCCGCCCCACACCCGCCGAACGCGGCCCTCTGACGAACGGACAAGCCAGGCACGCTCTTCGCCAATCGAAATAGTGCATTTCGTTATTCGCGGGAACTTATAAACCGATAATAAAACATTCGAAAAAAACGCGGCCCGAAAGCCGCGTATAAAGAGATGAAAAAGACACCCCTGGTCAGGGGGTGAAACGAATTGTAGAACCGTAATTCGCCGGGATAGAGCACACGAATTGGAAGAGTCCATTGCAGAAATCAGAATGATTCTAAAATCAGGCAACGACGCGCTCAAATCCTTACTGAATATGACATAGATGGAGCGTCGCGATCCAGCAACACCGACAATTTGACGAATAGTTACAGCGGCATCGCGCACGAATATTTTTTTCTTTATTTACCCGCACTTACACAGCTCCCAATCCGCTATTCCGAATTAGAAAATGCATTGTTGCGCCATACGCGCTTAAAGATATAAATGGCAGGCATACACTTCGCAACGGATCGTCAGGCAGCCGGCGCAATCGGCTGTTAGCACTGGAATGCGATTCTCTACGCACTGTCCCGGAGTTATCTAAACATGAAAAAAACCCTCATCGCAGCAGGCCTCATGGGCGCGTTCGCCATCACCGCTCACGCACAAAGCAGCGTTACGTTGTACGGCACGCTGGACGCCGGTCTCGTCTATTCGAACAACCAGGGCGGCCACAGCAATTGGCAACAAGGCAGCGGTTCGGTGTCGAACACCTACTTCGGCCTGCGCGGCAGCGAAGACCTTGGCGGCGGTCTGCACGCCATCTTCACGTTGGAAAACGGCTTCAACCTGAACAATGGCCTGGACTCGGAAAACGGCACGATGTTCAATCGTCAGGCGTTCGTCGGTCTGAAGAGCGATCAATACGGTGCGCTGACACTCGGCCGTCAGTACGACTCCGTGGTCGATTACCTCGCGCCGCTGTCCGAAGCGGGCGCAGGCTTCGGCAACAATCTCGCCGCCCATCCGTTCGATAACGACAATCTGGACAACTCGTTCTCGATCAAGAACGCCGTGAAGTACACGAGCGCGAACTACGCCGGCCTGAAATTCGGCGGCCTGTATGGCTTCAGCAATTCAGCCGGCCAGTTCTCGAACAACCGCGCATGGAGCGCCGGCGCTTCGTACGACAACGGCCCGCTGAGCATAGCCGCCGCTTACCTGCAACTGAACAACTCGGGTAGCTCGAACCTGAGCGGCGCAGTCTCGCAAGGCGACGGCACCGCGGCTGTCGCGGCGAACCTGCAACGCACGTTCGGTGCGGGCATCAACTACACGTACGGCCCGGCAACGGCTGGCTTCGTGTACACGCATACGCAACTGGACGGCATCACGGGCGTGGACGTCGGCGGCACGACGCTGCCGGGTGTGGCGGGCACGAACCTGCATCTGGACAACTACGAGTTGAACGGCAAGTACGCACTGACGCCGGCACTGAGCCTCGCCGCTTCGTACACGTTCACCGACGGCAAGATGTCGGGTTCGAACGGCTCGGGCGATCCGAAGTGGCACACGGTGTCGCTGCAAGGCGACTACTCGCTGAGCAAGCGTACCGACGTGTACGTGGAAGGCGTATATCAGCACGCAACGGGCGAACTCGGCAACTTCGGTGCGAACGTGGCGGCGATCAACACCCTGGCGCCGTCGTCGACGGGCAACCAGGTTGCTGCGGCTGTCGGCCTGCGTCACCGCTTCTAAGTTCTTCCGGTGGCACGTGCAGAACGGTGTACCAGGCCGCTCTGCAACTGAACCCGCGCATGGCACGATCACGCGCGGGTTTTTTTCACGGTGCTTACGTTCTTACGTTTCGACGTAGCGATAGTGACGGCGCAAGCATGCCGTGGGTATACTGACGTCGGCGGCCTTCCTTGCCGTAACGTCGTTGCGGTTGAACGGCTGCTTCGTCGCGAAGCATGACGTTGTGTTCAATCGCGTTGCGCTTCGCCCGCGCCCCAAGTTCCCGTGCACGATCGGGGACGCCGACGATCGGACCATGAAAAGACTTCTCCTGCTTGCTCCCGCTGCTGCCCTCACTGCTCTTCTCGCTGCCTGCGGTTCCAGCGGCCCCGCCCGCGACGCGTCCCAGCCGATGATGTACGTGTCTTCGCAGCGCGCCCCTGCTTATATCGCCGATTGCCTCGAAAGCAAGCTGTCACGCGTGCGAATGTCTCGCGTAGGCGACGCGACCGAGATCGCTGTCGGCTCCGATTCGAACAACTCGTATTTGGTCACGCTGAGGCCGTACAACGCCGGCTCGGTCATCAAGGTGATGCATCCCGCGAATGCGCCGGACGATCCTCCTGAACCGGAAATGCGCGTCGATATTGCGCGCTGTGCGACCTGAGGTTTGGGTCACGCGGCTGCGTTGTTAAGGACGACACCGAAGACCACGCCGATGCGCGATTTTTTATCTCGCGTGTCGGCTATTTTTTTATCCGCTCATCTGCGAACATAGCCGCCCCTTGGCTTTTATCCGGCGCGCTGCGTCGTGAGGTTCGATGGCATCCAACAAAGCACATCACGCGACTGGGTTTGCGGCCGGCGTTATCGCGGCGGCTGTTGTCGCGCGCGTCGGCGGCGGTGGTTCGTTTCATATCGGCGTGTTGCTGAGTTTCATCGCCGGAGTGGCGGGGAGTACGGCGCCGGACTGGCTGGAGGTGGCGTGGTGGTCACGCGCGCGAAGGCTGTGGATTACGCATCGTACGTTGACGCATTGGGGTGTGGGGTGGGTCGCGTTGCTAGTGGGTTCTTATCATTGGCTTGGGCATTCGGTTTATGCTGCGCCGGTGTTTGGGTTTGCTTGTGGGGGATTGATGCATCTGTTGGCCGATTGGCCGAATCCTTTGGGTGTGCCCTGGGTCGCCGGGCGGCACTCTTTGAATCTTTGGAATAGTGGGCATTGTGATTTGATCGTTGTTGCGGCTTCGTGGGTCGCCGCGTGGTTTGTTAGTGAGCATTTCTGGTTGCATGGGGGATCGGTTTTGAGGTTTTTTAGAGTTGGGTAGACGTTGGCGTTTTTTGCCTGCGCGGCGCTTTTGTCAGTGTTCTTAAGGCTTTGGCCTTTCCTTGTTTTGTTAGTGGTCTATTAGCGTTGCCCCTGTGCGGGGCGGCACCTACTTTTCTTTGCTTGCCGCAAAGAAAAGTAGGCAAAAGAAAGCGGCTCAAACCACTCCTGCTAAGTGGGGGCCGTAGGTCGCGTAGGGTAGTGGTGCATCTGGAATCTGGGGTCGTGCACCTGCTTGCGCTTGTGACAAGGGTGTCATTCTTCCGGCGACGCTGCGCGCGCCGAAGCGTTGTTCTTAACCCCGTTGGTGTGCTTTATCGCCGCTTCGCGGCGGCGTAGTTGGCAGGGGTCATGCCCATCAATCGCACGAATGCTCGGGTCATGTGGCTCTGGTCCGCAAACCCCGCTGTGGTGGCCGCGTCTGCCAATGTCGCGCCGCGTGCGATCAGTTGCCTCGCAAGTATTACCCTGCGCTGCATCCTGTATGCGTGCGGTGGCAACCCCATCTCGTGCGCGAAGCCCCGTAGCAGCTGGAAGCGGCTCATGCCGGCGTCCGTAGCAAGGTCGGTTAGCGTGAGCGGTGACGACGGGTCGTCGTCGATGCGTGCCCTCGCTCGTTCAATCGGGCCAAATGGCTGTGCTAACCGCGGACGTGCATGCGTAGTCGCGTGAGTTCGAAGTAGATACCCAAGCAACTCGAGCATCGTCTCCTCCCGGATCAGATCGTCCGGCACGGATTGCGCTTCCACCGATACTGCGAACAGGCGCTCAAAGAGTATCTTCAGCAGTGGGTCGTGTACCACCGGTTGAGTTAGTTCGATCTCGTGCGTGGCCATACCGCTTAACTCGATCGCGGCATCGCTCAGCATCGATGGCTCGAAATACAGCATGCGCCATGCACGTCCGCGCTCGTCAAGCGGGCTGCCGTCGTGTACTTCTCCCGGATTCACCATGATCGCGTCGTTCGCCCGCGCTTCTACTACGCCGCGACCGCTCGATGATCGATGTCCGCCTGTGACGATCACGCCCACGCCGAAGCGGTCATGCGAGTGGCGCGGAAACGAATGCGCCGTTTCGGCCACCGTCGCTTCGACGCCAGCAAGCGCACAGCGAGGCATGTGAACGCGGCCGCGTGACATGGTGCGCCTTTCAGAAGTTAACTAGCGTTCCGCGCAGCACAACACGCGGCGGTCTGCACGCTGAATCACGCAGCGAGCCGTATGCAGATCGCCAGAGCACCCCGCGCACCAGTCCTCGCGGCAAAGTGCGAGATGACGCATGAGCCAACACGCTCATCGACCGCCCCCTTCGTCCGTGCCCGTGCGCTCGCCCTCGCGGATCTTGCCTTGCGATACGCTGCTGCCCGGTGGCACGCTGTGCGTCAGCCACACATTGCCGCCGATCACCGAGCCGCGCCCGATCGTCACGCGGCCAAGAATCGTCGCGCCGGCATAAATCACGACATCGTCTTCAACGATCGGATGGCGCGCGTTGCCCTTGACCAGCGTGCCGTCAACGTCCGCCGCGAAGCTCTTCGCGCCGAGCGTCACGGCCTGGTAGACACGCACGCGCTCGCCGATGATCGCGGTCTCGCCGATCACAACGCCCGTGCCGTGGTCGATAAAGAAACTCGGGCCGATGGTCGCGCCCGGGTGAATGTCGATGCCGGTCGCCGAGTGCGCGATCTCGTTGATGAAGCGCGCGAGCAAGGGCACGCCGAGGCGATGCAGCGCGTGCGCAAGACGATGGTGCGTCATGGCCCACACGCCTGGATAACACAGCAGAATTTCAGTGATGTGCTGCGCGGCCGGGTCGCCGGTGAACGCGGCCTGAATATCGCTGACCAACAACGCGCGAATACCGGGCAACTGCGTGCCGAACTCGCGCGCGACGTTGAACGCGCGCTCCTTCAGATCCGCATCGGGCGTTTCGCCGAACTCGGGCAGAAAGCGCAAGGCGCGGCGAATCTGTTCGGCAAGCAATCGCAGAGTGCTTTCGAGCGTGTGGCCGACGTAGTAGTCGACGGTTTCGTCAGTTAGATCGGGAGCGCCGTAGTGCGTGGGGAACAGCGCCGCACGCAAGCCGGTGACAATCCCGATCACCGCCTCGCGCGACGGCAGCTCGCGAATGCCGAGCGGATGCCGCGTGCGATGCAATTCTTCACGCGAGGCGCGCAGGTCCGCGACGATCTGTTCGAGACCCCAGTTGTGGGCAGGCACGTTTGGCATAAAAGGACGGCGCCGCGCGATAGGCGCGGTTCAGAGTGATTGTCCCAAGAGATTACCGCGTTTTGCCGCGGCTCGCGCAACGTCGCGCGGCTGCCCGGTATGCCGGTCCGCGCGTGGCGAACGCGCTTCAGATAGTCACGCTGCTCGCATCGATCCAGCGCACGGCCCAGTCGCGTGCGTGCGCGATAGCGGTGGCTTCATCAGGAAAACGCAAGTCGGTGGGGAAAAAACGGTTGGCGACCAGTTCGCCGTCGCTCGAGCGGGAGATGACCACATAAGGTTGCCAGCTGCCGTCGCCCACGCGCGCCGGCGCGCAATTCAGCAAGTAGCCGCGATGTGTGAATGCAGCATCGAAATGCATGTGTCACCCGCCCTGACGGCCCCGTAAGATGTTTTGAGTAGCGCGCGTCTGTTCGGCGTGTGTTCGCTGTCAGGCTATGTAAAAAACAGCCGGACGCATGTCGTCGATTTAACCGCGCTTCGCTCGTCGGAGTAAGATCATACTCTGTAGAAAATAGGCGTCCATTAAAAAAAACGAAAAGAATCGCAGACGCAATCGTCACGTGAAATGCCCGCATATGTCATTGCACATAAACTGCGAGGCAACCGCGGTACAACTCACACGCACAAAGAGGTTGTGCGAGGCGGAACAGGTTTTGCTGCACTTCAACCATGTCCTCTTCAATGGAGAATGCATGATGAACAGCGATATCAACAAGCCGGCAGACGCCGGCAAGCAACCGCGCACCACCGGCCCGAGCACAACGGAACTGCATAACGACCGCACTCACGACAGCACGGTCGACACCGACGGCAAGAATCTCGAGGCCGCCCGCATAGCCGGCCACAGCCCGATCTCGCCGGACGAGATCACGACGTCCAACGCAACCCTCATCAATAGCGTGCCAGAGGCGCAGGACGGCATGGCCGGCTTCGACAGCCGGGTTGGCGGCAATCATCTGCTGCTGGCGCTCGAGCCGGGCTGCACGGTCATCGACAAAGGCATGGTCGAGCCGCAAGGCGTCGATTCAGAAGATGATCTGTTCGATGACCCGCGCCCGATCCGCAGCCGCCGCGAACGTGGCCGCGTTCATTTCGCCCTTAATCACCTGCGGCCCACTCGTGTGATTGAATTGCATCGGGCGAAATAACTATTCGCGCGGCGCGTATTCGTTTGAATTGCGCCGCGCGCACCGATTAATCAGTCCATTCCAAAGTTCGCACCGTTTGAATGACGGTGCGCGTTTCGTTACGGATTAGAAACTCAGGGTTGCAGGACCTGCAAGCCGAACGGGCTTTTTCCGCCGATCGTTGGCCGACACAATTGACTGCACGTCCAACACCAAACGGAGCAGCAGATGAAAAAGATTGTCGTAATAGGCGCAACCGGCATGGTCGGCCAGGCAGTGAGCACGGCATTGAAAGCACGTCATGAAGTCATCGAAGTGGGTGCGACGCGTGGCCAGTATCGCGTGGACAGCACCGACCCGGCCAGCATCGAGCGGCTCTTTAGCGAAATTGGTAGAGTCGACGGCATCGTCACCACCACCGGCAAGCTGCATTTCGGCCCGCTGCCGGAAATGAGCGTCGAGCAGTTCTGGGTCGGTCTGCGCGACAAGCTGATGGGTCAGATCAATGTGGTGCTGGGCGCCCAGCGGTACGTGAATGACGGCGGCTCGTTCACGCTGACGAGTGGCATTGTCGGCGACGAACCGATTCGCGAAGGCGCGAATGCAACCACGGTCAATCTGGCCCTCGAAGGTTTCGTGCGCGGCGCCGCGATCGAATTGCCGCGCGGCATCCGCATCAATGTGGTGAGCCCGACCGTACTCACCGAAGCGCTCGGTGCTTATGCGCCCTACTTCCGCGGCTTCGAACCGGTCACCGCCGAACGTGCCGCACAGGCCTATCTGCGCAGCGTGGAAGGCGCGCAAACGGGCCGGGTGTATCGCGTGGGGTATTGAAGTCCTCCGTAAGCTCAGTGAATCTCCGGCTCGCCGGTTGCATCCGTCTGCGCGCCGCCGCGCTGCAGGAAATCGAAGTCGCAGCCTTTATTCGCCTGCAGCACGTGCGCCTGATGCAAGGCGCCGTAGCCGCGCGTAAACCGCGGCTCGGGTCTGACCCAGGCGGCCTTGCGGCGCGCCAGTTCTTCCTCCGGTACGAGCATGTTGAGCTTGCGCCCCGGCACGTCCAGCTCGATCAGATCACCGCTCTGCACCAGCGCAAGCGGGCCGCCGACAAACGACTCCGGCGCGACGTGCAATACGCACGCGCCGTAACTCGTCCCGCTCATCCGCGCATCCGAGATACGCACCATATCGCGCACGCCCTTTTGCAGCAGTTTCCGCGGGATCGGTAATTGCCCCCATTCGGGCATGCCTGGCGCCCCCACCGGCCCCGCATGCTGCAGCACGATCACGCAGGTTTCGTCGATGTCGAGTGCTTCGTCGTCGATGCGCGCGGCCATGTCGTTGTAGTCCTTGAACACCACGGCGCGGCCGGTGTGCACAAGCAAGCGCGACTCGGCGGCGCCGGGTTTGATCACGGCGCCGTCGGGCGCGAGATTGCCGCGCAGCACCGCGAGGCCGTTATTGGGCAGAAGCGGCGCGCTGCGGCGGCGGATCACCTCGTCGTTGAAAATCGTCGCGCCTTCGAGGTTTTCGCCGAGCGTGCGGCCGTTCACCGTTTTCTGTGAGCGGTCGATCAGGTCGCCCAGTTCGGCGAGCATGGCTGGCAATCCGCCCGCGTAGAAGAAGTCCTCCATCAGATACGCGCCGGTCGGACGAACATTCGCCAGCACCGGCGTGCGGCGCGAGATGTCGTCATAGCGATCGAGCGTCAGTTCGATACCGGCGCGGCGTGCGAGCGCAATCATATGTACGATCGCGTTGGTCGAACCAGAGAGCGCGAGGCAGGTGGTCACGGCGTTATCGATTGAACCGGCGGTGATCAGGTCAGACGGCTTCAGGTCCTCCCACACCATCTCGACGATACGCATGCCGGTTTTCGCCGCCATCTGCGCGTGCCGCGAATCCACTGCGGGAATGGAGGCAAATCCGGGCAACGTGAAGCCGAGCGCTTCGGCGGCGCTGGTCATCGTCGACGCGGTGCCCATTGTCATGCAATGCCCCGGCGAGCGCGCGATACCGCCTTCGATACCTTGCCAGTCCGCTTCGGTGATCGTGCCCGCACGCAATTCGGCCCAATACTTCCAACTGTCCGATCCGGAGCCCAGCGTCACGCCGTTCCAGTTGCCACGCAGCATCGGACCGGCCGGCAGAAAAATCGCCGGCAGATCCATCGAGATCGCACCCATCAGCAAGGCGGGCGTGGTCTTGTCGCAACCGCCCATCAGCACGACGCCATCGGCGGGATACGAGCGCAGCGTCTCCTCGGCTTCCATTGCGAGGAAGTTGCGATAGAGCATCGTGGTGGGCTTCTGGAACGGCTCGGCGAGTGTCTGCACGGGCAGTTCGACCGGAAAGCCGCCGGCCTGCCAGATGCCGCGTTTCACTTCCTCGACACGTTGCTTGAAATGCGTGTGGCAAGTATTGATCTCGCTCCACGTGTTGAGGATCGCGATCACCGGTTTGCCCGCGTACTCCTCGCGGCTATAGCCCATTTGCGCGGTACGCGAGCGATGGCCGAACGAGCGCAGATCGTTTAAGCCGTACCAGCGGTGGCTGCGCAGTTCTTCGGGGTTCTTTCTCTTCGTCAACGTCTGTGCTCCTTCACGCGCGACACGATCTGCGTCGGGCTGACGAATTGCAGCGCGATCAGCACCCAGATCAACGTGATCGCCATGTAGATCATCGCCATCGCGTCGATTGATTGCGGCGCTCGCACGCCGGTTGAAAATACAGCGTAGTACAAGGCGACCACGAGCGTTTGCGTCGCGGGGCCCGCTGTAAAGAATGTCAGTTCGAACATGCCGATCGTGCGCACCAGCACGAGCAGCCCGGCCGCCAGCATGCCGGGCACCAGCAGGGGCAGCAGCACGTAGCGAAAATAGCGAAACGTGTTCGCGCCGAAAATGCGCGCCGCCGCTTCGAGATTGGGATCGATCTGCTCGATGAACGGCGTCATCACCAGAATGACGAATGGCAGCGCCGGCACGAGATTCGCGAGAATCACGCCGCCCAATGTGCCCGCGAGGCCGACTTTGTACATTACCGTTGCCATCGGAATTCCGTATGTCACGGGCGGCACCATCAGTGGCAACAGGAAAATCAGCATCGCCATGCGCTTGCCGCGAAACTGCACGCGGGCGAGCGCATACGCCGCGGGCACGCCGAGTACAACCGACAACACCACCACCGCGCCGACCACTTCGACGGTGACCCACAATACGCCCGCCAGTTGAAAATCGCTCCATGCCTGCGCGTACCAATGCAGCGTAAAGCCTTGCGGCAACAAGGTGCCGAACCAGCGGGTCGCCAGCGAATTCACCGCGACGGTCGCAATCAGCAACACCACGTTGACGAGAAAGAACACCATCGCGCCCCACACCAGCACCTGCCAGATGCGTCCCGGCACGCTGGCGCGCTGCTTCACGCGCTTACTGGGTTGCTCGGCGCCGTCGTTGTTTTCCTTCGACGCAGACCACGAAGGATCCGCGGCGTGGTGATCGCTAGCCATCAGCCTTTGCCTCCCGTCACCGGACCGCTGTAAAAGAAGCGGCGCGCACCGAGCATCGCGGCGACCACCAGCAGTTGTACGAAGCCCATCACCATCGCGATCGCCGAAGCAAGCGAATAGTCGTAGCTTTCGAACGCGGCTTCGGCTGCGGCGATCGACATCACGCGCGTCGGACCCGCGGGGGCGCCCAGCAGCACCGCCGACGGAAACACCGAGAACGCCTGCACGAACGACAAACAGGCGGCCATCGTTAATCCAGGGACCAGCAGCGGCAAATAGATCCGACGGAACTGCTGCCACGGACTCGCGCCGAGCGTGGCGGCAGCGCTCGCGAGCGTCGGATCGATGCCGGTCACGTAGGACAGCGTCAACAGAAACGCAAACGGAAAGCCCGACACGATCAGCGAGATCAGCACACCCCAGAAGTTATGCGTCAGACGCACTTCATTGGTGTAAAGATGCAGCCCTTGTAACGCCTGCGGAAACCAGCCGTTCGGGCCGAAGTACGTGAGCATGCCGTCGGCGATCAGCACGGTGCCGAGCGTGACAGGAATCACCAGCAGCGTCGTGACGAGTTTCTGATAGGGTGAGTTGCGGCGCAGCGCGAACGCCACCGGAACCGACACGCCAACATTAATCAACGTCGCCGGCACGGCGAGCTTAAGCGTGACGAGAATGGTCGGCCACATCGACGTGTCGGTGAAGAACGTCAGATAGTTGGCCCACAGGCCGCCGCCGTTCATCGGCCGGAACGACAGCACTAAACCATACGCAAACGGATAGATGAACAACGCCACGATGAAAATCAAAGCCGGCGCGACCAGCCACGCCTTGGCGTCGCGCGGCGCGAGCGGCGGCGACAACGTGGGCGTGTTCAAGCAGCCTCTGCGTCATAGACGAGCGTACGTGACGGCGGCACGCGCAGACTGATGCGTTCGCCCTCTTCGAATTCGCCCGCGATGCGCGCCCACAAATCGCCGAAGGCGGTCTTCACCCGCAGCAGTGAATCGTGGCCACCGTATTCCACGGTGGCCACCAACGCGTCGAAGGCGTTTTCCACGCCAGGTGCTGCGCGCTCCATATCCTCAGGGCGCAGCGCAACGCTCACGCGCTTGCTGTTGAAACCGGCCATCGGTGTGCCGATCAGACGCACACCATTCACGCTCACTGCAACGCCATCGCCTTGCGTGCCTTCGAGCGTGAATTCGGCTACGTTTCGATAGCCCATGAAACGCGCGACGTGCAAATTTTGCGGCCGCGTGTAGACCTCTTTCGGCGTGCCGACCTGCTGCACTACGCCCTCTTTCATCACGACGATGCGATCAGCCATGGAAAGCGCTTCGTCCTGATCGTGCGTCACGTAGAGCGTTGCGCGTTCGAGCTGACTGTGGATGCGGCGAATCTCAGCACGCATTTCGATGCGCAGCTTCGTATCGAGATTCGACAGCGGTTCGTCCATCAGAATCAGTGGCGGTTCGATCACGATCGCCCGCGCAATCGCCACGCGCTGCTGCTGACCGCCCGACAGTTGCCCGGGCAGCTTACGTTCATGACCGACCAGTTGTACGAGCTGCAATGCTTCGCGCGCCCGGCGCATGGCTTCGCTCTTCGCGACGCCACGCATCTTCAAGCCGAAGCCGACGTTATCCAGCACGCTCATATGCGGAAACAGCGCGTAGTTCTGGAACACCATGCCAAAGCCGCGCTTTTCCGGCGGCAGCACGTCGATGCGTTTATCGTCGAGCCAGATGCCGCCGCCGCTCAAGGGCTGCAATCCGGCGATGCAATTGAGTGCCGTCGATTTGCCGCAACCCGAAGGTCCGAGCAACGCAATGAACTCGCCACGCTGGATATTCAGATCGAGACCTTGCAGCGCCGCGACCGCCTGGCCCTCCGCATTCGTGAAACTGCGGCTCACCGAATCGAGCCGCAACTGCTCAAAGTGATGCTTCATGGCGGTTTCCTGATACGCGGCTATTTGGTCTTCTGCGCGCCGACGTCGCTGTCCCACTTCTTGAAAGCCGCGACCATCGCGGTGGCATTCAGCGGCAAAACATGCGGACGTTCCGCCAGCAGCTTCGCGTACTCCGGACGGCCGTATTTCTTCAGCACATCCTGGCTGTGCGCGGGCGCCTGCTCGATGCTCACGCCCTTGATCGCCGGCCCGGGGTAGAAATAGCCGTCGTCATAGGTCATGGCCTGTTGCGCCGGTTCGAGCATGAAGTTCATCAGCTTGTAGATCACGTCGAGCTTTTCCTTCGGCACGCCCTTCGGAATCACCATGTAGTGCGCGTCGTTCACCCACGTCATGTTGTCGAATGCCTGCACGCGGAATTCCGCCGGCACGATGCCGAGCGCGCGCGGGTTGATGTCCCAGCCGGTCACCGTCACGGTCATGTCGCGCGTACCCTCGCCGAGCTCTTTCATCACCGCCGAGGTGCCGCCGGGATAGTAAGGAATGCAATCGTTCAGCTGCTTGAGGAAAGCCCACGTCTTGTCCCAGCCGTGAATCGGATCTTGCGGATCCTTGTCGCCGAGCACATAAGGCAGGCCCATCAGGAAGGTGCGGCCGGGACCGGAGTTCGCCGGCCTCGCATAGATCAGCTTGTCCGGATGCGCCTTGCACCATTGCAGGAGTTGCTCAGGCGTTCTGGGCGGATCGCTGACTTTCGCGGGGTTGTATTCGAGCAACGGACCGGCCGGCATATAGGCGACCTCGAGACCGAAGCCTTGCGCGAGGTCCTGCATCTTGCGCGGACCGGGCGCGTATTTGTCGAGCACACCGGGGAAGGCCGCGGCATTGTCCGGCAATAGCTTCATCCAGAGATTCTGTTCAATGCCGGCGGCCAGTGCGTCGGTGCCCGTCAGGACGAGATCGATGTCGGAACGGCCAGCGGCCTGCATCGCCTTGATCTTGCCGGGCAACTGCGGCGCGGGCGCGTTGGTGAACGTGAGATTGGCGACGAGATTCGGATACTTTGCCTTGAAGGCTTCGAAACCCTTCTGCGTGAGTTGAAGGTCGCCGGCCACATCGACGATATTGAGCGTTACCGGATCGGCCGCATGAGCGGTGGATCCCAAGGCGGCGCTTGCCACGAGACATACGGACACCAGCCTGAGCGCCAACCTGCCTGAAACAGTCATTGCGTCTCCTCGCTTCTTGGTATGGAAGTCCGCCGGCCAGATGTGCTGCTGGCGGTGTCTCTCTACCAATGGAACATAGCGAAGCGGAACTGCCGATGTCAAGCAAATACTCGCCACCCAGTTTTGCTCAGAAAATCGGCTTTTTTTGCGGGAAATCCTTGTGATTGAATGGTTTGCACGCGTTATCCAAGGGCAAACCCGGAGTTCGCAAGCGAGTCGTTCAGCTAGTTGCCAGGCAACCTGAACTTGCACTGCTCATTCAACACGCCTTGCGCCCTCACCCGCCCTGGACGCCCTGCGTATTCACATACAACGAATACAAGCCGTGACTCGCCGCCATGAACAACCGGTTGCGATGACGTCCGCCGAAGCACACGTTCGCGCAGCGCTCGGGCAACGCGATGTGGCCGATCGGCTCGCCTTGCGGCGTGAAGACGCGCACGCCATCGAGTTCGTCGGTGCCCATGCCCCACCCGCACCAGAGATTGCCGTGTGTATCGACGCGAAAGCCGTCGGGCGTGCCCGGGCCGGCGTCGATCAGCACGCGGTTGTTCGACAGCACGACGCCCTTGCTGCTGATGTCGACGTCGAACGCGCGAATCTTGCGCGGCACGCCACGCGATTCGACGATGTACAACACCGACTCGTCCGGCGAAAACGCGAGGCCGTTCGGGCCCAGTACGTCGTCCGCGACCATCGTCACCTCGCCGGATTGGCCGTCGATTCGGTACACACACGCGGGCAATTCCGACTCCTGCCGCTCGCCCTCATAAAAGCTGTCGATGCCGAAGGTCGGATCGCTAAACCAGATCGAACCGTCCGACTTCACGATCACGTCATTCGGCGAGTTGAAACGCTTGCCGAGATAACGGTCGGCGAGCAGGGTAATCGAGCCGTCGTACTCGGTTCGCGTGACGCGCCGCGTCAGGTGCTCACAGGTCACGAGGCGGCCCTGGCGATCGCGCGTGTGACCGTTTGCATTGTTCGAAGACTGGCGAAACGTGGTCACCGCGCCGCTGGTTTCGTCCCAGCGCAGGATGCGGTCATTGGGGATGTCGCTCCACAGCAGATAACGGCCGTCGCCGAACCAGACCGGCCCTTCAGACCAGCGCGCGCCCTGATATAGACACTCGACGGAAGCAGAAGCCAGGATCAGCGACCTGAAGCGCGGATCGAGAACGCGAATGGAGGGATCGGGATAGCGTCGGCTGGTGTCGGTCATGCGTAGGCTTTGGACAATGGAAGTTGAGGGGGAAAATGGGTCGAAGCACGCTGCGTCCTCCACGCCGGCGCGCCGCGCACGCACCTGTAATCGCGGCCGCTACGAGGTCAATGCGACGCCGGCTTCTGCGCGAACTGACGCTCCAACGCGAGCAGGATCTGCGTCGCATGATCGATCTTCGCATGATGTTCGGACGGCGTCGAACTGCGTAGCGGCAGGATCGGCCCCATGTCGGCAATCTTCGAGAACGTGACCGCGTCATGTAACACGCGGATCAACGAGATTTCATCATGCAGGGTTTCCAGCGGCGGGAAAGCGTCGTGGAGACGCTGCGCTCGATCAATCGCGCGAGCGTGTCGAGCTCCACGTAGTTTTCGCTCTTGATGTACAGCGTGAGCGGCCTACCCGCCGCGTCGGCGACACGCGTGAGCCCCGCCTCCACGCCTTCGGACGTCGTAAATCCACTCAGCGGCAACACCATCGCCGTACGGTAGCGGGTTCAAGTTAGCATTGGGTTCGCAACGTTGTCAAACAACCCGAGTACGGTGTCATCGGGCGATCTCGAGTCGAAGTCGATGCGAAGAAGCCGAAGCTGGCAAAGCGCGGTGCGTCGCTTTCGTATGACAATAGACGGTGACGGGCGGGTGTTAGAGAATGGCGAAGGGTCAGATGGAAATCGTCAATCTGGTAATTAGCGTGGTTTTGTCCAGAATTTCGACACGCACGGCCATTCAAAGTGGTTTGACAATAATGTTGCAAATCAAAAGCATCAAAAAGCCGCTACGAGAAAATTACCCACTTTATCGACCCGTGAATGTTAATCAGGTCGAAGAAATCCGATATAAGGAGTAATTCGTTCGCCTGGTTGCAGAACCCGCGCTGGCGGCGTTTCTTTTAGAAATCGCCCTCGGCTTGCGAAATAAATTTTAGTGATAGATTGTGAAGATAAAAACGGCCGGACGGATCGCCGTACCGCAATTAACCGCAACGGGACGTTTGCGAGTCTGAGAGAACCAAATTGTCGCTACATTTTATCGAGGAAATGGCACCGCTACTGAACGCCGCAGATGAAGCGGAATGGTTCGGCGCGATCGCGGGCATGGCCGACACATGGGGCTTCGACAGGCTTCTGATTGCCATGCTGCCGCGCCCGACCATTCGCCTTGAAGACGCCTATGTGCGGAGCACCTACGCACCGGCCTGGCGACGCACCTACGACGAGCAGGGGCTCGTCCATATCGACCCGACTGTCTCGCATTGCGCGACACGCGCCACGCCGCTGATCTGGTCGCCGGACATTTTTACGACCGCACCGCAGCAATCGATGTATGAGGAAGCCCGCGCGCACGGCCTGCGCGCCGGTGTGACGTTGCCGATCCATGGACCGAACCAGGAAGCCGGCATGATGTGCTTCGTCAATGACAGCAATCCGAGCGACGCGTTCTGGCGTCACGTCAACGTTGCGTTGCCGAATCTGGTGTTATTGCGCGATCTGGTGATCGATACCAGCCAGCGCCATTTGAATACGCACACTCAGACTTTATTGCCCAAGCTCACGCCGCGCGAACGCGAATGTCTGAAATGGACCGCGCGCGGCAAATCCACCTGGGAAATCTCCCATATCCTGAGCTGTTCGGAAGCCGTTGTGAACTTCCACATGAAGAACATCAGGACGAAATTCGGTGTGAATTCGCGGCGCGCGGCGGCCGTGATCGCCGCGCAGTTGGGGCTTATTGACCCGGGTTGAGGAAGGCGGCGGCGTCGCGGCTGTACAGCACCCGTTCGGCCCGCCCCAGATCGGCGTCAGAAACGGTTTTGGTGAAGTAGAGGCCCAGCAGGATCGACACCGGCGCCGGAATTTCGGCACCCGATTCGAACCGGCTGCCACGCGACTGCGTCACGCCAAAGCGTGCCCAGAAGCGGCGCTGGCTCTCCTTCTTCTTCTTGCGGTAGGCAATGATCAGAACACGATCCACCGCCGATGACGGCTCTGCCGGGCGGGTTTGGACCGAGGGTTGCGCTTGCCAGTGGTTTTCGAGAAGTTCCATTTTGTGTCCCGTCGGTTGAGGGCTGAGGCTTGTCTCGAATTCTGCGTTATCCGATAAGCATGCACACCTATCCAGGTAGGTAGGTGGCGGAAAGATTCAAAATGCATAAGTTTTCTTGCGTATTGGGTACCCCAACACGTTCAGGAGAACGTCATGCAAACAGCAATCCGGATTGGAATGCGGCAGGAATTCGACAACGCAGACATCAACGAGATGTACCGACTGCGGGCTCGGGTGTTTCACGGGCGGCTCGGGTGGGACATCCCGACCATCGCGGGCATGGAAATCGACGGTTACGACGCTCTCGGGCCGCACTACATGCTGATTCAGGGCGACGATCGGCACGTGCGGGGCTGTTGGCGCCTGATGCCAACGGAAGGGCCGAACATGCTGAAGGACACCTTCCCGCAATTGCTCCATGGTGCGGATGCGCCGGTTGGGCGGCATATCTGGGAACTGAGCCGGTTTGCGATCGAAACCAGCGGTGAGGAACAGTCATTCGGCTTTGCCGACCTGACCATGCAGGCGATTCACGAACTCGTGACGTTCGCCGACCGAATGGGCATCACCCGCTACGTCACGGTGACCACCACGCCGATCGAACGGCTGCTGCGCAAGACCGGGATCGACATCAGCCGGCTCGGGTCGCCCCTGCAGATCGGCGTAGAACGGGCCGTGGCGCTGGATATCGCGGTCAGTCCGAAGACCCGCACCGCCCTGTTCGGGCCGATGGCCGCCGCCGCCTGACGCCTGGACACGACTGGGGCCGCAGTTGCGGTGACCCGGTTGCGGGCGGTCAGGATGCAATGGGCTAGTTGCAGTGGACTGGTCACGGTGGGCTTAGTCGCGGTTGCCCCGTCGAAGCAGACCGACAGCCCGGTTACCTGGTATTTGCGACCCGCGGGGGAGGCACGCGGGATATCAGCAACCGAACATCCGCTCGAGCGCATTCTCGAGATGCGCGCGCATCGCCTGCCCCGCTGCAGGGCCGTCCTTACGGCGGATCGCCTCGAGCACGGCCATATGTTCGGCCTGCACGAGCCGCTGCCGCTCCACCGTCTTCACGAGCGAAAGATTGCGCGACAGATTCATGCTGAACAGAATCTGTTCTTCGATGAACGACATGACCGTGATAAAAAACGGGTTCTTCGAGGCGCGCGCCACCGCCAGGTGGAACATGAAATCGTCCTGCGCGCCGATGCCCCGGGTTTCGATGATGCGTTCCAGCTGGTCCCATGCATGCTGGATCGCGGCGATGTCGTCCGCATCGGCTTTGAGCGCTGCCTGTTCGGCCGCGCCCGCCTCGGTCACGATGCGAAATTCGTAACAGCGGCGGATGTCCGACAGCGTTTCGAGTGGCGCAAACCGCCGCACGTCCGGGTCCGGCCGCCGCGCGACCGTGGTGCCCGAACCATGCCGCGTCATGATGATCCCGTCCGCCCGCAGACGCGCCAAGGCCTCGCGCACTGTGGGCCGCGACGTCGCAAAGCGTTCGGCCAGCGCATGCTCGGTAGGCAGCCGCTCGCCTTCCTTGTACTCGCCTTCAAGAATGCGATTGAGGATGTCGCCGTAGATCTTGTCGGGCAAGCCCGTCGTTTTGCGCTCGTTCATCAGCGGTGCTGAAGCAGCTTGTCTGAGTAGATCCTGATTGTAAGGCAAACCTGACCCTATCTTGATTTGATACATGCGCCCCGGCTTAGCAGGAATACCGCAAACGCTTGCTGCACGGTGCTTGTCCCATGGAGCGCCGCTATCGCAAAATTTGACAAGTATTTGATTTACATCCTGCCAGGATGCACCTTTTTCAGCGATCATTTAAGCTGGCATCGGTAATAAATCGTCAATGAGCCAGGCCGCGCGCAATGGCCGCGGCATCCCAATCCTTCAGACGCGGAGTCGATATGTACACACGCATCCTCGTAGCGGTCGACGGCAGCCACACCTCGCGCCGCGCATTCGAAGCGGCGGTCGCGCTAGCGAAATCCACCGGTGCTGTCATGCAGCCGCTCTACGTCGTCGAAAACACACCCATGTATTTCGAAGCGCCCGGTTATGACCCATCCATTCTGCGCAACCGCCTCGTCGAAGAGGGCAAGGAACTCTGCGCGGAATTCGCCCTGGCCATGGCGGCGCAAGGCGTCAAGGGGGAGCTCATCGTGGGCGAAGCCTCCTCGCTCGACGACGTTTCGGTGGTCGTGCTAAAAGCTGCCGCCGACTTCAACGCCGATCTGCTGGTGATGGGCACGCATGGCCGGCGCGGTTTTCAGCGCCTGATTCTCGGCAGCGTCGCAGAGCGCTGCGTGCGTCAGGCAACCTTGCCTGTACTGCTGATCCCCTCCGCGGCCGGCAAGGTTAGTGAATACGCCTGAACGCGTCGCGACACACATTGCAAAGCGTGTGCTTGCCGCATCGAGCGGCACGCGCAGCGCTATATCTCCAGAATCAGCGCAGAACATGCTCGCCACGATACATAGCAGTCCATAACCACAAACAGCAATGCGAGCGTGACATCGCTCAAGATGCCTAACTGCGAGAACGCGTCATTTTGTCGCTAAACGGGGAGCATGGGCGGTGGGACAATCAGTTGTTACTCTGACAAATGGCTGCAGAACATGCTTACTCCTACCGCTGTGACTCGCACCGCCGGCGCCGCCGAATCCACTCCAAAGTCGCCGCCGGCGCGTCGCGGCCGCCGTGCCGCGCCGGTGAGGGCAACGGCGCGCACCGCCGCTCGTTGTTCGAGTTGTTCGATGCGGGCGCTCTGCATGCCGCAAGGCTTGTCGCCCGGCGAACTAACGAAACTCGAAGCGCTCATTTGCAGCGCGCGCTCGGTGCAGCGCGGCGAAGCGCTATACCGCAGCGGCGACCGCTTCGACAATATTTACGCCGTGCGTTCCGGCTCCATGAAAACCGTCATGGCCCACCGTGACGGCCGCGAACAGGTCACAGGGCTGCGCCTCGCCGGCGAAGCGCTCGGCCTCGACGGTATCAGCGAAGACGTTCATGCATGCAGCGCCGTCGCGCTTGAAGACAGCACCGTGTGTATCGTTCCCTACCCGGCCCTCAAGTCCCTGTGCCGTGAAATCAGTTCGATGCAGGACCGCCTGCACAAACTACTGGGCGAACAGATCGTCCGCGAAGCCGGCCAGATGATGGTGCTCGGCTCCCTTTCAGCAGACGAACGCGTGGCGGCATTTCTGCTCGACGTGTCGGAGCGCAACGCGCAACGCGGCTATTCGTCGGCGGAATTCAATCTGCGCATGACGCGCGAGGACATGGGCAGCTACCTCGGCATGACGCTCGAAACCGTGAGCCGCACCCTGTCAAGATTTCAAAAACGCGGCCTGATCGACATACAAGGCAAACACATCCGGATCGTCGATCTGGAGGGCTTGCAGAAGGTGTAAGCCGCACGCCCAGGACCTGGCCCGCGTCGCCCCGTCCCCGGCCACCTGCTTTTTAGCGCGCATTCGTCTTGGCATGGCTCCTGCGAGCGGGTAAAGTCTTTAGTCCGTCCCCCGCAAGGAGACTTGGCGAAATGAATCGCGACCCCGCCCCGCATCACCCGCTAGTCCAGCGTCTGATCGACGCGCGTCAAGTTACCGACGCACTGTTTTCTATCGTCAAACCCGAATTTCTGTACGAACGGCCGATCCGTGAGCGCCACCGGATCGTGTTTTACGTCGGCCATCTGGAAGCTTTCGATCGTAATCTTTTCGATCAGCGCCTGTGCGACCTGCCGGCATTCGATCCGCACCTCGACCAGCTCTTCGCTTTCGGCATCGATCCTGTCGACGGCGGCTTTCCGACCGATCAACCCAGCGACTGGCCCTCGCTCGACGCCGTGCGCACCTATGCGTTGCGCGCCCGCGAGCAGATCGACCGCGAACTCGACGCACTGAGTGACTCCGCACGCGTCGGCCGCGAGGGCGCCCCTGCCAACGCGTCCGAGCAGTTGCTGAACGTCGCGATCGAGCATCGGCTGATGCATGCTGAAACGCTTGCGTACATGCTGCATCAGTTGCCGCTTGCGCAGAAGGTCGCCGGCTTGCGGGAGCCGGCGCTCACGCGTCCTGAACCGCGGCAGGCGTTGTCGTCGATGGTCAGCGTGTCGTCTGGCGCAACGGTGCTCGGCATGTCGCGCGAGAGTGGCCATTTCGGCTGGGACAACGAGTTCGGCGAGAAGCGTGTCGACGTGCCCGCGTTCGAGATCGACCGCCATATGGTGACGAACGGCGCGTTCCGGGAGTTTATCGAGGCGGGTGGCTATCGCGAACCGAAGTGGTGGACAGACACGGATTGGGCGTGGAAAGAAGCCGAACATATCGACCATCCCGCCTGCTGGTCGCAGCAAACCGGGAGCGATCAGAACAGCGTGTGGATGCTGCGCACGATGTTCGACGACGTGCCGCTGCCGCTCGACTGGCCCGCTTACGTAAGCCATGCCGAAGCCAGCGCCTACGCGCGCTGGGCCGGCAAGACGCTACCCAGCGAAGCGCAATGGCAACGCGCGGCACATGGCGCACCGCACGCCGCATCGGGCAATTTCGATTTTCGCAGCTGGGACCCGCAGCCGGTCGACGCATATCCGGACAACGTCAGCGCGTTCGGCGTGGAAGGTCAATTCGGCAATGGCTGGGAGTGGACCTCCACGGTATTCGACGCACTGCCAGGCTTTGAAGCGTTTCCGTTTTATCCGGGCTACTCCGCCAACTTTTTCGACGGGCAGCATTACGTGATCAAAGGCGGTTCAGCACGCACCGCGCAATGCATGTTGCGGCCGGCTTTCCGGAACTGGTTTCAACCGCATTACCAATACGTGTATGCGGGGTTTCGGTGTGTGACGGTAACGAATCAGCCATAAGCAGATGACTTGAAATGCCGCGAATATTGAAGTGCCGAAGTCAGTGCGCGACGCCGAAAAATGCTTCCGCACCTTCGGCCGGCGTGAGTCCCACTCTGAAATAGCCCTCAAGCCGTTCAGCCATGACGTCGTTCATGATGAACGGCGGACAGAGGAAGCCGACCGAAACGGCATGGTCGTACCATGCCAACATCCATGCGCGCAGACCTGCTTCGTCCGGCGAAAATCCATTCGACAAGTCTTCAGCCATGCGCGGCCTCCTTCGCCATTGTCTCGCCGTTCTGTGGCAACACGGCGGTGCTCATCGCAGGACGAGCGTCTCCGGGCGGAAACACATGCCAGATTCCGTCGCTGTGGCGAAAGAAAAACAGCGCGAGCGAACCACCCGGCCGTTGCACTTCGACGCACACACGACGAGTCCGGCCAGATCGTGAGCGACGTATCGACAGCACGCGGACCGACTGGCGGCATTCCGTGCCAAGCAGTTTTCCAACGATCCCACGCAACGATTTTTCAGCCACGATGTCTGCACTCCATGATGCAAGTGAAGTCATCGTAAGGTGCTGGAAGCGGCGGTTCCGTCGGGAGCACCGGATAGTTCATTAAGGAACAGCTGATTCGTATGTCAGGATTCCCCTAATCCAACCGCTGCGCCGATTAATACAGCTTCATTTTTTCGTCGGCGAGGCGGTGTCTGATCGCATGGCGGTCAGTTCACACTACCGTTGCGCCGAATCGACAGAGAAAACACAGGCAACGTATAGGGATTTCCTGACATGAAGTTCAGCATTGACCGGCCCTTCTTTCTTGATGTCCTGACAGCGCTGCGATAACTATCCACATAGGATGAAGACTCGTCAATCGTCCTGTTCCTGAGTGTGGCCATGGTTCCGTATCTGTCTGAGCGAGAAAACGCGGTTGAGCACATCAACGCGAAGTGCATCCACCTGTTCGATCTGTGGTGCGAAAGCAGAAGCGTCGTACCGCTGACGTATCTGTTAAAAGGCTGGCCACTGACGAACAGCGATCCCGAGGCCATCCGGCGCCTCGGCAACGCGCTACGCGATCTCAGGCGACACCATTTGCTTGACACCAACGGCGCGCCATTTCAGGAACTCTGCGAGTTATCGGATTGCGTCGAAGACCTGCTTGTTCTGTCCGCCATGACAACGTGGGCGACGAACAGCGGGTAGCGTGAACGGGGATATCGAACCCGCGTAACGCGACTGGTATGGGGGAAATAGCGTGCAGTTAAACGAAATCAGTGACGAAGAGTGGCTTCTGCTGGCGCCCGTTCTGTCGGATGACGCCATCGTTCATGGGCAACGCGGCCGGCCTCGCGCGCAAGTTCGCCTCGTGGCGAATGCCGTGCTGTGGGTACTGGTGACCGGCGAACCCTGGTCCAAGCTGCCGAACATCTATCCGTCGGTGCCGACGTGCCGGTCACGCTTCGAAAAGTGGCGTAGGACCGGCGCCCTTGCGGAAATGCACGAGCTTCTTTCGAACCGCGGTCGTACCTTCCGTTGCGGTCCGGATGGCCTGTTGGAACCGCAGCATATCCAGCCCCGCTCCATCGACCGTCAATCCAGGGACGAGGGCCTTCGAAAGGTGTTCTGGACAAGTCAGGCGTCGTGGCAAACACCGCATGGCGCACGCCAGCCACCCCATACCGTGGACACGTTCACTCAAGTCGCGCAGCAACTCCAGGATTCTTCGCGTGTAGCGCCTGATCGCGTCGAATCCCTTGCCCCGATGAACACCCCTCACTCCATCCATCGGCCCGCCTCGCCATGGATGGGCCTCGCCTCGCAAGGCAAGCGCGAATCCGACCTGCGTGGCTACGTCATCTACGTTGCGGCCGATCGGGTAGCGAACGCCCGGTTCCGTGGATGGGCCGAGGTCGTGCGGGACGCGCAGCGGGTCGCCCGTTCCGGGCTTATCGGTCCGAGCTTCACGAGTTTCGAGGCTGCGCAGCAGTACGCGCTCGAATGGGCACGGCAGTGGATCGACGAGGAAAGCGACGTCGAAAGAGATGATGTCAACGCCGTGAAGTGCGATTCATGGCAACGGAAAGTCCGATCAGGGTGAGCAACGCGTCGGCGGCGTGCCCGTGAGATTCGCAGCACAGGCACCATGGGTTGCATGCAAGGGACCTTTCACCTCAGTGACTTACGCCAGTCACCAGTTGCAGCGGCGTTTCAATGACCCGCGACAAATCGCTCTGCTTTCTATGTTCAGTGACCGCCTTCAATGCCACGTCGACGCCGAACACAGCTTGCCGATCGGCAAACTGGTTCATCGTCGCGAGCACGCGGCCGTCGAGGAGCAGCGGCTTGAGCGCTTCGCTGTCGTTATACCCGGTGACATAGACCCCGCCGGTTCTCCCCGCATCGCGAATGGCATCCACTGCCCCCATCGCCATATTGTCGTTGCCGCACATCAACGCGCGGATCTGCGGATAGTCTCCCAGCATCTTCGATGCAATATCCCGTCCTTTCCCATAGTCCCAGTCGCCTGCCTGGATGGCGACGATCTTCATGCCGGCCGCGTTCATTGCGTCCTTGCTGCCGGCCGTGCGTTGCTGCGCATTGCGGTCGACGGAAATTCCTTCGATGATCCCGACCTGATCGCCCGCCTTGAGCCGCCCCCCAAGATAATCGCCCACCTGCTTCGCGCCGTTGCGATTGTTCGGACCGACGAACGGCACGGAGATATGCGCGGCATCCTGTGACGCGTCGTCGAGCGGGTTATCGATCGTGACCATGATGATGCCGGCCTTGATCCCCCGCGCCACGACCGCTGTCAACGCCTTCGAGTCAGTCGGCGCGATGACGATCGCATTCATCCTCGCTCTGATCAATTCGTCCACCATCCGGATCTGCGCGGCAGTGTCGTGCTCCGTTGCCGTGCCGCGAATGGTCAAGTCGAACTGCGACGCAAAGTGTTTCTGATAGTTCTGCGCAGCGTTCGCCATAGCTACGGTGAACGGATCAGTCATCGACTTCAACACAAGGGCGATCTTCAGTTTGCCGCCCTGCATGGCATCGACATGAGCCGCACCTGTCAGGCCTGCCGCAGCAAGCGTGCCGGCAACCAGCACGCGGCGGCGCATCCTCTGCGTCATTGATTTTCTCTCCTGGGACCACGCGGACGAAAAGCTTGCATTGCGTTCACACAGACGACGGCTCAAACCGCCGCGAACGCTGCAGTGTCCCGATCGCCGGCACCTGTTAGCTGCCGCAAAACGGCAGCGATTTCGTCGAACGACGGCCGGCTGCCGATATTCTCGCTCAGGCAATTTTCTTTCAACGCTACCAGCTTCGCTGCAATGTCCGCTTCAGCGGCCAGCCAGTCGCATCGGTCGATCAACTCCTCGAGCAGACAACCATACGCCCTGACTTCCAGCCGCTGCAGCGCCGAGCGGAAGTCTTGATCATCAGTCGCGTAGAAAGACGCCGCGCCAAAATCGCCCAGCAACGCGCGACCCCGCCCTCCGTATAGAATATTGTGTGCGTACAGATCGCCATGCATCACACCTTGCTGATGCAGATGACACGCTGCCGACGCCATGCCGTATGCGACGCGTAACACCGAGGCCAACTCGAAGCGCGTGCCGGCATCGTAGACGTCGCGCGTGCATGACTCGAGGCTCGGTGGGCCCGCAAGATTCGTGAATTGCGGGTCGATCAGTTCCATCACCAGACCATGTGTGCCCGCCGGATGGTCTTTTATCTTGCCCACCACCGGAATCAGATTCGGATGATCGCCGGCACGAATGCAGGCCGCCATCTCGCAGTCCGGCAGTCCGTCGCTCGTCACCGCACCCTTGAACAACTTGACGGCCACCGGCCTACTCGCATGTGCATGACGAGCAAGAAGCGCCGCGCGATAAATGACACCGGAGGCGCCCTCGCCTAACTGCTGTTCGAGTTTCAACTCATCCCACCGAATATCGGCACTCGGCGTATCGGTGAATGCCGCCGTCTCCAGCGCTTCGCTGAATGGATTGCCGGCGAAAGCCAGCCAGGAAAGCCGTGGCAAGCGCAACAGCCACGCAGGCAACTCGCTGAGTTGATTCGCCGCGAGACGCAGCAGTTCGAGCCGCGAGCAGGCGGCCAATTCCTCGGGCAGTGCGCGCAACCGGTTACCGGCAAGCATCAACTTCTGAAGTTGCCTGCAGGCGCCAAGTTCCGCAGGCAGTGTGTCGATCTCGTTGTCGGTGAGGATCAGCCAGCGCAGCAGCGGCGGCAGCGATTGACCCGACACCGTGCGAATGCGGTTTGCCTTGAAGCCGACCATGCTCAGTTGCGAACACTGCCCGAGGACCTCCGGCAATTCAGTGAAGGGATTGTCAGACGCAAAAATGATGCGCAGCTTGCTCAGCCGCGGCAAGTCATCGGGCAGCCTCGAGAGCGCATTGCCCGATAAATCGAGAACTTCCAGCGTATCGGCCAGATCGAAAATCTCGCGTGGAAATTCGCTCAGCCCGCACGCCAGTTTGAGTCGGCGAGTACCCGCCAGTTGTCCGGCCCGCAGTTGTTCGAGGGTGGTTGTCACAGTCGTAGAGAAGAGTTCCGGTTGCCAGTGAGCGATATGCCGAGGGTATCAATTCTACTGAGTCGCGAGCCGCGCGCGGAATTGGATAGCAAGATCCGGCGTGACCTCGGCGAGGACGAAGGTTAAGCTGTCAGGTATCGGAGCCATGGCAGAGCGAGTTCGCAGCCTCGCATGAAGCCATCTCAGTCTCCAGCCAGTCAGGAATCCAGCAAAATGACATACGCATACAAGTTAATGAATTCGCCCGTCGGCGAACTGAAGCTCGTGGCAAACGGCAACCGGCTCGCCGCTATTTTGTGGGAAAACGACAAGCCGAACCGGGTGCGCCTGCCGGAAATGGTCGAGGCGGATGACCGCTCGATCCTGATCGAAACCGAGCGGCAATTGAACGAATATTTCGCAGGGACGAGAGACCGGTTCGACCTCGAACTCGACTTCCAGGGGACGGACTTTCAGAAGAAAGTTTGGGCGGCGCTCCTGACGATCCCGTTCGGCGAGACGCGCAGCTACTCGGACATCGCTACGCAAATCGGAAACATCAACGCGGTGCGGGCCGTGGGCGCAGCGAACGGCAGAAATCCGATCTCCATCGTGGCGCCTTGTCATCGCGTGATCGGCGCGTCCGGCGATCTGACCGGCTTTGCCGGCGGACTGGCGAACAAGATGTTTCTTCTGTCACTCGAAGCTGGGCAGACTTCGCTGGAAGCGGCAGCGGATTCAAACGACGCGGCGACTGCCACAGCGGCTGCGGCTTCAACCGCGACTCCGGGAATGGTCGTCCGGGAAACGCCTGTGAAACCGGCACGCCCGGCGCCAAGCCGCGGGACGCAGCACTCGTTGTTCGGCAACTGAGCGGATTGGATGCAACAGTCGTGACATCACGAGGTGGCGTTCAACGCCGCCTGATGCACCACATCACCAATGCAACCAGGTCCCGCTCACATATACGCTTATCGGTCACATCATTTCAACAATACTTGAAATATTAAAACGATCAGCGTATCGTTCGGCTATGGACTCGAACCTTGTTGTACGTGCCCTTGGCGCGCTCGCTCATGAATCGCGGCTGGCGATCTTCCGTTTGCTGGTCATCGCTGGGCCGGATGGCATGGCCGCCGGTGAAATCGCGCAGCAGCTAGAACTTTCCCCATCCAGCCTCTCCTTCCACCTCAAAGACCTGTCACATGCCGAGTTGGTGACACCCCGGCAGGACGGGCGCTTCATCATCTATTCGGCGAATTTCGAAGCGATGACAGGCCTGATCGGCTTCCTGACCGAAAACTGCTGCGCCGGTGCACCATGCGCCGCGAGCGACGTCCCCGGCTGTCGCAAAAAATGAGCACCGCCAACACAATGACGCGCGGCACACGGCCGGCGATCGGATTCTTCGAGCGTTACCTGACTGTCTGGGTAGCACTGTGTATCGTAGGCGGCATCCTGGTCGGGAAACTGCTTCCGCAACTCTTCCAGGCGATCGGCCGCATGGAAGTTGCGCAGGTCAATCTTCCAGTTGGCGTGCTGATCTGGGCGATGATCATTCCGATGCTGGTCAAGATCGATTTTGCCGCGATGACGCAGGTGAAAAGCCAGTGGCGTGGTATCGGCGTGACCTTGTTTGTAAACTGGTTCGTCAAACCGTTTTCGATGGCGTTGCTCGGCTGGATTTTCATTCGGCACGTATTCGCACGATGGCTTCCTGCGGATCAGCTTGACAGCTATATCGCCGGTCTCATTCTGCTTGCCGCCGCGCCCTGCACGGCGATGGTGTTCGTCTGGTCGCAACTCTGCAAGGGCGACCCGTATTTCACGCTATCGCAAGTGGCGCTCAACGACTCCATCATGATCGTGGCATTCGCCCCGCTCGTCGCCCTCCTGCTGGGTTTGTCGGCGATTTCGGTGCCATGGGACACGCTGATCGTTTCGGTCGGCTTGTACATCGTCATCCCCGTCATCCTCGCCCAATTTCTACGCCGCCATCTGCTCGCCAAGGGCGACGCCCATTTCCAGCAGGCAGTTGCACATCTCGCGCCCTATTCGATCAGCGCTTTACTGGCAACCCTCGTATTGCTGTTCGCCTTCCAGGGGCAGGCAATAGTCAAGGAACCACTGGTCATCGCGATGCTCGCGGTGCCGATTCTGATTCAGGTGTTCTTCAATTCCGGCCTCGCCTATCTGCTCAATCGCCGGCTTGGCGTTGCGCATTGTGTCGCAGGTCCGTCGAGTCTGATCGGCGCAAGCAATTTCTTCGAGCTTGCGGTGGCCACGGCGATCAGCCTGTTTGGATTTCATTCGGGTGCGGCGCTTGCCACGGTGGTCGGTGTGCTAATCGAAGTGCCGGTGATGCTGTTAGTGGTCGGCGTCGTCAATCGTTCGCAGCACTGGTACGAGGCAAAAACACAGCGTTAAAGGACAACGTGTATGAGCGTTACGATCTATCACAACCCGGATTGCGGCACGTCGCGCAATACGCTCGCAATGATTCGCAATGCCGGCATCGAGCCGGAGGTCATCGAGTATCTGAAGAACCCGCCTGAGCGGGCCACGCTGAAAGACCTGATCGAACGTGCCGGCCTCACCGTGCGCGCCACGCTGCGCGAGAAAGGCACACTGTATGCCGAACTCGGCCTCGCGAAGGCGTCCTTGAGCGATGAACAATTGCTCGATGCGATGCTGGCGCATCCGATCCTCATCAATCGCCCCATTGTGGTCACCCCGCTCGGCGTGCGCTTATGCAGACCGTCCGAGGTTGTTCTCGATATCCTGCCCGCAGCGCAACAGGGGACGTTTATCAAAGAGGACGGCGAGCACGTGATCGACAGTGCGGGACGGAGGGTCCGTTGATGTCCGGGAATCTGCCTAACGTCAGCGCCCCACATTTCCACGCGCCGGATCTGCAAAAACTCGAACCGCACGCGATTTCGCAGCACGCCCCGCGAATTTTGCTGCTGTACGGGTCGTTGCGTCCCACTTCGTTCAGCAAACTGCTCACTCTCGAAGCCGAACGCATCCTGCGCCAATTCGGCGCTGAAACACGCATCTTCGATCCGCACGGCCTGCCGATTACGGACAGCGTAGCGGCCGATCATCCGAAGGTCGTCGAACTACGTAAATTGTCGGAATGGTCGGAGGGACAGGTGTGGTGCAGCCCGGAGCGTCACGGTACGCTCACGGCGGTGTTCAAGAATCAGATCGACTGGCTGCCGCTCGAAAGCGGTGGCGTGCGGCCCACCCAAGGACGCACGCTCGCGGTGATGCAGGTATGCGGCGGTTCGCAATCGTTCAACGCCGTCAACGCGTTGCGCGTGTTGGGCCGGTGGATGCGGATGGTGACGATCCCCAATCAGTCGTCGGTGCCCAAGGCGTATCAGGAATTCGCCGCCGACGGCAGGATGAAACCCTCAGCCTACTACGATCGCGTCGTTGACGTAATGGAGGAGCTGTACAAGTTCACGTTGCTGGTGCGCGACCGTTCGGATTACCTGACCGATCGCTACAGCGAACGCAAGGAAGCGTATCCGGAACTGGCGAGCGCGTTGGCGGCCAACGCGATGGTTCATGAAGCAGCGAGCGCCAATGCCGACACCGACACCGACGACAGCGAAACAGAATGACGGCAGCGGCACTCGGCAGTGCTAACCCTGGCGCTCGCAGCGCATAAAGCTCCTATCCTTAAGATGCCCTTTGGGCATCACAACCAGGAGGATGACATGCGCATGCTACTCAACGTACGTATTCCGCACGAACCGTTCAACACGCTAGTGCGCGATGGCACTGCCGGCGAAGTGATAGGGCGAATACTTGAAGACATAAAACCGGAAGCGGCCTACTTCACCGAGCAGAACGGAACGCGTGGCGCGGTACTCATCGTGAACCTCGACGATCCATCGGGAATTCCCGCACTGGTAGAACCATTCTTTCTGAAGTTCAACGCGGACAGCGAGCTACGCGTCGTCATGTTGCCGCAGGACCTCATGAAAGCCGGCCTCGAGAATCTCGGCTCAAAATGGAAGTAGCGCATACGTTCGTATCAAACGATGGACTTGCCGTCTGCGGTTCACAAGACGCACCCCAGACGGCAATGCACGCAAAGACGCCGACGTGTGCTCCGATCACCCGAGTTCGAATGACGTCACGCCAAATACGCGTTCGATTTGAATAGCAGGCGGGTCCTGCGTATACATCCGCGCGGTTTCAAAGACGCTTTTCATGCCATGCCGCTCCGCCAGTGCGACGGCAGCGGGATTAGTCTCCGGAGCATCGAGGACGATGACCTCGCCTGGCATGCGCGCCACCAACGCCTCGAACAGATCGCTCGCGATCTCGTCGCTATCGGCGAAGAGCGGACCGATCTTGCATCCCGTTCTGCAACGACGCAGTACCCCGTAGCCGGCAACCTGACCGTCACGAACTGCGGCCAGCGCCGTGGCGTAGCGCTGGCCGAGCCATGTCGCGAGAAAACGCTCACGCATGGCGGGAAAGCACTGACGATCGTAGCCAAGCAGTTGCTCGAACGGCAGCGCCGACGCATTCAAAATGTTCGAACGGATGTTCGAACCTGTCGTGCTTTGGGCAACGGCCTGAACGACACCCTGAAATCGAATGTTGCGATACGCCAGCCGAAAGCCGGACTTTCTGTAATTTGCCTGCTGAGCGACGACGCCGTCTAACCCGACATTGCGGTTACCCAGATAGTCCATGCCGTGCTGCCAGACGCGCATGCCGAAGCCTCTGCCGCGAAACGCCGGCTTCACGATATATAGACCGATAAAGCCGAAGTGCGCGCTGTAGGCGATCGCGGAAATACAGGCAACCGGTTCGCCGCGCCACTCCCCGATGAAAAACCCGTTAGCGTCCCCGGCGCGGAAGCATTCGGCATCTTGCAGGCCGGGGTTCCATCCCTCCACCGCAGCCCATTCCACTGCCAGCGCCACGTCGTCGGCCGCCATGGTGCGCACGATAAAATCACGGTGCTCGTCCGGGTTCGTCACGATCGCCTCGCCCACTGCGCCTGCAGCATAGCGGCCGCCGCAGTGGCCGCCACCTGACAGCCGAGCACGATATGCTCCTCGGCCGTATCCTCGATAAAGTCATGGCTTACGCCGCCGATGCTCGGCACGAACATCATGCAGGCCGGCATGCAGCGGGCGATGACCTGAGCGTCGTGTGCGGCGCCGCTCGGCATCCGCAGCCATTGTAGAGGCGCCACGGCTTCGGCGGCACTCGCGAGATGTTCCGCGAGCGCCGAATCCATCGTTACCGGCTCCATGGGTTCATCGAAGGTCGTCAACTCCACGCCCACAAGACCTTGCGCATTGAAGTCCCGCACCAGCGCCGCGACTTTGCCTTCCATCGCCTGCAGGCGCGCAGCGTTCGCATCGCGGAATTGCAGATACATGTCGGCTCGCCCCGGCACGACGCTGAGGGAGCCGGGATCGAGATCGATGCGTCCCACAGTCCACACGGTGTCGGCATCCGCGAGTTCCGCGAACGCGTCGTTCATCCGTGCGATAAACGCGACCAGTGCCGCGCCGGCGTCACGCCGGATCGACATGGGCGTAGTGCCTGCATGATTGCGCTGTCCCGTGAAACTCAGCCGCAGCTCGCGAAGCCCGACGATCGTGGTGACGACGCCAATGGACTTCCCGATCGCTTCCAACCGGCCACCCTGCTCGATATGCGGCTCGAGGTACGCGACATGCCGGCCTGGCTCGAAGCGGGCGCGTGGCAACCCGGCAAGACCGGCGGCTTCGAGCACGTCCTGAAGGCGCTGCCCTTCCCGGTTCGTTGCGCTACGGATCGACTCCTCGACGGGATCGCCGACGAAGCTGCGGCTGCCGAGCAAACCGGAAAAAGTCCCCTCTTCGTCGATCCACGACGCCACGTCCACCGCGAGATGACTCGTCGCGTCGGTTTCAGCCAGCGCGCGTGCGATCTCCAATCCATAGATGACGCCCATCGCGCCGTCGAGCCAGCCACCGGTGGGTTGTGTGTCGGTATGCGAGCCGATCACGAGTGCGGGCCCACTGTTGCGCGAACGGCCGAACACAGTCCCTACGCCATCGATAACAGCATCGAGCCCGGCCTCCGTCATGCGCCCAACCAGCCAGCGGCGTGACGCGAGATCCACCGGAGAAAGCGCCAGTCGCACCACGCCAGGGTCTCTGGCGCCAAAGCTGCGCAGCTGTTTGAGATCGGTCAGCAACCGGTCCGGATCAATCTTCACCACGGCCTGATCTCCTTTGATGTTTGCCCATGCCGCTGGCATTTTTCCCGATAAGCATCGACAGATTACACGGCCCGGCACTGGAAGATTCAGTCAATCGCTTCCGCCTGCACCTAAGCCTCCCCTAAGCTTGACCCGCTATGATCGGGGGGCGCGATTCATCACACGTCCCTCGAAAAACTTACCGCATGAATACACTCGAAGCGTTCAATCAGGCGCTCTTTCTGATGATCAACGCAACGCCGTCGACGCCGGCCTGGCAAACCGATATGGCGCGAATGATTGCTGATTACGTCATTTATCTCATACCGCTGTCGCTGATCGCAATATGGCTCTTTGGCGACGAGCGTCAGCGTGAAATCGCGGTGCACGCGTTTTGCCTGACCCTGCTCGCCCTCGGGCTTAGTCAGATCATCGGTCTGGTTTGGCCACATCCCAGGCCATTCGTGATCGGAATCGGCCATACGTTTCTGGAGCACGCGCCCGACTCGTCGTTCCCAAGCGACCATGGGACCGTATTCGCCAGCGTTGCGCTGACCTTGTTGCTCGGCGGCGCGAGACGTTACGGCGTGGCGATCCTGCTGTCCGGACTCGCAGTAGCCTGGGCGCGCGTGTTTGTCGGCGTCCACTTCCCGCTCGACATGATTGGCGCCGTCGCCGTGGCATGCGCGGCGTTCCTGCTGATCGCGCCGCTGTGGCGGGTGGGCGGAGCCATGCTGACACGCAGCCTTGTCACGGTGTACCGCAAGCTGCTGGCGTGGCCGATAGAGCGCGGCTGGTTGTCCTCATAGAGCTTTGTGAGTACGCGGTCCGCTACTTCGAGGCTTTGTTGTCGGCCTATGCTTCCGGTTTTTTTCAGTCGCAGCTTTCGGCCACTATTCCCGGCCTTCGTGTTTGCTTTCTCGCCGACCTTCGTCGTCGGTTCAAGTTTCTGCCACTTCTACCGGGTCAGCGCCCGAAAATCGCTCGGCGACATCTCATAGGCACGACGAAATGCGCGCGACGGATCGCGCCTGCGAAACCGGGTCCGTGCGGCAATCCATGAATGTCAGATCGGCGGCCTTGTAGCTGTCGATCGTGCCGCTAAAGCCATCGGCCAGTTGCCAGTTGCCAGCGCGAGATCGGCACGTCGAGAAAGTGGCCGAGCCGGTCCCGCCATGCGGGCAGCTGCTCGCGTGGCGCTTCGCGGTGCGTATCAAAGTGGCTGTGAATGCACGCCGAGGGCGCCGCGTCCCTGGCCACGGAATCGGTCGTCAAAGCTTTCCCCTGCGCAGTCTTGTTGTCTACGCATGATAGCCGCAGACGGCAGCGCTCAAAAGTTCGTGAAGAAGGCTCGGGCGGCGACCATGCAGAACGACGCGACCAGTTCACCGTGATAGGCCTGAAGCACAGCCGAGGCGCCACCGTCAGTCGCACCACCCGCTACGGCCTGATTCGCGAGCGTCGCCTTCGCACTCGCGAAACCTTGCTTGATGGGCGCGTACGGATCGTTGGGCCCGGAGATCGGAGAGTCCACGTCCAGCACGGACGTGAGCCCTGCCGGCACTTTGGCGTTCTGCCAGTAGGCCTGCTCAATGCGTGCGTTGAAGAAAAACACGGTGGGATCCGAGCCGCCGCCGCACAGCAGAACCGGCGCGCGCGGCAGCCAGTTGCGCAAGTCATTGCGCTTGAACGCCTGGCGCAGCGGATGCATAGGATTGGCCGCCGGCGTCAAGGCCACCGTGGTGTTGGGAAACGCGCCATCGGGATTGGCCGCGGCATCTTCCAGAAGACTCAGGCGATAGGCGTTCCGCACGAGATTGGCGTTGCCGAATCCTGCAGCAAACACCGGCGTCAGCGAGGGCGGAGTAAGGGGCGGCGAAGTCGGCGGTGTCATCGAAGCATATTGCGGCGCGGGCGGAACGCTGCTGAAAAGTTGCGTCGGGGGCAGTTTCCCTTTCGAAAATAGCGTAGCGAGCGGCTGCAGGCTCGGCAGGAGGTTCTCGATGCCCGGGGCATAGGCCGCTTCATAGAAGTCCCCGGGCTTGCGGTAGATGTTCTCGTAAGCATGCTGGTAGCCCGTCACGATCAAGGTCGTGAACAGCGTCGACCCCAGGTTCACCTCGCCTTCGATGAGCGCGTCCGCAGTGGCGGCAAGCGCATACGGACCCGATCCCGGCGCGGATGCTGTGACCTTGACACCGGCTGCCTGCAAAGCACGATGTGTCGCGAGAGCCACGAAGCCGCCTTGCGAATAGCCGGTGACGAAGAGCTTGCCGTTCTCGCGCGTCTTTCGCTCCGGCTTCACTGCACTCAGTGCGGTCCGCGCCGCCCGCAGCGAATCGATCACATCGGCGGATTGCTGATCGGCGTTCAGATAGGGGTGGTACGTGAGGTCGGAGCCGGCATAGCCCGCGTAGTTAGTCGCCACCACGATATAACCCTGGGCCGCGTACATGGCGGCCACGCTGATGCCCTCCCCGGCGCCGTCGCCGTTGCCCGGGTCGGTTTGGGTGATATCGGCGATGTTGTAGTTGCGGTACGCGGTCGTGCCGTGTGCGTAGAGCATCAGCGGACGCGGCCCGCTACATGCCGCTGACCGTCCGCCCGGAATCATCAGCGCACCACTGGCGGTGGTCGGCTCGCCCGCGCCGCCGATGGTGCGGTAGCGGAAAGTCACGATCTCCACCCCGCAAGCGGGCGCTCCGGCGATCTGCGCGAGTTGCTGAGCGGATGCGTTCGATGCAAGCACTTTCGAAAACGCCGCGGCGCTGAGCCGTAGCGTGACGCGCTGTTCGAGTAACTGGCCGCGGGCCTTGCATCCCTCATCGCAACCGGAGCCGGCTTGCACATAAGCACTGCCGCCCAACGTGAAACATGTCAGCAGCACCAAGGCCGCGTTCCGCATCGCTACAGGCATGTGAGGCTCCGTCTTGTTGGCTTTTGTTTGCGCTTGTTGGTATTGCGGCGATTGGGCTGCCTTACATACAGAGTGAGGGGAGTATAGGTAAACAGATCGGCGCGCCGCCAGCCTCATCCTTCGCGAATTTTGCAATGGAATGCTTCATGAGGTATCCGGTAGCCTGGCCCGGTCGGCATAAGAAACGCCGACCGGGCTCGCTGCTGGCTGAGGGGATCAGGGCGCGGCTTGCGTCCACCTTTCAATGTGGGTCCGCGCTTGCCGCTTACTTCCAGAGCGTGCGGCCGAAGAAGGTCAGCGTGCGATCCCAGGCCTGCTGCGACCAGACCGGATCGAACTGGGTCCTGGAGATGCGGCCCGGCCCGACTGCCGTTTCGTTCGCGAACGCGTGGTACGCAAGATAGCGATGGAACTCGACGTCGACATTGGCCGCCCCGAGCTTGGCCTCCAACGCGTCGACCGTTTCAGCCGGGAAGAATTCGTCTTGCGTCGCCCAGTGACCGAGAACCGGAACCTTGATTTTCGATGCGTCGATGTACTCGAGCGGAGGGAAGCCGTACCACACCACACCGGCCGAAACTTCAGGGATATTGCATAGCGCGAGCAAAGTCAGCGCGCCGCCCATGCAATAGCCGGTCACGCCGACGTTCGCCGAGTGCTGCTTCAGATACTGGACGGCGCCCCGCACGTCCTGAGTCGCGGCGTCGCCGAAGTCGAGTGCGCTCAGCAAATGGTTCGCCTCCGCCTCTTCAACCGTCGACTTGCCGCGGAAGAGATCGGGCACCAGCGCCAGATAGCCGGCCTGCGCGAGCCGGTCCGCCACGCCGCGAATCTGGTCGTTCAAGCCCCACCATTCCTGAATCACGACGATGGCAGGCGCGCCCTCCAGCTTCTGTGGCCTGGCCAGATAACCCTGAACGTCTTTGCCGTCAGGGCGGTTAAACGTGATCATCGATCCTGCAGTCCGTTGCATCAGTTGCTCCTCGAAGTAGCCGAAGCCGCTAGCATAGCGCCGGAGTGGCACGTTCTGCTGGGCCGCCGGCAAGCTGATCAATACCACCTGTACGTCCTGACTTTGCGGCGATGATCCTCTTCGTCACTTCATTGCGATCCATGGTCCAGTTCGTTGTTGAATTTGGCCAAAGCCGCCCCCGAACCCATACTGCGGCTTACCCGTCGTTTCCGGTTCAGGCTACTCATGTTCGTCCTCGATCACCTTGATGGAATCCGCCTGGCCAGATTCCGCGGACGCTTCAAACCGTCAGTGGTGCTCTCCCTCATTGCCTGCGCCCTATTGAGCCCGGCCTTCGGCAGCGCCGGCGCGCCCGGCCCGTCGACGGTCCCCGTTACTCATGTGCGAATTCTTCGCCTATCCGGAGACGTGGTGAGAGAGGGCCGCTGGGCCTTTCTTATCTCCGCGCTGAACCACACCGTAGCGGCCTACGGCCCGTACGTCATCGACGCCTATTTTTCACCGATGTCAGCCCAGCGCGAAATCGACGAGGTGATATCCGGCCGCCTGATCAACGTCCTCGCGAGCGAGCCCGGACACACGGAGCTCGACGCCGCGGCGATTCCGGTACCGATTCCCATCGACCGTGGGCTGCTCGGCTATCGCGTGGCGCTGATCAATGAGGGCGAGCAGGCGAAGCTCGATAGCGTCCACGACCTTCAGGGTCTTCGCACACTCAGCGTTGGCCAGGGCCAGGGTTGGGGCGATGTCCCCATCTACCGCGCGGCCGGCGTTCCACTCGTCACCGCCAGCCGTTACGATCTGCTTTTCCCGATGCTGGCTGACCACCGCTTCGACATGTTCCCGCGCGGTGTAGTCGAGATCACGCGTGAAATCAAGGCCTTCCAGCCGACCTACCCTAATATGAGGATCGACTCCCACCTGCTCATCCGATACCCATACGCGCAGTTCTTCTATGTCAGCCAAAGCGAGCCGCTGCTGGCGAAGCGCATTCGAGACGGCCTCGAAGCCATGCTGAAGGACGGGAGTTTCGAGGCGCTATTCCGCGAACACTTCGCGCAAGGCATCGCCGATCTGCACCTCGAGCGCCGCGTACTGATCGATTTGCAGAATCCCCAGCTCCCGTCATGGGTGCCTCTGGATCGCAAAGAACTCTGGCTCGATCCGTTCGACGGGAAGAAACGGAATTGATGTGCGGGACGATAGGCGTTAAGGATTTCCTGACCCAAAAATCAGGAAACCACCAGCCTATAGTCCGGACTACCTGACGGCAACACTCAAGCGCTGAGTTTAAAGTGTTCATTACATACCATCGCCGGATCACCGTTATGACCGACTACTTTTTACCGCGCGAAAAAACAGTCGAACGCATCGACAAGCTGTGCGTACGTCTATTCGAGCTTTGGTGTGAAGAAAGAAAACTGGTGCCGCTCGCCTATCTTTTGCACTGCTGGCCGTTGACCGGTCACGATACGGTTGTGGTCAAGCGTCTGGCTGACGCCATGTCGGATCTGTGCCAGTTCCAGACGGCGAAACTCAGTCCTCGTGAGTCGACCCTGGTCCGCGAAATAATCGGCAACGCCCGCGAAATCATCGGCGAGCCATTGCCGCGTGGCGCCTCTGCGGCGAACGGTGCCGGCATTATGTGGGCGCGAGTCCGGCTCGCGAAGGCAGCGGGTCAGGTGCCGGCGTTTGCCGCAGCGGACTTCCTCGACGGCCCCTTATAGACCGCAATTCGGCGACGAGTGCAGAATACACAAACAAGAATCACAGCACTCGCGGGGAAATATGCTGGCGAATAGCGTTGGTTCACTCTTTGTCTCGCCCGGCCGATTCAGGCACAGCGTGGTTTTCCGGTTGCTGGCCACCGTGCTGCTGTTCAGTTGCGCGGTCACGTTATTGCTGACCGCACTACAGCTTTATCGCGACTATAGCCGCGGCGTCGAACTGATCGAAACACGTTTATCAGACATTGACCGAAGCAATCGCGACAGCCTCGGCGAAGGTCTGTGGCAGCTCAACCGCACTGAACTTCAGCTTCAACTGAACGGCATCCTGAGGCTCGCCGACATGTGCGCCGCCGAGGTGCGCGAGACCGGCGCGAGCGCGACGCCACTGGTGGTAACCGCTGGCGAGCGCAGGACAGGCGCCGTGATATCCCGCGAATTTCCGATCTTTTATCGCATCCACGGCGCCCAGCAGAAGATCGGCACACTGTATGTACAAGCGACGCTTGCCAACCTCTATCAGGCGCTGGCGCAAACCGCGCTGGTCATTCTGATCAGTCAGGCCACCTATACGTTCATCGTTGCGCTCTTCACCATCTACATCTTCTCGCGCCTCGTTACGCGGCATCTCGCCACGATTGCCCGGCTGGTCGGCGAATACGACTTCCGTGCGGCGCCGAAGCCGTTCGTCCTGCCGCGCCGCCAGCCTCGCTGGCCAGACGAGCTCGATCGCGTGGTCACCGCGTTCAACAGCATGGGCGCGCGGCTGCATGACGCCTATCTGGCCGAGCGCGACGCCACTGCGCAGCGCGAAGCGCGGCACCTTGCCGAAGCCGCCAACCGGGCCAAGAGCGAGTTCCTCGCGAACATGAGCCACGAACTGCGCACGCCGCTGAATGGCATCCTCGGCTATACGCAGATTTTGTTGCGCGACGGCAGCCAGAGCGAGCGCCAACGCAACGCGGTCGAGGTGATCCACCGTAGCGGCGAGCATCTGCTGACGCTGATCGACGACACGCTCGATTTCGCGCGCATCGAAGCCGGCAAAATGCGCATCGAAATGGCTGACGTATCGCTGCCGGGCGTCCTCGATACGATCCGCGACATCATCAGTGTGAAGGCGGAGCAAAAACGCCTGCGATTCTTGTGCGAGCTGGCCCCCGACCTGGGCTGCGCCGTGCGCGCAGACGAGCGCCGCTTACGGCAGGTGCTGCTTAATCTGCTGGCGAATGCGGTCAGGTTCACGGACACAGGCTGTGTCAGCCTGCAAGTCAGCCGTGTGCCCTCCGGCGCAGTGCGGTTCTGCGTGCGTGACTCGGGAATCGGCATCGCGGCCGACAAGCTCGGCGCGATTTTCGAGCCTTTCGAGCAGGCCGGCGGCCCTGAACGACGCGCCGGCGGCGCCGGGCTCGGTCTTGCGATCAGCCAGCAGTTCGTGCGCGCTATGGGTAGCGAAATCCACGCGGAAAGCACGCTCGCGCATGGGAGCGTCTTCTGGTTCGATCTCGCGTCGGCCCTCGCCGATGCGTCCGCCGCGCGCACCGCCCCGGCAACGCCGGCCGCGCCGCGTGTGACGGGCTACATCGGTCCGCGCCGCAAAGTGCTGGTGATCGACGACGAGCCCGTCAATCGCGCGGTCCTGGTCGAGCTTCTGGATCACCTGGGCTTCGACACCATCGAGGCCGCGAGCGGGCATGAGGGGCTCGCGAAGGCGCGCAGCGAGGCGCCGTCGCTCATCATGACCGACATCCTGATGCCGGAAATGGACGGGCTCGAAACAACGCGGAGATTGCGCCGGTTGCCGGGACATGGCGATATTCCGATCATCGCCGTGTCGGCGAATCCTTCCTGGAGCGACGAGAAGCGAAGCACCGACGCAGGCGCGAACGCCTTCCTGCCCAAGCCGGTCGACTTCGACCGGCTGCAGGCCCATCTGGCGGATTTGCTGGCGCTCAAGTGGACTGACTCGCCGGCGATTCACTCGCCGCATCCTGACGCATCGCGCACGCACTCTCCCGTGTTGCCCGATGACGAACTCGACAAGCTGCATCGTCTCGCCCGTCTCGGCGACATGCGTGCCATCGCCGAATGGGCCGACAGGATGGCGGCCCTCGACGGGCGCAATCTGGTATTCACAACCGAGTTGCGTGCACTCGTGAAAGGCTATCAGTCAAAGGCCATCCTGCTGCTCGCGGAGGAATATCTCGAGAGGAAGCCCAAGCCATGAATGACATAACGAGCGCGGCAGAGCCGGCCACCATTCTGGTTGTGGACGACGCGCCGATCAACATCGGTGTCGTAGCCGACAGTCTCGAGGACAAGGGCTTTCGCGTGTTCGTTGCGCTCGACGGCGAGGAGGCGCTCGAACGGGCGCAATTTTCGCAGCCTGACCTGATCCTGCTCGACGTGAAAATGCCGGGCATAGACGGCTTCGAAACCTGCCGCCGGCTCAAGCGCAATGAGCAGACCCGCGAAATTCCGGTGATTTTCATGACGTCGCTCGCCGATCCCGACGACCTCGTCGAAGGATTCTCGGCGGGGGGAATCGACTATGTCACCAAACCGTTCCAGATCGCCGAAATGTTGGCGCGCATTCGCACCCACCTCGCGCTGCGCGCCATGCACAAGGCACTTCGTTCGCAAAACGAAAGTCTCTCGAGCGAGGTGGCGGTTCGCCAGCAGGCGCAAGAAGCCCTCTCTCGCGTGCGCGACGAACTCGAAGACCGCGTCGCCGAACGGACCGGCCAGCTCGCGCGCGCGAATGCGAGCCTGCTGGTCGAGATCGACGAACGCATACGGACCGAAACGAAACTCGTGGCGAGCGAAGCGCGTTTTCGCACGATCGTCGAGACGAGTCCGGTGCCGTTGTGCATTACGTCCATGGACGATGGACAGGTCCTCTACATGAATGGGCCGTTCCGCTGGCTGTTCGGTTTCGGCGTAGACGATTGCGCCACCACCTACATGAGCGACTTCTATGTCGACCCGACGGAGCGCGACAAAGCGGTCGAACTTCTGCGCCATGAAGGCGGATTCACCAACAACGAAATCCAGTTCAAGAATTCGGAAGGCGAGCACTTCTGGGCAGTGGCGACCGCTCGCATTGCGACGTTCGCCGACGCCCCGGCAATCTATGTCGGTCTCAACGACGTCACCGCGCGCAAACAGGCAGAAGAGAAATTGCGCGCCAGCGAAGCCAGTCTGGCGAACGCCCAGCGGCTGGCCAAACTTGGTGACTGGGAATGGACTGCGGCCGCCGGCGTGACGCACTGGTCGTATGAGATGTACCGGATCCTCGGTTTAGAGCCAACCCGCGTGCAGCCCAGCTATCGAACACTGCGCGCGGCGATTCACCCTGAAGACCGGGCCGCTGTACGACAGGCCGTGCGTGCGGTGATCGCCGACCGGCAGCCGCATTTTCTCGATTGCCGCCTGACCGGTGCGGACGGCGAGCCACGCATCGTACAGCTTCACGCCGAAGCGGCGCACGACGGGCCCGGCCATCCGCTCAAGCTGGTCGGTACGATTCAGGACATGACGGAACGCAAACGGGTCGAACAGGAACTGCTCGAGTCGCGCGAGCGCTTGCGCGAATTGTCCGCATACATGGAGGCGGTTCGCGAAGAAGAGCGAAAGTGGATCGCCATGGAAATTCACGACGAACTCGGGCAATTGCTGACCGCGCTGAAAATGGACGTGTCGTTATTGCGGATGCGGCTCGACAGCGATTCGGAAGCAGCCAGAAAAACCGAGGACATGCGTGAGCTGGTCGAGAAGACCATCTGGATGGTCCGCAATGTGGCCAGCCACCTCAGACCGGCTGCGCTAAACTTTGGCATCCTGTCGGCACTCGAGTGGCTCGTGGACGACTTCGTTCGACGTAATCGCATGCCGTGCCAGTTGTCGATCCATGGCAGCGAACCGGTTCTGCCGGATGCGCATGCAACGGCCGTGTTCCGTATCGCGCAGGCCTCGTTGACCAATGTTGCGCGCCACGCCGACGCTTCACGCGTCGACGTCACGCTCGCCGCAAACAACGGCGCGCTGACACTCCATATCAGCGACAACGGATGCGGCTTCGATCTGCCCGCGGCGCGCCGGCGCTACTCCTATGGATTACTCGGCATGAGCGAACGCGCGCGGCTGATTGGCGGCACGTTGCAGATCGAAAGCACGCCCGGCGCGGGCACAACCGTCTCTATTCACATCCCGCTCAGGACCGAGAAAAGCACATGATAAAGATCCTCATTGCAGACGACCATGCGATCGTGCGAGGTGGCCTGAAGCAGATCATCGCGACCACCAGCGACATGATCGTCGCCGACGAGGCGGCTGAAGGCGCCGAAGTACTCGAGAAACTACGCGCCCGGTGTCCCGACCTGTTGCTGCTCGACATGACCATGCCGGGCATTAGCGGCATCGACCTGATCCGGCGCATCAGGGCTGAGTACACCGCCCTGCCCGTCCTCGTGCTGAGCATTCACAACGAGGCTCAGGTCGTCTCGCGCGCGCTGCGCGCCGGCGCAACCGGCTACCTCACCAAAGACAGCGACCCGGAGATCCTGCTTGCCGCGATTCGCAAGCTGGCCGAAGGCGGCAGATTCATCGATCCAAAACTGGTGGACTCGATGATTTTCGGCACTCACTCCGGCGACACCCCGCCGCACGACATGCTGTCAGACCGCGAATTCCAGGTGTTGCAAGCTTTGGCCGCGGGAAAGAGCATCAACGATATCGCTGAAGCGTTCGCGCTCAGTGCGAAGACCATCAGCACACATAAAATGCGCCTCATGCAGAAACTGGGGATCACTAATAATTCAGAATTGATTCGCTATGCGATCAGGCATCACATTAGTACGGAATAAATTCAATTAAGGAAATCCCTACGCGAACATCAGCATTCCCCGATGTCGAATTCGGCGACGACCGATCGACAAATTTTTTTGACGTCCTTATGCTTGGCCGAAGCTTTTCGTTTATGACCACTCCGCAGTGAAGTTGGTACTCTAAAAATAACCCTGTTCTGAGAAAGCACGCCGCCAAATTGTCAGATCCTGGTATGTGGCAATAATGCCCGTACCCAGTACCGCGATCCGTAATGTTGACTGATTAACGTCTCTCAGGTTCTGGCATGCAATCCTCGGACGCCAGAGTCTTTCCGGCCGACACAATGTGTCGGCCTTTTTTTGCCGATTACTTATTGAAATAGAAATCCGGCTGATTCCCAAGTCATTAATTCAATAGAGAAATTAATTCTTCCGCAAACCTTTGCCGAATTAAACCGTTTGCGAAAAATTGCCGCTAGACAGACCAGATAGCTGACGCTGCCACGACAGACAGAACGAAGCGCCGGAATTGGGAGAAAGGATCATTAACTCTTTCGTATAAGATATCCGAAATCTATTTGTATGAACAATAGACGGATGTCGACAGAACAGCATGCGAGGCGGCCATCGCGCTGCCGGTGCCCGGCGGTATCCAAAAGGAACTAGCCGCACGTTGCACAGGCCATCGCTATACTGATCCAGTCCCCAGGAAATCCCGTTGCCCGATCGATTCGATACGATTTCGCCCTCGTTCTTTCGCGCGATATAACGCTCGATCCGCCGCCTCAACGATCTGGTGCACGGAACCCGTACCGGCCGATCCGAAAACAGCAATCCCGATACTCACCGTCACGAACTCGCCAGGCGACATCTCATTCCTGATATGCATCGAGCTGACGGCAGCCAGCATTTTCGCTGCCACCAGATGTGCTCCGTCTTCGTCCGTCGCAGGCAGGATCGCGGCGAACTCTTCGCCACCATAGCGTGCAAGCAGATCGCCACTTCGCGGCAGAGCCGTTTGCAAAGCGCTTGCAACCGCAACGAGACACTTGTCCCCCGTTGGGTGACCGTAGCGGTCGTTTAACTTCTTGAAGTGGTCGATATCGATAAGCAGCAAGCCAAGCGGAAGCTGGTTGCGAGCGGCCCGGTTCCATTCAAGTGCGAGCGTTTGGTCGAAGCAACGACGATTCGCCGCATTGGTCAACGCATCCGTGAGTGCAATCTTTTCGAGGCGGTCTCTTGCGTCGCGCAATTCCTGTTGAGTCCGCACCAATCGGCTTTGCAAAGCTGCCGTCCGTATAGTGTGGACGACTAACGCAGTGACTATGCCAACCGTTCCGACATAAAAATGTTCACGCATCAGCGGAATGCTCAACGCGAGCAATGCCAACGTATAAAAAATTGGACTACCGTTCTCGATGACAACGGCGAGGGGCCGCGTCTCCTCATCGACATTGGCTTCACTCTCTTGCGGCGAGCGCATCATGCACGCTATGCCCAACAGAAGAAACGGAACGTCGATTATCACGTCGATCACAGCATGACCGTCTGAAGAGGCGGCCCAATTGTTGTACACGCCGGCCACGATTGCGTAGATCCACAAGTAGCCGCACAGGAGTTTGTAAAATCCGCGGTCTTTTTCTCGTGGCAAAAGACGAAGACGCAGCGTCGCCGCCACAGCAAGAACAATGTTCTCGACGTTGTAGGTCAGTAGTAGGACCGAAGCCGAGATTGGCTCGAGCGCGGTGTCGGAAAACGGCACGACGGTAAATATGGTGATGTAGGCAAGATAGGCGGTCAATACTGCCTGGATTCCATCCATCCACATGAAGAGCGGGATCCGTTGCCTGCTTGAAACGGACGAGATGGCGAGGAGTATCGGCACGCCATAGAGAAAAAAGCCGAAGTCGGAGAACCACGCAATGCCCCCCGGCATCTGTTGGAACAGATCTTCCCAGGCGCTGAGACCAATGCCGCAGGTCCACAGAAACAGGCCGGCACCGAGCAGAATCCACGGCGTGCGCGATTGCCGCTCCGCGGCGCGGGCGCGCCAGCAGGTGGCCGCAAGCGCGAACGACGGAGCAAGGATGAGAAACGGATAGGTGACCAGCGTTGCCCGGGATCGAAACAGCATCAGGCAAATTGCATGCGCGCCCAGAAAAGACAGGGCGAACAATGCGAGATGTATCGATTTTGGCGAGCGGTCCAAGATTTCACCCCGAACTTAAGGAAGCCAGGTGAAAGCCATCGCGAAGCCGATGGCGGTTCAGCTTCTCTTTTGTAAGCCGACAATAGCGATAATCTTAGCTGATGGCATGTCGGGCGAACACCCGAAAGTGATCAGGGTTCGCCCCCCTTCACCAAGCGCGGCAAGTGGGCAGCAAATTCAGGCGCTTGCTTGAGCCGCAGTCGCGACGGTGGTTTGCTCAATCGCGGACCAACTGAGGTATGTTGGAGCGCGTCGGGAATTGCGGTTCCCTGCGCCACTGGGTCGCCTGCTCGAACGCATAACCCAATGCCAATAACCGCGCTTCGCTCCAGGCGGGTCCCACAAAGGACAAACCGACCGGCAAACCACGCACTTGCCCGGCCGGCACCGTCAGATGCGGATACCCGGCCACTGCGGCTGGCGTTGAAAAGCCGCCATTACTGCTGTCGCCGTTGATAAAGTCGGTTAGCCATGCGGTCCCGCCCGTCGGTGCGACGATCGCATCCAGACCATGCTGAACGAGTACGCGGTCCAATCCTTCGTCGCGAGATTGCGTACGGCACGTTGCCAACGCACGCTTATAGGCATCACTATCGAGATCACCCAGCGCTTGAGCTTGAGTGAAGAGTTCCTGGCCAAAGTAAGGCTGCTCAAGATTGCGATGCGCGTTGTTGAAAGCCATCAAGTCGGCAAGATTGCGAACCTGTGCATGCGGGGCGAACGTATCGAGCCACAGCGGCAGATCGTGTTTGAATTCATGCAGCAATACGGAGAGCTCTTCCCTGTCATAACTGACTCGCGGCAAATCGACCGGATCAATCACGTCGGCGCCGAGCAGCCGCAGTTGCGCGATAGCCAGTTCGATCTGCCGGTCGACTTCGTCGTGACCCGTGAAAAACTCTCGCGCGACACCAATCCGGGCGCCTTTCAACGCGTCTTTGTTCAACGCTCGCAGGTAGTCGTCCGGTGTGGGCGCTGCGGACGTTTGCGGATCGCGCGAGTCCATTCCGGCAATCGCCGAAAGCAGCAACGCCGCGTCGTGGACCGATCGGGTAATAGGACCTGGCGTGTCCTGCGTGTGTGAAATCGGAATGACGCCGTCACGGCTTACCCGTCCGACAGTCGGCTTGAGTCCAACCACCCCGCAGATCGATGCAGGAGACACGATCGACCCGTCTGTCTCAGTGCCGATCGCCATAGCCACCAAGCCCGCGGCGACCGCTGCTGCGGAGCCGGAGCTCGATCCGCTCGTGTTCCGGTCCAACGCATAGGGGTTGCGCGTCAGGCCGCCGCACGCGCTCCAGCCGCTAGTCGCGCGCGTGGAGCGGATGTTCGCCCATTCGCTCAAATTCGTCTTGCCGATGACGACCGCGCCCGCTTCACGCAGGCGGCGCACGAGGTCGGCGTCGCGGATTGCGCGCACGCCGTCGAGGGCAAGCGAACCTGCCGTTGTTGCCATCCTGTCGCCGGTCGCGATGTTGTCCTTGATAACGACGGGCACGCCATGCAACAGGCCGCGACGCTTGCCCTCGCGGCGCTCGGCGTCCAGGGCGGCCGCGATCTGCATGGCGCCGGGATTCAGTTCGATCATGCTGCGCAACCGCGGGCCGCGTCGATCGATCGCTTCGATGCGGTCTAGAGCGTGACGCACGGCCTGCGCGGCGCTTGTCTCGCCGTCCGGTATGAACGGCGAGTGTCCTGTAGGCACCGATGTCGGCGAAGCGGCGCTGGCGCCTTTTGACAATAGCCCGGCGGCTAATAAGCCAACTGATTCAAAGAATCTGCGTCGTCGCATGGAGAAGTTTGAATTGTCGTTTGTTGTAGCGTTCCGCGAGGCATGAGACGTTGGCGAGGCGGTCCGAAGCTGGCGAGATTATCCCGCCAAAATTCATCCAACCGCCACCACTTCGGCCTGATCGACGCGCCGCCGCTCCCACCGGCGGCGCGTCGATACGACTCGGACCTTATTGGCCCGTATACCCGACCGGAACAGTCGCATTGGCCTTGGCGACCGTTGCGTTGTTCGAGACGATGTACTGCGGCACCTCGGTGAGGGTCAGCGTGACTTTGCCGTTAGTATAGGCAAGCGTGCTGGCATTGCCGTAACCATCGATCTTCGTCACATTGCCCGACGCACCGGCGCTGTCGACCTGAAGCGAATAGCTCGTCGCGTAGGTCTGGCTATAAAGGCCGCTGCTCGCAGGCCACTGCGCGTTGCTGTGCGCCCACGCAGCAGTCACCACCTTGCCGTTGCCAAGCTGCTGGAATGCATACGCAAAGGTTCCAGACGGCGCACCCGTAACCCGGCCCAACGTGTTCGTGCCGTCCAGCACACGTGTCATCGTCGCGAAGGCCATCGCTTCAGGTTTCGGCGAGAGGTTCGTTGCACCGTAAGCGCCTTGCGCGTCATTCAGGTCAAAGAACGAGCCGTATCCCACTTCGCCCGGATAGTCGGGACCATAGAAAAGCGTCGTCAACTGCGCGCCACCGCCAAGCACAATGATGTGCGACCGCACGCCAACCGCAGCGTGGGCGAACAGCTGGTTCTGCGACGGCACCGTGGGGCCGTAATTGAGACCCGGATCGTAGCTCGTGCCTGCTTCGGTGAAGAAGAGCTTCATGTTCGGCTTGCCCGCCTGCATCACCGAACGCAACTGCGTCATCTGGTTGTCGAGCGCGTTCGCCTGGTTCGCCGGATCCGGATCGGAGTCCTGCAGTTCAGGCGGATGGGCCGGATAGGTGCCCGCATTCCAGTAGCCATGCGTCGAGACTGCATCGATGTAATTCCACAGACCGAGCGCACCGAACTTCTGCAGATAGCCGGTGGTGCAGGTGTCGCAATTCGCAGGGAACGGGTTGCCGGTACCCATCACGACGGCATTCGGATCGGTCGAGTGAATTCCCTGATACGCGGCTTTGTACATCGCGACGAAGTTCGCGTCGCTATCCGCCCAGCCGAGGCTCGGCTCCCACGTCACCTGGTAATAGTTGCTTTGCTGGTTCGGGTAGTTGGCAGCGCGAATCAGGCTCGTATCGGTACCGACCTTGGCCATGAAGCTCTGGAACTCAGGCATGTTCGACGGCGCATAGTAGCTGTCGTTGAATTGGCCCGTCTTCGAATCCCATGCAGGCAGTCCGTCGAGACGCACGATGCGCATCTGATCAGGGTTGGCCTTGTAGAACGGATCGAGGTCGTTCACGTTCGGCGTGTACGTGTTGGGGCCATTGGGTTCCATGGCCGATACCTCACGGTCGTCAATGGTCCACGAGATGCCCAGATCGTGCAGCGCGGCGATGTTGCCGTTGAAGCCCTGCATGCCGAAGCGGTGCTGATCCTGATGGGCGTACGTTACGCTGCCCAATACCGACGTGAGGTTCGGCAACACGCCGAACGTCGCAATACCCACCGGACGCGTTCCCGTGTTCGGCAACGTGCCGCCGCTCGAGCGCAGCGTCGCGGTAAGCGCGCCATAGCCTGACCACGTCGACGTACACGGAATCGAGTTGGTTTGCACGCCAGTGCTAACCGCAAAACTACCCTGCGCCTTGATCGCGCCGGTCGAGTCCGCCACGGACCAGACGACCGTATCCGCGCTCGGTGCGTTCGTCGTAATCGCGAGCTTGAACGCTGCGTTGTTCTGGAAGATGCGCATGCCGTCGGTGGTGGGCGTGTCGGCGCTGATCACGCCATTGGCGGTTCCGCCGGCTGTGTGCGTGGGCGTGCCGCATGAGAGGGTCGAGCCGGCCGGTGACGGAGTTGGTGCTGGCGTCGGAGTTGGTGCTGGTGCCGGTGCCGGTGCTGGTGCTGGTGTCGGCGTCGGCGTCGGCGTCGGCGTCGGCGTCGGCGTTGGCGTTGGCGTTGGCGTTGGCGTTGGCGTTGGCGTTGGCGTTGGCGTTGGCGTCGGAGCCGGCGTCGGGCTCGCGGCAACCGCTCTCACCCAACATGATTTGCCGTAGCCGTATGCGGGATCTGTCTGCGAGACCGCACCGACATAGCATCCGACGCCGTTGCTAAAGGTCGCGGGGGCCGTCAGCATGACCGACGACGAGGTGGGCGGAACCGCACCGAACACCACCGAGCCTGTTCCGAGGAATTTGCAGGTGCCGTTCTCTTGTGCGCACAACTTGTATTGCAGTCCCGCGACGGTGATGGTGCTCGTAGCAGCCAGCGCGTTCTCTGCACCAAACCATGCAAACACTGTTGCCGCCGCAACTCCCAAAAGTTTGAAGTTTCTCGTCATTGTCCGTATGTATCACTAAAAAGCAGGTTGTCCCCGAGGATTGAGCAAGATCGATCTAAGCCGTCCCGCTTTGGCGTTCTTTGAGACTAAGAGAGTTGAAGCGGCGAACGCGATGATCGCGTTCATTGCTGATGAAACTGACGCTTCCGATGTGCGGGTATCCGCTGGCAGATACCGTTACTCATTCGAACGCACACCGAGCGCCGCCTGGCGGCAGTGCGCCCAGCATCTTGATCTGTCACCCTTCAACAGAAAATAATTACGTCATCCTTACTATTAACCAGGAATGTTTGCGTGATGAAGTTCTATCAGTGATTGACGGAGAATCCGGCGTCCTCGATGTCAGTCGAGTCAGATTCAGGGCGCGACAAGGCCCGTCCGCAACCTAAAACTAATTAGGTTTCGAGCCCAATTCCCGAAAAGGAAAAGCTGTGAAAACCGCTGACAGGTAGCGTTAAAGTCGCTCGACTCGTTCGCAACCCATTCGTATGAGAGACGCTGGTCCAGCGCCGCGAAACCGCCTACCCACGCAAGCTTTACTTGATCGATGCCATCTCCGGCACGTGCCCGGCATTACTTACAGCCAGTGTTTTGGCAGACGAATTATAAACGTTTCATCTGTGTAACGTGGGCGCGACCATGGACGATAAGTAGTAGTTCAAAGAATCTTATGGGAAACGCCCCCGACGGTTTTCCAAAGCAGAGGAAACGGAAAATCTCTGCCTCACCGGGGGCGGAAAACGCAGGTCTTTGACTTTCCATCGAAGAAAAATAAATCGACGAAGGCAAAGAGTGACGCGGCTTGTTTTTATATTATTAATATCAATACAGTCGCGTACCAAATGCACAGACAGAGAGAACTGAACGATGTGAATTCAACGAGACGTGGAACGCGCATCGCATCTTTTCTCGTCTGATCATAGCCTCGAAGTAAGCCGATCAGGGCGTCCAACGATAAATAACAATACTGGAGCCGTTGTAGTTGTCTTTCGTGATCACGTACTCGCCAGCCGATCTTAGGTATGCCCTCAGGCCATACATCGAATCCACGTCGTTGCCCACATCTACCGTACCTGCACTCGAGTTGATCAAGGTCGTATCGAGGTTACCCGTGGTGAGATTGAAGGCGTCGATGTTGGGCACCGTATGCACGTAGCCGACGAAAAGATAATTGCCCACGGCCGTGATTGACTTCGGGTTGGCGCTAGTGAGATTGATCACCGGATTGGGCTTCGTGGTATTGCCCGCGCTCCAGCCGTGATACACCTCGATCCTCGATTGAATCGCCGTCCAGTCCCAGCTCCCGGCAATGCCTTGAGCGAGAATCATGGTGTCGCTCTCCGGCAGATAGATGATGCGTGTCAACGGCCGGATGCTCTGCGGAATGGAGATGGCGATGCCGGGTCCCCATGTCGGTTTGCCGCTGCCATCAAAGCTGACCAGCGGGTAGTGATAGATGTGATTCGTTCTGTCCAGCCCGGCCCATATGTCGCCCCTGCTATCGATGCAAAATCCGCCCGTGATCTGTAGCGTCGTATTGAACGCAGTGCCTGGAATCGACGCATCCGGAATCGCGATATAGCCGCTCGCCGCATTGAAATGGTAGAAGTAAAAGATACCCGGGTTCTGACCGGACGCGACGAGAATCCGATTTCCACCCACACTAACGAGCTGACCGAAATGCTCGTCGCGCTGCGTATCGTTCATGTTGAGACGTGGATCGGACGGGTAAGTGAACGGGTCGACGGTATTCGCGACGAAGGTGCCGCCCGCGGTGCCGGTGTAAATGTTGGTGCCACCATAGAAGTAGGCGGCGTCCGTAACCGGGTCCGGTGCGGCGACCGCCTCGAAGTTGAGGGACTGAAGCTTCCATTGCAGATTGCCGGCACTGTCATACGCATGAATGTCGGTGCCGCCGTTGCGGCCGAGGTCCCAGCCGCCGCCCCACGGATTGTTGAGCACATACAGGGTACCGGCTGCATCTTTGCCGATGCCGACAACACGGGTGAAGCGTTTGTCGCCAACCTGGCCTTTGATGCCTGCGGTGCTGTCGAGATAGCCGCCCTGAATGCCGAATGTGCCGACCAGAGTCGGCGTGCCCGAGATGTTGTAGAGCTTGATATTCATGTCGGGACCCTGGTCGCCGACCATGAGCTGTCCTGAAGATGCGTCGAAATACAGTGCGGACGGTCGTGACGTCGCGGGCATCTGGATAGTATTCAGCGGAGCGCCGGCCGGACTGAACTCGAGGATCGTGCCCGCGCTTTGCTGAGCTACCCAGAGATTTCCCGTGCCATCCAAAGCGAGTGCGCCGGGACCTGAGACGGTGATGTCCTGCTGCCACACGCCGTCGGTCGTGTAGACCCTGACACGATTGCCCTGGAAATCGCTCGCATAAAGAAGCGAGCCGGTTGTTGCGAGTCCGGTGATGACATCGGCCTGCTTGACGGCGTTCCAGGCGCTCACGCGGATAAGGAGATCGCGTTTCTGAGTCGCGCGGTTGTATCGTCCCACCGCCCCGCTGCCGTACGCGGTGCTGTACTGCAAGGCGGCGAAAATCGATGTGGCATTCCCCGTGATGGCCCCACCCTGAAACTCGCTGTTGATTCCAATAGAACCGATGCTCTTGCCGTTCTGGTAGATCGCGACGCCACCCTCGTTTTCATCCCATAGGGATGCCGTATAGATCACGCCTTCAGGCGCGACCCACATCGAGCGTGCACCGTTGCCCACATGCGCGGCAAGCGTTCCGAATGTGTTCGCCAGCCAGTCGGTGGTGTATTGCGCCTGACACGCCGGCGCAATCGCGATGATCAGTGCGCCAAGCAGTGCAGCACGTATTCGTTTTTTAAACATGGGTGATGCTCTCCTGACGGTTATCCCTCGTTAACATAAATCACCGTAAATCACCCTAAATCATCGAATAAAATTTAATAAATTCAGCAAGCATATTTATTGCCGGCCATTCGCAGATTCGCGAGTATCGCTCAAGTTGTTGTCATTAAGGATCGCATACGCATAAGACCAGCAAGCATGACTAAGACAGGAGAAAAATGTGCGTGGCGCCGGCGTGCTTCGTGAGCTTCTGCGCGCCTGCCCTGTTCAAGGAGCAGCCATCAGAACCTGACTGAGTCGGGTTTCAGCATGTCCATAAACGCGCGCACCTTCGCGCTCAACAAACGGCGCGAACTATAGAGCGCCCAGATTTCCACGGGCGGCCCTGCCTCTGCGCCCCAACAGACGAGCCGTCCCGTCGACACATCCTGTTCAACCAGCAGGCGAGGCAGGAGCGCAGCACCCACACCCTGCAGCACAGCCTCGCGCACCATCAGCAGCGATGACATCCGCAGCACCGGCATTGGCTTGATGACCCTCACGCCGCCTTCCGTGCGCATGTTCCAGAGCAAGTCGGCATGGGCCGCTATCGACACGACCGCCGGCACCTGCAGCTCGTCGGCTTCGCTTGCGGGCATCGACGGTATCGACAAAGTCGGCGACGCGACCACGAGGCGCTCGTCACCGAGAATGCGCCGCCCGACGAGCTGCTCGTCATGCGGTGGATTGATACGGATCACCAGGTCGTAACCGTCCTCTACCGGATCCGCGACGCGGTCTTCCGCGATGACTTCGAGCTCGACCTGCGGATAGGCCAACGCAAAGCGCGCAGCGATCTGACATAGCAAGACATGTGCGAACACGACCGGCGCGCTGATGCGCAAGCGCCCGCGCGGCACCGGCGCACGCGACGCGACCGCTTCGCCCGCCTCCTGAATCTCCGTCATGAGCCCCCGCGTGCGCTCGTGGAGTGCGAGACCTTCCTCGGTCAAACGCAGCCTGCGTGCGCCCCGCTCGATCAGCCGCACGCCGAGATCTTCTTCCAGTTCGGCCACGCGCCGCGACAGCGTCGCCTTGGGACGGTCGAGCGCGCGACTGGCCGGCCCGAAGCCACCATGCAGTGCAACGGCGTTGAAATCCGCCAGCGAGGTCAAATCCATGATCGTTCCATACACGAGACGAGATGTCTCAATTCTGGCACTTTCGGTCGCTTAATGGAACGACTATTGTTCGTCTCACGGACTCACACAGTCCATTCAACCTCTGGAGAAAATCATGGCAATCCTCGTAACTGGCAGCACAGGCGTAGTCGGCAAGCAGGTTATCGACCATCTGAACGGCAGCGGCGTCGACGTGCGGGCACTGACCCGCTCGCCGGAAAAGGCCCAATTCCCTGCTGGCGTCACTGCGGTCAAGGGCGACCTGTCCGACATCGACGCAGTGCGTCGCGCACTGAGCGGCGTCAGCACGGTGTTCCTGCTGGCCCCCAACGCCGCGGACGAACTGACACAGGCTCTGCAGACGCTGAGCATCGCGCGGGAGGCCGGTGTGAAAGGCATTGTTTATCTGTCGGTTTTCAAGGGCGCGGAGTATGTCGACGTGCCGCACTTCACCGGCAAGCACACGGTCGAGCGCATGATTGAACACTGCGATTTGCCGGCGACGGTGCTGCGCCCCGCCTATTTCATCCAGAACGACGTCAGGCAGAAAGACCCGCTGCTGACGCACGGTGTCTACGGCATGCCGATTGGTAGCAAAGGAATCTCAATGGTCGACGTCCGCGATATCGGCGAAGCCGCGGCACGCGAACTCCTGCGCCGCGAGCGCGCCGCCAATCCGCTGCCGCGCGAAACGTACGAACTCGTCGGTCCTGACGCGCTGACTTCGGAAAGCATCGCTGCGATCTGGGCCGAAGCGCTGGGACGTGCCGTCCGCTACGGCGGCGATGATCTCGACACCCTCGAACAGCGTCTCAAGGCGGTCGCGCCTGGCTGGCTTGCCTACGATATGCGCCTGATGATGCGCCGGTATCAGCAGGACGGCGCAGTCGCTTCGAAGGCTGAAGTCGATCGCCTGGCTGTGCTGCTCGGGCGGCAGCCGCGATCCTATCGGGACTTCGCGGTTGCCACGGCCGCCGCGTGGCTCAAAAGCTGATTGATCAGGAGGGACGATAAACGCAGTCGAATGACCGACGCACGAACGACGGGCGGGGCTGACAAGTCCCGTCCGTTTGCACGCATGGTTCGGTCACGCCTCGCCCGGTCAAGCCGTCCCGTCTTTGGACCAATAGCTCTCTCTGCCGTAATACTCGTGAAGCGCCGCTTCGTAGTCCCGATTGACAGGAATCGCATCGTCGTACGCTGGACTGTGTTTGATTGTTTCGCGTGCCAGCGTGGTCGAAACGGTTGAGCCGAACCAGTCGATCATCTCGATCCATTCTGTCGCCAGCAACACTTCCTTGCCGCCGGGCCACCAGTTGCGTGTATCGACGGTCAGGTAGCGTATGACCCACGCTTCATCGTCGTAGACGAAGCCCGAAACGTGGCCGATGGTGCCGTCAATCGTTTCGATGTGGTAACCCTTAACTTCCTCTGTGCTGCGCAGATGGACGTCTGCCGGCGGTTCGTTGGAGTCCGGCTCGATCGGCGGGGAATTACCCAATGCGCCCAATGGGAGCTCCGCCGTCGCAGAAGGGCTGTCGAAGGCCGGATAGGCGCCCATTCCCCATACATTGGCGCCGCCCCAGTACGTCGGATAGCCGTAGTACCGCAGATACTCGGTTTCATGCTGGCGCGACACAGGCTCGTGCGCGTCGATATTCGGACTGTCACGCACCTGTTGCCGCGTGAGTTTCACGTGCACGGCGCTTGAACCTGGATCGGTGTGAGAAACGGCATACGGCGAAATCAGCACCTGCCGGTCTCTGAGCCAGTCGCCGGTTTCGACGACCAGATAGCGAACGCCCCACTTTTCGTCATCAAAATAGACTTGCGTGACCGTCCCGACGTCGCCGTCGCGCGCCGTAACGGTGGATCCCTGCAAAAACTCTATGTTTCGCAACATGGTCGATACTCCGATTCTGCTTCGCAACACCCTGTTCGGCGCCTCGTCTTCCCGCTGAAAGACCTGCGTTCAACGAATGTGGCTTCCGAAAAGCCCCAGCAGTCCAATCACGATCAGATAGATCGCTACGATGTAATTCAGCAGGCGCGGCACGACAAGAATCAGGATGCCGGCGATCAGAGAAGCCAGCGGACCGGCACTTGTGAGCATATGCATGATCGTCTCCTCCACCCCAGATGACGACTCTGACACTACGCCGGATCGAATCGGCAAACGGTACGTCAGCGTACAAACCGCCGGCTGCACTTGCTTGTCAACCACGCCCGCCCCCGACCAATGCCTGCGCCGCTGGACAAGCCTTCCATTTGTCTCCGGCGTCTTACCAGCCGTCTGTGTTCAAGATCCGAGCGCGGCTTTGATTGCACGCGCCGCCGCGTCCAATGCTTTGGCCGTTGCAAGTGGAGCGCGAGGGATGGCGTTGCCTGCGGCGGCGCTCGTCGGGCGCGCGGCTTGATCCGGATACGAAGAGAACTTGACGATCGTGATGCCGGCTTTGGGATTCACGAGAATCGACTGGCCAAATCGTCCGCCGGCCGCGAATGACCTGTCAGCGTCGTTCACCTGGTACCAGTAGTTGTGGTACGAATACCCAGGATGCCCCGCAGCAAGATTGCCCTTCGCGAATGCGCCAGCGTTGTCAGTGGGTTTCAAGGCAAGGCGAATCGACGAAACCGGGAAGAATGTAGAAGCACCGGCCGCCCCCTTGCGCATCAATTCGCCGAAGCGTGCGGCGTCGCGCAGCGTTGTATTGAAACCGCCGCTTGCCATTTCCGCCCCCGTGCGATCCACGACGACGTCACCGTCGTTTTCAGCGATTTTTTGCCATACCGAACGCGATACCATCTCGCTCCACGATAAGCCGGTAATTCGCCTGAGCGCCCAGGCGACCGCTTCCGGCGAGCCATTCTGGTAATACCACATCGCCCCCGCTGTCGCATTCGGCGTTGGGTGCGTCACCTTCAGAAAATCGTAGATGCTGTCTGGTGCATCGCTGCGCCGCGGAATGAATCCTACGGCGCCAAAGAGACCCAGATCCGGGGGTAATTCGGCCGGATAACTGACCGGCACCTCCATATCGAGGTTCTGCTGCACGGTGGCATCGCCAAATGGGGTGCCCGCCAATTCAGGTACGTACGCGGACAGTTTCGTTTCCGGCTTGAGCTTCCCCTCGTCGATCAATTGCGCGGCAATCAGTCCGGTCACCGATTTGGTCATGGAGGCCCACGCGTGAGTCTGATGCGGCGTATAGGAGTTGAAATAGCCCTCGTAGACGATCTTTCCATCGTGAATGACGATGAAACCATCGGTATAGGTTCGCCGCAGATAATCGCTCAGACTCAACGTCGTTCCATCGACGGTGAACTGCACTTTCTCAGGATCGAGCGTGGACGCTGCTGGCAAAGGCATCGGCACACGCGCATGCTCGACATTGGCCGTCGGCATCATCATTCGCGTGTTGCGCAGCGCCCAGCCAAGGTTGGGAAAGCGCAGGGAATTCGCTTTGGTTACCAGCTTGTCCGCCGGCGGAGGAAAACCTTGCATGACGCCGAGTTCAACGGGATCCGTGATGGGCGCAGCCATCTGCGAATGCGCGGCCGTGGGCAATACTGTGCCGATGAGCATAGCGGACATGGCAACGCGCAAGCGGATTGTCGAAGCCGCCGAAAGTGTGCTGATGTTCATACGTTTTCTCTTGGTGAACGGTTTTGCAGATTCATCATTGTCATCGTCGCCTTAGCAGCAGCAAGGCCCGACGCGGCACGATACGAAGTGTCTCAACGCCACTAGAGCGACGGCCCGGAAACGCGGACGAAATTCTCCACAGTCTTGACGCCATCGACTTGCCTTGCGGCATCGGCAGCCAACGAGACCTGCTCGTTATCGGTTACCGAACCGTTTAGCGTGACATGCCCGTCGCGAACCTTGACGAGAACGCGGGCTGCGTTCAGTCCGCGGGTCCTTTCGAGCGCGGTAGCCACGCGGTGGGCAAGTTTCCTGTCCGCAGCCTTCGACGCCTTCGTGGTGGCGACGGCAGAGGCGCTGGAGAACGACGTCCCTTCTGCCGGAGCGGACGTGGGTTGCGCCATGGCATTGCCAGCGAATGCGATAAGCGCCGCGGCGAACAGGGCTTGCAGGCTTGGGTGCGAGTTAATCATGCCAATCCTTCGGTCAATATAAACAGGTAGAGAATTTGAACGCTCATCAGGTCGCCACGAATACCTAGAAGCGGGTCATCAGGCCGACTGAAACCCCGGTCAATCCGTGGCTGCCAGGGTTGAGACCAAGGGCCGTGATGTTGGCAGGGTCATAGCGATAGGCACCCGAGAAGCCATTGCGATCCACCTCCGCATACAGCTCGGTCTGCTTCGAAAGGAAATATTCGGCGATCGCAAAAGTCGTGATCTTGTGGCCGCTGGCAGACTGAACATTGCCGAGATCGCTGGCGATGTCGTCGAAGAAAGCCGCCGTGACCTGGAATGACGGCGTGACCACCCACACCGCGCCGCCGCCTGGAATCTTGTCGCGACGCCGGGGCGCACTCGAAGCCGTGCCGGTGACCGTGAGGTCGGCATAGTTCAGGTAAAGTCGCGCCGGCCCGATCTGCAGCGTACCGCCTGTCTGGAACGTTTGCGCCCACTGCGTCGCGGCGGCGTTGTAGGTCTTCTGATAGGACACGCCGCCAAGCGCCGGTCCCCATTGGTACATGGCGGCACCGGAGAAGTTCGTACCGGCGCGCGAATTGCCGGCCATGCCACCTGGCGAATAGCTGGCGCCGAAGCGGAATCCGCCGACCTGCCCGAGGTACTTGATGGTGTTATTGAAGCGAGAATCGAGCGTGAAATAGTTTGCGCTGTACACCACGCCGGGTTCGATGGCGATGGACTGCCCTCGCCCGCCGGCAGGATCGATGAGAATGCCAAAGTCTTCGTTGACGTTTAGTTGCCTGCCGAATGTCAGGCGCCCGAAATCGCCGGTCAACCCGACAAAGGCCGCCTGAGAAAACAGCGTACCCGCGGTTTTCACCGCGCCCGTGCCGCTATTGAATGCGCCCTCGAGCTTAAAGATCGCCTTGAGACCATTGCCCAGGTCCTCTTTTCCGGTGAAGCCAAACTGGTTGCCGGCAATAATATTGTTGTTGAAGCCGACTGCGCTACCGCCCTTGGCACCGTTCGTCCATCGGAGACCGCCACCGATGTCGCCGTACAGCGTGACGCTCGATTGCGCATAGGCTGCACCGGAAAGCATGCTCATCAGTGTCGCATACAATATCTTCTTCATACGTCTCCTTGATTGTTTTATGTCTACTCATATGGATAACTAATAAATAAGAAAAACTGTCACGTATCCCGGGGTACGCGACAAAAAACAGTCTTTCTGGTGCCGTTAGCCCCGCTCGGCCAGATTGAGATCCGCCGGTACGTGTGTCGTGCCGAGGGCGAGGCGGCGTTGCGAGCGTTGCGGGTCGAGGCAGAAAGCGCAGAGCACCCCACATCCCAGCAGCACCACGCCGCTCGCGACGCTTGCCTGTTCGAACCCGACAGCAGTCGACCGGCCGGCACCTTCGATCAACAAGCCTGTAACGATCGGCGCGGCGAGTCCGGCGAGTGACGAAAAACCGTTGCTCAGCGCGAGAATGCCGCCCCGCTGTGAATCAGGCGTCACTTCGCCGAGCATGGCCGGCCCAATCGAATACGTCACGAGCGTCATGCCGCTGCCGAGCGTCAGCAAGACGAACCTGAGCATCGGCGGGAGACCTGGCCATACCTGTGACGCAAGCAGGGCCCCCGCCACGACGAGCGTCACGGTCAGGAAGCCGCCCCGCCCAATCCGCGAAGGCACGCCGCGCGCCAGCAGGCGTTGCGACAGCCAGGCCAGGCCCAGACTAAGCGGCGCGGTGATCGCCACAAACAACGCAAACATTCGGCCCGCCACCTGCGGTGGGTAGCCCATCCCAAGTTGCAGCCAGGTCGGCGTCCAGGTGAGCGTCATCGCGAGAATCCAGTTTGCAGCGAAATGCCCCGCGAAAATGCCCAGAACCGTTCGGTCCGTCAGCAGCAACCCATAAGGAACCCGAGCGATATGGCCTGACCGCACCGGACTCGATAGTTTCCCCTCGGCGCCGAACACCAGCCACGCGATGCACCAGAGGCTGCCGAGTACGGACAGCACGAGAAAATTGGCTCGCCAGCCCCAATGGGCGGTAATAGCCGGAATCGTCAGGCCGGCCACCAGCAGGCCGAGCGCGCTGCCCTGGTGAAGTACCGCGACAGGCAGATTGCGCTTTGCGTCGGGAAACCACTTGTAGAGCGCATGCACGGCAACCGGCGACGCGGGCCCTTCGCCCGCGCCGAGCAGGACACGGCACGCAATAACGCTCCAGATCGAGCCAGCGACGAGCATCGGCAATTGCAGCGCGGTCCATGCGCCGGCCATCAGCAGCAACAGCCATTTTGTCGACGCGCGATTCGCCGCGAGGCCGCCGAGCACCGCAGAGATCGAGAACAGCCAGTTAAGGCTGCCGCCGATTAGCCCGAACTGCGTGGGCGACAGGTGAAGCTCGCGCATCATCGGTACGGATACGAGGCCAAGCACGACCTTATCCAGAAAGTTCACGAGCATCATCAAAGCCAGCATGATCGCAATGGACCACGCCCGCCAGGGCCGATACCGGCTTTGTTCGATTGCCATTCGGTTTGTCTCCTTGATTGTCGGAACGTCTTTGCGTTCCTGGTATTGAGTGGCCTCAGCCGTCGTGCTGTCCGAGCAGCGGGACAGTGTCGCCTGCGTCAGGCAAACCTGCGGAGAACTTCACGGGAAAGCGCACCGCCATCGCGCCGTCATGAGCGAACTCGCGGACCATACCGCGTGCATGCACATGCGGGTCGAGAAACAGCTCGTGTGCGTCAAGCAGCGGCGAAACCGGCAGATCGAAAGCCCTCAGCGTTTCGAGCCATTCTGCAAGCGAGCGTGCCAGGAACATGTACGCGAGCAACGCGTTGACCTCGCGCTTGAACTGCTGCCTGCCAAGGCGCGACGCGAACCGATCATCCATCAGCGCGGGGTAGTCGGCACCGAGTGCTTCGCGCAGGGTCAGCCAGAATTTGTTTTCCAGAATGCCCAGCGCGAGATGCCGGCCGTCCCGGGTTTCGAAAATGTCGTTCTCGGGCATGACCGTCGGCGATGCCAGGGGCTCCTCCGCATAATCACGCGACGTCCACGCGGCGGGTGCCGTCCAGGCCATCACGCAGTCGTGAATCGACACGTCGAGATGCTGTCCACGACCATTCTGACGTGCGCTGAGAACTGCCACGGCCAGCGCGAGCGCGGCATGACTTGACGCGGCGTAGTCCGCGAGGCGAACCCGTGGACGTGCGACACGGTCGTTGACCTGAACCGGTATCGACCAGAAGCCGCCAAGCGCCAGATAGTTGAGATCGTGACCGGGCAGCGCCGAATACGGTCCGGTCTGCCCGAACCCGGATATCGAGCACATGACGATGCGCGGGTTCACTTCGGCGAGCGTGGCGTAGTCGAGTCCGAGCCGCTGCATGACGCCAGGCCGGAAGCCTTCGACGACCGCATCCGCGTCCCGGATCAGATCGAGAAACGCCACCTTGCCGGCGGCACTCTTCAGATCGAGTGCGACCGAGCGCTTGCCGCGGTTGAGCTGCGCGAAAACCGCGCTTCCAAGTTGCCGCGCCGGATCGCCCGTGCCCGGCGGTTCGACCTTGACGACGTCCGCACCCAATTGCATCAGCATTGAAGTGGCGTGCGGCCCGGGCAACAACTGACTGAGATCGACAATCTTGACGCCGTTCAGGCATGACCAGTCCGGTTTCATCTGCATCGTTTCCTTGCAATAGGTGCGGCGTGTATCACGCGTACTGTGTTGGCCTGTCATGCCGCTGTGCCGGCAGGATCGAGAATCGCGCGGGCGATCGTATTGCGCTGAATCTCGCTCGTGCCGGTGAAGACTCGAAACATGCGCAGTTTGCGGAACGTCTGCTCGATCGGATGGTGGCGCGTGACCCCGACGTTGCCGTGAATCTGCACGGCCTTGTCCGCGATTTCGAAGCAGCGTTCCGACACGAACAGCTTGCAGGCTGCAGCCTTCATGCGCAAATCGGCGCCTGCATCGGCGAGCGCAGCCGTTTGCGCAATCATGCTTTCGCATGCCCATAGCGCCGCGGCCATATCGGCGAGCATGTGCTGAATCGCCTGAAATCGTGCGATCGGGCCGCCGAACTGCCGCCGCGTGCGGGCGTAATCGAGCGACGCGTCATAGGCCGCGGTGGCGAGGCCGAGCATCGTCGGACAGTGCAACAGCCGGTTGACGTTGATGCGCGACATGCCGAGCTTGAACCCGTTGCCCTCGCCGCCGAATACGTTCGCACGCGGCACGCGCACGTCGGCAAAGCGGATGTCCGCGTCGATGTGCTGTCCCGACATCGGCACGTATTGCTGTTCCACCGTCACACCTGGCAGATCGAGATCAATGAGCACTGCCGTGATGGCAGGCGGCGTGGTCGTGGCGTCGGTCACGCACATGACGATTGCGAAGTCAGCGAACGGTGCGCCGCTGATGTAGTGCTTGACGCCATTGATTACCAGTTCGTCGCCGTCCACGACCGCCGTGGTGGCAATGCTCTGCGCGTCCGAACCGGAGTGCGGTTCGGTCAGCGCGAAGCAGGTCGACTTCGCGCCGCGAATCACCGGGTCGAAATAGCGCGCGAGCTGATCCGCGCTCGCGTACTTGAGCATGTTGCCGACACGCGGCGGACCACCCAGGTCGCCGAGCACATGCGGTGCGAGCGCGGAACCCGATGCGGCAAGGTCCGCCTTGAGCGCACACTGCTCGAGAATCGAGAGCCCCTTGCCGCCCAGCTGGACGGGCAGGCATGCCGCGTAGAAACCGAGTGCGGCGGAGCGGCGCCATACGCGGCGCAGCGTCTCGCGCGGCCAGACGTCTTCACTGCCGAGGCCAAGCTCCTGCTCCATCGGCTGCAGTTCTTCCGAGACGAAGCGGCGAATGCCCTCGCGGGTTTCGACGAACGCCGGATTATTCAGGTAATCGAACATAAGCTTCCTCTTCAATTGACTCGACGCGAGACGCCCTGCCAGTACTGCTCGCGAACCAGCTTGCGGGCGATCTTTCCGCTCGCGTTCTTGGGCAGATCGGCAACGAAGTTCACGGTACGGGGGAGCTTGTAGTCAGCGAGCCGCGCGCGGCAATGGGCGATGATCTCGTCAGCAATCGTGTTGCGTCCGCTCTTCAACACGACGACGGCCTTCACGCTTTCTCCCCACTTCTCATCGGGAACGCCAATCACGCACGCTTCCATGATGTCCGGATGCTGATAGAGCGAGGCCTCGACTTCGGTCGGATAAACGTTGAAGCCGCCGGAAATGATCATGTCTTTCTGACGATCGACGAGATAGATGTACCCTTCTTCGTCGACGCGCGCGAGATCGCCGGTCCGCAGCCAGCCGTCGACGAGCACTTCGCGCGTGAGCTCCGGCGCGCCCCAGTAGCCTTGAAACACGTCTGCGCCGCGAATGACGATTTCGCCCATCGCATCCGCGGTGACCTCGCGGCCGTGTTCGTCAACCACGAGCACTTCGGTCTCGCCTGTGGGCCGGCCGCACGACGCGAGCCGCTCAAGGCGATGTGCAATCGCGTCGGCATGATCGGCGATGGAAAGACGCGTGACGCCCGAGGTCGACTCGCTCGCGCCATAGCCTTGCGACAGCACCGGACCGATCCGCGCCCACGCTTCCTGAATACGCGCCGGCGCCATCGGCGCCGCACCGTAGCCGAGCATCTTCAGGCTCTTCAGATCGGCGGCGTCCAGTGCGGGATCGTTGAGAAGCATATTGATCATCGCGGGCACCATGAACACGTGCGTGATCCGCAGCCGCTCGATTTCCCGCAGAAAGTGCGCGGGCTCGAACGTGTCGAACAAGACGAGCGTGGCGCCCGAATACAGGTACGGCTGCATCAACATGCCGGACGCGTGGGTGACCGGACCGATCAGCGCGAGCCGGTCGCCGGGTTTCGCAGGGCAATCCATGCCCTGCAGAATCTTGCGCAGTGACGCGAGGCGGTTGCCGTAGGTCTGCATGGCTGCCTTGATCTTGCCGGTCGAGCCGGAGGAAAAGTGCAGCACGGCAAGATCGTCGGACGACAACGCGACCTCGGGCAAATTCGGGCTGGCGCGCGAGATCAGTGTTTCGTATTCGGTGTATCCGTTCGCGGGAACGCCGAGCGAAATGAACGACTCCACCGAACCGAACCCAGGCGACGCACGATCGTAAGCCGTGAATCCCTCGCCTGCGATCATGACGCGCGGCGCGCAATTCTCGACGACGTCAGCCGCTTCATGCGCCGTGAAGCGCGGATTGAGCGCGGCCTTGACGAGCCCTGCCTTGTATAGCGCGCATTCGATTTCCACCAGCTCCGTGCAGTTGCGGGCCTGAACCGCAACCCGGTCGCCTTTCGCGAGCCCTAAACCGAGCAGTGCATTCGCCAGCAAGGTCGAGCGCTTGTCGAGTTGACGGTACGTCAACTCGCGGCTGCGATGAATGACCGCAACGTTGTCGCCCCAATAACGCGCGGCGCGGCGCAGAAAGTAAGCAAAGCCCAATCGGTGTCTCCTTTATCAATGCTGGCGCTAGTCTGTAAGATGCATGCCATCACCACAATGCGGCGTTGGCTATAAAGCCATAGCCAATAGGAATGACCATGGAGACGCGGGATCTGGATTACCTGCTTGCGGTAGAAGAGCACGGCGGCATCGGCAAGGCCGCGGAGGCGCTGGGCATGAGCCAGCCGGCGCTCACGAAAGCCATCCAGCGTGTCGAGGCGCAGACCGGCCTCGCGTTGTTCCAACGCACTTCAAACGGGGTCGCGCCCACTCAGGCGGGTTCGCTATTCCTCGCGCGTGCGCGCCGGATTGCACTGGAATACGAGGATGCGCTGAAGGAAATGCACGCGATCCGCAGCGGTGAACAGGGCGTGCTGAGTCTGGGCTATTCGCCGACTGTGCCGGCGGCGCTCGTTCTGGGCGCATGTCGCCAGTTGCTGAAGGAACGGCCGGCTGCACGCCTGCGACTGCGGCGCCGGCTTGCGCGCGACCTTGTCGATTTGCTCGTTGCGGGGGAACTCGACCTGATCGTGGCGCCCGAGCCAAACCGGGATGCGGATGAACTATCTTTCGCCGAACTCTTTCGCGACAGTCTTTCCGTTCTTGCCGATGACTCGCATCCGCTGCACCGCAAGCGCAATCTGCGCCTCGTCGATCTGGCTGAGCAGGAATGGTTACTACCGGGGCCGACCATCGTGGTCCGGCAGCAAGTGGACGCAGCCTTCATCAGGCAAGGTCTCGCCGCGCCAAAGCTGCGCGTAGAAACCGACTTCGGCAGCACCTCGCTACTGCATCTGCTGCGCGGCACCGCAATGCTCTGCGTTGCAGGCACTGAATCGTTCGATGCGCTCGAAGGACTGCGCGCGCTCAACCTCGACACGAATGAACTCGACTTGCGCCGACACATCGGCGTGGTCTTCCGGAAGGGGGCTTACCTTTCTCCGCTCGCACAGCGTGCGATGGCGCTTCTAAAGGAATGGACGAACTGAAGGACGCGTGAGTCGTCGGCCTTAATGCCCGTTGCAGAAAACGGCCGTAAGAAAAAGTGGCACGACGTCGCGAATGGCCGCATCGCTGCCGGCCCGTCGTACGCTTGCCTCAACCGACGCCGCAGAGCCGGTCACCACCACGCCGTATGTTGGGGGCGTAACGGGTTGGCCGGTGCCTTGTTTGAAGATGGGATCGTTTTGCTCATACCCGAAAACGGCATAGACATGAAAGCCGAATGCCGTCAGGTTGCTGCCACTCGTGGGACGGAATGCGTTGACCGAGTTCGCTTCAATGCGCATTGGTTTTGCATCGATCGACTGCTCGTCCAGAAGCGGAGCAATGAAATCATGCGGGCTCGACTGGCAGTCCAGTTTTGCATCGAGCGCATAGGCATTGCACACGGCTGCAGAGAATCCCACGCCCAGCGACGGAATGGCGATCAGCATGCGGAGAACGGACAGTTTCATCGTAGTAGCGCGATCGTTCTGCTGGATTGCCCGCAAAGCCCGAGGACATGAGGCAGCAGATCGTTGAGATCCCAGAATCGTACGGCTGACCCGGCAAGTCTGTACGGTGACACTCAGATCAGTCAAAGCAGAAACGCACTGCACACGGTGTCCCGTATGCCCCGACGCCACATGGCGTTCACTGGAGCAGATAATAAATCACAACGAAGATCCGCATACGCCTGCACGACAATTGTGCATGTCCAAATTCGCGCGGGTAACGGTTGTCTCGCCAATTAAATCCGCTGCGAAGCAGCCTCCAGTATTGCAACGTCCAGCACCGTCCAGACCGGCAGCGTTCCACTCCCTGCTATGCTTCACACGAAGTCAGCCCGTCACGCCGGGCCAGGACCCGACGCGCAGAGCTTCGACTTCCAGCGCGCTAAACGCCATACACCCATGACCAGCTCTTCTCACTATGACCTGCAATCGCTGCGCCTTTTCATCGTCGTGGCAGAACTCGGCAGCCTGACGAAAGCGGCTGAGCGCACCTGCATGACGTTGTCAGCGGTCAGCAAGCGCATGGCCGACCTGGAGCGCAGCATCGATTGCACGCTCATGCTGCGGCAGCCGCGCGGCATCGAGCTGACTGCCGCCGGCAAGGGTCTGCTCGCGCATGCCCGGCAAGTCGCCGACCGCGTGAACCGCATGGCCAACGAGATGAGCGACTACGCCGCCGGCGTGCGCGGCCACGTGCGAGTCTGGGCCAACACGTCATCGATTATCCAGTTCCTGCCGCACGACGTGCAGGCTTTTCTCTCCGATAACCCCAGCGTGAAGATATCGCTCGAGGAGCGCTTGAGCGACGAAATCGTCGCGGCGATCCGCAGCGGCACCGCCGACATCGGCATCTTTGCGGACAACGTGCTGGCGCCTGGTATCGAGAAGACCGCCTATCGTCAGGACAAGCTCGTGCTGCTGGTGCCGAAAGACCATCCCCTCGCGTCTCTCGAAGAAGTCGCCTTCGCGGATACGCTCGACTTCGAGTACGTCGGCCTGAACGAAGGCAGTTCACTGCTCGCGCGGCTGCTCGATGCCGCATTCAGCGCGGACCGGGCCCTCAAGCTACGCATCCAGGTGCACAGCTTCGACGGCATCTGCCGGATGATCGAGCACGGGCTTGGCATCGGCATATTGCCCGAGGGCGCCGTACGCACCGAAATTCTCGCTACAGGCCTGCGCGCCGTGAAACTCACCGACGCGTGGGCGCATCGCACCTTGTGGATCGGCACGCTGTCGCGCGAAACACTGTCGCCCGAAGCGCTGCGTCTCCTCGACTTCATGTCCGGCCGCATAGACGGCACACACGGTTAAGCTCGCCGACCCTTTCCAGATCGGAAAGGGTCGTTGAGAATCCATTGATTTTCAGCACGCGCGGGTTGTCGCAAAGTGAGCGTCAAGAGAACGACGTTTGCAAGGAGACAACCGTGACGAAGCCACTAGAAGGCGTTCGCGTGCTTGAAATGGGCCAGCTCATCGCCGGTCCCTTCGCTGGAAAAATGCTCGCCGAGTTCGGTGCGCACGTCATCAAGATCGAACCACCCGGCACAGGCGACCCGCTGCGCAAATGGCGTCTGCTGCATGAAGGCACGTCCGTCTGGTGGGCGGCGCAATCGCGCAACAAGGAATCCGTCACGCTCGATCTTCGCTCGTCCGAGGGCCAGGACGTGGTTCGCCAACTGGTCGCGCAAAGCGATGTGCTGATCGAAAACTTTCGTCCCGGCACGCTCGAAAAATGGGGCCTCGGCTGGGAAGAACTGCATGCCTTAAATCCGGGCCTCGTGATGCTGCGCGTGTCCGGCTATGGGCAGACCGGCCCCTACCGCGACCGGCCCGGCTTCGGCGTCATCGGCGAAGCGATGGGCGGCTTGCGGCATCTGAGCGGCGAAACCGACCGCACACCCGTGCGCGTGGGCATCTCCATCGGCGATTCTCTCTCGGCTTTGCACGGCGTGATCGGCATCCTGCTCGCGCTGCGCCATCGCGATCAGAACGGCGGTGCGGGCCAGATGATCGACGTCGCGCTCTACGAGTCGGTCTTCAACATGATGGAAAGCCTGCTGCCCGAATACTCGGCGTTCGGCGCCGTGCGTCAACCAGCGGGCAGCAGCTTGCCCGGGATCGCGCCGTCGAATGCGTATCGCTGCAGCGACGGCAAATATGCCCTGATCGCGGGCAATGGCGACAGCATCTTCCGGCGTCTGATGGAACTGATCGGCCGTCAGGATCTGGCCGACGATCCCGCACTCGCTCAAAACGATGGCCGCGTAAAGAACGTCGAGCGGCTGGACGCCGCGATCGCCGAATGGACCCTCCGCCGCACGCTCAATGAAGTGCTCGCTGCGCTAAACGAAGCGCGCATTCCCGCCGGAAAAATCTACGACGTCGCCGACATTGCGAGCGACCCGCACTACCACGCACGCGACATGATTCTCGACGCCCAGCTCCCCGATGGCACGCCGGTGCAACTGCCCGGCATCGTCCCGAAGCTGAGCGCGACGCCAGGCACGGTGAACACCCACGCGCCCACGCTCGGCCAGCACACCGACGAGGTGCTGGAAAACCTCGGCATCGACACGACGACCCGCGACGCCTGGCGCGCACGCGGCATCATCTGAACAGGAGCACGGCATGAGCAGTAAGCGTCTGTATATCCAGGAAGTCGCCACCCGCGACGGCTTCCAGAACGAGGCCCGGTTCGTCGACACCGACGCCAAGATCGAACTGATCGATCGCCTGAGCGCGTGTGGTTACGCCAAAATCGAAGTGACCTCGTTCACTTCACCGAAAGCGATTCCCGCCTTACGTGACGCCGAAGCCGTGATGCAACGGATCGCTCGACGTGAAGGCGTCGTCTACACCGTACTCGTTCCGAACCTGCGCGGCGCGGAGCGTGCGCTGTCGTGCGGCGTCGATGAAGTCAATCTCGTGATGTCGGTCAGCGAGAGCCACAACCGCGCGAACTTGCGCATGAGCCGCGAGCAGTCGTTCGCCCAGTTACGCGACGTGATCGGCGTGGTCAGGCAAACGAAGGTGGCAATCAACGTGTCGCTGTCCACGGCGATGGGCTGCCCCATGGAAGGCGATATCGACCAGGCTGAAGTGCTGGACTGGATGCAGCGCTTCGCCGATCTCGGTGTACACGGCGTGACGTTGTGCGACACCACTGGCATGGCTTACCCATCGCAGGTTGGCGCGCTGTGCGCCGCCGCGCGCGAGCGCTTCGCCGCGCTCGAACTCACGCTGCATTTTCATAACACACGTGGCATGGCGCTCGCCAACACGCTAGCCGCGCTGGATGCCGACATCGACCGCTTCGACGCGTCGCTCGGCGGTCTCGGCGGATGCCCCTACGCGCCAGGTGCTACGGGCAACGTCTGCACTGAGGAACTGGTGCACATGCTCGAGCTCGACGGCTACGACACCGGCGTGGATCTTACCGCCGTGCTGTCCGCCTCCGCCCTGCTTCCTGGACTGATCGGCCACGACGTGCCGAGCCAGCTGCTCAAAGCCGGACGGCGCCTGGACCTGCACTCGATGCCTTGCAGCGCGGCTGACGGCTTGCCGGAACAACATGCATTTTCATAAGGAGCAGGACGTGGCACTCATCGACCACCTTGATCACCTCGTACTTACCTGCGTCAACTTCGCTGCAACGAAGCGGTTCTACACCGAAGTCATGCAGATGCAACTCGAGACGTTTGGCGAAGGACGTATTGCATTTCGCTTCGGTAATCAGAAGATCAATGTCCACGTGCGTGGCGCGGAATTCGAGCCGAAGGCCCACGTTCCCGTACCGGGCGCGCTCGACCTGTGCTTCATCGCCACCGTGCCGCTCGACGAAGTGATTGCGCATCTGGCCCGTTGCGAATGGCCGATTGTCGAAGGTCCGGTGGCACGCACCGGCGCTACGCAGAAGATTCGTTCCGTGTATGTGCGAGATCCCGATCTGAATCTGATCGAGATATCCGAACTGATGGGCTGATGGAATGACACCCTGCCATCCACGATCCGGCGATTTTCACGTGCCGTTCAGCAAACTGAACAGTGTGTCTTTGCGGCCCGCGCTAACCTGGGCGAGGGTTCAATGAACATCGTTCTGCTCGACAGCGGCACATTGCCCACGCCGCTCACCGCGCCGGCCTGGGCGAGCGAATGGTCCATTCGTCCGGCCACGCGCGCCGCCGACGTGGTCCATGCGCTAGAAGATGCCGCCATTGCGATCACAAACAAAGTGCCCATCCGCGCGGCCGATCTGCGACGTCTGCCAAAACTGCGCTTTATCTGCGTCGCCGCGACGGGCTTCGATTGCATCGATATCGATGCTTGCCGCGAATCCGGCGTGATCGTGTCCAATGTGCCGGGCTATTCGGCACAGAGCGTCTCCGAGTGGGCGCTCGCGTCGATCTTCGCGTTGCGGCGCAACCTGTTCGCTTATCGTGAGGCCGCTCGCATCGCCTGGCCGGGGTCGCCGCATTTCTGCGTGCAGGGTGCACCGATTCTCGACATCGCCGGTTCGACGCTCGGCATTGTCGGGCGCGGCGCGATCGGCAATGCGCTCGCACGGCTGGCTCGCGCGGTCGGCATGAACGTGATGTTTGCGGAGCATCGCGGACGGTCGACGATTCGCGAAGGCTTCACACCATTCGACGACGTAGTGCGGTCCGCCGACGTTCTCTCGCTCCACTGCCCGCTTACGGAATCGACTCGCAATCTCATCGACGCGCCCACGCTTCGCGCCATGAAACGCGGCGCGCTGCTCGTGAACAGCGCCCGCGGAGGTCTTGTCGATTCGGCGGCGCTCATCAAGGCGCTCGAGAGCGGCCACCTCGGCGGCGCCGCACTCGATGTACTCCCGCAGGAACCACCCGATCCGCACGAGCCCCTGCTCGCCTGTGCGCATCCCAACCTTATCGTCACCCCGCATATCAGCTGGGCGGCAACGCATGCCGCGAACCGGCTCAATGCCGGCATCGATGCCAATCTCGCTGCGTTCCATACGGGCGCCCCGATCAACGTGGTGAACGGCGCATAAGCCGACCCGAAAGCAAAGAAACGGAGACAAACATGAACACCAGAAATCTGGACGTGGGCGGCAGTGCGGCCGCCCATTCGCGCATTGCTTCACCCGAACCGAGCGCAGCCGACGATACGCACGCCCTTCATGCCAAAGCCACCACCGTGGGCGGCTGGATGGATAACATGCCCGCGGGCTCGCTACATCGATTTGTGGTGTGGGTGATCGGCATAGGCTTGTTCTTCGACATGTTCGAGATTTTCCTTGTCAGCTCGATCGGCACTGCGTTGCAGGGGGAATACGGCATCGACAGACACAGCACGGACTTCAAGTTGCTGCTGGCCTCGGCATTTATCGGCATGTTCTTCGGTGCATTTTTTCTGGGCAGCATGGCCGACCGCATCGGCCGTCGCAAGGCCTTCTTGTTCAACCTGATCTGGTACAGCGGCTTTTCGCTGATCGGCGCATTCTCGGTCAACGCCGAGATGCTGGTGATCTGCCGCTTCCTCACCGGCATTGGTGTAGGCGCAATCTATCCCGTTGCCGATAGCTTTCTGTCCGAGATTCTGCCCAAGGAGCGTCGCGGGCGAATGGCCGCATGGGCGTACACCACGTCGTATATCGCCGTGCCTCTGGTTGGATTCCTGGCGCTTTGGCTCAATCCTCTGCACTTCGGTGCCGTCGCAGGCTGGCGCGTTATTCTGGTTATCGGCAGCCTGGGCGCAATACTGGTTCTGCTTGTGCAACATAAGTTTCCCGAAAGCCCGCGTTGGCTACTGGCGCAGGGTCGCGTCGAGGAGGCTCATGCCATGCTTCGGCGCTTTGCCGCCAGTGCCGGCGTGACCGTGTCGGTGATCTCACCTGAAACCACCGTCAAGCGGAATCCAATGACGTTGGGCGAACGCATTGCCTTGCTGCGCGGTGCTCCCTATAACAAGCGCTACCTGATGTTGACCATCTTCCATCTGCTTCAGGGATTTGGTTACTATGGTTTCGGCACACTCGCCAGTACCGTGGTGAAAAGCCGTGGCTTTGACGTGACGGACGGTACGCTTTTTATCGCCCTGTCGTTTCTCGGCTACCCAGTCGGATCGTTGCTTTCGATTCCGCTGCTCAACTGGATAGAACGCCGCACGCTGGTTATCGGCGCCATATTGTCCATTGCAGTCTTTGGCCTGGGTTTTGCCTATTCCAACAACTCGGCGCTGATCGTTCTCTTTGGTGTGTTGACAACATGTGCATCGAACGTATTCAGCAACGCGTATCACGTCTACCAGTCCGAGATCTTTCCGGCCAGCGTGCGCTCAACTGCCATCGGCAGTACTTACTCGTTGTCCCGCATTGTTAGCGGCATGCTGCCTTTCGTATTGCTCCCCGTATTGAACCAGCAAGGAGCAGGCGCTATGTTCGGCATCATCGCCGCTGCGCTGATAGTCGTGGCCATCACGGTGCGAGTCTTTGGACCACGCACGACACGACGCAGCCAGGATGAAATCAATCCGGGTTAAGCCGCTCGTCGTGTTTCGCACGTGCTCGGCGCGTACTGCTTTGTTTCGGAAGGCGGCGCGCCGCTCAACGCCAATGGCAAAGGTATTGCGTCGATGCGCGTCACCCCCTATCCGGCCGTCTTAACACAGGACCGTAAGGAGCGCGCGCATCAACCACACATCGAAGTCAGGAAAGGTGATGCACTTCCTGCAGGCCATAAACCGGCGTCGCAATACCCTCCATGCGCGCCTTCAATTGCAGCGATAAATACTGGGAGTAGTGGCGCGACTGATGCAGGTTTCCGCCATGAAACCACAAGGCGGGCTGCTGCGTGGGCTTCCACATGTTGCGTTGTTCGCCTTCCCACGGCCCCGGATCTTTCGTCGTATTCGAACCCAGCCCCCACACCTTGCCCACTTTATCCGCCACTTCACGCGAGATGAGGTCGGCGGCCCAGCCATTCATCGATCCGTAACCGGTTGCATAGACGACGAGATCCGCCTCCAGCTCAGTGCCGTCGCTTAGCAGGACAGAGTGCTCCTTCAGTTCGACCACGTCTACACCGCTCTTCAGCTTGATCTTGCCGTCCGCTACAAGGTCGGCGGCGCCCACATCAATGTAGTAACCCGACCCGCGCCGCAGATACTTCATGAAGAGCCCCGAGTCGTCATCCCCGAAGTCGAGCATGAAACCGCGTTTTTCCAGACGGTCGTAGAACGCGGCATCGCGCTCCCTGATCGCATCGCATACGGGCTTTTGAAACGTGTGCAGGATCTTGTACGGGATCGATGCAAACGTCAGGTCGGCTTTCGATGTCGTCATGCCAGACGCTACCGCGCGCTCGGAATAGAGATCACCAAGAGCAAGTTCCATTAGCGAATCAGACTTCACAATATGCGTGGACGACCGCTGAACCATCGTGACGTCGACGCCCGCTTCCCACAGCGCCGCGCAAATATCATGCGACGAATTGTTCGCGCCGATCACGACCACTTTCTTGCCCTTGTACGCGTCGGGTCCAGGATGTTTCGACGAGTGATGCTGCTCGCCCTTGAACACATCCATGCCTTTGAACGAGGGGATATTCGGCTTACCCGACATGCCCGTGGCAAGCACAAGCTGCTTGGGCCGCAGGGTCAACGTCTCGCCGTCGTGCTCGACCTGGACCACCCATTCCGCCTTCGCTTCGTCATAGCGCGCGGACTTGCAAACAGTCGATCCCCAATAGTTCAACTCCATGACCTTGGTGTACATCTCGAGCCAGTCGCCGATCTTGTCCTTGGGCGTGAAAACCGGCCAGTTATCCGGGAACGGCAAATAAGGCATATGGTCGTACCAGACCGGATCATGCAAACACAGTGACTTGTAGCGGTTACGCCACTGGTCGCCAGGACGGGGATTCTTATCGACGATGATCGTCGGCACACCCAGTTGCCGCAGACGCGCGCCCAGTCCAATCCCACCCTGCCCGCCGCCCACGATCAAACAGTAAGGTTGTTCCGCTCGACCCAACGCCTGCGCTTCGGCTTCGCGACGTTCCTTCCAGCTCGTTCGGTCCATGCGCGCGCCATGTTCCGCACCCATCGGACGGCGGTTGCCTTTGGGTTCCTCATGGCCTTTCAATTCGCCCATGGTGGTCAGCAAAGTCCAGATCAGGCCATCCTTCACGCGGATAAAACCGCTGCCGCGGGCAACTTCCGTTTCGAAGGTGATCCACGCCTGGGCCACACCGCCGGCTTCAGTCGGTACTTCATTTTCGGCGATCCGCAGCCTGATCGGCTTGATGGCGTCGAGTTGTGCGTCGAGCATGGCGCCGATCTGGTCCCGGCCCTCCATGGTTTTGATATTCCAGGTGAACGCAACCAGATCGCGCCAATAGCACTCGGGTTGAAACAGCGCGACGGCCGCAGCGGTATCACCGCGTTTAAGCGCCGACTCCAGGGATTCCAGAACATTTTCAATAATCTGGTTTGCATTATTTTCAGGCATGGTTGCTCCTCCATTCGATACGGATTAGTGAAACGTCGAAGTAACGCGCGGGTTCTTTGCCCGCTGGATAACCGTGGACCGCTATCGCCGGTGAGGCGGGACAATGCCGAACTTCGCGATCCGTCTGTAAAGCGTCGCCCGCGAGATGCCCAAGGTTTTGGCTGTCTCGTCCGGATGCCATTTCGCATCCGTCAGGGCGGTGACGATGCGCTCACGCTCAAGGGCGTCGATATCGGTGAGTGTGGGTTGCGCCTGAGGCGCGGGATTCCGGGGCTTCGATGCAGGTTGCCGTTGCGCGCGAATAACGGGCGGACGAACGCGGGCATAGAGCGGCGAGCCGTTGCCCGCGAATTTGATCGAAACCATGTCGCGGCCCGGCCTGACATCCAGAAGACGCTCGGCGCGGACATCGAAAAGCTCGGAGACCGGTCGCGGCAGCCGATCGAGTCCAGGCACGCACTCTTTTGCCCGGCGATTCGCCGCGACTGCGTTTCCGTGCGCATCGAAGGCAATCAGAATCTCCGGCTGGGCCTCTACGTAGTGGCGGTTCCGGTGCGCCAGCAAAACCCAGTAATGCGTGGTCGCGTTGAGAAAGAAACTGTCTTCGATCAACACGGCGCTATGACGCACGATGTGGTTAATCAGACGCTGACTTTCGCGTTCGTCAGGCGAGCGAATCGCCGATGCATCCAGCACGCCGATCAGTTCGCCCTCCAGCCCGAAGATAGGCGAGGCGCTGCAGGTCAACGTGGTAAAGGCGGCCCGAAAATGATCGGTCTTATGAACGGTGATCGGCTGGGAATCGAGCAACACTGTCGCAACGCCGCAGGTTCCCTCTTCCTGCTCGGACCAGCAGGAGCCCAGATACAATCCCGCTCGTTTGAAGTCGTGCCGCCGATCCCGGTCAACGCGATAATCGATCGTCACGCCCTGTGCATCGGTGAGCATCACGCAGTAGTCCGCCTCGCGAACCGTCTCATGCAGACGCGAAAGGCATTCGCCCGACGCCCGCAGAACCGATTCTTCCCGATGTTGTACGTCGCGCAGTTCCGGCGCGCTCAGAATCCGCGGCCCCTTTGTCAGGCCGGGATCGAGATGATATTGCTCGAGCGAGCGCCAATACGATGAGGTCAGCCGCGTAGCATCGCCGCCGCGATCAGGCATTCGGCCTTCGATCAACCTGCGGATCCGATCGATGTGTCTCACTTGCGGAACATAGGGCATGAATGTCTCCGGTCGGCTCGGCGCGCATCGTCATTCAGTGGCACGCTTAGGATGACTTTTAACATGCGGGTTCCGGAACAGCACATTGCAGTGCACCATCATTTCCGGATGAGACTTTTGTCTCAGCCTTTCTGTTGTTGTGGGGCCTGAGCGCAACTCGATTTCCTAAGCAAGGAAAACGCGGATGCGTTACGCCCACTGCTAGAATACTTGCCTTTTTCCTTGGAGACGCACATGTCCTGGTTCATCTATGAAGTGCCCGAATACAACGAAGACGGGGCGCGCATCGAACCGTTCAGCGACCTGCGTAGCCGCGTCCTGAAAGTAAGTGGTCAGGCAATGGTCGACGAACTGGAAAGCGTCCGCGAAAACGCCGCGACGACGGCGAACACGCCCGCCCACCCGCTGCGCACCGCGGAAAATCCTCATGTATTCCCAATCCCGTATGCCGACTCCATGATCCTGGTCGGGTTCATCTTCGAACTGAAACGGGAAGCCCGGCATCTGGTGGTGTCACCCGTGGAGATGCCCTGGCTGAAAGACGCGTAAGACGGGCTATTGAGGCGAGAAGCGGGATAAGAAGCCGGATGAAAAACCGGCGCGATCAGGTACGTTTAGCCAGATAGGCGTCGACCAACTCAAGCAGCCGTTCTCGCCCGAAGCTCCCGTCGTGCCCGGCGTGAACCACTTGCACGGGCAATTCACGCAGCCGTTTCATGGTGCGCACATAGGTCGGAATATCCGCGCCGCCTATCTCATCCAGTAGCGGGCCATCGTAGATCGCATCGCCCGAGAACAGCGTGCCCGATGCCGCTTCCCATAGGCCAATGCTGCCCGGCGAGTGGCCGGGCAGATGCAGCACCTCAAAATGCCGGTTGCCGAGATCGACGATGTTCCCTTCCTTGACGATCTCTGTGACCGTTGCGGCCCGCACGTGATAGTCGGACATTGAGTAATCGGCGCTGGGTAGCGCCGTGATCAAATCGCCGTCGAACGGATAGCCGACTTCACGATACCGGCGAATGGCCGCCTCGCCCATTACCGATGCCAGAAGCGTGCCTCGCTCGCGCGGCGCGCGCAGGTTGTCTGCCTCCAGTTCGTGAACCAGCGTGTGTTCGAACTCGTGATGTCCGCCGATATGGTCCGAGTGCGTATGCGTCGCAACGGCGGTGACGCTCTTCTGCAGCAGGTGCTTCGCGGCATCCTGAAGACTGGCGATACCCATCCCTGTGTCGATCATCAGATCCCGGTCACGACCGCGCACATGCCAGATATTGCAACGCATCAGCGGGACGACATGAGGTTCCCAAAGCAGCGTGATGTCGTCGCTGATGCGTTTGAGTTCGAACCATCGGTCGGCAATGGGTAATCCGGTCATGCGGGGTCGCTCCACGAGTGAGAGACGTTACTCTGACACACTCCGCGTCAATGAGCGACGGCGTTCGCATCCATCCACATCACTTCCCAGATATGGCCGTCCGGGTCTTCAAAACTGCGGCCGTACATGACGCCGAAATCCTGCGTCGGGGTCGGATCGATCACCGTGCCAAAAGCCTTCGCCTTGCCGACCATGTCGTCGACTTCAGCGCGGCTGTCAGCCGTGATGCAGATCAGCACCTCACTCGTCGTGCGTGCGTCGGGAATCGCCTTGGTCGTGAACTGCCGGTATTTATCGTGGGTCAGCAGCATCGCGTGGATGGTGTCGCTCAACACCATGCAGGCAGCCGTGTCGTCGGTGAATTGCGGGTTGTTGGTGAAGCCGACCGCCTCATAGAAGCGCTTCGACGCGGCCAGATCATGCACCGGGAGGTTCACGAAAATCATCTTGCTCATCACTGTCTCCTTCAAGGAAGGTGCGAGTCGCGATTTGGCTCGCCACCGTGCTAGTATCTTAGTCAAATATATCTTAATGTAAAGATATATTTCATCGAGAGGAATTGACGATGGACCGTGCTGAGATTGCCGTTGAACAATGGGCCCGCGAACGCCCCGATCTTCCGGCCCTGCCAATGGCCGTGTTCGGCCGGCTGTCCGATGCCGCTGAACGCGTGATGACCGATCACATGAATCCGCTGTTCGCCGAAGCGGGGTTGCAGTCGGGCGAGTTCGATGTGCTCGCAACGCTCAGGCGCTCGGGCGAACCCTACATGCTCTCACCAACCCAGCTTTACGAAGCCGCGATGATCTCGTCGGGCGGCATGACCAATCGCCTCGACCGCCTCGAACGTGCCGGCTTGGTCGAGCGTCTTCCCGATCCCAATGACCGTCGCGGCAAGCTGATCGCGCTCACCGATGCCGGCAAACACGTGATCGACGAGACGATCGGCCGCCATGTCGCGAACGAGGAGCGGCTGCTTTCCGTGCTGACCCCGGCCGAGCAGGAAAAGCTCAACGCGTTGCTCAAAAAACTGATCGCTGGGCTCTAGGTCGCCGTGTCAGATCGGCAACAGGTGAATTCATGACCACAATGAAATTCGATACCGTCGTGCTCGGCGCGGGCATTGTCGGCGTGTGCGTTGCCGTGCATCTGCAGAAACGCGGCCGTAGTGTCGCACTGGTCGACCGCAAGCAGCCCGGCAACGAAACGTCGTTCGGCAACGCCGGGCTGATCCAGCGCGAAGGCGTGTACCCCCATGCCTTTCCACGCGACCTCGGCACCTTGCTTCGGTACGCGCGCAACCAGTCGCCGGACGTTCGCTACCATGCCGACGCCATACTCAAGACCGCACCGTTCCTGTGGCAATACTGGCGCAATTCTCATCCGGCCAAACATGCGGCCATCGCGAAGTCGTACGCGACGCTGATCGAGCATTGCCTGGACGAGCACCGCGCGCTGGCCGCCGCGGCCGGCGCGAGCGCGTTATTCCGCCCCACCGGCTGGATCAAGGTGTTTCGCAGCGAAAAAGCATGGGACGCGGAAACCCGGCTCGCTGAACGGTGGCATCGTGAATATGGCATCGAGTTCGAATCGCTGGATGCGGGCCGCCTGCAACAGAAGGAGCCCGATCTCGACAAAGCACTGCCAGGCGGCTTGCGCTACCTGGCATCCAATTCCGTAAGCGATCCCAACGCACTCGTCACCGCCTACGCGAAATATTTCGAAGCGCTCGGCGGACGGTTTTTCATCGGCGATGCGGACTCGTTTCGTGAAGGGTGGGCGGTCGATACGCAAGCGGGAACGATCACGGCTTCGTCAGCGGTAGTTGCGTTAGGGCCGTGGTCGGATCGCGTAACTTCGCGGCTCGGTTATCGCTTGCCGCTCGCCGTGAAACGCGGGTACCACATGCACTACGCGCCAGAGGCAGGGGCTCGCCTGAATCATCCGATTCTGGACGTCGAGAAGGGCTACGTGCTGGCTCCCATGGCAAAGGGCATCCGCTTGACCACGGGAGCGGAGATCGCGCACTGCGACGCGCCCAAAACGCCCACGCAGCTCGCCGCGGTCGAGCCGATTGCGCGTACGCTATTTCCATTGGGCAAGCGTCTTGACGATGAACCCTGGATGGGACGACGCCCCTGCACACCCGACATGATGCCGATCATCGGGCCCGCGACACGCCACCAAGACTTGTGGTTCGCTTTTGGTCACGCGCACCACGGGCTGACACTAGGCCCGGTGACGGGCCGGCTGATCGCCGAGATGATGACCCATGAGGAAACGCTCGTGGACACCCAGCCGTTCAGGGTGGAGCGGTTCTAGGACCTGGCCGCGCAGCGAACGGCCGATATCACCGGCTTCGGACCGAACACCCGCGCCACCGGCGTAGCAACGCTATTTTTTCCGGCGCCGACAATATTCCTGATCGTGAACCGTCTACAGACGTATGGAACCGCCGCGCACCCCGAAATCGATGATCGAACGAGATACCGACATCACTGCAACTGTGTTGCGTGAGCGTACAAAACTCGGGAATTTCATCCGGCGTCGTGTGCACGATCAGGGCGACGCTGAAGACATCTTGCAGGATGTCTTTCACGAGTTCGTGCAAGCCTACCGCCTCCCTGCGCCGATCGAACAGGTTAGCGCGTGGCTGTTCCGCGTGGCGCGAAACCGCATCATCGACCGCTTTCGCAAGCGCCGTGAGCAACCGCTGGCTGAAATGGTCGACGACTCGGATGACGCCGAGTATCGACTGGATCTCGCCCTGCCGGCAACCGACGCCGGCCCTGAAGCCCTCTATGCAAGGTCGGTGCTGCTGGAGGCCCTGCAAGACGCGCTCAACGAATTGCCGGCGGATCAGCGCGACGTGTTCGTCGCTCATGAACTGGAAGGGCGCAGCTTCAAGGAGCTCGCATCCGAAAGCGGTGTCGGCGTGAACACACTATTGGCACGCAAGCGTTACGCGGTCCTGCATCTGCGCGTTCGCTTGCAAGCCGTGTATGACGAACTGAATATCTAAAGGAGCAGATAGATGAGTTTCAAACTGAGGTGTTTCGGCAAGGCACTGCTGATTCTGGTGGGCATTGCCGTGCTGGGATGGATGGTGATGGCGCTATGGAATTGGGTTATCCCGGCGCTGTTCATCGGTGGCCGTGCGATCGATTTTCCGCACGCAATGGGCCTGCTGATTCTGAGCCGGATTCTGTTTGGCGGCTTTCGAGGACGCGGCGGTTGCCACGGACGCAGGCATTGGCGCCGGTGGGAACGGATGACGCCCGAGGAGCGCGAAAATTTTCAGAAGAACCTGTCGTCCGCTGACGGCAAGCGCCCGGAGGATCGCGCATGAGCACCGCTTCGACATCCGCATGCAAACAGGCCCCGGGCGTCATTGCTCCCGTGGTCAATCTGAAACGGTGCGAAGGCAAGGGCGATTGCGCGGTAGTCTGTCCCGAGAACGTTTTCGACATCCGCCGGATCGATACGGCCGACTACCAGCAATTGGGCGCACTGAACAGATTCAAGCTGCGCGTACACGGAATGAAAGTCGCGTACACGCCAAACGCCGATGCGTGTCGGGCATGCGGTTTGTGCGTGACTGCATGCCCCGAACGTGCTATTACGTTAGCCCGGATCGGGGCGCAATAAAGTCTCGCATATTGCTTCGCGTCGATCAGACAGACGCACAACGTTTTCGCCCATGTTGCCCATGGGCTAACGTTGTGTGTCATACAGCCGGTCTGGAACAAAAACCGCGGTGACGCCGCTTAGAAAGAAAACTCCACCGACCACCAGAAATCCAATACCGATAGAGAATTGGGTGGCAATGTAGCCAATAATAATGGGGGCCGCGCCCGAGCAAAAACGACCGATGTTATAGGAGCCGCCCACGGCTGTCCCACGGATGGCGGTAGCGAAACTCTCAGACATGAAGGTGCCGATCGTCCCCAGCGGCACACCATACAAAAACCCGAAAACAAGCATCAGGTACGCAATGTTGTCGCGCGTATGCCAGAAAATGATCACCGGCAGAAAGAGCGCGGCGCCCACACAGCCAAGCACATAAACACCTCGCCGACTCCAGCGGTCACCCAGCCATCCCGCAAAGATCTTGCCGATGAAGGCGACCACGTAAGCGCCAATCATGTACCCGGCCATTGCGCCGAATTTGATGTGCAGTTCCTTTTCCAGGTAAGTCGGCAACCAGTTGTTCAAACCGTAGAATCCGGACAGTGCGAATAACGAGGCTAAGGTCCACAGAATGAATAAGGTTCGCGACTGCCGGTTACTGAAAATCTGATAGTAACGGTTGGTGCGATGCCCACGTTCGCCCTTGCGGCTGGCTGCGCGGCTCGCCTGCCATGCTGCCGGCTCCGGCACGGCAAATTTTATCGCCAGCGCCAGCAGTACAGGAATTGCCGACACGTAGTAGAGCGTACGCCAGCCGTAGTGCGGCAAAATCCAGTTGCTGAGCGAGATGACAACAATGTAGCCCGCGGAAATGCCGGTTTGCAACACGCCAAGAATCAGCGAACGCCGCTCCGTGGGTACGTATTCGGCAACCAGCGTGGTGACCAGCACCATGCAGCCGATGCCCAACGAACTGATAAACCGCACGACCGCAAATTCCAGAAAACTGTGGGTAAAACCCAGCAGCCCTGCGCCGAGCGAAAAGAGCGCCAATGCCCAGACCACGACCCGCACCCGCCCCAGGCGATCACTGGCCCAGCCGCCGAAAATGCCGCCAATGGCCATACCAACCAGGGTCAAGCTGCCCAACGCCCCCGCCTCGACATTGCTCAAACCGAATTCGTCCTTGATTCGCGTGAGCGTCAGGCCGTACATCATCACGTCCGCGCCATCGGCTAGTAATGCGAGGTAGCCCAGGACGAAGACAAGCACCCAGGTGTTTTGGGACTCGGCGGATCGGGTCAAGGTTGTTCTTGTATGCATTTGATCGTAGTGACCTCAGAGACGCGTGACGCTATCAGCGTGCATCATGTTGCACCTGATTAGTGCGGGTGCGAGAAAGGAGCCAATCAGCACGCCCATTTCCTCGTGCCGGCCCGTGTACCACCCTTCCTTGTGTGTCATGTTCAGCGTGCCGACGCACACCCCGTCGTACGCAACCGGAATGTTCAGTATCGATCCGAGTCCCATGCCGGTCATCACCGCGTGGTCGTCGAACGCCTCCCGGATGCCTTGCGTCGTTTCCGCGCGAAATGGCTTGAGATCCTGCAATACCTGGTTCGCCCACGCGGTGCCGCGTTTTTTCTTACGGCCTCCAATTGGGTACACGTCCGGCATGTTTGTATAAACGCGCTCGACCTCCTCGCGCTGCGCGTCATATGACATGATCGTTAAAAGGCCGAAGCCTATCGCGCTCGCAGCCAACGCGTGAACCGCACGGAAAATCTCGGTGGGTTGGTTTCTCAGCCGCATGACTATTGCTAGTCGTTCGAGGTCTGAAATATCCAGCGTTTTTGGGGCTGGTGAGACTGAATCAATCGGATTGCCTGGCATTATCTGTCTGTGTAGTTGGGACATCACGCACACTCAGCCGCGCAATTCGGTCGAGCTGAGCGGGACGTGCAAATCCTGGGGCTGGCCGGTGCCGCTCTCTTCGATATCTTCGAGCGACCGGTTGCGGGTCTCGATACCGAGAAAGAACACCACGCAGGCCCCTACCAGCAAGACCGTGGTGGTCATTGCGAACACGCCCAGGAATCCGAGCACCGGATAAACAAGGCCGACCAGAATGGGAGCGCTTACCGAGCCAATCCGGCCGAAAGATGAGGACGATCCGGTACCGGTTGCTCGCACAGCGGTCGGAAAAACTTCAGGGGTGTACGCGTACACCCCTGCGAATGCGCCGTTCATGAAGAACGACAGGCAAATACCTGCGGCCATGATCTGTAAGCCGGTATGGGAAAACGCGAGCGTGATCGCCGCAATTCCGCCCAACAACATGTACGACGCCACCACGCCCTTTCGGCCGAGCCGTTCATTAAGCCATGCCGCAGTGAAGTATCCGGGGATCTGCGCTCCGTAAATCGCGATCGAATAACCAAAGCTTTTCGTCATGGTGAGCCCCTCCTTGAGGAGCAGGCTCGGAATCCAGGAGAAAAACGAGTAATACGCAAACGCGACCGAGAACCACATCAGCCAGCTCACCGCGGTCGTACGCGCCAATCGCGGCGACCACAGCGTCAGCACATTCTGTAGCGCGTTGCCCTTCGCAGGCGCCGATGCAGGCATGGTGCCGCCGAGGGACGCAACGGGCGCCAGACTGATACCTTTGCCTGCAAACCACGACTCGATTGCGCTCACAATGCCATCCGCCTCAGCGACCCGCCCCTGGCTCTCAAGCCAGCGTGGCGATTCGGGCAAAGTTCTTCGCCACCAGAGGAGCATGACAACGGGCAACGAAGTCGCCACCGCCAGATATCGCCAGCCTTCGGCAAAGTTACGCACGACGGTGAAGCCGAGAATCGACGAACCCAGATAGCCGAACGACATGAAGCCGACGAGCGCGCCGCAAAAGATGCCCCGGTAACGCCGTGGCACAAACTCGGCCAGAAACGGTGCGATCACCACGGTCTCGGCGCCAGATCCAAAACCCGCGACGATACGCAATGCGAAAAAGGTGTGCCAGTCGGTGGCGGTTGCGCTCGCGAGCGACGCACAACAATAGATTGCAAGCGCGCTCATCATGATGCGACGACGCCCGATCACATCGGCGAGCACACCCGACAGAAAGGCCCCAAAAAAATAACCGATGTAGGTACTGCTCGCGACGAGGCCCGTCTCGGCACTCGTCAGGTGCCATAGCTTGCTCACGACGGGTAGCAGGAACGCAAGCGATGACGAATCGAGTCCGTCGAACATGTACCCCAACCCGCCGATCAGCAGGAGCTTGCGATGAAAACCTGATAAAGGCAGTCGCTCGAGTCGGGCGGCAATAGCAGACACGGCATGTTCTCCCTGACGAAAATGGATACGATTTCTGGGCCGCGAAACTTATCGCCCGATTGCGTATGCCTGCATTTGACGAGGTGTTGCTGCGCCACGCATCAGACCATTTCTGATCCCGACCGCGCAGACACGGCCCAGCGACCAGGGCTCGGCCACGGTCAAGTCATGTCCACGCGCACGTAACGCGGCAAGCGTGTGTTCCGGAAAATTGGACTCGGCGGACATCTTGCCCAGTTGCATCGAACGCGGATAAAACGAGCCGGGGAAATGCGCCGTCTGGAACGAGGGCGAATCCACCGCAGCCTGGAAGTTCATGCCGGCATGCACGTGCCGGAGAAACAGCTGGATCGACCACTGATCCTGCTGGTCGCCACCCGGCGTGCCGAATGCCGCGTAGGGCCTGCCCTCGCGGGTAACGAGCGTGGGCGAGAGCGTCGTGCGAGGGCGGCGCCCCGGGCCAAGCGAGGACGGCAGACCCTCTTCCATCCAGAACATCTGCGCGCGCGTGGTCACGTTAAAGCCGAGACCGGGCACGGCCGGCGAGGCCTGCAGCCAGCCACCCGACGGTGTTGCCGAAACCATGTTGCCCCAGCGATCGACCACGTCGAGATGAACCGTATCGCCGCGCAGTTCAGGCAGCGGCGCAAAGGTCGGTTCGCCCTGGCCGAAGCCGCCGGACTGTTGCCTTCCCGCATTGGCCATGATCAGCGCGGCACGCTGTTCACTGTCGCCCAACTTGCCGGGGCGGAATTCGAACGACGCATGGCCGGGATCGATCAAGCGGCGGCGCTCGTCGTTGTAGGCGTCGCTCAGAAGCACATCCATGGGCACATGCGCAAACGCGGGGTCGCCGTAAAACACCTCACGATCGGCGAACGCGAGCTTTGAGCATTCGATTATCGTGTGCACGAAATCAGGGCCTATCGGATCCATCGCACTGAGATCGAAGCCCTTAAGGAGCGCGAGTTGCTGCAGGAACATCGGCCCCTGGCCCCAGGGGCCCGTCTTGTGAACGCGGAAGCCCTCATAGTCGTATGAAACCGGGTCTTCGTAGGACGGCTCCCAACGCGCGAGATCATCCGCGTTGAGCAGACCGTAGTTGCGCTGACCGGAAGTATCGAGAACGGCAGTTGACCGGAAGTAGTGATCAATAGCTTCGGCCACGAATCCGCGATAAAAAACCTTGCGGGCAACTTCGCACTGCTCCGCACGATCACTGCGGGTATTCGCCTCCGCGAGAATGCGCCTGTACGACTGCGCAATCGCCGGATTGGCGAACAGTTGGTTCGGCATCGGCGCGTCGCCGTTGCACAGCCATTGCTCAGCCGAAGTAGGCCATTCAGTCTGGAAGAAATCCTTGATTGCCAGGATCGACGACGTCATGCGCGGGAGAACCGGATAGCCGTTCTCCGCATAGCCGATCGCATAGCTCAGGACGTCTTCGAGCGGCAGTTGACCATAGTCGCGCAGCATCGCCATCCAGGCGCCAAATGCGCCAGGTACTACGGCCGGCAGCAACCCCGTACCGGGAACGACTTCGAGACCCAGCTCACGCATGCGCGCTATCGTCATTCCTGCCGGCGTCACGCCCTGCCCGCACAGAACGCGAACACGTTCCTCGCGCGCACTGTAGAACACAACCGGCAACTCGCCGCCGGGACCATTCAGATGCGGCTCAACGATCTGCAGGACAAAGCCGGCAGCGGCTGCCGCATCGAACGCATTTCCCCCCTTCTCCAGAACGGCCATCGCTGACGCGCTCGCCAGCCAGTGCGTGGAGGCCACCATACCGAATGTGCCAATCAGCTCCGGGCGGGTTGTAAACGACATGCGCGACTCCTTTTGCGATGACCAACGACTGGTTATTTGTGAACCAATCAGTATTGGTACGAATCCGATAAGCTAAGAGATTACGGCGAAGGATGTCCGGTTTCACCAAGCGTTAACCCGGAATTTCGCACACAATACCAGATCAAAAAAATCGGCGGATCTCGCCTCAGTTGGTTTGACTGTGGTAAATTTTGAACCAATGAATATTGGTTCAAACAAAGCGCAATGGAAAATTCCATACTGGACAGGCTGCTGGACTATATTGCCGACCATCAACTCAAGGACGGCGACGCGCTGCCGCCTGAAAGAACACTCGCCGAAGCCCTCAATGTCAGCCGGAGGGAACTGCGTTCGTCGCTTGCTTCGCTGGAGGCATCAGGGCGTGTATGGCGCGGCGTCGGTCGCGGCACCTATCTGGGTGCGAGACCGTTGAAGTTCGCCCCGACGCTGCGCGGACTTCGGGCAGGCGCCAGTCCGGCGGACATCGCAGAAATGCGCCTGTTGTTCGAGCCGGCACTCGCGCAGCTAGCCGCGACGAAAGCCAGTCGGGACGATTTGCTGGAACTTGAAAAATGCGCGCGGAAAAACGCCGCGGCAAAAAATGACGAAGAGTGGCAACAATGGGATCATCGATTCCATTTGCTGATCGGACAGGCCACACGCAATCCCGCGCTCATCTCCTTGATGGAAGTGATCAACGGGATGCGCGTCAAACCCGACGTGCGCGAGAAGACGTCAGCGCAGGAAACACGCAGCTATTTCGCCGCGCAGCACCAGGAGATCGTCAGTGCCATGAAGGCGCGTGACGGCGAAGCCGCGGCTCGATGCATGCGTGAGCACCTGCTCAGCGTTCAGTGGCGCGCGTCCGCCAAAAGCGACGAAGCGGCCCTTCGCCACGAGTGAGGGGCACACACGTCATGCACGTCTGCCTTCGATACCGATTGATCAGGTTACGGTACCCGAACCGACGTTTCTCTCCTCACTCCCCGTCGATCGAACATCCCTCCGGCTCCGGGAGCTGAACAGGCTCACAAACTGTTCAAAACCCTGAATCGGCAGCGGCTTGCAAAAGAGGAACCCTTGATAGGCGTGGCACCCTGCGACTGCCAGAAAATCTCTTTGCGCTTCAGTTTCGACGCCCTCGGCGATGACACCCAGGTTAAAACTTCGGGCAAGCGCCACGATCGTTCTCGCGATGTCAGCGTCGTTGGAGTCGACCAGGATGTCGCGCACAAATGACCGGTCAATCTTTAACTGGTCCAACGGCAATCGCTTCAGATAAGACAGCGAAGAGTAGCCAGTCCCGAAGTCATCCAGCGAGAAAGTCACGCCTCGAGCGCGAAGGGCGGTCATCTTTTCGATAATGTCCTGCACGTTCTCAACGAGAACACTCTCGGTCAGCTCGAGCTTCAACCTGTCCGCCCTCGCCCCAGTCCGGTTGATGACGTCGAGCACAGTGTCTACGAAGTCCGGCTCGCGAAATTGCCGGGCGCTGACGTTCACTGCCATAGACAGATGCGCCATCGATGGCCGCGTCGCCCATACGGCCAGTTGGGAGCATGCGGACGCCAATACCGTTCGGCCCATCTCGAGAATCAGCCCAGACTCCTCAGCGAGCGGGATAAACTCGCCCGGCGGTATCAGGCCGCGCTCAGGATGCTCCCAGCGCACCAGCGCTTCCGCACCGGTTATGTAATTCCCGTCGACGACCTGCGCCTGATAGTGAAGAACAAACCGGTTCTCCTCGATGGCGTTGCGCAGCCCCACCTCCAGCTCGGCTCGCTTTAGCACTGCCGTCTGCATGGCAGGGTCGAAGAAGCACATGGCATTGCGCCCGCGCTCCTTCGATTTATACATGGCGAGATCGGCCTGTTTGAAAAGCTCGTCGGTGGACGTCTGCTCCCCGTTGAATACGGTGACCCCGATGCTGGCGGTGCTTCGAAACTGAACACCGTTGAGCTCGTAGGCGCACCCCAGCACGGCGAGAATTTTTTCTCCCACCGCCACGGTTTCCATGGTCGCCTCAGCCTCGTCCAGACTCAGATTGCCCAGCACCACAACGAACTCGTCGCCGCCGACCCGGGCAACCGTATCGCCCTCATTGACACTACTCGACAGGCGATACGCGACCTGTCGCAGGAGCAGATCGCCCTTGTCGTGCCCAAGCGTATCGTTCAGCGTTTTGAAGTGGTCAAGATCGATGAACATGAGGGCGGCGCAGACCTTGTTCTGCCGGCTGGCTGTCATCGACTGCCTCAGCCGATCCAGAAGAAGCGCTCGATTGGGCAGGCGCGTCAGCGTGTCGTAAAAGGCAAGTTCCCGGATTTTCTCCTCCGACTTCTTGCGCTCTGTGATATCGCGGCCGCTGGTCCGAAAACCAATGAAGTCGCCCCTCTGATTGCTAATCGGCACCCAGGAGACCGACAGCCAAAGGAGCGATCCATCCTTGCGCACACAACGAAACTCGAGATCGTCGCCGCGGGAACCCTGAAGCCCCTTTTTAAATTCCGGCGCAACGCGCGGGATGTCCTCGGGATGGATGAGCGTGCGGGCGAAATCGGGCATTGCCATACATTCGGCAACCGTATAGCCCGTGTAGTACTCAACCGAGGGATTGATCCAGCGCGGTTGGCCGTCCGGTCCCCACCAGATTTCCAGGTTCACCGTGCAGTCGGCAATGGCGCGAAATTTCTCTTCGTTCTCGCGCAACTCCCGCGTCATCGCTGAGGCGAGGCGCATGGCACGCTCCCGCCCTGTCATCATGAGCCAGGTCAAAAGCGCCAGCAGGAGACTCAACCCGGTGCCAGTTCCTGCGATTAACACCTCTGCATTGCGTCCCATCCGGGATCGAAACTCGTCGGAGGCGCTCATCGACAGCATCCAGTCGTGTCCGTCCACAACCAGATATTCGTTTGCGGAGATGAGCGCGGGCGCATGTTGGTTGTGTGCATCTGACGTGCGATGCAGCAGCGCGGCCTCCAACGGCTCCACGCCATCGTAAATGGCTAGCGAAATACCGGGGGGCTGTTCGCCGTAGAGACTGGCCATCACATCGTGCATACGGAACGATGCGTAGACCCAACCGACAATGTTCGCCCGACGCTGCGCAACATTGTCCTGCGGTTTGCCGGAAGCGTAGATCGGAAGATACAGGATGAAGCCTGGCCGGGGGTCCGCGTCCATATCGACCGAAAGGCGCACCTTTCCCGAGAGAACCGCCAGGCCGGAGTCGCGGGCTTTCTCCAACGCCGACCGACGCACCGGCTCGTTCCAGGCGTCAAAACCGGGCGAGCTCCGTGCAAGGCCAACAAAAGGCTCGCGCTGAACGATCGGGGCATAGTCCTCGCGCAGCCCGTCGGGATGAATCGTGTAGCCTGGAACGCCGCCTTCGCGCATGTCCGCTATATGGGTCGCTTTCCGCGCCGCGGGCACCCATTCGACCACACCCACGGCGTGGACCCCGGAAAAGTTCGCGTCAAGATTGAGCGCGCTCACGTAGCGCCGGAACCTGTCACGATCGAACTCTCCGTTCGCGGCGAACATGCTCTGCACGCCTCGCAGCATCAGCTCGTAGGTCGCCATCCGCTGTTCGATGCGGCCTACCGCATCACTCAGGGTGTAATCGAATTGCGTCTGAAACTCTTTGCGCGTCGCCTGACGTTCGTGATCCCACACTACCCACGTCACGCCAAGCGACGCGGATAAGACCAGCAACGGCAGCAGGACGGAGCGCAGCCGGATCACGGTGACGCCTTGAAGTTGACCATGGCATTGGCCAGATCCGGCCTGAAATACTTTTCGAAGATACGGCGCACCGTTCCGTCGGCACGCATTTCATCCACCAGCGCCCGCCACTTCTCCCGCTCGGCGGCCGGGAGGGCTTTCTTCGACATGATCAGACCATGCGGCACGGAAGGATCATTAAACTCAACGATCGTCGTCACGTCACGGATCTTTTTCTCATCCAGCGCGGGGTAATCGAAGGGCTCGATAATCATGCCCTGAATCTGTCGAAGAATAAGCGCCTGATAGAGTGGCTCGAGGCCGCCCGCGAGGCTCACCCGGTTTTCCGACGTCAGTCTGTCGACCAGTTCGTTGGCCGAGGTGCTGTAGCGGAAACTGCGGATCACGCCGAGCTGCGCGCGTTTATTGTTTTCGAAGTCCGCGACGTTCTGGATGCCGGCATCCTTGCGCACGAGCAGATAGTATTTATTGCTGAAGTACCACGCAAACGAAGCATATTGATTGCGCTCGTCATTCGCGATTCCAGAAAGACTGAAGTCGAGTGCGCCTGATTCGATCAGTTTCCAGATACGCGCGCGTGACATCAGACTGACCTTGATCTGGCAACCGCTACGCCGGATCAACTCGTCGGCGAAGTCCTTGTCGATACCGCTATCGGTATCGAGCGAATAGAGCAGCCCGTGGTCGTGCAATCCAAGCGTAAACGGCCGGGAACAATCAGGTCCACCTGCGAACGCATTGCTGACGAAACACACTGCAAACAGCACCCCGGCAAGCCAGTTTCGAATCACAACGCCTCCGTAGCGGAACGACGCTCAGTTAAATTCTTATCAGTGATCACAATCTGACGGCCTGTTCAGACAGGCTTTTTTTAAGTATCAGACTTTTATCACATATTTCGGGAAATTTTCCCGCTCCGAAGCGTCGCCGATGTGCCGCGAGTGTGCAAGATTTTCTTTCGCAAAACTTTCGTACGCATTGTCGACACTTTGTGGTCGTTTTTGAATGCCCTGCCGACTTCTTGCCGTCGGGAATATTTTTTCGTAAGGGAAAACCCGTATAATCGTCGAATGAGAGGTCAGACAACTATAGGACACAATAGTGGTCAAGACCCTGGCCGCGCCCTGCCGCGCAGCGCCTACCCTGACAAGCCCTTCTTTCCCAGCCCCGTGAATCCGACTGCGACTGCCCTGCCTTTCCGAAACGCCCTGCTCGCGATGCTCGGCATCGGCCTCGTCAACATGCTGGTCGCGCTCGACCAGACCGTCGTCAGCACCGCGTTGCCCTCGATTGTCGCCGAACTGCATGGCTTCGAGTACTACGCATGGATCGCCAGCGCGTACCTGTTGGCGTCGGTGGTGACGGTCCCCGTGTTTGGCCGTCTCGGCGACTATTTCGGCCGCAAGCGTTTCGTGATCGCCGCAGTCATCACGTTCACGGTGGCGTCGGTGCTCTGCGGCGTGGCGAACGACATGCTGTTCCTCGTCATTGCGCGCGGCTTGCAAGGGGTCGGCGGAGGGATGATGGTGGGCACGGCCTTCGCGTCGATCCCGGATCTTTTCCCCGATCCGCGCGCACGGGTGCGCTGGCAGGTGGTGATGGCGGCCGCCTACGGCATCGGCACCGCGGCGGGTCCGTCGCTGGGTGGCTGGATGAGCGAGCATTGGGGCTGGCGCTCGACCTTCCTGATCAACCTGCCGGTCGGCGCCGCGGCGCTCTATTTCATCTGGGCGCATCTGCCCAACTTCCAGCGTCCGCACGAGGGCGAGGTCAAGATCGACTGGCTCGGCGCGGCGCTGGTCGCCGCCGTGTTGGGCGGCCTGCAGGCTTTCATCGAAGCCGTGCCGAAAGACGGTCTGACAGCCGGCAACCTGGCGCTGGCGGCCTTCGTGATCGTGGGCGCCATTGCGTTGCTGGTGTGCGAGAAACGCGCCACGCATCCCATCATTCCGCTCGACCTGTTCAAGGACGCGCAACTCGTCACGCTGTTCGTACTCGGCTTCCTGTCCGGCTTTGTGATGTTCTCGCTGATCTTCTTCGCGCCGCTGCTGTTGCAAGGCGGTTTCGGACTGTCGCCGCAACAGGCCGGCCTGCTCGCGACGCCGATTGCCGCCTGCATCGCACTCGGCAGCCTGCTGAATACGCGCATCGTCATTCACATGAAGAAGCCCACGCGGATTCTGTCGATCGGTTTCGCGCTGCTGCTGTTCGCGTCGATCGCATTGGCGTTTGCCAATCCGGAGACACCGCACGTGTGGATTGAATTGCCGATGGCTGCCGTCGGCATCGGTCTGGGTTTCATCCTGAACAATCTGAATGTGTTCGGCCAGGAGATTGCCGGTCGTGAACGCTTCGGCATCACGACGGCGCTGCTGCAGTCCACGCGGATGGTGGGTGGGATGCTCGGCACCAGCATTGTGGCAACCGTGGTGCAGCACCACTACCGCAACGTGGTCACACGCACGATGAGCGTGCTCGGCGAGCCGGCCGTATCGCAATGGCAGCCGCGTTTTGTCGATCTACGCATCCTGATCGATGAAACGGTGCGCCTGAAACTGATTGCGGATATGAAGACGTCGGGTCTCAATACGCTGGCGTTGATCGACACGGCACGCGATGCACTTGTGCAGTCGATTCATATCGGCGTATGGCTGACGGCGGTGGCGGCACTTGCGGCCGCGTTGCTCGTGCAGCGCATCTCGCACGTTGTGTTTCGCCGGAGTTGAGGGTGGCGAAACCGCCGCCACTGCCTGCGCCGCTTATTGCGCCACTTATTGCACAGCTTACTGCGCGCCGAGCTTCCTGATCAGCACGTCGAGTTGCGCCATTTCTTCTTCGGTCAGATCGGTCAGCGGTGCGCGCACCGGACCGGCGCTGCGGCCGACGAGCTTCGCGCCGGCCTTCACGATACTCACCGCATAACCCTGCCTGCGGTTTCGGATCGCCAGATACGGCAGGAAGAATTCGTCGATCAGCTTGCCGACGGTCGCGTGATCATCCGCAGCAATCGCGCGATAGAAATCCATCGCCGTCTTCGGAATGAAGTTGAACACGGCTGACGAATACACCGGCACGCCCAGCGCCTTATACGCCGCGGCATAAACTTCAGCGGTCGGCAGGCCGCCGAGATACGAGAAACGGTCGCCGAGGCGACGGCGAATCGTCACCATTGCTTCGATTTCACCCACGCCGTCCTTGAAGCCGATCAGGTTCGGGCAACTGTCCGCGAGACGTTCGAGCATGTCCGCATTCAGCTTCGAATTCGCGCGGTTATAAACGATCACGCCGATGTTCTTCACGGCCTTGCAGACCTGCTCGACGTGCGCGGCAATCCCTTCCTGCGACGCCTCGGTCAGATAGTGCGGCATCAGCAGCACACCGCTCGCGCCGAGACGCTCGGCTTCCTGCGCGTAATCGATCGCCACGCGCGTCGGGCCACCCGCGCCGGCGAGAATCGGCACCTTGCCTCTGCAGGTTTCAGTCGCCGTGCGAACCACGTTCGTGTAGTCGCTTTTGGTCAGCGAGAAAAATTCGCCCGTGCCGCCGGCGGCAAACAGCGCGGTCGCGCCATAGGGCGCGAGCCATTCGAGGCGCGCAGCATAGGTATCGGCGCGGAAATCGCCTTGTTCGTCGAAGTCGGTCACCGGAAAGGACAGCAGGCCTTCAGAAACGATCGCTTTGAGTTCTTGAGGTGAGGTCATAGCGTAAATAGTCGGTAAAAGCGGGCGGCCGCACGAAGCGCCGCTCAGATCGTGGGGAAACTCAGCGCACCAGACACGGGCGCTTGTTATCGAACTTCCAGTTCGGAATCAGATACTGCATGGCCACGCCGTCGTCGCGTGCGCCGAGGCCATGCTGCAGATACAGCGCGTGCGCTTTCTCGATCTCGTCCATATCCAGCTCGACACCGAGGCCGGCGGCCTGAGGCACCTTGACCTTGCCGCCGACGATCTGCAGCGGCTCGCGCGTCAGGCGCTGACCGTCCTGCCAGATCCAGTGCGTGTCGATCGCCGTGATCTTGCCAGGCGCCGCAGCCGCGACATGCGTAAACATCGCAAGCGAAATGTCGAAGTGATTGTTCGAATGCGAGCCCCAGGTCAGCCCCCACTCGTTGCACATCTGCGCCACGCGCACCGAGCCCTGCATGGTCCAGAAGTGCGGATCGGCAAGCGGAATATCCACGGACTGCAACTGGATTGCGTGACCCATCTGGCGCCAGTCGGTAGCGATCATGTTGGTCGCCGTCGGCAAACCGGTCGCACGGCGGAATTCGGCCATCACCTCGCGTCCCGAGTAGCCGTTTTCGGCGCCGCACGGATCTTCCGCGTAGGCCAGCACGTCGTGTTGATCGCGGCACAGGCGCACCGCTTCCGCGAGCGACCATGCGCCGTTCGGGTCGAGCGTGACGCGGGCATTCGGGAAGCGTTCAGCGAGCGCCGTCACCGCTTCGATTTCGGCGTCGCCAGGCAGCACGCCGCCCTTGAGCTTGAAATCGTTGAAGCCATAGCGCGCTTGCGCTGCCTCGGCAAGCCGCACCACCGCCTCGGGCGTCATGGCTTCTTCGGTACGCACGCGCTCCCAGTCGTCGCGCCCTTCCGCACCACTGTCGTACGGCAGATCGGTTTTCTTGCGGTCGCCGATATAGAACAGGTAGCCGAGCATCTCCACTTCGTCGCGTTGCTGGCCTTCGCCGAGCAGTGCCGCGACGGGCACGCCCAAATGCTGACCGAGCAGATCGAGCAGCGCGGCTTCGAGCGCGGTCACTGCGTGAATGGTGGTGCGCAGATCGAAAGTCTGAAGACCACGCCCGCCGGCGTCGCGGTCGGCGAACTGCGTACGCGCCTTGTTCAGGATAGCTTGAAGATTGCCGATCGACTGACCGACAACCAGCGGACGCGCGTCGTCGATGGTCTTGCGGATGCTCTCGCCGCCCGGCACTTCGCCGACGCCCGTATGGCCGGCGCTGTCGCGCAGAATGACGATATTGCGCGTGAAGAACGGGCCATGTGCGCCGCTCAGATTCATCAGCATGCTGTCACGGCCGGCAACGGGCACGACGCGCAGCTCGGTCACGATCGGCGTGGCGTTCGATTGGGATGAGTTCGTGGACATGATAGTGGGACCAGGTAAGTAAATAAGCCGACTGGCGGCGGTCGATCGGCAATTCAATGTGCTTTGCTATGAAGCGGCTCAGGCAATGCGTCGCGGTTCACACGGCGATTGCGGGTCAGGAAGCCGGCCGCCGCCGCGATCAGCGAAGCCACGCCCAGGGCGTACAGACCACCGGTAATCGAGCCGGTGTGTTGCTGCAGATAACCGAAAGCAGCCGGTGCGAAGAACCCGCCAAGGTTGCCGATCGAATTGATCAGCGCGATGACGGCGGCGGCAACGCGTGCGTCCAGATAACCCTGCGGGATCGGCCAGAAGAGCGAAGACGCAGCCTTGAAACCGATCGCTGAGAAGCAGATTGCCACAAACGACAGCACCGGATTACCCGACGTCGAAGCGAACAACCCGCACGCTGCGATAACGAGCGCTACCGCCAGCCACGCCTGCTGGAAACGCCATTTCGCGGACAACACCGCGAAGCAGTACATCGCGACCATGGCGATGAGCCACGGGATCGTATTGAACATGCCGACTTCGAAGTCGGAGAGTCCGCCCATCTTGCGGATGATCGTCGGCAGCCAGAAAGTGGCCGCGTAAATGGTCAATTGAATCGCGAAGTACAGGAAGCAGAACAGCAGGATCTGCGGATCCTTCAGCAGCTTCATGGCCGGCAGATGCGCGCCGCCGTGCGCCTCTCGCTCGGCCTGTTCCGCGGCGATCGCGCTTTCGAGAACGGTCTGTTCCTGAGCTGTCAGCCAGGAGGCATCGCGAATGCGTGACTTCAGCAGCAACCAGCTCACACCGCACAGCAGGATCGAGAAGCCGCCCTCAATGAGAAACATCCATTGCCAGCCGTGCAGGCCAAGACCGCGAATCGACAACAGACTGCCTGTGATCGGACCGGACAGCACCGACGCAAGCGCGGAGCCCGAGAGAAAAACCGCCACGGCCTTGCCGCGCTCTTTCTGCGGCAGCCATTGGGTGAAGTAAAACACCACACCCGGGAAGAAGCCGGCTTCGGCGATGCCGAGCAGGAATCGCAGCACGTAGAAGGACGTATCGTTCCAGACGAACGCCATGGCGGCCGCGACCAGCCCCCACGTGCCCATGATGCGGGTCAGCCAGGCACGCGCGCCGTACTTCTGCATCAACACGTTCGACGGCACTTCGAACAGCGCGTAGCCGACAAAGAACAAACCGCTCCCCAGACCGTAGGCGGCAGCGCCGATGCCGAGGTCCGTCTGCATGTGGGAATTGACGAAGCCGATGTTCACGCGATCGATGTAGTTCGCGATGAACATGATCAGAAAAAGCGGCAGCACGTGCCGCTTGACCTTCGAGACCGCAGACTCGAGCGGGTCAGCGGCGGCGGTGAGGGCAGATGTCAAGGTTGTCTCCAGTTCCGGCCATTCCGACGGCCTGATCGAACGCACCGCCGCACATTCGAGCAGGCTAGGCGATTCGGTCCCAAAACGCGTGATACGTTGTCTGATGACAGTCTACCCCGTTCCATTCATCGATACCAATGGGGTGTTTACCCTGCCATGCAGGCTATGTGTGCCGGGCTGTAGCTGTCGCAGCACCACTGCAGCCATTGGCATTGTAGAATCGAATTAAGACGTCTGATGACATAACGAAAGACTGGCCTGGTGTGCCGGCCAGGTCCAGTCAACGAGTCGTCACCGCCGGCATCGGGAGCACGAGATTCAAATCGGCATCTTTCGGACAGACGCTATGATGGCTATGTCGAGACGACACACGACGTCACTCGCCCACGCAATGTTTGAATTTCCAGCCGATTAGTCAATAAGCAACAGAGATGAGCAGCCTAACTGAGAAGGTGGTGGCCACCCTTTCCGATGAAATTCGCCGCGGCAGCCTGCGGCCCGGAGACCGTATCCCGACTGAAGTCGCGATGATGAAGCAGCTCTCGGTGAGCCGCTCCGTGGTCCGCGAGGCAATCTCGCGCCTGCAGGCGGCCAAAGTGGTCGAGACGCGTCACGGCATCGGCACATTCGTTCTGGAACCGGCCACGGAACAGTCCATGCAGTTGCCCGCCGCCGACCTCTCCAGCATGCTGGACGTCATGGCGATCATCGAATTCCGCATCGACGTCGAAGCGGCCTCGGCCGCGCTCGCGGCAGCGCGACGCACCGAGCAGAATCTCAAGCAGATTCGTGCCGCACTGGAACGCTTCGAGTCCGAACTCGAGCGGGGAAGTACCGACACGTTGGCGCACGACATCGAGTTTCATCTGCAGATCGCGCGCGCCAGCGGCAACCGCTACTTCTTCGATGTGCTCAGCCAGCTCGGCCGCGCGGTGAGCCCGCGCACGCGGCTCGGCACCGCCGAGATCGCGGAGCTCGACCATATCGAGCACCTGCGCAACGTGCTCAGCGAGCATCAGATGATCTATCGGGCCATCGAACGCCAGGACGCGGATGATGCGCGCGCCGCGATGCGCATGCATCTGAGCAACAGCCGCGAGAGACTTCGGCGCGCGCACGAGTTGAGCAAGGCGAGCGGCTGAGCCGACTGCCCGGCGACCTCTCTATCCGCTTCGCGCTTCAGCCTATCCGGCAGCGCCAGCTAACTAAGGGCCGGCGCGTCGCCAACCGCAGCCGGGTCCTCTACCTCCAGCCCCATCAAGGCCGAACTCAACGATTTGCCGTGCGCGTCGAGCGCAAGCGAGCGCGTCACGCCCCCACCGAGCGCATGGCCGAGTACGAAGTTAAATGCGGCGATGCCAGGCAGTTCATAACGCACGACTTCGCCGCGCACCACGTCCTTCAGATGCGCCTTGACCCGTTCCACGGTCAACACCGCACGCAGATGCTCATAGTGCTTCGCGTCATAACAGATGACGGAGATATTCAGCGTATTGCCTTTGTCGCCGGTCCGCGAATGGGCAAGCTCACGTAGTTTCATATCACGCCTCCACCAGCGAGAATGTCGGCTTGACATGCTCGCGCGGCAACAATACCGATTGCACCGCGACGACTTCGCGCGCTGACTTCGTCACGCCGCCACCGCCCGCCGGGCCGTTCGTGTAAAGCGTCTCGACCTCGTTGCCGATCCGTACCGCTTGCGCCAGCGATTCAGCGCGCCCCGCGACCCGTGCTCGCACTTCATAAGGCTCGGCGTGACCGGCAGCCACCGTGTCGCCATGCAATGCGTTCACACCGATCAGATCGAAGCGTAATTCACGCGTTTCGACGCCCGTCAGGGCAAGCCTTTCCCGCACGATATCGAGTGCAAGCCGGGCACGCGCCAGCGCGCCGGGACCGCCGTATGAAATCTGCCCTTCGCCGATATAGCCGTCGAAGTAAGCGACCGACACCTTCAACGTATCGGTACGCGGCGTGCCACGTCCGCCGCTCACCCGAATGCGATCCGGCGCTTCCTGCATGACACGCACCTGCGTGAAATCGGCGACCACGTCCGGTTGAAGATAACGCTGCGGATTGTGAATCTCATACATCAGTTGCTCTTTGCAGGTTGCCTCGGTTACCCGCCCACCAGCCTGCGGGAGCTTGGTGATGACCACCGTGCCGTCCGGCGCGACCTCGGCGATCGGAAAGCCAAGCCTCGCGAGATTGGGCACGTCCTTGAAACCCGGATCGGCAAAATACCCGCCGGTGATCTGTCCCGCGCATTCGAGCAGATGGCCGGTCACCGTCGCCTGGCCGAGAGTCTGCCAGTCGTCCATCTGCCAGCCGAACTCGTGGATCAGTGGCGCGACGAACAACGACGGATCGGCAACACGTCCGGTCAGGACGATTTGCGCGCCAGCCGCAAGCGCCTTGACAATCGCCGCCGCGCCGAGATAGGCGTTCGCGGACACGAGGCGATCACGGTACGAAGCGACGCTTTCCCCTGACTCCTCAAAACGAAAATTGCCCTGCCGCACGACGTCGAGTACATCGTCGCCGGTGACGGCGGCAATTTTCACACCGCCGAGGCCGAGCGAGCGCGCGATCTCGGCAGTCTTTCGCGCCGCCGCAAGCGGATTGGCCGCGCCCATGTTCGAAATGATCCGCACGCCGTTGCCCGAACCACGCATGGCTGCGGGAAGCACGGCCGCCATACGCGCTTCGAGCAACGGATCGTAGCCCCGTTCAGGATCTTTGCTGCGCGCCTGCTGCGCGATCGCAATGGTGCGTTCGGCGAGGCACTCGAACACCAGGTAGTCGAGCGCGCCGAGTTCCGCCAGTTCGACCGCGGGTTCAATACGGTCGCCGGAATACCCCGCGCCCGCGCCGATTCGGACCGGCCGTCTATGTGGAATGGCTATCATGGTGGTCACATCCGTTCAGTCAAGCGGTGCAGTTCACAGTGAGAATATCCCCAGCACGACGCAGGCAATCGTCATCACGATCGACGCGCCGAACAGCAGGGGGAACGTGAATTTCTGATGGTCGGCGAGATCGATACCGCACAGGCCGACCACGAGGAAAGTCGCCGGCGTCAGGGGGCTGACCGGGAAGCCGGTGGTCATCTGACCAAGCAGCGCTGCCTGGCCGACATGCACGGCGGGCACGCCGAGTTGGCCGGCCACTTCGGCAATCACCGGCAGCACGCCGAAGTAAAACGAGTCCGGATCGAACAGCATGCTCAGCGGCATGGACACCAATCCGAGCGCGACAGGGATGTGGCCCGCCATGGCGGGCGGCACGAAGCCTACTGCCGCCTGTGCCATTGCCTTCAGCATGCCGCTGCCCTGCATCACGCCGGTGAACACGCCGGCCGCAAGCAGAATGCCGGCCATCATCAACGCGGCGCGCGCGTGAGCGTCGATCCGCTTACGCTGCATGTCGACGTTCGGATAGTTCACCATCAACGCGATGCATAGTCCGACCATGAACATGATGGCCGGCGGAATCTTCTCGCCCATCACGACCATCGTGCCGAGTACGACGAGCGTCAGGACGATGTTGAACCAGAAGTTTTTCGGCCGGCGCAAGGCTTGCTCTTCGGGCGTCAACTCGCGTTCTGGCATCGGCGCGGAACCGTTCGCGGCTGTGAGGCCGAGCCGCTTTTCCTCGCGCCGCCCAAGCCAGAACGCCACGCTGAAGACGAACACCAAGCCGATCAACTGCACGGGGATCAGCGGGTTGAACAATGCCGAAATCGGCAGATGCAGCGAGGCCGACGCGCGAATCATCGGCCCCGTCCACGGCAGAAAGTTGATGCCGGCGGCCATTGAAACGGCCGCGGCCAGCACGCGCCGGTCCATCTTCAATCGGTCATAGAGCGGCAGCATCGCGGGAATCGTGACGAGAAAGCACACCGCGCCGGAACCGTCGAGGTGAATCAGCAGCGCAAGCAGCGTGGTGCCCATCACGATCCGTGTGGGCCGCGTGCCGACAGCGCGCAGAATGCGGTCGATGATCGGATCGAGCGTGCCGGCATCGGTGATGGTGCCGAAGTAGAGAATCGCAAACACGAACATGCCGACGACGGGCGCGAGACTCTTGAGCCCGTCGATCACGAATTTGCTTGTCTGAAAACCGAATCCGCCGATCAGCGACGCGGCGAGCGGCACGATGATGAGCGCCACCAGGGGCGACATCCGTTTCGACAGAATCGCGCCGAGTAGCACGACGATGGTGGCTAGCCCCAGCAGTGGCAGCATGTCCTTGTCTCCGATGTTGTTTTTTACTGTGATCCAGCGTAAGTTCGAGGCGGCGATAAATCAATTGAAATGAATTGATCGCAGCTATTACAAATCATCATGGATCTGAACCTTCGAGACATTCGCGCATTTATCGCCGTGGCGCAAACAGGCAGTTTCACGCGCGCGGCCACGCGCCTGCATCTCTCTCAACCGGCCTTGACGGTGCAAATACGCCGCCTCGAGGAGACGGTCGGCCTGCGCCTGTTCGATCGCAACAGCCGCAATGTCGCGCTCACGCCGACCGGCCGCGAACTGCTGCCGCTGCTGCAAAAGTCCCTGCATGACATGGAGCACGTGCTGATCGACGCGCGTGCGCTTGGCGAGGGATCGAGCGGCACGGTGCGGATCGCGTGCTTGCCCACTTTCGCGGCGAGCGTATTGCCGGAACTCGTGCAGGACCTGAAGAAGACCGTTCCGCGCGTGAGTTTTCATGTGCGCGACGTGGTCGCCAGCATGGTCAACACGCTGGTGCGCAACGAAGAAGTGGATATCGGCCTGACCGGCGGCGAACTGGGTGACGCCAGCTTCGAGGTGCTGCATGCGGGCATCGACCGGCTGGTGGCGGTGTTTCCGAAGCGCCATGCGCTGGCGCGCCGCAAGCGCATCACGCTGGCCGACCTTGCCGGTGTCCCGCTCGTGCTCACCGCGCAGGGCACGAGCGTTCGGGCGGTAGTCGACAGCGCGTTTGCCGACGCGCAGGCCATGCCGGAGATCGCGTGCGAGCCGACCTACATGATGAGCGCGGTCGCGATGGTGCGCGCGGGGCTTGGCGTGACCATCTTGCCCGCGTCGGCCCGCGAGGTCAGAGCGGAACCTGAACTGATCGTCCGCCCCATCGACGATCCCGCGTTCACCCGCCCTATCGCCCTTATCAAGAAGCGCGGCAGGACCCTTCCGCCTGTCACGGGAACCTTCGTTGCGGTGTTGATCGAAAAGCTCGGCAGGATTTCAACGGGCAGGCACGCTTGAGATCGAGAAGTGCGCAGACTCGCCAGTTCGACGTGTTGCGCATTATCTATCCCACATCATCTGAAAGGGCCGCAGTGAATACCGGGGATTCCCAATGGCGGCCCTTACTCCATGCGCAATGCATCGTTCAGTTTCCACCGGCTTACCTTTCAATTTCAAATAGAACCCGAATCGCCTCGCTATTCGTCTGAATTAATCAAATAGAAGCACGCTAGTATTTACATCGCGCGGGCGCGAGGAAACGTTCGCGCGTATTTTCCAAAAAACGCCGAAAACCAAAAAATGATAATCAGCCAATTTCGAATGCTCGTGGTGGCCGCGGCCTCGTTCGCCACGGTCGCTCCGGCGTATGCAGGGTTAGGCGGCGCACCGACCTACCCCGTGACCGCCAGCAGTACCAGCGCAGGGGCGGCCAGCCAGGGCGGCAGCGCGGTGGCCCGCTTTGCCGCCAGTGGCAATGCGGCTTCGTCCACTTACACCGTGAGTCAGACCACGCTTACGTCGGGCACGGTCGTGAACGAGTACATCACGGCAGGCAACACCGTGTTCGCGTTGAGCTGGGAAGGCCCAACCATGCCGCCGCTCAACACGCTGCTCGCCACTTACTTCCCGTCTTATGTGCAGGGACTCACCGACGCGCACACAGCGCAAGGCGGCGGCTATGGCTCAGCGGTCGTGCGTCAGCCGGCTCTGGTCGTTGAAACGGGCGGCCATATGGGCGCCTTCGTGGGTCGAGCCTATCTGCCGCAAGCGTTGCCGCAAGGCGTGAGCGCTGACGACATCAAGTAAGTCTATTAAAAATCAATCGAGAGAATAAAAGTGCGCAAAATCGCATGGATCATTGCCGCGGCGCTCGGCCTGAGTCTGGCTGGCTGCGGTGGGGGCGGTAGCGGGGGTAGCAACAGTGGAACCAACAGCAACACATCGATAAACGCACCGGGCGGCGGTTCGCCGGTGACGCCGAGCGGAACGGGTTCTTCGTCCAACGTCCTCGCGGTGGACGCGTCAGCAGTGCCTACTGCGGTCGGTCCCGGCAATACGACAGCGGTGACGGTCAGCAAAACGGGCATCCACAATCAGCCCATGGTCAGCGTCACGATCTGCGCCCCAGGATCCAGCGCCGGCACCAGCTGCGCGACGATCCCGAACGTGATCGTCGATACCGAATCATTCGGGCTGCGTCTGGTTCGCTCAGCGATTCCGGCCGCCACCTTCAGCGCGCTGACAGCCGAAACCGCCCAGCCGAGCGGTCTCCCGCTCGCCGAATGCGCATTGTTCGGCAGCGGCTATGCATGGGGTTCTGTCCATCTTGCGGACCTTAAGCTTTCGGGTGAGATTGCATCGAGCGTGCCGATCCACGTGATCGGCGATTCGGACCTGACCGTGGCCGCGCCGACCGAGTGCCAGGTTGGCCGCTCATTGACCACCACGACCGATCTCGGCGCAAACGGCATTCTCGGCATCGGTGTGAGCCCGAACGACTGCGGCTCGGCATGCGCGAATGCAGCGGTGTCGACGTTCTACTACACCAACGCCGGCGCGGCCACCTCAGTGGCCGTAAGCGGACAGATCACCAATCCGGTCACAAAGTTCGCGCTGGATAACAACGGTGTGATTCTGGAGATGGCACAGGTTTCCGACAGCGGCAGCGCGACGGCTCAGGGTACGCTGGTGTTCGGGATCGACACGCAGACCAACAATACGTTGTCAGGCGCGGGCGCCACGCTGATCAGGACGGACGGGAACGGCGACTTCGCGTCGATCTACGGTGGCTCCACGCTGACGAAGACGTTCTTCGATTCCGGATCGACGGTGCTGTTCTTCCCTGACTTGACGATCCCGGTTGATAGCGCGTCCGGATACTACATCCCGACAACGACGGTGGGACGGACGTCGACGCTGGTGGCAACCAGTCCGGCGAGTGTCTCACTCGGCTTCAATATCGCGAACGGGGCGACACTGAATGCGTCGGGGAATTCCGCGTTCAATAACCTCGGCATTTATATGTCGCGGCAGTTCGACTTCGGCATGCCGTTCTTCTACGGCCGGCACGTGTACTACGGCATTTCGGGTAAGACGTCCACGGGTGGCGGTACGGGGCCTTATGTGGCGTACGTCTCGAGTTGAGAGGTAGTGATTCTGCAAACAAACCCGGCCTGAGCGCCGGGTTTGTTTTTAGTGGCGTCGAATCTGCGCAAGCGCCCTCCCCTAATAAATCCCCATCGCCCCTTCAATACTCCGCACCATCGAAACCAGCCGCGGCCCGATATCCCCTTCCAGCTGATTCTCCTTCAGCAAATAAGAAGGCACGCCGCAATTGAACACTAGAATCTCGCCATCGGCCGAAGGTTTCATCGGCACGGCGACGGCGTGGACTTCGCGTCGCAAGTCTCCGTATGAGACGCAGAACCCCCGCTCATAGAAATAATCGATGCTGCTCATCACGCGCTCGCGAAACGTATTCCATTCATTCGGCGCCTTCACCGCGATCTCGTTGCAGAGCGCCTCGCGCCGCTCGGCCGGCAGCGCGGCGAGCAGCGCGCGGCCCATCGCGGTTCGCACGATCGGATAGCTCAGGCCGATATCGGCCGGCAACCCCAAAGGCGTCGTGCTGCGGCTGCTTTCCAGGTACACGACATTGAGCCGGTCGCGCATGCCAAGCGAGACCGAACCGCGAATCTGATCGGCCAGGTCCTTCATCGAAGGCCGCGCGATCTGCCGAACACTCAAACTCGCGAGCAACGGATAGCTCAACGACAGCACAGCCGAGCCGAGCTGAAACTTGTTGTTCATACGATTGACGCGCAGGTAGCCGAGCCGCGTCAACGTGTAGGTGAAACGCGAGATGGTGGCCTTGGTCATGCCGGTGCGCGCCGCCAGTTCCGCATTGCCGAGTTGCGACTCGCGCGGCGTGAAGCAATGCAGGATGTCGAGGCCGCGCGCCAAGGTGGTGGCGAACTGCCGGTCGCCGTCGAATTCGTCAGGCACGTAGCGCGCCTTCGAATCCAGATAGTCGCTTGCCAGCGCCGTGGCCTCGGAAAGCTTGTTGTTGGCTGCCATGGTCGTCTCCCTTCAGATAGCCAATTTTGCGCCTCCCGTTCAGCATATCCAAACTCTGTTCTGCAGAGTCGAACAAATCACGCCGACGACCTGTAAATCTTCGATAGTGCAGTCATAAATCGACTCACATGACGGAGACAAGCATGACCAGCAACCCCTCGCATTTCGACTCGATGCTCGCCGACGTCGCGCGTTTCGTTCGTGAAGAAGCAATTCCGCGCGAAAACGAAATTGAGCAGGCGGATGCCGTGCCGGCGGATCTCGTCGAACGCATGCGCGAGCTCGGCTATTTCGGCTGGAGCATTCCACGCGACTTCGGCGGCGCAGGACTGTCGACGGAGCAACTCGTGCGCGGCGCGTTCGCGCTTTCGCAAGCCTCGGTGGCATTTCGCGCGCGGGTCGGCACCAATACCGGCATCGGTTCGGAAGCGCTCGTCGCAGATGGCACCGACGACCAGAAGCAGCGCTATCTGCCGCGTCTCGCCTCGGGCGAATTGACAGGCGCTTTCGCACTGACCGAAGCGGACGCCGGCTCGGACGCCACCGCATTGCGCACCACCGCACGTCGCGACGGCGATCACTACGTCCTCGATGGCAGCAAGTGCTTTATCACCCACGCGCCGATCGCGGACCTGTTCACGGTGATGGCCCGCACAGATCCGGCCACGCCCGGCGCCGGGGGCATCTCTGCGTTTCTCGTCGAACGCGGCATGCCAGGTCTCTCCACCAGCGCGCCTTACGACAAGATGGGCCAGGCGGGCTCGCCGGTCGGTGATGTGGTGTTCAATGCCTGCCGCGTGCCCGCGGCCAATCTGATCGGCGGTGTCGAAGGTCAGGGCTTCCGGACCGCGATGAAGGTATTGAACAAACAACGTATTCACCTGGCCGCGCTGTGCACGGGCCCGGCAATGCGGATGCTTGACGAAGCCGTTGCGTACACATCGAAACGCGAGCAGTTCGGCAAACCCATCGCCGAGTTCCAGCTCGTGCAGGCACTGATCGCCGAATGTCAGACCGAGATTTTCGCCGCTCGCTCGATGATTCTCGAAACCGCCCGCAAACGCGATGCAGGCGAAGACGTCGCGCTGGAAGCGTCGATGTGCAAGATGTTCGCCTCGGAAATGTGCGGACGCGTTGCGGACCGCGCGGTCCAGATGCTCGGCGGACGCGGCTATCTCGCGGGCAATGCGGTCGAGCGGTTCTACCGCGACGTGCGCGCGTTCCGCATCTATGAAGGCACCACGCAGATTCATCAGCTGAACATCGCGAAGATCACGCTGCGGCGCGCGGCGGAACGGGATCAGGTGAAACAGAAGGACAGCGTTCACGCCGACGCTGCGCGTGCCGCATGAGCGCCGCTATGAACTCCGTCACGAACTCCACCGGGCACGCTGCCAACACGCTCGACATTCAACGGCTCGTCGATCCGCGCTCGATTGCAATCATCGGCGCCTCGAACGATCCGAAGTCGATCAGCGGCCAGCCGATGCGCTTTCTCATGCAGCACGGGTATCAGGGCGCGCTGTATCCGGTGAATCCGAAATACGCCGAGATTGCCGGCGTGGCGTGCCATGACAGCATCGCCGCATTGCCCGCTACACCCGATCTCGCGCTCATCCTCGTCGCGGCGCGTCGCGTTCCCGACATGCTGCGCCAGTGTGGCGAAAAAGGTATCGGCTTCGCGATCATCTACAGCTCCGGATTCGCGGAAGCGGGTGAAGCCGGCGCCGCGCTACAGCGCGAATGCGCGGAAGTCGCAAAGGCGTTCGGCATCCGTGTGATCGGCCCGAACTGCCAGGGATTCGTCAGCACGGGCGCCGGCATCTACGCAGGATTCGGCGCACCGTTCGGCGTCGATTACCGGCGCGGCGGCCTGTCGTTGATTTCGCAAAGCGGGGGGTTTGGCTGCGCGCTGCTGCTGATGGCCGACGAACTCGGCATCGGCTTGCGCCATTTCATCACCACCGGCAATGAGGCCGACGTCAGCCTGCTCGATCTCGTCGATGCCTGTATCGCGGACCCGCAAACGTCGTTGATTGCCGCGTATATCGAAGGTTTGAAGGATGCGCGGCGTCTCGTCGACGTCGCCAACCGCGCGCTCGACGCCGGCAAACCGCTGCTCGCGTGGAAAGTCGGCAACACCGCCGACGGCGCCAAAGCAGCCGCGTCGCACACAGCGAATCTGGGCGGCGCATCCGCGCTCTATCGCACGGCTTTCCGTCAGACCGGCGTGGTCGAAGTCACCGATGTCGCGGACCTCGGCGATTACGCCAAGGCATTCGAAGCCAAACGCCTGCCGCGCGGCAATCGGATCGCGGTCGTCACACTCTCGGGCGGCGCCGGCATTCTGATCACCGATGCCTGTGCTGAACGTGGCATGTCCGTGCCCGCGTTGTCGGCAGATACGCTCGAACGGCTCAAGCCGATCGTGCCCGCGTTCGCCTCGCTGAACAATCCGATCGATCTCACCGCGGGCATCCTCGCCGAGCCGAAGATCTTCGCCGACGCACTGCAGATCATTGCCGACGATCCGAACATCGACGCGATCGCGATCATGGCCGCGGCAGCGAGCGGAGAAGTCGCGCGCGTGATGGCGGAGGCAATCGTGCGCGTCTACGACGCCACAACCAAGCCGATGATGCTCGCCTGGAACGCTCGCCGCGACATGGCTGTCGGCGCATACGAAATGATCGAAACGCATGGCGTGCCGCTGTATGCGACGCCCGTGCGTTGCGGACGCGCATTCGCGGCGTTGTCGGACTATGCGCAGGCGCGACGCAAGCGTGCAGCGATGTGTAGTGCAGAACCGCTTGTACGTCCGCAATACGATGCCGAGCACGCTCGCGCGCTGCTGGCTATCAGTCAGGGCGACCTGACCGAACATGCCTCGCAGTCGTTGCTGCGCGACTATGGGATCGAAACACCCAGGAGCGCGCTCGTGCACAACAGCGACGAAGCACGCGTCATCGCCCGCTCGATCGGCTTTCCGCTCGTACTCAAAGTGCAATCGCCCGACATTCCGCACAAGACGGAAGCCGGCGCTGTGCGCGTCGGCATCCGCGATGAAGTGGCGCTCGCCGATGCCTTCGACGAAATTATTGCGAATGCGCGCCGCCACGTGCCTCACGCGCGAATCGAAGGTGTGCTGGTGCAGGAAGAAATCCGCGATGCGATCGAAATGATCGTTGGCATCGAGAACGATGCGACGTTCGGACCGGCTGTGATGTGCGGTCTAGGCGGGATCTATGCCGAGGTGCTGAAGGACGTGACGTTCCGGCTGGCCCCGGTCACACACGCCGACGCTCACGCGATGATCCGCGAACTGCGCGCCTTCGCGATGCTCGACGGTGCGCGCGGCAAACCGCGTGGTGATATCGAGGCCCTCGTCGAGGCGCTCGTCGCACTCTCCACCATGGCGCTCGACCAGCAAGCGGGTCTGAAGGAACTGGACATCAATCCGCTTTTTGTGCTGCCCGCGGGCAAGGGCGTGCGGGCCGGCGACGCGCTGGCCCGCTGCCTGCCGCGCGCCGCCAATGCCGCCGGCTCCGTCAACGCCACCAATGCCATGCACGAAAGCGAGCATTGCGCTCGAGATGTCGTGGACGGATAGTGACGCGGTGCCAGGCCGCTTTGAGATCGGACGTCGCTGATTTGCCGCGCGATATACAGCGCTAAAACCGCACCACGCGCGGCAACACGCATCGCAACATGCGCAGCGACACCCACCGCAGTTGGCATTCTTCGCGAGACCATCATGCACGGCTATTCGCATTCAGACACATCGCCCCCAGACGGCCTCACGCCCGTCGAAGTCGAACGCACTTACCGCAAGATCTTTTTCCGGCTGATTCCGTTGCTGTTTCTCTGCTACGTGATCAGCTATATCGACCGCGTCAACATCAGCTTCGCCAAGCTGCAGTTCATGCACGATCTCGGCTTCTCGGAGTCGACTTACGGCTTGGGCGCGGGGCTTTTCTTCATCGGCTACGTGCTGTTCGAAGTCCCGAGCAATCTGTGGATGCAGCGCGTCGGCGCACGCCGCACGCTGTTGCGCATCATGTTCGCATGGGGGCTGGTGTCGAGTCTGATGATGTTCGTGCGCACGCCGACGCAGTTCTACGCGATGCGCTTCCTGCTCGGCGTGACCGAAGCGGGCTTCTTCCCCGGCATCATCTTCTATCTGAGCTGCTGGTTTCCCGGCGCGCGGCGCGCACGCGTGACCGCGTTTCTGATGATGGCGACCGCGGTGGCAGGGATCATCGGCGGGCCGATGTCCGGGTTCATCATGACGCGGCTCGCGGGCGTCGGCGGCTTGCCGGGCTGGCAGTGGCTCTTTCTTCTGGAAGGCGTGCCGGCCGTCACACTCGGCATCATTGCGTTCCTCATGCTCGGCGACAAGCCGGAAGACGTGAGCTGGCTCGACGCGCGCGAAAAAGCACTGGTGTCGCATGAACTCGCCGCCGACGAAAAGACCAAGCAAACCGGTCATCTCGACGGACTGCGCGGCGCCCTCGCGAACCCACGCGTGTACTTCGCGGCACTCGTCTATTTCGCGGTGATGATGCCATTCAACGCGATCGGCTTCTGGGCCCCGACGATCATCCGCGACATGGGCGTCGCCAACGTGTTGGACATAGGGCTGTTATCGGCGCTTGTTTTCATCGCGGCTGCGCTCGGCACCTATGTGGTGGGCGCGAGTTCCGATCGGACCATGGAACGGCGCTGGCACGTCGCGGCCAGCGCCTGCGTGACCGCGCTGGCGTTCGCGCTGCTGCCTGCCGCCGGCCATAACGTCGCGCTCGGTGTTGGCTTGCTGGCGCTGGCGGCGGCTGCGTCGTACGGCTCGTTTGTCGTCTTCTGGACGATTCCGCAGACCTTCCTGCCGCGCTCGTCAGCCGCGGGCGGCATCGCGATGATCACCAGTCTCGGCGGCACGGGTGGGTTCGTGAGTCCGGCGTTTGTCGGCTGGGTCAAGACGCAGACCGGCAGTGCACAATATGGGTTGATTGGCTTGGCGGTGGTGCTGCTGGCCGGGGTCGTGTTGATGCTGGTGGTGTTTCCGGCGCCGGGGAGAATAGTCGCGGCGTCCATAACCAGTGGCAATGCAAACGCGCCAGCGCAACATGGGCTCGGTCAGACGCATCAGTGAGCAGGTGGCACCGCTGCTAAAAGACGCCGCCATCCTCCGTCCGGGCGCGAAAATTCGTAGCTTTGTTGATTTTCTGGTGGCGGCGCTGGCAACCTGGTGGATCCTTGCGTTACTGAGCTCACCAGGAAGGCACCCTCATGCAATCCCACGACGACGACCTCACCCATTTCGAAGCCCACGGCGCAGCCCCGCTGCCGGTCCCGAACGACCACGGCTACGTCGAGCACGATGGCGCGCGAATCTGGTACGCGTCATATGGAACAGGCAAACCGGTGATCCTGCTGCATGGCGGTCTGGGGCACAGCGGCAACTGGGGCTATCAGGTCCCGGCGCTGGTCGGCTCGGGGCATCGCGTGGTAGTCGTCGACAGCCGTGGCCATGGCCGTAGCACCCGCGATGCGCGCCCCTATATGTATGAGCTGATGGCCTCCGATGTGCTGGCCGTGATGGACACGCTGCAGCTCGACCGCGCCACGATAGCCGGTTGGAGCGACGGCGCCTGCGTCGCCCTGGTGCTGGGCCGCCAGGCACCCGAGCGGGTTGCAGGCGTGTTTTTCTTCGGCTGCAACATGGATCCGAGCGGGACGAAGGAATTCGTGCCGACGCCGATCATCGATCGCTGCTTCGGACGGCATGCCAAAGACTACGCGCAACTCTCGGCGACGCCGGACGACTTCGACGCATTTGTCGGCGCGGTCAGCGAAATGATGAGAACCCAGCCCAACTACTCCGCGAGCGATCTTGCCGGGATTCGCGTGCCGGTTGCGATCGTCCAGAGCGAGCACGACGAATTCATCAAGCCGGAACACGCCGACTATCTCGCCCGCACCATTCCCGGCGCGAAGCTGATTCTTTTGCCTGGCGTGAGCCATTTCGCACCCCTGCAACGGCCGGACGAATTCAACCGCGTGCTATTGGCGTTTCTAGGCCAGGTTCTTTCCTGAACATAACGATCACGGACGAAGCCTCGCTCTACCCCGAATGTGCCCTGCCCCACTATTTGGCCGATCCGCCAAAATTTCACGATGTGGCATCAGCCCTTGCTTCGTAAAAAATCGTGTTGCGTGGCACAAATCCGGCATTTCGCAATGCCGCCCCACGTTGCACATCGTAAAATGACGTACACAAGTATTTATTTTTAAACGATATTTTTTGATAGAACGAACTGTCTAACAGCCCCTTGCGCCGAGACCCGCTGACGTAGACTCTTTTACAAGAGCCGGCGCTTCATGTGGTGCAGCGAAATAGACGGGACGAAAACGCAGTCGCAGTGTGTCCCCGCTCCATGCATGAAGCCGCCGCGGCACAGCGGTTTTTAAATGGCAATTGGGAGACTAAAAATGAAAGGCTTTCGCTTTGGATCGACCCAGGGAGCGTTCTACATTTTGCCGGGCCAAGATGGTTGGGAGGCAACCTACGGCAACGAGACGCTCGGTGAATTTTCCAGCCCGCAACAGGCAGCCGATGAAGTCGCACGCGGCCTGACCTGCCCGCAGTTGACCGAAGTCGACACGTCGACGCTCGAAATTCCAGAGAAACTTAGCGATTGGGAAATCGTTCACGTGTGAGGGCAGGCATGACCGCCACCCACGTACGCGTAGAAACGACGATGGCGCTCCTCGGGAGCGCCATCGTCTTGTTTGCTGCTTACTTCAGTGCCTGCTTCGGTACTTTGAGCAACGGCTTCAGTACTTCATTCCGACCATTAAGCGATCGCGTCCACGATCTTGTTCAGCGTGGCGCTCGGGCGCATGGCCTTGCTCGTCAGTTCGACATTCGGACGGTAGTAACCGCCGATATCCACCGGCTTGCCTTGCGCTGCACCCAATTCTTCGATGATCTTCGCTTCGTTGTCGGCCATCGCCTTCGCCACGCCGGCGAACTGCGCCTGCAAGGCAGCATCTTCGGTTTGCGCGGCCAGAGCTTCCGCCCAGTACATCGCCAGGTAGAAGTGGCTGCCGCGGTTATCGATACCGCCAATCTTGCGCGCCGGCGACTTGTCGTTGTCGAGGAACTTGCCCGTTGCCTGATCCAGCGTCTTGGCCAGAACCTGTGCCTTCGGATTGTGATACGCGCCGCTCAGATGTTCGAGCGAAGCCGCCAACGCCAGGAATTCGCCGAGCGAATCCCAACGCAGGAAACCTTCTTCGACCAGTTGCTGAACGTGCTTCGGCGCCGAACCGCCAGCGCCCGTTTCGAACATGCCGCCACCAGCCATCAGCGGAACGATCGACAGCATCTTCGCGCTGGTGCCCAGTTCCATGATCGGGAACAGGTCGGTCAGGTAGTCGCGCAGCACGTTGCCGGTGACCGAGATCGTGTCCTTGCCGGCGCGGATGCGCTCGATCGAGAACTTCGTCGCCTCAACCGGCGTCATGACGCGGATATCCAGACCGCTGGTGTCGTGGTCCTTCAGGTATTGCTCGACCTTTTTGATGATCTGGGCGTCGTGCGCGCGCGCCGCGTCCAGCCAGAAAATAGCCGGCGTGCCGGTGGCGCGTGCGCGGTTCACCGCGAGCTTGACCCAATCCTGGACCGGCGCGTCTTTGGTCTGGCACATGCGCCAGATGTCGCCCGCTTCGACCGCCTGCTCGATCAGCACCGTACCGGCTGCGTCCGTCACGCGGACCACGCCGTTCGCCGGAATCTGGAACGTCTTGTCGTGTGAGCCGTATTCTTCAGCGGCTTGTGCCATCAGGCCGACGTTCGGCACCGTGCCCATGGTGACCGGGTCGAATGCGCCGTTCTTCTTGCAGTCTTCGATCACAGCCTGGTAGACGCCGGCGTAGCAACGATCCGGAATCACAGCCTTGGCGTCGTGCAGTGCGCCGTCCGCGCCCCACATCTTGCCCGACTCGCGAATCATGGCCGGCATGGAAGCGTCGACGATCACGTCGCTCGGCACGTGCAGGCTGGTGATGCCCTTGTCCGAGTTGACCATGGCCAGTTGCGGGCGTTGCGCGTATTGAGCCTTGATGTCGGCTTCGATCGCTTCACGCGTTTCAGTCGGCAAATCCTTCAGGCGCGCGTACAGGTCGCCGATACCGTTGTTCGGATTGAAGCCGGCTTGCGCCAGCGCGTCAGCGTGCTTGGTCAGCACATCTTTGTAGAACACCGACACCACGTGACCGAAGATGATCGGATCCGACACCTTCATCATGGTGGCTTTCAGGTGCACCGAGAACAGCACGCCCTTGCTCTTCGCATCGGCGATTTCCGCTTCGATGAAGCTGCGCAGCGCGTTCTTGCTCAGCACCGAAGCATCGATGATCTCGCCCGCTTGCACAGCCGTCTTTTCTTTCAGGACCTTCGTCGAGCCGTCGGCGGCGATCAGTTCGATCTTCACGGCGCCGGCTGCTGCGATCAGCGCCGATTTTTCGCTGCCGTAGAAATCGCCGCCGCTCATGTGCGCCACGTGCGACTTCGAATCCGCGCTCCACGCGCCCATCTTGTGCGGGTGCTTGCGTGCGTAGTTCTTCACCGACAACGGCGCGCGGCGATCCGAATTGCCTTCGCGTAGCACCGGGTTCACCGCGCTGCCCTTGATCTTGTCGTAACGGGCCTTGACGTCTTTTTCAGTGTCGGTATTCGCCACGTCCGGATACGGCGGCAGCTTGAAGCCCTGATCGCGCAGTTCGGTAATCGCGGCCTTCAGTTGCGGCACCGATGCGCTGATGTTCGGCAGCTTGACGATGTTCGCTTCCGGACGCGTGGTGAGTCCACCCAGTTCCGCCAGATCGTCGGAACCCTTCTGTTCCGCGGTCAGGTAGTCCGGAAATGCAGCGATGATCCGGCCGGCGAGCGAGATATCGCGCGTTTCAACGATCACGTCGGACGAGCGCGTGAACGCCTTGACGATCGGCAGCAGCGAATAGGTCGCCAGAGCAGGCGCTTCGTCGGTCAGGGTGTAGATGATCTTCGGCGATGTGGACATGTTTGATGCTTTGCTAGGTGAAGTGTTAGACAGAGCGTTGGTGGCGCTGAGCCGCGAAGTGGCGACAAAGCAGCAAGAACGCAGCGCGACCCACGGCACTACTTTTTACGGCACGGACGTGAGTATATGCGTGTTTTCCAGTACTCGCTGCTAAACAAACATGCCGCCGTCACACCCCGCACAGGGTGAAGCCCCGCCAGATAAGGCTCTTAGCCGAATGGCCTATGTCTTAAGACAGATGTCTTATAGATGACTTGCCGTTTGAAATTATAGATTGTGAATGCGAATCAGATGCATTAACATCTGTAAGCTTTATAGCTTGAACCGTCCGCTTAATCACCAATCGCTCGATCGACGCCATCCCGCACATTTCTGGCGCGCGGCGTCGTGCTGCCTAATTCAAACAACATGCAGAATTCATTTGTCGCGGGACGCCCAGCGCGCCCAACCTTTTTGCGCGGCCACCGCCGTACTCCGTCGTTACTCAGTGCGGGGCTCCTTGTTAGCGTCGGTTTGTCGTTGTCTACGTTGTCATCCTCGGGATGGGCGCAGGTCGCGGCAAGCGACACGGCCGCCACCCTGCCCGCCGTGAGTGTGTCGGCAACGAAAGACACGACCGTGACGCAGGCCGACACCGTCAGCGCCGGCGCGCTGGGTTCGCGCAAGCAGGTGGACACGCCGTTTTCGACGCGCGTGGTGACGAGCGACGAGGCGCAGGACCTGATGGCGGCAACCGCCAACGATCTGTTCAAGTACGACCCGGCGGTATCGGCCATCAGCGAAAACGGGATCAGCGAAAACTCCATGTTCACCGTGCGCGGCATGCCGATCGACACGCTGAACAGCATCAAGGTGGATGGCCAGACCTTCCCCTCGTGGGACACCGATCTCTCGCTCGAACCGTTCGAGCAGGTCGAATTGCTCAAGGGTCTGTCCGGTTTCATGTACGGCTTCGGTTCGCCGGGCGGCATCGTCAACTACGTGCTGAAGCGCCCGACCGACGATCCCTACCGCAGCGTCTCGATCGGCTACAAGTCGGCTGGCGTGTTCAGCGAGGCAGTCGATCTGGGTGGCCGCTTTGGCAATGACAACCGTTTCGGCTATCGCCTGAACCTCGTCAACGAAGACGGCAACACCGCTGAAGATCATGGCCACATCCGCCGCCAGGTGGCCTCGCTTGCGTTCGACTTCCGCATTACCCCGGACCTGACCTTTACCGCCGACGCTTTTTATCAGAAGCGCAAATCCAACGGCACGCTATTCGGCCTGATGTTCGGCAGCGGACTCAGCATTCCCGACGCAAGCACCGTCACCCACGCGCTGACCCAGCCGCAGAATTACTACCAGACCGAAATGGCCTCGTTCGGTTCGGGCCTGGATTACCGCCTCTCCGAGAACTGGCATGCGAGCGTGAAGTACCGCTTCGCCAAGGAAAACCGCACCAATTCGGACAGCTTTCTGTATGTCACCGATAGCGCGGGCAACTACTCGAACACGCTTTATGCAGCGATGACGCGCTACTTCTATCAGAACGTCGACGCGATGGTGCAGGGCAAATTCAACACCGGCAGCATCAAGCACGACGTCGTGGCCGGTGCGGGTTTCCAGACGCAAACCAGCGAGTACAGCAACAGCGAAGGCTGGAATAACGGCTACTTCCTCGGCAACGGCAATCTGTACAACAGCACGCTGTTGACCAACGACGAAGTCAGCATCGGCTCGGATCTCTATCGTCAGCAGCGCACCACGCAGGCTGCCGTGTACGCGAGCGATACGGTGCAGTTCACGTCGCGTCTGTCCGCCCTGGTCGGCGTGCGTTACACGCAATACCGCGAGCACGTGTACGACACGAGCGGCGCCGTATCGTCGCAATACAGCGCGGATCCGGTCACGCCGACCTTCGCGTTGATGTTCAAGACCGACCCGTACTCGACGGTGTACGCGAGTTATGTCGAATCGTTGGAACAGGGTGGCGCGGCATCGAACACCAACCTCAATTACCCGGACACGTTCGGCCCGCTGAAGAGCAAGCAGTATGAAGTCGGCTTCAAGACGGACCACAGCAAGTGGGGCGCCAATCTTGCGCTGTTCCGTGTCGATCAGGGCTACAACTATACGAACTCGGCCAACATCTTCGTGCAGAACGGCACGAAGCGCTATACCGGTGTCGACGCAAGCGGCTGGCTTGCGCTGACGAGCGAATGGCGTGTGATGGGTGGCGTGATGTGGCTCGACACGAAGGCGGTCGATGTGGACGACGCCAGCGTCGAAGGCAAGCGTGTGTATGGCGCGCCGAGATTCACCGTGACCGGCCGGATCGAATACAACCCGTCGTATCTGCGTCCGCTGACGTTGGCGTTCGGCGGCAAGTACGTCGGCAACCAGGCGGTCGATGCGGCCAACACGCAGTTCGTCCCGGCTTATGTCACGTACGATTTGAGCGGCCGATACGAGACGAAAATCGCCGGCAAGGATGTGACGTTCCGTGCGGGGATCAACAATCTGTTCAATCGCCGCTACTGGACCACGGCGTGGGGCTATTACGTGGCGCCTTCGCCGACACGAACTGCCGTGGCTAGCGCCACGTTGCAATTCTAAGCATTACGTACGAACGGAGGCGCGCCCGCAGCGGCAGCGTGGGTGCGCCTCCTCGTCAGTTCGCCGGGGGCGCTCCAAGCATCGCGGGAATCTCGGCAACGAGCGCATCAATCGCGCAGCGCGTCTTCAACGCGAGATACCGGCTCTTCGGCCACACAACGTGGATCTCCTGTGAAGGTCGAAAACAATTCTCCATCACGGTCTGCAACTGGCCTGTTGCCTCAAAACGCGCGAGCAGCCAGCTCGGTAGCCACGCCAGCCCGAAGCCCGCAATCGCGGCATCCACGATCCCCTGCATGTCGTCAAAGCTGAGCTGCGGCACGACATCCGCGCGACGGATTTGCCCATCGACATCGAGCACATTCCAGGGCTCAATAACCCCGTTGCGTGAGTAAGCAATGATCGTGTGCCCGTGGAATTCAGCCACACGGCCCGGCGTGCCGCAGCGCGCCAGATACGCCGGCGCGGCGCCAATACTTGCATACTGAACACCGAGCCGCCGCGCCGCAAGACTCACGCTATCGACCAGTGGACCAATCCGCACGACGAGATCGAAGCCCTCTTCCACGACATCCACAAAGCGGTCCGTGACCGAAATGTCGATCTTCAATTGCGGATGCCTGCGCGCAAGTCCAAGCAGCACCGGCGCCACGCAATGATGACCGAAGGCCTGCGGCACGCTCACCCGCAAACGTCCTTTCGGTTCGCGACGCCCCGAGTCCAGATCGGCTTCGGCGGCCTCGAGTTCAGCCAGCGCTCGCACGCAGCGGTCGTAATACGCTTGCCCGGCCTCGGTGAGACTCTGGCTGCGCGTCGTGCGATTGAGCAGACGCACGCCGAGACGCTTTTCGAGCCGCACGATCACCTTGCCGACTGCCGAGCGTGTCACGTCCATGCGTTCGGCAGTCAACGCGAAACTACCTGTCTCAACCACACGCACGAACGTTGTCACGCCGTCGAGAATGTCACTCATACCTAACCTTATTGGTTCCGCGCAGGACGCATTTATGGGATTTATTCTCGTCAATAGGGACTTAAATTCCCTCTATATTACACGGTCCATGGTGGCCAAAGCCATCGACTATCGAGGTGAATTCCTATGTCAAGGTCCAGGTCCAGAAACGCGCCGCCGTCCTACGACGAACGTCCCCAGGCGGTCAACGCGGCAGAACATCCATCAAGCTTGTCGGACACGCGGGCAACAGACAGGCCTTCGAGCGACGCCGCGCAATCGACCACTCGCTTCTCCATCAGCAAGAACACCTTGGCGTTGGGCGCCGTGTGCCTCGCTTCGCTGATGTTCGGCCTCGAAATCTCCAGCGTGCCGGTGATCCTGCCGACGCTCGAGCGCGTACTACACGGCGACTTCAAGGGCATGCAGTGGATCATGAATGCATACACACTCGGGGTGACGACGGTGCTGATGGCAACAGGCGCACTGGCGGACCGATTCGGCCGCAGACGTATTTTCGTTATCGGGATCGCGCTGTTTGGCCTCACCTCGCTGATCTGCGGTTTCGCGCAGAGCGTGCCGACGTTGATCGTCGCGCGCTTGCTGCAAGGTGCGAGTGGCGGCGCGATGCTGATATGCCAGGTTGCCGTGCTCTCGCATCAATTTAGCGAGGGACCTGAGCGCGTCCGGGCCTTCAGCGCGTGGGGCATTATTCTCGGCATCGGGCTCGGTTTTGGACCGATCATCGGCGGGATGATCGTTGCGGTATCGGGATGGCAATGGGTTTTCTGGATTCACGCGCTGCTTGCCGCCGTCACGTTGACACTCGTTTTCGGCGGCGTCCAGGAGTCGCGCGATCCGCACGCGCACACGCTCGATGTGGCCGGCATCGTCACGCTTTCGCTGGCGGTGTTCGGACTCACGTACTACATCACACAGGGCTCGGATCCTGGGTTCGCTAGTCTTCGCGCGATCCTGATTCTGGTGGCCACGGCCGTCGCCTTCATTGCTTTTCTATGCGCTGAGCGACTCAGTGCTCGCCCGATGTTCGACTTCTCCGTATTCAGAATCCGGAAATTTTCCGGCGCGCTGATGGGCTCTGCGGGGATGAACTTCAGCTTCTGGCCGTTCATGATCTATCTGCCGATCTACTTCCAGATCGGCCTCGGCTACGACAGCGTGCACGCTGGTCTTGCGCTGCTCGCGTACACGCTGCCGACACTGTTGTTTCCGCCACTCGGTGAACGTCTTGCGCTGCGTTATGGATCAGGAATCGCGATACCTGCAGGCCTGTTTACGATCGGCCTCGGCTTCATGCTGATGAAATACGGCAATAACGTCCCGCATCCCGGCGTATGGACCATGTTGCCGGGTTGCATCCTCGCCGGCGCCGGTCTCGGCCTCACCAACACGCCTGTTACCAATACGACGACCGGTGCGGTTCCGGCGGAGCGGGCGGGCATGGCATCCGGGATCGATATGAGCGCGCGCATGATTACGCTTGCGATCAACATCGCGTTGATGGGGGCGATCCTGGTTGGCGGCATCCTGGTCAATCTGAGGGCGAGACTTCCTGCGACGCTCGACACCGCCCCACTCGGACGACTGGCGGAGAAGATTGCCGCAGGAGACGTCGAAGCGGTCAGACGTGGGATCCCGGCACTCGCCACACTCGACCCATCCGGAACCGCCGTTCACGCCGCGTTAATAGACGGCTTTGGCTGGATGATGCTCTATGGCGGCGCTGGAGTCTGGGTACTCGCCGCGCTAAGTTTTGTGATTTCGGGAAGTGCTTCGAGAAGGCTAAGAAAAATAGAAACGGTCCCGACGCGGCAGTCCGTTCGATGCGACTCCTGCTAAATGGCAGCGGTCAATTGACGTTCGATGCGCCTTTCTTTACCGCCGGCAATCGTGGCGTGGCGGCCGCTGCGGAACATGGCGCAAGCCACGCCACGATTGCCGGCGTCGAGGCAGGCGGCGCAATGTTTCTCGGCGTCGCGCACCATGAAATGCACCTGCGTCTGCGACACATCGAGCGCGCGTGCTGTGCTTTGCAAGGTTTCCTCGCGCAAGCGAACCATCTCGAACGCTGCACGGCTGCGCGGCGGCAGTTGTTCGAGCGCGTTGTAGACGTGCTGCAGCGTGTCGCGTGCGAGTAATGCCGCTTCGGGCGACGGTTCCGGCGAAGGCACGTGCAGGCCGTCGTCTTCGTCGGCGTGATACGTGCTCTCCAGGCTCTGGCGGCGGAACACATCGATCGACGCGTTGCGCACCATGCGCGTCACGTAGGCCACGGGTTGCCGCACGGCATCCTGATTCGGGAAGTCGACGAGTTTGATAAAGACGTCGTGAACCACGTCTTCCGCAAGACTCGCGCAACCCACGATGCCGCGCGCCAGATCGACGAGCATCGGCCGGTTGGCGATCAGCAGGTCGAGCAGCGTGCCCTTCTCCCAATCGACAGAGCGAGGCTGGCTGCGCGCGCGCCGCGAAGCGGGAGGGCGCGCAACGCCGGCGCTGAGAACGGACATCGCCATTGTTGTGGAAGGCTCGCCCCGCATAACCGCCTCAGCCATAGATTTGCTCCGCATTTCTCAAGGAAGAGCATCAATCTAACGCAAACGCGAATCGTTCTCAATAAAGAATTGTAGTGCCGTGCCTCTCGCAACGCTCAGCGCAACCGCAAAGCGGTTTTGCATTTCCACAAGGCCACAAGACTCAGTGCACCGAGAAATGCCAGGTACAACGCGGGTGAAAGCTTGTTGCCGGTGAGTTGAATGAGAGAATCAACTATCAAGGGCGCGAACCCGCCGAAGACGGTTACACCGATGTTGTAGCTGACTGCCATGCCGGTAGCGCGTGTTTCTTTCGGAAAGGCGTCTGCCATTAACGCGGGCAGCGCGCCAAAATACACGGCTTTCAGCAAACCGATCCACGCCATCATTGCCATTAACGCGCCCAGGTTCGGATGACGGATCAATGCGGCAAACACCGGGTAGATCGACAACGTGAAGATCACGCCAGAAGCCGCCATCAAGCGAATTCGGCCCACCCGATCGGAGAGGAGACCCACGAACGGTGGTACGAACATCAGAATTGCACCCGTCAACACGGTCGCGGTGAATCCGAAGGTCGCCGGCATATGGAGCTGCTTGACCGCATAGGTCGGGATATAAAGAATCACGTAGCTCGTGCCGGTCGACACGGCCAACACGCCGATCGAGAGCAGCATGCGCAGCTTCTGTTGCGCTAGAACCGTCCTGACAGGCGTACGCGCGCCAGGCGATTTGTCCAGGTTATGAAGGTTATGCTCCTCCTTCATCTGTCTGCGAAGGTACAGTCCGATCGGACCGATCAGAATTCCAAAGAAAAACGGAACGCGCCAGCCCCATGATTCCATGGATGCCGTGTCCAGCGTGCTGGTCAGCACCGCGCCGAACCCCGCGGCCAGCAGATAACTGAGTCCTTGACTCGCGAACTGGAAGCTCGCCATAAAGCCGCTTCTGTGCGGCGCCTGCTCAACCAGAAACGCGGTCGTGCTTCCAAACTCGCCGCCTGCGGAAAAGCCCTGCAGCAACCGGGCAGCAAGCACGGCGATAGGTGCAGCCATGCCGATTGACGCGTATCCCGGCATGACGGCGATCGTGAGTGTGCCGACCATCATCATCATGATTGATACCAGCATCGACGCTTTCCGGCCGTGCCGGTCGGCGTAGGAGCCCAGTGCCAGAGCACCAATTGGTCGCACAAGATAGGAAATACCGAAAGTGCCAAGCGTGACCAACAGCGATACCGCAGGACTGGATGCCGGAAAGAACGTCTTCGCAATGGTCGTGGCAAAGAATCCATAAATCAGGATATCAAACCATTCCAAAGCGTTTCCGATAGTCGCGGCAAATATGGTTAGATAGAAGCTGGTCCTTTTCGGCTGAGAAAGAAGGCTGGTGCTCACGCTTGCGGATGTATCCATGACATGCTCCATAAGGGCCTGGCAGTGAACCTGCTGGCCATACACCCGATGTGGTCAATAACCAGTCGCCACGTTGCACAGGACGACTGCGCGGAGAACAGCAAAGACTCGCTCGATCCCGATCCGAATTGCCGACACCTCGTCCGTATCGATTCGATAGCGCATGTGCAAGACGGACTGCCCGTGAACACCGCCGAGCCAATCCAGCTCCTCTGGCACACTGGACCACAGCAACAGCTGTACGGCCCGGGATAACTGTCGCATCGATTTGGCGGCATCCCCCGTCACCGTAGCTCCGGAGAACGTCTCGCGCTCGCTGGATTCGATCCATTCCCGATGCAGAGATACAGGCTCGGGAATTCGCAGCATGGAGACCTGAGATACGGCGGCGAAACGCTGCGCCAGCGCGTGTGCAACCGAAGTCGGAATGCTCCCGTCGACGACGATGCACAGTTGCGTGAATTCCGATGCCCGCAGTATCCAATCCCAATCCGCGCTCGACATACCATGCGAATCCAGGCTACCCATTGCACCCTCCGGAAAGGTCAACGTCGCTTCAGAACACCTGACAAGCCAGACCCGCGCGCTGATTCAAATTCTAAAGAACTTGATCCGGAATCAGATTGCGAAAAAAAATTCCCATACTTACTTTAAGAAATATCATCCCCCTATTTATGCATGATAATTTTGTATAGATGGGTATTGGCGCAATAAAAAAACGCGGATCAACTGGACCTGCGCCACAGAGGACAGGCGCGCAAGCCCTATGACGATGCTGATCGTCGACATGATCAACACCAGAACAAAGCCCGCCCCCAGTCGCTTGGCGATGGGCAGATTGGAAATAAACGTTGGCATAGTCAGTTTCTTCAATAACCAAAGGGAAAAAATACCCGCTGACAATACGGACTATCAGAGTTCGCTCACTGCAGGTATATGGCTGCAAACGCCGAATGCTGAAGACTCTATTCGGTGAGCCATTCCTGAAATGGAGGTCAGGGTTTCCTTATAAGATGTCTGCCTATCCACCCGCGATAGCGAATGGTGGAATCTGAACGTTTTGAAGTACCCATCTTGCTGGCGTAATCAATGGCCAGTGCTGACCTGCAGGTGAAATGATGAACGCATTCCGGTTTCAAACCGTGCCGACGATGGTCGTCGAATTTGGCGCAGCGCGCCGTCTCGGCGCCTTGCTGCGCGCGCAATTTCCGTCGCTCACACGCCTGTGTGTGGTGACGGATGGGTTTCTTCACCAGAGTGGGCTGCTGAATCCGGCGCTCGCCGATCTCGCGGCACACGGCTGGAATGCCACCGTGATCGACGACGTGATCGCCGATCCGCCCGAGCACATCGTGCTCGAGGCGACGTCGCGCGCGCGTGAGGCCGGCGCTGAGATCGTGCTGGGACTCGGCGGCGGTTCGTCGATGGACGTGGCGAAGTTGATCGCCGTACTGGCGCCGCAGGATCAACAAGCGCTCAGCGAGATGTACGGCGTCAACAAAGTGACCGTGTCGCGCCTGCCGCTCGTGCAGATGCCGACCACGGCAGGCACCGGCTCCGAAGTCACGGCCGTGTCGATCGTGACGGTGGGCGAGGCGAAGAAGATGGGCGTGGTTGCGCCGCAACTGGTCGCCGATCTGGCGATTCTCGACGCGGAACTCACGCTCGGACTGCCGGTTGCCGCGACGGCTGCAACCGGCGTCGACGCGATGGTGCACGCGATCGAGGCGTACACGTCCGCGCATTTGAAAAACCCGGTGTCCGACATGCTGGCGCTGAAGGCACTCGAACTTCTGTCGCGCAATCTGTTGCCCGCGTGTCAGAACGGCCAGAACCGCGCGGCGCGCGAAGCGATGTTGCTCGGCGCGGCGTTCGCCGGCCAGGCGTTCGCCAATTCACCGGTGGCCGCGGTGCATGCGCTCGCGTATCCGATCGGTGGCATTTATCACGTCCCGCACGGTCTTTCGAATGCGCTCGTGCTGCCACACGTATTGCGGTTCAACGCCGAGGCGGCGGCGCATCTGTACGCGGAACTGGCGGACGTGATCGTGCCGGGTATCACCGGCAGCGCCGAAAGCAGGACGCTGGCATTGATCGAACGGCTCGAACAGATGATTGCCGCAACTGCGATTCCGGCCCGGTTGCGCGATGTCGGCATCGAACGTAGCGGACTCGAGCGGATGGCGAGCGACGCGATGCTGCAAACGCGGCTTCTGGTGAACAACCCCCGGCCTGTTACTGAGGCCGACGCGCTGGCGATCTATACCGCTGCGTTTTAATCGGCGAGGGGCGTAATTGAGGGCGAGAGTCGCCGCGGCGTTCGGCGACGGCTCCGTGCCGTTACGCCCTGCGGACACGTTACGTAGCATGCTAGTGGAACACGGCGTCACTCCTTTAGGCAGAATCGTGTTTATGACGCGATAAATTCTTCATATCATAAGTTCTTCAACCACATATGCATCGAATCATTGAGATGAAGATATAAATCGCATTTGGCGCGCAACTTGCAGTGTTGGCCCCATCAATAATCGTTCAACGGGGACCATCATGCAAAAATTCGTCGGTCGGACAGCCATCGCTGTTGCGACATCTGCATTACTCGCGCTCTACGGTTGTGGAACCAGTAATATCGGCACTCCCAAAACCGGGCTTGGCGGCGGTGGGGCAGGCGGCACTTCGGGTTCTAGCTCGGGTAGCTCGGGTACCTCCGGTTCCAGCAGCTCCGGCACCAGCAGCTCCGGCACCAGCAGCTCCGGTACGAGCAGCTCCGGTACGAGCAGCTCCGGTACGAGCAGCTCTGGTACGAGCTCTGGTACGAGCTCTGGTACCAGCTCTGGTACCAGCTCCGGTACGAGCTCTGGTACCAGCTCCGGTACGAGCTCTGGTACCAGCTCCGGTACGAGCTCTGGTACCAGCTCCGGTACGAGCTCTGGTACCAGCTCCGGCACCAGCTCCGGTACCAGCTCCGGTACGAGCTCCGGTACCAGCTCCGGTACGAGCTCTGGTACCAGCTCCGGTACGAGCTCTGGTACCAGCTCCGGCACCAGCTCCGGCACCAGCTCCGGCACCAGCTCCGGTACCAGCTCCGGTACCAGCTCCGGTACCAGCTCCGGAACCAGCTCCGGAACCAGCTCCGGAACCTCAGGCACCTCCTCCACCCCTATCGGCAACGTTGTCACTCAAGGCGGCAACCTCATCACCGCCGTGGGCATAACGGTCGCCGATACAGGTTCCAAGATCACCGGCACCTCAGTCCCTGGCGTCAACGGCGCAACGACTGCGAATCTCGGCGCCGCGATCACCGATCTCGGCAACGGCGTCAAGGTACTCGGCAACGGCACGGCCGCCGGCCTCGGCACGCTGGGCAGTTCGACCAATCCGCTTGGCCCGACCCTGACCTCCACATCGGGTCTCGTTACCAACGCAGGCGCGGCCGTTACAGCGGTCGGCGGTGTGGTGACGAGCCTCGGAACCGGGCCGCTTGCGCCGCTCGCACCGGTCACGTCGACGGTGGGTACCGTGGTCGCCGGTGTGGGCGCCGGCGTCGTCAAAGTTGGCGCGGGCTTGAACTCCGCGCTGACCAGCTCGCCGGTTCAACAGGTCGAGACCCAGCTGAGCACGGTCATCAACCCGATCACCCTCGTCGTCTCGAATACGACGCAGACTATCGGCAACACCACAGGTCTCGGCGCGCCGCTCAACGGCTTGCTGAGCACCATCGGCAACGGACTCGATTCGGCCGGCCAGAAAGTGTCCGGCGCGACGGGTGATCAGGTGGGCAAAGATGTCGGCGGCGTGGTGAGCCAGTTGGGTAAGACAGTCACGAGCACCGGCGGACTGCTGACAGGCGCGACGACCAACCCGTTGGCGCCGATCGCCGGCCTGCTGGGCCCGCTCGGTGGATTGGGCGGATCGGGTGGATCGGGTGGCGGCCTCAGCATCCCGCCGCTGACCGGCCTGATCGGCAACCTGGGTTCGCTTGGTGGGACCGGTAGCAGCGGTAACCCGCTCGCGCCGATCACCGGACTCCTCGGCGGCCTCGGCTCGCTCGGCGGCACTTCCGGCGCAGGCAGTCCGCTCGCTCCAGTCACCGGACTTCTCGGTAACCTGGGTTCGCTCGGCGGCACCTCCGGCGCAGGCGGTCCGCTCGCACCGGTCACGGGTCTCGTCACGACGCTGACCTCCACGCTGGGCGGCGGCGCGGGCCAAAACTCTCCGCTCGCACCCATCACCGGTCTCGTCACTACGCTGACTTCGACACTGAGTGGCGCATCATCCGGTAAGGCTTCGCCGCTCGCGCCGGTCACTGGGCTCGTGACCGGCCTGACCGGCGGCGCGGGCAGTGCGGGAAGCGGTTCGACCAGCACGAATCCGCTAGCGCCAGTGACGAACCTTGTCACCGGATTGCTGGGTGGCGTCGCCGGTAAATAAGCGGTAACTCGGCAAAGCGGCCGGGACTTAAAAAATCAAAAGCCCGGCCGCTATCAATGTCATGACTACGAGGATGACATGAACTCCACTCTGGATAACGTAGCGCACGTGCAGGAGCAGCGGCCGCGTTCGGCGACGCCGTTTTCCGTCGGCCTGCTTGGCATCGCTGTCGGACTTCTGACGCTCTGGCTGCTACGCGACAGTACCGCGCTGGATGGCGCGCGCCGCAGCACGGCCGCCTGCCTCGCGATCATCGCGACGATCGCTCTATACGAACTGTTCGTCGCACGCGTGTATCTACGCCCAAGCGCTGGACTTACCGGTCAGGTGGTTCGGCCGTTCAGCGCCGCGCGCGTGGGTTTGCGTCTCGCCGCGCTGGCTTCCGTGTATGTCGGCATAGGTGTGCTCTACTGGCTCCTGCCCGAGTATCACGGCACGTTCTATAACCCCTTCTGGTCTCTGATCCGCACGCTCGCACCGTATCTGATCGTGGCCGCGCCGTTTTACTTTGCGTGGATGGATAGACGTCAGCGCGAAGTCGATGATGCCTATATGTTGTGGGGCCGCCTCGTATTCCTCGGGCAGCGCCCAGGCAACTGGAAGCCCGTGCGTGAAATGCTCGCCGGATGGATGGTGAAAGCGTTCTTCCTGCCGCTGATGATCACCTATCTTTCCACCGATGCGGACCATATCGGCGCATCGCTTGCGACCGCCATGAACGCGCCGTTCTCGCTTGCGACGTTCAGGTTCATGTACGACCTGTCCTTCACGATGGACCTGATGTTCGGCACGGTAGGTTATCTGTGCACGCTGCGCATTCTCGATACCCACGTACGCAGCGCGGAGCCGACTACGCTCGGCTGGCTGGTTGCACTTCTCTGTTATCAGCCGTTCTGGTCGGTGATCTCGGCCCAGTACATGCACTACCAGGGCGCGATGTTCTGGGACAGCTGGCTGATATCCGCGCCCGTTGTTCGAATCATCTGGGGCACCGTGATTACCGCGCTGGTCTTCTGCTACGCGCTTTCCACCATCGCATTCGGATTGCGGTTTTCGAACCTGACCAATCGCGGCATCATCACGTCAGGCCCTTATCGCTTCACGAAGCATCCCGCCTACATCACGAAGAATCTTTCGTTCTGGATGGTCTCGGTGCCGTTCATCGAACCCATGGGCTGGCAAGTCGCGCTCACGCACTGCTTCGCGCTGGGGTGCGTCAATCTGTTGTATTTCATGCGCGCCAAAACCGAAGAGCGGCATCTGATGAACGATCCCGACTATCGTGCCTACGCAGAATGGATCGCGAGGAACGGACTGTTCGCCAGGATCACACGTGCGTTTCAATGAGATGTTTATGCTACGAACGCAGTCGAGGGCATTTTTTGCAACGCACCATTTTTCAACGGCGTGAGGATGGTGATGAGTATCTTTGACCGCCTGTGAGGGTTCGCCGGTGGAAGCAGACGATAGCGCCCGCTGCCAATTTTCCGCGAGCAGTGGGTGCTCGCCTCAACGACATCGCACGCAGGACGTTACGTAACGTCCTCCGCCGTGGTCACGATTCGAGGCTTGGCGCCAGGACATTGGCCAGCCCGGCCTTCGGGCGAGAGAACAGAAAGCCTTGCACCAACGCTTGCGGCCATGACGCGCTCAACCATTGCAACTGTGCTTTGGTCTCGACGCCGTTCACCACGACCTGCACGTCAAGCGCATGAAGCAGACCCAGCAACGCCGACATCACGACGCAGGCACGACGATCGCGTGGGACCGCTGCCATCAACTCAGGCGTGATCGTGACAGTGTCCACGTCGAGTGCGCCGAGCAGTGCGAGCGAAGACGCCCCGTTGCCCCACTTGCCCAGCGAGATGCCGGTTCCCGCAGACCGAAGGCCGTCCGTCAAGGTACGCAAAGACAGCAGACGTGCTGCGTCTGCGCTATCGGGTACTTCGATTTCAAGCAGGTTGCCCGGCACGCCATACGATCGCGCGATGCGCGTGAGGTCGTCGGCAAACGATTCGAGCACCGCCACTTGCGCCGGCACCGTGATCGCGACCGGCAGCAATGCCATCTTCGACGAGAGGCAATCACGCAGCTCACGGCACACGCCATCGATGACGAACAAGGCCATCTCGCGCGCGACCTGCGGGTGCTCCAGCGGCATCATGAAAATACCGGGAAGCAGCAGCCCGTAGTCAGGATGCGTCCAGCGGACTTGCGCTTCGAGGCGCGCCAGCGCGCCGCCTGCAGCGCGATAAGCCCCCTGAAACACGAGATGAAATTCACCCGCGTGCAGACCCTGGCGGACGCGGCTTTCGAGTTCGCTCAGCGCAATGGGATCGTCGCGCGAGTCGTCCCAATTGGTCTGTTCGATGCAAGCGTTACGCGTGCCGAACGTCGTCGCGAGCGATACAGGCTTTTCATAGTCGAGCGATAGCATGGCGTGGGCGCAATTTTTTTAACCTGGCCAACGCACGCACATGTCGTGCCAAGCGGTACGTTCACTGCGCAACCTATCAGCGACCATAGCCGGCAAGCCGTACAGGTCAACGGTTTACGACCATCCGATCAAACCTGTCGAAGCGTAATGTCTATCGCCAAACGTTTGTATGAACGCGGACGTTACGTAGCGTTTCGCATCGACGTTACGGGACCACGGCACAGAACGTTGATCGCGCCGATTACCACAAGTCCATCGTTTCAAACGGGAAACCGAATCATGCACCGTGAATAAGATCGCTAAACAACAAGCGATGAATGAAGGCATCGCACCGCAACAATAAAATTTGACCGAGAAAAAAAGATTTACTAGTATCGGCACCAAACGCAGCATGTAACGACTGCGCATTCCCCACACAGTCATTCAAGGCGGCAAATGCTTCAGATTCCCCTCACCGACGCCGATTGGGCGTGTGTTCAGAGTCTCTTTCCCGTGGTTTCGTCAGGTCGCGGGCGACCCCGTCGCAGCGATCGCGAGATCCTCAACGCGATACTCTGGGTGCAGCAGACGAAAGAAAAGTGGCACAGGCTGCCGGCGACTTTTCCGCCGCAACAGACTTGTTATCTTCGGTATATGGCCTGGAAAAAAGCCGGCGTTCTTGACCAGGTGAATGAGCGCCTGCCACTGTGCGACCATGAGCTTTCAACGTGCTGAATCAGCGGTAATAATCGTTTTGCATACCGTACCGACTCAAAGGTGAACCGATGTTTCACGGATGGCCTTTGTGATCGCTCGCGACCATCAGTGCGTCACACCTTGCCGCTCATTCGATCCATCACCGCCAGCAGATCAGCGAGCGACTGCTTGCATTCTGCTGCGTTCGGCGTGCCGGCACGTAACGCGCTCAGCGCGCGGTCGATCGCTTTGTCGACGGCATGCCAGTCAGTTGCGGCACGAGGCTTCAGCGAAGGCTCGGCGTCGTCCCACGCCAGTTCCAGATCTTTGATACGCATCTTACCGCCCGCGAGATTGCCTTTGTCGACGAGTACCGCGGTGTCGGCGGCGATCTTGCGGAACGGCGAGAGGTCACCGAGCTTCGACGCCTGGACAGGCTCTGCCGCCTCGGCCGACGGAAAACCGATCCTGCCAGCCTCAAGATGCCCGAAGCTGATGGCGGAGATGGCAATGAAAGAAACGATGACGGCTTTGTTGAGCGTGCGTTGATTCATGATTGTTCTCTTCCGTTTGAACCGCTATACGATTGAAAAAAAAGCTACGTCTACGACCTGTCGAGCGACACGCGCTCAAGGTTCACGTGCGGCGATCGCGCGCGTGGACCGCTGTTCGACGGCACTCGCGAAGACGACCAGCACGACGATGGCACTCAGAAAGAGCACGCTCGTATTGATCGTGCCGAGGCCGAGACCACCGTATGCGCGCGACTGCGAAAGCAGATCGCCGAACGAGGCGCCCAACGGCCGCGTCAGAATGTAGGCAAGCCAGAACGTCAGCACCGGATTTCCGCCGACGTAGTAGGTGGCGCACACCAATGCGATTAGCGCGCCGAATGCCACCACACCGATCATGAAGCCGAGCCCCAGCGCTTCTGTCGCGAGATCACCGGCCGCGGTGCCCAGCGCGAAGGTGAACAACACTGCGGCCCAATAGAAAAGCTCGCGCCGCGTCGTGTAGATGGTGTGAATCGACAGTGTCCGCTCACTGCGGTACCAGAGCGCGAACACCACGGCCAGCGCGAGGGCAAACGCGATCGTGCTGGCATAGAGACTGATGCCGAGCTTGTCGGTCAATGCATCAGTAATCTGCGTGCCGACCACACTGACCAGCACCACCGTCAGCCAGTAGATCCACGGTACGTACTTGCGCATGCGAAGCTGCACGGCCAATGCGGCAATCAGCAACGTGAGCATCATCCCGCCGGTGAGCGCGGTGCCGAGCCCCACGTGCACGGCGAGATAGTCCGCGCCGGTTTCGCCGACGGTGGTCGCCATGATCTTGATCGCCCAGAAGACAAGTGTTGCCTCGGGCACTTTGTTGCGCATTGCGGCAACACGATAAGTCGAGGTCTCTAGCAAGCGGGTTCTCCCATCAATCGGCATTCAATTCGACGTTGCGAGCAGGCGCGCTTGCGCTCGCTCAATGCGGCGAATAGTGCAATGGGGAACCTTAGGAAAACCTTACGGAAGATGCAGACGAAACGGCCGAATCGCCGCAGCGAAACAGGTGGTCAAGAGGCGTCTTGCACGAGCCCTTCAGAAATCCTTAAGGCTTGATCTGGTGCGCTATAGCGATTCGACAAACGCTTCGCACGGCACTTCTTCGCGCAGGATGTAGCCAAGCCCGCGCAAGGTCATGATCTTCGCGCTGGAACTCACCAGATGCTTGCGCAAGCGGTGGATGTAAATGTCGATGGCATCGGCGCTGGGTTCGTCGTCGAGCGTAAAGACCTTGTCCATCAGGGTGGACTTCGAGACGGTCTTGCCCTGCTTCAGCATCAGCGTTTCGAGGATGGCGTGTTCGCGCCGCCGTAACGGCAAGGGCTCGTTTTGTAGTACGAATTCACGGGAATCGAACAGATAGCGCAGATCGCCGCAGTCGATCGACTGGCCCTTGTCGCCGGCCGCCTGGCGGCGGATCAGCGCCTTGATGCGCGCCACCAGCTCGCGCGCGTCGAAAGGTTTGACGACGTAGTCGTCCGCGCCGGCCGAGAAGCAGGCTACTTTGTCGTCGGTCGAGCCGTTCGCGGTGAGCATCAGCACCGGCACGTTGTCGCGTTTGCGCCGTAGACGCGCCAGCACGTCCTTGCCGCCGATGCCCGGCAAGCGCAGATCGAGCAGTACCGCGTCGTAGCACTGCATGCCGAGCAGCGTCTCCGCCCGCTCACCGTCCTGCGCCCAGTCAACCACGAAATTCTCGACCTGCATCAGGTTCATCACCCAGCGCGCAAGGTCAGCGTCGTCTTCAACGAGCAGCAGTTTCATTGGTTTCCCCTGATTTGGCGGCGCATCACACCGCCGCCGACCATAGTCGCATCTCAACGGTGGCGACCAGGCCGACACCGCCCTCTCCCGGCTCGAGCGTAACCGTGCCGCCTTGCCGGCGGGCGATCTCGCGCACGATCGGCAAACCGAGGCCGGTTCCGTCAGCGTGGCTCGACGCACGATAGAAACGCTCGAACACGCGCACCCTCGCTTCGGCTTTGATACCCGGCCCATTGTCGATCACCCGCACGATCGCCCTGTTATTACCGCGCTGCGTGTGCACGGTGACGCGGCCACCGGGTTGCGTATAGCGCAGCGCGTTGTCGACGAGATTGGTCACCAGCGCCGCGGTCAGTGCCTCGTCGCCGGTCACGTACAGACCGTCTTCCAGCTCAGCGCCCAGATCGATTTCACGCGCCTGTGCGAATGCAATCAGTTCCTCCAGCACGCCCGCGATCAACGCGCTCAGATCGACCCGTTCGCGCGTACTGGAGGGCGCGGCGGACTCGGCCTGAGCGAGCAGCAACAGTTTGTTGGTCAAGGTGGTCAGCTTGCGGCTGCTTTTATGCATGCCGGCCAGTGCTTCGCTGAGCGGCGCGTCCCGATTCTCACGTTGCCGTGCGAACTGGATCTGTGCCACCAGCAGCGCGAGCGGCGTGCGCAACTGATGCGCGGCATCGGAGATGAATTGCCGCTGCGTCGCCGCCTGCTGGCCCATGCGCGCGATGCACTGGTTGATCGCTTCGACAATGGGTCTTAATTCCACATGCAAGCGCGCCACGCGTATCGGTTCAAGTTGCGACGCGTTACGATCGGCGACGTCGTCTTTCACCTTCATCAACGGCCGCAATTCGAAAGTGAGCCCGAGATAGACGAACAACATCGCGAGCACCAGCGTGAGCACCTCGCCGAACAGTTGCGGCCGCAACAGGCGCCATACCATGGCGTCGCGCGAACCTTCCGTTTTCGCGACCGCGACGACAACTTCTTCGGTGCGGCCCGAGTCGTATAACTGCCGCACGTACGTAGCGGCGCGCACGGCACGGCCGTCCTCGAGATGGGTGGAGTACAGCATGGGAACGTCGCCGGCACCGGGCGGCACCGGCAAGTCGGGACTGCCGGCTAGCAGGCGATGGCCGCTCGCTTCGACGCGATAGAACACGCTGTCCTGTTCCGGCGACTCAAACAGTTCGAGCGCGGCCGGCGGAATCTGGATCGACACATTGCCGTTATCCCAGTCGATGTCCTCGCCGATGATGCGCATCGACGACAACAACGCGTTGTCCTGAACCAGGTCGGCCGTGGTCTGCGCGTTGCGATACGAAATCATGCCGGAAATGGAAACGAACGCCGCCAGCGGCAGCAAGAGCCACCACAGCAAGCGTCCGCGCAAACTGCCTGAAAACACGATTCGTCGTTCCTCTGTGCTGGATGTCTCCGTTATATCCCGCGTGCGCGGGTGGGCGTTCGATGAATCGCCTGCTTCAAATTCTAGGGGTACAAATCCTTCTCAAAGCTTTCGAACACGCGTTTCCTGTGCCGATTGCGGGTTTGTCCCGAGTACTTTTGAAGCCTCCGATTTGCAGCGACCGATTTAACCAGCTTGAGGTCCTTCCGTCGGTGCACGTGGAAACGAGACGGCCACGTGCACGCCTTTGCCGCCCTCACCCGGTTTGAGCGTGATCTCCCCGTGATGCGCGTCCGCGATTTCACGCACGATGGCGAGGCCCAGCCCGGTCCCTTCAGTATCTGTCGACGCCCGAAAGAACGGCTCGAACACGCGACTGCGCGACTCGGCGGGAATGCCGGGACCATCGTCCAGCACAGCCACGGCGACTGTATCGGCTGCAGCACTGACCGCCACGGTGACGTGGCCGCCTCTGCCGGTATAGCGGATCGCGTTCTCCGCGAGGTTGGCGATCAGCGCCTGAAGCAGGCCGCGATGCCCTGCCACTGGCGCGGGACCGTTCAGTTCCGCGCCCAGATCGATGTCCCGGGCCTGCGCCAGCAACGCCAGATCCTCCACCACTTCCATTGCCAGCGGCACCAGATCAACCGTTTCCACCGCCAGTTGCTTGTTGTCGGAAGCTTCAGCCTGCGCGAGCAACAGTAGCTTGTTAGTGAGTCCGACCATCGAACGATTACTGCGGTGCATCGCGGCGAGCGCCTCGTCGAGCGCGGGATTCAGGCCATCCTGCTGGCGCGCGAACTGCAACTGCGTGCCGAGCAGCGTGAGCGGCGTGCGCAACTGGTGCGCGGCGTCGGCGATAAAACGCCGCTGTGCGGCCACCTGTACGCCGAGGCGCGCGATACATTGATTGATCGCTTCAACGATCGGCCGCAGTTCCGTGTGTAGGCGCTCGACGCGAATCGGTTCGAGTTGCATGGGGTCGCGGTCGGCGACCTCTTCCTTCACTTTCATCAACGGCCGCAATTCGAAGGTGAGGCCGATGCAAGCCAGCGCGACCGCCAGCACGATCATCTCGATCTGCCGCACGAGTTGCGGTTGCCACAATTGCTGCGCCATCGCATCGCGCGAGCGCACCGTCTTGCCCACCGTTACACGTACGCGGCGCGTCGCACCGTTGTCGTACATCTGACGCACGAGGCCGACCGCGCGTACGGGCTGGCCATGGAGTTCAGTGTCGTAGTGATCGGCCATGTCGGGCGAGCGCGCCGCGCGCTGCGGAAAATCCGGCGTGCCCGCCAGCAGTCGGCCATCGTCCACCCGCACGCTGTAGAACACCTGATCGCGATAGGGCGACACGAAGACTTCAAGCGCGGCGGGCGGCACGTCCACGCGCAGAAAACCGTCCACCCACTCCACTTCACCGGCGATCATCCGCGCCGATGAGATAAGTTGGTTGTCCTGCACCAGATCCGCCGTGCGCCGCGCGTTGTCGTACTCGGCCTTGCCGGTGACGAACACGTATAACGCGAGTGGCACCAGCAGCCACCACAGCAGGCGCATGCGCAGGCTATTGGTCATCTTCTTTCTTGCGCAGCAGATAACCCAGTCCGCGCAGCGTGACGATCGCCGCCGAGCTGCCGTCGAGTTTCTTGCGCAGCCGCGATATGTAGATTTCGACTGCATCCTCGCTCGGCTCGTCCGCGAGCGTGAAGATCGCGTCGACCAGTGCGGGCTTGGTTACTGTTTTGCCCAAACGCAGGATCAGCGTTTCGAGCACCGAGCGCTCGCGCGGCGTCACGTTCAGCGGCGCGCCCTTCAAGGTGAACTGGCGTGTGTCGATGTCGAACGCGAGATCGCCGCACACCACCTCGCTCGCCTTCGAGGGCGACTGGCGGCGGATCGCCACCTTGATGCGCGCGATCAGCTCGCGCACTTCGAAAGGCTTGACCAGGTAATCGTCCGCGCCGGCACCGAGCAGTTCCACTTTTTCGTCGATCGAACCGCTCGCGGTCAGGATCAACACGGGCGTGGCGTCACCGCGCTGGCGCAAACGGCGCAGCACGTTCTTGCCCGACAGCTTCGGCAGATTCAGGTCGAGCAGGATCACGTCGTAGTGATTGGTGCGCAGCAAGCGGTCGGCGGTGTCGCCGTCCTGCACCGCGTCGAGCGCGAACGCCTCCTGCTCCAGCATCTTCGCGAGCCAGTGCGCCAGCGTGGGGTTGTCTTCGATGAGCAGCAGCTTCATGGGGAGAACGGCGAAATAGGCAACTCAATGCGCGGCAAAAGTCAGGACGCCGATTGTGCCGTAAAACAAGGGCTTTGCGCGCGGCTTGGGTGGTTTGTGGCCCACGTTATGGGGTTTGCCAGGGGGCAGCCGCAAGATTGCAGTGGATTTTCGGGTTAACACCCATGATTTGCTCGCAGCCCCGAAAGCTGCCAGAAGGTTTCAGATTTCTATAATCGCCGTCATTCATCCAGAAAGCGCCGCATCCGCACAGGGCGGCGAATAAACCTCAGGAGACTGCTTCATGCGTACCTTGCGCCAGATTGCCGCCGTGTCAGGTGTTGCGTTTACCCTTGCCGCCGCTTCGGCCGCGGCTCATGCGGAGAAGCTGACGATCATGGTCGGCGGCGCCACCAAGATCATCTATCTGCCGGCCAAGCTCACGGAGCAGCTCGGCTACTTCAAGGACGAAGGCCTCGACGTAGAAATCCTCTCGCAACCGGCCGGCGTGGACGCGGAAAACGAACTGCTCGCGGGCGCGGTGCAAGGCGTGGTGGGCTTCTACGATCACACCATCGACCTGCAAAGCAAGGGCAAGGAAGTCCAGGCGCTGGTGATTTTCGGCCAGGTGCCGGGTGAAGTGGAAATGGTCGCCACCAAGGCGTCCGAAACGCTCAAGAGCATGGCGGACGTGAAGGGGAAAACGCTCGGCGTGACCGGCCTCGGCTCGTCGACCAGCTTCCTCACGCAATACCTCGCGCAGCGCGCGGGCGTGCCGTCGACGCAATACACGCTGCTGCCGGTTGGCGCGGACAACAGCTTTATCGCCGCCATCAAGCAGAACCGTATCGACGCGGGCATGACCACCGAGCCGACCGTCTCGCAACTGCTGAAGACCGGCGACGCCAAGGTGCTGGTCGATATGCGCACGCTGGAAGGCACCCGCGCCGCGCTCGGCGGCACGTATCCGGCTTCGAGCTTCTACGTGCAGCGTGCATGGGCCGAGTCGCACAAGGACGACGCCACGAAGCTCTCGCACGCATTCGCGAAGACGCTGAACTTCATCGCGACGCATAGCGCAGAAGATATCGCCGCGAAGATGCCGAAGGACTACTACGGCAACAACAAGGACCTGTACGTGGGCGCGCTGAAGGCATCGCTGCCGATGTTCACGAAGGACGGCAAGATGCCCGCCGACGGTCCGGACACTGTCCTGAAGGTGCTGTCGGCGTTCAATCCTTCGGTGAAGGGCAAGCATATCGACCTCGCCAAGACCTACAGCAACGACTACCTGTCGGCAGCGGTCAAGACCGCGGCGAAGTAACGCTCCCTCGAAGTAAAGCCCTATCAACATCAAGAGAACTGCGAGGCACCAGCCGATGAATCAACCTCTGTCACGCGATACGCCCGCCATCGAGATGCGCAACGTATCGTGCCGTTTCATCTCGCCGGATGGCAAGGCGACGATCGCGTTGCGCGACTTCAGCATGTCGGTGGCGCGTGGCGAATTCGTCGCGGTTGTCGGCCCGACGGGTTGCGGCAAGTCGACCACGCTCAGCATGATCACCGGCTTGCTGAAGCCCACCACCGGCGAAGTGCGCGTGATGGGCGCACCGGTGGACGGCATCGACCCGCGCATCGGCTTCGTGTTTCAGGCGGACGCCGTGTTTCCGTGGCGCTCGGTCATCGACAACGTGGCGGCCGGCCCGCTGTATCGCGGACGCTCGAAATCCGCCGCGTACGACGAAGCCAACGAATGGCTGCGCCGCGTGGGCCTCGACAAGTTCGGCAAGCACTATCCGCATCAACTGTCCGGCGGTATGAGAAAGCGCGTGGCGCTGGCGCAAACCTTCATCAACAAGCCGGAAATCCTGCTGATGGACGAGCCCTTCTCGGCGCTCGACATGCAGACGCGCACGCTGATGCAGGACGAACTGCTGCAACTGTGGGGTGGCGCCGGCTCGGTGGTGTTCGTCACGCACGATCTGGAAGAAGCGATTGCGCTTGCGGATCGCGTGTTCGTGCTGACCGCGCGCCCGGCAACGCTGAAGAAGGTGTACGAAATCGATCTGCCGCGTCCGCGCGTCACGTCGGAAGTTCGCTACGACCCACGCTTTATCGAAATCTCGCGCGACATCTGGCACGACCTGCGCGAAGAAGTACAGATCGGTTAATCAAGGAACGGCAAACATGTCTACTACCCCTCAACAGACGATGCCTTCGGGTATCGATCCCGCGACGCTCGCGCAGGTCGAACGTGTCGCGCAAAAACGCATCCGGCAACGCCATGCGCTGGTGATCTCGCTGCGCATCATCGTGCTGGTGCTTGTGCTCGGCGGATGGGAATTGTCCGCCCGACTGAAGTGGATCGATCCGTTCTTCTTCTCGATGCCGAGCGCGATCTTCGATCAGATCATCGACTGGTTCGTGAACGGCACGTCGCAAGGTCCGCTGCTCACCCAGGTTTGGGTCACACTGGAAGAAACCGGTCTCGGCTTCATCATCGGTTCAGTGGCGGGCGTGGTTTGCGGCATCGTGCTCGGCCGCAACAAGCTGCTGTCCGACGTATTCAGCCTGTACATCAAGATCGCCAATTCGATTCCGCGCGTGGTGCTGGGCTCGATCTTCGTGATTTCGCTCGGTCTTGGCATGGCTTCGAAGGTGGCGCTGGCGGTGGTGATGGTGTTCTTTGTCGTGTTCGCCAATGCGTTTCAGGGTGTGCGCGAAGCGGATCGCTACATGATCGCGAACGCGCAGATTCTGGGTGCGTCGCGCCGTCAGGTGACGACCTCGGTGGTGATTCCGTCGGCGTTGAGCTGGATTCTCGCCAGCTTGCACGTGAGCTTCGGCTTTGCGCTGGTCGGTGCGGTGGTGGGCGAATTCCTCGGCTCGAAGCAAGGTATCGGCCTGCTGATCTCGACCGCGCAAGGTGCGTTTAACGCGAGCGGCGTGTTCGCGGCGATGATCGTGCTGGCTGTGGTCGCGCTGGCTGCGGACTATCTGTTGACTGCGGTCGAACAGCGGCTGTTGAAGTGGCGGCCCGCAGCAGTTTAAGTTTACTGTCAGGTCGTAAAGGAAGAAAGGGCGCCGTCGGCGCCCTTTTTTTCGCGATGCGCACAAGAGCGTATTAACCAAAGCACTCTTCTTTTGTTGCAAATATCGCAACAAACATTAGCTGAATTGATGATTACTCCGGCCAGATCGCAAAACTACAATGCAATCACTGACTACGAACAACGCCGCTCGTAGCAAGATAAAGACCGAACTGGAGGTAGTTCATCATGAAATCGCTCATTCAAGCCGTTGTTGTCGCTGCTGTGCTGGCCGCTCCTGTTGCCTCGTTTGCGCAGTCCAACCAGCCCGTGACCCGCGCCGAGGTCCGCGCGCAACTGATTCAACTCGAAAAAGCCGGCTACCAGCCGGGCCGTGCCGACCCGTACTATCCGGCTGACATCCAGGCTGCACAAGCCCGCGTCGCCCAGCAAAACGGCACCGCAGAAAGCAGTTACGGCGGTGTGGCGAATGGCTCATCGCAGTCGAGCCACCCGGTTCCGGTGAACGGTCCGAAGTCGGTTTATTTCGGTAACTAAGCTGACAACTGAGTTGCCAACTCAGCTAGCAACAAGGCCGGCGACCGAGCCGTCCAACGGATCGAAGCAGAGGCGACGCCGTTTGCCCTGATCGACCGCCAAGCGACACAGCCGCACGCTCTGATTCAAACGAACTGGCCCGCGACCGAGTATCCCCGATCGCGGGCCAGTTCTGTATTCGATACCTCCGTCATCGGGCTCCCGATGACTTCGCCTGGACCTTCACGGTCTGGGCGCTTTTTGTTTATGTCGTGCCAAGTCTGGTCTGAGCCTCAGCGGCGCCAGCCTGCTTGCGTTATTCGCGAGCGATCAGATCGCCTACCTGGCCACGACCCGTGACGAGACAGCTCGACAGGAAGTTTTCACCCTGGCTGCTGGCCCCGGCATCACCGAAGCCTTTCTTCAACGCATTCGACTTGACCAGCTCCGCGCCCTGGTGGCACGTAATTGTTCCCATCTCTCCGGCGTGCGCGCGCATCAGCGCCCTATCCGCCATCAAATAGCCAAGCAACAACACCACTGCAATATTGAACGCTTGCCTCATGAATCGTCTCCTCTTTTGAAGAGACTAACGCGAACCATCGATGCAGGATGCTAGGGGTTTCCCGATTGGTGGCTATTCACCGATGCAGATTAAGTCGAAAGGCCATGCCGCGTGAATGGGCTATGCGGCATGGCTGAATCCACATTAAATACATCGCAACCCACTCTCAGATTCGAGCTTCGATTTGCTTGATCCGCTTTTCAACCGACGCCCGCACCAGGCCATTCGAAGGCACCAGCAGCAGTGAAGACGCAATGATCTGATACACCTGATTGCGCCGGACTTTAGAGACCTTGGCCGGGTCGAGCCAGTCATTGTTATCCACCAGCAACAGCAGCGTGTCCAGGCCAATCAGGATCGGCCACAAACAGGCGAGGCGCAAACGCACCGAAAACGCGGGGATCGCCAGCGTGTAGTCCAACGCCTCGCGAAAATGATCGAGCGACTTGCGCACAAGTTCGACCATCAGCGGCCGGGCGCGAACAGAATTTGCCGGCTGCAGGAGGTCTTGTGCGCTCAGACCATATTGATCGAGCATCGTCTGTGGCAGGTAGCAGCGGCCGATCCGCAAATCCTTGCCGCAATCGCGCAGCACGTTGGTCATCTGCAGCGCTTTGCCGAAACGCACGCCGCGGCGCGCCATGATCTCGGGCCGCTCTTTCAGCGTGCCGGGCATGTGCGCGTAGGTCATGGTGGTCCAGAATTCACCGACGCAGCCGGCCACCAGGTAGGTATAGCGGTCGAGTTCTTCGTACTCGCGCAGCGCGGCGATCTGGCCGGAACGTTCGTCGGGGAACGTGCGAAGGTCGAATTCCATGCCCTCGGTCAGCGTCGACACGATCTCGCGCACGGCCTTGCGGTCGGACTCGCTCAGTTGCGACAGCACCTCGAGTGCAGGACCTAGCGATTCGAGCAGGACCTTTTCATCGGACTGGACCTGTTGGCCCGCCACTTCAGTGGCCATGCGCTGGAGCAGCGCGCCGTCGTTCGGGGCGCCGTTGACCTGGTCGCGCAGCGACAGCAGCATTGCAAGGCGTTGTTCGGGCGAGATCAGTGAGGTATCCGCAATCGTATCGGCCGCGCGCGCGAGCAGGTACGCGAGGCCGATCGGATCGCGCATCCCGGCGGGCAGCACGCGCAGAGTGAGATAGAAGGAGCGTGAAACGCCTTTCAGGAGCGGGCCGAGAAGAAAGGCCCGGGTCGGATTCGGCATGGGTGGGATCAGGTCAGTATTGGGCAAAAATCAGGCGCTGCCGAATTGTATACGGCGAAGCGCCTTTGCCGTGCGACGAGGGACCCGGAGTCAGCGAACGGCGCGTGCCTTACGTCGCGCCGCAAGCGGCCGCGTAAATCACGGCGGGGTCGCGCTGTGCCGCGTCGTACATCGCTTCGACGAGCGCCGCCCGATGCGCCAGCACCGCGCGCTGATTGATCGACCCTTTATCGGTGATCTCGCCGAGATCGAGCGAAGGGGCAACGTCCATAAGCCGGATACGGGCGATCGTGGTTGCGCCGCCGGTCGCACTGCGATTGAGCGTCGCCAATAAGGCCGCAAAATGCGCGCGCACGACGGGTGCTTCGATCACCTCACGCGCAGTAGCTGATAAAGGCAAACCAGCCAGCCGCCGGCAATCGTCGAGCCGCGGAAACACCAGCAAACCCATGTCGTCCCGATTCATCCCGGCGACCACCACGTCATGCACATACGGCGCACCGTCGGAGATCACGCGAGCCCGCATCGGGCCCACGCTAACGAAGGTGCCCGAACTCAGCTTGAAGTCTTCAGCGATGCGCCCGTCGAACAGCAGCCCGAGTTCCGGCCGTTCGACATCGACAAAGCGCAACGCGTCGCCGCTGCAAAAGTAACCTTCTTCGTCGAAGGCGTTGTCCAACTCTGCGGAATTCGCGCGCCAATAGCCGGCCATCACATGCGGTCCGCGATAACGCGCTTCGAGTTTGTCGCCGACCGGTGCGAGTTTGACCTCGCAACCAGGCGCCGGTGAGCCGACATAGCCGGCTCGCATGATCGGGCCCGTGGTGAACAGGCAGGACGGCGAGGTCTCGGTCATGCCGAGTCCGGCCATGATGCGAATGCGTTCGCCGCAATATTGCTCGGTGACGCGTTCGAGCCGATCCCACGCCGCTTGCGAGAGCCCCGCACCCGCGAAGAAATACACCTTCACGCGCGAGAAAAACGTCTCACGCAACTGAGCGTCCTGCTCCAGCGCGATGGCCAGCTCTTCCCACCCCTTCGGCACGTTGAAGTAGATCGTCGGCGCGATTTCACGCAGGTTGCGCAGCGTTTCCTCGAACTTGCCGTTGACCGGCTTGCCATCGTCGATATAGAGCGTGCCGCCGTTGTAGAGTGCGATGCCCGCGTTATGACTGCCGCCGAAGGTGTGATTCCACGGCAACCAGTCGACCAGCACCGGTGGCACGTTCGCGAACTCAGGAAACGTTTCGAGCAGCATCTGCTGGTTGCTGCACAGCATGCGGTGCGTGGTCGGCACGGCCTTGGGCAGTTTGGTCGAGCCCGACGTGAACAGAAACTTGGCGATGGCGTCCGGGCTCACCGCGGCCTGAATGGAATCGACCGTGACGGGCGTTGTATTCAGCAGGTCGCTGAATAAAGTCACGCTGCGCGCCGCCTGTGGCTCTTTGGGTCCTGTTGCAGCTACGACTTCGACGTCAGCTGGCACCGCTGCATCGATCGCCTTGGCGAACATGTCGTAGCCGTTTGCGAAAACCAGGCCCGGTGTCAGCAGATCGATCGTATGGCGCAGCTTGCCGAAGTCGCCGGAAGCGAGCGCATATGCCGGGGAAATCGCCGCGTACGGAATGCCGGCCCACATCGCGCCGAGTGCCAGTTGCAGGTGTTCGAGATCGTTGCCCGAGAGAATCACGACCGGACGCTCAACGGAAAGATCGCGCGCGAGCAACGCTTGCCCAATGGCCCGCGCACTTTGCAGCGCCTTCGCGTAGCTCAGCCCGATCCATTGACCATCACTGCCGCGTCGCGCCGCCAGCCAGCGCTCCGGATGTTCGCACGCCCCGCTTGCGAGCCGGTCGGTCATACGTTGTGGGTGTTCGCCGAGCGGCTCGGCGGCGCGCAAATACCACGTGTCGCCGTGCCGTTGCGCGTGCAACGATGACGCGCCGATCGTCGTCGCGCGGTAATGCGTCGGCGCGTTGTCGTGCGCGACGGGGGTGTTCGGTTGTCTCGGCTCGGAATGCAACGCCTGTCTCCTTGGGAAGCTCCGCTTTCTGCGGCGGAACGACCTTCTTTTAATGCTCCAACGCGGCTATTCGATCGCGGACGATCAAATCGGATAGTGACGCGGGCCGGTCTGAATCGTGATCCAGCGCAAGTCCGTGAACTCGGCGATCGATGCCTTGCTGCCAAACCGCCCATAGCCGCTCTTCTTCACGCCGCCGAACGGCATCTGCGCTTCGTCGTGCACGGTCGGCCCGTTGATATGGCAGATACCCGATTCGATGCGTTTCGCCACATTCAACGCGCGCGATATATCGCGGCTGAATACCGCTGCGGAAAGACCGTATTCGCTATCGTTGGCAACCTGAATCGCTTCCTCGTCACTGTCCACGCGCTGCACCGTCACCACCGGGCCGAAGGATTCCTCGGCATAGAGCAACATGTCCCGCGTCACGCCGTCGACAATCACCGGCTGCATCACCGCGCCTTCAACCGAGCAGCCGACCGGCAGCTTCGCGCCCTTCTCATGCGCGTCTTCAACGAGCGCTTTGATGCGCCGCGCGGCCGCCACACTTTCGAGCACGCCGAGCACGGAATCGGCCGCAGCCGGGTCGCCCGCCTTCAGGGTTCGCGCTTTGGCCGCGAGCTTCTCGACCAGCACGTCGGCAATTTTGCGGTCAACGATCAGCCGCTCCGTCGACATGCAGATCTGCCCCTGGTTGAAGAACGCGCCGAACGCGATGCCGTCCACCGCCGCATCCAGATCGGCGTCATCGAGCACGACCACAGGCGCCTTGCCGCCGAGCTCGAGCAAGGCCGGCTTCAGATGCTGCGCGGCATGTTGCGCGACGATGCGTCCAACCCGCGTCGAGCCCGTGAAATTGACCCGCCGCACCGCCGGATGAGCGATCAACCTTTCGACGATCGCGGGCGCATCTTCAGCCGAATGCGTGATGACGTTCACCACGCCGTCGCCGAGCCCGGCCTCCTGCAACACACTGCCGATCAGCCGATGCACACCGGGACAGCCTTCGGAAGCCTTGAGCACGACCGTATTGCCGCACGCGAGCGGCATGGCAATTGCCCGTGTGCCGAGAATCACCGGCGCATTCCACGGCGCCATGCCGAGCACCACACCGCACGGCCATCGCGAGACTGCCCGGCACGTCCGACGGAATCACATCGCCGTCGATCTGCGTGGTCATCGCCGCGGCTTCGCGCAGCATGTTGGCGGCCAGCATCACATTGAAACCGTACCAGTTCGGCATCGCGCCCGTTTCGGCCACACCGGTTTCGATGAACTGCGCGGTGCGGGCATCCATCAGATCCGCTGCGGCCAATAGACGTTTGCGACGTTCCGTCGGCGCCAATGCCGACCATGCTGGGAACGCGCGTGCCGCGGCAACGACAGCCGCGTCGGCATCGGCCAACGTAGCGGCAGCCGCGCGCGAGGCCGTCGCGCCGCTCGCGGGATTGATCCGCTCGAAAGTTCTGCCGTCCGTTGCACCGCGGCTCTCGCCGCCGATCAACAATGTCACTTCATGCATGTGTCTCGTCTCCTCGCTATGTCACTCGTCCCGCCAGTCTTCCTACGCGTGTATCTGCCTGACCCTACCTTAGCGTCTGCAATAGCTCAGCGCTTGTAGGTTTGCAGACCCGGCTTGATCGCCTTCTCATCGAGGAACTGCTTGAGGCCCTCCTCGCGGCCGCCTTCGGGATCGCGCAGTTGCGCCTGATCCAGCTTGGCATACAGGTAGTCTTCGTTCTGATCCCACGTCAGTTCACGGCAACGCTTGAAGCCGTGCTTGGCCGCGCGCAGCACCACCGGATTCTTCTGCAACAGCTTGCCTGCGAGAACACGCGTCGCCTCGCGCAGTTCGGCACGCGGCACGCTGTTGTTGACGAGACCCATCTGCGCGGCTTCCTGACCCGTGAACGTCTCACCGGTCATGATGTAGTAAAGCGCCTGACGATGTCCTACGGTGTCGGCCATCGCCTTGCTCACCAGGTTGCCCGGCGGAATGCCCCAGTTAATTTCGGAGAGGCCGAACACGGCTTCGTCCGCGGCGATCGCGAGATCGCACGCCACCAGCGGCGAGAAGCCGCCGCCGAAGCACCAGCCGTTGACCATCGCGATGGTCGGCTTCGCGTACATGCGCAGCAGTTGCCATTGCCAGCGGCATGCATCGCGGCGAATCTTTTCCTGGAGGATTTCCGGGCCGGCGTCGACCTCGCGGAAATATTCCTTCAGGTCCATGCCGGCGGTCCACGCGTCGCCCTCGCCCGTCAGCACGAGAACCTGTGCTTCGGCGTCCAGTTCGACTGCCTCGAGGACCTCGATCATTTCCTTATTCAATGTCGGGCTCATCGCGTTGCGCTTCTCTGGGCGATTGAACGTGACCCATGCAATGCCCTCTGCCACATCGACCTTGACGGTTTTCCAACGACCTTCGTAACTCATCTACTTTCTCCGTGAATGTTGACCCCAGCAGCGGCCCGATGACTGCATTTAATATCAGGTTACCTGATATGTAAAGCGTAATTTTGCAGACTCGGTGCAAACCCCTATCGGCCGATTTCACGCAGAGGCGCGCTAAGATGCAGGCTAGACCGGACCTCCAGCCCACACCATGAGCAAAAATCCAGCTTCGCCCGCCGAACCCACCGCCACGCGTGCCCGTCGCCCGCACTTGCGGTTGGCCTATGTGATCGGAAGTCTCGACCGCATCCTGCGGCGCCGCATGACCGAAGCACTCGCGCCACTCGGCCTGACGCTCTCGCAATTCACCGCGCTATCGGTGCTCGACGCAAAGGGACAGGCATCCAATGCGCAAGTGGCCGAGCGCTCCTTCATCACGCCGCAATCGGCCAATGAAGTGATGAACGCCATGGCGAGCCGGAACTGGGTCAGCCGCGAGCCGGACCCGACGCACGGCCGCATCGTGCTGCTGCAACTGACCGATGAAGGTCGGGCCGTGCTGCGCGAATGCGAGCAGGCGGTGAAGACGATCGAGAAACAGATGATGGAAGGTCTCGAGCTCGACACGGCCGGCGTCGTGCAAACCCACCTCGAAACTTTCGTGCGCAACCTGCGCGACTAACTTTCCCGTCTCTGCAAATTGCTAGGTGTTTTCACCGAAGCATTTGCACTTGTATTATCAGTCTACCTGATATTAAATCCTATCCACGATGCAGCGTTTGGAGACGCGTCGCATCGCGTCGAAGCAAACGGACAGTAACGCAGGCATCGAACCGATGTGCTGTGCGCTGCGGCTTTCGCCGGGCGGTTCTTAAGCATCCCACAGTGATCTCGACGGCGGTCTGAATCCCGTTTCACCGAGGCGCCTGGAACACCGGACCGCCCCGGCGCTGAGCAAACGCAACCGTTTCTGCGCCTGGCCGGCGCACCAGACGGCGACTCCGCACCTGCCGCTCTTCATCGACACCGGAAAACCACGCATTTTAATAAGGATCACTAACGTGAAAAGAGCCGGAATACTACCCTCGACAGAAAGCGTTGCCGGACCGGCGACGTCCAGCCGGACAAGCGCCTTTGTCACACTCGGATTGTGTTTTGCCGTCGCGTTGCTCGAAGGGCTCGACCTGCAGTCGGTCGGCATCGCCGCGCCAAGGATGGCGCGCGAGTTCGGTCTGTCGGTCGGTCAGATGGGTCTCGCGTTTAGCGCCGGGACTTTCGGCCTTCTGCCGGGTGCGATGTTCGGCGGACGGCTTGCCGACCGGATCGGCCGCAAGCGCGTGCTGGTGATTTCCGCATGCCTGTTCGGCTTGCTGTCGATCGCAACCGCGCTAGTAAGCGACTTTCACACACTGGTGATCGTGCGGGTGCTCACGGGCATTGGCCTCGGCGGTGCACTGCCTAACCTGATCGCATTGTCGTCGGAAGCGGTCGAACCGCGCTCGCGCAGCACCGCGGTGAGCGTGATGTATTGCGGCATTCCGTTCGGCGGCGTGATCGCTTCGGTGATCGGCGTGTTGAGTGCGGGCGACACCGAGTGGCGGCACATCTTCTACGTCGGCGGCGCAGGGCCGCTAGTGCTGGTGCCGCTGTTGCTCGTGTTTCTCGCGGATTCGAAGGCATTCACCCAAGCCTCGCGAGACGGCCATGCGAAACCCGCGCCGGTCGGCGAGATCCTGTTCGGCGGCACACGCGGCCTCTCGACTGTGCAGATCTGGGTCAGCTATTTCTGCACGCTGATCGTCCTCTACTTCCTGCTCAACTGGCTGCCTTCGCTGATGGCCGCCAGCGGCCTGTCGCGCGCACAAGTGGGCTACGTGCAGATTTTCTTCAACATCGGCGGCGGCATCGGCGCGTTGTGCATCGGCATGTTGATGGACCGGATGCGTTCGGGCGTCGTGGTGGCGGGCATGTATGTCGGGATCATCGCGTCGCTCGCGGCGCTCTCGATGGCGCCCGGCTTCGGCGCACTCGCAACCTCAGCGTTCTTCGCGGGGATGTTCGTGATCGGCGGGCAATCGGTGCTGTACGCGCTCTCGGCTGCGTTCTATCCGACTGCGATGCGTGGCACCGGCGTCGGCGCGGCAGTGGCCGTGGGCCGTATCGGCTCGGTGGTCGGACCGCTGGCGGCAGGTCAATTGCTGGCGATGGGGCGCAGTTCGTCGACGGTGATCGGCGCGAGCATTCCCGTCACGCTGATTGCCGCCGCGGCTGCGCTGCTGTTGCTGCGCCGTCCGCGTGCTGACGACTGACCGGCCATACAAGAATACTCAAGAAAACTCAACAACAAACACATTCGATCAACGGTTTGGAGACACCCTGTATGCCAGCATCCACACGTATTCTTCTTTGCGGCGCATTGTGCGCCGTCAGCGGCGCCGCGGCGGCTCAATCGAGCGTAACGCTCTACGGCATTATCGACTCCGGCATCGAATACGTATCGCACGCGAACGCTGCGGGCAAAAGCGTCTTTCGCATGCCGTCGGTCACCGGCGAACTGCCTTCGCGTTGGGGCCTGCGCGGCAATGAAGATCTGGGCGGCGGCTATAGCGCGGTATTCACGCTGGAAAGCGGTTTCAACGTGCGCGCCGGCGATCTCGGCCAGGGCGGCCGGCTGTTCGGGCGTCAGGCATTCGTCGGCATCAAGAGTCCATACGGCACCGTGTCGTTCGGACGACAGTACACGATGACGTATCTCGCGCTGATGGGCGCGGACCTGATCGGCCCGGACATCTACGGCCTGGGCTCGCTCGACGCCTACGTGCCGAACGCCCGCGCCGACAATTCGATGAGCTACCTCGGCACTTACGCGGGCGTGACGCTCGGCGCGAACTATTCATTCGGCCGCGACGCGGCGGGCACCGGCAACTCGCCGGGCCAAGGCACCTGCACCGGTTCTGTCGCCGGGCATGCAACGGAATGCCGCGAGTGGTCAGTGATGTTGAAGTACGACGCGCCGCTATTTGGCGTTGCGGCGTCGTATGAAGAGCAGCGCGGCGGAAGCACTGCTGCGGCGAACTTCTTCGACGGCGTTGCGCCCATTCCACTCACCAATGCCAGCGACAAAGACATCCGCACCCACGTCAGCGCCTACGCGAATATCGGCAAAGCAAAGATCGGCGCGGGCTGGCTCAATCGCCGGGTCGAGCCATCGGCCGTCACGATTGCAGCCGTGCGCTCGAATCTGTTCTTCGTCGGCGCCTCGTACTTCGTGACGCCAGCCTTCATCGTCGACGGCGAGGTCTATCACATCACCAATAGCGAGCACGACACGCGCGCCACGATGGGCACGCTGCGCACCACCTATCTGCTGTCGAAACGCACCGCCGTCTATGCGCAGGGCTCGTATCTCGCCAACAGCGCGAAGGCGCGCTACTCGGTCAGCGCCGGTGGCGGCGGCACGACTCCCACGGCAGGCACCGGCCAGGCCGGCGTGATGCTCGGCATTCGTCACTCGTTCTAAGGGACACCGCATGAAGCCCCCATTGCACCGGCTGCTACGGCGACATCAACGCCGCGAGCAGTTTCGTGTGTAGCCAAGGTGTATGCCGGACCATTGCTGAGCCTGCGTAAAACGCCTCATCCTCGCGCATGACGGGTACTTTGCATGCGCGAGGGACATGCCCGTCTCCCCTCCCGCCGTGCCCCCTTCATTGCATCGATTTGAAAAAAACGCCGCCATACGCTCTCTGCACCGCCCTGTAAGCCCCCTCTCCCGCTCCCCTTGCGCACGCTCCGCGCTGGCCTGTCCCTTGCTGTTCACCAAGCGGGGGGCGGCCCCAGCCAGGATCCCCTCATCGAATGCCGACACGCGCAGCGCCGTCCACAACCAGGAACGCGAATTGCTGACGTGGTTAGGTTGAGCGATGCACATCCGCTTGATTTCATTTGCAAGCTGTCGCTCCTCCGTACTTTGAACGACATATCGACAATGACTATCCACGAATCTCAGACATCCTCCCGCTCCAACATGGAAACAGGTGTCCCCGGTTTCGATGAGATCCTGGGCGGAGGTCTGGTCAGCGGCGGCGTCTATCTGCTGGAAGGCATGGCCGGTGCGGGCAAAACAATCCTGTCGAGCCAGATCGGCTTTCATCGTGTCAGCAAGGGCGAAAAGGTGCTCTACGTGACCTTGATCGCCGAGTCGCACGACAAACTGCTGGCGCACCTCAAAGGCCTGAGCTTCTTCGACGAAACCGCCGTCGCACAGCAAATGCTGTTCGTGTCCGGCTATCACGAGCTGATGCAGGACGGTCTCGATGGCTTCCTCAAGCTGATTGCGTCAAGCATTTACGACCATCGGCCGAGCCTCATGATCATCGACGGCTTTCGCAGCGCACGCGAATTCAGCGAAACCGAATTGTCGCTGTCGAAGTTCATCCACGAACTGAACGCGCTGGCCGCGGCAATGGATTGCACCACGCTGTTGCTCGCGCCGCTCTCCGGCAACGAACCCCACCCCGAGCACACGCTGGTCGACGGCCTGATCGAACTGAACCGCTACAGCGACGGCATGCGCCGTGGACGCGAAATCGAAGTGCACAAAATGCGGGCGCGCAACCATCTGATGGGCAAGCATTTCTTTCGCATCGCCGAAAGCGGGCTTCTGATGTTCCCGCGTCTGGAATCGCAATGCGCTGCGCAACCAGGCCCGGTCGATCTGAAAACACGGCTCGGCTTCGGTCTCCCGCATCTCGACAATCTGCTCGGCGGCGGCTTCGCGCAAGGTTCCACGACCACGCTGATCGGGCCGTCAGGTGTCGGCAAGACCCTGCTCTGCCTGCAATTTCTCGCGGCCGGCGTGGCGCGCGGCGAACGCTGCGTGTATCTGGGCTTTTACGAAGGGCCGCAGCGGCTGGTCGGCAAAGCCGAGGCTGTCTCGATCGATCTCGCCGACGCGTACAACGACGGCCGCCTCATGATTCAATGGCAACCCGCCATAGAACTGGCGATCGACGAACTCGCGGCGGTTGCGCTTGCCACGGTCAAGAAGAGTGGTGCGAAGCGGATCGTGATCGACGGCGTGGAAGGCTTTCGCGATTCCGCGTTGCGGACCGAACGCTTCGGCTTGTTCCTGAATGCCCTGCTTCATCAACTGAGGGAAGCCTGCGTCACCACGATACTGACGGAGGAGCTGCCGCTTTACGCCGACCCCGGCCATGCGAAAAGCGTGCGGGTCTCCGCATTGACCGAAAACCTCGTCCTGCTGCGCTACGCCGAAACGGAAACGGGTTTGCGGCGCATGATTTCGGTGGTCAAGCAGCGCGAAAGCGCGCACGACACGTCGCTGCGCGAACTTGTCATTTCGTCTGAGGGCCTCGACGTGATCGAAAGCCCGGTCAACGCCGCCGGCGGGGTTTCAGCGCAAGGCCTGTCGGCCACGCTGACGCCGCGACGAAAAACGTAGCCGCCCATGAAAACCATTCTGGTCGTGGACGACGAGTTCGACATCCTCACGGTCTGGCGACTGTTGCTGGAGCGGCATGGCTATACCGTACTGACAGCATCCAACGGGGCGGCCGCGCTTGAACAGATCAGCAACACCCGGCCCGACATCATCGTGTCGGACTGCATGATGCCGGTCATGTCGGGGCTGCAACTGTGCGCCGCACTGTACAACGACCCCAATCTGCGCGCGATTCCCATCATCCTGTGCAGCGCGGCCGCGGATATCCCCGCGCAACCGAATCCGACCATCGCCTACGCGCGCAAGCCGCTTTCATTCGACGCCCTTCTCGCGATGCTGCAGCGAATGGGGGTTTGACGGCTAGGTAAAACCCCGAATTCCTGGCAGACGCCACACGGACTAATCTCGGCACACCCATTAAATAGAACGTCATTCTGTTAGACAGAACGACGTGACAAGAGTATCAAAGGAGGATTTCATGGCAAGCCTGCCGATCGAAGCACCCGGCGCGTCGCCCGATTCAAGCGCCGGTGCGCAGGGACTCACGACTGGCATCAACGCGCGCATCGACCGTCTGCCGGCGACGCGCACGGTATGGATGCTGGTGTTCCTGCTGTCGATCGGCGGCTGGTTCGAGTTCTACGATCTGTTTTTTACGGCCTATGTCGGCCCGGGCCTCGTCAAAAGCGGGCTCTACGCGACAACCACCGCGTCGTTCTTCGGCGTGTCCGGGCTGGGCGCCTTCGTGGCGGCGTCGTTCGCGGGGCTCTTCATCGGCACGTTCTTTTTTGCGGGCATGGCGGACCGCTATGGCCGCAGAACCGTGTTTACCGTTTCGCTCCTGTGGTATTCCGCGGCCACCCTGATCATGGCGCTGCAAACCAGTGCGCCGGCCATCAATCTGTGGCGCCTGATCGCGGGCATCGGCGTGGGCGTCGAACTGGTGACGATCGACACTTACGTCAGCGAACTCGTGCCGAAACATCTGCGTGGCCGCGCGTTCGCTTTCGTTCATCTGGTGCAGTACACCGCTGTGCCGTCGGTCGCCCTGCTTGCGTGGTGGCTGGTGCCGCAAACGCCATACGGCGTCGACGGCTGGCGCTGGGTTGTGATCATCGGCGCGCTCGGCGCGGTCGTGGTGTGGGCCATTCGCCGGCGTGTGCCGGAAAGCCCGCGTTGGCTCGCGCAGCAAGGCCGCGCCGCCGAAGCGGAACAGGTCCTGCAGGCGATCGAAGCGAAAGTCGCGAAGCAATACGGGAAGCCATTGCCCGCCCCTGTCCCGACAGTCGAGCCCGCCACCACCAAGGCGGCCTTCCGCGAAATCTGGCAGTCGCCGTATCGCAAACGCGCGATCACGATGCTCGTGTTCAACCTGTTCCAGGCGATCGGCTTCTACGGTTTCGCGTCATGGGTGCCGACCCTGCTAGTTTCGAAAGGCATAACGATCACGCACAGCCTGATGTACTCGTTCGTTATTGCGGCCTCGAATCCGTTCGGACCGCTGATCGGCATGGCGATCGCGGACCGCATCGAACGTAAGACCTTGATCGTGCTGTCGGCACTCGGTATCGCCGTGTTCGGCAGCCTGTTCGCGACGCAAACCTCGCCCGCCATGCTGATGACGCTCGGTGTGCTGATCACCCTTAGCGGCACGCTGCTCTCGGTCGGCTATCACGCGTACCAGACTGAATTGTTCCCCACGCGCTTGCGGGCGCGCGCTGTTGGCTTCGTCTATTCGATGTCGCGTTTGTCCGCGATGTTTTCCGGCTTCATGATCGCCTTCGCGCTGCGCCACTTCCAGGTGCCAGGCGTGTTCGCGTTGATCACTGTGTCGATGGTAATGGTGATGGGCGCGATCGGTATCTTCGGACCCCGCACCAACAATCGCAACCTCGACGAAATTTCGCATTGAACGCATTGAACAAGAGGCTTCAAAGATGACGCTGCCGTTGGCTGGAGTGCGGGTACTGGATTTATCGAATGTGTTGGCGGGACCGTTTTGCGCATATCAACTCGCGCTGCTCGGCGCCGACGTAATCAAGGTCGAACACCCCGAAGGCGGCGATCTTGCGCGACGCTTAGGCGCCGACAAGGAAGCGTCCATGCGCAACATGGGCGCCTCCTTCGTCGCGGTGAATGCGGGTAAGCAGTCCATCACGCTCAATCTTAAAGACGCGCGCGGCAAGACCATTTTGCGCGAGCTCGTCAAAACCGCCGACGTACTGGTCGAAAACTTCCGGCCGGGTGTGATGACGCGGCTCGGCCTCGATTTCGACGCCCTGCGTGAAGTGAATCCCAAGCTCGTGTATTGCGCGATCTCGGGTTTCGGCATGGACGGCGAGTTTTCGAAACGACCGGCCTACGATCAGATCATTCAGGGCATCTCAGGCGTGATGAGCGTGACCGGCGATGCCGACAGCGCGCCGTTGCGCGTCGGCTATCCGGTATCGGATACCGTAGGCGGTCTCACCGCGGCGTTCGGCATCTGCGCCGCATTAGTCGATGCCCGCGCGAGCGGACACGGCCGCATGCTCGACGTCTCGATGCTGGAAGCCACGCTGGCGACGATGGGCTGGGTCGTATCGAACTATCTGAACGCCGGGGTCACGCCCGAGCCGATGGGCAACGAGAACTTCACCGCCGCACCTTCGGGCACCTTCAAAACCGGCGACGGCCCCCTCAATATCGCCGCGAACGAGAACAAGCAGTTCGCAAGCCTCTGCGATCTGATCGGCCGTGCGGATCTGCTCGACGACGCGCGTTTCTCCGAGCGCAACGCACGCAAAGTGAATCGCGCGGCACTGAAAGCCGAAATCGAAGCGGCACTGGCAAGCGACAGCGCGACGAACTGGGAAGCCAAATTCTTCGAAGCAGGCGTGCCGGCCGGGCGTGTGATGTCGGTGCCGGAGATTCTCGCGCATCCGCATCTGGAATCACGCGAGTTCATCCGCGAATTTGCCGGCGACGGCACCACTGAGCGGCAACGCGTCACCCGTGCGGGTTTCAGGCTATCCGATGCCGACACGGCGCCTACCGTACCCGCGCCGGTTCTATCGGCTCACACACGTGAGCATCTCGCCTCGCTCGGTTACGACGACGCGCAAATCGACCATCTACGCTCCGAAGGAGTGATCTGACTATGACGCAAGCATTCGACGCCGCCAAGCTCGCCGCCGAGTACTGGAGCACCTCGATCATCGATATTCATCCAGGCTCGATCAAGGTGCGCGGGTTCCCGATTCAGGAGTTGATCGGCAACGTCAGTTTTCCGCAAATGATCTGGCTGATGTTGCGCGGCGAATTGCCTGATGCCGCGCAAGCGCGTTTGTTCGAAGCGGCGTTGGTGGCATCGGTCGACCATGGCCCGCACGCACCGTCGATTGCAATCTCGCGGATGGCGACCAGTTGCGGTTTGCCGTTGAACGGCGCGATGGCCTCGGCGATCAATGCACTGGATGATGTGCATGGCGGCGCAGGCCAGCAGGCGGTCGAACTGTACGACTCGATTGCCGAACGCATGCAAGCAGGTGCCACGTTGGAAGATGCGGTCGAACAAGGCGTCGATGCTTTCACCGCCGAACACGGCAAGTATTTGCCCGGCTTCGGGCACCGCTTTCACCCGGTCGATCCGCGGGCAATCCGGCTTCTCTCACTCGTGGATGAAAGCGTCGAACAGAAAAGTATCAGCGGACGATACGCCGCTATCGCGCGCGGCATTGAAACCTTGCTCAAGCAGCGCAAGAACAAACCCGTGCCGATGAATATCGACGGCGCAACCGCCGTGATCTACGCGGAACTCGGCTTTGCGCCGGAGCTGGCACGCGGGGTGTTCTGCCTGTCACGCGCGGTCGGCATTCTGTCGCACGCATGGGAGCAACGCGGACGCAACGAGCGCAATAAAGGCCCGATGCCGCGCCAGATGAGCTACACCTACACGGGCAAGCCCGAGCGTCACCTGTCCTGAACTTCGGCCGCGCGCCGCTGCGCGTTGCGCATCGCGCGCGAATCGCCGCCTAACGCATCCGTAGCGCGCGCGGCGCAATCGAACAGCGCGCCGAGATTGCTCTCGAGGAAAACCTGATCGATGCGCGAGCTCGGGCCCGCAAGCGTCAGCACGCCACGCAAACTCTGGCGCACACCGAATACCGGCATCGAAACCCCCGCTGTCTCGCGATCGCGCTCGCCGATCGACACACAGTAGAAGTCCTCGCGAATCTTCTCGTACGGCTCGCCCGGCTTGCCGCCGAACGCCAGCAAAGCGAGGCCGCCCGAGCCGCTTTCCAGCGGCAGCACGTCACCTTCGCGCACGTGAAATCGCACCGCATGCGTCGAGTCCACACGATGCAAACACACACGCACCGCCTCGTCGCGCACATAGAAGGACACGCTTTCTCCGCTCGTTTCCGCGAGTTCGCGCATCAGCGGCACCACAATGTCGCCGACATTCAGACTGCGCTGATACAGCGCGCCGAGCATGAAGGTGGCGGAGCCGAGTTGATAGCGGCCGTCGTCCAGACGCAGCAGCAGGCGGTGCTGGATCAGCGAGCCCGCGAGCCGCAACAGCGTGCTCTTGTAAAGCCCCGTGCGGGCTGCGAGCTCAGCGAGCGTGAGCGCGACGTCGTCCGGCCTGAAGGCGAACAGAATCGCGCAAGCACGATCGATGACGGCAACGCCCTCGCTTTCCTTTGAGTTTGATTTGTCTGCAGGCGTTGGCATGAGTTAGCGTAAATGACGTTGCTTCATATCGAAGCTGAAATTTTACGCCATGACGCGGGACTGTCATACCCGCGGATAGCCGACCGTCGGTTGCCAGTCAGGTATTTGTTGTGGCCGTTGGGCGAAAAAATTGTGCGCGATGACGGATGGTTGGTCAACGCACACCTCGCCGACCTCAACGCAACGCCATCACAATCAACACAGCACCAATGATCGCCGCCGCGTCTTCGATCAACGCGGCCGGCAAATCGCGGCCGAATGTGCGCGCCAACGCACCTCTCACCTTCGCGCCACCCAAGGTGCCTATCACCGCACCCACCACCCCGGCAATCAAACCACCCACCAAGCCGCCATGTGCCGCCCCGATCGCCGCGCCACTCAACCCACCCAGAACGATACGCGCACCGAATTGCATCGGCACGGTACGGCTAGGTGTCTTGGGCAATTGGTCGGTAATCAGTTCGACGATCGCCAGCACAGTGAAGATGTACGGTGTGGCAGCAAAGCCGAGAAATGCCAGCGGCGTATCCTGCAGCGGCAACCATCCCAGATGCGCGGCCCAACTGACGGCCGCAGGCGCGGTCATCGCGCGAAGGCCGGCCACTACACCGATTAGCAATGCCAGGATATAGACAGACATAGGAGCCCCCTTTGGTGTGGCCCTAGTGTCGCACGATTCGGATTTCAATCGTAGGCGAAAGAAGTAGGCCTACTTCTCCCATAGTCGGCCCATTTCTCCCGTGGTCGGTCCACATTTTCCAGTGGTCAGCGCGTTTGCACCACGAATCGGTTCATGCACTGAACGTGCTCACACCATCAAACCGAAGCCACTATCAACGCCCCGACGTTTGCGATCGCCGCATTGCTGCGCGCCGCATCGCCGCTCGTCTCGGTGAGGTAAACCGTCACAAGAATCGGCCCGCGTCCCGGCGGCCACAGAATCGCGACGTCATTTGCCGTGCCGTGATCGCCCGTGCCCGTTTTGTCGCCGACGCCCCAATCCTTCGGCAGCTTCGCGCGAATCCGTTCGTCGCCAGTCTGATTCGCGGCGAGCCAGGCCAGCAGTTGTGCACGCGACGACGAGGACAAACGCTCGCCCAGCAGCAGCTCGCGCAGATTCCCGAGCATTGCATTGGGCGTGGTGGTATCGCGCGGATCGCCGGGCGTCGCTTCGTTCAGCGTCGGCTCATTGCGGTCCAGACGTGTGATGCCGTCGCCGATACTGCGCGCGAATGCGGTCAAAGCGGCGGGTCCGCCAAAACTCGCCAGCAGCAGGTTTGCCGCGGTGTTGTCGCTGAGCGTGATGGCCGCCTTGCACAAGTCGGCGACGCTCATCCCCGTGTCGCCGGTGCGCTCGCGGGTGTGCTGGCTGGTGGCGGGCGAGTACGGCACAAGATCGCTTTTGGAAAACACAATGCGCCGTTCCAGGTCTTCTTGTCCGCGATCCACGCGCGTCAGCACGAAACCCGCCGCCAGTAGTTTGAATGTGCTGCACATCGGAAAACGCTCGTCCGTCCGCAAACCGGCGTGCAATCCGGAGGTCGTGTCGACGATCGACACGCCGAGCCGGCCGCCGCTTTCCGCTTCGATCTGAGCGAGCCGTTGACGAATGGTGTCCGCCTTCGCCACGCTGCCGCCCTGCTTTGCTGTGCCCGCCTTCACCGCTTTCCCGAGGGCGCCGCCACTGCCAACCGCAACCCCAGCTATCGAAACGCCGAGCATCGCGCCCGCGAATTTCCGTCTTGTGATCATCGCCGCTCCTTATGTGAAGCCGCAACTATCGGTTTTTCGGCGCCCGCTGGCAAACGATGATAAGTTAGTCGATACCCTAGAAAATCTTATGCTTCCACCATGAGACCGTATCTCCCGTTGAACGCGCTGCGCGCCTTCGAATCGTCCGCGCGGCATCTGAGCTTTACGCGTGCCGCGCTCGAATTGAACGTCACCCAGGCGGCCGTGAGCCAGCAGGTGAGAACGCTGGAAGAGCGGCTGGGCACCGCGCTCTTCAAACGTCTGCCCCGCGGACTGGCCATGACCGACGAAGGCCTCGCGCTACGCCCTGTCCTCACGGATGCGTTCGATCGCATCGAAGCCGTGCTCAAACAGTTCGACGGCGGCCACTTCCACGAGGTGCTAACGGTCGGCGTGGTGGGCACTTTCGCGGTGGGCTGGCTGATGTCGCGGCTCAAGTCGTTTCGCGACGCGCATCCGTTTGTCGAGTTGCGGCTGCTGACGAACAACAATCTGGTCGATCTCGCCACCGAAGGCCTCGACGTCGCGATCCGTTTCGGCGACGGCACCTGGCCGGGCTCGCTCGCCACCCGGCTGCTCGACGCACCGCTCGCCATTCTGTGCGCGCCCGAGATTGCCAAGCGTCTGTCCGAGCCAACGGATCTCGCCAACGAAACTTTACTGCGGTCCTATCGCGTCGACGACTGGATGAGCTGGTTCACGGCCGCCGGCATCCCGCCGCGACCGATTCGCGGCCCGGTGTTCGATTCATCGCGGCTCATGGTGGAGGCGGCCATGCAGGGTGCGGGTATCGCGCTGGCGCCGGCGCTGATGTTCGATCACGAGATCAACACGGGCCGGCTGGTGCGGCCGTTCGAGGTGGAAGTTCACGCCGGCAGCTACTGGCTGACGTGGTTGAAGGGCAAACCGATGACGTCGGCGATGCTGCTGTTCAGTCAGTGGATCGTCAAGGAAGCAGCCTCGCACACACAAAGCTAGCAAACTGCCGCGCGTCGATGGCCGTTCATGGCGGGCCGCTCGGCTTGCGGCGGGAACACGTTCCACGAGCCGTCGTCATGACGGAAGAAGAAGATCGACAGCAAGCCGCCCGGCCGCAGGGCTTCCACGCAAACGTAGCGCTGATGCTGCGACGCGCTGTGGCAAAACCGCACGACACGTGCGGGCATCGACGGGGTTGGTGCGAGCCATTTATCGACGGCCCAGTGCAAGGTCTTTTCTGCGGCAACCATGATGCTCTCCTCGATCCTTGAATCCCTGAATTGCTGAACTCGTTCCTGCTCGCTTAGGCGAATTGGGCGGCAACCTGACCATTCTTCGCGGTGCGTTCGACAAACGCCTTCACCAGACACACCAGCGTGAGCACGCCGGCACGGGGATGCGTCAAGCAGCAATGCACCTGTTCGCTGCGGCTTTCGCCAAGCAGGCACCACGCGCAGAAGTGCTCGCAGTTATTCGTCAACAGGCGGTAATGGTTTTCGCCGAGGCGGGAGCGGGCGCGGCGCACGGCTTCATCGCCGACGTAACGGGCGCTCGGGGTCGCGCGGATCGTCAAGGGATGACCGGCGGCGAAGCTGGTTAATTCCACTTCTTCCACCGGACCGCGATGCGCCGAGCTCGCAAAGCCGGCGTAGTGAACCACGCGGCCATTGCCCACATAAATGCCGTGGTGTTCGTAGCCGCGCCGTTGCGTAACGAGATGCGCGCCGATCGGCAGGTCGATGGTCGACGTTTCATTGCAGCGTTCGTCTTGGTCTTCGCTGCTCGTCGGGAGGTGGTTCGTGTTCATGGCTGGTCTCGGTTCAATATCCAACACTGTTGCGAGATCTTTTGCATCATCCGGGCCATGTGGCGAAAAGCCTTTGTTTAAAGGGCTGGCAGGAATTGGGAGGCATTTTGAGTGCAGCGTGTGTCCGTCATGATCCGACACAAATCGAGCCGATCTGTTGGCAAACGTCGATCATTTGGCGTGTTGGCTAAGCCGTAGCGAGTGTGTTCGCCAGGGGTTCGGAGGTCCGGTCAATGTGTTGGGTTCTGCACCGGTGTGAGCGCCCGGATGTTGGCTGCATCCCGACGTCTTCAGCGCCGCACGAACAAGCGCTGACAACCAGGCGCGCGGAATCGCCCACCAATCAACGCGTTACGAGAAAGCGCCCGCTCGAGCCGCAAATTGGCATGGCACTTGCACCATCACGTTCAATTCCTTTTCAACCGCGCGCCCGACGCACGCGGCCACCCGGAGAACGACATGGCTTCCATCACAGTAAACGACCTCTCGCTTAACCTCGCGCTCGACCGTAAAGCGATGGCGGCGATCCGCGGCGGCGGCGGTGCGCCGTGGGTGTACGGCTGGATTCAGCCCTATGTGCGGGAAACGCCGAGCATCGGTCCGGTCGTGAACCTGTACGACATCTCGAACAACTTCTATGCTAACCAGATGATCAACACGTTCCAGTCGGTCGATGTACGCAACACCGGCGCGAATTCGAACATCAACGTCTCACCTGACGCACGCAGTAGAAACGATACGGTGTAGCCCTTGTGACCTGTCCGAGCCAATTTCGATGGACGTCGTCCGCGCGCTCCGACGCCGGATGCGTCCGTGAAATCAACGAAGATGCCTGCCTCGCCCAGCCCGAACCCGGACGCTGGGCCGTCGCCGATGGCATGGGTGGGCACGCGGTCGGCGATCTGGCGAGCCGACTGGTAATCGATGCGCTGAGCCGTCTCGCGCCACCGCTCGCCATGAAAACCTGTATCGCCGACGCGCGAGCACGGCTGCAAAAGGCCAACCGCCAACTGAGGGACGAAGCCGCGCGCCGCCAGGTGCAACGGATCGGCAGTACCGTCATCGTGCTGCTCGCGTGCGACCGTTTCTGCGGCTACCTATGGGCCGGCGACAGTCGTCTCTATCTGTATCGCGAAGGGCAATTGCGGCAACTCACGCGCGATCATAGTCAGGTGGAAGAACTCAAGTCTCTCGGCGTGATTACCGACGAGGAGGCGCGGCATCATCCGGCGCAGCACATGATCACGCGCGCGGTCGGCGCAATGGACGTGCTCGAACTCGACGACGATGCGATCGAAGTCGCGGACGGCGACGTTTTCCTTCTTTGCAGCGACGGCTTGAGCAACGAAATCAGCGACGAGGAAATACTGGGGGTGCTGACCACGGTGACGTGTGAGCGCGCGTCTGATGAACTGGTCGACCTGGCCATTGCGCGCGGCGGACGCGACAATGTCACCGCCGTAGTGGTGCACGCTGAAGATCCGTATGCGTCCGACAAAACCCTGCTGAACCCGGCGCCTTGAAAACACCGGTTTGATTGCTGCCGCGTCCGCTGGATGGTCTAGTCGAATCGCAGATTCTTGGCTCTATCGACCAGGCCGTTCGCCAGGTATCGTGAGCGTCGTTCCTTATGGAGGCGCACATGCCCGCCTCGCTTCGCTTCGTTCACCTCGACACGCCCGATTCGTTGCAGCCCGCATTCGACGTCATGCTTCAGTTGCGCCCGCATCTGACGGACGCGCACTCGTTCGCCGCGCAGGTGGCCAGACAGCATGTTGAAGGCTATCGCCTGCTCGCTGCGTCCGACGCGGGCAGCGTCGTCGGCCTCGCCGGTTATCGCACGCTGACTAATCTGCTCTATGGCCGCTTCGTCTATGTCGACGATCTGGTTGTAGATGACCGGTTGCAGCGTGGCGGCATTGGCGCGCAACTGCTCGACGCGGTACGGCAGATCGCGCGCGAAGCCGGCTGCGTGCACTTCGTGCTCGACACGGGTCTGCACATGCCACTTGCGCAACGCTTCTATTTCCGCAATGGGCTGCTCGCTCGCGGCATGCATTTCGTCGAACCACTGGCCCCTCTTTCCCATCCCGCGACGTTCAAGTCATGAAAATTCTATTGATCAACGCCAGCCCACACGGCGAGGCGAGCCACGGCTATCGTTTTGCCGGCGAGATCGCCGGCATGCTGCACGAGCACACCGCACCCGCTGCAGCGGCCATCAAAGTGATCGAACGCGATCTGGCAGCCACGCCGCTGCCGCCGGTTGCCCGCGACTATGCGCGCGCCGTCACATCGCGCACGCCGGATAAAGCGCAGTTCGATGTCTCCGAACAACTGATCGATGAAATCGAAACGACGGATGCGCTCATTATCAACACGCCGATGCACAACTTCACGGTGCCGGCAGCGCTCAAGCTATGGATCGATTACACATTGCGCATTCATCGGACGTTTGCCTCGACACCGGAAGGCAAGGTTGGACTGATGCGTGACCGGCCGACCATCGTGATCGTCGGTTCAGGTGGTGTCCATAGCGGCGAACGCGCGCGGCAGCCGGACTTCCTCACGCCGTATCTGCGCTATGCACTCGGAACGATCGGCATCCACAGCGTACAGTTTCTCCTCCTGCAGGGGCTTGTGATGGGCGAAGCGGCTGTAGCCGAGGCGCTCGATGCGGCACGTGCGCAACTTACCGGCGATGCGGTGTTCGCTTCGCTCGCAACGCAGGCGGCCCGCAGCGCTAGCATGGCTGCGTCTACGGCTTCGCAAAGCGCATAAAGCGCGTCAACCATCCAGACACGCGCGCAACGTTCGAGCGAGACGGCCGGCCTCACGCGCATCGGTGACGTTCGCGAAGCCCATCACGAGGCCGCGCAGCGTGCGCCGCGCGCGGCCATTCGCGTACCAGATCGAAAGCGGCAGCACCCCGAGCCCCGCCTCGCGGGCGCGCGCGGCGACGGCGACGTCGTCGACCGGGCCATCGGGGCCTTCGGCGAACTGCGCCGCGAACTGAATTCCACCTGGCGGCAAATCGACAATCAGCCGTTCGCCAAACGCCTGCTCTAGCGCGTTCACGATCAGTACGCGCCGCTCGCCGTACAACGCACGCATCCGCTTCAGATGCCGCGCAAAATGCCCCAGCCCAATGAAATCCGCCACGGCCGCCTGCAATAGCGTCGGCGATCCGGCGTTCATGCTGTGCGCCACCCGCCCGACGCGCTCAACGGCCCGCTCCGGCACCACCACATACGCGAGCCGCAAACCGGGAAACATCACCTTGCTGAACGTGCCGGAATAGATCACGCGATCGCGCCGGTCGAGGCTCTTTAAAGCCGGCAATGGCCGGCCCAGATAGCGAAACTCGCTGTCGTAGTCGTCTTCGATGATCCAGCGGGACGCTTTCTCCGCCGAGTCTAGCAGCGCCATGCGTCGTGCGAGCGACAGCGTTTGCCCGAGCGGACTCTGATGCGACGGCGTAACCACCGCGAAGCGTGCCTCTGCATCCAGCAGTGTGCCGCGCTCGACGTCGATCCCTTCACTATCCACTGGCACCGGCACGAGCTGCACGCCGGTTTCGGCCAGATAACCGCGCGCGAGCAGATAGCCGGGATCTTCGAACCACATGCGATCGTTCGGACGCGCGAGACTACGCAACACGAGTTCGAGCGTCGCACGGTAGCCGCCGGTCACGAACACCTGTTCCGGCAGGCAGTTCACACCGCGCGACAGCCCGAGATACGTGGCGATATGTTCGCGCAGCGGCCGGTAACCGGCCGGATCCGGGTACGCGAGCATCGCGCGGTCGCCGCTGCGCGCGTGGCGCGAAACGAGCCGGTTCCATAGCTTGCCCGGAAATGCGTCGAGCGCGGGCAGCCCTGGCTGCAACGGCCGCGGCGCGCCGCTCATGGCGACGGCAATGGCCTGCTGGCGCGGCGCCGCTTGACCACTGCTCGATTCGCCCGGCGTCTGCGGCGTGCCCGTTCCTCCAGTGCTCTGCCTGCCGCGCGCCTCCTGAACGCCTTGCGCACGCGACGAGCGCATCACCGATGCCGGCAGCGACGACGATACGAACGTGCCCGCCGCGCCGCGCATCTGCAGATAGCCCTCGTCGACGAGGATCGTATAGGCGAGTTCGACCGTGCCGCGCGCCGTGCTCAGTTGCGTGGCGAGGCCGCGCAGCGCAGGCACGCGATCGCCGGGACGCAGATGCCCCGCGGCGATCGCGGTCCTGAAACGCTCGCAGATTTGCAGATAGATCGGCAACTGCTGCTGTCGATCGATTTCGATGGTTAATGCGGGCGTTGCTACGGTCATGACGGTCTCGCGGGCAAGGGAAGCGGCAACTGACATGGACTAGTCGGATCGACAATTCTTGTCACTTTTCGATAGAGCATGATTCTTCCACAATAGCCTCACGCAATGCGACGGCGGCGAACACTTTCACGCAATACGACACCCGTCCGGCGCCCCGTGCGTCCATTTACTCTCATCTGGAGAATCTGCCATGAAAATCGTCGTAATCGGTGGTTCCGGCCTGATCGGATCGCGTGTCGTCACGCTGCTCAATAACGCGGGTCATGAGACGCTTGCCGCGTCGCCGCGCACCGGCGTAAATGCCGTTACAGGCGAAGGCCTGAGCAATGCGCTCATGGGCGCGGACGTCGTAGTGGATGTGACGAACGCACCGTCTTGGGAGCCGCAGGCGGTACTCGATTTTTTCCGCACCTCGGCGCGCAACCTCGGCAAAGCCGAAGTGGCCGCAGGGGTACGCCATCACGTCGCGCTATCAATCGTCGGCTGTGATCGCACGCCGGAGAACGCGTATTTCGTTGCCAAGGTTGCGCAGGAAGAGGTGATCGAAGCGGCGGGCGTGCCGTACACGATCGTGCGCGCGACGCAGTTCATGGAGTTCATCGGTGGTATCGCGGATTACAGCGCGGACGGCGGCACGGTGCGCATCAGCGACGGCCTGTTTCAACCGATCGCCGCGGACGATGTCGCGGCGATCCTCGCGCAGATCGCGCTCGCCGCACCGCTGAATGGCACCGTCGATATCGCCGGGCCTGACCGCGCGCCCTTCGCGGAGATCGTCACCCGCTATCTGAAATCGGTAGGCGACGCACGCCCGGTGGTGACGGATCGCGATGCGCCGTACTACGGCGGCCGTGTCGAGGAACAATCGCTCGTGCCGCTCGGCGATGCGCGGATCGGCCGCGTCGGTCTCGACCAGTGGCTGGCGCAGGCTAATAAGGGTTGATTGCAGTACGAACTGCGGCCAGCCTCAACTATCGCTGTCTTCTTCGTCGTGCTCGTCAGCGCCGTTTCTGCCCGTCGATGGTGCATTGCGATTGCGAAAATCCTTCGAATGCAGGCCATGCTTCTTCAGGAGCATTTGCAGATGCGAGCGGTTCATATCGATGCGCCGCGCCAGTTCCGCAACCGTACCGCTCACTTCGCGCAGGCCACGCTCCAGAAAGGCCTTTTCCGCATCATCGCTCGCGGCGCGCTTCGCGTCGCTCAGCGACATCAGATTCGCCACGCTGATTGGCTCCTGTCCTGTCGCAGTGGCTACATTGGACACAGCCGCGGCTGACCCGGGCGCGGTCGGCCGCATATCCACCGGCAGATGATCGACATCCGCCATCTCGCCTGCGAGGCAAGACACGCGATACATCACGTTACGCAGTTCACGAATATTGCCGGGGTACGCATAGTTCAGCAGAAAGTCCCGCAGACGCGGCGTCAATCTGACAGGCCGGCGTTTTAGCGTACCAGCGGCTTCATCGCCGAACCAGGCGATCAGCAGCGGAATCTCATCGCGCCTCTCGCGCAGCGGCGGCAACGTGACGTGAATCACGCTGAGACGGTAGAACAAATCCTCGCGGAACTTGCCCTCTTCGCTGAGTTGCCGAAGATTGCGATTGGTCGCCGCGACAATGCGCGTATCGACGGCAATCGTTTCATCGGAACCCACGCGCTGAATCTCGTGCGCTTCCAGCACGCGCAGCAGCTTCACCTGGCCGGCCAGCGGCAACTCGCCGATTTCGTCGAGAAAGATCGTGCCGGTATGCGCGCTTTCGAATTTTCCCTTGCGGTCATTCGAAGCGCCCGTGAATGCACCCTTGCGATGACCGAACAATTCCGACTCCAGCAGATTGTCCGGAATCGCGCCGCAATTCACGGAAATAAAAGGCTTGTCCGGGCGCGAACCATTCGCGTGAATCACCTTCGCCATCAGCTCCTTGCCGGTGCCGCTTTCGCCGTCGATCAACACCGGCAAATCAGTCGGCGCCGCCTTCTCGGCGATTTCAAGCGATTCGAGCAAACGCGGATTGTCGCCGAACGTCCCTTCGAAAATGAAACTGCGCTCGATCAACGCCTTTCTGCGCGCACCCCGCGATTGATCGGTGGGCGCAGTGGACTCAGCGGCCGTTGCGGCCTGTACGAAGCGCTCCTTGTGCGAGAGCTGCATGACCTCGTCGCGCAACGAAGTAGCTTGCCGAAGCAGCTTGTCGATGTCGGCGCGCTCGAGCCGGGACGACCAGCGCAGCGTCGAGCGCAGTATCTCGATGCGTTCAATCAAGCCCGCGTATGAAATCGCCGGGCTGAGCTCTTCTACCTGGTCGAGTATCTTCATCACGCACTCAACTGTTTCTGGACCAGCTGGTAGTACATGCCGCCGCGCTGGATCAGTTCATCGTGACGGCCCTGTTCGACAATCGCCCCTTCATACAGCACCAGAATCTTGTCTGCACGCATGATGGTGCTGAGCCGATGCGCAATGATCACCGCCGTTCGGCCCTTCAGAATGTCGTGCATATTGCCGAGGATGTTGCTTTCCGATTGCGAGTCCAATGCTGAAGTCGCCTCGTCGAAAACCAGCAGACGCGGATCGTGATACAGCGCACGCGCGATGCATAGCCGCTGAATCTGCCCACCGGATAGGCCGATGCCTCGTTCGCCGACAATCTGCTCGTAGCCGAGCGGCATCTTGCTGATGAACGCGTGCGCATCGGCCATTTTCGCAACTTCCTCGATGCGGCGCCGTTCGGGTGCGTCGTCGCCACTGGCAATGTTCTCAGCGATCGTGCCGGAAAACAGCAGATTGCTCTGCATCACATAGCCGATCTGCGCGCGGTAATAGGCTTTATCGACCACGCCGAGGTCGTAGCCGTCGATGGTCATCTTGCCCTCGGTCGGCGCATAGAAGCCAACCAGCAACTTGGCGAGTGTCGTTTTTCCGGAACCGCTGCGGCCCACAATCGCCACCAGTTCCCCGGGCTTAATGTCGAAGCTGATATTTTCCAGTACATACGACGAGTCGTCCTCGCCATAGCGGAAATAAACGCCGCTAAAATTGATCTCGCCTTGAAGTTCCGGCAGCATCACGCGCGAAGGCAAATCCTGCGGCTTCTGTTCCGGCTCGATATCGAGCACGTCGCCGAGGCGCTCCATCGCCACGCCCGCGTCGTTCAACATGCTCCATAAGCCGACCAGTCCCATTAGCGGACCCAGCACGCTGCCCATGAATGCATTGAACGCAATCAACTGGCCGATGGTCATTTCACGCGCCAGCACCAGATTCGCGCCGACCCAAAGGATGGCAATCGTCGTCGCCGCGTTCAGCAACTGGCTGCCAAGCCCAATGAGAATGTTGAAGGCATGCGCCCGGTACTGCACTTCGAGCGCCTTCGCGTACTTCTTCTCCCAGCGCAACCGCACCGGCCGTTCGATGCCCATACCCTTGATAGTCTCGACACCGGCGAGCGCTTCCATCAGAAATGACTTCGACTCGGTCGACGCTGTGAACACCTCACGCGCGTAGTTCTTGATCTTCGGCGTGGCCAGCGCGGTCAACGCCATGATGGGTATTACAAACGCGATCAGTACCAGTGTCATCTTCACGTTGTAGACGAACATGATCGTGAAGTAGATGAACACCATCAGCAGATTCAATGCTGTGGTCACCGTGGATTCGGTGAGGAAGGCGCGGATCGTCTGATTCTCCTGGAAGCGCGCGAAGATGTCGCCGGTTTTGCGTTTGGCGAAAAACGAAAACGGCAGCGACATGGTGTGCTTGAAGAACTGCGACATCATCGCGAAGTCCATGTTGCGCACCATGAAATTCGCCAGATACGCGCGAATCGACGACATCAATTGCGAAAACACATTGGCGATAATCAAACCACCGATCAGCAGATGCAGCAGGCTGACGTTCTGATGCACGATCACGCCGTCGAGAATGTTCTGGATGATTAGCGGCGGAATCACGCCGAGCACCTGAATCACGAACGTGGCAAGAAACAGATGGCCGAGAATTTTCTTGTACGGCCTGAGATAGCCAACAAAGCGTATCCATGGCGAACGCGCGGCCGACATCTGCAGGAGATTCGGACCGCCGGTAAAGAGCAGACACGTGCCACTCCAGCCGCGTTCGAAATCCTCAACCGTCATTTTGCGGAAGCCGAGTGCCGGGTCCGCAACCCACACGTAGTCCTTCGAAAGCCCGTACACCACTACATAGTGGTAGCCCTCCCAATGCACGATGAAGGGCAGATCGAAACCGCGCAATGAATCGAACGTGCATTGCACGCCACGTGCGGTGAAGCCGAGCGATTCGCCCGCGCGCGCGAGACTGTCGAGCGTGGCGCCTTGTGTCGTGACGTTGGCGAGTTCGCGCAGTTTGCCGAGCGTCATCGGGATGCTGTAATGGCGGCAGACCATGGCGAGACACGCGGCGCCGCAGTCCATTTCTTCAGCCTGTTCGACCAGCGCAAAGCGCTTGATGACCTTTTCGCCGAACTCGGGTTTGGTCTGCAAGTCGAGCATCAAAGGCAATTTGCGCCGCTGCTCGAGGCGCTTTTGCCGTTGCAATTCACGGTCGCCGTAACGAATCCGCTCATCCAGGACTTCGCGCAGCTTCGGATTGCGCTCCAGAATGAAATGGACGGTTCGCTCCGGGATCACCAGCAGCCGCGTATCGGTCGTCGCCACTACCGACGCCATTTGCTCCTGCCGCATCAAACACGCTTTTTCGCCGAAGATTTCGCCTTCACCTAAAGTAGCAAGCGTGTAGTCGTGGCCTTCCTCATGACGGACAATGCGCACGCCACCTTGCCGCACCACATAGAGCCGCCGGTCGTCGCGCCCATCCTGCTTGAGAATCTCCTTGCCCTCGGCCACCCGCTTCACGCCGACGCTGCGTACATATTCTTCGAGTTCTGCCTTGTTGAGCTTGCCGCGCAGATCGAACAACTGCGCGACGAAACCGCCGGCCGAATTGATCGCCACATAGCTCGCGACAAATGCCAACGCGGCCTGATTGCCGGCGATCACCGGCTCGATCGCGGCGCGGGGAATGAACAGCAGTTCGGTTTTGGCGGACGCCCGGACTGACGCCTCATGCACGTACGCGCGCAACATCGCAATGTCGGCGAAAATCTCGCCGGTTTTGCGCACGCCCATACTGGTTTCCTTGCCGTGCTCCTCGGTGAAGATACGTACCGAACCCGAGCGAACCACGTAAAGACCGTCAGCCGTCTCGCCCGCCGCGCACACCGTTTCACCGAACGAATAGAAGCGTGTCTGCGCATATTCGGCAAGACGCTCGATTTCGTCGCGCGAAAACGGCGAGAGAATTTCCACCGAGGTGAGAAACTCGGCGGCGGAGGGCGCGGTCTGGGGTGCATCCATGGGCTTGCGGACCTCGGTTCGGCTAGCGGGCTTCGATCACATGTTCCTGCGAGCGGGCAATCAGCCAGCTCTCTCGCAGCAGACGTCTCACTTCAGAGGCGACATCCGCATCGAGCACCGCCGGGTATTTCGCGGTCACAGCGAAAATCTCGAAGCATGAGCGGTCCGCCGACGGAAACGGTCCAAGCAGATCGCCCACCGCCGCGTTGAAAATCTTCGCCTCGATGTCCGCCTTCAACGATCCGCGCAACACTTTGCCGATCACACCGCCGGCTTCACGCGTATCCGCGATCGAATGCTCGCGCGCCATGTCGGCAAAACTGTCGGGATCGTCATGCAGGTACGAGATCATTTCCTTCGCCTTGCCTTCGCTGTCGAGCACGATGTGGCTCACCTCGATCGCGTCGAATTTGGGCGAATTCAGCGCGAAATAATCCTTGATCGCCGCGTCGTTGCCGACCACGTCTAGCATCTTCTCCTGATAGAGCCCGTCCGTAATGAAGGACTCGAACTCGTCGAGACTCACGCCGAGCGCATCGAGGTACTGATTCATGTCCGTCGCGCGATGCAAGCCGCGCACACGGCGGAACTGATCGGCGCGCTGCTGGATTTCGTCGGCCGTGACGGCAAGGCCCTGCTTCCTGGCCGCATGCACCGTGAGCTTGTCGCGCACGATCTGCTCGATCAGGCTATCGAACTGGCCGGTCAGTTTCAGAAGACGAATGAACTCGGAAACGTCCACGACTTCGTCATCGATTCGCACTATCGCGGTCATGTCATCCGCTCCTTTAATTGACGTGTGATCGGCGCGCTCATCCCGCCACCTGTCTGAATGGATCGAGCCCCAGATCGATCAGGCGCCGTTCGCGCACCACGATCTCCGCGCTCGCCGTCATGCCGTAGCGCAGCGGATAGCGGGTGTCGGCGATCTGGTAGTAGTTCTTGTCGAGCGTGACGCGGCCTTCGTACACCGGCTGCTTGTCCTGCAAGGACGGCTTGGTGGCCGGCGAAATATAGACGAGCGTGCCGTTGATCAGCCCGTAACGCTGATACGGAAAGGCGTTGAATTTCAGCTTCACGGGCTGGCCCTCGTGCAGAAAAGCACGATCGTGTTCGGCGATTTCGATCTTCAGCACGGGCTTCGCATCTTTTGGCGCGATGCCGCCGAGCGGCGCGTTCGCCTGGATCTTGTCGCCCCGCTGCGTGGAGGTCACGTCGGTGATGACGCCGGAGACCGGCGCGAGGATCAGCAGGAAGTTGTCTTTGTCGATGTTCTCGAAACGAATCCGCGCGGCGGCTTCGGACACGAGGCGCGCGGTCTGAAGTTGCAGACGCAGTTTGTCTTCGGCGTCGGTGATGTCGCGGACTGCCGAGTCGTACTGGAGTTGCAGGTCAGTGGTCTGCTGGCCGCTGGTTGCGAGTTGCGCATTGGCCTGCGCGTATTCGTGACTCAGGCGGAAATCCAGCTCCGCGAGTTTCGATTGTGCGACGCGGTAGGCGTTATCCGCTTCCATCGCGGCGGTTCGCTTCTGCTCCACTTGCAGTTCGGCGATGCCACCGCCGCCCGGCTGCGCGAACAGCCGCGAGTAACGATCCAGCTCCTGACGCGCCGCCTCACGCGTGCGGCGCGCGTTGTCGAGTACGCTGCGCGCTTCGTCGAGTTCGGCCTTCTGGCCCTCCGCGAGCTTGGATGTGCCTTCGGAGATGCGATTTTCGTGCTGATGAGCTTCCACTTCCATCTGCGCCTTCAACGCGGCCGCCTTGCGCTCCATCAGCGCCTTCTTCTCAGGGAACTGCTTCCAGTCGCGCTCGGCGTCTTCGAGTTTGAGCTGCGCCTGCAGCGCGTTACTCGCTGCCTCGATCGCGCCGCGCGCATTCAGCCGCGCCAGCACGTCGCCCTTCGATACCGGCTGACCCTCGGCGATGTACAGATCGGCGAGCTCGCCGTCGATCGGCGCATAGATGCGACGTACCTCCGATTCCGGCGAGAGCGTACCTTGCGCGCTGACGATCACGTCCGCGCGCCCCACGAACGACCACAGCAAGCCGACCACCACCAGCGCGACCATCGCCCAGATCAGCGCGCGAGCAAGCCGCACCGGTTCGGCGGTTAGAATCGCGATGCCTTCGACGCTGTGATCTTCCAGCGCCTCCGACAGCGGCCTAGGGTGATTGTCGCGCTTCACTTTGCTCGCCTCCGATCAACGCCAGCTTCGCCTTCAGGAGCCCCGGGTCCAGCACCATGCGCAACTCGGTCAGCGAGCGGCGCTGCAAGTCCGCCTCCGCCTGGATATCCGTGAGCAGGCGGTCGAAGTCGGCGGGATGATCCGCCCTCAGTTGCGTGTAGATGCGCATGCCTTGTTGCGCGGCGGACTGTGCATCGGAAAGCAGACGCGCCTCGCTGCGAAAGCCGGGCGAAATTCCCGCTTCCAGCCGTTGCGTGCCGCCGATCGGACCGCTCGCCCGATATTGTTTCCACAGGCTCTGCGCACGCAGCATCAGGTCCTGGGCGCGCGCCAGTGCTTTGTCGTGCAACGCGGCGACGTCTTTCTGGATCGATTGCACGAACCACACATCCGCCACCGGATCGAGACTGGCGTAGAACGACAGCAGGCGCTCGTCATAATCCTTGCCGCCGCGCGTCTTCTGCAAGTCGGCGAACTGGTCCAGTTGCGCTTTCTTGCGCGCCAGTTCGGCGGCGATCACGTCGGACCATGGCCCGGCAGGCATGGACTGCAAATCCGCCAGCGCCTGCTGGCTGTCGCCGCGCTGCCAGGCAGCGGTCGCCGCGTCATGACGCTGGATAACGTCCGCGGACGGCAGGCGGCTTGCGGACAGTTGCTGAAACTGCGCCTGAAACGGCGGCGTGTTGAAACGCACCGTCTTCAGCAGGGCGAGCAATGGCGTCAATTGCCGGCTGAGCGCCGCGTTCAGCACATCGGTATAGTGGCGCAAATCTTCCCGCACACGATCGAGGCCGGCGAGACGCGGATAGCGCTGCGCGTAATCGTCCAGGACAGCGGGCAGCGCATCGGGTTTGTCGCGCGCCAGTTCGGTACGGATGGTGCCGTTCAGGCGATCGATGGCGGCGAGATAGACCGAGTCGTCGCTCTCCAGTTTGCGTAGATGGCTCAGCGCCTGCGCATACGGCTCCGCAAAAATGGGCACATACGAGGCAATGCGGTCGAGTGCGCGCTGATGGCTCCTGGCGTCGTCGTCCCAGCGTTGCAGCAGGCCGCTGATCGTCGCCTCGTCGGCGTACATGCGAATCGGTGCGTCCACCCCACCGCGTCCTGCCACGAAGCGCTCCAGGTCGCCCACCCATTGCAATTCGCCGACCAGAGAAGTGGCGTCCGCATTGTTCGCACTCAACGCTCTCATCTCCTTGAGCAGTGTGTCGGCCTGGTCGAACTGCGTCATTTGCAGCGTATTCAGCCATCCGGGGAGTTTCGCCTTCAGTAGCGCCTCGCTCGCCAACGCGCTGACTTTCGTGTCGGCGGGGTGCTTCTCCAGGTAGCCGTTTGCCGCCGTCACCGCGCTGGTATAGTCGCCACTCGCCAGCAGGTTTCTCAATTCGCGCTCCGACGAACCGCGCATGTAAAGGGTCAACGCAATGGCCACCAGAATGACGAAGGCCGCGCCACTCCACCACACGGCGCGACGCGACAGGGTGTGATCGCCACCCGCAAAGGCCTTGCTGAGTTCTCCCGCGAGCAGGCGCCAACGCTGCGGCCGGCTCTTTGCTGCTTTCGTGCCATGTGCGCCGTTTGCGCTTTGCCTGTCATGCGTGCCGTTTGCTCTGTTCGTGCCGCTCGTGCCGTTTGCACCGCCTGTCGGCGTATCGCGCTTCGCGTGCGCGGATGCGGCCTGCGCCGCTTCGTTGACTTCGTCTTCGCGTTGTAGCCCCGGGTCCACGCAAAAGATATCGAGGAACGAATGTGCGGCGCCAACGAACGTGGTCTTGTCGGTATCGGCAGCCTCGTCGGTAGCTGGATTGAGGAATAGCTGGGTCACGGTCGGCTCGACTTCAGGGGGTTTCTGCAGCGTCACCCTGTAGACGAAGTGGTCGCCGCCAAATGCAAGGAGGTCCCCCTCCACAAGCGGCACCGCGGTTTCGTCGAGCCGGTTTCCGCCGACGAATGTGCCGTTGGTGCTGCCGAGATCTTCGAGGTAGAGCTCACCGCCTTTCAGAAAGATGTGTGCATGACGCCGCGAGATGTAGTTGACCTGATGCGGATAGCGATCCTTGTAGCGCGAGAAAACCTCGTCCGCTTTGCTGATGAGAAAGGGGAACGCCTGCACGTCGATCGGCTGAAGTTCGAGGTCGTCCCGTTGCGGCACCAGCAACAGGACGGGTGCGGGCGTCGCACGCGCGGTGACGATCCGCGCGCGCGGTTCGATACTCACGCGGTAGCAAAGCTCGCCGCCGAAGCACAATTCGTCGCCGGCACGCAGCCGCGCGGGGGCTTGCCGCACCGCATTGCCATTGAGCGTCGTGCCGTTCTTGCTGCCCAGGTCGGCGACATAGACGGCGCCGTGCTCCGTGAAAACCCGCGCATGACGGCGCGACAGGCGGGTAATGCGTTCGGCGGGATAGTCGGAGAATGGCGCTTCGCTGCGGCCGATCGCGAACAGGTTGTCGACGATCCGGATCGCGTCGAGTGCGGGACGCTGCGCGGACGCAACCGGCGACAGCACCACGTCGAAAGTGGATTCCTGTGTCGCACGCATCTCAGCAATCGGAGCTTCGCCGGTGGTCATTTTATCTGGATCACTAATCGTTTACCCGCTGCAGCGAGAGCGCAACGGGAACGGAAAGAAGAACTACGGCGAATTTCGAATGTTTTAGTGAGCCGGGCAGAACCTGGCCCCTTACAAATTTTAAGTCACGCATGGCAAGTGTCAATTTTCTGATCGTCGGTGAAAAGGCCATTCATGCGTCATATGCAGCCGAATTGCGCCGCGCCGCGCGTCATGCCTCGGATTAGCTCAGTGTTCCTTTACTTCCGCTTGCACATCCACGCTCGGCCAACCGCCGCCCAGCGCCTTATAAAGCAACACCGTGTCGGACAGAATCAGTTGATGGTTAGCGAGGAGGTCCTGCTGCGCTTCCAGCAAAGTCCGTTCAGTTTCGAAAACTTCCAGTTGCGACACCACGCCGAGGCGCAATTGCGACTGGATCTGATCGGCGACGATTTGCAAGCGCGATACCTGCTGCTGCAATTCCACCCGCTGTTCCTTGTGCGAATTCAGATTGACCAGCGCGTTCTCCACCTCCTCGAACGCGCCCATGACGGCCACGCGGTACTGTTGTTCAGCAACAGTAGATTGCGCTTTCGTGACCTTCACGTGAGCCCGTACGCCGGGATCGAGCAGTGGAATGTTGATGCTGGGCATGAATCCGTAGGTGAACGACTTCAGCAAATCGGTCAGCGCGAAACTCGCAGTGCCGCCGTGGCCGGTGAGGTTGATAGTGGGCAATTGCGCGAGCTTGGCCTGGCCGACCAGGTCGTAGGCTTCCAGCACTCTGAACTCAGCAGCCACCACGTCAGGCCGACGGGCAAGGAGTTGCGCGGGCAGTCCGTCCGGCACCACGGGCAGTTGTACACGTTGCTGCAAATGCCCTTTGGGCAACTGGAACTCGCCCGCAGGCACGCCGAGCAGCGTGCACAAAGCGTTGTTCGCGACAGCGCGCGAGCGGCGCAGTTCGAGCAACTGATTGGTTAGACGGTTGATCTCGGCCTGTTGGCGTAACACCTGGGTTTGCGGCACGAGACCGTTGCGGCGTTGGCCGTCGTAGATCGTGAGAATCTGCCGGTTCGTGGCCAGCGTTTGTTGCTGCTGGTCGATCTGATCGTCGAACTGGAGGATCTGGAAGTAGGTGCTCGAGACGTTCGCCACGAGTTCCAGATAACCGGCGCGCCAGTCTGCTTCGCTGGCGTGGAACTCGGCCTTTTGCGCCTGCACGCCCTTCTCCACTTTGCCCCAGATATCGATGTCCCAGCTTACCTGCGTCGCGACGTTGTACTGTTTGGCAAACGTCTGACCGGTAGTCTTTTCGAAATCGGCGCCGCCGCCGAGATCCATGGTCGGCAATGCGCCGGCTTTGGCCTCGCCGATCTGCGTGCCGGCCACGTCGATACGTGCGGCCAGCACCTTGATATCGAAGTTGTTCGCGATCGCTTTAGCGATCAGCGTGTCCAGATAGGGATCGTGGAAGCCTTTCCACCAGTCCGGCTCGATGGTCGCGGCCGCCGATACCGGTGAGCCTTTCTGATCGGACCACGAGGCCTTGGCGGGCGTATCCGGCCGCTTGTAGTCCGGCATGCTGACATCGATACACGCACTCAGCGCCAGTGCGCAGACCGTTGCGGCGCAGAGTCCGCGCAGCGCCACAACCATGCGGCTCGCACGCGCCGGCCGGCGGCCAGGACAGCACCGCGCCGTGGCGTTGAAAAAGCGCTGACGAACCATTGAATCAAGCAACGCTGACACGATTGTCTCCGATGACACCCGCTACGCTGCACGAGATAAACGCGCTATTTAAGTAAAGCATGTCCTGCCCGGCTTCACCATCGAAGCGGTGCAAGAAGGTCGGCGCGGGGATCGAGCGGTGACGCTGGGGTCGTGTGGAAAGAACGATTGGATGCGAATTCTTTTTGACGCGACGGGGGGCTGCCCGAGCTTGCGCGTCCCGCGGAGGCCTGAGAGCCTCCGCGGCGGCCAGCGCCGTTCAGTACACGTTGATGTTGTTGCTCGAGCTCACATGCGGGTCGATCGTGGTGGTGACGCCGGCGACGAATGCTGCGTTGTTGCCGTTGGCGTTCTGGATGTTCATTTCGTTGCTGATCAACTGCGTGGCGCTGACGCTCTTGCTGTTGTTCGGTGCATACACGGGCGAGTAGTTGAAGAACGACGACGACGGATAGCCGAAGCCGAGGCCGCCACGCACGGCGCTCATGGCCTTGCTGTCGAGTTGAGTGGTGATGGACAGGTCTTTGATCATCAGCGTGTTCATGGTAAATCTCCTGGAAGGGAAACAGCACAGTCTTGCGATTGGGTTCGAGCATCTTGTCTGCTCGAGTGTCACTAAGGCATGGGCTGTGCCAGCTTTGCTTTCCGATCCTAAGAAATCTTGCGAATGGCCGTAGATAAAGGGTTTCGGGGATGGTATGCCGCTGGTGGCGGTGCGACCACGACGATGCGGCCGGTTGATGCTGGTGGATCACAACCAACAACGCCCGCAACTGTGTTGGTTGTGACGTGACACTGAAGCAAAGCGCCGTGTCAGCGCGCAATCACGGTGATCTTCTTCGAGTACACCGGCGGGTTGTGCGGTATATGCATGTCGTCGCCCATCAGCAGTTGCAACGTGTGCTTGCCGGGCGGCAGTTGAATCATCGTTTCCGTTTCACCCGCACCGAAATGCAGATGGTTGCGGTCAGATGGAATTTCCTGGTCCATCGGTGGCAGGTCGGTATCGATCAGCAGGTGGTGGTGCCCAGTGTTCGGATACTTGACGCCTTTCGGCGCCACGCCCATATAGCGCAGGCCGAACCACACCCGAAACGGTTTGTTGGCCTGCACCACCTGGCCATCGTTCGGATAGCCGATATAGGCATGCGCGCCGGCCGGCGACGGCGTCGTGCCGGCCGTGGCGAGATTCGGCAAGGCCATTGACGCCAATGTCGCAAGTGCCACGAACGCCGTGAGCGCGATGATCTTGTACATGTTGGTCTCTCCGTCCTGACGGACCCGCTTCGAATGAACGGGACGCGCTAGTCTTTTAGCACGGTGATGGTGATCTTCTTCGAATACACGGGCGGCACATGCGGCACGTGGTTCTGGTCGCCGAGAATGAGTTGCAGGGTGTGCTTGCCCGGCGGCAACTCGATGCGCGCGTCGGTCTCTCCCGCACCGAAATGCAGGTGGTTGCGGTCCGATGGAATTTCCTGGTCGAGCGCCGGCAGATCCGTGTCGATCAGCAGATGGTGATGACCGGTGTTCGGAACCGCTACACCCTTCGGGCACACGCCCATGTTGCGCAGCCCCATGCGCACCCACAGCTTGCCGCCGTGAATCACGGTGCCATCCGATGGCCAGATGATGTATTCCTCGGCGCCCGGTGGCGAAGGCGTTTGTTCGGCACGCGCGGACTCAGACGTGAGCGCGATACCGAGCATCAGCGAAAAGGCAGCGCACGAAGCCGTGCAGAGCGTTACAAGGCTCGCCTTCGTTCCACGACGTATGTCGAGCACGCCAGGTGTGAGGGTTCTTCGCATTGCGCACTCTCCCGAAGAATAGTCGTCTCCACCCCGGCTGCGCGACGCGCAGGCCGGAGGCTCCGACTGGATGTCGCGGGCGCTCGCGTAGTTGCACGTGGGTTCACGTGACGGGTCGATGTCGATGTCGATGAGCAGCCGCTCTATTAAAACGGCCGTACAGCGCTACTTTGTGAATTAGCTTAGGACGTAACTTGCCAAAAAGATACGCCATACTCGTTAACCGTATAACGCACTAACGATGCGCGGACCATTGTCACGCGCAAACCGCGTGCTATCGTTGTTCATAGGTTGTCGATGGAGAGTCGATCACGGCATCGATGCTGCGATCGATTCGCGCCAAAGCCTGATGCGGGCGTCGCGGCCGTCGGAACTCTATGTTCTGTCCGGAACAAACAGGATACGAATATGTGGCGAACATTCCTGCTGGTGTGCATGGTCGGGGCGATTCAGGCGTACGGGGGCAGTGTTTATGCGGCGGCGCAGCGTGACGGCGCGGAGCATGACGCTGCCGCTATACGTACGGCGACTACATCCAGCGTGCCGCTCACACTGCAACAGGACAATCCGCGACCGGCACGTATCGCGCTGGTGATCGGCAACGGCGCGTACGGCGATCATGCAGACCCGCTTCGTGGCAATGCGCCGCACGATGCTGAAGCCATGCGCGACACACTGCGTGCGCACGGCTTCGACGTCATCATGCGCACCGATGCGACGCCGCAGCAAATGCAGCAAGCCATAGGCGAATTCCGCCAACGTCTGCGTAAAGGCGGAATCGGACTGTTCTATTTCGCGGGACACGGCATGCAAATCGGACGGCAGACGCTGCTCGTGCCCGCCGGTCTCGACGCATCCGCGCCGGCGGCTCGGCTGGTCAACGAAGGCGTCGATTTGAATACCGTATTGCAGGCGATGCGCGCACCGCGTGACGGCGCGCTCAATCTCGTGATTCTCGATACGTGCCTGAACAACCCGTTCTCATCTGACGTGTCAGTCGATAAAGCCACGTTGCCCGCCAATACCCTCGTCGCCTACGCAACGGTGCCGGGCGGCTTTGCAGCGGACGGCATGCGGCACGGCGTCTATACGGGTGCATTGCTGCGCGCGTTCAACGAGGCTTCTTCGTCACAAGAACTTGCGGGCATGTTTCGCCGTGTCGCGGCGAGAGTTAGCGCGATTACTGGCGGTGAGCAAACACCTTGGATTGCCTCTTCGCTTGCCAATGACGCGAGCCTAAGCGAGCCGGTATCTCGCGGCGCCAGTGCAGCGCTCCTCTCCACTGCCAGCGACGACGCAATTGTCGCGCTGCACAGTAGAGGCATTCTGCCGAAGGACAGCAGCGAGCAATACGAGATCACCTTCTGGGACTCCATCAAGGACAGTAACTACCCGAGCGATTACGAGGCCTATTTGAAGGCCTATCCGAACGGCCGCTTCGCCGCGCTCGCCCACGCGCGCATCGACCGGCTGCGCGCCGCCGCAGCGGCGAGTGCGCCATCTGCTGCACCACCGGTTGCACCATCTCCACAAGCCGCGCGGCCAGCCGCACCGGCCAGCGTCGCGCCGCAGGACCACCCGCGCGCCGCCACGCCAACGCCACCCGCGGCACCTGCCGCGCAAGCAGCCGCACAAAAGCCGGCGACGCATCCGCCAAGCGCCGGCGAAAGCCGCGATTGCGCCACCTGCCCGATCATGATCGCTTTGCCTGCGGGCTCGTTTTCGATGGGCAGCAGCACTGACGACCCGTCCGAGAAGCCCGTCCATCACGTGACCATCGGCGCGCCGTTCGCGATCGGCAAGTACGAAGTGACCGTCGAGCAATGGAATGCGTGCGCCGCAGCAAACGCCTGTCCAAAGCTGACGCCCGAAAGCAATACAAACAAAGCTGCGCCGGCGCGTGACCTCAGTTGGGAAGACGCACAACTGTACGTGAAGTGGTTGAGCAAAACGACCGGCAAACCGTATCGTTTGCCCTCCGAGGCCGAATGGGAATACGCGGACCGTGGCGGCACCACGACGGCATACTGGTGGGGCGATCAGATGCGCAAAGGCAACGCCAATTGCAAGGACTGCGGCGATCCGTGGCACAAGGAAGGACCCGAAGTCGCCGGCTCGTTCGCGCCGAATCCGGTCGGCCTGTATGACATGAACGGTAGCGTTTGGGAGTGGGTCGCCGATTGCTGGCACAACTCCTACCAGGGTGCGCCCGCCGACGGCCATGCATGGGACAGTCCCACCTGTGACATGCGGGTGATTCGCGGCGGTTCGTGGCGCGAAGGCGGGAGCTACATGCTGAGCGCGACACGCTTCAAATACAGTGCAAGCGTGCGACAGTCGCAGGATGGCTTCAGGGTGGTTAAGGATCTTAAGTAAAGCGGCGGCGGGAGCGCTTCTGTCGGGCAGCGGGCGCTTCGTTATGGGCGCTTCGTTATGGGCGCTTCGTTATGGGCGATCCTAACGCATCGCTTAGGGCGTGCGCGGCTTTGTCGTGATTGGCGCGAAGTCCGCGACGATATGATCCTGACCGTATTTGCCGGCGATCTGCGCGAGTCGCGTCTCCAGTGCGCGCAGATAGTCTGCACGTGACTCGCTTTCGGGCCGCGGCTTGTCAAATAGCTGCGCCGGCGTAATCAACAGCACCACCATCTCCGATCCGAATGGCTTCGAAATGATCCAGTCACCCGCGCCGCCAATAGTGGCTGCGTAGTGCGGGGGCGCCTGATTGTCTTTCGCGCGCGGACTCGGCACCATGTGCACAACGCTACCGTCGAGCTGGTAGTAATCGAGGTTCACGTACGAGTCGTAAGCGGGCGTGGTGACGTCGACGATCAGCGGATCACCTTCGCTCAACAAACCACCGGGTGGCCGCACATGCAGCGACGCAACGTGGCCCGCTTGCCAGTTGCGGGTCCAATAGGGTGCGAGCGCTTTGATCGTGTCGCATTTGTCGTCGGCGATTGGCTCGACCTGGAGTGCGAGCGTATCGACGCCCGGCAATGCCGTCAGCGTGTCCTTCAGATGCGCTGCGCCGTAGTGTTGCGAGACGTAGCCGCGCACCGTCAACGAATGGTCTTGCGCAGAAGCGGACAGCGCCGAACACGGCACATGCGCCAAAACCGGCGCGACGGCGGCTAAGGTTAACGCGGGTTTTGGCGCAGGCGGCGCAATAGCCTGTGCTGGTGGTGATGCCGCGGACGCTGCCGCGGTTGGCGCTGTGGTTATCCTGGCAGAGGAGCCTGCTGCCGACCTTGGGGCGCCTCCGGTGGCTGGTCCGGCAGTCGCGGATGACTCAGGCGCATTCGTCGCCGCCGAAGCCGCTTGATCCGCCGAAGCCTCCGAAGCCGGCGCAGCCGGCTGCTGGCCATCGTGACGATCCGGCGCCGAGCGGAAAGCAAACACGCCGACAACCGCAGCACATACCACCGCGAAACCCGCGAATCCCGCCTTGACCAACGTCCCGGACTTCTCCGCGCGCGCTTCGTTGTCGAACTCCGCGATGAAACGCACGACACTCGGCATGCGCGTGTTGCGATCGAACGAAAGCGTGGCCCGCAACGCGCGCCACTGCTTCGCATCGAGATTGGGCGGACGCTGCGGCTTGAAGTCCGAATTACGAGCCTGCGTCGCCGACAATCGATCGAACGGATGATGGCCCGTCAACAGCTCGTAGGTAATGCAGCCGAGCGCGTAGATATCGTCGCGCGGGTCCGGCTCGCGATGCTCGATCATTTCCGGACTCGCATACGCGGGCGTCAACGCGCCGAGACTGCCGGGGTCGAAGACGGTTGCATCGCTCTCCTCCTCCGGCCGCTGGAACACGCGGGCAATGCCGAAGTCGATCACCTTCACTTCGGCATTCGTCGTGAGAAAGACGTTGGCGGGTTTGAAATCGCAATGCACGAAGCCGTGCTCATGCGCATAGGCGAGCGCATTGCACATGCCGCGCACAATCGGCAGCGCGGCGCGAACCGGCATGCCCTTATAGCCCGGCGTGCGCAATAGCTGGCTCAGCGGCTTGCCGGTCAGGTACTCCATCGTCAGGTAGACAATCGGTCCGTCCCGGTCGAAGTCGTACACAGCGATAATGTTGCGGTGCGCGAGCACCTGAGCCTTGCGCGCCTCGCGTTGCAGCGCGACGAGCGAATTCGGGTTGCCGCGAAACTGGACGTTCAGCACCTTGACCGCGAGATACGGCTTGCGATCCGACGCTTCGAGCTTGCGCAAATCGAGCGCCTTGTACACCGTGCCCATCCCACCGACGCCCAGACATTCCTCGAGAACGAAGCGGTTGTTCAGCGTGTCGCCGGTACCTTTGATCTGATCATGTCCCGGCGCATTGGCGGCGCTCGGTGCGCCTGTCGAGTTTGCGGCGTTGGCCGCACTGGGAGAGCGTACCGACGGTATCTCCACGGTGGTCCGCATGCCGGTTTCCTCGCCGCCCGCCGCCACGTTCGAGACGCGCATCTGCTCGATGCGCCGCCGCACTTCGGCGTAGAGATCGTCGGGGAGAGCGGCTTTGCGATGCGCTGCGCCGAGCATTTCCAGCAGCTGCGTGCGATCGAGTCCATCGGTCGTCAACGTGCTGTCGAGCTGAGCCACGAACTCGTCGCGTGACAGCTCGCCGCTCTGATAGTCGCGAATCACATGCGCAAGGCTAGCCATTTGTGCGAAGCGCCCCCGCTGCCGTTGGGCCGGATCGCATGCGACCGGAGCCTTTCGGGCTGATAGAAGACCTGTCGTAATCAGTTACATGTGCCGCTTCGATACTAGCTCCCGACCCGGTCTTTCGCAAACCAGGATTGCCCCGCTGCGTGCACGGCCGGCGAGTGTCTTGCGACATCCAACAGAATCCGATGCGTTGTTGGGTACGCGCCATCAGCCGCAAGTCGTCCTCTAGCGGCCTTGTTGCCGCCTCGATGCGGCGACATGGCATGAAAGCCTTATGCATCAGGCGTTCGTCAACTTTCTTAGGAGACGAGAGTAAAACTGGCACAGCCCATGCGTTAGTGACACTCGAGCAGACAAGATGCTCGAACCCAACCGCAACACTGTGATGTTCCCTTCCAGGAGATTTACCATGAACACGCTGATGATCAAAGACCTGTCCATCACCACTCAACTCGACAGCAAGGCCATGAGCGCCGTGCGTGGCGGCCTCGGCTTCGGCTTTGGCTACCCCAGCACGTCGTACACCAACATCAGCCCGGTGTTCGCGCCGAACAACAGCAAGCAGGTTAGCGCCACGCAGTTGATCAGCAACGAAATGAACATCCAGAACGCCAACGGCAACAACGTCGCGTTCGCTGCGGGCCTCACTTCGTCGATCAATCCCTGCGTCACGTCGAGCAACAACATCAACGTCTGACGCCTGATTCGGCGAAGCGGAGAGGCCCTCGGCAATTTCCGCTTCGCTCCGATCACGCCCGTCTTCCGCGCACCTTTGGAGAATCACCATGTCATCCCTCATGATTCGCGATCTATCCGGCACCCGCGAGCTCGACCGCCGCGCAATGTCGGCGGTGGCCGGCGGCACTGGCAGCAGCGTGCCCGGCCTGCCCTCGATAGCCGGCCTTGGCGGCATCGCCAATGTCAACGTCTCGGTGAACCAGAATCTCAGCCAGATTCAAACCGTCAATGTTGCCGCCCTCAACAACATCGGCGTGATCGGTGCCGGTTTCGTGCCGTTGAATCTGAATGTCAGCCCGTCGCTGTGGGCCGCCAATTACGCCAACGTTTAACGGCATGCAGTAGCGAAGGACCGGGGGCTTCCCTACTGCTGCCTGCTCATATCCGGCAGGCGAGCTGTAAGCAGATTTCCTATACTGATAGTGCGACGAGACCTCAGCACACTTAAAGACACTCCCGAGCGACGGCTGCACAATCGCAACAGCCGCCGACTCGACCGCTTCCCTGGAGCCATCATGGCAAAGCTCGTTATCAAAGACCTCACAGATAGCGTCGAACTCGACCGCCAGGCGATGGCCGCCATTGTTGGCGGCGCACGCATCGGCGCACGTGCGAGCATCGCCGTGCAGGTGGTGCCAGGATCCGCACGCGTCGTCGACTATCCGCCGGGTTTCCCCGCGGCGCATCAGGCCATTGTCGATGTGCACGTTGATACGGTGCCGCGCAATTCGTCGCGCAGCTAGGCCTTTGATCAGACATTCGCAGCAACGGCACGCGCTTAACGCGCGTGCCGTTTGCGTTTGATGCATCAGCGGTTGTTCGGCGCGCCACTCGCATGCGTGCCGGTCGTGCCGGAACGCTGCGTGGCGCGCTTCGAAACAGATCGATACCGACATCTTCGAAAGCCGTTTTAAAAGGTCCTTCTTATAGGACGCACGAGATGCCCGCAATTGGAAACGAGCGCGCCCGCCAGGCTATTCCGGCGATGGATGAATTTGTTCGATTAACCTGGTGAATGTCCGCACGCGACGACATTAGCGATCGCGCACTCACCTATGATGCTTAGGATGCCACGTGGTTTTATGCGGTTCGCTGATAGCACGGGCTATCCGGACAGCATCCAGGCTCAGAAGCGCTGGTGGCGCGAGGCATGCAAAAGCGTCGCATAGCACGAACGGCGATCACGACCTGCCACGAGCCGGCATCGCCAAAACCATATTGGAGACGCGCAATGAAATTCATCGTGCAATGGAATGGCCTGCCGACTGCTGAAAATTCCGTGGTCGAGCGTTTCATGAAAACTGGTGGCCGAGCGCCTGAAGGTGTCAAATTGCTGGGCCGCTGGCACGCGATCGGCGGATTGCATGGCTTTGCTGTCGTCGAGGCGGACGATTCGCGCGGACTGTCGGCGCTGGCGCTCGAATGGGGCGATTTGCTGACCATGAGCATCTTCCCCGCGATGACGGACGAAGACCTCGGCGCGGCGTTGGGCGCTCATCAGGCCACGCGAAAATAAGTGCGCAAGTAAGACAGTCATGACGCCCAGCCTCGACACATCGCTAACCACTGGACAACTGCTGCCGTTTCGCGAGTCGCTGCTGGCGATGCTTGGCGTTGCATTCGTCTCGATGCTGGTCGCGCTCGATCAAACCATTGTCGGCACCGCACTGCCGCGTATCGTCGCCGATCTGAAGGGCTTCGATCTCTACGCATGGGTCGCGACTGCGTACATGCTGGCTTCGGTGATCACCATTCCGATCTTTGGGCGGCTGGGTGATCTGTTCGGCCGCAAGCCGTTTCTGGTCGCCGCGATTCTGTTGTTTACCGGCGCGTCGGTACTGTGCGGGTTCGCTACCAGCATGCTGTTTCTGGTGATTTCGCGCGGTCTGCAGGGGATAGGCGGCGGCATTCTGATCGGCACGGTGTTCGCCACCGTCGCCGATCTGTTCCCCAATCCGAAACTGCGGCTGCGCTGGCTCGTGTTTGTCACGTCTGCGTTCGGGGTCGCGAATATGGTCGGGCCGACGCTTGGGGGCATGCTCACACAGTACGGCGGCTGGCGGCTGGTGTTTTTCGTCAACGTGCCGGTTGGGCTCGTTTCGTTGCTGTTCGTGCTGCGTTTTTTGCCGCCCCTACGTCACCTGCGACACAAAGGCCCCGTGCGGCTCGACTGGCTCGGCGCGTTCGTGGTCGCAGTCACGTTCGGTTCCCTGCAATTGCTGATCGAATTGTTTCCGAAGTACGGCGTCGACACGATAACGATCGTGCTGGCCGTCGTTGCGGTGAGTTTTGCAATGACGTTGTGGCTATGGGAGCGAAGGATGAAGTATCCGATCATTCCAGTGGACATGCTGATGGACCGTAAGCTATCCGCGCTCTTCGCAATGTCTGTGCTTGGCGGTTTCGCCTTGTTTTCGCTGGTGTTCTATGTGCCGCTGCTGTTTCAGGGTGGTTATGCGATGTCAGCGCACGATTCCGGCATGCTGATCACGCCGCTGCTGCTCGGCACGACGGTTGGCAGCGTGGTGAACAATCGTATCGTCACACGGATCCGTCGCGCGAACGGCATTATGTATGTCGGGTTCGCGCTGTCCGCGTTGGCGTGTCTGGGCGTGATCGTACTCAGAGGTACCGAGCCGCACCTGGTGTGGATGTCGTGCATGGGCATCAGCGGTCTCGGACTCGGTCTGGTGGCGACCAGTCTGACGGTCTGTTCGCAGCAGATCGTCGCGCGTGACCAGCTTGGCGCGGCAACGGCATTGCTGCAATCGCTGCGTACTTTTGGTGGGATGCTGGGCACGGTGATGACCGGTGCGCTGCTCGGGCATCTTTATACGCAAGGAGTGCATCGTTCGCTTGCTTCGTATCAGGCGACGCAGTGGTTCAAATCGTTTGCGAGTCCCGAACTGCTGGTGGACCGCGCGGAGCAGGCGGCTTTGATCAATCGTCTCGTGAGCGCCGGGCATGCGGGCGATGCGATGATGAATTCTGCGCGGGATGCGCTCGTACAGTCGATTCATATCGGCATTCTGGTGGCGGGTGCGGCGGCGTTGATTGGGTTGTGTCTTGCGTGGTTTGTGCCGCCGGTGAGGATTAGTTATTCGGAGGGGGAGTTGGTGGTGGGCGGACCGGCGCAAGCGGATGCGATTCCGCCGCGGGGGAATGCGCTTTAGGTGGTGGTGGGGTTGGGCTCTGGGTCTGATTTTATCTGCTTGCCTGCACTCTCTCTTCACCCTAATAGTGGTGTGTGCAACAAATGGCCTAACGCTGCCGAGCCACCCTGCTTCCAACGAAACCGCTCTCTGTTTTTCTGCCTGCGTCTTGGGGTTTGGAGGCACTAACTTGGGCCGTTTGACATGCGTCACATCGAAGCAAAACCGCGAGTAAACGCCCCCATATTTAAGGCCCGGCAAGTACCTCTTGAAATCCCTCGTAATCGAAATAGCCCTCAAATAAAGGGCAATTCGGCGTACTGCCGCACGAATGGTCGTAGGAATGCTTGACCGAACGATTGTGATTTCTTACCATGGACGTCGCCGCTTGCAAACCTAAGACCAACTCGTTTCCAATCAAGCGCGCGCATAGAACAAGGCCAAAACTAAACAACGAGGTCTTCCGGGGTTCTTGCATGACAATGGATGAAGACATCGCGCACGTGGCGCGTGTGATGGCGCCGTCTTTGCGCGCCTTTCGTGGTGAACCTGTGCTGCCACCAGCGTATTGGCGAAAACGACTACAGCGCATACAGGATGAATTCCCCCTGACCGAATTGCAAACGTTTCAAATCGAGCGTTTGCTTGGGGAGTTGGATCGGTTTGAGGCGGAGCGATGTCAGGGATTTCGTGGATGAGTGTCAGGACACAGATTTCCGGCGGCCGGGTCCTGAACGCCAGGAACCGACGCTAAAGATATGTACCTGATGTCAGCATTGGAGTTTGCGATTGTACAGGGATTGGGAGTACGATATTCGCACTCGCCCAGAGAGGTACTCGCTCCGCCATTAATTCAAGCATGATCAAGCCGGTACCTCTGTGAAGCGTCCACGGGTCGGCGGGAGATACCTTTCACTTGAAAAGTCCACCATCTGCCGGTCAGTTGCATCAGAGTCATCAGATACCGGCGATCCGTTTTCTCACACGGGCCAAGCCGCCGGCATGCTCGAAAATAGAAAGCCCCTAGCTGACAAAACACTCAAGGACGCGGCCGGGGTGCAGGCTTGTACCGCGAGTCACGTTGTGTCGCGATGAATAATTCCTCTGTCGGCAGACTACGCCTAGAGATGACTATGCAGGTAACAGACCGTAACGCGGCTGCGTGTTGCGGGGAACATTTCAGTCGTTCGGCCATGCGCTACGTGCCGAAGCAGCGCCGCGCCAAACTTTGCCGCATGGCATGAAACTCGCTTATTCGCCGTGCGCAAAACATATTGAGCTAGCGCATAGCTGGCCAACCAAAACGATCACGCTCGGTTAGTCGAGCAACACACGCGCTACGGAACTTTATGATGCTCACTCTCAAGAGCCTTTCACGGCTCTGCTTTGCTTGGTGCATCTTCTACATGATATTTAGTTGTCGCACTGCTCTATGGGTCGGACGCCGACACAACGGGAGGAGATTTCTGCTTGAGTTCCAGCCACAGAGGGCCCGAGGATCCAAAGAAGCAATGCGGGCAAAGTTACTAAGGCGGATCGGGCTCAGTGCTGCAGTTGCGCTTCCGCTTGGTCTCTGTACCTTCGTTGTTTCTGTGATTGGAAATCTGTAGATCTCGCGTGTCATGGGCAGCAAGCGGCGGCACGTGATATGCCTGCCTAGAAGCAGTAGCCATGCCGCTCGCTACTTGCCTAGATGAACAAGTCAACAGGCGCCACCACCTCAACAACACGATGAAGAAAAAAACCTGCTGGGCATTCAAGTTCTGAGGGGCATTGCAGCGCTTCTCGTCGTGATGCTTCACGCCGTCATCGCGGCACGCGGCTATCACTGGAATGTAACTGATCTTGAACAGACCGGGCTATTTGGACAAGTCGGGGTCGACATCTTCTTTGCTATCTCCGGCTTTGTCATGGTACTCACTACATACGACAAGGCACCGGGTTGGACGTCAACCAGAAAGTTCATCGCCGACCGACTTGTGCGCATCGTTCCTTTGTATTGGATACTGACCTCAGTCATGGTCGGATTGCTCGTCTGTGCACCCCATTTGTTCAACAGCCAGCACCTTACGACAAATCGCCTCGCCTCATCATTCTTCTTCCCATATCAAGAGCCCGATGTTGCCCATGCCTAGGTTAGCGGCCCGAGACCCACGTCCTCGCGTTGCGCTTCACGCAGATCCACGACAAGCTGACACTACTGGCATTCGCTGAAGACAAAACCAACAACAGCGCCGTTGACCGCTAGCTCCAAGTAAATGTCACGGCAGTACCGTCTATCGGGTGCTTCGGGAGAGCCATTCTGGTTCCCACCAAAATGTGATGGGAACCAGATGCACAGGTGTTCATGCTGGGCTCTTTGGGGAGTTCGGTAGGGACTAGGACAAATGGGGTACGACGGCCCACGGCAACAGTTCGTTGAGCGGTTCGGTGGGATGGGTCGTGGATCTGCCTCTTAACGAATCAGGCGAACTTGACGTGTGTAACGAAACCGTCAAACGGCAGTTTCGTGATGGAATCATCGACGGCATCTACAAAGCAGCCCGCGATGCAATCCAGCACCCTGAAGCATTGCGCGAGCGGGGACAACGATGCATTGAACGCGTGGCCTCCGAGCATGGCCAGGTTGCCTATGCCGATCAACTGAGTCAGCTCTACGCCTCGTGATCCTCGCTGCCGGTGAAAACCATCACCTTCAACTAATCCGATAGCGCCGCATTTCAGCCTCGGACACGACAATCCGCGCGTTCGCCGCGTCAAGTGCGGCCATTACTTCTTCTGATCGCGTCAACGTGCCGGGTGCGCCCGCTGCATCACATCTGCGTGGTAAATACCGTTCTGACCTCCGCGCTATTCCGATGGCTCGTGGCACTTGCGAGGGAACGTTTGTCTGAAAACTAGGTCAGTGATCGTCAGCGAACATACGCACGGTTCGTCAATCTGTACACTCTGGAAACGTCTGTAAAAGCCCGTCTGGTAAAACGGCAAGCATTTTGAAATACATGGAGTTCGCATGCCCCTACGCTGGATTATCAATATCATGCTAATGCCGTTTCTACTAATTGCAGTGGTCTGTGCTGCTTTGGTTGCACTATCCATAGCCAGCTATGACGAACTGCTTGAACGCGCGCGCCGTTTCAGGCAGTCCTAGAGTTCTCGACTCGTAAAGACAAACTTCCAAATACCGAAAAGCGACGCTCTGCCGGGTCCGCCGCTATCGCCAACCACGCGCGGATTCTGCCTGAACAATGCCTATCGACCCAAATTAGAAAAACCCTGACTGCCCGCTACGTTACTCCCCGGTGTACTTCCACCGAGATCGGATTGTAGTAGCTCATCCGATACGTCCGTACTGCCCGTACTGCTAGACATCTTGTCTTGCATAACTCTCCCCGTGGCTCCACTTTCCATCCCGACGCCGGCAACTGTCGCCATACCGGTCCCCTTAGGCATACTCAGGCCGCCGGTCGCGCCGATCCCGATTCGCGCGCTGGAGCCCGCCCCCGTCCGCCCACTCGCACCCGTGCCGCCACTCATACCGGCTATTAAACAGGAAGAGTTTCGTCTTTGCCCCATCCCCAACTTCTGCCCGATGCCGCCTGCCAGCATACCCAAAGCTTGTTGAGTCTTTCCGCTCGAAACCACGGAAGGGTCAAGCGTATTCTCTGCGAATGAGTCTGGCTCGGTATAGGACTGTTCCTGATATTCGGACTCTTCCTTTTCGGCCGCAATCCGGTTTTTTCGTCCCGTGTATCTAATACGATAGTGTCCCCTCAGGGCATCGGCTTCTGCTTTGCGTGCCGACAAATTCGATACCGTAAAGGTGCCTTCTCTGTAGCCGGCTTGATCTAAAGGCGCCATGGAAAGTACATCGCCTTGAACCTGAGCACGCGCGCAAGTAGCCAAAACCATGTAGATTATCAAAGAAGCGATTTTTAATTTCATACACCAACCCCGACAGTCGAATACCTTCAAGATCCTTTACAGTCTGGACACAACGACTCCAGTCAATCACATCTCATCGCCCTCGGGCATCACCCCTTCTGCTCTGCCTGGTTGCACGGCGTATTTCGGATAACGCCGAGCATATTTCTCCAACAACCTCTCATAATCAACGAGTATCTTGCTCCACTGAAACTCTTCCTCGAACCGCTTTAAGCTCGCGGCACTTAAACGATCGACAAGCTCGTCGTCGGCCAACAGTTCGGAGATACAAGCGTTGCATTCTTCGACCGTCGAGAAAAATCTCGCGCTATCTCCAGCCACCCAGCGGTTGAACCGATTGTTATGCGCGATCACCGCGCACCCGGCACCCAACGCTTCTACAAGAGATGGGTTCGTGCCGCCCACCTGATGCCCGTGAAGATAGAAGCGCGCATTTGCGCGAAGCGCGCTAACAGCGGCATGGTCATAGATTGCGCCTGGGAAAATTACTTCCTCGCTTGCGGCGTCCAGAACCCTCCGGTGATACGCATTCTGCTGTCCGTTATAACTTCCCAACACCATCAATTTGGCCTGCCGGCGGCGTTGTGAGAATGCGGTGACGATCTCCAGGATCGAGTTCTCGGCTTCCGGTCTCGCTATGAGGATGCCGTACGGCACGCCTGCAAGATCGTATTTGCTCAACACGGAATGCTGACGATCACGCGTTGCCCGGTCAGCGCCGTAGACAATCGTTGTGATCTTTTTTCTGGACACCCGTGTTGCCAGGTGATCGGCAATCGACGGATGGTCGGCTATCAAATGGTTGCCAACGAGGCAACCAATCCGCTCGTTCAGCCATAGCCAAACTTTCGCCGGCGCGCTCCACTTTATTCGCTGCCACTCAAGTCCGTCCATGTTGAAAATATTGTTTATCCCAGACAGACGAAGACAGCTTGAGAAAACCGCTGTGTTGTAACCGAGTGTCAACACTACATCAGGCCTCGCCTCGATTACATGACGCACGGCCTTAAAATCGAACGCCATCGTGCCCCACGCGCCAGGCGCATTCGTGGAAATCGTAACGCGCCGCACGCCTTTCCATTCGTCTATCTCGCAAAGGTTCTCGGCAGTGTCCGCCTGGCAGTAAACGGTCACTCGCCACCCTTGCTTCACCAGATAAAGTGCCAAACGCTCCGCAAAAGTTTCAAAGCCACCATGCCGCGCGGGAATCCCGCGCGTCCCCAGAATAGCAAGGTCCTTTTTCATTATTTGATTAAACCATTTAATTTTTAAAAATCTTAACGGAATCAATTTCCCCGAGCCCGCCCCAAAAGGCCTCGCAAATCAATTCTGCCCAATGCCTAGATGTCTCGAAAAATTCTCCTGTATCCATTCAAAAACCCGCACATGGAAAAAAATATCGAACGAAACAAGGAGAATCGCCCCATCAAATAATTTAAGTAATCTTCGATAAGCTTATTACGATCTTTGAAACTCTGGTTTATCAGCAAAGCCCTTTCAGCTTCAATGCTGCTCCCGGCATGCTGAGCCGGATGCGAGAGCACGTCGCAAAAAAGCACTTCGCCTTTTGAGCATTTCAAGAGGGAGGCCCAATCGTCCGCCTTGTGCAACACAGCGGATTGCCTAGCAAGCAAATCAGCCGCCATGCCTCTAGACAATACGTAACAGGCCGTTCGCCACATTTGCCGATAGGAATGCTCGTTGACTGTGAAAACACCGGGCTCGCTCGAATTTCGCTGCTTGCCGAAAAGCCACCTGCGTGAGCGCAGCCCATCCTGCGCGCCACAGCAAAGCAAAAAGTCGTTATCCAGTTGCCCCGCAACGCGCACAATTCGGCTGATGTCTTCGTCGCACCCCTCGACATCATCCTCAAGGATTAAAGCCATCTTTTCGCCAGTATTAAGAAACTGCCGATACGCTTCAAGATGGCTCAGCGCACAACCTACTTCCGCCGGGCTCAGCAATTCGCCTTTCGAACGGTAAAGCGGAGCGGCAAGCTGGAAATACTCTCGCGCGCTTATCGAACGCCCATCGACCGCGCTAACAATTTCAAATGCTTCTGACGCTTGGGGAAATCTGCCTTTTAGCAGCTTCCTCCGGGCTTCATCCTGCGGCAGTGAAATCAAAAATGTTTTCATCATATATGCTATTCGCACTCAATTCGCACGGCACACGGGAATCTATTTGTTTTTTAAAGCACCAATAATTGTGTTCATTCTGACGGCTCTCCCATTCGAAGCCACGCGTAAAGTCGTTTGCTGGGGATTCCAAACCGGATTTTCCTTAAATGCGTGGAAGGCCCAGCCAAACGAAAACTGATCCATGACATCAAGCAGGTCGGCGAGATAACGATCCCCATCATCGCCCGATATGACGCTTGCACTAAACTCCCCAATGAAAATCGGAACATGATTAGCGTCACCATACTGCCTCGCGACGACGAGGGTGGTCCGGATCTTATTCGCATCCCACTGCTCTCCCGCAATTTTCCCGGGGTAATGAACCGCTGCGGAGAACTGCGGCAGTACGCCTTCATGTGTCAATTCCATTGGCGTGTACATATGGGGACTTACAACAATCCGATCCGTACGTGGAAGCTTGAGACGGCTCAGTGCGGAAAAGAAACTGTCGTAGCCCCCCTGCGCGTTAAGCTGCCTCGCCGGCTCGATAACGATGTATGCCGTTTTATTGTTAGCTCGGATTACCGTGACTAACGATTCGACAAACTTGTTCCAATCAAAATAGTTATTGTCGGCCGAGGGTACCGCTGTTACAGGTTCGTTCAACAGGTCCAATCCCAACACTGCCTGATCGTCGCTTCGATAGCGCTGCGCAATCTGAGCCCAAAGTGACTTCAATCTGTTCTGAAGCAAATCGGATGACCAGAAAACATCATGTGGCGACGTCGTGTATCGATTCTTAAATCCCGGTAGCGCATGGGGATCAATAACAACGGCTAGATGATTCTTCTTCGCGACCTCGATTATGTGGTCAAGTTCCTTAAACGTGGCCTCATTGCTCTTATACGAGCCAGTCAGGCTTAACAGCGGCGAGTCACCGAATGAAACGCGAACCACACTACATCCGATGCTCGCGATATATTCGATATCCGCATCGGACACATTTGGAGTCACATTAAAACCTCGAGCTGTTGCCCAATCGAATGCAACAGCCGGCATCGAGGTGAGCGCCAGCAAGCACAAAAAAACACCTGCAATTGATTTTTTTGAAATCATTTCACCAGCGCTCCTCTCACGCCGTAAAACGCCGTCTTGCATGAATTTATGATCTTTCGCCCAACAACAATTCTGGCGAAATCTGCGACGAACTTTCTGACTTTTACCGCGCGAAGGAAAAGTGCGGCGATCAATATCCCAGCCGCCTTGATACGCTCAGAAAACGGACCATTCGCCAATTCCGGTGCAATTATGATTGCCATGAATCCTAAAATTGCACCTTTCGACAAATGATCCCCGTGTCGCCCAATCCACTCTTTCGAACCATCGTTATCTACGAGTGAAGAAACACGATTCGTTTTCGAATCCTGATACCAGATCGTCTCAGCGCTTTCAACAAACACAAATTCAGCACCAATCAACTGCAACCGAATCGCCAGATCCCAATCCTGATGCTTTAGCAGTCTCGAATCGAATAGACAGCTTTCGAAAAGCTCTTTCGACATGAACAGCGAACTTGTCTGAATGTGCCCTGAATTCTTGAACAGGTAGTCGCCGACCTGTTCTCCACGCCCAATTCCACGAGCAGGTTCCATAAACTCTTTGCCGTCTCGCCTCACCAGCAGCCTTGTATAACAAACCACAGCCTTTGGGTTCCCGCGCTCCAAAACGGTTTTCATTTGAGTTGCCAATTTCCCTGCCAGCCACTCGTCATCTGAATCAAGAAATGCTATGTATTCGCCACGCGCCAAGGTACCGCCTTTATTCCGCGAGGCGCCTCCCTTGAGGTTCCTGTCATTCCTTAAGTATCGGACGCGAGGATCATTTATCGTCCTGACGACTTCTTGCGTGCCGTCAGTTGAACCGTCGTCTATGACTATTACTTCAATATTCGTCCAGGTTTGTTTAAGCGCACTTTCTACCGCGCGAGCGATAGTAGCCTCGCGGTTGTAGGTAGGAATGACAACACTGATAAGCGTATTGCTGTTCATCACTCCGCCTAGGCACGTTTCTCGGCAAATGTAAAAACTGTCTTTTTTATCCACCCAAAACCCATCAGCCCATAAACTGCCGCTCCTACGGCAGATACCAATATCGCGAGCGGCAACGCGCTCATTCGGATATCGATTAATTTAATCCGCAGCACAGTCATGCAAACCATCATCACGGCGCAAATCGCAAGCGGCCTCGAAATTCTCGCCAGCAAGTACGAGATACCTGAGTCCAGATGTTTCATGGTTGCGGTCATAGCCACGAAGAAATTGATCATGTTTGCAACGGCATACATTGCAGCGACATGATTGACATCCCAGAAGGCGCCAATAATGAACCCACCAACCTGCAGAACCGTCGCAATCAACCCGAGCTTCATCAATGATTTCGTGTTCCCGGTTGCCATAAAAACAGTGCCGGTGGTACTAACTACTGACTGTATAAATCCAACCGGCGCAAGCCAAGCTAAAACTGGAACCACCGCGCTCCATTTCGCGCCGAATACGACGTGCACGAACTCAGACCTCAGGATCCAGATTCCGCACATCAGCGGGCCCGTGATCGTTACGACCATCATGACGGTATTCAGGTACAGGTTCCGCAGGACAAGTGGTTCATTCTGATGCCGGCTTAGCAACGGGAAGAGTGCCCGGGTGGCTACGAACGTCATGTTTTGTAAGGGAAACAACATGACACGATAGGCTTGGGAATAAACACCCAATTGCATCGCGCCAAGCAGCTTGCCGACGACAATGCTGTCGGCATTTCTCGCGAGATAATTGATCAGATTGAACGCCGTTAAATTTCCGCTATATGAAAATAAGGATTTGAAGGAATCGACGTTGAATTTCCTTACTGGACGCCATCGGCTCAATATCCAGAGTTGAGTCGACGACAGCGCAGCCGCAGTGAGTATCTGCGCCGGCAGGCAGAACACCCCGAACCCAAAATGGGCCAGGAGAACGGCCACAAACAGGCCTGTTCCCGAAGATAGAATTTCAACCCTTGCAAGCAACTTGAACTGCGATTGACGCTCAAGCAAAGCCTGATGGACAGCGGAGCTAGCGGTGATAGGGAAGCTGAGGGCGAGCAACCACAATACCTTCGGAAGATTTTGTGACACAAAGATGTATCCGATCAGTGTGGCCAAACCCGCGACCAGTGCTGAAAGTGTCAGCCCGACTCCGAAATTCAGCCAGAAGACCGTGGCTTTTGCATTCTCATCCAGCTCATCTCTCTGAACAACAGCCGCCGAGGTTCCCAGGTCTCGCAGAAGATTCGCGAGATTGACGACTATCATCGCCATCGCCATTACGCCGTAATCCGCGGGCCCAAGAAGCCTCGCAAGAAATAGCATACCTAATAGCTGCAATCCCACGCGAGAAAATTGGGAAACGGCAACCCATTTCGTGTTGTTAATAAGTGTCATGGGCCGCCCATAAATCCATATTCTTTAATCATCGCCGCAATCTGCACGTCGTTCTCGTCGCTTCCGAGATTTGACTTCCACAGTGCGACCTCCTGGGAGCCGAGCCAGAATTTGACGGTTCCGCTTGATGGGACTTTTCTGACCAGAATGCCTCTGGCTCTCGCCATCCAGTAAAACCAGACGTCGTCAGCTTGCGGGCAAAGGCTTTTCATTCTGTCAACGTTTGTTGCTTCGCCGTCGAAGACGTTGGGTGGGTAAAGAACGCCACCCACTCCCGTAGCAAAATTCAATGGATTCTTTTGCAAAGACTCCGAGCACCAATGCCAACTTCTGTACGTATCGGGTAGACCGTCTGAGTTGGTTTTTACGACATGCATTCGATGACAGAGGATCTCCGGTGAGTTCTCGTTGTAATGCTCAAGCAGATCTGCAAGCCATGTCCGCCAATAGACGACGTCATCATCGGCGGTAACCACCGCCATGTCCTCATAGGCAGAGAGCGCTGGTACCAGCTTCTTATATGACCTCAGGTTTTCGCAGAAGTGAATTTCCAACCCCCAGCTCTGCAGCGCTAGTACGTTGCCTGGCAAGTGCTCCGCATCCTCCTCTGCGATCCAAAGGGCTACCGTGGCCGGTTGCACACTCTGCAAGAGAATCGTCTTGAGCGTTAAATGCAGGGTCCGGAACCTCGGAGGATATGAGGTAAGACTGACGACAACTCTTCGGTCGAGTTTCGTGGTTCGGCGCGTTGCACGGCAGAGAATCCACGTTATTTCAGTCGCCAAATGATCCACCAAAGCTCTCACGACAGAGAGAGCCAACTTGGCGTCTTGCTTTGCAGTTCGCAATCTGTCTTTCATGACATTACCGAGCGATACAGTGCCGACAACTTCTCATAATGCGCGGGTCTGTTAAATTTTCTTTCGACGTTCTTCCTGCCCGCACGCCCCATTTTTTCCAGATCGAGTTTTCCATATGCCATTTCTTCGACTGCCGTAATGAGCTCGTCGACATTGCCTGCCTCGACAAGCGTGGAGTCGTCCCCGGCGCTCAATACCTCAGGCAATCCCCCGATATCGGCGGCAATTACCGGCTTTCCATACGCCAGAGATTCAGCGGCCGACAATCCAAAAGTTTCGTACCAAACAGATGGAACTATGCTTGCCATCGCGCCCCTGACCAAATCGCCCATTTGGTCTCGAGTTGCAAATCCGAAGAATGTCACGTTCGACATGACATTTTTTCGGCAATATTCCTTTGCATCTTCATAGGCACTGCCAACGCCCACAATCAACAGGTTGATATTTTTAATCTTCTTAAAGGCCGCAAGGAGTACCCATATCCCCTTCTCCGTCTCTACGCGCCCAAAATATATGAAATACCGACCCACACCGTACTCAGGAACTATTTCACCAATATCCACAAAATTGTGGATGGTAGAGACTTTGTGTTCCGGAACGCCCATACCTATAACCTTGCCTCGTTGAAAGTCGCTTACAGCTATAAATCTATCTATTTTCTCAATCGATCCAAAAATATAACTAACGTAACTTTCGACCATAGATGCGGCGGATCGCATGACGGATCCCTTATTGCATCGATGCGTGAGGACATTGTGAAATTTAAAATTCGCACACTTTTCACAAACAGAACCATTAGAACTGAGCTGATATGTTGGACATACAACTTTGTATTCGTGTATTGTTTGCACCAGAGGTATAGCGTGACTTTTCACTTCGGACAAAATCGAAGATGAAAGTTTCCCGTAGTAAATATGACAATGAAATACATCGGGACCAAATTCCTTAATGAACCTTCGGACAGCCTTCTTCGCATCGAAGTTGTACACGTATCGAAAAACATCGCCCAAGCGTGGAGAAGAAATTGACACTTCCTTTTTGGGAAAAAACTCTCGCCATTCGCTTTCCTGATTGTCCTTATCTGCACCACAAAACGGTGCAACTTCATGGCCGTAGGCACGAAGCATTTTTTCTGTTTCTATAAGAACCCTGTCAGATCCACCTCGTACGAAGTAGTTCTGCCCAGCCATGGCGATTTTCATGATGCTCTCAGGTAAACCGGTGCACTTGTTTTCGTTAGTGATCGCTGAACCACTTCCCCACTCATTGCCGCAGATATCTCGAACAAATATAAAAAGACGACAAAATGAGAATTGAAGCTAACCATCCTTGACTCAAAAGTATTCTCGAGAATAAAAATAAACATGTAGCCAAAAAATAGCGGAAATGTTTTGTTATTTTTGAGATTCTTAGCAAATATAAAAATCAACAGAAAAACAATTACCTCTCCACACAATCCCAAAGAGTAAAGTGTCTCGATGAATCCGTTGTGCGCGGAGGCCACCAGAAACCCGACCTGCGACGTAAAGTCTGAACCATCAAGACTATTCGTCACGCTCAGTTGATCAAGTCCATAACCCCAGATTGGAGAGGCTGCAACTTTCGCGAAGATATAAAGCCAGATTACATTCCGGTTTGAAAATGTTGCATATTTTTCATCGGGAGAATCCATCCCCAAGGCTATTGCAGCATAGACCGCGAAGGCACTGAGCAATAACAAACCAAGAAGAATTACTAGCCGATAGCGATGGATGAGTTTTCTTATAAATTTGAATGTACATGCCGAGTTGAACAGAAACAGCACGACCACAATCCCGATCGCGGTCGTCGACTGACTTCCAATAGCCAATACAACGGCAAGAACTGCGCTCAAGGCAGCCAATTTATTCGTCGAAATCAACCAGTACCAGAAAGAAATCGAAAATGCGAGCGCCGAGAACGATCCAAGAGAATTTTTGTGAGTAAAAATACCCTGCCATTTCCCCAGATGCTCACCAACCGCTACCCCGTAGTGGGGAATCAGAAATATGTATATAAAACTTGACAACTCGAATATAAGAAATCCCTTTATCGCAGCACGGATCGTCCCGTCCCAGCCAGCCAGCCTAATATGTGTGGCGACTAACAGATATGCTGCCAACAACAGCAATGTCGCACCCAAAGATGCCTTCGGCACCTCTGCCCACAATGCGGAGCAGATCGATAACGCGCCGAGACAGAGCAAGGTCCAATGAGGTCTAATTTTGAATCTGCAGACAATCCACACAAAAAATACGACGGCCAGCGTCACGCCTCCCCAAACAATGGGCAAAGCGTTGAGGGGGCCGCTATAGGGGATAGCATTGTCTAAGCCCTGATCGCGCGCCCCGCCATCTTTGATCAAACCTATGTATGCGCCGAACGACAGTATCGTCATTGCAAATGCCAAGAATCCAACTATTTTCTTAAGCATGTTTTATCTCGAGGGTCACGCCGCCGTTTCCCGGCAGAATCCGATTTGATGTCAAAAGCCTTCGCTGCATACGCACCTCCGGTTCGCCGCAACTACTTTTTGATACGACCGTATTGGTACGTGTAGTACCCGCCGTAATATCTGCCGTAGCCAATAACCCTGCGCGGAATTCCGTTGAAGATGGCCCCCTTAAGCACGGCGCCCCCTTGCCGCAGCCGTCTTACCGCTTCTGCAATTTCGGGCAACGGATGCTGTCCGTGACGTAGCGCCAGGAGCGTCGTACCAGCTAATTTCGCCACAATTGCCGCGTCCGTCACCGCAAGCACAGGTGGCGTGTCGACGAGGACAATGTCATAAGAAGAAGCCAGTTGTTGAAGTAACTTGGCAAACCGGTCAGCGAGAAGTAATTCGGCAGGATTCGGCGGAACAGTTCCTGTTGTTATCAAGTCAAGGTTCTTCAATACCTGCCGCCGAGTCGCCTGTTCCACGGTATGGGTGCCCAAGATCAACTCCGACAATCCATCCTCCCGGGGCGTGCCGAAGAATTGATGGAGGTGGCCTCGCCGCATGTCCGCGTCGACCAACAGAACACGCTTACCTGATGTTGCCAGCACTGCCGCTAGGTTAGACCCGATGAACGACTTTCCTACTCCTGGGCTCGGACCAGTAACGACGACAATATTGTTCGTGCTATTTAGCATGGCGAATTGCAACGATGTCCGAAGGCTGCGGACGCTCTCTATGGTTGGATCGTCCGGTCGAACATTGGCAAGAGCAAATATCCCCTCTTCGCCTTTGCGCATTGCGTTTTCCAATGCTGACTGCTGTTCGCTTTGCGGAATTGCTGCGAAGATGCTCACGCCCGTTGCACGCTCAATGACGTCGCCGTCCTCTACACCGCGGACAATCGCCCGGTTGATAAAGGCCGCAACGGTACCAAGAATCAAACCCAGGACGACGCCAAGCGCGACAACCAAAGGCCTCTTTGGTCTGATAGGTTTTTCCGGCTGGACGGCACGATCCACGATCCGAACGTTGCCGACTTTTCCTGCCTTAAGAACCTTGAGTTGCTGCGCGCTATTCAGTAATCCGGTGTACAAGTCAGTATTGACGGTAACGTCCCGCATGAGTCGCAAGGCGGATTGTTCAAGATCTGGCAGTGCCGTGATGCGGTGCGAGAGCACCCCGACTTGGTCTTGCGCTGCGCTAATCTGGCTGTCGATAGTCGCGACGTTATGACTTGCGGGATTGAATCGCTGCAGGAGTTCCATGCGTTTCTGCTTCAACTCAAGCAGCGTAGCGTTGGCATCCACCGATTGTTGCAGAACTAGTTTCGCCTCTTCGCTCAAACTAACTGTCCCGCTGCGGTTTCGAAAATTGTTATATCGCTCCTCTGACGACTCCAACTCCTTCTTAAGCGCAGGAAGTTGCTGGTCCAGAAAGACCAGTGTTTTCTCAGTCTCGGCGGTATTCAGTTGAACGTTTTGATACACGTACTCGTCGGCAATCGCGTTTAACGTGTCCGTGGTCTCTTCAGCATCGGTCCCGTCCAGGGTCGTCTCAAGAATGCCAGACTGCTTACCCTGCTCTGCGATAACCAGTTTGTCCTGGAGATCTTCAATGCGTTCCGATTCCGAATAGCGCAGGAGGTTAAACTTCGTGTTCTGGCGGGCATTGAGTGCACTCACCATAAACGTAACGGGACCATCATCCACCCGGCCATGAGCCTCATGGCCAACCACGCCATTTAGCACAACGTCGTTATCGCTGTCCAGCAGATGATATTTGTCTCCGCCGTCTGAAACCAACGTGAATTTGCTTTCGACATAGGTTTTCGGAACGTCGAAGCGTTCCACTTTTATTTTCTCGCCACCCCACGCGAAGCTTTCGAGACCAAGGAGGGGTTTGGCTAGAGAACCCACCGGCAAATTTGCCAAATCGTGATCTTCAGCGCGGCGTGCAAGCCAGCGACCGATGACCGGAAAGTATTTCGGCTTTGAATAGATGTACAACTTCAGTTTTGAGACCGTCTGCGCAAGTACCAGCCGTGACTGGAGGATCTCAATTTCCGCCGTCGTTTCAGACTTGGCACCAAGCAGCGGCGCCAGGTCTCCTAATAGCGCCGCGGAGGTATCCGAGTCCTCAACCTGAACAACCATGTTTGCACGGTAAACAGGCTTCGCAATGATCGCGTACGCTACGCTCAGCACCGTTACAACAAGTGTGACAATTAATATCAGCTTCCTGTTGTTCTGAAGCACAGCGATATACTCGCCGATGCTCAGATCATCGTCTGTCTTTTCCTCGAGGAGCCGAATGTCTTTTAAATTGGTCATTTTCACATTACCGTTGCGTTCATTTCGCGCAGCGCCACATACCAGTCGTCGAGCGCAGTGTCGATAGTAGACAAGACACGTTCGAAAACTAAACGGCCTTTACGATAGGGGTCGATCACATCAATCCCGCGATGATGTCCAAGTCGAAAAACCCGTCCAGTGGAGAAGGAGTAACGAGACTCAAAGAATCGCTTCTGGACTTCAGTCATTACAAATATCACCGTCGCATCCGTGACCATACTCAGGGTTACCTGGCGAGCAATATGTCCATCGATGTTGATGCCCCGTTCAATTAGAAGCTCTCTCGCGAGAGGGTCGGCGCGGTGGCCTACTACCGCGCTAATGCCGGCTGATCTGATACTCAGCTCCGGCAGGCGGTGCGAAAGAATTCCAACGGCCATTGGGCTACGGCACAAGTTTCCATCGCAAAGGACAAGTACTGATGTGCTCATTTTTGCCTGCAGCATTTCGTTAGGTTTCGCAAACTTCTCAGTCACGCGACTATTTAGTCGCAATCGCGGCGGTCAGACCTGCATTGATGGCCGGAATGAGCAAGCTCAGAACACGGCTAAATCGCACCAATCCATTGCCGTCGACGTAGACAACGTCATTGGTCTGCAGATTGAACTGATTGGCGAGAAGCATGGAAACCGGCGATTTTGCGTCGAGGTGGAACACCTTAAAATTCTTATCGGCGGATCCACGAATGACGTAGACCTGCGACGGGTCGGAACTCGATGTGTTCAGACTACCCGCCTGCGCCAAGGCGTCGCTCAATGTCAGCCTGCCGTCGCGTAAGGGCACAGCAACTGTCGGCTTATTAACTTCGCCCATTACGAATACCCCGCTATCCTCGCGTGACAGAACGCGCAGGAGGTCCCCTTGACGAAGGACGAGCTTGGCCGGGTTGTATCCTTCCTGAAGGATTTTCGACAAGTTAATACGAAACGACTCCCCGTTTCGAACGAGCATCAGTCTGCTCTGATCTGCGGTCGGGCTAAATCCGCCCGCTCGGTTAATCGCTTCGTACAAGTTCATTGGTACGTCATTCAGAACCTGAACACCCGGCGCCCGGACCTCGCCGTCTATGTACACCTGTTTCGAGCGATACGACGACACACGCACCGTCACCTGCGGATCGTTGAAGGTTTTGGCCAACTCGGCAGTCAGCTTTGACTGAATCTCCTGCGGTTGTAGCCCTTCGACGTGCAGACGACCCGCAAACGGAAATTGCAGATTGCCCGACTGATCAACTACGAAGCCGGTCCCGGGATCCGCTGCCTTTTGCGTCGTAGATGGCGGCTGCGCTCCCTGCGCAAGAGCTAGCTCGGGGTGGTCCCATACAGTGATTTGAAGCACGTCCCCACGGCCGACTGTATAGAGATCTGCCGCGCCACTCGAGTTTTCCAACCGCAAGAACGCCGGGTTATCTTCGGCTTCGCGCGCCGCCTGGATCGTCGAAAGATCGATGTCGGTGATCGGAATCTTGAGATCGGTAGTCGGTGTTTGAGCGTCACTGCCGTCTTTGATCGCGACTACGGCCGGGGTGGACATCTTCATCCCCGGGGCAACACTACACGCGGACAACATAGTGAAGACCGGCAGTACTATCAGGCCGAGACGCACGAATAGTCGTTGAAATCCTCTTTGGCTTTGCACAAAGCATATGGAACGCATGGACATACGATGTTTCCCCGTGTATCCCGCACTTGCGGGACAATTTATTTTTCGGATGAGGCTTAAGCCGCGCTACATGGTGGCGATGGGGCAAACAGGTCCCGCTGGTCAATCAGCCGTCACCTCACTGAACTGCCTCTTCCGAACTGATCGACACACTCGGAAGGCGTCGTCTATCAATTCTGTTGTGCCCACAACTACTACCGATCACGACATAGCCTGTTGAATCATCTCTCGCGGAAGACAACCTGCCGGCGCCGCTATGGTGTGGAAGCTTCGCGTACAGTTCATCGTCACATTGCGTGGGGCCACATTTCCCTACCCCTGCGGTACTTCACGATGACCGACTTCATTGAGCATTAACTGTGCCAATCAATTCATCCGCTTTCCCCATCGCTTCCGAGAACGTTTACGCGGGTAAGGACCGCTATAAGCGGGTCCTATTCCTATAGCGTGTCAAATTTGATTCGACAGGAAGTAGGACCCCGACCGGCGTTACGTAACGTCTTACCGTAACGCGTGAATACGATCGAATGTCTTGCATCTCAACCAGTGACGCGCCGCACTCATTTGGTCGTAGTGCCCGTACCGCCAGTGCCGCCCGTACCCCCCGTTGATCCATTGCCACCGCTTCCGGTGGAAATCGGTGCTGCAGCACCCGCTGCCGTTGCGGCGCTCGAGAGCGACGCAGCAGGTTGACCGTTGCTAGTAATCGCTCCAGCCGTCAACAACGTATCGAGGTCCGCATCCGCGCCCGGAGCGCCCGGCGTAAACGTGACCGTCAAGAACGACGAAGAGGAAAGCGTGATCCCATACGTGTTCTTAATCAGCGTCACAACTGCCGCCTGAGCGTTCGCAATCACCGTGCTATTCGACAGCGCGCTCTGATACGACGAGTTGGAATTAATCCCCGCGAGCAACCCGCTAACCGTCGTACCCAACTGCCCCGCGAGGTAGTCCAACAACAACTCTGTCAGCGGCGTCACGTTGTACGTACCCGCACCGGCCGCGAACGAATGGATCGTGACCGCGCCGCCGGTCGCCGTAATCGTGCAAGGACCATCAAACGCGAACGTCGCCGTATAAGCGCCGCTGGCATTAGCGGTCGCACTACCCGAACCGTTCTTGCAAGTCAGCGTGATGCTCGCGTTAGCCAGTGCCGCGCCGACAGCGGCCGTACCACCCACCGTCCCGACCGGCGAGCCGCCGCTACTAGTTCCACCACCGCATGCAACCAGCGCACTGGTCGCAAGCACTATCGATCCGAACTGCAGCGTGCGCAGCGTGGCGCCGTTTAGAAGCTTCATCGCCTATCTCCAAAGAAATCATTCACAATTGACCGGCACCAGCGCCCGTCCGTCGCTTACACCCTGCAAACCGTTTCCGCAGACGCCATGTGAAAGCCCGGCGCCCGTCGATACAGCAGGCACACTCACTTGCGGCTTCGGCTTCGTACCATCACTACCAGGCCGCCCGTAACGCAGATACGCATCACGCATCCGGTAGAGCTGAGTTGAGAAGTACTCGCCGCTAAAGCGGCCCTGATTCAGCAAGTACTGCTGCGTGCTATACGGGAAAGTCATGTTTTGGTCCGCATTGGTCGACAGGTAATTCGTCGATCCCACCCGCGTGCGGAAATCAAGTCCGAACTGTTCAGAGCCGTACACCTGGCTGATCCCCGGCTTCATCCCCTGGCGCAACGTCAGCGGGAAGCTAATTGCAGCGCCCACAAACGTGCCCTGTCCGCTATGCTCGCCATGCACGCTCACCGATACGTCGTCGAACCATCGCGTCAGCGTTGCGACCGGCCCCTTGTCTCCACCGACAAAGCGCGCCACGCCCGCTTCGATCCACAACTTCCAGGACGGCTGCACCCAGCGATAAGTCAGCTCGGCATTCTTCTCACTCGGCAATTCGTCATGGCCCGGCTCATGGTGCAAATAGGCAAGCCGCAAGCGAATCAGATCAGGACGGCCCGGCACGAACACCGTTGTTTCGTTTTGCACGCCCACATACGAGTAATCGAACTTGCCGACCGATGCCACGTTGAACACTTGCGGCACGATCCAGAAGCTTTGTGCCAATGCGACCGCATTCAAACCGCCGCGCAATCGGTAATTGCTGAACACGCGGCCTTCGTCCATGTTTTTCGTGTTGTAGATCGGTGCGATATAACTCGCATACAATTCGGCGCCACGCCACAGCGGTACGAATCCTTCAATGTTTGCGCCAAGCGAGACGTCGAAGACGCCGTATTCGGTGCCGTACAGGTAACTGACGATCGGTTCGATCTGAATCCGCGTCAGTCCATGCGTGTGCTCGTTGCCATGCCATGCGATCGAATCCGCGTCATATGTCGGACGCGTGCGCATCGTCATTGACGCGCTTGCGGCCGTCGGCGCGCCGCCATCAACGAACTGCGCAAATGCATCGCGATCGACAATGACTTCGCCTAATGGCTCATTGGCCTTCTTGATGACCACATGAATCTTGTCCGTGCCGTGCGGCGCATTCACGCTCGCCACACCAAGCACAATGCCGAGCGCGTCGGCTTCGTTCTGGTTGTATCGGTGGTTCTCGTACTCGACCACCAGATCGCGGCCGCTCATCCCGACACGCACGCGCTCGAGACCAGCGGCAAACAATTGCGCGGCGATTTCGTCGAGCGCAGAAGTGTCCAGCGCTTCCGGGATGGCGGGAGACTGCGCATCAGACGATTTGGCCGCCGTCACGTCACTCAGCATCACAGACGCGTACGACTGCAGCGGCGGTACATACGTAATCGGCGCTGCGGCCAGCGGGTTGTTGTTAGCGGTAGCAGCACGCATGTCCACCGGCTGCAGGCTGGCGAGGCGGATGGGGCCGTCATCGTCGGCGTCCGCAGTCTGGGCTACCGGCACTTGCGGGCCCTCGCACAAGCCGTCTGCACAACGCGCACTGCCAAAGCGTTTGCCCAACGGAATCTGAATGCCCACCGAGAACGACGTCCGAGGCGACACGCCATCCGTCGAGCGGATCGAACGCATGAACGTACCAATCACGTTCGCATCGGCTAGCCAGCTAATCTGCGGAGACTGATAGCGCACGCCGGCATAAGGCGTCTTCGAATCGTCTTCTGCAAGCAGCGACAATCCCGTGTTCCACAGCGAGACCTGCGCGCCGCCGAACAAACCATCGAGGCGATCGCCCTGGCCATAACCGGCGGTCAACGTCACCGGTCCAAATGCTTGCGACACCACGCCGTATTTCGAACGGAAGAAGTGAGTCTGGCCGCCAATGTCGCTAATGCCGAATGCGATGCTCGGTTGATACTTAAAGAACTTCGGTACTTCGAGCTTGACATTGGCCATCAAATGGCGGAACAGGAAATGTTCCTCGCCGGAGAATTGAACTGCCTTCACCGTCGGATAGTTGGCCAGCCCTCCGGAAACCTCAACGTAAGGCAGCAGCCCGAAAGCGCCCCAGTAAACTTGAGAACCTGTCGCCTGTTTTCCGTACCTCGGGTCAATGTAGTTGTTGTATTGAGCCTCCCCAGTCCCCTCGGGCAGTGCACACGCATACGGAATCACCAAACCACCCGCCTGCCCGAGCGCACTGAGCGCAGGGTCGGCCGCGTGCGCCGAAGCGGAAAACGCGAAGGCTGCCGCAAGCCCCAGCGCGTGCGGCGCCGATCGGGGTTGTTGTCCGCGTAATTTCATGGCCATGTATTTTTTTTGTGTGCAGGTGTCAGTACGCGTTGCTATGAACCAGACCCTTCGCTATCGTCGCTCCGACAATCCGCATGTCGAGCCCGAACGACCAATTGCGCAGGTAATACAGATCGTGTTCGACGCGTCCTTGCATCTTCTCGATCTGGTCTGTCTCTCCTCTGAATCCGTTGATCTGTGCCCACCCTGTGATCCCCGGCTTTATCCGGTACCGATGGATGTAGCCGTTCACCACTTTCTGATAAAGCTCGTCATGTTCAATCGCATGGGGCCGAGGCCCCACTACCGACATATCGCCGCGCAGTACATTGAAGAACTGCGGCAACTCATCCAGGCTGGTACGTCTGAGAAACGCACCCACTCGCGTAATACGCGGATCCCCTCGCGTGGCCTGTTTCACCACGCCCGTTTCCACGGCGTGAGGACGCATCGAGCGAAACTTGTAGATCTTGAAGATGCGTCCGTCCGCGCCCTTGCGTTTCTGCGTGAATAACACCGGTCCACGCGAAGACAGCTTGACGGCGAACGCAATCGCGATCATCACCGGGGCAAGCGCAACCAGCGCACAAGCCGCAAACGCACGATCGAAAATCTCTTTCTTCACCAAAGCGCGAGCCGGCACCGGCGACGCAACCAGGTTGATCGCAGGCATACCGATCAAATCGATCATGCCGCTATCAAACAACGCAACGCTGCGCATATCAGGTACAAAGCGCACGTTCACGAGGTCGTCGCGAAACTCAGCCACAAAGCGCGACAGCGTACGTTCTTCAGAGAGCGGCAACGCAAGCCACAACTCCTGCACGTCGTGAGATCTCACGTATGCGGCGAACTTGACGATGTCGTCGTACACCGGCACGCCTGAACCTATCGTTCCCATCACCGGCCGCACATCGAAGGCCGCCACTGCGCGAAATCCGCTAGTCGTCGAGCCCTCGATATTGCGCACGACCTGATGGCAATGCGACCCACATCCCACCACCGCAACCCGGCGGAGATTCATCCCTGCGTGCCGGACCCGTGCGAGCACGGCGTGCACAGTCAAACGCGACGCAATCAGCGCACCGCCTGTCATTGCCATCCAATAGGCAAACCAGAGACGCGAGATGAAATCCGTGCGATGCAGCGAGAACATCAGCGCGAGACCACAGCCTTGAACCACGAACCACGCTAGCGACACCTGACCGGCCATGCGCAGCATTGCCCGCCCACGCCATGAGCCGTACACACCGAATGCAGGGAACAGAACCAGCGTAAAAGCGGCTGCAAATGCAACGAAGGCAGTATCGATACGGCTTTGCGTGAGATCTTCAAATCGCACTTGCGAAGCGGCCACCGCCCCGAGGACGACGAGCATCACATCGAGCAAGCGCGCGATCAGGCTTTGCAACCCCGGTATGGTTCTTCTTTGCTGCGCAAAATTCGCCGTATCCATTCTTATCCCCCGCGCTGGTCTCTCGCGCCAAACGTTCTTGTCGAGCTGCTCAACTTGTGTTCGCTTCAACAGCTCATGTCTCTCGTACTTCCACCACCACGCTCTTCGCGACAACAACACCGCCCCGGCCCGCGAAGAAGCGCGCAATGCAACACAACCTGGATTTCATCCATCCAGCGCGAAGCAAAACGACTGGACGTTCCTGGAACAACGATGGGGGATTGACTACAAGCCGCTCGCACCCGTCCAACCTGGGTACTCAGGCAAAACGCCGCCGCGACGAATCCGAACAAAAGATCACACCGCTTGTGCGTTGAGGAGACTGACCTGATAACCCCCGACCAGGCCAGTCGTTGATTCGAACTTCACAAACACTTACTACTTGTCTTGTCTGTCTTGTGCACCGCGCTACCCATAAAGCAGCAAGCATGCCAATCTTCAGATTTCTTTCACAATTGGCCGGCGGACATCGGGCAAACCCTTGTTAGATATAAGTTTTTATCCGAACCGGTCACTCGGGAAGCCGGCGGAAAGAGACGCGAAATCGTGTGCAGTAACGCTCCCGTTACGTAACACCGCCCGTAACGGACTCGAACGATAGGGGGACGTTCGTGGGACGTCGCGAGGCGCGCCAAATGTCTGAAGAAAAGGGGCGTGGAGAGTTTTTTGTGCAGCGCGAGCAGCGCTCCAGACATGAATCGAATCGCCTCGGCGATCGATTCATCAGACCAGCACGTGTCAGTACGGACGCAAGTAAACGACGATCGTTTTAAACAATTCGCTGCCGAACTTCTGCTTTGGGCACATGGCTTGCTGAACCCCAAGGCATCGATACGGCCTTTTCCCAAGCTCGCCTAAACCGCGTGCTCCATGGCTGTCGTGACAGGCGGGTCCTGTGAACCTAAGCGGAGGTCATTAATATGTTGGGAACTATTCTTCTGATTGTGCTGATTCTTATCCTCATCGGTGCGTTTCCGACGTGGCCGCATAGCCGTTCATGGGGTTACGCACCGACCGGTGGTATCGGCGTCGTGTTGATCGTTGTGATTGTGTTGCTCGTTGCCGGCGTGATATAGCCGAATTGACGTAATCAGATCAGCAGTAAAACCAAACCGGCCGCCGGACATCGATGCAGTTGCTGCACGGATATCCGGCGGCCTTCCTATGTCAATTGTCGATACGCGTTCACGTTGTCACGCCGCCGAGTGCAATGGAAAAGCTACCCGGCATCACGTTGTTTTGATCACAGGCGCGAGTTCCGGCATCGGGTACGGTTGCTTGCCGATAACGGTTAGCCGCTGGCTGCCTCGTTGCCGGCATAGCCGTTCAGCAGTTGCTCGAACAGATCGGCATCGCCCATCTGACCGCCCTTGAGCATGATCTCCATGCCGTCGAGTTCGCTCCTGTCGGCATGCAGCCGGCACACCGTGACACCTGCCGACAAGGGCGCGAGATACGACAGCCCCCATGCCTCGAGTGCGCGGACGGCGATGCTCGACGTATCTCCGCCTGCAATCCCGATGCGATGCAATTTCACGTTGCCGAGTACCGCTTGCAGCAGCGCGGCACACACGTGGGCAAGTTGCGGCAACGCGCTGCGTGCGTCATCGGCTGCGTGCGCCGCGCGGCGCGTTGTGAAAGCGAGCACATTGCGCCCAACACGCAGCGGCCCGACGATCGCTGCGACGCGCGCGGCCACATAGTCCGGCGCGGCATCGCCAGTCATTTGCAGCGGGTCCAGTTCCACACGCAGATAAGAATGCGCGGCGGCGATCTGCATTTCGGTCAAGGGCGAAAGACTGCCGGCCAGCACGAACACGGGCCCGCATGCGCGAGCCAGCGGCGTGGGTGCCGCACTTCGTTCTCCTTGTTCAGCCGCATCATTGAGCGCACACACATAAGCCTGCGCCACGCTGCTCGCCCCAACCGCAAGCAATGGCGCTTGCGTCGTGGCATGACGAGTGATCAAGCCGCCAATCATCCGCAAATGAGATTGGTCGAGTACGTCGAATAGCACTGCATCAGGCTTCGATTTGAGCCGGTCATCCAGCTCTGTTTGCAGCGCCGCGTCGCCGCGTGCGTAGTAACGCCAATCGATCGATTGCACATTTTCCAGCCCTTGACGCCGCAGATGGACGCGCAAGTCTGCTTCATTCATCGGCGTGACGGGGTGACGGCTCATTGTCGGGTGACGGTCGATCCTGTAGATCGACTGCCGATGATCGTCCGCACCAGCTGCCGCAAACAGTTCACCGAACACGCAATAGCGACGCAGATTCGGTTGACCGCCAACCACCGCAACCAACGGACTCGCGCAGTACGCTTTCAACGTACGAATCGCCACGCCGATGCTGCCGGTCTGCGGCGCGCTATCGAAGGTCGAGCACACTTTGTAGTGCATCACGCGCACGCCAAGCGCAGCGAACGCGGCCCCCACGCGCGCAAGCTCCGGCTGCTGCTCGTGCGGCGGCATTGTCCGCGCCGCACCTGCAATGCCGATTGCGTCAAGCCAGCCTAACATTGAAAGACGCGCGGCATCCGGCGGGGCGAACAACAGCATAGTGCGCAAGCCGGCGCGGGCGAGATGAGCAAGCGTGTCGGTCGCGCCCGTAAAGTCGTCGCCGTAGAAGCCATAGGCAGGGCCACCGCCGCTGATGTTACTCATACCGCTCGCCTCTCGTGTCTCGCTTAAGTACGGCCACCGAAGAATTCCAATGCTCGCCGCAGTTCCGGCGAGTGTTCGGCGTAAATCTCCAGCGGCGTACGCGCCTGCACGGCGTCCCATGCCTGTCGGACACTCGTGACGCCAGCCGCTGGACCGTCCGGATGCGCGAGAATGCCACCGCCGGACATGAACAGTAAGTCAGTGGAACGCACGGCGTCGTACGTCGCCGGCACGGTGCCCGCCCATTGTCCCGACGAAAACGCAGGCAGCACGATATCGTCACGATCCGGCACGAGCGGCGTAGCGCAATCGCGCGCGGACTCGATCACTTCAGTGTCACTCTGCGCGAATTTACCGGCGAGACCATGCACGTGCATATGGTCGACACCGGTCAAACGCCAGAGCGTCTGATACGCCTGAAACGACATGCCAAGCGCCGGATCGCGCGACATCATGCCGTAGCCGTTGCGATGCGCATGCAGCACGAGCGGCGTTGCGCGGCGCAATGTCTGGATCGCGGAAAAGCCGCACCAGTTGATGCTCGCCATCACGCAACTGCCGCCTTCCTGCTCGACGAGTTCAGCGTGGCGGCACATGGCGTCGAGGTCGTCGGTGATATTGAACGCGACCATGACGGGGCGGCCGCTGCGCTCGCGGTAGTTGCGCACTTCTTTCATCACCGCACGCACGCGCTCGGCGAGCGGAGCATGTGCGGGATTCGCGCACACCTCGTCATCCTTGATGAAGTCGACGCCCGCCTCGCATAACTCGCGGACGAGCGCCGCAGTTTCTTCGGCACTCAAGCCGACGTTCGGCTTGATGATAGTGCCGATAATTGGCCTGCCCGCGACGTGCGTCAGCGCCCGTGTACCGGCTACGCCATGACGCGGCAGTTCGAAGCGCGCGCGATATGACGCCGGCAAGCGCAGCGACAACAGCCGCATGCCGGTGACTTCGCCGAGGTCATACAGATTGCCGGCGACGGTCGCGGCGAGTGTCGGCAGATTCGCGTCGATGTTGGCCAGCGGAAACGACAGCGTGACGCGCGCGCGCCGCCACGGTCCCGGCGTACCCTGACACGCGAGCCATGCGCTCGGCAAGCTGGGCTGCGCGGCGGACTCGAGTTCGTCGATGCGCACCACGCTCGCGCGGCTGCGCGCGCGCAGCGCGTCGGACTCGTTGGCAACGCGCACAAAGGTACCGCTCGACTGCTCGCCGGCCATCACGTCGGCGACGCGCGCGGGATCGAGCGGTGTCTCGATCAGATACTCGGCTTCGACGTAATCGTCGTTGACGATCTGCCCTTGCAACGTCGCATTCATAGCGCGCCCAGATCGGGAAACCGGCGTACTGGATCACGGCCGTCCCAATCGCGGGAGGCCGCATAGATCATGTCGAACAGTTTGCCTTTCGGCCCGGCGATTTCTGATAACTCGATCACCGTGCCCGGATGATTTTCAGTGTCGAAGTAAACGAAGCGTCCGTTGCGTCCCACCTCGCCACTCATCGCGACCTTGAAGCCCTGCGCCTGCAAACGGGCGAGGTCGGCGTCGAATGTAGTGGTCCAATAAGCGTTGTGCTGCAAACCGGTATGGCCCGCGGCAAGAAAGTCGCGATACATAGACGGCGCATCGTTGCGTGTCTGGATCAGTTCGACCTGCAGCGATCCCGAGTTCGCCAGTGCCACCGAGTTGTGCACGTCGTACGATTGCCCGCGATACGTGTAGTTCTCGATTGGCACACGTTCGTTGTAGAACCACGGACCCACGCCGAGTACACGGCTCCAGTAGTCCATCGCGGCCTCGATATCACGCACGACATACCCGGCCTGACGGATCTCGCCAAAGAAACGACTCATGAAACTCTCCCGATGCTGCCAGTTTTTAAAGACGAGCGACGCCCCGGCGCAGCGGAAACGCAGCGTCCGAATGTCGAACCTGTAACGAGACTTAAAAGAGACCTTAGAGAAAACCGATAGAAATCCAGGGAATCGCCGCGACCAGGATCAGCCCGACGATCAAAGCACCCATATAGCCGACAATCGGACGAATGCCCGCATCGGGATTGACCTTGCTGATCGCGCACGCCGAGTAGTAGCCGACGCCGAACGGCGGCGAGAACAGACCGACGCCCATCGAGAGAATCACAACGATCGCGTAGTGCACTTCATTGACGCCCGCGAGTCGCGCGATCGGAAACAGCAGCGGTCCGAACAGCACGATGGCGGGGATTCCTTCGAGCACACTGCCGAGCATCACGAACACAATGATCGACACCGCCAGAAAACCATACGCGCCGCCAGGCATCGAGCCCATCAGTTGCGCGAGATCCTGCGAGAAGCCGGACTGCGTCAGCGCCCATGCCATTGCCGTCGCACAACCGATAATGAACAGGATCGCGCCCGACAAGGTCGCCGCGTCCACCAGCATGCGGCCAAGGCGCGTCCATTCGAACCGCCGGTAGACGAGCAGCCCGATCACCATTGAATACGCAATGCCGATGGTCGATACTTCAGTCGCTGTCGCCACGCCTTCAACCACCGCCATTCTGATCACGAACGGCAACGCCAGCGCGGGCAGCGACACGACGAACAGACGCCCGATCTGCCGCTTGCTGAAACGCTGCGCGCCGCTCAGGTCCTCCTTGCGGTAGCGCCACCACACCACCACGCACAGAATCAACGCCAGTACCGCGCCCGGAAGCATCCCTGCGGTAAAGAGCGCGGAGATCGACAGGCCGGTCACCGAACCGATCGTAATCAACACAATGCTCGGCGGGATCGTTTCGCTTTGCGCGCCGGTGGTAGCAAGCAGCGCGACCAGATCACCTTCTGAGGCGCCGCGTTTTTTCATTTCCGGGAACAGCACCGGCGCGATTGCCGCCATGTCCGCGACTTTCGAACCGGAGATGCCCGACACCAGATACATCGCCCCGATCAGCACGAACGACAAACCGCCATGCACGTGGCCGACGAGACTCGCGAGAAACTCGATCATCGCGCGGGCCATGCCGGTCATTTCGATCAGCAAGCCGAGAAACACGAACAGCGGGACTGCCAGCAACACCAGATGAGACATCCCCTCGTCCATGCGACCGACTACAACCTCGAGCGGCGTGAAGGTCGAGAGCCCGAGATAGCCGAATGTGGCGAGCGCGAAAGAAAAACCAATGGGTACGCCTGAAAAAATACCGATCGCGACCACGCCGACAAAGAAGATCACCAGATTGGCCTTGCCGAGTGTCTGGAACCACGGGCCGCCGAACACAGCCACTACGCCTAAGAGTGCGGCAATCATTAGCACGATCAGCACGTCGCGCATGCGACTCACCTGCGCGAGACGAATCAAGCCGACGATCAGCATGAGTACGGCACCGATCGGCAACGCGAGCGCGCGCCATGCATTGCTGATCTCCAGAGCGGGGGTGACGATCGCCGCCTCGCCGGACGCGTAGTCGTATGCGGGTCCGATCAACAGCGCGAGCAATGCGATCGATGCGACGATCGCCAGCGTATCGACGAATGCGCGCCGCTCCGGTGAAAGACGGCTGACAAAAGCTGTCATCCGCATGTGCTCGCCGCGTCGCAACGCGAGTACGGCGCCGAGCATGGCGAGCCAAAGGAACAGAATCCCGGCGAGTTCGTCCGACCACACCAGCGGTTGGTGCAGCGCATAGCGGCAGATCACGCCCGCCAGCATCACGACAATCTCCACCGCCAGCAGCGCCGCCGCACAGACTTCAACGAGCGCAATCAGACCGCGATCGAAGGCGCTCAGCCAGCGACGCGGCAGGCTCGCTGCGTGCAACGCGACGGCCGCCTCGGCAGGATTCAATGCGTGATTCGCCATACGGATGCCTCCTCGCGACCGCTCGCCGCGTTTCGTCTCATGCTCGCCCATGTGCCGCACGGTCGGGGCTCAGCGCTCACGGCGTACCGTTAAGCCAACTTGCCGACCGACTGTTCGAGCAGGTCCCACGCCTGCGTGCCGAACTTGGTCTTCCATTCGGCGTAAAAACCCGCTTGACGCAGCGCGGCGCGGAAGGAATCCGGCGTCGGACGGTTGATCGCCAGTCCTTTGCTTTGCAGATCCGCGACAGCAGCGTCGTTGAGCTTGCGAACGTCTTCGCGTTGTTTCAACGCGCCCTGATTGAACGCATCGCTGGCGATGCCTTGCAAGTCCTTCGGCAAGCGTTGCCACGCGCGCGGGTTCAACACGAACCAGTAGCCATCCCACATGTGGTTGGTAAGCGAACAGTACTTCTGCACTTCGTAGAGCTTCGCGACCTGCACGATCGGCAGCGGGTTTTCCTGAGCATCGACGATATGCGTTTGCAGCGACGAATAGACTTCGCTGAATTGCAGGCTGGTCGGTGCCGCGCCGAGGCCCTTGAACATGTCGATGCTAAGCGGGCTGACCGGCACGCGGATCTTCAGACCACGCATGTTTTGCGCGCTGGTAATCGGGCCGTTGCTGGTGGTGGTCTGACGAAAACCGTTGTCCCACATCTTCTCGAACGACTCGAGCCCGGCCTTCTGCATCGCAGCTCGCACGTAAGCGCCGAGCTTGCCGTCCATCGCACTCCACACCTGGTTGTAGTCGCTGAAGGCGAAGCCGACTGCATTGATCGCCACCGATGGTGCGAGTGTCGAGACCACCAGCGCTGACGGCGTGAACATCTCAATGCCGCCGCTGCGCACTTGCGCGAGCATGTCGGTATCGCCGCCAAGCTGGTTGTTAGGGAATATCCGGATCTCCATGCGCCCCTTCGACGCCTCTTTGATCTGATTGGCCGCTTCCTGCGAGCGCACGTTCAGCGGATGCGTGAGCGGCAGATTGTTGCCGTACTTGAACACGAATTCCGGACCGGACGCTGCGCGCACGATCGCCGGAAAGCCCAGCGCGCCGACAACGGGCACGGCGGCAGCGGCACGCAGCAACGTGCGTCTCGCGAGGTTGGTCATTTGGGTGTCTCCTTGCTTATAATTGATGTGACTGTTGAACCCATCAAAAACCATCAACACCCACTGACACCGGCTTGATTTCCGGTCACTGCGTATCAGTTGTCGTGCGATAGCTGCAAGACTAGGCTTGCGTGGCAACCGCTGTCAAACCGCGAATCTGATGGTTTTTGATGGACTTTCACTCTGCGAAGGACGGCTATGTCCGAACCGCTTCTCCTCACCGCCGCTGCACGGGCGCGTATTCCCGACATTGCGCGCGCCGCCGGCGTCTCGACCGCCACGGTGGATCGCGTACTCAATGGCCGCGAAGGCGTGCGCGCCGTCACTGCGCAACGTGTCCTTCAAGCGGCGGCGCAACTCGGCTATCTGCTGACGCCGGAAGCGCCCGCAGCGCCTGCGTCAAGACCCATGCGCATTGCGTTTCTTCTACCCGCCGGCACCAATCGCTATTTGCACATGCTCGGCGACTACATCGACTTCGCGCACGATCAGTGGAACGCGTTGGACATGAAATGCCGCGTCCATTACGTCGAGAGTTTCAACCCGATAGAACTCGCCGACCGTCTACTGCATTACGGACAACGTTCGGACGGCGTGGTGTTCATGGCGCTCGAGCATCCCGTCGTGCGCGATGCAGTGAATACGCTGGCCGATCAGGGCGTGCCGGCGATTACGCTGATTTCCGATTTGTCGAATGCGCGGCGGCTGGCGTATGTGGGCATCGACAATCGCTCTGCGGGGCGCACAGCCGCGCTGCTGCTGGGACGCTTCATGGGGCCGCGGCCGAGTGGGAAGATTGCGATGCTGGCAGGCAGCCTCAACTATCGTGGGCATGAGGAACGTGAGATCGGTTTTCTGCACCTGGTCGAATCGACGTTTCCTTTGGTCAGAGTAATAGGCTTACGCGAAGGGCACGACGACAGCGAGCGGAACTATGTTCAGACGCGCAGGTTGCTGGATCAGCATCCCGATCTCGCGGGGATCTACAACAGCGGTGGCGGATCGGACGGCGTCGCTCGCGCGATTGTGGAAGCGCGTTCCGAACAGAAGATCCTGTTTGTCGGGCACGGATTGACGCCTGACACGAGAGCACTGCTGATCGACGGGACGATGGATGCGTTGATCACACAAACACCGCAGGCAATGGTGGGGAATTGTTTGCGGATTTTCCGCAACGTGCGTGAGAAGCGCGATGCGATGAGTGACGTTAAGCCGGTGCAGTTCAGTATTGTGCTGAGGGAGAATTTGCCTTGATTAGTGGGGGATTCTGGCCTCTTCCGCAGGCCCGTGTCGGCAGACGAATCCAGTCGGGCACGCCGGATGCTGAGTCACCATCGTATTCAAACGTTGATACGAAAGGAGATCACATCATGCCTTACCTTCTTGGCTGGCTTCTTGGCGTCCCGCTGATCGTACTGGTTATCCTGTACCTCATTTTCCATTAATCCTTTGCAACGGACGCAGTTCACCTGAAGGTCATTCCGCGCGGCCCTGCCTATCCCGGCGGCCGCGCGCCCCGATATCTTCGAACCCCTCGGCGTCACCCTCCTCGCCGTCAGCGCGAAGTCACGCGTCGACGCATCTGCCTTTTCGCTTGCGCTGTACAAAAACTGTGCGTAAAAGTAGGCCTATTAGCCCGCGCAAAATGCCATATCTGCACACGCACGCACAAACTGCGTACGAGCAAGGAGGGACCGATGGCACACGACGAATACACGCTGTCACATCAGGACGTGGTGAAGGCAGTGATCATCCATCAGAACATTCACGAGGGCTTCTGGACGCTGAACATCAATTTCAACGTCGCCGCCACTCACGGTCCGCTCGTGCCGGACCCCTGCCTCGCCGTAACGATCAAGGGCATCGGCATCATGCGAGCCTCGCCGACCGATCCACTTGCCGTGGACGCCGCCCTCATCAATCCACCGGTGCCTGAACCTGTTGAAAGTGCTGTGCATGCTGTGCATATAGCTGCCACCGTCAATGGCGCGCATGAGGGCAGCATGCAATTCTGTCGCGACGTGTATCGCAATGTTGCGGTTCAAAGCGCAACCAGAGCGCCGACCAAGACAAGCTGAACACGATCAGCGCACCGCCGCCATCAACGCGCCCATGCCGACCAGCAAACTGCCCATCAATCGATTGACCGCTCGCAGCCGCTTCGGTCGTTGCAACACCGTGCGCAAGCGGTGCGAAAACACCGCTGTCGATGCCACGCCTAGCGCAAACACCAGCGTAAACGTCGCGGAGAGCAGGAGATATTGCTGATTCGCGGACCAGTGCACCTCATCCGAAGGCGCGCTAATGAACTGCGGGAAAAACGACGGGAAGAACAACAGCGTCTTCGGATTGAGCCCGGACGTAGCGAACCCGCGCCAGAACAGACTGCTGTGCTGATCCGTGCCAGCGGACGCCGCCAGGCTGCCGCTGCGCCATTGCTTGCAACCGAGATACACGAGATAGATCGCGCCGGCCCAGCGCAGCGCGATCAGAGCGCGCGCGTCGATCAGCAGCAACGAGTTCAAACAGAGCGCGGTGAACGCCAACTGCAATAACACTGCGCAGGTGCCGCCCCACACGCAGGGCAACGCGGCGCGCCAGCCGGCGCTGAGCGCCTGACTCATCGTCAGTACATTGACCGGACCAGGGGAATAAACGAGAACGAGGGAAGCGAGGAGAAATGAAACGTACAGCTGAATCGACATCGGTGGGCCAGTTTGCGGCTTCGCCAGCATTGCGCGCCGCCGCCGCGCTCGAAGATCGTTCAAGGACGGCGTACGGACGGTTGGTGCCGGCAAGCATTCGGTTAAGAAAATGCACCATGCCCGGCGAGCGCGTCTTCCGGCGCTGGTAACGCCGGAATTCGCCCGCGTGCTGTCTTCCTGTGAAGGCAGCGAGACACCGGATGGCAGCTTGTGGCCGCACAAGACCGCAGGCCCGAGGCCGGCGGCCCGGACGGTTGTCCCGGGCATGAATGCACCCTGAAAATATACCCGGACGCAGGCTGGATATGCTTCCTAAAGCAATGCGTCTACCCAACTACTGCAGGATGTTCTTCCGCTAGAATGGCATTTAACCGAACAAACTTCCGAGAATGCCATGACCACCCGAAATCGCCCACTGGACAATCAGGATCGGAAGATCATGCGCGAGTTGCAGAAGAACGCGCGCCTGAGCAATGCCGAGCTCGCTGAGCTGGTCGGCATGTCGACCACGGCATGCTGGAATCGCACACGTCAGTTGGAGACGGAGGGGTACATCCGCGGCTACGTCGCGTTGCTCGATCAGCAGAAGCTCGGCTTCGCCGACGTGGTGCTGCTCGAAGTCACGCTCGACCGTCACGACGACGACGCCCTCGCCCGCTTCGGCGCCGAACTGGCGACGTTGAGCGAGGTGCTGGAAGCGTACCTGGTGTCAGGCGATTACGACTACCTGGTCAAAGTGGCCGTCGACGGAACGGCGGGCTACGAGCGGTTTCTGCGCGAGAAGCTCTATAAAATCGCGGGCATTCGTCATAGCCGCTCGATGTTTGCCCTCCGCTGCATGAAGAGCATTCCGTCGATTGCGATATAGCAAACATCACGTTGCGCCATTCAATGCCTATGGTGCAGCCAATCCTTGATCGGATGTGCGTGCAGCCAGCGGGCGACCGGTTGGTCGTTGTGCTCCCGCCTGTAACGTATCGCGGTAAATATCACGATGCATAGCACCACCGCGATTCCCACTACAAAACTCGTCATCGACTCGGTCATGGCAACCTCCTTTGAGGTCAGAACCATGCCTATATTTTAGGTGACCAGAGAAATAGCGACTGCCGTTCTCATTCATCTGCGCAGACCGCGACTCGTCGCAGCACAGTCATCGGACCGAGCCTCTTGATGACGTCCATCTGCGCTGCGTCCCGCACGAAGAGCGATCCCGCAAATCCCAGCGCATTCACCGAAACTCGCTCGACACGTTCCGAAGACCTCGGCACCAGCAGCATCCATCGAGGCGCGACAAGCAGGTTATACGGTGCTGAAGGGTGCAGCTCGCCATTCACCTCAATCGCTTGCACGCCAACCGCTTCGAGCAACGCGTGGTAGCAATCGAACGCAGCGTGTGCGGCGTGCTTTGAGGCAGCAGGCGCCAGTTCCAGATGGGCGCACGCGTGCCTGAAAGGCAGACCGGGCACCGTGCCAATCGGACCCTCCATGCACGCGGACTCGAGAACGGACTCCATAGGGACCGACGGACCTGATTCGCCAAGCGGCAGCGGCACGATCTGCAGATGCTTGTGGGGTTGACTCGCGCCGGCCTCCACGCCGCCGTTGTAGAAACCCAGACCATCGAACTCAGCCATGCACGTGACCAACGCAGCAAAGTCCGTCAGGTCGAGCAGCGTTTCCTGCGATTTGAAGCTGCGGGTGACGATCAGAAGATGATGATCGATGACGTTGAACTTGTTGAGCAAGGCGACGTGAGTGTCCGAGATATCGGCCACAAAAAGGTCCGGGTCATAGGGAAGGAACGGATTGAACGTCCCGGCGTCGAGCTTAGGCGTCTGTCGGGCTTCATCCTTGAGAGCGAGGCTTGAGACCTGGCGGATAAGGAAGCTCACGCCACCTTCTTCGATCTGCGCCTGGGTTGTCTCGATCGGTCGCAGCGCGCCACAACGCAGCGCATGCTCAGTCTGGCGCAGGATGGCCGGCCACAGGGTGCCGGACTGGATTTGCATATCAGATCTCGCTCTGTGGCGTGAGGAACACCAGCGGGAGGCTGCTTGCGTCAGCCGATCTCGATTCATCAAGTTTCGCCAGCCGGCGACCGGCTTTCACAATCAAGCGTAGTACGAACCCGTCGTCAGCGGAAGCGCGGGTGGCGGGTCGCGTCGTAGTCGCCAGCGCGCACTGGCTGCGATGAGACGCATGACTGCCCACTTGCTGCACTAGAATTAATTTTCAGACTACCGGAAAGCGCTGGCGAGCCGTATCTGGCCAACGCAGATGGGATTCGTGTTGGAGAAGCGCAATGCCGACGTACCAATATCGTTGCGAGAAATGCGGCGAGTTGTTCGAACACGCTGAACATCTCGCGGAGCATGAGGTCGCCCATCCGCGTTGCCCGAAATGCGGAAGCGAGACGTGTCAGCACGTACCGACACCATTTGTCGCCAAGACGTCGAGAAAGAGCTGAGATCTGCTCCGCTTCAATTTACTCGTGAAGCGAATGATGAACTGAGGGCGCAACCTCCTCGCGTCCGGACGATGCATGCCCGTTTGATCGGCTACCGCCAGGTATGCTCGCAAACCCTGTGAATCCTGATTCGCCTGTCGACGCGCAGAAAGCGCAGTCGTAAGCATATGCTGAGGACATAGTAAACTGCGTCTATCAGGAAGTGATCCTTGTCCGGCACGGCTGCCCGCGCCGGATATCGCAAAGTGGAAGCAACAACACAAGGACCTCATGAGTCGTCTCGTCGTCGTTTCAAATCGCACTGCCGATCCTCGCAAGCCTGCAGCCGGCGGACTCGCCGTAGCTGTACGAGAAAGCCTGCAACAAACTGGCGGCCTCTGGTTCGGCTGGAGCGGCAAAATCCGGGAAGCCGCGGATGGCACGCAATCCGGCCAGGGCGAAGTTCATGTCCAAACGGCCGGCAACGTCACGCTCGCCACGCTCGATCTGAGCCGCGAGGATCACGACACGTATTACCTCGGTTACTCCAACGATGTCCTGTGGCCGGTATTCCACTACCGGCTGGACCTGGCCAATTTCGACACGCGATTCGCCGCCGGCTATCGCAGGGTCAACCAGTTATTCGCGCAAAAGCTGCTACCGCTCCTGAAGCCGGACGACCTCATCTGGGTTCACGATTACCAGCTGATCCCGCTCGCGGCAGAGTTGCGCGCCATGGGATGCACCAACCGCATTGGCTTCTTCCTGCATATTCCGATGCCGCCGCCGCTGATCATGGCAGCGATTCCGGAACACGAATGGTTGATGCGCTCGCTCTTCGCATATGACCTTGTGGGCTTCCAGAGCGAAGCCGACCTGACGCATTTTTCTCACTACGTCGAATCGGAAGCGCACGCGCAACGCTTGAGTCCGGATCGCCTTCGGGCATTCAATCGAACGCTGCGGGTCGGCGCCTATCCCATCGGCATCGACGTCGACGATTTCAAGCGTCTTGCCGATTCGAAGGAAGGGCGCGACATGTTCATCCGCATGCGCGACGAGTATTCGCGGCGGCGTTTGCTGGTGGGCGTCGACCGGCTGGACTACTCGAAGGGGCTGCCGCAACGCGTCCATGCTTTCCGCGAACTGTTGACCTACTACCCGGAAAACCGCGATAGCGCGACGCTGATCCAGATCGCTTCCCCTAGCCGCGAGGACGTCGGTGCCTACGACAATCTGCGGCGTCAGATGGATAGCCTGTGCGGCGCGATCAATGGCGACTTTGGTGAACTGGACTGGATGCCGGTGCGCTACATTCATCGGAACGTGGCCCGCAAGCGCCTGCCGGGTCTTTATCGCGCGAGTCGGGTGGCGCTCGTTACACCCTTGCGGGACGGCATGAATCTGGTCGCCAAGGAATTCATCGCCGCGCAGGATGCTGCCGACCCGGGCATGCTGGTGCTCTCGCGTTTTGCCGGAGCCTCCGAGCAATTGAAGGAAGCGCTGCTGGTCAATCCCTACGACACGCAAGGGACCGCGCAGGCCATTCAGCGAGCGCTAACCATGTCGCTTGACGAACGGATCAACCGGCATGAAGCGCTGCTTAACCGGATCCGCAAGTTCGATGTGCACTGGTGGAGTTCGACGTTTCTGCAAGCGTTGGAAGACTGCGAGCCGAATGAAGTGGCGGCGAACGGCACGAGCCGAACATCTGGCTGAACACCGCCAACCGCCCGCCGCCAGGCGTCGCGCCTGGCGTCTGTCTTCACCGCCTGTCAGGCAGCAGGATCCGCTCGTCCACCTGACGGATGTCGGTGTGGCCGCAAAAGGCCATGGTGATGTCCAGTTCCTTCTGGATGATCTTCAGGCACTGGGTAACACCTTCCTCTCCCATTGCACCCAACCCATAGAGGAAGCTCCGGCCGATCAGCGTGCCTTTCGCGCCGAGCGCAACGGCCTTCAGCACGTCCTGTCCGCTGCGGATGCCGCCATCCATCCACACGTCAATGCGCGAGCCGACCTCGCGTGCGATCTCGGGGAGTGCCGAGATCGAAGAAGGCGCGCCGTCGAGTTGTCGGCCGCCGTGGTTGGAGACGATCAGCGCGTCAGCGCCGCTGTCGGCGGCAAGGCGCGCATCTTCGACATCCATGATGCCTTTCAGAATGAGTTTGCCACCCCACATCTTCTTGACCCACTCGACGTCTGCCCAGCTCAGCGCCGGATCGAACTGCTCGGCTGTCCACGAGCTCAGGGACGACAGGTCGCCCACGCCCTTCGCATGGCCGACGATGTTGCCGAAGGTGCGCCGCCGGGTGCCGAGCATGCCGAGGCACCAACGCGGTTTGGTCGCGAGGTTGATGAGGTTCGCCGGGGTCAATTTGGGCGGCGCCGACAGGCCGTTCTTGATGTCCTTGTGGCGTTGGCCGAGGATCTGCAGATCCAGCGTCAGCATCAAGGCGCTGCACCGTGCCGCACGAGCGCGCTCGATCAGCCGCATGATGAAATCGCGGTCGCGCATCATGTAAAGCTGGAACCAGAACGGTTGGGTGGTGTGGGCGGCCACGTCCTCGATCGAGCAGATGCTCATGGTGGACAAGGTGAACGGGACGCCGAATTTCTCCGCCGCGCGCGCCGCCAGAATTTCACCGTCGGCATGCTGCATACCGGTCAACCCCGTCGGCGCGAGCGCCACGGGCATGGCGGCCGCCTGACCGATCATTTCCGTGTGCGTGCTGCGGCCCGCCATATTGACCGCCACGCGCTGGCGCAGCTTGAGGCGCTGGAAGTCGCTTTCATTGGCGCGGTAGGTACTTTCGGTCCACGAGCCACTGTCGGCATAGTCGTAGAACATGCGCGGCACACGCCGCTCGGCAAGCACGCGTAAATCTTCGATGCAGGTAATGGCAGGCACGGTTTCTCTCAACGCAGGGAACAAGCGATGAGTGTACGTGCTTAAGACAGTCGTCCGGTACTCCGGGAATACCTGGGGATCGTTCAGTCAGGCGCTGCGTAACGGCTTCTGGCAAGCCGCCAGCACCGCGCCGGCCGCGAGCAGCAACGCGGAATAGACCAGCCCACGTGCGAGACCCGCGCCGTCCGAGACCCAGCCGATGATCATCGGCCCGACGATCTGTCCGAACGCGAACACGATCGTGAATGCGCTAATACCCTTGCCCCAGTGGCTCACCGGTAGATTGTGGCGCACGAAAGCCGTGGTCGACGCCACGGCCGAGAGAAACGTCGCGCCGAACAGCACGCCGGAGACAAACGCCACCCACGGTTGCGTGAACAACGCGGGCAACAGCGTCGCCACTGCGAGCAACGCATTGAGTATGGCGAGCGCGTGGCCGCCGCGCATGCGGTCGAGCAAACTGGACCACAGGCGCGCCGAAACAACCGTCGCCACGCCGAGCAACAGGTAGAAGCCCGTCACCACCACCGCGCTCATGCCTGCGTTGCGCAGCAGCGCGACGATGAACGTCATGTAGCCGATATAGCCGACGCCGAACAGTCCATAGCCCGCCAGGGCGGGGCTGAAACGCGGCCAACGTGGCGCGTCGGCGGCATCGGAAGCGTCTGCGGTCGAGGATCCGACCGTGTGCACGCTTTCGATTTTTCTAGCGGCGCCGATGGCGATCGCGGAGAACGCCGCGCACGCAACGGCCAGTGCGAACCACGCAAACTGCCAGCCATGCACGACGTTGAAAATCGTCAACGGCACCAGCACCGACGAAGCGACGATGCCCCACCCCGTCCCGCCGTAATACAAGCCGAGCACGAGGCCCGCGTCGTGCGGTCTCGCCGACGCCAGCCGCGCCGCCAGTACGCCGCCACTGACGAAAACCGCCGCACTGCTCACTCCAGTGATCACCCGCAGCACGAGTAGCGAATGCGTGTCGTCCAGCAAACCGCTGATGGCCATCAGCACCGCAGTGGCCACGCAGCCCGCGCCGAACAATGCACCGGCCGACCAGCGGCGTGCGAGCCGCGGATAAGCCAGCGCGCCCAGCAAATAACCCAGCGCGTTGGCGGTATTCATCGCGCCGGCTTGAGCGAAGCTCCAGCCGAGGTCGAGTTTCATCGACGGCAACAGCAACGCGTAAGCGAAGCGCGCAAGGCCCAGCGCGATCGCGCTGCCTAACGACAGGCCGGCGGCCAGCATCAAGGTGGGGAGGCGCTGCGCCGCTTCGGTGGGCGTGGCGGTCGATGCGGCGTCGAGAGATTTTGTTGGCATTGGCTAGCGTGGGTAGACAAGGATGCGGCAGGCTTGCTGCCGCATTTCGCCATCATATCTGGGGGCGCCCCATTCGGCTGACGGTTAGTTGCGGATCAAACGCCCGACGCTTGGCTGCAAGGCCTTCTGGCCGCGCGCAGCCAGCGCCGAGCCGTGATTCAGCGCTCTGTCAAATTCATTTTCTAAATGAGAATGATTTGCATTTACCGAGAAATTGGCTCATCATTCAGTCCATGCCATCAGACGAATACCGAAATCATGATCACAGCCGACCTCAGCCGCCCCGAAACCGAAAGCAAACGCACAGCCGCCGCGACGCCTGACACCGCCGCCGGGTCGAAGGCCACGGCCGCGCTCGAAGTGCTGCTGTCGCGTCAGTCCCACTGGCCGCTCACCGAGCCGGCCCCGGCCGACGTCGAGCTCGATCTGATCTTCGATGCCGCCTTGCGCGCGCCCGATCACGGCAATCTGCGGCCGTGGCGCTTCGTCACGATCCGCGGCGACGCGCGCGGCCCGCTCGGCGACGTGCTGGTCGACCTCGCCTGCGGCCGTTCGCCGGGCGAGCCGCGCTCCGCGCATGCGCATCGGCGGCAGAAGGCCTACGCAGCGCCGATCGTGATCGCGCTCGGCGCGGCAGTCTCGTCCCAATCAACCGTGCCCGAGACCGAGCAATTGCTGGCGGTCGGTGCGGCGACGATGAACATGCTGAATGCGATTCACGCGCTCGGCTACGGCGGTTTCTGGGCCACGGGCGCCGACAGCTATGAAGCGCAATTGCATGACGCGCTGGGTTTCGCGCCGAACGAGAGATTGCTCGGCTTCCTCTTTGTCGGCACACCGAAAAACCCGGGGCAAGCAACGGCACGTCCGGCACGTAGTGAACATGTGCGCGAATGGCTGCCGCCTCAGCCGGCTAAAAATTGAAGCAAGCACCTGGCGCAAGCACTGCGTCACCGCCTATCCGTCGCGAGCGACAAGCGCTGGCCTGCGACGTGGCCTCCTCCGATCAGGCCGGCGCGACTCATTGGACCGTGTCCATTCAGGAGCCTCGATGAACTTCCGCTCTCAATACAGCAGCCGTCCCGAACTGGTCGACGATCACGTCACGGATTCCACCGACGCGCCCGATCGCACCGTCCTCAGCGCCGTGCGCACCTGGCTGCGGCCGGCGTGCGAAACCGTGCGCGGCGGGGTGCACTGGCGCGACATCCTGATCGGCGTGGGCTTGCGGCAAGACGGCATCGAACATTTCGATCTGCTGATGCGGTCGCTGATGCACGTGTCCTATCGTCCGCTCGACATGCGATGCCGCTGCGCCAGCGACCTCGGCAAGGACGAAGCCGTGATCCTGCAAACCATCGCGCTGCTGCAAAAGACCCACAGCGGCGCTGCATTGCGCATGCTGAGCGAATGGCTGCCGGGGCCGGCCGTGAGTGGCGTGTTGAAGCTGATCCGCTGGTTCGCCATCGATCTGCTCGACGCCGGTGTCGAACTCGACGTGCAAGCGCGCCGCGTCACCTATATGCATTGAGGACCCGAGCGTATGCCGTCGGAACTCGCTTATCTCACGCCCTCGCGTGTGCGTGACAGCATCGACTCGCAGGCGACGAATAGCGCTAACGCCTTGCAAGATAATCAACCTGCCCGGCCGGTTCAAGCTGTGCGAACCGCACACGCGATCGTCAGCGCGGCCGCGCCGCAATTCGTCTCGTATCCGCTGACACGCCGCTATCCGCACCGCGTCGCCGCGCCACGCGCGGGTGAGTTGCATCTGTGGCGGTTCCGCTGCGAATGGCTGCCGGTGCCGGTGCAGGAAGGCGAAACGTGGATTTCGAAGGGAGAGCGCGAACGCGCACGGCTTCACCCGAACTCGGCGCTACGCAAACGCTTTATCAGCGCACGCGTGGTGACGCGCTGGATCGTCGCGCATCTGTTCGACTGCGAACCGCATGCCGTGGATCTGCAGGACGACGGCAACGAGAAGCTGCGCGCGCGACATCCGCACGACGGTCGCGGCATCACGATTGATATCGCGTACGCCGGCATCTGGATCGTGATCGGCATTGCGTCGACTGCGCTCGGTCTGAGCGTCGTTGTACCCTCGCCTGGCGCCGCGCTTGACGAGGCGCAGGAAGTCTCACGCGAACGCGCGCGTTACGGCAGCTTGTGCAATGCGTTGCGTTATGCGCCTGTTGATATCGATCTGGATCTGCTGTCGAGCGATGCCGTGTCCTGTGCGTTCGATCTTGCCGAACATGGCCGCTGGCATGTCCTCGATCTGCCGATGTCGGGCAAGATTCGTGCGGCGGTTGCAATCGCCCAGCCGGTCACGCACGTGCATGCGGTTGGATGGCCGAAGGCGTTGGTGTTTGGCGAACAAACCGTTTAGCGGGCGAGCGTTTTCGTCGACCACGCCACACATGCCGCATAGGCCTCAGGCGCTGCGATCCAACGCGCGGCAATCTCGCCCATGTCATCCGGAATCACATTGCGTAGCGTCACCTCGGCGCTGTCACGCGGCAGCACCGTGAGATGCTGCAAGCCGCGCGTGATGCCCACGCCCGTCGTTTTGACGAGTGCTTCTTTAGCAACCCACGCATCGTAAAACGCGGCGCGCTGTTCCTCAACGTCGAGGCGGTCGATCCACGCCGCTTCGCTTGCGTCGAGCGTCAATGTCACGATCGAATGCCAATCGAAGCTGTCGCTGCGATGTTCGATATCGACGCCGACACGCCGCTCAGGCGACATCGCGATGAGCCCATGCGAGCCTGCGTGCGATACGTTGAAGTCGAGCGCATTGGAACCGGCCAGATGCGGGCGACGGTTTGCATCTTGCGTGAATCGGACGGCGTGTGCCGCAATGCCGAGCCATCGCGCGAGTTGCTCCCGCAGCACCACACGCACGGACGCGAAACGAAGCGCATCGTCGTGGCGGCGAAATTTGCCGGCTCTCACGCGTTCGTCGTCGCTGAGCGCGGCGAAGGCGGCATCCTCCAACGACGCCTCGAAAGCGAAATCAACCCGCCACAACGAAACGTCGGACGGGCCGTCATGCGGCAAGAGAACAGGTTCGATTGAAGACATCGCAAAGGTTCGAACGCAAGTGGTAAGGTCGCAAGGAAATATTCGCGACTCTACCCGATATGACGATCGAAGCGGCTCTAACTCCTGCCCTGCCGATGTGTATAGTCAATTTTTTACAAGCGCGTTCGGATGGGAAGGTTCAGAGTATTGGTCACATTACGCTGAGAAGCTCGGCTGGGACACGCCGGTTTGCGGACGCTCTTCACTAAACCAGTCTGGAGGTTGCAAGATATGAAGGCCGCGCACTATTCCTCAAAAGGCTCCGCTCAAGACGTTCTGGTGGTTGACGAGCAGCCTGATCCGGCCCCTGAAGCGGGCGAAGTCCTGGTGCGCATCGCGCACTCAGGCGTGAACCCTTCAGACGTTAAATCGCGGTCGGGCGTCACAAGCCCCGCAATGGAGTTTCAGCGTGTTATTCCGCACAGCGATGGCGCCGGTGTCGTCGAGGCAGTTGGGGAAGGCGTGTCGAAACAGTGGATCGGACAGCGAGTCTGGACAATCAACGGCCAGTGGCAGCGGTCATTCGGTACCGCATCCGAACTGATCGCATTGCCCGAAAGCCAGGTTGCGCCGCTCCCCGACAATGTGTCGACCGAGACGGGCGCCTCACTTGGGATTCCGCTTTTGACGGCCTGGTACGCGGTGCATGTTTGCGGAGGACTTCTCGGCAAGACGGTTCTTGTCTACGGCGCCACGGGCGCGGTAGGCGGCTACGCGGTGCAATTGGCCGCGCTTTCCGGCGCAAGAGTCATTGGCGTGGCGGGCAGTCGGGAGAAGTGCGAACTCGCTTCTCGCCTGGGTGCTGAGTGGGTCATCAATCGCAACGAGCAGGATGCGGTGGCTTCGGTACGCGAGATCACCGCGGGCAAAGGTGTGGACGCAATCATCGAAGTCGACGCAGCAGCCAATGCCGGCAAATATGGCGAACTGTTGAAGTTTGGCGGCGACGTGATCATCTATGGTTCGGGGGCCGCATTGATCGAGGTCCCCTTCAGATCGATGATTGTCGGCTTCGCGAATCTGCGATTCTTTATCGTGTACAAACTGCCCCTTGAGGTAAGGAAAGCCGCCATCGAAGTGCTCACCCCGTTGCTGGAACGAGGGGCGCTGCAACATCCTCAGGTCGAGGTTTTTCCTCTGTCGGAAATCGCGAAGGCCCACGAACGCGTCGAGTCGGGCGCAACTGCAAAGATCCTCGTCGATACGCGCAGATAGGCGAACCCTGCAGGAGGCCCTGATGAAGGATCGCGTCGAGTACAAACGCAGCAAGGAGATTCCGGGTCTCGTGCTGAGCGAGGCGCGCTTCTCTGAGTTCCGCTTCGATCGTCACTACCATCTGGACTACCACATCGCGCTGGTGAGAACATCCGATCCGAAACGGCCTCGTGACTGACGTTGAGGCGATTCAAGGCAGCGTGACGCTGCTCGAAGAGCATCGCCTTCTGACCGAGCTGGCCTGCGGCGCATCGGTGGCCGCACTCGCCCGGATTCCCGAGTATTTCCCGGACGCGCAGCGCTTTCGAGCGGTACTGAGTGACGCGCGTTCAGGCAGCCAGCGAACGCGTCAGTGCGCCTTGCCCCGAAACATCGGTCACGCCTTCACGTGCGTGCCGCATCGCTTCGAGCAGCGTTGCGTGATCGCCGATATGGTTGGCGAGTAACAGAATCAGTTGCGCGTTGGCTGACTGACTCTGCGCATCGTCCAGATCACGATGCATGTCGATCAGCGCCTCGTAGAAATCGTCGGGGCGGGCGAGATTGGGTTGCGTGTTTAATTCCATCACTGTCTCCTGCTATTTTCTTTTGCCGATGTGCTGCGTTTGCCCTGCCTTCAGGCCGTACCCTCAACGCATAACGCTCGCTTCAACGCCCGCTCCACAAAGCTCGCGTCGAGTTGCCGACTACGCGCACACACATGCTGGTCCGGCCGGATCAAATAGAACGTGCCGGGTTTGCCGTCGTAACGAGCGGCGGCAAGACCGTCGACGTCGTGCACCACCTTCGCATCTGAAGGCACAGCGACCTGCGCATCGTTACTCGTCACCACGATGACGAGGTTCAACGGAATCGGCCCGCTACGCAACGCATCCAGCGCAACTTGCGTCGCCTGATCGATACCTTGCGAGCCGCAGAACAACACGCCCGTGAATTGCTGGCCGAGTTGCTGTAACAGCCATGCCGGTTGCCCCGCGGCATGAACCGGCGCATCGACACACGATGCCCCCGGCACCATCAGACCTTCAAAGCTGTCACTGTCCGCCGTATTCAGCGGAGAATCACGCAACACCGCCGGCACCGACAGGCGACCGCTGTTCGTCAACTGCCGTGCAAACGGGTGATGCCGCGCGAGCTTCAGCACAGCATCGCGGAACACGCGGCTAACCGGACTCTTCGGCGTGATGAAATCGGTCGAACGCGTGGAGTTGCGGATGTTTTCGTCAGCGGCGAATTCGCGCTCGCTTGCATACGTATCGAGCAAGGCATCGGAGGCTTTGCCTTCGAGCACCATCGCCAGTTTCCATGCGAGGTTTTCCGCGTCCTGCACGCCGCTATTCGCGCCACGCGCGCCGAACGGCGATACGCCATGCGCGGAATCGCCCGCGAACAACACGTTGCCGTGCCGGAAACGGTCCATACGCAAACACGAAAACGTATAGACGCTGACCCATTCCAGCTCGAACTTCGCATCCGGTCCGAGCAACGCGCGCACGCGCGGGATCACACGTTCCGGTGTTTTTTCCAGCACCGGATCGGCGTCCCAGCCCAACTGGAAATCGATCCGCCACACGTTGTCCGGCTGACGATGCAACAGCACCGATTGATTCGGATGGAACGGCGGATCGAACCAGAACCAACGCTCGGTTGGAAACTCCGCTTCCATCTTGACGTCCGCAATCAGGAAGCGATCTTTGAACGTGACGCCGTGGCTGTCGAGTCCCATCAGATTGCGCATTGGACTGCGCGAGCCATCGGCGGCCACCACATAGCGGCCGCGCAACGGGTACTGACCGTTGGGCGTATCGATCGTCAGCGTCACACTGGCTTGAGCAGTGCCAGCCGTGCCGTTCTGCTGCACGCCGACCACTTTGCTCTTCCAGCGGATCTCGAGATTCGGTGTCGCCTGCGCGCGTTCGAGCAGAAAGCCTTCGACGTAGTACTGCTGCAGGTTGATGAAGGCGGGCCGGTTGTGGCCCGCTTCCGGCTGCAGATTGAACGTGTACACCAGTTCATCTTTCAGGAACACCTTGCCGACATTCCAGCTGATGCCCTTCTCTACCATGCGCTGCCCGCAACCGAGCCGGTCGAAGATATCGAGCGAGCGCTTCGAGAAGCAGATCGCCCGCGAACCGGTGGATAACGAACAATCGTCGTCAACCAATACGACCGGCACGCCCTGTTGCGCGATATCGATCGCAGTAGCGAGACCCACTGGCCCCGCGCCGACCACGATCACGGGATAGGCCACCTGTTCCGCATCGCCCTGCCCGGCCTGCTCGCGGCACGGCTTATAGTCGAACGACAGCGTCTGGTAGTTGATGCTCATCTTGTGTCTCCGTCCATCTCTGCTCTGCTTTGCTTGATGCTTTCCAGCACTTCCATGCAGTTACTTCGACGCAGTTATCAGGCTTGCAACGCGTCCCACATGTCCTTGTCGCGTTGCGCGGTCCAGATGCGCGGATGTGTGATGCCGCTCGCTTCGTCGAAGGCACGCGAGACGTCGAACGGCAGGCAGTGTTCGTAGATGAACACGTGGCCGAACTTCGGATCCATTGCCTTGCGCGTGTGCGCCATCGCGGCCTTCAGGTCGAGCTTCTGTTCGACGGCTTCGCGGCCTTGCTGCAGTAGCGTGGTGACGAAGTCTTTCGTGTAATCGAGACCCTTGTTGACGTCTTCCGGCGTAGTCAATGCAGGACCGCGGCCCGGCACCAGCTTGTCGGCTTTCAGCGCGCGCAGCGCTTCGAGCGTGGCCGGCCATTGTTCGAGTTGAGCATCGCCGCAATAGCAGGCTGCGTCGTATTCGACCAGGTCGCCGGAGAACAGCACCTTCTGCGACGGCAGCCACACCACCGTATCGCCCTTCGTATGGCCTGCGCCCAGATGCGCGATGCGCACTTCGAGCTTGCCGAGGAACAGCGTCATTTCTTTTTCAAACACGAGCGTCGGCCACGTCAGGCCCGGCACCGTTTCGACACCGGCGAAGAGACGCGGGAAGCGCTCGATTTCCGACTTCATGTCCGCTTCGCCGCGCTCGACGATCATCTCGTACGTGCCGCGGCTTGCGATCACCTGTTGCGCGCCTTCTTCAAAATACGCCGACGCGCCGAGCACGCGCACTGCGTGGTAGTGCGACAGCACGACGTATTTGATCGGTTTATCGGTGACGCTGCGAATCTTCGCGATGAGGTCTTGCGCCATGGCCGGCGTGGCGGTGGTGTCGACGATCAGCACGCCGTCGTCGCCGATGATCACACCCGAGTTCGGATCGCCTTCAGCGGTGTACGCGTAGGCGTTCTCGGACAGCTTGGTCCATGTGACTTTCTTGACTTCCAGGTCGGCCTGGGATGCGAATGCCTTTGCCATGCTTGTCTCCCTCAAAAGTTGGACGTGAGGCGAGACGGCCGGCTGCGCGTTCAGATTTCAGAGGCGCGGGCTGACGGTATTGGAGGATTGTCTCGCCCCGTTTTGACTCTGTGACTGCACCGGTATGTCGGGGTGAATGCATCTTATGGCCGCACCAGTTTATTTGTCAATAGCGAAATGTATCGCTATACACAAATCTTAAAGCGCCTAAGATAAGGACAGGAAGGCGCGGTTTTGCGCAGGGCTTCGGCTAACATGGACCCTTTTTACGGATGAGCGTGGGTGTGAGCAAAGCAGCGAAATCGGCCACCGGCAAAGGCGCGGGCGGCAGCGAGACGGCGGATGGCGGCAAGACGCAGCGCGGGATTCAGAGCGTTGAAGTGGGCGGCCGCGTGTTGCTGGCGCTTGCGCAGGCGCGCAGCCCGCTGGCTTTGTCCGATCTCGCCACCGCCGCGCAGATCGCGCCAGGGCAAGCGCATGCTTATCTGGTGAGCTTGAGCCGCTTAGGACTGATCAAACGTGACGAGCTGTCGGGCCGTTATGAACCCGGTCCGCTGTCGTTGCGGCTGGGTTTGATGCATCTGGAGAACCAGCCGGCGTTTCGCGCCGCCGTGCCGCGCGTCGCGGCTTTGGCCGAAGCGATCGGGTTCAGCGTCGCGATCTGTATTGCCGGGCCGCAAGGGCCGACCATCGTCCGCTATGAGCATGCGGGCTTTCCATTGCATGTGAATCTGCATGTGGGCACGGTGATGTCGCTGCCGGCGACGTCGACGGGTCGCGTGTTTTGCGCTTATCTGCCACGCGAGGTGTTGGCGGGGATGTGGGCGAATCAGTCGGGCTCGATGGGTAGTGCGATGACGCCGCCTGATGAACGTGCTGCGTTCGAAGCAGCTTTAGAGGCTATCCGCGCACGCAGGTTGGAATGCAGCGTCGATGCGCCGAGTCCAGGCATCAGCAGTTTGAGCGCGCCGGTGCTCGATGCGGACGGCCGCTTGTGCCTCGCGCTGACAGTGATCGGCTCGACGGGCGCAATCGACGTTGCCGCCGATGGTCCGACGGCTCGCGCCCTGCTTGCCGCGGCTCATGACATTAGCGCCGAACTTGCGGCGACGCCTTCCTTGTTAGCTTCTTCCGCATCGTGACCGACTCTCTCGACCCCTCTTACGCTGCCTCCGGCGCGTCCGCTACGTCCGCCGCTTCTGCCGATGCGAAACCGCAGCGCGGTATCCAGTCGCTCGATAGCACGGGCGACTTGCTTGGCGCGCTGGTTGCGGCTGCGCGGCCGTTGAGCTTGCGCGATCTTGCGGCCGCTGCGGGCATGCCGCCGGCCAAAGCGTTTCCGCATCTGGTGAGTCTGCTTAAGATCGGTTTGCTGAACCGCGATGGCGCTGGCTGCTTCGAAGCTGGGCCTTTAGCGCTCGAGCTTGGGCTGATCGGCTTGCAGCGTTTATCGCCGACGCGGGAGGCTGAGCCGGAAGTGGTCGAGCTGGCGGTATCGACGGGAATGAGTGTGGCGATGGCAGTGCTTGGGCCGCTCGGGCCGACCGTCGTGCGGCTGGAGGAGTCGGCGCGGCCGCTGCATGTGAGCTTGCGGGTCGGCACGGTGATGTCGCTGGTGAATACGGCGATCGGGCGGGTGTTTGCTGCGTTTGTTGCGGACGATGTGCGTCATGGTCTGCTGGCGCAGGATCATTTGCGGTTGGCGGGGGCTGAGGCGGGGGAGACGAAGGCCTATGCGCAGCGGCTCGCGCAAATCCGTGCGGATGGCATCGATACCGCGTTGAGCCGGCCGGTGCCAGGTATCAATACCTTGGCCGCGCCGGTGCTGGACCATACCGGCAGCATCTGTCTGGTGCTCGCAGTGATGGGACCGAGCGGCAGCTTCGATAGCGAGCTCACGGGCGGCCCCGCTCAGACTTTGCGCGCGGCGACGCTGAGGTTGTCGCGGCGGTTTGGGTGGATGGCGGCGGCGGACGAGACCTGAAAAAGCGGCCTCAACAAGGGATAAGTAATCGTTTTTCCATAAAACTGGCACTTTGTAATCGTTTTACGCGCCCAGTAATCGAAATACCGCGAAGACGCCGTATAATCGTTTTTCCAGAAAACATGCGTTTTGTAATCGTTTTGCGAGCCGAGTAATCGAAACTACGCAAAACTCAGCGAAACAACGTGTCCTCGCGCGCGTCCCCGCCACCCCGGATCGAAAATCATGCCGCAGATCGGTTATCAATGGCTATCCAACACGTACGGCGTCGTACCGGTCCACCCGTTCGCCGTTCAAAGTGAAATCGGCCGGATTCGCTCAACGTCCACCGACGGTGACATCCGCCGCGAGGTGTACCCCGAACGTTATCGTCCGGTCGCCAGCCTGACCGACAACCTGACTTTCGCCTTCCGGCACGAGGGCATTCACCTGGAATTCCTCGCGCGACTCTATGCGCTGCAACCGGTGCGCCACGAGCTGGAGGCATGGATCGCCCGCGAACCCACTGGCGCGTATGCCCGCCGCGCCTGCTTCTTTTATGAGTGGTTGATGCCGGAGCCGTTAAACGCGCCGAGCATCTCCCGGGGAAACTATGTCGATGCACTGAATCCCGCAGACTTCATCGTAGGTACCCCGGTCAACAACGCGCGTTGGCGTGTGCGCGACAACCTGCCGGGCAATCGGGATTTTTGCCCGGTGATTCGACGTGTCGAAGCGGTTCAGCGCGCCGAAGCTTATGACCTTGCCGCACCGCTTGCCGAACTGGAAGCGGACTATGGCATCGATCTAATCTTGCGCAGCGCCGTCTGGCTGACGGTCAAAGAGAGCCGCGCGAGCTTTCTGATCGAACATGAGCAGGACAAAGAGGATCGAATCCGCCGCTTTGCCGCGGTCATGGAAAGCGAATGCGGACAGCATGCGAATCCGTTCGATGCCGAAACGCTCGACGTCTTGCAGCGCGGCATCCTCGGGCAGTCAGCCCTGCGTTACGGCATCCGCCGCTCCCCTGTGTATGTGGGACACATCGCACGCTATCAACCGGTGGTCGACTACATCGCGCCGCATTGGGAACACATCGAAACGATGCTCGCAGGGCTTAGCCGCTTTCTGGAACGGACCGAAGGGGAAGCGTCGATCGTGCGTGCTGCCGCGGCATCGTTCGGTTTCGTCTATGTGCACCCTATGGCTGACGGTAACGGCCGCATTTCGCGCTTCCTGATCAACGACATTCTGCGTCGCGACGGCGCGGTGCCTGCGCCAATTATCTTGCCGGTATCCGCCACGATCACCCACAGCACGCGCGATCGTGCCGCTTACGACAAAGTGCTCGAACGCTTTTCGCGCCCGTTGATGAATCACTATGCCGATCAGTACACGTTCGGCAAGACCGAGATCGCGGACGACGGTGTCGAATACAACCTGCACTTCCGCGCCTATGACGACGCACTGCCCGCGTGGCGTTATCCGGATCTGACCGCACACGTCATCTATCTTGCTGACGTGATCGACATGACACTAACGCATGAAATGCGCACCGAAGCGCGCTTTCTGCACGCCAACGACTCAGCACGGCGCGCCATCAAGGAATTTCTCGAAGCGCCAGACAACGACCTGGACGGCATCATTCGAAGCGTCCGGCAGAACGGCAACAGCGTGTCGAACACCCTGCGCAAGCGCTATCCGCTGTTTGACGAGCGGCCTGAGTTGAGTGTGCAAATCGTGCAGGCGATTACCGAAGCATTTTCAGACGAGAACAACCGTTAGTCATCACCGGCGCACGGCTGACGCGAAACAAACGCGAAAGCGATACCGCACCGTAAATATCTTGTTGACTCGGCCCCAAGGGCCAACTCCAAGATGTGAGTGATCAGCAAACGAAGAGGTGACTCATGCGTTGTTCCACTCCATTTTTAAGTGCTTCCGAAGCGGCGAGACAGCTCGGCGTCTCGACCAAGGCCCTGCGACTCTACGAACAGCGAGGCCTGGTGACACCGGCACGCACAGTCTCCGGGTATCGCACCTACGGTCCCGAAGAGATGAATCGTGCGGCGGAGATCGTGGCCCTGCGCGCACTTGGCCTCAGCCTCGCCCAAGTAGCACAAGTGTTGAAAGGCGACCCTCAGAGTCTGGAACCCGCATTGGCTGCCCACGAGGCGACGCTTGAAGCGGAAATTCGTCAGCTCTTGGGCACGATAGCCAAGGTTAGGGGGCTTCGGTCCGATCTCGCCCGAGGTCAGGCGCCTGCCGACGGAGAGCTGGCACGCTTGCTCAACCCTTCCTCACAATTCGCCACTGCCTTTGATCTCCCGTGGCCGTGGGGTGGCGAACGGTTCGAACTTCGCGACATCCGGCCGCTGAACTACATCATCGGTCCGTTAGGAAGTGGCAAGACACGGCTGGCGAAATGCCTGGCTGAGAACATACCGAATGCCGTTTTCCTGGGTCTTGAACGGCTGCAGGATGAAAATGCCGTGACCGCAGCTCGCCTTGAAACGGATGCGGCGCTCAAATCGCGAGTGGATCAGACTCTGGCGTGGCTTATCGGAGAAGGCGCGGCAGAATCGGAAGCGTTAATTGCTCTACTCGTCGGACTGGAATCTGGCGGGGCAGCCGCCCTCGTCGTCGACATGGTGGAGCAAGGATTAGATCAGGCCACGCAGGAAGCATTGATCATCCATCTTCGCCAACGCGCCAAAGTGGGTGGACGTCCGCTGTTTCTGATGACGCGCTCGTCGGCGATCCTGGATCTGACTGCAAGCGGCCCCGACGAATCAATTATTCTGTGCCCTGCAAATCACAGCCCGCCCACTCTCGTCGCTCCCTATCCGGGAACACCGGGATATGAGGCCGTTGCGACCTGTTTAGCCTCGCCGGAGGTTCGAGCACGGACGGCTGGAATGATCGCCTGGCGTCCCCAAGCAGCGTGACTGTTCACGCGTTCGTCGCAGGGCTGAAGAAGCGGACCATCCTTCCCGCTCAATCCCCCGCCGCTTCCGGCTCATGCGACGACAACCGCGCCTTCGCGTTCCGCATCTTTTCAAGCGTCTTGGGCCGCGCCTTCAACGCGACGCCGATTGCCAGCGCATCCATGATGCACAAATGCACGAGTCGGGACACGCCTGGCGTATTCGGATCGATCGGACTCGGCACGCGCAGCAGCAGCGGAATATCGACCAACCACGCTAACCGCGAGCCGACATTCGTCAGCGCAATCGTAGTAGCGCCACGCTCCTTGGCGATCTGAATGCTTTCATTCACTTCGACGCTACGACCAGAATGCGAAATCGAAAACGCCACGTCGCCCGGCTCCATGAGACCCGCGTAAAGCCGCTGCAAATGACCATCGGTAAACGCAGTCGCCGCAATATCAAGCCGCAAAAACCTCAAAGCCGCATCTTGCGCGACAAGCCCCGAACCCGAGCCCACGCCAAAGAAGAAAACGCGCCCCGCGCTCGACAACGCCGCAATCGCACTCTCAACCACCGCCGGATCCAACGCAGCACACGCATGCGTGATCCCATCGACAGCGGCCTCACCCACCTTGTCCATCAACGTCTGCACGTCATCGTCACGCGCAACCGCCGTCGACGCATACGGCACCCCGCCCGCCACGCTCTGCGCCAATTGCATCTTGAAGTCGCGCAGACCATGCGCGCCGATCGCGCGGCAAAAGCGCGTGACGGAAGGCTCGGACACGTCCGCACGCTGGGCGAGCTCGGTGATGCTCGCGCGCATCGCAAAGTCGACGTCGCTCAGCACCATCTCGGCGACTTTGCGCTCGGCGGGCCGCAGATTGGCCAGCGCGCCGCGGATGTGGGGAATCAAGTTCGGTGCGGACACCCGGTGTTCCTTAAGGGTTAAATGAATCCGCGTCGCGTCGCAGCTTCAATCAGCTTGAATCAGCCTCAAGCGGCAACACGCGGTTCAGACCAGCCTGCGTCCACTCTCCGTATCGAACAGATGAATATGCTCGGCCGGCAGACGCAGCGTAACGCGCTGGCCGGGCTCGACTTTCGAGCGCTGGCGAGTCGTCACGCACCACGTGCTACCGCCTATTTTCCCGTACAAATGGGTCTCGGCGCCAGTCGGCTCGACCACTTCGACTTCCATGGTGGTGTCCGGCTTGTCAGCCATCGTTTCAATGTGTTCGGGACGCACACCAAGCGTGATTTTTGCGCCGACCACCGCCGAGGCCGGTGTGCCTTCGAGCACGATCTCGCCACCGTCTGTGAGTTTTAACGCGAAACCCTGCCCATCCGTGCGATTGGCCAACACGCCTTCCGCAAAATTCATCGACGGCGAACCGAGGAAACTCGCGACGAACAGATTCGCCGGACGGTCGTACAGATCGAGCGGACGGCCGACCTGCTCGATCCGGCCCGCGTTCATCACGACGATGCGGTCGGCCATGGTCATCGCCTCGATCTGATCGTGCGTGACGTAGATCACCGTATTCTTCAGACGCTGATGCAGCGCCTTGATTTCCGTGCGCATCTGCACGCGCAATTTGGCGTCGAGATTGGACAGCGGTTCGTCGAAGAGGAACAGCGAAGGCTCGCGCACCACCGCGCGGCCCATTGCCACCCGCTGACGTTGACCACCCGACAGCGCGCGCGGCAAGCGATCCAGATAACCGCCGAGGTTCAGCATCTTCGCCGCGGCTTCGATCCGCGGCTTGAAACTCGCCGACGATTCCTTGCGAATCCGCGGCCCGAACGCAATGTTTTCGTAGACCGACAGATGCGGATAAAGCGCGTAGCTCTGGAACACCATCGAAATATTGCGCTGCTGCGGGGCCAGCGTATTCGCGCGCGTGCCGCCAATCATCAGATCGCCGCCGCTGATTTCTTCCAGCCCCGCCACCATGCGCATCAGCGTGCTCTTGCCGCAACCCGACGGACCGACCAGCACGACGAACTCGCCGTCGTCGATGTTGAGATCGATGCCGTGCACCACTTGCGTGTCGCCATAGCGTTTGAAGATGCCGCTTAGTTGCACTGCTGCCATGCTGTCCTCATCGTCGTGCTGTCATGCGAACGTGTTGCCTTGCTTCATCGAGCAAAGAACACGCCGCGCTATCGGGTCAAAGCAGTTCAAAGCGAATCCAATCCATTCAAAGCGATTCGAGCGTCAACTCTTCCGCCATCAAACGGTTGCCGGCCATCAGTCCACCATCGACAGGCAACGCGACGCCGGTAATCACGCGCGCCATCGGCGATGCGAGGAACAGCACCGCATCGCCGATGTCGTCCGGTGTCGCAAAGTCGCGCAACGGGTACCACTTCTTCAGATCCTCGAAGACCTGCGGATTCTTGTCGACGCGCGCCTGCCACGCCTGCGTCTTCACCGTGCCCGGACAGACGATGTTCGCGCGAATGCCATAGCGACCGAGTTCGATCGCCAGCGCTTTCGTGTAGCTGATGAGACCCGCTTTCGCCGCGCTATACGCCGGATGCCCGAGCGCGGCCATGCCGTTCACCGAGCCGATCAGCACCAGCACGCCCTTCTGCCGTTCGATCATCGACGCGCGCACCGCTTCCACCGAGTGATACGTGCCGTTCAGATTCAGATGGATATCGCGCTGCCAACTGGCGGCATCCGTCGTGGCGAGCGTCAAACCTTTGGCGGCACCCGCGTTGGCGACCAGCACGTCCACCGGACCGCGCGTTTTCACCGCGTCGGCAACCGCTTGCTGCACTGCGGCAGCGTCACCCAGGTCGACCGCGATCGGCGTGACGTGCGCGTCGCCGAGTTGCGCAACCAATCCGTGCAGCGCGACCGCGTCGACATCGAGCGCCAGCACGGTGTCGCCCTGCTCCACGAAACGCTTGCACAACACGCTGCCGATCCCGCCGCAAGCGCCCGTCACCAACACCACACGATTCATGTCTGCCCTCGCCCTTCAACCTCGTTGCAGCGCCGGTTTAGCGTGTAAGTTTCCTACAAAACCGGCATCGAACAGTTGTCTAGTCATCCCGAAGATTGGGTATCCGTGACTTCGCGTTATGCAGAATACCCCTGCTTTACAGCATCTTATGCACAAAACTGACTGAGAAAAAATATGGCAGACCCTACGTGACAAGCTATTTTGCGTCATGTAGGATTTTTTCAAACAATTTAACCCAAAGCGGCCGGTGACGGCAGCAGACCACCCCACCATCATCGGATGGGACCGGAGCAAGCGCCAAAACGCTAACTCCGATCGACACAGGAGAGAGAAAAATGTCGTTGCATGCCCGTGCTTCCCTCGCGCTAGGCAAAGTTGCCGTGGCGCTCGCGTTTGCAGGTATCGCCGTCGCGGCTCACGCCGACACGGTCCGCGTGACGGTCGCGCATTACAGCGATGCGACCGCACCGTACTTCGAAAAGATGGCCCGTAACTTCGAGAAGGCCAATCCCGGCACCACGATCAAGATCGAAGACGTGAACTGGGACACGCTGCAACAGAAACTGCAAACGGACATCTCCGGCGGCGCCAACGCCGACCTGGCGATCGTCGGTACGCGCTGGCTACTCGACTTCGTGAAGGACGACGTTGCCGAGCCGCTCGACGGCTACATGGACGCCAGCTTCAAGGGCCGCTTCATCGGCCCGTTCCTCGCACCGGGCGAAATCAACGGCAAGGTGTACGGCCTGCCGATCGCCGCTTCCGCACGCGGGCTCTACTACAACAAGGATCTGCTCGCGAAGGTCGGTTATCCCGACGGCCCGAAAACGTGGAATGACGTGATCGATGCGTCGAAGAAACTGAAGGCGCAGGGCATTGCCGGCTTCGGCCTGCAAGGCAAGGAAATCGAAACGGACGTCTACTATTACTACGCCCTGTGGACCAACGGCGGCGACGTCGTCGGCAAGGACGGCAAGGCGGCGTTCAATTCGCCGGCCGGCATCAAGGCGGCCACGCTGTACAAGACGTTGATCGACGACGGCCTGACGCAGCCTGGCGTGACCGGCTACAGCCGTGAAGACGTGCAGAACCTGTTCAAGCAGGGCCGCGTTGCGATGATGATCTCCGCGCCGTTCCTCGCCAAGCAGATCAAAAAGGAAGCGCCGAACCTGAAGTACGGCATCGATCCGATCCCGATGGGCACGACGCACGCCACCTATGCGGTGACCGACTCGATCGTGATGTTCAAGAACTCCAAGGTGAAGAAGTCGGCCTGGAAGTTCCTGGACTATCTGTTCACGAAGGAACCGCGCGTCGAGTTCACGACGACCGAAGGCTTCCTGCCGACCACCAAGGCTGAGGCGACCGATCCGGCTTTCAACGATCCGGATACCAAAGCTTTCGTCGCGCTGCTGCCGACGGCTCACTTCGCGCCGACTGTGACCGGTTGGGAAGACACCGCGAAGGCTGTGACCGATGCAATGCAATCGATCTACCTGGGTAAGGCGAAGCCGGCGGACGCGTTGAATGCCGCAGCGACGCAAGCGAACAAGTCGCTCGGTAAGTGATCGCGTAGTCTCGTAGTGATTTGCTGAATACGGAACGCGGGCCCCCCCGCCCCGCGCGGCGGGGGGGGTGGGGGGGTTTTTGGGGAATAAAAAAAAACCGCCCCCCCCCCCGGGGGGGGGTTTTTTTTCTTTAGCCCTTAAAAAAAATATGGGGGGGGGGGGGGGGGGGGGGGGGGGGGCCCCCCCCGCTTCTTCGCGCCTCCAGGCGCCCTGGTTGCTGATTGCGCCGAGTCTGGTGTTGGCGCTTTTCATCATCAGCTATCCGATTTTCAACATCGTGTGGCAATCGCTTCACGAGGTCTCGCGCTTCGGCGCGATCCGCGATTTCACCGGTCTGCAGAACTTCTATACGATTTTCACGGACCCCTCGTTTCTCGCTGCGGCTAAGCGGACGATTGTCTGGACCGTGTGCGTGGTGGGCGGCACGGTGCTAATTTCGGTGCCGGTTGCGCTGATACTGAATCAGGATTTCTATGGACGCGGCGTGGCGCGCACGATTGTGATGCTGCCGTGGTCCGTCTCGCTGACGATGACCGCCGTGGTGTGGCGCTGGGCCTTCAACGATGACTACGGCATGGTCAACGTCACGTTGCAGCGGCTTGGCTTGATCAACGGTCCGATTCATTGGCTCGCGACGCCGGAGCTCGCGTTTCCGGTGGAGATCGCCGTCGGTATTCTCGTGTCGATTCCATTTACGGTGACGATTCTGCTGGGCGGGTTGTCGTCGGTGCCGGGTGATATCTATGAAGCGGCGCGGATGGATGGCGCCAGCGCGTGGCAACAGTTTCGCAAGCTGACGATGCCGCTCTTGCGGCCGTTCATCAACATGACGATTCTGTTGAACGTGATCTATGTGTTCAATTCTTTCCCGATCATCTGGGTGATGACGCAAGGCGGGCCGGATAACGGCACGCATATTCTCGTTACGTATCTCTATGAGCTTGGGTTCCGGCTGGGACGTCCCGGCGAAGCCGCGGCGGTGTCGCTGATCATGCTCGTCATGCTGTTCGTTTTCTCGATCGCCTATCTGCGCCTGCAGCCCGCGAAAGAAGGAGAGACGTCATGAGTCTCAGCGTCAAGATGAAGCGCTCGCTGTGGTGCTGGTTGGCACTTTCGCCGCTGATTGTGGCCGTGCTGTTTCCGTTTGCTGTGATGTTGTTTACTGCTTTGAAGCCGGCTACGGAGATTTTTGTTTATCCGGCGCGCTGGTTGCCGGTGCATTGGCAGTGGAGCAATTTTTCGGATATGTGGGTTGCGGCTAACTTCGGCGTGGCGCTGAGGAATAGTTGCGTGATTAGCTTTTTGTCGACTGCGTTGGCGTTGGCTGTGAGCTTGCCGGCGGCTTATGCGTTGGCCAGGTTTCCGTTTCGTGGGAAAGGGTTGTATTCGCAGTTTCTGCTGGTGACGCAGATGTTGTCGCCGATCTTGCTGGTTGTTGGGTTGTTCCGGCTGGCTGCGATGATTCCTTATGGGGATGGGAATCTGGTTGACTCCAAGATTGGCGTCATCGTTTCTTATGCTGCGTTCAATATCGCGTTTGCGGTTTGGATGTTGTCTTCTTACTTTCAGACGGTGCCGCGGGATCTTGAGGAGTCGGCCTGGTTGGAGGGGTGTGGGAGGACTCGGGCTGTTTTTAAGGTTTTTCTACCGCTTGCGGTGCCTGCGATTGTTGTTACTGCGATCTTTACTTTTATCAATGCCTGGAATGAATTTGCGGTTGTTTATACGTTGATTCGGTCGCCGGAGAATAAGACTTTGACCGTGCAGGTTACGGATATGGTGGCTGGGAAGTATGTTGTTGAGTGGCATCTGGTGATGGCTGCTACCCTTTGTGCGACGTTGCCGGTTTCTATTGTGTTTGCTTGGTTGCAGAGGTTCTTGGTTAAGGGGTTGGCGTTGGGGGCGGTGAAGTAGGGGTTGGAACGGCGCAGGGAGGGTGTCCGGAATTTTGTGTAAACGGGTATTGATTTAACCCGGTAACAGGCGGTCTTCGAACTGGATAGTGAAGCGGTTCAGGGCTGCCTTCCAGTCCCGGATCGGCATCGACCACTTCTTGCTGATGTTGTTAAGTGCCAGGTAAAACAGCTTGGTCACGGCCTCGTCGGTCGGGAACGAACTGCGGGTTTTGATCACCTTGCGCAGGCTCATGTTGATCGATTCGATGGCGTTGGTGGTGTAGATCACCTTCCGGATTTCCGGCGGATAGTCGAAGAACGGAATGACGCGTGCCCAGTTGCGCCGCCAGCTCTGCCCGATGGACGGATAGTCCTTGTCCCACGTGGCTTCGAAGGCACTCAGCTTCTGCTCGGCCAGCTCGACCGTCGATGAAGTGTAGATCGTCTTCAGGTCGGCGGCGACCTCGCGCTGCACCTTCCAGGACACGAAGTTCAGACTGTTGCGCACCATATGCACGATGCACAGTTGAACTGCTGCCTTCGGATAGACTGCTTCGATGGCTTCGGGGAAGCCCTTGAGCCCATCGACACAGGCAATAAAAATGTCCTGCACGCCGCGCGTTTTCAGCTCGGTCACCACCTGCAGCCAGAACTTCGCGCCCTCGGTCTGGGCGATCCACAGCCCCAGGACTTCCTTGTGGCCGTCCATGTTCACGCCGATGGCGAGGTAGACCGCCTTGGTCCGTACAGCACCGCTGTCGCGCACCTTGACGTGGATGCAGTCGAGATAAACGATGGGGTAAAGCGCGTCGAGCGGGCGGGCTTGCCAGGCCTTCACATCCTCGCTCACCGCGTCTGTTACGGCCGAGATGAGCGTGGGCGACACCTCGGTACCGTACATTTCTTCCAGATGCCCCTGAATCTCCCGCACGCTCAGGCCGCGGGCATATAGCGAGATGATCTTGTCGTCAAAGCCCGACCAGCGCGTCTGATGACGACTCACCAGCTTCGGCTCGAACGCACCCTGACGGTCACGCGGGATATCGAGCGGCAACTCGCCAAACTCCCCTGCAACGTCTTGGCGCTATGGCCGTTGCGGGTGTTGCCCGTGGCATTGGTGACCGCTTCGCTCTTGCCGTGGCCCAGGTGTTCGGACATCTCCGTCTCTAGCGCCCGTTCAACCAGCATCTTCGTGAGCTGCTTGAGCAGGCCGTTCTCGCCAATCAGGTCCTCTGGTTTCTGGTAGTTCGCCAGCAGGCTGTCGGCCAGCTTGACGAGCTCAGGGTCGGGTTTCACGCGTTTGTTGCGTTTCGCTACGGTCATCGTCGCTCCTGATTACTGGCAGTCTCCTGCCAAATGACCGTTTACACAAAACTAATTACACCCTCGGCGCAGGGTTGGTCTGCCACCGCGAAACCATTTTGGCGAACCAGCTTCGCCGTCCGGCATTATCCGTGACATAGCCTGTCAGGTAGTTCCATTCGAGGTTTGCAAACGGCTGATATTCGGCCTTTGCGGACATTGATGTAATTGCGCAGGAAAGACTGCTAACAAACGCAAAACAGCTATGCTGTCGCAACATGTCTCGTCTGCTAGGTGAACGGATGCGTACTATCGATCCGAAGCAGACCCTAGAATCTCGCTGGGATGGCATCAACGGAATGGTCTTCTGCTTCCATCGCTAACGATCCCTTCATCCTCACTCGATTCTGGATCTCGGTCTCTCGCAGTCGGACCAACGTAAAATACGCGCGACGATGCCTTAAGAACCGGAATAGAAACACAATAACGGGTGAGAAAGAACATGAAGCTAGATGACCTGGGGGTCAACGCGCCCGCGGAGACTAACCTCGCACGCCAAGGCGGGGTGTGCGTGATCGAGCGTGATCTCATGACGGCCGAGGCCGTGGAGTACTACCGAAAAGAAATACGGGAGCTTCGGAAATACCCTTTCTGGAAGGCCGCCGATATGCAGCAACAGTATCGGCCGGTGGGCGGCCTGTGGGCGCCGCAGCGCCGTGCCGTTGCGACCTGCGTAGCCTACCTTGGCGCGTGCTCGGCGGGGCTCGAGTCCGAGTCGGCGCTGGTGAAAATGCCAACCGGAACGGGCAAGACGGCGGTGATCGCGACGCTCGCATGCGCTCTCACACAAGTGAGGCGCGTACTCATCGTCACACCGCAGCGCGCTCTTGTCGACCAACTGATTGACGACGTGCACTGGCGTTTCTGGCAGAACTTTGGCCTGATGTACAGTCGCGGAACGTTCACTGGACTGACGTCGGGAGTTGCCTCCGGGGCGACTGCGAAATCCGTGAAGGCTGCGAGATCAAGAGGATCCACGGCGTCAACCGCGCCTGCGGCAAGCGAGCCACCGTCAACTCTTCCGGCGATTGTTGCGCGGCACGCGCACGATGCCGGAATCGTTCGCCTGCTGCCCAGCACTGCGGCGAAAATTGCATCGATACCTCCTGAAGAACGGCTCGTCGTGGTGAGCACGTTCAAGGCGCTCGAGCAGGTAGTACGCCCTGCTCGTCCCGCGCATCGGCTTGCCGGTGCACGCGGAGCCAATGCCGAGCTGCCACCCGACCGATCGTCCGAGGGACCCATCGAAGAAGCGTTGGCCTCTAAGCTGCTCCCCGTGCTGAAGGACTTTGATCTCGTGATTGTTGACGAAGGGCACTATGAGCCCGCTTTCGTGTGGTCGCAATGCATCCGCGAGTTGGGTTGCCCCACTGTGCTTTTTAGCGCCACACCGTATCGCAACGACTTCAAGTATTTCGCCGTGCACGGGCGCTTCGCCTTCAACCTGTCTCTGGAGGAGGCGGTCAGTCGTACCCTGATCCGCCCCGTACGATTTGCAGACGCGAAATGGCTACCCGCTGATGACAGGCCGCAGGAATTCGCCCAGGCGGCGCTTAAGTTCTACGACAACGTGGTCCGGCGCCACCCATGGCCTGATCCGGACAGAGCTCCCCGCGTCGTCGTGCGTGCCCATGACTTCGATTCGCTGCGGGCGTTGCAGGCGGGATTTAGCGCTGTGAGGCAGCGCACCGTGCTCATTCACGACAAGGTCAGAAAAGACGACCCTTCGACGCTCGTATTCAACAGCGCAAGTGCTGCACTCAGATCTCCAGCCACGCGTGGCATCACGTTCTGGCTACACCAATGGAAGCTGCTCGAAGGCGTGGACGAAAAAACGTTCGCTTGCGTCGCCATCTATCAGGGCTTCAGCAACTCACGGGCTGCCATCCAGCAGATTGGACGCATCCTGCGCTTTCTCGATCATGCGAAGTCTCCCGGTGAGACGGCTTGTGTCTTCGCAAGCGAAACGGTGCTCACCGACATCGAACAACGTTTCCGGCGCTACGAACGGTTCGAACGCTATTTCGACCGCAATCCGAAACGTGCTCTCATGCAGGAAGCCCGTCTGCCTAGCGTGATGCTCAAAGATGCGCCGGAGTATCAGTATCTCTTCGGTGATTTCTGTGAGCGGCTGGGGCTCGACGACGACGCACCGGCCCCATCATTTGACGACTTCAAGCTGCCGTTCCGGACGACCGTGCTGCAACGGCGCGAAAAGATAGATCTCGACGAGCTGGTAAAACGCTGTCAGATGGCGATGGGGCTGGAAGATCGCTACGACATGCGGATCATTGCGCCACGCCGAGACGATCCGGCAAACGCGCGGCTCATCGTGTATCTTACCTGGCAGAATTCCGAGATTCTGGTGCGGCACTCGTTTCCAGTTTGGAATCTGGGAATCATGGCGATCGTCGAAGTGGACAACCGGATTTTCCTGTTCGACACGGACGGTCTTGTGATTGACGTCGATCGGCTCGGACTTGAGACAGAGGCGCCTGAGGCATTGCGCCGCCTCGTTCCCGCGGGCGCCGGTCAAAAGCACTGGCGCGTCGGACAGACATCGGCCGTAGGGCTTGATCTGACGGATGGTGCGGTACGTTCAGCCACGGCGCGCATGCATGATTTCAGTACCGGCTTTTACGATCTTGCCCAGAACAGCCAGGCCCTCAACGCGCTGCGCGCTCACGGCCGCAACGCGCGACGCGCCGTCTCGCGGTATCTGTCGCTTGAGCGCTCGACAATCTCCGACACGCTAGGCCAGGTCAGGGCTAAAACACATGGCATAAGCGCGTACGTCAAGTGGGCGGAAGCAGTTGCAACGGTGCTGGACAATACACGGGTAGCGGCCAGTCCGGTGTTCGACCGCTTCGCGAAATCCGTTCCCGCGCCTCACCCAGATGATGCGGTGCCCCTCAACATCCTCTTCGACCTGCAGGAGGTGCTCGACAACGAATCTCCCGAAGGATGGGACGACGCAAAGGTTGAAGCACTGCTGGAGGCCGAGCTGAGCGTAGACGTAGACGAGAATCGTGAATTCAGGCTTCACGTCGGAGAAAAGACACTGGAGGGTACGGTCGAGTACGAAATCACGGGTACCGTCCACAGGCGCGGCAGGTACGTGATCAACAGTCCCCAGATGGATGCATTCGTTGCAGAGACGGGCAGCGATCAGCCCACGTCTTTTTCCCGGGCAACGACTCGCAGGCAGGCGTTCCGGATCGTTCCCGCTGCCGTAGGTCTGACTTACGCCAGACGAACGTTTTATCGAACCGGCATCGACTTCGCGGCGATTAGGGAAGGCAAGGAAGCCGGGACGCCGCTTGAGGCGTTGCGCCCGTCCGTGTGGATGGCAAACGTCATCTCCGAGAAAGGCAAAGGGGCAATGAGCGAGTGGGTGTCCGGCTCGATTTTTGGAGGGATGTATGCGCGCTACGGTTTCGCCCGTCACGGCGGGCGCTCGCCCTCGAACAGGCGATTTCCAATCGCCCAGCATGATCCTGAACTCGAGAAGGAGTTGGAAGAATTCGACATCGTAGTTTGCGACGATGGCTCGAACGAGATGGTCGACTTCTTCTTGATAAGCAGTTCGACAAGACGCGTGGTGTTCGTTCACGCGAAGGTCAATGACTCAAAAATGAGCCTGAACGCCATGCAGGTGGTCGGGCGGCAGGCTCAGGCGGGAATTCCATTCATGCTCAAGAGCACTGTCGTCGACAGCCGCGAAGCCTGGTGGGCGACTGCGTGGTCCACCGACGACAACCGCCAGATATCACATCGCACGCTCCGCTCGAGCGTTGCGCCCGGCGCGGCAACCTGGCAGGCCATTGATGCCGCGCTCAAATCAGCCGCCTACAGCAAGGAGGTCTGGATCTGGGCAGGCAAATCACTCAGCAAGTCCGATCTCATCGACAAGCTGAGCAGGAACCGCCCCACTGCGCATGGGCTTCAGATGCTTTACTACCTTGCCGCACTGCAGACGTCGGTCGCAAGAGCGAACATCAGTCTGCGCATCTACTGCTCGCCCTGATCGGTTCGCTGTGGTGAAGTAATGCGTGCTTCGTCCTGGTCAATTCGCGGGTGTCGAGCGCTTGCTGATGAAGCAGAACACCGCATACCTAACGAAGAAGCTTGAATACACGATGCCGAACTGCGCGGGAACAAAGCCGAGGGCACTCGTGATCACCGACGCAGTCATCGAATAGGGAGCGCAGTCGAGATAGCTGATCAATCCACCGACGAACAGCAGCACGAGCGTCCAGCGTGAGCGCGTCTCTTTGGTGTCTTCCCAATCGAACTGGCCTTACGAGAGCGCTCGCAGAATCCGCGGATGAACTTGAGTTGCTTTCGCCACTGCGAGAGGACCCGTTACAGTACCCAAATGAAGGGCAGCTAGACTCGCGCCATGTCCGCGTTGCCCGATGAAGGAGCGACGTGCGCCGCGCGACTATCGCCGTATTCGACGGCGGGAGCACGAAGGCATACTGGAGGCTATGCAGCGCCGGTTCGAACGGAAGCCTGCCTGCGAGCCATTCTCGTACCAAACGGCTGAGGCTACAGTTTTCCCTCATGCCGAGGTATATGACGGAACGATCGGAAAATCTCGACGCGACGGACATCGGAAATCGTGTTGTCATAGGGAACTCAGCTTCGATTCAGTAGCACTGAGTGCTATAATGGAAAGTCGCGTGGTTTTATTTTTTACGTGCCGACAAGGGGATAAGGCGAGGTTTGAATGTACAAGACGAAGTCACCCGATCGCGAAACCGTGCGTGAAACAGCCAAAAGGCTGCGCAAGGCGGATGTAGTTGATCAGGTCACGCTACGCGAATTCGATCCGCTCGAGCTACCACCGGTCGAGCCCTTGGGGCCGGCCGAAATCAAGCGTATCCGTGAAGGTGCGCATGTCAGTCAAGCGGTTTTCGCGCACCTACTCAATACAAGTGTATCGACAGTTCAGAAGTGGGAGATCGGTCAGAAGAAGCCAACGGGCACAGCGCTCAAGTTGCTGCATCTGGTTCAAAAGCACGGCCTAGAGGTCATCGCGTGACTGCGGTGCTCCGGCAACACCAGGTCAGGGCGCAAACGTACAATCCGGCCTGTAGCCATCGAGTGCAGCCTGTTGATGTGTTAGCAATTGTCCGACGGCTCGCAAGAAAGGGTGAAATCGCATGAATGCCGATATTCTGAAGAGAGTGGTACGAGCCATCGCCGATGGCTCGCAAACGGACCTAGACCGACTCGCCGGCAAGATCGTCGAAGCGGAACGCAAGACCGGGCACGTCCGGCTTGCCGAACAGCTTGAGGCTATCCTGAAACAGCCCAAGCCCAAGCGGCCTGCCGCGCCGCTGTCGACGCCTGACATTGACCGCACGCTTAAAGAGCTTCCATTAAGCCGGCGCCATGGCGAGACTCTGGCCACACTGATACCGCACGATCAGCTTGAACATCACATGGTGCTGCCTGAAGTGGTCGAGCAACGCTTCGCGCGCATCGAAGCGGAGTACGCTGCTCGCGATCGGCTTCGCACCTTCGGGCTCAGCCCTCGCAAGACTGTATTGCTCTACGGCCCTCCGGGCTGCGGCAAATCCCTAGGGGCCAAGCGGCTCGCCTGGAACACGGGCTTGCCGCTGATGAAGGTGCGCTTCGACGTTCTGATCTCTTCGTTCTTCGGGGAGTCGGCTCAGAATCTGCGATCGATCTTCAGCAGTGCCCGAGAGAAGCCATGCGTGCTGCTGCTCGACGAATGCGACTTCATCGCACGATCGCGCACGGCCTCTAAGGACATCGGCGAGGTTTCACGCATCGTCAACTCGCTGCTGCAATTGATGGAGGAGTACGACGCACCTGGCTTGCTCGTGGCCACAACGAACTTGGAGTCAGCTTTGGACCCTGCGCTTTTCAGGCGCTTCGACGATGTCTTCTCCATCCCGTTGCCAGGTGCAGCCGAGATTGAAAAGCTCCTGAAACTGACGTTATCCAGTGTGTGGCTGGACAGGCCCATCGCCTGGGAGCCGTTGGTAGCCAAGCTCGAAGGTTCATCGGCCGCGATGGTCGTGAAGGCGGCGCAGGACGCCGCGAAGGCCGCCGTGCTCGCCGGCCGTAAAACCTTGTCGCAAGACAAGCTCCTGAAGGCCGTCGAAGAACTGCAACGGCACGACACGGCGCCGAGGGCGTAATCCATGCCGGGAGCGCACAACTTTGAACACCTTCCGCTGCTCCTTCGCTACCAAGGCAGGGCGCGCCTGCGCGGGAGCGGTGATCCCTCGCCGCAAACGCTAGCCAACAAAGGTGTGCAGCGCCAGGCGCACAGCGTCGCGCTTGACACGGCGGCCCAAGCGCTCAGCGCGAATTGGCAGGCGCGCAAGGTGCAACGCCAGGCAGCCGGGCATACCTTGCCGGACATCCCAGCAGGCATTCCCATCCTACTGCAGATTGACACCGGCCTCGACCTCGACGCCCTGCGGGCCAAGTTTGAATTTGAGATCGTTGCGGAGCAGGAAGAGGGCTATGTGATCGTGGCGTCTGAAGACATTCAGCTCGCCGCATTCCGGGCCATGGTCCAAGGCTTCGCCGTCACAGTACACGGCTCGGCGACCATCGCCCAAGTCCACACGCTGTTCGACGATCCCAACCAAACAGACAGGCTGGGCCGCATCCTCTCCGAACATCTCATGGCGTCATGGGGCAATATCAACGACGACCAGTTCTACATCGTCGATATCGGCATCGCCTGCGCCGGCACCCAGGAGATTCCGCCTCGCCCCACCCGCGGCAAGCGCGCGACGGACGCGCAATGGGCGGCCAAAGAGTTCGAGTGGTCGGAAAAGCGTACCAGCGCCTATAACGAGTGGGACGACATCAAGATCGAACGCGAGACTTCCATCCAGAAGTTCACGGAGTTCTACCAAGCGGAAATTCTGCATCTTACCGACAGCGCCGACTTCGATGCAGGCGTTCTCCCTGACAGCTTCACGGTCCGGCTGAAGATCTCGGGGAAGGGGCTCAAGGACTTCGTTCTCAACTACCCCTACATCTTCGAGGTCGTCGAGCCGGAAGACATCGCTCTTCCCCAGAACCAGGGCCAGCAGGGCGCACAAGCGGCACCGGCAGTGACGCCGGTCGCCCCCAATGCGGACGCGCCCGCCGTCTGCGTCATCGACAGCGGCATTCAAGAAGCCCACGTCCTGCTTCAGCCCGGCATCGACCAAGCCACTTCCCATTGCTTTCTGCCGGGCGAGGCCCCGATGGCCGTCGCGGATGAAGTCGCGCCGGGCGGACATGGCACACGCATCGCAGGCGCGGTGCTGTACGGCGAGGACGTGCCAGCCGAAGGTGCGCCTCAGTTACCGTTTTGGATTCAAAACGCCCGCGTGCTGGACGCACAGAACGCGATGCCCGTCGAGTTGTTCCCTCCGGAGGCGCTGCGCAAGGCAATAGAGCGCTTCAACGACAGCCCTCGCCAGACCCGCATCTTCAACCACTCGATCAATGCGCGTGGCTACTGCCGCACGCGCTATATGTCCTCCTGGGCCGCAGAGATTGACCAGTTGTGCAACGAGCGGGACATTCTCGTCGTGCAAAGCGCCGGCAATCTGCCGCTGCAGGGCACGGCACCCTTTCTGGGGATCGCCGACCACCTGAGTGCAGGCCGGGACTATCCCGGGTATCTCGAAGAAAACGCGGCCCGCATTGCCAATCCCGGCCAGAGCCTGCAGGCGCTGACCGTCGGATCAATCGCCTACGACACCGCCGAGATGGGCGCATGGCGGACTTTCGCCACGCAGCCCGCAGGCCCCTCGGCGTTTTCACGGTCTGGTCCAGGCATCTGGAACGTCATCAAGCCCGAAGTCGTCGAGTACGGCGGCGACGCCGTTCGGACGAACAACGCGCCGCCAGACATCCAGGCCGGCGGCCGCATCCCCACGGCTTGTCCCAACCTCGTCCGGTCAACGCTGCATGGGCCCGGGCCTGCAGCGGATCGCGACGCCGCCGGCACGTCCTACGCGACGCCCAAGGTGGCGCGCATTGCGGCCCAGATCCAGCGCGTATTGCCCGCGGAACCTGCGCTGCTGTATCGCGCCCTCGTCGTGCAATCGGCACAATGGCCGGCTTGGGCTGAAGACCTCTTGTCGCGTCTGCGCAATCCAGCGCCGAACATGCCCCAGGCGGAAAAGCAGGCCTTGTTCGCCGCAGCGTCAAGCGCCTTCCGATGCCTGGGCTTTGGCATACCGGACGAAGCGCGGGCCACCACGAACACGGATCATCGAACGACGCTCATCACGAGCAGCGACACCGAGATTCACACTGGCGAATGCCACATTTATCAGGTGCCGGTTCCGGCCGAGTTGCGCCAGCAGGCCGACGAATTCGACATCCGCATCGATGTGACGCTGTCCTACGTCGCGCAGCCGCGTCGCACGAGACGCAATCTGCGCCGCTATCTCTCGACATGGGTCGATTGGAAGGCCAGCAAGCTGGGCGAGGGGCTGCACGACTTCCGGGTGCGCGCGATGAAGAACGCGACAAACGGCGAAGTACCGCTGCCTGGCTCGACGCTGCCTTGGGTGCTGCACGACAAGCCGCAGGACGGCCTAATTAGGGACTTTAAGCGAAACAGTGGGACAGTGCAGAAGGACTGGGCCGTCGTTCGCTCGAACAGCTTGCCTGACCACTTCTGCATCGCTGTGGTCGGCCATCAAGGTTGGAGCCATGATCCGGACTCAACTGCCCGCTATGTGCTCGCCGTGACGTTTGAAATCTTGGGAGGCGAAATCACGATCTACGAACCGCTGCGTGCGGCGATTGCTGAATTGCAAGCTCAAACCGAGGCCGAGATCGAGGCCGACGAAGTAGAAGTGGAAATCGACGCGACTGAATGATGCACGAGCACAGCACTAAATCTGCGGGTAGAGTTGGTTGACGTCAAAAACATCTATCTGACAAAAAGACTGAGCGTCTTGACCATCTGGTCAGGCTCTATGACATCTTAGACCGCGCGCATAACAGCGTTAAACAAGCCGATCACTGGCTAAGTTAATTGCATGACCCAACGACGCATGTGTTTTGCAAGCGGTCATTCTATTAACGTTGACTCAAACGGCTGCTTTGGGTCAGCAGAGCGCTTTCGTTGATATCGACAACGCCGTTCATCCCCAGCCCTCGTCGCGCGGCGGGTCTGCGGCGGTTAGCAGCCGCATTTGTCGAACTACACGAACGTCCGCAATGGCCGATGAACCGCCATCCATCGCAAAGTTCGAACATTGGCGAAGCCCAGATACACCTGCGCGCTGACTGTCGGCGTAGAGACGACTAACCGCGCGCCCTCTGCGGCCTCTGAATTCGCGACAGCACGCCAATCCCCATCGATGCCTTATCCAATCAGCCAAACGCAAAGACTTAGCCTGCTTGGTTGACCGCTACCCCGCTCCCTTGATTTATAATCACCAAGCCGTCGGGAAACACCCGGCGGTCAGGTTTGGAAGCCTGCCATCTGTACCCGCACACCCGCTCACGCGGGTCGTGCGTCTACCTCTGCACGTCTATATTCCAATGGGCGGGCCGTGGTGGGGGAGCCGCGAGGCTCGCCGGTATGGTACAGAGCCGGTCTTCCAAACCCGCCACGTGCCCGCTCACCCACTTCCCCAAGCGAGTGTCGGGCGATCCAAGAAGTACCAGGGAGGTCGCACCATGAGCAACAAACCTACAAAACAATCTCAACCCGCTTCACGCCCGCCTGTCGACGCGCTCCAGTACGAAAAGCTTGCGCTCTCCACCTTCGATCTATGCAACCGGCAGTTGAGCCAGCTCAACACATTGATCACACTTGCGTCCTCAATGTGTAGGAATCCTGCCATCACGAGCGACGAAAGACGACGTCAACAGACCATGCTTGAATTGCTTGTCGACACCGCAGAGCAATATCAGCGAGAGCTCGAGTGTGACCGTGAGCTGTATCAGGTGATCGCGCTCGATGCGAAGGGCATCCCGCAGAGCCGCATCACCGCGAGCCGTGCAGCGCGCCTTCTCGCAGAGGCATCGCAAATAGCGACGACGGAAACACCAGCAGCCACGAAGCCGAGCCCGAGCAAGCAAACGTCAGCCGAATCCGCGACAAACGAAGAAGCAGACGCCGCCCAACAGCCGGCTCCCACGCAGCACTAACCATCGCGAAGGTGAGCGACTTCAGTCGCTCAGATTTGTAGGATGCCTGCCCTCAATCACGAGCATGGGCGAGCGCCACAAGCAGATGTGGGCAGGCGTCGTATAAACCTAAACACTTTCAGACGTTCGACATCGGTGCGCAGATCGCCGACACCCGCCACAATCGCCGGCTAAGGCCGTATCACGGTCATTCTGAATGGACCTCCGTTCGCAGCCGCATGGGATACCGCATCGTTGGCATCGACGAGCGGGAATGTCTTGATGTCGAAATGTCCAGGATCCAGCAAGCCGGAGCGGATCAGACCCGCCATGAGCGTCACAGCTTCCGTCGGATACATCCATTTGCCGCGTATTGTGATGTCGTTGCGCATGATCCATGGATACGGCAGGTCGAGCCCTGCGCCGCCCAGCATTCCCACGCCACCCATCAAAACGACTCGACCGTACGGGCGCACGGCCATCAGAGCGGCACGCACGGCCGCGGTGGGTGCCGAGGGCGGCAACAGATCGATTACGCAATCGATCGGACAAGGAGCCGCCTGTTGCATCCGTTCTCGGTCCGCCTGCTCATCGCCTGAAAGTTTGACCGGTCGCACACGTTCGCCGAACCGCTGTTTCAGATCGTCGAGCGCTTGTGCATTGCGACCCGGGGCAACCACGCAACGCGCCCCCATAGCGAGCGCGACGGCCACGCAGGCACTGCCGAAGTTGCCGGTAGCACCGCTCACGAGCAGCGTCTCGCCCGCCCGCAGCGCGGCCGAAAGCAGCCCCCCATAGGGCACGAGCATGACGTTGAGCGCACACCACTGCCCCGCCTCGTCCGAATCGATCTCACCGATTCGAATCGCGTTCTCGGTCGGCACACGCACCTGTTCAGCGAACGGGCCATCATGAAAGTACCGTTGCAGACGCAGGCCGCCCTCGCCACGTGAGCTCCAGCCCTGTAGCGCAATATCGGGCATCAAGACGTCGTCGCGCGAGCGCACAGTCGGATCGCAGAATACCCAGTCACCAGCCTTCAGATGCGTAGCGTCAGGGCCGATTGCGCTCACGCGGCCGATCGCGCCGCAGCCGGGCACTATGGGCAGCTCGATCGGATAACGACGCTGACCATTGAACACTTCGTTGGCGTAGGGCAGCACCGGCGCGGCGGCGACATCCACGATCACCTCGCCCGTCCCGATTTCCGGATTCGGTATCTGCGCAATCTCGAGCGGTCGGTCAAGCGAATGCAGGACTGCAGCTTTCATCGTCGTTCTCCTCAAAGATGGTTTGACGAGGTCATTCTGACGAGCCCAGAATAGACAACAAGGCCTGGTACTATCCTAGGATTCATGCGTCCCCCCTTGCGAGACGAACATGCCAGCAGCGAGACTTAGTGAGTTTGGTGATTTCCTGCGCTCGCGCCGGGAGAAACTGGTCCCGGATGCGGGCGTGCTTAGAAGCGGCCGGCGCCGTCGCACGCCAGGTCTGCGGCGGGAAGAAGTTGCCGAACTGGCGGGCATTGGCGTTGACTGGTATGTGCGGCTCGAGCAGGGGCGAACGGTCAGTCCCTCCGATGCCACCCTCGACGCACTTGCTCGTGCCCTGCGCCTTGGAAAAGCAGAGGCCACACATCTGCGGATGCTCGCCCGCTCCAATGATCAAGGTACATTTGCGCCGGAGATCGTTCCGCCGGCGATCGCGCGCATCGTTTCAAACCTGCCCCTGCCGGCATACGTGACCGGCCGGCGGTGGGACATCCTGACGTGGAACCAGGCGGCTGCGGATCTGTTCGGATTCGATCGCCTGGCGGAGGCGGACCACAACATCCTCGTTTTCATGTTCATCGAACCGGAAGCGCGGCGGCTGTTCGGATCCGCCTGGGTGAACGAAGCGCGCCGCATGATCGCCCTCTTTCGCACGACGCATGATCTGTTTGCCGCCGACTCGTCGTTCGTAGAGCTGGTGGAACGCCTGCGTTCGCATAGTCCGGAGTTTGCGAGGTGGTGGAGCGCGCACGATGTCCGTGGTGGCGCATCCGGGCAGAAGGTACTCGCGCATCCTCAGCGTGGCACTCAACGTTACGAATATGCTACGTTTCAGGCGAACGACGACCCGTCGCTGAAACTCTCGATCTACACCCCCGTCTGAAGCTGCACTGCTTCCAGGACTGGCTCTTTGCTCAGCTCGACGCATGAGCGGCAGAGCATGAAAGTTGCTGAACGGTAAGAACGCTGACAAACCGTAATTGCGCCGACAGTCGGGTGCAATTCGAACGCCACCAGGCTTGTCAAAGCAATGTGGCCCTGCTATCGAGGCGCCGTTATGGCCGGGACGAAACGAATAGCGCACCTCATGCATGGACCGCTCTTTCCGAGGGAGGAATCGTGCAAAAGAAAATCGTCATTCAAGCCATCGCGGGAGGCATTTGCCTGATGGCGCTGTCCGGCGCTGCGTTCGCTCAATCGCCGGCGTATACGAATCAGCCCGTGGACGTTTATGCGGGTCCGTCCGGGGAGTATCCGGTGGTCGCGCAAGTGCCGCCGAGCGCGCAGCTTACGGTGTACGGCTGCGTTTCCGATTACAGCTGGTGTGACGTCGAAGCGCCCGGACTGCGCGGCTGGGTCTACGGCGAATATCTCGACTATCCGTATCAGGGTACCGAGGTGCCGATCATGACTTACGGCTTGCAGATCGGGCTGCCGATCGTGGCGTTCTCGTTCGGAACTTACTGGGATCACTACTATCGCGGCCAACCTTGGTATCACGACCGGGACCGGTGGGCGAATCATCCGCCGCCGATGCGGGGCGGTCCGCCGCCGCATAGTGGCCAGCCGGCGGCGGGCGGTCCGGCTATGAACCCGAGGCCGGTCGTGCACGGCGGCCCGCAGCCGCAGCCCCAGCCGGGGTACGCTCATGGGCCGACGCAGCCGCAGCCGGGATATACGCACGGGCCTGCGCAGCCGCCCGGGCAAATGACGGGTGGTCCTCACGGACAGGCTGCCGTGCACCCGGGCGGTCCGTCCGGTGAACACGGCGGCGAGGCACGCGGCGGCAATGAAGACCGCAATCATCCGCAGGATAACCATTAGCGATTGTGAAAGTTCAGCACACCGGACTACCCTTCGATATCGACGGGCGCTGCCTCGCATCGCCCGCGGACGAATTATTCGTCTACAACCAGACCGCGGATCTGACGCAGGTAGCGTTTCGGCTGCTGAAAGGCTAATGGCGCACAAGGCGCGATGTGGGTCGTCGCGCCCCCGTTGCGGCGCGAACGTCAGGAGGCTCCCTAGTTCCACTGAAATTTGAAATGACTGCCGCTGTACCGTCTTTAAGATTACGAAGGCAGAAGACTGAAGGGAGAATGAAGGTGTCGAACTACCATGCCAGAATTACCGGAAGCGACTATGCGGCGATGGCCGACCTCGTGACAAAGTATAAAGTCACGGTCGCCAGGCATACTGTCGAGAAAGTCGCACAAGGCTACCGCGTCGACGCGCACGCTAGCGACGAACAAATTCGTGCGCTTGAAGCTGCGGGTTACAAGGTTGAACGTCTTGAGGATGCGCAAATCCAGGGTGTAGCGCGACAGAAGGAGAAACGCACAAGCACAGTTGGCGCATTGACGCGTGAAGCGTTGTCGGTCGCCGCCGGCACCGGATACCTCGACGTCACGCATATTGAAGCGGCCCTGGCTGCCGAATCAGAGGCGCCGAATGACGCGTTCACCACGTTGATCAAGCTGCCGAACGAGACGTGGGAGAAGCGTGTTTGTCACGCGCTCAAGATTGGCAAAGGCAGCGGCGCGGGCCGCATCGGAATCTATTTCCTTGGCGGCGTTCACGCGCGCGAATGGGGCAGCCCCGACATTCTCGTCAACTTTGTGCAACTGCTCGCCAACGCATACCGGACAAATACGGAAATCACAATAGGCAGCAGGACCTTTACCGCAGCGCAGATCAAATCCGTGGTGGAGAAGAAGGACATTTACGTCTTTCCGCAAGCCAATCCTGACGGACGCAACTACAGCATGCTGACCGAACCGATGTGGCGCAAGAATCGTCGACCTGCGCCGGCGGGACATACGCAATCCCAATGCGTCGGTGTCGACGTCAATCGCAATTACGATTTTCTCTGGGACTTTCCAAAGTACTTCGACCCGAAGTCGCCGATTGCAAACTCCACGGATCCGTGCGATCACGATGTCTACATTGGCCCCGCGGCAACCTCCGAGCCGGAGACAAAGAACGCTGTCTGGATGTTCGACAACTTTCCGCACATTCGCTATTTTGTCGACCTGCATAGCTACTCGGAAGACATTCTGTACAACTGGGGTGACGATGTCGATCAAAGCGCCGATCCAGCGATGAATTTCCAGAACCCCTCGTATGACGGCAAGCGCGGCATCGCTAACGACAAGGCATATAGAGAGTACATCGCGGCCGAGGACAAGAAGATCGCAGTCGATCTGGCGAATGAGATGCGTGATGCGATCAAGGCATCGCGTGGACGAATCTACAAGACGGAACAGTCGATGAGCCTTTATCCGACTGCCGGCACGTCGGATGACTATGCGTTTAGCCGTCACCTGGTCGACGCAAAAAAAGCGAAGGTGTTTTCGTACACGATCGAGTGGGGCAGTCCGCAAAATCCAACCCCATTCCATCCCCCGTATCCGGAAATGAAGCAGATCATCGACGAGGTCACGTCGGGACTGTTGGCATTTTGCATCTCGGCGCAGTGACTATCGCGCCTCCAGCGCATGGCAGTCACGAACTGATCCTCGCCTGCCACTTAAGAAAAGGTTTCAGCAGTAACGAATAAAGTACGTCGCGGACGATACTCGTCGTAAAGGCTATACTGGCACACCATAGGTATCAAGAATTCGCTGACGCGCAACCGAATCAGGCAGCGCTGCCTTTTTCGGCGGACAAATGGTCCGTGGGTCAGAATAAGGGACATGTGCGATGGCCAATCAGGTAATTTTCAGTGGCGCTCCGTCGCAGGCATGCAACCTTGCCGCGATCCTGAAGGGGAGCGCTGTCATGGCAATGATTGGCGCTATACATGTCTACGCGTCTAACTCTTTCCCGCTTCAGTGGCATGTGCTGCTTGCACAAGCTGGTGCGGTTTTGATCGGTGTCGGCTTGCCGTTCGCCAAGACCGCGTTCACCCGAATCGTCATCGATACCGCGCGGATTACCTGGACGCAAGGTATTCTGCATCGCCGTGTATCGATTCTCGAGATTTCCCGGATTCAGTGCGTCACGTCGATCCACCCATGGTGGCAGCGCCTGTTCGGCGCCGGCACGATCATTCTAACGACCAACGATGCAACTCGTCCCGTGAGGCGTTTGCCGGGCATCAGGGGCGCTGACCAGGTCGGTAGGAGGCTTGCCGAGGCCGTTGCCATGCATCAGGAGCGGGGCATTCCCGCACACACCTATGATCCGAACCCCGCTGGTTACTCTCAGGCGCAGAGTGTTTGAACAGGCGGCATCGGTTCGCAACTGACAGGTCTTGTTGACGTCCCATACTGGCCGCGTGCCGCCTCGTGCAATGTGCATGCCCTGCGGGAACGTCGCTCCAGCGCCATTGACGGCACGCGGTCCTGAGCCGTCTTTCGAGCCAACGCGAAGTCAACCACGCTTTCTGACACGAGACAGCCTCTCGCAACTCTGGAAACCAGAAGGCTTCTTTCGAGGTACGTCAGTCAGTCACTGTAATGGCCAGCTAGCTTATCGTCAGCACTTCTCCGGCTGCCGGCGAGGTCGGACTTACTCCTATGACGCCCAGTTGGATCAATTCAGCAGCTTCGCTCGCGGCTGGGGGCAGCGCGGTACTCGGGGCAGAGGATCTCGAACCCTTCGCTTGGCGCGGGCGGGACGAAATGACGGGTGATCAACTCATACTGCGCTTCGGACGTCTGGAACGGATGCTCACCTGACGCGTTCCTCGTCCTCAGACGAGCTCTGCAAATTTCATCGCTCACATCCAGATAGTGAAGCCGATGATCGCACCCGGCGGTCCGAAATAAAGATTGCCCCCATGCACGGGTGTCGGTTGAATTAAACGGGAAATCCAGAACCACCGACGCTCCTGCTGAAAGGAGTGATTGAATGTGGTCGGCAAGAGTTGCGCTGAATAATCCAATCACCTGGGAATGACCAAAACAAAGTGAACGTCGTGGCTAAAGTCTGCCATAGAAAAGCCGATATCAAATAATGGAAGCGAGCAGACGGTTGACGCGCGCGTGAAATAAGCGCGATTTAATGCTTATTGCTTAACGCGAAACGTATCCGGGCGACACGACGGACTGCTGGGTGCATGAAGCATTGATCCAAACCCCATGCCGATTGGCCCTGATGTTTAAGCGCCAGCCCGCTAAAGACTCAGATTCCACAACAGAAAAAGGAAAAAAAAGAAATGCAGTTGAAGAAATTGATTCCGCTCGGTGTCTCGTTGCTGGTTATGGCAGGTTGCGCATCCGTACCGATGGGCGATCCGCAGAAGGACGCGGCACTGAAGACCTTCAGTGCCCCGCAGAACAAAGCAGCGATCTATGTGTATCGGAACGAGAGCATGGGCGCTGCAGTGAAGATGCCGGTAACGATTGATGGCCAGGTTCTCGGCGAGACGTTATCCAAAACCTATCTGTATACAGAAGTCGAACCGGGTCCGCATCAACTGGTGTCCAAAGCGGAGAACGATTCGACTCTTCAAGTTGACACCGAGGCCGGCAAGAACTACTACGTCTGGCAAGAGGTCAAGATGGGTATTCTGTATGCGCGCAACAAGCTGCAATTGGTCGACGATAAAACCGGTCAGGATGGCGTGAAGGAATCGAAGTTGACAGTTGCGCCGACGGCTCAAGCCACCGCGGCCAAGTGATGCTGATTTGTTGAGTATCGCAGCGGATTCCGACTAGCAACGCCCGCATAGCGCGGGCGTTGCTATGTCGAAGTGAACGGTTATGGCGAGAGCGGGAATCGTGCAACCGGCGACCGGAGCTGCAGGAATTTGCGGAGTCTCATTTCCTGCGAATCGGTGCGGACGTGCGCAATACCTTGAGCACGGCTATCGGCAACGGCCGGTTGGCGCAGCGAGGAAGGTCGTCGATGTTGTGCAAACTCTCGCGGACAAAGAGACCGCGATTCTCGAAAACGACAATCACCGGAGTAACTCGTATGAGCTTTCACACGCTAGTTTGGGTCCATCCATTCGACGGCGAAGCGCTGGCTATATCGAGCGCCCGGGAAGTGATTACGAAGTTTCTTGACGAAGGTGCTCTGAGCCATGATGTCTTGAAGAATTTGTTCGAAGCGTGTGGTTCAGCGCTGCCGGCGGCGTCTCCCACTTTATTCTTTCTTGACAGTTGGTCGGTTGCCGATCTGTTCGGCAAAGTTGCTCAATGTCTACCGCACACTTCGTTTGCGGTAAAGGGAGTCGGGGAAGAAGCTCGTGACATATGGGTGCGAGAGTATGCCGATGGGGTTGCGACGTTCGAGGCCGGGCCGTTCCATGAATAAGGTAGACGTTGGCAAAACACGTTCGAACATGCGACGCGGTGTCGAACGTCTGCTCTCGAATTGATCCGGTGTACGCAGTGAGTAGCGTGCAGCAGATCGCAGTCGTGCAACGCACGCGGTAACTATCTGCGCCTTGCGCGAGGCGACACGCGGTCAACTTCAGACGCTCGACCTCTGCCCCAAGATCATCAACAATCAATGGGGCCGACACACTACAGCCTATGCACTGTCCCTACTGTTCCGCACAGCTCGTTGAAGCCATCGGGGGAGAACTCCGGTGCTCATTGTCGGGCTCATTGTTTAGCACCTCCGTTCGGGAGCAATTCGAGACGCTCACGTTGAAGGCCCCTCCTCCATCCAACAAGTTGACACAGTTCAATCTGGGCAGATGGTTTTGCCCTTGCTGCGGCCAGGCAACCAACAACGGAATTTGCGCAAAATGCGGCTCGGCGATCACCAGTCGGCTAGCACGCCAACTGCTGGAATTAAATCCGCACGGGCACAACTAGATTTCTCGACAAAAATGACGATAAACAGTTCGGACTGGCGTCAAAATCGCTGACAACATTTCAAGGCGTCGTTGAACACACGAGACTTTGATTCGGGACGTATTTTGGATCGGAGCAAACACATGGGGCGTGGAACCAAGATTCTCATTTCAGCTTCAGTTGTTGCCTTCCTTGTTCTCATCGGGGTTGGAATTGCCTGCTTCAGGTGGCAGGGTGTGAACTACGAATTCGCGCCGAGATCGGTCGGCTTGCCGACGTGGCCGCCCTAATCGGCATTTAGCTTGATCGACCCGACCGGCAACCTCGCCCTCAGCAGCGAAAATGGAGTTTCCACACGGCCTCGGTCGTACTGAGCCGACCATGTCAGGCAGCGATCGGCCAATTTCGGCCAAAAGCGGACCGTCGACTTCGAGGCGAGCATCGTTGACAAACGGGCGCTCGACCACCAGCACGGAAGTTGCATGTGCGCAGGCTAACAGACTGCAGATCCATTGGCTTTTTCCGACGCTTCTATAGCTCTTCCCAAATTGACCAGGTAGCGCTTTGCAGTTTTGAAGTCTCCGCGCCATAACCACTTCAAGCAAGTGAAGAGTTCCCATGCCAGGAATCGGTCGCCATAATGATAGGCCGTCACATCGTGCTCAGTCGGAGCGAGCCTGGACGATGCCCTCGACTCAAGGCAACGATCCCGGTTAACTATTTCAACAAATGGCTGCTCTAGGATGAGTTCAGTATCGGGTGAGATGACATGAAACTCGATTGAAGTTAAGTCTTCGAAGATTAGCTTTTGGAACGGACTTTTCGGATCATGCACGCCATCAAACTTGATGAATATTTCCGACGGGGCGATCTGCTGCTCTATCGCACGTAATAGCGAACTCCCAGTGCCATCCGAGCAAAAGGCGACTAGGTCGATGTCAGAAACGCGATCTGCGCTCCCTTTTGCAAATGAACCAACGACCGCCGCACCGGTGCAGTCAGGAGAAGCCTGGAGCGCGGCCGAGACCCGCTTAAGAAGTGTGATTTGGCGTGTTGTGGAAGGGTTGCCCCTCAACCTCGTGAGAATGTCTTCAAGGCGCATCGAGCAGTCCTAGATGGAGTTTGGAGATGGGCGTGCGTAAGACAATATACGTTGGAATGGCTGCTTTCGGGAAAGCTCGGGGACCGTTGTGGGTCGGCTACGGCCGACCAAATCGGTCGACCGTCGGCCAAATTCTGCCGTTCAGCGAGCGGAGAACTCTGCCGTTGGAACGGCTGCAATTCCGGAACCTGTCGAACGAGCTGCGCGAATAATTCGGCCAACGCGGCCGTTTGCGCTGGGACGTTCGTTGCCCACTTGTCGCCATAGATCGATCGCTCGTGGAGCGGCAACGACAAACCGCCGCTACCGGGAAACTGCGAAACACTGATTCAGGCGGCGGTGCCCGCGCACGTCATCGACGAGGGTATCCAAACCACGGGAATGCTGGCGTCGGTGCTGGTTGCCAAGTACGCTGACCACCTTCCCCTGTTGTCAGGAGCAGATCTTTGCACGGGCGGGTCTCGCGATACGGGATCGACATTGGGCGCATGGGTCGGTAGGTGCGGCATGCAACTACAGCCGCTGGTCGACGCACTGCATCATGAAATCCTGCAGCAGGGTCTGCTGCATGTCATCGAGGACTACATACGCAAGCAACTCGACGATGGCCGCCTCGTGCGCGTAGTCGACGCATGTTGTCCCGGCTTCCCCGTTTTCTATCTCTAGACGGCGAGCCGCGCGCAGATGCCGCTCAAACTGCGCGCGCTAATCGATTTCCTGAAAGAGAAGCGCGGCGCTCGCTAGCGCACACGCTTCCTTTGCCTTCACGCTGCGAGTTGCTGCCGCAGATACTCGGCGGTGCGGCTTTCCTTCACGCGCACGATCTCGGCCGGTGTGCCGCTCGCCACGATCTTGCCGCCAGCGTCGCCGGCGCCGGGGCCGACGTCGACGACCCAGTCGCTTTGCGCGGCCACCCGCATGTCGTGTTCGACCACCACGACGGTATTGCCGGCATCCACGAGTCCCTGGAGTTGGACCATGAGCCGGTCGACGTCGGCGGGATGCAGGCCGGTGGTCGGTTCGTCGAGGATATACAGTGTGTCGCCGCGTTGCGCGCGTTGCAGTTCGGTGGCGAGTTTGATGCGCTGGGCTTCGCCGCCGGACAATTCGGTGGCCGGCTGACCGAGCCGCAGATAGCCGAGCCCGATGTCGCGCAGCACTTTCAGCGCGCGCATCACGCTGGCTTCATCGGCGAAGAAATCGCAGGCGGCGTCGACGGTCAGGCCGAGCACCTCGGCGATGTTTTTATCGCGCCATGTGACTTCCAGCGTCTGCGTGTTGTAGCGCGTGCCGTGACACGTCGAGCAGGGCGCATAGACGCTCGGCAGAAACAACAGTTCGACGCTGACGAAGCCTTCGCCTTCGCACGTCGGGCAACGGCCTTGCGCCACGTTGAACGAGAAGCGGCCCGCGCCGTAGCGGCGCTTGCGGGCGAGCGGCGTGTCGGCGAACAGCTTGCGCACGTGGTCGAAGAGGCCCGTGTAGGTGGCGAGGTTGGAGCGTGGCGTGCGGCCGATCGGTTTCTGATCGACGCGCACCAGCCGCCGCAGCGCGTCCATGCCTTCGACGATATGGCCGCCGGTCGGCGCGGTGTCAGTTGCGAGCAACGGGTCTTGCTCGTCGTCGTCCGGATTTTCGAAGACGCGGCCAAGGTGGCTTGCGACCAGTTCCGGCAGCGCCTGGCTCACGAGGCTCGACTTCCCCGAGCCCGACACGCCCGTGACGGCAGTCAGGCAGCCGAGCGGAAACGCGGCGTCCAGACCGTGCAAATTATTGCGCGTGATGTCCGCAAGCCGCAGCCAGCCGGCGGGTTCACGCGACGCGCGCTCGACAGGCGCTGGCGGCGCGAACAGGTGCCGGCGCGTTTGCGACGCTTCGACCTTCACGAGTCCGGCGGGCGGCCCGCTATAGACCACATAGCCACCTGCTTCGCCGGCCGCAGGGCCGACGTCGACCAGCCAGTCGGCGCGCCGCATCATCTGCAAATCGTGTTCGACGACGAAAAGCGAATTGCCCGCGGCCTTCAATCCCTGCAGCGCGCTGAAGAGCGCTTCGCCGTCGGCGGGATGCAGGCCGGCCGATGGCTCGTCAAGCACATACACGACGCCGAATAACTGCGACGACAACTGCGTGGCAAGCCGCAAGCGCTGCAATTCGCCGGATGACAGCGTTGGCGTGCTGCGCTCCAGCGCGAGATAGCCGAGACCCAGATCGACCAGCGTCGTCAGGCGTTCGAGCAGTTCGGCTGATATACGTTGCGCGGCGACGCGTTTTTCCTCGGACAGGTTGGGCGTGCGCCGCACGTCGGGCGAGGCTTTGTGCGCGGAACCACCGGCGGCGATCCGTTTGTCGACGGCATCGCGCATGGCGCTCTTGCTGAGCACGCTGCCTTTGCCGGCGTCTTTGCCCGAATGTGTCACATCCGACTCCGGCCATTCGCCGCGCGCGATCGGTTCGAGCATCTCGGCAAGTCTGGCAAGCGGCAACTGGGCGAACTCGCCGATATCGAGTCCGGCGAATTTCACCGACAGCGCTTCTTTCTTGAGCCGCTTGCCATGACACGTCGGACAGACGCTGCCAACCATGAATTGCGACACGCGTTTTTTCATCAGCGCGCTTTGGGTATTCGCGAACGTGTGCAGCACGTAGCGGCGCGCGCCGGTGAAGGTGCCCTGATAGCTCGGCTCGTCACGGCGCTTGAGCGCGGCGCGGGTTTCCTTCGGCGTGAGGCCCGCGTAGACGGGCGCGGTCGGCTGTTCGTCGGTGAAAAGAATCCAGTCGCGGTCTTTCTTTGGCAAGTCGCGCCACGGCTTATCGATGTCGTAGCCGAGCGTCACCAGAATGTCGCGCAGATTCTGTCCGTGCCAGGCCGGCGGCCATGCAGCGATCGCGCGCTCGCGAATGGTCAGCGAGTCGTCGGGCACCATCGATTTTTCGGTGACTTCGTAGACACGGCCGAGTCCGTGGCAAGTCGGGCACGCGCCTTGCACGGTGTTCGGCGAGAAATCTTCGGCGAACAGCATGGGTTGCTTCGGCGGATAGTCGCCGGTGCGCGAATACAGCATGCGCACGAGACTCGACAGCGTGGTCACGCTGCCCACCGACGAGCGCGCGCTCGGCGTGCCGCGCTGCTGCTGCAAGGCGACCGCGGGCGGCAGGCCTTCGATGGCGTCCACTTCGGGCACGCCGACCTGCTCGATCAGGCGTCGGGCATACGGCGCGACCGATTCGAAATAGCGCCGCTGCGCCTCGGCGTACAAAGTGCCGAATGCCAGCGACGATTTGCCCGAGCCGGACACGCCGGTAAAGACGACCAGCGCGTCACGTGGAATCTGCACGTCGACGTTTTTCAGATTGTGTTCGCGAGCGCCGCGCACCCGCACGAAGCCGGTGAAGGCGGATTCCTCGGACGGCGGCGGCGTCGAGCGAGCTTTGTTGTGGATGGCGTCCATATCGATGAGTAGCGAATACGCATGGCCCTGCGGGCGAACGCTAGTGAAGTTGCACGGAGCATGCCCGACGGTAATGTGGCGATGATGCCAGTGAAGGCAGGGCGCACGCACTCCCCGCCCATCCAGAAATGACCGCCTATCATTGAAGCGCCTATGCGCGCGCAGAGTGCGGTGGCTAACGGACGCGCCACGGGCGGTGCGGAAGATGGCAGTCTTCTCCCCTCAGAGAGTTCGCAATGGAAAAGGCTGTGTACTGGGGATGGCCGTTAAACACATCAAAGCAGCCGTAGCGGTCAGCCCGGGTTGAAGGTCCGGAGAGAGTCGTTCTGCGCCGGTCATCATCGGGCTGAGTTCGGCCGAGGCTGTGTGAAAACGCAAAAGTACTCGGTTTTCGGGTGTCATTTTACCCTTCCCAAGTCGCCGGCAAGCCAATACAGCGCGATCTGAAAGGCCGATTTCTTTGACAACCTCATTCAACATGCGTTTCACACGGCCTCGGCCAGTTTCGGTCATTAGACACTACCCATCAGATCGTATGACAATCGTCGGACCTGCGTGTTGCACGAACACTTAACTGGTTGCTGAGGTACTGCGTGGCAAATTATCGACTTACGCTCTCACGATCACAAATCCTGAGTTTCAGGCGGCGCGCCGGGTCGCTCGATGAACGCCTGCCGATGGGGACAACATCACTGCACCGGGCTGCGTGGTGCGGATTGCAAGATTCCATGCCGCGCGCGGCGCTGTTGTCGATCCATGCACGGATTGCCGGCGCTGGTCCGACGACGTGGGAGCACCCGTTCCTTGTGCAGCTCTGGGGCCCGCGGTTCAGCGCTTACGTCGTGACGACAGAGGACATACCTGTGTTTTCGCTCGGGCGGCTGCCGGAGGACACACGTGGGCGAGAGAGGGCACAAGATACTGCGTCCCGGCTCCACGCTTTCCTTGAAGGCCGGAGGATGGAGTTCGGGCAGGCCGGTCATGCAATGGGTGTAACGCCAAACAGCCTCCGCTACGCCGCCCCAACGGGCAGAGCGGACAATCGCAGCCTACATCAGTGACAGTCCGGCAGCCTCTGATACGGCGCTGAATCGGCAGGCCTCCGACTGGGCGCCGAAGGCCAAGCGGAACAGATCATCGCGCTGTGCCCGCACTTTTCATAGAGATGCCGCCAGGGTGCGGATTCGCGTCGCTCGTGTCCTCGGGCAGCAAGTTACCGTCAGCAAGACTTTCGTCTGCCTGCGCGGTGGCCGGGTAGCGCTCCGGATAAAAATGACGCTGGGCGACCTGCGCGTCGAACGTATGCGACCACTTTGCAATCACGACCGTAGCGAGGCTGTTGCCGATCGTGTTGCAGGTGGCGATCGCCATTGACATGAAGCGGTACACACCGAATATCACCGCGACCCCTTCAACGGGCAGGATGCCGGTCGACGTCACCGTCGCCGCAAACACCACAAATGATCCGCCTGACACCGTGGCCGCACCCTTGGAGGTCAACAGCATCAACAGGAGTAGGCCGACCTGATGCTGCAGCGTAATTGGCACGCCATACGCATGAGCGATGAACAGCACGCCCATCGACATGAAGAGCGATGTGCCGTCGAGATTGAACGCATAGCCGGTAGGCAACACGAGACCGACCGTCTGCTTCGCGCAGCCGAGCCGTTCAAGCTTGATCAAAAGGCGCGGCAGCGCGCTCTCGGACGACGCCGTACCCAGCACGATAAAGATTTCGTCCTTGATATAGCGCAGGAAGCGCCACAGACTAAAACCTGCCAGCTTCGCGATGATTCCCATAACCACGACGATGAACAGGATCACAACCGCATAGAAACTGAAAACGAGCTGGGCAAGCGCAATCAGCACAGCAGTACCGTTGCTACCCACCGAATAAGCGACGGCGCCGAAGGTGCCGAGCGGCGCCAGCTTCATCACCAGGTTGATGAACGAGAACAGGACTTCGGAAACCAGATCGAGTCCCTCATTGATCCTGACGCGACGGCGTTCAGGAATCGCAAGTATCCCGATACCGACCATCACAGCCAGCACCACCACCTGCAGCAGTTCTCCCTTCACGAACGCGCCGATGAAGTTGTCCGGCACGATGTGCATGACAAACGCGACGAAGCCTTGTGACTCCATCTTTGCAACCACCGGCGGTGCCGCTCCGACGGCGACGGCCGTCATGCCTTTTCCGGTTTGCAGCAAATTGCCCGCCAGCAGGCCGACTATCAAGGCAATGGTCGACACCACTTCGAAATAGACGATCGAGCGCCATCCCACGCGGCCCGCGCTCTTGACGTCACCCGCCGACGCGATGCCGTGCACGATGGTGAGAAACACCAGCGGCGCAACACCGGCCTTGATAAGCGACAGGAAGATGTCCCCCAGTACCTTAAGCTGCCCACCCATCTTCGGGAAAATCAGACCGACGGCAATCCCGAGGATCAGCCCGACCAGAACCTGCATGCCCAGCTTGCGGTACCACGGCAGCCTTCCGGGCGGCGGAACGTCCGGCGTTTCGTTTGATGCGCTATCGTTGTTCATGATGTGTGCTCCTCCACGTCTTTCACTCAGATGCCGCTGGACAATTCGACGGCGCGATCAACCATTTGCGGCGCGAGGCCGAGATAGTTGGCTGGATCGGTCATCCGATCGATCGCCGCGCGGTCGAAGTGCGTGGTGACTTCGGGCAGCGCCGCTAGCGCTTCGGCGAGCGTGCCGCCTTTCTCGTTCACGGTACGGCAGGCGTCGTAGACGATATCGTGAGCCTGCTGGCGGCCGGTGAACGGCGCCATCCCCATCATGACCGCCTCCGCGACGATCAACCCCCTGGTGATGCCCAGGTTGTGTTTCATGCGTTCGGTGTCGACGATCAATCCCCCGAGCGCGAACTTCGCCTGATGCAGCGCACCAGCCGAAAGGATGAAGCTCTCGGGAATCGCAATCCATTCCGCGTGCCATGGGCCCGTGGCACGCTCGAAATCCTGGATCATTGCGTCGACCATCAGACCCGCGTGCTGACGCACCGCTTTTGCCGCGGCCAGCATCAGTTCGCTGGAAATCGGATTGCGCTTTTGGGGCATGGTGCTGCTTGCACCGCGCCCCTTGACGAACGGCTCGTACACTTCGGCGAACTCCGTCGACGCCATGATCATGATGTCGAGCGCGATCTTGCCGAGCGAGCCGGTCACGAGCGCGAGCAGGTTGACCGCTTCGGCGAAACCATCGCGCGCCACGTGCCACGTGGTTGTGGGTACGCCGAGCTTCAGTTCATCGGCGAGCGCCTTCTGAACCTCGAAACCTTTGTCGCCAAGCGAGGCCAGTGTGCCCGCGGCCCCTGCGAATTCGACGACGGCCACCCTCGGACGCAGCTCGGCGAGGCGTTGTTGATGCCGGTCGAACATCGCGAGCCAGATCGCGACCTTGTAGCCAAACGTGACGGGCAGCGCCTGCTGCAAATGTGTGCGGCCCGCCATCGGCGTATCGCGGTGTTTCTTTGCAAGATCGACCAGAATCGCGCGCAGTTCGCGTATGTCGCTGTCGATCACATCGAGCGCATCGCGCACCTGCAGCGAGACCGCCGTATCCATGATGTCTTGTGTCGTCGCGCCCCAATGGACGTAGCGGCCCGCTTCGCCGCACATGCCGACGAGCTGGTGAACGAGCGGCAGAATCGGATAACCCACAATGTCTGTCTCCTCACGCATGTGATCGAAATCGATCCGCTCGATCGTCGACTCACGGGCGATCACTTCCGCCGCGTCGGCCGGAATCACGCCGACGCGCGCTTCAGCCTTGGCCAGCGCGACTTCCACGTCGATATAGCGCTGCACGAGCGCGTAGTCGGAGAACAGCGCACGCATCTTCGCCGTGCCGAAGGCGTCGCGAAACAGGATTGAATCGACCACAGTGCTGGCCATAGGGATAGTGCGACTTGTCATGACGACCTCTTGGAAGTGCAGGAAACCGGTTTAAAAAGGGCTGGGGCAATTCGCGAAAATCGACGATATGTCCGGACATATCAAATTAATATGTTCGGACATGTTGAGCAAGCTATGATTTACCCTAGCCCTGATAAATTGACTGCATCGCCACCCAAAAATGAACAGACCGCACTTCGCCGACATCGCTCGCGACTTGACTGAGGGCATTGCGTCCGGCCGCTATCCGGTCGGTTCGTACCTGCCCACCGAACTTGAACTGCGCGACCACTATCAGACGAGCCGGCATACGGTTCGCGCAGCGCTGCATGAATTGCAGCAGTTGGGGTTCGTGTCGCGGCGCAAGAACGCGGGAACGCGCGTCGAATCGGCGCAGCCGAAGAACGAGTTTCGGCCGTCGCTCGCATCGGTGGACGATCTCGTTCAGTTCGGCTCCGAGCACCTGCGTCTGGTGCAATCGACGAAGGAGATCTTCGCAAGCGGCAAGCTCGCCAAAACGCTGAAATGTGCAGATGGTGCGCGATGGCTGCGTGTTTCGAGCCTGCGCATCGACGGCGACAGAGAGAGTCCGCCGGTCGGTTGGACCGACGTATATATCGACCCGGCTTACGCGGAAGTCGCAGATGCAGCGCGAGCTCAACCGGACGCGCTTATCAGTTCGTTAATCGAAGCGCGTTATGGTCGTTGCATCGCGGAGATCCAGCAGGACGTGCACGCCGCGCTGATTTCGCAAGAGATGGCGGAAAGGCTGAAAGTCGATAAGGGGACTGCGGCGCTTGAGATTGTGCGGCGCTACCTCGACTCCGCGGGGGAAACCTTTGAGGTGTCGATAAGCGTCCATCCGGCTGAGCGCTTCTCGGTTTCGATGCGACTGAAGCGCTCCGACGCTTAGCTGTTGCAGGGGTTACAGGCGGACCAATCGACCGCAACGCTTAAGGCAATCGCCACTCGGTGACCGCTATGAATGCCATTGCTGACCGTGGAGACGTCTTCATAAAGGGCTGTTCAGGGTCGAACTGGGCCGCATGCCTTCAAACGGCATGTGCAGTTTCCGATGCTCGCGTGTCCTGTTCAGCCACGACATGGTGACGCGTCATGGCGTAACTGCTCCCTTGCACTCAGCTCAATCAGAGCGGTGAAGGCAGAACGCTCGACCAGTCAGGTAAGGCATCAAGATCCGGCCGCATCGTGACGCTCTCCTGTTCGTTGGAATCGGTTCGGGCGATTACCGCGACGCAAGGCTCATCCGCGCTCGCGTTGTACGGAACATGCGGCATCCCTGCGGGGATGTAGAAGAAATCTCCGGCCCGAACCATCGCATGGCACTCCAATCGTTCGCCATACCAGCACCCCGAGATGCCGCTCAGCTGATAGATGGCCGTCTCATGCTCCGCATGGAGATGCGCTTTTGCGCGGGCAGCCGGCGGAATTGTTGCCAGCTGAAGATGCACATGCTTCGATCCCACGCTTTCAGCTGAGATACCTACCGCATAGGTCAGCCCCTGCTTCCCCTCGAACTGTGGGCCAGCTTGCACCAGTTGACAGGTTGGAGTGCCAGGATTGTGTGCGCTGATGTTCATCGCTTCTCCAAACAATGAGCGCCGACGTCGGCGAAATGGCGTGCATACGACCGCAGAATACACCCGCCCACTGTTTAAAAACGGCCATCCTTTATCGGCAGAGGTCAGCCATCTACGGCCGGTAGGCTGCGCTTCAAGCGCTGACGTTCCGATGTCGTCTGTGTCTTGGGGAACGGACGTTCGGAGCGCCAGATCCGCTGTCCCTCCGCTGCAAAATCCGCTCGCGGTACCCGTCTTATCTCCAGGAGTGCATCTCGCCACTCGTTTCGGCGCTCCAATCTCAACAACGGCAGAAAGGAGCACAGTAATGGCCACCACCACGATCGATCAGTATGAGGTTATGTATTCATCAAACACCTTTCCGCCTCGAATCTGGCTGAAGAGCGGCGGGAAGTTTGTCGGCCAACTCATCTTCGAAGCAGATGGAAAAACATTGCCCGCTGACGGAATGAGCGTGGGAAGCGTCAATCTGTACTACCACCTGGAAGATTTCCAAAACACGCTGAATCTTCTCAGCGGGGACAAGCCAATCTATCTGCTCTATAACGGATCCGGAAGCGGATTTGAGAACGGTATCATGACGACCGCCGAGCCGGTCGGCACGTGAGGCGTCCGAAGCACCCAGGAAACCGCCATTGACTCCCGCCAGCCCGACAGGCCGCTCGGGGTCGCCCTGAGTCGGTCGTCGGGACAGACGGGAAAACGTTCGTGAGAGGCGGCGACCTTCGTCTTGCCCAGTTGGCCGCCACGGTTGCTCGCTCAGGAGATGACTGCCTTCTTGAGTTAATCGGCAGACCAATGTCCGCATTAGCATCTGTCCAGATATTTCCCACATTTAAGCGCCGAAACGTAGTGCCACGCGGCCAAAGCCGAATATTTTCAATGCTTGCATATACGGCTAGGACTTCATTTGCGAGCTATGACCTATCCTCTACAAGAGCGTTCTTCACGCCCATTGTCTTCGCGCGGTGGCATGCGAAGCGGAGGAAGATATGTCGGAGCTTCGACTCGGCGCGAACGAGATTCTTCGAACAGGGGGTAATTCAGGAACAGCTTGCCCTGATACCGCCGGCACTGATGAGGCGCGTCACCGCCCTCTTTCCCTACTGGCATTACATCACGCTTCCCCAGGACCGACGACTCGCGCTGGCAATGACGGAGGTCCATAGCTACATTCACAAAAATGATTGAACGGGCACGTGAACGATGATGCACGCGCCGATGTCGCGTGACGTTAGAGCGTAGTACTCTTTACTTCGCAGTCTCTGGCGCAGGTAGCTGCTTTGTCCCCGTGGTTTCAGGGCCAGTGGCGTGCTGGTTTGGCATTGCTCCACCCGCATGGTTGTCCACCCGGATTTCGGCATTCTTGGCGTTCATGGGGCCGACGACCAGTTTCTGGGCTGCGACTTCGCTATCTGTCGGCGCAAAGACATTGACCTCTTCTTGCGAGTAGGCGTTCGCAAGCGTGCTATACATGAATGCCGCGGCCACTATCGGCAACGCAATGACGAGTTGCATATCACCTCCACTCCACGTACATCGCCATAGCCTCCGTTGTTACATTGAGGCCACCAGTAGAAAAATAGCGCGGGGGGGTACCGGGCGATGCAGGACGGTGCGCAATAGATGCGTCGGCGACAAGGACGGTAGGTCCGTTATCCAGGACCGTGCTACAGCTATGTTATAGGTCTCCCGGTCGGCGATTGACAGCACAATCGCCAGGGATAATCTGGCCTCGGCGCGTGATCACGCAGCTACTGTTCTAATTGGATGAGGAGGTGGAAAGCATAGCTTCCAACGGCCGCCTTGGAGAAAGCTGAACGTTGGCAGAGAGATGCTATGTGGGACTACCCGAGTCAGATCCGTTTAGCTAAAACGGAATTTCCAACCTGCGCAAAGGAATCGACATTCAGGCCGCTACGCCGCGGCCGCCCCGCGCCCTGCGTGTGCCAACGCCAGTGCCAGCCTTGCCCCCACCTCGGCATTGTGTTTCACGAGCGCGATGTTTGTTGCCAGGCTGCGTCCACTCGTCAGTGCCTTGATGCGAGCTAGCAGGAAGGGTGTCACGGCCTTGCCGGTGATTCCTTTCGCAGTGGCCTCGGCGAGCGCCTGCTGAGTCAGCGCGTCGATCTCTTCGAAGCTCATCGCTGCCGCTTCTGGCACCGGCGTGCTCAACACCACGCCGCCCACCAGGCCCAAGTCCCATTTGGTGCGGATGAAGCGTGCCTGCTGTGGCGCGTCGTCCAGCCTGAAGTCCGCGCGAAAACCGCTGTCGCGCGTGTAAAACGCAGCGAAATTGTCTTGCTCGCAACTGAGCACCGGCACGCCGTGTGTTTCCAGGTATTCCAACGTGAGCCCGATGTCCAGGATGGACTTCGCACCGGCACAGACCACCGCCACCGAGGTCTTTGCCAGTTCCTGCAGGTCGGCCGAAATGTCGAAGGTTTCGGGCGCGCCCCGGTGCACACCGCCAATGCCTCCGGTAACGAAGACCTCGATACCGGCGAGAGCGGCACATATCATCGTGCCAGCCACTGTCGTGGCGCCAAGCCCGCCGTCGGCCAGCACTGCCGGCAAGTCGCGGCGGCTGACCTTGTGTACCTGGCCCGAGCGGCCGAGCAGTTCCAGTTCGTCGTCCGAAAGGCCGATGCGGATTCGCCCGCCGATCAGTGCAATAGTCGCGGGCTCAGCGCCCAGGTCACGGATCAAGGCCTCCACTTCGCGCGCAGTGCGAACGTTCTCTGGATAGGGCATGCCGTGAGCGATGATGGTCGATTCCAGCGCCACAAGCGGGCGGCCGGCGGCCTGCGCAGCGGCCACAGGTGCGCTGCAGGTCAACCACGAGTGTGCAAGGTCCGCAACCATGTCGATGTATCCGGTGATGTGATTCACTTAAGTATGCAACACAAGCCTGGTCCACGGGTCGCGCGAAGCGCGACGTTGCCTGGGCGGAACGCGCCCCGCTCTTCGTGTATAAAGGAGGAAGCCTGTACTACGTGAGCCCGCCGTGCCCGAAACCCCGCCGTCAACCACGAACTCAAGCGCTGAAGGTCCGAATCCGTCCTTGCCGCGAATCATCAAACCATGGGCCATCGGCGGCGCAATTGTGCTGTTGCTCGGCATTTTGCTGCTGATCTTCAACCCGTTCCGCAAGAGCCCGGACGAACGGGCGCTGAGCGAACTGGGATTCATCAAAGGCACCTGCAACGACAGCAACACGTCGACAGCCACACCCGACTCGGAATGCCTGGCGTTGCGGGCGAAACCGACAATGACGGCGTCTCAGGTCGCGGCCGCTTTGCCACATCTAAAGAATTCCGACCGCAAGATTGAACTGAATCTGGGAGGCACCCAGATCGATAACCTCGATTCGCTGAAGGGACTGGACGATCTTGAATCGCTTGACCTGACGGACACGCCCGTCTGGAACATCGACGCCCTGAAGGAAATGCATTCGCTGAAAAGGCTCGTACTCCATCGCACCGAAGTCGAAAACATCGCCGCGCTAAAAGGGCTGACCGGTCTGCAATCGCTGAACCTCTGGGATACCCGCGTCTCGAATCTCGACGCGCTCAAGAACCTGCGCGATCTGCGAGAACTCGACCTGCGGGATACACAGGTTCGCGATCTCAATCCGCTCGAAGATTTGCCTCATCTGGAAACGCTCAAACTCGGGGGTGCGAGGAACGTCCGGAACGTCGACGCGCTCAGCCAGCTCGCCGCCTTGCAGACACTCGACCTCAACGAAACCCAGGTCGACAGCATCAGTGCGTTGAAAAAGCTCCCCGGTCTTCAAGCGCTCTATCTAGCAAACACGCCGCTACGAGACATCGACGCACTAAAAGGAATGTCCTCGCTCAGGACGCTCGTGCTGGACGGCTCGAAGGTCGATGATATCGACGCGGCGCAGGGCATGCTCCAGCTGAACACGCTGGTGCTCGCTCGCACGCAAGTGACGAACATCGATGCATTGAAGGGGCTCACCCGTCTGCAAAGGCTCAATCTCGCCGACACCCGGGTCGAGAACATCGAGGCGCTGACAGACCTGAAAAGCCTGCGAATGCTCAATCTCTTTCGTACCAGGGTTCGAAACATCGATCCACTGCGAGGTTTGACCGGTTTGCAGGAACTCTACCTTGCGAACACCCCTGTCGAAGACGTCGACGCGCTGAAGGGACTCACTGGCCTGCGAGAACTCGTTCTGTATGGCACCCAGGCCAGGAACGTCGACGATCTCAAGGCGGCACTTCCAAAAACGCGAATCGTGTGGTGATCATTCGACAGTTTTTCAACAGGTGCGCGAGGCTGACATCAGCCATCGTGGCCGCCGTGCCGCATCAAACCAGTAAGGAAAGGGAAGCAAATCGACATCGATATCTTCGCCATCATCCTTGCGTATAACGTTTCTTCTACTGTTAAATAAACCCACCTCAGCGTGTTAATTTTAATGCGCTGAGGCACAGTGCATTTCTTCCAAAAAGGCAACCGGAGGCCCGCTCTAACCAGCGGGCTTTTGGCTTTCTTACGCCCGCTAAAAGTAGTCACACGTACTCAATATCTGAATCGACCGCGCGCTAAATCCTTACCAAATTTCAGAGGTCACATTCGACAGAACAGATCGCAAATAGCACGGACGTACGCATAGAATCAGCACTGCCTATCAGCAAAAACAGTAAAGACAGAGGAGATAAGATGAAGCAGATAAAGGCATTCGGCGTGGCTGCCGCATTGTTAGTGAGTACGGCCGCCCACGCGCAGAGCGCCGGCGATATCGTTGCAGGCTTCGGCTGGTTTCATCTCGCGCCGCAGGACTCGAGCAAACCGCTGACGGTAAACGCGCTTGGCACGAGCGTAACCGAGACCGGCACGGGCGCGACAGTAGATGATTCGGACACCTTCGGTCTCACGGCCACCTATTTCATCACCGATCACATTGCCACGACCGCCGTGCTCGGCATACCACCGAAGTTCCATTTAACCGGCACCGGGTCGCTCTCCGCGCTTGGGCAGATCGGCTCCGCTTACGAATGGAGCCCGACGCTGCTCCTGAAGTATTACTTCAACGATGCAAAGAGTCGCTTCCGTCCTTACGTTGGCGCGGGCGCATCGTACGTGTGGTATAGCGGAGTTAAATTGAGTTCAGCGGTATCGAGCGGCAGTTTTTTGTATTCGCAAACCTATGGCACCGCGCTGGAGGGGACGACAACCGCGAAGTTGAGCAACTCGTTTGCACCGGTCATCAATGCCGGCTTTGCCTATAACATCGACAAGCACTGGTCGGTCGATGTCTCGCTGTCGTATATGCAGTTGTCGACGCGTGCCACGCTGACTACCAAGTCCCAGGTAGGAACGGTGACCAGTAGCACGAAGCTCAAGCTGAACCCGATCATTTCTTATGTTTCCATCGGGTATCGTTTCTAACCGTGCTCCGCATTGCGCCAATGCAATGCGGAACCCAGTGTGATAAGTGCCTTCAACCAGCCGTTAGTCAATGACGTTCACTTCAACAGCTTTTGGATCGGTCAGTTCGAATGTACGAATCCGGCCCGCGCGAACGTCGAGCACCAGCCGATCTATCAATTCGATTTCGAGCATTTCGCTTTCGACGTTGTCGCTCGCGGCGGTCGCAATCTTTCCATGCCAGCCGCGGCGGTGATATAGCAACATAATCACGGCGCTGGCGCGCCGCATAAAGAACCGTTCCATTCCCCGCGTCCGTCAGTATTGAATGCCCGTTTCTCAATTCCGGACAGACCATAGCACGCAGGTATCGCCGGCAGCCGAGCCGCAAAGAACGTGAAAGAAACGCCCAGTCGAGGCTACACAGCCATGACCGAAACCGACTTGGTGACCAGATAGCCCTCCATGGCTTCCGGACCCCCTTCCGACCCATAGCCCGAATCCTTCACGCCGCCAAACGGCATTTCCGGCCAGGGCGTGGCGGGCTGGTTGATCCACAGCATGCCGACTTCCATCTGTTGCGACAGCAGATGCACGTTGCGGAATGACTTCGTGAACGCGTAACCCGCGAGACCAAACGGCAGACGGTTCGCCTCGGCGATCGCTTCTTCGAGCGTGTCGAAACCGCGGATCGCGGCGATCGGGCCGAACGGCTCGTTGTTGAACACGTCCGAGTCGAGCGACACGTTGGTCAGCACGGTCGGCGCGAAGAAGTTGCCCTCCGAGCCCACGCGTTCGCCGCCCGTCTCGACCTTCGCGCCGGTTTTGCGCGCGTCGTCGAGCACCTTGCTCATCGCGGTCAGACGGCGCGCATTGGCGAGCGGTCCGATCGTTGTGCCTTCCGCCAGACCGTCGCCGAGCTTGAGGCCTTCAGCATGCTTGACGAGCGCCGCGGCGAACTCCTCGCGGACGCTGTTGTGCACCAGAAAGCGCGTCGGCGAGATGCAGACCTGGCCCGCGTTGCGGAACTTCGCGGCGCCCGCGGCCTTGATGGCCAGCGCCACGTCGGCGTCTTCCGCCACGATCACAGGCGCATGACCGCCCAGTTCCATCGTCGCGCGCTTCATGTGCGTGCCGGCCAGCGCGGCCAGCTGCTTGCCGACCGGCGTCGAGCCGGTGAACGTGACCTTGCGGATCACCGGATGCGCAATCAGGTAGCTGGAAATCTCCGCCGGATCGCCGAACACGAGGCCGACCGTACCGGCCGGCACGCCGGCCTCAACGAACGCCTGCAGCAGCGCCGCCGGCGACGCCGGGGTTTCTTCCGGTGCCTTGACGAGGAATGAGCAGCCGCACGCGAGCGCCGCGCTCAGCTTGCGCACAACCTGATTGACCGGGAAATTCCACGGCGTGAAGGCCGCCACCGGGCCGATCGGCTCCTTGAGCACCGTTTGCTGCACCGCCAGATTGCGCGGCGGGACGACCCGACCGTAGACGCGGCGGCCTTCGTCGGCGAACCATTCGATGATGTCTGCCGCGGACAGCACTTCGACGCGCGCCTCGGCGAACGGCTTGCCCTGTTCCTGCGTCATCAGGCGGGCGATGTCGGAGGCCCGTTCGCGCACCAGCGCGGCGGCCTTGCGCATGGTGGTGGCGCGTTCGTTGGCCGGAATCTTGCGCCAGGCTTCGAAACCGCGTTGTGCGGCGGCCAGCGCGCGATCCAGATCAGGGATACCGGCGTGAGCCACCTTGCCGATGGGCTTGCCAGTGGCGGGATTGATGACGTCGAGGGTTTTGCCGCTGGCGGCGTCGCACCACTCGCCGTTGATCAGAAGACGGGTATCGGTATAGCCTGATGTGACCACGTTGTGTTCCTGTTAGTTGAAAATCACGCGTCGCGCAACGCCAATTCGACATGCCTCAGGCGCCGCACAATGCGTTCGACGAACTCCAGCGTCACGTGAGGTAACGCACGCTGGTTGGGTGTGATGATGCCGACGGTGAGCGCATTGACGTTCACGTCGTCGAGCGGTCTCCATACCACGTCACCGCGCGCCAGTTCGTCGAGGAAAGCCAGTTTGGAAAAAAACGAAATGCCCCGCCCTGACGCAATTAGCCGCTTGAGCAGCGTCGTCGAGTTGCAGGTGACGCTCGGCTGCAGCGACTCCCAATACTCTGGAAAGTCGGTCGTCACAACGCCCTGAATCGGCGATCGTCCTTCGAGCCGCAGAAACGCGTGATTGCGGCATTCGTCGAAGCTGATGCGCTCCGTCTTCGCTAGCGGATGCGACGATGCCATCACCACACCCGGCGGCAACGATACCTCCGTCACAACATCGAGTCCGGCGGGCAGCTTTGTGATGTATGTAATGCCGACGTCATACTCGCCACTCACGAGCCGCGTCGGTACGTCGTGAGGCGGCACCGCCGCGATCGAATAAGTGACGGCCGGATAAGCGTCCGAAAACTCTTCGACGGTCGCCGGCAGAAAGTCGACGAAAAGCGAATCCATTGCCACGACCGAGACGTGCCCCTTGCGTTCGCCCTTCAGGTCGTCAAGTTCGCTGCGCATCAAGTGGAAGTCGTTCAGCGTCGCGCGAATGTGTTGCAGCATCCGCTCACCGGCCGCGTTCAGGCGGATGCCGTTCGGCAACCGGTCGAACAGTTCGGTCCCCATCTCGGCTTCGAGCTTCAGGATCTGCCGGTTGACCGCGCTCGACGCGACATAGAGGTTCTGCGCGGCCTTGCGGATCGAACTGCACCGAGCCACTTCGACAAAATACTTCAGGACATTCGCATGCATCGTGTTTTCTCAGTTCATCGGCCGCACCGTCCAGGCGGCGACCACGGGATGATCGCAGGCTACCTTGCCGACGTCACATGCGCCACCCGGGGAACCGAGCGCACTCGCTTCCGGCCCGAAGAAATCCCGGTTCACGGCGGCGAAGATGGCCTCCGATTGCGGGAGTTCTTCATCGTGAAAGATCGCTTCGGTCGGGCACACCGATACACACACCCCGCAGTTGATGCACTCCTCAGGGTGGATGTAGAGCGTGCGCCCGCCTTCGTAGATACAGTCAACCGGGCAACATTGCACACACGCCCCATCTTTGACGTCGATGCAGGGCGACGTGATGACGTAGGCCATCAGTGTCCACTCCAGACCGGCTTGCGCTTCTCCTGGAACGCGCGCACGCCTTCATTCGCGTCCTCGGATTCCAGCGCGGCCACCAGGGCGGGCAGTCGCAGTGCCTGTGCGTCCGCTGGCGAGAGTGTGGAGGTGCGCTTGACCACCTGCTTGATCGCCTGCAGCGACAGCGGCGCGCACGCGAGCAGCGCCTGAACCCAACGCTCGACGGCAGCGTCCAGTTCAGCACGCGGCACGACTTCGTTGACGAGGCCCATCTCGAGTCCCTCGCGTGCCGAGACGCGGCGGCCGGTCATCAGCATCGCCATCGCCTGGCGGTACGGGATCTGGCGTTGCAGCAGGGTCATGCCGCCGTCAAGCGGCATGCGCCCGACGAGCGCCTCGGGCAGCCCGAAGCTCGCTTCATCGCAGGCAACCACAAGATCGCACCCCAGCACCATTTCGAAGCCGCCACCCAGTGCATAACCGTTGACCCGCGCGATAACCGGCACGTTCAGCGTCTCGCGAAGCGCAATGCCACCAAAGCCGCCTGGGCGCGGCGCCGCCCAGTACTCGAGACCGCTCACCGACGGATTTTTCAGGTCCGCGCCGACGCAGAACGCACGCTCGCCCTCGCCCGTCAGGACCACGACCCGCACATCGCGGTTCCGCTCGAGCTCGCTCCACACGCGTTGCAGTTCCGCTTCGGTGGCAAGGTCCACGGCGTTGAGTGCTTCCGGCCGCGCCAGCGTCACCGTGGCAACGTGCCGGTCGATGACAAGACGTACGCTCATACAGCCTCCGTCGCGACCTTGCCGCGCAATTGTTGCAGGACCTCTTCGGTATGCTGGCCGAGGCGCGGCGGTCCGCGCCGCAAGCCAACCGGCGCCAGCGAAAGCTCGATCGGGCTGCCGATGAAACGGACCGGCTGGCCTTCGCCCTCGCCTTCCAGAATCAGCTGGTTATGCAGCGTCTGAGGGTCGACGAGCGCTTCACGCAGATCGCGCACCGGTGCACACAGCAGGTCTTGCTCTTCGAGGCGGGCGAGCCAGAAATCGCGCGTGTTGCTCGCAAAGCGTTCCCGGAAAATCCGCTGCAATTCGGTCTTGTGAACGAACTGCTGATTGAGATTGCAAAAGCGCGCATCGAGCGACAGGTCGTCGATCTGCAGCGCGGTACAGATGTCGCGCAGCGGATTCGCCTTGAACGCACCGACGAGTACCAGTGCGCCATCCTGGGTATCGAAGACACCCGAGAGCGGCATCGCGGCCCAGTTCACTTCCGAATCGGCCATCATGATCATGGCGGCTTCCTGCATCTGCATCGCGAGCATCGAGTTGTACAGCGACACGTTGACCTTCTGCCCCTCGCCCGTGCGTTCACGATGCAGCAACGCGAGCAGGATGCCCTGCACCATGTGCATGCCCGCCGAATAGTCGGCGAGCGCTGTCGGGTACACGGAAATCGGCAGCGACTCATCCGCGCGGCGCGCCATCACACCGCTCATCGCCTGGGCGAGTACGTCCTGGCCACCCTTGTGCGCATACGGTCCGGTTTCGCCGAAGCCCGTGCCGACCGCGTAAATGATCCGCGGATTCAATCGGCGGCAGTCTTCGTAGCCGACGCCCATACGGTCCATCACGCCTGCGCGGAAATTGCTGACGACCACGTCTGCGTCCGCGATCAGCGCCTTCAGATCAGCCAGTTGCTGCGCGTCGCGCAGGTCGAGCGCCACGCTGCGCTTGTTGCGATTAAGACTGCAGAAGATCGGATTGTCCGCGCCGGCCACCGGCTCGAACGTCGAGCGGCTCAAGTCGCCCGCCCCCTTTCTCTCGACCTTGATCACGTCGGCGCCGTAATCGGCGAGCATCTGTGTGCAGACCGGCCCCATCATCACCTGCGTGAGATCGACTACGCGCACGCCGGCAAGCGGCAGGTCAGGTGTCTTTGCAACGTGGTTGGCGACGTTCATGCGGCCTCCCGCTTCTCGATGTGTGCGGCGAGCGACGGGACATCGGCATTGCGGCCGGTCTGGTCGCCCGGATCGGCGCCTTGTGTGCGCAAGGTCTTCTGCAGCGCATGCACGTCGACGTCACGCACTCGCACGCCCGCATCCAGCGCGAGCGCGGCAGCCACACCGGCGGCTTCGCCCATCGCCATGCAAGGCGGAATTTCACGCGACATCTTCTGCGCCTGCGAGGTCGCCGAATAGTGGCGACCGGCAACCAGCAGGTTGTCGATCTGCTTCGGCAGCAACACGCGATACGGCATGTAGTAGTCACGGCCACGCGCGATGCTGTCGTCGAAACGGGTACGCTGGGCGAGATCATCCTTCGTCATCACATACTCGCCTTCGAGCAGGCGCGTCTGGCGCACGCCGGTTTGCGGCGCGACATCGATCACGTAACACTGCTCGAACCCAGGCAGCTTCTCGCGCACGAAATCGACCACCGCGTGAATGTGCTTCCGGCCCTGCACTTCCGCACGTGTCAGGTCTTCGGGCTTGAGGCCATCGAGACCGGCCATGTGCGGGCAGTTGCACCACACCACGCCGGGCAACGGTGTCTTCAGCCACCAGTAGCCCCACGAGCCACCGAGAATGCGCTTGATCTGACGATCCAGTGCCGCGAATGCCTCGGGTTCTTCGGCTTCGAAACGCTCGGCCGCCTCTGTATCGACGCCGCCCAGTCGAAACACAGTCGTCGTGATATAGGTGCCGCCGACATGCGGCACGCCCGCCGACGCCGCGACATCGAGATCCCCCGTCGCGTCGATCACCACGTCGGCAAGGATCGCTTCACGACCGCTCTTCGACTCGCAGATCACGCCCTTCACCTGACCGTCTTCGACCAGCGTGCGCGAGAACCATGAATGCAGACGCAACTTGATGCCGAGCGATTCCACCATCTCCAGCGCGACGCGCTTCATCCCGTCCGGATCGAACGCTGCGGCGAAGCACACGGGGTGAGGCGTCTTCTGGCTGTGAAAGTCGAAGGTGCCCCAGCGTCCCCACTTGCGATACGCGGCGGGATCCTCGCCCCACTCGTCCGAGCGCGGGAACGCCGCCAGCTTGCGCGCCGCCATCCGTTCGATGAAGGTCATGCAAACGCCGCGCACCGAAATTTCCTGTAAGTGGTTGTCCCACATGTCGTCGAGTACCAGCACCATGCCGCCGGAAGCGAGGCCGCCCAGATGGTTGTAGCGCTCCAGCAGAATTACCTCGGCGCCGTTGCGCGCCGCTCCGATCGCTGCCGACAGGCCTGCGGGACCGCCGCCCACCACCACGACGTTTGCCTTGGCCGCAACGCGCACATCGCGTGCATTTTCCTGAATCAAATCGCTGATCATGTTCACTTGTCTCCTCTGAGAATTCGGGTATTTCGTATTCGGTTCAATGCGTGTTTTCGGGCTGCCATCTGACCACCAGGCGTTCGATAATCGCGATCACCAGGAAGAACATGCCGGACAGCACTGCGCTCATGATGATTGCCGTGTACAGCAGGGCTGAATCGAAGCTGTACGTCGCCTGGATGATCATGGCGCCGATACCTTGCGTGGCGCCGATCCATTCGCCGACCACCGCGCCAATCACCGACATCGATGCAGCGATGCGCAAGGCGGAGAAGAGATAGGGCAGCGAAGCGTAGAGGCGCAACTTGAAGAAAATTTCGCGCTTGCTTGCCGACAGGATCTGCATCAGTTCCATCGCCTGCGGGTTCACCGCTTGCAGCCCGCGGACCATGTTCACGAGCGTCGGGAAGAAACAGACGATCGCCGCGATCGTGATCTTCGGCTCAAGACCATTGCCCATGATGAGGACGAGAATCGGCGCCTTCGCGACCACCGGAATCGAGTTGATCATCACCGCGACCGGATAGAAGATGTCCTGCAGCGTCTTGTTGTGCACGAAGACGGTGGCGATCAGGATCGCCGCCAGGTTGCCGAGCAGGAAGCCTCCCACTGCCTCAATCGCCGTCGGCACCAGGTTCTGCAGCAGCACATCGCTCTTGTTGAACAGCGTCTCCAGAACCAGGAATGGCGACGGCGCGATAAACGGCTTCACATGAAAGCCCGCCACCACTGCCCACCACGCGAACAGCAAACCCACGACGCCGAGTACCGGCAGGAGGCGCGCGCGCCACAGGCGCTGGCGGCGTTGCGCAAGCCACGCTTGCGCTTCAGGGTCCGCCGCTTGAGACGACAGGTTCAATTGCATTTCGGACGTGGTCATCAGCAGGTCTCCAGTACGCGCCGCAGATAGGCAGCGAGTTCGACGAATTCACGGGTCTCGCGGATATCGAGCGTGCGGTCTTCCGGCAGTCCAACCGGGACAATCTCCTTCACACGTCCAGGATTGGCGGCCAGCATCAGCACGCGCTGGCCGAGAAAGGCCGCTTCATAGATGCTGTGGGTGACGAAGAGCGTCGTGAGACCCATCTCTTTCCAGACGCGGCGCAGTTCTTCGTTCAGACGGTCACGCGTGATTTCATCGAGCGCGCCAAAAGGCTCGTCCATCAGCAGGACTTTCGGGTCGCTCACGAGCGCTCGCGCAATCGCGACACGCTGGCGCATCCCGCCGGACATTTCGTGCGGGTAGGCGTCCTCGCGCCCTTTGAGGCCGACAAGTTCGAGCAGTTCGCGCGGTGTCGCCCGGCCCGCACGTGCCTTGCCACCCGCGACTTCGAGCGGCAACTGCACGTTCTGGATCGCCGTGCGCCACGGCAGCAACGCCGCGTCCTGAAACACGAAGCCGATGTCCCGATGCTCACGCGCGACACGGGGCGCCGCGCCGAGCACGCTGATCTCGCCGCGGCTCGGCTTGATGAGGTCCGCGACGACTCGCAGGAACGTCGACTTCCCACAGCCAGAGGGACCGAGGAGCGTGAGAAATTCCCCGGCGGCGACGTCAAGGCTCAAGCCTTCAATCGCCGTGACGCTGCGCCGGTCGGTGAAAAAGCGCACATTGATATTGCGGCAACTGATAGACAGATTCGTGTCTCGCAGCGCGTCGGCAGACGAGCCGGACCCTTCCGCGCGCGGCGGATTCATAGTGGCAGCATGCATGGATTACACCTTGAGGCGAGAGGAACGGGTAGCGTTGAGAACGTCCATCGTCATCACGTCATCGACCTTGGGCTGACCTTTCTGGAACTGGCCCAGCTGACCGTACATCGTGATCTGCTCTTCCCAGACCTTCGCCTCCATCGTGCCCCAGCCCTGGGTCTGCGTGGTCTGATCGAACGCGTAGCCCATCAGCGAATCGATCGCGACGCGCTCATCGGCGCGGTTCAGATTCGGATATTCCTTGATGAGCAGATCGACAGCCTGGTCGCGATGCGCATTCGCGTAGAGCCAGCCACGCGCGGTTGCGCGCAGGAAACGCGCAACGGTGTCGGGATGGTCCTTGAGTGTTGCGGTGTTCGCGTAGTACGGCAGCGCGTAGAGGCGCACGCCGGTGTCCCACAGGCGCAGGTCGACGCGATCTGCCCCGAGCGCCTTGAGCGCCGTGGTGTTGGTTTGCCAACCGGTCACAGCATCGACCTGGCCACTCAGAAGCGGCATCATGTCGGCGCCGATCGGCACGATGTTGACCTGGCTTTCCGGGATCTTGTTCTTCGCAAGCAGCGCCTTGAGCAGCACCATACCCGTCGACTGGATACCGATACGCTTGCCAATCATGTCGTGCGGCGTGCGCACGGGATTCTTCTTGAGCGAAAAGAAACTGTAAGGATGCTGCTGCAGCCCGACCGCAATGCATTTGATCGGCAAGCCTTCTGAGACCGCGAGCATGATCGACGGGCTCGACGAAATCTCGCCGGCCTCGGATCGGCCCGAGGCGACAATCGCGACGCCGTCAATGTTCGGGCCGCCCGGCTGGATGTGAAAATCGATTCCTTCCTGATCGTAATAGCCGAGCCGCTTCGCCGTCACCTCACCGACCTGGTTGCCGCCCGGAACCCAGCCCAGTTGCATGTTGACGGTTGCCCTGTCGCCCGCAAAGGCCCGCACAGAAAGCAGTGCGCCCGTTGCAGCCATGCCGCCCGCCGCGAGTGTCATCCGCAGCAAACGCCGACGTCCGGCATTTTTGATTACTGACATCATCTCCTCCGTTGGTCCTTCCTGGGATACAAGGGGCCGGTCCTCTAACGCTCAGTGCTGCCGGTCCAAACGATTATTAAGAGCCAAAAGTGTCCCCGCAAGCATCAATTTTGAAGATGAGTGATGCCGAAATTAGCTCACCCATTCTGCGCAAAACATCAGACAAATTACGTGCGAGCGTGCGCGATTTGCGCACCTCCAAGCCTTGGATGCGCTAAAAATTCGATCACTGGTGGTCAAATTCGGTGCTAGCTGTCGCGAATTTTGTTCCGCAAGAATCGCCAGCAATCGCACCAGATTCGTATCGCCGTACAGGTCGATTACCGAAAGCCAGTGGTAGTGACAGACCTTCGCGGCGCGGGAACGCCTTGCTGATCTGGCCATTCACCCGAGAAAGTTGAGACGGTCATCGGAGACACAAAGCCTTCGCTGCGCAATGGCTTTGTTTCGTCATCCTAAAAACAATTCAGATTCAAGTATTTGCTTTTACTTTCCCAAAACAAGCCATTCAAAGGAAATCATGAATCGACGCATCTTTGTTCTCGCTTCAATGGCCCTGTTCTGTCAGGCGGCATCCGCCCAAAGCAGCGTGACCCTGTACGGGCTGATCTCGACCGGCATCGTCTATGCGAACAACCAGAAAGGGGCCGACAAGCAAGGCCACGCGACGTGGCAATTCGCGAGCGGCCCGATGCAGACGCCACGCTGGGGGATGAAGGGCGTAGAGGATCTGGGTGGAGGTCTGAAGGCCATCTTCACGCTGGAAGGCGGCTACAGCGTGGCGACTGGCGCACTGTCTCAGGGAGGCCGTGAGTTTGGCCGGCAGGCGTTTGTCGGCTTATCGTCGGATACCCTCGGAACGGTGACGCTAGGCCGTCAATACGACGAGGCGGTAACGCTGTGTGTATTCTCGTCGGCCTGTCAGTTCGCGGCGTACGGCGCGCACATTGGCGACAGTGATAACGTGTTCGACACGTTCCGGATCAACAACGCGGTCCAGTACAAGAGCATCGACTACAAAGGTCTACAGTTCGAAGGGCTCTACGGCTTCTCGAATAAGGCGGGTGGCTTCTCTGACAACAACGCCTATAGCGCCGGCGTGCAGTATCGCAACGGCCCGCTGTCAGCCGGCCTGGCGTTCCTTCAGGTCAATACGCCGAACGACGCAAATAACACGAATGGCGCGGTGGTGAACGACTATGGCTTCACGTCACCGTTCATCACGAATCCGGCGACCAACGCGGGCGTCAGCAAGCAGAGGATGTTTGGAGCCGGCGGCGCTTACACGTTCGGGCCGGCGAACCTGTCGCTGCTTTATACCAACGCGCGATTCGACTATCTCGACACGTCGCGCCTGACGCTGCAGAATTTTGAGGTCTCGTTGACCGATTACGTGACGCCGCAGCTCATTCTGGGCGCCGCGTATATCTTCACCACCGGGCAATATCACCCGCAGGACAACAGTCCGAAATGGCATCAGGTGAATACCGGCGTGGACTATCTGCTTAGCAAGCGCACCGATCTATTTCTAGTCGGCATTTATCAGAAAGCGGCGGGTGATGCGCAGTACGCGCAGATCTATTCGCTCTCGCCGTCCACCACCAAGTCGCAAGTCTCAGCGGTGGTTGGACTCCGGCATAAGTGGTAAGCAGTATGACTTGCCTGCACGACGGTGCGGAACGCCGGATCAAAGGATCCGGCGGGCTTTAGTGGGCTTCGGTGGGTTGGCTGACTGTATCGATAGTCTGCAGAAGATCAGCGCTCTACCTTCGACATAACCGCCGTCGTCGGGTCATACCGATAACCCTTCTGCGAAAGCCGCTCGGCCATCGTCGCGCCGATCAGCTTTTGCTGCGTGTCCCGGGATACCAACTCACTATCGGGCTTAAGCCGTTCAAGTTCAGACGAGAGCTTCCGGATGAGCGCCACTTCTCCTGTGCTGCGCGAGTCGATGAACAATAGCTTCTCGTTTGCCGACGCGAGTCGTTCTTTCAGGTCCTTAGCATGCTCGACCCACTGCTCGGCAATCGTGCGTAGCTCGTTAAAGGCCTTCTCATGCGCTTTCGCCTGAGCCGATATCTGCCGTTGTAACTCGGCGACGTCTTCCGCCTTCGCAGAGTCGCCCGCTTGAAGGGCAAATTGATGGCTGCGTCGCGCTTCTTCCGCGCGCGCCTTCTCGGCTTCTCCGACGCGCTGCGCCAATGTCGCCGCATGTTGTTCAGCGGCCTCTGCGCGCTCCTTCGCGGTAGACGCATCCTGCGAAACCTGAGCCAGTTCAGCGATCGCAGCCGCTTTCGCCTTAGTCATGGCGCTGACCTGCTCGCGCGCCGCCTCGAGTTCTCGGGTGACGCTTTGCAGTTCGTCGTGCTGAATCGACGCTGCCCCGCTCCGCGCTGCGTTTGTCCGCCGCTCTGCTTCGAGCGCGATCCGCGCTTCCTCAAGTTCTCGGTTGACGCGCTGCAGTTCGTTGAGCTGACCCGACGCTTCCTCACCCCGCGCTGCGCTTGTCTGGCGCTCGGCAGCGAGCGCAGTGCGCGCCTCACTGAGTTCCGCCTCGGTCGCGGCGATCCGCGCGAGGCTCTCGCTCACCTGGGCCGTAGCAGCTTCTGCGCGTGATGAAGCCGCACTGGATTCCTGCGACCATCGCTCCGCTTCGGCGGACTTCGCCTGCTCGACTTCTGCGAGGCGCTGCTGCAACGTCACCGCATGCTGTTCGGCGAACTCTGCCCGCTCCTTTGCGGCCGACGCGTCTTGCGCGACGTGGGCGAGTTCAGCGGTCGCGGCCGCGTTCGCCCCAGTCATGGCGCTGACCTGCTCCCGCGCCGCCGCAAGTTCCTGGGTGATGCGTTGCAGTTCGTCACGCTGAATCGACACCTCGCCGCGCCGCTCTTCGCTTGTCCGGCGCTCGGCTTCAAGCGCGATTCGCGCCTCCTCGAGTTCCCGGCCAACGCGCTGCAGTTCGTTGAACTGCCCCGACGCTTCCTCGCTCCGCGCTGCGCTCGCCTGATGCTCTGCTGCCAGCGCAGTGCGTGCCTCATCGAGTTCCGCCTCGATCGCGGCAATCCGCGTAAGGCTCTCGTTCGCCTGCGCGGTGGCGGCTTCTGCACGCGACGATGCCGCGTTAGATTCCTGCGCCCATCGCTCAGCTTCGGCCGACTTCGCCTGCTCGACTTCTACGAGGCGCTGCTGCAATGTCACCGCATGCTGTTCCGCGAAATCCGCCCGCTCCTTCGCGGCAGACGCATCCTGCGAGACCCGAGCCAGTTCATCCCTCGCGACAGACGCGTCGTGCGAAACCTGAGCCAGCTCAGCGCTCACAGCCGCCTGCGCCTCAGTCATGGCGCTGACCTGCTCCCGCGCCGCCTCCAGTTCCCGGCCGACACGCTGCAATTCGTCGAACTGAATCAACGCTTCTTCGCTCCGCGCCGCGCTCGTCTGGCGCTCTGCTTCGAGCGCAAAGCGCGCCTCATCCCGCTCGGCCTCCAGTCCGGCGCCCCGCGCGAGACTCTCGTTCATCTGCGCCGTGGCCGTTTCTGCGCGTGCCGAAGCCTCGCTAGCCTCCTCCAACGCTCTATCCGCTTCGGCCGACTTCGCCTGACAGTCGTAGCCTATCGAGGTCACCTCCTGCCGCGCCTCGTCGAGCTCCTGCTTCATCTGTGCGATCTGATCGTTGTGGCTGGCAGCAGCAGCGGCCAACTCTTCACGCGCGTGGCGTTCCTGGTCGAGTTCCGCCTTCGTATGCTCCAACGCGGCCTCTTCCGCCGACACATGCTGCGCCAGTTCGTCCACGCGAGCCTCGGCAGCTTCGGCGCGGCCAGTCGCTGTTGCGAGTTCCGCTGCGAGACGCGTGGACGCATCCTCGGCGCTGCTCAGCGCGCTCGTCAGCGCAATATGCCGCTCACGCCCGGTTTCGACTTCCGCCACCGTCCTCTGATACTCGGCAAGCGCCTCATCCCGTTCCGCGCGGGCAGCGTCGAGGTGCTGATTCACGGCACTCAGGTGCTGACTGACCGCCCGGTCAGCTTCGCCTTGGGCGGCCATCCAGAGCCGCTCAGCGGCGCTCGTCATGGTTTCAGCGATGTGCTCAGGCAGCCCGGCCTGAACCTGCACATGGGGCGTGAAGGGCTGTCGCACTTCGCGCCAGCGCTGCAAAGCCGCCGCAACGGCAACGATCGAGCCGCCCGGAATCTCCGGCCAAATGGTCACTGGAGACACCTTCCGGCCTTCTTCGACCATGCGATCCGCGATTCCGGCGACGAGTTCGTCCGTGATTGTGTCTGCGTCCGTAGACATAAGCGCCTCAAAGCTCATTTTGGCCTAACGAAAAATTGAGTCCCCAATACGTTACTCCATCTGGCGGCGCGCCCAATGAAAGGATTGCGGGTCGGCTCATACCGCGCGATTCGCCGTTCACTGAAAAAACCGGCAACGCGGTGACGAACGTCATCCGCGCGGTATGGCGTGAGACCGATATTATGGGCGATATCCCGGCAGTGTCGGAGGAGCGGACGCGAGGCGCACAGGCCTACAACGCCCGAGCTGCGTCGCGCAGAATTTCCTGAACGCGTTGCGCGATCGGCGACAGGTAGCCGGCCCTTCGTATCAGTCCAACCTGACGCTGCAGGCCGTCGAATTGAATCGGGCGCACGGCAATGTCGACCGGTAGAGGACCCGGGTCGAAGCTGCGCGCGTTGATAAAGCTGACCAGCTGCGTAGTGGATACGATAAGAATCAACGCGGCCAAACTATTGGCCTCGGCCACAATGCGCATAGGCAGGTGGCCCAGTTTTGCAAAGGCTTGCTCGATCTGCACACGTGCAAATTCCTGTCGACTGGACGCGGCCCATTCGCAGTCCACCAGATCGTCTACCGTGACCGATTCCCGCTTGGCCAGAGGGTGCCCGGTGCTAACCATCAGGCTGTAGTGATCGTCATACAGCACCTCCTTGACCATGGATGCGTCCAAGGTCTCGGGCAAAGGGCATACAGCCAGCTCCACTTCACGCTTGTCGATGGCGCAGTGCGCCGCGTTCCGCCACATGCGCGAGGGTACCGAGCAGGATTGGGCGATCATCGGTAGTGAGGTTGGGCCGTTCGCCAAAGGACTGCCCGGCCGCCTGCTGGACCACCTGCGCTTGCTGAATGGCGACTTTGGCGGCTTTCCTGTTGATCGTCTGACGCATAGCTTGCAGACTGCCACACTGGCGCATCGCGACAACCAGAACGAGGAATACGTGGTCTGCGCGCTGCTGCACGACATTGGGGATACGCTGGGAAGTTACAACCACGCCGACGTTGCAGCCGTGCTGCTGGAGCCGTTCGTCAGCGCGGAAAACCACTGGATGATCAAGCACCATGGGATCTTCCAGGGGTATTACTTCTTCCACCACATGGGCATGGACCGCAATCTGCGCGATCAGTACCGCGACGTGCAGGAGTTGTTCAAGCGTACCGCGCATTTCTGCGAAAAATATGACGCGACGGCCTTCGATCCGGATGCGGAAACACTGCCGCTAGCGTTCTTCGAACCGATGGTGCGGCGAGTGTTTGCTAAGCCGAAGCGAACCCTGTACAAAGCCGCATTCGAAAAAATCGGCTGAGTGTCAGCCGTAGCCGATCACACGCCGGACAGCAACGCCCCCGCACCAGGCACGATCGGCTCGAGCTTAAGATGATCCAGCATGCGCCGAACGGTACATACCGCAGTCGAAACCGTACGGATTCCCAGCATGTCTTCAATGCGCTGAATCGCCGGCAATGAAGGCATCTGGACGCAAGCGGACGCCACCAAAACGTCCGCGCCTTCCGTGTTCAGGCCGCGAACGTCGTCGACCAATCGCATCGGGTCGCGCAGACCGACTTCAAGGTTGTCGGGAATCTCGAAGCAGAGGGAATCGATGACCTCAATGCCTTCGTTCTCGATATAAGCGACGACAAGATCAGTCAAGGGCCGCATGTACGGCGCCATCAGCGAAATCCGACGAGCGCCCATGATCTTCAGACCTTCCACCAACGCGCCCGCGGAAGTCATGACCGGGGCGAGACAATGATTGGCGCGCGCAACTTCCAACAGTTCACGTTCGGTTTGCCGATGATATCCAGGCCCCATCGCCATGATCGCGACCAGGCACGCCGTGCTCATGACATCGACACGAGCGTCGGCGAGTTCCGCCGCGCAGCGCAGGCCTTCCTTGTTCATCGCGACCAATTCTTCCTTCGTAACCTTGTGCATTCTCATCCGGCTCGAATGGAAGGTGAAGCGCTCGGGGCGGATCGCTTCACGGGCACGAAGCATGGCGGGAATTTCAGTTTCCATGGTCGTATTCGAGCTTGGAACGATCTGTCCAATGCGAAAATTTTGAGGCATCTTTCTCTCCGAAATAGATTTAGGCATCCAAATTTCTTAACTGACTCAGTCCGGCATGCCCGTGCCACGCGTCTCCGGCAAAAACCACGGAACCACGATACCGATCAGATACACCGAGCCGAGTGCCAACGCAGCTTGAGACACACCACCGAATGATTTGATCATGCTGCCCGCGATGATCGGGAACACCCACGCGATCAGACGCGCTGCATTGAACACGAAGCTAATCGCGGTGGAACGCACGCTGGAACCAAAGAGTTCACATGGGTAGATCGCCATCCAGACATAGGCACAGCCCAGGGTGAAGAAGCCATTGATCGGCGCCACGACCATCATCGCTTCAACGCTTGTCGTCAGCTTGTACGTGACGATCGTTGTGAGCAATGCGCCGACGAAAGTGAGTGACAGGAACGCTCGCCGGCCGATTGCATCCACTATGAAGCCCGCGATCATGTAGGCCACAATCGCGCCGATGGTGTACGCGATCGATATCTTCGAGCCCCACGACAAGGCATCGGGGATACTTTCGGCTTTAGCGAGCGCCACGGTATAAGTCGGCAGCCAGCTGGAAATGGCCCACCAACCGACGGTCGTGACGATCGACAGTACGAGCAGAAGCAGTGTGCGGCGCAGCGCTTCAGGTTCGCTAAATAGTTGCGTGAGCGTGAAGGGGCGCTTGTCGGATGCAGGCGCGTCGCCCGCAACCGGCTGCGTGCTCGTCGCGCTCCAGCGTTTCTCGCGCACCGCGCGTTGCCATTTCTCCGACTCGTTGACCCCGCGGCGGATGTACAGCACAAAAAGTGCGGGAACTGCGCCAAGCACGAACATCAACCGCCAGGTTTCGGCGCCGAGTGGATGCGCCGACGAAAGCGCGTACCACACAACCGCCGCGATCAGGGTGCCCCAACCGAAACCCGATTGCAGAAAACCCGCTCCTTTCGCACGCGCCCGCTCAGGCCAGGTTTCCGACAGCAGCGCAACGCCCGTGCTCCATTCGCTGCCCATGGCGAGGCCCGTCAGGAAACGCAGCCCGCACAACACCCAGAACGTTTGCGAGAACGCGGTCAAACCGGAAAACACCGCGTAGAGGAAGACGGACCAGAGCATCATCCGCTTGCGTCCGACATAGTCCGCGAGAATCCCACCGATCAGACCGCCCGCCCCCCAGCCAAGCAACGTGATGCCGATAACCAGACCCGCGTATGTCGTCGGCGACGCGGCTTGTGCCGGCGACAGCACCGAATGCAGCATCGGCCCAAGCACGACGACGAGCGCCAGTGCTTCATAGCCGTCGAAAATCCAGCCGAGAAAGCTGGCCTTCAGCACACGCCAGTGCATGGCCGTGAGCCCCTCGTACCAGCGAGTTCCCGAACTCAAGGCAAGGTGTTTGTGTTCCATCTTTCGTCTCCTTTATGTTTTCAACCGATTTTTCCTGCGTGCCGGCCGTCCACCGGCTTGTGCTTCTGAAAAGGCCAATGGGCCGGCGTCCAGGACAACCGCGCCGCCTCGACATAGAATCGCGGGGCACAGTGCCCGGTCTCGCGCCTCGACCGATCGTCCTGCGAGGATTGCGCCCTATGGAACATAGGATGCCGGTCGCCAGGCGGATTGAAAACTTCTCAATGTTCAATAGAGGCATCGCCAACCGCGATGGGTGCCAGACGACCGGATAGCCAACCCGAAGGAGTAAGGATGCGTGTTTCAGCAGATCGGCCGTTGCGCCTCGACATGGAGTCCCTGCGCATTTTTGTGGCTGTCATTGAGGAGGGCAGCATTGCCGCGGCGGCAGCCCGCACGCATATCGTGGCGTCGGCGGTCAGTAAGCGCGTATCGGATCTCGAAGACGACGCCGGCACGCCGCTGTTATATCGGCACAGCCGCGGCGTGCAACCCACGCCGGCCGGCGAAGCGCTCTATCACCACGCGAAGCGGCTGAGCGAACACTTGCAGCAAATTTCGGATGAATTGTCTGAGTATTCGGCGGGGTTGAGGGGCCATACCCGGATTTACGTGAACTTTACGGCCATGGTCCAGTATCTGCCGGGTGTGTTGCGCACCTTCCTGCGCACCAATCCGAAGGTGCGGATCGATATGGCCGAGAAGTCGAGCGATGAAGTCGTGCAGGCGATCGCAAGCGGTGTCGCCGATCTCGGCATCTGCGCGGCGACCAGGGATGCCCTCGGCGATCTGCAATGGCGCCCATACAGCGTCGATAAGCTGGTCGTGATCGTGCCGTCGGATCATCGGCTCGCCGAGCGCGCGAGCGTGACCTTCGCGGAAGTTCTGGAGGACGACTTCGTCAGCATGCCGTACGGCACGTCCATTTCGAAGTTGTGCCGCGCCGCCGCTGAGCGTGCCGGTATGCGGCTTCGCGTACGCATCGAGGTAACCAGCTTCGAGGGCGTGCGCAACATGGTCAGCGCGGGTCTCGGCATTGGCGTGCTCCCCAAGGGAAGCGTGACGCCTTATATGCAGTCGGTGCCGTTTCGCGCCGTTGAGCTTGATGAACCGTGGTCGCTGCGGCCGCTGGTGATCATCGCCCGCAACTTTGAGACGCTGCCGCTGCCTGCTCGCATGCTGGTCGACCACCTCAACAAGCACCGGGACAACGAGTCATGAGGATTGTCATAAGTCGATAGTGAGCCATCGCGGCTCGCGATGGGTGGCGTCGTTACTTATTGATTTACGTGACGAGCCGGGATTCTTAGCATTCGGTTAGCAGCAACGTCTACAACCCATGGAGCAAGTAACATGAATCTGAAACTCCCGATCAAGGTCGCCGTCCTCGACGACTATCAGAACGTCGCGCTGAGCGTGGCAGACTGGTCGCCGCTTAAGGACCTGGCAGACGTGACGGTGTTCAACGATCACGTCGCTGATGTCGGGAGCCTGATTCAACGCCTGCAACCGTTCGACGTCGTATGCGTGATGCGAGAACGCACACCGCTGTCCCGCGTGGTTATCGAAAGCCTGCCGAACCTGAAGCTGATTGCCTCGACCGGCGCGGGGAATGTGTCGATCGATCAGGAGGCGGCTGCGGAACGCGGCATCGAAGTTCGTCATACGGGCTATTCGTCCACGCCGACGATCGAGATGACGTGGGCGTTGATTCTCGCGATGGCCCGCAATATTCCTCTCGAGACTCAATCAGTGCGTCAGGGAGGCTGGCAGCTTTCGCTTGGCGAACAACTCGCGGGCAAGACGCTCGGAGTGCTTGGTCTTGGCCATATCGGCTCGGCGGTCGGCATCATCGGGCGGGCATTCAGAATGAACGTCATCGCGTGGAGTGAGAACCTCACCGAGGAACGCGCCGCGGAAAAAGGCGTGCAGCGAGTCAGTAAGGATGTGCTGTTCTCCGCTTCCGATTTTCTGTCGATCCACTTGCGGTTTAGCGAGCGGACCCGAGGCCTGGTCGGCGCGACAGAACTCGCGCAGATGAAACCCACCAGCCGGCTGATCAATACGTCGAGAGGAGCGATCGTCGACAATGCGGCCCTGCTTCGGGCACTCACGACCGGTCAGATTGCCGGCGCTGCACTGGACGTGTACGAAGTCGAACCGCTCAGCAATCCGCACCCGCTGCGCGAATTGCCCAACGTGCTCGCAACGCCTCATATCGGCTATGTCTCGAAGGAGTTGTATCGCACCTTCTATGGCGATACGGTGCAGAACATCGTTAAGTGGCTTGAGGAAGCCGGAGGTTCTGCGTAAGGGTAGCGATCACTGCGGCGGTGTATATGCCACGGTGTGCCCACGCTCGTCTGTACGCGCAATATCGAGCGTCTCCTCATGGAATGTCGCAAGCGACTCGCGGTGCGTGACACTGACAATCGCCGCTTTCTGCAATCGCTCGGTCAACAGGCGATACAGATACGCTTCGTTCTCGGTATCGAGCGCACTCGTTGCTTCGTCGAGGAACACGTAGTCAGGCTTGTGCATCACCACACGTGCGACTGCCAGCCGCTGTTGCTCGCCGGGAGAAAGAATGCGCCACCAATGGTGCGATTCGTGCAATCGGTCGACGTAGCCCTCAAGCCGGCACAGACGCAGCGCCTCGCAACATTCCTCATCGCTGAAGTTGGTGGCCGCCGTGGGATAGGTGAGCGCAGTCTTCAAGGTGCCAACCGGCAGGTAGCTCTGCTGCGGGACGAACATCATGCGCGCGTTCACAGGTGCATCGATCGAGCCGTTTCCGAATGGCCAGAGACCCGCTAGTGCACGCAATAACGTGCTCTTGCCCGCGCCGGACGGCCCGCGCACGAGCCATCGCGAACCTGGCTTGACGGAAATGTCTCGCACACTCGCGAGCGTCTCGCCGTTGGGCAGCGCAAGCGTGAGCTTGTGCGTGGTGAGCTGGTTCTCGCCGACGTAGTGCAGATTAATGCCGCCATGCTCGGTGGCGGGCGAAACAGACTCCTTCAGATGAGGGTGCTGCATCACGCGCTTGAACTCGCGCAGACGATTGACGGTTGCGCGCCATTGAACGAGCGTGTCGTAATTGTTGATGAACCACGAAAGCGAATCGCTAACCGAACTGAATGCGTCGCCGATTTGCATCAGTGTGCCGAAACTCATCAAACCTGCGAAATAACGCGGCGACGCCACGACGATCGGAAAGATCTCGGCGATCTGAGCGTAGAAATTGAGCACGAAGCTATAGCGCCGCGTGTACTTCATCACCCGCCACCAGTTTTCACGAATCCGGCCGAACAGGTCCTGGGCGGTCGCTTCCTCGACACGCATCCCGTCGTAGAACGCAATCTGCTCGGCGTTTTCGCGCAGGCGGATCAGGCCAAACCGGAAATCCGCCTCGACGCGCTGCAACTGGTAGTTGATCGACACAAGCGGGTGACCGACTTTGTTGGTCAGGAGTGAGCCGACAATCGCATAGACGATCGCCGCCCACAGCATGTAGCCCGGAATCTGGACAGGCGTGCCGCCAATCTCGATTGCCAGCACGCCCGCTGTGCTCCATAAGATGGTCGAGAACCAGACCAGTGTTTCGAGCGTCGAGAGCAGATCGAGTGTGAGCGAAAGTGTGGTGTTGGCGAATGACGCGAGGTCGACAGCAACCCGCTGGTCAGGGTTGTCGGCGAGGCGGTCGCGCTCGATGCGATAGAAGGTGCCGTCGCCCAGCCATTCCTGCAGATAGCGTGTGGTCAGCCACTGGCGCCATCGGAAGCCAAGCATCTGGCGCAGATAGCGGTTGTAGACAGAGATCGCGACGAACGCGAACGCAAGCGCGCTGAAAAGCAGCATCAGCTGCGGGAATTCATGAACCTTCCTGCCTTCCAGTGCGTTGTAGAAATCACGGTTCCACGTGTTCAAGCGGGCGTTGATGCCGACCAGAACCAGGTCCATGACGATGATCGTAATCAGCGGACCCCACGCGGTCTTGCGCTCCTCGGAGACCCAGTACGGTCTGATCAGGCTCCAGGCTGAGACACGGTCCGCTTGCCCGGACGCAGGGCCGGAAGATTGGTCGCTCATGAACGCCCCTTAACGCGCCGTGAATGCGGATCGAGTGCACCTGACAAACTGTGTAACGCATCATGATGGTTGACCTGCTCCAGAACCTCCGGGTGCTGTTGCCGGCGCGGTCAGGTCTTCGTCTGAGTGCCGGTATGCCGTCCCCTTGCCACCTGGCAGCCCGCTTGATTCGGCAACTTCAACCCGCAGACTGCCTTGATTGTTCCAGTACGCCCAGCTGGCGTCGTTCGCAAAGCAATACAGGTAACCCGAGTAAGGAGCCTTGATCTCCATCTCTCTGCCAATTCTGAAGTAGAAGGGTTGAGGCGACACGCCTGCTTCGCTCGGTTCCCCCGGGTATGAAATTGCACCGCAGAGTTCGAACCAGTTCGCCCCTCTGACCCGCTTGGACCCTGCAAACAGGCGCTGCATCCAGTTACCAGGCGTGCCCTCAGCGCCCGATACGCTGTCCCCATCCAGCCATGTTTGACCTTCAGGCACCTTGAGCCGGTAGCTCACGCCCTCCTTCATGAAAATGCCTGTCCAGTTCCACAACGTGCTGGCGAAGACCCGCACCTGGACCCCTGTCCCAGGGTGGATGTTCGGTCGATAGGGAGCCTGAAAGATTGGCGGACTGGCCTGCCGCGCCAATGCCAGATCCGATATCGATTCGGAGCATATGCGTGAATCCTTCGCCAGATAGGGAAAGGACCGGGGACGAAATCCAATCTTCCTGTAAAAGCCTGTGAGTGAGTTGTGCAGGACGCCATGCACCGCGGATGGCGACAACTGACCCGCATCGGCTATCTGGTCCAACATCTTCGATTCAAATACCGCACCGCACTGCGCGGCCTCGGCAATCATCCATTTAAGTGTGGCATCAGAAAGTCCGGTCTCCTTGTAGCCGCCTCCAACGTCGGCGTGCACGCCAGGGAACCACACTTGCGTCACGCGTGCCGGGTCGCAACCATCCGCGTCCGTCCACAACGTTGGAAAGAAGGTGTTCCGCTGCTCATCAATGGCAAGGCCTTGTACCGCGCGTTCAACTTCTGGCGAAAGTGTCGTGTCATGAAATTCGAGGCGCTGTCTCCCTAAGCCGAACAAGTTCGCAATTTCAGGAATGCCGAGAGCGCCCACCGTCTCCCACACGCCAAGGAAGCGAATGGGAGGCGGTTTGCCATTCGCGCTGCAGAACCGTTCCTGCCGGCTGACGTTCTCCGGCATTTCTGGATCAAGGCGATATAGATTCCATGCCTGCTTGACTAGCGCCCAGCTTGCCTCGCCAGGAAGTCCACAACGGTGGAGCATGCCCACCAGGCTTCGCGCCGTAAACGCACCACGCGAAAAGCCAATGACAAAGATTTCAGAACCTTCCTCGTAATGGTCGGACAGCCACTTATACGCAGTTTGAATGTCTCGCGAGAGGCCCAATCCCAGCGCACCGTCTACGAGGCGACGAACCCGGCCTTCGTTGGCGCCAATGCCGACGTGGTAGTACCGGAATTGCTCGACGCCATCTTCGCCGTGGTCACTCAATGCGTTGAAAAAGCGAACGACATTGGTTGGAACGGGCACCCCCTGAAACTCGTCGCTATCCGAGTTCCATGTGCCGTCGCAGCAAACGAAAAGTCTCTTCATGTGTGCGGGTTCCACCTCATATTTCGACACGCGAGCCCAGTTCGATCACCCGGTTTGAGCTCAACTTGAAATAAGCCGCAGGGTTGCCGATATTGTGCGCCATCACGCTGAACAGTCGTTCGCGCCACACCGGCATGCCCTTGCCTCCCGTCGCCACCACGGTGGCATGACTGAGGAAATAGGACACCTTCGCCGGATCGACCACCAGGCCCTTCGGCTCGCAGTCGCGCAGCGCTTGCGGCAGGCTGGCCGTGTCCTTGAAGCCGTAGGCCACGACGATGCTGTGGCAGTTGTGGCCCAGCGGCGTAATCGCGACGCGCTGCTCGCGCGGCACATAGGGCACATCCGAGTTGGTCACGTGCACGAACAGCACGCGCTCGTGCAGCACGTGGTTGTGGGCCAGGTTATTGACCAGCGCGTGCGGCACGGTGTTGGGGTCGATGGTAAGGAACGCGGCAGTGCCGGGTACGCGTATCGTGTCCTTCGCGAGCAGGCTGTCCAGAAATCTGGCCAGCGGCAGCGCGCCGGCATGGACGCTGGCCTCTTCGATCATCAGCGCACGGCCGCGGTACCACGTGGACATAATGGTGAACATGATGGCGCCCAGCAGCAGCGGGAACCACCCGCCATCCACGAACTTGAGCAGGTTGGCCGAGAAGAACGCCAGATCGATGACGAAGAAGAAGCCCGTGGCCAGCACGCACAGCCACCAGTTGTAGTGCCATGCGTAGCGCACCACGTAGAACGTAAGGAACGTGGTGATCATCATCGTGCCCGTTACCGCGATACCGTAGGCCGAACCGAGCGCTGTAGAGGAACCGAAGCCCAGCACCGCCCCCACCACCGCGATCAGCAGCAGCCAGTTGATGGCAGGCACATAGATCTGGCCAACCTCACGTTCAGAGGTGTAGACGATGCCCATGCGCGGCATGAAGCCGAGTTGCATGGCCTGCTTGGTCATGGAAAACGCGCCGCTGATCACTGCCTGCGACGCGATCACAGTCGCCACCGTGGCCAGCACCACCATCGGGAATAGCGCCACCGACGGGAAGAGGTGGAAGAAGGGGTTGTCCACGGTCTTGGGGTCCGACAACAGCAGCGCGCCCTGGCCCAGGTAGTTGAGCGCCAGCGCGGGTAGCACCAGAGCGAACCACGACAGGCGGATCGGCGGCGCGCCGAAGTGGCCCATGTCGGCATACAGCGCCTCAGCGCCGGTCAGCGCCAGCACCACCGCACCGAGCGAGACAAAGGCCCGCCAGCCGTTGCGCATCAGGAATTCGAGGCCCACGAACGGGTTGAAAGCGGCCAGGATAGCCGGCGCGCGACTGATGGTGAGCAGTCCCGACACCGCAATCACGCCGAACCACAGCACCATCACCGGCCCGAACACCGCGCCGATGCCGGCCGTGCCGCGCCGCTGCACCAGGAACAAGGCGATCAGCACGACCAACGCGATCGACACTACGAAGGGCTTCAGCTGCGGCTCCGCCACTTCCAGCCCTTCCACCGCGCTGAGCACCGAGATCGCCGGCGTGATGACGCCGTCGCCGTAGAACAGCGCCGCACCGAACACACCGGCGAGCAGCAGCCCGTTGCGCAACCGGGGCCGGTCCATTACAGAACTGGAAGCCAGCGCCAGCAGCGCCATGATGCCGCCCTCGCCGTGATTATGGGCGCGCATGATCAGCGTCACATACTTCAGCGTCACCACGATGATCAACGACCAGACGATGAGCGACACCACGCCCAGCACATTGAAGCGGTCGAGCACCAGCCCGTGACCCGAGTCGAATACCGTGCTCATGGTGTAGAGCGGACTGGTACCGATATCGCCGAACACGATGCCGATGGCGGCCAGCGCCAGCTTGGGCATCGACCCGTGGCTGGTTTCCGCGGCATGGCCGGCAGGGGCGCCCGGTTGTTGGCCTGAAGACGATTCCATGAATGGCTCCTTCTCAGTGGGTGGGCCCCCCGGCCAGTGAACGGTGCGCCGGCGCTCAAGCGCCTGGCGGCCCGTCTGGTCACGCTGATCCTCCTGCAATGGGCTGATCAGCGGACGGCCTGTCCGTGACAGCGTACAGAATAAAGGGCGCGGTTCAAAGCCAGGCATCTCCTTAGCATCACCCAGCAGAACCGGTTCGCCTCAGTTCGTCTCCGGCTCTTCATCCATGATGAGCAGGAACAGTGTCGCTTGAGAGGAGATGTTCAGCTTCCTGTAAAGATTGCGCCGATGAACTTTGGCGGTAGCGGGTGACACGCCAAGCAGCCTTGCCATATTCTTGGTTGAATGACCGGCAAGAATCATCAGCGCGATTTCGATTTCGCGGTTGGTCAGCGACGCATTGGATCGCTTGCGCAACGCCTGTTCGAAGTGAAGGCGCCGATCACCTCCCGCGGGTGAACTTACCGGCGGCGGAAGCACCGCTGTCTGTGCTGCCAAGGCGTGGCACATCAACGGAAGCAACCATGCGCCGTAAAGACAGAGGGTTCCGATTTCAGTCGAGCTAAAGCGGCGTTCACTGCCCATCGATACAGACAGCGTTCCACCGGCGGGTAGCGGGGCCAACAACTGCACCTCATCTTCCAGCACGTTTACCGAAAAATAGCGGCGAAAATATTCGGTTTCCCGGAAGTGATCGGGCGCGACTTCGTCCAGACAATACACACCCGGACTGATCTCACCCAGGCTGAATTGATAGAAAGGGTCCAGCAAATAGACGCTGTTCAAATACCCCTTGAACAGTTCGGCGTTCGGCGTGCGCGACTGGATTTCCGCAATCAACTGGGGTTTCCCGTTGGGCCAGAAGATCACCACCACCCAGTTGTCAAAGTGGACCACTTTGCGCAACAGATCGATCAGTGCGTGCCAGAACTGTTTGTCGTCGAGCTTTTCGACCAGACGTCCAAGCCGCTGATGAAAGGCAACGTCCGATACATCAAGCTGCATGTCAGTTTCCCCCACTACCCCTTAAAGGGTAGCTCGTCCCATCGTTCTAGCCCTTCGGCCTGATTTTCACCCGTCGTCCCCCACCCTACCATCTCTGTACCCCGTCGCATGCGCGTCGGCAGGCTTGCTCGCAGCGAGCAACACAGGAGAAAAGTATGGGTATCAGAGACATCGGTGTTCGAGTTGGCCACGGCACGCCCGGTCCGTTTAACAGCATTACCGACGTGCAAGGCGTAAGAGTCGGTCATCGTACCCTGGTCGAAAACCGCACAGAAGCTTCGATTCGAACCGGCGTGACGATCATCGAACCGCGCGCCAGCATGGCACGGCTCGACCCATGTTTTGCCGGCTGTCATGTGCTCAACGGAAACGGCGATGCCACCGGCCTGGAATGGATCCGCGAATCAGGCTTGCTGACTACGCCTATCGCCTACACCAACACGCACAGCGTCGGCGTGGTTCGCGATGCATTGGTCGCCGCCGAACGCGCATGGGTCGGCGATAGCCAGTACTGGTGCATGCCGGTGGTACTGGAAACTTTCGATGGAGTGCTGAACGACATCTGGGGGCAGCATGTCACCGCCACGCACGTCCATGAGGCGCAAGCCGAAGCTCGCAGTGGACCGGTGGCCGAGGGTTCGGTTGGCGGTGGTACCGGCATGATTTGTCATGAGTTCAAAGGCGGTATCGGAACTGCATCACGCAAGCTCGCGGCAGAGGATGGTGGCTGGACCGTCGGCGCGCTGGTCCAGGCGAACTACGGCCGTCGCGACGCGCTGCGTGTAGCCGGCTATCCGGTGGGCGAAGTGCTGCGAGGTCTGCCGTCGCCATTCGACAGACGTCGTGCGGGTGTCCCCGGAATGGGATCGATCGTGGTGACGCTTGCCACCGACGCGCCGCTTCTGCCGCATCAGTGCGAGCAGATTGCACGGCGCGCGAGCATTGGATTAGCCCGCGTGGGAGGCGGCACCGAGTACTCCAGTGGCGACATCTTCATTGCCTTCTCGGTGGGTAACCGCGCCATACCGCCGGCGGATTACGGCAAGGCGATCGAGCCTGTCATCAGCGTGCGCAGCGTCATTCACGATTTCATTTCTCCGCTATTCGTCGCGGCTGCGGAAGCAGTCGAAGAAGCCATTCTCAACGCCCTCGTTGCTGCTGAAGATATGGACGGCCAAGGCGTTCATGTCCCCGCGCTCGGCGCCGCCCGTCTGCTGAAAGCACTGGAACAAGTTGGATGGCGCCGCGACCGCCCGATTGCTGACTAACGCTTCTTCCCGCTTGTATGAGTTTCTTCATTAAACCCGAAAGGCCGCTATGACACCCCGCCATCTCATCACTGTCGTCACTGGACTCCTCGCAGTTGCGGGGACGCTGGCTGCGACCGCAAACCATGCTCAAGCCGAAGAGCTGAATGTCTACAACTGGTCGGACAATATCGCCGACGACACCGTCTCTGGCTTCGAAAAGGAAACCGGCATTCACACGCGATACGACGTCTATGACGGCGACGACACCTTGCAGGCAAAGTTGTTAAGCGGGTCATCGGGCTATGACGTGGTGGTGCCGTCATCCAGCTATGCCGGCAAGCAGATTGAAGCAGGTGTCTATCGGAAGCTCGACAAGAGCAAGATTCCAAACCTGGCCAATCTGGATCCAGTGCTTATGAAGATGCTGGCGTCGGCCGATCCGGGCAATCAATACACCGTGCCATGGTCATGGGGAACAGACGGCATCGGTTACAACGCCACGAAAGTAACGCAAATATTAGGCAAGGACGCACCCTACGATAGTTGGGACCTGCTGTTCGATCCGCAATACGTTTCGAAGCTGAAAACCTGCGGCGTTTCCGTGCTCGACTCCGCGGAGGACGCATTCTCGGTGGGATTGATCTACCTGCATAAGGATCCCAACAGTAAGAACCCCGCCGATTATCAGGAAGTGTTCAAGCTGCTAAAAACGATTCGCCCGTACATCACCCAGTTCAATTCTTCCGGCTACATCAACGATCTCGCCAATAACGACGTCTGCATCGCGCTAGCGTGGTCGGGCGACGTCGGGATCGCGAAGCGGCGCGCAGAAGAGGCCCATCGCGCCTATGAAATTCGCTACGTTATTCCCAAGGGCGACGGCGTGTTGTGGTTCGATCTGATGGGTGTTCCTAAAGATGCGCCGCACCCTGAAGCTGCAATGCAATGGATCAATTACATCCTTCAGCCTAAGGTTAGCGCGGCGATCACCAATCAGGTTTTCTATCCGAACGCTAACGCTTCGGCCCGTGCTTTTGTGAAGCCGGCGATTCTCGACAACGAAGCGGTTTACCCTCGCGGTGAAAAGATGAAATCGCTCACACTGTCATTGCCTTTGCCGGCCGATATCCTGCGCCTTGAAAACAGGCTGTGGACACAGCTTAAGGCCGGGCGCTGAGGTTGAAGCGGATCGACGTATTGCGTCAACGTTGGGCTGGCCGGCCGACATCGGGATCCTGTTAGTTCTTTTCATAGGATGACGTCACCACTTCAACAGAACGGGAAATGGTCAGATAGTCGCGGTGACAATCACGGAGGTTTCACTATGCGTATCTTTCTGACGGGCGCAACAGGCTTCATCGGTGCGGCCATCGTTCCCGAACTCATCAACGCGGGTCATCACGTGATCGGCATGACGCGTTCGGACGCGGGAGCGCAAGCGCTTATCGATGCAGGGGCGGAGGTACATCGCGGAACCCTGGAGGATCCGGAGAGTCTGCGCAGCGGCGCCGCAAATGCAGATGCCGTCATCCATACGGCGTTCGATCACGATTTCTCAAGGTTCGTGGAGAACTGCGAAAAGGACAAGCGTGCGATCGCGGCACTCGGTTCCGTGCTCGCCGGCTCCGACCGTCCTTTGATCATCACCTCGGGGACCGGCATGGGTAGTGGTGAGCACGGTCAACTGGCGACCGAGGATGTCTTCAATGTCAGCCATCCCAATCCGCGGATCGCATCTGAGGTTGCTGGGAATGCTCTTCTGGAGGCGGGTGTCAACGTGTCGGTGGTACGTCTACCGCAGGTTCACAACCCGTTCAAGCAGGGTCTCATCTCGCCGCTCGTTGCTATCGCTCGGGAGAAAGGCGTTAGCGCCTTCGTGGGCGAGGGCCGCAACCGCTGGCCGGCCGGCCATCTCTCCGATGTGGCACGTCTCTATCGGCTTGCTGTAGAAAAGCGCCAACAGGGGGCTCGATATCATGCGGTCGGCGAAGAAGGGATCAGCAGCCGCGAAATCGCCGAGGCGCTTGGTCGGGGTTTGAACTTGCCCGTCGTTTCGATCAGCCCGGGTGAAGCGGCATCGCATTTTGGATGGATGGCAATGTTTGTTGGCCTGGATATGCCGGCCTCAAGTGTTCAGACTCAAGCCCGGTTGAACTGGCATCCAACCGGGCCGACGCTCATCGCCGATCTCAACGAAGCGCGGTATGTCTAGTCACTTTCGTTGATCGGTCCGGAGCTGGGTGGGATCAATCGATGCCGTGGGTCAACGCTCATTGAAGCGATTAGCCCCCGGCGCGCTTCGCGCTGTGGCCGTACTTCTTGAGCGCTTCGATGACCCGCTCGCAATGGTCACCCTGTACTTCAATCACGCCATCCTTGACCGTCCCACCGGAGCCGCAAGCCGTGCGCAATTGCTTGCCTAACACGGCCAAGGCAAGAGGATCGAGCGCCAACCCTTTAACGATCGTCACGCTTTTGCCGCCCCGACCCTTGGTCTCGCGTGACACTCGCACCACACCATCGCCTGCCGGTAATGCCCTGGCAACCGTCTTGCAGATACATTCCGCGAGCGCCTTTCTGCATTCGGGACACATCTGTCCGCCATCGGTCGAATAAACAAGGCCGCCTTTTGAACTATGTTTCATGATTGGTTTTTTCAAAGACACTACTTGGCTGCGAAGCTCCGGCTCGATTGCGAGTGTGCAGGAATTGCCTGCATTCCCCGACGCCCCGCATCCGCAAACATCTCACGCAGCCGTTGTCGTTCGTCGTCGGTGAGATGTGATGCCGCAGCCGGCATCGCGAGCACCAGTTGCAGCGTCAGGTCACCGCGCGAGCCGTTGCGGTCCGTGAGTCCATGTCCGCGCAGACGGATCGTACTGCCCTGTTGCGCGTTCGGCGGAATCGTCATCTGGTGTGCACGGCCCAGGATCTGCGCTTCGAAGTTACCGCCGAGTGTGGCGGTCACGAAATCAACCTGAATCTCGCTTGCGAGATTCAGGCCGTCACGACGAAAGGCCGCGCTGCACACAATCGCAATCGAGAAGATCGCGTCGCCCGGCGGACCACCGTTCGGCCCAGGATGACCGCCACCTTCGACGACAAGACGCTGGCCATCCCACACACCCGCTGGAATCTTCACTGTCTCGGACTTCCGAGAGGTTCTGATACCCGTGCCAAGACACGCTTGACACCGCTCACTCGCAGGCGGGCGACCGCTACCCCCACAGGCGATGCAGTGCATGCCCGAAACCGACAGACCGCTGCCGTTGCAGCTCGCGCACTGGGCGCCCCTTTCTTGACATGGGTGACACGGTCCCCTCACCGCATAACTCGCTTCGACCTCGCCACCGTGAATCGCGGCTTCGAGCGGCACGAAAAGTTCGATCAGGCAGTTCGCGCCGCGCATCGGAGGCGAGCTGCGGTGTTCGCTTGAATAGGCCGGCTTGTCGCGGTGCTCAGTCGATGCCGCCACCGGACTGGACATGGGCAGCTCACGCTCGCCGGTCAGAATCTCAAACGCCTCCTGAATGCGCTTGAACACGGGCTCGACTGTCGATTCACGCCCCTTGTTGCGATCGGGGTGGTACTTCGCTCTTAGCCGTCGATACGCGCGCTTGACGTCTGCCGGCGACGCAGTGCCCGGCAACTTCAGCCGCCTATAGTATTCGTCCAGACTCACGCATTTCCCCCGCATTTCTTTCCGTACGCGCAAGTCTATCAAGACGCGGTGAAAGGACTGTCAGTTGTCGAAACGTCATCTCATCTGCTGCGTTCAGTCGTTGGACCTGCGACCTTCGTCTTCGCCCACACCTTACAAAGTAATAGCTAGAAAGTATAAAAGTACGACGAATCTGCGCGTAAACGATAATTTGTATGAAGAATTAATTGTGGCTGCCGTTAACTGAATACATGGAGCACTTGCCGTATCCCCGGACGGTATTGCCGACTACCCGGCCACAACGCATCACGGCAACCGTACGATCACGACGAGTTCAACGCCTGCGAAGTCCCCGCAAACCGCGCTGCATTGGAAGCCTTGTGCAACCGGTATCTGCTCAAATCGAAGAGAGTCGCTTTCCTGATCGGCAGTCGCGGCAATGACCCGGAAACCGCGAAGGTCCTGCTCGAGGTAGCCGAAAAATTTTGCATTCCCGTTGCAACCACGCTATCGGGAAAGGGCGCGTTTCCTGAGGATCATGTCCTTTCGCTCGGCGTATACGGATTCTCGGGCCACTCGCGGGCCGTTCGCGTCATCAACTCGGACGAGCTCGACGTCCTCGTCGTGTTCGGCAGCGATCTGAATCAGCGCGACAGCATGAACTGGACAGAAAGGCTGACTGCCTGGAAGGAACTGATCATCTTCGACGACAGCTTCGACGCACCCGCGACGGGGCATGTCGCGCGCGGCAGGGTTTTCTCCGGGATTGGCGCCACATTCCGCTCGCTGTCCCAGATGGACACGGACCGGAGCGCCGACTTTCACACGGTGCTGGAAAGCTTTTGCCGCTTCGCTGGGTGTCGCGTCGCGCAGGGTCGAGCGCCTCGATGACCTGGCAGATGCGCTGAGCGAGGCGTCCCGGCTCAATGGTCCATTCCTGATCGAAGTGATGACCGGTGTCTTTCCGGCACCGAATCGGTACTATGCGGAATGCGCCGCTTGAACAGCAGCTATCAAGGTGCAACTGTCGTTTGCGCAGTCGGGTCGGCTTTCTAGCGACAGCAACCGCAGCCGCCTTGATGCCTCAAGCCATAAGCCCCTTCTTCCGCCGGCATGTTCCCGCCGCGCTGCGCCAGCAACACCGTCGCACCGCTGGCGACGCGCGGCGACAGCAGGCCGCACTCCGGGCACGGCGTTCGCTCATCTCGCCTCGCGATCGGGCGGATGGAATCGAACGTCCCGCATGCATCGCAGGCATATTCATAAATTGGCATGACGCTCTACCAGTGACCGCCAAGTTCGCCGCGCACGACAAACTCTCCCTGACCGGTCCGTCCGACCCAGTCTCCGTTGTCGATCAGCAACTCCCCCCGTAGCAGCACTTTCTTCACGCGGCCCGTGACCGCGCGGCCTTCGAACAACGTAAAGTCGCAATCGCTGTGTTGCGTGTCCGCACTGATCATATGCGACTCGTTCGGATCGAACAGGACGATGTCGGCGTCGCTGCCGATCGCAAGCGTTCCCTTCTTCGGAAACAGGCCGAATAGCTTGGCTGGCGCAGTCGACATCAATTCGACGAAGCGATTCAGCGAAATGCGGCCGCCGCGTACGCCACCGTCGTAGACCACCGTCATGCGCGTTTCGACACCAGGCACGCCATTCGGGATCTTCGAAAAATCGTCGCGTCCAAGCGGCTTCTGGTTGACATTGCCGCGATGCCCCTCCTTCATGCAATACGGGCAGTGATCGGTCGAGATCAATTGCAGATCGTCGGTCTTGAGCGCGGTCCAGAGCGCGTTCTGCGCTTCCTTCGAGCGCAGTGGCGGACTCATCACGTAACGCGCAAGCTCGAAGCTGTCGTCGGCGTATGCAGATTCGTCGAAGAACAGATAGTGTGGACAGGTCTCCGCAAATACCGGAATGCCCAGGTCGCGCGCTTCGATCACATGCTTCAGTGCTTCTTTCGCCGAAAGGTGTACGAAATAAACCGGCGCTTCGGCGAGTTCGGCGAGCTTGATGCCGCGATGCGTCGCCTCGCCCTCCATGATCGCAGGCCGCGTCAGCGCGTGATAACGCGGCGCGGTATGGCCCTGCGCGAGCGCCTCGCGAATCAGCAGGTCGATGACCGTGCCGTTCTCGGCATGCAACGCGATCATGCCGCCATGCTGCCCGACCATTCGCATCGCCTGAAAAATGGCGGCGTCGTCTGACATGACCGTGCCAGGATAGGCCATGAACATCTTGAAGCTGGAGACGCCTTCGTGACGAATCGCGTATTGCATGTCACCGAGCACGCGCTCGTCCACCTGCGTCACGATCACGTGAAAACCGTAGTCGATGCTCGCGGCCGATGCAGCTTTCGATTGAGCCCGCGAGATCGCATCGAGCGGACTCGTGCCGGCGGTTTGCAAGGCGAAGTCGATGATCGTCGTCGTTCCGCCGAAGGCAGCCGAGCGTGTGCCCGACGCAAAGTTGTCGCAGGTCACCGAGGCCCCGAAGGTGTTCTCCATGTGCGTATGGCAATCGACGCCGCCAGGAAACACCAGTAGCCCTGCCGCGTCGATCACCCGTGCATCCAGTCCCCCGTCGAGATTCAGTCCAATACTGACGATGCGCTCGCCTTCCACAAGAATGTCGGCGACGTAGTCGTCAATGGCCGTAATGATGCGGCCGCCTTTGATGAGGGTTGGTGTCGGGCTCATGAATCACTCCGTTGCGTGTCAGTTGCGATGGCGAGCGCGTCTTCGAGACGCATCAACTCTGCATGGGAGAGCGGTGGGATCGGCGGGCGCATCGACGGATGCGGAAAGTGGCCCAGCAAGTGCAGGCAGGCTTTCAGGCGCGCATTGGCGTACGAGCCGGGTGCGGTTCCGTAGATGGCCTTCGCAAGCGGATAGATGCGCTCATGAAGCTGCTGCGCGCGGCCGAGGTCACCCTGTTCGACAGCGCGATACAGCGCCACGACCAGTTCGGGCACAACGGCCGCAAGGCTGACGAGGCTACCTTCGGTACCGATCGCAAAACACGTGAACAGGTGTTCGTCGCCGGAAGCCATCACGGCCACATGCGGCGCGATCGATTTAACGAGCCGGCGGTTTGCTTCATACGCGGCAGTCTCCCAACTGCCCTCCTTGATCGCCACGACCTCGGGCAAGCCGACGAGCGCGGCAAGCATCTGCGGCGTGTAGGCCATGCCGCCCGTGGCGACGCCGGCCTGGTAAAGCATCATGGGCAGGCGGGCCTCGGCGTTGGCGATCCGGTGATGCGTCAGAACGGTGTCGAGATCGGTCGAGAGCGCCCATGAGAACGGCGGAAACAGCAGCATGGCATCGGCGCCGGCCTGTCTTGCGTCGTTTGCATGAGCCTGCGCCTCATAGCTGTCCTCGGCATTCACGCCGGCCACGATGATCGAGCGATTGCCGCAGACGGCATGCGCAATTTCCACGACGCGCCGCTTGTCCGTCGCTGAGAGCGTGAAGTTCTCGCCGGCATGGCCGTTCACCAGAAGCCCGACAATGCCGTCGACGCTCGCCACCGCTTCGATATGCCGCTCGAGCGCCGCTTCGTCCAGGTGTCGCCCATCCGCGTCGAGGGGGCACAGCGTAGCGGCATAGACGCCGTTGAATGGGTCGGCATGCGTAGGGATCATTCTGTCTTTTCCCGATGAAGTTGGGTGAGCGCATCGTCATGAACGACGAGCCGCGCCGGATCGAACAGGGGCAACTCGGGTTCTTCGCCGAGCATGGCCTGGGCAAGCAGCTTGCCCATGTAGGGGCCGCTGGTGTAACCGGAATGCACGCAACCAATCACCCACGCATCGGGGCAACCGGGGAGCGCACCGATCATCGGCATGGCGTCGGCGGTTTCGGCTTCGAGGCCGAGCCAGATGCGGGCCACGCGCGCTTTGGCGAGCGCGGGGATCACATGCTGCGCGAGCCGGAGATTGCCGATCAGGTTGTCCGGCACGGTTTCCACGCCGCCCCGCTCGCGATCGCCGATGCCTTGCCAGCCTCCGCCTATCAGGACACTGCCGTTGGCGAACTGCTTCATCGACAGCAGCCCGTTCGCGATGCTCAGCACCGACTTCATCACGGGCGGCATGCGTTCAGTGACGATCAACTGGTTGACGAGCGTCTTGACGGGGATGGGGATGCCGAGCATCGCGAGCAGGGGTTCCAGCCAAACGCCGCCCGCCATCACCAGACGCGTCGCGTCGATACGGATGGCCTCGTCCGGGCCGTACACCTGATACATCCCCGCGACGCGCTCGATGCGCGTTACCGGTGTCTGCTCGAAAACGTGTACACCCGCTTCGCGCAACGCCGCATGGAAAGCACGGCCCGTGAGATAGGCGCTGGCGAAGCCATCGGTTGCACAGTACGCGGCTTGCAGCATTGCGGGATTCAGGCCTGGCTCGACGGCGAGCGCGGCATCCCGGTCGAGCAGATCGATCTGTGCACCGTACTCACGCCTCGCCGCCGCGCGTTGCTGCAGCAGCACTTTCTCGGATTCGGTGAAGGCGAGCGAGAGGCCGGGCGCCGACGCCGCAAGCACGCTGTGGCCTAGCCACGTGTCGGTGTTCATCCACATTTTCCACGCGCGGATCGCATAGGGAACGAGCGCGGCACGGGTCATATGCAGCGTCAGCGTGCCGGCGTTTACGCCCGACGCGCCACGGCACAGCGCATCGCGTTCGATCACCGCCACCCGCATGCCGGCTCGCGCCAGAAATAGTGCGGTGGTGCATCCCATCACGCCACCGCCAAGCACGGCGACATCGAATGCGGTCGTCGTCGGCTGGCTCATAGCGGCGCAGCTTTCGGGATCGGAATGTCGTCGTAGCTGAACTCGCCGGTCAACGCTTCAACCGTCACGGGCCGCAACGGCGTGCGGGCAGAAAAACAGCCCGCGCGTTCGCGCGATCCGCCGCATGCGCGTGCCGCAAGCAGTTCCGCCGTCACGTCCCCGCATGTGCGGCCCTGGCACGGTCCCATGCCGCAGCGCGTCCAGGCCTTGAGCTGGTTCACGTCGTGCGCGCCGGCGTCGCAGGCAGCATCGATTTCGGCGCGCGTCACGTCCTCGCATCGACAGACGATGGTTTGCGGCCCAATGCTGTCGGTATGGCCGGCTCGTAGCGCCATCAGTTGCGCCATCGAGCGGCCGAAACGTGCCGCCTTGAGGTGCGCCCGACGCACGGACGACAGTCGTGACCGGAGCCCAGCGATGTCCGCGCCGCCAAGTTCGATGGCGCAGGCGAGTCCTGCGAGCGTGCCATGATGGCTCGCTGCGGCCGCGCCGGCGATGCCTGCGCCGTCGCCAGCCACGTAGAGCCGCGGGCGCGAGGTGCGGCAGTCCTCGTCGGTGATGGCAATCCATCCGCCCGCCTGCCGCGAGTACCGGTGCTCCGCGCGCAGGAGACGCGTAATTTCGGTTGACGGGGTCAGCCCGTGACCGACCGCGATGCAGTCCGCGACCACGCTGCGGTGTTCTCCGGAGACGGGCCTGCCGGCTGCGTCACACGGCGCCAGAGTCGCGCGCAGCCGATCGCCGGCGGGCTCGACTTTGACTATCGTGTGTCGCGAATGAATCGGCACGCCTGCGCGGCGAATTTCGCGCCACCAGTGGAAACCCTCGCGCATCAGATCGGGGCGCGACACCATGGCGGGCAGCGCACGGGCCCAGTCGCCCAAGCCCGCGATATCCGCAATCGCTTCGACCTTGCCGCCGCTTTCTATCGTCTTCGCGGCGACCGCCGCGAGCAATGGCCCGCAACCTGCGACTAATGTCGAACGGCCCGGCAAGATGGCTTGCGATTTAAGGAGGATCGTTGCGGCGGCCAGCCCGATGACGCCAGGCGTGGTCCACCCATCGAAGGGCACGACACGTTCCGTGGTTCCCGCTGCGACAATCAGCGCGCGCGCGGTGCAATGCACGGGGCCGGCCGGACCCACGGCATCGACGCGATAGTCGGCGGTGACGGCCCAGACCACGTGATCGAAGTAGGTGGTGACCTTACTTTCGGCGAGTTCGCGCCGTAGCGCGTCGCCCGCGTGCTGGTCCGCACTCAACGGAACAGCGGCGCTGACGGGTGCGCGGTAGACCTGCCCGCCGGCCGCCGGGCTCTCATCGAACAGCGCCACCTTGAGACCTGCTGCCGACGCAGCCAGCGCCGCGTTCACGCCGGCCGGGCCGCCGCCGAGCACGAGGACATCGAACTCAGATATCAAGGCCGATCTCCGGTACTTTGTCGACGCGCATTCCTTCAATGACCGTCGTCCGGCATGCAAGCGCGCGGCGACCATCGACTACGACCAGACACTCCTGACAAGACCCCATCAAACAGAACATGCCGCGCGGTGCGCCATTGCGCGGACTCGCCCGCAAGGTCTTCGTACCCGAGGCGAACAGCGCTGCCGCCACGCTCTCGCCCTGACGCGCCCGCACCGGCCGGCCGTCGAAGAGAAACCTCACTGTCGCCGCGCCGCCTGCCTTCTCGATGCGCATGGTCTTCTCATCCAGCATGGGACATGGCTCCCTTGACAACTAATTTCGTCGATGTTTTTATCTTATCGTATACGTTTCGTATACACAAAATGGCCAAAATAAAGACGGTCCGGGAAGCGTCCGAACCGTGCGCCAGAACGGTCAGCATTCGCCCCCGAACCTCTTACGGAGTTGCCGCATGAAATCCTCGATCCTCCTCACCCGCATGCTCGCCGTGGGTATTGCCGCCTGCGTGTTGCTCGGCTCGTTCGACGCCAGCGCCCGCACGCTCGACGAGATCATCGCGTCAAAGAAGATCGTGTTCGGCATCAACCCGAACCTGCCGCCGCTCGGCATTTACGACGCGAAAAACAACATCGACGGCTTCGATGTCAGTATTGCCAGGAAGATTGCCGACTCGCTCGGCGTGAAGCTCGAAATCGTTCCAGTTGGCTCGAACGACCGCGTGCCGTTTCTGATGACCGACAAGATCGACGCGGTGATGGGCGGCATGACGCGCAACGCGGACCGCCTGAAGGTGATCGACTTCACCGACCCGGTCAACACCGAAGTACTAGGCGTCCTGACGACACAGGCGACGTCCTATTCAGACTGGACCCAGTTGAACGATCCGGCGGTACGCCTCGTTCAGGTACGCGGCACGACGCCTATCCAGCTGATCCATGACAAACTGCCCAAGGCGCAGCTTCTGATTCTCGACAACTATCCGGATGCAGTTCGCGCGATCGCTCAGGGCCGCGCCGACGCATTGATCGACGTGCTCGACTTCATGCTGAGCTACACGAAGAACTATCCGACAAAATGGCGTGTGGTGGATGCGCCGATCGAAGTGGACTACGACTGCATCGGCGTGCAAAAGGGCAATATGGCACTGACGCAGCGCCTGAACAAGGAAATCGGCGCGTTGCAGAAGAACGGCTTTGTCGCCGCAAGCTGGAAGAAGTGGTTCGGCAGCGCCATGCTGCACGATCCGACCGCCTCACCTGCACCTGTTGCAGCCGCGCAGTAAGGGAAACTGGCGACAGCGCTCGTCGCCGTAACGGACGAGCACTGCGCATCCGGCGGGAGCCACTATTCGATGACCCTACATTTCGAGCCCATCCTGCAGCAGTGGCCTTATCTGCTTGCCGGCGCATGGCTCAGCCTGCAGATCGCCGTGCTCGCGTTTGGGTTCGGCATGATCATCGGCCTCGTCTGTGCTTCGGTATTGCGCTACGGGCCGGCGTTTCTGCGCAAAGTGGTGACGGCTTATGTGGTATTCGCGACCAATACGCCGCAACTCGTGCAGATCTTTTTCCTGTTCTTCGCACTGCCTGAGATCGGCGTGACCCTGTCGCCGTTCACAGCGGTGCTGATCGGGGCGACGTTCAATGCGGGCGCCTATCTGTGCGAAATCCAGCGCGCAGGATTCAATTCGGTCCGGCTAATGGAGATCGAGGCTGCCGAAGTACTCGGCTTCTCCACGCCGCAGATCGTGCGGCATGTGATCCTTCCACACGTGCTGAAGGTGATGTTCCCGCCGCTGTCGAACCAGTTCATCGTCATGACGCTCGGCACGTCGATGGCATCGATCTTCGGCGTCGAGGAACTGACGGGGCGCACATATAACCTCAGTTCACAGACCTATCTCTCGGTCGAGGCGTTCAGCGTGGCCGCCGTACTGTACGTCGCCGTCACACTGATCGCGACGTTCGCACTGGCGATGATCGGGCGCCATGTCTGCCGCGCCAAAATCAAGGTGTTCTGATGTTCGCTTCCTCACAGGTCGAAATCGCACAGCTGTTTTCTTTTTACAACCTGCTGTTGCTAGTGGAAGGGTTTGCCGCAACCTTCGTGCTATCGGCTGCCGGCTGCTTTACGGGCTTTCTGGCGGGCTTTGTCATAGCGATTGTCCGCGTCACGCATTCCCGCACGATGGCGCCTTTGCGCGCCCTCGCCTTTGCCTATTGCTTCCTGTTTCGCCGCATCCCGTTTCTGGTCACGCTGATGCTCGTGTTCTTCGCGAGCCAAACGTCGAAAGCCAATCTCTCGACGTTTGCCGTCGCGTCGCTAAGCGTCTGCCTGATCGCGTCCGCCTACCTTGGCGAGATCATTCGAAGCGGACTCGAATCGGTCCATAAAAATCAATGGGAAGCCGCGCTGACGCTGAATTTCTCGTACTTCGAATCGCTGCGTTTCGTCATCGTGCCGCAAGCGTGGCGGGTGATCGTGCCACCCACGTTCGGGTTCTTCGTCATGTTCATCAAGGACACGGCGCTCGCCTCGCAGATCGGCGTGATGGAACTGACGTCCGCCGGCAAGGTGCTGACCAACAAGGGCTTTTCCTCGTGGCTCGTGTACGGAACGGTGTTGGTGCTTTATTTTGTAATGTCGTACCCGTTGTCGCGCTTGGGTAAGCGCCTGGAGAAGAAACTTGCCACAACTCGAAATCGTTGATCTGAAGGCGTCGTATGGGCCGCACACGGTACTCGAACGCATCAACCTGTCGGTCGAGAAAGGTGAAATCGTCAGCCTGATTGGACCGTCCGGATCGGGCAAGAGCACGTTGCTGCGCGTTCTACTGGGGCTGTTGCCGCCGGAGCACGGCAGCGTACGACTCAACGGTGATCTCGTGAACTATGCGGACAAGGCGGCCGTGCGGTCGTTACGCTCGGAAATCGCGATCGTTTTCCAGCAATACAACCTGTTCCAGAACATGACCGTGCTGGACAACGTGATGATCACGCCTACCAAGATCAAGGGGTGGCCGCGCAAGCAGGTGGAAGACGATGCCATCCGGTTGCTCACGCGCGTGGGCCTGGAACACAGGCTGAAAGCGTATCCGGACGAGTTGTCGGGCGGTCAGCAGCAACGTGTGGCAATCGCCCGCGCGCTGGCGTTGAAGCCAAACGTGCTCTTTCTTGATGAGGTCACCGCCGCGCTCGACCCCGAACTCGTCACCGAGGTGCTCGATACGATTCGCGCTCTGGCGCTGGAGGGCATCACCATGTTCATCGTGTCGCACGAGATGAGCTTCGTGCGCGAGGTGTCGTCGAAAGTCGTGTTCATGGCCGGTGGCCATGTGATCGAAACAGGCTCGCCGCAGCAGATTTTCGATGCCCCGCAGGAAGCGCGCACGCGTGAATTCGTCGGCAAGATCCTACGCCACTGATGGAGTCGATCGGGCCGCGAACCGCTAGCGGGCCGATCCGGTTCAGGGACCGCTGCCTTCACTCAGACGGTGGAGCACGAAACGGCGCAGATTCTGCAGGTGCGTGCGAACGGCGGCGCGTGCGGCATCTGCGTCGTCGGCAGCGTACGCTTCGAGGATCGCAAGGTGCTCGGCGCGATCCTCCTCGATTCGATTGAAAGGTGTCGTGAGTTCAAACAGCCGGCTGTTCGTGCGCACCACTTCGATCATCCGCGCGAGCACGTCGTTGCCGCTTGCATGCGCCATCATCGTGTGAACCTGGTCGTCGATCTGCCAGTGTTCCTGCTCCTGCTGCCCACTGCGCAGAGCCTTGATCTTCTTTATCAACTGCTGGATCTGCTTCTTGTCGATCTTACCGATGGCAAGGCCGACGGCCTCCGCTTCGAGCAACTCGCGCACCTTCATCGCCTGTAAATATTCCTGCGCGCTGACGAAGCGCACCGAATAGGAGCGAGCCCCGGCGCGCGTCAACAGACCCTCGCCTTCAAGCCGCAGCAACGCTTCGCGCATGGGCGTGCGGGAAATGTTGAGTTCCTCGGCCAGCCGGCCTTCAACGACGGCGCCCCCGCTGCGTAATGCCTTATCGAGGATCATTCGCCGCAAAGTCTGATAGGCCAGTTCCCCCAGTTTTTCCGGGGTTGTCAGGGAAGATGCTGTCACGTCGTCTCACTCACTCGGATGCACGGTATACGTATTGTATGCGATCGAATGTCCACATTGATACGCGGTCGAACGACTGAGACTGGCCGTCATACCGCTCGCGATACTGGAAATCGCGTCAGTAGCACTCAACGATCTTCCGAACCCCTGCGGGGGGAAACTCCAGCTGTTGAAGTCTCCCCGTCGCCGCATCCACATCGCCCCGTTCAAGCAGCGTGGCCACCGACAGCAATTCGCCGAGTACTCCACCGCCGTTAAGGATAGCCAGCCGGATGGAATCAGAAACGGGTAGCTCGTCGACGAAGCTGCGCAGTTCCATCTGATACGCGACATGCAGTAACGACAGCATGCCCGTGAGATAGCCTGCAGACGCCAGCGAGCGCGAGCCATCCGGCATCGCGTCGATCGCCTCTTCCATGAAATGCGCCCGTCGTTGCGCAAGCAGCGCAAGCGGATCGTCCTCAACTGGAAGGCCGTCGCGGCCGACGTAAAGCAGAAGTCCGCACCAATGCAAAAGTCTGCGGCTTCCGGCTATCGAGAGCGCCTGTTTGAGCGAAGAAATGCGCTCCGTTTTGCCGTTGGGTTGCTCGCTGCTGTTTGCAAGCCGTAAGAGTTGGGCAACCAGCATTGGCGTTTCTTTTAGCGCTCGCGCAATACTGCCCAACGGCGCATCGCTGCCGACCAGGTCGAACACGTGAAGAATCGCCTTGACTGGCGGCATCGCGCGCTTGCCTGACAGAATTTGCGGTTTGGCGAAATAGTAGCCCTGCAGCAGATCGCAACCCAGTTGCCGGGCATGCTCCGCATCCCCTGCCGTTTCGATCTTCTCGGCGAGCACGACCTTTCCCGCACGTTTGAACTGACTGACCAGCTCCGGTAACTCCGCACGTTCAACAAACGGCCAGTCGATCTTGACGATGTCGACGGCAGGAAGAAACCATCGAATCTCGTCAGTCATGCTCCTGACGTCGTCCAGTGCTATCTGGAAGCCCGCTCCTCGCAACTCGCTGCACCGTCGTGAGAGGTCCGATGTCAGCTCGACAGACTCCAGAATCTCCAGAACGAAACGCGACGCCGGCAGCACATACGGATAGTCCGAAAACAGAAAATCACGTGGGCAGTTCAGGAAGCAAGCCTTGCTCCCCGCAAGCCGTTCGAGACCGATCGAACCCACTGCGCGTTCAATCACCGCCGTGGTGCAATGCAGTTCGTCCCCGATCCGCGCGCCCCCTGTGGGACCGTCTCTGAAAAGAAGCTCGTATGCGACAACGCGACCAGCTCGATCCATGACTGGTTGACGCGCCACAAAAACGTCGGCATCGCCCGGCGCGACGGCCTCAATTGAAACGCTGTTCACGACTACCCCTGGCTGGAAGGCTTAACAATATGCAAGATGGTTGTGCATCGCCTTTCGTTACAGGCCTTCGACGAGAACGGCGCGATAGCGCGCACCTTTGAACCGGTGCTGCGCGACCTCCTGATATGCCGGGCTGTCGTACCACGCGCGCGCGGCCGCCGTCGACGGAAACTCCACGATCACGACGCCCTCTGGCGCGTCGCCCTCAAGGATCTGCTGAGGTCCGTAAGCAGCAAGAATCTTGACGGGATGACCTTTGAAGGTCTCGCCCACCTTGCTTTGGTAGACGTCGAGCTCCCCCTGATCCTGCGTGCTCTCCTTTGTGAAAACAATGTAAGTCGCCATGGCATACGCTCCAGCGGTGGTGTGAAAGTGCACACGATAATGCCATGAAACCGCGTTGCACCTCGTCCTGCACGACACCACGACGCCTGACTTAAGCCTCAGACAGGCGGGGCGGGGCTGCCTCCGCGCGCCCCCCAGACTGATGCGATGAAAATTGTCAGCGCGTCTGCCCGTCAATCTGCTGCCGTAGACGCTTTTCCTGCTCTTGAAGCTCAGGCGTAAAGGCCTCACCAAAATCCGCAGGCTCAAAGAAAGGCCGAATCTCGATCTCTGAATCACTCACCATCGGATTCGGGCAGCGCTTGACCCATTCAATCGCTTCGTCCATCGATTGAACTTGCCAGAGCCAATATCCGGCGATCAATTCCTTGGTCTCTGCAAATGGACCGTCGACGACGGTTCGATCCTTCCCTGAAAACCTCACGCGTACGCCTGCCGAACTCGGCTTCAGCCCGTCGCCGCCTTGCATGATCCCAGCCTTCACCAGTTCCTCGTTATATTTGCCCATCGCCGCGATGAGCTCCATGCCTGGCATTTGCCCGGCTTCGGATTCGGGCGTTGCCTTGACCATGACCATTACACGCATTTGGGTTTCTCCTTTGAAGACGATAGTGTTCGGAGGCAAAAGCGCCTCCTGTGAATACGACGAATGATCGTGGGAGAAATCGACATGCGCACGACACGACATTGCAGCTTTTTCAGAACGCGGCGAACGTAGTCACGCGTTGCCCGTCATCACGGCTGTAAGTAACCTCATGATAGGAATTGGAACCACACCCGTTGGCCGCTTCCGCCCCCGGCATCCACATTGTTCTGCGAATGGGGCCGAACTGCGCCGGGAACGCGACCGGCGAGCGGCAACGTTGCTCGACCAGGCCACGCATCAAGGCGAAGCCGGTCGGATCGCGGTAGCAATATCGCGGCTCACGGTTCCGAGCGCCCTGCTGTATGCCGCCACCACCGCATCGAAACCAGCACCGGCGCAAGGTTCGTGGACCGTGCTCCGGCCACTTAGTAGCGGCTTTTTCGCCGGCGGCGCTACCGACCACAACACGTCGACCGTCACGGCGTCGCCGAGCGCCGCATCGAAACGCTGGATGTCGAGCTGGACCCGGTAAGCCGACGCGGGATCGCCGCCTATCGGATAGGCGGACACCAGCGCGCTGTTCAGCAACTGCCCCAGGTCGGCACTTATCACGCGTGGTATCTGGCTTTTCAACGGATCGGCCCAGCGGGCAAATTCATCGATATCCACCTTGTTGTCGCCGCTGCGAACCACGATCTGCGGCCGATCGACGAGGTCGGGCACCGTCACCACGCCGATCAGCACTGCGATCGGCGCGGCGGGTGGGTTGCCCATCTGTGGCGCCGCCGGACTCAACGTGTAGAAGTCCGACTTGGGCGAAGCGGCGCAACCGCACAACGCGGCGAGCGCCAACGCTACGGCTACGGTTAAGGATGAGCGCATCATTTCTTATCCTCCAGCTTGCCGCGGATCAGTGCCTCTGGATGGCGCTCGAGATAGTCCGCCAGCGTGCGGAATGCCGCCGCCGTTCGCGCCAGTTCCTTCATCGCGTCGCCGGTGTTCTGCGACAACGCGGAATCGGGCTGCAATGCGTTATTCGCCGAGTCGAGCGCGGACTTCGCCGCGGCCAGTGTCTGAGTCGCTTGCGGTGCGACCTCGCTATCCAGCCGCTTGAGCAGTGCATCCGCATCGCGCAGGGTCTGATGCGCGTCGTTGCCGATTGCTTCGAAGGGGATCTTGTTCAGCTTGGCGATGAGCGCCGTCACCGAATCCTGCAGCGATTGCAATCCGCCTGCGACAGTCGGCATCGCGGGCGGGGTCGAGCTCCAGTCCACCTTCGCTTTGGGCGCGTTGGGGAAGAAATCGAGCGCGACATAGAGCTGGCCGGTCAGTAGATTGCCGGTGCGCAGCTGGGCTCGCAAACCATGATCCACAAGCGTTTGCGCAAGTTGCTGCCGATCGGCATCGGTGGCCAGCCTGCCGCCAGCTCCCGACGCAAAGCGCGACGTGAAGCGCTCCGGAAACAGCTTGATGTCAACCGGAATGCTGAACTGCTTGGTGACCGGATCGAACCTCGTGTGAATCGCCTCCACCTCGCCCACGACGATGCCGAGGAAATCGACCGGCGCACCGACAGTCAAACCGCGTACCGACTCCTTGAAATTGAGCACGTACTTATCGACAAGACGGTCGTGACGTTTCATCGCCTCGGTCTTGTCAGAGAACAACGTGAACTCAGTACTGGCACCCGCCTCCGGCTGATCGACCGCGTCGTCGGGCGCCTGGAAAGCAAGCCCGCCAATCAGAATGGCCACCAGCGATTGCGTATTGATCTTCACGCCGGTTGCATCAAGCGAGACGTCGATGCCGCTCGCCTGCCAGAAACGCGTATCGTTCTGCACGTACTTATCGTACGGTGCGTTGACGAACACATGCATGGTCACGCCTTTGCCGTTATCGTCAAGCTTGTACGAGGTGATCTGGCCGACCTGCAAGCGTCTGAAATAGATCGGCGAGCCGATATCGAGCGAACCCATGTCGTCGCCCTTCAGGATAAACTCGCGCCCCGGCACCCCGCTCGCGAACACCGGCGGCGACTCGAGCCCGACGTAGTCGCGCCGGGACTTGGGCGAACTGCCCACGTCCATGCCGACGAACGAACCGGAGATCAAGGTGCCGATGCCCGACACCGTGCCGCCGGAAATGCGTGGACGCACCACCCAGAAGCGCGTGTCGTCCACCAGCAAACCGGTCGCGTCTTTCGAGAGCTCGGCGGTGGCGACCACCTTCTGGTGATCACCCGACAACGTCACGCTTTTGACCACGCCAATATCCACGTTCTTGAACTTGAGTTTGGTCTTGCCCGCGTCGAGCCCCTCGCCGGTTTCAAAACTGATGGTGACGGTCGGCCCCTGTTCGAGAATCGCTTTCACCGCGAGCCAGCCGCCGATCAGCACCGCCACCAGCGGCACCAACCACACCACCTGCATACGCCAGCGCGAGCGCGGCGTCGCCACCGCTTCGGGAAGCTCGGGCGGCCCGGGAGGTCTAGACATGATGGTGCTCCGTCGCGTCCCAGATCAGGCGCGGGTCGAACGACATGGCCGCGAACATCGTCAGCACGACCACCGAGCCGAACGCGACCGCAGCCGGTCCCGCCTGGATCGTGGCGAGTGCATTGAACTGCACGAGCGCGACAAGAATGGTGATGACGTAGATATCGAGCATCGACCAGCGGCCCACGAGCTCGACGAGCCGGTAGATGCGGGTTCGTTGCTGCACGAGCGTGACCGAGCCCCGTTGCGTGGAGATCACGAGGTACATCAACGCCAGGATCTTCAACATCGGCACCGCGATGCTGGCGATGAAGACCACCAACGCGAGCGGCCATGACCCCGAAGTCCAGAGATAGACGACGCCGCTCAGAATGGTGTCCTTCTCCGCACCGAACAGCGAGCTGGTAGTCATCACAGGCAACGCGTTCGCCGGGATATACAGCACGATGGCGGCAATCAGGAAGGCCCAGGTGCGCGCGATACTTTCGGGTTTGCGCGCATGCAGATGGGCGCCGCAGCGCGGGCACGCCGCGCCGTGCACATGAGCCGTCGCCTTCACCAGCAGGCCGCAGCTATGGCAACTCAGCAGGCCGCAACGCAACGCGGTATGAGCCGCCGCGGCGGCGGCCGCCTCCGTCTTCGAGGCCGCATCGTCGAAGCTGCCGATGCGCTGCCAGAGTGCGCGCGGATCGAACGCGGAAGCGGCGGCCGCCAGCAGCAGCATGAGCGCGCCGAACGACCATAACGCGACACCCGGCACGACGCTCGCAATGTGCGCGAGCTTGACGAGAGCCACCAGCATGCCAAGGATCAGAACCTCGGTCATGCCCCACGGTTGCGCGAGATGCATCAGGCGAAACACAAGATCGGCGTGATACGGCCGGCGGTTCAACTGCAACGGCACCAGCAGATACGCCATCGCGGTCATCTGCAACAACGGCATCAGGAAAGTGGTGGCGAGCACGAGACCCGCAATCGGCCACATGCCGTCTTTGTAGAGCACGCGAACCGCACCGAGCAACGTCGTCTCGACGAGATCGCCGTTCACCGCGAGCCCGACAATCGGATACAGATTGCTGATGAAGAACAGCACGACGCACGTAAGCGTGAAAGCGAGCGCCCGGGCGGTGCTGTCGGGATGCGAGCGATAGAGTTCAGCGTGGCAGCGGCAGCAGCGCAGCGTGCCGTCGGGCGGCACAGCGGATTCGCGCTGCAGCAGATCGCATTCGTGGCAGGCGACAAGGGATATCGGAGCGGCCTCGGTTGCCTCGTTGGTCGTGGCGGTGGTCATTCAGGTTGCTCCGCGCCCGGCGAGGCGGTTGACGGATTCGCTGATGGATTCGCTGACGGACTCACCGCCGGACTCACTGACGGTTTCGCCAACTGGGTCCCTGATTGATCGCCAGCCCGACTGGCCACCTGTGCTACCGCCTTCTGCCCCATCACCCGCCCGGTCATGGCCTCAGCCTGCACGACCCACCCACCGCCCATCGCCTTGTAGAGACCAATCAGCGAGTTGAACACCAGGCCATTGGTCTGCGTGTAACTCAACTGCGCGTTGAACAGACTGCGCTCGGCGTCGAGCACCTCGATATAGCTCGTATAGCCGCCTTCGAAACGCAACCGCGCGAGCCGTGCATACGTCCGCAGCGAGTCCACCTGGCGTGCCTGCACGACCAGTTGCTCGCGCGACTTCTGCAGCGCGATGAGCGCGTCGTCGACTTCCTGGAACGCGATCTGGATAGACTGCTGATACTGGATCAGCGCCTGTTGCTGCTGCGCCTCGGCCTGACTGACCTGGCCGCTGATGCTTCCCGCCGTAAAGATTGGCACGGTCAACGAGCCGGCGTACGACCAGACGCGCGCAGGCCCCGTGAACAGCTTCGAGAACTGTCCGCTCGTCGAGCCGAACAGACCTGTCAGCGAGATTTGCGGAAAATACAGCGCGCGCGCCGCACCGATCAGCGCATTGGCCGCAACGAGGTTTTGCTCGGCCTGCAGCAGATCGGGACGTCGCTCGAGCAGGTCGGACGGCAGACCAGCAGGGACGACGGGCAGCGCCAGTTCGGTCAGCTCACGGCCCCGCAGAATTGGACCAGGGTTGCGCCCGAGCAGCACCGACAATGCATCTTCCTGCTGGGCAATCTGCGTCTCGAGCTGTGGAATCGTCGCGAGCGATGCTTCGTATTCGGACTGGCTCTGCGCGAGTTCCATCTGCGAGACATCGCCGCCGGAAAATCGCGCCTGGAACACTTTGACCGATCCGGCGCGGCTGTCGGTGGTCGCCTTGGCGATTGCCAGTTGCTGGTCGAGATCACGCAGATTGATGTAGGCGGTGGCCACCGAAGCAACCAGCGAGAGAATGGTCGCGCGACGGCCCTCCTCGCTCGCGAGCAGGTTCGCACGTGCCGATTCGGTCTCACGACGCACCCGCCCGAAGAGGTCCAGTTCCCACGCCACCGACAACGGCGCCGAAAACGCGTTGTAGACAGGACCGAACCCAGCGGGCAACGGCGTCGGCCCCGCTTGGGAAGCACGCTGACGCGATGCGTCGAAGCCGGCGTTGATCTGCGGAAACAGCGCCGAGCGTGTCGTCACGAACTGACCGAGAAACTGGTCGACGCGGGCCGCCGCGATCTTCACATCCTTGTTGTCCGCGAGTGCGGCCAGAATCAGATCGTTCAGAACGGGGTCCTGAAACTGTTCCCACCACGGCGTATTGGCGACCTCTGTGGTTTCACCAGGTTCGAAACGGAAGTTCGCGGGTGTCGCCACGTTTGGGCGCACGTAGTCTGGACCAAACAGGCAACCGCTCAATCCCGTTACGAGCAGCAATGCGGACGCCAGACGCAGCCGGAATGGAGAGCCTCTCATGTCAGTCGCCCTCGCGCCGTGCGGACGGCGTGACGGTAGGACCGCCGGAACCCACCGGCGCAATCGGTGCGCTCGGCCCCACGCCGTCTACCGCGGTTGACCCGCCGCTCGCTCCAGGCGTCTTCTTGCCGCCGCTCTTTTCCGACATGGTTTCGAGCACGTAGAAGAACATTGGAATGAAGAACACCGCAATCACCGTCGCGCCGAGCATGCCGCCGATCACACCCGTGCCGATCGAATGCCGGCTGTTGGCCGACGCGCCGAGCGCGATGGCAAGCGGCACGCAACCAAGAATGAACGCGAGCGAGGTCATCACGATCGGCCGCAAGCGCTCGGTTGCCGCCGTAACCGCCGCGTCGTATACCGACTCGCCCGCTTCGCGATTGAGCACCGCGAACTCGAAGATCAGAATGGCGTTCTTGGCAGCGAGCGCGACCAGCATGGTCAAGCCGATCTGGAAGTACACGTCGTTCTCGAGGCCGCGCAAAAGAATCGCGAGCAACGCCCCGAACAGCGCGAACGGCACCGCCAGCAGCACGCCGAACGGCAAGCTCCACTTCTCGTATTGCGCGGCCAGAATCAGGAACACCATCACGAGACCAAACACAAATACGAGCCCCGAGGTGCCGCCCGATTGACGCGCCTCGTAAGCCTCGCCACTCCAGCCAACGCCGTAGCCCGACGGCATCACCTGATCGGCCACTTCTTCGAGCGCAGTGATGACTTGCCCGGAGCTGTAGCCGGCCGCAGCGTTGGCCGTAATCTTCACGGCCGGGAAATTGTTGAAGCGCGTGACCAGGTCCGGACCCGTGACGTACTTCGTCGTCACTACCGCCTTGAGCGGAACCATGCTGTTTGTTTTGCTGCGCACATAGAGCTGATTCAGATCCTGCGGCGTCAGGCGGTATGACGGCTCGGCCTGCAAAATCACCTGCCATAGCCGGCTCGAACGGTTGAACTGCGAGACATAGAGCGAGCCGAACATCGTCTGCATCGCGCTGTACACTTCTTCAACCGGCACGCCCAGTGTTTCCGACTTGTCCCGGTCGACGTCGGCCAGCAACTGCTGCGACGACGCATTGAACGTGGAAGTCACACGTGACAATTCCGGCCGCTGTTTCGCCTTCGCGACGAAGTCGTCCACGACCCCGGCCAACTGCGAAGTGGTCGCGTCGCCCTTGCTCTGAATCCACATCTCGGTGCCGCCCGTCGTGCCGAGCCCCGGAATCGACGGTGGATTGACCGGCAGGATGATCCCTTCCCTGACCTCCGAAAGATTCTCGTAGGCATCGATCAGCACGGCCTTCGCGTTCTGGGTCCTGATATTGGCGAACTTGTAGCGCTCATCGAAACTCTTGAAGCCGATGAAGAACGTGCTCGCGTTGTTCTTGTTCTGGCTGTCGAGCAGGCTGTAGCCGTCGACGATTGTCACGCTGCTCACCGCAGCCTGCTTCATGAAGTAATCGGTGACGCGCTTCGACACGTCACCGGTTCGATCGAGACTCGCCGCGTCCGGCATGATGACCGCACCGAGCAGATAGCCTTGATCTTCAGGTGGCAGGAACGAGGTTGGAATGGTGCGCATCATCACCACCGCCAGCGCGATCATACCGACGAACAGCAACAGCGCGACCACGAAGCGCTTGATCACCAGCTTGACGACGGATGTGTAGTGGTCCGTCATCTTCGCGAAGTTCCTGTCGAACCACTTGAAGAAGCCCTTCTTTTCGTGATGCCCCGGCTTCAACAGCAAGGCGGCCAGCGCCGGCGAGAGCGTCAACGCAACCAGCCCGGAGAAAATGACCGAAATCGCGATGGTGATGGCGAACTGCTTGTACAACTGCCCCGTAATGCCGCCCAGAAAGGCCACCGGCACGAACACCGCGCACAACACGAGCACGATCGCGACCACCGGGCCGGCTACTTCGTCCATCGCGCGCCTGGCGGCATCCTTCGGACTCAACTTGTGCACGTTCATATTCCGCTCGACGTTCTCGATCACCACGATCGCGTCGTCCACCACGATGCCGATCGCCAGCACCATGCCGAATAGCGTCAGCATATTGATCGAGAAGCCGAGCGCGAGCATCCCCATGAAGGTGCCCATGATCGACACCGGCACCGCGATAACGGGAATTATCGTCGCGCGCCAGCTCTGCAGGAACGCGAAGACCACGATCACGACCAGCACGAGCGCCTCGAAGAAGGTGTGTACGACATCGGAAATCGACGCACGCGTGAAGTCGGTCGTGTCCAACGCGATGTCGTATTCGAGGCCTTCAGGAAAGGTCTTTTTCATTTCCTGGAGTGCCGCGTGGACCTGCTTCGAGACGTCGAGCGCGTTGGCGCCAGGCTGCTGATACACCGCGATGACGGTGGCCGGCTTGCCCTGAAAACGGCTGCGGATCGAATAATCCTTCTGGCCCAGCGCGGAGCGGCCAATGTCCTTGAGACGCACGATCGCAGCGTCGCCGCTGGCTGCCCGGATGATGATGTTGTCGAACTGGTCCGGTTCGCTAAGGCGGCCGGTAGTAGTGACGGCGAACGACTGCTCGACCGGCGAGCCGGTCGGCGATTGGCCGAGGCGGCCTACGGCGAACTGCTGGTTCTGGTTGGCGACGGCCCGCTGCACATCGCCCGCCGTGATACCGAGCTGTGCCATGCGGTCGGGTTTGAGCCAGATTCGCATCGCGTAATCCGGCGTACCGAAGATAGCCGACTGGTTCGCACCGGGTATGCGCTTGAGCGCATCGAGTACATAGATGTTCGCGTAGTTGGCGATATACGTCGCGTCGTAGCGCTCGCCCGGTGAGTAGATCGCGATCACCATCATGAACGCCGACGACTTCTTCTGCACCTGAATACCCTGCGACTGTACCGACGAAGGCAGTTGCGGCAACGCGAGGTTCACGCGATTCTGCACGTCGACCTGCGCCAGTTCCGGATTGGTGCCGATCTGGAAAAATGCATTGATGGTCAGGTTGCCGGTGGATGAACTCGAGGAGTTCATGTAGATCATGTTGTCCGCGCCATTCACCTGCTGCTCGATCGGCGCGGCTACATTGTTGGCCACCACGTCAGCGTTCGCGCCAGGATAGTTCGCGGAAATCGTGATCTGCGGCGGAGTGACGTCCGGATACTGCGCGATCGGCAGGTTGAACATCGCTACCGCGCCGCCAAGCGTGATGACAATCGAAATCACCGATGCAAAAATCGGCCGGTCAATGCAGTAGCGGGAGATATTCATGTCGCGTGTCCCCTACTGCGCGGCGGTCGTGTCGGACGGGCGTCCCGTCGAACTGCTCTCCCCGCCCCCTGGCACGTTGGCCGCCGCATGCGCGGCCGGCGCCGCGACGATCTTCAGCGGCACGTCGGCAGCCACGCGAATCGCGCCGTCCACCACCACGCGCTCGCCCGGTTGCAGCCCCTGGGTGATGAACCAGTCGTCGCCATGCCACTCACCCACTTCCACTACACGCTGATGCGCCTTCGAGTCATTGTCCACAACCCACACGAAATGGCTCTTCGCACCCTGCAAGACCGCGCGTTGCGGCACAAGGATCGCCTTCGGCCGGGAAGCGCCGGACACGCGTGCCCGCACGAACTGGCCCGGACGTAACTGGCCTTTCTCATTCGCGAACGACGCCCGCACGAGGAACGTGCCGGTCTCGGTGCTGAAGGCGGGGTTGGTAAAACTGATATGGCCGTGGTTAGGAAACTCGGTGCCGTCCGCCATGATCAACGTCACTTCAAAGTCGTCATTGGCCGGAAACCTCAGGCGGCCTGCCGTGATCTCCTCGCGGAACTTCAGCAACTCATTCTCCGAAATGCTGAAGTTGACCCACATCGGATCGAGTTGATAGACATAGGTCAGCAAGCCCGAGGCCGACGCAGTGACAAAGCTGCCGTCCTGTTGCCTTGCGAAGCTGGACAAGCCGGTGAGCGGTGACTTGATGGTCGTGTAGCTGAGGTTCAACTGCGCGGTTTGCACCTGGCCTTGTGCCGCTATCACGGCTGCTTCGGCCTGCTTTTCGTTACCCGTCGCGTCGTCGAGATCCTTCTGACTCAATGCATTCTGTGCGGCGAGCGGAATCACGCGTGCGAGATTCGCCTTCGCGACCGTTAAGCGCGCGTGCTGCTGCGCGAGCTGACCTTTGGCCGTCTGCAACGCGGCGTCGAAGGGTTTCGGGTCCATCAGAAAGAGCGTCTGGCCGGCATGAACCATTTGCCCTTCGGTATAGAGCCGCTTGTCGAGAAAACCGTCCACCCGCGCGCGAATCTCAACTTCGCGAGAGCTCTGCGTTTGCGCGGTATATTCGAAATCGACGGGGGTGTCGGTCTGCACCACCGGCATCACGGTGACCTCGGTCTGTCCGGCTGCGGGCAGTGTCGCCGCCTTGTGACAGGCAACCAGGCACAGAGTCAGCATGGCAAGCATGAGAAGCCCGCGCACGCTTACCATTGCGTCACCATCGCCCGGTACTGGCCTTTGCATCAACATCGCGTGGCTTACAGGTTTCATCGATTCACCCGTTGCGGCTACGTAAGCGTGCAGGCGCCGAACAGCACCAGCGTGTCTTGACGGTTGACGAGCGTGACCGTTATCGAGCCCACCGTCTTGTCGAGCGCGATCGTCCACGCATAACCCAGTTCCATCCCTTGCATCAGGATCTGGTCGGGGCCGGTGTCCATGAAGCGAATGGCGGTGGTGCGTTGCGGTCCGATGACGGTTTTCTTCGCGAAGTCGATGCGCAGAAATTGCGGCGCGCCCAGCTCGGACGGCAGCGCGCGCAAGCAGAGCTCACCGGGGTAGCAATCGTCGGCGTCGATGGTGGCGCATATCAGCGGCACGCTGCCGTCGAACTGAGCCGCCGCGGCCGTCTGCGCTAACGCCACCGAAAAGAACCCGCTCACCAGAGCCAGAGTCCCAAGCGCTGCACGTTTGCATGTCCTGTTCATGGATGCCTCTCTCCTGCTGCGCGTGAGTTCTACTGCACCGTGTAGCCTCGGCCCGTCATGCATGCAGCCACCGCACGGTTGTAGGTGTTCAACGCTTGCGAGATTTGCTGCTGATTAGCCTGCGTTTGCGCCGCTGCATTCTCTTGCGTGCGGCGTGCCCGCATACCACCGGCGGCCGTGCCGGTGATCGCACCGATCGCGGCACCTTTGCCGGCGTCACCGGCCACCGCGCCCACCGCGGCCCCCAATGCTGCCCCGCCGGCTGCACCTCTCAGGCGTTGCCCTTGCGGCTGCGGAGCGGCGGATTGCGTCGCGCCTTGCTGGGCGAGCACCACCGGATCGACGCCGGTCGTCTGCTTCGCCCATAGTTGGCACTCCGCGGTATCGGTTTGCTGCCGGCTGACGCTTTGGCCTTTGGCCGGGTAAATGATGGGCTGCTGCGCAGCCGCTGAGCACGCCAGCGTCAGCACAAGCACACCCGTCAACCCTTGCACGATCGGTTGCATGGTCAGATTCCGTTCGATTTCCCTGAAGGCGAGCCGTTGGCGTGCGCTTATGCGTGCGCCCGATTCCGAACCAGGCGCCATCTTCGCCCCTGATTACTCGAGTCAATTATTGGATTTCGCGTCGTTCAATGGCAATTGGCCTTTGGTCCCATAACGCGCAAATTGGCGGCGCGGGCTTTGCGCGGACCTCTTCGATCACTTCACGCAGGTGGCTCACCGTCGAGTGCGGCGCGCACCGTCTTGACGAACAATTCGTCGTTGAAGGGCTTGCGCAGCCAGGCAACCGCACCGCCTGCGAGCGCATGCTCGCGTACGCCGATCTCGTCGTGTGCGGTAATGAAAATCACCGGCATGCCTTTGCCCGATAGACGCCGCTGGACTTCAAGTCCGTTGAGCCCGGGCATCTGCACGTCAAGGATGACGCAATCGGGTTGATAGGACGGCATCGATGCGAGGACGTCGAGAAACGCGTCGCCACTGGCGAACGTTTCGGCGGCGATCCCGATGGAGCGCAGCAATCGCTTGATCGCCCGGCTCACCGATTCATCGTCATCGACGACGACAACGAATGGTTTGAGTTTTCCCATGGAAAGTAGTCCGGTGTCCGGGAATGCGCGGATAAGCGCTCTCCCCCAGACGAAAGCCTACGAGGCAGGAAGGCTCGCGGATATTGGACCTTGGTCTCGTGTGGACCGATCTGCAGCCATCCGGCTGCGGACACACCGGAACGGGCCCTGAACCAGGCCGCGCCACCGCTGAACCGCTGCGATGATTTCAGTGCGAAACGTGGGTCTCGCCCGCACTGCCAAGACCGACCTTATCCGCGACGCGCACGAGTTGGGCCAGCGAAGTGACTTCCATCTTCGCCATCACACGTGCGCGATGCGCCTTGATGGTCTTTTCGACCGTGCCGAGCTCGCCGGCCACCTGCTTGTTCAGCCGACCCGTGACCACGAGCGCCATAACTTCCCGTTCGCGCGGCGTGAGCCTGTCCAGACGGACACGGATCGCGTCCAGTTCGCAGCGCACCGTGCGGGTCTGCGCCGCGCGTTCGAACGCTGCTTCGATCGCGTGGAGCAGATCGGTGTCGTTCACGGGCTTTGCCAGAAAATCGGCGGCCCCCGCTTTCATCGCGCCCACCGTCATCGCGATATCGCCATGACCGGTGATGAAGATGATCGGCAACTGCGCTTTGAGTTCGCGCTGCAATGCCAGACCGTCCAGGTCAGGCAACTGCACATCGAGCACCAGACAGGCGGGCGAATCGACCTCGCGCAGCCGTTCGAGAAATGCACGGGCATTGCCGAATGCTTCGACACGATAGCCCGCGGAATGGATCAAACGCGCCAACGCGCGGCGCACGGAATCATCGTCGTCGACGACGAAGACAAGCGAATCGGATTCAGTCATGGCCTTTATCGCGACTTATCCTCCGGCGTGGCATCGCCGGACGGCAATGCCACGTAGAATGTCGCGCCTCGATCGTTGTTGTTTTCGGCCCATAGTCGCCCGCGGTGCATGTCGATGATGGAACGGCTGATCGACAATCCCAAACCGAGCCCTTGGGGTTTTGATGTAAAAAACGGCTTAAAGATCTGGTCCAGCTTATCGGCGGTCAATCCATGACCCCGATCCCGAACAGCGATCAACACCATGCTCCTGTCGGCCGGTTTGAGCGTGACGCATACCACGCGGTCGCCAGGTGGGACTTCGTTCATCGCGTCGAACGCATTCAGCAACAAATTCAGCATCACCTGCTGCAATTGAACCCGGTCGCCGCGCACGCGCGGCAATGCCGTGTCGATATCGAGTGTCACGCGCGTGCCGCGCACGATCGCATCACTGTGCACCAACGCCACCACATCTCGCATCACGCTGGCGAGATCGAGCGGCATCACCTCGAGGTCGCCCTTCTTGACGACTGCGCGAATGCGCCGGATCACCTCGCTGGCGCGGTAATCGTCCTGGACAATATCGTTCAGAATGTCGCGCAATTCGGCCAGATCGATTGGATCGGCTGTCATGAAACGCTGAGCGGCCTGCACGTTGCTGAGTATCGCGGTAAGCGGCTGATTCAGCTCATGCGCCAGCGAGGAAGCGAGTTGCCCCATCGTCGACACCCGTGTCAGATGCGCAAGATCCTGGCGCTGACGGCGTAACTCATACCGGTCCGTCTTGTCGATGATGAATGCGAGCGTGACGCTTTCACCGTCGAAACGAAATGCACTCAGGTCGATGTCGGCACGAAATTCAGTGTCGTCCTTACGGCGTGCGCATAGATCGTCCAGCGGCAAGAACCCGCACGATTGCTGCGTGGTTAAAGGGTCGGCCCAACGCGACGCGTGGCTGTCGAAACTCAGCGCGCGAACCAGCATTTCCACCGGCTTACCTAGCAACTCATCACAGTCATAACCGAAGAGCCGCTCCGCTTGCGGATTGACCATTGTCATCACGCCGCGCTCGTCGAGCATCAAAGTCGCTAGCGGCAATAAGGCCAGCACTTCACGAAAATAGCGCTCGCCGCTCACCTTTTCGTCAACATCCGCGTGGGAATCGTGCGCGAGCACCGCTCGCGCGACGTCATCATAAGTTTTTCTGCGCGCGGTTCTCGCGGAGGCCATCATGCGAAGCCGATCCGTAAAACGCCGCTTCGTGCGCGACGCCGCCACACTGCTGTCTGGCGCGCCGGAAACCTCGGGAGGATTGGGAAGATGCTTGGGACGCAGACGCCCCGATTGACGAGGTCGATTAAAAGATTCGTGTAAACCCGCTTTATCGGCCAATTCGAAAAGAGCCGAATGCGCCGCAGGTTCACTGGATATACCGCGCTCGCGATAATTCGCTGCGCCAATTGGCGGATTAACACTGCTGAACGACGCCGATGCGCGATGCCGCAATCCGAGTACCAGCAACCCTAGAATGATCGCTGTTTGCAAAATGACAATGACAGGCATGACGATGCTCATGACCGAACGGCCTCTCAAGATTCGGCACCGCGAGGTTGGCTGCCAAAAGTCGTGCTGAACATCGATGCGAGACTACGCCCCTCTTGAACAGCAGGCTCATCGTCTCATTAGACAGTTAACAAACTAAAGAAAACGCGCTCTGAATGCGGTTGAAGGACGAAGGAGCACACCGGCAAAAGTTACAGCTGGAAAGCGCTTCCAGCCGGTAAAATCAATCGTAGTACGGACAGCAGAACATGTAAACGAGAATTGAAGTATTTATCTTGCACCTATATCGATCCGCTGACGAACGGGATCAAAGTCAAATTGTCCGCGTGCTGCTTTGATTGGTACCACGGCCGCCGGTCACGTCAATTGCACCCCTGGCCATTGGCCGTCCGATAGCAGGTCTGTCCGCTCGGGCTCTTATATACGCCCTTACCGTTTTTGGTCTTCGCTTCTCCGCCTTTGCTCGTTGTTGTTGTCGTGACACCGTTCTGATTCTTCTGCGCCTTCCATGCATTGCCGGTGTTCGGGTTATAGCCACCCGCCGCTTGCCCGTTATTGCATTCGGTCATACCTCGCGCGTTAGTGGTGCATTCCGCGAATACATTGGAAGACAACACAAACGCTATCAACACAAACAACACTTTCATGGCCGTCTCCTGAGGCAGCAGGCACAGGCACGGCTGCGCCCGCCACGACTTCCAGATTAACCCCATCTGCTCGCATGCATATTGGACCTTGGTCCTATTGCAAGCAGCGGCATTTCAGCCGCCTCATGGAGGCTCCGCGCAACGGAAGCGCAGGCTCAACGCTGACGCGCGGGCTCGCGGCGTGTCGTCCGGCACATCAGGCAACGCGTGAAGTGGACTTGACCACAATGCGGCATGCATCGATCGATTCAAACCACGTAGTCCCGCAATCGCGGCGCTTTCGGTTCGCGTGGGTCGGCCCCGCTCTGTTGTGCTCGATGTCGGCACCCTCGGCTCATGCGCAGGAAATGGAGCCGCGTGCCTATTCCGCCGTGCCGGTGGGAACAAATTTCGCCGTATTCGACTATGCGCGATCGAGCGGCAACGTGTCATTCGATCCGTCGTTGCCTATCACCAATGTGCAGGCACATATCAACATTTTCTCGCTCGGCTATTCGCACAGTTTCGGGGTCGCGGGGCATACCGTGAGTGTCGCGGTATCGATGCCCTATGCAAACGCGAATGTGAATGGCGACGTAAAGGGCATCGATCAGCAGCAATACCGCTCGGGTCTCGGCGACGTGCACTTCAGGATCGCGGCGAACCTGCTTGGCGACCCGGCGCTCTCTCTGGAAGAATTCATGCGACGCGCGCCCAGCTCGATCCTCGGCATCAGTCTCAGCGTGGTGGCGCCGACAGGTCAGTACGTACCCACCCGCCTCATCAATATCGGCGCCAATCGCTGGTCGTTCAAACCCGAGATCGGGCTCTCCCAGCCATTTGGCAACTGGTTCATGGACGCTGCGGCAGGAGTATGGCTTTTTACCGACAACGATGATTTTTTCGGCGGCCATCGGCGCAGCCAGGATCCCATGCCGACTTTCCAATGGCACGGCGGGTACACCTGGCGCCCCGGACTGTGGCTTGCCGCGGACGTCACTTACTTTACGGGTGGGCGCACCCACGTCAACGGAGTCGAGGATCAGGACTATCAACTCAGTGCGCGATACGGTGTCACGCTGTCCGTTCCGCTGGCCGCCCAATGGTCCGCCAAGCTCGCGTGGTCGCGTGGCCTGGTGACACGTGTGGGTGGCAATTTCCAGACAATCTCGGTCGCGCTTCAATACCGCTGGTTCAATCAATGAACCCTGTCAGGCAATGCAGCCTGTGTAGCGGATTCGCACAAAAAACCATGCCCGGCACCTGGTTGTTAACGCCAGGTGCTAGTGCCTAGTGCTTAGTACCTAATGCCTGGTCCTAGTGTCCGAGAATGTCGAGCGCCGCGCGCATCGGTGCGAAGGATATTTTCACTATTCCGCCGAGCGGCGTATTCATTTCCATGATCAGGAAGATCGCACCGGAAGTCGACAGCGCACACATCACGAGCGCCGTCATCGTCGTGCCGTTGCGAGGCGCAAACAGGCCGAATGTGCCGAAGAGAATAGCCAGCCACGACACCAGGACCACGAGCAACGGTACCGGAATCGAGCCGGTTTGCTGAAGAAGCGCTAGCCACCGCGTAGCCAGTACATCATCGACGATTTGCAGCGCCCGCGCCTGCAATTGACGCTGCGTGTCGGTACGTGGCGAGAGTGCCTCCACTTGTCGCTGCAACTCTTCTCCGCGGGCAACTACTTCGGGGCTGCTCAGTTTGGCGAGTTGGACAGGATCGCCGGAAGACATCACTGCGACCGACGCCGCGGTAGTGCGTTTAAGCGCGCTGCGAATTTCTTGCGTCTCAGGGCCATACTGGGCCAGCACGCGATCAAGGCGAACGATAGCGGCAGCGCTATGCAAAAGCTCCGTGTTCGTGGTGTCGAACGAGCCTTTTGCCGACGAAATCAGCAGGCCGAGCACCAGTGCGGCCATAGTTGCGACCAGACCGGTTGCCAGTTTGACGACACTGGTGGATTCATCGCTAAGGTGGTGCTGCGGCAGCACGCGGCGCAGATACGAACCAAGCAGCGCGCTACCAAAAACGCACGCGAATACGATTGTCGCGTCGACTAGGTGGTTCACACTGCATCCTCCGTCTCTGGTCACGCACGGTGCGATTCGACATGTTGCTCGCCGCACCGCAGTGTGCAATTGGACCAAGGTCCAATTGCACGCGCATCGCTGCGCACCTATCGTTGCAGGAGCCTGCGGAGGGCGGCAACACCCCAGGCCTGTCCCGTGTCTGCGATTTCGTTCTCCCGCTCTGGACGTGGTCGCACGGCGCGAGCGCCTTTCCGCGAGGAGCAAAACATGTCGACCTTCAGACCCCGCCTGCGAGTGTTGATGCTGGCGCTGGCGCTCACCATGGCGGCGGCGCAAACAAATCGCGCCGCCGCGCCCGACCCCGGCTGGCCACGCGAGATCGTCCGCGACGATGCAACGCTTACCTACTACCAGCCACAGATCGATGACTGGAAGGATTTCAAGGAGTTGACCGGTCGCATGGCGGTGAGCGTGACGCTGCGCGGCGGCAAGCCACAAGTGGGCGTGGTCACAATGCAAGCACACACCGATGTGGATATCGACAGCCGCAATGCACGGTTAAGCAATCCGCAAATCACCGGTACATCGTTTCCCGGTGCGGACGAGGCTACGACCCAGAAGCTCGATCAGGTGGTGCGAAAGTTTCTCAATCCGCAAGCATCGCTGACTTTGTCGATGGATCGGCTGGTGGCCAGCATCGATAAAAAGCAGGCACCCCCGGCTGTCGCGATCAAAAGCGACCCGCCCGCCATCTTCGTCAGCTTTGGTCCGGGGCTGCTGCTGTTCCTGGATGGCGATCCCGTGCTGGCGCCGATCAAGGACTCTGACATCGCATTCGTCGTCAACGCGAGTTGGCCGCTATTCGTCGACAACGCCACCCACCAGTACTATCTGTTCACCGGCAGTTCGTGGATGACGTCGACGGATATGAAAACGGGCTGGGCCGAAATAAAAACGCTCCCCGCGAAGATGACGAAGGTGTCCGCCGACCCCACGTGGTCGGACCTCAAGCCTTTTATCCCCGCGCCGGCAAAGCACGCCGGCAAGGCGCCAGCGGTGTTCTATAGCAGCACGCCCGCCGAGCTGATCAGCTTCGACGGCCAACCGGTCTACAGCGCAATTCCAGGAACCGCTCTGGTATTCGCGAAGAACACGGATAGCGACGTCTTCGTCTATACGCCGACGAAGACTTATTACTATCTGACGGCGGGTCGCTGGTTTTCGTCACCGGCTCCCAGCGGTCCATGGATTTACGCGACCAACCAGCTACCGGCCGACTTCGCCAGAATTCCCCGCGATAGCCCAGCCTCGCGCGTGCTCGCTTCGGTACCAGGCACGCCTGAGGCGAACGATGCAGTGCTTCTCGCACAGATTCCGACGGTCGTCGAGGTAAACCCGGTCGCAGCGGCGGCAGAAATCAAGGTGGTCTACACCGGCGAGCCGCAGTTCGCTCCGATCCAGGGCACGCCGCTCGCTTATGCGACCAACACCCCGGACAAGATCATCAAGGTTCAGAACCACTATTACCTCTGCTCACGCGGCGTATGGTTCGACTCGCCATCGCCCAGCGGACCGTGGACCACCAGCACGTCTGTGCCGCCAGTGATTTATACGATCCCGCCGGCCTCGCCTGTTTATAACGTGACTTACGTGACGCAACAGGTAGTGCCGGGTGGGACTGTTCAGGCGAGCTATACCGCGGGATATCTCGGCATGTTCATCGCGGGCGCCGCGGTCGGCGCAATCGTCGCGCAAGGCAACGGCTACTACTATCCGCCGTATGTGCGCGTCGGCTACGGGCCGTATCCGGTTTACTATCCGCGTCCCGCGCCCTATGGTTATCCGGTTTATAACCCCTATACGGGTGCGAGCGGCGTCCGCGGCGGCGTGTATGGCCCGGCGGGCAGCGCACAATGGGGCGCGTCGTACAACCCGTATACGGGCACCTATGCGCGCGGCGCGACGGCCTCAGGACGGTACGGCAGCGCGAGCGTTGCACAGGCCTACAACCCCTACACCGGCGCCTACGCGGCAAGCCATCAAGGATCGAACGCGTATGGCCAATGGGGCAGTTCGGTCGTGACGAAGGGTAATCAGTGGGCTGCGACGCAACACACCACCACCGCGAATGGTTCGGTTGGGAGTTATCAGAATTCCGCGGGCGGCAAGGCCGTGGCCGGCAGCACAGTCAATGGCCGCGCGGTAGCAGGCAAAACCGCTAACGGCGATCTATATGCAGGGCGAGACGGGAATGTTTACAAGAACACCGGCGGCAGTTGGCAGAAATACGACAACGGCTCCTGGTCCACAGTGAACAAGCCGACGTCTCAAACCGTTTCGCAGTCGGCTGCGCAAAAACCACCCTCCACTCAAGCGCAGCGAACAACCGGCACCGCGAACGCGGGTGCAGCTCAGCAGAATGCTCAGAACGCCCAGGCGAAACGCGCCGCCGGCTCTCGGCCAACTACCGCGCCAACCGCGCCGGGAAATACGCAGAGCTATCAGCAGCCGCGCCCATCTACGACCCAGCCCAATAGCGCACGGGCGCAGCAGCAGACCACCCAGGCCCACCAGCAATCGCGTCCTCAGGCGACGCCTACTACCCAACCCCAACGCCCCGCCGGCGGAATCGAGCGGACCAGCGCGCAGCCCTACTCCGGCGATCTGAATCAGCAAATGCAGAATCGGCAGAGAGGCGCCACACAGAGCCAACGCTACGCTCGACCCACGGGTGCGGGTGGCGCTGCGGGCAACGGCACGGGCGCGCGGGGCGGTGGTGGAGGATTCCGCCGCTAGCGTTGACGCCCGCTACAAGCCTACGAGCGCCCACGGCCGGCGGCCAATCAGGAGCGGCGATGATATTAAGGCGGCGGCATGATCGCACCCGGCGCTTGCGCATCGGCAGCATGGCGCTGCTCCTTTGCCTTCTTGTGCTCGACGTGTTCGTCGTACCGTTCGCACTGGCGCCGGACAGCCTCTCCGTGCGGATCGCGCGAGACATATTGCTATCGCTGATCCTGCTAAGCGGGATCGCGGCGGTATCGGACCATCGCACGGAATACATCGTCGTCGCGCTGGCCGCCGGCGTAACCATACTGATTCGCTGCACGTCGTGGCTTGTCCCGCTGAACACGATACCCGGCCTGCTCGACGTCACAGCGCCTCTGTCGTTGGGCATTCTTGGCGCGGTTGTCGGCATCAACGTGTTCGGGACCGGCCGGGCGACATTCGACCGGATCCTGGGCGCGGTCGCGCTTTACATATTAATCGGTGTCGTGTTGGCGGAGGCCTGCCAACTCGTCAACAGCCACGTACCCAAAGCTTATGCAGGCATTGCGTATGGGAGCGCTCAATACGATCGCGCGACCTGGATCTACTTCAGCTTTGTGACGCTGACGACTGTAGGGTATGGCGACATCACGCCGCTCGCTCATATCGCGAGATCTCTGGCGATTCTCGAGGCGCTGATCGGGCAGCTTTATCCGGCCATCGTGCTCGCACGTCTCGTTTCCCTGCACGTTGCCGCCGACGATTCCAGAAGATCTTCGTCGTAAGTCCTTGCCGTGACATACCGGGCCTCACGGCGCGATATTGGACCAAGGTCCAATTGTCTTTGCAGGTCGCCGACGCCACTATTTATTTCAACCGAAGCGAGCCGCAAACCACATCGGTCACACGATCACCGTCTCTTCAAGCAGCAAAGAATCCGACGCGCGAACCGCGTACAAACCGTGACGTCATTTCCCTGAATGGAGCACGAACATGTTCAAGTACCTTCGGCTTATCCTCGCCGTGCCACTCCTGCTAATCGCGGCCTCCTGTTCGACGCAGCAGACAGCGTCTGCGCCCGGAACCGATCCGGAACTCGAAGCAAAAGCACGCGCGGCACTGCAAACACTGGTCGACGATGCACCCCGGACGCAACAACTCCAGCAAATGGCAAAAGCTGTCCTCGTGTTCCCCGATATTCTGAAGGCGGGTTTCATTGTCGGCGCGCAAGGTGGCAAGGGCGTGATGTTCGGCCCCGATGGAAAGGTGCTTGGCTACTACACCGCGCGTGCGGTTTCCTACGGGTTGCAGGCGGGCGGACAAACGTTTTCCGAAGCAATGTTCCTGATGACAGATTCGGCCGTCAGTTACCTCAACAGTAGCGATGGATGGTCTGTCGGCATGGGTCCGAGTGTCGTCGTCGTGGACGCGGGGATGGGCAAGTCGATGACCACCACGACGCTGAAATCCGACGTCTACGCGTTCATCTTCGGACAGCAGGGATTGATGGCCGGTCTCGGCGTGCAAGGTCAAAAAATCTCCAAATACAATCCGTGATCTGAAGCTCGACTCCCCGCCTCCATATGGGCGGGGATGGGGAGCCCTGTCGTTGCAGCCGGTTTTCATTGCCTCAACCGTCAATACACCGAAGCCAGGGAAAAACCATGATAAAGCGCCTCATATGGTTTGCCATAATTCCAGCCGCCTTGTTCGGAGGCGCTGCCATTGCACAGTATCCGGTTCTTGACATGGTCGCAGGAAAGGTCGTTCAGAAGTACCAGGGATCGACCTGTGAGCAGTTATGGCAGGAACGTGCGCAGAAAAACGGCCAGCCCAAGTCCGAGCGGGAACAGCAAGCCGTGCAGTTGCTGCATAACGATCCGCAGATGCGTGCCGCGTTCATCGACAAGGTCGCCGCGCCGATTGCCAACAAGCTGTTCGAATGCGGCATGATCCCGTGATTGCCGCGGGACGCAATCCGTCAATCGACCGATTCGACGAGGCACCACCGATGACCTACGCGAAACTGCTCAGGCGCATTGCGTTCATCGTGCTCGGCCTGGCGCTGTCTGCGGGCGGCTATGCCCAACAGACGCACCACACGTCGAAAGCAGCGGCGAAGGCAGTCGCGAAGAACGTCGCGCCCGCATTCAAGCCGGGCCTCGAGCCACGCGCCGTCGATATTCTCAAGGAAGCGTGTGCCCGTCTCGCTGCCGCCCGCTCCATGTCCTTCACCGCCGTCGTCTCGTATGAAAGCCCCAGCCGTCTCGGTCCCCCGCTCGTCTACTCCACCCGATCGGAGGTCACGATGCAGCGGCCCGACAAGCTCAAGGTCGTCACGCTCGGCGACGGCCCGCCTTCCGACTTCTATTACGACGGCAAGACCATGACAGCCTTCGCGCCCGTGGAGAAACTCGCCGCAGTCGCCGATGCTCCGCCCACCATCGACGCCGCGCTCCAGACCGCGTTCGATTCCGGTGCGATCTATTTTCCGTTCACCGATGTGATTGTCGCGGATCCGTATAAGGACATCGCCGACGGTTTGACCACCGCTTTCTATATCGGTCAATCGAATGTGGTTGGCGGCACGACCACGGACATGGTGGCGTACGTCAACGGAGATGTGTTCATACAGATCTGGATCGGCGCGCAAGACAAGCTGCCGCGGCGCATTTACGCCATCTACCTCAACGATCGCGCGCGGCTGCGTCACGTGCTGGAATTGTCGAACTGGCAGTTGGATATCTCTGTGCCGTCTGACGCTTTCGCCGCGGCAGACGCGAGCGGCGCGGCGCGCATCGCTTTTGCCCGGCCGGACGCTATGGATGCACCGGGTATGAAGCCGCCACCGAAAGTCATGCATCAAAAAACCCAGTGAGGAGGAGACGCATATGAAGAACGCCGTCATCCGTCTGGTGGCTCTGCTCATCCCCGCGTTCGTCTCCGCCTATGCCGGCGCCTGGTCACATGCGAGCGCCTACGGTGGCAGCACGTCTCACGTTCCAGGTTCGGAGTCGACCACCCGCACCGATTTCGCCGGCGGCAGCGAAACTCACACTTATGGACAGGGAACCACCGCGACAGGCCGCTATGGCGACACGGCCACCCATCAGGAAGGTTCGGGACAGACGACCGCGACCAATCGATACGGCGGGAGCGCGACTCACACGTACGGTCAGGGCACATCCGCCAGCAACGGCAATGGCGGGACCGCCTACCATGCCACGGGCTCCGGCTACTCGACTTACACCAGCGCTTCGGGCGCGACGGCCTACCATAGTGCCTACTATGGCGCACATTACCCCGCCTACCATCCACCAGTCGCCGTGAACAATTACGGGTCGGGATGCTACAACTGCGGAGGCTGGTCCACAGCGGGCGCGGCCGCGGCGGGGGCGGCGGTTGGCGTCGCGGCCGGCGCCGCGATCGCCTCCGCCAACACGGCGGCGGCGACCTCGAACGCATACAATGCCGGCGTGGCTGCCGGAGCGGCAGGCGCTGCTACCGGCAACCCGGGTTTCGCGATGGGCGCAATTTATGCGGCGCTGCCGGCGGGTTGCATCTCGCCGAACGTTCACGGCGCGACCTACTATCTGTGCGGCAATACGTGGTTTCAACCCGCATACGGCGCAAACGGCGTTTACTACCGCGTCGTGCCCGCGCCCTGACACTGCCGGGCGCGCAACTGCGTTATTGCAGACTGTTTCTCGCGTGGACGCCCTCGCGCCTCCGGCAGACCGGGACATCGATATTGGACCAAGGTCCTATTGACATCGTGATTGCCGGTGGCGGCCCCGTCGGCTTGTTTCTCGCCTGTGAGCTGCGCCTCGCCGACCTCTCAGTGTTAGTGCTGGAGCAAGCCGAGGATCCGGGCTCCCCCTTAAAGCGACTTCCGTTCGGCATGCGCGGCCTATCGGCGCCCACCATCGATGCATTCTACCGTCGCGGTCTACTGAACGAGATCGCGACGCCGCGCCCGCACTGCGAAGTTCAACCGACCACGAGGGTCGATTTCAGAACGACGGCGTTCGCCAGATTGTAGACGTTAGGGGAAGTGGCCATTACCGCGTCATGGACTTCAGCAAATTGCTGGCTGGTACCGCTGCCCTTGATACGAACGGTGTAACGCAGGCTCTCATAGCCATTTGCCACTTGCGGGTCGATCCCGAGAAAACCTCTGAGGTCGATTTCACCCTCGGTCTCAATCTGCAGGGATTCGAGCGTAATCCCGCGGACGGCGCATTGCGCCACGTAACCCACCGCTATACAGGCATTCAGCGCAGCGATCAGATGCTCCTGAGGATTGGCAAACTGGTTCGAACCACCGAGTTCGCACGGCTCATCGATATCGATCGTGAACCGGCGCGACACATCCTGCCCGCCGATCGAGAACCCCTCTACTTCAGCGCGAGTTCGAGTCTGGCCCCGCCAGCTCGTCGCTACGCGCCAGCTGGTGGTGGCTTTCGAAACATCGTCCTTGACGCCCTCAATCAGGGCGAACAGGTTGTCGACGTTAAGGCCATTGACGACGTTAGCGACGTTAGGTTCGTTGGTCTGTGCGTTGGCATTCATCTTCCATCTCCTTCAACATGCGTGGATTGTTCAGCTTCGGTAAATCTCATTGCAATGTGGCGAGCGCAGCCTCGATGCGCTTGCCCTGGTCTTCGGAGATGAGGCTATAAAGCACCTCCCCGAAATGGGGATGACGTACACCCGAGTGGATGTATTGCCACCGGTAAGCCTCGAGAAAGTTCGCTTCGATCGACTGGGTTTCTGTCTCGTCGACTGCGCGGCCACAGTTCGCCTCGAAGTAACGCATGTCTGCCGCAGCCTGCGCCTGCAGAATGCCGTCGATCGCGGCGACCAGCTCGATGAATTCGTCGACAGCCTTGTCGCGATCACTGTCCGTCATGGCGGCGTCGTGACGGACCCATTCGAGCTCGTCCAGGATGGCGTGCTGGCTCTCCTCCTTCCAGTGATAGAGGAACACGCTCTTGAATAGCTCCGATAGCTGATTGTCCGGAGCGATACTCTGGCGGTAGTGGAGCTGGCTGAACAGTTCGATATGCAGCGTCAGCGCCAATACGGCCCACGTGCTTTTCCCGAGGACTGCAGAGGCAACGACATTCGGGTCGACGTCGAAGCGATAGCCCGGTGGTAGGGTCTCACCGATCATCTCGTCGATGCGACGAAATAACGCCTGATGCTTGAGTTCCTCCTCGCTGAATCGGACCAGCGCCTCAAGCGCTACCTGGTCGCCGAGCCAATGATCACGGCTGACTTCCAGCACCTTGGCGTTAATGAAGCGCTCCACCAGTCCGAACACGTTGGCATACGTGCGCCCCTGAATCTGGCTGACGAAACGCTTTTCGCTCTCGGAGAGCGTGAAGAAATTCAGAGTCAGTGAGAGTCCATCGGGAAGATACTTCTGGGACGTGTCAAAGGTGCGGCCTCCAATCACGTCGCGCTCGATGTCCCAACTGACCATCTTTGAAGCGCGGATGCAACGGGCGTAACGATCGTGGTTGGAGAGTCGCGATACTGCGTTCATAGAATTTCTCCCAATATGAACCGACGTGCGGTCGAGCTGCGAATATTCATCTACCGGCCAGAACCACATGGTTGATCTGGCATCCGGTACGCTCGAATGTACGATTGAGAGACGTGAGGTTCTATGGCCGGGCCACCGGGAGATATGGCCGAAACGCCAGGTCAGCTTTGACGCGTGCGAGTGAGTGTTGCGTCGGATATGGCAGTTGATGTCGCTAATCTGGTGGTGGCGCGATGCCACTCGCAGCGGGCGCGGCCTGCGCAGACTCGGAAGCGCCGTTCATCTTTCCTTTGCTCTTGCGCCAGCCTGCCGGCGGCATTCCAAATTCCCGCCTGAAGGCCCGACTGAATGCCGCCTCAGACTCATAACCAATCTGCTCCGCCACAGCGGCGAGGGACTTTCTGCCGGCGAGAAGTTCCTGCGCCGCGATCTGCATGCGCCATCGCGCCAGGTACTGCATGGGCGGTTGACCGAGGAGATCGGTGAAGCGTTGCGCCAACGCGGAACGCGATAACCCTACCTTGCGCGCAAGCTCATCGACGGTCCAAGGGTGGACTGCTCGAGCATGGAGCAACGAAAGCGCACGTCCCACGTAGCGATCGCGCACACCGGCCAGCCATCCTGTCTCGTGGGCGGGAAGCGCTTCAATGCAGCTACGGACCGCCTCGACAAACAGGAGTTCGGACAGTCTGGCGAGGACAATCGTACCGCCCGCCCGTGAACTCGCCGCTTCGCTGGCTGCAAACTTGAGAGAGGACTCAAGCCATGCTGCTCGCGGATCATGGCGCATATCAACCTTGAAGAGTCGCGGCAACGATGAGAGCAGTGGGTTACTCAGCGTATCGTCGCAGGCGAGAAAACCGCAGACGATGCGAGTCGTAGGTCCCCCGCCTCCATAGGACACCGTCATCACCTCACCTGGTTCTACCGCCATCTGGCCAGCCAATAACACCTCCGTTGGCGTGGGCGCAAGATCCACAGCACTACCTATCAAATGCGTTTCGCCTTGCGGCACCACCAGCAGTTCCCCGGCATTGAGATGAATAGCAGAGCCGGGGGCGTCTGCCAGTTGGGCCCAGCAGCTACCTTCTATGATCAGATGATATGAGACGACACGCTCGGATTGCGGCAGATAGGCCGCGCAGAGCGCAGCATCCGTGCGCCCTATCACGCACCACGGTGCGGTGAAGGTCCCGGTCAGATACACCGCGCCGCTTAGGCGCACAGCGCGCAGGACGTCAGAAACTGCATCCATGAAGAGCTCGCGTGAGATGCGATTTCCCGGGTAGGGGACCGGGAGGCCGGTCATTCTTCAATTTGACCGAGGGGTCCATGTTATACCCGCAGCGGCGGCAGATGACAAATGCCTTACCGATTCTTCAGTGTGCTCGATGCATCGTCGCGTGACATAAACGCGTGCAACAAACTCGCCCTTTTGCAGGAGGAACGGACAATCCATCTGGACGCTCTGCAATGGTCAGGAGAACCATCGGCAAGACTTGGACGATAGGGCAAAAAACATCGACGCACGGGCAGGACGGCAAGAGGTTGCGAGCGGCAAAGTTCATCGCAGGACGGGACGTGACGGATCAGCGTCATCCGTACTTCGCAGCCAAACCTTCCACAGATTCCGGAAGCCTGGCACGCCACGAAACTTGCGCAGATCGGCTCACGCACAGTGACTTACCGGTTCGGGCAAACGAAACCGTGTGAGATGCCGATGAAACGCCTGATAAGTCGCGCGATGTACCACCCGCTCGTAGCGCTATCCATGTTCTATTTGATCGACCTGATGTTCAACGTCGACTACAGCGTCTCCGGCGCGCTGCTCGTTCTGGCAGCGAAATCTATGTCCCGTGTCGTGAGCCTGTTCAACAAGGGGTAGTGGCGTGCGTCGGTAGCCAGAACCCCAGCCGTCACGACTGTCTCGCCGGGCGACGTGTGACACTGGCGCCTGATTGTCTGCGCCGATAGTCGGTGTCCCGCGACGCGAGCCAGTAATACAGCGGCGAGGTCAGAAGCAGCCCGATAATCCACGAGAGATCCGCGCCGTCGAGATACTTCGGCACGGGACCCGTATACATCGGCGTGCTCATGAACGGAATCTGCACCAGGATGCCGATCCCATAGGCAATCAGCGCCTGTGGATTGAAGCGACCGTAGATTCCTCCATTCACCTGGAAGATCGACTGGATGTCGTATTTCCCCTTGTGGATCACATAGAAGTCGATCAGGTTGATCGCGGTCCACGGCACCAGCACGACCAGCAGCGCGAGCACGAGATCGACCAGATTGCCGACGAAATTCGTCGAAGCGCCGATCGCGCCGTAGCAGGATGCGAGGAGAATCGCAGCCGACAGCACGGCACGCGCCTTCGCCGTGGGAATCCAGCGATAGGCGAATGTCTGCAGCGAGGTGATGGCCGCGAGCACCGCGCCGTACAGATTCAACGCGTTGTGGCTGATCACGCTCAGCAGGAAGAGGACGAGCATCGGCAGCCCGAGCGGTCCGGTGGCCTGCTTGACGGCGTCCATCGCGTCGGCGCCGGGAGGCACCGCGAGCACGGCTACCGCGCCGAAGACGAACGCGAGCGTCGAGCCAATCGTGCAGCCGAGGTAGGTCGCCCAGAACGTCGACGCGACGCGCACGTTCTGCGGGAGATAGCGCGAATAGTCGGAAACGTACGGGGCGAAAGCAATTTGCCAGAGCGCCGACAGCGAAACGGTTGCGAGCCAGCCGGCGAAGTTGAATCCGCCGCGCGTCAGGAAATCGCCCGTGGAAATATGCGTGAGGATATAGCCGAAACCGATGAAAATGCCGATTCCGAGCACCCAGGTTCCGATGCGATTCAGAATATGAATGAGCCGGTAACCGATGACCCCGATCAGCCCTGATCCCATCGCACCAATCACGATGCCGACAGGAACCGGGATGCCATGTTCGATGCCATGCAGAGATTTGCCGGCAAGCACGATATTGGACGCGAAGAAGCCCACGTACATTACGCCTGCGATCACGGTGACGAGCAGCGCGCCCCATGAACCGAATTGCGCGCGGCTCTGAATCATTTGCGGAATGCCCATCTGCGGGCCCTGCGCTGAATGCAACGCCATCAGCACGCCGCCGACGGCTTGACCGACGATAATTGCCACGATGCCCCACAGCAAGTTCAAGTGGAAGATCTGCACGCCGAGAGCGCCTGTGACGATGGGCAATGGAGCGATGTTGCCGCCGAACCATAGCGTGAACAGGTCGCGCACCTTGCCATGGCGATCTTCTGGCGGCACATAACCGATGGTGTGTTTTTCGATCAACGCCGAGGCGTTGCTTTCGGAAGTATTCAAGTTCGTCTCCAGTGTCGACAGGAGTTAGCGCTTTAGCACGTTACTCTGATCCCATGCAAAGCTCTTACTCCTGTCCCATGCTCTGCGCCCATGCGTAATCAGGCGTGTTCGGTCTACCGAATCGCCATGCCTGGCATTCGAAAGTATTTGAGTTGCGTGGTCTTGCAGATCGTCTAACTTTGACGCGAGACAGTGGCCTCGCTATTTGACGCATACGTCTCGCGACGCGGCCGAAATGTAATCTCCCAGGCGAGCCAGCATCGCATCGCAATTGCGCAATTGCTCGACGGTGATGAATTCGTCCGGCTTATGCCCTTGGTCCATGCTGCCGGGTCCGCAGACCACCGTTGGAATACCCGCCTGGTCGAACAGCCCGCCCTCGGTGCCGAATGCGACCGTGCCGAACTCAATGGAACCGCTGAGCAGCGCCAAAAGACGCGCCGCTTCGCTGTCGGGCGAGGTGGCTAATCCCGGATAGGCGGAGAGCGGCTGAAGGCGGATGTCGGTGTCTGACTGCACGGCGCGCATTTTCGGCAGCAGCTCAGCTTCGGCGTAGGTCAGCAACTCGTCGGCAACCTGGTTTGCGTCAAAGCCAGGCAGCGCGCGCACTTCGAAGTCGAATTCGCATTCGGCCGGCACGATGTTGAGCGCACGGCCACCTTTGATCACGCCCGTCTGCACGGTCGAGAACGGCGGATCGAATCGCTCGTCGTGATGCTCGGGCTGCGCCAACTGCTCGCCGATCTCTTCCAGGCGGCCGATCATCCGCGCCGCGTATTGAATGGCGTTGACGCCATACGGCGCATAGGCCGAATGGCAAGGCGCGCCTTTCACCTGGCAGCGCATCGCCAGCTTGCCCTTATGGCCCAGCACCGGCTTAAGCTCGGTCGGCTCGCCGATCAGGCACAGGGCCGGCTTGTGCGCACGCCGCTCCAGTTGCGCCAGCATCGGCCGCACGCCGAGGCAGCCGACTTCCTCGTCGTACGAAAAAGCGAGGTGCACCGGCTGCTTCAACTCGCGTTCGAGAAACCCCGGCACCGCCGCCAGCGCCGAAGCGATGAAGCCCTTCATGTCCGCCGTGCCGCGGCCATACAGCCGCCCGTTGCGTTCGGTGAGACGGAATGGATCGACGGTCCACGCCTGGCCATCGACAGGCACCACGTCGGTATGGCCGGACAGCACGATGCCGCCGTGCTCACGCGGACCGATGGTCGCGAACAGATTCGCCTTGGTGCGCTCGGCGTTGTAGAACAGCTCGCTTTCGACACCGAGTTCCTCCAGGTAAGCCTGAATGAATTCGATCATGTCCAGATTGGAGTCCCGGCTGACCGTGGCGAAGCCGATCAGCCGTTCGAGCAGCGCACGGCTGGATCTGTCATTCATTGCCGGGCACTCCGTAGCTGGGCGCGGCGGTCGGATTCAAGGCCCGGGTCAAGTAGTCCTGCATCTGCGGCCGATACGCCTGCCAAAGTCCGTCGAGATGGCCAATGGGGTCGTCATCAATCCAATCGACCCGCAGATCGACGATCGGCCAGCTCACATCGCCCACAATCTTGAGCGCCGCCGAATGCACAGGCCCAGCTTCGCCGCCGGCAGCCATCGCGGCATGCATGGCCGCGAGCAGGCGATCAGCCAGCGTGCCGGATGCCTGCTCGAACGCCGGCAGCATTGCCTCGATCACTTCGATGCCGGCGAGCATGTTGCCTGCGGCTACGCACTGCTTGCCGGCGACAGCGTGATACGTGCCGAGCGCTTCCTTGCCGCTGAAGAACGCCGTGCGCCCCTGACCATCGATCACCGTCACCTGGCGGTACTCGCTCCACTCGCTCGCGCCGAGCACACGGTCCAATGCAGAGGCGGGGTCGAGTTGCCCGTTCTCCAGAAGATCGATAATCTGCGGGCCGAGCGCGGGCAGCGTGACGTTTTGCGTCGCCACCGCGCCCACGCCTGCGCGCAACCATGGGCATCGAGCGCCCACCGCGATGCTGGACGAACTGATTGCGATTCCAAGCTGTCCGGATTCCGGACAACGTCCGACAATTGAGAATGTCATGTCCCGCTCCTTAGGCCTTCGGCGGCGTCCATCCATCCGGAATGACCGCGATAACGTCGATTTCCATCAACCACTGCGGCTGACCCAACGCGACCACCACCAGCCCGGTCGAAATAGGAAACACGCCCTTCAACCACTTGCCGACTTCCTGATAGACCGGCTCGCGATAGCGGATGTCAGTCAGGAACGTTGTGGTCTTGACGATGTGAGACAGGTCGCTGCCGGCTTCTTCGAGCAACTGCTTGACGTTCTTCATCGCTTGCTCGGCCTGGGCGCGCGGGTCCCCGATGCCGATCATGCGGCCTTCGAAGTCCGTCCCCACCTGGCCGCGTACATAGACCGTGTTACCAGCGCGCACGGCCTGGCAAAGATCGTTGTCGAGCGTCTGGTTCGGATACGTATCCTTCGTGTTGAACATGCGGATACGGGTATGCGTAGGTTGGCTCATCAATGCACCTTAATGTAGGAAGAAATGGATCGCGGATTAAAGAGGCATACGCATCAATTCACGCCCATCTCGCTGACTTTGTGGATGCGTGAACCGGCGGAGGTGTTTTCAACGCCTTCAACGCTTTCCTCGCCGCGACTCTGTGTCTGGTTTTGCGAGTCGTCGTAGTAAGCCAGATATTTGCGCTGCGTGACGATGTGATCGGCAATGTGCTTCGCGTCGTGCCACACGCCCCAGATGAATGCGGAGCCTCGGCGCGACAGCCAGGGCAAACCGATGAAATAGATGCCAGGCTCCTTTGACACGCCGCGCTGATGTTTCGGCTTACCCTTTTCATCGAAGGCGTTGACGTCCAACCAGCTGAAATCGACTGCATATCCGGTCGCCCAGATGATCGACGTCACGCCGGCTTTCGCCAGATCGAGATCGCGCAACGGGTGCTTCACGCATTCCGGATCAGCAGAAATGACGCGGGCCTCAGGCTCTGCGGGAAGATCGAGACCGTTACGCTCGGCGTACGCGTCGGCCGCGTCCAGCAGCGACAGATAGTTTTCGTCGCCACGCGCGATGTTCTCCGCGAGATCGGCTTCGAAGGTCACCACGCCGTCATCGAACGATTTCGTGAGACCCACGAGCGTGATGCCCTGATTCGCGAGACGCCGGAAGTCCACCGTATGGCCGCCACGCGAACCGCTCACCGCAATGGTGACGTGCTCCCTGCCGGGCTTCATGACCTCTGCGTCCCATTCGCCGAGCACGCCGAGCCACCAGCAGAAGTCGCGACCGCGATAGGCGCGCGGCGGACGATCGTGCGCTCCGACCGACAGATAGACGCGCTTGCCCGCGCGCTGCAATTCGTCCGCGATTTGCACGCCCGACGATCCGGCCCCCACCACCAACACACCCCCGTCGGGCAATTGACCGGAATTGCGATAGTCGGCGGAATGAAGCTGCGTAAGACTCGAATCTTGCGGTGCGATTGGCGGAATGACGGGGCGCTGGAAGGGCCCCGTGGCGACCACCACGCGATTGGCCTCGATCGTGCCCTCCGATGTTTCGATGGTGAAGCCTTGGCGCCCCGCATTGCGCACAACCTTCTTCACTTCCACGCCGGTGCGGATCGGCGCTTCAAACTTCTCCGCATAAGCGACGAAATAGTCCGCGACCTGTTCCTTCGACGCGAATGCGTTGGGGTCAAAGTCGGCGAACTCGAGATTGGGGAAACGATCGTGCCATGCGGGGCCGTTGGCAACCAGCGAATCCCAGCGTCCCGTGCGCCAGCGCTCGGCGATACGAGCGCGTTCCAGCACGAGATGCGGCACGCCAAGCTTGCTCAAATGTTCGCTCATGGCGACGCCGGCCTGGCCGGCGCCGACTACGAGCGTGTCGATTGACGTTGTTTCCACTGTCATAGCTGTGTCCTTCTGAAAAGGCGGAATGTTTCGATTCGATCGCGGTGTCACGGTGTAGCGGCCTTCGAGCGCTCGCAATCGTGACGGACCTGGTGGTGTTTCCGACAGCGCGTCGCCGCCTGGTCCGTTCGTCTTTCGTGAAAATCTACGCGCCCGTTCAGAATCTGAAAAATATATTTAAAAAATGCATAGCATCGGATTTACCTATGCAAGCCTTTTTGAACGCTTCACAATGCCGCCCATTGAGGACCTTGAACACGGAGCGTTGTCGATGGAGAGTCAACCGTTGCGCTACTCGTTGCGCCAGTTGCGCTATTTCGTGGTCACGGCGGAAGCGCTGTCTTTTACCGCCGCCGCGAAGCGTCTGCACATCTCGCAGCCGTCGATCTCGACGGCGCTCGCGGACCTCGAGGTGTCGTTCGGTGTGCAACTCTTCATACGGCATCACGCGAGCGGCCTCTCGCTCACGCAAGCCGGTCGCGATCTGCTTGGGCAAGCGCGCAATCTGCTGAAGATTGCGGAAGAATTGCAGACGACCGCGAAGGAAATGGACGGCGGCATGACGGGCGTCATCACGCTCGGCTGCCTCGTCTCGCTTGCGCCGCCGCTCATGCCGCGGCTGATCAGCCGATTCGTCGACGAGCACGCGGGTATCTCGTTTCGCACTGTCGAGGCGCACCAGGATGGCCTCTTGCGCGGCCTGCATGACGGCTCGCTCGACATTGTGCTCACCTACAGCCTCGATTTGACAGAGGAAATCGCCTTCACTCCGCTGCTCTCGCTGCCGCCGTATGCGATCCTGCCGAGGACGCATCGTCTGGCACGTGCGCGCAAGGTATCGCTCGCGGACCTCTTGCCCGAGCCTTACGTGATGCTCGATCTGCCGCACAGCCGCGAGTATTTCGCCGCGCTCTTCGATGCGGTGGGCAGCCGCCCCGTGCCCGCATTCCGTTCGTCGCAGCCGGAAGTCGTGCGCGGCATGGTGGCCAACGGTCTCGGCTATAGCCTCCTGAACTTTCCGCTCAAATCGAATCGCACCGTGGATGGCGAAGAGTTCGTCATTAAGCGTTTCAAAGACAACGTCAACGCAACGATGCTAGGCATCGCGCAATCGCGCACAATGAAGCCGCGCCAGGTCGTGCATCGCTTCACGTCGTTCTGCGAAACCTATATACGGCGCCTGCATATCGACGCATGATCACGAAAGCGCGATCGTCCGCTTTAAGCCTGCGCGCGCTGCATAGGCAAAAGCTTTGCTTTGTATCTAAAAACAATATTTTGGCTTGCAATTTGGCTTGATAGATTGGTGTCCATGTTGAGCGCTACGCCGCAAAGCCTTGCGTTGCCGCGCTTTCACCGTGACGAATCAAGGGGACACCATGACCAACCCGGCAAGAACGATCGCAGTGCAAGCGCTGGTCGACGAACTGCAGACGGGTTGCGAACGGTCATTCAGCGATGCGCATGCGATGCCACCCGGTGTCTATACGTCGCCCGAATTCCTCACGTTGGAAGAGCGCGCCATCTTCGAGCGCGAATGGCAATGCGTCGGCCGCGCCAGTGCGCTCAAAGTGCCCGGCGATTACATGACGGCGCGACTTGGAGCGCAACCGATCGTCGTATTGCGCGACGAACAGATGCAGCTCAAGGCGATGTCGAACGTGTGCCTGCATCGCATGTCGGTGCTGCTCGAAGGACGCGGCAACGTGCGCCGCATCGTCTGCCCCTATCACGCCTGGAACTATTCGCTGGACGGCGCACTGCAAGGCGCGCCGCTCATGGATCGGCAAGAGGGCTTCTGCAAGGAAAGCTACAAGCTGCCCGCCGTGCGCTGCGAAGAATGGCAAGGCTGGATCTACGTGACACTCGACGAGAACGCGCCGCCCGTTCACGCGCAGCTCGCCAAACTGAGCGAGCTCATCGGTGCATACGGCATGTCGGACTACATCGAAACTTTCTATGAAGAACACGTGTGGGACACGAACTGGAAGATCCTCGCGGAAAACTTCATGGAGAGCTATCACCTGCCCATGCTGCATCGCGCGACGGTAGGACCGCATTCGCGGCTCGAGGAAATGGAATGCCCGCCGGGCTATCCAGCTTTTAACTATCACTGGATCACGAAGGAAGCGTCCTTGCCCATCGGCAACGCGCATCCGGACAATACGCGCCTCACGGGACATTGGCGCAAGACCACGGCGCTGCTCGCGATCTACCCGACGCATCTCGTCACGCTCACGCCGGGTTACTTCTGGTATCTCGTGCTGCAGCCGCAAGGCGTGGAGCGCGTGCATATCCGCTTCGGTGGCGGGCTTGCGCCGGAGTTCGTCGCGGATACCGAGGCCAACGCGCACATGACAACCTTGAAGAAACTGCTCGACGACGTGAACGCGGAAGACAAACGCGGCGTGGAAGCCGTCTTTCGCGGCGTGCACGCGCCGCTCGCGAAGCCCGGTCACTTGAGCCATCTCGAACGTCCCAACTTCGACTTCGCACGCTACGTCGCTGGCAAAATCGTCGCGACGCGGCCCGGCACGCATTGATTACGACGCATCATCGACAGGACGCGATCACGATGTCAAACCCTTCCTTCATTTCGTTCTCGGGCGTGAGCAAGTCGTATGACGGCGCGCAATACGTCGTCGATGACTTGAACCTCGACGTGCGCAAGGGAGAATTCCTGTCGCTGCTGGGTCCGTCCGGTTCGGGCAAGACGACGACGCTCATGATGCTTGCGGGATTCGAATCGCCCACGCGCGGCGAGATACGCCTCGACGGGCGGCGGCTCGACGACAAGCCTCCGCATCAGCGCGACATCGGCATGGTGTTTCAGAACTACGCGCTCTTTCCTCATCTGACGATTGCAGAGAATGTCGCGTTTCCGCTTTCCGTGCGGCGTGTGAGCCGCGCCGAGCAGAAGACGCGCGTGAAGCGCGCGCTCGAGATGATCGAACTGCCGCATCTGGCGAACCGGCGTCCCTCGCAGCTCTCCGGCGGACAGCAGCAGCGCGTGGCGCTCGCGCGCGCGCTCGTGTTCGAGCCGAGCGTCGTGCTGATGGACGAACCGCTCGGCGCGCTCGACAAACGCTTGCGCGAAACCATGCAATACGAAATCATGCGCCTGCATCGCGAGCTGTCCCTCACGATCGTCTACGTGACCCACGATCAGGCCGAAGCGCTGACAATGTCGGATCGCGTCGCCGTGTTCTCCGATGGCCGTATTCAGCAAGCCGCCACGCCCAGCGAACTCTACGAGAACGCGCAGAACGCCTTCGTCGCAAACTTCGTCGGCGAAAACAACGGGCTGACCGGGCGCGTCGTCACCGCGAGCGAGGAGTGGGCGACGCTCGCGCTCGCGGACGGCAGTGTCATTCGTGGCCGTTGCGAACCCGGTCTGCGTGTGGGCGACGAAGCGATGCTCGCGCTGCGCCCCGAACGCGCGCATATCCCGAGCGCCGAAGGCGTGCACCTCGACGAACACAGCAACGTGGTGCGCGCACGCGTCGAGGAACTGGTGTATTGCGGCGATCATCATCGCGTGCACCTCGCGCTCGGTTCACGTGATTCCTTCGTCGTGAAAGTACCCAATACGCAGCGCCATGCGCTGCCTTCGCCCGGCAGTGCGATCGAGATCGCATGGCGCCACGACGACTGCAAAATTCTCGCGATGAGCGTGCCACGCAGCGCGCCCGTGATCCCCGCATCCACACCGCTCTCACCTTCCATCATCACGACCGCACCAGCAGGAGCCAACTGACATGCGCACTCTCATCAAAGCACAAAGCGCCGCACTCGCCGTACTCGCATTCGCTACCGTGACCGTCCAGGCGGCGGAGACGCTCTCCGTCGTGACCTTCGGCGGTGCATATGAAGCGGCGGCCAAGAAAGCCTATTTCGAACCGTTCACGCAAGCCACCGGCATTGGCTTCTCGACCGAATCGTATGACGGCGGCCTCGCGAAACTCTCCGCGATGGAGCAGGCGAAGAACACCACGTGGGACCTGATCGACCTCGAAACGAACGATGCGATCACCGCCTGCGACGAAGGCCTGCTGCAGAAGTTCGACAAGAAGACGCTCGGCAAGACGAGCGACTTCATCCCCGGCACGATCAGCGATTGCGCGGTTGCGAGCATGGTCTGGTCCACGGTCTACGCGTACGACACGAGCAAGCTGAAGACCGCGCCGACCACCGTCAACGACTTTTTTGATCTGCAGAAATTCCCCGGTAAGCGCGGCTTGCGCAAGTCGCCGAAGGTCACGATGGAATGGGCGTTGATTGCGGACGGCGTCGCTCCGAAAGATGTCTACAAGGTGCTCGCTACGCCCGCCGGTGTGGATCGCGCGTTCAAGAAGCTCGACACGATCAAGCAAAACATCGTGTGGTGGGAGTCGGGTGCCCAGGCGCCGCAGTTGCTCGCCGACGGTGCGGTCGTGATGACGCAGGCCTACAACGGCCGCATTTCCGACGCCGCGAAGAAGGACAACAAGCCATTCAAGACCGTCTGGGACGCGCAGGTTTACGACTTCGACTGGTGGGCCGTTCCGACGGGCGCGAAGCATGCCGACGCCGCCGCGAAATTCATCGTCTCCGCTTCGCAGCCGAAGGCGTATGCGGATTTGTCGAAGTACATCGCGTATGCGCCGCCGCGCAAGGATGCAATCGCGCTGGTCGACAAGCAGCGCCTCGCCGATCTGCCGACCGCACCCGAGAACTTCAAGCGCGCCTTGCAGATCAACGCGAACTTCTGGGCCGACAACGCGGACCAGATCAATAAGCGCTTCCAGGTGTGGCTGACGCAGTAACACCACCGTCCGACGAGAGCCCAACGTGACTACCCACATGCCCGCTTCGGCCCGCACCACGGCCCCGGGCTCTCCGACGAGAGCCGACGGCCGCGCGTCGTTTCAAAAAGCACGCCGCCGTGCGTCGGTGCAGGCGCTTTTGCTCGCGCTGCCGCTGATCGTGTTTCTGCTTTCGACGTTCATTGCACCGATCGCGCTCCTGCTAGCGCGCAGCGTGGAGAACCACGAAGTGCCTGACAGCATGCCCGCGCTCACGCGCGCGCTCGATGCATGGGACGGGCGCGGCGTGCCGGACGAGCGCATGTTCGCCCTGCTCGCTGCGGGGCTCAGAGAAGCGCAGCAAAGCGGACAGCTCGGCACTGTCGCGCGGCGGCTGAACTTCGATCAGGCCGAATTCCGCAGCCTGCTGATGCACACCGCGCGCCAGTTGCCCGCTGATGCGCCGCCCGCGTGGAAACCGGCGCTCATCGAACTCGACGAACGCTGGAATTCGCCGGAAATCTGGCGCTTGCTGAAACGCGCCGCCACGTCGCCGACGCCGGACTATCTGCTCGCGGCCGTCGATGCGCAAGTGACACCACAAGGTTCAGTCGCGTTCGTGCCTGACAACGCTTCGATCTATCGGCAAGCGTTCGTGCGCACGATTTCTATCAGTGCCACGGTCACGCTGCTGTGCCTCGTGTTCGGCTATCCGGTCGCCTGGCTGCTCGCGAACCTGCCCGCGAAAAGCAGCAACCGCCTGATGCTCTTTGTGATCGTACCGTTCTGGACCTCGGTGCTCGTGCGCACAACCGCGTGGTACGTTTTGCTGCAACCGGGTGGCGTCATCAACAGCCTGCTGATGGGGCTCGGTCTCACCACCCATCCACTGCCGCTCGTCTTCAACCGCGCGGGCGTGCTCATCGGCATGACACATGTGCTCCTGCCTTACATGATTCTCGCGATCTACTCGGTGATGAAGAGTGTCTCGCCCGTGTACGTACGGGCCGCCCAATCGCTTGGGGCGCACCCGTTCACAGCGTTTGTGCGGATCTACGTGCCGCAGACGCTGCCGGGCGTGGGGGCGGGCTGCTTCCTCGTGTTCGTACTCGCGCTCGGCTACTACATCACGCCCGCGCTGCTCGGCGGCGCAGGCGATGAGATGATCAGTCAGCTCATCGCGATCCAGACCAACACGCAACTCAACTGGGGCCTCGCCGGTGCGCTCTCAGCCTATCTCGTGATCTTCACGGCGATCTTCTATTTCCTGTTCAACCGCATTGTCGGCATCGACCGCTTGCGCTTCGGTTGAGACTCGATTGACACACGCGGATACGACGAGGGAGCGATATGCCAGATAAACGCAACACGGTGCTGACGGAACGCGTCGCCGCGCGCTGGGTACGGCTGCATACAGCGCTTGTACTGTTCTTCCTGATTGCGCCGATTCTCGCGATCATCCCGCTCTCGTTCAATTCGGGCTCGTATTTCTCTTACCCGTTGCAGGGTTTTTCGCTGCGCTGGTATGAGCAGGCGCTCACGAGCGCAGCCTGGCAACGATCGCTCCTGAACAGCATCGGTATCGGCGCAGCGTCGACGCTGATCGCCACGTGTCTCGGCACGCTCGCCGCGCTGGGTATTTCGCGTGCGCAGTTTCCGCTGCGCTCGCTCATCATGCCGATCATCATCTCGCCGATGATCGTGCCGATTGTCGTCGCCGCCGCGGGCTTCTATCTGATCTTCGCGCCGCTCGGCCTTGTGAACTCGTATCCCGGCGTGGTGCTGGCGCATGCGGCGCTCGGCACGCCATTCGTCGTGATCACCGTGACGGCGTCACTGCTTTCGTTTGATCAGAGTCTGTTGCGCGCCGCTTCCGGGCTCGGCGCGACGCCTTGGGTCACATTCAGGCGCGTGACCTTGCCGCTCATCACGCCAGCGGTCGCGACCGGCAGCGTCTTCGCTTTCGCGACCTCGTTCGACGAAGTCATCGTCATTCTGTTCATCGGCGGCCCGGATCAAACAACCGTGCCTCGGCAGATGTGGAGCGGTATTCGCGACTCGATCGACCCGTCGATCCTCGCCGTGGCAACGATGCTGATTGTGTTCGCTGTGCTGCTCTTCGCGAGCATTAACTGGCTGCGCGGCCGCACGGCCGCCGCCAGCAAAGCGCTTGTCTGACGCATCGAGGCCACTCGGAGCCGAACTTACGTAAGCTTCGCTTCGCGGACTAGCACGGGATCAATTTCCTTGTATGTAATGCCGAATTTCGACATGCCAATCCGGTGGTCGGGTGAACCCAGATACAAACGAAGTTGTTCGTTCACCGCCTTAAGCAGTCGACCATTGTTCTTGTTAAACGAGAATGCTCCAGTCGGAAGAGCTTGCTTGTCATCCGTTCCAGTGTCGTGCTCAATGGCCTCAAGCACCGAACCACCGATGCGCCCAGCTAGTACGCGATTCCCCACTGCGGTACTGGCGTAGGCATCGATCTTTCCCGAGCGAAGCGCATCTATTGCGTCGGACTGCTCCTCGAAGATGACGATCTGGTCTTCGCTCACGCCTGACGCTCTGGCCGACTCGTGTTGCACCTGTCCGGCAATGATGCCTAGCCGGGCATCATTGCGTTCGGCAAGCGAGGCATAGCTATTGAGCCCCTTCGGATTTCCTGCCCGAACCAGAAAACCATCGCCGATCGCCCACACGGGCACACTGAACGCAACCTTGCTGGCCCGCTCAGGTGTCACGAAGAGTGGAACGTTCATATCCCAGCGGCCCGCCTCGACTCCGGGCAGCAGTTCGCTGAACGTAGTCAGGTGATGCTCGATATGGGTGGCGCCGATCGCCCGAAGGACGGCTTCCGCCAACTCAATGTCCGCTCCCGTTGCCTGATTTGATTCTGTCCAACCAAATGGGGGTTCTTCGATGTACGCGATCGTTGCTTTCATTGCTGTGTCTCACTCGAAAGGAATGGCCAGAATGCGGCTTGCGGCTTTCCGTCTAAAACAACCGGCTAGTCGTGGCAAGTGCAAAGTTCGAACTCGTGGGCACCAGCCGAGGCACGATTTCGGTTGGCAATGTGCTGCAACGGGAACCACGGTTGGCCGACGCGTATGTACTGACCTCGCCCGTCACGATCGGCATGCGTGGCGAGGTCGGGCTTTCAGGCATGCACTGGGACGTCGGCGCTACGCCGGTCCTGGTGGTGTCGAACGAAAATGACGGATGTCGGGTTTCACCGTTTGGCGCAGCACGCACGCTCGCCAAGGACAATCGGTCGCAGTTCCTCGCGGTATCAAGCAGCGAGCGCGGTGGGATTGGCGCCAGTGAATGCGGAGCGAAGTCGCCACATGGCTTTCTTGGCATCGAGGCACAGGTGCTATCCGCTGTCTCACGATGGCTAGACGATCCGGGTTCAGTTGGAGCCCTGCCGCACTAACTAGTCGTCTCGGTGCGGCCGTACGTGTCTGGCAAAACCCGACCCGCAACGCGACGTTACGCGCCCTGCTGAACCCACTGACTCCGCCAACCCGGTGCTTCAAAGGGATCCGAAAAATACTGGGTCTCATGCACAACCTTGCCATTGCGGAACTCCATAATGCTTACCGTGTAAGCCGCTCGCCCGTTATAGGTGATGGAGTATTCCGTGACCCAGAGATTACCCTCGCCTTGAATGCGCCTGACGTCGAAACCCGATGGCTTATCCGGATGATGACCCCGCAGAGCTTGCAAATTAACTCGTCCAAGGATTCGTTCACCTGATTGGGGATAGTCACAGATGGCGTCATCATCGTAAATATCGTGTTCCGCGTCGAGATCGCCGGCCGCCGACGCGTGCCAGTGCGCATTCAATGCTTCACGTATCTTTTCTTCCTGCATTGCGTGCCTCCGGATACTGTCACATCGATCTATTCAGTCTTTCGCGGAATAAACCCCGGGCTGCCTGTCTTGACGACTTCGTTGAACCTCTGCCTCGTCTCAATCCGGTTGATCGCTTCGAACGCGTCTGCCGAAAGCGCAGCGATATCGAAATTCTCGCGCGCGCGGGCCGCCGTTTTGGGGGTGGTGAGCAAAGCCCCGCCACGCTGGATTGCCCAGGCGAGCAGTACCTGGCAGGTGTCTTTCCAATTTGCGCGGCAATCTGGGAAACAACTGGATCCTCAAGCGGCCCCGGCCTGATTCCGTGACCCAATGGCGCAAAGGCCAAAAACACGATCCCTTTCTCTTTGCAGAATTCCAGAAGTTCCGTTTCTGGAAGATACGGATGTGCTTCGACCTGCACTGCCGCCGGCTTGATTCGCGCCGATTCATAGAGAGGCCGCAATTCGTTCAAGCCGATGTCAGACAGCCCGATGGCCCGGCATCTTCCATGGTCGACGAGATCCTCCATCGCCCCCCACGTGTCTAACAAAGTCACGTCTTTGTCGTAAATGACATTGCCGTTTTCATCGCGCGGGTCCTGCTCATCTCCGGCTTGAAATGCACACCCTGCGAAGAAGAACCGACGCCGGCGCTTGCCATTATGGCACCATGTCCATGAAGAGGTTCGACGACAGCGCGGGGGCAATCTCCTTGCGCGTGATGCCGAATTTCGACATCCCTGATCCAGACTACAACACCGCCCCTCTGTTTTCCTTACCAGCACCGCCGCTTTGCTTCCTGTACGCACCCGGCGTAGTACCGAACAGCATTCGAAAGCTCCGGCTGAAATGCGCTGGATCATTAAAGCCATTCCTGTACGCAATGCGCTCGATCGACAAATCCGCGCAAAGTGGATTCGTCATATCGTCACGGCTGCGGGCAAGGCGATGCTCCAGCACGAACCTCCCGTAATGCGTTCCGTTGGTTTCGAACATCTTGTGAACGTAGCGTTTCGACACGCTTAGCGCCCTCGCGCACGCTTCGACGTCCAGTTCGGGATCGTGAAGATTGGACGCAATGAACGCGCGCAGTTGCGACCATCGCAGAGGATTTGCGCCTCCCGCAACGGGCTCGACGGTTGCGTCCCCTGCCGATTCCAGATACGCCGCCGCGAGCAGCGACACAAGCGATTGCTCCGCTGCTGCCGCCGTGTTTGCGCTCTGCTGCCTGAGCGACGGCAACACCGATTCGATAAATCGATGCACCGTGAGAACAATCCCCGATTCGCCGCTGGCGCAGGCAGGTGCAAACGGAGAGAAGCGCGACATCGCGTGGCCGAAAAAACGCGTGATTGGCAAACGAAGCATGACAAACTTCGCCGGTTCGTCGATACGTGCCGTTGACGGCACGCGTGCACGCCGGAACGTGATGTCACCGGCGGTGAAAGGCAGCGTGCGCTCTTGTTGCGTGACCGTGCCGCAGCCATCGAGGACGATCAGAACGATAACGTCGTCGCCAGCGAGATTCTGCAGGTGCGCCCAGTCGTGACGCACTTCCGACAACCCCAGTTGCACAGTCGCCAGTACACCGCCACCCATCAGCCTGCCCGCGCGGATTTCACCCTCGGACGTGTCGCCGGCAAGCAGAATGTCGCCCGGCGTGACAATGTCGTCGAGGGAGAGCTTCCAGTCGTCGAGACAACGCGCGGGCATTTCACAGAGCGTCGGAGCGTACGGCAAGTCGATAGCGCGCATGACAAACTCCCGGAAACTGCGTTGGAGGCGACGTCCGCCCATGTCATGCGATTATCGCGCAACCCGCGGTCCGGCAAAAAGCGGCAGGAACGGACTAGAAAAGAACCTCCGGTTCGCGCCGGATCACGCGTCGGCCGAACAGCGCGAAACTCGCCTTAACGATACTAGGCAGGAGCAGAAAGTCGTGCGATTCCTTCGCCAACGCAGGATCGATAGGCACGATCTGCCCCATCGACCTGGCCAGAATCTGGCTGCGCGCAGCGCGCTCAATCAGCACGGACAGATAGGCCGACTCCTCTATCGAGGAGGTGGCCGCAAGGAATCCGTGATTCGCTAGCAGGATTGTCCGCTTGTTGCCGAGCGCACCGGAGATGATCTCGCCCTCATTGTCGGCGATCGGGAGTCCCGGCCATTCTTTCAGAAAAGCGCAGTCGTTAAAGAGCGGTGTGGCGTCCATGTGCGCGACTTCGAGCGGCACGCCCACCATGGACAATACGTTCACATACGGTGGATGCGTATGAACAATGCAGTTGACGTCCGGCCGGCGCCGGTAAGTCCACAGATGAAAACGGATCGCGGGGTTCGCCATACCATTGCCTTCGATCACACGCATTTGATCGTCGATGCGAATCACGCTGCTGCGCGTGATTTCATCGAAGCCAACCGCCATCGCCGTCGTCAGGAATGTACCGTCGCCGGCGCGCAGCGTAATCTGCCCCGCGAGGGTCTCCGAATGTCCTTCGTGCGCGAGCACCCGGCACGCCAGCGCGAGCTTCTGCCGGTCGTCCCATGCGCCCTGCTCGAGTTTGTGATCCATCTCGGCGGCGATGCCGCGACTCAGGTTCGATTTGTCGTGGTCGCTCATGCGAGCCTCCTTGTGGTCGAATAAGTGCTCAGGATTGGCCGACTTGCGATTGCGCGGCCGGCTCAGGAACCGCGTTCGATACGCCGCCGCTACGCGGCGCAAGCAGCACGAAGCTAGCGGCGATCAAGGAACTCGCCGCAACGTAGCATGCAACCCACAACGGATCGCCGTTGCGCGCAGCGAGCAGCGCGGAACAGATCACCGGGCTCATGCCGCCGCCAATGACTGCACCGATTGCGCCAATGGATACGCCGGAAAAGCGCACCTTGACGTCGAACATGTCAGCAAAGAAGCCGCCTTGCGGTCCATACATCAACGGATGGATCAGACCGATTGCAATGACGATGGCAAGCCTGACCAGCGCTGGATCGCGCGTATTCAGCAGGTTGAAATACGGCCAGACGTAAAACGCACAAGCGACGAGGCCTGCCAGATAGATCGGCTTGCGGCCAATGCGATCCGACAGCGCCGCGAACAGCGGCACCATGAAGACGGCCAGCGCTGCACCCGCCATGATCGCGACGAGCACCGCCTGACGCGGCAGTCCAAGATGGACGGTCACATAGGCCACGGAAAACAGCAGCACGAAGATCGACCACGTGATTTCGCCGAGTCGCGCCATGAAGACAATCGCGATTTCCCGGCGATGGTTGCGAAGCAGGTCGGCAAGCGGGAAACTCGCGACGGTCTGGGTCGCCCTCATCTGTTCGAATTCACGCGTTTCCGGCAACCGTGCGCGTCCAATCAGTCCGATCACGACCAGCACCGCGCTGAACAGGAACGGAATGCGCCAGCCCCAGGCCAGGAAGTCAGCTTCGGGTAGCCTCGACATGAGAAGTAAGGCACCCGTCGATAACAAGGCGCCCCCGTAGCTACCCGAATTGCTCCAGCTTCCGTAGAGGCCGCGGCGTCCGGCCGGCGCGCTTTCCACGCCGAGCACGGTGGCGCCGCTCTGCTCACCGCCGATGGCAAAGCCTTGGAATATCCGAAGCAGCGTCAACAAGATGGGCGCCCAGATACCGATTTCGGCGTAGGTCGGCAGGCAACCGACGAGCGTCGACGCAATGCCCATCACCAGCAGCGTGGAAAGCAGCAGCGTCTTGCGGCCGAAGCGATCGCCGAAATGCCCGCAGATCAGCGCCCCCGCACCGCGGGCAAAATAGCCGGCCGCGTAGGTGCCGAGCGAAGCGATCGTGCCGGCGAGCGGATCCAGAGTCGGGAAGAAAATCTTGCTGAATACGAGCGCCGATGCCGTCCCGTACAGCAGGAAATCGTATTGCTCGATCGCCGTGCCGAGAAACGCTGAGATGAAAACGTACGGCCTATGTTTGCGTGGGCTTGGGGACATGTGCGCCTCATGGCATTTGTTTTCGTGCCCCCAGCTTAATTTTTGGCCGAATCAGCGGATTGTCCCTGCCGGAATCCAGAACTTGATCCAGAGTGAACCAGGTGCGCCACCTACACCGCTTTAGCCTGCCCGGGGGCCACAGCCAACTTAAGCCCCCGGACTCCTCCGCTCCGCTTAAAGCCGGGCGACATCGACGATCGCATCGGCAAATGCCTTCGGCGCTTCCTGTGGCAAGTTATGTCCGATGCCCCCGTCGATGTTCCGGTGCTGATACTTGCCGGTGAATTTCTTCGCATAGGCTGTCGGCTCGGGATGCGGTGCGCCGTTGGCGTCGCCCTCCATCGTGATGGTCGGAACCGAAATGGTCGGCCCCTTCGCCAGCCGCGCTTCGAGCTCGTCGTATTGCGGCTCGCCCTTGACCAGGCCCAGACGCCAGCGATAGTTGTGAATCACCACCGCGACGTGATCGGGATTTTTGAAGGACTCAGCCGAGCGGTCGTACGTCGCATCGTCGAAATTCCATTTCGGCGACGCGAGACGCCAGATCAGCTTGTTGAAGTCGTGGCGGTTCGCTTCGTAACCTGCATGGCCACGCTCCGTGGCGAAATAGAACTGATACCACCAGGCCAGTTCCGCCTTCGGTGGCAGCGGCGTCCGGTTGGCTTCCTGACTGCCGATCAGATAACCGCTGACCGACACCATCGCCTGGCATCGCTGCGGCCATAGCGCGGCGATAATATTCGCCGTACGCGCGCCCCAATCGAAGGCGCCGAAGATGGCTTTGTCGATCTTCAATGCGTCCATCAACGCGATGATGTCGACGGCAACCACGGCCTGCTGACCGTTGCGCGGCGTATCCGCGGACAGGAACCGTGTTGAACCATAGCCCCGCAGATACGGCACGATGACCCGATAGCCTGCGGCTGCCAGCAACGGTGTGACTTCGGCGAAGCTGTAGATATCGTAGGGCCAGCCGTGCAGCAGGATCACCACCGGTCCATTCTGCGGGCCCGCTTCCGCATAGCCCACGTTGAGCGTTCCGGCATTGACCTGGCGAATGTTCTCGAACGAAGCGACACGCGTTGCAGTGTTCGTACCCGTCGACTGCGCCTTGGCGAGCCCGCTCAAACCCAACTCCATCAAGCTGATACCAGCAACTGTCGTCCCAAGTAGACGACGACGTCGAGTATTGATCTGATCCGGCATCGCGGATTCTCCTCAAAGGTTAGCTACAGAAACGCAAGGCGTGTCCGGCCTGCGAAGCCAGACGATCTGGCCTGGAATCATTAAGGCCCGTGGACGTATCTGGCGTGTGTCTGCGAAAAGCGCCAGTGAAACGTTATGTATTTACCGACCGTGCAGATACATTGGGATACAGAGACAGGGGGCAGAAGCTAAAGCTCATCGACGAAAAAGTACGGCATACAACGCGATCGGCGAGCGATCGGAATCTAGCCAACGCCTTTCAACACGAGTGTGGCTTCAAGGCCGCCATCGGGCCGGTTATGCAACGACAACGTCGCGTCCATCGCCAAAGCGAGTTGCCGCGCAATCGCGAGGCCCAACCCGGTCCCGCCGGTTCCGCGGTTGCGCGATCCTTCCAGCCGATAGAACGGTTCGAATACCGCTTCCAGTGACTCAGCCGGAATACCTGGCCCACGATCGAGCACGGCGACCCTCACTTGCCCGTCCTGCGAGGCGACCCTGATCTCGGCCGACCCACCAAACTTCAGTGCGTTATCGACGAGATTGCCCACGATCCGGCGCAATGCCTGAGGACGTGTCACCAGTGCAGTGTCGATTCGACCGTGTAGCGAAACGTCCTGGCCAGCATCGACATAGTCGAACACGAGGCTGTCGAACAGCGCATCCGGATCGATACGCAGGGGCGCCTCGCTGGCACCGTGCATGGTGCGCGCGTACGTGACGCCTTCCTTGACCATCGTTTCCATTTCCTGCAGGTCCTGCTGCAGCTTGGCACCCTGTGGGCTCTCGTCCATCACGTCAACACGCAAACGCATACGGGTAATCGGCGTTTGCAGGTCGTGCGAAATCGCCGCGAGGATCTGCAAGCGCTCAGTCATGTACAGCCTGATGCGGTCCTGCATGGCGTTGAACGCCCGCGCTGCGCGCGCCACTTCATCCGGGCCGTCTTCGGGCAGGCGCTCCACCTTCAGGTCGGGGCCCAGCGTATCGGCCGCTCGCGCCAACTGGCTCAACGGGCGCGTTGCCAGCCGTACCGCCAGCCAGCAACACGCGGCCAGCACCACCAGTTGCAGCACCAGCAACCATGACAACCACGGCGACAGCGGCGCGCCCGGCATGGGACGATAGTCGATCGTCAGCGGCGTGCCGTCACTCAACTGCAGATGCACCTGCAGGCGGTCCGGATCGCCGGGGACGGCGTTGGCGGTGAGCGGATAGCGCTTGCCGATGCCGTCTGCGATAGATTGAGCCACCCTCGCTGAGAGCTTCGCATCCGGAGGTGCGCCGGCGACGCCGGGCCCGAGATTGAAGGTATAGGTGCGACGCGCCAGCCTCGGCAGCCATTCGGCGCGTTCGTTAGCGGGCAAATGATCAAGCAGGGCGACGGAGCTGGTGACCTCGCGTTCGATGTAACCCATCATCACGTTCGTCATGGTCTGGTCCCGTTCCGTCATGGTGAGCCAGACCGACAGCGTTTGCACCAGCGCAAGGCTGACAAAGAGAATCAGGGCAAGCCGCGCGAACAGCGTGCGCGGCCAACGCAGCAATGTATTCAGCTTCATGGACCACCTTCGATCATGGTCACCGCCGCTGAAAATACATAACCTTCGCTGCGTAGCGTCTTGATGTACCGAGGCTCACGCGCGGTGTCCTGCAGGCGCTGCCGCAAACGGCTAACAAGCAGATCGATCGAGCGGTCGAACGCATCGGCCTGGCGGCCCTGGGTCAGATTGAGCAATTGATCCCGTGTCAGAACGCGCTGCGGATGATCGAGGAACACGCGCAGCAAGCGGTACTCCGCACCGCTTAAGGCCACCATGGTGCCTTCAGCGTCGAGCAGATGACGCGCCGTGGTGTCGAGCCGCCAGTCGCCAAAGGCGATCATCGGCGCGGTTTCCGTCACCTGCATGCCGGGCGGCAGCATCCGCGCGCGGCGCAGCACGGAGCGGATGCGCGCCAGCAGTTCGCGCACCGCAAACGGCTTGGACAGGTAATCGTCCGCGCCCATTTCCAGGCCGACGATGCGGTCCGTCTCCTCGCTGCGGGCGGTCAGCATCAAGACTGGCACCGCGCGAAACTTGCCGGCGCGCAATTCCCGGCACAGCACGAGACCGTCCTCGCCGGGCATCATCAGATCGAGCACGATCAGATCAGGCGCGCCCTGCTCAAGGACCGTGCGCATCTGCCGGCCGTTGGCGGCGAGCGAAACCCGCATGCCGTTCTTCTCGAGATAGGTGGCGAGCAATTCGCGGATGCCACGATCGTCGTCGACGATCAGGACGTGGTCGGTGGTTTCCATCAACGGATCAATCCTTTCGACGATTGACGCGCACCCGGTTCACGTTGATCAGCGAACAGTGCACGGGATGTGCCAGTTCCGCCGCCAATCCGCCCGCAAGGAAGGCGAGAATTGTCATGAGCTTTCTCATGCGTCCTCCACGACGGACAGGCTGGCGCCATTGGCTACGCTCGCCTCTAGCGTATACGGGTCGACACCCTCCAGGCAACCGATGTTGACTCGCCACAGCTGCGGATCTTTACGCGTCTGGTGGAACGGATAAATGCCGCAGTGCCTGCAGAAGTAGTGCTTCGCCGTGCGTGTATTGAACTGATAGAGCGTCAGCGCTTCCTCGCCCTGCAGGATCTTTAGTTCATTCGCATCGAACAGCGGCGTCATCAGCGCGCCCTTGCGCCGGCACAGGCTGCAATTGCAACGCGCAGCGGGCACGACATCGGTACGGACTTCAAATTTCACGGTCCCGCAGTGACAGGATCCTTGCAGCAGTTCGGTACTCATGTGGCTTCTCCACGGTAGGAATGGCTGCTTTATAACCCAGTACGCGCGACGCTTTGTATCCCAATGTATCTGGGCGTTCCTCTGACACAAAACATTGCACCCGCGCAACCTCGGCGACACAAGCCAGATACGAACGGGCGTTCAAATGCACCCATGCCAACCACTGGAATGCCCGATGCGGCGTACGGGCCCATGCCCGGATCGCCGCTCTGCTCTCCTCCTTGAAAGGACGCTGACATGCTCTCCCGACTCAAAACCACCACGACCGTCGCCCTGTTCGCCGCAACCGTGGCAGCCGGCGCCGCCGCAATCGCAACGCTCGTTGCAAGTCCCACGGCCAGCGCTGCCGCCGGTCCTGTTGCAAACCAGCTCGACAACAACGCTGCCGCGCCGGAATTCGCTGGCATCGATAAATGGCTCAATAGCGACCCCCTGACCATGCAGCGGTTGCGGGGCAAGGTCGTGCTGGTCGATTTCTGGACCTACACCTGCATCAACTGCATCCACGTACTGCCCTACGTCAAGACCTGGAATCAGAAATACAAGGACCAGGGACTGGCGGTGGTCGGCGTCCACACGCCCGAGTATCCGTTCGAGCGCAGCACGGACAACGTCAAGACGGCGATCAAGCGCTTCGGCATTACGTTCCCGGTCGCGCAGGACAACAACTACGCAACATGGCGCGCCTACGACAACCAGTATTGGCCCGCGTTTTATCTGGTCGACAAGAAAGGGCACGTGGCCTACACGCACTTCGGCGAAGGTGACTACGAACAGACCGAAGCGAAGATCAAGGCCTTGCTCGCGGAAAACCCGTGATTCGTATCGCAATGTATCTGGGCATCCAGGTGATACAGAACATTGCAATTACCCCGGTTTCCCGACACAAGTCAGATACGTCGGCACGTTCTAATGCATCAACGCCGGATGCAAGACACAAGCAACTTCGCAGATGACTGACCGAATTGCTGCCTTGCTCCTGACATCGCGGCGCCTTCCTTTTAATTGATTGGTTCACGGAGAACGACATGAAAACTTCAATGATCGCTTTGGCATTCGCTGCATTCGCTACGGCTGGCTTCGCTCACGCCTCTGAAGCTCCGGCAACAACCGGTGCTCAATCGGCCGTCGTGCAAGTGCAGCAATGGAACCCGAGCCAAACTGGCGCAATGCAGAAGACGCGCGCAGAGGTCCGCCACGAACTGGTACAAGCCCAGCGAAATGGTCAGCTCGCTCAGCTCAGCAGTTTGTATCGCGGCAGCTGATTATCTGAGCGCCGCAGGATTGAATTCTGCTTCCAATACGGTAAGCAATCCTCCTGGTTTAGTATCCTTCGCGCGTTTCAATACTTCGACGCCGAGCGTTGCTCGGCGTCGAATATCATTTGCATCAGTACCGAACGCTGCTTGCAGTGACCAGGGGCAACGCTTGCGTCGCTTGACCGTCGACCGTAGCACCGGCGAAGATAAAACTCGGCGAAAGATGAGCGTTGATATCTGCGGGGAAGTTGAGCGCGGGCTTCGACACTTCGTCGAGCATCGCGATCTGCGCGGCGCTGAGTTCGAGGTCCAGCGCAGTCAAGTTGGTTCGAAGTGGATCGATACGTCGCGCGCCGACGATCGTCGACGTCACGCCGCGCCGTTGATGAACCCACGCGAGCGCGACCGCAGCGGGGCTCACCTGAAGTTCAGCGGCGACCGCCACAAGCACGTCGATCACCGGAAACTCCTTGTCGCCCGGCACACCGACAAGCGCCGAACGTTCGGACTTCACGGCTTGAATATTTTCGCGCGTGTATTTGCCCGACAACCAGCCGTTCTTCAGCGGACTCCACGGCATGACACCTATGCCGAGTTCTTCGGCCATCGGTATCAGTTCGCCTTCGGCCGTCCGCTCCAGCAGCGAATACTCGACTTGCATCGCAATGATCCGGTTCCAGCCGCGAAACTGCGCCATGGTCTGCGCTTGCGCGACCTTCCAGGCCGGTGTGTCGGAGATTCCGATGTAACGAATCTTGCCGGAGGCAACCAGGTCGTCGAGCGCGCGCATCGTCTCGTCGATCGGCGTGGTCCGGTCCCAGTTGTGAATCCAGTAGAGATCGATGTAATCCGTCTGCAGGCGGCGCAACGACGCTTCGCATTGTTCGACCATTGCCTTGCGTCCGGCGCCTCCGCCGTTCGGATCGCCAACGTGCAGGTTGCCGACAAACTTCGTCGCAATGACGCTGCGATGACGGCGGTCCTTGCGCGCCGCAAAGAAGTCTCCGATGATTTTTTCCGAGTGGCCCAGCGTATAGATGTTGGCCGTATCGATGAAATTCCCACCGCGCTCCAGGTACTCCGAAAGTATGGCTTCGGATTCGGCGGGGCTCGTGCCCCAACCCCAGTCTTCACCGAAGGTCATCGTCCCAAGACAAAAGGGACTCACGCGCAGACCAGAAGATCCGAGCGTGACGTATGAATCGAGCGACATAAAGTTTCTCCTGGAAAATGAGCCGACTGGCTAGTTCCAATGAAACCATCGCGCGAGTGCGGCACGGTAGACTGAACCGCGCAAGCTCTTGCACAATCCTCTCAGATTGAGCGGGTTCGGGCAGATCTGCTTGCGCTTTCATGGCCGGCCAGGATACGTTTGAGTTATGGATACGCTCGCTGAACTTCGCACGCTGATTGGCCGCCATGCTGTCGACGACGTGACGGCAACGAGCCTGCCTGGGGTCATCGTGTCGGTGTCGACTGCACAAACGCAGTCGGTTCATCGCATCTACGAGCCGGTATTCGCTCTGGTCGCCCAGGGCGCAAAGCGCGCGACCCTCGGCGAGCAGATCCTCGAATATCACGCCGGACAATGTCTGGTCGTGACCGTCGATCTCCCAATGTCCGGACACGTGATCGAAGCGAGCGAGAAAAAGCCGTTTCTGGCAGTGGGCCTGAAATTGAAACCCGCGACTATCGCTTCATTGTTGCTCGACACCGCTTCGGACGCACCTGTGATGATGAACCCGTTCGGCGCGGCTGTCGGCGAAGCGACGCCCGAACTGCTTGACCCATTTGTGCGACTGCTGCGGTTGCTTGAGCATCCGGAAGACGTGCCCGTTCTCGCGCCGATGATCGAGCGCGAAATCTTGTGGCGGATACTCACAGGAAGCCAGGGTGCGCTACTGCGGCAGGTCGGCCTTGCCGATAGCCGCCTGTCGCACGTCGGGCGCGCAATTCGCTGGATCCGCATGCACTATGCGGAGATACTTCACACTGAAGGGCTCGCGGAGCTGGCGGCGATGAGCGTGTCCTCATTCCATCGGCACTTTCGCGCCGTCACCGCCATGAGCCCGCTGCAGTATCAGAAGCAGATCAGGCTTCAGGAAGCCCGCGCACAACTGCTGACCACGTCGAAGGACATTGCCAGCGTCGGGCTGAGCGTTGGCTATGACAGCGCCTCGCAATTCAGCCGTGAGTACAGCCGGCTGTTCGGAAGGCCGCCGGGGCGAGATGCGGAGCGGCTGCGATCGTCGGCCATGCAGGGAGGTAGTGCAACTGTGCGAGTCACAACCTGATCGACTCACTACAGCGTAGCCGTAGAATTACACACTCGTTTCCAGGCACGCTCACTCGCCGCACACATCGGACCCGACATGGAAATCAAGTGGATTGAGGACTTCATCGCGCTCTCCCAGTATCAGAGCTTCTCGCGGGCGGCGGAATTTCGGAATGTCACCCAGTCGGGCTTCAGCAGGCGTATTCAGTCGCTTGAGCAGTGGGTGGGCGCGGACCTCATCGACCGAAGCAGCTTTCCTCCCACGCTGACGCCTGCCGGACAACTGTTTCGTGAGGCCGCGGTAGATATTCTTGGGAAGCTATTCGATACGCGAGCGATCATTCGCATCGACCAACGCATGGCGGGTAAAGGCTTGCAGATTGCAGCGGGCCATACGATCGCGCTAAGTTTCCTGCCGGCCTGGTTGAAGGCGCTCACTGCCCGTTTCGGGGAGGTACGTGCCCGGGTGATACCCACCAATGTCCACGACTCCATCCTGATGCTCGTGAACGGCAACTGCGAACTGATGTTTGCCTATCATCACCCGGAGCTGCCTCTCCATCTCGACCCGATCAGGTACGAGCATCTCACCGTAGGCGTCGATGTACTGATGCCTGTCTGCCGGCCAAACCCACGTGGCGCGCCCATCTTCCGGTTGCCGGGCACGGCGACGCGTCCATTGCCGTTGATCACGTACACGGAAACCAGCTATTTCGGCCGCTGCCTCGCACTCCTCCTGAGCCGCGTCGACGCAATCCCGGCTTTGCGGCCTCACTACGAATCCGACATGGCCGAGGTCCTTAAGAAACTGGTCCTGGAAGGCGAAGGCGTTGCCTGGCTGCCAAAAAGCTCGATCGTCGCCGAGCTCGATGCGGGCGAACTCGTGCCGGCCGGACGGGATGCGTGGCATCTCGAAGTTGAACTTCGCGTCTACCGGGATGCCTCGAATCGCAGTGAGTTTCTGGACACGCTCTGGCGCCACCTTCGCGCCGAATCGCAGGCTGTCGATTAAGGGTAATCCCGCGTTATGCGAGTCTCGCATATTCCCATGCAGGACCCGCATTGAGTCTTTTTTGATCATCTCTATCATCCGTCCATACACAGAAACGTCGCTCCTCTAGCGGCGTTTTTGCCTCCTGCCAGCGTACGGTGGTCGCGTCAGACCTCAGTGCGCCTTCCTCGGACTGATGGAAATGAAAAACCGCCTAACGTTTTATATTGTGATCGGCATGGTGCTCGGCGTGATTGTCGGCTACGTGTGCCATCGGACCGTAGCCGATGCTGCGGAAGCCAAGACAATCGCCGGTTACTTCTCGATCATTACCGACATCTTCTTGCGCCTCGTGAAGATGATTATCGCGCCGCTCGTCTTCGCCACGCTGGTGTCCGGGCTCGCCGGAATGGAAGGGACGAGCGACGTGCGCAGAATCGGCTTCAGGTCGGTGGGATGGTTCGTGTGCGCGTCGCTTTTCTCGCTCACGCTTGGCCTTGTCCTTGCGAATGCACTGCAGCCTGGCGCCGGCTTGCATATGACGCAGACCAGTTCCGATGTTGCCACCGGTCTCAACACCGCGGGTCTGAACTTCAAGGACTTCGTCACGCATGCGTTCCCTTCCAGCATCATCGATGCGATGGCTCGGAATGACATTCTTCAAATCCTCGTCTTTTCCGTGCTGTTTGGTGTGGTCCTGAGTGCCATCAAGACGGACCCACGCGTCACACCGTTGATCGCAGGCATTGATGCACTCGTCCCCGCGATGCTGAAGCTGACCGACTATGTGATGCGGCTCGCCCCCATTGGTGTCTTCGGCGCCCTTGCCTCCGCGATTACGGTACACGGCCTGGACGTGTTGACCACCTATGGCAAGCTCGTCGGAAGCTTCTACCTTGGTCTCGTCCTGCTGTGGGCTGTGCTTATCCTCGTTGGTCACGTCTTTCTGCGCAAATCGATCTGGAGGTTGCTTAAAGCGGTCCGTGAGCCCGCGATGCTGGCCTTCTCTACCGCGAGCAGTGAAGCCGCTTATCCGCGCCTCACTGAGAAGCTTGAACAGTTCGGTATCGACAAGAAGGTCGTCGGCTTCACGTTGCCGCTCGGCTACGCGTTCAATCTCGACGGATCGATGATGTACCAGGCGTTTGCTGCGATCTTTATCGCGCAAGCCTTCGGCATCGACATGCCGCTCAGCACTCAGATCATGATGTTGCTAGTGCTTATGTTGAGCAGCAAGGGGATGGCCGGCGTCGCAAGAGGTTCCGTGGTGGTGGTTGCGGCCGTTGCCCCGATGTTTCATTTGCCTCCGTCCGGCGTGGTGTTGATCCTCGCCATCGATCAGATTCTCGATATGGGGCGAACCGCCACGAACGTCATCGGCAACAGTATCGCGACGGCCGTTATCGCGAAGTGGGAAGCCAGGCGGGTTGCCAGGCAGCACGACGCAGAGAACAACGTTGTCCTGGGCCAACTGCAAGGCGAAGCAAAATGATCAGCGCAAACGTGCTGAGCGGGAAAAAGTTCGGTGTGGTGGGCGGTCTGGGGCCACTGGCGAGCGCGGATGTCTTTTTCAAGCTCGTCAAATCGACGCCCGCTTCGAGCGATGCCGAACACGTCGATGTCATTTTTGAGCAGCATCCCTTCCGAAGCGCGGCCATAGGAAGTGAGGCGACGACTCAACGGAAACTGTACATTTTCGACATGATTAGCGGCTTCGAGAAGAGAGGGATGACAACCGTCGTACTCCCCTGCTTTCTCAGCCACACGTTTATCGACGAACTGAAGGCTAACTCGCCTTTGCAGATTGTCGATATGGTGGAAGGCGTCCGCAGCCATGTTCGAAGAAAATTTCCGGCAGCACGGCGAATCGGCGTGCTGACCTCGGACTACACCCGTCGAAAGGGGTTATTCGAAAAGTATTTCGCGGAGCCGGAATTTGAAGTCCTTCATCCCCGCACACGCGACGGCGTCGATCTCATCACCGAAGCCGTCTACGGCGCGAACGGCATCAAGAGCGGAAATCTGTCGGGCCGGCCTGTCGCGCTTCTGCGCGAGGCGTGCGAGGACCTCATCGCACAAGGTGCACAAATCATCGTGCCGGGTCTGACGGAGATTGCGCTCGTGGCGGAGGAAATGGGCTCATTTCGAGTGCCGCTGATCGATTCGAATCTTGCGTATGCGCAGTATGTGATTGCGGGCGAATACGGTTTGCCTGAATCCATTTTCAAAGTGGGCGTGGTCGGTGGAGTTGGGCCCGCGGCGACGGTGGACTTCATGCAGAAGATCGTACGCAATACGCCGGCGAATCGGGATCAGGACCATATCAGGCTTCTGATTGAACAGAATCCGCAGATTCCCGATCGCACAGAAAACCTGATCGGTGACGGCCCCGACCCGACGATTTCGCTTTACGCGACCTGTAAAAAGCTCGAGTCGGGCGACGCGGACCTCATCGCGATTCCGTGTAACACCGCTCACGCATTTGTTGAACGTATCCAGCCGTACCTCGGCATACCGATCGTCAATATGTTGACGGTTACGGTCCGCCATCTGCGCGAAACGTTTCCGCTGCTGCGCTCCGTTGGCGTGCTGGCAACCTCCGGCACGATCGCAAGCGGTGTCTACGAAAAGGCCCTCGAATCGCAGGGTCTGCGGCAAATCGTTCCGGCCGCGGAATTGCAGGCCCGCGTGATGGATGCGATCTACGGCAAGGTAGGGGTAAAAGCAGGATTCACTACCGGGCGATGCCTCGACGACATCGCCGCTGCCATTGATGGGCTCATAGCGGAAGGCGTTGAGGTCATCGTCCTGGGATGTACCGAGCTGCCGCTTTTATTGCCACAGACGAGTTTCGTGGGGAAGACCGGCGCACGCGTCAGTCTCGTCGATCCAACCGATGTCCTTGCACAGCAATGCGTGGCCCTCGCGACAGCGGCCGCGGAACGCCCCGTTTCTTTGCGCTGTTAAATCCTTGTAGGAGACTGGATATGAACATCAACACTACCCCTCAACGGATCGCCTCTCTGCGCAGGACGAGCACAACGCTCACTGCTGCGCTTCTCGTCTGCGCTATCCGACATGCAAATCTCGGGTCGGCGCACGCGTGCGTTGCCGCGTCTCCCATCCTTCTGCCAGGCCCACGTCGGCATCGGACGCGGGCAACATAGACGCCGCGCGAACCAGATCCGAAGCGCGTTCCGCCAGCATGATCGTCGGCGCGTTCAGATTGCCATTGGGTTCGGTCGGGAAAACAGATGAATCGATGACTCGCAAGCCTTCGATGCCGCGAACCCGTAACTCGGAATCGACCACAGCCATGTCATCCTCTCCCATGCGACATGAGCCGCACGGATGCATCGTACTTTCAAGGTTCGCCCTGACGAAGGCATCGATCTGCTCATCCGTTTGCACGTCCGGACCGGGAGCGAGTTCAACATCACGAAAGCGGTCCATCGCCGGCTGCCCGATGATCTCCCGGGTCAAGCGCACGCAGCGTCGAAATCCTTCCCGGTCCTCTTCCCGATCCAGATAGTTGAAGCAGATCTCCGGATGCGTATAGGGATCGGCTGACACCGCTCGCACGTGGCCCCGGCTCTTCGGCTTGTTCGGACCGGTCAGCACCATGAATCCGTGTCCTTTGAACGGTTTGTCGCCGTCATAGCGCATGGCGGCCGGCAAGAAATGGAATTGAATGTCCGGCCAGCGCAACCCGGCTTCGGAACGGATGAATCCGCCCGCCTCGAAATGGTTGCTGGCGCCCAGGCCATCCTTGAAAAGGAGCCAGCGCAACCCAATCATGAATTTGCTGAACGGGTCCATTTTCGTGTTGAGCGTGACGGGCTCCTTGCACGCGTACTGGATATAGATTTCCGCGTGATCCTGAAGGTTCTCGCCGACCCCGGGCAGGTCGTGCCGGACCTCGATCCCCGCCTTGCGCAGCACGTCGGCCGGCCCGATGCCGGAACGTTGCAGCAGGTGCGGCGAGCCGATCGGACCCGATGCGATCAACACTTCGGAACGGCAACGCGCGACATGCGTACGTCCGCCTTGATCGTATGCGACCCCAACCGCGCGCTTGCCCTCGAGAATTACGTGACGTGTCATCGCATTCGTCACTACGGTCAGATTCGGCCGCTTCATTGCAGGGCGCAAGTAGGCGTTCGCGGTCGACCACCGCACACCATCCTTGACGGTCATATGCATTGCACCGAAGCCTTCCTGCATATGGCCGTTGCAATCCTCCGTCTTGATGTATCCGGCCTCTGCCCCCGCCTCGATCCATGCACCGTACAGCGGATTCTCCATGTTGTTGCCGTTGTTGGTGCACAGCGGCCCCGCCGCGCCCCGGTACTCGTCACCGCCGAACTTGTAGGTCTCGGCGCGGCGGAAATAGGGCAAACAGTTGCGGTAACCCCAACCTCGCGCGCCCAGTTCCTCCCATTCGTCGAAATCGCAAGCGTGGCCGCGAATATAGACGAGGCCATTGATCGACGACGATCCTCCTAGCACCTTGCCGCGCGGACAATGCAACTGACGACCATTCAAATGGGCTTCGGGCACGGTCTGATAACGCCAGTTGTACTTGGCCGTATTCATCGGCATCGAAAACGCGCTCGGCATCTGAATGATGACGCTGCGATCGCTGCCGCCGTATTCCAGCACCAGAACGCGGACCGCCGGGTCCTCGGTAAGCCGGTTTGCCAACACACATCCGGCCGATCCGGCGCCCACAATGATGTAATCGAATTGTTCGGTAACCATGATATTTGCCTCTTTTCCAGATCTTGACGGGTTTCGTCCGTGTTTCAGTAGCGACCCTTGTCGCCGGTGGTGTATTGCGGTGATGTCTTCTCGATATGAGCAATGACCGATTCCTCGTACTTCAGATCGAGCGAGCGCGACAAGGCGTAGTAGGCGATGCCCGAGACGAACAGACCGACCAGCCACGCCAGATCGACGCTGCCCATCGCACGGGCAAACGGGCCCACATACACTTCGTTGGTGCCGTCGAGGACGCAGAAGAACGGAATCATCGCAACAAAGCCGATCGCGTACGCAATCAGACCGCGCGCACCCCATGTCCCGTACAGGTTGTTGTGAGGCATGAAGAAGTGCGGAATGGCATAGCGACCCTTGCGGACGAAGAAGTAGTCCGTCAGATTGACAGCGGTCCAGGGCACGAGAAAATACAGCATGACGACGAGGTAAATATTCAGGACGGAGAGCCCCTTACCCGAGGTATAGATGCTAAGCGCAACACCCAGCTGAAGGATCACCACAAAGAGAATCGCCAGAATGCGAGCCTTGGGCGTCGGCTGGACTTTATGGAACGAATCGAGTGCTGTGATAGCCGTCAATTTGGCGCTATAGATGTTCATTGCGATCACCGGCAGAAACGCCAGAATCGTGACGCCGACCACAACACTTCCCATCCCCGGCGCCAGGTCGTTACCCACCTGACTCAATGCGACCAGCACATCGGTTGCATGCAGATGGTCCGCGAGCCAGCCGCCAATCGCGATCATCCACGCACCCGACAGCGATGCGCCGAGGAACACCGCCGCGATCAGCTTGCCGCTCGGCGTGTTTTTCGGCAGGTAGCGCGAGTAGTCGGATACATACGGTGCGTAAGCGATGTTGTAGCTGGCAGCGGCCGCGAATTGCGCAATGAACGCAATCCAGTTGAAGCCCAGCGGTGGCGTCGGTGTCGCGCCCGGTGCGACGGCGGCGAGGGGCACGTCGGGCACCCAGTGCATCAGGACGGCCACCGTGACCAGACCGTAGAGGGGAAGCGACAGATACAACGCCCATTTGAAACTACGGTGCATCCAGTCGTGGCCGAGAATCGCCAGAACCGAAGCCGGCACGGTCACGGCCAACGCCACCTTGACGGGGTCCCAGTTAAACAATGCTTTGAGACCTTGCATCATCAGCACGAGATTGACGATGTTGAATCCCGCAAACACGAAGAGCGTCGCCAACAGAACGACGATGACCCCGCGATAACCGAATTGCGCCCTCGACTGGATCATCTGCGGCAAGCCGAGATGCGGTCCCTGCGAGCCGTGAAAGGCCATGAACAAGGTGCCGAACATGATGCCGAGCGTGCCGGCTATCGTGGTCCACAGCGCGCTCAGGCCAATGCTGGGACCAACAAAGCCGATGGTCATGGTGAAGAATGTGAAATTACCCAGAAACCAGAATGGCCCTTGCCTGGACAACCTGTCCGTTCTTTCGCTATCCGGAATAAAATCGATCGAATGACCTTCGATCGCACCATGCTCGACGCCAACTACCGTGCTTTTAACTACTTCGTCTGTTGCTTGCATCATGTACCCCTGACAGCAATGAGAGGTTGATGGAATAGATTTGATCCGGCATGCATGCTGGCCGCGGCGCCACGCTCGTCTGAAGACGCCTCCGGCGCATTGACGGCTCAGTGCAGCGTGATCCAGACCGCCTTGCTCTCCATCAGATGATCGAGTTGCTCGGGGCCGAGGTCTTTGCCAAAGCCGGATTCCTTGAATCCACCAAATGGCATCGACGGATCGATCGTGCTATGAGCATTGACGTAGACGGTACCCGCGCGCAGTTGCGGGATCAGTTTGTGAACGCGGTTCAGGTCATTGGAGTAGATCGCGGCAGCAAGACCGTACGGCGAATCATTCGCCTGCGACAACGCATCGCCCAGATCGTCAAAGGGGGTGGTCACCAACACGGGTCCGAAGATTTCTTCACGGACGATCTTCATGTCGCTGCGGCAATGCGTAAAGACGGTCGGTTCGACGAAGTAACCCGGCCGGTCCAGTACATGGCCGCCATGCACAATTTCCGCACCTTCGCGCCGCCCGGCTTCGATATAGGACGAGACGCGATCCTTCTGCAGCGCGGAAACGAGCGGGCTGATGAAGCAATCCCGATCGAGGCCCGGTGCGATCTTCAACTTACGCGTGTGCTCGACTAGCGCGCCAATGAATCTGTCGTGAATGCCGCGCTGGATGTAGACCCGCGTGCCCGCATCGCAGACCTGTCCAGAATTGAAGAAGACGCCGTTTGCTACAGCCTGGGCCGCCGCTTCGATGTCGGCGTCCTCGAGCACGAGTACCGGCGACTTGCCGCCCAGTTCGAGTGTCATACGTTTAATGCCGCCCACGGCCGCTTGCCCGACAGTTCGGCCCACCTCGGTGGAACCGGTGAACGTGATCTTGTCGATGCCCGGATGCGCGGCCATAGCGGCGCCAATTTCGCGCCCTCGCCCCGTTATGACGTTCACGACACCATCCGGAATTCCAGCCTCCTGCACCAACTCCGCGAAGCGAAGAGTGGACAGCGACGTGAGTTCGGCGGGTTTGATTACGGTCGTACAACCGGCAGCGAGCGCCGCCGCAACCTTCCACGCCATGGTTTGCAACGGGAAGTTCCACGGCACGATGACGCCGACCACGCCGATGGGCTCCTTGCGCGTGTAGGCAACGTATTCACCAGGCAGGGAGGGTTCTACCGTACGGCCGTGGAGCTTCGACGCCCAACCGGCGAAATAGCGGAAAGTATCGATCGTGCCTTGTACGTCGACATCGCGCGCATTGGCGACAGACTTGCCTACGTCGATCGATTCGATCTCAGCCAACTCCGTTGCGTTCGCTTCGATCAGATCGGCGAGGCGATGCAGCAGCCGTTCGCGCTCAAGGGGTTTGAGCTTTCTCCACGGTCCACCGTCGAATTGCTTGCGGGCAGCGTCGACCGCACGATCCAGATCGGCGGTCGTGCCCAAGGGAATGTGTGTGATCACGCCCGCGGTGGAGGGTTCGAGCACCACGCAGGATTCGCGGTCGCCTTGCGCCACCCAGGCACCGCCAATCAACATTTTCTGCGGCCTGGTGAGAAAGCGTTGTGTCTCTTCCCGGATGCCGAACGTCTCCAGGTAATGCTGTACGACCTTGTCCATCATTGTCTCCTGTCTTACGGATTGACTTCTATTCGGCCTCTCATGGGCCGGTTTCGTGCAGCGAGGTCCGCCTGTTCCTGCCACGTTTGTTCGTGGACCCTGCGTTGTAGCCGACAGGTTCAGCCGTTCAAAAGCGACCGGGGTCCATCGATATAAACGCGGCTTGTGGCAGCGCGGTGTTTTGAGAGACTATGGACGACAAGGCCGGGGGTAAAAATCACGTGAATCAGATGTTCATATCGGGAATGTCGAAGCAAACGCCGCAATGGGAGCAACGACCGTGATCCAGTTGCAGGACGTGGACCTCAAGCTACTGAGGGTTTTCATGACGGTGGTACGGTGCGGCGGATTTTCCGCTGCCCAGGCGACCCTGAACGTTAGCCAGTCGACAATCAGCGAGCAAATGACGACGCTCGAAACGCGCCTGGGGCTCAAGCTTTGCGAGCGTGGGCGGAGCGGATTTCGCCTGACCGAACACGGCGTAGCCACTTTCGAGGCGGCGCAGCGGCTGCAGGTGGCGGTAGAGAGCTTTTGTGTGGATACGGATGCGCTAAAAAAACACATCTCAGGAAAGCTGTACCTCGGCATCATCGACAACACGGTGACCGACTCGGCCTCGCCGCTGCCGCAAGCGCTGCAAGCGTTCGTGTCGAGAGGGCACGACGTACATCTGGATGTCTACGTCGGCACGCCCGCCGAACTGGAAGAACGTGTGCTGGACGGCCGGTTGCATATCGCAGTCGGGCATTTTCCGCTTCACGTGCCGGGGCTGACCTACACTGACCTGTATTGCGAACCGGACGGCCTATTTTGCGGCAAGGGTCACGCGCTCGCCGGCCGGTCGCCTGGCGACGCCGCGCTCGACGAGGCCATCGCGTCCAGCCGTGTCGTAGCGCGGGGATATCTGCAGCAGCACGACCTGCGAATGCTCAACGTCAGCAAGGCCGCAGCAACCGTCGACAATATCGAAGCGCAGGCCATCCTTATATTATCGGGCGCTTACATCGGATTTCTGCCGATTCATTACGCTGCCCGTTGGGTCGCGCGCGACGAGATGCATCAGATCTGTCCGGAGCAACTCGGATCGCATTGGCCATTTTGCGCGATCACACGACGGGCCGCCGCGCCGCCTACCATCCTGCAGGTCTTCATGATCGACCTGATGGAAAGCTACCGTATGGTTCAGCGGACGGCACCCATGGCGTAGGGGTGCCGCAGTGTCATGCAGCGCGACCCTTCGCCATGGTTGGGCGACATGAGCCTAGGGCTGCGTGGACGCCAGCGGCGTGGGTTCGCCATTTCGATAGGTATAAATCGTAATTGGCGAGTCTGTCAGGTCGCGGTTTTTGTCAAACCGGTAGTGCCCTGAAACACCATGAGAATCGATGCCGGCGAGCGCGGCACGATACTGGGCCGGTTCGATCGAATTGGCTTTCTGCATTGCCTGCGCCACGATATTCACGCCATCGTACAAGGCCGCGCTGTAGGTCAACGGGTCAGTATGAAAACGTTGCTTGTAGTCCGCCTTAAACTGACGGCCCTGGGGTGTCTGATCGAGCACCGGGCCGCCTTGCGGGCAATACACGCGCGTATCGACCGCGTCGCCGCCGAGTTTCGCCAGTTCGGCATTGCACATGGCGTCACCGCCGAGCAGGTAGCCGTTCATCGCAAGGCGCTTCATCTGTTTGCGCAGCGCACCGGCCTGCGCGTAATAACCGCCGTAGAAAATCCCTTCCGCATTCGCGCCCTTGACGTGGGTGAGGATCGAGACGAAGTCGGTCGCCTTGTCGGTTGTATATTCCCGATCGACAATCTCGATGCCGTTGGCTTTAGCCGCATTGACGAATTCGTCGGCGAGGCCCTGGCCATATGCGGTCCGATCGTCAATCACCGCGATGCGCTTGACCTTCAGCTGCTTGGCCGCAAACTCACCCATCCGGCTGCCCAGTTGCGTATCGCTCGCGGAGATGCGAAACACGAACGGATAGCCGTGTTGCGTGATCGACGGATTCGACGCGATGGTCGCCATCACGATTCCCGATACGTTCACCAGATTTGAAATCGGAATTGCGACCCCCGAATTGAACGGCCCGAAAATGACCTTCACGTTGGCATCGACCAGGCTTTGCGCAACCGTCATGCCGGTACGCGGATCGGCGGCGTCATCCTGCGAAACCAGTTCGAAACGGGTTTTCTGACCGCCGATCACAAGCCCCTGGGCATTCAGACGCTCGATCGCCATCCTCACGCCGTTTTCGTCGTCCTTGCCGATGGCGGCCTGCGGGCCGGTCAAGGGTCCGGTCAAACCGATTTTGACCACCTGCTCTGCCGCCGTCGCGCCCATCGACATCATGCTCAAAGCGACTGCTGCCAACCAGCTTGCACCTGCGTACGGCTTTTTCATCGTGCTCTCCTCACATCATGGCGTGCCAGATCGCCTTGCCGCCGGAAGTGGCCGCGTTGCGCTTCGGCACAAAAAACATCGCTTTGGGGCCGCACTGTCCGTATGGCTTCGCCGAACGTTGGGCAGTGGGGTTGACAGCAATTCTGTGTAGCCAAATTCCTCAATAAAATGCACCATTGATGAAACACATTTCGGTAATTCCCGAAGTAATCGAGGGGCGGCACGATGCAAGTTCAGGACACGGATCTCAAGCTGTTGCGGATCTTCGAAACCATCGTGCGATGCGGCGGTTTCGCCGCGGCGCAACCGATTCTCAACATTGGTGCATCGAGCATCAGCGAATACATGTCGCAATTGGAGACCCGCCTCGGGCTGCGCTTGTGTGAACGCGGACGCGCGGGTTTTCGCCTCACGGAAGAAGGCGCGGAGTTGCACGCCGCCGCGCAACGTCTGCTCGGTGCCGTCGACACGTTTCATATGGAAGCGGGCGCGTTGCGCAATCAGCTCTCCGGCGTCTTGCGCTTCGGCATGATTGAAGCGACCTTGACTGATAAATACTCGCCGCTACCGGCAGCGATTCGCGAGTTCGGCCAGATGGCGCCCGAAGTCCGCCTGCACGTGCAGATCGACACACCGGGGAGCATGGAGCAGCACGTGCTGGACGGCCGCCTGCATCTCGCCGTGGGGCCGTTTCCCGCGCGTATTCCCGGCCTCGACTACGTGCCGCTCTATCGCGAGGAGCAGGGGCTCTATTGCGCGTCGACCCATCCGTTGTATGAGCGGGCAGGCGGACGCGTGCCCGTTGCGGTACTCAGCAAACAGCGGCTCGCTGCCCGCGCGTATCTCGGCAACCAGGAGCTCAAGCTGCTGCGCATGCCGCAGGCCGCGGCCTCGGTCGACAACGTCGAAGGCCGCGCCATGCTGATTCTGTCGGGCAACTACATCGGCTTTCTACCGCCCCACTACGCGCAGCCTTGGGTAGACAGTGGTCTGTTGACCCGCATCGATCCCGAGCACTATGTGACCCATCTGGACTTTCAGATCATCACGCGCAAGGGCGGCGAATCGGCGCGGGTGGTGCAGGCCTTTTGCAACCACTTGCGGGCTGCGGCCAAACAAGTGAGCCGCGCTACACGAAGCAGCAAATAGCGCCCGCCGCGTTACGCGATTGCGGTCCACGATGAGCCTGACCGGCAATCGCGCTCGCGTGGCGCAAAGGAATCCCGTTTAGCGGGTGAGGTTTCGCTTGACCTTACGTTGATGCATCACGCGGCCGATCGTGTTCAGCAGCAATTGCGCCGCCAGAATCGAAGTCGAACCGGAATGGTCGTAGTCCGGTGCGACTTCCACGAGATCGATGCCGATCACGTCACCCTGCTCGGCGAGGCCGGCGAACAATTCGAGTCCTTCGTAATAGAGCAGGCCGCCGTGGCTGGGCGTGCCCGTACCCGGCGCGATCGACGGATCGAAACCGTCGATATCGATCGTCAGGTAGTAACGCACGCCTTTAGGGATGCGGTCCAGAACGCCCTGGATGCCGAGACGCCGCAGGTCGCGCACCGAGATGATGTCCGAGCCCATCTCGCGCGCCTGTGCGTATCCTTCGCGTGCGGTGGACGACACGTTGCGGATGCCAATCTGCGTCATGCCGGACACCACGCTCTTCTCCGCGGCACGGCGCAACGGGTTGCCATGGCCGTAACGCACGCCGTGACGCTCGTCGACGAAATCGAGGTGGGCGTCGATATGGACGATATGAAACGGCTCCTGACCTTCGAACGCATTGATGCAGGGAATGTTGATCGAGTGATCGCCACCCATCACCACCGGCAATGCACCCGCCGCCAGGATCTTTCGCACGCCGTACTCGATATTTGCGTGACTCTTCTCTGTGTTGGTGTGCACCATGTCCGCGTCGCCGATATCGACGATCCGAACTTCGTTGCTCGGCAAATAGACGACATCGTCTTCGAAATCGTATGCGCCGCCGTGGCCGAACGAAAACAGGGTCGACGCATCGCGAATCGAACGCGGGCCGAACCTGGCGCCTGCCCGCCATTGCGTACCGCAGTCGAAGGGAGCGCCCATCACCGCGACATCCGCGTCGATCTTGTCCCAGTCAAGACACAACGGAGACTTCGCGAACGTGCAGATTCCAACAAACGGCAAATTGAGCCGACCTGTTTCGTAGCTGTTTTCAGACATGCTTATCTCCGTCCTGTTATGGATTCAGCCAGGTGCGGCGCACGCGCTGCTGCCGTCTTCGCGGCAACAACGCCCGTTGTGACGGGCCAGCGGTTTATCTGGAACGGAGTCTAGGCAAACAAATTCAACGGAAAAATGCCAAACATGAGAAATGCACTTCGGGAAATTCCGAAGCAATGCTACAGCGCGGCAGGCACTCCGCCACATCGTTACGCACGGGTGGCCCGGTTCGGTCATCGAGATGTTGAAGATTATCGATCTCAGCGCGCGAACCAGGCGTCCACCGCAGGCAGATAACTGTTGAACCCGGCTTCCGCGAGAGCTGCACGCACACGCTCGAGTTCGCGCTGTATTCCTTCACCGGAATAGTCTTGCTGCGCGCGAGCGAGGGCACGGCCGCGCGCCACAAACAGGTCCGCCCACGGCAGCGACTCGGCGCGCGTATAGTCTTCGAGGGCAGTGACATAGCGCAGCGCGCCAGCCGCGTCGCCGACGGACATCATCGCTTCGATGGCGTCGCGATAGAACCACAGATGATTGTGACCAACCGCGCCGCGGCTCAACATGTCGACACCTTCGGCGAGCAGACGCGCGCGTTCGCCGTCATCCTCGACGGCACGGCTCAGTGCGCCCACCGCCTTGGGTGCGCTGAACTGCGTGCCCACCTCGCGGCAAAGCGCCAGCGCTTCACGTAACAACGCCGTGGCCTCACGCCGATGGCCGCTCGCAAGCAGCACGCGTGCCCGCATTTCCATATTCTGTGCCTCGAAGCGGCGAGCGCCCAGTTGACGGATGATCACCGTCTCGCGCTCGAGATGGGCGAGCGTAGCCCGCATGTCGCCCAATTCGTAGCTGGCAAAGGCGCCCAGCGTTTCGCATAGCATCTGTGCACGTGGCTGGCCGACCAGCGCAGCGGCGCGTGCAGCGGCGCTGACGTCTTCGTGTGCCGGGCGTGCCTCGTTGAGATAGATTCTGCTGAAGCCCGCCATCGAACGATTCGCGACCTCGATGCGGCCGAAGCCGTGTTCGCGGCTTAGCGCAACGCACCGGCTAAAGTGCTCGAAAGCAGTACGCATGCGTCCTTGCGCGTAGGCCGCATCCGCAAGGCCGCCAAGCGCACGCGCCTCCGCTTCCGGCGAACCGATGCGCCGTGCGTAGGCGAGCCCGCGCTCATGTTCGGTGCGACAATCGTCGATCCTGCCAAGGGGAAAGAGGATGTTGCCGCGCAGGTGATGCAGGCGCGCGAGTTCAGGCACCTGATCCAGGCGTTGCGCCACTTGCTGGGCCGCGTCGAGCAGCGAGAGGGCTTCGGAAAGGCCTTCGCTCACCCGCAGACCTTCGGCGAGCCCAAGCTGGGACTGACAGAGACTCGCTTCGTCTGGAGCGGTAGCCACCGCCGCACGGTAGGTCGCGATCGAAGCAGCGATGTCGCCGAGATCTCGTTGGAGTTCTCCCCTGAAACAGATCAACGCATGCCGATCCCTATCCGTTTGCGCGATTTGCAGACCTCGCTCGACGAACCGCAATGCCGCGTCGGCAAAGTAGGCTGCGCGTTGTGCGATCGCGGCGTCGAGGTAGGCCTGCGGTGCCCGCTCGTCCTCGGCGCGATCGAGATGTTGGGCGCGCAGTACGGGATCCGTCGCCGCAAACCAGTCGGCGGCGAGGCGATGCAACTCGCGCCGGCGTGCCCGCAGCAGTGTCGAGTAGGCGCTCTCCTGGATGAGCGCGTGGGCAAACAGAAAATCTTCGCCCTCCGGCAAGACGAGCGCGTTGGCGACAAGCCCGTGACATACGTACTCCGGTGCATCGATCAGCCGCCGCAGCAAGGGGAGACCAAAGCGCTGTCCGATGACCGCGGCAGCCTGGAAGGCCTCGCGGTCGCGCGAAGTCAACCGGTCCATGCGCGCCAGCACGAGGCTCTGGATCGTCGCGGGGACTGCCTCCTCACTCCCTTCTTTGGCGTTATGCAGGAGCTGTTCGAGGAACAGCGGATTGCCGCCGGCTCGCTCGATGCAGGCACGCGCGATACGTTCGGTCGCATCGATAAAGCTACCGGCAAGGTTCAGCGCCTCGTCGCTGCGCAATGGGCCAAGGTCGATCGTGGCGAAGGGCGTGCCGCGGCAACCTGCCCGCCATGCCGCGTCGAGCGGATCGCCGTCCACGCGCGAAGTCATCACAAGCAGGCCCGGGCCGTTCGCGATCGCTACGGCGAAGGCGGCCAGGTAACCGAGCACCTGGGGGTCCGCCCAATGAAGGTCTTCCACGACAATCATGGTGGGCCCGTGCCGGCAGACATCCTGCGCGATCGCTGCGGCAACCGTGCGCTTGCCTCGCGTCCGGGCGGCGTTGTCCATCGCGTTGTAAAGCGTGCGCCATTCGCCGGTTTGCGCAAGGTCGAGGATGTCATGGAGAAACATCAACTGATCGGGGCCGACGGCACCGGACGTGGCAAACCGTTCGGCAGCCGCGCGCCGGATGTCGGAGCCGGCCGCGGGCGGCAAGCCCAGCAGGCTGCCTACAATAGTGCGAATGGGGTCCTGGCCTTTGCCCACGCCGAAATCCAGCACGAGGCCGCGGTGGCTGGCAAAGCCCAGCGTTTCGACGAAACGGCGCATTTCGTCGACGAGCCGCGTCTTGCCGATGCCCGCCTCACCGCGAACATAGACGACGTGGCCGGCTTGCTGCTCGAGGCACGTGCGGGCGACGCCCTTGAACTGCTCGAGTTCAGCCTTGCGGCCGACAAACACGCTGCGGTTCGCCATGACGGGTTCAAAAGCGAGACCGCGCAGACGCCAGACGCGCACTGGCGAGTCGATCCCCTTGAAGCGCATTGCGCCGACGGCGTCGCTCATCACGTCGTTGCCCAGCGCGCGATGCACGCTATCGGAGAGCAGCGTTTCCCCGGGGCCGGCGGCGGCAACCAGCCGGGCGGCGAGGTTCACGGAATCGCCGAGCACGGTGTAGTCCTGCACATCTGCGCGCTCGAGCGGCCCCGCGACCACCTCGCCGCTGGCGATACCCACATGCGCCCTCAGCGGAGGCGACGCATGCTCGCTCAGTCCGTTAAGTGCCTCATGAATCTCGAGCGCAGCACGCGCCGCGCGCAGTGGATCGGTATCGTGTGCGCGCGGCGCACCGAAGATTGCCATCACGGCATCGCCGATGTGCTTGTCGATCGTGCCGCCGTAACCGAGGACGATCCCATCGACCAGCGCGGTGTAACGACCTGTCAACTCGCGTAACTCTTCAGGATCGAGCGTCTGCGACAGCGCGGTAAAACCACACAGATCGGCGAAGAGAATCGTGACTTGCCGGCGCTCGCTTGCAGGCGCATTCGCAACGGGCGACGCTGCGCATAGTGCAGCGCCGCGCTGATCGGCAATCGCCGCCAGCAGGCGCTTGCGGTGGCCGAGCGAGAGGATGCCGAGCTCTTTCAGGTCCGCGTCGTCGAGCTGTGCCAGCATCGCGAGATCGATGTCGTTCCCGGCAAATGCGGGTGCGTATTGCTCAAGCCCCAATGCATGCAGCCACTGATCGATATCCATCGCCGCCGCCCAATCCGGTGCATGAACGAACACGCATGCTGCGTCGCAGCTCGTCGCAGCTCGTCGCCGCGCGGGTCGCCGACCGTATGCCCGAACCGCGCCGCGTCGCGCGAACAATCATACGAATCGGCGCACCGTCTGGCGCCGCGCTGCGACTGGCGCAACGTACTCCGTGTTCAAGTCCTTCCCGCCTAAAATACAGTGTACGTCCGGCGTGAAGGAAACGGCTACCGGGCGAGATTTCATCCGCCCCCACCGGGAAGCACCGTGAAGCCAGCTACGACAGGTTCCTCCCCCGTTGCCCGCTCCGGGCCACGCATCACGGGCCTGGTCGGGGATCTGTCGGCCGGCATGGTGTCGACACTGGTCATGCTCTGCTACGCAATGAGCCTGGGCACCCTGATCTTTAGCGCGGATCTCGCCCGTTACGCCGAGCTTGGCGTACCCACGGCTTTCATCAGTTGCGTAGTGACGGCGCTGGTGATCGCCTTGACGAGTTCGATGCGCATGAATATCGCCGGACCCGACGGCAACGCGACGGCGTTTCTTGCCGGTGTGGCGGCCGGCGTCGCGAGCAGCGTGCGCGCCAACGGCGGTACGCCTCAGACAATTCTGCTGACAGTGCTGATCGCCATCGCGCTGTGTTCCGTGGTGACAGGCGTCATTCTGTATGCGGTCGGTTCGTCGAAGCGCAGCCGTTCCCTGCAATTCCTGCCATACCCGGTTGTAGGCGGCTTCCTGGCCGGTACGGGCTACCTCCTGCTGGCTGGCGCGTTTCGGGTAGTGACCGGCGCGCCCTTGAACTGGCACACATTGGCGCTGGTGACGCACCTGAACTGGCTGGTGTGGGTACCCGCTGTGCTGGTGTGCGCGTTAGCCACGCTCCTGTCGCGCACTTGGAAACATGCCGCGGCGCTGCCGATCACGCTTGCTTTCGGCGTCGCGCTGTTTTATCTGTTTCTGCTTGCAGAAGGCCTGTCGATCGGCGACGCCCGCGACATGGGATTGTTGCTTCCGCGCGTGGCGCTGCACCCGATCCGGATTCCAGAGCTGCATCTGCCGGCATCGATGGCGCACGGGAGCGTCGACTGGTCGGCCATCGTTGCGCACTTGCCGGAGACACTCATGGTCACGTCGATTTCGGCAATCACGATCCTGATGAATTCGACGGCGATTGGCGCGGCTACGGGCGAAGACATCGATCTGAACCGCGAAATGAAGGCGGCCGGCATCGCCAACATCGCGAGCGGGATGTTAGGCGGAATGGTCGGCTATCAGTCGTACAACCGATCGATGCTCAACGCACGCGCGGGTGCGACAAGCCGAATGGCGGGCGTTTTCGCCTCCCTCGCGTGTCTGTTCGTGCTGGCCGTCTCGCCGGACCTGGTGGCGCTATTTCCGGTGCCGGTGCTGGTCGGGCTGCAGCTCTTCATGGGACTGCGCCTGTTGATCCAGTGGCTAGTGGGCGCATATCGCCAGCTCAACTGGTATGAGTATCTGCTTGTACCGCTGATTCTGGGCGCTATTGCGTTCTACGGCGTCGTCCCGGGCGTGGTGGCCGGCGTCATCGCCGCATGTGTAATGTTCGCGCTGCTGTACGGCCGTGTCAGTTGCGTTCGTATGGAGTTCGATGGCAGTACGCGCACATCGAACGTCGAGCGCAGTATCGAGGCAACCGGACGGCTTCACGAACTAGGTACACAGGTGTGTGGAACGTGTTTGCAGGGGTTCCTCTTCTTCGGCACCGCCAATTCGATCATGCAGCGCGTGCGCGAACGGCTAGCCCAGCGCGGGCCGGTACCCGCTCGCTTTGTCGTGCTCGACTTCGCTTCGACCAACGGGCTGGACGCGTCCGTATCGGTCAGCTTCGTCAAGCTCAGGCAGCTGTGTGCAACGCTTGACGCGGACCTGGTGTTGACGGGGCTGCCGGCGCGCTCGCGTGACCTGCTCCTGAAGACCGGCACGCTGAATCTCCGGATCCACGAGTTCGCTACGCTGGACGCTGGGCTGGAGTGGGTCGAAGACACACTTCTCGCGTCAGATTCACGCGCGCTGCCGCGCGGCGAAGAGGATTTCCAGGCGATGCTCGCGCCGCATTTCACGTCGTGCACGCTCGAAAGGCTATTAGCCCTTCTGGAAGTGCGTGAGCTTGACGCGGGGCAGCCGGTGTTCCGTCACGGCGAACCGGGGGACGCTATGTACTTTGTCGAACGCGGCCGTGTCACCGTCTTACTGCGGCTTGCGGATGGCAGGTCCTTCAGGTTGCGCTCGTTCGGGCCAGGTACCATCGTCGGCGAAATGGCGGTGTACACGCAGCAGGTGCGCAGCGCGGATGTGCTTGCAGAGGGTCCCGCGCGTGTCCGGCGTTTGACGCTCGAGTCGTTGCGTGCGCTTGAGCAGAACGATCCCGAGACCGCGCAGCAAATTCATCGATTTGTCGTCAAGGTCATGGCGTCGCGGCTAGCTGTTGCGGACGAAGCACTGCGCGCTGCTCATTGACAGGCTTGTTCAATTGCCACGCGCTGCGCTTGAGTCGATCCAACGTCCTTCCAAAGCCGTGTTCGACTATGCCACGACAAACCAAACCCTACAACGTGGCCGTCACGCCGCCATCCACGTAAAGAATGTGGCCGTTCACGAAGTTCGAAGCGTCGCTCGCCAGAAACACAGCGGCGCCGACGAGATCTTCCACATCGCCCCAGCGTCGCGATGGCGTGCGTCCAATCAGCCAGTTGCTGAACGTTTCATCCTTGACGAGCGCCTCGGTCAGCTCCGTCTTGAAGTAGCCCGGCCCAAGTCCATTGACCTGGATGCCATGCTGCCCCCAATCAATCGCCATGCCTTTCGTCAGCATCTTCACCGCGCCTTTGCTCGCGGTGTAAGCCGCGATGTTGGGACGGCCCAGTTCGCTTTGTACCGAACAGATGTTGACGATCTTCCCGCGCTTGCGAGCAATCATGTGTCGCGCTACCGCCTGACCGACCAGGAATACGCTGTCGACATTGGTCTTCATCAGTTCTTCCCATTGAGCATGGGAAAACTGTTCGAGCGGCGCACGGCGTTGCATGCCGGCGTTGTTGACGAGAATGTCGATCGCACCGATTTCGCGTTCGATATCGGCGATCGCCGCGTCGACCTCAGTGGCGGACGTCACATCAAAGCTCGCAGCATGAGCGGTCGCGCCCTCATCACGCAACCGGCTGACAGCCTCTGCCAGCCTGGCCGCATTGCGGCCATTCAGAATCACTTCAGCGCCGGCACCTGCCAATCCTTTGGCCAGCGCATAGCCTATACCCGTACTCGATCCGGTAATCAGAGCACGACGCCCCGACAGATCGAACATCTTTAGATTGTTGTTCAACTCAACTCCTCTTCAACGCTAATTCGTCCGACTTCCATCCAGCACTATGCGGCTCGCCTAGCCATCGCATGACCTCTCTCAGACTGCACGCGCTGTCCTGCAAAGCAGAAAGGTGGAGCACACCATCTTCACCAACAGGCGATTCGAGCGTTGCGAATTGATCGGCCACCAATGTCGCTGGAAACTCATGATGCAGCCGTGTAGAAACCCGTGCAACCGCCTCGGACAACGTGATGTCGAGAAACACGAATCTCAGCCCGGCGACACGCGCGCGCATGCGCTCCCGATAGCGACGTCTCAACGCGGAACAGGACAGCACGGCCGTCCCATGCCTATCGTCCACCTGCTCGGCGAGGCGGTCCAGCCACGGCTCGCGGTCACTGTCGCACAACGCGATTCCGCGACACATCTTGTCGCGGCTTTCCGCCGAGTGATGCTCGTCCCCTTCGATGAAAACGCCCTCCACCACCACGGCCAACTCGCGTGCAAGTGTCGACTTACCCGAGCCCGACACGCCCATCACCACTATTTTATGCGTCACGTTGCAAAATCCAGCTACGTTGTCACGGCACGCGATCCAAAGAATCGCGCCGGCCATTCAACCGGCAGCGATGCGCGGATGAAAGCGCACCGCTGCATCACACGCTTACCGCCTCAGGACACCGGCGTGAACTTGAGCTGGTCGATCGGCGTGACCTTGTCGGTCCGGGTCAGGCCATAAGGCGTCTTCGGTCCGAGCCACTTGTCGAAGATACCGCTCATCTCGCCGCTCTTCTCCATCGAAGCCAAGGCCTTGTTAACCGCGCTCAGCATGGCCGGTTCGTTCTGCCGCAAGCCCACCGCGATCGGCTCGATCAGCATCGGCTCCGACGCAATCGCCACCGCGCCGTCCGTGCCATCCACCTGCTTCGCAATCTTCGTGGCAGTCATCTGATTGGTCACGAAGCCTTTGACCTTGTTCTGCTCGAGTGCCAGAAACGCCGAGCTGGTATCGTGAAACGTCACCGCCTGGCCATCCTTGATCGAAATTGGAATCGACTGAGCGGACGTGGAGCCGTCGGCAGCGCTGATTTTCTGGCCCGCGAAATCGGTCAGTTTCTTGCTCGCGTCGGCCTTCTTCACGACAAGGACTTCCTTGGTGGAATAGTACGAGTCGCTAAAGGCGATCTGCGTAGCGCGGGTTTTGGTGTAGGCCAGGTTGGCAACCACAATGTCGACACGCCCCAGCTTCAATTGCGGAATCCGTGCCTCGACAGCCAACGGCTCGAGCTTCGCTTTCACGCCCAACTGTTTTGCCACCGCGTTGCACAGGTCCACGTCCATGCCTTCGAGCTGGCGCGTCTGCGCGTTGGGATACGAGAACGGCTCGACGTTCGAATACACACCACAGCTCAACTCGCCGCGGCCCTTGATATCGGCCAGTTGATCAGCATGTGCCGGGGCAATCGATGCAACCGCGCCGCCAACGACCAACATCCCCGCGAAAATCTTCTTTACCTGCATCGTGATGCTCCTGAAGTTTATATGTAAAGCAATCGACCGCTGATCAACGGTGGTCAAACCGAATCTGAATCTGAATCTGTATCTGTATCTGTGCCGCGAAAACCATACCGCCTTGCTTGCCTCAATGCGAGCGAAGATCGGACAGGAATCGCTGCGCCCGCTCGTGTTTCGGCCGCAAAAAGAATTCTTCCGGCTCCGCCGTTTCGAGAATCTTCCCTGCGTCCATAAACCAGACGCGATCGGCAACCTCGCGTGCAAACCCCATCTCATGCGTGACGCACATCATCGTCATGCCTTCCTGCGCGAGGCTCTTCATCACGTTCAACACTTCACCGACCATTTCCGGATCGAGCGCACTGGTGGGCTCGTCGAACAACATTGCCGGCGGATCCATCGCCAGCGCTCTCGCAATCGCGACACGCTGCTGCTGACCACCGGACAATTGCGGCGGAAATGCACTGGACTTGTTCGACAGACCGACGCGCGCGAGCAAATCCGCCGCTTTACGTTCCGCTTCCGCGCGCTTGAGTCCGTGCACGCGCATCGGCGAAAGCGTGATGTTGTCCAGCACCGACAGATGCGGAAACAGGTTGAATTGCTGAAACACGAAGCCGACACGGCTGCGGTAAGCATTCAGACCCAGCTTCTTGTCGTGAATGTTTTGACCGTCGAAGAAAATCTGCCCGCGGTTGATCTCCTCAAGCCGGTTGACGGTGCGAATCAACGTCGACTTACCCGATCCTGATGGTCCGCAGACCACCACGACTTCGCCTTTGCGAACTTCGGCGTTCACGTCCACGAGAGCGTGATATTCGCCGTACCATTTGTTGACGCTGGAAAACTTGATCATGCGAAATACCTCGAAGTGATTGAGCGCCTAGTTCTCGGTGGGCAGCGGATCGGTCAGCGCAACGTTGGCCGCCTTCTGGGTCCTCGATGCGACGCCGGCCCGCTTGCGCGTCACGCGCCGCTCCAGATACTGCGCAAGCTGTGTGAGCGCATAACACAGCGCGAAATAACTCAAGGCGAGAATCAGGTACACAGGAAAGGGTTTCGTCAGCAGCCGGTTGTTGATCTGATCCGCCGCGAAGGAGATTTCCTGGACGTTGATGATGTAACCCAGCGAGGTTTCCTTGATCGTCGATACGAACTGCGTGACCATGCTCGGTACAACGTTGTAGAGCGCCTGCGGCAGGATTACTGCGCGCATGGTCTTCATGTAGCTCATGCCAAGCGCTCTCGATGCCTCGGTCTGCCCTTTCGGCAGCCCTTCGATGCCCGCACGGATGATTTCCCCGAGATAGGCCGAGTCATAGATAACGAGCGCACACAGCATCGTGACAAATCCGGTGACCGGATAGCCAGTCAGAACAGGCACGAGAAAGTACACCCAGAAAATCACCATCAGGAGCGGGATGCCCCGCACCATATAAACGAGACCTGTGGCCGGCGCCCGCAGAAACCGGAAAGGGCTGATGCGGGCCAGGGCGACCAGGATACCCAGGGGAAATGCAATGACGAGCGCTGAAAGCGACAGCAAGATCGTCAATACGATTCCGCCTAGCGGGCCATGCGGATACTGCCCGATAAGCAGCAATGTCCAGTTGTCGCGCAGGATATCGAGCATGTCACTTCACTCCCGGAATGCGGTAGTGCATCGCGATTTTTGCGCCGCACAGCATGATGACGAGGGAGAGGCCGAGATACACCGCCGTGGCGATGAAATACGACTCGAAAGACAGGAAGGTTTCGTTCTCGATCTGCCGGGTGACATAGGTCAGCTCCGCCGCGCCGATCGCCATCGCGAGACTCGTGTTCTTGAACAGCAGGACTGCGTGATTGACCATCGGCGGAATTGCATTGCGCAGCGCTTGCGGAAGCACGACGAAACGCATGACGTTCAGGAAGTTCAGACCCAGCACTCGCGAAGCTTCGTACTGACCGTAGGGAATCGCACGCAAGCCGCTGCGGATATCTTCGGAGAGGTAGGCCGCACTGCACAAGCCGATCGCCACGACCGCAAAAATGAACTGACCGTTGTAGTGGTTCAGCACAGTCTGCACCGATTCCGGCAGGATGTTCGAAATGCCGAAGTACCAGAACAGGATTTGGACCAGCATCGGCACATTGCGATGGTAGGCCACGAATGACGCGACAAACGCCGTCGCGAGGCGATTGTTGGTCAGGCGGATCAGCGTGAGGAGAATGCCCACCACCAGCGAGAGTATCCATGCCAGCGCCGCCATCGCGAGAGTGAGCTCGATCCCATGGAGAAACAGCGCTCCATAGTCGCCTCGCAGCACCGTCGCCAGGTCAAAGTGAAGTTTCATGTTGCACGTCCCAATGATTCGGATCGAAGCGATGATCCCGGTCTGACTCGACCTGCGGCAGCATCGTCATCCCCCGGAAGCCGTCATTGACTTCCGTGTTGAATTGATACTAGCTCGCGAAAAAAGGCCGTTGCAGAGGCCTTTCTTCTGGTGCAATAAGTTTCGGGAATGATGAATCGGAACGGCGTCCGGTAGTGGGACAGGCATGGTCGTGCATGGTGTTTGTCTCCAGTATGTGGCGCCTCTGCGGGAGCCTCATCATCAGTGGCGCGCTCCTCTATCGGAGCGCTCATGCTTGAGAAACAACGGCGGCATTACGCCGGCGCAGCATGCTGCGCCGGTCATCGTTCAGACCGTGGCTGTCGGGCGCGTCAGCACCTGCGGGTTCACCGGAGTCGGCGGCTTGCCGGCCGCTGCGCCGTGACCTAGAGCGGCAATCAAATTGTCTGCGCAAAGCGCGGCCATCGCGCGCCGCGTGCTGACAGACGCGCTGCCGATATGCGGCGTGAGCACCACATTCTTTTGCGCGAGAAGCGCCGCGCAGACAACCGGCTCGCCTTCGAATACATCCAGCCCGGCCGCCGCGATGCTGCCTTCGTTCAGTGCTACCGCCAAAGCGGCGTCGTCCACTACGCCGCCGCGTGCGATATTGGTCAGCGTGGCAGACGATTTCATCTGCTTGAGCTCCGCCGCGCCGATCGCGTGATGCGAGCTGGCCGAGTAAGGCACCACGACGATCAGGTGATCCGACTCGCGCAACAGCGTTTCCTTGTCGACATAGCGTGCCCGGCAGCCCTCTTCGACTTCCAGCGCCAATTGCGAACGATTGTGATAGATCACGCGCATGCCGAAGCCGAATGCACCACGCCGCGCGATGGCCTGGCCGATACGTCCCATGCCGAGAATGCCGAGCGTCGAACCATGCACGTCGTTACCGACGAACATGTCGTAGCGCCCGGTTTTGGTCCATTCGCCGGCACGCAGGAAGTGTTCCGACTCGGTGATGCGCCGCGCCGTCGCCATCATCAGCGCGAAGCCGAAGTCGGCGGTGGTATCCGTCAGGACGTCCGGCGTATTCGTCACCAGCACGCCGCGCGCAGTACAGGCTTCCACGTCGACGTTGTTGTAGCCCACGCCGATGTTGCATACCGCCTTCAACTGCGGACAAGCGTCGAGCAAGGTCGCGTCGATCCGGTCGCTGCCGGCCGTCATGGCCCCCACCTTGCCTTGCAGCCTGGCAATCAGCTCTGGTTGCGTCCAGATCGTGTCGTCAGGGTTGTCGGTCACGTCGAAGTGCGCGCGCAGGCGGTCGACGATATCCGGAAATGACGCACGGGTAACCAGTACCGATGCACGCATGGAAAACCTCCTTATTGAACTCTGGATTGCACTTACTCGTTGTGGTCGGCGGGATCGCGTTTGATCGTCGTCAGCCCGCCCGGCACCTGCAGCGTGGGGAGAATTTCCATATTGCTGATGTTGACCGCGAGCGGCGCGGCGATCGCAAAGGCGATGGCGTCGGCGATGTCGGACGGCAGCGGCAACTCGAAGCCGTCGATGAACTGCTTGCGCGCCGCCTCAATATCGCCATGCACGTGGCCAAAAATATCAGTGGCGACACGGCCCGGACAGATCTCGGTCACGCGCACGCGCCTGCCGGTCGCGTCCACTCGCAACTGGCGCGACAACGCATGGATGCCGGCCTTCGTCGCGGAGTAAATGGAGTTGCCGTTGAAGTTGTAGATCCCCGCGATCGAGCTAATGTTGACGATATGACCACGATCGCGGGCAACCATACCCGGCATGGTGAGCCGCACGATGTGCAGAACTGCTTGCAGGTTAACTTCCACCTGAAGGTCGATGTCTGCGGCGGCGGCGTCCAGAATCGAGCCTTTGGTCGATATGCCGGCGTTATTCACGACGATATCGAACTGCACGTCCTGCGTCAGTTTCGTGACGGCCGGCAGATCGCACACGTCGATCGCGTGCGGGATGCAACCGGTTCGCTCCGCCAGCTCATTCAGACGATCCGCGTTGCGAGCGAGCGCATGCACTTCGAGTCCTTCACGGCAGAAGCGCTCGACGATCGCAGCGCCCATTCCGGTCGAAGCGCCCGTCACCAGCGCGGTCTTATAGTCTGAAAACGGCATGAATCACCTCTATCTGTAGTTCTGAACTGTCGCCCTTTGAGGCGTGCGATAAGCCTGCTACCAATGTATACGCCGTGAAAACGTGGGGCAAAGACGGATTGGCTTTGTGGCGATAAGACTGGCTTATGGTTGATCGATGCAGGTCGGTCAATGCAGGTTGACCGGCGCGCGCCTAGCGTACGAGCTTCGACACCGGTACGACGCGCCCGCCCGCGGATTCGATCACGCCGCGCACCGTGCGCGCGAGTTCTACGGCACCCGGCGTATCGCCGTGCAGCAGGATCGATTGGACCGTGACCTTGAGCTTGTTGCCCGTAATAGTCGTGATCGTGCCGTCTTCGAGCAACTCCTTGACGCGGGCCAGGACGGCCGCGCGGTCTTTGATGACCGCGCCTTCCAGCTTGCGCGACACGAGTGCGCCCTGATCGTCGTAGGCGCGGTCGGCGAGAAACGTGTTGGCCGTGCGCATCCCGATGTGATCGGCGGCCCGTTCGATTTCCGTATTCGTCGAAACGCTGATGATCAGATCGCGATCGAATTCGGCGAGCGCCCGCACCAACGGCTCGGCCAGTTCATACGATGCCGCAGCCATGTTGCCCAACGCGCCGTGAAAGCTCATGTGCGTGACGCGATGTCCGGCCCGCTTCGCGATGCCCGCAAGCGCGCCCATCTGATACACCACGTAATTCGCCAGTTCAAGCGGGTCCGCCTGAATCTGCCGCCGGCCGAAACCCATCAGGTCGGGAAAGCCGACATGCGCGCCAACGTCGATCTGGCGCGCCAGTGCCATCCGCACCGTCTTGTCCATGATGACCGGATCGCCCGCGTGATAGCCGCATGCGACGTTGGCGGACGACACGATATCGAGCATCGCTTCGTCTTCGCCCATTTGATAGGGTCCAAAGCCTTCGCCCAGGTCCGCGTTCAGGTCGATTTCCACTATCCACTCTCCATTCTTAAAGCGGGCTGTGCCGGTCTATCCGCAGTGGACTGCACCGGCTCAGTGTCTATCTATCGATATGCGTCTGCACCGACGGCGAGAGTTCGAGCAAGGGCGTTCCGTAACCGACCGTTGTGCCATGCTCGGCGCACAACCGCATGACCATGCCACCCGCCGACGTGACCACGGGCACGCACAATTGCGCGATCTGCAGCAAGCCGACTATGTCGCCCGATTTGACGTGATCGCCCGCGCTGACTAATGGTGTGGAACGCGCCGGATGCGCCGACAGAAAGATGCCGGCCGATTTTGCGGTGATGCTGACGGCCTGCGTCTGCGCAGTTTCCGCTGCGCGCGCGAGCCCCCCAGGAACCACAGCCGAAACCGCCTGCGCCGGCGCATCCACACCGGCAGAGCAAGGCGCCTGCTCCATCGTCAACCGAACCGTCGCTCCGGGCTTGCTGATTTCGATGAACTCGATATCGACTTCTGCCAGCCACGACGTGATCTGCCGAAGCTCGCCGATATCCACTTCGATTTTTTGTGTCATGTGTCAGTGTCGGGAAGGGCAAAACAGTGCAACGAGATTGCGCACCCTGACGAGATAACTGTCCAATTCTTCCAGCGCGGTAACGGCTTCCGCGTACGTCGTCTGAACAAAGCGAATTTTCGTACCAATGCGCGCCTGCGCGAGCCGCCATAGATCCGCTTCGATCACGGTGCCGATCTTCGGATAGCCACCCGACGGCTGCGCATCCCGCAACTGAATGATTGGCTGTCCGCTATGCGGCACCTGGATTACGCCCGGCACGATTCCATGCGAGCGCTTTTCGATCGAATGCGTCGCGACCAGGGTCGGACCGGCGAGGCGATATCCGTAGCGATCGCTCTGCGGCGTCACTTTCCACCCATCGCGCCAGAACGCTTCGAGCGATTCCGGCTCGTAGCAGTCGTACTCCGCGGCGGGCAGCACGCGCACCACGGTTTCGCCTGCGTCGGCTGCGGGCAGGGATAACGGCGCCGGCAACGAGTACTCAGGGGGCACCGTACCGAAACCCGCGGCGAGCACAGCATCTTGCGGCACGATGCGCTCGGCGAGACCTACTGCCTTCACCACATCGCCCTTCTGCAACTGACGACCGTTGAAGCCACCAAACTGGCCGCGCAACTGCGTGCTGCGCGAACCAAGCACCACCGGTACGTCGACACCACCCGCGAGCGACAGGTAGCAGCGCGTGCCACTGGTCGGCACGCCGATCGTCAACACGTCGCCCTGTTTCGCATGCACGGTCCACCACGGCAGCACCGGCCGGTCGCCTAGGCGCGCCGAACAATCGGCACCTGTGATGGCGAACGAAAGATCTTCAAGGAAGCGGATGCGGAAGGGAAACATCGGAATCTCGATGCCGGCCGCGTCGTCCGGATTACCGAGCAGCAGATTGCCGACCGCGAGCGCCAACCGGTCCATCGCGCCAGCCGTGCCGACGCCATAGCGCAAATAGCCTTCACGCCCCTGGTCCTGGACCGTCGCAAGCGCGGACGAAGACAATATCTCGATCATGGAACAATCCTCTCGACGCGAAAACGGATCATGTCGCCAGGTGCGAGTGTGGCCGGGTTATCGCGCGTGGGGTCGAAGAACGACATCGACGTATGACCGATCGTGTTCCAGCCGCTCGGTCCCGTCGATGCGGAGACTCCGGTCTGCACCCCGCCGATCGACACCGCGCCGCCAGGCAAGCCCAGCACCGGCACCTTGCGCCGCGGCGTGGCGATACGCGGGTCCATGCCGCCCAGATAGCAGTAGCCTGGATGGCTGCCGAGCGCGTAGACCGTGTAGAGCGGCGCGCAGTGCAATTGCACGACCTCGTCGACAGACAAGCCAGTGTGATCCACGACGTCCTGCAGATGCGGCCCGAACTCGCCGCCGTATTCCACCGGCAAGTCCACCACCCGCCCTTCGATCTGCAACTCACCCGCCGCGGCCCACGCGTCGCGCAACGCGGCGCCGAGCGAGTCCGGATCTGCGGGCGGCGTGGAAAACGTCAGCATCAGATTGGTCACGCCTGGCACCGCCTCACGCACGCCGGGCCATGATTCAACCTTGCGGGCAAGCGTCCAGATGCGGCGCTGCGCATGCAGATCGAGCGCGCCCGGTGCTTCGAACAGCATGGCCGTCGTACCCAGCATGCTGATGCAAAGCGCCTGCTCCGATTGATCCTGTTTCATTGCAAGGACAGTCCTCTGTGAATCCGGACGCAGCCGTTCGACTACGTCCCCGTGCGCTATCGACGCGTGCTCAACAGTCAGCGTCATGTCTGTTTCCTCTTTGCGAGCCAACGCTCCAGATGATGAATATCGACGCCACCCTCACGGAACCCCTCGTCTTCGAGCATGGCCTGATGCAATGGCACGTTGGTGCGAATGCCTTCGATGCGCATCTCCGAGAGCGCGATGCGCATGCGCGCCAGCGCCTCTTCACGGGTTGCGCCGTGGGTGATCACCTTGGCGATCAGTGAGTCGTAATACGGCGGCACAACCGCGCCGCCACTCATATGCGAGTCCACCCGCACGCCGTTGCCACCCGGCAGTTCCCAAACGGAAATCTTCCCCGGACACGGGGCGAAGGTAAACGGGTCCTCGGCGTTGATCCGGCATTCCAGCGAATGACCAAGCGTGCGAATGTCCGGCTGCCGAAGGGTCAACGCGTGTCCCTGCGCGATCCGAATCTGTTCCCGCACGATGTCGATGCCCGACGTCACTTCCGTCACGGGATGCTCGACCTGCAGCCGCGTATTCATTTCGATGAAGTAGAACTGGCCGTTCTCGAACAGGAATTCGAAGGTGCCCGCGCCGCGGTAATTCGTCTGCCGGCAGGCCTCGACGCAGCGCTCGCCCACTTGCCGGATCAGTTCCGGGTCGATGCCGGGTGCCGGCGCCTCTTCCAGGACCTTCTGATGCCGCCGCTGCAGCGAACAGTCACGCGAACCAAGCCACAGGGCATTGCCGTGCGTATCGCGCAAGACCTGAATTTCGACGTGACGCGGATGCTCGAGAAACTTCTCGACATAGAGCTCGGGCTTGCCGAAGGCACGGCGGGCTTCCTCGCGCGTCACCGACACGGCTTCGAGCAACTGCTCGGGGCCTGGCACGACACGCATGCCTCGTCCGCCACCACCACCCGCCGCCTTGACGATCACCGGATAGCCGATCTCCTGCGCGACCCGCAGAATCTCCGTGGGGTCGTCCGGCAGGCCACCGTCCGGGCCCGGAACACAGGGCACGCCGGCCGCACGCATGGTCCGTTTGGCGGCGACCTTGTCGCCCATCGTTCGGATGGAGTCGGGCTCGGGGCCGATGAAGGCCATGCCGGCGGCCTCGACCTCTGCCGCAAAATCCGCGTTTTCCGACAGGAAGCCGTAACCGGGATGAATCGCCTGCGCGCCGCTCACGTGCGCCGCGAACAGGATCGCAGCCCGGTTCAGATAACTCTGTCCTGGTGCAGCGGGACCGATACACAGCGCCTCGTCGGCGAGCCGCACATACCGCGTATCGGCGTCGGCCTCGGAATGGACGGCGACGGTTTTCAGACCGAGTTCACGGCAGGCGCGCTGGATTCGAAGCGCGATCTCACCGCGGTTGGCAATCAGTACTTTGTTGAACATGGTCGATCAGCCGATCCGGAACAGCGGCTGCCCGGATTCCACTTCGCTGCCCGGAGCCACAAGAATCTCCAGAACGGCGCCGCTGAGTTCGGACTCGATCGCGTTGAACATCTTCATTGCCTCGATCGTGCAGAGCACCTGCCCTTCCTTGATCGTGTCGCCGGGATTCACGAAGGGCGCCTCGCCGGGTGCCGGTGTCAGATGAACGACGCCGAACATGGGCGCACGAACGAATTGCGGCTCACTGGCGGTTGCGGGGGCTGCCTGAGGGGTGTCGACGGATGGCGCAGGCTCGGCGCGCGGTGATTGAGCCCCTTGGCGCCCTTGGGTGCCCGAGGCGGACGTCGCGGTTACACGCTCATCGCCCGAAGGCGCCTCAGCCCGCTTGCCGCGCCGTTTCGCCTTCACAAGCTTGACCCGCTCCTCGCCCTCGATGACTTCGAGCTTGGCCAGCGGAGAGTCCGCCAACAGGTCGATAAGCGCCTTAATCTTCTGGAGATCCATCTTTGAGTCCGTAGCCGGTTGGACGCGCGCCGGTCGATTGGCGTGCGCGAAGCACCGCTGGGGCTGTACGGCAACCGGATTCAATCTCCAATTGCCCCGCCCGCGTGACGGCTAGCCTCGTCGCGCCGGCTCACTGCAAACCGGGGCGATCGACGATGGACTCAATGTATCCGGCGCATAAAAATTGCGCCAAGACGGTTTGGCTTTGTAGCGATAAGGCGCGCTTATGTATCGGCGCCGGACTCGAAGCGCACGTCGAGCGCAAGGTCGCCGGCCAGTTCCAGCAGGATGTCCTTGACGGCCGCGGCGGGCTCGGAAAGCGGCAAATGGTCGGACAGACAGACCGAAAGCGGAATCTTGATGACGGGTGAAACGATCCGGCATTGCACGACGTCGCCCGCCGCGGCCACGACCCGTGCGGTGGAATCGGGCAGGATGGTCGCACCGATCCCCGCGCTCACCGCGGCTGACAACGTCGACGCGGATTCGATTTCGGCCACGACCTTGGGGATCATCTGCACGCGCGCGAAACCCTCGTCGACGTACTTGCGCAGATAGTTGTACGGACGCGGCAGCAGCAAAGGCACGTCGCGCAACTCCGTCACGGCGATCTGCTCCTGCGTGATCCCCATACTGCGCGGCGCCACGAGGAACAGTTCCTCGTTCATCAGAAGCTGGAACGACAGGCCGTGGACGGGTTTATCGCCATACAGCACGGCCATGTCCATACGCCCGTTCATGATCAGCTCGCTGAGCGTCGTGCCGAAATTCTCGTTGATGTAGAGCAGGATGTCCGGATGCCGGGCGCGCACGGTCCGCAACAGCGGCAGCGACAGCGCCGACGCGCCGGTGCCGGGCGCCAGCCCCACCGAAACCTGGCCTGACAGTGTCTGACCGGCGCTCTTCACGTCGGCCTGAGCCTGCTCGTACTGGCGCAGGATCAGCTGGGCGTGGCGATACAGCGTTGCGCCCGCCTCAGTGGCCGTGACGCCCCGCTTGGTGCGCACGAGCAGCTGTTGCTGGAACTCGTCTTCGAGCGTGATCAACTGCTGGCTCAACGCCGGCTGGGCGATATGAAGCACTTCGGCGGCCTGTGTCAGGCTGCCGATATCGACGATCTTCACGAAGTACTTCAGACGCCGCAGGTTCACGGTAGTCGCGTCTCAACGTTAAGTGATGGCAACAATGATAGGGCAAGCGCCGTCCCGCGCACAGTGCTTAAAAAAACCTCGCTCCCGCTCCTGCAACGCTAAAACCGTGGCCTGTCAGCGTATTCCCGCATGGACCCCGATCGGTAAATGCCGGACGCGCACGCGTACCGTCCTGTCATAAGTGGATGTTATTGCGCCAGCGGAAAGACGTCTTGGCTTGAACTTTTTCGCGCGCTTAAGGTGAAGCCTCATCAAATGCCGTTGAGGAGTCAAGTGTGAGTGCATCGCGAATTGCCGCCCGCGTCCAACGAATCAAACCTTCGCCGAGCAGCGCCGCGGCGGACCGGGCCGCGGAACTGCGGCGGCAGGGGAAAACCATCGTCAACCTCGTGGTTGGCGAACCCGATTTCGACACGCCAGCGCACATTCGCCAGGCCGCGTTCGAAGCGATGGAGCGCGGCGAAACGCGTTATACGCAGACCGCGGGCACGCCGGCGCTGCGCGCCGCCATCGCGGCGAAACTGCAACGCGAGAACGGTCTTTCGTACGACCCCAAACACATCATCGTGACGTGCGGCGCCAAACACGCGATCTTCAACGCGCTCGCCATCACCGTTGAAGCAGGCAATGAAGTCCTGATTCCCGCCCCCTACTGGGTGTCCTACCCGGACATGGCGCTCGCCTGCGACGGCGTGCCGGTCGTCGTGCCCTGCACCGAAGCAGACAGCTTCAAGCTCACACCCGCCACCCTCGAAGCGGCGATTACGCCCAACACGCGCTGGCTGATCATCAATTCGCCGACCAATCCTACGGGTGCAACGTATAGCGCCGTAGAACTGCGCGCATTGGCGGATGTGCTGTTGCGTCACCCGCAGGTGCTGGTGATGATGGACGACATCTACGAACATATCCGGTTCGAAGGCGAGGCATCACAGCACCTCTTGTCGATTGAACCCGAACTCAGCTCGCGCACCCTGGTCGTCAACGGCGTTTCCAAGACCTACGCGATGACCGGCTGGCGCATCGGCTACGCCGCCGGCCCTGCCGACCTGATCGCGGCCATGGACACGCTCCAGTCCCAATCCACCAGCAACGCCAGTTCGATCAGCCAGGCCGCGGCACTCGCGGCGCTGAACGGCGACCAGACATTCGTGCAGCAATCGGTGCGGACCTATAAGGAACGCCGCGACCACGCACTCGAAGCCCTTAACGCGATTCCCGGCATCAGTTGCAAAACGCCGGGCGGCGCTTTCTATCTGTATGTCAATTGCGGCGGCATGATCGGCCGCACCACACCGCAAGGCAAGCGCATCGAGGGCGACGTGGATGTCGTTCTGTATCTGCTCGAGCACGCCGGCGTCGCGCTGGTTGCCGGATCGGCCTATGGCGTTTCACCTTTCTTCCGCATGTCGATCGCGACAAGCATCGACATTATCGATGAGGGCTGCAGAAAGATTGCCGCCGCGGTCGCCGCACTGAACTGAGAGTACAGCGACGACGTGAATACGTCGCGTCGTCGTTTTGCAAAAAAGACATGCCGCGCCGAGAGGACGTGGCAGTCGGTTTGGAGTTTTCCATTTTTCGTCAATCTGCAAGGGGATCTAGTCGTGAAAAAGCATACTTTAGGCATACTAACTGGATTAGGACTGGCAGTTTCTGGGATCGCGCACGCGCAGTCGAGCGTCACCCTGTACGGCATCATCGACGAAGCGGTGCGCTACGACACCCACCAGAACAAATCCGGCGGGAAGCTTTTCACGATGGGTAGCGGCGGCGAGATTCAGGGTAGCCGCTGGGGTCTGCAGGGAACCGAGGATCTCGGTGGCGGCTTGTCCGCGATCTTCCAGCTCGAAGGCGGCTTTACACCGAATACCGGCGTGACACAGCAATCCACGCCGTCCGGCACCGCCCGCCTGTTCGGCCGCACCGCGCTGGTGGGCCTGAGCAGCACGGCCTACGGCACGTTGACAATGGGCCGGCAATACACGCTGGTGCATGAAATGGGCTGGACGCACGATATCTATGCGTTCGCCAATTACACCGGCACGGTCGGCTTTCAGGGCGCCGGTCTGACTGGCGGCGGCCGTCTGGACAATTCCGTCCGATATACCTCGCCGACGCTTGCCGGTTTTACCCTCAAGGGCTCGTATACGTTTGGCGGTGTAGCGGGAAATACTCACCAGAACTCGTCACCGGCCGTCAGTCTTTCTTACGACCACGGTCCCCTGAGCGTTGGCGCGGCCTATCAGATCGTCAACGACATCGGCGGCCTGACGCCTGCGACCAGCACCTATGGCAGCACGTACTTCGGCGTGACGATCCCGGACAGCTCGCAAAAGATCTTCACCGCGGGCGCAACGTATAAGTTCGGCGCGGCGAAGGTGTTCGGCTCGTATATCTACAGCCACGTCTATCCGGCCGACTATCGCAACGACTCCTTCTCCACCGCGGTCCAGTACTTCATCACGCCGTCACTCGTGCTCGATCTGCCGTTCTACATCGACTTCGTCCATCACGCGGGCCAGAGCGGCACGCGTATCACGACTGGTCCGACGTTCGACTATTTCCTCAGCAAGCGCACCGACGTCTATGTCGGCGTGGACTACAACCACCTGACCGGCGCATGGACGACCCTCGCCGCCGCCTCCGGCTCGAACCAGCCGTTCTATGGCTTCAACTCGCTGTTCGAAGCCACGATCGGTCTGCGTCACAAGTTCTAAGGTTTGCAGTGTGGCACGTCTGTTCGGTGTCGCCCGACGCCGGCAGACCTCTCCGAAGGCCGAACGACATCAGGACGCAAAGTCTTGTCCCGATCGTCAACAATGGGATCGAGAATATGACCAAGGCACTCGAATGAGCATCCATAAGCGTCGACTATCGGCCCAGACAACTTTGATCTTTGTCGACTGGGCCTTGAGACGCTAACGTATAGCGTGCTGATCCCGCATTCACCGTTATAGGCCCTCACCATGCATGCACTTGTCATTCACGCCCCACTCGATCTGCGGATCGAGGACGTTCCCACGCCTGAACCGGAAGCCAACCAGTTGCTCGTACGGGTTCGGGCCGGCGGTATCTGCGGTTCGGATCTTCATTACTTCAATCATGGCGGTTTCGGCACGATTCGCATCAAGGAGCCCATGGTGCTCGGTCATGAAGTCTCGGGTGCCGTCGCGCGTGTGGGATCTGGCGTGACGGATATGCCGGTCGGCACCCGGATCTCCATCAGCCCGAGCCGCCCGTGTGGCCTGTGCCAATACTGCCAGCAAGGGCTGCAGAACCACTGCCTGGATATGCGCTACTACGGCAGCGCCATGCGCACGCCGCACGTGCAGGGCGCATTCCGGCAGGAGATCGTGATCGACCGTTCACAGGCGCACGTCGTGGCGGACTCGTTGAGCGATGCCGAAGCCGCGATGGCCGAACCGCTGTCGGTCGCCCTTCACGCCGTTCGGCGCGCGGGTCCGTTGCTCGGCAAGCGGGTGCTCGTCACAGGATGTGGGCCGATCGGCGCGTTGATCGTGGCTGCCGCGCGCCGAGCCGGCGCAGCAATGATCGTGGCAACTGACGTGAATACGCTGCCGCTCGAGAGCGCGAAAAAGGTCGGCGCCGACCTCGCGTTCAACATCGCGGAGACGCCGGACGCGCTCCAGCCGTTCGCCGTCGACAAGGGCAGCTTCGACGTTCTGTTCGAGGCGAGCGGCAACGCGGCGGCATTGCGCGGTGCGTTCGACGTGCTCAAACCGCGCGGCGTGATCGTCCAGGTCGGCCTCGGCGGCGACATCTCGTTGCCGATCAATGTGATCGTCGCCAAGGAATTCGATCTGCGCGGCGCGTTCCGCTTTCACGAAGAATTCGCTATTGCCGTCGAACTGCTGAACAAGGGATTGATCGATGTGAAGCCTTTGATCTCGGGTATTTTCCCGTATCAGGATTCGGTCAAGGCCTTCCAGACAGCGGGCGATCGCTCAAAATCGATGAAGGTGCTGGTGAGCTTCGATTGATTGCACACGTGTGGCGACGATGACGCGGCAAGCCGCGTTCTCGTCGCCATTCGTCCGTCCATCGCGCGTATGGGCAATGAACCGGCCATAAAAAAGCCGACGTCGCAATACAGACGTCGGCTTTTTCCTGCTCCCCACGCGATGCTCAGTTATTGCATCGTGCTTCGAGCGCATCGATAAACGCGCGGTTCCAACGACCTTCCTTCATTGCTCGCATCGTCTCAGCCTCGGCTTCCAGAACGGCCAGCGCTTTTTCGATGACAAACTCGGCATCGCCTTGCGGAATGGCCAGCAAGCCATCCTGATCGCCGACAACGATATCGCCGGGATTGACCAGCATTCCGCCGACCGACACCGCCACATTGATTTCACCCGGACCGTCTTTATACGGCCCCCGGTGCGTGACCCCACGGGCGTAAACCGGAAAATCCCGATCGCGGATTTCCGCGACATCACGGATCGCGCCGTCTATGACCAAACCGACAACGCCGATGTTTGCAGCGTAGAAAGACAGAATGCCGCCGACCACGGCGTTGTTGAGATCGCCGCCCGCGTCCACGACCAGGACGTCACCAGGACGGCAAAACTCCAGGGCGCGCAGATAAGTCAGGTTATCTCCGCCACGCGAGCGCACGGTGACTGCGGTACCGGCCATCGTCTTCTTGCCGGGCCGTTGATACGGGTGGAGCCCCACGCTGCCGATGTTACGATGCATGTTGTCGCTGAGCGCGGAGACGGGGATGTCGCGCAATGCGCTAAGGATGGTATCGGCAGCCTGAGCCGCCGACGGGTTCTTCCTGATGGCTTTGTACATGGTCGATCTTCGCTTCCGGATGTAAGGGGAGCGGCTCATGCAGATCAGGAACGAGTAGGCACGACACCGCTGCAACACGGATATAACGGTATATCGCCCCTACAAATCGCGCCAAGACGGGTTCGTTCTTGCGCGATAGGAAACGCTTATGAAACGCAATTGCCGGGGGACGCGGCGCTGCGATACGCCGAGGTCGGCTTTCGACGATCAGCTATGGGCAGCGAAAGCAGACATTGGTTAACATCGCTCATCGACCCTTGGGATTTCACACCGATGCCCTCTTCCATCCGCAACTCGCTCGTCTGGATCTTCGACGCATTCGAGCGCGACTCCACCTATATTCGCAAACGGATGTTCGGCAGCGATGCCGCCTACATCGACGGCCTGTTGTGTCTGATTGCCGCCGACCGCGACAAGCCGTGGAATGGCTTGCTGGTGTGCACCTCGCATGAACGCCACGCCGCGCTCATTGAAGAAGTACCCGCTTTGCGGCCGCATCCGGTGCTTGGAAAATGGCTTTATGTACCGCAAGACGATCCGGCATTTGAAACCACCGTCGAAACGATGACGGCGCTCGTGCTCGCGCGCGATCCGCGCATAGGTGTAGAGCCGAAGCCGCGCAAACGGAGCGGAAAATCCACGTTGCCGAAGACATAAGGTATCGCTGCCGGCCGCCTCGCCGACTCATCGAACCCGACACAGTCAACGCGCCGCACGAAGCTCAGACGGCTCGAGATAAAAATTCCTGTTCCCAGCGAGACGCTCGACCGTAAAATCAATGAACGCCCTCACACGCAGCGGCTGCTCGGTTCGATGGCGATAGTAGACGTAGATGGCCTCACGCTGTGTGACATGCCTGACGAGCAGCGGAACAAGTTCGCCACGTTTGATAGGCAAGGTTGCCGAAAAGCCGCCGAGCTGCCCGATTGCGAGTCCAGCCAGCACGGCTTGGGCCTCCGCCTCCGTATCATTGACGCACAAGCTGGCTGCGACGTCGCGATAGACGATCTCGTCATCGATCAAAAATTCCCACGGAGACTGCTTGCCTGTATTCGCCCGCCGATAGCCGGTGCAACGGTGCCCGTCGAGCTCGTCGATGGTCCGCGGCGCGCCATAGCGCTCGATATAGGCAGGCGATGCACAGACAATCAATTGGATCGGCAACAGCCGTCTCGCGATCGTGCCGCCCGACGGCGGCGAACCACCGCGAAAGCCAACATCGGCCCGATCGCTGACGAGGTCGGTGAAGTGATCGTCGAACTGCACATCCAGTTGCACATTCGGATGCAATTCGGCGAATTCGAGGAAATACGGCCACAGCACGGTGCGCGAGAACGCACTTGGCGCGCTCACCCGCAGCGGCCCGGCGATCGCGTCTTTCGATCGCCGCGCGTCGTCGAGTGCCGACGACAGTATCGCCAACGCAGGTCTCACGCTGTCGAGGAGTCCCTGTCCCTCCTCGGTCAGGCTCAACTTGCGCGTGGTCCGGTGGAAAAGCCGAACCCCCAGCTCCTTTTCCAGTTGCATGACCGCGTGGCTCGCGGCCTGCGGCGAGATGCCCTGATCCACGGCGGCCTTGCGCAGACTTCCCAGCGCCGCGGCCCGGACGAATATCGTAATTGCGCGTACTTCGTTCATGGCCGCCTGAATTAGCAAATAAGAGTTGATTATCAGTCTACCAATGACCGTCTAGTTTGTGCCAATCGACACTCCTATTATTCGTTCACTTTCACCCGAACCGTAGGAGAAACATCATGGCTAACAACACGAACAACGGCTTCAAGCGCGTCTGGTTCATCACCGGCGCGACGCGCGGCCTGGGCGCCCTGATCGCCGAGGCCGCTCTCGCTGACGGCAATGCGGTCGTTGCCACTGGCCGCAATGTCGCAGCGATCGCCGAGCGCTTCGGTCACTCGCCGGCACTCCTTCCCGTCGCGCTGGACGTGACCGACGAAGCTCAGGCGAAGGCCGCGGTCCAAGCCGCAGTTGAACGGTTCGGCCGGATCGACGTTCTGGTCAACAACGCAGGCTTCGGTTTGCTTGGCGCCATCGAGGAGTCAAGCGATGCCGACGTGCGCCGCATGTACGACACGAACGTATTCGGCTTGCTGAATATCACGCGCGCCGTTCTGCCGGTGATGCGCGCGCAGCGGGCCGGCCACGTCATCAATATGTCGTCGATCGGCGGTTATCGGGCAGCCGCCGGGTTCGGCGCCTATTCTTCGACCAAGTTCGCCGTTGAAGGCTTGACTGAAGCATTGCGGGCCGAGCTGAAGCCGCTCGGTATTCACGCAACGGTCGTAGAGCCAGGATACTTCCGTACGGACTTCCTCGACGCGTCATCGCTTATGGTTGCCGGGAACGTGATTGCCGACTATGACGAGACTTCAGGAGAGGTTCGCCGGCGCGCTACCCGCATGAACCACAACCAACCGGGCAACCCGGAGAAGCTCGCGGCCGCCATGGTCGAATTGGTCGACGCACAAACGCCTCCGCTGCGGCTGCCGATTGGCACCGACACGCTGAAGGCGATCGCCGAGAAAAATGCGTATGTCACGCAGGAAACCGAAACCTGGCAGGCGCTGTCGGCATCGACTGACTTTCCCGCTTGATAGCTTTTAGATCGGATAGGCGAATGCCGGGCTTCCGTGCGATCGGAAGGACCCGGCATGTGCAATCCGTCAACGCATCAGGCCGTGTGCCCCTGACTTCCCTGTTCGCTGTCGAGATGCGCCATCTGCGCCGCTGCGTAACGTTCACCTGCGGCGGCCCCATGCGGCACTGCCTGGGCGATCGCGGCCAGATCCTCCGCGCTGAGCGTCACATCAACCGCACCGAGTGCTTCGGCAAGACGATCGCGACGGCGCGCGCCAACCAGCGGCACGATATCGCTGCCTTGGGCCGCAACCCAGGCAATCGCGATCTGCGCAACCGAGACGCCTTTTGCATCGGCCACCTTGCGCAACGCATCCACCAGCGCGAGATTGTGATCGACGTTGTCCCCCTGAAAACGCGGGCTCATGGCGCGGAAATCGCCTTTCCCCGCGGAGCCCTTGCTCCAGTGCCCACTGATCAAACCGCGGGATAGCACGCCGTACGCCGTCACGCCGATCCCGAGTTCGCGGCAGGTCGGCAGGATCTCGTCTTCAATGCCGCGCGAAATCAGCGAGTACTCGATCTGCAGGTCGCTCACCGGGTGCACCGCTGCCGCACGGCGAATAGTCGTGGCGCCTACTTCGGACAAACCGACGTACCGTACATAGCCGGCTTTGACCATATCGGCGATCGCCCCGACCGTGTCTTCGATAGGCACGTTGGGATCGAGCCGCGCAGGACGGTAGATGTCGATATGATCGACGCCCAGCCGCTGCAGCGAATAGGCAAGAAAGTTTTTGACCGCCGCGGGACGCCCATCGTAGAGCGACCAGCCACCTGCGGGGTCGCGCATGGCGCCGAATTTCACGCTGATGATCGCCGCGTCGCGGCGTGACGGCGGCGCACTTTTCAGGGCCTCGCCGATCAGGATTTCGTTGTGGCCGGAGCCGTAGAAGTCGCCGGTATCGAGCAGCGTGATGCCCGCTTCGAGCGCGGCGTGGATCGTTGCGATGCTTTCGGCGCGGTCGGAGGGACCGTACATGCCCGACATCCCCATGCAGCCAAGACCGATGGCGGAGCTTTGCGGACCCGTCTTGCCCAGTTGAAGCTGTTTCATGATGTTCCTCGGTAGGTGCGCCGCAAGAAAGGCGCTTGGGCTGAAGTATCGGCCGATTTCCAGCGTGCGATAATCCACCTCAATCTGGATGACCCGTGCGGAAAGGCGAACAATGCAGGAACCCGACCTGTCCGATCTGAAAGCATTCGTCGCCGTCACACGGGCACGCGGGTTTCGCCATGCCGCACTGACGGGCGGCGTGTCAGCCTCATCGCTTAGCGAAGCGGTTCGACGGCTCGAACAACAGCTTGGCGTCAGACTGCTCAACCGCACGACGCGCAGCGTTACACCAACGGAAGCCGGGCAGCGTCTTTTTGAACGGCTTGCGCCGGCCTTCGGGGAAATCACCATCGCGCTGGACGCGGTGAACCTCTTTCGCGAGAGTCCGACGGGAACACTGAGATTAAACGTTCCGTCGATCGCGGCAAGAGAAATTCTGCCTGCTCTCCTTTCCCGCTTCCTCGCCGCTCATCCGGCTATCACGGTGGACGTCGGCACCAACGACACGTTCATCGATATCCTCGCGGCCGGCTTCGATGCCGGCATCCGCTACGACGAACGCCTCGAGCGCGACATGATCGCCGTGCCAATCGGCCCGCGCGTTCAACATTTCGTCGCGGCGGCCTCGCCGTCCTATCTCGCGGCCCGCGGCATACCGCAACATCCGGGCGAACTGCTGAACCACGCGTGTATCGGACACCGCTTCGACAGCGGCGTGCTCGCGACATGGGAATTCAAGCGAGGTGACGACGTCGTGCGAATCGAGCCAAACGGACCGATGATCGCCTCCGTGATCGAACTGGAACGAGGCGCGGCCATCGCGGGACTGGGAATCGTCTACTCGTTCGATGAATTTCTGCGGCCGGCAATAGAGCAAGGGGCGCTCGTGCCGGTGCTCGACGAGTGGTGTCAATCCTTCACTGGACCTTTTCTGTACTACCCGAGCCGAACGCATATGCCGGCTCCGCTCCGGGCGTTCGTTGACTTTATTCTTGCCGATGAAGATTCAGGTAGTCATCCGTAGGCGAGGACGCCAAGGTAAACCGGTATGGGTCGCGGCGCGGACCGATGTCACGCGATCCACGCCACGCCGCACAACGACGGCGTGCTCAGCCGGCTACGACGACGTCGATGCGCAACGCTTCCCCACCGGCCACAATCGCGAGCAGATGGTCGACGTTCGGGTGGGCACCCGGATGGTTGCGCGCGTCGGCCGTATGCTCGGCGAACACCGCGAGGCCGTGTTCGGCGGCCTTGGCGTCCAGCGTGCCAAAGGCCTGCTGCAGATAGTTGTACACCGCGAGCGACCCCTGCTTGCCCGGCTTGTTCTCGATGCTGGCCACCACGGCGCCCTTGCCGTCGAGCAGATCGATACGTTCGATACCGTCAATGGCGGGCAGTTGGGCGAGGTTGTCCTTGAACACGTTGCTCGGTTGAATCACTGAAAACACTCCTTCTATTCGGAAAATTGCGGCGAGCCGTATCTTATCCGATAGGGTGTTTTGCATCGTGCTGAACGATGAGGCTTCGCACGGTCGGCCGCGGAAGCTTCGGTTTTTACGAACCTTCACTCCCGGATTAGCAGATTTATCCGTTCCTCTACCTGACGCAGACTGAGGCTCATCACCACTGCGGACATTGTCCGCGCCAGGAGCCCAAACATGCGAACCTATCCGCGCAATAGTCCTCAAGCCGCCGCACGTATCGTCGCGCTGGCACTCACTTCCGACGGACACGTCAGCAGCTCGGAAGAACTCGCCCTCGAAAGCCTGGATATAGCGGGCCAACTCGGTCTCGCACCGGAGCAATTCGCGCAGATCGTGCAAACGCTGTGCGAGGACCAGTCGGTCGCGAACACGCCGTTCGCCCCGCCGGTCGGCCAGCTCGGCGCGGCCTTGCTCACCACGTTGTTAGATGAGATCGACGACCCCGCGTTGCGTCGCAAGGTAATGCGGCTGTGTATCGCCGTCGCGATCGCGGACAACTATCTGGCGGATGGCGAAATTGCCTTGCTCGCTGCCGTGTTCAACGCGTGGGGGCCTAAGCCAAACCAGATGGCAAGCCGGCACATCCCGTTGCCGGACGCACCATACGCTCACGCACGCCCGGCAGCCACCACCTGAGAAGCGAGCGCATGGTGTTGCCCGCGCCGCGAGCGGATCGCGTGGATTTCTTCGACCACGCCTTCCGCTCGACCGAGCCAGCGCAGTCCTCGCAGCAGCGCCACGTCCCCCGCGCCCAATTCCGCGAGCGGAAACACGCCCAGACCACGCGCGGCAAACACCGCCATCAGCGCGCTGTCTTCGAACTCCCCAACGATCCGCGGCCGGATTCCTTCGGTTTCGAACCATCGGTCAATCCGCGCACGCAACGCGCCGTGCCCGGTGGGCAGGAGCACAGGCAGCTCGGCCAGGCACTGCGGAAATCCAGTGCGAGCGGACTTGCGGATGATCTCCGCGGGGCCATACCAGTCGACGGGTGAACCGACGAGGCGCTGACTGACGACGCGCAGGTCCGCATTGTGCGGCGCAGGCTGGCACGCCAGCACGAGATCGAGCCGGTGGAGCGCGAGTTCGGACAGCAACTGCGCATGTTCGCCCTCGTGGCAGAGCAGCCTGAGCGACGGCGTTTCGAGCACCGGCGCAAGCAGCGCGTGCGCGGCGAGCTTTGAGATGCCGTCGGAGAGACCCACCGCAAGCCGGGCAACACGTTCACCGCCCGCCTCGCGCATCTCGTCGAGTAACGCCTCGCCGATCTGAAAAATCTGTTCCGCGCGATTGAAAGCCGTCTCGCCGGCTTCAGTCATCGTGACGCCGCGCCCTGCTGGTTTCAGCAATTGACGCCCGATCGATTTTTCCAGTTCGCGCACCTGCGCGCTGATCGTTTGAACCGCCATGTCGAGACGCTCGGCCGCGCGCGCGAAGCCGCCCTCCTTCACGACGATCCAGAAATAGTAGAGATGGCGATAGTTGAGCATGTTGGCGACACTTCGAAAAAATCGATATATCAATCAGATTATCACTGATTTATCCGAACTACGAAGACGGCGATGATAACGGCATACCGACGTTGCCTGTCACCCTTTGCTTACGGACCCCATGGACTCTTTACTCATACTCGCCGCCGACCCCGCTGCATGGGCTGCGCTTCTCACGCTGGTCGTGATGGAAATCGTGCTCGGCATCGACAATCTGATCTTCATCTCGATCCTCAGCAACAAGCTGCCGGAAGCACAGCGCGCACGCGTGCAGCGCATGGGCATCATGCTTGCGCTGGTGCTGCGGCTCGCCCTGCTCGGCACCGTCGCATGGATTGCGCAACTGACCGCGCCCGCCGTGACGCTGTTCGGCCACGCGTTCTCATGGCGCGACCTGATCCTGCTCGGCGGCGGCCTGTTCCTCGTCTGGAAGGCGACGAGCGAAATTCGCCATCACGTCGTCCATGCGGAAGAAGTACGCAACAAGGCGAGCACGACCGTGCAGTTGACCGCCATGGCTGCGATTGGACAGATCCTGGTGCTCGATATCGTGTTTTCGGTCGACAGCATCATCACTGCGGTCGGGATGACCGAGCACATGCCGATCATGTTCGTTGCCGTGATCGCTGCGGTCACAGTGATGCTGTTCGCCGCCAACCCGCTGTCGCGCTTTATCGATCGCAATCCGACCATCGTCATGCTCGCGCTCGGTTTCCTGCTCGTGATCGGCATGACGCTCATCGCAGAAGGTTTTGGTTCACACGTGTCGAAGGCTTACATCTACGCGGCTATGGCGTTCTCCGCGTTTGTCGAGGCACTGAACATGCTCGTGCGCCGGGCGAATTCGAAGCGGATGGTTAGCGCGGAGTAATGAGCGCTCGATGAATTTTTTTACTCTTGAGGAGCAGCGAAATGAAATGTCCCGTTTGCAAGACCACTGACTTGCTGATGACCGAGCGACGCTCGATCGAAATCGACTACTGCCCGGTTTGCCGGGGCATCTGGCTCGATCGCGGCGAACTCGACAAGCTGATTGCGCAGGACGCCGGGAGCGATGACACGCAGGCTAACGCTGCCGCACGCACGAGCCGGGACGGCCATCAGGATCGAGATCGGGAACGGGAACGGCATCGCGACCATGCGTACGACAACAACCGCACGTATGACAATCACCGAACGGATTATCGGGGACACAAGAAGAAGCGCTCGCTTTTCGACATGTTCGATTTCGATTGACGGTGTCCGCGAGTAGAAGAACCAGGCTGCAGTTATCAGATCAAAGGCGCGCGCTGTTATCAGCCGCGCCTTTTCATTTTCCCTCCGACGTTGCCTCCGCCAGCGTCGAACCCTTCATACAAATAACAACGTGCCGCGTGTCATCGACAAAGCGAACTGGCGCGTTAAGCCGTTAACGGTTTCAGCGCGGGTTTGAGCGCGCAAGTCAGGCACGATCCACACGCGCTGAATTCCCTGCGCCCGCCGCCATGATGTTCCCCCAAATTGTTTTCCTGCCCGTCTATCGTTCAGATGCCAATTTCTATCGTTTCGATTACAAAGACCGTCGCGCTTGCCGCGCTAACGTATTGCGCGCTAACCATGGCGATGCCGGCGCAAGCAGCCGACAACGTGATCGTGCTCGACTCCGGCGAAGCCCAGCTGACGCTGATCGATCCCGCTACGCACAAGGTCATCGGCACGGAGCCGACCGGTAAGGAACCGCACCATCTGATGATTACGCCCGACGGGCATTCGCTCATCGTCGCGGATTCGATCTCGAACGATCTGATGTTTCTCGATCCGCATACCGGCCGCGTACAGCGCAAGGTCGACGATATTGAAGATCCCTATCAGCTCGGTTTCTCGCCGGATCACAAATGGTTCGTGACGGCAGGTCTGCGACTGGATCGCGTCGACGTGTACCACTACGACGGCCAGAACATGACGCTCGCCAAACGCGTCCCGCTCTCGAAGACGCCGAGTCACATGACGTTCTCGTCCGATAGCAAGACCGTGTTCGTCACGTTGCAAGACACGGGCGAGGTGGCCGCGATCGATCTGGCGACGCAGTCGGTGCTGTGGAAACTGCACGTGGGCAATACTCCCGCCGGCCTCTGGATGACACCGGGCGACCGCTATCTGTTAATCGGCATGACGGGCGAAGACGATGTGGCCGTGGTCGACTGGCACAAACAGCAAGTCGTGAAAAGAATTCAGACCGGGCGCGGCGCGCACAACTTCCGTAATCTCGACGACGGTCAGCACGTAGCGCTCACGAACCGCGTGGAAAGTACGATCAGCATTCTCGATTACAACACGCTGACAAAGACCGCCGACATCACCGGACTTATGCCCGGCCCCGACGACATGGAGCTGTCCGCGGATCACCGCTACCTGTGGGTCACATTCCGTTTTTCGCGGCATGTCGGCATCATTGATCTGACGACGCATAAACTTATCGACACGATCGCGGTCGGACGTTCACCGCATGGTTTGTATTTCGCCAATCGTGCGCCCGTGTATGCGCCCAATCCAGACTGAACAGGCTTTCGTTTTAATGACAGCACCCGCAATTTCAAGAGGTTTTTGATGGCCCACGAAATCCTCGCGCTACTCGACAATGGCATCTCGACGCTGCAGACACTCCTGTACGTCGACGTGGTGCAGCCGTTTTTCTATCGCTTCGGCCTGATGGGATACGACGAGGACACCTACGACGCGCTCTATTGGGTGATCGTCGGCGTGCTGGAAATTCTGGTCACGTATATCGCCTTGCGGCCGCTGGAGGCGCTGCGGCCCGTCGAGGCGTGGTCCGATCGAAAAGCGCTGCGCGCCGATGTGATCTACACGTGGATCGCCAAGCTCGGCATCCTCAATATCGCGTTCTTCTTCATGCTCCAGCCGCTGTTCAATCACTGGCAGAGTCTGATGGCGATCTACAACGTGCCGAACATCGACATCGACGGACTGTGGCCGGGCGTCACCGATCAGCCGGTTGTGTCGTTCCTCATCTACCTGATCGTGCTCGATTTCTTCGGCTACTGGTATCACCGCTGGCAGCATCGCTTCGGCGTGTGGTGGGAACTGCACGCGGTGCACCACAGCCAGCAGCAGATGTCGTTGTGGGCCGACGATCGCAATCACTTTCTCGACGACATCATCCAGGCCGCGTTCTTCGCCGCGATTTCGCTGTTCATCGGCGTGCAGCCGACGCAGTTCGTCGTACTGGTCGCCGTCGGCAACTTCATGCAGAGCGTGCAGCACGTGAACGCGCGCTTGCCGTATGGATGGCTGCTCGAACGCACTATCGTGAGCCCGATTTTTCATCGGCGTCATCACGCGGTCGGCTACGGTCATGAAGGCACGCGCTATGGCTGTAACTTCGGCGTGCTGTTTCCGTGGTGGGACATGATGTTCAGGACCGCGTCGTGGGACCGCACCGTCGAGCCGACCGGCATCCGTGACCAGTTGCCCGTGCCGCACGGCGCAGCGCGCTCCTATGGCGACGGGTTGATCGCACAGCAATGGCGCGCGTTTGGCCGCATCGCGATGCGTCTGCGGGGACAGCGCAATTACGGTGGCATGACCGATTGATTGTCGTCGGCATGGGGCGGGTGACTCATCCCAAGCCTACGGCTCGCGCGGTCAGCAACACGCCTGCGCCGACGATACCGGCCCCGATCACGCGCGCCGCCCGGTCACCACGCGGTGCAAGACGTTCAACGGTGATGGCCGCCGTCACGACAGCCATCACACTCAAATCCATGACCCCGGCAACGAGCAGGACCGTCGTCAGGCCCGCACAGCAGTAGCTGCAGTGGAGGCCGAGACGCAGGCCGTGCCGCCATGCGGTGGCGGCGTCGGCGGGCAATGCGGGCAACAGGAGGCAGCGACCAGGTGTTGCGCGGCAGCAGGCAAGACGCCGGGCCTTCCACGCCGTGAACTGCAGCGCCCCGGCGATCAGCACAATCACACCGTCTGCGAACGGAACGGCGCGCGCCAGCGCCGGCTGTTGCATCTCGAGCGCCGCCAGCGCCACGCCGAGCGGAAAGGCGGCCATGCCGAACGCGGTCCACACGAAGAAGTACCCCGCGCCCACCACCACCGTCAGCCGGCCCAAGCCCGTTACGCCCGTCCCGCCGACGGCCTCGCGGTAGCGCCACAGCATAGGAACGAGAGATGGCAGCATCATCGCGACCATCATCACCGCCCACATGCCGAGGAATGACGCCGCGAAGCCTGGCCACGTTTGTCCGCACATCCGCATCCACGCCGCCGACATCGTCCAGCCGCCGGGCATCGGCATCTCACCCATCGCCGACATAGATGCCGCGCCGACGATCGTCACCGCCGTGCTGACGGCGAAGAGTAGTGCCGAGACGCCGAAGAAAGCCCGCTGGGAAGCGCGCGCTTCGATCGCACGTCCTGACGTTTCGCCGCTCCCGGTTGCGCTAACGTGTTCCATCATCTAGCTCAGCGCGTCGCCTCGTACTCGTCGTGACGCTTCCACCAGACGCCCGTCTCGTTACGCCCTTTGGGCGCGCGGTCGAGCCACTGGTACATACCCCAGATGCCGTCCACGCCGCGCGCATAGGTGGAATACGTGTGATAGACGACGCCGTCTTCGAGTACGAACGCACTCAAGCCCGGCCTGTCGCGCGTGTACGTCGCCGCGTCGGTTCCGCATGTAGCCGCGAACTGGGCGACGGGCTCGGGGACGACCTGTGTCTCGTCCATCGCGTGGCCGCCGCGCTCGTAGTTGTATTCGATGCTTCCTTCGCGCTGTTGCGCCTCCGTGAACGCGATGTTGAAGTCGAAGTTGAAGTCGCTGCCAGCCGAAGACGCCCAGGGGAACGTCCAGCCCATCCGGCGCTGATACGTCTGCAGCTTCTCGAGCGGCGCACGCGATACCGCGGACAGCGTGACGTCGTGATTCGCCAGATGAACCACGAGGCCGTCGAACCCATCCGCGATCGACGAGCATGACGGGCACCCCGCCTTGTAGTCAGGCCCGAACATGAAGTGGTACACGAGGAGCTGCGAGCGTCCTTTGAAGAGGTCGGCCAACGAAGCGCTTCCCGCAGCCGTTTCGAATCGGTACGCCTTGTCGATTCGCACCCAGGGCAACGCCTGCCGTTGCTGCACCAGCGCGTCGCTCTGACGCGTGAGCGCCTTTTCCGCCTTGAGCAGGTCGATCCGCGCCGCCAGCCACTGGTCACGCGTCCCGGTTTTATGTGTCGTGGTCATGCTTCCCTCCTTGGGAGTCCTTCGCCGATCGTTCAGTTGTCGATACGACGAACTGGTTGGTGGTCGTGCTAGATTAGCCACGGGCACCCGAACGATGGGAGTGACAAATGTGGCGGGATTCGAATAGACCATGGACTCGCTAGTGACGGCAGCGGCGCGTGCGCTCGCTGCGGGCGACCCGCTCGGCGCACTGAACCAGGTCGCCTTGCGCGACGACGCAGCTGCGCTCGCGCTGCGAGGCATCGCGATGGCGCAGCTCGGCGATCTCGTTCGGGCGAAAGCGCTGGTGCGAAGTGCGGCGCGCGCCTTCGGCCCGAAAGCGCCCGTGGCCCGTGCGCGATGCGTGGTCGCCGAGGCCGAAATCGCGCTCGCCTCACGCGATCTGGGCTGGCCCGCAAAGGCGCTCGACGCCGCGCGAGCGACGCTCGAAGCCCACGGTGACCGGCTGAACGCCGCGCATGCGCGGTATCTCGAAGTCCGGCGCCTCCTCCTGATCGGGCGCCTCGACGAAGCCGAGCGCCTGCTTGCCCACCTCGATCCCACGCCCTTCCCGCCCGCGCTGCGTGCCGCCCACGAGCTGGTCGTCGCGGGGGTCGCGATGCGCCGTCTCCAGACGAAAACAGCGCGCACTGCGCTCGCGAAAGCCGAGCAGGCCGCGCGTCACGCCGGTATCCCGTCGCTGGCGGCGGAGGTCGAAAGCGCACGCCTTCTGCTTGACACGCCCGCGGCTCGTCTGATTGCACACGGCGAAGAGCGGCTGCTCGTGCTCGAGGAGGTTGAGGCGTTACTGGCCTCGAAAGCGCTCGTGGTGGACGCGTGCCGTTATGTCATACGTGAAGCAAACATCGTAGTTCCGCTCGCGAGGCGTCCGGTGTTGTTCGCGCTCGCACGCGAATTGGCCGAAGCGTGGCCCGAAGACGTATCGAGGGACACCCTCATCGCGCGCGCATTCCGGACGAAGCATGCCGATGAATCGCATCGCGCACGGTTGCGCGTCGAAGTCGGGCGGCTTCGCGCGTTGCTTGGGCCGCTGGCCGGCGTGAGCGCGACGAAGCGCGGCTTTGCGCTGGTGCCGCACGGCGCGCGCGAGGTCGTCGTGCTCGCGCGGCCGGTAGAAGAACCCCATGCGATGGTGCTCGCCTTCCTCGCGGACGGTGAGTCGTGGTCGAGCTCGGCGCTCGCGATTGCGCTGGACGCCAGCCAGCGCACCATGCAGCGGGCACTCGATTCGCTGGCGGCAGCCGGCAAGGTGCAGTCGTTCGGTCGCGGGCGCGCGCGACGCTGGATGACGCCGCCCATGCCCGGATTCACGACGGCTTTGTTACTCCCCGCTCCCCCTACCGAGTGATTAGGATCGAAACATGAACAAATCAGCCGCCAAAATCGTTCGTGAATATGGGCCCTTTCCGGGTGTCAACCAGGTGGGGGGCGTCACCTATGACGGTCAGCGTGTCTGGATTGCCGCCGGAGACAAGCTGAACGCCTTCGATCCAGTGAGCGGAGAAACGCTGCGCTCGTTCGACGTCACGGCGCAGGCAGGCACGGCCTTCGACGGCCAACACCTGTTCCAGATCGCCGACGATCGCATCCAGAAGATCGATCCGGATACCGGCAGCGTGCTCGCCACCATTCCGGCGCCCGGCGGCGGTGGCAACTCGGGGCTCGCGTGGGCCGAAGGCATGCTCTGGGTGGGGCGGTATCAGGACCGGAAGATCCACCAGGTCGATCCCCAAACCGGGGCGATTCTGCGCACCATTGAGTCCAACCGCTTCGTCACCGGCGTCACGTGGAGCAACGGAGAGCTCTGGCACGGCACCTGGGAAGATGACGCGAGCGAGTTGCGACGAGTCGATCCTGGTACGGGAGAAGTGCTGGAGAGCCTGGAGATGCCACCCGGCCTGACCGTGTCGGGGCTGGAAGCCGACGGCGGCGATCTGTTTTTCTGCGGCGGCGGAAGCAGCGGGAAGGTGCGAGCCGTACGCCGGCCCGCGCGCGACGCCGAGGTCCCTGTCGAGTCTGCGAGCGAGTAATTTCCCGCCTGCTTTCCCAGTCGCGCACCGCTTGCGCGAACAATCCCAGTGCGCTCGGCGGAGGCTGAGTCCGGCCGCTAGGGGTATGCACGGTACCCCGTGCCGCGCACACGATGCTACGCTTGGAGTTCTTTGCGCACGACACCAATTAAACGCAGATTTCAGCCAGACTTCGCACAACTCGTCTAGCCGCCACGGGATACATGACGAGTGTCTTTGGCACTCCACAAAGTCGATAGCGAACTGAAAAAGCGGCGCAAGCAACCGAATATCCGTTCAGGAGACTTCGATGAAGACAGCGGCTTCCACCCCTCTACCGCCAGATCAGGCGAAGAAGCAGGCCTTCTGGCCCCAAGGATGGTGGAGGCTGATGGAGATCCGCATTGGCATCATTCCGCTGCCGATCTATGTGATTGCCGGCGTACTCATCGCAGTGCTTGTCTATATCGACAAGCTGCCCAATGAGATCTCGCTCGTGATCGTGATGTTTGCGTTCTTCGGTTTCACGCTGGCCGAAATCGGTAAGCGCATTCCGGGCATTCGCGCCATCGGCGCCGCTGCCATCTTTGCGACCTTTATCCCGTCCGCGCTGGTGTACTACAAGTTGCTGCCTGCGCAGATCGTGAAGGTCACCATCGAATTCACCAAGTCCACCAATTTTCTATACCTGTTTATTGCGTCCATTATTGTGGGCAGCATCCTGAGCATGGACCGGCAGGTCCTGATCAAGGGCTTCCTCAAGATCTTCGTGCCGCTCGGTGTCGGAACGATCGTGGCCGGCGCCGTCGGGACGGCCGTCGGAACGGTGCTGGGACTCGGCGCCTATCACACGTTCTTTTTTATCGTCGTACCGATCATGGCTGGCGGAGTTGGCGAAGGGGCCATTCCGCTGACCGTCGGATATGCCGGGATCCTGCATCAGGATCCGGGAGTCCTGTTTGCGACCGTTCTGCCACCCGTCATGCTCGGCAGCCTGGCGGCGATCATTTTCGCCGGCACGTTGAACTTCGTCGGCAAGCGATACCCCCGTTTCACCGGCGAAGGGCGTTTGCAGCCTGGCGAGCACGACGAGATGGACCCTGCGCAGCAAGAAATCTCGGGGCATATGGATGTGACCCATATCGCCGCGGCAGGCATCACTGCACTGACGCTCTACGTTGTCGGGATCTTATGCCAGCGGCTGTTCGGCCTGCCGGCGCCGGTCGCGATGCTTTTTATCGCGGTGGTCGTGAAACTCGCGCAGGCGGTGTCTCCAGAGCTGCAACAGGGCGCTTACATTGTGTACAAGTTTTTCTCCACCGCGGTCACCTACCCGCTGCTGTTCGCCATCGGCGTGTCGCTGACGCCGTGGGACAAGCTGATGGCTTCCTTCACCCTGCCGACCCTCATCACCATCGTGTCAACCGTCGCAACCCTGATGGCAGTCGGTGCTTTGGTGGGGTACTGGATGAAGATGTATCCGATCGACGCGGCCATCGTGAACGCTTGTCACAGCGGCCAGGGTGGCACGGGCGACGTCGCCATCCTGACTGCCGCCAATCGCATGACGCTGATGCCGTTCGCGCAGATCGCGACCCGGATCGGCGGGGCGATTACCGTGACGACCGTGCTGATTGTCCTGTCGCGCATTGTCTAGCCAGCACCTCTCCAACCGGCGGCACACGCATGGCGTGTGCCGCGTCTAAACACCAACCAGTGCCGGCAGCTCTACCTCGTACGACACGCGCTCGCGCCAGCTGCTCATCTGTGGCTGACGTACCGCCTGGGTCGCATGCGACGCGCTTTCGACGCGTATCGATACGCGCGCTGGATAGCGCGCTTTCTTCCTCTCGAGAATGGCCCGGCTCAGAAACTCGACGCTATACGCTTTCAGCAAGTGCGCGTGATGTGCTTCGATGTACGCGGCAATCTGCGCCTCCTCGTCGTCGATCGTGGCTACCAACGCCAGCGTGCGCGCATCCCAACGGAAGCGCAGACCGAGTTCTTCGAACGCGCTGTTATAGGCGCACAGTTGCGCCTCTACTTCCGCGTCGTGCGCGCTGTCGCGGGCGTCGAACTGGGATGGGTTCATGGTCGTCTCCTTCGGGCAAATTGACATGACCAAGAATAGGAGCGCGCATAGATAAACAACAGTTAAAGTTATTTCGAAAAACCATAACGTTTTGTTTATACGTTGATTCCCCTGCCGATCCGTAAACGCACCGGAAAGCATCCGTTTGCTCTTGCAGTGCACCACATCCCTGCTCAGTCGACGCAGAGTCTCGTTGCTTAGAACCCGCAATCAGAACCGGCAACCCCATCCATTAGGTATGCCTAATGCTAACCATAAAATGTTTTAACTTTTACTTATCGCTGTTCGCGCGCAGCATCCTTCAGACGCGCTCCACGCGAAACGCCTTCTACCCAGTTGTTGTGAGATCGACGGGCAAGGGTTTTCGTCAGTGCAATTCCCTCTGGCCGACCACTGGCGCTTGATTGCCCACAGACAAACCGGCGATGAAGCGATTCGATCACGTAGGTCCAACGCGCCGCTCGAGCGCGACGGAATATACAGGAGACGAAAGACATGGGACATACCAACGTATCCGGGACAGGCAGTACGCCGTTCCGGCAAAACCGCTGGGTGCAGCTAGCGATCGGCATCGTATGCATGGGGCTGGTCGCGAATCTCCAATATGCCTGGACGCTGTTCGTCGTACCGATGGACAACGCCCACCACTGGGGCCAGGCAGCCATTCAGACCGCATTCACGGTCTTCATCGTCACTGAAACCTGGCTCGTGCCGATCGAAGGCTGGCTCGTCGACAAGTTCGGGCCGCGCCCGGTTGTGATCGGCGGCTCGGTGTGCGCGGCGCTCGGCTGGATCATCGACGCGCATGCGAGCAGCCTCGTCGATCTATACATCGCAGCCGTGATCGCCGGTATCGGCGCAGGTTGCGTGTACGGCACCTGCGTCGGCACGGCGCTCAAATGGTTTCCGGACAAGCGCGGTCTCGCAGCCGGCCTGACTGCGGCAGGTTTCGGCGCCGGCGCGGCCGTCACCGTGATTCCAATCGCCAACATGATCCAGCGCTCGGGTTACGAGCACACGTTCATGTTCTTCGGCATTTTCCAGGGCGTCTGCATTCTGTTGCTCGCCACCATGCTGGTACGGCCGAAACCGCCCGCATTCGCAGTCGCGGCCAAACGCGTGGTCGCCAGCAAGATCGACTACACACCCGGCGAGATGATCCGTTCGCCGCTCTTCTGGGTGCTGTATCTGATGTTCGTATTCGTCGCAGCCGGCGGCATTATCGCCACGGCACAGCTTGGGCCGATCGCGAAGGAATTCGGCTTTGCCAAGCTGCCGGTGAACCTGATGGGCATCACGCTGCCGCTGCTCACGATGACGCTGTCGATCGACAACCTGTGCAACGGCTTCACGCGTCCGTTGTGCGGCTTTCTGTCGGACCGCATCGGCCGTGAAAACACAATGTTCATGATCTTTCTCGGCGAAGGCGTCGCACTGCTGGGGCTCATGCAGTTCGGCCACAACCCGTACGCCTTCATGTTCTTCGCCGCCGCCGTATTCCTGTGCTGGGGCGAGATCTTCTCGATCTTCCCGGCGACCTGCGCGGACACGTTCGGCAGCAAATACGCTGCGGCCAATGCCGGCACGCTCTATACGGCGAAAGGCACCGCGTCGATGCTGGTGCCGATCGCATCGGTGCTGTCGGCCAACGGCGGGTGGAGCACCGTGTTCATCTCGGCGGCGGTGGTGTCGATCGCGGCAGCCGTATCCGCGAAATTCATCCTCGCCCCTATGAGAAAACGCTGGATCGAAAACTCAGGCGCGCCGGCTGGCGTAGTTATCGCTGAAGCGCGCCTGCAGCCGTCACCCGGCGGCTCACCTGAATGAACAACAACGTGAGCTCGCCACTCACGACGAATCCATAACGTCCCGCGACCAAGGAGCAGCATCATGGCAGAAGCCGACCGGCAATCAGTAGAAGAGACTTCGACACAACAAGCGGCCGAGACGACCGACGGGTTTCATCTCGTTATCGACGCGCTGAAACTGAACGACATCAGCACCATCTTTGGTCTTGTCGGCATCCCGATCACCGACCTCGCGCGGCTTGCCCAGGCGGAAGGGATGCGTTTCATCGGCTTTCGTCATGAACAGCACGCGGGCAACGCAGCGGCCATTAGTGGTTTCATGACGCAAAAGCCGGGTATCTGCCTGACAGTGTCGGCGCCCGGCTTTCTGAACGGCCTGACCGCGCTCGCCAACGCGACCACCAACTGCTTCCCGATGATCCTGATCAGCGGCTCGAGCGAGCGTGAAATCGTCGATCTGCAGCAGGGCGATTACGAAGAAATGGATCAGTTGAATGCGGCCAAGCCGTATGCGAAGGCCGCGTATCGCGTGCTGCATGCGGAAGACATCGGCATCGGCGTGGCGCGTGCGATTCGCGCGGCGGTGTCGGGCCGTCCGGGCGGCGTGTATCTGGACTTGCCGGCCAAGCTGCTCGCGCAAACGCTGGACGCCGTGAAGGCGCAGCAATCGCTGGTCAAAGTGGTCGACGCCGCACCGCGTCAGTTGCCGGCGCCGGAATCGGTCAAGCGTGCAATCGATGTGCTGAAAAGCGCCAAGCGTCCGTTGATCCTGCTCGGCAAGGGGGCGGCTTACGCGCAGGCCGACGCGGAGATCCGCGCGTTCGTCGAACAAAGCGGCATTCCGTATCTGCCGATGTCGATGGCCAAGGGCCTGTTGCCTGACACGCACGAGCAATCGGCGTCGGCGGCGCGCTCGTTCGTGCTGCAGGAAGCCGACGTTGTCGTGCTGATCGGCGCGCGTCTGAACTGGTTGCTCTCGCATGGCAAGGGCAAAACGTGGGGCGCGGAGCCGAAGAAGTTCGTCCAGGTCGATATTTCGCCGACCGAGATCGACAGCAACGTCGCGATTGCCGCGCCGGTGATCGGCGATATCGGCTCGTGCGTGGCGGCATTGCGTGCCGGCCTCGATGCGGGATTCGCGAAGCCGAGCGCTGAGTGGACCGGCGCCATCGCCGAGCGCAAGAGCAAGAACCTCGCAAAGATGGCCGCCACACTCGACAAGAACCCGTCGCCGATGAATTTCCACAGCGCGTTGCGTGCAATCCGCGATGTGCTGAAGACGCGCCCGGACATCAACGTCGTCAACGAAGGCGCGAACACGCTCGACTACGCTCGCAGCATCATCGACATGTACGAGCCGCGCAAACGCTTCGATTCGGGCACGTGGGGAATCATGGGCATCGGCATGGGCTTCGCGATCGGCGCGGCGGTGACGAGCGGCAAACCGGTTGTCGCGATCGAAGGTGACAGCGCGTTCGGCTTCAGCGGCATGGAACTCGAAACCATCTGCCGTTACGACTTGCCGGTTTGCACGATCGTGTTCAACAACAACGGCGTGTATCGCGGCACCGATGTGAACCCGACGGGCGGCAAGGACGTCGCGCCGACCGTGTTCGTGAAGGGCGCGCGCTACGACAAGATGATCGAGGCATTCGGCGGTGTCGGCTACAACGCGACCACCCCGGAAGAATTGACGAAAGCGCTGCTTGAATCGATCGCATCAGGCAAGCCGACCTTGATCAATGCCGTCATCGATGAAGCGGCGGGCACCGAAAGCGGCCGCCTGACCAATCTGAATCCGCAAAGCGCGGCAATGAAAAAGTGATCCAGCGTAACCACGGAGATAGCAAAGTGACCAAACCACTCGAAGGCATCAAGATCATCGACTTCACCCACGTTCAGGCCGGCCCCGCGTGCACCCAGTTGCTCGCCTGGTTCGGCGCCGACGTGATCAAGGTTGAAAGACCGGGTTCGGGCGACGTGACGCGCAACCAGTTGCGAGACATCCCCGACGCTGACGCGCTGTACTTCACGATGCTCAACAGCAACAAGAAGTCGCTCACGTTGGACACGAAAAAGCCCGAAGGCAAGGAAGTACTCGAAAAGCTGATTCGCGAATCCGACGTGCTGGTCGAAAATTTTGGCCCGGGCGCGCTGGACCGGATGGGTTTTTCATGGGAACGCCTGAACGAACTCAATCCGAAGATGATCGTCGCTTCGGTGAAGGGTTTCAGCGACGGCCATCACTACGATGACCTGAAGGTCTACGAAAACGTCGCGCAATGCGCGGGCGGCGCGGCCTCCACCACCGGCTTCTGGGACGGTCCGCCGACCATCAGCGCCGCGGCGCTCGGCGACAGCAACACCGGCATGCATCTGGCGATCGGCATTCTGACCGCACTGATTGGACGCGACAAAACCGGCAAAGGCCAGAAAGTCGCGGTGTCGATGCAGGACAGCGTGCTGAACCTGTGCCGCGTGAAGCTGCGCGACCAGCAGCGGCTGGAACGCGTGGGCTATCTCGAGGAATATCCGCAGTATCCGCACGGCGAGTTCAGCGACGTGGTACCGCGCGGCGGCAATGCGGGCGGCGGTGGTCAGCCGGGCTGGGTACTCAAGTGCAAGGGCTGGGAAACGGATCCGAACGCGTATATCTACTTCACGATCCAGGGTCATGCGTGGGAGCCGATCTGCAAGGCGCTCGGCAAACCCGAATGGATCGACGATCCCGCCTACAAGACCGCCGAAGCACGTCAACCGCATATCTTCGAGATCTTCGGCACCATCGAAGGCTGGCTCGCCGACAAGACCAAATTCGAAGCGGTCGACATCTTGCGCAAGTTCGACATTCCGTGCGCGCCGGTGCTGACAATGAAGGAGCTGGCCAACGACCCGTCATTGCGCGCGAGCGGCACGATCGTCGAAGTGCAGCACAAGAAACGCGGTTCGTATCTGACGGTCGGCAGTCCGATCAAGTTCTCGGACATGAAGCCGGAAGTGACCGCCTCGCCGCTGCTCGGTGAACACACGGATGAAGTGCTGGCGAGCCTCGGCTACAGCCGGCAGGACATCTTCAACCTGCACGAAATCAAAGCGGTTTAATGGTGTTACGCTGCGAGCCTGTGTGTAGGCTCGGGGCTGTGGATACGGCGCCCCTCAGCGGGCGCCGTATCCCATTCAAGGATCTGCGGTTTTACTTCCGGGGAGCGCCATGCAAAGCGCTATCGACTTCGAGCAACTCGTCAACGCAATCGGCGACGCGATCATCATTTCCGATGCCGCCGGCAGCATCACATTATGGAATCCCGGCGCTGAGCGCATGTTCGGCTTTACGCAGGACGAGGCACTGGGAAGGTCGCTGGACCTGATCATTCCGCAACGTTTACGCGGCCGCCATTGGGACGGTTATCACAAGACCATGGCAACGGGCGAAACCCGCTATGGCAACGACGTGCTGCGCGTCCCTGCCGTGCATAAAGACGGGCGGTCACTGTCGATTGCCTTTACGGTTGCGTTGCTGCATTCGCCGCAAAACGAACTCACCGGCATCGTCGCCGTGATCCGCGACGAAACCAGCCGCTTCCAGGAGGATCGCCTGCTGCGCAAGCGTCTTGCAGAACTGGAAGCGTCCGCGGGCGCGTGAGCGTCATGCGTAGCGCGCAAGAAACATATCGGCAGCAGATTCCGCGACGTGCCTTTGTTCATCCACGCTGAGGGGGGGCTGGCCCATCGTCACCTGCGGCCAGAACGCGAACGCTTTCACCAGGGCCTGCAACTGCTGCGAGGCGAACATCGGGTCCGACGTCTTGAGGCGGCCATCGGCAGCGGCTGCGCGAATCCACACCGTCAGGTCTTCTTCGCGCTCGCCCATGCGAGCCACCATGTCGCGCGCGCGTTCCTGCGAATGAATGCCCGCCGCGATCGCAACGCGCGCCAGCGATAGAAAGGCCTCGTTATTCAGGAGGGCCAGCTTTTTAAACAGAAGCTGGAGCAACTGCGCACGCAACGGATACGCGGCCGAATAAGCCGTCACCTCTCCCGTGTCACTCGACTCCCACAACTGCCCCAGGATCGCCGCAAACAGCGCTTCCTTGCTTGGAAAATGGTTGTAGACCGTCCGCTTCGAGACGCCCGCGCGTGCCGCGATACGGTCCATGCTGGTCGCGTCGAAGCCGGCCGCGAGAAATTCTTCGATTGCCGCCCCAATTACAGCGGCGCGCTTGCGGTCGGTCAGGCGGAGGGTGGGTTCACTGGTGCTCATCATTAAATTTTACACCGGGCAGTTTACTTTTCTCGAAAATAAACTACACTCAACAGTCTACTTTCTGTTTCGAGGCTGCCCGCATGACATCGTTCACCGGTTCTATTCGCCGCGCCTTGGGGCTGACGGCTGCGCAACGCGGGCGGGAATCGTTCGATATGTCGGCTCAGCACGACGGCGAGCGCTTTCGTAACGTCAAACCGCGTCCTGTCGAAGGACTCGGGAAGACCTTAAGCATCGTCTGGAATATTTTGCTCAACAAGCCGGCCGGCACGACGCCCGCAGGCGCCCTGCCCGTCGATGCGCTGTCGCCAGAACAACTTCAGGCCGCACCGGACCGGAGCCTGTATCGCCTCGGGCATTCCACCATGCTGCTCAAGCTGCGGGGTCAGTTCTGGTTGACCGACCCCGTCTTCGCCGAACGGGCATCACCGTTCCGGCGCTTCGGTCCAAAGCGCTTTCATGCGCCGCCCATTGCCCTCGAAGACTTGCCGCCGCTGCGCGGCGTGATTCTGTCGCATGACCACTACGACCATCTGGACCGCGAAACCGTGCTGGCACTCGCTGCGAAGACAGGGGTGTTCCTGACGGCGCTCGGCGTCGGCGACCGTCTGATCGAGTGGGGTATCGACGCGTCGAAGGTCCGCCAGTTCGACTGGTGGCAGGGCGTCGAAATCGACGGCCTGGCGTTCACGGCAACCCCGGCGCAGCATTTCTCCGGCCGCAGTCTGTTCGACGGCAACAGCACCTTGTGGGCTTCGTGGGTCATCGTCGATGACGCGCTGCGCGTGTTCTTCAGCGGCGACACGGGCTACTTCGACGGATTCAAGGCCATTGGCGAACGGCTGGGTCCCTTCGACGTGACGCTGCTCGAAACCGGCGCCTACGATGCGCAATGGCCGTACGTCCACATGCAACCCGACGAGACCGTCCAGGCCCACGTCGATCTGCGTGGCCGCTGGCTGGTGCCGGTTCACAACGGCACGTTCGATCTGGCGATGCATCGCTGGCAGGAACCGTACGAGCGCGTGACCGGGCTCACCGCCGCGCGCGGCATTCCGCTGTCGACGCCCCGCATGGGCGAGCGGCTGGACCTGGCCTCGCCGCACCGCGGCGAGAAGTGGTGGCGCGAAGTCGCCGAGACCGCGAGTGCGCGAGAGTCCAGGACACCGCTGCGCCGGTTCTTCTGCCGCCAGGCCCGGCAAGCGAATTCGTGAGGTCAACGACCTCGCGCAGCGTGCTCTCAGCTAGCTTGATCAGATGCCCGCGCGCAACGTTTTAGCTGCCGCAACCATGTTCTTCAATGCAGGGATGACTTCTTCCCACGCACGGGTCTTCAGGCCGCAGTCGGGGTTCACCCACAAGCGCTCAGCCGGAATCCGTTCAGCCGCCTTGCGCATCAGATTCACGATGTGCTCCTGGCTCGGGATATTCGGCGAGTGGATGTCGTAGACACCCGGGCCGATCTCGTTCGGATAATTGAAGTTGTCGAAGGCGTCCAGCAATTCCATGTCCGAGCGCGACGTCTCGATCGTGATGACGTCGGCGTCCATATCGGCGATCGAAGCGATGATGTCGTTGAACTCGGAATAGCACATGTGCGTGTGGATCTGTGTCTCATCCTGCACGCCATTTGCCGTGATACGGAAGGATTCCACCGCCCATTGCAAATAGTCGTTCCATTGCGACTTGCGCAACGGCAGGCCTTCACGCAGCGCCGCTTCGTCAATCTGGATCACCCGTACACCCGCCTTCTCCAGGTCCAGCACTTCCTCGCGAATCGCCAGCGCCAACTGATAGCAGGAAACCGAACGCGGCTGGTCGTCACGCACGAACGACCAGTTCAGGATCGTGACCGGGCCGGTCAACATGCCCTTCATCGGCTTGGCGGTCTGCGATTGCGCATACCTGATCCACTCGACAGTCATCGCCTTCGGACGGTTGATGTCGCCGAACAGAATGGGCGGCTTCACGCAACGCGAGCCATAGGACTGCACCCAGGCGAACTGGCTGAACGCGTAACCGTCGAGCTGTTCGCCGAAGTATTCGACCATGTCGTTACGCTCTGCTTCGCCATGCACGAGCACGTCGAGACCCAGCGCTTCCTGTTCCTGCACGCTGCGCGCAATCTCGTGCTGCATCACCGTCTTGTAGCTGGCTTCGTCCAGTTCACCACGCTTGAACTGGCTACGCGCCTGGCGAATTTCGGCGGTTTGCGGGAATGATCCGATGGTGGTGGTCGGGTAAGCCGGCAGGTTCAACAGCGCAGACTGCCGGGCGGCACGTTGCGGATAAGCGCTGGCACGACGTCCCAGCGCGGCATCGATCTTCGCGATCGCGTCCTTGACCGCCGGGTTGTGAACGCGCGGCGACGTGCGACGGCTCTGAATGGCGGTCTGATTTTCGGCAAGCGCGGCTTGCACCGACTCGCGCCCGTCGTTCAACGCCTTGGCGATGATCTTCAGTTCGTCGAGCTTTTGCAGGGCAAAGGCGAGCCACGAACGGATTTCGTGATCGAGCTTCTGTTCGCTGTTCAGGTCGACCGGAACATGCAGCAATGAACACGACGGCGCGATCCACAGGCGAGCCTGCAATGTTTGATGAATCGGCGTCAGCCATTCCAGCACCGCGTTCAGGTCGGTCTTCCAGACGTTGCGGCCGTTGATCACGCCAAGCGACAGAATCTTGTCGGTGGGCAACCGTGCGACGACCTGCTCGACCTCGCTACGGGCGTTGACCGCATCGACATGCAGACCTTGAACCGGCAACCCGCAAGCAAGCGCGAGGTTGTCGCGCAGTTCGCCGAAATAGGTTGCCAGTAGCAGCTTCACCCTGGTGGTCTTCAACACGTCGTACGCGGTGACGAAAGCGTGTTGCCATGCCGGGTCAAGCTCGGTGACCAGCGCCGGCTCATCGATCTGCACCCATTCCACCCCTTGCGCCGCCAGTTGCTCGAGCAGGGCCACGTACACAGGCAACAGGCGCGGCAACAGCGCGAGCTTGTCCGAATCGTCCTTCGCCTTGCCGAGCCATAGATACGTCACCGGTCCGATGATGACCGGCTTGGCTTTGACGCCAAGCGCGCGAGCCTGGTCGAGTTGATCGAGGAGGCGCGACGCGTCGAGCGAGAACTCGGTCGACGCGTTGAATTCCGGCACGATGTAGTGGTAGTTCGTATCGAACCACTTGGTCATCTCGCCGGCCTGCACGCCGCAACTGCAGGCGCAATCATGCGCGGAGCGGCCACGTGCAACGCGAAAATAATTGTCGAGCGCGTCGCCCTCAAAACCCCGGACCCGTTCCGGGATATTGCCCAGCATGAAGCTCGTGTCGAGCACCTGGTCATAGAACGAGAAGTCGCCAACCGGAACCTGATCGAGGCCGGACTGGTTCTCCCAGTGGCGCTGACGCAGTTGGGCGCCCAGGCTTTTCAGTTCGTCGCGCGACGACTGGCCTTTCCAGTAATGCTCCTGGGCGAACTTCAGCTCACGCTTTGCGCCGATGCGGGGGAAACCCAGATTGTGTGTCGTAACCATGGTGATGAACTGCTCCGAAAATGAACGGCTCGATCATAGGGTGGATGGCTCATGAAATATAATGGCATTATTTCATTGATCAATTAGTTTTCTTCATGGACTCGCCATGCTCGAACGAACCCATCTGACGATCATTCGGGAAGTGGACCGCCAGGGGTCTCTGACCGCGGCGGCCAACGTGCTATGCCTGACGCAATCGGCGCTGAGTCACACCGTCAAGAAGATGGAACAACAGCTCGGCACCGCCGTGTGGGATCGCGAGGGCCGAAACCTGCGCCTGACCCAGGCGGGTCAATATCTGCTGGCGCTTGCCAACCGGGTACTGCCGCAAATGGAACACGCGGAAGAACGGATGAAGCAATACGCCCAGGGACAGCGCGGCACGCTTCGTATCGGTATGGAGTGCCACCCCTGCTATCAGTGGCTGCTCAAGGTGGTCTCGCCGTATCTCGCGCGCTGGCCGGACGTGGATGTCGACGTCAAACAGAAATTCCAGTTTGGCGGCATTGGCGCGCTGTTCGGTTACGACATCGACATTCTGGTCACGCCGGACCCGTTGAGAAAACCCGGTCTACACTTCGAGCCGGTGTTCGATTACGAGCAGGTGCTGGTGGTCGGCCTCGGGCACCGACTCGCGCAGTTGCCCTTTATTCCGCCCGAGGAACTTGCGGATGAAGTCCTCATTACGTATCCGGTGGAAATCGATCGGCTGGATATCTATAACCAGTTTCTGATGCCGGCGAACGTCATGCCGAAGCGCCACAAGGTCATTGAAACAACCGACATCATGTTGCAAATGGTGGCCAGTGGACGGGGCGTTGCCGCGCTACCGCGCTGGCTGGTGGAAGAGTACGCAGGCAAGGTTGCCATCAGTCCAGTCAGATTAGGCAAGCGAGGCATCGCCAAGCAGATTTTTCTCGGCGTGCGCGAGACAGACGCGGCGATCGATTATCTGAAGGCGTTCGTCGAACTCGCGCGCGAATCGGACTGGAACGCGACCGAAAAAGCCGGCTGATCGGCGGGCGTGTCTGGAGAATTCGATGCGTTGATGGGCGGCGATAGTGCGTGACGGCGCATTGCTGATGGCCGGTTCATATAGCCGCCCGCGTCTCGACGAATTCACTCCGGTGAATCCATTGCCGATTGCTGATAGTTCTGAATCCCCACCTTGTCGATCAACGCCAGATTGGTCTCGAGCCAGTCGATATGTTCCTCGGTGTCGTCGAGAATATGGGTAAGGATCGCGCGTGACACGTAATCGCTAACCGTCTCGCAGTAGGCAATGGCTTCCTTGCACGTTGCCTGCGACATCCGCTCGAGCTTGAGGTCGCACTCAAGGATTTCCTGCGTTTCCTCGCCGATCAGCAATTTGTGCAGGTCCTGCAAATTCGGTAAGCCGTCCAGCACGAAGATGCGCTCGATCAGCAGATCGGCGTGCTTCATCTCGCCGATTGATTCGTCGTACTCGTGTTTGCCGAGACTTTTCAGGCCCCAATGACCATACATTCTGGCGTGCAGAAAGTACTGGTTGATTGCGGTCAGCTCATTCTTCAATTGCGCGTTCAGGTATTCGAGTACCTTGGCATCTCCTTGCATACCGCCTCCTCTATTCGCTACGCCACGCCGCTCAGGCAACGCACTTCACGTGATGCTGTCTGGTGCATGGCATCACGCTGCTCATGTGCGGCACCCGTTAGCGCAGCATAGTGCATGGCACGCCTGACCGTACGAATGAGAATTGGTATCGCTTCAGATCCAAGCAAACCCAACGCGCGAAGGGTCACTGGATTGCCAACTTGCGGATTCCATCCAGCAGTCTGCCAATTTCCGCCTCGGTAGTCAGATAGCTGACCGACGCGCGCGCGATCTGCTTAAGTCCTCTGGATTCCATATCAAGAGGCGTGTACGGGACACCGTTACTGCCGATTGAGACACCCTGATCCGCCAGACTGCGCTGCACCGACGCAGCTTCCAGACCCGCTATGTTGAACGCCACCAGCCCCGATTGCTCCCGGCCCTGGTCCAGCACCGTCACACCGGGGATCTCGGCGAGTTGCCCGCGCAACGCGCGTGCCACGCTGTCGATCCGCGCGCGAATATTTTCAACGCCGATCTCCAACGCCTCGTCCAACGCGTTAGCCATGCCGCAATGCAGCGCCAACGATGGTTCCGCCGACTCGAAACGCACCGCGTCGTCCCGCAAGACAGGTTCGCCGTCAGCACCCAGCGGCGCGGATCGCATGTCGACGAAAGCCGGCGTCAGGCGGGACAGAAAGTCCTCCCGCACATACAACAGGCCCGTGCCTCTCGGACCACGCAACGCTTTGCGGCACGGACCGGTCAGGACATCGCAACCCACCTCGGCAACGTCGATGGGAAGCTGCCCAATCGCCTGGGCGGCATCGACGAAGTAGGGAATGCCGTGGCGGCGTGCGACCTGCCCGATCGCCGCAGCCGGATTGATCAGTCCGCCGTTCGCCGGCAACCAGGTCAGCGTAATCAGGCGCACACGGTCGTCAAGCATGGCCTCCAGCGCCTGCGGATCCACGGCGCCGCGGGAATCGGACGGAATGACTTCGATCGACGCCCCTGCGCGCTGCGCCGACAGGCGCATGGCCGCCAGATTCCCGCCCCACTCGTGACGCCCGACCAGGATCCGCTCGCCGGCTCTCCAAGGTCCTAGCGCGGCGAATGCGGGCCCCCAACCTGCCGAGTTGCCGGTAGTCAGGGCGATCTCCGCCGGACGGGCGTTCAGCAGCCGCGCAGCCAGCGAGCGAGCGCGCTCGGTCTGCTCACGTCCGGCTACGCCGGCTTCCATCGGCCCCGTCGTGGCTTCGAGCCAAAGGTGAGCGCGCATCGCCTCCAGCGTGGCGGACGACGGCAGCGAGGCCCCCGCGTGATTGAAATGCGTGGTGCTTTGAGCACCGGGCGTGAGGGCGCGCAACGCGTCCACGGCAGCAGGCGAAAGAGGAGAAAGCATGGTCGGTAATGGGCGAGTGGGATGCATCGGACATGGGAGATAGGAGTTTGCCATGCTACGCCACCTGACCGGGAAGGCGCTGGCCTGCCGCCCTCGATCGATTCCACGACCTTTAAAAAAAGCCGCATTCAGCGACGGATTCCCGCAGGTTGCTCCGTTAAAGAAGCTGAAGCACAACGTTCGCGGGTCACGAGCAGTCTGACGGCACTGAAAGCTGGCGCGGCAAACCAGCCGTCGTGACGTGGCGGCCAACGTTATTGCAACCCTGATTGCCGGCCTATGCGTTCGATTTCCCTACTATGACAACTCAAATATTGGTCGTTGACGACGATGTCGAACTACTTGGGTCGCTGGCCGATTTTCTCGGACGGGAAGGCATGGCGGTCTCCGTATTGCACGAGGTGAGGTCGCTCGGGGAACACATCGAACGGAACCCACCCGATCTGATTGTCCTCGACCAGATCATGCACGGCGTGAATGGCCTCGCAGCGCTGAGCACGCTACGCGCAGCCGGCAACACGGTCCCCGTGATTCTGGCCTCGGGACCCGACGACATGGACCGGATCGTGGGCCTCGAAATGGGCGCGGACGACTGCATCGGCAAACCCTTCAATCCGCGCGAACTCCTTGCCCGCATGCGAGCCGTATTGCGACGACGAACCCTGTCTGCCTCGGCCGCCGCGCGGGAAAAACACGAAGTCGTCGGATTCGGCCCATTCACGCTGGACCTTCAGTTGCGCGCGCTCAAGACGGAGAACAACCGGCTCACGCTATCGGCGGGTGAATTCGCGCTGCTTAAGATCTTCGTCAGTCACCCCATGCGCACGCTTACGCGTGAGCGCCTGCTTGAATTGCTGCACGGCCCGGAAGACGATCATACCGGCCGTGGAGTCGATGTCCAGGTGTGGCGGTTGCGCAGGCTTCTCGAAGCGGACCCTTCCGCGCCGAGGTTCATTCAGACCGTCCGCAGTCATGGTTATGTATTTGTGCCGGACGGCGCGCAACCGTCCTCGACGCACTGAGTCTTCACTCATCGCGGTGGTCGCAACCTCGAGTGCGGATATGGACAAGGCGTCCACGGCACTGCATTATCCATGCTGGCTGTCAGACACCACCAGCGCGAGAGAGGCGAACAATGCCCAGGCACAACCCAGCGCTTCATCGCAACGAAAAACGCCCCATGACCCCGGGTCGCCGGCGGCTTCTCATCGCCGGCGTGATCGTGCTGATCGCCGCGTTTGGTTGGGGGCTTTGGGTCATACTCGAGCCCGCCTTCCGGCACACCATCGTCATCACAACCGGCGCAGACAACGGGATCTATCGCGGTTTTGCAGATCGCTATGCCCCTATCCTGAAGCGTGACGGCATCAAGCTCGATATTCGCAGTTCGTCGGGGTCGAGTGAAAACTATCAGCGGCTGAATGACCCCAACAGCGAATACGAGGTGGGCTTCATCCAGTCCGGCACCACCAGCCCGAAAGATACCGATCACCTGCAGACGATCGCTGCCGTCTCCTATGAGCCGATCTGGGTGTTCTACCGTGGCGAGTCCACCATCACCCGGCTGGCACAACTGCGTGGCAAGAGAGTTTCAATCGGTGTTCCTGGCAGCGGCCTGCTGAATGTCTCCCAGGTATTGCTCGGATACAGCGGTATCACACGGGACAATACGACGCTGCTCCAAATGGACGCCGTCAAATCCTACCAGGCCCTCGAAAACGGTCAGCTGGATGCCGCTTTCTTTATCGGCAGGCCCGATGCGCCCATGCAGACAACGCTGCTGAACAGCGATCTCAAGCTGATGAGTTTTGTGCAGGCCGATGCGTTGATACAGAAATTCCCGTCGCTATCCAAGGTCATTTTTCCGCGCGCCGCAACCAGCATCGTCAATGATCTGCCGCAAGCCGACGTCACGCTGCTCGCCGCCACCGCCTTGCTCGTCGCCAAAGACACACTGCACCCTGCGCTGGTCTACCTGTTGCTGGACGCCGCTAAAACCGTCCACGGTGGCGAAGATTACTTCACGCCGCTTGGCGTGTTTCCCAATCTGAATACCGCGGATTTTCCGGTTTCCGAAGAGAGCGAGCGTTACTTCAAAACGGGCCGCCCCTTCCTGCAGCGCTACCTGCCGTTCTGGCTGGCCAGCTTTATCGAACGACGTCTGCTGATCCTGCTCCCGTTCATGGCTTTATTGCTCGGCCTGCTGCAGGCGCTGCCGCGCATGGCGGAGGCACGCATAAAAAAACGCCTGGTTGTCTGGTATCGCGAGATCAAGGCGCTCGAAGACGAAATATGGAAAACCAGCCACCCAACGCCGGACCAGATTGCGCAATGGCAGGACGAGATCGAACACATCGATGCCAATGCCAATCAGATCCGGATGCCGCAGCGTTATTTCCAGGACGTGTATGCACTCAAGCAGGCGATTGCCGTAGTCCGGAACCGGATTTCCCGCGTCGCGGACCGGGCTACGACGGGCGCAGCATGAGCTTCTGGACTCGCCAGTTCAGCAACTCAGCAACAAACAGCACGTTCTCGGACGGACAGGCCATCTGGTGAATCCAGCCGAACTGCTTCAGTTGCTTGCCGGATTGCCCCAGCATGCCAAGCAGTTTTCCTTCGAGCGTCAGTTTGTAGATCCGTCCCGGAAACGCATCGGAACAGTAAAGCACCTGATTCGGACCGGGAGAAATGCAGATCGCCCACGGTGAGCCTGGTGCAAAGGTGCCGGCGGCTATCGTGGCTTCATCGGGAACGCTGCCGATCGCGGGTTGGGCGCCGGACGGGACCGGCACGTCGATGGTGAACTGCCGCTGGAAATTACCCTCGCCGTCGAAAACCTGAATACGACGGTTGCTGCGATCGGCAACATACACGAGGCCTTTGGCATCGACAGCGATACTGTGAGGCGTATGGAACTGACCCGGCCCCGTCCCACGCTCGCCCCATGATTTGAGCCAGTTGCCGTCCTTGTCGACTTTCGCCACACGGGAGTTGATATATCCGTCGCTGATATAGGTGTTGTCAGCGCTGTCCCACGCGACGTCGGTGACCTGCCTGAAGCGTCCCGGCTCTGCCGGCAAGGGCGGATTCGGATGTTTGAGCGGACCCGTTTCCTCGTCCGCCGCCTCCTGCTTACGACCGAAAACCATGGCTACGCGTCCCTCCGGCGTGAACTTGATCACCATGTCGGAACCCTTGTCGGTCACCCAGATATTGTCGTGCCGGTCGACCTTCACCGTATGCGCAAACGACCAGGCATACAGGTTGTGGCCGATTTCGCGGACGAAACGACCATCTGGTGCGAACTCGAGAAGCTGGGCCGCGGCCGCGCCGTAGGCTGGCCCAATCGAATTGCCGCGCGAGAGTACAAAAATATGCCCCTTCGAGTTGAAGCTCACGCCCGAACACTCGCCGAAATAGACGTCGCGTGGGAGATGCAGCAGATCGGGAACCGACTCGTAAGCGATGGTCGGGACAGAGTCCGCGTAGGCGAGGCTGGGGAAGATAGCAAGCGCCGCGGCGCTTTCGGCCGCCAGAGTGAGGAAGCGGCGGCGGCTAAAGGCAGCGCTTGGAGAGTCGCTGCAGCATAGACAAGAGTACGAGTGCTGATCGTTCATTGGCTTGCCTCCTTTTCGCTTGCTGTGCGGAACAGCAGCGTTGTCGGTTTTCGCGCCGATGCATGCGGCATGTCCGAACAACAGGCGCGGTAGGTCTTGCACGCCGAGGATACACCGAGTAGCCGCGACTGATCGGAGTCAGCTGATTGGAGTCAGGTTAACCGAGGTGACGCACACACAGATTCCTGGCGCATATAAGATCACGCGTAACATCTGTAATCTGTACGATTCAGTTCACTGGTCGTACTCAACGACCGCAACCGCCATGCACCACGTGTCACTCGAGGTCATATCCATGCTCAGGAAAGTTTCGCAAGCAAGCTTCGCAACCATCGCCGTATCCCTGCTGACCGCGTGTGCGACGCCGCCAGCAAGTCCCCCAAGTGCATCCATCGATCCACCTCAAGCTGAGCGCGTGATGACGCTCGCTGCGTCCGGTGTACAGAACTATTCGTGTGAATTCGACGCGCAGCATCAGCTGGGATGGGTGTTCAAGAGCCCACTGGCAACGCTCTACGATGCGAGCGGCCACGCTACGGTCCGGCACGGCGCGGGGCCGTCCTGGGAAACGGAAGATGGCAGCCGGATCGTCGGCCACGTGCTTGCACAGCAGCCCAGCGAAACGCGGGCGAGCATTCCCCAGCTACTGCTCGAAACGCATAGCACGGCCGGTAGCGGCCCACTGTCAGCGGTACGGTATGTGCAGCGCTTGCATACCGTCGGCGGGTTAGCGCCAACGGCACCATGTTCAACGGAACATCAAGCCGGAAGCTCGCCCTATCTCGCGGACTACGTGTTCTACCGATAGCCGCCCAGGCTTCGCGTCGCGCCCTTACTTCATGTCGGACTGGTTCGGCGGCGGCAGTGACGGATCGAGTTTCGCGGACTCTCTCACCAGTTGCTCAGTCATTGCGGCCGCAACCGGGTTCGAGCCAGGACGATAAGAGTCGTCACGACTACTGGGTTGGGCCGGCGGCGGCAAAGCCGGATCGAGTTTTGCGGATTCTTTGACCAACTCATCCGTGATCGCGGCCGCGACCGGATTCGTGCCATGGCGATGCAAACCGTCACGCGTGCCTTCTGATCGCAACGCGGGGTCGGTCTTCGACTCGACATAACTACGAACGGCGACCGATTCGCGTGGTCGCGTGTTCGCTCGCGGCAAAGGCACGGCGTCGTTCACTGGCGAGCCGGATACGGCCACCACTGTCCCGTTCGCAGACTGCTTGGGGTCAGTCACCGTGTTGGCGGAGAGCGCCGCCGCGCCGATCACACTTCCCGCCGTCACATGGGTGTCACCCAATGGGGGGGAAGTCGCGGCCAATTCCGTCGAACCGCTTGTCGTAGCGTCGGGGTCGACTGTCGAGCGATGGCTTTTGTGTAGCAGTAGAAAAGCGCCGAACACCAACTCGAGGAGCAGCACTCCAACAATCAATGATGTACGTACATTCCTCATATTAACCAACGATTCGTTCAGTCGAGACGATTGGATTGATGATGGCCGCTGGCTCGAAGGGCACGCCAAACGGCAAGTTCGCAGCGTGAGCCTGCGATGGGTTGATGTGGGGATGATTTGCGCGACCCGCACACGTTGATTGTCCGGTGGCAATGGTCCGGTGATTCGCTCCACCGAACGGCACGGGACATTTCTCCTATGCTAATGCGAAAAAATAACCCGTGCTGAACGGTCGCGCGGTCGGGGCGAGATAGTCCGAAAACTGCGGGCTTTCTGCGAGCCCGCAGCCACAGGGGACTACAGGTCGATGTTATGGAACATTCGGTTGGCGAGAGGCAATTTTCTCGTCCGGAGCGGTCAGATTTTTGTCGGCAATGAGCTAGTTCTGTTTGCGATCGATGTGCACGCGATTTGTCCGACGATCCGCACGCAGCGTGATACCGCATGCGCTGTCAATCAATATGCCCCTTGCACCAGATTGGTCGGCACACCGTTTACGAAGTTTTCAATGTTGTCCATTAATTGATCGGCAAGACACTGCTGCGCCTCGTCCGACGCCCATGCAACATGCGGCGTCAGAATGACGTTCGGGCGACCGGCCGCACGCATCAGCGGATTGTCCTCAGGAGGCGGCTCGCTTGCGGTCACATCGAAACCCGCACCGCTGATCAAACCTTCGTCAAGCGCCTGCACCAATGCGCCTTCATCGACCAGGCCGCCGCGCGCCGTGTTGATGATCAAGGGCTTTCTTTTCATCGCGCGGAACTCGGGCATGGCCAGCATGTTCCGCGTGTTCGGTGTAAGCGGACTGTGCACGGTGATGATGTCGCTGGTCGCGAGCACCTCGTCCCACGGTGTGTAAAGCGGACCCAAACCGTCACGCCCTTTGTGCGCGGCGAACATCGGCTGCATGCCGAAGGCTTTGCCGATTTCCGCGACACGCTGACCGAGCACGCCTTCACCAATGATGCCAAGACGCGCGCCGGCCAGATCGTGAATCGCGTGCGTAAAGAAACAGAATTGGCCGGACTTCTGCCACTCGCCGGCGAGCACGTCATCGCGATACGCGATCAGATTGCGCCGCAGCGCGAGTATCAGTGCGAAGGTGTGCTCGGGCACGGTATTGATCGCATAGCCGCGAATATTGCACACGGCAATGCCGAGCCGCTGGCAAGCCGCTTTGTCGACGCAATCGGTGCCCGTGGCGGCGATTGCGATAAGCTTCAGATCGGGCAATTGAGCGAGCACGTCCTGCGTCAGCGCCACCTTGTTGGTGATCGCGATCGACACCCCGGCGAGCCGCTGCAACACCTGCTCAGGCGACGTGTTTTCATATTCGATCAACTGATGATCGAAGCGCGGTTCGCGCAACACGATTTGCGGCGCAAGCGTGGCGCGGTCGAGAAAGGCGATCTTATGCATGCTCATGTCCTGGTTGATTTACAGATGCCGCTTTGCTTCGGCCACGACATGCTGCGCCGTGATACCGAAGTGCTCGTACAACGTCTCTGCGGAAGCCGAAGCACCGAAGCCCGTCATCCCGACGAAACCACCGCGCTCGCCCAGATAGCGGTCCCAGCCGAAACGCAGCGCCGCCTCGATACCGACGCGTACTGTGTTTGGACCCAAAACCGCCGCGCGATAGTCAGCGTCCTGCTCATCGAAGATTTCCCAACATGGCATCGACACCACGGCGGTCGCAATGCCCTCTTCCTGTAACTGAACGCGCGCCTGCAACGCCAGCGCGACCTCAGAGCCGGTGGCCAGCAAGGTCACGACACGCGCGCCACCCTCCGCTTCGGCCAGCACATAGGCACCGCGACGCGACAACGAATCGGCGCTATATTCGCGGCGCACCAGCGGCAACGCCTGCCTTGCAAAAATCAACGTACTCGGCCCGTGCCGATGCTCGAGCGCAAGCGCCCAGCACTCGGCAGCCTCCACCGCATCCGCGGGACGCAGCACGCGCATATTCGGCATCGCGCGTAACGAGGCAAGTATCTCGACGGGCTGATGCGTCGGCCCGTTTTTGCCCACGCCGATCGAGTCGTGGCTGAACACGTAGTGCACCGGCAAGCCCATCAGCGCGGCCATGCGCATCGCCGGGCGCTGATAGTCGGAGAACGCCAGATACGTGACGCTGGTCGCGACGATGCCGCCGTGCGCAGCCATGCCGTTAGCCATCGCACCCATCAGATGCTCGCGCACACCGCAGTGGACGTACGCGCCGCTGTGGTCGTCGGCGGTGAAAGCGTGCAACTGGCGTTTGTGGCCCGTAGGCGCCTCGAGATCGGCGCAACCCACCATGCGTTCAGGCAGCAGCGGCGCGAACAGATCGCTGATCTCGCCGGACACGGTGATGCCAGGCTGCGGTTCGTCGCGTTCCACGGCACGCTTTCGGTAAGCGTCGAGCACGTCACGCCAGCCTTCCGGCAAGCCACCCGCCATGACCCGTTCGAACTCGGCGCACTGAGCGTCCGGCAACGCGGCAAGGCGCGCGTGCCACGCGTTGTATTCCTCACTACTGCGTCGGCCCGCTTCGCGCCATGCGCCCAGGACATCGGCGGGCATGTCGAACGGTGCGTGCGGCCAGCCGAGTTGTGCGCGCGCCGCGTCGGCATCCGCCTGGAACAGCTTGCCGCTATGGCCGCCGCGCTGTCCTTGCAAGCGCGCGATACCGCGGCCGATAACCGTCTTGCACGCGATCATCGACGGCCGCGGATCGGCGCGCGCAATTGTCAACGCCGCGCTGACCGCTTCTAGATCGTGGCCGTCGACTTCGATCACCTGCCAACCGGCAACGCGAAATCGCGCGCAGACGTCCTCGCTGATGGAGAGCGAGGTGCTGCCGTCGTCGGTGATCTGGTTGTCATCCCAGCAGAGGATCAGTTTGCCAAGCCGCAGATGGCCGGCCAGCGAAATCATTTCCTGACCGATGCCCTCCTGAAGACAGCCGTCGCCGACGAACGCATACGTGTAGTGATCGACCAGCTCGCGGCCGAAATTCGCCGCGAGATACGCTTCGGCGATGGCCATGCCAAACGCGTTGGCAATGCCTTGCCCCAGCGGACCGGTGGTCGCCTCGATACCATGCGCCGGCTCGTACTCGGGATGCCCCGCGCAATGCGAACCCAGTTCGCGGAAGGTCTTGAGCTGGTCAAGCCCGATCGCCGCATAGCCAGTCAGATACAACAGCGAATACAGCAGCAACGAACCGTGGCCGTTGGACAGCACGAAGCGGTCGCGGTCGGGCCAGGTTGGGTCGGCGGGATTGAATTTCAGGTGCCGGGTGAACAACGCCGTCGCGACTTCGGCCATGCCGAGCGGCACGCCCTGATGGCCTTCACCCGCCCGCAGAATCGAATCGATGGAGAGGAAGCGGATCGCGTCGGCCAACGGCAATTGCGGCCGTTGCTGACGAGATTGAGTTTGCGTCGCTGCGGCCGATAGTGAAGTCGATGGCGTAAGCGAAGCAATCGGTGCAGCAGACTGAGCTTCAGTGGTGGACATGACAAAAGGCTCCTCTACGCCGCCCCGGCATGCAGGGCGGCGGCAATCAAAACGAATCGGATCGGATCAGGCGGAAGAACTTCGTATGAGGCGGCACCGCGCAGCCTCATACGTCAGCGGGTCAATGCAGGAAACCTGTCGAAATCCACGGCACCGCGGCGACGATAATCAACCCAGCCATCAGCGCTGCGATGTAGCCAAGAATCGGCTTCATGCCTTCGTCGGGATGAATGCGGCTCACCGCGCAGGCCGAGTAATAACCCACGCCGAACGGCGGCGCGAACAAGCCCACGCCCATCGAGAGGATCACCACCATCGCGTAGTGCACATCGTGAATGCCCATCTGCCGCGCGATCGGGAACATCAGCGGGCCGAACAGCACGATCGCCGGAATGCCTTCGAGCACGCTGCCGAGAATCACGAACACACAGATGGATGCCGCCATGAACATCGCCGCGCCGCCAGGCAGTGCGCCGAGCGTCTGCGCGAGCTGTCCTGAGAAGCCCGATTGCGTCAACGCCCACGCCATGCTCGTCGCCGCGCCGATAATCAGCAGAATCGCGCCCGACAACGTTGCGGTGTCGATCAGCATCGGCTTGAGCCGCTTCCACTCGAAACGGCGATAGATCAGCAAACCCGCCAGCACCGCGTACGCAATACCGATGGTCGAGACTTCCGTCGCCGTTGCAATACCTTCGACCACCGCGGCGCGAATCACGAACGGCAACGCAATCGCAGGAAACGCGATGACGAACTTGCGCAGAATCTCGACGCCCGTCGCACGCTTGACGCCCGACATGTCTTCGCGCCGATAACGCCACTGCACAACGATGCACAAGGTGATCGCCAGCACGATGCCCGGCAGCATGCCGCCCGTGAAGAGCGCTGAGATCGACACGCCGGTCACGGAACCGAGCGTAATCAGCACGAGGCTCGGCGGAATCGTCTCGGTCTGCGCGCCGGTCGCGGCCAGCAGCGCGACCAGATCGCCGGGCTTCGCACCGCGCGCTTTCATCTCGGGAAACAGCACCGGCGCAACCGCCGCCATGTCCGCAGCTTTCGAGCCCGAAATGCCCGACACCAGATACATCGCGCCGACCAGCACATAGGACAGTCCGCCGCGCACGTGACCCAGCAAGCTAGCGAGAAACGCGATCATCGCCGCGGCCATGCCGGTCATCTCGATCAACTGCCCGAGAAACACAAAGAGCGGCACCGAAAGCAGGATCAGATGCGACATGCCCTCATCCATCCGGCCGACCACCACCGGCATCGGCGTATTCGTGGTCAGCGCAAGATAGCCGAAGGTGGCGAGTCCAAACGAGAAGGCAATCGGCACGCCGCTCAGCACACCGAGCGCGACCAGGCCGACAAAGAAGATCAGCAGGTTGATATTGCCGAGATCGCGCAGCAGCGGGCCGAGTGCAATGAAGATGCCGGCCAGCGCGCCGACCGTTGCAATCGCAGCGAGCGTCAGGCGCCAGTTGCCCATGCGGGCGAGCCGCACCACCGCGACCAGCAGCATCAGCGCCGAACCAACCGGCAAGGCAGCGGCGCGCCACGAGTTCGACAATTCGAGTGCCGGCGTCGTGATGAACGATTCGTCCTGCGCGAAGCTGATCGCCGGACCGATCACCATCGCGAGGAACGCGATCGGCGCGGCGATCGCGACCACGTCGAGAAAGGCGCGCACACCTGGCGGCGCCATGCCGACCAGCGCTGTCATCCGCATATGCTCGCCGCGCCGCAACGCGATCACGGCACCAAGCATGGCGAGCCACAGGAACAGCATCGACGCGAGTTCATCGGACCACACGAGCGGCGCGTGCAGCAGATAGCGGCTCGTCACGCCAGCCAGCAGCACGACGATTTCCGCGAGCACCAGCAACGCAGCGGGAATCTCCACCAGATGGCCGAGGGCGGAGTCGAGCGCACAGGCGAACCGATGCTGCCGCTCGTGCGAATAGGAGATTGAGATCATCGCATTACCCCAGTTTTCCGACGGACTTCTCCATCAGCCCCCACGCCTCGTCGCCGTACTTGGCTTTCCAGTCGTGATAGAAGCTCGTCTTGGCCAGCGCGCCACGGAAAGCGTCCCGGTCGACATCGATAAAGGTAATGCCCTTCTTTTTCAGGTCGTCGCGCAGCGAGAGGCTGAGCCTGGCAATATCCGCGCGTTGCAGCATCGCTGCGCTTTCGAATTCACGCGTGACGATCGCGCGAATATCCGCAGGCAGACGCTCCCAAGCAGCGCGATTGCCGAGAATCCAGTAACCGTCCCACACGTGCGACGTGAGGCTGATGTACTTCTGCACTTCATAGAGCTTGGCCGTCGCGATGATTGGCAGCGGGTTTTCCTGACCTTCCACCACACCGGTTTGCAAGGCCGAATACAGCTCGTTGAAGTTGATCGGCGCGGGGCCGGCGTCGAGCGCTTTGAAGAGTGAGGTCAGCATCGGCGCTTGCGGCACGCGAATCTTGAAGCCTTTCAGATCAGCCGGCGCGCGCAGTGCTCGAGTCGATGAACTGATCTGCCGGAAGCCGTTGTCCCACACCTTGCTCACAGATACCAGGCCCGACTTGCCGATCTGCGCGCGGATGTAGTTGCCGAGATCGCCGTCCATCGCCTTCCAGACCGCGTCGTAGTCCTTGAACGCGAAGCCGGTATTGACGATGCCCGCGGCGGGCGTCAGCGTCGCCAGAATCGACGAGGCCTGATTGAAGAACTCGACGCCGCCATTGCGCACCTGCGACAGCAGATCGGTATCGGAGCCGAGCTGATTCTGCGGAAAGAGTTTGATATCGAGGCGGCCCTTGGTCGCTTCGCGAATGCGATTGATCGCCTCCTGTGCGCGAATGTTGACCGGATGTGTCGGGTCCTGGCCGGTTGCGAGTTTGTACGAAAACTCGGGGGCCGCCATCGCGCTTCGCGAGATGCTCCATAACGGTGCGGCGGCGGATAAGGTCGCGCCGGCCTTCAGAAAGGTGCGGCGGCTGATGCCCTGCGGGGCGTTCGAACGGGTTGTCATGGTGTCTTCCTCCAATTCTGGATCGCGCGTCGTTATGTTTTTAGAATCTGAACCGCGGCGGCTGCACGTGTTGCTCGCCGCGATCGTCTGTTCTCTACTACGTGGTCCCCATTGCCGCCGCCGGCCCCCCGCCTGACGGCCCGTCCTGCCGTCTGGCGTCAGCCGTGAATCAGCATTCCACCGTTCACATCGATCACCGCGCCGGTAATATACGACGACAGGTTCGATGCGAGGAACAGGAAGGCGCCGGCCACATCGTCGGGTACGCCCAGACGATTGAGCGGAATGCCCGCGAGAATTTCGCCGCGCTTGTCGTCGCTGATCTTGCCTGCGTTGATGTCGGTCTGGATCAGACCCGGCGTCACGCAGTTCACGCGAATGCCGTCGTTGCCGAGTTCACGCGCCATCGCTTTGGCAAGGCCCAGCACACCGGCTTTCGCCGCCGAGTAATGCGGGCCGCCGAGAATGCCGCCGCCGCGCTGCGCCGATACTGACGACATGCAGCCGATCGAGCCGCTCTTCTGCTTCTTCATCTGCGGGACGACCGCTTGCGACAGATACAACACGCCGCGCAGATTGACGTCGAGAATACGGTCCCAGCTTTCCGGATCGATCTCGAGCAGCTTGGCAGCCTGGGTAATGCCGGCGTTGTTGATCAGGATATCGATCGAACCAAAATCGGCGACGGTGCGTTCGACAGCAGCCTGGCAGGCGCCACGGTCGGTCACATTGCATACATAGCCACGATGTTCGGGCCCAATCGACGCCGCGGCTTCGACCGCGGCATTTTCGTCGAGATCGAAAATGGCGATGCGTGCGCCGTGCGCCGCGAACATGCGGGCGGTCGCCATACCGATGCCGCGCGGCGACGCGCCGCCGGAAATGACGGCGACCTTGCCGTCGAGTAGACGTGACTCTGACATGATGCGGATCTCCTGAATATGAAGCTTATGGTTTGCTAAATTGTTTGCTATCGGTAAGTACGCGTGTATGCGGCGCTTACCAGCCTTGATGAACCTTTACCGCAGCCAGCCTTTGATCGTGTCGCACATTGCCTCGGTGGAAATTCCGTAGCGGTCGTGCAAGGTCGGCAGCGCACCCGCGTCGAGAAACGCGTCGGGCAAGCCGATCTGACGGAACGGCGGCGTGACGCCATTGGTCAATAGCACCGCCGCCACCGCTTCGCCCAGCCCGCCGATCACCGTATGGTTCTCCGCCACCACGACAAGGCGGCCGGACCGGCGGGCTTCGCGCAGCAGCGTGGCGGTGTCGAGCGGCTTGATGGTCGGCACGTGCAGCACGCCCACGTCAATGCGATCGGCAGCCAGCGCCTTCGCCGTTTCCAGCGCACGCATCGTCATGATCCCGGACGAGATGATCAGCACCTCGGCGCCGTCGCGTAGCAGCTTCGCTTTGCCGAGTTCGAACTGATAGTCGTATTCGTCGAGTACGACCGGCACGTTGCCGCGCAACAGTCGTGCATACACGGGCCCGCGATGGTCGGCGATGGCCGGCACCATCTGCTCGATTTCGATGGCGTCGCACGGGTCGATCACCGTGAGATTCGGCATCGCGCGGAACAGGGCGAGGTCTTCCGCCGCCTGGTGGCTCGGACCGTAGCCGGTCGTGAGGCCAGGCAACGCGCAGACGATCTTGACGTCGAGGTTGTCCTCGGCAATCGCCTGATGGATGAAATCGTAGGCACGGCGCGCGGCGAACACGGCGTACGTGGTGACGAACGGCTGCGCGCCTTCGTGCGCCATGCCGGCCGCGGCGCCCATCAGCAGTTGCTCGGCCATGCCCATCTGGTAGTAGCGCTCCGGGTATTCCTTCGCGAACAGATGCAGGTCCGTGTACTTGCCGAGATCGGCGGTCATGCCGACCACTTCGGGGCGGTTGCGCGCCAGTTCCACCAGGGCGTGGCCGAACGGGGCCGAGCGGGTGATCTGCCCTTCACCGGCGATCGAGGCGATCATCGCCGACGTTTTCAGACGCGGTTTCGGTACGGCGGCGCTCATACGGTTCTCCCGGCTTCGAGCGCCTGCAGCGCGAGTTGCCACTCGTGCGCATCGACGCGGATAAAGTGATTTTTTTCGCGCGCTTCGAGGAACGGCACGCCACACCCCATCCGCGTATCGCAGACGATGATTCGCGGTTGCGCTTCCGGATGCGCATGCGCTGCATCGAACGCGGCGACGACAGCGGCGAGATCGTTGCCGTCCACGCGTTGCACGAACCAGCCGAACGCCTGGAGTTTGTCGACCAGCGGCTCGAACGCCATCACGCTCGACGACGGGCCGTCGGCCTGCTGGTTGTTGACGTCGACCATCGCGATCAGGTTGTCGAGCTTCCAGTGGGCCGCGGACATCAGGCCTTCCCAGATCGCGCCTTCATCGAGTTCGCCGTCGGAGAACAGCGTGTAGACCCGGGCATCCGAGCCTTTGCGCTTCAGACCCAGGCAGCGGCCCACCGCGATCGTCAGTCCCTGCCCGAGCGAGCCGCCGGACATCTCCATGCCGGGCGTATAGCTCGCCATACCGGACATCGGCAGACGGCTGTCGTCGCTGCCGTAGGTTTCCAGTTCTTCGTCGGCGATGATGCGGGCCTCGATCAGCGCGGCGTACAGCGCGATGGCGTAGTGACCGTTCGATAGCAGAAAGCGGTCGCGGCCTTCCCATTCGGGGTCGTCGGCGCGATAGCGCATGGCGCGGAAGTAGGCGACGGCCAGGACATCGGCGATATCGAGCGCCTGGCCGATATAACCCTGCCCCTGCACTTCGCCCATGCGCAGCGCGTTGCGGCGAATCTGATAGGCGTGCTCCGCGAGCTGGGCGTACGGCGCGGTTTCGCTGGTGGTCACTGTTTGTCTCCTCGTGGATCTCTTGGCAGGGGCCGCTGTGATGCCGATCCCAGTGACTCAAGCGTAATCTCGCACTCACACGCGCTCAAACGAATTAATATGGGTCAATGGATGAATTCAATTCACCTTGATGCTGCCATGCACAATCGTGTCACCTTCAAGTCGATACAAGCATTCGAGGCCGCTGCGCGGCTCTCGTCGTTTGCGCTCGCAGCAGACGAACTGTTTGTCACGCCCTCAGCCGTCAGCCATCAAATCAAGCTGCTGGAAGAGCAATTGAGTATTCGTCTGTTTCATCGGCTGCACCGCACGGTGATCCTGACGGACTACGGGCGGCAATACGCTGAGGAAATCACCGCGGCGTTCGCGCGGATCGACTCAGCCACCCGCGAGATCGGGCGCGCCGCCAAGAGCGACATCCTCACGATCCACTGCACGCCCAGCTTTGCGACTCAATGGCTGATGCCGCGCATCGCTCGTTTTAGCGCGGCACATCCGGATATCGACGTGCGCTTGAATGCCTCTTCAGAGGCGGTGGATCTGATCTCGGAAGCGGTGGATATCGACATCCGTTACGGTCCGAGAAAGCTGCAGCCGGCCGGTACGATGGTGCTCGAGTTACCGCCCGAGACGATCGTGCCGTTGTGCTCGCCCACGCTGATGGCTGGAGAACATCCGCTGCGCAGCGTCGCGGATTTACCGCACCATGCGCTGATTCATAGCGAAGGGTGTCTGGTCGGATGGAGAGACTGGATGCGTCTATATCGCAAGACGCGGCTCGATATCGGACGCGGTCCGCGTTTCGATCGATCGTTTATGGCGATCAGCGCGGCGGTGGACGGCTTGGGCGTCTGCCTCGAAAGCCTGCTTCTGGCGCAGCGCGAACTGGAAACGGGCCGACTGGTGGCGCCGTTCGGTCTGGAAGGACTCCCTGTGAACGGCTATACGCTGAACCTGCTGAAATCCCGCGCCGAATTGCCGAAGCTGCATAGCTTCCAGGATTGGCTGTTTGCGGAACTTGAGAAGTGATGCGCGTGCCGCACTGATCCGGTCATGCGCAAACAGTCGACAAGAGAGGGGGCCATCTTTCCTCATCGGGCACTCAGACAGCGTCTCCTCCTGTTCCGGCAACAAGGCGAGCGGCCAGAAAATCAATCAACACACGGATGCGGCGCGGAACCGGACGGCCCGCCATCCACACCAGATGTACGGGTACGGGTTCGGGCTCGAACGAATCCAGCACCGTCACGACCTGCCCTGCGTCGAGCAGCTTCTGCACCTGAAAGATCGGTGCCCGGCCGACACCTGCGCCAGCCGCGGCCGCCGCATTGCACGCTAACGCGCTTGTGGAGCGGAACCGCCCCGTGACTTGGACAGCGCCCCCTGCCCGATTGAATGTCCATGTTTCACGCTCCGCGTGCTGGCGCAGGACGCAATCGTGTGCGGCAAGATCGGACGGATGAGCCGGGTAACCGCGAGCGGCAAAATAGCCCGGCGCGCCGAACACCACCCGTCGCAACGTGCCCACCTGTCTCGCGCGTAAGGTCGAATCCGGCAGACGTCCGAGGCGGACCGCTAGATCGATGTCGGCTTTCGCGAGGTCGAGATACAGCTCGGCGAGCACGAGTTCGGCTCTGACAGACTCGTGAATTGCCAAAAACTTCGCAAGAATCGGCGAGACAAATTCAGCGCCGAATACCGTCGGTGCGCCGACGCGAATACTGCCGCGCAACTGCGTGACCTGGTCGACGAGTTCGTCACGCGCTGCGTCGATTTCTCCCAGCGCGGGCCGAATTCGCGCAGCGAATTTCAGGCACGCCGCAGTGGGCTCAACACGACGTGTCGTTCGATGGAACAAGGTCGAGTTCAACTCACGCTCGAGCGCGGCAATGGCGCGGCTCACCGACTGTAACGTTCGACCCAGCGACCGCGCCGCAGCTGTCAGACTTCCTTCGTCGAGAATAGCCAACAGCACTTCATATTCGTCTTTGTTCATGCACGTTATTCTCTCGTTTTCTGGAAGAATCTCTGACGGCTCGCGCAGCTATGCGCGAGCTGATCGCCGCCTTACATTCTAGCCATGTTGATATCCAACTGGACCAAATGAGGCGACGAATGACCCAACGAAACGAGAATGGCATGCCGATGAAATACAGCGACCGGTTCAACCTGGCCGATGCACGCCAGGTCGCGCGCGCAGCCGAAGAGGAGGCGATGCGTCACGGTTGGCCGATGGTCATTGCAATTGTGGACAGCGGCGCGCACCTGGTGCTTCAGCAGCGGCTTGACGGCGCGCAACTCGGTAGTAACGACGTTGCAAGACAGAAGGCCGAAACGGCCGTGCGATTCCGGCGGCCCACGTGCGTTTTCGAAGACGCACTCGCGCAAGGCGGACTCCACCTGCGCCTGCTCGGCATGACTAACCTCGTACCACTGGATGGGGGAATTCCGCTGCTTCGCGACGGCGCGGTGGTCGGCGCGATAGGTGTGTCGGGTATGCGTTCCGACCAGGACGCGCAGGTCGCCCAGGCCGGTGCAGACGCGCTGCCGCCGGCAGAACCGCCTGGCAGCCTTTAAGGTTTGCCTTTGAGGGTGAACGGCGCCAGCAGTGACCGTACGTCGACCTGCTGCCCCTGGAGCAGAAGCAGCCTCGCGTGAAGCACCGTGTTCTCGAGAACGAGCTTGGCGGTGCTCAGCAGATACAGCGCGTGGATATCGGAGATCGACATGTTGCCTGCTTCGACCTGGTGGTGACGCTCGACAAGTGAACTCATGACGAGCCGCCTGAGTTCCTGCTCTCCAAATGGAAGGTCCGCGTAGTCGATCGGGTCGTCGGCTTCTACTTCCCGCAGCAGTTCCACCAGCGTTTCAGTGCTCACGTCCATGGCAGGCTCCACGTTGTCGTTCAAGACCAGCATAGCCAAACAGAGTCACCAGCACTGACAGCCTACCGTTTCTATTTAAGGGAGTCTAGTCTGCGAGTGACACTGCCCGGCTTCAAATCACGACACGTGAAATCGCGTTGAGCTTACCCTCGACGCTTCTTCTTCAACTCGATTGTTTCGAACAACTCGTAGTTCTGAGTCGGTGTTTGGTCCGCACCCGGCGCGTGGTAGTAGTTCATCGTTATCGTGGTCTCACCACCCGGATGGCCCGGATCATGGTCAAACACCGCGATACCGTAGCCCGTGCCGGTATCCCGTTGCGCCGACCACACCGCATCTTCAACGGCATCCGCGCCGGCACGCACAAACGTACCTGCGGTCGTCCCGGCAACCGGACGATTCGGCCGCGTGAAAATACGCGCCTGCGGTAAGCCGGTTCCGAGATCCACCCCGTACACGTCGAGCGGCGCACTCGTGCCGCCACCGCCGAGAATCAGGTGGATCGTGCCGTGACTCGTATCGAACGTCGATGCCCCCGACGACACCGCCGACATCACCGGCCGCGGCTGCAACGTATCGACCACGCGTCCCGTGGCGATATCGGTGCCCTTGTTGTGATTGCAGCCGCGCACGGGATAGCTGCGCTCGTAATCATGGTCATGCCCGCACAGCACCAGATCGACACCGTAGCGGTCAAATAGTGGCAGCCAGGCTTCGCGGATGCCCTTGTCGGAGCCGTTGCCGGTCTTCGACGAACTCAGCGCGTCTTGATGCATCTGCACGATGATCCAGTCGACTTCGTCGTCTTCCGCCGCCCGGCGCAATGTCTTCTCGAGCCAGCGGGTCTGCTCGCCCTCGCTATAGCCGCGCACATAGAGCGACGTGCCCGGCTGAATCGGCGGATTGCCGGTGCTCGCCACCGGCACCAGGGGAGCCGGGCCGGCCACGAACGCAGCCGCATCCTGATAGACCACGTCATCCGCATCGAGCGAGATGAACAGCACCGAACTCACGCGGAAGCTGTACCAGCGTCCCTGGAAGCGCGTGTGATTCTCCGGCAGCGTGTAGCGCGAAAGATACGAGGCGAGGCCCTGTTCGCCGTTATGGAATTCGAGCTCGTGATTGCCCGGACATGGCATCCACGGCCGGTTCGACGCCGAGGTCTGGCAGTTGTTGCCGAAATCGCGCCACACGTCGGGCTGGTGCGTCGGGTTCAGATTGGCGTAGCAGAGATCGCCGTTGAGCAGATGGAACAGCGGCTGAAATCGCTCGACGGCCTGAACCGCGAAACGGCTCTGCGGCGACGACAGGACCCAGCCGGTGTTGGGCGTCGCGAGATCGCCGTAGCTCGTCCAGCGAAATGGCGCGCGGCCGCGGGGCGCCGTGCGGAAGCTCGCGGTGAAGGGCTGAGCCGCGTTGCTGTCGTTGTCGGCGCTCACCTCGTACTCGTAGTTCGTGTCTGCCTTCAGGCCACGCAGACGTGCGTGATAGGTGAACACGACCTCGCCGTTGATGCCATCGGTATAGGTGCTTTGCACGCCGTGCACCGTTACTCTCGCCCCGCCCCCGCCGCTTAACCGCACCTGTGGATTGGCCGCCGGCGCCGGCGACGCCCATGACACGGTGACCTCGCTCGTCGGATCGTTGCCCCAGGTCAGGTGGACCTGCTCAGGCGTACCGTCGGGCGCGCCGTTCGCGGCCCGCGCCGCCGACGCGAGCGTGCCCGCGGCCGTCGCGAGGCTCGATGCGCCCGCAAACTTCAGAAAGCCACGGCGCGAGACGATGGTAGCGCCCTGATCGGTCGGCGAATCCTTGTCGATTTTCTTGTTTGTCATGTCGGGTTTTTGTATGGGGGTGGAAGGTCGGCAACGCGGACGGCGAGTACACGGCGCGATATGCGCCGCGAGTGCCGTGCCGGACCAGGGTGCGACAGAAGCGACAGGGCATCCTAGTCGCGAAGCTATGACAGGCAGATGAAATGGTCGGACGTGGGCGGTGCCGTGCCGCCTCTTTCGGGAGAGACTACACCGCGTCGGCGCGGTGCATCGCGCCGGCCGACCGCCGTGACCATTCAGTCGATAGACGGTGTAGAAGCCGCCCAATTAACCTCGTAAAAACCCTCATGGCGGCCCAAATCACCGCATCGCGATCGGCCCGTTGGCCGCGCTGAAACCCTCGCTTGCCCCGCCCGTTCATTAAGGGGCTGCATCCCTCCCCCCGCCGCCGTGTAAACTGCTGACTTTTTTGACTCTGGTGGTATGGTGCAAGCCCCACAGCGCACAGCTTTCAGTGGCCCGGCGCTCATTCGCATACTTGCTCGCCTGACGGACGTCGATGTTCCCGAATCCAGCCAGTCGCTTTCGGACCGGCTAAGCCAATGGCTCGGCTGGACCGACGCGATCGCGTTGTCCTCGGCGCTGAGCAACGCTCCGCCTGCCGTCGCCGCCGGCGCACGCGCCTCCAGCGACGCTGAAGAGAGCGAATGCGCCCGCGTGCGCGCGTCGTTGGCGGATGCCATCGTCGGCGACAGCGTGTTTGCCGTTGCGAGGCGCCGCGGGTCGGCGGCTCAGGCGCTCCCGCAAGGCGCCCCGGCGGATGCGCCGGTCGATTATGCGGTTTTTCGTCAGCGCTACCTCTCCATGCAGCAGTCGATGGAGACGGGTATCGGCACCCTGCGCGCCCGCCTGCGGGCCATGCTGGCCGCCAGAACACCCGCCATGGCCCGGCTCGCGGTGGTAGACGCCGTGATGGAGCGAGCGCTCAGCGAGCGTGAGCGGAGTCTGCTGGCCGCCGTGCCCGGCTTGCTCAAGGGGCACTTCGAGCGTTTGCGCGAGGCGGAGCAACAGACGCTGGCCGACGCCGAAGCCTCAGAGGACGCCGCAACCGTCCCATCCGCCACACCCGGCGCATGGCTGAACACGTTCCGCAAGGATATGCAGAGCGTGTTGCTGGCCGAACTGGATGTTCGTTTACAACCGGTCGAAGGGCTGCTTGCGGCCCTTCGCACCCGCTAACTGGGACACTATGTCCAGATATCTCAATCTCGTTGTTTTTCTGGTCGGTCTGGCCGCGGTGTGCTGGATCGGTGGCGGCTACGTCGGCTCGAATGTGCTGGCGTTGGCGGTCACGCTGTTGATTGGCGCCTGCTACGTGGCAGGCTCGCTCGAACTGCGGCGCTACAGCCAGGCCACGTCCACGCTGGCGCGTGCGGTCGCGGGCTTGTCCGGACCGCCGCCCAGCCTGGGCGCCTGGCTTGAGCCCTTGCATCCCAGCCTGCGCAATGCGGTGCGCGTGCGCGTCGAGGGTGAGCGTGTGGCCTTGCCGGGCCCGGCGCTGACGCCGTATCTGGTCGGTCTGCTCGTGTTGCTGGGCATGCTCGGCACGCTCCTCGGCATGGTGGCGACCCTGCGGGGCACCGGCATGGCGCTGGAAAGCGCGACAGACCTTCAAGCTATCCGCGATTCGCTCGGTGCGCCGGTCAAGGGGTTGGGCTTCGCGTTCGGCACGTCGATTGCCGGCGTGGCCGCATCTGCGATGCTGGGACTGCTTTCAGCGTTGTGCCGGCGCGAACGGATCGATGCCGCGCAGATGCTCGACGTGAAGATCGCGACGACCTTGCGCATCTACTCGCAGACCCATCAGCGCGAGGAAAGCTTCAAGCTCCTGCAGCGGCAGGCCGAGGTGATGCCCACGCTGGTCGATCGTCTGCAGGCGATGATGACGGCCATCGAGCAGCAGAGCCTCGCCTTGAACGAGCGGCAGATCGCCAGCCAGGACGCTTTCCACAGCAGGGCCGAGACCATCTATACGCAGCTTGCTGCGTCCGTGGAGCAGTCGTTAAAGGAGAGTGTCGCCGAAAGCACCCGCGCCGCCAGCGCGGCGCTGCAGCCGGTCATGGCGGCCACGTTGGCGGGTCTCGCGCGCGCGACGACCGCGATGCACGACACCGTCACGCACGCCGTCCAGCGGCAGTTGGATGGACTCTCGACTGGCTTCGAGGCGACCACCTCGACTGTCGCGGGCATCTGGAACAAGGCGCTTGAGGGGCAACAGCAATCGAACGAGGCGCTCACCCAGCAACTGGGCACGTCGCTGGATCGATTCACCGAGACTTTCGAGCAACGCTCGGCTGGCCTGCTGGATGGCGTCGCCGCGCGGCTGGAGGCAACGGCGGGCAGCGTGTCGGCCGCGTGGAACGAGGCGCTGTCACGACAAGAACAGGTCGGCGAGAAACTGGCGGGACACAATCAGCAAGCTTTGGCGGCGGCCGCTGCAACCTTCGAGCAGCACTCGGCGTCACTGCTACGCGCAGTAGGCCAATCGCACACGGACTTGCAGACGGAATTGGCCGCGCGAGACCAGCAACGATTGGCGATCTGGACCGAGACGCTTGGCTCGATGGCCGCTACGTTGAACAAGGAGTGGGAGCAGGCAGGCACGCTTAGCGCGAGCCGGCAGCAGGAAATCTGCGACGTGCTGGCACAAACCGCACGCGACGTCTCCGCTCAAACCCAGGCACATGCGAGCAGCACGATCGCCGAGATTGACCGGCTCGTGCAAGTGGCTGCAGAAGCGCCTAAGGCCGCGGCAGACTTGCAGGCGGAACTGGCCGCGCGAGATCAGCAGCGGCTGGCCGCCTGGACCGAGACACTCGGCTCCATGGCCACCACGCTGAGCAAGGAATGGGAACAGGCCGGCACGCGCAGCGCGAGCCGGCAGCAGGAAATCTGTGACACGCTGGCGCAAACCGCACGCGACATCTCGGCCCAAACACAGGCGCACGCGAGCAGCACGATCGCCGAGATCGGCCAGCTTGTGCAAGCCGCGTCGGAAGCGCCCAAGGCAGCGGCCGAAGTCGTCGCCGAATTGCGTCAGAAGCTCTCCGACAGCATGGTCCGCGACACCGCGATGCTGGACGAGCGTAGCCGCCTGCTAGCAACGCTGGAGACCCTGCTCGATGCAGTGAACCATGCGTCCACCGAACAGCGCACCGCCGTCGACGCGCTCGTCGCCACGTCGGCGGATCTGCTGGATCGTGTCGGCACCCGTTTCACCGACAAGGTCGAACTCGAAACCGGGAAGCTGGGCGCGGTGGCCGCGCAGGTCACTGGCAGCGCCGTCGAAGTAGCGAGCCTCGGCGAAGCATTCGGCGCGGCCGTCCAGATGTTCGGCGAGTCGAACACCACGCTCGTCGCGCATCTTCAGCGTATCGAAGCCGCGTTGGACAAGTCCCTCGCGCGCAGTGACGAGCAGCTGGCCTATTACGTCGCCCAGGCGCGAGAAGTCATCGACCTGAGCATGATGTCGCAGAAGCAGATCGTCGAAGATCTGCAGCAACTCGCGGGCAAGCGGGCGTCCATCGGGGCTGAAGCGGCATGAGCGAGGAAATCGACGGCGGCGTAGAGACCACGGCGCCCATCTGGCCCGTCTTCGGCGACCTGATGTCGGTGCTGCTGGGCGCGTTCGTGCTGATTCTGGTGGGCGTCATCGGTGTGCAACTGGAACTCTCGACCCGCCTTGCGCAAGAGGTCAAGCAGCGTCAGATGGAAACGCAGCGCCGCAAGACCCTGGAGCAGGCGCTGGCAGGACCGTTGGCAGCGGGCCGGGTCACGCTGGTCAACGGACGCATCGGCATCAACGGCAGCGTGTTGTTCGCACTGAACTCCGATCAATTGCAGCCCGAAGGCCGGGACGTCCTCAAGAGCCTGGCGGGGCCGCTGTCCGCTTACCTCCGGGCCAATGACCAGATCCTGATGGTGAGCGGCTTTACTGATGACCGGCAGGTGCGGGAAGCTAACCGTCGCTTTGCCGACAACTGGGAGCTGTCGGCCCAGCGCGCGCTGACGGTGACCCGTGCGTTGATTGATGCAGGCGTTCCGGCTTCGTCCGTATTCGCGGCCGCGTTCGGCTCGCAGCAGCCCGTCAGCTCGAATACCGACGACCAGGGCCGGGCGAAAAACCGACGCGTGGAAATAGCACCGGTCCCGAGGCCTTCGAGCGCAACGGTGAAGCCTCGTGAGTAGTGTGAGTCATACGAGTAGTGGCGCCAGTGACGTGACAGCCGGCGCCCGGGCAACGCTCGACGCATGGCGCGAGCGCGGCGCCGATCGCCTGGATCCCATCCGCTTTCGTTTCATCGAGGCGCTGGATCGGCGGGCAGCGGATCATAGCGGCGAGGCGCGGCGTCTCCTGGATGAGAAGCTCTCCAAACTGATCGAGGCGTATGCCATCGATCTCGAGCACGCTGCGTCCAAGGCGGTTGACGCTAATGCCGATACCGACATCGGCCCCACGGCATCATCCGATGAACCCGCTCGCGACACGCTGGCCGGACTGATCGACTACATCGCCAGTCATGCGCCCGCAGACGGTGACGGCCTCAAAGCAGGCAGCGTCACGCCTCGGCCGTCGTCCTATCCGGAACTGGAGGCGCTCGACTACTTCAGGGAAACCTGGTCCAAGGTCCGATCCGAGAAACAGCTGCGGCAGTCGTTAAAGAAAGCGCCGGGCAATGCCGGTCCGCTCAACTCGAGCAGCCTCGTGCATCGATCGCTCTCGCTGATGCGCGAGTTGTCGCCTGGGTATCTCCAGCAGTTCCTGTCGTACGTCGACGCCTTGTCGTGGATGGAGCAGATGAACGGCGGCGGCGCCTTGCCGGCTAAAGATGCGCCTCGCGCCGCAAGCGCCAAAAAGAATACTAGGGGCAAATCGCGTTAGCGCGAGGGCAGATCCGCCGAGCCCCTGGAGCATCACAATCCAGCCAAAAGCAATCCTCCGGTTTGCGCCGCTTTAACATCCGAAATCGCGATTTAGAAGATGGGCTCTACTTGGGATAATCGGATTGTACTGATTGGTTAAAATCTGAAAATGTTCGAATCCCCGCTGTCTGATGAAGACTGGCAACGCATTGCCCACCTGTTCCACCACGACACCACACCGAGAGTTGGCCGACCACGGCGAGATCCGCGCGAGATCGTCAACGCCATACTGTGGATCGTTCGCAATAACGAAAAGTGGCAGCGCCTCCCCGCAAGCTTTCCGCCATCGCAAACCTGTTACATCAAATGGCTGGAGTGGCGACGCGCCGGCATGATGTCGAAGGTTTTCGTCGAACTTGGCATGAGCGAGCAGTTCGACTGTTCAAACGGCGCGCGATGTTGAAGTGGTGAAACAGGACAGGAAGAATCGAGACGCCGCGGATCACGTCTATTCGCGGGTTGCGCGGGTCGACGCGCGTCACGCCCGATCCGCTGTCCACTTCACGAATACCGCGCCGACCTCGCGCAAGACAGCCTCCCGAGCGGGCATGTCAAGCGCGGGCGCATCGTAATAGGCTGCGATCAAAAGCGGCGCGCGTCCGGGTGGGCGAACGATCGCATAGTCGTTGGTTTCTTCTTCGACGCTGGTTCCGGGCCTGTCACCCGCTATCCAGTCCAGCGGTAACTTAGCACGGAGCCGGTTCAAACCCGGCTTGCAGGCAATCATCCAGTTTTCCAGCTGCGTACGTGATTGGGGGCTCAGAACATTCCCCAAGAGAATTTTGCTCGCCGAGTTCGTGATCGAACGAGGCGTAGTGGTATCGAGCACACCGTTATATTTGTTCGACTCGGGTTCGTACCGATCGGAACGCGTCACGGTATCGCCGAGACCGCGAACGAATTGAGTCAAAGCGGCAGGACCGCCGGCGCTTCTCATCAACAACACGGCCGCCGTGTTGTCGCTCACTTCGACAATCGCCTGGCACAGTGCGCCGACCGACATCGCGCCCTCTGCAACGTGTGCCTTCGTCACGGGCGACGTAAAGATCAGATCCTTCTCTGTGTATGTCACGCGGCGGGCAAGATCCTCATTGCCGGCATCCACGCGCGATAGCACCTGCGCGGCGAGCATTCCCTTAAAGGTGCTGCACATCAGAAAGCGTTCGTCAGCGCGATGAGCTAAGGTCCGGCCTGAACCGGTATCGATAGCGAACACGCCAAGGCGTCCATCATTGCGGCGTTCGATGTCGGCTAATGGAGAAGCGTTTGCGGCCAGTGTGGGAGTAACGCGAAGGCTCAAGAGCAGCGGCAACCCGAGCGTCAGGGTTCTGCGCGTCGCAGAGATGGTCAAAGAATCGTCCTCAAATTCAATTCGCTCACGACAAGCACGCGACGGATGGCAACGATCAGGCGTATCACGCTGCGATCCGACATCCCGCCGATCATTTTCCATGGTTGCTTTGCGCGCGAGAGTCTGTCCCGGGTCACCATGAAAAACGGGCCAGTCCTAAATAGGACTGGCCCGCTCACAGCGCAAAAATCACGTCTGAGGATTCGTACCGTCTGCAGCCTGAGCGTTGTCGGCGTCGTCCTGCTTCTCGCCGTCTTTCTTCTCGACCAACGACTCCAATGCACCGGCGCCTTCAAAGCCTGCAATCGCTGCAACGCCTTTCGTTAGCAGACCTGCGTCCGGATCGACTTTTTCCGCCGCTTCAACGGCCGCCACTGCACCAGCGATCTTGCCTACTTCGTCCAAGAGTCCCATTTCGCCCTCCGCGAGAAAAAGTGAAATGCCATCCTCTCACGAACTTCGCGCCTTGTCGCCAAATGTAAAATTGACTTACCACTTTTCCGCCGGCTCGAAATGACATTGAAAGAAATGTCCACTCCGTACGGCTAAATCGCCTTCGTCACCGGCGCAGTGGCAGCCGGATCGGTGACGCTGGTGTGGCCTGTTTCCACGTGACCTGCAATGCGCCGCAACCAGCCCGCATTGCCTGCAACAGTCAATTGAAAGTCATACCACTGGCTGCTGCATGACAGATCCCAATGCGCCTCCACACTACTCGCCGCAGGCACGGTCAACGTGCGCGGCGCCTGTCCATAGGCGGCGTCGATCGCGGTGACCGTGAGCGACTTGGTTCCAGCATTGGACACTGTCACGTAGACATTGCCGTTGGCCACGTCGTAGCAGGTCACGACATCCGGCTTTGCAGCAGCATCTGCAGTGGACGAACCCGCGAAGCGCCGGAAGTAACCGTTCGGGCCATAGACGTTCACCAGGTAATTACCATTCGCGTCGAGTGCCCACGTATCGGTCAACTGCTTGCCGGCCTCGACGGTATAGCGACGCGGCATCGCAGTCGGGTCGACCGTGTACACCCAGAAATGTGCGCCCTGCGTGCCGGTGTTCGCAAACGTCAGCGCATACCCTTGCGACTGCAACTGCCCGTTCACATGCAATTCATACGGCAACGCCCGTGCGGGCCGCGTGCCCGCCTCCTGCGCCGTCACCAGCTGCTGAGCCGTGCTAGCCGGCGCAGCTTGCGCCGTGGAACGCGCGCATTGCAGGTCGGCCTGTGCGACGTAGGTTTGCGTGCTCGGCAGCGACGGCACGGCCGAATCCGATTTCGAAAAGTCGAGCGCCGTGGTCAGGTCACCGCAAACGGCACGGCGCCACGGCGAGATATTGGTCTCGACTACGCCGAAACGTTTTTCGATGAATTGCAGCACCGACGTGTGATCGAACACCTGCGAGCAGACGAAACCACCCTTCGACCACGGCGACACGACCGTCATCGGTACACGCGGCCCAAGGCCGTACGGCAGATCGTCGGCGGTATACGTGCCGGCCTGCGTCGCGGTCACGACGTTGTGCCGTTCGAGCGAGATGTCCACGGTGCTCATGCCGGAGCCGGGCACCGTTGGCGCCTGCGGCGGCACCACGTGATCGAAGAAGCCGTCGTTCTCGTCGTACATGATGAACAGGACGGTCTTGCTCCACACGTCGGGATTCGACGTCAGTGCGTCGAGGATCGTCGAGATGTAATTGGCGCCATAGAGCGGCGTGAACTTCGGATGCTCCGAATACGCGGCGGGCGGCAACAGCCAGGACACTTGCGGCAATGCACCGGCCTGCACGTCGGCCTTCAACTGTGTCAGCGTGCGTGTGCTCATCCCACGGTTTTGCAACGACGAACCCGCCGGTGCGTTTACGAAATTCTGGAACGAGGCCAGCATGTTCGTGCCGTAGTTGCCGGTGAAATTGTCGAAGCCGGTGCCCTGCTGATAAATCTGCCAGGAGATGCCGGCCGTTTCCAGCCGCTCGGGATACGTGGTCCAGTTGAAGGGCTGCAGTTTGACGGTATCGAACTGGTTGTCGATGTAGTCGGTGTTGTCGAGTAGCGGCCCGCCTCCCGTGGCGAGTGGGTCGACCATCCCCGTCATCAAATACATGCGGTTCGGGTGCGTGTTTCCCGGAATTGAACAGAAGTAGTTGTCGCACACGGTGAAGGCGTCGGCGAGCGCGTAGTGGAACGGAATGTCCTCGCGCACGTGGTAGCCCATCGTCATGTTGGTCTTCTGCACGGCCCACTTGTCGGCGCGGCCGCTGTCGATCGCGCCGTGCGTGGTGGCCCACGTATGCGGCAGGCCGCCGATACATTGCGCGTTGACGTTCGGATTGGTCGTGTCGTAGCGGAACGGCGCGATCACCTTCGTCTGATCCTCCTGACGCGGCTGGAACCACACCGGCTGGCCGTTCGGCAGCGTCACGGGGAAACGGTCGTTATATCCGCGCACACCGCTCAGGTGACCGAGATAGTGGTCGAACGAGCGGTTCTCCTGCATGAACACGACAATGTGCTGCACGTCCTGGATCGTGCCGGTCACCGAATTCGGCTCGATCGCCAACGCCTTGCGAATCGATTCGGGAAACAGGGCGGTGGCGGCTGTCGCGCCAGCCAGTCCGGCGGACAGCTTCAGAAAATCTCGACGAGTTTTGGTGACCATGCGATGGACCTAGTTTGAATTCTGGACTCAGGAGGCGGGCGGGACGAAGCCAGGAGGGCAACTCATACGCGCGTTCACGACGGTGGCGTTGCCGCATGCTGCCTTGGCCGGCGTGGACAATACGCCGTCGCTGCATGCGCTAAGCAGCGCTGCCGCAGCAATAGAACAGATGAGCGCAAAAAGCCGGAATGCCGACGTCGGCATGGAGGTCTCCGTGGAAATGAACGACGGACGCGATCGCGCGTCGGCAACCGCCGCGCTCTGGCGCAAGCGATGCCGAGACAATAGTTTCGATTTATTACATGAGAGTGTCGTGCTGGAAAGCAGATGGACTATGTGTAATCGCTAGCGCTTGGGCGGCTGCGGGTTATTCGCGGGATTAGTATCGAACCGGGCGACGCTCTTAATGCCATCTTCACTGGCGAGTGCCGTCAATTCAGATTCCATCACGTCGGTGATTTCCTTGCCGTATATCTCGTCGCCATTCACGTAGACAGTGAATGATTGCAAGTACTTCGCTTTCTTCTCTGGGTTCTCAATTGTCTGCCGGGTCCATTGATAAAGCGGATAGTTTTCCAAGCCCCGCTTTTCCGCTTCATGTACGTAATCGGCGAAAGCGTCGAATTGACATTTCAAAGTCGCGTTGTGCTTGTCCAGCACATGGCGAAGCGCAGAATGCGAAGCACCCGTCGGGTCTGCACGCAGATGGTTTGCAAGTTCGGGTGAGACGGTGATTCTTAGCTGGAATTGCCAGGTGGGTTCCATGTGGACCTCGGTATCGAATCATGAGCGCGCGCTCGTGGACATTCAAGAAGGTAGCATGGGCGCGATCCATCGGCGTTTCGAATCAAGGCGCCAATTCACAGTCAGCCACTCGCGTCGTTCAGCAACGCTTCGACTTCAAACTGCTGTCAGACAAGCAGTCCATCAGCACACTGCTCGCAATCCAGCAGCGTTAAACCCCGGCACAGCTACCGAGCAGCGCGGCAGCATGCCCGCCACGATGGCATAGCTCGTGCTTTGTAGTCCATATGGTCAAGAGCCCAATCGCTCTGCCTTACTCCACCTATCGACTTAAGAGCAGGCGCATGACATCACAAAACCCGCGTGAAAAACACCCGCTTTCGTACGGCACAGACTATGAACAGTTGGCTGCCAGGTTCAGGCCGATTTTCAACCGGATCGCGGAAGGCGCGCTCGAACGCGAACGCACTCGTGCGTTGCCCTACGAGCAGATTGTCTGGTTGAAGGAAGCGGGCTTCGGCGCCGTCAGAGTGCCGCGCGAATACGGCGGCGCCGGCGCGTCGCTTCCGCAACTCGTGCAACTCCTGATCGAACTGGCCGAGGCCGATTCGAGTTTGCCGCAAGCGTTGCGCGGACATTTCGCCTTCGTCGAAGACAGAATCAACGCGGCACCCGGCGCTGCACAGGAAAAATGGCTGCAACGCTTCGTGGCGGGGGAAATCGTCGGTAACGCGTGGACCGAAGTCGGTGCGGTCAAGATCGGCGACGTGATCACGCGGGTCTCGCGCCACAACAATCAGTGGGTCGTCAACGGAACCAAGTACTACAGCACCGGCAGCATTTTTGCCGACTGGATCGACGTCTACGCGCAGCGCGACGACAACGGCTCCGACGTCATCGCAGCAGTAAGCACGCATCAGTCAGGCGTCAAACAAAGCGATGACTGGGATGGCTTCGGTCAACGCACCACCGGAAGCGGGACGTCCGTATTCGAGAACGCCGTGGTCGACGAAGAGAACATCATCGACTTCTCCACGCGCTTCAAATACCAGACTGCGTTCTATCAACTCGTGCTGATCGCCGTAATTGCAGGGACGGGGCGCGCTGCCTTGCGCGACATCTCGCATGAAGTACGCAAACGCACCCGGGTTTACAGCCACGGCAACGCGCCACGCGTCAGCGAAGACGCCCAGGTGCAACAGGTGGTGGGGCAAATAGCGGCACGCGTGTATGCAGCAGAAGCGGCCGCTGTGCGAGCCGCGGAGCCGTCACAAAGAGCGTACGAAACGCGCTTCGGCGCGGACCGCGATGCTGAACATGCGCCGAACGTGGCGGCCGAAATCGAATCGGCAAAAGCCCAGGTCGCCGTGGCCAGTCTGATTTTGCAGGCGACCACCGATCTGTTCAATGCACTCGGCGCTTCGGGCACTAGCGAAAACAAACTATTGGACCGTCACTGGCGAAACGCGCGCACTGCAGCGTCGCACAACCCACTGATCTATAAGGAGCGGATTGTGGGAGACTGGGAAATCAACGGCAAAGAGCCGCCCTTCGTCTGGCAGATCGGCAACAGCAGAACCGCGGTATAGTCCGCTGCCGCCGCGAACGCAGCAAACAACGCAGCAACACATGCGGACCGGCCTCGCGGCCGGTCTGCTTCCACTTCCAAAGCCCTGCAAAAGAAAGTACCGCACCTACCATCCGCTATCACGCACATGAGCCTACTTCTGCGCGGAAATCTGCTTCGCCCGAATCAGGCGCGCCCGCAACACATTGCGACTAATGCCCAGCAGCCTCGCCGCCTGAATCTGATTCCGGTAGCAGAAGTCGAAGGCCACGCGCATCACCGTGTCTTCGATCTGTTCGAACAGGTTGCCTTCCGCGTGATCGAACAGATGACGCAACGCCCCCTCGAGCCCTTCCAACGGTGTAGACGCAAGCGGTTCAGCAGCCGCCCGTCGCGCGGCGTGAATCCCGAACGAAGACATCTGCAAATCGCCCTCACCTAGCGAATCGCTGCGGCACACCAGCAACGCATAGTGGATGACATTCTCAAGTTCGCGGATATTGCCGGGCCAACTATGTTCCAGCAGCTTTCGTTCCGCGCGCGGCTCGATGTCGACGGGACCGTAGCCCAGCCGGTTCCGGTACTCTTCAATGAAGTAGCGGGCCAGCGGCAATATATCGCCGGGCCGATCGCGCAGCGTCGGTACAGCCAGATGCACGACGTTCAGCCGATAAAACAGGTCCTCGCGAAAATGGCCTGCCGCCACCGCGTCCTGCAGATGCACATTGGTGGCCGCCAGCACCCGCACGTCGATGGGAATGCTCCGGCGCGAGCCGAGCCGCACGATCTCACGTTCCTGCAATACGCGCAGCAGTTTGACCTGCATCGATAGCGGCAGATCGCCTATCTCGTCGAGAAACAGCGTCCCACCGTTCGCCGCTTCGAACCAGCCGGGCTTGGCGCAGAACGCCCCGGTGAAGGCGCCTTTCTCGTGGCCGAACAACTCGCTCTCCACCAGCGACTCGGAGAACGCCCCGCAATTGACCGCCACAAACGGACCGTCCTTGCGAGCACTCAGGTTATGCACATGACGCGCGACCAGTTCTTTACCCGTCCCTGTCTCGCCGATCACGAGTACGTTAGCGTCGCTCGGCGCCACCATGCGAATACGTTCGAGCAACGCCAGCGATTGCGGGTCCGAGAAGATCTGCGCGGTCGCGCGAATCGAGGTGGTCAGCGTGCGCTTGTCGGGCATCGTCAACAAAGGCGGCACTTCCGTTCGCGCGATGGCAGGCCGGTCTGGTAACACGTGATTGAGTGAATAGTTCATGAGTAGAAGCTCGGCGTCGGATATCGTTGCGTCAGGGCCCATTCGCCGATTTCTCGAAGCTTATAGGCAAGCGGATCGTGAAGCGTATGCGTGCGCAAATTTCGCCAGTGGCGGTCCAGCCTCAGCGCGCCGTGCGTCGCGCGCGCACCGGCTACATCGAACATACGCGTACAGATGGTGAGCCCAATTTCTGTGGCGGCGACTTTGGCCGTTGCAACCGCCAACGCCACGTCGCCACGTTCGGCATCAGTCAGCGCATCCGCTCGCATCCAGGCCGCATCGAAACGATCGGCCGCGCGGTCGGTCAACAGCCGCGCCGCCTCGAGGCCCGCCCAGAACTCGCCATACTGGCCGAGGATATAAGGATCCGCCGCGGTGGTTTGCACGCCGGACGTATGCCACGGACGCGCTTCATGAAGCGTGTAATGACGGGCATCGTTGAACGCGCTTTCGCCGATGCTGAGGTACACATTCGTCAGGATCAGCTGAGCGAGCAACGGCCGTAAGCACGCAAAAGGCGTCGACAGCGGCCCCGGGTCGGTCAGAATCTCGTGGTTCTCCACCCGCACCTTTTCCAGCGTCACCGTGCCGCTGTCCGTTTGGCGCTGGCCGATGTTGTTCCAATCCTCCGCGACGGAGATGCCCGTGCGTCCGGTCGGTACTGCCGCGATCAGCAACGTTCCGGTATCGGCGTCTCGCGCGGACGCGATCAGCATTTCGGAATCAAGTGCGCCGGAACAGAAGCTCTTCTGCCCGCTGAACTCCCGCCAATCCGCGTGCGAGTGGCTCACGGCCCGCTCATCGAGCGGGTTTAACGCATTGCCCCAGAACCATTGACGGCGGGCAGTCTGCTCGAACCAGGCACGCCATTGCGCCGACGAACCGAACAACCGCACCGTCGCCAGCATCAGATGATGGAAGCCGAATACATGTCCAAGCGAACTGTCGGCCCGGCCAAGCGTGCGCACTACATCCATCGTCTGCCGCCAGTTCGCGCCGAGACCGCCGAGCGCCTCGGGAATGCTCATCGCAAGCAGACCACTGGCGCGCAATGCATCCCGCTCCGCTTTCGGCGTTCCGCCCCGCGCGTCGCGTTCGGCAGCAGTTAGCGCAAATAGGGTCGCGAGCCGCTGCGCGATCTGCTGCGGCGTTTCAGTGACCGATGCTGTCTCCGCGCTCGGTAGCAAAGAAGCCGGTGCGTCCGGCAGTACGTAGGTCGAATTCATATGGGCAAGGACACTCACTCCGCTACGTGCGGGCGTGGACCGTCATCTGTCGGCTGACGGGCGTTGAATGGCATCGATCAGGGTTGCTTTCTCAGAAGCGTATTCTGAACATCTACCGCGATTTCCGATGCATTTTGTTGTGGTATCCAAAGTCAAATTGCTGCTTACGCAGCAGCATCGGTATGGATGTTGCCTCTGCACCAGCACCGCCCGCACTCACTGCCTCCCAGGCAGCAGGCCTGTTGGAACACTGAAAGCCCTCGCGTCCATCGCTGACACTCGCGCTGCTTCTCCAGCAGCAGCGCCGAGGCCATCTTGCTTCGCCAGCTTCATACGTCAGCCTGCAATGGTTCCATGCCACCGCGATATGCGCGGAAGCAAAAACCGCAAACGGTTATGCCATTTGACTTGGCGCGCGATCGGAGTTGGCCCGCGCATTCATCATCAACCCGTCTTGTTCACGCAAATCCGGATGGCACGGTATTCGCTAAATAAGCGGCACTCCCGATTAATTCGCTTTCGCCTGAAAGGATCGTTCGAATGAGTAAGAGATTGAAAGTAGTCGCCGTCTCCGGTGGATTGCAACGGCCGTCGCGCACCCTCGTGGTGGTCGAACGCCTGCTTGCCGCGCTCGGCGACGCGCTGCCGATCGACACGCATCTCGTCGAACTAGGGCAAATCACCTCCAGCCTCGCCGGTGCGGTTCATCGCTCGCAGGTCCCTGCCGACGTGGGAACGCACATTGACGCCATTGAAGCGGCGGACCTGCTGATCGTTGCGAGCCCGGTTTATCGCGGGTCGTATACCGGACTCTTCAAGCATCTGTTCGATCTCGTGCATCACGAGGCGCTGGTCGACGTGCCCGTTCTGCTCGCTGCAACGGGCGGCAGCGATCGCCACGCGCTCGTCATCGATCATCAATTGCGTCCGCTGTTCAGCTTTTTTCAGACTCGCACGCTGCCGATCGGCGTGTATGCGTCTGAAGCGGATTTCAACGGCTATGCAATCTCTAACCCGGCGCTGGAAGAACGCGTTGCCCTGGCGGTGACACGCGCGCTTCCATGGCTGCATGCCGGACGCCTCCCCGCCTCTTTCCCGCAAGCCGCAACGCTGGCTGCATAGACCTCTTCATTCAATCATCAGGAATATCATGAGCCAGAACCACTCTCACGACGACGCCGTCAAATTCGCCTACTGGGTGCCCAATGTCAGCGGCGGTTTGGTCGTCAGCACGATCGAGCAGCGCACGGACTGGAGTCTCGAGTACAACCAGAAGCTCGCACTCACCGCGGAGAAGGCGGGTTTCGAATACGCGCTGAGCCAGATCCGCTTCACCGCCGGATATGGTGCGGAATATCAGCATGAATCGGTTTCGTTCAGTCAGGCCCTGTTGCACGCTACAACCAAACTCAAGGTGCTGGCGGCGATTCTGCCAGGCCCGTGGCACCCCGCCGTTGTCGCCAAACAGATTGCCACCATCGACCATATTTCCAACGGCCGTATTGGAATCAACGTGGTGAGCGGCTGGTTCAAGGGCGAATTCACCGCGCTCGGCGAACCGTGGCTCGAACACGACGAACGCTACCGCCGCACGCACGAATTCATTGAGGCACTCAAGGGCATCTGGACACAGGACAATTTCACCTTCAAGGGTGACTTCTACCGCTTCAACAATTACACGCTGAGTCCCAAGCCCGTGCAAAAGCCGCATCCAGAGATCTTCCAGGGCGGCAGTTCGCGCGCCGCACGCGACAACGCTGCGAGTGTCTCCGACTGGTATTTCACCAACGGCAACACGCCAGAGAATCTGAAAGCACAGATCGACGATATTCAGACCAAGGCAGCAAAGAACAATCACAAGGTGCGCATCGGCGTGAATGCCTTCGTGATCGCCCGCGATACCGAAGAAGAAGCCAAGGCCGTGCTCGCCGACATCATCAAACATGCGCACGTCGAAGCCGTGCATGCGTTCGGCGACGCCGTCAAGCAGGCCGGCAAGGCCTCACCGGAAGGTGAAGGCAACTGGGCCACGTCGAGCTTCGAAGACCTCGTGCAATACAACGACGGCTTCCGCACCAATCTCATCGGTACACCGCAGCAGATTGCCGAGCGCATCGTCGAATTGAAATCGGTCGGCGTGGATCTCGTGCTGACCGGTTTTCTTCATTTCATCGAAGAGGTGGAGTATTTCGGCAAGCGGGTCCTGCCGTTGGTCCGTGAACTCGAACTCAAGCAGCAGGCCAAGGCCGCCTGACCATGACAAACGCCCAGCCCTCGACGCTGCCGGACTGGCTGCGCCATCAGGCGCAGCACCGGCCTCACGCCATCGCATTGCGGCACAAGCAGCTGGGCGCATGGCACGCGTTGTCGTGGCAAGACGTCGCCACGGCGGTCGAGCAGTTAGCCGCCGGTCTCGCGCAACATGGCTTTGCGGCGGGTGACGCGCTGCTGCTCGTCAGTCATCCGCGCGAGGAGGCGCTGCTACTGTCGCTAGGGAGGTCTGCACAACCCGTTTCCCGTATGTCGCGTAGGTTGCTTGCCCGCATTGTATTGGCGACGAAGGTGCTGCGACCTGAATCGCAGTCCTGTTCGAACCGACGCGACTCACGTTAGCCCAGTCTCATCGCGCGTACGTCCGCGTGTTTCACGCTTTGCGCAGTGCCTTACGCACCATCCACAGGTTACCCAGCGCGAACAGCGTCGTGATCTGCGCCGTGTTCTTCATCAAGCCCCGGTATCGTGTCTTCGTATAGCCAAACTGGCGCTTGATGATCCGGAATGGATGTTCCATCCATGGCACGGATACCGGCTTTCAGGCGTTCGATCTGATCGAATATCGCGTCCAGACGATCACTCAGGTCCAGTTTTCTGCGCTTGCCTGGTCCCATCGCCACATGCCAGCGCACTGAACCGCCCGCACATCGCTTCTGAATACCCTGATAGCCGGCATCAGCATACACATCCGCTTCTTCACCGTGTAGCAACGCTTCGGCTGTATTGATGTCCTGAGCGTTGGCAGCTGTACCGATGACCGTGTGAACCAGGCCAGATTCCGCGTCCACGCCGATATGCGCTTTCATCCCGAAGTACCACTGATTTCCCTTCTTCGTCTGGTGCATTTCCGGATCCCGCGTACCTGAGGCGTTCTTCGTCGAGTTGGGCGCAGAAATCAATGTGGCGTCGACTACCGACCCGGCCTTGAGCATCATCCCTTTCCCGCTCAGGATCTCATTGACCAGCGCGAGCATCTGCACGGCCAGGCCGTGCGCTTCGAGCAGGTGACGGAACCGGAGGATCGTGCTCTCGTCGGGCAATCGCGCCATGCTGTCGTCAAGCCCCGCAAAGTCGCGATACAGCGGTACGTCATAGAGCGCTTCTTCCATCGCCGGGTCTGACAGACCAAACCACTGCTGCATGAAGTGAATCTGCAGCATCGTGGCAATCGGAAAGGGCGGCCGTCCCGTTTTACCCTTCGGATAGTGTGGCTCGATCAGGGCAATCAGCTGCGACCACGGCACCACGCGCCTCATCTCTTCGAGAAATTCCCGCTTGCGCGTGCGTTTCGTTGACAGATCCAGACCAAGGCCAAGTTGTGCCATCACGTCCCCCTTAAATTCTCCTGTTCCCAGGATAGTCCACACTCACGTCAATGCCAGGACTTTTGCAGACTTTCCTTAGTGCGTTTCGAAAGACATCGTCGTCCATGATTCTTTTGAGAAGCATTCTGGCTTCCAGAGCGGAATGGTAAATCACCCCGGTCGAACCATGACGAACGGTATCGATGTTTCCAGGGCAATCGGAAGCCACCACCGGTGTCCCAAGCGTCATAGCCTCAATAACGGAAATCGGCATTCCCTCCCAGGAGGCCGTCGACAGAAAGATATTCGCCTGTGCGACAGCGTCGATAACTTCCGTTCGCACCAGCCATCCCGTCACACGCACGCCCGCTTCCTCCAACGTTCTTTTAAGGTCGGGATCGCCGTCGCCGATCCATATGAACTCGGTGCCGTCCTGGTTGAACGAGCGCGCAATCTCCGCAAATAGCCGCGGATTTTTTTGCACACGAATGCCGCCGACCGTCACAATTCGTTGCGTCGTCTTCGAATGCACCTTATCCGAATGCCAATCGCGACGCGCTGTCACAGTTCGATCCACCGCGTTTTCGATCAGCACGGCAGGCCGTCCGAGGTAACGCTGGATTGCCGCGCACTCGCTCTCCGAGCACCCGACATAGGTGCAGCTCTTCACGCAAGCCAACAGCTCCAGCCCGGCGAAACAGTATCGTTTCATACGGCCGACGTCCTGACGAATGAACGAAATGCAGTGCGGGCTATATAGAAACGCTGTTGAAGGCAGGCAGAACAATGTAGATAGCCGACCCAGAAATCCTGCGAACGACGAGTGAAGATGAACAATGTCGGGCTTCAGCTCGATAAGCTTCCGGCGCAAGCCCAGCAATGTGCTCGCCAACGAAGGCCCTTTCATCTGCAGATTCAGCAAGACGACGTCCGGGTGAAACAGGGCATGCAGGTTCTGCGGCGTTTCATCTCTCGCGGAATAGATCACACGGACTTCATGACCTTCCGCAGCCAGACGATTAGCGATCGTGCATACAACCGCAAGCGTTCCTGTGGCAGTCGATTCGATTACGTGGGCTACTCGCATGATTTTTTCTATTTGAAAAGGAGTGCACTACATGGCGACCATGTCAAATTCAATCGAGGGGATCTGCAACCGAAGACATGGATTGAATGCGGGCGACTTAGTACGCCCCGTCTTTTTCCAGCACCACTTTGACGGTCTTCAACAGAATCGTGACGTCGAGCGCCAGCGAACGGTTCATGGCATAGCAAACATCGAGTGAGACGCGGGTCGAGTAATCTACGTTGTTTCTACCGCTGATCTGCCACAGACCTGTGATCCCGGGCTTCAGCATCAGGTAATAACTCACATCGGGTCCGTATCGAGCCAGTTCCTGGCGGACAACCGGACGCGGCCCCACGAGGCTCATATCGCCACGCAACACATTCCAAAGCTGGGGAAGTTCATCAAGGCTCGTTCGCCTCAGAATGCGTCCTATCGGTGTGATGCGAATATCGTTTTTTAGCTTGAAATCACGGTTCCATTCCTCACGAGCCTTTGGATCGGTGGCCAGTAGTTTTTCAAGGACCTGGTCCGCGTTCCTCACCATCGAGCGGAATTTCAGACACAGGAAAGTTCTACCTCCCCGACCAATTCTCGGATGCCCGAACACGACACTTCCCCGGTCGCTCATGACAGCGATCGCGATGACAATCAGAATCGGAAACAACACGACAAGCAGCGTGGAAGCTCCGCAGACATCGACCGTCCTCTTAAAAAAATCTCCCCACCATCCAGAGAAAGAGTTCGTCTTCTTCGGAACGGTGTCATTGGGGACGGCCTGCTGCGAGGATACGTCGAGGCGTGTGTCTCCTAACTTCGGATCCGTGCGGACTTGGGAATCGGACATGCAAACTCCTTGAGATGCGGGCACCATTTGACACGATGCCTGCGAGCAGCACGTACGCGGCGTCTTTCGATTTCAAATCCGATTTGGTATAGAACGCGATGGCTGTTGCGATAAACATCGCCGGCATCGCTGTGACTTCAAGATGAGGGTAACACCCCATTCCGCGCGCCGAATACTTCAATAGCGCGCACAGACGCCATCGTACAGTCGGATCACGACACGTTGAAGCTGGTGATTCATTGCTCGAACCTTGCGAGTGCACGTTCGAAGTATCAGAGATGATTGATTCCCGACTCGAACGCATGTCGGTCGAAAGAACCGTTCACTCCTTATCCGCGGAATGCGCAGCCAGCCTTTTTTCGAGGTGCGGGATCTCTTCACTCCGGACTGGTTTTCCCAGAAGGAAACCCTGAGCATGCGTGCATCCGCAGACGCGCACGAAATTCAACTGCTCCTGCGTCTCAATGCCTTCCGCTGTGGTGGGCATGCCGATCTCGCGTGCCAACGCCACAATCCCACGAACCACGGCCGCGGATTCGCGTCGATGCACGGACTCTTTTACGAATGAACTGTCGATCTTGAGCTTGTCGAATGAGAAGCGCACGAGGGTCGACATGGTTGAGAATCCGGTGCCGAAATCGTCGAGTGCGAGGCCGATTCCCAATGCACGAAGCTTCTCGACGTTGTGCCGGGTGACGATATCGTCGCTCAATAACACCGTTTCCGTGACTTCGATATTCAGACGCGCCGGCGGCAATCCGGTCTTGCCAAGGATCACGGCAACCGTCGACGCGAACGATTCCTCCCGCAATTGCACCGGCGAAACATTCACGGCGACGCTCACTGCGTCGCGCCACATGGCAGCTTCCGTACAGGATTGCAGCAGCGCCCACTCGCCGAGTGCGAGGATGAGGCCCGTACGTTCGGCTGTGGGAATAAATGAGGACGGAGAGAGCTCGCCGCGCGTCGGGTGCGTCCAGCGAAGCAGCGCTTCGCGGCCGGAAATCGTATCGTCGGCGAGATCGACGATCGGCTGGTACTCCATGCGCAGATCGCTATAGGACTGCATCGCACCTTCCAGATCGCTTCGCAGAAGGCTCAAACTCTCGTCGGATGCGTGCCTGACGGCATCGAAGACAGAGAAGGCACTTTTGCCGCTGCGTTTGACCGCGTACAACGCGCGGTCCGCGCAGATCAGCAATTGTGGTCCTGTCTTTGCGTGCTCCGGATAGAGCGAGACGCCCACGCTCGCACCGATATGCACCAACGCTTCACTGAGTGTGAAAGGCCGCGCGAGCGTTTTGACGATACGGTCTGCCAGCAAATGGACGTCGCGGGTCAACGCCGTGCCGTCAGTAATGGCGACGAACTCGTCGCCGGCCAGGCGTCCGACCAGGTCGCCAGTCGGCAGTATTTCACGCAATCGAATCGCCGCTTCCTGAAGAATCTGATCGCCGGCGGCGTGACCCAGGCTGTCATTGATCGCCTTGAAACCGTCGAGGTCGATCAGTAAAACCGCGAATCGATGATTCAGCCGTAACGAGCCTGCCGCCGTGCGTTCCAGCAGAAGCTCGGTAATGCGAGCGCGGTTAGGCAAGCCGGTGAGACTGTCCTGGTGCGCCAGCCGATGACTGCTTTCGCGCGCCAGCAGTAACGCAACGGTGTCGCGATTGCTGCGCAATGCCACGGTAAAGAAACCCGCCGCGCAAAACGGCGCCTGAAACAGCAGCACGAGCTTGCCGGAGCCGGGAGAAAGCGCCGCCCCGCAACCCAACAGCCCGAGAATGAATGAAATCTGGAGAAGCACCAGCCTGGGTGTGCCTGCATTGCGTCCGGCTAGTCCGCCGATCACGCCCACGGCGCAAACGTTGCCGAGCAGAAAAAGTGTCTGATTTCCGCTGGTATTGCACAAAAAGGTGCCAAAGCCGAACAGGGCCGCCCAGAGAAGACTGGCAAAGAGAAAAGCTGAGGTAGGGGTTGGCAGATTGCGGGCACTGCGCTCGCAGCACAACCAGATCAACGCGAGACGCGTTATCAGCAACGCGACCACCGCGCCGCCCCACCACGCGTACAGGGCTCTCGGATAAAGGTAGTAGGCGGTTGCGCAGACACTGATTTCGCAGATCGACGCAAAGACAATCGATGCGGTTCGCGTGAACAGGTTGGCAAGCAATATTTGCCGATTCTCGGCGCTCAGATTCTGAGCGGAGGACACCACCCATTTGAAAAACGGAGACCTTGGTTCGCTGAAAGCCATGACCTGCGCATTTTTAATGGTTAATGGGTCGAATCTGACACACCTCGCAATTATTACGTAAACACCCAATGTCCGTTACAACGCAATTGCGTTGGCTTATTAGACACCCTTATTGGACACCCTTATTGGACACCCTTATTGGACACCCTCATTAGACACCACTACGCCTGTGCAACAGGCAATGCGGCGCCGCCCGTCGTCCGAAGACGCGAGCATCCCTTGCGGATTGCTTCACGCTCCGGCGAGAGATGCGGTCATTCAGGCTATTTCTACAGGCACCCGTTTTGCCAAGGCGCACATCAGCTCGTACCCGATCGTTCCGGAAGCGTGAGCGACATCATCGATCTTGACCTGTTCGCCCCACAGTTCGACCTTTGAACCGATCTGCGCATGCGGGCACGGTGTCAGATCGACAGTGAGCATGTCCATCGACACACGGCCCACTACCTGCGTCATGACGCCGTCGATAGCGATTGGTGTACCCGTCGATGCGTGCCGGGGGTATCCGTCCGCATACCCGCATGCGACCACACCAATGCGCATCTCGCGGTTCGCAGCGAAGGCACGGCCGTACCCAACCGTCTCCTCCGCCGACAATGACTGCACACCGATCACTTCGCTCCTCAGCGTCATCGAAGCGCGCAAGCCCACGTCGTCGATGTGGCGCGACTGACCGGTGGGCGAACCGCCGTACAGCACGACACCTGGCCGCACCCAGTCACGATGCGCCTGGGGATGCCACAAAACGGCCGCTGAATTCGCGAGGCTTCGTTGACCCGGTATGTCTTGAGTCACTGCATCGAAGCGATCCATCTGCCATGCCACGTCGCCATCATCAGCATTCGCGAAATGGCTCATCAACGTGATGTCCGCTATAGCCGCAATCGATCTGGCTTGTTCCCACGCGGCGCGGTACGCATCGGGACGGAATCCGAGGCGGTTCATTCCGGAGTTCATCTTCAGATGCACGTTGACGCGCTCATGCGACGGTGACAGGCGCAACAGATCGAGTTGCTCACGGCAATGCACGGCCATGGAAAGATCGAACTGTTGGGCGATTTGCACGTCACCTGACTTGAACACGCCTTCCAGAAGAAGGATCGGCTTGGTCCAACCCAACTCACGCACACGGACTGCTTCGTCGAGATCGAGCAGTGCGATGCCGTCGGCATTCGCAAGTGCCGGGAAAACGTGATCGATTCCGTGTCCGTATGCGTTGGCTTTGACCACGGCCCAAGCCCGTGATCGAGGTGCCCGCTGCTTGACGATGGAGAGGTTGTGGCTGACTGCGGCGGGATGAATCTGTGCAACGATCGGGCGTGGCATAGGAGGCGTGGAGGGCTAGTTTGAAAAGGGAATGGATGCCCGTTGGTAAAGACCGGCGTTATGGCCTACAGGCAGCTTTTTCCACTATCGTATCTAGCTCAAGCCAGTTTTTGTTACTGTATTGTTTGGATTTTTGGGTTTATCTATCGGCTGCCTGCTATCGCTCGAAACCCTTCCTGGCGGTTTTCGATGTCTGAGATGGGCAAGTGCAAGGCGTGTCGATTTGCACGGACGGAGCTTCGCCCTGATTCCATCTATTACCGGTCACTACTTGTTGAAGGCTCATGCATTACGTTATATATAGCGAGATACAACGACACAAAAGTAGATACCTCAGGTCCATGACTCGCTCAATCAACGCCTTTCAGGCGCTCACACTCGTATCCGCAGGGATGGGAGCGACATTCTCAGCCCATGCTCAAGACGACGGAATCCAACTCACACCGGTAGTCATCACTGGAATATCACCCTTTACGTACCCGTCATATCAGATCGACCGAACGAAAGTTGGACCGCTCGGCGAGAAGGCGCTTCTTGATACGCCGTACTCGATTAGCGTCGTTCCCTCATCGCTCGCGGAGAACCAGCAACTCCAGAGCGTGCGCGAAGCGTTTCGCTTCATCCCGACGGTTCAGGGGGAAAATATCCGCCCTCAGACTCGAGGACTGCAAGCCGGGGTTGTCCAGAACACGCGGGTTGACGGCCTGAATATCGCGGCGACAACCGACTATCCAATCGAGCAGTTCGAGCAGATTGAGGTTCTAAATGGCCTGGCCGGTGCCCTGTACGGGCCCGCCAGCCCTGCCGGCACGTTCAACTACGTGCTCAAACGGCCTACCGCCGAGCCGTTGCGCGAGTTCACGTTCGGCTACGCCTCACGCCAGTCCTTGACGGAACATCTGGACCTCGGAGGACACTTCGGCAACGACGATCTCTTCGGGTATCGGCTGAATTTGCTCAACCAGAACGGCGAGGGATATGTGGAAGGCAGTCGCCTGCGCAGACAACTGGCAAGCCTCGCGTTCGATGTTCGTTTCTCCCCGGACACGAGACTCGAGACCAATTTCAGCACGTACCACTACCTGTCGACTGGATTCCCAGGAACGTTTGCTTTAGCGCGCAACGTGCCCTTTCCCAGCGCGCCCGACCCTACACGTCCCGGCTACGGCCAATCGTGGGCTGGTGACGACAACGTCACCAACATGTTCAGTGCCACCTTGAAGCATGACTTCAACAAGGACTGGCACTTCAGCGTTGGTGTGTTGAGAGAGACGAACGACCGTGCGTCGACCGTGCCGACCAACACCATCACCAGCAAGACAGGCGCCTATACGACGACCACCGCGACGACCACGTACAGCCTGGACACGATCGTCAGCAACACGGTCGCGCTGAATGGCCACACGGAGCTTGCAGGCCTGACACACGACGTCTTCGTGTCAAACACCGGGTTCTTCTGGAATCGATACACGCCATTTCAGACAGGCGCGATTACGCTCGGCAACGCAAGCATCAACGACCCGCTGTCTTTTGCAAAACCTCCGTTGCCCGATTTCTCAAATCGATATCGGTCCGTCAACACGGTCCAGCAGTCGATTAGCGTCGGCGACACGATTGGATTCGACAAACATTGGTCAACGCTACTGGCCGCGAGCCAGAGCTGGATACACACTGAAAACTACAACAAGCAGGGAGCGACGACCAGCAAGTACAACGCGAGCGGCATCAGCCCGACGGCCAGTCTGATGTTTAAGCCGCTAGACAATATGACAGCGTATCTGACGTACGCCGACAGTCTTCAACAAGGGGACAATGCCCCGGCTGGATCGGCCAATGCGGGAGATAGCCTCGCTCCGTATCGAAGCAAAGAATGGGAACTGGGCTACAAAGTCGATGTGAGCCGGATTACGCTCGGCGCCGCCCTTTACCGCATCGAGCGACCGTACGCTTATGTCGGTGCGAACAATATTTTCGCCGAACAAGGGCAACAGGTTAATCGTGGACTTGAACTCACTGCAACAGGCGCGGTGACAAGAGATCTAAACATCTTCACGGGGATCTCGCTACTCGATCCCCGTCTGTTCGACACCGGTTCGGCGTCTACCAGTGATAAACAGATTCTCGGGCTGTCGCGCGTTGTGTTCAATGCGCTACTCGACTACTCCGTACCGGCCGTTGCCGGTCTCGGATTCAACATCAACATGAACTACGCAAGTCGTCGCCCAGGAAATTATACGAACACAGACTATGTTGACGGCTACACCGTCTTTGATCTCGGTGCGCGCTACAGAACGAAAATTGCCGGCAAATCAGTGACGCTGCGCATTGCCATCGACAACATCACCAACCGTCAGTACTGGGCCAACATCACGCCAAGTGGACAAAATGGCTACAGCGGCTCCGACAACGGTACAGGTACGCTTGGCGCCCCACGTACCGTCCGCGCTTCGCTACAGATCAATCTCTGAACAAGGACCGACCATGGTACTTCGCACTTTCCTTGCCGTAGTTCTCGCTAGCACCACGAGCATCGCGTGGGCGCAACAGGCGCCCGCCACACCGGTGGTAACGATCTTTGCTGCGGGAAGCATGAGCGGTGCACTCGCCGCTATCACGCAGCAATACACGAGGGAGTCCGGTCAGAAAGTTGATCTCGTCACAGGGCCAGCAGGTCTTCTACTGAACAAGATCGAGAATTCCGCCAACGCGGACGTTTTCGTTTCCGCCAATATGGCGCATCCACAGCGCCTGACGACGGAAGGAAAGGCTGCGCCTACTGTCGTCTTTGCGAGGAATCGGCTTTGTGTTCAGGCCCGGCCGGACGTCGGCCTCACCACGGACAATCTGCTCGACAAACTACTTGATCCGAACATAAAGATCGGCACTTCAACACCCAAGGCAGACCCGGGCGGTGACTACGCATGGGAGTTGTTCGCGAAGGCTGACTCAGTCCGCCCGGGAGCGAAGCAGATTCTGGAGACGAAAGCGCAGCAACTGGTTGGTGGTCCAGCGGCGCCTCAGGTGCCAGCGGGGCAGAATCCGGTGAAATACTTTATGGCGACGCGGCGTGTCGACGTCTTCGTCGGCTATTGCAGCTCCCACGAAACAAAGCCCGATTCGACCCTCGTGCAGGTCGAGCTCCCGGCCAACCTTAGCATCTCCGCCGACTATGGGATGACGGTTCTGGAGCTGCCGCAGACCGCTACTACCCGCAATACCGCGTACCGGCTTGCCTTGTATCTGATGAGCCCTGAGGCACAGGACGTACTCACACGTTACGGGTTCACGCCGGTTGCGCGCCAATAGAATGTCGCCCGGTCCCATGTAGCCGCGCGCGTGCGCATGCACGCGCCAATGATAGATTGCCCCTTCCCGCGAGCCGTCACATCAACTCCATCCACGTCGCATTGCGGATAGGCTTGTCACTTTCTATTTTCCACTGACACTTTTAATTTCCAGGATCATTCGCAAAGAAACACGCACGCACGCGCGCCTCCCACAATTTACTTGACATCTAAACTATCGACGCCTAAATTACCCTCCAGAGAAAGGTCCACATGGAGAGTCAACATGCGCATCGTATGTATCGGCGGCGGCCCGGCCGGCTTGTACTTCGGCCTGTTAATGAAGGGCCGGAACCCGGCATATGACGTCACGGTGGTCGAGCGCAACCGGCCCTATGACACCTTCGGCTGGGGCGTGGTCTTTTCCGACCAGACGCTCGGCAACCTGCGCGCCGCCGATGCTCCCAGCGCGGACACGATTCTCGACGCCTTCAACCACTGGGACGACATCGAGATCAATTTCCGCGGCAGGCAGGTTCGCTCGTCGGGCCATGGCTTCTGCGGCATCGGCCGCAAACGTCTGTTGAATATCCTGCAGGCGCGCTGCGAAGAACTGGGCGTCAATCTGGTGTTCGAAACCCAGGTCACCGACGACACAGCCTACGAAGCCGACCTGATCATCGCCTGTGACGGCGCCAATAGCGCCATTCGTCAGAAGCACACCGCCACCTACAAGCCCGCGATCGACATGCGCGATTGCCGCTTCGTCTGGCTCGGCACCAAAAAGCTCTTCGACGCCTTCACGTTCGCCTTCGAAGAAACCGAGTTCGGCTGGTTTCAGGCCCACGCCTATCGCTTCGACGATCAAACCTCGACGTTTATTGTGGAAACACCGGAGCGTGTATGGCGCGCCGCCGGTCTCGACGAAATGAGCAAGGAAGACAGCATCGCGTTCTGCGAGAAGTTGTTCGCCAAGTACCTGGACGGCAACCCGTTGCTGTCGAACGCCGCGCATTTGCGTGGGTCGTCGCAGTGGATTCGTTTCCCGCGTGTCGTCAACGAGGAATGGGTGCATTGGCGCGACAACGCCGACGGCACCCAAACGCCGATCGTGCTGATGGGCGACGCAGCGCACACCGCACACTTTTCGATTGGCTCAGGCACCAAGCTCGCGCTCGAAGATTCGATCGAACTCGCCAACAGCATCGGCGCGCATCCGGGTGATTTGCCCGCTGCGTTGCAGCACTACACGGATGTCCGCAGTATCGACGTATTGCGCATCCAGAACGCCGCGCGCAATTCGACGGAGTGGTTCGAGCATGTCGACCGCTATACGTCGTTCGAGCCGGAACAGTTCGCGTATTCGCTGCTCACGCGCTCGCAGCGCATCTCGCATGAGAACTTGCGTGAGCGTGACGCAACCTATCTCTCGACGTTCGAAGACTGGCTCTCACACCGCTCAGGTATTGACCGCGCGCCTGAAAAACACTCCGTTCCACCGATGTTCACGCCCTTCACATTGCGTGGCGTCACCCTGAAAAACCGCGTAGTCGTCTCGCCGATGGCGCAATACTCCGCCGTCGACGGCATCGCCGGTGACTATCACCTGATGCATCTCGGTGCCCGCGCCATGGGCGGCGCCGGGCTGGTCATGACGGAAATGACCTGCGTGTCGCCGGAAGCGCGCATCACGCCCGCTTGTCCCGGTATGTACGCGCCCGAGCATCTCACGGCATGGAAGCGCATCGTGGATCTCGTGCACACCCAGTCGGACGCGAAGATCGGCATCCAGCTGGGACACTCTGGCGCCAAAGGCTCGACACGTGTCTCGTGGGAAGGCATCGACCAGCCGCTTGACGAAGGCAATTGGCCGCTCGTGTCCGCTTCGCCGCAGCAATATTTGAGCGGCGTCAGTCAGACCTCGCATGAAGCCTCACGAGACGAACTTGAAGAAATCGAAGCGCAATTCGTACGCGCCACGCAAATGTCCGCAGAGGCAGGCTTCGATTGGCTCGAACTGCACTGCGCGCACGGCTATTTCCTCTCGAGCTTCCTGTCGCCGCTGACCAACCATCGCACGGACGAATATGGCGGTTCGCTCGAAAACCGTCTGCGCTACCCGTTGCAGGTCTTCAAGGCGATCCGTGCGGTCTGGCCGCAAGACAAGCCGATTTCCGTGCGCATTTCCGCTAACGATTGGGTTGAAGGCGGCACCACGCCTGACGACGCTGTGCAAATCGCCAGTGCCTTCAAAGCGGCAGGCGCCGACATGATCGACGTCTCGTCGGGCCAGGTCAGCAAGCAGGAAAAACCCGTGTTTGGCCGTATGTTCCAGACGCCATTCGCCGACCGTGTGCGCAACGAAGCCGGCATCGCAACCATCGCCGTTGGTGCGATCTCGGAAGCGGACCACGTGAACAGCATCATCGCGGCGGGCCGTGCCGATCTCTGTGCGATCGCGCGGCCGCATCTGGCCAATCCGTCGTGGACGTTGAATGAAGCCGCAAAAATCGGCTATCTGGACGTGACGTGGCCGAAGCCTTACACGGCAGCCAAGTCGCAACTCGAGCGCAATCTCGAACGCGAACGTACACAGGCCGCTGCGAACGCAGGGTTGTCGCCGCAAGAACGCGCGCAACGCGCTGAAGGAACCACGTGAATACGTCCAACACGAACCTCGCAGGACAGCACGCCGTCGTCACAGGCGGCGGCAGCGGCATCGGCGCAGCCGTAGCCGAAGCGCTGCTGCGCGCCGGTGCGCGCGTCACCTTGATGGGCCGCAACGCGCAACGTCTCGATGCCCAGCGGGAAAATTTCAACGGGCTCGGCGAGGTCGCCTGCATCAGCGTCGATGTCACAAGCGAAGAATCGGTCGAGAAAGCATTCGCGCAAGCCGGCGCAATCGATATCCTCGTCAACAACGCCGGCCAGGCGCAAGCCGCGCCCTTCACTCACACCGACATGGCGCTCTGGCAGCGCATGCTCGACGTGAACCTCACCGGCGTCTTCCTCGGCACGCGCGCCGTATTGCCCGGCATGCTCGAGCGCGGCCATGGCCGCATCGTCAACGTCGCGAGCACGGCGGGACAAATCGGCTACGCCTACGTCGCCGCTTACTGCGCCGCGAAGCATGGCGTGATCGGCCTGACGCGCTCACTCGCGCTGGAAGTCGCGACGAAAGGCGTCACCGTCAACGCCGTGTGCCCCGGCTACACGGAAACCGAACTGCTGCACGCATCGCTCGAACAGATCACCAGCAAAACCTCGCGCACCGAACTGCAGGCGCGCGAAACCTTGCTGCGCTCGAATCCGCAACATCGCTTCGTGAGCCCTGAGCAGGTCGCCAACGCCGTGCTTTGGCTTTGCCAACCCGGCTCGGACGCGATCACGGGTCAATCCATTTCCATCTCCGGTGGAGAAGTAATGTGACCAAGTTATCGAACCTCAAAAAGACTACGACGGCCGAAGCAAAGCCGCCGCGCAAAGGCGTCGCCAAACCAGCGGAGAACGTCGTGGATCTGGAAATGAGTACCGGCGCCGATAGTCACATGGGCCTACGTTTGTGGCTGCGCATGTTGACCACGACCAATCTCGTGCAAGCCGAACTGCGCAAGCGCCTGCGCAACGAATTCGACACCACATTGCCCCGTTTCGATTTGATGGCGCAACTCGAACGTCATCCGGAAGGCCTGAAGATGACCGAACTGTCGCGCCGTTTGATGGTGACGGGCGGCAATGTGACCGGCATTACCGATCAGCTCGAGAAAGAAGGTCTGGTTTCGCGCGGCACCGATCCCAACGATCGCCGCTCGATCAGCGTGTGCCTCACACCCGCGGGCCGCAAGGCGTTCGACAAGATGGCCATAGCGCATGAGCAATGGGTTGTCGAACTGTTCGGTGGCTTGAGCCTCGACGAAAAATCGCGCACCCATCAGCGCCTCGGCAAGCTCAAACAACATCTGCTCGACAGTCTGAAAGACTGATCCGCACCGAATAGAGGGAGATACTCATGACACGATCCAACGCCGACGCCCTACTGGCCGGCAACCGCCTGACGCTCGCCGGTTACGAGGCGCAGCACTTCGGCTGGTCGGTCGCCGACAAGGTCGCGACGATCACGCTCAACCGCCCCGAACGCAAAAACCCGCTGACGTTCGAATCGTATGCGGAATTGCGCGATCTGTTCCGGCAACTCACCTACGCGACCGACGTGAAGGCGGTCGTGATTCACGGCGCAGGCGAGAACTTCTGCTCCGGCGGCGATGTGCACGACATCATCGCGCCGCTGATCGATCTGCCGATGCCGGAATTGCTGCTGTTCACGCGCATGACTGGCGATCTGGTCAAAGCGATGCGTCACTGCCCGCAACCCATCATTGCCGCGGTCGACGGCGTGTGCGCAGGTGCCGGCGCAATCCTGGCGATGTCGTCCGACATGCGCCTGGGCACCGCGCGCAGCAAGCTCGCGTTTCTGTTCTCTCGCGTCGGCCTCGCCGGTTGCGATATGGGCGCTTGCGCGATCCTGCCGCGCATCATCGGCCAGGGCCGCGCCACCGAATTGCTGTTCACCGGCCGCTCGGCGAGTGGTGACGAGGGCCACGCATGGGGTTTCTACAACCGCCTGTGCGAACCGGCAGCGCTCCTCGCGGACGCACAGAAGCTCGCCGCCGATCTCGTCGCCGGTCCGACCTTCGCGCACGGCATCACGAAGAAAATGCTGCACCAGGAATGGAGCATGAGCATCGACGAAGCGATCGAATCGGAAGCGCAAGCACAGGCAATCTGTATGAGCACACGCGATTTCGAACGTGCGTATAGCGCGTTTGCCGCCAAGTCGCGCCCTGTCTTCGAGGGAGATTGAATTGAGCACCAACAGCGATATGGATCTGCACAGCGCACTGGCCTGGCCGTTTTTCGAACCACGCCATCGCGAACTGGCCGCGGGTATCGAAGCATGGTCTCGCGCGAATCTCTCGCCTGTAGAACATAACGACGTCGACGCAACCTGCCGCCGCCTGGTTCGCGAACTCGGTTCGGCAGGCTGGTTGAAATACGGTGTCGGCGGCGTTGCCTATGGCGGGAATGGCGACACGATCGACACACGCGCCGTGTGCCTGCTGCGCGAGACACTCGCCAAGCATTCCGGTCTCGCTGATTTCGCTTTGGCGATGCAAGGACTCGGCTCCGGCGCGATCTCGCTCGGCGGCACGCATGAGCAAAAGACACGCTACTTGCCGCGTGTGGCAAGCGGTACCGCGATCGCTGCCTTCGCCTTATCGGAACCGGAAGCGGGATCGGACGTCGCCGCGATGTCCCTCTCAGCACGCGAAGACGGCGACGCCTACCTGCTCGACGGCGACAAAACGTGGATCTCGAACGGCGGCATCGCCGATTTCTACGTGGTATTCGCCAGAACCGGCGAAGCGCCTGGCGCACGCGGCATCACCGCCTTCATCGTCGATGCCGACACGCCGGGCCTGGAAATCGCCGAACGCATCGACGTGATCGCACCGCATCCGCTAGCGCGTTTGCACTTTGCCGGCGCACGCGTGCCGCGCAGCCAGATGCTCGGCGCGCCCGGCGAAGGTTTCAAACTTGCGATGCGCACGCTGGATATTTTCCGCACCTCGGTGGCGGCAGCGTCGCTAGGCTTCGCGCGGCATGCAATGGCTGAAGGTCTCTCACGCGCATCGTCGCGCAAGATGTTCGGACAGACCCTCGGCGATTTTCAGCTGACGCAAGCCAAGCTCGCACAGATGGCATTGACGATCGACAGCAGCGCATTGCTGGTCTATCGCGCGGCCTGGCTGCGCGATCAGGGCGAACAGGTCACGCGTGAAGCCGCAATGGCCAAGTGGCACGCAAGCGAAGGCGCGCAACAGGTAATCGACGCCGCCGTGCAACTCTATGGCGGCATGGGTGTGCAAAGCGGCACAGCCGTCGAGATGCTGTACCGCGAAATTCGTGCGTTGCGGATCTATGAAGGCGCGACTGAAGTGCAACAGCTGATTGTCGGCCGCGACCTTCTGAAGGCACATGCCGCGCAAGCCATCAAGGGTGCGGCGAAATGAACACGACCTTCGAAAGACCTGTCCGCATCCGCTTCCAGCACTGCGATCCGGCCGGCATTGTGTTCTTTCCGCAATATCTGGTAATGACCAACGCGTTGGTCGAAGACTGGTTCAACGAAGGCATGCAGATCGACTACGCGCAAATGATCGCGCAACGCCGGGTCGGCTTGCCGATCGTCAAACTCGATTGCGAGTTTTCGCGGCCGAGCCAGATGGGCGAAACGATCACGCTGTCACTCAGCGTCACGAAGGTCGGGCGCCGCTCGATCAGTATCGAGATCGTCGGCCGGCACGGCGACGAAATCCGCTTTAGCGCGAAACAGGTGCTGGTGACGACATCGCTCGAAAGCGGCACATCCATCGACATTCCCGCAGACATCGCGAGCGCGCTCGCGGCGTTTGTCCCACAGCCTGAATCCATCGAGGCGCATCGCTCATGAAAAAAGCTCTCCTTCCCGCCGGTTGGATCAAGCCGCGCGGCTACGCGAACGGCGTTGCAGCAACCGGCACGCAAGTGTTCATCGCCGGCCAGATCGGCTGGGACGAACAGGCGCAGTTTCAGACCACCGACTTTGCACAACAGGCGATTCAGGCGCTCAAGAACATCCTCGCCGTCCTGCACGAAGCGGGCGGCAAGCCTGAGCATCTGGTCCGCCTGACGTGGTACGTCACGGACAAGCGCGAATACCTCGGCTCGCTGAAAGATATCGGCCGTGCGTTTCGCGAGTTGATCGGCGACTACGACATCGCGATGAGCGCGATACAGGTCGTCGCACTGGTCGAAGACGAAGCCAAGGTCGAGATCGAAGCCACGGCAGTGATTCCCCAGTAAGCGCACGAAATACGAAGCACGAAGCACGAAGCACGAAACACGCAACCCACCAAGCCAACCGAAGCGCATTCAGCCGGCTCACCCCCGGGAGACCATGATGGAACCGTCAGCACACGTCGATACCTTCGCGCGCGACAATCTTCCGCCGCAGGATCAATGGCCTGTCTTTCTGCTCGACAACCCGGACGTTGCTTACCCGGCGCGCTTCAATTGCGCGACGGAATTGCTCGACAGAACGATCGAAGCGGGACACCGCGACCATCCGGCGATCTGGTCGGACGTAGATGGGAAGCCGCAGGCGACCACTTACGGTGAGTTGCTTGCCTTGGTGAATCGCAGTGCGCATGTACTGGTCGATGAAATGGGTTTGCAACCCGGCAATCGCGTGCTGCTGCGCGGACCGAACACCTTGCACATGGCGGTGACGGCGCTCGCCGCGCTGAAGGTCGGCCTTGTCGTGGTGCCCACCATGCCGCTGCTGCGCGCGAAAGAACTCAAGCAGATCATCGAGAAGGCACAAGTCAGCGCCGCGCTATGCGATGCGCGCCTGACCGCTGAACTCGCGCGCTGCAACGATCCCGAGGACGAGTTCTACTGTGCGGGTTTGAAACAAACGTGCCTGTTCCATGACGATTCAGACGATTCACTCGACACCCTCGCAATCAACAAACCGTACCACTTCACCGCCTGCGACACGGCCGCCGACGACGTCTGCCTGATTGCCTTCACGAGCGGCACGACGGGGGCGCCGAAGGGCTGCATGCACTTTCATCGCGACGTCCTGGCAATGTGCGATCTGTTTCCGCGGCATGTTCTGAAACCCTCATCGAGCGATGTGTTTTGCGGGACGCCACCGCTCGCCTTCACATTCGGCCTCGGTGGTTTGCTGTGCTTTCCGCTGCGAGCGGGTGCGTCGACGGTGCTGATCGAGAAGCTCACGCCCGAAACCTTGCTGCAAACCGTCGAACGCTTTCACGCGACGATCATGTTCACCGCGCCGACGTTCTATCGGCAGATGGCTCCGCTCGTTGCGCATCACGACATTTCAAGCTTGAAGAAAACGGTCTCGGCGGGAGAAGCGTTGCCGGATTCGACACGCCGCCTATGGCACGATGCAAGCGGCATCGAGATGATCGACGGGATCGGCGGCACAGAACTGATCCATATTTTCATCTCGGCGCAAGGCGACGCGATTCGCCCGCATGCCATCGGTCGTGCGGTGCCCGGTTACGTCGTGCAGGCCGTTGACGACGCCATGCAACCGGTCCCGGCTGGCACAATCGGCAAACTCGCGGTGCGCGGACCGACTGGCTGCCGCTATCTCGCCGACGAGCGTCAAGCAAAGTTCGTTCGCGACGGCTGGAATCTTCCCGGCGACTCGGTCTATCTCGACCAAGACGGCTACGTGTTCTATCAGGCGCGCGCCGACGACATGATCGTCTCCGCCGGCTACAACATCTCCGGTCCGGAAGTGGAAAGCGTGTTGATGCAACACGACGCGGTGGCCGAATGCGGTGTGATCGGCGTGCCCGACGAGACGCGCGGACAGATCGTCAAGGCCTTCGTGGTGCTGAACCCGGGTTATACGCCTGACGACAAAATGGTCGCACAACTGCAGGATTTCGTGAAAAATAGCGTGGCGCCGTATAAATACCCACGCGTCATCGCTTTCATCGGGGCGCTGCCGCGCACCGAAACCGGCAAGATCAAACGCTTCGAATTGCGCACGCTCGGGTAGCCCTTCATGTAGTCCCTCTTTCCTGTTGGAGACACACCGCATGGCCGCCTCTTTCATCGAAGTTGTCGCCCAGGATGGCGGCCGTTTCAACGCCTACGTCGCGCGTCCGGCGCAGGGCTCAGGCCCGGGGCTCGTCCTCCTGCAGGAAATCTTCGGCATCAACGACACGATGAAGTCGATGGCCGACCGCTTCGCAGAAGAAGGTTACGTGGTGCTGGTGCCGGATCTGTTCTGGCGGATCAAGCCAGGCATTTCGCTCGGCTATGGCGAGGCGGATATGAAGCAGGCGCTCGGCTATCTCGCGCGCTTCGACGTCGATCTCGCCGTCGACGATATCGCGGCAACGGTCGCCACATTGCGCACGTTGCCCGAGCAGGCCGGCAAGGTGGGCACCGTCGGCTACTGTCTCGGCGGCAAACTCGCATTCCTGAGCGCGGCACGCACCGACGTGGACTGCGCGGTCAGCTACTACGGCGTCGGCCTCGAAGCGTATCTGGATGAAGTGCCGGCCGTGCGCTGCCCGATGGTGTTTCACTTCCCTGAAAACGACGCGCACTGTCCGCCCGAAACGCGCGAGCGAATCAGCGCCGCATTGCGCACGCGTCCGCAAATCGACCAATACGTGTACCCCGGTTGCGATCATGCATTCGCCACACCATCACGTCCGCAGTACGACAAACCCGCCGCGATGATGGCTTATTCGCGCACGCTCGCCCTGCTCCGTAAAGTGCTGGGTCCGGTCTACGATCTGAACGCGTTGTGGGAAGCACACTGCTATTACGAGTTCGCCACGCGCGATGTCGACGCCGTCATGCCGACCATGGTCGCGCAACCTTACGTCAACCACGTCCCGACCATGACCGGCGGTGTGGGCCATGACAAGCTCAAACGTTTCTACACGCATCACTTCGTCAATTCGAATCCTGCCGATACGAAGCTGATTCCGATTTCGCGCACGATCGGCGCGGATCGCATCGTCGACGAATTCATTTTCAGCTGCACGCATAACTGCGAGATCGACTGGCTGTTACCTGGCGTCGCGCCAACCGGCAAATATTTCGAAGTGCCGATGCTGGCCGTGGTGTGCTTTCGCGGCGACAAGCTGTACAACGAGCACATCTATTGGGATCAGGCATCGGTGCTCGTGCAGGTCGGCTTGCTGAATCCCGAGGGACTGCCGGTGGCCGGCATCGAGAGCGCGCGCAAGCTGCTCGATGAGACCTTGCCGTCGAACCAGCTGATGGGCGCGAAGTCGCGCGTGTGACGTGTGGCCGGGGGCGAGCATGAGGCAAGCAAATAGAGCCCCGCCTCGGCACAACACCCCTATGATGTGACGCTTCACCGGCCAACCTCCCTCGACCCATGCTGACCGTCCATCATCTGAACAACTCCCGCTCGCAACGCGTGTTGTGGCTGCTCGAAGAACTCGGCGTGCCGTACGAGATCAAGCGCTACGAGCGCGATCCGAACACAATGCTGGCGCCGCCCGAGTTGCGCGCAGTGCATCCGCTCGGCAAGTCGCCCGTCATTACGGACGACGGCCAGACCCTCGCCGAATCCGGCGCAATCATCGAGTATCTGGTCGACAAGTACGGTCAAGGCCGCTTCGCACCCGCAGCGGGCACGCCCGAGCGGCTGCGCTACACCTACTGGATGCACTATGCGGAAGGCTCGGCCATGCCACCGCTGCTGCTGAAACTGATCGCCCTGCGCATCGCCAGCGCGCCGATGCCGTTCTTCGCCAAACCTATCGCCCGCAAGATCGCGTCGACATTGCAATCGAGCTTCATCGATCCACAGTTGAAGCTGCACCTCGGCTTCATCAATAAAGAATTGAGCGCGACCGGCTGGTTCGTCGGCAGCGACTTCACAGCGGCCGATGTTCAGATGAGCTTCCCGCTCGAAGCCGCCACCGCACGCGGCGGCATGAAAGGGCAGATTCCCGCCGTCGTCGATTTCCTGCAACGCATTCACGTGCGACCCGCCTATCAGCGGGCGCTGGAGCGCGGCGGCAAGTACGAACTACTGGGCGGCGATTGACGGCCAACTCCGCCCAGGAATTCGTAGTTGTGGCTTAAAAGTCGCGAGTGCTAGACTAAAAATCGCCATTGCCATCAACGGGTTGCCGACCGGGCTTCGAATTCGTGCCGGGCGGCGGAACGTCCGGCATTCGCTTGCATCCGCTGGCGCCCGCTTGAGCTTGATAGACCACGGCAAAGGAGTCCCTGCATGACCCATTCCATCCAAGGCAACAAACGCTGGCTGGCGCTGATCGTTCTGTGCCTCGGCGTGCTCATGATCGTGCTCGATACGACGATCGTGAACGTTGCCTTGCCGTCGATCGCCGCGGACCTCGGCTTTAGCGAAACCTCGCTGGTGTGGGTGGTCAATGCGTACATGCTCACCTTCGGCGGCTGCCTGCTGCTTGGCGGCCGGCTGGGCGATCTCTACGGCCACCGCAAGCTGTTCCTCGGCGGCATCACGCTGTTCACGCTGGCGTCGCTCGCATGCGGCATGGCGAATTCGCAGATTCTGCTGGTATGCGCGCGTGCCGTGCAGGGTCTGGGCGGCGCGGTGGTCTCCGCTGTTTCGCTGTCGCTGATCATGAATCTGTTCACCGAAGCGGGCGAACGGGCGAAAGCGATGGGCATATACGGTTTCGTCTGCGCGGGCGGCGGGAGCATCGGCGTATTGCTCGGCGGTCTGCTGACCAACCTGCTGAGCTGGCACTGGATCTTTCTTGTCAACCTGCCGATTGGCATCGCCGTCTACGCCCTGTGTGTCGCGCTCCTGCCGTCGGCACGCGGTCATGCACATGGCGAAAGGCTCGACGTGGCCGGTGCGGTCACAGTCACCGCCTCGCTGATGCTGGCCGTGTACGCGGTCGTGAACGGCAATGAAGCGGGCTGGACCTCGGCGCAGACACTCGGCCTGCTGTTCGCCGCGCTCGCGCTGCTGGCCGTGTTTCTAGTGATCGAAGCACGTGTGCAGCATCCGTTGATGCCGCTCGGTCTGTTCCGCCTGCGCAATGTCGCCACTGCCAATGTGGTAGGCGTACTGTGGGCAGCCGCAATGTTCGCGTGGTTCTTCATCTCCGCCTTGTACCTGCAGCGCGTGCTCGGCTACCGGCCCTTGCAGGTCGGACTCGCGTTTTTGCCGGCCAATCTGATCATGGCGTTCTTTTCGTTGGGACTGTCGGCACGCGTGGTGATGCGCTTCGGCCTGCGCCTTCCGCTTGCCGTCGGGCTGCTGGTCGCGGCGATTGGCCTCGCACTGTTTGCACGCGCGCCCGTCGACGGCAGCTTCGTGCTCGACGTGCTGCCCGGCATGATCCTGCTCGGCTTCGGCGCGGGTATCGCGTTCAATCCCCTGCTGCTGGCCGCCATGAGCGACGTCGATCCGAGCGATTCGGGCCTCGCGTCCGGAATCGTCAATACGTCGTTCATGATGGGTGGCGCACTCGGCCTCGCCGTGCTCGCGAGTCTCGCGGCCGCGCGCAGTGATGCGACGCAGGCTTCCGAAAACGCGGTGACGGCGCTCAATAGCGGCTACCACGTGGCGTTCCTGTTCGGTGCAATCTTCGCGGCAGCGGCGGGTGTATTGGGCGGTTTGCTGCTGCGGCCGGGGCAACCTGGTGCTGCGAACGCACATGCGGATGCGCACGATGACGGCGGCTCCGCCGCAGCGCAGTCGCGTGACGCCAGTAACGGAGCAGCGACCGAAAACTACTGACCTCTCCGCCCTGAAACCAGGCCGATCGCGGCCAATCAGGCACCCACCGCAAAACCGCAAGCGCGATCAAATGCGCCGCGTCGCGCCTGGCTATGCTGGCTTCGTGCTGACATGAGAGCCGAAATGAACCCCGTCGGAAAAGCGCTCTGGTTTATCGAAAGCCACTTTGCTCGCGAGTTGACGCTCGACGACATCGCCAACTGTGGATGTGTGTCGCGCTTTCACCTGGCGCGTGCTTTCGAAGCAGCCACGGGGCTTTCGGTCATGCGCTATGTTCGCGCGCGCCGTTTGAGCGAAGCGGCACGGCGCCTCGCCGACGGTGCACCCGATATTCTGACTGTCGCCATCGACGCCGGTTACGGTTCTCACGAAGCATTCACGCGTGCGTTTCGCGAGCAATTCGGACTCACGCCCGAAGCGCTGCGCGCGCGTGGTCACCTCGACAACATTGCCATCGTGGAGCCGATCAAAATGGACGAAACCCTTCTCACGCACCTCGAACCGCCGCGTTTCGAAGACGGCAAACCGTTTCTCGTCGCGGGCCTGAGCGAACGCTACACAAGCGAAACCTGCGCCGCGATTCCTTCGCAGTGGCAGCGCTTTGGCGAATACTTCGGCAGAGTGCCGGGCCAGCTCGGCAACGTGGCGTATGGCGTCTGTTACAACGCCGACGACGCCGGCAACGTCGACTATCTGTGCGGCGTCGAAGTCAGCGACTTTTCGGCATTGCCTGCCGAACTCAGCCGCTTGCGCATTTCCCCGCAGCGCTACGCGGTGTTCAGCCACCGCGAGCATATCTCGACCATACGGCGCACCTGGAACACGATCTGGAATCAGTGGCTGCCGGCATCGGGACATATTCCCGCCGATGCGCCCAACTTCGAGCGCTACGACGAGAAGTTCGATCCGGTCAGCGGCATGGGTGGGCTCGAGATATGGCTACCGCTGAAGGCTTGATTCGAGCGTTGGGCGGCTCGCTCGCGAAACTAGCCGCTCACTTTGAGCAGCACCGGATCGTTGCGATACAGATCGGGAAACATGCGCTTCAGTCCACTCACCTTCGGTAGATCGTTGATCACGATGTACGGGTGGTCAGGATGGAGCGCGAGAAAATTCTGGTGATAGCTTTCCGCCGGATAGAAACCCTTGAAATCCTCCACGCGCGTGACGATCGGCCCTGAAAACACGTGCGCCTTGTCGAGCTGCGCAATATACGATTGCGCGACGCTACGCTGCTCAGGATTGGCCGGAAAGATCGCCGAGCGGTATTGCGTGCCGTGGTCGGGCCCCTGGTAGTTCAGCTCGGTGGGGTCGTGTGCAACCGAGAAGAAAATCTGCAGCAAACGTCCGTAAGTTATCTGCGTGGGGTCATAGGTGACCTGCACCGACTCCGCGTGCCCAGTATCGCCCTCGCTGACGGTTTCATATTGCGCAGTCCCAGCCGCGCCGCCCGTGTATCCCGAGGCGACCTGCTTCACGCCGCGCACGTGTTCGAACACGCCCTGAACGCCCCAGAAGCAACCGCCCGCGAACACCGCAGTTTCGCTATGCACCGAGCCGACGCTCTCGTCATGGGCAGGCGCCGGAATCTTCGTCATTGCTTCGGCTGAGTTCGCGATGCGCTGCGCGGCGAAGACGCCCGCCGCAATGGCGACGCAACCCGCGAGCCGGAAAAATGACGAACGCCTGCGTTGGGAAACCTTGCTAGTAGAGGTTGTTTGCATGATGTCAGTCTTTCAATGAGTGGTTGAGTCACGCCGTCAGGCTCAGCTTAGCCAAACGTAAAGGCATACGCTTGCACGCCCGGATCCAGAAACTCGATCGAGAACGTGTGATCCGCAACATCGCCGGTTTGGCGCACGAGCTGGTAAAGACGCTGCTCGGTAACGGTGCCGCTGCCGTCTGCGGCGACGTCTGTTCCGTGCGCAGCGCCGGGTGCGGCGCCATCCACGCTTACGCGGAAGCGAACCGGCTTGCCGTCCTTGCCCGGACCAAGCACCAGATGCAGATCACGCGCATGGAAGCGATAGACGATGCGTCCGGATGCCGCCGCGAGCGTCGCGTGTTCGGCACCCACATTCCACGCACCGGCCAGCCCCCAATCGTTGACGGCGGGCTGTGATGGCACCGTATAGGTATGAACCTTGTCCTCCGCTGCGCCGCCGGGCGACGTGAAATTCTCAGCACGCTCGTATCCGATATAGGTTTCCGGCGACTGCATGTCGGCGCTGTCGGCCGCGGCCTGCACGCCTTGCGCGCTCGTGCCGGTGATGCCGATTGCGACCTTCGACGCATTCGCATGCCCTGCCTCAGTCAGCAATTCCTGAATCACCTTTTCCGATTCCGCATAGTCGCCTTCGCCGAAATGGTGATAACGAATCTGCCCCTTGCCATCGACGAAATAATGGGCCGGCCAGTACTGATTGTTCAGCGCGCGCCAGATCGCGTAGTTGTTGTCGATCGCGACGGGATAGTCGACGCCGAGATCGTGGACAGCCTTCTTCACGTTGTCGATATTGCGTTCGAACGCGAATTCCGGCGCATGCACGCCGATGACGACGAGCCCCTGGTCCTTGTACTTCTGCGCCCACGCTTTCACGTACGGCAGCGAACGCAGGCAGTTGATGCACGAGTACGTCCAGAAATCGACCAGCACGACTTTGCCGCGCAGGTCCTGAACCGTCAGTGGCGGTGAATTCAGCCACTGGACGGCGCCGTTCAAGGTCGGCAGCACACCTTCAACGGGCAACGCAGCCGCGCCGCCTGGGGCGCCTTGCGAAGCACGCATCATCGCGCCGGCGTCGCTTGCAGCGGCGGCGGGGTTGGCCGTCATCACGGCATCGCTGCCCGATGCGTTGGCTGGCGCGTTGGTCGGTGCATTGGTCTTGTCACCCGCCGCCACCGGATTGGCCGGCGTCGCACCGGGCGACAGCTTGTCGACCAGTTTCTGTTCAAGGCCACCGGTAGCGATGGTCGATACACGCGCCAGCACGCCAGTGTCGAGCCCGAATGCAATCGCCACCACGCCGCCTAGCATCGCCGCGCCGATCCCGCGGCGGATCCATTCGCCCGCGCCCAGAGAGCGCTTCATCGCCGTGAACACCCGGCCGCCGATCAGCAGCGCCACCGCGAGCGACGTCGCCGCACCGGCCGCATAGGCAACCAGCAACAGCGTGGTGCCGACGCTCGCGCCCCGCAATGCCGCGCCGGTCAGCACCAGGCCGAGAATCGGACCGGCGCACGGCGCCCACAGCAAGCCAGTGGCGATGCCCAGCAAAAAGGACGATCCCGCGCGAACCTGCTGACCGTCGCCCTGCGCGAAATTCGACAGGCGATTGCCGGCGCTCACCAGCGGGCGCATCAGACGATCCGCGAAACGCGGCAGCAGCAGCGTCAGTCCGAAGATGGCGAGCAAGGCAATTGCAAGCCAGCGGCCATACTGGTTAGCCTGCGTGACCCAACCGCCACCCACTGCGGCGAGGGTCGCGACGATGGCGAAGGTCAGCGCCATGCCGGCCAGCAACGGCAGCCCGCTGCGCACGAAAGGCTGATCGGCGCGCGCGAAGACAAACGGCAGCACCGGCAGGATGCACGGACTGAGGATCGTCAGAGCGCCGCCGAGATAGGCAAGAACGATGAGTAGCATGTCGGTTCCGGGCGTTGTTTTAAGTCGGTTAGGATGGTTACGCGGCTTGGGTACGCTGTTAATCAGCGGGAAGCGCAGCGGAAAGTGCCCACATCCTAGGGCGCGAGGGGTGTCAAAGTCCTCACGAAAAGTTAAATTAAACGTGATAACTCGCAGCCCGGAAATTTTGCACAATGGCGCAACGGCCCGTTTTTGCGGGCGCCCTGTCTTTCCACCGCTCGGAACCACGCCCTTACCCACGGCTAAAGCCCTCCATGGACCCACTGAAGCGCATCCTGATCGTTGAAGACGACGTCGACATCGCCAACGTGCTGAGCCTTCATCTGCGCGACGAGCGTTACGAAGTCGTGCACAGCGCCGACGGCAGCGAAGGGCTGCGCCTGCTGGAGCAAGGCGGCTGGGACGCGCTGATCCTCGACCTGATGCTGCCCGGCGTCGACGGTCTGGAAATCTGCCGGCGCGCCCGCGCAATGACGCGCTACACGCCGATCATCATCACCAGCGCGCGTTCGAGCGAAGTGCACCGGATCCTCGGCCTCGAACTCGGCGCCGACGACTACCTGGCCAAACCGTTCTCGGTGCTCGAGCTGGTGGCGCGCGTCAAAGCCTTGCTGCGGCGCGTCGAAGCCATGGCGAAAGACTCGCGCATCGACGCCGGCAGTCTGCAGCTCGCCGGGCTCACGATCGATCCGCTGACGCGCGAGGCGACAGTGGACGGCAAGCCTATTGAACTGACGCCGCGTGAATTCGACCTGCTGTATTTCTTCGCGCAGCATCCCGGCAAGGTGTTCTCGCGGATGGACCTGCTCAATGCCGTGTGGGGCTATCAGCACGAGGGTTACGAACACACCGTCAACACCCACATCAACCGCCTGCGCGCGAAGATCGAGACCGACCCCGCCCAGCCCGAGCGCATCCTGACCGTCTGGGGGCGCGGCTACAAGCTGGCTATGCCTGGCAATCCAGGCGACGGGCCGACGCCCGCGGGCGCACCTCAGGACGCGCCGTGAATCTGACACTGACCCAGCGGCTCTCGCTCGTCTTCTCCGCGCTGCTGCTGGCGTGCTGCGGCGCGTCGGCGTGGCTGCAGATCCGGTCGAGCGACCTGCACGAAAAGGAGGTCGTGCAGCGCCTGTCGAAGGATCTCGCCAACCATATCGCGCATCGCACCACGCTGATGGACGCGAACGGCCTGCGGCCCGACGCGGTGCGCCAGCTGTTCGGCCAGTTGATGATGGTGAATCCGAGCGTCGAGGTGTACCTGCTCGACAACCAGGGGCGCATCGAGGGCGACGACGCCCCTGCGGGCCACGTCAAGCGCGCTCGGGTGGATCTCGCGCCCGTCCGGCAATTCATCGCCGGGGAGGCGTTGCCGATCCTCGGCGACGACCCGCGCAGTGTCGACGGGAAAAAAGTGTTTAGCGCCGCGCCGCTGCAATTGAACGGGCAGCCGCCGTCCGGCTATATCTATGTGGTCCTGCTCGGCGAGGAACACGACGCGCTCGCCGCACGCGTGGCCGCCAGCTCGGTGCTGCGTACCACCCTCTGGTCGATGGCGCTAGTCGCGCTGCTGGGATTGCTGGCAGGTTTGACGGCATTCGGCCTGATCACGCGACCACTACGCCGCCTTACCGACGCCATGCGCCGTTTCGATGCCGACGGCGAGCCGGACACCCAGCCGGCAGTGCCACGCTCGTCGCCTGCCGGACGGCGCGACGAAATCGGCGTACTCGAAGCCACGTTCGCGCAGATGGCCAACCGCATCGGCGATCAGTGGCGCGCGCTGACGCGCCAGGATCAGCAGCGGCGCGAGCTGATCGCCAATATTTCGCACGACCTGCGCACGCCGCTGACCTCGCTGCACGGCTACCTCGAGACGCTGTCGCTCAAAGCCGAGACGCTCGGCGAAACGGAGCGCAAACGCTATCTGGCGATTGCGCTCGCACAGAGCGTCAAGGTCGGGCGGCTCGCGCAGGCGCTGTTCGAGCTTGCCCGGCTCGAACACGGCAACGTGCAACCCGCACTCGAGCCGTTCTCGCTGGTCGATCTGGTCCAGGACGTCTTCCAGAAATTCGAGTTGCCGGCCGAGGCACGGCACATCCAGTTGCGCGCCGATTTTCCCCCTCGCCTGCCGGCGGTCTACGCCGACCTGGGGATGATCGAGCGCGTGCTGACGAACCTGCTCGACAACGCGATTCGCCATACACCCTCCGGCGGGTCGATCGACGTCGATCTCGCGCACAAGGACGGCAAGGTATCGGTCACGGTGAGCGACACCGGTCCCGGCATTCCAGCGGAGCAGCGCGAAGGTCTGTTCGAACGTCCGTTCAGTTCAGGTGGCGCGCATCGCGGCGGCGGACTCGGTCTGCTGATCGTGCAACGCATGCTGCAGTTGCATCACAGCCAGATACGCCTGCTCGAACATGAGGGAACGGGCACGGCATTCTGCTTCGAGCTGCCGACCACCGAAAAACCGGCTGTCGCCGGCATCCCGCTCTGACCGGTAGTGATTAACCGGCGCGATCAGACCAGCAAGTCCTCATAGAACGACCCGAACGGCCGGGTCGGATGCGCGAGCTGGATTTCAAGAATCCACAGGCCGGCGTCCGGACACTCCGCGAAATCGCCCAGATTTCCTGCTTTGTAGATCGCGTGCGGAAAATCGCTGACACGGTGACCCTTGATATCCAGGTTCAAACGCAACCCTAGCGCCGCTGCACGCTGCGCTGCGAAGTCATACAACGCTTTGCCGCCCGCACGCGTCGAGCGCCAGTGATGCTCCACTTCGTCGAACACGGTCTTTGCGGCGTCGGCGCAGGCCTTCATCTCCGCATCATGGCCGACCACGAAGGTCGCGCCCGCATCGCCTTCGTGCTGATCCCAAACCACGCCCAGGTCGACGAAGAAAATATCGTCGTCCTTGAGTCGCGGATCGCCATCTGATTGCTGCTTGAACGTCTTCAGCGTGTTCTCGCCGAAGCGCACCAGCACCGGATGCCAGATACGATCCATGCCCAACTCGTTCAATACGTTCTTGCATTCGGCCGTCGCCTCCGACTCGAGCATGCCGGGCTGAATCCGCTGCGCCAACTGCTCCACGACGTCCCACGTTCGGCGCTGGGCATATTTCATCGACTCGAGCACGTATTTGCTTCCAACCGCCTGTTTCGCCGCTGCTTCCATCCACCTTCTCCAGTTATGTCCGTTCGAATATAACGATCGAATGCATCGGTGTCCATGCTCTGTTTCTGCCGATCGTGCGTCGCAGAGACGGCCATTCCGCGCGAAACGATGCGCGCCGATCCGTTCAAGGCACGCGCGGTCGCTATATTCCATGTGATATAACGAGGCGGGCATGTGCAAACGGCACCTGCCGGTATTCGGGGAGCGCGATGTTCATCCGTCAACTTCATTATCTGGTTACGCTTGCGCAGGAACAGCATTTCGCCAAGGCTGCGGAGCTGAGCCATGTTTCGCAACCGGCGCTGTCCTCGGCGATTCGAAGCCTTGAGGCAGAGTTGGGTCTGGTCATTGTCAGACGAGGCAGACGTTTCATCGGCTTCACCGAGGAAGGCGAGCGGGTGCTTGGGTGGGCCCGTCAAACACTCGCCACACTCGAACATATGCGGCAGGACGCGTCGGCCGCTCAGGTGCGATTGACCGGTACGATCCGCATCGGCGTCATTCCGACGACGATGCCTATCGTCGGTTTGTTACTGGGGGCGTGCCGGGCGGATCACGCCGCGATCCGATACTCCGCGCGCTCGCTCAGTGCCGACACCATCCTGCGTCAGTTGGACGACTACGAACTGGATGTCGGGTTCACCTATCTGGACGATCGCGTTCAGGCTGGTTTTGCCGTTCTCCCGCTGTATCGCGAGCGTTACTTTCTGCTGTCCCCTCCTGACTCGCCTGCCGACCCCGCTCTGAACCGCTGGGACGCGCTCGGCGAACTGCCTTTCTGCCTGCTGGGCACCTCGATGCAGAACCGGCAGGTCATCAATGCCGCATTTCGCCGGGCCGGTGTTCAGCCAACCGTCGTGCTCGAAACAGATTCGTTGCTCGCGCTGTATTCGAACGTACAGCACGCCGGCTTATACAGCATCTTGCCGCACAGCCTCTTGAGCGTGCTCGACACCCGGACTAGCGTCAGCGCAACGCCGTTGTTGCCCGAACTGACACGCGAGATTGGCCTGATCACGCGCAATTCACCGTCGATGCCACCGTTGGCGGCTGCCATGTGGAGCGCAGCAGAACGACTCGACCTGCAGCAGTCGTTCGATGCATTGCTACAGAAGGCGGATATCGTGGCGTTGCAGTGAACGGCGTTTGATAAGTACAGGTTATCAGCCAATCCGTCCAAACGATTGGACCGGGTCCGCTTCCCTCACAGACACTGTGCCGGTCGATGTCACGCATCGATCCGCCCGGCAGATGCATGACGCCGGATCACAATTGCACTGAGTGGAGTGAGACAACATGGCCAAGGTTCTTTGTGTACTGTATGACGACCCGGTCGGCGGCATGCCGAAAAAGTACGCGCGCGACGACATTCCGGCAATCACCCGCTATCACGATGGTCAGACAGCGCCCACGCCCGAGGCGATCGATTTCACGCCGGGACAGTTGCTCGGCAGCGTCTCCGGCGAACTGGGGCTGCGTCGTTTTCTCGAATCGCAAGGACATACGCTGGTCGTTACGTCCGACAAGGACGGCCCGAACTCGGTGTTCGAACGTGAACTGCACGATGCAGAGGTCGTCATTTCGCAGCCGTTCTGGCCGGCCTATCTAACGGCGGAACGCATTGCCAAAGCACCCAGGCTCAAGCTTGCCTTGACCGCCGGCATCGGCTCCGACCACGTCGATTTGCAAGCGGCGATTGAACGCGGCATCACGGTCGCCGAGGTGACTTACTGCAACAGCATCAGCGTCGCGGAACACGTGGTGATGATGATCCTCTCGCAGGTCCGCAACTATCTGCCTTCACACGAGTGGGTGAAGCAAGGTGGCTGGAATATCGCCGATTGCGTCGAACGGGCATATGACCTCGAAGGCATGCACGTCGGTACGGTTGCGGCCGGGCGCATCGGCGCGGCGGTGCTGCGCAGACTCAAGGCTTTCGACGTCAAGCTTCACTACACGGACCGGCATCGTCTGCCGGCGGATGTGGAACGCGAACTGGGCGCGACCTGGCATCCGGATGTCGAATCGATGGTGAAGGTATGCGATGTCGTGACGATCAACTGTCCGCTGCATCCGGAAACCGAACATCTGTTCGACGAAAAAATGATCGCGAAGATGAAGCGCGGTGCGTACATCATCAACACGGCGCGCGGCAAGATCTGCGACCGCGACGCGATTGTTCGCGCGCTCGAAAGCGGACAACTCGCAGGCTATGCGGGCGATGTGTGGTTCCCGCAACCCGCGCCGCGCGATCATCCGTGGCGCACGATGCCGCATCAAGGGATGACGCCGCACACGTCGGGTACGACCTTGTCCGCACAGACGCGATACGCGGCTGGCACACGCGAAATTCTCGAGTGCTGGTTCGAAAAGCGACCGATCCGCGACGAATATCTGATTGTCGATGGCGGACAACTCGCGGGCGTGGGCGCCCATTCGTACTCGGCGGGCAATGCTACGACGGGTTCCGAGGAAGCCAGCCGCTTCAAGGCTGCCTGATCCTGTTGCCGCTTGCCGTCATGCGCGGACCCACCGCGCGGACGGCACGCGGCCCACGCCGGAGTATCCATGCAACAAAGTGTTCCCGGGTCGGCGGCGGTCGGCGCCCGCTCCACGTTTCGTCATGTGGCTGTGCCGGCCGTACTAGGTTTTCTAGGCGGCACCCTTGCGATCGGCGTGCTCGGCACGCTCGGCAAACTCACCGGCTTGCCGCTGTTGATCGCACCATTCGGTGCATCGAGCGTATTGTTGTTTGCGGCCCCTGATAGCGCCTTTGCCCAACCGAGAAACCTCGTGCTGGGACATCTGATCGCTTCGGCGGTCGGGCTGGCGGTTTTCTGGATCGCAGGCGCAGGAATCTGGCAGGCTGCGTTGGCCGTCGGCGCGGCGATTGCCGCCATGCAACTGACCAGGACGGTGCATCCCCCCGCAGGCGCCGATCCACTCGTGATCATGCTGGCGGGTGGGATGTCTCCACGCTTTCTGATTCTGCCTATCCTGGCCGGTGTGCTGGTGCTGCAGGTGATCGCGCTTTTGTTCAATAACATTGTCCGCAAGCGTGCCCCGCGGTAATTAGTTGCAGCGCAACGGCGGATTCCCCCTACAACCTGCCTACAGGGACAGTCTTTTTTGTTCTACGCTATAGGTGCGACCCGCAGCGCGTCCCGATGGCTGTTCCGCATCCCGGCTATTTGAGAGCATCTCTGAAACTGTTGCGCCCGCAGACGGTCCTCCGGCACGATATGGTGCAATACGGCGCAAGCGGCCGGAGGGTAGTCTCTAGTCAGACCAATTGCCACTCAACACCCAGGCAGCCCGGGGGACGTCACGCCGACCGCGGCACGGGTACCTCGGTACACTCACCTATGGAGACTGATGATGTCGATTCGACTAGGAGAAAACGCTCCCGATTTCACTGCCGAAACCACAGAAGGGACGATCCATTTTCACGAATGGATCGGAGACCATTGGGCGATCCTGTTTTCGCATCCGAAGGATTTCACCCCCGTTTGTACGACGGAACTCGGCTACCTGGCGGGCCTCAAACCGGAATTCGATAAGCGCAACACGAAAATTATCGGGCTCAGCATCGATCCCGTCGGCGACCATAAGGAGTGGGTCAAGGATATCGCGGAGACGCAGGGCCACGCGGTCAACTACCCGCTAATCGGTGACTCGGACCTGACGGTCGCGAAGCTCTACGACATGATTCATCCCGAGGCGAGCGGCGGCGGCGCGCGCACCGCGGTGGACAATGCGACCGTACGCTCGGTATTTCTCATCGGACCGGACAAGAAGGTCAAAGCCATGCTCGTCTATCCGATGAGTGCGGGCCGCAATTTCGACGAAGTGCTGCGGCTGCTCGATGCCCTGCAGCTCAACGCGAAACACACGGTAGCGACGCCGGTGAACTGGAAACCGGGTGAAGACGTGATCATTCCAACGTCCGTTTCCAACGATGCCGCGACGCAAAAGTATCCGCAGGGTTTCAAAACCGTGAAGCCTTACCTGCGATACGTTACGCAGCCGAAGTAAAAACGCTCATTGATTGGAGCGGCGAGCGCCAGACAGTGTCGAAGTGCGACGGCCGATGCGAGTCCGGGTGCACTCACGTGCCCGGCGCGCTGAACGGGGTGCGCCCAATTCGACTGCCTGTAGGACGGTTTGGCGACGCTCCATGGGCCGCGATCCTTAACCGCTCGCAAAAGCGGGCCGCGGAGTGAAATCGTGTTGATCTTCCGGCAGCTATTCGATCAGCAATCGTCGACCTACACGTATCTTCTTGCCGACAGCGCGACGCGAGAGGCCGTGCTGGTCGATCCGGTATTTGAACAGGTGCGCCGGGATGCCGCCCTGATCGAAGAGCTCGGATTGCATCTGCTTTACACAATCGACACCCACGTCCACGCCGATCACGTGACCGGTGCATGGATGCTGAATCGCCGCACAGGTAGCCGGATTGCGATCTCGGCTGCAAGCGGCGCCGAAGGTGCGGACCGCTATCTGAGCCACGGCGACAAGGTCGAGTTCGGTGCGAGGTACCTGGCCATCCTTGCGACACCGGGTCATACCGATGGCTGCATCACACTCGTACTCGACAACGAGACCATGGCGTTTACCGGCGACTGCCTGCTGATCAGAGGCACTGGCCGCACGGATTTCCAGCGCGGTGACGCGCACGCCATGTTTCGCGCGGTCCACAACCACATTTTCACGCTACCCGCCGCGTGCCTCCTTTACCCGGCCCACGACTATCGCGGTTTGACGGTCACCAGTGTGGACGAGGAGCGGCGCTTCAATCCACGTCTTGGCGGTGAACTGTGTGAAGACGATTTCGCCGGATACATGACGAACCTGCGCCTGTCGCATCCGAAGCAGATCGATGTGGCGGTGCCCGCGAACCTGAAATGCGGCCTGGCGGCGAGCTACCCCGCGCAGATGGCGGAGCCCGATTGGGCGCCATTGACATGTAGCTTTGCGGGCATCTGGGAAATCAATGCCCAGTGGCTCGAGGAAAATCTGCGTGCGGTCGAGATCGTCGACGTGCGCGAGCCCGACGAGTTCAACGGCCCGCTGGGGCGCATTCCCGTTGCCAGGCTCATTCCATTGGGTGAGCTCGCCGGCCGCGCCCCTGAACTAACGAAGGAACGCCCGATCGTGACTGTCTGCCGGGCAGGCGGACGGTCGGCACAAGCCACGATCATGCTGCGACAGGCCGGATTCGAGCAGGTTGCCAACCTTCCCGGCGGCATGCTCCGCTGGCGTGCAGAAGGCCGCGTCGTCGACAACGCCAGCATGTGACGGAATCGTCAGTCGTCGGCTGGATGGCTAACCATCGGCCACGCGGCGTCTGATTTGGCGCTTCATGCATGCTCCTGCTTCCATTGCCGATAACGCCGCGTCAGCCGGCGCGTGCGCAGTTGATCGAGTATCAATGTCAAGACCGCGGAATACCGGGCGGGTGCCGTACGTCCCGCGCCGAGCATACGCAGACGGCGTTTGACGAGCGCCATGCGCGCGAGTGCCGCGAGCGCCCGGTCGCGCCACTCGACAGGCTGAATGTGCGCCCCCAGATCGGCGCCTGCCTGCCAGCGTGCCGGCAGATCGGGCATCACGGCAAGCGCCGTGGCCATGCCGACGACGGCGACGCCACTGTTCAGCACCTGCTCGGCCACAGCGCGGCGCCGGATGCCGCCGGTGGTCATGACAGGCATCGTGGCGACGCCGGCCAGATCTTTGGCGAATTCGAGGAAGTAGGCTTCGCGCGCGAGGGTGCGCCCGTCGGCAGTGTCGCCCTGCATCGCGGGGCTTTCGTAGCTGCCCCCGGATAGCTCGACCAGGTCGACCGACAGGTCATTCAGCCACAGCACGACTTGCCGGGCGTCCTCTTCCGAAAAGCCACCGCGCTGAAAGTCAGCGGAGTTCAGTTTGACCGCCACGCAAAAACCCGCTGAAACCCTTGCGCGCACCGCTCGCACCACGTCCAGCAACAGACGGGCACGGTTGGCGAGATCGCCGCCCCAACGATCGGCGCGGCGATTGGTCAGCGGCGAAAGGAACTGCGAGATCAAATAGCCATGGGCGGCGTGAATTTCCACGCCAGTAAACCCCGCCTGCTCCGCAGCGTGCGCCGTCGCGGCAAAGCGGCCGATGGTCTCGCTGATCTCGTCCTCGCTCATGGCGCTCGGCTGCGCGAACAGCTTGCTGTGTTTGCCGAGCGCCATCGGGACAGCGGAAGGCGCCCACGCCGTGCCGCCCATCGCCGCTAGAACCTGCCGGCCCGGATGATTGATCTGCATCCACACCTGGGCACCCCTGCTGCGCGCCGCTTGTGACCACTGCGTGAAGGGTGCAAGGGGCGTATTGGCCTCGAGCACGATCCCGCCTGGCCCGGTCAGCGCCCGGCCGTCGATCATCACATTGCCCGTAACGATAAGACCTGCGCCGCCTTCGGCCCACGAGCGGTATAGGCGATGGATCGTCTCGCCAGGCAGTTGCCCCGCGTCGGCAAGATTTTCTTCCATCGCCGCTTTGGCTAGACGGTTGGGCAGCCAACTGCCGTTGGGCAACTGCACGGGTGTGAACAGCGATGTAGTCATGGCGGAGTCAGCATACAAAAGGAGCGATGCCGCTATACTAAGATTCAAGTCAACTTGAAGGTCAAGCGTTATGAGAATCGGCGAACTTGCGGAAAAAACCGGCCTCGCGCCGTCTGCCATCCGCTTTTACGAGCAGAGCGGCTTGCTGCCTGCGCCGGAGCGCAGTGCCAATGGTTATCGCGTCTACTCTGACCTGGCCGTTGGGCGCCTACGCGTAGTGCAGTTGGCGCAGAATCTGGGCTTCCCCCTCGACAGACTGCGTGAGGCCTTCGCCGGTGACGAGGTTTATCCGAAAGAGGAATTGCTGCACAAACTCGATGCGCGGCTCGACGAGATCGAGCAACTCATGACCGCGCTGCGTACGCAGCGAAAGACGCTACGCACGCTGCGCACCACGCTCAGCGAAGCGTGGGCTGCAGGAAAGTGTGTCGACGGCGTGGAGTTGGCCAATCAGCTCCTGGCACAGCAGCAGGAACCGGTGCGCCGGTCAAAAACCCGACACGAATAAAGCAGACCGCGCGCGCACCACGGTCAAAGCTCATTTGTTGAACGGCGCCTTTTCCGGTTCAGCTGCGTACTTGTCCCGGATCGCGTTCACGCAGTGGGTGAAGCGCGTGCGGAAACCGACGGGATCGGTGCTCGGCGGCGTGAGTCCGTCCGAAGTCACGTTCCATCCGTCGGACGTACGGGTGACATCAAGATCGAAGGAAGGACCCGGCTCATTCTCGAGGATCACCGTCTCGCGCACGTCACGGCCCTCGGCGCGGATGATCGCCATGCATCCCTGGTGGAGCCCGCCCGGAGCATGCGTGTAGACGCCGCCCGGAGCGGGGTTATCCGGCGCTGCGCCGTACATCCGCATTGATTCGAATTGGGGCGGCGTCCCGGTGGTAACGAATGCGGCGTCGGCCTCGGATATCCCGTCACTACAGCCTGTTACCAAGGTGGAAATCGCAGCCAACATGACGCCGGCGGAAACGCGTCGGAGACTCGATGTGGCGTAGCGTGGCATGGTTGGTCTTGGAATTTATAGTACGTAGCGGTAAGCGGCATTTTAGGGCAAGTCGGCGTTCGTCGGCACGACCACGCGTCTCTCACGATCCGGCGACACATCGGCCACGCCCCAACGCGTCGCGAGACCACGCAATACTTAAGGAAACCTTATGCAATACAAACTATTACGTCATTTTCTCACCGTTGCATAAATCGTTAGTGCGTTATGGAATCGAAAGCGCCAGTTCATCCCGACGACTCAATTCCACTGCACATTCATCTCCGATTACCAAATGTTTCGTAACAACCAAAAGGACGAGAGATGAAGACGATCAGGAGATGGAAGCGTACACAAAGCACCGTTGGCGTGAGCGTTGCCTTGCTGGCTGGAATGTACTCGCTGGGCGCAGCGGCGAGCGATGAACACGATCACGAGCATGAGTCAGTGAAACACGTGCTGCTGATTAGCTTCGATGGCTTGCATGAGCAGGACGTCGCACGCTGTATCGGTTCGAATGCCTGCCCCAATCTTGCATTGCTGGCCAGGTCGGGCACGACTTACACCAACGCGCACACGCCAGGTCTTTCGGATTCGTTCCCGGGCCTCGCGGCGCTCGTCACCGGTGGCTCGCCCAAATCCGCGGGCCTGTTCTACGACGTATCGTATGACCGCACGCTCTACGCGCCGTCCGATAACAATTGCACCGGCAAGCAAGGCTGGAACGTCGTATTCGACGAGACCACTGGCATCGACGGTGAGAACGGCGGTGCACTGACCCATCTCAACGGTGGCGGCGCGTTCAATCCGCAAGCCATCCCTCATGCGTTGGTTAATGGCGTCTGCACGCCCGTCTATCCGCACAACTATGTGAAGACCAACACGATCTTCGAAGTGGTCAAAAGCAACGTGAAGGGCGCTCGCACCGCGTGGGCGGACAAGCATGCGTGGGGCTACGACTGGCTCAATGGACCGTCTGGCACAGGCGTCGACGACCTTTCTCGCACTGAGATCAATTCGATTGATCCGGCTACCAACACGAACTACATCGACATCTACACGCACACGGAAAAGTTCGACAATCTCCACGTGCAGTCGCTGATCAATGAAATTGACGGCAAGGATTCGACTGGCCAATCCAGCGCCGACATACCCACAGTGTTCGGCACCAACTTCCAGACACTGAGCGTCGCCCAGAAGGCAACGGTCGCGAATGGCGGCGGCTATCTGGATGCGAGCTTCACGCCGGGTCCGCAGGTAACCGGCGCGATTGCTTATCTGGACAACGCGCTGGGCCGCATCGTGTCCGAACTCAAGCAGCACAACCTTTATTCGTCGACAGCGATCATCGTCACGGCGAAGCATGGACAGTCTCCGACCGATCATTCGAAGCTGGTCAAGAACGGCGACACGCTCTCGAAACTGCTTGAAGCAAACAACTACCTGGATCCGAACGGCAACTTCGGCCAGAACAGTACGAAAAGCGGCAACCTCAATGACGGAACGGGGCTCGTCAATACGGGTCTCGTGCAGACCGATGACGTCGGCCTGATCTGGTTACGCGATCAAAGCCAATTGCCCGCAGTCGTGAAGACCCTGAAAGACAACCTGAGCTGCAACGCACCCGGCATCTGTGCGGACGGCCCGCAGGCGTACATTCTGTACGGCCCGCAGTTGAACGGCTGGTTTGGCGATCCGGCACGCGGACGTACGCCTGACATCATCGTCCAACCGAACCCGGGGGTCATCTATACCTCGAGTACGGCTAAAGACGAAGAGCACGGCGGCAATGCTCCCGACGACAGTCATCTTGGTCTCGTGATCTACGTGCCTCACGCCCATCACGCTGGTCGAAGCAACGACGAGCGTGTATCGACCACGCAGGTCGCGCCGACGATCCTGCGTTTGCTCGACCTGGAACCTGAACTGCTGCACTCGGTCGCTATTGAAGGAACGCGTGCGCTACCGGGCTTCGATCGCGAGCGCTTCTAGGCGAATGGATGCGAGTGCGTGGCCAGTACCGCGCACTCGCTTCACCGACGATGCCGTTTTTAACTACTCGAAGTCGTTTCTGACGGCGTCGTTGAAGACGTAGACAGCACCTTGATCGACTCCCAACGCGGATGCAGGAGACGCAACATAGCGAGAATCGCGCTCCTGGTATCTTCTGACACGGTTAGCTCGTCACTTCCTGTCTGAACCGCTTTCTTGCCATGCTGGCAATACTGATACTCCACGCGAACCGTTACTGACATGATTACGATTTCCTTCCTGTTAAGGCTGACATCCCACGAGTGATCGACGGTTTAACGCTATCAGTCAGTCCCTGTTCGACTCGATTCGATTGACGAATCCGCAATCCAGCAGTATCTGACACAAGTCTTCGGGCGAGCAGGACGATCCCGCCACTTCGCTCATCCGGGCGAGAACGTCAGAGAACGAAGCAAGTACGCGCCAACTGTCATAGTAAGCATGCAGTTGCGGCACGACCTCGTTGCCCAGTTTTTCCCAGCGCACGGAAAGCATACCGACCGTTCCGCCGCCCTCCACCCGGTAGAGACCGAAGGTAACGGCCGAGACAACGGACATCACCCGGCAATAGGAAGCCGGGTTCACATAGAATTCACGCCTAAGACGCTCATCGTTGCTCATCGCCGTTCTCCCCCGAGTTTTTACGGTTGTAACCCGTATAACGGCGCGCGGATGTCGAAGCTTGAGTCTCGCTTACGTCATGGTCAGCAGCGACCCGGTTAAAAATCGCACGCAGGGTCCAGCACTTCGCGGCCAACGCCACGGCGTCGGCTACAGCTCCGCAAGTGCGTTCAGCATGGCGTTCACCCGCTTTGTCGGACTGCCGTCAACGCGGTATGCACGGGAGTTTCAGACACCCGCACCAGCCGCTTGATGCTCCGTCGATAAACGGGTACTGGCTGCCTATGTGATCTCCCACCGCGATGCACGTACCGGGTGCGCCACAGGTCATCGCCAGTCATGCCTGCACCATGACATGCATCACCAAACGTTTGCGGTGTGCACGACAACGCCCACGAAGCCCATCGAATCAACCCGGCCCAATGCTTGCTTTTATGTAGGCACAACATTTCCACGCTACCAGGACCAGGCCATGTCGAATCCGCTCGAAATCGTCGAACTAACGCATCACGTCAAGAAGCTCGCGACGGGGAAAATTTCCGATATCAACGACATCAATCGCGAGACCACCTTCCTCGCACTCAACGCATTGATCGAAGCGGCACGCGCGGGCAATGCGGGCCGTGGCTTCGCGGTCGTGGCGAATCAGGTCAAGCATGTGTCCGCGCGGATCGGCGAAATCACCACGGTGCTCAATCGCGAACTCGCCGGCTCGCTGACCAAGCTGACCGATCTCGGCGACAGCATGATCGAACGGCTGCGCTCGCACGAAGGCCAGCGCAGCGCCGATCTCGCGCTGAACATGATCGACGTGATCGACCGCAATCTGTACGAGCGCTCATGTGACGTGCGTTGGTGGGCCACCGACTCCGCGGTGGTCGACTGCCTCGCCAATCAGAATGCCGAAACGCGGGCGTATGCGTCGCGCCGTCTGTCGGTGATTCTCGACAGCTATACCGTGTACCGCGATTTATGGATCATCGACGCGGCGGGCAATGTGGTCGCGAACGGCCGACCCGATACGTATGCGGTACACGACCGCAATGTCGCCGAAGCCAGTTGGTTTCGCGATGCGATGAAAACGCCTTCGGGCGCGGACTTTGTTGCGGGCGATATCGAGGCGCTGCCGCTTCTGAAGCATGCGCACGTCGCGACCTATGCGACAGCGATCCGCGAAAACGGTGCGGTCGACGGCAAGCCACTCGGTGCGCTAGTGATCTTTTTCGATTGGGCGCCGCAAGCGTCGGCAGTCGTTAAAGGCGTGCGGCTCACGGAGGAAGAATGGCGCCGCACGCGCTGCATGATCGTTAATGCATCGCACCGTGTGATTGCGAGCTCGGACGACAAAGGCGTGCTCGACGAACAGTTCCGTCTGAATACCGACGGCCGTCCAGCGGGTTTTTATCAACTGACTGACGGCCGCACCGTGTCGTTCGCCGCCACCCCAGGCTATGAAAGTTATCGCGGCCTGGGGTGGTACGGTGTGATCGTGCAGTCGCCTCCGGCATAAGCCATTTGCCTTGATCGCCGGGTGATCTCCTCAAACAAGGCGTCCTGAACATCTGACGCCGTCAAGGGATTCACGTACGCGTAATCGACGCGCCGCCATCGACCAGCGAAGCAGTACCGGTTACGAACGACGAGTCATCGGACGCAAGATAAAGCACCGAACGGGCGAGTTCTTCCGGCCGTGCAACCCGCTTGAGCGCGTGCAACCCGGTCACGAAGGCTTGCGACTCGGCGGTGTCGTTCATGTCGCGATACATCGGTGTGTCCACGGCACCAGGCAGAATGGCGTTGACGCGCACACCTTGCGGGCCATATTCGGCAGCAAGCGCTTGTGTCAGCCCAATCAGGCCGGCCTTGCTCGCGGCATATGCCGCGGTGCCCGGGAAAGCGAATGAGTAGCCAACGAACGTCGACGTGAAGATGACCGACCCGCCACCGTGCTTCACCATCTCGGGGATCTGGTGCTTCGCACCCAAAAAGGCGCTCGTCAGATTGGTCGCCAAAGCAGCCGACCAGCCGGCTTCCGACACACCCGAGGTCGGGCCCATTTCGCCCAGCGTGCCGGCGTTGTTATAGGCAATGTCGAGCCGACCGAAGCGGCTGACGGCGAGCGCGACCAGCGCTTTCGCGAAGTCCTCCGACTGCACGTCGCCCGCCAGAAACGCGGCCTCACCGCCTTCGCTGACGATCTCGGCAGCGAGCGTTTCAAGTTCAGCTTCGCGGCGCGCCGCGATCACGACTTTTGCGCCTTCCGCGGCGAACAGTTTTGCGGTGGCACGGCCAATTCCCGCGCTGGCGCCGGTCACGATCGCGACTTTTCCTGATAAGCGTTGCATGTTCAATCTCCTGCTGCAGTGTGTTGACCAGTGCCCAGTGCCTTGGTCCGTGAGAAGCAATATAGGCTTCAGTCACTCATGCAGGAAGGATCAAAACATGGGTATATCATTCAGTATTTGTGAATGATCGGGGAAAGGCATGGACCGGCTGCGTGCTTATGAAGTCTTCGTGACTGTGGTGAGCCGCGGCAGCTTCACGCGCGCCGCCGATGCGCTCGAGACGTCGCCCGCCAATGTGACCCGCTACGTGAATGAGCTGGAAGCGCACCTCGGCACCCGTCTGCTGAATCGCACCTCACGCAGGCTTTCGCTGACTGAGGGCGGCGAGACGCTTTACGCCCGCTGCAAATCTATCCTCGACGACGTCGCCGAGACTGAGGGGCTTGTGTCATCGGCGTCGGTCGAACCGCGCGGCCGACTGCGCATCAATGCGCCTGTGAGCTTTGGCATTCTCCATCTGGCGCCGCTATGGCCCGAGTTCATGCGGAAATATCCCGGCGTGGAACTCGATGTCGCGCTGATTGACCGTGTGGTCGATATCGTCGAGGAAGGCTACGACCTCGCCATTCGCATCTCGCGCGCCGGTTCGACCAGCCACGCGGCCCGCAAGCTGGCGACGTCGAGAAACATCCTGTGTGCGTCGCCAGAATACCTGGCGCGTTGCGGATACCCTGCTGAGCCAGCCGACTTGATCGAGCATCAATGCATCGGCTACTCGTACGCCGCCACCGGCGACGAGTGGCAACTCATGGACCGTGAACGCAAAGCTCACACCGTGAAGGTCAACTGTCACATGCATACCAACAACGGCGATACAGCACGCGCGGCTGCGCTCGCCGGGCAAGGCGTGATCTGGCAACCCACCTTTCTCATCGGTAACGACCTGCGCGCCGGCAAGCTCGTTCAGGTTTTGCCTGACTATCGCTTGCCTGACATCGACGTACTCGCGTTGTATCCGAGCCGTCGGCATCTGAGTGCCAAGATACGCGCGGTGATCGATTTCCTGGTCGATGCGTTCGGCGACGTGCCGCCATGGGATCGGGATGGCGGAGGTTAAGCGGGTCTCGTGCCGCCTCGGTCCGCGATTCGTCACTGCCCGGCAACGCAAGGCCTTAATGCTGTTACCACCGGATACGCGTCGTCGTGCCCGCGACGCGTATCCGGCAAACAGTCAATCACCCACCGAACACTTCCGTCAGTTGCGTATTGAAGCTATTGACGAAGGTGTGCTCACCGGGTCCCGGGTTCGCGCGGAACGCCTTCGCCCCTTCGACCAGAACCTCATCCACGTCCGTTCCGAGCACAGCGATCGTTTCGTCGATGAAGGCGTCAAGCGGCATCGCCTGTTCGGCCTCGCGGCTATTCATGAGGTCCGTGCGCACCCAGGGCGGTGCGATTTCGAGTACGCGAACCTTCGTGTTCCGCAGCATGAAGCGTTGCGAGAGAACGTACGAATGCAGCGCCGCCTTGGTCGACGAATACACGGACGTCACGGCCAACGGAACGAAAGCGAGGACCGAGCTCGTATAGGCGACAACAGCGTCGTTCCGAGTCTTGAGATGATCGAGCAGCGCCGACGTCATGCGGATCGGCCCCATGAGGTTGGTTGTAATGGTGGATACCAGCAACGCGTCGTCGATGTGGCCGCCCGCCTGGTCGGGCTGCATGATCCCTGCGTTGTTGATCAGCACGTTGAGGTCGGGATAGTCCGCGATCAATTGCGCCGCTACCTTCTCGATGCTGGCCGGGTCGGCAATGTCGAGCTCGATCGCAGCCATGCCGGGATTCGCTGCCACCACCTCGTCAAGGTGGCCGCGCCGGCGGCCGCTGATGATGACCTTGTTGCCGCGCTTGTGGAGCGCCTCGGCAAGCCCGCGGCCAATGCCCGAACCGCCGCCCGTGATGAAGATCGTGTTTCCGGTGAGTTTCATGATCGTACTCCTGATGAAGTTGAAGTTGATTTGCTGTAGATGAGGTTGGCGTGGTCAGGCAGGGAAGCTGTCGCCGAACATCGGCAGACCGCTCGCTGATTCGGCGCGGGTCGCTTCGTCCTGAAGCACGTCCCAGTGCTCGGCGAGCTTGCCGTTTTCAAAGCGGACGACATCGGCTGCGATCCACGCAGCGGGCCGGCCGTGTCCCGAGAAGCGCCCATGTGCAATGACATAGTCGCCCTCGGCCAGGATCAGCTGATTCTCATAGCGCAACGTGTCGGGCAGCGTGCGAACCAGGTCGAACAGACCGTTGCGTCCCGGCGCGATATGAGCGCTATGTTGGATGTAGCTGTCGGACCAGAAGCGCCCGGCTGCTGCGTAGTCGCGCTTGTTGAACAGGGTGTCGAATGCCTCCAGCACGAGCGCCTTGTTCTGTTCAGGGGTTGTCTTCGTCATGGTGATGCCCTCTTTCAAGAGTGAGGTGACGACGCGTTCAGGCGTCGGATAACCGTTGTGCCTCCTGCCGCCTGGACATACAGGTAAAGAAGGCTATACTTAAGACAATGGTGAATGACATTGTCATTGAAATGGATTGTGGGCGGCCGCCTTGGCGATGTCAATGATGATCACCATTGTATTTTTTGATGGGTCTTATTGGGTCGCTATCGGCCAAGGGAGGGAAAGTGGGTGTTTCCAGGCAGCAGGCAGTCGAAAACCGGCACGCGATCGTGGCTGCGGCTGAAAAGCTGTTTCGCGAGCGCGGCGTCGATGCGGTCGGTCTCGCCGAGTTGATGAAGGCGGCGGGCTTTACGCAGGGCGGTTTTTACAACCACTTCAAATCAAAAGACGCGCTGGTCGCCGCGGTGATGGAAAAGGCGATGGAAGAAGGGGGCGAGGCTTATGCCGCCCTGATCGACGGCGCGAAGTCATCTGGCGCTGACCCGGTCAAGTACAACATTCAGTGGTACCTGTCTCCCGAGCATCGCGCGAATATTGAGGCGGGTTGCCCGTGGTCGGGTTTTGTAGGCGACGCCCGCCGTTTCGACGACGTCGCGCGTGGCGCTTATGCAGAGGGTCTCGCGGTAAACCTCGACCGATTTGCCAAGGTCATCGAAGAGACCGAGGGGATCAGCGAAGGCGGCCGCAGCAAGGCGATCACTCTGTTCAGCCAGATGGTCGGTGCGCTGCTGCTTTCGCGTGCTGTTGCAGACGTTGATCCGGCGCTCGCGGATGAAATTCTTGACGAGGGTCGCCAGCATCTCCTCGCTGCGGTGGACACACAATCCGCAATTCAATCGCGTGGACGGTAGCCCGATGTGCAGTTCGGCGGTGCGTCTGTAGCCTTACCGAGACTCACCGCTGTTCCGCATTCCCGCTGCGACCGGCAATGGAGAGACGGGGAAGGAAGGGAGCACTCCGCTCCACAACGCCACCTACGATTTCAACGACGAGATCCTGCTCACCGGTGCGCGATACTTTGCTGAAATCGCGCGGCTCGCGCTCCCTTCTGCCTGAGCCGCGTCCCCTTTCTACCGCCACGGTGTCTGCTCGACGTCAGAGGCCGTGCGGGTCGCGGGTTTTCATAAGCGTCAGGCGGGGGAATCGCCTGCCTTTGCGGCCTTTATCGCGGCGCACTCAAGCATGGCTTCGCCGATCACGTTTTCTCCCCGTTCATTGAGGGCAGCGCCGGCCCCTTCTATATCCCGCACTTCTTTGTTCTGGCCGAGCTTGATCTTCCCGACAAGGCGGGTGATTTCGATCTCGACGCCGACGATCGCCCTGAGCATCATATCGATGTAGTCGCAGGAGCTATCCGTCATCTTCCACGGACGAGGCTGGGAGGCTTCATGGGTCCGCGTAAGACGGGCGACCAACCCTCGAACATAGCGTTCGTCATCGCGGATGGTCACCCGGCCGTGCGCGTGGACCACCCTGTAGTTCCATGTCGGCACCTGCTTGTGAAGCTCGTGCTTGCTCGGATACCAGTTGGGCGAGATGTAGGCGTCGCCCGCGCGAAACACGACCAGTACCTCGTCCCCGTTGGCCACGTCTTGCCAGACCGGATTGGCGCGAGCTACGTGAGCATGCAGGACGCCACATGCGCCTTCGCCGGCTTTCAGATCAAACGGAATGTGGTTGGCGTCCAGACCGCTTTTGCCATGCGTGAACAGAGTGCCGAACGGATTCTCTGTGATCAGCGAGTGCAGCACCTCGGTGCGCGGTTCATCAAAATGAGTGGGTACGTACATAGGGGCTCCGTGATGAGTGCAGCGATGCGCTAACCCTCATTGCAGGCAACGCCGGTGCGGCAGGCCTGCAAAGAATTGTGGCGGCAAACTGGTTTATATTGTAGAACCAGTTTGGATCATTTTCTTTGGACCAGAAAGCCATGGCTCGCAAACCGAAAGCGGTGGAAGTTCCGGCGATCGGCATGCTGGATCGATCCGCGGGCCATTTGGGCCGTCAGCTCGCGCAGGCGCTGCGCGACGCCGTTCGCCGTGGCGACCTTAAACCCGGCGAGGTGCTCCCCTCCACGCGCACGTTAGCTGCTTCATTGCATGTTGCACGGGGAACCGTCGTCGAGGCATTCGAGCAACTGATCGCCGAAGGCTTTCTGCAATCGCAGCCTGGCTCGGACACGCGCGTGGCGCAATCGTTGACGCTCCCCGCCGACGCCCGAGGGCGGTCCTCATCCGTTGAAACTGCCCCGCTTCCAGAGCGCGCCCGTCTGTTCGCACAGGTTGCACGTCAGTTTGCTGCCGTACCGCAGGCGCCTTTCGCCGTTTCGGTACCCATTGGCCCTGCAGCTCCGGATGATGTCTGGCGCCGGCTCGGCAACCGGCTGCGCGCCCGCGGACCCGGCGCGCCGGCCGGGTATGGCGACCCACAGGGGGCGCTGGCGCTGCGCGAAGCGGTGGCCGACTACGTCAGGAAATCGCGCTCGGTTCGCTGCGAGGCTGACCAGGTGATCATCACCAGCGGCACACAGCAAGGCCTTTACTTGTCATGCCAGGTGCTGCTCGATGGCGACGCGTCGGCGTGGGTAGAGGACCCGGCGTATCGGGGCATTACGGCCATTCTGGAAAGCACCGGCCGCCCGGAGCGCATGATCCGGGTGCCTGTCGACGCGGAGGGCCTCAACGTCGATGAGGGTATCAAGCTGGCGCCGCATGCACGGGCAGCATTCGTCACGTCGTCGCACCAGTACCCGCTGGGAATGCCATTGAGCATGGCGAGGCGCAACGCGCTGTTGACGTGGGCCCGCGCGAACAACGCCTGGGTGGTCGAAGACGACTACGACAGCGAACTGCGTTATGCGGGACATCCGTTTCCGTCGCTCCAGGGGCTCGACCCTAACCGGGTGGTCTATCTCGGCACCTTTAGCAAGATCCTGTTTCCGTCATTGCGGCTCGGCTATGCCGTTGTCCCGCAGAATCTGGTGGAAGCATTCTGCGGCGCGCGCGTGCTCATGGATCGCAATCCCCCAAACGCGGACCAGCATGTACTGGCGGCCTTCATCGCGGAAGGCCACCTGGACCGCCACATCCGGCGTATTCGTGGCTTCTATGCGGACCGCCGCGCGTGCATCATCGAAACACTCGAGCGACGGCTGCCGAAAGAGGTCGCCTGGCTGCAGCCGAGTGATCAGGGCATGCACCTCGTCCTCTGGCTTGGAGGGAATGTCGACGACCGGTTGGTGGCGTCGTTAGCAGGCGAAAGTGGGGTTGCTGTACGAGCGGTGTCACCCATGTATGCCGAGGGGAAAGGTCCAATGGGCTTGATTCTGGGTCTCGGCGGTTTCAGCGACGCTGAAATTGAAATTGCCACTCAACGTCTCGCCACGTGTATCGAGGCTGCGGCAAAAGCGGCGCGCCGTGCGAATCCGCAGGGCGCCGCTGCCGTAAAAGCGTAACTGAATGATCTACCAGGGAATGGTCGCTTCCGCGCGCTAGCCTTGCTGCGCTTGCCAGCCGATGCCGAGGCTTTTCTGCAACGACACAAAGTCCTTGAGCAACTCGGCCTGTCCCGCGACAACATTCTGCTGTGCGGTGAATTCTTCGCGCTGCGTGTCAAGCAGATCGATCAGCGTGGCAACGCCGGCGGAATAGCGCTGCCGCATCAGCGTGGCCGAGTGGCTTGCGGATGTTTCCACCTTTTGCAACGTGACGACATGCTCGCGCTGATGCCCATAGCGCGAGAGCGACGAGTTCGCGTCCTGCAGCGCGCCGAGCACGGCCTTCGTATAACGCGCTTCGGATTCGTCACGCGATGCCTCGGCTGCATGCACGCTACCCAGTGTGCGGCCAAAATCGAACGCGTTCCATTGCAGATACGGCGCACCAATCCAGCTGAAATTGTTCTTGCGCACGAGATGACCCGGATCGCCTGCGCTGAAGCCGATATCGCCGAGCAACGTCACCTTCGGGAAAAAATCCGCGATGTGTTCGCCGATCTGCGCATTGCTCGACGCAAGCCGCCGCTCCGCTGCGCGAATGTCGGGACGCTGCTGCAACATCACCGACGGATCGCCGATTGCCACCGTCCCCGGTAACACCGGCAGCGGCCGCGTGCCCGCGAGTTGTTGGTCGAGCGCGCCGGGCTCGCGGCCGGTCAGTACGGCGAGGCGGTCGAGCGAATCGGTCAGTTGCGCGTCGAGCGGAATCAGCGTCGCTCGCGTGTTCTCAACCTGCGTGCTCAGGCGTTCCACATCGAGGTCTGCTGCCGTGCCACGCTCCCGGCGCTGTTGCGTGAGCGTCAACATCTTCTGTTCGGTCTCTGCCTGACGCTGCGCGAGTTCAAGTCGCGTCTGCTGGTCGCGCAGTTCGATGTAGGCCTGTGCCACCTCGGCCGCGAGCGACACCTGGGTGTCCGCGAGATCGGCGTCGACGGCTTCCGCATCCGCGGACGCCGCTTCGATGGCACGCCGCGTGCCGCCAAACAGGTCGATTTCCCACGTGGCGTCGAAGCCCGCGGTATAGAGCTGCAGCGGGCCTCGACCCGACGATGTGCTACTGCCCGACGAGCTTCCGGAGCTGAGCGAATTCAGATCAGGCGAGCGCATGCGCAGCGCGGCAGCATCGCCAGAAATTTTCGGCAATTCGTCCGCACGTTGCTTCTGCAGTTGTGACCGCGATTCCCGCAACCGGGCCTGCGCAATATGCACGTCGGGACTATGTGCAAAGGCAGCGGCGATGAGATCGTTCAGCTGTGGATCGTTGAATGCGAGCCACCACTGGTTCGGCGCGGGCGTCGCAGTCGTGCCGGAGGCCGGCGCACGCACGAAGGTCGCGCTGCTGCGGGCGTCCTGTGCAACCGGCGGTGCGCCGTGATAATCCGGGCCGACCGTGCAACCCGACAAGGCGGACAGAAGCGCGGCGGCGGCCAGTGCGATAAACGAGGGACGGTTGAACATCATGGTGTGATGAAAAGACATTAGTGTCCGGCGGAAGAAGGCGGCGGCGCATTCCGGCTGGGTGTTTTCAGAAGCAGCGCAAGCGGAATGCAGGCGATCAGCGCGATGCCGAGCAGATAGAAGGTTTCCGAATAGGTCATCACGATGGCCTGCTGCTGGATCTGCGCCCCGAGTTGCCCAAGCGCACGCACCTGCGAGTACGCCATGTCGCCCGTATGGGCGAACCAGTTCGCCGCGTTCGCCGCCAGGCTCTCCTGGCCGATCAGCGAATTGGCACTGACCGACTCGCGGATCATCGCGGTATGAAAGGTCGTGCGCCGGTCGATCACGGTACCGATGATCGCAAGGCCGATCGACCCGCCGAGGTTGCGCGCCATGTTGTAGAGACCGGCGGCGTCACCGGAATCTTCGCGCGACACGGCAGCCATCGATGCCTGATTGAGCGGCATCATCGCGAGCATCTGTGCGGTACCGCGTATCAGTTGCGACCAGATGAAATCGTGCCCGACACTCTGAGCCGTCAACTCGATGTCGATCATGCAACTGATTGCGTACAACACCAGCCCGGTAATCACCAGCACGCGGAAGTCGACTTTGCCAAGCAGCCGCGGCAGGATCGGCATGATCATGAAGGCGGGCAGCCCGGAAAGCAGCATGATCGCGCCGGACTGTTCCGCGTTGTAGCCCGCGACCACCCCGAGAAACTGCGGCAGCAGATACGACACACCATAAAGCGCTGCGCCGACGGCGGACACGATCACGATCACACTGGCGTAGTTCGGGTTGCGCATCAGGCCGAGGCGCACGATCGGCTTCTTCGCGGTCATTTGCGAGGCGGCAATCAGGATCATGCCGAAGACCGACACGCAAGTGAGCATCACGATCGTCGACGATTCGAACCAGCGCTCGCGCTGACCTTCTTCGAGCACCACCGTGAGCGAACTGAGACCGATCGCGAGACCCACGATGCCGAGCCAGTCCGCCTTGAAAAACGCTTCCCAGTGCGGCCGGTCTGACGGCAAGCCGACGATCAACAAGGTCATCAGCGCAAGGCAGATCGGCAGATTCATGAAGAAGCACCAGCTCCAGCTGATGTTCTCCGCGAGCCAGCCACCGACAACCGGTCCAAGCAGCGGCCCGAGCAATACGATCAAGCCGAACATGGTCATGCCGACCGGCATCTGCGATAGGGGCAGGCGCGTGCGGATGATGGTCTGCGCCGTTGGGATCAGCGCGCCGCCCGTGAAGCCCTGCCCAATGCGGCCGGCGATCATCATGGGTAACGTGTGCGACCAGCCGCACATCATCGAGAACGCAATGAAAAGCGCCGAATTGGTGAGCAGGAAATTGCGCAGGCCGAACACGCGCGTAAGCCATGCCGCCAGCGGAATCATCACGATTTCCGACATCAGATAGCCAGTCGAAATCCAGGTGCCTTCCGTACCGGTGGCGCCGATTTCGCCCTGAATCTGCGGCAGCGCGGAGTTCGTGATCGAGATGTCGAGCGTCGCCATCAGAGCGCCGAGCGCGCCCGCAGCGACGGCGATCCAGTCGCCGACGCTGGCGCGCTCCTCCCCACGCGGTGCGGCGGCGGGCGTTGTGGTTCCCGATTCAGCCACGATGGTTCTCGCTATCGATGCGTGCGTCACGATCGCGCGCGGAACGCGTGTCGACATCCACGGTCACCGACAGCCCGGGCAGGAGCACGCTGCGCGTCTCCGCGCCCGTGTCGATCCGAATCCGCACGGGCACCCGCTGCACGATTTTCGTGAAGTTGCCGGTGGCATTTTCCGGCGGCAGCAACGCGAACTGCGAGCCCGTGCCGGGCGAGAAGCTGTCGATCACGCCGTGCAGCGTATGACCGGGCAACGCGTCGACATGCATTTCCACCGGCTGACCGACGCGCATCCCTCCCACCTGCGTTTCCTTGAAGTTTGCAAGCAAATAGGTACTTTGGACCGGCACAACTGTGAGCATCCGTGTGCCGGGTTGCGCGTACTGACCGACGCGCACGGTGCGATCGCCGACCTTGCCGCCGAGGACACTGCGCACCACGGTGTTGTCGAGATCGAGTTGCGATTGCTGCGCGCTGGCCTGGGCCGCTTCGAGTTGCGCCCGCGCCTGCGCGAGCTGCGCGGTGGCCGAACCGATCTGCGAGCGTGCTGCCTCGACCGCCGCCGCATTCGCGGCGAGCGTGGCATCCGCCTGATCGCGGCTACTGGTCAATTCGGCCAGCCGTTCGCTGCTTTCAGCGCCGGTGGCGACGAGCGGCGCGTAGCGACGCACCTCGTCGCTCGCGTGCTGCGCGCTCACGCGCGCCACCTGCTGCTGCGCCTGGGCCTGCGTAATGTTGGACTGCTGTTGCTTGATGTCGGCCTGCGCGCGTTCGATGTCGGCCTTGCGCGCGTCGATCGTGGCCCGCGCCTGGTCGAGCGCGACCTGATACTGGCGGGCGTCGAGATGGACAAGCGGATCGCCCGGCTTCACAACCTGGTTGTCCGCAACGTAAACTTCCGTAACGTAACCGGCGATCTTGGGCGCCACGGTAACGCTGTCGGCCTGCAGATAGGCGTCGTCGGTGCTTTCGATGAAGCGGCCCACGGTCCACCAGCGGGCGAGCCAGACGGCGCCGACGATCAGCGCGACGACGCCGAGCGCGACCAGCACCGTGCGCCGGCTGTGACGCCTCGCGCCCGCTGCGGGCGAATCTTCGGCGGGTATCGGGCGGGAGGGAGAGCCTGCAGTCGCTGACATCGTATCGGTCCAATTGTTTCCAGGTGGCACAATTATTCCAGTTGATCAAATTGTGTCAAGTGATATATTTCTTACGAATTCCCGCAATACGCGTATTGGAGAAAGATGCATGAGCACCGCAAAGAAGCTGCGCCGCTCGCCGGAGGGCGGCTATGCACGCGGCGACGAAACGCGGCACCGGATCATCGAGGCGGCGATCGAACTGTTTGGCGAACACGGTTTCGAGGGCGCGTCGACACGCGACATCGCGGCCCGCGCCGGCGTCAACGCGCCCGCGCTGCAGTACTACTTCGAGAATAAGGAAGGGGTATATCGCGCATGCGTCGAGATGCTCGCCGACGACGCATGGGAGACATTCGGCCCGGCCATCGAACATGCGCAGGAAGCGCTGCGTGAAAACGCCGACACGCCGGCGTTGATCGACGCCTTCCTCGGCATTCAGACAGCGATTGCGCACGGCGCTTTCGTCAAAGCAAGCAAACCTGGCCGGCGGATGTTCTTCGCGCGCGAACAGGCGGGACACGAGCCTCAGAGTGCCATGCAGATTTTCGGCTGCCGGATCCGCCAGCCGCTCAACGATGTCAGCGTGGCGCTAGTGGCGCGAATTTCCGGGCGTGCAACCGACGATCCGGTCATCTTGATCCGCACCTTCAGCCTGCATGGGCAACTGGTGATTTTTCACCTCGCGCATCCGTCCAAGCTGTCGCTGCTCGGCTGGAAGAGCATCGACGCAGAGAAGGCGGCGCTGCTCACGTCGACCGTCCGCGATCAGACTCGCACGCTGCTCGAGCATTGGAGCCGGGAACGTGACGAGGGGCGCACGCCCCCCGCGCAAACCACGGGCAAAGGAAAGCCGCGCAAGCAGCAGTGATCTCACGCTTGCGCATAGATCACCGCCTTCGGACCCGTTGGGCAAGATGCCATTACAATCCAGCACTTCGAACCGACAACGGTGATTTACGCCATGAGATATCCCCTTGCATTGACACTCGCCACGGTCATTGCAACCGCAAGCACGATCGCGACCGCCCAGACATCCGGAGCCAGCGACGCACCCAAACTGCAGTGCGCCATTGGGTATGTCACCGGCGTCGGTGGGTCGGCACAGAGCTTTCGTGAATACCTTGCGACCCCCGACCGGGACAAATATCGCTACGTCGCTGACAACCCGATTCAATGCAAGGTGTCCGACGAAGGTCGCGCGTCAGCCTGTACCGGCGTGACAAATCTTCGGAATGAAAAAGTCAGCGTGTATGACGACGTCGACAACGCGACGATGGCCGTGGTCGCGCGCGTGGAACTCGAGCACGGGACCTACCCGGTGATCATCGTCGTGCGACGGCAGGATGTGAAGTGCGAGGAGTGAGCGCTGTCTGGCGCGTCATTGATGATTGCCGGTTGGGTGCGAGCAACAACCCACCCGGCGAAAGAACGATTGCGAATCGAAGACGCCGTTGTGATCAACGGCGTTTCATTTTGATCACGCGCGAAATCTGACCCAGCGTAAATCCGATGTTCTGCACGTATTTGGCGTAGTCGAGCGGAGCGATGATATCGATCTGTATCTAAAGCATTTGTATAAAGTGCGAGCTTCTTGATAAAGAAGGTATGTGGGTCGATCGCAATCGAGAGACGTGTGCTTAGATATGCTGAATTTACGGCACACACCCCTCGGTTTTATAAACTCGTTATACCGTTGATGACAGAATCTCGAGGTCACAGAGCGAGGGTCTAAATGATTCGGCCGGGATTACCCTCTCTGTCTCCGCAGTCTTACCGTTCGCGTTTGTTCGTAGACGGTTGCCGCAAGCGCTTGTAGGAACACGCCGAGGTGTTTTGGAGGCGAAAACCGCACGACGTGCATAGATCGGCCATACGCCAAAGATATGTTTCTACGAGTGCTTGCGACAGCGTTGCGCTACTCGCGACGAAGGAATCTGCTCAGCATTAAGTTGCCTCTACGATTCAATGCATGTGGGACCGAATAACGGCGTCTTTCGGAGGCGTCCGATCTGTCGGCGCCTCGTCGGCGGACTCCAATACATCGACGCTCGTGTCGGTACGGTTGAGCATCGCGCGAGCCTTGTTCATATCGAGTGCCCCCTCCCATCGAGCGACCACGATCGTCGCCACCCCGTTACCGATCAGGTTCGTGACGGCACGAGCTTCGTTGAGAAAGCGATCGACACCTAGCAGCAGCACCAGTCCAGACACAGGGATTTTGTGCATCGAGGCCAGCGTGGCAGCCAGCGCGACGAATCCGGCCCCGGCCACACCTGCCGACCCTTTGGATGTCAGCAGCAGCACACCGAGGAGCAGCAACTGATCCCCGATCGTCAAGTGGATGTTCATCGCTTGCGCAACGAACATCGAGGCCATGGTCAGGTAGATCGCCGTGCCATCGGCGTTGAAGGTGTAGCCCGTAGGCAGCACCATCCCGACCACGGGGCGTGAACATCCCAGTTGCTCCATTTTGATGAGCATCTGTGGCAGCACCGCTTCAGTCGAAGCTGTACCGAGGGTAATGAAGATCTCGTCCTTGATGTAGCGGAGATACTTCCACAGCGACAGTCCGCTCATCCGCATGACAGAACCAAGCACAACGACCACGAAGAAGATCGAGGTCAGGTAGAGGCACAGCATCAATTGGCCGAACGATGCCAGTGTGCCAATTCCGTACTTCGCGATGGTGAATGCCATGCCGCCAAAGGCGCCGATGGGCGCGACATACATCACGATTCGCACAACACCGAACATGCCCTGAAGGAACATGTCGAGCATGTCGACGAACGGCGCAGTACGGGGACCGAGCCTGGCGAGAGAGACCGCGAGCAGGAGCGAAAAGAAGATGATGGGCAGGATATCTCCATTTGCGAACGCTCCGACAATGCTGTTCGGAACGATGCTCATGAAAAACTCAAGCATGCCGTGCTGCTGTGCCGCATGGGTGTAGCTGGAAATGGCCGAACTGTCGATATGTGCGGGGTCAATGTTCATACCACTGCCCGGCTTGATGACGTTCACGATTACAAGTCCAACAGCGAGTGCAATCGTCGATGCAATTTCGAAGTAGACGACCGCCTTGACGCCAACGCGACCGGCCGCGTGAAGGTCGTTCATGCGTGCAATACCGACGACAACGGACGCGAAAATAATCGGCGCAAGCAGCATCCGGATCAGCTTGATGAACAGATCGCCGAGGGGTTTGAGCTGAGAACCGATGTCAGGGTAGAAATGGCCGACGAGGACGCCAGCAACAATGCCAAGCAGGACCTGTACGTAGAGCCTGGAAAGAGATTTTCCGATCTTTGAAACCCGCATGACTGTCTCCTATGCGTGGCATCTTTTAATGAAAGTCAGGACCGGTCGCCGCAGCGGGAACTACCGCTGCGGCGAGCACGAACTGATTTCGCGTGCGTTCCTTTTGTCTATTCTTATGAACGCTGCGTCGACACTTTTGTCGGCGCGTTTTGCCGTTTGAAGGCTTATGCGGACAGCTTTTGCATTTCGGCGAAAAGATCAGCTTTTCCTTCGAAGCCGATGCCGGGCAGGTCGGGCATGGTGATGAAGCCGTTTTCCACTTTCACGCCGTCGGGGAAGCCGCCATAAGGCTGGAATAGGTCCGGATAAGATTCATTGCCACCCAGACCGAGTCCGGCCGCAATGTTCAACGACATCTGATGTCCGCCGTGCGGAATACAGCGGCTCGGCGACCAGCCGTGTTGACGCAGCATGTCGAGCGTGCGCAGATACTCCACCAGGCCATAGCTCAGCGCGCAGTCGAACTGCAACCAGTCGCGATCCGGACGCATTCCGCCGTAACGGATCAGGTTGCGTGCGTCCTGCATCGAGAACAGGTCTTCGCCAGTCGCCATCGGCTTGTCATAGTAGTTGCGCAGCGTAGCCTGCAATTCGTAGTCGAGCGGGTCGCCCGGTTCTTCGTACCAGAACAGGTCGTATTGCGAGAGTGCCTTCGCGTACTGGATCGCGGTGTCCAGGCCGAAGCGGCCATTGGCATCGACGGCGAGTTTCTGACCGTCGCCGAGTACGCTCAGGATCGAGTCGATGCGGCGCAGATCTTCATCGAGCGAAGCCCCACCGATCTTCTTCTTCACTACCGTGTAGCCTCGGTCGATGTAGCTGCGCATTTCGTCTTTCAGCTTCTCGTGGTCCTGGCCGGGGTAGTAGTAACCGCCGGCCGCGTACACGAAGATCTTGCGATCGGGTTGGCCATTGCCGTAGCGGTCGGCCAGTAACTGGAACAGCGGCTTTCCTTCGATCTTCGCCACCGCATCCCAGATCGCCATGTCGATCGTGCCGATGGCGACCGAGCGCTCGCCGTGACCGCCCGGTTTTTCGTTCGTGAACATGGTCGCCCAGATCTTGTGCGGATCGAGATTGTCGCCAGCGTCGTTGAGGAGCGTGGCGGGATCGGCTTCGAGAATGCGCGGAATGAAGCGCTCGCGCATCAGCTTGCCCTGGCCGTAGCGGCCGTTGGAATTGAAGCCATAACCCACGACCGGTTTTCCGTCCCGGATGACATCCGTCACCACGGCGACGAGACTCAGCGTCATCTTGCTGAAGTCAATGTAAGCATTCCGGATTGGGGAACTGATCGGAACAGTTTTTTCGCGGATTTCAACGATTCTCATGACGGTGTCTCCTGAGTTCTGGGTACGTTTTGCATGTGTCCGACTGCAATGGAAACTAGCTTATCCGTGAAAGGAGGGATTAGAATTCACTTTGATTCATTTCATTTTTTACTTTAGGTGAACAACTGAAGTGACGACTGACTCAGCATCCGACTTCGAGTTTTTCATCCTCCTCGCCAGACTCAAAAGCTTGTCAGGCGCGGCGCGGGCGCTCGATCTCACCCCTCCAGCCGCGACCAAGCGCCTGGGACTGATGGAACAAAGACTGGGGGCGCGGTTAGTCAACCGGACAACGCGGAGTGTCAGCCTGACGCCCGAGGGTGAGACTTACCTGCGCTACGCGACACAGATCGTCGGGCAAGTCCGGCAGATGGAGGACGAGATATCGGGGGCTCGATCCGATCCCCACGGACTGTTACGCGTCAACGCGACGCTTGGCTTCGGGCGCACGACCATCGCGCCGCTTGTGTCCGAATTCGCGAAGCGCTTTCCCAACGTGGAGATTCAGTTCGAAGTAACCGACAGGCCCATCGATCTGGTGGAGGAAGCGTTCGATATGGCGATTCGTTTTGGCGAGCTCCCCGACAGCCGGCTTAGCGCCCGGCGCATCATGAGCAATCGTCGTTTTCTTTGTGCCTCGCCGAAATACCTTGAGCGATTTGGGACACCGGAGCGTGTAGAGGATCTCGTTCGCCACCGTTGCATCATTCATCGGCAGAACGATGATGCCTACGGCGTGTGGCGGTATATGCAAGGGGACCACACCGAAGCGTTGAAAGTCAAAGGCGCGCTATCGAGCAATGACGGCGACATTGTGTTGCGGTGGGCGCTCGACGGGCATGGGATATTGATTCGCTCCGAATGGGATCTGGCGAAGTATGTCCAAAGTGGACGGCTCAAACTGGTCTTGCCGGAAACGGTGCTGCCCTCAGCCGACCTCTTCGTCTACTATCCAAGCCAGCGAAACCAGACCGCTCGCGCCCGTGCATTCATCGACTTTCTGATCGATCGCTTTCAAGCACCGTTTATACCTGTCGAAGCCGGCGCTTCGATCTACGATCAAAAAAAGAAGGCGGGCCGCAGGACATAAGTCACGCAGATGCGAACAATGCAGCGGCCCAATCGGCAAACACCCTCACCTTGGTGCTATATCTTCGGCTAGGCGGATACGCGATATAGACCTCAAGCGGGTTCGGTCGCCATCGCGCGAGAATGGGTACCAGTTTCTTCTGCTTGATGAATGGGCGAACCATGAAGTCCAACGTTTGGACGATCCCCAAACCAGCCAGTGCAGTTGCAAGGTGTGAATTGCTCTCGCTAACAAGAACGTCATTGCGTACGCGGCCAAGCGTGATCGTCTCCTCGTCCCGGCGAAACGTAAGGGGCTGCGTCACGCCCGTAGTGGCAGAAAAATATCCAGCAACAGGCAATTGGGCATATTCAGCGAAAGGGCCGCCCGCCCGAAGCCTCCTGTCTCGACAACGCGGACAAAAATACGAATGGCCTGCAGATGGTCCATGGATCTACCTCCTCGATTATCCATCCATGTGGATAGACAAACCACAATGTACATATTTATCTGCGTGGGTGATTAAACTAAGCTGGGCTCACTAATCCGCGTAACTGAGCCACACAGCTGAACCAGGAGCCCTGAAATGACAACGTCTCTCTACGACAACATCCATTCGACCAAGCATGCGGGAAAGGTGGCGCTCGTGACCGGCGGCAGCACCGGAATCGGCCTCGCCACCGCCAGGCGCCTCGCTCGCGAAGGTGCGACGGTGTTTATCACCGGTCGACGCCAGGCGGAATTAGACGCTGCGGTATCTGAAATCGGCCACGGGGCACGCGCGATTCGCGGCGACATTTCGTCGGCCGCGGACCTGAAGAGAATCGTCGATACGGTGTCTGCGGAACATCAACGGATAGACATTCTCTTTGCCAATGCAGGCGGCGGCGAGTTCACCCCGCTTGGACAGATCACCGAAGCACAATTCGACAAGTACTTCGACATCAACGTGAAAGGCACCTTGCTAAGCGTGCAGAGCGCATTGCCGCTCATGCGGGCCGGCAGCGCCATCGTTATAACAGGATCGATCGCATCGGTACAAGGTGTACCGGCATTCGGTGTTTACGCCGCCACCAAGGCCGCCTTGCGCTCCTTCGCACGCACTTGGGCATCGGATCTCAAAGGCCGCGACATCCGCGTCAATGTGGTCGCGCCGGGTGTCGTCGTCACGCCTGCCTATAAGACCGAACTCAAACTGAGCGACGAACAGATCGAAGCCTATTGCAAGGAGGTTGCCGAAACGACACCGCTTGGCCGTGTCGGCAGCACCGATGAAATCGCCAAGGCAGTTTCCTTTCTCGCCTCCGACGATGCCAGCTATATCACCGGGATAGAACTGTTTGTCGATGGCGGACGCGTGCAAGTCTGATTTTTTCAGCGTCGCATCAACCGCCGCTCGACATTAGCAGGCAGCACCGTCTTTTAACGCACAGGCTCGTGAGGCCGACGGATTATCGCTCGGCCGGCCCGCGACTACTCAAAGGAATCCACAATGCAATTTTCGGTGAATGAGCTTATGAAGCGAAATCTGCTCGCCATCTTCAGCGAGCGAGATTCTGCGGCGCGAATGAGGGAACTGGAAACCATCTGGCAGCCTGAAGGTGTCTTCGTCGATCCCGACGGTCGACATGTCGGCCTCGATACCATCAACCGCAGGGTTGACGAGTTACAGGCGAAATTCCCCGGTTTCGACTTCGTCGAGCGTGGACCCGTTGACGCGATGCATGGAATCGGACGTCTCGCATGGGGATATGGGCCTGAAGACAATCGGACGGCCGTGACGGGCATCGACATAGCGGTCACACGCGACGGCAAACTTCTCGAGCTATACGTGTTTATAGACTGACTATTGTGGGGTGTCAGGATGATCCCGATTAAAGTGACATCGACGCCTGCCGATGCCACGAAGGATCCACCCGGCGCGCATTTCTTTGACATCTGATAACGTCCACCGCGCTAGATAAGTTCCGCGAGTCGATCGATGAGAAACGCCGCAGGCACAGCCAGTCCATGAGGGCTAAGCCGCCCGATCGCCCGAATTCGCCCGCTGCATACCTGCCTCGCGTGCCGCACGCCGTTGCCGGCGCTCCAGCCGATCCTCCTGCAACACCCGCCGGCCGGTGCGCGTAGCGAGCACCAGCGTGATCGCTAGCAACCCCGTACCGAGCAGGTAGCTCGGTGGAATGAAGTGCCCGTCCGTAAAACGCGCCACCAGCGAGATATAGAACGGCGCCAACCCGCCAAACAGCATGACCGAGGTGTTATACGAAATAGCCACGCCGGTGGAGCGCCCCTGCACGGTGAATATCTTGACCAGCATCCCTGGATGCGCGGCGCCTTGCAGGGTCAGGAATAGTATGCCGACAACCCGTACGATCATCAGACGGCTCTCAGTGGGATCGGCCAGCAAATACGAGAACAACGGAAAGACGCAGATCAGCCAGCCCACGATAAAGAAGAAGAACAGCCGATACGCGCCGACACGGTCCGCCAGCATGCCGAACACCGGCGAGAGAACGCACATCAAGATACTCGTGACGAATATCCCTTGCAGCGACGAACTGAGCGACAGATGCAACTGAACCTGCGCGTAGGTCGGCAGATACGCATTCCACACATAATTCAGCGACGTGCCGGCGATCATCACGCCCATCGCGCACACTACGGCATCGCCGTTCTCACGCACAAAATCGCGTAGCCGCTCGCGCATGGGCGCCCGTGCCGCGGGGCGTGCCTGCAACCGGTTGAATTCATCCGATTCGTCGACATGATGGCGGATGTAGAAGCCGATTGGCCCGACCAGCGCGCCGATCAGAAACGGCACGCGCCATCCCCAGGCCGACAGATCCGCATGCGACAGGTGACGCGACAGCAGGTAACTGCATCCCGAAGACAACATCGCGGCGATCCCGATCGACAGCATATTGAAGCTGCCGTAAAACATCTTCCGGTTGGGCGGCGCGACCTCGTAAATCGTCACCGACGACAGTGCGAACTGCGCGCCCACCGCGAAGCCTTGCACCAGGCGGCCGATCACCACCAGCAGAGGTGCGACGAGCCCAAGGGTCGCGAAGCCCGGGGTCAGCCCCAGGATCAGCGAGCCCACCGACATCAGCACCATGATCCACGACAGTACCTTCACCCGACCGACCCGGTCCGCGGCCATGCCCATCGCCACGCCACCGATCGGACGGACCAGGAAACCGACCGCGAAGGTCGCGAACGTTAGCAGCAATGCACCGCTGCGATCGACGTTAGGAAAAAACACCCGCGCGATTGTGCTCGAAAAATAGGAGTACACCATGAAGTCGAACCACTCGAAGGTGCCTCCTATCACCGTCGATACAATGGTTTTCCAGACCTTTCCTGAATCGCGTCGCGCGTCCATGTGTTTATCCTCCGGCCCGCAGGGTGCGCAACGTCTGCGCAAAGAAATCCTGAACCACCTCGACGACCTGCATGCCGTTGTGGGCGATATTCGCCATCTCATCGAAGCGCACGTGAACGCCGGCGGCTTCGAACGACGCCTTCAGCGTACGCAGCCGCTCCGGGCGCGTCGCGCCGGCATCGTTGATGCCTGGCAGATACATCGAGCTATCTTCGGACACTGTGATTTCCCAGGTTTCCAGATCCGCCCGGCCCACCACCATCTGCACCGGCACACGCTGCAAGGTGGCCAGATCGAACGGCTTGCCGAAGTGACGCTCGAAGCCACCCGTGCCTAGCCACCAGTCTTTCGTGTCATCGAGTACGGTGACGTTGCCGGGTGCGCCGATCGACGCGGCCCAGAGCCGCTCCGGATGCGCGTACGCAAAGCGGTTCACGTACTGTCCACCGCCCGAATAGCCGAACAGTGCGAACCTGTCGAAGCGCTTGCCATAACGCTCGCCCACTTCGGTCACCATGTCGAGCAGCACTTTGTCATAGCGGATATCGCCTTCGATCAGGCGCTTGAAGCCACTGCGCTCGCCATCGCCGCGCACGCCGACCGGAAACAACGGACACAGCACGATGCAGCGGTTCCAGCGGCCGAACGACGCAAACGCGTCGCGATACTGCGTGAACTGACGCCCCGTGCCATGCATCACGACGACCAGTTCCACGTCGTTGCCGGGTGTCAGGACTTCAGGCGGCACGTACAGCACATACGGAAAGCGCGGATCATGGCGACTCGCGTACACGGTGGTCGAACCCAGGTCGTAAAGCGCCTGCGCTTTCTCATGACCCGGAGCGGATCGCGTCTCTGCATTGAACATCTGTCATTCCTCTCTGACGATTTCAGCGGTCTCGTGCATGCCCCGCGCTGCGAGGCATACGTGTTTATTCACAACTCACGCCGCTTCGGCGAGCGGTTCGTGGTGCAGGCTGTAGCGGGTGAAGATCCGGTTGAGTGCGGGCATTGGTGCGACGTCCATTTCCCCTGCGGCCGGCACCATGACGATCATCGCGACCGTCGCGGTCATCGTGTGACGTGTGCCCGGACGCGGCGGACGGCATACCGAAAACGGCGTGGCGAACGCGTCGAACAGTGCGGCCTTGACCGCGTCGCGATCCACCTTCGGTGCGGCCTTCAGCAATTGACGCACGCGCCAGTCGCGGTAATAGCTGTCCGGCGAACTCTCGCAACCGGTATCCAGCAGCTTGGTGCGGGCGACCGGGCTGATCCAATGGTTCGCATGCACGATCATCTGGTCGTCGTCCGGATAGATCGGGAAAGCTTCGTTCGGCGCGCATTCGAAATCGATGCCGAAGCCCTCGGCCATGCCGAGCATGATGTTGTTCGAACACGACTTCGGTGTGGTGGCGATCACCTTCAACGCGTTCGCGAACACCGGCTCTTCCAGCACGCGCCGGCGCAGCAGCGACAGCGGCACGCCCAGTTGCGTGAAGTCGCGCTCGGACTCGAGATAATTCGCGGTGATCGACACGCCCGCGGCATTGAGCCCACTGCGCGCGAGGCCACCCGCCTCGACAAAGGTCAGGAAATCGGGGCCGTCGTCGCTGCGCACGCGCAAGACGATGCCGGTATCGACGCAATCGGCCTTCCAGTCCCAGTTCTGCGCATGGATCAACTGCCCGGTCGACGTGCGCGATGGCAGCACCAGCACACCGGTACAACCGTCTTCGTCGTCCGCTTGCAGCGCCATTTCGACTCGCGCCTTGGCCAGCACCTCGGTACGGGCATTGATCATCACGATGTCTTCGAACGGCACTTCCGCGCCGGTGGCGATGCCGCGCATCTCGTCCAGGTACGCAGGTTGAAACTCGCCGATGACCTGTTCGAGCGAGCGGATCAGCGCCGTCTGCGACGCCTCGCTGTAGCCGAGATTGCGCAGCGTCTGACCATAGCGGGATGCGCTCAGGCGCACACGCGCCGCCGCCGCACGGCCATATCGCAAGCCGCGTTCATACGGTTTGCCGGACACGCTGACGAATGGAAACTGCGGAAACTGCTGGATTTGCGACATTGATGGGACTCCTCACCCTGGCTGCCGCCGACGATATGAAGCGGGACTAAGTCCGCGCTGACGCCATCGGCCTGATTTGTGACAAATCGATTCTCATAGGCCACAAACAAAATAAAAAGCGTTATTTTCTTTATCGAATGGAAAGAAAAAGTTTCGTTTCGTGCGATCATGCGACGCGCGGAGACGGGAAAAAATCGTGCAACCCGCGCACGTCCCGAAGGCCCAGGAGGAGATCCCGCATGAGTGAAATTCGAATGCTGCGGACGTTTCTCGCCATCGAGAAACACGGGACCATGGCGGCCGCCGCCGATCGCATGGCGCTTACGCACGCCGCTGTCGGCGCGCAGATGCGCACGCTGGAGCGCGTGTGTCAGCGCCAGTTATTCGACCGCAGCGGGCGCAGCATCCAGTTGAACGATGCCGGCCGCTCGATCATCGAGCAGGCGCGCACGGTGGTGGCCGCGTACGACTCGCTATTGCGCGGCGTGGCCAACAAACTCAGCATCGAAGGTTCGATCACGATCGGCTCGACCGTGTCGTCGATGGGGTTTCTGGCGGCCAACGTAATCCAGTTGAGGTTCTCCTACCCCGGCTTGAAGGTGCGCCTCGCGCACGGTAGTAGCGGCGAACTGGAGCGCCAGGTGCGCGCCGGCGAAATCGATGCGGCAGTGATCGTCAGCGAACCCCGGGCGACCACGCTACCTGAGTCATGGGAGCGCCTTTACGATGAGCCACTGGTACTGCTGGTCAATCCGGCGACCGCCGCGGACGATGCGTCCGTGACCTCACTGCTGAAGCGTCATCCGTTCATCGGCTTCGAAGCGGCATCGCTGACAGGCACCCATGTGGCGAGCCTGCTTCGGCGGCTGCGCGTCGAGGTCAACCCTATTCTGGAAATGAATTCGATCGCCGCGATCGCCGATCTGGTGCGACAAAACATCGGCGTGTCGATCGTGCCGCGTTTGCGGCACGCCGCCTGGGACGAAGACCCGTTGTTGTCGGTGAGGCCGATTCCGGGCACGGCGTGGCGCCGGCATATCGGATGGTATGAATTCGGGCGGCAGCCGCTGGCCACCGCGATCGTCAAGAATCAATTGCTCGCGGCGCTGGCCGAGTAACGGCGCAGCGCCGGGTGGCAACGCGCCGCTCAGATGGCACCAGTAGGCCGATGCTCATCCGTATCTACGCAACACACCAGCACCTCCGCATCGTCCTTGCCGAGGCTCAGGTAAACATGCCCAATCGAGCTGTCGAAATACAGGCTATCGCCCGGCATCAACTTGAACGACTTGCCTTTTTCAAAGCGCAATTCCAGTTTTCCTGCCAGCACAAACACGAACTCCTCGCCTGAATGCCGGATGTACTCTGGGAAGTCCGAGACGGCGCGGGCGCGAATGTGCGCGCGCATCGGCACCATCCGCTTGCCGGTCAGATTGTTGGCGAGCATGCCGTACTCATAGTTCGGGGTGTCGTAAATCTCCTGTTTGCCGTTCGCCGTAAAGGACGGTTTCATCAAGCCCGCTGGCTGATTGCGTTTGCGGCTGCGCCTGAAAATCGCATCGAACTCCAGTTCAAGCGAATGTGCCAGCGCCGCAAACTTGTCGTAGGTCAGCGCGATATCACCGCGCTCGGCCTTTGAGATTGTCGACACGGCGATACCGGAGCGCTCCGACAACTCCGTCAGCGTCAGCCCGCGCGCCTTGCGTGCCTGCCGCAAATGGCCGCCTACGAGTTTGTGGTCGAGCGCGGGCGGCGCCTCGTGCGCCTCCTCGGCCTGGTTGTCCATGACTGCTGCTTTGGCCATTTCACTCACTTCCACAGAAAATTTTCTCATATACGATAATTTATTTTTTCTCGTATATGATAACTCACGTCGATTCCACCCTTCCTGTGGGAACCCTATCGTGTCTACCCTTGCTCTGAGTAAGTCCGGTCTGACGAAAACCCACGTTATCACCGCCACGACGATCGGCACGGCGCTCGAATTCTACGACTTCACGATCTACAGTTTCTTCGCGATCCAGATCGGGCAATTGTTCTTTCCGGGCGCTTCGCCGGTCAATCAGTTCCTGCTGTCGATCGGTGTATTTGGCGTAGGTTTCGTGGTACGGCCGCTGGGCGGAATCGTGATCGGCGCCTACGCGGATCGCGCGGGCCGCAAGAAGGCGATGGTCCTCACCATCATGCTGATGGCGCTGAGTTGCGCGATGATCGCTTGTGCGCCGACCTATGCCGTTGCAGGACTTGCGGCGCCGTTGATCGTGCTGAGCGCGCGCCTGATCCAGGGCTTCGCCGCAGGCGGCGAGTTTGGCCCAGGCACCACCCTGCTGGTCGAATATGCGACCGACAATACGCGCGCCTTCTTCGCCAGCTGGAACTTCGCGGCCACCGCGGCCGGTCTCGTGCTCGGCGCGCTCGTGGCCACGCTGATCAACGCCACGCTGCCCAAACAGGCGATCCTCGAATGGGGCTGGCGGATGCCCTTCCTGCTCGGCATCGTCGCCGCTCCGGCCGGCATGCTGATCCGCAAGCGGCTCGAAGAAACGCTCGCCGAGCGCAAGCCCGGCGAAGCACCGCCGCGCGGCGCGTTGAAAGCCGCGCTGACCACCCATCTGAACCTCACCATACTCGGCACGTTCGCCGAACTGGGCGGCTCAGTGTCCGTCTACATCACAGCGTTTTTCCTGCCAAGCCACGCGGTGCGCACGTTGCATCTCTCGTCCACCGCTGCTGTCACGTCGGGCATTGTCAGCTCGCTCGTATTGTTCGCTGCGGCGCCGCTGGCGGGCATGCTCGCGGACCGCTTCAGCCGCAAGCGCGTGCTGGTTATTTCGCGCGTCGTGATGCTGCTGCTCGTCTATCCGGCCTTCGCCTTCCTCAGCGCGCATCCGTCGATGACGGCGCTGTGCATCGTATCGGCCGTGCTCGCCGTGTTTGTCGCGGGACAGATCGTACCGGTGCTCGTGATGATCCCGGAACTCTTTCCGAAGCATGTCCGCGCAACCGGTATTGCGCTGACCTACGTAGTGAGCGCATCGTTCTTTGGCGGCTTCTCGCCGTTCATCGCAAGCTGGCTGGTCGCGCAAACCGGCAACCCACTCGCGCCGGCCTGGTATGTGGCCACCGCGTGCGCCATCTCGCTGGTGCCGGTAATCTGGCTGAAAGACCGTACGGGCGAAGCGCTCGCCTGATGAATCGAGGATGCAATGAGTCACGATAATGAACTGGTTGGACGCAGCGCCGTTGAGCTGCGCCGCATGATCGGCGCGAAAGAGATTTCGCCGGTCGAACTGCTCGACGCCTGTATTGCGCGTATCGAGGCGATCAATCCCGCAGTCAACGCAGTCACCGCGACGGATTTCCCAGCCGCGCGAGAAGCCGCGAAGCGCGCCGAAAAGCAGGTGCTCGACGGCGAAGCGCTCGGCTTGCTGCATGGCTTGCCGGTCGGCGTCAAAGACCTCGAAAATACAGCCGGTCTGCTGACGACTTATGGCTCGCCCATGTCGCGCGGCAACGTTCCCACGCAAGACGTGGTGCTGGTGGAGCGCCTGCGCGCCGCCGGCGCGATCGTCACCGCGAAGACCAACGTGCCGGAGCTCGGCGCGGGCGCCAATACGCGCAATCCGGTATGGGGTGCAACGGGCAATCCATTCAACACCACGCTGAACGCGGGCGGCTCGTCAGGCGGTTCGGCCGCCGCGCTCACGTGCGACATGCTGCCGGTCTGCACCGGCTCCGACACCGGCGGATCCTTGCGAATTCCGGCGTCGAAATGCGGCGTGGTGGGCTTTCGTCCGACGCCCGGCCTCGTGCCGAATTCGCGCAAGCTGGTCGGCTGGACACCGATCTCGGTAGTCGGGCCGCTGGGCCGCACCGTCGCCGAGGCCTGCCTGCAGCTCGCCGCAACTGCGGGAATCTCCGCCGGCGATCCGCTCAGCTTTCGTGTCGATCCGCTGGACTTCGCGCGGCCTGACGATATCGACCTCGGCTCGCTGCGAGTCGGCTGGACCGAAGACTTCGGCAGTTGCGACGTCGACGACGAAATCCGCAAGGTGTTTCGCGAGCGCATCGCGCTGATCGCGCCGTCGTTCCGTTCCTGCGAGCAGGTGAGCTTCGATCTCGGCGACGTACACCGTTGCTTCGACGTGATCCGCGCGGAGAGCTTCGTCGCCGGTCTGCACGATGCCTATACGCGCGATCCGAACCAGCTCGGACCCAACACGCGCGCGAACTACGAAATGGGCGCGAGCATGAGCCTCGCCGACAGCGCCTGGGCACAAGCCGAGCAGACCCGCATTTTCAAACGCTTCCAGAACGCGTTCGAACAGTACGACGTGATTCTCTCGCCGACCACGCCGGTTTCACCGTTTCCCTGGCAACAGCTGTACGCGGCGCAGATCGCCGGACGCGAACAGGACAACTACTATCGCTGGCTCGCGCTGACCTACGTCGTCACGCTCACAACGCATCCCGCCGTGTCGCTGCCCTGCGGGGTCGATCATGCGGGCATGCCGTTCGGCTTGCAGATCGTCGGCCCGTTTCATGGCGACCGGAAAACGCTCGCCGTTGCGCACGCCATGGAACAGGTCTTCGATCGGTCACCGGTCTTGCGCCGGCCGCGTCCCGATCTGTCAAAACTCACGCAGGCTGATCCGTCGCTGAAGTCGATCGTGACGGCACCGCCTCTTTTCAACGAGTCCGGCCAGAATGGCGCCGGCATTTCAACGGTCTAAACACATGTCGAACCCAATCAAACGTCTGCAAACGAATGCGCGCATGAGCCAGGTGGTGATCGCCAACGGGGTGGTGTATCTGGCCGGCCAGGTGCCCGACACGGCCAACGTCTCCGTGACCGAACAAACCAACGAAGTCCTCGCGCGTATTGACACGCTGCTCGAAGCAGCAGCCGTTGACCGTACGCGTCTGTTGTCGGCGAATATCTGGCTGAGCGATCCGAAGCACTTCGCCGAATTCAACGCGGTGTGGGACGCCTGGGTACCTGCAGGCCATGCGCCGACCCGCGCCTGCGTCCAGGCACTGCTGATGAAGCCGGGTTGCGATGTCGAAGTCGCGGTGACGGCACTGTCGGCGTAATCGTCAGTCTGTGAGCTCATGAGCATGATGAAATTCGATACCGTCGTACTTGGCGCGGGCATCGTCGGCGTGTGCGTCGCCGTCCATCTTCAGAAGCGTGGCCACCGGGTTGCGCTGGTCGATCGCAGGCCGCCCGGCAACGAGACATCGTTTGGCAACGCGGGGCTAATCCAGCGCGAAGGCGTGTATCCGTATGCGTTTCCACGCGAACTCGGCACGTTGATGCGATACGCGCGCAACCGGTCGCCGGAGGTTCGCTATCACGCCAACGCGATGCTCAAGGCCGCACCGTTCCTGTGGCAATACTGGCGCAACTCTCAGCCGGTGAAGCATGCGGCAATCGCGAGGTCCTATTCGACGCTGATCGAACATTGCGTGAGCGAGCACCGCGCGTTAGCCGCCGATGCCGGCGCGAGCGCGTTATTGCGTCCGATCGGCTGGATGAAGGTGTTCCGCACCGAAGCGGTTCGCGACAGTGAAACGCGGCTTGCCGAGCAGTGGCATCGCGAATACGGCGTCGAATTCGAATCTCTCGACGCGGCGAGTCTGCAACAGATGGAGCCCGATCTCGACCGCAGCCTGATCGGCGCGTTGCGCTACACGGCATCCGATTCCGTCAGTGACCCGAACGCGCTCGTCACAGCCTACGCAAAATACTTCGAGCAGCTTGGCGGGCGTTGTTTGATCGGCGATGCGAATACGTTGCGCGATCATTGGGAGGTGGATACATCGGCGGGCACCATCGTGGCGTCGTCGGCGGTGGTCGCGTTGGGCCCGTGGTCGGATCAACTCAGTTCACGGCTGGGCTATCGCCTGCCGCTCGGCACCAAGCGCGGGTATCACATGCACTATGGCGCGCAGCCAGGTGCGCGTCTGAATCATCCGGTCCTCGATGTCGAGCGAGGTTATCTGCTGGCGCCGATGGCCAGGGGTATCCGACTGACGACAGGCGCCGAAATCGCGCTGCACGACGCACCGAAGACGCCCAACCAGCTTGACGCCGTCGAGCCCTCGGCCCGCACGCTGTTTCCGCTAGCCGGGCGTCTGGACGCCGAACCGTGGATGGGCCGCCGCCCGTGTACGCCTGACATGATGCCGATCATCGGGCCGGCGGCAAACCACAAGGGTTTGTGGTTCGCATTTGGTCACGCGCATCACGGGCTGACACTCGGCCCTGTGACCGGACGGCTGATCGCGGAGATGATGACTGGGGAGGAGACCTTGGTGGATACCCGGCCCTTCAGGGTGGACCGGTTCTAACCGCCGGCACCAGCCCGTACCTTGACATGACATCGATAAGCTTTGAGCGGTCGGGCGGCCCGCCTGCGCTTACAACTGCTCCGACATCACGAAAATACTGAGCACCTATATCGGGCGTAAGGACGATCAGCGCGCGGGCCGTATCATTGTGCGGGTTGCTAAAGTGATGAACAGACCCACGTGGAGTAAACATCCATTCTCCCGGAACCAGGTCTCGGACTACCCCGTCGACCGAGTACCGAAGCATGCCCTCCAGCACGTAGACGCACTCTTCGTTACGCGTGTGGCTATGTGGCGGTGGGACCTGTGAGCCAGGCCCCACAGTCAATTCGAAAACACCCATCCCGCCCGTAGAAGTTCCATCAATCAGGTACTGAATCTTCAATTGACCAATGTTGATTGGTTCGATCGGAGTCGCGCTGTTAACTGTCATTGTCGAACTCCTTTGGATTAAGGATACTCGTCAGTCCACCAGCGTGCAGGTGAGGGGCGTGCCACTTGCGGCCCAACCCGCAGGCTGATGAAATCGCTAGAATTCAATCGCTTTTGAGCGCGGTTAGCCTGGAAAATCGAGCGCACCCAACCAGAATATCAGGAGACACAGCACCATGAGTGATCAGCCGTTCGGACGTTCCCGTCGTGATTTCATGCGTATTGCCGTGACAGCAGGCACCACCGCGGCGCTGCCGTGGATGCAGGACGCCCACGCGCAGTCACCGGCCAACTCCGCAACTACGGCACCCGCTGCGGGACATTCGGCACAAGGCACGCAGCTGATCCTGCTCGGCACCAAGGGTGGCCCGACACCGTCCGACCTGCGCGCGGCACCGGCGAACGTACTGGTGGTCGACGGTCAGCCCTACGTGGTCGATTGCGGCAACGGCGTCGCGCTGCAGTTGACCAAAGCCGGCATCAAGCTGCCGGGCATCCGTGACATCTTCCTGACCCACCATCATTCGGATCACAACGCCGACCTCGGCAACCTCGTATTCCTCGCCTGGGCCACCGGCCTGCACACACCCGTCAATCTGTACGGGCCGCCGCGCATGACAAAGATGATCGACGACTTTGTCGACATGAACGCAATCGACCTCGACGTGCGCATGCGAGAAGAAGGCCGCCCGCCGTTCCGGCCACTGATCAACATCCATGAATTCGAAGGCCCGCGCCTCGTGATGGAAGACGACCGCGTGCGCGTCACCTCGACACTGGTCGACCACTACACGATCAAGCCGGCATTCGCTTACCGCTTCGAGACGCGGGACCGCACTGTTGTCTTCTCCGGCGACACGACTTACTACCCGGCCCTTGCCGAGTTCGCCAAAGGCGCTGACGTCCTGGTGCATGAGGTGATGTACCTACCCGCGCTCGAAAAGCTGATGAAGACCGTCGATAACGCGCCTACGCTGCTCGATCACCTCATGAAGAGCCACACCAGCACGGAACAGGTAGGCAAGATCGCCGCGGCGGCGGGCGTCAAGACGCTGGTGCTGAGCCATTTCGTGCCGGGCGGCGATCCCGCGATTACCGACGAGATGTGGGCCGCCGATGCGCGCAAGCATTTCGACGGACAGATCATCGTCGGCAAAGACCTGCAGGTTATTTGAGTGTCTGGAGAAGCCACCATGCAATCTGCTGCGATTCCTCTGACGTTGCTAACTGGCTTTCTCGGTTCGGGTAAGACCACGTTGCTTAATCGCCTGCTGCCGCAGCCCGCGCTGGGCCGTTGTGCGGTGGTGATCAATGAACTGGGCGCGATCGGTCTCGATCATCTGTTCGTCAGCACCTCGCGCGATGAAACCATCGCCCTGCTGGAAAACGGCTGCCTGTGTTGCGGCGTGCGCGACGAACTGGCTGCGACCGTGACCGATCTGCTGCAGCGCCGCATGCGCGGCGAGATTCCGGCCTTCGAGCGGATTCTGATCGAGACCACGGGGCTTGCGCGACCCGGCCCGGTGATCTCGTTGCTGCTGGGTGATCCAGCGCTTGAGGGTCGTTTGCAACTCGACGGCATCGTAACAACCGTCGATGCGAAACACGGCGCCGCGCAACTTGCCCGACATGAGGAGTCGCGTCAGCAGGTGGCCGTCGCGGACCGGCTGTTGCTGACCAAAGCTGAACTGGCCGGTGCGCCCGCACTGGCGGACCTCGAGGCGGCGCTTGAGGCGCTAAATCCGGGCGCGACGCGCATTCTGGTGCGCAACGGCGAGATTGACGCGCAACAGCTGCTCGACATCCTGACGCCACGTGCCTTGCGGCCCTGGTTGCGTGCCGAGCCTGCGCCGCGCAAAACGCTGATGCGCGGCGCGACGGCGTCACGCGTGGCCCATCCGGACATCGACAGCTTCTGCCTGACTTACTCGCAGGCATTGCCGATGCAGGCCTTCGAAACCGCGCTGACCGTACTGCTCGGCTATCACGGCGAACGCATCCTGCGGGTTAAGGGGATCGGCAACTTCATCGGCGAATCGCGGCCGGTTGTGTTCCACGGCGTGCAGCAATTGCTGCATGAACCGTTGCGGCTCAATGCGTGGCCTGACGACGATCACACGACACGGCTCGTGTTCATCGTGCAGGGTCTGGCGAGGTCGGTGATCGAGGAGACGATCACGCATTTTCTGCGCGAAGCCGGGGTGGAGGCAGCGGCAAGCTGTTAACCGAGGGTTTCACAGGACGAAACTTTCACTCGCATCCGCCGATAACTCGAGCAGGAACCACCTGGACGGACGCCGGACAGCCCGCCGGCGCCGCCCGGGCGCGCCCATTCACGTGCCACTTGGCACGGCAGCCCTGCGCGGGTTCCATTCGTTTGCACGAGGACTAAGGATGCACAAGCTCAGTTTTACGCAGAAGCTGTGGCTGCCGCTGATCATCAGCCTCGTCGCGTTGCTCGCCGTCTCCGTATCGGCGGCGTGGCAGTCGCGCGAGACGCGCATCGAGGAACGTAAGCACGACCTCACCAACATCGCGCACGTCGGGCTCAGCATCGTGACGGAGTATGCGGCGCTGGCGCAAAGCGGCGCGCTGCCGGAGGCGGATGCCCGCAAGCAGGCACTCGAGCGCCTGCGCGGCGTGCGCTACGGCGAAGACGGCTACTTCCTCGTGATCAACTCGAAGCCGCAGATGGTGATGCATCCGATCAAGCCGGCACTCGAAGGCAAAGATCTCGCGGGCAGCGCCGATGCCGACGGCCGTCACCATTACGTGACGTTCGCGGCGGCTGCACAGTCGCCGGACGGCGGCTTCGTCGACTACGTGTTCCCGCATTCGGGCGCGGCGTCGACGCAGGCAGTCGGCAAGATCGGCTACGTGGTGCGCTATGCGCCGTGGGACTGGATCATCGCGACCGGCGCCTATGTCGATGACATCGACACTGCGTTCATGGCATCGCTGTGGCTGATCGCCGCGATCTTCGTGGCGGTGTCGGCGGTGCTCGTGACGCTCGTCGCGGTGACGAACCGCAGCATCGCACGCACGGTCGGCGGCGATCCGGCCTACGCGGCGAACGTGGCGGACGCGATCGCATCGGGCGACCTGACGGTAGCGATCCGCACGCGCGACGGCGACACGTCGAGCCTGCTGCATGTGATGCAGCGGATGCGCGACGCGCTGACGGGCACCATCTGCCAGATCAAGCATGCTTCCGACAACGTCGCGTGCGGCGCGAACGAGATCGCGAACGGCAATGCGGATCTGTCGTCGCGCACCGAGAACCAGGCGGCCTCGTTGCAGGAAACGGCGTCGAGCATGGAGCAGATGACGGCGATGGTCCGCCAGACTGCGGACAACGCGCGCACCGCCAGCGAGCTTGCGGCCGGCGCCGCGAAAATCGCAAACCGCGGCGGCGACATGATCACGCAGGCTGTCGCAGCGATGAAGGGCATCTCGAACGAATCGGGCCGCATGGTCGAGATCATCGCGACGATCGAGGGCATCGCGTTCCAGACCAACATCCTCGCGCTGAACGCGGCGGTTGAAGCAGCACGCGCGGGCGAGCAAGGTCGCGGCTTCGCGGTCGTCGCGAGCGAGGTGCGCAGCCTCGCGCAGCGTAGCGCGACCGCGGCGAAGGAAATTCGCGAGCTGATCAGTCATGCGGTGGGCAGCGTCGGCAGTGGTGCAACGCTGGTCGAAAACACCGGCTCGACCATCGACGAAGCGCGCGACGCGATCATGCGTGTGACCGGTGTCGTGCAGGAAATCGCGGCGGCAGCGGCGGAACAGAGCGCCGGCATCGATCAGGTGAATCTCGCGGTCACGCAGATGGACAGCATGACGCAGCAGAACGCGGCGCTCGTCGAGCAAGCGGCGGCCGCGGCGCAGTCGCTGAAGGAGCAGGCGATGAGCCTGCAACGCGCGGCGGCGGCATTCCAGGTGGGCGCCGCCGACGCCAGCGGCGGTACATCGTTCGCACCGGCTTCGGGGCCGCGCCGCGTGGCGTTCGCGTAAGGACGGTCTGCTCTTCGCAGTTGCGGGATTTTCCGGACACTGCGCCTGGCCACGGTATAGACTCGAACGTAGGCAAGTTGGTTGATCTATCGCGTGGCGTCGGACCACCACGTGAGGTGCACATAGCAGGTGACCGGTGTGCCATCTGCGTTGCGACGCAACAAGGCACCTGTTTGCGGCCGGATGCGCCCAGCAATGGCGGAGGCATTCAAATGTGTGATGTCTGTGGTGATGCGCAGCACGAGCCTCAAGTGTCGCGCCGGGATTTCCTGAAGACCGGCGCACTCGCGGCGCTCCTACCGTGGAGCGTGGGCGCCGCCATCGCGGCCGACCCGCCAGCACCCGGCGCATCGCCACCATCGAACTCGATCCCGCCTGCGGACGCGTTGAAACGAATCATGGATGGCAACGCGCGCTACGCCGCCAACGCGCCGAACGAGCGCGACTTTTCATCGGGTCGCGCCGCCCGAGTGCAGGGGCAGTATCCAATCGCCACGATCCTGAGCTGCTCCGATTCGCGCGTGGCGCCGGAGTTCGCGTTCGATCAGGGGCCGGGAGATCTCTTCGTTTTACGCGTCGCGGGCAACGTCGTGAACCCGGATCTGCTTGCGTCTCTCGAATACGGCGCGCAGTTCCTGGGGGTGCCGCTCATCATGGTGCTAGGCCACACCGGATGCGGCGCGGTCGACGCCGCAATCAAAGTGTTGAAGGCCAAGGCGGTTCTTCCAGGCCATTTGCCGGGACTCATCTCAGCGATCAAGCCTGCTGTCATCGCCGCCGAAAAGACGAAGACCGGCAACTTGCTGGACAACGCGGCCGCCGAGAACGTGAGACGGCAAATGGCTCGACTGAAGCGCTCACCGCCGATCGTCCAGAAACTCTACGAGAGCAAGAAGATCGACATTGTTGGCGGCATGTATGACCTCGCCACCGGCAAGATTGCGCTCGTCTAGAATCCATGACCGACCCGACCTATCACGCGCCCGACTTTCGACAACAGCGCAGCATCGGTATTGTCGGCATCGCAGTCGCGTCGCTGTTTGCCTCCGGGCTCTGGCTCGGCATCGATCTTTTGATGTCGCCCCTGCCGGGCATGGACAGCCTCGGCGCGCGGATGCTTCTGACGCTCAAATGCTGCTGTGCCGCGGTGCTGTTCTGTCTGGTGACCGGCGTCGAAGCCGTGGCGCACGAACGATTGACCTCGCCCGCATTCGATCCGCTGGCGGGCTTCGAAACGCGCAGGTTGCGCGTCAATCAACGATACCTGCAGAACACGGTGGAGCAGATCATCGTGTTTGCGACGTCGCTATTCGGCTTGGCCGCCTACTGCCCCGATGGCTCGTCCATGCGCGCGGTGGTGGCGACGACCGTAGTCTGGATCGTCGCGCGGGCCGCGTTCTGGCTCGGCTACCATCGCAGCGCAGCGCTGCGCGGACTCGGGGCACCAGGCATGGCGATCAGCATGATCGTGCTGCTGTATGTGACGAGCCGGTTTGGGCATGAGATCGCGGGGACGGTGGGCGCTATTGTGCCGCTCGTTGCTTTCTTCGCGATCGAGGCAGTGTTGTTTTGGGGGACGCGGCCCGTGAAAGCGGGTTGATTCAATGAAGCCGATCGACCCGACCGGCGCGTTCATTTCAAATGGCTGTTGCGCCAGTCACGAGGCGTCACACCAAAGCGTGAACTAAACCAGTTTGTGAAGGAGCCCTGCTGCGAATAACCAAGCAGTGCGGAAACCCGCCCGATGGGATAGCGTGGGTTGCTCATATAGCGCACGGCAAGTTCACCCCTGACTTCCTCGACCAGACGCGAGAAGCTGGTATGCGCAAGTTCAAGTTGGCGCTGCATGGTGCGAACGCTCAGACGTAAATGGCGGGCAACCAGTTCGACGGTGGCCTGCTCGACGGGCAGCAACAAGTAGATCGCCTTGCGTACTTCCAGCGCGGTCGAATCGACACCGGTCACGTTGAGTGAATCCGCGAGGCTCTCGGCATATCGCACCAGTTCCGGGTCAGCGGAGGGATTCGGGTAGTCGAGATCGGCGGCCGCACACACGAAGCCGTTGAAATCGCTGCCGAACTCCAGCGGACAGCCGAAGAACCGTCGATGAAACGTCAGGTCTTTCGATCCCTGATGAACAAAATGGACCGAGCGTGGTTTCCAGTGATCGCCAAGCAGAGCGCTGGAGTGGCGCCAGAGGACACCGACCGCGAGTTCGATCGCCTGATTCGTTGGGGTACCCGGTTCGACGACCAGTTCTTCGCGGATGGTAACCGTTTCGCCCACGTCCTCGACGTACACAGCCAGGGCCTCGTTCAACAGATACCGGTATTCAGCCGTGGCCAGCAATACGTCGCGCAGCGTGCGCTTGTGCGCGAGCAGCACATTGATTACACCAGTACCGAACTTCTGCCGGGTCTCGGCCATCTGCAGCGCGAAAGTCGGGCATGACGCCTTTTCGGCCGTAAGTTCCAGCAGCCGGCACGCGGCGGCTGCCGGAATGCGATCGTCCGGATTCGCAAGCGCCGCGGTATCGATCCCGACCTGCTGTGCAAGCTCAATCGGGTTCAGTCCGACCCGCCGCGTCACATCGAAATAGCCGCTCATGGCTACCGAGCGCAACATCGTTTCCATCGCTTTGTCTCCGCGCACGCCTCGCAGGCGGCCTTCCTGCGCCTGCTATTGAGATGTCTGCCGCACGCACCGGTGTTAACGCGTAGTGGCATCAAATGCTAAAAGAATGGCGCCATATCATAAAAGTGTAACGCAGGATTGCCGTATCGTGGTTTCTCAACGGTTCATCATGTTCCGACCAGTCTTCATGCGGCCAGCCGTATCGCGAGCGTCGGAACACCGTACTCATATTGGAGAACACGATGCAATTCCTCGACGATTCGCTGCACCCTGAGAACCAGGACAAGGTTGTCATCACGACCGCTCCTTACGGCCCGGAATGGATGCCCGAGGACTTTCCGGAAGACATTCCGGTGACGATGGAGGAGCAGATCCAGAAGGCCGTCGACTGCTACGAGGCAGGCGCGACCGTGCTGCACCTGCATGTGCGCGAACTGGATGGCAAGGGCTCCAAGCGCCTGTCGAAGTTCAACGAACTGATTGCCGGTGTGCGTGCGGCCGTGCCGGACATGATCATCCAGGTGGGAGGTTCGATCTCGTTCGCGCCGGAAGACGACGGCCAGGCCGCGAAGTGGCTGTCCGACGACACGCGTCACATGCTGGCCGATCTCGACCCGAAGCCCGATCAGGTGACGGTCGCGATCAACACCACGCAGATGAACATCATGGAATTGCTCTATCCGGAGTACCTGGAAGGCACGTCGCTGTCCAATCCTGCGCTTATGGCCGCCTACAGCGAAATGACCGTGCCCGCGGGTCCAGCCTGGGTTGAGGAGCATCTGCGCCGCCTGCAGGCCTCGGGCATCCAGCCGCACTTTCAGCTTACCGGTATCCATGCGCTCGAAACGCTCGACCGCCTGGTGCGCAAGGGCATCTACAAGGGGCCGCTGAACCTGACGTGGATCGGCATCGGCGGCGGCTTCGACGGTCCGAACCCGCACAACTTCTTCAACTTCGTCCACCGTGCGCCGGACGGTGGCACGGTCACGGCCGAGTCGTTGCTGAAGAACGTGCTGCCGTTCAACATGATGGCGATGGCCATGGGTCTGCATCCGCGCTGCGGCATCGAGGACACGATCATTGACCAGCACGGCAATCGCATGAGCTCGGTGCAGCAGATCGAGCAGTGTGTGCGCGTGGCGCGCGAACTGGGCCGTGAAATCGCGAGCGGTAAGGAAGCGCGCGAGATCTACAAGATTGGCGTGCAGTACAAGACGGTCGACGAGACACTCGCGGCCAACGGCATGGCGCCGAATCGCAGGGCCGGTGTGAAGAACCTGCCGCTGCGCGCGGCGTAAGTGATTGAAGCGCGGCTGACGTTCGCGGACGTCGGGCTTCAAAGGCAGGGCTCGCCGGCCAGGCCGGGGAGAGTTTTGCAGTATCCATAAAGGCTGCCTTTGTCCTGTCGGGCAAAGGCGGTCGCCATCGAGCTGGACACGAAGGAGACAACTCATGTTCACGCATGCCGAGCCCTTGACGGGCGATGTTTCGACAACGCAAAAAGGCGTGCACGCGTATGCGTGGGTGGTATTTGTCCTGACGGTGGGGTTGCTGCTATCCGACTACATGTCGCGGCAGGTGTTGAATGCGGTGTTTCCGATGCTCAAGGCGGCATGGAATCTTTCCGACACCCGGCTCGGTTCGCTGAGCAGCGTGGTCGCGCTGATGGTCGGCGTGCTCACCTTTCCGCTGTCGGTACTCGCCGACCGCTGGGGCCGCGTGAAGAGCATTGTCCTGATGGCGGCGATGTGGAGTCTCGCGACGCTCGGCTGCGCGCTCGCGACGAACTATGGCGAGATGCTGCTCGCGCGCGCCTTCGTCGGTATCGGTGAAGCCGCCTATGGCAGTGTCGGCATCGCGCTGGTCCTCAGCATCTTTCCGGCACGGCTGCGCGCCACGCTCACTGCCGCGTTCATGGCCGGTGGGGCGTTCGGTTCAGTGCTGGGCATGGCGCTAGGCGGTGCCGTCGCGGCTCGCTTCGGCTGGCGCGCGGCGTTCGGCGCAATGGCGGCGCTTGGAATCATGCTGGTCGTTTTCTACCGGTTTGCCATCACCGAAAAGCGACTCGCGCCGCTGCAACCGGCAAACTTGGGCCGTCAGACGCAGGGCGCCGGTGTGTGCATGAGCTTGCGCACGTTGATCCAAGGACTCTTTTCAACAAAGTCGGTCGTGTGTGCCTACGTCGGCAGCGGCATCCATCTGCTGGTTCCGGCCGCTGTGTGGGCGTGGATGCCCAGCTTCCTGAACCGCTACTACGGCATGCCTGCCGGCAAGGCGGCCATGGGCGCGGCCGTGTTCGTGCTGGCCACCGCGTTCGGCATGGTGGTGTGCGGAAATCTGGCCGACCGGCTCAGCAAGCATGCGCGGGAAAAGAAATGGAGTACCGCCGTCGCCTTCTGTCTGATCTGCTTCGTGCTGCTCACAATCGGCTTCCGCATGCCGGCGGGGTCGGCACAGCTCGTCGTGATCGGCGCCGGCATGTTCTTCTGCGCCGGCGCGACCGGCCCTTCAGGTGCGATGGTGGCGAACCTCACCCCACCATCGATCCATGCATCGGCGTTTGCCACCCTGACGTTGGCGAACAACCTGCTGGGGTTGGCACCCGCTGCCGTCCTGACGGGCATCGTGGCCGACCGGATCGGACTGCTCGGCGCGTTGCAACTCGTGCCGTTCGCCCCCCTGGTCGCGGCAATCGCCTTCTTCATCGGCAAGCGGAACTATGGCGTCGACCTCGATCGCTTGAGTGCCCTGCGTGAGCAGGCCGGGAGCTGATCCGGCGGTAACCCGCGAGCTTTAGACCTGGCAAGTGCGCCTGAGAGCAAATTGGGCAGCCCATCGCAGGCGAAACAAATTCGTAGTTTGAGTAATGAACAGGAGATTTGACATGGCGAAAGCAGTGCGCTTCCATGAAACCGGCGGTCCCGAAGTGTTGCGCTATGAAAACGTTGAAGTGGGCGACCCCGGCCCCGCACAGGTTCGCTTGCGCCAGGAGGCAGTGGGCCTGAATTTCGCCGACACCTACTTCCGCACCGGCCTGTACCCCGTGCCGCTGCCTGCGGGCATGGGTGTCGAGGCTGCAGGTGTGGTCGAGGCCATCGGCCCCGACGTGACCAACGTTGCGGTCGGCGATCGCGTGACCTACACCGGCTTTCTCAACACGCTCGGCGCTTACAGTACAGAACGCCTGATCCCGGCCGCGCCGCTCATCAAGCTGCCTGATGCGATCCCCTGCGAAACAGCTGCCGGCATGACGATGCGAGGCCTGACCTCCTCGTACCTGATGCGCCGCATTCATGACTTCAAGGCAGGCGACACCATCCTGCTGCATGCCGCCGCCGGCGGTGTGGGTCTGATCGTGTCGCAATGGGCGAAATTGTTGGGTCTCACCGTGATCGGCACGGTATCGAACGAGGCCAAGGGCGAAGTGGCCCGCGCGCATGGCTGCGATCACATCATCTACTACAGCCAGGAGGATGTTGCGAAGCGTGTGCGCGAACTGACCAATGGCATGGGTGTGGACGTCGTGTTCGACAGCGTCGGCAAGGATACCTTCGAGGCGTCGCTCGATTCGCTCAGGCGCCGTGGCCTGATGGTCTGCGTCGGCACGGCGTCCGGGCCGATCCCGCCGTTCAATCCGCAGATGCTGGCGATGAAGGGCTCGCTCTACCTGACGCGGCCCGCGCTGGCGGACTACATCGCCGACCCCGTCGAGAAGAACGAACTTGCTGGCGAACTCTTCGGGCATGTCGCCGCAGGCCGCATCAAGATCGAACTCAACCAGCGTTACGCACTGGAGGACGCGGCGCAAGCCCACCACGATCTCGAAACGCGCAAGACGACCGGCTCGTCGGTCTTCGTCATCTGAGGAGTGGGCCATGCGAGTCGAACAATTGACGTGTGCCATCGGAGCCGAACTGGTCGGGGTGAATCTCGCCGATGCCATCCACGACGACAGCCTGTTTGCCGGGATCCGGGCGGCGCTGCTTGAGCACAGGGTGCTGTTCCTGCGCGACCAGGACATCTCGCGCGCCGAGCACGTCGCATTCGCGCGCCGTTTCGGCGCGCTGGAAGACCATCCCGTCGCCGGCAGTGATCCCGAATATGCGGGACTCGTGCGCATCTACAAGAACCCGGATCAGCCCAACGACCGATATGAAAACGCGTGGCACGCGGATGCCACCTGGCGCGAGGCGCCGCAGTTCGGCGCGGTCCTGCGCTGCGTGGAGTGCCCGCCCGTGGGGGGCGACACGATGTGGGCAAACATGGTCCTCGCCTACGAGAACCTGCCGGACCACGTCAAGACCCAGATCGCGGACCTGCGCGCCCGCCACAGCATTGAGGCAAGCTTCGGTGCCGCGATGCCGATCGAAAAACGTCTCGCGCTTAAAGCGCAATTCCCGGACGCCGAGCATCCGGTCGTGCGCACGCACCCGGAGACCGGTGAGAAGGTGTTGTTCGTGAGCGCCTTCACCACCCATTTCACCAATTACCACACGCCGGCGCGCGTGCGCTTCGGGCAGGACGCCAATCCAGGCGCGGGTGAGCTGCTGCGCTATCTCATCAGCCAGGCCTACATCCCGGAATACCAGGTCCGCTGGCGCTGGAAACCCAACAGCATCGCGATCTGGGACAACCGCAGCACGCAGCACTATGCCGTGATGGACTACCCGCCGTGCCACCGCAAGATGGAGCGCGCCGGAATTGTCGGCGACAAGCCGTACTGATCGGGCCGCAACCCTCTGCATGGGATCGGAGTAGCGCGCTATGGGGCTGGAGTAAGCGCTAAAGCGCTAACTCCAGCCGACACGCGAACTCCGATCGACAGGAGACCATTTCATGACTTTCGATACGACGCCGACCATTCTGATGGTGCCCGGCTTGCGCGACCACGTCGCGGAGCACTGGCAAACGCTGCTGGAGCGGAAGTTGCCCAAGGCGGCCTCGGTACCACCGCTCGAGCACGACAAACTCAGTTGCGCAGCGCGCGTTGCGGCGCTCGATGCTGCCCTCGCGAAAATCGATGGCCCGGTGATCCTGGTCGCGCACAGTGCGGGCGTGATGATTACAGTGCATTGGGCCCAGCAGCACAGCCGCAAGATTCACGGTGCGCTGCTCGCCGCTCCGGCCGACCTCGAGACGCCGCTGCCCGCGGGCTATCCGGCCTTCGATGCGCTGGCTCGAAACGGCTGGCATCCGGCTCCGAGAAAGCCGCTGCCGTTCCCGAGCATCGTCGGCGCGAGCCGCAACGATCCGCTCGCGCAGCTCGAGCGTGTGGTGGCGATGGCGAAACACTGGGGCAGCCGTCTTGTCGACCTCGGCGAAGTCGGTCACCTGAATCCGGCTGCAGGGTTTGGTGAATGGCCTATGGCGGAGACTCTGATCCATGAACTCGTCTGATCAGATACCGGTTGGCGCGGTCGATGAACTCGGACCAGGCCAGCGAAAACTGGCCTTCATCAATGGCCGCGGGGTTGTCCTTTTTAACATCGACGGCACGATCCACGCGATTGACAACGCGTGTCCTCACCAGGGGGCCTCGGTCGCAAACGGCCATCTCGACGGATGCGTGCTGAGCTGCCCGGCGCACGGTCTGCGCTTCGACCTCCGCACCGGTTGCATGCCGGGTGCAAGTGGGTTGAGCCTGACGACATTCCCAGTCCGGGCCATCGACGGAAAGCTGTTCGTGAGTCTCGAGGATCCAGTCGCCAGTCCCGCGCCGGCACCGGCGTGCAATGCGACATCGTGATCCGGGCCGGGCGGCAACACACAGCCATTCAGGGGAACAAGGATGCAAGGTTTGATGATGCAACAACCGCTACTGGTCGCTTCGCTGCTCACGCATGCTGAGCGCCATCACGGCGAACAGGAAATCGTGTCGCGACGGGTCGAAGGTGACATTCACCGGTATCGGTACCGGGATCTTGCGCAACGCGCGCGCCGCATGGCAAACGCGCTGACAGGCCTCGGCATCAAACCGGGCGAGCGGGTAGGGACGCTGGCGTGGAATGGCTACCGGCACATGGAGCTGTACTTCGCGGTGTCGGGGTCCGGGTCCGTGTTGCACACGCTCAACCCGCGGCTGCACGTCGACCAGCTCGCGTACATCATCGAACATGCGGAAGATCGCGTCGTTTTCTTTGACCTGACGTTTCTGTCGCTGATCGAGAGCGTCGCGTCGCGGGTCAGGAGCCCGAAGGTCTTCGTTGCAATGACCGATCGCGCGCACATGCCGCGAGACTATGGCCTGTCGGCGACGCTGCTGTGCTACGACGATCTCGTCGACGGTCACGGTGACGCATTCGACTGGCCGCTGCTGGATGAAAACAGCGCCTCGTCGCTGTGCTACACATCCGGTACGACAGGTAATCCTAAAGGGGTGCTATACAGCCACCGCTCGACCCTGCTGCACACCTATGCGGCGGCGCTGCCGGATTCGCTGAATTGTTCGGCGCGCGATGTGATCCTCCCCGTCGTGCCGATGTTCCATGTGAACGCGTGGGGATTGCCTTATATCGCCTGCATGGTCGGTGCGAAGCTGGTGTTTCCGGGGCCGGCACTGGACGGCAAGTCGCTCCATGAGTTGATCGAGGGCGAACAGGTCACGCTGTCGGCCGGCGTGCCGACGGTCTGGCAGGGATTGCTTGCACATATCGACGCGATCACGGGTTCGTTTTCATCGATGAAGCGCACGATTATCGGCGGCGCGCCCTGCCCGACAGCGATGACGACGGCGTTCCAGGAGCGCCATGGCGTCGATGTCGTGCACGCATGGGGCATGACGGAATTGAGCCCGGTCGGAACGATCTGCAGTTTCAAGGCACATCAGGTGTCTCTGCCGGTGGACGAGCGCTACGCACTTCAGGCGAAGCAAGGGCGCCCGGTATTCGGCATGGATATGAAAATCGTTGGGCTGGAAGGCGAGGCGTTGCCGTGGGACGGCGCGGCAACTGGCGACCTTCTCGTGCGTGGTCATTGGGTCACGCGGGAATATTTCGGCGGTGACGACACACCCCCACTGCGCGACGGCTGGTTCCCAACCGGCGACGTGGCCAGAATCGATCCCGACGGCTTCATGCAGATTACAGATCGCAGCAAGGACGTCATCAAGTCCGGCGGCGAATGGATCAGTTCAACTGACATCGAAAACGTCGCGTACCTGCACCCCGAAGTCACGACAGCGGTATGCATCGCCGCGCGGCATCCGAAGTGGGACGAGCGCCCCCTGCTGCTGATCGTGAAGAAGCCTGGCAGCGCGCTCGTCCCGGACGAACTGCTCACGTTTTTTGACGGCCGGCTCGCGAAGTGGTGGAAGCCCGATGCCGTTGTGTTTGTCGACTCGGTTCCGCTCGGTGCAACGGGCAAGGTGCTCAAGAACCGGTTGCGGGATCAGTTCGGCGATTACTACCTGTCGGCCTGAGACACCGGCACGGCAGCAACACAGCTTCATTCGAGTAACAAACCATAAACTGCCGGGTCCACCCGGCACGCCTCAAACCTGGAGGAGACACAATGAAATTGAAATCAAGCAGCCTGGCAGTGCTGATAGTTTTTTCCAGCGCGGCCCATGCCCAGTCTTCAGTCACGCTCTATGGCGTACTCGACAGTGGACTCCTGTATCAAAGCACCTCGGCGGCAACGTTCCTGCCGACCGCGCGAAACCAGGGGCATTCCTATCAACTTAAGGACGGTGGCATCTATTCGAGCTACTGGGGCCTGAAAGGAAGCGAGGACATCGGCGGTGGCTACAAGATCACCTTCAAGCTGCAAGGCACGTTTAACACCACGAACGGCAAGTCCGGGCTGTCCGATACACCGGGCACGACCGCAATCTTCAACCAGTTCGCAACGATTGGGGCAACCGGGCCGTTTGGCACGTTCGACGCCGGCCGGCAGATCATCCCGATGATCTACGCAATGGCGGAAACCGACGTACGCGGCGCACAGTATTTCGGCAGCATCCTGACTGCGTGGCTCGGCATCAATCAGGCGGCCGGCTGGCCCGGCACCAGCACGAACGCTCCAATCGGCGCCCTCTATGACAGCAACGCGCTGGTCTACAATTCGCCGAAATTCTATGGTGCATCGCTTGCGCTTGAGTACGCGCCGGGTGGCGTCGCGGGACAGTTCCAGGGCGGCACGCGTGAGTCGGCTGTGCTCAAGTATTCGAACTACGGACTGAACCTGTCCGCTGTGTACTACAACGGACATGACACCAATCCGTTCCCGCTAACCTATCCGGCGGCGCCGGCTGCGCCTGCGACAGGCCAGAGCAACAATCGCTTCTACTATTTCGGTGCGATGTATACGATCAGTGGGTTTTCTATGTCCGCCTCGTACGGCATCGGCAAAAACCCGGCGAGGAGCAATACTGCTGACTTCGAAATGGTGTCGGGTGGCCTCGGCTATCAGTTCAATCCGCACTTCAAGATTACGTCCGGCTACTACTACCTGAAGGACCGGAATCATTCAGCGAATCACTCGAGTGAAATCGCAGTGGGTGCCGAATACAACCTGTCCCAAAGGACCAAGGTGTACGCGCAAGTCGGCTACGTCGACAACAAGGGGACGATGAACCAGACGATCATCTATGGGGCACCGGTTGCGCCGGGCATGTCCACCACTGCGGCCATGATCGGCCTCCGCCATAACTTCTGATTCCGTCACCCTCATCAAGCGGAGCAATCCATGAAAACAATCAGGACACTTGGGCAGGCTGTCGCCACATTGTTCGTTGCAATGTCCATGACCACGTGGTGCCAGGCCGGTGAAGCGGCCAGTAGCCCTGCCAGTGCGCAAGGCGCGTCGACGATGGCGGGAACAGGCGCAGCGGCACCCACAGGCAGGAAAGCGGATCGTGCCCTGCGGCGAAAGGTCTATGCTGCCATCGGGAAATACAAGGAAATCAGCGCCGGAGACATCAGTGTCATCGCGAAAGACGGCGCGGTAACACTGAATGGCACGGTCACGGAAGCTGCCCAGATCAATAGGGTCGAGGCGATCGCTCGGGGCGTTCCCGGCGTGACGTCAGTGACCAACAAGCTGACGGTGAAGAAGCCATTTGGCGGCATGTAATCCGCCGTAGCCGGAAACGGAGTGGGCGCGGCCGAAGACAACTGACCACGCCGACTTCGACCCATCAGTGGCGAAGCCCAATCTGGCGGTCGCGCGCGGCCACTGCCTCCTCGCGAGATCGGCTGTTCGCATTCGTCCAGGAGCGGACATAGGGCGCACAAATCAAACGCATTGAAAAAATAGCGCCAGATACTATTCTTCATGCTGGCATCGTAATTCCATACGTTCGACTCTGAGCATGCCGCACGTGTGGCGCGAAGCCTCCCTTGCGGTCATTCACGACGGGACTTGCGAGATGATCAAGCGGCTGTCGCTTATTTCTGCTTCTGTCGCACTGGGCTGCATAGCTACGGTTGCCCCAGTACTGACCAGCATCTATATCGCCGACGAGGATGCAGAACGTCGCGAGCAAGAAGATCTGCAGCAGTTCGCCGCGAAAGCTGTGATGCGCACGGAGCTTGTCACCTACCAGGCATTCGCCGCTATTGCCGACATGGAGGCGCTCCCCGGCGGTCTCTGCTCTCCCGCCCAGGTCGCACAGCTTGCCCGCGTGGTTTTCAATTACCGGTACGTGCAGGACGCTGGTGCTTACGGTGGCGGACAATATCTGTGCTCACCGCTTTTAGGCGACGTTCGGGCGCAGCATCTGACAATGCCACCGCCCGATTGGCGGAGCAAGGACGGCTATCTGCTCTGGTACAGGCAGAAGAACCCCCTCAGCGACGAGCGCCAGGATGTTCAGATTGGCCGCAATGGAAATTATGTCTCGATCGATCCACAGTCCTACGTCGATATTATCGACCTCGCCGGAAGACCGGTCGCCGCGATCAATGTCGAGACAAACACAATCCTTGCGTTGTCATCTGGTGCGGACGCCGACGACATGCTCAACGCATGGAAGCTGGCTGGGCATGTGAACAATGAACACTGGCACTACGCTGTCGCCCGTTCGTCAAGTCGACCCCTCGGGGTGGTAGTCAAGTCTCCTCGCAGCAGCCTCGTGGGTCACTGGCCTGGTTTGCTCGTGATGTGGCTTTCGATTGGTCTCGTTGTTGGAGGTGTGCTTGGTTGGCTTGCGTTCAGGCGAATCTCGCGGCAACTCTCCTTCCCGGCGACGCTCGAATGGGCTCTAGCACGCAAGAAACTCGACGTGGTTTTCCAGCCGATCGTCCGCCTCACGAGCCGCGAATGCGTTGGCGTAGAAGCGCTCGTCAGGTGGAACTTGAACGGACGCAACATCTCGCCGGAAATCTTTGTCGCGGTCGCGGAGCAAAACGGCCTTATTCAGCAGTTGACGGACCTCGTACTGGACAAAACGATTGACGAGCTGTCGAAGCTCTTGCGCTCGCGTCCTTCGTTCTACGTCTCAATCAATGTGAGCAGCGAGGATTTGCGGTCGCGCCGTTTCCTGAACGTTCTTACGGCCCGGTTGCAGGAGACGGGTATTCGACCTGCTCAGGTCAGAATCGAAGCAACGGAGCGAAGCTTCATGGATGCCGACGCAACGCGGCAAACAATAGCGGCATTCAGGGATGCTGGCCACCCTGTCTATATCGATGATTTCGGGACTGGGTATTCCAGCCTTTCGTATCTGCAAACCTTTACGATCGATGTCCTGAAAATCGACAAGTCGTTTATCGACACCATTGCACAAGACGCAGCATCCAGCGTCGTCGCGCCTCATATCATCGAGATGGCGCACGAACTGGGGGTGGAAATCGTGGCGGAGGGCGTCGAGCGCGATATCCAGGTCGAATATCTGGTGCAGAGAGGCGTCCAGTATGGACAGGGCTGGTTGTTTGCGAAGGCCATGCGTGTCAATGAACTTATCGTCTGGCTTAACGAAAGCAGATCGACGCTTCAGCCGATCCATCAGTAACCCGGGTGTGCAGTAAAACAATGCGGCGCCGCGCGGCCGACACCTGGTCCCGCAGGAACGGGCCTTGCTGACCAATGCGGCGTGCAATGCTCGATGGTTATGCCCCATGAAAGCTACCCGCGCCTTGGAAGCACTGAATTTCTTCGTTGCGGACGTGCAGGCAGGTATCGGCCCGTTTCTCGGCGTGTTCCTTCAAGCCCGTGGTTGGGGCACTGACCAGATTGGGACAGTCATGACGATCGGCGGCATCGCCGGTATGGTCGCAACCTCGCCCGCCGGCGCGCTTGTCGATTCAATTCGCCATAAACGCGCGCTGATCGTGGTCGCGGGCGCAATGACCGTAGCGGCATCGCAGGTAGCCACTGCGATCACGGGAGCGGCTCTTGGGCCGGCTATGGCCGGCATCACGCTCGGCATCGTGCGGCAGCACGGCTTCGACCGGCAGTTTGGACGCAATCAGGTGGTCCAATCACGCGGCAACGTCATGGCAGTTGCGCTATCCGGCTGGCTAGGCTGGCGCTACGGCTTCGGCGCTGTCTTCGCGCTGAGCGCGGCGTGGGATTTGCAGTCTCAACGGGATCGCTGATACTCTGGCTCAGCTTCGGAGCGGGACTTAGACATGTGTGTCGTGCACGCGGCGACTTCGATAGCAACACCGTTGACGCACGACCCGCCGAGTCTTGATCACCCTTTTCCAGCGCTTCGGACAATGACGCTGCCCCTCCGCTCCCGTCGCGCTTTCAATCATGGTCGCCATTTGACAGTGCCAACGCTTACATGGAAAGCATGAAAGATAGATCGACAGTCGTATGCGTCCGGAATGGCAAAATCCTTCTCGTTGCCCGCGCGCGCTCGCGGTGGTCCTTACCAGGTGGCACGATCAGGAGATCGGAGTCGCCGCAAGACGCCGCCCTGCGCGAACTGGAAGAGGAGACTGCGCTAGTTGGAGTGGAACTTACGTACCTGTTCCAGTTTGGTGGTCTCAGCAAACACCACCATGTTTTCCGCGCCGATGTTCCTCAGGACGCGGTCGCCGAAGCGCGTAACGAAATTTCGCGTTGCCGGTGGTTCAGCCCGGCCAAGATTTCAACGCTAGTCGCGAGCATACCGACGCGGGAAATTGTCGATCTTTTTTGCAAGCACGAAAATCGCGCCGAAACGCCGCCGACGGTCATCGGCAAATCGGATGGGAGCGTTAACACGGCGGCCCAACCGTATACCAATGTCTCCGACACGGCCGCACCGCAGGCTTAACATCGAACCAACAAAAGGCAAAGCGCGATAGGCATCTCAGGAAATCAGACTCGCAACGTCGTCCCACGCAAAGACGATGTTTTGCGATCGCCAGACCGGTCCCGGATCGATGTACTCGCCTGCTGGTCGGCCATTTAGCGCCTCGTAAAAAGCGATCGCGGCTTCGTTTCCCTTGACGACGCTTAAAGCGGCTCCCTGGTAGCGCATTCTTCTCAAATGAATCGCGAGATGTGCAAGCAACTCGCGGCCGATACCACGTCGCTTGAAGTCGGGATCGACATAAAGGAATTTGATCTCGCCGCGACCGTCGAATATCGATTCTGAAGGCCCCCCAGCAGCTCCGCTTCCAACGGTTCTACTGTCAATCTCAGCAATGAGCACCACCTGGCTGCTGTCATTCGCAGACAGTTTTTTCTTCCACTGCTTGCCACGATATTGCTCGTTGAGGACGGTATATGCTTCCGCTGGCGCAAAATCCTGGTAGGTGTGTCTCCAGACCTTTACGTGAAAATCGGCGAGCGTGGTCAACTTCGGTGGTGCTGGCGGAGCATTTGGATTGATCGGTGGACTGGTGCAAGGCGGGATCAACGCCAATCATACGAGTACGTACACGCAGCAAGTGACGAGTGGAAAAATCGCCTTCGCTCCCGTCGTCAACGATGGCCTGACGACCCGGCTGTCCAATAACGGCTATGAAATCGTTGCGTTGCACGACCAGCATGCCAATTTCTCGAGCGACGGCAAGTCCGACGACTTTTCCGATGTCAAGACCAACGCCGACGCCATCCTGAGCGTGTGGATCACTTCGTTTGGTTACGTATCCCCGCCGGAATCGAGCGATTTCATTCCGTGGGTCGTCGTTCCCGCTCGCCTGCTTGACTCGCAGTCCAAGCAAGACTTGTACTTCAAGACATTCGCCTGCGGCTGGGACATCAAGGCCAACTCAGTTCATGTCGAAGCGGACACTAAATATCACTATGGCAGCTTCGGCACCTTGATCGACCAGTTCGATCAGTCGGTCGCAGGCCTCAAGGATTGCGAACAGGCAGTTGTCGCCGCAATTGGGCAGGATCTGACGAAGCAGCAGTAAGAGGAGTGATGAGTGCAGCCGTCCTCGGCATTCCGGAGTGCAGCCATGTCGACATGGCTGCACGTGGTGGTCGAGGACGGGCATACGAAGCCGCGACGCGTGCCCGTGCGCAACTTGGCGGCCGGTTATGTTTGGACGGGCACTTGAAAGTGGTGCTTCTGGCCGCTCACGTCGACAAAATATCCTTTGACTGAATCCGCTTTACGCCCACGCGATCCATGTTTTTTCGCGCAGCCGCAAGTGAGCCGTTGAGGTCAATCGGACGCGTTGCGTCTTCGATGACATAAGCTTCGAACCCCGCCTTGCGGGCGTCCATTGCTGTCCACGCAACGCAAAAGTCAGTCGCCAGTCCGGTCACAAACACGGTGTCGATACGCCGCTGCTTCAGGTATCCCGAGAGGCCGGTTTGTGTCTTGTGATCGGCTTCCTCAAACGCGGAATAGCTATCCATGTCCTTGTGAAAGCCCTTGCGTATGATTACTTGTGCAGTTGGCAGCTTAAGGTCCTTGTCGAGCGCGGCGTCGTCGGTGCCTTGCACGCAATGATCCGGCCACAAGACCTGTGTACCGTACGACAACTGCGCCGTCTCGAACGGCTTCTTACCGGCATGGGAGCTGGCGAACGAAGCATGTCCCGGCGTGTGCCAGTCCTGCGTAATGACAATGTTCTCGAACTTGCCAGCCAACTCGTTGATGAGTGGCACGACCTCGGCGCCGCCTTTCACCGGCAGCGTTCCGCCATCGATGAAACAATTTTGTACGTCCACGACGATCAATACGGATTTGCTGCCGGGCTTGATGTGTTTGCCTGACGCAGCCGACGCCGCCAAAGCGCTCAGGCTTCCAAGGCCGCAAAGATGGGCCAGACCGAGTGCGGCGGTCGACTTGATCAGTGCCCTACGACGGTTTTCTCCCATGGCGAATCCCCTTTTCGATTGGAGCCACAATCATAGAGGCGCCAAATTTATTCCAGACTGCGTCTTGAGGCACCTGTCTTGTCGAGAGCCACCGCATAAATAGTCGCACAAAAATTCGCTAAATAGTTTGATGTCCGGGAAATGCTCTTTGAGTCAGCTCGGCGTATGTGGAAGAAGGCCGCTTTGTCGACAAGCTCGGGGATGATTCGCTCCAGCATGCCCTGCACCGGATCGTCGGCGTAGCCGCTATGCGCGCACTAGCGCACGCATAACGGCGAAGATCAGGTACCTGAGCGCGTGCAAAATCCCGGCAAATGCATCCGGATGCTTGACGATTTTTGAGTAGCCGTGCGCCATGAACCCGTAACCGACGATCGACCGCAATGGTAAGGGTGCCCATCGCGCGAGGCTCCAGCGGTCCGTCAGCCAGACGGGATCGGGGAAACGAAGCAGGTTGCGAACAGTGTCCATGCGCAAGATCTCCTGATGAACGTTAGCAAAGAACAACGGGCGACGCAGGTGGGGTATGCATCGCCCGCTCTCTTTGTAGTTCGTCGGGGATGGATGCGCGGTTACTGTGAGGCTGAATATTTTTTCCTTAGCACGCGTCTGCGTCTGCTGTTGCCGGCCGCCTGCTGGTAACAGCCGGCTCAGACAGGGCATGCCGGTCCTACTTGTTGAACTGAGGGCAGCTTTCCGCGGCGAGTGGACGTTTGCGTACCGACGACGAGGAACCGCTCATGGCCGACTGCCGCTCCTGGCAACGCTCGCATGCGACGTTTCGGCTCTCTTCGCTGCTGTAGTGTTGGCGTGCGGGCAACTGAAATCATCTCAGGTGGTGGCCGTTAGCCCACCGCGCCTCACTCCGATGCCGTTGGATCGACGAGCCAGCGTGAATCAGCGCGATGGCACAACATATGCAACGGTTCGTGCAAGCGTCCGGCCGCTCGTCCAGTCCTCATCCTCTACTCACCTAAGGAGTGCATCATGAAAGCACTAACAATCATGGACCTTTCCACGTCTATTGACCTGGACCGCGAAGCGATGGCCGAGATTCACGGAGGCCGCATGAAGATCATCGGCCAACATGCCAACGGCGCAATATTGACGTCGGCCGACGGGGAGCCCGTCAGCGTCTACGTCGATGGCGTGCTGCAGAATTCTGTTGGCGACGGCTATTACCACGTTTGATATGGCCAGGTGAGGCGCGCACTCTGTGGCGCGCCCCGTCGACGTTGCCCGGTATTCTTGTCCTATAGCCCACCCGGCACTTTACGGGCGGGCGTCGCAAATCGGCCCGGACCGGTCAGTCACGCATCCCGGAAGCGGCCCCCCCAGAGGCGGTAACGTGCGCTCCTGGTGACCGCCGTTTAGATGCATTCCCAGGGAATATGCGCCTCTCGTTACGATCGAGCACAGCTGGCTTTGCGCCTTACTCCGAGCGGGATGTCGCTCGGGCAGTGACACGCCGTACCGCTGGCTTCGTTGCTAGTTCATCCAGAGTGGTAAAGAACTCGAAGCCCTTGTCGTTTTCACGCGTCACCAGAAATCCAAGTTTGCGATGGAAAGCGATAGACAATCGGTTGGTCTTGTAGACATGGCTTCGTAGCTCACCGATTCCTCGTTCGGTCGCCAGAGTCGCGATCTTCGCGAACAGTTCACTTACTACGGTGTACGTTCGATGCAAGGGATGCGTACCAAAAGCACCAACGAACCAGCACGCTCCGGCTTCCGGGCGAAGCATTGCATAGGCCACGAGTTTCCCGTCCCGTCGCACGGAGCACACCTCATTAATCTCTAGTGACTTGCACAATTTTTCCCGGTGCTCGTCTACGTCACAGGCGTCGCCAGCTCGTTCTGTGTGCTCACGCAACGTAAGTACGTCAAGCGCGAGAAGTTCATCGACAGAATGCGACATAGGGGGAGTCCAGGATAATGGAGAGGCACGCTGCAAGAATACTTCAGAAAAAATTGCCGCCAATTCGGGCCACCTTGGTGGCCGACCGCAACTGGTCGGCCACTGCCTGATGCTATCGGCATAAACAGGTCAATCCAGACGGCGACGATCACCAGAGACGAACACTTCAGGCCGACTTCACGAAGCCACGGGCCCTACTTACGCGCGCGAAACCCATAGGCGGTTTGCTCGAACGACGAAAATCCGAGTTCCGTGAACGCTGACCGAAGTCGCTCCTCAAAGGGGGTTCCATAGACTTCAATAACTGTGTAGCCGGGATCATGCGAATAGCTGTTGTGGTGCTCGTCAACCGCATTGAGCATCGTTTCACACCAGCGATTTCTATCCTCGTCCAAATCTGCATGGAAAATCGTGACGCCGCACTCAATGCTGTAACTGTGAGGCTCTGGCTGCTCAGTCCAGATTTTCTCGGCAGAAGCGGCATTCGCTGTTGTAGCCACGATCCATGTGTGTATCCGTGAAGAAACCGCAATCAGGCGGCTGCCAAAATCAGGATCAACGACAAGTGCGATTGTGTACGGCGCTGTCATCTTAAAAGGCTTCCGGCTAGAAATGCGCGGGGTCGAAGAAGCCCTCGTTTCCGGGGAGGGCAGCGAGTCGATCGCGGAAACATTGGCCGTGGCAAAACCAAACTTGCCAACTCTTGCCGCTCGCCGAAGTTGTAACGCGAACCTCGCACGGATCAGTTGCGCTTGTTTCTATAGGCTGCCCACAGAAACAGCACGGCCCCCACGCTATTGCCATCATTTTCCTCTTGGGCGATCGGATTTATGGCGAGACCGGTTTTGCGTCTGGACAGATGCTTGATTGTCCACGATTTCCGCAGCGTGGTCGACCGGCAGCTTTTGGCCGGGCTCAGTCCCAGAGAGAACTTCTGCAGCCGACCTGGGGCGGCCCCGCACGTTTTACAAAGCAGTTAGGCTATCGCGGCCATTATTTGTCGCCTCTGAGCCTCTCGCGAGCGGTACGCTGTCGCCCGATCTGCAACATCGCGATACTCGCAAGTATCAGGACGACGGCTGCTACTTCGAATATGCCGACCTTCTCGCCGGCCGCCCAACCGATCAGCAGCGCGACCATAGGTGTAATGTAAGTGGCACCCGAAGCCGCAACTGCACCGAGCTCTTGCAGCAAGAAATAGTAGATCAGAAAGGCAGTTCCGGTTCCCAGAATACCAAGTCCAACCACCACACCGATAACAGCACGCCAGTTCTGAAGTATCCGTCCAATCCCGGTGAAGTTTGTCAGCAGAACAAGGATAAGCAGGGCCAGCCCCACCTGCCAGGTGGCGAGTGCCAGGGGCGGTAGGTTGACTGGCGCCAGAAAGCGACGGACGTAAACATACGACAGTCCAAGAATGATTGAACCGGTCAGCATCCAGACGACACCTGCAAGGTCGATGGGATTGGCTGCTCCCTCCCAGGGGCGAGCGATCAGAGCGATGCCTGCAAAGCCTAAAACGACCCCAACCGCCATCAACCCGTTGAGTTTCTCTGTTCGCAGAAGCAAAAGCGAGAAGATGGCGGTGAACAGAGCGATCGACCCGCCCAGAACGCCCGCGATGCCCGAAGGGAGCAACGACGTTCCCTTTACGATGGCGAAGTAGTAGAAAGCCGTCGCCACAACGGCCATGACAAGGAAATGCGGTAAATGGCGGGCCTGGCTACGGTTGATCACACCTTTGTGCCAAGCCACAAATGCCAATGGTAAAAAGCCAAAAAATACCCGCAAAAAGACTATTTGCTCAGGGCTGATCAAGGCCGCAGCCCATTTCATGTAGATGAAATTCGACCCCCAGATAAGGCCGAGAAAAACAAAGGCTGCATAGGTAAATATCATTCGGCCTGTCCTGCAAAAAGGGGCGGAAGTATGCGAACAGAATCCTCGACGACGGATACTCACACGCGTTAGTGATTTACCTCTCTAAGCACGTCTATGAACGCCCGCAGACCAGCAGGCACGTGGCGATGCCCAGGATAGTACAGGCAGAGCCCCGGGATGAACGGGCACCAATCTTCCAGCACGGTAACCAGCCGGCCATCGTCCAGCCAGTCGCGGGCGGTAGACTCCGGTACATACGCGAGGCCCAACCCATCCGACGCGGCCTCAACCATCAGACCGTTGTGATCCAGCGTGAGCACCCCGGGAACATCGATTGCCACTTCCTGCCCGTGCTTGCGGAACTCCCAGCGGTAGCGTTTGCCGCTCGGTAGACGTTGACGAATGCAGTCGTGGCTACGGAGATCGTCGGGCGTGATGAGTGGTGTGCGACTCGCTAGATACGAAGGCGCTGCAACGACTACGAAGCGAAGATCATCGCTGATGCGCACCGCCACCATGTCGCGCGGGATCGACTCGCCAAGCCGTATTCCGGCATCGAAACCTTGCTCGACGATATCGACGAGCCGCCCTTCTGCGACCAGGTCGAGCGCCATGCTCGGAAAGCGCTTCAGAAAAAGCGGCACCACTGTTTTCAATAACAGCCGCGCCGCACTCTCATTGGCATTGATCCTGAGCGTGCCGCTCGGATTGCCGCGCGCATCGGCGACGGCATCCAGTGCGTCGTCGAGATCACGGAGCACGGGCGCAAGCCGAGCGAGCAATGCTTCGCCGGCTTCTGTCGGCGCTACGCTACGCGTCGTGCGATTGAGCAGGCGCACGCCCAATTCGCGCTCCAAGGCGAGCATGGCGTGACTTAGCGAGGAGCGCGAAACGCCGAGTGCATCGGCGGCACGGCGGAAACTCCGATGCGTTGCGACAGCGGAAAACGCGGTGAGATCGGCAAGTGTCGGCTTGGTCATTGGTGGCGAAATTTCACGGGGTCATACGTACTATAGAGACTTCTCTGACCAATGACGGGTACCTAGACTGGGAATCAGGCAATGCCATTCCATCCACTCTATGGAGAGACACACCATGATGAAGACCTGGTTTATCACCGGCACATCGTCAGGCCTTGGCCGGCTAATCGCTGAGCGCCTGCTGCAACGCGGCGATCGGGTCGTCGCGACGCTGCGGCGCGAGGGGGCGCTCGATGAGCTGAAAAAACAGTACGACGACCGGTTGCACGTGCTGACATTCGATGTCACCGACATCCGTGCGGTGCACTCGAATATCACAGCGGCATTCGAAGCGATGGGCCGTATCGATGTGATCGTAAACAACGCGGGCTACGGATTGTTCGGCGCGGCCGAGGAAGTGACTGATGAACAGATTGACCGGCAGATCGCCACCAATCTCACTGGATCGATTCAGGTCATCCGTGCCGCGCTGCCTCACCTGCGTCGCCAGGGCGGCGGGCGGATCGTTCAGGTCTCGTCCGAAGGTGGACAGATCGCTTACCCGAATTTCAGCCTTTATCACGCTACGAAATGGGGCATCGAAGGTTTCGTCGAGTCGGTGGCAAAGGAGGTGAGGCCATTCGGCATCGACTTCGTGATCGTGGAGCCCGGGCCGACGAGCACGCAGTTCGGTGCCGGTCTCGATCACGCGGTGCCGATGCCCGAGTACGACGATACTCCGGCGGGCGACGTCAGGCGGGCAATCGCGTCCAACAGCTTTGCAATTCGGGGCGATGCCGGTAAGACGGTCGCCGCAATGATCGTCGCGGCGGACTCGGCACATCCTCCGTTACGCCTGACGCTTGGCGGCGGTGCCTACGATTCGATCAGGGCTGCGTTGGCTGAGCGCCTGAGGGTGCTCGAAGCACAGAAGGACATCGCGTTTTCAGTCGACTCGATAAGCTAAGCGGACCGGCGCCGACGCAATAGCTGCATGATGGCCGTCCCCGATTGACCCGTTCCTGTCCTTCAACTGGTGTTCGCGAATGTCACAACTGGGGGCGGACGCAACTCGATATCGCGGATTCGACACCGCTCCATCCTTGCACTCGGGGAACTTTTCAACGATGGTGGGCGATTCCTCGCCGAGGTCTAGTCACGTATCGTTCAGCGGAACCCGATCCTATCGCGGGACTGCGATGGGAGCGAAATTCGTTTTCTGTGGATTTCTGGCTAAAAGCGTGAAGTATCCGAATGAATGTTGGTTGCCCCCTGCTTTCGTTGAAAGCAGGGGCTATCTACCTTGTCACTTCAGCGAGACACCAAGTCGAGGCTTCGTCGATTGGTCTTCGGACCAAACACGCCGATGGTAACCATCACGATGATCATGATAGCCGTGATCAGGGTAAAGACGCCGGATGTGCCAAAACTGCGAAGCGTGAAAGCGACGAAAAAGCCGGAGAACATCGCGGACAACCTCGACAGTGAATAGACGAAACCTACTGCACGAGCTCTGATACGAGTGGGATAAAGTTCGGCCTGATACGCGTGATAGCCTGCCGACAGCAGCGTATTGCAGAGCGTCAGCAGCACGCCGAGCGCGATCAGAAGCACACCGGACTGAACGACCGCGCACAACCCGCCGAACAGTGCAACGCCCGCCGCCGACAACACAATCAAGGTCTTGCGTTCTATCCGGTCCGCAATGGCGAGTCCAATCAGCGGTCCGATAGGATTGGCGAATGCAATGATGAACGAGTACAGCAGACTGTGGGTCACCGTGATGCCTTTCGCCACCAGCAATGTCGGCACCCACGAAGCGAAGCCATAGAAGCCGATCGACTGGATCAGGTGAAACGTCAGCAGGACAAGCGTTCTTCTAAGGTAAGGCGGCTGCCAGATTTCGCTGAAACGGGCCGGTTTCTGCACGGATTCGATGTGGGCACCAGACTCGTTTCCATTGTCCTTCACCGGTGCACCAATTTTCGCTTCGAGCACGTCGAGAATCTGTCCGGCCTCGGCAAGCCTCCCATGCTGCGCGAGCCAACGGGGACTTTCCGGAACCCGACGACGAATCGCCCAGACGGCGATAGCGCCCAACGCACCGAGTGCAGCGGTCAAACGCCAGCTCGCGATACCGCCGACAGGATGCTGTTCGAACCACCACGCGAAAAACGCGACCGAGGGAACTGCCGTGTACTGCACGAGGTGGACGAACGCGAATGCCCTTCCACGAAAGTGTGCCGGGACCAGCTCACTTACATAGGTATCGATCACGACGAGCTCCACACCGACGCCGATTCCCGCGATGAGTCGCCAGAGATTGATCGCCTGGGCGGAATCCTGAAACGCCATGACAAGCGTCGCCACCGAATACCATAGCAACGAAGCTGTAAATACAGTCCTGCGTCCGAACCGATCGGCAAGACCGGTCAACAGAAGTGTCCCGATGAACAAACCTGCAAATGATGCCGCCACGAACGCGCCCAGCCCGCTGAAACCGAAGAACGACGCTGTAGTCACCGAATACATTCCGCTCTTGACCAGACCCGGTCCGACGTATGCAGTCATGAAAAGGTCGTAAAACTCGAACCAACCTCCGATCGATACCAGCAGCACCAGCATCCACACGGGCCGCGTGGCGGGAAGCTGATCGAGGCGTTGATTGATCCCCGAAGCAGATTCGGACGTGTGAGCAGGCTTCACCTGAGCCTCCGTCACTGCCTGAGACGATATTGCATACATCAATGCTCCTCCTGGCGCTTTGACAGTGCGCCGCTTATGGGGTGATCGTCACCCGGATTTGGTTTTGTAATTGCAGTCTCGCGATGACGGCGACGCGTCAAGCCGACTTCTGCTTTAAAAATTCATCGGATTACGTATGAAGCCATGCGCGATTCGCTGCTTATCGTTACGCCTTGATCTCGACGGAGGCTTTCGACCCAACTGCCCCAGCCAAGTAGTTCAGCATCTCCGTTCCACTTGCCTACCAACTGGATACCGAGTGGCAAACCATGACGGGACCGCCCAAAGGGAATATGCAGACATGGCCAGCCGAGTACCGACCAGACCACGTTGAATGCAGAGGAACCCGTAGCCGCAAGTCCCAGCGGCGCTTCACCCGGCACGCTAGGAGTGAGAATCAGATCGGCGTCGCCGAAGTGCATGTTCCACGTATCTCTTAGCGAGGACTGAACGTCCTTCATCCCACGATATTGGCTGCGTGAGATCGCAAGGCCCTGCCGAACACACGCCAGCAATACCTCGCTGAGCCCACTGCGTACTACCCTCGCGACTGACGCCAGGCTGCGCGCGAACTCGTACTGCATGATGGTTCGATGTGCTTCCACCAGCAGCGCGAATTCCTGTGGAAAGGCAATCTGCGTACAGGTTGCGCCGTAATCTATCAGCGCACGTTCGGCCATCACGAGTATCTCTCTCGCGTCTGAATCCAGAGCATGCAGCGAGGTGCCGCATATCACCGCGACTCGTGGACGTCTCGCCGGCGATTGCAACACGCGCTCGTCGGACAGCAGCACGTCAGCAATAGCACCAATATCGCTGACCGACGTTCCGTACCATCCGATCACATCCAGCGATTCGCACGACACCTTCATGCCGTCTCGCGGTACAGCACCGAATGAAGGTTTGAAACCCGCCACGCCGCAGAACGCCGCGGGCCGGATGATGGAACCGCCTGTCTGCGTGCCGATAGTCACGGGTACCATGCCGGCAGCAACCGCTGCAGCGGAGCCGCTAGAAGAGCCACCCGGCGTGCGCCGGAGGTCGTGGGGATTACGCGTTGGTCCCGGGTGTTTATAGGCAAATTCGGCCGTAACGGTCTTACCGATCGGCACTGCTCCTGCGGCACGCAACATGCCCACGCATGCAGCATCAAACTCCTCGGCGCGACGCGCGAAAAGCTGCGCGCCATACGCGGTTGGCATGCCGGCAATATGTAGCACGTCCTTGACGCCGATGGGCACGCCGGCAAGAGGTGCTGCTGTATCTACTGCACTTGTTGCTTCAATTATGTTCGCACGTGGTGCGATGCAAGCCCACGCACGTATTTGCGAATCCAGCGCTTCGATTGACGCCAACGATCGGCGAACAAAGTAGTCTTTCGGTCTCTCTTTTCGTCGAACCTGTCCGGCGATCTCACGCACGCCTAGTTGTCGGATTTCACCTTCCATCTTTCCGTTCCTGGGTTATCTCGCACCACCTCTTGTGATGCTGTCCCGAAGCGTATATAACGGATTATTCATAGTCCAATTCATAATGAATAGGCATTTATGTCGAAATTTGAATTAATCGCGGCCAGCGTCGACGCGAAACTGGTCGCGACGTTCTGCGTAGTGGCCGAGGAATTGCATTTCGCGCGGGCGGCAGAGCGCCTTTTCATGAGCCAGCCGGCGCTGAGCCACCAGATCAGACGGCTCGAAGAAATGGTCGATGCGGAGTTGTTCGCCCGCACCACGCGTTCGGTCCAACTGACACCAGCAGGCGTCGTGATGCTCGAGCACGCGCGGGAGCTTCTGAGGGACATGGAGCGCATGGTGCGCCGTGTCAGGCAAGCTGCGCGCGGAGAAACGGGTAGGCTATCGGTCGGGCTGACACCTACGGCAGCGTGCTCTCCGCTGGCGGAGGCACTACATCAGTACCGGCTGGCGAACCCAGGAATTGAACTGGACCTGCATGAACTGAACTCCATCGAGATGCAGAGTGCGCTGAGACTGAGAACGATCGACGTCGCGCTTATGCGGCCCACCGCAGTGGACGCAGACATGCGTGTCGAAGTGATCTATCGTGAGCCGATGTATGTGGCGATGCGATCTGATCACCCGTTGACGACAAAATCCAGTGTCGATCTGGCAGAGCTTGGTAGCTATCCACTCGTCGGATATCGAGCCGATGCCTCGCCCTACTTCCGGAATCTCATTCATTCGGCCTTCTCGATTGCCCGCGTAGTCCCTTCATTTCTCCAGGATAGCGTATTGCCGACGTTACTAACGCTAGTCGAAGCAGGCGTCGGCCTTGGCGTCGTGCCGGAGTCGGTCATCAGCGCGCGCGGCGGCAATCTGGTCTATCGCAAGTTGCCCAAGCGCGAAGAATTGACCGCAAAGATCGTGGTGACTGAATGCGAAGCGCAGCCGAATCCCGCAGCACGACCATTCATCCTTTCCATTGCAAATCCGACACCACAAACCGATACCAAGGAAGAGCCTGCGCGCCGGCACCAATAGCCGAACTGTTCGCTCCCGATGCTGATCTCCCGCTGCCTACGGCAACGGAGTTTGTACCGCTCGCCCCTGCCCGCGTCCCGAGCGCGACGCTTCCGGCGGTGTTTGTGCTCGCGCTCGCACCGATCGCGATGGATGAGCCTGCGGTGGCACTCGCGCCCGTGCCGATCGCAATATCGTTGGTCATTGTCAACGCCGATCACGCTACACCTGCTACCGCGCCGTTACCTTGCGCAATGCTCCCGTCACCGTTCGCTGCGGAATTCACGCCGACCGCAATCGACGAGGCTCCCGCAGCGGTTGCAAAATTGCCGCCGGCATACGCGGCGTTTCCCGAAGCGGTGGAACCCTCGCCAATGGCGGTACTGAGCGTGCCGTTCGCAGTACTGCCAGAACCGTACGCGCTGCTGCCCGGACCAGAGGCGACGCTGCCCTCACCTCCAGCGATTCCGAAGTTTCCCGTCGCCGCGCTGAAAGTACCTAACACTGCGGACTGTCCGCCGGTAGCCTGCGCGTGACTGCCGACCGCCGTGTTGCGAATGTCCGAGCTGGAGGCACCGGCTACGGCGTTGGGGCCAATAGCCGCGTCTTCGACGTTGTTCGCCTGCGAACCCGGCCCGACCGCGACCGAGTCAATCGCGTTGGCGTTGGTCGGCTGACCGGTGGCGCCGCCACCGATCACAACGGCGCCGTTTGCGGTTGCCGTTCCACCGCCATCGTTAAACTGCGCATGGGCCAACGGTGCAGTGCCCGCGAGCGAATTCACCAGGGCGATCACAACAAATTTCTGGTTTCTGGATACGGCGCACGTGCGATTGGATCTGCTCCATCCGGACGTATTCTGTTCGCACTCAACAAACGCTGTCACATCGCAGTTACGACCCCTTCTCATGCCCCCTCCGCCCGGATTGCCATCGATCGCAACGGCGGCTTAATCTCTTTCTTTTGCCATATCGGCAAAAGTGGCAATTTCATCAGGGTTGATTTTGTTAACCTTCGTCAACTACCTGTGAGAGCGATTGGACGCGGCAGTGCGCTCCGGCCGGCGAGTGGACTCGCACCGTGCTGCCGCAAACCGCCTCATGTCAGTTCGGAAGCTGACACTCGAAAGTTTCGTCTGAACGTCTCAACCTGGCCGGTCACGGCACTATCGACGGCCTGCTAGTACAAGTGGGTCCTTAAAGGCCTAAAACGGCCAAAGATCAGGGCGTCCACCGATAAACAGTAATACTGGAGCCCTTAACGTTGTTCTTCGTGACCACATACTCACCCGTCGATCGGAGGTACGCCTTGACGCCGTACATCGAATCGATCGCACTGCTGGCGTCGACTTTACCGGTATTGGTGTTGACCAACGTAGTGTCAAGGTTGCCCGTAGCGAGATTGAAAGCGTCGATGTTCGGCAAAGCTTGCCCGGTGCCGAACCAGTAGCCGACGAAGAGATAGCTGCCGGCCGCGTCAATCGACTTGGCGCCAACGTGAGGAAGCTTAATCACCGGATTGGGCGTCGTGGTGTTACCCGCGCTCCAGCCGTGATACACCTCGATCCGCGTGCCTATCGACGTCCAGTCCGTACTCCCAACAACGCCCTGTCCGAGAATCATGGTGTCGCTGTCCGCGAGGTAGACGATTCGTGTCAACGGCTTGATGCTATCGGGAATGCGAATAGGGACACCGGGTCCCCATGTCGGCTTGCCGCTGGCATCGAAGCCGATCAGCGGGTAGTGGTAGATGTAACCGGTCTTGTCCAGCCCGGCCCAAACGCCCCCCTTGCTGTCAATGCAGAATCCGTCCCTGACCGATGCGGTCGTCTTGAACGCCGGACCGGGAAGCGTGGCGTCCGGTATCGCGACGTAGCCGTTCGCAGCATTGAAGTGAAAGAAGTAGTAGATATCGGGATTCTGCCCGGACGCCACAAGAATCCGGTTTGCACCGACGGTGGCAAGTTGACCGAAGTGCTCATCCCGTGAGCGATCGTTGATGTTGATGCGTGGATCGGATGGATAGGCGATCGGGTCGACAGTGTTCGCTACAAAGGTTCCCCCAGCGGTGCCGGTGTAGATGTTGGTGCCACCATAGAAGTAGACGCCGTCAGTACCTGGGTCCGGAGCGGCGATCCCCTCAAAGTTGAGAGACTGAAGCTTCCATTGCAAGCGACCAGAACCGTTGTAGGAGTGAATGTCGGTGCCGCCGTCGCGGCCGAGGTCCCAGCTTCCGCCCCACGGGTTGTTGAGCACATAGAGGTTGCCTGCTGTGTCCTTGCCGATGCCGACGACGCGCGTGAAGCGCTTGTCACCAACCTGCCCTTTGATTCCCGTCGTGGTGTCGAGATAACCGCCCTGAATGCCGAATGTGCCGGCCAGCGTCGGCGTGCCCGAAACTTTGTAGCGCTTGATATTCATGTCGGGACCTTCGTCCCCGACCATGAGCTGCCCCGACGACGCATCGAAATAGAGCGCCGATGGCAGCGACCCACTTGGCATCCGGATGGTGTTCAACAGGGCACCGGTTGGACTGAACCCGACGATCGAGCCCTCGCTCTTCTGTGCGACCCAAATGTTGCCCGCGCCATCCAATGCGAGAGCGCCCGGGCCCGTGATGTTGATGTCCCGCTTCCAGACACCGTCGGTAGTGAAGATGCGGACGCGATTGCCGTAGAAGTCGCTCGCGTAGAGGAGCGAGCCCACCGTGGCGAGTCCAGTGACCACGTCAACTCTAGGCTGGTTGTTCAACGCGCTGATCTGAATCAATAGATCGCGAGTCTTGGTGGTGCGGTTGTATCGTCCCACCGCACCGCTTCCGTACGTCCCGCCGGGCTGCAATGCCACAAAGATTGACGTCGCGTTGCCCGTGATCGCGCTGCCCTGAAACTCGCCGTGCGCGCCGATCGAGCCGAGGCTCTTGCCGGCCTGGTAGATAGCGACGCCACCCTCATACTCGTCCCACATGGAGGCCGTATAGATGACGCCTTCCGGCGCGACCCATATGGAACGCGCGGTATTACCCACGTGGGCTGCGAGGGTGCCGTAGGTGTTCGCCAACCAGTCGGTGGTGTTTTCCGCCTGACACGCCGGCGCGATCGTGGCGATCGCTGCGACGAGTAGCACAGCATGAATTCGTTTTTTCTCAATCATGACTGATGCTCTCCAGAACGTAGTGATCATTCACGTGAATAGTCGGCCAGTCAGATTTCAAATTCGTGATCGGTGACCCACGTATGACCATATGCAACGCATTGCGCCTTTACAAGCCGCACTGCGACTTTGCATGCGGACGTGAATTGATCTCTCCTCTCCTTCTCGCGCAACAGGTAATATTTCGCCTTGTCCTGGCGTATCGCTATGCATAGCGAATGAATCAGGGTGTTTTGACCGTTACCAAAAAAACATAGGGGTGGAGTCAATGAATCGAAAAGAAATCAAAGCTCAGGTCGTGCAGCTTCTATCGGATGGCGTTGCGAAGTCCGAAGTGTTCACCAGGCTGGCGGGACAAGGCGTCAAGGATCGTCTGCTTGCATATTTCATCGCAGCGCACGCAGATCCCGAGCTGTGCCGTGCAAACCGCGGCCATTTGATTGCCGTTCGGGTCATTGCCTGGCTGCAGGTGATTGTCGGTTTGTTGGCAGGATATGGCGTTGGCAGCGAGATATCTGCGGTGGCGGGGTTGATCGTCGCGGGGGTGGCTGTGGCGATTTCCCTGTTGTTCGTCTGGGGTTTTTCGAAGAACAATGTCGGCGCCTACAACGCCTATCTGATTTTGGCGATTACGCAATTGCCAAGGCAGTTCACGGACTTTGCGGAACGTCCAGTGTCAACGTTGATTGGTTGTCTCATCGGTGCGGGGTTGTTCGCCTATATCTGGTACGTCAGAACCCGGATCTTCCCTGATTTCAATTTCATTGCACCTAAAAAATTGAATGGGAAGTACGTCTTCTCGGAGTAACCCATCGGGCAGTGACAGTAACCGCGAGACGCCGTCTTTTGGGATGGCGAAATTTCTACCGAATGTGACGCGTTTCATTCGTCTCGGAACGGTTGATTTTGCAAACGGTCGAATTCGATTCGCGCCTGTTCAACCCGAATCCGTCAACACGAGGGGTAGACATGAAAGCAATCGAAAGCAAGCGCTCTTCCATGCATATTGGCTCGCGGGCGGTCGCGTGCCTACTGGTCGCGGGGTTTGTCGCTTCGACCAGTTCCGCGGCCGGTGCTGCAGAGTCCGCCCTTCTGCCTCAGGACGCGCCGCACTACAGGACCGGAGACAACTGGACCTATCTGTGGTCCGACCTGCTATCCGGAAAGAGTAAGACCATCACGCAAACCGTGACGTCCGTCAATGCGGATGGGAGTGCATCTCTTCAAATAGGATCTGGAAGCGGGCGTGTAGAACTGACCTCTGAAGCAAACGTGATTCCGAACGCGGCCGCCCAGCACGCCTGCGGTATCGCGCTTCATTTTCCGCTGCAAGCCGGAACGCGCTACGAAGCGGACTGCCAGGCCGCCGGCGAAGCGAGCACGACTGTGCTGCGGCGAGCCCAGTGCGAAGTGCAAGGTGTGGAGGAGATCAAGACAAGGGCAGGCTCATTCTCCGCGATCAAGATCAGGATGACGGGAGTCTGGTCGCCGCAATCTGGCTTTGGGGGTGGACCGATGGAGGAGACACTGTGGTATGCCCCGGCCGCCAAGCGCATTGTCCGTGAGGAGTTTCAAGGCCGCATGGCCGGAAAGGGCGCACCCGCGACGACCGCAACCGAACTGGTGCGTTACGCGGTGAAGCCGTAGCGCGCGTCCTTCTTTCCGAAGCCCACTGGCGATGAGAAGAATGAACGGCATCTGGCGTGTCGTCGGCTGTGTCGGCCGCCGAAATTTGAGAGTCAGCGCGCGGGTGAACGGACTTTGCCGTCCACCGCCAATGTCCGTTTGTCTGGTGTAACGTCGTATTCGACGGTTTGCGCTGGTGTAACGGCACCGTAGGAAACGCCGTTCACGTAGACAGTCCCGCCATTCAGTTCAATCGTGTCGCCGCCGACCCGCGCGGTGCCCTGTTCACCCTGTAAAACTGCGCCGGCGCAATCTTGAGTTGAAAAACTGCGGACTGTCGTAGTCGGCTTCACAGGATTCCCTTGCTGGTCCGGAAAGAAAAAATGCGGGACAAAAGGGCCATGTGCGTTCGAGGTATTCGCCGCGCTGCATGGCTGTGCATCCTTGCTGTCGGCGCCGTGGACGGTTCCGAAACTGATCATGTATCCGTTAAGCATGGCAATCGTCGGTCGCAACAGTTTGTTCATGCTCCAAATTTGTTCTTTGACGACAAGTTGATCGTCGGGAAACGTTTTCTGCAGCTTTCTAAGGCATCCGAGATGAATGCCCATGGAGATCGTGAAGCAGAAAGGGGGAGTAAAGCAGAGTTGCCTGACACATGACTTTCATACGTCAGAGCGGACGGGCAGTCACTCATATTGTTGAACTGGTCCGTCTTTCGCAGGACGACGCGCCGTTCATTTGAGAGTCTTTTGGCGGTTCGGATGGGTTCGGCATAAACCCAATTCCGCTCGGGAAGGGGTTTCATCAAGCGCTTTCGCATCTTGAGGCTGATGAAGCCGAGGCCGTTGATGCTTTTCAGCGCGGCCACCGTTTGCGGGAGACGACGGCGAAGCTCACAGCGATTGCGCCCGTCTGAACGTGGCCATCGTCTGCCGAGGATACGCCGGCGAAGCGAGGGCGACGAAGGCGGCGCTCCCTATCAACCAAAGGATCCGGCGCAGGTTCGGGATCGCCGGCGTGGTCGTCAACCGAGACATCTGTGCGGCCCAGCCGGTGTGGATGACGCTTAGGGCTTGTGGAGGCCATGGGTAATCGCTTGTGAGAAGACATACCCATATTGAACAACTCGACCATCAATTAGTAAAATGAATGATTTGATCGATACGATAACGAACTGGAATGGAACTCAAACTGCTGAGAACGTTTTTGTCGGTCGTCGAACTGCGTCATTTCGGGCGCGCGGCGGATGCTCTGTACATGAGTCAGCCGGCGTTGAGCAAACAGGTCGGCGCGCTGGAGGCGAGCCTGGGCGCGAAGCTGTTCGAGCGAGGCCGGCATGGCGCGGAGCTGACGCGGTTCGGGGAAATTTTCCTGCCCGATGCGCAAGCGCTCGTCCACGACGCCGACGAGATTCTCGCGCGTGCGCGAGAGGCCGGCAGCGGCAGGCGTGGGCATTTGCGGATCGGCATTTGTCTGTCCGTGCTGACGATCGCACCGCAGATCATTGCCGACTTCCGTCAGCAGTATCCGGGCATTGCCGTCGCGTTGAGTGACCTGTCTTCCGCTGAGCAAACTCGCCGCCTTCTGGCGGGGAAGCTGGATGTGGGCTTTATGCGGGCGCCCTCGGTCGACGGTCTGTCGTCACTTCGTGTGATGGAGGAGACACTGGCGCTGGCCTTACCCCCACGCCTTGAGCACGTGCGTCTTCCCTCCGATTTTGGCAAGCTGAATGAAATAGGTTTCCTGGCCTTGCGGCGTGCGCGTGGGCCCGGCCTCGCTGCTCAAGTGGAGAGCTGGTGTCGCGAACAGGGCTTTGTACCAAACGTGACGCAACAAGCTGATGATGTGCAGTCTGTCCTGGCATCTGTCGCTGCTGGCGTCGGCGTCGCATTCGTTCCCTCGCGTGCGCAATATCTTCTTCGGGACGCTACCGTCCTGCCGCTTCGCGGAAGGCACGCGAAGTGGCGCGTAGGACTTGTGTGGGCGGATGCGCAGAAGAATCCGGTTACATCACGGTTTGTCTCGTTTGTGCGCGCTGCATTGAAAGGCGTCTGATTCTTCCTTTCGGCGACAACTTACCTGAGAGGCGAGTCTTAGTTGGCGTCCCACCGATTCGGACGCACCGCACTACTACTCGCCCGCCCTACTTGATCGACTAGTGTTGTGCGACGACCGGTTGCTGGGCTGCGTCGGTTCTTAGCGTTGCGGCAGTTTTCTCTGGCGGGGCTTCGCGCTCTGGCACGTTTGCGGTGGCCGTCGGTTCGCCTGCTCGTTGCGCCGCCTCTTCTGCAAGCAGGTTCGCTGCGTGGCGCGCCGTGATGCGGCTTTGCGGAACGCCCTTCGCATCGAGCGCAATCACCTTGTACAACTCGCGGTCGCATTCGAGTTCCTGCTGATATTGCTCAGCCGTGTCCACCAGCAATTCGAGGAGTGTCTGACGACGTCGTCTTTCCTCAAGCGTGACAGAAGGATTCCTACATATCGAGGACGCAAGTGTGATCAAGGTATCCAGTTGAGCCAGGTGCCGGTCGCATAAATCGAAGGCGGATAGGGCAAGCTTTTCGTACTGGATTGCGTCGACAGGCGGACGTGAAGTGGGTTGACTTTTGTTGGACTTGCTCATGGTGCGATCTCCCTGTTACTTCCTGGATCGCCCGACACTCGCTGGAAGGGGTGAGCGGGCACGTAGAAGGGTTGACAGACCGGTGTTACGTCAAGCCGGCGAGCCTTGCGGCTCCCCCACTACAGCCCGCCCATAGAATATAGACGTGCAGCAGCAGACGCACTCCCGCCTAAGCGGGGTGCGGACGTAACAATCAGGCTGTCAAACCTGATCGCCGGGTGTTTCCCGACGACTTGGTAATTATAAGGGAGACCACCAAGGTTGCCTTCAACCTTGCAGGCTAAATGTTTGATCTTGGCCGAATGGATAAGGGGAAATAGGACGAGGGTGGCGGGCGTGTGTTTGGGCCGAGGCCCGCCATTCGCCCATCGGCGTTGGCCTAGCCGCTAACTGCCGCTGATCGGACGCTCGCTACGCACGATTTCAACGTCCGTTCGGCCCCGAAGTTGTTATGGATCATGGATTCAGTGCGCCGTTACCCGCGACCTGATGCACGCCGAAGCCGCGCCGCTGCCTGGCAGCGGGCCGCAAACCGCCAGCCTGTTCCAGGGCTGACGTTACTCATCCCCACGGATCAGGGTTGGCGTTTGCCACGGCCACCGGCGGGTTTGCCAGCCGGCTTACGTGAACCCGCAGCTGGCTTGCTGGCGGGTTTGCTGCGCGGCTTTTGCACGCCAAATGGGCTACCGCTGGACAAGCTCGTGCCTTCGCCCGCGGCCACAGTGCGCTGCGCCGCAGGCTTGCGTTTCTTTTCGCCACTTTGCGCGCGCGGTTTATTGCTGAGCACCTGCGTGGCGCGCGGCGCAGCTTGCGGCACTTTGGGCTTCTTGGGCTTTTTGGGTTTCTTGATGATCTCGCCTGTCGCGCTAGTTTGCGGCACGCGGTGTTCGGCTTCAAAACCCGGCTCTTCTTCACGGCGCAGTGTTTGCCGGATCAGCGCTTCAATCGCGGCCAGTTGCGGCGCTTCATCGGCACACACAAGGGACACCGCCACGCCGCTGGCGCCCGCGCGGCCGGTACGGCCAATACGGTGTACATAGTCTTGCGCCACGATCGGCAGATCAACGTTGATCACCAGCGGCAGGTCGTCGATATCCAGCCCGCGCGCAGCCACATCGGTGGCTACCAGCATATGTACTTCGCCCGTCTTGAAGCGCTCCAGCGCACGCATGCGCGCGGGTTGCGGTTTGTCGCCGTGGATGGTGTCGACCGCATAGCCCGCTTCATCCAGCATGGCCGCCAGGTAATCCACGCCAATGCGGGTTTTGACGAACACCAGCGCGTGCTCCCAGTTGTTCTCAGCCACCAGGTGCATGAAGAGATCAGGCTTGTTCTTTTTATCCACCGGCACCACCCACTGCTTGATCTTGCTGGCCGTGGCATTGGGCGGGCTGACGCTGATATTGACCGGGCCGCGCAGAATGCCCGCCGCCATGGCGCGGATATCATCAGTAAACGTGGCAGAGAACAGCAGAGTCTGGCGCTGAGCGGGCAAGGCAGCAAAGACGGCGTTGAGTTCGCGCGCAAAGCCCAGATCCAGCATGCGGTCGGCTTCATCCAGCACCAGCGTTTGTACCTGATCAAACTGCACTGCGTTCTGGCGATTGAGATCTAGCAAACGGCCCGGCGTGGCAACGAGCACATCCACGCCTTTGCGCAACGTCATCATCTGCGGGTTGATACTCACACCGCCGTAGGCGGCCAGAAATCGTAAGTCGAGGCCTTTGCCGTAATCGATAAAGCTTTGCAGCACCTGTTCGGCCAGTTCACGCGTGGGCACCAGCACCAGAACACGCGCGCGGTTGCTGGACACCGCCGGGCCGTGCTGCACCAGCCGTTGCAACAGCGGCAGCGCAAAACCCGCCGTTTTGCCAGTGCCGGTCTGTGCCGCAGCCATGACGTCCTTGCCGCTGAGCACAGCAGGAATCGCCTTGGCCTGCACCGGCGTAGGTGTGTGGTAATTGAGGTCCCGCAGATTACGCAGCAAGGGATCGATCAGGCCAAGCGAGGCAAAAGACATTCGCGTATTCCGGGCTAAAGCCGCAATTCTAGCGGTTACCGCCTGATTGCGACGCGCAGATCAATGGTCAAAAAGATCGACGTTGATCGCCACTGAAAAACGTAGCGGTGCCGGGTGCCGCGCCGGCAAGCTGTACTACGAGACACCGATGAGCAACGTTGCCTCCAGCGCCCTGCTCGTCAGTCCCCTCATCGCGCGCTGCGTGCCTTTACTTCCAGGCACCGAAGACGCTACCTGCGACTTATCCAGTGCGGTTAAACCACCGCTGCATGTGGCGCCAGCTTCCCGGTCTCGGCAATTTGTCTGTAGATTGCCATTGCCAACGGCAGCCGAGTCCGTCCTGGCATTGGCCGCCGCCCAAGGCCTCGGATTGGAGGCGATCGCTATCGTTCGGATACCTACCGATAAAATTCGCAAACCACATTACGCTGGGCTTTGACCGGTTCAGGCGGGATGCGAATGGAGACCATGGCGCTTCGACCGCAGCTCCGTCGTGCTGCTTGATGTATTGGTGCCGGATGACGCGCAGACAAAGCATCTGGAGGGTGCATAGCGCGGCGCCGCTATTCAGCGGTGGCATAAAACAGATGCTTGTAGCGATCGGCAAATCAACGAAAAGAGGCCAGAAAAAAGGCCTGTTCGCGATGCAGACACACGCATATGACCGATAGAATTTCGTCCTATACACACGTGACGCACTATCGCGCGTTCGATCTCTGTCGGATCGTTTTCTCACATCGGATTTCCGGTTAATTCAGCATGACACGGCTTGCACGGCACTACGTCCCAGAACAACCGCAGCACGTTATCTTGCAGGGGCTCACGGGTCCCGCATTCCTGGACGAAGGAGACTACCTGTACTTCCTCGCCTGCCTGGCAGACGCAGCGCGCGTCGCCGATCTGGCAGTCCACGCATGGGTCCTTATGCCTGACGCGATACAGTTCCTCGTCACGCCTTCATACGAGTGGAGCGTGGCCGTGGCGATGCAGGCGATCGGCCGTCGCTATGTCGAGACCTTTAACCGCCGCCATGGATGCCGCGGTACGGTGTGGCGTGGCGGGTACCGGGCAACAGTGATTGAGCCTGATCGGTATTTCCTGCTCGCGAGCCAGGTCATCGATCATGCGCCGGTGCGTAACCGCCTCGTAGCCGAGCCAGGAAACTACCAGTGGTCGAGCTACACGCATCACATCGGGCTGCGTGTCGATAACTTCATGAAGGACCATCCACTGTACCGGGCGCTTGGCAATACGCCGTTCGAGCGCCACCAGGCTTACCGCGATTTGGGCGTACAGCCTCTTGACGAACGCGAGGTCAATAACCTGATGCAGTCGACGCTCGAAGGTTGGGTGCTCGGCAGCGCCGCGTATTGCGAGTGGGCGGCGCAGACAGCCAACCGGCGTTTGATGCCCCTGCTGCTGCGCGACCGGCCACCCCAACGTTTGCCCGACACGCGCCCTCGCACACGCGGGCTAACCAAAAGATAAACAAGCAAGGAAATCTTGCTTGTTTGAGAGGTGCTACGTCAGGTCAGAGCGTTTCAATGCGCCCATCCGGTGTCGCGATACCACCCGGCCTCTTCCACAAAAGCGAGCGTCCTCCGGAATCGGTCGCGCTATTGTCGAAGATGCATCGGCCAAATTGCTCGACTTCATGAAGGAAAGCGTGGCCTCTGGTGAGTCAATGACTCGATACGCCAACAGATTCTCACTGATCAACACCGCGGTCCAACGAGGCTGCAAACACGGTAGACAAATTGATGTCCGCAGTGCAATGCGTAGCCGACGTTCGAATGTCGGTGCAGATGCAGTGACCAAGGACCGCAGATGGCCGGTCACTGCCGGAGAAGTCGGTTACTTGGGCGGCGGCAGCGAAGGATCGAGCTTCGCCGATTCCTTGACGAGCTGATCCGTCATCGCGGCCGCGACCGGATTCGAGCCCGTGCCTGGCTTGGAGCTACGTTGGTCCATGGCGGCGCGAGCGGCCGACATATCCGGCGGAGGCAACGATGGATCGAGCTTCGCCGATTCCCTGACCAGTTCGTCCGTTTCCGGTGTCGCGCCTTGAGTCGTTGTCGCGCGATGGTCCAGACCGTCTCGTCCACGCAGGGCGCGCTGCGCCGGAACCACCTTCGGCGCACCCGACTCCTGCACGTTCACCGACGCGACTGCCGTCGACGGCGCCTGCTTCGGTTGTGCCTCCGGTTTCGGTTGCCCGGTGACTTGTGCGGCGGCCGAACTGGATGCGGGCGCGGCCGTCTTGGGCGCAGGTGCTACTGCCAGAGCAGGCGTGGAAGCCACCGGCTCCTGCGCGATGGCAGTGCTTTTCGTGATTGCGCCGGACGGCTTCGAAGGGTCGATGCTGCCTTCCGTCACGTGATCGCCGGCGCGCGAATCGACGACGGGAGGATGTGCGGACTCATGCATGGCGGCCGTGACTTCTGCCATTGAGCGGCGGTCCGCCTGAAGGAGCATCAAGTACGTGGCCCCTGCTGCTACGAGCAGGAGCCCTCCAATAATCATCAAAATCTTTCGGGTATTCATCATACTTGCTGACGGATCCTGCAAACGACGTGAAGCAGTCATGGTAAACCACTGATCGCGGCTTTCATCAGATGAATAACAATAATGGCCGACCTGATACGCCCGCGCGGCCTGTTATCGTCCAGGGCTCACTCGCCTGGTGGCGAGCAAGCCTCAACCGCGGAGCGCCACAGTAACCACAACGAGAGCCGAGAAGATCAGCGCCGGGGCGAGATGCCCGAACGGCTCACGGTTTCGTAGCAGCGTGAAGAGCGCGACGACCATGATCGCACCGGCCAGCGTTAGGCCCAAAACTCTGGTTTGTTGTCCAAAAAGAAGTGCGGCAGACAACAGCTCAAGAGCGCCACAGAGCAAACGAAACCATGCCGGGTAACCCCAGCGTGCGAAGTCGCGCTTCACCGCGCCGAGTCCTGTGAGATTGACCACCCCAGCAACCGCGAACAGAATCGCCACGATCATCGCGAGAATCGACTCGAAAGATGCACTGTTCCACGCCATGGTCATGCTCCGTTGATTTGCTGAAAGTGCTTTTCTGCAGAGAGGTCCGCAATCAGGCCGGGGCCATGGGGCGTCCACGCAAGAACTTGCCGGGCATGCTGGCCGCTTACGGTCTGATCGAGCGCCAGTGCATCAGCGAACGGTCCAAGCGATTTGCGAGCATCGTCGAGCGGCCAGGGTTCGACGCGATCGGCGCCGACCGAGGCCCGAATCGCTTCGCCCATTTCGGCAACGGCAACGGCATCTTCCGCGACCACGTTGAAGATCTGTCCCGCGACCCGACCGTCCCCGGTCGCCGCCCGCTCCATTGCGCTCAGGTAGGCCGTGGCGAGATCATCGACGTGAACGGCAGGCCAGTGGTTGCGACCATCGCCGACGACCCTCACACTGCCGGTCTGACGAACCATGCCGGCAAGCATGCCAAAGATGCCGCCGCCATAGCCGTGCACCATCGCCGGCCTGAGGATCACTGCAGCAACCGCGCGGCGTGCTGCTAGCGCCAGTACCTGTTGCTCCACTGCGGGCCGCCAGGCGATGAGTGGTGTCGGGTTCAGCGCCGATGATTCAGTCGCGGGCTCCCCCTCCGTATTGCCGTAGACCCATGTGCCCGACGTATAGACAAACGCCGCGCCCGGATGCAAATGCGAAAGCATCGCTACAGCCGCGGCCTCATCAGCTGCAGCGGCGAAAGCATCGTTGGTCGACGCGGCGTGCACCACGCCATCAGCGGCACCGGCAGTCGCAGCGAAAGACTGTGGCTCGCGCAGGTCGCCGGAATGCAGTGTCACACCGAGACGCGCCAGCGCGCTGGCGGCCGCCGAGCTGTCCTCGCGCACCAACGCCGTCACCTGATGACCGAGGGTGATTGCCTTGCGCGCGACCGCTTGCCCGATGAAGCCCGTACCACCTGTAATGAACAGTTTCAAAGCGTTCTCCAATGATTGGCTGCGAAGTTGAAAAGTCATACAAACGAGACTCACCGGTCTCGTTTTGACAAATCTAAACGAGACTACCCAGTCTTGTCAACTACTCAACGATCTGTTATTTATCTGGGATGGACACTTCTTCTCTCCCCGGCCTGAGCCCGCTGCAATGCCGCAAGCGGTCGGCAATCCTCGACGGCGCGAAAACCGTTTTCTTACGCGGGGGGTTCGGTTTGGCAACGATGGACGATGTCGCCTCGGCCGCCGGCGTCGGCAAACAGACGGTCTACCGCCACTTCAAGTCGAAGGAGGCGCTCTTCGTTGGTCTGGTGAGCGCGATGTGCGCTCAGGTGGGCGCGGTGCTTGCCAGCGCTCAGGGCGAGCAATCCGATGGCGCACCCGAAGTCGAGTTGCGCGAATTGGGATGGGTGCTGGCACGAAGCCTTATTACGCCGGATAGTCTGGGGCTTTACCGGGCCATCGTTGCCGAGGCCGCGCGTTTTCCGGAACTCGGCCAGGTGTTCTACGAAAATGGTGCAAAGGTCGTGCGTGCCTTCGCCGCAAAAATTCTGCGAAGGCGATTTGACGAATCAACTGCTGCATTGCGGGCAGCAACATTCGTTCAACTGGTGCTAGGCGACGCGCATCTGGAACTGACACTTGGCTACACGGTGCCCGATGTTGAAGCACGCTTTGCGCTGCAGATTGACGAGGCGGTAGCGGCCGCACTTCGCTAAGGAGCGCTGCATAACATGTCGAGCCGCTGCATGCGGAACGCAACAGCGTGTAGCGCAGGAAGCAAGACACCGCTCAACGTACCAGGAATCCATACTTGAGCGGATCCCGCTCGTCGATGATCCAGTTGGCGAATCCACAAACGTGGGCTGAGCCTTCAATCTCGGGGATCACGGCAGGGAATTCGCCGAGTTGCGTTTCACCGACAACGCGCGCACGAAACACCGTGCCGATAATCGATTCATTCACGAGTACGTCGTCTCGACCGATCTCGCCACGCAGATACAGTTGCGCCACGCGGCCTGCGGTGCCCGAACCCGTCGGAGAACGGTCCACTTCCCGGTCTGCGAAAATGCAGCAGTTCGCCTGGGTGGATTCGGGAAATCTCGGCGCGCCGTGAATGATCGTGCCGTAGATATGATTGATTTCCGGAATCTGCGGATGCACGAGTGGAAACGCGCGATTGGCGGCAATCTTCACTTCCGCGCCGAATTGCTTGAGCGCGTCGACCGACGACTCACGAATCGCGAGGCCGTGCGGTGTGCCGTCCGTGTAGAAATAGAACGCACCGCCGAACGCGATATCGCCAGCCACCGTCCCGTAGGTCGGTGTTTCGACACTCACGTCGCGCCTGTAAATGAACGACGGTACGTTAATGAATCGCACACCGTTGGCGTGCATGCCGTCCCACTTGACGAATGCCTCGATAAAACCACACGGTGCGTCGATGCCAACCCGCGTCTCGGGCGATTCGCGCTGCACCCAGCCGAGCTCCACCGCGGCCGTTGCCAGTGCGATCACGCCATGTCCGCAGTGGTCGCTATATCCTTCGTTATGCAGGAAGATGACACCGAAATCAGCCGTGGGTGAAACGGGCGGCGTGAGATAACCTCCGTACATGTCCGCGTGTCCGCGGGGTTCGAACATCAGGGCCTGGCGAATATTGTCCGCATGTTCGCGTACCCAGGCACGGCGCTCCACGATCGAGTTGCCCTGCAGGCGGGGAAGGCCTGATGTGACGATCCGGAACGGCTCTCCGCCGGTATGGACTTCGACGGTACTGATTGTGCGACTGACCTGCATATCCTTATATCCTCCACGTGGCTGCGGAAATCACGTTGAGAGGGAGTGCGATGCGTGAGGCGGCCGACACGTAATCCACCTTGTCATAAAACCCCAGCGGGATCGTTGCGAACAATTCCCGCCAAGATGCCTGTCGAAATCCCGTCCCACCTGGCGCCGCCCAGAAAATCCACCGCCCTCGCGCCCACCTGAATTACAAAGGCCGCCGATCGCACGCTTTGCATCCCGACGCACAACCTGGAGACGATATGACCGTACCGCATTCCCTGCGGTGCCTGTGTGGCGCCGTCAATATCAAGCTGAATGGCCAACCTGAAGCAAGAGCGAACTGCCAAAGTACCTCGATGGATGGGACGGGCCGATTTACGACGGTTCGTCGTGCGGCGAGCCCTTATGAGCATTTCTCATGTCTCAGCGCACCGGTTCAATCTTGAAAGCATCGACCGCTACACCAAGGTCCACGCCTTCACCGCTTCCGCTCAACGCCATCGACGTAGTTCCCTTGGTCAGCACCTGCGCAGTACCGCTCCTCCCCGCCCCGGCCGAAGCGCCGGCCTGCGCGTAACTGCCGAACACATCCTTAATGCTGTAGACATTGGTGATTTCGCCGCGGCCGCTGACGTGGAACTTGCCGGCGGTCAGGCCGCCGCCGTGCACGCTGATCGTGACAGCGGCCTTTTGCCCATTGCTGCAGCTTACTTTGCCGCGTCCTTCGGCATGCTGATAAATCGCCGACCATCCGGACATGCTGTAGGTCAGATGGCATTTCACCGACGCGTTGCCTGCCCGAGCCGAGGTGGCGGTCAAGCCCGTCAGGGCAACCGCGCACAGCAACGTGGTGGCAGTCGATACAAGGGTATGCTTGCTCATAGAAGTCTCCTGGCACCTGAAATAGGTTATCTAGTGTAACCGTCATTCGCAGTGGGTCGGCTGACGGCCACCCAAGTGTCCATACGGCAGTGCGGGCGAACGCCGGTTCATGGCCACCCCGGTCCCGTGCCGAATTTCCGTGAACGACCCAGCTCGGCCGTTCGGTTTTTAAAATCAACTGTCTGATCGTCAACGCACAACGGACGGTCCGCGCTCCCTGACCCATGCAATCTTCCAATACCGCGTATCTCCTTCAGGCGCCGACCGACGCTCGGATCGCGCCCGGCCAGCAGATATCTGCACGCTTGCTGATTCTGCCCGTTCTGACTGGAGAGCGGATATTGCGACCGATCTCGCTGTCGTCCCGCCACCGGTTTCATCGGCGTGCCATGAAGAGATTAACGGCGGCCACCGCGAACACAGGCTCACCGGCCCCGGCACCAATAGATACCAACGCGAGGGAATGTCGCGTGCATCACGATCACAGATCGAGCACGAGACGAGGCGACACGAATCGATCGTTTGCTTGCACAAAGCCAGGAAGATCGTCCTAGTCAGCTCCTTTGCCTACTGTCAGAGTGATGTCATGTGCATGTAGCCAAAGGAGCCCTGCGTGTCCCAGCTCGCAGAGAATCAAGCGATTTCAATCCGCCAGTTCACCCCCGACGATGTAGTTGCTGCTCAGGTGCTATCGCGAGCCGTCAAGTGGAGACATCGAGTAGAAGACTGGCGCTTTGTCGCATGCGTGGGAGACGGCTTCGTCGCGGAAGACGCGACTGGCATTATCGGCACTGCGTTGTACTGGAAGTACGGTCGCGGAGCGGGCTCGGTCGGCATGGTGATCGTCTCCCCCGAGCGACAACGGCAAGGCATCGGTCGCAAGTTGATCGAAAAGGTACTCGATAGACTGGAAGGAAGCACTGCGCTATTGCACGCTACCCCACCAGGCGAGCAACTTTGTCAATCACTCGGCTTCGCAGAAGTAGGTACGGTCAGGCAACATCAGGGCGCGGCGTTTCATCCTCCACTTATCTCCTTGCCGCCTGGCGAACGCCTGCGCCCCCTTGGAGGCAACGATGTTACGCGCATCATCAATCTCGCATCCCGCGCAAGCGGGCTCGATTGCAATGTGGTTATGCCCGCACTGTTGCGCGAGTCCTCCGGAATCGCGCTCGATCGCGAGGGCGAGCCCATCGGGTTCGCGCTATTCCGGCGCTTCGGCGATGGATATGTGATCGGGCCAGTGATTGCTCCCGCATCAACCGATTTAAGCCGCGCAAAGGCACTCATCAGTCATTGGCTATCGCTGAATGCTGGAATGTTTGTACGAGTCGATATTCCCGGAGATACCGGCCTCTCCAAATGGCTCGACGATCTCGGGTTGCCTCTCGTTGACGCTGTCGTGAAGATGTCGCGCAATGGGCCTCTGCTGCTTGATCCAAACGTTACGGAATTTGCTATAGGAAATCAGGCGCTTTGTCTGTGACTGCGGGTCGCCAGATGCATTAAACACGGCGGTGCTGTGCTCTCATCTTCTCACCAGGGACGACTAGCCGAATGCACGCAATGACCATGAACTGCAAACTGGATCGAATCGACTTGCGCATACTTTCGCAGTTGCAACGGCGAGGACGCATCACGAACCTTGAGCTTGCGGAAACCGTCGGTCTCTCACCGAGCCCGTGCTTGATGCGCGTGAAACGGCTCGAGAAAGCGGGGTTCATTGTTGGTTATGGTGCGCAGGTTCAGCTCGAAAAGCTTGGTGAGGTACAGATCGTTTACACCAAAATCACTCTCGCTGATCACGGACTCAAGGACTTTGCGACTTTTCTGTCGGCTGTCTCGCGTGTCGATGAGATCGTTGAATGCCATCTGGCGAGCGGCGGTTGCGATTACCTGCTGAAGTTCGTGACGCGTAGTGTGAGCCACTATCAAAGCGTCATGGAGGCTCTTCTCGAACGAGAGATCGGCATTGAAAAATTCTCGAGCTACGTGATGATCAAGTCACCGCTAATAAAGCGGGATGATCCGCTTGAACTGCTTTTCGCGCCCGGCAAGCCAAACGGCGATTGATCGCGGGAGGCGTGAGTATCCAGCAGTTCTCGCAATAGTTGCCTGACCTTCGATCGCCCGCCTGCCATCGTGAGTGACGGGACGCGAAGACGGGCGCCACCCGCCCTCGCCGGTAAATCAGAAGCGATGTCGAAGTCCCACATTGACGCGCGTCTGCGACGGTTTCCCGGCATCAATGTCCGTCGCGCCGATCACCGCTTGAGCGTTTCCGGCATCGTTTTCTCCCGACGCATGCGTATAGCTGACGATCGTGTATATATCGGTCCGCTTACTGAGCAGATAGTCGGCACCGACGCTGATCTGGTGATAACGCGCTGCCGAATCGCCTGATGATTTCAGGAAGTTATACGCCACCTCCGCAAGCCAGGCCGGCGTCACTTTCCATACACCGAACGCCGACGTGTTGCGATAGATTTCGGTGTGCGAGAAGCTCGATGCGCCATCGGCCGAATAGCGGGAGTCGCTGTAGTACGCCCCCAAGGTGAACGCAGAGAACGCGTACTGAGTCGCGACACGCCACACGTCGATCGCCTTCGCGGAGGAATACGCCGCGTTGACCGAACTGTTGAACAGCGTATCCGAAGACGCAGTGCCACGCGTCGATAAGGTGGGGTTGCCGCGATCCATGTGCAGATAGCCGCCCGCGACCGTAAAGCCTCCCTGGCCGTAACTGAGCGCCGCGCTGTATGTCTGGCCCGACACGACACTGCCGGCCACCCCGCCGAAGCCGTACATCCATTCGCTGCTCAAGCCGTACCACTTGGGGCTTGCCCACTTTAACGCGTTGTTGAAGCGAGCACTGCTGTCGGCGTTATCTACATCACCCGGCGAAGTGAAAGTCTGTCCGAGATAGTTGTCGCCCTGCACCGGCTGAACGAGGTCTGTTAGCGGGTCATAGATGCGGCCCATCGTGAGCGTGCCGGCCGTCGCACTTTTCAAGCCGACATAGCTCTGCCGCCCGAACAGTCGCCCGCCCTGATTCATCTTGCCGGTGTTGAGGTTAACGCCGTTCTCCAACTGGAAAATTGCGGACAACCCTCCACCTAGCGGCTCAACCCCTTTGAGCCCCCACCGCGACCCGGACAAGCTGCCGCTGATCAGACCGAGCTGGGTCGGCTGGCCACCACTGTTATGTGTATAAACGAATCCGTTATCGACGATGCCATATAACGTCACGGAGCTTTGCGCCGATGCGCTGGCCGCGACGCCGAAGGTAGCGATTGCTATCGCTCCGCCAATCTTGGTTCTTGCTGCACGCGACCTGTTCATCATGAACGTCCGGTAAAGAAATAGTGGATGAGGCAGTCTGCGCACGAAGCGCGCGCAGACCGACCCGCCACCTGTCGTGGCGAGTCGAGCTGGAAATGCGAGCGAAATCCGGAGAGAACGGCTCCGAACCGGGTAACGAAGGGCGCTAGCCGCGCTGTATGAGAAGCTGGCACCGGGTCTGGCCGACCCTCAAAGGTATTTCAGCCACCAGATATCCTTGCGGCGCTGCTTGAGTTTTGAGAACCAGCGCGCCGGCGGGTACAGCACGACCGCGAGGATCGCCCACCACAGCCAGATCCCTGCGATGCTGTCGAACCCGTAGAATTGCCCCTGGTTTGCCCCCCACACATGCAGCGCGATCAGGTAGAGGGCCTTTAGCACGTAGAGGTGAAGCAGATAGAAAAACATCGGTGCACCGCCAAGTACGGCGAGCATGTCTGCGATACGCCGGTCCTGAATCTTCTCGAAGCAGGCCAACAGAATCAGACCGATTCCAAGCGTCGGCAACAGAAACATCAACGACGGCGGATACTTCTTCGCGCTCATGAAGCTCATGAACGTGCGCAGTGCATCGCCGGTGTGCGCCCACGGTTTTTCGCCGTAGAAGTTCAGATAGCGAATCACGACGAAAGCGACCAGCACGCCCGCACCCACCTTCAGCAGCCGCGACATGCGCTCGCCCGGATCGACCTGTTTGGCGAACCATGGGCCGATCGTATAGCCGAGCAGGATTACGCCGATCCACGGCAGAACCGGATACGTCGTGCGTGCCCGCGTAATGCCACCCAGGTCGATGAATACGCGTTGATGCAGGATCGACCACGGCACGAACAGCGGTGAGTCAGGTCCGAGAGTGAATCCATCGAGCAGGTTGTGCCCGGCGATGATGACGATACCGATCGCAATCAGCCACTTTCGCGGCAAGTGCAGCAAAGCCGACAGCGCGATCATGCACAGCCCGATACACCAGATCACCTGCAGCCACAGCGTTTTGGGTGGAAATTCCGCGGTCCACGCGAAGCACACGAAAGTCAGTTCGAGAAACACAAGAAAAATGCCCCGCTTGAACAGGAAGGCCGAGGTTTCCTTCGGCGTATGCGACTGACCGTACAGGTACGCGGACAGGCCGGTCAGGAAGATAAACACCGGTGCGCAGATTTCGCTCACCATCCGCGTAAAAAACAGCTCTGGCGCTACGGTGAACGCATCCATCGGGTCGGTCACCTGACGATGCAGAAAAAATGTCTCCCGTACGTGATCGACGAGCATGCACAGCATCACAAAGCCGCGAAGTGCGTCGATAGCGATCATCCGCGTGCGCGACTGCACCGCCGGCTTCGCGACGGACCGTGCGGCTGCAGCCGCTGGGTTGGATAAACCCGAAGAGATAGTCATTTTGATCACCCTCGTCTGAGATAGGGCATAGCGTTCAGGAAAGTGGCAGGCGCTTGCGCCCCGGCACCCGTTCAATGCCCGTCGGGGCGGAAGAGTTTTTCGTAGAAACCGCTGGTTTTCACTTTGATCGTGACGGTTTCATCGCCGCGATTGCGCCAGTACCAGCCATGCGTGCCGTCGAACGGCGCGGTGAACGAACCTTGCGCCGATGTCTGATCGACATCTTTCCAGTAGCTGGTGAAGGCCTTGCCCGCGTGCGGCCGTTCGCCGTGCATATCGACGTTGACCGGTCCGCCCGTTGCTGACCACTGGAAAATGTAGTGATCGCCCTTCTTCATCTGCGCCTTGATCTCGGCACCTGCGTTCGGCGGCAGGACGAGTTCCATTTCGTCACTGCGATACGGCGTAGCCTGTGCAATCGACAACCGGTTCGGGATCGGCAGATCGCCCACGGTCTGTGCGGGCGCCACTCCCGAAACCGGTTCAGCGAACGGACTCTTCATGCCCATCCTGGTCAGTCCGAGCACACCGCCGAGTCCGGTGATGTCGATGCCCCGTTCTGCAGGCAAAACGAACAGCGCGAGAATGACCAGCGCCGCGACCGCAGCACCGGACGTGGCCTTCATCAGGCTTTGATTCGATACCTCGTATGTGCTCATGTCATGCCACCGTGGGAAAGAAATAGCCGGAGAGTTGAAAACCGACGAGCACGAAGCCCGCAGCCATCAGCACCGCGTTGGCGAGCAGCGCGTGGCGCTGAAAGCCTGGCGAACGACGCCAGTACGTCATCGCGATCAGGATCATGCTCAGTGCGATCAACTGGCCGATTTCGACGCCGACGTTGAACGCGATGATGTTCGGCACCATGCCGTCGCGCGAGATGGTCATCTCCTGGAGTTTCGTCGCCAGCCCGAAGCCGTGAAAGAAGCCGAAAATCAGCACGGCGAGACGCGGATTCGGCTCGAAACCCAGCACCTTCCTGAACGCACCAAGGTTATCGAGCGCCTTGTAGACTACCGACAGACCGATCACCGCGTCGATCAGGTACGGATTCGCATGCACGTTCGCGATCACACCGAACAGCAAGGTCGTGCTGTGCCCGACGGCGAACAGCGTCACATAGCGGCCGACGTCCTTGAGCCGATAAAGGAAGAAGATCACGCCGAACAGAAACAACAGATGGTCGTAGCCTGTGACCATGTGTTTCGCCCCAAGGTAGATGTATGGAATCAGGTTGATCCCCGCACTACCTTCGATAAACGACTTGTCGTCGTCCGAGACGCCGTGTGCGTATGCGAGCGCCGTGGTACCGGCGAGCAGCAGCAACATCAGCGGGCAGCCGTTTGCGAGCCGGACCAACCACGCGCGGCAGAGCGTGCAGATGCGATTCATCCGCTGTTCCTTTTCGAAAGACGTTAATGAAAGGAGGTTGAGCGTGCAGCTTCACTGAACCTTGAATCGCGCGCTCACCTTGGTCGTACCGTCCGCCATCGTCAGCAATGCGGTGACGCGCGAGCCGGGAGGCACGTCAACGTCCTGCGAGCGAAGCAGGTTGCCGGATACGGCCGCGATAGGCGTTTGCTTCTTCGTGCCGGTAGCGGATGTGACCGTCAGCACGCCCTTGATATTGCGTGCGTCGACCGGCGCGTCATCGTCGGTGACGAACAGTTCGACTGTGCGGTTCTTCGCAACCATTTCGACGGCCACGAGACCTGCGTCGTCCATGATTCCACCGTGCTGCGGCAGCGGAACGCCGTGTGCGACAGCCTGATTGATCGTGAATGCGGCAGCCGTGACGGCCAGAATACGGGCGAGGTAGTTCATCGATGCTCCTTGTCGGATATCGGTTGGAATCGGTGAATCAGCGTTCGTGCTTCCGGGCGCGCCGTGTTCGAAGCAACGACGCGGCACCGTGCAACCGTTTATTACTTCGCGTTCAGCCGTGCGATTTCGGACGCGGGGAGCGTCGACGGCGCGCGCTTCATTGGCTCCGCGCCGGTCGGCTGATAGAAAGACAACGTCGAACTAAAGCTACGGATCGCGTATTTTTCGGTGACACCCTCGGTGTTGACCCGCTCACCCGGCGTACGATCACGGTACTCGATGCCGAGAACGTAAGTGCCCTTCCATGGCAACGGAAAGGACACCTTGCCTTCTCCGTCCGTGGTACCGAGATAGTCCCAGCCTGCCCACGACGAAAGCGTTACTGGCTTGTTCGTCAGCGGCTCCTTCTGATAGAAGACCTGGAACTGGGCGACATTACCTTTGACCACGCCCGTGGGCACGACATCAAGTTCGAGTTCCGGCTGGCGCGCGCTGAAATCACCGACCCATCGCGTAGCCGGGGTCCAATAGGTATCGACCGTGGTGCCTTCGTCGTGAACCTTGAAAATCGGATATTTATGATCGACCGCAACGAGCGAGTCGCCCTTGCCAGGTCTCTCCGCTACCGAAAAGCTTGCGCGCTGCAGTTTCATATCCAGTGGCTTCGCACCGGAGTCGGAGATCGACTGGCCGGTAAGTGCCTTGAAGCGGTCCATGCCTCCCGGCGTGACTTCCAGCATGTTCTTGTCGAACTCGCCGTAATAGAACGTCATCGTCTTGTTAGGCGACTGCTCAAACCAGATCTGATGGGCGCTTGCACCTGCGGTGCACAGCATCGACGCGGTGACGAGAGCGAGAGTAGAGACGGTCAGCTTCATTGAAGATTCTCCGTTGTTCGATGGCGCGCAAAGGACGGCTCGAACAATCCGGGCGACCTTCGTTACGCCAGTCTGCAATCCACGCCACGCAACTGATGGCGCTATCCGTTTGATGAGGGGTGTCGTTTCTTTCAGAAAGCCTTTGCGAAAACGACAGGTGAATTACAGCACCTGCATTTTTCGAACAATTTCGAAACGCAACCCGTCAATGCGTAGATATGTTGTTTTTGGCGTTCCGATTAGCGGAAGATTCTGTTGCACGTTATGCGCGCTCGGATTCCCGGATCTGGACAGGGTTTCCCCACACATGTGCGCGTCAATCGCCGCAAAATGCTTATGAAAGACTGAGCCGCGCGCGAAAGTCAGGGGCTCAGATTCGTAGCAGAACAGATGATGAGAAATGAAAGGATCGTCCTAGCCTGAACCAGAACGCGGTGCGAGAGTAGTGGGACGCGCGTCCATGCACGCCCACTTGACAGCAATCGGTCAGCCTACTGCATGCGAGGGCTGTACCTCGACAGTGACGTGCGATAACCCCTTGAATCGCTCAAGCACAGCATGATAAAAACGCGAGTCCCGTTGAGACTCATTCGTCGCGACAGACACCACGGCGCTCATATGGCCCGGACCGACTCGCCACACATGCAGATCGACCACCTTGTCACCACGGTCCTCAATGGCGTGCCGTACGTTATCTGCCATGCGCCGGTCAGGATTCATGTCGAGCAGGATTGAACCGGTGTCCCGCATCAAGCCGTACGACCAGTTTGCAATCACCAGCGCTCCAATGACGCCCGCGAGCGGGTCCATCCAGAGCCAGCCAAATGTGCGTGCCAGTAAGAGGCCGATGATAGCCAGTACGGAGACCGCTGCATCAGCTATCACGTGGATGTACGCGGACCTGATGTTGTGGTCCCGGGTCGCTGCTTCATGTACGTCGTGGCCATCCTCATGCTCTTCGAATTCGAGTTCGTGCTCGCCCTCCGGCGTCCGGACTATAGCCTTGAAGGCATGTGGTTCAGGGATGTCTTCCTTCGACTCCAGATAGCCGCCGCGGTCCGCGAAAGTGAATACCTGCTGTGTCCCACCAGGCCGTACGGTCGTCACGGACACCGCCGACGAGTCCTGTCGCGACGCCTCCGTCGCCGGCGTAATACGGAAAACGGGCGGCACGCCGTCCTCGAAGATGGAAACTGCAAACACGCCGGAAGAAGCGAAAATCTTCTTCACTTCGTCTTCGTGAGCGTGCTCGTCATTGCCATGACCGTGCCCGTGGCTATGACCGTGGCTATGGCCGTGGCCGTGGCCGTGATCGCCGCCGCTCAGCAGCCACACGCTTGCCAGGTTGACAAGCAAGCCGACCACCGCGATAGGAATCGCTTCGCCGAAGTGAATGGGTATCGGCGACAGGAAACGCGACACCGCTTCATAGCCAATCAGCACTGCAATCATCGCGAGCACGATGGCACTCGTGAACCCTGCGAGGTCACCAAGTTTGCCGGTACCGAACACGAAGCGGGAGTCGGTGGCGTGCTTGCGCGCATAGGTATAGGCAAGTGCAGCAATCAGCATCGCGCCGGCATGCGTCGACATATGCAGGCCGTCAGCGACCAGCGCAAGCGAGCCGAACATGCTGCCGCCGACGATTTCAATCAGCATCATTGCGCTGCACAGTGCAATGACCGCCCACGTCTTGCGCTCGTTCTTTTCATGAGCGGCACCTAGAAAGATGTGGTCATGGCCGGCACCGAATGCGGCATCTCTGAAATCACTCATTTTTGACTCTACTTGAAATAGCTGTGAACAACTTCAATGAGTTGTTCCGTCGCGCTGCCGCCGTGGTCCTCGCCGTTATCCGCATCGACGAGGTGATTCCTGATGTGGTCCTCCAGCACAACCGCCAGCAGGCCGTTCATCGCTCCGCGACAACTCGTAATACGCTGCAGAACATCCGTGCAGCCGTGCTCTTCCTCGAGCGCCCGCTCGATGGCTTCAACCTGCCCCTTGATACGGCGAACCCTGTTAAGAAGTTTCTGTTTTTCCTGAACTGTATGACTCATACCATCCTCCAGATACCCCGTGGGGGTATATAATTTCTCGGAGTCTACCATAGGGGGTGGGGGTATTTTTTGTTCGCGCGAAATTCTCCGTGCTCACTGGCTTCGCCAGATACTTCCCCAACATGGTTAATATTCGTAGCCCGTCAATCCGTGAACGCACGTCACAACGCCGCTTTTACCGCTCTTCATATTCGCGAGAGGCGTGAACATCCGCACACTCACGAGGTTCTGGACCACCGCGCCCTTTGGCCCTTCAACTCAATCACGGTCAATGCGGTTCCACTGAAGTCAAACAAATATAATTTGTAAAGTACGCTACATGTGTGTAGTTTACTTTACATGAATACCTTAACCACCTGGTCTGTCCTCGTTCTGACGTTCCCCACCGAGAACGCCACCGCGCGCATGCGGGCGTGGCGCGCGCTGAAAGCGAAGGGGTGCGCTGTCCTGCGTGACGGCATCTACCTGTTGCCTCACACCGGGGAGCGTGAGGACATGCTGCGCGAACTTGCCGGCAGCATCGACGAAGCCGGCGGCACAGCGCATCTGCTGCGGGCGCCAAGCCTGGACGCGTCGCAGGAAGCGGACTTTCGCGTACTGTTCGACCGGAACGACGACTACGCAACCTTTGTCGCGTCACTGGGCGCTGCGCGCAAAACGCTGGGCGGCCTGCCGCCGGCAGACGTCACGCGCTTGCTGCGTCGCCTGCGCAAGGACTATGACGCGATCCGGACGATCGACTACTTTCCGGGCGCGCCATCGACCGACGCCGAAGTCGCATGGGAAGACTTTGTAGCGCTCGCGGATACGGTCCTGTCGCCGGGTGAGCCACATGCGGCCGAGCAGCCCATCCGGCCGTTACGGCGCGACGAGTATCAGGCCCGCACGTGGGCAACCCGACAGCGGCTGTGGGTCGACCGCGTCGCAAGCGCATGGCTGATCCGTCGCTTCATCGACCCGAAGGCGCGGTTCCTCTGGCTGGATTCTCCGGAGGCCTGCCCGCCGGATGCACTTGGCTTCGACTTCGACGGTGCCGCATTTACACACGTGGGCGAGCGCGTGACGTTTGAGGTACTGGTCGTGAGCTTCGGCCTAGACGACGCGGCGCTTCTTCGGCTCGGTGAAATGGTGCACGCGCTCGACGTCGGCGGCGCACCCGTGCCCGAGGCAATCGGCTTCGAAGCGGTGATGGCGGGCGCACGTCAACGCGCGTTGGACGACGACCAACTGCTCGACGAAATGGGTCGCGTGCTCGATTCGATCTATGCGCACTTTGCGGCGAGCAAAAAAAATAACAGCGCAGAGGGCCGTTCGTGAACACCACCACGGCGACCGCACCGGGCTATACCCTCGGCCAGTTGATGCTTTATATGCTGCGCCTCGGCACCTTCGGCTTCGGCGGGCCGGTGGCGCTGGTCGGCTACATGCATCGAGACCTCGTTGAGCGTCGGGGCTGGATTAGCGAACAGGACTACAAGGAGGGGTTGGCGCTGGCTCAGATGATGCCAGGGCCTCTCGCCGCACAACTCGGCATTTATCTCGGCTACGTCCATTACCGCGTCGTCGGTGCAACGGTGGCCGGTATCGCTTTCGTCCTGCCTTCGTTCCTGATGGTTGTGGCGCTCGGCTGGGCCTACGCGCAGTTTGGCGGCCTCTCCTGGATGCAGGCAGTCTTCTATGGCGTGGGCGCCGCGGTGGTCGGAATCATCGCGATGAGCGCGTACAAGCTGACCAGGAAGACCGTCGGTAAAGACAGACTGCTGTGGGCGATATTCCTGACGCTGGCGGTCGTCACCGTGGTCACTGAATCCGAGATCGCATGGCTGTTTATCGCGGGTGGCCTGCTCAACTGGTTCCGGCATGCACCACCGAAGTGGCTTGGCAAAGGCGGATTGAATGCGCTTGCCGTGACGCAGGCGCCGGGCGTAAGCGGCGTCCTGAGTGGTCTTGATCTGCCGCTGCTCGGCCAGGTCGGGCTGTTCTTCGCCAAGGCCGGCGCGTTCGTGTTCGGTTCGGGACTCGCGATCGTGCCGTTCCTCTACGGTGGCGTGGTGACCGAGCATCACTGGCTTAACGATAAGCAGTTCGTCGATGCGGTGGCCGTGGCGATGATTACGCCAGGGCCGGTCGTCATCACAGTTGGCTTCATCGGTTACCTGGTCGCGGGCTTCCCGGGCGCCTGCGTCGCCGCGCTCGGGACCTTCCTACCCTGTTACCTGTTCACCGTGCTTCCAGCGCCGTACTTCAAGAAATACGGCAAGTTGCCCGCCGTCAAGGCGTTCGTCGATGGCATTACGGCGGCGGCCGTGGGCGCGATCACCGGCTCAGTCATTGTCATCGCGCGGCGCTCGATCGTTGACTGGCCCACTGTCGTGCTTGCGCTTGTGACGATCGTGTTGCTCTGGCGATTCAAGAAGCTGCAGGAGCCGGTGATTGTCGTTGCGGCTGCCCTGTTTGGTCTTGCTGTCTATCCGCTCATTCATTCGCACGCGATCTGACGGAATGCGCGTGCGCGCCTTCTACAAGGAACGTAATCATGGCAACACGTCGGACCTTCCTGCAGGACACCGCTGTTGTTGGCGCGGGAATCATGCTGGCCCAGGCACAAACCGCTCGTGCGGCAGAGGAGCCCGGTTACACCGACAAGCTCACAGACGCGGACGGCAAGTATGCCGCTGGACCGCTGCCGTTTGCCTACGACGCGCTTGAACCCATCATCGATGCGCGCACCGTCGAACTGCACTACAACTTTCACCACAAGCCTGCTGTAGTTGCCGCGAACAAGGCTGAAGACGCCTTGGCGAAAGCGCGGGACTCAAACGACTTCGCGCTGGTGAAGTTCTACGAGAAAGAGCTCGCGTTCCAGCTGTCCAGCCACATCCTGCACACCATTTACTGGACCAGTATCTCGGGTAAAGGCGGTGAACCGAAGGGCGAGTTGGCCAAAGCAATTGACAGGAATTTCGGTTCCTATGCGAAGTTCAAGGCACAACTGATCGCCGCAACGATTGCTGTAGAAGCATCGGGCTGGGGCGTTGTTGGCTACCACCCTGCAACAGGTAAGCTCATGATCCTGCAGTGCGAGAACCATCAGAAGCTGACCGCGTGGGGCATTCAGCCCATCCTTGTCCTCGACGTTTTCGAGCACGCGTACTACCTGAAGTACCAGAACCAGCGCAATGAATATGTCAATCAGCTGTTTAGCCTCATCAACTGGGACAACGCCGCCATGCGGATGCAGGCAGCGATGCCTGCTCGGAGGATGACGTGAACTGGATGCGAGAGACTGGTGAAGTCGGCAATACTCAGTACGATCCGGTTTCCCGACACATCTTCGTGAACGTGCAATCGCGACGGCAACTGCTCGAAATTGACCCAGCCACGGACCGGATCGTCACACGGATCGATCTGCCTGGCGCGCCGGGCAATCACGGACTGCTGATCGAACCGCAGCAACGGCTTGCTTTCATCGCTTGCGAAGGCAATGACAGGCTGCTGGTGCTCGACATGCGCACGATGCGCGTCACGTCATCGTTCGACGTCGGTCAGGACCCCGACGTCCTGGCCTTCGACTCGCAACTGCATCTGCTCTACGTGGCTGGCGAAGCCGGCATCGTCTCGATGTTCAAAGCCGACGCGGGCAACGTGTCGAAGATTGGCGACGGCCGCGTCGGCCCCAACGCGCATGTTGTCGCGGTAGATGAGTCGACGCATCGCGCTTACTTCCCGCTCAAGGAAGTTCAGGGACAGGCGATGTTGCGCATCATGGCGCCGTAAGGCTGAGGCAATCGTGACGCACTCGGGGCGGTTAAACACTTCGGCGGATGGCAGAATCGCCCCTGCACCTGGAAAGACCGGCAAGTGGTGATAAAGACAACGGAGTTGGAATGCGTAGTGCCAATCCTGCCAATCGCGAAGTTGTTCGCGCTTAAGTGACGCCTTGGATGCTGGCGCCTATGGAGGACAAGATGAGTCAAACTAAAACTGCCGCCAAGGTGGCCGTACTGTGGCGCGGCGATCACGAGGCGCGTAAAAGTGCGACACCGGCGAACAATCGCTTTTACCGCGTCGTCGAAGAGTTGACGGCGATCGGTATCGAGGCGCGCAACCCGCTGTCTATTCCGACGAGATAGTGGATGAAGTGCGTGAGCAGCTTCTGAGGGTTGACGGCGTACTGGTATGGGTTGATCCGATTCACGACGGGCAGATCCGGGTAGCGCTTGACACCATGCTGCGGGAGGTAGCGTCGCGTGGACCCTGGGTCAGCGCCCACCCCGACGTCATCCTGAAGATGGGCGTCAAGGAAGTTCTGCATCGCACCCGGAATCTCGGCTGGGGAACGGATACTCATCTCTATCACGACAGATCTGCGTTTCGGTCTGAGTTCCCACGTACTCTGTGAGATCAACGTCAGTTCAGTTTTCGCCATACCGAACCAGGCACCGGCAGTCATTGCTCGCCTGGCGAAGGAACGTCTGCGAAAAAAATAGCCATCGAACCGAGGTTCTCTCGGATGGCGGACAGCATGATTTGTGCAGCTAAAGTCGCCATCGAAGCTCCCGTGAACGGGTGATCGCTTCAGTTGGACAGGATGGTCAAAGCCACGAAGGTCCGCGCGAGGGCAAACTCCGGTCATTCGCGAGGCCCTATTGATTGACCGTAGATGGCCCGACTGAGACGAATGGCAACCGTCTCCGTTCGACTGAATCCGGCTTAACATCGCTGCTGAATCAGCCGAGATCCGAGCGCCTGATCTTAGAAAGAAACGCTGCGGCGTTGGCCAACTTCTTTCCTTCGCCATCACGGTTACCGGCCATGAGTCGACTTGCCAGTCAATTGCATCGATGAATCGACCCAATGACCTTCGTCATACGATCAGTCTCTGCAGCCTGGCAGGCGGCAATTTCCATCGGCACGATAGAACCACCTCCGTGTTCTGCCTCGGCGGACTTCTTGCAACTCGCATCGCGGCGCTTCTTCCACGCGGCGACTCTCGTTTCCAGACTCGCTTTGCAGTTCGGGAATTTTGCGGACTTATCTTCGACGACGTCCTGCAACTTCTGCTCGGCAACCACCCTATCGCGCCATGCACAGAAGTTCAGGCTCATCTGGTTCGCGTCGCAGTTCGCGAGCATGCCTTGCACCTCGCTCGCAGGCACTCCGCTCTGCTGCGAGATGACGTCAGCGGGATCCGGAGCGCCAGCAAATGCAGGCGAGCACGCGAGTGCAAGAAGTACGAGCAGAGCGCGGTGAACGGAGTGTACCCGGCAAATTGGTTTGAATGCAGATTGCATAATGATCCCCTTTCCTGGGAGCAAATCAACGTACCGGGTCCACTTTCGCGCGAGCGTGCCACTTTCTATCGCCACCCTGGGCGCGTCACCGCGCGCAGCTTAACTCCGTCGGCGCACCAATCCATAAATGATCAGCAGAACGATAGCGCCAATCACCGACGCAATCCAACCTGCCGCCTGGCCGGGTTGATACCAGCCCAGTGCACGCCCCACATAGCCCGCAATCAGCGAGCCGGCAATGCCGAGGATGATGGTCATAATGAGCCCCATGCTGTCGTCTCCGGGCTTCAGCGCCCGCGCAATCAATCCGACGACCAGCCCTACAATTACCGTACCGATAAAGGAAAGCATGCTGACCTCCCAAGAGTGTGAGTGCTACGGTTTTCGTTTATTGCCGACTATTGTTTCACTGCGCTGCTTTTCGGAGCATACGCGCTAAATGTGGCAGTCGACCAGCCCCGCATTAGCTGCGCCAGATGTCCAGATGCGCACGGATATAGACTTGTTGCAGTACTTCTTTCGTGGCCAGATAGTCCTGCAAAGCCCAATCTGAATAGAGCGCCGCGGCAATACTCGATCTGCCCGGATGCTTCGATACCTCTGCGGCAAGTGTCCCCGCACGTATGCCGGATTCAATCGCGAACCGAAGGCCATCGCCTGAGGCGGGATCGAGATATCCCGCAGCATCACCGCATACGAAATAGCCGGGACCGGCGGCCTGATGAAGATGTCGCCAGCGTCGGCATTGCTGCCACACAGTTCCAATGGCGGATATGCCAGAACGCAAGGCGATATGCGCGTTCCGTTGCACGGACAACGAAGTCCACATGTATTGCGCCGATGTCGGCCGTAGCCAGAGCCAGCCTTCCCGCGCGATCTGCCAATAGGTGTCGCTCTGCGACGAGCATCCGCTGGCGAAACCGCGACGAAGCCAGATGGGTGACGAGTCGACGGTTTCATCGAGTGAAAGTCCGCGTCGCAGGAAGCCGGTAATTCCCGTCGCGTCTATGACGATGCACGCCCTGCACTCATCCGCTCCGCACGTCACACCGACGACACGTCCGCTTTCAATGCGAGGCAAAAGCGGATACAGACATTCGCACTCATGGGCTACCCCGGCCGCCGACGCATCGACTCGCAAACGGTCGTCGAGTCGACTCCGCACAACCGCGCGGCCGGGAATAGATTCCGAATCGACATCGAGCCATGCATCCAACTGCTCGATCACTGCGGGATCCAGCAGCCCGAGCAACTTCAATGCATGGTTCGATACACACTCCGGCGCCGAATGCGACAGGCCGCGACCTAACATCGTGACGTCGCATCCTGCGTTGGCGGCGACAATTGCCGCCGCGCATCCGGCAGGACCATCGCCGATAACCAGAACATCACACGGACTCATACCTTGAGTAAAGCCGAAGTGCCTCAGGTCCCGGTGGGTATCGTTGAACGTGCCCTATCAGCATCGAATCGGTCGCGTTACAACTGATGGCCTCGCCGTATCGAATGCGCAAGCGTCCCGGCACATGCTGCACCGGTTTCGCGCCGTCTTCGGGAAGAACGAACAGGAAATGATAGGTTTTCTTTGCGCTTGCCGGCTGATCGGACTCCGTTGCCGAGACAAGCCATAATTGGGTCTTTGCGGGAGTATGGGTTGGATCGCATGCTGCCACAGCGAGGCGCAGCGCCTTGATCCTGCGAATGAGTTCGGCTGCGTCGACATGTTCGAAGGCGCCATACAGCATATTGCCGCCCAGCGCGTTCGCGACGTAATCCGATCGCTCGATATCCGCGTAATCAACCGTGCCCACGGCCGTAAGAAAGGGACCGTACTCGCCGTCCCATCCTGTGCGCGTGTTATGTACAAGGCCGCCTTGCACCAAAGGATGTTGCGGATGAAATCCAAGTTCGCTGTCCAGCATCGGAATGGCCGTTGGCGCATCGCTCCGGTTGAAGGTTCGCGATGCATCCGGGCTGACAGCGGGCCAGAAACTGTTCGACGCTGCGCACAACTTGATGTCTTCTGCGAATGGACTGCCCAGGCCAAACGTTGCGAGATAGATCCCTTTACGATGTCCCCCCGCGTAGGTCACGTCCCAACCCGGTGCAAAAACACTCGATGATGCATCGGATAGAAACGACACCATACGAGGCAAATACGCCTTCTCGTTAGACTCTTTTGATGCGCGCGGTGCAAGACTGAATGAAACGGAAATCGTATCTTCGCCAGTCGAAAACGCCTCTTTCTCGCTGAACGAATCGACGTGATGCGGATTGACGGGAAGCCGCTCCGCGCTGAGCGATATAGGCGAGCCGTTTCTAAACTGAGTCTTGGGGTCGATGCGATCTTCGTTGAACCAGCGCTGTAATTCGGACTGGTCCGCATAAGGGAAAAAGTCCGGCGCAGCCACGATCGAGTAAGCGGGCAATACTCGCCGATTCACGAGCTCGTTGATTCTGATCGTGACTGCGCCTTCGAGACAGTGATCAAGAAACAGTTGCGCATCGTAACCGCCTTTGATCACCTTCTCGACGAATGCCGATTGACGGATCGGATGCGTACGCATGTCCGCATACGTACCGTTCTCGTCCCTCATATGGCGGATATTCATGTATTCCGGCGAGTTGCGAGGTTCCGGAAAACGCAGCCAGAACCAGTTCTTTGCGATCGTTGGGAAAAACATTTCATGTATCTGCGCAACGAACGCAAGAAACAACCTGTATAGATCCGTGAACAGACGCATAGTCGTATAGCGCCGGTTGACGATGTGTATGATGCGCCATCGGGCCGGCACTGAGAACCCGCCAACGTTATAGTTCGCCGACGTCACGGGTTCAATCAGAGGCCGCGCCGCAGGCATCAACAGTACGCTTCCGCCACAATGCTTGAGCACGATTGATGGAACGCCCGTCGCGGCCGACTGCCCCAAATCCGGAAACCGGCATACGATCGAATACGGAGGACGGTCGAGATCTCCCAACGGGACCGGAGAAATGCCCCATCGTGCCTTGACGGCGCGCTTCAGCTTTTCGCCGACATGCCAATGGCCATAATCCAGATTCAACGTCATGTCCGGCAGGCATTCGGCGGAAAACAGCTTGCGCACCGGCTGAATGAATGCGCGATGTGCGTCGCCAGGCTGCTTTCCTTCGATCATCGCTAGTCCGTCTGGACCGGATACACGCCGTACAAGAAACGCCCCATACCGCGCCGGCAACACCCGCACATGCTCGACTTTGTTCTCGACGTGCGGAACGTAGCTCCGTGTTCGCGCGTCGTAGAGTGCTTCCGTGTCGCCATTTCGCGCGATGCCGAGCCGCGAGAAAACCATGTCAGCGTGCTGCTGATGTCCGGTACGGCGCGCGGGACGATACTGATAGGCCAGAATGGCAATGTCGAGTGTCGACCAGTCGGAAGGCAAAGGTGCGAGCGAGTAGATATAGTTTTCGAGCAGGTCTATATCTTCCAGGCTTATTCCGCCATCGGGCGATGGACACTCGGACAGCGCGAGCATGTGATAAAGCAGGCTCCGCGCGGGGTCGCCCGGTTCTATCGCGCGTTCGGTGATTCGGCAAAGATCTTGAACGCGCCGATCTTGCCAGTCAATTTTCAGTCCTTCACTCAACAATACGGCAGTGCGTTGCGGCGAATCCGAAGACGAGAGATCGAGACCATGTCGTTTCAGCACATCCTTCCACGGTGCCGATAATTTGCCAGCCAACGCGTGGATTTCATCGATCAGCATCTACCACCTCCCAATGAGTGGCTCGCCCAAGACTGCGCGGAGAAAACTTGTCTGCTGCTTGCGTGCTTTCCCTGGGTCTACTGGCGATTGCTGTGTTTTCAGCGATCGCTCCACTTGCCTGCTGCATTTCGGGTTCGCAATCGCCAAATCCAGTGACTAATATAGGTGATTCGAGAAGAAGAAAAGCGTTCGTTTTGTTTGAAGCAATTCACATCTCGATCGTGAGCAAAGCAAGATCCCGGCTTCGGCCTTCGCCGACCTCAATACGCTGTAAGAACATACGGTGAACGATGTCATGCTGGCGCGGCGAACCTTTCTTCTAGGTGGTGCCAGTGTGGCGGGCCTGGGCGTGCTCGCGATCGGATGGTCCGTATCTCCGTCAGACAACAGGCTTGTCCCAAAGATGCCACTCGATACGCCTGGCACCAATGTGGCGCTCAACGGCTGGCTGATGATCGATACCGGCAACAACGTCACGATCGTCATGAGCAAAGCTGAAATGGGCCAGGGCATCCACACGGGCGCTGCGATGTTGCTGGCGGAAGAACTCGGCGCGGATTGGTCTCAGATCCGCATTGTCGATTCTCCTATCGATGCGATATACACAAACCGCGAAAATCTGGCGCGCTCGCTTGCTATACGTCCTGACGATCACAGCTGGCGGGCGACGACTGAAGAAGATTTCGCGCGGTTGATTGCCCGCCTCCTGGGCACCATGGTGACAGGCGGATCGACGAGCATCGTCGATCTCTGGAAGCCCATGCGCGAAGCCGGCGCATCGGCTCGCACGATGCTATGCAGCGCGGCGGCAAAGCAGTGGAAAGTATCGGTCGGTCAATGCGAAGCACGCTCGGGCCGCATTATTTGTGGTCCGGAACAGTCGGTGACGTTCGGCGAACTTGTCGATGCGGCGAAGCTCGAATCGCGCCCCACCCATGTCAAGCTCAAGGAAAAATCCAGCTTCACGATTATTGGTCAGCGATTCAAGCGCATCGAGGCACAATCGAAAATCAATGGCACAGCGAAATTCGGAATCGATGCACTGCCGCGCGACCTGCTCTATGCGAGCGTCACGATGTGCCCGACGCTCGGAGGCACTGCGACCGGCTACGATTCTTCGAACGTGACGAATAAAGAAGGTGTGCATGCTATTTTCAAGGTCGAACCATACAACGGTGGTACCGGCGGAGTCGCAGTCATTGCAGATAACCCGTTTATCGCAATGCGCACGCTCTGTCGGTTGTCGTACACATGGGACCACGGGCCAGCGGCGAAAGTAAGCGATACAGACATTTGCGCCACCTTGATCAAGGCCCTCGATGACAACACCCATCCCCGGTCTTTCTATGTGACAGGTAACGTCGATGAGGTTCTGAAGGAATCGAAACCTCTGGAAATGCAGTACAAAGTGCCATACCTCGCGCACGGAACGCTCGAACCCGTCAACTGTACGGCTCAGGTCACGGACGGCGAAGCGACGATCTGGGTATCCACACAGATTCCAATGGCGGCCCGCAAGGCAGTGGCAAAGTTCCTGAAGCTGAGCGAGGACAAAGTACAGGTGCATCAGTATCTGATTGGCGGCGGCTTCGGCCGCCGGCTCGAAGTCGACTATATCGTGCAGGCGGTTGCGATCGCAGGTCAAGCCAAAGGACGTCCTGTGCAGACCATCTGGCCGCGTGCGCAGGATATGACCCACGACTTCTACCGCCCCGCGTGTGTGTCGCGCTTCAAAGGTGCGCTCGATTCCGACGGCAAGCTGATCGCCTGGCAGAACGAGTCGGCCAGCCAGTCGATCAACGTGGAAGCGCTGCCTCGCGCATTCGGCTCTCCGAAGATTGTCTTCGAGGCCCTCAAGGACATCACGACCGCGGAGGGCGCGTTCGATCAGCCATACGAATGCAAGAATGTTTCCGTCACGCACAATACGGTCTCACTACCCATCCCGGTCGGTAACTGGCGATCGGTCGGGCATTCCTATCATGCGTTTTTTGTCGAAAGCTTTGTCGACGAAATGGCGACGGCCGCACACAAAGACCCAATCCAGTTCCGGCTCGATATGCTGAAGAAGCAGGAACATCATCGGCATGCCGAAGTACTCCGGCAACTCATCGAGTTTTCCGGCTGGCATACGCCGCTGAAGCGAGACGGGAAGACCGCGAGAGGCGTAGCGATGCACGAATCATTTGGCAGCGTCGTCGCGCAGATAGCGGAAGTGCAGAAACATGGCGACAGTTTCCGCGTCACGCGCGTGTTCTGCGTGATTGATTGTGGCATTGCAATCAATCCGAATCTCGTAGAACAGCAGATGGAAAGCGGCATTATTTTCGGCCTCTCGGCCGCATTGCAGCAACAGATCACGATCGTGCAAGGTCAGGTTCAGCAGAAGTACTTTTCTGACTTCCCTCTCGTCAATATGTCGACCTGTCCTGAGATTTTCACAAGAGTGATCCAGAGTGGCACTGAACCTCAAGGTGTCGGCGAAGCCGGTACGCCGCCAATTGCGCCTGCTCTGGCGAATGCTCTTTTCGCACTCACGGGAACCCGGTTTCGCAGCCTTCCACTCATGCAACCGCCTGTCCCTTGCGGAGGTGATATATGGTGTCAATCTGTGTTAACGGGAAAACCGTCGTCATGCATTCCGCCCCCGACACACCCCTCCTCTGGGTGCTCCGGTGCGAACACCAACTGACGGGTACCAAATTCGGGTGCGGTATTGGCGTTTGCGGCGCCTGCACTATCTTGCTCGATAACAACGCCAAGCCGGCTTGCCAGATACCCATATCCACGATTCACAACGCGCGGGTCGTCACCATCGAGGGACTGGATAGCAGAGAAGCTCGCGCGCTGAAAAAGGCCTGGATCGAATGCGATGTCGTGCAGTGCGGTTACTGTCAAAGCGCTCAATTGATCGCGGCAACGGCGTTGCTTTATTGCCATAGTCATCCGACCGATTCCGATATCGACGACGCCATGAGCGACATCGCATGTCGCTGTGGCACTTTTCCCCGTATCCGCAAAGCCATTCACCTGGCGGCCCAGTCGCTGCGCCCATAGACAAAAACTGAGCAGCACGCCAGCGATTCATCCGCTCACTCGCAGGCTCTCGGGAAGGAAAAATCGGAGAAAATAATTTTCTCCGATTAAACAAAACGCATCGCTTCTAAACGCAGAATAAACACGATGCAGAAAACCCGGCTTTAGTAAAACTAAACCCGGAACTCAAATCAAATCGTTTGTGCGCCACCCCCGCCGCCGCTACTCTGCCCAGCAATGATCTCCGGCAAACATCACGCCTTGAAGCGGATATTGCCACCCCCTTCATTTCATGCATTCGACAGAGGACATTCAGAATGAGTCTGGCGCACATCGAATCTCGACCCAGCAAGATATCCGAAGTTCAGCTCGGAGAATCCGATATTTCAATCGAGCAATTCATCGCCGTAGCCAAGCATGGCGCACAGATAAAGTTTTCCTCCGCCTATCGCGAGCGCGTGTTGAGTTCGCGCCGCCTGGTCGATCTTTTTCTGAGCCAGAACCGGCTTGTCTATGGCGTGACGTCTGGCTTTGGCGCAAATTCGACACGCGTCATCAGCCCGGAGGACGCCGAGCAGCTTCAGCGAAATATCGTGCGCTCCCATGCCGTCTCGGTCGGCGAACCGCTGCCTCGTGAAGTGGTACGAGCCACGCTCCTGATGATGCTGATCAGCCTCGGCAAAGGTTACTCCGGCGTAAGCCTCGAATTGCTGCAGCAAATCGCCGGACTGCTGAACAATGACATCACGCCGTTCGCACCGGGCGACGGATCGGTCGGTTATCTCGCGCCCGAGGCACATATGGCGCTTGTGCTGATCGGCGAAGGAGAAGCTTTCTACCGCGGTGAACGCATGAGTGGCGCCGAGGCGTTGGAGCGAGCGGGGCTGAAGCCGCACCCGCTGCGCTGCAAGGAGGGGCTTTCGCTCACCAACGGCACGACCTCAGTGACCGCGATCGGCATGCTGGCGCTTTACAACGCGCTCGAGCTTTCGAAGGTTGCCGACATTGCCGCGTCGATGTCTCTGCAGCCGCTCAAGGCCACCACGCGCTCGCTGGATGCCCGGTATCACTCCGTCAAGAAACATGTCGATCAGAGGAACACAGCCGACAACATCCGACGGTTGCTGGCCGGAAGTGCGCTATGCGATCGCTTTGTCGATTACAGACTGCAGGACGCTTACAGCCTTCGCGGTATTGCTCAGGTGCATGGAGCTTCCAAGCGAGCGATCAAGGACGCGTACGACGCGATTCTCGATGAAGTGGGGTCGTGCGGCGACAACCCTGTCATCTATCCCGACAGCGAGGACGGTACCGCGATCTCTGGTGCCAACTTCGACGGTACATTCGTCGGCATTGGGTGCGATCTCCTCTGCATCGCCATGACCACGCTCGCAAAGATCTCGGAGCGCAGGACGGACCGTCTCGTCAACCCGTACCTCAGCGAACTGCCCGCGTTTCTCGCGAAGGATCCAGGGCTGAACAGCGGTTACATGATCATTCAGTACACGGCTGCCGGCTTGCTGGGCGAGATGCGCACCCTGGCTCAACCAGCAAGCGTCGACAGTGTGCCGACGAGCGGCAATCAGGAAGACCCCGTGAGCTTCGCCTATCACGCGGCACGAAAGGCCTACACAACTTCGCAGAAGTTGCAGCACGTGCTGGCGATCGAATTGCTCACCGCCGCCCAGGCGCTGGACTTCTTCGATCCGGCCGACGCATCACCCGCAACCGCGGCGGTGTATGCGCGAATTCGACAGGTTGCCCCGACAGCAGAAGGCGATCGGTTCTTCTATCCGGACATGATGGGCGTCCACCGCCTCGTCGAACAGGGCGACTTGCTGAGCATCGTGGAAAACATCGCCGGCACCTTGCACAACTGAAGCCAGCAGCGCCAGCAGTGCCGCGAACTGTGGCGATCCGAGTATTTCCGATCCAAGCACAACCTTGATTCGACACTATAGAGGTGTAATGTGAATGCGATTTCAACAAGAGTCTTGAAGACTTCTCTCGTCACTTTTCTCGGCGTGCTGGCACTGGCAGGAAACAGCGCACAAGCGAAGGAATGGAAGACCGTGAAGGTCGCCCTGGAAGGCAGTTATGCACCATGGAATCTGACCTTGCCGAACGGCAAAATCTCGGGATTCGAACCGGAATTACTCGACAATCTGTGCAAGCGGGTCAACCTGCAATGCGAGACAGTCGCCCAGGACTTTGACGGCCTCATCACCGGCCTGCAGGCCGGCAAATTCGATGCTGTGATGGATGCCCTTGCAATCACACCCGAACGTCAACAGGTCATCGCCTTCTCCAAGCCCTACGCTGCAACACCGGCCGCGTTCGCGACGGTAGATGGACATGGATTGGCGAATACGACAGGAAAACCCTCTTCGCTCAAGCTAACTGGCAACCCCAAAACCGACAACCCCTTGATCGCCCCGCTGCGCGATCAACTGAAAGGGAAATCGATCGGCATTCAATCCGGCACGGTTTATACGAAGTTCATCAACGACAACTTCAAGGACATCACGTCCGTACGCCTCTACAAGACCTCGGCCGAACGTGACCTCGACCTAGTCAACGGACGCGTCGACATAGCTTTCGACGACGTCACCTACTACGCTGGAATCGCCGATAACAAAGACACCGCCCGAATCCGGGTCGCCGGACCAACCATCGGCGGCGCGGTTTGGGGGCCGGGAGAAGGTCTTGGGTTTCGCAAACAGGATGCGGATCTGAAAGCAAAATTTGACGCAGCCATCACGGCAGCACTCGCGGACGGTACCGTGACGCGCTTGTCGGAAAAGTGGTTCAAGACCGACGTGAAGCCGTAAGCGTGCGGCATTGCATGACGCCGTTGCGCGTCGAGGCGGAGATCAGTCTTTGCTAGACTGGCTTCACGATGGCATTTGCCAGGTCAACGACATGAACCGCCTTCCTCCTCTTCGAGCCTTGCAGATATTCGATGCCGTCATTCGTTACGGAGGCGTCGTAACCGCCGCTGAGGCGCTTTACGTGACGCCCGGTGCGATTAGTCAGCAGATTCGCGTCCTTGAAGAATTTCTCGGGGTCACGCTTTTCGAGCGAGAGAACACGGGCCTGCGACCGACCCCGCTCTGCGAGATGTACCACTCGCACATCTCCCGGGGGTTCGAATGCTTTCATAGCGCCCAGGCGGCGCTCAAGGCGCAGACGGGCCGCCGGCTCACCCTGATGACGTTCCCGTCAGTCGCGACCCATTGGCTCGCCTCAAGATTGGACAAGTGGCACACCATCTGCCCGCATGTACAGGTCCATGTCGAGGTCGTCGACCACGAAACCAGTGTCGCCGCGCGAAGTGCCGACGTCCGGCTAACGTATGGGGCCCTACCGAGTGATGGAACGCCCTATCACGTCGTCTTTACGGACAAGGTTGCGCCCGTGTTTGCACCCTCGCTGTTGCAGCCGGAGAAGCCGATCTCGCAACCGGCGGATATCTTGCGCTACCCGCTGATTCACGTCGAATGGGGATGGGCAAACTTGTCACCGCCAACGTGGGGACACTGGTTGCATGCGGTTGGCGTGCCTCTGCCCGAGGGCCTGGCGCCACTCACTTACTCCGTTTCCAGCATGGCAATCGATGCGGCAATTCGGGGCAGAGGCATTTCGTTGGGACAGGGTTTTTTTGCCATTGATAGCATCAAGCGACACGAACTCGTCGCGCCGTTCAAGGTCGCCCTGCCCATGCCGTTCCCCTACTTCATTTGCTGGAAGCGAACTTCGGCAGACTCCCCTGCAACCAGGCAATTTCTCGACTGGCTAATTGAGGAAGCCGAGCAGACGGGGCGCGACATTAAAGCCATGTTTGGCGATTGAATCGTCGATCCTCACCGGGCAACGCCAGTGCCACTACGAACGACAAGCGCCCGTCGCAAGTAACACTCAGCTAACCGGCGAAGAGTCGCGACTCATAACCAGCGCGAGCGACTCGGAGAGAATCGATTTCGCCAGTTTGTCGTCGTCAACGGCGCGCGCAAGCGTAATGGCCCCCACGATAGTCGCGACGATACCCAAGCCAGCGTCCGTGCTATCACTGGATATGGCTTGCGCTATTCGTGACGCCAGTTTGCGCACGTAATCCGTGAGCTGTTCCCTGACATCCGGATTTGCATGCCGCGCTTCCCCGGCGAGCGCACACAGCGCACATCCATTGCCGGGATTCTTCACGTGGCGCTCATTGAGGAAAGCTTCGGCAATAGCCTGTAGAGGCGTTTCCCCACGCTTTGCCGCACCGCTTGCGATAGAAGCCATGCGCTTCTCGCTTTGGCTCACCGCGTGCCCGAGCGCCTCCAGGATCAACGCATCACGCGACGAAAAATGGCCGTAAAACGCACCGTGCGTCAACCCCGCGCTGCGCATGCACTCGGCGACGCCGAGCGCCTCGATGCCGTTTTCGCGAATCTGTCGTGACGCGTTCTCCAGAACCCGCTGCCTGCTCTCAGCCTTTTGTGCCTGCGAATAACCCATTTTTCCGCCTCATCACGCTTGACAAACTGCATGATGAGCATAATACTGAATTTCTGCATGATGATCAACATACAGAATGAGATGTAGAGGATGCTCATGCGCATTCGGACGCAGCGGCTGTCCCGCGCTGCTTAACAGAGATTTTTGCGAAGTTTTCGCTCCGTCAGCACGTGCGGCTTGGGGCGTGATCTCGCGGCGCAATACATAGGAGAAGGAAATGCGTTTTACTGGAAAGACAGCGCTCGTCACTGGCGGCAACAGCGGCATCGGCTTTACTGCAGCGAAGCTTTTGATCGCCGAAGGCGCCCGTGTTGCCATCACCGGCCGCGATCGCGCAAAGCTGGATCAGGCAGTATCCGAGCTCGGCGAAAACGCGCTTGGCATTCAGGCCGATCTCGATGATGAAAGCGCGATCGAGTCGACGTTCAAGCAGATCCAGGCAGCATTCGGATCCCTCGACATCGTGTTCGCCAACGCCGGAATCTCCGGTCCGACGCCGCTCGGCGGCACGACCGCTGCTGCATTTGAGGCGATTCTTCGTACCAATCTCACCGGTGTTTTTCTCACGGTTCAATCGGCCCTGCCGTTAATGAGCGCCGGAGGCTCGATCGTATTGAACGGTTCCGTGATGCGTGAGCTGGGCTCGCCCGGGTCGGCCGCTTATTCCGCAACGAAGGCGGGCGTCACCGGCATGGCAAAGGTGTTTGCGTCGGAACTCGTGCAGCGTGGCATTCGTGTCAACACCGTGATTCCCGGCGGCACGCGCACACCGATCTGGACGCGCGGCGCACGGGCCGGCGCAACGATCGATGGGACCGAAGAAGCGTTCGCACCGCGCATTCCGATGGCCCGCCTCGCTACACCTGAAGAAGTGGCCAAGGCCGTGCTGTTCCTCGCCTCCGACGATGCTTCGGGAATCACGGCGGCTGAGATTGTCGTCGACGGCGGCACGATCGGTGCGCCGTGGGGAGCGCCTATGTTCCGCAAGGGGTGAAGGCACTCGAGTTTCCGGTAGCGGGTCGACTGGCCGCTTTGGGCGATCAATGCGTTTTCGCACGCCCTCGGCCAGGAGCCGCGATAGTGGACGATTCGTCAGGCGACCTGCCCACAAAAAGAAGGCTACGTAAGCGCCATCCCTCCTTCGGCCTCACTCCACCTCGCAACCCATCCGGGCAACTCCGGCGACGGCTGCGTAATCTCCGACAGTTCCAGCAACTCTGCAGTCGTCACAACGCCACCGCTTCGCTTCAGGAACCGTGCTCGCACGACGGCCAGTGCAACCTGCACATCATCGCGCACGAATCCTTGTTCGATGAAGATGTGCTTCTCATCCCAACCGATAACGCGAGTCTGGACGTTATAGCGGTCGCCAAGCTCGAGCGACCGATGAAAACGCATCGTTTCCAGTGTGACGACTGGATACCAGCCTTGCGCCTTCAATTGCCGCCACAGGCCACTACGCATCATCAGATCTACGCGCGCCAGATCGAGGATCGTGAAGTAGCGGCCGTTGTTCATATGAAGCAAGACATCGAGGTCATTGAGCCACACCCGAAAGGGCGTGACACACGTGTCGAGCACCTGCAGCCGACTCCGGCCACGACTGGTGATTAACAAAAGCAGCAAACGAATTAGTAGACTCATGCGAAAACCCGATGATAGGAAGGCGCCGCGCGCAGCACAAAGACGTGAATGGTAGTCGCACAGACAAGATCCGGGACGCAGACGGTGAGGCAAATCTGTAGAACACTCACTCGAAAAGATGCGACATGCCGTGGCGAATCACGACGTAGGGATAAATTGCCTGCGCACACCTTTCGACAAATGCCAGGCTAATATCGCTCTGACACGCTAATCAAGGTCGACCCAAGATGACAAAGCCTTCAATCGCAAAACGCCGTAGCGGCGTGGTCAAAACATTGGCAGCTTTAATGGCGTCAAGTGCGGTCTTGTCCGTGCCCGTACCAACGCCCGCTGTCGCGCAAACGAAAGATGCGAGTGCATCGATGGCGATGGTGTTCGCGCCGAGCGGCACGCTGCGCGCGTCGATCAATCTCGGCAATCCGGTTCTGGCAAGTCTTGATCCGGCGACGGGCAAACCAGTCGGCGTGTCTGTCGATCTCGCCACCGAATTAGCCAAACGACTTGGCGTGCCGCTGCAACTGGTCGCGGTCAAGTCGGCGGGTGAATCGGTTGAAAACGTCAATCAGGACAAGGCGGACATCGGGTTCTTCGCTGTCGATCCGAAGCGCGGACAGGAAATCGCTTTCACCAAACCGTACGTGCTGATCGAAGGTTTTTATCTCGTGCGCAACAGCTCGCCGATCACCACCAACGAGGGTGTCGATCAACCCGGCGTGACGGTCGCAGTCGGCAAAGGCAGCGCCTACGATCTGTTTCTGACGCGCGAACTGCATCACGCGACAATCGTCCGGATTCCAACGTCACCGGCGGTCGTGCAAGGTTTTCTGGATCAGCATCTGGACGTGGCTGCAGGCGTCAAGCAACAGCTCGAAAAAGACGCCGCTAAAGCGGGCGGATTGCGGTTGCTGGACCAGCGCTTCATGGTGATCCGTCAGGCAATGGGCGTGCCGAAGGCCAGGGGCGATGAAGCGGCCGCGTATCTGTCGAAGTTCGTTGAGGACATGAAGGCGTCGGGCTTCGTAGCGGCGTCGCTGGCGCGGCATCACATCGCGGGTGCGGCAGTCGCAAACAACGACGAGTAGCGCACCACGCGTATGTGCCTTTTAGGTGCACTACCACTACCACTACCACTACCCCCTCACCCTATTCGTTGGCGACGTCCGGCATGACCTGTCCCATCTCCATCGCCTGACTGGCCGGTACGTCCTGAATGCCGACGACAATTTGATCATCGGGCGCTCCCGTCGCGGTCTGAAACAGTTTCCAAAGACGCTGTATCAGCTCCCGCTTGTATTCAGGTGGGCGTCCGGCCCGCATCAAGAGCGTGAGCGCAGCGGTTGCCGCCGGTTCTCCGGCGGTGAACCCGCTGCCCGGCGCATAGTCCTGAAACACAATATGCACCCAGTTTTTCGGCACGCCCGCAAATTCGGAATGCAGGGTCGTCAGTTCCATCGCGAGCTTGGCCTTAGCGTCACTGCTGAGTGCGCCGTGCTGGGTAGTCAAGGTGTAGAGCGGCATGAGAGCGACTCCTGGACTGATGTTTCACGGGCGCTCGCATCGAAAGCGCCCCCTCTTAACCGGGCCCCTTGCTAACGCATAGGGGCGCCCAAACGATCATTCGACGTAGTTCTTCAGAATGCGCAGGTCGGTCACGGAGTACGCCATACCGAGCCGATAACCCCGCCCGACGCGCACGGGCGCAATCAGGTTCATGTCCTCACCGGCGACTTCGGGAATCTTCAGTTCCGCCGACCCAGCCCACACGTCAACGATCGCGAGATTGTCCGTGAGCGACATGGTCAGTTCATCGAGCGGTGGCTTCTCCTGAAGTCCCGCTGCGAGTTGAGGAAAATAACGGCGCATCGTCGTTGGCCGGTTGAACACGGTCGTCGGGTCGGCGACAGGTTCCTCAAGCTGGATGCGGGCGGTCGCCAGTCGCTCACCATGCGCGGACACGCTCGCACCAAAGCGGCTTCCCTTTGCAAGCGGCGCAGCTGCCAGACTGGGCGCGGAGAAACTGCGAGTCTGGTAGACGCTGGCGAGCTTCTTTGGAAACCCCTGCGCCCATCCGCGGGCGATGGCGGCATCGTTATCGACGAAGATGTATGGGCAGTAGTTGACCGGAACACCGTCGAAGACCGCCTCGACCAGAACGAAAGCCTCGCGGTATTGATACCGGGCCGGGTCCGTCAATTCGTCATTGGAACCCGTGAACTGCCAATCCAGAAACCAGAAGAAGGCCCGGCCGCCAGATTTCTCGTCCACCGTGACGCCCGGGGGAAGGAGCGCCGCGATCGCTTTCTGGTCCGCCCAGTATTCGATGGCGAGACAGTCGCTAGAATAGTGCCACGGCGGCAGCGTCGCCAGTGCAGACTTTCCTTGCGGAGTAATAGGGACCGAAAACGCTTTAGGCATCTCGCTTCTCCTTGATCGGCGCGACGAGAAGTCGCTGTACGTGGAATCCATGCGTTTCCTGCGGACGCCGCGTATCACTTGACGCAGACCGTTCGAGGACACAACGCGCGGCCAGAATGCGATCCACCGTAGCGCTCGATCCGGCGCGGCGCGCGTGAGGTAATAGTGCCGTGGCTCGCCTGCTACTGCTTTAGAAATCGCACGACCGCACAGCAGTGATGTCCGCTTTCAGGATTTACTCACGTCATGCTCGACAGGGAATATCGACATCGCCTCACGCAAAGTCCGCGCTTTCTCCCGCAAGCTTGCCGACGCCGAAGCGACGCCGTTCACGTGCTGGACATCGGCCTGTCGACCTTCACATAAACCGCGTGCAACAACTGACGCCCAACGTTTCGCTGGGTACGTCCTCAGTGGAAACCGTATTCTGGGTTACGTCGGTCGAAAATCGAATCGCTCCAGTGGTGAGGCACGACGTCTTCGAAACGGATCATCTCCACCAGGTCGCCGCGTTCGTTCCACGCGGCTTCGCCACTGGGCCAGGGGTGCTGAAGATCGAATAGCAGTCTCACGCGCTGCGCATAGTGCGCCGGCGGCCCGGAAGGAGCAGTCCATGTCCATGCAAGCAAGCGCGCGCCGTGCACGTTCATGAGTTCGATACGGGTCGGTTTTTCAGTCAGGCCCTCTTCACGAAAGCTGTGGGCATCGTGCTCGATGGTGCGCGCAATGTACTGCAGGCCGAGATCGCGGACACTATGGCGGGACTGGGTGTGTGCGAACGTGCCGTCGATGGCGACCTTGCCCGACACGATATGCAGCGCGCCGCCGAGATGACCGACGATGCTGTCAGGATCTCTTGTTTCGTCGTAGAGAATCTCCTGTCCCGCATGGGCGCCGTCGGGTAGCCATTTTGCGTAGACTTTTCGAGGGGTGTCCTGGTAGCGGACAACCATGTGATCGGGCCGGTCGGACCATCTTCCGGATATCCGCTCCTGGCGGAACATCCTGTATTCGCAGGCGTCGTCGGGAACCATGCCGGACCTCGCGTACTCGACGAAGGCGTCCGGCTTCATCGCGTCCATCAGAGAGAGGATTTGAGCGTCGGTGAGGGACAGAAGCGAGCGGCTTTCAATCCACGTTCGCAACGAAGCCGCCTGATCGCGAGCCGCGAGACACCGGAACCGGTTGACATCCACACTCACGGTATCCGACGTGGCGACATCGGCGCATCCCATCGATCTACCGGATGAAGCCGGCGTAATCGGGTTGGTCGATTGGGCATGAACGTCCGTTGAGACAAACAGGCAAGTCAACGCGAACGCGCACAGCAATGTCCGCACGGTTGCCTGCCAACCTGCGGCCGGCAGGGTGCTCCTTGCCGGATGATCGGAAATACGCGCTCCGCAAAGCATCATGGGTTCAAACCGCCGCTGGTTTCCCGGCTTCTGAACGCCTGTCCGAGCATGCTGCATGCGTCGATCGCCATGGATCGCAATTGCACCTCTGAGACGAGGCCAGTCAACGCGCATCCCGTCCCCTGACTCTCCCAGTAGAACGTGCTGCGATCACCGTCACGAAACAGACGGAACGCCGTCGCGTCTTTTGGAACCCCTGCAACGTACATCGTAAGCCGGGCGCCGGCCGTGTTCTGATACATGAATTGCGCGGCAGAGCCGGTCTCCCCGGGCAGCAGGCGACCGCCGATCAACGCATAGCCATATTCCCGAAGCGAAGGCACCGACAACCGCTGACCAAGGCGCCGTGACAGCCAGTCAACCAGTTGATCGCGTTGCGGCGCCGCTACTTCTACGGGGTGGCGTTGCTCAGGCGCATACACCGCGAAAGCGATGTCGGCGCGCTTCGCGAACACGGGTGGGTTGGCCGCGAAATTCGCCGACGTCCAACCGGGTGCCGAGCCGAGCGCTACGCCCATCGCCACGCACGATGCCGCCACGCCGGCCTGCTGCCACCACGGCGTGCGGTGGCGCACGACGATACAACGCGCATCGTCTAGCGGGTCTCCGAACAGCGCTGTCAGCGCTGCTTTTTGCGCGCGATAGTTCGCCACGCGCTCGGCCGCCCGAGGGTTGGTGGTCAGCCGAACGAGCGTGGTCTCGTGCTCCCTGGCGGACAGTTCATCGTCGGCAAATGCCGATAGCGGCCGCAAATCCGGGTCGCCCGAGCCCCGCCTCGTTCGGTCTCCATGGTCGTTCATGGTTCGTTTCAAACTTCCCCCAACCGGATGCCGCGTGATGATGGAATGTCGCGCAGGGCGCCATGCATCATTTCTAGCGTTGACGCCCCCAATAAACGTACGGCGGGGCCGCTATATTCCATCAGGAACTGCGCGAAAGATGGAATAGACGCCACTGCAAAATCGTTTAGACGACATACGAACCACCGGCAGACTTCGATGAGCACTCGACAACAGCACGTCACCCGTTCTGTCAGCGCGGGGCTGCTAATTGCATCCGTTGCGTTGTTCGCTGGCTGCGGAGGAGGAGGTGGTGGTGGAAGCGCGAGCAGCCCGTCGATGGTTTCGATCACCGGTACGGCGGCAACCGGCAAGGCACTCGCGAACGCGACGATCAGCATCAACTGCGCGCGGGGCTCGATGTCGGTCTCAGCAGATGCGAACGGAAACTACCACGCGGCATTCGGCGCCGTAATGCCGTGCATGATCGCTGCGACTTCGGGCGGGACGACGCTGCACTCCGCAGCGTTCACCGGCGGCACGTACAACGTCACGCCGGAGACTGATCTGATGTTGTCGTATCTGGCGGCGCAACTCGGAACGAATGAAAGCGGGCTCATCGCCGGCTTCGCGACGAACATACAGTTTCAGCAGACGCTGCAGAATCAGACAAACGTTCTGACTGCGCAGGCCGCCGTCGTCCAGAATCTGCAGCAAAAGTACGGTGTTACGCTTTCCACCGCCAATTTTCTGACCACCACATTCACAGTCGGTCAGCCGGGCGAGGATAGCGATCTCGAAGCGCTCCTTGCTCTTGGCGCAATCGACACCAACGGCGAACCGGACGCAGCCGCCGTCTCACTTATCACTACGATGGGAGCCACACATCCGATTGCGACGTCGCCAGGTGCCGGCACAAACGGGACCGGTGGAACCGGGGTAGGCGGCACTGGAAGCACGGGCGGCATGATGTGAGACGATACGACACATGCTCAACCGACACCACCCGCGCATAGGTCAGAGCAACTCCATGGTGAAGTCGCCCGCAGAATGGCTGCGACTGGAGCTGGGTGAACTCGTGCGAAACAACGCGGTGAACTCCTCCGCAGGCAGAGGCCGTGAAAAAAGATAACCCTGTCCAGTCTGGCAGGACCACTCCCGCAGGAGCCTTGCCTGCTCACTCGTTTCAATCCCCTCGGCCGTCACGGCCAGTCCAAGTGACTGCGCCATGGAAATCACTGCTCGAACGATCGCATCGTCTTCCGCACTCGTGCCAATGCCCTGAACAAAGGATCGGTCGATCTTCAGCACGTCCAGCGGCAGCCTGCGAAGATAACTGAGCGATGAATAGCCCGTGCCAAAGTCATCGATTGCGATTGTGACGCCAAAGTCTTTCAGCTTCTGGAGCGTCTCGATACTCTTTTCGGTATCCCGCATGATCAGACCCTCCGTGACCTCCAGTTTCAGCGAGGTTGCCTCGATGTGAGCGTTGGACAACGCCGCGGCCACGTCGGCAACGAGGTTGGGGTCATCGAACTGCCGAGGCGAGAGATTGACGCTAATCTGCAGCGGCGGTTCTGCTGGGAACTCACGTTGCCAGCGGGCGACTTGCAGGCAAGCCTCTTCCAGGACGTATCGTCCGAGCGGAATGATCAGACCGCTCTCTTCCGCAATCGCAATGAACTCGGACGGCGGCAACAAACCTCGCGTGGGGTGCTGCCACCGCACGAGCGCCTCCATTTCCCGGAACCCTGCCTCCTGAAGCTGCATGATGGGCTGGAAATACACGCGTAGATCGCGATGCTCGATCGCGTAACGCAGGTCCGTTTCAATCTCCAGCTTCTTGACTGCTTCAGCGTGCATGTTCTCTTCGAAAACCACGTAGCGGCCCTTCCCGCCGTTCTTGGCTCGGTACATGGCAACGTCGGCGTCCCGCAACAACGTGTCCGCATCGCCGCGGCCACGGCCGGCGTGCGCGAATGCCAGCCCGACGCTCGCGCTGACGATGTACTGTTTGTTGTCGAGATCAAACGGCTGACTGAATTGCGCAAGAATGTTGTCCGCGACCAGGGTTCCTTCGTTCGTCGCTTCACTCCCCAGATGTTCCAGCAGGATGACGAACTCGTCTCCACCCAGTCGCGCAACGGTGTCGGTCGGGCGAACACATCCTTCGAGACGCTTGGCCGCTGCGATCAGCAGCCGGTCTCCCACGTGATGTCCGAGACTGTCGTTCACCCGCTTGAAGTTGTCCAGGTCGATGAAAACGACACCGATCATCGCATTACGCTCACGCGCGCGAGCTTCGGCCTGGCTAATACGATCGAGCAGCAGTGCGCGGTTCGGTAACGAGGTGAGCGTATCGTAGAACGCCCGTCGCGCGAGCTGCTCCTCAAAGTTCTTTCTTTCGGTGGTGTCGCTCGCGGTCGCCACGATTGCGCCGACGGCCGGTTCGTCGAGCAGATTCGTCAAGGTAAGCTGAATATAGCGCCACGCATCGCCTTCGCCTCGAGTACGAATCTCGATGGATTTCGTGGATCGAGCCGTCGACGACACGGTCTCCAACAGGCCCTGCAGCGTGGGACGGTCAATGGGATGAATCGGATCGAGCAGACTGGTGCCGACGAGCTGGCCCATGTTCTTCAAGGGGTCCGGTCTTCGCGTCGGCGCCTCGTAAGTCACAGTCCCGGTGACGTCGGAAACGAGTATCGCATCCGACGTGTTGGCGACAAGCGCCTGCAGCCTCTGTTCGCTCGTGCGCAGCGCGTCCTGGGCAGCCGCATCTGCGTTCTTGCGAATGCGCCGCAGCATCTGAAGAAACAGCAGCGCAAGGCCCACGCCGATCGCTAGCACTACAGGGGTCGATATCAGGACGATCCGTTGTACCGCAACGAGCCGTTCGAGTTGCTTCGTCGCGTCGTCGCGATGCTGTGCCGCTGCTGCGAGGACCTTTTGCTCGATATCGCCGAAGAGCGGATCGGCCGAGTCCTCGTCGATCTCATTAGCTCTCGCGATATCGTGATCGTCGACGGCCTTGAACATCGGCTTGGCGAACGATCGATACTTCGCGTGCTTCTCCAGCAGGGCGCGCAGCATCGCGCCGCTGTCAGGCTCAAGTGCCATTGCCTTCTTCAGCGCCGCGTCGAGTGCTTCACCGGCCTCGCGGTGCTCGCGCAGAACCTCCGGGCGTGGATCCTGGAAGTACTTGCGTTCGGCCGATTCCTCCCACGCAACGCTATAGCGAGCTTCCTCGAATGCGTTATCCGCCTCGTTGGCGGCTTGCGCGGCGAAACCGGCACTCAAGCTTTCATACGCTCCCCAGAAGGCCAGGAGCGGCACGCTCAACAGAACGAGGACGAGACCAAACACTGCCGTGCGCCGCGCGGGAGGCACGTTCGACGATGTCTGCTCAACTCGGTCTTCTGCTGCGTTGCGGCGCCACAGGTATCGACGCCTTTGGGTGCCCTTCTGTCTGGTCACGATTGCTCCGATGTGGAACGGCACGTCGACGAGGTGACCTGTTCGAGCAGGTTGGACGAAAGGAAACTGAAAGTGTCAGTCTGCCCGTTGACGACGTGCGCATCCGGAAGTCGTGATCCGAAGCATCGCTCGGTTCGTTCGTTGATTTCGAACCGAGTAAATGACGGACGACTCCGATCCCGGTCCGCGTTATGTCGGACCACCGCTTATTAACGGCAAGCTCCGGTTTTTTCTAAAGGTCTCGCGGTGGTGGAGTGCAGTGCGCTCGTCAGCCTCGGACTAGAACAACGGATGCGCTTGCGGGTACAGCGCGGTCCTAAGGGCAAGACCACCTAGAACAACGAAGATGATGGCGGCGAGAATGTGGACCGCCTTTGTTGGCAGGCGATCGGCGAATTTGTGTCCCAGGTAGATAACGGGCACATTGGCCAACATCATGCCGAGTGTCGTACCCGCAACGACCCCGAAGAACTCGTGAAAGCGCGCCGCGAGAGCAATCGTGACGATTTGGGTCTTGTCGCCCATTTCGGCGAGAAAAAATGTAAGCGCGGTTGTGCCGAACACCCCCATTGAGTTTTTCGTCAAAACCGCGTCGGCGTCGTCCAACTTGTCCGGAACGAGAATCCACACGGCCATCACGGCGAATGACGCGACAACCGCCCAGTTCAGAATGCCCGGACTCAGAACGCTCGCAAGCCATGCGCCGAGTGCGCCAGATGCACCATGGTTGATGAGGGTAGCGACAAAAACACCAAGGATGATGGGAATGGGCTTGCGATATCGCGCTGCCAATACCAGGGACAAGAGTTGAGTCTTGTCGCCGATTTCAGCAAGGCCGACCACACTGGTCGAAATGAGGAAGGATTGCATGGGGGTTGTTGTATCCGGGCCGCGCAGAAAAACCGCGATGACGCGCATTCCGGCGACCCGGTTAGGTCGGAATGCGAGTCATCGGTCTTGCCAGGCATTTAGCTGCGCACGCCATAGCGGGTCTTTCGACTCGCCAAGTATGTTGACGTGCGCCCTCGAACATGGCGTTCGAGGCGGCTACTCCCCAATGAGCAGGCGCGATTCTATCGCGCCATGCGTTACGTAAGCAAGTCGCCACAATAGCGCTTTTCGCAGTTGAGCATTGCTGCGCGCGCCAATTATTACGAATGCCTTTCGGCCGTGATAAGCTCGCCCTTGTCTTTGGGGAGTAGCCGGCTTCTACCCAGAAGCGCCTGCGTCAACATACTCGGTCGCGCAGACCGTGGTGCAGGCAGCCCTTTGGTTGACAAGACCATCGACACACCACGCGACCGGTCGGGCGCGGCGGTGTGTCGCGGTTTTCCGCCCGACCTTGAGCCACTCCTCTTATGAATCCTGTCGCAACGCTATTCCTTGCTTTCGCCATGTCTACCGATGCCTTTGCAGCGGCAATCGGCAAAGGCGCCACGCTCAACCGTCCTCACTGGCGCGAAGCCATCAGGACGGGACTCATCTTCGGGGTCATCGAGGCACTGACGCCTTTGATCGGATGGTTCCTGGGTAAAGCAGCAGCCCAGTACGTCTCCGCATGGGATCACTGGATCGCGTTTACGCTGCTGCTCGTTCTCGGCGCTCGTATGGTGTTCAACAGCTTTACGGCGAAAGACGTCGCGGAGACGAAGCCAGCATCCCATTCGTTCTGGTTGCTGGCATTGACGGGTTTCGCCACGAGTATCGATGCGATGGCGGTCGGCGCGGGCCTCGCCTTTGTCGACATCAACATCTATTCGACAGCAGCAGCGATCGGTCTCGCCACCATGGCGATGGTCACGATCGGTGTGATGCTCGGTCGTGTCATTGGCCACGTCGCGGGCAGGCGTGCAGAGATGGCGGGCGGCGTGGTGCTGATCGGGATCGGCGGCACCATACTTGCTGAACACCTTAAGTTCTTCGGCTAAACGTCGATCGTGAGTCCAAGGCCTCTAGTACGACAGCGGCTCAAGCAAAGCCGGTTCGCCAAATTCGACAAGCTGCGCGTTGGAGCCGCTCACCGAGACCAGCGCATTGACGCGCTCGGGCCAAAGGGCACTTTCGATGTCCCCGTAGGAGACCTGCAACATTTGGGAGACGGCGGCAGGAACGCCGCATCATTTGAAGGCGGCCTGATAGACCTTCGGCGTCACGCCAGTCTGCTGCTTGAACACGCGCGTGAAGTGCGATTGATCGGCAAAACCCATTCGCGCGCCCACCTCCGCAATGGGCCTGCCGGCCCGCAACAACGGCATCGCACTGCGCACGCGCTCCTGTTGCTGGAAGGCATGTGGACTCAATCCCGCGTCGCGCACAAAGGCGCGCAGCAGCACGAAAGGCGTCACGCCAAATTCGCACGCAAGCGTCGACAAGGTCAGCTGTGCGTGCAGTTCGTCGCGCAGACGGGACTTGATCGCGCGCACTAGCGCAGGCTCGCTGCGCACTGCGGGCAGAGCGGCATACCGGCCCGCGTGCCGGGCATGTAAGCCAATCACGGCGCGGGCCAGCGTTTCACTGCGCTTGAAGCGGTCCTCATCCACCTCGGAACACCAGTTCACGCCGTAAAGCTGCTGTGACAGTTCAGCGTCGACGACAAACGGACTCGGTATCTCAAACCGCTCGCGTCGGGGAATGCCGAGTCTCTCGCAATAGGCGGCGAGCGCCGCGGGCTGCACATGTGCCACGCGCATCTTCCATTTCCCATTGTCGGCGGCCGAACCGGAGTGGACTACGTCGGCATCGATGACGATCACGTCGCCACGGCGGCATACGCGTCGCTGGTCCCGAACCTCGACCGCCAGCGCACCACCCGTAATCACCGCAAGGCAGTGCGTGTCGTGCGTATGCGGCGGATAGCGGTGGCCGACGAACTGGCCCTTGAGCATGACGGCGTCCATGACGTCTGGCGCGTGCCAGAGCTTGATCGACTTCGTCGCTCCAGTGGTATTCATGGCGAGGCTGCCCCTGGAAGTGGCTGGAAGATCTCATCATATTCCTCTAGCCGCGGCATCGGCATGCGAGGCTGCTCTTCGAGTCGGGTGACGAAGTCGCTCCAACGCTTGAGCGTGTCGACTCGCTGAGCGTGCGAACAGTATGGAATGTGCCAGGCAAAGAACGGCTCGAGCACTTCATAACCGACGTAACCCAAGGTCCCCTGTAGCAGGTGACGCAGCATGCCGCCTGCAAGTTCGCCATGTATGCCTTGCGGCCCGAACATGTGCTCCCGGCCGCCCAGGCTTACCCCGACCACCGCGCGCTTGCCGACCATGCCGCCGCGACCGTAGATGCGCTTGCCGCCGTAAAGCGCGCCGGACAGGAAGCAGCGGTCGATCCATCCCTTGATAAGCGCAGGCACCGAAAACCAGTAGAGCGGAAACACCAGCACCAGCGTATCACTGGCCAGCAGTGCGTCGACTTCCCGCTGGATGTCGGGCGCAAGAGCGTTGCGCTCAAGTGCATGGCGCTGCTCCTTGGCGTAGACGAGGTAGTCGCTGTTGGCGCGCTCGGCGAAATCGCTGCTGCGCACCACGGGATCGAAGTTGAGCGCATAGAGGTCTGAAAAACTCACGTCATCGCCGCGCAACTCCAGCAGGCGTTGGGCTTCATGGGCCATGGCCGTGCAGAAGGAGCGCGGCTCCGGGTGGGCGTGGACGACGTGAACTTTATGCATGAGGGATCGAGCGCCAGGTAACGGCAGGAATGAAGGCGTTCAGGTGGGCAAGCTCGCGCTGGATGGCTTCGATGGCTGGCAGCGTGGCGCCCTCAAGCAACAGACGCCGCATACTTTGCAACGCTGTTGGTGGCTTGGCGGATAGCAGCGCGCAGTATTCGTCGGCAGTTGCGCGCACATCCGCGTCTGGCACCACGCGCGAAACGAAGCCCCGCTGCAATGCCTCCGCGGCCGTTATCGGCCGGCCGCTCATGAGCCAGTCGCGTGCGCACAAATCGCCCACCCGGCGGGCCAGTAATGCGGTTGCGCCGGCTTCAGGCACGATACCGAGATCGGCAAACGGAAAGCGGAACATAGCCCCCTCGCCGGCGACCACCCAGTCGGCGTGCAGCAGCAACGTGGCACCAAACCCGACCGCCGCGCCGTTGACGGCTGCCACGAGCGGCTTGGGCTGATCCGCGAAGGCCTTGATGCAGCGCACGACCGCGCCGTCGGCTGCCTGCGGCCACAAGGAACCGAACTCGGCCTTGTCGTGGCCCGAGCAAAAACATTCGCTGGTTCCGTGAAGCAGTACGCAATGAACGCGCACGTCTCCTTGCGCAAGACGCAAGGCATTTGCCAACGCTTCGAACAGAGGGCCGTTGAGCGCATTGCGCTTTTCTGGGCGGTCTATGCCTACGGACCAGACCTGGCCATGGAGCTCCGCGGTGAGGTTTCCGCTCATCATGCGAACAGGGCGAAGCCGCCGACCAATTTGCCGACCTTCTTTCTGGGCCCGACCAGTCCGACTGCCAGGTACTGGAGGGACTCGCCCGGCAGCACGCGCACCGCGTGCAAAAAGGCGTCGTAGTCGACGGTGGCCTGTCCTTGTACAGGAAAGTCGACCACGTCGCAGTACGCCAGCGATTTCTGGCGCAGCGCGTTCAACTGATCAGCCGTGGCCTTGAGAACCGGGATGCCAATGGGAATGAGACCAGGGTGCGCCGTCCCGTCCTGTTCTCGCAAGGACTCGCCGACGAGATGGCTGTGGCGCTGGCCCAGCGTGAACGCCACCACTGCGGCCGCGTTCGAGGCTTTACCAGGAGGAAGCGCTTCGTCCACGACGATGACACAACGCACCGGCTCGAGCGGGGCTTCAATGGCGTTAGCGCCGCCTGGTTCGTTTTGTAATAACAAAGCATCTCTCCAGAGAGTTAAGCGATGGAGGGAATGCTAGGTAGATACGGGCGAAAAGTATTGAACGATCTTGCAACTAGCCGAGATCATATCGACGACGATGACATGCCCGGACTTCCACCTCATTTGTGGCGGACAACCCAACGCCAGTAGCATATAAGAATGAGGCTTCAAGTCGTCAATCAGAATGTTGGTTGATCCTCAAGAATCGGAGTACGACGTGCCATCTTTATGCAAAAACCGGCCGTCGACACTGGGGCTCATCATGTCAATGTCGGAGCACGTAATGACATCCGTTGGCGACCGCGAGCCGACTTCGAGATAAACGGCCATCAGGTTCGACTTGTTAATCATGTGATGGGCGTTACCGGTGTTTTTTGGAAAGGCAGCACAGTCGCCGGCCTGGAGCACCGTTTCGCCGTCGTCTTCGATCAAAGTAAGCTCGCCTTCCAGGACGTAGACAAATTCGTCTTCGGCAGAGTGCCAATGGCGTTGGCTCGACCAATTGCCCGGTGGTAAGCGCATAAGATTGACACCGAAATCACCGAGTCCGCCGGCGTTGCCTAGTCGCTGGCGTATCCGATCGGCGCAGGCTACATCAAACGGTGGTGGATAACTCGTACCTTGACGTTCTGGTACATCGGCGATGTTGATCTTGGGCATGTGAGGCTCCGTAAATCCGCATTGACAAATTGACTCAGCAAAGTTCCGCGGGCATGTTCCAGAGCAGGAATTGCCTTCCAACTGTCCGAGCTACGGGAAGCTGCTGGAAGAGCCAGCCAAGCATTCTGTGAAGTCATTTGCCAGTATCGCCGCGAACCGATTGTCGATGATCTACGCGATGGCGTCGAACGTTTCAAACCGGCCGAACTCAGCCGGGTGGTGACCGGCTCAGTTCGGCCCTGAGCCGTCATTCGGGTCACCATGTCGGCAACGACCGCTTTCCAATTCCGAGCGGACATCCGTCCGCATCAGGTCTGCCGTACGGGCGCTCGCAGCCGGCGGGTCGCCAGCGACCGTCATGCACTCGCTCAGAGGCACTAGCTGAATCTCGATCAGATCACCAGCACGCGTTTAGCGATGCGCGTGGCCGCTGTGACTTCGTCGTGAGGCCCCGCTATCTGAACTTGACGAGATCCTTGAAGATCAGTTGACCCCAAGTATTCCCCCTGCCTTGGACAAGCAAGCCGCCATCCTTGAGCAGTCCTAGCGCAATCGGCGCGAAACCGAGTTGTTCAGCCAAAGCAGCGACCGGTGCCACCGCATTTTCGTCATCGCTCGACAAAAACACGACGCGGCTGCCGCCATTCACGCTCGGATCAGCGGCCAGAACGGCAGCGGGCAGATGGTTAAAGCCCTTTACGAACCTGGCGCCGGCAAACGCTTTGGCGACAACCGCGGCCGACGGCTGACCTTCCAGGTCTTCAACGGGAACACCGAAAGCATTTGTCATGTCGATGATCGTCTTGCCCTGCCAGGTTGTGATCCGCTTCGCGACTTCGCGATGTTCCCAAAACGGAACCGCCAGAAAGATGGTGTCGGACGCGATTGCATCCTGCAGCGTCCCGGGGACAACGGTGGGGCCGATCGCTTGTGCCTGCTGCATCAACGTCTCGGGAGGGCGCCGGCTGGCGACTGTCACATCGATGTTCTTTCTTGCAAACGCTCGGGCGAGTGCCTGACCTACCGCGCCAAAGCCAATAATCGAATAGCTCATGCCAACTCTCCATTCAGTATTGGTAAGGAACCCGTATTTATCGACACAAATCGGATCATCTTCGTCGAGTTGACAGGTCCTTCTACACGCTTTTCGGCGCGATTTCAGATGGCCGAGAAGCCGCCATCGACAGATAACTCCACCCCATTCACGAAGCTCGAATCCTCTGAAGCAAGAAACAGCGCGACTGTTGCAATTTCCTCAGGACGACCCATCTTTCCCCGCGGGATCAGGGATTCGAACATCCGCTTCGCCTCCTCGGTGAGAACCTGGTCCTGCATCGGTGTGGCGATCGGCCCCGGACTCAGCACGTTCACCCGGATATTCCTGCCCTTCAGTTCGTTAAGCCAGGTGCGTGCGAATGAGCGCAACGCCGCCTTGCTCGCCGAATACACGCCATAACCAGGAAAACCTTTCACCGAAGCAACTGACCCGGTCATGAAGATCGATCCGCCATCGTTGAACAGCGGCAACGCCTTCTGAACCGCAAACAGCGTTCCGCGCGTATTCAGACCGAAGGTCGCATCGAAGTGCTGCTCGGTAATCTCGCCCAGTGGGACGGCGTCGCCCGTGCCAGCGCTCGCGAACAGGATGTCGATCTTGCCCTTTTCCCGCTTGACTGTATCGAACAGGCGGTCGAGGTCGTCGAGATTGGCCGCGTCGCCGCGCACGCCGGTCACGTTCCGGCCAATCAGCTCGACGGCCTCGTCGAGCGCCTCCTGCCTCCGGCCCGTGATGAAAACATAGGCGCCTTCTTCAACGAACCGCTTGGCGCTCGCCAGCGCCATGCCGCTCGATCCACCCGTGATGACTGCAACCTTACCCTCAAGCTTTCCCATGACATCTCCTTTCGTGGTGTCGTACTGCGCCTCTGTTCCCATCTGCACAAATGTGCTGTATCTTGTGGATCACTGATCCGGATACAGGTTCATTATATTCGGATCACTGATCCGATTGTCAAGGCAATTTATGCGAGCTGACGCCAGAAAGAATTACAGCCATCTACTTGAAATCGCGCGCGACGTCGTCGCCGAGCATGGTGCCGACGCGTCCATGCGAGATATCGCCCGCAGGGCCGACGTCGGGTTGGCCACACTATTTCGCCATTTCCCGACACGAGAAGCCTTGTTCGAAGCGTTGCTGCGCATGAACGTGGACGAACTAATACAGCAGGCAGCCGAACTCGAAACGTCGAATCCACCTGACGAAGCGCTGGTGTCCTGGTTTCGCGAAGGGGTTGCATTCGTTCATACCTATAACGGTATTTGCGCCTTGTTTGCGACCGCGCACGCGGACCCGGACTCCGCGCTTCACGCTTCGAGCACAGCGCTGCGTTCAGCGGGCGCGCGACTACTGCTCCGCGCTCAAGCCGAGGGAACGGCGCGCGCCGATATTGATGGGGTCGACCTGTTCGCCCTGATGTCGGCGTTCGGCTGGCTCGTCGGCCAGCCCGCATTCGCGCCACGGGGGGATCATCTCTTTCATGTTATTACGAGCGCCATCCTGACAAATCGGCCTGACAAAGATATCAAGAAGGCAACGTAGCCGAGTGCAACGAATTGTTGTTTGCATTGCGTCGGATGGCGTCCTCTATGACCGGCGCCGGCGACACTATGCACAAAAGTCTTGGCAAAGGTGACGAATGCAGCTGATCGTGTCGGGAGTTTTGAGCGGCTGTTAACGAAGGCGATAAGACGTTGGAGCGGCTGAGCTATCGCACTATCCAGCGACCGCACATGGCCGACCTCTGCCTCACGCGATCCGCATGTGCAGCACGAGCCCGGCGGTCGGCACCGCGCGACCCCAAAAGCGGACAGTCTGGCGAGACCCGCCACAAACTTTTCAGAAGATTGTCGATTTTCGATCATCAGCTTCGTCGTCAGGTTATTCACACCCAAAGGAGATCTCCCATGAAATACCTCGGCTTGGCCTACTTCACCCCCGATAAATTCGCCGCGATGGCGCCAGACGACGTCAAGAAATTGGTGAGCCAATGCCCCACATTGGACGACAAGATGCGGGCTACCGGCAAGGTACTGATTTCCGCATCGCTTGGCGATCTGGACAACTGGAGGACGCTCCGCCCGCGCAGTGGCAAGACGCACGTCACCGATGGGCCCTACACCGAGTCGAAGGAAGTCGTGGGCGGCCTGTTCATCATCGAAGCGGATACCCATGACGAGGCGTTGCGCATCGCCTCCATGCACCCGGCGGCCACGCTGGGCGAAGAAGGTGGATGGGTCGTCGAGCTTATCCCCGTGGATTTCTACTGGGCTCGATGAGGGCTTGGACGCGTGTCTCAAATATGCGTTGGCGTTCTGTTCTCCTCAAACACCTTCATGGCTTCGTGAGTCATCGCGGCGATGCTGCTTCTGGGCCGAGCGGCGACGCCTGTGATCGACCCTGGGCGGACATACAGACGGCTCCGAAGCGGTCGTTCCAGCCACACGCGGTAGGCTCGCCCGGGAACTGCGTTAGGATCCGCAGTTTCTGTGATCCGCGCCAGGCCCCTGAACACCCATACTCCTGCCGAATGATCCCCCTACAAGTAGTCGACTTCAGTCCCCTCGGCAACGTAGCTAAAAATTTTGAAGCCGTTCTTCGTCTCAACACCAGGAACGTGCACAGATCTGAGTACACCTAATACGGCTTCGCGCTGTGACGGCGAGGTCACCTCGACTTCGACCCATTCGTCTTCTTCGTGATGCTCGAAAAAATGGTAGAACCATTCTCGGTCCCACGCGCTGACGTATCCGCTCTGGAGGTTCCGTACACGAAATCGAGGCGACTGACCTTCCAGCGCGTGCATGCCGATTCGAATTTCGCCCCATTTCGTGTTGTTCATAACGGGAGTCACGCGGTCTACCTCAGTGTCGAATGAAATGGATTGGATGCCGCGGGACGCATCGATCGTAGTCTCGCTGCGTCCCGGATATCCCAAAATTGTCGACGATTCCGAGGGCAATGTCGAACGACCGCTTCTGGCCGAACCCGGGCCGATGCGGCCCCCGATCGCGCAGGTATGCGAGACATAAACCAACCCACACGGGACACTCGACAGCCCTATTCGGATGCCGAATGATGGCCATTGAGCAGGCGCACGCGATCGCCCTTCCGAAGCACGATGTGTGCTCACTGCTTCGGTCGTATCCCAAGACTACGCTCGGATTTGTGCACATCTCGGTAACCAAGCATTTTCATCAACTGCTGCTCCTTCTCTTCATCGAATCCACACGTGTGGCGCCACTCCCTCGGATTCTCGTAAGTCCCGAACAACATGTCCCACCATGGGATATCACCGTAGTTGTTCTTATGGCGGCCGCACTGATGATGAATTCGGTGCATCTCGGGACGCTGGAAGAAGAAGCCGACCCAGCGTGGAGTTCTGACGTTCGTATGGTAGAAAAACTCTCCTACGGCTGTGCAAAACGTGTAGACAGCTGCCGCCTCGGTCGAGAACCCGAGGAACGTGAAGACCAACAGGCTGCCAATGATCGAATTCACGACCATCTCGCCGGGATGCTTGTAAAACGGCGTGATGACCTCGAGTCGCTGTGCGCTGTGATGTATCTGATGGAAAACGCGCCACAGCAGATCGTTTTCATGGCGCCAGCGGTGCCACCAGTAGAAAACGAAGGTAGCAACGAAATAGGCTAACAAGCCACCAGCAACCGGTCCGAGATACCGTGACAGCCCCAGGATTGACCATGACGAGAGCCATCGCTCCCACGTCACGCCGGCAAGCATCACGACGCAAACCTGGATGGCGTTGATGAGCAACACCCGCAATGGCCAGGTACGCACACGCGGTATCCACGCTGACGGAGCATCAGGAGACACAACTCGTATCGAACAGCAAGTTATTGCTTGTGGCTGTCTGCGCGTTTAACCATTGGTCAGTCACAGACATCGTCGCGACCTACCAGATAAGCAAGGCGGAATGCTTGAAGCGGTTGTTGGTACTCGATCGTATGGGCGTAATCGCGCTGCTCCCAGGGGACCGGATTCGACTCCGTATCGCGCGAGATTTTGACTGGTTGCCAAACGGGCCGATTCGCCAACTCTTCCGGCGAGAAGGTCTAAGCGATTTTTTGGCCGGGCGCTTCGACCAACCGAATGAAACGCTGGAGTTCACTCACGGCATGCTGACAGAAGCTGCGTTCTCGCAACTCCAGCTTGAGCTAAGGCGGCTGCGTAGCAGGTTCGCCGCCTTGCATAAGGAATCCGCGGCCGCTCCTTTGAACCAAAGACGCGGAACCGGTTTGTTATTGGCGAGTCAGGAATGGGAGCCAACCGTGTTTCAGCAGTTCCGGCGACCGCCGGCGGCCTAGGATCAACGGGACCCAGCGCCGATTCATGCAGCGACTTTTCGTTCCGCTCCGAGAGTCAGTTCGGGCATGTCACGATCGGACTGCGGCACGGAGCCAGGCCGGCGATGCACGTCATGCGTCACGAAACCCTGTTCGCGGCTCGGCACATCGAACCACTCCCGATGCGCAAACGAATCGCGAATGTCTTCGAGACCGCTTTCCCAATGCTCACGCATCGTGTCGACGCTGAACTCGTAGTCCTTGTAATGCCCTTCATATGGCTTGTTCTTGTAGATCAGATGCACCACATTGATCGCGCTGCCATCGGCCGCTTCTTCAGCGAGACGGAATAGTGGATCGGTCTTGCGCAGATCGGGTGGAACATGCGCGAGCAGCTCCTTGACGAACCGCGCATGCTTCTGGCGATCCGCCAGCATGCTGGTTATCGCCCGCGTACGGCTGGAGTACTGGATGTCTTTGGCGCGCTCGGACACGTCAAGAAAATCTCCGGGCGCATTACCTCTCGCGCTCCACAGATCGACCTGAAAAACCAGCGTATCTTTGTGGTCCGCATCGCGAAGCACCTCGGTCAGCGGTGTGTTGGAAACCAGGCCGCCATCCCAGTAGTACTCGCCGTCGATCTCGACCGCAGGAAAACCTGGCGGCAACGCCCCCGACGCCATGAAATGCTCCGGCTCCAGACGCATTTTCGTGTTGTCGAAGTACACCAGGTTGCCGGTCCGCACGTTCACCGCACCCACCGAAACGCGGATGTCGCCATCATTGATACGATCGAAATCGGCGAACTTCAACAGCGTCTCTCTCAGAGCGGCCGTGTCGTAGTAGCTGACCACGTTGGGGCTTTGCTTGCCGAAACCCGCCATTGGCAACGGGCTGCGCGGCGAGAAAAACCCGGGCTGTCCCTCCGTCAACGCCCGCCCGGCTGCCCACAAACTTGCCCACTTGCGCGACAGGTCTTGCACCCCAAACCCAGGCAGCATCCATGCACCCAGACCACCAACCCAGTCGAGCGGATGGCAGATCGAATCCCAGAAACCTCGTAACGCTTCCACGCGGTTTTCCGGCGCATTACCGGCAATGACTGCAGTGTTAAGCGCGCCGATCGAGACACCGGCGATCCAGTTCGGTTGCACACCGGCCTCGGCCAGGCCTTCGTAGACGCCGGCCTGGTATGACCCGAGCGCGCCGCCGCCTTGAAGCACCAGAGCGATCTCGTCGTAGCGCGGCAGCGCAAACACATCCGGCTGCCCGTTGATTTTTTTTGTGCTGCTGCGCATACGCGACCCCTTATTGCATTGACCAGCCGTGGCTAACGATCACCGACTGCCCGGTGAGCGCAGACGATTCGAAGCCTACAAGGAACGCAACCGTATTGGCGACGTCCTCGACCGTGGTGAATTCACCGTCGACAGTTTCCTTGAGCATCACGTTCTTCACCACTTCGGCTTCGGAGATACCGAGCGCCTTGGCCTGCTCGGGAATCTGCTTGTCGACGAGCGGCGTGCGCACAAAGCCCGGACACACGACATTCGCCCGCACGCCGCGCGGCCCACCTTCCTTCGCAACCACCCGGGCCAGTCCCAGCAAGCCATGCTTGGCGGTCACATAGGCGGACTTCAGCTTCGACGCTTCGTGCGAATGCACTGAACCCATGTAGACGATCGAGCCGCCCTTGCCGCCCGCGTACATGTGCTTGATTGCCGCCTTGGTGGTGAGGAAGGCGCCGTCCAGATGGATCGCCAGCATTTTCTTCCAGTCAGAAAACGCATACTCCTCGATTGGAGCGACGATCTGGATCCCCGCGTTCGACACGAGCACATCGATGCTGCCGAGCTCCCGCACCGCGCGTTCGATGCCGGCATTAACCGCTTCTTCATTCGTCACATCCATTGCAACCGCCAGCGCCTTACCGCCCGCGGCGACGATGCTGCTAGCCACTTTCTGTGCGTTCTCGAGATTCAGGTCGGCAATCACTACTGCGGCACCGAGGCTAGCGAGTTTGCGTGCGCACTGCTCGCCAATACCGCTTGCTGCGCCCGTCACGAGCGCGACTTTATTGTTCAACGACATGTTGCTTTCCTTCCTTGTCGGTTCACAGACCGTTATTGATTGACTGCGAGCTTCACGCTCTCGGTTGTGGCGAGATAATCGAGCGCAACCTCGCCGATATCCAGTGTGAGATTGGCAATCACATGCCGCGCGCCGACCACCCGCTTCACCGGCAGATCGGCGACGGGCGCCAATGCATGCGGATGCAGTTCGAGCGCAGCGGGACCCGACCACGCGCCCAGCACGCTCACGTCGCGCAGATAGAAACGCACGAGCTCGCACACGCGCGCCGAACCGTCAACGTGCGGGATCACTTTCAGCAGGTAATTCGGTGTGTCCGCAAGCTTCTTGCGTTCAACCTCGATGTCGAGCGGCACATGCTTGAAGCCCATCGTGCCGGTTGCGATACGTTGTGTGCCGTAGTCGAGTGTGCCGAGCAGCGTGTCGTTGCCGTCGACACTCAAGGTCGGCTTAGCCAGCTTCTTCGGAAAGCCCCAGATCTCGCGGCCGCCGGCGATCGGGCCTTCGTCGTCGAGGTACATCGAATGCGTGTAGTTGCCGAGGCGACCTTGCTGGTCTCGCACCGAGATGACCTGACCGCTTTCGGTGTAGTCACCGAAGCCCGACGAATCAGGCATGCGAATGAATTCGTAATGCACGAGGTCGTTTTCCGGATGCAACGGCTCCGGCACGATGGCGCGCAACGCATCGAAATCGGTCTCATACGAAATGATGAAGTATTCCCGATTGATGAAGCGGTATGGCGGCCGGGGGTAGGCTGGATTGTGAACGGGCATCGCAAAGGCGTCTTTGCGGATCGAAGCGAGGTTCATGAGACTCCTTTATGACTGGCGCATGCAGCACCGGTGCAATGGTAGAGGCAAACCTCACGCGATAAGAGCCACCTTTCGTCAATAGACCGTTAACCACACTGCAACACTGCCGCTGGAACTTTGGCCGCGTCGTGCAACTCAGTGCGTGTTCAATTACGCCAGAAGGGAGCGAAATACACGGGCCTCCAAAAAAGATCGCGCGAGCGCGATCCGTCGCAACAAGCCCCCACCTCATTTTGACGTCAGTGAGAAGCAGAGAATTCAGCGATCGTCGCAGCCGGAGATAGTGCGAACGATGCCCGCATATCTCGAGCCTCATCGACCGGCGAGCGTCCGAAGAAACGCTTGAACTCGCGACTGAATTGCGAGGGACTTTCGTAACCGACGCGCGCCGACGCAGAAGCCGCCGTCAAACCGTCGCGAATCATCAGCAGGCGCGCCTGATGCAAACGCGTCGACTTGATGTATTGAATCGGCGAGGTCAGCGTGACGGTTCTGAAGTTGACATGAAACGCGGGAACGCTCATCCCCGCCTCTTCCGCGAGACGACTGACATCCAACGGCTGCGCATAGTCGATGTGAATTCGCCGTAACGCTTTCGCTACCCTGCCGAAGCGCCCCTGATGCGCGAGCGCAGCCCTCATCGCTGCGCCTCGCTCCCCGATCAATACCCGGTAGCAAATTTCCCGCATGATTGCGGGCCCCAGTACCTCGGCGTCAAGAGGTGACGTCAGGGCTTGCAGCAGGCGCAAGGCCGCTTCGGCGAGGTCTCCTTCGAGCGGCGTCGATACGATCCCCAGCGGCGTGCCTTCCTGGTGGCTTCCGCTGCGGTCGATCGCCAGTATCAGATCAGTCAACTCGATCAGATCAAGGCGCAACGTCACAGCCAGCATCGGCTCGGACTCGCTCGCTTCGGTTTCAGTGGAGAACGGCAGCGGCACGGACAGGATCAGATAGTGCTGCGCGTCGTAGACATACACCTCTTCGCCCAGAAAACCCAGCTTGCGCCCCTGACACACGATCACGATGCTGGGCTCGTACAGCACTGGCGTGCGCCCCAGCGGCCGGTTCGAGCGCATGAACCGCACGCCCTCCAGCGCGGACTGGGTGTACCCCTCATTCGGCGCCAGACGCTCAAGCAGGCTCACCATCCTCGCGGAAACTGGATTGTCGGCAACTGTCACGAAGACTCCTCTTTCTCCAGATCGGATGAATAAATTCTACCGGATACACTCGGCGGCCCGCATCCACATCAATAGGAATAGGCAATACCGCGATTGTCACGTGTATTCGCGTGCAGATGCTCGACTCATAAGATGGGTCATCGGTTGCACGGTGCAGCCGAAGCGCCCGGGAGACCGCGCCGCGATTGCCTTGCCGCCTCGTGCGCAGACTTCGTAGCCTCTCCCTCAGACAAACCTGCACAGATTATCGGCACGGAGAACGCAACATGACAACGCAAACCAATCAACCCAAAGTCATCCTCATCACAGGGGCAAGCAGCGGTATCGGCGAAGCAACAGTTCGGCTGCTCGCCGCCCAAGGTCACCAGCTCGTGATCGGCGCGCGACGCACAGAACGACTCGCGGCGCTGGCCGACGAAATCCAGGCAAGCGGCGGCTTGGTTCGTTACAAGGCACTCGACGTCACGTCCGCCGACGACGTCAACGCTTTCGCTCAATCCGCACTGGACGCCTTCGGTCGTATCGACGTGATCGTCAACAACGCCGGCGTGATGCCTTTGTCGCCCTTGAGCGCGACAAAGGTGGGCGAATGGAATCGCATGATCGACGTGAATATCCGCGGCGTGCTGCACGGCATCGCTGCGGTCCTGCCGACCATGGAGCGCCAGGGGTTTGGCCAGGTCATCAGTATCTCCTCGATCGGCGGCCTCTCTGTCTCACCGACGGCCGCCGTGTACTGCGCCACCAAGTTCGCCGCGCGCGCCATCTCGGACGGCCTGCGTCAGGAAACCGACAAGATTCGCGTGACCGTGATCTGCCCGGGCGTCGTGGAGTCGGAGTTGGCCGATTCGATCTCGGACGACACCGCGCGTGCAGCGATGCGTGACTTCCGCCGTGTTGCGCTGACATCGGATGCCATTGCGCGCTCGATCGCCTAACATCAAGGCCGGGCAGCGTCCAGGGATGGGCGCTGCCTTGCGGGAGAATTCCAATGTTCGAGGAAATGTGATCGAATGTTGGAGTCGAAGAATCTAGTGGGGATTTGCAATGCCTAAGGCACACTTCAGAAGCGATGCGTCGGAAGCAATTCATAGCGCAGCTTCCGGTCTGCATCGCGCAAAGGTCATCGACAAAAAGACGATGCGTGAGTATGACAATCTGTGCATCGAAAAGGCCCCGGAGTTCAATGCGAAAGAGATCGCCCGCATCCGGAAAGGCGTGAACGTCAGTCAAGGCGTGTTTGCCTTGTACCTCAACACAACTGCGTCAACCATTCGTCAATGGGAGCAGGGCGACAAGAAGCCCAGCGGGATCGCCGCTCGTATGCTCCAGCTCGTACAGAAGAACGGTCTTGATATTTTCGGTTGAATCACTTCTTCCCCTCCGACCGTCCTCCACCCAGCGCCTCAAGCAGCGGCCGCAGCGCATCCAGTTCCACACCGAACCCACTCCAGTCCCCCGCCTTCAATCGCTCGATCGCACGGTCATAATGTGCAAGCGCCTCACGAGCACGCGCGTCCGCCGTGCCCTGAGGCTGCGATGCGAGCGGCGCACTTTCCTTGAAAAGCGCCGCCAACGCTTCGCCCAAGGTTTCCTTCATCACCACTCGATCCCCATACGCAGCGATCACCCGTTTCAACTCAGGTAACTGACCCGACTCCGCACGCAAGTAGAGCGGCGAGATGTAGAGGATCGAGTTCTCAATCGGTACAACAAGAAGATGGCCGCGAATGACACGCGAACCCATCTGGTTCCACAGCGAAATCTGCTGCGAAATCTCGGTACTCTGCTGGATGCGCGCCTCGATCTGGAACGGCCCATAGACGAGCTTATCTTTCGGGAACGAGTAGACGACAAGCTTGCCGTAGTTCGGCGGATCGCAGCGCGCGGCGAGCCACGCGATCATATTGTCGCGCTGACTGGGCACCATCGGCAGCATCAGGACGAACTCTTCGCGCGGCTCCTCGGGCAGCCGCATGATCATGTAGTAGGGCGTCATCGGCGTGCCGGGACTATTCCCACCATCAATGCCGATCAATTCCCGTGGGAACTGCCAAAGATCCTCGCGATTGTAGAAAACCTCCGGCGCATCCATGTGATAGGCACGATAAAGTTGTGCCTGAATCTGGAATAGCTCTTCCGGGTAGCGGATATGTTGCTGCAAATCTTGCGGCATCGTCGCGAGCGGCTTGAACAGACCCGGGAAAATGCGCTGATAAGTCCGCATGATCGGATCGCCAGGATCGCTGACATAGAAATCGACCGTACCGTTATATGCGTCGACCACAACCTTGACTGCGTTGCGGATGTAGTTGCCGCCATCGTCGAAGCCCGACTGTGCGTAGGGGAACCAGTTGCTAGTCGTATACGCGTCCTGCATCCAGAAAAGGCGCCCGTTGCTTGTGACGAGGTAGGGATCGTGATCGAGCCTAAGGAATGGGGCGATCGTGCGCACCCGATCCTGAATGTTACGGTGCAGCAGAATGCGACTACCGTTCGTGATGTAATCGGTTAGTAGAATGTTCGGATCGTTGAACTGCCAGGCGAAGAGGCTGCGCCGCGCGCTACTGCCGAGGCCAATACCATCGCTCCCACTGTAAGTGGTGTAAACGTTGTCCTTGCCCTTGGGGTAGTCGAACTCGGGAACGCTGCCTTTTACGATGACGTAGCCTTCACCCCCTTCCCCGAAATACAAACGTGGTTCGCGGATGGCAGGCCCGCCGTGCGCAACAGGTGGAATATCCTGCAGATAGAAGGACGGCAAACCTTCCGTCGATTTTTCGGTGACGGGCGACATCACGACGCCGTTGCCATGTGTGAACAGGAGGTGCAGGTTCACCCAGGTCTGGGCGTTGGCGGGGAGCATCGAAGGCTCCAGTTCGCGGGCAGACAGCATCACCTGCCGATAACCGGCGTCGAGTCGGTAGCGATCGATATCGACGGAGAAAAATTTGTAGTACGTCCTGATCTCCTGCAACTGCGCGTAGGTATCCATCAGCGGCTGCACATCCCATAGGCGGATGTTGTCGATGGTCGCGCGATTAGCCTCGAGCGAGGCGAGATTCAATTCCTGCTCTGCCGGAAACGGCTTTACGGCGATCTGGTTGAGGCCGTAGGCCATTCGCGTCAGCGCGATATTGTGTTTGATATAGGGCATCTCCAGTTGCAGTTCGCTCGGCTTGACATAGAGGCGCTGGAACAACGCCGGATAGATCAAGCCGAACACGAACGAGGTGCCGAACACCAGCAACACTGAAGCGACAGGAATTCGATAGTCCTGCCGGCGCATATTGACCCAGCACGCGACAGCTGCAACAGCAGCAAGGCCGACAAGCACCCACAAGACCGGGAGCTCGACATGGATGTCGGTATAGCCGGCGCCGACCACGACGCCGTTATCGCCGTAGAGCAGCAGAAAACGGTCGAGTGTGTAAGACCAGGCTTTCAGGAGAAAGAACGCACCAAGCAGCGCTGAACCATGAGCGGTGGCAGCGACAGAGAGTACGCGCGGCGCCCGCTCGAACGTGATGTCGCCGCGAACCCCATACACCGCGACGGCAACGAGCGCGCTGCAGAAGATCAGCTGCAGCAGCCAGTTCTTGAACGCAAGATAGGCGGGCAGCGAGAACAGATAGAAGCTGATGTCCTGCCCGAAAACAGGATCGCGCTCGCCAAAGGGCACCTGATGCAGGAAGCGCAGCACCAGATCCCAGTTGGAGATTTCGCCGCCAGCGATGAACAGCGCCAGGACAAGAGCGCTGCCGACAATGCTGGCGCGCCAGGGGATCCGCGGTGCGAGCTGGTCCGCGAGTTCGCTGATGAACTCTGGCGTACCTGACAGACGGGCCGTTTCGACTTGCCAGCTACCGGGACGCCGCGCGTAGCGATGCGCAAGAAACCCCGATGCAGCTATTACGCTCGCCGACACGGCGAACACGGTGGCAAAGAGGAGCGCCTTGGCGGAGAGAGTTGTCCAGAAAACGTCGGCGTAACCGATTGAAGCAAACCACAGCCAGTCGACCACGACGCCAGTGAGGCGCCCGGCGACGATCAGGGCACCCACCACGACCGCAACCATCATTGCGATGCGTCTGACGTTCATGCCGGAGCTTGGTTGCCAATGCATCGCCCCTCCTTTGCCAGGACGCCACTTGCGGCTAACTGCGATCAGGTCTGCTTAAACCGCTACTCTGCTGCGAACCTGGTTGACCGGTTCGTCAATGCGCCCGTTTGCGCCCGTCGAAGCCGACGCGCAGCCAATGAATGATTAGGGTCACGTAACTGATTGTAGTCCGGTGAAGCGGAGCGCGTACGCTCACCCGGTCCGCGCAGGGATGAACGAATAAACTCCTACAGCGCAACGCTAGAAGCGCTCGATCATGCCGAACTGTACGCCCCGCACAGAGGCCCCTGGCCACGACGGCGTGAGGCCCGTCACATTAACCCCGCGCAACGTGAACTCACCCTGCCCACGATTGCGCAGCCACCCAGCGCTCGCATAAAGCAGAGCGCGCTTAGAGAGGTCGTACTCGCATGCCGCGCTGAACTGATCGGCATTGTTGTCTCCGCCCGAGCGATCACGCAGATAGGTATAGCCAAGTGACGCACGAAAGCGCGCACTCACGGCATAGCGCGCGGAGACGGAGACACCGTCGTTGTGATATCGCGGCGTACCGCCATCGCCGTTGAAGAACGATAGAAAACCCGTGACCGGACCAAAACCATACGAGACGCCGCCCAGGTTAGCGCGCAACGCGCCGTCGCCGTGCGTCTGTTGATGCGCGTACGAGATGCGGAACGGTCCCTCGCGCCATGCGAACGTTTCGATGTGACCGGCGAGCCCGTTGCCATCATTGCTGGCGTCGCCGTCGCGCAGCGCTGCCATGATGGTCGTGGAGAAGCCGTGGAATTCCGGCGAGAGATAGGTGATCGCATTGCTCTCGTAGGGCGTGATCTTGGAGAGGTTGTCGAGACCGGAAGCGATCGTGCCTGCGTCGAACGCATCGAGCCCGCCCTTGAACGGGATATAGATCGGCGAGTACTGGCGGCCGACGCGCACGGTGCCGTAAACCGTATCCAATCCGATCCAGGCCTGCCGGTTGAAGATCGTATTCGCAACGGCGAAGGTGCCGTCGGTGGAACCGAAGCCGTTCTCCAGAGTGAACAGAATCTTGACGCCATTGCCGATGTCCTCGACGCCGCGCAGGCCGACGCGCGAGCCACGATAAGCGCCTGAATCCAGGCGAGCAACGTAGCCCGCCCCCGGATTGGTGATTTCAATGCTCGTGTCGAGTGCGCCGTAGAGCGTGACGGAACTTTGCGCATGCGCAAGCGTGGCGTGCACAGCAATCGAGGCCAGCACGACGCAGGCTCGCGGCGCAAAGCGTGAATGGTTCATTCGACAATATAGAAAGCGGCGCATTCAATGCGCCGCATAAGGGACAAGAAAAACCGCATGCGCGGCGCGTGCCGCTTACTGCGGCGGCAATGCGTAGGCAATCACATAGTCGCCGAGCTTTGTGCCGAACGAGCCATGCCCGCCCGCCGCGATCACGACGTACTGACGGCCGTTGATCGAATAGCTCATCGGCGTGGCCTGACCGCCTGCGGGCAGGCGGGCCTCCCAGACCTGATCGCCGTTGTTCACGTTGAACGCGCGGATGTAGTTGTCCGCCGTCGCGCCAATAAACGCGACGCCGCCCGCAGTGACAATCGGACCGCCCAGCATCGGCATGCCCATCTTGAACGGCAGAGGAATCGGCGAACTGTCGCGCACAGTGCCGATGCGCTTCTTCCACACAATCTCATTGGTCTTGAGATCGATCGCAGAGATGTAGCCCCATGCCGGCTGCTTGCACGGCAGGCCCAGCGGCGAGAGGAACGGATTGATCGTCACGCCGTACGGTACGCCGTACTGCGGCTGGACGCCTGATTCCGTGCCGCTGCCCTTGGCGCCCTCCACCGGTTCCAGCGGGTTGCCCGGCCCGCGCGGAATCAGACGCGAGACGAACGGCAAGCCGATCGGGTTCGAGACGGCAATCTGGCGATCCGTGTCGAGGGCAAGACCACCCCACTCAAACACGCCCAGGTTGCCCGGGAACACGAGCGTGCCCTGTAGCGACGGCGGCGTGAAGGTGCCCTCGTACCGCAGCTGGTGGAACATCACACGGCATATAAGCTGGTCGAACATCGTTGCGCCCCACATGTCGGCGTCGGTGAGGTTCTTCGACGGACGATACGTGAGCTGTGAGAACGGTTGTGTCGGCGCAACGTGGTCGCCGGGCGCCGCGCCCTGCGGCACGGGCGTTTCGGGCGCCGGCACGACCGGCACGCCGGTGCGGCGGTCGAGCACGAACAGGTTGCCGGTCTTGGCAGGCGCGTACACGACCGGCACGGTCTTACCATCCTTGTCGGTGATGTCGGCGACCGTGGGCTGCGACGGCTGGTCCATGTCCCACAGATCGTGGTGCACGCTCTGGTAGAACCAGGCGAGCTTGCCGGTCGAGGCGTTGAGTGCGAGCAGCCCGGTGGCGTATTTCTCCTGCTCCGGCGTGCGGTCGCCGCCCCAGATGTCCGGCGTCCTCACACCCATCGGCAGATAGACAATGTCGAGCTTCGCGTCGTAAGCGGCGGGTGCCCAGGAGTTGGGTGAATTCCACGTGTAGTGTTCGCCCGGGCCCGGAATGTGATTCGGGTCCTTCGCGCCCGGATCGAACGCCCAGAGCAATTCGCCCGTGCGCACGTCAAAGCCGCGGATGACGCCCGACGGCTCGCGGTTCGAGAAGTTGTCCTCCACCGCGCCCGCCACGACGATCACCTTGCTGGTGATGATCGACGGCGAGGTGGGCTCGTACATGCCCGGCGTTGTGACCGGTTGGGCATGTTGAAGGTCGAGGTCGCCGTTGTTGCCGAAGCCCGCGCAACGTTGGCCCGTCAGCGCGTCGAGGGCGTAGAGGTGGCCGTCGTTGACCGGCAGGTAGATGCGACGCGTACAGGCGGCCGTAGCCGGGCCTGAGGCGTCTGCGACTGCGACGCCCGAGGCAGCGGCGGTGGCAGCAGCGCCCGAGGCGTCCGCGGGTGCGGCGGCATCGCTCGCCGGCGCCGCAGCGGGTGCGGCCGCCGTGGCACTGGCCGACAGATCGACATACGAGACGCCGCGGCACGTCACGTGCTGGAACGACGGATCGTTCTTCAGTCGCGGATCGAACTTCCATTTGAGCGTGCCCGTCTTCGCGTCGAGCGCGAACAGGATCTGATGCGGCGAGCATAGGTAAAGCAGGTCGCCGATCTTGATCGGCGTGACTTCGTTGGTAATCTCGACAGGATCGTTGGGCCCCTTCATGTCACCGGTGCGGAAGGTCCAGGCCACCTGGAGATTCTTCACATTGTCAGGCGTGATCTGCTGCAATGGCGAGTAGCGCGTGCCTTCCTGGGTGCGCCCATAGGCGGGCCAGTCGGAGGGGTCGATCCCGGTGCTGGCGACGCTCGCGGGCGCGGAAGCGTTCAGTGTGCCGTTGACCTGTTGCGGATCGTTGAAGTTGGCGTACACGAGTATGCCCGCCCATGCCACGAGCGCGACGACGAGCGATGCGACACCCAGCTTGCGCTCGCCCTCCAGCCGCCAGCTCACGAGCAGCAGCAACCATACACCGAAGATAACGAGTACACCGGAGCGCGGCGCGAGTGCCCAGAAGTCGGGACCCGACTCGAAGAGCGCCCAGATCGCCGTGCCGATAAGCACGAGTGCATAAAGCAGGAGCGCGGCTGGACTGCGTCGCCAAAGCAGCCAGGCCACGCCCAACAGCACGATGCCTGTGACGACGTAGTACGCCGAGCCGCCGACCGCCAGCAGCCATACGCCACCGATCAACAGATAGAGCGCGGTCAGCACCGTAAAGAGCAAGGTGATGACGCCGATCACGCCCCGCGAATTCGATTGACTGGTCATGATGAGATCTACCCTCTTGAGTGGATACCGCCTGCCAGTGGTACCGACATTGAATTCGCATGCCGGCGCACGGTGAAAAGCATATCAGAACGCTAACTACACATACTAGGAGACGTAGCGGCCATCTGGAATGACATATTCGTTGTAGAGCCGGCTACTGCGCTTCGCGCCGCCCGATCAGATGCGCCGCCAGCTGGATGGCATAAACAGCAGAACCCGTTACCACACCCGTTATCAACACGCCGAGCAGTCCAAGCAAAACCGCGAGGATGAGACCCGGTGTGGTGGTCGGTACCACGTCGCCGTAGCCGATAGTTAGCGCCGTGACCGCGCAAAAATAGAAAGTGTGGCCTAGCGATGAGTGCGTGCGTGTGGCTACATCGACGGCCCCGCCAAAGTAATACATGGAGACCGACAAGACGAGGAAAAGTATCAGCAGCATCACCAGAATGGCGCGCAGATGCCAGAGAACCCTGGCAAACTCGGCAATTGCCCGTTGCGGCTGGATTCGGGTGCGAGCAGCGTCTCCGGCGGCATTGTCCATGTCATGAACCTCAGAGATGCGCGCCGCTTTGCGCGACACGGCATCCGCTGCTTGCACTCGAAATAGCGCGTGACGACGCGCGGCTTAGACCAGCGTCAACTTGACGTCGATGTTGTTGCGTGTGGCGTTCGAATAAGGACAGACGACGTGCGCCTTGGCGATCAGCGCTTCCGCCTCTGCGCGATCCATGCCCGGCAGCGAGATTTTCAGTTCGACTTCGATACCGAAGCCATTGGGGATCTGTCCGATGCCGACGCTGCCATCGATGGCGACGTCCTTTGGCAAGGTGATCTTTTCGCGCGCGCTAACGGCCCTCAACGCCCCGATGAAGCATGCGCTATATCCCGCCGCGAAGAGTTGCTCGGGGTTCGTTCCGTCGCCGCCTCCGCCGCCGAGCTCCCTCGGCGTGGTCAGCTTGAGATCGAGGTTGCTTTCGGGAATCGTCGCGCGTCCATCGCGACCGCCGGTGACGTGTGCATGAGCACGATATAAGACTTTTTCAATCGACATTCAAGACTCCTTTGTGTGCCAGGATGATCGACGCCTTACGCCGCCCTTTCTGTTCACGTTATGCGACATGAGGTCCCGAAACGTTGATGCCAAAGCTAACACGCATAGTAGTCGGGTCAACTCGGACCGGCAACCGGGACGGAGGTGCTTTCTCCTACTTTAAGCGCTCTATTGGCAGATTGATATGACATATTCCAGGTAGGCGCGATGGTATGCGGGTGAGGTTGTGCCGTGTGACGCGGGTTACCGATGGTCAGGGTTATATGACCGCACTGAGACGGGCGACAGCCGTCTCAGTGCGGGCGGTTTCCGAACGATTCTTGGGTTGTACGGCATTGCCACCCAATGGCCCTTCTTAATCGCCTAGTGTTGCGCGACCACCGGTTGCTGCGCAGCGTCGGTTCTTAACGTTGCGGCACTTTTCTCTGCCGGGTTTTGGCGTTGTGGCGCGTTTGCGGTGGCTGTCGGTTCTCCTGCTCGTTGAGCCACCTCTTCTGCAAGCAGGTTCGCCGCGTGGCGCGCCGTGATGCGGCTTTGCGGAACGCCCTTCGCATCGAGCGCAATCACCTTGTACAACTCGCGGTCGCATTCGAGTTCCTGCTGATATTGCTCAGCCGTGTCCACCAGCAATTCGAGGAGTGTCTGACGACGTCGTCTTTCCTCAAGCGTGACAGAAGGATTCCTACATATCGAGGACGCAAGTGTGATCAAGGTATCCAGTTGAGCCAGGTGCCGGTCGCATAAATCGAATGCTGAGAGGGCAAGCTTTTCGTACTGGAGTGCGTCGACCGGCGGACGTGAAGCGGGTTGAGTTTTAGTGGACTTGCTCATGGTGCGATCTCCCTGTTACTTCTTGGATCGCCCGACACTCGCTGGAAACGTGGGTGAGCGGGCACGAAGTAGGGTTAGCAGACCGGCGTTCCAACGAACCGGCGAGCCTTGCGGCTCCCCTACCAAGGCCCGCCCATAGAAATATAGACGTGCAGAGGTAGACGCACTCCCGCCTGAGCGGGTGTGCGGTTGGAACGTCAGGCTGCTAAACCTGGTCGCTGGGTGTTTCCCGACGACTTGGTAATTATAAGGGAGGCAGCTTGGGTTGACTTCAATCTTGTAGGCTAAATGTTTGATTTGGCCGAATGGATAAGGGGAGATAGGACGAGGGTGGACGATCTTCCGTTGAGGCCGTCATTCGCCCATCAGCGGTGACTGACCGAAGCTCAGCTACGCTCGAATCGCAGCACTCGACTACGTTGCGTCGCGAGCAAAGCCGACCGGCCACCGGCGCTAAAGCTCAGGCATACGCGCTGTCGTTGGAGCGCCTCGCGCGGTGGATCGATCGCTTGATCCACACCAACCGGCAAACACCACACCGTGGAAATTTGGCTCGGGTCGAAAGGATGCCATTACCGTAGGCCATAGCCGATACGGCGTGGAATTCCCAGCAGCAAGTCATCGGCCTTTGCAATCGTTGGTCTTTCATCTGAGAGCAGGCGTCGAATGACTGCTCTTAGAAAACGCGGAGGACTAAAGTCGACCCCGTTACGGCCAGTCGGCGCCGCCACAGGAACGACTCCTTTGCATTCGGTAGCGGCCGTATGCACAACCCGCTCTCTCGGGTCAAAGTTTCGAATCCGATTCAGAATCAACTACGTCATATATCGCGGGTCTTGGAGCCGGAAGGGTTCGCACTTTGCGGTCAGTGCCAACTACTTCATGCGTTCTCTGGTGATCGGGATACCTGCTCACGAAGCGTCCTACGCAAGTCCAGACAATCGCGAGCAGCTTCTGTCGAGGGCAGGACTAGACCGTCAGTCTGCGAAGACCGCCACGTGCTTCCGGATGAACGCCTCGACGGTCATGGGCGGGGTGCCCGTTAGTTCCTCGACCAGCGTATTGGTACCGGCGAAAACGCCATTTTGATAGTCGACAGCGACAGACAGGAGATGCTGTGAAAATGCATCGCTAAATTTCGAATCGGTATTCAAACGCTTTTCGAACATATCGAGGTCAATCGGCTGGTACTTCACTTCCCGGCCCAGAACCTTGCTCATTTCATCAGCAATCTGATGGTGGTCCATCTCGATGGGGCCGTATAGCGGGTAGACCTTGCCAGCGTGCGGAGCTGGATCACGAAGAATCGCAGCGATGACGCGCCCCTGGTCTTCTGCTGCAATCGGTGCATGACGCCCGTTACCAAAGGGCAGCCTCAACGTTCCGTCCTTTTTGACGTTTGCAACCTGGCCGGGATAAGTTAACCATTGTGCGAAGAACGTCGGGCGAATGTGGGTGACCGGGATTCCCGACCAGTCAAATACCCTCTCCGAGATCCAGTGGTCACGTGCGGCGTGACTCGTTGCGTTCCTGCGAGCGGAAATTTGCGACATGTTCACGATCCCGCTGATTCCAGCCTCCCGGGCCGCCTGAGCAAAATAGACGCTCGCCTGTATTCCCCCTGCTTCGATTGGATAGACAAAGTACGCCGAAAAAATGCCCTCGAGAGCTCGTGCCACGTCGTCCAGACTGGAAAGGTTACCGACCAAAACCTCGACTCCACGCGACTTCAGTCGTTCCGAACGTTGGTCCTCCTTCCGCACCAGTGTGCGTACCTTTTCACCAGCCGCTAGAAGTGCTTCGGTAGCTGCTCCACCGGTATCGCCTGTCGCGCCGGCAACAAAAATTTTCTGATCAGACATTTCGAACACTCCACGCTGTAGGGAAAGGGTTATTGGATCTGTGGCATGTCGGGGTGCTTGATTAACCTCATGCGAGGTAGCTTTGCCTCAGCCAATCGACGAACCGGTTCACTTCGACCGGGAAACGTTCACCCGGCCGGTCCACCCGCTACAACCCGCTCGTCTTAAGCCACGAACGAATCGTTTGGACAAGCTCAGCCTTGCGCTCAAGCGGAAGCCAGTGGCCAGCGGGCAGGTTCGTTACGGAAAGGTCGGCGCAGGCGCTGCGCATGGGTTCTCCGAGGCGACTGCGGTTGATGTCGCAGATTGCGTCCCAATCACCATTGACGAACAAAACGGGCTGGCGCAGCTGGCCGCCTTCCGGCGCTGTGCGCGCGTAGGCAATGTTGGCGGTGTCGTTCAGGTACCAGGCATTGACCGAACGGAAACCACTGACATCGAACGCATCGACTAGCGCGTTAAAGTCGGTGGGCGTCCAGAGCGCTGGATCAGGCGGCGTCGCCGGGGCGTGATGCGCCGAACCATAACGCCCACCGTTTTTTGTGATCAAGGCGGACGGAGAGACCTGGCCGACAGACGCAGGATTGCCGCGCCGATAGAGCGACGCGAGCGTTGCCGGGGTGTCCGCCTCGAAATCGCTAACCGTCTGGCTGAAGTGCGTCAGGTAAAAGCGGAAGTAATCCCACTGCCCATCCGGATATTGATCCGCAGGGTACAACTGACGGTCGATCAGCGGCACGAGATTGGGCAGCGCGAAGCCCTCCGGAAAGTAAGGGACTGAGATCAGCACCACGCCGCGACTGCGCGCCCCGTGGTGCGCAGCGAGCGCTCCGGCCACGGGGCTTCCCCAGTCGTGGCCAACCCAGATTGCCGGGCGCGCCCCCAAATGGTCGTGCAGTTCGACCATGTCGTGGACGATCTCGTTCAAGGCATAGGCTGCGGAAGCGGCCGGCGCCGATGAGCCGCCATAGCCACGCATATCCGGTGCAACGCAGCGCCAGCCTTCGGATGCGAACGCCTCGATCTGCGCGCGCCACATCAGGCCGATCTCGGGCCAGCCATGGAGGAAGATCATCAACGGCCCATCGGCCGGGCCAGCCTCCAGGTAGCGCGTTGTGTGGCGCGGCGAGCTGAAGGTATGCACGGTCAGGTTAGGGACGTTATCTGAACTGGCACCGACGACTACCGTGCCGCCGGCAGCGCCAGACCCAGCCCCAAAAACTGCCTTACTCATCAACAGGCTTGTACCAAAGGCGGTTCCATTGGCGAGCAGAGTGCGGCGCGACATGGCTGACATAAAGAGGTCTGGTTTAGTCACGATTGATTATAGGAAACGTTTGCGGACTCACCTGCTCCGGGTCCGGTCCGCCACGTTCGCCGGTGTCGAGCGCGCTGATTGCCCGAACTTCCTCCGACGCAAGTGCGAAGCCGAAGATATCGATGTTCTCGGCAATCCGTTCCGGGCGCACGGACTTCGGAATGGGAGACGTGCCCAACTGGATCTGCCAGCGCAGGATAATCTGCGCCGGGGTCTTTCCGTATTTCCTGGCGAGCAGCACCACTGTCGGGTGGGAGAGAGGATCATGCATCTCCTGCGAGGTCTTCGCCTTTTCTCCGTCGCGTTTGATGCCGCCAATCGGGGACCACGCCTGGGTGATGATTCCGTGCTTCTCATCAGCTTCGCGAAGTTCACGCTGAACGAAGAAGGGATGCAGTTCTACCTGATTCACAGCGGGAATATGACCCGTTTTCTCGATCAGACTGTGGAGATGGTTGGAGCTGAAGTTGCACACGCCAATCGCTCGAACGCGCCCTTCCTCAAGGAGCTTCAGCGCGGCTTTGTAGGCATCGATAGTTGCCTCAAAGGCCGAAGGGACCGGCCAATGAATCAGATACAGGTCCAGGACATCGAATCCCAGCTTCAGAAGACTTCGGTCGAAAGCACGAAGGGTCTGGTCGTAGCCATAGTCGGTGATCCACACCTTGGTCGTCACGAAGACGTCCTCCCGAGGGACGCCAGACGAGCGGATACCTTCCCCAACCTGCTGCTCGTTCATATAGGCCGCAGCGGTGTCGATCAGCCGGTATCCATTTGCGACTGCCGATCTGACCGCAGCTACGGTTTTCTCAGGCTCGCTGCGAAACACCCCAAGTCCGAATGCGGGCATCTGAATTCCATTGTTCAACCTGTACGCGGGGCTTTTGCCTGTCACCATCGTTAAATCCGTTTCTCAGTTGGATGTCTCTTGCCGGCGCGGCTGCTGCAGGGTGCGTGGGCGTGGGGGCGGTGACGGCGGATAGGTGCCCTTTCCGCGTATCAATCCCATAGCGAGTCAGGTGGGCGTTACGGTTTGCAGGAACTTCACGAGTTGCTCATTGACCACATCAGGGGCTTCGTGTTGTACCCAGTGGCCCACATTGTCGAGTTCGAGACCGCCAATGAGACTGGGAACGCCCGAGCGCATCTGGTCCACGGTCAGCGGATAGAGCTCTTTCAAGCCATCCGCCTTCCCCCCGATGAAAAACGAAGGCTGCGTAATCCTGGCGCCTTTCCACGGAGCGGACAGGTAGAAGTACGGTTCAGCGGCCCGATAGTAGTTCAGGGCACCGTGAAAGCCGGTGCGCTGAAATTCCGCTACGTTATGAGCAACGTAATCCGGCTCCACCCATGACGGTAACGGTCCGGGAGCCGCACGGTGAAGACTTCGTGCCGGATCCATCGGACTCCACCGCTTGTCTGCGGGAGCGGAGCCCGAAGCCCAGTACAGGATTCCCGGAATTGTCACCGTGGCGTCGGCCCAGATCTGATCGGCGTCCGGCCGGCTCTGTTCGAACATGTAGAAGTCATCCTGGTGGCCGGACTTGCGCATCTTCTCGAAGACGCTGACATCCCCACGAGGAACGAACGGCACGCTCAGACAGAACACGGCCTTGAATCGGTCGGGACGCATCAGCGCCGCTTGCCACACGTGCGTTGCACCCCAGTCGTGACCCACGAGGACAGCGCCCTGAATCTTCAACGCATCGAGCAGGCCCACCAGGTCACCGACTGTTTGCAGTGGCGTGTATAAGGTTGGGTCTGTCGGCGCCGAACTGCGTCCGTAGCCGCGCATATCAGGAGCAATTGCCCGATATCCGGCAGACGCCACGGCTTTCATCTGCCCGCGCCACGTGTAGGAAGTGTCCGGAAACCCGTGGCAGAAGAGTACGGCTGGCCCTTCTCCCTGTTCGGTTACGTGCAGGATGATGCCATTGGTATTGACGTCGTACTCCTTGATACCGGGTACGCCGCCGGTTCCAGGGCTTTGCGCCTGCGCCCCGCGATCCAGCAGCAGGCTTGCACCAAAGGCCGTCCCGCTCGCGAGGAACGCGCGGCGCGAGATAGAGGGTGCAGGAATAGACACTGTTCCAGAGAGGTTGCTTTCCATAGGGGTTTCTCGATTGGTCCGATGTGAGACTCGGGAATCCGCTAATGGTAGAAGCCCTCAACGAGGCGGGAGGGACGTATTTCCGACAATTCTGGCCATGCTGGCGCGGCCACTCTTATCGGCATCAGGATCGCTGGTTAGAATCAAAGCTCAGCAGGCGACGGCTCGCGCCGGGCGCCAGCGTGCAGGACGTAACGTTATGTTCTGCTATTTTCCGGGACCTATCATGCTGCGCATTGGCTACATCGTCGTTCCAGGCTTCCAGGTCATGGTTTTCGGCGGACTAACCGTGTTTGAACTCGTAAACCGACTGACCAAGGAGCCGTACTACGAGATACGTCTGATATCTGAAAGCGGTGGGCCGGTTCAAAGTTCTCTCGGATACTCCGTCATGACGGATAGTTTCGCTGAAGGGGGGTTCGATACGGTGATCATCGGCGGCGTCATCACTGGCGCACACTTGGCGAGCGCCGCACTGATCGAATATTTGAGAGGCGCGGTGAAAAACACCCGGCGCGTTGCCTCAATGTGCACGGGCGCATTCTTTTTGGCTCAGGCCGGCGTTCTGGACGATCGGCGTGCCACGACCCACTGGGCACACGCGCGCGAATTGCAAACGACGTATCCGAAAGTCAAAGTCGAAGAAGATCGGATATTTATCGTGGACGGTCCGGTATGGACATCCGCGGGCATGACTGCGGGGACCGATCTTGCGGTTTCGATGGTCGAAAGAGATCTTGGTCCAAAGGTAGCGCGAATTGTCGCCAAGCGAATGGTCATGTTCCATCGACGTGCCGGCGGACAGTTACAGCACTCCACACTGCTGGACCTCGATGCAAAAACTGACCGGATACAAACCGCGCTGGTCTACGCGAAAAGCAATTTGCACACCCCACTGACGGTCGACAGACTCGCTGAAGCCGCCAATCTGAGTGTGCGGCAATTCAGCCGGGCGTTCCGTGAGGAGACCGGCCAATCACCTGCGAAAGCTGTCGAGAACTTGCGGTTGGAAGCAGCGCGTCTCATGGTCGAGCAGGGCAGGCTGCCGATTGACGTCGTTGCGCGAGAAACGGGTTTTGCTGATCCAGACAGAATGCGCCGCGCGTTTCTGCGAGCTTTCGGTGAACCACCTCAGGCTATTCGCCGCAACGCGCGTGAGCACGCCGACAATTGAGGTATCAACTACCTGTCATGAGCACGGCGCACGGTCCAGAATTTCGCATCAATCGAATGACCGATAACGTCGACGCTGCGGTCGTCGCTCGCGCATTCGCGACTGGCTCTTGGTGGCCGCGTTGAGTCCGTCGTGTTGAGCAACAGCCATGCAGCGCGTATGCTCGATCCAGCAGCCGCTAAAGCAAGTGCGCCAACGACAATTTTCGAAGTCCAGTTGCCTAGCTTCTAATTGTCCTGTGATTCATCGGTGGGCCGTTCGCCGATAGCGTCGTGTGCCGATGTTGACCAGCCACACAGCCAGCGCGGCGACGAGCAGGCAGGCGAAGAAAATCACTAACCCGGCAAGATCGAACATATCGTCAGGGTTGTCGTAACTGCGAATGCCGAACAGGTGCAGCACGAACCGTATTGAACCGGTCAGCCACGGCCATTCAACGGGCAGGTTAGCCACGTACCGGGCGAGTAGTACGCCCAGCAATAGCGTGACTGCGACGTTTGAAATATAACGGGCGAGTTTCATTACTGTACGTCCACGTAGCCATAGGCCTTAAGCGTGCTGCCGGGAATCGGCAGCGTAGCGCCCTGCTTATGCAGATAGTCGGCTAGCACGTTGAACTGGTCGGGATTGACGATCGTTATACATCCCTCTGATAACCCGCGCGGCCCCATGGGATGCAGACGGAAAGCACCGCGTTTGATGCCGTTGATTAGCGTCGTGTCTCCCGTGCCTTCACGCCACAGCATGAACCAGTGGCGGCGATCAGCGCCATACACCGCCGCCGCCAGATCGCGAATCCATCCAGCACGTCCCCCGCTTTGTCGATCAACGATGTAATACCTGCCTGGTGGCAATGGCCCGATATCTGGCTGTGCGACGGCCTTGGGATTATCGCGCCCGGTAGACGTGCCTGAAAACGCGCTGAATAACCCAACACCGGGGCACGATAGCACTGATGTTTTTTGAGAGTTCAAACTGAATGTACATGCAGCAGGCATAAAAGCACTAGTTTCATCCGTAGCGATTTGCGCATGCTACCAAAGTCGGTTGATCACGCCCGCAGAAACCAGTAAACCCTTGCACGCAATAAAAATACGGTTTCCTAAACTTTACAAAATTCCAATCCACATACCCCCGGCAACACCAATCCCCCACATCCGCATCCCACCATTTGCAACACGATACCAAGGGAAAAACCTAATGTCTGACAAAACCTTACGCGTGCATATTTGAACTAGATATTCATTAGTGGATTCAGCATAAATTCCCAGCAGGGAGACACGGTGAAGATTTCCATCTGTCAAAAGCGTCGCAAGCTGCTGAAGTTAGGCAGTACTGCGGTCATCCCCCAGTTGCAGCACGTGCCGGCGCTGCAACTCTTCCTTGCCCGGCGCGGCCGGCATTCCCTCTTCAGCTCCACCTAATACTTTCATTCAGCCAACGCTTCGCCGCAGGCGAATCAAATTCTGCGCGAGCAAACCTAAGGCGCTCTATCTAAACGAAATCACGTTGCGCTCGGCCAGCAAGAACGATGTCGATCTGGCCTACACGACGACAGGGATGAGCACCTATCCGGAAATCCCAGTTTCATTTTTCAGCAAAGGAAAATCATGAAGATCCTGGGTCGCACACAGGTGTATCTGTTCTTCGCGAGCATCATGATGGCTTTCGTTCTGTCCGGCTGCGGAGGAGACCAGCAAGGTTCCTCCAACGCCACGAGCGTCGCGCAGGTCGCGGCCAACTCCGCAAACGTTTCCGCACAAGACGCGTCATCGCAAACTCAGACCCGAGCGTCGATTGCACTACCGCCTATGGGTTGGGCCTCGTGGAATGCGTACGGCTGCAACATCACCGAGGAGCTGGTGAAAACAGCCGCGGACGTTATCTCCGACGGCCAGAAGAAAGATGGTCCGTTGATGAAAGCGGGCTACAGCTATATCAACGTCGACGACTGCTGGTTCGCGCCATCCCGCGATGCGCAAGGCAACCTGGTCGCCGACCCCGTGAAGTTTCCAAGCGGCATCAAAGCGCTGGCCGACTACGTCCACGCCAGAGGTCTGAAGTTCGGCATGTATGAAGTGCCCGCAGCCGAAACCTGTGCTCAGCGTAACAATCTGTACGCTGGACACACCAACCCGATGGGCAGTCTTGGGCACGAAGTTCAGGATGCCAATACATTCGTGGCATGGGGCGTCGACTACGTGAAGTACGACTGGTGTTCGCCGGATGGCACCGTCGACGATCAGGTGACCGGTTTCCAGAAGATGCGCGATGCGCTGAACAGTGCGGGTGCTGCCGTGAATCGGCAGATCGTCTACAGCATCAATCCGAACAGTTTTCACACCGACAAGACGGGCAGATCGTATGACTGGGGGCAAGTCGCGGATCTGTGGAGAACGACCGAGGACATCACCTATGACACCGGCACGCCGGGTCATCAAAGCACGCCCGATTTTTCCAGAATCGTGAACCAGAATTTCTACGGCAATCTGTTTCCGGAAGCCCAACATACGGGTGTCTATAACGATGCGGACATGATGCTTGCCGGGTTCGGTCTGACCGCCGCGCAGGATCAGACGCACATGAGCCTGTGGGCCATTTCCGGTGCGCCGCTTATCCTGGGTCTCGATCTCACGACGCCGGTCAGCCCGGCAACGATGGCGACGCTGACCAATCCGGAGGTGCTCGCCGTCGATCAGGACCCGCGTGGCCTTCAGGCGATCCGGGTGGCGGTGCCGCAGAACGGTCTGGGCGTGTGGGCCAAGCTGCTCGCCGGTCAAGGTCGCCGTGCGGTAGTTCTGCTCAACACAACCGGGTCGGCCGCTCCGATCACGGTGAACTGGAAGGATCTCGGGCTGGACCCCGCTGCTTCGGCCAGCGTGCGGGATATCTGGGCGCACAAGGATCTTGGTTCGCACACGTCCGGGTACACGGTGTCTGCTGTTCCGGCTGGCGGCTCCGTCATGCTGACCATCGCCGGCGTGGACGATGCATCGAAAATCCACCCGGCCAAACCGGGCAGACATGACGACGGCGCAGCACGCTATACGTTGAATGCAACCACCGGCGGGTACATCGACGTGACGTACCGAAACGAAGGAAGTTCTTCGCTGAAGGTGCCGTTGACGCTCAACGACAGCGTACTCACGACGATCCAGCTACCCGTGACCACCGGGCATGCCCAAGGCACCGTCACGCTGTCCATGCCGTTCGTGCCGGGAAGCAACACGCTCACTTTCGCTCTTCCGGACAAGGGCCGCCGCGCTCCGTCGATCGGCAAGGTGACGCTGATCGCCGCTCCGCAACCCGCATTGCCGCCCGTCGCCTATCAAGCGGAAAGCGCCACCAACATCATTCAGGATGCGGCAGTCCAGGCATGCAACATATGCAGCGGCCACGAAAAGGTCGGCAATTTTGTGAACTCGGATTCGAGCCTCCAGTTCAACGGAATCGTGGCGCCTGCCGATGGCGAGTATGTGCTCCCCGTGGTGTATATCAGCGCGGACGACGGCGGCGGTTCGCCTCGTGCACTGAGCGTGAGCGTCAACAATGGCCCTCCGGTTCCCGTGCAGTTTCCTGGTGAAGGCACCTGGGACTTTCCGATCCTCTCGAGTGTTCAGGTCACGGTCCCGCTGAAAGCCGGCGCGGCCAACACCGTCAAGTTCTCTGTGATTTCCGGCAACTATGGTCCCGACATCGACGGCTTGGGCCAGGCAATCATCCAGCCGATCAAACAGTGAACCGGCAATCCTTGGAGACAGGCATGAAGAACTTCTTGATGCGAATTGCGCTGCCGTTCATATTGGCCGCGAGTGGGGTGCAGGTGTCCGTCGCCGCCGACGCGACGGCCCAACCGAATGCCGCAGCGGCAGAATCGTGGAACAAAGGAGCGCGCTTCCGGCACGACGAAGTGGCGGTCCTGTTCGTGATGGGGCAGAGCAACAGCGCCGGTCTTAACGGCCTGCCCGCGGATCTGACGTTGACGGGAGCCTCGGGTGCAGGCGCGGGCACCGGCGGCATGCCGGCACCGAATGTATGGGGCATCCGCAACGACGGCTGGGGGAACATCGCCGGTAACGCCGACGGGTCGGGTGCGCCATTTACCCAACCGATATCCGCGATCGATCACGTGTCGTGGGTGAACTGGTCGGACAGCACGTCGTCCGATATGAACCTCGGCTACTACGGCGGCAGCGGAAATGCCGCCAATTTCGCCGCGTATGCGTGGCAGTCGGCGATCAATGCAGGCGAGCCGCTGCCCGATCTGTACATCATCCATATCGGCTGGGGCAGCCAGGGCGTGGACGTCGCAGACGATGCGTTCAGCGGCTGCTGCGGCTGGACGGTGCATGGCGTTAATCTCTGGCAACCCATGCTCGATGCAAGCAAGACGCCGACGTATGCGCTTGCACCGTTCGCGCGCCGCATGATGTATCTGGGACTCAAGCAGATTCTGGCGACCGGCAAGAAGCCGCGTATCCTCGGCCTGGAGTGGAACCAGTGGGAGGCAGAAGCTGCGCCGCTGAATTCGGCCGGCAACGCAACGACGATTCATCGCGCGCCGCAGAATTACGCTTACCTCTTCAGCAGTTTCTTCGCTGCGGTGGGTTCGACCTTCCCGGTGCTCATCGTGAAGCCGTTGTCGACCGCTTACGACAACGTCACCAACGCGGTCGCGCCTTATAATCCCGCCGCGCTTGCGTCGATGCAGAAAGTGTTCGGTGGCTTCGTCGACGCGAATCCGCGCATCTTCAGTTTCGCCGATGCGTCCCGGTCGCCGGACTGGAATGGACAGCCGCCCGGCTTCGGTATTTTCCAGGGCGGCACGTTAGGCGGTGGAGACGGCAGCGTGCACTACAACCTGGACACGCAGAAATGGTTCGGCGAGCAGGCGCTTGCATCGTGCCTCGGAAACGCCCGATTCTGTGGGCCGCGCATCACGGATCTTCCGAGGCATCTGCCGAATTAACGAACGGATCACTCAGCACCCTTCGGCCGCCACGCTTTTGAAACCCTTGGCACCCAGGCGTGAGCGAACGCGCGGACCGGCCGTCCAGTTGTTACGCGGCCTCCGTTTTCGTTTGTTCATTGGAGCGGAGTAACGCGGGTGACAGGAAGCAGCCCATGACCGCAGACAGGATAATGAAAATCGCGGCCGCATCGACGAGCAGTCCAAAGCGGATGAAAATGAAGAAGCAGCATAGAAGATTCAGCAGATGCAGGCTGATACCCAGAGCGGCGACGCCCTTAGGGACAGCTTTGATGAGCGCCGCGAACCGAGATTGGGGGCGCGGCACATACCAGATGATCAGCAGCCCGAACGTCATGATGAAGGCGCTTTCTGCCCATTTCAGCCAGGTGGGGCGGCGCAGAAACCGTCCCTCGACAATCGTCTCGATGACCTGCGCCTGAATCTCGATGCCCGGCACCAGTTCCCCCAGCGCCGTCGTGCGCATGTCAGTCACGCCAGCACCGGTTAGTCCGACCAGCACCAGTTTGTCCCGGATCCGTTCCGGATCGACTATTCCCTGCATGACGTCGCGTGCCGACACGTAGCGGCTCAGCGTCGACCGAATAGACGCGAAATGCAACCAGATGTCCCCTTCGGGCTGCGTGGGCACCAGCACATCGGCGACACCCACCGCTTGCACGCCCGATGTATCCGCAAAGACGTCAATCGCCGATGAATCCGTGGCAACGCGGAGCATTTCCATCGGCAGACTGGGGACCAGTTTCTCCCTCAATCCCGTGATGAGCGGAATGTGCCGGACTACGCCTTGTTCGAGCGCTACGCTCAGCATCGCCTGCCCGTGGGCCGCAGCCTGCAGTTCCGGCAGGCTGCCGAGAACATAGTCGAAACGCGGCACGTAGCCCAGCGGGTCGGTGCCATGAACGCGGATCGGTGCGCTTCGCAGATCGGTGCGGGTGCCGAACGCAGCATGATCGAGCGCCGCGGCACCCAGTATCGTCGGCGCTGCGCGCAACGATCTTGCGAGAATGGCTTCGTGACTGGGTAGGGCCCGCAAGCCGGCGGCCAGCGCCGCAGCCGTTTCCGGCAGATTGCCGGCCACCTTGTCGGGAGAAGTCTGATCCGGCTCCGGCATGTAAATGTCGAGACCGATCGCCAGCGGTTTCAGTGCCGCGATGGCATCGATCAGGCTCGCGAGTCGGTTTCGCGGCCAGGGCCATTGACCGGCGGTCGCGAGCGTCTCCTCATCAATCTCGACAATGGTCACCGGCTGAGCCGTCGGAACCCGTGGGTGGTGACGTTGATACTGATCGAACAGAATTTGCCGGGCTGTTTTAAAGGAGTCGGGAAGCGTTTCATCGAGCGTGTCTACGAAAGCTGGACGTGCTATGTCGCTCGGCCATTCGCTGCACAGGTTGAGCAGGCTCAGGCCGAACAACACCACCAGTGCCACCGGACGCCCCTGGACCACCCTCAGCAGATTCCTGATCCGGGCGTGCCATGGGTCGAAATAGCGTTTCATCGACGGAAGGCCATTCAGCGCCGATGACTGGCGCGGGTCATTGGATTGTGATGACTGCGCGCCGGTTCATGCGATTGGGAACACCATCTGCCGTGGGCACCAGCGGCTCGCGCTTGCCTCGGGCCGCGGTCTCTATTTGCTGGGCAGGGATGCCTTGCTTGATCAGGAACGCTGCAACCGTCTTCGCCCGCTGCATGGAAAGTTGATCATTGAATTCCTGAGAGCCCGCCAGATCGGTATGACCGACCACTACGAGCTGCGGTGCGGGCCATGTCGCCAGGGCGGCTTTTAGCTGTTTGACCGTGGCCGACGACTCAGGGGCCAATTCGGTGGCGGAATCAAAGAGAAAAAAGATCGTGAATGCCTTGGGACGAGGCGGCCGTGCCGCAAGTAGCTCGCCATATCGTGTCTCCACAGTGGCTTGGCTATCCATCGTTTTTTCGATGGCACCGCCCTTGGTGACGTCGACCTCGGCGTAGGCCTTGTCTATTTTCTGTTCGCCGGTGGCGCTGTGGACAATGACCGCTCCGACTTTGCCATCGGGATCCGGCAATAGAATAATTTTGTCCGGCGTGCTGCAGCCCGCGAAGAACGGCAGCACGATGCATGCCGCGGCAAAGGCCAGCCCGTGATGTCGAATCGCAGCCTTCAACGTGCCCCCTTATCTATCGCCGACTTCGATGATGAATTCGGTGCCGCGCACGCCCAGCGTGGTAGTCGGCGTGCTGAAGCGGACCGCATCCGGATTAGCCTTCGCCAACTTCCCCGAAATCACAGCCAGGGAACCGCGTTTGATGGATGCGTCGAGCACGCCGTCATGGGTCGTGGTGTTGAACGCGAATTTGTTGAGCTCGAGGATGGTATTGGCGCCGGCAGAGAGTTGGGTGGCGTCACGCAGCGTGATACCGACGGAAGATTCCGGGCCGGTCACTATGCGATCGCTGCCGTAAACCTCGCTGCCGATGGCCGCACCTGAATTCCCTCCAGCCCGCTCGATCTGCACCGTACCCTTAAGGGTCTTCACGACGCCGGCAGCATCGGCGGCAAGCACATTCGCGACAGCCATGCATCCGCAGGCAAGAATCAAGGCATATTTGATGGCTCGAAGACGCATCGGTGGCACCTGATTGCGTAAAGTTGCTTTCCGCGGAATAGCGCGGGGCCCCGATGTCGACCTGATGTTGTGAGCGATCATTCCCCATTGCTCGTAGAGCTGGGGCTTGTGAAGGACATGCAGAAATACGGCTCCTGGATGTCCGGTGGAGATCTGGCTGCTGCACCGAACAGAGTATGGACCTGATTCAAATGACTCTGTGCGCTTCCGCGCATATCGCCAGATACTTCTCAGCGCAGACTTCTAACCTGGCTCGGCGTGACATCTCCGGCAAATCGATTGCCGAAATGGGTTCTCGTGTAGTTGACGACAGCAGCAACCTGATCGTCATTCATCTCGTCGCCAAAGGATGGCATCGCCTTTCGGCCGTGCAGTACGTTGATAATGACGTAGGGTGCTGCTCCGACTGCCGGGTTGTCAGCGAGCGCCGGGTAGTGACCGGCGCCCTCTGCGCCTTTTCCATCCGGCATATGGCATCCCGCGCAGGTAGCGTTGTAGAGCGCTTCACCGCTTTTTTCGGTGAAGCGGTAGCCCGGCGAAATCGTGAAGGCGCGTGGTGCGTCCTGTGCCACGGTCTGAGCCGACACCGTCGCGGCTCCCATCAGCAAGGCCATTAGCATCACGCTGAGGATCTGCGTCGGCCTATGCATTGACGATTCTCCGATGCAAGCGAGTAATCGCATCCAGCGACGACAGCACGGCGCCTTCCTGCCATGCCGGGATATGGGAAGCGTGCTCTCCGGCAAGGACGATCCGTCCGTCGATCTGGCAGAGATTCGCGTAATGCGCTTCTCTCAACGCATCCGTCCATGCGGCGAAGCAGCCATTCGTGAACGGCGATCGGCTCCAACTCATCGCGAAGCCGTTCTGGTACTCGCGCGGGTACTGCGGATGAATCTGGCTGCCCTGACTCAGTGCCACCGCGATCCGTTCGGCAGGGGGCAGTGCACCCATCTCATAGCTGGCGGGTCCCCACATGTAGGCGCCGAGCAGCACCGCAGGACCGGTCGATCCGTAACCTGTTGCCGGATAACCGATCGTCGAGATCGGCAGATCCGTATACGTAATGCCGCCGTAGATCTGCTCGTCTTCTTCCCAGAATCGCCGGCCGAATTGCAAGCCGATTTTCACCGATGTCTCGTAGGGCACCGCGTCGATCGCGGCGCGCATGGCCGGGCCAACTGCAATGTCGATCTGACTCAGAATCGAGAGCGGGATAGTGCACACCAGCCAATCCGCGTGCGCGCTCCGTTCGGTTCGGGTGGTCGTATCGGTGTAGCGCACTTCGACGCCTCGCTCGTCCTGCACGATGGCCGTGACTCTGGCGTTGAACACTACAGCGCTCGCGACCTGCGAATAAATCGCATGGGCAATCCTGTCCATGCCGCCGACGGGCTGGAAAATGCTGCTCTGGAAATCCTGCTCGTTTCCAGACGAGAGCCATTTCCACAAACGCGATGCAAGCAAGGGGTCGCGCGGGAGCAGATTCGACGGGACGGCATTGGGCATCAGGCCGCCGCCATCCGCGGTTGCGAATCCACGGCGTTCGCTGCTTCGCCGGCCCGACTGGTAGCTCCCATCCCGCCCGAGCGCCCCCCATTGGCGCAGGGATTCGAGTAGCAGATGCGCATCTTCGGCTGACAATGCATCATCAAGTGCGTCTTTGCGGATTGCTTTGGAAAGCAGCTCGGCGATATAGCCTTGATAGTCGGTCTGCACCGCCCGGAATCGTTGCGGCTTACCATCGAAAGCCTCCTTCGAATGCAGGTAGGCGTTGTAATTGACCTGGATGAACGGCTCGAGCGGCACCTTCAGGCGTTTTGCGTAGTCGAGTACGCCCTGGTGGTGATACGGAATGCGCCACGGCCCTGGGTTCAGATAAAGCCCGTCAGCGAAATCGCAGAACTGGGTGGCACCGCCGAGTTCGGTATAACGATCACCGCCCCTGACAGTCCAGGCCCGGCCACCTGCGCGGTTGTTGTACTCGAGCACCTGCACGTGGTAGCCCGCGTTCCGCAGCTCAAAGGCCGCGACGAGGCCCGCCATGCCCGCGCCAAGCACGAGAATTCGCGTTCCTTTGGGCGCGCCATCGAGTTTGATCGGTCCGGCGTAGGTTGAGGCAGCGGCGAACCCAAGCGTGCTCATGCCTTGCATCATGGCGGCCGCGCCGAGGTTCTTGCCGATCAGCGTCAGCAGGTGCCGGCGGCTCATCGCATTTGTGGTCATTCTCGACATAAGGACGCGGTGCCCCGACTGGAGAGAAACGATGGCGAACGAAATCAGCGTATTGCAACGGCTAGTTCATTCTATGCGATCGCCCGTGCGACTGTCCGTGCCAGGACGGCCGACTGCGCCCCGTGGGTCGGGCTCGCCCGGAAGCGTGAGGCGGTAGCCGGCCATAGGCGGTCGCTCGACGACGGAGCGTAAATCGCCGACGATCCCGCGCTGAACGGCTGAACGCGTTACAGCTGCCCGATCGAACAAAGCCGTCGTGATAAGCGGTGGATGTGAGATTGGCGTGACAACGTTGATCGAGCATTACGCCTGCACGTCAATCAGTACGCCGAGCGGCCGCCATTGGACTCCCTTCGTCTCGTCTGACAATCCGTCGAGTACCGCAACTAGCGAGACTTTCGCGCTCGTATTCTGCACGAGCGTCGCGACGTGATCCCGTAACGCCTGATTCAATTGTCCGATTGCGGCTGTCATCGGGTCGCCTGACTCTGTGACAGCGCTCGACGTGTTTTCGGAATTGTCGATATCGAAATCCCATTCGTCCGTATCGTCACCATCGTCGCTTGCTACCGTGCCGGACATCTTTGCCAGATCGGCAATCTGAGCGCCGAGATCGCGATAGCCGTTTACAGCCAAACTAGATGGCTGGATATCTGTCGCGGCGGAAAGCGCGTCCATCGTTTCTTTGCCCGACGTGCTCAGGCCGTTAGCCACGGCAATTGACCGCTGCAGCTCGAGCGCCTGGTAGAGCGCCGCGACCAGTGACGCGCTCGACGCACTCACGCGCCTGTGCAACGACAAGGCGTCGGAGTTGTCGTTGGTGCTGTCGCTGATGGTTAAGCCCGTTGACGCATCGATGCCGAGCCGCATCAACGTGTGCTTGAGTGCTGTTATCAGTGCATCGTTGCTGCGGTCGGACGTGCTGGTTGTCGACGATGCATCCTTTGATGGAGGAGGCTCGGGTGGCGGCGGTGTGGTGACTGACGTGTTCGTGTTGATCGGATCAGGCGACATGGGCTGACGCTTCCTTTGTCCCCCGCTTGGGGAGACGGTCGAAAATCGAATGCACGATAGCGACGTGCAATCGAGTTATCGGGATCATCGCGCGACACTTGATGTTTTGTAATTGCGCGAAAGGAAACCAGCCGTGCTTGTAATCGAGTCTGGATGATTGTCAACCCAGTAGCTCATCACCCGTTTGGCAAAGGGTACGGTGTTCGTGTATTTGATCGCGTGGATACACCAAACGGAACAGGGTACCCTTATATCAATGTGAACATCATGTGCCTCGACGAACTTAACGTCGACGAAGCGCTGAATGTGCCGGTTACTTATCAGAATGGCCTGCAGAATGATTGGAGCAATCCCCCTTCGGAAAGCCGACATCTTTGACTTTACCGGTCACTGATCTCTGCTCAGATTCAAGACAGAACTTCGTAATAGTTGGCGCTGATCGAATCAGCGCGGCGTCGGTTACGTGCAGAGGGCAAAATGGGCAAGCCTTCAAGAACAGCGTTATTCGCTGCAGTCCGCATGTGGGACTGGCCAACAGTCGCTGCATTACTAGCTGCGGCACCAGAACTCGTCGAGGCGAGCGACCCACAAGGACACACTGCCCTGCATCGCGCGTGCTCGGTAAAGCCTGGAAGTAACCCACAACTGGTCGAACTGAACGGCATCAGGACCGTCACAATCTTGCTCGAAGCGGGCGCAGATCTCGAACAGGCAGTGCCGATGGATGAGGACGAAGGCGATTTTCGGGCGACGCCGCTATGGTATGCGGTAGCCCGTGGAGAGAATTTCCCCTTGGTCGAGTTTCTTTTGCAGCGTGGTGCCAACGCCAGCTATTCGCTTTGGGCAGCAGTATGGCGCGACGACGATCTCGTATGTCGCGCACTGCTAAAATCCGAGCCAGAACTGAATCTCAAGGCTCATGGCGAGACTCCGATTTTCTATGCAGCAAGACTCAAACGACTCGCTACGTTGGCCCTGTTGATCGAGGCGGGAGCGGATCCGTCGATTCCAGATTCGGTAGGTCGCGACAGCGTAGCGATCGCTCGGGAACGCAAACTACCGGGAGAAATTATCGAGCGGATGGTGTCGCTACAGCAGAACAAGCTACGCCGCCGTTCTTAAAAGAAAGGTATTCGGCGTTTCGGGCTTAACCTTTGATTGAACCACGCCGTTTTTTGCTCAACGTTCAGTCATGGTGGCGACGTTTGTGATGGCGCTTGTTCGGTCGGTAGCCGCGGGCATAATCGTCCGCGTACGAATTGGACCGCGACATGTTACCGCCAAGCGCTGAACCCGCGCCGCCGCCCACGGCCGCGCCGACGAGGCCGCCCGTGCGGCCGCCCATCGCATTGCCTGCCGCTGTGCCGGCGCCGCCCCCGAGCGCGCCACCGATGATGGCGCCCGTGCGTTCCCTGCGGTTTGACGTGACTGCGCCGCCGGCACCGCCGCCGACTGCTCCGCCAATGACGGAACCCGTGCTGCCGCCTACTGCGCCACCCAGGGCAGCACCGGCTACGCCGCCGAGCGCGCCGCCAAGGGCATTGTTCATATCGCCGGCCACCGCCGATAACGACACTGCAGTGGTGAGCGCTGCAATGGCAACAATCTGGAAGATTCTCTTCGACATAAAAGGTCTTTAGTTTTTGGGACGGCGCCGAGTATAACCGCCCTACGAAAGGTTTTTGTAACCTGCCAGTTAGGATCTCGGTAAGAGGTGTAACAAAATGATCCGATGGCTTTTTAGTGAAACGCTTTCGGCACCCTTGGCGTCAGGCGGCCACCACGGTAAGTAGTAGTCGGCCCGATTCGAGTCCGGAAAGATGTAGGCGCCCCCTGATCTGGCAGGCGCATCCAGAACGCTACATTTGTGTGTATGACCCTGGAAGGCGCACTGCTATTCTGTTTGAATTACACGCTGCCCTATCCGCGGGCAGCGAATTTCCTGATCGAGCGTCGTCATGAGATCGTCAGGCCTCAGGGTGCGCAGGTTCAGCTCGGCGGCTCAGGAACGCGCGTTCCGGATCGACTACGCGCGGCGCTTCTTCGGACAGCGCAGGCTCGCGATCACAATCTTCACCGCGTTGTGGGTCGTGTTTTCCATCCGCGACTTCTCCCGGTTAAACGTACTCGATCCCGCCCATCTGCACCACAACGAGCTCATTCTCCTGAGAGTCGCCGGCGCGATCGGAATGGCGATTCCCGTGCTGTTCTGGACCCCCCGCGCACTCGATGAACGTTGGGCCGTCGGACTGCTCAGTGTCTGGACGATCAGTTGCTGGTTCACCACCCTGAGAATGCTGCAGTTCTATCCGGGCGACCTTGGCTGGCGGGAGGTCTATCCGGTGCTGATGTTTTCCCTTTTCGTGATATTCATGGCCTTTCGGCTTCGGGTGATCACGGCGGCGTGGCTAATCGGGATATGCGTCGTCAGCTATCTGATCATGCTTTATTTCAAGCCCGTCGGCGGGAGTGTCGAACTGCGCGTGGAGTCGGTGGCTGCGCACGCCACGATGCTGCCGCTGATGTCTGTCGTCGGCGTGTTGCTTAGCGTTCCGCTGGAACGTGCTGCGAGGCGCGAATTCATATACCGGCGCACCCTGCGCGCGGCCAAGGCGCGCGTCGAAGCGGCGTCGCGCGCGGTCAACGAGCAGAACAGACGCATGCAAGAGCTCGTCAAGGAGAAGGAGCGATTCTTTTCATCGGCGTATCACGACATCCAGCAGCCTCTCGCCGCAATCAACCTTTTCATCCGAAGCGCCCGGACGAGGATCAGGGACGGCTACGCCGTGGATCGCGAGCTCGATGTCGTCGAGGAGACCGCGTCCGACATCCTCGACATGTTCAAGGATATTCAGGACTACAGCGAGTTGGGTTCATATGTTCCCCATGTCGTACCGGTCGATACCCACGGCCTGCTGACCGAGGTCTTCGAGCAATACCGTGAGACGGCCCGATTGCGTGGCATCGATCTAAGAATCGCGGGGCGGCGAAAGTACCCGCCGTCCATCGAGACCGACCGATCGCTCTTCAAGCGGTCCGTATCGAATCTCGTATCGAACGCGATCAAGAACACGCCATCGGGTGGCGTTGTGCTTGGCTGGGTGCAACTGAATGAACGGCTGCGCGTCGATGTATGGGATACCGGCATCGGTATTGCGCCCGCCCATCGGGACGCGATTTTCTCCGAGTACTATCAGATCAACAATCCAGGGCGCGACCGTTCGAAAGGGCTGGGACTGGGGCTGTCGATTGTGCATCGTGCGATCCATATTCTGCCGGGACACAGCATGAGTTTCGCCTCCGTGGAAGGGCACGGATCGCGCTTTTCCCTTTATGCGACGGTTTCGGCATCAACTCCGACCGTCGGGGCACATGCTCAGGATGGCGACGTCTACACGACCGATCTCACTGGCACGTTCATGCTCCTGTGCGACGATGAACCTACCGTCCTCGAAGGCCTGAGGCGTCTTTTCTCAAGCGCGGGCGCGCTCGTGTACGCCGCCGAGTCGATGGCTGGATTCGAAGCCATCCTTGCCGATGACAGTCGCATTCCCGATCTCATCGTCGCCGATATCCGTCTACGCGACGGCGCCACCGGCAAGGAGGTTGCTAATCGGATCAGGCGCCATTTCGCGTGGGCGGGCGTTATTCCCGTTGCATTTATCACCGGTGAATTGCTGTCCGATCACGTCCTTCGCGACTTCCCCGAACCGTTCGTGCTATTGCGCAAGTCCTCCGCCCCCAAAGACCTGCTGGCAGAGATCAGCCGGTACGTGAGCGCTCAGCGGAAGATGAAACTCGATCTCGCGAACGATCAGTGACTGAAAGCGTCCCGAGCGCGGTGGTTCTTTTGGATACGCTTGATTCGTCTAATGATGGGTGAAAACCGCCACTTTTCAGGCGACGCCATATAGATCAGCCGCCACTGTGTACTATCTGACCTGAAGACATTGGACGATCGCTACCGGTTTAGCCATCCTCCGATGTGTAATCGCAGCTCGGCTCGAAGACAGTTCTGGGAGACGATGGAATGCGCGTACTGATCGTCGACGACCATGAACTGTTCAGAGCCGGATTGGCGCTTCTACTGACGGAGCTCTTTCCGGACATCGAGTTGCTGCACGCGAGCACATTGTCGCAGGGGGTGAATCATGCGCTTAGCGAGCTCCTGAACATCGTTTTTCTCGATCTCGACCTGCCCGATGGCAACGGCTGCAACGCGCTTGCCGAATTGAAGGAGTCGCGACCGTCGTTACCGGTGATCGTGATATCGGCCGATGAGCGAGTGGAAACCATCAGTCGATGCATCCAACTTCGCGCCATGGGATACGTGCCCAAATCGTCGCCGCCTGAAGCGCTTCGTGCGGCGATAAGCGCCGTGCTTGCCGGGGGCGTGTTCCTGCCAGCCTCCAGCATCGCCAGCCTCAGTCGCGATATGGACACTGACAGGGCTCCGGCAAATGGACCTGAGGATAGACAGCCGCGCGTTAAATCGGAAACGAGCAATGCATCCGAGCTGGGACTCACACCGAGAGAGTTCGAAACGTTGGCGTGGCTGGTGCGCGGACTTCCGTCCAAGGCCATTGCCCTGAGAATGGGGCTCGAGGACATTACGGTTCGGAAATACATCAGTCATCTGCTTGCGCATTTCAATCTGCGGCGCCGTACGGAACTCATCGTCATGCTGGCGGATAGAGGGATCAAGCTCGGCGTCCCGCCGGTCACGGATCCGGCGCTTGACCGAAGCCTACCGGCGGCTAGCGGGCAACCTACCGACTGACTTCAGTCAGCGTCGGGAGGCGAGTATTCGATATGTCCCCGGGATCGGACGCTCACAGTGCCTACATCTTTCGCCGACGTTTGCTGTCCACCACCTACGCATGTGCGTTGCGACGGCGCTTCCCCTGACCAAGAATGAATATGACAGCAACGCTGAGGGTGCATTCGTCGAGTGCACCCTCAGCGGTTTGTCGTCGTGATGAGCTGAACCGGCCTTGGCTCGTGCGAAACGCGAATAACGAATCGCATGAATGGAAAACTCAACGTAGATAAAGGAACCAACATGAAATCACCACTGATAGTCGCATCCGCTGTCGTGCTGTTCGCCATGGCCGGTGTGGCTCATTCGCAAGGCACACCGCAAGCCTCTCAACCCGCCCCGCAAGAAAACGCCACAGCACAAGCCTCTGACCCGAGTGCGGGGATGGAAGCATACGGCGGTACGCCCGACACACGGGTACAAGCCGGTGCAAAAAATGCGAGACCGTGCCGGATGGACCCACAATGCAACGTTTTTTTCGGAGGGAGCTAACAGGCGCGCGCGAGGCGCGACGGCTTCAAGGGCAAACGGAATGGGCGTCATAACGAGCAAGGTGGAGAAATGAAAGTGCAACCCTCGGCTGTAACCGTCGTGCTATTCCTGCTCACCGCGGCCGGCGCTGCCGACGCTCAGGAAATGCAACCGCCAGACGTCGCTAGCCCCTCATCCAGTCAGCAGCCAATAAATTCATCGCAACGGGTGATGCCGACGAACGGCGACAGCACGTGGAACTATGGAGCCCAACCGGGCGGACGAAATGGCTACGGCAAAACCCGAGACGGTCAACCGTGCGTGGTGGGCCTGTCGTGCGATATCTATCAGGGTAGTTGACCCGCGTGGGCGCGAGGGCGCGAACCGGGACGCTCTTCAGTGCGAGTGTGCAGTCGCTGCCCGTTCAATCCTTCGCTTTCCCATCGACCTTCCCTCGCGCCCCCACCTTCTCCATCTCAAACGGCGTATCCCTCCACCTCTTCCCCGTCAACCTGAACAGCGCATTAGCCACCGCCGGCGCCACCGAAGGACTCGACAACTCCCCAACGCCTCCAGGCTTAGCCGGGTCCCCCTGCACAATCAAAATATCAACCTCCGGCATATCACTCATCCGCATCACGCGATACGAATCAAAGTTCTTCTGCTCCACCTGCCCATGTCGAATATCGATGCGATCCGCCGTCGCATGCCCTAACCCCCACATCAGCCCGCCATACAGTTGCTCTTCAACCCCACCCGGCGACACAGCCAACCCGCAATCCGCTACACAGGTCAGCTTCTCAACCACAACCGCATCACCCTTCCTCTTAACCCGCACCACCACCGCTACATAGCTGCTATACGCCTGATTCGTCGCTATACCCAACGCCGTACCCGGAGGCAACGCCTTCCCCCACCCAGCCCGCTCCGCCGCCTCACGCAACACAGCCTTATGCCGCGGGTCCTTCATATACGCAAGCCGGAACTCAACCGGATCGCGCTGCGCGGCATGTGCGGCCTCATCCATGAAAGACTCCACCGCGAACACGTTCGGGATATAACTCACCGCGCGATACCAACCCGTCGGCACACCGGTTTCATGACGCACCCAACCAATATCGACGTGCGGCGCATCGTAAGCGAACTCGTACTTACTGATCGCTTCGGTGGTGCTGTAGTCCATCCGGTCAGGACGATCGAAATAACCCGGCTCCCATTGTTCCGGCGAAGCGGGCATCACGGCACGCAATTGCAACGTGATGAGTTTGCCGTGCGCATCAAAAGCGGCTTTAGCACGGTGATAACTCGCCGAGTGATAAAAGAGCGCACGCATCTCATCTTCGCGACTATTCATCAGCTTGACCGGTTTGCCGACTTTCAACGCAAGCCACGTCACTTCGAATAGCCAGTACTTCGATTCACGCGAACCGAAGCTGCCACCCGACACAAGTTCATGCAACACAACGCGCTCAGCAGGAATTCCGCCGATCACCTCAGCCGCTTCCTGTACCGTGGAAGGCACTTGCAAACCACCCCAATACTCAATGCGCCCATCTTTCGCCCAAGCAGTGACATTGATCGGCTCAAGCGCGTTCTGCGCCTTATAGGGCATCGAATACGACGCCTCGACCACACGCGCACCGTGCGGCCATGCAGTCTTCGCGTCACCGGTCTGAATCGTCGGCACAACATGCGCGACAGGATCGTCGAGCCAGGCAGCCTGACGTGCGGCGAGCGTGCTACTGTCGAAGGTTTCCAGCGGACTGTCTTCCCACTCGACCCTCAGCGCCGCCTGGCCTTGATGCGCCGACCAATAGTCATCGGCCAACACAGCAACGCCCGCCTGATTGCCGCCAAGAAGGTCGGGGCGGCCAGGAATCTGCAACACCTGCCGCACGCCCGGCACCGCCAACGCGGCTTTAGCATCGACGCTCCGCACACGCGCATCGATCACCGGCGCGCGCGTGACGACAGCCACCAGCATCCCCGGCAACGACACATCGATGCTGTACGGAAACGCCCCTCTCGCTTTCAGATCGGCGCCACGCTTCTTCTGCAGCTTGCCGATGTATTTGAACTGCGACGGGTCTTTCAACGCGACGTCTTTCGGTGTGGGCAATTGCGCAGCTACGCTCGCCAACGATCCATAGTTCGCGCGCTTGCCACTTGCCTTATCGATAACGAAGCCGTTTTCCGTCGAACACGCGGCCAGCGCCACATTCCATTGTTTCGCCGCGGCTTCGATCAACATGGCACGTGCGGTTGCACCCGCACGCCGCAAGCGATCGTACTCAAGCGAGACGCTGGTACTGCCGCCTGTCGAGAACACCTTCCACAACGGATGAATGTAGTCCCCGTAAAACGGATTCTCCGGCGTGATCACCTCCACGCGAAACGGATCGACATCGAGCTCCTCCGCGACAACTGCAGCGAGTGCAGTACGCGTTCCCGTGCCCGAATCGTGCTTATGGACCACCAGTTTGATCGTGTCGTCAGGCAGCACACGCACCCATGCGTTCGGTTCGAACTCGCCTGCTTGCGGTTTCGGATCCCCGCTTACGTTGGCATCTTTCGCGAAAGCCTCGGGCAGTTGAAAACCGATCGCGAGTCCCGAAGCCAACAACGCCGAACTCTGTTTGATGAAGCGTCGACGCGCCGCGCCGTGTGCGCCGTGTGCGCCGTGTGCGCCGTGTGCGCCGTTCAGCGCTTGTTTGTCGTTGTGCATTCAAGCCTCCTCTTTCGTGGAGGTGCAGGCGGAAGCGCAGATGGATTCGACCCACGTAACCGACGCGAGCGCCGGATCACCGGAAGCGGCGCGTTTGATCGCTTTGCGAATGCGCGAATACGTCCCGCAGCGGCAGATGTTTCCCGACATGGCCGTCGCGATGGTTTCGTCGTTGACCGTCGGCCTGTCCTTCAGAAACGAGGCTGCCTGCATCAACTGACCGGACTGACAGTAGCCGCACTGCGGCACGTCTTCCGCTACCCACGCGAGTTGCAGCGGATGCTTGCCGTCTTTCGACAGACCTTCGATCGTCGTGATGTGCTTGCCCGCCACCGCCGCAATCGGCAGCAAGCAGGAGCGTACGGCCTCGCCTTCCAGATGCACCGTACACGCGCCGCAAAAGCCGCCGCCGCAGCCGAATTTCGTCCCGGTCAATTTGAGCCGGTCGCGCAACACCCACAACAGGGGCATGTCTTCCGGTACATTGTCGAGCGAGTGCCGCGTGTCGTTGACCACGATCTCGATCATGCGCTGTCTCCTGAATGGTGTTGTGCAGCGCGGCGCGTGATTCAAAGGGTCCGCGTGCTTGCGGCCATTATTGAAAGCCGTTAAGCACAACGCCAGCGACGATTTCTTCCATCACCGGTAAGTCCGGCTAACACCCATGTTGAAACGCTACCCTTCCATTCAGTCGATGCAGGCCTTTCTGCAAGCGGCACGCGTCGGCAGCTTTTCGAGCGCGGCGCGCCAGTTGTCGCTCACGCATAGCGCGATCAGCCAGCAAATCCGCACGCTAGAGGAGTTCGTCGGGCAGCCGTTGTTCGTGCGCGAAAGCGGTCGCGTGGTGCTGACGGATGCGGGCGTGCTGTTCGCGAATCAACTGGCGGATGGCTTCGAGCAGATCGATCGCGCGTTGTCGTCGGTGAAAGAGCGCACGGTGAAGCAGTCGATCACGCTCGACGTCGATCCCGAACTCGCGCAGAGCTGGCTGGTCACACGCTTGCCTGCTTTGCTCGATGCGTTGACCGGCACGTCGTTGACGGTACTGTCCACGCCGCGGCATGAGCGCAGCGCGTTCGAGCGCGTGGATATTGCGTTGCGCTATGGGTATGGCGAATGGGAAGGTTTCGAGAACGCGCTGATTTGCGGCGACCGGTTGACTGCCATGGGTTCGCCCGCACTTCTTGAAGCGCGCGGGCTGAGCGTGCCGCTCACGCCTGAACAGGTGCTCGATTTACCGTTACTCGGCTATACGAAACGCTCGTGGATTCCGTGGCTCACCGCGGCAGGCTTGCCCGCAGTCGAACCGGATGCAGTCGCCGTATTCGATAATGCCGCCGGACTGATTGCTGCGGCCAGCGCAGGCGTGGGCGCGGGTTTAGCGCGCGGCCTCCTTGCCGCGGACGCAAAACGCGAGGGACGTCTGGTCGAACTCACTCACGTAGAAATTCCGACGCATTACAACCTGTATGCCGTATGGCCGCGCGAGAAAGCGGCCCGCGTTGCGCCCTTGATCGAGGTGATTCGCGAGTTGGTCGCGCAAACGGTCAGCCCATGCTAGCAGCCACCTCGCGCACCGTATCGAGAAACAACGACAACACCGGCGACGGATCCTCAGCACGATAGCGCGCATGCAGCGACACCTCGGGACGCGGCGCAGCCAGCGGCACAAACGCGACACCACCGGTCGACAATTGCCGCGCCGACGAAGGCAGCAACGCCACGCCCAGCCCTTCGCGCACGAGACACAGCAGCGTATGCACCTCGACCACTTCCTGATCGATCTGCGGTGTAAACCCTGCCTCGACGCAACAGTCCTGCAGAAAGCGCGCAAGCTGCGACTGCCGCAAACCGAACGACACAAAACGCTCCGTCTCCAACTCGCGCAACGCGATCTCACCACGCGCGGCAAGCCGATGCCCTAACGGCAGCGCCACCACCGCCGATTCGCGCATCACCACTTCACTACGAATCTCCGGGTCCTCATGCGACACCCGGAAGAAGCACACATCCAACCGCCGCTCCTTGAGCGCGAGAATCTGCGCAGCGGGCGTCATCTCGTGCAGCGTCCACTGCACTTGTGGATGCTTCTCAGCAAATACCCGCAGCGCGCGCGGAATCGGATCGACCATCGCCGAGCTAATGATGCCGATCTCGAGACTTCCCACTTCACCACGCCCCGCGCAACGCGTCAGGTCGATCGCGCGTTCGAACTGCGCGAAGATCAGCGGCACCTGCTCTTTAAGTGTTTTCCCTGCATCGGTGAGCTCGACACGATGTTGCGAGCGCGTGAACAACGCGGTGCCCATCTCCTCTTCAAGGATGCGAATCTGCTGACTCAAAGGCGGCTGCGAAATGTGCAGCCGTGCGGCTGCCCGGCCGAAATGCAGTTCGTCGGCAAGTACCGCGAAGTAACGCAACAGCCGGATGTCCATATCGCAAACGTATCAAGATCGTGGTTAAAAAATATTGTACAGAGCGTTTTTATCTTGTGAGACTGCATCGCAAGCAGCAGTGCACATCAGTGTGACACTCGATGCCGGCGAGGGGAAGGCGCACAAACACTGCGTCTTGCAAAGGGCCGCATGGGCAAGCCCGTCTGGGCTCCGTTCCATCGATGCGCCTGCCCGCGATCCGGCAACTGGATACACCAGTTCCTCTCAAGGAGATCGAGTACATGATCATCGACACCAGCTGTTACCCGACCAATCTGGTCGACCTCGCCTGGCGCCACGACGGCGAGCCATTTACCGGTGAGCGTCTGATCGCAACGATGGACGGCCCGTACATCATTAACGGCAAGCCGCGCCGCATCGACAAGGCCTTCATTCAACCGCCGCAAGGCAACACCATCTATACGTGGACCGACGGCAACCGTTCGGGCCGCGAATCGATCGACGACTACATGGCGTACACCGTCGAAATGACGCAGAAGTACCCGGACCGTCTGATCGGTTGCTTCGTGTACAACCCGCGTTGCGGTCCTGAGAACGGCGCCGAAGCCATCGAGTTCTATGCGAAGGAACACGGCTTCAAGATGGTGCAGTTGCAGGCCAACATGCATGCGTACCGCCCTGACCGCGCGCTCGACTGGTTGCGTCCTGCATTGCGTAAATGCGCGGACCTCGGCCTGCTCGTGAAGCTGCACACCGGCGACGGTCCCTACAGCATTCCAAGCGAGTGGTACCCGTTGATCCGCGAATTCCCGTCGGTGAATTTCATCATGGCGCATTTCGGTGTGCAGACGGGTGGTGTGTATTGCTTTGAGCCGTATCAAATGGCGCTCGATACGCCGAACGTGTACTGCGAATCGAGCTGGTGCCTGCAATCGCGAATCGTCGAATTCGCGAAGGTGCTGCCGACACACAAGATTCTCTACGGCTCGGACACGCCGCCGAATGAACCCGGCATGTGGCTGCGTTTGCTCGAAGTGTTGTGCCACGAGCCGCCGCAAGGCTTGAATCTCGACGAAGACACGCTCGAGGATTACCTCGGCAACAACCTCGCCCGCATGATCGGCATCGAGCCGAGCGCACCGCCGAGAAGCGTCGAAGAAGCGCAAACCTATCTGAAACACCATGCCGGCGCGTCACAGAAGCACGCCGCTCAGGCATCTCAAGCAGCCTACGCAGGAGCCCGCTGATGATCATCGATACCCATCTGCACCCGACCAATCTCGTCGACGAAGCGTGGCGCCACACCGGCGAGCCGTTCACCGGCGAACGCCTGCTGAAGATGATGGACGGTCCGTACATCATCAACGGCAAGCCGCGCCGTATCGATATGGGCTTCATCCAGCCGCCGCCAGGCAACACTGGCTATCGCGACGGCAATCGCCGTGGCCGTGAAGGCATTCGCGATTACATGTCGTATATCACCGAGCTGACGCAGAAGTACCCGGATCGCTTCATCGGCAACTTCACGTACAACCCGCGTTGGGGTCCGGAGAACGGCGCCGCCGAACTCGAATTTCACGTGAAAGAGTACGGCTTCAAGATGCTCAAGCTGCACGCGAACATGCACGGCTATCGTCCGGATCGTGCGCTCGACTGGCTGCGTCCGGCGATGAAGAAGTGCGCGGAGCTCGGCGTAGTGGTGCTGATTCACACCGGCGACGGACCGTACACGATTCCGACGCAGTTCTATCCGATCATCCGCGAATTCCCGATGGTGAATTTCATCATCGGTCACTTCGGGATTCAAACGGGTGGCAACTACTCGTTCGAATCGTTCTGGATGGCGATGGATACACCGAACGTGTATTGCGAATCGGGCTGGTGCTATCAGTCGCGCATCGTCGAATTCGCTCGTGAACTGCCGCGCAACAAGATCGTGTTCGGCACCGATTCGCCGCCGAACGAACCGGGCATGTGGCTGCGCGAACTCGAAATGCTATGCGGTCCGGCGCCGCAAGGCATGGATCTGGATGAAGACGGTCTCGAAGACTATATGGGCAACAACATCGCCCGTCTGGTCGGCATCGAGCCGACCAAGCCGCCGAAGGATCTGGCCGAAGCGGAGAAGCGTTTGAAGGCGACTTACGTGAATGACGTAACGCAGCCCGCTTAACGCACTTAACACGTTCAGCGCTTGCTGCAGGGCAGGAGCGGCCAACGGTTGGTGCCGCGCCTGCCTCGCCCGACAGTCCGCTTTCGTTATCGCTTTCGACGGAGTTCACTATGGCGGATAACCTCTTCCGCGCCACGCAGGATTTTCATCGCTTTGCCCTGGCGTACCGCGAGCAGTTTCCCGACGATGTATTGACCATTACGCAGCCGGTGGCTGCGGATCAGGACGTCACCGCAGTCGTGGCCGAACTGGCCGCACGCGGACGGCATGACATGTTGATCTGCGAAAAGGTCGACGGACTTGCCACGCCGCTGGTCACCAATTTCTTCGCTTCACGTACACGCATTGGGCGCTTGTTCGACGTCGATGCGTCGGGCTTATTCGACGCCTACCAGCAACGTGCGAATGCCCCCATCGCGCCGGTTTTCGTGCCGACCGGTCCGGTTCTCGATCAGGTTATCGAAGGCGACGCCGTCGATCTCGCGCAACTGCCGATGATCCGCCACTTCGATACCGATCGTGGTCCATACATCACCAACTCGGTGATCATTGCCGAAGATCCGGTGACGGGCGTCGCGAATCTCAGCTATCACCGTTCGATGCGGCATGCACGCAATGCGCTTGCGACCAGCCTGCATTCACGCGGCCACCTCTGGCGCATGCTGCAAACCGCTCAAGCGCGCGGCGACACGTTGAAAGTCGCGATGGTGATCGGTGCGCATCCGTTGTTCATGCTGGCCGCCGCGGCACGCGTGCCCTTCGGTACAGACGAGCGAGCAATTGCAGGAGGATTATTCGGCGCGCCGCTGGAATTGGTACGCACGCCGCGTTACGGCATCGGCGTTCCCGCTTCCGCTGAGTTTGTCCTTGAAGGCACGATCGATCCGCACGCTCACGCAGAAGAAGGCCCGTTCGGCGAATTCACCGGCTATTCGTCGGACCGATCGACCAACAACGTGTTGCGCGTCGACACGATGATGCGACGTAACGATGCGTGGCTCGTCGACGTAGTCGGCGGCCCGTACGCCGAGCATCTGACGCTGGCCCGTTTGCCGCGCGAAGCGGAAATGAGCGAGAAGCTGAAGGCGCGCTTTCCTTCCGTCACCGCGCTGCACTATCCGAACTCGGGCACACATTTCCACTGCTACGTCGCGTTGAATCAAACGCGCGACGGCGAAGCACGTCAGATCATGCTCGCGCTGCTCGGCTGGGATCCGTATCTGAAGAACGTCGTCGCGGTGGATAGCGATATCGACATCACCAACGATTCGCAAGTGCTGTGGGCGATCGCCACGCATTTCCAGCCGCATCAGGACGTATTTATCGTCGACGGTTTGCCGGGCAGCCCGCTCGATCCCTCATCATCCGCTGCGGGCACCACCTCGCGCATGGGCATCGACGCCACGCGCGGTTCCCACTTCGACGGCGTTCGCGCGAAGATCAGCGAACGGGCGTCGCAACAAGCGGTTGAGATTCTGGCACGCGTCGCCCTCGGGGCACTCCAATGACCCCGCGGCGACTCGTAGTCGGCATCAGCGGCGCGTCCGGCTTCACGTACGGCGTGCGCCTGCTGCAACTGCTGCGCGATCTCGACATCGAAACGCATCTGACGGTCTCGCGCAGCGCCCTGCTGACCATGACGCACGAAACCGACTACAAGTTCGCCGAAGTCAGCGCTCTCGCCAACTTCACCTACCGTTGCGACGATATGGCCGCAGCCATTTCTAGCGGCTCGTTCCGCTCGCTGGGCATGATCGTCGCGCCCTGTTCGATGAAGACGCTTGCCGAAATTGCCAGCGGCATGTCGTCGAGCCTGATCTCGCGCGCCGCCGACGTCAGTTTGAAAGAGCGCCGCCCCTTGGTGCTGCTGGCGCGTGAAACCCCTTACACGTTGGCGCATCTGCGCAACATGATCGCCGTCACTGAAATGGGCGCGATCGTCGCCCCACCGGTGCCAGCGTTTTACGCACGGCCTGTTTCGCTCGACCAGATGATCGACCACACGCTAGGCCGCGTGCTCGACCTGTTCGGTCTCGAAGCGGGCACTGTCAAACGCTGGCGAGATTGCGAGGCAGAAACCCCGTTACAGGAAGCAGCACAAGCACCCCATATCGCCTGACAAGTCGAACCGCACCAACCGCAGTACGAACGAAGAAACGGAGATAAGCCATGAGTCACATTCACACCACTCACAATGAAATCGAGAAAATCCCGGTCACGGTGCTGACCGGCTTTCTCGGCGCCGGCAAAACGACGCTGCTCAACTACATCCTGCGCGAGAAGCACGGGCGCAAAATCGCAGTGATCGAAAACGAGTTCGGCGAAATCGGCATCGACGGTGATCTCGTGCTGGAATCGACCGAAGAGATCTACGAGATGACGAATGGTTGCGTGTGCTGCGTCGGTGCGGTGCGTGAAGACCTTGTGCGAATCGTACGCATGCTGGTGGAAAGGCCTGACCGGCTGGATCACATCATCGTCGAAACGAGTGGGCTCGCTGACCCGTATCCGGTCGCACAGACCTTCTTCCTCGACGACCCGATCGCGAAACAGGTGACGTTGGATGCGGTCGTCACGATGGTGGATGCGAAGCATATCGCCGCGCACCTGGACGATCTGGTGCTCGACGGCAGCGACAACCAGGCGGTCGATCAGATCGTCTGCGCGGACCGTATCGTGATCAACAAGGTCGATCTGGTGACTGCTGAGGATATCGCTTCACTGACGGAGCGCATTCGCGGGTTGAATGCCACAGCAGAGATCGTCGAATCGAGCTACGCCCAGATCGACCTCGACAAGATTCTCGGCGTCGGCGCGAACGAGTTTTCGCAGATTCTCGTCGAGACGGACGGCTTGCATGAAGAAGCGCACACCCACGCGCATGAACACGAGGATCACCACGACGAGCACGAAGCCCGTCACGATCATGAACACGCCCATCATGACGAAGATCATACCGACCACCAGCACGACGAAAGCGTGTCTTCGGTGGGGATCGAAATCGATGCCGACATCGATCTCGACGCGCTGCACGCATGGCTTACCGAATTGCGCGAGGCCGATGCCGCCAACCTGTTCCGCATGAAAGGCATCCTCGCCGTGCAAGGCCAGTCGCACCGCTATGTACTGCAAGGCGTGCACAACGTCATCGAATTGCGCGCGGCACAGGTGTGGGGCACTGAACCGCGCTCATGCCGCATCGTATTCATCGGACGCGATCTCGATCGCGCCGCACTGACCGACCGCTTCCACGCCTGTCTTGCCGTGCCGGTTACGGCCTGACGGGAGAGCCGGTCGGTGCGCGAAGTGATGCTGCACGGCGAGTCCGTGCGGCGCGCTCCGATCGAAAACGATAATCGCTGTGCGTGGGACCGGAGCAAGCGCTAAAGCGCCAACTCCGGCCGACATGGAGACACGTCATGAACACCGCCATACACCCCGTCGATCGGATTCTGCCGAAGCGCCAGATGATTACGCTCGGTTTGCAGCACATGCTAGTGGCTTATATCGGCGCGATCGCAGTCCCGTTGATCGTCGCGTCGGCACTAAAGATGTCGCCGGCCGACACGACCGTACTCATCAGCACCGCCCTGTTTTGCTCAGGCATCTCCACAATCTTGCAGACCGTCGGCTTCTGGAAGTTCGGCGTACGTCTGCCGATTCTGCAAGGCGTCGCGTTCAGCAGCGTCGGGCCGGTCATCGCAATCGGCTTGAGTCCGGGCGTTGGCTTTGCAGGCGTGTGTGGCGCGGTGATTGGCGCGGGTCTCTTCACGATGTTTGCAGCGCCTTTGGTCGGACGCTTACGAAGATTTTTCCCGCCTGTGGTGACCGGCTGCATCGTTACGGTGATTGGTTTGCAACTGTTCCCTGTGGCATATCAATGGGCCGGTGGTGGGGAGGCCGCACAGCAACAGTTCGGCGCGTTGCCCTTCCTGAGCGTCACGCTGTTCGTCGCGCTGGTGATTCTGGCGATCAACCGTTTTGCCGGCCCGTTTCTGCGCAATCTCTCGGTGCTGATCGGATTGATCGCGGGTGGCATTCTTGCGTGCTCGCTCGGCATGGGCAACTTCACAAGCGTCAGCGCCGCGCCGTGGTTCACGCTGCCGATGCCGTTCCACTTCGGCACGCCCGTGCTCTCGCTGGTGCCGGTGCTGACGATGATCGTGGTGATGGTGGTGCAGATGGTCGAATCGATGGGACTGTTCGTCGCCATCGGTGACATTGTCGACAAGGACGTCAGCGAGGAAGACGTGGTGCGCGGCATGCGTGCGAACGGTCTGGCGAGCGCGATTGCGGGCATGTTCGCGGCGTTCCCGTTCATCGCCTTCATGGAGAACGTCGGCCTCGTGATCCTCACCGGCGTGCGCAGCCGTTGGGTCGTGGCGATCAGCGGCGTGCTGATGTGCGTGGTGGCACTGGTGCCGAAGATCGGCGCGGTGGTCGCGTCAACGCCCGCAGCGGCACTTGGTGGCGCCGGTATCGCGATGTTCGGCGTGGTGGTGGCGGCCGGTGTGCAGACGCTGGCGAAGGTGGACTTCGAACGCAATCGCTACAACGTGCTGATCGTTGGCTTCACGATCGCCACTGCGCTGATTCCTGTGATGGCGCCGCAAGTCTTCAAACACATGCCCGACTGGACGCAGCCCTTCCTGCATAGCGGGGTGGTGCTGGCATGCCTGGTATCGGTCGTGTTGAACGCGGTGCTGAATGGCGCGCATGAGGAAGAGAAGATCGTCGAAACGCACAACCTCGTGCGCGAATAAGCGGCCCTATCAGCAACCAATGCAGCAGAACGAGCGCGGCCACCGCGTCCCGTTGGACCGACGGTCGCTTCGCAGCAACTGAAAGGACATTGAATCGTGAGCATGCAAACTGAAACGCTGCTGATCAAGAACCCTGTCGCGGTGATGAACGGCCGAAGCGGCCGAGATGGCAATAGCGCACGCCTGGGTCAGGTCGATCTGCGGATTCGCAACGGCCGTATCGAGGCCATCGCCCCCAACCTTGAACCGCGCGCCGATGAGCGCGTAATCGACGCGCGTTCATGCGTCGTTTATCCGGGCTGGGTGAACACGCACCACCATCTGTTCCAGAACCTGCTGAAGGCGGTGCCGTCAGGCATCAACGCCGATTTGCAAGAATGGCTGGCCGCCGTGCCGTATCCGCGTCTCGCGCGCTTTACGCCGGATCTCGCGCGCGTCGCTGCACGTCTGGGCTTTGCCGAGTTGTTGTTGTCCGGCGTGACGACCTGTGCCGATCATCACTACCTGTATCACGCGGACGGCACCACTGAAACCGGCGATCTGCTATTCGACGAAGCGGCGTCGTTCGGCATGCGTTTCGTGCTGTGCCGCGGCGGCGCATTGCAGACGGCGGGCGATCATCCGGGTTTCTCCAAAGCGGCTTTAAAACCCGAGACGCTCGATCAGATGCTTGCCGACGTCGAGCGTTTGAAGTCGCGCTATCACGATTCGGGAGCGGCCTCCATGCGTCGTGTGGTGGTTGCACCGACTACGCCGACGTTTTCACTGCCGCCGGAACTGCTGCCTGAAGTCGCCCGCGCGGCGCGGCGCATGGGGCTGAGGTTGCACACGCACCTTTCCGAAACGACCCGTTACGTCGACTTCTGCAAAGAGCGCTTCAACAAACTGCCGGTCGAGTTCGTCGCCGATCATGAGTGGCTCGGGCCGGACGTCTGGTTCGCTCACCTCGTGCATCTGCAGCCGAGCGAGATCGCGATGCTTGCGGAAACCGGCAGCGGTTGCTCGCATTGTCCGGTGAGCAATGCGCGACTCGGCAGCGGCATCGCGCCGGCACCGCAGATGGCGGCGGCGGGCGTGCCGATGTCGCTAGCCGTAGACGGCGTCGCCTCGAATGAGTCCGGCAGCATGACCAATGAAGCGCACTTCGCATGGTTAGTGCATCGGGCGGCGCAAGGCGCGTCGGCGACCACCGTCGAAGAGACGATTCATTGGGGCAGCGCGGGCGGCGCAGGCGTGCTCGGCCTCGACGCGGTCGGCACGCTTGAAGTCGGCAAGGCAGCAGATTTTGTGCTTTATGACGTTAGCGATCTACGTTTCAACGGGTTCCATGACGTGGCGGTGGCGCCGGTGACGGCGGGAGAGCCGGCTCGTGTTCGCTACAACGTGGTGAACGGTCGTGTCGTGGTCGACAACGGCGCGATTCCGGGCCTCGATCTCGAACAGCTTCGCTATGAAGCGGCCAAAGGCGTGAAGCTGTTGCTGGCCGACTAACCCGCCGACGCACTCAAGCACCAAAGGGACACACCACGATGCAACACAGGAGAATCCGACTCGGCATTCTCACGCCATCGTCGAACACGGCGTTGGAGCCGATCACTGCGGCGATGCTCACCGAATTGCCGCACGTCAGCGCACATTTTGCGCGCTTCACGGTAACGGAGATCGCGTTATCGGAGCAGGCACTCGGCCAGTTCGACACGAGCCGGATTCTCGCAGCGGCGTGTCAACTGGCCGATGCACGGGTGGACGTGATCGGCTGGAGCGGCACGTCGGCCGGCTGGCTCGGCTTTGAGCGTGACCAGGCGTTATGCCGCCAGATCACCGAGGCGACCGGTATTCCTGCGACGACCTCGGTACTGGCGCTCAACGAGATTTTCACCAAGACAGGTGTGCGGCGGTTCGGTTTGGTGTCGCCATATATCGACGAGGTTCAGCAGCGGATCGTACGCAACTACGAGAAGCTAGGCATCGAATGCGTTTCAGAACGACATCTCGGCTTGCAGGACAATTTCAGTTTTGCCGAGGTGCCGGATACGCAACTGGCGATCATGATGCGGGAGGCCGCGTTTGCGAGGCCGGATGCGGTGGCGACCTTCTGCACGAATCTGCACGCAGCGCATCTGGTGCGAGCGTTTGAGATGGCGACGGATATTCCCGCGTATGACACGGTGGCCACTGTCGTTTGGAAGGCTTTGAAAATGTTGGGCGTGGACACCAACCCGCTTAGGAGTTGGGGCAGGTTGTTCGAGGAAGTGGGTTGAACGCGGCCCAGAGGGTGCAGTGAGCAAACTGGACGAGTCCGGGTTTCAAAGACAGATAGCTTAAGGGCGCAGCTCAGTGCGCCCTTAAGCGAGCCAGGCTTCATTGTTTCATATGCGTGGCGGGCGGCAGCGCAGCCAACCGCAAATGCTCGACACCTTCTGCGAGCGCAAGTGTCGACTGCTGTCCGTCGCGCATACGAATACTGATCGTCCGATCGCGTTCATCGCGCGAACCGACTGCGACGAAGATCGGCACTTGCTTTTCCCTTGCGTCAACGACCTTCCTCTCCAATCGCTCCGGTCGGCCGTCGAGCAGCGCTCTGATGCCGGCGTCGTCAAGCGCCTGCATCACCTCCTGCGCGTATGCCGCATTCGCATCGCTGATCGTCGCGACCACAACCTGTTCCGGCGCAAGCCACACCGGCAACCACCCTTCGTGATGTTCGAGCAGCATCGCGATGAAGCGCTCCATGCTGCCAAGCACCGCGTGATGAATCATCACCGGCCGCTCGCGTTCGTTGCGCTCGTTGACGAACTCCGCGTCAAGCCGCTCGGGCAGTACGAAATCGAGCTGGATCGTGCCGCATTGCCAGCTACGTTCACGGCTGTCCGTTAGATGAAACTCCAGTTTCGGACCGTAAAAAGCGCCCTCTCCTTCGAGTACGTCGAATTCAAGGCCCGCTGCACGCGCTGCATTGGCCAGCGCCTCCTCCGCGCGATCCCACGTTTGATCGTTGCCCGCACGCATCGCAGGCCGCGTGGCGAGCGCTACCTTGAAGTCAGGGAAACCAAGATCCGCATAAACAGCACGCAGCAGCGAACAGAAGCGGCCGACTTCGGTTTCGATATGCGCCTCCGTGCAGAACACATGCGCATCATCCTGCGCGAACGCACGCGTACGTTTGAGCCCTTCAAGCGATCCCGAAGGTTCGTCACGATGACATGCGCCGAACTCGCTATAACGAACCGGCAGGTCGCGATACGACCGCACACGCTGGTTAAACACCTGCACGTGACACGGACAACTCATCGGCTTCAAACATAGCGCGCGCGCTTCTTCCGCATCGGCTAGCGAATACATCGCAGCGCCGAACTTCTCCCAATGGCCGCTTTTCTCCCACAACGAGCGCGCCAGCAGTTGCGGCGTACGGATCTCGCGAAAGCCCACGCGGCGCATGCGGGCACGAATGTAGTCTTCCAGCACGCGGTACAGCTCCCAGCCGCGTGGGTGCCAGAAAACCATACCGGCGCCTTCTTCCTGCTGATGGAAGAGGTCGAGTTTGTTGCCCAGTACACGATGGTCGATGTCGTTCACGATGACACTCCGTTTGATTTGATCTTTCAGATACTGAGGATCGATGCCGCAAACGGAGGTTCAGAAACGCCAAAGGCCCCGTCCGTTTCCGGCGGGGCCTTTGGTGGTCTGCCACAGCTTCTTGCTTCTAGCGTGCGCAACCTCCAGACGACCCGCCTGTATAGGTGGTCGTCGTGGTGGTGACGGCGGCGAAGGGAATCGAGTGGAAGTCCATGGATCGACAGTAAACGATTTTGTGGCAACACGTCAATCGCAATCTGGATAAGCGATACGATGGATGTTTGATCCGAAGCCGCCGCATCTTCGCTAAACTTCGACCCACCATCCAATCGACCGAGCATTTCACCTTGACCATCCACATCCGCCCCGCCCACGTAGCCGACGCCGCCTTGATTCTCCGCTTCATCACCGAACTCGCGGTGTATGAAAAAGCGGAGCACGAAGTTGTCGCGACCGTGGAAGACATCGAAACGAGCCTGTTCTCGACCACGTCCACCGCGAAGGCTTTGATCTGCGAAATGAACGGCCAGCCAATCGGCTTTTGCGTTTACTTCTTTTCCTATTCAACGTGGCTCGGCAAACAGGGGCTCTATCTGGAAGACCTGTACATATCGCCGACATCGCGTGGCAGTGGCGCGGGCAAACAGATGCTTCGCCATCTTGCGCAAATTGCATGCGAAACAGGCTGTGGACGCTTCGAATGGAGTGTGCTCGACTGGAACGAGCCGGCAATCGGCTTCTATGAGTCGATCGGCGCGAGCGCGCAAAGCGAATGGGTTCGCTACCGGCTGGCTGGCGACGCACTCACGGCGTTTGCTGACGGCAATTCGTGAGACACGCTTACCTCCGAACAGAAATGTAGCCAGCGAATTGATTAATCCCCCACGCTGCTCGCCACCGGAGCGACTTCAAACGCGTCCCCCGTGGCAAAGAACGTCCCGCCCGCCACGTAATGGCATGTGCGCAGATCGGCATCATCGCCAAAGTGCCAGCGGTTGTTCGAATAGACGCGGCTGTCCGCATAGGCGGCGACCACTTCACCAATGATGAGATCGTGCCGCTGGCTATCGTCCGGAATCACCTTGCATTCCATCCACGTGATGCAGCCCGCCAGCATTGGCACATCGATTTGTTGTGCAGGGAAAGTCTCAAGGCTGAAGGCCGCGAACTTGTCGAGTTCAGCGCCTGCGTTCGTTCCCACTGCCAGCGTCTGCGCGGCAAATCCGCGGCTCGGCAGTTGCAATCCGAACACGCCGCTCGCTTCGATCAGTTGCCGCGTGAGCGTACGGCTGTCCACGACCACGACGACCTTTGGCGGGGTGAAATCGAGCGGCATCGCCCACGATGCGGCCATCACATTCGAGCGGCCGCCGTGCGCGCTGGTAATGATCGTGACAGGGCCGTGATTCAGTAGCTGCGTGGCCCGCGACAATGCGACGGGTTCCCGGGTGACTTTCATACGTGCTCTTCCGCGTGAAATGGATCAGGCAGATTGTAGCGGGGACACGCAAAACGGGTGCAACGTGCCGCATGACACAGAAAGTGAAAACTGTGCCAGGTAGGTGAAAAACTGCCGATGCAGTTAGCGAATCGACCTGGGCGGCCGACGCTTTTTTGCGTGGGCTCGCCCGTCTGTGCCTGTCTCTGATCGATCCCTAGGAGCCGCCCGCATTCGAAGCGTGAACGGCCGATCTACCGTCAACTGCGGACATTTCGACGCTGATCGATCGGTCACTACCGGACACCTGTCAACGTTTCGCTCAGTGCCCACAACCGCTCGGCCGCGGCTTGATCGATAGCCCAAGGCAGCACACCGTCAAGCGACGCGTGATTCGCAGCTACCGCAGTGGCAATATCCGCGTTTTCGCAGTAGACGCCACCAATTGCGTCGAGCGCCGGATTCGTCGCACACCATACCGTCGTCGCAGCACCCTGCTGCACGGTCTTATACGCCGTGCGCTGGTCTTCTGGTATTTCACCGTCCTCGTTTCGATAGCCAAGCGCCTGGAGTTCCTTGATCGTGATGGACCGCTGCAGGCCCGTCTCGATTCGGCCAGGATGCACCGCAAACGCCCGAACCCCGTTCCGGCGACAGTCCCCCGAACGGCACGATGCAGCGCTTCGTCATGGCGAGATGGACGGCATTCAATTGCGGCAGGTCGTCGGCGAGCGTCACCGCGCTTGCCGGAAACGACGCGAGCACTGAGTGGTCGTTTCTGGCAGATTTGTGTCTGCTGTATCGGGAGGTTCCTCGTACTGTCCCTCAGAAAACGACATTGACAGTCGAGATCATAAGGAGTGCCCGCGAGTGATCGATAAAGCGCATTTCGTCGGGCTGTATTACCTCGAGATAGTGGTCGTCGGTATAGTACTTGACGAGGTCGTCAACGTTGTCGAACCACAGTTCCGCGATTCCATCAAAATGATGGTCCGGGAGATCGATGCCCGGGATCGTCGCGCCGGTATTGTGTGCCTGTTCGTATCGCTTTACCAGCGATCGCGTGAACTCATCTCCACGAAGCAACGCCGCGTGAACGTCTCGATGGTAGTTCACAAACTCCTCCCGAGTTATCGATGTGTTCCTCGGCAGCAATACAGTCAGCTTGATCATGGTGTGTCTCCAACTCTGTTTATATCGCTCAGCCTCTTCACCTAGGAAACAGGCTCACTTTGCCGGGTCGCCTTATCGCGAGGCGCACGGCTCACGTACTCGCGGACCACGGGCCTCGCCTTTCGGTCCATCTTATTGTCACTCGTTGAGCCCTATCCAACAGTTGCCCAAACGACGCCGAATATTCATGGGGCGCCGCGCCGACTGCATTCGTGTGCGCAGCCGGCGCTTCCGCTTTGCTAGCTCTCCCGCAGCCCCGGATAACTCTGTACGTAGTCGAGAACTTCGATGTTCCGCTCCTCCCGCAGAGCGCCCGAAATCTCGGCTTCATACGTCTTCCTATAGGGCCTGGTAAACAGGTTATTCATGAAATAGTCGATGTCGCAAGACCAGGCTTCATAGATAACCAGCGACGTCGGATCGTCCTTCGAATGATGCACCCATGCGTGAACGAACTCCTTCTCGGCGCTCATTGCATCCCCAACGTCCGCGAGCAAAGCCTTGATCCTGTCGAGTTTCTCAGGCTTGATCTTCAGGTGGACCACAGCGGCGAACCCGTCTTTCATCTCCATCTCCTTGAATCACATAACTCACCAAAATATGTTCCCGTCGCCACAACTGATCGTCACAGTGACAGTCCTGCCGCGACGGGAACGTCCAACCTAAGCCGATCGGCCTTCCTATGCGTTAAACCCTCCGTCAATCGTCAGACTGGCACCTGTAACAAATGCAGCCTCATGACTCGCGAGATAGGCAACCATTCCCGCAATCTCGTCTACGCGACCAAATCTTGGGACTGCAAGCATCTGCTTGAAGGTCGGCGCATAGGGGCCGTCGGACGGATTCAAATCCGTGTTTGTCGGACCGGGCTGGACGTTATTGACCGTGATTCCCCTCGCACCCAGATCGCGCGCTAGTCCACGGGTGAATCCGGCTACGGCCGCCTTCGTCAACGCGTATACGCTTCCCCCTTCAAAAGGCATTCTGTCGCCGTTGCAACTTCCGATTGTGATGATGCGTCCACCTTCCTTCATATGTCGTGCCGCAGCTTGCGATGCCATAAACACACCTCGGACGTTGATTGCCAACATGCGCTCGAAATCTGCCGTCGAGAACTCATCGATGTGCGAAACAACGATGATGCCAGCGTTGTTCACGAGAATATCCATGCCTCCCCTGTCCCGCGCCACCTGATCGACTGCGGCGGTTACTGCTTCAGGCACTGCGCTGTCAGCTTCGATTGCCCACGCCTTGCCCCCCTCGTCGGCAATCGCACGGAGCACGTTGTCGGGCCCGTCGAACGCACCCGGATAGGTGACCGTGACGTGCGCGCCTTCCCTGGCAAGACGTTGAGCGATGCCAGCGCCAATCCCGCGTGCGCCTCCGGTTACTAGCGCGACCTTTCCTGTTAGCTGTTTCATCAGATGTCTCCGTTCCGTTCGTCAAAAATATGTTTTACGTTCGTTGAGCATAATCAATGCTGACGGCCTTGATAGGCGCGACAGGCCAGGAAAATCCTTCCTCCAGCGGGCTTCTGCCGTCTTCGCACTCGCTTCGATCGTCCGCTCTACATTCGCAAAGCATTCCTAACAGTTTGTTCAAACTATTGTCTTCTTGAATATATTCAGGCATTTGGAACAACCTTTTTGAACTGGCCTCCTAGCTGCCGTCGTCCTGCGCAATTGCAGCAAGCGGTTTTGGCAGGAAACGCATCTGGCAGCCTCGGATCGACGAATCTCTATCCAGCGGTTGCAGTTGGCTTATCGAGCATTGGTCCGCATCACGGTCTACTTTCCCCAATTTTCAGCGCGTTAAAGGACGTGCTGCTCGGCGCATCGACGCCAGACCGCTGAACGCGACGAGTGCTCCGGTAGCCCACGGGTAAGACAAGTGCCGGACAACCCGCACGGCGATGCGGTACCTGATGGAAGGGATACGTCGTGCCGCTCGTGCAGGGGAACCCGAGAGTCAGTGCGGATCGAGAGGCCACAGGAATGGCTCGATCGCTTCGAGGAACGCACCGGGCGCTTCTTCGGGAATAAAATGGCCGCAGTCCGCGATGACCAAGCCGGCCACGTTGTCGGCGATGAGTCTCGCCGTGCCTTCGACATACTCACCCAAAGCACGCGACGCACCCACTGCGAGAATCGGCATCGGCAGACGCGTCTTCACACGCTCCTTGTTCCGCTCCATATTGACGTCGATGGCACGGTAATACTCGAAGCTCGCGCGCAAGGATTCGCTATTCTTGACGGCGTCGACATAGACCTCGACGGCATAATCCGGAATGGCGTTTGGCGAGCCTGCCTTGCTCGCAAACTGGTGACCGAAGTAAATTTCCTCGCGCCCCTGCACCATACGCTCATTGATGCCGAAGGCGCGGTTGAATCCGACGTGCCAGAGGTTATCACTCAGTTGCCGGACGTCGAACACCGGCGGCGACGGCGTCACACCCGGGAAAATGCTTTCCACAATTACCCAACGCTCAATCCGATCCGGCCTTGCAGCCGCCATTGCATATCCGGTCCAGTTGCCGATGTTGAACCCCATTAGCGCAAAGCGTTCGTGGCCGAGAGCTGTCATCAGCCCAAGCAGGTCGTTTGCAAGCGTGTCGGAATCGTACCCGACAGCGGCTTTTTCGGAGAGTCCAACGCCACGCGGCTCGACAGCGACAACGGAGAACTGCTGTGCGAGGCGCGGCATAACGTAGCGCCACGCATACCAGGTCTGGGGCCAACCGCACACCAGCAGTAGCGGCGGCCCCTCGCCACCGATCACGGCGTGCAGACGCAGGCCGTCGACGTCGATATAGCAGCTCTCGAACGTCTTGGCAAAGCCATCTGGCAGTTCGGGGACCCCGCATACCGATCCCGCTCCGGTGGCTCGTTCGATATGAGCCACGCCCTCTCGTAATGTGGTGTCAGACATAGTCGCCTCCTTGAGTGCCAATTTCGGTGTACCGGACCTTGACTTAGATCGTGTCCGCATTAATGGATAACCGCGAAATAACACTGCACACAACACTGCGCAGTTCTGTCGTCGGATCGCCCCATCAACAGCTAGAACGAATGGGTTATCCCGACGTTTGCTCCGAAAGCTCCTCCGGATGGCTCATACAATGGGCCATCGTTGGAAAGGCCAGTGTCCATCTTTCCGCTATTGTTCACGTAGCCGAACTGCGTATACAGCATCGTCCGCTTCGAGAGCAAATACCGCACACCGGTAGCGACCAAGATCGAATGATTGTTCGAGTTGTTCCCGTCCCGAGTAAACCACGCACCGGCGTCGAGGGTTAGAGCAGGTGTCGCGGCATAACTTGCCCCACCCCCGTATACACGGCTATCGAAGGATCCCGCGATCTTAAAATTGACGAACACCGCCCTGAATGTCAAATTACCGAATGTATATCCAACCCCAATGGTGCGTCCCGTGAAAGCTACCGTCGAGGATGCTGGAGCGGAAGTAGTTGCATCTCCTGCGTTCCCGCTATAGAAGGCCGCGTTAGCGAAGACGCCGTTCCGATCATAGGTCAAGCTTCCCGAGTACTGCCTTGCGGCCTGAAAGTGGCCCGCCTCTCCACCGAGGGCGATCATGACACTTCCTTGTAGTCCGGCGAAAGTCGGACTTGAGTAAGTAATCGCGTTGGAGTTAAACAGCCCGGTGGTAAGAACACTGTCAACGTAAATCGGCGCTAGAGATCCAAAATCCGACGCGCCTCGCGCATCCGACTCGATTAGCGCCATTACGAACGGAGAGAATTGCAAGCCCGCCGTGACAGAACCGAAGTTGCCCCCTAGCTGGAGCCATGCCTGACGGCCAAACAGGTTCCCATTCGAGTTTCCGGTACTACCGTTTGCGATGTTAATGCCACTCTCGAGTTTGAAAGATGCCTTAACCCCTCCCCCCAAATCCTCAGCACCCGTCATACCAAATCGCGAGCCAAAAGACTGGCCATCAATCATCGCGATTTGACGACCTGCGTCCCGACCTGTCGACAAATTCAAGGTCCTGCTTGCATAAGATAACGAATCATCGACGATTCCATACAGCATGACATTGCTCTGCGCGTACGTGCAGCCCATCAATTCCACGAACAACGCGGGAGCGACCGCGCAATGCAGACCAATCTTCATGTAGCTGGTTCGTTTCATCCTCCGTCTCCTTTCATCATTCTATTACTTGTGTAGCTTTCCTAATCAATTACTCTGAACACATTCAAGCGATCTGCTCAATTTCAGGGAGCTCCTGATCTTTCCCGTTCTATATTTTCAAACAAATTTTTCTAGATGAACGGCTAAGTCACAACGTACGTCGCCCTGCGTCATGTGTTGATAGGCTGACAGACATAGGATCCTGGCTGCTTGTCATGTGTCTCCAGCGTTTGCGAATCCATCTAGGCTCTCCATTTGATGGACCGGCCGACAAACAATGGATCCGTTCAGGATCACAAGTGTAAGAACCGTGAAGGTTGAATTGCGTCTGCACGATTGTCGAAGGTCGTCAGTCTAGAAACGCATACAGCTCGATAAGTCTTCCGTCTCGTGTAACCGCTATGTCGACGCCCGTCACGGCCGTTCGATTGTCTTCAGGCCCATATCCCCATGCGAGACGCCCGATTCCATGCATGGCTTCACCCGGCCCACGCTCGACAAAGTCGAAATCGGGAAATCTTGCCTGTAACTCGGCAACCTTGCTGTCGCGCCGACGTTCGGATGAACGCGGCGCCGACAGATCAGACTTGCCCGAGTCCACCGTCAACGAACAGCTCGGTACCCGTTATGAAACTGGCATCGTCGAAGGCGAGGAAGGAGACCGCCTTTGCGATCTCGTCTGTGGTGCCGACCCTGCCAAGCGGAGTCGTCCCGGAAACGTCCTTGCAATACGCGTCGATCTGCTCGTCACTCATCCCGAGTTCGGTCTTGTAGGCGGGCGTGATGATGACCCCGGGGGCAACCAGGTTGACGCGGATGTCACGGCCTTTCAGATCGGATGCCCAGGTGCGCGCGAACGACCGCAAGGCTGCCTTGGTGGCGGCATAGACACCGAATGCGGGAATGCCTTTTATCGATGCCAATGATCCCGTGATTACGATCGCGCTGCCCGCTGGCATGAACGGCAGCGCGCTTTGGACGGTAAGCAATGTACCTTTCACGTTGATGCCGACGTACTTGTCGAATTGCGCTTCGGTGATCTCGCCGAGGGGCACGAATTCGCCGCCGCCGGCGTTGGCATAGAGGATGTCGATTCTCTGATGAGCAGCCGATACGATCTCCACAATGCGGTCAAGGTCCGCCGCAGAAGAGATGTCGCCGCGGATCGCTCGTGCGCCATGGCCGATTTCCGATACTGCGGCATCCAGTTCCGCCTGGCGTCGCCCGGTGATGAAGACCGTGGCGCCTTCTAGCGCAAAACGTTTGGCGGTGGCCAAGCCAATTCCGGTGCTACCGCCGGTCACGAGCGCAACCTTGCCCGCATGCTTGGTCGAATGAATGTTGTCGTAGAGTGAGGATGTCATCTCCGGGTTCCTGGGTTACCTGCGTGGACGAATGACCTCAGCTTATATTAGACACGCTGGTAGATAAATATACGTATTGTGGTTACTCTATTCACATATGTGGATAATCGGAGGTGGATCAATGGACCATTTGCAGGCAATTCGTGTTTTTGTCCGCGTTGTTGAGACAGGAGGCTTCGGGCGGGCTGCCCTTTCTCTGAATATGCCCAACGCCACGGCGAGCAAATGGGTCAAATCGCTGGAAACGCATCTTGGCGTAAAACTGCTTGAGCGCAATACGCGGCGGGTCAGTGTGACGACCAATGGCGCTGCTTACTATGAGCGCGCTCGGCAACTGCTCAGTGAACTCGATGATCTTGAGGCCACGCTCGGTCGAGAGCAAGCGAGCCCACGTGGGCAGCTGAGAGTCGACGTCGGAGGATCGACCGCAAGCTGCATCCTCATTCCTGGATTGCCGGCCTTTCTTGCGCGCTATCCCACGATGCGGATTCACCTTAGCGTCACTGACCGCACTGTGGATCTTGTCGCAGAAAACATAGACTGTGCAATTCGAAGTACCTCAGATGATCCGGACGTCATCACGCATCCGATCGGAACGGCTGCATGGACCACATGTGCAAGTCCCGCTTATCTCGCGAAGTACGGCAGACCGAAACATCCGCAGGAAATCGTGGATAAAGACATGCCTGTCGTTGGATATTTCTCTGCAAGTACGGGTATGACGCACCCCCTTACGTTTCGCCGAGGCGAAGAGACGATAACGCTTGGTCGTGTACGCAATGACATTCTTGTCAGCGAGAGCAATGCACACCATGCAGCCGCACTGGCAGGTCTCGGGATCGTCCAGACAATGGACTTCATGGTTCGTCCGTCCATTGAGCAAAAAAAACTTGTCCCCGTTCTCGCGCAATGGCGACCGGACCCGCTCGAGGTCTATATCGCGTATCCGCCTAGCCGAAGATATAGCACCAAGGTCAGGGTGTTTGCGGATTGGGCAGCTACATTGTTCGCGTCTGCGTGAGTTGGCATGCAACCATCAATCGATAAGTGAAAGAATCGACTCGATTGGCAAGTGCGGCAACTCGCAATCGTTGCCCGAGCCATCGGTGCAGAGCCGGGAGTGGTCCTTCCGGGCGAATCCCCTCGCTAGTACTCTCGCCCGACTGCTTCCAGACGCTACGACGCCACTGCCTTGTCAAGGCGATCATGGCTGCTTTGGCCGATCAAGCAACGTTCACCACCGTGAATTAACTGGCCGCTTCCTGGGTGGAAACGATGTCTGAATGTCCGAGCGACGGTGCGGGCGAATGACGCTTCATGGCCGGTCTGCGCCAGATGACCAAGGGATCTCTTTGGCGTCAACGCCTACCCGCCTTCATTGCTGTCAACCCCTTGCGAGATCCGTTCCCTATAAAATCTCAACAAATCCCATTGATCGGAGACCTCCCGTGATCAGATTGCCGCTGGCGATGGTCATCGTGTTAGCCGCCGTCGGCGCGGCGACTCCAGCTCGCGCGGACGTGGATTCAGACACGATCGCCATCACGAATCGGCTGCAGCGTTGGACGGAGGCGTTCAACGCTCGCGATGCTGCAGGGGTCTGCGACGTGTTCGCCCCCGACTTGATTTCGACTGTTCCCGAAGCCCTTGATGGTAACCGAGACGCGCTCTGCGGGAGGCTCCGTGCTGTGCTGGCAAAACCTGAGTTGCAACTTCATTACGACAGTCCCGATGTTCGCGAGATCATTGTTTCCGGGGATATCGCCATAGTCCGGCTGTTCTGGACGCTTACTGCGCAGAAGGGTGTCAAGTCGAGCGTGAGTACCGAAGCGGGGATGGACATTTTCAAACGGCAGCCCGATGGCAAGTGGTCTATTGCTCGCTTCATCTCGTTCACCCCGTAACCCGGTGGCACCATGATAGGTGTTCAAAATGCGTTTTGACACAATCTGGGCCGAACCCTGTCCGACTTTGAACCAGTGGAGTGAGCTGTCATTGATCGGTCCACGTTGGACAGAAGGCGACCGATGCTGTTGAAAAAGTCGGCAGGGGTCAATGTCGCAAGGTTTGCAAAGCTCGTTCAACCCTTAACCGACTCCTGCGAGCGGCTTGTAGGCCGATCTGAGAAATCGATTTTCTTACCGGCGGTGGGAAGATTGCGTGTCGTGACTTTTCAACAGCACCAGCCGACAACGGTCAGCGATTCTCAGGCATCACCTCCAACAACGGCTCCGGCGTCAGCGCGACTTCCCCTGTAAAGGGCCGATCATGGGAGAGGATGAGCAAAACGGTTGTAGCGAGTGCCGCCGAAAACAGACCGATTGCCACGGCAGATGTCAGCCGGTTGTCACAATGAACGAACGCGATGGCGAACAGCAGGCACACCGCCAGAAACGCCAGGCATAACCATTTGACACCATTCACTTCGCTGTGACTGATCAGGATGCGCTCGCGACGCACTTCGAGAGCATGCTGCAGGGACGCTGCGACCTCGCGCTGCGCCATCTGCTGTCCGGGCGTAACGACTGGCAGGGATAGCGTGAACTTCAGTGCGTTATACAGCGTGGGAGGAGTAACGTTAAGTGTGACGGCTCCCTTCGCCACGAGGGGCCATTCAGTCGTCGCGGTGTACTGGATGTAGTCTCGGACCATCCTTCGCAGTTCGGTCTGGGCTTCTTCTGGCAGAACGGCAGACATGACAACAACCGATCGCAGCGCACTCGCTTCAGTGGCGACCGCAACATTGGCTCGCGCTGTATCGTTCCAAACCTGCGAGGCCGTGAAGGCAATAAATAAGCCAAATATGATACCGAGTGGAGAAAGCAGACCGGGCGAAATTGCCTTGAATGATCGCCCATACCGACCGGCAGCAAGCCATCCGGTGACGAGATGTATGGTCGCGCCCGCGAGAAATATCGCACCAAAAGTGACAAGTGCCATCAACCATAACGGCAACTCATGTATCCATGTACTCATCATTGTGATTGCGCAGTCTGAACGGGATATTCCTGGTGGAGCGGGGAGTCCAAACCCCTCAACCAGACCACGAAGCTCCATCGGTAGTCTGTGCGCTCGACCACGTTGCGCCGTGACGGCCGCCGGGCAGCGTTGATTCCTGCCCGACCCATGCTCACACTTCGGTTTGCTCGGCCATCTCAAGTGCGTCGTCGACCGCGATGCCGAGATATCGAACCGTACTCTCGAGCTTTGTGTGACCGAGCAGGAACTGTACGGCCCTGAGGTTCTTGGTACGGCGGTAAATCAATGATGCTTTCGTTCGCCGCATCGTGTGTGTGCCGTGGGCGGTGTCGTCTAGCCCGATCGATTTAATCCAACGGTGGACGATCCTTGCAAATGGACGGGTTGAAAGGTGGGGCGAGGCGTGAATCCGACCAGGAAGCAGAAAGTCCGAGGAAGACAGCCCTGCTACCCTGATCCAATTTTCCACGCTATCGCGCGTTTGCTACAGGGACTGTGGCAACTACGTCTACCGCTTTGTTAGGGAGTTCTGTTTCGGCAGGTTCGATGATGGCAGCCAGACCAGTCTCCAATCTGACATGGCGTTCGAACAAGGCGAGAAGTTCAGGGCGCAGTCCGTCGCCGCGTTGTGCAGCAAGAGCGTGAAACGAGAGAAATGGCAACATGGTCGAACTCCAGTCGATGAAAGACAGGCGAGCGCGATGACGATGAAAGAATTGGCATGTCGAGCGCCTGCGGGGTAAGTGTGGTTCGGACGCGCCGCGCGTCGTCCGCCGACCCCGGCTAGTGCGGGATCGAATGCTCAAGCTAGCGCAGTAGATCGGTACAGGCACTCCGTTTCTTGCTGTTCAATTGCGATGAACGTAGAGCCACGCTTAACGCACACAGTTATGCGGTTTTGTCGCCTTTGACCGCTGGCGCGGTTGCCTACGAATGGCACGACATAGTGACCATAGTCACCACAAGCCGCATGGCGATTCTTCGAGTATTCAGCAAGAAACGGGGGGCTGCTGACTGCTCGCGCCAATATTGTTCAGGCAGAGAGGGGCGATCGTGCATCTCTCTTTCAACCACAGTCAATGAGGAATTCACCATGTCGAAGGAAGATGACAACAAGGCCATCGTGGGCCGCTGGTTCACCGATTTCTGGGGCAAGACCTGCAACCTCGAAATCGTCGACGAGCTTGCCGCTCCTGACATGCTTCTGCGCTACTCGCTGCACGAGCCGCGCCGTGGCCGCAAGGACATCAAGGCATTCATGACCGATTTCCGCGAAGCATTCCCGGATCTCAACTTCTGGGGCGCCGCTGATCTCATCGCCGAGGGGGACTATGTAGTCGGTCGTTGGGAAGGTGGCGGCACACATACCGGTCCGGCATTCAGCGATTTCCTCATTGGATCGTTGCCGGCTGCGACCGGACGGAAAATGCGCTTCACTGGTACGACTGTCCTCCAGCTAAAAGATGGCAGGATCGTTGAAGAAATCGGCCTGGACGACGGCGTGACCGCTCTGCAGCAACTCGGACTCATAAAAACAGCCTGATCAAAGGCACGATGCGTCCGATATGTTTGGGTAACGCCACGTGCATCTAACGCTACAACGGACCGGGTACACCCCCGGCCCGTTGTAGCCCGCGTCGAACTTCTGCAGTCGACCCGTTGCAGCCAATTGACCCGCTCGCAACCCGTCGCTCAACGAAACAAGCCCAGCGGCAGATTCCTAAACGCGAAAACGCGCAGATTAATCTGCGGGTCTCAACGTTATTCCGTCAACAGACCGAGGACGTCCAGGCACCACTCAATCAACGACACAAGGCTGCAATCAACCCGGCCAATTTATGCGCCGCCGAAAAACACGGGCTTCATTCCATCATTCGGGTCCGGGCGAACAGAGCCTTGAATTTTATGTTCCAGGTGGGAGACGGCAGTGCCGAACGAACGCAGTTGATGATGGCTGCCCGACGCTGAAGTACCGTCAGCAACACCGCCAAAACCGGTCGCAGCGTTACTTCCTGGATTCACGCTAGTTTGTGCGGCCTGAACATTGGTCGGAGCGACCGCTTCGTTGGATTGAGCAAAAGATGAGGCAGCGGGAATTGCAAGAGCAGCTGCGACGATGAGCGATTGAACGAGTTTCATGATGCTTACCTCCAGACTTCGTTTGTCCGCAAACGCCCGTTTGCGTTTCAGTGCTTGCAGTCTAGGCCGGGTCCTGCTCGCAATTAAGTGCTTGCGGAACAAAACAATGTTGAAAAAATAAGTACAAACCCTTAGAACCAAACGTCACGCACGCAGCAGCCTACGTTCGCCTCGCCATCTACACCACCATGACCTCAGCTCGCGTCCCAATCGAACTTTTAGAAATGGCCACTCCCAGTAACAGCGAGAATGCCCAAACGACGCTTCTGGACACAGCCGGGCGGGGTTTCTGCCATTGCCTCAGAACTTGTGTACCAAGCCGACTCCGATGCCGCGCGTATCGGTGCCGGGAGTGACCGCAAGGCCCGAATACGCGGTGCCGGAGAGCGTGTATAGCGCCTGATTCCTGTTCTGGATAAAGCCGGCCGCTGTATAGAGCTCGGTCGATTTAGACAGCGAGTACTCGAAAAGCAGACCCAATTGCTGCGCATTGTTGCCCGCACCCGTGCGGTCGTACAGGTAACCGTACATCAGCGAAAGCAAAGTAAATGGCGAGAGTTGATACGAATCCGATATCTGGTAGACATCGTGTTGCTTGTATTTCGGCGTGTTGGTCAGGTTCTCCGTGTGATAGGCCAGCCAGATGCGGTTGGCACCGATCGCGTACGAAGCCCCTGCGTTGAACACGCTAAATACCGCGCCAGGACCCGCGGCACCTCCACCCGCCAGCGTATAGCTGCCACCCGCCCCGACGCCAGGTTCGTCGCCCCGCTCGTAGCCGGCCGCCACATTCAACGGCCCGTTGATGTACTGGACGACAACGTTATAGAACCCTATGCCGTTGCCCGACCCGGTCGTCGAATCGCGCAATGCCACCATGAATTTGGCATTCAGCCCATCAAACGTCGGCGTGTAGTAGGAAATACCATTGTTCGCGCGGATGATCAGGCCGTTGAAATTATTCATGGGCGACGCGATGCTTTTAACCCAGGACGGATCCATTGCCGCCTGCAGGACGTCGTATTGCGGCGAGTTCTGCAAGCCGAAGCGGACTTCGCCGAATCCGCCGGACAGGCCAACATACGCTAGACGATTAAAGGCTTCAGCCGCGTTTGTTGCCGCACCCGTCTGACCGGAGAAGGCTTGTTCCAACTGGAAATTAACGTGCAGGCCGCCGCCGATATCCTCGCTGCCCTTAAAGCCATAACGTGTCGCGAAGAGTCCGCCGGGTACCGCACGGATCGCCGAATTGTTGCCGCTCGAACTTTGATAGACGAAGCCATTGTCGAGCACGCCATAGAGTGTGACAGTCGACTGCGCGAACGCGGGGGAGGCGGACGCCCAGGACAAGACTGCGCCGCATGCGAGAGTGATAAACCTTTTCATATGGAATCTCCGTTTTTATTCGCATCGGAATGCCGGTGCTTTTATGAATAATTATTAGTCTGCATAGCTAATATAAATGCCATGCGGTGGGCGATCGAGCGTGCCAAAGCACCCGGATATGCCACAGTCTTTCGGATGGAGGGCCGGTTTCGGGGCGGCCCCGGTTGTTGTCTGTCGGATCGGAGGACGGTAACGGCGGGGCAAGCTAACAGCCTTAAGTAGTTTCGCTGCTCAAGCCGATCTCCTTTGATTGAATGTATTTTTTGCGCGGTCGATGTCGATTCCGGCGAAAAACGTATCGAACATCATTCGACAAGGTTAATTGCGCGGAAGGCGATGGGTCCATGTATAAAACTTCGATTGAATGGTATTTTTTTACTTGCAACTGGACCGGGTAAACCAGTAACGATCCGGCGAGCCGTGCGCAGGCTGCGCAGCTCACCGGATGGCTATGCGTGGTAAAACGAACTCGCGAAGGACTGTAGCGCCGAGTTTGTGCGAAACACTGGGTCGCATCTGCTGATTCGATGGCGTTCGCGTTCGGCGCACGCGCAAAGGCGCGGCAGAAATCCGCTACTGTTAAGCGTTGTTCGATGCCTGCCCTTGTCCGCTGTCCCACGAATGCACGGCGACGCGTGCGGGCTGTCGTTGGACAACGCTTAACAAAAGTACGCGTTCGTTGCAGTCGGCATCGGACGCTCATCAGGCCAATTGGTGGACGACCGTTCTACAGCTGTCAGCGGGAATATCAAGGGCGATGATTCAAAGTCCGCGATGGTCAACTCAACAATCGGAAAGCAGACATTCAATGCTGCGGTTCAGTGACGGGCCGCGCAGCGGCCCGCCGCTGAACCGATTGTTAGGCACCCTCACTGACGCACATAGCGCAAGTGTGTGGCAGCTGGACCAGCAAGAACCTTGTCAATGCGAAACTGCGGCCCGGGCTCGCGCAGGTTCTCGAAGAGACGCCGCCCACTGCCGAACAATACGGGTGACAAGGCGATTTCCAGCTCGTCAACGACACCCATGGTCAGGTACTGCTGGATCACATCGGCTCCGCCCGCAATACGAATATCACGACTGCCTGCGGATTCCCGAGCCAGCTCAAGCGCACGCTCGGGCCCGTCATTGATGAAGTAGAAGGTCGTGCCACCCGGGCGCACCCAAGGTTCGCGTTTCTCATGGGTAAGAACGTATACCGGTGTGTGAAACGGAGCCTCTTCTGGCCAGGCGCGCTCGCCTTGCTCGAACATTCGCTTGCCCATAACGTTGGCACCGATGCGCTCCGTGGTGCTGCGAAGCAGGTCATTGACCGGGCCGGTCTCTCCCCCTGGTCCGAGCTTGAGGTTCTCGCGGAAGTACTGTTGATTGAAGATCCAGGCCATCAGCGCACCCCACTTAGCGCCCCAGTTCTTGTACTCAGGCGTGTCCCAATTCTCCATGGTCATTCCTTCCGGTGCCATGTAGCCATCGAGGCTAAGTCCAATGTTGACGAATACTTTACTCATGATTCTCCTCTCACATGTTCGGATGTCGGCCTAAGTTTGATATAGGGCGACAGTTTTGCGCCCTAACTTCGACGACTGCCGGTTAACTCCGCAGCTAGAACTAGAGATATATTGAATCAGAATAGATAGTTGCGCCATTCTTGACTTCTGCCAAGTCCGTCAAATGAAATGCATAAAGAAGCATATCGAAGAATGGTCTGCAAATCGTCCCTATGTCCGCTTTGGAGCGATTGACTGAATGTCGCCTGGTGGCCGGTCGCTACCTGAACGCGATCGGCGGCACGCAAGCCGCGGGCGTCGTTGCGCTTTAAACATAATGGCCATTCAGTCGTCTCTTGCTTCTGCCGCCTGATTAGAGAAGTATCCAGACGGGCAGTCGTTTCCAGGCGAGAATACAAAACCACCACAACCCGTTGGAGACACCGTGCGCATCGTCTGCTTGCACACCGCCGAGAGCAACATCGCCTTGTTCGATGCAGCCGCCCGCACCGCCGGATTCGAAGCACTCGAGTTGTCGCACGTGGTACGCACCAACTTGCTCGCCGCCGCTGAGCAGGCCGGCGGCTTGACCGAGGCGATCGCGTCGCAAACCCGCGAGGTGCTTCTCACGCTAACGGACAACGCGCACGCCGTGTTGCTCAACTGTTCAACGCTCGGCCCATCAGTGAATGAAGCCCTAGCCGCGCAAGCCGCACCGGTACCCGTTTTACGGGCCGATGCCGCGTTGGCTCAACGCGCGGTGGAAAATGGTGGCAAGGTTGTCGTGCTGTGCACCGTATCCACCACACTCGACCCGACCACTCGCCTGTTCGCTCAGGCCGCCACGCATACCGCCGCGGAAGTCGAGGTTCAGTTGGTGAGCGGCGCATGGGACCGTTTCAGAGCAGACGACACAGCAGGCTACCTGTCCATGATCGCCACTGCAGCGGATGTGGCCTACGAAAACGGCGCGGACGTCGTGGCATTCGCACAAACATCGATGGCCGGCGCAGACTTGATGGTCACCGGTGGCGCCAAACCTCTGACCACACCGGCCATCGCCCTCGCCGCCGCGGTCCACGCAGCCACACTCGCAGCCTGAAGCGCGATGTTCGCCGAGTACCTCGTCAAATGGGACCTGCTGCCGGACGGCGCGCCGATTCGCACGCATAGCAGCCGCCTACTACCGGTGCGCCAGCATGGCGTCGCCGCGATGCTAAAAGTTGCGCAGGAACCCGAAGAGAAATTCGGTGCGCAACTGATGGTGTGGTGGGACGGCGACGGCGCGGCCCGCGTGCTCGTCCATGATGCCGACGCCCTGCTGTTGGAGCGCGCCCAAAGCGACCACGCGTTAGCGGACCTGGCCCGCACGAGCAACGATGAGGCAGACGACCAAGCCATCCACATCCTCTGCGCCGCCGCGGCACGACTCCACGCACCACGAAACAAACCGTTGCCCGACCTGATCGGCTTGCCGCGCTGGTTCCAAAGTCTCTGGCCCGCAGCGCAGCAATGCGGCGGCTGGCTCTCTGACAGTGCCGCGACGGCCCAAGCCCTGCTCGCCGCGCCGCAAGACCAGGTTGTGCTGCACGGCGATATTCATCACGGCAACGTCCTCGATTTTGGCGCGCGTGGCTGGCTGGCGATCGACCCGAAAGGTCTCTACGGCGAACGCGGCTTCGACTACGCGAACATCTTCTGCAATCCGGACGAGACGTCCGCGCTCGCACCCGGACGGTTTGAACGCCGCGTCGAACGCGTGGCGCAAATCGCCGGGCTCGACAGATACCGTCTGCTGCAATGGATCCTCGCGTGGTCGGGATTGTCTGCAGCGTGGATTCTCGAAACGGGCGAGACGCCGGACATCGATATAGACATCGGCAGAAAGGCGGCCGAAGCGCTGAAGTGGAAGTGACCGCTGGAAACTGAAGAGGAAACTGCCATCCCTGGACTGGACATAGCCGCCAACGGCCTTGCGTTGCCGTCGTTGTCCCGATCCCGCACCAAGCTACCCGGTGTAGCAGACATCCTTGGGCGGCAGCCGGCAAGCCGCCGCCCAAGCCCCGCGTCAGTTAATGCGGAGCTTTGCCGTTGGGCAAGGCGTCCAGCGGTTTGTGCTGCTCTTCGCCGAGTCCCGGGAAAAATGCGTTCCATGCGGCGCGCACGCCCTGAGCCGCGGTGGCCTCCGCGCCGATCGATTCTGCCTCGCCGTCAGCAGCTTTCGAGGGGTCGGAGGAAAGGCCGCGCCAGTGCGTGAACACCAGCAGCGGTTTCTCGGTCCATATGCCGTCGCCATATTTTGCAAATGCCGTGTCGCCGCTCGTCAACTGCACCTCGTACCAGCCTTCACGGGCGGGCGTATGGGCAGCAAGCTCAAACCAGGCGGTCGGTTCGATTTCCTTCATGTCGTCTCCGGTCGGATCAATCGTCAAAGATAACCACGAGCAAGGCATTCTTCATGCCCGAGCCCGGTAGCGGCCCGGCACGCACACACCGCATGTCACGCGGTGCTGCAGGGCGGTGCGCTGGGCATAACCTGCGGGCGATTCGTCGACGTCGCGCACTCCGAATTCGCCGCGCATAAACGACACGATAGCGCGACATGGGCCGCGCGGACAAACGTAAAAACTTACACGGCGCGTCGGGTTGTCGACCCGCTTGCCAACCCGCTGTTCGATTCGCTCGCCATCTCCCGCACCAGCGCGGCCAATACGCGGACAGCGAGCGCCAATTGTTCGGCCGGCGTGCTGCCATAGCCGATCACCAGCCCGTTCGTCTCCTCGCGCTGCTGCAATGCAAAACCCGACAACGCGCGCGGATTGAGCCGTCTGGCAAGCGCGCCTTCGGCGAGGGTCCGATCGGAAATATGCGGCGGCAAGCGAAGCGTCAGATGCATGCCGCAATTACCGCCCAGAATCTGCGATGGCGCGAAATGCACGGTGAGCGCATCGCGCAGCGCTTGCTGGCGCTCCCGATACAAACGCCGCATGCGGCCCAGATGCCGCCCGAATTCGCCGCTATTGATGAAATGCGCCAGCGCCAGTTGCTCCAGACGATGCCCGCCGCGCAGCATCTCCTGCAACGCGACGGCCGTGTGCGCAGCGATCACGCGAGGCAACACCACGAAGCCAATGCGCAGCGCCGGAAACATCGTTTTGCTGAATGAGCCGACGTACAGAACCGGCGCGTCCTCAACCAGCCCTTGCATGCTCGCAATCGGCTCGCCGGTATGGCGGAATTCGCCGTCGTAGTCGTCTTCGATCAGCCACGCGCCGCAGCGGCGCGCCTGCGCAATCAGTTCCAGCCGGCGCGCCACCGACAACACCGCACCGGTCGGATACTGATGCGCGGGCGACGTGTAGATCAGCTTGGGAGAATGCGTGCGCCACGCGTCGGGCGGCACCACGATGCCTTCGAGATCGACCGGCATCGGCACCGTGGTCAGATCGCCGAGGTTGAAAGCAGCTTTGGCGCCGCGATAGCCCGGATCTTCAACCCACGCGATGTTGCCCGGATTGGTGAACAGCCGCACGCACAGGTTCAGCGCTTCCTGCGCGCCTTCGGTGATGACCACCTGCGAACCTTCGCAGCGCACGCCGCGCGCCATCCGCAAATGCGCGGCAATCGCGGCGCGCAGCGCCGGTTCGCCCGCCGGGTCGCCGTAGCCGAGCGCAAGCGGCAACGCACGCTCCATCGAACGTTCGAGCGCGCGCCGCCAGGCGGCCAGAGGAAAACGGTCCAGCGCGGGCGTGCCCGGTGTCAGCGGCAACGTATTGTCAGCATGGGTGCGGGTCGCCGCGAATTGCTCGACGCGCGCCGCGTAAGCGACCTCCGGCGCGGCCGACGATGTCCGGGTTTCACCGCGTGCCGAAGGGCTGGAGAGCGGACTCACGCGCGTACCCTTTTTGTCGGCCACCACATAGCCGACCGCGGCCAGATGCTCGTACGCGATCACCACCGTGTTGCGCGACACGCCCATCTCCGCCGCCAGCAAGCGCGACGACGGCAGCAGCGACCCCGCCGGCAAACGTCCCATGAGGATCGCCTGTTGCAGCCGCTCGATCAGTTGCTTTTGCAGCGGCACGGACTTTTCGCCGCTGCCGGCGGTGGTCGCGGCGGCCGGATTGGAGAGCGGGCCAATGATTTCGATCATCCTGTCTGGACCTATCAAATGCTGTTCTGTTGGATCTTTTTAACATACCACGTTTGCCGTATCGTTCTCCATAAGCAAACCATCACCCACTATCGACAGGAGAGCAGACATGGAACCCAGACGTAACGCGTTCGAGCAGCCGATTGGCGTCCCCGTGCCGGATTGGAAAGGCGCCCAGGCGCCCGGCCGCGAACCGCTGGTGGGCAGCTATTGCCGGATTGAACCGGTAGACGTCGAAGGCCATGCGGCGGACCTGTACGAGGCCTACAGTTCGGCGCCCGATGGCCGCGACTGGACCTATCTGATGGTCGGACCGTTCGAGAGCCTTGCCGCGTATCGCGAGCATCTGACGCGCATGGCCGCGTCGCCTGATCCGCTGCACTACGCGGTGATCGATCTGGCCACCGGCAAGGCGGTCGGCACGCTCGCGCTGATGCGCATCGACCGCGTGAACGGTGTGATCGAAGTCGGACACGTCACCTATTCGCCGCGCCTGAAACGTACACGCATCGCCACCGAAGCAATGTTTCTGCTCATGAACCACGTGTTCGACGATCTCGGCTATCGCCGCTTCGAATGGAAGTGCGATTCGCTCAATGAGCCATCGCGCACGGCGGCGTTGCGCTATGGCTTCACGTTCGAAGGAATCTTCCGGCAGGCGATCGTGTATCGCGAACGCAATCGCGATACCGCGTGGTTTTCGATCATCGATAGCGAATGGCCTGCGCTGCGTCCGAGCTATGCACGCTGGCTCGACGCCGGCAATTTCGATGCGCAGGGTAGGCAGGTTGAGCGGCTGGTGGACCTGATCGCGCGGCAGCGGGCAGCGGCGGGCGCAAGCGGTCAATGAGGGGCGCCGGCTCGCGGGCCGGTCGCAAGCTGGCTGGCGGGCCAGCACGCGCCGGCTCGACGATTCCGAGGCTTCAGAGACTAGAGAGACTTCAGGCGTCGTGTCGTGCAACGACTCAGGCAACGCCTGCCGTTCGCCGCAACACGATGGTCGGTTTGCCTTTGTACGTCGTGCGGAGCTGCTCACGGTAACCGCACTTGCGCGCGACGTTCAGCGAAGGCTGGTTTTCCGGCGCGATGATGCAGGCTGTCTCGCCGTCAGGCCAATTCGCATCAGCCCAACCGAGCGCAGCGCGCACGGCTTCGGTCGCGTAGCCGCGGTTGTGGACGGCAGGGTCCAACGCCCAACCTATTTCCGGTGTGTCCAGCAAGGAAGGTTCGATCTCGCGGTGGTAGTCGGCAAAGCCGACTTCGCCGAGGAACCGGCCGCTCTCCTTTTCCCGCACCACCCAATAGCCGTATCCCAGCATCGCCCAATGCCCGGCGTAGCGCAGCAGGCGCGCCCAGACTTCTTCGCGCGTAAACGGCTTGCCGCCGATGTAGCGGATCACTTCGGGATCGGACCACATCGCATAGCTCTCGAGGAAATCGTCGCGCGCGTGTGGACGCATGATCAGGCGGTCGGTGGTGAGAAGCGTGGGGCGGTTGGACATAGGCGGGCAGGTGGTTGGCGTAGACGCTATGAGGTTGAGAAGCGTTGAAGAGTGCCTGGGATGATCGCAGATTTTTTGCGCGCCAGGTTCCGCCGCCCAAATCCTGGCGGCGCTCACACCGCACTGCAGACGCTGGTACGCGAAGGGGCTTCGCTCTACACTCCCTGGATAAGCATGCGCAGCCACGCCGGCGCGGTCAGCACGTCGCAAACGGGCGTGCGCGACTCGCCATCATTGCCACGCTCACGGCCGCTCCGTCCATGAAAGCCCGCTTGCGTTACCTCTCCGCGCTGGTCGTGAACGTCGCCTTTCCCTGGCTCGCCTACCGGCTTGCATTCCCCCACTACGGCCAAGTCGGCGCGCTGGTTGCATCGGCACTGCCCTTGATCGCGTGGATGAGTTGGGACCTGGTCCGCCATCGTCATTTCGACGCGCTCAGTGCAATCGTGCTGGTCGGCATCGTGCTGTCGCTGATTGCAATAGCAGCAGGGGGCAGCGCGCACATGCGAGCGCTGGAAGATCCAATGGTCTCAGGGATGATCGGCGCGTCGTTCCTCGTCTCCCTCGCGTTGCCGCGGCCGCTCGTGTACTACCTCGGCCGCTCCACGATGGCGCGAGAAGATCATCGCAGCGTCGAAAGCTACGAAAAGCATTGGCGCGAACGCCCCACGCTCGTCGCCTATGTCCGGTTGATGACGCTCGTCTGGGGCCTGGGCATGATCGGCGAGAACCTCTTGCGCAGCCTGATCATCTGGCGGTGGCCGAACGATCCCCGCTCGGAGCTGGCCTCCGAGGTGCTGCGTTACGGCGTCTATGCCGGCTTAACGGCCTGGACGTTCTGGTGCCGACAGCGCCTCAAGCAGGACGCCATGCGCTATCCAGCCGACCCGGCCGACCCTGCGAACGCCACGGACCGTCTGGCGAATTCATGAAGCCGCCTCTCACGCCATCTCGAGAAACCGCGCCAGACACGGATTGCGATTGGCCGGCGACCACGCCAGCACCTGCTCAATCAGCGGCGCATCGACCAGCGGCCGGAACACCACGCCCGCGAGTTGCGCTTTGCGCATCGAGGCCGGCACCAGCGCCACCCCCACCCCTTCATCGACGAGACTGAGCACGGTCTGCTGCAACTGCACTTCGAATCGGATATCCGGTTCGAAGCCGCCTGAACGGCAATGCTCGAGAATGGTCGCGCGCAAGCTCGGCGCGACTTCCTCGGACGCCAGCACGAATGGCTCACCCGCCAGTTGCGCGATTTTCAGACGTCGCGCGCGTGCGCGCGGATGGCTGCGTGACAAGGCCACGCACAAAGGCTCGCGGAGGATCGTCCGGGTCGCGATGCCCTTGTCTGGCACGCCTGGAAACATTATCGCGGCGTCGATCTGGCCGGTCAGCACTTGCGCGGCCAGATCATTCGATACGATCTCGCGCAGGTTCAATGCAACCTCGGGAAACGCGGCGCCGAACGCGCGCGCATAGCCGGGCACGACGCTGTATGCCGCACACATCGTGAAGCCAATGGCGAGTTTGCCGGCGTCGCCATGCGCCGCCGCCTGTGCATTGCTAACCGCCTGCTCCACCGACGCAAGGATCGCCTTCGCATCGGCGTAAAAGCGTTCGCCCGCGGCGGTCAGCGTGACACTGCGCGGACTGCGCTCGAGCAGCGTCACGCCCAGGTTCGCCTCCAGTGCCGCCAGTTGCCGGCTTAACGGTGGCTGCGACAGATTCAGGCGCGCCGCCGCGCGGCCGAAATGGCGCGTCTCGGCGAGTGTCACGAAGTAGCGTAACGGCTTGATATCGATCACGACGCCCTCAAGCTGAATGACGATGCAAAAAAGGTATTGTCGATGGCAGAAAACAGTATTGGATTGTATCAACGCAAGCCACTACGCTGGCGCATCGCTCCCTGCGCCCACGCTTTCTTTTAAATCGATGTTAGCTACTCTCGAGATTCTGCTTCCCGTGTTCGGCCTGATTTTCGCGGGCTTTGCTTGCCGCCGGCGCGGTGTGCTCGGACCGAACTCCGCGTCCGAACTGAACCGCTTCGTCGTCTGGCTGGCGCTGCCGGCGCTGCTGTTCGACACGATGGCGCATGCCACGTGGCAACAGCTTTATCAACCGGCCTTCGTCGCGGCGTTTTCGATCGGGTGCCTCGGCGCGTTTCTGCCGATTCTCGCCATGCGGATGATCGGCGGCCGGCATCTGGCCGACGCAAGCGTCGACGCGATTGCGGCGTCGTATCCGAACACCGGCTACATCGGCTTTCCGCTCGGCATGATCGCGTTCGGCTCGGCCAGCCTGACACCGACTACGATCGCCACGATCCTCGTCGCGTGCGTGCTCTTTGCGCTTGCCATCGTGCTGATCGAAGTCGGGCTGCAGACCGAACGCACGCCGCACAAGCTGGGGTTGAAAGTGTTGGGCTCGCTGGCGCGTAATCCGTTGATCGTGTCGCCGATCCTGGGCGTGCTGTTGGCAAGCACCCATGTCGCGTTGCCGCAAAGCGCGGAGACGTTTCTGAAGCTGCTGAGCGGCGCCGCCAGTCCGTGTGCCTTGGTCAGCCTTGGCTTGTTCCTCGCGGAAAAGCGTCCGTCCGAGGCGGGCGCGGGCGGCATCTCGCTGCTCCTGACCGGTGTCAAGCTGCTGGGGCAGCCGGCGCTGACCTGGTGGCTCGCGGCGCGCGTGTTCGGGCTCCCAGCCACGCTGGTCGAGATGGCTGTCGTGCTGGCCGCGCTGCCCACCGGCACTGGGCCGTTCATGCTGGCCGAGTTCTACCGCCGCGAGGCGCACATCACGTCGCGCACGATTTTGCTGTCGACGGTGGGGTCGGTCGTGACCCTTTCGTTATTGCTGCTGGTGATGGGGCATCGTACGTAAGCGGAGCGGGGGAATATCCGCCGCGCCGTGCCTCGCGCTATGCTTCGTACGGACCACCAAGGTCCGCGCTCTCCATCCGCGAAGAGCAAACAGCGAACCGAACCGCCGTGCCCAAAGCCCGCCCACCCGAACTTCACGACGACGCCGACGCCCGCTCCCTCGCACGGCGCTATCCGCGTGGGCTGCGCATCGACCCGCATTCGCACACGTGGGCGCAGGTGCTCTATGCGGTATCAGGCGTGATGTGGGTAGAAGTCGGCCGCGAGGCGCTGGTGGTGCCGCCGCAGCGCGCGGTCTGGTTGCCGGCCGGCACAGTCCACTCCATCCACATGATGAGTGAGGTGGAGATGCGCAATATCTATCTCCATGAGCGCAACGTCGGCCATCTGAGCCGGCGCAGCGACGTGTTCGAGATCAACGGTCTGTTGCGCGAACTCATCACATCGATTGCGGAACACGAGCACACCCATGCTCGCGACGAAACCTATCTGGAAGCCGCCTATCGTCTCGCGATGCTGGAGTTGGGGCATGCGCCGCGCTCGTCGCTGCGCATCGCGCTGCCCGATGCTTCGGACCGGAGGCTCGATGCGCTATGCCGTGCAGTGATCGACAACCCTTCGATCGCGATCAGCTTCGAACAGCATGCTGCCTTGGTCGGCGCGAGCGTACGCACCCTGGCGCGCCTCTTCACGCGCGAGTTGGGAGTGGGATTTGCCGAATGGCGGCGTCAGGTGCAGTTGGCGGTGGCCGTGTCGGGTCTGGCCGAAGGTCGCTCGGTCAGCAGCATTGCGCGCTCGCTGGGCTTCCAGCCGAGCAGCTTCAGCGACATGTTCCGGCGCGAGTTAGGCGCGCCGCCGACCGGCTTCGATCCGAGCGGTACGCTCAGCGAGGCGGCTTCCGAAGCTGCGCCGGAGCAGGCGCAAGACAAGCTGTCCACTGACGGGTAAGTTATTCGCGCTGCAAGCAACAAGATTCGCCCTTGCTGTTGAACCTCCACTTGCCAGCGGCTTAACGAATCGCACTCGCAGCCGCGCCCGCCACCGTCGGCCAAGCCGTTTGCCCTGCCGGCCAAACGACGCCCGGCGTGGCCTGTAAGCCGCCACACAGCACGCCTTGTCCGAAATTCGAAAGTCTTTGTCTCAACGCCTTTGTACCGGTCATCTAGACTACGCTCATCGGCTGCACGACGCAGCACAAGACCTGACAGGAGTGACACGCAATGAAAGCGATTCAGTTCAAGACTTTTGGCAACCCCGAGGTGCTCGAATACGTCGATCTGCCGACGCCCCAAGCCGACGCAGACAGCGCCGTCGTGCACGTCAAGGCGGCCTCGGTGAATCCGAGCGACGTCAAGAACGTGTCCGGCCATTTCGAACACACCGTCCTGCCGCGCACGCCCGGCCGCGACTTCAGCGGCGTAGTGACAGCCGGTCCCGCCGAGTGGCTCGGCGCAGAAGTCTGGGGCACCGGCGGCGACATCGGCTTCACACGCGACGGCACCCACGCCGAGTTCATCAAGATTCCGCTCGCCGCGCTGTCGCGCAAGCCCACCACACTTAGCCACACGGAAGCCGCCGCGATCGGCGTGAACTTCGTGGTCGCGTGGCTCGGCACGGTCGAGTACGCACACCTGCAAGCCGGCGAAACGATTGCCGTGATCGGCGCGGGCGGCGGCGTCGGCGGCGCGGTGGTGCAGATCGCAAAAGCGCGGGGGGCTCGCGTGATCGGAGTCGATCGTCATCCGCTTTCCGCCGACACCCCCGCAGGCCGACTGATCGACGACTACGTTCCGTTCGACGAAAACGCAACCGCGGCCATCAAAGCCCTGACCGGCGGCGCCGGCGCGGACGTGGTGTACGACACGGTCGGCGGCGTCGCGTTCGAGACCGCACTGAGTCTTGTCAAGCGCCGCGGCCGGGTGCTGGAAATCAGCGCCACGGGCAAACGTCGCGTGGAATTCGACCTGATCGATTTCTATCACAACGAGACGCAACTGCTCGGCGTGGACAGCGCCAAGCTAGGCGTCGCCGAATCGGCGCCGTTGATGACGGCGCTGGTGGAAGGCTTCGAGAGCGGCAAGCTACAAGGGCCGGCCATCGCGCAGGCATTCCCGCTCGAACGGGCACGCGAGGCCTACGAGACGGTAGCCGCCGGCACGCGCGGCCGGGTCGTCATCACGATGTAATTGCCGACATGACCGGCGGGCGTGGCTGCCCGCATTTCAGATGGGTATGAACAACATGAAAGCGTATTTGATCTCGCTCGTGGCCGGCGTCGTAGTCGGTTTGATCTACAGCGTGATGCAGGTGAAGTCGCCCGCGCCGCCAACGGTCGCGCTGGTCGGGTTGCTCGGCATGCTGGCCGGCGAGCACGTGATCCCGTTGGTGCGGACGTGGCTATCCGTCGGTATTCACTGACGCCCTCCCACTGACGTCCTTCCCGCTAACGTCTGTCGTCGATATCTCTTCGCACCGATAGCTTTTCCGTCACTGGGCGCCACACGCTAAGATGGAGCCCGCCGGGCCGGCGAACCGCGCTTGCCGCATCGCCCGCGCATGTGCCACCGACATGCGCGCCACCCGGAGACCACAAGAAAAGCCTGGCTCGGAGAATCAGATGTCTGAAGAATATGAAGTGCATGGTCCGCACGACCATGCGGTTGAACACGCTGGCCACCACGACGCGGACCCGTTTGCGAGCCGCATGGCCGTGATGACGGCGATCCTCGCGACGATCGGCGCACTGTGCGCCTACCAGAGCGGCAACAGCGAAAATCTGGCGCTGTACTACAAGAACGAAGCCGCCATTAAAAAGACCGAAGCGTCGAATCAATGGAACTACTACCAGGCCAAGGGCGAGAAAGAGAATCTCGCTGAACTCGGTGCGGCGCTGTCGCTCGGCAATGCCGATGCGCACGCGAAGTTCGCCGCCGACGTCGACAAGTACAAGCAGCAGAAAGAGCCGATCCGCGCGAAGGCTGAAGCGATCGAAAAGGAAGTCGTGGACAACGACGCTAAAAGTGAAGCGCTATTGCATGGCCATCATCGCTGGGCGCAGGCCACGACCTTGATTCAGGTGGCGATTGCCCTCTGCGCGATCACGTTGCTGACTCGCAAGAAGTGGCTGCGCAATCTGTCGTTCGGGATTGCGGCTGCGGGTGTGATTACTGCCGCTGTGGCGTTCTTTTCCGCGTGATTGCGCGAACGAAGTTTGCCGCGATGCTCGGCATGGCGTGCGTCAGTTGATCCGATAAATTGAATACGGTTCAATGCGCGCGGCCGCGCGCAGCACGCTCAAGCAACAGTTCACGCTCGCGCGCATTGCGTGTCATGGCGGCAGCGCGTTCGAATTCGGCGCACGCCTCTTCCACGCGGCCGAGTTTCTCCAGCAGATCGCCGCGCACGCTCGGCAGCCAGTGATAGTTCGCGAGCGCCGCATCGGCGGCGAGCGCGTCGACGATTTCCAGGCCCGCAGCCGGTCCGAACGCCATGCCGACTGCCACCGCCCGATTCAACTCCACCACCGGCGAAGGCGTCACCTGCGCCAGCGCGTCGTACAACGCGACGATCTGCGCCCAGTCGGTCTCTTCGGCACGGCGGGCACGCGCATGACACGCGGCCAGCGCGGCTTGCAGCGCATACGGGCCGCTCGCGCCGCCCAACGCGTGCGAGGTGCCGAGCGCGGCCAGCCCGCGACGGATCAGCAGCGGGTCCCAGCGGCTGCGGTCCTGGTCGAGCAGCAGCACCGGCCGCCCCTCGGCATCGGTGCGCGCATGCGTACGCGACGCCTGGATTTCCATCAACGCGACGAGGCCATGCACTTCGCTTTCGTCCGGCACGAGCCCGCTCAGCACCCGCCCCAGCCGCAGCGCTTCCTCGCACAAGGCCGGACGCATCCAGTCGTCGCCGGTTGTAGCCGAATAGCCTTCGTTGAAAATCAGATAGATCACCTGCAGCACCGACGCGAGCCGCGGCGCACGTGCATCCGCCTGGGGCACCTCGAACGGCACCTTGGCCGCCGACAACGTGCGTTTGGCCCGCACGATGCGCTGCGCGATGGTCGGCTCGGGCACGAGAAACGCGCGCGCGATTTCGTCCGTGGTGAGGCCGCCGAGCAGGCGCAGCGTCAACGCGACACGTGCGTCGGTGGACAACACCGGGTGGCACGCCGTGAACACCAGGCGCAGCAGGTCGTCGCCGATATCGTCGGCGCGTGCGGCATCGAGGGTATCGACGAAATCCGGCACGAGGTGCGCCTCCATTGCGTCGAGGTCGTGGCCCAACTCCTCACGCTTGCGGGCATGCAGCGCTTCCTGGCGCAAGCGGTCGAGGGCGCGGTTCTTCGCGGTCGCCATCAGCCACGCTCCCGGGTTGTCGGGCACGCCCGCGTCAGGCCAATGCTCGAGCGCCGCCACCAGCGCGTCCTGCGCCAGTTCTTCGGCGAGCCCCACGTCACGCACGATTCGCGCGACGTGGGCGATGACCTTGGCGGACTCGATCCGCCAGACTGCCTCGATGGCACGATGGGTGGCCGGTTTTGTCACGGGATCAGCCCGCTGCCTTGGTGTTCGGATCCATGTAGATCAGCTCCCAGATGTGTCCGTCGATATCTTCGAAGCCGTGTCCGTACATGAAGCCATAGTCCTGCGGCGCGCGCGGCACCGTGCCGCCGGCGGCGAGCGCCTTCGCGACCAGCGCATCCACCTCGCCCCGGCTCTCGCACGAGAGACCCACCAATGCCTCAGTGCTTTCCTTCGGATTACAAAGCGACTTGCGCGTGAAGGACTTGAACAGGTCCTTGACCAGCAACATCGCGTAGAGGTTCTCGCCGAGAATCAGACAGGCGGCCCGCTCATTGGTGAATTGCGCCTCGAAGCTGAAACCGATCGCGCTGAAGAATGCCTTCGACCGTTCGAGGTCGTCGACAGCGAGATTGACGTAGATCTGCTTATGCATGATGAAATCCAGTGATCGGGTTGTGGGCTCGCCGGGGCGTCGCAGTGCGTCGCACGGCGCCACGCATACATCGATCCCGCGTACTCAGCTCGCCTCGGCCAGCGTTTTCAGATTGCCCAGTCCGTCTTCGAAATCTTTGCCGACCATGCGGTCCATGCTGACGAACACCTGCATCAGCTTCGACAGAAACGGCGCAGGCCCATGCATCGCCCAGGTGACCTGAGTCGCGCCGGCCTCCGGCTTCAACGTGAAATCGGCGATGTTATGGGCTTCGAACGGCTTGATGAAATCGAGGTTCATCGTCACGTTGGCCGGCGCCGAAGTGTCGACGATCTCCATCTGCCCGACGCCGACTTTTTCGCCTTGCCACGCATAGCGCGCACCCTTGCCGCTCGGCGTGCCGCTGTAAGTGCCCTGCGCCGCGGGATCTTTGCGCAGGAACGGATTCCAGCGATTGAATTGATGCAGGTCGTCGATCAACCCGTAGACCCGCTCAGGCGGCGCCTCGATGCGCACGCTGCGTTCGATCCGAAAGGTGTCGGGCCGCGTCGCCGCGTAGATGAGCAGCAGGCCGACCGCCGCAACGACGGTGATCAGAATGACTTTGAGCATGATGAATCCTCTCGATGTGGCCGGATCGGCGCCTCGTTCGGCGGTCGGATCGGCGTCGCGATTAATGTTTGGCTGCGTCCAGTTTGCGGAAGCGGTCCACTTCCGGGCTCGGCTCGAAGTCCTCGAGTTCATACAGCTGCCGCACTTCGATTTCGCCTTCGGCCTGCTCGCCGAACGGCGCCGGAAACCGCCGCGCCCATTCCATGGCTTCTTCGCGGGAGCGAACCTGAATCAGCGTGTAGCCGGCGATCAATTCCCTGGTTTCCGCGAACGGGCCGTCGATCAGCGTGCGCTTGCCCCCGCTGTAGTGGATGCGCCAGCCTTTTGAACTCGGTTTCAGGCCGGTTGCGTCGAGGAGCACACCGGCCTTGGCCAGTTCTTCATGGTAGGCGCCCATCGCGGCCATCAGGGCTTCGTCCGGCGCGCCGCCGGCTTCGCTGACGGCCGTCGCCTTCACTATGATCATGAATCGCATCGCAATCGCTCCTAGGGTGGTGTGTAGTTGGTGGAGAGCCGTTATCTGTTTGCTGGCTCCTTACTCACACGACGAGCGATGCGCGGCCGGATCGACATATTTGTCGTTAGCCTAGGGAAAACCCCCAGAAAATAGTGACGAATGGGCGAACCCGCTTATAGGAAACAAGGCCCGAGCTTGCGGACTTCGACGGTGCACCACGAGGCCGCCGGGCAGGCTTGCGCGATCGCCACCGCTTCTTCGCGGGTTTCAACATCGAGCAGGTAGAAGCCGCCGATCATTTCCTTGGCTTCAGCGAACGGGCCGTCAAGCAGTTTCGCTTGACCATCACGCACCTGCACGCGCACGGCGTCATTCGTGGAGGTCAGCGCTTCGGCTGCGACCAGCTTGCCGCGCTCTTTGAGGCCGGTGGCGAAACGCACCATCTGGTCATAAACCTCGCGCCCCGCCTGCTCACCGCGTTCGACACGTTGATTCGGGGGTTCGACGATAAGCAGCATGTAAGACATGGCGTCTCCGATTAATCGCGCCGTGGACGTGAACGCCAGCGCGGCGTACCACGGCAAGAGCGCGCTTACAGTTGGGTTGCGAAGGCCAGTCTAGCAAGCGCGGATAACTCCAGCAAACCCGTTTCACAGCCCGGGCGTCCGCGGACCGCAAGCCCTACGGACACTCGTAATACGGATGCGGCATGTGGATTGCTGCTTCGGTTGAATCGATACACATCCGAGGTGACATCATGCGAAATCGATCTGGCCTGGGCATTATGGCAATGGCATTGGCGCTACTGACATTGATGGCCGGCTGCACCCTTGGCGGTGCGGCGGCAGGTGGCGTGATCGGTAACGAGGCGACCAATCACAGCGCGGTCGGCACAGTCGGCGGCGCAGTAGCCGGCGGGGTTATCGGACACGAGCTGGGCAAGTAATTAGCGCCTGAACTGTCTGAAGCAATTCGATCAGAGAATATGACGGGTTCGCAAACGCGACTACCTTTCATATTCTCCTATTCAGTCGCTCTCCCACGCGACACAACAACGCCACTTTGAAGTATTCTCCCAACGCTTAAGCGCGCGCGGTGAACGCATTGTGTGTGGATTAAAGGCAGCAAATAATCTGCTTTCAATCCGATAAACCGACGCGGCAAATGCAATCGAATTTATCGGCATAATCTGCCGGCATAACAAACGAATCATATAAACAGGGCATCGGGGAAATTCATGCATCGATCGTTAGTGCGTAGCGGCGTCGCGGCCGCCGTGGCCTTTACGTTGTTCCAACTCGGCGGTTGCGGCGGCGGCGGTTCCAGTTCAACGTCGTCGAGCACCTCGACGGTCACGGCCACCTCGGTGAACGGCACGGTCGCCACCGGCAGCGCTGTGGTGGGCGCAACCGTCACGCTGACCGATGCGACCGGCGCTCAGGCCACGGCCACCACCAACACCCAGGGCGCGTACACGATCTCGGTGAAGGGTATGACCGCGCCGTTCCTGATCGTCGCCACCGACGCCACTGGCATCTCCGCCCCGCTCGTCTCCGTGCTCGCCAAATTGCCGAGCGGCACGGCGCCGGCTGTAGCCAACGTCACCACGCTGACCACCGCGATTGCCGCGATGTTGACCGCTTCGGGCAACCCGCTCGACCTCGCGTCCACCACGGCACTGGCCAAGGTGACGCTGCCGTCCGTGCAGATCGCCACCATCACGCTCGACACGATGCTGACGAAAATCCTCACGCAGAACGGCATCCTGACAGCGGGCTTCGATCCCATCGGTATGGCCTTTACGCCGAACCACACCGGCGCCGATGCGGTGATTGATACTGTGTCGGTCGTATCGGCGGCCAACGGCGGCCTGTTGCTGCTGTCGAATGCGGCGCCTGGCACGACCATCGTGCTGAACAACCAGACTTCCCAATCGGTCGTGCTGGCAGCGCCGTCCGCGGCGGCCAACTATCTGGAGCCGCTTGCGTCCCTGCTGACTGCCTGCGCGGCGACCGGCACGCTCAACACCTCATGCTCGCCGGCAATCGACTCTGCTTACCTCGAAAGCGGCTCAACCGATCTGGCCATAGCCCATGGTCTGACGGAAGCGACCTTAACGGGTGCGGTGTTCGGTTCGCCGAAGACGCTCGCCTTCTTCACAAGTAACGGCAAACAGCTTGCGCTCGTGCAGTTGCCGGTCACGCTGGCGAACGGCACGGCAGCCGGTGTGCTCTACACCATTGCGCAACAGCTCTCCACGCCGGTCACGCTCGCCAACGGCACGCAGCTCGGCTGGGATCTGATCGGCAATCAGTCGCAATTCGCTGCGTCGATCATGTCGCAAATCCAGCGTCGCACCTTCCTCGATTCGAAGCTGAACGATGTGAACCGTTACGAGTCGGGTCTTAAGATTGCGATTCCGACCACTTCGAATCCTACGGTGTATTCGGCTTCAGTCACGGGACCTGGCCTTGCTGCGCCAGTCTGGCTGATGCAGCGCAATGCGCTCGGCATCAGCTCACTGGGTCTGTCGGATCAGGCATTGAGCGCGGCGCCGGTTTCGCCCGCCACAACCAACAGCAATACAGAGCTGTATCGCTGGTCATGGCAGTCGCTGTCGTCGACCGCGAACTTCACGCCGGCAGCTTCGAGCGGCTACTACTCGGCGCAATCGATCGACGCGAGCACCGTGCCGCTCTGCTCGACCTACACCGTGACGTTCTACGACCAGAACGGCGCGCAGCTCGGCCAGTCGTCGATCATCAATCCGGGCAGCCCGCTGAACGCGGCGGCGGGTAGCACGGTCGCGTGGCCGACGCTGCTGCCGGACTTCGCGACCCAGTTCCTCACGCCAGCCGGGTCGCTGGCCGGCGTGCAGTACGCGATGAGCGTGACGTGGTCGAGCCTCGTGAACGGACAGAATCTCGCGTATCCGGTGACGTCAGTGCAGATCCAGGCCTCCCCTGGAACGGGCTCAGGCTCGACGACTGCAATCGATGGCTTCTCGATCGGTGCGCCGAACAACACAACGGTCGGTCAGTATCAAACCACCGTCTTTGCGGGGGTCAATGCCGCGGGTGTACAGACTTGCACGAACTGCCCGTTCCCGGCGTTGACGTCCGGTGGTTCGCGGCTCGTGCAATTGGGCGGTGGGCAGAATGGGACCACGTACTACGACATGACGCAGTACAACAATTAGAGCAGGACAAACAAGAAACGCCGGCCCATCGCAGCGGCTTTCATGCCGCCGGCAAAAGCGACCGGGCCTGCTCGAGAAGTGCGTGGGACGCAGCAAACTCGTTGCGTCCCGCCATCGTCAGTGCGGCGTGGCCGGTGCTCGCGAACAGTTCGTCGTTGGACGTTACGACTGCATTCGAACCGGAACCCGGCTGGTCGTATCGGCGGAAGAACGCGAGCATCTGGAACGCGCCGAATCGCCACTCCTCTGGACCGGCCTTGGCTAGAAGCTCAGCGGCGGCCGCCAGTTGCCGCGTGACTGCGAGGAATTCAGAGCGTTCCATAACACCTGTCTCCTTGTGGGTCGCCGTCACCGGGCGCTCCGGGAGTTTAGCGCAGGAATTCAATCGGCCAATCACCCGACCGCAGCCCAGCAAACTCGCAGGCCCAAGTAACAAGCCCGCGAGTTTGCATCAACAACGCATTACGACGCTTTTTCCAGTTTCACGATGGTCATCGTGCCGTCGACGTCTTCAACGCGCACCTTCACCTTGTCGCCTTCGTGAATCTGCTTGATCATCGCGGCATCCTTCGCCTTGAAGGCCATGGTCATTGCCGGCATTCCGACGTTCTGCAGCGCGCCGTGTTTCAGCGTGACCATGCCGGAGGCCGGGTCCACTTTTCTCACCACCGCATCCGTGAGGGCCGCATTCGGCGAGTCCTTTGAAGCCGCCGGCTTCATGGACATGTTCATCCCCGTCATATCGTCGCCCGCAAACGCGGGGGCCGCAGCCGTGGCGCCGAAAGCAGCAAACGCAACAATCCATTTCTTCATTGAAGTTCTCCAGTTTGAGTAGTTGGCACGGTTGTGCCGGAAGGTACTGCGTGAGAAAGCCGCGCGTCCGGCATACGCTTCGCGCGGCGGCGTTGCAGCAGAAACCACGCGGCGGGAATGACCAGCATCGAAAGGATGGGCGCCGTGATCATCCCGCCCACCATCGGCGCGGCGATGCGCTGCATGACTTCCGAGCCAGCGCCGTGTCCGACCATGATGGGTATGAGACCGGCAAGCACGACCGCGACCGTCATCGCCTTGGGACGCACACGCTGTACAGCCCCCTCTCGAATCGCATCGAGAAGCAGCGCTTCAGTCAGCGGTTCGCCTGCGTCGAGTCTGCGATTCAACGCACCCTTCAGGTAAAGCAGCATCACGACACCGAACTCCGCGGCGACGCCTGCGAGCGCAATGAATCCCACAGCGGTCGCGACGGACACGGCGTGCCCCAGCATCCAGATAAACCAGAAACCGCCGACCAGCGCGAAGGGCACCGTCGACATCAGCAGCAGCGCGTCACCTACGGAGTTGAACGTCAGAAAAAGCAGCACGAAAATGACCACCAGCGTCACGGGAATAACGGTGCGCAACTTCGCCGCCGCTCGCTCCAGATATTCGAACTGACCGGACCACGCAATCGAATAGCCCGCGGGCAGCGTTACTTTCTCTGCGACCGCGCGCTGCATGGCCTGCACGGCCGAGTGCAGGTCCGTGTCGCGGATATCGACGTACACGTAACCGGCGAGCCGCGCGTTCTCACTGCGAATCATCGGCGGGCCATCGGCAATCGTGACGTGTGCTACGTCTGCCAGCTGGATTTGCGCGCCACGCTCAGTCACGACCGGCAACTCGCGCAGCTTCTCGAGCGAATCGCGAATCTCGCGTGGATAGCGAACGTTGATCGGAAAGCGCTCCCGGCCGGCAATGACCTCGCCGACGTTTTCGCCGCCGACCGCGGTGGACACGATCGACTGGATGTCGGCAACCGCGAGGCCATAGCGTGCCGCTGCCAGCCGGTCGATATCGACGTCGATGTATCGGCCGCCGTTCAGGCGCTCGGCCAGTGCGGACGTCACACCGGGCACGGTCTTGACCGCTGCTTCGACCTGCGTTGCGACCTTGTCGATTTGCCCGAGGTCGGGGCCCGAAATCTTGACGCCGACCGGCGTCTTGATACCCGTCGACAGCATGTCCAACCGATTGCGGATAGGCGGAACCCACACGTTCGAAAGCCCCGGCACTTTGACGGTGCGGTCCAGTTCGTCGACCAGCTTCTCCGGCGTCATACCCGGCCGCCACTCGCTGCGTGGCTTGAACTGAATCGTGGTCTCGAACATCTCGAGCGGCGCCGGGTCGGTCGCCGAGTCAGCGCGGCCGGACTTGCCGAACACAGTCTGCACCTCCGGGACAGTCTTGATGAGCCGGTCGGTCTGCTGCAGCAGTTCACTCGCTTTCTCCGTCGAGATGCCCGGCAGCGCTGTCGGCATATACAGCAGATCGCCTTCGTCGAGCGGCGGCATGAATTCGCCGCCGAGCCGCGAAAGCGGAATCGCCGACGCTGCGAGCGCAACCACCGCCAGACCGATCGCGACCCAAGGACGACGCAACGTCGCCTCCAGCACCGGGCGATAGAGCCGGATTAGCACGCGGTTGATCGGGTTCGCGTTCTCGTGCGGAATGCGGCCGCGGATCAGCAAACCCATCAACACCGGCACCAACGTCACCGACAGCCCCGCTGCCGCTGCGATCGTGTAGGTCTTCGTGAACGCCAGGGGGGAAAACAGCTTGCCTTCCTGGCCTTCGAGCGAGAACACCGGAATGAACGACAACGTGATGACGAGCAACGAGAAGAACAGCGCCGGCCCGACCTCGGCGGCCGACGTGGCAATGAGCTCCCAACGTTCAGCCGAACTGATCGCCTTGCCGGGATGCGCGTGCTCGTATGCTTCGAGATGTTTGTGCGCGTTCTCGATCATCACGATAGCCGCGTCGATCATCGCGCCAATGGCAATCGCAATGCCGCCCAGCGACATCAGATTCGCGTTGACGCCTTGATACCGCATCACGATAAAGGCGGCCAGCACGCCCAAGGGTAACGACAGGATCGCGACGAACGCACTGCGCAGATGGAATAGAAAGATCGCGCAGACGAGTCCGACGATGATGAATTCCTCGATGAGCTTGTCCTTCAGGTTGTCCACCGCGCGTTCGATCAGCTGTGAGCGATCGTATGTCGTCACGACCTCGACGCCCGCAGGCAGCGAACGCTTCAGGTCGGCGAGCTTTGCCTTCACCGCATCGATCGTCGTCAACGCGTTCTTGCCGGAGCGCATCACGATGACCCCGCCCGCCACTTCGCCCTGACCGTTCAGCTCTGCGATGCCGCGCCGCATCTCGGGGCCGATCTGAATACGCGCGACGTCACCCAGCAGCACGGGCGTACCGGCTTCGTTCGTACGCAGGACGACGTTGCGGAAGTCATCGAGCGTGCGCAGGTAACCGGACGAGCGCACCATGTATTCGGACTCCGCCATCTCGACGACTGACCCGCCCGATTCCTGATTCGCCTTGCCTAATGCGTCGGCGACCATTGCCTGCGTAATGCCGTAAGCGCGCAGTTTGTCCGGGTCGAGAACAACCTGATATTGACGCACCATGCCGCCAATGCTCGCGACCTCGGACACGTCCGGTACCGATTTCAGCTCGAACTTCAGGAACCAGTCGTTCAGTGCGCGAAGCTGTCCCAGGTCGTGCTGTCCGCTCCGGTCCACGAGTGCATATTCGTAGACCCAGCCGACACCGGTTGCATCGGGCCCGAGCGATACCGTCGCGCCAGGAGGCAGCCTGCTCTGCACCTGATTCAGATACTCGAGTACACGGGAACGTGCCCAATACTGGTCGGTTTTGTCGTCGAACAGGACATAGACAAACGCATCGCCGAATGACGAATACGCGCGAATGGTTTTCGCCCCCGGCACGCCTAGCAGCGTCGTGGTGAGAGGATAGGTGACCTGGTCCTCGACGACTTGCGGCGCTTTGCCCGGGTACGACGCCTTGATGATGACCTGCGTGTCGGACAAGTCTGGCAGCGCGTCGAGCGGCGTTTGCGTCACCGAGTAGACGCCCCATGCGGTGACGAGCACGGTGGCAAGCAGCACCAGAAAGCGGTTGTAAATAGACCATCTGATAAGACGCGCGATCATTTGGCGCCTCCTACCGGTTCGACGGTCGTCAACTGGTAGCCGCTGTCCGTCTGCCGGAATGCGAAGTGCACTACGTCACCGGGTTTTGCGTCCGGAAAGGCCGTGGGCGATGGTTTGCCGAATGCCATTGTCATCTTGCCCCAGCCCAAAGCCGGGACCGGCTGGTGGGAGAAGGTGATGTCATCGGCGGTCACCTTTTCGACCCTACCGGTGGTCTCGTACGTTTGGGATGCACCGGTCGTGGCGGGCGCGGATGCGGGCGCGCTCGGACCTGCGTTGGCGCTCCCCGCGAGGCGAGGAAGCACCGATTTAAGGCTGGCTTCCGAATCAATCAGAAACTGACCGGACGCCACGACCTGGTCGCCATCCGCCAAGCCGCTCAATACTTCGGTTTCGTCGCCTGTATCTTTGCCGACAGTGACATTCACCGGCTGCAAACGGCCATCACCGTTTCTGACGATAACCACGGTGCGCTTGCCGGTCGTGATGACCGCTTCGGATGGAACGAGCAGACGCGAGGCCGGTTTCTGCGCGCCGACCCGCACACGCATCAACATGCCCGGCGTCAGCCTGAACGCGGCGTTGTCGATCTCGAGACGCGCCTGCAGCGTGCGGCTGCCCGTGCTGATGCCGGGCAGGATTTCGCGGATCTGCCCTTTGAAGTGCTGAGTGGGATCGCCCGCGAATGCCGCGTCCACCGTCATGCCGGGCTGCACGGTCAGCGCAAGGGATTCCGGTATTTCGACGATCAGCCACAACGTCGAGAGCCCGGCGATCTTGGCGAGCGTCTGCCCGGGCGTCACCATCGCGCCATCGCGGACGTTCAGTTCGCTGACCACGCCCGTTTCCGGCGAGGTCAGCACGACATGCGTCTGCGCCTTTCCGCTCCGGTCGAGATTCGCAACGACACCGTCGGGTATCGACATCGCCCGCATGCGCGCGCGAGCCGCATCGAGCATGCTGCTGTCCATACCACTGCGTTTAAGCGCGAGGTACTCTTCCTGCGGCGCCAGCCAGTCCGGCACGAAGAGCGACGCGATCGGCGCGCCTTTCGCTATCCGCTGCATCGGTGCGTCCGCGTACAGGTGGTCTATGTAGCCCGTGACGCGCGACTGCACCACGTCGGCGCGCGATTCGTCGAATTGCGTGGTTCCGACGGCATCGAATCCTTCGGTGACGTCCTGCCGTCGCGCCGTTGCGTAGCGGATGCCGAGGTTCTGTTGCAAGCCCGGATCGATTTTGACGCCGCTCGTGCCTGCGTCATCGGCGAAGACCGGTTCGAGCTGCATGTCCATGAAAGGCGACTTGCCCGGTTTGTCGAAATGCTGATTCGGAACCATCGGGTCGTGCCAGTACAGCACCTTGCGCCCCGTCTTCGGGTCGGTCTTATCGCCTGCCGCAGATGCCGTGGCGGGCATCGTGGCGGCAGAAGCCGAACCCGCCTGCGTGGAATGACGCGCGCCGGCCAGGTAGCCTGCGCCTAACAAAGCGGCGGCGGCGAACGCAACGAGAACCGCGCGTGCCAGTTGTTTCTTTTGCATGGTGTTCTCCTTCACTGGCTGATGGACATCGACGCGGGCACGACCTGGTATTCGAGCTGGGCCCAGGTCTGGGACACCTCGCGCCGAAGGTCAAGCACCTGTAGCTGCGCGTCAAGCAACGCACGTCTGGCAGCAAACGCGTCCGCAAGCGACCCACTCCCTGCCTGATAGGCCGCGGCAGCGAGCTGGACGCGCCGGTCCGCAGCGGGCAGCAGGGAGTCGGTGAGATGGGTGACGCGTTCGCGGCCGCTGGCAAGCGTCGCCGACTGCGTGCGGATATCCGCTTCGACTTGCCGCTGCGTGTCTTCGTACATCAGCCGCGCCTTGGTGCCGAGTTCCGCCTTCTCGTCGGCGTCGCGGTTCTGGCGATTCTTGCGATTGATCGGCAGCGGAATGCTGACCCCGACCGAAACCATGTTCGAGTACTGCCCGCCACGCTGTTGATAAGAGACTTCCCACGTCCAGTTGGGACTGCGGTCGCTGTTGGCGACAGCCGTATCGGCATCGGCGACGGCGATGTCCCGCGAAGCGGCCACGAGCACCGGCTGAACGTCGCGAAGCTCCTCGGGTGGCAGAGACGACACATACGATTGCGGCGCGGGCGGATCGCCGCTCACATCGAGAACAGGCGTAGCAGTCCAGCGGGAGAGCCCGATCAGTGCGGTTTGAAATGTCTGTTGTGCTTTGAGCAGCTGATCCTGGGTCTGCGCGAGCATCGCCTGTGCTTGCACGACGTCGGCTGCGCTTGCCTTGGCTCCCCGGTAAGACGCTTTCGTCGCGTCCAGTTCGTGGTCCATATGACGCACCAACTCCTGCTGCAACGCGAGCGCCTGCTTTGCATAGACGGCGCTCAACCACGCAGCCGCCGTTTGTTGCCGTGTGTTTACGAGCTGCAACAAATAGCTGGCTCGCTCGCGGTCCACCACATCGCTGGCCCGGGCGGAGAGCAGGCGGCGTTTATCACCGGATACCCATTCCTGCTCGATGCCAATACGACGCATCGTCATGAAGTCCTGACCGATGGTGAACCGTTGCGATCCGTTCACCGGCAGGTTGTCGATACCCGCTTTGAGCATCGGATCGGGCAACTGCCCGGCCCGGACCGCGGCATCGGAACTGGCGCGCACAGAGGCCTGTGCGGCTCCCATGGCGGAAGAGCGGTCGGTGGCGGCCTGAAGCGCCGCATCGAGCGTGTAGCTTGCTTGCTGAGCGTGTGCCGCGCCGCTCGCGAGAATCAGCGCGGCGAAAAGCGAACGCGCGCGCAGTGGTGCACGCCGGGTTAACGGCGTGCGAATAGTGAATGGCATGTTCTAACCCCAACGGCGAACTCCCAGAGGGAGTCCACGTCCTGAACGCAGGACGACCTCACCGCAAATGCGGTGAACCTGTCAGCAAGGGATTAGATGGCGCGAGGAGGTCGCCACGGTCCGGTCGGCTCACGAACCGGCAGCGACTGCGCGTAGTGGAAAACAACGGTGCTCGACAACCCGGCTGGCCGGGTTATTCCGGTCGGAGAGACCGGGTGATACAGACTGCCGATTTGGCATTGAGCCATTACCTTGCAGAAAAAGCCCTTGGCTTTTTCGGGCTGCGATGAATGCATCGACTCGCAGCCGGGCATGTCAGCCGACATCGCGTCGCTCTCGTCGGCACTCATGCTCATCTGCATCGGACATTCTCCCGTCAAGCCGCTGGCCGCCAGCCCACTAATGGGCAGCGCAGCGCATAACAACAGAAGGAGCAAAGTCCGCAGAAATTTCATGCCGGAGATTATAGCCGCAGTAATTTAACCGGGTGCATCGGATTGGCTAATAACAGCAGGATCGGCGTTGAAGCGAAAAAACGCCCCATGCGGGGCGTTCTTCGTTTGAGTGCTAGCTTACGGCAGAGCGCGACGTTGCTTAAACGGTCGCTTCGACAATCGCTTGCGTATGGGCCGATCTCATCAGCCCCTCGATCATCTTCGCCTCGGCGTTCGCGATCTCGCTCAACGATGCGATCGACAGTTGCCCATCCAGAATCGCCAGCGCCGTGCAAAGACGGGCGTATTCGCTGTCCTCGAGCATCCAGGCACCGTCGTGATGCTCACGCGCGTCGAGCTGCACCATCGCCGCATGCGCGCTTTCGATATCGGCAATGACGTCTTCGCCGAGACCAAGACGCGCTAATTCTTGCGACACCAGCAGATGCCGGCTCAAGGTCAGGTGTAAATCCCGCGTGCCCCGACCGCGCCGGAATGCATCGAGGGCGGTGTAGCACTGCAGGAGCATCGCCTCGGTGACCGGCTCGTGGGCGGTGCGGCTATAGGTCAGCGCGCGCAGCAGCGGAGACATGGCCGGCTGGGTGTACTTGCGGACTCGCGATTTACTGGACATATCGATTCAACCTCCTTCGCTAACTCTCGGTTTTGCCACCGAATGCTGTGCTCTCCGGTGGCAAACGCCGCCGATGCGCCGGCGGCTTGACAGGCCCTTAATGTGAGTCTGTGTAGCCATCATGGCAAGCAACTATTAAGACAGACTTAAACAACTCAAAGTCTCCAATGTGCGCAGCGTCTCGCCGCGCGCGAGCAGATTTTCCGCTACGGCTGGCCGGAAATGCAACGCTGCCATATAGGTTCGGATCGAATAAATACAAGTCACATCGGCCGCACCGACGAAAAAAAACCCTGTTCCCGCGAGGGAACAGGGCCGGACAGGATGGAAGAGTCGTACAGGCGCGTGGATGCTTGCCGACTTTTATAACCATCACAAACTACTAAAGCTGTTGCTACCTGAACTGCTAATGCGTTATTGCGGTACTGCTTTACTGCGGTGTTACGGTATTGCGTTACAGCTCGGTCCCTCGCCATCAACATCGCCTCGCTGCAACCCCCTGCTGATTCGTGCGCATGGCTGCTGCGATTGCGCACTATTTGCATTGCTTCGACTTCCTACTGCTTTACTGCCCTGCCGCGTTGGTCAAACGCGGCAAACTGCCATCAACGGTACGGTTCAAAACAACGCGGGGGAAGACCGCGTCGATGGGCTCGGTGACTTGTCGCTCCATGGAAAACAGTTTATGTGAACACACAAAAATGCAATTGCGCGAAACGAGGGGAATTGGCAGGCCAGTTTGCCGAATCGCCGCAGCGTGGCGGTTTCTTCAGACTTGAGCCGTGAGCGTAAGCGCCCGAAACACAAGCGCGTGGTAAAAAAGCGCTGCTGCTGCAACAATCCGCGACAATTCTTTCTCACCGCCCGCGCACCGGAAACGTTACCCGCATGTCCGTTCAAGAACCTGCCCTTGCCCTGCGCCCCGCGCTGGAAGCCGACGAGCGCTTTCTCTTCGAACTGCGCAAAGCCACCATGGCCGAGCATCTGGCGCGTGCCGGCGAAATGGTCGACGATACCCAGCATCTCGCGCGTCTGCGCTATCGCTACGATGCCGCACAGGTGATTTGCGTCGATGGCGCGCCGGCTGGTTTGCTGAAAGCGTATCGCACCGAAACCGAGTGGTTCGTCGTGCAAGTGCAGATCGCGCCCGAGCATCAAGGCCGCGGGATCGGCGAGCGCGCGCTGCAAACCGTTCTGCAGGCCGCGCAGGCCGACGCATTGCCGGTCAGCCTCAAGGTGCTCAAAGGCAATCCCGCCAGGCGCCTGTACGAGCGCCTGGGCTTCGAAATCGTCGCCGAAGAAGAAATAGAGTTTCTGATGCGGCGCGCGCCGCACGCGTCGGCGCAAATTCGAGCAGAATGACCGTCTGACAAAGACGGAACGAAACCCGCTATGACCTTTCGCGACACCTCGGCCATCGAGAGCTGGCACGCCCACGTTTACTTCGATTCAGGTAGCCGCGACGCCGCGTGGACCTTTCGCGAGCAAATCGAAGCGCACTGGAACGGCAAACTGCAAATGGGCCGCTTTCACGAACGCCCGGTCGGACCACACCCAATGTGGTCGTATCAGCTCGCATTCGCGCAGGAGCAGTTCGCCGAGCTCGTCGGCTGGCTCACGCTGAATCACGGCGCGCTGGATATTTTTCTGCATCCAAATACCGGCGACGCCTTGCGCGACCACCGCGACGCGGCGCTGTGGATCGGCCGTTCGCATGAGCTCGTACTGAGCGCGTTGAACTAGGTGCCAAGAACTTGTAGCGGCGCACGGCCGCTAGCCCGGTCACATATTCGAATACGAACTGCACCAGCCACGCGCGGCGACCTGCTTGTCGCCGAACAGCGTGCAGCCACCGTAGGCATCGGTGGGCTTGCCCTGGAATAGCGAGCAGTTGGCGCAGGTTTGTCCGGCGGCGTAGCCAGGGAACTTCGCCTTGTCGACCTTTGATGCGTCCTCCTTATAGCCGACGGCCTGCGCCTTCGGATCGGCTTCGCTCAGTGCGTTCGCGGTATCGGCGAACGCGACGCGCGACAGCATGAGCGATGAGCTCACGCCCACACTCAGCATCAGAAAATGGCGGCGTGAGGTTTTCATCATGGTCCGATTGGAAGATGGAAAGTGGGGATACCCGTCGATCGGGTTCAATCGAGAAATCGCGTGAACCGCTCAACCGGTTCGCGATCCGTGCGTAACGTATTGACCAGCGCGCTTTCATTGGCGAAACCGAGTGACATGCCGCACACTAGCTGCTCTTCGGCCGGCAGGCCGAGATGCTCGGCAATCAGCCGATGAAACTGCGTAAAGGCCGCCTGCGGACAGGTGTCGAGGCCGCGCCCGCGCGCCGCCGTCATGATCGCTTGCAGGAACATGCCGTAGTCGAGCCAGCTGCCGAGCTCCATCACCCGCTCGATCGTGAAGAACAGGCCAACCGGCGCGCCGAAGAACCGGTAGTTCTGCGCATGCTGTTCATGCATGCGCGCCTTGTCGCCCTTTTCGATGCCCAGCAGGCCGTACAAATCCCAACCGATCTTGCGGCGGCGATCGATGTACGGCGACACCCATTGGTGCGGATAGTAGCGATACTCTTCCTGGTACAGCGCATCGCGCTGAGGGTCGTTGTAGGCGGCGACCAAAGCCTGCGACAGGCGTGCGAGCGACTCGCCCGTCACCACATACACTTTCCACGGCTGAGTATTGGTGCCCGACGGGGCGCGGCTGGCCGCTTCGAGAATCGCCTCGATATCGGCGCGCGCAACCGGCGTGGGCAGAAAGGCGCGGATCGACCGTCGCGATATCAACGCGGCGTCGACCTGGTTGGGGGACGTGGTCATCGGCAGAAATCCGGCAGGGCCAACGGTTTTGGCGGTCTGCGACGATTCTAGCGCGAGCACCCACTTTTCCGCTGGCAGGCGTGCAGGGTTCCCGGCGCGCGCGCCAACCGCTGCGGCGCGCCCTCAGGGTCTGCTAGATCAGCCCCATACACACGGCAGCGACGATAGACCCCATCACCAACACCGCGCCGACGGTCTTGCGTTTGTTCAACTCCGTCCAAAGCAGGACGCCGGTGAGCGACAGCAGAATGATGCTGCCCGCCAGTGTATCGATCAGCAGCACCCAGCCGACGCTCAAGCCGACGCCCTTGTGCAGATTCGTGAGCGTCGCGAGAAACGAGTTTTCACTGCGCTTGACCGTCACATAGCCATTGCCGACCCAATACTCCGCGGCGGTGTTTTCGTGCGGCGACGAAAAGGTGAGCTGCCAGTGCTCGGGCTGAAGCACGCTGCGCTCGCCCCACGCGACCGGATGTGCGGGCTCTTTCTGCGCGCGTCCCGGACTGCCGGCCAGTTTCAGTTCCTGCTTGAGCCACTTGCCGAGTTCGCGTGGCGTTTCTGGCGCCGGTTGCGGCAACGGCACCTGCACAACCGACACCTGCGGCTCGCCGGTCGACACCCTGAGCGGCCCGCCACGATGATTCAACAGAAAACCCGTGGTGCCGAACAGTAAACCCAGCGCAGCGCCCCACAAACCGATCCAGCCATGCACTTTGCGCAGCCATTTGACGAAGGTAGCGCGGCGCGAGCGCTGCTGCCGTGCTTTCAGCTCGTCGCGGTCGAGCCGCTGCGGTTCGACCGCCTCGGCGTCGATGGCCTCAGCCGGTCGGAATTCAATAGCCTCGGGTACGCTCACGTTTCGCTCCAGGTGCGCAACAGGTTGTGATAGCAACCGACGAGGCTGCGGCGCGCGGCATCGTCGGCATGCGTGGCGTTCAGACGTTGAATCGCCGTGTCCATATCGAATAGCAAAGCGCGCTGCGTGTCGCTGCGCACGAGGCTCTGCACCCAGAAGAAGCTGGCGAGGCGCGCACCGCGCGTGACCGGCGTGACCTGATGCAGACTGGTGGCGGGATAGACGATCATGTCGCCCGCCGGCAGCTTGACCTGTTGCACGCCGTAGGTGTCTTCGACAACGAGTTCGCCACCGTCGTATTCGCCGGGTTCGGAGAGGAACAGCGTCACCGACACGTCCGTGCGCAGCTTCACGCCGTTGGGCAGCACCCGCACCGCACCGTCCACATGGCTGCCGAATTCCATGCCGCCTTCGTAGCGATTGAAGAGCGGCGGATAAACCTGATTCGGCAACGCCGCGCTAATGAAGAGCGGGTTGCGCTCAATCGACGCGAGAATCACATCGCCGAGTTCACGCGCGAGCGGTGAATGCTCGGCGATCTGCTGGTTGCGTTTGACCGGCGCACCCTGATAACCGGCGGTCGCGCGGCCATCGACCCATGCGTCGCCGGCGCTGTCGAGCCGCTCGCGCACAAAGCGCAACTGCTCGGCGTTCAGTACATTCGGAATGTGCAGCAGCATTTTGAGTTTCCTTGGCCTCGTTACGTCGGCCTGCCGTTGGCGAGAACAGCAAGCCTACCGTATCAATGAGGCACGCTTCAGAACCGGTAGTCGAACGTCGCCAGCAGCGTGCGTCCAATACCCGGCACCGAACGGCCACCGTCCGACTGGATGAGCGCGTCGTAGTACATCTTGTTGGTCAGGTTCAGCAGATTTAGCCGGACGTCGTATTTCTTCGCGTGATAGGCAGCAGTCGCATCCCAGCGCGTGTAGCCCGGCACCTGCACGTAGTTCGTGTTCGACGCGTAGCGCGGCGACATATAGGTCGGGCCGCCGCCGATTTCCCAGTGCGGCGTGATCGCGTAGGTGGTCCAGAACGTCAGCGTGTTGCGCGGCGTGTTGGCCGGTGTGTGCCCCTGGGTGCCGTCGAGCGCCTTCAGGACGATCGCGTCCATGTACGTGTAGCCACCAAACACTTGCCACTTGTCGGTAATGTGTCCCGTGATGCCCGCCTGGAAACCGTCGACGCGGATGTCGCCGTCGAGTTCATATTCGGTCGGCGAGACTTGCGTACGGGCATTGGTCATTTCCTCGCGGAAGAACGCGGAGTTCACCGAAATATTGCCGCCCAGCAGATCCCACTTGCCGCCGATTTCATACGACCTGGTCGACTCCGGCGCAAGGTTCTGCGTCAGGTTAGTGACCGTCAGCGCCTCGAGCGACGGATCGAACGACGTGCCGTACGACACGTAGTACGACTGCCAGTCGGTCGGCTGATAAATCACGCCGGCGCGAACGCTGGTGAAGAAGTTGGTTTGCGTCGCGTAGCCCGGCAGGCTGACCGTGTTGTGGATCTGCGCCTGGAAGCGATCCCAACGCAAACCGCCGATCACCTTCCAGTGCTGGCCGATCGACACCGTGTCGTTCACGTAAGCGCCAATTTCGTTCGAGCCAGAGTCGGCGCGGTTGCCGACCGTGGTGGTCACACCGGCAGGCGAAGACAGATACGCCGGGTTCACCATCGAAACAACCGGCAAGTTGTTGCGCGTGTAGGCCTGATTCGAATAGCTGTCGTGACCCAGGTCGACTCCGGCAATCAACTCGTGCTTGAGCGGCCCGGTGTCGAATTTGTACTGAAGCGAGGTGTCGTTGTACAGCGAGTGGTTTTCGATCACACGGTCGTGGCTTTGCAACTTGATGAACAGTTGCGAAGGCGACAGCGTCGTGAAATTGCCGTTGGTCAGCGCCGTACTGGTGGCAAGCGGCCCTGTCAGCACTGCTTGCGGCGCGGTTTCGCGCGCATCGGTCATCGAGTGCGAGAACTGCGTCTGGTTCGTCAGCGTGAGCTGGTCCGAGAACTTGTGTTTGATCGCGGCGGTGACCGTCTGCACGTCCTGAATCGTGCGATCGGTGGTCAAGCCATAAAACGTGTTCTTCGGCACTGGCGATGGGCGGCCGTTCAACGCCTGCACCCCGTAGTCAGGCATGTCGTAGTTGTGCTGGATCAGCGCGGAGATCGTGACTTCAGTTGGCGTGCCGATGCCGAAGCGCACTTCCGGCGCGATACCGTAGTCCTTGTTTTTCATCTCGTCGCGCGTCGAACCGAGGCTTTGGCCGAATGCATTCAGGCGAATCGCCGAGGTGTCCGTCAGCTTATGGTTCACGTCGACGGTACTGCGATAGCGGTCGTCGGTGCCGATCATGCCCGTGACTTCCGCCGAGTCTTTCAGGTTCGCCTTCTTGCTGACCTGGTTGATCACGCCACCCGTCGAGCCACGGCCAAACAACATCGACGACGGACCGTATAGCACTTCGAGTTCTTCGAGGTCGAAGGTGTCGCGATAGTACTGATTGCGATCACGGAAGCCGTCCAGATAGATGTCGTTCTGCGCGGTGAAGCCGCGCAGGTTGACGTTGTTGCCGATCTGGCCGCCTTCGGCCCCGCCAATCGTCACGCCCGGCGCATTGCGCAGGGCGTCCTGGAACGACGTGGCGCCCTGGGAGGCGAGCACCGCCTTGTTGATTACCGTCACCGTCTGCGGAATGTCGCGCAATGCGGTGGGCGTCTTTGCGCCGACCGTCGAGCGTTCTGCCTGGAAATCCTGTTGTTCGGCTTGCGCCGCGACGCCGATGGTCGGCAAGGTCGCGTTGTCGGCCACTGCGGGCGACGGCGCGCTCTGCGCCGACGGCTGCGACGCAGCTTGCGGAGCGGTCTGCGCGACGGCGGGCGAGGCAAATGGAACGGCAAAAGCTAGCGCTAACGCAGTCGCAAGCGGCGTGTGATTGAACATGGGAAATCCCGTCGGATATGCGCTTGCCCGATCCGCATGCTCGACATGGAATCAATGACAAAACCGCAATTGGCTGGCTGCCGGTCTCCTGCTTGGAGCAAAGACGACGGGATGGCTGGCTAGTTGTTAAATGAGAATCGATATCATTCCATATGCATAAAGACGCATCAATCGCGGCGAACCTTGCCGGGTGTAATGGAATTATTTCTAAGTTTTACCAATGTAGGGAATACGTAATTTTCGAGGCTTCGCGGTCAACCAAACATTACGAACTTGTAATGGTAAGCAGCCCGACACATGGCAACTTCGAGTACTTGCTAGACAATTGAGTGACACGGAAAGCTTTCTAAATGCTAACAACTCACTGCTCTTGCGTGTGCCAGTGGCCAAACGAGAAATCGCCACACCGTTTATCCTTTTTACAACACCGCATACCGCAACTGTCCCGTCCATCCTCGGAGTTGACCATGCAATACCGCAAATTCGGCCGCACTGGCCTGACCGTTTCGCGCCTGTGTCTCGGCACGATGACCTTTGGCCTGCAGACTGAAGAAGACGTCTCGCGGCGAATTCTCGACACGGCGGCGGACGCCGGCGTGAACTTCATCGATACCGCCGACGTTTATCCGCTCGGCGCCGGCGAAAGTATTGCCGGACGCACGGAGGAGATCGTCGGACGGTGGTTGAAGGGCAAACGCGACCGCTTCATTCTGGCGACGAAGGCGGTCGGCAAGATGGGGCCGTCAGCGTGGGATCAAGGCGCGTCGCGCAAACATCTGCTGGATGCGATCGACGCATCGCTGCGGCGGCTCGGCACCGACTACGTGGACCTGTACCAACTGCATTCCGATGACGCGAACACCCCGCTCGATGAGACGCTCGAAGCACTGGACGTAATCGTGCGATCTGGGAAGGCGCGGTATATCGGCGTGTCGAATTTCCTGGCGTATCGGCTGGCGCGGGCGCTGGGTCGCGCCGATGTCCTGCGCGTGGCGCGGTTTGTTTCGGTGCAGCCTCGCTATAACCTGTTGTTCCGGCAGATCGAGCGCGAGTTGTTGCCTTTGGCGGATGAAGAACAATTGGCCGTGATGCCTTATAACCCGCTAGCGGGTGGTTTGCTGACCGGTAAGCATCGGGTGGATGCTGCGCCCGCGTCCGGGCGATTCACCGAAACCGTCGGGAAGGCGGGAGCCATCTATCAGGAGCGGTACTGGCATCAGCGCGAGTTCGAAACGATCGAGAAACTGAAGGCGATCGCTACGCCGACGGGCGAGTCTTTGACTCGGGTTTCTCTTGCGTGGGTGCTGGCGAATCCGCTGATTACATCGGCGATTATTGGCGCCAGTCGCGCTGAGCAGTTGAGCGATACGCTGTCGGCTTCGGAGCTTGTGCTCGATGCACAGGTTAAGACGCAGCTTGATGAGGTGAGTCACGAATATCGATGGGGTGATGCGGCCCGGTAGTGGGGCGCCTGTGACGGCGGCGCCGGTTGCCCGGCGGCCGCCATCGAAGGCATAGAAATCACCACCCGATCACCGTCCGTATCGAAGCACCGTACTCGCTGCGGCGAGCACATGATCCTTCATAGCCGCCTGCAACGCGTCGCGCGTCAATCCTGCCGGCAATGCGTCGGGTGGTAAATCAAGCGCATAAACCTGCGCAACATAATGATGCGGTACGTCTCCGACCGGCGGGCAGGGTCCGTAATAGCCAGGACCACCCGTCCGGTTCGTTCCGGCCACGCTACCGGCCGGCGTCGCACCCGCGCCAAGCCCGGTCGCCGACGGCGCGACGCCATACATCACCCAGTGGACAATGCCCAGACCCTTCGCGCCATCCGGATCGAAGATAGTAATGGCGTAACTCTTCGTGCCGGCAGGCGTGTTCCGCCATTGCAAGGCCGGCGACACATTCCCGCCACCGCAATTGTTCGCACTCGCCGCATGGCTCGAATCCAGCGTGCCGCCGTCGGCCAAACCCGGTGACGACAGCGCGAATGCGTCGGACGCGCGGGCATTCACTGCAGCAAAAGTCAGCGCGGCGCACATGCTGACCAATAACGGGCGTAGTGCAACGCCAGCGGTATCGCTTCGAATCATTGTTGGCTTCCCCGGGTATAAGTTAGCTAAGCTGAAAAAGGTCGTGCCGCAACAAACGCGCGTCACGGCCACCGGTGACAAACGTATCGACCGGCCGCTTTATTCCGCCGACGCGCAACGAATTCATCGGCACATCACGCCTCACTTGAACCGGCCCGTCCGCTCATTCGCCTCCGGCAACTGCCGCGTCTCACGCAATGACTTCGGATGCCACAAACGCGCACCGCCTTCGATTCCCGCATCGTTCGATACGGTCGCGACGTTTGCGGGCAACTTGAACGTCAGCCGCGCCGCGTTGCCGCCGCCAATCCACAGCTTGTCGTAGTTCACCAGCGAATTGAGAATGCCGATTATCTTCTCGACCCGGCGATTCCAGCGCTTGTTTCCTGCCTTCTCGCGCGCCGCGTCACCGATGTATTCGTCGTACGCCACCCCCTTCTTGCTGACCGGATGATGCGCAAGTTCGAGGTGAGGCATCAACTCGCCATCGCGGAACAATGCTGTGCCCGCGCCCGTGCCGAGCGTCAGCACGAGCTCGATGCCGTGGCCTTCGATCGCGGCAAAGCCCTGCATCTCCGCGTCGTTGATCATGCGCACCGGCAGACCGCCGAGGCGCTGCGCCAGCGAATCCGCAAGCGGAATATCGTGCCAGCCTTCAACGCCAAAATGCGGCGCCGTCAAAATACGGTTGTTGCGCACCACGCCCGGGAAGCCAATCGACATCAGCGTCGGTGGCTCCTTTGCGACAAGCGGCTCGACCAGCTTCACCAACGCGTCCACCAGTTGATCCGGCGTGCACGGATGCGGCGTCGGCACGCGCAAACGGTCGGTTTTCATCTGTCCGTCCGCATCGATGATCGCGGCTTTCAGGCCAGTGCCACCGACATCGATCGCCAGAATCCGCTCGGTACTGCTTTTTACTTTCGTCTTACGTGTGGCCACGGTGTCCCCCGATTGTATTGGTGCGCCTCATGGAATTACTTCTTTTCGACTGCATCCTGCTTCAAAGGCCGCCATGCATGGCCGTCGCGTGCGAGCAGCGCGTCTGCTTCAGGAGGCCCCTCGCTGCCGGCAGCGTAACCATGCACCGGCATCGCGCCGCCGGTCTTCGGGTGCAGCACGTCGTCCACCGCGCACCAACTCGTTTCAATACTGTCGGCGCGCTGGAACAGCGTCTCGTCACCCAGCATGCAGTCGTACAGCAAGGTCTCGTAGCCAACGTTGGCCCGTTCGGCGAAGAAGTCCGCGTAGTCGAACGACGACTGCACCGCGCCGATCTGCATCACCGGCCCCGGTGTCTTCACATTGAAATCGAAGCTCGTGCCGTGCGCAGGATCGATGCGCAAGGTCAGCACGTTCGGCGTCAGCGCGTCGACCGGCGTGTCGCGGAACAGACGGAACGGCACCGGCTTCAGTTGCACCGAGATCTCCGTGCGGCGCGCGGCGAGCCGCTTACCGGTGCGCAGATAGAACGGCACGCCTGCCCAGCGCCAGTTCTCCACGTACACACGCGCGGCCGCGTAGGTTTCGGTCGTGCTGTCCGGCGCGACGTCCGGTTCCTCGCGATAGCCGATGCCCGCCGGACCCTTTTCGTATTGACCGAAGACGACGTCGTCAGCGGTCAGCGGCTGGATCGCGTCGGAGATTTCGGCCTTCTTGTCGCGCACGGCTTCGGCATCGAACGAATTGGGCGGCTCCATTGCAACCATGCCGAGCAGCTGGAACAGGTGGTTCGGCAGCATGTCGCGGAACGCGCCGGTCTGCTCGTAGAACTTGCCGCGTCCCTCCACGCCGATCGTTTCGGCCGCGGTGATCTGCACGCTGTCGATATATTCGCGCCGCCAGATCGGTTCGAACAGCGCATTCGCAAAGCGCACCGCGAGAATGCTCTGCACGGTGTCCTTGCCGAGAAAGTGATCGATGCGATACACCTGCGACTCGTCCGCGTACGACAGAATGTGCGCGTTCAGATCACGCGCCGAAGCGAGATCGGTGCCGAATGGTTTCTCGATCACGATGCGGCGGAAGCCGCCTGCATCGCCCTCACCTTCTTTCAGCAAGCCCGCGTTGCCGAGATGCTCGACGATCGGCTTGAAGAAGCGCGCAGTGACCGCCAGGTAAAAAATCACATTGCCACCCGGCGATTGATCAAGCTTTTGCTTGAGCTTCGCGAACGTGTCGTCGGTTTCGAACTCACCGGCCATGTATTCGAGCCGCTGCGCGACCCAGTCCCACGCGTTGTCATCGAGCTTGCCGGCGTGGAAGGTGCTGGCTTTGTCGGCGGCGAACTGTTGCAGCGACTTATGCAAGTCTTCGCGCCATACGCTCGTCTCGCGTTCGCCGTGATTCACGCCGATGATCTTCATGCCGTCATCGAGCAGGCCGTCCACCGCGAGGTTGTACAGCGCGGGCATCAGCAACCGTTTGGTCAGGTCACCGCCCGCACCGAAGATCACCAGTGTGCAAGGCGGCGCAGGCCGCTTGCCGGCCGGCGACGACGGCGCCTCATGCGGACCCGCGCTGACTTTGCAACTAGGTTCGCGACTGGCTGAAGTTGGGGTGTTCGGAGTAGTCGACATGGGATTCGCTTAAGGAAGCTACTTGGTTACCGCCGTTACCAGCGCAGGCGCAGGTTCGGGCGCGGACTCGGATGGGCAGGCGGGGGCCGGCGCAGAAGTCGACGTGGGTATCGGCGCCCGGTCCGGTTCGCCAGCCAGCGGAACATTGCCGGATGCGCCCATCGCCCTCGGTTGCAGGAGCAGCGCCACCAGGCCGCTCCAGCCGGTTTGATGCGAAGCACCCACACCACGCCCGTTGTCGCCATGGAAATACTCATGGAACAGCACGAGATCGCGCGAACGCGGGTCGGCCTGCAAAAGTGGATACGCGCCCATCACCGGACGTTCGCCGTTCTTGTCCTTCAGGAACAGGGTAGTCGCCCGGCGCGCCAGTTCGTCACCGATTTCGCTGAGCGAAAACTGCTGCCCTGAGCCGGTCGGATATTCGACGCGGAAGCTATCGCCGTAGTAACGATGAAATTCGTACAACGATTCAATCAGCAGATAGTTCACCGGCATCCATACTGGCCCGCGCCAGTTCGAATTGCCGCCGAATATCCGTGTGTCGGATTCGGCCGGCAGATACTTGACCGTGACGCTGGTGCCGTTGTGGCTGAACTCGAACGGATGGTCGCGATGGAACTGCGACAGTGCCCGCACGCCGTGATCGGAGAGGAATTCGCTTTCGTCGAGCGCCCGGCGCAGCAACGCTTTCATCCGATGCCCGCGCAGCAGCGAGAGCAGTAACGCATTGCCCTTACCGGGCTCGTTCCACCGCGAGACCAGCTTCGCCAGATCGGGGCGATGTTCGAGGAACCAGACGAGCCGCTCGCGCAGACCCGGCAAGTGACCATGCAAACGCTCTTCGAGCACGTGCACGGCGAAAAGCGGAATCAGGCCGACGATCGAGCGCAGGCGCATCGGAATATTGCTGCCGTCGGGCAAGCGCAGTTTGTCGTAGAAGAATTCGTCTTCACTGTCCCATAGACCGGTATCGCAACCGTCGTCGCAACTCACGGCCTCGGCGATATACAGGAAGTGCTCGAAAAACTTCACGCCGATATCGACGAACACATGGTTCGCATACGCGAGTTCAAGCGCGATCCGCATCAGGTCGAGCGCGTATGCCGCCATCCACGCGGTGCCGTCGGCCTGATCGATGTGACCGCCTGTCGGCAACGGCGACGAGCGGTCGAAGATACCGACGTTGTCCAACCCGAGAAAACCGCCCTGAAAAACGTTGCGTCCGTCCGCATCCTTGCGGTTCACCCACCACGTGAAATTCAGCAAAAGCTTGTGAAATACGAGCTCCAGAAAATCTCGATCCGCCTTGCCGGTCAGCGCGCGGTCGATTTCATAGACGCGCCACGCAGCCCAGGCATGCACGGGCGGATTCGCGTCACCGAGCGCCCACTCGTAGGCCGGCAGCTGGCCGTTCGGATGCTGATAACGGTCCTTCACCAGCAGCAACAGTTGCCGCTTGGCAAACGCGGGATCGATCAGCGCAAACGCGGCCGCATGAAACGCCAGGTCCCATGACGCGTACCACGGGTATTCCCACTTGTCGGGCATCGACACGATGTCCGCGTTGCACAGGTGCCGCCAGTCCGCATTGCGGCCACGTTTGCGCGACGCAGGCGGTGTAGGTTGCAGCGGGTCGCCTTCGAGCCAGCGCTGCACGTCGTACTGGTAGTACTGCTTGGACCACAGCATGCCTGCGAGCGCCTGGCGCTGCACGAGGCGCGCATCGGGATCGCTGATCTCGTGTTGCAGCGCGCCATAAAATTCATCGGCCTCGGCGATGCGGTGAGTGAACACCGCATCCGCATCGAGTTGCGTGTCATCCGGCGCCGACTGCGGACGCCAGCGCATGTACACCACGGCGCGGCCATGCGGGCCGAGTTCAATCGACGCATGCGCGCCCGCCTTGGTGCCGGCGTCGCGCCGGACCGCCTGTTCGTCGCCGTGGACGAGATAGTCGTTGAAGCCGTCCTTGAACGGCCCCGCGCCCTCCATGTTGAACAGACGCTTGACGTTGGTGTCGTTTTCGCAGAACAGCCACGCCATCTGCGGCGCGTCTTTCGACCACGCTGTCACGACGATCGGTTCATGGCCATGCTGCTTGCCGATCAAATGGACTTCACCGTTATGGTCCTTGCCGGCGGCGAGCGACGGCTTGTCCTTGTTCTCCTTCCACGACCACGAATTGCGCGCCCAGATCTGCGGCAGCACGTCGAGCGAAGCCGCCTGGTCCGCACGATTCTCGATCGTCACGCGCATCAGGATGTCGTCGGGCGCATGCTTCGCGTATTCGACCTGCACGTCGAAATAGCGGCAATCGTCGAACACGCCTGTGTCGAGAATTTCGTATTCCGGCATGTCGCCGTCACGCCGCGCGTTTTCCGTCACGAGGTCGTCGTACGGAAAAGCGGCGTGCGGGTACTTGTAGAGCATCCGCATGTACGAATGCGTCGGCGTGCCGTCGACGTAGAAGTACAGCTCCTTCACGTCCTCGCCGTGATTGCCCTGCGCATTGGTGAGACCGAACAGACGTTCCTTCAGGATCGGGTCTTTGCGATTCCATAGCGCGAGCGACACGCACCAGCTGAGTTTGTCGTCGCCGAAACCGGCGATGCCGTCTTCGCCCCAACGGTAAGCGCGGCTGCGTGCGTGGTCGTGGGGGAAAGAATCCCAGGCGGTGCCGTCCGCGCTGTAATCCTCGCGCACCGTGCCCCACTGACGCTCGCTGAGATACGGCCCCCAGCGTTGCCAATGGGCACAGTCGGCGGAGTGCAGGCGGGAACCTTCGATCGTGTCGAGCAGATTGGCAGCGCGCAGCGGTGGCATGACTACGTCCTTGCGTCGGGCCTGGCGGTGGGACTTACATCGTAGCGCGGTTTAAGGGGCGATGGACTCCAATCGGGCAAGCAGCTTTTCGATACGCAGCAACTCCCCCAGCGACCACGCCTGAAACGGCGTGCCGGCGGGCGTGTGCGGCGCGTCGCCGTCGGCGATTTCGGAGAGATGGTCGAGGCCGGCGTGATCGAGATGCGCGTGCAGCGGGTCGAGAAAGCGCGCTTTGGCTTGGGTACGGGCATCCGGCTTGGCGCCGTGAACCCGCAGCCACGCTTCGACGAATGGGCCTAGCAGCCATGGCCAGACCGTCCCTTGGTGATAGGCACCATCGCGCTCCAGCGGCGTGCCGCCGTAGTGCCCGCGGTAGGCAGAATCGGACGGGGCGAGCGTTCTGAGGCCAAGCGGCGTAAGCAAGTGCGCTTCGACCTGATCGACCACCGCGCGCGCCGCCGCGCCTTCGAGTAACGGAAACGGCAGGCCGCCTACGGCGAAGATCTGATTTGGGCGGATTGAGCGGTCAACGGCGCCTTTCACGAAATCCACGTCGACGTTATCGACGAGCGCTTGCGTCGACGGATCGGTAAAACGTTCATGAAACGCTTGCAGCGCGCGGTCCGCAGGCTGCTGCCATTGCGGATTCCACATTGTTGCAATGCGCAATGCGTTGATCCAGAGCGCCTGCACTTCCACAGGTTTGCCGATGCGCGGCGTGACCACCCAGTCGCCGACCTTTGCGTCCATCCACGTGAGTTGGACACCGGGGACGCCGGCGCTCAGGAGGCCGTCGTCGGTGGAAGCTTTGATGTTGAAGCGCGTGCCGTTCGTGTAGCCCGTGAGGATGGTTTCGACTGCCTGCTGCAGGCGCGTTCGGGTGCCGGCTTTCGCGTGGTTCGTCGCCAGATAGTCGTGGACGGCGATAACGAACCATAGCGATGCATCGACGGAGTTGTATTCCGGGGCGTCGCCGTAATCGGGGAAACGATTCGGCAGCATGCCTTCGGACAAGGTGCCCGACCATTCGAGCAGGATCGCTTCGGCTTCGTCGAGGCGCCCCGTTGCGATCAGCAAGCCGCGCATGGCGATGAACGTGTCGCGGCCCCAGTCGGTGAACCATGGAAAACCGGCGAGGATCGTGCGGCCTTCGTTGCGGGCTACGAGGTAGGCATCGGCGGAACGTTGCAGGCGTGAGCCGAGTGCGTTGCGGCGCTGCCGTTCGATGTTCGCGAGTTCCGTTGCGTGGGCGACGGCTGGTTTGGTACTTGCCGACTCCGCCGCCGAGGACGCGATCGACGCGCTGAGGATCATCACCGCTTCGCTATCGGCGAGATTGAAGCTGAACACACCTGGCGTAGCAAGGTCTTCGCTGAAGTCGAGGCCACGCTCGCGCTCGCGAACGTAGCAGAAGTTTCGATACCAATCAGGTGCATGCGTGTAGACGCCATTGGTCGCCGCACGGATGACCGGCAGGTCGCCATAAGGTTGCCAATTCACGCACGCCTGATCGCTGCTCGTCTGCGCGTTGAAATTGAACGCGGGGTTTTCGTGGTGCAGTGCATGGTAGTCGCGCCCGGAGAGCAAGGGCCTGACTTTCAGGTTGAACGTGCCTGCGCCAGAAGCCGCTACTGCGCCTTCCAGCCGCCAACGCAAAACCGTTTCGCGCGTCACCTTGCTCACGAACACTTCCGCTATCAGCGTTACGTGCGGATCGAGTTGCAAACGCCATGTCGGCCACGGGTCGGTGTCGAACGCGAGAAGACTCGCCGTTAGGTCAGGATAGATCACGTCCGGCACATATCGCTGCATGCTCAACGGATAGCGCTGACCGTTCGCTTCGAGCCACGCTTCCACCCCGTTCACGAGTACCACGCGCCCGCCAGGCGCGCGCGTGGCCGTGAGCAGCAAGGCTTGATAGCGGCGCGTGCGCAGCGTGCCGACAGTTCCCGAAGCGAAGCCGCCGAAGCCGTCAGCCTCGAGCCATTCGTCTTCGAGACGCGTGATGTCGAAAGGTCGTTCGATGCGTGTCATGGACCTGCCAAAGTATGCGAAGCGCAAATCATTCGGTGTGCCAGGGCTTCAGCCGTGTGGCGCTAACGTGACCATTCTCCTGCTTACTGCTTTCAATTTTCTTTCTAATAGCCGACATTGCGACGTAAGTCTATCCACTCGCAAACGTTTCACAATTATTTCTCGAAAGGAATGGAGACTGCATCCGCCGCCACAAATTGGATGCAGACATGAGAACAGACCCGCGCCTCGCCAGCGCCGTTTTCGTTGCACTTGCAACTTTCGCGTTGAGCGGTTGTGGTGCCGATGACTCCGGCTCGGCCTCAACGTCTTCATCGTCAACCACCGAGAACAACGCTGTCGCGCAAAGCGCCACGACAGCCCCTGCGGCGGCCATGCTCAACGCATCAGTGCCACTCGCAGCCGGCCCTGCCGCGGCATCCGACCCGATCACACAAAACATGCAAGCGAGCCTCGCTGCCGACAGCCAGCAAGTCACGCCCGTGATGCATTACGCACCGGGCGACAACGCCAACAGCAACTGATCCGACTCCACCGGCGCGCTCGAGGCGCGCTATTCTTTCCCCACCCGCAGAAGGTGATATTCGATGACATCAAATAGCCGTCGCCGTTTCCTGCAGACCGTGGCTTCATCCGCCGGCGCTGCCGCCGCGCTGACCGCGCTGCCCGAGTCCATTCGCAATGCGCTCGCCGTGCCCGCGTTTTCGCGCACTGGCACGATCAACGATGTCGAGCACATCGTCGTGTTCATGCAGGAGAACCGTTCGTTCGACCACTACTTCGGCCATCTGCGCGGCGTACGTGGTTACAACGACCGCTTCCCGATTCCGCTGCCAGGCGGTAAGCAACCCGTGTGGTACCAGCCGTCGAAGGAGAACGCCGCGCAACCGGTGCTGCCGTTCCATCTGAACACGGCGACGACCAGTGCGCAATGTATCGGCGACCTCGACCACTCGTGGTACCCGACGCACTACGCGATGAACAACGGCGCGTACAACCAGTGGCCCCAGTACAAGACGGACATGACGATGGGCTACTACCTGCGTAGCGACATTCCGTTCCACTATGCACTGGCCGACGCGTTCACCGTGTGCGATGCGTATTTCTGCTCGCTGCCGGGGCCCACGCACCCGAACCGGTCGTACCTGATGACCGGCATGGTCGATCCGACCGGCACCATGGGCGGCCCGCTGCTCGACAACAACGATTTCGTCGACAACGACGGTCCGCCGGCTTATCAGCTGCTTTCGTGGACCACGTATCCGGAGCGCCTGCAAGCTGCGGGGATTACATGGCAGGTGTATCAGCAAGGTCTGACCGGCGCCGATCCGTTGAACGGCAACTACGGCACCAACGTGCTGCAGAACTTTGCGAATTTCATCAACGCGCAGCCGGGCAGCGCGTTGTACGAGCGCGCGCAGACGGTGCGCACGATTGCGGACCTGAAGAACGACGTGCTCGCGGGTAATCTGCCGCAGGTGTCGTGGTTATGCCCGCCGGCCGCGTACTCCGAGCACCCGAGCTATACGCCCGCATATGGCGCGGAATACACGTCGCAGATTCTCGATGCGTTGACGTCGAATTCCGAAGTGTGGAGCAAGACCGTGCTGTTCATCATGTACGACGAGAACGATGGCTTCTTCGATCACCTCGTACCGCCGCAACCGGCGACGACGCCGGCCCAGGGACAGTCGACGGTCAGCACCGATGGCGAAATTCACAACGTGGTGAATCCAGGGCGTGGCGGCAGCTACACCGCGGACGGCTTGCCGTATGGCCTCGGCCCGCGCGTACCGATGACAATCGTGTCGCCGTGGAGCAAGGGGGGTTTTGTGTGCTCACAGGTGTTCGACCACACCTCGGTGATTCGCTTCATCGAAACGCGCTTTGGCGTCCATGAGCCGAACATCACTGCATGGCGCCGTGCCGTGTGCGGCGATCTGACCACCGCGTTCGACTTCCGGACGCCGGACTCCTCCGTACCTGCGCTCCCGGACACGAGCAACTACCAGCAGATCGCCAACGAGTGCACGTCGCAGCCGAAACCCACGGTGCCCACCACGCCAGTGGCATTCGACCCGCAGGAAAGCGGTATCCGTTTCGCTCGTGCGTTGCCGTACGAGTTGCACGTGAACGGTCACGCGGATGTGAAGAAGAACACGTTTGACATCGCGTTTGCCAATAGCGGCAATCAAGGCGCGCATTTCTACGTGTACTCGACGAATCGCACGGATGGTCCGTGGCGTTACACCGTCGAAGCCGGCAAGTCGCTCAACGAGAGTTTCGATCTGACGACGACCAACGGTGTGTACACGTTCGAAGTGTTTGGGCCGAATGGTTTCGTGCGCAAGTTTGCGGGGAATGCGCAGACTGCGACGGCGCAGACTGCGCAGGCAGCCTTCGGCGGACATGGCAACAACAAACCCGCCCAGCCGGAAATCAAGGTGCAATACGACGTTGCGAACGGCAATGTGTTTATCAAGTTCAGCAACAAGGGCGGCGGCATTGCCCGCCTGACGGTGACGGACAACGCGTATGGTGCGCGCACGCGTCCAGTGCTGGTGCCGGCAGGGGCACACATCGAAGAGGCCTGGGTGCTGGCATCGAGCCATCACTGGTACGACTTGACGGTGACGAGTAATGACGACGCCAGCTTCTCGGTTCGTCTGGCTGGGCACGTTGAGAATGGTCGGCCGAGTATTAGTGATCCGGCGGCTGTGGCGCCGGTGTTGGTGGTGAATTAAAGCAAGGTGATGATGGATGGGCTTCGGTTGGGCGGCTGCTTTGTTGGGTCGCTTGATCGAAGCTCAGTTGCTCCGGGCTATTACGGCGAAAGAAAATTAGAACGGTCTTAGGCCGATTAGCCAAAGCTAGATAGTTAGCTTAGCAAAGTGAATTTTAAGAGACGAGCGCATTTATAATCTGGCGGTCGTCAAAACAATGATGACCGGGTGTGAGAGCCCGACTGTTCCGATCGCATAACCTGTTGTGCAGGTGCGTGCGTTTGCCTCAGCGCGTCTTCAACGGGCGGGTGATGGCGAGGGGGCCGCAAGGCTCGCCGGCTTGTCGGGACACCGGTCTCTCAACCTCGCCACGTGCCCGCCCACCCGTTTGCAGCGAGTGTCGGGCGATTTCGAGAATCAACCGGAAATCGCGCCATGAACAAACCCGCTGAAGCTCCATTTATGAACCCTCGCCTTTCGGTGAAGCCCGCTGAATATAAGCGACTTGCCGGCGAGGTATTGGAAGCAACCCGCACGTATGTGGAACGACTTTCATCGCTGGCTATGCTAGCGAGGACGCTGCGCAAAGGTATCGCGATGAACCATTGCGACCGTCGCGATCAGATGTTGCTTGCGGAGTTGTTGGAGCGTACGGCACAGCAGTACGAAACCGAGGCGAACATCGAGCGAGGAAAGATCTCAGTCGTGATGGCCGATGCGGAAGAAGCGGAATCGAATGCTGCGCGCCGAAGGAAAGGACTGGGTGAATCAGTGGCGCCGCGCACGAGAACGCGCAGGAAGGTCGGCTCCGGTGCAACGGTGCCGGCATAACACACGGCTGCGCTCTACACGAATTAGCGGATAGCGTTACAGTAAATCTTCGCAACTGCTAGCCGCTGAGGGCGCCATGGACCGCAAAGCATTCACTGAAAGCCTGACGAAAGACGGATTCCCTGAGGCCGTCGTTGTGACGCGGGAGGCGAATATCACGATGGACGTACACGAACATCCGTTCGAGGCGAAAGCGTTGATTCTGGAAGGCGAGTTGCACGTACGCGTGGGCGACACGGAGCAGGTATATAAAGTCGGCGACGTCTTCCAATTACCGGCGAACAAGCCGCATGCGGAGCGTTACGGTCCGAATGGTGTGACGTATCTCGTGGGAAGGAAATAGGAGGCGCGCGTGTAGGCGAGGCGCCTCGAGCTGCATGCTCCTACGCAAGCAAAGGGGCCCCCGATGCGGCTACGATAGCCCCCGACTCCAGTTCGGCTGCAAACTGCGCGGCCCCGCGGCACACACCTGACTATTGCTGCGGAACCTGTTCCGTACGCAGATCCCCGGCATCCAGACGCCCCATCTTCGCGGCCAGTTGAAGCCGCGCCGCACGCCAGTCGGTTAGCGCCTGGATGCGCTGCTGCTTTGCCTCCGAAAGCGATTTCTGTGCGCTCAGCAGTTCCAGTATGTTTCCCACACCCGCCGCGTACCGATGGTTTGCAACGTCGAATGACCGCTGCGCAATCTGCTTCAACGTAGCCGTGTTCCCCACATTCCGAATGTTCGTCTGCAGTGACTGATAGCTTTTCCAGACATCGAGCCCGACCTGCTGGCGAGCTTCATCGAGCGTGTTCTCCTGGACCTCCACTTGAGCATGTGCTCCACGCACCTTGTACTTCCGGCTCAACCCCTCGAACAAGGGGATCTGCACCTGTACGCCAACATACCAGTCGTGCCCTGTCGCGGCCAATTGAGGCTGGCCCAGCCCCAGACTGGCGGGCTGGTTGTTCTGGCTGTACTTCGCGATCAGGCTGAAGTTGGGCAACCCTTCGGCGCGTGTCTGCTGTTCGCCGGCAATTGCCGCGTCAAGCTTCGCCCTGGCCGCAGCGATAGCCGGGTGGGCGCTTTGCGCTTCCTCGATCATCGCGGCGACCGACGCTTTGAAATCCTGGTCTGGCACCACACCATCTTCAGCTTCCGGCATCTTAATTGGTTGATCCGGACTGAGGCTCATATCAGAGGCGAGTGTGCCAAGAGCGGCTTGCAAGTCGCCTTCAGCCTTCGTCCGGTTGAACGTCGCCTGCGCATATGAAGTCTGGGCCTGCAACTGGTCGGAAATCGCTGCGACACCGCGGGTCACGCGTGCTGACGCCGCTATAAAGCTGTCACGCACGATACTTTCCGTTTCCTTCGCCAGAGCCCACTTGCCGGTTGCCGCCTGCGCTGCGTAGTAGTCTGTTGCCACAGTGGAAAAGACGGTCTGCAGAGTAGCATCCTGGTTGGCCCGCGCAGCCGCGAGCAAAGCCTGTGCATTGGCAAGCGCGGCCTTTCTGCCGCCAAAGTCATACAGCACCCAGTTCGCCGAAACCGAACCGGAAAAAACCGTCGAGCGGTTCGCTGAACTCAGGCGAGGATAACCCCTCACGTCCGTCACGGAGTGTTCGCGCACGTCCTGCAGGTTGGCCATCAAGTTCGGCAGATAAGCTGACTTTGTCACGCCAACCGCCGCGGCCTGCACCTTTACATTCGCCCAGGCTTCCCGCGTTTTCGGGTTTCCGCACAAAGCGCGATTCACCGCCTCCGCCAGAAGCAGCGGCGTATCGAGCGGCCCGAACTGACAGGGATGCGCGGCGTCAATATCTGAAAATGCGCTCGCAGGGGTTCGGGAGACCAAGACGTCGGTGCGAAACACATCGATTGCTCCGGCCATACCCGGAGTGGCACCCAATATCGATAGCCACAGCGCCGCCCTTAGCGTGCAGACGTACCCGGGCCCTTTGCCATTGACCCGTTCAACGTTCACGCAGGCTCTCCCCGGTTGTCTGCATCAGCGGATCAAGGAAATATCCGGCAACGCTGCGCCGCCCGGTCTTGATTTCCGCCGTCACCTCCATGCCCGGAGTGAGATTGATTGATTTGTTATTGATCTGCATCTGATTGGTCGGCAGGCGAATGCGCGCCGTAAACGTCAGGCCCAGCTTCCGGTTCCTGTCCTGCATTGCGTCGTTCGATACGGACGTGATCTTGCCGATCAGGTAGCCGTACCGTGTATACGGGAACGCTTCGATCTTGACGATGGCGTCCTGCCCAACATTGACGAAGCCCACGTCCTTGTTCTCAATGCTTGCTTCGACTTCCACTGTGTCGTCCGGCACGATCTCCATGATCGATTGTGCCGTTGTGACAACTCCGCCGAGCGTATGTACGGCCAGTTGCTCGACCGTTCCCGAAACCGGTGCGTAAAGTGTCATCAGTTCCTGTCGCGTCACGGCCTTGGTTTCGTCAGCGCGGTTCTGTGCAAACTGCTGTTTTGCCTTCTCGAGTGCATCAAGCTGTTCCCGAGAGAATTGCGAGCTTGTCACCTGGATCGCCGCCTGCTGTTCCGCTACAGAAGCGGCAAGTTCGCGAGCGTGACTCTGCTGCGCGGCGAGTTCATGCTCCTGTTCGAGCGCGGTCTGCTCCTTGCCGAGATAGTCATGCTGCGCGACGTATTGGTCGCGTGCCAACTCACGGTAATCCTCGGCTGCGCTACGCGCCAGTGGTGCAGTCGCACGCAGTTTGGCCACTTGTTGTTGGGTCGTCGAGAGTTCGGCTTCCCGCTTAAGAAGCTCGGCCTGCGACGCGGCGAACTTGTCTGCGTATTCCCTGTACAGCCCTTCGGTGAAATTCTGCGCCTGGACCTGTTGCTCGGACGATGCGCCATCCACGGCAACCAGTGCCGGGACGTGCCCGGTTTTGACCGCATCCAGTAGTGCGGTCGCCCTGCCGGCCGCGAGTGCTGCATCGATCCGCGATGAACGGGCCTTGTCCGCGTCAGCCGCTGCCTGTGTCGCGTCCAGAACCAGCAATGCCTGTCCCGCATTGACGCGCTGACCGTCACGAACCAGAATCTGCCGCACCACGCCGGTTATCGCCGGTTGAATGATCTTGACGCGCTCGTTGGGAACAAACTTGCCCTTTGCCGTCACGACGATATCAAGCCGACCAAGGATGCCGATCAGCAGGATCAGCACTGACAGGATCACCAGAATGCGCATTGCCCAACGAGGCGCAGGGTGAACAGGTGTTTCAACCAGTTCGAGCTGGGCCGGCTGGAAAGTCAGTTCGTAACTGAGCTTTTCGGGAGCATCAAGTTGGTCGCGAATCGACCACCCGGCCCGCCATATACCCGCGTACCGACGTATCAGATCAGCGAATGCCTGCAGATGGAGACGCATCATCAACTGTTCTGCAAAGAAATAAGGTGAGCGTAATAGCCGCCATGCGCGAGCAGCGCGTCGTGCGTCCCACGTTCCACAATCCGTCCCTTGTCCATCGCGATGATCTGCGTTGCATGACGCACGGCGCTCAGGCGGTGGGCGATGATGATCACGGTTCGTCCCGCGCAGATGGCTCGCATGTTGTTCTGGATAATGCGCTCGGTTTCGAAGTCGAGCGCGCTGGTCGCCTCGTCGAAGATCAGGATGCGTGGATTGGTAAGCAACGCCCGTGCAATCGCCAGCCGCTGGCGCTGGCCGCCTGACAAATTGCCGCCATGCTCCTCGACAGGCGTATCGTAGGCCTGCGGCAGTTCGCAGATGAAATCATGCGCGCCGGCCAATTTTGCGGCCCGCATCACAAGTTCAAGTGGAGCGCCTGGATCGGTTAGTGCAATGTTCTCGCGGACCGTACGGTTAAAGAGCGCGTTCTCCTGCAATACAACGCCCACCTGTCGGCGCAACCAAGCAGGATCGGCGAGCGCAAGGTCGATGCCGTCGATACGTACAGTGCCCTGCTCGGGCAAGTAGAGTCTTTGCAACAGCTTCGTGAGTGTGCTCTTGCCAGAGCCTGAACGGCCAACAATGCCGATCACTTCGCCCGCGCGCACGTCCAGGGCTATGTCATTGAGAATCGGTGGACCGTCCGCCCGGTACCGGAAACGGATATTCTCAAACTGGATGTTGCCTTGCACTGCAGGCAGTGCCTGGCGGCTTTGCGGCAATTCGTTGCGCGTGTTGAGAATGTCGCCCAGTCGTCCCATTGAGATGCCGATCTGCTGAAAGTCTTGCCATAGCTGCGCGAGACGCAGGACCGGCGAGGCGACGTGCTGCGACATCATGTTGAACGCAACCAGTTGACCTACAGTCAGCCGACCGTCAATAACCAGCTTCGCGCCCAGCAGCAGCGTGGCGAGCGTGACCAGCTTGCCGACAAACTGGATAAGCTGCTGGCCCACATTTCCAAGTGCTGTCACCCGGAAACTCGATGCGACGTAGGCCGCGAGTTGCGTTTCCCATCTTTTGATGAACTGCGGCTCGACGGCCATTGCCTTGACCGTTTCGATGCTCGAAACGGTTTCAACCAGAAACGACTGGTTGTCCGCGCCGCGTGCGAATTTTTCATTCAGACGGCGGCGCAGGGCCGGCACAAGCATGGCTGAAATGATGGCGTAGAGCGGCAACGACGCGACGACGATGAGCGTGAGCCACACGCTGTAGAGGCACATCACCCCGATGAAAACGAACGAGAACACAAGATCGATGACGGCAGTCAGCGCCTGCCCCGTCAGGAAGTTGCGGATATTCTCCAGTTCTCGTACGCGCGCTACGGTATCGCCCACGCGCCGGGCCGCGAAATAGGGCAACGGCAGGGCCACCAGATGGCGGAACAGACGCGCGCCAAGCTCCACGTCGATCCGGTTGGTGGTATGCGAGAAAGTGAAATTGCGCAGACCCGTAAGAAGCACCTCGAACGTGGAACTGACGAAAAGCGCAACGCCGACAACGGCGAGGGTGCTGTAGGCGCGGTTTACGAGCACCTTGTCCATCACTACCTGAAACATCAGTGGCGAGACGAGCCCGAAGATCTGCAGGACCAGCGACACGCCGAGCACTTCCAGCAATAGTCGCCGGTATTTGATGATCGCCGGAATGAACCACGAAAAATCGAATCGCGCGAGTTCACCGGCGAGCGAAGCCCTCGATGTGAATAGCAGCATGCGGCCGGTAGTACGGAGCGCCAGTGTGTCGAGTGGCATCACGGTAGGAGCGAGAGCATCGGCCTCGAGAACAAAGACCGTCTTGCCGTCGCAGCGCGCAATGATGAAATGCTTGCCGTCCTTGTCAAAAGCGAGTACGGGTAAAGGTGTACGATCAAGCCGGTCGATTCGCAGCGGCGCTGGCGACGCCTTCAGACCGATCGAGCGAGCGCCCAGAACGAGCGCATCGCTGTCAAAGCGCTCATTGCTGCGCGCCGCGGAATGACGTAACTGCGCGGCGTCTGCGGCAATGCCATGAAATCGCGCGATGACGACAAGGCATGCTAGTGCCGGATCGTGAACGGGCTTGTCGTGGGGAGCAGTATCAGAAGCTGGGGCGGACGCGGAAGGCACCGGCTGGTCGAGTTCAGGAGCGTTCAAGGGGCATTGAGTTTTCTGGCGTCCGCGACGCAATAGGCCGCGGACGCCTGAACAGCGGATGAAGGGAGCGTTAGTGCAGGTTAGCTGCAAGCGTTGCTTGCGGTGGCTGCTGGATCGCATCCAACGTCTGCGAACTGGCCGCTGGTTGCACGCCGTAAGATGCCATGCCCGCGATCAGGTTATTGACTTGCCTATCAGCGAGAGACACGACGCCATTCGCCATATTGAGCAATTGCTGTCTGTTCCATGTCGTGCCATCGGCGAACTGCACTGTCTGAACGCCGTAGCCGCTGCCGCTCATAAATGAATCCAGCGTGATCTGGTCGCCCGCGATGCCATCCGTGAGCACAATGCCGGAATTGCTTGAGCTCTTCACCGTGACGGATGATGCGCTGATTCCCGCGCCCAGTTGCAGCACGTTATGGGGCGCGCTGCTGGAGTCATACTCATCAATCTCAAGTTTCCCGTAGCCCGCATTGAAGATGAACGTATCGCCGCCGCCGCCGCCCCGAACATAATCGTTGCCGCCTTTGCCATCGAATACGTCTGCGCCGGGGGTCCCATACAGTTTGTCGTCGCCCGCAGTGCCAGTTGTCGCCATCTGGAGCAGTTGCTGCCTGTTCCATGTCGTGCCATCGGCAAACTGGACCTCTTGCACCCCCCAGTTGCTGCTGCTCATAAACGAATCCAGCGTGATCTGGTCGCCTGCGATACCGTCCGTCAGCACAAGGTTGGAATTGCTTGTGCCTCTCACCGTAATGGATGACGCGTTGATCCCCGCGCCCAGTTGCAACACGTTATGGGGCGCGCTGCCTGAATCATATTCGCCAATCTCGAGTTTTCCGTAGCCCGAATTGAAGATGAACGTGTCGCCACCGCCGCCGCCCTGAACGTAGTCGTTGCCACCTTTTCCATCAAAGACTTCCGCATTGGACGTCCCGTAGATCGTGTCGTTGCCCACAGTACCGGTTGTCGCCATGCGGAGCAGTTGCTGCTGTGTCCAGACCGTGTTATCTGCAAATCGCACCGCCTGAACGCCCATGTTGTAAAGGAGCATGGCCGAGTCGAGGGTGATCTGGTCGCCGGTTATACCGTCAGTTAGCACGATGCCGGAATTGCTGTTCGTCCTCACTGAAACGGATGAAGCGCTTATTCCAGGGCCGAACTGTAGGACGTTGTAAGGGCTGCTGCTCCTGTCCGACTCAGAAATTTCCAGTTTTCCGTAACCCGCGTCGAATAGGAACGTATCGCCCCCGCCGCCGCCCATGACAAAGTCGTTTCCGCCCTTGCCATCGAACACTTCCGCGCTGGTGGTCCCGTAAAGCGTGTCGTTGCCTGCTGTTCCGCAGAGTGCGGCCACCTGGATCAACTGGTATCTGGTCCATGTCGTGCCGTCCGCAAATTGCACGAACTGAACGCCCCCGCCACCGTCGCGCAACTCTCCCACCAGCGTGATCTGGTCGCCGGCCATACCGTTAGTCAGCACCATGTCACCGTTGCTCAAGACTTTGGCCTTGATCGATGACGGGTCGATTCCCAGTCCAAAACTCAGTGTATTGGCGGGTTTACTAGAGTTCGGATCGCTTTCGCGAATCTCCACAACACCGTCACCGGCAGAGTAGTGGAATACGTCGTTGCCCGGCAACTGGACAGACGGGTCATTGCCGGCATGCGAGCCGATCAGCACGCTCACGCCCGAACCGGCATAAAAATCGTGGTAGATCGTGCTGCAGGTTTCTTGAATGCGACCGGAACTGTAGAAACTGATTTGCAACCCTGAAGCAATGGCGTTCGCAACCGACGCGATGGTGTCGTTCGTCGCCGCAGCAACGTACTTCTCAAACAGAGAGTCCGACATGCCCATGTCAAAACGCGCTGCGTCTGCAACGCGTAACAGCAGATCCCATGAGGCGAGATTCGCGGCGGTAATTGTGCCGAGACGTTGGAAGGCTGCAGCTAGCGCTGGTGCGAATGTCGCAGTCGCCTGGACCGTATCGGTGGAGGCGTCGTACCTGAATTCGGGCGCTACGCTCGCAGCCAACGGCGATTGCAAAACAAGGCGCGCCAACGCCGCGTCATACAGATCATTCCAGCTTTGTTGCAAGTAGGCCGCCGCCCTGATTCCAGGGTTGACACCGTCGCCGGTCGAATTGAACGACCGGCCCAGGTACCGGTCTACGAAGCTGAGTTGCCGTGCGTCAATCGAGCCGCCCCGTGACGTGGGGTCCACTTGAGTAACCCCCGCCCACTGGAAGAGAATTGCCTGGGCCGCCGATTCGATACTTGAGGGGCTTGTACCAACTGGCAGGGCAACAAAGGCCTGCACCAGATTCTGCAAACCCTGGTCGAGCGACATCGCTGAGCGCAGGTCCCGCAACGTCCCTGCGCCGGCCAATTGAGGGAGCAACGCGGCAGTCGCTGTCACTTCCACTGGCGTAACCGGTTTGGTGTTCATCGTGCTGTTGGCGAACCACGCATCAGCAATTTCGCGGGTGGTGCCGTCCGCCAGCGTATAACTGCTAATCGAACTTATCCTGTTGCCTGCGATCGTCTCAGTTACCGCAGTGGCATTCAGGTTGATCGAAACGATGCCGAGTTGACTGAGCGTGTAGAGTTCGCCTGAATCAGAGGCGCCGTTCCCGTTTGCATCGACCCACACCCGCAGGCTTGCAAATGCGGGATCTGATGCATCGATAACGTTGTCGTGATTGGCGTCGAGCTTCCGCAGGATGTCAAACCCATCGGTCGTTTCGTTGCCGAATAGCTGGGTAATATTCGTGATGCTCCGGTCGTCCGGATCGAAACAGAGCAGCCCCATGCCGGCACCGACCCAACCGGTTTGGCGGGCAAAGCCGTCATTGACCAGGTCGAAGTAGGGGGAACTTGTGTTTAGCGGTGTCAGGTTGATTCCCGAACCGGTCAAGTCGAGGACAAGCGGGCTGATAAGTGCGTCATCACCCGGGTATTTGCCCATCGCGGCACCCCCGGCGCCGGATTCGGGTCCTTTCCCGCCAGCGCCGGGTGCGCCCGGCTGACCGGAATCCGGCGAGCCGGTACCTAACTGGGACTCGATGTCATTGAGTAGATTGCTGATTTCAGCTGCGGCTGCTTTTACTGCGTCTGTAACTGCGTTGCTTGCGGTCATCGCCAACAATCCCGCCGCAGCCGTAATCGCCAGGCCGAGACTGGCAATGGGCGCCATCGCTGCCGATCCGGCCATACCAGCAGCCGCTATTGCACCAGCAGCACCCGCGATCACCGACCCAATGGTGTTAACCACGGTCGAGACGGAACTTGTCACTGCTAGGCCTGCAGAGCTTATTGAACCCTGATTGCCAGACGCGACTGCATCGTTGTAGGCAGTCAGCGAACCGGACATTTTGTCTATCTGATTCCCGAGGTTTTCGATCGCCGTCACGATCGAATAACCGGTGCCGACTACCGAGCTAAGCGTCCCTAAACCTTTATTGTCAGTTAAGGTCGCTTTAGCACTGGCAACTGCCGTACCGATGGCGACAGCCGTCCCTACTTTGTCGCCCCCAGCCGCAGTCTCAGCGATCTCAGCAATCGATGCAGTGGTATCGAAATAGGGACCAAAATAAACAAATGATGAATAGGTTGGCATTGTGTTGCGGTCCCATTTAAAGTTATTTGAAATTGAATAGAAGTATTGACGGTTTGAATTGTTTTTGATGAAATAATATATATTAATATTTTTCGTTACCCTCTTTTCCTGTGAGAAGCCACCTCGCCATGTATCCGCGATAAGGTTCGGGAAGAGAGTTGCCTTTGGTATAAAGGGTTCGAACCGTTGCGCACATATCTTCATCGTTCGCTGCCTTCAGGCCAGTCAACCCGGAAATAAATGCCGTGGATTCCGGCTCATACATTGATCTTGCGATTTTCAGAACACCCCGCGTTGCGTTTTCAGTTGACAGCACGATGAGCGGCGACCCATTCAGTTGTGCCTCGATGGCAGCTTCGTTGACAGCGAACCATGCTTTCGCTTCGTCGTCGCTAAACGATTCCATGGCTGAAGAAGCTTGGACTACGAACTCCATGGCGTTGAGTCCTCCTTTTAGAAACGTGCTGCACATATGGGCGTCCAGCAACGGCAATATCTTGGTCATAGCGGACAGTCGCTGCTCAAGCAGATCAGTGGATAATCGGGGTACTCCCTTTGCCGCTAGCTGGCCGGACAGCCTCAACAGATGACCCGGAGTTGGCGAGTCGCTGAGAGCCGCCAGTTTCCTGTTATTCAGAACCCATTTGCGGAATTCATCGAACTCACCGTGCATCGGTGACGACGCCGAATATGGATTCATCGATACGTCAAGATCGTCGGCGTTTACGTTGGAATTGACGATCCTGGCATCACTTTCCTCCGGCGCACTGACCGTAGTCTTTCGTGTATCTTGCTTCTCTATAAAAAGGCATCCCAGAGAAAACGCTATCAGGGAAATGATGATCAAGGCGGCAATGCCCAGGTACTTTCTTGTGCAATTCATTTATCTTATTCCGGTGCTATCCTAACCATGTATCGGAACGGTGAATAGGTGCTGGCGTGGCAGGCTTCCGCCGTTGGGGCACTTTTTATCGTGTTCTGCAATCATCGAAGAAACGTTGCGCAACGGTCTACCCGAAATTTCTGCATTGGCGCCAGGAATGGTCAGATGCATCGAAACTTGAAAGGCGGCATCAGATCTGTTCGCATTCCTCATTCTTAAACAGCCCCCCGTCAGAGTTTTTGCTGCCCATCTTTTCCAGTAAGAAGCAATCTCGCCATGTATCCCCGATACGGCTCAGGCAGAGAATTTCCCTTGACATAAAGAGTGCGGGCCGTCGCGCACGCATCCTCGTCGCTCTCTGTCTTCAAATTGGCCAACCCGGAAACGAAAGCTCTGGATTGCGGCTCATACATTGAATTTGCAGTTTTTAGAATAGTCTGTTTCGCGTCTTCGGCTGAGAGCACAATAATCGGCGACCTGCCTAACTGAGCCTCAATGGCAGATTTGTTGATAAAAAACCATGCTTTCGCTTCGGCATCGTCGAATGATTCGATGACCGGAAAAGCGTAGCTTTGGAACTCCGACTCGGGCATCTTTCCTTTGATATATTTGCTGCACATATGTGTATCCAGCGACGCTAATATCTTGTTAACAGAAGACAGGCGTTGCTCCAGTAAATTGGTCGGCAACCGAGCCATCCCACTGTTTACCATCTGGCCGGATCGAAGTAATTTATCAACCGGCCCGACCGCACCAACTTCATCGGCCAGCTTCCTGTTATCTAACAACCATTGGTGAAATTCCTCTGCCTCGCGGTATGCAGGAGATGTCTTCGAAAATGGATTTATCCATACCGTAGCATCGCTGACCACGATCTCCTTCACATCCTGTTTCGGCGTCAGATGGCAGCTGTGGAGAAATGCTGTTGTGGCGCAGATAACCACAATCACACCGAATAGAAATCTCGTCATTAATTTCATTTATGTCATTTCAATGCTGTGTTACCCGCGTCTCAGAACGGTGAACAGGTGCTGGCGCGGCAGGCTTTTCCCGCTCGAGCACTTTTTGGCGTGCCTCGCAATCATCGAAGAAATGATGCGCAACGGTCCACCGGAAATTTCTGCATTGGTGCCGGGAATGGTCAGGCGCATTGAATAGAGCTATCAATTGGTTGTCTGTGTTGCGTGGGCAGGCAGGCGGATTGTCGTTCGTGACGAGCGGGACCGCGACACAATGCGAGTGCGTGATGGAGAAATCTGATCGAATGAATTGTTGGTCTTCCAGAGAGGACAGCCGCTATACGCGGGGATCGATTACAGGCGCGTGTTCGTCCGAACACCGCATTTCTGGCAGGCACACACTGGCCTACGAAGCTGAGCTGCCGTGCGTCAATCGAGCCGCCCCGTGACGTGGGGTCCACTTGAGTAACCCCCGCCCACTGGAAGAGAATTGCCTGGGCCGCCGATTCGATACTTGAGGGGCTTGTACCAACTGGCAGGGCAACAAAGGCCTGCACCAGATTCTGCAAACCCTGGTCGAGCGACATCGCTGAGCGCAGGTCCCGCAACGTCCCTGCGCCGGCCAATTGAGGGAGCAACGCGGCAGTCGCTGTCACTTCCACTGGCGTAACCGGTTTGGTGTTCATCGTGCTGTTGGCGAACCACGCATCAGCAATTTCGCGGGTGGTGCCGTCCGCCAGCGTATAACTGCTAATCGAACTTATCCTGTTGCCTGCGATCGTCTCAGTTACCGCAGTGGCATTCAGGTTGATCGAAACGATGCCGAGTTGACTGAGCGTGTAGAGTTCGCCTGAATCAGAGGCGCCGTTCCCGTTTGCATCGACCCACACCCGCAGGCTTGCAAATGCGGGATCTGATGCATCGATAACGTTGTCGTGATTGGCGTCGAGCTTCCGCAGGATGTCAAACCCATCGGTCGTTTCGTTGCCGAATAGCTGGGTAATATTCGTGATGCTCCGGTCGTCCGGATCGAAACAGAGCAGCCCCATGCCGGCACCGACCCAACCGGTTTGGCGGGCAAAGCCGTCATTGACCAGGTCGAAGTAGGGGGAACTTGTGTTTAGCGGTGTCAGGTTGATTCCCGAACCGGTCAAGTCGAGGACAAGCGGGCTGATAAGTGCGTCATCACCCGGGTATTTGCCCATCGCGGCACCCCCGGCGCCGGATTCGGGTCCTTTCCCGCCAGCGCCGGGTGCGCCCGGCTGACCGGAATCCGGCGAGCCGGTACCTAACTGGGACTCGATGTCATTGAGTAGATTGCTGATTTCAGCTGCGGCTGCTTTTACTGCGTCTGTAACTGCGTTGCTTGCGGTCATTGCCACGAGTCCCGCCATAGCGGAAATCGACAGACCGAGACTCATAACTGGGGCCGCTGCCGAGATTCCCCCCGTCGTGATCACCGCGTCAGCAATGGCAGCGACTATCGATCCAATGGTATTTATGACCGTCGCGACTGAATTGATTAGGTTTAGGGCCTCCGAACTTATTGCTCCTTGATCGCCGGCTGCTACGGCATCGTTGTAGCGGGTCAATGCTGTAGACACTTTTCCGACCTGATCCGGCAATTTTGTTACAGCCGTCGCTCCCGTGCTTGTGGCGCCAATAGTCGTGTTAAGCGACGCGAGATAGGCGCTATCAGTGAAGGAATTCGCGCCGCTGACGATTGCCGTCGCGGCGTTGACAGCGGCTCCTTTCATATCTCCAGTGGCAGCAGACTCGATAGTCGTAGCAAGCGACGACACGGCATCGGTTATTGGGCCAAGAATGCCTCCGAGGATGGAAGATTTCAAGTTCGAGTCCTTATTTATATTACAGAGAACGTGATACAAAAATCAGACTGGCTTACGCTGCCCGTCGGGAGGAGAGGAATCAAGGCTTTTGATGCCCATCTTTTCCAGTTAGGAGTAGTCTGGCCATATACCCACGATAGGGTTCGGATAGGGAGTTTCCTTTGGAGTAGAGAGTCTGCGCTGTTGCGCACGCCTCCTTGTCGCCCTCAGTTTGTAGGTTCGCTAACCCCAAGCCGAACGCTTCGGCCTGCGGTTCATACATCAACTCCGTAGCGGATTGGTAGGCACGCTTGCCCGCCTGATTGTCGCGTCTGGCTTGCTGATGTCTGTCGCCCACACCAATGCAGCGACAGAAGACCAATGCATGCATCTATTTTTTAAGTCCTTAGGAATTCCAGGCACCCCGGAATGCGCAGTGCAGGTCGCGGGCACTATGCCCCCGTCCGACGGACCAGACGATATTTACAACCCAATGAATTACTACAACTGCGGACACTATATATCGGACTACTGTGCTGGTGCGACAGGAGGTTCTCCGCCAGACGATACCTGTCCGGTAAGCGATCCTGTATTCGCTGCTAGCGGTGTTGTCACGACAACGGAGAATGATTTTGTCAGCGGCGATGAGATTCCCGTCGCATTCACGCGCACTTACCGCTCTGTACCTTACCCACTAAACACGAATGCTGTTGGGGCAAACTGGGTTCACAACTGGCAGCGCAAACTGGGAATCGTTGGCAATGGAGACAGTGCGGAAAAGGTCAATGCGTACCGGGCAAACGGTGAGCCAATAACCTTTACCCTGACGAACGGCACATGGCGAACCGCGACCTTTAGCGGCTTGACACTTGCTCGGAATGGCGCGGGCTGGTCGCTGACCGATCTTGTGACCGAGATGGCAGAAACCTATTCTGCACAAGGCGTTCTATTGTCAGAAAAAACCAAGACCGGGTTCGTCAGGACGTTGACTTACAACGGATCGGGGCGGCTTTCTACGATCACGCAACACGGCCCCGGAACCCAAGCGGTCTATGACCTGATCCTTCGACTCGAATATGACCAGAACGGCCATCTCGCGCGACTGATAGATCCTGCAGGCGGCATCACGCAATATAAGTACGGTCTGTGGGGCAATCTAATTTCCGTCACCTGGCCGGATGGAAGCGTACGCCAGTATGTCTATGCCGATCCTTACTCGGAACGCGCGCTGACTGGAATCATTGACGAAACCGGATCGCGCATCGCAACGTGGACATACGACGCACAAGGCCGGGCGACTGCTGTCAGCCATCCTGACACAACAAAAAACGTACAGTTTTCCTATGGATCGGGGACGACCACTGTCACGGATAGCAATGGTGCAAGAACGCTTTCCTTCTCGACCATAGCTGACAAGGTCCGCCCAACCGGCAGCAGTGGTTCTCTATCGGGCGGAATGACTTGGGACTCATCGGGCAGTCTCCTGACGACGACCGCGCCGGGACGCAATGCCGTCTACAGCTACGACCAAACTGGTCGTCCGGTGAAAGCAACCGTGCGAACCTCTTCCGCCGTTGCGGTCACGTCGGTGCAGTACGCCGATGCAACGAGCCTTCATCCTGCGTCAGTCGCCATGCCGGGAAAGTTGATGTCATTCGTCTATGACGCCAATGGCAACGTCACAGGGTATAGCGAACGCATCACAAATGACCTGACAGGTGAAGCCGGTTTCGATGCTACCTGGGACGGGCTGCAACAGCGAACCATTGGTGCCCGGTACGACCAGTTCAACCGGCTTGCCGAAGCGATCACTTACGTTAACAACGTTAAGACTTCGGATTGGGTCTACTTCTACGACGAAACCGGCAATCTCAACACTGCGCAGAATATCGTATCAAGGTGGCTCTTTGGTAACCAGGATCGCGATGCTGCGCACCGCGTTACCTGGCAAACTGGCAACTACCGCACGGCACGCATTACTTACGACGCGCGGGGGCGAGTTAACCAATTCACATACGATGAGCAGCCGATAGCTCAAATCGGCCGGGTTCGTCGTCTACTGACCGTAGATTACGGCTACTCACCCGATGGTCACGTGGTATCCCGCAACGGTACGGTAGCAACCAGTGGTGGGGCTGCGGTAGCAATCAGCAGTGACGACACCGACAAATGGCTCGATAACTATCAGGCCGGCCTTGATCCCGTAGGTCCCCCGGCCACCCGCCTTGGCTGGTTGCGGTCGAACACGTCCGACGCAACGCCAGTTACAAGCGCTGTGTGCGTGGATTGCGGGTTCATTCAGGCGCGTCTTGCATGGTCGCTGTTCCTGCACGACCTTTATTTCAGCGCACAGACGGGCAAACCCATTGAGGACGATCCGGTTGAAATTCAGGTTGCGGCGCAGAATCAGTTACCGTTTCCGGTATTGACTCCCAACCTGTCTCAACGGAGTGCGCTCTATGCAAAAGTGTTCCCGAGCACCGAGGCTCAAACATCCGGCTTCGTGAAATGTAAGGATGATTCGGATTGCGGCACAGTTAGAACAGCCTGCCGGAAAAAGTGTTCCTTGTCGGCGTTGCCGACCGGTGATTTCGGAGTCAAATTCTGGAACTGCGTTAACGACTGCGCCGAGCTTTCAGGGTGTCCACGAATATAACGCGCACAATGCTTGTCAGCGTAGTGCCGGAGCAGGCAATGTCCCGGCCGCGAACGTCGGGCTGCATAGATTAAATTGGAGTAGAAACATGATTAAAGATAAGGCATTGGCCCTAGAAGTGTGCAACCGTATGTTGAAGATAAACGGGTCGCTCGACGAAGCGATTGTCTTTGTTCAAGCGCATTGCTCCACCGAGGAGCTTGAAATTTTCAAGCAAGCCATGGGAGAGGTCATGTACATGGTGTTCGAGCAGGCGCTTATCCCTATTTACAAACAACACCCGGACCTCGTTCCGGAGGGGCAGCGTGTAAGCGGAATCACGGACTAAGTTAGGCTTGAACGAAAGAAGGCGCGAGCAATTCGCGCCTTCTTCTTTGCTGCGGCGTGATGGCCGAGCAGTTCGGTGCGATGGTGGAATTGCCCCGCACAGGGGCGATTGCAAAGAAAGGCACCGTCGCAGGCGAACCACAAATGCTGCCGTCAAAGGCAAAAAACTCACGCCCCCAACAAAACCCCCGTCCTAAACGCCCGCGTCCCAGTCACCCGCCCCAACGGCGCGCCAGCCGTCACAAACCGAATAGCGCGCCGCATATAAAACACCCCTTCGGTGTTACTAACGAGCGTAGTAGTCTCATCAGTCAACGGATCGACGATATCGAACAAAGCCTGTCCGACGCGAATCGTGTCCCCGATCTTCGCGCGATGAATGAGAATCCCGCTAACCGGTGCATAGAACTGCTCGCTGCCAGCAAGCGGCGTCGCAGGCGACAACAACTCGGGCAACGGCTTAGCAACATCAACCCGAATCGCCTTCCGCCAACCAAGATAATCCACAATCGCGTCAGCATCCTCCTGCGCCACTTCATAAGACACATCCCGCTGCCCACGGCATTCCACTGTCACAGCAATCGCCCCATTGGGCACCGGCTTATCAGCGGGCATTTCCTGCTGCAACTTCCACCACGACAAACTGTGAGTCTCATCAAACGACTCCCCGCCTGAGTTAGTAGCAAGCAACGACGCTTGCGCACCCAAATACCGCGACAAAGGCTCAAACTCAGGCCATGCTGCCTCACTGGTATAGAGATGCATCGCCGCTTCCAAAGAACAATGCAGATCGATCACCACATCCGCATCGAATGAGAGCTTGAGCAACGCCAACTGCAAAGACTCGAATTCAGTCAACGGTTTCTGTTCAGCCAACTCAGCAGCGATCAGTTCACGAACAATCCGCCGATTCTCGTCAGCATTCGAACCTAGAGCCTCCTTAGCTCGCGCTACGAGCTTGGAGAACTGCATGAAATGTCGATTAAAGTTCTTGCCACTGCTCAAATCGAAGCGCCCAAGAAACTGCCCGAGCACGTACTGCCCAAGCCCGACAGGATTCGCCACCGGCACCAGCACGATTTCCGCGTTCAGCGCGCCCTGCTTCTCCAGTTCGAACAATCGACGCTTAAGCAAAACCGTCGTCAACATCGCCGGCGTTTCATCAGCGTGCAGCGACGACTGGATATAAATCTTCTGTCCGCTATCCGCGGGACCAAAATGAAACGACACCAGTTCGCGGTGCGTGCCGATAGCCGGCGATAGAAGCGGAATCGATTGCTTATTCATGAGAGCGGGAAGTCTGTAAAAGAGATATCAAGCGGAAAATCAATTGCCGTACGGATCGAAGTCGAAGTACTTCTTTGCGATCTGCGCGTACGTACCGTCCTTGCGCATCGAAGCAATCGCCTCGTTAATGGACGCCTGCACCGCAGTCTCATCTTTACGCAAACCGATGCCGACCCCACGATCACCCATCGAAAGCGGCTCGCCGACAAACGCAAAGCCCTTCCCCGCCGGCGTACGCAAAAAGCCGTAGTCGGCTTCGACGGAGCCGAGCAACGCGCCATCAAGACGACCGTTCTGCAAGTCGGCGAACACCTCATCCTGGCTCTTATACGCGACCACATGCGCGCCAAGCGTCGCCCAGTTCTTCAACGCGTACCCCTCGAACTGCGTCCCCGACTGCACGCCGATCTGCTTGCCGGCCAACGCATTCATACCGCCCGCAAGCGCCGAGCCTTGTCGCGCGATCAGCCGCGATTTGAACTGAAACAGCTTCGACGAAAACAGAATCTGTTGCTCGCGTTTCTCCGTGATCGCCATCGACGAAAGGATCGCGTCGATCTTGCGCGCCTGCAACGCGGGAATCATCCCCGAGAACTCGAGTTCGACCCATTGGCAACGCGCATGGATGCGCCGGCAGATTTCGTTGCCGAGATCGACGTCGAAACCTTTGAAGCTGCCGTCGGGCGCCTTGGCGTCCATCGGCGGATAGCTCGGATCGATGCCGAGGCGCAGCGTGCCGGATTCGGCGCCAAACGCACCACTGCTGAAAGCCAGCGTGGCGCTCAAGATCATCAGCGGGATTTTCATGGGAGACGGGTGTGAGTTGGGCGGATTACTGCAGGGCAATCCTATGCCGCTGCCGCGCCTCAAAGAAGTCTCGAAAGTAATATCATGATCACTTTTACCGATCACAGAGATTCTTCATGGCGCTGACGATCTCCCAGTTGCGCGCATTCACCGCCGTGGCCGAGCACGGCAGCATCCGCGCGGCCTCGCGGGCGCTCGGCATCGCCCAGAGCGGCATCACGCAGCAGTTGCAGAACCTCGAGTCGATGCTGGGCGCGACCTTGTTCACTCGCACGAACCGCGGGATCGCGCTAACCGCGCTCGGCCAGCGGCTGTTGCAGCGCGCCGGCGCCATTCTTGGCGAATGCGAGCGGGCCGAACAGGAAGTGCAGCAATTGCGCGGCGACTACGCGGGCGAGGTCACGTTCGGCATGACCACCGAGCCGCTCATCGACGCTTTCGCCCCGGTGCTGATGGAGTTCCGCGCGCGCTTCGAGCGCGTTGCGGTGCATTTGCGCACCGGCACCTCACGGATGATGATTGCGTGGATTCGCGAAGGCACGCTCGATTTCGCTGTCGCGCTAGTGTCGAAACATACCGACACGGCCGATCTGTCCGTGACGCCGCTCTATCCGTCCGTTCCGGTGATCGTCTGCCGTCGCGGTCATCCGAAAGCCGGCGCGACCTCGCTTGCCGAGCTCGTCGATTGCACATGGGTGGCCACGCGCTCACCGAATCTCACCGACGATCCGCAAGTCAACCGCCTGAACCATCTGTTCGAGAGCCACAGCTTGCAGCCGCCGAAAATCATCGCGACGGTGGAAGGTCTATACGAAACGCTCCATCTGGTTGGCGCGACGGACTGCCTGTCGCTTGAGTCATCGATCGTCGCGAAGCGCGGGCCGTTTGCGAGCACGCTCACGTCGATCAATGTGCACGAGCGCGTGATCGAACAGAATGTGTGCCTGCTGCAGCGCGCGGCGATTCCCGTCACGCCCGCTGCGCAGGAACTCGCGACGATGATTGCGTCATATACGCGCACGGTGAGGGCGCGATGAAGTCGGGTTCGCGCAGCGTGGCGCTGAACGTTGAGGACCTGCACGCCGCACCGCCCCATCTCGCGCCGTACGGCCGGCACGCGCAAGGCTCACCGCAGGCCATCAGCACTGGACCGCGCGCGGGCACCTTAGTCATGTACGTGGTGGGGCCGGGCGGCGCGACGATCGAGTTGAGGCAACCGCCGGCTTGATGCTGCCTGTCCGGCTATGCGGCTATCGACGTGCTCAGTCCAGCGTTTCGAGCGCGATCAACTCCTCGATGGTCTGCCGACGCCGAATCAACCGCGGCGTGCCGTTCTCCAACAACACCTCAGCCGCCAATGGCCGGCTGTTGTAGTTCGATGACATCGACGCACCGTATGCCCCGGCGTCATGAAACACGATGAAGTCCCCCACTTCTGGCGTCCGCATGGAACGGCTCGTGACGACACCACCCGCCTCCTGCGTGAACACATCGCCTGCCTCGCACAACGGTCCGGCCACCGCGAAAGAGCCACATGGCGCTTCGCTCGGCATGCCATTACCCTTCACCACCGTCATCTCATGATGGCTGCCGTAAAACGACGGCCTCACCAGATCATTGAATCCCGCATCCACCAAGGCGAACTGTCGGTTCGGCCGCCGGCTCAGCGCGTGCACCTCGGCAACCAGCACACCCGCTTCGGCGACCAGAAAGCGCCCCGGCTCGATTTCGAGTCTCACGCGATGCCCAAGATGCGCTTCAATCTTCCGCCGCGCCGCATCCCAAAGACAGAAATAATGCTCGACGTCGATCCGCGGCTCGCCTTCGCTGTACGGCACCGACAAACCGCCACCGGCCGAAATGGCTTCGATATCGTGGCCTAAGCCTTGCACCGCTTCGACCATCGCATCACACACGCGCGATAGATGCGTGTAGTCGACGCCGGAGCCGATATGCATGTGCAGCCCGACCAACTTCAGGCCATATTGCCGCACCATAGCGATCGCGAGCGGCACGTCATCGAGCCAGATGCCGTGCTTGCTATGCTCGCCGCCCGTGTTGGTCTTGTTGCTGTGACCATGGCCGAAACCGGGATTGATCCGCAACCACACACGGTGACCATGAGGCGCATGCTGTCCAATACGTTCAAGCATATCGAGCGAACCGGCGTTGACCGTGATGCGATGCTCGATCACGGTGGCCAGCGTCGCGTGATCGACAAGGTCAGCCGTAAAAACAATGCCCTCTGGATCGCCATCCGGCTGGAAACCCGCCGCGAGACTGCGCGCGATTTCGCCCAAAGACACCGCATCGACCATCGCGCCTTCGTCGCGCATCAGCTTCAGGATACGCACGTTCGAACACGCCTTCTGCGCGTAGCGAATCACGTCGAAGCTGCGCAATTCGGCGATACGCTGGCGGATCACGTCGGCGTCATAGACCCAAAGGGGCGTGCCGTACTTATGCGCAAGTTCGACGAGTTGCGGTGGATTGAATGGGGTCACGGTTGGCGGCTCTCTATATCGAAGCATTAGTGTGAGCAACATGATGCTGAGAACCGGTCATTCAGTAAAATACCTATTCTTCACGAATCCATTCATTTCTGATATAGACATCATGGCGCTCACTCATCGACATATCGAAGTCTTCCGCGCGTTGATGACGGCAGGCAGCGTCACCAAAACGGCTGAGATGCTGTTCACCTCGCAGCCCACGGTAAGCCGCGAGCTTGCGCGCATGGAACAGAGCATCGGTTTTGCCTTGTTCGAACGCGTGCATGGGCGGCTGCGTCCGACCATGTCCGCGTTGACGCTGTTCGATGAAATCAAGCGCGCGTATATCGGGCTCGAACGGGTGGCGTCCACGGCGGCAAGTCTGCGTGAATTTCAGGGTGGTCAGCTTTCCATCATCGCGTTGCCCGCGTTTTCGCACTCGATCCTGCCAGGCGCGGCGAAACGTTTTCACGATGCACAGCCCGGCGTCAGCCTCTCGATCGCGACACAGGAGTCGCCCTTTCTCGAAGAATGGCTGACTGCGCAGCGCTACGACCTCGGCTTGACCGAACACGGCACGCCACCCGCCGGCACACGCCTGACGCCCTTGCTCGAAGTAGACGAAGTCTGCGTGCTGCCCGATGGGCATCCATTGCTCGCAAAGCGCGTGATCGAACTGAAGGATTTCGCGAATCAGCCCTTCATCAGTCTGTCGTCGAACGATCCGTACCGGATTCAGATCGACGAAGCCTTCACGCAAACGGGCATCGCGCGCCGCCAGATGATCGAGACGCCCACCGCCGTCTCCGTTTGCAGTTTCGTGCGGCAAGGTCTCGGTGTGGCCATCGTCAATCCGCTTACGGCGTTGGATTTCGCGGGTCGCAATCTGCATATCCGGCCGCTCGCCGTGTCGTTGCCGTTTCGCGTGAGCGTGGTTCATCCGGAGCATCGTCCGAGTCATCCGCTAGTTGGCGCATTCATCGACGCGCTGCAAAGCGAGGCCGCCGCGTTAAGAATACAATTAAAAACCCACTCAAAACGCAAGCAGCAATAAGGGCGCTATTCGACAAACAAACCGCGCCACGTTCGCCCATCAACAGGAGTTTCCCAAATGATGAATCGAGACAATCCCGTCTGGCTGATTACAGGCTGTTCCACCGGCTTCGGCCGCGAGTTGGCGAAGCTGGTGCTGGAGCGCGGCTGGCGCGCGGTGGTCACCGCACGCGATCCGTCGAAAGTGAAAGATATCGCCGAAGCACACGGCGATCGCGCGCTGGTTCTCCCGCTCGACGTGACGAACCGCAAGCAGATCGCGGACGTGGTCACGCAGGCCAAACAGCGTTTCGGGCGCATCGACGCGCTCGTCAATAACGCGGGTTACGGCTATCTGGCCGCGATCGAAGAAGGCGAGGACGACGAAGTCCGCGCCATGTTCGAGACCAACGTGTTCGGTCTGGTCGACATAACGAAGGCCGTGCTGCCGATCATGCGTGAGCAGCACAGTGGCTTGATTGTGAACGTGTCGTCGATTGGCGGCATCACGAGTTTCGCCGCGACCGGTTATTACCACGCCACCAAATACGCTGTGGAAGGCTTGTCCGAATCGCTCGCGACGGAAGTGAGGCCGCTCGGCATCGACGTATTGATCGTCGAACCCGGCCCGTTCCGCACGAACTGGGCGGGTCCGTCGATCAAGCAATCGGCGACTGAGATCGACGACTATGCAGCCACGGCTGGCGAGCGCCGCAAGCAGACCGAGGCGCGCAGCGGCAAACAGGCGGGCGATCCGGTGCGCGCGGCTCAAGCGATCATCGACGCCGCGCTGTCAGACAAGCCGCCACTGCGTTTGCTGCTCGGCAAGGCCGCGCTCGAACTGGCGCGCAAGAAGCTGGACTTCATGCGCGGCGACTTCGATACCTGGGAGGCCACGACGGTCGGCGCGGATTTTCCGGCTTAAAACTCGACCAGCGCGAAATCTTCCTTGCCCACGTCGCACAGTGGGCAGCGCCAGTCGGCCGGGACATCTGCCCAGCGGGTGCCCGGCGCGATACCTTCTTCCGGCAAGCCAGCGGCTTCGTCGTAGATCCAGCCGCAGATCACGCAGACCCATTGTTTGAAGTCGTCCGCGGGCGCCGCGCTTTCTTCCGCCACATGCGGCGCATCGACCGCGCGCGCCGCCGCCGTCGTCTCGTCAAGGCTCACAACCAAAGGCGCGGCGGTACCCGCACTACTTTCAGCAAGACGTGCCTGCAGGCTTTCCAACAGCCGTTGCGCTTCGACCTGCGTCAAATCGATCCAGTACGGATCGCCGGCACCGTCGTTGAGACGTTCAGGAGAAAACTGGATTTCTACAGCGACGCCCTTCTTGTACATGGCAAATCGGAATATCGATGAAGCCGGCGGCGAGCGCCGGCATAGGGTCGGATGCTTGAAGCGAGGGCCTCGTGGCGGGATTAGGCGAACTGGTTCAGCACGAACGCTGCGATCAGCCCGGCGGCCCCGATGAGGCCTAGCAGTTGCAGCAGAGTGAGAGATTTACGGGATGCGGTGGGGATGTGTTGCGTAGTCACGAGGCGTTCTTAAGGATTGGAAAAAGCGAAATGGTACACGGGTCGGAAGCGGGCGCATCTCGATTGGCGCAAACCTCGGTGTGTCAGATGACATTATCGCTGGTCGATCGGCCCGAATTCCCTACCGGATGGAGATGGATTCATTCTCCACCGGGCGGAAAGCAACCTACGAAAGCGCCACTTCGCCAGCACGCTCAGAGACCGCGCCCACGATCGCGGCAACCGCCGCAGCATCGAGCGTCAACGCGATATGCGCCACGCCCGGCACGATCGTGACCGGCACCACACGCCCCGCTTCCTCAAAGACCTCAGCAAACTTCCTGGCGTGAAACGCCTCGTCATCCGCACCGATCAGCACTTCAATCGGCTGCCGCGTCGCCCGGATATCCGCGCGGTAATTCTCATGCGGACGAAAGTTCTGCATCAGGTTGTACGAGTACTGCGGCGTGAGCCTGGCAGCCGCTTCAGGCGACAACGCGTAGGCCACGGTCGGCAGATAATTGAAAAGCGTGACGTGCAGCTTGTTCAGGATCATCAACACGATCACGCGTGGCAACCCGACATTCACCCATCCGCCGGCGGAGGGCTGCGTGGTCGGCGCATTCTGATGAATGAACGGCGCAAGCAACACGTAGCGGTCGAATGCCAATTGCCGCGCGTCCCCCGCGAACCGCAGCGCGAAACCGCCGCCCGCCGAGAAACCAGCCAGCGTGCGCGGTCCGGCCGGCTGAACCGCGTCGAGAAAATCGCTGAGATCGTCCTCAAGCTGGCCGATGTACGCGATCGCGCCTTTCTTGCCCGATTCACCATGCCCGCGCATGTCGGGTACGTAGACATCGTACCCGGCCGCTGCGAGTGCTTTCGCCAGGGTATGCAGGCTCACGCCACTCGCCGACGAGCCGTGAATCAGCACCGCGCTGCCTCGCACCCGCGTTATCCGGCTCGCATAGCGCCGATATGCGAGCGCCGCGTTATCGCGGGCGGTGTAGCGTTCAACGGGAGGTAAATCAGAAGTGTCGACTGACTTGAAAGGCTCATTGATCGACGCAAGCGGCGGCGGCTGTTTGGGGCCGCCCTTCGCAAGCGCCACCGCCATGATGGCGAGACCCACACAGAACACGACGACCGGCATCACTGCATGCAGTTCGGTACTCATCGAATGGACCCCTCAGGCGATTCATTATGATTTTTGGCTTTCCCGATCGATGAGCCTGCGTCTGCCTTATGGGCGTTGTGCGCGTTGCTTTAGATTTTAGCTGGGGCCGCCGGCCCGCCACTCATCATTGCCGACGATTGTACGGTCCTGCGCGGCCCCAAAAAGCTCGAATATCAGGTATTCGACAATGGATTGCCGTGACGCGAATCCCAGAAGCGGATTACCGCGGCGCCACCCGTGCCGGCGCCCACCACCTGATCCGGTGAGCCGCTTTCGCGCAACAAGGCGCGTAGTTCGTTGATGACCGGAAACACCTCGTGATTCCAGTCCGCGCCCTGCGAATCGTGCGCACGCTGTTCCGATTCGACGATTTCGCGGTCTTCCTTGAAAATGCGTTCGGTGAACCACACGAGCAGCGGCCACGCGAGATTCAGCACGCCGGGAATGCCCGGTTTGCGGATCGACAGCAGACCAAAGGTGCGGTTCGTGCGCTGCTCGCGATCGAGCGGCACGTAGACGATCCACAAATCCATCACCAGCGTCTGATCAGACGTGCGAATCTGCAGCGTCTGATACGGATACTCGGTGCGGATCGTCATCACGTCCTTGTCGTTGTCGCCACCGGTCTTGCGGCTCTGCCCGAACACGATCGCCTCACCGATCGGCTGCTGGCCGGCCATGCGCGCAAACGTGTAATCGACTTCGACCCAGCCCTCGCCGCGCCGCCGGCCCAGCGAACGCGCGCGCATCTGACCCATCTGGCGGCGATGCAGGAACTGATGGTTCATATCCATCAGGTTCTCGTGCATGAACGAATAGTGGCAATTCACCGGACGCCCGAAACGGCGCGTCTTGTACTTCTTATCGGATACAGAGCCGAACGCGGGTAGCGGCCGTTCTTCGGCCAACTCGGCATTGCCTGGAAACACGAAAATCAGGCCTTCGACTTCGCGGCACGGATAAGAACGCACGCCATTGGGCAGGCGATCGCGGCCCAGATACGGCACGTCGATACACGTGCCCGAACAGTCGTAGGTCCAGCCATGATACCCGCAGCGGATCGACTCGCCGTCCACCACACCCTGATGCAACGGTACCTGGCGATGCGCGCAGCGGTCTTCGAGCGCGAATACCTTGCCGGACTCCGTACGCGCCAGCACGATCGGCTCACCCGCGAACGTCACACCATGCGTCTTGCCCCGTTTCACCTCATGCGACCACGCGAGCGGATACCAGTAATCAGGGTGAATGCCTACGCGCCGCAGATCGCGCACTGGGGCGTCGTTGGCGGCCTGATCCGGCGCGTGTGGTTTCGCGCCTGTTGAGGCGTTGGTTTGCGCGGCTGCATGAGCAGGCGACGCATCGAACGGCGCATCGACGGTGTCTTGTTCGAGCGGGGGAACAGCATGCATAGGTGGAGCCTCCGTGCACGAGCGGATAGAAGGTGGTCGCCCTGCAATTCGCGGGCCGACATCGCCGTACAGTCTACTCGAACCCGAAGCGGCTTGGTTCACCCGCCTGCATGCCATGTCCGGCTCGCCGCCCATTGGTTGAGCGCACCAGTCTTCCGGCCTGCGTGCCTTTGAACAGACGATTGGCGGCTAGCTTTCGTCGCGCGTCACGAGCCCGGAGCGGCGTTGCACGCCCCACGAGCGTCCGCCACGCAGGAAATGCAGCCAGCCGAGCAGTGCGCCGACGTGCCGCACCAGCTGGAACGTGAACGGCTCGGCAATCGCCGCGAGCACCGCCATCCACAAACTGGAGCCGGTGCGGTGGCCGGTCCAACGCCGGTACAGATGGATACACCAGAGATAAAACGCGAGGTCGATCGCCGTTTTCAGGCCGATCACGCTGAAAATCGACACGACGATCGCGCCGTGCCCGCCGAACAGAAAACCGAGCAGCAGCGCGAAGGCGGTCAACCCGTAGATCGGCTGCATCGTATCGATGGCCTTGACCGGCAGCATCAGCATGCCCATCGTGCCGTAGCGCGGGTTGCCGGTCATGTCGCGGTTCCAGTATTGCGTTTGCAGGAATCCCGCAAACCAGCGGCGGCGCTGCCGCAGGAAACTGCCGAGGTTGTCCGGCGCGTCGGTGTGCGCATGGGCATCGCCGACCACGCGCACGTCCCAGCCGAGACCATGATCGACCGAATAGCGGCGCAGCCGATGAATCAGTTCGTAGTCTTCGACCAGGCACTGCGGATCGAAACCGCCCACGTCGACCAGCGCGTCGCGCCTGAACGACGCGAAGGCGCCGGAAATCAGCAGCAGACTGTCGGCGCGCATCCACGCAAAACGAGCGATGAAGTTGCGCATGTACTCGTAGGTCTGGAACCACTGGAATACGCGGCCCGACACCGATTTGCCGCATACCGGCACCAGAATGCCTGCCGCCGCGACCAGCTTCGGCTCGCTCGCGAAGGCGGCGCGCATCGCGTAGGTGGCGTCGTCGTCGAGCAGTGTGTCGGCATCGACAGTCATGACGGTCTCGGCGGTCATGACCACGATGGCAGCGTTCAGCGCACGCGCTTTGCCGCCGTGCGGCACGCGCAGCCAGTACAGATTTGGGTACAGCGAACTCGGCGCGCTCAGCACGCCGTCAGCGGCGGCCGTGAGGCCAAAGCGTTCGGTAAGCAGCGCATGGGTGGCGTCGGTGGAACCGTCGTCGGCGATCACAATTTGCGCCGGGCCATGCGTCTGGCGCAGTAACGCTGTGAGCGTCACCGGCAATACCGTCGCCTCATTATGCGACGCGACGATCACACCCATGTCCGGCAAGTTGCGCGCATCGAAGTCCGGCTCGAGCGGCGGCGTGGGCCGCATCAACGGCAGCGTTTTCCACGTGACGAACGCAAGCAGCAAGGTGTCGTACACGACGTACGCAATGCCGGTCGACCACGCCACCACACCTTGCAGAAAGAAGGCGCGGGCGAACAGCAACAACCACAGCACGACGACGCTGAAATGAATCAGCGTGCTCAGCACCGTAGTGGGACGCGGCAGAATGCGCGGCGATGCAAGGGCGAGTGCCTGTTCCAGAGTTTTCTTCAAAATGACTGCCGAGTCCGTCGTTGGTGCGGTTATCAGGTAGACAGCGAGTTAGAAAGCAGCGTAACGGTGCTTACGGCACCATGCGTTTCAGAACCGACTTGCGATCGATCCATTGATGCTTCAGCGCGCCGCCGATATGCATTGCCAGCAACGCATACAGCGCGTAGCCGAGCCACGTGTGCAAGGCGCCGAAGCGGTCGTGCAGTGTCTCCTTGAGCACCGGATCGAGATTCATCACATAGCCGATGCGCGGCCAGGGGAACAGATTGAATAGATGCATTGGATGCGTGGCGGCATCTTTCCACGCTGAATCGTGCAGCCAGCCGGATAGCGGCAGCGCAATCATCAGCAGATACAGCAGGAAATGGGCAACGTGCGCGGCGATCTTTTCCCACGACGGAAACTCACGCGGCAACGGCGGCGGCTTGTGCGTCACGCGCCACAAGATGCGCATCAGCGCGAGACCGAGCACCGTAATACCGATCGACTTATGAGTATCGACCACCGGACGCACCCAGTCGTCGGGCCATGATTCCGCGGTCAGGCCGAGTACGACATTGCCGATCATCAGCAGCGCGATCAGCCAGTGCAGCGTTATCGCCGTACGGGTATAGCGCGACGCCAGCGGCGTGCCGGTTGAATCGGTCAGGGAGTCGGCGTGAGTATTCATCGGTCGTTCCGTCTGCAAATGGTTTTCTGGCGAAAGCTGTTTGAAAATTCGGCCGTGCCGCAGCAGGTCTGATCTCGCCGCCGGTATGAAGCAAACGCATTAGTTTGCCGTTTTATTCCGTCAGGCGCTTAATTGTGTGTTTCAGATTATTTCGACGGCGCGAGGCGAATCATTCCTGGAGCGCCGCACCAACCCGCGCACGCAAAGTCGGCAATACATCCGCTTCGAACCACGGATTGCGCTTGAACCAGGCGATATTGCGCGGCGAGGGATGCGGGAGCGGTATCACGTGCGGGCCGTAATCTCGCCAGCGCAGCAGCGTGTCGGTCAGCGTCGGCCCGAACGCGTCACCGAGGCCAAAACGCTGCGCGTATTGGCCAATCAGCACCGTGAGCCGCACCTCGCGCAACTGGGCGAGCAAGGCCTCATGCCAAAGCGCGGCGCATTCGGGCCGCGGCGGCAAATCGCCACTCGCACCTCTGCCCGGAAAGCAGAAACCCATCGGCACGATGGCAAATTTCGAGGCGTCGTAAAAGGTCTCGTCGGAGACCTCGAGCCAGTTGCGCAAACGTGCGCCACTCGCGTCGCTCCATGGAATCCCTGAAGCATGCACGCGCGCACCGGGCGCCTGACCGATGATCAGAATGCGCGAATCAGCCGACGCCACGACGACCGGCCGCGGCGCATGCGGCAGCACCGGCGCGCACACCGTACAGGCGCGAATGTCGTGCAACAACGTGTTCAGTGAAATGGGTTTCCTTGCGGTCATACCGAGGCGCGGGTCCGGATTCGGTTTAGCGTTTTACAAACCGGTAGTGTCCCACGCCCCACTCATTCCCGTTCACGTAGCCGAACAACTCGGCCACGGCCATGTAAAACATCCGCCACCGCTGAAACCATACAGCCGCATCGCGCGCGCCATATGTATGGGCCAGCATCGGCATCACGCGGTCACACGCTGCGTCGAGAGCGGCGAGCCAATGATTCGCCGTGCGCTCGTAGTGTGTGCCGTTCACCCACCACTGCCGCTCCATCCGCAGGTCGTCCTGGAAGTTCAGCAGGAGCGCTTCGGAGGGCATCGTGCCGCCGGTGAAAAAGTACTTCGACATCCAGTCGTTGCCGTCCTGCACCTGAAAGTGATACGCAAGCGTGCGATGCACGAAGATATGCACGAACAGCTTCGCGTCGTCGCGCATCCAGCGTGAAATCTTGGCGAGCAGCAGCCCATAGTTCTTCATATGCTCGAACATCTCGATCGACACCACACGATCGAAGCCGCCGCCAAGCTGCGTTTCGTCGAATTCGAAATCGACGACATTGCCCGTGACCACCGAGAGGTTGTGCAGACCGAACTCCGCCGCACGCGCCTCGATGAACGCGCGTTGTCCATGCGAATTCGACAGCGCGACGATCTGCGCGTGCGGATAATGCGTCGCCAGCCACAGCGACAACGAGCCCCACCCGCAACCGAGATCGAGAATCCGCTGACCGTCGGCCAGTTCCGCGCGTTCGGCGTAGCGCTCGAGCATCGCCGCTTCGGCTTGCGCGAGCGTCTCATTGCCGGTTGGGTACAAACAGCACGAATACTTGAGATGCGGTCCGAGATGCGCGTGGAAGAATGAGGCCGGCACCTCGTAATGCTGCGAGTTGGCAACCTGCGTTTCGATGGCGATCGGACTCGCGCGCAAGTCGTCCAGCAGACGGTTGAACCGTTGTGCGCGCACCTCGCCGTTGTCGATCGCTTCGTCGCGTAAGCGCTGGCGCATCAGCTGACGCATGCCGAAACGGATCAGGCTGTCGGCCAACCAGCCGCGTTCGCAGCTCTGAATCAGCCAGCCGTCGCCCGGCTCGACTGGCGACGAAGGCGGCATTGTATGGTCGGTGGTGGAAAGGCTCATGAGGCTCACTCCCTATCGTCTTTTCTGGACTTTCGCGCCGTGGCCGGCTCATCTCAATGCCGCGGCGGCCACGGAATCAGCGCGCTGGTGGTGCGCATGTAATCGGCATAACCGGCGCGCCTTTTCGCCATGCTTTCTTCGAGCAACGGGATGCCGGAAAGCTTCAGCAGCAGAAACGCCATCAGCACCGGCGGCAACAGCGTGAACCAACCCCAGGGCGTGCCGATCGACAGCGCGATGTAAGCAAGCCAATGCACGCATTCAAAGAAGTAATTCGGATGCCGCGAATAGCGCCACAGGCCGACGCGGCACACCGTGTTGTGATTGGCCTGGTCCTGCGTGAAGCGCTTGAGTTGACGGTCCGCAATGCCTTCGCCGACTACCGATGCGATCCACACCACAACCGCCAGCACAATCCAGCCGATGGCCGGTGCGCCGCTCCGGTACGACGGCACCAGAAATGCGATCGACAGCAGCATCGAAATCACGACTTGCACCTGGAAAAACCAGAACATCCTGCTGGCTGCCTTGTCGCCCCATTCTTCACGGAAGCGGCGATAGCGCGCGTCTTCAGGCTTGCCGAAATTGCGCTTCCACAGATGCGTACCGAGCCGCACGCCCCAAACCAGGCCACCCAGCGCGGTCAGTGCGCGCGATACCGGATCGCCGTTGCCGAGTACGGCGTAGAGCACCGCGACCAGTCCAAGCGAATACGCCCAGACCGGGTCGACCATGCCGGCATTCCCAGTCTTCAGCTGCCACGCCCAGACGGCGCTGAAGATCACGATGAGCCCAATCAGAGCGATCACGGCGGAGGCAAGTGGCGACATGGGGGCCTCATTCGATAGCGATGCGAGTTATACGCTGTGAGGGGGCGATCGGATGCGCGCGGGCTGGATTTCCAGCCCGATCACCTGTTCAGCGGAGTTAGGCGTCCGCGGCCCGATAGCGGTATCGTGTCGGCAACGCCTGCTCCGTTTGAATCTCCCGCCCATGCCGACTCGCTTCAACGCAGCTTTCACCGCTCTGCTCGCCGCCGCCTTGTTCGGCGCGACCACCCCGCTCGCCAAGGCGCTGCTCGGCTCGATGTCGCCGTTTCTGCTGGCCGGACTGTTCTACCTCGGCAGCGGCACGGGCCTTGCCGCCGTGATTCTGGCGCGCCGCCTGAAAGGTCAGGCGGACGGGCCGCCGGTCAGTCACCACCGCTTCCCGGTACGCGAAGTGCCGTGGCTCGCCGGCGCGATCGTGGCTGGCGGTGTCGCGGGGCCGGCACTGTTGATGCTGGGTCTGAAAACGACGCCGGCCGCCACCGGCTCGCTGCTGTTGAATCTCGAGGGCGTATTCACCGCGCTGATCGCGTGGATCGTGTTTCGCGAGAACGTCGACATTCAGGTGTTCCTGGGCATGGCCGCGATCGTCGCGGGCGGCGTGGCATTGTCATGGCAGCCGGGTGCAGCCAGCCTGCCGCCCGGCACACTGTTCCTGATCGGCGCCTGCGCCTGCTGGGCGGTCGACAACAATCTCACGCGCAAGGTGTCGACTCACGACGCCATGTTCATCGCCTGCGTAAAGGGGCTCGTGGCCGGTTCGGTCAACGTGACGCTCGCGCTCACTTTTGGTGCAGCATGGCCCAAGGCCGCGACCGTCGCGCTCGCCATGCTGACCGGGTTCGCAGGCTACGGCGTGAGTCTCGTGCTGTTCGTCGTCGCGCTGCGTAATCTCGGCACCGCGCGCACCGGCGCCTATTTCTCGGTCGCACCGCTATTTGGTGTGACCTTATCGTGGCTGTTGTGGCCGGAGATGCCGCCGCCGTTATTCTGGGTGGCCGCGGCCCTGATGACGCTGGGTATCTGGCTGCACATCCGCGAACGTCACGAGCATCCGCACACGCATGCCCCACTGGACCACACGCATCGTCATCGGCACGACGCGCATCATCAGCACGAGCATGATTTCGCGTGGGACGGCAACGAACCGCACACGCATCCGCATTCCCATGCGCCGATCACGCATGCGCACGCGCATTTCCCAGATATTCATCACCGGCATACACATTGATTTTCCGCATCACCGCGTGGCGCGGGCGCTTGCTGCAGTGCAAGACAAAAATCTCTGTGGAGCGGGTCATTCGATAGACCAATTCAATTGGCATCGTAGCCAATCGCATCCTCTAATGAAACTCCTGTCGTGCGCCCGTTCCCGGCAACCCCGCCGGTCCATCCCGCTTGCCCCGGAGAGTTCCATGTCCCAACCCGAGCCAAATGTCGACGAAGTGGTGAGAAGCATCGCAGAGGAAACCGATACCCCCACGGAAACGGTCTCGAAGATGTATGCAGACACACTGGCCGACTACCGGCACGAAGCGCGTGTATTCGATTACGTGCCGCTGTTCGCCGCGAAGAAAGTACGCGACAAGCTGCGCAATACGTCGAAACACAAACACTGATACGGCGCGCGCGGAGACCACCGCCTGCCTGGTAGCACGCTGGATCGACCCCGCTGGCTCGCGCGGCGATTCGCTAGAACACATACCGATTTATTTTTCGCGTTGCGCGAACGCGTACCGGTTTATTTTTCCCACTGCTAGACTCTGACCCGGATAGATCGACTCGGGGGAAGATGGCATGCGGGTGACAATCGTAGGCGCGGGCATTGCCGGCTTGAGCACAGCGTGGTCGCTTGCGAAGCTGGGACACGACATCACGCTGATTGAGCAGGGCTCGATTCCGAACCCACTCGCCGCCTCGGGCGACCGGAGTCGCATGATCCGTCGCGCCTATGGCGATGCCGACGGCTACGCACGTACCATCGCCGAGGCTTTCGATAGCTGGGATCTGCTGTGGAATGACCTAGGCGTGTCCCACTATGCGAACTGCGGCGTGCTCGGCATTTCGCAACACGCGGGCGATGGCGCCGAGCAATTTCGCGCCGGCCTCGACCGGATGAAATTCGAGTATGAACAACTCGACCCGCGCGAAGCGGCCGAGCGTTATCCATTTCTCGACCCCGCCACGTTTCGCTACGCCTACCTCGATCAGGATGGCGGCGCACTATTTAGCGAACGCATCGCACGCGACATGAAAGCGTGGCTCAAGATGCGCGGCGCCGAGATTCGCACCCATACCAAGGTACTCGCAGTCGATGCACATGCGGCCTCCGTGCGGATCGAAGACGACACGATCATTCGCGCCGACCGGCTCGTGGTCACCGCCGGCGCGTGGACGCTGCAACTGTTCCCCGCGCTCGCCGAAAACCTGGTGACTTATCGCAACGTGGTCGCCTATCTGGAGCCACCCGCGGATCTGGCGGACGCATGGTCGAATGCGCCCGCTATCGTCGATATCGGCGGCGCCAGCAGCGGCTACGTGCTGCCGCCAATCGACGATGTCGGCTTGAAGTTCGGCGCCGGTGTGCACAAATCACGTGCGCCTGATCCTGATGCCAATCGCGTTGCGGCGCCGGGAGAAGGCGACAGTCTGCGTCGGTTATTTTCACCGCCGCTCAGCCGCATCGATGAATATACGGTCAACGAAGTAAAAACCTGCGCTTACACGTTCACTGCGGACGAACGCTTTTTTTCGAAGCGCATCGGCAACACGCTGGTGGTGTCGGCATGCTCAGGCCACGGCTATAAATTCGGCGCGGCAGTCGGGCGCAGGGTCGCGCAAGCGCTGGATTCCGATGGCGACGCCGGGCTCGCGCGTTGGCTCAGAGCGGAAGCGGTCTAGTTCTCTTTCGTCACAACAATACGACGTTCGTTCGTTCGTTCGTTCGTTCGTTCGTGATCTAGCGTAGCCCACGCACCACGGCGGCGAGTCGCGCCACCAATGCATCGGCTTCGTGCGGTTTGACGCCCGCGTAGCCGAGCATAAAGCCGTTGTAGCGCGCGGCGTCTTTAGCAGGTGGCTGACAAAACGCACTGAGCGCAGCGATATGCAAGCCGTGCTCGCGTGTTACTGCGCTCACGTCCTGGTCTCGCAGCGGCACATCGAGTCGCATCGTCAGATGCATGCCGCCGCCGTCGGACGAGACTGTCACCAGGTCGCCCATATGGCGCTCGATCGCATTCACCAATGCCGTACGGCGCTGCTGATACAGCCGCCGCATACGCCGCAGATGCCGCGCATATTTCCCACTATCAATGAAATCCGCCAACGCGATCTGTTCAGCCACGCGCCCTTGCCGGGCGATCTCGCTGAGTGCCTCGTCGATATCGGCGACGAGATGCGCCGGTACGACCATGAAGCCCATACGCAGCGCTGGAAACATCGTCTTGCTGAAGGTGCCGAGGTAAATCACCGGCGTGTCGGCCGCGAGGCCCTGGATCGACGGCAACGGCGGACCACTGTGGCGCAGTTCGCTGTCGTAGTCGTCTTCGATGATCCAGGCGCCGCGCGCCACCGCGTTCTCGATGATCGACCAGCGCCGTTCCAGGCTCAACACGCTGCCGAGCGGATATTGGTGCGACGGCGTGATGTACATCAGGCGTGGCGGCGTCTGCTCCCAATGATCGGGCGTCGGCGCCATGCCGGCGGCATCGACTGGAATCAACACCAGTTGCAAGCCAGCGGCCTGGAATGCAGCCTTTGCACCGTGATAGCCGGGGTCCTCAACCCAGACGCTGTCGCCGGGGTCCGCCAGCATGCATGCGCATAGATCGAGACTCGCCTGCGTGCCCGAGGTGATGAACACCTGCTCTGCCGAACACCGCACGCCGCGCGACACGCGCACGTATTCCGCAATCGAGCGACGCAATGCGGGGTGCCCGGCGTTGTTGCCGTAACCGAGTTCCCGTGGCTCGACCGCGCGCCATGCGCGCTCCATCGAGGCACGCCATTGCGCGAGCGGAAATTCGTCGAGTGCGGGCACGCCGGGACGAAATGGCGTGGGGTCGTCGGGATTGGTGCGCTCGCGCGGCAGATTGGCGACACGGCGCGACAGGTGATTTGCAGGGGTCTGCACGCTGCCGCTTGCTGCGGAGATTGACGCGCCTGAACCGCTTACCATGCTCACGATAGAACCATGCCGGCTCGCCGTGATAAAGCCTTCCTCGGTGAGCCGCTCGTACGCGTAGAGGACCGAGTTGCGCGCAATGCCCAATTGTTCGGCGAGCGCGCGTGTGGCAAGAAGACGGCTGCCATGGCGAATATCGCCCTCGAGAATCGCACGGCGCAGACTCTCGTAGAGCAAGTCCTGCTGCGTAAGCTTGCGCCCACCCATTGCGCGCTCCACGTTCGACATCAACAGGCCGTAGTCCAAATTCGTGGCTCCAAATTCTGGTCGCATTGTGGAGCTAACAATGGTGCCACAAATTTCTTATGCTGACGGTTCTGGAGTCGCTGAATACTGCGAGAGAGGCCGTTGCCATGAACACGCATGCACGTCACGCCGTCACCGCACGTTTGAGCTATGGCGCCGCGGTGAAGTGGTGCGCAGCGCTGGCGTGCGCGGCCTATGCCTATGGGCTGCTCGAGCCGGCGGCAACCGCCCGCGCAAGCTTGGATGCCTGCGTGAACGAAAATCTGGAGCAGCACGGTAGCGCAGCCGACGCAGCTGCGGCAACGTCCGCAACACCTACTGCCGAGGAAGAACGCAAGCAGGTGTTCACCGCAGCCGTCTACGCTTGTTCGACTCAACCTTAGCAGCGGCGAGCCACTCGCCCTCAACCATCACCGCACAAGGAGCCACACCCATGTCCGACGCGATTCAAATCCGCCCCGTCACCCCCGCCGACTTCGACGCCTGGCTGCCGCTGTGGGACGCCTACAACGCGTTCTACGGCCGCTCGGGCGAAACGGCATTGCCGCGCGAGATCACGCAAGTCACGTGGGGCCGTTTCTTCGACGCCTACGAGCCAATGCATGCGATGGTCGCCGAACGCAACGGCCAGCTGCTTGGCCTCGTGCACTTCCTGTATCACCGTCACACGACCATGGTGGCGCCGACCTGCTATCTGCAAGACCTCTACACGCTGGAAGCGGAGCGCGGCAAAGGTGTCGGCCGTGCGTTGATCGAAGCCGTATATGCACGGGCTAAGGCAGACGGTTTGCAACGGGTCTATTGGCAAACACATGAGACGAATCACGCGGCAATGAAGCTGTATGACAAGGTCGCGGGTCACTCCGGTTTCGTGGTGTACCGCAAGGCGTTGTGACGTTGTGATACAGCGCAGCAGACCCGCCTGGCGGGCTTTGCGTCCCCGCTTCGCATCCCGTTCTCGCGTCGCCATTCTTGCGCGACCAGACACCGCATTCGCATGACCGGCGGCCCATCCAGCCGGCATGTGTAGCGCATCACCCTCATCGACACTCGCCGCATTCGTTCCCCTCGCCGCTCAAGTTTGCAGGCAGCCTGCCGTTATCGCCATTGGACGGAGCGCCATCTGGCTCCCACGCGACCTTGGGCGATCTCCTCACGGAGGGGCGCAAAACGAATCGGAAACTGTACATGCCTTCGATCATCGGCATCGATCTTGGAACCACGCATAGTCTTGCAGCCGTCTGGCGCAATAACGAGGCTGCCCTCATCCCGAACGCACTGGGCGAGGTGCTGACGCCGTCGTGCGTCTCGATCGACGACGACGGCTCGATCCTCGTCGGCCGCCCCGCTCATGACCGGTTGCATACGCATCCCGAACGCACCGCCGCCAACTTCAAACGCTACATGGGCACGAATCGCAATGTGTCGCTCGGCGTGCAGACACTGCGTCCGGAAGAACTGTCTTCGCTGGTGCTCAAATCGTTGAAAGCCGACGCCGAAGCGTTTCTCGGCGAACCGGTACGCGACGCCGTGATCGCCGTGCCCGCCTATTTCAGCGACGCGCAACGCAAGGCCACGCGCATCGCCGGCGAGTTGGCCGGGCTCAATGTGCTGCGCCTCGTCAACGAACCGACCGCGGCCTCGCTCGCGTACGGTGTGCATCAGCGCGACAGCGAACGCAAGTTCCTGATCTTCGATCTGGGCGGCGGCACGTTCGACGTCTCGGTGCTCGACTTCTTCGAAGGCGTGATGGAGGTGCGCGCCAGCACCGGTGACAATTTTCTCGGAGGCGAAGATTTCACAGAGGCGCTCGTCGAGTTGTTCTGCCAACGCAATAGCCTTCGACTCAAATCGCTCACGCCGATTGCCGCACAACGTCTGCATCAGCAGGCCGAACGCGCGAAACGTCTGCTCACGCAGAACACCACCGAAAGCGTCACGCTCAAGCTCACGGTCGACGACAAGGAGCACGCACTCGAACTCGATGCGGCTGCCGCTGAGCGGACTTGCGAGCATCTGCTGCAGCGGCTGCGCAAACCGGTCGAGCGTGCGTTGCGCGATTCGAAGATCGCCGTCGATTCGCTCGACGAAATCATTCTGGTGGGTGGCGCTTCGCGCATGCCGATGGTGCGCAAACTGGTGTCGAAAATGTTCGGCCGTTTGCCCGCCGCGCATCTGAACCCGGACGAAGTCGTCGCGCTCGGCGCCGCCGTGCAGGCAGGCCTCGTCACGCGGGACGCAGGTCTCGACGAAATGGTGTTGACCGATGTCGCGCCGTATAGCCTCGGCATCGATACCGCGATGCAGATCGGCGCCACGAATTTCGTGCCTGGTCACTTTCTGCCGATTATCGAGCGCAATACGATCGTGCCGGTGAGCCGCGTGCAGCGCATTTTTACGGTGAGCGACCGTCAGGAGATTCTGAGCATCAAGGTGTTTCAAGGCGAAGCGCGTTTGACGGCCGACAACGTCGCACTCGGCCAATTCAATCTTGAAGTACCGATCAAGCCGGCTGGCCAGGCAGGTGCGGATGTGCGCTTCACCTATGACATCAACGGCGTGCTGGAAGTGGAAGCCACCGCGTTTCCAGACGGCGTGAAACGCGCCATGGTGATCGAGGAAAACCCCGGCGTGATGACGCCTGAAACAATCCGCGAGCGGCTCGCCGCACTGAGCACCTTGAAAATCCATCCGCGAGATCAGCTCGAGAATCGCACGTTGCTCACGCGTGCGGATCGTGTCTATGAAGAAACGCTCGGCGAGCATCGACAATATCTGGCCGCGCATATCGCGCGTTTCCAGTCGCTACTCGAGCGGCAGAACGCCGAGGAAATCGTCCATGCGCGCAGCGAACTGAGCGCGTTGCTGGACCGCTTCGATGTGCATGTGACGTACTGATTGGCTATGGATACGACTTCTACCCACCACTGGCCGTGGGACGTGCTCGGCATTGCGGCAAACGCCGACGAACGGACCGTGCGTCGTGCTTATGCACGTCTTTTGAAACAGCAACGTCCGGATGAAGATGCTGAGGCGTTTCAGCGGCTTCGGTACGCGTATGAGTCGGCTTTACAGATGGCGAGCGGCGGCGCTGCGGTAACGATAGCCGCGGTGTCGGCTTCGGTGCCAGTCTCGGTGCCAAGCCCGCCGCCTGAGGCACACCTTCGCGAACACGACGCCTTCGAAAGCGCCGTGCAGTTGTGGCAGCACTTCGTCTCGCAACGGGATCAGCTCGAGTCGCGCCGTTCACTGCAGGATCTATTCGCAGCCGTCGTCAATATTCAGATGCTCGACGAACTCGAATGGCAGGCGCTGGTTCATTGTTTGAACGAGGATGCGCCGGCCACGCTGCGCATGAACCTGAGTGCGGTCCTGGGATGGCGGGACAACGCCGCGCATCTGCGGCGGCGCAACGCGGCCATCGCAACCCTCGCGCTAGACCGTGTATTCGCCGACGAGGACTACAACGCGCTACGCCTGCGTTTCACGAATGCAATGGCGCTTCTCGAAGGGCCGCAACCTCCGTTGGCGGCCGGCGCACACGCACTGCTGCGCGCTGGCGTGCGCAGCGAGATGGAACAATTGTTGACCGCGCTCGGTCGTTATCATCCGAATGTCGTACGCCTGCGGCTCGACAGCGAGAAGGTCGAATTCTGGACCCGCTGCCTGTCGTTTCGGATTGGCGCGGGACGTCTGTTCTGGCCGGCGCTCGCGCTGAGCGCCTGGTGTGGCTTGCTGTTCGCCAACGCGTCGATGGGCCTGAATAGCGATCGGTGGTTCGATCAATGGACGCCCGTTCAACTGGCCGTGCTTCTGGCCACGCTGATGGTGACGTTGGTTACCAGCGCCGCGAAGACTGTGCTGCTGTCCGAACCGCAGCAACAGCGGATGCGGACGCTACGCTCGATTGGCTGGCTGCGTTATGGCTGGATTCCGGTGTGGCTTGGCGCGACTGCTGCCGCGTTGTGCGACGGAGGCAGTGGGCGCTTGACGCCGATCGGAATGGAGACGCTCGGGATTTGCACGATGTGGGCAGCGCTGATCTATGGATGGCCGCGCATTAAACAACTCGCGATACTCGCCGCCGTCGGCGCGATCGGATTCGGCTTCGCCGGCCATTGGCTCTCCACTGATCCTCGCGCGTGGCAGATGCCGTTCGCGCACGGCGTGCTGTTCGCTTTCTTCTTCTCTTTTGCGCAACAGGAGTGTCGCGGCTGGCTCGCACGTCGCCCGCGTCTTGCGCGGTTTGTAGCGACGATGTGGTTTGCGGGCTTCGCCGCGTTGATCGTTTTGCTGTTGCAACGGGACGAGCGTTCGACGCAATTTGCGTGGGCGCTTTTTACGGTGATGGCCGCGGCGGGCGGTGTGTTGGCGACGACACGTTGGGCTGATCTGCGCCGGGTTGTGCCGCCCTTTTTCCGCGGCTACGTACACCTCGTCTGGTTGGCGACTGCACTCTCCAAACCGGACATCATCGCTTGCGTAAGCGCGGGATTGATGAGTATCTGGATTATTGAGGAAGTGAAGCAGCGGCGTTTGTCGGCGCGCACGGCGCGCTGACAGTGTGTCCGCAAAGCGACGGCATGTGCGTGAGATGCGGCCTGATCAGTTCAGGTCATCGCTGTTGTAGCCCTGAATAACGTCTCATCTCGCGTAACTAGAAACAACGTTGGACATCCCGCTCCGAGTACGTGCAGAGGGACGCTTCTCATAACTTGATCCCAGAAGGTGTTCGTCTGCTCATCGTCTGAATTGAGCACGCTAAATCCCCAACGGTTGACAAAATTTGCGTGGGGTGCGAGCCCATTTTTCCGGCCATAGACATACCACTCATCAAAGCCGGGAGCTGGAAGCTGCGAGACAGTCTCCACTTTTGGGCTGATCGCGAGCGCCCCAATCTTGCTCCATCCGGCTGCAAACTCATCGTCCGTTGGTGTGTAGGGGCCGCTATCACAGCTCGCTATGGCGACATACCGTCCTATCAGCAACTGCGGACAGCGTTGCGTAAGGTCACCCATGCAAGCGTCTGTTCCGTCGTCCCATTCCACGATCCAATATCCAGCACGGTAGCCCGTTCTCACCATTTTGCCCCGTTTGCATAACATCGATGCACTCTATCCAGTCGGTCTTGAACAATTCGCCTCTCGTTCCTGTCCAGCAGCCCGCCCACGCCGAAGCCACCGCGCCCTTCGATGCCCGACTTTCCCATAGACAGTGACCTATCCACCGACTACTACGTAGCCGCCAGCGCTGATGCTTCAGAGCCCGAAGAGGTCGTACAGCGACGTGAGATTCCCATTGACGAGGCATACGCATTCGTCTGCCCACTCGCGTAGCCAACCGGATCCTCATTGATGAACCTTGCGGTCGTTGGATCGTAGTACCTATTGCGATAGTAATACAACGGTACTGCGATATTCACTACCGTTTACAGTTGGGAAGTTGCGTCATAGTTGCACCACTCGAACGTACGTACCGCCACTTTTGACGCATGCCGAAGAACAGATGGCCCATCGCCGGTCATGCCAGCGTCAGGCTGCCGGTGCAAGCTCTACGCAGATATTTCTGGGCATGAGGAGGCAGGTATTCTTGATTTAAAAATGAACACCCCGAGTCGAACGCCCACCCACATCCCGGCCCCCACTCCGAAAAATATTAGTGATTGGGTAGATTCATGCCATCCATATCTGAAAAAAAGGACCACCCACTCACCAACGCTTATTGACAAGATCGCCATGGAGAAAAGATGTATCCATTGCCATGGCGACACCAAACCACTCGACCATGTTGGCATCTCCCATTTTCTTTTTTTGGGCCAAGCAACATGGTGCAACAGGAGAAACCCCAAGGAAAATAGCGCGCCCATTGCCGCTCCTACTAGTCCAATAAATGCCCTAACCGCCAGCGGAAAATGGTCAAGCGGTGACGCAAAAAGTCCTGCGATCAGAGCGCCCAACAGCACTACGATCTTGATCGCAGGCCAAATCATGAATTTATTTTCCACGAGTATTGGTCACCTCAATGCCAACTGCTGCGCAGGCAGAACCTCTAAATCCATCACTCGGAAATCCGATCGCAACGCCACTTCCCGACCCTCGATAGGGCCTTCCCCCGAATCCCGGAAGCCCTGAAGAACCGGACTGGTTGAATTCCACTCCATTGGAAACCCCAACGCTTGTGGCAAAGGGCCCCCAACTAGCGCCGGCCTCCGCAAAGCCACCGATAGTTACGGATGAACCCGTATCACCTCTGCTGGGAGGCGCGCCGTTTGGATCTTAACTAACTCCCCCACCTACGCCGAAGCCACCGCGCCCTCCGACGCCCGTAATATTTGAGCCATCCCCATAGACAGTGACCTGCCCACCGACAACTACTTAGCCGCCAGCGCTGATGTTCCAGAGCCCGAAGGGGTCGTACAGCGACACGGGATTTCCGTTGACGTAGGCATACGCATTCGTCTGCCCACTGGCGTATCCCAAGGGGTCCTCACTGATGAATTTGCCAGTCTGCGGACTGTAGTACCGATTCCGGTAGTAGACAAACGGTACTGCGACAGACCAAACCAGTTTGCAGTTGCGTGGTTACGTCGTAGTCGCATTGATTGAAGGTACTTACGTACCGAGTAGGGCCTGTCCGCAGACATCGCATCTCCGGTTACGAGGGCGGCAGCGGTATGAACTCTATGCGGATATTTCTATCACGAAGGTGCAGGCATTCTGGACTTAAAAATCACAATCCCGAGTCGAACGCCAATCCATATCCCGCACGCCATTCCGAATGGGAACAATGCCAACGTAGCCTCACGCCACCCGTGCTTCGCCCACAGAGAAAGTCCACTACTGGCAACCACTACCAGCAAAACCGCCGAGTAGAAATCAATCAGTTGCCACGGTGATAACAAACCGTTCGACCATCCTGGTAGCCTCCATTTCTTAGCTTTTGGCCAGAAAATATGGTTTAAAAGGAGAGCACACAAAGCCAGGGAAAAGCCCATCGCACCTGCTAGCGCGCCAAGGAATACCCAACTTTCAAACGGCATATTGGCAACAGGTTGCACGGACAATCCTGCCACAAACACTACTGTTAGCACGACCACCTTGATCGCAGGCCAGAACATGAGTTTATTTGCCACGACTATAGGTCACCTCAATGCCAACTGCAGCACAAGCAGCGCCCCCAAAACCTGCACTTGGAAAGCCGATCGCGATACCGCCGCCCGCCCCTCGATAAGGCCGCCCCCCGAATCCCGGAAGGCCTGACGAACCAGACTGGTTGAATTCCACGCCGCTGGAGGCACCGACGCTTGCATTAAAAGGACCTAAGCTAGTGCCCGCCTCCGCAAAACCACCGATAGTTACCGACGAACCATCGCTACTTCTACTTGGTACTGCGCCGTTTGGATCGAAACTAAGCCCTATACCTGCGCCGCGCCCGCCGCGTATCCCCACCCCAGTAATGCTCGAAGCCGTTGGGGCAGAGCCGTCGCCGTAGACGGTGACCTGTACGCCGAAACCTCCATACACACTCCCGCTGACGCTCCAGAACCCGTAGGGGTCGTGCAGCGACACGGGATTCCCATTGACGTAGGCATACGCATTCGACTGCCCACTCGCCCACCCGATCGGGTCTTCACTGATGAACCGTCCGGTCGCCGGACTGTAATACCGGTTCCGATAGTAATACAATCCAGTCCCATCATTCTCCCGCCCGGTGTACTGCTGCAGGTTCGGGTCTGCCGCGCCGGTTTGCGTCGTCGCACCATACGGCTCAAACCGATACTGTGTCCGACTCTGCTGGTTCGCGTCCGTCAGGGCAATCACGCTGTTGTTCGCATCGCGCAGAACGTACCGGTCCTGACTCGCGTTATCCCCGATACGCCGGTACGTCAGTTCGTCCAGTCCACTTTCCGGATACGGCGAGAACACGCGGATTCGACGTGCGTAGTCGTTATCCGCAATCGTGAAGTTCAGCTCATCGCCGATCCAGAACGACTGCGTCCGGCGACCATTGACCGTCTGGTCCCGGCGATGCCCATAGATGTCGTAGCTGAAACTCGCCGCGACGCCACCAGTAATTCCGGCCAGCAGATCCTGCGCGTTCCAGCTGTACTGGTTCGTGCCGTCGCTGGCCAGATTGCCGTTCAGGTCGTAAGTGAAGGCTTTCCCTGACCAGCGCGTGAGCTGGTTTGCCCGGTTGTACTGCGCGTCGTTCACCGTCTGCGGCAGGTCCACCTTTGCGAGACTCCCGCCCGCATTCGTGCGACGACCTGCCAGGTCATAGCCGTACGTCAGGTCGCCCAGCACGCTGCCGTCGGCGCGTTTGTACGTGATGCCCGTCAGCTGGCTGGCTGCATCCCACGTGTAGGCTACCGTGATGCCGTTGGCCAGCGTCGCCTGACTGCGCCGGCCCAGCGCGTCATAGCCGTACCCGAACGTGCGCGGCGCCTCCCCGTTCACTTGATACTGGATCTGCGTGACGCGATGCTCCGCGTCGCGGCTGTAGTCCACCGTCGCATCGCTCATCTCGATGCGCGCCAGATCCCGACTGTCGGCCGCGTAGCGCAGCCACCAGCGTCCCTGCTGGCTGGCCTGCTCAAACCACCCGTTGAAGTAGCCCGTCACGCTGTCGTAGTAGCGGTAGGTCGTTGCAGGGGACTGGTTCAAGCCGGTATCAATCGTCGTCTGCAGCCTGCCGTACGCGTCCCTGCCGTAGCTCCACTTACGTACAGGCTTGCCGTTCGGATTGCCATCCGGCATGAAATAGGTTGTCTGCAGATTGCCCGACGCATCGTACCCGTACGTCCTTAGCTGGCCCTTGCGGTCAGTCACTGTCGCCAGCTGCCCCGCGCTGTTCCACGTGTAGGTCTCACTGCGACCCAGTGCATCGGTTTTGCTTACCGGGCGGCCGATCGCGTTATATGCGTAGCGCGCCGTCACCCCGTTCGGATCGGCCTGGCTTAGCAGGTGAGCGTTGCGGTCCCACGTGAGGCGGGTCACACCGCCCAGGGCATCGGTGATGTCGCTGGTGCGGTCCAGCGCGTCGAGCATGCGCTTCGTTTTATTGCCCAGCGGATCCTGCACCGCTGTCACGCGCCCTGCTGCGTCCGTCGTGTACTGTGTGGTGCGGTTCAGCGGATCAGTGACACCCGTCAGGTCGGCACCGCTCCAGGTGAATTTCGTCACACCCTTGAGCGCGTCAGTCACCGTCAGCACGCGCCCCTGGCTATCGTTTGTCAGCGTGGTGCGGTTGCCCAGCCGGTCCGTGACCGTCAGCAGGTTGCCCTTCGGGTCGTACGTGTAGACGGTGCTCACGCCGCGCTGCGGGTCACCGGCCTGTGCGTCTGTCAGCAACTGGCTGTAGCTGTCGAACGTGCGCGTGACGAACATGCCCGACTGGTCGGCTTCGCTCGAGCGGTTGCCGTTCGTATCGTAGCCATAGGTGTACTGGCGATCGCCCGCAGTGAGGTTCGTCACGCGGCCATTGCCGTCGCGCGTGAAGGTCTGTACCTGCTGGATCGACTGACCGGCCGGATATGTATTGCGCACCGCCCGCCCGTTCCCATCGAACTCCAAGCGGCGGATGCTGCCGCGCCGATCCGTCACTTCGGTCTGTATCACCTTGCCGTTGGCAACTATGTACGCGAAGCCGAAAGTGCTGTCATCGGCAAGCTTCTGGGCAATGACGCGGTCGCTGTCGTCGTAGGTGTTGGTGACCTGAACGTTGCCTTCGGGATCGGTGACGCTCACCAGTCGCGACTTGCTGTCCCAGCCGTAGTTCCATATGCCGCCGCCCGCATCCGTCACCTGGATGAGGCGGTCCTGGTTGTCGTACACATAGTTGACCTGCCGGTTCAGCGGATCGGTCACACGCGAGACAAGCGGCGTGCCGCGAGCGCCCACAATCGACTTGAACGTCAGCGCACGGCCATTCGGGCCGGTGATGCTGGTGACTCCGCCGGTGGTGCTGTCGCGGGCAATCGTCACCGTATTACCGTTGCGGTCCTGCACGCTGCTGAACCGGTAGATTCCCAACACCATTGTGAAGCGCAGCACACGTCCGTCGCGCAGGGTCAGCGCCCTGACGCTGCCACTTACATTGCCGTTACTAATCGCGGCCTTGTAATACTCGCCCGGGCTCGTCAGGTCGTCCCAGATCGCACTGCTTCCGGCACGTAGCGTGAACGGCACACGGATGCCGCTCGGCAGGCACAACTCGACTCGTTGCCGCATGCCATTACTATCTGCCGCGCTGAACGTGAGGTAGCTGTCGTAGTTAAACGTCGTGCCGATACCGAAGGCGCCGGCCATCGGTCTGCCCGAGGTGTCGTAGGCACTGCTGCGATACACCCGGGCGAGATCCAGCGCGATCGTGTCTGCCACATGCAGGTCGTGCGCGACCAGGTGGAACTGGCCCGTGTACAGCCTGACCGGATCGCCACCCGAGGTGCTGCTACCGCAGCCAGCCGTGGCATCGGCCGAGCAGCCATTCGCATCGCCAGGGTTGCCGTCCAGCCCGTCGCCATCAAGGATCACGCCCTCGTCTGGCGACAGCGGTTCAACCGTAGTGCCACCGGAGGCGCTACCGCAATAGGCATCGACGTTCAGGGGCTCGCCGCAGGCCCAGCCCGACTTGAAGGTGGCGCTTGCAGCGAGAAGTTTGCAGTTCGGGCCTGTCGGGTAGGCGCCATTTGACGCGTAGTCGTCGGCGCATTCCGCATGCGCGTGCGGCGCGACGAACCATGACAGCAGCACGAAGAAGAACAGCGCGACTGGGCGCAGCAGCGCGCGACGCGCCGCGAAGACATCTATGGATCGCATAAGGGCCGGGAAGAGACTGGGAATGGAATCGACCGCGATACGCCTAGCGCATGCTGGCCTGAGTCGAGGCAGGTGAGGCCGACAATGCCCCGGCTTCCGATGCGGGCGAAGAATCTGCACCGCTCGCCGGAACCTCCGCGGATAGCCCCCCCTGCCTTCTGATCGCCGTGATGTTGCCTGCGGCGTCGTAGTCGTAATACGCCGCAGCGCCCGCGACAGTCACCGAGATGAGACGGCCCAATGCGTCGTATCCGTAGGAGATTTCATCGGCACACGCAGACACCGCCAGCGTTGATAGCCAAACCACAGCGCAACAACTCACCACGCGTCCGACTGGCGCCCGGCGACTTCTTTTCCATGCGCCGGAGCCCGAGCGACAGAGTCTGGATAAATTGATCATCGATATTTTTCACGCAATTTATAGTTTTACTAAGCAACAGAACGATATCGAAAACCGAATCTGATTTATAGCGGACATCTCCTTTATTGAGTAATAGATTTCTGACAGTAAGCAGCGCTATAAGGCGATCAATTACCAAGCATCTCATGGGCACTCTGAATCTATGAGAATCCTCTTAGAACATTCTTAGAAAATCAAAAACGTATCGCAGCATCCCGGTATCAGCGACAAAAGCGTCACCCCAAAACAAAGGGCGCACCACCCAGTGCGCCCTTCATCTTCCTGCCATTGCGGCACTACATCAACCGCCCACCAAACTCTTCACTCGCTAAAAAAACATCAAGCCTCAAGCTGCTCCAGCACCTTCCCCTTGGTCTCAATCCCGAGAAAGTGCACAGCAATCGCCGCAATAAACGGCACAGCTGCGAGAATATAAAACGCCACTTCCAGATTGCCCCCGATCATCGTCTTCGACACGATCGCCGGTGCGAAAATCGCCGCCACCTTCAGCCACGCGCCGCCCACGCCGCAGCCCATCGCACGGATGCTGGTCGGATACAGTTCCGGCGTATACACATAAGCCGTGATGAAACCGCAAGCGAGGAAGCCGAGCGAGAACGCGCAGCACGTCGCGACCACATACACTGACGAATTGTGGAACACGCCAGCCAACAACAACGAGAGCGCGCACAATACGAACGAAAAGTTAATGATCGGCTTACGCCCCACCTTGTCGACCAGCAGCGCACAAGTCAGCGAACCCACCACGCCCAGCACCGAAGCCGCCACCGCCAGATTCAACGCCAGCTGCAGCGGCGCGTGATAAACCGTGCGATAGATCGTCGGCAGCCAGGTCGACAGACCGTACTGAATGAAGCCGCAAGTAATCCACAGCATCGCCACAGCCATCGTGCGCTTCAGATACGCCGGCCCGAACAGATCGCCCATACGGCGCTTCGGATGGCGATTGGCCATCGCCTCGAATTCGGCCGAATTGGCGACCGGCGGAAGCGGGCCTTTCACAGCACGCTCGAAAGTATTCACAGCAGCATCGGCATCGGCCATCCGTTCGCGTTCGGCCAGCCAGCGCGGCGATTCCGGCACCAGTTTGCGCAGCACGAAGAACAGGATCAACGGCATGCCGCCGATGAAGTACATCGCCTGCCAGCCGAAACGCGGCACGATCCACGCACCCAACGCGTTCGATGCAAGCAAGCCAACCGGAAAAACGATTTCATACAAGAGCACAAAACGGCCACGGCCATGTGCACGGCTGATCTCGTTGATATAGGTCGCGGCCACCGGCAATTCGCCACCCAGCCCGAGTCCCTGAATCACACGCAACACGACAAACGCCGCGAAGGTCGGCGCAAAGCCGCACGCAATACTCGTAATGCCGATGATCCCCGAACTCAACGCAATCGCCTTCACGCGGCCCTTGCGTTCGGCGTACCACGGGAACACGAACGCGCCGATCAGCTGCCCAACCGAGCCTGAGCCGATCAGGAAGCCGATTTCCCACGGCGTCAGATGCCACTTCGCAATCAGGATCGGCAGCGTGGCCGCGATTGCGATCACGTCGAAGCCGTCGAAGAACGTCGCGAGGCCGATCAGTATGCGCGCGCGCACCTGCATCGCATTCTTGGGCAAGCGCTCCAGACGCGCGATGATCGAGCCCCGGGTCACGGGGCCTGAGACACCGGCGCTGCTGCGGTCCCCCATGGTGTTGTCGATGGTTCTCATGCCGTGGTGCCGTCCGTAGGTGTGGTTAGGCAAGCGCCGTTGAGGCGTCGGTAAGGGTAGCCAAGTCGATAGTCCGGCCCTGGTTCATCCATTTGCGCGAGAGTTTCAGTTCGCGCGGCGTGTTGATGGCGATGACACCGCGAATCGCGCCGTCTTCCAGATGGAAAAGCGTGGCGTGTTTGCCCGGCAGATCACCGCGTACAGCGAGTTGCGCATCGCCCGGAATGTCGCCGAGGATTTGCAGATTGACGTCGTATTGGTCGGACCAGAACCACGGAATGTCCGCATACGGTTCGAAATTGCCGAGCAAAGCTTTTGCCGCCGAGATCGCCTGGTTCTGCGCGTTGGCCCACGATTCGAGCCGCACGCGGCGCTTGAGCCAGGCACTCGGATGGTTCGCGACGTCGCCGCAAGCGAAAATGCGCGGATCATCGGTCGCGCCGAAATGGTCAACGACAATGCCGTCTTCCACCTTGATACCCGCTGCTTCGGCCAGTGCCGTATGCGGCGTGAGGCCGATGCCGGCGACCGCGAAGTCGGCATCCAATGTGGAGCCGTTAGCGAACGTTGCGCGAATACGGTTGGCGTCGTTCGGATGATCCGCAATCGACACGAGCGATGCGTTCAAACGTACATCCACGCCATTCGCACGATGCAGTTGCAACAGGAAATCCGACACCATCGGCGGCAACGAGCGAGCGCACAGACGCGGCGCACCTTCCACTACCGTCGCGTCCACACCGAGCTTGCGCGCAGTAGCTGCGACTTCGAGACCGATCCAGCCGCCGCCGATCACCAGCACGCGCTTGCTTGAGCGCAACCGTTCGCCGAGCGCGACGGCTTCGTCGAGCGTACGCAGATAGGCGATGTGCGAGGTCTTCACCAACGCATCCGGCAAACGGCGCGCCGCGCCGCCGGTTGCGATCACAAGCCGGTCGTATTGCACCTCACGTCCCGACTGCGTGCGCACGATGCGCTGTTCACGATCGATCGATGTCGCGCTATCCGGTTGCCATGCTTCGACATTCAGCGCGTCGAAATCGCCAGGCTTCACGAGGCGCACGGTTTCGATATCGGCGTCGCCTGAGAGCACGGCCTTCGACAGCGGCGGGCGCTCATACGGCAAATGGATTTCGTCGGCAATCATCACAAGGCGGCCATCGAAGCCTTCCTTGCGCAATGTCTTCACGACCCAACCCGCCGCCTGGCCGCCGCCGATCACGACGATCGTGCGCGGCGCTTCGAGTCCGGCGTGTGCAGCTTGAGCCTTTTCAGCAGCAGCGTCAGTCATTTTTCCGCTCCGTCATGAACTTGCCTTCCGGCGCCTTCGTGTTTTTCTGGCGACGTGTATTGCCGTCGATGCCACCGTCGATTGCCCATTCGGCGAACACGGTCGGACCCGGTTCGAAATCGCGTGGCTGCCATTCGGGCGTGAGCTGGTCTTCGTCGGCGTAGTACTCGATCAGGCCGCCGGCCGGATTCTGGAAGTACCAGAAGTACGCCGACGAAACCGGATGACGTCCCGGACCGAGTTGCGTATCCCAACCGCAGCGGCTGATATGCATGCCACCGCCGAACACTTCGTGGATATCGCGCACGGTGAACGCGACGTGATTCAGACCGCGCTTACCGCCCGGCAAGGCCAGCAGAAAAATGTCGTGATGGCCGCCGTGCGGTGCGCAGCGCATGAACGCGCCGCGGCCCGGATAACGATCCGACATTTCGAAGCCGAGCAGTTCCTGGTAAAACTTCTCTTGTGCCGCGAGTTGGTTCGTAAAGAACACTACGTGGCCCACTTCAACCGGCTCAGCGCGCTCATAAATCGGCGACGGCTGATCGACGCGCAACGTCTGACCCCACACGTTCGACGGCGAACCGTGAATGTCGAGCGCGCGCTTGCGGGTTACTTCAACGCGAATCGCCATGCCATTCGGATCGATACAACCGACAGCGTCTTCCGTTTCGAAGTGACCCGGCTGACCGGCAAAGCGGCCGCGCAGTTCGTCGAGTTCCGCTTTCGTTGCCACACCCCACGTCACTTCACGCAGCGTCGGACCTTCTTCAAATGCGGGTGGCAGCGACGGGTCGTTGGCATCGACCAGGAGAATCGTGCAGCCGTTCAGCGTTTCGAAGCGTGCGTGGGTTTCGTCGTGCGCGACCTCCTTCAAGCCCCAGTCCGCGAAAAAGCGGCGACAGGTGGCGAGATCCGTCACGCCGTAAATAATCTGTTCAATGCCGAGAATCGTCATAACGTGCCTCTTGCGTATTTCGCGTATTAGTTCGCCCACGCCAGCGGCGCGTCGTTCAAGCCCCAGTAGAGACTCTTCTGCTGCATGTATTCGCGGATGCCGAGGCGGCCCTTCTCGCGTCCCATGCCGCTCTCTTTCCAGCCGCTGAACGGCGTCGAGATCGAAAACAGCTTGTAGGTGTTGATCCACACGGTGCCGGTTTCGAGCGCACGGGCGATCCGGTAGGCACGTTTGTAATCGCGCGTCCAAATGCCGGCGGCGAGGCCGAACACACTGTTATTGGCTTCTTTTAGCAGCGATGCTTCGTCGTCGAACGGCATCGCGACCAGCACCGGGCCGAAGATTTCCTCCTGGCAGATGCGGGCGTCGTTCGTGAGACCTTCGAGTATCGTCGGCTGGAAATAGGTGCCTGCTTCGCGGCCATCGCCGACCGGACGTTCACCGCCGCACAAGAGGCGGCCGCCTTCTTCCTGGCCCAACGCGACGTAACGTTCGACGGTTTCACGATGTGCCGCGGTAATCAGTGGACCCATCTGCGTTTCAGTACGCGACGGATCGCCGACGCGCAGCTTACGTGCGCCTTCCGCAAGACGCTTCATGAACGTGTCGTAAATCGAGCGCTGTACGAACAGGCGCGAGCCTGCGATGCACGCTTCGCCAGACGAACTGAAAATACCGTACAGCACACCGTTCACTGCATGATCCAGATCGGCGTCATCGAACACGATAGTCGGCGATTTTCCGCCGAGTTCGAGCGAGACCGGCATCAGCTTGTCCGCAGCGATGCGCGCGATGCCGCGGCCGACTTCGGTGCCCCCCGTGAACGACACTTTCTTCACCAACGGATGGCGTACCAGTACGTCGCCGATCACAGAGCCTTTACCCGGTACCACGCTGATAACACCTTTCGGCACGCCGGCTTCTTCACAGATACGCGCCAACGCAAGCGATACCAATGGCGTGACTTCAGCCGGCTTCAGTACCACAGCGTTGCCGCCTGCTAGTGCCGGAGCCAGCTTCTGCGCATCCGAAGCAATCGGCGAATTCCACGGCGTAATCGCCGCGATCACGCCGATCGGCTCGTAAATGCTCATCGTCAGATAGTCGCCACGCGAGGGCGTCACTTCTTCGTCGAGCGTTTCGAGGCACGCCGCGAAATAGCGGAAGGTGTTCGCAGCGCTCGCCACCAGTACGCGCGTTTCGCCAATCGGCTTGCCGTTGTCACGACGCTGCAATTGTGCGAGCGCTTCGTGGCGCGCCATGATCAGATCGGCGATGCGATACAGAATCAGCGCGCGTTGATGTGGCTTGAGACCCGACCAATCCGCCTTGCGCCATGCGATGTCCGCGGCTTCCACGGCTTCGCGGGCGTCGTCGGCGTTGGCTGTCGAGATTTCCATGTTGACCGACTGATCCGCCGGATACAGGCTTTTGTACGGGTTGCCACGCCCTTGCCGCCATTCGCCGCCGATGAAAATATCGCCGGTAGGCACGAGGCTGGTATCGAAGTGAGTCATGTCGGTCGTTCCGGTTTGCTTCAGCTAATCAGCGAATGTCTTAAATCACGCAGCGTGCTGCGCGATTGCGTAGCGCACGAATCGCGCTGTATGCGGTCAGTGCGGACGTCTTGGGGTTGTCCGGCAGCGGCTTGCCGCACATTTCCAGCGACATCTCGCCGAATGCGCCACGGGCCACGATGCGGTGCACGTTGCGCGTCATCTTCGGGTCGGCGATCAGGCGCACCATGGTCTGGTCGAGACCGAGACCAGCCAGCGCGATCGTCGCGGCGACGTTGGCGTTCTTCGGATACAGGCGCGCCGCTTCGCGCGCGCTGCCTTCGAAAATCACCCGCTCTTCGGTCAACGCGTGCAGATCGCACACCTGTTCCGCTGGCGTGCCGAGCCAGCCCAAAGGCGGCTTGCGCCCCGTGTACAGCACTTCGTCGAGGCCACCGAGCTTGGCGGCAGACAACGCATCCACGCCGCCGATTGCTCCCGACAACAGCGTCAACGTTGCGTCGCCTTCATCGGCCGCAGCGGAGAGCGCGTCCAGCAGCAGCATGTCGGACAACGCGCCGATCGACGCGACCGCGCAATCCGTACCGGCTTTCAGCAACGGCACCACGTGATCGACCAGTGCGCTGTGTCCCGCGCATTCCAGCGCGAAATGCGGCTGACTGCTCAACGCGGACACGGAGGCCACCACATCGACCGACGCGCCCACCACTTCACGCACCGACGCCATATGACGTTCCGGCACGATCACGTGCGACACGCGCACCGTCGGATCCGACTCGACCGAGCGATACACCGCCTGGCCGATCGCGCCGAAGCCGATCATTGCGACGTCGACGGGTGCGTGATGCCCCGCATAGCCGGTCTCACGCATGTTCCGGCTCCTTTTCCTTGACCGGCGGACCCGCGAACGCGGTGGCGAACGAGCCGACCGACAGCATGTCCACTTCGACCAGCACCGGGCCGGTCTTCGCCATGCCTTCGCGGATGATCTCCTCGGCCTGGTCGAGCGATTTGATGCGGTAGTGCGTAAGCTTCAGGCTCTCGCAGAACTGCGCAAAATCCGGTTGATGCAGATCGACGTAGCAACGGCGGCCACCGTATTGCGCGTCCTGAATGTTGCGGATTACGCCGTAACACTGATCGTTCATCAGCACGATCATCACGTTGGCGTTTTCCTGCACGGCCGTTGCGAGTTCGCCGACGTTGACCATCAGGCCGCCGTCGCCAACCAGGCACACGGTCTTCGCGGCATTGCCCGCAAGTGCGGCGCCGATACCCATCTGCATGCCCTGGCCGATGCCACCGCCGAGTGCATGAACGCCCGCGCGCGGCGAGAAGATCTTCAGCATGCGATTACCCCACGTGCTGTTCGAGATCGTGACGTCGCGCACCCAGTTGTAGTCGCGGCCTACAGCCTGCTGTAGCGCGTCGACAAGGCGCTTGTACGGACCGAGGCCTTTGCCCACATCGGCGACGGCGCTTTCGCGCGCGGCAGCCAGGTCTTGTGCGAACGTCGGATCGACCTTCAGACGGCCTTCGAGCAGCGTCGCGAGTTCTTCGAGAACGGCCGATGCATCGCCGTGAATGAACATGTCGTTGCGATAACCGCGGTTGTCGGCGAGCGCGTCGGCGTCGATGCGATACAGCGGTTGCGGCAGCGCCAGCTTGTATTTCAGCGTTTCGTTGCCACGCAGACGCGAACCGACCACCACCAGCGCGTCACACGTCTTGTAGAAGCTTTCGACAGCGGCATGCACGTTGAACGCGCCGAGCGTCGCCGAATGATCTTCCGGCAGCACGCCACGACCCTGCACGCTTGTCACCACACCGAAGCCCAGCGCAACGAGACGTTCAACCGCAGCACGTGCGTGGCGCGTACCGCCGCCGAGCCACAACAGCGGACGCTTCGCATTCGCCAGTTGATCCGCGAGTTGCACGACACGCTGGCTGCAATGCGTGAGCGTGGTGACATGCGGTGCGGCCAGATCGGCTGGCCATTCGATTTCGGCGGCTTGAATGTCGATCGGAATTTCAACGCTGACCGGGCCGCTCGGCGCGGTTTGCGCGACACGCACGGCTTCGCGGATCGTCGGCAATGCGGTTTCAACCGAGCGCACGCGGAACGCGGCCTTCGAGATCGACGACAGCATCGACAGTTGGTCCGGCGCTTCGTGGATATAAGCGAGGTCCTTATCGAGGTATTCGGTTTCGATCTGCCCCGTCACATGCAACAACGCAGTGCCAGCGGTCAGCGCTTCGACCATCGCGCCGGCAGCATTACCCGCTGCAGTGCCCGTGCTGGTGAAGGCAACACCGAGGCCGCCGGAGACACGCGCCAGGCCATCAGCCATATTCACCGCGCCCGCTTCGCCACGTGCGCCGACGTAGCGAATCTTGCCGCGGTTGTGGATCGCGTCGAGGATCGGCATGTTGTGGATCGAGATCACGCCGAATGCGGTTTGAACGCCGCATTGCTCGAGAAAAGCGGCGATCAGTTCGCCAACAGTGGTTTTGTTAGACATGTCGTGCAACGCCTCCAGAAACATCGATGTGACTGCCCGTCGTATAGGACGACAGCGTCGTAGCCAGATAAAAGAGCGCTTGAGCGGCTTCTTCGGGTTTGCCGAAGCGGCCTAGCGGAATGTTTTTCTTGCGTGCCAGTTCGGCGGTCCAGTCTTCCCAGCTCTGGCCCGGCTGCGCTTCTTTCGCGTAACGGCGGCGCCATTGACCCGATTCGACGATGCCGATCAGAATCGAATTCACGCGAATGCGTTGCGGCGCGAGTTCGACCGCAAGTGATTTGATGAGGCTCAGCACGCCGGCGCGTGCCGACGAGGTCGCGACCATGTGCGGCTCGGGTTGCAGTGCGAGCAGCGAGTTCACGCAGGCCACTGCGGGGTTCGCCGCGTCGCGCAGCATCGGCAGGAAGGCGCGCGTCGGGCGGATCACGCTGAAGTACTTCAGGTCGAGTTCTTCGCGCCAGGCGTCGTCGGTAGTGTCGCCGAACGTCGACACGCGACCCTGGCCGGCGTTGTTCACCAGCATGTCGGTGCGGCCGAAACGCGTTTGCACCGCTTGCGCGAACGCTGCGACCTCGTCCGCGTCTAGCACGTCGCAGGTTTGCGCCAGCAATTGCGCTTGCGGAAACTGCGCCTTCAGCGAGGCTTCCGCTTGCGCGAGACGTTCGCTGTCGCGTCCGCAGATCGCGACCGAAGCGCCTGCTCGCAGAAACAGCTCGGCAGTCGCGAGGCCGATGCCGGACGAGCCGCCCGTCACCACCGCTACCTGTCCGTTCAAGTCGATTTGAATCATTTGAGCCCCAGTGCCTTAAAGTATTTCGCGCCCGCGTTCGGGCTACCTGTCGGCCGATAGTTGAGCCGCTGCGAGAGTTCGTCAGCCGCGCGGCGGACCTTGTCGATCAGACCGCTGTCGAGCAGCGACGCATCGATCTCGTGGCGCGGAATCGTTGTCGTGATCACGGCGACGATCCGACCCGTGTCGTTGCGCACCGGCGCGCTCACCACCGAAATGCCGCGTTCGAACGACGACTCGCTGATCGCGAAGCCACGCTTGGCGTCGTCGCGAATGCGTTCGTACAGATCGTCGATGGTGGCCGGCGTTTGTTTCGTGAAGCGTTCAAGTTCCGGCTCGGGATAGAGCTTCTTCAAGTCGTCGAGCGTCATGTCGCCCATCAATACCTGGCCGTGTGTCGTCGCGTAGGCAGGTAGACGGGTGCCGACATTCACCTTCACCGAGCTGAAAATCGGTGCGTGGCTTTGCGCTTTGGCAACGAACACCACATCGCGTCCATCGCGAATCACGATGTGGCTGGTGAGGCCGGTGTCGTCGCGCAGCGCTTCGATGATCGGCAAACCGAGGTCGGTCAATTCGAGCGAGCTCAGGTATTCGAAGCCAAGTCGAAGCACCGCGACGCCGAGGCGATAGTTGCGGTCCTTATCGGCGCGCTCGAGAAAGCCGAGCGATTCGAGTGTTTGCAGCAGACGGAACACCGTCGTGCGGGGAATCTTCAGGCGCTTGGATAATTCCGGTGCGCCGAGAACCGGCTCGCGTGGCGAGAACTCCGTCAGAATCTTCAGACCGCGTTCCAGACCCGGCACGCGATAGCTGATATCGCTGCTCGTGTCTGCGTCGTTGCGGTCGTCGTCCGCGTCGCGCTCGGCGCTAACCATGTCATGCGTGTCGGACGTCATTCATTGGCTCCGTTGTCCGTCGCTTGCGCGGCAGAACGTGTCGATGATCGCGGTGTACGCGGCGGGTGCTTCGATGTAGCCGGCGTGCCCGGCGCGCGGCACGACCTGCAGTTTGTTGCCGGCGGCGAGAGCAAGTCGCTCGCAGGCTTCGGGGGGCGTAATGGTGTCGTCTGCGCCGACCGCGACGCTGATACGGCCTCTGTAGCGCGCGAGATCGCTTGCGAGATCGGCGTTGGCGAGCAGATGCGTCGCTTGCGCGTAGCCGTGGGGAATCACGCGCGACATGTTCCAGCGCACCCATGCGCGGGCTTCGTCGCTTGCGTGGGTGGACACCATATTGGTGCTGCGTTTTTCGGCGAGGCCTTGCGGGCCGAGTTCTTTCAGCATGGCCAGACGTTGATCGCGTTTTGTTTCGCGCACTTCGGCCGCGGAAGCGCCGTAGCCGCCAGCCGGCGACAACAACAGCAAACCGGCCACGCGCTGCGGATTCGCCACAGCAAATGCACCGGCGATGATCGCGCCAAGCGAATGACCCATCAGCACGCAGCGTTCAATGCCGAGCGCGTCGAGCCATTCCTTCAATACTGTTGCGTAGTCGCCTGCTGCGGGGGAATCGGCTTCTACGGGTGTTGATGCGCCGTATCCCGGCGCATCCCACGCCAGCACACGGCGCGTCTCACTCAGCACTTCAAACTGCTGCACCCACGAAGCCGCGCCCGAACCGATACCGTGAAGCAGCACCAAAGGCAGCGCTTCGCTTTCTGCGCTATCCACGTCGCGATAGCTCACCGCGCGTTGCGATGCCAGCCAGATCTGCTGTGCCGGAAAGCGTGCAAGGCGCGCTTCGAACGTAGCGTTCTGATCGACGGTAGCGGACGGGACTGCGGGCATGATTTCCTTCGTGGGTGTTTTTAAAGCAATGCCGGTGTTTAAAGGCTTAGCGCTTGAGCCTGGCCAACGGCGAATCCGGCGGATACGTCGGCGTGATCGGCTTGGCCGCACCAAGCATCACGCACATCAATGCGTCTTCTTCACCGATATTCACTTCCGTGCGATACACGCCTGGCGGCACCGAAATCAGATCGCGTTCACCGAGCACCGCTTCCCACGTTTCGCCGTCTTTCTCGCAGATCACTTTCATCTTGCCGCGCAGCACGAAGAAAATTTCTTCGACATCCATATGGATATGGCTCGGACCGATGTTGCCGGCCGGGATCACCATCGTCGAAAACGTGAAGCCGCCTGCGGGCACCGTGTTCATGTCCTTCGTGACGCCCGTGCCGCCCGTGCCGACATAGCGCATTTGCGCGCGGCGATATTTCGGGTCGTAGTCGGCCTGGAACTTCAGCGCGTCCCAGTCATAACGACGCGTTTCCAGGCGCGCGACGCGGCTGTCCAACCATTGTGCAAAGCTCGCGTCCGCGGGTTGTTCCCACGATTTGCGTTCGATATCGGCGTCCGCCATCTCTTTCTCCTTTCGATTCGACAAGATCAATTCATCACGAAGCCGCCGTTGACCGGCAGTAACTGGCCGGTCACGAAGCGCGCGGCATCGGACAACAGGAACAGCACCGGCCCGGTGACGTCGTCGGGCACTTGTGCGCGCGTGAGCGCGCGGCCTTGCAGGTAATACTGGTGACGTTCGGCGGGCACGTAGGCGGTGGCCTCGACTTCGGTGAGGCCCGGGGCGATCGCGTTGACCGTCACTTGATGTGCGCCGAATTCACGCGCCAGCGAACGCGTCATCGAAATCACCGCGCCCTTGCTCGCGACATACGCGAGCAACTTCGGCGCGCCCCACATCGCCGTATCCGACGCAATGTTGACGATGCTGCCGCGGCCCGAATCACGCAAATGCGGCAATGCGGCGGTGCTCATCAGCCACGTGCCGCGCACGTTGACGTTCATCACGGCGTCCCACGTGTCGATCGACAACTCATCGGCGAACTTACCGCCCGAGTTGGTGATCGCCGCGTTGTTGATCAGCGCGTCCAGCCCGCCGAGTTGCGCCGCCGCCTGATCGGCGACCTGCTTGATGCTGACGGGGTCGGCGAGATCGAGCGGCAGATACGTCACTGCGTGGCCTTGCTCGACAAGCGACGCTGCGAGCGCCCGGCCTTCGTCATGCAACACATCGCCGAACACGACTTGCGCACCGGCTTGCACCAGCGAGCGAACGAACGCCGCGCCGAGGCCGCGCGCGCCGCCCGTCACGAGGACTCGCCTGCCTTGGAGTGCAGCCAATGCCGGGGACGCTTCGTTATGCATGGCTGTGGCCTGCTGCTTCGGTTTGCGCGGTGCCGGCTTGAGCGGCTTGAGCGTGATAGGCATCCAGCTCAGCGAAGTGCTGCTGCGCGCGCTGACGGAACATGCGGCGCACACGCGTCATGCCGACGTCGTGCTGATAGAGGAATTCGTGCTCGCGTGCATTCGGCGCCATGCTTTCGAGAACATAGCGGTCTTGTTCCAGCACGGCCCAGTGCAGACCTTCCAGACGGTTGCGATACATGAAGCGCCATGCGTCGCGCTGCCAGCCCGACACCTTGCGCGTGCGCCAGAAGTAAACCTGGCAGTTGTTTTCGTCGACCGGTGTAGCAAAGCCGATGATCCCGAAGTTGCCGCCCGGGCCGAACTTCTTCTTGTACGGAATCGCGAGGCGCATCCACAGCGCGCCTGTTTCGCCGAGCTCGACCCAGTCGAAGTTCACGTCGCGCTGGCCGACCTTTTCGAACATCAGACCGGTTTCGGTCTTGCGCACGCGCATGTCGGCCTGCTTGTCGCCTTCTGCCATCGAGTGCGAGGTCGCGTGCAGATACGCGCCGTGCATCGGGTCCATCACGTTGTCGATCGCGTACTGGTAATTGCACTTCCAGTTCGACATGCACAGAAAGTTCGCGTACTCGTCGCCCACCAGTTCTTCCGGCAGCACGAGCGGCGTGGGTTCTTTATGGGCGTCGTCGCCGAACCACAGGAAGATCGCACCGGCATGCTCTTCGACCGGATACGACTTCACGCACTTCTGGCCTTCCAGCGGGCAGTTCGAGACAGCGGGCACCTTTGTGACCGTGCCGCCGCCGTCGATTTCAATGCCGTGATACCAGCACGCAACGCTGCCGCCGAGGTTCCAGCCGAGCGACAAACGCGCGCCGCGGTGCGGGCAACGGTCTTCGAGCGCGCGGACTTTGCCTTCCTTGTCGCGCCACAGCACGATCTGATCGCCGAGGCGCGTGACGCCGACAGGCGCGTCGCCAACTTGCCAGCTCGGCGCAACGGGATACCAGTAATTGCGCAGGCCTCGGTTCAGATAAGACTGGATCGGGTCGGCCACGCCTTGAGTCGTTGTATTGGGGGACGTCATGAAGAGACTCCGGATGCGAAAGCGAAGAGACGTGTGCGGGAGAGCGCGCTTATTCAGCGAGCAGGCGGAATTCGGCGGCAAGGCGATCGGCGTTCCACGCATTGCCTTCCGGCGTGCGGAAGCCCACGCGGTTCAAACCGTCGACGACTTCCTGCAACTCATTCGCGCCGGCTTCGAAAACCTTTTCCAGCGCATCGCCGAAGTCGTTTTCGTATTGGGTCGGCTCAGCCTTGCGCGTTTGCCAGATGAAGTTTTCGGTCTCTCCCGGCTTTTCGATCACGCCCTTGCCGGCAACGTTGTTCGGCTGCGGCGCGAGCCACGGCTTCAGGAAGGGATTGAAGCTCACGATGTGTTCTGACATGTCATTCCACCTTGATCTGGATTTCTTCGCCGGCGAGACGTACCGAGTACATCTTCAGGTCGCGGCCACCCGGCTCTTTCAGGCATTTGCCGGTCGGGATATGGAACACAGCTTCGTGCAGCGGGCATTCGACGGTGTCACCGTCGACAAAGCCCTGCGTCAGCAGCGCGTACGCATGGGGGCAGACGTTTTCCAGCGCGTACAGCGCATCGCCCACCTTGTAGATGCCGATTTCGGTGCCGTCGAGTTTGAACTCGAGCGGCGCGTCTTCGGACAGGTCGCCAGCATGGCCGGCGCAGCGCCATTGTTCAGTCATTTCTCGCCTTCTCCTGAAGCTTTATGTTCCATATAAGGAACATCAGTTCGTGTATGGATAATTATAGGAGTGGCTTTGGCTCGAGAAAATAAAAATCTGAGCTGGTAGGGGAAAACACCGACTGTGGCGTTCGCAACACAGCTTTGCCTGAACTGACGTGAGCGGCTGTTTTAACTTGAGAGCCTTTCTGGGCTTGGGTTTTCCCATAATTTTCAGACAAATGCCGCAGCCCTCATGCGGGTTTGTACGGGGCCCGAAAATTTATTTTGACCACTTTCAGACTCACTATACTTTCCATAGGCGATACAGACGCCCATAGGTGGAACATAAAGCGGAGCAGTTTTGGCGCATAAACCCGAAGCTGCATTCAACCAAAGCAAGGATCAGGGACGACGAAATCGGCGCGAGCTATCCGTCGTGTGATCAGGAGAACCAACGGTGAAGCACATCATTGCGGCGGCCGGCTTGACGGCAATCTGCGCAACGACTGGCGCCTGGGCGCAAAGCAGCGTGACGCTATACGGCAGCCTGGATGCCGGTATTGCGTACATCAGCAATGCGGGTGGCCATTCGAAGTGGATCGAGGAACAGGGCAACATGCAGCCGGACCGCTGGGGCCTGAAGGGCGTCGAGGATCTGGGCGGTGGTCTTAAGACGGTTTTCCAACTGGAAAACGGCTTCTATACCAACACGGGGGCATTCGCCAAAGCGGGCACGCTGTTCAATCGCCAGGCGTTCGTGGGATTGAGTTCGGACCAGTTCGGCACGGTGACGCTCGGTCATCAAACGCCGTTCAGCTTCGACGTGCTGGGTCCGTTGAGCACGGCTTATCAGGCCGCGAGTTGGTACGCCTTCCACCCGGGCAACATCGACGAACTCGCCGACACCGGCGTGGTGCCGTTCGACAATTCGGTGAAGTTCCGCTCGGCGAGTTTCGGCGGTTTCTCGGTCGGCGCGATGATGGGCCTCGGCAACACGACCAACTTCTCGACCGGCAAGACGCTGAGCTTTGCGCTTAGCTATGCGAACGGTCCGTTCAAGGCTGGCGCGACCTATGCGAATGAGCACGACCGTACGCCGTCGATCGTGACGACGGGCATCACTAGCTTCCAGGGTGTCGCGGCGGTGAACTACACCGCGGCCAAAGTCGAGAATATGGGCGCGGGTGCGTCATACCAATTCGGCAAGCTGCTCGTGCACGGTTTGTACACGCGCGTGAAGCTGGAATCGTCTGGCCATTCGGACACGTATCAGAGCTACGACGTGGGCGCGAATTATCAGTTCACGCCGTTCAACAGCGTTGCCGGTGGCGCCGCGACCACGACGATGGCCGGCCATCGCTGGACGCAGTTCGAGATCGGCGATATCTACGCGCTGTCGAAATCGACGCAGTTGTACGTGAATGCGCTGTACGAGCGCGCGGGCTCGAATACGGACGCCGCATTCTTTACAGCGGGTGTGTCGAGCGGCCGGAACCAGACGATTTTCCTGACGGGCATCCACCACTCGTTCTGATGTCAATGATGCCGACGATGTAAAGCAAACGGCCCGGGTGCGAAAGCAGCCGGGCCGTTTGACATGAGCAGAAACAGCAAGAAAACCAGAATCAGTTCGCCGCAACCGATCTGCGGCGCGCTTGAGCCGCAGTCGGATCGTCGGGCCGCGGACGATAGCTGAGCCGTTCGGACAATTCGAGCGCCGCCTGGCAAACCGCGATGATGAGCGGTTCGCGTTCTTCCGCTTCGCCGATATCGGAACGGGGAATGGTGACCGTCAACGCTGCCGTGATCTTGCCGCTTTGGTCGCGCACCGGCGCACTCACTACCGAAATTCCCCGTTCAAAAGATGCTTCGCTCAACGCGTAGCCGAGCGCCGCGCTTTCGCGCACCCTTCCGTACAGTTCTTCGACGGTCGCCGGCGTGCGTTCAGTGAAGCGTTCGAGTTGCGGCTCGGGATACAACTGGCGCAATTCTTCGAAACTCAAATCGCCCATCAGCACCTGACCGTGCACCGTGGCATGCGCGGGCAAGCGCGTGCCGACATGCACCTTCACCGAACTGAACATTGGCTCATGGGTTTGCGCCTTGGCGACGAACACCACGTCACGCTGGTCGCGGATCAGCAGATGCGTGCTGAGGCCGGTCGCGTCGCGCAACCGTTCGAGAATCGGCGTGCCAACGTCGGTCAGTTCGAGCGAGCTCAGATATTCGAAACCGAGCCGCAGCACCGCGACGCTCAAACGGAAATAGCGGTCGCCGTTCACGCGCTCGAGAAAGCCTAAAGCTTCGAGCGTTTGCAGCAGACGAAATGTGGTGGTGCGCGGAATGCCGATGCGCTTCGACAATTCAGGCGCGCCCAGAATCGGCTCGCGCGCGCTGAATTCGGCGAGGATGCGAAGACCGCGCTCCAGCCCTGGCACGAGATAAGTCGATCCGCCGGTGCTCTCTTCATCAGTGGAATCGGGGGAATCGGCGCCGTCCGCCTGGGACAAGGGCGCATCGTCTCGCGGAGTCGAAACCGTCGCGCCGCGTGGCCTCGCGTGCTTGCGTCCCGTTCCTGTCTGCTCTTCTTTTGCCATCTTGGCTGCCGTCTTTGCCGTTGTCTCTGCTGTTCATCGGATACAGATCAGCATGATAGCGCGAAGCACACGGTGGTCATTTTCGTTTCGCGCGGTGCTATGCTTTGATGCGGTCCATCGCGCGAGGTCTCACTGCCGCGCTTTGGCTCGCGCCAGGCGTCCGGAGGCCACGTCCATGTCCGATTCCGTACAGATCCAGGTTGCCGACTCACATCTTTATCCGGGCTGCGCAGTGCAGATCGCGCACCTGCCCGAGCCGGCCCGCGCGGCGGCGGCGATAGTCGAATTCGCGGACGGCTCCGGCGCGCATGCCACCTGCCATCGACGGACTTTCGATGAACTCGAATTGACCGTTGACCGTTACGCTACACGGCGGCGTCATCCAGTGGACACCCGACATTGGCTTCTGTTCGCCGTCGACTCGACGCACAACAGTTGGCGCGTGAAGCGACGATTACCCTAGCCGTGCCGGAACCTTCCGGCCACCTCGATTTTGAACCCGGTGCCGCGCGCACGCCGCCCCGAGCGGTAGCTTTGTGGCTGTGAAGCGCCCGTCACGCAAACTCCGAGAGATACCGATGACAGACAACGACTCCACCCTGCCACCGAACCCCGACGACACCCCCGACGATCCTGAACGCCGCCGTGTCCTGACCGGACTCGCGGCGGTCGGTATCGGGCTGGCGCTAACCGGGTGCAAGACTGACCAAAGTACCGCGAGCGACATGGCGCCGCGCAGTGCCGCCGACATGCGGCTCGACGCCGCGTTACGCGACCAGGTCAAGCAGATCGTGGTGATCTATGCCGAGAACCGCAGCTTCGCGAATCTGTACGGCAACTTTCCCGGCGTCCAGCATCCGCTGGATGCGGTGAGCGCCGAGCGTTATCTGCAACTCGACCGCGACGGCAAGACGCCGCTGCCGCGCCTGCCGGCAATCTGGGGCGGCCTCGTGCCGCAAGCGCAGGAGGTGGACGGCAAGCGCTACATGATCGGTCAGAAGGATATCGCCAACCTGCGCAACGGCCCGTTCCATATTACCGACGCGCAAGGCGCACCGTTGCCGAACGGTGTGATCACGCGCGATCTCGTGCATCGCTTCTATCAGAATCAGATGCAGATCAACGCCGGGCGCAACAACCAGTTCGCCGCCTGGGGCGACTCCGGCGGCCTGGTGATGGGACACTACCGCAATTCCGCCGACACGCTGCGTCTGTGGAACCTCGCGCAGCAATACACGCTGTGCGACAACTTCTTCATGGCGGCTTTCGGCGGTTCGTGGCTGAACCACATCTTTCTGATCTCGGCGCAAGCGCCCTTCTATCCTGACATCCAGAACAGTCCGGCGAAGAAGATGGTCTCAGTGGTGGAAGGTGACGATCCGACCGGCGTGTGGCTGAAACAGGCGGCAGACTCGCCCGCGTCCGCCCTCGACGGTCCGCCGAAATTCGTCAACGACGGCGCGTTTACCGCCGACGGCTACGCCGTCAACACGATGGCGCCGCCCTACCAGCCGAGCAATGTGCGTCCGGCCGAAGGCGGTAATCCCGCACTCGCCGACCTGTCGAATCCGCGCGTGCTGCCGCCACAAAACTTCGCGACGATCGGTGACCGTTTGACGGACAAGGGCGTCGACTGGGCCTGGTACAGCGGTGCGTGGCAGTACGCGCTGGAGCATCAGGACACGGGTGCGGTACCTGACTTCCAGTATCACCACCAACCGTTCAACTACTTCACTAATTACGCGCCTGGCACGGCCGCGCGGCGCAAGTATCTGCGCGACGCGGGCCTCGGCGACGACGCCTCCACCAATCGTCTGATCGCCGATATCGATACGGGGCGGTTACCGGCGGTCACGTTCTACAAGCCGCAGGGCGACCTGAACATGCATGCGGGGTACGCGGACGTCGCATCGGGAGATCGTCACATCGCGAATGTGATCGACCACATTCAGCGCGGCCCGCAGTGGGCCAACACGGTCGTGGTCGTCACGGTCGACGAGAACGGCGGCTGGTGGGATCCGGTCTCGCCACCGAAGGGCGACCGCTGGGGGCCGGGGTCGCGGATTCCCGCGTTGGTGATTTCGCCGTTGGCGAAGAAGGGGTACGTCGATCACACGGTGTACGACACCAATTCGATTCTTCGCCTGATTAGCCGCGTGCATGGGCTGGCGCCGCTCGATGGGGTCGTTTTGCGAGATCGGGCTTTTGCGCAGAATGGTTTGGTGCCGCTTGGCGATCTGACCGGTACGCTGGATCTGGCCTGAGCCGCTTACCTATTGCGTTTGCCTATTGCGTCGGGGTGAGCAGCAGTGCATCAATCACTGCGCCACCCCGTGCAGCTTGGCAATTACTGCATCTGAGATCTGCTGCGCGGTCTTCTCGATCGTCTTCTTTTCGTCGCCGCTTGCCATCACGAACTTCGCCGCGATCACATACGGATTGAGTTTGATCACCGCGCCAGGCTTTCCCTTGCTATCGGCGTCTTCCACGGCCTGATAGAGCGGCGGCAAATCATCCGTCGCCAGGCTGTCGCACGACACTGCCACCTGGATGTCGTTCTGACCCGCACCAAAACCGACCATCGCACGTCTTAGACGATTGCCGTCGTCGACGCTCAGAAACACGCCTCGCACTTGCCAGCCCGTTGCGGGTAATGGCTGGGCGGGCGCAATACGGCGCGCGTCGACACCGCCTTTTTTCAGGTCCGCAGTCAGCGCGTCCGCCATCTCGTTCACGATGTCCTTAGCGTGGTCCTGCGGATTCTTGTCCTTGCCCATCGGTCCCGGACCACTCGGCAGCAGACCGCGCAGGCGGCGCACGCGTTGCCCCGGTCCGCTGTCGGGTGTCACGTTGGCCACGTCGAGGTCAAAGTCGGATACATAGACGATCGGCGCAGGCGCGGCGAAGGGGGGACTGTCCGCGGCTGCGCTGAGCGTCGATATCGCGCCGAGGCATCCCGCCACCATCGTGACTTGCAGCAATCGACGCAGCATGGCTCGCCTCCGCGAATGTCTTTCAGACGCGGCTATCGTACAGCCGTGTGCACCGCGCGTAGGTTTTTTCGTGCCCGATCTCCATACCTTTTTGCCTTGCATAACACGCGTCGCGACATAGACTGATAAGGCATTACTTCGCACTTTGTACGGAACTGCCATGCGCCTGACCATCCTCATCAACGGTTCCGATCCCACCGTCAGCCACGACTACGCTGTGTTATGGCTCGACACCGAAGAACATCGGTGGTCGAGGGAAGCGCATCAAGGGATCGATCTGCCCCCGTGGGGCGAGTTACACGACGACAATGGCGTGACCACCCTCTGTGCGCCGAGCACGGATGCGCCGCTGTGCACGTTGCGCGGATTGCATGTCGATCGCAAACAACGCGTGAGCGCGGCGCAAGGTGCCGCAGCGTGGACAGCCTTGCCGACACGCTCGCCGACCAGCGGTTTCTGGCGCTTGCAAGCTGTCGATCGCCAGAGTGTGCACGCCGAACACAGTGTTTTCGGCAATTAGGTTTCGGCGCTTTTCTCGTCGGTCGAAATTTCCACTCATCCAAACCGCGCCGCCTGCGCGCGGGTGGGTGGGTTTGTGTGCGCGCCCGACCGTCGACCCACATTTCCGCGCTCCGCATTTCGCGCGCTTAAGTCCGTCTTAAGTTTGCGTGCGTAGAGTTTGAATTCCACGCATTAGGGTCGCTGCAAAGCGGCCCGTTTTTTTTGTGCAGCGGTTTGTGCCGTGCTTCTTCGGCTTCGTCCGCTCGCTGCATTTTCATCACTGCGGGTACTGCGCAAAAACCGCTTCCTTCTCTCACGTTCTTCTACGTTCCACGTCGCTCGACACCGGCTCGCGACGCTATACTTGCGCCCCCGATCCTTCAACTGACTGACACATGAAGAAGTGGTTTGCCTGTCTGTTATTCGCGGCTGCTGCTCACGCGAGCGCGGCACCTTCCTGCACCCAGTTCACCCCGAATGCGCAATGGCCGGTTCTGACCAATCAGAAGATGGCGCCGAAAACGCGCATGCTTTGCTATAGCGATTTCGCGGTGCTGCATTCAGGTATCACGCATGGTCCCTTGTGGTCCGCGGAGCATCTGACGCGCGACCATATCGAAGCCGCCAAAGACATGGTGCGCACCAACAAGTTCTTCGAAGACGCGCGTTTGCCCGACGGCGAAGGCGCGACGCTCGCGGACTATAAACGCAGCGGCTTCGATCGCGGTCACATGAGTCCGGCAGGCAATCGCTGGAATCAGGAAGCGATGGCACAATCGTTTTCGCTGGCGAACGTCGTGCCGCAAAATCGCGAGAACAATCAGCGCTTGTGGGCGCGTATCGAAACGTCAGTGCGTAAGATCGCAATGTCGTACAACGATACCTATGTCATCACCGGGCCGATTTTCAGCGGCCAGCAATTGCAGACCATCGGACCAACACGCGTCTTCGTGCCGACGCAATTGTTCAAGGTGGTCTACGTGCCGTCCCGGCAGATGGCATTCGCGGTGGTGGTGGACAACGTCTCGACCAACCGCTACGACATCAGGACGATTCACGAACTCGAGACAGCGTCGGGCATCCATTTTCCGGGCATACCGGAGAACCTCAAAGATCAGCGACCGGGAGGACTAAAAGGTGTTTAAACCCTATTCGAACGATGACGACGTGCTCAACATCCAGGGCGATGCACTCACCGTCAGCAACGGCACCACACGCGTGGTGCTGAACGGAACGCTAGCGTTGACTCAGGACCAGCGTGGGTTGAAGGCGGCCCTGGCGCTGAAGGAAGCGATCGATGCGGTAGTGGCCGCGCTGCAGGCACAGACCAATCTGCCGGCGAAGGTGAAGGACGAGCCGGATGCAAAACCTGGCGTCGTGCAGAATCCGTTTCAATAGCGCATTCACACAATCGCCAAAGCGCGAAGGTATGGGATTTCCCCGTCGCCTTCGCGGGCGGGACGCGAAACCGCTTCGGGCTGATTCAGGACCCCGATATGTATCCGCCGTTACGTTTTGTCACCAGAGCATCGTCAACTGCTGTCTTCCCGCCAACGTTAAACCGGCAGCGCTGAAACATTTCAGCCGCGACACAAGAACAACCGGTTTAACCAGGAGTTACATCATGAAGACGCTTTTCGCTGCTCTCGCTTCCGCTCTCGTCGTATCGACCGCATTCGCACAAACCGCAGCACCGGCAGCCGCGCAACCGGCGCAAACGCAACCCGCCGGTCAAGCGAATCTGAAGGCGAGCACCGCCGTGCAAGCGGGCGCCACGAACGAAAGCACCGCCACGACGAAAGCGCCGACCAAGGCCGCTACGAAGGCGCACGTGAAAAAGGCTTCCGCCAGCCACACGGCAAAGACCCATAAGACCACCAAGAAGACTGCAGTAGATACAAGCGCAAGCAAGACAAAGACGGAGAGCGCGAAAGAGGCCAGCAATGCCCCGGCAAAAGCCGACGGCGCAAAGACCGACACGACGAAAACGCAATAACACGTGATCGGTATTCGGCATGCACCGGCCAGGCATCTGTAGTTAATCGAAGCCGAACTCTGCCGTTCAGGGAGGGCGAGTCTCACGACTCGCCTTTTTTTATGGGCGCATCGCATGGGTCTGGTTGAAGCTCATGCAAAGTCAAATTGCCAGCGCGGCTCATGATTCAAATCGAGCAACTCGTCTAGTCCCCGCGATTTTTTCAGCGGACACCCGAATTTTTGCACTGCGTTTACCCGTAGACGTCTAATCTCGAACTGTCTTGATCAACCATGGCGTCAACGAACGCCGCATCAAATGGCACTCACGCAATCAATCGACAACTTCGAAACGCAGCCGCTTAGCGCGCCGCCGGTCCAGCGCAACAATGTCATTCCCTTCCCCGCGGCCCGCGCCCGCTTGCAGATCACCCTGCCTCATCCCCCGCGCGACCTTCCTGGCACCCAGCTCCGCACACTGCTTCATTCGCCGCTCGGCGTGTATGTGGTCAGCACCGAGGCCGTGCGCGAAGAAGTGCGCGTGCAACTCGACATTGCGCTCGACGACCTCGACTTCACGTTGCATACGCTGATCTCGACACTCCCTGCAGCACTCATCGGACCATTGAAGCGCCGCCATGCCGTCGCAAAGGCGCGCTAATCATGTTCTCAGGAATCTGGTTGCCCATCGTCACCCCGTTTCGCAACGGTGAAGTCGATGTCGACGCGTTGCAGCGCCTCGCGGACTATTTTCTGCGCACAGAGATCAGCGGTTTTGTCGCCATGAGCACGACGGGCGAAGCCGCTTTGTTACAGGAATCCGAACGCCTCACCGTCTTGCAGGCGCTGACCGATGTGATCGGCTCGCGTCTGCCGATGCTGATCGGCGTCGGCGGCGCCAATACGCGCGACGTCCTGCACGATATTCAGCGCTATGAGCGCTGGGATTGCGCGGGCTATCTGGTGTCTCCTCCATCGTACGTATGCCCGGATCAGGCCGGCGTGCAATGGCATTTCGAACAGGCCGCACTCGCCACCGAACGCCCTATCGTTCTGTACGACGTGCCGCATCGAACCGGTGTGACGATCGCGCCTGATACGGTCACGCGTTTGGTCGAATACAGCAACATCGTCGCCATCAAGGAATGCGTGAAGGACCATTTCAGCAAGCTGCGCGGCCTGCCGATCAACGTGCTGTGCGGCACCGATGAAGCATTGGACGACTGTCTGCACAGCGGCGGCACCGGTGGCATTCTGGCGAGCGCACATGTTTGCGCGGACCTGCTGGTTGCCGTACAGGAATTGATCCGCGCCGATCGCGATCCGGACGAGCGCAATCTGTTCGCCAGCTTGCTGCCCGTGTTGCGTCTGCTGTTCGCCGCACCCAATCCGTCCGCGATCAAGGCGATGCTGGCATTCGATCATTCAATGACCGACGAAACGCGTATGCCGATCATGCGCGCTTCGGCACAACTCGTCGAGCGCCTGGGCACCGCGCGCGACAGGTTGCAGGATCTGCGCGCCGAGTTTGCCGGAGCGATGAGCTAAAGCGCTAAAGCGCTGGAGCAACAACAAGAGGGTCCGAGGAGGAATGCGCCGCGAATGAGTTCATCATTCGTGGCGCAAACTTGCGTCCAGGCGCTGCATCCGCAGCACGACGCGCTGCGCGTAACCGCGGCCGCCGCCGCTGTAGCGAACGAGCGCGGCATCGAGATCGCCACCGCTTTGATCGAGGTAGCCGCGCAAAATGGTCGAGCCGATCCGCACGTTGATTGCCGGATCGGATAAGTCGGTTGTGCCCGCAATCAATTGCGGATGCGCAGCGGGCAAGACCTGCATCAGCCCTCGCGCGCCTGCGATGCTGACCGCGTGGCGATCGAAACTCGACTCGACCGACATCACGGCAAGCAGCAATACCGGCGAGATGGCTTGACGCTCGGCTTCGATCAATACCGCGCGAGCGATCTTCATGGATTCCAATGGCGCAACGCGAAACTGCGCGCGCAGCATGGCGGTGATATCGCTGAGCGCCGGCAAGCCGGCGTCAGGCGCTGCGTCGCTCGCGACAGTTGGAGCGGCCAACGGCAACGCCGACTGCGCGTCGGCGGCCTGCGATGCCGCGGCGAGCGAGAAGACGATCGCCGCGAACATCACCTTCAGGCCGGCTTTGCGGCGAAGGTTTCGTTGTACCTGGGCACCATTCAGAGCGCTATTTTCATGCATAGATTCGCTTCCTGACCGGGGTACATCGACGTTACCGGGCTTGGTATAGCGAATCGCCAAAGAAATAGGGGTGCGCCGTAAAATGCTTATAAAGATGCAGCGGCGCGTGAGTGAACGTATAGGGGAGGCAGCGTCGCGCTTTGCGGGTAGATCGAGGCGATCAGTCCGCGGCCGGATTCGGATCGGCTAGCGCCCTGAGCTTTTGCGCGTCGGTGATTTCGATTTCCGCATAGCCCAGCTTTAACGCACCCTGCGTTTCGAACTGCTTGAGCACCTGATTGATCGTCTGCCGCGACAGAGCCAGCATCATCGCGAGGTCCTCCTGCGGCACTTTGAGTACGTGTCGCAATGCGCCGGGTTCGCCGTAGCCGCCTGCCATCAACAACAAGCGGCGCGCCACGCGCGGTGCGGCGGGCAGCAAGGCGGCTTCCTCAATCGCGTCGAAAGCGAGGCGCAGCTTTTGCGCCAACAGCAAACCGAAGACATGCCAATACTCGGGCTTGCGTTCGAGCAGCGCGGCAAGCGCGGCGCGCGGCACATGAAACAGCTCTGAATCACGTTCGGCATACGCGTCATGGGTTCGCGGGCGGTTATCGAACAACGCGATCTCGCCGAACCAGTTGACCGGCTCGATGACTGCGAGCAACGCCTCCTTGCCGGCCGAACTGGCCGCGCCGATTCTCACCAGACCGTCGAGCACACAATAGAGGCCGTCGTCGGAATCGCCGCGCGTGAACAGCCGTTCACCGGCCGCGAGGTGCTCGACGCGCCCTGCTTCGATCAGCGGCGCCCGCATGGCAGCGGGTGCCGAGCGAAACCACGCGCTGCGTTCAAGCCGCGCGGCAAGCTCATTGGATGAAAAACTCGCAGTCATAGAACGGTATCCGTGCCCGATTGTCGGCTACCCGATGGTTTCAAATTCCGCTGCCCGCGATTATGCTGGCTTTGATTGAGGAGCGGCATCCATGAGAACGCTGACGCAACAGCTTACGCAATACGCGGCCTACCATCGTGACCGGCGCAATATCGCCACGCATTTCATCGGCATTCCGATGATCGTGCTGGCGCTGGCGGTGTTGTTGAGCCGGCCTGCTTTCAACGTCGGCGCGCTGCCATTTGCGTTGCCGCCCGCGTGGGTGTTGTTCGCCGCAGCCACCGTCTATTACCTCGTGCTCGACGTGCCGCTCGGCGTGATGATGGCAGTCGTATCGGTGCTATGCGTCGCGTGCGGGAAGTGGCTCGCCGCGCAAACCACCCTCACCTGGCTCGCCTCCGGCATCGGACTCTTCGTGGTCGGCTGGGTGTTTCAGTTTATCGGCCATGTGGCATACGAACATCGCAAGCCGGCATTTGTCGACGATGTGATCGGTCTGCTGATCGGACCGCTCTTTGTCCTCGCTGAAGCGTTGTTCGGTTTTGGCTGGCGGCCGGCGCTGCGCGAAGCGATCGAAGCACAGGTCGGCGCAACGCGTATCAATGCGGATCGTGCAGCAGCGCATCGTTGAACCGCGGCATGTGATTCAGTGGCCGAAGCTCAACGCGGCGCAAACCGAACGAGCCGCACGCTATGCAAGGCCGTCAGCGCAACCGCCATCCAGATCGGAACATACGTGGCTAACTGTGCGGCGCTGAGCGTCTCGCCGAGCAGCGTGATCGAGACAAACACGAGCAACACCGGTTCGACATAGCCAAGAATGCCGAACAAGGCGACCGGCAATAAACGGCTCGCCTTTAGATACGAAGCCAGCGCAATGGTGCTGAGCGCACCGAGTCCCGGCAACAACAAGCACCACATGTCGATACGGCCGCCGATCATCGCCAACGAACCACCGATGATGATGAACACAGCCGCCGCGGGCAACAGCAACGCCATTTCGACCGTGAACATGGCGAGCGAATCCTGATTGATTTTGCGGCGCAGCACGAAATACGGCGGATAGCCGAGCGCGACGAGCAACGTGGGCCACGAAAAGGCACCCGTCATCCACAGTTCATGCACGACGCCCAACGCGGCGCAGATAACAGCAAGCCACTGCAGACCGTCGAGGCGCTCGTGATAGTAGAAGCGTCCCACCAGTACCATCACAAGCGGCAGCAGAAAATAGCCGAGCGAGACTTCGAGCATGCGCCCATGCAGCGGCGCCCACAGAAACACCCACAGTTGCGCGCCCAGCAAAGCCGCGCTGACAACCATCGCCGCGCCGAGCGTCGGCTCCGTCACCATGCGGTAAAGAAGTTGCCGGAGAATCGGCAGGCGTCTGCGCAACATGATCAGCAATAGCGCGCCGGGGACAGTCCACACAACTCGCCACGCGAAAATGTCGAGACCGCTCAACGGCGTAAGCAGCTTGGCGTAAGCCGACAGTAAAGCAAACATCGCCGACGCGCCAACCGACAACGCAATACCGCGCTTTGGGTCATACTGGTTCATTGCGCGGCCCGTGGCGCAATCGCTTTGACATGCAGTGCAGGTGCGCGAATGGATGCAGGTGCAGGTGTGTGCGGCGCAGCATACGGCTGCGCGCCTCGAGTTGTTGTCATTGGAAGTAAAGTCTCACAAGCAGGCAGTGCGGCGGGTAGTGCGTATCAAGCGCTGCGTTTTTATCTTCGATATGCGATGCAAGCCGGCATTCTAGACGGGTTTCCGAACAACGTGCCCGTACGTTCCTTGCAGTCAATAGCAATTTTTCCCGTGCGCATCGCGCGCCAATGCACTAGAACATAACTTCACGCGCGACAGGCAAATCCGCAGTTGCAACGCCGGCAACTTTCCGCGCAGTCGTGTAAGCGCGAATCTTGCTACGAAGTCTAGCGGCATCGTTTGCAACGTCATCTGAGACATCTTGGATATCCGTCGCAACCGTCATTTTCAACTGTTATCACAGCATCAATGAGCCGGGCCGGCATAGGCAGTCCATACGGACCGAGCCCGCCCTTCTTTCCCGCGGCATACAGCAACTGCGAGCAATTGCGCTCCGTTGCACCTGCCACCGCCCGGCCAGCAATCCCGCTCATCGAATGTGACTACTGGAGCCAGCATGACCCAGCCAGCCCTATCGCACGACGCATCGCCCGACCTACTCCGCGCCACCTTCGCCGCCGAAGTACGCGCCGGACTCACGCACGCGCCGCAAAAAGAGTTGCCGTCGAAGTATCTGTATGACGAAGTGGGTTCTGCGTTGTTTGAAGTGATCACCGTACTGCCCGAATACGGCGTGACACGCGCCGAGGAGCGTCTGCTCGCGAAGCACGCAGCGGACATCGTCGCGCATCTGCCGCACGACGTGACCGTCGCTGAACTGGGCAGCGGCAGCGGCCGCAAAACGCGGCGCATTCTGGAAGCGCTGTGTAAAAAGCGCCCCACTTCTTACTTCCCGATTGAAATTTCGCGCAGCGCGTTGCAGTTGTGCAGGCGCGAACTTGGTGACATCGAGCGGATTTCGATCGTCGGCTATGAACGCGATTACCTGGCCGGGCTCGCCGAGGTAAGCCAGGACCGTGCGGCGGACGAGCGCTTACTCGTCCTGTTTCTTGGCAGCACGATCGGCAATTTCGGCCGGCTCGCGGCGACGCGTTTTCTGCGCGATATCCGCAACATGCTTGCGCCCGGCGACGCGTTGCTGCTCGGCACGGATCTGATCAAGCCGACGCCGGTGCTGGTGGCCGCCTACGACGATTCGGTCGGCGTGACCGCGTCGTTCAATCTGAATCTGCTGGCACGTATCAATCGGGAACTCGACGGCGACTTTCCGCTCGATGCGTTCGAACACGTCGCGCGCTTCAATCCGGACGCGCGCAGCATCGAGATGCATTTGCGGGCGAAGCGCGATGTCACCGCGCATGTGGGCGCCGCGCAATTGACGGTCTCGCTCAAGGCAGGCGAAACGATCTGGACCGAGAGCAGCCACAAATATCGCGCGGACGAGGTCCCCGCGATCGCCGACGATGCGGGCTTCGTGTGCAGCCATCAATGGATCGAAGATGGATGGGGGTTCGCTGAGAGTTTGTTGGTGGCGCGCTAGGCGCAAAGCGTTATCGGCTGACTAAGCGGACAAACAGGACGCGCAAACTGCAAGGCGGCGCGCCATCGAGGTGATGGCGCGCCGCCTTTGTTTTGGGTGAAGCTCACTTACGTACTCAGTGCTGCTCGAACCGCTCGAAACGTTTTTCGGTCGCGCGCTCCTCGCCGGTCACTTCGGTCACGCGCGCCGCCGGCGGCCCGTGACGCAGCCACGACAGCATCCGGTCGACCTGGTTGGCCGAACCTTGCAACATGGCTTCGACGGAACCGTCGTCGAGATTCGCCACCCATCCCTTGATACCGAGCGCGTGGGCCTGCCGCACGGTGGCATGGCGAAAGCCCACGCCCTGCACGGTGCCGCGCACCCGCACGTAATATGTTTCGATCCGCTGGTCCAGATCCGGGGCCATGCCGTCCTCTCATCACATTCTTTCAAGCGGGCATTCTAGACGTGTCGCGGCAACATTGCTCGGTGGTCTCTCTGAGTTCCCCGGCGCGACACGTACAATCCGTCGACTGTCACGCAGGGAATCAAACAGAATGACCGAACAGAATCGCGATCTCGTGCTCGTGACCGGCGCATCCGGCTTCGTCGGCTCGTCGGTGGCGCGCATCGCGCAACAGAAGGGTTTCAAGGTACGCGTGCTGGTGCGTGCCACCAGTCCGCGCAAAAACGTCGAGGCGCTGGATGCGGAAATCGTCGTGGGCGATATGCGCGACGAAGCGTCAATGCGCACCGCGCTGCGCGGTGTGCGCTATCTGCTGCATGTCGCCGCCGACTATCGCCTGTGGGCGCCGGACCCGAGCGAAATCGAGCGCTCGAATCTCGAAGGCACCGAAGCGACCATGCGCGCGGCGTTGAAGGAAGGCGTCGAACGCATCGTCTACACAAGCAGCGTGGCCACGCTGAAAGTCACCAGTTCCGGCCAGTCCGCGGACGAAACCTCGCCGCTCAAAGCCGACCAGGCGATTGGCGTGTACAAGCGCAGCAAGGTGCTGGCCGAACGCGCGGTAGAGCGCATGATCGCCGAAGACGGCCTGCCCGCCGTGATCGTGAATCCGTCCACGCCGATCGGTCCGCGCGACGTCAAGCCGACGCCGACCGGGCGCATCATCGTCGAAGCGGCGCTCGGCAAGATTCCCGCGTTCGTCGACACCGGGCTGAACCTCGTGCACGTGGACGACGTGGCCGCCGGCCATTTTCTCGCGCTCGAACGCGGCAAGATCGGCGAGCGCTATATTCTCGGCGGCGAAAATCTGCCGTTGCAACAGATGCTCGCGGATATCGCCGCGCTGACCGGCCGCAAGGCGCCGACGCTGAGTTTGCCGCGCTGGCCGCTTTATCCGCTCGCTGCGGGCGCAGAAGCCGTCGCCAAGATCACGAAGCGTGAACCGTTCCTTACCGTCGACGGTCTGAAGATGTCGAAGAACAAGATGTACTTCACGTCGGCGAAGGCGGAACGCGAGCTCGGCTATCGCGCGCGGCCCTATCGCGAGGGCTTGAGCGATGCGATCGATTGGTTCAGGCAAGCCGGGTATTTGAAGCCTTGATAAAAGCTCTGACGCGGGCGGGATAAGCGGCAGCGGCGTAGGGCGGCATGAGGCCCTTCACGCAGGCTACGACGCACCGGCTCTCGAAAACGGCATCACGCAGGTCACGCTGCTCCGAACGATCCGGCGCGGCGTGCACGCACTTTGTTACAACGTCACTGTGTTTGCGACAGGTAAAAGCCTACGCGCAGCAGTTAAAATCGTAGGTCTTACCAGAGAAAGCTCGCATGAATCTTCACGAACAGCTCGGCGCGCTGGAAATGGGCGTCGATCAGCTCATCCAGGCTGTCGTGGCCCCGCAGGCCGAAAACATCCCCGAGACACCCGCACACGCTGCAAACGCCGCAGAGGTAGCAGCGCAGGAAACGCCGGCGGCGAATCACGCCTCATCGGAATCAAAAACGCAAAATGTTGCGTCCGAGGCAACGACGGCAACGACGGCAACGACGGCAGCGATAGCGGCAGAAGCAGCGGAGCCGGCACCGGCGCCCGGCGAAGCGCCGGCCGCCCAGGTGCAGCCCACGCTCGAAATCAACCGCCCCGCGCAAAACGAAATCACCATGACGATCGGCGGCCAGACGGTGGCGCTGCGTGCCGAGCAGATCGGGCAGTTGATCGAAGAATTGTCGAACGCGCGCGCCTCGATGACGCCGGAACCGCCACCGGGCATTCCCCCGGGCTGGCGTTTCGTGTCGACAAAGAATCCCGTCATGGCCGTGCAGAAACAGTCGAATGGCGACCGCCTGCTGGTCATGCGCCACACCGGCCACGGGTGGGTGCCGTTCACGTTCTCGCCCGACATGGTGATCCAGATGTACATGATGCTCACCAAGGGCTGAAGCAAAGGTCGATGTAAAAAAACGGCGCCCGAGGGCGCCGTTTTTTCGTCTGATCAATCCATGCGCACGCGCGTCTCAGCGCTCCTGCACCGGCGCCTGCACCCGCGCCTTCCATTGGCCGCCCTTGCCGCGCCAGTAGCGCACCGCCGAGGCAAACGTCGCGCCGACATAGAACAACGCCACCAGCGGCAGAAACGGCGCCCACAGCGGCGAGCGACGGTAGTAGCTCAGCATCGGCGCATACGCGCAACACATGGCCGCCCAGGCGAGCCACGCGGGCGCGCCCTGAGGACCGAGCACCAGCGCGGCCGCCGGCGGCACCAGGTAGATGATCGTCATGCCCAACAGCGTGCCGGCCAGCAACAGCGGCGAGTAATGCAGTTGCGTAAAGGCCGTGCGCGCGATCATGTTCCAGATCTCACGCCAGCTATCGTAAGGACGCAACGACACGCTGCGCGCCGCCACATCGAGACGGATCGGATGACGCCCCGTGCCGCGATGCTTGATACGCGCAGCAAGGCTGCAATCGTCGATCAGCTCGGCGCGAATCGACTCGATGCCGCCCGCCTCTTCGAGCGCGCTGCGCCGCACCAGCATGCAGCCGCCGGCCGCCGCGGCCGTGCGATTGCGCGGGTTGTTGACCCACGAGAACGGGTACAGCTTCGCGAAGAAGAACACGAAGGCCGGAATCAGCGCCTTCTCCCAGAACGAATCACAGCGCAGACGGACCATCAGCGAGACGAGGTCGCGCTTTTCCGCATCCGCACGGGCGACAAGTTGCGCGACGGCGTCGGCAGGATGGCCGATGTCGGCATCGGTTAGCAGCAGGAAATCAGCCGGCAGGCCGAGCGTGCGCACCGCCTCGATACCTTGCGACTGCGCCCACACCTTGCCGGACCAGCCCGGCGGCAGCGGCTTCGCGCTCAGCACCGTCAGGCGATCGGGGCATTGCAGTTGCAACGCGGCTGCGCGAGCGGCGTCGGCGGTGCCGTCGGTGCTGTGGTCGTCGACCACGATCACGTGAAATTCGCCCGGATAGTCCTGCTCGAGCAAGGTGGTGACCGCTTTCGCGATCACGTCGACTTCATTGCGTGCCGGCACCACGGCGGCGACCGCCGGCCATGTTTCGCGCGGTTCAAGCGTGAGCGGCGCGGCGGGCCGCGCCCGCCAGAAACCGCCGCGCGCAAACAGCAACACACACCAGATCAGCAGGGAGAGACACGAAAGGAGAAACAGAACCACCGCCATTAAGCATTGCCCTCGAGTGAACCGGCTTCTACGCCGACGCGCCGCGACAGGCGCATCACCACAGTGCGTACCGCGACGACGCACCAGTCAAATGAGTTGAGTACCGGCCGCTCACGAAACACGTCGTAGCCGGCCTTTTCGATCCGCTCGAGGATCCGCAAACCGCCGTGGATGGCGCCGCACAGCTCGATCCCCAGCCGCCCGGGAATCCGCAACGCGAGCGGCGCGCCACGTACCAGCGTGGTCCGCACGAACGAAATTTCGTAGGCCATCAGCTTCGTCCAGGCATCGTCGACGACGCCTCGCGCGATCTGTGCCTCGGTCACGTTGAAACGCCGCATATCCGCAAGCGGCAGATACACGCGGTCTTTTTCCCAGTCGGCGGCGACGTCCTGCCAGAAGCTGATCAGTTGCGAAGCCGTGCAGATCGCATCGGCGTCGGCGAGATTCTCCGGCGTGGCGGCGCCCACCAGATGCAGCATCAGATGCCCGATCGGGCTAGCCGAGTGGCGGCAATAGTCGAGCAAGGCGGACCGGTCCGCGTAACGGCGGGTGTCGATGTCCTGGCCGCAGGCGTGGAGTAGATCGTAGAACGGCGCGAGCGGCAGTTTATACTGCGCGATCACGCCGGCGAGCTTGCCGAACAGGAGCGGGTGCACCGGCGCCGCGCGCCGTTCCGCCACCGCGTCGAGGCCGGCGCGGAAGTCGGCGAGGCGGGCATGCCGCTCGGCCGGGCTCCAGTCGCCCTCATCGGCGATGTCGCCGGCGGTGCGGACAACCTGATAGATAATGCCGATAGGCGCGCGCAGCGCCTTTGGCAGCAACACGCTCGCGACCGGAAAATTTTCGTATTGATCGACGTCCATCCAGCGAGCCTCGAAACCTTTCTGTAATGCGGCGGCCGATACGTGCCGCAGGACCACGTAGTTTAAGGGTTCCGTCAAACCGGTGCAGCGTGTAATCATTGCCACCTGCGCCACGCGTGCGACGACGGGCAGCAACCCGCAGTGCGGCGCGGCCCCAACACGCTGGCGGGCGCGCCAAAGCAAAGCCGGCCTGATAGCGTTAGAATGCGCGTTTGGTTTTGCTGTACCGGCTGGTCGCCGGGGCTCAAGACGTCAACTAAATAGATGATCGCGGCGATAAAGTCATAGTTACCGACTTCTTCGAAACCCGCGTCAGTCGGAGTTCGCCAATTTATGCGAGTCATCCTTGCTCAGCCCCGCGGCTTTTGTGCGGGTGTTGTACGTGCAATCGAGATCGTCGACCGCGCGTTACAGCAACACGGCGCGCCCGTGTATGTTCGCCACGAGATTGTTCACAATCGCCACGTGGTGGATAACCTGCGCCAGAAAGGCGCGCGCTTTGTCGAAGAACTCGATGAGGTGCCGCACGGCGCCGTGGCGATTTTCAGCGCACACGGTGTCGCGCAAACCGTCGAGCGCGACGCGGAACAGCGCGGTCTCGACGTGCTCGACGCGACCTGCCCGCTCGTGACCAAGGTCCACGTGCAAGGGCGCCAATATGTGGCGGCAGGTCGTACCCTGATCCTGATCGGCCACGCGGGCCATCCGGAAGTGGAAGGCACGATCGGCCAGATTCCCGGCAAGGTGCTGCTGGTGCAGAGCGAGGCTGAAGTCGCGCATCTGGACCTGCCGCTCGATACGCCGCTTGCGTACGTCACACAGACCACGCTATCGGTCGACGACACACGTGGCATCATCGATGCCCTGCTGCGCCGTTTCACCGACATCGTCGGTCCCGACACGCGCGACATCTGCTACGCCACGCAAAACCGTCAGGCGGCGGTGCGCGAACTGAGCAAGGAGGTCGAGGTGCTGCTGGTGGTAGGCGCAACCAACAGTTCGAACTCGAACCGGCTGCGTGAGATCGGTAGCGAAACCGGCGTAGCGAGTTATCTCGTCGCCGACGGTTCGGAAGTGAAGCCGGAGTGGTTTGCGAACGTGCAGACCGTCGGCATCACGGCTGGTGCTTCAGCACCGGAAGAGATGGTAATGAACGTAATCGATGCGCTGCGCGCATTGGGGCCCGTCGATGTCACGACGATGGCGGGCCGTGAAGAGAAAGTCGAATTCAAGTTGCCATCGAAACTGATGCAACCACTCGCTGCACGCGAAGTTTAAGGAGGACGTCTTGTCTATTCCGCTGCTACAGAAAGTCCGGGTTGGCGCATACATCATGCGTCAGCATCTCTCTGGCAACAAACGCTACCCGCTCGCCTTGATGCTGGAGCCGCTGTTCCGCTGCAATCTTGCCTGCAATGGCTGCGGCAAGATCGATTATCCGGATCCCATCCTGAATCAGCGTCTGTCGCTCGAAGAATGCCTTGGCGCAGTCGACGAATGCGGCGCACCGGTCGTTTCGATTGCAGGCGGCGAGCCGCTCCTGCACAAGGAAATGCCGCAGATCGTGAAGGGCATCATCGCGCGCAAGAAGTTCGTGTATCTGTGCACGAATGCGTTGCTGATGGAAAAGAAGATGGACGACTACGAGCCGAATCCGTACTTCGTCTGGTCGGTTCACCTGGACGGCGATCAGCAGGCGCACGATCACTCGGTGTCGCAGGAAGGCGTGTACGACAAGGCTGTCGCCGCCATCAAGGAAGCGAAGCGCCGCGGTTTCCGCGTGAACATCAACTGCACGTTGTTCAACGACGCAGTGCCGGAACGCGTCGCTGCGTTCTTCGACACGCTCGGCCCGATGGGTGTGGACGGCATCACCGTCTCGCCGGGTTATGCGTATGAACGCGCGCCGGATCAGCAACACTTCCTGAACCGCGACAAGACCAAGCAACTGTTCCGCGAGATTTTCAAGCGCGGCAACAACGGCAAGAACTGGTCGTTCAGCCAGTCGGGCATGTTCCTCGACTTCCTGGCCGGCAATCAGACGTACGAGTGCACGCCTTGGGGCAACCCGGCGCGTACGGTGTTCGGCTGGCAGAAGCCGTGCTACCTGGTCGGCGAAGGCTACGTGAAGACCTTCAAGGAATTGATGGAAACCACGGAGTGGGAAAAGTACGGTACGGGCAACTATGAGAAGTGCGCGGATTGCATGGTGCACTGCGGCTTCGAAGCGACTGCCGTGATGGATACGGTGGCCCACCCGTTGAAGGCGTTGAAGGTCAGCCTGCGCGGCCCGAAGACTTCCGGTGCCTTCACCAAGGATATTGCGTTGGATAAGCAGCGTCCGGCTGAGTACGTGTTCTCGCGACACGTCGAGATCAAGCTCGAGGAAATCGGGCGCGCTGGAAAGGGTAAGAAGGTGCAGACGGCGGCTTCCGCTTCCGCACACTAAGCGCTGTGCCCGGGGCGGTTTTGTCCGCCCCATGAAGTACCTGCTCGGTAGAAAGAAGCGCGGTGGCCTGATTGCCACCGCGCTTTTTCTTTTTTGCGCTGTTACGTCAGCCCGCGCTTCGTGCGTTATGCGCAGTCAGGAACTTGATCAGCCCATCCACTCCGCCCTTGGAAATCTGATCGGCGAACTGCGTCTGATACACCTGGATCAACCAGGCGCCCATCATGTTGATGTCGTAAATCTTCCAGCCGTTGGCGCCCTTGGTTAGCCGGTAATCGATGGCGTCATCGCCCCCATTGCTGAGCACGTGCGACTGCACAACCAGGTCCTTGGAGCCGGCCGCCACATTGACGGGCAAGAACTTGAACTTCACGTCCTGATCCCGCAACTGCGACAGCGAGGCGGCGTAGGTGCGCACCAGCAGCAGCGTAAACTGGTCATAGAGCTGCTTCTGCTGCTCGGGAGTCGCCGTACTCCACGCCTTCCCTACCGCGATCCGCGTGGTTCGCTGAAAATCGGTAGCCGGTACGAAGCGCGTTTGAACCAGCTCGGTGATCTTCGCCATATCGCCACCGCGCGCCTGCGGATCGGCCTTCATCGCGGCTACCGTGCCTTCGACGGCACCCTTCACCACCGCATCAGGCGCGCTTTGCGCATAGGCCGCAGTGGACACCACGGCCGCAGCCAGAAAAGCAGACAGATAACGTTTCATACGCTCGCCAAAACCCCAGGAAGTAAGCGCCGGCAGGCTCGCAAGCCCGCGGCGAAAGCAAGATAGACCAGTATACCGATATTGCGTTCCCGCCCCCAGCCGCACCGCCCGGGCGTCGTACTTGCTACCGAAGTGGAGCCGAGTCGCTCCGGCTCTGTATACTTGTGCACTTTCGTCAAAAACGCCACTCGTGATAAGGCCACCTCCGCCTACATGCTGAAGTCATCTATCGTCCGTCTCGTCGCCTATTCGGTGCGTCATCCGTTACGGATCATCGCTCTGTCGCTCGTGCTCGCCGTTTTGAGCGGCTTCTACGTTGCCCATAATTTCAAAATCAACACCGATATCAGCAAGCTGGTCGAGACCGACAAGCAATGGTCCGCGCTCGAAAATTCGATGGACGCGGCCTTCCCGGATCGTGGTCAAACCGTGCTGGTGGTGGTCGAAGCCCGCGCCCCGGAGTTTGCCGACGCCGCCGCCAATGCCCTGACCGCCGCGCTCAAAGCCAATCCTAAGGAATTCGTCGCCGTCTCGCAGCCCGCCGGCGGTCCGTTCTTCGAACACAATGGTCTGTTGTTCCCGTCGACCAATGAGGTGCTGTCCACCACCTCGCAGCTCGTTCAGTCCCGCCCGCTCGTCAATGCCCTCGCGCACGATCCGAGCCTGACCGGCCTCGCAGGCACGCTTACCACGAGCCTGTTGCTGCCGCTGCAGCTGGGTCAGGTGAAGCTGGCCGACATGAGCCATTTGCTGTCGCAAAGCGCAACCACACTCGATCGCGTGTTGGCCGGCCAGCCGGCGGCGTTCTCGTGGCGCGCGCTGGTCGATAAAAGCGCCGCCACGGATCCGGCACGCGCCTTCGTCACGGTGCAGCCGGTTGTGAACTACGACGCGCTGGAGCCGGGCGCGACCGCGTCGAAAGCGATCCGCGACACCGCCGCCTCGCTGCACCTCGACGCGCGCTATGGCGCCACGGTCCGCCTGACCGGCGAACAGCCTCTCGCGGACGAAGAATTCGCGTCGGTCCAGGACGGCGCCGTGCTCAACGGCATCGGCACCTTCATCGTCGTGCTGGTCATTCTGTGGCTGGCGCTGCGTTCGGGCCGCATGATCCTCGCGGTGTTCATCACGCTGTTCGTCGGGCTCGCGATCACCGCGGCGCTCGGCCTGCTAATGGTCGGCGCGCTCAACATGATTTCGGTCGCCTTCATGGTGCTGTTCGTCGGGCTCGGGGTCGATTTCGGCGTGCAGTTCGGCGTCAAATATCGTGAGGAGCGCAATCGCGACGACCGTCTATCCGCCGCCCTCATGCATACCGCACACAGCATCGGCGTGCCGCTGACGCTCGCGGCCGTGGCGGTCGCGCTGAGCTTCTTCTCGTTCCTGCCGACGGCTTACCGCGGCGTGTCGGAATTGGGCGAGATCGCCGGCGTCGGCATGTTTGTCGCGTACTTCACCAACATGTCGTTGCTGCCGGCGCTGCTGAAAGTCTTCAATCCGCCGGGTGAACCCGCTTCGCCAGGCTTCAAGCAACTCGCGCCCGTTGACGATTTCCTCGATCGTCACCGCAAGCCGGTGCTGATCGGCACGCTCATCGTCGTGATCGGCGCGGCGCCTTTGCTGACGCATTTGCGCTTCGACTTCAACCCGCTGCATCTGAAGGACCCGCATACGGAATCCATGGCCACGCTGCTGTCGCTGAAGGATTCGCCGGAAGCCGCGGTCAACAACGTGCACGTGCTGGCGCCCACGCTTGCCGATGCGGATCAGAAGGCCACGCGTCTGCGCACGCTGCCGGAAGTGGGCCGCGTGACCACGCTGAGCACCTTCATCCCGACCGAGCAACAGCAAAAGCTGATGCTGGTGGCAAGCGCCGCGCAGCAACTGCTGCCCGCGTTGCAGCAACAGCCCGCGCCTCAAGCCACGGACGCGGTGCGCGTTGCCGCGTTGAAGCGCGCGTCGAACCAGCTCTCGCTCGCCGCCGACGACCACCCGGGCCCGGGCGCCGCCGAAGCCAAGCACCTGTCCGCGACGCTGCAAAAGCTGGCTGTCGCCGACGACGCCACGCGCGACCGCGCCGAAATCGCGATGTCCGAGCCGCTGCGCATCGCGCTGAAGCAACTGGCGGATCTGCTCCAGCCGACCGAGATTACGCGCGACAACCTGCCCAAGGAGATTTCCACGAGCTGGGTTTCAAAGGACGGCCACGCGCTGGTCGACGTCGCGCCGAAGGTCAAACCCGGCACCGATCCGAACGACGACGCGATGCTCGCCCGCTTCGTTCACTCGGTGAAGAAAGCGGAGCCGGACGCGATCGGCGGCCCGATTTCCATCCTCAATTCCGCGGACACGATCATCAAGGCGTTCCTGCAGGCAGCCGGCTGGGCTTTACTGTCGATTGCAATCCTGCTGTGGATTGCGCTGCGGCGGCTCAGCGATATGCTGCGCACCCTGGTTCCGCTGCTGGTGTCCGCGCTGGTAACGTTGGAGTTGTGCGTGGTGTTCGGCATGCCGCTGAACTTCGCGAACATCATTGCGTTGCCCCTGATGCTGGGCGTCGGCGTAGCATTCAAGATCTACTTTGTCATGGCGTGGCGCCATGGCCAGACCAGCCTTTTACAGTCAAGCCTCACGCATGCCGTGCTGTTCAGCGCGGCGACTACGGCGACGGCGTTCGGCAGCCTCTGGCTGTCGCACCATCCGGGGACGTCGAGTATGGGACGCTTGCTGGCACTCTCGTTGTTTTGCACGCTGATCGGCGCAGTGGTGTTCCAACCCGTACTGATGGGCAAGCCGCGCCAACGTCGCGCGAAGCAAAAAGGAATATAAGTATGAAGCTGCGAACCACTGTGCTGGCGCTGGCCGCCACCGGTCTGATCTCTGGCTGCGCGACCGGCCCCGACCGCAAGCCCGGCGACCCATTCGAGCCGGCGAACCGCGTGATTTTCAATTTCAACGACGGTGTGGACCGCTTCGTCGCCGTCCCGGTCGCCAAGGGTTACCAGAAGGTGACGCCGCAGCCGTTGCGTACGGCGGTGAGCAACTTCTTCTCGAACCTGGGCGACCTGACCAACGCCGCCAACAACCTGTTGCAGCTAAAGATCACCGACGCGACCGAAGACTTCGTGCGCTTCGCGTTCAACTCGACCTTTGGACTCGGCGGCCTGCTCGACTGGGCGACGCCGGCCGGCTTGCCGAAGCACCACCAGGACTTCGGTCTGACGCTGGGTCACTGGGGCATTCCGTCGGGCCCGTACCTTGTCCTGCCGCTATTTGGTCCGAGCACGGTACGCGACAGCATGGGTCTGATCGTGGACGTGAAGTTCAACCCGTTGAACTACATTGAGCCGGCGGTACGCAATCCGCTGTACGTGCTGCAGTTCGTGAGCGTGCGTTCCGATCTGCTGGGCGCGTCCAGCCTGCTGCAACAGGCCGCGCTCGACAAGTATTCGTTTGTGCGCGACGCCTATACCCAGCAGCGTAAGGCGCGCCTGCGCGGCACCAGCGACAACGCCGCGCCGCTCCCGAACTACGACGACCAGGACGACTCCGGCGCCGCCGCACCCGCCAAGGGCGCTTCAGGGGCCGCGGCTGGGGGCCCGGCGGGCTTACCGAACTATGCTGACCCGGGCGACGCACCGGAAGCTCCGAATGCGGCCTCAGGAAGCGCCACAGGCGCCCCGGCGGGCGTGCCGAACTACACCGACCCAGGCGACACGCCGAGCGCTCCAGCGGGGGCGCCTGCTGCCGCGTCGGGCGCAACGACGCCGGCACCCGCACCGCAAACCGCACCGGCGGACAAGAACCCGCAGGAAGCAGCGCCGGCAGTCCAATAAGGGATGTGAGTCAGGCGCCCGTCGCGCGCAACGCGCGCCGGGCAGCGAAGAACCCGCAGACAACTCGCCTGACCAAACCAGACGGTTTTATGAATTACGCTTCGGCGCGCGAAGCGTCGCCGGAAGTATGACGCCCTTGTCACTGGCGTATGCAGGGGCACGAACCCAGATTCCAGATGCACCACTACTCGTTGCAGACCACGGTGCCCACTTAGCACGAGCGGTTTGAGCCGCTTTCTTTGCTTATCTTTCTTTGCGGCGGCAAAGAAAGTAAGTGCCGCCCCGCACAGGGGCAACGCTAATAGACCACTAACAAATCAAGGAAAGGCCAACGCCGTAGGCAAATAGACAAAACAACCACCCTTACCCAACAGCCATCCTCAAAACCCCACCTTCCCCCATAGCATGCCGCGCCTGCACCAATGAGGTCCGCGCCGCCCGCGCATCGACGGCCACCTGAATCAGCGCGGCAATCTGCGAAGGCTGCCGCAAAAGCTCCCGCAAAATCGGCCCCAACGCAGTAGTACCATCATCCCGCAAGCCAGCAGTCGCAGCAGACGGCAAAGTCCGCCAAGCCGGATCCACAATCGCCCGGCACACCGCAAACGGCACCCCATGCGCGGCAGCCGTCGCCCCAGCAATATGCGACTCCATATCAACAGCCAAAGCACCGGTCGAACGATGTAGCAAACGCTTGTCGTCAGCGGTGACCAAAGGCGCGGTCACAGCCGCCATCACCCCACGCCGCAGACGCGCCGCCAGCGGCCCTGTCGCCAGCGCGGCGGCAAACCTGTCAGCCCATGACCGATCGGTCTCAAGCCGCCCAAACGGCCCATCGACGGCCTCGCCGACGATCAACGTTCCTGGCTCCAGCTCCGGCGCCAGCCCACCCGCCGTACCGAAGCTAACGATCCCCGAGCAGCCACGCGCAACTGCCGCGCTCAATGCCCGCTCCAGCAGATCCGCGCGAGCCGCGTAGACCACCTCGACGCCCTTGCCGCGCGCGATGCGCGCTTCGAACGCCATACCCGTCACCACGATCACCGGCAAGGTGTTACGGCCGGCTTCGGCTGACAGCGTTGTCGAAAACGCCATCCGTTACATCCCGACGGCGACGCGCGTCAGCCCGTTGCGTTTCAGGTGACGGAAGCGCGCCAGCGCCCACAACGGGAAGAACTTGCGATAACCGTGGTAACGCAGATAGAACACGCGCGGGAAGCCGGTCGCCGTGAAGCGCGTTTCGTCCCACAGGCCGTGCTCGCGTTGTTCGCGCTGCAAATACTCGACGCCGCGCGCCACCGCCTCGTGATTCACCTCGCCCGCCGCCATCAGGCCCATCAGCGCCCATGCGGTTTGCGAAGCCGTGCTCGGCGCGCGCTCGTAGCCGTGATAGTCGAGCTTGTAGCTCTCGCCGCCCTCGCCCCAACCGCCGTCTTCGTTCTGGATCGACAGGAGCCACTGTGCGGCGCGCTTCATGCGCGGATCGTCATGCGGCAAGCCGGCGGCGTTCAGCGAACACAGCGCGGTCCACGTGCCGTAGATATAGTTCAGGCCCCAGCGGCCGTACCAGCTGCCGTCCGATTCCTGTTCCTTCAGCATGTAGTCGAACGCGCGCTGCGCCGGTTCGCTGCCCTGCGGAAATTCGCCAAGTTGCGCAAGCATCGACAGGCAACGGCCCGACACGTCCGCGGTCGGCGGATCGAGCAAGGCGCCGTGATCGGAGAACGGAATGTTATTCAGGTAATACTGCGTGTTTTCCGGTTCGAACGCGCCCCAGCCACCGTCGCTGCTCTGCATGCCAACCACCCATTCGCGCGCCCGCGCAATGGCTTCGCGATCGACATCCGATTGCGTCACTGCCGCCGAGCGTTGCATCGCCATCGCCACCACTGCCGTATCGTCGACGTCCGGATAGTGCGCGTTGTTGTACTGGAACGCCCAGCCACCAGGACGCACGTTCGCGCGGCGTGAGATCCAGTCGCCACGCACGTCGAGAATCTGCAGCGGACGCAACCAGGCGAGGCCGCGTTCAGCCGCCTGTTCGGCATGCGCTTCGCCGGTCTCGAGCAGCGCATGCGCCACAAGCGAGGTGTCCCACACCGGTGACAGACACGGCTGGCAATATGCTTCGTCATCCTTGATGACGAGCAACTTTTCGATCGACTGACGAGCGATCGCGCGATTCGGATGATCGGCCGGATAGCCGAGCACGTCGTACATCATCACCGAGTTGGCCATCGCCGGGAAAATCGCACCGAGGCCGTCTTCGCCGTTCAGCCGTTCGTCGACGAAGCGCACCGCCTCGCGCACCGAACGCTCGCGCGTCGCCTTCGGGAACAGGCCATCGACCATGCGCAGCATCACGTCCACGCCGCGGAAGAAGCGGAACCAGCCGAGGTGCTGATGCGGCGCCCGGTCGCGCATGCCGGTATTGACCGGCGCGCCGCGGAACAGCTCGTCGATCCGCACACGGCGCGGATTGCGCGCCACCGGCCGCTTCGCGTTCAGCACCAGCAACGGCACGATCACGGTACGCGCCCAGTACGACACCTTCGACAAATGGAAGGGGAACCACTGCGGCAGCAGCATGATTTCCACGGGCATCATCGGCACGGCACGCCACGACACCACGCCGAACAGCGCAAGCAGAATCCGCGTGAACACGTTCACTGTTTCCGCGCCGCCGTTCGCCAGAATCGCCTCGCGCGCACGGACCATGTGGTCGGCGTCTGGCGAGTCGCCGATCATTTTCAGTGCGAAGTACGCCTTGACGCTCGCGCTGATGTCGAGCGCGCCGTCGGTAAAGAGCGGCCAGCCACCGTCCGCCAGCTGGATGCGGCGCAGATAGCGGCCGATCTTCTGCTCCAGTTCCACGTTCGGCGTTTCGCCAAGATAGTGGACCAGCAACACGTATTCGGCGGGAATCGTCGCGTCGGCTTCGAGTTCGTAGACCCAGTGGCCGTCCGGTTTCTGCGCGCCGAGGATCGCGTCGGTGGCGCGCGTGATCGCGGCGTCGAGTGATGTTGCGAACGCTTGCGGCGCAGCATCGGGCGCAGCGCTCGACACCGCGTTTGGCACATTCAGCGACGCTTCGGCGATTTCAGGCAGGACGGCGTCCAGCGGCTGGGCTTGAGATAAGTCGTTCATCGGCGTTCCATCGGTTGATTCAGCAGCGTGTCCGCGGCCTTCTGGCCGGAGCGGATCGCCCCTTCAATCGTCGCGGGCAGGCCGGTGGCCGTCCAGTCGCCCGCGAGCATCAAATTGTTCCAGCGAGTGCGCGTGCCGGGGCGCAGCATTTCCTGATCCGGCAAGGCGGCGAATGTCGCGCGCTTTTCCACCACGACCTGCCAGGCCGGCATTGGCTCGGCTGGCAAATTGGCAGCCTGAGCCACTTCGGCCCAAACGGTTTTCGCCAGCGCTTCATGCGGTGTGTCGAGCAGGCGCTCAGCGGCGTTGACCGTGACCGACATGCGGCCTTCGAAGGCAAACAGCCAATCGGCCGTCGCATTCAGCAGACCCGTGATCGGCGCCATGCCGAACGGCGGTTCGATCGCAAAATGCACGTTGAGGGTCGCCGCGAAGCGATTCGGCGAGCGCAAGCCGGGAACGAGCGTCTGTGCGATGTCCGGCGGCACTGCGAGCACCACAGCCTGGTTGGCTTCGATCGCGATGCGTTCGTCCGCGAAATTCAGTGCCGAAATACGGCCGGGGCCGGCGCCGGTGTCGGCAAACACGATGTCTGTCAGGCGCGACCCGAGTCGGATTGCCGCGCCGCCGTGCTGCAATAGACGCAGCGCCGGGTCGACAAAGGCGCTGCCCAGACCGTTCTTCGCCACCAGAGGCCGGCACGCCAGCCCACCGGCGACCAGCGTTTCCCTGACCATCGCGGCCGTCAGCTCCGCCGACGCTTCACGCGGCTCGACATTGAGCATCGCGAGAAACAGCGGCCGCAGCAGACGGTCCCACAGCGGGCCATTGCAGCGCATGGTTTGCGCCACACTGCGCCCGGGCTTGGCGAACAGCAGCGACACGAGCGCCAGATAGTCGCTGGGCCCGGTGTTCGGCACGCGCGCGTTCGGGTCGAAGACCCACCAGGGCAGGCGGCCCGGCGACATGCGCACGGTCCAGCGCGCCCGCGTCGCCAGATCCACGAACGGATACTCAGGCTGGGCTGGGCCGACCAGCTCGTCGGCGGCGCCGATCGCGCGCGCATAGTTGAGCGTGGCGTAATTGCCCGACAGCACCATGTGATTGCCGCTGTCGATGGTGGCGCCGAGCTTGGGATCGTAATACGACCGGCAACGGCCGCCCGCCTGCGGCGCTGCTTCGTGCAGCACGACTTGCGCGCCGCGGCGCTGCAATTGCACCGCGGCGGCCAGGCCGGCGAGGCCGGCGCCGATCACATGGATGAGCTTCGGCATCAGCTCAGAAGAGCGCGTAACGCGCGACGATCCACAGCATGCGCAGTTTCGGCTTGCTGACCTTCGTACGCGGAATGTCGAAACCGCGCTCGAGCGTGCGTTCGAGCAGCACGCGATAAACGCCCGACATGATGCGCGGTGCGCGCACGTGGCTGCGCGGCTCGCGGTCCATGATCGCGTCGGAGGCGGCGAAATGCTCCTTGGCGCGCTCGACGAGCGTGGCGCAGACGCGCGGCAGCGACGGATCGTCGGCGATCTGGGTCGGGCTCGTCACTGCAATACCTTCGCGCGCGAGCAATTCGTGCGGGAGGTAGCAGCGGTTAATGCCGGCGTCTTCGTCGATATCGCGCAGGATGTTGGTCAGTTGCAGCGCGCGGCCCAGATGGTGCGCGAGCAAACGGCCCGGCTCCTCCTGCATCCCGAATATCCTCACCGATAGACGGCCCGCCGCGCTCGCGACGCGGTCACAGTACAGGTCGAGCGTGGCTTCGTCGGGCGCGCAGATGTCGGCGGCGGCGTCCATCGCCATGCCGTCGATCATCGCGTAAAAATCTTCGCGTTGCAGGTGAAACGTATGGATGTGCCGCGTCAGCGCGCGCAAGGAAGCGCGCGGTGCGCCGGCGTAGCACGCGTCGATGTCGGCGCGCCAGCGCTCGAGTGCGGCGGCGCGTTCGGCGCGCGGCATGTCGCTGTCGGCGATATCGTCGACAGCGCGGCAGAAAGCGTAGACCTGATACATCGCGTCGCGCTGCGCGGCCGGCAGGATGCGCATCGCGAGATAGAACGAGCTGCCGGACGTAGCGGCAGCGGCGTCGATTTCTGTATCGTCCACGACAAGATTGGAAACAGCCAAGACGATCTCCGCTGGAGGCGCCCGCTGAAAGGCGTTCAAGAAGTTTTGTGTTTACTGCAAGGCAAGCGGCCCGCGCGCGCGGACACGCGCGAAACACCCGACTGGGATGCCGGAAACGGCGAAAAGTATAACAACCTTTGTGAGATGACGCAGTTTAGGGGCGAATAAGGGGCCGGAATGAGGGATGTGGCGCTTCGCGAGAAACGCTCAGGTAAACGCCACCGAGCGATTGCGCCCTTGCCGCTTGGCGCTATACAGCGCCGCGTCGGCTTCATTGATGAGCACGTCGTACGCCGGCACGCCGAGGCGCGCCGACGCACCACCGACGCTGGCCGTCACCGGCACGCTCGTGCCCTGTACGTCGACCGGCGTGTCGGCGATCGTGCAGCGAATTTTCTCCGCGACCCGCATGGCGTCTTCGAGCGGCGTACACGGCAACAGCAAGGCAAATTCCTCGCCACCGAAACGCCCGAAGGTGTCCTGCGCCCGCACCACCTCGACGACGCGCTGCGCCATCACGCGCAACACCGTATCGCCCACGCCGTGGCCGAACTGGTCGTTGATTTTCTTGAAGTGATCCAGATCGAACAGCAGCACGGACATCTCGCCGCCGTAGCGCTGCCAGCGCGTGAATTCGTCGCGCAGGCGCGCTTCGAAGTAACGCCGGTTGGCGATGCCCGTCAGACCGTCGCGGTCCGCGTATTCCTGCAGCTTGGCGACCGCCTCTTCACGCTCGCGCTGCACGATGCTGACATGCGTAACGTCGGAGATGGTCACGCACACGGCCACCACTTCGCGATCGCGCGTGAGCGGCATGAAGGTACAGTCCTGCTGCATGAAATCGACGCCGCCGGTAATCGGCCGGTCGTGATCGAACTTGAACAGGTACGGGCGCTGCTCCCACGAACTGAACGCGAAACTGCCGAGCTGAAACACGCTTTCGATCTTGCGCGACAGCCATACGCGCGGCAATTCCGGAAAGTGCGTGAAGAGCGATTTGCCGACCACCTGCTCCGGCGTCAAGCCGCTGTGATCCTGCATGAAGCGATTCCACATCAACACGGTCATGTTGCGATCGAGCACGAAAATGCCGAAACCGACGCGTTCGACCACCAGATCGCTCAACGACTCCGCGGACACATTCATAAGCTGGACAACAGCTCGTCGAGCGCCTCGTTCATATGGCGGATCGACTCTTCGGCCATCAGCATCACGAGGTGCGCGCGGAAACTCTGGTCCTCGAGCGCGAAATTGACTTCCACCAGCAGCGCGACTTCCCATTGCAGCACGCCGGGCTGGAACACTTCGTCGAGCGTCATCGCTTCGCCGAGCAGGCCCGGCGCGGAGAAAACCGGCGTGCGGCCGAGCTGGTCGAGAATGCACGAGACACATGCGCCCGTCAGCACGTTGGCGACGTCGAACACAAGTTCCTGCTGGCTCACCGCCTCATAGCTCGAGCGCGAATACGGATCGCTCACGAGCGAACACAACTGGTCGATGCTGTCACTGCGACAGATCACCAGCGCTTCGCCCTTGATGTCGGAGCGAAAGCCCTGGCGCACCGCGCTCACCGTGTCCTCGATCCCGGTCATCTCGCGCAGCGCCTCGGCCGCCTCGCTCACCTCCACCACCTTCACGCGCGGCACCGACAATTCGATGAACGCATCGAGCAGGCACGCGAGACGCGTCGCGGCCTGGCCCATCGCCAGATTGGCGACCTCTTGCAGCGCGTCGCGCTGGTCTTCGGTGAGGACTGGCTCAGACATACAACCCGTACTCCTTGAGGATGGGTAGTACCGCCTCGGGCGTCACGGGCTTGGCGATGAATGCGGCGGCGCCGAGCGCGCGCACGCGCGACTGGGCCATCGGCTGGACATCGGCGGAGACGACAATGACGAAAGTGTTCAGGTCCTCATGCTGCAATGCTTCCAGCACCTGATAGCCGGTCATGTCCGGCATCGTCAGGTCGAGGAACATCACCGACGCCTTGCCTTCGCGATACAGGCCGAGCGCTTCGCGCCCGTTCGTCGCGTAGGACACGTCGACATCCCAGTCCGGCGGCAATGCCTTGGTGAGCACCTTGCGGGCAAGCAATGAATCGTCGGCGATCACAATAGGCAAAGGCATGGGCGGGTCGGTAAGCGGAATTAGCTCTTGCGCGTTAACGGCGGGTGGAGGTGATTTCTTTAGCGCGCGGTCTGTCGACCGGCGCTCAAGGGGGCTGAAGCTTGCAAACGAGCGGGGAGCGCGCGCAGCGAGGCGCTTGCGACGGAAGCCGTGGGCGCGCATGGATGCGTGCGAGCACGGTGGACGACGGCTATGACCGGCATGTTCGAGCCTACCCCGTAGATGAATCCGCGCGGCTCCACGGATCGGGCTGGTCCCCTTGCCGCGCGGCTGTTTCCGCGAGCGCCTTCGGTCACGCGTTGTGCGCGTTGCCTGGCGGTCCTCGCGGCAGATGCATCCGAACATGGCGGACGCATTATTTATGATGACATCGATTTTCGAAGCAAATTGGCGGAAAGGCAACTCGCCAATTTCGCTTTGATTAAAGAGATTTTCCTATTAAGTACTATTTTTGAAAATGTTTCAGTAGATTTCGAAGTCTTTCTTTTGCATTTATACTTTTGTGTACGTTTGCGCTGCTCGATTTGTCACTGATTCAAACGGTCGACAAATCGGGGGCCGACCATTTGTCACAGTAACCAGTACGGCTGCTACATGTCTATGCTTTTCGTATGACGCCGATTCCCGGCCTTTTCGTCCAGAACGACCTTAGCGTTACCGACCATGACACCAGAACGGTTCGACCCGCCTGAAGCGAGCCGCCCTCCCGCCAGCCGCCAGGACGAGGCGCGGTTTCCAGCTGTACCGGAACAGAATTTCCACGTCCGGCGCATCACGCTGATCGCGCTGCTGATCGCAGCCATCGTGCTGCCTTGCGTGTACGTCGCGGCGATGGCGTTCAGCGATCTGCGCGCGCGCATGGCCGACGCGACCGACGTGACGCTGCGCACCGTGCGCGTGGCGGAAGAACACGCGCTGAAAGTGTTCGACATGAACGAGACGCTCGACTCGCGCATTGTCGATCTGACGCAAGGTCTGGACGACAGCGGCATTCGCGCTCAAGAAGGTGAGATTCACGAGAAGCTGCGCACGATGGGCGGCGGCTATCCTCAGGTGGCGGCCGTCTCGATCTTCGGCCGCGAGGGGGATCTGCTCGCCACCAGCCGTTTCTATCCTGCGCCGGTATTGTCGATTGCCGACCGCGACGATTTCACCGGCATTCGCGACGGCAAGGGTCTCGAGCATGTCTCAAAGGTCATGACGGGACATGTGGTGGGCGAACAGGTGTTCAACACGGGCGTGGAGCGGCTCGCAGCCGACGGCTCATTCGCCGGGGTGGTCTCGGTCGCACTGCGGCCCAGCTATTTCGATGCGTTCTACCGGGAACTGCTCGGCGGCAGCGACGGCACGCCGATGATCATGAGCCTCGTGCGCACCGACGGCGCGATCCTCGCACACTATCCACGCCGCCCGCGCGAGCCGCTGGCAACGGCGCCGCATTCACCACTGGCCGAAGCGCTGGCGCAAGGTCGGCGAGCCGGCGTCGTACGCATGCATTCCGACATCGACGACGACAACATGATCCTCGCGTTCCGGCGCATCGGCGCCTATCCGGTCTACGCGTTGTGCGGCTATCGCACCTCGGCGATCTGGGCCGCGTGGTACCGGCACCTGAGCGTACTGATCCTATCGATGTTCACGCCATCCATCGTGCTGTGGTGCGTGATCTGGCTGTCGCTGCGGCGCCTCGGCGCCGAAGAGGAGGCGTGGGAGCGCTGGCAGGCCGAAGCCTCGATGCGCCGCTCGATCGAATCCGCGTATCGCCAGTCGCGCAAGATGGAGGCGCTCGGCAACCTGGTCGGCAGTGTGGCGCACGATTTCAACAACCTGCTGATGATCGTCTCGGCCAACGTGCAGATCGCCCGGCGGCGCGGCACGCCGGGGCTCGACCGCGAATTGTCGGCGATGGAGCGGGCGCTCAAGGGCGGCCAGTCGCTCACCCGGCAACTGCTCGGCGTCGCGCGCAAGCAGCCGTTGCGCAACGAAACCCTGGCACTCGAGCGCTGGCTGCCAGCATGCCGCGAACTGCTGCGCGCATCGCTCGGCGCGAAGATTTCGCTGGTGATGGACATCGGCGTCGACATCTGGCCCATGCGGGTCGACGTCGCCGAGCTCGAACTGGCGCTGATCAACATCGCGGTGAACGCGCGCGACGCCATGCCCAATGGCGGCCGCTTCACGGTTCGAGTCGCCAATATCAATTTCCGCCACCAGGACGGCTTTCCGCTGACCGGCGATTTCGTGCAACTGTCGCTTGAAGATACCGGCGGAGGCATGCCGCCGGAAGTGCTCGCGCGCGCCTTCGAACCGCTTTTCACCACGAAGCCGAAAGGCATGGGCACCGGTCTCGGGCTGCCGCAGGTTTTCGCCTTCTGCGAGCGCTCCGGCGGCCTTGCCGCGATCGACAGCGCAATCGGCGCAGGCACCTCGGTGCGCCTCTATCTGCCGCGCGCCACAGCCGCCCCCGAAGCCGAACTGCCGGCTGAAACGGGCGTCGAGGAAAGCGGCACGCCGCACGGCTTGCGCATCCTGCTGGTCGAGGACAACGACGAAGTCGCCGCCGGGACCGAGGCCTTGTTGCAAATGATGGGCCACCAGGTCACGTGTGTATTCAACGCCGATACCGCGCTCTGCCTGTTCGACGACGCCCACGCGAGGCAGGCGCGCACCGGCGAGCCGCTGCCGTTCGACCTGGTGCTGTCGGACATCCACATGCCCGGCACGATGAACGGCATCGACCTGGCCGAAGCCGTGCAGGCTTTCGACACCCGGCTGCCGGTCATTCTGGTCACCGGCTACGCGGAAGAACTCGACCGTGCGCGGCATGTGAACGTGCGGGTGCTGTCGAAACCCTTCGATATCGCATTGCTGGAAGAGCTCCTGCAAGCGATCCAGCGCGAGCTCGCGCAAACGGGCGCCGATCCGGCTGCGGCGGCCCATCCGGCCGATTAACGCCGGACTTTTCAGCGTCGCCGCCAATTACCGGCGGTTGTAAAAGCGCGGCAGCGGAATGCCGCAGTTTCTACGTGACCACATTGGCGCAAGCGGCCAGCAGCGGGCGTGCGGACACGCCGTGCCGCCCCGGCATGATCGTTGCGATGTTTTTAGGGAAGGAGACCGACGCGTTCTTGCGCCGTTCGATCCACCTAAAACCGCCGGGAGACAGCCATGCGACATACCGTGATTGGTTTATTCGACACCTATTCTCAAGCCGAGGCCGCGCGCGACACGCTTGTACAGACCGGTTTTGCACGCGAAACGATCGAGTTGCAAGCGAATCCCGAACCCTCCGTCGACTCTGCAACCGACGAAGTCGCCGGTTCCGGTGTGCTCGCAAATATCGAGCGTTTCCTTTCGAGCCTGTTTGCGAGCGGCCCTCGCGCACCGGAAACGGCTCGCTACACGGAGGCCGTACGCCGCGGCGCCGTGCTGGTCTGTGTGAGCGCAGCCAGTGAATCGCATGCGGAACTCGCTCGCAATACCTTGACAAGGCTGGGCGCGACCGACATCGGCGAGCGCTCGGCCGATTGGGACACGCCGGCGGAATCGAGCCGCGATCATTCGATACTCGACGAACTCGGCATTGGCGCCGTGACACCAGGCACGCCGCATACGTCGAGCGTAGCGACGCCCGGCACGACGACGCCCAACGTGGCAACGCCGGCTTCAACCACGCGGCCTGCGACCCCGGCTGATCCGCTTTATCCGCCGCCGCTCATGGGCACCGACGCCGAACCGTTCGTCCCGCCGCCGCTGGCTGAGCGTCCGATGCGCGACCCGGTCAGCGAGCCGGTCACCGACCCGCTGGTTGGCGATGCGGGACGTACCGCGATAGCGGCCGGTTCGATGCCGGGATCGGGCGCGATCCTGCAGCCGTCGGAAGTCGTCTCCGAAGCGGGGCAGCCAACCGCGGGTTTAGGCGGCCAGATGCCGAACGAGTATCTGGAATACGAAGAGGATTTCCGCACGCACTACGACGAGCAATACGCGACCGAGAACGCACGCTATGAAGATTACGTGCCGGCCTATCGCTACGGCGCGGAGATCGGTCAGGACGCGCGTTATCGCGACCGGCCGTGGGACGACGTCGAGCCGGAAGCCCGGCGCCATTGGGAAACCACCTCGCCCGACAGCACGTGGGAGCGCTTCAAGCTCGCCGTACGTCATGGCTGGGAACGGGTGACGGGACACCATCACGTCTAAACAGGGGAGCGGCAGCGCCGGCGTGCCGTGAAGTTACGGCGACGTCGGCGTTTTCGGCCTGGATGGGTGCTCTGATTTGACCCGAATTGGCCGTCAGGCAGCGGTCTGACGTTTGACCCACGCGACGTAGCGGTCAACGAAGGTCTGCAAAAACTTGCGCGTGCCATCATTCACGATCTCGCCTTTCTCGTTGATGGCCGCCGGGTCGTGCTTGATGAACACTTCAGGCTGGCCAAGCGTGGCGACATCGAGGTATGCCAGCACGTTGCGCAGATGCTGTTGCGCCAGCGCCGTGCCGGTCGCGCCGAGCGAGGTGCCGAGCACGGCGCCGGGCTTGTTGCCCCACGAATTGGTGCCCCACGGCCGCGAGCCCCAGTCGAGCGCGTTCTTCAGGACGCCGGGCATGGAGCGGTTGTACTCGGGCGTGACGAACAGCAGGCCGTCTGCAGCTTCGACACGCTTCTTCAGGTGTTTGGCGACTTCGGGATAGTCGGCGTCGTAGTCCTGACTGTAGAGCGGCAACGAGCCGATATCGATAAACTCGAAGGTGAAGTCCGCGGGCGCGAGTGAAATCACGGCTTGCGCCAATTGGCGGTTGAACGACTCGCGGCGCAGGCTGCCGACGACCACTGCGATGTGATGGGCCATGGTTCGCTTCCTTGAGGTTAGGCGCTTGACGCGCTAAAGGGTACGAACTGTCCATCATAGGCAATAGCCGGGCGGTACGGCGACGGCGCGCACAAAAAGCGCCGACTTCCGGATGCGCGGTCCAGACCTCGAAAGTGGCTACCGGTGGATAACCCGGTAGCAACAAAAGTTATCCACAGATTCACTGAATAACCTTGTGGATAACTGGTACTTTTGCCTTGTCAATCAAGCATGCTTTCGGCCTAGGACGATTTGAGGCAACTGGACATTCTTCGCTGTCATTCCGGGACAGCGATGTCGCCATCCACGAGCTGCCAGCCGTATGTCTCGGCAAACACCTGAGCCGCATCCGCATTTTCAAAAAACGGCATGTCCGCGTGGCCCTGGAAGGGATAGATGACGCGCTCGTCGCTCAACCGGATCACTTTCAGCGTCGGCACCGTCCCGCTGGAGGTTCGACGCGACGACACCGCGACCTGATAGTTCGCGCGGCCCGTCAACGGCGTGGAATTCGCGCCCTGCGCGCGCCTGGAAATGTGGCTTGCCATCGGTGTGCGCATCAGAGTCCGGCGATCGACTCGCCGGCAACCATGCCGTCGATCACCCGCTCCGCGTAACTCGCCGATGCAATGCGTGCGTCGCCGGCCGCACCAAACGGAGAACGGCTCGGCACGCGAAATACACGGCTGCCGGTCAAGGTGTCGTCAGTGCCGCGCCGGCAGATTCGCACCGCGGCGTCGAAGCCCGAATCGTAGTGGCGGACGCCATCGGCAGAACGCGGCTGATGCGGATAAACCAGTGGATAAATCTCAAGGCCCCGGTAGCTTCTGATCGTATTGTTCATGGTAGTCGTCTCCGGTGAAGGATCTCGCTTGAAACGTGTCGCTGTGTGTTGGGCGTGACGCCGGGCGAGTCGCGGCGTTTCAGCGAACAAGGTGTTGGTCGGCGACGATGCGCGTCAGGAGCGGCGTCTGTGAGGCCACGCCGACGACACCGTCAAGCGAAGTAGAAGGAAAGGACCCCGTTCGATTCAGGGCGCTGTGATGAGAGGCTGATGCCTGAGGGACTGCGCAGGGCGCGCAGGAGAACTGCAAGCTGTTGGCTCACTGTAACACGTTAGAAGAGTGAGCATTAGGCGCATTTGCGCGCCAGGCGCGGGTGTTGCTTCGGAGTGCCGCGTATGGCGTACCGCTTTCAGTTTCTCGACGCTTGCATGCCGATGAAGTGGGTTCGCAGCCATGTTCTGCAGGTGCTTCACACGCGCGTCAAACGTGCGGGATTAAATGCAAAAAAGGGCGCCTTTATCGGCGCCCTTTCTTGATTTCGAGAACTAGTCTCGTCAGCAGACTTGTGCCGGACAGGTGTCCGACCGCGTCCGCCAGACGACTAGTTGCCGAAGAACACGTTGCAGTACGATGCCGGGCCGCTGCATTGGGCCGGAGCAGCAGCTTGAGCTGCCCCCGAAGCAGCAGCAAACAGGGCGACGGAAGCGATCAAGGCGGTAAGAATGCGTTTCATGGTGCTACTCCTCTTCGGCGTTTAGTTCGCGATCTGGTGCGATCGATGGAGTGGAGAGTAGCGATTCAGCGTCCGCCTAAAAATACCAAAGACAAGAAGATGTTTTTTCAAATAATGAAATAATCCAGACGCGTGTTTGCGGCGAGCCTGAGACGCACCTCTGCAGGTCTCGCACATGCGCCTGAAGTTACGGTTGGCCGCCGCAGCCTTGATTTCATTTTCCGCAATAATATTTTTTGCTGTCATAAAGCCCGTTGCGGCACGACCAAGGTCATCTGATCTTCGCTTGCTGGCGGGCACATGTTCAATACCAATTCGCTTGCGCTGGAACGTGCGGGAGAATGGCGCACCTGTCCGGGAACTGCGCGAGGAAACCCACCCGCCTATGAACCACAACGATCCAGAAGAAAACGCGCGGCAACCGCAAGCGCGGCGATGGAGCCTGCCATGGCGCAAGTAAGCGGGCCAGCGCTCGATGATCCCATTTACCTGACGCAACTGCGGCGCGACCTGTTGCGCTTCGCCCGTTTGCAACTGCGCGATGCCGCTGCCGCCGAAGACGCCGTCCAGGAGGCCCTGGCCGCCGCCTGGACACAAGCCGACCGGTTTGCCGCGCAATCGGAGCACAAGACGTGGGTGTTCGGCATCCTGCGCCACAAGCTCGTCGACACCTTGCGCGCACGGCAGCGCACGGTGAATCTGTCAGCGCTCGAATCCGAAATCGACGGCGAAACTCTGCTCGATCGCGAGCTCTTCAAGGACAACGGCCACTGGTCACGCGAGAGCAAGCCGCAACCATGGCCGACGCCGGAAGCCGCGCTGCGCCAGCAGCAATTCTGGACCTTGTTCGAGCTGTGTCTCGAACACCTGCCCGAGCACATCGGACGCGTGTTCATGATGCGCGAATTTCTCGATCTCGAAACCGAAGCGATCTGCGCTGAACTGCAGATGACCGCCAATCATTGCAGCGTACTGATCTACCGCGCGCGCCTGCGCTTGCGCACTTGCCTGAGCGAAAAGGGCCTATCCAGAGAGGATGCGAATGGGGAAGTGTAAGCACATCACGCGCCTGTTGTCGGACGCGCTCGACCGCCATTTGACGACTGGCGAATGGGTCGCTATCCGGCTGCATCTGCCGACTTGCAGCGGCTGCCGCAATTACCGCAAACAGATCCGTCTGCTGCGCGTGGCAGCGCGCACGATGAGCGGGGTAGCGACGCCGGGCGCGGGCGGTAGTGAGGATTGAGGCGGCATTTGGCGCGTCTGGCCGGACTTTAGGCCCGCTGTGCATCGAGCGGCGGCCAGGGTGGTGCGCTGCAATGGACGGCAGCGGTTGAACACCGCCTTGTGCCGGCGGCGCTTGTTAGCGCTCGCCGGGCGGCGTGTTCCGGTAGCGCTCGAAGAAGCTTGCGTGCATCGCTTCGTCGATGGAAACAGGATGCGCTTCGGCACGAGCCGGATGCTTGGCCAACAGCGCGCGGGTGCGGATCGGCCGATGCTGGAAATTACCGCCACAGTTCGGACACACGTTTCGCAGCGCGCTAAGCGCACACACTTCGCAGAAGGTGCATTCGTACGTGCAGATCATCGCGTCGGGCGCGTTCGGCGGCAGTGATTTGCCGCATCCTTCGCAGGACGGTCTCAGTTCAAGCATGGTGGCTCCGCGTCAGCAGGGAAGCGAGGCGCGGGACTGCGCCTCGTCTGTGTCGAAGCAGTGTAAGCGGATCGGGTCATGCGGAATTGACAGCCAGGCGTCAATTCCTGCCACCGTTTGCGATCCCTAGGCCAAGCTCAGGTCAACACGGTCCACAACGCGAACGTCAAGACGAGGCCGACGACGGATACGATCGTCTGCAGAACCGACCAGACCATCACCGTCTGCTTCAATTGCAACCCGAAGTACTCGCGCACCATCCAGAAACCGGCATCGTTCACGTGGCAGAAGAACACGGAACCTGCGCCGATCGCGAGCGCCATCAGCGAATTGTGAGTCGCGCTGAGGCCCGCGACGACCGGCGCGACGATACCGGCGGTCGTAGTGGTCGCAACCGTCGCGGAGCCTGTCGCCTGTCGCAGCGCGACGGCGATCAGCCACGCCAGCAGAATCAGCGGCATGTGCGCGCCGACTGCGATCTTGCCGATCGTCGTGCTGATGCCGGCCACCACGAGCGCCTGCTTGAGGCCACCGCCTGCGCCGATGGTCAGCAGCAACGCAGCGATCGGCGGCAAGCTCTTGCGCAGAATGCCGCCGACCCGGTCGCGTGCCATGCCGCGCGACCAGCCCAGCGCCACCACTGCGAAAAGTACGGTGAGGCCGAGCGCGACCAACGGCTCACCCAGAAAATTGAGCGCGTTGAACAGAAAGGTCTCGGGTTGAAGCAGAAGTTTGGCGACCGTGCGGCCCAGCATCAGCACGACCGGCAACAGGATCGTGATGAGCGAAATTGCGAAACTCGGCGGCTCGCCGGTGCTTTGTTGCGCGGTGAAAAGCTTGCCCATTTCGTCCGGCTCGACCACATGCATCCGCTTCGACAACCAGATGCCATAGACCGGTCCCGCCAGAATGACCGCCGGAATCGCGACGATCAGGCCGAGACCGAGCGTAAGGCCGAGATCGGCATGCAACGCGCTCACGGCGATCAGCGGACCCGGATGCGGCGGCAACAGGGCGTGCAGCGTGGTCATGCCGGCGAGCGCGGGAATCGCAATCCGCAGGATCGGCTGCTGCGAACGGCGCGCCATCACGAAGATGATCGGCACCATCATCACCAGGCCGACTTCAAAGAAGAGCGGCAGGCCGACGATGATTGCCACCAGCGCCATCATCCACGGCAGCGTGCGCGGCGTGGAATGTTTGAGGATGGTTGAGACGAGCCGGTCGGCGGCGCCCGATTCGGCCATGAGCGCACCGAGCATCGCCCCGAGCGCGATGATGATGCCGACGTCGCCGAGCAACGCACCCGCGCCTTTGCTGAAAGCGCTGGCTACGGCTTCCAGCGGCAGGCCGGCCGAGAAGCCCGCCGCGAACGTGCCGACCAGAATCGACAGAAACGGCGCGAGCTTCAGCACGCTGATGAAAACGATGATCAGTGCGAGCCCGAGCACGCACGACAAAATCAGTTGAGTGTCGTGGGATGACCACGGCGCGAGTGTTGTCGTCAGATGCACGATGTCCCTTTTTCCGATTGACGCAGCCGCGACTGCGCGCGGATGACGGATTGTAGCGGGGCAAGGTGATTTGACGCAGTCAGACACGCAGAGCGGTACCTCTGAGGTGTCCCGTCCCTCCAGCGTGATTTGCTTATGCGAATTTATCGGTTCGTCCAGGCTTGCAGACGAATTATCGTCGAAGCTAATCGGTCCGTTTCGCGTCCGTCTTTTTAACGAGCACTTTTATGTCCCGTCATCCGTTGCTCACGCGCCGCGCGTTTATCGCCGGCGTGGGCGCCTCGCTGGCCGCCGCGGCCTTGCCCGTTGTCTCCTCGTCAGTCTTCGCCGCGGATGCGCATGCGAAGGAATTTCGCATCGGTTATCAGAAAGCGGCCAATACGCTCGTCTTGCTGAAGGCGCACGGCACGCTCGAAAAGCAGCTCGCACCGCTTGGCATCACGGTCAAATGGACTGAGTTTCCCGCCGGCCCGCAGTTGCTCGAAGGATTGAATGTCGGCGCGATCGACTTCGGTTATGTCGGCGAGGCGCCGCCGGTGTTCGCGCAGGCGGCCGGCGCGAATTTTGTCTATACCGCGTATGAAATTCCGACGCCGCATGCTGAAGGGATCCTCGTGCATCAGGACGCGCCGATCAAAACGCTCGCCGATCTGAAGGGCAAAAAGATCGCGTTCAATAAAGGTTCGGACGTTCACTGGTTTCTGGTCGCCGCATTGCAGAAGAGTGGCGTGAAATACAGCGACATCCAACCCGTTTTTCTGGCGCCCGCCGATGCGCGTGCGGCCTTCGAACGCGGTGCGATCGACGCATGGGCGATCTGGGACCCGTTCCTCGAGGCAGCAAAACGCCAGTCGAATGCCCGCTTGCTCGCCGACGCCGAAGGTATCGTCAGTCACCATCAGTTCTTCCTGAGCGCGCGGCCGTTTGCGGAGAAAAACGGTGACGTGCTCGCGATCGTGATGGATGCGGTGAGTAAAGAGGGCGAGTGGGTACGCGGGCATTACAGCGAAGCAGCCGCTCAACTCGCGCCGATTCAGGGCCTCGACGCAGCCGTGATCGAAGCGGGTTTGCGGCACTACGCGCACATCTACAAGCCCATCGATGCGAACGTGCTTGCAGAACAGCAACGTATTGCCGATACATTCAGCGATCTGCGCATCATCCCGACAAAGATCGTGACGAAGGACGCTGCATTGCCTGCCAAGGCCTAGGTCGCTTGGGCTCAGGTCACGTAGACCTCGATGTTTCGACGTCTAGGCGAACAGCACTTTGACATTTTCCGGCGGACGGCCAATCACGGCCCGCCCGTTTCGCACGACGATCGGTCGTTGCAGAAGGATGGGGTGCTTTGCCAATGCTTCGTATAACTGAGCGTCGCTCAGCGAGGTGTCGGAGAGGCCGAGTGCTTTGTATTCGGCTTCGGTGTCGCGGATCATCTCGCGGACTGTGCAGCCTAGCTGCGCGTTGAGTTGCTGCAACTGCGTGACCGTGAGTGGTTGCTTCAGGTATTCGATGATTTCCGTTGGGTCGTTGGCGCTGTTGTAGGCGGCGGCGATCAGGTCGCAGGTAGCTCGCGATTTTGAACAACGGGGGTTGTGATAGATGGTGATCATGGTTTGTTGGGGTGAGCGTTGCTTGGGTTGGGATGCAGGGTGTTTTTTCGTGGGGGATTTTAGCGGGTGCTGGGAGTTGGGTGGAGCTACCGGGCCGGCAGATGGAACGATTGGGTTTGTTGAGGCAGGAACGTGGCGTTGCCTGTTGGTGATGGGGTCGTTCGGTTTATGCGCATAAAGCGCCTGCCGGAAGTTGTTGTCACGTGTCTTGGGGCGACTTGGGCGGCTGTTTCGACTCATATCGTTTGATCCCCCCGCCGGGTATACATGACCGAGATGCTTCGCCCAGTGCCAGTGCCAGTGCCAGTGCCAGTGCCAGTGCCAGTGCCAGTGCCAGTGCCAGTGCCAGTGCCGTGCCGTGCCGTGCCGTGCCGTGCCGTGCCGTGCCGTGCCGTGCCGTGCCGTGCCGTGCCGTGCCGTGCCGACAGGATCATGCATCGAACCGCACGGTCAGATCCCAACGGCGGCGGGCGCTCCATGCGTCAGTAACGCCCGAGGAGTTTATGCGCATAAAGGGGGCTGCGCGTGACGGCTCGAGGGGCACGATCGTGGGATGGATATGCCTCGAAGTCGCCAGCGGTTGGGCCAAACAAAAGCGATGCAATGCGGCAAGGTCAACCCAGGACAAACGGGACAGCGTCGAATCCGAGACGGCCGAACGCAACACGAGCGATACCCGAAGGCATAGCTTCACATCGCGCGGAGCCTGTAACCGCCTCCCCCTTTCGATACCCCACAGCGTCTGACATCTTCCAGGCGCCGCAAACCTATTGCCGTTGATACTCGCGTCAAAGCCGCTGCGCTTTCGCTCAGTCACACCGCACCCTTTATGCGCATAAACCTATCCCGTTCGGCTAATTCTTCTCGCGTTTACACAAAAACGATTGAAATGCGAATTCATCCAGGTAAAATCCTTTTGCGTCTAAAAAGAGGAGGTGAAGATTGGCAGCAGAAATCATCGCGGTAACTCAGCAGAAGGGTGGGGTCGGGAAGAGCACAATCGCGATGCACCTCGGGGCTGCGTTCCATGAAAAAGGCAAACGCGTCCTCGTCGTAGACGCAGATGGTCAAAACACCTTGGTCCATTGGGCCAGTGCATCATCAGACGGCGAAACCGGCATTCCCTTCCCGGTCGTCAACCTCTCCGAAGCCGGCAGCCAGATCCATCGCGAGATCAAGAAATTCGTGGCTGACTACGACATCATCGTCGTCGACTGCCCCCCCTCCATCACCGAGAAAGTGTCCGGAGTCGTGTTGCTCGCGGCGAGCGTCGCGATCATGCCAACGTCGTCGTCGCCCGCCGACTATTGGTCGAGCGTCGGACTGGTGAAACTCGTGCAGCAGGCCCAGGTCATGAACGAGGATCTGCGCGCCGTCTTTCTGCTGAATAAGACCGAAGAGAAACGGATGCTGACGCGCGAACTGAAGCGTGCGTTGGAAGAGCTCGGTTTCCCACTGCTCAAGACCCAGATCCCGACGCGGGAAGCCTACAAGCAGGCAATGGCCTTAGGACAGACAGTGCTTCAGATGAACGATCGCGGCGCCAAGCTCGCCGCCATCGAAGTCCGGGCGTGCGCCAACGAGATCGCAGCCCTGCTCCCCTGAATTTATGCGCATAAAGGACCCTGAATGAAACCCTCCCAATTCGCCAAAGGCTTTCAAGCACGTCCTGATACGACTAGCAGCGAAAAGCGAACCGCTCTCGACCGCCTGAACGCGATCGACGGTTTGGTCAAGAATGGCGCCCCGACTGGCGATGGACCGAACCGCGTCATCCAGCCGATCCTCTCCCAGGACGTCGCGGAAGTCGAAGCGGCGGATGTCGCCAATGAGTCAGCGGCTTACCGTGCCTGGCGGATCGAACACGCTTACCGGCCCGGCCAGGTCATCGAGCTCGCGCTCAAGACGATCAAACCGAGCCCGTTCAATCCGCGCCATTTCTATCTGAAGGCATCGATTGCCGAGCTTGCCGTCAATCTGGCGAAGCAGGGCCAGCAGCAGGCAATTCACGTCATTCCCGATTACGACAACCCCGGCACCTACTTCGTCAGCGACGGCGGCCGGCGTGTCCGGGCGCTTAAAGAAGCGAACAAGGAATCGGTGAAGGCGATCGTCATCGATCTGCCGATCGGCATCCAAAGCTATAAGCTTGGCTACGACCTCAACGTCCAGCGCGATTCGCAGACCGTGTTCGACAACGCAATTGTCTGGAAACGCTTTCTCGACGATCGGCATTTCCAGAGCCAGAAGGAGCTCGCCGAACACCTCGGACTGGACGAGTCGACCGTCGCGGTCGCCCTATCGATTGCGAAGCTACCCGAGGCGGTGATGCATGAGATGGTCGCAAGGCCTGACCGCTTTGGTTCGAACATGGCGTATCAGGTGGGCCGCTATCACACTGCCCGCGGCGCCGACGCTACGCTGCGCCTGATCAACAAAATCCTCTCGGACGACCTGAGCACGCGACAGGTTGCGGACATCGTCAAGGGCAGAGCAAGCGCGCAGGAAAGCACCAAGCCGGCGGGTCGGCAGCGCTATGCGCAGCGTCTGGAAATCAAGCTCGGCGGCGTCTCGGTCGGCGATCTGAAATCGTATGGCGACGATCGAATCGAACTGCGCCTGAAGGGTCTCACACGTGAAAAGCGTGACGACATTCTTCGTCAGATTGAAAAGATGCTGAAGTAACGAAGGGAAATCGCCTGCAGAAAAAGAAACGGCGGCACACGAGAGTGGCCGCCGTTTTTCTTGATGCGATCTTGATGATTACGCCGCGCGCGATTGGCTCAGCGTGAAGGCGAGCAGGTCGCCATCGGTGGGTTCGCCCCAGGTTTTGCGAGCCAGCCAATCGAAAAACGCCGTTTCGACGATCTTCGAGTCCAGTCCACGACGGCGCCAGTCGTCACGCATGTGTGTGCCGAGATCCGGTAACACGTCTTCCTCAAACGATTTCCGCGCGATCTCCCGCTCGGACTCACCTTGCTCGTCGTAAAGCTCGCGCGCTTCCTTGCGGCGGACCGCCGAGTACTCGCCAAGCAGACGCGCTTTCAGGTCGTCCGCCGGCGCAGCCACCGCGGCTTTGCCGCCGCTACCGGACGCCAGCGCCTCGACCGGCGGTGCATAGCCCTTCTTCAACGCATCCTTGAACAGAGCCGGCGCGCTACGCACAGCGGGCAACGACGTGCTGCGCATGCGTTGCTCGGTCATCTGCAGCGCCGCGCGAATTCGGTTTTCTTCGCTATCGGCGTACAGTGTTTGCGCTTCTTTCAGCGGAATGCCGATCTTCACCATCCGGTCGACCAAGGTGCTGTCGAACACATTCGGGTGTTCGTCGAGCGCAAGCATGGGCTGCTTGCGCTCGGTCACGCGGAACTGGATCTCAGCGACCCGCCGCCCTTCGCGGTGCTCGATCAACTCGACGAAGATGTTGGTGACCGCATTTACTTCGGCGATGGCCGGGCGCAGGTAATCGCGCTTGAAGTACTTGTATTCCCGCTTCGCCTCATCACCCGCTTCGGTGTCTGGCGTGCCGGAGAGAATAGGACGCCACCATTCCCATGTTTCGCGCATCGTCAGATGGCTCGGGTTGGTCAGGTAGCGAACGCAAATCTCGTAAAGTGCGAGCCCCGCGCTACTGCGCAACTGGCTCTGGAACTGCAGACTCAACCGCGCATACTGAACCGGATCGAGCAGCTTCTTTTTGATCTTCGGCGCAAACGAGAACTCCACCCACACGCGGCGGGTGGTGGGATCTTCGAGAATTTCCGCGTCGGCAATCAGCGTGGAAATACCCCATTTTCGGCCCGGCTTCTGGCTGGACGTGCCGGTACTCCATTCGACCTGCACTGACACCATGCGCCGCAGGTGCTCTTTCACGAGCGCCGTATCGTTCGAATCGAATGCGGAATTGGCGACGATGTCGGACAGCAAGGCCCGATAGGTATCACCGGACTCGTCAGCTTGCTGAGCAACGGCAAGGAGAACGTTGAACAGCTTACGGGTGAGGAGCGTGATCTTGCCGCTCTTGGGCTGGATGGCGATCGCCTCGACGGCCTTGCGTAATTCGGCCGAGCTCGGGCTGACTACATCTGTCTTCTTCGCGCGCTTCGTGGCCAT